>OX638377.1:0-4800000 GCA_951813615.1 uncultured Latescibacterota bacterium | reverse complement strand
TAGCTATATTTGAACTAACCTATAGAATTACTCTTAACTTGGGGAGGTAGAGTAATGCTACACACAGAGTTATTGATGCGACGGACGTGAAGTTGACTGTCCATAATATCGTCGGTCAGTACGCGGCCAACGACAGCGGTCACAGTTTGTCTTCGGGGATGTATTTCTACCGCTTGGAGGCAGGCGGTGAGTTTCTCGAAACCAAGAAGATGCTGCTGCTCAAGTAAGCACGCAGCGAGTTCGCGAGCTAGGGTCTCCAATTCGAGGCGGGGCCCTAGCTCTCACATCTTAAATCATCTGTAATTACTCATAACCTGGGGAGGTAGAGTAATGACACACACGAAGTTGTTAATGAGGCGGCTGGCCTATGTGCCTTGGCTGCTGACTGTTGGTTTGGTGCTGGGGTGGAGCGGGGAGGCTGTGGCTGATACAGCAAACCCTCTGCCGACAGGCCATAACAGTGGAGCGCATACGCATGCCACTGAGCCCTATTTGCAGGTAACTTATGCACTTGATACGCGAGAAGTAGCGGCTGGAGGCGAGCCAGCCGTCGGTACAGCCGATTCGATTTTCGTGAGTTGGAGCACATCTTATTCAAAGAATTTCGGCATGCCCATGAGTGATGCGGTTCCTATGGGAAATGGGGCGGAAGCCACAGAATACGCGTTGACGTTTCATAAAGGGGAGACTCCTGCTGTCATTGATCAAGGTGCTGGTGGTGGCGCGACAAGCTTGTTGAGCCCTGTCCCTACTCTCGATGCTCCCGAGACGATAACTGCATCTACCCGCAAAGCCACCTATATTGTTGATCTTCTGAACTCGACCTTGAGCCCGAGCACGGAAGCGGGATTCTATTGGGTAAAGATAGCTGTGACGGTCGCTGATGCGGATGATACTGGTAATAATGAAATTGAGTATTTCGCCAAGCAGATAGCGGTAGAGCCGGACTATATTCTGTCGGTGAATCCCAGTAGTGTGCGCGAGGACGTTACTCGTGCGACCGAGATCGAGGTGAACGTCAAAGTTGGCGATGATACGGAGGTGACACAGGACGAGTCTGTGAACTTGTGGTTCGGCTCCAATCAGACGGGGCACAATAGTCGCTTCCGCATGGAATTTTTCCCGATCACGATTGAGGAGGGTGAGAAAGAGGCGACGGGGACGATCAGATTCACCCCCATTCGCAATACTAATCACGCTACAATCCCCGACGACGATCTGCTGGTCACGATCAGGACCCCCGGCGAGACTGGCGGGTCAACCGATATTCGGCTGGTTGACGCCGACAAGGCGAGCACGGCAATCAATCTCTCGTTTTCGGATGCCACTCTAGCTAAGACCGATGCTACAACCGAGATTGAAGTGACCGCCACCCTGAATGGAAAGACGCTAGAAGAACATGTGACCTTACCCGTGCTTATTAATAATACGACGGCTCCGGGTAAAGCGATGCGCGATGTAGATTATGTTACTAGGGGGGAACTGGGATCGATAACCATTCGACGGCGCCAAGTGTCGGGGACGACGACGATTACCATCACCCCCCAGAACGAAGGAGCCGGCTATATCCTGTTTGAACCTGGTTCCGCCACGAGTACGGCCCAAACCCCCTCTGTCGATCCCATACCTGTTAATCCGAGTAGAATCCAGATAACGGGTGGTCCTGAGAGGGCGATAAAGGGGCTCATAGCGATGCCTTCCTCGGTCCGCGAGGACGCTGGGGCGAAGGAGATCACGCTGGAAGTTTCCTTGCAGAACGCTTTGACGACGGACGAGACGGTGCTGTTCACTTTTGCGGACGACGACAGTGACGTAAGAGCACTAGCGGCAGACGACGACCGTTTCGCTGATGCGGATGATGCGGACCGCGGGATAGATTACGAGGTGAGTGCGCGGCCTGTCGTCATCCCGAGGGGCGATACCGTAGGGACGACGACGATGACCGTCACTCCCATTAACAACAACAGAGAAGATGGGCTCCGGGCTTTCAGGGTGTTTGCGCACGTTGCAGGCAGAACCCTCGATGCAGGCATCCTGATTACCGACGATGACACGATTAGTGATTCGATCACGCTAGAGGTGAGTCCGGACGAGATAAGTGAGAGTGATGGTGAGATCGAGGTCACGGTGACCGGCACCTTGAACGGGAAGGTGTTCAAAGATAACGTGTACGTGCCCTTGACCTTTAGTAACGATCTTGATGGCGATGGCACAGCGGAGGTGGCGCCTGACGTGGCTGCGACGCGCGATATAGACTACGCATCCCTCCCGAGCACCTTGGTGATTCCGGGCGGCGCGGTATCAGGGACGGTGACGTTCACCCTCACCCCCGTCTCCGATGCCGAGGAGGAAGGGGCCGAGAAGATCGGCGTGACTAGTGCGAGTAAACCCACAGGTATAGATGAAGACGACGTCGAAGAAGTGCTGGATGTAGTCGGAGCGACGATAACGCTGAAAGATGCAGACGACGGTACGCAGCCAACAACGCCGACGGATCCGACGACCCCGACTACCGGTGAGGTCGCCGCCCAAGAGTACACGGTTGGCACGGCGATTGCCGATTTGGTGCTGCCGGAGGCAACGGGCGGCGCTGCTCCGCTGACGTACAGCGTCTCGAGCCTGCCGGCGGGCTTGTCGTTTGACGCGGCCACGCGGACGATTTCGGGCACGCCTACCGCGGCGACCGACGGCGAGATCCTCATCATCTACACGGTGGTCGACAACGATAGGCAAGTCACTGTGTTGGCCCTCTTCACCATTACGGTCGATGAGGGTGATGGTGAGGTGACGCCTCCGGAACCAGAGGCGGAAGTGCAGCTAGAGGTGACGCCGGCGGAAATTCGCGAGGACGCTGGGACGACGTCAGTTTCGTTGACCGTGACCTTGCCGGCGGCCAGAGTCGTAGCCGAGACCGTGACGTTCACGCTTGAAGCTCCAAGCGAAGGCACGGCGGCCGTGCGCGATGTGGACTACATTGCCTCCTTGGGGGCGGTCGTCACCATTCCGGTCGGTACTACCACTGGGAGGGCGACCCTCACGCTCACCCCGATTAACAACACTGAGGAGGACGGCCTGAGAGCGATCGGCGTGCGGGCTACGTTCGCCTCTGGTGCGACGCTAATGAGGGACATCAAAATCGTCGATGACGAAACGCCGAGTACCTCCATCACGCTATCGGTGGCTCCGGACTCGATAGTCGAGGGAAGCGGTCAAACCGACGTTACGGTGACCGCCACGCTGAACGGGGATACCTTGACAGAGAATGCAACCGTGATCGTGGCCATTGGTGATGCGTCAACAGCGACGCGCGATGTAGATTACTCCGCGATATTCAATCCGCTGATTACGATTCTAGCCGGCGCGAGAGAGGGGACCACGCAGTTCTCGATCCACGCAATTGACGACGATCTAGCGGAGGGCAACGAGACCATCAAGCTGATCGGTGTGATTAACGGATTGACGGGGAGCGAAGCAGAGATCACGCTGAGCGACGAAGCAGAGACGCCGGAGATGCCGGAGCCGGATGATTCGGCCCTCGCTTTCGCCGACGGCATCGCAGTCCCAAATCAAACGTACACTGCTAACACGCCGATTACCCCTCTCGTGCTGCCGGAGGCCTCGGGCGGCACTGCTCCGCTGCGGTACAGCCTTTCGGCTCTGCCGGCCGGCTTGGCGTTTGACGCGGCCACGCGGACGGTTTCGGGCACCCCTTCGGAAGTGACTGACGCGCAGATCATCATCTACACGGTGATCGACAGCGCTGGGAACGCCGCTGCGTTGACCTTCACCATCACGGTCAATCAGGGGATAAGTTTTGACGATTTCTTCAATCTTTTCCCTTCTGGTAAGATCGTGCCGACGGCTTCGCACGACTTGGTTGAAATTCGCGAATTCGTCGTTGGCCAGCGCGTGGAAGGCATTGTGCTGCCGGAGGCATCGGGCGGCACTGCCCCGCTGACGTATAGCCTGTCGCCAGCCTTGCCGGCGGGCCTCGCGTTTGACGCAGCCACGCGGACCATTGCGGGTACGCCGCAGGCGGCAGCCGAAACCGCATATACGTACGCGGTTACGGACGCCAACGGCGCGAGCGCGTCGCTGTCGTTGCAGACGCTGCCGGCCACCTTTGCGCTGGCGGACAACTTCCCGAACCCGTTCAACCCGGCGACGACGATCCAGTATGCGTTGCCGCAGGCGGCGGATGTGGAACTGACCGTGTATAATGTGGTTGGTCAGCCGGTGCGGACGCTGGTTGCCGAGCATCAGAGCGCCGGTCGCTACGCGGTGGAATGGGAGGCGACCAACGACAGTGGGCACAGCTTGTCGTCGGGGATATATTTCTACCGCCTGCAAGCGGGTAGCGAGTTCCGCGAAGTCAAGAAGATGCTGCTGCTCAAGTAGCAACTACTGTACTACGCGCTAGGGAAACAGGGCCTCAAACTTCGGTTTGAGGCCCTGTTTTACGTTCACTCATTATATTTATTTTTTTCTTTTGGTAGGATCACCCCGCGAATGACTCCTCGCCTCTTTCCTTCTGTTTCTGCTTTATCTCTGCGATTTCTTCGTCTGTCAGACGTTCTTCGTCCGTTGCGATAGTCTGTTCGATGAGTTTTAGTTTCAATTCCCGGTTAGTCAGCCACTCCCAGCGATCGGCATTTGCCGGGTGGGGATGGGGATACACATCGTCGGGACCGATGTCATCGGAGACGACATAGAGATAACCGGGCGTCATACCGTTGTGCTTAATCCTGAGTTTGTCAGATAGAGACTCACCTTCGTCAGACATAGAAACAAGTGATGGTCTATGTGAGAACGCTTTCGCCACATTCCTATTCTGTGTGATCGAACTACCGACCTGAAGTTTCGTCAACTCTTGCTGAGAGCCGTGATACCACGTAAGACTGTAGTCGCAGTTTGGCATTAGATTTCCCAGTTAAGTTGTCGAAGATCGGGGAAATTTATCTAGGCCGTCAGGAATCTTGGACCATGGGACTGCCATTTCAGTCCAAATTTCTCGGGTGGGTCGCAGATCTTCGGAATGATCTAGGGTGCCCGCCTTGATAAACACCAGGTCCGGGTAACGTGTGAACAATTGTGAACCACATTCTGGGCAGAATTCGCGAATCTTTGTATGGCCTTCGTCGTTCGTAGATTCGTATCCCTTGGTTTTACCGCTCAGTTGAAATGTGGACGCTGGTACGCCGACTCCAACGTTGAAAGCACTGCCCGTGACCCTACGGCAGTCGTCACAGTGGCAATAGGTCACAGATTGGGGCTCCGCGTTGCTTGTATAGCTGACCGCCCCGCAAAGACATCGACCTGTTAGCGGCATTGGTAGCCTACCTTTCCAGATAAATGAGTACGCCGATTGTGGCGAATGTGTTCAATTCACAACGCTTGCTAGTCTACAAGCTCTCTCTTTTGACGGCGAAGAAAAATGGGTGAACCTCCTCCGGTGCATCAATACCTCCAAATCCTCCTCCTACGATACCTTCCCGTTCAATCTGAAACCCAGTCTCGGTGAGAAACTTCTCGTAGGTTGAGGGGCCGAAGTTGCTCCAGTACATGGTTTCGCCGAAGAAGTCATCTTCAGTATATCCAGGCCCGTCGTCTTTCCTAGCAATCGTAAACAGAAGTAGGCCACCGGGCCGAAGCCACTGTGCAAATCGACGAAAGAGATTTAGATGCTCCTGTCTTGGGATGTGGAAGATGGCGTAAAAACTGACAATTGCATCGAAGCTACCTGCGGGGAATTCGGTCTCCATTACGTCGGCGATGACGAATTTGGCCGTGGGGACGTTTTCCTTCGCTAGAGCTATCATGTTTGAGGAGATGTCGATTCCGGTGAGGCTGAACGTCCCTGCAAGATGTTGGGCGACTGGGATACCAGCGCCACATCCAACGTCGAGGACTTTTGAATCAGGTGCCAGACGCTCGGTTATCAAGTTGAGCTCCGCCTCGGACGTGGTACGTCTTTGCCCCGCGTAATTCGTCGCACACCGGTTATAGGCGGTTCTTACGAGCTCTCGATAATCGGTTTGTGGATCGTCGGCGATCTTGAATGGCATGGGTCTCTTTCCTAATCTGAGTTCTGCGTTCACCAAGGTCTTCGGCTAAGGCGCTGCCTAACGATCATGCACCTACGGGAATAGGCTTATCTGGCGGCCCGTTCTTGGATATGCTCTCAAGCAGACAATGAAGGTTGCGAGGAGCGAATTTTTCTACGGACTTAGCAATGGCGTCGATTGACCACCAATGGAACCCGCGAAATGCCGATGCCTCATCAGGAGAAGCCTCTACGTCTATTATTGGATCAAAGTAGTCTGCTTGTACGAGATAATAGATTTCGTTTTGACTATAGGTCCGACCGTCCCAAGAGAATTCGTGTTTTCTATTCCACAAGGGTGGTCCCAGACGGAAGTTTATAGCGCCAGTCTCTTCAGCGACTTCTCGCCGCAGTCCCTCTTCCTCAGACTCACCGGGTTCCAAGCCTCCGCCGGGAGCGATCCAAACATGAATTCCCGTGGCAGTCTCTACCTTCATCATCAGCACTCGATGGTCTGGCGTCATAATGACTGCGCGGACAGCCTTTCGCGGAATCATAGGTGTGTCTTTCGGTGGTTAATGGCCGTTATCTGACGCGAAGGTACTTACTCGTGTGAACAGTTGCAATTGGTACCACGGGGCTGAAATATTCTGTGTTTGCCCGATTCAGCGGCGAGCGTAGGACAGACGCCTCAGATTGCCCCGCTACTCGTCACAAAGCGGTCTGGCGCATGAGTTCCTTTTTCCTTTTCTTGCCCATTTCACCCCGCTGTATAAAAGCTATCAACAAAGGATTCATTCATGCCCGCAGACAATCGCCCGGTGCGCGTCGGCATCTATGGCACCGGTCGTTTTGCCAACCAAACGCACCTGCCCAACCTGAGCAAGCTAGACGACGTCGAGCTGGTCGCCGCGAGTGATCCCAATCCGGACAACCTCGCCACCACCGCGCAAAAGTACTCCATCGCCCGCACCTATGCGGACCCGCATCAAATGCTCGCAGAGGAGCGGCTGGACGCACTATATTCGGTGGTGCCGGCCTTTGTGCGCACGGATGTGGAAGCCACGGCCGCAGCGCGAGGGATTCATCTCTTCAGTGAGAAGCCGCAAGCGACCACCATGGCTGTTGCGCGGTGCATTGCCGATGCGGTCGCCGAAGGCGGTGTGATTTCAACGGTCTGTTTCCGCGAGCGCTACCGCCCACTCTTTCAGGAGGCCCGCCGCCTGCTCGCGGATAAGGCCGTCACCCACATCCGCTTCCAGAGCACGGCTGGCCTGCCGCTGCTCGAAGCCGAGGTTCCCGACCCGGATAATTGGGACTATCAGATGGACAAGAGCGGCGGCTCGGCCTTCGACTGGGGGGTACACGCCGTTGACTATGCGCGCTTTATGAGCGGCCTCGACATTACTCAAGCGCAAGCGTTTTACCATCATCCCGCTCGGTACAACGCGCCGCTGTCGTGTTCGTTTAACTTTTTGTTGGCAAACGGGGCGACCATGACCTCGACGTTTCTCGCCACCACGCCCACCGCTCCGGGCGACGAGCCGCGCTTCACTGTTTTTTACGAAGAGGGATACTTGGCGCTGTGGATGTACGACCGGATCGAGGTCAATGGCGAGGTAGTGTACGCGCCGGAGGAGTTCGACCCGTGGTTTGAGCAAGATCGCATCTTCATTGAGGCCGTGCGCACCGGCAACCGCGCCCTGCTACTCAACGACTATGCCGACGGCCTCTATTCGCTGGCCCCGGTACTGGCGGGGTGGGAGTCGGCGCGGCGCGGCGGCGAATTGATTGCGGTGGCCGAATTTATGGCGAGCTGAGCGTGGGTCGCATCGCGAGGAGGTGGGGGGCCGCAGGCGGGTACCGGGAGTTTTTGGGGCTTGCTCTGCCGTTGATTCTGAGCACGGCTAGCTGGAGCATCCAGCACTTTGTCGATCGGGTCTTTCTCTCTTGGTATTCCACCGAGGCGTTGGCGGCCGCGCTGCCGGCGGGCATGGCCAACTTCACCTTCATCAGCCTCTTCATGGGCACGGCCCAATACGCCAACACGTTTGTCGCCCAATACATGGGGGCGCGGCGGCCGACGCGGGTGGGGCCGGCCGTGTGGCAAGGGGCGTACGTGGCCTTGTTCAGTGGCCTGTTGGCCTTGCTGCCGGCCGCCTTTGCTGGCGAACTGTTCGCGTTCATCGGCCACGATCCGGACATCCGCGCCGCTGAAACTCAGTACTTTCGCATCCTTTGCTACGGCACTGGGCCGCAGGTCTTGTCCACGGCTTTCTCGTGCTTTTTCAGTGGGCGGGGCCAGACGTGGGTGGTGCTGGCGGTCAACGTCGTGGCCATCAGCGTCAACATCATCTGCGACTACGCCTTGATATTCGGGCACTGGGGGCTGCCTGAGTTGGGGATCGTCGGGGCGGCGTGGGCCACCAATATCGGCTTGGTGGTCTCGGCCCTGTGTTTTGCGGTGCTGTTTTTGGGGCCGCGCTATCGCCGCGAGTACGCCACTTTGCGCGGCTGGAAGCCCGATCTCAAGCTACTGCGGCGTCTGTTGCGCTTTGGCGGCCCCAACGGCGTCAACTTCATGCTCGACATCATGGCCTTTACCTTCTTTTTGTTCATCGTGGGCCGCTTGGGGCCGATCCCGCTGGCGGCGACGAATTTGGCCTTTCACATCAACAGTCTCGCCTTTATGCCGCTCATTGGTTGCGGCATTGCCGTCTCGACAATGGTCGGCCAGCGCTTGGGACGCGATCAGCCCGAAGCCGCCGAGTACTGCACTTGGTCGGGTTTGCATTTGGCCATGCTGTATATGGGGACGATGTCCTTGGGCTACGTCGTGGTGCCGGAGTTTTTCCTTGCGCCCTTTGGTGCAGACAGGGACGCCAACTTTGCGGCTGCGCATCAGATCGCCGTGGTCTTGCTGCGCTTTGTAGCTCTATACGGCGTCTCCGATGCCGCCTATATGGTTTTCACGGCGACCCTGAAGGGCGCGGGCGACACTCGCTTCGTCATGTGGATGTCGATCTCGCTGGCTTGGGCAATCATGGTTGTGCCGTCTTTCGTCGTCCTAACCTATTTCGATGGGGGGCTGTACCTGATATGGTGCTTTATCTGTGCCTATGTATGCGTCTTGGGCGTGGCGTTCTACTTGCGCTTTCGCACGGGTCGCTGGAAGAGTATGCGGGTTATTGAGCGGGCCGATGAGCGTGAGTGAGGGCTCGTTGGGCGGATAGGTGCCGCCGCAACCCCCGAGCGGCCCGCGCCGTCGACAAGCTCATAGGTCACTACCACCGGTCATGCGAGATACCGCTAGCGAGTGCCAATTGTCGTAGTAGCGACGGGTGCGCTCCGGCAGATTGTCGCGGATATTGTCGGCCAGCAGCCACTGATGATCGCCCTTTTCGCCCTTGTCGTCGTACTCCGAGCGATGGTCAATCAGGGCACCCATCAAGGTCCAACGCTCCTTAAGCCCCTCCGGCTTCAGACCCCGGTGAATGGTATTGCTATTCCAAAATACTGTCTGTCCCCGCTGCAAGGAAATCTGCAAGGCACCCGGGATCTCTCCTTGCCGGTCGTTGAGCAGGCACTCGCGCTCGCGCTCCGTGCGGTAGCGTCGCTGGCTGCCGGGAACGATCCATAGACAGGGATCGTCGGCTAGGGCCAGATGCCATTTGACGAAGTGCTTGCGATGGCGTCTCAGAATCTCCATCTCTACCTCGTAGCTACCATCTCGTTCATTGCCGCCGGTATCTCGGTGCCAACCGATTTCATAGTCGTCCCCAACAGCGCAAAGATGTACCCATCCCAAGCGCAATTCCTCGCCGATAAATGGCCGCAGATAGCGGGCGATGGGTGCCGAACCCAAATACTCGGCAAACACTGGCGCATCAAATTCCGGTGCCATTAGCCCGCAGATAAAATGGGGGTCTGCATCTGTTGCATCCGGCCCATCGGTGCGCACCCCCGCTGCGTCATCGATGACCTCTCCAGAGCGCACCTTGGCCATCACCTCGTGCGCCGCCGTCGTCAGTTCCTCTAGCATCTCTAGCTCCACTGCGTCGTCGGCAATGAAATAACCCTGATTGCGGTACTGGTCGATCTGTTGCTGACTGGCCATAATTGCTCCGTCTGCGTTAGTGGGGCCCTGGTGCCAAATCGTGCGCCTTGAAACACCAAGAAGTGCCTGTAAATGTAACTGCCGATCGAGGCGTCGGGGAAATCCTCGACGCCTCAATCCGTGATTCTATTCGCTCTTTGGCTTGGCTACAGCTAAACCCGTCCCGACTGCTGACACGCGATTCCATCCCGATCCCTTGAGACCGGCATAGATCATGTAATAGGTCCCATTTATTGCGAACACTTGTGGGGTCAGGAGGCCATCGCAATCCCAAGCATCGGCATCGGTCGCGGGTGTGAAGATTGGGTTGTGTGGGTTGGGTTCGAAGGTGCGGAAATCGCGCGTGCGGACGTGCCCAATGGTCCAGACCTCGCCGTCGTAGCCGCCGTAGAACAGGTGGAAGTAGCTCGGTCCTTTGAGGATTTCGGCTTCGCGCACGCCATAGCGGTCCCACGCCTGCCCCGATCCGCTGAATACGGGATTGGCGGGGTTTTTGGTGACTTTCGCCGGGTCGCTGGTTGGTGCGGTGGCGTGACAGATGGTCGGCACGTTGTAGAGAATATCGCGCCGTGCTGGAGGCGCTGGCGACTCGCCGGTATAGACCATGTGAATGACATCGCCCGACACGGCCACGGATGGATGGGAAGAGCCGTGTTGTTCGTGCGCGCCGCCGACGGCAACTACCGGTTCATTGCCAATCCGCGTCCACGCCCCGAAATCGCCGTCGCTGACCAGCAGACCGGTCTGTTTGCGGCGGGGCTTGTCCTTGCCTTGGGTGCCGAGATAATAGGCGTAGTAGCGCTGGTCGGCGGGATTCCAGAACGGGAATGGGTATTCTACGCCGTGATTGTCGAAACCGTTGGCGGAAGGCAGGAGTATGGGATTGCGCTGGTCGTGCGTCACTGCCGTAGGATCGGCGACTGGCGCGGAGCTGTGCATGTGTACCCAGCTAGCGTCCCCTCCCTTTTTGGCCCACAGATAATGCACAGTGTCGTCAACGACGATGGCGTGACTGGCAGCCGCCCACGCGGGTGGCTCGCAGTACAGCAGTGGCTTCTCGGCGGTGAGCCGCTCGAAGCGGGCGAATGCTGTAAATGGGATTGGGTCGTTAGTATTCATAGCGGCCTGCTTGAAGCGAGATTGGCGACTGGGTAGATTGACTGAATTAAGTTGTCCAACATATCACACACCCCGCGCTCGTTCAAGCTACCTAAAACGCCAAGGAACCTTTCATGCCTCGTCCCAATATCCTCTTCATCATGGATGATCAGCACCGCCACGACTATCTCGGCGCAGCCGGTGCCGACTTCCTGCGAACGCCTAACCTCGACCGCCTCGCCGCCGCTGGCGTGCGCTTCACCCAATGCACCACCAACGCACCCGTCTGCGCGCCAGCGCGGATCGGCTTGGCCTCTGGCCTGCAACCAAGCCGTCTCGGCTGCTTGGACAATTCGGGGCGATTGCCCTCGGGCACCACTACCTACTATCAGCGGCTGCGCGACGCCGGCTACCGCGTCGGCTGCGTCGGCAAGCTCGACCTGCGCAAATCCGATGGCTACAATGGCCGCTACGGCGACCGGCCCTATGCCTATAGCTGGGGCTTCACCGATCCGGAGGAATGCGAGGGCAAAATGCACGCCGGCTCCTCGCCCACGCCGATTGGCCCCTATACGCACTACCTGGCCGACAAAGGGCAATTGGCGACGTTTCACCAAGACTATCGACAGCGTGCCGCCGCTGGTTGGATTACCGACTGCCGCGACTCGCCGCTGGACAGCGCGGACTTTGAGGACGCCTATATCGGCCGTCGCGCCGCCGAGTGGATCGCCAATGTGCCCGACGATTTCCCTTGGCACTACTTCGTCAGCTTCGTCGGCCCGCACGACCCTTTCGACCCGCCGACCGAATATGGCGACCGCTACCGCGACGCGGCAATGCCCCCGGCTATCAGCGACTCTCTCGCTGGCAAACCCGAGTGGATCAAAAAACGCGCCGCAGAATTCACGCCTGACCAAATCGCCCAAACCCGCCGCCAATACTGCGCCGCCACCGAACTCATCGACGACCAGATCGGCCAGATCCTCGACGCGCTCGAAAAACGCGGCCAGCTCGACAACACCTATATCATCTTCTCCTCCGACCACGGCGAACTGCTCGGCGACCACGGGCTGTACACCAAGAGCGCCGCGTACGAGGCCAGCCTGCGCGTACCGCTGATCATCGCCGGGCCGCATATCGCCGGAGGCCGCGTCTGTGATGCGCTGTGCGAACTCATCGACCTCAATGCCACTATATGCGATTTTGCCCAACTCTCGCCGCAGCAAGACATCGACGCCCGCTCGCTGCAACCGATCCTCGCTGGCCAGACCGACACCCATCGCCAAGCGACTGTCGCCGCCCTGCGCAACTTCCGCTGCATTCGCACGGGTACGCACAAATACATCCAGAATTACAACGACTGCGACGAACTCTACGATCTTGAGCAGGACCCCGACGAGTTGAGCAACATCGCTGCCACTGCTCCCGCTGTGGTTGGCGGTCTCGCGCGCCGCTTGCGCCGTCGTTTGGGCTAAAGCGGCCACAAGGGGAAACGTACGAAGGGCACCCACAAGAGGTGCCCCTACGCAAGGTTGCTCAACAGAGCGACGAATCGATCGCGATGATCCTACGATTGCTTTGCTTTCCAGGCTTGATACTCGGCCAAGGTCTGCTCGTCGAGAGGATAGGTGCCGACGATACTGGCTCCGGCGCGGATTTTCTCGGTGATGAAGCGCTCTTTTTGCTCCATCTCCTCGGCCTCGATGGCGACCTCCTCGGCCAGTAGCTCAGGTATGACCACGACCCCTTCCCCGTCGCCGACGAGGATATCGCCGGGGAATACCGCCACGCCGCCGCAGGCGATGGGCACTTGGATTTCGCTGGGATGGTGGATGGTCTTGTTGGTGTGGGCGTTCATGGCTGCGGCGTAGGCGGGCAATCCCGATGCGACAATGGTCGGCGAGTCGCGGTAGGCCCCATCGGTGACGATTCCTGTGCAGCCCCGCACTTGCAGCCGCGCCGCTAGGATGGATCCCATAGTCCCGGCGCGGGTGTCGCCGCGTGCATCAATGACGAACACGTCGCCTGCGGTTACCTGCTCAATGCCGATCCGCTGCACGTCTTTCAGGTTGTCGAGTGGGACCTCGTCGAGGTCTTCGCGTGCGGGGATATAGCGCAAGGTAAAGGCCCGGCCGACCATTTTCATGTCGGGCACGAGGGGCGCGACTTGGTGCATAAAGGTGTTGTGCAGTCCCTTGTTGCGGAGCACGGACGTCAAGGTCGCCGTGCTAGCTACCTTTAGTTTTTCGCTCAATTCGGCAAAATCCACAATTCGCTCCTTTCAGCGTATCTGCCCGCGGGCGTCAACCGGCCAGGCGGCTTCCACGCGGCCGCCGCGCACGGCAAAGATTTGGTCGTGTTCGTTGAAACAGGGGCAGGGATGAACCGGCAAGACCTGCACCTGTTCGCCGATTTGGGGCTTGTCGTCGCAGGCCGACAGATCGACCTGTCCGTGTTCTTCCGAGGCCCCGGAGAAGACGGCTTGGGGGTACTCGACGATGTAGCCCATGACGGAAGAGCCGTCCTCCTGACGGAGGACCGCGGCGCTGAGCGATTTGCTGCCCCCGTCGAGGATGGCGCGATTCACGGTCGGTCGGCTGACTACGGTCATCAGCACCCGGCCAGCGCACTGGTCGACGCTGTGGGTGCCCCGGCGGAGATGGCCGACGCCGCCGACTGGGTACTCGCCGGCTCGGTACTCGGTCAGTTCGGGGATCTCGTGCGCCATAAATGCGCCCGGCGTGCTACCGCCGCTGACGATGGGATGCGGCAGGCCCTTGCGGTAGAAATGCGCGAGCGTCTCTTGGATTAGCGGCCGCATGTCTGGCGTCGCCGGCATGGACATGATGCCCCGGAGTTCGATGTTGGGGGCTTGGTCGATTTTTTCGCCTAGAGCTGCAGCCGCTGCGGGCGAGCCTACGCCCGTGCGGCCGCGATCGAGTTCGACGACCACGCCCACGGTGACATCCGCTTCCGAGGCAGCCTCGGCCAGCCCTTGCACGGTGTATTCGGAATCGGCCGCCACGGTCAGCCGAGTGTCCCGCGCTAGCGCGACCAGCCGCGCCAGCTTTTGCGCGCCGATGATGTTATAGGGAATCAGGATGTCGTGATCGACTCCACCCTCCGCCATGACCTCGGCCTCCCCGAGCTTCTGACAGGTGATGCCGATCGCCCCACGACGCATCTGCATATGGGCGATGGCCACGCACTTGTGGGTCTTGATGTGGGGCCGCAAGCCAATGCCGTGCTCGTCAAAGTAGCGTTGGTAGCGGTCGAGGTTGTCGTCCAAGCCGTCGAGATCGACGAGGAGGGCGGGCGTGTCGAGGTCTTCTATGCGCATAGTGGCCTTTCCTGAATGAGAGTGGGAGTCGCGGCGATAAAATAGCAAACGAATCCCGCCGCAGAAATTGACGCGATTAGTTCTCTTGCCTTTTGTTGCAAGATGCCCATCGATCTCCAGCCCTCCACGCCCGTCGCCTTAGTCTGTGCAGTATTGGCTGACTCCGCAGAGACGCTTGTCGACGCTAAAGAACGCCTCGCCGAATGCTTTGGCCCCCTGCGCGCAACAAGTGCGACCTATGATTTTGATTTTACCGCGTACTACGAATCGGAAATGGGTGCGGGGCTGCGCAAACAGCTCTTGTGCTTTGCCGAGCGGATTGACCCGGCTGAGCTAGCGGCCATCAAGGCGCAGACTATGGAATTGGAACGGGCGATGAGCCGAGAAGGGTGCCGCCGCGCCAATATCGACCCGGGATTGCTATCGATCGAGAGCTTGGTGTTGGCTACGACTAAATATGCTGGCCACCGCATCTGCATTGCGCCGCAGCTCTACGCCGAGGTGACCCTGCTCTATCAGCGGGGACGCTATCGGCCTCTGGAGTGGACGTATCCCGACTGTCAAGGCGATGCAGTGCAGCGGTTCTTGCTCGATGTGCGGCCTTGGTTGTTGGCCGAGTGCGCCTGAGGTCAGCCCCGCTCGCTTAACGCGACAAATGCGCGGTGGTCTGGCCCAGTGTAGATGTGGTTGGGGCGGATGAGCCGGTTGGCGTCGTGCTGTTCGATCACGTGCGCCGCCCAGCCCACCACGCGGCTGGCCACGAAGATGGGGGTGTAGAGCGGGATCGGGATGCCCATCATGTAGTAGGTGTACGCGCAGGGGAAATCGACGTTGGGAAAGATGCCTTTTTCGCGCATCATCGTCGCTTCGACCACATCGGCTAGGTCGGGCCACTTGGTGTCGCCGATGGCCGCGGCGATCTGGCGGCCAACCTTCTTCATCGTCGGCACCCGCGAGTCGCCGCTTTTGTATTCCCGATGCCCAAAACCCATGATCTTCTTCTTTTGCGCCAGCGCGTCGAGGACCCATTGCTCGGCCGCTGCGGGCGAATCTACCTCCAAGAGCATGTGCATGGCTGCCTCGTTAGCACCCCCGTGCAAGGGGCCGTGCAGAGCGCCGATGGCCGCGGTTATGGCCGCGTACAGGTCGGCGAGGGTGGAGGCTACGACCCGCGCGGTAAACGTGGAGGCGTTGTACCCGTGCTCGGCGTAGAGGATCAGCGACGTGTTCATGGCCTCTACTTCGTACGCGGGCGGCTTTTCGCCGCGCAGCATGAAGAGCAAATTGGCCGCGTGGTCTAGCTCGGCGTCGGGAGCTACCGGCTCTAGCCCTTGGGAGAAGCGATAGCCATAGGCGAGTGCGGTGGGAATTTTGGCCAGCAAGCGCACGGATTTGCGCACATTGGCATCGTGGCTGTTGTCAGGGGTCTCGGCGTCGAAAAACGCCAGGGACGATACCGCCGTGCGCAACAGGTCCATGGGGTGGGCGTCCGCCGGCGCGGAGCGCAACAGGTCAACCACTGGGCCGGGCAGGTCGCGCTGGGAGCGCAGTTGTTGGTTGAATGCCGCCAACTCAGCGGCTGTTGGCAACTCGCCGTAGAGCAGCAAGTAGGCGACCTCTTCGTAGCTGGCATTTTCGGTCAGTTCGACTAGGTCGTAGCCGTGCAGGATCAGGCGGTTGATATCGATATCAATGCGCGAAAGGGCGGACTCGCCGGCGATGACGCCTTCGAGGCCGGGGCTGTAGGATTTGTCGGTCATTGTGTAGATCTCTCTATGGAAAGTGTTGGTCGTGGGCGAATTTGATATAGTAGGGGCGACTCTCAGAGTCGCCCCTACTGCGTAAGGTCAGATAGTAATTCAGCGATTTTCTCCGTTCGCAGGAAAGCGGTCGGCCAACGCTGCATCTAGTTTGGTGTACTCGTCGTAGCCGAGTAGTTCGTAGAGTTCGTCTCGCGTCTGCATTTGTCCGAGGGCGTCCTTGAGGGTGCCCTTTTCTTTGAGTTCGCGGAACAGCCCTTCGACGGCCTTCATCATGGTGCGGAACGCGCTCATGGGGAAAATCACGAGGCGGTATCCCATGGCGGCGAACTCCGCGACCGACAGGTACGGCGATTTGCCGAATTCGGTCATGTTGGCGAGGAGCGGACCTTTGACTTGCTCGGCGTAGCGGGCGAATTCCCCGGCGCTTTGCATGGCTTCGGGAAAGATCGCGTCGGCGCCGGCTGCCAAGTAGCGTTGGCCACGCTCGACGCTCTGTTCAAAGCCCTCGACGGCGCGGGCGTCGCAGCGAGCGATGATGACAAAGTCCGGGTCTTGCCGTGCCGCACAGGCTGCGGCGATCTTGCGCTCCATCTCCTCGATCCCAATTAGGGCCTTGCCGTCGAGGTGCCCGCAGCGTTTGGGCATGACTTGGTCCTCTAAGTGCAACCCGGCCAAGCCCTCGCGCTCGTACGCGCGCACCGTGCGCATCACCTGCCAGACCTCGCCAAACCCGGTGTCCGCATCGCAAATGCAGGGCACTTGCACTGCGTTGGCAATGTAGCCGGCTTGACGCGCCATTTCGTCCATGCCCAACAGGCCGACGTCCGGGTAGCCGGTCGTGCCGTTGGCCAGCCCGGCCCCGGAGATGTACACGGCCTCAAACCCGGTGCGCTCGGCCAGCATGGCCACGGGCGCGTTGAAGGCCCCGGGCAAGGTCAGGGTTTTCTCGGCCATCAGGCGGCGTAAGGCGTGCGCTTTGGACTCGGCGGGTGCAGGGTTGAGTAGCATGGCTCAGGCGAGGGGGATGGTGGCGTCGCGCTCCGGCCCTACGGAAATCAGGGAAACCGGCGCACGGCTCAGTTCGGCAATCCGCTTCACGTAAGCCTGCGCCTGTGGCGGTAGGTCGTCGAAGCGGCGCACGTGGGTGGTTGGCGCACACCAGCCGGCCATTTCTTCGTAAATCGGCTCGCATTGTTCGAGAACCTGCGGGTCGGCGGGAAATTCCTCCAGCACTTGGTCGCCGCAGCGGTAGCCAATGCCCAGCTTGAGGTGCTCGCATTGGTCGAGTATGTCGAGCCGGGTCAGGGCGATGCTGGTCAGGCCGTTGATGCGGGTCGAGACCCGCAAGATGGCGGCGTCGAACCAGCCGCAGCGTCGCGGCCGGCCGGTAGTGGCTCCGAACTCGCGGCCCAAGGCGCGCAAACGCTCGCCTTCTTCCCCGAGTAACTCAGTGGGAAAAGGCCCGTTGCCCACGCGCGTGGTGTACGCTTTGGTCACGCCGACGACCTCGGCGATCCGCGTCGGGCCGATGCCGGCACCGGTGCAGGCTCCGCCCGCCGTGGTGTTCGAGGAGGTGACGTAGGGATAGGTGCCGTGGTCGATGTCGAGCAAGGTTCCTTGTGCCCCTTCACAGAGGACCGTTTTGCCTTGGTCGAGGGCTTGGTTGAGCAAAGCCGAAGTGTCGGCGACGTATGGGGCAAGCCGCTGGCCGTAGCCGATGTACGCGTCTATAATGGGGCCGGCCTCTAGCGGCTCTTGGCCGAAGACCTTGGTCAGGATTTCGTTTTTGGCGCTGATGCTGGCTCGGAGCTTGTCGCGCAAACGCGCTGGGTCCAGCAAATCCATGACACGCACGCCGTGGCTGCGCTCGACTTTGTCGCGATACGCCGGGCCGATGCCGCGGCCGGTCGTGCCGATGGCGACGCTGGTCTCGCTCTCTTCTCCGGCCTTTTCCAAGACCTTGTGGTAGGGCATTACGACGTGGGCAACTTGGCTGAGGAAGAAGCGGTTGGCTACGGAAAAGCCCTTGGCCTCCAACTCGGCGATCTCATCGAGCATGACGGCTGGATCTACGACCACCCCGTTGCCCACCACGCAGATTTTACCCTCGTGCATGATACCCGAGGGAATGGCGTGGAAAATGAACTCCGTGTCGCCGGTGACGACTGTGTGGCCGGCGTTGGCCCCTCCTTGATAGCGCACCACCACATCGGCGGCGGACGTGAGGTAATCGACGACTTTGGCCTTGCCCTCGTCGCCCCACTGCGCTCCTAATACTATGTTTGCGGGCATTGTGTACTCCCGTGCTTAAAGACTGACTTGTTTGGCCCAGGAGATGTACTCCCGGGAGAGAATATCGTCAACCACGTCGGTAGTAATCGGGTCATCGACGTTGAGGATGGTTAGAGCTTGGCCGCCCATTTGGCGACGGCCGCACGACATTTGGGCGATGTTGACGGCGTGGCTGCCCATGACCGTGCCGATTTGGCCGATGATGCCCGGGACATCGTCGTTAATGTAAAAGAGCATGTGTCCCTCTGGGACGGCGTCGAAAATGTACTCGTCGAGGTGCACGAGGCGCGGGTCGCTCTTGCCGAAGATCGTGCCCGCGAGCAGGCGCTGCCCCTTGTTGGTGTGATATACCACGGTGATGAGGCTGGCGTAGTCCTCGTGCTCGCTGCTGATCCGCTCATCGACTTGCACGCCGCGCTCCTGCGCGAAAAGCAGCGCATTGACCACGTTGACCGCGGCGTCCGAGACGGTTTCCATAATGCCCTTGAGCACGGCCGAGGTCAGCGGCGAGGTCGGGTAGGCGGTGATGTCGCCTTGGTATTCGATGGTGATGCGCTCTAGCTGTCCCTCGCCGAGTTGGGCTTGTAGGCGACCTAGCCGCTCGGCCAGCACGAGGTAAGGCTGGAGTTTGCCGTGGATTTCGGGATCGACCGAAGGGGCGTTGACCGCGTTGCGAATGACGCGGCCCATCAGCACGTCGCCGACCTGCTCGGCCACCTGCAAGGCGACGTTGGCTTGGGCTTCCTTGGTGGAGGCCGCCAAGTGCGGCGTGCAGATTACGCGGTCGTCAACCAAGAGGTCCACGAGGGTCGGCGGCTCCTCCTCGAAGACGTCTAAGGCGGCACCGGCGACCTTGCCCGAGGTCAAGCCGCGTAGGAGGGCTTCCTCGTCAATGATGCCGCCACGGGCGCAGTTGATTAGATAGACCCCGTCTTTGCACTGAGCGATCTCGGCGTCGGAAATCAGGTGCCGGGTCTGGTCGCTAAGATGGGTGTGGACCGTGATGAAGTCTGCGGTAGCGTAGATTTCGTCGAGGGATGTTAGGTGTGCGCCGTAGGAGAGGGCCATCTCTTGACCGATGTAGGGATCGTAGCCGAGGACCTTCATGCGAAAGGCCGCGGCGCGCGCGGCCACCTCCCTCCCCACTCGGCCCAAGCCGATCACGGCGAGGGTCTTGCCGGCTAGCTCGACGCCGACGAATTGGCTCCGCTCCCACAGCCCCTCTTTAAGCGTGACCGTCGCCTGTGGGATGTGTCGCGCGAGGGAGGCTATGAGCGCGAAGGTGTGCTCGGCGGTCGATAGGGAATTGCCGCCCGGGGTATTCATGACGATGACGCCGTGGCGCGTTGCCGCCTCTACGTCGATGTTGTCGAAGCCCGTGCCGGCGCGGCCAATGACCCGGAGGCGCGGTGCCGCGGCGAGCACCTCGGCCGTCACCGTGGTTGCGCTGCGCACGATGAGTCCCTCGTAGTCGCCGATGCAGTCTAAGAGCGCACTCGGCGACAGTCCACTGCGCACGTCCACTGCGATCCCGTCATTGGCTTCAAGAATCTCGACGCAACGGGGGTCCATCTTGTCGCTGATCAGTACTTTCAAAGGTCCTCTTTAGGTTGCGTTGCCGACTAGCGCCTCGGCGATCCACCCTGTAATGTCGTCCTGCCCGCGGCCATCGACCGCGGAGAAGGGCACAAAGGAAAGGCCGGCGAGCGACCCTTGAGTATCGAGCTGGTCGAACAGGTGTTGCAGCTTATTGCGCGACAGTTTGTCCGCCTTGGTAAAGACCAACAGGAAGGGCTTATCGAGTTCGCGCAAATGGTTGATCATTTGTTGGTCCAAGTCGGTGGGGCCGCGCCGGGCATCGACGAGTTGCAACACTGCGCACAGTGGCTCGCGGTTGGCCATGTAGCTGCGGATGAGTTGGCCGAGCTGTAAGCGCAAGCCCACGCCGCCGCGCACGTACCCATAGCCAGGCAGATCGACCAAGTAGAACTGTTCGTTGGCCAGATAGTAGTTTAACTGCTGAGTCTTGCCGGGTACGGTGCTGGTGCGCGCTAGCTTCTTACGCCGCACCAACCTGTTGATCAGCGAGGACTTGCCGACGTTGGAGCGGCCCACTAAGGCGATTTCGGGCAAGCCGTCCTTGGGCAAATCGGCCGTGCGGACGGCACCAATTTTGAATTCGACAGACGAAAAGCGCATCACCGGAGCTGGGAGATCAGGCGCGTTTGCGCTGTATCTCTTCGTCTTCGCTGCTGTACTGTTCGATCCCGCGCTCGATCATCTCGCCCGTAACTTGCAGGCGCGTCACGCCCTCCTGCGAGGGAATATCGAACATGATGTCCATCATGGCCTGCTCTAGAACGGAGCGCAAGCCGCGGGCCCCAGTCCCCTTGTGAACGGTCAGGGCTACTATCTTGCGCAGGGCTTCCTCGGTGAACTCGACCTCGACCCCGTCCATGGCGAAGAGCCGCTGCGACTGCTTGATGATGGCGTCGTGCGGCTCGGTGAGGATGCGGAACAAGTCGTTCTCGACGAGCGGGTCCATAGTGGTGATGACCGGTACGCGGCCAACAAATTCGGGAATCATGCCGTAGGCGAGCAGATCTTCGGGCTGCACCAGCGGCAATACCTCTGGAGTGTCGGAGTCGTGCTCGTCGTCGCCGTCGGCCCCAAAGCCCATGGTGCGTTTGCCGACCCGTTGGCTGATGACCTTGTCTAGCCCCTCAAAGGCCCCGCCGCAGACGAAAAGGATGTTGCGGGTATCCATCTGGATCATCGGCTGCTCAGGGTGCTTGCGGCCTCCCTTGGGCGGGATGTTGGCGGTGGTGCCCTCCAAAATTTTGAGCAGTGCTTGCTGCACACCCTCGCCCGACACGTCGCGGCCCACCGAAGGCGTGGCACTCTTGCGGGCTATTTTGTCAACCTCGTCGAGATAGAGGATGCCCTTTTCGGCGCGGGGCACGTCGTAATCGGCCGCTTGCAAAAGGCCGACGAGGATGTTTTCCACGTCCTCGCCCACGTAGCCTGCTTCGGTGAGAATGGTGGCGTCGGCAATGGAGAAGGGAACTTGGAGGAATTTGGCGAGCGTTTTGGCTAGCTCGGTCTTGCCAGTGCCAGTGGGGCCGATGAGCATTACGTTGCTTTTTTCGAGCTCCACCTCGTCTAGGTCAACCTTGGTGCGAATGCGCTTGTAGTGGTTGTACACGGCGACCGAGAGGATTTTCTTGGCCCGCTCTTGAGCAATCACGTATTCGTCGAGGAAATCCTTGATCTGGGTCGGCTTGGGCATTTCCTCGGTCTCCCAGGGAAGGGTCTTTTGCCGCTCTTCGGTCAGTACGTCGTTGCACAGCTTGACGCACTCGTTGCAGATGTAGACCTGGGGGCCGGTTAGGATCTTGTCAACTTGGTTGTCACTGCGCCCGCAGAACGAGCAGCGCGGATCGCTTTTGGGAGGCCGACGACGCAAAATGGGCTCCTATATAGAGGAGGTGGCTACCTCGACGCGAGAGGGAGCGATGATCTCGTCGATGATGCCGTATTCGACGGCGGCAGCGGCTGACATAAAGAAGTCGCGCTCGGTGTCGAGTTCAATGCGCTCTAGCGGCTGCTCGGTACACTCGACGAGGACCTCGTTGATCTGCTGGCGCATGGCGATGATTTCGCGGGCGTGGATCTCCATGTCGGCCGCTTGGCCGCCGATCCCGCCCATGGGCTGGTGCAGCAAGACGCGGGCGTTGGGCAGGGCTTGGCGCTTGCCCTTGGTGCCACCGGCCAATAACACGGCTCCCATGCTAGATGCTTGGCCGATGCAGATCGTGGAGATGTCGGAGGCCACGTATTGCATGGTGTCGTAGATGGCCATGCCCGCCGAGACTAGCCCGCCGGGGGTATTGAGATAGAGCGCAATGTCCTTTTTGGGATCTTCAGAAGCGAGGAAGAGCATCTGGGCGATGATGAGGTTGGCAATCGCGTCGTTGATCGGAGTGCCCACGAAGATGATGCGGTCTTTGAGCAGCCGCGAGTAGATGTCGTATGAGCGCTCGCCCCGGCCCGTCTGTTCGATGACCATTGGAATCAGCGACATGATTATACCTTTTCCTCTTTAATTTTGGCTTTGGCGAGGAGTAGCTCAAAGACCTTTTGATCTTCTAGCTCTCGCCGCAATCCCTCCACGTTCTGCAAGTCAGAGGGTTGGATGCCGGCACGCTCGGCGGCGAATTGGGTGAACTCCTCGTCTGTCACTTCGACCCCGGCTTGTTGGCGCACGCTTTCGAGCAGTAGATAGCTCTTGAGTTGGCGCGTGGCTTGGGTGCGCTCTTCGTCGCTGTGGCTGTGGTCGTGATCATGGTCGTGGTCGTGGTCGTGATTGGCGTGTTCTCGTTCGAGCGAATGGAGGTAGTTTTCGACCATGCTCTCGGGCAGTTCGAAGTCGTTTTTTTCGATGAGCTGACTGATTAGCTCGCTGCGCAGGCGCTGCTGGGCCATGTATTCCCAGCGCTCTTGGATCTGTCCGCTGAGGTGTTGGCGCAAGTCGTCGAGGGTCTGGAACTGTTCGCCGAGGTCTTTGGCGAATTCGTCGTCGAGCTCAGGCAGGGTGCGTTCGCGCACCTCGTGGGCTGACACGGCGAAATGCGCGGTCTGGCCGGCGAGCTGTTCGTTGGGCAGGTCCTCGCGGTAGGCGAAGCGGACTTGGCGCTCGTCGCCAGCGCTGATGCCGACGAGTGCCTCTTCAAACTCGGGACTGAGGGCGTTCTCGTCGCCGATGAGGATGTGGCGCTTCTCGTACTTATCGCCGATGACGGGCAAGCCGCTGTCGTCGAGGCGCTGCAAATCCGCGACGAGCACGTCGCCGTTGGCCAGCGGCCGCTCGACGACTTGTTCGGTGGCATGGCGGCGGCGCAACTCCTCTAAATGCTCGCCGATTTCCTCGTCGGCCACCTCATGAACCATGCGGGTGGCGGCGAGATTTTCGTAGTGCTCGGCTGTGATCTCAGGCCAGATGTCGAGCTCCGCAGTGAACGTTAGGCTACCCCCCGGCTCGTGGTCGAGTTGGGAGATTTTGGGCGGTGCAGCCGGTCGCAGGCCGGCCTCGCGTGCGGCTTCTTCTAGCAGCGAGGGGATGAGATCGCCGAGGACTTCGCCGCGGATGGAACTGCCGAAGCGTGATTCGACGATCCTGAGCGGTACTTTGCCCTTGCGGAAGCCTGGGATCTCCAGCCGTTTTTGGTAGCGGCGCAGGGCCTTATTGACGGCCTCGTCGATGCGTGCGGCCTCCACTTCAACGGCTAGCTCGCGTGCCCATTGGCCCTTCTCTGTGATTTGTGTTTTCACGAAACGCAACTCTACAAGGTTAGGTCGCACCACCGGACCGCAGGCAGTGCGCTCGTTTATTACATGGTGCGAAAGGGGGGACTCGAACCCCCATGCCCTTTCGGGCACTAGATCCTAAATCTAGCGCGTCTACCAGTTCCGCCACTTTCGCTATACCGGGCGAAGATCTGCAAATGGGAGAATTACATCCTAAGCGCGAAGGATAATATCAGGATTTATACTATCGGGTCAAGGGATTTGCCAAGCGTCTATGCGGCTTTCAAGGTGGGCGTGTAGCTCTGCGATGGGCACTCGCTCCTGGGCCATGGTGTCGCGAGCGCGCACAGTGACCGTCTGGTCCTCTAAGGTATCCGAATCGACTGTTAGGCAAAACGGCGTCCCCACCTCGTCCATGCGCCGGTAGCGCCGCCCGATCGCGCCGCCTTCGTCGTAAAGGACCCGCATGTAAGGCCGGAGGTCCTCGGCGATTTGCCGGGCGATGGCCGGCATGCCGTCGCGCTTGACGAGAGGCAATACCGCCGCTTTGATCGGCGCGATGCGCGGGTGAAAGCGCATTACTACCCGCGTCTCGCCTTTGACCTCTTCTTCGTGGTAGGCCTGGACTAAGCAGGCCATTAGCGTGCGGCTGGCCCCGATTGAGGTTTCTACTACGTAGGGCACGAACTTGGTGCGCTGCTCTTCGTCGAAGTACTTGAGTTGTTTGCCCGCAAACGCCTCGTGCTGCGACAGGTCGTAGTCGCCGCGATTGTGGATGCCCTCAATTTCGCCCGGGCCAAAGGGAAACTCGTACTGGACGTCGAAGGCGGCGCGGGCATAGTGGGCCAACTCGTCGCCTTGGTGTTCGTGCCAGCTCAGCTTGCGCTCGGGCAGGCCGATTTGCGCGAACCACTTCCAGCGCTCTGCTCGCCAATAGTCGAACCACTCGTCTTGGGTGCCCGGCGCGACGAAGTACTGCATCTCCATCTGCTCGAATTCCCGCGTGCGGAAGAGGAAGTTTTTGGTGTTGATCTCGTTGCGGAATGCCTTGCCGATCTGGGCGATGCCAAAGGGCAGTTTCTGGCGCGTCGCCGCCTGCACGTTGAGGTAGTTGACAAAAATACCCTGCGCCGTCTCCGGGCGGAGAAAGACCCGTGCACTATCGTCTTCGAGCGGGCCGACGAAGGTCTTGAACATTAGGTTGAATTGTCGCGGATCGCTCAGTTCGTTGCCCTTGGGGCTTTTGATGTCGCGCTCGCGCAGCAGCGTGCCCATTTCTTCGGCGCTCAGGCCCGCTACGTCGATGCCGTTTTCTTCGAGGAGTTGGTCGAGCCGAAAGCGCTCGTTGGTCTTGCGATCTTCGACCATGGGGTCGGTAAAGCTATCGACGTGACCCGATGCCTCCCACACCCGCTGATTCATGAGGATGCTGGCGTCGATGCCCTCCACGTCCTCTCGATAGGTCATGGCCTTCCACCAGACCTCTTTGATGTTGCGCAACAGCTCGACGCCCAAAGGGCCGTAATCCCAGCAGCCGTTGAGGCCGCCGTAGATTTCCGAACTTTGGAAGATGAAGCCTTTGCGTTTGCACAGGGATACTAGTTTTTCCATTGCATCGTCGGACATGAAAATCTCCAGTAGGTTAGGCGGGTAAGGCGGCCTTGTTGAGGCCATCGAGAAAGTCGAGCGATTTGAGCCGGCTGTGTTCGCCTCCGTGGTATTCTAGAAAGCTGCGCAAAGCCATGCGGATCTCGCCGCGCTGGGCAGGGGCTTGGGGGAGGGCCTCCTTGCTGTAGGTCCTAAGACCCTGAAGGGCGGCGAGAAAGCGCAAGCTGGGCTGGGCTAAGCGCACTCCGTTTCCGGGGCCGCAGGCGGCGCACAGGCCGCCGCCGAGGGCCGCGCTGAACCACGACGAGGGGCCGGCCAATTCTAGTTCGCGTTGGCAGGTAATGCACTGGCTCAACTGTGGGCGGTAGCCGAGGGCCGCAGCGGCGCGTAGCTGGAAATACCAGAACAGCGATTCGACTTGTTCAGGCTCTACTTCAGCAAGCCCATGCAACACCCCAGATAGGCACTGGTAAAGCCGGGGGTTGCCTTCGCCCTCGATCGTCAGGCGGTCAACTAACTCGCAGGCGGCGCTGCCAAAGGAAAGTCGCTCTAGGCTTTGCGATAAGTCGGGCGCTGGTTTGAGCAGCGTGCATTCGCTCATGGTTTGCAGTTCGCGAGTTTCTTTGACGTAGCAGACGGCTTGGATTTCGGTCATCAGGCCGAGCGCGGCGCCGAACCGACTCTTGGGCTTGCGAGCACCCCGGGCCATGGCCTTGAGTTTGCCACACTCCTGAGCGTACAACGTCACTAGGCTGCTGGTCTCGCCCATGCGCATGGTGCGCAGCACGATGGCGCGCGTTTTGACGATAGTGCGCGGCACGGCGTCAGTCGCCCTCTTCCGCTGGCAGGGGAATGACCACCTCGCCCGGTTTGACCAAGCCAAGATCTTCGCGCGCGACTTTTTCGATAAAATCGATGTCGCCTTCGAGTCGTTTTAGCACTTGGCGCAAGCTGTCGGTTTCGGCCTCTAGTCGCTCTCGCTGCGTTTCCAACTCGGTTAGGGTCTTCTCCTCCTGCCACACCTTGTAGAACAGCCTGTTGCCAAAGGCCACGTAAGCCACCAGAGCGAGGAAGGCGATCAGCAAGATCTTGGTCGTTTTAGTCACGGCGATTTTAGAATAAGACGAGGTCGTCGCGGTGAATGACTTCGCGGGCAGGGCGGCCCAGCGCGCTGGTGACTTCGGGCGAGTTCATGCCTAGTATGCGGCGCAGCTCAGAGGCCGAATAGCGAGACAACCCCCGCCCTAATTTCTCGCCGTTCTCGCCGATCACCTGTACCACGTCGCCTGCGGCAAACTCGCCCTCGCAGGAGACGACCCCCACCGGGAGCAGGCTCTTGTCCTGCTCGGCGATGGCGCGTTGGGCTCCGCGGTCGATCACGGCGCTGCCGCGACACTGGCTGGCGAAGCCGATCCAGCGATGCCGGCTATTGAGCTTGCGGCCGGTCGGCAGAAAGAGCGTCCCCTGCTCGCAGCCGGCGAGGATATGGCGCAATCGGTGTTTGCGCCCGTGCGCAATGACCGCCATTTCACCGCAGGCCATCAAGAGCCGCGCAGCTCGCAGCTTAGTCGCCATACCGCCGCTGCCGCGCCCGTCGAGCGAGCGGCCGATCATCCCCTCTAGATCGGAGCTATCTTGGGTTACTTGGCTCACTAGCTTGCCTGCGGGACCGCGCGGGCCGAAGGCGTGGTAGAGCCCCTCGACATCCGAGAAAATGACCAGCATATCCGCCCGGATCAGATTCGTCACATAAGCAGCGAGCATGTCGTTTTCCCCGAGTTGGCGTCGGAGTTCGGCAACGGCGACGCTGTCGTTTTCGTTGATTAGGGGCACGGCTCCATAGGCGAAGAGGTTGCGGAAGGTGTTTTCGAGATTTACGTAGCGATGGCGGTCGCCGAGGATGTCCTCGGCCGTTAAGAGCACTTGGCCGATGGGCACGCCTCGGCCGCGGAACTTGTCCTTGTAGACATCCATCAAGAGCACTTGGCCGATAGCTGCGAGGGCTTGTAGTTGGGCGATGTTGTCCGGGCGTTTGTCCAGTTCCAACTGGCCCATGCCTGCCGCCACCGCCCCCGAGGTGACGACCGCTACCTCCAGTCCCTGTGAGCGCAATTCGACTACATCTTCGACGAGTTGGGTGACGACCGCATCGTCGAGCGCGTGGCTCTGGGTGGTCAGGGCGCTGCTGCCGATCTTGACCACCAGTCGCTGCACCTGACCCATCAGGGCCTGTCGCGGTACTTCGCTTACCTCGGTCACTGGCGCACCATCACCCCGCGCTGGCGCAGGAAGCTCTTGACTTCGGGAATCGAGTAGTGCTGGTAGTGGAAGATGGAGGCCGCCAGCGCGGCGCTGGCCTCGCCTTCGGTCAGCACCTCGTGGATGTGGTCGAGGTTGCCAGCGCCACCCGAGGCGACGATGGGCACATCCACAATGCGCGCCACGGCTTGGTTTAGTTCGAGGTCGTACCCGGCGCGCGTTCCATCGGCGTCGATGCTGTTGAGCACCAACTCGCCCGCCCCGCGATCGACGAGGGCCTCCACCCACTCTAGGGCATCGATGCCGGTGGCCTTGCGCCCGCCGTTGATGTACAGCTCCCACGACGGTGGCTCGCCGGGCGCAGTCGGACGCCTGAGCGCGTCGATAGCCGCGACAATGCACTGCGAGCCGAAGCTCTCCGCGCTTTGGTTGATGATTTCCGGCGAATACACATGAGCCGAGTTGATCGACACCTTGTCGGCACCGGTCTTGAGAATGTGGCGCACGTCCGCGAAGGTGCGGATACCGCCGCCGACCATCAGGGGAATGAAGACCCGCTCGGAGACTTGGCGCACGAGGTCCATGACGATAGCGCGGCCATCGGCTGAAGCCGTGATGTCGTAGAAGACCAGCTCGTCTGCGCCTTCGGCGTCGTAGCGCTCGGCGAGTTCAACGGGGTCGCCGGCGTCGCGGTCGGCCGAGAAGCGCACCCCGCGCACGTTGCGGCCATTTTTTACATCTAGACAGGGAATGATTCGCTTGGCAAGCATATTTCTTCAGCGCAGGCGCGCGAAATTGTCGAGAAGACGCAAGCCGTGGACTTGGCTCTTTTCTGGATGGAATTGCACACCAAAGACGCGGTCGCTCCCGGCGACTGAGGTGTAGTCAATCCCGTAGTCGGTCGTGGCAACGCAATCGTCTTTGTTGTCGTTTGCCACGTAATACGAATGGACAAAATAAAAAAAACTTCCTTCGGGTACGCCCTCTAAAAGCGAGACCTTGCGCTTGATGGCGATTTGGTTCCAGCCGATGTGCGGCACTCGCTCGGTAGGAGGAAACCGCACGCATTTGCCCGGCAGGATTCCGAGGCCGCGATGCTGCCCCATTTCTTCACTTTCCTCGAACATGAGCTGTAGCCCCACGCAGATGCCCAAGAAGGGCTTGTTGGCTGCGAGTCCCTCGGCGATGGCCGCGTCCCACCCGGCGACCTGCAAGTTGTGCATGGCATCGCCAAAGGCCGCGTCGCCGGGCAATACGATATGCGTGGCTGCGCTTAGGCGCTCGGGGTCTTCGACGATCTCGGCTTCATAGCCAAGGAATTCGAAGGCTTTCTGCACGCTGCGCAGATTGCCCATGCCGTAGTCGATGACTGCGATCACGATTGCCCCAGCTCGGCGGAGCGCTCGGCCGCAGCTAGCACGGCGCTGATTAGCGCGTCGCGCAGGCCCTTTTCTTCTAGTTTGTGCAATCCGGCGGACGTAGTCCCACCCGGCGAAGTAACTTGGTCTCTAAGCACGGCCGGATGCTCGCCGCTTTCGAGTACGAGACGCGCGGCACCGAGCAGGGTTTGCGCGGCGAGTGTTAATGCGGTTTCGCGCGGCAGACCGGCGCGCACGCCGCCATCGGTTAGAGCCTCGACGACGGTGTACGCCCAAGCCGGGCCACTGCCGGAGAGCCCTGTAACGGCGTCCATGAGACTTTCGGTGACTTCGACCATCGTGCCGACCAAGTCGAAAAGAGCGCGCACTAGCGCCACCTGTTCTGTGCTGGTTGCGCGACCAGCGCAGAGGGCGCACGCCGCACCCCTGACTCTCACCAGCGTCTGTGGCATGACGCGCACCACGGGCATTTGCGCGGGCAGTAGCTCTTCGAGCTGGGCGGTCGATACGCCGGCCATGAGCGAGACGACGACCTGCTGGGTGTTAAAATGCGCGGCTAGTTTCTCCAATACTGGAGCGGCCACTTGCGGCTTGAGTACCAACACGACCAAGTCCTGACCGCGGACTGCATCTACAGTGTCGGTGCTGGTGTGAACGCCCAATGCCGACAAGCCTTCGAGTGCTTCTGGCCGAATGTCGGTCGCGGTTATCTGACCCGCAGGAAACTGGCCGACTAAACCTTCAATCAGCGCCCGTCCCATGTTGCCGGTGCCCACAAATCCCAATTTGATTTTTTCGATCATCAATTTTTAGACCCGATGAAATACGACAAATCCCAAGTGCAAAATTAAAATGGCCGTTTTAGCAGATTATGTCAAACGCCCCTAATGAGAGCGTTTCTCCTATGAAAAAGCTACATTTTTGCTTGACTTATACGGCCCTCGTACTATATTGGAAAGATAAGGTGTGTAGCTTCACAAAACGGGTAGATCGGCCTTAAATTTTACGAGGTGGGAGAGGCCGATAAGCCGAATCCTCAGATTTTCAAACCCTTTCCGCGGCTTTTATTCCTAACCTAACCAAAGGAGAATTTCGCATGGCTAAGAAGAAGGCTGCTGCCAAGAAGGCTGCTCCTAAGAAAAAGGCTGCCGCTAAGAAGGCTGCTCCTAAGAAAAAGGCTGCCGCTAAGAAGGCTGCTCCTAAGAAGAAAGCCGCCGCTAAGAAGGCTGCTCCTAAGAAAAAGGCTGCCGCTAAGAAGGCTGCTCCTAAGAAGAAAGCCGCCGCTAAGAAGGCTGCTCCTAAGAAGAAAGCCGCCGCTAAGAAGAAGGCTGCTCCTAAGAAGAAAGCCGCCGCTAAGAAGAAGGCTGCTCCTAAGAAGAAAGCCGCCGCTAAGAAGAAGGCTGCTAAGAAAAAGCCCACTGCTAAAAAGAAGGCGAAACGCAAGCCTAATCCCGCCTTTATGAGGCCCTTGCAGCCCGACGCCGCCTTAGGGGCCATCGTCGGTAACAAGCCCTTGCCGCGTACTCAGATCACCAAAAAGGTTTGGGCGTACATCAAGAAGAATGGTCTGCAAGACCAAAAAAACAAGCGCATGATCAATGCCGACGATAAGCTTCGAGCTGTCTTAGGCGGCAAGAAAAAAGTGAGCATGTTTGACTTGACCAAACAGGTCAATCAGCACGTAGAATAGCTACTCCTGGATCAAGACGTTATGGTCCAGTATATTGAGAGGGATTCCCGGTGGGGAGTCCCTCTCTTTTTTAAATTGTCCTCGCGTCTATGACTCCTGAATTTGAGCTAATCCTATCCGTCAGCGTCGTCCTCGTTGTATCTTGTGTTTGTTCGCTCTTGGAAGCTGCGCTCTACTCGCTGCCCGCCAGTCAGATCGAAATGCTGGCCGACCAAGGGCGCACTTCGGGTAAGATCCTCAAGAGCTTGCATGCGGATATCCAGCGTCCTATCTCAGCCATCCTCACGCTCAATACCTTGGCCCATACTGGTGGTGCTGCCATCGCCGGTGCCGCCTTTGTCGGAGTATTTCCGCGGACTTGGGAGACGTACTTTATCATCGCCTTCTCGCTGGCGGTACTCATCTTTACGGAGATTCTTCCCAAGACGGTGGGGGTGGTGCATGCCCGCGTTCTCGCCCGGTTTATAGCTCGCCCGATCCAATGGCTGGTATGGCTGTTCGCGCCCTTTATCTGGCTCAACAAATTCATCGTTCAGTTCATCACCGCTGGGGCACCCGACGTGCCGGAGGTCGTGCCGGAAGAGATTGAGATTATCGCGCGGATGAGCCGTCACTCCGGCACCATCTCCCACGACCAAGAGCGCGTCATCCAAAACATCCTCAAGCTCGACGAGTTGCGGGCGCGCGATATTATGACCCCGCGCACAGTGGTCCACTGCCTCGACCGAGACTTGACCTTGGCTGAGGCCCGCGAGCAGTCCGGTGGCTGGGACCACAGCCGGGTGCCCCTCTATCAGGGAGAGCGGGAAAACATCGTCGGCTTGGTGCTGCGGCGCGATGCGTTCAGCGCCTTGGCCGATGGCCGCGACCAAGCTAAACTCTCTGAGGTGAGCCGCTCCATCCATTCGGTGCCCGAGTCGGCGCGGGCCAGCCGCCTGCTCGAAGAATTCATCCAGCGGCGCGAGCACCTTTTTGCCGTCGTCGATGAATACGGTGGCTTCGCCGGCATTGTTACCCTAGAGGACGTGATTGAAGAAATTGTCGGCCAGGAAATCGTCGGCGAATTCGATCCGGCCGTCGATATGCAGGAACGAGCGCGGCAGGAGCGCCAAGACCTGACCGATTCGGCACCGGAATGAGCCGCCTGTTCAGGGCGCTTTTTTTTACCTAAGTTTTTACCTGCTATTAAACCCTAGTTAAACCCTAGCAAAAGGAGTATCTACGGAAGATGAAAGCGCTCGTTGCGCTCGCGGACGGCACCGTCTTCGAAGGCCGTGCCCTGGGCCGCGGGGGTGAGTGCCTCGGCGAAATGGTCTTCAATACCAGCATGACTGGCTATCAGGAAATTCTCACGGACCCCTCCTACGCCGGCCAGATCGTCACCATGACGTACCCACTCATAGGCAATTACGGGGTCACACCTGAAGACGACGAATCGGCGCGGCCTCAAGTTCGAGGCTTCCTGATGAAAGAGTGCTCTCGCTTGCCGAGTAGCTGGCGGGCGCGCCAGAGCTTGCCCGAGTATCTCGAAGAGCACGGCGTTTTGGGTGTCGAGGGCATCGATACCCGCGAGTTGACTCGCAGAGTGCGCATTGAGGGCGTGATGGACGCCGCCATTTCCACCACAGATCTCGACCCGGACAGCTTAGTCGAAAAGGCGCACGCTTGGCCCGGGCTCGTCGGTGTGGACATGGTAGCCGCCGTTAGCTGCTCTGCGCCCTATGTCAAAAGCCCCGAATCCCCGCGCTTCCACGTCGTCGCCCTAGACTACGGAATCAAGCGCAATATCGTCCGCTGCTTGGTTGCCGCCGGATGCAAGGTGACGGTCGTGCCGGCCAAAACCACGGCCGACGAGGTCTTGGCCTTGGAGCCGGACGGCGTTTTTCTCTCCAACGGTCCGGGCGACCCCCGGCCGCTCGACTATGCGATCGAAACTTGTAAGGGTCTCATCGGCAAGAAGCCAATTTTCGGTATCTGCTTGGGCCACGAGATTCTCGGCTTGGCCTTTGGCGCGGAAATCTACCGCCTCAAGTTCGGGCACCGAGGGGCCAACCAGCCGATCAAGGAACGCGCCAGCGACCGGATCCTAATCACCTCGGAAAACCACGGCTGGGGCATTGCGGCCGACTCTTTACCCGACTGCCTCGAAATCACTCGCCTCAATCTCAACGACAATTGCGTCGAAGGCCTGCACCACCGCGAATTGCCCATTTTTTCCATCCAGTGCCACCCGGAGGCCTCGCCAGGCCCGCACGACAGCTTCCATCTGTTTAGCTACTTCGTCGAACTGATGGAAGCGCACGCCTCCTAGGAAGCACACCCATCTAAAGGACTTTTCATGCCCGTAGTCCAACACGACATCCTCAAAGACCTCTGTTATCGCATTTTTGCCGCTACTGGTATTCCCGCAGATGACGCCCTTATCGTCGCCGACCACGTCGTCGAAAGCCACCTGCACGGCCACGACTCGCACGGCACTTGGCTAGTCTCCGGCTACGCCCGTGGCATGCAGAATAACTACGTCCGCTGGGAAGAGACCGAAGTCGTGCGCGACACCCCCGTGCTCAGGGTCATCAATGGCAAGGGGGCCAACGGCATCGTCGCCGTCAATCGCGCCCTCGACATTGCCGTTGAAAAAGCCCAAAACTCCACCTTCGGCTTTGTCGGTCTCAACCACATCACCCATATCTGCCGTCTCGGCGACTATCCGCCGCGGATCGCCGAGAAGGGCATGATCGGCATGGTTTGGCTCAATGGCGGTGGTCTCTTCCTCGCGCCCTTCGGCTCGGCCGACCGCCGCCTGCGTCCCGAGCCGATCGCCTTTTCCGCCCCGCGCCAGAATGGTCCGCCGTTCATGCTCGATATGACCATGACCGTCGTGGCCGGTGGCAAAATCGTGCAGAAAAACATTCGCCAGGAGCCTATGCCCGAGGGGTGGGTTATAGATCAGGAAGGCCAGCCCGTCACCGACGCCCAGCGCTATTTAGACGACGCCGAGGGCACCGGCGTCTTGCCGTTGGGCGGCATGCAGTTTGGCCACAAGGGCAGCGGACTGGCGATGATGGTGGAAATGTTGGTGGGGCCGCTCTCACATGCTGGCTGCACTAAAGAAGGCGGCAGCGGCGGCAACGGGATCATGGTCCTAGCGATCAATATCGAGGACTTTATCGACTTGGACTCGTACGAGCGCGAAGTCGAAGCGATGGCCCAATGGGTGTGCTCGGCTCGGCCCTTGCCCGGGTTTGAAAAAGTCTATGCACCCGGCGATCTCGAACAGCAGACTAGGGCGCGGCTGCTGGCCGAAGGCATTGATTTACCGCAACCCACTTGGGATGAAATCGGCAAAGTGGCGGCGGAGTTGGGCGTGGAGATGCCCGCGCTGTGAGCGTTAGAAAAGCTTGAAATTTTCCGCATCCATGCAGCGCGCTTGGTGCATGAGCACGGCGTTCATCAGTTCGATGGCCAGCCGCGACTCTAGGGTTGCGCCAGCGCGCACGCCTACGCAGGGGTCGTGGCGGCCCTTGGCGAGTTGAAACTCAATTTCTTCTAGATCTTTGCGCACGGAATCTTGGGGCTGGGCGATGGTGGCCGTGGGCTTGAAACTCAAGCGGCATACGAGCGGCATACCCGTGGTCACGCCGCCGAGCAAGCCGCCGTGGCTGTTGCTCTGGTATCCGCTAGTGCGGATGGGGTCGTTGTGCTCGCTGCCTCGGCGCGCAGACGAAGCGCTGCCCGTGCCTATTTCGCAGGCTTGCACAGCGTGCAGACCGCCGAGGCTACCCATCAGGCGCAACTTCAGGCTTTGGTACAGCGGTTCACCGACGAGGGGAGGCACGTTGACGGCCACTACTTCGAGCGCCGCGCCGATGGAGTCCTGCTCTTTGCGGGTTTTGGCAATTAGTTCGGCGGCTTGATGAGCGAAATCCGCATCCACCGCGCGGAGCGGCCCGCGTTCCAACTCGCTTTCAAGGGCGGCACACGTTGCGGGCGACAGAGGCTGCCCCTCGGCTTCGGTTAGTTTGGCGACTCGTGCCGCTAGGGAAGTGCCCGTCTCCAGCGGCCCGACTTGGCAGATCGAAGAGAAAATGGCGGTGCCGAAGTGCTCGGCTAGATAGAGGCGGGCAATGGTGCCGCCGATGACATCGGAGATGGTCGAGCGGTAGCTGGAACGCCCGCCGCCGCGCACATCGACAAACCCCCGCGATTTGTAGTGCTTGACTAAGTCGGTATGCCCGGGCCGGACGTGGCCCTGCGGCCCGGCGAACTGCTTGTAATCGCCCGAGCGCTTGGCGGCTGAGAGCACGGCCGCGGCGATTGGCTCACCCGTAGTGAAGCCGGCTTCATAGGTGTGCATCGGCGTCGCATCTTCGTCTAGGTGCAAGTGCAGCGCCGGACCGGATAGGAGTTGGTCGTGATCCTCTGAGTAGAGGCCGGACAGCAGGGCGACTTGGTCGTCTTCCCGCCGGGGGGTGCCCAGCTTGTTGCTGCCGGGGCGGCGGCGGTCGAGATAGTGCTGGATCTGGGCGCGCTCCACCCACAGACCGGGAGGACAGCCGAAGACCGTGGTGACAATTGCCGGCCCGTGCGATTCTCCTGCTCCGGCAACGCCAAAAAGCGGCCCACCGAGTACTTCCATGCCAAAGGCTCCTTTGCCAAAGAGTGCAAAAAGGTACGGTTTTGCCCTGTAGTCGGCAATCGGCGCACTGCAAGTTGTGGGCTATACACAAGAGGCGAAAAAACGATTTTTTTCTTATTTTTTAGCAATGCGGAGAGGCGATTAATGGCAACCAACGAGAAGGAGCGCGGCGTTCCGAACGGCCGATACAAGAAGCTCGAATCCGAGCTGCGCACGGAACTGATCGCGGCTCAAGAGCGGTTGCAGCAAGCTCGATTTCCAACTCTCGTCGTCTTGGGGGGCTTCGCCGGCGCTGGTACGAGCGAGGCGAGCAACGCGCTCAGGCAGTGGATGGACGCGCGCGGCATTGCGGTTTGCGCCTTTGAGCCGCCGTCCGCAGAGGAGCGCGAGCGCCCAGAGTACTGGCGCTATTGGCTCTCCCTACCGCCGAAGGGAACCATCGGCATATACTTGAGCGGCTGGTACGATCGCCCGCTGCGCGACTTGGCTCATGGGCGCAGCGATGAGGCGGCCTTTGACCGTGCTGCCGACCGCATCGCGGCCTTTGAAAACGCGCTCGTCGTTGATGGTGCGCTGCTGATCAAGTTGTGGATTCACTTGGACCAAGACGCGCGGCAGCAACGCATTGCGAATTTGGAGCAGAACCCGCTGACCCGCTGGCGGGTGAACTCGGATGCGAGAGAAGGCTTGGAGCACTACGACGAGTTCAAACGAGCTGCCGACCGCTTACTGCAAAAGACCGATAATCGAGGCGCTCGTTGGCAGGTTGTCGACGGCAGCGACCCTCACTGCACATTGGCGGTGGGCCACGCCGCGCGCGACGCCATCCGTCAGCGCCTAGACAAAAAAAAGAGCCGTCCCAAGCTCGTCGAATCAGACTGGCTGTCCGCACCCAACGTGCTGACCCAGTTGGACATGGAACAGCGGGTGTCCAAGAAGGAGTACCAAGCCCTGCTTGAGCGATACCAAGGCCGACTCTATCGCTTAACGCAGCAGGCGCGCCGCAAGGGCGTTTCGACCGTCTTGGTTTTCGAGGGGGCCGATGCCGCGGGCAAGGGCGGGATCATCCAGCGCCTGACTGCCGCCCTCGACCCCAGTATCTATCAGATCACCCAAATCGCTGCTCCCACGGAAGAGGAACACGCCCAACACTACCTTTGGCGCTTTTGGCGTCCCCTGCCGCGCGCAGGTCGGATGGTGATTTTCGACCGCAGTTGGTATGGCCGAGTGCTGGTCGAGCGCGTCGAAGGCTTTGCCGACGAAGCAGCTTGGCAGCGAGCGTACGGCGAAATCAACGATTTTGAGGAACAGCTAACAGACCACGGCGCGGTGGTGGCCAAATACTGGATTCACATAGACAAAGATGAGCAACTGCGGCGCTTCAAGGCGCGGCAGGTGACTCCGCACAAGCGCTGGAAGATCACCGACGAAGACTGGCGCAACCGAGAGAAATGGGACGAGTACGAGGTCGCGGTTGACGACATGGTAGCGCGCACCCACACGCCCGCTGCTCCTTGGACCTTGGTGGAGGGCAATGACAAACGCTTCGCCCGCCTCAAGGTCATCGAGACGTTTTGCCAGCAGCTAGAGCAGGCGCTCGCCAGCGGTTAGTGGGCTTGGCCGTAGGTTGCCGTAAGGAGAGACTTGAGGAAATGGCTAGGGTACAATTTCAGCGCAACAAACACATTTCCGGTCCGGTGAGCGAGAGTTGAGGACTTGCGCGTTCAATCGAACTATTGCCAGAACGCATCCGCAACGGTTCATACAGCGTTCGATTCGAGAACTGGGAATTACCGCTATCTAGGGCAGGTCCTTGAAGTTCCCAAGGATCAGTACGAAGCCTGCGTGCAGCAGATGCGCGACCGCATTGCACGGGGCAAGGTTCCAGGTGTTGCGAATCCCGCGGCCGTGCTGGTCAAGCAGGGCACGGTGACCTATACGCAAGCGCGGAACATAGCTCGTGCGGGGAATGTTGATTGCCTAGTCTTTGATGCAAAAACGCAACGCGTGACCGCTACGGGTGCCTCGTCGGTCTCGTCTATTATTACCTATGCCCAAGACCTCCACGGCGGCACGAGTAGCCCGGCAGCGGTCAGAGCGGCGTTCCAATCCGCACTCGATCCTCGAAATAATGGCAGCAATGCGCTTATAACAAGCATCGTTAACGCCCCGTGGTTGCCTCCTTTCGCTAGCATCCAGTTGTTGCGTTCTAAGAATGCTGCCATCGGAGTGGCAGCCGTGCGCAATGGAGCAAGGGCCTTATGGCGTACCTTAAATACTGAGGGCGGGCGCGAGGTTATCCAGCGCATTCCCGTCTTACTCAAGGTGAGCAGCACCGCCCGCTTGGCCGCTGATAGTGGGCGCGAGGCGGTCCAGCGCATTGCCGCTGGATCACTTGGGAGAGCGGTCTCTGGGGCTGGCGCATTAAGTAACGTATCCAGACTCCTCCGTTCCAATGCTATAACCGCGGTCATAACAACCGTGGTGACAAGTGCTCCAGACTTCTACCGAGCCGCTTTCGGCGGTTCCATTTCTTGGCGGCAGTTTGCCAAAAACGCCACAGTGAATGCGGCCGCGGTTGCAGGAGGGGTTGGCGGCTGGATGGGCGGCATGATCGCAGGCGACGCCGTTGGCAGTGCAGTGCCTTTTATCAGCACGACTATAGGCAGTTTTATAGGTGGCGTCGTAGGTGGGTTGGCAGGTGGCACCGGGGCGCAGTTTGCGGCCAAGGCTATTGCCGATCGCTTGGTTGACGACGACGCAAAGGATCTGATTACAGCAATGGAAGATGAGGTACAGTTGCTGGCCAGCGAGTACATGCTCACGGAAAACGAGGTTGAACAAATCGCGGCGACAGTTGGAGAGACCGTGAATCCGAAGTGGCTGCGCAGCATGTACAAGGCGACGAACAAACCCGCTAAGGATCATGCCCGTCGCAGCTTTGTCCGCACTAGGTTTGAACCAAAATTTGCAGCAATCATTCAAAAGCGGCCAAGAATTGCGCCTCCTTCAGTTGAAGAAGTAGATTTAGACGATGTTGACTAGGACGTCGTCCCTACTTTTCCTGCATCCGCACCGGCGATGCGGCTAGCCCGTCGGTCTTTATCACCTCGTCGTTTTTATCAACCTGACCAAATTCCAGCACGCCCGTGGGGCAAGACTGCACGCATGCGCTACAGCGCACGCACTCCGGGTCGGCCATGGGCAGCCCCTTGTTGGCGAAGTTCATAATGTCGATGCCTTGGTGGCACACCGAAGTGCAGACATTGCAGGAGATGCACTTTTTCTTGTCGGCGAGGATGCGGAAGCGGCTGAAGCGCGCGTACACGTGCATCAGGGCCGCCAGCGGACAGGCAAAGCGACACCACATCCGGCCGCTGAAATGCCAGTACAGCCCGACGCCTAAGATGCCGGCCAGCAGCAGATCGACCGACCACACGTAGTTGAGAAAAGTCAACGGGAAGGGCAGATTGCCCCAGTTTGTACCCTTGCCCATAAATAGCCCCATGTAGGCCCCGTTGATCCAGTGATCGTGCGGCAAAGCCCAGCCGACTAGGCGCAAGATGAGCAGCACGCTGGCCAATAGCAGCACGACCTGCCCTACGATGTTCACCTTGTTCCACACCATGCCGTGCGGCATCTTGTGCCGGTGATTGTCGCCCATGGTTTCGGCCAGTGCGCCGCACGAACAGATCCAGCCGCAGTAAGCCCCTTTACCCCAGAAGTAGATGATCAGCGGGATGATGACAAAGGTCTGCACGAGGCTAATGGCCAGCCACCACCACAGCGGCTCGCTGGTAAAGACGTTCCAAAAAAACAGCGGCCAAGCGAGGATCAACCCCAGAGATCGCCAGTATTCGCGCCCGTGTTCGGCCCATTGCGACTCGGGAAACAGGCCATCGGCCACCGGCTTGAGCCAAGCACCCTCGTCGAACCAGCCATTGTACCCCGCCCAAGGCAAGAACAGATAGGGCAGCAGAAAGAGCGGAATGCACTGGACCGCCATCAGCGTCAGCGTCTGCACTTTGATGTACGGTGTGCGCCGTCGCTTTATGCGCTGCAAGCCGAATAGGACGACGCACAGGCAATAGGCCAGCGAGTAGTAGAAACTCGGCTGGGTCATCGACACCTGCACCGTATCCCACAAGGTATGGGCGGCCGACGGTGCCGCTAGGTTGAAGGGAAAGAAATTGGCTTCTTGGAACCAGTGCTTGATGGGAATGCCCGCGTCGGTCTTCCAGTGGTAGATGAAAACCGCCGCCAGCAGGATGAATCCCAAAGACAGCCAACGGCCCGGTCGCCATTCGCCGTTGATCTCCACGCCGCTGCGTCTAAAAAAGTCGAGTGGGGCCTCTCGTCCAATCATGGAAAACACCGCGTCGTTGGGCAGGTTCAGTTGCTGGCCCTCGGCGTCTTTGAGCGCGACCTCGTCTTCCTCGATGTTCAGCACTTGACTGGCCATCAGCAGGCGGATCGAACCCGCTTGGCGGCCCTTCTCCATAAAGGCACCGCTGCTGGTCGTCACCCGCTCGGAAGAAGGAGTATCCACGGCCACGTCGGCCATTGGATCGGCCGCGAGCATGTTCAGCTTTTCGACGTTTTCGGGCTTCGGGCGGGAAAATTCGGGCTTGCGGTAGGAGACGGTCACGCGCCCGCCGCATTGGGCGATGGCAATGGCCGCCTCTAAGGCGCTGTCGCCGCCGCCAACGACCAGCACCTCTTTGTCGCAGAAGTCAACGGGATCGTGCAAGCGGTTGAAGACCTTGTCCAATTGTTCGCCCGGCACCCCGAGCTTGCGAAAGTTGCCCGAGCGCCCGATCCCGACGATCACGCGGCGGGCCTTGATATTCTCCTGGCGCGGGATCTCGAGTTCAAAGAGGTCGCCCTGCTTTTTTACCTGCTCGACTCGCGCTATAGTCGGCTCGATGCCCTGGGCGAGCGTCTGCTCGTTCAACTCCTCAATCAGCGGCTCCTTGACCTCGGCCTTAAAGCGGATCTGCCCGGCTGGCTCCATCTCGGTGGGATAGGTGTAAATGGGCTTGCCCTTGGGGAAATTGACCAGCGTGGAAAACGGCTCGGTTGCCTCCAAAAGCACAAACGACAACCCGGCCTCCCGCGCCTCCAAGGCCGCGGACATGCCGGAAACGCCCGCGCCGACAATCGCCAAGTCCAAGACATCCTCCTGCCCCTTGCTGCGCTGGAATGCCTCGTCGGCTGCGATGTGCTGCACGGCCCGCGCACCCGTATCGGCCGAAAACTTCAACAGCGGAATCCCGGTCAAGTCGCCGACGATGTATAGCCCAGAGACATTGCTTTGCCCGTGCTCATCCACCCGTGGTAACTTCTCCACCACGCCGGCCGGCCACCGCAGGTGCAACCAGTGTAGATAGCGACTGAGAAAATTGCTCATGTCGTCTCCCCTAAGGTTTCGCGGTGCGTTTGGTCAGCGCACCAAAGTCATCGTTCGCGTCTGGACAAACCCGGTCGTCGGTGCTTCCAGCCGGTATAAGTACGCGCCGCTGGCCACTTGCTGCCCGGCGTCGTCGCGCCCGTCCCAAGGCTGCAAGTATAACCCAGCCGCTTGGTGTTCGTCCACTAGCAAGCGCACTTGCTGCCCGGCCGCGTTGAATACGCTGATCCTCACAGGCCCAGCCGTTGGTAGCTCGTACTGGATCAGCGTCTGCGCGTTGAATGGGTTGGGAAAATTTTGCCGCAGGGCAAAGCCCGTAGGCGCGGCATCAGAGGCTTCGACGACCGTTGCGGCTTGCTCGATCTGCTCGATGTCCTCTTGGCTGAGAATGCCCTCGCCCGGCTCCCAGACCTCCGTATCGGGCCAGTAGGCGGTCCAGGCAAACCACATGGCGTTGTAGGCCGGAACTTGCGCTAACCGCCGCCCCGCGAGCGGCCCCGCGACGGCTTCTCCGAGCATGTTCCAGCGCGAACCTGTCTCCGCATCCATGAATTCCACCGGTAGCGGCCCCTCGGATTCCACTCCGTAAAAGCTTAAGGGCTCGTCGTCGATTTGGTTGAAATAGGCCAAGGCCGTATGCGACGCCGCGTCGAATAGGATGACTACGAGGTCATCGCCGACGAAGTCGTTGATCACCGCCCCGTCGGGCATCAGCGCGAAGGGGTACGCTTTGGTCTGGTCGTTGAGGCACAACCCCAACACTAAATCTTTGGTTTCAAAGCGATGGTCGAATGCGCCGCCGTTGGTCGTGGGTGGGAAAATCAGGTACTCATGGCTGGTGCGATAATCGCCGTAGGGATAGAAGGTATATTGGTCTTCGTTGTAAGCTGGTCGCGAGTTATAACGCGCCCAGCCCGTGGTGGCTTGTACTACGGTGGTGCTTGGGTACATCCGTTGCCACAGCGCCCAAGTCGTCTCCACCACGGGCATCAGCTCTAGGCGGTCGCCGGCCCGATCGCCGTTGATGGCCGTGTAAATCATCTGCGGGTAAAGCGTTTCGCCGTCGCGCCGGTCGTACATGACCAAGTTGCTGTTGATCAGCAGACCGGAGACCCCAAACTCGATTTGCGAGCCGTCGCTATCGGTGGCGTTGAAGACTTGGCCGGTACCTGTAAGCGGGCACAGGGACACTACGACCGACTGATCGCCGACGCGATCGTTGATGATCTCGTTCCACCAGCCGATGTTGTGTGGATAGGCCCGTGGTTCGCCGTTGATCACTATCCCCATAACCACATCGTTTTCTTGGACGTAATTTACTTCGTTCGGTGCCACGAAGATGGGGTTTGTCAAGGCCGGAATGCCGTCTTTGGGCACCCCACCGGAGACGAGGTGGTTTCTGAGAAAGCTCGGATCGTCGTAGCGGCCAGCTTCAGCCGGATAGATCGCCACCAGCAGCAGCAAAACGGACAGATAGCCATGTCGCATCGGATGCTCCTTTCGCTCGGCTTCTACGAGCCGGCGCGTTGATGTTCGCGCGGTTGCTTTCCATACCGCTCCCGCAAAACCCGCCGCATTACCTTGTTCGACGCGGTGCGCGGCAGCGATTCTACTACTACTACTTCGTGAATCTTGAAGAGCGGGTTGAGTTCCCGGCGGATCGTCTGCTGCATCGCGTCTTGCAAGTGGTCGCCGGCGTCCTCCAGCACCGCGAAGACCACTAACAGACTCGGCCCACCTCCCGGCGGCGGCGCTGCAATCGCCGCGGTCTCGACCACGCCCGGCATCGTATTCAAGGCTCGCTCGATCTCTGCGGAGCTCACCATAATCCCGCCTAGGTTCATCACGTCGTCGGCTCGGCCGTGGACTCGGTAGATGCCCGGAGCCAGTCGTTCAACTTGGTCTCCGTGGCGGCGCAGTGGCACTCCGTCCCGCTTGGGTACGCCCGCGTAGTACACTTCGCGGTGGTCGCGGTTGAGCACCCGAGTTGACATGCCAATGGCGGGCGGTACCAGAAAGACTTCACCGCTTGCGCATTCCTGCCCGTCCTCGTCCAAAATCGCCAAGTCCGTTCCCAGCGCGGCCGAATTAAAAGTCGCGGGTGCGACCGGCTCGACTAGTGTGCTGAGCAAATAGCCGCCCGCCAACTCGGTGCCGCCGCAGTATTCGAGTACGGGCCGATACCCCGCCAGTGCCATCAGATAGTGCATGTCCTCGGGATTGGAGCACTCCCCGGTGGTACTGAAAGCCCGAATCGCCGAAAAGTCGATTCCTTCCATGCAGCTCGTGCTGCGCCAAGTCCGCACCATGCTCGGAATGATGCCTAGCATGGTAATGCCAGCCGCCTGCACAAACTCCCCAAAGCCTCGCTCCGTCGCCTTCCCATAGTAGAGTGCCATGGTCGCCCGATTCAAAAAGGCCGCATAGATCAGCCACGGCCCCATCATCCAGCCCAAATTGGTCGGCCAAGCAACCACATCGCCCGGGTGAACATCTTGGTGATAATGGGCGTCTGCACCGCACTTGATCGGGTTGACATGGGTCCAAGGCAGGGCCTTGGGATCGCCGGTAGTCCCCGATGAAAACAGGACATTGGTCGTCTCGTCGGGGTCACAGACCACAGCCTCGGACACAGCCTCGACCGACAAGAAGTCGTCCCAGCGCAGGTCCCCGGGACGCAGCGCTTCCGTCAATCCTTCCACGCGCCCCGGCAATACAATCGCCAATGGAGCCTCCGCGGCGACCAAGCGCGGGTACAGCGGCAACTCGCGCCCCCCGCGCAAAATCACGTCTTGGGTAAAAACGGCCTTGGCCTCCCCGATCCGCAGCCGGGCGGCGATCTGGGGGGCGGCGAAACTGTCGGCAATGGCCACCACCGCGCAACCGGCCTTGATGATCCCCAGGTAGATCGCCACCGACTCGGCCGTCATCGGCATGGCCACGGCAATCTGGTCGCCGGGGCCAAATCCCAACGCGCACAATCCGCCGGCGACCCGGTCGCACAGGGATTCTAGGGCACCGAAACTCATCCTCCCAAGTTGGCCGCCTTCGCGCTGGAAGACAATGGCCGTCTGATCGGCGGGGGCCTGAAAGCAACTCTCGGCGATGTTCATTTCGGCCCCGACAAACCACTTGGGTGCTTCGACTCCTTGGGCGAGATCGAGTAGCTGCGTGTATGGCTTGTGGAAGAGGATGCCCAAGCGAGCGACCGTCCGCTGCCAAAACGCCTCTCGCTCTGCAACCGACCACGCAAAGAGCGCGGCGTGCGAATCCAGCCCAAGCTCGCGCCGCAGCGCCGTCATATGCGCGTGCTCAATGTCTGCTGGCTCGGGGAAAAACACCGGGCCACCCGCGCTGCCGTAGATTGCCCGATAGAGCAACTGGTGCAGCGCGAAGGGATGATCCGGCCTTAGAATGGAGCGAACCGCCTCCCGCCAGCGCACTTCCGGCGAGCCGGAGAGGGCTTCGACTTGGGCGAGGAGTTTGGCGGCCTCTGGCTCGCCCACCCCGCAGCCGATGATGTCGGCGCGTTGGATCATGGTGCCACGGCCACCGGCACGCTCTGGCTCAATTCCGTCGGCGGGAGGCAACGGACCTCGTCACAAGCCTGATATTGGACCAGGAAGCGCAAATAGCCCGCCGCCCCAGCCGCTGCTCGGGGCAGCGACAAATCCGCCCACAGTGCGACCTGATCCTCGTACACCAAGAGCGTCTCCTCTAAGGCCGGAAAGGCCTGCGAGCGACCTGCGGGATAGCGCACGCGGGCAAAGTCCAACGGCCAGTCTGCATTCAGCGTCAGCGAGGTGGGAATGAGCAAATCGCCCGAGGGTGGATTGGCGTTGATGTGCCAACCTGGGCGAATGCTTAGATGCACGGCCACGGCAAACGTCTCGCCCGCTATGGGTTGTTGCGTGGGCAGTTCGATCCGCATGGAGACTAGCGAATCCGCTGGGGTGGCAACGGCCGCGGCTGCGGATGGCGACGCTTGCAGATGGCGCTCGGCTGCGGCTGTCAAATGCACCGAGGCCGAGGGCTGCGCCCACATGGCCCCGCTAAAAGCGGATAGGATTTGCGCCGCCCGGCTGCGGTAGTGCGCTTGGCCCGTCAGCTCGGCTAGGTCTAGCAGCGCGTGAGCTGCTACCGCATTGCCCGAAGGTAGGGCCGAGTCTTGGGCGAATTTGCTGCGCACGATGAGTGCGTTGCTAGCTTCCGTAAAGAAAAATCCCCCGATCTCTTCGTCCCAAAATCGCGTCACCATCTCGGCGCTCAGTTCGCGCGCGGCCTGCAACCAACGCGCCTCGCCAGTGGCCCGATACAATGCCGTCAGTCCGCGCGCCAAAAACGCATAGTCGTTTAGATACGCTGCCTGCTGCGAAATCCCCAGCCGATGGACCCGCCACAACCTCCCGTCCTCGCGCCGCAGGTGCCGCAGAGCGAAATCGGCCGCCCGCTCGGCTGCCCGGCGATATGCAGGATCGCCTAAGACCGCGAAACCCCGTGCGTACGCCTCGATCATCATCCCGTTCCAAGCGGCTAGTACCTTGTCGTCGAGGAGGGGATAGAGCCGCTCGGTTCGCGCCGCAAACAAGCGCTGCCGCAAGGGCTCCATCCGATCTCGCAACTCGGCCTCGGCAGACGGCGTTTTCACATAGAGGACGCCCCCCTCGCCCTCGGGCATGGAGGCCGACCCATAGACGCTCCAGAACAATTCTATATCGCGCCCCAACACGTTCTCCAGATCTCTCGCAGTCCACAGATAGTACTTGCCCTCTTCGGCCTCGGTCTCGGCGTCCAAGGCCGAGTAAAAAGCGCCCTCTGGCCCAGTCATCTCCCGCGCGACAAAGCGAAAAATATCCTCTGCCACCCACCGCCAGCGGTCGTCTCCCGTCAGTTCGTACGCGCGCAAGTACAGCCGCGACAAATGCGCTTGGTTGTAGAGCATCTTCTCGAAGTGCGGCACGCGCCACTCGGCGTCCGTGGCGTAGCGGTGAAAGCCGCCGCCGATTTGGTCGTAGATGCCGCCGGCCGCCATCCGCTCCAGCGAATGCAAAACGATGCGCTGTACTTGGGGATCGGCAAAGCGCTCGGCTGAGGCCATCAGCATCTCTAAGCGCAAGCTCGGGGGAAACTTGGGTGCGCCTCCGAAGCCGCCGTTAATCGCGTCGTAGCGGGCCTGAATGGCGGCTAGCACTCGCGCTACTAGCAGAGAATCTGGCGGCACGGCCGCCATCTGCTGGCCGGATTCCAAGTCGCGGATGGCCGCAGTCAAGCGGGCCGCGATTTGGAGCACCTGTTCGCGCTGGTCCTGCCAGCGCTGGCGCGTGAAGTCCAAGACTTGGGGAAAGGAAGGCCGCCCGGGCAAGGGCTCGGGCGGAAAGTACGTGCCGGCGAAAAACGGCTCTTGGTCTGGCGTCAAAAACACCGAATTGGGCCAGCCGCCGCGCCGGGTAGTTAGCTGGGTCGCCAGCATGTAAATGCGGTCGATGTCGGGCCGCTCCTCGCGATCGACCTTGATGTTGATAAAGCTGGCATTCATCTGCGCCGCGATCTCGAGATCGGAAAAGACCAGCCGCTCCATGACGTGGCACCAATAGCAGGTCGAGTAGCCGACCGACAGAAAAATCGGCTTGTCCTCGGCCTTGGCCCGCGCTAATGCCTCTTCCCCCCAGGGGTACCACTCGACCGGATTGTGGACGTGCAGCAATAAATACGGGCTCGTTTCCTCCACCAGATGATTGCTGTACTTCCACGACCCATCCGCGTTCTTTGGCGCATCCCCTCCAGCAACTCCCGCGCCAAGGACTGCGACAAAGACGCCGAGCCAAAAACACCGGGATATGGACGAAAGACGCGCCAAGAGGCCTCCTACCCGATCATTTCCCGGGTCGCCTCAACCACGTACTTGACGTCCGATATCTCCACGTGCCGATTCGCCACCAACCGCGCCCCGTGCGGCGGACGCGGATTGCACAACACCCCCCGCGCTTTCCACTTGGCCACTAGATCGGCAGCCGACCAGCCCAAGGCCGCAAAATCCACCTTGAGGATGTTGGTCGGTCGCGGCGGAAAAATCACCTCGACGCCCTCGATTGCGCCCAACCCAGCGGCTAGTTCCCGCGCTACCGTGTGATCCTCGGCTAGCCGATCTACCATCTGTTCTAAAGCCACGACCCCGGCCGCAGCCACGATTCCGGCTTGGCGCATGGCACCGCCGAGCCGCTTGCGCATCCGATAGGCTCGATCGACAAAGTCCCTGCTGCCGCATAGCAGCGAGCCGACCGGTGCGCTCAGCCCCTTGGAGATGCAGAACATCACGGAGTCAACGTGCTGAGTGTATTCAGGGACCGTCGTTCCGGTGGCTATGGCGGCGTTAAAAATGCGTGCGCCGTCCACGTGTAGTTTTAGCCCGTGTTCGCGGCACGCAGCACTCACTGCGGCCACCTCGGCGACGGACCAAGCGTGGCCAGCGTGGTTGTTGTGGGTGTTCTCGATGCAAACGACCTTGAGCGGGGCAAAGTGCGGGTTGTCGGCGCGGACCGTCTCGCGGACCTGATCGGCGGTGATGACGCCGTGCTCGCCCGCAGCGATGCGCGCGGACAGCCCGGCGAGCGAGGCGTAGGTTCCGGCCTCCCAGTAATACATGTGAGCCTGCTCCTCAAAGAGCACCTCGTCTCCCCAATTGGTGTGGGTCATCAAAGCGCAGGCATTGCCCATTGTGCCCGAAGGCACGTAGAGCGCCGCTTCCATGCCCACTTTTTCGGCGGCCAATTCTTGCAGGTGGTTGACCGATGGGTCTTCGCCGTACACATCGTCGCCCAACGGCGCGCAGGCCATGGCCTCCTGCATGGCCTCGGTCGGCAGGGTGATCGTATCGCTGCGCAGGTCTATTGTCTTGTCGCTCATATGGGTAAGCTCCTCGATTGACGCTGTAATTTGCTCTTCCTATTTTAGGCGGTCGCAAAATCTACAAATCACAAGGAGTTGCGTCCAATGGCCTTTTCTGCCAAGGGCACCACGCACCGCAGCACGGCCACGGGCCGTCGCGGCATGATCGCCTCGGCGCATCCGCTCGCCTCTCTCGCTGGTATGCGCATCTTGATGGAGGGCGGCAATGCCATCGACGCGGCCATTGCCACGGCCGCCGCGCTCAACGTGGTCGAGCCGTATATGTCGGGCATTGGCGGTGTCGGCTATCTGCACATCTACAGCGCCCGCGAAAAAGAGCACAAGATCGTCGATTACGTCGCCCTCACCCCGCGCGCGGCCACGCTGAGTCTGTACGACAGCGACGACAAACAGGGGTTTGGTCCCCTCTCGCCGCTGGTGCCCGGTGCTTGCGGCGGCTGGCTGGCTGCGCTGGAGCGCTACGGCTCGATGGACGCCGGCCGCGTATTTGCGCCGGCCATTGAATACGGCGAGCAGGGCTACGCCCTCACGGTCAAGAACGCCTTTTTCTACGCGGGTGCGGCCGAGAATCTGCGTCGCTTCAAGACCGGTGCCGACATCTATCTGCTCGACGGCGCGGCCCCTAGGCCTGGAGAAGTGGTGGTGCAAAAGGCCCTCGCCGAGACCTTCCGCCAAGTTGCTGCTGAGGGCGCGGATGTTTTTTACAAAGGCGCAATTGCCGACCGCATGGTCCGCTATATGGAGGAGACCGGCGGCCTGATTACAAAAGAAGACCTCGCCGACTTTGCCCCGGCATTCGTCGATCCAGTCTCCATCAACTATCGCGGCTATGAGGTCTTTGCGCCGCCGCCGCCTTGCCAAGCCGTCCAGTACTTGGAGACGCTGGCCATCATGGAGGGCTTTGCCGTGACCGGCCTCGGCCATAACACGACCGAGACCTTGCACCGCTTTATAGAGACAACCAAGCTGGCCATGGCCGACCGCATTGCCTACGCGGCTATCGACAATCCACCGACCGCGGGCCTGCTGTCGAAGGAATACGCAGCCGAGCGGCGCGCGCTCATCGGCGACAAGGCCCAGTTTACCGCGGGCGATCACCTCGTGCCCGGTGGCCCGGTTGGAGAGGTCAAAGCGGGTGACCCGCACGCGTGGATGAGCGAATGCACGACCCATTTCGACACCATTGACTCCGATGGCAACGCCGTCGCCTGCACCCAGAGCTTGGGCGGCCCCTTTGGTTCGGCCATGGTGGTGCCGGAGACCGGCATTGCCCTCAACAACTTCATGCGCTGGTTCGACCGCGAGCCTACCAGCCCCAACGTCATTGGCCCGGCCAAGAAAAACGAAATGTGCGTCTCGCCGGCCCAGATTTGGGACGCCGACGGCCTGCGCCTGCTCATCGGCACCCCGGGGAGCTATGGCATCCTCCAGACTACCCCGCAGATGATTATGAACATCCTCGATCACCAAATGAACGTCCAAGCCGCCATTGAAGCCCCCCGCGTCAAGACGGGGAGCCCCGGCTTTGTCGTCGATGCTGAAAATCGCATTGACCACGAGGTCTTTGCCGAGCTGGAGCGCCGCGGCCACCAGTTCAATTTTCTCGGCGATTGGTCGCCCGGGGTCGGCGGTGGCCAAGGCATCATGGTCGATGCCGACACCGGTTCCTTTATGGGCGGGGCCGACCCGCGCCGCGACGGCTATGCCCTCGGTTGGTAAGTGGTGAGCACCGACGACAACGGCACCAGCACCCCCCACGTCGAATTTTCCGGCGTCAGCAAAAGCTACGATGGCCGCAACTGGGTCGTGCGGGATCTCGACCTCGATGTGCGCAAGGGCGAATTCCTGACCATGCTCGGGCCGTCAGGCTCCGGCAAGACGACCTGCTTGATGATGCTCGCTGGGTTTGAGACGCTCGCTGCTGGGACCATTCGCATCAATGGCGTGCCGGTCGGCGATTTGCCCCCCCACAAGCGCGAAATCGGCGTTGTATTTCAAAACTACGCGCTCTTTCCACACATGACGGTCGGCGACAACTTGGCGTTTCCGCTGGAAGTGCGCGGCATCGACCCAAGCGAGCGACAGGAGCGGGTGGCTCGCACCCTGCGCCTCGTGCGTCTCGAAGGTTTGGAGGATCGTCGCCCAGGGCAGCTATCGGGAGGCCAGCAGCAGCGCGTTGCGATCGCCCGCGCCTTGGTCTTTGACCCGGAGCTGGTGTTGATGGACGAGCCGCTCGGCGCACTCGACCGACGTCTGCGCGAGGAAATGCAATACGAGATCCGCCGCATTCAGCGCACCTTGGGCATAACCGTCGTCTACGTTACGCACGATCAACAGGAGGCCATGGTCATGTCGGATCGGGTCGCCGTCTTTCGCGGCGGTGTGATCGAGCAGATTGCGTCTCCGGAGGTGCTCTACGAAGAGCCGGAGCGCGCTTTTGTGGCCCATTTCATCGGCGAGAACAACCGCCTAAACGGCGTGGTGCGCACGGTCGGCGACGGCGTGTGCGAAGTGGAGGTCGGCGATGCGCTCGTCAAGGCCGTGAGCTTGGATCAATGTCCGCCGGGTGCGGCCGCGACGGTCGTCATTCGCCCAGAGCGAGTAAATATCTCGCCGGGTGCGAGCCTACATGAGTACTCCAACGAGTTTGAGGCCGATATCGAGGATATAGCATTTCTCGGCGATCACCTGCGCCTGCGCCTAAAGCTGTGCGGGCACTCGGGCTTCATCGTCAAGATCCCCAATGTCGTGGGCCAGGGTGCGGTGTTGGAAGGAGATCGGATCTGCGTCGGCTGGACCGCGCTGGACTGTCGTGCGCTGAAACCCGACGCGGCCGACGACGATGAGGATCCGCCCGCAAGTGGTTGACCAAGTAACAGCAGAGACATTGGACGCGTCCAAGCAGCAGGCGCGACAGCGGCGGCGAGCGGCCGGGCTGGCCCTGCCGCTGATCGCCTTTGTCTTGGTGACCTTTGTCGCGCCGCTCGGCACATTGCTCGTGCGCAGTGCGTACGATCCCCTAGTTGCGGATGCGTTGCCGGAAACGCTCGCCTTATTGCGCACATGGGACGGGACCAGCGCCTTGGAGGAGCCGGTGTACGCCACGGCCGCACGCGAGTTGCTACAGGCACGGGAGGAGCGCACCCTCGGCCAAATTGCCACGCGCGTCAACCGCATCAAGAGCGGCTTGCGCAGCGTCGTCACGCGCAGTGTGCGCAAGCTGCGCAACGCCAGCGGCGACTCTTGGCGCGAGACCATGGTCGGCATCGACGCCGCTTGGGGAAAGCCGGATGTGTGGTTGGCCATTCGCAGCGCTGGGGAGCGGTTCACGTTCCGCCACTATATCAACGCGCTCGATCTCATGCGCCAACCCGATGGTAGCATCGCCCGGCAGCCAGAGGAACGCCGCATCTACCTGCCGCTTTTATGGCGCACGCTAGCTATTAGTTTTGGCATTTCCGCGCTATGCTTGGCCATTGGCTACCCGATTGCCCACCTGATCGCCCACGCGCCGCCGCGCCGCGCCAACCTGCTGTTGTTGCTGGTGTTGGTGCCGTTCTGGACCTCTCTGCTGGTGCGGACGACGGCTTGGATCGTGCTGCTCCAGACTCAAGGCGTAATCAACAGCTTGCTGGTGGCAATCGGACTGATCGCGGACGACGGCCGCATCGCCATGATATACAACATGACCGGCACGTTTGTGGCGATGACCCACGTGCTGCTGCCCTTTATGGTGCTGCCGCTATACTCGGTGATGCGGTCGATTCCGCCTTCGCACGTGAGGGCCGCGGCCTCCCTCGGCGCGACCCCCTTTCAGGCGTTCTGGCGCGTCTATTGGCCGCAAACCCTGCCCGGCGTTGGTGCTGGATTGCTGATGGTGTTCATCCTCGCCATTGGCTACTACATCACGCCGGCACTGGTCGGCGGGAGCAAGGGTCAGCTCATCTCCAACATGATCGCCTATCACATGCAGACCTCGCTCAACTGGGGACTCGCCGCCGCGCTCGCCGCCATCCTGCTAGTGGGCGTCATTGCGCTGTACTTGATCTACGACCGCGTGGTGGGCATCGACCGCATGAGGCTGGGCTGATGTTCGGGCGGTGGGTCTATCTCGCGTTCTGCACGGCGGTGTTTGTGTTCTTGGTCGCGCCGATTTTGGTGATTGTGCCGCTCAGCTTCAACGCGGAGCCGTATTTCACGTTTACCGAGGGCATGCTGCGCTTCGACCCGGAGGCGTATTCGCTGCGTTGGTACCGCAGCATCGTCGAAGACGACGTGTGGACTCGCGCCTTGGTCAACAGCTTGGTCATCGGCATCTCGGCGACGCTACTGGCGACCTCGCTCGGTACGCTTGCGGCCCTTGGGCTGGCGAATTCGGCCATGCCCGCCCGGCGGACTGTGATGGGGCTGTTGATTTCGCCGCTGATCACGCCGGTCATTATCGCCGCGGTGGGGATGTTCTTCTTCTATTCCAGCCTCGGCTTGGCTCAGACCCACCTCGGCATAATCCTCGCCCATGCCGCGCTCGGGGTGCCGTTTGTAGTGATTACGGTAACCGCTACGTTGTCGGGCTTTGACCGGAACTTGATGCGGGCCGCCGCCAGCCTCGGCGCGGGTCCACTGCGCAGCTTCTGGCGCGTGCAGTTGCCGCTCATCGCACCTGGGGTTGCGTCTGGGGGATTGTTCGCGTTTGCCGCTTCCTTCGACGAGGTGGTGGTGGTACTGTTCATGGGCGGCTTGGAGCAGCGGACCATTCCGCGCCAGATGTGGGCAGGTATCCGCGAGCAAATCAGCCCTACCATCCTAGCGGTGGCGACCTTTCTCATCGCTTTTGCCATCTTGGTGCTGTTTACAGTGGAATGGCTGCGGCGGCGCGGGAGTGGAACCGACTCTCCCGCAGGATAAATGTGATAGCCGAGCGCCAAAAAGACCTTGAGGTACCCCTGAATTATCCGTATTACTTTGGGACGATGAATTAAATCCCAAAACAGGGAGGGGCATCATGGACAACGAACTCAGTTCGCTGAGCGTCATATTCACCGAGTTCTACTACTGGATCACGGTGGTGTTGATGTTTTTCATCCACGTGGGATTTTGCATGTACGAAGTGGGCGTTTCGCGCCACAAGAACCACGTCCACACCCTGATGAAGAACACGATGCTCATTCCGCTAGTGACCATTACCTTCTTCTTCTTTGGGTGGTGGATCTACTTCGCTTTTCCGAATGGTCCGGGCATCATCGGTGGCCTCGTCGCGGCACCGCACGCGGTGGCTTGGAGCGAGCTGATGGGACCGCATCTGGGGGGTGCTGGGGATCCCGATGGCTGGGCGCGGCTCAACGGCGTGTTCTGGGCGGCGTTCCTGCTGTTTTCTTGGACGGCAGCCTCGATTGTCTCCGGCTCGGTCATCGAGCGCATCCGCTCCTCCGCCTTCTGGATTTTGGCGATCCTCATCGGCTCGGTATTCTGGGTCATTGACGCGGCTTGGGGCTGGCACGCCGAAGGTTGGATGGTGCAGGTGCTGGGCTACCACGACGCCTATGCCTCTGGAGTCATTCACGCCATTGCCGGTGGCTTTGCCCTCGGGGTCTTGGTCGTGCTGGGGCCACGGATCGGCAAGTTTGCCGCCGACGGGACGCCGAGGAGCATCAATCCGCGCAACCCGTGGCTGGTGACCATCGGCCTCTTCCTCATATACACCGGCTTCTGGGGGTTCTACGTGGCTTGCAACGTCCCGATGTGGGACGTGCAAAGTGGCGACGGCACTTTTTATTCGGCCACCAACATCTACTTGGCACCTACTACTCTATCCGCTATTACGGTGAACTTTCTCATGGCCTTAGCTGGCGGCCTGCTCGCTGGGTACCTCATCTCAAAGGGCGATGCGTACTGGACCTATTCGGCCGGCTTGGCTGGCATCATCGCCGCATCGGCTGGCAACGACTTGTACCACCCGGTGCAGGCCATGCTGATTGCCGCCCTCGGCGTCGTGTTCATGTATAAGATGCACTACTGGGTAGAGCGCAGGTTCAAGGTTGACGATGCCGTCGGGGCGGTGGCGGTACACGGCTACGCTGGCTTCTTTGGCGTCGTGGTCTGTGGCTTCGTGCTGTGGGGCTATCCATCGTCGCCGAGCGAGGGCTTTGCCAGCATCAATCCGCTGGGCCAAATCGCCGGCGCTTTGATCATGTTCGGACTGCTCGGCTTTATTCCGGGGTGGGTGTCGGCCAAGATTATTCACAGCCTCGGCGGGCTGCGCATTCCACGTGAGATTGAGCTGGCCGGCCTCGACTACGGCACGACCCTTGATCGGGCTGAGGAGGAACAGGGCATCATTGACGCCGAGCGCGAAGAAGTCGGCAAAATGTAAACTCGGCGAGCCATTGGCGGAACCAAACACATATCCGATTAGTTAGGAGATCATCATGTCCACCGGAAACGTCGAAAGTTGGAGCGGCAACATGGCCGAGATCGGGCCTCTTTACCCCTTTGTTGGTGCGGAGTTCGCGCTGTTCGTCGTGGGGGTGGTACTGTGGATTCTCTGGCACGTGCGGCAGGCCCGCATTGAGACGGAGCAGTACGAAGAAGAGGTGCAGCGCTTCGGCAGCCCCGAATCCCTGAGCAAGATCTTAGACGCGGAGGATCCCTATTCTCCGTGAGAATCGGAGGAAACCCCTACAAGCGAGTCAGACAGAATCCATAAACACTGGGCCTGAAAGGAAAGGTATGCTGAGATTCACCGAAGAAATTATGCTTCTTTTGCTCGACGATGAAAATGGGAGCTTCGCCCGAGTACCCGACCGGTTGGTGCGGTACGCCTTGGGCGGCGGAGTCCTGATGGAACTGGCACTGGAAGACCGCATCGACACCGACTTGGACAAGCTGACCCTCGTCGATAATACGCCCTTGCAAGATAATCTAATCGACCCGGTACTGAGCGACATTGCCGCAGCAACCGAGACGCACGATACTCGTTACTGGCTGGAGCGCACAGCCGCGCGTGCCGACGACATCCGCGAGGAAGCGCTACGCCGGTTAGTGGAGAAAGGCATTCTCGCGAGTGAGGAGGGACGCTTCCTGTGGGTATTTCGTGCGCGGCGCTATCCGGCCCTCGATGGCAAGGCCGAGCAAGAGGTCAAGCTGCGCATCATGGAGGTGCTGTTCAGCGATAAGATTCCCGACCCCCGCGACGTGGTCATTATCTGCTTGGCGGATGCCTGTGGAATTTTCGAAAAGCTCTTGGCCAGCCCCGAGCTAGCCCGTGCGACCGGGCGCATCGAACAAGTGCGCAAGCTGGACTTGATTGGCCAAGAAGTGACCAAGGCCATCTGGGACATTGAAGCGTCGCTGGCCCTCGCCGTGCAGCCGCATATGTATTAGTAGGGGCAACCCTCGTGGTTGCCCTTTATATCCCGCTGGCCGAATGCGTCGTGTAGGGGCGGTTTGCAAACCGCCCCCTACTAATCCCGGTAGGAAATCCCAAAGAGAATCATCATCTCGTCTGTTGACAACAAACCGAAATTGACCTCTTCGTCGGTCGTGTTGTCATAGGTTGCCTCTAACCTAAAACCCTCCCCTGGCTCTAGGACGAGAGGAGAGTCGAATCTCAGGATCGGCGGGTGTTCCCAATCGTAAGCGACGTAGATGAGCTCGCCGTCGTGCGCTCCGCCGATCATTTCGACCCGGAATTCGGCCATGAGCTGATGAGCGTGCGAGACTAGCTGCACAACGTGAGTCCGCTCGGAAAAGGTAAAATCCCGCTCTATGGTCGTCACCTCCCCGGCCGGCAGGGAGATATCAAGATTGTTCAAAGAAAAAAGACGCGCCTCGTGCTCGACTGCAGCAGGGTCGGCAAAGTGCAAGTTCGTATAGACCTCACCGGTAACGGGCTGACTGGTGCGATTGATATAGTGCGAGTTGAGGTCGAGCAGAGTGTTCTTGGGCAGTCGTATCGCCACGCCGGGCGGCAGAGAGACGTCGAAGAAAGGCCATTGACTGCCGGAGATTGGCAGGTGGTAAAATTGCGTTAGTATGGTTGAAAGGACGTACTGGCCGTCGCCGTTGTGCAAGTCGCGATATTCGTAGGGTTCCGGCATGCGCTCGGCGGGTATGTCGTCTTGGAAGGTGTAGAGCAGGAAGTGGTGAGAGCCGGACTTCATGAAGATCTGGACGCGCTCTAGGAATACATCGTCTTCGTTGTTCAGCGGATGCACGACAAAGATCTCGCGCTCGGTGTTGGGCTGGACCTCGAAAGGCGGCAAGTGTAGCTGGACGCCGTTTTCCGGCTTGGCTAGCGGCTTGAACTCCGGCACCTCGTAGCGCGATTCGTCCTTCAAGAGGTCTGGATCGGCCACGTGACCGGTTTCCGGTGCTCCAGCCTCGATCCACGTGCGGATAAAAGCCAACTCGCCGTTGGTCAGCGGCTTGCTGCCAAAGGGCATGAGCTCTCCGTAGTAGGGATGGTCGCCGTAGAAATGTTGCTGGTCGGGCGCGTTGATCTTCTCCCACAAATAGCTCTTGAGGAGGCCGGGCATGCCCTGCCCGAGGTCGCTGACTCGCATCAGCCCATCGGCCGCGGCGGCCGCGTTCGTCGGGGCGGCACCTACGAGTTGTTCGTAGGCTATGTCCGGAGTGAGTATGAGGCCCGACTGACGCCCAAACGAGGTCCCGGCCGTGTGGCAGCTAACGCATTGGCCGGCGAAAATTTCCGTTTGGATAATACCCCAAGTCGAGTCGGACTCATGCACGGTCGTTTGGACCGGCCCCGGCCCGTCGGCACTACAGCCGACGAAAATGGAGCCGATGAGCAAGCAGCGGCGAATTGTGCTATATGCGGACGGTAGCATAATCATCTAAGTGCCGGCTTGGTCGATCAGGTCGGCCAAGTTCTGGCCTAAGATCAGGCGCTTGTGCTCGTCTGGTACGAACGTGCAGTGCGTGCGGAATGCTTCGAGCGCGTGCTGGTAGGTCATGTTGGTTCGCACGACCGGGTAGTCCGAGCCCCAGCACAGCCGCTGGGGACCGAAGTGCTCGTAGAGCTGGCGCACGATGTGGTGCGTGTCCGAGTAGGGGTACCCCCACGAGACGTGCGAAGCGTAGTGAAAGCCCGAGAGCTTGATGTAGATGTTGGGCACCTCGGCCGAGCGCAGAATCTCCTGCAGGTTGGGGTGCGGCGCTTCCTCGCGCGCGTTGGCTCCGGCCATGTGGTGGCAGAGAAAAGTCACCGACGGAAAGCGCCGCGCCAGCTCGCGCAACGTCGGCTGCCACTGCGGCCCCAAAGCTAGGCTGGCGATCAGGTTTAAATCGGCCGTAGCGCTGAAAAACGCGAGCCCTTCCTCGGACGCGAACCACTCGGTGTCGCTTTTTACGTAGTGAGTGTAGCCCTTGAGCTGGTACTTTGCCGCGGCCGCTTTGAGCCGCTCGGCCGCGCCCGGGGTGTGGTATTCTGCCGACCACGAGCAATCCACATCGGCGAATTGCACCAAGCGATCTGGATAGGCGCGGATTTGTTCGGCGACGTAGTCGTTGTTGTGGGGATTGTGCTCGATGCGAGCGCAGACGAGCACGGCCTTATCGACGCCGTTGCGGTCCATTTCCCACAGCAGTTGCTCGACCCGGCCGCGGCTGTTGTGATCGGGCACGGGCGGCTCGTAGGGCCAGTATTCCCAAGCGTGGGTATGCGAGTCGATTATCATAAGAATCTCAATAGGGTGTCGTTGAAGTGTCCGTAGCGTATGACGAAAGATACTTAAAAAACGTGAGTTCGGGTTAAGGTGAGGGACTCCCAGCCGAAAAAACCAACCCTGAAAATTGATAAACCGCTCCAAATAGAGGCCACTGTAATTCATCAACTGGGGATCAGAGTGCGCTCAATTTAAACCGAAAAACTAGCCTGTCAAGCTTTTGCCCCGCTGTTATGCATAATCTGTGCCAAGTCGTCGGCAAACAGATAAGTCCTTTATATACAGGATATTATATGATCGAGACGTGGAGGTGGGGAAATTCCACAGTGACGCACAATGCAACAGTCAAATAGCGCTGAAGGAGCGGAGGGAGAAGCCAACTCTTTAAAATTATGTGGGTTATGGAATGGTTTATTGGAAAATCTGGCGAGATGGGCTGATTTGCAACATTGTCGCATCTTGCAATAGTTAATCTATCCCGAACTCACGTTAAAAATAAAAAACGCGGAGCAGCCAAGCTACTCCGCGTCGTGCAGGAAAATAAGAATCGGTGCTTACCGCCGGCCGCGCCCGCGTTTGCCGCCGCCGTAAAACGCCTCGTCCTTCATCTCTTCGAGCTTTTCGCGCTGCTCATCTGTCAGGACGCTTTCCAAGGCCGTGCGGTGCTTTTGGCGCGTTTCGCGTATTTCTGTGCGGTGTTCTGTGCGCAATTCTTTGAACTGTTCCTTCTGCTCGTCGGTCAGGTCTAGTCTTGAGAACGCGCCTTGGCCGCCGCGCCGCGCGTCGTGCCGACCCTTACCGCCTCGTCGCATGTCGTGCCGGTCCTTGCCCTTGCCGCCGCGCCGGTCGAAAAATTTGCCGCGCTTGGAGCGCATTTCTTTTAGGATCTCCTGCTGCTCGTCGGTCAAAATGTTCATTACAGCTTCGCGCTGCTCCTTGCCCATGGCAGCCATGGCCTCGCGCTGCTCGCGCCTGGCTTCTACATGCTCCTTGCGCAACGCTTGCAACTGCTCCTTCTGCTCGTCGGTCAGGTCGAGACGCCCCAGCATCCACGGCATGGGCTGCCGGTGTTCCCGCATCTTTTCTCCGCGCTCGGCTACGGCCACAGTGGCCAGTGCGCCGAGTGCCAGCGCGACGCCGGCTGAGATGATCCACTTCTTTTTCATTTTATGTCCTCCGCATTGGATAGTTAGTTGGGTTCGCCGCTCCTAGTTGGCGGCTCGTGAGAAATGGCCTTTTCTCTTCTCTACGCCCCATTAGACCACCGATTGATGCTATTCATTCCCGTGCGGTTTCATTTTTTTGTGCCGCGGCCGTTCGCGCCAAGGTCCCATCAGTTCCCCGAAGCGCCGCTGCCGCCTATCCAGCCGCCGCAGTTGCTCTTCAGACAACAAGGGGGCCAACTCGGCTCGCGTCGCATCCAACTGCTCCTTTAGTGCCTCCCGGTGCTCGGCATTGAGTTCTCGGAGCGCGGTGGCGTGTTGTCGCAGCACGTCCCGCACAGCTTGGCGCTGCTCTTCGTCCTGCGGCCCAATCAACCGCTCAGTACTGCGGACGAAATGGCGGGGATGCGGAATGGGCCGCAGGCGGTCGCGGACAAACCACCCGGAGAGCAGAGTCCCGATCAGCACGCCGATGAGCAGGGTGCTAAAGAGAATGAGTGCGCCTTTAGTTTTCCCTCGCATGTCACATGTCCAGGACGTACGCCGCTTCGGGCGTGGCGGGCACCGCGGCGAAAATCGCGGCGAGGAACGAGGCGTCGTCGCCGATGAGTTCGCGCTCGTTCCAGTTGCTCAGCGCCAAAAAGGCGACCACTGCGATAGCGACCGGAGCGAGGGGGCGAAAAAGCCACACGAGAGCATCGGTGAGACTTTCCTCGTGCTGGCTTTTGATGCGCTGCGCGACGCGGGTGGCAAAGAACGGCCGGAACGAGTCGGCGCGGCTTTCCTGTAGGAGACCGCTGACTTTTTGCAGGCTCTCCCATTCGGCGCGGAGTGCGTCGTCCGTAGCTAGGGCGCGCTCGAATGCCTCGCGCTCGCTCGCGCTCAATTCGCCGGTCAGCGCCCTTAGCATTTCACTGCGATAGCTGTCAGTCATACAGGACCTCGTCTTTGAGGATGGTCTCTAGTTGTTTCATGCCGCGCGAAAGCCGCGAGAGCACCGTGCCCTCGGCGATTTCCAATAGCGCCGCCGTCTCCTTGGTCGAATAGCCCTCGATCATCCGCAGCACTACCACCGCTCGGAAGGCTGGTTTGAGCTGGTCGAGGGCCGCTTGCACTGCTTGCGCTCGTTCGCTCGCGGCTTGTTCGTCGCGGCCGTCAACGCTCGGCTCGGGCGGGGCCTGTTCGTCGTCGCGGCTCCAGAAGCGCCAGCGCTGCCGCTTGCGGCGCTCAAGCGCGTTGAGCGAGAGGTTGATGGCAATACGCGTCAAGTAGGTGCCTAGCGCCGCGTCGCCGCGAAACTTGTCCAGCGACTGGTAAAAGCGGACAAAGGTTTCCTGCCCCACGTCATCGGCCTCGTCGCCTGGCCCCAACATGCCCACGACTGTGGCGGCCACTTGCGGCTCATAGCGCTCAATTAGGACGCGCAAGGCCGTTTCGTCGCCCGCCCGCGCTTGGTCGATCAGGGCGCGGTCTGTGCCCACTTGCTCCGACATCATATTGTTAGACAATGTAGGGGCCGGACTCATTCCCTACATAATAAAAATGCGCAAACCGACAGTCTTGCCGTCGGTGCCCAATATCCGTTTTCTTTTTTTATGATATTAACTATCCTCGCATCCCTGCTGTTGGTGGGCTGCCGTCCCGATCCCCCCAAAGCCCTCGACTTGGCTGGCAATCCGGTCGATCCCTTTGTCAACCGCGCTCCTGTTGCGGTTTTGCTCTTCGTCCAGACCGATTGCCCTGTATCCAATCGCTACGCCCCGACTATAGCGCGTCTCTACGCCCGCTTCCAGCCGCAAGGCGTTGCGTTCTACTTGGTGTATCCCGACCGCCGCGAGGATGCGGACGCCATTCGTCGCCACAGCCGGGAATACGGCTTGCCGGGGCAAGCACTGAGGGATGTGCAGCTCGCGCTCGTCAAAAGAGTCGGCGCGACCGTGACCCCAGAAGCCGTGGTGTTAGGTGAGCGCGGCAACATCGTCTATCGAGGCCGCATCGACGACCGCTACATGGCCTTGGACCAGATGCGCCCGCAGCCGACCCGGAACGACCTCGCAAACGCCCTAGCGGCGGCCCTCGCTGGTCGCCCCCCAGACCCGAGTGCCACCGAGGCGATAGGCTGCTTTATCGCTGACCTGCAATGACGCGCTATTGGGTATTTCTAGTCGTGGCCTGTTTTGGATGCAGTGGAGGAGAAGCGCCGACCTTCAACCGCGACATTGCGCCGATCGTCTTTCACAACTGCGCCCCCTGCCACCGGCCCGCCGGCCCAGCCCCCTTTGACTTGCTCAGCTATGAAAATGTGCGCGCACGCGCCGAGCAGATCGCCTTTGTCACGGAGACTCGCTACATGCCGCCGTGGAAGCCCAAGCGCGGCTACGGCAGCTTTGCCGGCGAGCGCGGATTGAGCGCCGAGCAGATCGCTACGGTCCGCCGCTGGGTTGACCACGGGAAGCAGGAGGGTAGGCCTGCCGATTTGCCGCCGCTGCCCCACTGGGAGAGCGAGTGGGAACTAGGCCTGCCCGATTTAATAGCCCCCATGACATCGGCCTACACCCTGCGGGCCGACGGCCCAGATATTTTTCGCAACTTCGCCATCCCGCTACCCGTTGATTCAACGCGCTACGTCAAGGCGTTAGAGTTCAAGCCGGGCAACGCGCGCATCGTCCACCACGCCACCATGATGATCGACCGCAGCGGCGCGGCGCGGCGGCGCGACGGGCGCGACGGTGCCCCGGGCTTTGACGGCATGAGTTTTGGCGAGGCCGAGGACGCCGACGGGCACTTTCTCGGCTGGACCCAGGGCAAGACCCCGTACCCCGGCAGCGACAGCTTGGCTTGGCGGCTCGATCCGGGCACGGACTTGCTGCTCCAGTTGCACATGTTGCCGACCGGCAAAGAGGAATCCATCGAGGCCCGCGTCGGCTTGTTCTTCGCCGATGCGCCGCCGAAGAGACGCCCGGCCATGTTGCGCTTGGGCCGCAAGGACCTAGACATACCAGCTGGCGCGAGCGACCATTGGATTCGCGATACGTACCTGCTGCCCGTGGACGTCGAGGTTTTGACCATCTATCCGCACGCGCATTACCTCGGTCGGGAAATCCGAGCGTATGCCGAATTGCCCGACGGAGAGCGGGAGTGGCTCATCTGGATTGAGGACTGGGACTTTAACTGGCAGGATGACTACCGATTTTCCTCACCCGTTTTCCTGCCGGCTGGCGCGACACTGGTTATGGAATACGCGTACGACAACTCCGCGCAAAACCCCCGCCAACCCCACGACCCACCCGTGCGGGTGCGCTACGGGCTGCATTCGACCGACGAGATGGGCGATTTGACGCTGCAAATTTTGCCGCGCCGCCCCGAGGCCTTGGAGCGACTCCGCCGCGACTTCTACCGCAAGTGGCTGGGGCAGGAAATCGACGGCTACAAGAAGCTGCTTGAAGCCGACTCTCAAGACTGGGATACCCACCATACCTTGGCCATGTTTTACATGCGCTCTGGCCAGCGTCCGTTGGCGCTGGAGCATTTCGAGTTGGCGCTGGAGTACAACCCGGATTACCCGGAGGCGCACGTGAACTTTGGGATCGCGCTGGCTCAAAGCCGCGAATGGGAGCAGGCCGTCGCCCACTTTGAACGAGCCTTGCAGAGCAATCCCGATTTCGCCGAGGCCCATTTCAACTTGGGATTGGTGTTGGAGATGCTAGGCCGCTCCTCCGAGGCCAAACCCCACTTCGACACCGTCATTCGCCAGCGGCCAGACATGGCTGAGGCCATCCAACAGCGCTTGGCCAAGCTACGCCGCTAACCCCCGTCTTTTCCCAATGTCGTCGCTACCCCTAAGACGAACTGCCGCCCGGCCGGAAAATTGCGCCCATTGAGCGAGAAGCGCACCGCCGCCTCGATCATTGTGCGCTGGCCGATGGTGTAGAGTAGGGCCGGCGTCAGGTAGGTGATGCGCTTAATCTCGGCTTCAATACTGCCGAAGACGATCGCTGGACTGCTGCGGAGTACTTCGCATTTGCTCACTAGCATGAGTTGGCGCACGAGTTGGTAGCCTACCTCGGCGTTGAGAAACCACTCGTCGCCTGGGTCGCGGTCGATCTGCTCGTTGCGGGTGCGGACGCGATAGCCGAGGTCGATGTTGCCGTATAAGGGCAGCGGCCAAAAAGAGCGCCCCATCTGCCCGACGAAGTCGAAGTCCCACTGCCCTTCGCCCACCGGAATCAACCCGTCTTCGTTTTTGAACTCGCCGGTCGGCACCTTGACGCCGACCTTGAACGCGAGGACCAATGGTTTGGACAAGAGGCGCAACTTGGCCAAGGCGCGGATGTCGCTCAGGCCAGTATCCGTGCGGGGCTCGGCAAACGCGATGTTGGTAAAGGATTGGTCGAAATAGGGGACCTGCAAGCCGAGGTCTAGGCGGTCGGTGACGCCGTACAAGCCCTCAAAAAAAACGGCCCGCGATTCGTATTGCCCGTCAAAGTCGTAGCGGGCGCGGGTGCCGGGTACACCAAAGCGCCCCTTGCCGACGTACCACTCTTGGGTTTGCTGCTGGAAATACGTGAGCTTGCCCCAGAACTGGCCTCGCTGCAAGGTCCAGGCTCCGGCACCCACATCGGCTGCCGCGCCTAGGAGTATCAAGCCGACCAGCAGGTATTTGATCATGCCGCATTCCTTTCGCGTGTCAGAAGCCATAAACCCCCTGATGGCCTTCGCGCGGCTGCAAAGGCGACACCTATAGTTTTAAGACGGCTTCTCAGGTTCGCGGTTTCCCAGTAGAATAAGTACTTTTAAAGCTGTGCATATACTGACTTTAGGAATTAATCACCACACCGCGCCGGTGGAAATCCGCGAGCGGCTGGCCTTCTCCGAAAGCGACCAGCCCTCGGCCCTAGCCCGGCTCGTCGGCGACTACGGGCTGCACGAGGCGGCCATTCTCTCCACCTGCAACCGGTCTGAGCTGTACTTGGCTGCCGATGGCAACAGCGGACTGGACCAAGTGCGCCGCTTCCTCGCCGAATGCCAAGGCGTAGATGTCGCAGCGCTCGAATCCCACTTCTACCAACTCAACGACTCAGACGCGGCCGTGCACCTTTTTCGCGTCGCCAGCGGCATTGACTCTCTCGTCGTCGGCGAGTCCGAGATACTCGGGCAAGTGCGCCGCGCGCTGGAAGTAGCCCAGCAAAACGGCTCGGCGCGCCTGTTGCTCAACGAGCTTTTCCAACGCTCGCTGCGCGTGGGCAAGCGCGCGCGCGCCGAAACGGAGATTGGCCGCGGTCGGCTGTCGATTGGCACGGCCGCGGTCGAGCTAGCCGGCCAGGTCTTTGAAAACCTGACGGGCTGCTGCGTGCTCTTGGTCGGCGCTGGCGAGATGGGTGCGCTCACGGCCCAGTACTTGGTTGACTCTGGCGTCGAGCGGCTGTTGGTAAGCAGCCGCACTTTTGCCCGCTCCCAGTCGCTGGCCAGCCAGTTAGGCGGCGAAGCCGTGCCCTTTGAGGAGCTGGCTGCTCAGCTCGCTGTCGTTGACATCGTCATCTCGGCGACCGCGGCCACGGACTACGTCATCCGGCCCGCTGACCTGCGCCGGGCCATGGAGCAACGCCGAGGTCGCCCACTGTTCCTCATCGATATTGCCGTGCCACGCGACATCGACCCGACCGCGCGCGACATCGACAACGTCTTCTTGTTCGACATGGACAGTCTCGAACAAGTCGTTGCTGCCAACCGCCAAGAGCGCGAAGGGGAGATACGCTGCGTGCAAACCATTATCGACCACGAGCTAAAGGAGTTCTTGCACTGGTTCAATGCCTTGGGCACTGGCCCGCTAATCCGCGCTTTGCGCCAGCGCGCCGCTCACTTACAAGAACAAGAACTCGCGCGCTGGGCCTCCCAACTCGGCCCGCTCTCCGCTGACGAGCGCCAACTCGTCGAGGGCATCTTGCGCGGTTACGCCAACAAGCTCCTGCACGACCCGCTCGTGCAGATCCGCGAGTTTGCCAACGACGACGAGGGTTATGTTCGCCTCGATACGGTGCGTCGACTCTTCCGGCTCGACGACGGGGAAAAAGAATCGTGACGACTTTCTGCATTGTCTCTCTCGCCATCGCCTTGGCGTTCTACTTGGCTGCCGCGCTGCTGTTTCAAGGGCACTTTCTCTGGCACAAGAGCGGCTGGGACGCGCTGGGACGCAAGAGCCTGAAGTTGGGACTGGCTGTGCACGCGATTAGCATCGTGCTGCACTTTGCGCTTTCCGGCCAAGCTCTCTTCGCGAATATGTTGGTAATCATCGCTTCACTGGTCATGGCTTTGGTGGTCGCGGGCTTGCTCGGCGAGCGCTATGCGCGCATTCGCCATCTCGGCCTGCTGACCGCGCCTCTCGCCTTTCTCGGCCTGCTCTATCCGCTGCTGATGCCTATCCGCTTTGCGGAGGCCGAGTCGATCCTCGTGGAATATCCCTTCCTCGGCATCCACGTAGTACTAACGCTGCTCGGGCACGTGGGCTTCGCGCTGGCGTTCTGCTCGGCGGTAGGTTACCTCGTCCAACACCAGGCCTTGAAAAAGGGCCAGCTCAACAGCTACCTGCCCGCGCTCGACACGGCGGCGGCGGCGACCTTTCGCTTTGCTGGCGGCGGTTTTTCGCTCTTTACCTTGGGTTTGGGCATGGGTGCGATTTGGTTTTTTGGCGCGCCGGGCGAATACCTCGCGGGCGGGGATACCAAAATCTGGCTGGCTTTGCCGACGTGGTTTGTCTTTGGCATCTATCTCTATTTGCGCGGTATTGGCCGTCGGCATGGCCGCCGCCTCAAGTGGCTGGTGATTGTGGGGTTTGTGCTGGGGCTGATCAACCTGCTGTGGGTGCGCCACGATTTTGTCAATTTTGTGTAGGGTCGCCGCCGAAATAGCAGGAACCGATGTGATCTAGGTTACAATTTATGGTATAATACATTTAACAACGCCCTGCCCTATTCACCTTAAGAGAGGAGCCACGTTATGAACTATCGGTCTCTACTGATCGTCTGCTTGGCAACGCTGGGGTTGGCCGTCGCTGGCTGGGGGCAAGCCGACGGTAAAATAGCGTTTACCTCCCTCCGCGAAGGGTACTTTGACGTGTGGATTATGAATGCGGACGGGAGCGATCCTGTAAACCTGACCCAAGGACGGCATTGCGCTAGCCCGGCTTGGTCCCCAGATGGCACGAAGATCGCCTATATCGGCGACATTTTTAACTACGATCAGGACACTGGGGAGGCTCAGTTCGGTGGGGAGATTTGGTTGATGGATGCCGATGGCGGCAATCCACAGCAGCTAACAGACGATTCAGTCCATAAAACATCGCTTTGGTGGTCTGAAGACGGGCGTAGCATTTACTACACCGTGCCGGAGAGGGATGATCGGTGGATTAGCTATGATGTGTTCGTTATGGCGCTGGATGGCAGTGGCTCTGCGCCCGTGGACTGGAGAGAGTCACTCCTCGACCAAGTCTTCACTCGTTCCCCAGACGGAACTAAATTAGCAAATGTCGTGTTGGCGGACGAAGAGGGCAATGCTCATCTCTATGTCCGCGATGTTAGTGAGTACCAGCGCTCGTATCTTTCCCAGATTCAAGTCGATCTCTGGGGTACTCCCCTCCCTGATCTACCCCAGCAAGGTAAATCTGAATACGGCATTCTAACAACAAGCCACCTTACTTGGGCGCCCGACAGCATGAGAATAGCCTTCGATGCCTTTACTGGTCCGATTGTTGACGACCGACATGATGAGATTTGGGCTGTCGATATAGACGGGAACAACTTGGTCAATCTGACCAATGGCTTAGGTGGACACTCGCCTGCTTGGCAACCGGCGATCCCTGCTGCGACGAGTGTCGAGTCCCAGTCGTGGGGACGGATCAAATCGCTAATTTCAGTCCCATGACATATATTTAGCCGTCAACTTTCTCCATCCATCTGCAAGGAGTCACGTTATGACCTATCGGTCTCTACTGATCGTCTGCTTGGCAACGCTGGGGCTGGCCGCCGCTGGCTGGGGGCAAACCGACGGTAAAATAGCGTTTACCTCCCTCCGCGAAGGGTACTTTGACGTGTGGATTATGAATGCGGACGGGAGCGACCCAGTAAACTTGACCCAAGGACGGCATTGCGCTAGCCCGGCTTGGTCCCCGGATGGTACGAAGATCGCCTATATCGGTGACATTTTTGACGACGATCAGTACGGTGGGGAGATTTGGTTGATGGATGCCGACGGCGGCAATCCACAGCAGCTAACAGACGATTCAATCGATAAAATATCGCTTTCGTGGTCTGCAGATGGGAGTAGCATTTACTACGATGTCCTAGGTGCGCCTACTGATGATGGGAACCTTATTGATTCGTTCGTCATGGCACTAGACGGAAGTGGTTCGTCGCCAGTGGACAAGAGAGAGGCCCCCCACTTCCGCTACTCCAGTCGTTCCCCGGATGGGAGCAAAGAAGCTATCATATCGTTGCGGGAAAAGGGGAACGAAGAGAGCATTGTCCGCCTCTACATCAGCGATGCTAGGGAAGATGAGTACTCGATTTTTCTCCGGCCTATCAGTGGAGTCGAGTCCTCGGTTATCCCTCTGCTTGGCATACCTCAGCCGGCTACTTGTGGAGACTCTCCCACTTATCGAAACCTCCCGCCCCATGGATGTGTGAGCGATAATAACTGGATGACTCGCCCTACTTGGTCGCCCAACAGCATGAGAATCGCCTTCTCTTCTCTCACTAGACTTATTTGGGCCGTTGATATAGACGGAAGCGACTTGGTCGAATTGACCAACGGCTTAGGTGGACGCAATCCCGCTTGGCAACCTGTCGTCCCTTCTGCTACTGCGACGAGTGTCGAGTCCCAATCATGGGGCCAGATCAAATCGCTGCTTTCTCATTAATCGCCCCTACGCACCCTTTCTGCATTAATCCCCGCCTTACCGTCCATGTAGCGCAATCGCAGCACGGCTGTTTCGCCTATACTACACCGCGTCCTTCTAGCAAAGCGTCCTCGTTCAGAGTGCAAACGATTGGTCTGCATTTTGCATAAGCCATGTAGCCGATTATCTTTGATCCAACACCAAAGGATGCTCACCATGTCCACCCCACAACCCTCTCCCGAACTCACCACTCGCGATGTTTTGCAGCAGATCGACCATCGCTTGGGCCTCATCGAGACGGATGTGCGCGAAAACCATACCAAAAGCGAGGCTAAGATCGACGCCCTTGGGGCCAAGATCGACGCGCTTGACCGCAAATTTGAAGGCAAAATTGACGCGCTCGATAGCAAATTTGAAGGCAAAATTGACGCGCTCGATAGCAAATTTGAAGGCAAGGTTGACGCGCTCGATAGCAAAGTCGAAGACAAAATTGAGGTCGAAATACGCGAATTGCGCCGCGAGTTCAACGGCAAATTTAACTTGGTTATCGGCTTGGTCATCACCTCTTGGCTGTCGATGATGGGTACGCTTCTCTTCAAATTGTAGATGCGGTCACGCACCCTTCCGTACCAACCCCGCCCGATCACTCCACAAACGCAAACTTCGCGCCGACTCACACAACAGATGCCCGTAGCATGACCCGCCCGACGTTGCCGTCGTTGGTTGAGTTCCATGCAAACTCGACGCGCCGCTGCGGGGGATTTGTATCGCCGTCGTTCTGCCGTATCTTCTGTCGCCTACATAAATAAGGAGTCAAGATACCCGATATGCCCCGCGACCCGATGCTCACCCCGGAAGAAGCCCGCGCCATCGTCCTCGACCACGTACAAGTCCTCGGCCCCGAGCGCATTTCTCTGCTCGAAGCTACGGGTCGTGTGCTGGCCCAAGACGTGTTGGCACGCCGCGACAATCCGCCCTGCGACAACTCGGCCATGGACGGCTATGCCGTGCGCCATGCGGACGTAGCCGCAGCAAGGAACGATGCGCCCGTAGCTTTGGAGGTCATTGAAGACATACCGGCCGGCAAGGTGCCGCAAAAAACGGTCGGTCCCGGTCAAACCAGCCGCATTATGACGGGTGCGGCCGTGCCCGCCGGAGCTGACACCATCGTCCCGGTAGAGGACACCCGCCCCGCTGGGCAGGGAGTCGAGATCCTCGAAATCGAAGAGTGCGGCGAGCACATTCGGCGGCGTGGCGAGGATATGCGCTGCGGCGAGCCAATCATCAAGGCCGGTACCGAGTGCGGCCCGGGCGAACTGGCCGTACTTGCCGCTGTGCAGCAGAGTTTTGTCTCGGTGTATCGCCGACCGCGCGTGGCCATCCTTTCCACCGGCGACGAACTGGTCGAGATCGAGGAGACGCCCGGAGAAGGCCAGATCGTCAACAGCAATACGTGCGCCCTAGCCGCTTTTTGCCATGCCCACGGAGCCGAGCCGGTGATGCTGCCCACAGTAGCGGACGACGAGGCTGCCATCCGCGCCACCATTGAGGCCGCGCTCCGCGCTGACTTTGCCGTCTCCTCGGGCGGCGTCTCAGTTGGCGAATACGACTTCGTCAAAAAGGTCCTCGACGACTTGGGGGCCGAGACTATTTTCTGGCGCGTGGCCATGAAACCGGGCAAGCCGCTGGTCTTTTGCACAGTCGGCGGCGTGCCCTATTTCGGCCTGCCCGGCAACCCGGTGTCGAGCATGATGTCCTTTCTTCAGTTCGTGCGTCCAGCCATCCGCAAGGCCGCAGGCTATCCGCAATCGGCGTGGTTTTTGCCCGAGGCGCACGCCCGGGTGGAAAGCCCCTGCGACAACGACGGCGACCGCCGCCAGTACATGCGCGCCACCTTGCGCTACCAAGATGGCCAGTTTTGGGTGCGCCCCGCCCGCAGCCAAGGCTCGCACATCATCAGCTCCATGCTCAACGCCAACAGCTTCGTCGTCTTAGAACCCCGCCAGCGCGCTGAGATCGGCGATGAAGTACTGGTGCAAGTCGTTGGAGAATTAGTGATGAGATAGCGGTAAAAAATCGCGACCTTTAGCGCCTCTCGGTCGCTTCACCTTTAGGATCCGTTATGGCCTCCAAAATACTCGACAATCGCACCCTAAAGCGGCTGCAACCGGCGACCTCGCTGTGGAAACAGTACGACCCGGCGGCAGCGCCCCGCGCCTTTAAGGCCGAAAATCCCTCCCAAGCGCGCCGCTGGCAAAAAACGACGCGACGCGCCCTCGCCAAGCATCTGGGCCTAGAAGCTGGCGACGAGACGGACTTGGCCCCGCGCAAAGTAGAAGAAATCGACAAAGGCGACTACACGCGGCAAAAAATAATCCTGCGCACTGGCCCTCACGCGCAGATGCCGGTGTACATCCTGCTGCCCAAAGGTGCCGACGGTCCCCTGCCTACGGTCGTGGCTTTCCACGGTCACGGGTACGGCGTCAAGGACATCGTCGGTTTGTGGGAAGATGGCGGCGAGCGCGACGAGCCCGACGGGTACCACAAGGACTTTGGCGTGGCCCTGTGCCGCGCTGGCTTTGCCGTGGCCGCCCCAGAGATTTCGGGCTTTGGCGAGCGCCAGACCGATTTCTCCTATCTGGAACGCGGCCAGGGAGCGCCTTCGACTTGCACCCACATGGCCATGCTCGCCTTCCACTTGGGCTCCTCAGTGGTGGGTATCCGCGTGCGCGATGGGCTGCGCTTGGTCGATTACTTGGAAACCCGCCCCGAATTCGACACCAGCCGTCTCGGTGCCATGGGCATTTCGGGCGGCGGCATGCACACCTTCTTCTCCACCTGCATGGACGAGCGCATCCGCGCCTGCGTGATCAGCGGCTACTACTCGACCTTCCAACACAGCATCCTCGCCATGTCGCACTGTCCCTGCAACTTCGTGCCGGGCTTGGCTGAATTCGGCGAAATGTACGATCTAGTCGGCCTCATCGCCCCGCGCCCATTGCAGGTGGAAGCTGGTACCCATGACCCCATTTTCCCCGTTGCTGCCGTGCGCTCTAGCCTGACCAAAGCGCGCCGAGTATACGATGTTTTCTCAGCACGCCAGCTGGTGGAAGCCGACATTTTTTCGGGCCGCCACCAAATCAGCGGTGCCCGCGCGTACGACTTTCTCCGCGAGGCTATTGTCTGAAGGCCGCGCGAGCAAAATCTAACCCCGAGGACTCTCTATGAACCGCCCCCCCGCAGAATTCAAACGCGTACCCGTGGCCCTGCTGCGCTCCTTTACCGCCGACTGCCTCAAGGCCGCTGGGCTGCGCGCCGACCACGCCGACCAGCTAGCTGAACTGTTGTCCAACTCCGATCTGCGCGGCGTGCGCTCGCACGGCACCCGCGCCATGGTTGGCTATTGCGGCGGCCTCCGCGACGGCACCGTCAACCCCAATCCCGACCTGCGCGTGCTCCAAGATACCGAGACCACGGTCCTCATCGACGGCGACGGCGGCTTGGGCTATGCGCCGATGATGCTAGCCACCGAAAAGGCCATTGAGAAGGCCAAGCAATACAAGGTCGCCCTCGGCGCAGCCTGTCATCACGGACACTACGGCTCGGCCGGGCACTACGTGCGCCGCGCCATGCAGGAGGGCTGCTGCGCCTTTTCAGTGCAGGGACACCATCCCAATTACTTCGGCGAAGGGGGCGGCAATAAGGGCCAGCAGTCGGCCTACTGGGGCAACCCACCCATCTGCTTTGGCTTCCCGTCGGAAGAAGAGCCGCCGCTGGTCCTCGACGCGGCCACTTGTATCCTCGCCGACTATCATCGCGGCCCGGAATACGACGCTCTACAGGAGTTGATTCCGCCGGCTTTCTTCAAATCGATGGGCTACACCGGCTCGGCGCTGACGCTGGGCGGAGCCTTCGTCGGCCAGAACAGCGGCCGCGCTCGGGACGTTGCCCAGCGGTGGCCTCGGGCGGGCAGCGGCGGTCTGATTATCGTCATGGACATTGGCGCGTTCGCCCCACCCGACGCCTTCCGCGCTGGCGTTGACAATCTCGTGCGCGGCGTCCGCGAAACCATGGAACCTATGCGCGGGTACGACGAGGCGACCGTGCCGGGCACCATGGAGTACCGCAAGAGCGAGGAATACGCCCGCGAAGGGGTGCCGATGGCCTTGGACGATTTGGAAAGGCTAGCGGCGTGCGGGCGCGAGTTGGGGGTTGAGGTGGAGTGGGATTAACGCCTACTCGATCCGCACTTCCCGCTCCTGCTCCGCCGACTCGTATATCCCGTCCATCATCTTCTGCACCATCAGGCCGTGCTCGCCGGGCGACAGGGTTTCCGCGCCGTAGAGTACGTGATCGACGAAGTTGCGCATCTTCTGGCCGAAGCCGTCGGCTGCTGGGCCGCTGGGTAGCCAGTCGGGCCGGGTGTTGACCATGTAGTCGTTGGCGTCGTGAAAAAACCCCGGCGGATCCCAGGTGGCACCGCCCTTCTCGCCCATCAGCGTAAAGTTCCCCACACCCTGCTCGATATGGGCAGCGAAGCTGGTCTCAATACTGAGCATCGCGCCGTTGGCAAAACGGATATGCCCCACGGCTAAGTCTTCTACCGTATAGGTCTTGTAATCCCAGTTGGGCCAGTTCGAGGCCACGTTTGACGGCTTGTCGCCGATGTAGGTATAGGTGCTGCCGCTGGCTGCTATCGGTTTAGGCGCGCCCATCGCATAATGCGTGGCCTCCAGCATGTGGACGCCGATGTCGATCAGCGGTCCGCCGCCTTGTAGGTCCTTGCGACCGAAGACTCCCCAGTTGGGAATTCCCCGCCGCCGCAGGGCCTGCACCCGGGCGTACAAGATTGTGCCCAGTTCGCCATCGTCAACGAGCTTCTTGATAAACTGCGTCTTCGGATCGTAGCGGTTCTGGAAGCCAATGATCAGCTTTTTGCCGTTTTTCTCTGCGGCGTTGAGCATCTCCTGCCCCTCGCGCGCGTTCATGGCCAAAGGCTTCTCGACGAGGACGTGGGCACCCGCGTCGAGGGCGGCGATGGAGCAGGGGGCGTGCAGGCCGTTGGGCGTGCAGACGCTGACCGCGTCGGGTGCGACCTGCCGGAGCATCTCCTCGTAGTCGGCGTAGGCTGCGGGGATTTCGTATTCCTCGCAGTATTTTTGCGCTCTTTCCAAGGCCACGTCCGCCACGGCGACCAGCTCCACGTCGTCCATGTCTTGGTAATGGCGCAGGTGCAACCCGGCGATCCCCCCCGCGCCGATTAGGGCGACGCGCAGCTTGTCTTGTTTGTTCTTAGCCATTGCTCTCCGTTCGTTTGAATTCGTGGCGAGGCATAAAAAAACCGGCCCGCAGACCGGTTTTTTCTGCTACAGATCCTATCCTATCCCGCTTGGAACTGCTCGATGAGCTGGCGTACGTCTGGGTGCCCGTCAACGCTGCGGCCGGGATGGATGATCAGCCGGTAGCGGAAGACGGCTTGGTCGCCGCCGGGGATGGTCAGGCTCTCGTCGATGTTCTCGTCGCCCTTAAAATCGTGCACTCCAAAGGGGTTGGCGGTAAACAGCCCGTAGCCGCGCACGTGCCAGTAGGTCGGGTGACGGGGATTGTCGCGGTGATCGACGACGGTGTGCCCCCACTCCTCGCCATCGGCTATTGGCCCGGAATAGTCCACCCAAGCCGCCTGCTGGCCCCAAGTGACCTCTTCGCCTTGGCCGTTTTCAAAGACTTGGTCGGCGGAATTTTCAATCCGCCCCGCGTCCTTGGCATCCATGGAGGTCGGCACCCGGATCGAAAAAAGCCCGCCTTCTTTGGTGTCGCCGAAAGTCACGTCGCCATAGCGGGTGCGGAATTCGCTGCGTTGGTCTATGATCCGCAACTCACCTTCAGCGCGGATGGCGATGGTGCGCCGCTCCTCCAACAGCTTCTCCCCCTCCGACCCAAACCAATCGACGATCCCATCGATCTGCGCTGTGTCGTCGGCGGCACCTACGACCGGCTCGCCCCGTTGCAGCATGGCTCCGTGGCCGGTGCCCTCGTCCCAGAGGTTGTGGCCGTTGACGAGGCCGTGGGCCGTGTAGATGCCGCGATGGTGGTAGTGATCCTGATTCTCGCCTTCGACACCTTCCATCGGATAGGCGCGGGTGAGGCCAGTGCCGCTGGGCGTTAGCACCGGATAGAAGTACGGGCGGCACACGTAGTGGCCGTAGCGGTATTCGGTAAAAAGCTGGCCGTCGATGGTGACGACGGCCTTGCAATCTGCGGGAATTAGCTCGATATCGATCATTGCTTCCTTTCGGTTATGCGGCCCGGCCACAGCAGCGCTTGTACTTCTTGCCGCTGCCGCAGGAGCACGGGTCGTTGCGGCCAGGGGCCTTTTGGTGCAGGGCCGCCTTGACGGCGTCCCTTTTTCTAGCCCATTCCATCACGCCGGTAGCCGGTCGACTGTGCCGCAGTTCGTTGGCCATAAAGCGCATGTAGGGATCGACGTGCCCGAAGTACATTTTGTACCCCTTGCACAAATAGTTGAGGCCGTCTTCGCCGCGCGGGGTTTTGGTAAAGCGGTGCTTGGGGCAGCCGCCGTTGCAGGCGAAGCGGTAGTCGCATTCAATGCAGTACTGGGGCAGGGTGTCCTTTTTGTCCTGCCCGAACTTGGTCTGCTGCGGGCTGGCCACCATCTCGCGGATGCTCTCTTCGTGGACGTTGCCCAGCCGATAATCCGAGTAGACGAAGTGGTCGCAGGAGTACAGGTCGCCGTTGTGCTCGATGATCAGCGCCTTGCCGCAGGTCTCGGCGAAGATGCACAGGCTCGCATCTTGGCCCATCCACGAACCGAGCGTCACGTCAAAGAGCTGGACAAAGACTTGGCCGACGTCGTTGCGCACCCACTCGTCAAAAATCGCGCAGAGGAACTTGCCGTACTGCCCCGATCCTACCGACCACTTAGAGACTGGTGCCCGGCCCTCGTATTCGGGATCGACTAACTCCAGCCCGTCCTCGTCTGGCTCGTGCGCGATGCGCTCGACGATGGGAATAAACTGCATAAACCCCGAGCCTTCTTCGCGCAGGAAGCGGTAGATTTCGAGCGGATTATCGGCGTTGTGGTTTTGTAGCACGGTCAGAGTGTTGAATTCCACCGCGTGCTTTTTGAGCATTTGCAGACCGGCGTACACTCGGTCGTAGGTCGGCTTCTGGCCTTTGTCAACCCGATAGTGGTCGTGGTATTCGCGCGGCCCGTCGATCGACAGCCCGATTAGGAATTTGTTTTCCGCGAGGAACTCGCCCCACTCGTCGTCGAGGAGGATGCCGTTAGTCTGGAAAGCGTTGGTGATGAGCTTGCCGTTGGCGTATTGCTGCTGTAGCTCGACTGCGCGGCTGAAGAAGTCCACGCCCATCAGCGTCGGCTCGCCGCCCTGCCAGGCGAAGTCCACCTGCGGCATGTCTTGGGCTTCGATGTACTGCTTGACGTATAGTTCGAGTGTCTCGTCGGACATGCGCCAATTTTTGCGCGCGTCCGGGTAGAGCTTCTCCTTTTCGAGGTAGAAGCAGTACTTGCAGTCGATGTTGCAGACCGAGCCCGAGGGCTTGGCCATTATGTGGGAAGACGCCGGAGCAGCAGTCGGTATGGTCGCAGTTTCCATCAGAGCCTATCTTGAAGTGGTGAGTATGATAGCGTTTGCCCCTCCGCAATGCAAATATAAGGAAATTAGATGCGTACCATTTTCGTCGGCGACGTGCACGGCTGCGCCGCTGAGTTTGAAGCCTTCCTTGCAAAGATAAGTTACGACCAAGCCAAAGATCGCCTGTTGCTGACCGGCGATGCCTTTGCCCGTGGCCCCGACCCGCTGGCGGTGTGGCAGTTGATTTGCGATACCGAGGCCGAGATGGTCTTGGGCAACCACGACGCTCGTCTATTGAAGCAGCTAACCGCCTTGAAGAAGGGCCGCAAGCCCAAAGTGAAGTTCCCCGACCAGCGCTATACCCTCGCCCAACTTCAGCCCGCCCACGGCGGAATCCTCGCTTGGCTCCGGCAGTGCCCGCTCTACATCGCGGAGGACGACTTCCTGCTAGTCCACGCCGGCATTAATCCGAAAAAGGGCTTACAAGGCACTCGCCGCAAAGAATTCCTCAAGATCCGCACTTGGCCGCCCTCCGACGATCTCGCCAGCCCGCGCTGGCACGATTTCTACAAGCCGGAGTATCCCCTGCTCGTCTTTGGCCACGACGCGCCCGGCGGCTTGGTGGTCAAAAAGCGCGCTGGCCGCCCCTATCTTCTCGGCCTCGACTCGGGCTGTATCTATGGCGGTCAGCTCAGTGGGTATGTGCTTGAAGAAGCGCGGCTGGTGCAAGTGGAGAGCCAGCAAGCGGCGGATGTGTGGAAGCGGCTGGCTTAGGTGAGGTTGCCGCGGATTGGTGTGCAAATTTGAAGTAGTAGTTCAAAATTATAGCAAGAACTTCCCTCACATGCCTTCAAGAAGCGGTCTATTGTCTCAAACGGGTTGCGGCTCGTAGCGCTCGACCTCGATCTCGTCCTCGCGCGCTTGCGCCTGAGTAACATCGTAGGCTGCTTGCAACCGTATCCAAGTCTCTGTCGTAGAGCCGAAGGCTTTTGCGAGGCGGATCGCCATGTCGGCCGACATGCGAGCGCGACAATTCACCAGATTCGAGAGGGCTTGGCGACTGACGCCGAGGATCTTCGCGCCTTCGGTGACATTGAGGCCGAGCGGCTCCAGGCAGGACACGCGCACGACCTTGCCAGGATGCGGTGGGTTTTTCATGGGCATGTCGGTTCTCCCTTCATTCAGTGGTAATCAATCAGTTCGACGTCGTAACCGTCCTCTCCTTCAAACCGGAAGATGATGCGCCAGTTGGCCTTCACGGTCGCGGACAATAACCCTTTCGGTCGCCTTTGAGTGCATGCAGCCGATAGTGGGGAAGGCGCATCGCTTCGGGCGAGCTGGCGACATCGAGCTGAGCGAGGATTACTTCCACGCGATCATGCAAATCGGGACCGATCAGGCTGCGGTCGTCATGTTCGTACAAGCGCTTGAGCCCGCGATGTCGAAAGCTCCGTATCATTCTATAGGATGTAATGTGTCAATTGACACTTGTCAAGCACGAGAACAAATAATCGAAAGCCTGTGGCGGCGTCCTTAAACGGGTTGCGGCTCGTAGCGCTCGACTTCGATTCCATCCTCGCGTACTCGCGCCTAAGCGACGTCGTAGGCCGCCTGCAACCGTATCCAAGTCGCCGTCGTAGAGCCGAAGGCTTTCGCGAGACGAATCGCCATGCAAACTGTCTGATTCGGCTAATAAATCAAGAGGAATTCACAGGAAAACGGTCCCCTCCATGTACTTCACCACCCTCCCCGTGATCTCCACCCGGTTACCCCGATCACGACAGAACAGTTCTCCGCCGCGGGCCGAGATCTGCAGGGCGTGGAGCTCTCGATCTGGGCGTCCGAGCCGTTCGGACCAGTACGGCACTAGGCTGCAATAGGCCGAACCTGTGACTGGGTCTTCGGGAATGCCATGGCAGGGTGCAAAATAGCGAGAGACGAAATCGGCGCGGCGATCCGCCACCGGAGCCGTGCAGATCACGCCTGCGTATGCGTCGGCCTCGGTAAGCGCCGACGCGAGTTCAGAAACATCGACGTCGAGTTCGGCGACTTCGTCCTCGCTGTCGTAAACCAAGAGCCAGAAAAGCCAGTTATTGCTCCTCAACACTGTGGCCGGCGCGGCACCTATCGCCGCGATAATCCACTCAGGACGATCAGTGGGTCGCAGGTTCATGGCTGGGAAGTCCATGGTGTAGATGTCGCAGTCGCCCCAGATCTCAAGGCGGCCGCTACGGGTCTCGAACGCGATGTGGTCGAGGTCCCGGTCAATCTCCGTCATGAGTACGAACGCGCTTGCCAGCGTCGCATGGCCGCATAGTGGCACCTCCATGACTGGCGTGAAGCAGCGTAGATCGAACACGTCGTCATTCTCTGTAGGGTAAAAAAAGGCGGTAGCCGATAGGTTGTTCTCGGCAGCTATGGCTTGGAGAGTTCCGTCGTCCAGCCACGTTTCGAGCGGCATGACGGCTACGGGATTGCCTTTGAACTCCGAGCCGGTGAAGGCATCGATCTGATAGAGCGGCAGTTGCATGGGACTCCGACACCCCGGCCTAAATGACTCGTAGGTGGCGCTAAAGGCGTTCCATTTTAGGTTGACCGAGCCAGGGGGGCCGTTGCGCTGCTTGGCGATGATGATCTCGGCGATGCCTTCGAAGCCGCCATCTGGCGAGGTGAGGCCGTACATATTTGGGCGGTAAAGGAGCATCACCACGTCGGCAGCTTGCTCGATTCTCAACTCCGGCAAATCCGATAGCTGCGGCCTCGGGTCCTTGCGGCTTTCCACTGCGCGCGATAGCTGCACTAGCACCAACACCGGTATGTCCAATTCCTTGGCCAAGTCCTTTAGCCTGCGCAAAATGTGCGAGATTTCCTGCTCGCGGCTTGCAGTCTTGGCCTCTCCACTCATCAATTGTAAATCATCCACCACGATCAGACCGACCCCGTATTCCCGGTGCAGTCGCCGCGCCTTGGCGCGGGCTTCGAACACCGAGATATCGGGCGTGTCGTCTATGTAGATAGGTGCTCGGGCCAAGCGGTCGCTATCGCGCCTTAGGCGCTCCCAATCTTCATCGCGTAGCGACCCAGTGCGGAGCTTGTGCAAATCGACCTTGGTCTCGCTGCTGAGCAGGCGCTGGACTACCTGCATCTTGGACATTTTCGGGCTGAAGATTAACACTCCGATTCCGGCATCCACGGCTGCATTGCGTGCAAAGGTCAGCGCCAGCGCCGTCTTACCCACGCCTGGGCACGCTGCTAGCACGATTAGATCGCCCTTGTGAAGGCCGGAGGTACACTCGTTGAGATCGACAAACCCCGTATCGATCCCAGAGACTGCGCTGGATTCGCTGTGGACACGCTCAATCCGTTCGAGTGCGTCGTCCATGACCGTCTCCAGTAACTCAATCCCGCCTCCGACCCAGTTTCCGCTGATAGCAAAAAGGTGCTGCTCAGCGCGGTCGACTAGCTCTAGTACGTCGTCGCTACCTTTGTAGGCTTGCTCAATGATGTCGCTGGCGGTTTCGATGAGTCGGCGGTTGAGTGCCTTTTCTAAGACGATTCGCGCGTGGACGTCAATATTGGCAGAGGTGGCGACCTTGGCGACTAGCTCGGCCAGATAGATGGCTCCACCGACATCATCGAGCTGGTCGCGGCGTTTGAGTTCTTCGGCCAAGGTGAACTGATCGACGGCCCCGCCGCGTTCGAAGAGGTCCATTATGGCCTCGAAGGTCTGGCTGTGTGTCGTATCGTAAAAGCAGCTTGAGTCGAGGATTTCGACGGCATGGACGATGGCACGCTGTTCGAACATCATCGCCCCCAATACAGCCCGCTCTATCTCGATAGCCTGCGGCGGCATCCTTTCTAGATGCTGGTTATCAATAGGTTCTTGGGTCATGGGTTCTTTTTAAAGCGCCCCCCACACGCTGCCGATTGTGACCTGAAAGTTCGAGGCATCGAATTCGCCGTGCTTATCGATCCAGTGGTAGCGCGTGCGGACTACGAAGCGCCAAGGCTTCTTGCCGAACACGATACCGAGGCCGGCCAGTGCGCCGAGCTTCTTTTTATTGGCCTCTTCGTCAAAGCCGGGTAGGCTGAAGCTCACCTTGTATATCTGGAAGTTGAGGGACGGTCCGACTTCGACGAAAGCGCGCGTCGTCTGCGCTGCATCGTTGAGGAACACCCGTGCGTGTACGGGCACGCTGACGGTCGTCACGTCTATACTGCCGTTCACCGAGGAGACCCCATCTGAGAAGAAGAAGGAGTTTTTCGCAGTAAAGCCGCCGATACCTCCCACCAGAGCTACGCTGGGGGTAATCTGCGTACCCATGTCCCAGTCGATATGGGACCACGTGCCGATCCCGTTCAGGTCGTCGAGGCTGTCGTCGAATACGACTTTCTGGGCGTAGAGGTAGCCCCAGTTAAAGGTGCTCATGTGCTGGGCGGTGGCGGGGTGTGTCCCGAAGGATAGGGCCAAGCAGCAGGCGAAGATGGTGCGGATCACGATGTCCTCCTGTGGGTTGAGATGAGTTGTTTTACTCAACATTAGCCCACAGGTGCGACAGATCGTGTCGCAGGCAGAGATTTTTTTTGTAATGGAGGTGTGGAACGTTGTTCTTGACCGATCAAAAGCCCATCTTGTGCGAGTGGTTCGGCTTGGCCTCGCACTCGGCGCGCAGCAATTCGGCGAGAGCCTTTGAATCCTGTAAGTGGCCGAGGATTTCGGCTTTTCGGTGGACTACGGCGAAATCGCCTGGAGTCAGGGTGGAGAGATCGCCGATTTCGGGCGGAGCTTCGAGCGCGAAATAGGTGTGGAATGCCGCTTGCGACTGGTCGGGGGTGAGATAGTCGAGCGAAATTTTGAAGGTAAAGCGGCGCAGGGTGGCCGGGTCGAGGTTTTCGCCGAAGTTGGTCGTACATGCGAACGGCAGAGGATGACTCTCCATCCAAGTCAGCATTTCGTTGACTTGGCTGACCTCCCAAGAGTGCGTGGCACCTTGGCGGTCGGCGAGCAGGGAGTCGGCTTCGTCGAAGACGAGGATGGAGCCTTCGGCACGGGCCTCGGAGAAGGCAGTGGCGATCTGCTGTTCGGTTTGGCCGACCCACATCGACATTAGGTCGGAGGCACGCTTTTGGGTGACTTGGAGGCCGAGGTGTTCGGCTAGGTAGCGGACGAATGCGCTCTTGCCGGTGCCGGGCGGACCTTGTAGACAGAGGGAGAAATGCTTGCCACCATTTTTTGCGAGACGATCCGCGAAGCCGACCGGGTCAATGTCGGCTCGGACCAGAGCGAGGTTGAATCTCTCGGGAGGCCCTTGATTTGTGGGGGGCTTCTCGCCCGAAATCACTTTGGCGAGACTGTGCACGCCGAGGCGCACTGCGGCGAGGTCGCCGCCGCAGAGGCCCGCCGCGGCGATGGCCCCGGACGCTACGCCCGGCGTCACATCGAACTCCTTGGCTAGGGAGCGCGCATCTTGCTCTGTTGCTTTGATATTGTGGCGTGCCAACTCTCGCTCCCAGATACGCGCCCGAACTTGGGACGGCGGCTTGCGCAGTTCTAGGGCAAAGGTCATGCGGCGCAGAACGGTTTGGCAGGTGGCCCAGGCGGAATTGGAGGTCCACAACGTCGGTACTGGCGTACGTTCGAGCAGCCGGTTTAGGAACACCTTGGAGCCACCGGACCGGAGATGAGGAAAGCCGCGCGACGAGAACGGCATCCAGCCCGAGCTTGGGTCCGAGAGGATGTCCTCCATCTCGTCAAAGAGCAGGATTGACCTACGGCCCGGCGCTAGCAGGCGCTGGGCGAGCCGGAGTTCTTGGAGCCGCTCCTTCCGGCTGGGATCGTCTCCGCTATCATCTTCTTCGCCGACACTGTAGAGGTTCGTCCCGAGCCGAGCGGCCAGCGTTTTGCAAAACTCGGTCTTGCCAGTTCCCGGCGGGCCGTACACCAAGATATTCACGCCCGGTGTGCCGGTGGACAGTGCGCCCTTGAGCATTTTTTCTATTTGGTCGCGATCCTCTGCTACGTGATCGAAATCTGCCCACTCTAGTTCGCCTGGAGTCGCCGCGTCGAGCAGTAGGCGACACACGTCGAGATCGCTGTCGTCTGGGACGGAGACTAGCCGGAGCAGTCGGTTGACGGCTCTGATGTCGCCGTCGTCATCGACAGATAGGAGCCCCGACTTCACGAGCGGCGCATCGGCTGCGAAGCGGGCATGGAACGAGCTAGCCGGTACGCCAAGGACGTAGGGCAAGAGGTAACTCGTGACGTTGAAAAATCTTCGTCGATAATGGCGACGGCCACACTCGAAAGCAGAGTCAATTAGCGACTCAATAATCGGTTGCCTGTGGCTGCGCAGCATAATTTCCAGCACCGCGATGTCCTCCGGCGCAAGGTCCATCTCTCGTCCGAGTTGCTGGAGCCGCCGCGCCGTGGAGTCCTCCTGCGCCCCTTCGCAGGCTGCCGAATATTCGTTTTTAAGGGTCTTCCGTAGGCGCTGCCATTCCCGTGCGGACATCTCCTTTTCGTCATATCTGTTCGCCCGGTGCTCGCCCAGTTTTTTGTTCTCGCCCGCAAGCTCTAGCAGGTCGTAGTTCTCGAAAACCCAATCGGCCAGTTCTCTTGTTTCCGGGGAGGCGTAGTGGAAGTGCGAGGCGGCGTTGCAGAGATAAAAGAGAATAAGCTGGCGTTCGTAGGCGTTGAGCATGGTTTCTTCTCCGAAGTGATATAGTGCTTACTGCGATACTAAAATCGCCAGATTGACATCTATCCCATCAAAAAAAGATCCTAGCGCGACAGCTAGGAGATCTCTGTTAGGGTCCGTGATCAAGAGCATACCCTCAATGATGGTGAGGATAGGCGTCTCCAACTCGTCCTCTTCGGGTACGATTGATACCGCAAACACTAAGAGATAGTCTAGCGGAATGTATGCTACTGCATCAGGCCCGAGGCTGGGGAATACTGCCTTGAGATAAAGGGCTTGGAAGGTTGTTGGCGTTATCCGGCCATCCTCTATGACAATGTTGCCGTCCGCGTCATAGAGGGAACGGGACAGTTGCCGTTCGATGATGATCCCTTCTCTGGGGGGTCCGATTTCGCCTTGTGGTCCGACCTCTCCCTGCGGCCCCATCGGTCCCGCCGGACCTTCGCAGGCGACAAGGCCGAAGGCCAAAATAGCTACGAAAAAAGAAAAGCGAGTAAGCACTGCACACCTCCTTAATAGTTGTGGGAAAAGGAAACTTACATTGGAGGTGCGACAGATCGCGTCGCAGCATGTCGCAGGTAGAAATTTTTTTACGAAAGGATCCATTTTCGTCAAGATCGTCCGGCTGACCACGCTTTCGGCGCGTCTTAAGGGCTATCGGACGAGAAAGGGGCCTTGCAATAGACGTTGGATGGTCTAGGAGAATTTGCCTATCTGTTACGGCTGCTGCTGTTATACAACGACGCGGCAGGTAATTTTGGGATCGAACAAAGTCCTATAGATAGCGCGGGCTATTTTTTTGCCGCCAGATGCTGACGGTTCAATTGGAGGCATACTAGCGTAGTCGGATGCCTCGTCGCAGATGAGGCGGAGATCAATCAAAGTCGAGCCAGTTGCGAACACCTGTTTTGTGATTGCCTCATTGAAGACCGAGAGTGCAGCGGATTCAGGCGGCGTCAAAGTAGGGATAGAATCATAAACAGTGCAGACAGCAAGGGGTATTCGAATCGCGCGAACCTGATCGAGCATGCGGCGATATTTTGCCGAAAAGTCAGCTCGAATCCCAGCTATGGTCGTAAGTGCCGAGACCTGAAAATCAGTGGATCTGTTGAGGATATGTACATGGTCCAAGACATCGTTGCTGCCGACGCTGAGAAATAGATGGGTGGTGTCATCGGGAAGCTGTTGCAGTTGACATTCCACAGAGGATATCCGGGCACCATCCACGGCCAGCGAGGTGATCACCCAGTCCAGCGGTAGGATGTACCGCAGATGTTTGAGTACGGAAGCTCCACTGGGAACGTACACTGCATTGTCGAATATCGAATCGCCGAGCAATACAACATGACCACTCATAAATTACCTCCCGCCAAAAAAGTGCTTCTCGCTGTCTCGACAAAGCCCGACTTGGTAAACTGCTTACTGCCAGTTTCGCCTACAGGTGCGACAGATCGCGTCGCAGGCAGAAATTTTTATGAGGAGGTCAATTTCGCCGAGAAAGGGGCCTTGCAATAGGCCCTGGATGGTACAGGAGAATCTCGGGAAGGATCGGTGTATGAGGCCGCTTGGGAGGTGCCTTTAGGAAGCGAATGGCGACTGAGGAAGAGGAGGCCGTGTTCGTCGAGGCTACGTGCCTTCTTGGTGGAGAATGTCACACCTCTGGGGAAGTGGACTTACCGATGGGCGATGGATGAACCTATTCCGGGGCGACGGATCGTGTCGCGGGATTCACTTTTGCTGCGCCGGGAGGCTTTCGAGGAGCGCCTTGCGGAAATCGGACACGAACCAGCGCACTCGCTCGGCTTTCACCTCACCTTCTGCTCGCTTCAGCCAACCATTGTCACCGGCCCATTTCCGGATCGATGCGTTGGCGAGCTTCCCTTCATTCTCAAGCTGCTCGCGCTCCTCGCGCGTGATACTGTACTCAGAGGGGTCTTCCCCTTTCGGCGTGAGATAGATCAGTATGAAGCGCCCCTCGTACATCGACTCGAGATGATGTGCGTAGTCGCTGAGCTGTAGGTGCTGATCACCCGCCCAAGGCTTGTTCTCAATCGCGATGGCTGCCGGACCATCATCAATTTGGAAAGCAATCTCGATATCGATCCTACGGCTCCAGTTTTCTATCTGAGTGGTTAGCACCTCCAGACCTATGCTGGCAAGTGACCAACTGCTTCCCGACAACCAGTCCACATTTACGTCTTCTAGGAATTTTCCAAGAAACAGGTCTCTTTGTCCGTGAGTCTCGTCGGGATTGAGAAGGTACGCGAATACATAGGACATTCGATCCTCTCTTTTGAGAGGAATAGAGCCGAAAAAAGCGATGGAGTGGAAAAAGTTGAACTTCCTAGCCAAGTGGCGATCAAGGACAACTTCGGCTCGCCTCCAAACGTCAAGACCTTGCTTGGCACCCTTGAAGAATCGCGGGATCTCTTGCTTGAGGTTCGTGTCGCCGACCATCTTCACGCCCTCAGTTCTTCTGAGATGGCCCCCGCAAAGCGAACCAATTCGGTTGTGAAGTACTTTGTACCCTTGACCTCGGCGTTCAGCATGCTCAGGTCTCCAATCTTCTTGACATATCTGTCCCCTTCTCTCGAACAGACCCACCAATACCGAGACTCGTCCGATGTTTCTATATCCGATCTACTTAAAAAGTCTGTGAGGGTGTCAGGCCAAGGTACGGTTCTATTTTCTCTTTTTTTATGTGTTCCCACGTACAGCTCTCTCTCCTTATCCCCACTATTCCAATTAAAGAGACCGAGATGTATTTCAATACCTTGGTCCTCCATGGTTATTACGTATAAAATGGTGTACTTTTCTTTTAGGTCCTCTTCTTTCAAATCTTTTTTCGGAATGTACGTCCGCCAGCGAAGGTCATCACGGCTCTCAATCTCTTTTTTTATGCTCTTATCGAGTTTACACAGAAACGAGGACAGGATTCTCCTTTCTATCATTGGGGTTACCTGACCGATTTCCAGCGCAAGCCTAGTATTCTCGGGCTTCATGCAGTAATCTACCAGAAACTCTTTTTCTTCGGCCGTCAGTTCTCCCATCATAGTCTCCTCTGCTTGAGATTCATGATTTCCTCCTTGTCCTCTGCGAAGATATTAACGAACTCCTGCGACAGATCAAGTCGCACCCTCGTCATCCAACCCCATCGCCGCCCGCATCTCCTCCCGCACCGCCACCCGCAACTCCTCCGGCTCCAGTACCTCAACCGCCGCCCCGAAACTCAACACCCAACTCTTGATCTCGTAGAACCCCCCGGCCCGCAGCCGCAGCACCACCCGCCCATCGTCCAGTTCTTCCAGCTCTTGGCTCGGATGCCAGATTCGCTCTCGTATATACGGTGCTTGCTCCTCGGTGAACCGAACTACCACATCCATCGGCTCCTCAAACGAGACGCCGAACGCATTGCTTACTCGCTCGTCAATCGACAGGTGATCCGGCGGCTCGAACTCCTCCTCGGTCACTTCTACTGACTCAAAGCGGTCCACCGCCTGCGTGATGAGTTGGTCGTAGTAGGGCATCCGCGAGATTACGTACAGACCTCCCCGGTGCGGCAGAAGGCGTAGCGGTTCGATGTTGTACTGACGAGCGCTCTCCGCCCATGGCGAGCGGTAGCTCACCCAGCACACGCGGCGCTCCAGTATGGCGTCGTGCAGGTTTTCGAGCACTTCGCGGGCATCTTCGTACGGCTTGTGCCCACGCGTCAGCGGCACATAAGCTTCTGCGGCTCGCTCTAGGAATTGCCGCATCTCCGAGGGCATGGCTTGGGTCAGCCGACGAATCGCCGACCGCAGGTGATCGCCAAACGGCGTTCCCACCAGCCCCATGCCCGCCTGCTCGGCAAAAATCATCGCCGCGATTTCCATGATCGGAAAGTTCTGTGGGAGCCCGGTGTCTTTCTGTAGTTGGTAGTAGATGCGCTGATCGGTGCACCGCTTTTCGTTCAGTATAAATCCGGCCTCGCGCAGGTCTCCTAGATCGCGCTGTATGGTGCGCCTATCTACATTGAACTCGTCCGCCAGTTCGCGTGCACTCATCCCGTAACGCCGCGCCTGTAACTCTCGTAGGATGTCCAGTTGTCGCACAATCTGTTTCATCGGATCAGCCTTTCATAGATGCGAATCTAACCGGGTCGAATGCAAGTCCGTCCGTTTCCACATTGACCATCAGGATGTCCCGCATCTGAGAGACGATGGCAGCTTCCGCGTTACGAGTTCTGCCAAGTAGGTCGATGTCCATGGTCGGACGGAATTCCGGTGAGCCCCACACCCTCAGCATCAACGCGCCCTTGAGCACAAATCGCTGGGCATGAGCGGATTGGGATAGTCGGTAGAGGAATCGCTCCATGGCGAAGTATTGAGTTTGTATGCTTCCTGCGAGAATCTGTGGACTCGGATGGGGGGATAGTCGAGTGACGGCACCCGAGAGTTTCTTGGCACTGCTACGGAAACCTCATGAGGAATCTGGGTTGTGATGCCATGGTAGGCTAGCGCGGAGACGAGGCAAATGACGGCGTTGGGGAAGCGAAGGCTTACTGTGACTACATCAGGGTTGTCGAGCGGAGGTAGTTCCTGCAGCCGGTAGATGCCTCTGCTGACTGGCTCGATGACGCCCTGTCCTTGAGCGCATACAGTATGTAGCGTGTAATCCCGTGCGCGATAGCCTCGCTCATTCGGAGTTGGCCGCCGTACCTGCGGAAGATTTCTTCAGGACGCTCTTTCTTTGTTCCAGACATATTGACTCCACTTAATTCTATATAGAGACAATATGTCTGATCTTGGCTAATAGATCAAGAGGAAATCACAGGAAAACGGTCTCGGTGAGGGAGGATGGCAGTGCCCTGTGGGGGCTAGCTATCCGCGTCAAGGAGGCCAGATCGACAATCCCTAGTCACGAAGTGCAGATTGCTCTTGACCTGTTTATGGTCTATATTTAGTCTAAAAAGGAGGTGTCCATGAAACTGTCCAGCCAGATTAAGCCGATCAGTTATCTCAAGGCCCACGCCGCCGAGATCGTGCGCACACTTGGAGACCAACCAGAACCTTTGATTATCACCCAGAATGGCGAAGCCAAGGCGGTCATGCAGGATATCGACAGTTACGAGCAGATGCAGGAAACAGTTGCGCTGCTCAAGATTCTCGCGCTGGGTAGCCGCCAGATCGAAGCAGGTCAGGTGCAGCCCGCCGCCGATGTCGTCGCACGGCTTCGGGAGCGGCGACGGGATCGTTGATGGCTTTCTTGGTTCAGTTGACCGATGACGCGATGCGCGACTTGGAGGAAATCTACGATTACATCGATCAGCACGATGAGTCGGACCGGGCGGATTATGTGCTGGAGCAGATTGATAAGGCTTTCAGCAGCCTCTCCGAGTATCCCGAGCGCGGGAACTACCCGGCGGAACTGTTGGACATTGGGATTCGGGAATACCGCGAGATATTCTCTAGGCCCTACCGCATCATCTATCGGGTAATGGAAAATAACGTCTATGTGCTCTTGATCGCCGATGGGCGGCGCGACATGCAGACATTGCTACAGCGGCGCTTGCTGTGGGCATAAGACTCATGCCCACCTCAAACGGATTGCGGCTCATAGGTCCTTTTTTAGAGCGTCCCCACACGCTGCCGATTGGTAACCAAGCGCTCGGCAAGCTCTAGCGCATCTACCGGCCAGTAGCACTCTGGGCGAGGTCGATGGACATTGGGATTCCCTTCCTTTGGTCGGCAGTTCAAGAGCTGGTCCACCCACCGTTCGGGGACGGCTTCTCGTCCATGCACTGCGCCCAGAAGCGCTCCGCAGATGGCGGCGTTGGTGTCGGTGTCACCGCCCCTATGGACGGTATCTACGACCGCTTCCTCGAAATTCTCGGCATGGAGCAGTTGCCATAGTGCGTTGCGGAACGCCGTCAGAACCCAGCCCTGTTGGTGCATATAATCTGCGGGCGGTGAAGTGGTCGCGCCGTCGATGGCCGACATGAGCGTCGGTTCCGCTGGGATATTCTCAGCCCACGTCTTGATCCGTTCGTACAGCTCCTGCGATTCGCATCCGATGCGGACCGCGTAGGCGATGGCCGAGGCGTAGAGCGAGTTGGCTTGCTGGCAGACCGGATGGGGATGCGTGAGCGCCGCGTCCTCGCACGCCCATTCCGCCACCTGCTCTAATTCGTAGTTCGCGCCGAAGATGCCCAGTGGGCTGATCCGCATCATGGCTCCATTCGCTTGGCTGTTCCGATCGCGTTCCCCTAGGAGACCGCTGCGGGTGGTGAAACCGCAGTCGAATGGACCAGAGTTCAACCAGTCAACATAGGCTTCGAGGGCAAGCGTTTGATCGTATTTCTTGTGCTGCGCCAGTACCCGGGCTAGGGCTAGCGCCATTTCGGAATCGTCCGTCGGCTGCCCGGCAATCGTGTCCCAGGCTCCGCCATCTGCGAGATTTCGGACTCCGGCGGGGTACTCGCGCTGAATCTCCTCGGGGCTTTGGAACTCCACTAGGCTACCCAGCGAATCCCCGGCAAGTTGGCCCAGCAAGCAACCTTGAGCGCGAAAGAGGATGCGGTCTCTTTGCATATTAGTCATTAAATCATCCCTTCATTATCCATAATCAAAAGCCCATCCTGCGCGAATGGTTCGGCTTGGCTTCGCACTCGTCATTCAGCAATTCGGCGAGAGCCTTCGCGTCTTGTAGGTGGCCGAGGATTTCGGCTTTTCGGCGGACTACGGCGAAATCGCCTGGAGTCAGGGTGGAGAGGTCGTCGATTTCGGGCGGAGCTTTGAGTGCGAAATAGGTGTGGAACGCCGCTTGCGACTGGTTGGGAGTGAGATAGTCGAGGGCGATTTTGAAGGTGAAGCGGCGCAGGGTGGCCGGGTCGAGGTTTTCGCCGAAGTTAGTCGTACATGCAAACGGCAGAGGATGACTCTCCATCCAAGTCAGCATTTCGTTGACTTGGCTGACCTCCCAAGAGTGCATGGCACCTTGGCGGTCGGCGAGCAAGGAGTCGGCTTCGTCGAAGACGAGGATGGAGCCTTCGGCACGGGCCTCGGAGAAGGCAGTGGCGATCTGCTGTTCGGTTTGGCCAACCCACATTGACATTAGGTCGGAGGCACGCTTTTGGGTGACTTGGAGGCCGAGGCGTTCGGCTAGGTAGCGAACGAATGCGCTCTTGCCGGTGCCGGGTGGACCTTGCAGACAGAGAGAAAAATGCTTGCCGCCGCTTTCTACGATGCGATCCGCGAAGCCGACCGGGGCAATGTCGGCTCGGACTAGGGCGAGGTCGAATCTCTCGGGAGGCCCCTGATTTGTGGGGGGCTTCTCGCCCGAAATCACTTTGGCCAGACTGCGCACACCGAGGCGTACTGCGGCGAGGTCTCCACCGCAGAGGCCCGCCGCGGCGATGGCCCCGGACGCTACGCCCGGCGTCACATCGAACTCCTTGGCTAGGGAGCGCGTATCTTGCTCTGTTGCTTTGATATCGTGGCGTGCCAACTCTCGCTCCCAGATACGCGCCCGAACTTGGGATGGCGGCTTGCGCAGTTCTAGGGCAAAGGTCATGCGGCGCAGAACGGTTTGGCAGGTGGCCCAGGCGGAATTGGAGGTCCACAACGTCGGTACTGGCGTACGTTCGAGCAGCCGGTTTAGGAACACCTTGGAGCCACCGGACCGGAGATGAGGAAAGCCGCGCGACGAGAACGGCATCCAGCCCGAGTTTGGGTCCGAGAGGATGTCCTCCATCTCGTCAAAGAGCAGGATTGACCTACGGCCCGGCGCTAGCAGACGCTGGGCGAGCCGGAGTTCTTGGAGCCGCTCCTTCCGGCTGGGATCGTCTCCGCTATCATCTTCTTCGCCGACACTGTAGAGGTTCGTCCCGAGCCGAGCGGCTAGCGTTTTGCAAAACTCGGTCTTGCCAGTTCCCGGCGGGCCGTACACCAAGATATTTACGCCCGGTGTGCCGGTGGACAGTGCGCCCTTGAGCATTTTTTCTATTTGGTCGCGATCCTCTGCTACGTGATCGAAATCTGCCCACTCTAGTTCGCCTGGAGTCGCCGCGTCGAGCAGTAGGCGACACACGTCGAGATCGCTGTCGTCTGGGACGGAGACTAGCCGGAGCAGTCGGTTGACGGCTCTGATGTCGCCGTCGTCATCAACGGACACAAGCCCCGACTTCACAAGCGGCGCATCGGCCGCGAAGCGGGCGCGGAATGTGCTAGCCGGTATGCCGAGAATGCAGGGTAGGACGGGGTGCGTGACGTTGAAAAATCTATGTCTGTGGTAGTGACGGCCAGATTCGAAAGAGTCGATCAGCGACACAAAGATCGGATGCGTTTCGTGGCGCAGCAAAATCTCTAGGATCGCGATGTCCTCCGGCGCGAGGTCCATCTCCCGCCCGAATCGTCGTAGCAGTCGCGCCGTGTGATCTTTTTTCTCACTTTCGCAGGCTGCTGCGTGCTCTTTTTCTAGGGTCTCCCGCAGGTGCTTCCATTCCTGTGCGGATATTTCCTTTTCGTGGTGTCTGGTCTCCCGGTGCTCTCCCGGCTCCTCGTTCTCGTCACTGAGCGCGAGGATGTCGCGGTTCTCGGCGACCCATTCGGCCAGATCTTCCTTCTTTCCCGGGAAGGCGCGGTGGAAGCGCGAGGCGGCGTTGCAGAGATAAAAGAGAATAAGCTGGCGTTCGTAGGCGTTGAGCATGGTTTCTTCTCCGAAATGATATAGTGCTTACTGGTACGCTAAAACCACCAACTTGACATCTATTCCAGCAAAAAAGGATTCTAGCGGGACAGTTAGGAGCTCCCTGTCAGGGTCCGTGATCACGAGCATACCCTCGGTGATAACAAGGAGCGGCGTCTCCAACTCGTCCTCTTCGACTATGATATCCTCTTCAGTTAAGGTTGGTACTACACGCAATGTGGAATAGGTTGGCTCCATGTATGTCAATACGTTAGGTCCGAGATCTGGCAATGCTTCCTTGAGATAAATGCCTTGGAGGGTCATTGGCTTTATCCGAGCGTCCTCGATGATGATATTGCCGTCCCCGTCATAGAGTGAAGGGGACAGTTGCCGCTCGGTAATGGTCCCTTTGAGCGGAGCGAAGTGCAGTCGAGGCATCTTAACCTAGTGAAGGGGACAGTTGTCACTCGATGGTGATCCCTTCCTTGGGCGGTCCGGTTTTGCCTTGCGGCTCCACCGGCCCTATTGGTCCCGCCGGACCTTCGTAGGTGATAAGGCCGAAGGCCAATAGAGCTACGAAAAAAGAAAAGCGAGTAAGCACTGCACACATCCTTAATAGTTGTGGGAAAAGAGAACTTACTTAGGAGGTGCGACAGATCGCGTCGCAGCATGTCGCAGGTAGAAATTTTTTTACGAAAGGATCCATTTTCGTCAAGATCGTCCGGCTGACCACGCTTTCAGCGCGTCTAAGGGCTAGCGGACGAGAAAGGGGCTTTGTAATAGCTCTGAATGGTCAAGAGAATTTGCCGGGAAGGGTCGGCGCAGGAGGACGCTTAGGACGTGCTTTCGGAAGCAGGTATCGATGGTGCGGGAGGTTTATGCATCTTTCAACTCTAACAAAAGATCAAAGAGAGCTTCTGCTGTCTTGAGGAGAGACTTGTCATCAGACCAAACCGGATCGCCCTCAATTTGACTTTCGTAATTCGCGTTACATGGTAAGCAGTCCGTAAAAGAATCAATGGTCCCTTTGAGAAAATTCTTGATTTTGACGATTAGACCGTCTTTGTCCATGAGGACACCATCCTCGAATAAGGCTAAGAGGGCAATACCTACACGATTGAGATCGTGTTTAGTATCCCAAAAATCGTGTTCAATATAGTCATAATCCTCATCCCCCCAATCCTCATTCTTTTTGATCCATTTTTCGATTTTGACAACCATCTCGGCACTGTTCACGAAGACACCATCCTCGAACAAGGCCAAGAGGGCTTCTTTGATTTTGACGATCAGACCGTCTTTGTCCATGAGGATGCCATCCTCGAATAAGGCCAAGAGGGCAAGAGCCGCACGCTCGGCATCGTAGGAATCAATCTGACCAGGAGAAAGTTCGTCGCCGCAATCGAGGCAGTACGAAGCGCGAACTTCGATATTGTCCTCGATTAGCTTCTCGGTTTTGTAGAGCTTCTCTTTTTTGTCCATCTCAAGCTCCGTTTAGGTTTATGAGGATGTCGTCATCCCCGTCATAGAGAGGATTAGACGACCTCTGATTAATCGTTGTAGTAATGGATGAATTTATCTAGGAGGTGCGACAGCTCGCGTCGCAGGTAGAAACTTTTATGAGGAGATCAATTTTGCCGAGAAAAGGGCCTTGCAATAGGCACTGGATGGTACAGGAGAATCTCGGGAAGGATCGGTATATGAGGCCGCTTCGGACGTGCCTTCAGGGGACAGGTGTCGATAGAGCTAGAGAGTTTGTCTTGAGGTGCGGTAAGGAATCGATGCTACTTGCGGCGGTCAGTGATTGTCGTGGAGTCATCGACTTGCGCTCAAGCGGCTGTGTTCTGTTTGATCTCCCAACCGGGGAAGACCAAAACAGCCGGATGGCACTGCAAGGCTTGCGCTAGCACGTTGGCGCGCTCAATCCCAAGCTGTACGCGGTTATTTTCGATGGCTGAAATAGTAGATTGGGGAATGCCAGTGCGTCGGGCGAGTTCATTCTGGCTAAGCTCCTGCAGCTCGCGGATAATACGGACGGACTCATCTACAGACACTTCAATCCGCTTCTTGGCACGACGGTAATTTTTCATTTCATGGTCTCCGGTAGTCATGTGCCGTCAGACTGACATTGCGATATTTCAATATACAAAGCCTCTGTTCAGAGGTATCCTTATTACCATGTCATTTTTCGCAACTTCTGTGCAATAGACTTTACATCTAAGTTATCGAAATCGTCAATATGTTCTCGCAAGTCTACAAACGTACCTCCCAGCATTCCACCGGGCGTTTCCTTTTCATACTTTGTATCTTCCGGCTTGCCGCAGAAAAAGCGATGTCCACTCTTAATGTAGTAGTCACACTCCGTTTCTGCATCTTCGATGATTTGGACAAGTTTTTCGTCGTACTCATCAGTAGGCCGCCCTTTTATCAACGTCTTTTTCAATTTTTCATCTTTGTACTCAATGTCAAAAATGCTATCGATTTTCCAGATCGCGTGTACAGCCTTATTGGCGTAAATCCCTACAAATTCATGGTCCGTATAGCCACGGTCTGAGGGATAAAAGTAAATCCCGTATTTTCTGTTTAGCTCCCAGCTTTCACCACAAGGCACCATTCTCATAAGGTTTTTTGATCGGTCAAACAGACCCATATCGTTGCAATATGATTTGTAATCATCAACAAGGTCGCGCATCTCGTCTTCGTGCTCTCTGAAAAGTCCTTCAATCGCTTTACAGACTTCTTCATAAGAGATGCTTTTGAAGGTGACCCCAGGACGATGGTCACGGATTTGACGCCGGATTTTGTCTTCTTCGGCCTCTCCTAGTGGTTGGTTGGTAAGGAGGAGAAGAATTTTCTGATGTTCATCAGAAAAGCTCTCTGAGTGTCTGATTAATTGGTCGAGATCCGGGAGTGAATTAACTTTCGACTCGACCAGAATCTTGAAACTTCTCTGGATTACATGTCCATCGGGAACTGATTTAGATTCGCGTATCTGTTGGTTGATCTCTATTCCGATTTCAATAGACTCCCCAGTAAGGTCTGTCAGAAGCTGAGAGGCTCGTGAAGGCGAATAGCTGTAAATTCTTCCCAAGAGCAAAAGGGTGTTATTCGTGACGACGTTTTCTGGTTGGGCATAGCGCTGAAAGTAGTGAATATTAGGCATATCGTTTCCTTCTTAGAATATGGTGGTATTATAACTTGCCCGACTACCGAATTTATCGAACCTATGGCGGCATAGCAAGAAATATACCCAACCCCTGCGACAGATCACGTCGCACCCTCGTCATCCAATCCCAGAGCCGCCAGCATCTCCTCTCGTACCGCATCCCTCAATTCCTCTGGCTCCAACACTTCAGCCGCCGCTCCAAAACTCAACACCCAACTCTTGATCTCGTAGAACCCTCCGGCTCGTAGCCGCAGCACCACCCGTCCGTCCTTCAGTTCTTCCAGCTTCTGGCTCGGATGCCAGATTCGCTCCCGTATGTAGGGTGCCTGCTCCTCGGTGAACCGAACTACCACGTCCATCGGCTCCTCGGACGAGATGCCGAACGCATTACTCAATCGCTCGTCAATCGACAGGTGATCCGGCGGCTCGAACTCCTCCTCGGTCACTTCTACTGACTCAAAGCGGTCCACCGCCTGCGTAATGAGTTGGTCGTAGTAAGGCATCCGCGAAATCACGTACAGACCACCCCGGTGCGGCAGAAGGCGTAGGGGTTCGATGTTGTACTGCCGGGCGCTCTCTGCCCATGGCGAGCGGTAGCTCACCCAGCACACGCGGCGCTCCAGTATGGCGTCGTGCAGGTTTTCGAGCACTTCGCGGGCATCTTCGTACGGCTTGTGCCCGCGCGCCAGCGGCACATAAGCCTCTGCGGCTCGCTCTAGGAATTGCCGCATCTCCGGGGGCATGGCCTGGGTCAGTCTGCGAATCGCCGACCGCAGATGGTCGCCGAACGGCGTTCCCACCAGCCCCATGCCCGCCTGCTCGGCAAAGATCATCGCCGCGACTTCCATGATCGGAAAGTTTAGCGGCAGCTTGGTGTCCTTCTGTAGTTGGTAGTAGATGCGCTGGTCGGTGCGCCGTTTTTCGTTCAGTATAAATCCGGCCTCGCGCAGGTCTCCCAAGTCGCGCTGTATGGTGCGCCTATCTACATTGAACTCGTCCGCCAGTTCGCGTGCACTCATCCCGTAACGCCGCGCCTGTAACTCTCGTAGGATGTCCAGTTGTCGCACAATCTGTTTCATCGGATCAGCCTTTCATAGATGCGAATCTAACTCAAAATTACAGCAATGACGTCCGCACACATCTTTTTGTTTTGATGGAAGGATATCGGCTCAGGTCCATGGTCCGGGTGCGATCCAGGCTGTCGGGCTAGGTTTCTCGGAGGAAAGGTCCGCGACAATAGGCCACAAGAATCTGCTCACCAAAGCCGTGATTTCTCCGAACGAGGCGGGCACGTGATCCTGCTGGAGCCTATTGCGGAACGCCGCCTCAACGCGCCCTTGAGCACAAATCGCTGGGCATGAGCGGATTGGGATAGCCGGTAGAGGAATCGCTCCATGACGAAGTATTGAAGCAGTTCGTTGAATGGTCGTCGTTCTTTCCTGGACCGATTAAGGAGACGTTGCCGGACGGACTCGGACGCATTGCGGGGAGCCGTCATACCAGTGCCTCCAAGTAGGGCCGCATCACCTTTTCCACCCGACAGATTCTGGCGTATTTGAGTAGTTCGCCGAGGTTGAACTCGTTTCGCGTCTTGTGGAGTTTCACCGCTTCCAGCACCACATCCATACCGATCTTGTTGCGAAACTTGAAGCAGTCGGCTAGGGTTTTCTCTCGGCTGTAAATTTTGACGGGTACGCCATCAAGCAGATGCGTTTCGATGCCGCGTTTGTATACTTCCTGAGAGAATCTGTGGACTCGGATGGGGGGATAGTCGAGGGACGGCACACGAGAGTTTCTTGACACCGCTACGGAAACCTCATGAGGAATCTGGGTCGTGATTCCATGGTAGGCTAGCGCGGAGATGAGGCAAACGACGGCGTTGGGGAAGCGAAGGCTTACTGTGACCAGATCAGGGTTGTCGAATGGAGGTAGTTCCCGCAGCCGATAGATGCCTCTGCTGACCGGTTCGATGACGCCCCTGTCCTTGAGCGCATACAGCATGTAGCGTGTAATCCCGTGCGCGATGGCCTCGCTCATTCGAAGTTGGCCACCGTACCTGCGGAAAATTTCTTCAGGACGCTCTTTCTTTGTTTCAGACATATTGCCTCCACTTAATTATAAATAGTGTTAATATGTCTGATTTGGCTAATAAATCAAGAGGAAATGTGATTCATGTTCAAAGTGCCCGGTTCGCGTCGATCTTGAAGCCGCCGCTTCTTAGTTCCCGAATAAGTCCCATCTTCCAACCATCAGAGTCATTTGCTTTCTGTAGACGCTCTATCGCCTTGGATTTAGGCGGTCGATTCATTTGTCCATTTTCCCGTTGAGTAGAAGGTCAAATCGAACTCTCTTTGCTTCATCGGTCAATTTCCTTAATCCGCCGTTCGGCTCACTAAGTGTTCAAAGAGCTTAGACCAAATCGTCCCGGGCATCCGCTCCGGGTGAAACTGCACGCCGATCAAGCGGCCATCCTCGCTCTCAACCGCCTCCACGATGCCATCGCCGCTGCGTCCACTGATGCCCAAGCCCGCACCGGGCCGGTCAATGGCCTGCATGTGATTGGAATTGACCCGCGAAGGCCCAGCAAAGCCCAGCGCAGCCAGCACCGTGCCCGACTCTACTTGGAGATCGTGCTCGATCCAATGGTCCGCAGTCCGCTGTCGCGCATGCGGCTCAACGCCGAGCTGGGCTTCCACGTCCGCCCAGATTGTGCCGCCCAACTCGGCGCTGATAAACTGCATTCCGTAGCAGATGCCCAAAACCGGCAACTGGCGCTCCTGCGCGGCCGCAAAGCTCCAGCGGTCGGCTTGGTCGCGCTTGGCCGCCACCGGCGGGAGATCGCTGGGCAGGGTGCCGATCAGGCCGCGCTCAATGCCCGGGCCGCCGGTGATCAACAGACCATCGATGCGCTCGAGTACCGCTTGCAGGGGAGCGCGATCTGTGGTCATGGGTAGCACGAGTGGGGCACCACCCGCCTGCACGACCGCGTCCACGTATTGGTGCTCGAGGACTTGATGGCCGGCGGCGTTTAGGCTGCTGGTGATGCCGATGAGCGGGCGAGACATTAGACGCCGGCCTTGAGCCTTGCGAAGGAGACCTTGTCGTCGAGGAGGACTAGGGCCGCAAAGCTCTCGATGTCGGTGCGCGAGGCGTCGAGCCGGGAGACGGCGTTGAGCAAAAAGCTCTGTTGCTGATCATTGCGCGGGCTGGCGGTCAGCAGCCGTTGGTTAAACTCCGCCTTGTCTTGCTCGCTTTTGTTGGCTAGCCGCTCGCCCAGCCATGCCGCTATCGCCGCGTCGGTCTCATTGGCCGCGACCGCCTCGGCGAAGGCTTCTTGGTCGAGGCCGAGAAAGTCCAGAACGGCGCGGTCGAAACCCGAATCCTCGCCGCACCAGTACTCGCCCAGACAGTTGCAGTGCGCCGCGCGGAATTTGTCGATCATCCGCGCTAGGCAGGCGAGGCCGCCGACGCTCAGATCAAACGGGCTGCGCGGCGGGTGGCGGCGCAAGTCCGTCAGCCCAAAGCTCAACTCGTCGTCGAGGTCTTGCAGGTCGAAGAAGCTCTGGACATCTGTGCGCTCAGGCGCGATTTCGGCGCGGCGCGAGGCGAGCCGTTCGCGCATCTGGTCGTAGTTACCGGAGGCGTCGAATATATCCGGGTGATATGAATGATGGAGCGGATGGGCCGGGTGGCGGCCGACATTAGCGCGGCAGACGCTGAAGGCGCTTTTGTCCGCGGCTGACTTCTGGCAGCGCTCGGCGACCCACTCGCTCAGCTCGTCGTCGTTGGGATTTTCGTACGCCGCTTGGCGAAAGGCGTCCTCTGCAATGCCCAAGAATTCCAAGATGGCCGCGTCTTGGCTGGAGTCGGCGCCGAAGCGGTACTCGCCTAATTTGCCGCAGGTGACTGCCCGCGCCTTGTCGGCCATGCGCGCCGTGCCCGCTACGCCGAAGACGCTGCGGAGGTACGGGCTGCGCGGTGGTTGGGAGGTTAGGTCTAGGTCTCTGAATGCGCCCCAATCGTCCAATTCGATGGAGGCGAAGACCGTTTTGATGTCCGTGCGATCTGGGGCGTACTTGGCGATTCGCTCGACGAGCAGCCGCTCGTGTAGCTCGTCTTGCGGCTCGCGCGTGAGGTGTTCCTCGTTGAAGGTGTCGATCTCTGATTGGCTCTTCTGCGCTCTTTCCAGTGCCATGACGCCTAAGGTCTCGTCGTCCAGCTCATCGACGGCCTCGGCGAACTCGGCGGCGTCCATATTGATGAATTCGAGCACTTCGACGTCGAGGCCGGAGTCGTCGCCATACTTGAACTCGCCAATGGTCCCGGCGTTGTGGCCGCGCGCCTTGTCGATCATGCGCGCCAGCCCGACGATGCCGGCAACTTGAGCGTTGGAGGGGCGGCGGGGTGGTTGTCTCGTCAGATCCATGAGGAATAGCTCCTAGGTTTTAAGGTGAGGGTTTTCAATATATCAACCGCAGACGGGTCGGCAATGTTTGACGCTTCTACAGGCGGCTTCTATACTCTGCCCATGCCCGAGCTACCCGAGGTAGAAACCGTCCGCAGCGCGATGGAGTGCCACCTGCTAGGCCGACCGATCACCCGCGTCCGCGTCAGTACAAAGCGCCTGCGCGAGCCGTTGCCGAGGGCCGCGCTGCGCTCCTTGGTCGGGGACTGCTTTGCGGCTGCGCGCCGCCGCGCCAAGTTCCTCCTCCTCGACCTGCAATCGGGCCGGACGCTCTTGGTCCATCTCGGCATGAGCGGCAACCTGCTCCTGCGGCCATGGGGCACCAAGCACGATCACGTGGGCTTTGAGTTTGCCGACGGGGGGGCTGTGGCGTTCAACGACCCGAGGCGCTTTGGCCTAGTGCTGGTGCTCGGCGAGGGCGAAGAGGATACGTGCCGGTACTTACAGAACCTCGGCCCCGAGCCGCTCTCCCGCGCCTTCAACGCCCGCTACCTCCAAGCCCAATGCCAGCGGCGCAAAAGCCCGATCAAGAACCTCATTATGGACAATCACACGGTCGTCGGCGTGGGTAATATCTACGCCAGCGAGGCCCTCTTCCGGGCGCGCATCCACCCGGCGACCCCGGCTGCGGCCATTGATCCGTTGCGCTTGGCCTTGCTCGCCAAGGAGATCAAAAAGGTGCTGCGCGTCGCCATTGATCAAGGCGGTACGACCATTAGCGACTATCAGGGGTCGGGCGCGGGCGGGCGCTTTCAGCAGCGGCTCCACGTGTACGGCCGCCAAGGCGAGGACTGCCGCGTCTGCGATGCACCCATCGAGAGCTTCTACTTGGGAGGCCGCAACACCTTCTATTGCCCAAGTTGCCAATAAAAACGCCGGCCCCGTTTGGGACCGGCGCGATGAGCAAGACACGAAGGGACGGCGCTACTTTTTGGCGTACCCGTTGGGTGAGGGTGCCGTGGTGGTGATTATGTCGTCGAGCAGGCCGTATTCCTTGGCTTCCTCGGCCGACATGAAAAAGTCGCGGTCCGTGTCTTTGGAGATCTTTTCGACCGGTTGGCCGGTGTGCTTGGCGTAGAGCGCGTTTAGCTCTTCGCGCAGGCGGATGGTCTCCTTGGCGCGGATGTCGAGGTCGATCGCCGTGCCGGTAATGGTGTGCATAAGGCTCGGCTGATGGATCATGATCCGGGCGTGCGGCCAGGCGAAGCGACGCCCCGGCTCGCCAGCCGACAGCAGGAACGAGCCCATGCTCATGGCCATGCCCATGCACACCGTGGAAACGGGTGCCTGAATCGCCAACATGGCGTCGTAGATAGCCATGCCGTCGTGAACTGAGCCGCCGGGGCTGTTGATGTAGAGGACGATTTCCTCGGTTGGATCCTCGATGTCTAGCGAGAGCAGGCGGGTGACCACCTCCTTGGCCGACTCGTCGTTGACGTCAGACCAAAGGAATATTTTGCGCGCTTTGTACAGGCTTTGCTCCAGGTTTTTTTCCTGGAGGGTTTTGAGCAGATCTTCGTCTTTTTCGGCCATTAAAACATCTCCATAATTCTAAATTGTTCTATCGTGTTCAGGTTTTTCAATATACGCGGCGGCCTCAACAGCGTCAATCTGCTGTGCCTCGTCCTGCTGGGGGCTCATACCCTGCTCAAGCTCCGGCTGGTCGCCGATGTGGAGCTAGGCAAGGACGAGGCCGTTTACTGGTATTGGGGACAACACCTCGACGCCTCCTACGCGCTCTTGCCCTTGATCATCTTCAAGCTGACCCACGCGCTCTACCCACACCAAGAGTGGTTTCTGCGGCTGCCTTCTGTCTTGCTCGGGACGCTTGCTACTGTGCTCGTCTATTGGCTTTGCAGAATGCAGAGCCTCGCCAAGCAACTGGCGCTGTGGGCCGCGGCCGCCTTTGCGCTCAGCCACTGGACTTGGCACACCAGCTCCTACCTGCATCCCGATGGCTTCTTAGTCCCCTGTTGGCTCTTGGCCCTGTGCATGGCGCGGCAGGCCGAAGCAACCAATGCGCTCCGGCCTTATGTATACACGGGCCTAGCGGCGGGTTTGGCCGTCCTCTGCAAGTACTCGGGGGCCTTTCTCGTCGGCGGGCTTGGCCTGTGGATCGCGCTCGATCTACGAGGCAAAGAGCGTTGGCACCGGCTCGCCGCGTTCTTACTGCCCGCTGTCGCCATCGCCGCACCGCTCACCGACGCCCAGTTCAGTACCGACTTCTACCTGCCGCAGACGCTGAGCACTCTTTCGCGCATCGAGGACCTTGACCATCCGCTCTTGCGCCTGCTCTTCTTTGCGGTCAGTCCGCTTTTTTTTGTGTCGCCGTTTTTGCTGTTCCTGCTCTATGCCGGCTTGGTGCGGTCAGCCAAACAGCGCGACCTCCTAGCCCTGCTCCCCGCGCTATGCACCATCGGTGCTTTTTTGTTTTTCGCGCTCGGCCGCGGTCAGATCAAAGGCAACTGGCTCCTGCCGGGCCTGTTGAGCCTGTGGCCTGTGGCGTTTGCTACACAGCCCAGACGCTGGATGCTCGTCGCGATCGTCGCTACCGGCCTGCTGCAAGCGCTCGCCATTGGCCTAGGACTGAAATACCCCGGTTTATACAGCGAGTTCGCCGTGCGCAGCGGGCTGGACAAAAGCTACGTTGGTTTGGTATCGGAGGAAGACCGGGTCCGCGAGCCTTCATACTCGTGGAGCGAGCGGCTCTGCGAGTACAGCGGCTGGAGACGCTTCGCCGCGGACGTGGAGGAGACTTTGCCACCGCTACCGCTGCTGAGTACGCAATACAGCATATCGTTTGCGCTGGCGTATTACGGGCGGGTTGAGCGGGAGTACTACACGGTTGATGACCCGAGGTTCCGGGACCTGACGGATTTTTACGGGCAGCGCAAGGCTCCCTATCCAGAAGCAGTGCTCTTTGCCGTGCGAACGGGCGGCACGGTTCCCGCATCGCTGCGCGCTACGTATCCACGGCGGGAGTTGATCGCGGAAGTAGATCGTCGCCGTGCGGGCTGTCCTTCAGTGTCCTATCAGGTCTTCCGATTAGGACGGTGAGCCGTTTGTCTCTTCCTTGCGCCCAAATGCCGATGTCATAATCCGCTGCGTTACCGTGCGGAAATCGTCGAAAAAGGTGTAAAACAACGGCACCAACATCAGCGTCAGCACCATGGCCGCCAGCAGGCCTCCGATCATCGTCCTGCCCAGCGGCGCGTAGGCCAAGCCCACCATCTTGGAATTGCCCGCGGCCATTGGAATCAGCCCGAAAGCGGTGGTGAAGGTCGTCATCAGGATTGGCCGGAAGCGGTGGCGGCCGGCCTCCAGCAGCGCGTCGTAGCGCGACTTGCCCTCGGCACGGAGCCGGTTGGCCAAATCGATCAGCACGATGGCGTTGTTGACCACCACGCCGATCAGGATTACCGAACCGATCATCGACATGATTTCAAAGGGTGTGTCGGTCACATATAGAACCCAGTAAACGCCGAGGAAGGAGAATGGGATGGACACGATCACCGAAAGCGGCAGCACGAACGACTCGAAGAGCACTCCCATCAGCAAAAAGACGAAGGTCACGGACATGATCAGGGCAAACTTCTGCGACTGGTCCTGCTCCTCTAGCTCGACAAAGCGGGTGCCCTTGTCCCAGCGATAGCCGCGCGGCATCTCAAAGCCCTGCATCACCTGATCGACTTGGGAGAAAAGATGTTGTGCCCGGTCCTTGGCGGCGCGGGCGCTGACATTGAGCATGGTCTGCCGGTTCTCGCGCCGGATATTGCCCAGCGTGCGCTCGACGTAGATATCCGCTAGCGATTCAAGGGCCACTTCGCGGCCATCGGCGGTGGGAAAATTCTGGGTGCGCAGATCGTCTAGGCTCTGGCTGTCGTAGTTGGCTAGCCGCACGCGGATATCGACCTCGCGGCCGTCGTCGGTGTGGAACTTGTTGATATCCGTGCCGCGCAGTGCGTAGGCGATGCCGCCCGAAACCTGCTGGGGGTCCACGCCGAAGCGCTGAATTTGGTCGCGGTCGAGGCGCACCTGTAGCTCGGTGCCGCCGCGGTCCATGTCGGTGTTGACCGACAACAAGCCGGGGATGCTCTCCAGCCGCCGTTCGACCTCGGCGGCCAACTCGATCAGCACCTTGGTGTCCTCGCCATACAGGCTGACGTTGACTCGGGCATCCTGCTCGGAGTTTTCCCAGTTGACCCGCAAGTTGACACCCGGTGGCAGGTAGAGCCGCTCGCGGAGGTCCTTTTCGACTTCTTTGTAGGAGAGGTACTCCTGTTCCTTCAGGCCCAGCGCGACGCTCAAGTTGCCCCAAGCCACCTCATACCAATCCACGTCCTCTTCTTCGGCGAAAAACAGCGTTACCCGGCCCCAGCCACGGCGGAAGTAGGTGCGGAGTGCCTCGACGTTGTACTCTGCTTGGTGGGCCATCACCGTGTCCTCGACGGAGGTCATAAACCGCTCGGCCTGGTCCAGCGACTGGCCCGAAGGCATCTCAAAGGCCAAGTCCATCCGCACCTCGTTGCGCTCCTGACTGTCGGTGCGCTCCATGCCATCCATCGGGATCTTGATACTGGCAAAAAGGACCAAGGCGATGACGAAGGCGTCGAGGCGATTGTTCAGTACCCAGCCCAGCGAGCGCACGTAGTGCTTGCGGCACCAGAGGATCATCTTCGATTCGCCCCGCTCTTTTTTCGTCGAGAGCTTGAGCGCGGCGAGCGGGATAAAGATCAAGGCGATAAGCAGCGAAGCTACTAGCCCCACGATGACCGGCAGGCCGATTCTGAGCATCCAGAACGAAAACATCTCCTCGTCGCTCATCAGAATCAGGGGCAGGAAGACCACCACCGTCGTCAGAGTTGCCATGGTCACGGCCAGCCCCACCTCGCCAGCTCCTTCAATCGAAGCCGTGCGCGGGGCGATACCTTCCTGGCGCTTGCGGTAGATGTTTTCGACGATGACGATGGCGTTGTCAACCACCAGACCTAGGCTCAGCATCAGGCCCATCATCGTCGCCACATTCAACGACCAGCCTATGAAGTAGAGGACGGTAATCGTCGTCAGCAGCGACAGGGGGATCGCCAGAGTGATGATCAGCGTAATGCGCACGGCGCGCAAAAAGAAGAAGAGCACTATGGCCGCGAACATCCCACCCCACAGGCCGGAATTTTTGAGGTTGCCAACCGAGTTGATCACTTGGTCGCCTTGGTTCCAGAACAGCTTGAAGTCCAAGCCTCCGAGCTTGGGATGATCCTTCAGCCTTGCCAACTCCTCCTTCACGCCAGTGGAAACCTCGACGACATTGGCTCCGGAGGCCTTGGTGACGCCGAAGCCCAGCGACTCCTTGCGGTTAATGCGGTTGACCCAGTCTTGCTGCGGCCGCTTATAGGAAACCTCAGCGATGTCGTCCAGCCGCAGCTGGTGCTCGGAATCGACCACGGTGTTGGCGAGCTCGCCGATGTTTTGGAAGCGGCCCACCGAACGCACGTAGATTTTCTTGCCGCCCTCGATCACCCAGCCCCCGGGCACGGTGAGGTTTTGGGCGCGCAGACTGTTGAGCGCCGCAAAGACGTTGATCCGGTGGCTGCGCACCTTGTCGCGGTCCAACTCGACGATTACCTGTTTGCTGGGCGAGCCCCAAAGCTCAATGTTGCCGACCCCATCGACGCGGCGCAGCGCCGGTTCCACATAGGTGTCGATAAGATGGCGCGGATCGGCGTGTTGGGTCTCAAAGATGATGGCGCCATCCATGATCGGGATGTCGTTTTGATCCCAGCGCCGCACCCACAGTTGCTCGATTTCGTCGGGTAACTCGGGCATCACCCGGTCGAGCCGGTCTTTCATTTCGGCGAAGGCCAATTGTAGGTCGGTGCCCTTTTGGAACTCGACTCGAACATTGCCGCCGCCACTGTAGGCGCTGGAGCGGATTTTCTTGACCCGGCTGACTTGGGCGACGGCTTCTTCGAGGTGACGCACCACTTTCTGCTCGACTTCGACCGCTCCAGCGTTGGGATAGCTGGCCCAGGCGAAAAGCCGGGGATAGTCGAAGCCTCCGGGAAAAAGCGTCAGCGGGATCCGCGTGTAGGCGATGTAGCCCACCACCAGCAGCGCGACCAGCGACATCACCACGGTCACCGGCCGGTTGACCGAAAAGCGCGGCAGGGGGTACTGGTTTGGCTTTTCCATCGGTTCCTCCTAGGCCCGGCGATCGACCACTGAATACACAGTCGGGATCACCACGAGGGTGAGGAAGGTAGAAGAGATGAGGCCGGCGATTACGGTTAGGGCCATCGGCGTGCGGATCTCGGCTCCTTCGCCCAGCCCCAAGGCCATCGGCAGGAGCCCCAAGACCGTCGTTGCCGTGGTCATGGTGATCGGGCGCAGTCGCACGGCACCAGCCTGGATGATGGCCTCGGTCTTTTCCATGCCGGTGCGGCGCAAGGTGTTGATATAGTCGATGAGCACGATGGCGTTGTTGACGACGATGCCGGCCAGCATAATCAGGCCGATAAAAACCACTACGCTCAGAGATACCTGCGCCAGATAGAGCGCCACCACCACGCCGATCAGCGCTAGGGGCACCGTGAACATGATGATAAAGGGATGCACCAGCGACTCGAATTGGCTGGCCATCACCACGTAGACGAGGAAGATTGCCAGCACTAAGGCAAAGTAGAGGCTCTGCAACGAGGTCTCCATCTCCTCGTTCTGGCCGCTGATCACAAAGTCGAAACCTAGCGGGAAGTCCATTTTCCCCAGTTCGTCGTGGATCAGGCCCGAGGCCGTGCCCAGATCGACGCCTTGGATATTAGCCGTGACTACTGCGGCGCGCTGCTGGTCAATGCGGCGGATCTCGCTCGGCCCCTCGTTGACCCGGATATCGGCCACTGCGGAAAGCGAAATCGGGATCGGCGCATTGGGATTGACCACCAGACGCCGCAGCTCGTCACGGCCCAAGCGATCTTCCTCGCGCAGTCGCACCAGCACGTCGATTTGGCGCTCGTCTTGGCGGAAGTCAGTGGCTACCTTGCCCTGCACCTTGTGGCGCACCAGTTCGGCAACATTGCGCAGCGACAGGCCGTAGGCCGCGAGTTGGTCGCGCTTGTAGCTGATCTGTAGCTCGGGATTGCCCGCCTGCAGCGACGATTTGACGTCGACTAGCCCGGGCAAGCCGGCCATCCGCGACTCGGCCTCTAAGCTCAACTGGCGCAACTGGCGCAGATTGTAGCCGCGGATTTCGACCTCAATGGGCGTCTTGAAGCTGAACAGCGCTGGGTGTGAGATTTCAACCTCGATTTCGGGTATATCCTCAACCGCGTCCCGCAGACGCCGGATCAACGCGGCTTCTTGCGCGGCGCTGGACCCTTCCTGCATGCGGATTGTTACTTGGGCGGTGTGCTCGCCCTCTTCGGCCGAGGAACTCGCCGACCGATCGGTGCCTACCGTGGTCGCCACTCGCGCGACTTCGGGTTGTTCGCCGGCGATCCCTTCGATCTGGCGCACGATCTCGGCAGTTTCTTCCAGTGGCGTACCCACCGGCAGCCCGAGGTCGAGATTGAATTCAGCTTGGTGGACCTGGGGAATCAGCTCGGTGCCCAGCTCGGGTACGAGCTTGTACCAGCAGACCAGCAGGGCGGCTAGGGCACCGCCGATAATCAGCAAGCGCTGCCTGAGCGCCCAACTCAACAGGGACGGATAGGTCTGCTGCACCAGCCCGAAGCCGCGTTCAAACACAAAGAGCAGCGGCAAAAAGACCGGCATCAGCAGGATGCCTAGCAGAAACAACACCAGCACCAGCACCAGCCCGACGAGCATTAGCGCCACGTGCAAGACGATGCCCACCAGCCTGAACACGGTGCCGAGGACGAAGCGCACAGCTGCCAGATAGACCAGCGCCAGTGGCAGCGACAATATTTTGAGTGTCTTCCACGCTAGGTGCTCGGGCCTGTTCACCCAGTGCCAGTAGCGCTGTACGAGCTCGCCGAGGATGCGCGGCGACTCAAAACTCAAGATGTCCGGCCAGACGCGCTCGAAGAAAGTCCACTGGCCGATGCGGCTTTCCGCAGCCCAAGTACCGACCCAATGCTGAAAGGTCCGCTCGCGCTTGAGCCAGAAGTGTTCGACGGGTTTGATCAGCCACCACAACAGCTCGGAGACGAGGAGAAAGGCTCCTTTGAGCACCGCCGCCACGAGGGTTGCCGCGGCCAGCCCGATCCGCAACAGGACCTCGCCGATTAAGTAGGGCAGCGCGATGGCCACCTGCGCTGCCTTGCGCCACCGGCTCCCCGGCTCGCTGAATATCGCGCGGGCCCGGCTCAGCGCCTGTAGGCGCAGAAAGTCGCTGCGACCAATCTGCTCGGCTAGCCCACCCTGGCGGTCGATTTGGCGCGAGGCCAGCATGGGAATGAAGTACAGCGCCACGCCCAACGAGGCCAACAGCGAGAACACGACCGTCAGTGCCATATCGCCGAAGATCTGCCCAGCTACGCCCTCGACGAAGACGATGGGAAAAAACACCGTGATCGTCGTCAGCGTCGAGGCCAACACGGCGGTACCGACCTCGCGGGTGCCGCGGACGGTGGCCTGGACCAGATCGTCGCCCTCTTCCCGACAGCGGAAGATGCTCTCCAGCACCACGATCGAGTTGTCGACCAGCATTCCGATTCCTAGGGCCAACCCGCCGAGCGACATGATATTGAGCGACACGTCAAACATGTACATCGGCGCGAAGGTCGCCATGATCGACACCGGAATCGTCAGGCCGACGATCAGCGTGTGGACCACGTTGCGCAAGAACGCGAAGAGTACTAGCACGGCCATTGTCCCGCCGATGAGCGCATTGATTTGGACCTCGGTGATCGAATTCTCGATAAAACCCGACTGGTCGGACAAAAGCTCCAGCTTGGCTCCTGGCGGCAGGCGGTGGCCGATGAAGTCGGTCATCCGCAAATGCTCCATCGCCTTGCGGGCTTCTTCCTGTTTTTTCTTTTGCAACTCCTCTTGTTGCTCTTCCCCGTTCTTTTTTGCCGCGGCTTTTTCAGCCTCTTGCTTTTTTCGCTCCTCTTGTTGCTCTTCCCTTTTTTCTTCCTCGCTGCGCTGCGCCATTTCTTGGGCTTCGCGGGTCTTCTGCTCCACGTACGCGCGCTGCTGCGGCAAGCCGAAGAGCGCGTTGCGAACCCTGTCGGCGACGGCGACGATGTTGGCGTCGGCTTCCTTGTAGATTTCGATCTCGACGCTCTCGCGGCCGTTGACCCGGGTGATGATCTCGCGGTCCTTGTGCGAGCGAGAGACCTCGGCAATGTCGCGCAGATACACATCGGCGTCGCCCTGCCGCGCTATGATCAGCCCGGCGATTTCATCGACGGTGGCGAACTCGTTGAGCGTGCGGATCAGGTATTCGACTTGGCCCTCGCGCAAGTTGCCGCCGGGCAAATTGACGTTGTTCTGCGCTAGGCGGTTGTTTATCTGGTTGATGTCTAGTCCCATCACCGAGATTTGACGCTCGTTGAGCGCGACGTGGATCTCTTCTTCCAAGCCGCCCTTGATTTTGACCGCCGCCACCCCGACTAGGGCCTCCAACTCGCGCTTGATGTCGTGTTCGGCGAGGTAGCGCAGCGCGTAGAGGTCCTGCGGGCCGTATAGACCGATGCGCATGATCGGGTCTAGCGAGGGGTCATAGCGCAGCAGCAGGGGTTTATCGGCGTCTTGGGGCAACCAGACGCGGTCGGCCTTCTCGCGGATTTCTTGGGACATCGCGTTCATGTCGGTGTCCCATTCAAATTCGAGGATGATGTCCGACTGCCCGGCCTTGGAGATGGAGCTAATGTTGACGAGGTGCGGGACAATGCCCAGTTCCTGCTCCAAGGGGCGGGAGAGCAGGGTCTCGACTTCCTCTGGTGCCGTGCCGGGATATTCGGTGCGCACCGTTAGGGTCGGGTAGGAAATGTCGGGCATTAGGTTCAACGAGAGCCGCTGATAGGAGACCCAGCCGAAAACGCAGACGGCCAGCACCACCATGAGGATGGCGACTGGCCGCCGGGTTGCAATCGCGAAGCGGGATGTGCTAGGGGGTTGCTGCACGGGCCTAGCCTTGGCCCACGTCATCGGAGTTGACTATGCGCACCCGCGTACTGTCTTTGAGGCCGTTTTGTCCAACGACGATGATCGGGGTGCCGGAGTCGATGTCGGCGAGCGACTCGATAAAGTCGGTATCCTCGAACCCGGGCTGCAACTTGATCCGCGCGGCCGTGGTGTCCACGACGGCAAACACGAACCGGTCGCCGCCGTCGTACACGATTGCCTGCTTGGGTATCAACACAGCGTCGGTGTGTGTGGCGGTGACGATGCGCACGTTGACGAAGAGGCCGGGCCGCAAGTACTCCCAGCGGTCGCGCAAGCCCACCGTGACCTTGAAGGTGCCGCTTCTGGGATCGACTACGGGGCTGATGCGCTTGACCCAGCCGTGGAATTGCTCGTCGGGCAAAAACTCCGAGGTGATAAGGGCCTGTTGGCCGTTGCCGATAGAGGTGAGGTACTGGCCGGGCGCAAAGACGCGGGCGATGAGGTCGTCGAGCTTGATGAGGTCGTAGAGCTTGCTGCTTGGCCCCACCCGAGCGCCGACTTGCACGGAGCGCTCGGTGATCACGCCGGAGAACGGCGCGATGACTTCTGCGTATTCTAGCTCTAGGCGAGCGCGCTCTAGCCGGAGGCGAGATTGTTCAAAGTTGTATTTGTTGGTCTCGAACTCTTGGTCGCTAATGAGGTTGCGCTCGAACATGGCTTCGGTGCGCTTGAAGCCAGTCTGCTGATAGTGGTAGTTGGCTTGGGCTTCTTCCACGGCGATGCGCAACTGCTTGTCCTCGATGCTGAGGAGGGTGTCGCCCGCTTCGACGCGGTCGCCTTCCTCGACGTTGAGTTGTTTGACGAGACCGCTGATTTGGGGGTAAATCTCGACGGCCGCTTCGGTTTCGATTGTCGAGTTGAAGAGTAGATGGGCGGAAATATCGCCCGTATGCGCGAGGGCGACCTCGACGGGTATTGCTTCTATGGGCTTGGATAGGCTATCCGCAGCCGTGCTGTCGGCTTGGGCCGCTGGGTCTGAATCGTCGCCCTCTTCTTGCCCGCCCACTTGCACACTGCAAGCCCCCAAAACTGCCGCTAATAATAGTACGCCTGCCCTGTGCCATGCGTTCAAAATCGTCTTTCTCCGGAGTCTGTGGGCTTGTAGGTAGCGAAAACGGTGCATTACTGTTAACATGTATTCAACCCTAAAGGGTGGACATTGTCAAATAGAGACGAGGTATCGTGAGCTATCAAAACGTCAGTCCCAGTGAGGCGAAAGAACTGCTCGAAAGCGACGCGGGCGCAGTGTATATCGACGTCCGTTCCGTCCCCGAATACGAGGGCGGCCACCCGGCCGGTTCGTTCAATATCCCGGTCATGCACCGCCACGCCGCGGGCATGGTTCCCAACCTCGATTTTGTTCAAGTCGTTCAAGCCCATTTTGCCACAGACGCCAAGCTGCTCGTCGGCTGCCAGTCGGGCGCGCGTTCCATGCGCGCTTGTGAGGCGCTCGTCGCCGCTGGCTTTGCGGATGTGGCCAATGTCACCGCTGGCTTTGGTGGGTCGCGCACCGAGCGCGGCTGGCTGGACCTCGGCTTTCCGGTCGAATCTGGCGCTAGCGACGATAAAGGCTACGCGGCTCTAAGCGGCGATTCGGGCGCGTGAGCGAGCCACTCAATCCCTATTTCCAAGTGGGGCTCGACGTGATGGAGCAGCCCTGCTTGGTCATCGGCGGGGGGCGCGAGGCCGAAGATAAGGCCGGTCGTTTGCTAGCCGCTGGTGCGCGGTTGACGGTGGTAAGCCCAAGTGCGACGCCCGCGCTCGTCGAATGGGCTGCGGCCGGTCGCCTTACACATCACCCGCGCTGCTTTGCGGAGCGCGACCTCGACGGCGTGTTCTTGGTGCTGAACACCGTGCTAGACAGCGCGCTGACGGCGCAGGTGTACGAACTGGCTTTGGCGCGCAAGATCCTGATCAACTCCTACGACAATCCGGCCTATTCCAACTTTGGTATGGTCGCCTTGGTGCATCCGGGCCATTTGCGGCTGAGCATTTCCACCTCTAACGCCAGCCCGGCGCTATCCAGCCGCTTGCGGCAAGATTTCGAAGAGATTTTCGACGGGGAATTTGCTGCGTATCTCGACTGCTTGGCTGAGGTGCGCCAGCGGGTGCGAGCCAAAGTCGCCGACCGCGAGACGCGCTTTGCCCTGCTGCGCTCTTTGGTCCGCGGCTTCCGCTTGGAAGGGACGCTTCGCTATCCAGCCGACTGGAAGCGTTGCGTGGATGCGCTGCTGACGTGTGAATTGGAACTTTGTGGGACGGATGAGCGGTGTGGGGATTGTCCGTTGGGGAGCTGAGTTGGGAAGATAACCTAGCTGGGCGAAAAACCGTCAGCGCAATTTCTCTACTTCGTCTACAACTTCTCGTATTGATTCTAGCACCTTGTACGCAGGCGAAAAGTCGCCGTGCTGCGACAGTTCGTTTGGCACGACCAGTACGCGCAAGCCAGCTTTTGCGGCGGCGGTGCATCCTCGCTCAGAATCCTCCACGACAACGCATGTCTCAGGTTCTAATCCATGCAGGCGCATGGCCGTCAAATACGCATCGGGGTGGGGCTTTGCTTTTTTGTAATCTTCCCGTGCGACGACAAACTCGAAAAACTGGAGCAAATTCGTCTGGGCGTGAATAATGTCAAAGTGATCTTTTCGCGATCCTGTGACCACTCCCATAAGTACGCGTCCGTGTAAGGCTTGGAGCGTCTCCACTACTCCGTCCAAAACTTGCACGCGATCCTGCAACAACGCGCTGTAGCGAGCATTGCGCTGCAAGCGCAACCGATCAATTAATTCAGCATCTTGGTTGGGCAATAGGTCAAATACGCTTTGCCCCTTTTGCAACGACTGCTCGACAAAATCCTTCTGCGTCAGTTCAACACCCTGGGTTGCCAAGACCTCTCGGCCCGCCTGAAAGTACAGCCCTTCGGTATCTACCAACACCCCATCGTTGTCCCACAAAATTGCGCGAATCACAAGTTCCTCTTCTTCAACACCAAAAGTGTGTTTTTAACGCACAACTGCGATTTTGTCCCTTATTAGCAGGGTTCCTTCGGGGGAGTGGATCGTATAGATATAGACGCCGTTGCCGACCGGTATATTGGCGTGGTTGATCCCGTACCACAGCACCTCGTTGGCCACGGCTCCCAAGCGGCGTTGTGCGTCGTCGTCTTCAATTGCTTCCCACACCAGATCACCGGCCGGGCCAAAGACCTGCACCGAGGATTTGAGGGGCACGCCGCTGAAGCGGAGCACGCTGCCGTTGCCGATGCGGAAGGGATTGGGAAAAACCGCGATCTTCGATTGTGGCACTAGGCGCAGGCGCTGGAAGACGCGGTTGTCCACTTCGCTGACCTCGTTGATTTGTCCTTCTGTATCGACTTCGATCAGAAAGACCATTTCGCCAAATCGCTGCCAAGGGATGTGCAATTCCGCGCTCGCGCCAGGAGTCAACCCCTCTGGGGCCTGTTCTCGGTGGATGACCTCGCACCGACTGGAGTCCAGCGCGCATTGCGAGACCTGCACCGAGAAGCTGTTGGCGACCGCGCCCAGCCCAATATTGCTGACGCGGACGCGGAGATCGTCCGCGCGGTCGCTGCTCAGATCGCCAGTGAAGACTGCCAAGTTCGGCGTGCCCTCTCCCAATCCGTACTCGGCCAATGTCGCCACGGCTAGCTGAGTGGTGCAGCGTATCAGCTCCCAGTTGAGGCTGTCGGGCAAGTCGACGACCGAGTGGTATTGCGAGTTGATGCGGTAGCGGCCCTCGCGGACTCCGTATGTCGTCGAGTCTGTGGGCAGGTAGTTTTCAATGCCGAGGATGGCGTCGTAGCCCCGGGCCCAGAATGGCGCGTGATCGCTGAGGCGCGCTCCTCCGTCTTCGAGCAAGTCGATGTTGAGGCCGATCTCGTAGCGCTCGGCCACGGACGCCATCTGATCGCCCAGCCAGCGCGAGCCTGGATTCGTCACCAGCTCTAGCCGCTGTTGCAAGTCGTTGAAACCGATCATGTCGAAGTTGAGGACGCCGAGGATCGGGTCTTCGCGGTCAGCGGCTGAAGCGGCATACGCTTGGCTGCCCAACAGCCCCAATTCCTCGCCCGACCAAGCGATAAATAGGATGGACCAGGGGAAGCGCTGCCCGGCTAACAGTTTTGCGCTCTCTATGACCAAGGCCACGCCGCTGGCATTGTCGTCGGCTCCAGGCGCGGGGTCGCTTTGCCAGTCCCAACCCCCGGCCGAGCGCGTGCCCGTGGCGTCGTAGTGAGCGCAGACGATGTAGTATCCGGCCTCTGGATCGGAGCCCGCCAGCGTACCGATGACGTTGTACGCAGTGGTGTCGCTTGGTGCGTGCCCTGGGTTGCCCCGACGCGAGGTGTGAGAGGTGACGCGCCGCGAGTCAATGGGGAAGGAGTGCAGTCTGACTGCTCTGTCGCCGAGGGCCGCGGCCAATTGCGAGCGGATGTACTCGGTTGATTCGAGTATCTCTGGATGCACGGCAAAGCGGCTGCGGCTATTGCCGGGGACGCTGCCCAACGCCGGGTCTTTCAGGGCGAGGGTTTCGACGTGAGTTTGCAAGCGCTCGGCTGCGACTTCTTCGATGAGAGCCGCCACAGCCGGCGAGGCCGTTTGCAGGGCCTTGGGCGCGCGCCTCGGCTCATCTAACCACCCTTTTAGGCTGTAGTTGTTGGGTAGCGGCCAGAGGAAGTGGGGTGCTTCGTGCAAGCGCGCGTTCGGCCCCACCCGCAAGAGCGCCCATTCGCCTCCTCCATCAAAGACCAGTTCAATGCCTTGGGGCAGGGGAAAATGGAGGTGATCGGCGACAAAATAGCGGTCGCCTGCTTGTGGCCTGTCGAGGCAGAGGATGGGAAACCCCCACTTTGTGAATTGCTGGACCGCGCTTTCGTTAGCCTCGACAAAAGCTACGCCCCGCGCCACGTAGCGCACCTTCTCGCTCAGCGCGGCAATCGCGGTTAGCTCGCTTGACGTTTTCCAAGACACGCCGACCAAGGGCTGATTGGCCAAGGCGAAGCTTATAAAAAAAAGAGAGGCGCACAACGCCCCTTTAATTGCATTCATAGCTAGCTTACTTGTTGAGAAACAAAACGTTAGGGAACCTACTTTGCACGTTAGGACCTGTCAAGAGCAAATTTGCCCGTGTACTTTGGCTGCAAAAAGCCTCTTGGCGGCGACCTTTTTGCTTTGCTTTTATATGGACTTTTAATCGTACACAAACGGAACCCCTTGTCGCAACTCAGCGCCCTTTTCCTCCTGCCTCGGCCGCTCAACGGCCTGATTACCGCCCTCTCGGTCGGCATTGGTGCTTTGACCGCAGACCAGGCCCCCGTTTGGCCCGCCATGCTGCTTGCCGTTCTTTCTGCTGCGTTAATCAACGGTGCCGGCAATGCCTTCAACGATTTGCTGGACATCGATGTTGACCGCATCAATCGTCCGCTGCGTCCCCTGCCTTCCGGTCGCCTTAGCCCAAATGCGGCTCGAATAGAAAGTTTGCTCCTCGCTCTAGCCGGCTGCGTGCTCGCGTTCTGGCTCAGCCTCTGGCATGGGGTGATTGCCTTAGTCGTTGTTGTCTTACTCGCCATCTATAGTATTTCCTTAAAACATAGCCTACTATGGGGCAATGTGCTCATCGCCGTTGTCGGGGCCATCGCCTTTCCCTATGGTGCCTTGGCCGTCGGCGATATCGGACGCTCGTGGATTCCGGCGCTCTTTGCTTTTCTCTTTCACTTGGGGCGGGAAATCGTCAAGGATATTGAGGACGTGGCTGGGGATCAGATCCGTGGCGAGCGCACCTTGCCTCTGTGTTGGGGACGGTCCCAAGCTGGGGTGTTGGCGGCTTTCGTGTACTTGCTGCTGGTCGGGTTTACTTGGATGCCGTTTTTCGTGGGCCTCTACGGCGCACTCTACGCACTCGCGTTGCTGCCCGTCCATGCCCTAGTCGGCTACGTCCTCTGGCAATTGTATCGCCAACGCGCTATGCTGGCCGACGACCGCCTCGGCCGCTTGCTCAAAGTCGGCATGTTCTTGGGGCTTGTGGCCATTGTCGTCGGCGAGGTCGTCTTTGCTTTGGGCTAGTCGTGGCCTGATATTATGGAGCTACCAAAGGAGCTAAAATATGAAAATCACCGATGTCAAAACCTTTCCCATCTGCCACGGATCGCGCAACTATCTCTTCGTCAAGGTCGAGACGGACGACGGCTTATACGGCGTTGGCGAATTCGGCATTACTTGGAAGGAGCAGGCCGGCATTGGCGCGATCGAGCACATGAAGCGCCACATCATCGGCTTAGATCCGCTCAATACTGAATACATCTGGCAACTGCTGTTCCGCGTCGATTTCTTCCCCGGCGGTCGGATCAACGCGGCCGCTATGTCGGCCATTGACATTGCGCTGTGGGACATCAAGGGCAAGGCCCTCGGGCAGCCCGTGTACATGCTCTTGGGCGGCAAGATGCGCGAGCGCGTCTTCTGCTACACCGGCATCGGCGGTCAAACGCCCGCAGACACTGCCCGCGCGGCCCAGGAACGGGTCGCCGAGGGCTGGAAGTACCTGCGGATGTCGGTGTTTGACCGCGACGGGATCCTCGAACCGCGCACGGCCGTCCGCGATTCAATCGCCCACTTTGCCGCCGCGCGCGAGGCCGTCGGGCCGGAAATCGAAATCTGCATTGACGTCCACACCCGCCTCGACCCGCCCGACACTATCCGCCTTGGCCGCCAGCTTGAGCAATACGATCCCTTCTTCATCGAAGATCCGCTGCGCTGCGAAAACCCTCAGACCTATCGCCAGGTGCGCCATCACGTTAGCTGTCCGCTGGCCGTCGGTGAGCACTACGCGACTAAGTGGGAGTTCCGGCAGATGATCGAAGAGGAGTTGCTGGACTATGCGCGGATTGATCTGTGCATAGTCGGCGGGCTGACCGAGGCGCGCAAAGTGGCCAATTGGTGCGAGACCCACTACATCAAGATCGTCCCGCACAATCCCCTCGGCCCGGTCTCGGCCGCAGCCTGCGCCCACCTCGACATTGCCTGCGACAATTTCGCCGTGCAGGAGGGTGGGCTCATCGGCCACACCGTGATGGAAGATGTCTTTCCGGTGCAATTGCCCTATGAGTCCGGCTGCATCTTACCGCCGGAGCTTCCCGGTTTGGGAATAGAATTCAACGATGAAGCCGCCGAGCACTACGAGTTCAAATGGCTCGGCGGCCCGACCTTGCGCCGCGAAGACGGCTCGTTCACCAACTGGTAAACCTATGTCCAACAAAAGAGACCTGATTCCGCCGCGAACCCTCAAGGGTTTCCGCGATTTCCCTCCGGCCTTGGCCATGCCGCGCGAGGAACTGATCGACAAGGCACGCGCAGTTTTCCGCTCCTACGGCTTCGCCCCCATTGACACGCCCGCGCTCGAATACAGTGAGATACTCACGGGCAAAGGCGGCGACGAGAGCGACAAGCAGATGTATCGCTTTGCCGATCACGGGGGCCGCGACGTGGCGCTGCGCTTTGACTTGACCGTGCCTTTCGCCCGCTTTGCCGCCCAGCACATTGGGCAGCTCGGCACCCCCTTCAAACGCTACCACATCGGCCCGGTCTGGCGCGGAGAGAACACCCAGCACGGCCGCTACCGCGAGTTCTACCAGTGCGACTTTGACACCATCGGCACCGACGCCAATGCCGCGGATATTGAAACGGTGCTCGTTATCCACGACCTGCTCGCGGCCTTGGGTTTTGAGCGCTTTGCCATCCACGTCAATAATCGCCTGATCCTCAACGGTCTGCTCGAATCGCTTGGCTTAGCCGAGGCATCGGCAGCTATCCTTCGCGCTCTCGACAAGCTGCAAAAAATTGGCGCGGAAAAGGTCGCCGCTGAAATGACTGAGACGGCTTCGGCATCCCGCGAACAGGCCGAGAACATCTTGGCGACGGTGCAGACTGCGGGCGCGAATGCCGAGATTCTCGATCAGATCGAGCGTTCCTGCGGCGACAACGACCGCGCCGCCGAGGGGATTGCCAACCTACGCCAGCTCGTGGACGCATTTGAGGGTGCTGGCTTTCCCGAAGATCGCTTGGTGATCGACCTGTCCATTGCCCGCGGCCTTGATTACTACACTGGCACCGTCTATGAGACCTTGCTCGGCGATTTGCCGGCAATCGGCTCGGTCTGTAGCGGTGGGCGCTACGACGATTTGGCCGGGCTCTACACCAAGCAGCACCTGCCCGGCGTTGGTGCTTCTCTGGGTTTAGACCGGTTGATGGCCGCTATGGAAGAGTTGGGGCTTTTGCAAGACGCCGCTACATCGGCGGACATCTTCATCGTCCAGTTCTCCGCTGAAGCTCTGCCGTCCTACATCGCCCTCGCGCGCCGCCTGCGTCAAGCTGGTCTCCGCACCGAGTTGTATCCAGAGGCCAAGGGCATGGGTCGGCAGCTCAAATACGCCGATCGCAAGGGCTTTCCCATCGCCCTCATTGGCGGCCCGGATGAATTGGAGAAAGGCGTCTGGCAGGTGAAAGACATGCGCGATGGATCGAGCGCTGACGTGAAAGACGACGAAGTGGTGTCCTACTTGCAGGCGAGGTTGTAAGCTAAAACCACGAAAGGAAGGCACGATGCGCGTTCTCGATATCGCCGATTGCATCAATGAGACATGCCCTTGGTCCGGCAAGCCGGTGCAGGCCGATTCGCTCATGGAATATGATGGTCATGTTGTGGGGTTCTGCAATGCTGGGTGCCGCGACAAGTTCGAAAGCGCCGTCCGCCATTTCGAGGAAGCGAAACGAGCGGCCAGATTGACGCTAGATTAGATTTGTAGTAACGTTCCTACAAAATAGAGCAACGGAGGTTTGGCGATGAGAATTACAAGCGTTACGAGTAGAGAGTTCAATCGAGATGTGAGCAAAGCCAAACGGGACGCCGCAACCGGGCCGGTTCTCATTACTGATCGCGGCCGTGTGGCACACGTCTTATTAACCATTGAAGACTATCTCAAGATCACCGGCAAGGAAGAAAGCATTGTCGAATTGCTGGCCATGCCAGAAGCCGCTGACATCGATTTTGAGCCGCCGCGTTTACATTGTGCAATGTATAGAACGGTGGATTTGTCCTGATGTACCTACTCGACACGAACGTCGTTGCGGAACTGAGAAAAGCGAGGTCCCGCAAAGTCGATCAAAAGGTCTTGGCGTGGGCAAACAGCGTTTCCGCAGTGTGCCTTTTTTTGTCGGTTATCACGATTTTGGAACTCGAAATGGGTACCCTGTTGATTGAGCGTCGAGACCCAAAACAGGGAATGGTACTCCGCTCTTGGCTCAATGGGCATGTCATGTCGACATTCTCGGACCGCATTTTGCCGGTCGATACTGCGGTGGTCCAACGGTGCGCCAAACTGCACGTTCCCGACCCGCGTCCTGACCGCGATGCGCTTATCGCAGCTACGGCATTAGTTCACGGGATGACGGTAGTTACCCGCAATGTCGATGATTTTACTCCGCTAGGCGTTGAAATAGTGAATCCTTGGGAATACGTTCAATCCGCTTAATATCTGCTGGATTTTCGTTACCTCAACCCCCGCTGCTACGAACTTCGTTTAGGACGACTATAACATGAATATTGGACTCTGCGCCTGGAGCTTTACTGGCGCTCACAAAGAAGCTAACCGCGCCATTGACCCCCATACCCCCGAGGGCCTGACGAGCTTGGCTCGCGACAACGGCCTCTACAGCGTCGAATTCGCATCTCAATGGCTGGGAGACTGCTCGCCCGAGGAGCGGGCGGTCTTTGCAGAGACTCGCGCCGATCTCGACCTGTTTTTGGACACGGGTGGCGACAACTACGCCGAAGACATCGCGCCGTTGCGCCAAGCCATTGAAACGGCGCACCAAACCGGTGCCCACGCCGTGCGTACCACCGTTAGTCGCCTCCTCGAAGGCAACCGCACCGAGTATGGTGCCGAAGGGATGCGGGACTACATTGAAGCCTTGGTGCAGCCCTTCAAGGAAGTCATGCCGCTCGCCGAGGAATACGGCATCCCAGTGGGTATTGAAAACCATCAGGATTTGAGTTCGTGGGAATTGTTGTCGCTGTGCGAAAAGGTCGGCAGTCCGCAACTGGGCGTCACTATGGACGTAGGCAATGCCTTTGCCGTCGGCGAGCATCCCTTAGCCTTTGCCGAGCGGATTTTGCCGATCATCAAACACGTCCACATCAAGGACTACACGGTCCACCCCACGCCTTCGGGCTATCGCCTCAAGCGGTGCGCCATTGGCGATGGGGTTGTCGATTGGCCGGAGATCATTGCGCTATTCGACCGCGAGGTGCCGCATATTCAGGGCTGCATTGAACTCGGCGCGAGCGCCGCCCGGCACATTCGCCTGTTGGAAGAGGACTGGTGGGCGACCTTTCCCCAAAGACCTCTCCACGAGACCATCAACGCCATCCGCACCCTGCATCAAGCGGCTGGCGATCCAGCCGACTGGCAGACGCCCCACGAGCGTGGGGAGAGTGTGGACGTTCGGGTTGCTTATGAACTGGAGCAATTTGAACGGTCGGTGGCCTACGTAAAGGAATCCCTGTAAGCCGTTCTCTAAACCCTTTCACCCGGAAGCTCAAACCATGTCCGACCGCCCCAATATCCTCTTTGTAATGTCCGATCAGCTCATCGCCGCTCTGACCGGTGCCTACGGCCATCCAGTCGTCCAGACGCCGCACTTGAATCGCCTCGCTGCTGAAGGCGTCCGCTTTGACTCGGCTTATACTCCGTTCCCCTTGTGCGCTCCGGGCCGCGCCTGCATTACCAGCGGACGCCACGCCTCGGAAATCGGCGCTTGGGACAACGGCGCGCTTTTGGCCGCAGACGTGCCGTCGTACGCCCACTATCTCAGCAACGCGGGCTACGACACCGTGCTTTCGGGCAAGATGCACTTCGTCGGCCCCGACCAGGTACACGGCTTCCAGCGCCGGCTGACGACCGATATCTACCCGCCCGACTTTTCATGGGTCAAGGAAGAGTGGATCCGCATCAAGGAGACCAAGGGGGAGGACTACGAAGAGGTAATGGGCAACCGTCCCACGTATAACGCCGGCGGCTACACTGGCCAAGCCGTACGCGTCAACTTCTGGCACAACGCCCTCAGCTACGACGAAGAGACGCACTTCCGCGCTGTCGAATACCTACGCGCCCAACGCGGCGACACCCCCTTCTTGCTCTGTGCCTCCTTTCACCACCCACACGAGCCGTTCCTCCCGCCGCAGGCGTACTGGGATCGCTACGCCGACGCTGAGATCGCCATCCCCGAACTTCCCGACCATCTCGATGAGACCTACTCGGCGATGGATCACTGGCTCAACGCCTACCACGGCACCCGCCGCTTCGACTTGCGCGATCCCGATAGTCTGCGCCGCCTGCGCCGCGCGTACTACGGCTTGGTGACGTACCTCGACGACAAGGTCGGCGGCCTGCTGGCAACGCTGGAGGAAACGGGCCTGCTCGACAACACGGTGGTGGTCTTTACCTCTGACCACGGCGACATGCTGTGTGAAAAGGAGATGGTGCAGAAGCGCTGTTTTTACGAGTGGTCGTGCCGCGTCCCCCTCATCGTCCGCTTCCCCGACCAGTGGCAGGCTGGCACCACTGTCGAGACGCCGACCTCGCTGCTCGACCTGCTGCCGACGTTTTGCGAGTTAGCTGGTGCCGAGGCGAGCTTGCCTCACGATGGTACCAGCCTGCTGCCGATCATCGAGGGTCAACAAGCTAAACGCCACGTCTTTGCCCAAGCCCACGAAGCGGTGGGCGCGCCCTGCATCATGATCCGCGAGGGCCGGTTCAAATACAATTACATCCACGGCCACCAACCGCAGCTTTTTGACTTGGAGAGCGATCCCGGCGAGTGGAACAACCTCGCGGGTGCAGCCGAGCACGCCGCAACTGAAACGCGCTTGCGCGGACTGATCCTCGGCTGCTTCGATCCCGATAAAATGGCTGCCGACAACCTCGACAGCCTCTATCGCCGTCGCCTAATCCGGGACGTGATGTACAAGCACGACGCCTCGTGGAACCACCATACGACCTTCGATCCGAGACAAGGGGCGCTCGACCAGTATCGCCGTTAGGTAATCGGTTAAAATATCTCTTGTCGCGGAGTATAGAGTATAATGTAAGGCGGTGTAGAACAGACTATACTAGCGAGAAGATATAAATTAATGCACAAAGGATGCGAAATTGAATAATGTCAAAGTAGCTCCTAAGACAATAGAAGCTCTTGAGAAGCTAATCACTGGTGATGAATTTCCTTCTGGAAGTTCCCTTGCACTTTATCGTTCTGGTCAAGACTTAGTTGACTTCTTTAATCAGTATGGCAAGAAAGATGAATATGGTCAAGGATTCCCTTCCAGATGGCAGTATGCACAACAACGATTAGCTGAACTGAATGGAAAAGCAGTCTTTAGATATGTAATTGAAAGTACCGTTGATCCAAGGATTTTCCTCGGTACAGATTTTTCTGTTGAGGAAGCCGTTGCTTACATCAATCAGTACTTAGAGTACGATGGATATAAATTGATTTTAGATTCGAATAAGTATAAGCCAACTTATTTAGACAAAGATATTATAATGTTTGAACATGCAATTCTTGACAATAATGAACCTAATATTGAATTCATACGGGAACAAATTTCCAAGTGTGAGAGTAAAATTGAATTATCCGACTATGATGGTGCAATTACAAATGCCAGATCTCTATTAGAGTCAGTTTTACAAGAGATTGAGCTTAAAATCATATCTAAAAATCAAAAATATGATGGCAAAATAAATAAACTATACAAGCGAGTTCAGAAATTGCTAAACCTAGATCCAGATCGTAAAGATATTTCTGACAGTCTGAAACAGTTACTGAGAGGAATAGTAACAATTGTTTCAGGTATAGCATCTATACGTAATAGTATGAGTGACGCTCATGCAAGGTCATATAAACCAGCTAAGCATCATGCCAAGCTAGCGGTAAATTCAGTGTATACAATATGTATGTTCTTGCTTGATAGTTTTGAGTATCAAGTAAAAAACGGCATCATAAAAATAGCACCTGATGATTCAATAACTGAGCGAGGCGATATCGACTAGTCGAGGATATATACTGCACTCAATAGACACGTTCCTCCATTTTTCGATTTGAAAGCTCTCCCTGTCCCGGTAAAGTTGAGAATCTACAGGCTGATCTGCGGAAACTCGCGGAAAAAGACTGGTAGGAAGGACGGCTAGGCATGACCGCAGGACGTAACAATGCTGAAGTGCTAAGCCAACATTGGTGCACTCCGCCAAAGTACGTCAACGCGATACGAGAGTTCTTCGCCGAATCAGTCGCGCTGGATCCATGCTCCAATCGCCATTCTATCGTGAGGGCGACTGTAGAGTACTCTCTGCCTGAGATTGACGGATTATCAGCATCGTGGGATTATCCTACCATCTTCGTCAATCCTCCATACGGCAGGGACCGCGAGAGAGGCACCACGATTCGAGACTGGCTGCGAAAGTGCACCGAGGCTCATTTACAACATGGTGTTGAGGTGCTCGCCCTTGTGCCTGTCGCTACGAATACTCGTCACTGGAAACAATACGTATTCGGTGCTGCTACTGCGGTCGCATTTCTCTACGACACTCGACTGCGCTTTCTCGTAGACGGGAGGGACGGTGGTAAGGGTGCTCCAATGTCCTGCGCGATGATCTATTGGGGCCCGCAGTACGAGCGCTTTGAAAAGATATTCGTCCGCTTTGGGGCGGTCGTTGACGTTCGGCATCTACATGGAAAGCTCGTTGGCACAGGCGAGCATTTGGATCTATTCGAAAGAGTGGAAAACTAGCGCTATCCCCCTAATCCCTGAAGCTGCGCTGGCTCTTCGAGCGGCACCACTGGATTTTCCAAAACCCCGATCCCACCGGAAAAGGTCAACTGCATCACGTCTCCATCCAAAAGCCCCGATGCCAAGTCCGCCTCGGCAAAGACGATGGGCGTCCCCCAATAAAACGCCATCAGGGTGCGTGGCTCTAGGGGCAGCCGACTGAAAAGGTGGCGCTCTAAGTGCAGGAGCTGATCGGGCATGTTCAGGTTGTTCTGGCCAGTCGGGCCCTTTTTGTAGGCTATGGTTTGGCCGTCGCGCAAGATGCGGCACGAGACCTCGACCTCGGCGTCGTCGTACTCGTCGGCTGTAACCAATACCGGCCCTAGGGAAGCGCAGCCGCCGGCCCAGTTTTTGGCTTGGGGCAAGTTGAGGGGATTGGCGGCCTCAATGCCGTTGTCGGTGGCGTCGTTGCCGCCGGTGTAGCCCAGCCGCTCTAAGCGGCCTTGGCGCGTCAGGCCATAGACTGACACTAGCTCGGTCTCGGGCACTAAGCGCTGGGTGTCGCCGGGCCGGGTGATGGGTTGGCCGTGACCGACGACGGCGTCCGGCTCGCCCTTGGCGAACAGCTCGGGCCGCCCGCCGCTGGATACTTCGCGGTATTTCTGGTCGTACACGTTGACCGCCTCGCCAGTGGCTTGCTGTGCTTCGATCTCGCGCAACTTGGCACTGACTTCGTGGGTGACGCCGGCTAGCCACACGCGCAGGGCGTGGGGATGGCCGGGTGGGCCGCTGACTGGCTTGGTGAGGTACGGATCGCGGGTGCTGCGGTTGGCCAACAGCGCGTCTAACGACAGGCGGCGCGTAGCCTGTTGTTGCAGGTTCTGTGCGGCTGCTACTAACCCAATTTCGTCGCTGCCGCCGTCGTAGTAGAGTTGATGTACGGTGCGCGGCCCTTGGTCTGCGCCCGTTAGGTCTAAGACCTCGTCGCCGATGACGAGGCCCAAGCGCATGCCGTCGCCCGGTTCGATAAATTGCACTAGTTTCAACGTATTGCTCCTTGGTAATCGTTTAAGAGATAAAGAGCGGCGCATCGGACTTGGGCGCGATGCCGGCCCGCTCAGCCCGCTCGATCAGGTCGAATATGGCGGCCTCGCCGTCCGCTCCGTAGTCGAGCGTGTGTTGATTGACGTACAGGTCGATGTGCGCCTGCATGACGCTGTCGTCCATTTCTTGGGCGTGCTGGCGGATGTAGCCTCGCACTGCGTCCGGGTGGGCATAGGCGTACTCTACGCTCTGCACGAGTGCGCGGTCGAGCTGGCCGATGAGTTCGGCTCCGAGGCTGCGCCGCGCGAGGATGCCGCCGAGGGGGATCGGATGCCCGGTGCTTTCCTCCCACCACTGGCCTAGGTCGATGATAGCTTCTAGTCCGTGTTGGGCATAAGTGAAGCGGCTCTCGTGGATGATGACGCCCGCATCGACTACGCCCTGCGCGGTCGCATCTACGATCTGGTCGAAAGGCATGACCGCTAGCTGCTCAATGCTGGGGTCAAAGAGCCGCAGCAACAGGGCTGCGGTGGTCAGTCGTCCGGGGATGGCGATCCGCTTGTGCTTGAGGTCTTCCAGCGCTAGCTGCTCCCGCGCTACTAACAGCGGCCCGCATCCCCTCCCCAAGGCACCACCCGAGTGCAGGAGGCAGTACTCCTCCCGCAGATGCGCCAGCGCGTGGAAGGATATTTTGGTCGCGTCGAGTTGCCCTTTCAGCGCCATCTCATTGAGCGTCTCGATGTCCGCAAGTACCTCCTCGCATACTGGTGCGCCGGCGATATGCCCGTGGACCAAGCCGCAAAAGACAAACGTATCGTTGGGACAGGGCGAATAGCCCAAAGTCACGCGCATAACCCCTCCTCCAAAAGCTTCTGAGCCGCGGCCTGCGCCCTCGCAGCGGCTCTTGGCAAATCCCATTGCTCTCTCTCGCGCTGCTCGACGATGTTGCTCATGGCGCGCAACTCGGCAAAAGGCACTTCGTATAGGGCGCATAGGTGCGCGGCGGCCGCGCCCTCCATGTTTTCGCACAAGGCCCCAAAGCGCCGCCCCCTTTCCAGCCCCAATTCGTCGGTGCCCGAGCATTCCTGCACGGTGACGAAAGGGCCAATATGGGCTTCGGGCAAGGCCGCCGCCGCTCGCTGCACCCACTGATCGTCGACGGGAAAGCAATTGTAAGAAGAGCGCCCTTTCTCCAGCACTGGAATGCCGATCAGTTCTGCGCCCTGCCAGCCGTCCGGCGTCCGCACCCCCAGATCCCCGTAGTATTCCTCGCTGGCCAAGGCCAAGTCTCCTATGCTTGCCCCACTTTCTGGATACGCTCCACCTACGCCGATCTGGACGACTCGCCGCGGCCGCTGCACCTGCAAGTAGCAAGTGAGCGCGTGCGCTGTGTTCACCGCGCCGATCCCGGTGGCCACCAAGGTCACTGGTTGAGTGTCAATTTTCCCGCTCACCCATTCGCGCTCGGCGATGTTGCGCTGCACGCGCTCGGCCACGACCTCCCTTAGAGCAAGCTGCTCAAAGGCCGTCGCGCTCAGCACGAGAATCTCTTCCGTGGCCGTCATCGGGCATTCCTGTTAAAATGTTCAATAATATACGGTTGACTGCACCGAGGGCCAGCCGTACAATCCGGCCAATCACCTTTCCCCGGATTGCCTTATGCACATTTGCCAAATCCGCGTTTACTCGGTCGCCGTCCCTCGCGTGTACCACACCCGCGTAGCCCCCACGGGCGGCCACAGCAAGAATGCCTCGCGCTACTACGTACTGGAACTTGAGACGAATACCGGCCTGCGCGGCCTCGGCGAAATCTCGGATCTAGAGGATGAGTGGCAAGCGCCGACGCCGACGGTCCTGTGCGAAACTCTGACGCCCTTGCTGGCCGGTGCCGACCCGCGCAAACGCCTCGGCGCTTGGGAACGCGTCGCCGAGGCGCTGCCCGCCAGCTACCACCCGGAATTTCGCCGACTCGTCAGTGCAGCCGTGGAAATGGCCCTGATCGATCTCGCGGGCAAGTATTACAACGCCCCGGCCTACGCACTTTTAGGCGGCCAGTACCGGGACGCGCTACCCATCTCTTGGGTCGCGTATATCCGCAGCGCGGAAGAACTGGCAGAGGAAATTCAGGAAAAGGTCGCCGAGGGCTTTACGGCCTTCAAGCTCAAGGTGGGGGCTGACTTTGACCTCGACTGCGAGCGCGTCCGCGTCTGCCGCCGGATCGTCGGCCCGGATGCGTACCTCAAGGCCGATGCTTCGGGGGCATGGGAAGAAGAAGAGGCCATCGAGCGGATCCGCGAGTTGGCCGCGCTGGGCGTAGATGCGGTTGAAACGCCGATCCAATGCGTCGCGCGCAAAGTGGCCAAGGACCATCCCGAACAGGTCAATGCCGACCCAGACTCCGCAGCCTTGGCCTTGGCGAGAGTGCGCGCAGCCGTGCCCGCGGCCCTCATCGAACACGTCGCCGACTTTGACGACTCGTTTGCCCTCGCTCTCTTGCACCACCGGGCCGTGGATGCCTTCAACGTCGCGCCCGTCCAGGCCGGCAGCCTGCACCGCGCCCAGCGGCTGAGCCAGCTCGCTGCGGCCGGTGGCGTACCCGTCTTGCTCGGCAGCACGGTCGAGCTCGGCATTGGCACGGCTGCGGCCGTGCATTTAGGCGTGGCCACTAAAGCCGTCTGCGCGCCATCGGATTTGGTTGGCCCGGGCTTGTTGGCGAGCGATGTGGTCGCGCCGCGCTTGACCTATCAGCAGGGCTGTCTGCACGCTCCGTCCGGGCCGGGGTTGGGCGTCGAGTTGATCCCCGAGTTGATGGAACAGAAAGGAACTTCATGAGCCAACGCCTCTCCTACGCCAGCACCGGCGTCGATATAGACCAAACCGATGCGGCCAAGCGCGCCATGGCCGCGAGCATGGAAACCGCGGACCCGCGCGTGCTCAACCGGATTGGCGCATTCGCCACGCTGCTCGACGCCCGCTTCCCCGGCTACGCACATCCGGTGCTGGTGCACAAGAGCGAGGAGCCTGGGTCCAAGCAAAAGTTGGCCTTTGCCCACGGCCGCCATCGCGGGGTCTGCTACGACATGGTCAATCACCTCATCGACGACATCATCGTCATGGGTGCCGAGCCGATTTCGATCCAAGATGTCATCGTCTGCGGCGCGATGGATGGAGCCATCGTCAACGACCTTGTCGAAGCCTTGGCCGACGCCTGCCGCCAACAGGGTTGTACCCTGACCGGCGGCGAGACCTCGGTGCAGCCCGGAGTGGTTCCCGACGGTCTCTACGTGCTGACCGCTAGCGTCATCGGTGTGGTCGATAAGGACAACATTATCGACGGCCAGGCTATCGCGGCTGGCGACCAAGTTGTGGCACTCGCTTCCAACGGCTTGCACACTAATGGCTACACGCTGGTCCGCGCACTCTTAGACCGAAAACCGCATCTACGCGACGTAAACGTAGCTGGCGAATCTTTCCTCTATGCGGTGCTCAAGCCCCATACCTGCTACTTGCAGGCCGTGCGCGGCCTTTTCACCGACTCCGGCCTCCACGGCATGGCCCACATTACCGGCGGCGGTCTCCGCGACAATCTCAGCCGCATCTTACCGCCGGGCCTCAATGCTCAGCTCGACTTGGCGGCCATACAGATTCCGCCGGTTTTCCACACCTTGCGCACAGAAGGAGACTTAGAGGTGGAGGATATGCTGCGCACGTTTAACATGGGTGTGGGAATGGTGCTGGTGGTCGCGCCCGAGGCCGTGGAACCGGTGCTGGCTCACTTAGCAGCCCAAGACTGCCGGGCCTATCGACTCGGAGAAATCGTTTCCGGCGAGCAAGAGGTCGCCTTGCAGGGGTCGCTCGCTTGGTAAACGACCAATTTTAGAAAAGAGAAGGCGTAGGTGAACGACGCGAGCGAACCCCCAAGACAGAGAAGCTCCTTTGATCACATCCTAGGACACCAGTACACCGTCTTCGACGGGCTGGCCGGGATGCAGGTGGAAGACATCTACCAAGATCAGCGCGGCCTGCTCTGGATTGCCACGGCCGACGGCGGTGTAAGCCGATTCGACGGAGCGCATTTCGATACTTTTGGCCTGTCGGACGGGCTACCTAGTCTCACGGTAATGAGCATCGCCGAGTACCAAGACGGGCGATTGCTCTTCGGTACGCTGGGAGGCGGGATAGCTGCATACGACGGGCGTGGTTTTCAGGTGTACACCACCGAGCACGGGCTGCCTTCCAACGACATAATGAGCCTGCAACCCCAAGCCGATGGCTCGATGCGAGTGCTGACCGACGCTGGGGTAGGCTGGTTTGTCGAGGGGCGATGCGTAGAGTGCGTGACAGAAATTGCAGGTCAGCCGCTAGGGTGGGTGTACGACATGGTCACCGACACAACGGGTACGACGTGGCTGGCGACGCAGCAACTGGGGACCATCAGCCTGGACGGTCGGCGCATGAGCGCGAAGAACGGTGCAATGCAGTGGCCGTGGAAATTCGCTCAAGACGCCTCCGGCCCTCTGTGGATCGCCTTTCGCTACGTTGGTACCGAAGTCGTGATAGGCCGCTACGATTCAGACAGCCAACAGCTCGACCTCATCAAGGCAGACGCGGCTATCGAGGGGACGGAGGCCGTAAATCACGGTACGCGCCATGTACGCTTGGACGATAAAGGCTGGTTGTGGATGGCTCGTCAGGGCGTGCTAGTGTACGACGGAGCCGACTGGCATTCGTTCTCGGCCGGTTTGCCGGATGTTCACTTTTCGGAGGCGCGGCTGACCTACGAGGACCGCGAAGGAAATATCTGGGTGGGATTGTGGGGCGGCGGACTGATTTTTTGCGATCCGGTCAGTGTCCAGTTATACACCGGGGCCGACGGCCTGCCCGACCGCGAGGTCCACCAGCTAAGAGAAGACCACCAAGGTCGGATCTGGATCGGCACGATGGGAGGCCTAGCCTGTCTTGAAGACGGTCGGATTCGCTCAGTGGAGACCGGGCACAAGGTCTCGGCGTTGGCGATAGACCGCCAAGGGCAAGTCTGGCACGGGAGCCCCGAGGGCAAAGTAATTAAGGGAGTGGGGAAAGATGCCCAAGTGATCGAGGTGACAAAAGACAACTGCTACGACTACGAAGAAGTTAAGCTATACCCAGACCAAGAAGGGGGCATAAAGGTCGGCACTTCCGAGGGACGTTTGGGAAGGATAGAAGACGACCGTTTTATAGCGGAGAAGCAGGGACCTGTTAATTGCCGAGTTGTGTTGCAGGATAGCGCAGGCACCTTGTGGATCGGTAGCTATGGGGCAACGCCGGCTCTGTACTATTACAAAGATGGCCATTTCCACGCGTCTGACATGGCCGGGATAGAAACCGTCGGCTATGTGAGTGCGTTGTGCGACTACGAAGGCACGCTTTGGGTTGGGACGGCCAACGGCCTTTTCGCCTTTGACTACCGCGCCCAAAAGGTGCGTCGGTTTACGGCAGACCAAGGCGATCTGTCCGTCAATGGCATTATGGCCTTGGTAGCTGACCCGCAGCAGGAGTGTCTGTGGATTGGGACGAGCGGTGGGGGCGTGCTGAAGTACGATGGTCGAGTATTTCAGAGTATCCGTTTAGGTAAATCTACCTTAGAGAATATCGTCGAGGCCATTTTGCGCGATAGCCGGGGCCGGTTGTGGTTTGGGACGAGGGCGGGGCTGATTGCGTACCAACCTGGCGATACGCCCCCGGGTATCGTGATCCGCCAAGTCATGGCGGGGCGTCTGTTGGAGAGGCCCCAAGCCGTGTCCTGCCCGGATAGCACACCCGAGATTCAGTTCCGCTTCCAGGGCCTTAGTTTCAGAAGCGGGGCCGAGCAGATGCGCTATAGCCATCGGCTCGTCGGCCACGGCCCGGCGGAAGAGTGGAGTGCGTTCACGTCTTCCAACAGAGTGTCGTACAACGGCGTACCGGCTGGTCAATTCTGCTTTGAGGTACGGGCTTTAGATCGGGATGGCCTCATGTCGGATGTCGCCAGCCTTGACGTACAGGTATTCCCCGACGAGAAGAGCGTACGTCTCCAGCGCTTAGAACACATGCTGCGGGATACGGATCAGGATTTTCTCAGCCAGAGCCAAGCCATGACCCAGCTCTTGGAGGAAGTTGCACAGATGGCCGAGACCGATATGACGATGCTGGTGATGGGCGAGACCGGTGTGGGTAAGGGGGTGGTGGCTCAGAGAATCCACAACCTGAGCCGACGCCAAGGGCAGCCCTTTGTCGCGCTCAATTGCGGCTCCCTGCCCGCCGGGCTGATCGAAAGCGAGTTGTTCGGCCACGAGCGAGGGGCCTTTACTGGTGCCGTGAAGCGGCATGTCGGCTGTTTTGAACGAGCTAACTACGGCACCTTGTTCCTCGATGAAATCGGCGATCTGCCGTTGGAAGCCCAACGAGCACTGCTCCGCATCTTGGAGAATCGCTACCTGACCCGCGTCGGCGGCGAGCGGTCCATCCCAGTGGATGTGCGGGTGATTGCGGCGACCAACAAGGATCTGAAAGAGGCTATTGAGGCGGGGACGTTCCGGGAAGATCTGTTTTACCGCTTGAGCGTGTGGCCGGTGAAGCTGCCGCCGCTGCGGGAACGTCGGGAGGACATCCCGGTTTTGGCGGCGCATTTTGCGCGTCGATATGCCCAAAGTTTGCAGCGACCGGTGCCAGCTTTGGGCGACGGAGTAGTGAAGCATTTGCAGGCGTACGCGTGGCCGGGGAATGTGCGCGAGTTGGAGCATTTGATCCGGCGAGCGGTGGTGCTATGCCAAGGGGAGGTTATTCAGGTGGAGGATGTGCCGCTGGCTGCTGAAGACGAGGCCAAAGAGGGGCCGGTTGAGCCGCCGGTTGAAGCCAAATTCAAAGACGAGAAACAGCAAATCGTGGAGGCGCTCCAAGCCAGCGAGGGGAGGATCTATGGAGAGCGGGGCGCGGCGCGCTTGTTGGGCATGAACCCGGAGCGACTGCGTTCCCGCATGCGCGTGTTCGGGTTGCAACGACCGAAGAAAGGGGCTTAAAGGGAAAAGTCGCGGATCATGGTGCTGTTGGTGAAAAATCGTATCAAATACGAAAGGAGTCGTATTAAATACGGGAAAAGTCGTATTAAATACGGAATTTTGTAGATCAACTTGTAACGACGACGGACGGCACGCCTAATAAAAAGAAGTTTCACGCTATATAAAACTATGTTTTCCAATCCTTTAGGGCACATCCTAAAGGATTTTTTTGTGCGGGGTCTGCTGTGTGGCACGAAGTATGCTACATCTATCTATTGATGCTTGTTGCCAAGTGTGCAGGCGACGCCAATAGGTCATCTTGCAGCCACCCCCAACTCTTGGGGTAAATCTTCAATCCCTCCATCTGAAAGGAGATGTGTTATGAACTCTTCTTACTCAATCCCTCCATCCGAAAGGAGACGCTTTATGAACTATCGATCCCTACTGATCGTCTGCTTGGCAACGCTGGGACTGGCTGTCGCAGGCTGGGGACAAGCTGACGGTAAAATCGCATTTATCTCCGACCGCGAGGGGCGCGGTGACGTGTGGACTATGAATGCGGATGGGAGCGATCCCATAAACCTAACCCAAGGACGGGATTGCGCTAGCCCGGCTTGGTCGCCGGACGGAATGAAGATCGCCTATATTGCCGGCGGCGAAGTCTGGTTGATGGACGCCGACGGCAGTAATCCGCAACAGGTGACAGACGATGCTGTCGATAAAGCACGGCTTTTTTGGTCTGAAGACGGGAGTAGCATTTACTATATAGCCGTCGTGACTTTGCCGCTGCCAGACGAGTGGGACGGCCCTGATGCGTTTGTTACGGCGCTGGACGGCAGTGGCTCCTCGCCTGTGGACTGGAGAGAGGTATATAGCCGCTTCCTCCCTGGTGTTTCTCCAGACGGAACCCTACTAGCAACCGTCTCGTTGTGGGATGGAGGGGGCCATAAGCATGTCAATTTCTACATCCGCACCAGTGCCAGTGATCACATGCATCCGGGTCTTCTCCTGCCCGAATCACTGCAGAATAAACTGATATACACCGAGCCCTACGAAAATTGGCGAACGTTTCCTACTTGGTCGCCCGACGGCATGAGAATAGCCTTCGCTGGTTTTCTCGATTTCATGGGTCAGTTTGAGATTTGGGCCGCTGATACAGACATGGACAACTGGGTCGAGTTGACCAACGGCTTAGGTGGACGCGAGCCCGCTTGGCAACCGACGGTCCCTGCTGCTACGGGTGTCGAAGTCCAGTCGTGGGGACGGATCAAATCGCTGCTTTCGATGAATACCCATTAATGACCGCGACGAGGAGGACAAGGAGGTGGCCGACGGGGTTGTATATCTCTGGTTGAGGTGGCTGGACTGATAGAAGTTAAGAAGACGAGAAGCTGCCGTGATGAGTGGTTGAAAGTGGCGTGTGGAAGAGTCCTCAAAACTCACCGAAGGGAGTTTGTTATGAAAACGCGAGTTGTGCATCAAACTCGTCTCGTGTTAATCGCCTGCTTGATAGCTTTTGGCCTGTCGGGTATTAGCTATGCCCAAAAAAATGGACATCCGCCTTGGATCTGGAGTGTAGCGTATTCGCCGGATGGGGGCACGCTGGCCAGTGGGGGTACCGACGAGACGATACGCCTTTGGGATGTGGCGACGGGGACTCTCCTTACCACGCTGAGCGGGCATACGGACGAGGTCTATAGTGTAGTGTATTCACCGGCTGGGAGCACGCTGGCTAGCGGGGGGCGGGACAACAAGATACGCCTTTGGGATGTGGCGACAGGGACCCTCCTTGCTACGCTGAGCGGGCATACGGACGAGGTCTGGAGTGTAGCGTATTCGCCAGATGGGGGTACGCTGGCCAGTGGGAGTACCGACGGCACGATACGTCTTTGGGATGTGGCGACAGGTGAACTCCTCGCCACGCTTGAAGGGCATACGGCTGGGGTCTGTGGCGTCGCGTATTCGCCAGATGGGGGTACGCTGGCCAGTGGGAGTACCGACGGCACGGTTCGCCTTTGGGGTGTGGCGATAGGGAGTCCCCTTGCTACGCTGAGCGGGCATACGGACTGGGTCTGTGGTATCGCGTATTCGCCGAATGGCCCTATGCTGGCTAGTGGAGGTGGTGACAACGTGATTCGTCTTTGGGATGTGACAACAGGGAGCCTCCTTGCCACGCTGAGCGGGCATACGGACGAAGACCCCGACAGTGACGGAGACGGAATCTGGAGTGTCGCATATTCTCCGGATGGGAGTACGCTAGCCAGTGGGGGGAGCGATGACACGGTTCGTCTTTGGGATGTAGCGACAGGAGACCTCCTCGCTACACTCAGCGGGCATACAAAAGGGGTCACTAGTGTGGCCTATGCACCGGCTGGGGGCACGTTGGCTAGCGGGGGATACGACAACAACGGGGTGCGTTTCTGGGACATCGCGTCTTATACCAGCGGAGAGCCGACGGCCGTGGCCGAGACCTCGTGGGGTCGGATCAAAAGAGGACATTTGCAAGACCGTGTCGGCGACTAAACCATTCCTAACCTTCTGAAAGGAGCCACGATATGAACTATCGATCTCTACTGATCGTCTGCTTAGCAACACTGGGACTGGCCGTCGCTGGCTGGGGGCAAGCCGATGATAAAATAGCATTTATCTCCCACCGCAACGGGTACGATGACGTGTGGATTATGAATGCGGATGGGAGCGATCCCGTCAACCTGACCCAAGGACGGTATTGCGCTAGCCCGGCTTGGTCCCCAGATGGAACGAAGATCGCCTATATTAGCGTTGACGATGATGAGACTTGGCCGTACGGTGGGGAGATTTGGTTGATGAATGCCGACGGTAGTAATCCGCAACAGGTGACAGACGATGCAGTCGAAAAACTGAGGCTTTGGTGGTCTGAAGACGGGCGTAGCCTTTACTATACCGCCGTCATGGCCGCGCCGGTTCGAGACGGGTGGGATGGTCCTGATACATTCGTTATGGCGCTGGACGGAAGTGACTCCTCACCCGTGGACTGGAGAGAGGTATACCGCCGCTTCCGCCCTGGTGTTTCCCCGGACGGGACCAAAGAATCAGGCATCGTGCTGCGGGAAAAAGGGGACGAAGAGAATATCGCTCGCCTCTATATCCGCGATGTTAGGGAAGGTGAGTCCTCGTTCGTTCATGGGGCCTCGTTCTTTCGGGTCATTCCCCTGCCCGATCTGCCTAACCCCGATCAACCTTTCTGGCATCCTGACAGCAGCGTAATGGTACCATACGAAGACTTCACTTGGGCATCCAACAGCACGAGGGTAGCCTTCACTTCTTTTACCACTAACGACGGCTTTAGGGAGATATGGGCCGTTGATATAGACGGGAGCCACTTGGTCAATATGACCAACGGCTTAGGCGGACACTCTCCGGCTTGGCGACCGGTGCTTCCTGCTGCTACGAGCGTCGAAGTCCAGACTTGGGGACGGATCAAATCGCTGCTTGCAGTCCCATGACATATAATATTTAACCTTCTTATTCAATCTATCCATCCGAAAGGAGGCGCGTTATGAACTATCGGTCTCTACTAATCGCCTGCTTGGCAACGCTGGGGCTAGCTGTCGCTGGCTGGGGGCAAACCGACGGTAAAATCGCATTTACCTCGTGGCGCGAGGGGTCCGGGGATGTGTGGATTATGAATGCGGATGGGAGCGCCCCCGTCAACTTGACCCAAGGTCGGCATGGGCAGTGCGTTAGCCTAACTTGGTCTCCAGATGGCACGAAGATCGCCTATCTCGCCTTCGCCTTTAGAGACGAGCCCGATTCCGATGGTGCCATTTGGGTCAATTATTCTGTTGCCGATATCTGGGTGATGGACGCCGATGGTGGCAATCTGCAACAAGTGGGATCTCTAACTCCCGGAAGTGAAGTGCTTTTTTGGGCTGAAGACGGAAGTAGCATTTACTACTACCTGCGGGACCCCCAACAGCTATTCGCTGTGGCACTGGACGGCAGCGGCTCCTCACCTATATCTCGGACGGACGGGACTGGAATAGTCCGCCGGTTCTTCGATAATTCCAATCGTTCTCCAGACGGGACTAAACGAGCAACCGTCGTGTTGCAGGACCCCGAGGGCAATGCCTATCTACGCCTAACTAGCTACGCCCCTACACGCCTAGCTGGCCTAGCTGGCTACCCCCCTACTGAGGGGCCGCAGCCTTCTGACCAGATAGAAAATTTCTGGTATGTTCCCCTTCCCGATCTACCCTATCAACAAGCTGAACTTGAACCCGGCTGGTCTAGAGTGGCTCACTCTACTTGGTCTCCTGACAGCATGAGAATCGCCTTCTATGCCGCTAACGAGCAAGGGGACAGGGAGGTTTGGGTTGTTGATATAGACGGGAGCAACTTGGTTAATCTGACCAACGGTTTGGGCGGAGATTATCCCGCGTGGCAACCTGTCGTCCTTTCTGCTACTGCGACGAGCGTCGAGTCCCAGTCGTGGGGACGGATCAAATCGTTGCTTTCTCATTAATCGCGCCTCGTGCATAGGGGCGGTGCGGAGCGCAAGCCGCCCCTACGCGCCCTTAACCTCAGGAGGTAAACTATGCACCGCTTTATCGTAGCTATTTTGCTGTTGGCGGCTCCACACGGGGCCTTTGCCTCAACAGGGGAGTTGTTCGCAGAGCCCAACCTTATCCCCCTCGACAAACCCGGCGCAGGCATCGGCTGGGGCTACAGTGATGACACCGGCACTTTGGGCGATGTAGATGGCGACGGGGATTTGGATCTTGTGGTAGCTTGGACTAGTTGGGCGCCACAATGGGGCTGGATAGTGGCATCCAACGACGGCTTGGGTGGCTTGGTCCCCACCCGCAAAGTCATCCGCCCAAAAAGAGAAGTAGGAGGAGTGCCCATCCTTAGTCTCTGGGGGGACGACTTCGACGGGGATGGACTCTTGGATCTGGCCTTTGCGGAGGGATTGAATCTTGAACTGTGGCACAACCGGGGCGAAGAAGGCTTTGCCACCATCCTGCAACTGCCCAATACCGGTTTCGTTGGCCTAGCCGATGGTGAAGGCGACGGCGATGTGGACCTGTTGGTCACGGAGTATGAGGAGTATGAGGACGAGGCAGAGCACACCCACGATGGTACATCCCAAGCGACCCTGTGGTACAACGACGGCGACGCGGCGTTTGTCCGCAGTGATCGGTTCACCCTCGACAGCGAGGAGGGGCTCTGGCCTAGGCTTTGGCCCGCCGAGCCATCGTTGGGAGCGGGAGGGGCCGTGCGCCTGTTATGGTTTCGATCGTGCGGGGATTCGATGGAGGCTTGGCTGACCCAGCCGTGGGCGGCCAGCGCGGAGCCGCCGCTTTTTTTTGAGTCTATGGTCAACCCCTGTTACTCCACCCCGCTACGGGCCGACCGCGATGGACAGGTGGATTTAGTCGGCATCGCTGAGGTAACCGTTTCCTCTTCCTACGTACATACCTACCGCGGCTTGGCGCTGTGGCGTCTGGACGCCTCGGGCGTGGTGGCAAGCCACACGCTGCTCGGCTCGCAGGTTCACGTGCAAGGTCGTCCCCTAGTCAGCGACCTCAACGGCGATGGGCTGCCGGATGTGGCCTTGGTCGATGGCAACGAGGAAACGGGTCCGGCCTTGGTCGTCTTGCTCGGCCAGCGCGATGGCGCGCCCGTCCTCGAAGGCCGCTACCGGCTGCCGGGCACGGGCAGCCAAGTGCTCGCTGGCGACCTCAACGGCGATGGGGCCGCCGAGCTGGTCGTGTTGGGGCGTGTGCAAAAAGGTCTTTTTAAGTCTGTATCAATTGGGGCTTTCGTCTTAATCAACCAGAACAGTCCACCCACAGCCGTAGCCGTTGAGCAGGCTACGCCGTCGGCCTTTGTCTTGGGTGCGAACTATCCCAATCCGTTTAATCCGGCCACGACCATCCCCCTGTCGGTGCCCGACGGTGCCGAGGCTGTGGACGTAGGCATCTACAATCTCTTGGGACAGCTTGTGCACCAAGTATGGTCGGGTCCTTTGTCGGCGGGCGAACACCGGTTTACTTGGGATGGCCGCGACGAGCAGGGCCAACCCGTCGCTTCTGGAGCCTATTTGTATCAGGTACGCGTGGGTGAGCAGCTACTCACCCGCAAGATGGTCAAGCTCGAATAGACGATCTAATCCTTTAACCTAGGAGGTAAACTATGCACCGCTTTATCGCAGCTATTTTGCTGTTGGCAGCTCCACCCGGGGCCTTTGCCGCAACAGGGGAGTTGTTCGCAGAACCCAACTTTATCCCCCTCGGCAAAGCCGGTGCCGGCATCGGTCGGGGGCCCAGTGATGACACCGGCACTTTGGGCGATGTAGATGGCGACGGGGATTTGGACCTCGTGGTAGCTTGGGCTCGTTGGGCGCCACAATGGGGCTGGATGGTGGCGTCCAACGACGGCTTGGGCGGCTTGGTCCCCACCCACAACGTCACCCGCCCATCAAGAGAAAGACCGAGAACGCCCATCGTTAGTATCTGGGGGGACGACTTCGACGGGGATGGACTCTTGGATCTGGCCTTTCGGGAGGGACACAGCCTCGAACTGTGGCACAACCGGGGCGAGGACGGCTTTGCCACCATCCTGCAACTATCCAATGTCGGTTTCATTGGCCTAGTCGATGGTGAAGGCGACGGCGATGTGGACCTGTTGGTCACGGAGTATGAGGAGCATGACGACGAGGCACACCACAGCCACGAGGGGCCATCCCAAGCGACCCTGTGGTCCAACGACGGCGACGCGGCGTTTGTCCGCAGTGATCGATTCACCCTCGACAGCGAGGAGGGGTTCTGGCCTAGGCTTTGGCCTGCCGAGCGATCGCTGGGAGCGGGAGGGGCCGCGCGCCTGTTATGGCTCCGATCGTGTTGGAGGTTCGAAGAGGCTGGACCGACGGAGGTTTGGCTAACCCAGCCGTGGGCGGCCAGCGCGGAGCCACCGCTTTTTTTTGAGTCCATGGTCAACCCCTGTTACTCCACTCCGCTACAGGCCGGTCGCGATGGGCAGGTGGATTTAGTCGGAGTCGCCGAGGTAACCGCTATCCCCTCCGAGCGCTTCGTTAACGCCTATTTCTTCACCTACCACGGCTTGGTGCTGTGGCGTCTGGACGCCTCGGGCGTGGTGGCAAGCCACACCCTGCTCGGCTCGCAGATCCACGTGGAAAGTCACCCCCTGGTCAGCGACCTCAACGGCGATGGTTTGATGGACGTGGCCGTGATCGATAGCAACGAGGAAACGGGTCCGGCCTTGGTCGTCTTGCTCGGCCAGCGCAATGGCGTGCCTGTCCTCGAAGGCCGCTACCGGCTGTCGAGCACGATCGACGAGGCGCTCGCTGGCGACCTCAACGGCGATGGAGCCCTTGAAGGCCGCTATCAGGTGTCGGGCACGGGCAGCGAGGTGCTCGCCGGTGACCTCAACGGCGATGGGGCCGCCGAGCTGGTCGTGTTGGGGCGTGTACCTAATGATGGGTACTTCTATACAAAGGGTGGGGCTTTCGTCTTTATCAACCAGAACAGTCCACCCACAGCTGTGGCCGTTGAGTCGGCCACGCCGTCGGACTTTGTCTTGGGTGCGAACTATCCCAATCCGTTTAATCCGGCCACAACCATCCCCCTGTCGGTGCCCGACGGTGCTGAGGCTGTGGACGTAGCCATCTACAACCTCTTGGGACAGCTTGTGCGCCAAGTGTGGTCGGGTCCGTTGACAGCGGGCGAACATCGGCTGACTTGGGATGGCCGAGACGATAAGGGCCAACTCGTCGCTTCCGGAGCCTATTTGTATCAGCTACGCGTGGGCGATCAACTGCGCACCCGAAAAATGGTCAAGCTCGAATAGACGATCTGACCATAAAAAAGAAGGAAAAGAGCGATATCAAATTGCTGTAGGTGGGCCACGATTTCGTCTGTTTTGTACAGTGCGTTATTACAACGCTCTACCCCATTCCTAACCTTCTGAAAGGAGCCGCGTTATGAACTATCGAGCCCTATTTGTCGTCTGCTTGGCAACGCTGGGGCTGGCCGTCGCTGGCTGGGGGCAAGCCGACGGTAAAATAGCGTTTCTCTCCTACCGCGAGGGGGATCGTGACGTGTGGATTATGAATGCGGATGGGAGCAACCCCGTAAACCTAACCCAAGGCCGGCATTGCGCTAGCCCGGTTTGGTCCCCGGATGGCACGAAGATCGCCTATATCGACGTTGGAGCCGATTATTCCGGTAGTGCCGTTTGGGTGATGGACGCCGACGGCGGCAATCCACAGCAGCTAACAGATGATAGTGAATTAATAGACCCTATCAACTCAGATGTCCTTTTTTGGTCTGAAGACGGGCGTAGCATTTACTACCCTGTGTGGGAACGCTCTGAGATGTTCGCCGTAGCACTGGACGGAAGTGGCTCCTCACTTATGGAAGGGAGGGAGGCGGCTTTGATACTCCGCCGCTTCCAAGACCATCTCAATCTTTCTCCAGACAGAACCAAAGGAGCATACGTCTTTTTGCGTGTTGGTCTCCTTGACCAAGTTTCCCTTGGTGTGCCCGCTGGCCAAGCTCTCCTCCGTATCTGGAGTACCGGTGAAGATGGGTACACGGACAACATTCCCCTGTCCGACCTACCTAACTTCGATCCCTCTTGGAATCCCGACATCTTAAATGCCCCTCCTTATCCCCTTACTTGGGCACCCAACAGCATGAGGATAGCCTTCACTTCTTTCACCACTAACAGCACTATGGAGATTTGGGCCGTTGATATAGACGGGAGCAACTTGGTCAATCTGACCAATGGCTTAGGTGGACACTCGCCTGCTTGGCAACCGGCGATCCCTGCTGCTACGAGCGTCGAGTCCCAGTCGTGGGGACGGATCAAATCGCTGCTTTCTCATTAATCGCGCCTCGTGCGTAGGGGCGGTGCGGAGCGCAAGCCGCCCCTACGCGCCCTTTCGCTTGTGCTACCGCATGGAGAATACGGTCGGTGGCCGTATTTTTGGCACGGAATGTGCCTATATTTCCTCCGTAGCGCACCCTATTCATAACCTTCTAAAAGGAGCCACGTTATGAACTATCGATCTCTACTGATCGTCTGCTTGACAACGCTGGGATTGGCCGTCGCTGGCTGGGGGCATGCCGACGCTGAGGATGTTGAACTGTCGGCGGGGATTGAACAAGCGGTGACGAGCAGTGGTGAGGGGGCTTGGGTCGTCGGGGCCATACGCCGCCTGACTGACTACTCGGCTAGCTGGAGTGCTCCCACTTGGTCTCCGGATGGTCGGTATATCGCCTTCGGGTTCGAGCGCGACGGCAGGGCTAAGGTTTACGTGATAGGCTCGGATGGGAGCAACTTCCGTCGCCTGACCGACCACCCGGCTTGGGCCGCGCTTCCCACTTGGTCTCCGGATGGCCAGCACATCGCCTTCGTTTCCGAGCGCGGCGTCAGCGATATTTACGTGATAGGCTCGGATGGGAGCGACCGCCGCAACCTGACCAATGACTCGCATTGGGACTGGGCTCCGTCTTGGTCTCCGGATGGCCAGTACATCGCCTTCGTGTCTCGGCGCGGTAGCCTCGGAAAAGCTGAGATTTACGTGATAGGCTCGGATGGGAGCAACTCCCGCCGCCTGACCGACCACCCGGAGCAGGTCGATTCTCCGTCTTGGTCTCCGGATGGCCAGCACATCGCCTTCGTTTCCGAGCGCGGCGCCAGCGATATTTACGTGATGGGTTCGGATGGGAGCAATCCCCGCCGCCTGACGGACCGCCTGACGGACGACTCGGTCGACTACAGGTCTCCGTCTTGGTCTCCAGACGGCCAGTACATCGCCTTTGAGTCCGAGTGGTACGACAGGGTTGGGATTTACGTGATGGGTTCGGATGGGAGCAACCCTCGCCGCCTGACGGACGACTCGGCCAACTACAGGTCTCCGTCTTGGTCTCCCGATGGTCGGTACATCGCCTTTGAGTCCAACCGCGACGGCGACTGGGGGATTTACGTGATGGACATCGCGCCTTATACCGGCGAGGAGCCGACGGCTGTGGCCGAAACCTCGTGGGGACGGATCAAATCGCTGCTTTCTCATTAATCGCGCCTCGTCCGTAGGGGCGGTGCGGAGCGCAAGCCACCCCTACGTGCTCTTAACCTCAGGAGGTAAACTATGCACCGCTTTATCGTAGCTGTTTTGCTGTTGGCGGCTCCACACGGGGCCTTTGCCTCGCCCGGTGCGTTGTTCGCAGAACCCGACTTTTTCACCCTTGGCCCGGGCATCGGCTTGGGGTTCGATGATACCGGCGTTTTGGGCGATGTAGATGGCGATGGGGATTTGGATCTCGTGGTAGGTTGGATTCGTTGGTCGCCACACGTATATGCAGACGACGGAGCTTCGGGAGAGCACTTTCCACACTGGGGCTGGACCGTGGCGTCCAACGACGGCTTGGGTGGCTTGGTTCTCACCCACGACGTCATGCACGGAAGAGAAGAAGCAGGAGCAAGCAGTGTGCCCATCATTAGTATCTGGGGGGCCGACTTCGACGGGGATGGACTCTTAGATCTGGCCTTTGAGGAGGGATTAAACTTCGAACTGTGGCACAACCGGGGCGAGGACGGCTTTGCAACCATCCTGCGACTGCCCAACACTGGTTTCGTTGGCCTAGCCGATGGTGAAGGCGACGGCGATTTGGACCTGTTGGTCACGGGGTATGAGGAGTATGAGGACGAGGCAGAGCACACCCACGACGGGACATCCCAAGCGACCCTGTGGTTCAACGATGGCGACGCGGAGTTTGTCCGCAGCGACCAGTTCACCCTCGACAGCGAGGCGGGGCTCTGGCCTATGCTTTGGCCCGCTGAGCAATCGTTAGGAGCGGGAGGGTCCGTGCGCCTGTTATGGACTCGATCGTGCTATCGACAGCTCCAAGAGTCTGGGCCGACTAGGGTTTGGCTGACCCAGCCGTGGGCGGCCAGCGCGAAGCCGCCGCTTTCTTTTAAGTCCATGGTCAACCCCTGTGGATACACCCCTCTGCAGGTCGGTCGCGATGGACAGGTGGATTTAGTTGGCATCGTCGAAGTAACCGTCTCCTCTTACGTATATACTCACCACGGCTTGGCGCTGTGGCGTCTGGACGCCTCGGGCGCGGTGACAAGCCACACGCTGCTCGGCTCGCAGGTACACGTGCAAGGTCGTCCACTCGTCAGCGACCTCAACGGCGATGGTCTGCCGGACGTGGCCTTGGTCGATGGCAACGGGGAAACGGGTCCGGCCTTGGTCGTCTTGCTCGGCCAGCGCGATGGCGTGCCTGTCCTCGAAGGCCGCTACCGGCTACCGGGTACGGGAGGCATGGGCAACGAGGTGCTTGCCGGCGACCTCAACGGCGATGGGGCCGCCGATCTGATCGTGCTGGGGCGGAATGAGGATGGCGGTACTTTAGGGGCTTGGGGGGTTCCTGGTGGGGCTTTTGTATTTATCAACCAGAACAGTCTGCCCACAGCCGTAGCTGTTGAGGCGGCTACGCCGTCGGAGTTTGTCTTGGGTGCGAACTATCCCAATCCGTTTAATCCGGCCACGACCATCCCCCTATCGGTGCCCGAGGCTGCCGAGGCTGTGGACGTAGCCATCTACAACCTCCTGGGATAGCTTGTGCGCCAAGTGTGGTCGGGTCCGTTGGCGGCGGGCGAACACCGGCTGACTTGGGATGGCCGAGACGGGCAGGGTCAACCCGTCGCTTCTGGAGCCTATTTGTATCAGGTGCGCGTGGGCGAGCAGCTACGCACCCGCAAGATGGTCAAGCTCGAATAGACGATCCGACTGGATCGCTGCTTTCGTCGGGCACTCCATTAGTCGTGTCTTCCGCTTGCGCTACCGCAGAGTCCTCAAAACTCACCGAAAGGAGTTTTCCATGAAAACGCGAGTTGTGCATCAAACCTGCCTCGTGTTAATCGCCTGCTTGATAGCTTTTGGCCTGCCGGATAGCAGCTATTCCCAAGGGGGTAGCAGCTATTCCAAAGGGCTACCAACTTGGGCTACTAGTGTGGCGTATTCACCAGACGGGGACGCAGTAGCCACTGGGCATTTCGACGAAAGGGTTCGTCTTTGGGACGCAAAGACGGGTAAACTCCTCAACATACTTGCAGGGCATACGTATTTGGTCTGGGATGTGGCGTATTCACCGGATGGTCGCAGGCTGGTCAGCGGGAGCTTCGACGAAAGGGTTCGTCTTTGGGATGTGGCGACGGGTGAACTCCTCAATACACTCGAAGGGCATAGGGATAACGTCTTTAGCGTATCGTATTCGCCGGGAGGGGACGCGGTGGCTAGTGGGAGTCTCGACAAAACGATTCGTCTTTGGGACACGACAACAGGTGAACTTCTCAATACGCTTAGAGGGCACACGGATGGTGTCGGGAGTGTTTCATACTCGCCGGATGGTCGCAGGCTGGTCAGTGGGAGTTCCGACGAAACGATTCGTCTTTGGGACGCAAAGACGGGTGAACTTCTCAACACGCTTAGAGGGCACACGGATGGTGTCGGGAGTGTTTCATACTCACCGGATGGGCGCAGGCTGGTCAGTGGGAGTTCCGACGAAACTGTTCGTCTTTGGGATGCGACGACAGGTGAACTTCTCAATACGCTCGAAGGGCTAGGTCATTTCAGTAACTGTGGTGGTGGTTTGGCGTATTCACCGGATGGAGGCATGTTGGTCAGTACTAATGACCACACGATCCATCTTTGGGATGCGGCGACAGGCGAACTTCTCAATACGCTCGAAGGGCGTGCGGACTTCGTGGCGTATTCACCGGATGGTCGCACGTTGGCCAGCGCCACGGGTCAATCCTACTTGGTGCATTTCTGGGACATCGCGTCTTATACTGGCGGGGAACCGACGGCTGTGGCCGAGACCTCGTGGGGACGGATCAAGAGGCATTTGCAAGATCGGGAGACGAAGCGATGAACAGGCTGCTGTAGCTCCAATCCTCAACTATGGAGGACACAAATGAACAAATCAATGCTACGCACGTTGCAAGCCGCAACGATCCTCACGGTGCTTGTGCTCCTGCTTGCGATTAACTTGGGCCAAGCCGACCATGACAAGGATGGAATTCGTTGTGGTAGCGATGAAGCAAAATGGGACCAGTGTTTTGATTGTAGCTTAAACCCCGATCATCGTTTTTGTTCTTGGGAATATATAGATAGAAATACACCATATCCGAAATACGCCTGGATCACATTCGCCTCAAATAATAAGTGCGAGCTGTATATAGCGGATAGGCGCTATTCTTCTACTCCTTGTTCATTGGTCGTGCCAGACAATGCAACGGACCAGAGTTTTAGATGCCACCGCTCCAGACTGTGCGAGGATTTTAATCCGGACGAGCCATACCGGACATGCACCGCCTACCATATCAACGGCAAGACGCAGAAAAGTTGTTTGTGTTCGTCCGCTCCTTGTCCAGGAACCAATCAGGCTACGGCTGTGGCCGAGACCTCGTGGGGGCAAATCAAATCGCTGCTTGCAACGGGCACTCATTAATCGCTCTTGGTTCATAAGCTCCTGCACCTAAAGGATGCAACGTGATTCCCGCTCTACTCGACCGCATTGTCGAACTAGCCTTCGACCCCCGAGTCGCTTCCTTCTTCGGCGTCTGCTTGGGGCTGTATATCCTGCGAGACGTAGTCCGTATATGTTTTCGGCTGCTGGAGACTTTTTGGCGGGGATTGAGGAAGAGGGGCGATAGGAATTAAGAATTACCCTGCCCCAATTCCTAATTCTCAATTCCTAAACGAGATGCTCGGAGTTGTCTTGGGGAGCGTAGCCTAGTTCTCGGCGGGCGTTTTGGAGGTCCCAGTAGGCGCGGGTGTTGCCCGAGATGCCGTAGTAGATTCCGAAGCGCACGTCGGCCTCAATGGAGCGCTGCACGAGCTGGACGCAGTCGCGGTGACTCAGCCAGGTGGAGAGAATGCGGTCGCTTTTGCGCTCGACGACAGCGGAATCCGGCTGGAACGAGCCGATGCGCAGGCATACGACTTCCAAACCGTAGCGATCCACGTAGTAGCGTCCTAGGCTTTCGCCAAATGCCTTACTGGCCCCGTACAGACTGTCGGGCCGCACGGGCATGTCCCACGTGGTGTACATCCCTTCTTCTTCGTAAAGGCCGGTCACGTGATTGGTGCTGGCGAAGACGACCCGCTTGACGCCCGCGTTTCTGCAGGCCTCATAGGTGCAGTGCACGCCCTGAATGTTCTTTTCGAGCACCGACTCCCAAGTGGCGCTAACCGCTGGATCGCCGGCGAGGTGAACTACTGCATCGACGCCGGCGACCGCCTCGGCCATAGCATTCAGATCGGCGACGCTGCCGCGGACGACCTCTTCGCCTGCGGCGGCTTCCCGCACCGTGCGGTGATACATCAGCCGCAGGTCGTAGCTCTCCCGCAGCCCTTGGCGCATCACCTCGCCAATGCGGCCAGCCGCTCCCGTAATCAGTACTTTCTTGCGGCCCATCATTTCTCAGACAGCCGGTTTACAAGCCACCACGTCAGGACGACTAAGAGGAGGCCCACCGCCAGCCCAAGACCCAAGAGACACGCCTGCGAGGAGAGGTTTTTGCGAAACTTCATAGCGCGATCTCCTCAGCGGCTGGCCCAGAGCATGCCGCGTCGCTGAATCTCGCGCGCTTCGGGCACGTCGAAGTCCCGCGCCACGTGGCCCAGCGATGAGTAGAACACCCGACCCGCTCCCCACGCGCGCTTCCACACTACTGGCATGACCGTTCCGTTGACCCAAGGCGCACTTTGACGGCCCTCTAGGGTTGTCGTGGCGAGCACTTCATTGCCTGGGTCGGTGTGCATGTAGTACTGCTCGGAGTGCATTTGAAAGTCATCTAGGCCAGCGACGATGGGGTCGTCTGGGGCCGCGATGTTGACCGTGTAATCGATGATGCCGTCTGGATGGGCGACAAACTGGCCGCCGACCATGAACTGATAGGTGGTATTGTTGCGGAACGAATCGGCCATGCAGCCGTGCCAGCCCGCCACGCCGACACCGCTATCAACGGCCGCGAGCAGCCCTTGTTCCTGTTCTCCTTCGATCTGGCCCATTGTCCACGCTGGCACCACCAGATCCTGCTCGGCCATGAGGTCGCGGTCTTTGTACGTGTCGAGGGTGTCCGAAATGGTTACCGCGAACCCTTCCTCTGCTAGAATGGGTGCGAAAACATCGACGCACTGCTTGGGCTCGTGCCCTTCCCAGCCGCCCCAAACCATGATTGCCTTCTTGGTCATGACGCTCCTTTTGCGTTATTCGGCGCCGCGCGCCAATTCGTTGCCAACGAGGTATTGATAGCTTTTTTCTACGGCATCCATCATGTCGGTTGCACAGCGGTCCAACTCGACGATCAGCCAGTCGCAGGTGCCGTGGCTGGCTTCGATAATGGACGGGATGTCCATAGCTCCCTCGCCGACGGCGAGCATGTCCTGCTCGGGGTCACACGGGCCGTCCTTGATGTGCAAAAGCGGCGCTCGCTCGCCCAGTTCCTCGACGACCTGCACGGAGTCGCCGCCGCCGGTATTGACCCAATAGGTATCGACCTGAAAGAAGATGGACTCGTCGAGCTCGTCGACTAGGAGCTCAAAACCTGGACGCCCTTCTACTTCTTGGAACTCCCACCAGTGGTTGTGGAGGCCCAATTCCAAGCCGTTCTCGGCGGCGATCTCGGCGGCTTGGTTCCAGCTCTCGCAAAGCGCCTTGAGTGTGTCCGCGCTGGCGAAGGCATCGCGCGGTGTGGAACTCACCACGCGGGTGGCCTCCAGCTCGTAGGCCAGTTCGATGACTTGGTTTTTTTGTTTGCCCAAGGGGAGCTGCGTATGCACGCTGCATACGTCTAACCCTAGATCGGCAAATAGGTCGCTGGCTTCATCTACTCCGATGCCGGGGAATCCGGCCGTTTCGACGCCCACGTACCCTATCTCGGCAATCCGGGTGACCACGGACTTGAAGTTTTGCGCGAGGGCGTCGCGGACCGTGTAGAGTTGAAGCGCTATGGGGGCAGCCATTTCTTCCTTCCTTGTGAGGTGAGAGATATAATAGGGATATGAAAGTTAGAGCGATAGCTAAGGCGGGCGGGCGAATGTCAGGCGTCGATAGTCGATAAGGGTTCCGTGCGTACGTCAGATAATTAAAGAAAAAAAATAAGCTAGTAGGCAAATTAATTTCTAATGACGCCGTACTTGCTGCACTGCTCGCGCACTCCTACATTAGCCGCTCCAACCAAGGAGCAACGCCAATGAGCACCCAAGATAAAGTGCGCCTCGGGTTTATCGGCGCTGGCTGGTGGGCCACCAGCAACCACATGCCCGTTTTTGCCACCCGCGACGACGTCGAATTAACGGCTGTCTGCCGTTTGGGCCAAGCCGAGCTAGAGCAGGTGCGGGATCACTTCGGGTTTTCGTTTGCCACTGAGGACTACCGAGAGTTGTTAGCCGACTGCGAACTCGACGGGGTCGTCGTGGCCTCGCCGCACCCCTTGCACTACGAACACGCCCGCGCCGCTTTGGAGGCGGGCCTGCACGTGATGTGCGAAAAACCCCTGACCACCCGCGCGGCCCACGCGCGCGAATTGGTGCGCCTCGCTGCGGAGCGGGACCGCCAGTTGCTCGTGCCCTATGGCTGGCATCACAAGCCTTTTATCCAGCGGGCCAAGGCGCTAATGGACGAGCAAGCCATCGGCGAGGTCGAATTTGCACTCTGCCACATGGCCTCGCCGATTCGCGCCCTGCTGTCGGGGGAGGAGGTGGATGTGTCCGAGATTTCCGGGCAGGACAGTGCCAGCCTCTTCGGCCCCACGCCTTCTACTTGGGCCGATCCGGCCATTGCCGAAGGAGGCTACGCCCACGCGCAAATATCGCACTCTTCGGGACTGCTGTTTTGGCTGTCCGGGCTGCGCGCCGAGCGCGTTTTTGCCGCCATGAGCGCGCCCGGGTCCGAGGTTGAGCTGTACGACGCGCTGACAGTGCGCTTTACCTCGGGGGCCGTGGGCACGGTCAGTGGCGCGGGCAATGTGCCCACCGACCAGACCTTTCAGGTCGATGTGCGCCTGTTCGGTTCGGAGGGCATGCTGCTCATCGATTGCGAGCGCGCCCGCATGCACCTGCGCCGCCACGACGGCCAACACGTCGTCGAGGAGGTCGCCGAGGACGCGGGGGCCTACGAGTGCGATGGCCCGCCCAACAACTTTGCCGACTTGATCTTGGGCAAAACCGATGTCAACTGGACCCCGGGCGAAGTGGCCATGCGCGGGGTGGAAATGCTCGACGCAGCGTACCGCTCGGCCGCTTCGGGTCAAGAAGAGCAGGTGTAACATCGGCCCTGTCCGCTTGCGGTAATGACTTTTCTGCTCGACGTCATTGCCCCGATTTTCCTGCTCATCGGCTGCGGCTATTTGTTGGGGCGGCGGCGCTCTGTTGACCCCGCCCCCTTGGCCGATGTAGCCATATACATCTGCCTGCCCTTCTTGATGTTTTCGGCACTGGTGCGCCACCCGGTCACCGGCGCGGCGGCCGCCCAAGCCTTTGCTTGGCAGGCTGGGATGTACGTGGTCAGCATGCCGGTCATCGCGCTCGTCGCGCATCTCGCCGGCTGGGATAAACCCACCCGTAGCGCGGTCACCCTCTCCCTCCCCACGGTCAACATCGCCTCGTACGGCGTCCCCGTAGTGCTGTTCGCCTTTGGCGACGAGGCGCTAGCGATCGTCATGCTGCTCTTTGTGTACGGCAATGTTATGGCCGCGTCGCTGGGCACCTACATCGCCGCTGGCGGGCGGCAAAGTCCGCTGCAAGCGTTCAAGAGCATTTTCAGGCTGCCGCTGATTTACGCCGCGGCTTTGGCTTTGGCCGTCAACGCTCTTGCCGTACCGATCCCAGTTTCCGTCCTCGACGCGGCTGATCTGATCGGCAAAGCCGGCCCGATTCTCGCGATCATCCTGCTCGGGGTGCAAGTCTCGTGCATCCCCATCCGCGGCCGCAGTTCGGCCACCCTGTACGGCGGCATTGGTGCCAAGGTCCTGTTGGGGCCGGCGATTGGCATTGGCCTGACGCTGCTGATCGGCGCGCAGGGCGCGGTGCGCGATGTGCTGCTGCTGTGCTCCTGCCTGCCTACGGCCATCAACGCCCTCATCCTGACCGTGCGCTTTGACGCGCGCCCCGATCTGCTCGGCGGCATTCTCATTGGCTCGACTTTGTGGAGTCCACTTGGGCTGTCGATTCTGCTCTATTGGATCGGCCTCTAATTGCGATTCTGATGTAATCCCATTTCGCTTTTTTTGAAAATTTTTGCGCGTCTCTTGACACTGTTTTACGCCCTCTCGTAACTAGGTTTATAGGGCAACAATAAACTCTAAACTCTCGCGGCTTCATCGCCCCCGTGTGGGGCGTGGATTGAAACCACAGGAGGATGAAAATGATAGGTGTACATCGCTTCGACATGTGCGGGACGCCGCGCATAGCCGCCGGGGGAATTCTAGATGATGGATGCACCTATCTTGCTGCCGATGTGCAGCTCGAAAACACCCTATTCGCGCCGAGAGGTCGGGGCTGTGTCCCCGACTGAAGCTCGTCTTTGCGAGAGCTGAACGTGGCAAGAGGCCGTGGCGCGAAAATGAAAACGCGCTGCGGCCTCTTTTTTTGTGAAAATGCTTGACATTGTATTAGTTAATACTGAACATTTGTTCAGATAAAAAATGCTAAACGAAACCGTAAAAATGAAGACCAACGACAAAACACAACACTGCAACACCGCCCCTTGGGTTTTTACTCACGGCGGTGCCAAGATGCGCGTTGCGATCAGGGCCGGCCGGGTCATCGACGCGCGACAGCGCTGCGCCGCTTTGCGGCGCGGCTTAGACAGCGGGGCGTTGCCGCCCACCCCGGGCGGACGGCAGCGGGTCTGCGCGACATTCACCCAGCCAACCAAGGACCTCATCGCAAGGAGCAACTACACTATGCGACGCGAGATCATCAACCAAGGACTGATGTACGCAATCATCAGCCTCTTTGTATTCGCGATGATACCGCTCCTGCGCTTCCTCAGCTAATGGCTCTTTGACGCGCAGCGGCATTGCGAAACCAGCCTAGGGCAGCGGCAGCGACCGCTGCCCTAGGAACATCAACCCCTCGACTTAGGACAGAGAAAAAAACATGCAACACCGCAAGACAGACGTATGTTCTCGGCTGATCAACTGGCTGTATTGCTTGGCATCGGTGGCCTGTGCGGTCCTCGGCCCCCGCGTTGTGTATGCTCACCAAGCGCCCGACCGCACGCTCGACGCCGTGCGCATAGAAGGTACCCGTCCGCAGATCGACGGCGTACTCGACGATCCGGTGTGGCAGCAGGCCCCAATTTTTACGGGCTTCGTCCAGCGCGAGCCCGAGGAAGGGCAGCTAGCGAGCGAAAAAACTACCGTACAGTTGGCGTACGACGACGAGGCGCTCTACGTGGCGGTTATGGCCTACGATTCGGCACCCGAGCAGATTATCTCTCGCTTGGTGCGCCGCGACCAGTGGACCGAAGCCGATTGGATCCAAGTTAGCTTGGACACGCATCACGACCACCAGACGGGCTACTCCTTTGGGGTGTACGCCGGTGGGTCGATCCACGATGCTGTAATCAAGGATTACGGTTGGGACAACGACACTTGGAACGGCGTGTGGGAATCCGCGCATACCATCGGCGCAGAGGGATGGAGCGTGGAGTTTGCCATCCCGTTTCACAACCTCCGCTTTAGTAGCGGCGGGAACTGGGGCATCAATGTCGCCCGCTACATCAGTCGCAAGAAGGAACAGGCCTTCTGGGTCATGGTTCCGCGCAAAGAGAGTGGCTCGGTCTCGCGCTTTGCCCACTTAGAGGGTTTAGCGGACCTCGAATCTAAGCGCACGCTGAAGCTTTTGCCCTACTCGGTGGGCCGCTCCACCTTGGCGGATGCGCGCGAATTATTCGGCAATGCCGGCGCGGACTTGCGCTACGGACTGTCGTCGAATATTTCGCTCAACGCCACGATCAACCCGGATTTCGGCCAAGTGGAAGCCGATCCGGCCGAACTCAATCTTTCGGTTTTTGAGACGTTCCAGGAAGAGCGCCGCCCCTTCTTCGTGGAGGACGGCGAGGTGTTCGACACGCCAATTGACCTGTTCTACTCGCGGCGCATTGGCCGCCAGCCCGGCTATCACTCGCTGCCCGATGGCCACGATGCCCTCAACGAGAGCGAGTCCACCACCATTATGGGCGCAGCCAAGCTGACGGGTAAGACCGCATCCAAGACCACTTTTGGCCTGCTGACGGCGCTTACTGCCAAAGAGTACGCGCGCGTTGAGACGACCATGGTGCGCGAGGTGTCCGGCGAGGAGTACCAAGAGCGCAGCGACTTTCTCGTCGAGCCGCGCACCCACTTTCTCGTCGGTCGCGTCAAGCAGGATCTATTTGCTGGCAACTCGCATGTCGGCCTCTTGGGCACGGCCGTGCAGCGCGACCGCGCGCGGAATGCCTATACCGGCGGCGTGGATTGGACTCTCAAGTGGCGCGACAACGGATACACCTTTTGGGGCCAGCTCGCCGGCAGCCGCGCCGCGGTGGATGACCAGCGTCGCGGCGGTTTGGGCAATATGGCGGTCTTGAGCAAGAACAGCGGCTGGTTGCGCGGCGAGCTTTGGTGGGAGGCCTATTCACGGCATTTCGAGATCGACGACCTCGGCTTCCAGTGGCGCAGCGATTTCTACAACCCTTGGCTCTGGATCCAGCTGCGCAAGGAAGAGGACTGGGCCATCTTCCGCCGCAATTTCTACAACTTCAACCGCTGGGGCACTTGGAACTTCGACCGCACCAATCTGCAAAACGGCTTTGACTTTAACACCCACCACCAGCTCAAAAACTACTGGTGGATCCACATCGACTACTACCACATGTGGCGGTCCTTCGACGATCTCGATACCCGCGGCGGCCCCCTAATCGCGAGGCCGGCAAGCGACGGCTTTGAGATTGAGCTGGAAAGCGACGACCGCTTTATGGTCAGCGGCTGGGTCGAGTACGAGTGGGAGGGCAACTCGGCTGGCAGCACCCACCGCGAGGTCTCCGGCAGCATCCGCATCCGGCCGACTTCGCGGTTCGAGATCAGTCTGCGGCCGCGCTATAGTTGGGGTTTTAACGATGCCCAATGGGTCGAAAACTTCGATGCGAACGCCGACGGAGAAGACGATCAATTCGTGTACGGGGAGTTAGACAGCCAAACCCTCGATCTAACGACGCGGGCCAACATCCTCTTCAGCCGCGACTTGAGCTTGGAGTTCTATGTCCAGCCTTTTATTAGTGCGGGCCAGTACGCCAACTTCAAGGAGTTGGCTCGGCCGCGCTCCTACTCGTTTGTCGCGCATCCCGGCCCGGAGAAAAGCCCTGATTTTCGCAACCGCTCGCTGCACAGCAACGCCGTCTTGCGCTGGGAGTACAAGCCGGGCAGCACCCTGTTCATCGTCTGGTCGCAGTTCCGCCACGACGACTCCGACTTGGGCGCATTTCGCCCCGGGTACAACCTGCGGCGCAGCTTTGTGGACGAGGGGACCAATATCTTCTTGGTGAAGTTCAACTACTGGTTGAATATCTAGGAGATTGCGCACTGCATTTGGCCCTTGCCGTGGAAGCTGCGGTAGGGGCTATTTTTTGCCATTCGCGGGGCCGATGCGACGATTAGGGAGTTTCTAGAAAGCTACACAGCTCGTCGAAGCGTACTCCTTCAATCGGCTCGCGCAGTACTGAGTTGACGCCTTTTTCCGCCATGTAGCGCGGTGTAAACGCCAGCCCCTTTTGCAGTGCCGTGCGCTCCAGCCCCATTTGCTTGGGCCGCCAGCGCACCCGACAGCGGTCCAGTCGCTTTACCAACCCCGCGGTATCCCCCGCGCAGCACCACGTGATGATCATCGCCCCCAAGGCCACGAGTTCGCCGTGGATCCAAGTCTGTTGGTTGGCCGTCTCCAGCGCGATCCAGAACGGATGATCGCCGCTTTCCGTGGGGGCCTTTAGCTGCTGGCTGTCGCGCTCCTTAATCCGCTGCGCGATGTTGGCCGCGCTCGCCTCGGTCATGCGCCCGTTGGCATCGAGCGTAGCGGCAAAAGAGCTGGCGATTGACTCGTGATGGGCCACCTGCTGGGCCGCCAGCGCCGGGTCGAATGCCGCTCCTTGTCCCAACGCCGCCCGCCGCTGCCACTCCTCTAACCCGGCATGGCCGCAGAGGATGTCACCCAGCCCAGCGGTGTGCAAGTAATCCGGTGCCTTGAGGACCACATCGACATCGACGAGCACGTATTGGCAATCCACCCACGGCCAGTCGTCCAAATCGCCCACGGTCTGATAGCCGTCCCACCGCGCCACATGGCTGTGGATGATCGCCCCGGAAGAGAGGATCGTCGGTGCCAAGATCAGCTCGGCGTCCTTGTCGAGGGCTACGAACTTGGAAGCGTCGAGGGCCTTGCCGCCGCCCAAGCCGATGACCAGTTCGATCCCGGATGGTAGCTGGTCGCTGAGGTCCTGCTGATGCGCCGAGTCCAGCCATTCGGCAAAGACCACGCCCGCTGGCTCGCGCACGAGGTAGTCTTGGGCGGCCGCGTACGCGCTGGGGGTGGTTACAATCGCATACGCCGGCCAGCGGGCGCTTTCTCGTTGCAACAGGTCGCGGGCGACGCGCATGTCGTATTCAGCAGCCGGCTTGCACTGGCGGCCCATGGACCAGCCTCTATTGGTTTTAGGCATTTGCTCTCCGTTCCCGTAGTAAGGCAAAGCGGACTATTGCTTTTGTTATTGCGATTGCACAACAATATACAAGCCCTTTTTTCGACGCCAACGCATCTTTCCGAGTCCAAAACCTATGTCCACTGCCCACATCGCCCGCGCGCTCTCCGCAATGGACGAGCCTTTTGTGCGCTACAAGATCCGCCTCAACGTTTCGACCCGCCCACCCAGCGAGCGCGAGATTCGCATTCTTCGCGACGAGATCCGCGACTCAGTCTTGGTTCGCACCCTGTTGGCCGAGTTGGATACTGCGGGCCGGATTCCCCTCCCGCCGAGCCACCGCTGGCGCGGTGCCCATTGGGTGCTATACATGCTGGCCGACCTAGGGTCCGCGTCTGGTGACAAGAGTCTCTGGGGCTTGCGCGACCAAGTCTGTGAGTGGCTTTTGGACCCCGACCGTCCCGAGCCTGCCTGCGGCGCAATCGAGGGTAATGCGCTGTACTACTTGCTCTTCCTCGACATCGACGCTGGCTGCGCCGACGCTTTGGCCCAGCGCCTCGCAGGCAGCTTGCCCAAGGCGTTGGGCCGCAGCCCCGCGGCCTTTGGTCAAGTGCTTACCGCCCTGCGCGGCCTCACCCTGCATGCCCGCCTGCGCACCGACCGCACCTCTGGCGATGTTGCCGCCCGCCTCGCTGAACACTTGCTCGCCCACCGCCTCTACCAAAAGCCCGATGGCCAGCCCTTGAGTGCGGACTATGCTTCGTTGCACTATCCCTGCTACGAGCACTGCGACTTCCTCTTTGCTCTCAAGGTTATGGTCGAAGCTGGCTATCTCGCCGACGCGCGTTGCCGCGCTGCACTCGATCTGCTCAAGTCGAAGCAACTCGACGATGGCGCGTTCCCGGCCGAGCGCAAACACTACCGAGTCGGGCGCGTCGGCAAGGGCGACGATTCGCTCGTCGATTGGGGCCGCCCCAACCGCAGCCGCCCCAACCTCCACGTCACTTGCGATGCGCTCGGCGTGCTCCACGCTGCGGGTGAGCGGTTTTGAGTGCCAACTCAAAATGCCGATATTGTGCAATATCACTCCCCACTTCGCAGGTTTGCTGCCATGCGCTCTCTATTGTTGTTATTCGCCCTCGTTTTGGCGGGCTGTTACGCGGCCTCGCTCGGGCCCGATCCCTTGGGCCACTTTGCCGCCCGCACCGACCACCTCCACCGCCTAGAGCCGCTCGGCGAGCGCATCTTGCACGGGGCCGCGCTCAGCTATGGGCCGCTCGACCACGAAGAACGCACGCGCCCGCTTTTCTATGCCGTGTACTACGAGCTCCACGACCTGCCCTACGACTGGCATCTGGCGTTGCTCGCCAATCTGGACCAGCACGTAGGGTACGGCCTGCCGCAAATTGACCTTGGTTTCAACTCTGCTGGCCAGCCCTATGAGGCGGCCATTGCCGATGGTCAGCTCGACGAGGCGATTGAGCGGCTCTGCTGGGGGTTGCAGCAGCTAGAGCGCCCGGTTTTGCTGCGGTTGGGCTATGCGTTCAATAGCTCTTGGCGTGCCTATGAAGCGACCAGTTACACCGAGGCTTGGCGGCGGATAGCGCAAACGCTGCGGGGTCGCTGGGGCTTGGAGCACGTGGCGCTGGTATGGACGCAGAAGGACGACGGCGGCTCTGATTACTTGGCCTACTATCCGGGTGATGAGTACGTCGATTGGTGGTCGATTGACGTGGCCGCGCCGCAAGACCTGCGCCGCAGCCGCTCCTTTATCGAGACGGCACAGGAGCGCGACTATCCCGTGCTCGTTGGCGTGGTCACGCCGGTTACTACCGACCTAGGCCAAGCCGAGCAGGCGTGGCCCCATTGGTTCATCCCCTTCCTCCGCTTCTTGCGCCACCATTCCAACATCAAGGCATTTACCTATATAGATTGGGACTGGTCGCAGGCGGAGCGCTTCGTCGATCCCATACTTTTTGCGCGCTATCGCAGCGAGCTGATGAACCCGATTTACCAACACGCAGCCTCGCCCGGAGAGTTGCGCTGGAACCTAAATCTCGATCCCTAGCTTAGAGAAAGGACGCAAGAAATGGATAAAGTAGATGTGCACGTTCACGTCTTTGACCTGCCGAGCGAGCGGTTCCCCCGCGAACTGAGCGGTCTCGCACCGGCCGACCGCGCCTGCCCGATTGAGGCGCTGATAGCCGACATGGATGCTTCGGGCATCGACCGCGCGGTGCTGATCGAAATGAACGGCACCCAAATCGAGCAGCACGCCTATGTCACGCATTGCGTGCAGATGTGGCCCGACCGTTTCACAGCGACGGGCTTGATTGACATGGACGACCCGGACCCGCCCGCTCGCCTGCGCGAGCTCGTCGCCGCCACTGGCATTGAGGGGATTCGGCTGGGGGCGTTGGGCGATCCGACCGCACAGCGGGCCGAGGACCTGGCGACCTACGATGTCTTTGAATGTGCGGACGAGCTGGGGATCAATATCAACATCTACACCGGTGGGGCTCAATTTCCCTGCATCGAACTGCTGGCCGCGGCTTTTCCCGGCGTGAACATTTCCATTGACCATCTCGGCGTGATGCCAACCACGCCCGGTGGGCCGGACCGGTGGGGCCGCCCCCGCTTTGACGCCGAGCCGCTGCCGCCGGCCAACTATCCGCAAGTGATGGCGCTGTCGCGCTTTCCCAATGTCTATGTCAAAATTTCGGGGGAGTACGCGTTTTCCAAGGTGCCTTGGCCCTACGGGGATATGCAGTCCATGGTCGAGGATGTGTATCGGGCCTATGGCGCGGATCGGATGATGTGGTGTACGGATTCGCCGTGGATTGTGGTGGAGCCGGGCTACCAGAAACTGGTGGATTTGCTCGACTGCCATCTGCCGAATATTTCCGCAGCGGAGAAGGAGATGATTATGGGTGGGACGGCGATGAAGCTGTGGTTTAAGGGGCGCTAGGGCATGGCTCTGAAACCTATTCCGTACGGAAGCTAAACGGATGAATAGGTATTCTGTTGGCTACAATGAGCGCACGGCTCGGTTCTTCCAAGAGCGCACAGCCGACACGCACGCTCAGTTTCTTCTGAAATACCTTGTACCTGGGATGGCTCTCTTGGACGGTGGCTGCGGACCTGGGACAATAACCAAAGGACTCGCGGAGATCGTGGCACCTGGGCGCGTCTTAGGGGTGGACAGAGAGCAGAGTCAAATCGATCTTGCTCAGCGCCTCGCCGATGGATTCCCTACAATCGAGTTCAAGACGGACGACCTTTGCAGCCTGACTGCTGATGACGAGTCATTCGATGTCGTCTTCGTTCACGGAGTCCTAGAGCACATCGCTGACTCAGAGCAAGCTATCTCTGAGATTCACCGAGTACTGAAATCGGGAGGGCTAGTAGGCTCAAGACACGCCGACTTCGGAGGATTCCTGCTTGAGCCTACGCCTGAGCCGCTGGGGAAATTTTCGCAGTTATTCATCGAACTGATGAAACGAAATGGCGGAGATCCGTACTGTGGACGTCGCCAGCCAGGACTATTCCGCAAGGCAGGATTCGAGATTGTCAAGGTTTCCGCGTCGTATGACTGTTGGACGCCGGATGCGGAGTCCACGCGGAGAAACGCGCACTTTCTGGCGGAGTTGTGCGGCACCTCTGAATTCTCTGATCAGCTTGTGGAATGCGGACTAGCGGATAAACGGGTCTTGGCTCAGCTAAAGTCATCATTCCTCACGTGGGGCGAGATGCCAGAGGCGTTTGCCGCAGAAGCGTGGGGCGAGCTCGTCGCCAGAAAAGCGTGAGTTCGGGGGATTTTGCTATGAGTCAAACATTCGATTTTGAGAATCTTGTCGAGTTGTGTCGGCGCACCCACGAGAAAACACAACGCTCGGCGGCGCGTACCGTCGATAGTTCACTTGTAGTGCGAAACTATCTGTTCGGCTGGTATATCGTGGAGTATGAACAGCATGGGGAGGATAGGGCGGAATACGGCAGTCAACTCTTGGCCAAGATCGCCAGTCGCCTGCAAAGGATCGGGATAAAGGGCAGTTCGGAGACCCGTTTGAAGCTCTACCGACGTTTCTACCAGAAGCAAAAGGAAATTGGTCCGACACTGTCGGCCCAATTGGCATCCTTGGCGTCCGTTGACGGAACTCCTGCAATTCGACCGACAGCATCGGACGAATCGATTCCCTTGGAAAACACAATTGTCCTGCTCAAGGATCGGTTCTCTCTCGGCTGGTCCCACTACGTCACCCTGCTGACCATCGACAATCCCGAGGAGCGCCGCTTCTACGAGATTGAGGCGATCGACAACGACTGGAGTGTCCGCGAACTCAAGCGGCAGATCGACAGCTCCCTGTACGAGCGGCTCGCACTCAGCCGCGACAAGGAGGAAGTTCGTCGGCTTGCCAGCGAGGGGCAGGTGGTCGATAAGGCTTCGGACCTGATTAAGAGCCCACTGGTGCTGGAGTTTCTTGGGTTGGAGGAAAAGCCCGTCTATTCAGAGAGCGAACTGGAAACGGCGATTATCGACCGGCTTCAGCACTTCTTGCTGGAGTTGGGTAAGGGATTTCTGTTCGAGGCGCGGCAGAAGCGGTTTACTTTCGACAACAGTCATTTCCGTGTGGACCTCGTTTTCTACAACCGGCTACTGCGCTGCTATGTGCTGATTGACCTCAAACGCGGCGAATTGACCCATCAGGACTTGGGTCAGATGCAGATGTATGTCAACTACTTTGATCGCTATGTGAAGACGGACGACGAACTTCCGACCATCGGTATTGTGCTCTGTGGCCGCAAGAACGATGCCGTGGTTGAGCTGACGCTACCGGAAGAAGCCAATATCTACGCGCCTAAATACCAGCTTTATCTGCCGTCGAAACAGGAGCTTGTAGCCCAATTGGAGAGTATCCAGAGAGAATTGAACTATCGGGAAGGCGAAGACGGTGAATAGTGGGCAAGGGACAATGATCTACTATGCAAGATAGTGAAGTGAATAAGCCCATAGATCGAATTAATCCCCGCGAATACATTTGCCCAATCGGCCTCCGCGATGGCGACGATGACTTGGTAAGGTTCTCGGGTACAGGGTTTGGATTCGAGACACCAGGTATAGTTCTGACTGCGTCCCATGTCGTCGACAGTGCCGAGCCGGAAAGGATATTTCTCAAACTCAAGTCTGGGCAGTTTGTCAAGCCGCGTTCTGTGACACACCATCCTACAGCGGATGTTGCAGCTTTGGCATTTGAATCAGATCAATCACCACGAGCTTTCAAACTTGGTGCGCCGACAGTGGGAGGCGGTTTCTATCTGGGAGAGGAGGTAATCACTTTCGGCTACCCGGCTGTGAGTGAAGATCTAAGAAAGATTCAATTAGAGCCGCGATTGATGAGCGGTCATATCCAGCGACACTTCAATCACGCCTTGGGAAAGTACCGTTTCGCCGCATATGAACTGAGCTTCCCAGTCATCGTTGGTCAAAGCGGCTCTCCGGTTTTACTGAAACATGGAATTGAGTCTGCGATAGCAATCCTCACTGGAAGTTTTGAATCGTCCATCGTAGTTGACTCCCATGAGGAGCATGAAACAGATGGCACAAAAGAGATCCATATAGTGAAAAAGGTAATAACCTACGGGATCGGCGCGGCACTCTTACCTCTTTCCGTCTGGATACGGTCGGAAGCGGAACGAATACTCAAGTGAGACCTCGTACTGACACCTATAAGGGGCCCGCCGTGCTGACCGACAGCGGTTGTGTGAGGGAGCACACAGACATGAGCACCGTTGGCCAACGAAAAATTCGTACGCAGTAGCGGCAACCACAATGTCGAGGAGGCGTTTCTCACCGGCCGGGTGCGGCTAGTCAAACCCGAGGCTCTGACAAAAAAGGCAACATGAGCGAGAGCCAAAACATAGAATGGAAAGAGACATGGCGGGACGAATACCTAAAATGGGTCTGCGGCTTCGCCAATGCTCAGGGCGGCGTACTGGAAATCGGCAAGAATGACCGAGGTGAGGTGGTAGGAGTGAAAAACGTTCTCCGACTGCTCGAAGAGATTCCCAACAAGGCCCAGGCATTGCTCGGCGTCGTGGTGGACGTGAACCTGAAGTCGGAAGACGGCGGGGAATATCTGGAAATCGCGGTTGATCCCTACCCTAATCCAATCAGCTACAAAGGCGAATTCTACTATCGCAGCGGCAGCACCAAGCAGGTGCTCAGAGGCGCTGCACTTAGCCGTTTCCTGTTGCAGAAATACGGCCGAACGTGGGACGATGTGCCCCTGCCGGGCGTCGGTCTCAAGGATCTGGACGGTCGCGTCTTTGATGGATTCCGCCAGCGGGGGGCTGAGAGCGAACGCTTGCCGCAGGACATCTTGGACGAATCCGATGAGGGGGTGATCGAAAGGCTTCAGTTGCGAGAGGCGGGTTATCTGAAGCGCGCCGCGGTCCTGCTCTTTCATCCAGCGCCGGATCGGTTCGTGATGGAAGCCTATGTGAAGATCGGCTATTTCCGTGGTTCGGAACTGCTGTATCAGGACGTTATCGAAGGGGACCTGTTCACTCAGGTTGATCGGACGATGGACTTGCTATACACGAAGTACACGAAAGCATTGATCTCCTACGACGGCGTCTATCGCGTGGAGACCTTTCCCGTGCCGCGCGAAGCCATGCGCGAAGCGGTGATCAACGCCATCATTCACCGGGATTACGCCAGTCCTACCACAATTCAGATTCGCGTGTACGACGACCAGATCGCGATCTGGAATGCGGTGCAGTTGCCGTCTGAATGGGCCGCCGATCAACTCGCCGGAGAACTTTCGTCAAAGCCGTATAACCCGCGAATCGCCTACGCCTTCTTCCGAGCCGGAATGATCGAAGCTTGGGGACGGGGCATCCGGAGGATCGCGGAAATGTGCAAAGAGGCTGGCAACCCTACACCAGAGTGGAAGCTACAATCTAGCGGCGACGGTCTGTGGTTGAAGTTCCCGTTCTCCGCCGCGTACTTGGACTTGGACAGGGAAACAAGGCAAGTCATAGGGAGGCCAGAGTCGCAAGTAGACCGGAATCAAGCTGGGGTGCAAGCTGGGGTGCAAGCTGGGGTGCAAGCTGAATTGTCCGTCAGAGATGTTGCCATGCTGCAAGCTTGTATTCAAGGAGCGACTACGAGTAAGGGATTGCGGGCGGCTGCGAACTATTCGACGCGAACGAGGAGCTTCGAGCAGCGGCTTGAGCGACTCCTCCAAGAAGAATTGTTGGAAATGACTCTCCCCGACAAACCGAGAAGTCCGTTGCAGAAGTACCGGCTGACGGACAAGGGGCGGGCCGCGCTCGCGACCCCGAAGTCAGAGAGCGCACAGACATGAGCGCCGTCGCCTTGGACATCCGCCGTGCGCGTCCAAGGCTGGTCAATCGGCGGGCCGTCGCTTAGGTTTGCCTCCGCAAAAGGAGGAGTTCATGACGTCAGAATACAAGGTTTTGCTCATCGGCGGGCGCGGCACGATTGGCTCGGGCCTGCGGACCTATATGCCGAGGCTCGACCCGCGCTACCGCATGGTGTCCGTGGATTTGCCCGGCGCGCCGGATAAGGCGACCGCGCCGGATGCCGGAGGGGATTTTATCGACCTCGATATTACGGAGTCGCCGGATGAATTTCGCGCCCTGATCCCTGGGTGCGACTTGGTCGTCTATCTGGCTCGCGGCGGCGGCTTGGCGGCCATGCACCGGATGACCGACTTGGTATTTGAAGCGGTGTTGGCCCAAGATGAGCCGCCGATGATCGTCGGCTCCAGTTCGGTGCACGCGGTCGATGGGCTGTACGACTTTCACCAGCTGGGCTTCTATTGGACCTTGGCCGAGCGGCAGTTCGACCAGATAACCGATTGGCCCGAGCGGATTTCTGCGGCCGTGCCCGCGCACCCGATCAACGACTACGGACGCGAAAAAGCCCACGTAGAAGAGTGGGCGCAAAAGGTCGCCGACTTGGGGCACAGCGCGGTTGCCATGCGCTGGGGCGGCGTCAACGCAAAAAATAACGTCCACGTAGAGGAAAGGGGTTACTTCGCGGTCTGGTGCCACCAAGAGGACGCCGCCCGCCTAGTCCACGCCTGCTTCCAGCGGCATTGCGCCGGCGACCTGCCCAGCGGCGCGCATTACTTTGCGATCTCGGACAACACCTATAACATTTTTGACATTGAAACGCCCCGGCGCGAAGTCGGCTACGCCCCGGTGCACAACGCGGAGACGTATTATTGATGAACGACACGGAGAAATTCCTCTTCGACCTACAGGGCTTCCTGAAGATCCCCGACTTCCTCACCCCTGCCGAAGTCGATGCACTCAATGCAGCCTTTGACGCCAATGAGGACAAGCGCGGCGAAGACGGCAATCACAATACCGGCGGCAGCGACGCGCTCGAAGGCCGACGGCGCGGCATGTTTACGGGGATGCTCGAATGGGAAAAACCCCACTGCCTGCCCTTCCGCACCCTCTTGGCGCACAAAAAGCTCATCCCCTATCTCGACGCGCTCTTTGGCCGTGGCTGGAAGATGGACCACTCGCCTTTTATGCTCTGCGGCGGCAAGGGTGCCGAGGGTCTGATCCTCCACGGCTCGACCAGCCGCCACTTCAACGGCGCGCAGTACTACGCGTATGCCAACGACCAGATGCGCTGCGGCATGATCGTCTGCCAGTTCCAGCTCGCCGACGTCAATGAGGGCGATGGCGGGTTGTGCGTGATCCCCGGCAGCCACAAGGCCAACTTCCCGCTGCCGCAAAAAATCTGCCATTGGCAGGAGCACCGCGAGGTCGTGTACAACGTCCCCTGCAAGACCGGCGACATGGTCATCTTCAACGAGGCGACCCTGCACGGCACGCTCCCGTGGACAGCCGAGCACGAGCGGCGCTCCCTGCTCTACCGCTACTCGCCCAAGTATTTGCATTTTGCCGGAGGGACGTATCAGACCAGCCAGCCCGCATGGGTTAGCGAGCTGACCGAGGCGCAACAGGCCGTGCTCGAACCCCCTTATATCTACAACCGGCCGCTGGTGGAAGCCGACGGCGAAACCGTGGTGCGGCCGCGGGTGGGCTGATTTTTTGCTCGCTGTCTTGGCACCTCGGTATTTATTGCAGCAGTAGCATGAGCCTTTGCCGGGTCGCGTACTCGGTAACTAGTTCGCAGATATAGGTGCCGGTGCCAGCCGGCCGCTGGTCTTGGTCCGTGCCGTCCCAAGCCACCGTCTGCACACCGACTGGCTGATGTGCTTGGACCAAGGTTTTAATGCGCTGGCCCAGACTGTTATAGATGCTGAGGCGCACCTCGGTAGGAGCCGCCAGCGAGTAGCGAATCGTGGTGTAGGGATTGAAGGGATTGGGGTAATTTGGTTCGAGATTGAACCGAGCAGGTTGCGTCTCTGTATCGCGGATAGTGGTTGCGACGTCTAGGCGGATGGTGACGGTTTCCGTATCGGGTTCGAGGGTAAAGGGCGCGGTGAACACTTCGTCGCCGAGGCGAACTTCTACTTGGTAGGAGCCGTAAAAACCCCGGCCCCTGAACTGACCTTCGGCATTGGTTTTACCCTGCTTGCGGGTCCACCACTGATCAAAAACCAAATCCTTGTAGATCTGTGCGTGGGGTCTAGGACTCCAGTCGGCGTTGTACAGGGCGGCGTTGGGCCGCCAGTGCGCCTTTTCCCAAAAACCCCACCACTGCAAACCGGCGACCGCCGGGTGGCTGAAGACGACGGTCATAAAGTCGCGGGTATAATCATTGAGCAGCGCTTGGTCGGTTGTGTTGATGTCGAATTCGGTGATTTTGATGTCGAGGCCGAAGCGGCCAAAGCGGTCGAGCAGTGCCAGTAGTTTTGCGGGAGCCGTCACTTGGTCGCCAAAATGCCCTTGCATACCCAAGCCGGTAATGGGGGCACCTTGATCGAACAAATACTGAATGGTTTGCTCGTAATGGTTCTGGTGGGCTACATCTTGGCCGTTGTTGCTGAGGATGTTGTAGTCGTTGAGGTACAGCGGGGCCGCGGGGAGATTGCGGCGGGCGGCTTGGAACCACTCGACCATGACGTGATCGCCGCTGAGATCCATGAGGTCGTGGTTGGTGTACGGCTCGTTGATGACGTCCCACTCCTCGACCAGTCCCTCGGTGGCTTGGGTGATTTCGTCTATATGGTCCATGACGAGTGGGGGAATGGCCGTGGCCGCATCGGCTCGGTCGGCCATGTCACGGATGCTTTGGGGCAGATTGCGCCAGCTAGGCCAGACCAAGACGTGGCCGCGCCGGTGAAAACCATGCTCCTTGAGCCAGGCAAAGCCGGCCAGCGTCTTGGCGCGACTGAAATTGGTCTGGCCCCAGTCGCCATCCCAAGGCGGCCATTTGAGGGCGTTTTCGTTGGAGGCGGCGTTGAAGAGCTCTTGGACCTTGGCGCGATAGGTCTGATTTTCGGCTGTCTCGCTGGTCAGCCGCCACATCTGCAGGGCCGAGCCAAAGAGGAAGGCGTGGCGCTGCATAATGACTTTGACTGGGGCATCGGCCACTGGCTGATCAGCCGAGTCGATGATTTGCAGCGTGAAATCGCCTTGGCGGTGCTGCCTGATGCGTTCCTCAGCCCGCTGTCGCCAAGCGGCGTCAGGGGCGCGGCCGGCGTAGGTCAAGCGGGTCTGGGGCAGGTCTCCTACGGATAGGCTGCTGCCGTAGTGCAGGACTTCAAAGCCGGCGATTTCAATGGTCTGGCGACGGCTGCCGACGCCGAAGTTGATCGCGGCCGCGCCGGCGTCGTACTCGTCGACAAATTCAAACGAATAAAAAAACTCGCGCCAAGCAAGCCCCACACTGAATCCCTTGTAGAGCGATTTGTCCCAATCGGGCGCGGCCTTTTGGGCATAGACGGTGGCATAGACTTCGCCGGTCTCGTCGCTCGACTCGATTCCCCGCGCCCAAAAGTGGATCAGAGCGACATCACCCTTTTGCACTGCAAGGGCCGTGGGGTTGCCAACTTCGACGCTCCAAGGATCGCCCGCCTCGTGCAGCACTTCGATGCGCAGGGCTTGGGTAAATGATGCGTGCTCAACCTCTACTACCTGACTGCGGGCACGGTTGGCGGCGTTGGGCACGCGGGCCGAGTGGAGAAAGTCGCCTTGGGTCAAAGGAATGCCGCCAGCGGGGATCTGCGCCTGGGCGGCGTGGACGGCTAACAGGACGGCAAAAGCGATCGATTTAAGCATGGATACTCCCGGATAGATTATTAGAAACGCACCAAGTGCAGTTTGTCGTCGAGTACGCCGGTTGCCCCGTCTTTGTCCATGCCGCTATATTGCTCCAGCCACCGTGCCACAGGAACCTACCTGTAAACTATACCAGTGGCCCTAACTCAGAAAGGACTCTCATGCCAACCATTGCTGCCAACGATCCCCGCCTAACGTGGAGTGGTGCGATCTCACTCAAAGAGGGCTCGGGCTGGGTCAAGCCTTGGCGCATTCCCCATGGGGATGCGGACCTGTACTCGCCCGGAGAGAGCGGCCTTGCCGGGCGGGCCGAGATGCCTTCGGGCGTACGCGTGCGCCTGGCCACGGACGCCGAGGAACTAGTCGTTGGCTGCGAGCCGCTCGCTGAGGACGGCCGCTTTGATCTGTGCATCGGTGGGCAGATTGTAGCCACGGCTTCGTATGCGGCTGGCGCGACCGAGGTCCGTTTTGAAGGCTTGCCGGCGGGCGAGAAATCCGCGGAGATTTGGCTGTCGCCGGCCATGCCCGTCGCCGTGCGCCACATTGCATTGCCCGAGGGAGCGCATTGCGAAAAAAGCGAGGACACTCGGCTGAAGTGGGTTACGTATGGCAGCTCCATCACCCACTGCCGTACCGCGGGGTCGCCCGCTACCACTTGGCCGGGGGTGGTAGCTCGCGCCCGGGACTTTAACCTCACGTCGCTAGGCTTCGGTGGCCAGTGCCACGCCGATCCGTTCATTGCCCGGCTGATCCGCGACCGGCCCGCGGACTTTATCTCGGTCAAGATCGGCATCAACATCCACGGTGCGGCTAGCCTCGGCCCGCGCGCCTTTCGCCCGGCCGTCCTCGGCATCATTGCCACCATCCGCGACGGCCATCCCGACACCCCGTTTGCGGTCTGCTCACCGATTTGGGGCCACGACCGCGAGACCACGCCGAATGCGGTCGGCCTGACGTTGGAGCAGATGCGCGTCGAGGTTGCGGAGGCCGTGGAGTCGTTCAAAAGGCGCGGCGACGACAACATCTATTATATAGACGGTCTCAAGCTCTTTGACGAAAGCCTCGCCGAATATCTGCCGGACAACCTCCACCCGGACGCCACGGGCTACGTGCTGATGGGCGAGAATTTTCTCGAAGAAGTGTTTGGGGTGCAGGGGGTGCAGGTGGGGAATTAATTAGGAGGCATTATGCAGATTGTATGGGAGTTGGATAATTTAGAGCAGGTGGGAGGCAACAAACTCGACGTGAGTGGCCAACCCGCCGTAATTGCGGGCCCCTATGGACCGGCTATCGAGTTCGACGGGGTGGGGGATGCGTTGTTTATCGGGAGCAATCCCCTCGCTGGGCTGGAGGCTTTTACCATTGAACTTGATTTCCGGCCCGATGAGGGTGGGTTGGCCGAGCAGCGTTTCTTGCATTTGGGGGAAGCCAATGGGGATCGCGTGCTTTTTGAGACGCGGCTGACCGGGACTGGGCACTGGTATCTCGACACCTATATCAGTTCGGGAGATTCGGACCGGGCCTTGTTAAACGAAGGTCAGCTCCATCCCGTGGGGGAGTGGTACCATTTAGCACTGACCTGCGACGGGCGCAATGAAACCAACTTTGTCAATGGCGTTGAGGAGGCGAGCGGGTCGGTCGATTTTGCCCCGTTAACAGCCGGCCAGACGTCGATTGGGGTGCGGTTGAATCGCGTGTGTTGGTTTAAGGGGGCGATTGGTCGAATCCGGTTTACGGCCGGAGTATTGGCACCAGCGAAATTTATGCGCTAGGCCGGCAGGCGGGATAACAGGAATCTCGTTTGTTCTTTGTCAATTTCAAAGTGACCACTACCTGTTTGTTGCGTAAATAGCTGTAATCAGGTACCTTACTCAATAGTGTAGTTCCTCTGAGTCTTCAGACTACGCGAAGTTTTTTAAACCTACCGATGGTTTCTGCGCCTTTCTCGGCACCCCCAATCCAATCCTGTTTTGAGTGTATCCCCGAGGCATGTCGCTTTATATCTCGGACTATCAAGACAGGAGTTTATGTCTTCTATTCAATTTGAAGCCCTCAAGCTAAACGAGCCATTGCTGCGCGCGTTGGCCAAAGAAGGGTACCAACAGCCGACGCCAATCCAGGAACAGGCTATTCCCAAGGTGCTGGCGGGCCAAGATCTGTTGGCCACTGCACAGACGGGTACCGGCAAGACGGCGGCCTTTTCGCTGCCGATGCTGCAAGTGCTCGACGGGCGCAAGGGTCGCGGACAAGTCCGGGCGCTGATATTGACGCCGACGCGGGAGCTGGCGTTGCAGATCGACGAGAGTTTCCGCAGCTATGGCCGCTATCTAAAGCTCACCAGCATGGTGATTTTAGGTGGCGTGCCGCTGGGCTCACAAGTGAGCGCGTTGCGCAAAAAACCCGATATCGCGGTGGCAACGCCGGGCCGCTTGCTCGACCTGATAAAGCAGGGCTATATAAAGCTGGACCAAATCGAGATGCTGGTCCTCGACGAGGCCGACCGGATGTTGGACATGGGTTTTATCCACGACGTGCGCCGGATTGTCGGGACCTTGCCCAAAAAGCGGCAGACGATGCTCTTTTCGGCAACCTTGTCCAAGGAAATCACCGCACTAGCCGGTGATATGCTCGACGAGCCGGTCAACGCCGAGGTGACGCCGGCGGCGTCGGTGTCGGAACGAATCGACCAACAAGTGCTCTTTGTCGAACAAGATGGCAAACGCGATTTGCTGAAGCAGGTGCTCAAGGGCGAAGACGTGAGCCGCGCCTTGGTCTTTACGCGGACCAAGCGTCGCGCCGACAGGGTGATGAAGCAATTGTCCAATCAGGGCATTGCCGCCGCTGCGATCCATGCCGACAAAAATCAGGGTGCCCGCCAGCGAGCGTTGGCGGCGTTTGAGCGCGGGCGGATCAAGGTCTTGGTCGCCACCGATATCGTCGCTCGGGGTATCGACGTGGAGGGAATTTCCCACGTTATCAACTACGACCTGCCCAACGACAAAGAAAGCTATGTGCACCGGATCGGCCGCACGGCCCGGGCCGGGGCGGAAGGCATCGCCCTGTCGTTTTGCGCGACGGAGGAAGTGGCGATCTTGCGGAGCATTGAGCGGCTGACAGGCGTGCCCTTGACCATCGTCTCGCGCGGCGCAAGAGCGGAGGCGGAATACCAAGATAGCAATGGGAATAATGGGCAGGGTGCGGCGAAGAGGCAGCGAAGGGGCGAGGGAAAACCCTCGAATACAGCGAAACGGCGGCGCAGTGGCAATGGAAATCGCCGCGACGGGCCTCATGGCACATCGATGCTCGGTCCAGCCGCGAATGGACGGCGCGATGCCAATGCGAATGCGCCAAAGCGCCCGGGGAGGCGAGGTGAGGGCAGTAGCAATGGAAATCATCGCGACGGGCCTCATGGTACATCGATGCTCGGTCCAGCCGCGAATGGACGGCGCGATGCCAATGCGAATGCGCCAAAGCGCACGGGGATGCGAGGCGAGGGGGCAAGCCGGCAACGCCTGTTTGGGCGGCGGACTCGCGCGGCGTAGACGACTCGTTAGCGATTCGCCGACAGTGTGGCCGGTCAAACTCAAGGGGAGGATCGACTGAAAACTATGGCAGATCTAACAGGAAAAGTGGCGATCGTCGTCGGTGCTAGCAGCGGGATGGGTGAGGCGACGGCGAAAACTTATGTCGAAGCCGGGGCAAAAGTGGTGCTGGCTGCCCGCAGCGGCGACAAACTGGAGGCGCTGGCTGAAGAGTTAGGTGAAAACGCCTTGGCGTGCGCTACCGATGCGCGGGACAAGGCGGCCGCAGCGGCATTGGTCCAGCGGGCGGTAGCAGCGTATGGCCGGGTAGATATCCTAGCTTATGTGACGGGGACCAATATTCCGGATCGCGCATTGAAGGTGCTCACCGAAGAGACTTGGGAAATGATGCTCGGCACCAATCTGACGGGGGCGTTCCACTGCACTCAAGCCGCATTGCCGGTGATGCGCGAGCAGGGCAGCGGATTGATCATTTACGTGTCGAGCGGTTGTGTGCAGCAGCCGGATGTTTCTGGGGTCTCTTATCAGGCGAGCAAGCACGGGATGGTCGGGTTGGCCCACGGCACTTTTCAGGAGGAGAAGGAGAACGGCGTCCGCACCTGCGTGATCTTTCCGGGATTGACCGACACGCCACTGGTGCTCAAGCGGCCGGTGCCCACCCCACCTGAGGTGATGGCCCAGGCGTTGATGCCGCAGGATGTGGCCGATGCCTGCCTCTTTGTCGCGGCGCTGCCGGCGCGGGCCTATGTGCCAGAGTTGGTGCTATTGCCAGCGGGACTTTCCTAGCGATTAAATGGAGAAAGAAGAGTGGATTGGGAGGTTCTTTTTAATTATATTATTCATTATTGCATAAATAGCCGCAAACAGAGGTATATTAATGGATAATATGATTCCCGTTATCGCGAATATTATTGTAGTATACTCATTCTTCTTATTCTGCCTGGGGCTCTTGGCGGCTTGGGCGATACTACTCTATGGGTTCTGGCAATGGCGACAGGGGCACAAGCAAATCCAGGCTTTGATCGATCGCATAAAAGCCTTACACACCCAAGCGGGCACGCGCCCTCGGCACCTGCCCTCGTTGGCTAGCAGCTACTATCTTTTTCCCGAAAGCATCAATTGGGTGTTCAGGCTCGACCGGGAACTTAACGCCCTAGAGCGCCAGCGCGGAATGCGCGTTCCCTATAGTCGGCGGCGGTTGTCCTTGTTTTCCACTGAGGACGTACTCAACGGCTTTAGCTGCCGAGTCGAAGCGTTGGAAGGTTCTCAGCGCTAGTAGCGCTCCCTGCGTTCGGAATCTCGCTACCCCTCACGGCCCGTAGTTGATCCGCCACTTGCTCAAATCCGGTCGGTGCGCTCGTTGTCGCTCCAGTTCGTACGCGTAGATGACCCGGCCTAGTTCGGCTAAAAACGGCAGTCCCACCTCGTCGTACTCGTAGATCCCGTCGTTAAAAATGCCGTTTTCGTTTACCAGCACCACGGCTGTCAGCAAAAACTCGACCCCGTGCTCGAAATCGACGACGTAGGCATTGTCCGTCACATACCCATAGGCTAGCCCTACCTTGTTGAAAATCCGCACTGAGTCGGGCATGGGTTCCTTGTTGTCGCCAAACAGGAAGAATTTTACGTAGCTGTCGTAGTACTTTTCCGGGTCGTATTGGGGATAGGGACACTCGCGCGGCAACATGGACATGGCGCGGTAGAGGAAGCGGTAGTCGTCGGGCCGCAGGTCGAAGCGCCGCTTGGCGGGCAACTCCTCAGGGAAAAACACCGCCATGAGTAGGTCCTGTAGCACTTCTATTGACATGTAGTTCGACCCGGCGAAATCCTTGGGCGCGGCCACCAACGCCCCGTTTTGGACGTGTCCCGCGCCCTTGAGAATTGGCGCGGGTGCGTGCCACGTATGCGGATTGACCAGCATCGGCTGCCGGTAAAGGACTTGGTCGCCTCGGTAGAACGTCAGCGGATTTGTATGCCGGTTTTCCTTGGGCGAGCGGGCGATGGCGAGTCGGTGCGTCAGGCGCACATCTCGGTACCCTTTCTCCCACAACCCTTCGTTCATCCGCTGCTGTCCCACAAACTCGTAGAGCCGATTGTACGCGTCGTTGTCGCTGACGGCGAAGAGTTTGCGGATGTAGTGGGCGATGGTGGGCAGTCCATCCGGTGCGGTCGAATCTGTGTGCACCGCGGTCTGCCCGCTGTACGCGCTGTCGATGCGGACGGGCGTATGGCGGTCCACGCCCGCAATGCCCAGTTGATTGAGCTTTTCCAACGCCAGCAGGGCACCCGCTAGCTTGATCGCGCTGGCCGGATAGAAATAATCCTGCGGATCGACGCGGTATTCGTGTCGGGTAAAGTGCGGCCGGTTGTCGGCGTCGCGGTCGATTTGCGTGTAGAGGATCTGCACTTCGTGCTTGGCCGCGGCCGCGAGCACGGGCGCACAGATGGGATTGGGGCGCAACAAGGATTCGAGCAAGGGGCCTCCGTCTCCTCGGACCGCAGTGGGATAGATGAAGGTCGCAAAGGCCGCTACGACCGCATTGACTCCATGTTTAGGCATGTGCGATCCCGCGCAACGCTTAGGAGCGGCGCATTTGCGCCCAGAGGTTTATTCAGAGGGTGGCGGGAGTGCGCTTTGGCTGATAGTCTCGATGAAGACGCCGCCGAATATCCAGAGTAGCCACAGAAGCCCAAGTGAGAGGCTCGCCTTGCGCACGGGCGCGTCGGCCAGCGCACTCAACCCGACGCCCATGATCCCAATTTGCCACAGGTCAAAGGGATTGAGGGCCGTAAGGATCCGGCCGCCAAGCGTGGCTGCGGCCTCTTCGGACAGCAGGGCCCCCAGCCCCAGATGCGCCCCAAGGTCGCCCGTCGCCAGCACCAGCACCACGCGGATCACCCACTCGACGCCGACCACCAACAGCGCATACGCTTTGACTACCAGCATTTGCCGATAATTGACCTCGGCTTGGAAAGCGGAGCGCGCCAGCAGCAAAAGCACGCCTCCGACCACGACTAGTGAGAAAAAAAGTCCCACCGGGACCACCATCCAGCCATGCGCTTGGAGTGCCTCTGCTTGCTGCCGTTCGGCCTCGTCTAGGCTCTCTAGCTGCTCCTGGACGGCCGGTGCTCCTGCGTCGAGGGTTAGGTTGTAGGAGCCAACTCCCACCGCGCAAACCAAGAGGACTGGCAGCAACCAGTCGTGCACACTTTCTTGACCGCGCACCGCGGCAAAAGCCGTGCGCGGCGCGTAAAACACGCGCTGTATTCGTGCTAAGAGGCTCAAATCTTCGGTGGCAAACCCCGGTCCGGTTGCGCTCATGGGCCGTTTATCTCCATTGGTGCGATGTGGATGGACGGGATAAAACGGGATTGGGGGCCGTCTATCCCTTTGAATTCCTTTAATATAGAGGCCGCAGTGCCAACTCCAAACCAAGGAGAGAAGGAGAAGGATGGCTTAGGCGGTCCGGCGGCAGGCAAATTAGTTCCTTGTGTTGTGGCTGAGATTGACTATATTTACCGCAATCGTCTGTCTCTGCAATAGTTGTAGGGGCGTTCATGAACCACGTTGGCAGTCGTTCGGATTCGCGTAGATTCCTACCCCCGGGCCTGATGTAGTTTTCCTACCGAAAAGCCTGAAGCAGTAGATTCCTACTCAGAGTTATTCGCACGTTCTGCTCTAACCGCACATTGCAAAAGGATTTTACGTATGGCAGATCGCGAGAAGGGAACCGTAAAATGGTTCAACGACGCGAAGGGCTTTGGATTTATCGAGCGCGAGAACGGCGAAGATGTTTTCGTCCACCACAGCGCGATTCAGGCCGAGGGTTTCCGCACTTTGTCCGACGGACAGCAGGTGGAGTTTGAAGTCGTCCAAGGCAAGAAAGGCCCAGCGGCTGAGGGCGTCACACCACTTTAAGCCTAGCCCTTAATTAGTATAAAAGGGGGTGATGTACATTGCATCACCTCCTTTTTTATTTTTGGAGTTTAGATGAAGATTCGCGTAGATAATCTAGCTACTGAAGTCACCGAGGACGACCTCCGCACGCTGTTCGAACTGTTCGGGGCCGTTGCTGCTGCTACTATTGATCCACGTCGCCGCTGGGGCCAAATCGACATGCCCAGCAAGGCCGCGGCCCGCGAGGCCATCGACATGCTCAACGGGCAAAATCTCAAGGGCCTTGACATGGTCGTCCAGGAAATGGCCGACCGCCCCTCCTCGCGCCCGCGCGGCCGGCCCCGCCGGGGCCGACGGCGCTAGCTCTTATTCGTACCACTGCGCTTGTAGGCTAAACAAGCGGCTGTACTCTCCGCCTTGCCGCATCAGGGCTTCGTGCGTTCCTTGCTCGACGATCTGTCCGCCTTTGAGCACGAGGATTCGGTCGGCGGCGCGGGCCGCGCCCAGCCGGTGCGAGATCATCACCGAAGCCTTGCCCTTGGTCATCTCCCCGAAGCGCCGATAGACTTCGGCCTCGGCCTTGGGATCGAGCGCGGCTGTCGGTTCATCCAGCACCACGAACTCGGCCGCTCGCACCAGCGCCCGGGCCGTGGCCAGCTTCTGCCACTCACCCGTAGATAAGTCAGCACCCCCTAGCTCCTTGCCCAACAGAGCTTCGTACTGGCCGGGCAACTCGGCGATAAACGGCGCTGCACCCGCTAGCTCGGCCGCTAGCTCGACAGAAACCCCTGCCCCCAGCGCCCCAAAGGCGATGTTGTCGCGTACGGGAAATTGGAAGCGCACAAAATCTTGGAAGACCGCGGCAAAGAGCTGCCTGACTCGCTCTTGGGGATAGGCCAAAAGCGGCTCGTCCCCGAGCAAGACCTGTCCTCCTGTCGGCTGGTACAGTCCCATCATTAGTTTGACCAAGGTCGTCTTGCCGGCCCCGTTTTCGCCGACTAGCGCGATGCGCTCGCCCGGCTGGATCTCTAGGTCGATGCCCGCGAGCACGAGATCGCCGTCTGGATAGTGGAAGGACACCTGCTCAAAGCGCAGCGGCAGGTTTCTTAGGTCTTGACCTGTGTCCGCAGCTCCTGGGGATGCTTGGGGTGCCGTCAGATCGAGAAATTCGTAGAGATCCCCTAGATAGAGCGACTCCTCGTGCAGGGTGTTCAAGGAGCGCATGATCCCGCCGAGTTGCCAAGAAAACTGCTGCACAGCCCGCGCCAACATGCCGTACTGGCCGATGGTTAGCTGTGCGCCGGCGACCAACCAGACGAGGATCGTCAGGCAGCCCACGTATCCCCAGCCCTCGATGCTGGAGGTCAGTCCGCCGAGCCAAGCCCGTTTGGCCTCCAGCCCGCGGCGCTCCGTGGCCAGCGCGACGGCTTTCTCGCGCCACGTGTCGAGCAAGTGGTTGCGCAGGGTGAAGAGCCGCACCTCCATGGCCTGTTCGCGCTCGGTCAGCAGTTCGCGGAAATAGGATGTCTCGCGGTATTGCGGCGTGCGCTCGCGATAGATGTAGTGCGTCTTTTTGCTGATCTGCATCATCACCCACACCCCCGGGGCCGAGCAGATCAACGCCAGCGGGCCCAAGGCCCAGTGCCCGGTCAGCAGCACCCCTACGACCGCGACCATCCCCCCCAGCGCCCCGGCCGTGTCTAGCACCACGTTGAGCAGGCTGAGGAGCCGGCCGCTCAGGTCCTCGTTGGCCCGCTTGAGCGCGTCGTAAAACGCGGGATGCTCGAAGTGGACCAGTTCGACCTGCTGCACCTTGTCCACGACTTGCCGCTGCAAGCGCACGCCGACTCTATCTTGGACATCTGCCTGCAAAACCGCCCGCGCCATATCGAGCAGCATGTAGATGAAGAGCGTGGCAAAAAAGCCGCCGACCCAGGGCAAGACCTGCAAAAAAGCCGCTCGGCCACCGCCCAACACGGCGGCGAGCTGATCGACGATCCGCCCGGTGAGCCACAACTCTACGGCTGGCAGCAGCGAGCCGATCAGCACGATGATGGTCAGCCCACCCATTCCCCAGGGGTGGACGCGCAGCACTTCCTTGAGGAGCTTGGGCAAAAGGCGTACCGCGCTCAGTCGCTTCACGGGGCCTCCTGTTGATACCACTGCGCCTGCAGGAAAAACATGCGCGCATATTCCCCTCGGCGCTGCATCAGCTCGGTGTGCGTCCCTTCCTCCAACACCCGGCCTTGGCTCAGGACCAAGATCCGGTCGGCCACCCGCGCCGAGGCCATGCGGTGCGAGACAAAGACGGCGGACTTGCCCTCGCTCAGGGCCAAAAATTGGCGAAAGACCTCTAACTCGGCGCGCGGGTCGAGGGCCGCGGTCGGCTCGTCGAACACGAGGATTTGGGCGTCGCGGAAGTACGCGCGCGACAGGGCCAGCTTTTGCCACTGGCCGCGCGACAGATCCTGCCCGCCCTCGAAGTAGCGGCCTAGCGTGGTGTTGTAGCGCTCGGCCAGAGAATCGATCATCAGGGCACTGCCACCTGCGGTTGCGGCCCGCTCCACCCGGGCCTGATTGGCGAGGGCCTCGGCCTGGCCATAGCCGATGTTTTCGCGCACAGTGCGCTGGTATTGCACGAAGTCTTGGAAGACCGCAGCGCAGCGCTGCCGCAAGACCTGTGGGTCGATTTCGCGGCCGTCCACTCCGTTGTAGAGGAGGCGCCCTGCGCTCGGCTGGTATAGCCCTAAGAGCAGTTTAATTAGGGTCGTCTTGCCGGCCCCGTTTTCGCCCACCAGCGCGAGTTTTTCCCCCGGCCTAAGCCGCAGATTGACCCCGCTGAGCACGGGCGGCCCGTCGCCATAGGCAAACCCCGCGTCTTCAATCGCGATGTCTAGCGGTGTGCTCGGTAGGGCTGTTTGGCCCTCTGGCTCGGGGGGCGATTCGACGAAGTCGCGCAAGTCGCGGATGTGGAGCGTTTGCTCAAAGACATCGCCCATCTGGCGCAGCAGTTGGAAGAGCGTGCCTTGGAAGCGCGTGATGGCCTCGGCGAGGGCGAAAAACCCTCCCAACGTTAGGGCACCGTACGTGGCTTGATAGAGCAAGATGACCAGCGATAAGAGCGCCGAAGTGATGCCGCTCAGCCGCCCGCCGGACATGTAGCGCTGCTGGCGCAAGGTCAGCCGCAGGCGCTGCTGCCGGAGCGTTTGTGCCACCTCTTCCCAAGTGCGGACGAGGAGATCGCCTAGCCCGTAGAGCCGGACTTCCTTGGCCGCGTCGCGGTCGGTCATCAGCTCGACCAAGTACTCGGCGCGGCGTTGTTCGGGCGTCTGCTGGTAAAAGAGCGCGTAGATTTCGCGGCCCCGCCGGATTTGGGTGTAGAAAACCGGGGCCGTGCCCAAAAAGAGCACTAGTGGGATCGACCAGTGCCCGGTGGCAAACAGCGCGATTAGGGAGCACAGGACGACAAAACCTTCGAGCACGGCTGTGGCGTCGCGGAAGATGCCGTAGGCACGGAAGTACGCGGCCTGCCGCGCCCGCTGCATACGGTCGAAAAATTCTCGGTGCTCAAATGCGTCCAACCCCACGGTGGCCGCTCGGTCGAGGACCCGCTCTTGTAGCTTCCAGCTAGTCTGTTCCCGTATGGCTGCGGCCGCGTGGTCCTGCACCGCATTCAGTACGGCCTCCAACATCCGCAAGCCAGCCAAACCGGCCAACAGGGGGGCCACGGCGATAAACTGGTCCTCGCCTTGGCCAAAGGCGGCGTGGACTGCATCGACGAGCTCCTTGATCAACAGGATGCGTCCGGCCGGCAACAGAGCCGCTATGAACCGCCCGCTGACGTTTAGGAGCATGGCCGTGGGTGCGCCGCGCCACAGGATGCCAGCGAACCACATGAGGGCCTGACGCACTTCGCGGGGGTGGATGTTGGGGGCGTTTTGATTCACGTTTAAGTCACCGCTATTTCAATTAATGCACGAACGTGCACAATCACCACCCCGATTTTGCCTCCACAGTATCCTTTTCTTAAACTAGCGTGAGTTCGGGATAAGATGATCGCCAAGCTCAAGGCAACCATGATTTACGGAATTAGTAGTTATGGCCTTGATGATCTTTTGACCTAACATTTTCAATCCCGAGGAGATGAATATGAATGCCCCCCAAATGTATGTCGATAGCTTGAGGTTAGGACAATGAAAAAGCAACTAATTGGTTTCATCTTGTCGCTTCTGATTTGTGTGTTGACTCCATTGGAGGCAGTAGCAGGATTCACCATGGTTATGACAACGAGTCCTTGGCCCATCGCGCCCGGTGGGGGTGTGGGGATTACTGTTCAGGTCAAGGAGGATAACAACCCTGTAGAAGGGGAAACAGTAACCTGGAGCATTAGTCCAGACGATGGGACTGCGTCACTGAATCCCACAAGTTCAACAACGGATAGTGACGGAAAAGTACGTACTACGCTGAGTGTTGGGAGCGATGCCTCCGGTTCATACACGGTCACCGCAACGCGCGGTAGCCAATCGGTCAGCGGGACTGTGACCGTTGAAACAACAGACCCAGATCCAGAATTCTCTATATCTGCGGTTTCCACTACTACTTGGACTGGTGTGCCTGGCGATTCGTTTACGTTTACTGTTCAGGTGCGGGAGGATGGAAGCCCCGCGCAAGGGGAGACAGTAACGTTTAGCGTTAGTCCAGACGATGGGGCTGCGTCGCTGAATTCCACAAGCGCAACGACTGGTAGTAACGGGCAGGCGAGTACTACGCTGACTCTTGGGAGCAGTGCCTCTGGCTCCTACACGGTCACCGCGACGCACGGTAGCCAATCGGTCAGTGGGACTGCGACCGTTGAAACAACACCGCCACCAGCGGGATTCACCATGGTTATGACACATAGCCCTTGGCCCATCGCGCCCGGTGGGGGCATGGGGTTTACTGTTCAGGTGCGGGAGGATGGAAGCCCCGCGCAAGGGGAAACAGTAACGTTTAGCGTTAGTCCAGACGATGGGACTGCGTCGCTGAATTCCACAAGCGCAACAACGGATAGCAACGGACAGGCAAGTACTACGCTGAGTGTTGGGAGCGATGCCTCCGGTTCATACACGGTCACCGCGACGCACGGTAGCCAATCGGTCAGTGGGACTGCGACCGTTGAAACATCGGCGCAACAGAGGGACAATCCACCGGAAAAAACGGTGCAGGTTTCTACGGTCTTGCCTCCCCAGACGCTGGAAACCTCTGGCGAGGACCAACAGGGACCGGCTGGCACTGTATTGGACGAGCCGTTTGTCGTTACCGTGAGGGATCAAAACGGCGATCTTCTCGAAGGGGCTCAGGTCACGTTTGCGGTGACCGCTGGTGGGGGGACGCTATCGGCCACCACTGCTACCACTGATGACAATGGCCAAGCTGCTACCACGCTGACGCTGGGCAGCGAGCCGGGGACAAATACCGTTTCGGCCATCGTTAAGGGGCTTGAATCCGTGACCTTTACCGCTGTTGGGCACGCAACTCCCCACAGTCTGGAGAAGGTTTCCGGCGATGAACAAGAAGGCTCGGCCAGCACACAACTGGCCGAGCCGTTTGTGGTTTTAGCGTTGGATGAGGATGGTGAGGCGGTTGCCGGGGTGGTCGTCTCCTTTTCGGTCACCGCTGGCGGGGGGCTGCTGTCGTCCTCCACCAGCGATTCCAACCCTTGTACTATTGAGTCATCCAAGTCATCCACTACAGCCACTACCGATGCCAATGGCCGTGCCGCTATCAGGCTGACGCTGGGCAGTGAGCCGGGGACGAACACCGTGGAGGCGACCGTGGGGGAGGAGTCAGAGACCTTTACCGCTACCGCCACCGAGCAGGCAACGCCCCATAGCATGACGAAGGTCTGCGGCGATGACCAAGAAGGTACGGCTGGCACACTATTGGCCGAGCCGTTTGTGGTTTTCGTGTCGGATGAAGATGGTGCAGCGATGGCCGAGGTGGTCGTGTCGTTTTCTGTTACCACTGGCGGGGGGACACTGTTGGCTGGCACGGCCACCACCGATGTCAGCGGCCGTGCCAGGACCTGGCTGACGCTGGGCAGAGAGCTGGGGACGAACACGGTGGAGGCCACTGTCGAGGGGCTGGAGCCGGTGACCTTTACCGCTACCGGGCAAGAGGACCCCTTGGCTAGTATACTCGGCACTTTTGGGGGGCGTGGCAAGCTGGTGGGCCTGCCCGACAGTCCCCAGTTGGCGCAAAACGCGCCCAATCCATTCAACAGCCAGACGATCCTGTCCTACTTCTTGCTGGAACCGGGTCCGACACGCCTAGAGGTCTTCACCCTGACCGGGCAACTGGTGGCAGTCCTCCACCAAGGGCCGCAGCAAGCTGGCTACCACCGCCTCCGCTGGGACGGTCAGGACGCCGCAGGACACCCTCTGGCCAGTGCTTTACAGGCTGGTGACGGACGAGGTTGTCTTGACGCGCAAACTGACGCTGCTGCGGTAAATGCTATCCGGCCATTCTCGGGGTTCATATAGACGTAGGATCCCCAACCTTCCGTCCCACATGCAGCTTGAAGCCAAAAAACCAACCGGTCGAACTTTTGCCCCATTGGGCTTGCCCGGCAAACAGATGGTGCTGGTGCCGACGCCCGGTCGTTACTTGGTGGCGAATCCAGTGGGCCTCAAAGGCTTGGCAAAAGTCATCGACATGACAAAACAATTCGACTAAATTCATCGCGAGGGCTCCTCGATGGCTAGGTTTGATGGTTGCTATACCTAAGTTTAGCCAAAAAGGGGGCCGCACCTTATCCCGAACTCACGTTGTATTATCACTGACGTTACGCAGTCGCTCTATATCTTGCGAATTCTCGAAGCCTATTGCCCCAAGATACTGGGGCGAAATTGAGGATTTTCTGGAAAACTGCGTAACGTCAGTTATCCGTTTAAAGCAGTCAACGCGTAAAGACTCCACTCATGCACAATATAGCGCTCGATTTACTCATCTTGCTCGCCGGGATCTGGCTAGTGGCCGTGACCTTGCGGCCGCTGGGCATGCCGACGGTGATGGGCGAATTGATCGTCGGAGTCTTGGTGGGGCCGGCGGTGTTCGGCTGGATTGAGCCGGACGAGGCCATTCAATTGTTAGCCGAGATCGGCATCTTCTTTTTGATGTTCCACGCTGGGGTGGAGACCCAGCCCAATGAGTTTTTCGCCGCGCTCAAGCGCTCACTGGGGGTGGCGATTGCAGGAGCCGCAGTGCCCTTTGCCGTCAGCTTTGCCGTCGCCCAATTCTTTGGGCTGGATATTGCCGCCTCCATCTTCGTGGGACTGATCATTGGAACCGCTACCGCAGTCGTAATCACCCTCAAAAGTCTCAAGGACTTGGGGCTGACCGATACCCGCATTGCGCGGATCATCGTCGCTAGCTGCGTCATCAACGACCTTTTGACCCTGATCTTTTTTAGCCTAGTAATCGGCGTACTCTCCAGTGGCACTTTTGCCCCCTTGGACTTGGTAATCAATTTGGGCAAAGTGGTGGGTTTTTTCGCGGTCGCGCTGCTTTTGGGCACCTTTGTCTATCCCCGCCTCACCCTGCCCTTCCGCGCCGAAGGCGGCAAGGGCTTCACCTTCGTGCTGCTGGCTGCCATTGCCGCCGGCCTTTTTGCCGAGGCCATTGGGCTGCACATGATCTTGGGTGCCTACTTGGCGGGTCTGTTCTTTGAGGAGCGCGTCGCTCACCCCAACCTAGTTAGGGTGGTAAACGACCGCGCGTACGGCATCGCCTATTCCTTCCTCGGGCCGATCTTCTTCATTTCGCTAGGCTTTTCCATTTCGTTTGACATAAGCGCGTCGGGCGTGGCGTTTATCGCGCTCTTGGCCGTGACGGTCATCTCTGGGCAGGTACTTAGTGCCGGTGGTATGGCGCGGCGCATTGGCATGTCTTGGCGCGAGGCGTTGACGGTGGGCGTGGGCATGTGCGGCCGCGCCGAGATGGCGTTTATCTTGGCTGCGCTGGCTTTGGCTCAAGGAGCAATTGATCAGGCGACCTTTAGCATTTTGATCTTCACTGCATTCCTGTTAAATCTCTTCACGCCGCTGGCGCTCAAGGGTTGCTCAGTCCTCCTAGAAGGCCGGGTGGCGCATGGGGGAGACACCCACCTCGGGGTGTTTCAGATCGACAAGTTCAATACCCCACTCGTCGACGAGAATCCGACTGGCCGCGCCTTGACCGCAGTGGAAGATGCCGTGGTCATCTATAGATACGGGCCAGAGGTCGAGACCCTAATAGACGAGCTTTCCAGCCGGCACCTGCCAATGGTGGTGATCGAAGAGGACGAGGTGACGGTGCAGCAGCTCCAGACAAACGCCGATGTACAGGTCGTGCATGCGCACCTAGCGGCGGAGACGCTGGACCTGCGGCCGTTGATCAAAGCCAAGGCGCTGGTGGCCAACGGCTCTGATGACGACAACGCGCTGTTCGCGCTCAGTGCCCGCGAACAGGGTTTTACCGGTCCCATTGTGGCGATGATCGAACACCCCCAACGTCGCGGCCCCATGTTGCTGGCTGGCGCAACCGCGGCCTTTACTCCCAACCACGTTCTCGCCGCGGCCATCGCCGTCCGCGCCAGTGCGAAGATCGGGCCGCGAGTGGCGGGGGTAGAGCCGCTCGACTCGTTTCTCGAAGTAGCCGAATTGCGCGTTCACGACCAGAGCTTGCTCGCCAATCGCACCTTGGCCGAGACCGAGCTCTACACCCGGACTGGTGCCCACATCGTCGGGCAGTGGGCTGACGACGCGCTCGGCTCGCCGCCAACCGCGGCGGAAAAGATACAGCCCGGAGCCATTCTGGTGGCGGTTGGCACTCCCGAGAACATTCACCGGTTAAACGAGATGTCCCGGCCGATTACCCAACAGGGGCCGATTCTGGTGATTGGCTTTGCCGATGTCGGGCAGAAGCTGGTCGAGATCCTGCACGCTGCGGGCGAGGAAGTGCGGGTCGTCGATGAAACCGAGAGTGAGGGAGTCGATGTGGTCGGCGACGTGCTCGACGTGCGCGTGCTCGATCGCGCCGCCATTGCGGAGGCACGGGTCGTCATCCTCGCCCTCGACAGCGACGGGGCCGCCCTGTTCGCCGCGGCGGTGGTGCGCGATCACGTCCCGGAGATCCCCCTGTTGGCCTGCGTGTCCCACGTTGAAAACGCAGACCGGGTGCAGCGCGCTGGCGCTGATTTTGCGCTCTCAGTCAGCCAGGTCGCCGGCCAGTTGCTGGTTCACCACGTCCTCGGAGAGACGGTTTCGCACAAACCCCGAATCAAGATGGTCAAACTCCGGCCCGGCCCCCTCGCCGGACGCCATCCGCTCGCCGCGCGCATCCGCGAGCGCACGGGTTGTTCGGTGGTAGCGGTCGAACGGGCCGGCGACGTGATCATGGAGATCCCGGCTTCGTTGGTACTCGAGCCCGAGGATGCGCTCTACATCTGCGGTACGCCCGCGGCCTTTGACCGCTACTACGAGGAATTTCCGACTGGATAGGCCCGGAACAGGTCTCGTTGCGCTTCGGTGAGGCGCTCGAATGTCTCTGGGGTGATGTGCTGCTTTTCGTCCATGGTGGCGATGTTTTGCGACATCATCCAATGCGGCCCGTAGCCCACGTGTAGGGTCTTGCGCGTCTGGGCAGAGCGGTTGGTGAAGCCGCCGTGGCGCAAGTTCTCGGTAAAGAGGATTGCGTCGCCGGCCTTGACCTCTAGGCCGATCATGTCGGGGTCTTCGTCCGGGTCGTTGCTGTGAGGCGAGGGCAGGTTGGTTTTGTGCGTTCCCGGCACCACGCAAAAGGCCCCCTGCTCGTTGGTGCAATCGTGGATGAAATAGACCATCCGCACCATCATGCAGTCGATGCCGTGGTCGGTGTAGCTGTAGCGGTACTTCTGGCTGGCTGAAGCGGTGCCGCCGTGGCAGCCGGTGGCGTTACCACGGTAGCGGATGCGGATCTCGGAGTTGTTGATCGTCGGTCGCTGTTTGACGATGCCGTGGATGTAGTTCATCGTCGGCTGGTGATTGAGCAAAACGTCGAAGGCCGGGTTGGCGTTCCAGTAGTCTTCGATAATGAGGGTCTTGCCCTCGCCCCGCTCGCCGTTGGTGTGATAGCCCCGCTCGGGATTGGCGTGATAGTTGGCTCCCCAGCCGCTTTGCTTGCGCGGCGGTTGGGTGACGTGCGCGAGCGCGTGTTCTTCCAGCTCATCGACGGCCTCGGCCAGCGCGGCCACTTGGGTCTCGTTCAGCAGGTTCTCAATGACGATGTAGCCCTGGCGGTCGAATTCAAAGGTTTCGATTTCGTTCACGTGTTGCTCCTTATTTGTTGAACCATCGGGCCAAGTTGACCCCTTTTACCAGCGCCCGCTCGGCCTCTCCGTAGCCCGCTAGATGTGCATCGACAATTGCCGGCGCGCCGCTGCCCCAGACCATGCGTTCCGGCCCGAAGGCTTCGATTACGCGCCGCGTAAAGGGCTTGGCACTTTCGTACAGCGGTGCGTCTTGGGCAAAGTGGCCGAGGCCGGAGAGCTTCATATAGACCTCGGCGTCAGCACGGCTCAGTTCTAGGATGTTGGCGTATTCGACGGCGCTGCCCAAGTGCGGCTCGGCCAAGTGGTCGACCAGCGCCACGGTCTGGGGAATGTCGCGCAAGACTTGGGCGACTTGGGCACCGTAGTTAGGCCCGATGTGCAATTCGATGACCAAGCCCAGTTCCACTGCCTTTTCCCACAGGGCGCGCACGCCTTTGTCGTTGAAGCTGTCGAGATACACTTCCTTGCCTCGGTGCGCGTGAAAGCGCGTGGCGATGATCTTGGGCTCGCGAGCGACCAGATCGGCCAACTTCTGGGGCGCGTCTGGGTCCTGGGGATAAAACAGCGATGTGCCCCGCAGCCGCTCTGGCTCGCGCTTTAGACATTCGAGGATCAGCCGGTGGTCGTCCCCATACGGCTCGGGATGGACGACGACGGCCCGGTCAATCCCTGCATCGTCCATGCGCTGTAGATAGGCCGCCAACGGGTCTGGGGGATGCACGGAAACATCTGGCCGGTAAGCCGCCTTGGGATGCAAGGGATAGCGCTGGGTATCGGGGCTGAAGATGTGGGCATTCCACTCGACGATCATCGGGCCGTCTCCTCGTGCAGAGCAACAGTACCACGCCGGCCCGCAACTGTCAAACGGCTCTGCCGCAGCACCTTGACAATACAGTTGGGGAATTCTATTTTTTGAAGCTGTCAGGCTAAGAATAAATAAACGTTGGCCCGTTCGTCTAGAGGCCTAGGACGCCGGCCTCTCACGCCGGTAACACGGGTTCGAATCCCGTACGGGCTACCAATTATTAAACCCCAGGTCGGATACACTGACCTGGGGTTTCTTTTTGCCGATCCGCCTTGCCTGATTCTATTCTAGCTCAGCATCCGCATTTGATCTCGGTCCCGGACCGCGCCCCGTCGCCGGCCGTGGCGTAGCCGTCGCGCTTCCACCAGTCGAGCCCGCCGATTAGTTCGCGCACTTGAAAGCCCAGCGTCAGCAGTTTCAGCGCCGTCTTCGTCGAGGCGTTGCAGCCGATGCCGTCGCAGTAGCAGACATAGAGCTTTGATTTGTCGAGCGACGCAGTGGAATTGAAGCAGATTTCCCGGTGGGGCAGATTGAGTGCGCCCGGAATGTGCTCTTGGGCATACGCGTCTGCGGAACGGCCATCGACGACGGCGATGGGATCATCCTCGCCCAATGCTACGTAGAGGTCCCACGAATCCATTTCATAGGTCAACTTGCGCTGGTAGTGGTTTAGTTGGTCAATGGACACAGTTTTCCTTGTCGTTGAAATGTCAGCGTCTTGTGGAATTGTAAAAATTACGACCTAAAAGCTACGAACACCAATAGGCGTACAGGCGGGCGTTGTGCAGTGCGAGACGCAGGCGTACCGGCTGTTCTCGCAATGCGCGCAGATCCCGGCCGTCGTGCCAGCGCACGGGCACGGCGACCCCGTCCTCGGCGATGGCGACGCAGTCTTGGGCGGTGTGACCAGGAATGGGGTTCCCTTCCTCGTCGAGCAATTCGACGGTTAGCTGCCCGTAATCTGCCTTGGCGTTGACGCGCAATTCGTCCCCGGCCAACGCGAAGGGCCGGGTCGTTATCTGTCCGCCGTCAAAACTGGCGTTGATTGACGCGAAGCCGTCGAGACGCAGCATGGCCAAGCCAATGCCCATTGTCCCCGGGTCCTGATCGGCTGCAATCGGGGGGTCGAATTCGCGTGGGATCTTGGCGTGCCGCCGTGCCGTGCCTCGGTAGTAGATATAGAGCTTGTCGCCCACGGCAATGGGCGGTGCGCCGCTGAGCATGAGCTGGAATCGGTCCCACTCGCCTACCGCACCCAAACCCACCAGTGGCTCCCCCGGTGCCCGATGCCAGCGCTTCCCGTCGCGGCTGCACAAAAGCCGCAGGACTTGGGTTTGTTGGCGCGGGCGTTTGTCGAAGTGGGTCAGGATGCCCAAGTAGTGAACGCCGTAGTTGAAGCCGGTGTTGTTGTAAAGAGCTTCTTCTTCGTTGAGCGGTGCCAAGAAAGGCCGCGGCGGCGACCAGTGGACGAAGTCCTCGCTGGTGCTCATCAGCCGCTCGGGCACGCCGCGCAAAAAAGCCACGTAGCGCCGACGCTCAATATCCACCATCATGGACTGCGCATCTCCGACCGGCCCCAAGTCGCAGGTGCCGGGCCGTGGATGGTAGCGGAAAATCGGGTCCGGTGAATGCGACCAATTGATCCCGTCCGGCGAAGTGGCGCTGTAAATGCCCGAGCGCGGCCCGTCCCAGTCATAGCTCGACCAGCCGATGGCCTTGTAGCGGCGAGTGGGATCTGGGTCGAGGGGGTCCTTGAGCATGGTTTCCCAGTGATCCTGCCCTTCGTGGTGGGTCGCGGGAATGACGATGTTGTTGTCCTTGGAGCCGAGGGCCTCGTGAATCCCGAGGGAGGGACGCTCCCAGTGGATTCCGTCCGGCGACAGCGCGAGGCATTGCACGTGTTCGCACTCTGGCGCATAGTGGCCGGCCATGTACCACGCCTTGAAAATTTGTTCCTCGGCGTCGAAAATCACCGCTGCGGTCATACCGCTGTGTTGTTCCCACGGCGCTTCCTGTTTGAGCACGGGATGCGTGCCGTACTTCTCCGCTTGGTGGAAAACTCGCGTCACGTTTTCTTGGCGCTCGACGTCGTCCATATCGACGAAGAGGCGCTTGCGGTGGTCGAGTGAGTTCATTGGCCCTAGGTCCGCATCCCCGACTGCGATTCGAAGCCCATCAATCGCTTCAGGGTCGGCGTCGCCCGCGCGACGACTTCGGGGCGCGCTAGCTTGAACTGGTCTTGCTGCGGCTTCATAAACGAGCGGCAGAAGAATCCCAATAGAATCATCCGATCCTGCTCGGTGTGATTGGCACCGCTGCCGTGCCACGTCGCACCGTGGAAGACGACGATATCGCCTTTGCGGACGTCTAGCTGGATGACGTCGTCGTACTCTTTTTCCGGGTCGGGGGCGTACCCGCGCTTGTAGCTGCCCGGCACGATATGCGTGGCCCCGTTTTCGGGCGAGAAGTCGTCGAGTACGTAGATGGTGTTGGCGCAGAGGGGGATGGGTGGCGGCGGCTGGGGAAAGCTGCCCAACGGGAAGTCGATGTGCAGGCGGCCGGCTGGCGCACCTGGGCCGATGAAATTGACGGTGAAGCTGCTCAAGATGCAGTTGTCGCCTAGCAGGTACTCCTGGAGTGCGAGTATCTGCGGGAGCTGGATCATTTCCTCGTAAATGCGGCCCTTGTTGACTAGGTTCCACACTCGCTGTGCGCAGCCGTCGAGGTAGACGTGCTCCCCGCTGGTCGCCCTTTCTGCGGCAATCAGCTCGGCCGAGCGATTGCGCAGGGCATTGGCCTGGTCCGGCGTCAACGCCTCTTTGAGCACGGCGTACCCGTATTCGTCGATATGGGCCTTGGCGTCGTCGATGGTCATGGTGGTCGCTGCTAACCTCGCCCGACAAACGGCATTTTCGTTGCCATGATCGTCATAAACAGCACATTGGTGTCCAGCGGCAACTCGGCCATCTGCACTATGGCGCGGGCCACGTGTTCGACGTCAAAGCGCGGCTCGACGAGCTTGGAGCCATCGGCCTGCGGGACGCCTTCGTTCATCCGCTGCGTCATATCGGTCGCCGTATTGCCAATGTCGATCTGGCCGCAGGCGATGTCGTATTTGCGCCCGTCGAGCGAGGTCGATTTGGTGAGTCCGGTAATGGCGTGTTTGGTGGCGGTATAAGGGGCTGAGTTGGGACGCGGGGCCGCGGCTGAGACCGAGCCGTTGTTGATGATCCGCCCGCCGCGCGGGTTTTGATCTTTCATAATGCGGAAGGCCGCTTGGGTGCAGAGAAAGCTACCCGTCAGGTTGACGGCGACGACCTTCTGCCACTGTTCGTATTCGAGGTCTTCCAACAACACGGCTGGCGCTCCGGCCCCGGCGTTGTTGAACAGCACGTCGAGTCGGCCAAAGTGTTTGGCGACTTGAGCGAACAGCGCGTCAACGGCTTGGGGGTCGCCGACGTCGGTGGGCACCGGCAACATGCGGGCATCCGTTCCCGCCAGCGCAGCCGTTTCCTCTAAGGCGTCTTGACGCCGTCCGGCTAGGGCAACCCCATAGCCGGCCTCGGCCAAGGCCAAGGCACTGTGGCGGCCGATGCCGCTGCCAGCGCCCGTGACGAGGGCGACTTTTGCATGTGCTTCCATTTGTCGTCTCCTTAAAATGGTGGTTCTAGGTGGTTTGTCGGGCGGCTTTCACTTCTCGCCGCCGCTTGTGCAACACGTTTTCCGTATATCCGTTCGGTTCGGTGCGACCGTTGAATACCAGGTCCAGCGCCGCTTGGAATTCGACGCTGGCGTCGAGGTCGGGTGCCATGGGGTAGTACGCTGGGTCACCGCTATTTTGCGCATCGACCACCGCCGCCATCCGCGCAAAGGTCGCCCGCACCTGTTCCTCGCTGGTAATTCCGTGGTGCAGCCAGTTGGCGATGTGTTGGCTGGAGATTCGCAAGGTGGCGCGGTCTTCCATCAGGCCGATGTGGTTGATGTCCGGCACCTTGGAGCAGCCAATGCCCTGGCCAACCCAGCGCACCACGTAGCCCAAAATTCCCTGGGCGTTGTTGTCCAATTCTTGCTGAATCTCCTCGGGGCTGAGCTGGCGGTCGAGCACCGGGGGGCTGAGAATCGCGCCGAGGGATGCCCGCTCTCGTCCGGCTAGCTGGTTGAGGCGCTCGAAGACATCGACTTGGTGGTAGTGCAGCGCGTGCAGGGTGGCCGCTGTGGGCGAGGGGACCCAAGCGGTCGTCGCCCCGGCTTGGGGGTGGCCTATCTTGGTCTCTACCATCTCGCGCATCCGCTCGGGCATGGTCCACATCCCCTTGCCGATCTGCGCCCGTCCCACTAAGCCGGTGGCGATGCCGATATCGACGTTCCAGTCTTCATACGCACTGAGCCAGGGTTGCTCTTTGATTTCCATCTTGGGCAACATAGGGCCTAGTTCCATGCTGGTGTGGATCTCGTCGCCGGTGCGGTCGAGAAAGCCGGTGTTGATGAAGACGACGCGCTCGGCGGCGCAGCGGATGCACTCGCTGAGGTTGATCGTGGTGCGGCGCTCCTCGTCCATGATGCCGATTTTCAGGGTGTTTTCGCTCAGCCCTAGCGCCTCTTCCACTCGCGTGAATAGCTCGACGGTTGCTGCTACCTCGTCTGGCCCGTGCTGTTTGGGTTTGACCACATAGACGCTGCCGGTCTTGCTGTTGCGGTAGCGGCCGCGGCCCTTGAGGTCGTGGATCGCTGCTAAGCTGATGACCATGGCGTCGAGAAAGCCCTCGGGGATTTCTGCGCCGTCGGCTGTAGTCACCGCATCTGTGTACATGTGGATGCCGACGTGGCGCACGAGCAACAAGCTGCGTCCGGGCAGCGTCAAGGTGTGGCCGTTGGGGGTGGTAAATGTGCGGTCGGCGCGCAGGCGGCGCGTCAGGGGCTGCCCGTCCTTGACAAAGGTCGCCTCCAGCGTGCCCTGCATCAGGCCGTTCCAGTTGCCATAGACGAGGGTCTTGTCCTCGGCATCGACCGCGGCCACGGAATCCTCGCAGTCTTGGATGGTGGTAATGGCCGCTTCTAAGAGTACGTCTTTGACGCCAGCACGATGGGTGCGCCCAATGGGATGGGTGCGGTCGATTTGGATTTCGACGTGCAACCCGTTGTGGCAGAGCAAGACGCTGCTCAGCCGCTCTCCTTCGCATCCATAGCCGACGAATTGCTTGGCGTCTTTGAGGCCGACCTCATCGCCGCTTGTGAGGCGGGCGCACAGGGTTTGTCCGCTGGCGTCCTCGCGCAGGAAAAATTCCTCTACCTCCCGGTACGCACCCTGCTGGAGACCCACGACCGCGTCGAGAAACGCCTCGCTGTGCGCGATGACTTGGCCACCGCGCTCGGCGTCGTACTCACCCGTTGGGACGCGCCCTTCAATTACATCCGTGCCGTACAGGGCGTCGTACAAGCTGCCCCAGCGCGCATTCGCCGCGTTGAGCGCGTAGCGCGCATTGTCAACCGGGACGACTAGCTGGGGGCCGGCTAGGGAGGCGATTTCTGGATCGGTGTTTTCCGTGCGGATTCGCTGCGCGTCGCCCGTGGGCAGCAAGTAGCCGATCTCTTCGAGAAAGGCCCGGTACTCTGTGGGATCTAACGGCTGACCGCGCCGCTGTTGGTGATAGGCGTCGATCTGGGCCTGCAAGGCGTCGCGGCGCTGAAGTAGCTGTTGATTCTTTGGCCCCAAGTCCTCGACGATCTTTTTCAGTGCCGTCCAGAAGTGATCGACATCCACGTCCGTCCCAGGCGCAATCTGCTCGGTGACGAGGGCGTAGAGCCGCTGGTCGATGTGCAATCCGCCGCTGACTATTCTTCTTGCTGATTCTGCCATGATGTGCTCCGTTTAATTTTGCCGAGCAAGAGTATAACTATCTTGCGGCGCGTGCAACCTAAGATGGGCAGGATGGGGGACGGGGAACAGGATGGACAGGATGGATGGGATTTGGGTAGCTTGTAGGCGCTAGCGACCCTGTAGGAACAGGCCGCACCACTACCGAGGAGGAAACCATGCAACACGACCCATGCCAACGCACCTTTGACTGCGAGCCGACGCTCACCGACTCCGAGGTCCTCGAATTCTGCCGCGAGGGCCATCTCTTGCTCAAAGGCGTTGTGTCCGACGAGATCAATCAGCGCACCTGTGCTTGGCTCGACGGCGATATTCCAGCCAACCCGAGCTACATCCCCGACGGCCTGACCGAGGCCGACCTCGACCGCATCCGCTTTACCCACGAGCCGACCTCCATCTTCTTGGAGGACTGGTTCATCGAGCACGTCCTGCTCAATCCCCAGTTAGCCGGTGCCATGCGCTCGCTTTTAGGATCCAACGTCGGCCTGCCGATCTTGGCCAGCCACCACCGGGTCGAATGCCCAGAGGAAGCCCAGGGCTGGCACCAAGACGCCGACCACATCTATGGCCCAGAGCTGCGCTTTTTGGAAGTCTTCTACTTTCCGCAGGACACGCCGGTGGAGTTGGGGCCGACCGAGCTGGTGCCTGGCTCGCACATCCAACCTGGTCGCCGCGACAGGGAAGAAGGGGGCGTGTTTTGCGACGGCCCGGCCGGCACCATTGGAATCCACCATCAGAGCATCATGCACCGCCGCGGCAAATCCACCGCCAAGGGTCTGCGCCGGATGCTCAAGTACAATTACTGGCGCACGGCACCTCCCCAGCGCGATTGGATCGTCGAGGAGGACTTTGATTTCCAGAGCGCGTATTACGGCGGGCACGGCACGGCGCGCTACTACGCGCACATGTTCTATTGGCTCTGCGGCAAGGGCGACCAGTTCCGCATCATCGGCGGTCAGGCTTGGCCTTGGCAGACCGAAAATCAAATCGGGCCGTCGTACGGGTTTGACGCCGAGGAAGGCTACCAGCCCAATTGGCGGCGGGACAATCCGGATGGGTATGCGCGTTGATTGGGTGGGTGGGTAGTGTTGGTGAGGCAGTGGCCTCCTCCAACAGAAGGGACTATCGCTATAAGAGGCAGGGGCAGGGCACCGGCCCGGCGGGTGTGGGGCGGTACTGTTAAATCCACATTCCCCGTCTAACTACGGGAGCCTCCGCGCTCGTCGAGCGAGCTTTGGCAGAACCCGGATCTACTCACGGGGGGATACACCGCTGCCCCTGCTGAGAATGGCGAACGGAAGAGACGCGAAGCCCTGTTGCTGATTCGCTGAGGGGCTCCCGGTGCTGAGTGGTTAGCCGCTAGGTGGTTGAGCGGCTTTGCCGGATAATTGGGTTATCAATCCCTGAGGTCGCGCGTTACAGTGCGCGCCGCGTCTGGGCTATGCGCCGTCACCGGCGCAGTCGCACTTGCTTCCCTGTCTCTTCCGTTCTAGTTGTCCTTGTTATTCGTCAGCATATTCCACCTCTACCTCGAACGACGCGGCGCGGATCTGCCGATTGAGCTGGCGGAACTCGACGCGCGCCTCGTCGAGACGGGTGCGGCAGTCGTCGTAGGGCAACTCGTTGTCCTCGACGATGTCGCGCTCTTCCTTGTGGAGGACTCGCTCGTAGGCGGAGTCGACGACTTGGGTGTGCAGTTCTCCGAGGCGGTCGTTGAGCGCTTTGCGGGTTTCGAGGGCCTCGGTGAGGCTCATGTCGCCGCCCTCATGCTCAACGCAGTGCTCGAAGTTGGCACGCTGGATCGCGGCGTTTAGCTTGCGGCGTTTGAATTCGAGGGCTCGCAACTGGTCGCGCGCCTCGAAGACACTGAATCCGGGTGCTGGTCGGCGCGAGGAGTCGTTGTCTCGATGGGAGAACAGGTCTCGATTCTGGCGCGCCTCGGGCAGGCAGTCGCGCAGCGTCTTGATGCGGGCGTCGTACTCGCCGCGTAGTTCAAGGGCTTCGTAGAGTCTGACGGTTTTTCTGGCTTCGGTCATATCTCACCTCCTTCTGATTTCACCGGGAGACGAGTCGAAATTCGAGGGAGTGTAGAACAGTCGCAATAGTTCAGCGACTTTTTGTGTGTGTGGGCAGAAAATCGCAATGCCGAAGAGCCTATTTGAGGGCAAAGAAGCTGCGATCTAGGAGAAAGGTCGCTAGTCAGCGAGTTGCGGCCCAATACTCGTCAACCCTACCGCGATTATTCCTGCAGAAGATGGTCTTCTTGGCTTATATGGATGAATCTGAACCATACACTGTCCAAATGTCTGAAGTCGGTATCTGTTGACAGGAGTGCAGCCCCGCTTACGTGAGCCGTCGCGGCGATCCAAAGGTCATTTTGTTGCATCGGTACAGCCGGCTTTGGCGGTGGCGCATTTTGAGGAGAAGTCACAGGCTTACCGTGGGTCCAGGCATCGATCCGAGCGTACGCGCCCAAAATCGTTCGTTTGCTGATGTCAAGCGTCGGCACTTCCTTAAGAATTTGCTCAAGGTGAGTTCGTCTGTTGCTGCCCCAACCATTCTTCTCTGCAAGCGCGAGGATCTCTCCCTGGCAGATAATGGATGTAAAGACCATTGTTTCTGGATCTCCGAGATTGAATTCTGCGCGAGCCCGGATAGCCCACGATGCTTTCCGGGTGAAACCGAGCAACAGATTCGTGTCTAGGAGGAAACGTGTCATAAAAATATCGCTCAATCGAGTTGGGCTAGGAGATCCTCGATGGGTTCATCGCCAGGCCACGCGCCCGCAAGCTCAATGGGGTCAAAGCCCCCGGCTTGCTTGCGTTGTCCCGAGAACAGGTCATGCGATTTCTGGACCTCTATTGATGGCATTTCTTCGAAAACGACATCCTTTTCCAGCCGACCACTAATCCGGCGAGCCTCGATTAATCGCGGCTGCCCATTGGCCTTGAAATACACCATTCCCTCAACAGTGGTCTGCTTGCCCCATAGAGGACGCAAAGCCTCTATACTCAATGATGCGTCCAGCCGTCCAAAGAGTGCTGACTTCTCGCTCACCAGCAGGCGAAAGCGACCATTACCATGTTTGATCTCGTCAAGCCTGCCACTTACGATGAAAGATCTCGGAGCTGGAATGTCATTCAACCGCTCTTTGACGTATGTGCAAGTAACGTCGTCTAGCTCGAATTGCCCATGCGCTGTGTCTTGAGGGATCATCTCATAGCGCACACCGACAACTCCAGCCGCTTGCCTGAACTTGAGAATCGCTTCGAGAACCGAACTATCGAAATAGTCTCCAATTGGATTGTCGGTCTGGGTCTCTTTGATCGATTGAGCTACCAGATCGAGCGCTGTTTCGTCTAGGTTGGGCTGCTTGCTGCACAAACCTTCTTGGATAAATTGTGCGTAGGCAGTCTCGCCCAGTTGGGGAGCCTCTATGTCGAAAATCGTAGATCCGGATTTCAATCCAGTTACCGTGAAGTCAATGGTGGCGTCCAGCCACTGAGGTCTCGCTCCCCTCCCACTACCTGCGCCAGTCGCGAGCAAGCGGGTGGTCCGCTCTGCTGTCACGAGAAGGGCGTCCATGACACGCCGGAGAGTCGCCATCTTGATTTGACCTTCATTTTCTTTCAGGCCGCTGATGCGGAGTTGGTAGTGTTGTGTTTTCATGGCGGGGCTCACTTTCCTAAGTTGCTGAGGTCCATTTCAAGAATAATATCACTCCCGAACCGCGATATGCAACTCCCGCAACTGCTCAGGCGACACCTCGCTCGGCGCGCCCATGAGCGGATCCTGCGCATTCTGGTTCATGGGGAAGGCGATGACCTCCCGGATGTTTGGTTCGTCCGCCAGCAGCATGACGATGCGGTCGATGCCAGGGGCGATGCCGCCGTGGGGCGGAGCGCCGTAGCGAAAGGCGCGGATCATGCCGCCGAACTTGCGATCCACGTCCCGCTGCGAGTGCCCGGCAATCTCGAATACCTTGTACATGATGTCTGGTCTGTGGTTGCGGATGGCACCGCTCGACAGTTCGAGGCCGTTGCAGACGATGTCGTACTGATACGCCTTGATATCCAGCGGCGGTTGCGTCTCCAGCGCAGCCATGCCACCCTGCGGCATGGAAAACGGGTTGTGCGAAAAGGCCACGCAAGCGCGTTCTTCGTCCCATTCGTACATGGGAAAATCGACGACCCAGCAGAATTCATAGCAACGCTCCCGCCGCAAATCGAGCCGGTCTGCCAGATGTAGGCGCAACCGTCCTGCTAGGGCCGCTGCCTCGGCTGGCGGCCCGGCGATGAAGAAAATGGCTGACCCCGGAGCGGCGGCGCACTGCTCGATAATGCGGTTGCGCACGCTCTGTTCTAGGGCCGTGGCGATTGAGCCTGTGGCCTGCGCTCCGTTGATGAGGTACGCCAATCCCTTGCCGCCCGCTTCTTTGACGGATGCTTCGAGGCCGTCGAAAAACGAGCGCGGCTGCGCTTCCATTGCGGGAACGCACAGGGCGCGAACGACCCCGCCTGTTGCGACGATGTCCCTGAACAGCCTGAACGAGGAGGCTGCGAAGATCTCGGAGAGGTCCTGGATTTCGAGCGCGAAGCGCAGGTCTGGTTTGTCCGTGCCGAACCGCAGCATGGCGTCGGCGTGGGAAAGACGCGGGAACGGCGGCGCGGTCACTTTCCAATCGGTGAACTCGCGGAAGAGGCCGGAAAAGAGTTCCTCGACCACAGCGAAGACATCCTCCTGCTCGACGAAGGCCATCTCGAGGTCGAGCTGGTAGAATTCGCCGGGGGAGCGGTCGGCGCGGGCATCTTCGTCGCGGAAGCAGGGCGCGATCTGGAAGTAGCGATCAAAGCCGGACACCATCAGCAACTGCTTGAACTGCTGCGGCGCCTGCGGCAGCGCGTAAAATTGGCCGGGATAGAGCCGGCTCGGCACGAGGTAATCGCGCGCGCCCTCGGGCGAACTGCTGGTGAGAATGGGCGTCTGGAACTCGGCAAAGCCCATCTTTGTCATGCGCCGTCTGATGCTGGCGATCACCTCCGAGCGGAGCTGAATGCGGCGGTGCAATCCGGTTCGGCGCAGGTCGAGGAAGCGATAAGACAATCGGGTACTCTCGCCCACGTCGGGATCTTCGGCCACGGAAAAGGGGAGCGGCTCCGCCAGCGAGAGCACTTCCAACTCGCGGACGGCGATTTCCACTTCTCCAGTCTCCATGGCGCTGTTGATGGTCTCAGGTGACCGCTCGCGCACATCGCCTATAACGCGGATTACGGATTCGCGGGGGATCTTGGCCGCGGTTGCCGCAGCATCATTCTCTGGCGAGATCACGAGTTGGGTGATGCCGTAGTGGTCGCGTAGGTCTAGGAACAATATGCCTCCGTGGTCCCTTTTGCGATGAAGCCAGCCGCTCAGGTGAATGGTTTGGCCGGTGTGGCGCTTGCGGAGTTCGCCACAGGTGTGGGTGCGATAGCGGTGCATGGTAGCCTCCAGTTTTGGATGTACATGAAAAACCCGCCGTCGGCGCGAGGCTCAACGGCGGGTTGGGGTGAGGGTAGAATCCGATCACGGCCAACGCCATCGAGCCCGGATGGCGGGATTATTGTCGTCGTTGTTATGCGCAAAGGCGCGTGCCGTGTGCTTGTGCCGGAATGTCATTTCAATAGCTCCTAAAAACAGAAAACCCGCCGCGATGCGTGTTCGCGACGGGTTGTGAATTCTCGGATTGGGTTAGAGTCAGTCGTCAGAGCACGCGCGATGAGGCTAGCGGGTTATTATTATTCTGCGCGCGGTCGTTCTGACGGGTCATCATAGTCGTCTAAGATAGCGGAACGCCGAATTCCGTCAAGCCGGACTGGGCCGCGCTTGATGCCCCCATCTGTAAAACCGTACATTACACCCGACCCTAGCTAGCCCCTCAACAAAAGGACGATTTCCATGAGCGGCCTCACCTCCGACCAACTCGACTTCTATCGCACCCAAGGCTACCTCCTCGTCGAGGAGGTCATCGACCCTTCCGTCTTCGACCTCCTCATCGCCGAAATCGACGCGATTGTCGATACCGCCGCCGAGGAGGCCCACGCTGCCGGTGAACTGTCCGAGCTGCACGCGGACCTGCCTTTTGCCAAGCGCTTGGTCCACGTCCACTCTCAGTTGGCCGACCCTTCCCCGCTGTTGGGTCAAGTCAACGGCAAACTCAAGACCGAGGGCATGTTCGCCATTTTGACCCAACCGGCGCTGCTCGATATTGTCGAATCCGTGATCGGCCCTGAGATACTGGCTCATCCGCAATTCAACCTGCGCGCCAAACTGCCCAACCAAGACGCCACTGTGGTGCCTTGGCACCAAGACCTAGGCTATTTGCAACCCGACGCGGAAGAGACCTTTATGGTCAATTTTTGGATTCCCTTGGTCAATGCCACTCCTGAAAACGGCTGCATGGAAATTATTGCCGGCAGCAACCGCGCCCCGCTCATTGGCCACGAGCACGGCTTGGGCCCAGGGGCCAATTTCAAGGGCATCACCGATCAGTACTTGCCCCCCGGCGAGCAAGTTAGCTGCCCGGTCAAAGTCGGCGGAGTGCTACTCATCCAGCACAAGACCATCCACCGCTCCATCCCCAACCTCTCCGACCACATCCGCTGGAGCCTCGACCTGCGCTACAGCGATCCGGCTCAGCCCAGCGGCCGCGACGGCGTTCCCGGCTTTATCGCCCGCAGTCAAGCTCACCCCGAGTCGGTGGCCCAGAGCGTGGACGACTGGCTGGCCTTGTTCGAAACACCAGTTGCATAAGTTGGCGCACCTCCTGATGCAACGGCCCAATCTGCCTGTCGCACCTGATGCGTTAGGGAGTCTTCAATGCTAGCGAAACTATTCCATTTACAAGAAGCGGGAACGACGGTCAGGCGCGAAGTGGTCGCGGGCTGTACGACGTTCATGACTCTTTCGTATATCATCTTCGTCCAGCCGGCCGTGCTGTCGGCAGCGGGGATGGATGCGGGCGCGGTGATGGCGGCGACGTGTATTGCCAGTGCTTTGGCGATGGTACTGATGGCGTTCCTCGCCAATTATCCAATCGCCCTCGCGCCGGGCATGGGGCTAAACTTTTATTTTGCGTTTACGGTTTGTTTAACGCTTGGCATATCATGGCAACACGCGCTCGGTGCCGTCTTTATCTCAGGGGTATTTTTTATTCTGATTTCCTTTGTCGGTTTGCGCGAAAAGGTGATGAATGTGCTGCCCGTTTCATTGAGGAATGCCATTCCCGCTGGCATTGGATTGCTCATCGCCCTTGTGGGCTTGGAATGGGCGGGCATTATCGTTGACCATCCGGTGACCTATGTTACCCTCGGTGATCTGCACTCGGCCCCGGTGCTGCTGTCGCTGTTTGGTATTGGTGCGATTGCCATCCTGTTTGTCTTGAACGTGCGTGGCGCGATCTTAATCGGCATCCTCGCCTCGACTATCGTTGGACTGCTCACTGGAATGGTCGTATTTCAGGGCGTTGTTGCCGATCCGCCTTCCATTGCGCCGACCTTTCTCCAACTCCAGATCCCGAACATTTTCGCCGAGCCGAACCTGATCGCAATAATCTTCATATTCATTTTTCTGGATTTGTTCGCTACGGTCGGAACGCTAATTGGCGTCACCCAACAAGCTGGTTTGATGGTCGATGGCAAACTGCCGAGGGCGCGGCAGGCCCTGTTTTCCGATGCGGTTGCCACCAGTGCCGGTGCGCTGCTCGGTACATCGACTGTTACTAGCTACATCGAGAGCGCGTCCGGGATTTCTGCGGGGGGACGCACGGGCTTAACCAGCATTGTGACGGCAGCCCTGATGCTGCTGGCCCTATTCTTTAGTCCGCTGATTAAAATGGTTGGGGCGGGCTACCCGGTCGGCGAAAATACGGTCCTCTATCCCGTCATTGCTCCGGCGCTGATTATTATTGGCAGCCTGATGCTCAAAAATGTCGTCCACATTGATTGGGACGATGTTACAGAGTCCATCCCTGCCTTTCTGACGTTGTTGATAATGCCACTCACCTTCAGCATCACCGAAGGGATTGCGTTTGGCTTCATCTCCTACGCCCTCCTGAAACTGATAAGCGGTCAAGGAAGACAGGTTCATTGGCTGATTTACCTCTTCGCCGTGCTTTTCGTGGCTCGGTACACTTGGCTCGTCGGTTAGTTTCAGGAGATACATTCCCCAAATACCTTTTCGGAGAATCTCATGCTTTACGATCTGCTCCTCAAAGGCGGCACCTTAATTGATCCAGCCCAAAAGCTGCACGCGGTGCTGGACGTGGCTTTCGCCGACGGCAAAGTCGCTGCGGTTGGGGCCGACCTGTCCGCGGACCAAGCGCGTCAAACGCTCGATGTCGCAGGCTACGTGGTGGCCCCCGGCCTCATCGATTTGCACGTCCACGTGTATTGGGGGGTCAGCCACTTCGGCGTCGAGCCTGATCCCACCTGCCTAGCCCGAGGCGTCACTACTGCGGTCGATGCTGGCTCGGCTGGTGCCGATACATTCCCCGGCTTCCGCAAGTTCATCATCGACGTCAGTGACACCCGCATCTTGGCCCAGCTCAACATCTCCTCGCAGGGCATGTTGACGCAGGAAATCGGCGAGTTCGAGATCCCCGAATACGCGGACGTGGGCAAAGCCTGCCGTATGATAGAACAACACCGCGACCTCATCTTAGGGGTCAAGGTGCGGCTCACCCGCAACAGCATCGTCAGCGAGCGCTCGGGGATGCTGCCCCTGCATCGGGCCCGCGAGGCTGCGGATGCCGCCGGTCTGCCCATTATGGTCCATCCGCAAGACGCTTGGTGCGACAGCCTCGACGATGTGCTGGCCGTTATGAAACAGGGCGACATCCTCACGCATTGCTTCCACGGCATGAAGTGCGGCATCCTCGACGAGGCTGGCCAGGTGCGCCCTGCGGTACACGAGGCCGTGGAACGAGGCGTGCTCTTTGATGTGGGGCACGGCGCTGGTTCCTTCTCTTGGGAGGTGGCTGAGACCGCTCTGAGCGCTGGCCTTGCGCCGCATACTATTTCTTCAGACCTGCACGTGTACAATCTCCACGGGCCGGTATATGACTTAATCAACGTCGCGTCCAAATTCCTCCATTTGGGCATGGACCTCGACACCGCACTGGCTAAAGTCACCGCCGTGCCGGCGCAAGTTATTGGAATGCCGAACGAGATCGGGACTATAGCGGTAGGTGCTTGGGGCGACGCGGTAGTGCTCGATGTGCGCCAGGGTCAATTCCAGTTGGCCGATTCAGGCGGGGAGGTGCGCACAGGCCAACAGCAATTGGAGCCGCTTGTTGTGGTCAAGGGTGGCCGAATCTACCGCCAGTGTTGAGACCCAACCAAGGAGAAGCTTGTGAGTTCATCTGGAAATCAGTATGACGCCATCGCCGAAGCCTATCAAGATTCAAAGCAATTGCCCTTTCGGGAATATATCGAAGCGTATTCCCTCTTTGAGACCTTGGGCGATATTCGCGGGGCGACGGCTTTAGACTTGGCTTGTGGTGATGGGTTTTACACGCGCAGAATCAAGCAGGCCGGGGCGCTGGAGGTCACGGGCGTCGATCTCTCCGCAGAGATGATCAAGTTGGCCCAAAAAGAAGAACGCGCCCGTCCTTTGGGCTGCAAGTATTTGCACCGCGATGTGGCCGCGCTTGAGCTGTCTGAACCGGTTGATCTCGTGGTAGCCATGTACCTTTTGAATTACGCCAAGACAAAAGAGGAACTGCTCCGGTTTGTCGAGGTGGCTTATAACATGCTGCGGCCTAGAGGGCGGTTCGTCGGCTTCAATGACAATGTTCAGTGCGTTCCTAGGGGAACCCTTTCCTTGGCCCAATACGGATTGGAAAAAGTGTGCGCCGATGACCCGCGAGAAGGCGATGTCGTTTTGTACAAATTGACAAATGAAGATGGAACGCAGTTTGAGTTTAAAAATTACTTTCTCAAACTAGAGACCTATCAATGGGCCTTTCAAAAAGCGGGGTTCGCCAATTTTCAATGGGTCGGCCCCTATTTGCACCCATCCCAGCAGCACAATCCATTTTGGGACGCCTTTATGTCTCATCCCCCAGTCATTGGCTTTAGAGCGGAAAAACCGTGAACACCAGCGAGGAGTACGAATTATGAGCGCGAGATACGCATTTTTGCTAGCCCTCGTCTGTACTATGGGCGCGTTCGCAGAAGAAGAGACGGACGAGCGGAAGATATACGAAATCGAAGAGATTACGGTGACTGGCTCCCGTATCAAAAGCGCGGAGACGCTCGCGCCAGCGCCGATCGTCGTCCTTTCAGCCGAAGAGATCAGGGCGCAGGGCTTGGCCTCTCTTGGGGACGTGTTGCAAACGCTCACCGTGCAGTCCAATGCGATCAATACCCAAGCCAACAACGGTGGCGATGGCTCTACCCGCGTCAGCCTGCGCGGCCTCGGTTCCAATCGCACCCTCGTGTTGGTCAATGGCCGCCGCTTCGTGCCGGGCGGGACGGGCGCGAATTCTTCCGTTGACCTAAACGCCATTCCCGCCTCCGTCATCGAGCGCATCGAGGTACTCAAAGACGGGGCCTCGGCTGTCTATGGCTCGGATGCCATCGGCGGCGTGGTCAACATCATCACCAAGACCGCGATAGAGGGGATAGAGATCGACTATTACGCGGGGACTTCGGGTGCGGGCGACGGCGAAGTTATGGACCTCAGCGTAACCACTGGCCTGCAAAGCGAAAAAGGCCACATTGCTTTTTCGGCCAGCTATTACAATCAGCGGCCGGTTTGGACCGGCGACCGGAGTTTTAGCGAGTCGGACAAGGCCTACGACTGGGAACTGAACGACGGATCCTATAACAACAACGGCAGCTCGGCCACTCCGGAAGGCCACATCATCGACCGTTCGGGTGAGGAAGGCAACGAGGCGTGGCAGGCGGTCGTCGCGGCGGCTGGCGACGAGGCCGGGGATTACCATCGCGATCCGGATATTGGCTGGCGTCCCTTTAATTGGGCGGGGATCTCATCGGACGGGAGTGGGGACACGTACAACTACCAGCCGGAAAATTACCTCTACACCCCGCAGACCCGCTACAGTTCCTTTCTCAGCGGTTCCCATACCGTCGCCGAGGATGCAAAGGCGTATTTCGAAGTGGTGTACACCAACCGCCAGTCCGACCAGAAGCTAGCGCCAACGCCGCTGTTCACCATCAGCGACGGGATCGTGGTGTCGGCCACTAACCGGTACAACGAATTCGGCCGCGATTTCATCGATGTGCGCCGGCGCTTTGTCGAGGCGGGGAATCGCAACTTTCTCCAAGACATCGATACCTACCGCATGGTCCTGGGGTTGGACCATCGGCTCATGGGATTTGACGGCGATCTCTCCTTCTCCTACGGCCGCAGCGAGGGGACTAACGTCAACGAGGGCCGGTTCATTCTCAATCACGTAAAACATGCGCTTGGGCCGGACGAGGATTGTATCGACGACTGCGTACCGCTGGACCTCCTCCACGGTGCCGGCACTATCACCCAACCTATGGTAGATTACATCCAGTACACCGGCATTGGCCGAGGTTATTCCCGGCAGCAGGTCCTGCAGTGGAACCTGACCGGTGAGGTGGCGCGCTTGCCTGCCGGTCCGCTGGCCGTGGCGGCTGGTATCTCCTCGCGCTGGGAGGCGGGGGCCTATCTTCCCGATCCCATGACCGCATCGGGAAATACCACTGGCAGCAAAGCGTTCCCCACTGAGGGCTCGTACTCGGTCAGGGCGCTGTACGCAGAAACCCAACTGCCGATCTACGAAGCAGGAGCTGTCAGCCTCGATGCAACGGCCGCCGGCCGCGCCTTCGACTACGACACCTTCGGCGGGGGCTTCACCTATGAAGCCGGAAGCCGTCTCCAGCTTTCCGAGGGCCTAGCTTTACGGGCCACCTCCTCTAACGCCTTTCGCGCCCCTAGCATCGCCGAAATGTTCCTCGGAGTCAGCGATTCCTTCCCCTTGGTCAGCGATCCCTGTAGCAGGGTGGACGAAGCGGGCAATGCCCGGGAGTTGACCGCTCAGCAGGAGCGGAATTGCGCCGCTCGGGGCATTCCGGACGATTTCGAGGACTCGCGCGCCCAGCTATTGGCAAAGTTAGGTGGCTCCACGGACCTCGATCCGGAAAAGGCCGCGATGATCACTGCGGGCGTGGTGTACCAGCCGGATTTCTTGGGGGGATTAGACCTGACCGTCGATTACTATACCACCAAGATCGAGGATGAGATCGGCACCCTGCCAGCCAGCCTTATCCTGAGCAACTGCTACTCGCAGGACGCGCCATCCGACTGCGATCAAGTCGTGCGCGACCCAGACAATCATCTGATCACCCAGATCCTAGCGACCAATACCAACATCGGGGAGACTGAAACTAGCGGCGTGGATTTCGGGCTTAATTACACCACCAGCTCCGCCCTCGGTATTGTCTCGGCGCAGTTCGAGAGCAACATGCTCGTCAAGTACGAGCAAACGCTGCCCTCAGCCAGCGGTCCTGAGCTGGTCAAGGGCTTGGGCTACTACGATTTGGGCGTGTTTCCCACGTGGCGTCACGCCGCTTCCGTTAGCTTGGCAAAGGAGCGTTTTTCCGTTGGGCTAACGTGGCGCTACGTTGGCGGGTTCGAAGAGTGCGAGGACGACGACTGCAAGGGCAAGTACCGCGCGGATGTAGAAGAGGTACCCCCGAGCCGCGAGGTTGATCCGAACAGTGTCTTCAATGTGCGTGGATCGTATGAATTGGGGACGGCTCTTGGGCTCTCCACCCTGACCGTTGGCGTCAACAATCTACTCGATCAGCCGCCGGCAGTGATCTTCAATGGGTTCCTCGGTACTTCTGATTCCAGCACGTACGACTTTATGGGCCGCTACCTATACGTGCGTCTGTCCCATTTTCGGTAGGGTCCCACTTGTTGCATTGGACCCTACCAAGACGGGGCAAGTAGGCTGCTGACCGCTAATAATCGTACGTCAGTGAAATATTCCATCGGCGTCCCAACCCGAGGAATACGAAAGCGCTTGCGGCGTCATGGCCATCGCCGTCATCGGCATCGGACACGTAGCGTTCGTCGAGCAAATTGAAGACATGCAGGCGCAGTTTCATATTGCTAAACGAGGCACCGGGCAGTGTATAACTCGCGTGTAGATCTACCAGATTGTAATCGGGGAGTTTCCAGGACTGTGCTCGGTCGTCGGGGTCAGTTCGGTTGGCGGGATCAAATTCGGCGTAGTGATCCATGAACCGCCGCACACCCAGCGAGGCGTAGAGGCCGCGCGTGGGAAATACCGCACCGCTCAGGTGCAAGGTCTTTTGCGCTGCGTCGCCTACCTTTAGCCCTTTGGCATAGACTTGAAATTCGCCAATAGTTTCTGGGTCCTCTTCGGGTGAAAATGTGGTATTCGCATCGTTGAGCCACTCCCAATTGCCCAGCGATACCATACCGCGTACCTCGAATTTGGCATGAGGACGCGCCTTCAGATCGAACTCTACGCCGGTATGCAGCGCGTCAATGCCGTTCAGCAAAAATCGGAAACTCTGGTCGAGTTCCTCGCTGTAAATGCTCTTGGGCCACGAGCGATCGATCCACTTGGTGTAATAGACGTTTGCGTTGCCGGTAAACATGCCGCGCTTGAAATAACCGGCTCCCAGCTCAAAAGAAGCGACCTTTTCATTGAACGTGGGATCGTACAGGCTGTTGTCGTAGTGGTAGACCGAGTCGAATTTGGGCGCGGTTGAAAGCCAGCCCATGTTGGCATACACATTGACTGTGGGCGTGGCGTTGTAGTTGCCACCCACTTTCACGGTGTAACCTAGGAAGTTTTCCCAGTCCGTCTGGTCCCAGTCGCCATCGACTTTGGCGCGGAAATAGTCGATGCGCTTATACCCCGTTGCCGATCCCGAGGTGCTCAAAAAGGCCGTAAATTTGTCAAACTGTCCTTCGAGTTGGGCAAAGCCGCCACCCCAGCGCGTCAGGCCATCGTTGTGGTAGGCAACTCTGTCGCCGAGCCGCTTGACGGCGGTCGTAGAATTGTTGTCCCATTCAAAGACGTAGTAATCGGCCCCGAGCAAATTGCGCACTTCGCGCCAGTGCTCCCCTTTGTAATAGCGCAAATCCGTGCCAAAGGTCAGCTTGTAGATGTCGCTTAAGTGGTATTCAGCCGTGCCCAAATACCCATACCAGAAATGTTGATTGACCGAGTTGCGGATAATGGTCTGCGCCGCAATTTCATCGGCACCCACTTCGCCGGCGTCCACCAATTCGGAATTGGCTCCTGATGCTGTTTGGGTATTCAATTCATCGGCCACGCGTTGCCAGTTGATGGTGCCATCGTCTAGCGCACCCGGATTGGAACCCAAACGCCCGGTGCCGCCGCCTTTGCCGCGCGAAAAATAGAATACATTGGACAACATGAATTGCGCGTTGGGGGTCCAGTACCAGTTCAAATTGGCCTGGGGTTTGTGGTAAAAATTTTCGCGCTCCATGATGATTGCGCTGTTGCGTGCATCGTGGACGCTGCCGTTGTAATACTCCTGATAGGACGAAAAGGGCGAGCGTCCCCAGTTGGGATTGTAATCGACGCCGTAGTTTTTGGCGTCCGCAACGTCAATGCCCAGCGAGCTGGCGTAATCGGCATCAAAGGTTGCGATGGATTGTTTGTAGAGCCGATGGCCGTGGCGCTGCGGTGCGCCGGTGACGAACAAATCGATTTTGTGCGTGTCGGAGGCCAAAAAGCTCAACGCACCAAAGTAGGCCCACGCCGACGACCACGCCTGAGCGGGCAGACCCTCGCTGCTTTTGCGCGTCATGCCGAGGGTGAACGCTGTTTTTTTATCGATCAAACCCGATGAAAAATTGAGCGTGGTTTTGTAGAAGGCGTTGTTGCCAGCCTCCTGTTTGATTTTCCATCCGCGCCGTTGGCTGGCGATATCGGTGATGATGTTCATCGTGCCACCCACCGAGGCAATCGCCAGATTGGAGGCCCCCAATCCGCGCTGCACTTGGATCGACGACGTGACATCGCTCAGCCCATCCCAGTTGGACCAATAGACCCAACCGTTTTCCATATCGTTGACTGGTACGCCATTGATCATAACGGCGACGTTGCGCTGGTCAAAGCCCCGCACATTGATGCGGGAGTCGCCAGCCCCTCCGCCTTGCGCGGTTGCATATACGCCCGGCGTATCATTTAAAATCAGTGGCAGATCACGCGAGCCGAGTTTGCGCTGCATATCGGCTTTGGGCACGTCGGAGAAGGCAACGGGTGTTTCGCGCATTTTGGCCCGATCGGCGACGATGATGATTTCTTTGCCGCGAAATACCTCGGGCATGAGTTCGACAAACATCTCGACCGCATCCGCTTCTACAACAACGGGGCTGCGGTGTTCTTTGTAGCCGATGAAACTTACGACGAGCGTGTGGCTGCCGGCACCGACATTGGCGATGGCAAACTGTCCGTCGAGGTCTGTAGTAGCTCCGCGCTCGACGCCTTCTATATAGACGTTGGCACCCGGCAGTGATTCGCCGGTCTCGGCATCGCGCACTGTGCCTTTTAGCTCGGCGGCAGACAGAGCTGTATGGGCGAGGAACAACAGAGAAAAAAGCGTGAGCATTGGCTTCATAAGACGCCTCCGTGGGGGGAAGGGACGCAGCAGTGCCGCTATGTTTATATTATTTTTATATAAAATTTAATTAAAACATGTTTAATCTAATGAATCGCTGATGCTCCGTCAAGCTCCGTCGCCGTTTGGGGTAGAGAAGCGACAGCATGTGTAGAGCGCTCACATCGCGTAGCGTCGCATGCTCGTTCCTTGATTGACTCTCGATCAGCCCCTTTATTTGCGCTATTCGAAACCATGATAGAGAGAGCCGATGAACTGGCGAGACTACATTACCGTTGATCCCGAAATCTGCCATGGGAGAGCCTGCTTCAAGGGTACTCGAGTGTTGGTGTCCACGGTCCTCGACAACCTCGCGGATGGATTGGATTCAGAGGAAATCACGACAAGCTACCCGTCAATTACCCATGAGTCCGTTCAAGCGGCAGTGGGCTATGCTGCGGAGTTGGCCAAGGAACGGGTAGTATCTGCTTAAAAAGGTGAGGCGTACGGCATCGACTCGGAGTCAGAGATCATGGCTATGAAGAATCCACTACACCCTGGCCGTAGTATCAAGGAAAATTGCCTAGATCCGCTCGGTCTGAACGTCACGGAGGCGACGAGGGTGTTGGGCGTGGCTCGTCACACGCTTTCACGCGTACTGAATGGACATGCGGGTATTTCACCGGAGATGGCCATTCGGCTGGAGAAGGCTGGCTGGTCTAACGCCGAGTTCTGGCTGCGTCGGCAGACATCGTACGATCTAGCGCAAGCGCGCAGGGGCGAAGACAAGATTAAGGTCGAGCGCTATCAGCCGCAGGTAGCCTGATGAATCGAGAAGCGAGTATAGGTGTGTCTATCGCATCTTCCAACAGCAGCCGAAAATATAACCTACAGAGGATGGCTGCCTCGTCATCTATCGAGATGATGGTTAATTATATTGAATGGAAATGGAGCGGACATAGCGAGCAACATTACCATAGCTGAAACTCTTGCTGGCTACCACTCCTCCTCGTCGTATATTTGCTGCTTGTCAGGTATCAACAGCGCGAAATACAAGTCGCCGTAGCCTAGGGAAATTACCGACTCAGTTGCTTCGATCCCCTCGGGGCAATCATCGTACCAGACCTCCAGTCCTATACGGCACTGCTGCTCACCCTTATTCCCTGCGACCCAATCACATACAAGTGTGCCCGGTTTTTGTGGCTCGCGGTACAGCAACCTCATGTCCCGGTACTCGTCTAACATACTTGGCGAGCGTTTCTCGTAATGGATCTGGCCCTTCCCATTACAGACGATCAGAGCACAGGACTGGTCGGTCAGCTCGACATACCGAAGTATCGTCGCGTAGAGAGAAGTCCCGAAGTGGTTGGCCAAAGCTGAGATGGTCTCTGGGCAGTACTCTTTGTACTGCATCTGTTTCTTGAATTCACGCGCTGGCGTGAGTAGATGGACGGCGAATCGGTCGGCTTCACGCTCAATATCATCGTCGCGGCCGTAATATACCGGTCTGGACTCGTGGACATCACCACCTTTGAGAATTTCTCGGTGCCGAGGTATAGACACGTGGCCAAGTTCGTGCCCAACCGTGAATCTACGGAAGCCCTCGTTCCAGTAATCATCGAGATTGAACCCGATCTCGTACCTTCCTGAGCCCAAGTACCTCGCGAAGCCCGATACGTCCCTGCCGAGATTGCGCTCGGCGTAGTCGTAGTCAGCTTCTTTAACGAAGGCCACGATGTCATCTACGACGGCATGGTTCGCCAACCCGGCCTCCTCCCGGAGGCTACTTGCCATGTCGGCAATTGCTACCTCTGACAGCACTATTCCTCCTTACTGGTTCCCTTTTCACCCCTCTTCGCCAACGCGAGAAGCTCGGTAACTTGGCGAATGGTTTTCGGGCTTGCCCCCTTTGCAGTTCTCATCAATGCCTTTAGTTCGAAGTCCTGCTCGTCCTCACCAGACAACTCCTCGATACCTACTTGTAGCACCTCAGCAAGCCGCTTCACGGTCTTGGGGGCCGCTACCCGCCTACCGCTCTCTAGCTGAGATATCGCCGCCTGGGTCATCCCCAGAGCATCGGCGAGATCCTGCTGGCTCAATCCCTTCTCTGTCCGGACTCTGCGCAGGCACTCCCCGAAGTCAGGCATTATTCGGGCCTCCTCATTCCTAGGTCCTTGTCCCAATTGCTTGTTATGCCACAGGGAAGCGGTCTAATCCTCACCTGTCTCTTGACAAAATAACAAATGCTGTTATTATATAACAAAACATTACTCCGATGCTTATATCATAAGCCTGCTAGCAGGCTCCCGTCAAGTGATTAACGGTGGTGACTGCTGGCAGGTATCCCCGTCTGAAAGTCAGAAGGGGCATTATCACTAGGCGGCATGGCTTCGCCGCGCCGCCGCATCCTCGAAAAGAGGTATTATCATGGCCAATGCGCCAATCGGTACCACCGCAAGGACCGGGGAGATCTGCCCCGAGAGCGGAGTGTGGAAGGTGGTCGGTAGTCCGTCGACCACCGCCCCCATCGCCAAGTACAACCGTATGCCGCCCTACGACGGCAAGGCAGTGACTTGGCAGTTGATCAGGTACGCGTAACGCCAACCTGCTGGTCCCGGCAACCGAAAGATGCCGGGACCAGCAGGTTTCATCGCCAATATAAAGGAGGTATAGCTATGTCAGGCCGAGTCCGAGTTACCCGCGAATCTGATTCTGGACGTAACCAGCGATTCAGGGACACCCGATCCGGACGGGAGATGAGCCGCCAAGAGTTCGCTCGCAAGATCGAGGCAGGCGAATATCCGAAGTATCACACTCGCGTCATCAACGGAGTCAGGACGCCCGTGTCGAATCCAGATGGCAAGGAGCGCAACAACCTTGGATGATGTCCTATTACCGCTGACGTGACCCGCTGCATTGAGTGCCACCGGTGAGACAGCCTAGGGCAGTGCGTACCTAGGTCATCCAAGGCCGCGTCGCCCACCTCTTTGTTCTTCCTTGATATGTAACCATTAATAGGTTACTTTTGATATGTATGAGATCATCATAAGGCGAAAAGTGCTGAGGCGTATTCAAAGGCTACCTGAGTCGGTTCAACGACGAGTCGCCAATCTTGTCGAAGATTTGCGGGATAAAGGACCGATCAGAAGCGATTGGCCTCATTACAGCAAACTTGGAGCCGATCAATATCACTGCCACCTTTCCCGGGACTGGGTGGCCTGTTGGTCTTGCGCGAAAACTTCAAAAACCATTGAGGTCTATTATGCAGGCAGTCGTGAAAACGCCCCGTATTGAGATCAATATTAAGGGAGAGATTCCCGATAGGTTGATGTCTTTGCTGGAAGAAGAGTACGGCGAACAGATTCAACTTTTGGAAGATAACGACGAAGAGGCCGTGAACGTCTTTGAAACCGATTGGTATCGGGATGTCAAATCGAAGATGACACCGGGCGACAATCTGAGGATTTACCGGGAGAATCGCGGTTTGACTCAGGCCAAGTTAGGTGAGATGCTTGGCGATGTTCCCCGTCAGCATATCTCAAACATGGAAAGAGGAGTGCGGTCGATTAGCTTAAAAACAGCCCGGAAATTGGCAGCGCTATTTAAGGTATCCCCTGAGAAATTCATTTGAGAAGTGGGTGCCAGACAAACTCCGGGTGATCGTACTGACTTGCTGGTACACGCCCGTAATCCGGTTCAGGTCTTTGTTTAGGCTATGGCACTGCATCTACGGATATTCAATGATGGCCGTGACCGCAAGGACGATCTCCTCCATCGTCGTTGGAGAGACTTCTCCCAGTTTCTGAATGAAGCGTTGCTTATCCATGCCACGCAACTGCAAAGTATCGACAGCGGAGACTTTTGTGAGGCCATTGGTAGGCTCTGGCTCAATCCGCACGTGCCAGATATTGGGCGCGAAATAAGCCTTCCAGTCTGTAATGGGGGCGACCAGCTTGATAGGTAAACGCCCGACCGCATCAGAACTCACCACCACCGCAGGACGAGTTTTTTGGATCTCCGTTCCTATGGTTGGGTCAAAATTGACCAACCAGATTTCTCTTCTTTGCGGGGTGGAAGCGCTAGGGCTCGACAATGTCTCCTCCCTGCCATGCCTCACGCTCTATCCGTTCCAACTCCTGTTCGTAGTGCTCCGCCATCCATTCCGCTTGCTCGGCGAGTAGCTTGCGGCGTTCGGCAAGCGGCAACCTCATATAGGCACGACGTTGCGCAAGGGATAATCCCTGATCTACTTCTGCGTTTTGTGTTTGTACCATAGTTGTTTCTCCTGTGGAAGGATGGCTAGGGTATCGGCGGCCACTTGTAAAGTAGTGTGGTGGTGCCTTTGTACGAACCTCCAGATCGTGTACGAGCATAGGGATTCCTTCTCAAAACCGCAACGCAAACACCGTCCGCACCCCCGGTTCCGAACGGGCGGAGATGGAGCCTCGGTGGAGCCGCATGATCTGGCGGCACAGGCTCAGCCCAATGCCGGAGCCGTCTGGTTTGGTCGTGAAAAAGGGGATGAAGACCTTACCGAGCGCTTCTTCGACGATCCCCGGCCCATTGTCCGCGACCTCGACGACTACCTTGTCGTGCGCCAGATGAGCGGTCAAGTCAACGCGAGCCCCGGCGCGGCCAGCCGTGGCTTCGCGGGCATTGCTTAGTAGGTTGATGAGAATCTGCTCGACTTGCTCGGGATCGGCGGTCAATTCGAGGCTGGGGGGATTGACCTCGGTGTGCAACTCGACTGCGGACTCGGCGAACTGGGGCCGCATTAGTTGTTCCACTCGTGCGAATAGATCGGCTATCGAGACGATCTCAAAGGACGGTGCTGGGACGCGGGTGAGGTCGCGGTAGGCTTCGACAAAGTGCAGCAGGCCCTCGCTGCGACGTTGGATGGTGCTCACCGCGGTGCGAATGTCTGCGGTGGTCTCGGCGTCGAGGTCGTCGTCTTTTAGCATTCCGTCCGCGGTGGCGGCCAGCGAAGCAATGGGGGTGATGGAATTCATGATCTCGTGGGTGAGCACGCGGATCAGGTTTTGCCACGCCTCCATTTCCTTTTCGTCGAGATCGGGGCCGATGTCGTGAAGAGCCACCAGGGTGTGCTTGCGGTCGCCGATCTGGAATACCGATGCGTGCAGGGCGAGTCGGACCTCCTCCAAACTCACTAGGTCGCGGCCCCGGGGACCGAGGTTTTGCAGGGTGGTGGTTAGGATAGGATTGACGCGGTTGAGATCGGCGATGTGGCCCAAGCGGGGCACCCCCAACAGGCGCTTGGCCGCGTTGTTGATCAGCGATACCGCGCCAGCGTTGTCGAAGACGATCAAGCCGACGCCAATGTGCTGTACCACGGTTTGCAGGTAGCGCGCTTGTTCTTCCTTTTCGGCCCGCGCTTGGCGAAAGGCGTCGAGGACTTCGTTGAATGCGGTCTTGAGTTCGTCGAAAGAGGAGCCGAGGCCGCCGGTGACAAAGGTCTGGGAAAAGTCGGCGTAGCGGATGGCGTTCAAAAAGCGCGCTAGATCGCGGTTGGCGCGCTCGACGTAGTGAACGAGAGCGTAGAGTTGGTAGAGCAGGACGAGGCCGACGACGATGGGGACGACCAGATGATAGGTTCCGTTTGCTATGATGTAGAACAGCAGCCACAAGGTAGCACAGAGGAAGACGACGCGCAGCACGATTCGCGTGCGGAAGGCGCGGGCTCCTTGTATTAGGCGATGTAGAACGCCATCAGAGGCCATATTTTTTATGCGGCGATTATCTCGGAAGTCCTAGCAGTAAATCCGCTGGAATGCCCAAATGCGCTCTCAAGACGCCAATCTGCCGAATAGAAAGAGGACGAGTTCCACTAAAAAATTCGGATGTGCGACTTCTACCTCCCAGCCATTTCGCCAGATCAGCACGGGAAAGCCCCTTCTGCTCCAACATAAAATCAACCACTTCTTGAGGAGTAAGCTGCTCGTAGATAGGTATGTGAGCGTCTTCGTAAGCCTGCACCAGAACCGATAAAAACTCCAGCCGCTCATACGCCTCGGATTCAGGCGGAGGATCGGCGTCGAGAAGGGCATCGATTTCAGCAACAGCGATATCGTATTCTTCTTCGTTTCTCAACAGATGGGGTTGGGTGAAATCGAGTACTTCAGCCATCGAATGCTTCCTTTATAAAGTGCCTTCTTGCGTTCGGCGAGTGTATTCTGCGTGAGTAAGGACATGGCGGATATATACCCTTCCGAGGTCATAGCGCATGTCCACAACCAACCGATATTTGTTGCCGCCGATATTGAAAACCGTGCGCCATTCTCCCAAGAAACTGGCAGAAGGAAAATCTTGGCGTATTTCATGCGGAGTAGCATAGCGCCTTAATCTCACGATGGAGAACCAAGCTCTGAGAGGCTTTTCTGATTCAGGGTGATCACGCCAGAATTCTTGGAGTCTTTTCCGAGTAATTACATGCATTGTCCTCGTTAAAGGCGTGTTCCCAAATTGGGAACGATGCGCTTCAGTGTCAAGAAGAGTTTGTGATGCAGAGCGCCCTTAAAGGCCATATTTCTCCATGCGGCGGTAGAGGGCCGTGCGGGTCAGGCCGAGTTCCCGCGCGGTTTGGCTGACGTTGCCTTGGTGTTTGCGCAGCACTCGGGCGATAACCTCGCGCTCGACGTCTTCGAGGTTGTAGCTGTCAAAGGCGACGGATTCTTCAGGTGATGGGGCCGCGGTCAAGGGGAAATCGTCTGCGGCTAGTTGGTCTCCTTCGCTCATAATGACGGCGCGCTCCACTGCGTGCTGCAATTCCCGCACATTACCCGGCCAAGCGTACGCGCGCAAGTGGGCGAGTGCTTCGGCAGTCAGACTAGTCAGAGCCTTGCGGTACTTGGTCCGGTACAGGTCGAGGAAATGACGAGCTAATAGCGCGATGTCTTCGGGGCGCTCGCGCAGGGGGGGCAGGCAGATTTCCACGGTGTTGATGCGGTAGAGCAGGTCCTGGCGGAAGGTGCCGGCGGTGGCCATTTCGTGGATGGGCTGGTTGGTGGCGCATATAAGCCGCACATCTACGGACACGGGCTGGTTAGCGCCGACGCGGACGACTTGCTGGTTTTGCAGGACCGCGAGCAGTTTGACCTGTAAGGGCAGGGGCAGGTTGCCGATTTCGTCGAGGAACAGGGTGCCCCCGGAAGCGATTTCAAAGCGGCCGGCGCGGTCGCTGCGGGCGTCGGTGAAGGCGCCTTTGACGTGGCCGAAGAGTTCGCTCTCGAACAGGGTTTCGCTCAGGGAGCCCATATCGACGGAGATGAAAACCTCGTCGGCGCGCGCCGAGCGGCGGTGGATCTCGCGCGCGACCAGTTCCTTGCCCGTGCCGTTCTCGCCGAGGATGAGGACGCTGGCGTCGGTGGCGGCCACCTTGGCCATTGTTTGAAAGACTTCCTGTAAGACCGGGGCCTCGCCGATGAGGTCGCCAAAGGGCTGGTCGAGGTCCGCGGACAGCCGCTGCTGGCGGGAGCGGAGGTGGTGGGTTTCCCGGCGCGAGCGGTGCAATTCCACGGCCGCGGACACCGTGGCGAGCAACTTCTCGTTCTGCCAGGGTTTGAGCACAAAATCGACGGCTCCCTCCTTGACGGCGCGCACGGCCATTTCGACATCGCCGTACGCGGTGATCAGCAAGACGACGGCGGTCGGGTCCAGGTCGCGGATTTGCTGGAGCCAGTAGAAGCCCTCCCGGCCGCTGGTTGCCTCCTGCGTGAAGTTCATGTCGAGGAGGACGACGGCCGGCGACTCCTGTTTGAGGGCACTCGGAATGGCTTGGGGATCGGTCTCGGTGCGGACTTGGTAGCCCTGCTGCTTGAGGAGCAAGCGAGCGGCGACGAGCACGTCTTGATTGTCGTCGACGACGAGAATGCGGGCGGCTTCAGCAGACATGGGATATGCTCTCTGGTGTACGCCAGCGGACAGTAGGTGTATCACCAGCGGACAGTAGCGCTGGGGTGGGCAAGGAGGCGATTCGACACATCTTCTTTTTTATCAAGTAGTTAGGAATATGGCATGTATCTTGCTATTTCTGGAGAAAAGGCTGCGACAAGATAAGGTAGCAAATGCTATGCCCGCAAATATTCGACTATTCTCCAAAAAAGACCCGACTCCCGAGCCGAGTCCCGGTAGCACCCGTCTCGGCGGCGGCGTTGGCATGGACCGCAAAATCGAAAAGCCTCGGTTCACGCCCAAGCGCATCGGGGCAGGCGCGGCTGCTTTGCTGTTGGGCGGGCTATTCGGGTACGCCCTGCTCGCGGATTTCGGGGTGCGCAAGCTGAATGTGGAGCGCGACCGACTGACGATCTCGACGGTCGAGTCCGGTCCGTTTCAGGAGTACATCCCCGTGCGCGGCACGGTGCTGCCGCTGCACACTGTGTACCTCGACGCCCTGGAGCGCGGCCAAGTCGAGCAGGTGTTCGTCGAAGAGGGTGCCTCCGTGGCCGAGGGCGATCCGCTGCTGCGCCTTGCCAATCCCGATCTGGAACTGACCGTCCTGCAACAGGAAGCCGAACTCGAGCGCAGCCGGGAGGCGTTGCGCAATGGCCGGCTGACCATGGAGCAGGACCTGCTGCGCTCGCGGAAGGCACTGATGGAAATCGAGTACCGGCTAGCCGTTGACAAACGCAACTTCGAGCGCTACGAGAGCCTGTCGGCCGAAGATTTGACGGCCATCCTGTCGAGGCAGGAATACGAGCGGCTGCGCGACGAATACCAGTATAGCGTCCGCCGCATGGCCCTGACCCAAGAAACCCAAACCCAAGACTCGCTACTGGCGGCGAGCAAGGTGGTGCAGCTCGTCTCGGCTGTGGAGCGCATGGAACGCAACCTCGAAATCGTCCGCCGCCGGCTCGACAACCTGACGGTGCGGGCCCCCGTGCCCGGGCAGCTAACCACGCTGAAAGCGGAGGTCGGCGAGAGCAAGGGAACGGGTGTGCGCCTCGGCCAGATTGACATGATCGACGGCTTCAAGGTGCGCGCCGCCATTGACGAGCACTACATCGGTCGCGTGGGCCGGGGGCAGCGCGGCCAGTTCGACAGCGACGACGAGTCATACAGCTTGGTAATCCGCAAGGTCTATCCAGAGGTAAACGAGGGCCGCTTTAAGGTCGATCTGGTGTTTGAAGGAGAAGCACCCGAAGGCATCCGGCGTGGCCAGACCCTGCACATCCGCCTAGAGTTGGGCGATCTGGATGAGGCAGTGCAAGTGGCGCGAGGCGGATTCTATCAGGCGACCGGGGGGCACTGGGCCTATGTGCTCGACGCTGCTGGCGAGCGGGCCACGCGGCGCTCTATCGCCTTGGGACGCCAGAATCCCCGGGTGTACGAAGTGCTGGAGGGGCTTGAGCCGGGAGAGCAGGTGATTACTTCGAGCTATGAGACTTTTGGCGAAGACATGGACGTGTTGGTGTTGCGCTAGCAACGCCCTAACCAAGGAGAAAAATCATGACTGAGCAGACAGCGAATGCTGAAAACGGCCGCGCGCCCGTGATCCGCACCGTCGGGCTGCGCAAGCTGTACACGACCGAGGAGGTCGAGACGACCGCCTTGGACAACGTCAATCTCGAAATCGCCGAAGGCGAATTTGCCGCCATCATGGGGCCGTCGGGCTGCGGCAAGTCAACGCTGCTCAATTTGCTCGGCTTGCTCGACAACCCGACCGAGGGGGAATATTGGCTGCTAGACGAGGAGGTAGCGACCTACTCGGAGCGCCTGCGGGCGAATCTGCGCAAGGGGACGATCGGCTTTGTCTTTCAGTCGTTCAACCTGATCAACGAATTGACGGTGCACGAGAACGTCGAGTTGCCTCTGCTCTACATGGGTATGCCGGCTGCTGAGCGCAAGCAGCGGGTGCGGTCGATCCTCGACCACATGCAGATCACCCATCGCGAGAAGCACTTTCCGCTTCAGCTTTCCGGCGGCCAGCAGCAGCGCGTGGCTGTGGCGCGGGCTTTGGTCGCGGAGCCGAAGCTGGTGCTGGCGGATGAGCCGACCGGCAATCTCGACTCGCGCCACGGCGACGAGGTCATGGAGATGCTCACCGAGATGAATAAAAACGGCACGACCGTGGTGATGGTGACGCACTCGCCGGCCTATGCCGACTATGCGCACCGGATCATCCACCTATTCGACGGCAAGATCGTGAGCGAGAACATCGAGCGGGATCAGGAAGCGTCGTAAGCGGCGCACTACGATACGAAAGGAATTATCATGCTGGGCAACTATCTGACGACGGCACTGCGCCTTTTGTGGCGGGAGCGCGGCTACGCGGCGATCAACATTTTCGGCTTGGCGGTCGGCTTTTGCCTATGCCTGCTGACCGTCCAGCTCGCTGCCTATCAACTCTCGGTTGGCGACTTCCATGAGAAAAAAGATCGGGTTTTCCGCGTGCTGGGACCCAACTCATGGGGTGGGGCCCAGTACACAGGATCACTGCCGGGGCCGCTAGGGCCGACCCTCAAGGAGCAATTGCCCGAAGTCGAGGAAGCGGTCCGCTTTAGCTCGGTTTGGCCGTATCTGCTGCAGGTCGGGGACAAGGACGGAATATATGAAAAGGTTAGTAAGGCGGAGACGGGCGTTTTCGACATGTTCAGCTTGCCGCTCCTGCGCGGCGACCCCAAGACGGCCCTGACGCGCCCCTATACCCTAGTGCTGACCGAGCCGTTGGCCCATCGGCTGTTCGGCGAGAACGATCCTATTGGACAGGTCGTCCACGTCGAGAAGCTCGACTACGAGGTTACCGGCATCGTCGGTCAGCCGCCCGCCAGTTCATTGCTCCAGTTTTCGGCGCTACTCTCCTTCGCCACGGAGTACAAGGAGAACCGGGAAATGATGGGCTGGAACCATTCAGCCTTCAGAACCTTTGTGCAGCTAACGCCTAGTGCCGACCCGGCTGTGGTAGCCGCGCGTATTTCCGACGTCGTCAAGGAGGTTAGGGGGTTGCCCGAAGCGACCGATCCCTACGCGTTGCAACCCCTACAATCGATCTACTTCGACACCGAAGTGCCCAGCACCATCGGCCCAAAGGGCAATCCCATGTACCTCGCTCTGTGTGCCATCTTGGCGGTGGTGATTCTGACGATCGTTGGCTTCAACTACGTAAACTTGGCGACGGCGCGGGCCGGGCGACGGATTCACGAAACCGGCGTGCGCAGAGCTCTCGGTGCTCATCGTGGCCAGCTCATGCGCCAACTCCTGAGCGAGTCGGTGCTGTTGAGCACTGCGGCGACGGTGCTAGGCGTTGCCATGGCAGAGGTCATGAGTCTGCTACTGCCCGTCATTGCAGGGTCCGATTTTGAGTTGCCTTACTTGCACTGGACGATTTCGACCTACGCCGGGGCCGTGGTGCTGGCGGTGGGTGTTGGACTGGTCGCGGGCGCGTACCCGGCTTGGGTCGTGGCACGCTTTCAGCCGGCGACCGCAGTACACGGTCGCCGCGTGGGCGGTGCGCGCCTGCGTCGGGGTTTAGTGGTGACGCAGTTCACGGCCACTACGGTGTTGCTGACTATGGCGCTGCTGATGTGGCATCAACTCGATTACATCCAGAACCTCCTCCGCGAGGACTCCATCTTGAGGTCGGAGCCGGAACAGGTTGTGGTGATTAAGAACAAGGGCCTGACCGTGGATCAGGCTCGATCCTTCAAGACGGAGTTGCTTCAGGACAGCCGCATCGCTGCGGTGAGCCTCTCTATGACAGTACCAGGTGAGAGGACGAAAATGTCGCATAAGACAGCGGAAGGGCAAATGATAAGAAGGTATCAAGTAGATAGCGACTTCGTCGAAATCATGGGCTTGCGCATGGTCCAGGGACGCGCCCTGACCGACGAACCAGCCGACGCCGAAGCGGTCGTCATCAACGAGACCGCCGCGAGGATAATGGAATTGGCAGAGCCGCTGGGCAAGACGATCAACGCCGCTGGGAGAGAAAAGCGCGTCGTGGGCGTGATCGAGGACTTCCACTTCGACGGTCCGCGAAATAAGGTAGAGCCAATGGTTATAGAACAGGTCGCTGGATGGGTGGGCGTCATTATCGTGCGAGTGCGCCCGGGCCATCTCGACGCAGCTCTCAAAGTGATCGACGACCAGTGGGCTGCCGCCGCTCCCTATCGCCCCATCCAACGCAATTCTCTTGCAGAGATCGCTGCCAAGCTTTACTCCGAGGAACTGATAGTAGGCCGCGCACTCACGCTCTTCCTCTTTTTAGCCATCGCCGTCGCCTCAGTGGGACTCTTCGGCATGGCCGCACACGCCGCCCAACAGCGCACCAAGGAGATCGGCATCCGCAAGGTGTTCGGCGCTTCTCCCGGCGGTCTCACCGCCATGATGATGCGCGACTTTGCCAAACCCGTTGCCATCGCCTTCCTCCTCAGCGTGCCGATCGCCTACGGCTTGGCCGCCCACTGGCTACAGGAGTTTGCCTATCGCGTGGAGATCGGCGTGGGCCTGTTCTTGCTGTCGGGCACTTTGTCCTTCGTCATCGCCGGGTTGACGGTGGGGCATCAAGCGATGCGAGCGGCGCTGACCAATCCAATAGAGACGCTGCGCACTGAATAACTAAGACGTGGAGGCACATCATGATCGAAATGCAAGACATCGAAAAGTATCATCAATCCGGTCCCCGCAAGACCTATGTGTTGCGCTACGTAAACCTGAACGTCGCCGAGGGCGAGTTCGTGTCCATTATGGGGCCGAGCGGCGCGGGCAAATCGACGCTGCTGCACATCATGGGGATGCTCGATGAGCCGACGGCTGGGTCGTATCGGTTTCTCGGCGAAGAGGTGGGTGGCATGGGCGAGAAGGAACGCACTGAGATTCATCGGGGGCACATTGGTTTTGTCTTTCAAGCCTATCACCTGATCGACGAGCAGACGGTGTACGAAAACTTGGAGATGCCGCTGCTCTACCAAAAGGTGAAGGGTTCCGAGCGCAAGGCGCGGGTGAGCGAGTTGCTCGACCGCTTTCAGATGGTGGCCAAAAAAGACCTGTTCCCGCACCAGCTTTCCGGCGGCGAGCAGCAGCGCGTTGGCGTGGCCCGCGCCCTGATCGGCCAGCCGACGCTGATCCTCGCCGACGAGCCTACGGGCAATCTCAATTCCAAGCAGGGGGAAGAGGTGATGGACATGCTGCGGGAGCTGAACGACGAGGGCACGACGATTGTGCAGGTGACGCATTCGGAGAAAAACGCTGGCTACGGCAGCCGGGTGGTGCATCTGTTGGACGGCAAGATAGAGCAAGAGGGAAGGTACTAACTGATGTTACGCATGAGCATCGAAGTCTAAGATGCTTCGACTCCGCTGGCGCTGCGCTCAGCATGACACGGGGAAGTAGCAAACTAGCACTTGTCATGCTGAGCATAGCGAAGCATCCCATACCTAGGGGCCTGTGCCTAACATCAGGTACTAACCAAGAGGGAGGCACTGACCATGCTACGCAATAACCTGATCGTTGCTTGGCGCAATCTGCGCCGCTATCGGATGTACACTGCGATCAACGTGGGTGGGCTGGCCGTGGCCTTCGCGGTCGCCATCTTCGTCGGCCTGTACGTGCATCGTGCGCTGACGTGGGACCGCTTCCACACCAAGGGCGAGCAGATATACCAAGTCTGCGAGACACGGCCAGCCTGGAAAGGGAAGGCCCTGACGTCAGTGGCGGGAGGCCTCGGCCCGGAGATGGTGGCCACACTCCCCTCGGTGTTGCGCTCGGTGCGTACGGAAGACGAGGACGGGCTGCTGAGCTATGGGGGGCAAGAGATCGCAGCGAAGGGACGGTTCGCCGACCCCGGCTTCTTTGAGTTGTTCAGCTTCCCGCTAATCGCGGGCGATCCGGGCACGGCGCTCGACGCGCCGAACTCGATCGTGCTGTCGCAGCGGCTGGCGCAACGGCTGTTCGGCTCCGACGACCCCATGGGCCAGACCCTGCTGCTGGGGGGGAAGGGTATTAGCAGAGACTTTATTGTCACCGGGGTCGCCGAGAACGTGCCGTACGAATCCAGCTTGGAGTTCGACTGGGTGATCCCCTACGTCCACCGGGAAATCCAGACTGCGGGGGCCGGCAATTTCAGGGCCGGCCCAGGCGAGACCTATCTCCAGATCGCCGATGCCGAAGGCGTGGAGGCGGCCCAAGCCTTCGACTTGGATCGGTACATGGAAAAGGATAAGGATCGTAGTCTCGTCGTCGTGCCGCTATTCGACAAGCGGCTGCATCCCCAACTCAGCGGCGGGAGAAGGATGATGAGGGCGCTCTACACCTTCGGATTCGTCGCCGGCCTCGTGCTGTTGCTGGCGTGTATCAACTACGCCAATCTGGCTGCGGGCATGTCGCTGACGAGGGCGCACGAAGTGGGTGTGCGCAAGGTGGTCGGTGCCGGACGGGGACAGCTAATGCGCCAGTACTTTGCCGAGTCCCTGCTACTCAGCTTCGTCGCACTAGCGCTCGCCGTGCCGCTGACGGAGATCTTGCTGCCGGGCCTGAATCGTCTGATGCTGGTGCCCGGAGAATTTGAATTGGGCCTCGACCTGCAGTACACGCCGTGGACGGTGGTGGCCCTAGCTGGGTTCGGCGTGGTCATGGGGCTGGTGGCGGGCGCGTACCCGGCGCTGGTGCAGTCGCGGATGCAGCCGGTCGAGATTATGCAGGACAGGCTCCAAGTGCGAGGCCGCGCCGGCCGCATCCTAGTAGTCGTGCAGTTCGTGGCCTCCACGGTGTTCCTGACCACGGCCCTCGTTGTGGACCGGCAGGTCGATCATTGGGAATCCCTAGAGCAGGGCTATGACTCGCGGTTCGTGGTCTGCATCCCGACGTTTGCGGGATCCTCGAGAGGGGACGACGTAGACGTACATGAGTCACAGCGCTTCCTCGATATATTCCGCCGGGAGGTCCTTCCGCTTTCGGGCGTGCTCGCCGTGTCCGGCTCCAGCGAATTCCCCGATGGAGCCAGTGACTTTCGCTTCGACGATCCGGAGCGGCCGGAGGCCGCGCTGATTGAGGTCGATCCGTACTTCCTGCACACCCTCGGCTTGGAATTGGTCGAGGGCGAGGACTTCCCGCCGGACTTGCTGGCCAGCGATCGCGTAGTGCTCGTCAACCAGCAGCTAGCGGCCACGCTGGAGGGCCCGGTCGTCGGCTCTTACCTCGAAGGCGGGTACCGGCCGCGCCGGCCGCGGATTATTGGCGTAGTCTCCGACTTCCAGCACGACGATCCCAGTTACAGCCGCTTCGTGCCGGAACTCGTGATCAGTGTCCTACCGGAGCGTCCCATTGAGACGGTGCTGGTGCGGGTGCGACCCGAGGGGGTGCCCGAGACGCTCGCCGAGCTGCGCGAGGCTTGGGAACGGCTGTCGCCTAGGGTGCCTTTCAGCTATCGCTTTCTCGACGACCATATCGCCGAGCGCTTCATTGGCCACGCCATCACCATTAGCCTGCTACGCTGGGTGACCGGGTTCCTCGTGCTAATCGCCTGTCTCGGCGTCTTCGGCATGGCCTCCCTCGCCATCAGCCGACGCACGAAAGAGGTAGCCGTGCGCAAGGTCCTCGGTGCCTCGACAGCGAGCGTGGCTGTGCTGCTGTCGTCGCAGTCCACGCGGCTCGTGCTGATCGCCGTGGTCATCGCCGTACCTCTGACCTACCAACTCTCGGAGTTTTTACTCCGCAGTGAGGTGGACCGCATTGAGCTCGACCTGCTCAGCTACTCGGTCGGCGGCCTGATCGCCTTGGGCTTGACGTGGCTGGTGTCGGGATACCACGCGATTCGAGCGGCGACGGCGAATCCGGTGGACTCGCTGCGCAGCGAGTAGGGAATTTCGCATCGATTTAGCGCGAGAAGGAGAATAACCATGCTACGCAATAACCTGATCATCGCTTGGCGCAATCTGATGCGCCATCGTCTGCACACGGCGATCAACCTCGCCGGGCTGAGCTTGGGCATGGCGTTCTGTCTGCTCGCTTGGCGCTTTGCTTCTCAGGAGTGGTCGTTTGATCGCTTCCACAGCAAAGCGGACCGGATTTATCGCGTTTACATCGAGGCCATGAACCCAGAGGAGGGGTTAGTGCGCTACGCCGACGGGATTAATTTTGCTTTCGCCCCCGAGTTGGAGGCCCTCGCCCCGCACGTGGAGCGCACGGTACGCCTTAACGGGGGCCGGTTGGAAAAAGAATATCGCGTTGTGCGGACGACCTTTGCAGGCAGTTCGTCCGACGAGGAATTCCTCCTCGTTGATCCCGCGTTTTTCGGGGTCTTCGACTTCCCGCTTCTGCTAGGGGACGCGGCCACGGCGCTGGCCGAGCGCAACTCCGTCGTCCTAAGCCACGAGATGGCTCAACGCCTGTTCGGGGACGCCGACCCACTGGGACAGCGCTTGACGATCGGGAAGAGGAGTAGGACCGAAGACTTCACTATCACCGGCGTGGCCGCGCCGATTTCGCGCACGTCGTCGATTCAGTTCAACATGCTGCTGCCGTTTGAGAACACGGAATTCTTATTCCGCAAGTCCCCTAATGCGTGGGAAGGCTCGTGCAACACATTCGTCCTCCTCAAGCCCGGCGCGGACCCAGCCGACTTGGCACCGACCTTCTTGCAACTCACGCAGATTATGCTCCAACACTTGGGAGATAAAGCCCCAGAAGACCTTCCGGGGGATTTTTCTCCGTATCGGTTGCAGCCGCTGACCGACCTGCGCTCGGACACCAGTCTGCTGCAACACATCGGGCATGGTGTGGTGGAGCCAAGGGATCCGTATGTCTCATACGTGCTCGTCAGTATCTCCTTGGCGGTCCTGTTAATGGGGTGCATCAACTTCGTCAATCTGGCTATTGGCCGAGCCTCGCTGCGGGCGGCCGAGGTGGGTGTGCGCAAGGCGGCGGGTGCTGGACGCGGGCAGTTGATGCGTCAGTTCATCGGCGAGGCGGTGGTGCTGTCTGTGGTCGGGTTGGGTGCTGGATGTGCGTTGGCGGCGCTGCTGCTGCCGGCGTTCAACGCGACCTTTTCTCAGGAGCTATCGCTCGGTTTGAGCGAGCCGGGTATGCTGGGTGCATTAGGAGCGCTGCTGCTGCTGGTCAGCTTGGGAGCGGGTTGGTATCCGGCGCTCGTGCTCTCCCGTCTGGATCCTTTGAGCGCGATTCGGCGCAGTGTATCTATGACCGGGATCGCTCGATTTAGCCGCGTGCTCGTGGGTGTGCAGTTGGCCATTTCCGTGGGGTTGATCTCCTGTACGCTGATTATGTATCACCAGCTAGAGCACGTTATGGCTCGCGACTTGGGACTCGACGAGGAGCGCGTCATCGCCGTGCATTCAGACGCTGCCAACAATCGCGATCAAGCGAGGCTTGTGAGGCCCTTTCTGCAGCACCATCGCATCGCTTCGGTCACCCTCTCAGATGTCGATTTCTTGCAAAATCCTTATTGGCTCGACTACCGGGCCGTGACTGAAGACGGTCGGGAGACGGCGATCCGCCGTTACGAAATAGACCACAACTTCGTTCAGACCATGGGCTTGGAGGTGATCCGCGGCCGTGACTTCTCGCAGGCCGAGGGGGACAAGGAGGATGTCGTGGTGATCGCCGAGAGCGCGGCCTCGCGCTTGGGATTCACCGACCCCATTGGTGAGATGATCGAGATCGTGCGTGTGTCGAGTTCGGGACAGCGCAAGTCTCGAGGTCCGTTACGCATCATCGGCGTGGTCAAGGACTTCACCTTCGAGTCGGGTTACGAAGAAAGGCCGCCGGGCTTGCTGACGCTCGAACTCAGCTTGCCCGCCGAAGGGGAGCTCATGTTCGTGCGCGTGAAGCCGGGAGATATGCAGGAGGTCATCCAGTACATGGAAGAGACGTGGAGCAGCATCGTCGATTACGCGGACTTCAATTTCTCCTTCCTACAACAGGATTTGGAAGCGGCCTACCGCGACGAGTTGCGCTGGCGTCGGCTCATCACGTGGGCTGCGGTCGGCGCGGTGTTCATCTCCGCCCTCGGTGCCTTTGCGCTTACTGCCCTCGCTGCGGGTCGCCGCACTAAGGAGATCGGCATTCGCAAGGCCCTCGGTGCCAGCGTCCTCGGGCTCACTACGCTGATAACCCGCGAGTTTGCCTGTCTCGCCCTGATTGGCTCGCTTGTGGCGTGGCCTCTGTCGTGGTGGTGGATGCGCGGCTGGCTGAACGGCTTTGCCTTCCGCATTGACTTAGCGGCGTGGCATTTTGCCGCTGGTGCTGCGATTGCGCTCGTCGCGGTTTTGGTCAGCTCCGGCCATCAGGCGTACAAGGCCGCTAAGGCCGATCCGGTAGAAGCGCTGCGCTACGAGTAAAGAGATTCCCTACAAGCCTATGATAGAAGAAGGTATTAACCATGCTTCGTAACAATCTGACCATCGCTTGGCGCAATCTGATGCGCCATCGCCTGCACACGGCGATTAACCTCGCCGGGCTGAGCCTAGGCATAGCATTTTGCCTGCTCGCTTGGCGCTTTGCTTCTCAGGAGTGGTCGTTTGATCGCTTCCACAGCAAAGCGGACCGGATTTATCGCGTTTATGTCGAGGCCATGGGTTCGGAAGAGGGGCTGATGCGCATAGCCGACGTGATTGACTTTGCTTTTGCGCCCGAGCTGGAGGCTCTCGCTCCGCACGTGGAGCGCACGGTGCGCCTCAGTGCGGGGGATGGGAACGAAAGAAAGAGGCGCGTTGTGCGAATGACCTTTGCAGGAAGTTCGTCCGAAGAGGAATTCCTCGCCGTCGATCCTGCATTCTTCGAGGTCTTCGACTTCCCACTTTTGCTAGGGGACGCGGCCACGGCGCTGGCCGAGCGCAACTCCGTCGTGCTGAGCTACGAGATGGCTCAACGCCTGTTTGGCGACGTCGACCCGCTGGGGCAGAACTTGACGATGAGGGGGACGAGGTCGGATGTCGAGGACTTCACCATCACCGGAGTAGCCGCGCCGGTTCCGCACGCGTCGTCAATTCAGTTCAACATGCTGCTGCCGTTTGAAAACACGGAATTCTTATTCCACAAGCTCCCCAATGAGTGGGACGGCTCGTGCAACGCATACGTCCTACTTGCGTTCGACGCAGACCCGGCTGACCTAGCGCCGGCCTTCGTGCAAATCACGCGGGACATGGCCCAGAGGGATGGAGGGGAGATCCCGGAAGACCTTCCGGAGGATTTCTCTTGGTTTCGGTTGCAGCCTCTGACCGATCTGCACTCGGATACTGGCCTAATGAATTTCTGGATCGGGCACGGTGTAGTAGAGTCGAGGGATCCGTTCATCTCGTACGTGCTCGTCAGTATCGCCTTGACGGTTTTGTTGATGGGGTGCATCAACTTTGTCAATCTGGCCATTGGACGGGCCTCGCTGCGAGCGGCCGAGATTGGTGTGCGCAAGGCGGCAGGTGCCGGACACGGGCAGTTGATGCGCCAGTTCATCGGCGAGGCAGTGGTGTTGTCTGTGGTCGGGTTGGGTGCCGGGTGTGCGTTGGCGGCGCTGCTGCTGCCGGCGTTCAACGCCACCTTTTCGCAGGAGCTATCGCTCGGTTTGAGCGAGCCGAGTATGCTGGGTGCATTAGGAGCGCTGCTGCTGCTGGTCAGCTTGGGGGCCGGTTGGTATCCGGCGCTCGTGCTCTCCCGTCTGACGCCCCTGAACGCGATTCGGCGCAACGTGTCCATAACTGGAGTTACTCGGCTCAGCCGCGTGCTCGTCAGTGTGCAGTTGGCCATTTCCGTGGGGTTGATCACCAGCACCTTGGTCATGTATCACCAGCTAGAGCACTTAATGACTCGGCACACCGATCAGGAGCGCGTCATCTTAGTGGATACGGACTCTATCGGCCCTATGAATCGTCTGAATTCTCTCGTGGATGCCTTTTTGCAGCACAGTCGCCTCGCCTCGATCTCCCTAATGGATGAAGACTATGAAGATTTCTTGGAACTTGGACGCTTCAGCGGGAGATTCTGGGCAGTGACGGAGAGCGGCAGGGAAGCAAGCATCCTTCCTTACGAGGTGGACCACAACTTTGTCGAGACCCTGAACTTGGAGTTGATACATGGCCGGGATTTCTCGCTGGACCAAGGAGACAAGGATAACCTTGTGGTTATCTCCGAGAGCGCAGCGGTGCGCCTCGGATTCGCCGATCCAATCGGTGAGACGATCGATATCGTCTCGGTGTCGGGTTCGGAGCGCCATCCGATAGGTGGCAGAAGCGGGATCGGGACTGGAGCGCGCATCATCGGCGTAGTCAAGGACTTCACCTTTGAGTCAGGATACGAGGACTTCCCTCCGGGCCTGCTGTTGCTCACCCCCGATTATGGCGTTCCCGATCTCATGTTCGTGCGCGTGAAACCGGGGGATATGCAAGAAGTCGTCCAGTACATGCAGGAGACGTGGGACAGCATCATTAGCGACGAAGACTTCCACTTCTCCTTCCTGCAGCAGGATATGGAAGCAGCCTACCGCGACGAGTTGCGCTGGCGTCGGCTCATCACGTGGGCTGCGGTCGGCGCGGTGTTCATCTCCGCTCTCGGTGCCTTTGCGCTTACTGCCCTCGCTGCGGGTCGCCGCACTAAGGAGATCGGCATTCGCAAGGCCCTCGGTGCCAGCGTCCTCGGGCTCACTACGCTGATAACCCGCGAGTTTGCCTGCCTCGCTCTGATTGGCTCGCTTGTGGCGTGGCCTCTGTCGTGGTGGTGGATGCGCGGCTGGCTGAACGGCTTTGCCTTCCGCATTGACTTAGCGGCGTGGCATTTTGCCGCTGGTGCTGCGATTGCGCTCGTCGCGGTTTTGCTCAGTTCCGGCCATCAGGCGTACAAAGCTGCCAAGGCCGATCCGGTAGAAGCGCTGCGCTACGAATGAATGGACGTCCTCGCTAGGAGTAGATCATGCTCAAGAGCTACCTGCACATCGCTGCCCGCCACCTGACCCGCCATCGATTCTACGCGCTGACCAATGTCGGCGGCCTAGCGGTTGGGCTCGCGGGCTGTATGCTCATGGCCATCTGGGTTCTCGGCCAACTGGAGACCGACCGCTTTCACGAGCACGGCGAGCGCATCTACCGAGTCGTCACCGAGGGAGAGAAAGCTGCCCGCCTGACGACGCCTGCCGTCCTCGGCACCAGCCTTCAGCGCGAAGCGACCGAGGTGGAAGCCGTAGTGCGCATGCTAAACGTGGACAACCCACTGCCGCTCGTCAGCCACGGGGAGAAGCGTTTCTACGAGGATGCCTTTCTCTTCGCCGATCCGAAGATTCTGAAGGTCTTCACCCTGCCCTTGGTTGCTGGCGATGCCGCTACGGCGCTTGCCCAGCCTTTTACCGTCCTCCTCTCCGAGTCTGCGGCGCGCAAGCTGTTCGGCGACGCCGACCCCATGGGGCAAGTCATTCGCTTCAAGGATCACCTCGACTTGAAGGTGACCGGGATTCTGCGCGACCTGCCCGAGCAATCGCACCTGCGGATCGAGTTCCTCGCCTCCTTTGCCACGGTGGAACGCTGGCTGGGGTCTAGCGTGGTGAACGACTGGCGGCGCAGCATGTACCGCACGTATCTGCTGCTGCGTCCCGGCGTTGAGCAGCATTCGTTGAGCGGTCTGCTCGACCAACTGCGGCAAGAACACTTCGGCGTTGACGATCGCGGCCATTGGGAGCTACAGGCGCTCCAGCGGATTCACCTCTATTCGCGGGAGGATTTGGGTATCGCAGGGGGTGGAGACATCCGCGAGGTGATCATCTTGGCGACGGTCGCGTGCTTGGTCCTGCTCGTCGCCTGCCTCAACTATGCCAATCTGGGGACCGCCTTAGCCGTACAGCGAGTGCGCGAGATTGGGCTGCGGCTGTCGATGGGCGCAGGTCGCAGCCAACTGGCGCGGCAATTCCTGATCGAATCGGCCGTGGTGACCTCCTTGGCCTTTGCTATTGCCGTGGCCTTGGCGGACACCTTGGCTCCACACGTGACGCGCTTCGGCGGGATGGAGATTGCCGTGGCGTACTCCAATCCGCAGGTGCTGGCTTTGATGGCGTCGATCTTTCTCCTGGCGGTGGTCCTGTCGGGCGGCTACCCCGCCTTTTGCCTTGCCCGGATCGCGCCGGTGCGGGCCTTGGAAGGGAGTGGGGCCGTCGGCAGCAGAAGGGGTCGCCTAGGTATGGTGACGGCGCAGTTCGTCGTCTCCGTGGGGCTGCTCTGTGCAACGGCGATTGCTCAGCAGCAATTGGCCTTTATCGAGAACGCGGAGCTTGGTATCGAAACCGAACAGGTTTTGGTCGTGCCGATTCGCAGCCAGCCGATGCGGAGCGACCCGCAGGCGGTGAAGGAGCGGTTGGGCCAGCTACCGGAGATCTCCTCGGTGAGCGCGGCCGCTTTGTTCCCGGCAGGGCCAGTGGGCAGAAGCAGCATCCAGCCGCACAGTGCGGAGGCAGATCCCGTGAGCGTCGATTTGCTGTGGGTCGATGCTGGCGCGACGGAAACGCTCGGTATGACCTTGGCAGCGGGAGAGGGATTTACTGAGAACATGGAGCCGCGCAACGGGTACTTCGTCCTCTCGCAGGCCGCGGTGCAGGCGCTGGGATGGGAGTCTGCGGAGGCTGCCATTGGCCAGACTTTGGCGATTGGGCAAGCCGGGGGAACGGGCGTCTCACCTGAAGGCACGGTCGTCGGCGTGGTTGAGGACTTTCACTCAGGCTCTCTGCGGCGGGGCATCCAACCGGTCGTCATGCAGCTATGGCCGTGGCACAACTACCTGCTCATTCGCTTCCGCGCCCATTCCCTCCAGCCCGTCGTGCAGCAAGTCGAGGCGGTGATGGCAGAGTTAGATCCCGTCCACCCCTTTGAGTATTCCCTGCTCGACGACCGCTTTGCCGCCATGTACCGAAAGGATGAAAGACTCGGGACGCTGTTCGCTGGCTTCGGCGGGCTGTCTCTGCTCGTCGCCTGCGTGGGGATGTTCGGTCTCGCTTCCTTTGCCGCACAGCGCCGGCGCATGGAGTTCGGCGTGCGCAAGGCATTGGGTGCTAGTGGGGTAGAGATCGGCCGCCTCCTCGCCGGAGAGCTTACGCGTTTGGTGCTAGTGGCCAGCTTGCTCGCCTGCCCGATCGCCTACTTTGGCATGGCTGGGTGGATGGAGCAGTTCAGCGAGCGCGCCGAGGTCGGTGCCGGTCCGTTCGTCGCGGCGGTTGCAGCCGCATTAGTCGCCGCTTGGGTGAGTGTCGCGTACCATGCCATCAGGACGAGTCGGATCGATCCGGTGGAAGCGCTGCGCTATGAGTAATCATGTGGAAGAACGAACGCATACTGCAAGGTACTAACAGTCCTGAACTCTCAAATCCAACATCCATAGGATAGCTAAAGGAGTTGACCTCATGCTGCTTTTCATCGCCTGTTTTATCGGTCTCGTGTTAAGCATTCGCGTCGGCGCGGAGCCGCTGGTAGAGGGCCGGGTGCATCTTGCGTCCGGGTTGCCAGCCGCCGGAGTGCAGGTGCGGCTGTTCGATCTGACCGACTTGCGCCAATCCGTCGGCACGACGACGGATGCGACCGGCTATTTTGCGCTTTCGCTGCCAGCACTGTCTGGAGGAAGGAATGCAGCTCTGCCGGCCGACTTTGCCTTGGGGCAGAATTATCCCAATCCGTTCAATCCTTCCACTCTCATTCCCTATCAACTGCCGGCGGCTGGCCATGTACGACTGGAAGTATTCAATATGCTGGGACAGCGCTTGACCCGGTTAGTCGATGGTGAACGGTCGGCGGGTGCGCACACGGCGCGATGGGATGGCACGGATGCGACCGGACGTGCGGTCGGGGCAGGGGTGTATATCTACCGACTCAGTAGCGGTGGGATGACGATGAGTCGGCGGATGGTGCTGATTGATGGGCAGGCCGGGGTCAGCAGCGGCGTGTCGAGTAGGCCGTCTAGGTCGGCACCGGCTACCCAAGATCAGACGTATGGATTGGCTGTTTGGGGTTCGGACATGGCCGCCTATGTGGATCCCGCCTTCCAGATCCGAGACGGGATGGCTCCGGTGGATATTGTAGTGGAAGAGCGCGGCCTGTCCGGTCGGCTGAAGGTGGTCGCAGGCGGTCTCTTAGGGGATGTCAACGGCGACGGTCGCGTCGATATTGTCGATGCGCTGTTCGTGGCGATGTATAGCGTCGATCCTTCGACCCTGGCGGCTCATATCCCCAACATTTCCCTCGGCGATGTAGATGCTGATGGCGACATCGACTTTGCCGATGCCTATCTGATTGGGACGTACAGCGTCAATCCGTTGGATCCCGCGTTGCCAGCGGGGATCGGCCAAGCCGTATCCGATGCTGACTCTCTGACTCCTGAGGAAGCTCGTAGTGCGCTAGATGAGCAGGGGATCGCCTATACACCGGCATCCTTTTTGGAGCGCATCCGCGCGGGGGATGTATCTGCGGTACGGCTGTTTATTGCGGCTGGGATGGACCTCCACTCCCAAGATGAATACGGCTTTACGGCCTTGAACGTGGCTGCTTTGGAAAGCCATGTCGAGGTCGTACGCATCTTAGTAGAACAGTGGGTAGCGGAAGCAGACGCGCAGGCCCAAGATGCCGACGGCACGACGGTATTGATGTGGGCGGCTTTGGGGGGCGATGTGAAGGTGGTGCGTCTCTTGCTCGAAAACGGGGCCGACCTCCACGCTCAAAATAACGACGATAGGACGGTTTTGATGTATGCCGCTTGGGGGGGCCACATTGAGGTGGTGCGTCTTTTGCTCGACAATGGTGCCGACCTCCACGCTCAAGATGCCTCTGGCCGGACGATTTTGATGTGGGCGGCTTTTGGGGGCGATGTGGAGGTGGTGCGACTCTTGCTCGAAAACGATGGTTCCGACCTCCACGCCCAAGATGCCTCCGGCACGACGGTATTGATGTATGCCGCTTTTGGGGGCGATGTCGAGTTCGTGCGTTTCTTGGTCGACAACGGTGCCGATATCCACGCCCGGAATAACAACGGCCGGACGGTATTGATGTGGGCGGCTTTGGGGGGCGATGTGAAGGTGGTGCGTCTCTTGCTCGAAAACGGGGCCGACCTCCACGCCCAAGATGCCTCCGGCCGGCCGGCCTTGATGGACGCCGCTCAGAGGGGCCATGTAGAGGTGGTGCGGCTCTTGCTTGACAACGGTGCCGACCCCCACGCCCGGAATAACATCGGCGATACGGCCTTGATGTGGGCGGCTTTGGGGGGCGATGTGGAGGTAGTGCGCTTCTTGCTTGAAAACGGCGCTGACCTCCACGCCCAAAATAACTTCGGCTGGACGGCCTTGATGAAGGCCGCTTGGAGAGGCCATGTAGAGGTGGTTCGTCTCTTGCTCGACAATGGGGCCGATCTCCACGCCCAAAATGACAGGGGCAGGACGGCCTTGATGTATGCCGCTGATACGGTGTACTCCAGTGCGGAGGGTGGTGTGGAAGTGGTGCGTCTTTTGCTCGACAATGGAGCTGACATAAATAAAAAAGATGACTACGGCTTTACGGTCTTGATGAGTGCCGCTTGGGGGGGCGATGTGGAGGTGGTGCGTCTTTTGCTCGACAATGGGGCCGACCTCCACGCCCGGAATAACAACGGCAAGACAGCCTTGATGGAGGCCGCTGATAGGGGCCGTGTCGAGGTCATACGCATCTTAGTAGAACAATGGATAGCGGAAGCAGGCGCGCAGGCCCAAGATGCCTCTGGCCGGACGGTGTTGATGTGGGCGGCTTTGGGGGGCGATATGGAGGTGGTGCGGCTCTTGCTCGACAATGGGGCCGACCTCCACGTTCAAGATGCCTCTGGCCGGACGGTGTTGATGTGGGCGGCTTTGGGGGGCGATATGGAGGTGGTGCGGCTCTTGCTCGACAATGGGGCCGACCTCCACGTCCAAGATGCCTCTGGCCGGACGGTGTTGATGTGGGCGGCTTTGGGGGGCGATGTGGAGGTGGTGCGGCTCTTGCTCGAAAACGGCACCGACATTCACGCACAAAATAACGACGGCACAACGGTCTTGATGTATGCCGCTCAGGGGGGTGATGTGGAAGTGGTGCGTCTTTTGCTCGACAACGGAGCCGACCTCCACGCACAAAATGACTACGGTATGACGGCCTTGATGGACGCCGCTCGGAACGCCGCTCGGGGGGGCGATATGGAGGCGGTGAGTCTCTTACTCGAAAACGGTGCCGACATTAATGGCCGAGATGACAACGGCACGACGGTTTTGATGTGGGCGGCTCGGGAGGGCGATGTGGAGATGATGCGGCTCTTGCTCGGAAACGGGGCCGACATTAACACCCAAAATAACGACGGCTGGACGGCCTTGATGTGGGCGGCTCGGAGGGGCCAGACTGAAATCGTGAGTCTCTTACTCGGAAACGGGGCCGACATTAACACCCAAAACAACAACGGCGATACGGCCTTGAGCTTTGCTAAAAAAAGTGGTCGCCCAGATTTGGTAAATCTTCTCGAAGTAGCTGGCGCCACGGAGTAACATGGACGGCCCAAGAAAAGCCGGATTAGACTGCCCTGTTTACCTCAACACCGGGAGTACTACCCTTAGAAGCCGTCTGAAAACTCTAATTTTCATTTGATTCGTTTAAGTAGCAAGTGGATCATGGCAATCTGTATCAAGGCTTCGCTATGTCGGGTCAAGACCTCATAATCTCTCGCATGTCGGCGAAAATTCATCAACCACGCCAAGGTGCGCTCGACGACCCACCGGCGTTTAACTACGGTAAATCCACCGCTTGGTTTGGCGACGACTTCCAAGTCTATTTTGTGCGTCTTTTTTTGGTTGGCCACCCACGTTCGGATCGCCTCGCCTTGGTAGCCGCCATCAACCCACAGCTTACGTAACCGAGCCACGCCGGCGGCCTTCAAACGGGTCAACACCTGCTTGAGACCCTCTCGATCATCGACATCGGCGGCGGTGACCACCACCTGGCGAAGCAAGCCCGACGTATCCACCAACAGATGCCGTTTGCGGCCTTTGATCTTTTTACCGGCGTCATAACCGGTTGTTGTACCTTGGGTTGCGGTCTTGATCGTCTGACTATCGACTAAGCCAGCCGACGGCATCCCAGCCCGTCCGTTTAGGCGGCGCTCCCGCTGGGTTAGCTGATCCAACACCGGCGACCAGACCCCTTGCAGGCTCCAGCGACGAAAGGAATCATACACCGTTTTCCACGGCCCAAAACAACCCGGCAACAAAGCCCAAGGACACCCCGTCTTGTTCAAATACAAAAGGCCATTGACGATTTGGCGTCGATCTCGCGGCGGCCGACCCGGACCGCCTGGTCGCCAGCGCGGCGCGGGCAGCAACGGTTCGATCCGCTGCCATTGTCCATCGGTTAGATCGGTGGCATATTGCATACCAGGCGTACTCATCATACAAGCCTTTCTATTCAGTTTTTGTCGCGAAACCTGAATATGGCTCGATGAGTACGCCTGTTCAAATAGCGGCTACATAAAGGGTTTTCAGACAGCTTCTTAGGACTAAACTCACTGTGAACGCGCCGTGGCCTTTGCCCGTCCGTCCGTTAGTCTCCTCTAATCCAACATCCATAAGATAGCTAAAGGAGTTGACCTCATGCAGCCTTTCATCGCCTGTCTCATTGGGCTCGTGTTAAGCGTTAGCGTCGGCGCGGAGCCGCTGGTGGAGGGCCGGATACGCCTATCGTCTGGGTTGCCAGCGGCTGAGGTACAGGTGCGGCTGTTCGATTTGAGCAACCTGCGCCAGTCGGTCGGCGCGACGACGGATGCGACCGGCTATTTTGCGCTTTCGCTGCAAACACTGTCTGGGGCAAGGAATGCAGCTTTGCCCTCGGACTTTGCCTTGGGGCAGAATTATCCCAATCCGTTCAATCCTTCCACGATCATTCCCTACCAACTGCCGGTGGCTGGCCATGTGCGGCTGGAAGTATTCAATATGCTGGGGCAGCGCTTGATCCGGTTAGTCGATGGCGAACAGTCGGCGGGTGTACACACGGCGCGGTGGGATGGCACGGATGCGGCCGGCCGCGCGGTCGGGGCAGGGGTGTATATCTACCGGCTCAGCAGCGGGGGGATGACGATGAGTCGGCGGATGGTGCTGATTGACGGGCAGGCTGGGGTCCGCGGCGGCGTGTCGAGTAGGCCTCCTAGGTCGGTGCCGACTGCCCAAGAGCAGGCGTATGGATTGGTTGTTTGGGGCTCGGACATGGTCGCCTACGTGGATCCCACCTTCCAGGTTCGAGACGGGATGGCCCCGGTGGACATCGTAGTGGAGGAGCGCGGCCTATCCGGACGGCTGAAGGTCGTTGAGAGTGGCCTCTTAGGGGATGTCAACGGCGATGGTCGCGTCGATATTGTCGATGCTTTGTTCGTGGCCATGTACAGCGTCGATCCTTCGACCTTGGCGGCTCATATTCCCAACATTTCTCTCGGCGATGTGGACGCCGATGGCGACATCGACTTTACCGACGCCTATCTAATTGGGACGTACAGCGTCAATCCGTTGGACCCCACATTGCCAGCGGGGATTGGCCAAGCCTTATCCGATTTTGAAGCCCAGACCCCTGAGGCAGCTCGTAGTGCGCTAGAGGAGCAGGGGATTGCGTATACGCCGGTATCCTTTTTGGAGCGCGTTCGCGCGGGGGATGTATCTGCGGTACGGCTGTTTATTGCGGCTGGAATGGACGTCCACGCCCGAGATGCTGACGATATGACGGCCTTGATGTGGGCAGCTCGGGAAGGCCATGTCGAGGTCGTACGCATCTTAGTGGAACAATGGGTAGCGGAAGCAGACGCGCAGGCCCAAGATGACGATGGCACGACGGTTTTGATGTGGGCAGCTCGAGGGGGCGATGTCGAGATGGTGCGCTTCTTGCTGGAAAACGGGGCCAACATAAACGCCCGGAATAACAACGGCATTACGGCCTTGATGTTCGCCGCTGCTGTGGGCCATGTCGAGGTCGTACGCATCTTAGTGGAACAATGGGTAGCGGAAGCAGGCGCACAGGCCCGAGATGCCGACGGCACGACGGTCTTAATGTGGGCGGCTCGGGGGGGCGATGTCGAGATGGTGCGCTTCTTGCTGGAAAACGGGGCCAATATAAACGCCCAAGATGTCTCCGGCACGACGGTCTTGATGTATGGCGCTCGGGGGGGCGATGCGGAGGTGGTGCGGCTTTTGGTCGAAAACGGCACCGACGTCCACGCCCAAAATAATAACGGCATTACGGTCTTAATGTATGGCGCTTGGGGCGGCGATGCTGAGGTGGTGCGGCTTTTGGTCGAAAACGGCACCGACATCCACGCCCAAGATGACCGCGGCATTACGGTCTTAATGTATGCCACTTGGGGCGGCGATGCTGAGGTGGTGCGGCTTTTGGTCGAAAACGGCACCGACATCCACGCCCAAGATGACCACGGCGGGACGGCCTTGATGAAGGCCGCTGATAGGGGCCATGTGGAGGTGGTGCGGCTCTTGATTGAAAACGGGGCCAACATAAACGCCGAAGAAGGTGTCTTCGGCGGGACGGCCTTGATGAAAGCCGCTTCGGGCGGCCATGTGGAGGTGGTGCGGCTCTTGGTTGAAAACGGGGCCAACATAAACGCCGAAGATGAAAAAGGCTTTACGGCCTTGATGTATGCGGCTCGGGGGGGTGCTGTGGAGGTGGTGCGGCTGTTGCTCGACAACGGGGCCAACATAAATGAAAAAAATGACTACGGCATGACGGCCTTGATGAGGGCCGCTCAGGGGGGTGCTGTGGAGGTAGTGCGGCTGTTGCTCGACAACGGAGCCGACATTCACGTACAAGATGTTTACTATAGCAAGACGGTCTTGATGTTCGCCGCTGATAAGGGCCATGTCGCGGTCATACGCATCTTAGTAGAACAATGGGTAGCGGAAGCAGGCCCGGAGGCCCAAGATGTGTCTGGCCGGACGGTCTTGATGTGGGCGGCTCGGGGGGGCGATGTGGAGATGGTGCGCTTCTTGCTCGACAACGGGGCCGACATTCACGCCCGAGATGCGTCTGGCCGGACGGTCTTGATGTGGGCGGCTTGGGGGGGTGCTGTGGAGGTGGTGCGGCTGTTGCTCGACAACGGCACTGACCTCCACGCCCAAGATACTTCCAGCCGGACGGTCTTGATGTATGGTGCTTGGGGGGGCGCTGTGGAGGTGGTGCGGCTGTTGCTCGAAAATGGCACTGACCTCCACGCCCGAGATGCGTCTGGCCGGACAGTCTTGATGTATGCGGCTCGGGGGGGTGCTGTGGAGATGGTGCAGCTTTTGGTCGAAAACGGGGCCGACGTTAACGCCCAAAATGCCTACGGCATTACGGTTTTGATGTGGGCGGCTTGGGGGGGTGCTGTGGAGATGGTGCAGTTTCTGGTTGAAAACGACACTGACCTCCACGCCCGAGATGCTTCCGGCACTACGGTCTTAATGTATGCGGCTCGGGGGGGCGATGTGGAGGTGGCGCGTCTTTTGGTCGAAAACGGGGCCGACGTTAACGCCCAGAATAACGACGGCTGGACGGCCTTGATGTTCGCCATTGATTATGGGTACGCCGGTGGGGAGGGCGGTGTAGGAGTGGTGCGTCTTTTGGTTGAAAACGGGGCCGACATTAACGCACAAAATAACGACGGCTGGACGGCCTTGAGATTGGCCAAAAACAATCCTCGTCAAAGGATAACAGACCTTCTCGAAGCGGCTGGTGCCACGGAGTAACTTGGACGGCCCAAGAAAAGCCGGATGATATGTGGAAGAGTAACCTGATCATTGCCCTGCGCGTGTTGGGGCGCAACAAGACCATCTCGCTGATCAACATCGTCGGCCTGTCCGTGGCCTTTGCCGTGGCGGTTCTGTGTCTGCTGTTCGTGCGCCACGAGACTTCTTTTGACGCTTGGCACGAAAAAGGGGATCGGATCTTCGCCATCTATCTTGAGCTTCTAGAGCCCGACCCCGGTTCCTCCCCCAACCGTTCCACGAAGGCAGGTTACCGTCTGCGCGAGGACGTGCGCGCTAAAGTCCCCGGCATCCGCGAATCGGTTTCTATGAAATTGGGATACGGCAAAGTCTCGTATGGCGATGCGAGCTTTGATGAGTCCTTCCTCGCCGTCGATCCGGCTTTCCTGACTATGTTCACCTTGCCGCTGGCTGCGGGCGATGCGGCAACGGCCCTCGACGATCCCCAGAGCGTTGTTCTCGCCCATGAGACGGCGCAGAAGTACTTCGGCCCGGATGTGCCAGCCCACGCCCTGCTGGGCAAGCGCATCCGGCTGCACACTGTGGAGCGGGACTACTCGACATCGCCACCGCAAGAGACGCCCATTGAGGTGGAGCGTACCATTGCGGGTGTGCTGGCTCCCTTGCCGGGACCTTCTATTTTGCGACTAAAGGTACTCGTGCCCGCGATAACGGCCGAGGCGCTGCACTTCAGGGGAGAAGACGGACTTTTTGTTGAACTCGAAGAGAGCGTAGAGCCGACCGAAGTGGAAACGCGGCTGGCATCCCTGACCTCGCGGGATCGATTGAAGTTGCAACCTTTTGCGGGCGCTCACATAGGACCTGAGATAGCGGGACCCGCCGACTTTGGTTATGGCACGGTTGAGCATATCTATCTGCTGGCGGGGCTGGCCGCGCTCGTGCTGCTGATCGCTGCTATCAACTTCGTCAATCTCGCCATGAGCCGCGCCATGACGCGGACTTTGGAAGTTGGGATGCGCAAGGCGATCGGCGCGACGCGCCACCAGCTTTCCAACCAGTTCCTCGCCGAAGCAATCGTGGTGAGCCTAATCGCCATCGTCGTTGGCATGGGCCTTGCCGAAGTCGCGCTGCCGACGTTTAACGCGGTCGTGCATCAGGAGCTAGAGATCGAGTGGCTGTCGGTTGAGACGGGGATAGGTGCCTTGACCCTTGCCTTGATGGTCGGCGTACTGTCAGGCTTGTATCCGGCGCAAGTCGTTGCGCGGCTCCATCCTGTCCAAGCACTGTCCCGCAAGACGCCTCAGCCGGGTCGCGGTTGGCTCGGTCGCGGTCTGATTGTCGTGCAGTTTGCGCTGTCGGCCATCCTCGTCGTCGTGACGATCACTATGGCGCGACAGCTCGACTTTATGCGCACCAAGGATTTGGGCTTCGACGGCGACCGGGTCGTGCTGGTTGCCCACAAAGGCGATCTCAATCCTTTGCAGATTGAGCGTCTCGCCGACGAGATCAATTCCCGACCGGGACTTGTACAAGGAGTCACTGGTGCTTGGCCAGCACCCGGCTTTGGCGGCTTCTCCCCCATGCCAATCCGGTCCGATGAGAAAGTGCTCCGCGCCAAACCCTTCTACGTAAGTCCAAACTTCCTAAGCGTCATGGGTATCGAGGTCCGCTCCGGGCAGGGCTTCGATCCCAATCGGCCGCATGGCGTCCTGCTCAACGAGACCGCGGCACGCTTCTTCGGCCCTGAAGACCTAATCGGCCGCACCTTGATAGGCCCTAGTGACGAGCCGATAACGGTGATCGGCATTGTCAAGGATTTCCACTTCGTGGATATGCGCCATACCATAGGACCGGCTTTTCTGACGACGTCTACGCCCAATCTCGAAATGCGGAGAGACCGGTTCGGTCATACTCTGTTCCGGCTAGACCGCGCCGACCTGCCTGCGGCAGTCGAAGAAGTAAAGGCGCTGTGGAAGCGGGTTCTGCCGGAATACGAATTATGGGGTGTGAGCTTCCTCGACGAGTCCTTTGCAGCGAGATACGAGACCGAGCGGCGCGTCGGCCTTGTCATGGGATGGATGAGTGCCGTTGCCATTGCGATCTCTTGCATGGGGCTTTTTGGCTTGGTCGCCCTAGCGACAGTGCGGCGCACCAAGGAAATTGGCATCCGCAAGGTGCTTGGGGCTACGACTAGCAGCGTGCTGCTGTTGATGTCGCGCGAATTCGGCTGGCTGGTGGTGGCGGCCAATGTCATTGCTTGGCCTGTGGCCTATTTCGTGTTGAATCGCTGGCTCGCGTTCTACGCCTATCGCATTGACATGGGCTTGGGATGGTTTGTGCTGGCGGGCGTGGGTGTTCTCGCCGTTGCGCTGGCCACCGTCAGTAGCCAGACGTGGCTGGCGGCGCGGGCTAATCCGGCGGATGCGTTGAGACACGAGTAAATGCAGCAGCACCGCATGTACACCGTGGCCGAGTTGATTGCCGCTTGGGTGCGTGTCACCTAGGACGAGTCGGATCGATCCCGTAGAAGCTCTGCGCTGTGAGCAGTCAGGCTCAAACGCAACTATAGATGAAGGAGGTTCAGGATGCTGTGCAGTTACGTCGCAATCTGAGGTCAGAGTGTATCTTCTGGCAGAGGAGCCCGGTCAGGGACGTTATCCAGTATGCTTCTCAGGGCCCCTTTCTTTGCTCTACGCGCTCTACCCAACAAATACTCTTCAGTCAAAATGGCCGAGACTTTCTCAGAAACCGCCGTAGATATGAATTGGTTGATAGATACCCCTTCGCGCTTGGCGATCTCTTTGATGTGCCGGTGAATTGAGTCTGGTAAACGCAAGTTTAAGGCACTCATTTTAGTTCCTCCAACAATTGGCTCGGGGTGAGGACACGGACACCAAACGCGGTCGCATTTTTGAAGTCTTTGACATTGTGCGTTGCGATAATGGCCTTCTCAGAAGCTACAGCCAACTCCAAAATGTGATCGTCCTTTGGGTCCGATAAGCAGGGCCGCCAAAGAAAGTGGATGACTCGGTGGTCGCTTCGATGGCATAGATCGTCTAATAGGACTTCGATGTCCTGCTCGGTCAGGCCGAGGACATCGGCTTTTCGTTTTAAGACCTCCTCATACTCAAACACGAGGGTGGTTGATAAAACACTACGGATCTGACCCTGTTCTAGCGCTTGCAAGACTTTGTAGGAAGCCCCTAAGGATGAATACAACCCGGCATATAGTACATTCGTATCGATAATAGCTTCAATTGCCATTGTGTGATACTATATATAGCACCATTATATGTCAAATTCGCGGCGCTCTCGGTCTTCGGCGCGGCGCTCGCGCACTAATTTCATTACCGGGACGCCGTAGCAGCAACGAGTGCCGATTCCCCTCCCAGAGCCTGCCGCAGGAAACCCACCGCGCGCGGGATGGCACCTACCATCGTGAAGATCGAGTGACCGCCTCCCTCGTAGATGAATGCCTCGAATGCGGGAGGCTCACGTCCCAGCACTTCCATGGCCCGGATCAGGGAATGGGCTTGGCTGACGACGACGGTTGTGTCAGCGTCGCCGTGGTGGAGCTGGACCGCAGGCAGGTCCTCGGCGAACAGGACCGAGGAGCGGCGCACCAGTTCAAGGCGAACTTCTGCGAGGCCGATTTCACCTCTCATGTAGGGTTGGATGAAGGTGGTATCGATGTGGGCGACCCCGGGCAGGTCGCGCGGAAAGCCCATGGCCGCGTCTCGCGCAATCTCTCGGACCCAGTCGTCGAAGAAGTCGGTGGGCCCGAACAAGGCCACAATGTTTTCGATGCGCTCGTCGCGGATCCCGGCCAGCAGGGCGACGCCTGCTCCTCGGCTGCCACCGACGATGCTCAGGCCTTCGATCTTCGCCTGCGGCGTCAACTCCAATGCAACATTGAGGAGCGCCAGGGCGTCGTCCACGTCGTAATCCCAGTGACCGCCGGGCCCCGTCGAAATCCACTCCCGATCCTCGTACTCGAGCGGTTCGCTGCGAAAGGACGGGATCACGTAGACGAAATTGTCGCGTAGTTCGCCGAGGGCGAAGATCACGAGGCCGATGTCATCCACCTCGACGCCGCTGTCGCCCCCGTGCAGGTACATCAGGATGGGCAAGCTGCCCGGAGTCGCGGAGTCGGGGGCGAGGATCGCTCCGTAGTGGAGTACCTCCCCCACCCTGTGGGATACGATGCGCAGAGTTGCCGGGGTCTCGTCTAGCGGATACGACTCGGTGAGTTCGATGGTCGCCTCGGCCGCGGAAATGTCGCGCCGGGCCCAGTCGGCGCGGACGGCCTCTATCTCGGCTGCGGTCGGAGGCGCGAAGAGGTCGTCGAGTTTGGTCTCTATGTCGGTCGCGTCGGCAGCGGGATCCACCGGATCGCCGGCCTGATCGCATCCCGCCAGCAGTCCAAGTAGCAGCACAATCGGCAATAGCCCGCGTGCGCATCGAATGTCTAGATCATCTGTCTTCAAGAGCGACTCCTAGGTTCCCGTCCTGATATCGACCTGCCCTGAGCATCTTAATATAAGCCCGTTCACCCACGTATGGAGGGGGAGCGTCCAGTTTGCACCTGACCCTAGTCTGGGCTGAGCACCTTGACAGAGAATCCAAAAAAGACCCTTTATGTTTCCTATACCTCTCACCATCGATCAGGCCGCGCACCGGGTAACGGCAAGCGGCGAGTTGATATCCGCCGAAACCCGCGTATCGCAAGCGCCAAAACTCAAGGAGTAGCTATGGGAAGTGAAAAAGTGTTTACAACGGCACCCTCACCTGAAAGTGCGGGAATACCTTCACGGGCGATCCTGAATTTCCTGCAGCGGATCGACGCTGAGCGAATCTGCATGCACGGGTTCCTGCTGGTGCGTCACAACAGAATCGCGGCTGAGGGATACTGGGCCCCGTGGTCGGCGGAACGCATGCACCGGATCTATTCGGTCAGCAAGAGCTTTGTCGCGTTGGCGGTCGGGATGATGATTGACGAAGGCAGGCTCACCCTCGACGATCGGGTCGCCGAATATTTCCCAGATAAACTGCCGGAAGAACTTCATCTATGGCTTGCCGCCGCGACCGTCCGAGACCTCCTGACGATGGCGACCCCCCATTCGACAACCTCCTATACGCGCGACGATCCGGACTGGGTTTGGACCTTCTTCAACCGGACTCCCTCGCATCCTCCCGGAACGATCTTTTCGTACGACACTGCGGCAACCGTGGTGCTCACGGCCACGGTCGAACGGCTTGCTGGCATGCCCTTTCTGGATTACATGCGACCGCGATTTCTGGACCGGATCGGTTTCTCCGCTGACGCATGGTGCATCCGCACGCCCGAGGGTGTGTCGTGGGGCGGGTCGGGGGTCATCTGTAGGCTGCGCGATATAGCCAGAGTCGCGCTCGCCTGCATGAACGGCGGCATGTGGGGCGATGAACGGGTCCTCCCGGAGGCGTACGTGCACGCCGCGACCTCCAGCCAGATCGACAACGCCATCCGGGGCAACTGCGGATATGGATATCAGATCTGGCGCGAAAAAGAGAACGGATTCTCCTTCCGCGGGATGGGCAGTCAGTACGCCATCTGTTTTCCCGACAAAGAGTTTCTGTTCACATGCATTGCCGACACACAAGGCGCACCGGCCGACAGCGACATTCCGGTCGTGATGCGTGAAGAACTCTACTCCCATCTGTCAGACGCGCCGCTGGCCGAAAACCGCGACGCTCACGCGGAACTCGCCGATAAGATCGAGCGGCTGGCAGTCCTGCCGATTCCCGGGGCTCCCGACGCAAGGGCGGCTTTGGAAGTGAATGGAGCTTGGTATGCTTTGGAGGACAACCCGATGGGGATCACGCGGATGCGCCTGTCCTTCGAGGAGGATGAGGGCACTTGGGAGTACACCAACGGTCAGGGCGACAATGTGCTGCGATTCGGTATCGGGCGCGTGCTGTCCGGCAAGTTCCCGCAACGCAACTACTTCGGCGAACAGATCGGCTCGGTCCCCGGCATCGAATACGATTGTCTGGCCTCGGCCGCGTGGATTGACGAGCAGACGCTCAACATGGAAGTCTACATCACGGATATTTACCTCGGTGGGCTCAGGGTATCTTTCGCCTTCAAGGGAGAAGAGATCGGCGTCTTTATGACTAAGCAAGCCGAGTGGTTCCTGGACGAATTTAATGGATTTGCCGGAGGAAGGCGCCTCTAACTTCCTCGTTCCACCGCATTACCGTGAAGACGCACGGGAAGAGTATCAGAACTGGGTGGATGATTAGCCCCTAAGCCTACCGCATTTCCGCTAGCGAGACCGTCCTGTGTTCCTTGGCCGAGACCGAGACGGCTGCGGCAATTTCGACATCGAGCAGGGCATCTTCTGGAGGATTACGGGCCTCGTGGCGGCCTTCTATGGCATCGAGAAAGGCGGCGGCCTGCCGGACGAACGGAGATGGCTCGTTCGCAAAAGCGCGCACCTCGGAACGCCCCCCGTGAAACACGGTAATGGAATCCTTGCCGGGCGGGCTGTCGGCATTGGGCAGGATTCCGCCTTCGGCGCAGACAAATCGCGGCTGGGGGTCGGGCATGCCCTCCGGGCCGATATAACTGGCCGTGGCCGAAGCGAAGGCACCGTTTGCAAATCCGATCAGGGCCCCGCATGTCTCCTCCACTACGCGACCGGGAGCCGTATTTCGCATCCGATTGGCTATCGCGGACACGGTGGTTGGCCGGCCGAGAATCCAGCGGATGGCATTGAGATAGCAGTAACTCATGTGGGTCAGCGGCATCCCCCCGCTTTCCTCTTGGTCATAGTACCAGACAGCTGGGTCCGGGTTCCACAGGGCCGTGGTCACGGCCATCACCGGTGCCCCCAGTTCCCCTCCCGCCACCAGGCGCTGGATCTCCTCCCAAGCAGGGTCGTAACGGCGCTGGAACCCGGCCTCCACAATCCGACTGTTTCGGGTCGCCAGTTCTGCGATTTGGCGTCCATTTTCCACACTAGAAGCGAGACAGCCGCCCACGAGGAGGTCGTACCCGGCATCCAATGCCCAAATGGAGACCTCATCCTGAACGCGATGCGGAACCTCGATTAGGATCGCGTCCGGTCCGGCTTCCCCCAATCGGCGAAAGTCATCGCAGAAAACGTCGCACCCCAACTCAGCCGCGCAGCTTTCAGCACGCTGTACACGCCGAGCGGCGACGCCGCAGATTTCCACACGGCCAGTGTCCAGCAACGCTCTGCCCCGCGCCCGGGCCATGTTCCCGGCTCCCACAATCGCTATCCGCTGTTTCGGCATTGTGCTAGCGCTTCCTTTTTGAGTTCAATCGCCCCGGATTTGCCGCAGGCTCCATTTCTTGAGAAACTTGGAGCCATGTAAAAACAAAATAGATATTCCCCAGAAGTTGGCGAGCGTGATAATGCGCTGGCCGAGACCATCATCGGGTTGCATACCAGGAGGAGAGCATGGAATACGTCAAGTTCGGTCGTTCTGGCCTGAAGGTGTCACGCCTAGCCTACGGCTTGGGCCTGCGCGGTCAGGAGGACGCCGACGAGGCCGAGCGCGCCATCGAGCGGGCCGTCGAGTTGGGGATCAACTTCATCGACTGCGCCAACATCTACGGCTTTGGGGATGTGTACGAGACCCGAGGCACGTCGGAGCAGGTTCTGGCGCGCGTCCTCAAGCGGCACCGCGACGACCTCGTGGTCACCTCGAAGGTGGCCAGCCGCGTCGGCGACGGGCCTAACGACGCCGGTCTGTCGCGCTATCACATCATGCGGGAGATTGACCGCACCTTGACCCGCCTCGAGACGGATCACATCGACGTCTACATCCTGCACGTGTACGACGACGAGACCCCTCTTGAGGAAACGCTGCGCGCCTTGGACGACGTAGTGCGCGCTGGCAAGACGCGCTACGTGGGCGTCTCCAACTTCCAAGCCTGGCAGGTGCTCAAGGCGCTGTGGACGCAGGACCGCCTCGGGCTCGATCCCCTGCTCTGCATCCAGAACCCCTACAACCTCCTCAACCGGGAACTGGAGCGCGAGATGTGGCCGGCGCAGCGCGACCAAGGATTTGGGGTTATGACCTACAGCCCCTTGGGCGTGGGCTTGCTCTCCGGCGTGTATACCCCCGGAGAGCCGCCGCCGGACGGCACCCTATACGCCTCCCGGCGCGTCGGCGACTTGGAGCAGGACCTCAACGAGGCGGCACGCCGGACCCTGGAGATCTTGCGACAGATCGCCGATGCCCACGGTCGCACTGTGGCGCAGACGGCGATCAACTGGGTGCTCTCCCACCCCGAGGTGACGGCGGCCATCACCGGCGGCGACACCGCGGCTCACATGGAGGAGAACGTCGGTGCCGTGGGCTGGTCGATCACGCCGGAGGACCGGGCCCGTCTCGACGAGGCCTCGGCCGGCCAGGATCGCGTCCTGGATGTCTGACCGCCACCCTCAGTAGGGGACATCAAAAAAGCCCCTTTATTTTTCTAGACGTTCCAAAAAACCTAGGAGAGACCAGCATGCGACTCAAAGACAGGACAGCCATCGTCACCGGCGCCGGGGGCGGCATGGGCCTCGGCATATCGAAATGCCTGACGCGCGAAGGGGCGGCCATCGTGGCGACTGACATCGACGGCGATAGGGCGCAGGCCACCGCCGATCAGCTCGAGAGCGAAGAGGCTACCGCAGTCGCTATCGCCGCGGACATAACGGATGAATCCGCCTGCCAGGACCTCGTCGCGCAGGCGATCGAGCGCTTCGGTGCCATCGATATCCTCGTCAACAACGCCGGCCACTTCGGCACCATCGTCGGCGCTCCGTTCACCAACTTCACCGGCGAGGAGTGGGACAGCAACTACGACATACACGTCAAGGGCCCCTTCTTCCTCTGCAAGGCGGTCGCCCCGCACATGATCAAGCGCCGCTACGGCAAGATCATCAACATCTCTTCCGCCGCGGCCAAACGCGACCCGACCTTCCTGCCGACCTACGCGGCTGCCAAGAACGCGATGCTCAGCCTGACGCGGCTGACCGCCAAGGACCTCGGGCCGCACAACATCACCGTAAACGCCGTATGCCCTGGGTTCGTGTGGACCAACTTCTGGCACACGCTAGCACCGAAGATCGCCGAGGTAGATTCCACCTATGCCGGCAAAAGCGCCCGCGAGGTGTTCGACCTGTTCATCGCCAACTCAACGCCGATGCAGCGCGAGCAGACGCCTGAGGACATCGGCAACATGGTCGCCTTCCTCGCTTCCGAGGAGGCGCGCAACGTCACCGGCCAGACGATAAACGTCAGCGGTGGCATGGTTCTGGATTGAACGATTTTCCAGCCGCGTCGGTTTATTTTTTCGCTCCTTATAGCGGCGGCCTCAAGGATACCGGCGACGATGGCTGGGCCGACCTCGCTCTATGGCCCATCTATTGCCAAGATGACTGGAGTTGGCCGTCAATGCGGGCTGTAAGTATATCGTGACCTATAACAAACGGGACTTTCAAGGTGCGGAGACGTTTGGCATTGAGGTCGTAACGGCCAAAGAGTTTCTGGAAAAGATAGGAGCCTTATCATGAGTACGCTGAGCGTTCGATTGCCCGACTCGCTGCATAAGCGAGTCAAGCAGATGGCAGAAGGGGAAGGGGTTTCAATGAATCAGTTTATCACCTTGGCAATTACGGAGAAGGTGTCCGCTCTGATAACGGTTGAGTATCTCGAAGAGCGTGCTAAACGAGGTAGTCGTCAGAAGTTTGAAGCTGTTTTGGCAAACGTGCCAGATGTAGAGCCGGAAGTATACGATCGATTATAATGCAGTCCTCACCTAGGACTTTTCTTGCCGCGTCAGTTTATTTTTTGCGGTCCTTGTAGCGACGGCCTCGGTCTTCGACGCGGCGCTCGCGCACTAATTCCATTACCGGGACGCCGTAGCCACAACTAGTGCCGGTCAGTTCGACTTCCACTTCGATTACTTGGCGTTTGGTGCGCAGGTGTTCGGACTCCGTTTGCAGGAGCAAGGCGGCGTGGGGCGATTCTTCAAGCGGGGTGGCCGTGGCTTTGCCGTAGAGGCGGATGATGCCGGCGTCTTCTCCTGCAAAAGAACAGACCATGACGGTGATCGGACCGCCGGCCACCGCATGACGCGCTGTCTCGTTGCCGCTGCCCAAGTAGTCGAGAAAGGCCACTCGGTTGGGATCAATCACGTGCAGCGGTACGCCACCCTTGGGCGAGAGATTGACTGGGCCGATACCTTCAGGACCGGGTGCGAGTGAGGGATCGGCGGAGGCGACGAAGAACAACGGCGCGTTGCGGATCAGCGCGGCTTGGTCGTCGGTGATGGAGGGATAGTAGGTGGCCATAGGTTTTTCTTTGTTGGAAGGTAGGTTTTACGTTTGCAGCATGTCATGTGCCGGGCTACGTTGAAAATCCGTGGGAACTGACTTTCGCTTAAGCGGCTGTGTTTTGTTTGATCTCCCAGCCGGGGAAGACTAAAACAGCCGGATGGCACTGCAAGGCTTGCGCTAGCACCTTGGCGCGGTCAACCCCAAGCTGTATGCGGTTATTTTCGATGGCTGAAATAGTAGATTGGGGAATGCCCGTGCGCTGCGCGAGTTCATTCTGGCTAAGCTCCTGCAGCTCGCGGATAATGCGAACGGACTCACCTACAGATACCTCAATCTGCTTCTTGGCGCGACGATAATTTTTCATTTTATGGTCTCCGGTAGTCGTGTGCCGTCAGACTGACAACCTGCACGAGGATTTCGCTGGCTTCAATTTTGTATATGACGCGATAGTGAAGGCCGAGCCGGGACGATCTGTATCCTTTCCATTGGCCTCGCAGTGCTTCGTCGTGAAATCCTTTGATACGCCTCAAGCCTTCGGGACCAGAAATCATAACGATATCCTTCCACTTTTCGTAACGCTTGAGGATTTCTTGGGGCATGGACTGTAGCTGCTTATCCACCCTTCGGTGTTCGAAAATGCTCCACATACTATATAAAGTATAGATTGATTATAGTATGTCAATTCTTGGAGAGTAATAATGGCTAAGATATGATCGATTATAACAGTCAACAGGACGAGTTTGAGCAGGGGGTTGTGCTCGTTAGGTGAGCGCCTCGTTGTATTGCAATTGATGCAGGCGGGCGTAGATGCCGTCTTGGGCTAGCAGTTCTTCGTGGCGGCCCTCTTCGCGCAATTGGCCCCGGTGCAGTACGAGGATTTTGTCGGCGCTGCGGATGGTGGAGAGGCGATGGGCAATGACGATGGAAGTGCGGTCGCGCATGAGTTTTTCCACCGCGTCTTGGATCCAGCCTTCGGTCTCGGTGTCGATGTGGGCGGTCGCTTCGTCTAGCACCAGAATGTCCGGGTCGGCGGCTAGGGCGCGGGCAAGGGACAAAAGCTGGCGCTGACCGGCAGACAGGGATGCGCCGCGCTCCTGCACGTCGTGGCGGTAAGTGTCGGGCAGGCGGTCGATAAATCGGTCGGCATTGACATAGCGGGCCGTTTGGGCAACGGCTTCGTTCGACAGCTCTGGAGCGCCGAAGCGGATGTTGCTGGCAATGTCGCCGGCAAAGAGAAAGACGTCCTGCTGCACCAAGCCGCAGCGCCGCCGCAGCGCTTCCACATTCCACTCGCGGATGTCGATGCCATCGACTAAGATTTGCCCGCGTTGAATCTCGTAAAAGCGGCACAGCAAGCTGATGATGGTAGTCTTGCCCGAGCCGGTGGCCCCGACTAAGGCCAAGCTCTGGCCCGGCTCGGCGCAGAAGGAAACGTCGCGCAGGACCCATTCTTCGCCTTCATAAGCAAACCACACGTGGCGGAATTCGATGGCACCGGCGACGCGCTTCTGGCGCACGAAACCGCCGACCGGCTCTGGCTCGGCGTCGATCAGTTCGAAGATGCGCTCGGAAGAGGCCATGGCCACTTGCACAGTGGCGTATTCCTCAGCGAGGTTGCGGATGGGCATGAAGAAGCGGGGCACGTATTGCAGCATGGCTACCAAAACGCCCCAGGCGATTTCCTCGCGCAGCACTTGGCCGACGCCGTACCACAGTACCAGTGCTATCAGCGCGGAACCGCACAATTCCATAAAGGGGAAGTAGGCCGAGTGGTACAGGGTGCGCACCAAGCGGGCGTCGAGGTATTCGTCCGTGCCCTGATTAAAGCGACGGGCGCTGCGCGGCTCGCAGTTGAACAGTTTTACCACTTCTATCCCCGACAAGGTCTCCTGCAAATCGGCGCTGAAGCGGGCAAAGTGAGTGCGAGCTTGGCGGAAGGCTTGGTAGGTGCGGCTTTGCAGCCACATGGTGGCAGCAAAGGCCACGGGCAAAAAGGCGCAGGTGATCAGACCCAATTCGACATCGAGGTAGAAGAAGATGTAAAACAGAATCGAGGCGATGGTGACGGCTTCGGTTACTAGGGAGACGGCTCCGTAGGTGAAGAATTCGTTGAGCGCATCGACATCGCTGGTATTGCGCGCCATTAGTCGGCCGATGGGCGTGCGGTCGAAGAATTTGAGCGGCAGGCCCTGTAGGCAGGTAAAAATGTTCAAGCGCACGTCGCGCATGGTCCACTGCCCCACCATGCTAGTGATCCAGCTCTGGGCATAGCCGATGGCGAATTGAGCGACCAGTAGCCCGGCGAAGAGCAGGACGAGGGTGCCTAAGCCGTTCAAGTCGCCGGGTACGATATGGTCGTCAACGGCTATTTTGGTCAGCACGGGACCGGCTTGGCGGGCGAGCGAGGCCACGAGGATGAGCAACAACGTCGAGACCGCCCAGGGCCAATAGGGTCGCAGGAAACCCAACAGCCTAGCCACTAGGCGGAGGTCGATGGATTTTTTGTCGATTTCCTGCTCGTCGCGAATGGTCGGCGGCATTAGAGGTCGCTCAATTCCTCGGTGAGGTGCTGGCGACGATACATTTCGGCGTACAGGCCATCGTGCGCGAGCAATTCGTCGTGAGTGCCCTCTTCGATAATGCACCCTTCGTCGAGCACGATGATGTGGTCCGCGGCCATGACGGTGGAGATGCGATGGGCGATGAGGATGGTGGTGCGCTCGGCCATGATGTCGCGCAGGCGCGTGAGGATTTGCTCTTCAGTGCGGGTATCGACGCTGGCCAAGGCGTCGTCGAGGATGAGGATTTTCGGTTGTCGAACAACTGAACGGGCCAAGGCCGTGCGCTGCTTCTGCCCGCCCGACAGGGTGACACCGCGCTCGCCGACGATGGTTCCTAGTCCTTGGGGAAAGGTCTTGAGGTCCGCAGCTAGTTGGGCCACCTCAATGGCGCGTTCGACGTCGTCCGGAGCGGCTAAGTCGAGGGCGATGTTGTCGCGGATGCTCTCGGAGAACAGGAAGGTGTCCTGCGGCACGTAGCCGATGGCATCGCGAAAGGCGCGCAGTGGCATTTGTTCAATGGGTTTGCCGTCGATGAGAATTTGGCCTTCGCCGGCTTGGATGAGGCGGGGAATGAGCCGGGCCAGCGTGCTCTTGCCCGAGCCGACTCGGCCGACAATGGCTAGGGTGCTGCCGGCCGGAATGTGAACGTCTATATCGCGCAGCACGGCTTGGCCATTGTACGCAAAGGAGGCGCGGCGGAATTCGATTTCGCCTTTGATCGCCAAGCCGTCGTCTTGGTACTGGTCGGGCTGGGGCTGTTCTTTGAGTACGGACTCGATGCGCAGCATGGAAGCCATGGCGCGCTGGTATTCATCGACGATGCGGCCCATCATCATCATCGGGCGGCTCATGCGGATCAAGTAGGCGTTGAAGGCGACAAAGGCTCCCAAGGTGAGCGTCCCTTCGACGACGCGGATGCCACCCAGCCACAGAATGAGCACCATCGACAGGCCGCTGATGAGGAAGGTGAAGGGGAAAAACGTGCTGTAGAGGTAGATTAGGCGGCGATTGCGCTCGACGTACTCGTCGTTGAGCTGGGTGAAGTGGTCGATCTCGCCGCGGCGGCGGGCAAATGCTTTGACCACGCGCACGCCCGCGAGGTTTTCCTGCAAGCAGGTGCTAATGGCGGCAAATTGCTCTTGCACCCTGCGATAGCGCCGACGCACTCTGCCGCCCACGAAGCGCAGGATTACGGTCATAATGGGCATGGGCAACAGCGCGTAAAGAGTCAGTTGCCAGTCGTACAGACACATGGCTACCATGCTGAAGCTGAAGCCCAAGATGGCGCTCAGGAACATGCGGAAGCCGTGGCTGAGGTAGCGCTGGACGGCCTCGACGTCGTTGGTCGCTCGGGCCATCAAATCGCCAGTGCGGGCCTGTTGGAAATAGCCGAGAGGCAAGGTGAGCAGGTGGGCGAAATAGCGCTGGCGGATATCGCGCTCGACGCGGTACGAGGTGGAGGCCAAATGCCAGCGCATGCCAAAGGCCATGCACCACTGCACCAAGCCCAAGCCGACGATGAGGGCAGCGTAGTGCGTTAGAAAGGTCAGGTCCGGTGCGGCTTGATCCAGGCTGGCTTGGGCCTGGTTAATGACGCGTTCGAGGACGAGGGGAATGGAGACGGAAATGAGCTGTTCGCCCAGCAAAAAGGCTAAGCCGACGACTAAGGCCCAGCGATAGGGACGGAGGTGTGAGGCGAACGGTTTGAAGGGATTGAGGCTCATGCGCTATTTGGTGGACCGCTAAGGCCCTACTTAGACTATATATATTGATAACCCGTGTCAAAGCAGGACTATTAGGAGACTTACCTCAATGAACGCCTTCCGCATGACCGCCGCCGAAATCCAGCGCTGGGAGCGCGATGGATATTTCGTGCGCGAAAACGTCTTTGCAGACGAGGAAAACGATCATCTGCGGCAAGTGGCTGAAGACATTGTCGCGGGGAAGCGAAGGATGCCCATGGCCCATATCGACCGCAATGCCTTGGTCCGAGATGGCAAAGACGCGCGATCCGGTATCTATGGTATGCACAAGATCCATCACCCCAGTTGCTTCATCCCGGAGTTCCTCGCCCGCGTGCGCGATCCGCGCCTGAGCGATCCGCTCGTCGATATTCTTGGCCCAGACCTTCTGGGCATCAACAATCTCTTCATTTGGAAAGCTCCCGAAATCGGCTTGGGCTTCCCTTGGCACCAAGACAAGTTTTACTTTGGCAAGCGATTCAAAACAGCGACGACCATCGGCACTTGGACGGCCATTGACCCCGCAGATCGCGAAAACGGGTGCCTATACGTGATTCCCGGCAGCCACAAACAGGCTATTTCCGAGCACGACGACATTGAGGGGTCGCAGCAAAAGGAATTCAAACTGGCCCGCAATGCCCGCGACGAGGACGGCATTGCCGTGGAGGTTCCACCCGGTGCGGTCATTTGGTTTCACTCTCACCTGTTGCACAAAAGCACCAATAACCACAGCCAGCGATTTAGACGCAGCTATGTGTCGCATTACTTAAGCGCACAAGCAGAATGGTTTGATCCAGAAAAAGCTGGCAAAGGTCAGCCGATTATGTGGGTACGAGGACGAACGTTTCCTGGCAAAGTTCGGGAGGTTGAACGGGACGTTCTTCCTGTTCCCGATTAAGGTTGAGTCTAATGACCAAATCTTTGATTGTTGCGCAAAAATTCTGTCAGAAGGATGACGGAGATGAGAAGTAGCTACATAGATCTGTACAATCACGACGAGGATGCAGCCACGTACGATCAGGACGTGCTCAGGTCTGAGGATCCTATTCGGGAGGGCTACACCGAGGTCCTCGACTGGGTCGCGCAGAACGCTGGGATCACCCAAGACTCGGCCGTTGTAGAGCTTGGTTCTGGGACTGGAAATTTGACCGCTCGCTTATCGCCGTGCCGGTCTCTTGTTTGCGTCGATGTCTCTGCTGAAATGACTAGGATCGCCAAACAAAAGCTCCGTGGCGCATCCCATATCTCGTATGTGCAAGCAGATATACTGGAGTACTTCGACGCCGATCCTCCTCCATTCGATGTCGCGATTAGTACATACGTCGTACATCATCTCACTCAACAGGAGAAAGAACTTCTGTTTGACCAGCTCGTGCAGCGGCTATTGCCTGGGGGACGTGCGCTATTTGGCGATCTAATGTTGGAGAGCGCACAAGAGGAGAGGGTTTTGATTGATCACTATCGTTCCATTGGTGACGACACTACGGCGGACGCTATTGAAGAAGAGTTTTTTTGGCACGTCGATGCTTCCGTCGGATACCTGCGTAGTCTGGGTCTCGCCGTAGAGACGATCAGATTCTCTACTCTGTCTTGGGGGATCAAGATTCAGGTTCCAAGGTGAACTGGCTATGAACGACATGCACGATTCCAACCGACGTCACTGGAACGAAGCCGCTAAGCGGTGGGAGGAGCTTCGCGACAAGGACGGATTGTGGCAACGTTGTCCCAACGAGCCTGATCTCGGCTTTGCCGGCGGCGCGCTTCAACTGATTCGCGAGGTTGCCGGCAACATATCGGGCAAGGACGCGTGCGTCATTGGCAGCGGCGATAACTACGCGGCTTTTGCCCTTGCTGGAATGGGGGCAAACGTCACGTCGATAGATATCTCTGAGCAGCAGCTAGAAGTGGCCGCTAGACGAGCGGAACAGCTAGGGTTATCTATGGCCTTTGTGCAAGCCGATGCTGCCGAGCTAAAGCCTATAGAAGATGAGGGATTCGACTTAGTCTGTTCCTCTAACGGGTTCTTCGTTTGGATTGCAGATTTGCACGCGGTCTTCAATGAGATTTTTCGCATCCTGCGTCTAGGAGGACATTACGTCTTCTATGATATTCATCCGTTCCAGCGGCCTTGGAAAGATCAGATTAGACCGATTGAGGTTGAGAAGTCCTATTGGGAAACTGGGTCCATTGGGAGTGAGAAGGATGGCAGGTTTGAGTTCAACTGGACGCTGGCGGACATTCTCAACCCCGTGGCGACCTCGGGATTCATCTTGCGGCAAATTTTGGAGAGTCCTGCCGAGGATTCAAGATACTGGCAGGATTCTTCTTATCTGTCGGGGACTGATGAGCGTCTGTTGGACTGGAACGAGAACCCCCGGGCCGCATTACCAGTTTGGCTCACAGTAGCTTTGCAGAGGCCAGCGCAATAACAAGTAGAAAGGGACAAAGGCCGTTTCGATGCAACCTTACCCGGCGGCCCGTTGACTATCCAGCAAAAAGCCTTCGGCCTGCATATTGAACAGCTCGGCGTAGAGTCCGTCTTGGGCCATCAGTTCTCGGTGGTTGCCGCGCTCGGCAATGCGCCCCTCCTGAAATACGTAGATCGTATCCGCCATGCGGACGGTCGAAAAGCGGTGCGAGATGAGGATGGTAGTCTTGCCGGCGGTCAGTTCGAGGAAGCGTTGGAAAATGTCGTATTCGGCGCGAGCATCGAGGACGCTGGTCGGCTCGTCCAAAACGAGAATGTCGGATTGGCGGAAAAAGGCGCGCGCTAAGGCGATCTTCTGCCACTGCCCGCCGGACAAATCCGTGCCGCGCTCGAACCAAGAACGGATGCGAGTCTGATAGCCCTCGTCCAGCCCCTCAACAAATTCGTGCACGCCGGCTTTCTTGGCCGCGGCCACTATGCCGTCCAAATCGTCGAGCCGCTCGTATTGCGCGTGGCCGATGTTATCGGCGGCTGTCCCGTGGTAGCGCATATAGTCCTGAAAGATGACGCCAAAGCGCTGGCGATACGTTTCCACGTTGTATTCGCGCAGGTCGCGACCGCCGAGATGAATTCGCCCTGCGGTCGGATCGTAGAGCCGGGTCAGCAGCTTGACAAAGGTCGTCTTGCCAGAGCCGTTCTCACCCACCAGTGCAATGCGCTCGCCGGGCCGAATGGTCAGCGACACCCCTTCAATTGCGGGTTTATCACTCGTCGGATAGGTCAGGGAGACGTCTTCGAATACGATTCCCGCGCCCAGATCGGTCGGTACTGCGGGAAGGTTCGATTCAGGTCTGATTTGCGGCTGTATGTCGAGAAAGGCTTGGTATCCCTGAATGCCTTCGAGCGAGCGTTCCCAAGCCCACGTCATCCTAGAAATGCCCGATACGGCCTGATGAGCAATGAAGACGACGACAAGAGCCATGCAGGCTAGTCCTAGGGAGATCTCCTGTGCCATTACTTGCTCGACGAGCCAGTAGCCAAAACCAAGGGCGATTGCTAAGAAAGGCAGGTAGAAAACCAAGTTTCTGACCGCATCTCTGACGGTGAACAATTGCTTGCGGTAGAATCGTTCGGCCAACTCCTCGGCCATGCCTTTGAGATAGGGGACGAGACCAAACAGACGGATCTCTTTGGCAGGATGCTCGTCCGAGAGCAGGTGCTCGAGATAGGATAGGCGGCTCCGTTCCTCATCCCGGTATTTCCTCTTCTGCCGAGTCAGCCATTGGACGAGGCCCACGACCAGCAGGGCCACCCCGGCCGCAAAGATTGGCCAGCCGATTAGGGTACAGAGAATTACTAGCCCCACCGCCTGCACGCCGAGGAAAATGAAGTTATATATCGAATCCATCACCCCGCAGACGGTGTAATCGAGTGAGTACCGGTTCTCCAGCAACTTTCGTTCGCCCGCGGCTTCGATCTCTGCCAAGTCGAGTTCCGAAGATTTGGTGATAAATTCGCGCTTTAGCAGCATTTCAAGGTGAAATCCCGCCCGCGAACCTAGCCAAGAGGAGATCTGTCGCCCGACAGCCTCCGTCGCCAGCAGCCCCCCGGCCAGCAACGCCAGCCGAGTCAGCATCTGTTCGCTTTGCTGCGGAGTCTCCAGCGCGACCATGAGCCAGTCCACCCCCCACCAAATGGCAACGCAGCGCAAGATGACAAACAGTCCTTGGACCACCGAGAAAACGGCGCGGGCTACAAATAGGGCAAGAGAGGCTTCCCGCGACTTGTTGGTCGTCCACCGCATCACGTACAGCCATTCGTTTATTTGGTCCCTAAACGACTGCGGAAATTTTATCGTTGTCATGGGTCGGTCTCCTGTTGACAGCAGATCCTGGAAAAGGCCGAGCTGCAGCTTACGAGGGACATCGAATTTCAGCGCGTGTCGCCGCTTTCCAAATCGTCGAGCATCTGTTGTATCGTCGCCTGTAGAGTAGGTAGCTGTTCGTGCACGGCATTCCAGAGGATTTCGTGTTTAATCGCGTCATAGCCGTGGATGAGCCGATCCCGCATCCCGGCGATAGCCCGCCATTCCACTTGAGTATAACGATTGCGCAAATCGTTGGGCAGGCGTTTCACTGCTTCGCCGATAATTTCCAGTGCCCGTTCTAAAGCCAGAGTCGCTTGCCAATCGTCCACCAATTCAACCAGAGTTTTGTCCGCACAAATCTCCTGTGCCGACCGGCATATTCCTCTATTTGCCGCAGCGTAACTCGATAGTCATGCTTGCTCATAGAGCGGCAACATCTCCTGACGGATAAGGGGTTCCAACCACTGATTCAGCCCTAAAAATAGATCAACTTTGTGTCCCAGGATGACCTCCAATTCTTCATGCCATACAAAAAATTCCCAACCTGGGGTCCGGCCAGGTAGAAACTCCACTAGCACATCCACGTCGCTGAGAACCGGATCAAAATCATCCCGCAGGACCGAGCCAAATAGGCTCAGCCGACCTATCCCATGCGTACGACAGAAGGCGGCGATTTTTTTTGATCAATTTTGATGGGTAAATTTTTAACTGACGCCATGATACGGGAATTATAGAGGGTTCTGTGGGAGTAGCAAGTACTGGGATTGCTTATCCCTTCACCGCGCCTAGTTGATTTCGTCCTGCTCGGTGCGCTGCTAGGGCCTCATCGGCCAGCCCCTCCAGCAAATCCTCTGATTCGGAACGGCTAAATAGCTTAGTCCATTGCCGCTCCGATTCAAGCTCGGCTAGGAGGAAACGCGCAAATTTGTCCTGTTCCTCTTGCGGCAGTTTGGCGGCAGTTTCGAAAGCCTTTTGCAGAAGCTGAGTCATTTGTTTTTGCTCCTCGCTTTTAATTGTCCGATTTGCGCTCTGGCGGACCTGTGCTCAAACTAGACTATACATGTTCATAAACCGTGTCAAAGCAAGACGATTAGGAGCCCATGGAAATCCCTCATAAACAGGTCGAGGAACTTCTGCGCGAAGCGTCCGAGCAAAAAATCATGCCGCTTTGGCAAAATCTTAGACGGGGTGATGTCGCAGAAAAAACTCCCGATGAAATCGTCACTATAGCGGATAGAGGCTGCGAGTTATTTTTAATAGATCATCTGCCCAAGTTGATCGAGGGATCGTTGGTCTTAGGTGAAGAGAGCGTACACGAGAATCCGAGTTTGTTGTCGGCATTACAATCAGATGCCCCTGTCTGGATCATCGACCCTTTGGATGGAACTGGCAACTTTGTTTTAGGAAAACCACCTATCGCTATAATGGTTTGCCTCGTCTATTGCGGTGTCACGCTCGGGGCGTGGATACTGAATCCGCTAGGTGGAACGTTGACGAGTGCGGAAAAAGGGTGTGGGGTTTTTGAAGGAGATACACGCCTAAAAGTTGAATTTGCGTTTCAGGCCTTATCTGAGCTACGTGGGGCATTACTGACGGGATTTTTGCCAGACTCCTTGAGGTCTGTTGCCGAAGCAGCATCCAGTTGCTTTCTATGTATCGAAAAAAGCAAGTGCGCTGGCTATGATTACAATGCCTTGGCGAAAAACGAAATGCAATTTCTGTTTTACTACCGTACGTTGGTATGGGATCATGCTCCCGGAATCTTGATTGCGGAAGAGGCAGGAGGCTTTGTGCGCAGATTTGATGGAACTGAATACTCTCCGCTGGATTCCCGCCAAGGCTTATTATGCGCTGCAAATAAGGAAATGTGGGAAGCAATACAAAAGACGTTGATTCCAACTATTTCGGTTGTTAGCTCAGATTAGAAGTGGTCCTAAAATTAGCGTCGGGCCGGATATTTCTTTTGGGCGAGTATAGAGGTCTTTTCGGCTTGCCTTTTCGTCAAGTGTAAATGATAGCCGCGTTCCTTGACTCCTTCGATGACCTCGGCGTAGTCATACCCGTTGTCCAGACATAGATGATGCAGCCGATAGACGCTTTTCTCTGGCCGCTCCGTAGGAAATTGGTGGGTTTTTATTATTTATGCGCTGCGTTATTTTATGGGTCGTAGTTTGTGATTATCTCAGTCCAACCGGACAAAGCCGCATGAGTTCCAGTGAGGAATAGAGATGATCGGCGATGCCTGCGGCCATCGCCGGCGTTGTCTGTTGCCATCGGCCTTCTTCCGTTTGCCGTCGCAAACACCGGTGCGGATGATGAAAATTGTAGCGCACCGCCCCAATCCAACTGAGGGCATCATGCCGATCGGTCCGACGCGCAAAGCGCAGGGGGTAGCTACAATCGCTTCGCGATAGGTCGGTTCGCCATCGGTAAACAGTGTCGGCAGTCCCGCATCGGAGGCCAACCGCTCGGCCGCGTCGGCCACCACTTGGTCAATCGTGTCGGCCGTACGGTGCCCCGGCACCAGCGATACCAGCAGTTTGCTGTGCGGATCCAAGCTGTTGGCATCCCAGTAATCCCCGGTTTGACTCCGGTCGTCTTGGGCGGTCACATGCCGTTGTTTTTTCCCCACATACGACCATTTCTCATCAAACTGAAGGGCCATCGGATGCAGGTCACGCACCAGACGGTCATGCAGTTGATAGCAGACCGGTCCGCTCACGCGCAGCAGGCGGCCAACCGCATCTTTGGATACCCCGGCCGTGGCATTCAAGCCACAGGCCCTATCTAGATGCTCAATCACCGAGACGGCTTGGGCTTCGCCGATTTTGCCGTTAAACAACGCCGTGCCTTTCCGCTCGCTGAATTCCTCGCCGCAGCACCCACAGCGCAGATAGCGAATCCGGTCTGCTCCATAGACCTTGCGCACCCGCAGATTGGCTTGGCCGCGTTGGCCGTAGGTCTTGCATTGGGCATTGAGACAACACAAATTCTCCAACGCTGGTCTTGGCTCTTTCATCCGTATCCCTCCTTACTTGCTGGTTGGGAGAGATAAATAAAGAGCACAAGGCCAGCGCTTGCTTTAACTGGTAGGAGATAATCTCACCTTACGACCTAATAAATGAACGAAATAGATATGGAGAAATTTACTCACGTTACCTTTCTGATGATGATCCATCCTACTTTCAAATTGAAAATATCAATGAAGCGATAAACTTTACCAAAAAGAACAAAAACCCTAAGAATTGAACATTAAGGCTAATATTTTTTCATGCCCTTTTTCTTCAAACTGCTGTCATTGGTCTCGTCACACTAGCATTTGGAGTTATTAAAAGAAGAATCCTACGTTATTTAACACGGCCATTTACGCGGGCACATGCGGCGCTTGGCTTTCGGCACCCCGCATGTGTGGGGTCGTAAATGGTAACAGAAGTTAGCTGGTTGCATCACCCATGGTAAAAGGGTAATGAACCGCAATTAGGTGTGTCGGGAACTCTCCGCCGAGACTTGCTTCCTGACCGATAAAACTCATGTCAAACGATTTTGATTTTGATGGAGCCGTCCCGCCATGGGGCCGTAGCGCCGCCGAATACGAGGCGTTCTTCGCGTTATCTGACGTCCCACCATCTGCGCGCATATTGGACTGCGGGGGTGGGCCGTCGTCGTTCGCTGCGGAATGGAGTAGAAACGGACGATACGTCGTTGCCGCCGATCCCATATACAGGTTTTCCGCTAGGGATTTTCTAGCCGACTTCGATCTCACAGCGGCACAGATGCTCGCGGGAATGCAGAAGGCGCGGGACAGGTTCAAGTGGGATTACTACGGCAGCCCAGAAGATGTCGTCCAACGCCGACGTGACGTCCTCATTGCCTTCATTGCCGATTTTCAGGCCGCGACTCGGAGTGGTCGCTACGTATCTGCTTGCCTACCGGAATTGCCTTTCCTGTCGGCATCCTTCGATCTTGTACTTTGTTCGCATCTACTATTTCTCTACTCTGCCGAATTCGACACAGAAACCCACCTTTCCTTCCTACGGGAATTGCTTCGCGTAGGTCGAGAGGTTCGCGTATTTCCATTGCTCGACATGGATGGTAACCCTTCTGAGCATTTGGATAACATCATTCAGACACTGCAAACGTCAACACGCGTTGAGCTTGTTCCACTGTCTTTCGAATTTCGGTCTGGCGATTCGAAAATGCTGCGTTTGACGCATTAGTGGAATAACGGTTGCTTCGATTTTAAGACGACCGCTGAGGACCTCGCCGAGGGCGCAGAATAGTACCGCCCCGCCGGACCACGTCGAAGGAAAACTCCCGGTCGCCAGCGCGCAGCCGAAACCTATCGCCCTCCTGTGCGACCCGAGCCTTTGCCGAACGGCTGCAAAAGGCGAGGACGAGAACGTCGTCATCCGTACCTGCCACTAGCCGAGTTGACGCCTCAGCAGCACCCGGAAGAAAGCTGACGAGGCTACCAGCAGCCAGTCCAGAAGGCGCGAAGGGCACCTCCTCGGTCCGCAGTCGGAGATCCTTTCCAAACACCGCCATCACCTCCACCACGCGCCGCCCAACACCAAGACGAGCGCGACTCCTGTTCAGACCGCGCAGGTCCACCGGATTCAGCTTATAGGCCAGCTCACCACCGCCCGTCTCCGGTCCCAGGCCCCTATCCGAATCCACGGTCAGCCGACGACGACCCGGACAGCGGAGGTCAATGAGAACTATATCGCAGTCCGCGGAAACGCCCGGCGTCTGCACAGCACCGCCAAAGGCGAGGTTGGAGTGCGGCCACACGTAAAAGGTGCGCGGTTCCTCCCGCGAGTCGAGTCCCTGAGAGTCGCGGCCCACCTCGCCAAAGGCCGCCGGGTCATCGATACGCTTCGTCTCACCATCGACAGCAATCTCCATCCACGGCCTACCCGCCCGCCGGTTGAAGCCACCCCACCCGATCTCGACTTCGTGCCAGACGCCAGCGTCCACCTTGTCCGGTGCCCGTACCGCTACCTCGTGGCCGTTCTGACTCTGCACGCTAAAACACAGCTTGCCGTCCTCTTCGACGATGAGGGCGAAGGTGTTGACCCCCGTCCCACCGCTCCCACCGACGCCGTTCCCCGTGTTGAACAACACCCGAGGACCGTCCCCGTGCCCCCGCAATCGGAAGCGCAGACGCAGACGTCCTCCATTGGCACAGAACCAAGGCCGGGCCTCGTACTGCAAGGCGTCGCCACCACTCAGCCGGACGATGCCATCGACGAGCCGGAGACCGCGCGACTGACGCCGCAGCGCCACGAGAACAACCGGCTGCTCCCCGGCCAACAGCCAGTATTCCTGCTCGGTGCGCCGAGCGGAGACGCGCAGTCGCTGCCCGTGCCGCGTGCTCTCCAAACCGCCCGGCACGGCGACGATCTCGTTCTGGCCACCCACGCAGGGCAGACTGCCGCAACTCACCGGCTGAGCCTCGGCGGCACTGATCGCGCGCAGCACGGGATTGCCCGCCCACTGCACGTGCAAGTTCATAAAGCCGTGGGCCACATCGCCGTCGTACCCGCTGACGCAGAGGATCGCCGCGTCGGGTCCGTGGCCGCTGCGCATCACGGCCGAGCGACCGCCGCGCGCCGCAAAACGACGTGCCAGCGGAGCCGCCCGGCGTTGCTTAGCCGCCCGGAAGTTGGGATCGTAAAAACAGTAAGCGTAGGGCCCATAGGAGATCATGCACTCCGCGGTCGAGCCTTTGACGCCACCACCGAAGCGGTATATCCGGCCTAGGCGCGGGTCGGCGAGGGCGGCGTCGCGCAGCATCTCGTCGCCAGCCTCCTGGGCCAGCCGCAGGAGCGCGGGAGAGCAGGCGTTGAGCTGGGTGCCCAGCACGTTGGCGTTGGCGGGATAGTAGAGTTGGTCGGGAATCTTGCGCGGTGCTGCCCAATGGGCGCGGAACCAAGTCAGCGGCCGCCGCAGCCGGGCCGGAACCTCGCGGCCGAGATCAATCCCGGTGACATTGCGCAGCGCGTCGGCAAACTGCAGGAGCCAGAGATTCTCCCAAGGCCAGAAGGAAGGGCCGTCCACCGGCTCGCCGGCTGGGCCGCAGCCGTGGGGCAGGATGGCAGTGCGGAAGCGATCGATGACCGCCTGCACCCACGCCTCCGCCTTGGGGTGCTCGCCCAGCAGGTGCAGAGCGGCCACGCCAAAGTGCCCGTTATCCACGACGGCATGGTGCCCACCTTCCTCCGAGTGGCGTTGCTCGTCCACATCCGGCCACCAGCGCTCCAACTGCCGCACGAGACAGGTGCGGACCTGGCGCTTCTCAGTGGCCGATAACTCTCCGTCCAGCAGGTCGAGAGCCAAGGCAAAAGCCTGCATGTAGCGATTGGCCGTGTAGAAGTGTTCCTCCACCCGGTCGTCGTGGTCCCAACTAGCAGCAGCCCGCAGCCAGACGCGGGTCCGGTCGAGCCAGCGCCGGTCGCCGGTCAACCGCCAAGCAAAGGCGTAGTTCTCGATCAAGGCTGTGGCCTGCATGGCGGTGTAGAAAGTCAGATAGAGCTGGTGGTACGGGTGAGGACTATCCGGCCGTCGCGGAATCCGCGGCCACGGCCGCTGTCCAGCATACAACTCACAGTCGTCTAGGAGATTGGCGAGGATGCGCCGACGCACGGGATCAGTCGGCGGCTCAAAGCGGAAGTGGGGATCGTCGAAGGGCCGCAGCAACCGAGGCCACTCTTGGCGGATGACCGGGAGATGGGCCTGCTTTGGGGAGTCCTCGGGCATCAGAAGTGGTCGGGCTCCCAGAAGATGACCTCGCGGCGCGGGAACCACTCCTCAAGTTGGCGAGCTTCCCCAGCCTCCAGCGAGATCCCGCGGGCGCGAAGGACAGGTTCCAAATCGCGGCCGGAGGACTCGCCAAACAGAAGCCGACACATCAGATCGTCCGGCAACCTGCGGACCGACCCCGCCGCTTCGGGCACGGCCTTGGCAACCAGCGCACCGAGGTCGAAGGGCAGAGCCATCATCGAGCTGTCGCCCGTGATCCCCAGATCGGCGTCAGCGGTAGCAACTAGGCCATCAACAAAAGGGTGGGTGTAGGGGATCTCGCCGTGGATCTGCGTCACCCCAGCCGCCGCGCATTCGTCGAGCAGGTGCTGCACTAGGGCATTGAGGTCCGGGCCGCTCTCGTAAGCAACTTCATACACTTCAACGCCGTCGTCATCGCTCTCCCAGTTGATATACCCGCTGAGTCCCGCCGAATCACGGACGACGGCGGTGGGCAGCACGCCCCGCACGCGGGAGGGAGCGTAGTCCCAGTACGGACGCGGACGCAACAGACTACCGCTACGACCGGCGTTGTAGCGCTGATAGAGCGCTACCGTCTCCTCCAAGTCGCGGCTCTCGTCAAATGGCAGCACCTCAAGCGTGGACCGCCCCGGCTGCGGAGGACGACTCAGCCTAGCGTGAAATCCCATGAGCGGCACACAACTCCAGCCGAGACGCCGGTAAAAGCGCGCCGGGATCATCGTGAACAGCAGACCTAAGTCGTAACCATCGTCGCGCATGTACTCGGCCGCATGCTCCATGAGCCGCGTCGCTATGCCGCGTTGCCGGTAGTCGGGATGCGTGGTGACGCCGCCGATGCCGCCCATGCGGACGGGCGTGGTGCCGAGGTGGACCCAGCGGTCCCAGATGCGCAACGTCGATACAATGCGGCCTCCAACGACGACGACCGGCGTCTGCGACGGGCACCAAGTCGGATCGCCTTCCATGTACCCTCGGTAGCGCTCGTGGCCCTCGGGGTTGTGCACGGCGCAGAGCAGGTCGATGAGTTCGTCGAGTTCCGACTCGCATATGGGGCGAATGGTATCCATAGTATCCCTGACAAACTAATCAATCAGTTCAGCCGCCGCAGCCGGATCATCCGCAACACCCAATAGGCTCCCAAGGCACCGAGCAGATGCTTGCATGTATGACCGCTGATGACTCCCCCGACCGCGTAGAAGGCTTGGTCAAACACCTCGACGGCTTTCGCGAGCAGATAAAACAGACCGGCGATGTAGAGGTCAGACCCGCGCGTGTACGGCGACGGCAGCAGGCGAACCATGAGGGGCACGAACAAAATCGGGTAGGCTTGGGCGACGATGTAATAACGAAGATCGCCAGCCCCGGCCTGCTCGGTATAATGCCAGTACAACACGCTGAAAAGGCCAAAGGCAATCAGCGGCAGCAAGGTGATAATGCCAGCGCGCCTATCCAAGCGCTCGGTGATCGCCGTAGCGAGAAACGCCATAAAGGCAATGCTCATCGGCAGGCGATCCCACAGGAGCGTTTCGTTGCTGGGGGCTAGGTGGTAGTAGGTGGAGCCGAGGCCAACCAGCGCCACCGTGAGGAAGAGGATCTGATACGCCAGCGAATCGGCCGGGCGCATAAACGCCTGCTGCGCAGGGTCCGTGGCGAGGCGAAACACAACCCTGAATCCCCACAGGCCCACCAACAGAAAGGGCAGGTTGGAGATCACGTTCAGGCAATGGGGGATGCCCAACAAGGTGCGCTGATCGGCGAACTGGTGATAGGCGGGGTCTTGCGGAATGGGTGGCTGCAGGAAAATGACCATCCAGAAGGTGATCGTCAGGTAGGCGAGAATCCGGAGACGGTGGTCGCGTTTTATCATATTAACGTTGGGCTAAAGTCCTAAGAAGCTTCCACATCACGTCCGCTCCGCTTCTAGTTCATTTCTACTACTTTCCCATTCATGCCTCAAGATAGCCATGATATAGGAACTCCAATATCCATCGTCGGCCTTTCGGCATTCTCTGAGGTGTCCTTCCTTCACAAACCCGACCTTCTCGTAGCAGCGTATGGCACTTGTGTTGAAGTCGAACACGGCTAGCTCAATGCGATGGAGACCGAGCTTACAAAAGCCTATCTCAACAATCTTCTCCATCATAACCGTTCCGATGCCCCTTCCTCTGTAAGCAGGGTCGCCGACGAGCACCCGACACACGCGAGCACTTCCATTGCGACGATCAATCGCCGCCAGTTCAATGTGCCCAATCGCCGCTCCATTCTCACTATCTACGACCTTGTAGATCAGCTTGCTTGGCAAGTCGCCCTGCGTGCCCGTCAGATGTTCACTTAGCTGTTCGCGATCGAGCGGATACTCAAAGCCCGGTCCAGCCCATTGCAAAAGAAAGTCACTAGATGGGATCCAACCAATCAACCTGTCGAAGTCTGCCTCAGTGAATAGCTCTAGGACTACCATTTTCTTTTTGTATCTTGAGATGCGTTCATGCTTCCAAATGAGAAAGTTCCGTCAATGCCATTGGTACCGTTGAAGTCATAAAGGACTCATCCGTCTCCGTAAAAAGCGGCTCCAACTCCTGTCGTCGATACTCTTGCGCCGCAATCGAATCGGCATCCTCGGCGACCAAGCTCTGCACTCCCTTGTAATGGTCAAAGCTCTAATAAACCCATACAGCGACGATCTGGAGTCCATCGTCTGTTTGAAAACGACCGACGAGACGGGCTCCGTGCCCTTCGTCGTCAATGGTACTGCCCATGCGGCCGAGGCCGATGATAGCTACTGTGTGTTTCTGCATGGCTATGCAGCAGACAACCTACTCATCCCACCAGAATTTCGCCAGAGCCTCCTTCCCGCTGCACGCACAGGATTTCCAGAACTGTAGTTCACCTTGACAGTCTATTAAGTATCAACTCTTTTAGAACTGTGTCCCACGCCATTTGCAGCCGTGCGATGCCTAAATCGCGCACGGCCAGGGGCCAGGAGCGACGCGCTACCATGTCGCCTTCGCAGGAGACAGCATGACACAAACACAAGCTCCGTCCCGCCTAGACCCGCGCAAGTTCCAAGATCCCGACGTCACCGCCGACGGAGAGGAGCGGGCTAGCGTGGCGTTGACGTGGCTGGAGACCCTGTGGTTTAACACCGGTACCCTCTGCAACTTAGAGTGTACCAACTGCTACATCGAGTCGAGCCCGCGCAACGACCGCCTGGTGTACCTCACGGCGGCAGAAGTAGCAGCCTATCTCGACGAGATCGAGCGCGACCGGCTGGGCACGCGCGAGATCGGCTTCACCGGCGGCGAGCCTTTTGTGAATCCCGAGATGCTCGACATGCTCGAAGACGTGCTGGAACGGGGTTTTGAGAGTTTGGTGTTGACCAACGCTATGCGGCCGATGATGAAGTGCGCCGACGGCTTACTGCGGCTGCGCGAAGCGCACGGCGACCGGCTGACGATTCGCGTTTCCATCGACCACTACGATCCAGCGTTGCACGAGGAAGAGCGCGGCGAGCGCTCCTGGGCACCGACAATCGAGGGCTTGCGCTGGCTTTCCGATTGCGGCTTCCGCTTAACAGCCGCCGGCCGCACGCTCTGGGGCGACGAAGAAAGCGAGTTGCGCGCCGGATTCGCCCGTCTCTTCGCCGACCTCGGCGTGCGCATTGACGCAGCCGACCCCAGCCAGCTCGTCATTTTCCCAGAAATGAACCTCGCTGTAGATGTCCCCGAAATCACCACCGGCTGCTGGGACATTCTCGGCCAATTGCCCGCCGACATCATGTGCGCCTCGTCGCGCATGGTCGTCAAGCGCAAGGGCGCGGATTCGCCGGTCGTGCTCTCCTGTACTCTGCTACCGTATGACGCGGCCTTTGAGATGGGCCGGACCCTAGCCGAATCCTGGGGTCCGGTAAAGCTTAACCACCCGCACTGCGCCCAATTCTGCGTCCTCGGGGGCGCTAGCTGCTCGGCCTGACTAATCCAGCAACTCGATCTGCCCAGACTCACTCTCCCGCTGCACACATAACAGCAGATCGCCGTGCCCAACCCGAATTTCGACCAGGTTACCCACCACCTCGTTGGAGATGCCGTCGCGCACGCCCGGAATGAGGCTCTCGGACCGCAAGGCCCATTTCAGCCCCTCAGTGGTAATGCCTTCCGCCGCGCCGTCGAGCGGGCACAGAGAAATTTTCTGGCCAATATCGGCGCGGAAGCGGATGCTGCGGTCGATGAGGCGAATGTCGCAGTAATCGTCCACGATGCGCAAGGCGAAGCGGTCGGCAAAAGTCTTGAGCAGACTCAAATTGCCCAGTAGGTGATCGGTACGTCGGCCCGTAAAACCGAGAAGCACGGCCTCAGTAACGCCCAAGGCGACGGCGTGGTTGAGGACTTTTTGACCATCCGTGCCCACATTGCCCTCGGGGTCAACGAGAACGAGGCGATCGGCGGCGAGGGCGGCCTTGCTTTGGCGGCTAACCGAGTCGAGGTCGCCGACGACGTAATCGGGCGTGAACCCGTACGCCGAGGCGGTATTGGCCCCGCCATCGGCGCAGAGTATCAAATCGGCTTCCCGGGCGTAGGTAGCGAATAATGCGCGGGAAGGTGGCTCGCCATTGCCGACGATTAAAGCGAACTGACCGCCCACAGCTTCAGTCTCCCAAAGAAGAAAACTGCGTCGTCAGCCGCACGCCGACTTGGCGCGGATCGCCGTAGGTTTTGTACAGCTTGTCGGCGTAATCCGGCGGCTCCAAGCCAAAGTAGAAGCCCCGCACCCCGTACCGTTCGTCGAGCAAGTTGCGGCCCCACAGTTGCACGGACCATGCTTCCCACTGGTAGGCGATGTGGGCGTTGACCAATTGGTACGGCTCGGAGACTTGGTCGTGGCCATCGGAGTAGAAGAATTGGTCCATGCCGATCAGGGCCAGCCGCGCTTCTAAGCCCGACTGATGGCAGTATTCGCCGCCTATGCTAAAAGTGTAGTTGGGGGCATGAGCTGCGGCCCGGTCACCCAGCGTTACTTCCCCATCTTCCGTGGGGAAGGTATAAGTATCAATGTGAGTAGTGAGCAGACCTACCGAGCCGAAGAGTTCGACTTGGGGCAGCAGGCGGACGGTATGCTCCCATTCCAAGCCGCTGTTGCGGCCTTTGACGGCATTGGCCGTGAAGTAGAAAAAGCTGTTGGGGTCGCCCGGATCCTGCTGGCTCGACAACTCGACTTGCTGATCCGAGCGCAGAGCGTGGAACAAGGTCAGTCCGATGGAAGAGCGCGGTCCGCTGACCCGCCAGCCGAGTTCGAGATTGACGATATACTCGGGGTCGTAGGGGCGGTTCTCCGCGGCCAGGTACGGATGCTGGTTGACCCCCCCGGAGCGGTAGCCGCGCGAAGCCGAAGCGTATAAGGTATGGCCCAAACCCCAGTTGTAACTGAGGGCCGCTTTGCCGCCGCCCAGCCATTGATCGATGGCGAACGTAGTGCTGGTGCTATCGGCCCCGTAATTCGTCGTCGTTCCCTCATAGGCTGTATCGTTGCGGTCGAGCCGCGCATTGACTTCCAGCCGCAACTTTTCGCTCAAGGCCAGCCCGTACTGGCCGTAAAAGGCTAGGTTGTCGATCTCGTAGCGCCCGTTCAGATCCGTAGCATCGCCGCCGAACAAATAGCCCGCGGCATTGTCTTCCTCTTCGAGCCGCTTCCAATAGGCTCCCACCACCAGTTCCTCCACCAAAAGCCGGGCCTCCTGGCTCACAACCGTGCGGTCGCGCACATTGCGGTCGAAAAAGTCGTAGCTCCACCCCTCGACATCTGGGTCGAATCCATGCTCCGCTAGCCAGTACTCGTCGTTGCCCCAATCGCCGTCGAAGCTGTGCTCCAACTCGCTGCGCGAAAACGCGGTAATCGCGACCAGTTCAACACCGCTCGCACCTAGCCCCCAAGTGCTCTTGAGCGAAGCCCCAGTCGTCTGCTGGCGGTCCTTGCCCGGCTTGTCAGAGTACGTGGTCAAGTCCTCGTTGTTGTCGGGTACCCAAGCGTCGTATCCGTTATCCATATCGGCCCAAAAGAAGGTGCCCAACACCTCGGGCCCAGCCGCCGGGGTCCAACCCACCTTGGCGCGCACCAACTGCTCGCGCCGGCCGTTGGTATCGTCGGCATCGAGAAAAGCGTTGCTGCGAAAGCCATTGGAACGGCCGTTCTCGTACCCCACGCGCAGCGCTAGGTCGCTCCCTACCGGCAGGTTCACCGCCCCGGAAAAACGCCCTAAGCCATCGCTGCCCATCTCGGCGCTGCCCGCTCCAGCAAACTCCTGCTGGGGATCGGCCGAGCGCAAATTGATTAGCCCGGCTAGGGCGTTGGGGCCAAAAATGGTCGACTGAGGGCCTTTGAAGACCTCGACCTGATCGACGTCAAAGAGCAAACCAGCCGTGCCCATGCCGCTCAAATCAACGTCGTCCATGACAAATCCCACCGAAAAACTGGGCGGCCCTTCGCCGGCGTAATGGCTGCGCTCGCCAATGCCCCGGATCTGGAAATAGCGCGGCCGAGACGAGCCGCCAGCCCAATTCAAATTGGGCACCGCATGCGTCGCGTCCTGCAAGTGCCCAGCCCCGCTACTCCGGGAACGGTCCCCATCTACCACCGTGACGCTGGCGGCCAAGCGGTCGAGCCGCTGGCGCATCAAGCCGCCTTCCACTACCACCTCCGGCGCTTGCAAAATCGCGCGCTCCAAGGCCACTATCAGCGGCAAAACGACCGCTACCCGCGCGCTCTGGTAGCCGATAAAGGAAATGTCGAGAGAATCGCCCAAGGCCGCCTCCACCTTGAAGCGGCCCTGAGCATCCGCAGTGGTAGCCCTATCCCCGACCCGCACGTTGGCCCCTTCCAAAGGGCGACCCGTGGCCGCATCCAACACTTGGCCGGGCACTTCCTCGGCCTGCGCCCAGGACAGCGCCGACAGCGTCAATAAACCGGCCAGCAAGCTAGCCGACGGCAGTGAAATTCTCATAGATTTGCTCCCTCGTCTTGCATTTGCGGAAAAATTCCGTCGAGGCGCATAAAAAAACCGCTCGCCCTGGATGGGCCAGCGGTGCGTACGCGGTGCGTACGGCATCCGTTTCCCTACGCTGGCACGATCCAGTTCAGGTTCGAAGGGTCTCAATCTCAGGCCCGCTGCCGGACCACCCCCAACGGAAGCTATATACTCAATGTCTCTACAATATAGAGCACGCCCCCACTCGGGGCAATGCGCGCCCTTGCGATCATTTTTCGCTTATGTTCGTATGTTCGCCCCGCAGGATTCCCGCACGATCAGCGATGATTTCACGGTTATCTGCCGAGGCTCCTGCCCTCCCCCAAGCTGTTCCAGCATCAGCTCCATCGCCGCTTGGGTAATCGCCTCGTAGGGAGTTGCCAGGGTCGTCAATGCCGGTGTCACATACGCCGCCACATCCAGATCGCCATTTCCCACCACAGCCACATCCTCGGGCACGCGAATACCTGCTTCTCGCAGCCCCCGACAAACGCCCAACGCTGTATAATCGTTCCGGCACACAAGGGCCGTAAACCGATCGCCGATCTCCTTGCCCAGTTGGTAGGCCGGTTCTAACAAGCCGGTTTTACCAGCTATGCGTTCGGGAGTCAAGCTATGCTTGCGCATCGCCATCAAGTACCCCTTGCCCTTGGCTGAACCCACGACGGTCCTATTCCAGTCCACTCCGACAAACCCGATCCGCTCGTGTCCCAACCGGATCAAATGCTCGGTGGCTTCGCAAAAACTCGTTGTCTCGTCCAGCACTACCCCACCCATCTGATTCGGGTGGTGAAAAGACACCACCGGCACCTGTCCCCGCACGGCATTCAAAATGCGCTCAGACTCTCCTTCGTTACCCCGCGTATGAATCAAGAGTCCGTCTATGCCTCGGGAGATCAACTGCTTGATCTGCTGAATTAGGTTATCCTGTCGGCGAATGGCCGTACTTATCATTATCTGATAATTATGCGTGTTAGCCGCCCGCAGAATGTGCTCGGCCTGACTACCATATAACTGCCGGGAAATCTCGTAGGTCAGCAAACCCAAAGCCCCCGTCTTCCCGGTCACAAACCCCTGCGCCATTAAATTGGGACTGTAGTCCAACTCGGCGGCTTTTTGTTGCACCTGTTTTCGGGTCTTCTCAGCCACCAAGGCCGACACCTTCCTATCGTGAGATAGTGCCCGAGACACGGTTGAATACGAAATCCCCAATTTCCGGGCAATATCTTTGATGGTAGCTTGCTTTTTTTCCATCATCTAATCCTCCAACTGACTAAACAATATAAGACAACTACTTTGGCGGGACACTCGGGGCAATACGCGCCCATCACTCGAATCTCGATGTGCGCCGCCAAAGGGATTCCAGTCGCTTAAAAAACGTATTTCAGGATGCCGCCTGCCGCGTGAGCACTGTTGTCTTCTCCTTTAACGTACGTTCTGTAGAACTGCCATCCCAAATCTAAGTCTATGTTGTTGAAAGGCACGATTACGCCCGCGCGCAGAGTCAACTGAAAATCTGTCTCTGTTTCGTCTATCTTTTCGGGGATCAGTTCGGCAAAATTTTCGGGGATCAGCCCGGCAAGATTTTCGGGAACCAATTCCGCAAAATCCCCTAACGTCTCGATAACTACCTGCGCCCCCTCCTTTTCAATATCCATGTCCATATACGATCGCACGATTCCCAAGCCCCCTCCCAAGTACGGCTTTACGCCGTCGCTGGGACTCGTGGCCATCTTTATCGGGAAAAGCAAAAGATCAATTTTCGACTGCAGTGTCACTAGCTTCCCGTCATAGTTGAAACCGCTAGGTAGTTCAAAACCGCTTTGGGAGAGCCCCTCCGCAAAGAAGGTGGGCAAGGGCAGGGGAACGTCGAGATGGGATGGCAGACTCGCCCAAGAGCCGGTAAATTCAAGCGCCACATAATCGGAAATTCCTTTTCCCACAATGGCCGCAAACCCGATTCCGTAATCAATAACGAGATGGCTCGAAACTGTCATCTCTTCATTATCAGGGGTGGTAAAAGCCGTTTTATGGTGCAGGTCTTGGCCAAAAGTGACGGCTACCATGGTACCGACGTACGCCCTTCTTTTTGTCTCGGCCGACTGCGACAACCCAGGGCTGGCATGAGTAAGGCAGCACGCAAAAACAATCATTAAAACGGCCGCATCGCTTACTCTCGAATTCTCCACGCTTATCCTCTTTTCTTCGTAGCGGCTACGGCCCCCCAGTGCCGCTGAGCAGCGGCGTCCACTTCGGAGTCATCCCACTTTTCTATGAGGGGACACTGGTTTTCGGGCCAGTCGGATAGGACGTACGTATTGGACGCCGCTACGTACGCATAGATGAGTGACCAACGTGGCTGCAAGCTAAGATTTGGCTCTGAGGCGTGCAAGGTGTTGCCGTGAAAGTATAAGACCGATCCCGGTGTCAGTTCGCAATACACTTCCTCCATTTCCCGCAGCGCCATTGCAACCCGCTGTGGATCGGCGATGCGCTGGGAGCCGGAGGACTGGTGTTCGAGCCGACCTAGGCGGTTGGAACCCCGCACCACTTTCAGGCAGCCATTGGCGCGGGTGGCCGGATCAAGGGCGACCATGACACTGGCGAACGCCGGGTAAAAGAATTGCTCGTAGTGGTAGCCGTAGTCCTGATGGTACTGCCACCCGCCGGTCTGGGGATCTTTCAGCATTTGCAACTGATAGTAGTAGCGCACCCGGTCTCCGAACAACTGTTCGAGCGGCTCGACGAGTCGGCGGCTGCGGGCTAGGGCGCTGTACACATCGTCGGCAAGGGCGGGGCGGTAGGCCAAGCGGGTGTCGAGCCCTTCGCCCTCGTAATTCTGGTTGCCTTTGGCGTCGGCGGCTAACTGCGGGTCGCAGCGGGCAATGCGCAGAATCCGCTCGACGTCCTCCGGGGGCAAGAGGTTTTCGAGAATTAAGTAGCCGTCCTCGTCAAACTGGCGCATCTGTTCGGCACTCAAAGTGAGATCGGTCATGGTTTTTCCCTGTCTCGTCGCAGGCGAAGCACTTGCGATAATCTGTCAAAATGTTGAAATGGCGCGCAAGACTTATGGTCAACCTCATCGCACGTTAGATTAACTGTTGCAATATGCGACAATATTGCAAATTAGCCCATCTCGCCAGATTTCCAATAAGTCATTCCATAACCCACATAATATCAAACAGTTAACTTCTTCTCCTGCCCCTCCAGCGCTATTTGACCGTTGCATTGTGCGTCATCGTGGAATTTCTCCACCTCCACGTCTCGATCATATAACATCCTAATATAAAGGGCTTACCTGTTTGCCGACGACTTGGCACAGATTGTGCTATGTTATGCTATATTATAGGTCATGCTCTATTAACATAAGTTCGGAATAAGCAGGGAGGCCAAGGCTATGGCTGTTGCTAAAAAGGGTTCGACGCCCCAAACGCTGAGTTTGCCCGAAGAGCTCATCCTGATGCTCCTCAACGAGCAGACCGGCTACTTCCATCAAGTACCCGGCTGGGATTTGAACTGCGCTGTCGCCGGCGCAGTACTGGCCGAACTCTCCCTCCTGTCGCGCATCGACACGGACATGGAATCACTGGTCATCGTAGACCATGCGCAAACGGGCAACCCCGCCCTAGATTCCATTCTGAAGAAAATCGCCGACGAACCCGTTCAACGGAGCGCCCAATTCTGGATTGAACGGCTCGCTATCCATTCGGAGTCGGTCATTGATCTAGCCTTGGACAATTTGGTCAAGCTAAAGATCCTAGAACATCACCACGGTGGATTCTGGACGCTGGCGCCCATGGAATGGCGCACGGACATGTCCAGCTCCTCCATAGAAGACACCGCAGGTGAGTTTATCAAGTTGCGTGTTATGAGGTATATCTTTACCGACGCGATCCCCGATCCCAGAGACACCATCACTATTTGCCTCGTCAATACGTGCGACGTCTTTCGCTTCATATTTGAACTGGATGACGAGTCAGAAGAGCGCATCGAATCCATCTGCCAGATGGATTTGATCGGCCGTTCCATCGCCGAGGCGGTCAAACATAACATCGCCAGCCCACTACTTCGACGCTCCCGCCTGACCAAGCCGATTCCTTCTGTCTCGCTGCGTCAGTTGCTGCGCAATCGCCATGTGCGCGATGGCAACGTGCCCGCGCTGTTTGCCGATCTGGCAAAACAGTATGGCCCCGTATTCGAGCTCCGTCCGCCGTTTGCCAAACCCATGATCTTCCTTGCTGGGCCGCAGACAAACCGCTGGGTGCATCGGCACGGGCGGATGTACCTGAGAGCCAAGGACTATTTTGCCGACTTCGAGAAAGTTTATGGTGCGTCTGGCGTATTGCCTTCCCTCGATGGGGCCGATCACTTCCGGCTGCGCAGGGCGATGGCACCCGCGTATTCACGCGGGAGACTAGTAGGACAGATGGACCAACTCTACCATCATGCCCGCAAATATATGGCGAATTGGACGGTTGGTGACACCTTCTCTGCAAAGCGCTTGTGCCGACGCATGATTAACGCGCAAATTTCACCGCTCTCCGTCAGCGTGGATACGCAGGATCTCATCGACGATCTAATCAAATACAAGGAACGAGCGCTCTGTACACACATCGTTAACGTCCTGCCCAGATTCATGCTGAATACTCCGGGCATGAAACGCCGAGCCAAAGCCGTGGATACATTGCTGGAACGGATCCAGAGCGTCCATACCCCCGCCCAGCGGGCTGGTTGCCCGCGCAACCTGGCCGATGACTGGCTCAGCCTGCACGCGAGCGATCCGCAGTTGGTGCCCGAGTCGAATCTGCGTTTCGCTCTATCGGCCGCGCTGATTGCCAGCGTGTATCTAGGCGATGCACTCAGCTTTGCGGTGTACGCCATGGCGTCCCAGCCGGCGCTCTACGCTCGAATCCGCCGCGAAGCCGATGCCCTGTTTGACCACGGCGATCCGAGGGGCGAGGACTTCACCCCCGCCGCCATCGACGTCACCCACCGCTTCCTCATGGAGTGCATGCGCCTGTATCCGATTGTCCCCATGTCGATGCGCGACGTGATGAATGCGTGTGTGGTTGAGGGCTACGAGCTACCGGTGGGATCGCGGGTCATCATCGCCCAGACGGCCCCGCACTACATGGACGACGTCTTTCCAGACCCCTTCACATTCGATATTGACCGCTACCAGTCTCCGCGCAATGAGCACCACAATCCCGGGTATGCGCCGCACGGGCTGGGCACGCACACCTGTCTCGGCTCGCGGTGGCTGGAACTGCAACTGGCGGTCAACGTGTTGATGATCGCGCATTACTTTACGCTCGAGGTGTCTCCCGCCAACTACAAACTCCGGTTCAACCCACTGCCGTCGATGAAACCGAGCAAGAAGCTGAAGTTTCACATCGCCGAACAGAAGCGCGAGCTGCCCGTCTCATCGGATCTAAACCTAGACGGAGGAACCATCACGGCGCTTTCCAATGGTGCCGCAGCCCATCTCGACCACGCCGGTTTGCCCGACGATCCAAACCACAAAATGAACGGATGCCCCCGCAATGGTTGACGGGCTGACTTTCTTGGCGTAAAATCGAGCATCCATCGGCCACGCACTTGCGACTGACGGCTTGTCCTCATCGGCCAGTTCGGCCTAGATCAACCCGTTGCGGACGCCGAGCAGCTCAAAGCACCAAGCTAAATTTTTGCGAGTCAGCGACATGCCAATCAGACTGCTGTTTCCGGTAATCGTCGGCTCTCTCATCTCCGCTTGTTCCCTTACACTGAAGCCCCCCCCGATTCCCGAATCAGTTGCGGAGTTACCCGACGAGTTTGCCGGCAGTGAAGTTGTCGGCTCATACGAGCCGCTGGAATGGTGGCAGACCTTCGCCGATCCGGTTCTCGACCAAGTAATCGAAGCGGTGCTGGCCTCGAACTTCGACCTAGCCGGAGCGGTCGCCCGGGTCGATCAGGCCAGGGCGCGGGAACGCATCGCCAAATCCCCGGCGTTTCCGTTGCTTCAGCCTTTGGTTGGCGTCAACGACTTCGATACCCCGACCAATGCGGGTATCGGCGCGCAATTGGACGAATTGGGGCTGGGTTCCGGCGCAGACGGTGCCGTCGGAATTGCGCTCCCCGACCGGCTCGGCCTGACTACTTACACCATCGGCGCGGAATTCGCCTACGAACTCGACTTCTGGGGCCGCAATCGCAACGACGCGCGCGCCGCCGGAGCCGAGCGGCTGGCTTCGGAAGCGGACTACCTGACGGCCCGCATGGGAGTGCTGGCCGAAACCGTGCGCACCTACCTAGAGATCGTCAACCTGCGCCACCAACAGAGGCTGGCAGGCGAAATCGTAGAAGTCTTTCAGCAGCGGAAGTCGTTGGCCGATTCTCTTTACGACCGCGGGCTGACCGATAGGCGCGGCCTCTTTGCGGCGCGGCGCAATCTGCGCACCGCGCAAGCCGAGTTGCCGCAAATCGAAGCGCTGCTGGCAGATGCAGAGGGGCGACTCTGGGTGCTTATGGGTGGTTACCGCGCCGACCTCGCGGACGTGTTGCCCGATTCCCTGACACCTTCCGCAGCCCTCGACCCTGTTCCGGCCGGTATTCCCGCCGATCTCCTAGGGCAGCGGCCTGACGTCAGCGCAGCAAGGCAGCGGGTGGAAGCGGCCCGCTACACAGTGGGTGCCCGCCGCGCAGATTTGCTGCCGAAATTGTCCCTGTCCGGTTCCATCGGGCTGCAAAGTACGGAAGCAGGTGAGTTGTTCGATCCGGATCAATGGTTCCGGAATCTGAGCCTGAACTTACTCGGTCCCGTATTCCAAGGTTCGCGGCTGCGCAGCAATGTTGCGCTTGCCGAGGCCAGCCTAAATGAAGCGGCCGCCGCCTTCGGGCGTTCGGTGGTAACCGCGGTCAACGAGGTTGAGGCCGCCCTTGTCGGGCTGGAAGCCAGCCGCCGCCGTCATTCGCTGCTGGCTTCGCTGGCGGAAGAGGCTCAGGCGGAAGCTGCGTTGCAGGAGCAGCGGTATGTCTCTGGCGTGGGTGACTATGAGTCTTTCCTAGCGGCGACGCACACTTTCCTAGGTACGCAATCCGTACTGGCGACGGCAGCGCGTGATCTGGGGTATGCCCGTCTTGTGCTGCACCGCGCCCTAGGCGGTGCGTGGACCGCCAACCAAAGGGAAGCCCTCCAGCCCCAGTCGAGTACTCTTTCGACCTCCACGGAGTAAATCGCTATGTCCCGCATATCCAGTTTTATAATTGCCGGCGTCATTATCATAGCGTCCGTTGCTTTGGCTGCTTTTTTGATTTCGCTGGCACCCGAACCGACCCGCACCGAACAGCCTCCCCAAGTTCCGTTCGTGCAGACCGGCCTAGTTACAGCCGGGTCCGGACCCATACCGGTATTTGGCTCCGGTACCGTGAGGCCCAGCGCGGAGATCGATATCGTTCCGCAAGTGGGTGGCAAGATCGTCTGGGTGGATTCGGGATTTCAAAGCGGTGGACGGGTAGCGGCGGGCCAAACGATCTTCCGCATCGAAGAAGTCGATTATCAATACCGAGTGCAGGAAGCAGAGGCCAATCTCGCGGCCAGCCGAGTGGCTTTACTTAAAGAGCAGGAACAGGCCTCGATTGCCCGTACACAATACGAACTTTACTCCGGACGACGCGGGGATGAGGCTGCGCCGTCCACAGCGAATACGCTCGCGCTCAGGGAACCTCAGTTAAACGCAGCGCGGGCCGCGTTTGACCGCGACGAGGCTAGGCTCGCCGATGCGAATCTCGCCCTCTCCAGAACCAAGGTAACGGCTCCTTTTGCTGGTTTAGTGCAGGAAGAATCCGTGGATGTGGGACAAATCGTGGCGGCCGGCCAGCCTGTCGCGCGGATTTTCGCCACGGATGCCGTGGAAGTAATCGTGCCCCTGTCCGATTCGGATGCGGCTTTGATCCCGGGGCTGTGGTCCCTTGCGGCGGGTGATGGGAATCGGGGAGTGGCTGTGCGCGTAGTCGCTCGCTACGGCGACGGCACCTATGCCTGGGATGGTTACGTGGACCGTGGCGAGGCATCCCTAGACAAGCAAACGCGCACCATCGACGTGATCGTGCGCGTACCGGATCCAATTCATTCAGGCAGTCCGACGGACGGAACCGTTCCTCTTGACGGCAGTCCCCCGCTTCTGGTTGGTGAATTCGTCGAGGTGGAAATAGCGGGGCTTGAATTGGATGGTTACTACAAGGTACCGCGTGCGTCGTTGCGGCCGGGTAATGAGGTCTGGCTGGTGAAAGATGGCGGCGTGGTGAGTATCGCTCCGGTACAGGTACTACAACGTACCAACGACGAGGTCTATGTGACCGGCACCCTCGCAAGTGGCCAAGCCGTCATCACCGGTGGAATCCAGTTTGCCACCGAAGGCATGCGCGTCCTAACGGGAGTTGACCCGACTCCATGAGTCATAGCAACGACAATCACCAAGAACGGTCCGGCCCGCTCGCCTATATGGCCGGCAACAGTGTAGCCGCCAATCTGTTGATGTGGGCTATCATCGCCGCCGGACTGGTGTCGCTGACCGGCCTAGAGCGGGAAGCGTGGCCGACGGTCCCCTTCTACCATGTCGAAGTCTCGATGGTCTATCCCGGTGCCACACCGGAAGAAGTCGAGGAGTCGATCGTCGTCAAGATCGAGGACCAGGTCAGTGGGTTGGATGATGTAAAGGCGGTCAAGTCCGTAGCGGCCCCGAGTATTGCATCCGTCCGCATTCAAATGGATTCTGGCACGGACATGGCGCAGGCATTGGACGATATCGAGTCTGCCGTCAATCGCATCCAGTCTTTCCCAGCCAGAGCCGAACGTCCCCAATTCAGAGAGATGACCAACCGCCAGAGCATGATGCGGCTCATTGTTTATGGCGATGTATCCGAGCACTCACTGAAGGAATTGGCCTACCAGATCGAGGATGAACTGACGGCGCTTCCCTCCGTGTCCCAAGTCGAGGTCAGTGGAGTGCGGAAGTACGAGATCTCTATCGAGGTCCCGCTTCATCGGCTAAGAGCCCTTGGACTTACGCTCACCGACATCGCCCACACCATTCGTCGCAGTTCCCTAGACTTGTCTGCCGGCAGTATCGAAACCCGACAATCCCAAGTGCGGGTCCGGACCCTCGGCCAGAATTACGACCAGCAAGATTTCGAAGATATCGTCCTTCTCAGCGGAGGTGACGGCACGGTTTTGCGCCTCGGCGATATCGCCGAGGTTCGCGACGGATTTCAGGAAACAGACCTGATTGTCCGACATCAGAACCATCCCGCGGTATTCGTCGAGGTCTATCGGGCTGATGGTGAACATGTGATGGATGTCGCCACGACCGTCCGAGAGCACTTGGCGAACGAGGTGATCCCGGCTCTGCCAGACGGTGTGGGCATCACCATGTGGAATGACGAATCCCAGGACTACGAGGAACGCGCCGATCTTCTGCTCAAGAACGGTATTATGGGCCTGTTGCTGGTGTTGATCGCCCTGAGCCTGTTTCTCGAAATCCGGCTGGCAATATGGGTCGCCGTCGGCCTCGTCGTTTCGGGCATCGGCACCCTAGCCGTCATGTTGGTACTCGACGTGGCGATCAATGTCCAAAGCCTGTTTTCGTTTGTCCTCGCCATCGGTATCGTCGTCGACGATGCTATCGTCGTAGCCGAACACATTCAATACGAACGCAAGCGGGGAACACCCGGGGTCGTGGCTGCGATTCGCGGCGCACGGCGGATAAAAGTGCCGTTGACATTCGCAGTCCTCACTTCGGTGGTGGCCTTCGTCCCACTACTATTTATCCCCGGCGGCATCGGTGAGACATGGCGGGCACTGCCGATCATCATGATCGCCATCCTGCTGGTTTCTCTGGTCGAATCGCTGCTAGTGTTGCCCAACCACCTGTCCCATCTGAAGGGACCGGAATGGACGCCGACAAATGCTTTCGACCGGTTCTTCACACGGATCCAAGGTCGTGTGGACGTGCTGCTGAACAGGTTCGTGCAAGGCCCTCTGGATCGGGCACTGCGGTTCGCGACAGACCAACCCGTGGTGACGCTGGCAGGGGCGGTAGGAATGCTCGTACTGAGTATCTCTCTAATTCCGGCGGGTATCGTCCCTACCACATTGGCCGCTGACGTCGAGGGGGATTACGCAACGGTCACTTTGGAGATGCCCGATGGGACGACCGCGCCGAGGACGTACGAGGTGGCGAAGGAACTGGAGGCTGCAGGCCACCGGGTTATCGAACGAATTTCGCGCGACCGGCCCGAGGATGCGCCGCCGCTGCTGACCGGTGTCACCGTGATCGTCGGACAGCGGCCAAGAGTCCAGGGGGGGGGACTCAACCCGGAGCCAACCCTCAATCCGGAAGCCAATGTCGCCACCATCGAATTCAAGCTCCTAGGCGCACAGAAAAGAGAGATCTCCACCGTAGACTTCGTGCAGGCATGGCGGGAGGAGGTGGGGGTGCTGCCGTACGTGCGCGGCATCACCTTCAGCGGCGAGGTCATCGACCTAGGCAACCCCGTTGAGGCGGTGCTGTCGCATCCGGATCCGGAGCGCCTCGCCCAGATCGCAGACTCCGTGGTCGATGGTCTCCGTGAAGTGGGAGGCGTCTACGACGTGCGCTCGGACCACACCCCGGGTATCCCAGAAGTTCAACTCGAACTGCGACCGGAAGCGCGAACCCTCGGTCTCACGCTTGAAGAGTTGGCCGGGCAGGCACGCGCCGCATTTTTTGGCGCAGAAGCCGTCCGGGTACAGCGCGGCCGGGAGGAGGTCCGAGTCTACGTGCGCCTGCCCGCGGATGAGCGGAATTCCATCACCGATATCGAAGGGTACCTGCTCCGCACGCCGGGCGGGGCCGAGGTCCCGGTTACCAGTGTGGCCTCGCTGAACTCGGGCGTGTCGCCGCCGGCCATTCGACGCAAGGATGGTCAGCGAATCGTCACGGTCACCGCGGACGTGGACCCTGCCGTGATTTCCGGCAACGAAGCCAACAACATCCTAGAAAATTCGATCCTTGCGGACTTGACCGCCGTACACCCGGATCTGACCTACACGTTTGGCGGTGAACAACAACAGCAACTCGAATCCTTGGATGCGCTGTATCGCGGGTTTGCGATTGCCCTGATCATGATTTTCGTGCTGCTGGCCATTCCCCTGCGCTCCTATACCAAACCGTTCATCATCATGGCCATCATCCCGTTCGGGTTCATCGGCGTGATCCTAGGTCACTGGGTCCTCGGAGTAGCCCTGAGCGCCGTATCCTTTATGGGTATCTTCGGCCTAAGCGGCGTAGTTGTGAACGATTCCCTAGTGATGATCGATTTCATTGATCAGAAACTCAGGGAAGGCACCCCGGTGCGCACTGCGATCATAGAGGGCGCTAAGGGTCGTTTTCATCCGATTATGCTCACTTCCTTGACTACTTTCCTCGGCTTCACACCCCTCATTCTGGAACGCGCCATTCAGGCCCAATTCCTGATTCCCTTTGCCGCCTCGCTCGGTTGCGGCATTCTCTTTACGACGGCCATACTTATGGTGGTCGTTCCCGCTCTTTACACCATCCATCTGCGTCTGATTGCTTCGCGCGGCAGTTCTGGTTTCAACTCAGAATAAAACTTGCTTCCCCTAAGCCGAAAGTTATAGTACAATAACAATAAAGGTTATGTGGCCTTATTGTATCGAGATATAATGCAGGGAGGCCAAAGCTGATGGCTGGTACTGAGACGGCTGTGTATCTGTACAGTAAATTACACACGGTTGTGAAATAGAGCACACACTAAAACCTAGCCTATCGATTTTTTGCCCTTCTTTATCCCGAACTCACGTTAATCAGGAAGGCCAAAGCTGATGACTGGTACTGAGAGTTTGAAGACCCAATCGCTCAGTTTGCCCGAAGAGCTCATCCTGATGCTCCTCAACGAGGAGAACGGCTACTTTCACCAAGTACCCGGCTGGGATTTGAACTGCGCTGTCGTTGGCGCGGTACTCGCGGAGCTTTCCCTCCTGTCGCGCATCGACACGGACAGGGAATCCCTGTTCCTCGTGGACCAGACAAAAACGGGCAACCCCGTCTTAGACCCCATTCTGCAAGAAATCGCCAGCGAACCCGTTCAACGGAACACTCAGTACTGGATTGAACGGCTCGCCCCCCGTGCGGAGTCGGTCATTGATTTGACGCTGGACCGCTTGGTTCGCCTGAAGATCTTGGATCACCACGACGGCGATTTCTATACGCTGGCTCCTACTTTCTTGCACAGGGGACTGTACGACGACTCCGAGGAAGGCACTGTAGGTCCGTTCATAAACAGGAGTATCAGCTTCATAAAAACGCGTATCAGCAATGTTATCTTCACGGACGAGATTCCCGATCCGCGAGACATCATCGTTATCTGCCTCGTCAATACGTGCGACGTCTTTCGCTTCATGTTCCAACTCGATGAAGAGGCCGAGGGGCGCATCAAGTCCATCTGCCAGATGGACTTGATCGGCCGCTCCATAGCCGAGGCGGTCGAGCAAAACATCGCCAGCCCGTTGCTGCAACGTTCCCACCTAACCAAGCAAATCCCAAGGGTTTCGCTGCGTCAGTTGCTGTTCAACTCCCATGTGCGCAATGGCAACGTACCCGCGCTGTTTGCCGAGCTTACACAACAGCATGGCCCCGTCTTCGAGATCCGCCCGCCCTTTGCCAAGCCCATGATCTTCATCGCCGGACCACAGGTCAACCACTGGGTGCATCGACACGGGCGGATGTACCTAAGAGCTAGGGACTATTTTGCCAACTTCGAGAAAGTCTATGGCGCGTCTGGCGTATTGCCGTCTCTGGATGGCGCCGATCACTTCCGGCTGCGCAAGGCGATGGGACCGGCCTACTCACGCGGGAGACTGGTAGGGCAGCTAGACCAACTCTACCAGCACGCCCGTAACTACATGGCGAATTGGAAGGTTGGGGACTCTTACTCTGCAGCGCGCTTGTGTCGACGCATGATTAACGCGCAAATCTCACCGCTCTCCGTTAGCGTCGATTCGCAGGATCTCATCGACGATCTGATTAAATACAAGGAGCGAGCGCTCACCACGCACATCATGAAGGCCCTGCCCAAATTCATGCTGAATACGCCGGGCATGAAACGCCGAGCAAAAGCCGTGGACACGTTGCTGGAACGGATTCAGAGTGTGCATACACCCGCTCAGCGGGCTGGTTGCCCGCGCAACCTAGCCGATGACTGGCTCAGCCTGCACGCGAGCGACCCGCAGTTCGTGCCCGAGTCGAACCTGCGTTTCGCCCTATCCGCCGCGCTGATTGCCAGCGTGTACCTGGGCGATGCCCTTAGCTTTGCAGTGTACGCCATGGCTTCCCAGCCGGCGCTCTACGAGCAAATCCGCCGGGAAGCCGATGCTCTGTTTGAAAACGGCAATCCAGATGGCGAGGCCTTCACCCCAGCCGCGATCGATGTCACCCACCGCTTCCTCATGGAGTGCATGCGCATGTATCCGATTGTCCCCATGTCGATGCGCGACGTGATGAATTTGTGTGTGGTCGAAGGCTACGAAATACCGGTGGGGTCGCGGGTTTACATTGCCCAGACGGCCCCGCATTACATGGACGACGTTTTCCCAGACCCGTTCACCTTCGATATTGACCGCTATCTACCTCCACGCAATGAGCATCGCAGTCCTGGGTATGCGCCGTATGGGTTGGGCACGCACACCTGTCTCGGCTCGCGGTGGATGGAAATGCAATTGGCGGTCAACGTGCTGATGATCGCGCATTACTTTACACTCGAGGTATCCCCCGCCAACTATAAGCTGCGGTTCAGCCCACTTCCGTCGATGAAACCGAGCAAGAAGCTAAAGTTTCACATCGCCGAGCAGAAGCGCGAACTGCCAGTCTGACGCACCGTCGTCAGCGTTCAGCCCGGCACCCTCCTGAATCGCTCGCCGTACATGATGCGCCCGTAGTAGTTGAACGAGCGCTTTGCTGCGGGATCGTCGAAGTGGTAATGTCCTGCGACCGTCGTCGGCCGCCTAGTCGGCGATTGAGTCCCCACTCCCCGTTGCAATCGTCGGATCGGGATAGAACTGCTGACAATATCGACGGTATTTCCCTATAGGGCCGTCCGCCTGGCACAACCTAGGGGGAGTTTGATACCGCTTCCGTTCCCAGATCACCACATCCTGCAGCACATCCCGTTTTTGCTGTGAAAGCAGAATGTGATTCATCAACCTTTGGCGCAGTTTCATCGGCAGGAAACCCAGACCTGTGATGAACCGCCTCGGCTTGCGAATTTCCCGTAATTGGCTGACCAGTACAAGGTCGATGAAGGTGCCATCAATGGGTGTAGGAAGTACCCATAGTCTCGCGTGCATGTCGATGGTTTTCTCGTGGACTTCGACGAAGGAGTAGCCCAGTCCATAGATGTGAGTGACGGCCGAGATTTCGTACGCGAGGTCTTTTACACCCAAGATCCTGCGAACTCGTTTGAAGTCGAAGCAACTCTTCAGGTAGGCACCGTCCACCGTTACCGAACCAACCAGGTTCACATTGTCGTAGCCGTGTACATAGCGCAGGTGTCCGAAGTCCACGGAATTCTCTGCCGTTTCCTGGGGATGACCGCGGAACCGGAGGGTCCGGAAGCCCAGCTCGCCCCACTCCGCACCGGTAGGTGGGTCACCCGGAAGATCCCAATGCGGAGACCGACCGCCGCTCCCGAACCAAGCGAAGACCAAGCCGAGGATCTCTCGCGTCTCGTAAACTTTCAGTTTCGCGGCTTTGGGTGCCGGGGCGTTCGGAGTCGCAACGCATTGGCCGGTCGCATCGAACTCAAACCCGTGAAACGGACAGACGAGGCGACCGTTGCATACCTGACCGCCGACCGCCGGCCCTAGGTAAGAGCCTAAGTGCGGACATACCGCATCGGCCACGCAGACACGGCCTGCTTCGTCGCACCAGACGACGATCTCCTCGCCCAGCCATTTCTTCTCGATCAGCTTCCCTCGCAGGATGGATTCGCGGCTTGCGACGAAATACCACCCCTCGGGAAACGCTGGTAGCTCATCTATGTTATTCATGGGAGTCTTTTGGTGTTCCTAGTCATAAACATAATAAGGCATCTTTTTGGGGGCCTCTGTCAAGGTCTTAATATCGTCCACAAGGGGCGAAATAACGACAGCAAGACTGAATTCGTGGGAACGGAATCACCCCTTCACCCGTTTTGAAAGGTGAGTGCACTCACCAACGGTAGCGCATTTAGGCGTAGACGACGTAGATGGGAGGCTGCCTTATGACCGGTGATTTCGCACAGGACACCTCTTTGAATATGTCGGCGGCAGCACAGCCACCGGCGAGTTTAAGACCCCACCCCATCGCGACTGGTTCGCCATCGAACGGGTCGCCGAGCAAACTCACCCCATCGATATCTAGGGGGATGACAGCGTCTATCCTCGTGGACGCCTCCGGCCTTCGGGCCCAAGCATCCCCGCCGATAGCGGTAATTCCATCCTTTTCCTTTTCTCCACCTCGTAACCACGGAGCTACGACATGAAACGGCTATCCGTATACCTAAGCCTTGTGCTAGCGTTTTTTATAGTCGCCTGTGGCAACGACTCCAAGCCGACCCAAGCGACCCAACCGGCTCAACTGACCCAACTGTTTCCCGCTGGCAAAGCGGTGGCAGCCAAGGATCACGGAGCCAACCATCCCCCAACTTTCAATAGTTCCACAGAAGATGTCAGTCTGACCCTCTTGCTCCCAAGGGGGCCTGCCGCTCGACTAGAGTTCGACGGCGAGCCAGCGACCGACCCCGACGGGGACGACGTCTCCTACCGGTTCGCGTTCGCGGTGTCCGGTCTTTCGGGCATTCAGACCCCGGCGGAAGCCCTGTTCAGGATCACGCGGAAAGGCAACAGCTTTGCGATCCAAGGAGACGGCGATATAACTCCGGCCCAGTTCGTCTCAGTTTACGGGGAAGACGCCACCATTCCTGTCGTGCTGTCCGCAATCTACGCAAGTGATGGGACCGCTGAAAGCGACCCTGAGGTCTTCAACATACACCTAGTGTACGACGGCTCAGCTCAGTTTTCAGCCCCAGCCGAATACATAGGAGACCAACGCTGGGAGATCCCTGATCCCATAGAGATGTACGAAGGGGCAACCATGCCTGCGAGCGAGGAACTGCCCACCTGGACGGCGGTTACCCCAGAGCCTCGACAGTGGAGGTTGGAGAACTGGTCACCGCCCCGTATCCGCTGCGAGATCGCTACTATCTTCGATCCATACACACTGCCCGACGGTGGCGATGACAACGCCCTGTTCTCCCTCGATTCAGCAGAGAGGGCGACCTCGGGAACCGTGTCGCTGGCCTTCAAGACCGTGCCGGACTATGAAATGCCTTCCGACAGCAACGCGGACAACGAGTACCAGGTACGCGTCGTAAACACACACGACATCCATCGCCTAGGTGGTGAAGGGAGTCCAACAGGTTGCAGCGGATCGGTGCTTGACGTGACCATCCGCGTCAAGGACGTAGGCACTCCGATGCCGCCGGAAGATGTAGAAGCCGAGTTTCAGGAGACCGACGACACAAAAATAGACGTGACCTGGACTGCATCTACCGGTTTCAGCGAAAACGGGTCCTTGGTGGAATTCCCCAGTGGCTTCGAGGTTACCGATTACGACTACCGCTATCGAGCTGCCGGAGCAGCGACCTGGACCGAAGTGACAGACGCTGGTCTGACAGAAACGGCTGTCACGCTAGAGGAATCGACTGAAGATGCCTACGAAATTCAGGTGCGGGCCAACAATAGCGAAGGCAGCGGATCCTGGTCATCGACGATACAAGCTGAGAAGGTCAAACGCACCCTTTGCTTTGTGGCATCGCATTACACCACGGTAGAGGGGGACCCCGATGGCGTCGAGATCGCGGTGTATCTGGACCCAGCGGCAGGGGCTTTGCCGATCGCGATCCCCATTTCTGTGGTAGAGGAAAACGGAGCGGGTCCTGAAGACTATTCCGGCGTACCGTCCAGTATCACTTTTGCACCGGGCGAAAGCATGCAGACCTTCACTTTGATGGCCACAGAGGATAGCGACCAAGATGAAGGTTCCGGAGAGATCATCTGGATAAACTTCGGCGACCTGCCAGCGAATGTGACTCCAGAAACGCCAGCTACCGCAGAGGTGGCCTTGGAGGAACCAGCTCCAGTGATCAAGCGACTCCAGATAACTTCCACCCCCGAGAGAGGTACTACCTATGGACGTGGAGAGATTATAACAATAGAGGTGGTCTTCGACATGCCCGTAGAGGTAACGGGAGCACCGTTTCTGGTTTTCGAAATTGACTCGAATCCATTATGGGAAACCGCCGCCTACGTGTCCGGATCAAGCACGGAAACGCTGGTCTTTGCGTACTGTGTTTCCCGCAGTGATCGAGATAGAACAGGAATATCGGTTGAGCCAAATCAGGTTGTCCAGTTCAGGAGGTCCACCATCACGGCAGTTTCCAGTGGTGTCGACGCAAATCTCGATCACGCTGGTTTGCCCGACGATCCAAATCACAAGATAAACGGCTGCCTCCGCGACGAGTGAGGCTGGATAGCGTATATCCTGCACCAGTGTCGCAGGCAAGTTCCCTACAGCAGGAATGCAACGGACCCCATTGATTCCGCCGGATTTCAGAACTGAGATTTCCGGCGGAATCAAATCCGAGCATGGATCTGAGAAGCGGTCACCATATCCGTTGCAAAACACGACGTGCGTCGCAAACTGCACCGCACGCTCTGCCTTCCCTCTCGGATTTCTCTATAACATCCTTAATAAACAAGTAGTTGTATGCTGTCCTCCACAGAAAAAGAGGTCGCCTGAGCGGTTGGCAGCCGCATTCTGCAACGCCCTAAAAATCTTCTGCGGTTTCCAAATGTCCCCTAACTCCTTCATCCGCAGGGAGTTGGCCATTTGCTGCAAAAAATTGGCACAGATTGTGCTTATTTCCAGCGGCAGACCAAGTCGATCTATCGAAAAAGAACGCAATCGTCACCGGCGGTACCGAGCATTCCATCGGCTATCAGGTATGGGACTATATCACTGACAGAAACACGACGGATAGAGCATATCGACTGGCAGCTATGGCGTTTCTGGGAAGGCGGGGATCGTCCGGCCATCATCTGGCGCGATCGCGCCTGTACCTATGCCGAACTGACTGATCGCTACGAGCAGTGGCTCAGCCACCTAGCGGCGGCGGGCATCCGTGTCGGGGACTCGGTGGGGGTGCTCGCCGACTTCTCGCCGGGCGCGGTGTCTTGCTTGCTGGCATTGCTGAAGATGCGCTGTATCCTCGTGCCACTCTCGCGGGAGTCGCAAGATCAGCATCAAGAGTTCTTCAAGATCGCCGAACTCGACCATCGCGTAGAGATAGACGAGCAGGACCAAGGCAGCGCGATCAAGCTCGAAAACCGGCGCAACCACCCCTTGCTGGAGCAACTGCGGGCGGCAGACAAGGCGGGGCTGGTGCTCTTTAGCTCCGGCTCCACCGGCAAACCGAAGGCGATTCTACACAGCCTGCCGGAGCTGCTCAACAAGTTCCGCAAACCCCGGCACAGCTACAGGACGCTCGCGTTTCTCCTGTTCGATCACATCGGCGGATTCAACACGCTCTGCTACACCCTGGCCAACCTTGGCTGCGTGGTGGTGGCGGCCGACCACAGCGTTGCCAGCGTCTGCCGGGTCATCGAGAAACACCGAGTGGAACTGCTGCCGACATCGCCGTCGTTTCTCAACTTCATGCTGCTGTCCGAGGCGCACAAATCGCACGACCTTTCGTCGCTCCGCCTGATCACCTACGGCACTGAGGTCATGTCGGAGCGCACGCTCAGGATGGCCAACGAAGCGTTTCCGCAAGCGCGCTTCCTACAGACCTACGGCCTCAGCGAACTCGGCATCCTGCGCTCCCAGTCCGCATCCAGCGATTCGCTGCTGGTGAAGATAGGCGGTGAGGACTACGAAACCCAAGTTGTGGACGGCAGGCTGCAGATTCGGGCTCAATCGTCGATGCTCGGATACCTGAACGCGCCCAGTCCGTTCGACGCGGACGGATGGTTCGACACTGGAGATTCGGTGATCCAGGAGGGCGACTATTACCGTATCCTAGGACGGCAGTCGGATATTATTAACGTCGGCGGCCAGAAGGTGTACCCCGCGGAGGTGGAACAGGTCATTGCCGAGATGAACGGGGTTCTCGACGTATCCGTGAAGGGCGAGAAGCACCTGCTCATGGGCCACGTCGTCACTGCCACTGTACAGATGGAAGAACCCGTGCCGGGGGTTCAGATGCGCAAGCGGATTGCCGAGTACTGCAAGGGGCGCCTGCAGCCATTCATGCTCCCGGTGAAGGTCAAAGTGGTCACCGAAGGACAAGTTAATTACCGCTTCAAGAAGATCCGACGCTAGGAGGAGAGGGTTAGCCGTCATGTCAAATAACAAATGCCAGCGGGTCGTGATCGTTGGCGGCGGACCCGCTGGCAGCGTCGCCGCGCTCTGTCTGCGGAAGCTGGGACGCGATGTGGTTGTGTTCGAGCGGGAGAAGTTTCCCCGCTATCGAGTGGGAGAATCGCTACTGCCCGGAACCATGGCGATCCTGACCCGGCTGGGGGTGATGGACAGCATCAAGGCGGCGAATTTCGTCGAGAAGCGGGCCGCGACGTTCATCTGGGGTCCAGAGCAGACTCCCTGGACCTTCACCTTCTCAACGCCCAAGACCGCTCCTTGGGTCAAAGGACAAAATCGAGCAACTCATCGACTCCATGGTCGTCAGGCGGCTAGGGACCTTCACCGATGTCGCAAACGTGCTGGACTTCTTCTTGCGGCGGGAGAGCGAAGCGGTCACCGGGCAGGTGATTTATCTCGGCGGGGTTCCCAACGGCTGAGGCAGGGGGCGACGACAAGCAGGAGCGCTGGCACACCCTAGCTCGCGACCATCGACGTACACCAAGGGAAGGGGAAAGATGCGGCGGGAATTCATGGGCAGGGCCATAGAACCGGTGCGAGTTACATGAGGGCGGGTGTGCCGAAAACTACGGTTCTCTCGCCCGCTCTTCTTTTTTCGCGGCCAACCACGCCTCGAATTCGGCTTGCAATTCGCTTTGTCGCTGACTTTTGGCCTGCCGCGTGTCGAGCGGCTCCGGTCCGTGGAAGACATCGTAGCGCAACATGCCCAAGCCCGCGTCAACCGACAGATGCTGGCCGGTGATATAGCTGGCTTCGTCTGAGGCCAAAAACAGCGCGGCTTGGGCAATGGCCATCGGGTCCGTGGGCACGGGCAGGGGCAAATGGCGCATGTCCCCGCCAAAGCGCGCCTCGAACTCGGGCAGATACTCTTCGCCCAACTCGTCGATCACGGTCCAGGTCTTGCCCGCAGTACCGCCCGGACACACGGCATTGACCCGCACCTTGTAGGGCCACAATTCCACCGCCATACTGCGCACCGCCCCCAAAATGCCCGCTTTGGCCGCCCCGTAGGCCGGATGCCCGGGCACGCCTGTTAGGGCCTGCACTGAGGAGGTGGCTACAATAGCACCGCCTCCGGCCTGCTGCATGTGGGGCAGGCAGTAGTGGGCCCCTTCCATCAGCGCCATGAGGTTGACCATCAACAGCTTTTCGGCCCCGGCCCTATCAAATTGGGCAATGGTCCCTGAGGCCCCAGAATTGGCATTGCTCAAGAATATGTCGAGCCGTCCATACGTCTCTACCGCTCCGTCGATGCTCTGACGCAGGCCCTGCGTAGTGCTGACATCGCCGGCGACCCAACAGGCTCGACCCCCAGCCGTTTCAATGAGCCGCACAGTTTCGCCGCCGCCGACCTCGTCTGTATCGCCGACCACCACTGCCGCTCCCTCGCGGGCAAACAACCGGGCCATGGCCCGTCCAATATTGCTGCCGGCCCCCGTGATCAGGGCCACCTTGCCCTGCAAACGCATGGCATTGCTCCTTTGCTCAATCGACCGTCATCGCCGGAAACGCGTACGTCTCCAACGCCGCCTCATCCACCTCAACGCCCAAACCCGGCCGATCTGTAACCTTGTAGTAGCCGTTTTCGGGTTCGTACGGCTCCTTGAGTATCCGACTCTTCATCGCGTTGGCGTGATGGGCGTGCTCCATAATCATGAAGTTCGGACACGACGCCGACCACTCGACGGTCGCCGCCACCGACAGGATCCCACCACCTCCGACATGCGGCGCAACCGGAATGTTGTAGGTGTCGGCCAGCGTCGCAATCCGATGCCCCTCGGTAATCCCCGTCCGCGCGATGTCGTGCATCAAAATGTCGTACGCCCGGCGCTCAAACTGCTCGCGCATCTCGTAGCGAGTGCGCGTCCACTCCCCTATCGCCACCGCCATATCCAACGCCCGGGTTATCTCAGCCTGTCCCGGAATATCGTCCGGTATGATCGGCGCCTCCAGCCAAGTAAAACTTAGTTTCTCGAGTTCGCGCCCTAGCCGTATCGAGCTTGCGACCGTCTGCCGCATGTGCGTATCGACCATCAGCATGATGTCCGGCCCGATGCGCTGCCGCACGGCGCGGCAAATCTCCGCAACGCCCGCCACATCTAATAACAAATGCAACTTCAGCGCTTGGTACCCGTAGCCCACATGCTCCTCAGCCGCATCCGCAACCTTCGCCGGGTCCGTGCCGCCGATCCCCGCGTAGAGCAATATCTCATCTCGATACCGCCCACCCGCAATCTTGTGTACCGGCTTCCCAATCGCCTTCCCCACGACATCCCACAACGCGATGTCAGTCCCTGCGAGAGCATCAATGTAGAAACCCGTCAGATGTCCGCGTTCCCGCATCGCATCGTAGTTGCACGTCCAAATCGCCTCGATGTCGAACGGGTCGCGCCCCATCACCAACGGCCGCACCAATTCGCGCACTATCGTCGCCGTAGTGTTCGGCGACACCGGCGACTGCGCCTCGCCCCACCCGACGATCCCGTTGTCCGTCTCAATCCTGATAACGGTGGTCTCGTGATGGGGCGAGTAGATCGTTATGGACCTCGAATGGTCCACGTGGTAATCGCCTGCTCGCGACGCCTCTTCCGACTTACTGATCCGCAACGGAAATGCTCTAACGTCAGCTATCTTCATCGATCTGCTCCGTCGTATTTTGTCGATTAAAGTGCAACCTATTCAAACGGCGATTTTCGACAGCGAAATATTCCCCTTGAAACAGAGGTCCACGTCACTGCCGGGTTGTCGCCAGCGCTCCTGATAGATTCCGGTGTATAGAAAGCCGTCGTCGGTCTGCGTGAATGTGGTTCTGTGGGGTCTGGTGTCCACCGGGGTGTGTTTCGTTTCCAAGCACGTCCGGTCGTGTTCAGGATGAGGCAGATTCACATTCAGAAAATATCCGGCTTCCAGTGTCCCGTTCAGCACGTCGTCCAAAACCGGTCGCAGCCGTTCGGCGGCCAGCGACCAATAGACCGACCGGCCCTTTACGGTATAGTGGGACAGAGCGACGGCCTTACACCCGTGAATAGCAGCCTCCCTGGCGGCGGCTACCGTGCCGGATTCGTACACATCCACCCCAAGATTGCCGCCGTGATTGATCCCGGAGAGCACCCAGTCCCCGTCGGACGCTAGGCAGTTCAGCGCCAGACGGGAACAGTCAGCCGGCGTGCCCCATATCCGGTAGCGTTCTTCCGTCAGTTTATCCACGCGAATGGGCCTATCGGTTGTCAACTGATGCCCAATACCAGACTGAGGCTCGGCCGGCGCGACAACGACGACCTCGCCCCACCGCGACGCTAGACGGACTAAGGTCTGCAGGCCCTCTGCTTCGATGCCGTCGTCGTTGGTAATAATCAGTTTCACTGTTATCTATTTACTCTTCTGATGGCTTGAACTCTGTGAAAAAGTCAAAATTTCACTGAAATGGGCATTTTCATCAAACAGTGAAAATCCCAATTTTAGTGAAAACTATCAATCGCCAGTACTACCGCCGGGAGCCGGGCAAGTTACATTCTATGAATAATTGTCCGCTTTCGACACAACTTTCGACACAACGATCTCCACATGAAAAATCCACCCCATCCGGGCCTGTCCATCCGTCACGATTGCCTAGAGCCGTTGGGGCTAACCGTGACGGAAGCGGCAAAAAAACTTGGGATCAGCCGGAAGCAGTTATCCAATGTCGTGAATGGTCATTCGGGGATTTCGCCGCAGATGGCGATCCGCCTCGACAAAGCATTCGGCGGCGGAGCGAACACGTGGTATCGATTGCAGGCAGCCTACGACTTAGCCTTGGCGATGAAATAGGCTGACCAAATCAAGGTCGATCGGCTATCGACGGTCGCGTAGGCAAACAATCGGGAAAATACCCCTATCTTACCTAACCTTAAAGAGAAACTCGGTGGTCCTAAAGTACAGCAGCAGAGACAAACCGTTGTTAAGCGTCGTAATCAAGGCCCAGAAGCCATGGCGGTATCAATTTTCACTCGCAATCACTCGCAATGGAATACCGTAGGTTTCCGAAAGAAAGACTTCTGTCGCCGCCAATAAGTCCACCTGCTTCGGCTCAATTATCGCCTTGGATAGACCCGGCTGGACAATCCACACGTGATAGTCCGGTTCAAGTTCTTGACAGCACGATATCAGACCTTTGAGCGTGCCTATATCGCCCTGTTCAAATCGCGACGGATGCCCTGCTGTCATACGGTCTTTTTCTCGCTTTCTTATCCGCTTGAGCAATCGAGCTGGATACTCTCTCCAGCGCACCGATTTCTGCGCCTGTCCACACACTTCGTACAGGTCCGCAACCCGGTTTCCTGCTGCGGCTCCATGGGCGTATTTGCAGTGAAACAGTTCCACCGTCAGGCGTCCGTCATGTTTCCGTACTGTGACTACATCCGCGATTTCTCCGGAACCGTCGTCGTCGAAAACAATGTCGGATGCCGGCTCACGAGCTAGTAGTTCTTCGATCACCGCCCGCTGGATTGAGCGCGGATTTTTCTCTAGTCCCTGAGATTCAATATTTAGGTCGGTATCGCTCCAATCACGTGTCTCAATTTTATCAAGATCGAAGAGGATCCGATCTTCCCCGCGTGGAGGTTTGAATAATTCATTGAAGATCAGGAACTCCCCGTCCGCGAAGTAGATATGAGGTGGGTCGTCGTTGAATAACTCTGCAAGAGGGTGCTCACCTTTATAGTCCACCTGTACTTCAGGCCCTTCGACCTGTGAGTATTGCGCCCCGTTCTCACTCAGACGGATTTCAAACGCCGCCATGGCTCCCTCAGTAGAAACCACGAATTGAATTGGACCGGTTTCTTCATGCTCCGCTGTATTAATCTCGCATTCATAGAAGCCAACCCAGTCTCCTGTTCCGAACTTAATCCGAATTCGCTCTTCAAATTCAATCAATAGCGATTCTGGCCAGTGTACTGCAATCGGAGGTTTCTCCGGTCGCTCGGTGATCATCTCTTGTTTGATCAGATTTTGAACGAAGCTATCCGTACCAATTGAATCATCGATAAGCTTTGACCCCATCAACCGACACCATTCGAGCCATTCGCTAAAATCACCGGCCGACTGCATTGACCAGACCTTTCCTCTCGCCGAGCAGCCCACTGACACCTTTCCGTCTCCGCTATATCCGAGTCCAAAGAGATTCGATTTTCGTTTTGTACTGTAAGCAGCACCGCCCAATTGTGCCGTGATGTCAGAGCCCACAAACATTGTGTAGCGAATGTTACGACCAAGTGTGCTGCTCAAGCCGAGATTCGTAAGCATTAGACGATTGATCCCGTCCAAGACGCGATAAACGGACTCACCGGCGATACGCGATGAATCATCCCCGCCAATCGCCTTCGCCAAATTCTCGTGGAGGTCCTTCGTCTTGGAGCTGTTTATATAGAGTAGCTTGGTCTCTCGGTCCCAATGAACTAGGTAGAGATTCCATTCAACATTGACAATCTCCTTTGTGGAACTCCACTGCACGTATGACTCATCGCGTGTGACAAAGATGACGAGGCGTTCTGCTTCATTGATCACCGGCCCAAACTGGATGTTCGCAAAAGGTATAGCTTCGTCGATGTTTTGAGGCCGCCATTCATCGCAGTTTGTCCGATAAACGATGGTACTCATCTTAGGATACAGCGTCTGGAGGGGAATCCCCTCTAAGCCCTCCTTAAAGCCTTCCAGTACTTCTGCGCGCTTGAGCTGCCGACCGGTCTTGGTTTCACTAAGCACCTTCAGGAGATAGTTCCAGTCAGCATCTTCCGCATAGAGTGACCGAAGTGCGTCATTAATATCTGATTGTTCGATATTCGCAATAACTGTCGCATCTCCAATATCCTCACAATCGCGCGTGAAGCGGCCCGTAAACTGCAAGGTCACGGCAATACTCTTGTGGCGGTCGTGAAGGCCGGATATTTTTAGTTGAGGGAGATCGAACCCTTCACCTAGCATATCGACACAAACGATAATTCGACTGCTGCGACTTCTTAATTTCTCGATGGCGTCTTTGCGCTTGGATGCACTCATTCGACTATGGACGAGCATGGGATGGAAACCACCGAGACGTTCCTCATACATCTCATGGAGTTTGCTTGCCCGATCAATGTTGTTCGCACGAGCCATCACGAGATGATCGTGTCCTTCGCCGAGGTCAGCCCTTAATTGATCGCCTACCAGCTTGACTATTTCCGCGTCGGCTTCAGATTGGTCCAAGCCTTGTACCGCCTGAAACCGTATCGGGCGGAAGTATCCTTCGTTTTGAGCCTTCGCGAGCGGATAGACGTAGATAAACTTCCCGTCTACCTTTTTCCCGTCAGTACGAAACGGCGTTGCAGTGAATTGAACTACAATTTTTGAGTCAAATTTTAATTTAAACGCCTGCCAAGTCCGGGCAGCGACATGATGTGCTTCGTCAATAAAAAGATGCGAGCAATGCTCGGCCATACGCTCCTGAATATTCTCATTGCACTGGCCTGCTACCTGCATCGTGGTCACGATGACGTTTGCCCTTTCAAAGATGTTATTGACCTCATGTATAGAACCTGGACGATGCTCCAGCGTAACGACAACGGGTAGCTCAGCGCTGTCGTCTAGCGCCTTAGCTGCTTTGAGAACTCCGAGCGTTAGAAATTTGTCAGCAATTTGATCTCTCAACGCGGCATTGGGAACAACGACCATCAGTCGCTTGATCCTTACAGCAACCATCAGAGCTAGCATCGTTTCGGTCTTACCAGTGCCTGTTGGCATGACAATTGTCGCGGGCTTTGTAGAAACACTCCAATGAGCAAGTGCAGCATGCAGTGCACCAATCTGCGGTGGCCGCAGACCTGACTGAGTTACTCCCTTAGCATCCCGTACCTCTGCCTGAAACTTGAACTTTCCCTCCCACGAGTTCCGAACGCGCTGACATATGGCTTTTGCTTCGTTGATAGTTACTTCCTTAGCGCGACGGGGTTCGGGCCGGAGCCAATTTATTTCTCCTCGCGAGCTTTTCCGACTCAGATCTTCCGGCGACGCACACTCTGGAACCACAAAAATATCCTGCCCTTCTAACTACCGACATACCCCGTAACCCACCTTGAAGAGTACGGGCTCACATTGATCTGTTGTATTGCCTCCAGATAACCCACCTTTTTAATCTTGTGCCCATCGACTTTGCCCGTAATTTCATATCTACGAGGCGTATGTACTTCGATGGTTTTATCAATCAAATTAGCCATATCTTTTTCCAGTACACCAAAACTTTCCCTCGGGGGCACATGAGGCACCATTGATCCCCCATAAGTTCGAACCAGTCTTTGACCAGATTGATCTTTTGAACTGCACAATCGCGGCTTTTGTCTGAATCTTCTGAAGCTGATGATCGACGACAGGCAAACTTAGCAAGCACTTAGCCGACATCGGGACGTGCAGCCCTTGTTCATAGTGATCATGGCGAGCGAGAGCTTACCCCGACTCGATCAAGGGATGCGTTCGACCGCATTTCGAACTGAGCCATATTCATCGATACCTATTGAGAACCACTCCTCTCTATAATTTACGAAGAGATCGTCAGGCAGGAATGCGGAAGGCGTCAGGGTGATGAGTCTCCCGATCCAACCCCGAGGACCTCTCTGATGCGTTCTTCCAAGCACTCAAGGCGGGCCTCGTAGAAATCTTTGAATTCGTGCAAACCCGCGGGTACCGCTCCGAGGAGATGTCTGTCTATGTACGCCTGGCGAACCACAGGGTTACCGCCCGTATGTTTATCGAGCCAGTTGCTGGGAATCATAGTCTGCTTCTCGGTGTTCTTGGAGCCTTCTAGTAGCTGCAGGTTCGGAAGGCCGTCCATCATTTCCCAATACGATCGGTGCTCCCCTTCGGGAATACCGGCGGCATTCAGGTCGTCCTTGGAGAACCGCGCGCGAGGGAAGATGTGGTCTACGTGGAAATGGTGCTCTAGGTTCAGGAAGGGAAATAGCAGCGAAAGGAGGAGGAACACGCGCCGATCGGCAGACCGCATATCAGCTAGGTCTTCGATCTCTTCGTCGGTGAGCCCAAGGGATTTACCACGTCCGGACATAACACGCATCACACTATCGATTGGAAAATCGGCAGAGCCGTTCTTGCTAATGGCCTGGCGCAACGCCATAAGAACGCCGTCAACTCCGCCGCCTGTCCATGTGCCTTGTTTCAATAGGCTTCGAATAAGCCAAAGCCTCATGGCCTCTCTGTTTTGGCGATAGCTGGTATGTGTCAGAAAGCCGTCACCGTGATCGGCCCGGTACAGGTGATAGGCGATGGGGAGCAAGGCGTTGGCTGCACTGAGGTTGTCTCGACTCAACCCAAAGCGGTCGACCAGTTTAACAGTCAGCAGAAGTGCCTTCTTCACATCAGGCCAACTCGCCTCAAGGATATCCATGTTCGCTCTGTTGAAATTGTCAACACGAAAGACTACGTTCACATCGCAGAGCATCAGCCCTGCCTTGAGGACGAAATCCTTCGAGAAGTTAAAGCCTCTTCCTATGCCGTTCAGGTCATCAACCAAATCGTGGATCTCTTTGCGAGCGTCGAGGTGATTCCATTGCGCCACCGCGATGGAGAGGAGGAGGTCTGAGTACGAGAGAAACGTACCTCCGCTGTTCATACGGATGAAGATCTGCAGCACCTGTTCGATGTCTTGGCTGAGCTCTTCGTAGTACGTGATCATTGGCTTGAGATGTACTACCTCTTGCAGAAGCGAAAGCGTTTCCAAGGCTCGGTCAGACATATCGTCTGGAGGCGCATTATCCCCGATCCATCGGATTACGTCAGCACTACGCTGCATGCCTCGGATGTCAGCAACCCTAAACCAGCATTCGTTCTCGGAGGAATCACGGGGTCTGTCTTCACGGAGGAAAGCAAACTGGTAGCGGGCGCCTTGTTCCTCGTCCGCTTCTGAAAGAATATTGAGATAAAGACGGCGAGTCGGAAAGTTCTGGGGGAACCTGTAGTGAGCGCGCGGCAGCTTCCACGCCATCGACCCTTGCAACCCAATGTTGAGGGCAGTGAGGCGCTGTTGACCGTCGAGGACTGCCGTTAGGGCTTGATCCGGCATCTCGCCGAGTTCAGGGCAGTGCGGATTATCCTTCTCGTGGTAGTTCCGGACAAAGTCGTACCATTTAAAGTTATTGCTTTTATCTGGCTCCACTCTCCAGAACAGGAAGGTTCCGAACGGATACTCCTGCATGAGGCTATCGAAGAACTGGCATATCTGTTCCGGCCGCCAGACGAATTCCCGTTGGATAGCAGGGAGCACGAGGTTACGACGCTGGATGGCATCGAGCACTTCCCGGATGGTGCCTTTGCTGCCGTAGGATTTATACATCGCGCTTCATTTCTCCTCTGCCGCGGAATACTCTACCATATCAGCCACCCTTAATAAGACCCGGCCAATGCCGGAGACCGACATTCCCATATAGACCTTCAGCAGCCCTATAAGGCGTAGACGGATCCGAACCGCCGTGCACACCGAACCCGTCCCTGTCGGTGGGCCACTGGGAAAAGTAACAGTGTAGGGTAGAGGGAGGTATAAAGGTTTCTTAACAAAGGTCTTTTGGGGATTCTCTGTCAAGACGCTGAGCTCTCTGTCAAGACATTGAAGCACGCAAGGGGCGTGCAGAACTCCAAAGATCGTTTGTGGCCTCCCAAGCCCTTCGTCAGCGCTCGGAGTACGGGTTTGCTGCCTGTCGCCAAGTAAGCTCCCATCACCCACCCTTACAAGAAAAACGCAGCAATCCCAAAATAAAGCAGCAGCGACAACCCATCGTTAAGCGTCGTAATCAGCGGCCCCGAAGCCACGGCCGGATCAACCCCAAGCGGCGGAAAACCAACGACACCACCGCCGCACCCATCGCCAACCCTACGCATCCTCCCACGCGTACATCGCCAGTTATCCCCTGTTAATCGCTTGCTTTAGCCGCTCGACGCCGGTGCCGTGCGCTGCCACTCCATCCACTCCGTAAGCTCGCGCTGAGTCTCGTCAAAGCGGGCACGCACCTTTGGTGGGAATACGTAGTGATTCACATTGCCTTGATTCCCGGCCAGCAGTTCCCGCATCGCTGGGTTGTAGGTAGCGTCGATGTAATTAAAATAGAGGTTCGTGCGCTGACGGGATGAACTCTTTGTCGCGCCAGTGTGGAGCAGCGTCTCCGAGAACATGACCATATCCCCCGCCTTGCCCGTGACCCGCACGGCCCCGGGCAAATCGCGGCCCCGGTATTCGGCCATGGGCAGGTCGATCTCCGACTTGTGCGCCCCGGGCACCACCGTTAGGCACCCGTCTTCTTCATCGTTGTCCGTCAGGAAGTACACACAGTTCAACATGCGTGTGCGGATCTGCCCTCTGCGCACGGTGTAGTCGTCTGGATTTAACCCCCGGTGCCACCCACCCCAAGGCGTCCCCTCCGTCTTCTCAATGGCCCACGTGTTGACGAGTTGGGGGTACTGCATCCAGCGCCGCAGGCGCTCCACCGCCGGCGCAAAGCTGATGACCTCGTCGAACACCTCAGTCCACAGCGGCAGACCATTGATCCGCCGTTGGCCTTCGGTGATCTGCACCGTCGTCTGCCCGCGCACCCCGTCGCGCAGCCAGGGGTCATCGTACTGGCGCACGAACAGCCGCTCAAGCTCTTCGAGATAGCGCCGGCAGTCCTCGGCGTCAAAGACATCCCGCAGCATGAGAAAACCCTGCGCGTCGAACTGGAAATCCTCCGCCAATGCGAGTTCGTTCATAATTATTCCTCTCCAGGCTCTTAGCTCTGGTGCGCTACATGCACTTATTCACTGTATATCGTCAAATATTAGCAAATGGAACTGGCTTCGAGAGCAGATCCAGTGGCTGTTACAGCGGGGTGCTGGAGGAGGAGGTGACGCAGCTGCTGGGACGCAGGCGCTATGAGCGTCGCTGCCTGGTGGACAGGGTGGTCTACGCTTGAGCGGATGGCATCTACGTGAAGGCGGGACTGGAGAAGGAGAAGGCCGCGCTGCTGGAGCGGACGGGATGCCTAAGCTTCGTGCGGAGTGAGTCGTATCCTATGCCTGTCACGCCCCCATCACTTGACGAGGACCATGGTTCGCGTTGACTGCGAGGTTTCCGTCGTCAACCGATAGAAGAATATCCCGGAACCAACGGACTCTCCTCGATCGTCCCGGCCGTCCCAGGCTATCCGGTGTCTGCCCGCTCGATAAACGCCCTCCATCAGGGTGGCCACCAATTGGCCGGTCAAGTTGAAGATTTCCAGAGAAAGATGCTCTGTTCGCGGTAGGTGAAAGGCGATGTGGGTTTCGCTATTGAAGGGATTGGGATAGTTCTGAAAGAGGTTGAACGACCGCGGTGTGCCCCCGTCCGTCTCGCTCGCGATAGCTGTAGGTGACGCCAACACGCTGTTGGCCCGACCCGGAGTGCCCCCCATCGGGATAGAAGCCCGCCAGTGCATGGGGTCCGCATTGTCCAAGCTATAGTGCAACAACTCCAGCGTAGGACCGTCGCCGTCCGCCTCCTCCGGCCACGGACTTTCGTCTAGGTAGGTGAAAGAATCGACCAGTAATCCATCGCTGTCGAAGAGGCGAACCAGCTCTCCACTGTTCCTCAAGCCGAAATCGAAGTCTCCGACACAAGAAACCCCTAGGAGGGATTCGAGAGCCGCACCATCTCGGCACAACACCAGAAATCCGCGCGGCTCGATGAGCGTCCCACCGGGCAGCACAAAGGAATGGTCGTCATCGTCGTCTTGAAAGTTCCAGCCGGAAAGATCGACGGAAGCATCGTTGGGATTGTACAACTCGACCCAATCTCCCGTATCCAGATCATCCGCTGAATGATAGTTGATTTCGTTGATCACAATGGATGGTATCGGAAGATCGACAGCGCTGTAGGTCTCGTTGACGCGAGCCGTCATCACCGTCAGTGTGGGCGTCAAAAGCTTCATCGTGTCGCCCAGCGAGATAGCGAAAAAAAGGTTGCCGAAGACGGGCGAGTCCGGAAACAGGTCCCCGGCGGCATCTCTGTTCGAGGAAAGGATCAGGCTGGAGCCCGCCTCGATGTTCGTCCCGGGCGGGAACATGAAACGGTTGAAATACTCCCCGGCTTCAAAGCTGCAGTAGGAAAGGTTCAGATTCAACTCACCGGCATTGATGATCTCGATGAAATATTCATCTCGTATCCGCTGAACGTCTCCGATCTGCAAGTGTCGATACTCCTCGATACCGGCGTGATTCACATTCAAAGCGAACGTCTTCATGGCCCTGTAATTGATATAGAATAGCCCGTTGGAGGGATAGCTATAGCCTCCGGCCCTAAAAGAATAGGGCACGAGGCCCGTGTAGTTTTTGGGCAGCACGAGACGATTGCCGTAGACGAGGTCCCCCGCCTGCAGATCGTCGTGTCGACCATCGTCGAACAGCGCGAGTTCCTTGACCGTGATCTCTTCTCCCCATGTCTCGTAGGACGACAAATCCGTGATATATTCGACCACGACAGCTTGGGGGCTGCGCGAAGTGGCGCGAAACACCACGCCGCGATCATCGGCATCGGGCGAGGGAAACGGATCGGAGCAATACAAGTCCGCTAGAAGATTCTTTTTCTTTTCGACAAAGGGGAAATCCGTCAGGAACGATCTCCTCGCCGCCAGAAAGCCCTTCAGACGCGAGATCGCATCGTCAAATTCGGCGTTGGTGCCAATCTTGGCTCTGTCCAGATAAACGTCCGACTTGATCAACTCGTACGTTGAATCGATCTCGGCCTCCACCGCGGCGAATCCGTGCTCGATGACGAAGCTGACCTTGCTCCAGAACGACTCGCGCCAGGCGTCGTATTCCATCAACCTCTGAAATAGAAGATTGTGGTTCAGATGGGGGTGTTCGGAGACCGTTTCAAAGTAGGGCCTGTATTCTCCGGTCCAGTAATTGCCGAAGGAAGCATCGTGATCCCAGGGTAAGATTTGCTGCAAGTGCCCGCTCGGGTCGAAATAGAGCAGGGTATTCTTCGTCACGGCGTCTAGACTGGAGATCGCATAGGCGACCGCAAAGTATTGCAGCACATTCTCCACATCCACCAGCAGGGAAATCCGCTCTGCAAAATCCTCATACGTCAGATAGAGAAGCTGATTGAATAGCCGCTGCCCATCGATATAGTCGGATTCACCTCCCACCTTCTTGTTCCACGACCAAAAGTAGGTGTCGTAATCCAGCAATGGCGCTGTACTCCCACCGTGATTCTCGGATTTGTAAAGACTTCCGAGCTCGTAGTCGTACCGCCGCAGAAGCTCCTGATCAGGCTCCTCTACCTGGACGAAGACGCCCATGAAGTCATCGTTGACCATCAGGCTGATGTGCTCGGTATTCGGCGCTGGATGACCGATGAACTGATACAACCTCATGGCCAGCGCGTTGCGCATCAACGAGCGATCCGAGTATTCCGCGTTGAGGTTGAGCTCCCTGACTCCAACCGGATTGGATGAATCCTCAAACCAGACCTTCCAGCTTTTCTTCGGATAAAAGCGGGCCGTTTCGCCCCGGAATCGCACCTCGCACTCGAGAACCTCTCCCGCGAAGGAAAATTGGGCGGGATAGCGGGCATTGCTGCGGGGGGACTGGTAGAGGGCACTCAGGTCGGCGGAATCGACGGTCAGGTGATAGGTTGGAAGTTCGAGCCGTTGATCTTGGGCCTGGAGAGAAGACACGTAGATGAACACCGCAACGAAAACGAGCGCTAGCTTCCTCATGGCCACAAAGCCTTGATTCAAGGGATTTGTTAGAATCATGACATGATATCCTTAAGAGAGGGAATTATATACTTGACTGGGCTAAGCTAAGCGGGTCTCTTGAACATGAGAGCCCATGATAAGGTTAATACTTACGTGAGTTCGGGTTAAGCGGCCTTCTAACTATAGTCGTGCTTCCGCTTAGTAGCATACAGTTGTAATGTATGTGTTTACGCAAGATAGGATGACCATTCCCTGTGTCAACCAAGACATGGTGATTTTGAGCTTGGTGATCAACTAGAAATCAAAGCGCGTGTTCAATCAGTGACGCGCATTTCATAGAAAGAAGCTCGCCATGGACGCTCCCCACACCCGCACGACCTCAGCTTGGCACCTGTGGCTGTTCAATCCCTTTCACTTCTTGGCCGGCAGCCAAGCCCTAGCCTGGGGCCTAGCGTGTATCACTTTGACTGCTTGGCTCGGCGGCATCTTCGATTTCCGCTTCACAGGCGTGATTTCCTTCCAGCGCACGGCCCCGGCCCCGCTCTGGCACGCTATAGCGCAGGGCCTCATGGCCTGGGCCATCCCCAGTGTCCTACTCTACATCGGTGGCCGCCTGATCAGTCGCAGCCGCGTGCGCCCCATCGACGTCTTCGGCACCCAAGCCCTAGCCCGGGCTCCCGGACTGCTCATAGCTCTGATCGCGATGTCGCCGCCCTTTCGCGACCTCACCACGTCTTTGGTCGCCGAGGGCATCTCGCATCTCTCCATCGCGCAGCTTGTCCTCCTCAGTTCGGTAGGCATAGTGCTGATACTACTGCTAGTCTGGACAGTACTCCTGATGTACCGCGCCTTTGCCGTTTCGTGCAATGTCGCCGGTGGTCGGGCCATTGCCGTATTCATCGCCGCCATCGCCTTGGGCGAGGTCGCCACCGGAGCGGCAGGACGCCTGCTGCCGGGGACCGCAGCCCCTCAGACCGTTGCCAGCGCACCCGTCCAGTCCGAACAACACCATTTGGCCGCACAATTGGCCACCCAAATTCTCCAAGCCCACGAGCAGGGTCGCTTTGAAACCTTGGGGCCAGAGGCCACCGAGAGCTTTCGCAAGGCTTTCACCGCAGAAATCCAGCGCCATAGCTACCAACAGCTCCGGCAACTCTTCGGCACCTTTGAGGGCCTAGACTTCGTCGAGACCCACTCCATAGAAAACCAGCCGCACCTGCTGATCCACCGCTTCAGGGGCCGGTACAGTACCGCATCACCCGAAGTGCGCGTCGTCCTCGACCAAGACGGCAAGCTGACGGGCCTGTGGATCAAACCCTATCAGGAGCAGATGTAGTGAACACCTATCGCCATACCCAGTTCGGCACAGTCATCGTCGTCACCACGGCCGCCATCATACCGCTGGCCGCCCTGCCCGCGTGGCTGGCCGGAATAGCCACCGCCGCTTGGCTGATCTTAGGCAGTATGGTGGTGGTCCTAGCCCTATTCGCCAGCCTGACCGTCGAGATCGACGCCGAGCACCTCCGCATCCGCTTTGGCATCGGCCTGATCCGCAAGCGCTTCCCCCTCGATCAGATCGACACCTACCGACCGGTGAAAAACTCCTGGATCTACGGCTGGGGTATCCGCCTGACACCCCACGGCTGGCTCTACAATGTCTCAGGACAGGAAGCGGTAGAACTAAAAATGAAAAGCGGCAAGACCTGCCGCATCGGCACGGATGAGCCCGAGGTCCTGACCGCCGCGCTCCAAGAAGCACTGGACCGCTTGAAACCAACGCCGGAGTGAAGCGCCGGAGTTGCGTACCGCTGCGTCATCGTCCACCTTCCTAAGTCCCACTGTTTGTTTACGGGAAATTGGCGTATGACAGACGACGAAAAGTACTTCTTCGACCTCAACGGCTACCTCATCCTCAGAGATGTCGTCGATCCAGACACCATCCGCCGCTGCAACGAAGCCATCGATCACTACGACGACCAAATCGAAGTCCACGAGCGCCGCTTCGAAGGCGAGTCCAAGGCCCTGACCAGCGACATCCGGCAGCGCTGGAGCGATGAGATGGTCGCCTGGAAGCGACCCTACTGCGAGCCCTTCCGCCAATTGATGGTCCACCCCCGCCTCAAACCCTACTTGCGCGAAATAATAGGCGACTATCACATGGCCACGCAGCCGCGACTTATTGTAATGGACAAAGGCTGCGCCGGCCACTACCTCCACGGCGGCCAACTCGATCGGTTGTCCTATTCGCTGACCTATCACTGGAAATTCGGCAAGATCTACAACGGCCTGACGCTAGTGGAATTCCCACTGGCCGACGAAGGCCCCGGCGACGGCGGCTTGGCCGTAGTCCCCGGCGGCCATAAAGCCAACTATCCAATCCCCGAAGCACTGCGCGATTGCGAGGCTTTCCAAGACGAAGTCGTCGAAGTCAACGTGCGCGCCGGCGATGTGGTGATCTTCGCCGAAGCCACCATTCACGGCACCCTAGTCTGGCGGGCGGCCCATCAGCGCCGCACCCTGCTCTATTCCTACTGTCCGCGCTACCAAACCCTCACCCCTCCTATCTCCGAAGTTTCGTATCCTCCCTACGTCCGGGACATGACGCCAGAGCAACAAGCCGTCCTCCGGCCGCCACACTAAAAGCGAACCCAAAGTCCCATGAACGACGACGATAAATTCTTCTTCGACCTCAAAGGCTTCGTCCACCTCAAGGGGGTGCTGAGCCAAGAGGAAGTGGCCCGCTGCAACGCCGCCATCGACGCCCACGCCGACCGCTTTTTCCAAACCGAGCGTACCCTCGAAGGAGACTCCAAAGTCCTCGGCGGCACGGACAAGCAAAAGTGGATGGAGGGCATGTTGGAATGGGAACGGCCGCACTGCGAGCCTTTTCGCGACCTACTCGTCCACGCCAAAATCCAGCCCTATCTCAACGAACTGCTCGGCGGTGGCTACCGCCTAGATCACGGCCCCTTGCTCATTGCCATGGACAAAGGCGACGGCGGCCACTACCTCCACGGCGGCGGCGTTGAGCGCCAGGACTTCTCGCAGACTTACACCTTCAAATTCGGCCGGATGTTCTGCGGCTTGACCGCAGTCGAATTCCAGCTAGCCGACGAAGGCCCCGGCGACGGTGGCCTAGCAGTCATCCCCGGCTCCCACAAAGCCAATTTTCCCCTGCCCGAGAAGCTGTCCCTATACGAAGAACACCGCGAGTACGTCAAAGAGATCCACAGCCAAGCCGGCGACGCCATCATCTTCACCGAAGCACTGACCCACGGCACGCTAGTATGGCAGGGCGAACACCAGCGCCGCTCGCTGATCTACAAGTACAGTCCATCTTTCCAAGCCCACGCCCCCGGCTACCATCAGACGCAAGTCCCCGATTACATCCTCGACATGAGCGACGAAGAACGCGCCATGCTCAGTTAGGGCCCCAATCGCTTCAATCCTCTTTTCCGAGAACGTCGTCGATAGCCCTTGCAATCGGCCACGCGCCCTCGGATGTGTTCGCAAGAACCGCGTAGTCCAACTGCCGCTGACAGTCGACGGCAGACTTGCAGGAGATACCGGGATCCGCTCCCATGATATAGTGCTGGAGAGTTCCATCTGCGCGTCTGTGAAGCCACATTCCGTGTCCGTAGTGGAGACCGGAATCGCCGCTGACATTGGAGAAAGGCGCACTGAAGGTACGCACCAATTCCTCGGAGACGATCTCGCCCTTCCAGAACCCATCCCAGAGCGCCGCGATGTCTGCCAGCGTCGAGAACAAACCGCCGTCCGAGGCACCGACGATGGGCAGGTTGTAGATATTCGTCCGCCAGCGCTCTCCGTCTTCGATGTAGCCAAGGGCCGTGCCTTCCGGCAGTTGGTTCATGGCGAAGAATCCAGAGCGATCCATTCCTGCTGGTCCAAGGATCTCCTCGGCGACGACGTCCTGAAAGCGCTTCCCTGTTACCTCTTCCACCACTACACCTAGCAGGATGTAACCGCTGTTGCAGTACGAGAACCCTTCTCCCGGTGCAAACTTCATCTCCCGTTGTGGGAACACCGGCAGATAGTCCTGCGGACCTCTTAGCTCGTACCAAGGGATATCGACGGTGAAATTGTCGAAATCCTCGATGAGCTCTTCGTCGTAATAGTCGGGCATCCCGGAGGTGTGGGTAAGCAAATGCTGGATGGTGATGGCCGCTGAGTAATCCGGCAGCTCCACTGAGATGCAGTCGCGCACTTGCGTAGTCAATGCCAGCCGACCCGCGTCGATGAGCCGGCCCACGGTCAATGCCGTCAGCAACTTCGTTCCAGAAGCGATGCCAAAGCGAGTCTCTGCGGTGTTGCCGATCGAGTTGGCGCGATCGGCAAACCCGGCAGCTCTCTCGTATATTGGTTGGCCATGTCGCCGGACACGGACGACGCCAGAGAAAGCGCACTCCTCGACGAGCTTGTCTAGGGAATTCCAATGCATAAGCTTACGAGTCAGCCGCCAAGCTCACGGCTCTACTAGAGCTATTCCGGCTCCTCGCCAATACTCGCCAACTTGGCCTTTGTCTCCGCGTAGAGATCCGCAGGCAATGGCCCCGCCAAGGCCGCAGCGACATTGGCCTTCATGTGTTCGAGATTCGTCGTGCCGACAATCGTGGTGTGACACGCCGGATGCGCGAGGGTGAAGCGCAGGATGAACTCGTGACGGCTCATCCCACCGATGAGTTCGTCGAGCCCGGACTGCTCCCACTTCGACTGGCGCTCCTCATTGGCTCGATGTCCCAAGCTAATGCCACCGCGAATGAGAATGCCAGCGCCGGCGTCGGCCGCTTCCTGAATAATCCTCTCGTGCTGGCGCTCAAGGGCCGAATAGGGAATCTGAAACACATCAAACGCACCCGACTCCACAAACGCGGCTAAGTGTGGCAGCGTGGAAGACACGCCGAAGAAACGGGTCTTTCCCGCCTGTCGAATATCCTCAAGCACTTCGATCAGCCCTCCCAGCTCGACGTCTTCCACGGTGGGATTGTGCATCTGTAGCAGATCTACGCAGTCGGTCTTCAGGCGGCGCAGGCTCTGGTCGATGTTGGTGCGCAAACGCTCAGCCGTCCACAAGTGCCCCGGCTCCAGTCTGTTGCCCTCTTCGTCGATGTTGCAGCCGCATTTGGTAGCCAAGAAAAACTCGTCGCGGCGATGGCTCAGATACTTGCCGACCCGCCCCTCGCTCGCGCCGTAATCCGGGGCCGTGTCAACTAAGTTGATCCCCGCATCAAGAGCCGCATTCAAGACGCTGCCGGCCTGATCGTCGTACTCCGCCTCATCCGGCAAGCCGCGCTCAGCCGCGCCAAAGCCGAGTTGGGTGACCTCGAGACCCGTGCGACCCAAGGTGCGTTTAGTCAAATTGTCCATGGTTTCTCCTCAAATAGGTCATTGATAGGGCCCTAGATACCCGCCAAAAAGGCGCTTTGTCAAGCACCTTGGCCGCGGAGTGCGCCGTTCCCATCAAGGAAGTTCAGGCGTCGATACAGGGGATGCCGTACTGCTTGAGGCGTGCATCCCGCGTCACCAGGGTTAAATTCTCCAATTTCGCCTGCGCCGCTTGGATGCGATCAAAGGGGTCCTGATGGATCGGGGGCAAGGAGACCACGGCCAAGGCGTGCGCTAGGGTGATGGGCAGTGGTTGAAAGTGCTCTTCCTCCAAGACCTCTTCCAAGTTGTCCGGCGCCTTCAGTCGGCCCAGTGCCTTTTTGATGGCGATTTCCCAAGCGGCTGCCGCGCTGATGAAAACCGCGTTCTGGCCTTGGCTGATGGCGACCCGGGCAGCCGGAGCAAGGAGGGTGGGGTCGTCGAGCCACCACAATAGCGCGTGGGTGTCCAAGAGGAGATTCACGGTTGTTCACCCCTAAAGGCCGCCGCTATTTCTTCGGGCAACTCGTCGAAGTTGTCCTCTAGCGCGACTTGGCCACGCCACTGTCCCCCTTGACGGGGCTGGACCGACCGCTCGTACGGAACGAGTTTGGCCACCGGCTTGCCAGCTCGACCGATGACGATCTCCTCTCCCTGGAGTACCCGTTCAATCAGTTTGGAGAGCTGTGTTTTAGCTTGGTGGATATTGGTGATGTGCATGGATCAACTCCTTTTAGCTTAGCTAAGCTTAGTTTATTATCAAAGCATGTCAAGCCTATTCGCCGAGAACTTCTATGACACTCTCCACGGCCTCGACCCGCGCGTCCTGAACCGAATCCTCGCTATACCAAGCCGTATGGCTCGTCAGCAGAATATTCGCCGCCGTCCGCAGCGGGGAGTCGCCGGGCAGGATCTCCGGTTCGAAGACGTCTAGGCCGGCACCGCCGAGCCGTCCCTCGTTCAGGGCCGCGGCCAACGCCTCGGAGTCGACCAAGGCACCGCGCGCCGCGTTGACCAACAGGGCGGACTTCTTCATCATCGCTAGGGTCTCGGCGTTGATGATACAGCGCGTCTGGGGTGTCAGCGGCAGGTGCAGCGAAATCAGATCCGCCGTTCGCAGCAGCTCTTCCCGCCCGGCCCGCGTAGCCCAGTCGATCCCATCGGCCTCCACTTCGTCGAAATAGACCACGTCCCGCACCAAGGGCCGCATCAGTTCACCCAACTTGCGGCCGATGCGGCCGAATCCCAGCACTCCCAGCCTCAGCCGGCTCAACCGCCGGATGGGAGCCGGTGGTTTCAGCGACCACTCCCCGCAGAGCAGCCGCTCCTGCGTCGATCCAAGCTGGCGGTGCAGGGCCAGCAACATGCCCATGGCGTGGACCGCCACTTCCTCGACGCAGTACTGCGGCGTATTGCGGACGCTCATGCCGCGTTCGGCGGCCGCTTTTAGGTCGACGTTGTCGAGACCCGTGCCATATCGCTGCAGCAATCTACAGTTGCCCGGGAGCAGGCCAATAATCTCCGCGTCGATGGGGGCGATGCAGAACATTAGCGCGTCGATGCGGGGGGTCGAGGCGATCGCCTGCTTCAGTTTGCATCGCTTTTCATCCACTGAATCGGTGACCGCGATTCCCGCAGAGGAGAGCGCAATCCCCGCCCGCCCGAGCCGTTCCCTTTCCGGATCAAGGTCTTCGGACACCCAGTCGCACACCAGCACGTGCTTTTCCATTGGCATTGTCTCACTCATCTCCGTTTTTCCACTTTTCTGGCACCTCACTTGGAGGATGGGTGCCTCGCCTCAGGTCTTCCCATCAGCAAACTGCCGTCGACGCGAGATACTATCTCGTCATTCCGGTTGAACAACGAGCACAACCGCAGGGACAGGCAGCCACAACCTATGCAGCCGGTCAGGTTCTCTTTCAACTTCTCCAGCACCTCGATCCGCTCTTCAAGCTGATCCCTCCAGCCCCGCGACAGGCTGGCCCAGTCCGCTTTGTTCGGCGTGCGTCCGTCGGGAAGCGCATCCAGCGCTGAGCGGATTTCCCGCAGCGATACGCCGATCGCCTGGGCTGCCCGAATGACGGCGACGCGACGCAATACGGCCCGTCGATATCGTCGCTGGTTGCCACTGGTCCGCTCGGATGAGATCAGTCCCTGCTCCTCATAGAAGCGCAGCGCAGAGGTCGCGACTCCGCTTCGCGCCGCTACCTCACCGATGGTCAGAAAGGGTGAAAGTTCCGTCATGAGATTCTCCTTGACTTCAAGTATACTTGAAGTTGTAAGTTCAGTCCATAGCTCATCGGAGAGCCTCTGTCTCATCGGCTTTCGCGACCGGGAATGACCTGCGAGACGAATGCCAAGCGAAAGGAAAAGTCATGAAAAACTCAGCGCCAAAACTGCTGGATGCAGGATCTCTGGATGAGATCAAGCTCAAGGGAAGGGCTGTGGTCTCGAACGGACCTGTGCCGATTGTCGTCTTCTACTCGGAGGGCGACCTACACGCCGTGGACAACCGCTGTCCACACATGGGGTTTCCCTTGCATCGCGGAACCGTCGAGGACGGCATTCTGACCTGTCACTGGCATCACGCTCGCTTCGATCTCAACAGCGGTTGCACCTTTGATCTGTTTGCCGACGACGCGACGGTCTATCCGGTTGAAGTCAAGGACGGTCGCGTATTCATCGATGTTTCCGCAACCCCTCGCGACCCGGTCGAGCGCGGACTGCACCGACTCGAAGAGGGTATGGACCAGAACATTAGGCTGGTGGTCGCCAAGGCCGTCGTCGCGCTCATACGCGCCGGGGCGAATCCGAACGACATCGTGCGGGTAAGCGGCCTGTACGGCGTGCGCCGGCGGCGTTCGGGTTGGGCAGATGGCATGACGATTCTCTCGGCGATGGCCAACGTAAGCGACCACCTCGAAGGCGACGAACGCATTGCGCCGTTGTACCAAGGGGTCTTACACGTGGCGTCGAACACCAGCGGTCAGCCGCCGCGAATCCCGTTGCGGCCTCTCGAGAGCAAGGCTATCCCGCACGCCGCGCTGAGACGATGGTTCCGCTACCTGATCGAAGTGCGCAACGCCGATGGGGCCGAACGCACCTTGCTGGCGGCCATCGAGCGCCCTTCGAGCCAAGCCGACCTAGCCGAGATGATGGTGACGGCGGCAACCGACCACTTCTATCTCGATGGTGGCCACGTCATCGACTTCATCAACAAGGCATTCGAGCTGCTCGACCGCATTGGCTGGGAGCACGCAGCAGACGTCTTGCCCTCCCTGATTCGCCAATTGAGCGGGGCGCTGCGCAGCGAAGAGCAGAACAGTTGGCGCTCTCCCGTCGACCTCGTGACGCTGCTGAACGAGACCTTTGGCTCGCTGGATCGACTGCTAAAAGAAGGACGGGGACGGGAGTGGAAACGAGACAGTGGATTCGCGGCGGAGCTTCTACGGGACGATCCTCATGCGATCGTAGCGGCGCTGAACGAAGCGCTGCGGCAGGGCGCGCGCCCAGTGCAGCTTGCGGAGGCGGTAGCGCTGGCAGCGGCGCTGCGCATCGTTAGGTTCCACGTGCGCAACGAGTTCTCCGACTGGATCTCGGTGCTGCACACCTTTTCGTACGCCAACGCATTGCATCAGCTGCTGAAGAGAGCCGAATCGCCCGAGATGCTGCGCGGCGTATACCATGGGGCGCTGCGCGTCTACCTCGACCGTTTTCTCAATGTTCCGGCTGCCCGCTTACCTGACCCCAGCGCGGCAGAGGCGGGCGATGGCTATATGGAGGAATACCTGCTGCTACTCAACCAGCAGCAGCAGGTCGATGAAGCCGGGCGACTCGTCAATAGTTTTCTGACATCGGGCGGTGAACCGGGACCCCTGTTCCGCTCGCTGGCGGAATCCCTGGTGAGAGAGGACGCCGAGTTTCACAGCTTTCAGATGCTCGAGGCAGCCATCCGCCAGTATGGGGAGCGCACCGACGTCGGCGAGCAACGGATTCTGATGGTGGCTGCAGCCCGTTTTCTGGCGGCCAAGGCGCCAACTCAGCGCGAGCTACTCCAAACGCTCCAGATCGCCCAGCGGCTGCACCGAGGGGAGGCTGTCTTTGAGGAGGGTTGATTCAACTCGCACAAGCTCGGAAAGGTCTGGGGCATCACGGCTGGCCAGGATCCCGCTCCCTGACCATCTCGTGCCCCTCAAACAAGTCCCGCGCCACCGTCCCCTGCGCTTGGCGCGGCGGCTCGGCCCCCAGCATCTGGCAAAAGGTGGGCACTACATCGGCGGCGTGGATGTACCCCAGTTTGTCCACCGGCCGCTCGTAACCCCGCTTTACGCCCGGCCCGGCCAGCAACCACGAGCCAAAACTGGACGAGTCCTGACTTTGGGTCGGCAGAAATCCCCCGTGGTGCGCCCCGAACACATTGGGCGCACCAACGCAGCCTCCGCCCGCAATACCGCGCCACTGCCCGTAGTACCCGCTCACGTACCCGTGGTCCCAGGCAAAGACCACATCGCCGCACTGGTCGCCCCACTGCCCGAGGATGTACGCGTCCCGCCGAGGCAGGGCTATGGCCACAGGATTGCGCCCCACTTCTTGGTCAACCCACGTGCGCAAGGCTAGCAGCAACTCGGCCTCAATGCGGTCGAATCCCGGCCCCGGCTCGGCGTTGATAAAAATGTCGAATCCCTTGTCGTCCTTCATATAGGCCCGGGTGCGCTCCCAGTCGATATCCTCCTCCCGCACCTGATCGCGTACCAGCGTCTCTTCCCCGCCGCCCTTGAGTGCCATAAAGCCCTGTTCGTGCAAAAATTGCCGGATATTGGCCACCCGCACATCGGGCGAGCACCCGTGGTCGGACACCACGCCCACGTACGTATGCTCATCCGCGTCCTCCCACAGCCGACCCAAAATGCGATCCCCTACCTGATAGGCCCGCCGGAAATAGTCCACGTACTGTTCGGCGCACTCAGCTTCGTACCCCGGACATACCGAATCCACGTCCCCGAGGTGGATGTGGTTGAGATAATCGTACAGATGCCAATGGCAGATAAAAAAGGAACAGTCCCGCTCGCGCAGCATGTAGCGGGCGACCTCGGCAAACCACATCCCCTGGTACTCGCATTCTTCCAAGGCCGTGTCAAAATCGGCCATTCCCGAGGTATAGGGCAACATAGAGGCGTGTTCCTGATACGACCCAAAGCGCTCCACCAGTTCCCCGGCCAACTCGTCGGGCAGCGTGAAGCCATCGGTATAAGTCACCTGAGTGCGGTAGAGCTTGAGCCGACTGCCGTCCGCGGCCAGTTCCATCAGCTTGAAACGCACCGATGCCGGGCGTCTGTTCCCGTCCATAGCAAAGTCCTCCACCGCCCACTCGCTCCATTCCCCCACTCCGGCAACGGCTAGGCAACTGGCCCCATCCCGATCCCGACACACCAGCACCCGGTCATAGCCCCTCCCTGCACTGTCCACCACCAGCAAGTGAAAAGCCGTGACATCCCCGCCCAACCGAGCCACCACCTCAATGCGACTCTCCAGCGGCAGAGCATGACTTTCGGGCAGATTCTGCCACCCCTGCACCGGTGCCAACGGCGGAATCGGCTCGACGCTGCGCTGTTCCTGCCGCACCGCCGTCCCATCGTGGTCCATCTCGATAGCTTCCTCTAGCGCGGCCTCCGTGGTATAGGCCTGGCAGATAGCCACTTCAAAATCCGTGCTGCGATGCCCGGGATGGCCAAAACCGTCCACCACAAAACCCGTCTTCACCCCGGAGGGATGGGCGGCCGGATAGTGGACGGCCACGCTCTGCATACCCGCCCGTTCCAAGGCGTTCCAGATGCGCTCGGCATTGTTGGCCCGCCCGTCGAAACTGTCGATCCGCTGGCCCGGCGCGACTTCCACCCGCCAGCGCGTCACCCCGTGCGTGCCTGTGTGCGCCCCCGTCGAAAGCGTGGCCCAGTTAGTCGGGGTCCACACCGGAAAGGAGGGCAGAGTCTGGTTAACTGTCCCCTCCCGCAACAAGCGCTCGAAGTAGGGCAAAGTCCCTTCCGCGGCGAATCGCTTCATCATCGGGACGATAAAGCCGTCCATGCCAAAGGCGTAAATTTTGCGCTCCATATCTCCTCGTCTAGCAAAAGGTCATTGGATGTCCAGATAGTTAGCGGCATTTTCCCGTAGACAGCAACCAGACCGCCGCCATCTTTTGTCGCGGGGTCAGCCGTTTATTGACGACTATCCGCGGATTTGGCTACGTTTGCCAATTCGCCGCGCACCCGCTACTCCAGATTGCTCCATGTCCCCAGATCCCCAGCCCTCCCCCGCAATTCGCCTGCCGGCGATGATGACTGGCCTCGGACTCTGCGCCCTGATCGCCGTCGGGCTGCCCTATGGGGAATTCGTGATCAAGGGCACCCGGCTGGGCCTGAGTTCATCGACGCCAGCGGCCTTTTTCCTACTCTTCTGTCTGCTCGCGCTGGTGCAACCGCTGCTGGGGCTAGTGCGGCGACACTGGGCGTTCAATCGCGCCGAACTGCTGCTGATTACCGCGATGATGATGCTGGCAACGGCGATTCCATCGCGGGGCTTTACTGGTGCCGCGCTCCCCGCCATTTCCAGCGTGCTCTACTACGCGACCCCAGAAAATAACTGGGCCGAGCTGCTAGTGCCCCACATCCCCACTTGGCTGGTCGTCCAAGACGAAGTGGCGATCAAGCAGTTTTACGAAGGACTCCCCCGAGGCGAATCCATCCCTTGGGGCGCTTGGGTCGAGCCGCTTTTTTGGTGGTTGCTCTTTATGGCCGCCTTCTACCTCGTGCTCATCTGCGCGATGGTGATTATGCGGCGGCAGTGGATGGACCACGAGCGGTTGCTCTACCCGCTAGTCCAAGTGCCGCTGGGGATGATTGAGGACGGCCCACGGCCAGCGCGCATAAAGCCCTTTTTGCGCAATCCCATAATGTGGGCCGGCTTTGCCGTACCGGCGATCCTCAACACGATCAACTCCTTTAGCCACTACTACGAATTCGCGTCGCGCGTCGATCTCAACCTGCCGCTAGCCCTAGGGCACGACGCAGTTGTCCTGCGCATCCGGCTCAACTTCCTGATGATGGGCTTGGCCTATTTTATCAACACCGGAATCTCCGGCAGCTTGTGGTTTTTTTATTTATTGGCCAAAGCCCAAGAATGGGCCTGCTCGACCCTGGGCATCTTCACCACCGAACAGCTCGACGCCTTCAGTCACGCCGGCCCCACCACGGGCATGTTGAGCCATCAGAGCATGGGCGCGATGATTGCGCTGGTCGTCTTGGGGCTGTGGACGGCACGCGGCCATCTAAAAACTGTGTGGCAACAGGCCCGAGCCGGCGGCAGCGCAGCCGGAGAGTTGCTGTCCTATCGGACGGCTGTGGTTGGCTTGGCCATGGGCTTGGTCGTCATGGGCTTGTGGCTGTGGCAGACGGGCTTGCCTTGGTGGGCAGTGGTGCTGTTTCTCGGCGCGGCGGTTGCCATCTTCTTCGCCCTCACCCGCGTGATCGTCGAAGCCGGTCTCTCGTCGGCTGTGGAGGGGCTTTCGGGCGCGGGCTTTGTGGTCTCGGGCGTCGGCTCGTCGGCGCTGGGGGCGACGGGGATGATGGCCCTAGGCTTTACCCTCGCTTGGGCGGGCGACCTGCTGGTCTTTATGATGGCTCCCTGCGCCAATGGCATCCGCATGTTGCACGGCCTCAAGGTCGGGCGGCGGCGCATCCTGGCGATGCTAACGGCCGCGCTGGTCATCGGCCTTTTGGGCTCGATCTACGCGACCTTGAACTTGGGCTACCAGTACGGGGCGCTCAACCTGCACCGCCAGTATTTCTCTGGGCTTTTTGCTTTTGAGCCGTTTCGCTTTGCCGCTCGCTTCATCGAGACGCCAACCGGACCCTATTGGCTCGGGTGGCTCTGGAACGGAGTGGGAGCCGCGGTCATGGCGCTCTTGCTGTGGGCGCGCCATCACCTGTTGTGGTGGCCCTTGCATCCCATCGGCTACGTGGCCAGCGGCACTTGGATTCTCGGCAACGTCTGGTTCAGCATCTTTCTCGCTTGGCTGATCAAGTCCATCGTTTTGAAGTACATGGGGCCGAACGGCTACCGCTCGACGCGCTGGTTCTTTTTGGGAGTAATACTCGGGCAATTTGCTTCGGGCGGGGCGTGGCTGGTCATAGACGGCTTCACCGGAATGACGGGCAACGTGATCCGCATGTACTGAAAGACAAATAAAACCAACAATTACATACAGTTACAGTTGGTCATATTGGCGAGAAACTTGACACCCGCCTAGCCGTTGATTAAATCAAACAGCATGTTTACCGCTACTCCCCACTCCCTGTGGTGCGCTATTGCCCTCTTGGCCCTGTTCGGCTGCGCGCCAGACGACCCAGTCGTGGCCCAAGTCGGCGACGTAGCCCTCACCAAGGCCGAGTACCTGCGCTTTGTCGAGCGCTTGCCGCCCGGCTTGCAGAGCGAATCCGCGCGCGATCACCTACAATCCCTCGTCGATCAGGAATTACTAATGCAAGAGGCCCGCGCTAGGGGAATCGAGCAAAGCGACGAGGTCCGCTACCAGCTAAACGCCCTGGTCCGCAAACAGCTCTCCCAGCGCTACCAAGCCGAAGTGCTCGCGCCCCAAGTCGAGGTGACGCCCGAGGAAGTCGAGCGCACCTTCGTCGATATGGGCTTCGACCGCGAGCGGCTCTTTGCGCGGATTCTAGTGCGGCAGCAGCAAGACGTAGACCGCGTATTGCAGGCCCTGCACGAGGGCGAACCTTTCGTCGATCTAGCGCAACGCTTTGCGGCCAACGACCTTTTTGCCCCACAGGGCGACGGTGTCGTCGGTTGGATTGGGCGCACCCAAGCGCAGCGCTTTGCCATTCCGCCGCAGACCTTCCTTTCCCTGCCGGTCGGCCAAATAGCCGAACCGCTGCCTTTGGCGGGCGGCTGGCAGATCTACCGCTTTATCGAAGACCGAGCAGCCGACAAGGCCGACTACGCCAAAGAAGCCGCCAGCGCGGCGCACCGCGAAAAGTGGCAGAGTCGCCTGCAAATTGAAGTGGAAACGCTGAGCCGCTCCTTGGACCTCCAGTTGGACCACGCAGGGCTGCAAGCCTTGCTGGCCGAGCCAGATCTCGCCGACTCGCTCGCCGCGCTTCCCCTCTACCGCTTTGACGGCGGAGCAATTTCCTTGGGCGAATACCTCCACGACCTGCGCTCGGTCGGCTTCCGGGGCGCGTTGCAAGACAGCGCACAAGTCGTCTCGTTAGCCCGCGCCGCGCTCTTGCCAGCCTATCTGATGACCGCGGCAGCCCAGCGGCGTGGATGGGAGCAAGAGGCCGAGTTCGCCGAGTGGCGCGAGCGCAAGCGCAAGGCCTTCGTTTTACAGCAACTCACCAAGGTAGAAACGGCAACAAAGGCCATCCCCAGTGAGGAAGAAATCGCCGCGTACTACGAGGCGAATAAGACGCGCTTCCGCACGGCTGAATCCGTCCACATCAACCAGTTACTTGCGCCCACCCGCGAGCAGGCCCAACAGTTGCGCGAAGCCCTCGCAAACGGCAGCACCGTCGCCGAGTTGTTGGCCCGGCCAGGCGTCGAAACGCACGGCGACCCGCACGACGACGGCGCGCTGCACCTGCGCAAGGTGGTGCGGGCGCGCTATCCCCAGCTCGTGGACGCGGCCTTTGCCGCAGAGGTCGGCGAATGGGACGGACCAGTAGAGGTGCTAGACCAATTTGCCGTATTCCGAGTGCGCCATAAGGAGGGCGGCGACATCCAACCCTTTGCCCAAGCGCGAACGCGAGCGCGGGGCATCTTGGAAGCAAAGCGCCGAAACGAGCTCATGGACGCGCTCATACAACGCCTGCGCGCCGAGCGCGGAAGCCAAGTCGCCTTATTCGCCGAGCACCTGTAAGGAGGTGTTATCGTGGCAAAAATAAAATGGGGTGCCCTCGCGTTCTGCCTGTTGTGGGCATGGCTGCCGGCCAGCGCCCAGCAAGGGTACGATATCGTCGATGACCGCATTGTCGTATCCGGGCGCAGCCACTGGGAGCACTGGAAAAAACCCGAACACCTGACCACTATCGACAACTCGGGCGCGGTGCGTCCGCGGCACCTGCGCTCGATCTACAACGTCCTCGCCGATCCCAGCATCGCCCGTCCGGTCGTGATCACCAACAAAGATCCGCGCATTCTCAATGTGGATAGCACCCTGAAAGTCGATGTGCTCGGCCAGCCCGTCCAAGACGCCCAGAAAAAGTTCGTCTACGATTATCTGGTGCGGCCCGGAGTCAGCCGCGCTGGCTCCAACATCGAGACGGCGGTCCACATCGTCGACGGTGACCCGACCACCTTCTGGGAGCCCGATCCGAACGATCCCATCGAGCAGTGGTGGGTCGAGGTCGATATAGGCCGGGCCATACCCGTAGAGGGCATCTCCGTGCGCTTCGTCGAAGAGGGACTGGGCGATCCGTTCTTCAAGTACCTCCTCCTCTTGGCACAGAACCAAACGCTGTCGCTTACCGACGACCGCAAGGTCAACTTCGAGTTGTTCGTCCCCCACGAAGGGCCCAATACCCAGCAGCGCGCCTTCTTCTTTGAAAGTGCAGCCGCAACCGGAGGAGCAACCCTTGCGCCCCCGGTCAACCCCGGCCTCGTAGTTTCCGCCGGCGGGATCAGCAGTGTCAAGAAACTGCGACAAAACAGCGCCGACCCGGCTTGGACCGGCAAGGTCATCGAAACCATCCGCATCGTAATCACCGACACGCGCGGCGGGCGGGCCGAGCAAATCGACCAAGCTGCGTGGGAGGCGTTGTCGGCGCATGAACGCGGCGACATCGTCCACTTCGTGCGCGACTTTGCCGGCCGCGAAGAGCCGGTGGACGCTGAAACCTACGAATCCTTGGAGGAGGAGCGCCGCGGACGGCGAGAATTCTATCGCCGAGAATTGCCGCGCCTAGCCGAGGTCGAAGTGTGGGGGTGGGGAGACAACATCAGCCTCGGCCTAGTTGGAGGTGGCGGCACTTTGGACCTGACCTCGGCTGGCAAGACGCCGGGACCGGCTTTCGACGGGGATATCAGCAGCCGTTATCAGCAACCCACCCGAGACCCTCTCGACCCAGGTGCCAACGTGCTGACTATCGACATCGGCGGTACGGTGTGGCTGGACCAAATTCGCGTCGCTGGTAGTAATATCCGCGGCTATCAGATGCGGTCGTCCACTGGGGAACGCGACGCCCAAGGCAAGCTGCGCTGGCGCACCATCACCCCGCCGGAGCGAGTAACCAACGTCGATCACGGATTCTTTGGCTACCTCAACGATGTGCAGAACCCTGTGCGCAAGGTGCGCTTCCTCGACCTGTTGGCCTTGGCCAATTTCATCGGCGACACCGAGAATCGCACCGACCGCTTCTGGCCTCAATTCAACGAACTGATGCTGTTTGCCGAAGGTGTACCCGCGGAAGTCGAGATAGAATCCGCTCTGATTGAGTTGCCTGGGCTGGTGACCTTGGGCAGTATCCACTGGGAGGCCGACACGCCACCGGACACCAAGGTCGAGCTTCGCACTCGCACCGGCGATCAACTCATCCAGCAGATACGCTTCTACGACAGCAATGGCATTGAAAAGACCGCAGCCGAGCACAAGAAGCTCCTCGCCTTCCTCAAGGGGCCAATCGACACGTCCTTCGCCCTAGGCCCGGGCTGGAGTGCTTGGAGCCAGCAGTACCAGCAGCCCGGCGATCCGGTAACGTCGCCCAGCCTGCGCAAGTTCATGCAAATCCAGGCCCGCCTGCTCAGCGAGGATCGCCAGATCGCACCTGCGCTAGAGCGCATCTCCGTAGAGTTGCACACCCCGGTTGCCCTCGGGCTGCGAGCCGAAGTCTGGCCGTCTGAAGCCCAAGTGGGGGTTCTGGACACTTTTGAGGTCTTCGTCCAACCCCAGTTTTTAGAGCGGCCCACCTCGGTCCGCAGCCTCGGATTCGACGAGATGCTCATCAGCGCCGATCCAGGCCTCGACATGCAGCTTATTGATGTGGCACTAGGCACCGAAGAGGAGTTTGCATCTGGAACGCCGCAATCGCTCTTGGACTTGGCAAGCACCGACGGCCAGATGCTGCAAGGCGACTCGCTCCTAGTGCGCCTCCCGGAGGTTGCCCGCAGCGACACCGATGCGCTGCCGCAGCTATATTTCCGCACGACGGCCGATGGCGAGGAAGTGCCCACCAGCATCGACGGCCAACTCCTGACGGCGACCTCGCACGCCCTGCTCCCAGACGAGGTGCGCGGCGAGGTGCGCTACTTCCGCATTGCCGGAGAGGAGCTAGTGGAAGTGAATCGCGCGGCCTATGACGAGTTGCCGCCCGAGTCCCAAGGGCCCGTGCGCTACTTCCGCAAGGTCGTCGGTTTGGGGAACCAGACGGTTTTCGACGAAACCGGCGACACGCTTAGCGCTGCCCAGTACAGCCGGCTAGGCCGTGCCAGAGGATGGGTCGTCGGCCACGGCCGACTCGTGCGCCTGCGCTTTGCGGCCAAAGTTTTCCTCCACGGCACCAAACTGAAGGTGGCCGTGCGCAACCAAGCGGCCAGCACGCCCTATCAGCCCGCCGACGCTGCCGATGCCACCGCGCTCCGACCGTCGCAAACCCTGTCGATCGGCGCGCTCGGTGCCGAGCAGATCGTCGCCGACATCTCGGTCGCACCCAATCCCTTCACGCCCAACGGCGACCTCGTAAACGACGTGGCCCAAATCGAGTTCTCGTTGTTCAAAGTCTATGCCGAGCGACCAGCAGCCGTCCGCATTTGGGCACTCGACGGCCGGCCCATGCGCCTTTTAGAGGGCACGGTCCAAGGCGGGCATCAGCGCTTTACTTGGGACGGGAAGGACGACCATGGCCGCGTCGTGCCGCCCGGACTCTACATCTGCCAGATCGACGTGGACACCGACGTCGAAGACAGCGCCGGACAACGGCAATCTCACCTTATCGCGGTAGCCTATTAGGGGCGAAAAGAGAGCACCATGTACACTGTTACCATTAGAATAAGCGTCGTTTTGCTACTCGTCGCTGCCGGCGTAGCCCAAGAGGCAGCCGGTCAAGTTGATTACAGCTCGCGCCTCGGGCTGCAACAGGGCGACGAAACTTCCTTTGCGCCCCAAGGGCCAGACGTCATGCTCGGCGTCCTCGACCCCGCAGTGCGCCGTTGGTACGTGCCGCAGGAGCTCTACAAAGAGTACCACTGGCGCCAGTGGCAGTACACCAACTACGCTCGCAATCCCTACCAGCGCTACGTCGATATCAGCCTCGAAGGCGACTACTTTTACGACCTGTACGGCAATTTCCTCACTCGCGGTTGGTTGATCTTCAACAACTCCCAGAGCAAGCCTCAGCAGTTCGGCAACTCGCTACTCAAGTCCAACCGCTTCCAACAATGGTTTTCCGACGTGGTCATCGCCTCAGACGCTAAGGGCCAATACTTCTACACCTTGACGACCAGCGCACAGATGCGCTCGGTGATCTCGCCGATGGTCTTTTCCAAGCCGCGCATGGACGGCGTGCAGTTCGACCTCGCCACCGACCGCTACGAGGGGACGCTCATCTATTCGCGCTTGAGCAACCCAGGCGGCTCGACGACCGAAGACCAAGAAGTACTCCGCACCAACAACACCACGCTGTTCGGCGGGCGCTTTGCCTACCAGCTCAGCGACGCCTTGCAATTGGGCCTGCACGCGGTCAACGCCCACCAGTCGAACACGCTTTCGGACCGCCTAGTGGGCAACCCGTTTTCCGGCGCTTTGACCGTGGCCCAAAACAAGACCGTGTCGCTGATTCAGATCGTCCTGCGCGACGATTCCCCGGGCGACGGAGCGGGCGGGGCCGCCTTCTTCCAAGCTGGCTCGGACGTCCTGATCACTTACGAGGACGGCACCGTCGATGCCGGTAAAGACATCCAGTTCGAGCCGGTCATCGAAGGTGGCTTTGTCCAACAGGGCTACATCGCCGCCAACGGCCCCGAGGAGATCCGCCTGAGCTACGACTTCGACAGCCCGGCCTTTGTCGATCGGGCCTCGTTTCCCAAAGAGGACATCGTCAAAGTCGAGTTCCGGCTCGTGCTGGGTAACGACTATCAGGTCTGGATGACGTCCGACCGCCAAGTCAACCGCGACGGAGAGGCCGTATTGCTGCTCATGGCCCAAGCCGAGGGCAACGTGCAAGACATCACCAATTTGCAGACCGTCCGCCTCGAATACGGTCTGCCGACGGCGACCCACATCTTCGGCAGCAACATCGAAATACGCGACTACAAGGGCTTTGACCTGTACGCCGAATACGACCTGAGCGTGAGCTATCGCAAGTACCCCAACGTCCTGCGCGACGAGCACAACACTACATCCGGCATCGGCGGCCGCCGCCGGGCACCGGCTTGGATGATAAACGCGTCCAAAAAGGCCGCTCCCTTCTTTGTCTTTGGCGAGGCGTACAGCATGGATCCGCTCTACAATACGCGGACCTTCGTCACCACGGGCACGGGAGAAATCGAATACGATAGCGAGCGCGAGGGCATCGTCGAGCTCGTCGAAGACAACGACGACCAAGACCGCTTCCCCGATACGGTGCGCTTCGACTGGCTCCAAGGCGATTCCCAAGTCTTTCCGGGTTGGGACCAAAACAACGACTTCGTACCCGACATCAACCAAAACGACAACTTCGTGCGCTCCAACGCGGTACCCGACTACGAAGAGCCTTTCCTCCGTTTCCATTCCGACCGTCCAGAATTCCTCTTCGGGATGGACATGAACAACAACTTCTGGATCGACCAATACGAAAACGACGAAGAGCCAGATTACCCCTACCGCCGCGACCATCGCGGATACAATGTGTACGGCGGTGCCGACCTAACGCCGCAACTCAAGGTGATGGTCGGTGCGCTGCGCGAGGAACTCATCTCGTCAACCCAGCAAAACAAGAGCACCTACGCCCTCGTGACGTACGACAACAACTCCCCGCGCTTTGGGCGCTTGCGCTTCTTTGAAATGAGCAAATTGGTAGAAGACGACATTCCCAATCCCCTCTTGCAGTGGGCACCGGACAATACTCTGCGCGGTGGCGAGTTGACCAAGGTCGAAGACCCCTTGTTGGCCCGCGACACGTGGATCAATCAGCTCTTTGTCGGCCACAACTTGCAGTCGGCTTCCTATAAAGTGCAGACCAAAGTCAACTACGTGCGCTTCCGCCAGCTAATGAGCGAAGCCCGCCGGCAGGCCCTAGAGCTAGACGAGCAGGACTTCTTCTTTGGGGTGATTAACAAGGCCAGCTATCGCTATACTTTGGGCCAGCTGAGCTTGGAGCCGCGCTGGAAGAGCGAGTTTCGCAAGCAGTCGCGCAGCCTCTTTGCCCTAGAGCATTCCACCAGTCTCTACGAGTTGTTTTCGGCCGTCGTCGAAACTCGCCTCCTGAGAGCTACCCAATTACAAGCGGGCATCGAGTACCTGATTTTTAACGATTTCGACGTCGATGCCAATGATTTCAACTCCATTACCGGCGCGGTTCAGTTTACCAATCAGTCTCAGTACTTGGGTTACAGCCTCCACGCCTTGGCCGGGATACGCATTGAGCGCCAAGACTTCAAAGAGACCAAAGCGCGGTACACGAGTCAGACCTTTATAACGATCTACGCGGGATTGGAATAGCGCGTGATTTGGCGCAACGACAACTTTGGCGCAGCCGTCATCGGCATCGCGCTCATGGCCCTTTGGCCGCGCCTGACCTATCTGGATGAGGTCGAGCAAAGCCCCTTCTTAGAGGTGCCGACGGCGGCGAGCTGGCCCTACGTCGAGGCCGCTAGGGGAGAGGGGGACACAGCGGTTGCCAGCCCCTTGTACCCGCTCTTTTTGCGCGGTCTCTTCACCGTCGGGCTAGCACCTCGCTACGTCCAAGTCCTACTAGGCGCAGCCAGTTGTGTGCTATTGGCCCTAATCGGCCGCGCGCTCTGGGGGCCGGGCACGGGACTTATTGCCGCTTTGTGCGCAGCCCTGTATGGACCGGCCATCTACTTCACCGGTTCCTTGCTGCCCCCGGTCCTCGCAGTATTCCTAGTGCTCTCGCTGTTGGCGGCGCTCTTGTGGGCTGACGAGCAAAATGACGGGAAGGCGTTTTTAGGGGTCGGAGTTTTGCTGGGGCTTTGCTTGCTAGCCGCGCCGCAAGTCGCGCTCTTTGCGCCGGCCGTGCTGTGGTGGCTGTGGATAGGAGAAAGACAGCGGGCATGCTGGGCCTGTGCGCTAGGGACGGCTGGTGCGCTCGTGCTGTGGTATTTTTTAGGGATGGCCACAAATGCGGGCGGCTCGCCCGACCTCCTCGTGCGCGGCGGGGAACACTTGCCTGCGCTGGATATGTACTACGGGCGCGGCGATTCAGTCGTCCTAGCGGCCCTGTTGTGGAAATGGGGACTCGCGTTCCCCTTCGGCTTGGTCTTGCCGATCGCGCTACTAGGCGTGGGTTTTGCCTTGGCGGCGCGGGAGCGGGGCGTTTTGCTCGCCCTGCTGTTTGTCGCAACCGGCGCAATCGGAACCGCGCTCTACGGTGCCCATGCCGAGACGCGCATGGTGTTGGTTCCCGTGCTCTTGCTCTTTGCGGTGAGTGGGGTCGGGCAACTGGCGCAGTTGTCTTGTGCATGGAGGGGGATAACCGTGGCGGGATTGGTCCTAATCGCGGCATTGGTCAGTGCCAATACGCCAGCCATGGACCGCGCGGCGCAAGCCTCGCAGCACCGCTATTTAGGCCACGCCTATGTGGAGTTGGGCATGACGGCCACGGCGATCGCCGAGTACGAACAGGCCGTGGCCGCGGGTAGCTCCGACCAGGACGTGTATTGGGCCTTGGCGGCGCTCTACGAAGCCAGCGGCAAACCCGAGCGAGCACTGGGAGTTAGCCGGACATTCGTCGAGCGCTGGCCCGCCGACGAACGCGGACAGCGGGCACTCGGCGATCGCTACATGGCGGTGGGTCGTCCCCAAGAAGCGCTCACGATCTACCAACAACTCGTCGCAGGTGGGCAGGAGGGCCTACTCGGGCGCTTGGGGGATGCGCAACTGACGAGCGGCGCCCTCGACGAGGCCATACAATCGTACGAGCGGCTACTAACTTTGCGCCCGGATAGCAGCCGGGTGCGCTACCAACTGGCGCGCGCCTACACTGCGAGCGGGCGGATGGAAGACGCCGAGCAAGCCTATCGCCAGCTCATAGACAGTCCGGTCTATGGCGTGCAGGCGCGGATAGAAGCAGCCGCACTCTTGCGGCACAACGGCCAGCTAGCAGCGGCCGAACCGCTGCTCTCACAAGCCCTAGCGCTAGCGCCAGATCACCACAAGGGGCTGCTTCTGCTCGGCGAGATACTCTTAGAGCAGGGGCGGCCCAGCGAAGCCTTGGCCCACTGGCTGCGCCTCGCCGAACTAGAGCCTCACAACTGGCGGATCCAAGGCCACTTGAGCAGGGCCTACAGCCAGTTAGGGCGAGACGCAGAGGCGCGAGAAGCACAGGCGCACTATCAGCGGGAAAAACAGCGCGCCCAACTCCAGCAGCGAGTCGAAGTGGAGCAAAAGGCATTGGCAGAAAAAATTCTCGGGGAAAGCTTATGAAGCGCTTGCTTCTCATAGGTGCATTGGTGCTTTTGCACAGCGGCGATTTGCAAGGGCGTCAAGTATTGCTCATCGGCCAAGACGGTCAGGTTAGCTGGGAGGGAGACGTGGAGGCCGGGGTTGCAGTGCAAACTATAGAGCCGGAGTACCGCTCTACGTTGGATCCCAACATCACCGAAATCGGCGTCGCACCGGTCAATCTCGTCGATTTTACCAGCGCGGATTTCCCCAACAGCATCCTGCCCCGCCGCGTACAGGAGGGCCAAAACCTCGCCGCTGAAATCGCCGAGCGCGGCGGCAGCATCCGCGCCCCAACCGTTTTCGACCTCGCCGAGTCCCAGCTGCAAAACATTCTCGAGCAGATCGTATCGCCCGACCCCAGCGGCGGGGCCTTCGAGCGCAAGGGACGGGACGTGTTGGGCACCTTGCTCGTGCTCGATTTGGGCGCGCGCTTTGGCGTCAACCAAATTCGCTTCTTCCCGCGCAATACGGTCTTTCCGTCGCCATCGACGCCCTTTCAAGAGGATTTTCTCAAAAACTTCGAACTCCAAGTCAACGACGGCCAAGTGTTGACCGAAGCCGGCAATCCCATCTGGGAAACCTTTACGGCGCGTACCAACAACACCGATCCAGTCGCCACCATCGAGATCGACCCACCGCGCTTTTTGCGCTTCATCCGCCTGCGCGCTACCTCGTCCATCCCCTTTGAGGTGGAGAAGTTCCAAGTCTTCGGCGAGGGCTTCTTCCCCACCGTGCAATACATTTCGCCGCTCATCGACATGGGCACCCCGGCTAATTGGGGACGCTTGCGCTGGCTGGAGGAGACCGTTGGGCAGGCGAACGCCGTGCAGATGAACATCCGCACCCGCAGCGGCAGCGACACGTCGCCCTTCGCCTATACGCGCAAGCGGGTGGGGCGTCAAGACGCCGAGGAGATCGTCTTCTCAGTCGATAATCCCGACCAGCCCCTCCTGCGCGACGAGTATCTCGACCTGCCGGCCAAGGGAGGTCCCGCCGACGTGTGGGAACGAGGTCCCGTGCGCGACGACTTGGCCAATTGGAGTCCGTGGACTTCGCCCTACGATCCGGTCGCCGGCACCAGCAGCGAGGGCGCGTTGGTCCTCTCGCCCGGGCCGCGCCGCTACTTCCAGTTCCGGGTTGACTTCCAGTCCGACGACCTAGAGTCGGCCAAAATCCTGCGGCAGTTTTCCTTTGACTTCACAACGCCGGCCTTGGCCGATGTTCTCGTCGGCGAGATCTTTCCGCGCGAGGTGCCCGCAGCCGCCGACATTCCCTTCGTCTATGCCGTGCGCGCCGAGATAGAGAGTAGGGATTTGCAGGGCTTCGACAGCTTTGAACTAGTCACCGGCAGCAGGATAGACCGCATCGAGCGCATTGAAATTATCGACGCACAAGGCGAGTTCCTTCTAGCGCACGACTTTGCGGTACAAGACGCGGTCACCGACGAGGGCGACGTGGCCATCACCGCGCTCGCGGAGCGCAGCTTTGCGGTGCGCTTCCCGAGGGTGACGGCGCACAATACCGTGTTGAAAATCCATTTTGTCAGCCGCATCCTCTCGTACAGCACGGCCTTTGAGGGCCGGGGATTGCTATTGGAGGAAGACGCCTTCCAGGGCGTTCAAGCTGGCGACGCCACCGCGCTAGACGAAGGCGACATCTCGTTTAAGTCGGACACTACCGTCTTGAGCCCAGCCGTCAATAGCGGCAGCCTAGTGGGCAACTTTGACCTGACCGCATCCGTTATCACGCCCAATGGCGACGGAATCAACGACGTCTTGGATATGGAGTGCGAGGTCCTCGCAGTCGACGGCGGGCAGATTGCGGTCAATATATACGACCTAGGGGGCCGCCGGGTGCGCCGCCTTTTTAATATCGAAGGGCAGAGCGGCGTGTACAGCTCGGAAAACTTGACCCAACTGCGATGGGACGGGACCGACGATCAGGGTGAAAACGTGGCCCCAGGCCTCTATCTAATCCAACTCAACATCGAAGGCGATGCGCGCGCTAGCGCTAGTACGCGCACCGTCGGCGTGGCCTATTGAGGGAGAAGAGATCGTGTTAAAGCAAATGCTGTTGTTGAACATAGTGCTCGCAGCTTGGTGTACCAGCGCGGTGTGGGGCCGGGCTGAGTTTCACATCGGCGGACCGACAGGCACTTCTTGGCAGGAACTGATCACCGACGAGCAGACCGAGTACGCCATCGTCGATGACCAAGGCGAGGTCTTGGGCACGCTTCCCATTGCCATCGGCGCAGAGGAAGCGGGCGTCGATACCATGATCACCTACGACGACAACGCCATCCGGCCAATATGGGTCGATCCGTCGGTCAACCTCGCGCTAGACGTGAACTTGACCCCGCGCGGCGGCAACCTCTACACCAGCGTCTCTACCGGCTATACCCGCGAGGCCGCTAAAGAGGTACAAGTAATGATCGACGGCGACCCGGAAACGGCGACCTTGCGCCAAGTCGATATCTCTCCGCGACTGGCTGGCCTCAATATCGGCTACGTAAAAAACACAGTCGTCAACCTAGGAGCCGAGATGCCGGTCAACCGCATCCGCTTCTATCCGCGCCCGGGCTTTGAGGAAAACTACTTGGCTTGGTACGAAATCGGCGTAGCCGACAACACCGCGCCTTTTATATCCTCACCCCAAGAGAAAGCACCGGGCAAGCGCTGGTACCATGACATCAACCGCTCGCTTACCTCGACCAATGACCCGGAATTCGACATCCTAGAGCGCAACGTTGAAAACCTTGACTACGTTGTGGATTTGCGCTTTCCCACGCGCGACTTGCGCTGGGTCGGCATTCGCCCGATCAATCCCGAGCGCACCTGGGAGATCGCCGAAATGGAGGTGTACGGCGAAGGCTTTGTCACCAAGACCTCCTATCGCACGGGCGTGTTGGACTTTGGCCGCCCAGTAGCTTGGAGCAAGATCCGTTGGCAGGGCGAGGTACCCGAGGGCACTCGGCTCGTGTTGCGCACGCGCACCGGCTCGACGCCACAGCCCAATTTATTTTGGAAAATCGGCAGCACCGGCAACTTTGAGCGGGTGTCCAAAGACGAGTACACTACGACCTACCAAGTGGGTCGGTTTGGCCAGATCCAAGCGACCTACGACGTGGACAACTGGAGCTTTTGGTCGACGCCCTACGACTTTGCGGCCGGACTGCGCAACCCAGAGGCAACGGGCTGGGAGGACGGAACGCCCCTCCTATCGCCCGGACCCAGCCAGTACTTACAGCTAGAAGTGGTCATGTTTTCCGACGGGAACAAAGCGCCGCGCATCGACGAAATGTCCCTGCTGTTTGCCGAAGATCCCGCAGCCCAAAACGTGATCGCCGAGATCTGGCCAGTTGAGACCGAGACTTTCGAGCCGCAGACCTTCACCTATGTGGTGCGGCCCGTACTCAAGGACGGCGACCGAGGCTTCGACCGGCTGGAGATCTTCACTCAAGTTCCGGCCGAAGCCGTGCATTCGGTCGCGGTCGATGGCCGGGAAATCATCGACGACTTCCCGCCTCAATTAGAGGAAGACCGAATCGTCATTAGCTTTGAGCCATTCGTCGCGCCGCGCGACAACGAGCGCCGCATTGAGGTCGTCTTCGACGCCAAGGTGCTGCGCTTTGGCGCGGAATTTACCGGTTGGGTTTACGACAGCACCGAGCCCGAACTCAAGCAGCAAGTCCGACCCGGCAATGCGACTTTCCGCTTTGCCGGCGATGCCCTATCGGTGCGCACGCCCGTCGGCGGCGAGCTCGTGCGCAAAGTCACCGCGCATCCCACGACGCTAACGCCCAATGGCGACGGGATTAACGATCAGACCATGATCTCGTACGATCTGCGCAACATCGGTGTGCCGCGCCAGATCGCTCTGCGGATTTTCGACCTGTCCGGCCAGCTGGTGCGCGAGGTGATCTCCACGCCAGCCGTCAGCGGCAGCTTTGCGGCGGTTTGGGATGGCCGTCGCACCGGGGGAGACGTAGTCGCCCCGGGCGTGTACCTCTACCAAGTCGATCTAACCACCGACAAGGGCCTCTCGGCAGCCGCGGGTACCGTAGCTGTGGCCTACTGAGCGAGTAATGGCAGGAACTGCAAAACGCATCTGCAAGGCCGCCCTACTTTTGTGGGCTATTAGCGGCGGCTCGGCCGCGGCCCAAATCGGGCTGCAATCGCTGGCCTCCCCAGGCGCGGAAGCCCTCGACCCAGCGATGCGCCGCTGGTACGTGCCCCAAGAGCTGGTCGCCGAACACCACTGGCGGCAGTGGAGCACCACCAACTATGCACGGGAGCCCTATCAGCGGTATGTCAGCTCCGACATCGAAGGGAATTACTTCTACGACTCCTTTGGCAATTTCCTCAATCAGGGCTGGCTGATCTACAACGTCTCCCAGTCCAACCCCGAAGAGTTCGGCACCGTACTGTTCGAAGCCCAGCGTTTCCGCAACTGGTTTTCCGAGGTCGCCGTGGCCTCCGAGCAAAAGGGGCAATACGCCTACGCGCTGACCATCAGCAGCGATCTGCGCACCACCCTGACGCCCATGGTGCTGTCCAAACCGCGCCTCGACGGCATACAGTTCGACTTTGCCATGGACAAGTACCGAGGCACGTTCCTCTACGCGCAAGCCAGTGCCCCGCGCGGCATCACCAATCAAGAACTGCGCCGCACCAATTCCACCACCCTAATCGGCGGTCGCTTTGAGGTGCAAATCGGCGATTTTGTCGAGCTCGGCGTCCACAGTGCTAACGCGCACCAAGCCAATTCGCTCTCGGAAGAGGCCCTGTTGAGCAATTGGGTTACGGGGTCGCTGACCCAAGGCCAAAACCGCACCATCTCGCGCATCGAAATCGCACTGCGCGACGACTCGCCAGACGATGGCGTGGGCGGCGCGGCGTATTTTCCGGCCGGTTCGGACATTTTCATCACCTATCGGGATGGCCGCGTGGATTCGGGCCGCGAGATACGCTTTGAACCCGTAGTGGAGGGCGGCGCACCCAGGCCGGGCTATATCGAGGCCAACGGCAACGACGAAATCCGCCTGCGTTACGATTTCGACAGCGCAAGCTTCATCAACCGAGCCGCCGCTGACAAAACCGAGATCGTCAAAGTGGAATTCCGGCTGGTGGTAGCCAACGACTATCAGGTCTGGATGACTTCCGACCAGCAGACTAGCGCTGGCGAGCCCGTGCTCCTGCTGATGACGCAAGCGCCGGGCAACATCAAGGACTTGTCTAACTTGCGCGTCATCAGCTTTGAAGCCGGGCTACCGACGGCAACCCACATCCTCGGCGGTAGCGTGACGGCCACCGACGTGATGGGCTTCGACCTGTACGGCGAGTACGACCTCAACTGGAACTATCGCAAATATCCCAACATCCTCGTCGAAGAACACCAGACCTCAGCCGGCATTGTCGGCGCGCGCAGTGCACCAGCCTATATGCTCAATCTGTCTCGTCAGTGGTCCCGTTTCTTTATTTACGGCGAAGCCTATCAGATGCACCCGCGCTACAACACCCAAACCTTCGTCACCCGCGACGACGGCAGCATCGACTACCAAAACGACCGCAGCCTCATGGACCTCGTAGAAGACAACGACGATCAAGACCGGGTGCCAGACACCTTCCGCGCCGACTGGGCCTTCCCCGACCGCCAAGTCTTTCCGGGCTGGGACCAGAACAACGACTTCGTACCCGACATCAACCAAAACGACAGCCGCGTACGCACCAACTCGATCCCGGACTATGAAGAGCCTTTCCTGCGCTTTGCGGTCGATCGGCCCGAATTCCTCTTCGGCGTTGACATGAACAACAACTTCTGGACCGACCAATACGAAAACGACCAAGAGCCAGATTACCCCTACAAGCGCGACCACCAAGGCTACAACGCGTACGTCGGCACCTACTTGGCCCCGCAGCTAAAGATCATCGCCGGCCTCCTGCGCGAGGCCCGCATCTCTTCCAACCAGAAAAACCACAGCGCGTACGCACTCCTGCGGTACGACCAGAGTTGGGCGCGCTACGGCGATTTGCGCCTCTTCGGCATGACCAAGCGCGTAGAGGACGACATCGCCGACCCGCTCTTGCAGTGGGCACCCGACAACACCCTGCGCCTCGGCACGCTGACCGAGATCGACGATCCGCTCTTGGCCCGCGACACTTGGATCAACCAACTCTTCCTCGGCCACAATGTGCGTGCCCTTTCGCTGAACCTGCAGAGCAAGGTCAACTGGGTGGTCTTTCACCAACTCATGGAGGCCGAGCGGCGACAACGCTGGGGGCTGGCCGAGACGGATTTCTTCTTCGGGATGATCAACAAGGCCCACTACCGCCATGCGTTTGGCCCCTTCTATCTAGAGCCGCGCTGGAAGAGCGAGTTCATCAAGCAGAGCCGTGACCTGTTTACGGATGAGCGCCGAACGACCCTAGCCGAACTCTTCTCGCTGTTGGCGGTCACCGATGTCCTAGAGGTCACCAAACTACAAGCGGGCTTAGAGTACCTGATCTTCGATGATTTCGACGTAGATGCCAACGACTTAACGGCGCTGACTTGGGGCATTCAGTTCAAAAACGAATCGGCATACCAAGGCTACAAGCTCCAGACCGTGATCGGGCTGGTGCTAGAGCGCAAGAATTTCAAGGACGCTCCATCGCGCACCGAGACTCAATCCTTCATCGCCATTTACGCGGGGATTTAAGGCTTGACGTACGCTTTTGTAGGCATGTATATTGAACGCTTTATCTCGTTGCGAAATCGAGAAGGCGGCCGAGTTGCCGCACCTTCTCTTTTCTTTAACCCTTATCTCGTGGAGGTAGCTTCACCATGAAGAAATTTCTCACCACCGCCTTTGCCTCGTTGGGCCTTGTGGTTGCCGCCCAAGCCCACGACCCGCCTGGCGGGCTGTTGGTCGCCGTGAATTTTCCCGATGCCAACGTGCCCGTCATTGATGGCAACGCCGGCGAGTGGGCCCCCGTGCCCCTCGACCAGTACGGGATTTTCAGCGAGTCCTTATATTCGATCCACGGTTTTGCCGGCGAGAACGTCGAGCAAGGCGGGCTGGACGCCAGCTCGATGCAGATCCGCCACATTGTCGGCTGGAACGACGCGACCAACAACGTGTACATCACCAGCCGCGTCTTCGACAACATTCACATCACTCAGCGCCAAGATCCGGGCAAATTCTTCTGGGATGACAGCGTCGAGTACGAGCTCAACGCTGCACACCAAGCCCGCGACGACCTGAATCCCGGTGACGATGCAACCAGCTTTAGCTACAAGTTCGCCTTCCCGGTCTATCAGGAGACCTTTGAGTGGTATCGCCCGATCGTCAACCTGCCGTGGATGACCAGCGGCTCTCAGTGGGTCGAGATCGCCCACAGCCACGAGGGCGAAGAGTTCGGTGAGAGCACGTACACCTACGAACTCCGCATCCTGCCGATCGAGCGGATGCCGCGCTCGGATGAGGCCACTGAGGACCAAGTTGAGATCCACGACCTGACCGAAGGCGGGGTCATTCACATCACCCTGACGGTCAACGACGTCGATGGCGGCGAAGGCGACGGCGACAACCGCATCGGCATGTGGAGCACTAATCCCACTTCGTGCTGCCACGCTGGCCAAGACTTGCTGCTAACCCCGGCCGATCCCAACATCGACTGGGGCGCGGCCACGGCCGTCGAGGCGAGTAGCTGGGGCCGGATCAAGTCCCAGTTCTAGGCAGTTTTATTTTTATCGCAGTACCATTCCGGGCAGGTCTCGCCTAGATGCGGGGCCTGCCCGAATACTTTTAGGAGGCTACATGCTCACCCAAGGACAGGTCGATTTCTACCGCGAGCACGGCTATCTCGTCGTCGCGGACGTGTTGGGTCCAGACGAGTTGGAGGAGGCGCACGCCATTGTCGATGACTTCGTCGAGCAGTCGCGGCACGTCTTCGAGCAGGGCGGGCACTTCGACCTAGAGCCGGATCACACTCCCGAAAACCCCAAAGTGCGCCGCCTGAGCGCACCGGCGAGTTACCACCCCTTCTTCGACGGCTTGATGCGTGACAGCCGGATTCTAGACCTTTTGACGCCCCTGATCGGCGCTGACATCCGCGCCCAAGGCGACAAGCTCAACATGAAACCGGCCGACGGCGGCAGCCCGGTTGAGTGGCACCAAGACTTTGCTCACTATCCGCACACCAACGACGACTTGTGCGCCGTGGGCATCGCCCTAGACGACGCCACAGAAGAAAATGGCTGCATGATGGTAGTGCCCGACTCTCACCGGGGGCCAATCCTCGACCACCACCAAGACGGCTACTTCATCGGGGCCATCAGCCCAGAGCGCGACGAGATCGACCTCTCTTCGGCTGTACCCCTGGCGATGAAAGCCGGTTCGCTTTCCATCCACCACAGCCGCACTTTGCACGGCTCGGCGCTCAACCGTTCGGGTATGTCCCGGCGACTCTTGCTGTATCAGTACGCGGCAGTCGATGCTTGGCCGCTCGGCGGAGTGGGCAATTGGGATGCCTTTAACGCCAACATTCTGCGCGGCGCGCCCACCTACGATTTTCGCCTCGTGTCGATGACGGCTCGCACGCGCATGCCAGCCGGAGCGCGCGGCGGCGGCGGCATCTACGAGTTGCAAAAGCCGCTGCAAGAAAAAGTATTCGCCGCCGGCTAGATCGCTACCTTGCCGCCGTTTGTTCGCTTGGGGATCGTCGCGGCACTCGCTGCCGGAGTACTCTGGGGCGTCCTCTCCATTCACTGGTACCCGGCCGAAGAGGTGTTGACCATGTGGGTATATGGCTCGCCGCAAGAGGCCGAGCTATACCGCAAAACCGCCGCCGAGTACCGCCAGCAGCACCCGGACATTCGCCTGCGCTTAGAGGTAGTACCCGGTCGCAGCGTCGTGCAAAAGCTGCTGACGGGCATGGACGCCGGACACGCCCCCGACATCTGCGTATTGCACTGGCGGCAGATGCCCCAAGTAGCTAGCACCGGGCAGCTTCTGCCACTCGACGACTTGGTTCAGCGCGACCAGATCAACACCGGCGATTACTATCCGGTGGGTCTGCAAGCGTACACCTACCACGACATGCTCTACGGCATTCCGGTCAAAGGCAGCACCATCACCTGCTTTTACAACAAGGACCTCTTCGACCGCTACGGCATCAGCTATCCCACCGACGACTGGACGCTCGACGATCTCCTAACCAAGGCCAAGGCCCTGACCCTCGACGAGGACCAAGACGGCCTGCCGGACATCTACGGCTGCACTCCGTACGACATCGCCAGCTACGTGTGGAGCATGGGCGGGGACTTCCTCCGCAAGGAAAACGGACGCTACGTATCCAACCTCGACGATCCGCGCGTGGCCCAAGCAGTGCAGTTCTACGTCGATCTCTATTTCAAGCACAAGGTCAGCCCGCCCCGCCCTGGGGTGCGCAGCGACAACGCCATGAGCACCTTCACCTTTGAGGCCGGGCGCATCGCCATCGGCATCATGGGGCCGTGGATGCTGCCGACCTTTCAGCTTTTGGATCGCTTCGAGTGGGACGCAGCGCTTTTTCCCCAGGGACCGGCTGGCCGACAGACGCGCTACGCCAGCGTCGGTTTTACGATCTGGAAGGGTACGCGCGAGCCAGAAGTCGCTTGGGATGTACTCAAGCACATGGTCTCGGCCGAGGCGACGACCAAGATGGCCAAGTTGGGCAGCGACCTGCCGCCGCAACGCTCGGTGGCCCGCGGTACCTACCCACGGGCGTCAACGCCCTATGAAGAAGAGGTCTTCGTGCGCTCGATGGACTACAATGTCCGGCTCTTTCCCCAGGAGCTGTGGTGGGAGGATCTCTACCGCCGGATGCTCGACGAACTCGACGCAGCCCTCACTGGCCGCGAGAGCGTCGCCGAAGCCCTCGCCGAAGCCCACCAAGTAACCAATGCCTATCTGCAGCGCATCTACGCCGAAGAAATTCCTCGATGAAGAGCCAAAACAAAGCCGCGTTCTTCTTTCTGCTGCCCAATTTCGTCGGCTTTCTCATCTTCGCGCTTGGGCCGGTCGTAGTGGCTGCGGGCATGGGCTTCTACCGCTATCAACTCGCCTCGGGCGCACCCGTCTTCATCGGGCTAGATAATTTTGCGGATCTAGTGCTCTTCAAAAAGGTCGATGGCGAGTGGGTGGCGCGCGACCCATATTTCTGGAAGTACCTCGGCAACACGCTCTTTTTGATGCTCAACATCCCGCTCGCCATGGTCGGCTCCCTGCTCTTGGCCGTGCTGTTAAACAAAGAACTGCCCGGCCGTATCTTCTTCCGCACCCTGTTTTTTATTCCCCACCTGTGTACGGGCATCGCCATCTATATGGTCTGGAAAATGCTCCTGACCTACGAGCCCAACGTCGGCATCATCAACGGACTTTTGTGGCAAGTCTTTGGGGTGTTGGGCATCGCGCCTGAGCGAGCCGCCGCGCTCCTGCCGGGGTGGCTAATCGACGCGTCTTGGGCCAAGCCTGCATTGATCATCATGTTCATCTGGGCCAGCGTCGGCGGCTACAACATGGTTCTCTACTTGGCCGGCTTGCAAAACATCCCGCTCGAACTCTACGAGGCCGCTGAAATGGATGGCGCTGGCTGGTGGTCCCAGCTCATCCACATCACCGTGCCGCAGCTAGCACCCACGACGTTTTTCATCCTCGTCACCAGTATAATCGGCGGCCTACAAGGCGGCTTTGAAGCTGCTTATGTAATGACCGGAGGCGGCCCCGAGGGATCGACGACCACCATGAGCTACTACATCTACACCCAAGCGTACGAGCAGCTAGAAGTAGGGTACGCCGCGGCGATTTCAATGGTGCTCTTCGCGCTGATTTTCGCAGCGACCTTGATCAACTGGCGTTACGGCGGCAAGCGGCTGGAGGCCATCTAATGGTGCGCTGGCGTCAGTATCAATCAACGGTCTTGATCTACGCGATCTTGCTACTCGTGCTCAGCGGCATGGTGGTGCCACTGGTGTGGACCCTACTCACCTCCTTTAAGTACAACGTCGATGTGACGCTCGGGTGGATTCCGCCGCGCTGGACCACGGACAACTACTCCGGCGTATTCCGCGCCTTCTCCTTCCTCCGCTACTACGCCAATTCGCTGGTCATCGCCACCGCAGTTACCGTGGTCCAAGTCGCGACTAGTGCGCTGGCGGCGTACGCCTTTGCTCGCTTGCAGTTCCGGGGCCGCGACGTGCTCTTCCTCGGCTACTTATCGACGATGATGATTCCGGCCGACGTGTTGATGATCCCGCAATTCGTGCTGATGAAGAAGATTCCCGAATGGCTGAACGCGGTGTTAGCAACGGATTTTTTTAGCGGTTTCCTCTATTTAAAGAGTCACTACATCGGCCATCCTGTCGGGCTAGACAGCTTTTTCGCGCTCATCGCGCCCGGGTGTTTCAGTGCCTATGGGACGTTCATGCTGCGGCAGTTTTTGCTGGGCATTTCGCGCGAGATCGAGGAGGCGGCGCTCATCGATGGATGCTCGGCGTGGGGCGTGTTTTGGCACGTGGTAGTGCCGCTGGCCAAACCGGCGCTGGGGGCCTTGGCGATTTTTACCTTCCTCGGACGCTGGCGGGCCTTTCTCTGGCCGCTGATTATGACGGATTCGGATTCGATGATGGTGCTGCCGGTGGGGCTGGCCAAGCTGTCGGATCTGTACGTCAACGACTACGGGCTGATTTGCGCGGGGTCGGTGTTGATGCTCGTGCCGATGATCGCGGTTTTCGTCTTCTTTCAGCGGTGGTTTATCAGCGGGATTCAGCTAGGAGCGGTGAAGGGGTAACTCTGGATCGGCTTGGCGCACGTAAAGTGTCATTCAAGCGATCTGTGCGTCGAGCGTTTTTCATAGGGCGAGACGTGCTTGATCCTAGGCTTTTTTCTGCACACAAGGGACGGCAACCGGAATTTTCAGACGGCTTCTAAAGGCGGTCCAGTACGACTCCGATTAGATCCCGACCACGTAGCGTCATGCGTTTTTTTGGCGGGCCACCGCGCGCATCGCCCGATACATGCACGACAGCGACACCAGCACCCAAATCAAGGCGACCAGATACGCCAGATAGGGCATCTGCAGTGGATCCAGCCCCCAATAGGCCGACAATATCCCAGCGTCCGTCCGCTCTGGAAAATACCACAGGTCGGTGCGGAAGTCGTAGAGACTGTACAGACACAGCATCACCCCCATCCACACCGCGCCGATGCTCGCCATCCGCTTCGACTTGCAGGCCATAATGCATAGGACCAGCCCGCCGCCGATTCCCAGCACAAAATCAACTTCCCCCGCCTCCAGCGGCGTGTAGATTAGAGTCATCCCCGCACAGGCCGCGCCGATGCACAGCAATACCAAGCGCTGCGCCTGCGGATAAAGCGAGGTGTACATCAGCAACGCTCCCCACAGCGCCGATCCCACGTAGCCTGCCGCACTAATCAGCGGGAAGAAGCCCCCCTTCGTCAGGGTGTGACCGGACTCGTTCCAATGGGTGCGGATTTCGAGGACCTCGCCGCCGGTGATTAGGGCGGCTGCCGCGTGATTGACCTCGTGCACCAGCACCACGAAGAAGCGGAACGGCTTGATCAACGCGGTGTCCCAAAAGACCAGCGCCAGCCCCGTGCAAAGGAGATAATAGCGGAATTGCCAGAAGACCTCGGTGATGTAGCGGATGCGGCGGAACATGGCCGCTAGCTACTGATCTCAGCGCTGATCAACTCGACGGCCTCGGCTAGCGGGAGCGGGTCGAGCTGTTCGCCGGATCGCTGCCGGATCGCCACCTTGCCCTCTTCGACTTCGCGGTCCCCGGCGATCAGCATATAGGGCACCTTCTGCGTCTGCGCTTGGCGGATGCGCTTGTTGAGGGTCTCGCTGGCGGCGTCGAGTTCGGCTCGGATTCCAGCAGCGAGAAGCTGCTGATGGAGTTGGCTCCCGTATTCGGCGTGGCGCTCGGCAATGGGCAACACTACCGCTTGCACGGGTGCCAACCACACTGGGAACGCACCGGCGTAGTGTTCGATCAAGAAGCCGATAAAGCGCTCGTGCGTGCCCAGCGGTGCGCGGTGGATGCAGATGGGCGTCTCCTCTTCGCCCGCCGCATTGGTGTACGTCAAGCCGAAGCGGCCGGGCACGGCGAAATCGACTTGGTTGGTGGCGATTGTAAACTGTCGCCCAATGGCACTCCAAACCTCGACGTCGATCTTGGGGCCGTAGAAGGCGGCCTCGTCGGGCACCTCCTCGTAGTTGATCCCGCCCCGTGCCATGGCACCACGCACCATGTCCTCGGTGCGGAGCCACCGCTCGGAGTCATCGACGTACTTGGCCCCTAGGCCCGAGGGCGCGTGAGTGCTCAAGCGCATCAGATAATTCTCCAGGCCGAACAGCTCGAAATAGCGCAGATACATCTGGCAGACGGCGAGGAATTCCTCCTCGAATTGGTCGAGGGTGCAGTAGATGTGCGCGTCGTTCATCTGCAATGAGCGCACCCGCATCAAGCCAAACAACTCGCCCGACTGCTCGTAGCGATAGCACGTGCCATACTCGGCCAAGCGCAGGGGCAAATCGCGGTACGAGCGCGGGGCCGCGGCGAAAATTTTGTGGTGGTGGGGGCAGTTCATGGGCTTGAGGTAGTACTTGACCCCCTCCAACTCCATGGGCGGGAACATGGACTCGGCATAGTAGGGCAAGTGGCCGCTGCGCAGATATATAGACTCCTTGCAGATGTGCGGCGTGCGCACCCGCTGATAGCCGGCTTCGCGCTCGGTCTTGCGGGCCAAGTCCTCCAGTTCGTCGATGAGCACCGCCCCCTTGGGAAGCCACAAGGGCAATCCCGGTCCCACTTCGTCGTCAAAGGTGAACAACTCCAGTTGCCTGCCCAGCGTGCGGTGGTCGCGCTTTTTGGCTTCCTCCAGCATCGCCAGATGGTGGTCGAGCCCCTCACGAGTGGCAAAGGCCGTGCCGTAGATTCGCTGCAACATCTTGCGGCTCTCGTGGCCACGCCAATAGGCCCCAGCCACGCTCAGGAGCTTGAAGTGCTTGATTTGTCCGGTGCCGAGCATGTGCGGCCCCCGGCACAAGTCGACGAACTCGCCGTCTTGGTAAAAGGACAAGGTCTGGCCTTCTTCCAAGTCGGCGAGGATCTCCTGTTTGTAGGGAGCGTTGGCGACCATCTCTTCCGCTTCTTGGCGCCCCACATCGATTCGCTCGAACTTGTGGTTTTGCTTGACGACCCGTTTCATCTCGCGCTCGATCTTTTGCAAGTCTTCGGGTGTAAAAGGCTCGGCCACGTCGAAGTCGTAGTAGAAGCCGTCGTCAATGGCCGGTCCGATGGCCAGTTGCGCATCCGGGAAGAGGCGCAGCACGGCCTGCGCCAACACGTGCGACATGCTGTGGCGATAGATCCAGGCGGCCTCGTCTGCATCCCAGGGAATGAGCTCGACTTCCGCCTCGCTGGTGAGTTGGGTGTGGAAGTCCACGTGCTCGCCGCCGGCGCGGGCGGCAATATATTGCTTTAACAGCTCCTTGTTCTCTTGGACGAGGATTTCCTTGAGCGTACCCTCGCCGGGGTATTCGATGTCCTGTCCTTGGGGGACCTTAATCAGCATGACGCGCTCCTTGGCATGAAAAAACCCGCTGTCATTGGAGCCGACAGCGGGGAGAGGTTGCAAAACAAACTTTAGTCCGTCGCTATCCGGCGCACATGGTCGTAGTCGTAGTGGTGGTAGTGGTAGCCGTCGGCTCCGACGGGAGACCGCTGAGGCACTGTGCGGAAGCGGCTGTAAGCATAGCAGAAATCATGGCGTATAAGATACCGGCAGAGGTCTGATTGTGCAAGAGCCGTTAGGCCAACTCGTAGTGGGCGCGGTCGGGCAGGGGCACTGGCTGGCCGTCCTCGGTGTTGATGCTCCAATCGGCTAGCCGCAGGCGCATGGCGGCGAGGGCGTCGCGGTGTTGCTCCTCGTCGATCACATTGACCAACTCGTTTGGATCGGCGACGAGGTCGTAGAGTTCGTCGCGGTCTCCCATGGGGTCGTGGACGTACTTCCATTCGCGGGTGCGGACCATTTTGCAGCGGCCGGCTGCTTCGCGCCACTGCAAGGTGTCGATCAGGGTTTTGCGACCATAGGGTTGAGGCAACTTTTCCAAGTCGGCCATGGTAAAGAGTGGCCCTCCGCTGCCGTATTCGGAAAAGGTTGCGTCCCGGGGTGCGGCCGTGGTCGCGGTGGGTAGTGGCATTCCGTGCATTGAGCGCGGCTGCTCCAGTCCCTGCAAATGCAATAGCGTTGGCACTACGTCGATCAGATTGGCCATGCTTTGGTCGCGCACTCCGGCGGCGACCTGTCCAGGCCAAGAGACGATCAGTGGCACGCGCGTCAGACTGTCGTAGAAAACGCCGCCCTTGCACTGCATGGCGTGTTCGCCCATGAAGTCGCCGTGGTCCGAACAAAAGACCACAATCGTCTGCTCCCGCAGCCCCAGTTCGTCGAGCTTGTCGAGTATCTGGCCGAGCGCGTCGTCGATAAAGCGCACCATGCCAAAGTACGAGGCCATGACGCCGTAGAGGTCTTCGGGCGGGTCGCGGCGCACTCCCAGCATTTGGTAGAGTGCTCGGTTGCGCTCGGGCGCGCGCTCGTCATCGAATTCGTCGTCGCGCCAGGGGGGTAGGTCAATGGTCGTGGGTGGGAATAGGGATGCGTACTCGGCCGGGCACAGCCACGGTTCGTGCGGGTCGGGAAAGGAGACCCACAGGGCAAAGGGCTGGTCTTGGTGATTTTCGATAAAGCGCGTCGTCTGCCCGGCGATCAGGCCGGTGGAGTGGTCTTCCAACGGCAGCTCGGAGGTACCGTAGCTAAAGCGGGGGTTCTGGTGGGCGAGTTGGCGATGCTCGGCGGCGACTTTGCGGCGACCTTCTTCCGGCCGGAACCAGTCCATGCCTCGCGTCTGTGGCCCTTCGTTGCGCCCGCCGTGGGTAAAGGCATTCCACACGTCGAAGAGCGCCAAATCTTCCTCTCGCTGGAAGCAGTGGTTTTTGCCGATCAGGCCCGTGGCGTAGCCAGCTTCCTTCCAGAGCTGCCAAGCGTGCGTGGCACCGGCGGGCATCAAGGTCTGGTTGCGTCGGCCGCCGTGCGAGTGGGGAAACTGCGAGGTCCAAAACGAGATGCGCGCTGGCACGCAGAGCGGGTGCGGGGTGATTGCGTTCTCAAAGAGCACGCCGTCGGCCGCTAGGCGTTCCATGGACGGGGTTTGGCAGAAGGTGTTGCCGTAGAGGTGGCTGGCCGTGGCGCGCTGTTGGTCGGTCATTATGACGAGGATGTTGGGGCGGTCGGTCATGGGGGGTTCCTTTGGATGGATTGGATGGATTGGAGGGAGAGGGGATTTGCTTTTATCGGCGTCCAATTGTCGGTTAGAGTAGCGTCCGATTGTCGATTATACTAGTTAGTGGCTGTTTCATTGAATCTTGAATTCAATCAAGTAAAGCCCGTTGTCGAATCACCCAGTCCTGATAGAACGGAATGACTTGCCAATGTGCTGCCCCTTCTCCGCGAATAGTGACCTCTTCGACATCATCCACACAATTCATAATAAAATTGAATCTATCGGTACGTTTCGCACTATCCACGCAAGTAGTGAGATCAGCAGTAATTTCTGTTACGGCAGGTGCACGATCTTTAATGCGAATGATGGCCGCATCAATCAGTGTCAGGTCTTGCATCATCTCACGAATTTCTCCGGCGCGTCGGTTGATTGCTCGCTTGTCAAAGTAAACCGTCAATGCGCCCATTCGTCCAAAGTTATTCTTCTTCCAAGCCTGTAAGAATTCAACGAGTGCTGCTTCTGGCTCACCCGAGCCGAAGGAGGCGATCTCAGACTTCGCAAATACATTGATCCGTCCCTCGAAAAGTGGCCGAGGAGTCCATGCCTCAATACGCTCTCTTAGTTCTTTCGTCTGGACGTAGTTGGTGAGTGTTTCGGAAAGGGATGGATTAGATGGAGGGTTCAGAGCCTCTTCCGCTTCACGAGCACGAATGACGTCGGCAATATTGCTTAAGAAAGACCAGCATTTCGCGGTGACCAGTCGGTTGCCATATCCAAAGTCGCGGCCATGGAGGATACCATTTCGATAGGGAAAGCTGATGTGTTTTCTTGTCGTTTTGCGTCGGGTGCGGCACATCTCGCGGATCAGTTTCGGTAAAGCGTCTGGCTGTCCAGCGAGGGAATGAAGTTCTTCGAGATTTACGCCCTCGCTAAATATTGATTTTTGAAACACATCCTCTCCAACCCCATCCGCAATGATGAACAACAAAGGTGCGGTGGCAATATAACGAGTCTCTTGGGTCAACGTAAGTGCTTCCTGAAGTTGCTCCCTACGAATCTTGAACCCTTTCGTCTGACAAAGACGCGTTACAACAAAATGTAGCCTCTCACCTTCATAATCAGTTGCTAGTATATCTTCGGCATCTTCAACGCGGCAGTCCTCGTGGACAGCAAGTGCCGCTTTTGCTGTCTCAATATTTGTGGACTCAGAAATGAGCCAGCCGAGTTCAGAGAAGGCTTCATGGAATCCCTCAATCAATTTGGCAAGGTCTGTCGCTTGCTGCTTCGAATCCTTCAAATCAGCAATGATGGTCTTTAGATTATCACCGCCTATGCCAAATCGCGAAAGCAGGGCCAGAAATGGTTCAAGATGTCCGATTGAACGGACTAGGTTGATCTGTTCTTGAAACGCTGGAGGGAGTGGAAGTTTATGATCTTGTGACATCAATCCTCAGTAGAAGGTAATGGAGGTGGTTTTGATTACAGTTCGCGAGCGGGAAAACGGGGAGCGGGGTCTCACTCTTGGCGGTGAACAAGCTTCAATTCTAAGATTACAAACGGCACAAATTTTTATTTTTAAGCAGTCTGTCGTGACTACGCTGAAAGCTCCCATCTTCACTCGTCGAGTAAACCTTACCTCGGGGATCGTCAATCAGGCTCTTGTTCTTGAAATCTCGCTGTAAGTTGCCATCGTTTGAGTACAACAACCGGGCACCGCTGACTTGAGCCAAGGCAATGACATGTGGATCATCGGACCTGATTGCGTCCTCACTCTGGATCTGCTCTGTCCTTGCGTCCACTTCACTTTTATTCGCGATTATCATTCTTCCAGCAAGTTGGGCCTCCCGTCCCCAGCGTCTAAAGTCTGCCGAACCCTGTTCAAGTTCTTCAAGCAACTTGCCGCCGACTATCAGCCGGCCACTTCCTTTGTTGAGCCAGTCAAAGAACTTCTCTCCTGCCGGCGGTAGATTGGAACCGAATACCTCAGAGACGACGTTGGCGTCAACAATCGCACACATGCTTCAGGTCCCTATAGACTGTCTCTTCCATAGAGACCTCGCCGTTTCTTCCAAGAAAAAGTTTCGGTAGCCATCGGGTGCGCCTTCGATGTTTCCCTCTTCGTCAATGCGGAGTGAGTGAATGCAAACGTCCAAATCCTTACGCTCAAAAAAGAGGATGGACACATCTTCGGGCTTCAACGGCGTTGTGCCATCGCGCACGTCCATACGCACCCGGTCGAGCAGGTGATCGCTGTGGGTCTCGATTACTAATTGGCGGTCCGGCTTGGCGATCTGACAGAAAAGGCTGCCCAAGGCGGCTTGGGCGCTGGGGTGGAGATGCACCTCCGGCTGTTGTAACAAGAATATTGACGGGGGGGGGCCGCGTAACAGCTCCATGAAGTAATCACCACGGAGCAACTCAGTGACGACGGGCAGAACTTGACTGACACCATAGCCGACGTCGGTCAGGTTGCGTTGAGGTCCCTTGACCTTGCTGCCGAATTTCCTGACCTGTACTTGAAACGGTTCGCTCGCCTTCCTTCCGAAGGACTTGACCGAGATTTCATCGAACAGCCCAGCCTCTTGGCCAAACTTCTCAAGTGCCTCCTTGAGCTTGTTCCATTTTCCCTTATCCTGAAAAAACATATCCGCAAGATACATCGGAACGTAATCGCCTTCTGGGTCCCGTGTTGGGCGTGCGGGATCGTAGGTGCGTTGGGGCTTGGAACGAACAGGGGCACTGGCGTAAGGTCGCTGTTTACGACTGCCGAATGCTTGTACTTCGTCAAAAATACGAGAAAGTCGTTGGAGCCGTTCCCAATCCTCGTCGGTGGGCGACCCAGAGCCTTGGCGGGATTTTAGACTGCCGGGATCTACGTGAAAGGGCCACGGTCGGGAGGATTCGAACTCCGACATGAGGGATTCAACGCTTATTTCCCCTACCCAAGCACCATTAGGCGTTCCCAAGAAGAGCATTGGAATCCCATGTGGGGTGATATGTCCGGACAATTCTTCAATCCAGACGTCATCGCAAGAAAAGCGTCTGCTTACTGAAACCGGTGCGGTGCCATATCGCCCGAACGTCACGTTGAAGTGATATGAGAGATCAGTTGTAAACTCGGCTCTCTGGTTATTTTGAATCACTCTCTGACTAGCAGCAAATCCCGCCTCGAAGTTAGTTGCCCGGCCACCCCGTCCCCCTCTGTGGTGGGCGATTTCGTCGAAGCTACCGAGGTCGTAAGGCTCCTCTTTGAAATCCAAGTCGGTCCGCCTATAGGCGACATCCCACAGCGCCCGAATCATCGCCAAGAAAGAAGTCTTGCCGGTGCTATTTTCGCCGACGAGCAGCGTCAGCGGCGCGAGGCGGGCAGTCTGCTCTTCGCGAAAGCAACGGAAGTTCTTGAGTGTTATCTCGTCCATGAAGTCATACCTCTCTTCAGCACAGGTACCCAATCGGATCCGAACCGCACCGACCTTATTTAGTTACGCCTAGGGACTTTTCCCAGTCAACAGCATCTTTGGACACGCCCTACCGTTCCCACAATTCGCTCAGCGGCACAGCCAGTATGCGCTCGTCGGCCAACGGAAGCCGATCGCGGCCGGTGTAGAGCAGGATCCCAGACTCGAAATCCTCGCCGCAGCGAGCGGCTAGCCTTACAAGCCCTTGCCCGTCTTGGATCAGAATAGAGTGTATTACTTTTAGCACCCTCAATAAGTCTGTCGAGCCGGTCATAAACCTGCGCGGTCTGGAGCAATAGGCGACGGCGTTCACGCCACTTGTCTGAAGTGTCGATATGTCCTACTGGAGTCAGTTCGTTTTGATCTGCCGGGCTAAAAGATTCAGGCCGAGGATCGGCTGTCCTGGGCACTAGTCGGCATTCGATCCAGTCATATTTCCGATATTGCTCGCTTTGATCAAGACGACGGAAGGGTACAGGATAGATACGCACCCAGGTTCCATCTTCTCTGATACCGGCCGTGCATACGGTCTCGCCGTATGTCCTAGACAAAGTCGGATAGGTCTTTACAGTGACAAGGATGCGTTGCTTTTCCATGGTTGTCATAAATGTCTCACGGTACAACCCTGCTCTGCAGTATGGTGCGGTGCGGCTTGATCAAACAGATCTTTCTGGTCAAGTATCTGGCGGAGTGCGTCGGCGACACAGTGGCGATGGCATTGGTCGGCGTCACGCTCGTAGCAGGTAAGCGCGACCGACTCGCCCAATCGCAGCCAAGCGCAGATTTTTGCCAAAGCATCGCCCTGTCTTGGAAGGCTTTTCCGCTCGTATGTCCTGAAAAGAGCGTCGAAATCGGCTTGGGATTCTAAGCCCCGGCGTTGCCGTGATTCAATTCCGAGTTCGGGCAGGTGTTCGTAGCGGATACCGACTCTATCACATGCCCTAGCAAGTGTGTTCTTAGAAAAGCCGTATTTGCGGCTGATGGCGTTTCGTCGAACATCGCAAAGGACGGTCACACTTGCTTGGAGTAACGCATTGAGATAGCTCTCTAAAGTTCTCCCCTCGTACCCGATAGTCAGAAGCCGAGATGGGGTTCCTTCTGGGCGGGCGGATTCGATCCGACTGAGCGCGGCTTCATCGTTTTCGAGCACCTGCTCGGCAATGTCACTGTGGATCGTGTAATAAGGATACTTGCGGTAGGTTTCTGCGATGAGCGCGTCACCTCGCAGTCTGTGGTAGCGCTGCACAAACGCTCGCATCGAATCGTCTTGGGTTTCGCGTGCGATGTGCTTGCCCTTCTCAGTGAGTGCCCAATGCTGGTGATCGTCGATCAGCAGACCGTGGTCGACGAGGCGGCGGCGGTCTGCATAGCACGTGAATGAGAAAGCTCCATATCGGTAAGGCACGAACTCGTAGGGACTTGTTTGGTCAGCGGGGAACAACTCCTTGCAGTAGAGGAATAGGAGTTTCTGGAAGTCTCGGCTGCCCGCATTGCCTCCAAGTACGTCAAGCAGTGCGAGAAGCTGCCGCTGGCGCACGTACAGCCGGAGTGTCCCTTTTTTATTTAATGCTTGAACCGGAGTTCTCATGGTCAATTCGCTATCTGACTTAGTCGATAGTATTTAGTTACGCCTAGAGATTTATCCGGGTCAACAGCCTCTTTGGATACGCCCTACCGCTCCCACAATTCGCTCAGCGGCACGGCGAGTATGCGCTTGTCGGCTAACGGGAGCCGGTCGCGGCCGGTGTAGAGCAGGACCCCAGACTCGAAATCCTCGCCGCAGCGATCGGCCAGCCGCACAAGCCCTTGCCCGTCTTTGGAGGTGAGCGCACTGGCGGCCTTGACCTCAATACCCCAAGTCTTCTGGCCCCGCGTAAGGACTACATCGACCTCTACCTGATCCTTGTCGCGATAGTGCCAGAAACGCAAATCCGGCTCTGTCCAGGTAGCTTGGGCCATGAGTTGCTGCACCACGAAAGACTCCAGCAGATGCCCCATGCGATCCCGATGGTTGAGCCAATCGGCCGCAGTCAGGCCGGCGAGGGTCGCGGCCAGCCCGCTGTCGCGCAGATGGATCTTCGGTGTTTTGACGAGCCGTTTGGCTGGATTGCGGTGCCATGCGGGCAGGCGTCGCACCAGAAAGAGCCGTTCGAGCACGGCAATGTAGTGATCTACTGTCGCCCGATGCAGGTCGAGGCTGTTGGCCAGATTGCAGGTATTCAATAGTTCGGCGTTGCGCAGGGCTAACAGTTCTAGCAGGCGCGCCAATTCCTGGGCATCCTTAACCCGCGCCACGTCTTGCACATCCCGCTCGATGATGCTGCGTAGATACTGCCGATGCCATTGCCGGGCGCGGCTGGGCGTGCGGGTCAGCGGCTCGGGATAGCCGCCCGCTACCAGTCGCTCTGGCAGCGACGGCCCAGCAGGCTCCGTCTTGGGTTGGATACCCGGTTTGAGCGCGCCGTTAAGCAGGTCGCTGAGGAAACGCCCGGGCTGGCGCTCTTTTTCCGCTTCGGTCAATGGGGGCAACTGCGCCACTTCCATCCGTCCCGCCAGAGATTCGGTAACGGTCGGCACCAGCAATAGATTGGCCGAGCCGGTCAGTAGGAAACGCCCGGGCTGGCGGTCCTGATCCACGGCGCGTTTGATGGCCGAGAGCAGCGCCGGCACCCGTTGCACCTCGTCCAAGGTCACCGCCTCCGGCAGACTGGCGACGAAACCGTCTGGGTCGGCCCCGGCAGTCTGGTAGTAGTTGTGCTCGTCTAAGCTGACGAACGCACGGTCAGGCGCGAGTTGCTGTGCGAGCGTAGTTTTCCCGCTCTGTCGCGGACCGAGCAGACAGACCACCGGCGTGTCGGCCAAAGCCTCTCGGAGGATGGGTGTCAGCGAGCGAGGAAACAGGGAATGATTAGCGTCCATTTGTCGGTTAGATTAGCGTCCATTTGTCGGTTAGATTAGCGTCCATTTGTCGGTTAAGGGAGCGTCCAATTGTACAATGACAATCTAGGGAAAGAGGATGTGGAGATCAAGATAGGAAGCTAAAGACAGCACTAATAAGTATCATTTGTCATAAAATAGAAAAGATGATAACTTCTTTAAGAGATTGATCAAATATCCCACGAGGAGAAACAATGGCTGGTGAAGAGCACATTGCCGCGAATATCGCCCGGCTGCGGCTGGACCGGCAGTTGACCCAAGAAGAACTCGCCCACAAGGCGGGACTTTCGCGAATATCGCTCGGAAAGATAGAGCGCGGTATCGTCGTCCCGCGTGCCCGGACCCTCACCGCTCTAGGAAAAGCATTAGGCGTTCCGCTCGGCGATCTCGTGACGCCTATTCGGCCCCTTGAGACCGTGCGATTCCGCGCCCAAGCACGGGTCCACGCTCGAGCGCAGATCCTGGCTGAGGTCGCAAACTGGATCGACGCCTATACCCAAGTCGAAACCGATCTCGGCCAGTCGTGCCCTTTCCGATTCAAGGCCGTTCGCACTCAGCACGGGAACCCGGTGAAGGCCGCACAGGCCGCTCGCAAAGCCATCGGGCTTGGGCCGGAAGAGCCGGTGCGAGACATCTGCGGGTTGCTCGAAAGCAACGGAGTAAAGCTCCTGCTCTTCGATAAGAAGAGCGATTCCTTCTTCGGGCTGAGCGTCGGCGAAGGGGACGGTGGCCCTGCCGTGGTGGTCAATACTTGGGAGCGGATCTCGGTGGAACGCTGGATCTTCACTGCGGCACACGAACTCGGCCACTTGTTACTCCACCCTGCTGAGTATCGGCGAGACGCCACCGAACTCCCTGTGCAGACAGAGCGCGAGGCCGACGCCTTTGCAAGCCACTTCTTGATGCCAGAAGCCACGTTTGCGTCGGAGTGGGACGAGACCCGAGGACACCCGCTCCTCGTCCGCGTCCTCAAGGTTAAGCGCATCTTCCGAGTGAGCTACAAAACCGTGCTCTACCGGCTGGTCGAGTCGGAGCGTGAAAGCTCGGATATCTGGCGTGCATTCCAGCGCCAGCATCGCAGTTATTTCGGCAAGACGCTTCGCAGAGCCGAAGAACCCGCAGCACTTAAAAGAAGCGAGTTCGCTTGGAATTGGAGCCGCTCCGGTGAGCCAGAGGGCCTCTCCCGGCACGACTTTGTCGAGGATCGCCTTTCGCGGCTCGTGCGACAGGCGCTCGAACAGGAATATATATCACTCGGGCGTGCCGCCGAGATTCTGGGGCGGACCCGGGAGGAGATGAGGAGGCAGGCACGTGAGTGGGTGGGGTAGATGGCGATGGCCCAGACCGTGCTGCTCACCGACGCAGATGTGCTCATTGACTATCGCGAGTCGGAGATCAAAATCCTTGAACTCGTGGTGCAGCATATGGGGCGAGTGGTCGTTTTAGCACCCGTGCTTGATGAGGTGCAGGGCGTAACGCCGGCGCAATGCGCACAACTCGGGATTGAGGTCGTCGAAGTCGAGACAGAGCAGTTGGTACGAGCTTCGGAGGTCGAGTCCTGCGTGTCCTTCAATGATCGCCCGCGAGGAGGGTTGGACATGCGTCACAAACGACGGTGCGCTCCGACGGCTCTGTGAACGCCACGGCGTGGCGACGCGATTCGGCCTTGGTCTAATGGTAGATCTGGTCGCTGCCGGTGCCCTCACGCGGCGGCGTGCCATGGCTGTCGCACGTCAGATCCAAGCGTCGAACCCACTCCACATCAACGAGCGCGTACTCGCACGCTTCGAGGACGCGCTTACCGCCCGTGATTCTCCCTGATCGCCTCAGCTATGGCCTACCCCATGCTCTCCAGAGTGACCACAAAGCCGTCAGGTTCGTTTAGGAAGAGCCGATAGGAAAAATTGTGTTTTTGATGCGTCCCCACGTATCCTCTTCCACCAGTATCTTGCCTGAACCACACGAACCAGTCAGAGGATCGTCGAGCCAGCGCACCATCCGCCAAGTCCCTTCCTCGTCCTGTCCCAGCTTGAAGGTCATAAACTGATCGACGCGATACCCATCGCCGTTCTCGTCGAGCATCAGCATCTGTACCCGGCCGTAGAAGACCTCCCAGTCTTCGTCAGGCTGGCCGTCGGGATCGCCTTCGTATGTTTCGGGGAATTCGGAGCCTATGCCCTGTTGTGGTTCCATCGTTTACCCGTTGTTTTAGACTCGCCCACGCTCATGCGCCACTCTCAAACGAGGAAAAATTACCTATGAACGAAAATGAGAAATACCTGTTCGACCTCAATGGCTACCTAGTCGTAAAGGGGGCTCTGAGAGCGGATCAGGTAAGCGCCCTGAACGAGGCCATTGACCACAACCGGGACAAAATCCATATCCGCACTCGCGAGCAGGCCCTAGACGGCAGTCTCAAAGAGCAGGGCGGACGGGCGGCAGCGGGCTTGAAGGGGACCCAAGGCCGGGGAGACTTTGGCGGCTTTCTGTTCTGGGAAGAACCGTGGGGCAAGCCCTTCCGCGATCTCATTGCCGCGCCCTTTGCCATGCGCGCCATGCTGGCGACTATTGGGCCGCGCTTCCGCCTTGGGGGAACGGCGGGACTGACCATGACCAAAGGCAGCGAGGGCTTTATTTTTCACGGCGGCGGTACGCCGGAACTCGAACACATGGGCGAGTGTTTTTACTACCGTTTTGAAAACGGGCGCATGCGCAACGGCCTGATGTCAGTCAGTTATAGCCTGACCGATACCGGGCCAGAGGACGGCGGCTTCGCCTGCATCCCCGGCAGCCACAAGGCCAACTTCCTGTGCCCCCTAGGGGTGCGCCGACTCGAAGTGGACTTAGAGGTGGTCAAGCACATTGCCCTACGGGCGGGAGATGCCGTGATTTTCACCGAAGCCCTGACCCACGGCACCCTGCCTTGGAAGGCCGACTTTGAGCGGCGTTTGTTGCGCTATCTGTACGCTCCGGCCATTCACACCGGCGGGTTTTCCGGCGGGGAATTCGCCGCGTACGAGCACGAACTCACTCCGCTCCAGCGCGTCATGGTGGGACCGCCCTACCATCCCGGCGATCTCGATATCGCCGGGATGCTGGAGGAGGAGATTTTCTGATCACCAGGAGGTGATATGCCGACGATTCAGGACCACATCTCTCTCGACGCACTTACCGACAATACCTTGAGCACGCTGAAGGCGATTGGCGTCGACGACATTGCCATCATGCATCCAACGCCGCCCGCTCCCGGCGAGGACCAATCCCCGCTGTGGCGCGATGTGCGCCGCACGGTGGAGGCCCACGGCATGCGGTTTTTCAACATTGGCCTGCGACCGCACCCCTCGATCACGCTGGGCCGCGATGGCCGGGACGAGCACATCGAAAGGTGGAGCGCCCTCATCCGCAGTTTGGGCGCAGCGGGAGTGCCGAGCCTGACGTATAATTTTCGCGGCATTGGCAACTTCCGCACGGAGTCGGCCGTGGGGCGCGGCGGTGCTCGGTACAGCACGTTCGACTTTGCCGAGTTCCAAGCCAATCCTCAGTTGCATCCCGACCAGCGGATTTCAGAGGGCGACCTGCGCGCCAATTTGCGCCACTTCATGGAGTGCATCACGCCGGTGGCCGAGGAGTGCGAGGTGCGTCTAATGATGCATCCCGACGACCCGCCGCGCCACGATCCACTGGGCGGGGCCGCGCGCGTGCTGTCGTCGCTGGATGACTTTGAGCGCCTCTTTGAACTGGTGCCGAGCCAGGCCAATGCGATGTTGTTCTGTCAAGGGTGCGTGGCCGAGATGGGCGAGGACATCCCGGCGGCCATCCGCCGCATGGCCGGCCTCGGCAAAATCGGCACTGTGCACTTCCGCAATATCCACGGCGGACCAGCGCGCTTTGAGGAGGTGTTCCTCGACGAGGGCGACGCGGATATGTACGCCATGATGCGGGTCTACGCCGAAGTGGGGTACGACGGGCCATTCATGCTCGACCACACGCCGGGTCTGCAGGATGCATCGGCAGCCTGGGCCGGTCGAGCCTACGCGATTGGTTTCATTCGGGCGACGATGCAGGCGGCGTACCGCTGAGGTCGAGCTCGATCACGCCGGACAGACCAGTTCCTTTTCGAGGAGGTCTTGATTGACTGCGTAGTTCACCGGCACCTCGATCAGATGGACGCCTGGAGCGGCGAGGCACTCGCGCATGGTCGGCAGCAGATCGTCGGCCGCGCCGACGCGGTGCCCGTAGGCCCCATAGCTGGCGGCGTATTGCACGAAATCCGGGTTGCCGTAATCGAGCCCCCAATCGGCAAAGCCCATGTCGGCCTGCTTCCACTTGATCATGCCGTAGCCGTCGTCGCGCAGAATGAGGACCACGAGGTTCATCCCGAGGCGCACCGCGGTCTCCAACTCTTGGGAATTCATCATAAAGCCGCCGTCGCCGCAGATGGCCATGACCTGTTTGTGCGGCTCGACTAGCCGCGCCGCCATGGCCGAAGGCAGACCCGCCCCCATAGTCGCCAAGGCGTTGTCCAGCAGCACGGTATTGGGCTCGTGGGCGCGATAGTTGAGGGCGAACCAGATCTTATAGACGCCGTTGTCGAGACATATAATGCCGTCGTCGGACATGACGCGGCGCACGTCGGCGACGAGTCGCTGGGGCGCGATGGGGAAGCCCGGGTCGTCGTTGCCGACCGCGCGGATTTCGTCGATCCACTCCTTGACCTTGGCGAAATAGCTGAAGTCCCAGGTCTTTTGCCGGTTGATCCGCAGCAGCAACTGCCAGATGCTGTTGCCGATGTCGCCGATAACCTCTAACTGGGGGAAATAGACCGGATCGACCGAGGCCGAAGAGAAGTTGACGTGAATCACCTGCAAGCCGCTAGGCTCCATGAAAAACGGCGGCTTCTCGACCACGTCGTGGCCGACATTGATGATGAGGTCGGCGCGGTCGATAGCGCAGTGCAACGGGTCGTTGGCCGACAGCGCGGCGTTGCCCAAAAAGAGCGGATCGCGCTCATCGACGACGCCTTTGCCCATCTGGGTGGTAAAGAACGGGATGCCGGTGTCGCGGATGAAGTTGAACAGCATCTTGGAGGTGCGCTTGCGGTTGGCCCCGGCCCCAATGAGCAAGAGGGGGCTTTGCGCCTCCTCGATCATGGTGGCGGCTTGGGCGATGGCCTTTTCTTCAGGGATGGGTCGTCGCACGCGGTCCTTGGGAAAAAGCGGCGTGTCGGTGTCTTCGCAGGCGATGTCTTCGGGTAGTTCCAAATGCACGGCCCCGGGCCGCTCCTCCTCGGCTAAGCGAAATGCCTCGCGGACGCGGGAGGGTACGCTGTCGCCGCTGACGATCTGGTGGGTGTACTTGGTTAGGGGCCGCATCATCTCGACGATATCGACGATCTGGAATTGCCCCTGCTTGCTCGACTTGATGGGCTTTTGGCCGGTGATCATCAGCATGGGCATGGCGCCGAGTTGGGCGTAGGCGGCGGAGGTGACGAAGTTGGTCGCCCCCGGTCCTAGGGTAGCTAGGCAAACGCCGGTCTTGCCGGTGAGGCGGCCGTAGGTAGCGGCCATGAAGCCCGCGGCCTGTTCGTGGCGGTTGAGGATCAATTGGATCTGCTTAGAGCCGCGCAGCGATTCGAGCAGGTCGAGGTTTTCCTCGCCCGGGATGCCGAAGAGAAATTCCACGCCCTCGTGCTCCAAGGCGCGGACAAAGAGATCGGACGTTTTCATTTAAATGGTGCTCCTTGTGCTAAATGCCCGGCAGGACGGCTCCGACCCGGTGAGCGCAATCTAGGATTTGCCGCCAAGTTTCTTCCTCGACCGTTACGCCAGCCTGGCGCCGCTGTCGCTCGCGCTTTTCCAGCTCTCCGGGCAACAGGATGGCATCGACGCCCTCGGCCTTGGGCGAGGACCGCAGATAGTCTGCGAACGCCCGCATTTGGGCCGCGTACTCGGCGAGCGGCTGAAAGCGCCCAATGTCGATGACCAGCAAGAAGCAGCCGTTGCCGATCCGCGCCTTCCGGCCCCGCGCACAACCCGCCCCGCTCAGCGCCCCGCCCAACAGCTCCACCACGACCCCGAGTCCGTAGCCCTTGTGACCCATGAGGCCGCCAAAGGGCAAGAGGTTGCCGCGCGGCTCGTCGTAAAAGTCCGCGGGATCCGTCGATGGCTGGCCAGTCGCGTCGATGATCCATCCCTCGGGGACCGGCTCGCCGCGATTGCGCTTGACCCGCACCTTGCCCTCGGCCACCACGCTGGTCGTGATGTCCAAAACGAGTGCGCCGCCTTCTCCATCGGGCCAGCCGCCCGCCAGCGGGTTGGTACCCAAGCGCCCGGCGATGCCGCCCCAAGGGGCCACGCCAGCACCAGCGCCGTGCGAGTTGGCGCAGAGCAGGCCGATCATGTTCGCTTCGGCGATGTGCTCCACGTAGCTGCCGAGGCGACCGATGTGGTTGGCGTTTTTGACGGTTATAGCTGCGACTCCGCAGTTGCCCGCGCGTTCCAAGCCCATCTCCACCGCTTGGTTCATCACGACTTGGCCAAAGCCCCAGTGTCCGTCGAGCACGGCTGCCGCGGTCGTCTGACGCACGACCTCGACCTCGGCGTGGGGGACGATCTCGCCCTTTTCGATGGTACTTATGTATTGGGGAATGCGGATGACGCCGTGAGAGTCGTGCCCCACGGCATTGGCGTCGGCCAGCAGCTTGGCGACGACCTCGGCGGCTGCAGGTGGCGCACCGGCTGCAGCGAAGATGGCTGCACCGACTTGGCGCAAGTGTTCGATGGAAAGTACGGGCATAATTATCGGGCGATAGACGCTGCCAGCACTGCCAGCAGGTCTTGTGCCTGCTCCTCGGACAGTTTGGCTCGCCGTCGCGCTTTGTTAATTAGGGTTTCGGAATTAGCGACCTTGCCCTCGGCGTATATCTTTAGGGCCTCGCGGCAGAGCGATTGCACTAGGCGAACAGCTTGGTCGCCATCCACGCCGACCTCGGCGGCCGCGCTGGTGATCTGCGACTGTAGCCGCCCCTGCTCTAGGTCGGCCAGCGTCTTGGCCAGCAGTTTTTGCAAAAAGTGCCGCGCCTGTGCCCGCCAAGTCCCCGCGTATTCAGCTATGTCCATGACAATCCCGTCGGTGCGGGCATTAATGCGGTCCGCGGTCAGGCGCGCCAGCGATTGGGTCAATCTATAATAGAGCGAATCGACTTGGCCCAGCGACACGCCCTCGTCGTCGTTGAGCGCCCGCACCCAAGCCGGCGCTGGCTTCCTCTTCGCCAATAGCGACCAGTTCTTCCGCGACGTAAGGGCTGGTGCCGACGCAGTTTGCGCAGCCTCTTGTGAGACGCTTGCGGCCTTTACTGTGCCAGAATCTCCGCTATCGGTTTCAGGCGGAATTTCTCGCTGTGCGACCGGACTTTTCTCTACTACAACCGAGTCTCGTTCCTCCCGCACCTTTGCTTCTGTCGGTTTCTTCGGGGCGACCTTCGGCACGGTAATCTCCCGCGTCTTCTCCGCGATCTCCGCAATGACCTGCTGCTTGGGCAGTAGGCGCAATCCCGGAGGCTGCCCCTTGAGCTGCACCTTGCCCTGCCACCAGATCCACTTGTTGCTCTGCCGCACTTTGTCGCGCAAATCCTCGTTGGGCTGGTCGGAATCCGGCAGCAGAAAGAGCGCGTCGAGTACCATGTCGGGCTGGGGGTAGAAGCCCAGCCAGCGCCAGGGAATGCCCACTTCAAAGGTGTAGAGCTGATCGCGCAGTGCCCCTCCGGCTTTTAGGGGAATGCGCTCTGTAGGCTTCCTGCGCTGCATGCCCCCCCACAAATAGGGCGTGCCGTCGGCCGGACTCAGCCAGATGGTATGCCCCAAGGGCTGCTCGGGGCCGCGCAAGAAAATTTTCAGGTGATCGTAGTAAAACATCGCGTCCTTGCGCTCCCCGGATGGGCCGCGCCATTCGCTTTTGTCAGGGGGAATCTGTTGGGCATCTACGATATCGTCAACTACCGCGGCCGCCACGTACACGTAGTCGGCGTCCCACATCAGGTAGAGGTCGGCCTCGTGATCTGCCGAGCCGGTAAAGGCCCCGCGCACGCCCACGCGCTCGCCGCCGGGGACTAGGCCGATGCGCTCGGGTGCGCCCCACTCGACCAAGATGCCGTCGAGCGTTGGCTTGGAAGTCGTCGGTACCACGGTGATCGGCTCGGCACCGTCGGCTCCCACGGCCAGCAGGCTTGCCCACGCGGCCCAAGTAGCGCGTCTCATCACTCGTCTTGGCGCAAGGAGGAGACGGCCCAAGCAGCGTCTGGGTCGTCCATGTCCACGGCCCGCACGCCTCCGGGTACAAACGACAACAATTCCTCGTAGCTGGCCTGCCGCTCGGCGTCGGGATAGATCCAATCGTGTAGATAATACACTGCGTGTATCTTGGCTTGGAGGATTTCTTTGGCACAGCCGAAACAAGGCCGCATCGTCGAATACAGCAGTGCTCCTTCGGTGGCGATCCCAAAGCGGGCCGCCGACAGCAGCGCGTTTTGCTCGGCGTGGACGCAGATGCACAAATCGTAGTCCTTGCCCGAAGCGTATCGGTCGCGGTGAGCGCAGCGGTCGCACCCGCCGTCGAGGCAGTTGACCATGTTGTGCGGGGTGCCGTTGTAGCCGGTCGAAATGATTCGATCGTTTTGCACCAAGATGGCTCCAATGCGGTTGCCCGTGCAGTTGGCGCGCGCCCGCACGGCCATGGCGATGCGCATGTAGTACTCGTCCCAATCGGGCCGCTCGAACATAGTGCTTCCCTTCCTCGACATAATTGCTCAGTCGCCTGCTAGCTGTTTTGCGCGGATCGTGCGGATTGCGGGTTGGTCGGGGAATAATATGCCCGCTGCTGCAAGGGGTCAACCGAGACATAGCCGCTATTCCTGCGCCGTTTTGGGATCCCGCACGAACGCGATCGACACGAGCAAGGCGACGACGGTCAGCCCAAAGACGAGCAGAAACGGAATCGCCGGGCTCCAAGCGTAGAGGAATCCGCCACAGAGCGCCGCGGCCATCAGCGGCAGCGTGATCAAGAACCCGGTCCCAGGGCCGCCCGTCCCGCCAGAGGCACTGCCGATCGACACAGACCCTCGGCCAATGGCGGCCATCACGCGTCCGCGGATTGTGCTGGGCACAGTGTCGGCTAACAGGGCACCCATAGCGGGGCTGAAAAAGGCCGAGCCCACGGCGATGATACAGCGGATTGCCAGTACGAACCCAAAGGAGCCAGCCAGCAGATACAGTGGAGTCGCGGCGGAGAGCAGCAAAGCGGCGATGAGAAATCGCGTGCGTCCAAAGTGGTCGGTGAGGAACCCCGCGGGAACCGTCGTCAGGTTTCGCAAGCCGAACTCTACCAGTAAGATCAGCCCCCACTGCGAAGCCGTCAGCCCAAGGTGGGTCTTCGCGTACACCACCCAGAAGGGGCTAGCCACGCCGTTGGCGATAAAACACAGAATGATCACCACGGATACGGCCCGCAGCGAACGCGGGAAACCCCGCAGCAGCGCCGGGATGCCAGTATAGGAACGGCCTAGCGCCTGTCTGAGGTTGGCGGCACTCACCGCTTCCGCTGGTGGCTGCCGGGTCTCGCGAATGAAGATCAGGTTGATCGTAGCGCCCGCGGCGTAGGCCGAGCCCATCACCACGTAGAGGATACGCATCCCCGCGTCAACTCCCCAAGCGTCGATGGCTACGCCAGCGACAAACGGAGCGAACAGCGCCAAGCCCCCGGTCAGTCCGGCCATCGTCGCCATCCCGCGACCCCGGTTTCTAGAAGGCAGAGAGTCGGCGATGAGCGCCGATGTGGCCGGGAAGTGAAACACGGCAAAGCCCCGCATCAGCATGGCCGCAGCCACCCATTCCCAACTCGGCGCTACGGCGTTTACCAGCACAGCTATAGCTGAGAAGTAGCCGGCCGCCGCGATCAACCAAGCCCGGTTCATGTGGTCGGCGAGATAGCCGGCGATCGGAAACGCGATCAGCCCGCCGAGAGGCCCCAAGGCGTAAACGATCCCGATCTGCTCCGGCTCGCCGCCGAGGGCCAGGATGTAGAGAGGGACGTACGGGAATACCATGGCCCGGCAGAACATGCCCAGGCTTCCCGACACGGTGAGCACGAGGACGTTGCCACGGAGGAATCCGAAGGACTCGGACAGAGGTCGCACTATTGCGCCCTCATCCCCTCATCACGCCTGAGCAGCGCAGGGCGGTAAAAACAGAAGCAGGTCAAAGCTAGGGTCATGGCCGCGGTGGTCAATAAGCCAACCCCACTGGGATGAGCCGCTTGATTACCTCGGCTTCCCCCTCGACTTCGAGCCCGAGCAGGTAGAGGCCCGTCGGCAAAAGTGCCCCGCTGTCATCGCGGCCGTCCCAACGAATGCGCTGTAGGCCCGACTTCTGGCTGCCTATCGCCAGCGTGGCGACTTTGCGGCCGTCGAGTGCGTGAATATCTAGGCGAGTTGCCACGGTGCGGGGCAGCCCTAAGAGAGTATACTCGATTTCCAGCAGGTCGTTGATGCCGTCGCCGTTGGGCGTGACGACCGCGGTAGAGAGGCGCAGGTCGCGGATCTTTTTGGCCTGAGTGGTCGAGGAAGCAAGGACGCGCAGGGTATTGGTGGCAATATCGTCGCCGACATCGCCACCTTGCACGGGCTGGGGCAGACTCTGGCCCTGGCTGTCGAGTACTTCGCTGTCGAAGGTCCAGGCAAAGTCGAAGACCTCGGCGGCGAAGACGACGCGGATCAACTCGTTGCGCCCGGCGTTCAGACGCTCCGGCAGGCGTATTGTCAACCCGTCCTCACCTTCGACGACCTCGCTCGCTGCCACCTGTCGCAAAGGGGTGCCCATTTCGAGGTGCTTGAACACGGGCTGTCCGCCGGTGCGGATGCGCAGCGCGTCGAAGCCCGCGTCAGCGGCGGCAACTTCCGCTTTGACATCGTAGACGAACTCCGTCATCGCGCCCATTTCCACTTCGGCAACGCCGCGCAGGGGCTGCGGATCGTCCAACCGGGCCACTTCGCCGATGACTGAGGTAGCCAAAGTCGGCGAGGTTTCGATCCACAGGGAATCGAGCCGCACGAAGGAGTCGAATTCCTCGCTGTTCAATACGATTTTTAGCTGCAAATGGGAGCCGGACCGCAGACCGAGCGTTTGGCCCGACTCGAACGTTGGGACCGACCAGAAGGTCCAGTTGTCTTGGTCGTATTCGATCCCAGCGCGAAGACCCGGCTTGGGGCGCGTCGTCAGCGTTAGCGTCCCTCCTTGGCCGTCGTTGACGTTGGCCGCCCCGCTTGGGTTTTTGAGCACGTCCTGGTAGCGCTGCTGCGGCACTGGGACGCGGGTGCCCATGTCGGTGAACTCGTAGTAGATGTCCGGCTTGGGATCCACGCCGGTGCGCGCCTCGACTTGGATTGAGACTTGGGCATCGGCAGCTTCCACCGGCTCGCCGTCCACTATCCGCAGCGGGGTCGCCGACCAAGAGAAGCGGCCGAAGTTGACCTTCTGTCCCAAGTCGAATATCCGCGTCTTGTACACCGCACGCAGGGGAACACCCTCGCCGAAGAGCTCGAAATCGCCGATGGTGCCTCGATGGGCTTGGCCCTTGGCAAAAATTGCCTGTGACGATATTTGCAGCGCCTCGATCTGAGCGGCTTCGAGCGAACGCGATAGTCGGCGGATATAGCGGGCAAAGCGCACGTACTGGCGGGGAAACTGGTGCTGCACGACGGGGCGGAAATTTTCCTGCACGTCGGCGATTTGCCGCCATTCGTTTGGGTTATGGGCGGCGATGTAGAGTTCGTAGGCGGGTACGACATCTTCGCGCAGGCTCTTGCCGTCCGAGCGGTATCCCTGTGAGGGCGTGTAGAACCCAAAGGAGAAGATGGGCACTGGCACGGCCAAGTCGAAGGTGAAGGTGCGGCCGTCGGGACTGCCGCCCGAAGAGGGCGCGAGATAGGACGTGCTGTCGCCGTCCACTAGGCGCAAATTGCCAGACACGCGCGGTCTTTCGCCATCGACGTAGCCGAGTTCGCGGGGGTTCCAGCTACCCCAATTAGTCAGATAGGAAAAGACGGAGCGGTCGGGCTGGATGTAGACGGGCTGGATCGCGCCAGGCGTGGTCGTCTCATCGATGAGAATGGCGACCGAGTCGTGTTCGGCCCACGCCAAGCCGCTACCGCCGATCTGCCACAAGACAATGTCAGCCTCCGCGGTGGTGACCCACGGCGCGGCCAGCCACAGCAAGATACGCGCATAGGTCATGTGCCTCTTATGGCCGCGTGTCTGGAGTTGGATTGGCTTCGACTTGTCCATCAGTAGACTACCGAGATCAGGCGGTTCTCACTGCGGGTAAGCGCGTCGCCTTCGGCCGTGACGCGGAGGATGTAGATACCGGGCGCAACCGTGCGGCCGTGGCTGTCGCGTCCGTCCCATTGATAGGTCTGGTGCCCGGCCGTAGCAGCTGCATCGCTGATGAGGGCAACCCGTTGGCCGGTCAAGGTATAGACCCCGAGGATGACCGGTCGGGGATCGAGCACTTTGAACAGGTCGAGGTCAATTTGCAACTGGTCTGAGATGCCGTCGCCATTGGGAGTTAGTACCCGGTTCGATAGCGACAGATCTGCAAAGAGCTGCCCGTCGGAGGGCAGGGAGACAAAGGTCCGGTCGCTGGCGATGGCCGCCTCGGCGTCGCCGGGGTCAACCTGCTGGCGCAAAGTGGTTGACAGGGCGCTGTTGAACAGAAAGGCTTCGAAGCGGGTCTGATTGAGATAGAGAATGCTTTCAAAGTCGATTTCGATTAGGGTCGAGCGCCGCACTGGCTCTGCGAGGAGTACCTTAAAACCATTGTCGGTCTCTTCGACCGTGGAGGCGACCGGCTCGCCAGCGAAGCGCAACGCGCGGAACGTGACCCCAGCGGTCGAAGTGAGTTGGATCTGGTCAAAGCCACGGCTCGACGAGATGAAGTCGGAGCGGAGATAGTAGGTAAACTGGCTCTTTTCGCCGGGAGAGACCTCGACAGGAAAGACTTCGGCGCGCGTTTTTTGGGCCAGCGGATTGTTGAATTCGAGGACGATATCGTCTAAGGTCGCGGCGGCAAAAGGATCTTCAGAGAGGAAGCGGATTTCCAACTGCACATAGCGCCGAGGGCCGGGCGAGAGGAAGACTTGGCCGGAGGTTGCGTAAGCTCGGCTCCAGTTGCTCCAGTCGGCTCCAGCGGTGCGGATGGTGTCAATGGCTCCGCGGAAGCTGGGGATCAGCTTGTCGTATTTCCGCTCGGTGACTTGCTTGCCGTTTTTGTCGTAAAAGACGTACTGCTTGTCGAGGAGGTTGCCGGTGCGGCTGCGAATTGCGACACGAGACCCCGGCGGTTCGTCAATGTCCCAGCCTATTTCCGCAATGTGTTGTATGGAACCGAGGTCGTAAATCGGCGATCGCGCCATGACTTCGGCCGGATGACCCTCGCCGAAGACCTGCCACTCGGCGGTGGTGCCGATGCGTCCGTTAAAGGCTTCGAAGCCCTCGGACATGGGGAAGATCAGCCGCACGTGGCGTACTTTGCGCAATGGGAAGCGCTCTTGGAAGTGGCGGACTTGTGTTAGGTTGCGGCGGTCCGAGGGCAATTCGCCCAGCAACTCCCAACTCAGCGAGCCATCCGGTGCCCGGGAGCCATCGGAAACAAAAAACTGATACCACAGATAATTGAAAACGCCGGCTCGGTGGCGACCCGAGCCTTTGCCCGGGGCTACGCCGCTGTCATCGCCGAGCATTCGCACCCTGTCCACCCAATACAGCGCGCCTAGGTCAATCTCGAACTGACCGATCTGCTGTTCGGGCTGCGTGCCGGAGCCGCCGCGATGCACCGTACCCCAATAGGTGGTAATATCGCCATCGACGAGAGTATTGCTGATCCCCTTCGACTCGACGAGGGTGCGACCTAGCTTAGAGGTGGCCTCAGAGATGATTTCGACGCTGCCCCCTCGGCCCCATATCCCCAGCGAAATGTTGTCGCCGATGCTCTCGACCACTACCTCACTCAGGCGGATATTCTCCGTGGGCAGGTCGGCTTCGATGCGGATATTCTTGAGCGGCTTGAGCTCATAGTCAATCTCGATTATGTGCGCTTCGTTAAAGCTGTAGCGCCAGCGTTTGTTGTAGCGCAGCGTGCCGGGGAGTATGGAATTGGCATTGCTGAAAAAAGGCTCTCCGTCGGAAGTAAGAATTTTGAAAAACTCCAGCGGGGTGCTGTCGGCGGCGAAGTGGATTTCGATTTTGCGCGCCGATACCACGCGCCCCAGATCGACTTCAATCCACCAGTCCTCGACGCGGGCGTTTGGATCGGGAGCCCAATAGGTCGCGGGATCACCGTCGATGAAATGGAGGGCGTCGCCGGGGTTGGAGCCCACTTTGCGGATCCCGCCGCTGGCAAAGTCAAAGGCGTTGGCCACGGCGTTGATATTGCGGCGGACAAAGGAGGGTTTGAGCGTACCGCGCGCGACTTCGACGGCGTCGCCGGGCAGTTGCCATTGGCGCCAGTCGTTGGAGGTGGCGATGCGGAGTTGGTCGCCCGCGAGGGGCGTGGCGAGCAGCAGGGTACTGACGAGGATGGCGTTGCGCATGGGATTTATCCAGTTGAATCAAGTCAATAATCCAATATAGGACGCGCAAAAGGGGACTAACAACAAATAATTCCTCGCGCTAGGCCACTCCGATGGAAGCGTGGATCTGCGCGAACTTCCATGCGCCCGCTTCCCGTTCCAGTACGCCCGTCAAACGCAGGGCCAGTTCCTCGTACTGGTTCTGCCATTTGAGCCGCCACTGCTGCCGGGTGTAAAACCAAGCCACTGAACCGCGCTCCTGCACGTCGAGGTGCTCTATGTCGATGGTGAAATCTTGGGTGCTGGCGACGTGATGGCGGTAGTACTGGGCAGCGCGCCCACCGCCTTCGACGTATTCCCCCGGTTCCGTGCCGATTTTGACAAAGTGATCGGCTGGAGAGATGAGGTCGAGGAGCCGGTCGGCATCGCCGGTTGTCAATGCGGCGAAGTAGGCCTCGACCGTCTGGCGGGCATTCACGGCGCTGGCTCGTAGGGAATGGAGGCTTGGGGCACAGTGGCAATCTCCTCAGTGAATTTGCAGGTAGCGTAACTTCTTGCGATCTGCAGCCATCCGCAAGTTTGACAGCTAACGGCTCGCTTGTATAATTGAATCTCCCGCATCGCTTTCCTAGTGTCCGACGCCATGGCCCGCATCTTGCTCGCGCTCTTCATCGCCGTTCCCCTCCGCGCCGACATCTACAACCGCCTTGGCGAGTTGACCCACCACCTGCGCTCAGGCGGAGTGCCCCGCGACGGCATCCCGGCCATGACCAATCCCCAGAGCGTTGCGCCGGAGGATGCGCACTATCTCGCGGATACAGATCGAGTCCTCGGCGTGGTCGCAAATGGTGCAGCGCGGGCCTATCCGCATCGCCTCGGTTGGAAGCACGAAGTCATTAACGACCAGCTCGGCGGCCAACACATCAGCGTCACGTTCTGCCCGCTGACCAGCACCGGACTCGTTTTTGACGCGACGGCCCCAGACTCAGCACAAATCGAATTCGGCGTCTCTGGCATGGTGCTCAACAGCAACTTGGTGCTGTACGACCGCCGCGACGAGAAAACTCTGTACCCGCAGATGATCTACGTTGGTATTAGCGGCGAATACAGAGGGCGGTGCCTCCAGCTCTTGCCCGTAGTCGAGACGACGTGGGGCCTGTGGCGCGCGCTGCATCCGCACACCACGGTCGTCCAAGCGGCGACCGGTCTCGACCGCTACCCAGACTATATCCGCGCCCTGTATCCGCTCGATGCGTACGGCCACTACCCGTATGGCAACTATCGCAGCGACCAGCGGATGATTATTTTTCCGCTGACCACCGCTCGGCCTAGCGATCGCTTATTGGCCAAGGAAATGGTCTTGGGGTTGCGAGTCGCTAGCGAGACTAAGGCCTATCCCTTTACTAGGATGCCCAATAAGGCCGTCATCAACGATCGCGTTGGCGACCGCGCCGTGCTCGTGCTCTATCATTTAGCGACTGTCACTGCCATTCCCTACAGCCGCGTTGTCGACGGCCAGCTTTTGACCTTTCACATCCTCAGCCGCACCGGCGACTTGCCGTTGGCCTTTGCCGATGTGGAGACCGGCAGCGAGTGGAACATGCGCGGCGAGGCCCTTACTGGGCCGCTCAAGGGAGCGCAGTTAGAGCAAATCCCAGCCTATAATTCGATGTGGTTTGGGTGGTCGGCCTACTGGCCGGAGACCCGCTTGTGGAACGGCGAGGGCATCTTGCCGCCGCCCTGATTCTGAATAAGGAGCTTGGCCATGCACGAAGTCCCCAAAGGGAAGATTACTTGTATTGAAAAATGCGTTTTGCGCGGCACTCGACCGCGTTACATCGGCTTCAACGCCCGCATTCCTGCGCACGGATCGCAGATCTCGGATCCGGTCGTCCGGATTCGCACGGACAGCGGGGCGTGGGGCTTGGGTTGGTCGCGCATTGGCGAGGCCGAGGCGCGCGCGCTGCTCGGCAAGGAGATCGGCGAGCTCTTCCAACTCCCCGACGGCTGCCTACCCGCGGGCCGCAACCTCGACCTACCGCTGTGGGATTTGGTGGCGCGGATGATGGATTTGCCGCTGTACCGCCTGCTTGGTGCCCGCGGCAAACGCGAGGTCGAAGTGTACGACGGCTCGGTCTATATCGACGACTTGGAAGCCACCGATGAGGAACAGGTCAAAGACATTTTCCGCGGTGAAGTCGCCACTGGTCATGAGCACGGCTATTTGCACTTCAAGATCAAGGTCGGTCGCGGCGCACGCTGGATGCCCACGGATGCGGGCCTCAAGCGCGATGAGTTGGTCATTCGCACGGTGCGCGAAGCCGCCGGCCCGCAGGCCAAGGTGCTCATCGACGCCAACATGGGCAATACGCTCAACACCGCTATAGCCCTGTTGGACGCCTGCGCGGACGTGGGCATCTATTGGTTTGAGGAGCCTTTTGCCGAAGACGCCCCACTCAACCAAGCGCTCAAGCAGCACATCGTCGAAAATGACTGGGACACGCTGGTGGCCGACGGGGAATTTTCGCCACCGCCGTATTTTTTTGACTTGGTCGAACAGGGATTTATCGACGTGGTGCAGCACGATTTTCGCGCCATGGGGCTGACGTGGTGGCGGAGCACATCGGCGCGCCTAGAGCAGTGGAACGCGCTCTGCGCCCCCCATTGCTGGGGGTCGTACATCGAGCGCTTTCACCACGCCCATTTCGCCGCTTCCATCCCCAACTTCTGCCTGCTCGAAGCCGCGCCGGCTGCCATGCCCGGGCTGATCACCGACGGCTGGCGGCTGGCCGACTCTATTCTGCACGTACCCGACACACCCGGCGCGGGCCTCGACATTGAGCCGCGCATCTTCGCGCAGGGAATGGAAGATCGAGAGGGGTTTAAAGTGGTGCTTTGAGGATTAAAAAATTAAAGAATAGGGGGGCGAAAATCGCAGTTATGCATATCTTTGATACAATCCCCTCAATCCCCTGCTGTTTTTCTGTCCTAAATACGCTGTAAATGAGGAGGAGTGCGCGATGACAGACGATCTTCACACTAACCCGTTCGAGAAGATCGACACCAATAAGGTCGCGGAAGATCTGCATATAGTAGAGGATAGCCAACGGAACGCGAGGCGGGGACGGCCGGCATTGGACAGCGCGGAAGACGACCTCGACCCCACGGAACGCAAGGTTATCGGGCTGATCGAGAGCGCTCAGGCACAGGCTCAGAATACGTGCGAGAGTGAGCTAAGGGCATACAGAGAGCGTCTGGTCGCGCTAGACTTCCGGGAGCAACTAAGCTCCATTGATATTGAGACGGCCAAGCAACGCGCGGAGTTCGATCAGCACGTCGATAAGGCCATAGTGGAGTTGAGCAGAGAGCAGCAGGACCTGCGCCGCAAAAAAGAGGACCTGCAGCAGTTTAAGGAACGAAATGGCCTCCACCGCGAGCCGCAGCCCCGCAGTTGGGACGACAAGATATTTAACATCGGTATCATCGCCGTGCTCTTTCTCATTGAGACATTTGGCAATGCCTCCTTCTTGGCAAAGGGCAACGAGTTTGGGCTGTTCGGCGCGTACACGGAGGCCGTTGTCATCTCGTTCGTCAACCTCGGCATCGCCTTTCTGCTCGGCATCCTCGTCACCAATTTCAACCACGTTCACCGAGTCAGAAAGTCCGTAGGCATTCTCACTGCGGTGGTATTTCTGGCCTTTGCACTGTTTTTCAACCTGATGGTGGCCCACTATCGGGAAACAACGGGCACGGTGCTCGACGAAGGAGGCAAACTCGCCATCGCCGCTTTCGGCGCAAATCCACTGGGGCTAGCGGACTTCCAATCGTGGATCTTGTTCTTCATGGGCTTCCTCTTTGCTATTATTAGCTTTATCGATGGCATCCTGTGGGATGACCGCTATCCGGGGTACGCAAAGTGTGCGCGCGTATTTGCGGAGGCCGACGAAGCATACAGCGAATTCTATCAGTCCTGCCTAAAGGGATTGAAGAACACGTCGGATGAGGCGGTGCAAGCGCTAGAAGGCATCAAGCAAAACATTCTGCTCGCAGGACGACAACACGATTCTATCATCGACGACCATCGCCGCCTGATCAAATCGTTCGACGACCATCTAGATCACTTGGAGCACGCGAGTAATCACTTGCTCAAGCTCTACCGAGATACCAACCGGGCGATGCGAGACGGCGAAGCGCCTGGGCGCTTCAAGAAGCCTTGGCACATAGTGAAAACGCCAATAGATACCAGCCTACCGAAGGCCATGCTGACGCGGGAGGAGATCTTGAAGATCACCAGCGCGGCGGAGATAAAAATTGATAACGGCGTTAGGGAGCTGCACAATCAGTACGATATGGGCAGCGAGGAGTTGAGACCGTTGGCTCCCCATCGGCGGCAGCCGGATAGCCCGAGGGACGATCAGGACGAGAGTTAATGAGTGTAGGTAAGCTATCGAATAAAACGATAGCAGGCGGTGCGATGATCTTAGGGGTCATCGCGATCTTGCTCCTCTTTGTGGTGCTAAAACCGCCTTCGGTCGAGCGCGACCCCAAGACCCTGTGTCGGTCGGAGGGCCCCTCGGCGATTACGGCGATCCTGCTCGACCGCACGGATTCGTTCATGCCTACCACCAAGTCCGATCTGGAAACGCGGATCTGGAACCTGCTCGATGAGATCGAGGAAAATCACGAAATCAGTCTTTTTGCGATGGACCCTGAGCATGGCGGGGCTTTGGACCCGATTATCAAGGTCTGTAGTCCCGGCGACCCGAAAAACGTCGATCACCTCACGCAATCCGAAGCGATCATTCGGCGCAACTGGCAACAGAAATTTCGCGCTCCTTTAGAAGAAGAGCTCAGAAAGCTGCTCACCAATAAAGAGGCCAAATCGTCGCCGATCATGGAGTCGGTGCAGTCGGTTGCCATAAAGCATTTCCAGAGCACCAAGCGGCGCGATGTGCCACGCCGTCTCATCGTCGTTTCAGATCTGCTGCAAAACAGCGACGCGATTTCGTTCTACAAGGATGAGCCGGATTTCCAACGCTTCCACGGCAGCCCCCAAGCCCGAGGGCTCAACCCGGATTTGCGAGACGTCGAGATCGAGTTGTGGCTCATTCAGCGGAAGCAACGGCAGCAGGGAGACGGCGAAGCCGTGTTGCAATTCTTCCGCTCTTGGCTTGCGGAACACGGGGGCCGAGTTCGCGCGGCCGTGCGAACTTCGGGGATAAACGACTGACGAGAACCGCCCCGGCGACCCTCAAACTCGTAGCGCCGAATATGAGGCGGATTCTGGCGACGAAACTCGAAAGCCAGTATTGAGGTCTATGGCGAGGGGTCAAATTATCGGCTGATGTTACGCAGTTTTCCAGAAAATCCTCGATTTCGCCCCCATATCTTGGGTCAACAGGCTTCAACAAACCACAAGATAGCGAGCCACTGCGTAACATCAGTTATCGGTACGCTTGATCGCGGCGGCTGACCCTCGTCACTAAGACGCGATTCTGAATATCGCAAATCACGCGATAGTCTCCCACTCGATAACGCCATAGCCCACCTAATGGACCGGTCAATGCCCCTCCCAAGTCCCGTGGGTCATCGAGCACTGCAACACGTTCATTCATATAATCGACGATGCGTCGAGCCATCTGCTTATCGAGCTTGCCAAGCTGTTTTTCGGCCGTATCGGTGTACTCAATCGTCCAAGCCAAGTGCTTTTCTCACCTCGGAAGAGGAATGTACCTTTTCTTCTCCTTGGCGGACGCGTTCTAGCACGGCCATGGCGAGGTAGTAATCTTCGATGTCCTCAAGGCTGCGTTTAGTGAGCTCGCGCCGGTAAAAAGCCTTGCTGCGCCCGGTCTCGGACACCAGCAGGTCGAGCCGTCGCTCGGTCTCGGGATCTAGTTTCATCGTAGTTTCCCCATCAGAGAGTTCTAACGCATGTTGGATGACCTGTTGGATGCAATCGCGCTTGTTCAGAAAGTGCACGCCTCGTTCGTTCCAATAGTCCTCGGGATGCCTGCCGTCGTCTATTTGCTCAGGTGGTGTTACGGAGAGGATGTAGGCGTGCAGGTGGAGGTTTGGGTCGCGCTCCCGTGCTCGTTTCTCGGTTACTTTAATGCTGGTATGCAAATTCACCTTCCTGGATTCCTTCTCTCCGAACTGGCTCAACCCCTTTGGGTCGAGGAAGATAACGTGCTGGTCAACGGCATCCTGTAGCCAGACGATGAAGTCGGGATAGTAAGCGAAATCGTCGAAAAACGACACGCCACGGTTGCCCGTCATATTGCGAATCAGGAATAGCTTCTTGCCTTGCAGGTAGGGGGCGGAGTCTTGCGCGAGTGCACTCAGCCCCTCGACTACTCGCCTTTCGTTCGCGTCCAATGGAGCCGCCGAGATTTCGCCAGCCTTCATGTTCATGATGCGGTACAGGCCGAAGTCGAGGTCGCCGCGGTCGAGTTGGAACATCTCGCGTAGCAAGGCCTTCAGCCGGTCGAGCTTGTCGGTGGCACTAGGGACAATGGATGACGTCGAAGCGTTCATGGGATGACCTGTGGGTTGAGGGTAATACAGAACGCAAAAACGAGCGAGATCAACCTTGAAAAATCACGCCCTTCAATAATACCTAGTCAAATCAATCTACCTGAACTTCTGCCATACAAATAGTCGCGCTCAGCGCTCTAACCACCTCGGCAAGCGAATTTCAGCAGACTGCTGCCAAGCCGTCAGGTAGAGCGAAGCGGTAAAGCGCACCGAGGTGCGGGCTAACTCTAAGGTCAAGGCGCGTACGCGGGCGTCGTTCTCGTCTTCCCAATGGCCCCACAGCGCGTACACGTCTTCCACCCGCCAGTTGCTTTTTTTGATCTGGCCGGTGATGTCCTTCATCAGCGAATCAAAGGCTGCAACGTCCTGCTCGGCCGCCAACTCCTTGGGCGCAAAGCCGAGCCGCTCCACCGCTGAATCCACCTGTTCGTGGATGCCCTTGCCGATAACCGTGCCGTCCTCCTGCTTCTTGCCATCAAAGTCTCGGGTCGCGTGCAGGGGCTGGCAGATGTCTTCGGCATAGTGGGCGAGGATGCCCGCATAGACGAGGCACTTCTGCTGAATCGCCTCGTTTTCCGGCCACTGGCGATGCTCGGCAAAGGCCACAGCTAGCCGCTCGGTCCACTCGGCGATGGCGTACGGGGCCATCCCTACTCGTGGCGGGTCTAGCTGTAGCTCGAAGCACAAGGCGATGAAGTCAAAGCGCTTCGCCGGAATTGCGCGTCCCCCAAGGTACTCTAGATCGAAATAGTGCTCTCCGTGTTCGGCGTGGCTCAGTAAAGGAGTGCGGCGATTCTTAAACAGATCTGGATCGAAGACCGTATGGCTGGGAATGTCGCCGCCTTGACGGAAGAAAGCCGGCATTTCCTCCGGCAGGGCCAGCACCGCCGCCTCGGTCAGAATTCCGTGCCCATCTCCCCACCAAGCTTGGGCTGGAACGGCCATCAAGCCTGCGACGACGGCAAGCCATGTTGCGCGGATCGTTCTCATTGGTTATGCATCCTTTCCTTTGTGCAAATTACGTGAAAGTCTCTAAGCAGGCCGCCAACAACTCTCAACCGCGAGGATCTCCATGAAACTCTCGCTCTCGGTCCGCGTGGCCGAAAAATTTAACGCCAAGCGCGAAGCCAATATGACGCTCGAGCAATTGGCCGCCCTCGCCACCGCTCACGGGTACCGCGGGCTGTGTATGCGCGCCTCGCAAGTGGGCGTCCACAGCCCGCCAGAGACGGTTGCCGCTGCGTGCGCTCTGCTCGACCGCTACTCGCTGGCCGTCTCCATGCTCACCGGCGACTTCCCCATTCCCGAAAACTCCGACCAAGGGCCGGACGCCCTCCGCAATATAACGCCCTATCTCGATCTAGCCGAACAGCTCGGCGCTCCGCTGCTGCGCGTCTGCCTGAAGACGGACGAAGATATTGCTTGGGCACGCCGGGCAGCCGACGAAGCCGCCGAACGCGATCTGCGCCTCGCTCACCAGTGCCATACCCGCAGTCTCTTCGAGGAAATCGACCGCTCGCTGCAAGTCTTGGCGAGCATTGGCCGCGCCAACTTCGGCCTGATCTACGAACCGGCCAACTTGGAACTCTGTGGTCAGCCTTATGGGCTAGATGCCATCCGCCGCCTCGCGCCGCACCTATTCAATGTATATCTGCAAAATCACGTCTTGACCGCCGATGGTCCAGACGCGCTTGAGACGTGGTGCCGCGGCGAGGTGCGGTTCCGCCAGATCCCTTTGTGGGAGGGAGGGGGCATTAGCTTCCCGCCGCTGATGGACGCACTGTACGCGGTTGGCTACGAGGGCTATGTGACGGTTCATCAAGCCTCGGCCGACCTGGGCACAGAAGCCGCGGTGCGCGAGAGCGCCCGCTATCTCAAAGGGCTGTTGGAGACGAATTGACGACCGCTATATGTACCTTGATATTTAAATGCTTGTTCGCAAACTCTTTCACTAGTTAGGAAAAAGGAGAACCATCATGGCTGTCCGACTCGGCGACGAAGCCCCGGATTTTAGCGCGGCAACCACCGCAGGCCCGATTAATTTTCACGAATGGCTCGGCGATTCTTGGGGGGTACTCTTTTCCCACCCCGCCGACTTCACTCCGGTCTGCACCACGGAGTTGGGTGCAGTGGCCAACATCGAAGAGGAGTTCAAAAAGCGCGGCGTCAAGATCATCGCCTTGAGCGTCAACTCGGTTGACGACCACGAGGGCTGGATTTCCGACATCAACGAGACCCAAAACGCCCATGTCGATTTCCCGCTGATCGCCGATCCCGACCGCAAGGTCGCCGAACTCTACGACATGATTCACCCCAATGCGCTCGACAATATGACCGTGCGCTCGGTTTTCGTCATCGGCGCGGACAAAAAGGTCAAGCTGACGCTGACGTACCCGGCTTCGACTGGCCGCAATTTCGACGAAATTTTGCGCGTGATTGATTCGCTGCAACTGACGGCCAATTACTCGGTCGCCACCCCGGCCAATTGGCAAGACGGCGACGACTGCATCGTGGTCCCGGCCCTCTCGGACGAGGAAGCCACCGAGAAATTCCCCCAAGGCTTTACGGCGGTTAAGCCCTACCTGCGCGTCACGCCGCAGCCCAATAAGTAAGCGATTATGAATTTAACTTGGGCTGGTAGACGGCTGGTTTGGGCGCTGGCCGCGCTGGCGTGGTGTGCGGCGGCCAACGCGGAATCCCTGACCGTGGTGTCTTGGGGCGGTTCGTATGCGCGCGCCTGCGCAAAAGGCTATCACGAAGCTTTTACTGAAGAGACGGGCATAGAAGTTCGCTTGGAGGACTACAACGGCGGCCTCGCCCAATTGCGCGCCCAAGTGGATGCGGGGGCCGTGTATTGGGACGTGATAGATATGGAGCTCGCCGATGCCATGACCGGCTGCGACGAGGGCCTCCTCGAAGTGCTGGACTTTGAGTTGCCTCCTGGGGCGAATGGCGAATCGCCCGAGGACGACTTTTACCCGGAAGCTATAGGTGAATGCGGCGTTGGCACGTTGTTCTACTCGACTGTCTATGCGTACCGCACGGACCATTTTAAGGAACGCAAACCAGAAACCATCGCCGACTTTTTCGATCTTGAGGCGTTCCCGGGCCGGCGCGGGATGCGGCGCGTACCGGCTGTAAACTTGGAGTTTGCCCTGATGGCCGACGGAGTGCCCCGGGACGAGGTGTACGCCACTCTCGACACGCCCGAAGGGGTCAATCGCGCATTCCGCAAGCTCGACACCATCAAGGATCAGGTGGTTTGGTGGGAGGCGGGCGCGCAGCCGCCGCAGATGCTCGCCGATGGCGAAGTGGTGATGACCACGGCGTACAACGGGCGCATATTCAACGCGCAGATCTTGGAAAAGCAGCCGTTTACGATCGTCTGGGACGGTCAAGTGCTGGACACGGGCCAGCTCGTCATCGCGGCGGGTGCGCCGAATTTGGAGGCTGCGCGCAAATTTCTCGCCTTTGCGGCGCGACCGTCGTCCATGGCCGGCGTGGGCCGCTACATCGCCTATGCGCCAGCGCGTCGCTCGGGCATGGACTTGATCTCGGTGCACGCTGAGACCAGCGAGGAAATGGCTCCGCACATGCCGACGTATCCAGCCAACGCGGCGGACGCACTGCGCAATGACTGGCGCTGGTGGAGCGACAACATGGACGAGATGAACGAGCGCTTCAGCGCTTGGTTGGCGCGCTAGCCGCGAAAAAGCTATTCGACAGCGGGCCGGGGCATCTGTATTTGCCTCGGCCCATTTTCTATAATTCGGCGAAAATCGCCTCTATGTCAGCCGTTTTTTGCCACTTGGCGAATTCTTTGTCCATCTTAGGCGACCACTTGCGATCCACTTCCCCGGGCGTGTAGCGGCCGTCGGCAATGCTCTTCTTGCCCCAATAGTCGCGTAGGCGGGTGTTTTCGGAGGATTCCACGACCTCGCGGGCGTATTGCGGCGGCACGAAAATCACGCCCGTGGGGGTCGCCAGCACGATATCGCCCGGCATACAGGTTGCCTCACCCACTCGCACTGGGCCGTTGATCTCGGCCATGGTCACCTCGCCGATTGCCGAGGGATGCAGTCCTTTGCAGAGCACGTTGATCGGTAACTGGCGCACGCGGTGATCGTCGCGGATACCGCCATCGACGACTAGGCCTGTACCGCCGGTGTTGGCTGCGATCGCCGTGCCGAGATTGTCGCCGATAAAGGTCCCGCGCAGCACCTTGCCGAACAGATCGACGACCAACACGTCGTTGGCGACCAAAGTGTCGATGACCCAGCTATTCTGGCCGCCGATCCGCCCGTGCCGCTCGCCTTCGGCATTCACAACGTCGTTGAAGTCGGGCCGGTGCGGGATGTAGCGAGCCGTCACTGCACGGCCGACTAGCACGCGGCTTGGATGCAGGTTGATCCAGTCGCCTTCGAACTGAAACGAATGCCCCTTGCCCATCAGCACTCCCCAAGCTTCCTCGACGGTTACCCACTTCATCCGCTCGACAATATCGTCGTCGACTTTGGGCCGCCCGTTGCGGAAGCGCGGACCTGTGTACGCGCTTGTTATGCTCTTTATTTTGCTCGGTGCGTTGAGTTCAAACGCCATGGTTCCCCTCCGGAAAAAATAAAAAAATGGCCGCGCATCCTTTGCGGACCGCGACCAAGCTAATACATCTCGTCCGGGCGTCAACCCGGTGGAGTGCTAAAAGGGCAGATCGTCGTGGTTGGGGCCGGCCGCAGGGGCCGCGGCGAGTTCACGACCGTTGCCGTTGCCGTTGACTTCAGCGGCCTCGGCAGCTTCGGCGGCCCGCTCTGCGCCGAGCATCTTCATGGTGCTGGCGACGATTTCGGTGGTCTGGCGCTTTTGGCCCTGCTGATCTTCCCAAGAGCGCGTTTGCAGCTTGCCCTCGATGTAGACCTTGCTGCCCTTTTTCAGGTACTGACCAGCGATTTCGGCGAGGCGCCTCCACAAGACGATGCGGTGCCACTCGGTGCGTTCTTGGCGCTGCCCGTCCTTGTCGTTCCACGACTCGCTGGTGGCCAAGCTGAAGTTGGCGACCTGAGCGCCGCTGGGGGTAAAGCGCGTCTCGGGATCAGACCCCAAGTTGCCGATGAGTAAAACCTTGTTGAGACTTGACATGTTATTCCTCCTTGTCGTGCCCGTTGGGCTCGGTGAATCGATTGTGCAGGCTGAAGTGATCCTGCTTCCACTCGCTGCGCTGACGACGCTTGCGCGCTTGGGGCGTCTCGATGCCGTAGCGGCGACAGAGGCGACTGAAGCTGCCCGGGGCAATGCCCAAGGCCGAGCCGGCGTCGTGGTTGCTGGCGTAGATTCGCGCGGCGCGTTCGATGCGATCTTTGGCGATAGGCGGCATAATTTTCTCCTTTTGGGCGTTAGGTGAGATAGCGGAAAACGGGAAAGCTCCAAACGACGAAGATCGCTCCTGTACACATCGGCCCCAGCCAGTTCACTTGGCGCTGAGTGCGTTTGTTTTTGCTCAGCTCGCGCAAGGCGTGAAATGCAAAAATCGGGTTCATTGGTCTGCTCTCCTACGGCCAGCGGCATTAGTTGAGAAGCGGCTTCACCGCGAATGATACGAGGCTTTTTTACCTCGATTACCTGCACAAAAAGATAGTAAACATTTGTGTAGAAGTCAAGAAATTCGTCCTCTTTTTTCGCCTCATTTTACAGGGGTTTTCCCATCTGACCAAAAAACAATAACTTATTGATATAAAAAAACTTTCTCAGCTTAATAAATTTCTGTTAAGGTACAATGAAACAACGGATATCTGGGCCGGCAAACGCGGTAGTGCCGCGAGGCGCTTCGTTTGTTAGATTATGGGCACTAATGGCACAACGGCTACGAGCCTACGAGAAAGGAGAAAAGCCATGAGTACGGTACTCGTCCACATTGGCGTCCGAGCCACAGACCTCGAAAAAACCATCCGCTTTTGGCGCGATGGCCTCGGCCTGCCCGTGGTCTCGACCCACGGGAGCTGCTACGACCTCAGCGACGGCCACCACAACTTCCGAGTCTTCCAGCACAACGGCCCGACCCGCCCGGCCCACGTCAGCGGGATGCTCGACTACCTCCACATTGGCGTGCGGGTGCCCGACCTCGAAGAGACCGGCCGCCGCCTGTTGGACATGGGCTATGAAATTTTTTCCGATGGTCTGGGCGGCAAGGAGCCGGTCGATGTCCACAACATCAGCGAAGGGGCCTTCAAGGTCGAAGATCCGGACGGCATTACCGTGGACGTGACGGCCAGCGACGATCAGTGGCCTGGTGCGGTCCTCAAGTAGCCCGACTTACCCCTAATCGAGAGAATCTAATGCCAGCCAAAAAGACCAACGTCATTCTCTTCGGCATCGACAGCCTGCGCGCCGATCACATGAGCTGTTATGGCTACCACCGCCAGACCACGCCCCATATCGACCGCTTTGCCCAAGATGCCGTGCTCTTTGAAAAGAACTACTCGGCTCACATTCCCACGACCTCGGCCTATGCCTCCATGCTCACCGGCCTCGACTGCTTCGGCACTAGCGTCGTGGCTCTACGCCATCGCGGCGGCCTGCCCAAAAAGATCCGCACCCTGCCCGAGATCCTCCGCAGCAACGGCTACAACACTTCGTGCGTGGGATTCTCGGGCAACCCCAGTTCGCGCGGCTTCAACCGCTATTTGGATTACCCGGCTTGGGGCTCCTTTGCCGAGGGCCGCAGCCCCAAGGCTGAAAACCTCAACCAAGTCGCCATCCCCGAGTTGGAGCGGCTGGCGCGCTCGAAGAAGCCTTTCTTCCTCTTCCTGCGCCACATGGACCCGCACGCTCCCTATCTGCCGCCGGCTCCCTTTGAGCGAATGTTTTATAGCGGCAACGAATTCGACCCCAAAAACAAGAGCATGGAGCCGGTGTTTCGCTTCAAGCCCTTCTGCGATTTCTTCGCCGATTGGATGCCGCCCGGGGTGCGCGACCGCCACTACGTGGACGCCCAGTACGACGGTGCCGTCGCCTATATGGACGCCTGCATCCAGCGCATTCTCACGCGCGTCGAAGAGCTGGGCTTGGGCGACAATACCTTAATCGTCATCAACGGCGACCACGGCGAGACCCTGTACGAGCACGAGTGCTGGTACGACCACCACGGCATGTACGAAAACACGCTGTACGTGCCGCTGATCATCCGCCTGCCCGGCAAGTTGCCCGCGGGCAAGCGCGTCGCGGGCACCACGCTGCACCAAGACTTGGTGCCCACCGTGCTCAAGCTGCTCAACATTCGCACAGACATCGCATTCGACGGCCAGTCGCTGCTGCCGCTGATTGCGGACCGAAAGGCCTCTAACTACTCGGATTTTTACATCACGGAATGCACTTGGATGCGCAAGCACGGCTGGCGCACCCCGGAGTGGAAGCTAATGGTCGCGCTAGAGCCGGACTTTCACTTCAAGCCCGAAGTTGAGCTCTACAACTTGGTCGCCGATCCACTGGAGTTGAAAAACTTGGCTAAAAAAGAGCCGGGGATTGTTGCCGCCCTGAAGGAGCGGATGGAGGAGTGGATCGCCAAACGCGAGCGGGAAACGGGTGCGGTCAACCCGATGTACACCAATTTGCAATGGCACGGCGCGAAGACGCACGAGGGGCCGTTTGAGACTTCGCAACAGGCGTACGACACGCTGCACATCGGCTCGGTGGGTGCGGCAGATAGATTGCAGGCGGGTAAGAAAAAGAAATAGTAGCAGCGCCATGCGTTCTTGTGCAGGTTGCGCCCGCTCTCATATTGTCTAGGAGTGGGCGCAACTTATATGAGGCCCATCCATCGGCGTCCGATGTACTGCTGGCCGTCGAGGTCGCCGATACGTCGGTCGACTACGACCGCGAGGTCAAGCTGCCCCTCTACGCTCAAGCTGGCCTTCCCGAAGTGTGGCTGATTGACCTGCAAAAAGATCACATCGAAGTGTACGCCCGGCCCCAAGGCGGCGCGTACCAACAGCGCGTCGAAATCACAGCCGACGCTACCCTCACCTCGTCGACGATCCCCCAACTCGCATTGGCCGCCGCTGATTTGTTAGGCTGACGCTGCCCACGCCCAATCCAGCCACGGAACTAGCGCTTCGATGTCGCTGGTTTCCACAGTGCCTCCTCCCCAGATCCGCAGGCCGGGCGGCGCGGCGCGGTAGCCATTGATGTCGTAGGCGACGCCCTCGTCCTCTAGCTTGGCGACGAGTGCTTTGACCTTTGCCCGCTGCGCGTCCTCGCTTAAGCCGGTAAACCACGGATCGGCGATCCGCAGACAAATCGACGTGCTAGAGCGAATCGCTCGCCGTGCGGGCAAAAACGCGATCCATTCGCTTGCGGCTTCCCACTGCTCTAGCACCGCGAGGTTGGCCTGTGTGCGCCGCACGAGTTCGGGCAAGCCGCCGATGCTTTCGGCCCAGCGCAGCCCGTCGAGTGCGTCTTCCACGCACAGCAGGGAGGGCGTGTTGATGGTGTCGCCCTTGAACAGGGCCTCGTTGAGCTGGCCGCCTTGAGTCATGCGGAAGAGTTTGGGCAAGGGCCAAGGCGGCGTGAAGCTGACGAGCCGCTCGACCGCGCGCGGGCTGAGGATGAGCATTCCGTGCGCGGCCTCGCCGCCCATGACCTTTTGCCAAGAGTAGGTTGTTACGTCGAGTTTTTCCCAGGGCAGGTCCACGGCGAAAATCGCGGATGTTGCATCGCAGATGGTTAGACCCTTACGATCGGCGGCGATCCACTCGCCGTCGGGCACCTTTACCCCGGATGTCGTGCCGTTCCACGCGAAGACTACGTCGCGGTTGCAGTCAACTTGGGACAAGTCAGGTAGCTCCCCGAAATCCGCGTCGAAGACGCGCACATCCTCTAGCAGCAAGTGTTGAGTTATATCCGTCGCCCAGCCCTTGCTGAAGCTCTCCCAAGACAGGACATCGACGCCTCGGACGCCTAGCATCGACCACAGGCACATCTCTACGGCACCCGTATCTGAACCCGGCACTACGGCCATGCGATAGTCGGCCGGGACGCCCAGCAGCGACCGCGACCGCTCGATGACTTCTTGCAGCTTGGCCCGTCCGACTGTGGCGCGGTGCGAGCGCCCCACGGCTGCGTCTTTTAGGGCCGCAAGATTCCACCCGGGGCGCTTAGCACAGGGGCCGGAAGAAAAACAGGGATTTTGCGGTTTGACTGCTGGCTTGGTCATCTATTCGGTCCGCGCCAACATCCCGCCGTCCACCGTCAATGAAGTTCCGGTGATGAAAGACGCTTCGTCCGAAGCGAGAAACAGCACGGCGTTGGCAATGTCTTCGCCCGTGCCCAAGCGCTGGGCCGGCACCATCTGGGCGTAGCGCACGCGCTCTTCCTCTGGCACTTGTAGATCGTCCCACAAGGGCGTAAGAATGGCACCGGGGAGTACGGCGCAGACGCGGATGTCCGGCCCGTAGTCAATGGCGAGGGTCCGCGTCAGGCCCAAAACTCCGGCCTTGGCCGCGTCGTAGGCCGTGGCCGTGGCAAAGCTGACCAGCGAATGCACCGAGCCGGTGTTGATTATCACGCCGCCCCCGGTCTTGCGCATGACCGGGATGCCGTATTTGGCGGCGAGGAAAATCGCCTTCAGGCCGATGTTTAAGGTCCCGTCCCAATCCTTTTCGTCGAGTTCAGTCGCCGGACCGTGGCGGAACCATATTGCGTTGTTGTGGACGATGTCCACGCGACCAAAGGCTTCTTCGGTGCGCTCAAACATCTCGATGACTTGGGCGGATTCGCCCACATCGGTGCGGACGAAAATGGCTTCGCCGCCATCGGCGTTGATTTTATCGACGACCCGCTGGCCGCCGTCGGCATTGACATCTACCACGCAGACGGACGCGCCTTCGCGCGCCAGCACCTGAGCGGTGACTTCCCCGATTCCCGAAGCTGCGCCTGTTACAATAGCCGCCTTACCGGCGACTCGACCTTTGTTCATAGTTGGTCTCCTGTGTCAGAAGTTGGATATGCTGTTTGTAAATTACTCCTGCTCATACTGCACCTCTACAGAGCTAAGTATCTCCTCTCGGAGCAACCAGTTACGGCTTTTTTCGACTCCCTTGAAAGTGTGCAAATCCACTTGCCGTCCAAGTATCTTTGACAGCTCGTCCTGCATGGTAATGAACTCCAGTCCCGGCGTCTGGTCCGGCTCGAACTCCACGAGTACATCCACGTCGCTCTCAGGCGTGAAGTCATCGCGCAGGACCGAGCCGAACAGGGCCATGCGCCGGATGTGGTTGCGCTGGCAGAAGGCGGCGATCTCTTCTTTGGGGATGTCGATTCTCTCGCTCATGCGGTCTTCCCGCTTGAAAGCAGCCGAAGGTACTAGGCAACGTCCGAATCTGCTCCAGATTCTTTTAGCTGGCCTTGAAACGCATTGAGGAGAGCCTGCACGGTAGGAAAATAGAAAAAGCGCTGCTCTCCATTGACCGGCTAGTCACTCCCGCAATGGCGCTTTCCTGCTGACAATTTTGAATGTGGATCGTTCGCTAATCCATCAACTGACATGCCGGCGCAAACGTCTCAATATCCCAATATAGCTGTGACCCGAACCTCCGGCGCAGACGGATCATTCCGGGAGACGGGGCTACGTGACTGATTCTTTTGCTAGCTTCCCGGATAGTCTTTTCTACCGTTCTATTCCTTCTCCGTGCGGGTTTGGAACTAGAAATGTCGAACGGCGCAGTTGCATAAGCCTTTCGAGTAAACGAGAGAATACGTTTTACGTCGCTCTTCGTCGGTAAACTCCGTCCACCTTTTCTCCACGGAGTGAGCGCCGCTATTGGTTCACTATGCAGCATCTCACTCCATACTCTATCCTCGTGGGCGTTTTGGGAACCATGATGTGGAACTTTGAAAACGGAAGCTTTGCAATTCGGGCGTTCTTGAGCAGCGAGTATCTCCAACCAACTGCGTCCCTCGAGATCAGATCCAAGAAGGATTACTGCATCTTCAATCTTGATTAACAAAACGACTGCAATTTTGTTTGGCATCAAGCTATGAGTTCGCCTTTTTGTTTCGCGCTCCTGTGGCCGGAGGCGGCCTATTTCTTGGAGAAACAGGCCAAATTCCTTGTCGAAAGGTGAAAGGGACCATATCTCGCAGCCGTCGCGGTTGAAAATGCGACGGTTGGCAATAGCGAATACAGGCTTGGAGGACCTTGTAGCGAGCAATGAGAAGACCTTGTAGAGTTCCTGCATTCCAGAGCCAGTCTTGGACATAGGATGGCTCGCCATAGCACCCACTGCTGCGAGGAACTCATTCGCACCCAAAACACTCGCACAGCAGAACGTCGCCTTGCTACAGACCTCTACTAGTTTTCCCATGCCGCGTATATGGTCATCATGCCAGTGGGTTGCGACTATAAGACGAACCGCTTCAGTAGGATTTAATCCTATATCGTGGAAGTAAGCCAACGCCACTGGATGCGACTCCGCATTACGGCAGGAATCGACAATTACCCAACTTCCGTTCCCTATATGAAGAAGTATGCATTCTCCATAACCAGGGCCTATAACTGTCACTTCTATCACATTGTGTCGAAGCGGTACTCCAAGGGTAGCTAGTCCGCCCATAACTGCGCGACCCTTCTAGCCCATTCCTCCCCTTCGGCTATGTCCTGTTTGGTTACAACAGGAAGTTCGCGGAAGACGATCCGGGAGACACGCTGCTTAGTTCCGCTTGCGGAACGCTCGTAGCCGATGACCCAGCGAAAGATGCTGCCGAGGCACAGACGCTTGAGATCGTCTTCTGAAATCTCGGAAAGAGGAATGACGGCTTCTTCCTCTTCATGCGAGGAACCGGCGGTTAGGTCCAAAAGCCGTACTGTGAAGTCGTCTTCTCCTATTTCTATGACATATCCTTCCCACTCTTGGAGCAGATGAAAGCTGACTTGAGGCAAAGGCCGAGAAATTTGAGCTAGGTTAGGAAAATCGATGACTGCGCTCGTATCGGAACCGATCCTACTTGATGTCGGGAGGGCTTCAATGGTAGCTTCCGATCTTTCAATATCGTACGTTGCCGGATTTTTGCGTTGTTGAAGTGTAGCCGCGATTCGGTCCGCATATCCTTCCCGCAGAAGTAAATGCTCAAGGGTATTAGGTGCACTCGGATTTTCATTGATTCCTGATGAATCCTGAAGTCTGTTGCCCGCAGGGGCGAATGCAGCTTCCGACATTCTTATTTCTCCGTTAAGGACATAATGTGATCGATGATTTTGTCTGCACGCCGCAAAGATTCGTCAAAATTTTCCTCTAGTAACGCGACGATTTTACTGGTTCCCATCTGGCTCTCTACGTTCTCAATAGTATAGTGGTCATTGACCCGAACGTAAACGCCGAGACGGCCTTGTCCGATCCGGCTGGATGGTTCCACCGTCACGTTTATTTGTCCTCCCAACGGCCTGCCGTCCGGATTTACTTGTCTCATAGTAAGAGAAGTCATACCACCATGCTCCCCATCTGGTTCCAGTTTCTGTCCCCAATCTCCCCATGGCTCAACAGGTGCCAGCAATCTGCCGAGCCGATCTCGCTCGTCGGAACTCCGCACAGAAAAGTGTACTTCTCGGTTGATCCCCATTGCTTTAAGAGGGATATGAGGAAGGTTTTCTCGGAAAATTCGGACAGCCAAGTCCCGCAGGCGAACATAAGGGGGCTGAGTCGTGTTGATTTGGAAGGATTCTGGTTGGACATGCAAGTTGAGCCAATCCGCCTCGAATGTCGCGATTTGAGGATGGACGATTTTCGTACCTGCAATATTGACCGTTTTTTCGGGAAGAAGCTCATTCCATCCGAACCACGCAGGTGTAAAAATAGCAGGATTGAAATGGCCAAGCATGACGAGTGAAACCCCGGCGATTTCGGGTTCAATTCTCATTGCTAAATTCTCCTGTCGAATAGTCTATTAGTCGTTGCTTGACGAGTCTATCCTTATAGCTTCTCACACGTGCAATTGCAAGTCAAACACTAGCTCCATATTGGCCCACCACTCGCCCTCTTTGGCCTCGGGCACCTGCTGCTGAAAGGTCCGCATCAGCTCGTCCCATTCCTTCGCCTTGGGGTTCTGCTCGACGTAGCGCGGGAAGTCGCGGGCTGGATCGAACTCGTCGGTGGCGGTCATGTACATGAACATCCGCTGGCCCAAGAGAAAAATTTTCATGTCGGTGATGCCGACCTCGCCTAGGCCCTGAAGCGGCTCGGGCCAAGGGTCGGCGTGGTATGCCTTGTACTGGGCGATTAGTTCGGGATCGTCCTTCAATTCAATGGTTAGGCCAAAGTGCTGCATTGCGTTCCTCCTTGATTTTCAGCGCGATAGGCTGCGGCCAAAAGCGACACGGGGTGGACGATGTCCACGGCGGCGTTTGCGCGGCGGACGCCGTATTGGAGCTGGATGGCGCAGCCCGTGTTGCCCGTGGCGACTGCGGTCGCGCCGGTCGCGCACACGTGCGCCATCTTGCGGTCGAGTAGCTGCATGGACAGCTCGGGCTGGGTGATGTTGTAGATGCCGGCGCTGCCGCAGCACCAGTCGGCTTCTACCAGCGGCACGAGCTCCAAATTGGGCACGGCTTGGAGCACCTCTTGCGGGGCTGTTGAAACCCGCTGCCCGTGCTTGAGGTGGCACGACTCGTGGTAGGCGACCTGTTGTGGGGGCATTGCGGCGCGGGACTGGCGCAAGCCGATGTCGGCGAGCCACTCGTGGACGTCCTTTACTTTTGCGCTCCACGCAGCGGCTCGCTCCGCGTAGGTGGGATCGTCGGCTAGCAAGCGGTCGTAGTGCTTGCAGTGCAGGCCGCAGCCGCCGGCGTTGACGACTATTGCATCTAGGTTTTCAGCGTCAAAGGCGTCGATGTTGAGCCGCGCCTGCTGCTGCGCCTGTTCGACTGCGCCGTTGTGCGCGTGCAGCGAGCCGCAACACGCCTGACCTTCCGGCAGCAGCACTTGGCAGCCGTTGTGCTGTAAGACGCATATTGTATCGGCGTTTACCTCGGCAAAGGAAATGTCTTGGACGCAGCCGGCCAACAGCGCGACTCGGTAGCGCGGTGTGTGGGGATTCGCCTGCTGCAAATCTCGGCGATACAACTGGTGGGTAAAGCGCGGGGAAATCTGCGGTGCCAGCGGTTCTAGGTCTCCCAAGCCAAAGGGCAGCAGCTTGAGGAGGCCGCTGCGGCGCGCCAGTGTTTGCAGGCCGCAGCGCTGGAATACGCGCATCAAGCGTGCTAATGCTCGCAGGCGCGTCTGTTTGGCAAAGAGCCAGCCGAGGATCCAACGACGCACAAAATTCCGCACTGCGCCGTCGAGCAAGCCCTGCCGCTCCACTTCGGCGCGGGCGTTTTCAAATAGCGCGGCGTAATCCACACCGGCCGGACACGCGGTCTGACAGGCGAGGCAGCCGAGGCAGAAGTACATCTCTTCGGCAAAGGTCGTACTCGCTTCCAACTCGCCATCGGCGATGGCCCGCATCATGGCAATTCGCCCCCTCGGCGAAGAGCGCTCGTGCAGGGTCGCGTCGTACGTCGGGCAGGTTGGCAGGCACATACCGCAGTGCATGCACTGCTGGAGGACCGAGTAATCCAAGTCTCGGAGCAAGTTCAGGCCGTCGTCGCTCAATCGAACATGTTCCCTCGGTTTAAGATGCCCTTGGGGTCGAAGGCGGTCTTGACCCGCTTGAGAATTTCCAGCCCCACCGGCCCGAGTTGCCCGGGCAAGTAGGGTTTTTTGGCCAAGCCGACTCCGTGCTCACCCGTAATGGTCCCGCCCAATTCCACGGCGTGGGCAAAAACCTCGGTCATGGCTTTCTCGACGCGGGCCATTTCCTCGGCGTCGCGCTCGTCGCACAGGAAGGTGGGGTGCAGATTGCCGTCGCCGAAGTGGCCGAAGGTCCCCACTCGCACTTGGTGCCGCTGGCCGACTTCCTGCACGTAGGCAACCATGGCCGCTAGCTCGCTGCGCGGCACAGTGACGTCCTCCAGCACGACCGTCGGTGCCAGTCGCGCCAGTGCGCTAAAGGCCGTGCGCCGGGCCGCGGCGAGTTGTTGGGCCTCTTCTTCTGAGGCGGCTAGTCGCACCGAACGAGCGCCGCCCTCGCGGGCAATGGCCTCGATTTGGGCGGCCTGCTCGGCGACCTGCGCTGGGTGCCCATCGACTTCCATTAGCAGCACAGCCTCGCAATCCGTCGGCAGGCCAATGTTGGCGTGGGCCTCTACGCATTCGATGGTAGTGCGGTCGAGGAATTCGAGGGTGCAGGGGATGATTTTGTGCGCGATAATCGCCGAGACGGTGGCCGCGGCCTGCGTCATCTCGTCGTAGAGGCCGAGCAAGGTCTTTTTGCTTGCAGGTGCTGGGACCAGTTTCAGCGTGATCTTGGTAATGACGCCGAGCATCCCCTCGGAGCCGATGAAGAGGTCTTTGAGCGTGAATCCGGCCACGTCTTTGACGCATTTGTTGCCGGTATCTAAAACCTGCCCGTCGGCTAGGACTACCTCCAGCCCCATCACGTAGTCTCGCGTCACGCCGTATTTTAATCCGCGCAGTCCCCCGGAATTGTTAGCCACATTGCCGCCGATAGTCGAGATCTTGATCGAGCCAGGATCCGGGGGATAGAATAGGCCGGCGGCTTGAGCCGCGTCGGCGATCTGCTGGGTGAGGACCCCCGGCTGGACGACCATGACTAGGTTGGCCGCGTCTAGCTCCAGGATTTGGTTGAGTCGGACCAAGCAGAGTGCGACCCCGCCTTGCGAGGGAACCGACCCTCCGGCCAATCCAGTGCCCGAGCCGCGCGGCACCACGGGCACCCCTCGCTGGTTGCACAAGGCCAAGAGCTCGGTGACCTCCTCCCGGCTCTCCGGCAGGGCCACGCACGCGGGTCGCTGGTGCAGCAGGGCGGTCCCGTCGAAGGCATAGACGCTGCAATCCTCGTCCGAGGTCAACAGTTGGTCTGGGCGCAGGAAGGTGCCGAGAGCGCTTATCAGGGCGGCGTGATCCATCTAGGTGCGCCCTTTTACACACCTGGATGCCGCAGTCGCTGCAACTCGTCGGGCAGGTGCTCGGTGCGGTTGAGATATCTGATAACCGTGGTGCTGGGCGCGAGCGCGATGCGAGTAATCGCCGTGTTCTCGTGCTCGTAATAGGAGCCGTCGTCCCGTGTTTGGTTGCCTAAGGCCGAAAGCAGCAGGCTCATAAAGCCGCCGTGGGTCACGAAGCCAATGCGCGTCTTTTCCCCCGCCCGCGCTCGCAAGTCTGCGGCTACGCCGATAGCGCGGTGCTGGGCCTGCTGATCCGTTTCCTTGCCCGCGTCCCACCATCCGTCTTCGCCGACTTCTGCTGATGGGATGCTAGTGGGAAAACGCGCGGCAATTTCCGCCCGCGTCAGGCCGGGATAGCCGACGACTCCCCGCTCGCCACCGTGGTCGAGGTAAATGCCGCCCATCTCGTGAATAGCTACCCAGATCTCCGACTTCGATTCCATTGCCTGTTCGATCGCTTGCCCCGTGTGTAGGGTGCGGATCATTGGACTGCAATAAAGTTGATCGAAGAAGGGGCGATCTTCTGTGCGCTCGGCTGGCGCGAGGTGCAACCCTTCTGCTAGATACGCAGCAACCCGTTCGGCCTGTGTCCGGCCTTTAGCAGTCAATTCGGGATCAGCGACGCGCTGGCTGACATCGGCTAGCGCATTATTGGTGGACTCGCCGTGGCGGATCAGAAATAGGTCCATAGCATTCTTGACAGTAGTATGGTTAGTGGTTAGTGGTTAATGACCGCTTACTTCTCACTCTAATGTTAATGTTATGGATATTAAAGTAATACAGGGAGCTATTCAAAAACAGGACGCGGACGTCCTCGTGGTCAATCTCTTTGCCGGAGCGCGCCCCGGCGGGGCTACGGGTGCGGTTGACGAAGCCTTAAGCGGCCAAATCTCGGCGGCGATCGATCTCGGCGACTTCGAGGGCAAGGTCGGCCAAACCTTGCTGCTGTACACGCACGGCCAGATTCCAGCGCCGCGCGTCCTCGTCGTTGGCTTGGGCGAGCAGGAGGGTTTTGACCTCGAAAGGGCGCGCCGCGCTGCTGGTACGGCTATCGGCACCCTCGGCTGCTTGGGAGCCAAGAGCGCGGCCACTATTCTGCACGGCACGGGCGCGGGCAATTTGCCCGTCGAGCCAGCCGCGCAAGCTGTGGCCGAAGCCTCGCTGTTGGCAGCCTACCGTTTTGACGAGTACCGTTCGCAATCCCGCCCGCAGCCGCTAACCAAGCTGCACATCGTAGAATTTGACGCGACTAAACTCAAAGAAGCGCGGCGCGGTGTCCGCCGGGGCCGAGCGCTCGCCGAGGCCACTTGCCTCGCCCGCGACTTGGTCAATCATCCCGGCGGCGAAGTGACGCCGGCCTACCTAGCGCGCACGGCCCGCCGCTTGGCCAAAACCCACGATTTGCGCTGCCGGGTTTTCAGCGCAAAGGGCTTGACTGAGTTAGGTATGGGTGCCTTGGTGGCCGTTGGCCAGGGCAGCGCCAACAAGCCGCGTTTTATCGTCCTTGAACACGGCCCCCGTCAAGGGCAGCCGCTGGTGTTTGTCGGCAAGGGCATCACTTTTGACAGCGGCGGCCTCTCGCTCAAGACCGTCGATGGCATCTGTACGATGAAGACCGATATGTCCGGTGCTGCTGCCGTGTTGGGTGCGATGCAGGCCGTGGCCGCACTCGGCCTCAAGCGGCGGGTCGTCGGCCTGATTGCCGCGGCCGAGAACATGCCCTCCAGCACCGCCTTCCGCCCCGACGACGTGCTGCGCACCCTTGCTGGCAAGACTATTGAAATCATCAGTACGGACGCCGAAGGCCGCCTCGTCTTGGCCGATGCCCTCGCCTACGCCACCCGCTACGAGCCGGCCGCGGTCGTCGATCTGGCCACTCTCACCGGTGCTTGTGTAACCGCGCTGGGTCATCACGCTTCGGGTCTGTTTGCCAACGACGACGACTTGGCGGATCGACTGCTTGCCGCCGGGGAGCAAACTGGCGAGCGACTCTGGCGCTTGCCGCTGTGGCCCGAGTATCGCGATCAGATCGACAGCGACATCGCCGACATGAAAAATTCAGGCGGTCGGCCAGCGGGTGCCAGTACGGCTGCGGCGCTGTTGGCCGAATTCGCCGACTACTCCTGGGCGCACCTCGACATCGCCGGCACCGCTTGGTGTACAAAGGCCAAACCCTACGTGCCGCGAGGCGGCGTCGGCATTGGCGTGCGCCTGTTGACTCAACTTGCCCTCGATTGGAGCTCATCATGACTATTCGCACGATCCACGTAGGAGCGGGTGGCCGCGGCCGCTGGCCCCTGAACCGCTTCCGCGACCGCACCGATTTCGAAGCCGTCGCCTTAGTCGATGTTAACGAGGAGAACCTCGCCACGGCACGAGAAACTACCGGTCTAGGCGAAGAGGCGTGTTTTGCTACGCCCGCTGATGCCCTGCAAGCCGTCGAAGCGGACGCCGTGGTGGTTATTACGCCGCCCGATCTGCACGCTGGTCAGTGCCTAGAGGCCGTCCGCGCTGGCAAGCACGTACTGGTCGAAAAGCCTTTTACTAAAGACCTCGACCAAGCACGGCAGATCATCTCCGAGGCGAGCGAGCGCGGCCTCAAGGTTGCCGTTACCCAAAACGCCCGCTACTATCCGCCGGTCTTAACCATCCGCCGCTTGCTGCAAAGCGGCGACTTGGGCCAGCCTTCCTTTGGCTTGATGACCAAATACGGTTGGCGGCCGCGGGTGCATCATTCGGGCACGGATCTGCACGCCTACTTGTGGGAGCGCGGCATCCACGACTTCGATCAATTGCGCTACCTGCTCGACTCTGAGCCGCGACGGCTCTTTTGCCATAGCTTCAATCCGCCTTGGAGTCCATACAGCGGCGGCGCGGCCATCGACGGCTGGATCGAGTTCCACAACGGCACCACGTTCAATTTCCAATGCACTTTCGCCACCCACAAAGGTGGCTCAAGCTGGCGGCTGGACTGCGAGAAGGGCACGGTCGAAGAGGTTTCCGGCGGCTTGGCGATCCGGCGACCTGGGGCCGATGCAGACGAGATCATACCGATGGACGAAAACCCCCATCCCGAGGAAGTCCTCTTGGACGGCTTCCGCGACTACGTGCTCAACGACGTGGAGCCGTCCTTCTCTGGCCCACGCAACCTAGCCACGGTGGGCCTGATCAACGCCTTGGGAGCCTCGTCGGAGCAAGGCGTTGTGATCGACTTTGACGAGTACATGGCCGCCGACTAGAGGGCGGGACGATTGCTAAGTGGGTGTGTAAAAACGTTTGAGGAAGTAGACCATGAGAAACAGGCTTGATGCGATAACTCTCAAAGGGTTCAAGACCATTCAAGAGCTGAAGGATTTCAAGCCTCGTCCCTTGACCGTGCTGATTGGGCCCAACGGCGCTGGAAAATCCAATTTTATCTCTTTTTTTCGCATGATGAGTTGGGCGTTGTCAGACCCGGACCATCTTCAGCTTTACGTGAGCCAGCAAGGGGGTGCTAGCATCTTGTTGCACGACGGTCCAGCCAAGACTCGAGAGATCGAGACAGAACTGACGATTCGGACAAATGCCGGCGAAAATCAGTACGCGTTTCGGCTGTTTTATGCGGCAGGAGATTTGTTGATTTTTGCGGACGAGCGATATCGATTCTCTCGCAGAGATTACCCTACTCCTGCGAGGTGGCAGCAAACAGGTGTCGGACATCTCGCGCCACAACTTCTCGTCAAGGCTAGCCAAGATGAAACAGCCCGCGTGGTTTTAAATCTTCTACAAAAAATCGTTGTATATCAGTTCCACAACACATCGGACACTGCTCGCATACGCGGGATGTGGAATATGTATGATAACCGATGGTTGAAGGAGGACGCTGCCAATATCGCGCCCGTTCTGTTTCGCTTGAAGGAAGATGACAACAGGTGCTATCAGCGGATCGTAGATACCATTCGGTTAATCCTGCACTTCTTCTCTGATTTCGTGTTGGAGCCACAGGATAACCACCTTCTTCTGAATTGGCGCGAGCGAAACAGCGATCGGGTGTTTAGTGTGTCCCAAGCGTCGGATGGCATGTTGCGGGTCATATCGCTTGTTACTCTTCTCCTTCAGCCAGAACGGGATTTGCCGGACGTTTTGATCCTCGACGAACCAGAACTTGGATTGCACCCCTACGCCATTAATATCGTCGGCGGTTTGATAAGTGCCGCATCGACCAAGATTCAGGTCATTGTCGCTACGCAATCCACGGCATTGGTCGATTGCTTTGAGCCGGAGGATATTGTCGTCGTCGAGCGCGAGGGCCGCAGCTCTACTTTCAGGCAGCTAAACGCCGAAGACCTCAAGGAGTGGCTTGAAGACTATTCGCTTTCCGAGTTATGGGAAAAGAACGTGCTCGGAGGGCGACCGTAGTGGGCATCAGACTGAACTTCATCGTTGAGGGGCAGACCGAAGAAGCGTTCGTGAAACAGATTTTAAGTCCGTATCTAGCGGGATTTGAGGTCTGGGTGCAGGTTCGCTGTGTCCTGACGAGCCGGAGTCGCAACATTAAATATCGTGGGGGTATTGGGAGTTATGAGAAGGCTAGGAATGATATCAATGCTTGGATAAAGGAAGATCGAAATTCGGATGTGCGTTTCACAACTATGTTCGACGTGTACGGTCTCCCGACGAATTTTCCTGGCTACAAAGACGCAAAGCAGAAATCCGATTCCTACGAACGGGTCACGGTATTGGAGGATGCTCTGGGAGAAGACATTTCTGATTGGCGACTTATCCCGTATTTTCAGCTTCACGAGTTCGAGGCATTATTGCTGTCCGATCCTCAGAAACTCGATTCGCAATTTGATAACAGCACTGGAATACGACAACTTGTTGATATGGTTGCCTGTTTTGATTCGCCGGAGCTCATCAATGACGGAAACAACACCGCCCCATCAAAGCGAATTATCGGCGAAGTACCAGAATACGAGAAAATGAAAGTATCCGCAGCTCCTATTATCGTGGATAAGATTGGATTGCCTACGTTGCGGTTGAAGTGTAAACATTTCGGCGAATGGCTCTGTAGGCTAGAGACGCTGAATAAGGGGTGAACGCAATAATGCCAATGGACGAACAGACCGCCCGCCGCTTGCACCAAGACTCCTTGGTCATCGATTCGCACAACGACAGCATCGTCGCCCTGATCCGTCGGGGTATGTCCATCGACGGCACACAGCGCACGGACTTCCACCAACGCGACGGGGCTGTCGCTTATTTGCGCCAGTACCAGTCGCCGGGCGACGGCGTTCAGCTCGACTTGCCGAAGGCGCGCGAGGGCGGGCTGGACGCGGCGTTTTTCGCCGTTGATTGTACCCGGCCTTGGGGCAATCACTTGCTCTACTGCATGGATGCCTTGGGCCATTTTTTGCAGGAAGTGGAAGCGCACAGCGAGGGCATTGCCGTGGTGCGCTGTGCGGCGGACATTGAGCGCGCCCGCGCCGAGGGCCGACTAGCGGCTGTGCTGGCGGTAGAAAACAGCGATGCGCTGGAGAAAAGCCCCCACGTCCTGCCGCTGCTCTACCAGTTGGGCGTCCGCGCCATGACCCTCACCCATAGCACCCGCTCTTGGGCCGCAGACGGCTGCGAAGTCGAGGGGGGCAGCGGTCTAACCGGCTTTGGCCGCCAGCTACTGGCGCAGATGAACGAACTAGGCGTGGTCGTCGATGTCTCCCATCTCAATGAGCAAGGCTTTTGGGACGTGGCCCAAGCGGCCCAAGCCCCCTTTATGGCCACCCATAGCTGCTGCCGCGCCCTCTGCGACCACCCGCGCAACCTCCGTGACGATCAACTACGCGCCCTCGCCGAAAAGGGCGGGGTCGTGGCCATCACGTTTGTCCCGGACTTTATCGACGAGCACAACCCCACCTTCGACGGCCTGCTCGACCACATTGAACACGCGGTGGCCGTCGCTGGCATCGACCACGTTGGCTTGGGGTCGGATTTTGATGGCGGCGGCTTGCTCGTGGAGGACGCAACCTGCCTCCCGGACATTACGGTGGGCTTGGCCGCACGCGGGTATGTCGAGGCCGATGTCCGCAAAATTCTCGGCGCGAACCAACTGCGGTTCCTGCAACAGGTCATCGGCTGAGGCCGTAGAGCGAGCCGAATTTCTCCCACAAGTAGTCGATAAAGTAATCAGCGCTCAGCTTCGCGCCCGTCACCTCCTCGACCAATTCACTGGCCGTTGCCCGCGCGCCGCGCGCATGGATTTTCTCGTTGAGCCAATCCTTGAGCGGCCCGAGTGCGCCCTGTGCGATCTGTGCTTCGAGGTCGGGCAAGTCCTGGTGGGCTTGGTAAAAAAACTGGGCTGCGTACAGGTTGCCCAGTGTGTAGGTCGGGAAATAGCCCAGCAGACCGCAGGACCAGTGCGTATCTTGCAACACGCCGAGGGCGTCGTCGGGAGGACGGATGCCCAAGTATTGCTCCATCCGCTCGTTCCACGCCTCGGGCAACTCGGCCACGGCAACTTGTCCCTCAATGAGGTCGCACTCCAGTTCAAAGCGCAGCAGGATGTGGAGGTTGTACGTCACCTCGTCGGCCTCGACCCGGATCAGCGACGGCTCGACTTGATTGACTGCCGCGTAAAAGGCGTCTAGATCGACTGCGCTGAGTTGCTGAGGAAAAAGCGCTCGTAGCTTGGGCAGGTAGTGCGTCCAGAAGGCTTTGCTGCGGCCGACCATATTCTCCCACAGCCGCGATTGCGACTCGTGAATCCCCAGCGAGACGCTCGCGCCAGCCGGGGTGCCGCTGGCGTCGGCGGGCAATCCCTGTTCGTACAGCCCGTGCCCGCCCTCGTGGATGGTGCCAAAGAGCGAGCCGGGTAGCCAATCGGCGCTGTAGCGCGTCGTCAGCCGCACGTCGTCGCGGGACGTGCCCGCGCAAAATGGATGGACCGCCAAGTCGAGCCGCCCGGCCTCCATGTCGAAACCCATGTCCGCTAGCACCTGTTGTCCCAGAAGCTCCTGTTGCTCGATGGGGTATTCTTGGTCGAGTACGCCCCGCGCCGGGTACAGCCCGGTGGCAGTGATTTGCTCGACTAGCGGCACGAGTTGCGCTTTGAGTTGAGCAAAGACTGGGGCGATCTCCTCGGCCCGCGCATAAGGCTCGTACTCGTCGAGCAGCGCGTTGTACATTGCGCCTTCGTAGCCGACCCGCTCGGCCACTTGCTTTTTGAGCGCGACTATTTTTTCTAGCCAGGGCTGGAAGAGGGCAAAGTCCGATTTTTCTCGCGCCCCGATCCAAGCCTCGTGCCCCAAGGATTCGGTCTGGCTCAGTTCGACGACCAGCTCCTTGGGGAGCTTGAGGGACCGACTCTGCTGGCGGTCGATTTCGCGGACGTTGACAGCCGCGTCCCCTGTTAGTTCGGCATCTTTGAGATCGGCTACGAGCGCGACCAATTCCGGTGCGGTGAGCCGCTCGTGGTACAGACCGGCCAAGGTTCCCATCGCTCTGGCCCGCATGGCTGCGCCGCGCGGCGGCATATAGGTCTCTTGGTCCCAGCTCATCAGCCCCTGCGCATGGCCTAGGTCGGCTAGTTCGTGGAGGCGTTCTACAAAGGTTTCATACGTCCTACTCATGGCGTTGCCTTTCCTTGCGTTGGATTAATTGACGTTACGCATCGTACGCATCGTCGGGTCTGTGCTCAGAGATGCTTCGACTCCGCTTCGCTCCGCTCAGCATGACACTGGAAAGCGAGGTGCTAGCGCTTGTCATGCTGAGCAAAGCGAAGTATCTCATACCTGGGCCTGTGCGTAACATCACTTAGATTAAATTAACGGTTGCTCCTAGGCGAATTTTTGCGTGTCTTCTGTCCATCAATACGTGCCCCCATCATCCGCGGAGGACCTCATGAAGATCACCCACGCCGAAGCCATTGCCCTCAACATTCCCTTCTACGCCGATCACGTTACTCGCGCCATGCAGCGCGCTTCGACCCACGACGAGCGCGTGTGGGTGGTGCGCTTGGAGACGGACAACGGCCTCGTGGGCTGGGCCGACAACCACGGCCAGCCATCGGTCGATGGCCTCGTCGGACAAAACCCGGCCAGCCTGATAAACCGCGACGATATTGGCTTTGGGGCGCAAGTCGCCTGCCTCGACCTAGTGGGCCAAGACAATGGCGTGCCCGTGCACGAGCTGCTCGGCGTCAAGCTCCGCGACCGCTGCCCCATATCTTGGTGGGATATCGATATGCCGCCCCAAGACTGGGTCGCCGAGGCCGAGGAATCGCTAAGGCGTGGGTACACCACCTTTAAGATGAAGGCCCGCCCGTGGCGCGACATTATCGCCCAAACCGACGCGGTCGCCAAGGTGGTCCCGGCCGACTACAAATTCGACGTCGATTTCAACGGCTTTTTGCTCAACCAAGCCAAAGCCGAAATCATCCTGCAAAAGCTCGACGAAAATCCCAATGTCGGCATGTACGAAAGTCCGTTTTACCTGCATACGGACGTAGATGGAGCGCGGATTTTGCGCGAGCGCGTACGCAAACCCATTGTCGAACACTACCAAGACCAATATCTGCGCAACGACTGCTGCGATGGGTTCGTCATCGGCGGCGGCGCGACCGATACCCGGCGGACGGGGACCCTCGCGGCTGCCCAGAACAAGCCCTTTTGGCTCCAACTCGTCGGCGCAGGCTTGACCACTACGTATGCGGCGCACCTCGGCTCGGTGCTCTCGCACGCCCAACTGCCCTATATCACCTGCCACGAGCTGTGGGAGGACGATCTGTTGCAAGAGCCTATCGAAGTCCGCGACGGCTATATGCCGGTTCCAGACGCGCCCGGCTTGGGCGTCTCGGTGGATGAAGAGGCGATTGCAAAGTACCGGGTGGATCCCGCAGAGCCGACGCCCACACACCGCTACATGGCCCAAAAGCGCATTCTTCGCGTGTACTGGCCGGGTGACGGCAAAGAGCGGGAGTGGGAATTTACTGCTGAAACCCACTATCAGCAGGCCTTCTACGCTGGCAACATCCCCGGCTTTGAGCAAGATGTCGATTTAGAGGTGATTGAGGACGACAACAGCGCGGCCTTCCAAAAGCGGCACGAGGCTCTGTTGGCGCAAGGGCGCTAGTCCCGCTGCCGAGCGATGGCCTCGTAGTCCGTCAGCGCGTAGCCGATGCCCACGTAGTCGAGCAGGTTGAGCAGCGCTCGTAGCGCGACCCCAAACCCATCGACGCCGCTGAAGCCACCAAACTGCCCGCCGCCCTTTAGGTGTGGCTCTAGGTCGAGGAATACGCCGGGGACTCTCTGCTGCTTCAGCTCGTGCTCCAAGGCCGGGATGCGGGTGCGGAAATCGCGCAATATGGCCTCGTGCGCGGAGTCGCCGCGGTCGGCGGGCACAAAGTTTTTCAGCCGCTCCTCATCTACGACGCCCTCCCATTGAAGAGCCGGGTCGATCTTATAGTCCTTGATGTGCATCCAGCCAATCCCCTCGCGCATTGCGTGATACTCGGCTAGGGTTTCGACCGGGGTGAAGTTTTGGCTCGACAGATTGCCGCCGTCGAAAATCAGGCACAGGTGGGGGTGGTCCACCATCTCGTAGAGCTTCTGCAGGAGCCGCCCGTTCTGGCCGACGAGATTGGCTTCGACCTCTAGGCCGAAAATGGTCCCGCCCCGGCTGCAAACCTCGGCGATTTGCGCCAGCCGCTCGGCCGCCGGCTCCAAGTAACCGGCTGGATCCTCGCCTTGAGGATGGTAAAACGAGAATCCGCGAATCAGCCGCGTCTCGAACTCGCCGGCCAGATCCACGGCCCGCTGCACGTCCTGTTGCAAGTACTGGTCGAATGGGATGTAGGCATTGGCCGAGCCGTCTTCCACATCGAGCAGCTTGACCTTGCCAATCGGCGAGCCGATTGAGGCCACGGCAATCCCGAATTCGCCGTGCAATTGGCGCAGCCGCGCTATCTCAGGCTGCGTTAGCTGCATCACATTTTTGACGCCCTGCCCCACATCGACAAAGCGCAAGCTGTAGTGCGACATGCCCAGCGTCGCGAGCATGGCTAGCTGGGCTTCGGCCTTTTTGTCTTTTGGTCCCTCGTCGGCAAAGCCGCTGATGATCACCTTGGGTGTTTCGCGCATGAGATTCTCCTGAAGATTCTCCTAAGTATAGAAGCTCGGACAAACCTTGACAAAATTCACCTTCACTGCTGTCTTAGGGCTTCTTACAACCTAATCGTACAGAAGAAACTAAGGATGAAACCGCTATATCGCCTCAATATCATTCCGTCCCTGCCCGACCAGTTGACGCCGCTGTGGGAGCTGGGGCACAACCTCTGGTGGAGTTGGAGCAAAGAAACCATCCGCACCCTCTATCAGATTGACCCGGAAGTGTGGGTCGAGAGCCAGCGCGACCCCCTGCGCTTTTGGACTCTCCTGCGACCAGACCAGCTTGACGCCCTAATCACCGACGAGCAACTGCGGAGCCGTATCGAGCGCGTCGTCGAGCAATTTGAGGGCTATTTGTCGCAGCCGACGTGGTTTGGCCAGACGCACGGCGAGAGCCCGTTGCAGGTTGCGTACTTCTCGGCGGAGTTCGGCCTGACCGAGAGCCTGCGCATCTATTCCGGGGGCTTAGGCGTGCTCGCCGGCGACCATCTCAAGGCCGCCAGCGATCTAGGCATTCCCCTCGTCGGGGTCGGTTTGCTCTATCGCGAGGGCTATTTCCACCAAGCCCTCAACGCCGATGGCTGGCAGATAGAGCGCAACCCGGAAAACGACTTCTACCAGATGCCCGTGCAGCCGGTCCACGGCGGCGACGGAGGGCACCTGACCATTGAGGTTCCCTTTGCCCACGGCATGGTGCAGGCGCGGATTTGGCAGGTGGAGGTGGGCCGGGTGCGGCTCTATTTGCTCGATACCAACCTCGACGAAAACATCCCCGCTGACCGCGATATTACCGCCCGCCTCTATAGCGGCGACGCGGCCATGCGCATCCGGCAGGAGATCCTCCTCGGCATCGGCGGCCTGCGCGCCCTGCAAGCCGTGGGCATTGAACCCACTGTCTGCCACATGAACGAAGGGCACTCGGCCTTTTTGGCCCTAGAGCGGATTCGCCGGCTCATGGCCGAACACGGCTATTCGTTTGCCACGGCCCGCGAGGCCAGCATCGTCGGCAATGTGTTCACCACGCACACTCCGGTTGCGGCGGGCAACGACTGGTTTCCCGCGCACTTGATCGAGGCGCACTTGGGCTACTTTCGCGAGTGGCTCGGCCTGTCGCACGAGGAATTTATCGGCTTGGGCCGGGTTGATCCCCGCGATCCCCACGCCGACTTCTGCATGACGGTTTTGGCGCTCAGGCTCTCGGGCCGGGCCAATGGGGTCAGTCGCCTGCACGGCGCGGTTAGTCGCCGCATGTGGCAGGGCCTGTGGCCCGACTTCTCAGAGCACGAAATCCCCATCGCCCACGTCACCAACGGCGTCCACATTCACACGTGGGTTTCGCTGGAAATGGCCGAGCTGTTGGACCGCTATCTCGGCGACACTTGGCGCTTGGTATCGACCGACGATCGGGACTGGGATCCGATCTATCAGATCCCCGACCGCGAGTTGTGGGACACGCACCAGCAGCGGCGCAAGCGGCTGATTGATGTAGCCTGCCATCACCTGCGCCAGCAGATGCAGGGCCAGGGCGCGTCGGTGGCCAAAATTGAGCAGACCTTAGCGCGGCTCGACCCCGAGGCGCTGACCATTGGCTTTGCCCGCCGCTTTGCCACCTACAAGCGCGGCAACCTGATTTTTCGCCATATCGAACGGCTCAAGGCCCTGTTCTCCGACTCGCAGCAGCCCTTGCAGATTCTCTTCGCCGGCAAGGCCCACCCTCACGACGACGCTGGCAAGGAGCTGATTCGCCAAATCGTCCACCTCGCGCGGCAAGCGCCCTTTAATGGCCGGATTTTCTTTTTGCAAGACTACGATATGAACCTCGCCCGCTACTTGGTGCAAGGGTGCGATGTCTGGCTCAACAACCCCCGCCGCCCCTTAGAGGCGTCGGGCACGTCGGGCATGAAGGCTGCGGTCAATGGGGTGCTTAACGTCAGCGTATGCGACGGCTGGTGGGACGAAGCCTGCGACAACCACGCTGGTTGGACCATTGGCCGCGGCGAGGACTACGACGACGAACAGTACCAAGATGCAGTCGAGTCCAACTCGCTCTACGATCTGCTAGAGACGGAGGTGATCCCGCTGTTCTACCAGCGCGATGCGGACGGATTGCCCAGCGGTTGGATCGCCCGGATGAAGGAGACCATTGCCCAGCTTGTGCCGCAGTATAACACGCACCGCATGGTGCGCGAGTACACCGAGAGGTTCTATTTGCCCGGGCAAGCTCGCTTTGCGGAATTGGCGGCTGACCGCGAGCGGGTCCAGCAGTTGACGCATTGGAAGTCGCACGTGCGCTCCAAGTGGGCGCAGGTCCAGATCGGCGCGGTGGATGCTGAATTTCCGCGACTGCTCAAGGTGGGGATGAAGGTGCCGCTGCGCGCCTCAGTGACTTTGGGCGAGCTAACGCCAGAGGATGTCCGCGTCGAGATCTACGCCGGCCGCCTCAATGCCCAGCGCGAGTTCGCGCAAACCGAGGTGTACCCGCTGGAATTGGACGGCCAAAATGGCGATGGGACTTACCACTTCGTCGGCACCTTCACATGCGCGGCGGCTGGGTCGCATGGCTACACCCTGCGCGTGGTGCCTTCGCATCCCGACTTGCAAAATCCCTTGGAGATGGGGTTGGTGCACTGGGCGAGGGGGTAAGGCAAATGAATATGACTATCAAGCGGGAAGACCTGGACAGGCAAGAGGTCGATTTCTCGGATGTGGTCTCTGGACGACGGCTGCCGCCGGTGCATCCCGGCGAGATTCTGCGCGACGAATTCCTGACGCCCATGGAGATCAGCGTGTACCGACTTGCCCAAGCGATCAAGGTTTCGCGTCCGCGACTGAACGATATTGTGCTCGGACGCCGCGGTATCACGACCGATACTGCGTTGCGCCTTGGGCACTACTTCGGCATGACGCCTGAGTTCTGGATCAATCTTCAGACCCGCTACGATCTCGATGTCGCCGAGCGCACGACGCGTCGCCAGATCGAGCGAGAGGTAGAGCCGCATGCTGCTCTGGACGCGACGACCCTAGATTGATGAGCGATATTCACCCGTCCAATCCCACCTGCCTCTTGGCTGCCCACACGGTGTTGTAGAGCAACAGCGCGATCGTCATCGGCCCGACTCCGTTGGGCACGGGCGTGATCGCGCGGGCCTTTGGGCGCACCTGTTTGTAGTCCACGTCGCCGACGAGTCGCCAGCCGCGTTCGCGTGAGGGGTCGTCCACTTGGTTGATGCCCACGTCGATTACCACCGCCCCCTCTTTGACCATATCCGCCGTGATCCCACGGGGAAACCCAGCCGCCACCACTAGGATGTCCGCTTGGCGAGTAAAGTGCCCGAGGTTGCGGGTGCCGGTGTGACACAGGGTCACCGTGGCATTAGCTCCAGCCGCCTTGTGCCCCAGCAAGATAGCTACGGGCCGCCCCACGAGCGTGCTCCGGCCGACTACGACCACGTGCTGGCCGTCTACCTCGATCCCGCTGCGACTGAGAATCTGCAAGACTCCATGCGGCGTACAGGGCCAAAAGCACTCTTCCTGCCGCACGAGGCGGCCCAAATTGACCGGGTGCAAGCCATCGACATCCTTATTCGGGTCAATGGCGTTGAGGACTTGCTGCTCGTCTTGGCCCGGCAGCGGTAGTTGTATCAAGATGCCATGGATCGCGTCGTCGGCGTTGAGCCGCTCGACGGTGGCGAGCACGTCCTCGGTGGTGGCGTTGGCCGGTAGATCTATTTGCACGGAGTGAATGCCGAGGGCTTCACAGGCGCGGCCCTTGGCGCGCACGTAGGACTGCGAGGCCGGGTTGTCTCCCACCAGCACGACTGCCAAGCCCGGCACTAGACCGTGCTCCTGCTTCAGGCGCGCGATGTCCGCCCGCAGCTCTTCTTGTACTTGGGTCGCAATCGCCCGGCCATCGAGTCGTTCGCCCATCACGCGCCTTTCGGTTGCAGGACGCTCTTCTGCACGACCCGTTGCAAGGCTTCGGGGACTCGGACTGAGCCGTCGGGTTGCTGATAGTTGTCCAAAATGGCGATGAGCAGTCGGCCCATTGCGCAACCCGTGTCGTTGACGAGGTGGCAAAACCCCCGCCCGCTCGCGCCTTTGTAGCGGATGTTCAAGCGCCGGGCCTGATAGTCCGTGGCGTTGGTGTCGGTCATTACCTCCATGAACTCGCCCGTCCCGGACATCCACACTTCCATGTCCCGCTGCCGATGGCTGGCCAGATAGCCCGCGTCGCCGTGGCACTTATCGACGACCCGGTAGGGCAAGGCCAGCTCTTGCAGGAGCCATTCATTGATTTGGCCGAATTCTTCATACAGGGTTTCGGACTGATCGGGCAGGCACACGGCGTTCATTTCGATTTTGTCGAATTGGTGCATGCGCTTGATGCCCTTGACATCTTGGCCCCAAGACCCGGCTTCCGAGCGAAAACAGGCCGTATAGGCGAAGAGCTTGACCGGCAGCTCGGCTGAATCCAAGGTCTGGTCCATGAAGTAGCTGAAGTTAGCTGGCTCGGACGATCCGACTAGGAAAAGCTCGGCCCCTTCTTCTACGTTATCGGTCTTGATGGCATAGACTTGGTCGCGCCCTTCGGGGAAATGCGAGGTGCCGTACAGCGAGCGCTCCCGCACGAGGAGCGGCGGCACCAACATCTCGTACCCGCGCGCTAAAAGCTCGTCAATGAGGAGTTGGCTGAGGGCGTATTGCATCCGCGCGATATCGCCGCGCAGATAGGCAAAGCGCGAGCCGGAGACTTGGCCGCCCTGCAAGGTGTTGATGCCACCTAATTTGACACCGAGGTCGGCGTGGTGCAGCGGCTCAAAGTCATCGTCTTGGGCGTGGAGAGGTCGCTCGGGCATGTACTGGGCGCTGGTGTTCCCACGGCCCAGCTTATCCGCGGCTAGGTAGCCCTGCCCCGGAATCCAGGCCTTCTCCTCGACATTGTCTTCTTCGCCAGCACCGGCGGGCATGTCGGGATGCGGCCAGTTGGGGAACCAATCCATGATTTCCTGCCACTCGGCGACGATGGTTCCCAACTCGTGCTCCAGCACCCGCCCGCGCTCGCGCAACTCCCGCCCCTTTTGTCGCGCTGCGTCCGGGTCGCTGCGGCCGAGCCGCGCTAGTTGCTTTTTCTCGCTGTTGAGCGCGTCGATGTCTCGTTGCAGCTTTTGCCGCGCCGCGTCGAGGGCCAACCAGCGATCTACATTGGCTTTGGCTGGGTCCACCTTGCGCACCCGTATCGCCTCGCGCATGGCGTCGGGATCGGTGCGCACGGCCTTTGGGTCGATCATAAATGTTATTCTCCAGTGATTAAAACAGTAGAAAAAAATAAAAACGCCGCTGAGGTGGATTATGGCAAGGTAGGAAGGTGGCGCGGAAAGGGCCGCTAGAAAACAAATATAGTGCCCTTTCTTTGTACGATTGAGGTTTGAAAATAGCTTAAGGCCAACTATGATACCCAAGTAGCCAACTGAAGGCCGATGATCCAACGAAAGCCTTGATCGAGTCGGCGGCGCTATGTAGGAGTGCGACGATGTTCCGGTTTGAGCAAAGGATAGGTTGTTACTTCAGCTTGTGATCAACCTCTTCCAAGAAGGCTTTTGAGACCTTGAAAATCTCATTCGTGGCGGCGACCATATTCTTCTTAGTTCGGGAGCGCCTATTCCTATTGGTTGGAGAGAAATCTATGTCCATTTCGTGGACAATCTGATTACGTACCGTGAATATCCGAGCTAGGCCGTTTGGGTCTTTTGTAATTGAATCGGACTCGATGGCAAAAAACGAACCTGCCTTCAGCAGTTGATCTTTCGACTGTAAACTTTGTGAGGTGAGGTCCGAAACTAGAATCTCGATGAGCCGGTCCCGTGGTCTTTCCTGAGTGAGAACATCAGCAAGAAACCTGTGGTCAATCTCCTCTCCTCTGCGGATTCGCCGTTCAATATCTCTACGAAACATTAGCTCTGCGGCTTCATTGCAATTGATCACATCAGGTAAGGCATCATTTATCAGTTGCTTTACTAGGGAGTCCAAACCAGCACAGGCAAATGTGAGCATTGCTCTGAGAAGATCTTGATCTTGATCAGTGGACGCCCCTTTAGCGTTGCGCCCCTTTCTAGTAGCATTGAACACTTCGAGGAAGGAACCCGATGTATCGTGAGCGTTGCGGAGGAGAGTAAAAGCATTCCTACACTGCTGACAATTTGGCTCAGAGGGATAGTGATCGAAGCGCGATGACATCAAACAGCCTCTAGCTCTTCAATGTCTTCAGCAAATGGCGGCAACGGTGAATACCCCGCGTACCCTGGATACCCTGGATACCCTAGATACCCTGGATACCCTGGATACCCTGGATACCCTCTGTTTGGCCGATCACTGAACCGATACAGTCGATTGTTTTGCGTTATTGTGCCAACGTACTCGCCGTTAGGGTCGAAGACATCTCCGTCATTCCAAGGTGTCCATCCAACCCAGTTGCCTTCGGTGTCAAAGACATATTTACCGCGCTTAAAGGCGATCCACTGGCCAGAAGAGCTGAATAGGTGCCTGGACTTGGTCATTACTAGTCGTCCTAACGAAGGTGAAAAGCGAATTAGACTATTAATATAATTGAAAGACCACTACTTTGCAGCGATCTTTTGCAGCCACTCGTCCCCCCCGCCGTAGGCGGCAAACACGGCTTCGAGCAACAGCCGCACGGCTTGGCCAAAGTAGCGGCCCCGCCGCCAGGCCACGCCGATTTCGCGCTCAAAGGCCACGCCGCGCACATCCACTGTTTTGAGTGCGCCGCTGGCCAGCGATTCGCGGATGGTCAGCCGCGGCAAAAACGAGATCCCCACCCCGGACTCCACCAATTTGCGCATGGCCTCTGGGCTGCGCAGCTCCATCACCGCGCCCGGTGCGAGGCCGGCTTCGGCGAGCTTCTCGTCAACCACCTTGCGCGAGATCGAGTCGGCGTGAAAGAGGATCAGCGGCTCTTCCACCACTTCGGCGAGGGCGACGGGCTCGTCCTGGGCAAAGCGATGCGCTGGCCCGACGACCAAGGGCATGTCGTCGCGATAAATCGGCACGGCGTCGATTTTGGGATGGGTATAGGGCAGGTGGACCAGCGCGAATTCAGAGCGCTGCATCAGCAGATCGTCGATGAGGTAACGCGAGGGAGCGACTTGGGTCTTGAGCGCGACGCCCGGATAGCGGCGCATGTACTCTTTGAGAATTTCCGGCAAGAGGTAGATAACGGCCGCGTCCACCGCTCCGAATTGAAAGCCTCCACCCGGCTCTAGGTCGGTCCGCTGCAGCCGCTCGCTGGCCTCCTCCAGCAAGTCCTCGACTTGGACGGCATAGCTCAACAGCAGGCGGCCCTCGGTCGTCAGGGCCACGTGCCGATTATCGCGATTGAAGAGTTGGACCCCCATGCTCTTTTCCAACTCTGAAACCGCGCTGGAAACCGTCGGCTGGGTCACGTTCATCTGGCGCGCCGCTGGGGTAAAGCCGCCCGTGCGCGCCACGGCGAGAAAGTAGCGCAGGTGTTGCAGGTTCATGGGCGCAGCGCTAGGCAGGCTGCGCAGCTTTCACCGATCCGAAGGTCGAGTGGCGCAATACGGTCTGGGTAGCGTAGATGGAGCCGCCGACCTTGGCTCCGGGCATTGGCATGCTTACGGGCACGTCGGCGACGCGGATGTGCCGGCTCGGCTCGCCGCGCACAAAGGTCCGGCAATAGCCCTCCCAATCGGGCGCTGGCACCAAAGGCCAGGAGTCGCCAGCGCAATACTGCAAGAGCAGTAGCCGGCGCGGATAGGGCGAGGTGTTGGGCAGGGAGGCGTGCAGGGCGCGGACGTGGTGGATGGAGATACCGCCGGCTTTTAGCTCGATCTTTTTAGCAGTGGAGTCGTCAAAATCCGCTGTGGTCACGGCACCGGCGAAATGGCCGTCGAGGTGGTGGTTGTAGATCGGCCCCTTGTGCGACCCGGGAATGACCAGCAAGCAGCCGTTGGTCTCGTTCATATCGTCGATGCACACGCCCACGGCGAGCAGGTCGTCGTTGGTGTGCGGATAAAAGGCCCAGTCTTGGTGCCACTCCACCGGGCTGCCGAACTCGCCGGATTTCATGTTGAGCTTGTCGCCGTTGGTGCGGATGCGCGGACCGATTAGCTGGCCGACGATGTCCACAATCCGCTCGTGATGCAGCGTACTGCGGTAGGTCTCGTGCTGGGCGACCGGGCTTTTGAGCCGCCGTAGCTTGGGGTTGTCGGGCGCGTGCCCCGGCTCCAAGTCGAATACGGTATCGCTTTCGGTCGCGGTGCGCGACTGCTCGACGAACTCGTTGGTGGTCTGCCGCAGCGCCTCTACTTCTTCGGGGGCTAAGACCCCCTCGACGCCGAGGTAGCCCTTTTCGTGGTAGCTGGCGATTTGTTCTTGTGTCAACATGGCCTTTTCTCCGTCATTTTAGCCTGAGTATTTCGCGTTGTTGCTCGGGCAATGCCTCGTAGATTTCGTTGCTGAAGCGCAGGTGCTGTCCGCCCCAGTCGGGCATGTATCCCGTGCTGTAGCAATAATATAGGGTCCGGCGAGGGCGACCGGAAGTATTGACCAGCGAGCCGTGGGTCAATGCCTCGGTAAAGATGATGGCGTCCCCGGCGGCGGCGGGCACTGCTTGTAGCGCTGGATTTTCGTCTGGGTGCTGGCCCCAAGGCCTAGGGAAGTTGCTTTTGTGCGCGCCGGGGATTACTGCGAAACAGCCGTCTTGCTCGGCGCAGTCGAGCAGGGGAAAGACCGCCTTGGTCAGGGTCGAGACCATCTGTCCGTTGCGGCAGTGATACTGACACTTGGGAATGATGGGCGTACCGTGCATGTGCAGGCCGGTGTAACCGCCGCCCCAACGATAGATGGTATAGGTGTGGTTGAGTCGGTACGGCCCCCCGGTGACTGTGGCGACGACGTCTAGGACCGCGGGAATATCGATCAACGCGCGGAAGACTTCGTCCCCTTCGAGAATGTTTGAAATATAGAGGTTCTGTTGTGTGCGCTGGTCGCCCAAACACAGCGGCGGTGGGTAATCGGCCTCGTCCATGGTCTCGAAGCGGTCCAGAACCTGGTTGCAGGCGGCGACCACTGCTGCGGGCACGATGCCCTTGAGGACGATGTAGCCCTGCAGGTCGAAGAGGTACTGTTGTTGAGCGTCCATGGCGTTTTTCCTTTGCGGGTGTTGCGTCCGAAATCGGCTGCTGCCCGCCCTTTTTGTGATGTAAGCAAAAATAATATGAGTTCCGACAAGGGGAACCATAAGTTATGAAACCTGATGGTTGCTGGCCGCTAGGAAATCTTCAAACCCCGACCATTTCTTGCATCCAAACCTGCAATTGCGGAAATTATTTCGTCCATTGCAAGGAGAATTGAGGCTTACTTTGCCAAACGCGCCACGCAGAACCCTTAGTCTTTTTATTTTGCTGTTTTTGATCTGGCTGCTTTTGTCGGGTATTTACACGGGTCTGCTCTTGGGCTTGGGTCTGCTCTCTTGTCTCGTGGTCGTCGCTGTCTGTCGTCGCATGAAGATCGTCGATCCCGAAGGGCATCCCATCCACCTGATTCCCGGCTTGCTGCGCTATATGCCTTGGTTCCTCTGGGAAATAGTCAAATCCAATATCGATGTGGCGTGGCGGATTGTGCATCCTCGGCTGCCAATGGCACCCCGCGTAATCCGAGTCGAGGCAAGCCAAAAGACTCACTTGGGACAAGTCATTTACGCCAACTCGATCACGCTGACGCCGGGCACGGTCGCTGTTGAGACCGACGAAGGCACCATTGATGTCCACGCCCTGACCCGCGAAGCGGCCGAGGTCGTGCGCTCCGGGGTCATGGACAGCCGCGTAACCGACATGGAGGGAGAGCGCTAGTGTTCGCCGCTGCGATGATCGGGGTGTTAGCCACTATGCTGCTGGCCTTAGTGCGCGCCCTGAAGGGACCCACCGTGTACGACCGCGTGCTCGCCGTCAATATGTTTGGCACCAAGACCGTGTTGCTGTTATCGGTCATTGGCTTTTTGACCGGTCGGCCCGATTTTCTCGATTTGGGGTTGGTCTATGCGCTAATCAATTTCATCGGCACCATCGCCATCCTCAAGTACGTCTCGACTGTTGGCGAGGAGGAGACCCAGGCTTGATGGAAGCACTGCTCTACTACGCTAGCTGGGCCTGTCTGCTGTTGGGGGCTGGCTTTTGCTTCGTCGGCGGCTTGGGTCTGTTGCGGCTGTCCGACTTCTACAGCCGCATGCACGGCGGCGGTATCACCGATACGTTGGGCGCGGGTTTGATTCTCTTGGGGCTTATGTTCCAGAGCGGTCTGTCGCTGGCGACCATCAAGCTAGTGATGATCGGGCTGTTCTTGCTGCTGGCCGGTCCCGTGGCTACCCACGCCATCGCCCGTGCGGCGCGGCACAGTGGGCTTGCGCCTCAAGGCACCGGGGAGGAACAGTGACTGCGCTAATTGACATCGACGTCGTGTTGATGACGTTTCTCGCCATCATCGCCGTGGCCATTATACAGGTGCGGGACCTGTTTGCCGCAGTGGTACTCACCGGTATCTTCAGCCTGCTTTCGGCTTGTATCTTTACCTCGCTCGACGCCGTCGATGTGGCTTTCACCGAAGCGGCGGTGGGTGCCGGCTTGGCCACGGTCCTCTTCTTGGCCGCGCTCACCTTGACCGGGCCTAGAGAAAAGACCCAACACCAACACTCTTGGAGCGGCCTCTGCGTCTGCCTCCTGACCGGTGGAGCACTGATCTATGGCACGCTGGATATGCCGCACTTGGGTGACCCCAACGCTCCGATCCACCAGCACGTGGCCCCTCGCTATATCGCCGAGTCCCCCGAGGAAATCGGCATCCCCAACATGGTCACCTCCGTGCTGGCCAGTTACCGGGGCTACGACACCTTGGGCGAGGTGACGGTGATCTTTACCGCTGGGTTGGCCGTGCTTTTGCTCTTGCACGGCAGTCGTCCCGCGCAGGAAGTCGACGACAGTGAGTCCATGCAACACGCAATGATTCTCCGCGTCGTCTCCAAGCTCTTCATCCCGCTGATTCTGCTTTTTGGGCTCTACGTGCAGTTCCACGGCGACTTCGGTCCGGGTGGCGGTTTCCAGGCGGGCGTGATCTTTGCCGCGGCCTTTATTCTCTACGCCCTGATCTACGGAGTCGAGGAGGCACGCCGGGTGGCCCCTGCTGGCCGCGTCCAAGTCTTTTTTGCCTTAGGGCTCCTGCTCTACATCGGCACTGGCCTAGCCTGCCTGTTGGCCGGGGGCAATTTCCTCGAATACAAGGTGCTGGCTAGCGATCCCACCCACGGCGAGCACTATGGCATCTTGCTGATTGAGCTAGGGGTTGGCATTACCGTCGCCGCGGTCGTAATCAGCATCTTCTGCCACTTTGCCAGCCGGGAGCGGCCATGAGTTCGTTTCTCGGTCTGTACAACTACTGGATCGTCATTTTTCTGATGATGGCCGGCTTCTACAACGTCATCGCCCGCGGCAATCTGATCAGGAAGTTGGTCGGCCTCAACATCTTCCAGACCTCGGTTTTTTTGCTTTACATTAGCATGGGCAAAGTCGAAGGGGGAACCGCGCCCATCCTCGCCGAAGGCGTGACGACGTACTCCAACCCACTGCCCCACGTCCTCATCCTCACCGCCATTGTCGTCGGCATTGCTACCACTGCGGTCGGGTTGGCGCTGGTAGTGCGCATCCGCACGGCCTACGGGACCATCGAAGAAGACGAAATCCAACGCCGGGAAGAGGGGCCGTGATCGCAGCCCATCTACCCGCCCTGCAGATCGTCTTGCCGCTGATCGCTGCGCCGCTCTGCCTATTGCTGCGCCCGCAGCGCTTGCTGTGGCCATTTGTCGTGGCCGTCGGCTGGGGTACGCTAGCACTGGCTGTACTACTGTTGCAGCACATCCTCGCCGACGGTCCCATCTCCTATGCCTTGGGCGGCTGGAGCGCACCTTGGGGCATTGAGTTACGGGTAGATGTCCTCAATGCGTATTTGATTCTACTGGTAGCGCTGATCGGCGCCGTGGTTCTGAGCTACGCGCCGGCGAGTGCGGCGCGCGAAGTCGACGCAGAGCGCCGCCCGTATTTCTGCGCGATCTTTCTGCTTTGTCTCGCGGGCTTGCTGGGCATTGCCATTACCGGCGACGCCTTTAACGTCTTCGTGTTTATGGAGATCTCGTCGCTTTCGGCGTATGGGCTGATTAGTCTCGGCCGGGATCGCCGCGCCCTTATGGCGACGTATAACTACCTGATCTTGGGCACGATTGGCGCGACCTTTATCCTGATCGGCATCGGCCTGATGTACGCGATGACCGGTACGCTCAACATGGTCGATCTCGCCATGCGCATCAAAGCTGTCGCCGATACCCGCACCATCCACGTGGCCTTTGCCTTTATAAGCGTTGGCTTCACGCTCAAGATGGCGCTTTTCCCGCTGCACATCTGGTTGCCCAACGCCTACACCTATGCCCCCTCGGCCGTTACCGCTTTTATCGCGGCGACTGCGACTAAGATCGCCGCGTACGCCTTCCTGCGCTTTGTCTTCACGATTTTTGGCGCGGACTTTGCCTTTGGGACTATGCATCTCGATGTCCTGCTGTTGCCGCTGGTGCTCTTGGGCATTTTCATCGCCTCGGTCGTGGCGATCTACCAAACCGACCTCAAGCGGCTTTTGGCCTATTCGAGCGTAGCGCAAATCGGCTATATAATGCTCGGCGTTAGCTTGGGATCGGCCACCGGAGTGACTGCCGGCATCGTCCATCTCTTCAATCACGCGCTGATGAAGGCGGCGCTCTTTCTGGCCGCTGGCTGCATCTTCTTCCGCATCAATTCCCTGCAATTGGCCGATCTCAGCGGGCTGGGCAAGCGCCTGCCGCTGACTTCGTGCGCCTTTGTCCTCGCTGGCTTGGGGCTGATCGGTGTGCCGTTTACCGTGGGCTTTATCAGCAAGTGGTACTTGATCTTGGGCGCGCTGGAGCACGGGTGGTGGCCGGTGGCTGCACTGGTGGTGATCAGTTCACTGCTGGCGCTGGTCTATATCTGGCGCTTTGTCGAGATCGCCTATTTTCGCCCGGTGCCCGAAGGTGCCGAGCCTGTGGCCGAAGCTCCTCTCTCGATGCAGATCCCCGTATGGCTGCTCATCGCTCTTACCATTGGTTTCGGGATGCAGACCTCGTTGACGGCTGGGGTCGCCCGCAAGGCAGCGCACTGGCTCTTGGGAGCTGCGCCATGAGTGCTTCCATCGCCATTGTCACGGCTGTGCTCCTGCCTTTGGGTGTCGCACCGTTGATTGCCCTTTTGGACCGTCGCCCCAATCTGCGCGAGGCCGCGACTCTGCTCGCTGCGCTAGGTACCTTTGTCACGGTCTGCACCTTGGTGCTCAAAGTCGCCGCAGGTGCTCGACCGGTGGTGCATCTGGTGGAGGTTTTCCCAGATCTGCCCCTAGTCTTTGAAGTCGAGCCGCTCGGCGCGCTCTTTGCGCTGATCGCCGCTGGGCTGTGGATGGCGACCTCGGTGTACTCCATCGGCTACATGCGGGGCCATCACGAGCAAAACCAGACCCGCTTTTTTGCCTTCTTCGCCTTGGCGATCGCCGGTGCCTTGGGCGCGGCCTTTGCCGGCAACATGCTGACGCTGTTTTTCTGCTATGAGGCGCTGACGCTGTCAACCTATCCGCTAGTTACCCACTACCGCGGTTCGGACGTCCAAACTGGGGACCACATCCCTATGGCTGTGCTCGAAAGCGACCCCATGAGTTGGAGGAGTGCGCACGGGGGCCGCGTCTATATGGGGGTGCTGCTTTCAACCTCGATCTGCTTCCTGCTGCTGGCGATGGCCGCCACCTATCATCTCACGGGCACCCTCGCCTTCGTCCCGGGGGGCATCCTCGCTGGCAAGGCTCCGACGTGGGTCCTCGGCGTCCTGCTCTTTCTCTACGCCTTTGGCACGGGCAAGGCTGCGCTGATACCCTTCCACCGCTGGCTTCCCGCGGCCATGATCGCTCCGGCCCCGGTCAGCGCCCTCCTACACGCGGTGGCCGTGGTCAAAGCTGGCGTTTTCACCATCCTCAAGGTGGTCGTCTATATCTTCGGCATCGACCTGCTCGCCGACACGGGCTTGGGCACCTATCTGGCCTACGCGGCCTGCGCCACAATTCTCATTGGCTCGCTGGTGGCTATGACCAAGGACAACCTCAAGGCCCGCTTGGCGTATTCTACGGTCAGTCAGCTCTCCTACATCGTGCTCGGCGCAGCCCTGGCCAATAGTTGGGGTATCCTCGGCGGCAGCCTGCACATCGCCATGCACGCCTTCGGCAAGATCACGCTCTTCTTTTGCGCTGGAGCCATCGCGGTTGCCCTGCACAAGACCGAGATTAGCGAGATGAAGGGTATCGGTCGGCAAATGCCGTGGACGATGGGGGCCTTTCTCATCGGCTCGCTCAGCATCATTGGCTTGCCGCCGCTGGGAGGGGCTTGGAGCAAGTGGTATCTCATTCTCGCCGGGTTGGAGGCCGAGCAGTACGTGGCCATTGGCGTACTCTTGGTAAGCTCGCTGCTCAACATAGCCTATCTGTTGCCAGTGGCCGTCAACGCCTTCTTCTACGCAGCTCCCGATGGAGAAGACGGCCTCCAGGAAGCCCCGCTGGCCTGCGTTCTGCCGCTGATTTGCACGGCACTGGGCGGGCTGGTGCTCTTCCTCTATCCCGACCCGCTTCTCGACCTCTGCCGACAGATCGGAGGATAAGACCATGACCTCAGAAAAAAAACATCTATTCGATCAGCCGCGGAACGTCCATCGCCTGATATGGATCTTTTTCGCCCTTTGCGCCTTGCTCTTGGGCTTGGAACTGATCTTCCATCGGCACTTGAACTTTGATGAGGGTGTCTTCCCGGTTGAGGGCTGGTTCGGCTTTTACGCGATATACGGGTTTGTCGCTTGCGTGCTGTTGGTTTTGACGGCTACCCAGATGCGCAAGGTGCTGATGCGTCGCGAGGATTACTATGACTAGCCTGCACCCGGCGGCCTTCCTGCTGTTAGGTGGGCTGTTGTTGCCTCTGCTGCCGCTGACTGCGCGGCGGGTGGCGTTGCTCCTGTTGCCGCTGGCCGGATTTTACAATCTCCTCGGCTATCAGGTTGGTGACGGTCAAGTCGGCTCCCTAGCCGGATACGAGTTGCACTGGGTGCGCGTTGACCAGCTTAGTCTGCTCTTTGGCTATCTCTTTCACGTGGCGGCCTTTCTCGCCGCGCTCTTTTCGCTACACCTGCGCGACCGCTTGCAACAGGCGACCGGCTTTCTATACGCAGGCGCGGCCGTGGGTGCGGTTTTTGCCGGCGATCTCATTGTGCTCTTCATCTTCTGGGAGCTGTTGGCGATTAGCTCGGTCTTTCAGATCTGGGCCACCCAGAGCGAAAGGGCCATTGCCGCAGGGACGCGCTATCTGCTGATCCACATCAGCTCGGGCCTGCTGCTCTTGGTCGGCACGGCGTGGCACTACCAGCAGACCGGCTCGCTGGCGCTGGGCCATCTGGGCATTGATAGCTGGGCTACGCGGCTGATTTTCCTCGGCGTTGGCATTAAATGCGCCTTTCCATTCTTGCACTCGTGGCTGGTGGATGCCTACCCAGAGTCCACGCCCACTGGAGCGGTTTTTCTGAGCTCCTTTACCACCAAGACCGCGGTCTATGTGTTGGCGCGCAGTTTTGCCGGCACCGAAATCCTGCTCTACATCGGCGCGGCCATGGCGATGTTCCCCATCTTCTATGCGGTTATTGAAAACGATCTGCGCCGCGTGTTGGGCTACAGCATGATCAACCAGATTGGCTTTATGGTCGTCGGCGTCGGCTTGGGACCGGGCATGGGCGTCAATGGCGCGGTTGCCCACGCCTTTAACGACGTGCTCTTCAAGGGCCTGCTCTTTATGTCGATGGGCGCTGTGCTCTACCGCACCGGCAAGATCAACGGCTCGGATCTCGGGGGCCTGTATAAATCCATGCCGTGGACCTGCGGCTTCTGCATGGTCGGAGCTGCGTCGATTTCGGCCTTTCCGCTCTTTAGCGGCTTTGTCAGTAAGTCCATGGTCATGCAGGCCGCGGCGAACGAAGGACACCTCGTGGTGTGGCTGCTGTTGCTGTTTGCCTCGGCTGGCGTCTTTCACCACGCCGGCATCAAAATTCCCTTCTTTGCCTTTTTCGCCCACGACGCGGGAATCCGCTGCCGCGAAGCACCGCGCAACATGCTCGTGGCGATGGGGATCGGGGCGACGCTGTGCATTGGCATTGGCTCGTTCCCGCACTATTTGTACAGCCTCTTGCCCTACCCGGTTGACTATGAGCCGTACGATGCTACCCACATCGTCCTACAGCTTCAGTTGTTGTTCTTCTCGGCGCTGGCCTTTGTCGCGCTCAAGCTGACGGGCATCTACCCGCCGGAGTTGCGCTCGGCCAATATCGACGTGGACTGGACCTACCGAAAGCTACTGCCAGGCGCAGCGCGGTTGTGCGTACGAGTGGGTGCGCCGCTGTGGGATGGACTGGTCGATTGGGGCAAGCGACAGGTTTTCGCTCTAATAGAACAGGTGCGCCAGTACCACGGCCCGACCGGCGTTTTTGCGCGGGCGTGGCCTATTAGCAGCAGCGTGTTGTTGGTGACAATTTTCTTGGCGGTGTATTTGTTTGTGTACTTGGGGTAACTCTGCTTCTTAATGAGTAGGTCCGAGTAGGTCCCCGATTTGAGTCCGGGTGGCGACTCCAATAAAAACAAGGGGTTATAAAAATACTTTATGTCGGTGAAATTTTTTGCTTGCTGTAAACTTTTACAGCACTATTTTTTGTCTCCGAATGTAAAAATTTACATGTCATCCATCGGGAACAGTTCGCCATGAAACGACGAACGGAACGATGAGTTATAGGCTTGACTTTTGTGCAAGTATCACTACTCGCGGGTGAGATTTCCCGCAGATGCAGCTACTCACCATTGAGGAACTGCTGGAGGGCAAGCGGTTTGACACGCCGCCGGTACTAGGACGCCAGCAGAAAGCCCAGCAGCTCGTCTTTTAGCTAAGAAGGGGTCTTGTGAGAATTTTCTGGCTTATCCTGTGGATCATGCCTTGGCTTGAGGAGCAAAGAATCTGGTTTTCCTGCTGGCGTCGGTGGTTACGAAGACAGAACAGGAAAAGCCCATAACTTATCATTCCGAACGACTAATAGCTACGAGTCTGACTCTTGGCCTGCCCTTGGGGCTATTCGCCTGCAGCAAGGACGAGAAACGCTGCGAGTACCACTGCCGGGAATACTCTCGTTGGATCATTAAAGGATTCCTCTTATGCTACGTCCCCTGATTGCCCTCGTCCTGCTTTTGCCTCTGTCTTGCTCTGACCAAGAGCCGCCGGTTGCTCAATCGGTTTTTGACGAGGAGGCCGGGCCGTGGCAAACGGCTTCGGTCAACGGCGTGCCCTATCGACGGGTCGCGGCCAAGGCCAACGCGACCGCCCAATCATCGGACTTACGTATCTCCATTCCGCTCAACGACCAGAGTAGTCTCCCCGATACCATAATCATTGCAGGCCGCATTTACACGGCCAACTGCTTGCCCGATACCGTCGATAGTTCGTCGGTCGAAATCCCGCCACTCGTTCCAGTCGATAGTTCGTCGGTGGGAACGCAGCCGGTTGCCGTTGATAGTTCGTCGGTGGGAACGTCGCCGGTTGCCGTTGATAGTTCAGCCGTTGATAGTTCGTCGGTGGAAACGTCGCCGGTTGTAGTCGATAGCTCGTCGGTGGAAACGCCGGATCCGCCCGGTCTATCTGATCGGGATATACTGATGATTTTCTATAGGGCCACAGGAGGAGGAACGGATTGGACTGGAGACAATTGGGGCAGTGATGAACCTATCGGCACTTGGGAGGGCGTAACCACCAATACAGACGGACGCGTCACCCGTTTGCAACTAGGCGGCGACGGATTGACTGGCTCGATCCCTTCCGAGTTAGGTCAACTGACCTACTTGCAGTGGCTGATTATAGTAAACAACGATTTAAGCGGTTCGATTCCTCCCTCGTTAGGTAACCTGACCAACCTGGAAGACCTGAGTCTGTTCGGCAACGATTTAAGCGGTTCGATTCCCTCTTCGTTAGGTAACCTGACTAACCTGAGATATGTGTATATGTTCGGCAACGATTTAAGCGGTTCGATTCCTCCCTCGTTAGGTAACCTGACCAACCTGAAAGCGCTGAGTCTGAACGGCAACGATTTAAGCGGCTCGATTCCTCCCTCGTTAGGTAACCTGACCAACCTGATATCGTTGGATATACAAAGCAACGATTTAAGCGGCTCGATTCCTTCCTCGTTAGGTAACCTGATCAACCTAGGATACCTGAATTTGGACCAGAACCAGTTAAGTGGTTCGATTCCATCTGAGTTAGGCCAACTGACCAACCTGACAACGCTGCATCTCCAAAGCAACCAGTTAAGTGGTTCGATTCCATCTGAGTTAGGCCAACTGACCAAGTTGGAAAACCTGCTTTTGGACCGGAACCAATTAAGTGGTTCGATTCCATCTGAGTTAGGCCAACTGACCAACCTGAAATCGCTGTGGATGCAAAGCAACCAGTTAAATGGCCCAATCCCTTCTTGGTTAGGTAACCTGACCAAGTTGAAAAACCTGTATCTATCCGGCAACAGCTTAACCGGCTCGATTCCAGTTGAGTTGGGCCAATTGACAGACCTAGAAGCGCTGTATCTGGGCGGCAACAACTTAAGCGGGTGCATTCCTGCCAGCCTGCGAACGATACCGCGAAATGACCTAGATAGGCTGGGATTGTCTTTCTGCGACGCGTCGGTTGTTACAGTCGATAGCTCGTCGGTGGAAACGCCGGCGGTTACAGTCGATAGCTCGTCGGTGGAAACGTCGCCGGTTGCAGTTGATAGCGTGTCGGTGGAAACGTCGCCGGTTGCAGTCGATAGCGTGTCGGTGGAAACACCGGCGGTTGCAGTCGATAGCGTGTCGGTGGAAACGCCGGATGAGTTGGATGGTTCTGATCGGGCGATACTGATGATTTTCTATCGAGCTACAGGTGGGGGCAGTGCTTGGACGGGCAGCAACTGGGGCAGCGACCAATCTATCGGCACTTGGCAGGGCGTGACCACCAATGCCGACGGACGCGTCACCCGGCTGGTGCTGAACAACCGCGGGTTAAGTGGTTCGATTCCTGCTGAGTTAGGCCAACTGACCAACTTGGAACAACTGAGTCTGTACGAGAACGAGTTAAGCGGTTCGATTCCTGCTGAGTTAGGCCAACTGACCAACCTGACCTACCTGCGTCTGGCGAGGAACTACTTAAGCGGTTCGATTCCTGCTGAGTTAGGTCAACTGACCAACCTGACCTACCTGCGTCTGTATATCAACGACTTAAGTGGTTCGATTCCTTCTTCGTTAGGCCAACTGACCAACCTGACCGACCTGCGTTTGTCCTCCAACGAGTTAAGTGGCTCGATTCCTGCTGAGTTAGGTCAACTGACCAACCTGACATATCTGACTCTGTCCAATAACCGATTAAGCGGTTCGATTCCTGCTGAGTTAGGTCAACTGACCAACCTGACATTCTTGAATCTGGCCAGCAACCCCTTAAGTGGTTCGATCCCGTCCGCGTTAGGTAACCTGACCAGCCTAGAACGGTTGGATCTGTACGGCAACGGCTTAAGTGGCTCGATTCCTTCCGCGTTCAGTCAACTGACCAACTTGGAAAGTCTGTATCTGCACGGCAACGACTTAAGTGGTTCGATCCCTTCCGTGTTAGGTCAAATAACCAGTCTGGAAAATCTATCTCTAAGCTCCAACGAGTTAAGCGGTTCGCTTCCTTCTTGGTTAGGTAATCTGACCAACTTGAATAAGTTGAGGCTGGAGCGAAACAACTTAAGTGGGGAAATTCCTCCAGAGTTAGGTCAACTTCACTTGGAAGAGTTGAAGCTAGCCCACAACGACTTCAGCGGATGTATCCCCGCTAGTCTGCAAACGATACCGCGAAATGACCTCGATCAACTGGGATTGTCCTTCTGTGAGTCGTCCGTAGAAAGTCCTGATCAGCCCGACGATGAGTTGGATGGTTCTGATCGGGCGATACTGATGATTTTCTATCGAGCCACGGGTGGAGGCAGTGCTTGGACGGGCAACAATTGGGGCAGCGACCAATCTATCGGCACTTGGCAGGGCGTGACCACCAATGCCGACGGACGCGTCACCCGGCTGGTGCTGAACAACCGCGGGTTAAGTGGTTCGATTCCTGCTGAGTTAGGCCAACTGACCAACTTGGAACAACTGAGTCTGTACGAGAACGAGTTAAGCGGTTCGATTCCTGCTGAGTTAGGCCAACTGACCAACCTGACCTACCTGCGTCTGGCGAGGAACTACTTAAGCGGTTCGATTCCTGCTGAGTTAGGTCAACTGACCAACCTGACCTACCTGCGTCTGTATATCAACGACTTAAGTGGTTCGATTCCTTCTTCGTTAGGCCAACTGACCAACCTGACCGACCTGCGTTTGTCCTCCAACGAGTTAAGTGGCTCGATTCCTGCTGAGTTAGGTCAACTGACCAACCTGACATATCTGACTCTGTCCAATAACCGATTAAGCGGTTCGATTCCTGCTGAGTTAGGTCAACTGACCAACCTGACATTCTTGAATCTGGCCAGCAACCCCTTAAGTGGTTCGATCCCGTCCGCGTTAGGTAACCTGACCAGCCTAGAACGGTTGGATCTGTACGGCAACGGCTTAAGTGGCTCGATTCCTTCCGCGTTCAGTCAACTGACCAACTTGGAAAGTCTGTATCTGCACGGCAACGACTTAAGTGGTTCGATCCCTTCCGTGTTAGGTCAAATAACCAGTCTGGAAAATCTATCTCTAAGCTCCAACGAGTTAAGCGGTTCGCTTCCTTCTTGGTTAGGTAATCTGACCAACTTGAATAAGTTGAGGCTGGAGCGAAACAACTTAAGTGGGGAAATTCCTCCAGAGTTAGGTCAACTTCACTTGGAAGAGTTGAAGCTGGCCCACAACGACTTCAGCGGGTGCATCCCCGCCAGTCTGCAAACGATACCGCGAAATGACCTCGATCAACTGGGATTGTCCTTCTGTGAGTCGTCCGTAGAAAGCCGATCATCTGAGACAGACGATACAGACAACCAGTTGTCGGTATCGGTTAACTCGGACGACTCGGACGACTCAGGCGACTCAGACGACTCGGATGACTCAGACGACTCGCAGGAAGACAATGAGCCTGATGAGCCTGATCGGGCCGTATTGATGGCTTTCTATCGAGCCACGGGTGGGGGCAGTGCTTGGACGGGCGACAATTGGGACGGCGATCAACCTATCGGCACCTGGGAGGGCGTAACCACCAATGCCGACGGGCGCGTCACCCATCTGAATCTGGGCAACAACGACTTAAGTGGTTCGATTCCTGCTGAGTTAGGCCAACTGACCAACCTGCAATCGCTGAATCTGTACCGCAACTGGTTAAGCGGCTCGATTCCTGCTGAGTTAGGCCAACTGACCAACTTGGAAGAGTTGAATCTAGGCAGCAACGACATAAGCGGTTCGATTCCTGTTGAGTTAGGCCAACTGACCAACTTGGAAGAGTTGAATCTGGGCAGCAACGACTTAAGCGGCTCAATCCCCTCCGAGTTGGGTCAATTGACCAACCTGAGATCGCTACTTCTGTCCCTGACCCGATTAAGCGGTTCGATTCCTGTTGAGTTAGGCCAACTGACCAACTTGGAAGAGTTGAATCTAGGCAGCAACGAGTTAAGCGGCTCAATCCCCTCCGAGTTGGGTCAGTTGACCAACCTGAGATCGCTGTTTCTGTTAGGCAACGAGTTGAGTGGTTCGATCCCATCTGAGTTAGGTCAATTGACCAACCTAGAGAAGCTGTACCTGAAAAGCAACGACTTAAGCGGGTGCATTCCCGCCAGTCTGCAAACGGTAGAGACAAATGACCTCGATCAACTGGGATTGTCGGTCTGTGAATAGGTGTCAAGTGCCGGAATACTCGCGTTGGAGCATTAAAGGAGACCTGTTATGCTACGCCCCCTGATGGCCCTCGCCTTGCTTTTGTCTTTGTCTTGCTCCGACAAAGAGCCGCCAGTTGCTCAGTCGGCTTTTGACGAGCAGGCCGGGCCGTGGCAAACCATTGAGATCAACGGTGCAACCTACCGCCGCGCCGCGGCCAAGGCCAACGCGACGACCCAAGCATCGGACGTGCTGGTCACCATTCCGATCCGCAATATCAACGGCCAGATTGGCCTCGCCGATACCGTGTTCATCGAGGGCCATATCTACACTGCCAACTGCTCGGCCCCAGGTAGCCCATCAGATGACGGACCATCCGTGTCGATTAACCCGGATCGGGCGATACTGATAGCTTTCTATCGCGCCACGGGTGGAGGCAGTGCTTGGACGGGCGACCATTGGGTCAGCGATGAACCCATCGGCACTTGGGAGGGCGTGACCACCAATGCCGACGAGCGCGTCACCCATCTGGAACTGCCCAGCAGTCAGTTGCGCGGCTCGATCCCGGCTGAGTTAGGCTTGTTGGCCCACCTCGAAGAGCTTGTTCTGTCCAGCAACGACTTAAGCGGCACGATCCCTGCTGAGTTAGGTCAGTTGACCAATTTGGAGTGGCTGTATTTGGACGGCAACGATTTAAGCGGCACGATCCCTTCCGCGTTAGGTAACCTGACCAACCTCGAAAATCTTGTTCTATCCAACAACGATTTAAGTGGTTCGATTCCTTCTGAGTTAGGTCGATTGACCAACCTGAAATGGCTGTTTCTGTCCGGCAACGATTTAAGTGGTTCGATCCCCTCCGCGTTAGGTCAACTGACTAACCTAGAATGGCTGTATTTGGACGCCAATGATTTAAGTGGTTCGATCCCCTCCGCGTTAAGTCAACTGACCAACCTGAGAGCGCTTGCTCTGTCCCGCAATGATTTAAGTGGTTCGATCCCGTCTTCGTTAGGTCAGCTGGCCAACCTGAGAGCGCTGACGCTGGCCAGCAACGCCTTAAGCGGCTCTATTCCCTCTGCGTTAGGCCAACTGACTAACCTGAGATGGCTGACGCTGGCCAGCAACGCCTTAAGTGGCTCGATTCCCTCTGAGTTAGGTAATCTGACTAACTTGGAACAGCTACGTCTGTCTGGCAACGACTTCAGCGGATGTATCCCCGCCAGTCTGCGAGCGATAAAGACAAATGACCTAGCTAATCTGGGATTGTCGTTCTGCGAATAGGCGCGGTTGTTGCCGCATACCAAGCCATTGGTCGGCGTCGGGGATCATCCCCGCCCCGGCCTTTGCGCTTCCTTGGAATCTCCCCATTAGCCCCGCGTCAATTGCCGATTAAAATTCTGTCTACGGTATTGCCAAAACCTTTGTACTGATTTTTTTTATCAACTCAATCCACTCCGAGTAGAGATTCCTCTAACCAGAACGCACGTCAATGAAAAAAAAGCGAGCTACTATCAAAGATATTGCACGGGAGTTGGGGGTTTCGATTGCAACCATCTCTCGGGCCCTATCCAAGGATCAGAAGGTGTCGGCCTTGGTGACGGAGGAGACCCGAAAACGGGTGCTGCAAAAAGCCGCCGAGTTGGACTACAGTCCCAATTTGCTGGCGCAGGGGTTTGTGACGGGGAAGACAGATACCCTAGGTCTGCTAACCCACCATATTTCTCGGGAGATGTCCGCAAATCAGATTGCTCATATTATGACGGCGGCTAAACGGCATGATTATGAGATTGTAGTGGGCATGCCCACCGAAGAGTTTCCTCGGACAGAGGACGACCAGATAAAGGATATCAAGAAGTTACTTTCCCGGGGCGTAGACGGACTCTTGATTGATGCGCGAAGCGTAGTAGTAGAGTCAGAGGTCATTATGCATGCTGTGGGGGAACTAGTACCGGTGGTGACGTTTCACCACCCGATTCCAAATCTGAGTGGGGTCGTGCTGAACAATACAACGAGTTTTTGCGAGGCTACAGAGCATTTAATCCGGTTGGGGCATGAGCGGATCGGATTTATCGGAACGGACTGGAATACGAACCGCTTGGGTTCAGACAAGGGCAAGGGGTATTTTAAGGCGATGCAAAAGCATGGCTTGACCCCCGAACGCATGGCTGGCAAAACCGCCTCTTTAGAACCGGCATATCAACTGGGCAAGAAGCTCGGCGACCGGTTTACAGCCCTTGTTTGCCGGAGTGATTATGCAGCCATAGGCGTTTGTCGAGGACTGCGAAAGTCAGGGCTGTGCATTCCCGAGGATGTGGCCGTGGTGGGGTACGGCAATATCGAAGTGGGGGCTTATATGACGCCGGCCCTGACGACTCTGGCAACTCCCCGTGAGGCGATTGCCCAAGCGGTGATGGAGCTGATGCTGGAACAGCTTGAGGAGCAGGATGAGCCTCGGCAAATAACCTTGGAAACGCCGCTGATCGTGCGGGAATCCTGCGGGGCGAATAGACCGAAGTAAAAGAACGATCAAAGTATATAGTTCCCCTAAATTCTCAAACGGATACACTACCCTTCTTTGAGGAACTATCGCAATCAGAGCTGCAAGGCCGTGCGGATGGTCGCGGCAATGGCAGCGGGCGAAGGGCCGATGTCCACGCTTAGTGCGTCGCGCGGCTCTTCGAGGGTTGCAAACTGGCTGTCGAGCAGGCTGGCCGGCATGTAGCGGTGCTGCCGCTCCTCGAGCCGCTGGGCGATGAGTGCCTTTGGGCCTTTGAGATGGACGATCTGCACGCCGGCCCGTCCACTGACCAAGATGTCGCGGTAGCTCTGTTTGAGCGCGGAGCAGCCGAGTATCGCCCCTTGCTCGGCATGGAGCCATTGGCCGATGGCCGCAGAGAGGATCTCCAGCCAAGGCCAGCGATCGTCGTCGGTAAGCGGCGTGCCGCTGGCCATTTTGCGCACGTTGACTTCCGGGTGAAAGTCGTCCGCGTCGTAATAAGCCCAGCCGAGCTGTTGGGCGAGCTGTTCGCCCACCGTGGTCTTACCGCTGCCCGTTACGCCCATTAGTACGATGACCATGCGCTGCATCTCCCGCGTTGTGCGCTGCGGTGAACATATAGGAGCGCGTCTGTTGCAACAAGTTTAGTCGTTCACTAGCGCGGCGTACTCTTAGGGTGTTGACAAAGTCATGCGCTCTATCTATTTGTGTTGATACGCTGCACCATCAAGTCAAAGAAGGCCGAATGGAAGCAAATCACACGCTGCAACAAGAACGCGCCATCCTCGTCGGCGTCGCCCTGCCCGCGATGCCAGCTTGGGAGGCCGAACATTCCCTCGACGAACTCGGCCGCTTAGCCGCCACTGCTGGCCTCGTCGAAGCCGCGCGCGAGATCCAGGCGCGTGAACGCATCGACCCGACCTACTACGTGGGCAAGGGCAAGGCCGCCTCCCTCAAGCAGCTCGCGGCTCAGTGCCAAGCCGACGTGATCGTCTTTGACAACGACCTCTCGCCGGCCCAGATGCGCAACTTGGAGCGCGTTACCAAACGCCGCATTATCGACCGCAGCGCCGTGATCTTGGACATTTTTGCGCGCCACGCTCGCACCCATACGGCTCAGATCCAAGTCGAACTGGCCCAGCTCAACTACCTCCTACCGCGCCTGACTCGCTACTGGACCCACCTGTCGCGCCAAGCCGGCGGCGGAGCCATCCGCGGCATGGGGGCAGCCGGCGTCCGCGGCCCGGGCGAAACCCAGCTGGAGATCGACCGCCGCCTGATTCGCCGTCAGATTAACTCCCTAGAGACCAAGCTCGACAAGATCGGCGTGCAGATGGCGACCAACCGCAAAAATCGCGCGGATGTTTTTAAGGTGGCCCTTGTGGGTTACACCAACGCCGGCAAGTCCACCCTGATGAGGGCGCTTTCCGGTGCGGATGTCCTAGTCGAGGATCAGCTCTTTGCCACCTTGGACTCGACTACTCGCGCCGTTGACCTCGACCGCAACCACAAGATCCTGCTCACCGACACGGTCGGTTTTATCAACCGCCTGCCCCACCACCTGTTCGCCTCTTTCCGCGCCACGCTCGAAGAGGCCGTGGAGGCCGATTTGCTGCTCCACGTGATCGACTTGAGTTTTCCGTACTACGAGTCGCAGATCGCCACGGTCGAGGAAGTCCTCCACAGCCTCGGGCTTACAGACAGCCCCACCCTGATGGTGTACAACAAGATTGACCAAGTAGCTCCCGGCGAAGAAGAGCGGATCGTGGCCGCGTACGCAGACCGCGAAGACGCCATCTCCGTCTCGGCCAGCCAAGCCATCAACATCGACGCGCTGCGCGACAAAATCCGCGCGTATAGCGTCGCTGGGGACGTCACCTTGGAGCTACAGGTTCCCCAAGCTGAAGGTCGGCTGTTGGCCTATTTGCATCAGCAGGGTCAAGTGCTTGCAGAGACCTACAAGGGCAACGACGTCTGCTTGTGCGTGCGCTTGGAAAAGACTTGGGCCAAGCGCTGGCGGCTAGATCGCTTTGTCCCCACCTAGCCCAACGGCTCAGACCTACCGTCGCGAGTGAAGGCCGTTGCACCAGCGGATAAAGCGTCGTTATGCAAGCTAACCGAGAAACGGAACCACAACTCGCGCTCGCCACGACTACTGTGGCTCGGCCTCGGCCCGAGGAGTGCGCGACCGCGCGTCGCATTGCCGCTGAAATGGGTTGCCCCTACTGGCCTCGGGCCTCTCTTGACAAAACCTGCGCCGATCTCGACGGCTTGCTCGTGGTCGAGCGCGAAAATTTGGCTTTGTGGATTGCCGGGCAGCGCTTTTGCTACCATCCCAACATGGCTAAACTGCGGGTGTGCGCCTTGCAGCAACAGCGAAAAGACGCCTTGATAGACGCCCTGCAAATCGCGCCGGGAGCCAGCGTCCTCGACTGCACCTGCGGACTAGGAGCCGATGCGATCGTGGCCTCGTATGTAGCTGGACCCGAGGGCCGCGTACTCGCCTTGGAAGCTGCGCCGCTGTTGGCGCTTCTAGTCGAGCGCGGCATGGCCTCGTACTCGCTCGCCGACGATCCGGATCTCGACTTGGCCATGCGGCGCGTCGAAGTGCGTCGCGCTGACTTTGCGACGTACCTGCGCAAGGAAGCCGATGCGGCTTGGGACGTGGTTTACTTCGACCCCATGTTCGACGAGAGCATTGCCCATGCCCGGGGTTTGGACTTGGTCCGCTGCTTGGCGCGACCGGGCGGCCCCGAGCCCGCTGATCTGCATGAGGCCCGTCGCGTCGCCCGCCGCCGAGTGGTGATGAAGGACCGCCGGCCCGGCCGCTCGCTCGCTCGCCTCGGTTTCGCCAAAGTCGAAGAGAGTCGCCGCGTCTGCTACGGCGTGCTGCCCGCTTGGTAGCAGCGCTTTATCCGCCGCCTGTAGAGCGGTGCAAGGAATGAATCATGGATCTATCCTGTTGTACTTGGGCCTTGACTGGCTCGGAAGAAGACGCCCTCGCCGCGCTGGCCGCTATCGGCTTTCGCTCCATTGACGTGCAGGCGAAGACCTTTGTCAGCCCAGCGTCGCGAGCACGCATCGACGATCTCGGCCTGTCGGTCTTCTGCCTCGCGCTGTGTTTTAACATGGAAGAAGGCGCGGCCCTCGACGGCGCGACAGCCGCCGCTCGACAAGCGGCTCTCGATCACTGCTGGGAGGCCCTAGACCACGCCGCCGACCTTGGTGCTGGCACTGCGTATGTAGTTCCGGGGAGCGACCTAGCCGCGCTGCCTCAGTTTGGTGAGACCTTGGGGCAAGTGGCGGACTTCGCGGCCGAGCACTCGATCCGCGTTGGGGTCGAGCATTTTCCCGGTAAGGCACTGCCGACGGCTGCCGGGACCTTGGAGTACCTGTCCAGCCTAAACCACCCCAACCTCTACTTGCTCCTCGACACCGGCCACCTACAGATGTCCAAGGAAGATCCAGCCGAGGTCATCGCCGCCGCCGGAGACCGGCTCGGGTACGTACACTTAGATGACAACGACGGCGAGGGCGACTTGCACTGGTCCTTGCTGGAAGGCGTGCTGACCGAGGAGGCGCTAGCCGCGACTTTCGCCGCCCTCGACCTAAGCCCGTACGCCGGCCCGGCGAGTATTGAGCTCAGCCCCCAACTCTCCGACCCTGTAGCTGCCTTAACCCAAAGCCGCGCTTGCGCCTTGCAAGCGGCCAAAAAAGAGTAGTCAATGCCTATTTATATCTTGCTTTTAGCGACCGTACCCTTCATCGCCTGTAGTGGCGGCGAGGGCGGATATGTTCTCAAAAAGGTGCCGCGCAACCGGACCTTGATTATGGACTGCGCCGAGGCCAATACCTGCTCTGGTCAGATCCAGGATTACAACTCCTTCAACCCCTTCATCCCAGGCAGCATTTCGCGGATAGGATACAACTTCCTCTACGAGCCGCTCTACTTCTTCAATGCCTATGAGGAAAATTCCGAGCTAATACCCTGGATCGCCGAGAGTCATCGTTTCAACGAGGACTACACCGAACTCATAGTCAAAATCCGTCCGGGCGTCGAGTGGAGCGACGGGCATCCTTGGTCGGCGCATGACTTTGTCTTCACCATCAACATGCTCGTAGAGCACGCCCCAGAGCTCGTGTACTCGACGGACATGGCGACTTGGGTCCAAGAGGCTGTCGCCCTCGACAGCTTGACGGCGCGCGTCTCGCTCAAGGCACCCAACCCGCGTTTCCTCTTCAGCTACTTTGTCCACAGCGGCGACCAAGGCGTCCCCATCGTGCCCAAGCACATCTGGGAGGACGAAGACCCGTTGACTTTTGCCAACTTCGATTTGCAAAAAGGCTGGCCGGTTCTGACCGGCCCCTATCGCATTGTGCGCTCGGAGCCGGCGCAACGGATCTGGGATCTGCGCGAGGGCTGGTGGGCTGAGAAACTCGGCTTTCAGGAGTTACCCAAAGTCGAGCGGCTGATTTACTTGACTTACATGGAGGAGCACAAGCGCGTGCAAAATCTGATCGCCAACAATATCGACACCTGCTTGGAACTGCGTCCGGCCAACATGGTTTCTCTCTTGGAACGCAATCGCAACATCACGACTTGGACGGGCCGCGAGCCGCCGTACAGTTACATCACTTGGTGGCCCATATCGCTGGGATTCAATGGGCTGGAGGCCCCTTGGTCGGACCCGGAGATGCGCCGCGCGGTCAACTACGCCATTGACCGCGAACAGCTCGTCGCCATCGGCTGGCAAAACTCAGGTGAATGGACCCTGCTGCCCTTGCCCGATCTCCCGCAGATGCATCGGTATTTTACCCTCGCCGAGGATTTGGTCGTCGAGCATCAAGTCGGTGTCTTCGACTTGGAAAAGAGCGCGGAGATACTCGCCCGCAAAGGATACGTGCGCAACGGAGCTTTCTGGGAAAAGGATGGGCAGCGCCTGAGCATGGTCATTGACATCTTCTCCCACTTTCAGGACCTGACGCCGGTGCTCATCGCCCAGCTCAAAAAGGCCGGCATCGACGCCTCCTTCCGCATGACCTCGGACTTCTCCACGCGCCTGCGCCAAGGCACGGCCCGCGCGTATTTGATCGGCAACTTCAGCTCTATGCGCGACCCCTATTTTGTGCTGCGCCAGTACCACAGCCGCTTTGTCCAGCCCACCGGCGAACCGGCCGACATGCCTTGGCGCTGGCAAAACTCGGCCTACGACGCACTGATTGACCAGATGGGCCAGACCCCGACCTACGCCCCGGAGATGGACGAACTCTACCGCGGGGCCATGGATATTTGGCTTGCCGAACTGCCCTCTATCCCCATTGTCCAATGGCCACACCGCATCCCGCACAACGAGACCTATTGGACCAACTGGCCCAGCGCGAAAAATCCCTATATCAACAGCGCTTACTGGAGCCGCACGTGGCTCTTGGTGCTGCTGAACTTGCGGCCGCAGGTGTGAGGAGCCGATGCAATGGATCGCCATGCCAAGAGGACCTTTACGACGGCGTGGTTGGTGGCGTCGGCCGTGCTGCTTTTTTTGTTGATCGCGCTCTATTTTGTACCAGAGAAAACGCTTTTTGCCGCGAGCGAGGCTTTTAAGGTGCCGCATCGCAGTGGGGAAACGTGCGCTTTGTGCGGCATGACGCGCGCATTCGCAGCTATTGCACGTGGCGACTTTTCCACGGCCCTGATCTACAATCGAGGGGCAGTCGCCTTTTATGGAGCGTTATTCGCCAATCAGCTAGTGGTCGCCTTTTTCTTGCTACGTCGAATGCACAAAAGGAGATACCATCATGCAGGTGCTTAGTTTGCTTTGGGGAATTCTGGCTATTGTTGGAATGGTCGTGGGGTTTTTCCCGTGTCTCGGCTCGCTAAACTGGCTCAATATACCTTTTGCAGGCGTCGGCATCATCGTCAGCGGCATCGCGCTGGCCACGGCGGGCGACAGTTCCAAAAGTGGCGGCATCGCTGGCTTAGTATGCTGCATTGTGGCCCTGTTTTTTGGCATCATCCGCCTCGCGCTAGGCGGGGGCATTTTCTAACCCTATATCGACAGTGCTTATTGGAGCCGAACCTAGCTCTTAATGTAAGTGAGGTGCGTCGCAAAAATGAGAACGTTCAAGCTATGGGCGGGCGGGGATGCGCACGTGGGCACGGATTTGGCGCGTGCCAATCGCCGCAGTCTTGCGGATGCGATCCTGCAGGCCGAACAAGGCGGTGCCGAAGGCGGTCCACCGTTCGAGTGGGATATCATGCTGGACATCGGGGACCTATCCGGGTCGCAGACGCCGCCGGATGACGAGGAAGGGAAAGAAGTGGTGCGGCAGTACAGCGCGTCGACCATACATCCCCGGGAAGATTTCTACAACATTGTGGGCAACCACGACGCCAGCGGTCCTGACGAGCCGTGCCAGTGGTGGTTCCGGAAGTGGGTGGATCCCATTGGGGAGAATTCCGAGTATTCCGGCGTTCACGCCGACCGGCGGCCCTATCCGGTCGAGGGCACTTGGGAGCGGTATTCGTTTCAGGTGGGGAATATCCTGTTTTTGGCGATGGGTGATCGCAACGACGGCGGCCCTCCGGTTGGGCGGGGCGAGAGAGGCGGATTTCCCGCAGGCGCAGTGACGCGGGAGACGTTCGAGTGGTGGAAAGGGAAGGTGGAGCAAAACCGCGACAAGATCATTGTAACGGCCCACCACCATATGTTGAGGGACACGACCGTAGCGTCCGGCCCTTGGGAGGGGGTTGACGGAGGCTATCATGGCCGCTTTGAAGACGGGGCACCTATCGGGGCATCGTATCTCTATTTCGTGGGGGGAGAACCGGATGCCGGGGCATTCGAGTCTTATTTGGCGGCGAATCCGGGCGCGATTGATCTCTGGCTGGGGGGACACACCCATACGAATCCGGATGATACACACGGCGGGCGGTCCCATGTGGAGCGGAAGTGGGGAGTGACCTTCGTCAATGTGGCGGCCATTTCGAGATATCACGGCAGCAAGAATATTTCGCTGAGCCGGTTGTTGACGTTTGCGGAAGGGTCGGCGGAGATCAATATCAGGTGCTACCTCCACATGAGCGACTATGCACCTCAGGGGTGGTACGACAAGGCGGAGAGGACGGTGCCGCTGCGGATGCCGTTCTCATATTGAGCGACGACGGGCGCTTTACCTTGCCCGTTTCAGGAAATGCACATTGCAGCAGATATCTCTATCTCACTAGCTGCCAACCCGATGCGTCAGCGGTCAGAGCGGTGTGCCCCTTATACTGGTCGTATATCTCGTGCATCTCCTCGATCGCGTCGAAGTAGCCGACGATGTGGGCAGCACTGAAGGAGTCTCCGGCTTGCACAGGCTTGCCGTGGATTTCTTCGATCATGACGATGATGTCTCCAGGTCGCTGGCTGCACCACGCTTCATAAACTACAGATGGTTCAAGCGTTAGCCCCGCCAGCCAAGGGCCTTCTTCACCCGTCTGCTTGTCGCGCAAATGGTATGCGCGAATAAAATGCGTCGGGGTTCTGTTCAAGTCGCGGCGATAGCCAAACTTTAGATCCGGCGGAAATGGGGTGAAGAATTCACTGGACGGGATGCGCACCCCCTCGGGACCGCTCAGATAGCTGAGATAAATCTCGCTGAACGCATCCCCTTTTTCATGGCGGATACAGCCGGGCATGTCGCTGCGGAGGAACATCTCCGGCGAATCGTTGACACTGTCGATTCTGTCCATTAAAACAAAGAAGCGTTCACCTCTGGGGAATACAATCCTCTGGGTCCAGCGCGAGCCGGTTTTGCGGCCCGGGGCGGCGTATTCGTACTGATACGTGGTTGTGACCGCGATAAAATCTGTCCCGTGGATCACTTCCGGTTGGACGGGTTTCATTCTGTGGCAGAGTTGTGGTCCCTCGACCATGCGCTTGCGATGGCTGCTACCGTGAGACATGCGAGTGTAGTATTGCCGGTCCGGCTCGTTCTCGTTCTCGTGCCAAGAGTATCTGCCGACACCGTCCCCGTCCAGAGCAATCACCTGATCGCCGTAGTCCTCGTCGCTGCCCGCTTCCATGAGCCAGTCAATGACCATCAAGCCATCGCCGATTTCTCGGAAGCCGGTAGCTTTGTCGAGAAACGAGCCCTTTTCAATTCCGGTCATCCAATGTTTAGGGCTCTTCTTGGGAATGATAGCTTCGAGTTTTTCGGTTTCGATTTTGATTGTCAGGTCGTTCTCTTCCACGCTCGCCCATGCGGTGTTTTGCATAGAGTTCACCCTCCTATGAAAGCTGAGTTCTTACATCCTGATCATTCATCGGCCGGTGGCCATGATCAGCGGCACCTGTTTGCTGGCCGAACTCATCCCGCATCCTTCAAGTTGCTGGTATGTAGCCCATTGAGCTCGCATCAGAACAGAATATCAGCAAACGTCAGCAGCCAGGACTCGAAGTCAATACCTTGCTTCTCCTGCTGAACCGCTGTTTCTGACTGCCGAGCAGGTGGAGATCCGGTACGCAGCACCAACCTAGACAAGTGCTCGTGGACAAGGTGCCATCCTGCTTCCTGCTTGACCCACACGCTGGAGAGGCGAAGTGTATGCCTCCGACTGCGCTGTTTTTTCATAGAGATTCTGGCATCCAGATATCCCGTCACCACAGCCATATTATCGAAGAGTTGCACTTCGATATGCCGGGGCTTGAAGTCGAACGTGAGTCCGGCCTTGAACCCGGACTTCATGCGGCCCTGATCGAACCCTTCGCGCAGCAGACCGCCAGATGAGGAGAAAATGGTATAGCCCGGCGCAAAATTGCGCCCCAGTACTTCATGATTTTTGGCAGCAAAAGCTTGATAATGCTCCATCACGGCAGACCGCACACTCTCTTCGTCGGCGGAACCGCGGGCGGGCAACAGGGCAAGTGTGCAGAAGACTGCGAGAGAATGCCTGAGATTATTCATGGAAGTGAGGATCTCCTTTCGAGTTCCGGACAGAACGGATAGGGGAAATTAGGCACCATTTAGGTCCTCTCTCAAGTCGCTGGCATAACATGGCACCGATACTCGCGTGGCGGGACAATGCCCCTTTCGCTACCTTACGGCATCTCCAGCGGACGTATTCTCTGTCAAAAAAAAGTGAACAAACACTCGCAAGGTGAAACGCTATGAATCCCTACCAAACTAATGTCTTTATTAATGCGCAAGCCCATCCTCCACCGGACTACGGTCCAACGCAGCAGGCGTTGCTAAATCGAGAGGCCTTCGCCGATGTGGAAGCCGAGATAACGCGCTTGCCCGGTTATCAACCGACGCCGCTGATTGCATTGAATGGTCTTGCGGCGGCGAGCGGTGTTGAGGGCTTGTGGTGCAAGCACGAAGGGTATCGATTCGAGGTGGGGAGTTTTAAGCCGACGGGGCCCGTTTACGCCATGCTGTCCGTGTTGAAGGGTGAAATCAAAAAAGCCACCGGTGTAGAAACAGTCACAATACAGGACCTGATAAATCGGCAGTATGAATCGGTGACGAGAGAGATTGTCGTCTCGGCGGCGACATCGGGCAATCACGGGCGCGCGTTGGCGTGGGGTGCCCGCATGTTTGGTTGTCGATGCGTGATTTACATGAACGATGGTGTCAGCGCCGGTAGAGAGGAAGCGGTTGTGGCCTATGGCGCAGAGGTGGTGCGGGTAGCGGGAAACTACGATCGAGTGGTGCAACGCTCCTACGCGGACGCTGAGATGTTCGGCTATTTTGCCGTATCGGATGAGAAGTCTGCGGAGTATCCCCACATCTCCCGCGAGATTATGCAAGGGTACGCAATGGTCGCGGACGAAATCGTTCGGCAGTTCAGTGACGTCCAGCCGCCCACTTATGTCTTTGTCCCCGGCGGTGGCGGTCGGCTTGCCGCGGCGACCTGCGGGCATTTGTGGGAGCGCTATGAGCGCAACCATCCGCGGGTAGTTGTTGTTGAACCCACCACATCGGCCTGCCTATATCAAAGCGCGATTGAAAACAGCGCAGTAACCGTCAGCGGGGCTGGTCGGTCCGTTATGGACGGGCTGGTCGTTGAATCCGCTTCGCCCCAAGCGTGGGATATTCTAAAGGCTGGTGCTTTCGCCTTTCTCACTATCCCCGACCAAGCGGCTGTTGATGCCATGCGACAAGCGGCGACCGGTGTCGGTGGAGATCCCCAACTCGCGATTGGTGAAACGGGGATTGCAGCGTGGGCGGGATTTTTGGCGACGACCCGTGACGAAAATTTGCGCCAGCAGTTTGGACTCGATCGCAACAGCCGCATCGTCGTCATTGCAACCGAGGGCGTGACCGATCCGGAGGTTTATCGCAACCTTGTTGGCGCGACCCCGGAAGCGGTTTTGGCGGGCTAAAGCCGTCCCTCTTTTTGGAGGATATCCCCGGCAATCGCGTAGGTCGTCCCGTGCATGGCAATGACGACGAGTCCGAGCCCAGCCGCGAGGTAGCCGCCGACATACAAGTTGGGGACGTCAATCGACTCGTAGTTGTGGGCGTGAGTTTGGACTTGATCGAGTTGGAATCGGTAGTTGTCGCGCATGGGCGTCAGGGTCAGCGGCGCAAAGCCCTGTAAGATCGAATAGTCGGCCATGCCACCGATTTCCTTGATTACGTGATCGACTTCCACCACTTGGTTGCCCTCAGGCGTTTGCAACTCGACCTGTCCGTTTTCTGCGATCTGCGTCACCTCGGTGTGATACAAGGTGTTGAGCCGGGGCGAGCGGCTTTCGAGGATTGCGGCGATGCGGTGGTAATAGGGTAGCCCGTGGCGGCTGTCGTTGATGAGCTGCCAATGGACTGTTGGCCCTTGGCGCATGGCGTAGTACACCTGCTTGCCGGCGTCGTGCAATTCGGTCGCGGCCCAATCGCCTGAGCGCCCACCGCCGACGACCAGCACCCGCTCGCCGGGAAAGTCTTCAGGTTTGTCGTAGTGTGCCGTGACAAAAGGCCAGTCCTCGCCTTCTACTCCGAGGGAGCGCAACTGACCGCGCTGGCCGGTTGCGAGGACCAAGTACTTGCAGGTGTAGCGCTGCTCAGCCCCCGTTTGCACGTGTCGGCTGGTGAGTTGAAAGCCCCTTGCGTGCGGCTCAATTCGCTCGACCTCCTCAGAGGTGCGAATGCGCTCTGCCACCCCAAAGCGCTCGGGCACGCGATGATAGTACTCGATTAGATCGGTCTTGAGGATTAGGGCGTTGACGTCTAAAGAGTGCCCGATTTCTGCGGCGTGCTGCGCTAGCGGATAAAAGGCAAACTCCATCCACTGACCCGGCGACAAGGTCAGCAGGTTGTGCGGTGCGCGGTTCCACAACCCGCCGACCGGCTCGCGGCTGATGAGCAGCGCGTCCAACGGCTCGCCGCGCCGAAAGTCCATGGCAATTTGGTCGAGTTCCTCAAAGAGCTGGCGCGGATGGTGCAAGGTGCGAAACAAATCGACGGGCTTGATGCCGCTCTGCACGAGATACTGCATATCCAGCCCCAGCAGCGTGCGGTCGAACTGTTGCAAGTATCTGGCTAGGGGTGCGTAGCGCGTGGCAAACATGCGGCTGTTGCGGAAAAAGGGATGCCAGCCGCCCAAGACCACGGCTAGCGGCAGGCCCGCTGGCCCACCGCCGACGATGATAACGGTGTGGTGTTCTGTGCTCATTATCTTGTGGGTTACATTGAAGGTGAAGGTGAAAAATACCAGCCTGTTGAAACTAGCGTTTCCGCAGCGTAACCGCCACTATACGAGTTGGACGGATTCTACAAGGCCATGCGTTCCCTCGCCGACTTGAGCCGTGTGCGCGAATTCGCTAGCATAGTATGTGCTGGCCGAACCGACAAAGCAGAGGAGACAGGATCATGACGCCCGAGCAAATTCTGGAACACCCTCCCAAGATCCTCACCCCAGAGCAGCGGCAATCCTATTTCGACAAGGGCTTCCTCTTGGTTGAAAACCTCATTGGGCCAGAGTGGATTGAGCGCTTGTTAGCTGTCACTGACGAAATGGTCGAGCGCAGTCGCAGCCTGACCCAATCGGACGAGGTTTTTGATCTAGAGCCCGACCACACGGCCGACAATCCTCGCCTGCGGCGTCTTACCAGCCCGGTGGACCAGCACCCGGTCTATTGGGAGTTCGCCTCTCAGTCGATTCTGGCCGATGTGGCCGCCGATCTGGTCGGCCCGGACGTTAAGTTTCACCACTCAAAATTGAACTTCAAATGGTCCGAAGGCGGCGAGGAGGTCAAGTGGCATCAGGACATCACATACTGGCCGCATACCAATTACAGCCCCTTGACCATCGGCACGTACCTGTACGATGTCGATGACGACCAAGGGCCTTTGGCCGGGGTCGCCGGCAGCCACAATGGGCCGTTGTTCGATCAGTACAATGGCTCTGGACAATGGGTCGGCTGTATCGCCGAGCAGGATCTGCCCCAAGTCGATCTCGGTCGCGTTGAGTATATGGCAGGACCGGCTGGGTCCATCACCATCCACAATTGCCGCACCGTGCATGGATCCAAGAAGAATTTATCGCCCAAGGGGCGGCTCTTGTTGCTCAACATCTACTCAGCGGCCGATGCCTTTCCCTATACGGCTAACCCCTTGAACAGCCCGCAATACTCGGGGGCTATTGTGCGGGGCAAAGAGGCGCGCTGGGCCTATCACGACCCGCGGCCCTGTCTCATTCCGCCGGATTGGTCGGGGGGATATACGTCTTTGTACGCGCTGCAGCAGGAAGAGGAGTGGGAGGTATAAGACTTGGGGCAATAAAGAGGACGACGTATATGCTCGATTACTCGATGAATGAGTTGTGCTTGTTCGGTTTGAAGGCTATCAAACCGGGCTGTGGTGTTCCTTTTGAGAGACTACGGGGGCAACCTCTCGAATGGCATCCCAATCAATTACAGCAACCCATAAATTTTCTTTTGGGGAGTATCTAACCACACCATCAACTTCTAAATCTTCGCTGTAAAGAGTCAGCGATTGCCCTTCTGTCAGAGAAATTTTCTGACATGCGAGGTCTTCCACTGTCCCAACGCAGTTCAAACGCACCCTGCCTTTTGCATCTGCGTTGTGAAAATCGACGAATACTCTTGGTTTGTTCATTTTTACTTCTCCCGTGCAGGATTTGGTATTGTTGGCGCAAAAAGTTCACTAACTTGTCCGGCCGTAAGTCCAGTCAATGTCGCATGATAAGGGCTTCGCCCAGAAGTTCGCACCACATCACCGCCAGCTTTTCGGATTTCACCAGCGGTTGTTACGCCAACTTGTCCATGTGGAATCGTCTTTGCCAGTTCAGAGATGGATACACCTTCACCACTTTCTACTGATACGCCTGTGATCCCACTTGGATGTATTCCGCTTCCACGTTGAATGTCTTCGGGTCGGTTTTTACCGCCACGAACAACAAGGGCATCGTCAGAAATTCTTGCAATTGGCATATCCTGTTACTTTTTACGATGCGTTCATGTTTGTTCATTTGTGGTCTCACGGGAAGTATAGCCCCTGTCAGGCATCCGTCAACACCTGACGCTCTAAAACTCCTCAACAGCCTAGACTTCAGACTTTCCATTGAGCCGTTGGGGAGGGAATAGAGAATGTCCGTTGCGTCTCGGCCTTCTTTGACTCCCGAACGGCAGCAAACCATCTTAATATCAAAACCTCCGAGAAGAACGCACTCCTAACCCGGATAACAGGAGAACATGGCCCCGTACAAAGTAGCCATCGTCGGCACTGGCATGGTCGCCAACACCGGCCATATCCCCGCTTGGCTGGAGTTGGCCCCAGCCGTAGAAGTGGTCGGCGTGTTCAATCACACCTTGGCCAAGGCCCAACAGACCGCCGACCGTCACGGCATCTCCCACGCGTACGACGACTTTGGACGTATGATGGACGAGTTGCGTCCCGATATTGTCTGCGTCTGCACCCCCAATGTCTCACACCGAGCCTACACCGAAGCTGCCCTTCAAGCCGGTGCCCACGTCTTTTGCGAAAAACCCGTAGCCGCCAGCCACGCCGATGCAGTCGCTATGTACACAGCGGCCGAGGCTGCCGGACGCCATCTATTTGTCACCCAGACAGGCCGTTTCTCCGGCACCAATACCGCTGCTAAGCAACTGGCCGACAGCGGTCATCTAGGCGAGATGTACTACGCTGAAACCTCGGCCTTCCGCCGCCGCGGCGTGCCCACTTGGGGCCGCTTCCACATGAAAGAAGCCTCGGGCGGCGGCCCACTTTACGACATTGGCGTCCACGCGCTCGATGCCTTGCTGTGGATTATGGGCAGTCCCAAGGTGGTGGCCGCCTCGGGTGCGACGTACACCAAACTGGCCGACCAGCGCGAAGACGTGGTCACGTCGCTGGCCGACAGCGGCGCGCCGGAGGGCGTATTTGCGCCTCGGGACTATGACATTGGCGAGTACGATGTCGAGGATATGGCCGCTGGCTTTTTGCGCTTGGAAAACGGTGCCACCATCAGCATTCGGGCCAGTTGGGCGGCCAATTTGCCCGACGGCACCGGCGGCACCCTCATCATGGGCACCAAGGGCGGCCTCACGTTTAATCCGCTCACTTTTATCGGCACCTTGGGCCGCTATCAGGCCGACACCCGGCTCAACGTGCCGTCCGATCCCTCGGTGCCCTTCTCGGGCCATTGGAAAGCTGCGGCCCACTTTGTCGAGGTGCTTGAGGGTCGGGCCGAGTTGTTGGTAAAAAAAGAAGAAGTGCTCAACGTCATGGCCGCTCTCGATGGCCTGTATCGCTCAGCCGCCGAGGGCGGGGAAGTGAGGATAAGCTGATGACTCGATTAAACGATGCGGCCCTGCAGGATTTTATTATCCAGGGATATCGCGTGGTACAACCGACCGCGAGCGCGGACCTACACGGCGAACTGCACCGCCAAGTCGAACGCGTGCTTGCCGAGGGCAATCCAGGCAACGCCCTGATAGATCGCATTCCCCTATTGCACCAGTTGTTCGCCGACCCGGCAGTAGATGCGGCCTTGACCGGCATTTTAGGGCCTGGGTACGCCCTCTGCCGCCACTGTCACTGCCACGATCTCGCGCCGGGTGCCCAAGCCCAAAATTGGCACAAGGATTATCCCTTCGGCGGCAACGTGCGCTACCACCGCCCGCGCTATGTTCTGATGCTGTACTACCCGCGCGAGGTAACGCCGGATATGGGGCCTACGGCGCTGGTGCCTAGGACGCAGTACTATATGGATGGCCCTAGCGATGAGGTCGAAGGGGTGGCCCTTACCTGCACGGCGGGCACCGTGGTCATCACCCATTACGAGTTGTGGCACCGGGCCACGACCAATCGCTCGACCCGAACGCGCTACATGCTGAAGTTTCTCTTCGCCCGCATCCAAGAGAATACGCCAGACCAGCGCAGCCGATGGATGCCAACAGGACGCCATGCGGCTCTGTACCGCACGCTGTGGCGTTGGTACGGGGGACAGGCTCCCGCCTTGAGGCCGCATAGATCGGTGGAAGCCTTGCAGGCCGCTTTGTGCCATCCCGATGAACGGGTGCGGTTGGATGCTTATTACGACTTGGGGGCGTTGGGAGCCGAAGGGGTGCCGGTATTGATGGCGGCGCTAAAAGACGAGTCTGCCCGGAGTTGGCAAGCCAATCTCGATCGCGGCGATTTTACCAATCCCAGCCAGTTGGAAAGCCCCTACGGGCTGGCTGCGACCGGTGCTGTCGCGGTACCCGCGCTCATTGAGGCGTTGCAGGATGGGGACTGGTGGCTGCGCGCCGGTGCCGCCACGGCCTTGGGCTGCATGGGTGCCGAGGCTCAGGAAGCGGCTGCGGCCCTTGCCGCCGCATTGCAGGACGACAGCGAATGGGTCTGCCGCAATGCCGCCGATGCCTTGAGCAATATGGGCCAGGTGCCGGCGGCAGTACCAGCTTTGACACAGGCGCTGGACGATAGCCGCGCGATGACGCCTTGGTCTTTGTCCGATGCGCCGCTGCGCGAAAATGCAGCGATGACGCTGGCCAAATGGCGTGCGCCAGCCACGGCGGTAACTGCCTTGCAACGGGCGCGTCAGCAGGGCAACGAATACGTGCGCTCTTGGGCCGAATGGGCGTTGGATCGCCGCTTTTAGAGGAGAAGGTCATGGAAGCCGAAATGCACTTGCTCAGCGACGCCGAGATGCAGCAGTTCATCGCCCAAGGTTATGTTCAGGTGCAGGCGGATTTTCCGGGCGACTTACACGCCGAAGTATGCCGCCAGATCGACGCGGTGTTGGAAGCCGAAGGCAACCCCGGCAACAACATCGCACCGCGCATCCCCGCCATCGCGCAGGTCTTTGCACACCCTGCGGTGCGCGGAGCACTGACCAGTATTCTGGGTGCGGGCTATCTGATGCACCCGCACCGCTACTGCCACCTCAATTCCCCAGGCAGCGACGGCCAGACTTGGCACAAAGACGACTACATCTTCGACCAGAATATCCGCTATCACCGCTGCCGTTGGGTCATGGCCTTTTACTACCCGCAGGACGTCACCCCGGACATGGGGCCCACCGGCGTGATGCCGGGGCGGCAGTGGTACAATGGGATATCCAGTACTGATCCAGAACAGGCGACGGAGAACGAACTGGGCTTGTGTGGTCCGGCCGGCACGGTGTCCATCGTCAATTTCGATAGCTGGCATCGAGCCACGGCCAATCGCTCGGACAAAAGGCGCTACATGCTCAAATACCAGTTCACTCGCATGGCAGAGCCGGAGGTGCCGACGTGGAATAATAAAGTGCCTCACTGGCAGCCACTCGACGGCGATCCACACCCAGAGTTGTCGCGGCATGTGTGGGATTGGTTGTGTGGACGATTGTGTGACCGATCGGCAGTGAGTAACGGAGACGCGCGCTGGGAGGATTTGGGGGCCGACTCGGAAACGGACCGCCTGCAAGCGATCTACAGCTTGGGAGGCGACCAAGTAGCAGGGCTGATCGAGGACATGCGGAGCCAAGCCCAAGCTCAAGTTGAGACCAATCTGGCCCATTCGCCGACCAATCCCCAAGGTGGCAATCCGGGCGAACTCGGGCCAGTGCACGCCTTGGCCGCCTTGGGTGCGGATGCTTTGGACGGACTATTGGACGCGGCCCAACAGGGATCTTGGCCCGGTCGAGCGGCGGCAATGGGTGCCCTAGCGACTATGGGCAAGGCGGCGGATGCGGCAGTGCCGGTATTGCAGGCGGCCTTGAGCGATGATGCTATGTGGGTGCGGCGCAATGCCGCCGAGGCTTTGGGGACGATTGGTCCGGCGGCCGCGTCGACGGCTCCAGCCCTTGCCCGCGCTATAGGCGACGAGGAGGAGTTGGTGCGGCGTAACGCCGTTTTTTCCCTGAGCAAGATGGCACCCCCCGACGATGAGCTGGTACCGTCGGTGGCTCGCGCGCTGGCCGATCCAAATCGCTATACTCGCTACTACGCCAGCACTGCTTTGCGCAAGATCGGGACTGCCCAAGCTCGCCGCGCTTTGGTCGAGGCGCTGGAGCCGGCCCGTTGGTGCGCCATTACTTCGTCGTCCACGAATTATTGAGGAGCTATTGATGAACGCGGTTTTTTCTTTTAGCGAAGTAGCCCGGCTGCCCATGCCTGGGGACAATGTGGCGATTGCTACCCGGCGTCTAGAAGCGGGCACGGGCATTGAGTACGAGGGGCGGTCGTTCACTTTGTCTCACACGGTGATGGAAGGCCATCGCTTTGCCGTCGAGCCGATTGAACCCGGCCAGTTTTTGCTGTCGTGGCAACTGCCCTTTGGCGTGGCCGAGCGCGCCCTGCAGCCGGGCGACTACGCCTGCAACCAGAGTATGCTCGACGCCTTGGGCATCCGACAGTTGGACTTCGACTTGCCCGAGCAGGCCAATTTCGTCGATCGCATTGAGCCGTATCAATTGGATCCGGCGAACTTTCAGCCCGGGGTTGCACTCGCTCCGCATGAGAAGCGGCGGACCTTCTTAGGCTACGGTCGCGCTGGAGGACGGGGCGTGGGCACGCGCAATTACATTGTCGTCTTGGGCACGTCCTCGCGCACGGCTAGTTACGCCCGACTATTGGCCGAGCGCTGGAGCGGCCGACCGGCTGGCGATGGCGTGGTGCCGATTGCCCATACCGAGGGCGGCGGTGGGTCCGATCCCAATAACCGCGAACTCTTATTGCGCACGCTGGCTGGCTTTGTCGTCCATCCCAATGTCGGCGCCGTGTTGGCGGTGGACTACGGCAGCGAAGCTATGACCAACAACATGCTGCGGGAGTACATGGTGGCGCACGGCTATGCTCTCGATCACGTCCGGCATTGCTTTATGAGCTTGGACGGCTCCTTTGCGGCGCGTTTGGCAGAGGGCGACCGGCAAGTGGCCGCTTGGGCCGAGGAGATGGCGGGTGAGGAGCGAAGCGAGCACGACTTAAGCCATCTCAAGATCGCCTTGCAGTGCGGCGGCTCGGACGCCTTTTCGGGCATTTCGGGGAATCCGCTGGCCGCTTGGGTGGCGCGCGAGTTGATCCGCTACGGCGGCGCAGCCAACCTCGCCGAGACCGACGAGTTGATCGGTGCCGAACCGTACGTGCTGCAAAACGTCAAGGATGTGGAGACGGCGCGCACCTTTTTACACATGGTCGAGCGCTTCAAGGAGCGGGTGGCGTGGCACGGTGCCTCGGCCGAGGGCAATCCCTCCGGGGGCAACAAATTTCGCGGTCTGTACAATATCGCACTCAAGTCCATTGGCGCGGCGCGCAAGCGCGATCCAGATGTGCGTTTGGACTACGCCATTGAGTACGGCGAGCCGCTCAAAGAGACGGGGTTCTACTTTATGGACAGTCCAGGCAATGACTTGGAGAGCATTGCCGGGCAGGTGGCCAGCGGCTGTAATGCCATCTTCTTTGTCACGGGCAACGGCTCTATCACCAATTTTCCCTTTGTGCCGACGATCAAGATCGTCACCACTTCGGAGCGCTACCAGTTGCTGGCCGCGGATCTCGATGTCAATGCTGGGGCCTATTTGGATGGCACGTCGATGGACGAGTTGGGTCAGGAACTGTTCGAGCGCACCTTGCGGGTGGCCTCGGGCGAGCGCTCGCTGGGCGAGCGGGCCGGCCACGCCCAAGTGTCCATCTGGCGCAACTGGCAACAGACCGATACCAGCCGACTGGAGGAGCTGTTGGCTGCTCCCGTGCTTGAGGGCCAGCCCGCGCCGGTGCGGCCCGAGGTTGGGCCAGCGGTGGCGTTCCCCATGCTGGATGGGGCTATCGATCAGGTGGGGCTGGTTTTGCCCACCAGCCTGTGCGCTGGCCAGATCGCTCGCATGTGCGCCGAGCGGCTCAATGCCCGGCAAGTGGGCCGCGAGCAGGGCCTGTCGCGCTTTGTCGCCTTGGTCCACACCGAGGGCTGTGGGCTGTCGTCGAGCGGTGCCACCGAGCAAATGCACTTGCGCACCATGATGGGGTACGCCGCACATCCGCTGGCCCGGCGCGTTTTGCTACTGGAGCACGGCTGCGAAAAGACGCACAACGACTACATGCGCAACGGCCTTGAGGAATGGGGTTTGGACCCGGCTGTTTTCGGCTGGGCTTCGGTGCAGTTGGACGGCGGCATTGTCAAGGCCATGGACAAGGTCGAGGGGTGGTTCCGCCAAGCGCTGGCCGAGACGGAGGCGCCTGTCGCCGCGGAAGGTGGCTTGGGTGCCTTGCGCTTGGGGATGCAGGCGACTGGTGAGTTGGGGGCGGACGCGGCGCAGTCTTTTGCCCAGTTGACGCGCTGGGTAGTGACCGGGGGTGGCACTGTGGTCGTGCCGCACAACGCGGCTCTGCTGCGGGAACCGGCGTATTTGGAATCCGTGTTAGTCGAGCCGTCGGATGCCGCGACATTGCCCTATGGTCAGGCGGCGGTGGAGCCGGGCTTTTACGTCATGGAGACGCCGACCGACCACTGGGTGGAGACGGCTACCGGACTGGGCGCCACGGGTGTGGACCTGATCTTGGCCCATACTGGCGAGCATTCCCTACAGGGACATCCCTTGATGCCGGTGGTGCAGGTGAGTGCGGATCCGACGGTGACGGCGCTCTACGGCGATGATATTGACTTGGCTCTGACGGGTGCAGCGGACGATTGGGCGGAGCAATTGGCGGCTTTGTTGGCCCGAGTGGCGCGGGGCGACCACATCCCTGGGGCCTTGCAGCAGCGCAACGTCGATTTTCAACTGACGCGCGGTTTGCTGGGGGTTTCGACCTGAGTGGCGCAAAGTGGAGCTACCGCTAGGAACCCGCCTCCAAGCAGAGGGTGGCCCAGTTCTGGAAGAAGGTGCGCCCGTTGGCGTGGAGGGTGGGCGAGTGCTGGGCCGCGTCGGCCTTGATTTTCTCGCCGTCTAGCCCCTCCTCGCGTACCTCGTCGGCGAAAGCCCGAACCATATCGGCGATAATTTGCGTGGTAACTTCCATGTGGAAGAGGACGCCATACGCCGCCCGGCCATAGGAAAACGCTTGGTAGGTGGTAAGGGCAGAAGAGGCCAGCGCAGTAGCTCCCTTGGGCAGATCGAAGATGTCGCCGTGCCAGTGAAAGCCCATAAAGGATGGTTTCAGCCCGCCCATTAGCGGGTCTTCACTCGCAGCGGGCTTCCGCTCAATAGGATACCAGCCGATTTCCTTCTGCGAGCCGCGGGCGACCCGAGCACCAAGAGCCGTGGCCAAAAGCTGGCTGCCTAGGCAGATGCCGAGCACGGGTTTGTCTTCTTTTAGGGCTTGGTCGATAAGGCGCATAGCCCCGTCTATAAACGGGTAGCGGTCGTGTTCGTACACGCCCATTGGGCCGCCTAAAACTACTAAGCCGGTAGCCTCGTTCATGTAGCGGGGGACCTCTTCACTGGCGAAGGTATGTACGTAGGCGGGTTCGAGACCGCAGCCTTGGAACACTTGGTCGGCGATCCCCAAGTTTTCCGGCTGCGCGTTTTGCAGGACCCATATTTTGTTCATCGTCGAGTTTTCTCCGCTATTTCGTTGTAGTTGCACAGATCACCGCTTCCGCGCCAACGTCAACCCATCGCCAATCGACAGCAGAGACGCGGTCACGCGTTCGTCGGCGTGGATTTTGGCGTTGAGTGCCCGGATCGCCACAGTGCTTTCGTCCTGCTCGTTGACATCGGCGGGCCGCCCGCCCCACAGCACGTTGTCGATTAGGATCAATCCGCCCGGGCGCAAGAGCTGCAGACAGCGCTCGTAGTAGGCGTCGTAATTTTCCTTGTCCGCGTCGATAAAGGCCATGTCGAAGCAACCAGCTTCCCCAGCCGCGAGTATTTCGTTGAGAGTTGCTACTGCTGGCCCCAACCGCAATTCGATCTTGTCAGCCACGCCGGCCTCTTGCCAATAGCGCTGGGCAATGCGAGTAAACTCGTCGCTGACGTCGCAGGCGATTAAACGCCCATCCGCTGGCAGGGCCAGCGCCATCGCAATGCTGCTGTAGCCAGTAAAAGTCCCCACCTCGACGATCCGCTTGGCACCGATCAGCTCGACGAGCAGCCCCATGAACTGTCCCTGATCGGGCGAGATCTGCATTCCGCCCATGGGCATGGCTTGGGTCTCCTGCCGCAACCGCTTGAGCTCGTCTCGGTCGCGCAGCGAGTTGGCGAGGATGTAGTCGTAAATATGCGTTTCGATAAAACCGTTGCGGGAACTCATGGACCGACCTTTCGCAAAAGGGGATGCAGGAAGTTGCGTCTAAGTAACTGACGTTACGCACAGGCCCCATAGGGATGAGATGCTTCGATTCCGCTTCGCTGCACTCAGCAGGACAAGAAAGCATCAGCCCCTGTCATGCTGAGCGTAGCGAAGCATCTCCTATCCAAGAAGTCTCTTATGCGTAACATCAGTAAGTAAATCAAGATTGGAGTTTGGGATTTTCCGCGTGACGTTTGCGGTCGCGTTGGGTCTTCTTGGCCAGCGCGCGTTGGAAGGATTCCTCTAGGTCAACACCGGTCTGATTGGCGAGGCATATGAGGACGAAGAGCACGTCGGCCATCTCCATACCGAGGTCGGCTTCCTCGCCCTCCTTAAAGCTCTGCTCGCCAAAGGTGCGGGCCATGATCCGCGCCAGTTCGCCGACTTCCTCCATCAGCACGGCCGTATTGGTCAACTCGGAGAAGTAGCGCACGCCGACATCGGCGATCCACTCGTCCACCGCTTGCTGACAGGCGCGGAGAGTGTGCTCAGGCGCTGGCTGGCTCATAGGGAACGGGTGCCAGACCGTCCTGCTGGCGTTGGGCATTGACATCGCCCAAGCGCCAGGGCACGGCTGATCCGTCGGTGCGAAAGCGCTTGTAGTAGCCGCCTTTGAGGCGGGAGATGGGCATTAGCGGCGTGGCGGGCCGGAGTTCGGCTAGGGCTGCACCACTGAGCGCCGTGCCGCTGGCGAGATCGACGACCTCGATTTCCTCAGGGTCAATAGTCCCTAGGCCGCGGGCGTGGGCGAATTGCAGATAGGGAGTGGCCTGCGGATCGAGGCCCATCAGGTAGGTGGCGACTGTATCTACGTGTACCTCGTTGACGCCGGCCACAGCCCAGCCGAGGGGGTAGTTGCCCCCTTCGTTGAACGCTGTGCCGTCGCGGCCGACAAGGCCATCTACCACCGAAAGCCGCGGCATTCCCAAGCCGCGCAGCGCGACCAATAGATCGCAGAGCTTGTGATAGAAGCGGTCTTCAAAGAGGCTGAAGCCGCTCTCGGTCAGCCGCCACAGGTCCTCGGCGTAAGGCTCGTCCACCGCTTGGATCGCGCACAGGTGCCGCTCGGGCTTGGCGATGATGCCCATCAGGTTTTTAATCGACAAGGTCGTGCAGCCCAAGTTGTGGCACTTGGCGAGAGGGACGTTGAAAAAGAAGGCGCAATCGGTCACTTCCCGGTACAGGGGATAGCGCTCGTACACTACGCCGTCGGCAACCTCGACGATGCGGGAATCCTCGTCGGTGTTCATTTCTGCGAGCCGCACGCCCCGCGCCTCGGTCATGGCGCGATAGCCGCATAGTTCCCAGGTGTGTCCGGCGGTGGGGTTTTCCCCGGACTGGCCATCGGCAACCACCATGCGCTCGGCGGGTACGCCTTGGTCGCGCAGGGCGTCGAGCAGACCGCCGACGAACCCGGGATGGGTGATGACGCGCTTTTCCGGTGGATAGAGTACGGTGGCGTTGGGCTTGAGCAAGACGGTGCCGGCGGCAGGTAGCGGCACCTCGAGAGCGGCGAGGGTGCGGTAGGCCAACTCTCGGTAGGTCGCAAAGGGAGCGTCGGCGCGGTCGATGGGCGAGCGCGCTAAATACACGGCGTCGGGTTGTACGAGCATGGTGCCCCTCCTATAGGGTAATAGTAGACAAACAAAAAAAAGCGGTCGAGAGCCGCAAGCTCTCGACCGCTTTTTCGCGTTAGGCGCGCAACGCGCCTCAGTGTCTTTCGATATCGGCACCCAAACCCCGCAGGCGGTGCTCGATGTGGGCGTGCCCTCGGTCGAGTTGGTAGAGGTTGCTGATCTCGGTGCAGCCCTCGGCCGCTAGACCGGCGAGTACGCAGGCGGCCCCGGCGCGAATGTCCATGGCCTTGACTTTGGCCCCCTTGAGCTGAGCCGGCCCGTGTACCAACACTAGGCTATCCTTTTCCGGCGCGATGCGAGCGCCGAAGGAGCGCAGGGCCTTGACGTGGCCGAGGCGATCTTCGAATACGGTCTCGCGGACGTAGCTATCGCCTTTGGCCATGCACGCCAAGGCCGTGATCCCGGGCTGCAGATCCGTTGGGAAGCCGGGGTAAAAGGTGGTTACTACGTTGATCGGCGACAAGGTTTCCGGCCCCCGTACCCGCATCCAAGCTCCTTCCTCTGTCATCTCGACGCCCATCTGCTGTAGCTTGGCTTCAAAGACATATAGATGATCGCGCACCACGCCTTTGAGGGCGATGTCGCCGCCGGTAATCGCGCCCGCCATCATCAGGAGGCCAGCGTCGAGGCGATCGTACATGATCGTGTGCTCGGCACCCGCTAACTCACGGACGCCCTTAATATGCACTCGTCGCGTACCGACCCCTTCGACTTGGGCACCCATCTTTTGCAGGAGCGATGCAAAATCGACGATCTCTGGGTCGGAGGCCGCGTTTTCGATCACGGATTCGCCCTCTGCTAGGCAGGACGCCATAACGAGGTTTTCCACTCCGGTATGACTGGGCAAATCGCAGTACATAAAGGCACCGGAGAGCCGCTTGGCCACCACGTCAATGCCGCCGCCGTTGACGCCTTCGACTTCGGCCCCGAGCCGGGCAAAGCCGCGATAGTGATAGTCGGTCGGCCGCGAGCCAATCGTGCAGCCGCCGACCTCTTGGATCCAAGCGCGGCCAAAGCGGGCCAACAGCGGACCGACAAAAAGCAGCGAGGCGCGGAAGCGATTGGTCAAATCCGCGGGAAGCTGGGTTTCTTTGACATCGCGGGTGTCTAGGACGGCGACTCCCTCGGTTGCATCGTAATCGACGCGCGCGCCGAGCCGACGCAACACCTCTAGGGCCACCAATACATCGTTGACCGGGGGTACCCGGTGCAGAACGGTTTGCCCTTCAGTGGCCAACAGCGAAGCGGCCAACATGGGCAAAGCGGCGTTTTTGGACCCTTGGACCTCGACCTCACCTTGGAGGGAGCGACCGCCGCGCACGAAAAGAACTTCTATAGGACTCATTGCCAATCCTGAGTTAAGAGGGCGAGCAAACACACCAAGGGGAGGGAGATATTTCAAATGTAACATTGGGTATGCGGTTCGTCAATCACTCAATGCTCCGCTTGACAGAGAGGAGCGCATCTCTATATTCCACCAAACGCAAAATCGTTATCTATCACGCCAGAAAGGAATTTCAACCATGGCTGAAGCCCCTAATATCGTCGCCTATCTGAAGCCGGTTTGCGGCTGGAGCAATAGCGTGCGCACTGCCTTCGCCAAATACGGCTTGGCATACGAAGACAAAGACATTATCAACAATCCAGATATTTACGCTGAGATGGTGCAGAAAAGCGGCCAGCCGCTATCGCCCTGCGTCGAGATCAACGGCCAGATGCTGGCCGACGTCGATGGCGATGAGGTCGAGGCTTGGATGCTTGAAAACGGAGTCGTCGAGCCGGTCTCGGCCTAACTGCACATCCGGCTCAACACGCGTCGCATGCCCTCGCACAGATTGGGCTGCTCGTGGTTGAGCGGCCCGCTCGCCGCGCGGCGAATCAGCGTCAACGCGCCCCATAGCGGGCCGTCGCCGGCCTTGAGCGGCAACACGTAGCTAAAGCCGATAGACCCACTTTCAGCCCCCTCTAGGAGGAAGCGCACTATTCCTGCTGGTAGGGGGCTTTCTTCGTCGGCGCTGGTCTGTCCCACTAGCAACAGCGCGGAATGACCGACTCCGTCCTGATCGGCGAAGGCGCGTGCGCCTTCTTGTTCCAGCACCCGTCGTAAAACTTCGGCTCCTGCGCCGGCCGTGTGGACTACCCCTTGGCCGACGCGCTCATATACGATGGTGTCTGCCGCCTCGATGCCCAGCAGCAAATCCATGCCTTGGATTACGGCTTGGTCTGGAGACATGGCTTCGAGCGATGCGACGATGTGGGGAGGGATTGCAGCGGGTTCGGGCATGTTGAACGGGATGATCGAGATGGGCATGGCGCATCCTTGACAATGCAAATGAGGGGGCTTTAATTCTAATCTTTCTTTTGGTGGCGCTTTAGCTCAGTAGGTAGAGCAGGAGACTGAAAATCTCTGTGTCCGCGGTTCGATTCCGCGAGGCGCCACCACTATTATATAAACAGCCCCTTAGCTTGCACAAGCTGAGGGGCTGTTTGCATTTGTGCGGTTCATGGCGCAACGCCTTACTTTGCCCTGCGCTTTATTTGTCCCCAACTGGCGGACTGTACTGCCGTGGTGGGGAGTTCGTGTGCTGCGCAGCGAAATCCGACGATGATGTAGGTCGCCGAAGGCGGCAACCCACTGCGGTCGGTGGTGCGCAGGCGATACGGGTCGCTGCTCATCGACCCGCCGCGAAGTACTCGGCTGATCCCTGCACCTGGCCCCTGCGGATCGCGGTCGGGGCTTTGCGCGTAGTAATCCTCGCCGTACCAATCCACCACCCACTCCCAGACATTGCCTCCCATGTCGTAGACCCCATAGGGAGAGACTCCGCGCTGATAGGAGCCTACTGGGGCCGAGTCGAAAAAGCCGTCGCTGGCGTCGCCACGGCAGCAGCCCTCGCGGCCGTAATTGGCTCGGCTGCGGTCGATGGAATTGCCCCAGGGATAGATGCGGCCGTCGGTGCCTCGGGCAGCTTTTTCCCACATGGCCTCGGTCGGCAACTGCATGCCGGCCCAAGTGCAATAGGCATGGGCACCGTACCACGAGACCTCGGCGACGGGCCGCTGTTCGGTGCCGGGAATCGGCGTGTATCCCGTGTCATTATAACGTATCTGCGCGTCGGCGTCGAATATGTCGAGCAGCAGATGCCCTTCCCCATCATCGTTGCGGTCAATGTCGTTCAAAAAGGCGGAGTACTGGTCGTTGTTTACTTCAAAGCGGTCGATGTAGAAGTCGTCGAGATAGACTTGGTGGATCGGTTGTTCGTCCGCCCGTCCCTCGGCCGATCCCATCGCAAAATAACCGGCGGGGACGCGGGCCAACTCGTGCATGGTGCCGGCTGGCGTCTGCACCTGGATTATCTCTTGGGCTAGAACAGCCGGTGCACATATTAAAAAGCACCAGAATGCGCTACTGCGCGCCATACCGCCTCCGCTACGTGGCCTTTTTCGTCGCGAGCCGTTGGTTTACTTTCCTACATACATAACTGCCATCCCCCGTTCCAGCAAAGAAGAAATTGGTTTCTACTCACCGCGAGGCGCTTGCGCTTTTCAACCGCGACGTGCGCTTGGTGCTCTTCAGCCAAGCTCTGATCGGCTTTACGATTTTCGGCGGCGTCTATACGGTCCTGCTCAATCTCTATCTCCTGCGTTTGGGCTATGGCCCCCAGTTGATCGGCCAAGTCAATGCCGTTGGCGCGCTGTCGTTTGCCCTCTTGAGTATGCCTGCGGGCCTGTTGGCCAATCGCTGGGGCGCGCGTCGGAGCATGATCGCTGGCATGGTGGTCGCCGCCCTTGGTTTTGGTTTGCTGCCTCTCGGCGAGTTCGCTCCCTCCTCCGCGCAGCTAACCTGGATCATGGGGGCGTATGCCCTCGGCGTCCTCGGCAATACGCTCTTCCTCGTTTGCTCCATTCCCTTTCTGACCTTGATCTGTCCGCCGCGCCTGCGCAATCACGTGTTCTCGACCCAGGTGGCCCTGTGGCCGCTGGCGGGTTTTGCCGGCAGCCTGTGCGGTGGCCTGCTGCCCGGCCTGTTCTCTGTGCTTCTCGGCCTGCCCGAAGATCACCCGGCCCCTTACCGCTATCCGCTGCTACTAGCCGCTGGCGTGCTATTCATCAGCGCTGGTGCTATCGCCGCCACTCGCTCCCGTCCGCGCAAGCCGCCCGCTAGGGAACGCGGTGAAGCGACGCCTTTCCCCTTGGCCATCGTCCTCGCCTTGAGCTTGGTTACCTTCTTACAGATGGCTGCGGAAAACAGCCTCCGCATCTTCTTCAATGTCTATATGGACGATGGCCTCGGGGTCTCCACGGCGCTGATCGGCAGCTTGACCGCCGGGGGCCAGCTCTTAGCCGCCTGTACTGCGCTGGCTGCTCCGGCGCTCAGCCGGCGTTTTGGTAGGGTGCCGGTGATAACCGTGGGGGCTGGGGCGATGGTGTTGTGCCTCATACCGCTGGCCTTGGTCGCCCATTGGGCGGTGGCCGGAGCCGCCTGTATGGCCCTAGTCGCTCTCAGTTCGATCCGCCGCTCGGTCTATATCGTCTTTCAGCAGGAATTGGTCCCCGAGCACTGGCGGGTGACCATGAGTTCGGCGCTGACTATGGCCTACGGCATCAGCATCGCTGGCGTTTCGCTCGGCGGCGGCTGGATGATCGACGCGCTGGGCTATCGGGCGTTGTTTTTGAGCAGTGCCGTGATTACGGCCGCGGGCGTACTTTGCTTTCAGGGATACTTTCGCATCCCGCGCGGCGAGTACGCCAAACGGCTGACAGACGAGGGCGCGTGAACCGGCACTAGGCGCATTTAACGCGCATTGCGTCGCATCGTCGCCTCAGCCGTGAGAGTTGAGTTGCGAATTTGGAATTTGATGCGAGACTAGAGGATTCGTGCGGGTCTTTGAAAAGGTCGTACAGCTCCTCATAGACGGGCTGTTGCTCGTAGTAGCGAATGTATTTCCAGCGTTGCGTGCGCACGCCCTCGCTTTTGGGGATGTCGGCGCGGTCGAATCGGTGCTCGCAGAAGAACTCCTCGCGCCATTCGACTTCTTTGTCGCGCAATAAGGGGACGAGGGATTTCCCTTGCATTTCGTTTGCAGCGTCCAAACCGGCTAGTTCGAGGATGGTTGGTGCCACGTCGATGTTGAGGGCCATTTCTTCGCAGATGATCCCTCGCTTGCCCTCATCCGCTTGTGGATCGAAGACGATCAGGGGAATGCGGATCGACTGCTCGTTCAACTGCCAGCAGTCGCTAAGCCCGCGGTCGCCGTAGTACATCCCGTGGTCCGAGGCGAAGATCACGATCGTGTTGGCGGCTAACGATAGCTGCTCCAATGCCGCGAGAATCCTGCCGATGTTGCGATCGACGCCGCTGATCATCCGGTACAGTCCACGCATGTTCCGCTGGTAGTCTTCAGAAGTCGCATAGCGGGCCTGCCAGCGCACGCGACTTTCCGTCTCGCGCAGGAATTTCGGCAGCCGCCGGAAGAAGTCGGGATGGGCGTTGAGGGGGTCCGGTATCTGCGCATCCGAGTAGAGTGGATCTTCAGCAGTCGGCCAGATGTAGTGGCGTGGGTCGTTGTCCTGCGCGTGTGGTGCGTTGAAACTGACGGAGAGGCAAAACGGCTGGTTGGGATGGGTGCGGAGGAAGTCGATTGTTTTGTCGCCGGTGATGTCGGTCAGGTGGCGCACATGGCCGTCAGGCTGTTTGATTTCATATCCGTCTTCAGTCCAGTGTTCGTAGTTGTCGAACGCGTCAAACATCTTTTCTAGCGCACCCGCGTCTGCGAGGGAAGGGGCGATTCCTTTTGCGGCAATGCCGAACTTGCCGATCAGCCCCGTGCGGTATCCGGCCCTTTTGAGAGCCGCTGGGTAGGAACTGTCGGTGAATGTGCGTTGGAGAGGCGGCGAGAGGAAGGTGAAGCGGTGGCGGCTTTCATAGACGCCGGTGAGATAGCTCGCTCGACTGGCAGCGCAGATCGGACTGGTGCAGAATGCGTTTGCAAAGCGGACGCCGCTTGCGGCAAGTCGGTCGATGTTCGGGGTTTGGATAATCGGATTGCCGGCGCAGCCGAGCAGGTCGTTGCGCTGGTTGTCGGTCAGAAGGAAGAGGATGTTGGGGACAGAGGTCATGATGATATAAATAAGGGCGTCCCACTCGCATACGCGACCCCTACTAAAGGTCCGTATGCGAATGGGACGCCCGCGATGGCAGCGATGAAGGTTTACTTTGACGGGCGCAGCACCAACACCTCGTAGGTGATCGGCTCGGATACGCGTTCCATCTTCACCCCGAATTGCTCGCGCAAATAATCGAGGGCCACATCCCAGCCGTCGGCGAAATCGACGGCGATATCTACTGGACGCTCAAAGGGATTGTCTGCGGCTGCGCCGTCCCATTGCAGTTCGATTTCGTCGAGGTCTTCGTTGTAGCCTTCGACTAGGTCGTTGAGTGCGGCGTTTGTGAGCATACCCTGGATTGAACGCCCGAGTGGATGCCCCGTAGCGTAGTAATTGTCGCCGTTGGTCCGAGACCCTCCCGCTTGCGGGTTCGTTGGAAACTCGGAGCCGTCTTGGGTAAAAATCCAGCGTGTCATAGTCCCCTGTCGCTCTGCCACGTCAGCGACAAAACCAAAGCGGCGGCCGAGTCGCTGGACGCGCTCGGTGGGGGTTAGGCGATGGCTGTAGGCAATCCGCACGGAGTATCGTTGCTCAGCCAGTTTCTGCTCTGAGGTTTCCACTGGCATTTCCCCGACAGCCCGCGCGATTTCGGCCAGCGGGGTACGGTGGAGTTCTCTGCGCGTGATCCCGCCTGCTGTGGAAGAAGTACTGCCTTGGGTGCCCTTGCTCGGATCATCCGAAGGAGGATGAACGATGATATCCATGCCGTCCAGGGGCATGTAAAACGCCCTGTTCCACGGTACAAACGGTTCTATCATCATACCGAACGGATTGGGCTCGGATGCCGAAAGAGTCAAGGGCTGGATCGCATCCTCGGCGACGACGAAAAGCTCGTCCGCCAGCGGTACATTGTAATCCAGATAGTTCAACTCGCTGACCAACTCCCAATCTTCTTGCCCCAGGTCGAGATAAACGCGGGAGTGGTTGGGCAACCGCGTCTGAATATCTACTTCGACCTCATAGCGGATATCCGCCGGGGTCTTACGACCCAGCGAGGAGCGTTGCCAGATTGAAAAAAGCTCCGTCTCCCCCCGATCCTCGCGCTCAATTTGGTAGCTCCGAAGTTCTAGTTTCCCCTGTTCGGGCAGCGCTAGTTGCTCGGCGAGCTTGTGTATAGACCACGCGTCTTCCGCGTCGATGTCTTTCCCATACCAGACGCCCTCGGCGTACATCTGCATTTTCGCGTCGGTCACCACGACCTCGCGCCGCGCCGCGCCGGTGCCTACTTCAGAGCGGAAAGAGTGCGGAGCCTTGAGCCACTGCTTCACCGGCACCTGTTCCCCCTTTTCGCCGCGGACCCAACCCTCCACGCGCACGGAGTTTAGCTTGCGCACCTCGGCTACAACCTCAGCCCACGCCGCCGTGCTCCCCTGCCACAGCACTCCGAACACTACCCCGGCCAGCATGGCGGCCAGCCCCGACAGGTACACCGGTCGCGGCAGTCGCTGCCAGAATGCCACGCGCTGCGTTTTGCGCTCGTTCTCTTCTTCTGCGCGGATGGCCTCCAGCGCGTTGGCACGGGCCGCCGCGAGGAGCAGGTCCGGTGGCTCGGCGGTGCCGACATCAGCACTTAGCTCCAGCACGGAACGCACGGCCGCCAAGTCGTCGGCTGCTTCCGGGTGCTCAGCCAAGTAGGTCTCGATCTGCTGCGCTTCCGCAGCCGATAGCTCGCCGCGTACGTAGTCGCTCAGCTTGCTTTCAAATTCAGTTCTGTTCATGGCGTTTAGTCCTTGCCGTCGGCACCCAGCAGGGTGCGGATCTTTTTGAGTGCTTTGTACTCGCTGGCTCTGGCCGACTCCTCGCTGCATCCCAATCGTACGGCGATTTCGGCAAAGGGCCAGCCCTCGAAGTTGCGCAGGGCGAAGACCATGCGCTGGCGCTCGGGCAATTCAGCGGCCAAGTCGCGCACTCGATCCACGAGCAAGCGACGCTCGGCATCTTTATCGGCATCGGCTTCTACCGCGATATCTTCCTCTTCGCAAATCATCGCCCGATGTTGATGACGCCGGATTTTGAAAGCCGCGTTGGTTGCCACCTGACAAAGCCATGCCTTGGGATGGGCGATGATCTCGCCGCGCACACAGGCCGTGTGGAAGCGCAGGAAGGTCTCTTGGAAGACCTCCTGCGCTTCATCGGCATTGGCGACGATCTTATAGGCGACCTTGAGCACCAGGCGTCCGTAGTGCTCTACGGCTTCGGCGCTTATATCGGCTGGTCGATGCAAAACTTCCTCCCCGTATGGATGTCTGAATGCCGTCGTTATAGAAGTCATAAAGCCTCAAGTCCGATTATAGGGCCGAAAACAGAAAAGAATTCGGCTGTTTGGAGTTGTAGACGACCTCGACAAAGCGCCACATCGCCCGCTCTGGATCCCAGACCAGCCGACAGAAGAAGGGCGTGCAGATCGGCCCTTCCGACCTGGCGAACTCGGCGGGCTCTTCGGTGACAAACGCGATGTCGGTGAAGACTCGCTTCTCACCGGTGCGCAGCGCCCCGTCAATCTCTTGCTGCAATTTGAATCGGGCCTTGACAACGTCCCTCGGGTAAGAGCGCACGTAGTCGCCCTGCTTGATCGCTTCCCTCGGGTGAACTCGATAGCGCTGGTAGTGGCCCTGCATCTCGAACACCTTGAACGTGCTGTGGCGAAAGAAGGCGTTGCCAAAGCGGTAGTCATAGCCCTGGTCGTCGAGTACGGTTCGGTGCATGGCTTGGAAGATAGCAAAGGGCGTGTCCCCTCTGGGGATTCCCCACTTCTCTAGGGTCTCTTTCATGTTCTTCAAGGCCCTCGGGTTGTTGACGCCCTCGCGCAGGTAAAACTGGGCGGCGAGGCTGTCATTGCCGGAGACGGAAAAAGCGACCAAGAAGTCGTAGAGCCAGTCGTGCAGGTCGGCTTCTTGCTCGGGGGTGATGGGGACGCCCGGGGCGACGGGTATGGCCGTAATGGCCTGCCACAACGTGGGCCCGGATTGGACCTTGACCTTCTCCACGGTGCGGATATGATCCAGCAAGCCCTGGATTCTGTCGAGGCGGGGCTCAAAGCCGCCGTCCGGATACTTGGTCTCGACCGCGGCTACGCTGGAGACGCCGCCATAGACGGCGATCAGGGCGATATATAGGATGCGAACGGCTAAGGGTTGCATGATGCCCTCCTTGGTGGAAGAGTGCGGGTTGTTGCTCCGGCCGGTAGCGCATTTGTCCTATATGACCCACAAGGCGCGACTATGTGAACCGCAAAAATAAAAAAAACCGCCTAGTCGCCCAGGCGGTCGCATAAACAACCTTTGCGTCATGTCCTCTTACCGCTCGACCCCCGCGTAAATCGTGATAAAGCTCCGCGTTGTAACCTCGCTCCGCCGATCCGCGAAGCTAGTGCGCGTTAGCTCGAAGCCCAAGGTCGTAGTTAGCTGGTAGCCTAGGTAGTCCGAGGTATTAATCAGTTGTGCCGTGGTGGTCAGCCCGCGGAAGCTATCCTCCGCACCCGGTGGCGTGGGATTTCGCAACTGCGAGAAGATCTCGTATTCCACGCCAGCCGCGACGGTGCTTCGGCGCATCAGCGGGAAGCGGAACACCAGCATCAGCAATTCGTCGAGTTCTAGACGCGCTGGCGTCCCCGCAAGCACTGGCCGGCGGCGCGAAAATTCGCTCTTCCAACGCGGCAGCAAGGTGTACCCCCCCGCGCTCAAGCGGTACTCCGCCTTGTTGATCACTCCCAAAAACGAGGCTGCTTGGCGCAAGCCCCTCAACTCCAAGTCGATCCGACCGTCCAATTGGCGATGGAACTGCCACTTGGCCTTGTGCTCCAGACGCAACCCCGCAAAAGGCCGCTGTTCCCAGCCGAACCACGCCATGCCTATGACGGTGTTGCGCGCGGCGAGAGGATCCTCCACTCGGTATAGGCCCCCTCGCGTATTGGGTTGCTGTCTCCATTGCAGGAGGGGGTCGGCGATATTGTCCCGAACTTTGCGCAGATCTTGGAAGAGCCGCACCCGACCCCAGCGGTTGAAGTCGCGGTCAAAGGTCAACACCCCGTAGATGGCTTGGTTGCGCTCCGCCGCCGCCAGTCGGCGCATGTCCATTTTCCCCAGCATCAGCCGCACGCCCGGCAGCAGATGGGCACCGCCGAAGGCGTTGTAGCCTTGCCGGTCGCGGCGGTAGGGCAGGTCGGCTTCCTCGTCGTTTTCAAAGCGATCAATGGTGCCGTTGTGGTTCATGTCCATCCCGTAGAGGAACTCGGGCCGGTCTGAGTAGTAGCGCAGGAAGGGCTCCTCGTAATCGGGGATCAGATTTGGGCTGTCCTCGTTGTCATTTTGGTTGAAATCGGAAATAAAGTCGTTGTTCTCGTCCCATCCGGGAAAAATATAGCGATCTCCCGGCCCCCATCCTTTGCGCCGCCAGTCGGGATAGCCATCCTGATCGTCGTTGTCTTCGACGAACTCGTAGAGTTCAAAGTGGTTGCCATAGTCGAGCGTGCCCTCCTCGCTGGCGGTCACCATTGAGGTCTGGTAGGTCGGGTCAACGCTGAACGCCTCGACCAAAAAGAAGTACGGGTAGGGCGTGCTAGAGAGGTTGGCGAACCAAGCTAGGGCTTTGTCGCCGGTGGTGTGATGCCGTTTGCGGTTGGGGTTGGGGAATTGCCGGTAGCGGTTGTTGATGTCGATCTCCGCGTATCCGGTGAACCCGGCTAGGTCGGTCAGTTCAAAGGTGAACCCGGCGATCTGGTTGGCCGTCGGCAGCCCGTAGTCGAAGGCCAACACCCGCTGGTTGGAACCGTCGTGGACGTTGCCCCGGGCTTGGGCCACCGGCAGGAAGACGATATTGTCGTCGTCGTTTATTTGGTTGTCAGAGGCGACTTCAATCAGGTAGTCGTTGGCCACCACTAACTCCACTGCGACCCGGGTGATCTCGGTCGGGTCAACGCCGACATAGCCGGCGTCGGCTAGGTCGTAGCGCAGCAAGATCTCCTCCAACCCGTCCGCGGCCAAAAAACCTTGGCGCTGGAGGCCGCCCTCGATGAGTGGACGGAAGCCGATCTCGCTGGCGCGCGTCTCGTTCCCCTCTAAGTCGTACACTAGCAGGTCACTGGCGAAGAGCGCGCCCCCTCCTTTGCCGTCCTCGGGGGAATCGTCGCGGATGCGGATTTCGATCATCGTCACCGGCGTGAAATTCAGCGCCTCGGTTAGCTGACCTTTGAAGATATCGCCGTTGACTGCCTGCCGTTGGGTCTGCGAGTGATGCGAGTTGACCAGCGTGCCTCCGACCTTGACGAAGTCCCCGACTTGGACCTCCAGCCTGCCGCCAAACAAGTTGGTATTGTTGGTGCGCTGCTCAGACCACGTCCCCGGCGAGTTAGGTTCCGAAATCCGCGACATCAGCAGCGTCGCCTGGTACTTGTCGGCAGCGTAGTCGATTTGCAGGCCGTTGAAGCGCGGCTTGGAGAATGTCATCGGCGTTAGCGTAGTGCGGATTTCGGAACCGACGGTGATGGCGTAGTGGTGCTCCCCCTTGTGGTCGGAGGCGACCACAAGGCCGTTGAACCAACCGCTGAAACGCGAGGTCTTCTGCACTGCACTGCCGAAGGGCTGGGGATTTTCCTGCCGCCAGTCGTAGATCAGCCATCCCCGGGTCAGGAAGTTTCCATAGGCGTCGTAGAAGTAACCGCCCTCCAGCGCGATGGGGACGTAGCGCTGGTAGTTTTCGCGTGCGTAGTTGGCGTATTCCCACTGGTTCCAACGGTATTCGGCGTAGAGTTCCTGCGGCACGTACCACTTGCGGATGGCGGGATCGAGCGCGTCGAAAAGCACGCCAGGGCCTCGGGGCTCGTAGGTGACCCGGCCGCCGCGCTGGATGGTTCCCAAGCGGGCACCGTAGTCTTGGGCGTGGGCGGCTTCAATCAACAGTACGACAAGTAGGCTGTATTTTATCAATTGCGTTAGGCCTCTCGTTTTTAATGGTAGAACGAGCATTAGTACGCCACCCCCATCGTTCCCAGATGCCGCTCCTCAAACGCATCTGCCTGCACCCGCAATACCCACACATAGGTCCCCGGCGCTAGCAACTTTCCGTCTGCGTTCCTGCCGTCCCAACGGTAGTGCGCTGGCCCGATCCCCCGCTCCTCGGCAAACACCCTGTGCAGCCGCCGTCCTGCCAAGTCGAACACGTCTAGCGCTACCGGCGCTGGCGCGACGATCTGCAACAAGTTGAAAAACATCTCAAACTGGTCATTGACTCCGTCCCCATTGGGCGTGAACACCCGCGTGCTGATCGCGATCTCGCCGACTAGCTTGCCGATCTGCGGTTTGGGGATTTCCACTGCCAGCCCCGAAAGCTCGTCTTGGTCTTCCGGCCCGAAATCCACGACCTGCCCTGGCGCGACGATCTGCGGCGTCGTTGGGAATTGGCTGTTGTAGGCGCGGCTGGAGAACGTGGTGCCGAAGCGGAAGATCGGCAGGTCATAGGTGAATTCCAGCACGGCCCCGTCTGTGTGTACCAGCGCAAAACTCAGGCGGAAGCCTTCTTGGCGGGCGTATTCTACTGCGAAATCCACCGTCTGCCCGTCCAAGCGCACGTTGCGGATGTTCGCCACTGGCGCGTTGGAGTCCACGGCCAAGGCGTCGTAGCCGCGCACTGCCCCGTTAGCCCGCAGCAACACCGCGTAGTGGAACGTCGCCGGCTTTTCCGCCTCGGCCAGCCGCGGAAAGACTTCGGCTTGGAGGGTGTCGGCGATTGGCGGGCGCAGGTAGTCGAATTCGAGCCGATCGACGAGGCGGGTATCAAAGAGCCGGCCGGCAAAGGCAAACTGGAACTGGATAAAGCGCCGCGGCCCTGGTGCTGTTACTAGGCCGCCGTTCAACACGCGCTGCCACGGGCTCCAGTTTTCCTCGTCCTCCTGCGGCGGCAAGCGCTCGAGGCGGTCAAGCGACCAGTATTCGGCGGCGCTCACCTCCGCGACGGTCGTGGATGGTGAGAACGGATCTTCAGCTCCGACTCGCCGCCTGTAGATGATCGGCGTATCGTCTAGCCCGGTGCGCACCCGCGCCGTCAGGCGGGAAAAGGGCGCTTCGCCAACTACCTCTTCTACCCAGCGCACCTCGCCGACGGTGGCGGGAGCCCCTAAGTCGAGCAGGTCCGTCTGATAGGTCGCTTGGCTCATGTAGCCCGTGCCATAGACCTCGATCTCGTCGACTTCAAAGGGCACCTCCGACAGCGAACGCAACTTTACCAGCCGCACGTACTGGGGCCTGACCGCCACATCGACCACTGGATCCTCGTTTTCCAACTCGCGGATCACCAAAATGTCCGGTGCGCCGCTGACGCGGTTGGTCTGCCGCGGGTTGACCCACAGTTCGTACGCGCGCAGGAAATCGTCTTGGTAGGGCTGGCGCGGCGTGGCCGCTACGGTGTTGCGCGGATAGAAGCGCACCCGCTGCACGCCCACCTGTTGGACGAAGTCGAGGATGATCCAGATGCCATAGGCCGGAACCAGCGGATTGAAGGGGGTGGGTTTGCGCTCGAAGGCGACGGTGTGGTCACCGTTGACGATGCCGCGGAGCTGGGCCTTGCGAAAGTCGGTGCGCCTAGTCGCCGCGTTGGGCACCTTAACCGAGCCTTGGCCTTCGAGCACTAGGGAGGCGATATTCTCCGCGCCATCGAAAAAGCGCGGGCTGATCCATCCCGGTCGATGAACGAACTCGACCGCGCCCACCAGCACGTTGCTCGTATCCACCTGCGGCCGGTACCGGGGACCGAACAGGAATTCGGGGTCGATGCCGTCGCCGCCGCCTATCCACTTGTGCTCAACACCGCCGAGCACGAAGGTGCGGACTTGGGCTTCGGCATTCAGGGCCAGCAATAAGAGCGCCGCGAAAGCCCAGTTCATAGCTTCAACCCCGCGTTGATGCTCATAAAGAGCATGCTGGAGCGCTGGTCTTCGCTGTGGGCAAAATTGCGCCACAGCCACTGCGCTCCCACTCGGGTCACCAATTGGTAGCCGGCATAGCCCACTCTGTTGGTTAGCTGGATTATCAATGTCTGGCCCGTAAAGTCCTCCGCCACTTCCGCGTGCCTTCCTTCCAGCATCCAGAACCGGCTCCACTCTAGCCCGCACTGAAGCTGGGTGTCGAAGAGCTGGCGACCGTGCCGCGCATAGTAGCTGACCGAGACCTGCTCGGCTAGGATCGGCTGTACCCACAGCAGGAACAAGGTCTGTTCCAAGCTCTCCGCCACGGGTGTCCGGCTGTGGAAGGGCCGGACGCGGCGGTACTCGCTCTTCCAGCGCGGCTCCACCCGGCCCAGCCCCAAAGGCACGGTCCATTCGGCCTTGTTGATCACGCCGAGAAAACCCGAGCTAGCGCGCCCTTCGCGGCTGCGGTGCGCCTCGCTATCCCCGCGCTGCCACCAGTTTTCCCACTTGAAACGGTGCATGTGGCGCAGACCCCAACCAAAAGCCTGTTCCCAGTCGGCGTACAATGTGTTGCGCCAAGCGTTGTTCCCCGGTAGCCGATCCACAACAGTCTGCATCCGTCCCACCGCGCCCACTGGCTGCACCCATTGCTCCAAGTCGTCCGGGATGTCGTCCTGGACGCGGGCGGCAAAATCGAAAAATCGCAATTGCCCGATCCCAAGACTCCGGCGTGCTGTCGCCAGCGCGTAAATCGCATGGGTGCGACCATCCCCGGAAATCAGCCCCACGCGCTGGTGGCCTAGCGTCAAACTCGCATCCGGGCCCAGATGCCCGCGGGCGTAGATATTGAAACCGCGGTGGTCGCGCTTGTAGGGGTAATCGGGTAAGAGGTCGTTCTCAAAGCGGTCGATCGTGCCGTTGTGGTTGAGGTCGAGGCCGAAGAGGAATTCCGGTCTGTCCGCGCGAAAGCGCAAGAAGGGTTCTTCGTAATCGGGGATGAGATTGCGGTTCTGGTTGTGGTCGTAGATGAAATCGCCATTTTCGTCGTAGGCAGGAAAGGCCACCCGCGAGAAGCTCTGGAAGGGCCGGTTCCATTCTGGGATGCCGTCGTGGTCGTCGTCGTCATCGACGAATTCGTAGAGGTCGGGAGTCGGCGCTTGATAGCGGATATCGCCGTTGCCCTGCACGAGCCAGTAGTTGGTCGAATAGTTGTCGGACAGCGAGAACAATTCCCCGGCCATATCATAGGGATAGCGCTGGTAGGCTACTCCGGCGTACGCGGCGTGGGCGTTTTTAACGAAGTGGTGCAGGTGCTTGACGTCCCGGCTGGGGTACATGCCGTGCTGCCGGTTGGCCACGGCCTCACCTCGGAATGAGAGCCCGTGCCACTCGACCAAGTCCCAGTTGATCCCAAGCAGTTCATTGGCGGTGGGCAATCCGTAGTCTAGGCGCAGCACTTGACTGTTGCTGTTGTCTTGGACATTGCCCGGCGATCGCGCGACAGGGAAAAACACGATCTGCGGATCGCGCCGCTCGCCGTCGGTCTGCAAGTTCGAGGCCATCTCGACCCGATAGTCGTCGGCTACTACCAGCTCGACTGCTGCCCGGCGCAAGGTGGCCGAGCGCAACCCTTCGTAGTCGAGGGCGGCCAAATCGTATTCGAGCAAGACCGTCTCCGAGCCGTCGGCTACCAGCGCCCCAGCCCGCGTTCGTCCCCCCTCAATGCGCGGCAAAAAGCCGATTTCCCGCCCGCGCACCTCGTGCCCGCTGGTATCGACTAGCACGATGTCGTACCTGAACAGTGATGTGCCACTCACTCCGTCTGCTGGCGAATCATCCCTGAGCCGCACCCACAGTTTGTTCAACGGCTTGTTCTGGCCGGTGGTCAATGTCCCGTACAGAGGGTTGCCGTACGTAATCTGCACTTGGCTCTGCGCGTTGTGGGCGTTGATATACGTAACGCCGACGAGCGCCGCGTCGCTGGCTTTGAACTCGGCGTGGCCTCCCAACAGGTGCGTGATATTGGTGCGGTCAGCCCTGTTCGGCTGGCTCGGTCGCGACAGGAGCAAGCTCCCCACGAGGTGCTCGTTGGCCCAGTCGAGGCGCAGCCCATTGAAGTCGGTCTTGTTGAAGGTCAAGGGCGTGAAGACAGTGAAGATTCTGTCGCCGATCATCAACCGTGCGCTGGTTCCCCTGCTCTCGTCCGAGGCGATCACCAGATTCTGAAAGGAGCCCCAATAAGGCAATCCTTTGCGGATCAAGCTGCCATCGCGCTTGGTTTGCTCTTGTTCCCAGGTATAGACCATCCAGCCGCGTCCTATGCGGTGGCCGAAGGTGTCGTACCACGGTTCGCCCTCTAGGCCAGTGTCCACGAGGGTCCGGTAGCGTTCTCGCGCGTAGGAGGTGCGGTCGCCGCGGTACCAGGGCCGCATATAGCTTTCGGCCAGATGCCGGGGTGCGTACCAACGGTGCATTCGCGGCGTGACGTATTCTAGCTCGAAGTGCGGCACTTCCCACGCGGTCATCGACGGGCCCTGCAGCCCCCACCGGCTCGCGTCCGCACTTTGCGCCTCGACCGCTAGCGCGCGCAACGCACAGCAGGCCAAGACGCCTGCCAACCAAGCTGTTATCCGTTCGGTCAATAGACCACCCCCACCAAGCTCGCGGTCTGGGTTTTTCCCCCACCTGCATCGGCGGCGAAAGCGACGCGCACCAGATAAGTTCCCGGTCGCACCAGTGCTCCTGCGTCGTCGCGACCATCCCAAACTACGGAGTGATCGCCGCTGGGGTTTTCCCGACGCAGCGAAAGCTCGCGCACCTTCCGGCCAGACAGGTCGTAGATGCCGACGTCAATCCTCCGTCCCCGGATGAGGCGGTAGATGGTAAAGCGGATCTCGGCTTGGTCGTTTACACCGTCGCCGTTGGGGGTAAAGACTTGGGGCAGCGAACGCACGTGGTCCAACAGCGGGAAGTTTTCCACATCGGCCACCACCACCAGCGACTGGCTCGCAGTCAGTGACCCGGCGTCGCCCTCGCTTATCGCTTGGACGATCCTGGGTCGGGTCGCGCGTTTCAGTTCGGCACCAAAGACGGTGCCGCTCAAAAATACTCGCGTGCGGAAACGCACCTCGTACAACGACCGCCCGCCGGTGACCGGCGCGGGAAAAGCCAATTCCACGGACCCGTCCTCCAGCCGCTCTAGTTCCAGCGGACCCGGCCATAGATCCCGCCCGGTGCCGACGCGCAACTGCGCTTCGCTGCCTTGCCGGAACGAGACAAGCTCAATCGGGACTGAGGACGACGAGTGCAGCCGAATCCGGTCAAAGCCAGAATTGCCAGGCCCAAAAACTGGGCGGATATACATGGAGAATAGCTGATCTGCTCCCGGCTCCACCCCATCGATAGGCCACACTTCGGCGAAGGTCTGGTCCACCAATGGCGGCGCTAACTTGAGCCGCAAGCTCCTCATTTGCGCCGTCCGCAGCGGTTCTTGGGTTAAAAGCCGTATCTGCGCTTGAGCGAAGCGCCGGGGGCTGGGCGACTTGAAAGGCTCTCCCGACGTTAGGTAAACCGCACTCCAATTGCTCCATCCCGGCCCCGGTATTTCCCGGACTAGCACCTCGCCGCGATTTTTCTCGTAGCGAATAGACTCCCACTCCTCTTGGCTGATTTCCTGCCCCACTACGTCGAAGTAGCGCCGTTCCTCAATCACTTTGTCGCCACTGCGAGTGCGGATCTCTAGCTGGGTGCCTGGGGGCTGGTCTCCGTCCCATTCGACGGCGGAGAAGATTCGCGGGCGGCTTAGACGGATAAGGGGCGATTCGAGCGCGATATCGGACACGTAGCCTTCGCCATAGGCCTGAATCTCGCTCAAGTTGCCCGTCTCGCTTAGTTCTCCCACCAATTCCAGACGTCTCAGTTCCAAATGGCGCACCTCCCGCAAAGGGAACTGCTCCTCTAGCTGCAGAAAGGACTCCCGATTCTGCCGCTCCGGCAAAGCCTCCCACAACAGCGAGCCATCAGGGTCGAGACGGCCATCCGAGATTCGGAGTTGGTAGGCGCTTAAAGGCCCCTCAGCGCTTATTAGGCGCACCCGGTCCAGCCAGAACCGGGCCCCTAGGTCCACTAGGAGCTGATTGCGGTCGCGCACTGAATCGTAAGTCCGCAATGGGTAGAAGGAGCGGAAGAGGCCATCGGTCGCCAGCGCGAGCAGGATATTGTCGAAGATGCTCACGTCGCGGTTGCGGAGCCGCTGGGTCAGATTGACGACATTGTCCCCAAGGGTATGGACCTCAAGCTCGGCCAAGCGCGGCCGCTCGTGGCGAAAATAGCGCACTTGCCCCCGTTCTTCTGCGGGCAAATCTCGATGCGTTTGCTCGTCGATTAGGATTTGGCGGCCAATAACCGTCTGGCGGAAGTACTCGACCGTCCCTTGGTCTGCGGGCGGCAGCGCCTCGTAGGTGGACCGATCTACTTCCTCGCCCCGCGTACTATCCGACGCCAACGCCTGAAAGCGCACGATCTGCGCCACTTCGCCCTCGACTCCGGCGGGCAAGGGGCGCTGGGGCCGGACCGCAAAGCTGAACTCCCGCTCCGTCTTGTTGGGGTACGTCACCTGTCCGACGCGGAAAAACTTTAGCGGCCGCTCTGGATGTCCCCGCCCGTCCGAGAGCAGCACCCTGAACTTGAGGAAGGGGTCGCCTTCCTGGGCAAAGCGCACGACCACCCTTTTGGCGATTACCGATCGCCCTAGTTCTACATCGACAAACCAGTCTTTCAGTGGGTCGGTCGGGTCGGGCTCCCAGTAGGTGGCTTGGTCTCCGTCCATTATGAAGGGTGCCTGCGCGGCGCTGCTGCCCGCCCTGCGGATCCCCCCCACCAACGTGTCTCCGCCGGCCTCTGGGGTCTCGAACTCCATCGCGTTGAGCGCGGCGTTGATGTCGCGGCGCAGGAGGCGGGGCAGTACCGCACCTGCGGCCGCAACTACGTGTGCCCCTACAGGTGCCTCCCATTCGGCCCAGTGCGCTGCTTGGTCGATGACGACCTCGTCCCGCGTCAGCCGGTAGCCGGTCTGGGCGTTGAGGGTGGGTGGATGGGTCAACAATAGACAGAGTACCGCCGACCAAGATCGCCTAATGAATGCCCTTGGGTTCATGCCGTTGGTAGGGGCGACCGGCCGGGCACCCCTACCTGTGTAACATGCGCTGTTCATATCAGTACACCACTCCCACTGAGCCCCAACGGCGTTCCGATTCCTCGTCGGCTTCTACTCGCAATTCGTATAGATACAGCCCCGGTGGCACCAATAAACCCCGGTCGTCCGTCCCATCCCACTCCAGCTCATAAGCCCCGTTGTTGTCCATTCCCTCATAGGCCCGCCGCACCCGGCGACCGGCCAAGTCGTACATCTCCAGCGTCACTGCAGCCTCCGTAACGATCTTCAACAGCGCATAACTCAGCGCGAAGGCGTCGTTGGTCCCATCGCCGTTGGGCGTGAACAGCCGGGTACCCTCCAACTGTGCCACCAGCGGCACGTTGCCGTCCGCGAAGCGCACGACCAGATTGGTCCCTTCCAGCGAGGGATCCACATCGCGCTCGTCGGCCACTTGGTATGCCTCTTCGAGCTGACCGTCGGCGTCCCTGCGGTCCAAGGCCCGGACCTCAAAGCGCGTGTAGTCGCGGAACACAGCGCCGCGAAAGACGATCTGCACGAAGGTTCCCGTTTGCTCAATGTGCCGCCAGAAGTCGACATCGAAGCCTGTGCCTGGCTCGTAGGTGGCGGAAAAGGAAATCTCCTCGTCATCGACGAGTATCCGCTCAATTTCCGTTACCTGGACGGCCGTGCGCACCTGCAGGAAGCGGAAGCCCGTGGCTTGCGGATCTCGGCCTCTGTCGGGGCGCAGGCGCACTTCCATGGACAAGGTAAAGCTCGTCTCGACGCCCGGCTGCACGACGCCGGGGCTGATCTCGGCCAGCAGGCTACTGACCACCGGCGGTCGCGCAAATTCGAAGACCAGCCGTCTGAACACGGCTCCTGGTGAGGCTAGGCGCACCTTGAACTGCAGGAAGCGGCGCAACCCCGGCGAGTGGATCAGACCGCCGCTGACCGTCTGATAGCTACTCCACAGCGGATTGGATTTGATCGGCCCCTTTTCCTCGTCGGGCAATGCTTGGTAATCCTCTTTGCTCACCCGCTGCAGCCCGTCTTCCGCTTGGAGGTCTAGGCGGAAGTAGTGCTCGGGATCGCGGTCGGAGCCGGTGCGCGTCTGCACGGTGGCAGGGGCGTTTTCTATGGAGCCGCCCTCGTAGCGCACTTTGCCCCAGACGATGTTGGGATAGCGCGTCCTGACCGGCTTGGAGATATAGGTGCCCACAGGCGCGTCGCCAGCGGCGTAGATTTCCACTTCCGCCAGTTCCCACTCGCGCTCCGTGCCAGGCTCTATGCGCACGTAGCGCACATTGCGGCTATCAATGCGCCGTTCCACCACAGGCTCGACGTTGGGGACGGAGGGGAGAAAGCTGAAGGCTGGGTCGTACTTTGCTTGGCGCTCGGCCTTGGTGTACAGGCGAAAAACCTGGAGGAAGCGGCGTCTGTTCTGGCGGTCAAGGCGTGGGAAGAGGCGGACGCGATCGATGCGGAAGACGGCACCGAGGTCGATCTCTACGGGCGTACTGCGGTTGATAGCGTCAAACTGATCTGGATCGAAGGCCGTGGAGGCATCGCCGTCGTATAGCAGAGTGCCTAGGGGCACGCGAAAGGTGCCATCGAGATTTGCCACTAGCCCCGCTGCCATGCCTCCGCGCTCGGCCAAGCGCAGCGACAGGTTTTCGCCGGCCTCTGCCGGCCACATCCAGATGGAATCGCGCGCTACTCCTAAAAATTGAGCCTCCTCGACAATGCTGTCCCAGCGGCCTAAGCGACCGTCTTGGCCCACGTCGAGGGAGTCAACGGCTAGCGTGGAGGCGGCGCTGCAAAGGAGGCCGATTAATAGGGCGTAGGGCATGGCTTTATTCAACTTGGTCGGTTCATCTGATCTTAAAACGGCTTCTCACAAGCTCTTCTCGATTGCCGCTACCGTTGCTTCTGTATCCCCCCTTAAGCCATGATCCTCCACGATCAGCCCTTGGGAGTCCACCAAGTAATACGAAGGTATGCCACTCACTTGGTAGGTTTTGGCTACCTCCGCATTCCAGCCGTCCGCCCGCACGTGGACGCCTTTGATCTCGTGTTTGTCAATTGCCTCTCGCCAATCAGCGTCATCCGCGTCCAGCGATATGTTGAGGAAGACGACCGGCCAGTCGGCCGTTTTTTCCTTGACTTGGCGGAGATAGGGTAGGTCGTCGATACACGGGACGCACCAACTCGCCCAGAAGTCGAGCAGAACCACTTGCCCCTTGAACTGGCTCAGCGATACGGGTTGGTCGTCGAGATCGGGGAGGGTGAATTCGGGTGCGGGTTGTCCGGGTTGCAGCTTTAGGGCTATATCCAGAACTGCTTGGACGGCCTCATTGTATTCCGGGTGTGGGTTGATCTCTTGGAACTCTTCCCACTCGCGTTGGGCCGCCGCAAAGCCTTCACTGCTACTGCGCTTGAATCTATTGATCAGCTCTCCGGCTAAAAACCAGTAGAGCACTCTCCCTGCCAATTTTTCTTTAGCCAGATCGTATCTAGTAGGCCCAAACCAGTGTCCTCTCTTGGCATAGATCGAGTCGAGTTGTGCTTGGGCGGCTTCTGACAGTCCCAAGCCCAACAGATCGATCTTCGCCGATAGCTTGAGCGGTTGACGATATTCGTACATTGAGTCGAGTTGTGCTTGGGCGGCTTCTGACAGCCCCAAGTCCGATAGATCAATTTTCGCCGACAGCTTGGGCGGCTCTTTGGCTAGGGAATCCAACCGTACTCCACGCGGTATGTAGAACACCACCTCTCCGTCCGTCGTATCCGCCCTAGGCGACTTCTCTTCCTCACTTAACAATGGGTAGATGTTAAGGGACCTAGCGGACTTTTCGTACAGGGAGTCGAGTTGCGCTTGGGCACTCGCCGCAACACCAAACGCCGATAAATCGTACTGATCGGACAGCTTGAGCCAGCGGCCATCCTTTTCGTACAGGGAATCGACTTGGGCTTGGGCACTCGCCGCAACACCAAACGCCGACAAATTGACCATTTTCGACAGCACGGGCTGGCGGCCGTCCCTTTCGTACAGGGAGTCGAGTTGCGCTTGGGTCTCTTCTGACAACTCCAAATCCGCTAGATCGTACATCTTGGACAGCTTGGGGTTATCGTCATGGTCATGGTCTTCCCCCCAGCCGAGGGTGCGATCCAGAAACCAGCGATATTGGGCTACGCCGATGGCCTTTTCGTCCACTAGGGGAAATTCCTGTAGGAAGTCGTGGTACTCTGGGGTGATGTCTCTGTTCTCGCGTCCGTTGGCAAACCGGTAGTTCATCGGGTAAGACATCATCCTATTAGCCCACTCGTAGTTGACGTAGGCCGTCACATAGTCGATGCACCCTGAAGACAGCGCGTATTGCTCGCGCCCTGAGGCCAGGAACTCGAACTGATCCCGTCGCCACTGTTCCATTTGGTGCTTGAAATCCTCGACCTCCAGCCCCTTGTATTCGAGGCGTAGGGGGTAAGATTGCGGGATCCACTTGGAAGTGAAGCGGCTGTTGTCCGCGTTGGAGCCGCTGAACGAGTAAGAAGGACCAAAAAAGCCCTCCTCCACGGTCACGTGCAGACTGTCGCCGGGTTCGACGAAGAGAGTCAGGGAATTGGGATCGGAGAAGAAGGAGTCTAGCCACTGCACCCACTTCCATCTCGGCTGCCTGCCTTCGAAATACCCTCTGACGGGGGTACCCCGGACGATGGGCAGTTCAAAGGCGAAGCGATCTAGGCTGTCGAGCGCGACGCGCTGCTCGGAATTTTCCAACGCCGACGGCGATTCGTAGCTAAATGTGATTTCCCGCGAGCGAGGATTTTGGACTTCGCCGGTGATGGTCGCAACCGATGGCTGGCTGGGAATGCTTTCGGCGGCCTCGGCGAAATCTCGCGTTAAGTCAAAGACTCCACATGGAGCGACCACCGGCAAAATTGCAAAGAGAATGCGGCGCATAATGTACCTCCAAAGTTTGTGGTCGTGCGGTTTAACTTCACCATCTCCAAGCTCTATCGTCTATTCGAGTTTAACCATTTTGCGGGTGTCCGTCTGCTCGTCCACCTGCACCCGATACATATAGACTCCGGTGGCGACGGGTTGGCCTTGGGTGTCGCGGCCATCCCAAGTTAGCTGGTGCTCTCCGGCGGGCAGCGGCCCCGTCCACACTTGGCGTAGCGGCTGTCCTAGGACATTGTAGATGATTAAGTCCACGTTCTTGGCTCCGGCGGGTACGGCTAAGGGGATGGTGGTGGCGGGATTAAACGGGTTGGGATAGTTGGCTCCCAACGAAAAGGCCGTTGGCGTGGCCGCCGTCTCGCTGGCTACTGCGGTGGCTGGGGTGCCTTGGTTGATAAAGACGGAGACGCCGCCGTTGTCGCTTGCAACGCTCGTTCCTAGCACGACTATATCAGTGTCGCCATCGCCGTTGACGTCGCTGGTGAGCACTTGATTGCTCTCGCCGGGTAGGGGATAGTAGCCTTCGAGGACGGGTGCGCCGTTGTGCTGGCCGAGCAACACCACGAGGGCCGGACCGACGGTCGAATTGGCAGCGACGATAGCCACGTCCAACACGCCATCGCCGTTGAGGTCGCTGGCGGTGGCCTGTGACGGGAGCACCTTCCAATCGAGCAAGGAGTCGCGCGTCCACCCGCCGGAGACGTCCAGACGCCACAGAGCCAAGCCGTAGTAGTAATTTTCAAAGAATATATCTATGCTCTCGGGGGAGCCGAGTAGATCCACTGCCCCATCGCCATCAAAGTCGGCGATCAGGTGCAGGGCGCAGGGATTGATCGGGGCTTCAAAAGAGAGCGGTGGTTCTTGGACGGCGGCCCACGGCCGGGTCAGTTGCCAAGAGCCTTGGGACTCAAAGCAGGATCCGTTCCACAATAGGCTTGCAGCTTCACCCAAGGGTTGCCCGGTGGATAGGGAGGCCCAGCGCGCCTCCTCCCAAGGCGTCTCCTCGCTGGCGAGTCCATGCTCATCCGTCTCTTCGCTGTGTACCTCATTGCTGTCGAGAGCGAATCTATCGTCGAGGACGAATCTATCACTGTTGACAAAGTCGTAGCCGTCGTTGATCCACATAATCACTTGGGACGGAGCATCGCGGACTAACAAATCTATATCGCCGTCGCCGTCGCCATCGGCCAAGCCAACGAGCACGACGCCGGACAGTTCGAGGAAGGGATCAAAGCCGCCGCCCCAGTTATACCAGACTTCGACGATCCCACTTTCGGCAGTGACTAAATCGAGGAGTCCATCGCCGTCGAAGTCGCTTCCCCAGAGATCCAGTGGAGGGTGATCAGAGGATACGGTTGCGAAGGAGACCTCTTGGGTAGGTTCAAATCGGCCTAGCCCGTCGTTAGACGCCACAGTCCAGCCTAGTTGTCTTTCTCCGTCCACGAGGCGGTTATAGGCCACCACGAGATCCGCATCGCCATCGCCATCTACATCGCCCACTGCGTTGTGCGATTCTTGCGAACTGCTTTGCCAACGGCTTGGGATGCCGATGCCTTCGCCGAGCGGAAAAAAGTCGGGTTCGGCAAACAAGGTGCCGGGCGGTCCCAACTCCACACCGAGATCCCGAGGCGACAATTCTCCTTGCGCCAACTCTTCGGCCCCTGTGAGTTGGATCCAGTCTAGTTCTAAAAACTTGGGATGGTTGTCCACGTCCTGCGAGTCTCGGTATAACATCATGTCTATGTGAATATTATAGAGGGTATCCTGCCAGATGATCTCCTGCTCTGGATATGCTTCTACCAAGGCGCGTAGATCTACGGTGAGGTCTTCCCATTCGAGGGGATAGGGTTGAAGATCTCTCCACGTGCTGTACCTCCCTTTAAGGAGGCGTCTTCTCTCGGCATTGGACCAGTACATCAAGAATGGTCCCTCGGTGGGGCTGTGGTGTATGAGGCGTAGCCGTAGGGTGAGGCGGTCGAACAGGGCCGAGTCTTTGCCGATCAATGGCGAGCGCAATTGAACGGTGGGTCTGCGACCCGGCACGGGCGCAATGCGCCAGACGCCATCGACGATTTCGCTGTGTAACGGGTCGTTACCGCCATTGCTATGAGTAGCACTTTCCCGGGCGGTCCAGCCCCAAGTGGAGCCGTCGGCGAAATCCCACGTTAGGGCAAAGGCTCCGCGTGGAGCCGCCAACAATAGAACTGCAAAGAACATGTAGCGCATAGGATCACCTATAGGGTTTTGGTTGTTTTGACGCCCTGTAGGTTAAAATACTCGCACATTCCGTGCCAAATATCAGACCGCGCATAAAAAATCCTTCAGGAGTGTCCTAAAGGATTGAAAATAAGATAGTTAAAAGCGTAAATTTATTTTTTCTAGGCGTTGCGTACGCCGTCGGCGCAAGGTCTTCCACGTTTTTTCGTGTATTTTACACGACTTTCCGTGGACTTCCACGACTTTTCGTGTTGGCTACGCCGCCAAGAAGCCCGCCGGAAGGTCGCAAACGCAAAGCGCCCTTCGGACGGCCAGCGCTATTCAATGTGCTCGGCTCGTCTATTCGATTTTGACCATTTTGCGGGTGCGCGTCTGGTCGTCCGCCTGCACCTGATACATATAGACTCCAGCGGCGACGGGTTGGCCTTGGGCGTCGCGGCCATCCCAAGTTAGCTGGTGCTCGCCAGCGGGCAGCGGACCATTCCACACGTGACGGATCGGCTGCCCTAGGACATTGTAGATGGTTAAGTCCACGTTCTTGGCTCCGGCGGGTACGGCTAAGGGGATGGTGGTGGCGGGATTGAACGGGTTGGGATAGTTGGCACCGAGGGTAAAGGCCGTTGGCGTGGCTGCCGTCTCGTTGGCTACGGCGGTGGCCGGGATGCCTTGGTTGATAAAGACGATGACGCCACCGTGGTCGCTTGCGGGACTGGTTCCCAGTACGACCAGATCGGTGTCGCCATTGCCGTTGACATCGCTGGTGAGCACTTGACTGCCTTCGCCGGGCAGGGGGTAGTAGCCTTCGAGGACGGGTGAGCCGTTGCGCTGGCCGAGCCATACCACCAGTGCCGGACCGATGAGCGAGTTGCCAGCGAGTAGGGCTACATCGAGCACGCCATCGCCGTTGAGGTCGGTGGCGGTGGCCGCGGACGGGCGCACCTTCCAGTCGAGCAAGGAATCGCGTGTCCACTCGCCGGAAGCGTCCAGACGCCACAGGGCCAAGCCATGATAGAACCAATCTATGCGCTCGAGGGAGCCGAGTAGGTCCATCGTCCCATCGCCATCGAGGTCGGCGATCAGGTGCTCGTGCAGGTTGCATAAATTGACTGGGGCCTCGACAACGAGCGGCGGTTCCTCAATGGCAGCCCACGGCCGAGTCAGTTGCCAAAAGTCAGATTCTTGGGGCTGATGGCAGGATTGGCGCCACAACAGGCTGGCGGCTTCGCCGAGAGGTTGTCCGGCGGGCAGCAAGGGCCAGCGCTCCTCTTCGCTTTCGAGGACGAAGGTATCGCTATCGACAAAGTCGTAGCCGTCGTTGATCCACAAAGTCACTTGGGACGGGACCAAATGATCGGAGTCGTCGAACTCGCGGATTAACAGGTCCACGTCGCCGTCGCCGTCGCCATCGGCCAAGCCAAGGAGCCAGATGTCGAACAGTTGCAGGACGGGATCAAAGCCGCCACCCCAGTTGTACCACACTTCGACGATCCCGTCTTCGGCAACGACCAAATCCAAGAGTCCATCGCCGTCGAAGTCGCTTCCCCGGAGATCAATGTGTGGAATAGAGTCAGAAGAGGGTGTGGTTGAGAGGGCGACCTCTTGAGTGGGTTCAAAGCGGCCTAGGCCGTCGTTGGACGCCACGGTCCAGCCGCGTTGTCTTTCGCGGTCCACGAAGCGGTCCCAGAGCACCACGAGATCTGCATCGCCATCGCCGTCCACATCGCCCACTGCGCCTTGCGATCCATGTAGAGAACTTGAGCCGATGCCCTCGCTGAGCGGGAAAAAGTCGGGTTCGGCGAACAACCTGCCGGGCGGTCCCAACTCCACACCTATGTCCCTAGGCGACAATTCCCCCTGCGCCAACTCTTCGGCCCCGGTGAGCTGGATCCAGTCTAGTTCTAAAAACTTGGGATGATTGTCCACGTCCTGCGAGTCCCGATACAACAGCATGTCTATCTGAAAATTGAAGAGGGTATCCTGCCAAGTGATCGCCCTGTCTGGGTCTGTTGCCAAGGCGCGTAGATCGATGGTGATTTCTTCCCATTCGATGGGATAGGATTGAGTACGTCCTGTCCAAAACACCCCGTTTGTGCCAGAATCAGGGCGGCGGCTCACGGCATTGACCCAGCGCATCGAGAGGGTTTGTCCCTCGGTGGGGCTATGGTGGATGATACGCAGCCGGAGGGTAAGGCGGTCGAACAGGGCCGAGTCTTTGCCGATCAATGGCGAGCGCAACTGAACGACGGGTCTGCGATTAGGCACGGGCGCGATGCGCCAGACGCCATCGACGATTTCGCTCTTCAGTGGTTCTTTATCACCTCTTATACTGCTAAAATCACCTTCCCAAGCGGCCCAGCCCCAAGTGGTGCCGTCGGCGAAATCCCACGTTAGGGCAACCGCCCTAAGAGGAGCTGCCAACGACAAAACGGCAAAGAGAAAACAGCGCATAGGATCACCTATAGGGTTTTTGGTCGTTTTGACGCTCTGTTCGTCAACAAGACACTTGCACATTTCGTGCCACATACCATATTTCGAATAAAAAAATCCTTTAGGACGAACCTAAAGGATTGAAAAATATAACACTTAAAATAATGTGGTAAGGCTTGCTCAAGGTGTCGCCTCAGCCGTCGGCGCAAGGTTTTTCACGTTTTTCCGTGGATTTTCCACGTTTTTCCGTGGATTTTCCACGACTTTCCGTGTTAGCCACGCCAGTATCGGCTCTAAAAAGTTGTTGAGTTGGTAATCGCTATCGCGGCGATGCTCACAGCACTTTGACCGGCGTCAGCCAATTGTCGCGCGCAGCCGAAGCGGCTGCAATCGCGTCTGCCGACCCCAGTACCGCGACCCGGCCCGCTGCCCCGACTTGGTCCAGCACGGCAGCAAAATCGGCAAAGTGCTCGGCCTTGGTGCCCAAGACTTGGTCGCGCATTTGCTGGCGATAGTCGTCGTCGATGCCGGTCAGGTAGCGCATCAGCGAGGCGTAGCCCTTGGCGTCGGGGAGCTGGTAGGCGTCGAAGTCGCCGATGGTGCCGATGATGGCCTTGGTCAGCTCGTCGCTGCTGATCGGATAGTCGCGCAAGAAGGATCCGCTCTGGTCGTACACTTGTAGCGTCTCCAGCAAGTTGGGATCGCGGTACGACGCGTACGCGAACACTCCGGTAAACGGGTCGAGGGAGCAAAAGGCCCCGTAGGCCCCGCCTTGCACCCGCACTCGATCCCACAGCCAAGTGGTGGCCAAGTAGCGCGTGATGACGGCCGACGACCCGTCCAATTCGTAGCCGAGCGCGAAGATGTTGGCCGCCTTGCCCACGTAGTTTACCTGAGCGGGAACGGTTAGGCCCTCGTCGGCCGCGGTCAGGTGCGGTGCCCAAGGCGCGGGCGAGTGCGCTTCTTGCGGCAACTCGCGCAATAGCGCTGCTAGGCTCTGGTCGCAGGCAGCGCGGTCGCCGCCGGCCACGGTAGCGTTGCACAGCATGCCCGGCCGATTGACCAGCAGGGCACGGATCTGCTCCAACCGCGCCTGTACCGCTGGCCAGTCGCCGCGGATGTCTTCGATGAGCTGCCGCAAGAAGAACAGATAACTCAAGCCGCGCATCTGCTCTGCGAGCCAGCCGGTCTCGTCGAATTGCGCGCGCAGCCGCGTGGATACCACTCGGTGCCCGCCCGGCACTAGCCCGGCCTCCGCGCTGGCTCGCTCTTCTAAGGCCATCTGCAAGAAGCGCTCCTGATCGTCGAGGCGGCCCTCTAACAACACGTCGCGCACAATCGCCGTCAGGTCGGCGACCCGTTCGGCCATGGCCTTGCCGCGCAAAAAGAGGTACGCCGCGGCCGGCCCGCCGTCGGGGCGCGGCCCCACCATCGAGTGGGCGCTCAGGCCGCCGGTCTGGCTGCCGATCCGCTGTTGCAACTCGACGAAGCTCATGCGTTCGGTACCCATCTCCAGCAGGGCGCGGCCAAAGAGCGGGATATAGGGCAAAAGCTCCTGGGGCAACACCCGCAGATCGCAGCCCACGTCGAGATAGGCGATGCCATTGGTGAAGAGGTCGTGGTGGAGTACCGGCACCTCGGCGATTTGGTCCTCTTGCCGAGGCACGGTCTTGATCGCTTTGTCGAGGTCGCTCAATTGCAGGCGGGGCAATTTGGCCAGATCCTCGGGTGCGTCGGGTTTTTCTTGTAAGTGCTTGAGCTTTTGGGTGGACGCGACTAGCTTCTCTAAATCCGCGTGGCTCATGTCCGCTCGGGCTTCTGCTAGACTCGTGGTCTCTTCTTCCTCTAACTGCGTCCCCAACTCGGCATCGGGCTGGAGGACCACGGTCGTGCGGTGCGCATTGTCCAAGAGGTGGCGTTGGATCAGGCCCTCCAGATAGCGGTCGTCCGCTGATAGCTTGTCCTTGAGCGCGGCGAAGGAGTCGGCAAAGCGCAAAGGCGTGAAGGGGTCGCGGTCGTAGAGCCAGTCGGTCAACAGCCGCAGCATCAGCCCCAAGCCGCGCGGAAAAGACCCGGTATTGTTTTCCCGAAACCGGAACTCCGCAGTGTGCAGCGCGGCCGCGACCATCCCTTGGTCGATCCCGCCGTCCGCTAGCTCGCCGAGGTGTTGCAAGATCAGGGCCTCGACTGCATCGACATCGCCCTGCTGCACGCCCTTCAGACCCACGCTGAAGAACATCTGCGCCAATTCGACCTCCAGCCCACTGCCGGTCAGATCCTCGCCCAGCCCAGAGTCAATCAGGGCCTTGCGCAGCGGGGATCCCGGGGTGCCAAGCAGCGCGTGTTCGAGCACTTGGAGGGCACGGCGCTCGTCGGCGTCAATCGAGTCTTGCAATAGCCAAGTGAGCGCGACAAAGTACTTTGGCTCTTCGACCGCATCTGGATCGACTACATAGGGAAATTGTTGCCGCTTGGGCGCGGCAAAGCGCGGCTGGGTGCCGATGGTAGAGTCAACAGAATGCGCTTCGTAGTCGCTTAGATAATCGTGCAACAGCGCGAGGCGCTGCTCGGGGTCGTCGTCGCCGTAGAAGTAGATGCGGGCATTGGACGGGTGGTAAAAGTCGTCGTGGAAGCGCTTGAACTGGTCAAAGGTGAGGGCCGGGATATGGCGCGGGTCGCCGCCGGAATCCACGCCGTAGGTGGTGTCGGGGAAGATGGATTGCTGGATGCGCTCGCCTAGGATCCGCTCGGGATCGGAATACGCGCCTTTCATTTCGTTGAAGACCACGCCTTTGTAGCGCAGCGGGTCGCCAGGGTCTGCTAGCTCGTAGTGCCAGCCTTCCTGTTGCAGGACTTCCGGCGTCAGTCGCGGGTAAAATACGGCGTCGAGGTACACGTCGATCAGGTTGTAGAAATCCTGCACGTTGGTGCTAGCGACCGGGTAGCAGGTTTTGTCTGGATAGGTGAAGGCGTTGAGGAAGGTATTGAGCGAGCCTTTGATCAGCTCGACAAACGGCTCCTTGACCGGGTACTTGCGCGAGCCGCACAGCACGGAGTGTTCGAGGATGTGGGCAATGCCGGTCGAGTCGGCCGGCGGGGTGCGGAAGTTGATGCCAAAGACCTTGTTTTCGTCGTCGTTGATCAGCGAGACGATCTCGCAGCCGGTGCGGTGCCGGTAGAGCAAGGCGCGGGTATTGAGTTCGGGAATTTCTTCGTCGCGCAGCAGTTCAAAATCGCGGCGATTCATTGCGTCTCCTTTGTGGTGTATAGCGAAAAAGTTAGCGGGCAAACATATTTGCGGCGCAGATTTTTATCAAGGGGAATGGGACTGCGTTCACGGCAAGGCAATTTTGCCGAGGACGACTGGACGCTGTGCGCGGGTGACGGCTGGGATATTGCCGGTGCGGCCCATCAGCGTCTCGTTGGCAAGCACTGCGAAGGAGAGGGCCTCGCGCGCGTCTGGATCGACGCCTAGGTCGGCTAGCGACTTCACTGCTAGGCCCGGCAGGGCGTGTTGCAACCCAGCCATAATGCGCGGATTGTGGACGCCGCCGCCGCCGACCCAGAGCTTGGCGAACTCTCCCGGGCAGAAGCGGCGAATGCCCTCGGCAATGGCTTGCACGGTAAACGCGGTCAGCGTGGCGATCAGATCGTCGTCGCTCCACGTGCCGCGCTGGAGAATTTCCGCGAGGAAAGGCTCGCCAAATTCCTCGCGGCCCGTAGATTTGGGCGGCTCGCGCTGCAAGAAGCTGTGGCGCATCAGCTCGGCCAATAGGGCTTCATCGACGTGCCCTCGCGCCGCTCGCTCGCCCCCTCGGTCGAAGTGTTCGCGTCCTTCGGTGCAATGCGCCACCGCCGCATCGATGAGCATGTTGCCCGGTCCTAGGTCAAAGGCCCGTACTGCGCTGGTATCGGCGTTGGCCGGCAAGGCCGTGATGTTGGCGATCCCGCCGATATTGAGCAGCAGACGCCCCTCGTGCCCGGCAAAGAGCAGGTGATCCACTAGCGGCACCAGCGGTGCGCCCTCGCCGCCGACGGCCATGTCAGCCGTGCGAAAGTCTGCAATGGTCACCGCGCCCGTACGCGCGGTAATAACGGCTGGCTCGCCAATCTGCAAGGTGGCTCCGCTGGCCGGCAGATGGCGCACGGTCTGCCCGTGCGAGCCGATCAGGTCGATGGATTCGGGGTCGAGTTTGGCCTGATCGACTGCGGCTAAGGCTGCTGTGGCAAACGCCTCGCCGAGGGCAAAGTTGACCCGGCACAGTGCGTCGAGCGACGCATCCTCGGCGAAGAGGGCAAACACCTCGCGTCGCAAGTCGCTGGGCAGCGGCGTGGTGTTAAAGGACAAGATTTCGTAGCGCGTGGATTCGCCGCAGCCCCACAGATCGACCAGCACGGCGTCGATTCCGTCGGCCGAGGTGCCGGACATTAGCCCCACGACCCGCCGCCGCTCCTTGGCGGCGAGCTCTGCCAGCCTCAACTGCGCAGGCATTGCCAATTAGGCGCGGTCGCGGGCCGAGTGCAGGTAGTAGTCGGCGACCTGCCCGTGGCTGTCGATGACGTGTGCGCCCGGATAGCGAATCGTCGTCGGACATACATGCCAAGGCACGGCGAGGAGGTAGGCTCCGACTTCGGGTTGAGGACCGGACCAGGAGAAGACGCCGTGTTCTTCGTTTTGTCTGGTCAGTTCGGCCTTTGGGTTCTGCAAGAGCTTGGCCCGGGTCGGTAGGGGGCCATCGTCGCTGATGGCCTTGGTGCCCAAGTCCGTGGTGATTGTCTGGTGCTCGGGATAGCGATCGACCACTTGCGTCAGGACGAGGGCCGCCCATTTGAAGGGCAGCTCGGCCATTTTGCTGCCGTACCCAGCATCCCAGTACACGCAGGTGCCTGGGGAGCCGTGCATTCCCTCGGTGCGGGCGTAGTACAAAGAGGAAAAGGAGCCACCGCCGACGACTTGGGGCACGGCCAAGCCCTCGCCTTCGAGGGCTGCTTTTAGGCGTTGGGCATCGCAGATGTGCTGCTCGGCCGCGGCTTGGCGCGCCGTAGGCTCGGAGATGGTCTCGTGTCCGTCGTACAGGTGCAGGCCGCCCGGCGACAGGTGGGGGTGTTGTGCGACTTGGCGGTAGAGGTCGATGGCCGCGTTCAAAGGGGCACCGGTGCGGAACATGCCTACGTTGAGGTCGATCATCACCCGCAGCGTTTGCTGCCGCTCTTGGGCCACGTCGCCCAAGACCTGCACGTGCACGGGTGCGCTGGCAATCGCGCTGATGGTTGCCTCTCGTTGCGCCAACGCGGCGAAGCGCTGCACCTTGCTTTTTTGCACCAGCGGATAGGACAGAATAGCTTCCTGCGCGCCGGCGTCGAGGACCATTTCCAGTTCCTTGAGCGTGGCGCATTTGAACCCGGCGACGCCGGACGCGAGCTGTTTGCGCGTTACGTCGATGGACTTGTGGGTTTTGACGTGGACGAACAGATGCTCGCTGCCGCCGGCTAGTTCGCCGACTGCTTTTATGTTGTGGTCGAGTTGGTCGGCAAAGACCAGCATGGCTGGCGTCTCAATGCCGTCCGGCTCGGCGACTTTGTATGCTCCTACTTCGATCACAGCTTTGCTTCCCGTTTTGAGGTGAAGCGCGGAAGATAGCACAAGCCTTGGCAGCGGACAAATTGGCCGCCGCGTTTTGGTGCGTTAAATTACGAGTCGCAATTTTCCTATCACCCTCATCTAAAGGAAGCCTCGAATGCTCAAACTAGGCTGCATGTCCCTCAGCTACAAAGACGAATTTGCCGCGAACGAGCTCGACTTGGAGCAATTTATTGAACGCGCCTACCAACTCGGCCTCGACGGCATCGACATTCACACGCGCGCCTTTGCCTCGCTCGATCCGGCCTATCTGCGCAGCATTCGCATGCAGGCCTTCCGGCGGGGGATCGCGCTTTCCTATATCGGCGTCAGCTCCAACTTCGGCAAGCCGCAAGACGAACTCGGCGCGGAAGTGGCCACCGCCAAGGAATGGATCGACGTGGCCGCGTTTATGGGCATTCCGCTGGTGCGGGTTTTTGCCGCGTGGATTCCCGAAGGCGACCGCGAAGAGGACGTGTGGGCGCGGATGATGCCGTGCTTGGAGGAAGTGGCGGCTCACGGCGAGGAAAAGGGCGTGGTGGTCGGCTTGCACAACCACAACCACGGCTGCGTCACGCGGACGGGCAAAGATGTGCGCCGCATTATCGAGGGCGTCAATAATCCCTATTTCTCGCACATCCTCGACACGGGCCAGTACGTCGGCTCGCCTGGGGCCTCGGGCCAGCGCGGGCACGAGGATCCGGCCCTCAACTTTTACGGCAGCATTGAGGAAACCGCGCCGTTGGCCGTCCACGTCCGCTGCAAGATCTATCGCATCCAAAGCGGCGTTGAAGAGTGGCTCAACTATCCGCGCATCTTCGAGATTTTGAAGGGGGTCAACTACAATGGCTGGCTGTCGGTGGTGTACGAGGGGCAGGACGCAGAAGCAGAGGCGACCGCCGTGCCCAAGGCCGTGCGCTACTTGCGCGGCTTGATGGCCGAATACGACGCGGCGTAAGCAGCGAGGCCCGCGCAATATGGTCGCTGTGTTTGGCACACCTCGCACCTTTGTAAAATTCTGCCTGACTGGCCTCAGCGGGGTGGTCGTCAATTTAGGTTCGTTCCAAATCCTGCTCGAACTCGGCGTCCACAAGTATCTGGCCTCGCCCATTGCGATTGAAATTTCGGTCTTTTCGAACTTTTTTATCAACAACTATTGGACCTTTGCCGACCGCGACCTGAGCAGCCGCAAGCGGATCCGAGGTTTGCGGTTTCACATCGTCTCGCTGCTGGCCCTTGGGGTGAGTTATTCGACGTTTATCGTGCTGTCGGAATTGTTGCCGCAAGTTAATCCGGTGTGGCTGCAAGGGTGTGGGATCGCGCCGGGGACGTTGGTCAACTACTTCCTCAACTCGTACTGGACGTTTCGAGAAGAAGGGCGTTGACCGGCTTTGCTTTCTGAGATGAATAAGTACGCCTGAGGAGATAGTCTTTGTCGAAGCGCAATCGGTCTCAAACACATGGTCGCGGCGCAGCCGAACGCCGGGAGAAGCGCAAGCAGGCGCTGCCTTGGTCCGTGCGACTGCGCTCAGTGCTGGACCTTCTGTTACATTCGACCTCTCCTGACGAGCGGCCGTGGAAATTTTTGCTGCCGGTGCTCGCATTGGCCTTTGTCGCACGGGCGGCTATTGCTCTGTCCGGCGATTTTGTCCTGCACCCCGACGAAATCATGCAGTATCTGGAGCCGGCGCATCGCTTAGTCTTCGGCAACGGCGTAACCTATTGGGAGTACTTCTACGGTGCTCGTTCGTGGCTGGTGCCTGGATTAGTCGCTGGCGTCTTGAAGCTGTTCGACATCGTCGGTCTCGGTCAGCCTGTTTGGTACGTCGGCGGCGTCAAGCTCGTGTTTTGCGCGATCTCCCTGCTCATTCCGGCGGGCATGTACTTTTTTGCCCGGTGGCACTTTGGCGAGACTGCGGCGCGAGTTGCGTTGATAATGGGTGCGTTCTGGTACGAGCTTGTCGGTTTTGCCCACAAGCCGATGACCGAGTTTGTTGCCACGGCCCTGCTGGTGTCCTTGCTCGCGCTCTGTGTGCGGCCTGTGCCGGACAAACTGCGGGTGGTTTTGACGGTGGCAGTGCTGGCGGTGCTAGTGGCGGCGATTCGGGTGCAGTATGCCCCGTTGGCCTTGATAGTTCTCGGTCTGTTCTTTTTGCGCACCGAGAAGAAGATGCAGCTTGTGCTGGCGGCGGCCACGGTTTTCGTCGGCGTCGGCATATTTGACGCGACTACGTGGGACGGTGGCTTGTTTCACTCCTACGTCGTCAACATCCGCGTCAATCTTGCCCGTGGTGACATGCTCGCCGGCGAAAGTCCGGCATGGCAATTCCTCTATTGGCTCCTGATCGCCAATATGGGGCTGATAGCCCTGTGCGTCTTGGCTTTGCCCGACCTCCGACGCTACGGATTCCTAGTGACGCTTATCGCCCTGACGCTGCTGATCCACTCGGCGCAGTCTCACAAGGAGTATCGCTTCATCTTCGTCGTCATTCCGCTCTGGCTGCTGATTGGCGCAGACTTTGTGGTGTGGTTTGCGTCCCGCGCTAGCGCGGGCAGGTTGCGCATGTCGTTGGGGCCGACTTCCCTCGTGTTGGCGGCGTCTTTCGCAGCGGTTTCTCTAGCTGGCATCCTGAACGCGCTGCCGTACCAAGCCAGAGTGTATCAGGCCTATTCAAAGGAGACCGGCGTCGTCGGCTTCCTGCGCAATCAGGACCCGATTTTTGCTGCGTACCGCTATCTTGCCAGTGCGCCTGGGATCACCGCCGTGTGTCAGGTGGACCGTCCCTATATCAATCTCCCCGGTTATTACTATCTGCATCGCGCGATCCCGTTCTACGACGCCGATACGGGACGCCTCATATTCGCGGAGCAAGAAAGAACAGAGCTAGAAGCGATTGCAGCCTCGGTCAGCCACATCGTATCAGCAGACCCGACCACTTCCGTTCCTGGCTACTCAGTGGAAAAAACATTCGGCCCCATCCGCATCCTACGCCGAGAGACAAACGAGCCGGCTATCCGCCTATGGCAGGAGTACATACCGACGATCACTGGCGGTATCTTTACCAAGGTAATGCGCAAACTCTATCCCGACGCCCCCACTCCTCCAGCTAATTTGGGCATTCGCTTTGCCGACGCAAAAACGAAAATAAAAGGGCAATAGTCACAAAATGGAGCACAATCAATTCCTATTGAACGTTTCGGGAGAAGGGACGTTGACCGGCCTTGATATCTAAGATGAATAAGCACACCTAGGAGATAGATTTTGTCGAAGCGCAAGCATGGTCGCGGCGCAGCCGAACGCCGAGATAAGCGCAAGCAGGCGCTACCTTGGTCTGTGCGCCTATGCTCGATGTCCGACCTCCTGCTACATCCGGCCCCTCCGGACGAGCGGCCGTGGAAATTTTTGCTGCCGGTGCTCGCTCTGGCCTTTGTCGCACGGGCGGCCATTGCCCTGTCCGGCGACTTCGTCTTGCACCCCGACGAAATCATGCAGTATCTGGAGCCGGCCCACCGCCTGGTCTTCGGCAGCGGCGTAATCTACTGGGAGTACTTCTACGGTGCGCGCTCGTGGCTGGTGCCCGGGTTGATTGCCGGGGTGTTGAAGCTGTTCGACATCGTCGGTCTTGGTCAGCCTTTCTGGTACGTCGGCGGCGTCAAGCTCGTGTTTTGCGCGATCGCCCTGCTCATTCCGGCGGGCATGTACTTTTTTGCCCGGTGGCACTTTGTGCTGGCGGCGGCCACGGTTTTTGTCGGCGTCGGCATATTTGACGCGATCACATGGGACGGTGGCTTGTTTCACTCCTACCTAGTCTACACCCGACTCAATCTCGCCATGGACGACCTGATCACCGGTGCGAGCCCGGCATGGGATTACCTCTATTGGCTCTTGATCGCCAGCATGGGGCTGGTATCCCTGTGTGTCTTAGCGGCCCTGCGCGATCTCCGCCGTTACGCTTTGCTGCTGACACTCATCGCCCTGATGCTCCTGATCCACTCTACACAGTGGCACAAGATGTATCGCTTCGTCTTCGCCATCATTCCGCTCTATTTGCTGGTGAGCGCGGATATGCTGGCGTGGTTATGGAAAAACAAACCGCGCTCATCGTTGGGGTTGACTGCCCTCACGCTGGCGGCATCCTTCGCAGCAGTTTCCCTAGCTGGCATCCTGAACGCACTGCCGTACCAAGCCAGAGTGTATCAGTCCCGTACAGGGCCGAGCGGCATTGGTGGCTTCCTGCGCAATAAGGACCCGATTTTCGCTGCGTACCGCTATCTTGCCAGCGCGCCCGGAGTCTCCGCCGTGTGGCAGGTTGACCGTCCCTATTCCAGCCTCCCCGGTTATTACTATCTGCATCGCGCGATCCCATTCTATGCCGCCAAAGGGCACCTCATATTTGCGGACCAAAAAAACATGGAGGTGACAGAGATTGCAGCCTCGGTCAGCCACATCGTGTCGGCGGACCCGGCTACTTCCATTCCTGGCTACTCAGTGGAAAAAACATTCGGCCCCATCCGAATCCTGCGCCGAGACGCAGACGAGCCGGCCATTCGCCCATGGCAGGAGTACACCCCGACGATCACCGGCGGCACCTTCACCAAGCTAATGCGCAAATTCTATCCCGATGCGCCCACTCCTCCGCCCAATGCGGGCATCCGCTTTGCCGACGAAAAGACGGAAATAAAAGAGCAATAGTCACAAAAAGCATAGAACTCTTAGGTTATTAAATGGCCAAAAGAAGACTAACGAAAAAGACGCCGCGCCAACGATCGGCCCCATCCAAGCCGTCGCGGCGGGAGCGCAGGCGGGCGGCCCGCGACGACGCAAAAGCTAGGCAGACTGCGGGCGAAGTGGCTTTGTCGAGATACTTGCTGCCCATTCTCTTGTTCTTCCTTTGCTTCGGTGCGTACGTGAGTAACGGCGATTTTCTTCCCGGCGGTGATCAGGAAGGCAACATGTTGTTCAGTGTGAATATGCTAAAGCGCCACGCCTTTTCGCTTAGCCCGCTAGATGCGCCGGGTGCTTTCACTTGGATACTGGAACAGCCGAGCAAGGAACCGCGCGGAGTCACCCTCGATGCTTGGAATCGCGAGGTCAATGACCTGTATGAAAAGGGTCAACTGAAGCCTAGAGGACGCTACTATCTTGCTAAAACCACGCGCCCCGATGAGTATGTGAACACCTTTGGTATTGGATCAGCAATTGTTGGGCTACCGGTATATGCGTTTCTCGATCTTTTCGTCGATATTGAATCCGACCGGTACTGGTGGTGGCACGGTGGTGCTTTGACTGCCTCTTTGCTGATTGCGTCTGCGGCATTGTTCGTTTTTTTTACATCGCGCCGCTTCGTCGCACCCCTACCGGCGTTTCTGGTGGCTCTGACGTTCGGGCTGGGCAGTTGCGCGTGGCCCATTAGTAGCCAAGCTCTTTGGCAGCATCCGGCGAACACCTTTTTTTCAACTCTTAGTGCCTATTTCCTAGTCGGTATCCCAGAGCGAAAACGCTATGCAGCTTACTGTGGTGCGGCGCTAGGTATGGCGGTGTGGTGCCGCCCGACAAGTGCTGTGGTCGTTGTTTGTGTGGGGGTGTATCTGCTATGTGTGAACCGCCGCTGGTTCGCCGCTTTTGTGCTCGCTGGTTTGCCTTTTGCCGCTATCCTTGCTGCTTACAATGGCTATTACTTTGGCAATCCTCTCGAGTTTGGACAGACTGTCACATCGAAAAGAATCGCGCTTGCGGCCACAGGGTCCGACGATCTCTGGCAAAGTCCCTTGTGGGAAAGCCTACCGGGGCTATTCATTAGCCCCTCTCGGGGGCTAGTTTTCTTTTCGCCGGTACTGTTATTTGGCCTTGTCGGTGGGGCGCTGGCGTGGAAAGTGCCGCGCTACCGCTCTCTAATTCCCCTACAAGTGGCAACTGCTCTGCTGATCTTGCTGGCGTCTAAATGGTACGATTGGTGGGGCGGCATGACCTATGGCTACCGGTCCATTGTCGATACAGCCCCGTTTTTTGCGCTGTTAATGATTCCGATCATTGAGCGGGTTGTTACCAACCAGCGAATGCGAATGCTATTTGGCGCATTGTTGATATGGTCCATCACCGTGCAATTCGTGGGTGCCTATAGCTACAGTCTGACGGGATGGACCGAGCAATGGTGGAACGAAAAACGCGATAATGATCCCGAAAAGGATAGTCTGTGGCAGTGGACGCATCCACAGATTGCCTACCACATCTTCAACTTCAAGTCGGAAAGACAACTAAAAAAAAGAGTGATGCAATTATGTACCAACCGAGAAATACCGATTCTCTATCTTTCTTCGCGGAAATGATTGGTTAAGACCAGCACTCTGGCAAATACCTCGATAGTGTGCAACAGTGAAGAAAGCGAACAATAGCCTCTTTATGGAGACGAAAATGGCGAACAGAGGGCAGACAGAGAGGGCGAGCCACAGCGGCGCGAATTTCACTGCTGGCTGGTGCGTTCTGTTATGAAGCGTCAACAATCGGCTTCATCCAAGCCGTCGCGGCAGGAGCGCAGGCAGGCGGCTCATAAAGATGCAAAACCCCTAACAGTGGCGACATCCTATGCACGGCAGGATGTGTTAGCCCTTGTCGCACTCGGCTTGCTGGTGGTCGTCAGCTATCTGCCAGCGATGTTGTGGGGAGGATTCGTCTGGGACGATAATCTATGTATCAAGACTGATCCGGTGCGAGAAGTATCGGGTCTGTGGCAAATCTGGTTCTCTCCCGGCGCTATTGAAAATGAGACCCACTACTGGCCTTTGGTCTATACGACCTTCTGGTTGGAGCACAAGCTGTGGGGATTTGACCCGGCTGGCTATCACATCGTCAATGTGCTGCTGCACTTAGCAAATACGCTGCTATTGTGGCATCTCCTACGTCGGTTGGTGGTGCCCGGTGCGTGGATAGTGGCCGCGGTGTTTGCCGTGCATCCATTGCACGTGGAGTCGGTGGCTTGGGTCATTGAGCGCAAGGATGTGCTATCGGGCTTGTTCTATTTCGCGGCGGTGCTGATGTGGATGCGCTTTGTGGAGCAGCCGAATTCGCGGCGGTATGCGGGGTCGCTAGCGTTGTATGCGACGGCACTGCTGAGCAAGTCCATTGCGGTTACTCTACCGGTGTCGCTTTTGATCTGTCATTGGTGGAAACAAGGCCGAGTGACCTCGACCGATCTGTTGCGGCTAGCGCCGTTTTTCGCGGTAGGGCTAGCCATCACGATCGGTGATTTGTCGTTTCACCGGTCTGTGAGAACAATGTCTCTCGATTATTCATTGATCGAGCGGACGCTCATCGCCGCCCGTGCCCTGTGGTTTTACATAGGTAAGTTGCTGTGGCCGACGGACCTAGCCGTTATTTATCCGCGTTGGGACATCCGCGTCACCGACCCGCTGGCTTGGGGGTATCTCATCGCCGCTGTCGCGCTGATGGTGGCCCTCTGGCACTTCCGGCCGCGGATTGGGCGTGGACCGCTGGTTGGGGCGTTGTTTTTTGCGGTGACGTTATCGCCGGCGTTGGGCTTCGTCGGTCACGGCTATATGAAGTATTCTTTTGTCGCTGATCGCTTTCAGTATCTTGCTGGCATCGGGGTCATGGCCGTCGTCATTGGTGCAGTTACCCATGGCGTCCGTTGCTTCCCGGGCTTGTGGCAAAAGGGTGCGCTAGGAGTTGCGGCGGTGGCTCTCGTTGCGCTGGGGATGCTGACTTGGCGTCAGGCAAGCATTTATCGGGACGAAGAAACGTTCAATCGCCACATCATTGCTCTTAACCCGCAGGCACGGAATGCTCACCGTCACTTAGGCAATGCCCTGTATAATCAGGGCCGGTATGAGGAGGCTCTTGATGCTGCCCGCGTCGCGGTAGAGCAACGCCCGGATTACTTTAAGACCCATAACACCCTCGGTGAGGTCCTCATTGCGTTGGGCCGGTATGAGGAAGCAGAGAAACATCTGCGTCGCGCTATTGCGCTAAGAGCCTATACGAAAATTGCTTTCCAGTTGATAACAAGGTCTTGGCGACCTACGCTTTCCGTATCATTTGCCCTCAACCAAGAGGAGGAAAGCCATGGCCACCAAGACCGATTCGCTGGATACGATCTGGCGTACCCCGGATGCGTTGTGGGATTTGATTGCCCCGATTCTGGGGCCGGACAAACCACCCGGCACCGTCGGGCGTCCGTCCACGCCCAATCGCGTCCTTTTCGACGCCATTATCTTTGTGTTACGCAGCGGCTGTCAATGGCAGGTTATTCCGCGGGAAACCTACGCCCCCGGATCGACCGTGCATGGCCGGTTTCGACACTGGGTTCAACAAGGCGTGTTTCTCCACGCTTGGCAAACCCTGCTGCACTACTATGATACGCAGGTGGGCATTGCGTGGAAATGGCAAGCCCTCGACGGGGTGATTACCAAAGCGCCGTTGGGCGGCGAAGCGACGGGTCCTTCCCCGGTGGATCGGAGTAAAACGGGCACCAAACGGTCGGTGTTGACCGACCAGCGTGGTGCGCCGCTGGCGGTGGAAATAACCGGCGCGAATACGCATGACAAAACGGTCGCGCTGGCGACGTTGGATGGCCTCGTGGTGAAAAGGCCGGAGAAAGTCGTCTATCGTTTGCATCATCTGTGTCTGGACCAAGGCTATAACTACGACGATGTCATCGAAGGAGTCGAGGAACGCGACTATCATCTACACGTAGCCAAGAGTGAAGCCGAAAGGGCCAAGAGGCCCGTCAAAAAGAAGCATCCGGCGCGGCGATGGGTCGTCGAACGAACCCATGCTTGGCATAATCGGTTCCGCCGACTGCTGATCCGATGGGAGAAAAAAAGTACCCATTACCAAGCATTAATTCACGTAGCTTCGGTGCTCATCATTTTTCGGATCGTCGACCGATTAACATAATTTTCGTATAGGCTCTTAACCCGCAGGCCCAGGATGCCCACCGTCACTTAGGCAAGGCCCTGCATAATCTGGGCCGGTACGCGGAAGCCCTCGACGCGTACCGCGTCGTCGTCACACAACGTCCGGACGACGATGGGTTACATTTCAATCTCAGCATGGTGCTCAACAAACTGGGACGCTTTGAGGAAGCCGAGGATCACCTGCGCCGCGTCATCGCGCTCAACCCGCAGAAGCGGAATGTCCTCCTCCCCTTAGGTAACACCCTGTACAAACAGGGACAGTACGAAGCAGCCCTCGCCGCCGTTCGCGTCGCAGCAGAACAAGCCCCAGATTCTTCTGAGACTCATGCTACACTCGGCGCAATTCTCAATGAGTTGGGACACTTTGAGGAAGCCGAACACCACCTGCGTCGCGCCATCGAGCGCAACCCGCAGGCAAAAATTGCCCACTTCAACTTAAGCGACGCCCTGTACAAGCAGGGACGCTACGAGGAAGCTCTCGACGCAATCCGCATCGTTATAGAACAAGACTCGGATTTTTTTGAGGCCCATATAAATCTCAGCGCGATTCTCAATGCGCTGGGACGTTCCGACGAGGTGGAAACGCACCTGCGTCGCGCCATCGAGCGCAACCCGCAAAATGTTGACCTTGTGCAGAGATTGGCCGAGATACTCATGCCACAGGGACGCTACGAAGAAGCCATTGACCTCATCGCGCAGGCGGTGGCGTTGGACCCGGCCTCGTCGCAGGCCGCCGAATTGCATTTTCTCATGGGGCAGACAGCACAGGACAATGGGCAACCCGAGGTAGCGGCAGAATACTACATGCGCGCCTTCGACATAGACCCACATCATACGCAGGCTATTCGTAGGCTAGCCCATTTGAGGTTAGATCAGCAGCGCTACGACGAGGCGCTGGAACTTTTTCAACGTCTCACCGACATCGATCCGAGCGACGCAGTAGCTCATGGTAACATGGGTGTCGTCTTCCTCTACTTAGGCAAAAATGACGAGGCGTTGGAGCGCTTCGACCATGCGCTCTCTCTCGATCCGACTTTGGAAAGCGCGCAGGCCAACCGCAAGGCGGTGCTAAAGGCGATGGAAGGAAATGTCGAGTGATAGGCGGTCGCTAGCTACTTCGAATAACCACACATTGGAGGTGGTCCTTGGCCAAGCGTAGGCAATCTCGACGGCAGACCGGCCGCTCGCTCGTCCGAGAACAAAATGCGCACAGCGAGAGCAAACATATGGTCCCTGCCGACACCCGCGACCGATGGGCTGTGGCAGCAGCGGGGTGTGCTGGGGCACTGTTTGCCTTTGCGTTTTTCAAAAACGCGTGGCTGTGCGACGATTTCTGGATCATCACACGGCAGGTTGAGCAACTGTTCGCCGGCAACGGCCTGCGTTGGAATCCGCATGAACGGATTCAACTTTTCACCAGCGTCATAGGCTTTTTTTCAACCGCATTCGGGCGACTGTTTACGACGGACTACTTTGTCAATTTCGCTGTGCAGGCGATTGTTTTGAATGGCATCGCCCTTGCGCTGTTGGCGTTGGTGCTCAAAACGCCGGCAAAATGGGCCACTGCGATGCTGGTTTTGACCGCGTCTAACTCGTACATGGATTTTACTTGGTCGGGACTTCACAATCCCTTTGGTTACGCAGCGCTGGTCGGGTTTTTGATTTTTTGGCAACAACTCTGGCACGGGCAAGAAGCCCCTGGGAAGGACAGGGCGTTGCTTGCGTTGGCCGCCCTAGCCGGTCTCGCACCGCTGTTTCGTCACGACTTCGCCCTAATTGTCTGGCCGCCGCTGTGTTACGCGCTTTGGGAGATGCGGCGGGCGTGTCCTCGGGGAGTTCTGGTCGGCGCAGTGGTTTTATTACTTTTACCGCTGGCCGCGTGGACAGCCTTTTCGCTGCTGTATTTTGGATTTCCGCTGCCGATGACCGCTTACAGCAAACTTGGCAGCGGGCTTTCGCGTGCGGTGTCGATACAAAACGGCCTTCACTATTATCTCTTTACCTTGAGAAACGACCCGCCGGTCCTGCCGATTATTTTCGCGGCACTGGTCTGGTTGGTCTCGCGCAACAGTGCTTCCCGCGCGCTCGCCTCGGGTGCCGCCCTGCATCTGGTCTACACGCTGTACACGGGAGCGGATTACATGGGGGGGCGGTTCTTCACGTACCCGTACCTGCTGGCGGTTGTGGTCCTCGTTGACCAGTGGGAGGAAATCACGACAACAATCCGAGCGCGGTTCGCCGGGCGCAAAAGCGCACGATCGCGACGGAAAGACCGCAAGCAGCAGCTTTCTGCGCCACCGGCCGCTTGGTGGCAGGGTGCGCCGATGCCCGCGGCTTTTGCCGTGCTGTGGATGGTCGCGCTGCCACATACGCCGCTGAGGTCGCCCCTTGCGTATCACAAAGCGGATCCGACCGAGGCCGCTGGCATTTCGGACGAAAGGGCGGCGTATCATCGCGGGACAAGCATAATGGATTACGTTGCTTTCCGGCGCGGCGACGCCGAAATATATCCTGACCATCCCAGCTCGCGGCTGGGCAAAATTATCGCTCGTTCCCAAGTACCGGTCATTCATCTGTGCGATATGGGAATGGCGCCCTTTTTTGCCCGCACAGATCAGAAGTTGATCGATGTGTACGGATATAGCGACGTGCTTCAGGCACGCCTGCCAGGGCTAAACTCGCGCCCCAGCCACGTCATGCGCCGCCTGCCGGACGGCTACCTAGAGAGCATCGCCGCCGATGAAGCGCGCATTGCCGACGGGCAACTCAACCGCTACTACGAACAACTGCGCCTTGTTACTCAAAGCGAAAACCTATTCGCCGCCGGGCGGCTCGCAGCGATTTTGACCGTCAATCGACAAAAGCCACCCACTGCACATATTAACTGGCCTCCGCTCACCGACGGACTGCGATTGCCCCCACTGTGTTACGCAAAGCACCGTCCCGATGTCCTCGCCTATCTTCGCGAAAACATAGAAAAATTGACGGCTGCTGAACTCAACCATTCCTCCCTGTCGCCATCCACCGGCCATGTAGAAATGTCCAAAGCCGAAGGCGGCGCGGCGACCGACTATTAGCACATATTAGCCGGGTTTCTGATGCACACAAGGATGTCTCATGTCTGACCTTTCTACCCAGCATTCGTCCCTAGCGGCCCGTCTGGCCGCGCCATATACTGCGGCGTCCATGGGCGTGCTGTTGGTCGCCGCCTATCTGTGTTTGGTGAATTTGGACTACGCTGCGCTGTGGCACGACGAGGCACCCGCCGCCTTTTTCGGCAAGACCCTATTGCAACAAGGGAGCATCACCGGCTGGGACGGGCGCAATCTGGTCGGTGGCACCAATGGGCGGACGCTCAACGAAGAGTTGCGCGATGTGTTGCCGCCGCTGATGTACGTACTGAACGCGATGGGGTTTGCCCTCTTCGGCGTCAACGAGATAGGCGCACGCGTTGTCCACGCTGTCATTGGGATTGTCGCCCTCGGCGTCTTCTATCTGTTGCTGTGCCAACACCTGCCGAAGTACCCGCGGCTGAGGTTCTTCATCTTTGCGTTCGCCGCCGGGTCGGCGCAACTGCTGTTGTATTTCCGCCAGAGCCGCTATTTCTCAATGATGGTCCTTGCGCTGATACTCCTCTTCTACCTGTACGAACGCTACTGGCAAAGCAGGAATTCGGCGTATCTGCCGGTCATAGCGCTGGTGGCCGTGCTGTCGTTTTTCAACCACTACGCCGGCGGCGCAGCAACAATGCTCTCGCTGGCGGCGTATCACCTGCTCTTTCGCGCTCGCGCAACCACGCGGCGAGAGTGGGCGCTGTTCGCCATTTGCGGTGCGGCTGTCGCGGCGGTGGGCTCAAGCTACCTCTACTGGCTAGGCGTCATAGGCGGTGAGCGCAGCGGATTCATGGAATTTGCTGGGCAAAGTCCCACGCCGTACCAAGGCGATAAGTCGGGACTAGTCCTATTCATAGAAAGAATTTGGATATATACCCGGGAGTTGTTCACCGTCGACTGGATTTCGTGGCCGGTATTCTTGTGGTTCGTAGGTGTGATACTACTCACTTGGCAGGTCCACCGAAAGCAGGCAGTCGGAGCGTCGCGACAAGCGCGGCGACGGGCTCAGCGGGCCAACGATGGCGCGCCCATTGCCCAAAACATACTCGGCGACGACTTCCCACTGGCGGCGGCAGGAAAAATCATCCTAATGGGCGCGCTGTTTGCGCTGTTTTCGGCGATGCTGTCAGTGCAGCTTATATGGCTGAATCCGTTTGCTGATCTGCGCTATTACATGGGAGCGTTGCCGTTGCTGTTGGCGATGAAGGGGCTATTCGTGGAATGGGCATGGCGTCGGCACGCTATCGCTGGCGCGGTGGCACTCAGCGTGCTGCTGTTCACCAGCGTGGGCGCGGCCCCCTTCAACATGGTGATGTACTTTAGTGGTCAAAAAACCCTTGGGCTGCACCTGTTTGAGTTCGTCCGCGAAGTCCACCGGCCGTACCGCGATTCTATCTCGGTAGTCTCTAGCTACTTGTTGCAGAACGCCGAAAGAGATGACCTCGTGTACGTGCAGGACTTTGCCTACCGCGAGGTGCTGACTTTTTATGCCGGCGACCACGTGCGGTTTTGCTGTATCTTGGACGAAACTACGCCACTGCCCAAAGACAAAATTGCCGCGCTGAATGCACCGCTCTACATTGAGCAGAACACGCCCGACTGGATTATCTTTTTTAGGCAGTTGCAATTGGGCACGGCCGAACAATTTACAGTGGAACCATTCACTGCAATATACGAAGTCGTCGCCCAACTCGAAGTCTATCCTTATCCGACGCAGCGACCTGAATTGAACATGCATGCCTTTTCCCCACTGGACCCCGGCGGCAGGGGCGTGTTCATCCTCCGACGCCAAGAGAAGTAGATACATGGCCAAAAGAAGACCGACGGGAAAGACGCCGAACCCATCCAAGCCCACGCGGCAGGAGCGAAGACGGGCGGCTCGCGACGACGCAAAGGCCCAGCAGACAGTTGAAACGTCGTACCCGCTGCCTTCAGGCAGTGCAACTGCATCGCCCCTAACAGCGGCGATCTCCTATTCGCGGCAAGATGTGCTAGCCTTTCTCGCGCTCGGCCTGCTGGTAGTGGTCCCCTACCTGCCAGCCATGCTGTGGGGGGGCTTCGTCTGGGACGATAGATTGGTAACCAACTCCGAGCCGGTGCAGGACATATCGGGTCTGTGGAAAATCTGGTTCTCTCCCGGCGCTATTGGAGAAGAGGGGCACTATTGGCCGCTGGTCTATACGACCTTCTGGCTGGAGCACAAGCTGTGGGGGTATGCACCAGCCGGCTATCACGTCGTCAACGTGCTGTTACACTTGGCGAATACGCTGCTTTTGTGGCATCTGCTGCGGCGGTTGGCGGTGCCCGGTGCGTGGATGGTGGCTGCGGTGTTTGCCGTGCATCCGCTGCACGTGGAGTCGGTGGCTTGGGTTATCGAGCGCAAGGATGTGCTATCGGGCTTGTTCTATTTAGCGGCAGTGCTGATGTGGCTGCGCTTTGTGGAGCAGCCGAATTCGCGGCGGTATGCGTGGTCGCTAGCGTTGTATGCGGCGGCGATGCTGAGCAAGTCCATTGCGATTACGCTGCCAGCGGCATTTTTGATCTGGCATTGGTGGAAACAAGGCCGGGTGACCTCGGTTGACTTGTTGCGGATAGTGCCATTTTGCGTGGTAGGGCTAGTCATTACGGTCGGCGACTTGTCGTTTTACTGGCTTGCGGAGGCTAAGGTTCTCGACGCTATCGACTACTCATTAACCGAACGGACGCTTATCGCCGCCCGCGCTCTGTGGTTTTACGCAGGCAAACTGCTGTGGCCGACGAACCTAGCCGTTATCTATCCGCTCTGGGACATCCGCGTTGCCGATCCGCTGGCTTGGGGGTATTGCATTGCTGCTGTCGCGCTAGTGGTGGCCCTCTGGCGTTTCCAGCATCGGATTGGTCGCGGGCCGCTAGCCGGGGCGTTGTTTTTTGCAGTGACGTTGTTGCCAGTGCTGGGCTTCGTCGAGTACGGCTATATGCAGTATGCGTTTGTCGCCGACCGCTTTCAGTACCTAGCCGGTATTGGAGTCATGGCCGTCGTCATCGGCATGGCCACTTATGGCGTCGGTAGTCTGCCGGACTTGTGGCAAAAGGGGGCGCTGGGCGTTGCGGTGGTGACTCTCGTTATACTGGGGGTGTTGACTTGGCGTCAGGCAAACATCTATCGGGATGATGAAACCCTCCATCGCCACATCATCGCGCTCAATCCACAGGCACGGGATGCCCACCTCAATTTAGGCATAATCCTATATAACCAGGCACGGCATGAGGAAGCCCTCGACATCGCCCGCGTCGCGGTAGAGCAGCGTCCGGATTTCGCACTGGCTCATGTCGGCCTCGGCGCAATTCTCAATGCACTGGGTCGCTTCGAGGAAGCAGAAACCCATCTACGCCGCGCCATCGCACTCGACCCGCAGGAAAAGAGCGCCCACTTCAACTTAGGCAATACCCTGCGCGAGCAGGGACGATACGAGGAAGCCCTTGAGGCCGCCCGCGTCGCGGTAGAGCAGCGCCCGGATTACTCTAAGGCCCATGCCAACCTCGGCGCGATTCTCAATGAGTTGGGACACTCCGAGGAGGCAGAAGCCCATCTGCGCCGCGCCATTGCGCTCGACCCGCGTACACCGAATGTTCATCTCAACTTAGGCATGATTCTATACTATCAAGGCCGATATGGGGAAGCCCTTGAGGCCGCCCGCGTCGCGGTAGAGCAACGCCCGGATTACTCTAAGGCCCATGCCAACCTCGGCTTGGCTCTCAATGTGCTAGGATACTCCGAGGAAGCAAAAACCCACCTACGCCACGCCATCGCGCTCAATCCACAAAATGTTGATCTCATCGCGCAGGCGGCGGCGTTGGCCCCGGACTCAACACAAGCAGCCGAGTTGTACTTTCTCATGGGGGAGACAGCGCAGGAGAACGGACAATCCGAGGCAGCGGCAGAACATTACGTGAACACGCTTGAGCTGGACCCGTATCATGCGGCGGCGCTCCATTGGCTGGCCACGCTGCGGGCTGAACAGCAGCGCTACGACGAGATGCTGGCCCTCTTGCAGCGCCTTCTCAACATTGATCCGAGCGACGCAGCGATCCATAGCAACATAGGCATCGCCCTCGTCTTTTTGGGCAGAAACGACGCAGCACTAAAAAGTTTCGACCGAGCGCTCTCTCTGGACCCAACCCTAGAAAACGCGCGTGCCAATCGCGAAGCTCTGCTGGAGGTGATAGAAGAAAATCGTCAGTGACGGGACATCGCCAGCTACTTTTCAGGGAATGCCCAGCTCTCGCCGGTACACCTCGTCTGCGTTGGCCTGCAACTGCCAGTAGGGCACCCGGATCGTCTGCATCAATTCGCCGCGTCCCCCGTCGCTGTCCTCCCAGCGCAGAATCCGATGCGGATAGGCCTTTTCCGTCCACAACGTTCGCTGCCGCTGGCCAATGCGCAGGTCCCACCGCACGCTGGCCAGCGCACCGGTTGCCGTCTCAACCTGCTCCTCGGCGGCCTTGTGGATCCGCCCAGCCACGGTCGCATGGGGCTGATGCGCCTGCCGAAGCTGCCAGAAGCTCGGCAGCACCTCCACCTCCTGCACCTCACCCAGGGCCATAAACGGCCCTTGTAATTCTCGGATGCGGATCAGCAGATTATCCTCGCTCGCAAAGTGCTCGGGCTGCTTTAGCTGATAGGATCCACGGCCCTCGCTGGCAAAATAGCTGCTGATGTGCCCGTTGATCTGTCCGTCGCGGAACAGGGCCTCGTCAAAGACCTGCCCGCACCACTCTTGCGCGCTGAACGAAATGCGCCGCAGCTCAAAGGGCTGCCGCTCACCCGCCACTTGGCTAAAAACCGAGGTCATCACCGAATAGTCGTAGATCCCGGTCGTAAAGTTGAGGATGTGGTTGAGCTTGAGCGCGTAGAATTGCTCGGCCTCCGGCGTCGGCGGATCGGCCTTGATAAAGGTCTGCCGGTGCAGGCTCTCGGTCACGAAAATCATCACCCCGTACCCCTGCCGCAACTCACCGTAGCGCGGCTGAATCACCTCGTAGCTAGAAATCTCGGCCTTGCCGTCGGCCCAATGCGCGTAAAAATCCACCGCACCTGCTTGGGCCGCGCCGAGCAACATTGTCCCTATAATCCATTTTGTCATGGCTGCCTCTCTTTCTCATAGATTGAAATTTAATATGAAAAATCCATTGACGTATTGCTCGCTGATTGACTATATTCACAGAAGTTTGGCATACAGAACAGCCCATTGATGGCTTAAACAATTATTTAGCCAAGCTAATTTCCGTCCAATCTAGCCGGAGCTATCGCGTGAAATTTCGCAAAACGCCCAGCACCTCAGACTCCTCCCCGCTCGACTTGTCACAGTTGCCTCGGCACAGCGAAGCCGTCGTCGCCGAAGTCTCGGCCCCTGCGCGCTTGGCCGCCCGCCTGCGCGAATTGGGCTTTTTGCCCGGAGAGCATTTGCGCGTGTTGCGCTCCGGGACCGCGCTCATCGTCCAGATAGGGCAGACCCGCCTCGCACTGCGGCGCAGGGACGCTGCCGCCATCCGCCTAGTCCCCTAGTTCTTCCCACTCAGCAGGTCCTGTGTGCGGACTCTCGCACTTATTGGCAACCCCAACACGGGTAAGACTACGCTTTTTAATGCCCTGACCGGCCTTACCCAACGCGCTGGCAACTACCCGGGCGTCACCGTGGAACACAAAGTAGGGACCGTGACGCTGGATGGGGAAGGCGCGCTAGACCTGATCGACCTGCCTGGTGCCTATAGCCTCGCCGCGCACTCGCCCGACGAGATGTTGGCCATTGACGTGCTCTTGGGCCAACAGCAAGATGCGCCGCCCATAGATGGCATCTTGGCGGTCGTCGATGCCAGCAACCTGCGGCGCAATCTCTACTTAGTCTCCCAACTCGCGGAAATAGATGTGCCCTTGGTAGTGGCCCTCAATATGGGGGACATAGCAATCCGGCGGGGCATTCGCATCGACGCCAGTGCCTTGTCTGAGGCGCTCGGCGCGCCGGTGGTGCCCGTCCTCGCCCACCGCCGGGAAGGGTTGGACGAATTGAGGAGTGCCTTGGTGGCCTTGAACGCGGATCCAGCGCCCGCGCGGCCGCAGCGGGTGGAACTGCCCGAGGCGCTCCAGCGCGCTACTGCCGAGTTGCAAGCCTCGGTCTCTGGGGAGCTTTCCCCAATAGAGGCCCTGCGCGCCCTAATCGATGAAGACGGATATGCCGAGCGCCGCTTGTTGGCGTCTGCTGGTGATGGCATTTCCGACCGCTTGCACGGCCTGCGCACGGCCGGTGCGGATTCTCTGTCCGAACTGGAAAGCAACGCCCGCTATGCTTGGATCGACGGTTTGCTCGCGCAGGCGATTGACCAGCCCAGCCGCCTAGAGGGCCGTCGCTCGGACCGGGCCGACCGCGTTCTCGCGCACCGCCTCTTCGGCGTGGCGATTTTTGTGCTGGTCAACGTCTTGGTCTTTGAAGCCATTTACACGTGGTCAGGGCCGCTGATGGATGGTATTGACGCGCTGTTTGCCGTCTGCGGCGACCGCGCCGCGGCGTTCATTCCTCCCGGTGCCCTGCAAAGCCTCGTTGTCGATGGCCTCATTGCTGGCGTTGGCGGCGTGCTCATCTTCCTGCCGCAGATCGCCATTTTGTTCTTTTTTATTGCCCTGCTCGAAGACAGCGGCTACATGGCGCGAGCCGCGCTGTTGATGGATCGGCTGCTCACCCGCGTGGGGCTGTCTGGCACGGCCTTCATGCCCCTGCTGTCCAGCTTTGCCTGCGCCGTCCCGGGCATCATGGCCACCCGCACCATTGAAGACCGGCGCGACCGCTTTGCCACCATCTTGGTCGCGCCGCTGATGAGTTGCTCGGCGCGCCTGCCGGTGTACGTGCTCTTCATTGGGGCCTTTGTCCCAGACCACTCGCTGTTGGGTGGGATTATCGGCTTGCAGGCGCTGACTCTGCTCGCCTTCTATTGCCTCGGTGCGCTCGTCGCCATCCCGGTGGCTTGGTTGCTCAAGCGGACCTTGCTCAGCGGCGATCCTCCGCCTTTTCTGCTGGAGTTGCCTTCGTACAAGATGCCCGATCTGCGCACAGTGCTACTGCGCGTGTACCACAGCAGCCGGGCCTTTGTCGTCCGCGCTGGCAGCCTCATCTTGGCGACGACGATTGCGATGTGGGCGCTGGCGTACTTCCCGCGCTCGGAAGCCGTGGTCGAGCGCCACCAAGTTGAGCTCCAAGCGGTCGCGCCTGAAGCTCTCGATGACTTAGAAAAGCGTCAGGCGGCCGAGCTGGTAGAAAACAGCTATCTCGGCCAAGTCGGGCACTGGGTCGCGCCGACTGTGCGTCCTTTGGGATGGGACTGGCGCATTGGCATGGCGGTCATCGCCTCTTTCCCGGCTCGCGAAGTCATCATCTCGGCCTTGGGCACCATCTACAGCCTCGGCGCGGATGAAGACGAAGGCTCCGAGAGCCTGCGCGCGACCTTGGCCGCGGCTACGTGGCCGGATGGCCGCCCGATTTACACCTTGGCGGTGGCGCTGTCGATTATGGTCTTCTTCGCCCTATGCGCCCAGTGCCTATCGACCTTGGTGGTTATAAAAAAAGAGACCAGCTCCTATGGCTGGTCCCTGTTTAGCTTTGGCTATATGACGGCCCTCGCATATCTCGGCGCACTGGCGACCTATCAAGTCGGCACGACCCTCGGCTTGTGAAATGGACTGGCAAACGCCAGTGGCGGTCGCCCTTGCCGCGCTCGCCGCAGCGTATGTGCTGTGGCGTTTGGCGCGGCCTTTTTTTCGAGACAGATCCGACCGCGACGAACCGTTGCAGATAGGGGACTCAGACGACTAGTCGCGCGAGCTGTGCGCTGGTGACTGAGTGAGATTACCCCGCTCGCCGCAAAAATCGCTTGCCCGCGAGCTGATCTACTAGGCCGTCGAGTTCCAACCTCAGCAGCACGTCGAGCAGGGTCGCGGGGGGTAGGGCGCTATCTTGGGCGAGCTCGTCGATGTGTCGGGGTTGGTGCGAGAGCAGGGCATAGACGCTTTCGTCCTCTGGGGGAAGAGACGGCGCGGGTACGGGTGCGCTTTGCGGGCGCGGTGACGCCCACATGATCAATTCCTCTAGCACATCCTCCACATTCTCGACCAGCTTGGCTCCGTCTTTGATGAGTTGGTGGCAGCCCGCGTTGCGGCCCGAGCGCACGTCCCCGGGCACGGCGAAGACCTCGCGGTTTTGGTCTAATGCATGTTGGACCGTAATCAGTGCACCGCTCTTTTGCGGGGCCTCGACGATGATTACCCCTAAGCTCAGACCGCTGATGATGCGGTTGCGGCGCGGGAAGGCCCCGCGCTCCGGCTGTGCCCCCCAAGCAAATTCGGAGACAATGGCCCCGCGCTCGCGGATTTGGCGGTAGAGCTGGGTGTGGGCGCGGGGATAGGGCACGTCTGGCCCACAGCCCAACACGGCGATGGTGCGTCCTCCGGCTGCGAGCGCGGCCGTGTGGGCCGCGGCGTCGATGCCGAAAGCCATGCCGCTGACGATGCAGATGCCTTGCTCGACTAGCCCACGGGCTAGCTCGCCGGCGATTAGCTTGCCACTGTCCGATGCCTTGCGCGAGCCGACGATGGCTATAGTAGGAGGGGTCAAGTCGTCCGGCCCTAGCGCAAACAGCACGGGAGGTGGCGCGGCGATTTGGCCCAATAACGGGGGATAGTCCGCATCCTTTGGGGATAGGCAGCGCCCGCCGGCCGCGCAGAGCCGTTGCCATTGCTCGGCGGCCCACGCGAAGTCGGCTTGCGTCGGACGCTGCTCGGGCGCGTTGGCTCCCACGGCGGCAGTCCAATTTGCGGCGGCGAGGGCCTCTTGCGCCGAGCCAAAGTGATCGAGCAAGCGCCGCACGCGTCTGGGCGGCTCGGCTTGGCTCAGCGCGAGCAGCGCCTGTACTTCGCGTTGGGACTCAGGCATTGTGGAATTTCTCCCGCAGGCGTCGCTCGATACAAGGCGGTACGAACTGGTTCAACTGCCCGCCCATTTGCGCCACTTCGCGCACGACCGACGAACTGAGATACATGTACTCGGCCTTGGTCATTAGAAAGACCGTGTCGAACTCGGGCCACAGCGAGCGGTTGGTCAAGGCCATGGCAAACTCGTGCTCAAAGTCAGTCACCGCTCGCAGGCCCCGCACGGCCGTGCGGATGTTGTGTTGCCGCGCATAGTCAACGGTCAGGCCGTCGTGGAAATCGACCTTGGCTTGGGGCCAGTTGCTGATGGCCTCGGAGATCATCGCCCGGCTCTCCGCCAGCGAAAAGAGCGGTTTTTTGTTGGGATTGATCGCCACCAGCAGGGTGACTTGAGAGAAGATGCCCAAGGCCCGCTCTAGGATGTTCAGGTGGCCAAAGGTGATGGGGTCGAAGCTGCCGGGATAAATGGCTGCGTCTGCAATGCGGTTCATCAGGGCTCGTCCACAATGATGTCCACGGCCGCGTAGAGCCGCGCTTGAACCCAGCCGCGCTCGTCGCTTGTGACGGGCATGAGCAAGACCTCGCCGAGGGTCGCGACCTCCGCGATCTGTTGCAACTGCTGCAGGAAGGCGTTGATCTGCTGAGGGGAGCCAAGGCCCCGCAGTTTTTGCCGCTGGTGCGTGCGCGACGACGACAAGGCCCTATGGGTGGGCTCTTCGATCGACAGGCTGTCTAGGCCGCTCGCGTCGGCCCAACGGGTCACCTTGCCGAAGAATTGCTCTGCTTGGCTAGACGAGAGGGCGGCCAGTGGAGGACTATCCTGCTCGGCAAAGCGGCCTTGGAATGAAAAGCGCAGCGTGCGCTCTTCCCGCCAAGTCGAAAACGAAACCCGCGATGGCAACGCTTGCAAGCCAAGCCTGAATATGCGCAATACTTTGTACGAGGGGCTGGTTCCCTCCAGCCAGTACTCTCCGCTCGAATTGCAGTTCAGCGAATACACGCGAATCTCGACGGGAACCTTTTCGTTGATCCGCATGACTTGGTGGCAGGCCGTGCTGCGCTGGGATGAGGGGTCTTGGGGCGGCGTTGGGGCTGGTGTGGTGGGACGGGGTGGGACCACAGGCTCGGTCGCGGTTTCTTGTTGCACTACAGGGCTAGAAGTGGCCTCTTGCCGCGCCCCGGGTTCGGGCGTGTTCTCCTGCTGGACTACGGGGCTTGGTGCGACCTCTTGCACCGAGCTTGGTGTAGTTTCTTGCTGTGCCGTGGGTTTGGGCGTGCTCTCTTGCTGCGCTATGGGTTTGGAGGCGACCTCTTGTACCGGACTTGGTGTGGTTTTTCGCTGCACTCTGGGCTCAGGAGTGCTATCTTGCTGGATTGCGGGACTTGGCGAGGTCTTTTCTTGCTGTGCCTCGGGCTTAGGGGAGGCCTTTTGCACCGGGTTTGGTGTAGTTTCTTGCTGCATTTTGGGCTTGGATGTGCTCTCTTGCTGCACTATGGGGCTTGGTGTGGCCTTTTCTTGCTGTGCCACGGGCTTAGGGGTGCTCTCTTGCCCCGGGCTTGGTGTGGTTTCTTGTTGCGCCGTGGGCTTGGGTGCGAGTTCTTGCTGCGCTGCGGAAATGAGGGCAGAACCCGCGTTGAAAAGCGGCCTCACTAGCGCGGGCGAGAACTGGTGAATTCCGTATAGTCCGCCACAGAGGACCAAGACCAAAAGCAAGGCTTTTGACCACGGCGACCTCCGCCGCTGGCGGGCGAGCAGCTCGACGCGGATCATCCCACCAGCCCCCGCTGAGCCAGCCCAACGGCAATGGCATACGCGGATCGCTGCGCAGGTGTAGCGCTGCCGAGCAACCTGGGATTGATCGCAGCGAGTGGATCGAGGATTGAATGCGGCACCCCCAAATGTGCGGCCAAGCCCTCGCTCCAATACACAATGCCAGCACCCCATAGGCGCTGGAGGTCGCTACCATTATCGCTCAGCAGCTTGCGAGCGGCCCCTGCTAAGGCTTCGGGCGCGTCGTCTTCTTCCTCCCAGACGCAACTGGCCAGCGCGGCCAGCTCGCCTTCCTCTATCAGCAGGAGCCAAGCCTCGTCAACATCCGCATAGAGCAGGAGCGAGAACTTATCTTTGGTGAGCAGGTTGGCGCATTCGCTGGCGTTGTACAGGGCAAAGGGCACTATATCCACATCGAGTCGACCAATCGCCGTTTTCTTGCCTAGCGCGCGGTAGTAGTCAAGGGCGCGGTGGCGAACCGCCACCACAAAGCCCCATTGCGAGGTCAGCACAAAATCGCAGCTAAAATCCTTCGTTTCTCCGGCCAAAATTTGCTCGGATTCCCACAGGAGTTGTTCGCGGTTTTCGTGCTCAGTTCCCGCTACGAGGGGCCGGCGTTGAATGAAACCCAAGCGCCGGTCCAGCGCGAAACAGGCGTTGCTGTAGTCAAAGTTGTACGTCGCCGCGAGTGCGGCCAACTTGGCGGCTAGCCCTTGCCGCTGCTGCTTGTCGCCCAAGGCCACTGGGTCAAAGGACTGCTCTAGTTCGTCGGCCGCCAAGACCAGCGGCCGGATCCCAGCGCGCCCAGCGTCTAGGGCGGCGACGCGCACGGTTTGACCGCTGATGTGGATCCCGGTGGCCTTTGTCCTGCCAAAACCAAACAATCTCAACCCCTTCCTGCAGAATGCGCTGCTACTCCACGGTGAGCAAAGGACGGAGCTTTTCTAGCGTTTTCGCGCCGATGCCATTGACTTCGGTTAGTTGCTCCAGCCGCTCGAAAGGACCGCGCTCGCGGCGAAAGGCGACGATTCGCTCGGCGATCGTAGGGCCGATTGCCGGCAGCGCGACTAACTCGGCTATCGTAGCCGAATTGAGCGAGAGCGGCCCCTGCTTGACTACTACCTCCTCGAGCGGCGGCGGAGCCACTGCACGCGGCACAACGCTGAATTCCTCTGAATGCGATGGGCGATGCCAATCGCTTGCGGCGACGAGCATCCCAATGAGCAGGGCTGCCGTCAGGCCGATGAGCGCGCGTTGCTCGCGTTGATTAAACACAAAAATATCTCCTGTAGCCGCGCTGAGCAACATGCTCAGCGGAGAAAGAACGTGCCCGAAAGCCGCACCTCGCGGATCTTTCGCGTCTTGTCGCGCAGGTGGTCTTTGTTGTTCTCGATGCGAATCCGCCCCTCGCCGCGGAAGTTCGTGCTGAAGTTGTAGGTCATGGACAACTGCGTGCGCCAGCGGTCCTCTTTGCCGTTGGGGACGCGCTCTTCGTCGCCGGTGGCGATGGAGCGCGTTTCTCCTTCAAACTTCTGTTCCAAGTTGAGCGTGACGTCGCTTTTGAGTCGTCCGATCAGGGGCAACCGTCGCGGCTTGAGGTTATGGGTGATCTTGAACGTGGTGGTCACGCGCTCTTTGTCGCGGGTGCCGCGCAGGGGCTGCGCGCCGTCGCCCGTTGCGGTTGGTTCAAAATCGCGGCTCTCCGAGGTGGAGATCACGCGCTCGATCGTCGTCGTCGGTCCCCAGCGCCAACGACCGTTCCACGACGCCCTGAACTCGGTCTTGGTCTCCTCGGAGAGCAGGTGGCCGGGCATGAGGCTGCCCTCGCCCTCGCTGGCCTCTGAGGACTCAAAACTCGCGTTTACCTGTGCGCTGTTGATCACTCTCTTTATCAAGGGCAGCCGGTCGGCGCGCCCCCAGCTAAGGCTCACGCGCGGGTAGGTCCGCTCGTTGCGCAGCCGCAGCCGTTGCTGCGAAGCGCCGCTGCGCTCGGTGGTTTGCTCTTTGGAGTTGACCTTGACGCTAATGCCCAAGGGCAACCGCATCCCCGAGCCGGTCTCAAACGAGGCCGTGTGCGACCAATTGTCTTGATGAGTTAGCCCTTGGGTTGTCTGCCGCACCCGCAGCGTGTCTTCGAGGCCGAGTTGATAGGAAAGCGAGGGACGATGCAGCAAGTTGAAGTGGCGGGAGTTGATGTTGCGCCGCCAACTGGCGTTGACCGGCTCGACGATGCGGCCGGTCCACCCGGCGAAACGGCGGAAGATATTGGGGCCTTGTGGTGCCTCGGTTTGGTTTTTCTGTGATTCGGTTTGGTTTTTCTGTGATTCGGTTTGGTTTTTCTGTGATTCGGTTTGGTTTTTCTGTGATTCGGTTTGGTTTTTCTGTGATTCGGTTTGGCCTTTCTGTGATTCGGTTTGGTTTTTCTGCGGTTCGGTTTGGCCTTTCTGTGATTCGGTTTGGTTTTTCTGTGGGGTGGGCGCGTCCTCGCCGGGTTCGCGATTTCGGTTGCGGTTGCGATCTCGGTCGTCGCGCCGCTGCGCCTTGCGGCTTTGCCCTGGGGACTTGCCCAAGTTCTTAAGCAGGGTCGGGATTTTGAGATTGAGGCGTACGGAGAGATCGTTTTGGTTGCGGATGTCGAGGGTCTTGAACGGCAGACCGCTGATCGAATCGATCGGGGCCACCCCGCGCCGTTGCGTTGGGTCGTTTTGCTCGTCGTAATTGGCCTTGAAGGTGTAGTTTTGGTCCAGCCACGAGACCAAGCGCAGCGAAAGGCTGAGGTCGGCCGTTTGCCTGCGCCCGACTTCGCGCCCAAAGCTCCACTCCTCGGGGACGAATTTTTTTCGCAGGTCTCGGTCGATTTTGAGGTTGTAGTTGGCCGATAGACCGGAGAATGGACTGAGCTTAGAGGCATAGGTTTCGGCGAGCGTAAAGTCCTCCTGCTCGGTCGGCTCGTCGTCGCCACGGCGCAGCAGCCGCGAGGTGCGTCGGCTGCCGTTGGCCGAGTAGGTCAGGCTCGAAGGTAGCGGACGGAATTCCATCCGCGTCCAGCCGTCGGGCATAAACGACGGCAGCCAGCCCATGATTCGCAGCGCTGGCTTGGGCAGGGGCATGCTGTAGTTGAAGTTCATCGTCTGGGCCTCGCGCTCGTTGATCGGGCGCACCGGGTCCGAGCTGTGTTCACGCGAGTGCGAAAGCCGCAAGTTCATCTGGTCGAGGGTCCAGCGCAGGAGGAAGTTTTTGCCCTGTCGTCGGCTGATGGACACATCGTAGAATTCCTTGGAGCGGACGGCCTGTTGCTCTAGCTTCTCTTCGGCGGTCAGCTCCACATCCGAGCCAGGACCAAAGCGCGGCAAGCTGGTCGAGCGGCTGACATTTACCTTGACCGGGATCAAAAATCCCCAGCTACTCGGCAGGAGCTTTTGCGCGTTGGAGGAGACCGACAGTGCGGCTTCGCGGTCCGTGCTGTTGCCTCCTTGGCCGGTAAAGCTGCGGAAGTTTTCCTGCCGCCAGAGCACGTTGCCGCCGAGGTTGGCAAAGTCGGCCAGCTTGGTGTTGAGCTGGGCGTACGCGGCTAGTCCAGGGTCGTTGCGCGCCTCGTCGAGGCGGAGTTCGTCGAGCAAGACCCGGCCGCTGTACGCGTGGTTTTCCGCCCGGTTGCGCAAGCCGACGCTCAGTTGTTTGATCGATTGCATCGACGGATTGCCGCGCACCCGATAAATGGCTTGCTCGCCGCTGCGCAGACCCGACCGCGCAAAGACTTGGTCTAGGGAAAAGCGCTCGACTTGGGGGTCGTAGCCGGCCGCGTGCAGCGCTTCCAGTTCGCGTTGAGCGATCAAGGTCTTGCTATCTAGCGGTGCTCCGCGTGGGTCGATTATCCGGTAGGTGTAGTAGAACTCGCCCGTGGTGGTGTCGGCCTGTTCGGATTGCAGGAGGGCCTTGAGCTGGGAGATGACCGGCAGGTCCACATCTACTTGATTGCCCTTCCAGCCTTTGCGTCCACCCTCCCAACCCGGGAAGATGGGGCTGATGGCCTCGTAGTAGTTGGTCGAATCCACGCCAAAGCGCACGAAGAGTACCAAGTCGCTCGAATCGCCGTGTGCGTATTCAATGGTTTCACTCGAATCCCCATACACGTACATGCGCAATCGCTCGTAGCTGGTGTAATTGGACGCACGGGTCAGGATTCGAGTCGCCGACATCTGGTGCCCAGGTTCTAGGTTTTCGTAGGCCAGGACGAGCGACTGCTCGCGTTCGCGGGTGCGCGACTGCACGTTGCGGCGGATTTTTACGCCGGGTGGCGGTCGGTAGCTCTGGCTCTTGTCCGTGCCGATGACCGTGACGTCGAGGACCTCGCGGTCGCCAATCGGAAAGCGCTCGTCGAGCCGCACGACGTCGTCTTCCTGCCATTTGTTGCCCACGATCTCCACGAGCGCGATCTCGGCCCGCACGGTGTCTGCTGCGTCCGGCCGCGGCGCGCTCGAAAGCATCAGGCGCGCGTATTCGATGCGAGTGGAGTCGGGCAAGCCCACGCGCCCGACGTGAGGGCCGAACAGGGGCACCCGGAGCTGGCGCCAGCCCTTGTTTTGGGTGCCGGCGACTTCGTAGTGACTCGACGACAGGTCGATCTCATACTGGTAGTAATTATTGCGGCGGTCGAGCACGCCGTTGCCGTTGAGGTCTTCTGTGTCCGGGCGGTCGCCGCTTTCGACGTCTTTCTTATTTCCCTCGGTTCCGTTGATATGGCTGTAATCGTTTTTGCCGCGCTGGGGGTCGTATTTCCAGTTGTCTCCTTCGGGGTCGTCGGCCGAGCGGTTGGGATGCAGGGGATCGGAGTCCGGGTACAGCGCGGTGAAGGCCTGCTTCCGCTCAGCGAGGGAGCGGGTGGTGTCGAACGCGGCGTCTTGCAGCCGCAAGTAGAAGTTCAATTCGGCCTCGTCATCGCGACCGTCGATGCCCACGTCTTCTTCCCGTGATACCAACCCGTCCCCGGCGGCTTGCCCCGGGAAAGGCTCGTCTTCGGTGTCGAGGCGGCCGTTGGCGATGTAGTCCTCGCTGATTTGGTCGCCCAAGTCCACGTGCAAGGTGCCCTCCTGGCCCCGAATCCATACCTCCATGAACTTGGACTCGGAGAAGTCGTTGACAGCCGAGAAGGCGAGGGCGATTCCCCCCCAAGACTCGGCGGGTTCGGGGAGCGGCATCAGCTCTAGCGACAGGATGTCAGTAGTCCGGTTTTGAGCTTCAATTTGCTCTTCTTGGTTAGGCCAAATGTCGGTGCGCAGTACCCTGTTGTAGGGATTGTACCAGATGAAGGGTGCGCGGTTTTCCGCGCCGAAGCGCGCGCCAACCGGTGTGCTGGCCGGTGCCCAGCGCGTGCGGTTGACGACCAGTGAGATGGGCTGCTCGCTGGCCTCAAAGTCGTCGATGTAGCCGCGCCCCTTGGTGTTGAGATTGGGGCGGCTTTGGGCGATTTCGGCGTCTAAGGTCACTTCCGAGGGGACCGCGGTCTTGACCAGCGGCAGCATATCGACGACGCGAGTGAGGACTGGCACCTCGCGCCGGGCGCGTAAGTCGAAGTTCCATATCACTGTGCGCTTGGGCTCGTTGCCCACCCGCACCCGCCGGTCGCTCGACCGCTCGTTGTTGTAGATCATGGTGCTGCCCACTCGGCCGTCGCCCCCCCAGAATTCGTACTCGGTGCGCAAGCCCAACAAGGTCTTCTGCTGGCTGCCGATGTTGAAGACGTCTTCGGACTCAAAGGAGATTTCCAAGTCGGCGCCGGGGTCGGCCACTTCCTGAGCAACCGAGCCGAGAAACGTCACGCTGCCCGTGAAATCGACGCGGTAGTCGGTGTCTCGCGTCAGGGGGCGGCCGTTTAGCTGGACTTCTACGGTCTCGGGCCGGACGCCGCCGAAGATGCCGCCCAGCCGAATGCGCTGCTCCGAGGAGGCGGCGCGGACGAGGATTTTGTAGCGGCTGGCCTCGATCTGGGTGCGCTGCTGCTGCTCGTCGTAGATGGCGGAGACGGGTTCGTCGAGCAGGCCGCGATATTTGGCGGAGCGCGGATCAAAGGGCCGCTGGTCGGGGAAAATCAAGTGCCCGCGGATGTCGTCCAGCCCTATGTAGTCGGCGTCGACAACGCGGTCGGGTGCGCTGCCGGGGTCTTTGCCGCGCTCGTCCAAGCCCAAAATCTGCAAGTAGGAGCGGCCCTGTTGCGAAAGTTGGTCCTCTTGGCCGGGCACTTCCTTGGCGATATCGACCTGCAACGTCTTGGGGTCGAAGCGGCGGCCGGTGGAATACCCGGAGGCAATGCGGTACACGTTTTTCCACTCTAGATTCCAAGTGGGGAAACCCGGGCGGGCGTTGCGGGCCTTGATCAGCTTCAGGTGTAAGGAGTCGGCTTCGGCGCTGGCTTTGAGCCGAGTTGTCTCGTGTTGGAGGGGGCCGTCGAAGTCCGGTGCGCTGGTTTTGAAATGCACGGCCATGGCATAAGGGTTGGACACGGGTCTGTTGAGGATGAGATACCCCGCCTCGGCCACGACCGCGTAGTCGTCGTCCGGGTCGAGCCGGTGCCAGGTTCCCTCCTCGAAGCAGCCGCTGTTGCGCAGGCGATTGCCCGCCGCGTCAAAGCACTCGATGGTGGAAAGAGAGTCGGACGGATCGACCCAAGCAATGCCGGGCTTGGCGAACAGTTCGGCGTCATTTCGCGTATTGAAGTCGTTGATATAGACTTCGAGGCGACTGATATCGACGAAGTTCTCCGGGCCAAACTGCACTCCGTCCAACAGACTGCGGAAGTCGGAAAGGTGAGCGCGGTAGAATTCGTGCAAGAAGAAATACGTGTTGCGAAGGTATTGGTAGTCTTTGAGCTGGAGTGTGTCGATGGCCGCTCCGCCCTTGAAGGTCTGGCGGTTGGATTTGCTCTTTTCGTGGCTGGCCACGGTTGTAAAGGCCAGCGGACCGATCTGTCCCTTGGCGCGGATGCCGAAGAGGCCCTTGTTTTTCTGCCGAAAGCCGACGAAACGAGTATTGGGTAGTTCTAGGGTGGTGTTGCCGGCTTGTACCTCTTGGAATATGGAGTCCTCTTCGCCATCGTAGTCGAGCTTGATCTGGTTGGATAGCTGATCGCCCAAATTGGAGCCAATGGCCGAGCCGAAGTCTTGGGTGTCTTGGTCGATGCGTATGCTGATCAGCTCGCCGACTTTGCCTTCCACCGTGAAATCGGATTCCTGTTCGATGCCCAGCGAGGGGAACTTGGAACTGCGTCCAAACGAGGTCTGCACCTCGCCATCGGTCCACTCGCTCTTGCCAGAAACGATAATGGTGCGCGAGCCATTGAGGGCGAGGCTGGGGCCTTCGTCGCCGATAAAGCGCCGCAGAGGCTTGGGCGCGGAAAAGGGCACAGTCCACTCAAAGCGGTTGCCTCTGCGCCGCCGCTGCTCGGAGGCGGTGCTGCGAAAGTCGCGGCGGACCTGCTGGTGCCAAAGCTGACGGTGCTTAGCTTGGTATTCTAGGCGGAAATAGTTGTTTAGATCCACGGCGACTTTTGGTCCCTCGGCAAACCCGCTGACGCGGCGACCGTAGTGGGCCATTCCCACGGAGTCCACTGCGGCTTGGTACGAAATCAGCACGCGGCTGAGGGCGGGCAAGAGCGGTTGGCCCGCCGCAAAGGCGTTTGGGCGAGGGGCCGCAAAGCGCTGGGAAAGCGGGCCGTACAGCGGCTCAAAGTGCAGGCCAGGCTCGGCATACGCCACCACCGCGAGCAAGCAAACACCCAGCCACGAGTAAAACACTTGGAGGGAAAAGCGGAGAAACACCTCTAAATTCACACCTATCGACGTCTAACGTTTGACATGCTCCCAAGCCCTAAGGTCGGGGTCATAGGGCGTCAAACAGCGAGCCATCGCCGAATGCACTCGGCACGTTGCTCAGCAGTCTCAATTAAGAGAACGGTCTTTCCATTGAGGTTAGCGGAAACGACTCAGAAGCCTTCACTGGTGATTCGGCCATAGCGATGCGCCGAACGGCTTCTGTATTAACTAAACGCGATAGGCGGTCTCCAAACCTAGGAACAGGAGGACGCTGCCCAGACGGGCAACTACCTGAAAACATAGCATGTGGCTGTGATTATTTCAAGGAAGCCCTTGCAAAAACCATTCCCGTTGCACGGCGCGGTGCGCGTTTTTGGGGCGGCGATCTAAGTCGTTATATTTGAGGTAACTAGGCCCGTGGCCGTCCGGGTGCTCGCCGCTTGCGATGAGGTGCCCTGCGTGCCGTGCGCCACAGCCCCGTATCCCTTTCGACCCATGACAACCCTATCCCGCTATGTGCTCAAAGAGCACGGCTGGCCCTTTGTGCTCGGCTTTGTGCTGATCCTCTTCATCTTGCTGGTCGACGTCGTATTGCAGACGATGGACCAAGTGCTGAGCAAGGGGCTGACCCTGCTGGCTGCGCTCCAGCTTTTGCTCTTTAACTTGGCTTGGATCGTGGCACTGGCCGTGCCCATGGCCGTGCTCATCGCCGTGCTCATGGCCTTTGCCCGCCTCGCCGCCGACGGGGAAATCATCGCGGCCAAAGCCTGCGGGGTGAGCTTCTGGTTGCTCCTGCGGCCGGTGCTGGTCGGCGCTTTTTTGCTCACCTTGCTGATGGTGCTTTTTAACGATCAGATCCTCCCGGACTGGAACCACCAAGCCCGCGTCTTGTCGTCGAGCTTACAACGGACCAAGGCCGCCTTGGTGCTGCGGGAAAAGGAAGGGGTCTTCATACCCAACTTGGGCGATTACCACCTGCTCATCCGCCAGATTGACCCAGAGACTAACGAGCTAGCTGGCATCGCACTCTACGACGCCTCGCGCCCCGGACCGCCGGTGATTCTCCACGCTCAGAGGGGCCGCATCGCGCTGTTGGGAGATGGGGCGTACATCCGCTTGGAGCTAGAAGAAGGCCACGTCCAGCGCGTCGAAGCTGGCCAAGCAGAGCACTTTTTATACGGCACCTTTGCCCGCCAAGTGCTGCACATCAAGGACGAGCGCCGCCGCTACGAGCATCGCCCTTCGTCTTACCGCAGCGACCGCGAGCTAGACATCGCGGCCATGCATCGCATGGTGGTAGAGCGCCGCCGCGAGCAGGAGCGCGCCTACGGACGCCTCGATTCGATTGCCGTGCGCTACCTCGAATTGCACCAAACAGACATCGCGGCCATGCATCGCATGGTGGTAGAGCGTCGCCGCGAGCAGGAGCGCGCCTACGGACGCCTCGATTCGATTGCCGTGCACCAAAGCCAGTTTGCCGACTCTACGGTCAATGAGCTAGAGCGAGAAAGGGAACAGGCGGCCGAGGCCCTGCGCCGACAGTGGCGGCACATAGACCGCCGTGCGGGGCGGATCAACGAGTACTTGGTCGAGATTCACAAGAAGCTATCCATCCCAGCCGCCTGCTTGGTCTTCGCACTGGTCGGTGCTCCCTTGGGTGCGCTGATTCGCCGGCGCGGCGCCGCCGTCTCTGTCGGCATCAGCCTGTTCTTCTTTTGGATCTACTGGATGTTCCTCATCGGCGGCGAGGAACTGGCCGACCGCGGCTATATTCCGCCGCCATTGGCGATGTGGGCGCCCAATTTGGTCTTCGCCCTCGCTGGATGGGGGCTGTTGCGGGTGGTCGCGTACGACCGCGCCGGACGCCGAGGGACGAGAGAGACCTGAGATGCGCATCCTCGACCTCTATTTGACGCGCCGCTTCCTGCTGTGTCTGGGGATTGCCGTGGTCAGCCTGTTGCTCATTGCGGTGATCATCGATCTGACCGAAAACATCGACACGTTTATCGACTTTGAGGCTCGCCCCGGGCAGATCTTGCTCTACTACGTCTATCGGGTGCCGTACTGGCTCATCCTGACCCTGCCCATCTCCGCGCTGCTCGGCGCACTTTTTGCCCTGACCAGCTTGGCGCGCCAAAACGAAATCACCGCCATGAAGGCCACCGGCATTAGCCTGTATCGCCTGCTGGCCCCGGTCTTGGCGTGCGCGTTCGCCGTTGCGATCGCGGCTTTTTTCTTTACTGACTGGGTGGTCCCGTCTGCTACCTATCGGTACAACCAAATCAGCGACGAGATTAAGTCCTATCACCGCAGCGACGGCTCCCGCCGCCAAGTGCTGCTCCAAGCTGCGGGTAACCAGTTCGTGTACGCCCGCAGCTACGATGCGGAGCGGCAACGCGCCGACGAAGTGTCTTGGGAGCGGCTGCACGGCTATGTCCCGTTGGAGCGTGTGGTGGCCCGGCGCATGGAGTGGCGGGAGGGCATTTGGGTGCTTTTCGAAGGTCGTCGCTTTCGCTTTGCCGAGGGCGAAGCTGTGGCGACGGCTTCCTTTGATACCCTGTCCCTGCCGAGCTTGTCGTTGCTTCCCAGCGACTTTGCCCGCCAGCAGAAGGACCCCGAGGAAATGAACTACGCCGAGCTGGCCGACTACATCGCCCGCGCCACGCTCAACGGAGAGGACGCCACGCGCCAGCGCGTCGATTTGCACCTGAAAGTATCCTTTCCCCTGACCAGCTTCATCATCATCGCCCTAGGCGCTACCCTCGGTGCCAATGCCCGCCGCGCCGGCTTGGCCAACAGCTTCGGCTTGGGAGTCCTGATCTGCTTTGCTTATTACAGTTGCGTCAAGGCCGGCCAAGCCCTCGGTTGGAATCAGTTGCTCGCGCCTTGGCTGGGCGCGTGGCTAGCCAACCTGTTGTTTGCCGTCTTGGCCTTAGTGCTACTGTGGCGCGTGCATAAATAAAAAAGGCCGTTCGCCCGTCGACGAACGGCCCTTGGGGAGACCCGAATTGGAACAGGTGCTCAGCGGATGCCTTGCTCTAGATGGTAAATCTTGAGCTTGAGCGAGGCCGAGCGGGATTTCCAATTTTCTAGAAGGGCTGCCGCCTGTTGCCCTGCTTGGCCATCGAGTCTCCCACTTAACCCGACTAATAGTGGTGCTAGGCGAGCGACCTTGTCTTCGGAAGCACCGGAGGTGAGTCGCTCAAAGTGACCGATTAAATCGGCATCCAACGAGGTGTCGGCTCGCTGGGCGATCCCGTGCAGGAAGCGGGCGTGGCTGCGGGCAAAGGCCGCGTCCTCGCCGCACTTGCTGAGCAGGTGGCGCAGCAGCTTGGTCGATGGAGCCTGTTGGAGAATCTCAGTGGTTATCCGCGCCGCCTGTTGCCAAACGCGGGTTTGTGTAGGTGAAATAGTTTGGGGTTGCCCGGCCTCGACGAAGAGCGCAAAAAGCGGTATCTGCGGCAAATGCGCCAGAAACGCGCGCACGAGGCTTTCGTTGGGACCGCACTGGAGGAGGCAATCGACTGCATAGGGCACCATAGATGGATGGGTGCGACGCATTTTGTCGAGGAGCGCGGCCGTGCTGTCGGCTGGAAGGCCGGCGGCTAGTGCTGCGGTGATCGGCGCGAGGGTCTGGCGGCTGATCGGCACGCCCTGGGCCGCCTCGCGGGCGACCGCACGCTCTTTGCTGGTGAGGAACTGGGCGACCTCGTCGCACTGGCGCAGCGCTTGCACCAAGGCTACGGCTGGACGAGGATCGTGCTCTTGGTGCGCCAACTGCACGATTCGGCGCAACACGCGGAGCGAAGACAGCCATGAGCGGTGATGGCTCAAGGTGCCGATGGCCTCTAGCCGCCGGCTGTCAGTCGAGTCCTCGGCAATGGCCAAGAGCTGGTCTAAATCGTCTGCGCTGAGCGCTACCCGATGTGATTGGGCCGGGTCGCCTTGGAGTAACTGGTCTAGCGATGTTTTAGCGACTGGCACGGCTTCTTCGCGCAAGTCTCGGATGTCCAACACCATAGGTTTTTTGATCTCTTAGCTGTGCCAAAGCAAGCGACTGGCACAGCTAGCTTAAGTTAGCCAAAACGGAAACGGCTCTGCGTTATGCAAGAGACGAATAAAGTAAGGGGAAGGTGCTGAAATTTGTCGTGGGTTTTCAAACGTAAAACCCACCCCGCGATAAAGCAAGCGAAAATATTGTCCCCTCTTTGAAACCTAGGGGGACGTGCTGGCGACCTCTAGGCTGAAGGGGTCGGATTCGTCCGCCAAGCGCACATTTAAGACCCAATCGCCGTCAATCGCGACTTGGATCTTGCGCCGCACCCGAATCTCGTCGGCTGTGTGCGGCACGAGGACCACGTCGAATTCCACGGCTAAACCGGCTGGTAGGACCCCGTCCGAAACCTCCACGCGCTGGCCGGCCGGCACGCGGGTGCGCACAATCCGCGGCTCGTCCGCGTCGATCTCGTTGAGGTATGCCACTTCGAGGTCGTAGGCGGTGTGGTTGACGACCGAAACGGTGCCGGCCCGGCCGGTGGGTTCGGGGGGGACAGGGACCGGCGCAGGCGGTGCGGTGGGTTCTTTGCCACCACAGCCGCTGAGCAGCCAAGCGACTAGCAATAGCGTGGCTCTTACTGCGCCGCGACGTGGGTCAATGCTTGGGCGATCCATTCTACCTCGTCGTCGTGCACGGTGCGCATGTCGAGCAGAAGTCGCTCGCGGGTGATGCGACCAACTACACCCTGCCGCCTGAGCTGGCGGCTTAGCTGCTCGATCCGGCCCGCGTCTGGCTGGAGGGCCACGGCCCGGCTGGGGATCTCGGCTAAGGGCAGGGATCCGCTGCCAGCTTGGGCCAGCGATTCGACCACTTCGAGGCGGAGAGTGCGGCAGACCGCCTCGGGCAAGAGGGACAACAGCCTCTGGGCGCGCTCCTCTAGCGTCTCAACGGTCGCCCGCAGCATGGCCAGCGCCGGCAGGGCCGGCGTTAGCTGGTCCGGCGGCAGGCGATAGAGCGACAACACCGCTTCGAGCGCGGCGTAGATCAGCTTGTCGCAGCGCAGGGCGCGCATCAGCGGATTTTGGCGCACTTGCTCCACATAGGGTCGCTGGCCGGCGATAATACCGGCTTGCGGCCCGCCCAGTACCTTATCGCCGCTGAAGCTGACTATAGCTGCTCCGGCCTTGAGACTGGAGGCAACTACAGGTTCGGGCGGCAGCCCCCACTGCTCTAGGTCGACGAGGGCACCGCTTCCCAAGTCGTGGACTAGCGGCACTCCAGCGCGCTGGCTCAGGGTGGCCAAGTCCTTCAGGTCCACCTCGGCGGTAAAGCCCTGCACCCTGTAATTGCTCGGATGCACCACTAAAATGGCACCGGTTTCCGGGCCGACGGCGCGCTCGTAGTCGCGCAAGTGCGTGCGGTTAGTCGTGCCGATCTCGCGCAGTTTGGCTCCGCTGGCCGCGATGATGTCGGGTAGGCGGAATGAACCGCCGATTTCGACCTGTTGCCCTCGCGAGACCACCACTTCCCGCTCCCGCGCCAAGGTGTCGAGCAGCAAGAGCACGGCCGCGGCGTTGTTGTTGACCACCGCGGCAGCTTCTGAGGAGGTCATCGAGCATATAAGTGCCTCGACGTGCGCGACGCGCTCGCCGCGTTTGCCCGACTCCAGTTCGAATTCGAGGTTGCAATAGCCGGTGGCCACCCGCGCGACGGCCGCTTGGGCCGCTCGGGGCAGCGGCGCCCGGCCCAAGCCAGTGTGCAGTACCACGCCGGTGGCGTTGACCACGCGGCGCAGCCGGGGCGCGGATTCTTGTTCGATACAGCGGCGCACGGCCTGCTCGATCCGTGCGTCTAGGGCCTCCCGCTCCTCGTCCACAATGCCTGCCTGCACTTGGCTACGCACGTCTGCAATGCAGCGGCGCACCTGCTCGACGACATAGGCGCGGTCGTACTCTTGCAAGAGATCGGCGACCTGTTTGAGCACTTGATCTACCGAGGGTAGCCTAGATTCATTCATGGGGCGAAGTATAGGTTTCCCCCCTGTCGCCAGCAAGTAACCTTTGCGCTATAGTCTTAATGACCTTATACTTGCAAAACCCCTTCCCCTGTTGTCCAATTCCAATATTTAGTTTATGTCGCGCCCGGTCTATATCCTGGTGGCGTTGCTTTTGTGTGCGTTTGCAATTGACGCCGCCGAGCGCAGGAGTCCAATCGTCCACGTGGTCAAACGAGGGGATACTCTGTCTGAGATTGCCGCACGCTACCGAGTCTCGCAGGGGCAAATCCAGCGCTGGAACAAGCTCCGCAGCAGTAGGATACACGCTGGTCAGAGTCTCAGAGTTGGGCCTCCAATAAAAAGCGGCGATTGGTATCGCGTCCGGCGTGGCGACACGCTGTCGAAAATCGCGCGGCAGTTCGCCGTTCCGGTCTATAAGCTCAAGGCGCTCAACCGCCTCAAGCGGGACGTCATCCACGTCGGGCAGAAGCTCTACTTGCAGAAGAGGGCCGCGCCCACTCGGAGTGCCTCAGCCGACGACCACGACGAAGAGCCGCGTGAATACACGGTGCGGCGCGGCGACACGCTGTCGAAAATCGCCCTGCGATTTGACGTGGGCTTGAGTTTTTTGCGCCAGATCAACAAGCTCAAAAGCGACCTCATTCGGCCCGGGCAAAAGCTCCGCTTGCGCGCTTCGCGGTTAGAGGAAGCCGTCCACGTGGTGAAAGAAGGCGAAACCTTGACGGAGATAGCCCGGCGCTACCGAGTCTCGGTCAGCCAGTTGCAGCGCCTCAACGCCCTTGTCGGCGACCGGATTCTCATCGGCCAGAAGCTCCGCCTCAAAGATGCGGCGAGCACGGTACACATCGTGGAGCGCGGGGACGCGCTGTGGGAGATTGCCCGCGCGTACGGCATCAGCGTTTATCGTCTCAAGGTGCTCAACGGCCTCCGGTCAAACCGCATCTACCCAGGCCAAGAACTCAAGCTCTACTCTGATGGGAAGCTCGAACCAAGTGCCGCGCCCGCGAGCGGCCCGCGGCTGGCCACGTACGTGGTGAAGCGGGGCGATTACCTCGCGCAGATCGCCCGACTGCACCAGATGAGCGTGGCTGAAATCACTCGCATCAACAAATTGAAGAGAAACGCCGTCATCCACCCGGGCGACCGGCTCAAGGTGCGGCCAATGCGCTGGGTGGAATTGTCTGAGATTAATTGGGACGACCTGCAGATCCACCGCTCTGACACGCCAAAAATCGCCTCCGACAATGGCCCGTACTACTTCTCCCGACCCCGCAATAAGCGCCAGCCGAGCAAGAAATATTACGAAGGCCATCCAAGCTCGCCGCGTCAGACGTATCGCCAAGCAGCGCGTCTGTGGCGGGAATTCGAGCGCAAGGTCGGGAGCATGGGGCGCTTGAGCTCTCGGTTGGAAGGCTGGCACATCGTCCTCGACCCGGGCCACGGCGGGCTGGACCCGGGCGCGTTAGTTTCTACTCGCGACGGCAACGGCAACAGGCTCTATGTAGTAGAGGACGAGTACGTCTTCGACATCGCGCTGCGGGTCTATGTTTTGGCGCGCTTGCACGGGGCCCAAGTCACCATGACCCTACTCAGCCCCAACCACCTAATTCGCCAAAGCGATCCGCCGACCCAGACTTTTGTTAACGAAAAGAACGAAGTGTACAACTGGGCCGCTTACAACCAGACCAACAAGCTCAGCGCTTGGCCGCACGGTGGCAATCTTTCGACTCGCGTGCGCATTGCCCGCCAGGCTTTTGCCAAAGCTCCAAAGGGACGGCGCATCTTTCTCTCCCTTCACGCCGATAGCGAGCCCAAGGCCCCAGAAGCACCGCTGGTTCTATACTACAGAAGCAGCAAGAGTGGGCGCGTAGATCGCGCCTCGCGCCAATTTGCCCGCTCTCTGCTCCCGGCATTGGGGGCTGGTGCCCACGTCCGCGGGCAGGGGCTAGGGGTTTTGCGCAACAACCCGGCTGACGTCAAGGTCCTCATCGAAGTGCGCAACATGGCGTACCGGGATCACGTTTGGGCCTTGCGCTTTGAGGATCTACGCCACCGCGATGCCGAAAAAGTGGTGCGCGGCCTCCTCGACCACGCCGCGCGCGCCTCACTCCGCGCTAGCCACTAAACGCAAAAAAGCTCCGGAAGGAACACTTCCGGAGCTTTTTTTGTTGGGTTGTGCTGTATGTGCTAAAAAGGTCGTTCCGCAATCAGCCGTTTAGCGGCCTTGCGCACGACTTCGGGTTCGAGGCCGGCCAGCTCGCACCAAGGATCGATTCTAGAGCTCTCGACAAAGGCCAGCTCTGGGGTGCCATCGGGCGTTTCCACGACCTCCTCCATTTTGGATATTTCGCGTAAAGTACTGAGAATCATAGCGTTAGCAAGGCGTCGGTAAGCCATGGCAATGCGTTCCACTTGGGCGATATCCTGATCTGTTCTCATAGCACTTCCTGCGGGTTTAAGGGTATCTGAAATACGGTAAATAATGGGTTTAGGGTGTTGCTCACTTCGTCTAAAGGGTTCCCGTCCTTTCTATATGACAAAAAGATGACCAAAGGTTTTGTTTGCCGTCTAGCTACCTATATGGTAAGAAATTTTTGCGAAAAATTTTCAAAAAAAATGACGTGTGCGAAAAAAAATAGTCGCCGCACCTAGTGACGCAGCGACTATGCTATTCGCAACTCGTTTTTTTTTATATGGTTAGCAATTCTTCCCGCCGTACGGAGCGCCCCTCGGCAGCAGCCCGGTAAAGTCGGTAAATCCACTCGATAGTCTCCAAAGCCTCCCGCCCAAGCGAATGAGGAGTGCCCGTGCCGGAGATGCCGCGCAAAAAATCGGCCCATTCCAGTTCCCACGAGCGATCTTCGCCTGGGTAGTCAAAATGCTCGCTGTCCGGCGTGCCGCCTTGGGGCTTGCGCCGCCCTACGACAGCTCGTTCCGGCCCGTAGGCTCCCCCCAAACCCTCGGCGCAGACGTAGCCGGCGCGCCCGCAGACCTCGAAGCTGAAGAGGTTTTTCCACTGCGTCCAACTCGCGTGCAGCGAGGCGACCTGACCGGTGGCCGTGCGAAAGAGGCCGTAGGCGTTGTCCTCCACAGGCGCGTCCCAGAAGTGGGTTTCAGCATAGCCTGTGACTTCGGCAAAGTCCCCCAACAGCCACTTGGCCAAGTCGATTAGGTGCGCCCCTTGGTCCAAGAGCTCGCCGCCGCCCGCCTTCTCGGGATCGGTCCGCCACTCGCGGTCGTAGCCGGGGCGTCCGCCGTGGCCATAGCGCGCCCGGATGCTCAGCAGCGGGCCGATCCCGCCCGCCGTGCAAACCTCGTGCAGCTTTTGGATGGCGGGATGATAGCGGTGGTTGTAGCCGACCTTGAGCACGCGCCCGCTCTGCTCGGCTGCGGCGACGGCCTGTTGGGCCTCTTGGGGGTTGCGCCCCAGCGGCTTTTCGCACAGGACGTGCTTGCCGGCCAAGAGGGCGGCGGTGCTGATGGGGGCCAATGCGTCGTGCGTCGTTGCGACCACTGCGATGTCGAGCTCGGCCGCGATTAGCTCCTCCTGCGAAGCCGCCACTGTGGCTCCGTATTCGGCGGCTAGTTCGGCCGCGGCGGTCGCGTGTTCGTCGTAGATCAGGGTTACTGCGGACTCGGGATGGGCATGGGCCGTGGCCGCCCGTCGCCGCCCCATTCGGCCCGCTCCAACGATTCCCACCTTGTACACTCAGTTCTCCTGCTGTTGGACGCGCCGCACGGAAAAGGCCTCTGTGGCCATAATCGCCTCGACATCGAAGGTTTCCCACGGGTCCCAAACTGCGGACAGCAGCCGTCCCGTCAGCCCATCTGAGCGCGCCGAGGCTAGATAGACTACCAGTGCAGCCGCTCGCTCGCCCGTAGCGTCGCCTTCGCGCAGCAGGCGCTGGTCCTGCTCCCGTTCCTCAGCGCTCACGGCCGCGCCGGCCGCTAGCCGTTGGTCGAGCATCCGCGTATTGACCGCGCCGGGAGCAATGGCGTTGACGTCAATGCCGTGTTCGGCCACTTCTCCGGCCAAGTTTTCGCTAAAGCGCACCACTCCGGCCTTGGCGGCGCTATACGCGCTAAAGAAGGGCCGTGGCCCCACGGCACCGCCGCCCGAGAGGTTGATGATCTTGCCGTAGCGCTGGGCGATCATGGCCGGCAGGACCTTGCGGGTGCAGTAGAAACAGCCGCCCAAATTGACCTGTACCACCTGCATCCAAGCCTCTGGATCGACCTCTTCCATTCGCCCTATCGGCCCCTGAATTCCCGCGTTGTTGACCAGCACATCGACCCCGTCCCAGGCGGCGAGCACGCGCTCAATGGCCGCATCTACCTCCTCGCGCCGCCCCACATCTGCCTGCAATTTCAACGCTGTTTGGCCTTGGTCTGCCAACAGCGCGGCGGTCTCGTCCAACTCTGCCCCGGTGCGGGCCAAAATCGCCACGTGCGCCCCTTCCCGCGCCAGGGCCAAGGCAATGGCCCGGCCAATGCCGCGCCCCCCGCCAGTTACTAGGCAACGCCTGCCTGTCAACTCCATATCGCGCTCCTTCGTCGTCCGAGCAAATATGCGGCGCGGGTTTGGTCTTGCCAAAAGCCAAGCGGCGTTGACCTAGCATATCATTTATCCTAAATTGGTGTGCATACATATTTTAGCGAGCCTATTCGATGTCCCTGCCCAGTACTGCACCCGACCTCAAAGCGCTCTGCCTCCACATCAACGCCCACTGTCCTGCCGGCGGCCTTTTTGAAGGCGACCGCACCCATTTACACCCGGACAGTAATCTGCCGTGGCGCATTGCCCCAGAGCCGTTCTGGCTTTCGCCGGCGCAACAACGCTACCTAGACCAACTCGGCGGCGTCCTCCATCAGTTTTACAAGGCCTCCAATCAGCTTTACCACCAGAGCGTCAAGGGCGTTGAGCCGCCTTGGATTCACGAGTATTTGGACTTGGGCAAACCGAGTGCCGTGCGGGAAATGGGCCTCTGGAATCGCATCAAGTCCCAGTTGCCTTTGGTCATCCGTCCGGATCTTTTGCTCACCGAGGACGGCTTCAAGTTGGTCGAGCTAGACGCCATTCCCGGCGGCATGGGCTTCACGGCCCAGGTCTCGGAGGTCTATGCGGAGCTCGGCTACGACATCATCGGCGGTGCTCGCGGCTTGATTGACCCGTTCTACGAAGCGGTTGCCGCGGCCGCCAAGGTGGATGAGCCGCATTTCGCCCTCTTTGTCTCGGACGAGTCCGAGGCCTATCGCCGAGAAATGGAATGGTTGGTCGAGCGCTTGCAGGCGGCCGGCAAACCGGCCCGCAGTGCCCACCCGCGCGAGGCCCGCTTTGACGAAAATGGCCTCTTCCTCCAAGGCGCTGACGAACCGGCCCCTTGGCGCATTGCCGCGGCCTATCGCTTCTTTGAGTTGTTCGATCTCAAAAATATCCCCAAGGCCGAGCTGTTTACCTATTTCACCAAGAAAAACGCCCTGTGCTTGACCCCGCCGCCGAAGGCCTATCTCGAAGAAAAGCTCTGGCTGGCGTTCTACCACCACCCCGCGCTCAAATCCTATTGGCGTCGCACCTTGGGCAAGGAGCCTTTTGCCGCCTTGGGCAGCCTGATCCCGCGCTCGTGGATTGTCGATGCGCGGCCCCTGCCGCCCCACGCCATCATTCCCGGCCTCGACATTGGCGGCCAACCCGTCAGCGACTGGCAGCAGCTGAAGCAGCTAACCAAGAAACAGCGCGAACTCGTGCTCAAGCCCTCGGGTTTTTCCAACCTAGCCTATGAGAGCAAGGGCGTATCTATCGGCCACGATTTGTCTGAAGCCGAGTGGGCCGAGCGCGTGCAAGAGGCCCTCGACCGCTTTGATCACCAGCCCTATATCTTGCAGGAATTCCACAAGGCCGCTCGTCGCACTGTGCGCTACTACGACTTCCACCGCGACGAGGTCGTGCCCATGCGGGGCCGGGTGATGCTGCGTCCTTATTACTACGTCATCGGCGATGTGCCGCGCCTGTGCGGTATCCAAGCCCTAGTGTTCCCGGCCGACAAGAAGATTCTGCACGGCATGGTTGACGCTGCGATCATGCCCTGTGCTGCGTCCGCGGAAAAATCCCCCTTCTGATTGCCATGCTTTCCCTAGAGAAAAAACTAACGAATCTCGAAGACATTCTGCGCCCGATGGGGCAGGTGCTAGTCGGCTATTCAGGCGGGGTCGATAGTGCCACGCTGGCGGTGGCGGCCCAGCGGGTGTTGGGCGAGGGGGCCATCTGCGTCACCGCGGATTCTGAGAGCTACGCCAGCGGCGAGCTGGAGAAGGCCACTGAGATCACCCGCGAGTTCGGCATCCGCCACGAGGTGGTCAAGACCCGCGAGCTGGACAACCCCGACTACGCCAAAAACGCGCCCAACCGCTGTTATTACTGCAAGCAAGAGCTGTTCACCCACATGGAGGAATTAGCGCGCACCCTCAATGTCAATTATATCCTCTACGGCCAAAACGCCGACGACATCGGCGATTTCCGCCCCGGGGCTGCGGCCGCCCGCGAGCGCGGCGTACACGCACCCTTAGCCGAAGCGGGCCTGACTAAGGACGACGTGCGCGCCCTAGCCAAGCGCTGGGGGCTGACGGTGTGGGACCGCCCGGCCATGGCTTGCCTCTCGTCGCGCTTTCCCTACGGCACGCCGGTTACTGCTGAAGGCCTGCGCCAAATTGACCGCGCCGAGCGCTATCTGCGCGAGGTTGGTGGCTTTAATCAGGTCCGCGCCCGCCACCATGAGACGCTGTCGCGCATTGAGTTGCCCGCTGAGGACTTGACGCGCCTGCTGGGCGACTCGGATGCGCGCTGGTCTTTGATGGAACACTTGCGGGGAATTGGTTATCTGCAAACTACCGTCGATCTGTGCGGCTTTCGCTCCGGCAGCATGAACGAGGCGCTGCTTTCCATCGCCGATTCAGGTGCCGACGAGCCGCTCTTTGCGTGGGTCAATCCGCTGCTCGCAGCCCATTCACTGCTGCCGGCCGGGTACGAGCAGCGCGACCAGATGCTCATCCTGCGCTTGCCCGCAGCAGCCATCGCCCGCCTCGCTGAGGCCCCGTTGCGCTCGGCCCTAGTGGCCGCGTTCGCCGACTTGGGCTTGCGCTATATTGCCCTCGAATTAGACCCCTTGGATACATGAAACGCGAAATTGCGCTGTTCGGGGCGCAGTGCCTCCGCCAGAAGTGTGCGTGGGTTGCCGAGGTGGATGACGCCATCCGCGCACTCGTCGCCGACCTCTTCGACTCCATGCGCGCCGCGGAGGGGGTCGGGCTTGCCGCCCCGCAGATTGGCGTCCTCAAGCGGGTCTGCGCCGTTGATGTGACTGTCCACCAGCCGGACTGTCCACCCGTGGTCTTAATCAATCCCAAGGTTACGGGCCACGAGGGCGAGCAAATCGGCGAGGAGGGTTGTCTGAGCTTTCCCGATCTGTACGGCGACGTCAAGCGCTACGCTTGGGTCGAGGTCGAAGCCATTGGCCTCGACGGCCAGCCTTTCAAAACTGAGGGCGAGGGCTTTTACGCCCGCGCCCTCCAGCACGAAATCGACCACCTCGACGGCAAGCTCTTCATCGACCACCTCAGCCCGCTCAAGCGCCAGCTCATGCGCGGCGCGCTCAAGCGATTAAAAAAAGAGAGCGCTGCGCAGGCCAAAGCCTCGGTCATTGACATTACTTAGTCTGGCTCTTACCTTTCTTCAAGCAATGGGGGCGTAGTTCAGTTGGTTAGAACGTCGGCCTGTCACGCCGAAGGTCGCGAGTTCGAGTCTCGTCGTCCCCGCCATTTTGCCAGCTCCTTGAGCGCGCTTTGCGCGGTTGAGGAGCTTTTCTTTTGTCAATTCTACTTCTCACATGCGAGAAAGGTACAAAATGCAAGATCGCATCCGCGAAATTCTAAGCTGGTATGGCAGCGACAATCCAGGCACCTTGACCAACTTGGCGCGCTTGCTCAACCACGGTGCGCTCGGCGGTACCGGTAAGCTGGTCATTCTGCCCGTAGATCAGGGCGTCGAGCACGGCCCCGGCCGCAGCTTCGCTCCTAACCCGCCCGCGTACGATCCGCGCTATCACTTTGAGCTGGCCATTGACGCTGGCCTCAGTGCATACGCCGCCCCGCTCGGGTTCCTCGAAGCTGGCGCGCGCGACTACGCCGGCGATCTGCCGCTGATTCTCAAGCTCAACAACCGCGAAAATCTCCACTCCGACGCAGATCCCACCCAGTCACTCACCGGCTCCATTGCCGCGGCTCTGCGCTTGGGTTGCGTTGGCATCGGCTACACGGTCTATCCGGGTTCGGCCCTGCGGCAGGAAATGTACGAGAAGCTGCAAGCCTTGGCCGAAGAGGCCAAGCGGCACGGTTTGGTCGTGGTGGTCTGGTCTTATCCGCGCGGCACGGACTTGAGCAAGGACGGAGAGACCGCGCTCGACGTCACTGCGTACGCCGCTCAAATTGCCGCCCAGCTAGGGGCTCATGTCATCAAGGTCAAACCGCCGACGGCTCACATTGAGCAGGACGAGGCCCGCAAGGCGTATGCGGATGTGCCGACTAGCACTTTGGCCGAGTGCGTGAGCCACGTGGTGCAGTCGGCGTTCAATGGGCGGCGCGTGGTGATCTTTTCGGGGGGAGCGGCCAAAGGTGAAGAGGAAATTATCGAGGAAATCACTGGCATCCGCGATGGCGGCGGCTTTGGCTCCATCATCGGCCGCAACGCCTTCCAGCGCGAGCGCGAAGGAGCACTAGCCTTGCTCAAAAGCGTCATCGAGATTTACGCTGATAAGCAATAGCGCATCTCCAAATACGCAGAAATTCTCATGTACATCACCGACGCCCAACTCGCTACATATAAAGAACAGGGCTTCCTGATCGTCGAGAACTTCCTTACTAAAGACGAGCAGCAAGCCGCGCTCGATGGCTTCTTCACCCATTTCGCCCCGCCCTATGACCAATACCTAGCGAACGAACGACGCAACAACACCCCCCAGCAAATACTCTTCCCTTGGGACCACTCCGGCCTCAATCACGTCACAGTTCATTCCGATCTGATTGACGCGGCCGAGCGTGTCTTAGGTACGCGCGAGATTCGGCTCTGCGAGGGGCATTTGGGAATGAAATACGCCGGCGAGGAATACGGAACCAATTTTCACATCGACTACGGCAACAACACACTGGGGCCGATCATCGAGCCAGACGATTTTATGAACTTGGTCTGTTTCTACTGCTTCGACGACGTCAAGGAAGGCATGGCACCGATCCGCATGGTGCCCAATGGCTGTCCCGAAGAGGAAGCCGTGCCGATGATCGTCCCCGGCGGCTCGGTGTGCCTCTACAGCGTCTTCACCCGCCACGCTGCCTCCGATTTCACCGCGCCAGCGGGACACCGCCCGGTCATGTGGGTGGGCTTCACCCGCAAGGATCGCCCTTGGGACGGCGGTCGCACCTTCACGTATAAAAGCGGTGCTCAAGGTGCCGCCATGAATCGCTTCATGGCCGAAGCCACCCCGCGCCAGCGCGAACTGCTGGGCTTCCCGCCGCCGGGCGACGCGCTGTGGACGGAAGAATTTATCGCGGGGATGGCGACGCGGTATCCGGGATTCGACGCAGAACCTTACTACGCGGCTAAATAAAGAATACTACACGCCGTGCAGTTCCAGCTCGTCTTTGTGGTGACAGGCGGCCAGATGCGACTCGCCTTCCAGCGCGGGCATCTGCTGACTGCACAGGTCGCTTTTGTAGCGGCAGCGCGGCGCGAACGAGCACCCTTGGTCGTCGGTCGGCGTTGGCTCGCCCGCCTCGCTGGCGTCTTCGTCTTCTTCCATCCACGAGGCGTGGGGGTCGGGCGCGGGTGCGGCCTCTAGCAACATGGCCGTATAGGGATGCTGCGGTTGGGTAAAGAGGGCTTCGGTTGCGGCCTGTTCGACGATTCGGCCTTGGTACATGACGGCCACTTCATCGCAGAGATAGCGCACCACGCTCAGGTCGTGGGCGATAAAGAGCAAGGTGAGGTCGAGGTCGGTCTGCAATTGGCGGAGTAAGTTGAGAATTTGCGCTTGCACGCTGACGTCTAGTGCGGAGACCGGCTCGTCGGCGACGATGAGCGATGGGCTCAAGGCCAAGGCGCGGGCAATGCCGATGCGCTGCCGCTGGCCGCCGGAGAAGGCGTGCGGATAGCGGCGCGCGTATCTGGGGTCGAGTCCCACTCGCTCCATCAGTTCGCCCACGCGCGCGTGGCTGTCGCGCGCCGACCAGCCATAAGACCGGAGCGGCTCGGCGATTAGATCGCGCACGGGCATTCGCGGATTTAGGGACGAGTACGGGTCTTGGAAAATCATCTGCATCTGCCGGCGGGCTTGGACGACTTGGCGGCGACCGAGCTGGGCCATATCAACGACCTGCCCGTCCTGTTGCCGAAAGAGGATCTCTCCCTCGGTTGGGTCTAGAGCGCGGAGAATCATCCGCCCGGTGGTGGTCTTGCCGCAGCCGCTCTCGCCGACCAGCCCCAAAATTTTGCCTTGAGCGAGCGCGAAGCTCACGCCATCTACGGCCTTTATCCAACCCGTCTGTCGCTGTAAAAGCCCCCGGTGCACGGGAAAGTGCTTTTTTAACCCTCGTACTTGCAGGAGGGCGTCTGTGGCCCCGTTGGACATTGGGCTATTCCCCTCCTTCTTCGGTGTGGATGAAACAACGGGCGCGGTGATGCGGCCCCACTTCCGCGGACGCGGGCATTTGCTGCTCGCAAATGGGGCCGACTTTTTGCGTGCAGCGGGTGTGGAAGGGGCACCCCTCGGGTAGGGCGTACGCGCTGGGGACGCTGCCCTCAATTGGCTCGATGTGCCGGCGTTTGCCCGTCAAGCTGGGGATGGATTGCAACAGGGCCGCGGTATAAGGATGCGCCGGGCGGTCGAAAATTGCAGCTACTGGTCCCTCTTCGACGATCCGCCCCATGTACATCACATAGACGTATTCGACTGTGTGTGCGATTACGCCTAGGTCGTGGGTGATTAGCATGAGCGCTAGTCCCAGCTCGCGCTGCAGGCGCTGGATTAGCTTGAGCACCCGCGCCTGCACAGTTACGTCGAGCGCCGTGGTTGGCTCGTCGGCGATCAAGAGCCGCGGATTGCTCGCCAGGGCCATGGCAATCATCGCTCGTTGGCGCATTCCGCCTGAAAGCTGGAAGGGATAGTCGTGGGCGCGATCCTGCGGATCGGGGATGCCGACTAAGTGCAACAGCTCGACGACCCGCTGCCGCGTTGCTTCTGAGGATAGCGAGTCGTGGAGTTGGATCATCTCGGCGATTTGGTTGCCAATGGTGTGTACCGGCGAGAACGCGGTCATTGGCTCTTGGAAGATCATGGAGATGTCGCCGCCCCTGATCTGATGCATCTCGTCGCTGTGCGCGGCGAGCGCAGCGAGGTCAATCTCGCGCTCGTCCAGCTTGCGGCGGTAGCGGATGTGGCCGCTGGTAATCTCGGCTGCCGGCGGCAGAATCTGCAGCAGAGCGTTGGAGGTCATGGTCTTGCCGCAGCCGCTTTCGCCGACGATGCCCACGGCTTGGCCGGTGTTGATGCGAAAGCTGACGCCGTTGAGCGGTCGCACTACGCCCTCGTCGCGCGTGATGCGGACGCTTAGGTCGTGGACGTCGAGGAGGGGGGAGGTCATAAGTGGTTACCAGATGGCAATCTCGTGCGCCAATAGGGCATCGACGCGAATGCAGACTGCGGAGCCGGTGTCGCGCAGAAATTCGACCCAAGCTGAAGTGTCGATTAGAATCACGACGTGCGACTAGAACGCAACGTGTCTAGATCGCCCTCCCAACCTGACCCGCGAAGCAGACGAGCCTCGTCAATGGACAGGGGCTTGGCCGCGAGCGAACGCAGCGCGAAGTTGATCGCCTCCCTCTTGGTCGTTAGCCGATAGCGACGCATCACCTCTGCACACGCCTGATCGTCAATGTTTACGTTGATACGGGACATATACCTAATGTACACGACAAAAAAAGTGGTTACAAGGACTCGTTGGGCTGGAATTATATCTCCGACAGTGGAGAGACAAATCTGGGTGCTGTCAAGTATGCCGGGGTCACCGTTCAATATGAAATCAGGTGCGCTTCCAGCGTCAGCACAACGCCGCAATGCTACCGGGGTGTCCGGCGCTCCCGATTTATAGGTCTAGTCTTCAATTGCTGATGGAGCACCTTGTTCGGCGGTCTTTTTTATCGCACACAGATCCACAATTTGCCGACCTTCCGCCTTTTCCTTGCTCTGGAGATAGGCAGCGAGAGCTTCGATATCATACCCATGTTCCCGTGCAATGCTGTCTTTAATCCGCCACAGTTCCTCGATGATTTCATCAGACATTTTCAAATCCTCCCATAACACCTTCCCGCCTCGGCGTCGCCGCCCATGTTTTTATGACACATTCTTGGCATTATGGAGCCTTTTGGTCAGCTTCCGCTAGAAAAACTTTTGCTTACACTCAATTGAAACGATAATCGCCTACATAAAAAACCGGAAACTTGGTTGAGGGTCATCACACTCCGGCATCCACTTGAGTATGTCTCCAACTTTTCGTGCAGCACGTAGAGTCATTGGTTCACCACCGTCAAACTGGGTGTTATTCCAATTCAGCTTAGACAGACGAAGTACTTCGCGGCCCATATTTTCGAGAGTAGTATCACCTTCAGCTAGTTCAATTTCCAGAGGACGAGGAACGTATTGCCCTGGATATGTCCTGAAGAAGTCGACGCTTCCACGCAGGTAGATAATTGCTCGCGTGTCATCGAGTTCTAGGTATGTGCCTCTCAGCGGCGGATATGTACCTTTTCGTAATAGACGAGTCAGAGATCGCCGTATCCCAACAATATCGATGACGCCAACACTTGCGTCATTGGCTGCTGATAACACACCTTGAAGCTCGCTCTCTGTATAGGCTGAAGTTTTGTGGACAACGAGCCGTGCGGGGAGAGTTTTGTGCTCTCTTCTGTAGACCTCAAGAGCATCCCTTAATAGTACATAGATGTCTTCCTCCAGAAGATGTGGCTGCCGATCCTCCTTATCGAAATGCGCAATACCACCACGTACTATGATACCCTCTCCACGCTCATTGAAAACTTGTGCAACGCTGCTCAAAAGGCGTTTGCGATCGCCAGATCGGTAGAAGCTGATCCCAATAAAGCAGGATGTTAGAGCAGACGGATTGCGCGGTAGTCGCCAGGGTATTCCACCAGCCTTGTAATAGAGAGCCACGTGAAGGTTCCACGCACGTGTGGCCTCGTCCTGCAGAGGGCCTTGAGCCTGTGGCGATGAATGGCTCCTCTGACGTGTGGCACGCCGATAGGTAGGTGGCCTGATCATCTGGATGGGAACAGCTAGACGCATCCCTTGAGCTTTTAGTAGATCATGAAAGGGCGGAAAACTTGAGTCTCTAGTGCCTATAGCCTCGTCTCCACCCTCGTCCAACTCTTTCTCTGTGTGATCTATACTTGAGCTGCGTTGTACGTCCAAGCTGGCCAGAAGGTCGCTTGGAGGTGCACATATCAGGACAAGAGGCCCACCTTGATCGAGTACATTGTGGGCAGCAGAGAGGAACAGGTCTACGGCCTCTGAAACCAAGTCGCCTTTGTCTGTGACATCAAGGAGACCCGCTATTTCGCGTTTTGGTATGGTTTCACACCAGCGATCATGGGTTATGACTTCGGCCTTGAAACATTTTTCTTTAGAGAAACCAGGAAAAGCCGGGAATAGATGTGGCTTCGTACTGGCCTTTGCCTCAATACCGGATTTAGCACGATCAAGCCACGTCCGGATGCCATGTACCGTTTCTTCGGTTCCAACAATCGCCACTTTTAAGTCATTTGGAGCAAGGTTTGTATCACAATCTACTGGCCCATAGTCAAGCAGTCCGAATCTCACATCAATATGGGAGCCTCCACCTCCGAACTCAAGCATAGGCTCTGGAAAGAAATCAGTCTGCATCGGTAAATCCTAAGTCAAGCTGGTCTGTATCCTCATCCTGAGTAATACGCGTGTCGGGATCGGACGATTCCCATGCCTCGTCATCTAGGCCAACATCCGAATCGAAAGATGCAAGCTCACCAAACTGCAAAAGCGGGGACCGTTTGGCTAATAAATCTCTTGATGGGCGCAAGAAAGATGCCCAAAAGAGCACTGAACTCAGTACCGCACGATTCCCTTCAATTTGCTTTATACGCTTAAGGCTATTTTCATGGAAGCGATACAGATTCTCACCATCTCTGGTGAAACGATATGAGGGTGTAATCTCAAGGAACCAGTCCTCTTCAAATCGGCGGAACTGACCTCGGAATGCCATGTGTCTGTACCATTCGAATTGCTGTTCCTTCGTTGCCTTCGTGTACTTGGTTACAACGGCTATTTCACTCCGTCTTTGCAGAGACCGGTACGCCACCTTTTTGCTCTTCCTGTTGCCCGTTGGCCTACCTGTATAGGCATAACAATCCTCTCGGGGCCAGTATCTCACTTCGGGACGCAATTGCTCCTTCAGAGTCAGGTTCAGTAGTCTAACGAAAGAACGGCGGTAGTCTATGTCGCATGATTTAGCCCACTCTGCTGTCTCAAACTCTTCCGTAGCTCTGGCGTCACAGATAGAAGTCCAAGGCTCATTTCTAAGATTGTGGAAGGAGTATATCTGCTTCTTATGGAGCAGCCATGATCCATCGACATCAGTTCTTGTATTCCTAAGCTTGCTCCAGACCTCTGCCGGTCTCTGACATTCAGTTGGTGCGAAGAAGATCATATCAGGATACCTATCTACAGGAAGAATATTCGAATACAATGTTTCGGCCTGCGGGAAAGGGGGCAGACTTAGACCGCTTGCTCTTGACTGGGCAATTTCCAAGAGCCTCGGAAGGGCGTCGCGTGTAAAAGTATGAGCGGTCTTATTAAATTCTACTCTCGTCGCCGATGGGCTAGTCTCGAAATAGTCTTTTACCGAGATCCAGTATGCCTCGAATGAACTCGGACGGCTAACTGTCAAAATAACAGGGATATTACTGGCTTTCCAGTAATCGATATCCCGCTTGTCACACCGGTAATAGAACCCTGAATCAGAATCGTTCTCGAATTCAGTCACTGCTTTGATCTGGACTGCAACTGTAACCCCAAGCGACTTCTGATCAACGGGATCGTAAAACTCAATATAGCCATCAATGCCTGTCTCGTTAGGTCCACTAGGTGTCCAACGCGAACCCATTTCAAGAACGATTCGCTCGATTAGGTTCACGCCTTTCTGGCCGAGAACGCCGGTCTTGGAAATGCGTTTTGTACGATTTTCTGACATTCCTGCTACGATCTATCTGAGATTTGGTCCAACATCTATCATCAGTGGCAACGCGGGATAGCTCGCCAGCCGTGAAGGTTGCAGTAGCTCACGCAGAAGTCCACCCAGTCGAAAACTTCCATGATTTCCGCTAGCTGGACGGAGCGATTGTTCGATGTTGTCAAAAATTCGTGGCACTGTAATACCTATCTAGGTGGTGTTAGACGAGTTCTTGAGCTCATACGACCAGCTTCATAGCTTGCCCATACTTCTCTTCCAATTGTCCCTTGAGTGCCTCACAATAAGGCTTGTGGATCTCAATACCGATGACGCGGCGGCCTTTGTCCATCGCCGCAAACGCCGTCGTGCCCGAGCCGACAAACGGATCTAGCACTACGTCCCCCGCATCCGTGAAAAGGTCTATGAACCACTCGGGCAACCAATAGGGAAACGCAGCGCTGTGTTGCCGATTGCCGCATTCGGTGGCGCGGTGGAGCACGTTGTTGGGATACACCTTATCGCGCTCTAACCAATTGGCGACCTTTTTACCGAAGCCGCTACCTACCTTGGACTCGTCGCGAGATCGGTCCGTCTTGCTCAAAGTGCGCATGCGGCTTGCGTACCAATCGCCGACGGGAACCATTACCGCATCTTGGTTCATTTTGAACTTGCGCTGTAGGTTGAATTGCAGGAGCCGCTCCCACGCATCGCGGAACCGGTTAGGCCACTTGCCGGGATAACAGTTTTTCTTGTGCCAGATAAACTCTTCCGTCCACAGCCAACCCCGCTGGCGCATCGCCAAGATAAGCTCCAGCACATAGGTATGCCGCTCGCCGTTTACGACCCGTTCTTTGATGTTTAAAACAAACGTGCCCGTCGGCTTCAAAACCCGCTGCAACTCATCGGCGATAGGCAGAAACCACTCCACATAGCCGTCCGGCGTTACCCCTCCATACGTGTCAGATCGCTGATTGGTATAAGGAGGTGAAGTAACGACCAAATCCACCGAGTCCGATGCAATATGCTGGAGCTGTTCTGCACAGTCGCCAAGGTATAGCGTCCAATTTTGCATGGCCTTTTCCACGTCTAACTAATGGCTCGCATACGGATCGGCCGCATCGCGCATCCCATCACCGACCAAGTTGAAGGCCAAGACCGCGATGACCACGAAAAGCCCGGGCAGCAACAGCCACGGTGCCATGGCCACGGCCTGAAAGTTCTGCGCCTTTTGCAGCAACACCCCCCAGCTAACCACGGGTGCCCGCAGCCCAATCCCCAAAAAACTCAGCGCGGTCTCGCCGAGAATCATGCCCGGCACCGCTAAGGTGGCCGACGTGATCACGTGACTGAGAAACGACGGCAGCAGGTGTTTGAAAATGATCTTCAACTCGTGGGTACCCGACAGGCGGGCGGCGACCACGAAATCCTCGTCGCGCAGCGACAGAAAGCGGCCGCGCACCACCCGCGCCAACCCAGTCCAGCCCATCAGCGAGAGGATAATGGTGACGCCGAAGTAAATATGCAGCGGCGGCCAGTGCGCTGGCAGCGCCGCGCTCAACGCCATCCACAGCGGTAGCTGCGGCACGGCCATCAAGACCTCGATCATCCGCTGCACCACCACATCGACCCAGCCGCTGTAATAACCCGCTACTCCCCCGAGCAGGATGCCGATGAGGAAGGTTAGGGCCACGCCGATTAGCCCAATGGTGAGCGAAATGCGCGCTCCGTATATAATTCGGCTGAACAGATCGCGGCCCAAGTCGTCGGTGCCAAAGAGGAACAATGGCCCGCTGCCCGCGCTGAACAGGTGCCAGTCCGCGTTGAAAAGTCCCCAAAACTCGTAGGCCGGACCGCGCACGAACAAGCGGATCGGATACACGGTCTTAGTATCGACGAGATATTCGCGCTGCCACGGGCCAGCGGCCGTGTCTTGCCGTACACCGTGGACAAAGGGCCGCCAGTGAAAGCGCCCCTCGCCGTCGAAGAAGCGAATCTCCTGCGGCGGGCAGAGGACGTATTGCGCGTGGCGCTGGTCGGGCTGGTAAGGCGAGACAAATTCGCACAGGGCCGCGAGGCCGTAGAGCGCAATTAGCACCGCGCTACCGGCTAGGGCCAGCTTGTGGCGGCGGAAGCGCATCCACATCAGCCGCCACTGCGAGGCGTCGGCTAGTTGGGTTGTGGGGCGGTCTTCACTCATAGCGGATGCGCGGGTCGGCAATGGCTAGGAGAATGTCCGACAGCAGGGTGCCGATCACCGTCAGGACGCTGAGCATGAGCAGGAAACTACCCGCCAAATACATGTCTTGGTTGCGCAGGGAATCGAGCAGCAAGGGACCGGTCGTCGGCAGGCTCAACACCACGCTGGTGATGGCCGAGCCGGAAATCAGGTGCGGCAGCATCCAGCCGACCGTGCTGATAAAGGGATTGATGGCAATGCGCAACGGGTACTTAATCACCAAGCGGACCGGACCAAGGCCCTTGGCCAGCGCCGTGGTCACGTAGGGCTTGCCCAATTCGTCGAGGAGATTGGCGCGCATGATCCGCATCAGCCCGGCCATGCCGGCCGTGCCGACGACCACAGCCGGGATCCACAGATGCCCGAGCAAATCGCCGAACTTGGCCAAGCTCCACGGCGCACTCGCGTACTCGGGGGAAAACAGCCCGCCCACGGCGATTCCAAACCACTCGTATCCCAGGTACATCAAAACCAGCGCGAGTAGGAAGTTGGGCGTCGCCAAGCCGACGAAGGCCGCAAGGGTTGCCGCGTAGTCGAGTGCCGAGTACTGGCGCAGGGCCGAATAGATGCCTACCGGGAAGGCCACCAGCCAAGTCAACAAGGTCGCAGTCGAGGTGATCAACAAGGTGTAGCCAAGCCGCTCCCAGATCAGATTGTTGACCGACTGGCCGTACATCACCGAATAGCCCATGTCGCCTTGAAGGAAGCCGCCTATCCACTTGAAGTATTGGACAAGCATCGGGTCGTCGAGGTGATAGCGGGCGCGCAGGGCGGCGATCTGTTCCTCGGAGATGTCTTGGCCCTCGGCCTGTAGCTCTTGCAGGCGCGACGTGATGATGTCCCCGGGCGGCAACTGGATGACGACGAAGACCAGCACCGAAACGGCTATCAGGGTGGGGATCATAATCAGAACGCGGCGGATGATGTAGTTGATCATGGCTCAGTCTTGCTGTAGATACCAAGTCTCTGGATAGTAGGGCCAAGACCAGCGCGAGTCCCACCCCCAATAGCCTTGGCGCGGCACATTGCGCAGCCGGTTGCTAACGATAACCGGGTGTGGCCCTAGGCCAATGACGCCGAGTGCCCACAGGTTGTCGGCTTGGCTCTGGAGAATTTTCTTGCCCATGGCGATGCGCTCTTGGAGGTCTGATGTGCGGCGGAGTACCTCCCAATAGGCGATTAGGTCCTGGACCTTGTCGGGCGGCACCCAGCCGCGCGCTCCGTCCGACCGATACCACCGCGACCACTCCGGCCACTGGGTCACCTCCTGCCCCACGTGCATGGGTACGTACCAAAAAGGCTCGATGGGAAAGAGGATGTCGGCGTTGCGATCGGCGTGCCAGATGCTCATGTCCATAACCCCGCCTCGGGTGCGGATACCTTGCAGCGCACCGCTTATTTGCTTGCGGTTGATGTGCAGCCCCACTTCGCGCCAGTGGGCGGTCACCAAGTCCACCGTGACTTGCTTCGGCGTCTCCCCGATCGTGTACTCCAGCGTGATTTCGAGCGGGCGGCCATCGGGATGCTCTCGCCGGCCGTCGCCGTTGCGGTCAATCAGCCCCATCTCGTCGAGCAAGGCGCGGGCGCGTTGCGGATCGTGCTCGGCCCAAGCTGCGGCAAAGGAAGGTTCAAAGTAGCGGCTCGAAGATACGACCGTCAACTGGCGCGGGACCCCTTGTCCGTAATAGGCGATGTCGTTGATCTCCACGCGGTTGATGGCTAGCGAGAGGGCGCGACGAAAGCGCACGTCCTGAAAAATCTGCCGGAGCCGCTCGTCGGGGTGGGTCATATTGAGCATAAAGGTCACGTCCGAGCCGTAGGGACGAGGCCAGAGGTACGTCTCGTAGTCGTTGTCTTGCTCGAAGCGCTTAAACAGCGGGATGTCGGCGGTTTTAAACTGCCGCCCGGCAAAATCGACCTGCCCGGTGGCGGCCTTGGCCGCCATGATCTCGGGGCTGTCAACTCGCTGGACTTCGAGGTAATCGATATAGGGCAGTTGGTTGCCGGCAGGATCTACTTTGGGGTAGTAGGGGTTGCGGCGGTAGCGGACGCGCGTCGAAGTCTTGCTAACCACCACGTAAGCGGTCTGCACTGGCTTGTGAAATACCATGAGGTCGCGGGTGTTGATAACGGCTTGGAAGTAGGTGCGCCAGTCTTGCAGACCGAGTTCCACTGCTTCTCGCTCTAGCTGATCCGCGTCGATAAAGTCGGGATGATAGCGGCGCATAAAGTGCGCCGGTGCCGACAGGTGCGAGCTGTTGTGGGCGAGGTGCTTGACAAAAAGCGGCATCGGCTGGGGAAAGTGATAGCTAAAGCGGTGAGGGCCGTGTTTTTCGATGCGGGCCCCCTTAAAGCGGGGCGACACCACGGGCGTGAGGTTTTTGTTTTGATGGACGCGATCAAACCAAAAGACAAAGTCATCGGCCGTCACTGGGTGGCCATCGGACCACTTGTGACCGGGCCGGAGGAAGACCGTCAGGGTCTGCGCATCGTTGTGGTACTCGACCCGCGCGGCAAAGTTGGGCAGGGTTAGCTGGAGTTGGGGGCCCGGGCGCAGGGTTCCTTCGGGCACGTTGAGGAGTTGTTCGCCAGCGAGGAACAGCCGCGCGGTGCCCCCATAGGCCCCAATCCCGTCGATTGGCTCGACGACAATCGGGTCGTCGGGGAGCCGCTCCGCCACCGGCGGCAACTCACCGCTGGCCACCAGTTCGTCGAGCATGGGCGACTGGCGAAAGGTCGTCAAGCCGACTTCCGAGGCCGTGCGCGGCGGGTGGAACCAGCTTTCTGGCCACGCTGTGCGAGGTATGTCGCCCTCGGCCGCTGGGGATGCCGCTTGACTTTCTCGGCCGCATCCTACTAGGACCACAAGTATTAGCAGGAACCCGGCCTGCACTCCATTCATCAAAATTATACCACCTAAAAAGAGGCTCGCCGCCTGAGGCGGCTAATAATCAAAGGCCAAAAAGTCTAAAGCGATTCCGACCATTGCGCCAGAGGGCGCGACGACCTACTTTTTTTAGGCATCAACACGCGAGGAGATGGCGATATGAAAATGCTAATGTGCGTAGTAAGGCCCAACGCGCTAGACGCTATCAAGGAGGCGTTGAGCGGCTTGGGCGTCCAAGGCATAACGGTCAGCGAAGTCAAGGGTTTTGGCCGCCAAAAAGGTCATAAGGAGATATATCGCGGTGCCGAGTACGTCGTCGATTTTACTCCCAAGCTCAAGGTCGAGGTGGTGGTGCGGGACGATCTCGCCGAGCAGTGCTTGAGTGCAGTGCGCGAGGCGGCGCGGACGGGTCACATTGGCGACGGCAAAATTTTCATGCTGTCGGTGGATGAGGTAGTGCGAATTCGCACCGGCGAAACCGGCGACGCGGCTATTTAGCGGGCGGGACGACCAAGTAGAAAAACGACAACTAACCCCAATGCGGGCGAGGGACGTGGTTCCCTTGCCCGCATTTTTTTTGCAAAAAGTGCTTGACAAAATTTTTTGGTACTGTATTAATGACTTAATACAGCAAATCACTTGTATAATCTGGAAAGACGCTCATGGCTAAACGCGAGATCGCACGGGGAGGGGACGCGCTGCATCTGCGCCTCGATACCGCCGGAGGGGTGCCGATCTACTTGCAACTAATCGAGCAGATCAAGTACCACATCGCCACCGGCACCCTCAAAGCCGACGACGAGCTGCCCTCGGTGCGGGCCGTGGCCAGCGCCCAGCTAATCAACCCGAACACCGTCGCCCGCGCTTACCTAGAACTGGAGCGCGAGGGCGTCATCTACAAAAGACGCGGCATGGGAACGTATGTCGCCGAAAAGGGAGTCTCTATGAGTACTGAAGAGCGGCTGAGTATCGTTCGCAACTTAATGGAAAAAGCACTGGTGGAAGGGACGCAGCTTGGGCTGGATGCGGCGAGCCTGCGCCGAGTGTTTGAGGAAACCCTAGAAAAATTCAGCAACCAATAGGAGAAGCAACGATGGCAGCAGCGGCGATTAGCATCGCAGGCTTGGTTAAGACCTTTGGCAAACACCAAGCGGTAGATGGGCTAGACTTGGAGGTGCCTCAAGGCAGCATCTTCGGATTTTTGGGGCGCAATGGAGCCGGCAAGACCACGACCATCAAAATACTGATGAATATGCTCAAACCCACTGCTGGCACAGTGGAGGTGCTGGGCCAAGATCCGCATGTCCACGAAAAGGAGCTCAAGGAGCGGGTGGGGTACATATCGGACAATCCGGTGCTCTACGACTGGATGAAGGTCGAGGAGGTGGCGTGGTTTGCCGGACAGTTGTATCCGCGCTGGGACCAGCAGAAGGTCGCCGCGCTGATCGAGCACTTCGGGCTGGACCCTAAGCAGAAGGTTAAGCACCTATCGCGGGGGATGAATGCCCAACTCAATCTGGCCTTGGTGCTGGGCCACGACCCAGAACTGTTGATCCTCGACGAGCCGGCTTCGGGGCTGGACGTGATCGTGCGCCGCGACGTGCTCGAAAGCATCATCCAAGTCATCAGCGCGGAAGGCCGGACGGTGTTTTTTTCGTCGCATTTGGTCCATGAGGTCGAACGAGTGGCCGACCAAGTCGCCATTATCGAACAGGGCAAGCTGCTAGTCTGTGGCGAGTTGGATGCGGTGCGGCAGCAGGTTAAACGGGTGCTGGTGCGGACTGAGGGCGCGGTGGATTTTGCCGGAGTGACCGGGCTGCGCGGCGTGCAGGGCGAGGGACGCCAGCGGCTGTTGACCGTTTTCGATTACGGCGACGAAGCCAAAGCGCAGATCGAACAGGCGGGTGGACAGGTTGTCGAGGTGATCGACTTGAGCTTAGAGGAGAGTTTCGTCGAACACGTGACGCCGCAAGGGGAGCTTCCATCGTGAGGGCTTGGCGCGCATTGCTGTGGAAGGAAAGCCGCGAGGAACTGCCGAAGGTGCTGGTGGGGTTGGGGCTGTGCGCGGTGGTGGTGGCGCTGCGGCAGAACGCGGAATTCAACGAGGAATTCGCCCGTAATTTCGCTCGCTGGATTACGAATTTTATCGTGGTCTGCGGCGTCGCGCTGGGCATGGGTTTGGTCGCTAAGGAAAGCAGCAAAGGCACCTTGTCGTTTTTGCTGGGCAAACCCCTATCGGCCGTGGAAGTGTTGCTGCCCAAGTACGTCGTTGGCGCGGCGGCCCTGTTGGTGCTGGCTGCCGGGGCTTGGGTAACGGTGTATCTGGACTTGGAAGGGCTGGCGTCTAGGGGCTACAGCTTCTATGGCTATACCGGCGCTTGGTACTTCCCTCTAAAGCAGTTCGCCGAGGAGGTAGGCTATGTCAACATGTTGCTGGTCCACCTTACGACGGGATTGGTAGCGTACAGCCTGATCTTCGCCAGCTCAACGGTGACCGATCACCCGCTCAAAGGGGCTGCCTTGGGCATTTTGCTGTTGGTCGTCTTGGACATGTTATCCGACAGCGTGCTTCACTATTTCCCCACGCTCAAGCCACCCCTCGCGTTCTTTTCAGATCGGACTACGATAGTCCGCATGGTGAGCGACCCTTGGCTCTATTTCGTGAGACTAAGCACGACAGCGGTGGTGATGGCCGCTTGTGCGGCGGTTTCCATCGCGCTTGTGCGCCGCTTCCGCGGGATCAGCATCGGTTGGAAGCCCATTGTCATCGGCTGGCTAGCCCTAATCGCTTTCGTGAATCTCGATGGTCTAACCTATGAACCCCCGCCGCCAAGCCCGGGACCGCTAAGTGTACTGACGCCCGAGGAAGGGGCTTATCTCGACTTAGCCATCGTCGGAGATAGGGGATATGTGGCGACTGAAGGGGGTTTGGCCGTTGTCGATTTGCGCGATCCTACTAAGCCCGAGTTACTAGCCACCGTGGAGACTCCGCTGTGGACGATGAGCCGGGTCGCGGTCGTGGATTCGCTGGCCTATCTCCTCGGCCAGCGCAAGGGCTTGCCTGCCGACAGCCTCGGCATCGCCGTCTTCAGCGTCGGAGACCCGGCCCACCCAGTCTTCAAAGGATACCGGATAATTGGCAACGATATAGAGGAATTTTGGGACTGGGATCGCTGCGGCGCGGGGCTGATCCTCAGCGGGCGTTGGGGTGGCAAGTTGGGATTAGTGTCGTTTGCATTAGATGCGGAAGGGCTGCCAGCATGGGCTGATGAACTGGTCGTCGAAGAGCTACCAGAAGGATACAAGAATGACCCCATGTTCGGTTGGTGGAACCATAAACTGTCCATGCACATACACAACGAGCGGATATGGATAGGGTACGGGGCAGGTTTTCTCACAGTGGATGCTCGGAATCTAGGGGCACTGCGAGAGACCGCACGGATGGAAATGGGCGACTACAATAGTGAGTACGACGCGCACAAAAGCCGCCCGATAGCCCGCGAGGGCAATACACTCTACGTCCGACGGTACTGGCCCGGAGACTTGGTAGCCTTCGACATCACCGATCCCAATACGCCACGCGAGATCGGAAACAGGTCTTTTAGTGCTAGAAATACCATAAAAATAATCGACGGCTGGGTGTACAGCGCGGAACAGGATGGGTTATCCGCGTATCGGCTGACCCCTTATCACGCCCATGAGCGCGTGTATTATTGGAAAGAACCTTCGTCTTCTTTCCGTCGTGATTGGCAACGGCTCCATCTCGTCCGCGGTCATTTATACCTCCCAATCGGGGGTTCGCTCGTGGTGTTCTCGCCGGAGCAGATCAAAGGAGGCCGGCCATGAGCGCCTTGTATGCGTTGTTGTGGAAAGAGGGGCGCGAAATCCTGCCCAAGGTGCTGGTGGGCGTCGCGCTCGCCGTGGTGGTCTGTCTGATGCGGAACAATGCCGATTTCAACCGCAGCTATGCAGAAAGTTTCGAAGGGCTGATTATGGGTGGTCTGGTGGTGATGGCGATTGTGCTGGCCATGGACGCCATCGCCCGCGAGCGCAGCACCGGGACCCTGTCCTTCCTCATAGACAAGCCGGTAGCGGGCGCGACGGTTCTAACTCTCAAGTTCTTGTTAGGGCTTGGCGGGCTGCTGTTGGTCGCGCTAATGGCTTGGGCGACGGTGTACATAGACTTGGCCAGTCTTGAGGTGGAACGCGCGTGGCTGGCATATAAACTGATCACCGTGCAGAGCATTGACTATACCTCAATGGTCGCCCTGTCGTTCACTCAATTTTCGCTGCTCTACGCCCTGATTTTTATCGGCTCGGTGGTGACGGACCATCCCTTCAAGGGTGCCGCTGTGGGTATTGCGCTAGCCGTGATATTGGGGGTTTTCCTCACGGGCCCGGCGCTGGCCATCTTTCCGATTCTCAATCGCTATCCACTCGTCGCAATCGGTTTGGATGACCAAGGGCATTTGGTGCGCTTGGCGACGGACTCCGCTCGGTTTTGGGTGAAGGTTTTGGCCAATCTGGGTTTGACAGTGGCAGTGCTGGCCGTGGCGGTAGTGCTTTTGCACCGCTACCGCGAGGCAATGCTCTCGTGGCGCACGGTAGCGATAGGATGGGGTGCGGTCATTGCCGTCGTCTTTGCGATTTCCTATGGGGGACCGCTCGTCAACCAACGGATGCCTGCTGGGGTGCTAGCAGCTCCCGATAAGCAGTACGGGGGTCTCGCTGTCCAAGGCGGGCTCGCCTATATGACCATCGGGCAAAGCGGTATCGCCATTGCCGACTTGAGCAACCCGCAGCAAATGCGCCTGCTCGGCAGTGCTCGGCCAGAGTCTTATAAGTTGTGGCAGAGTAGAAACAATATATGCGTAGTCGATTCGCTGGCGTACATCGTCGGACGGCGCAAGGGGTTGCCCAGCGACAGCCTCGGGGTGGTTGTCTTCGACGTCAGCGATCCGGCTACACCCACGCTCAAGGGCTACCGTATGTTCGCCGCCATTAAAAAGGATAAGTGGTACGACGGGGGCTACCGGTATTGGGGATCCACGGACGACGGTTTGCTCCTCGTCCGGGAGCAGGACCCCGACTTGATCGTCGTCGAGGCTTTCTCCCTCGACGCAGCGGGAATGCCGGTAGTGGGCGATGTACAGGTGATAACCACTATCGATCCTATGGGCGGTCCCGACCTATGCCATGTAAGTGTACGTGGAAGTCGCGCCTACATTGGGACTGGGCGCGAACTGGTGGTCATTGATGTGGGCGATGTGCATGCTTTGCGCGAGACTGGGCGGCGCACACTAGAGTCCTTTCGGCCTGAGTCTTACAATAGAGCTAAGCTAGTAGCTACTGATGGCGACAAGCTCTATGTCGAGCGTTTCTGGCCGCACGAGTTGGTCGAGTTCGATATCGCCAATCCCGACCAATTGCGCGAAGTAGGATATCTGCCGTTGTCTGGAAGGGGCGACATCCTCTCTTTGCAGGTTGTCGATGGAATGGCCTACTGCCGAGCATGGTGGTCGTCAGACGCTAAAATGAAAGCGTGGACTATAGCCGAGTACGGGGCACTGATCGAAGGCTTTTCCTTGGCCGGACCCGAAGATCTTGAGAGTGACCTTTGGGGCTTCAACGCCTTATCTGTAGCCAATGAGTATCTTTACGCGACGAGGCATGAGGCGCTACTGGCATACCGTTTGGACTAGGGGCAAGACTAAGGGAGGCCGTGGGGACGCTGGAGTTCCTATAGGCGCACTGTCAGACGGCGTTGCTCGGCAATTCTAGAGGGGCGCTCCAAGCAAAGGGGTCGGGATTGCTCCCGGCCCCTTTTTGCGCTATCATCAAAATCTCTCCCCAACAACGAAAGCCAACACACATGACCACAGCGATATTTGCCGGGCGCACTGCCTTGGTAACGGGCGGCAGTCGCGGCATCGGCCGCGCCATCGTCCGGATGCTGGCCGAGCACGGAGCCAAGGTCGCCATCAACTACCAGCACAACGCCGAGGCAGCGCAGGAAATCTTGGCGCAGGTCGAGGCGTGCGGCACCGAGGGCATGGTCGTCCAAGCCGACGTGTCGCAGCAGACAGAAGTCGAGCAGATGATCGCCCAAGTGCGCGCGGCGTTCGGGCCGGTCGAACTGCTGGTCAACAACGCCGGGATCGCCTCCACTGAAGGGCACGGCGAATTCGGTTTTGCCGAGTGGGAAAGGATGTTTGCGGTCAACGTCCACGGGCCATTTTTGACTACTTGGGCCGTCAAGGACGAGATGATCGCGCGGCGCTTTGGACGAATCGTCAACATCTCCTCGCTGGCCGCTTGGCTGCTCAAGCCAAACATGATCCACTACGCCACGACGAAGGCGGCCGTCATCGCCTTCACCCGGCAATGCGCCCAAGCGTTTGCCGAGCACAATGTGCGGATCAACTGCCTAGCGCCGGGGTTGACGGATACCGAGCTGGCGCGCTCGGCCAACCCCGGCCAAGTTGCCGAGCTCATCGCCAGCACGCCGCTGGGACGGATGGCCGATCCGGCGGAGATGGCGTCGGTGGTGCGCTTTTTATTGTCCGAGGAATCCAGTTTTGTCACTGGACAGACGATTACCGCCTGCGGCGGACGGTCGTAGGTAGAAAGGCTATGTCGATGCACAGCGAAATATACGCGGCCTACGGAGCGGCGCGCCCCCGGTCGCAGGAGTACTTTGCCCGTGCCAGCAAAACGCTCGGCGGCAAGGTGGGACACGACTTGCGCTATGCAACGCCGGTGCCGCTCTACATCGAGCGGGGGGCCGGCGGACGCAAGTGGGATGTCGATGGCAACGAGTACATCGACTTCCTGCTCGGCAATGGGGCCCTGCTCTTGGGGCACGCGCCCGCCGAAGTCGTAGAAGCCATCGCCGAGGCGGTGGGGCGCGGGACGCACTTTGGCAACGACCATCCACTGCACATCGAGTGGGCCGAGCGCATTCAGGCGCTGGTGCCCTCGGCCGAGCGCGTGCGCTTGGTCAATTCGGGGACGGAGGCGACCCTGCTAGCGCTGCGCTTGGCGCGGGCATTTACCGGCCGCGCCAAGATCCTGCGCTTTGCCGGCCATTTCCACGGGTGGCACGACGACGTGATGCGCGGTGTGCAGCCGCCCTTTGACGCAGATGGCTCGTTGGGCATTCCGCCGCAGGTGCGCGAGCACATAGTCTGCGTGCCAGTGGGGGATGCGAACCAAGTCGCCGATGTCCTCGACGCCGACGGCGACATTGCCGCGGCGATTATCGAGCCGTCGGGAGGGTCGTGGGGAAGAGTGCCCTTAGCGCCGGAGTTTTTGCGCGATTTGCAAACGATAACCAGAGCGCGCGGGGTGATACTGATTTTCGACGAAGTGGTCACCGGCTTTCGCTTTAGTCCGGGCGGTGCGCAAGTGCTCTACGGGCTGCGGCCGGACCTGTCTTGTTTTGCCAAGGTGATCGCCGGCGGCATGCCCGGTGGGGCCGTGGTGGGACGAGCGGACATTATGGAGCTCTTCGACGTGACGGACGATGCCCGCCTGCGCGTGGCGCACCAAGGGACTTTTAACGGGGCACCGCTTTCGGCCGCGGCGGGGATCGCCGTGCTCAAGCGCGTGGCCACGGGCGAGCCGATAGACCAAGCCAACGCCCGCGCCGCTGAGTTACGCACTGCTTGGGACGAAGTTCTGGAGCGCCGAGGTATCGCCGGGTACGTGTACGGGGTGTGTTCGACCTTCCACGTCTATTTTGAAACCGATCGCCAGCGCGTGCAAAAGGCCCACAGCCGGACGGATTTGCACACGACCGAAGCCGAGCGGCTCAAGGGAATGCCGGGGAAGCTGATCGAAGAGTACCAGCGCCATTTGCGCTTTTACGGGGTCGATAATATGAGTTCCACCGGTGGCGTGCTCTCGTCGGCGCACACGGCTCAAGATGTCGAGGAGGCGACCGCGGCGTTTGACCAGACGGTTGAGTCGCTGTTGGCGCAAGGGCTGATTTTGACGTTGTAGCACTGCGACCTTGCCGTATGGCGCAGTCGTCCATAGTTTTTTGTTACATTCCCTTCACATTTTGCCGCGAGGAACGTCACGTCTATGGCCGAAGTCGTTCGTCACAACTGTGGTTTGACCGTAGCCCACTCTCTGCACGACGCCTATCGCTTTATTCATTCGCTACAGCATCGGGGCCGGGAGGCGGCCGGCATTGCTGCAGTAGGCGACGGCCGCATCGACGTGATCAAGTGGAAGGGCGGGGTCTCGCGTTTCGACGTAACCGACCTCCACAAAATTTTCCTCAGCCCCAATTACCACACTTACATGGCCCATGTGCGCTACGCCACTCGCGGCTCGAAGGACAAAATCCTCGAGGAGGCGCATCCACACGTCATCGGCGGCACGGTCGAACACCGCGATAACCACATCCTGATCTGGGACTGCGACATGGCGGCCGTCCACAACGGCCAAGTCGACCGGGCCTTCTTCCAAGACTCGGCTCCTTTGGATCTGTATTCGAGCTGCGATACCGAGGCTTTGCTCTACCTCTACCGCGAGCGCGGCGCGCACAACTTCCTCAAGGAAGTGCCCGGAGCCTATACCTTGGCCATTGCCGACAAGCGCGAGCGCGACGTAATCGCAATACGCGATCGCACCGGGATCAAACCCGGAGTGCTCGGCTGGAAGGACGGCAAGTACGTGATGGCCTCAGAGGACATTGCCTTCCGCAAAAACGGCGGTGAATACGTCGAAGATTTGGAGCCAGGAGCGATCTATTCACTCACGCCCGAGGGGAACTACAACAAGGAAGTCGTGGTCTCGACCAACCTCGCCTATTGCTTTTTTGAATGGAACTACATCACTGACCTCGACTCGATCATCAACGGCGTCAGCGTGCGCCGCATCCGCGAATCGCTAGGGGAAATGCTCAGCGAGGAATTTCTGCCGCCCAATGTCGATTTGGTTACGTACCTGCCGCGCTGCCCCGAGGTAGCGGCCCGCGCCTACGCCAAGCAGGCGGGATTGCCCTTTGAACCCGTGTTCTACAAGATGCGCGGCGAGCGCTCGTTCCAAGGTTCGACCGCTGGCGAGCGCAAGAATTCGATTGGCCAGAACCTGCACCTTTTGCCCGGGATGGCGCAAAAGCTCAAGGGCAAGACCGTGATCCTGATCGACGACAGCATCGTGCGCGGCAACAACTCCAAGCGCGCCTGCGACTTGCTCTACGAGGAAGCTGGCGTCGAGCAGGCCTATTTGGTGAGTTACACGCCGCCGATTGGTATTATTGGCGACGATGGCGTGCCGAGGGGATGCACCTTTGGGGTGGATATGCCGCCGGATCCGCCGCCGGGCGACGAATTTATCGCGCGTGGGCGCACGGCCGAGGCCATCGGCGAGGTGATGGGGATGCCTGTGATTTATTTGTCGCAGCAGGGGATGCTAGATGCCTTTGCGCGCGCCGGCCTGCCCGAGCGCGACTTGTGTACGTACTGCATAGGTGGGCGCATGCCCCTTGAAGCGGCTGGATCGCTGATCCAAATCGGCGACCGGCCCCAACTCGACTTGTGGCGGGCGTGATAGAAAAGTCTTTTATACAGCAGAAGCGGGCGGGGCTTATTCCCTCGCCCGTATTTTTTTGTCGAGAGTTGGCCTTCTAGTCCCGTACGACGGCTAGACGGTGCAACGCCGTCTGGCCATCGGCTTCTAAAAAGAGATGATAGATACCACTGGCGACGAACTTGCCAGCGGCGTTGCGCCCGTCCCACGGCACTACGTGGTTTTCGCGCGCGGCGCGGGGGCCTAAGTCTTTCCACCAGACCAAGTCGCCATTGGTCGAAAAGATCGACAGGCGGGTCTGGGCGCTAGGGGCGGCCAAGTCGAAGACTAGATGGGTCTGCCGGTGTTGACTGGGGCGGAAGGGATTGGGGTAGCTGGGTTCGAACAGCGTGGCGAGGGCCGCCCGCGCGTCGGTCAGATCGGGATCGAATTCCACAGACACTTGGTAAGAATAGGCCACGCCGTGGTCTTCGGCTGAGGAGATTACTAGGATGATCTCTTCGTATTGGTCCCAGTCAACGACGCGGACTGTCGGCTCTGTGACTGGCCTTACTGCGATGCTGTCAGGGCTGATTAACAGCAGATGGCGACGCCAAGCACCAAGGGATGCTTCGAAGGCAAGAGTGACGCCGCCGGGACGGAGCTGCGGCGCGAGGCGCAGATAGTTGCTGCCAGTGGCGTCGAGTAGGCTCGAATCGCGGACGACCGCCTTGGCGGCGACGGCGATGTCGTGGGTGGGGACGAGCGGATACTTGTCCCCTTCGGCGTAAAATCCACGGCGATGGCGGCGGCCGGTGAAGTAATTCCAGACGGCAAATTTGCCAATGGCAACGCCCAGGCCGACCGGCTCAACGCGGCGGATGACGCGGTCGAAATGATCGAGATTGACGCTTTGGCGGTCCTTGAGTTCTTCCCAGATCAGGCGATTGAGATCTCGGCCATAGTGCTGGTCGAGGAAGTGGGAAAAGATCGCGGTACCGTAGATGTGGGAGGCATTGGCGTTGGAATTGAGGGCGCGGTGGGGTATACTCAGAAAGTGGATTAAGTACTGGAGATAATCGTCGATGTGCGAATAGGCCACTTCCTCCATCCACGTCGAGGTCGATTCCTGCCACCAACTGCCGTCCTCCCATGCGTAGTAGCCAAACTGAATGGCGTGGTGGAACTCGTGGGCGATGGTCACGCGCAAGGCGTCTAGCCCGCGAGTCTGTTCATAGCTGGGATCGGTGAAGTTGTTGTCGATTTCGAGGTGGCTATGCGTGACTGCGTTGGACGATCCGGGATAAGTGCAGCCGTAAACAGGAGCCGAGAACCCACAGCCTCCGTGCCCTAAGTCTATAACGTAAACATCGTATTCCTCGCCACCGCCCAAGCCGTTGTCCGAAGGCGGCGGGTTGTAGCCGAGCTGTTCTACTTCCAACTCCCAAGTGCTGTCGAGAACGGTTGCGGCTAGGTCGATGTAGTCCGGGATGCCGTTGGCATCGTCGTCGTCGGGATCGACCGCGTCGTCGCCTTCGGTGTCGTAGTGGACGCGGAAATGACCAGAGGGCGTTAGCAAGCTGTGCTGGGTGCTAGGCCGGCGCTGTACGAGTTTTAGACGCTGGTGCTCTGAGGCCGCGCTCATGGCTTGGAGCAAGTAGGGAGTGCCGCAGCGCAGTGCGGTCGGGGTGCTTTCTGCATGGCTGCCCACAGGGCCGAGAGACAGCAGGACGACGATAAGCAGTTTGGGCTCGACAGCAATACCCTCCCGTCTCGCGCAAAACTCTTTCATCGCCCTGCTCCTTTTCTTGCGTTGGGACACTATTCGCCCAGCATTTCGACCCAGCTTTCGGGGTCGTCGCCGTCAATTCCGACGATCAATTCCAGTGTTTGTTCCATCCACAAGGTGTCCCCCGGCATTAGTGTGCTCAGCGGGCCGACGTTTTCGATTTCGCCGAAGCGCGGCTTGCCGTCGAACACTTCAGACGTGGAATTGAACATGGTCACCGTGCCACCGTCTTCGGGGTATTCGGCATCGGCGATGTGGGCAACGGTAGATTTGAGCGCGGTCTGGTTCCAGACGAAGGCGATCCAGCCCGCGTCGCCGTTGGTGCCGACCTTGTGCCAGCCGTTTTGCGGCTCGATCCGATAGTCGAGCGCGAGAGCGCGGGGGCCTAGGTGGATGCCGGCTTCGTTGGGGTCGGTGCTCGGCCAGAACAGCAAGCTCCGGCGACCTTCTGTGCGCCAGGGGGTGACGCCGACGCCCGCATCGGGGCGGATGACGTTGAGGGCCCAGCAAGCGATGCGGCGCGGTTTGTCGCGCATGTTTTCAAAGCCGTGGCGGATGTGGAGCATTGGTCGTTCGGCGTCGAGTGCGATCTCCATAGTCAAGCGCAAGCCCGAGCTGTCGTCTGGGGCGGCGGTGAGGCGCACGGAGCGTGCGCCGGTCCTCTCTACGGCAGCTGGTTGCAGGGCCGGCAGCCCGGATTCGGGAATCTGCGTTGGCTCGAAAAACCACGAGCGCACGCCGATGTATTCGTATTCGCGGGAGACGTGGAGCGGGTTTTCGCCGCCTTTGAGGCGGAAGGCAAGGACTCGCGGATAGGGCTCGCCGATGACAAAAGCCTCGGCGCGGTCGTTTTCGAGCCAGGAGCCGACAAAGCCTTCGTACTGGTCGGTTTGGGCGGCTAGGGGCAGGGTGGCTAAGAGTAAAACACAGCAGGCGATGAGCATGGGATTCCTCTGCTTTAAGGGTAGGAGGGCTAGCGGTGAACGCGCCACCGTCGGCCAAGGAGTTGTCAGTGGCCAGTTAATTTTGCATGATAGGCTCTTCGATTGTGCCCGTCAACGCAACAAAGGAGAGAAGCTAATGATCGTCGAAGAAGTACGGCTGTGGAAATTGACTCGCCGCCACGTGCGCGAGCGGCTGGAACAGGGTCTGATCAAGGGGGCGATTCTGCCCACTGGCAGCACAGAGCAGCACAACGAGCACTTAGCGATGGAGCACGATACTGCCAGTGCGGCGCATGTGGCGCACCAAGCGGCCTTGCAGCTCTATCCGCAAGTGGTGGTGGCCACGCCTTTGTCCATAGGCATATCTGAGCATTGGATGGAGTTCCCCGGCACCTTGAGCCTGCGGCCAGAGACCTTCTTTACCGTGGCTTACGACGTGTGCGAATCGCTCAAGCGGCACGGGATTGAGCACGTCCTGATATGCAATGGCCACGCTGGCAACGGCCCCTTGGGCGGCCAAGTCGAGGAGTTCAGCAAGCGGCTGGACATGGATGTGCAGTTTTATTCGTATTGGGCGGCGTATTCAGAGGAACTGGTCGCCGAGGTGCTGGAGTCCGGGGACTGTCCGGCGCACGCGGCCGAGTTTGAGACCTCGTTTGCCATGGCGGCGTTTCCCGAGAACGTGCAGTGGAAAGGAGTCGATTACGAGGGAGCTAACCTCCAGATACAGAGCGAGAGCTATGCGCCGCGCGACCCGGTCTACTTTGAGGCGGGCCGCGACTTGGCCACGCCCAAGAAAGGCCGCGTGATGGCCGATGTGGCCATTGACTGGGTTGCCGCGAAGATGAAGGGGATGATCGGCGAGTGAGCGCGCCACCGACCTAAAAGCAAAAAGCCGGTACCCCGAGGGGCACCGGCTTTTTTGTGCGGTTGTTGCAGAAAAGAAACTACTGAGCAGCTTTGATCTGGCCCCAGCTCACGTCCTCGACGGCGGTCGCGGACTCCATCTCCGGCAATAGCTGATCCAGCAACACATCGTTGGTCGCTGTGCAGCAGCTTTCCGGTGACATGGTCCAGAAGCCCTGATAGCTTTCAAGTGCGCACTCGGTGCACGGCTCGTCGAAGTCGCCCACGGTCACGGACGTGTGGATGATCTCGTCTTCCGCGAGGTCGAAGACCACGGCTTGATCTGGGGTGGCCGACGCGTCGTTGGGCAACGCGATGATCGGCGTGATGGCCAGTTCGTAGTAATAGGTGCTCTCGCCGAACTGCTCGCCGTCGTAGCTCCAACCAAAGTCCACCCATTCGCTGCCGTCCACTAGCCACTCGAGCGCGCTCACCGGGCGGTAGAACTGATAGGCACCTTCAACCGGCGGCACGGCCCACTTATAGCTAAAGTTGTTGGCTGGCTCGCCTTCCTGATTGTGCTCTTCAGTCGGCGTGTGGTCGGGGTTGACCTCTACTTCCCAGGCGTCGTCCTGCCAGAAGGCCGAGGGGTTTTCGCGGTCCAGGTTGTGGACATTGTCGAAGACCTCGGTCATGTAGTAGAGCTTATTCGCGCTGTCGTTCCAGCCGATGAGGTGGCGGATGTTAATGTCGCTGACATCGATCTCGCCACGGCCCACGGGCTGGATGTCGGCCACTGGTGAATAGAGGCGATCGTTGCGGATCGTATACGGATCGATCGGCACGACATCCCAGTCCGACAGGTCGCCGTCCATGGTGGGGACGAGATTGTCGGGGAACTGCACGGCGAAGTAGAGCTCGCCGGGAGGCGCATGGCCAAAGGATGTACCGCACAAGCCCATGACCAAGACTGCCGCTAAGACAAATTTGCTCCGCTCTTTCATAGCGAAAACCCTCCCTCCTTAGGAGAAGTGAAAAATGCTGGTAAAACTTGTACCAAAGAATACAGCGCGTTCGGCACGCGCTTAATGCCCAATGAATAATCAACTCAACGCCGTTTGTCAATAAGCGACTGAGAGGATGCCGGCGCGTTCTTCTTTCTTTTCTAGCTGCAGACGCCAGATATAGGTGCCTGGGGGCACGAGTTGCTGAGCGGCGTCGCGGCCATCCCAGCGATGGGCGAATTCGCCGCTGCGAGCGATGATGGGCGGCAGTTCGACTACGAGTTGGCCGGCGAGATTGTAGATCGCCAGTTGCACCGGGCGGCTAGCCGTGACTTCGCGCAGCTTGTAGGCAATTTCCACGGTCTCGTTTAACCCGTCACCATTCGGCGTAAGCGGATTGGAGGTCACCACAATATCGACGAGGAGTCGGCCACCGACGGGCGTGTTGACGGCGAGGGCGTCGCCCGAAAAGCGAAAGGTGGCGTTGCCCGGGCGAATTTGCTGCTTGATCTGGTCGGGGTCGTTGCTGTCGAAGACCCAGCCCGAAAATTCGGTGCCAAAGCGCAATATCGGCACGACAAAACTCACTTCGAGCTGTTTAAAGCTGTCCTCTTCGCCTTGCAGGCGGGGGAAGGACACCACGAAGCGGTCGGCGTGGATATCTGGGACAAATTCATTCAAGTCGAGTTCAGTGCCATCGCGTTTGACTCTAGAGACGGTTTGGACTTGGGCATGGGTGCGGATCTCCAGCCGGTCGAAACCGGTGTCGTCGGCGCTGAATTCCGGTCGGACGACGTAGGTAAATTCCGTGGGCGCGAAGGAATCGACGGCAATGGGCCACACTTCGCCGAGGATTTGGCGGGCGGCTGGCGCATCGCCGAATTGGAGCGTGAATGAGCGGATGCGGGGAGCGGTGGTAAAGGTGGAGAACAGGCGAAAGGCGAGTTGGATGTAGCGGCTCGGCCCGGGCGACAAAAGCGGCGTGCCGTCGCGCCACGCCTCGGCCGGCTCGTCGCTGTCGCGCAAGCCCGCGGCAAAGTCATAGGGCGGCGACCAAAAGCTCCAGTTGTCGGTGTCGTACACGGTGGGCAGGCGGCCGGACGGGTCGAGCTTTAGGTAGGCGTCCAAGGTGATCGGGCGGATGTCGCCGTTTATGTTTTCGTCGAAGTAGAGGCTGGGGTCGGGCGAGTTGCCGGTGCGGGTGCGGACCTCGATGCGGGTGCCCTCGGGCACGTCGGCGTCCCAGCGAATTTTGCCCCAGTTGATCGGCTGGCCAAAATCGAGGATCTGGGTGATGAGGACGGTCTCCTCGACAAAGCCCTCGCCGTACACCTCGAATTCGGCGACCTCCCAGTCGCGCAAAGGGAAGGCTTGAGCCGTGATCCAGCGAATTGACTCGGTGGGGAAGCGCAGTTCGATTACTGGATCGAGATTTTCGCGGTTGGATTCGAGCACCGTGAGCTGGGGATCCTGGTTGCGCACCCAGCGCAGACCCTTGGTGACGCGGCTGACCTTGTCACAGGGGCTGTTGGCAAAGCGCGCACTGTTGTCGCCGACGCGGATTTCATACCAAGCGAGAAAGTTGCTGGCAAAGCTATCTACGCCAAAGGCTTCCAAAGGGGGACGAGGCTCGGTAAGTTCGTTGATGAGCAATAGGTCGTCCTCTTGGCCGAGGCGGGGAAAGAAGCGGATGCGGTTGACGGGTATGGCCGCACGGAAATCTATGACGACCGCTTGTTTCCAGCCTTCGCCGGTGACCCCGGCGATGATTGTGCCGCCGCTGAAGATGCCTTGGCCTGGAGTGAAGCGGCGGAAGTGAGCGGTAGTCACATCGCCATCGAATTGCTTCTTGACTACGGGAGTATGGTTATCGACGGCACCACAGCCATCGGTGGTCTGGGCTTCGCCGCCGATATAGGGCAGGGGAATCTTAATGGACGAGGAATTGGGGTCAGTCAGGGCTAGGTTGACTGTCGGGTCGATAAAACGCGGTCCGATGGCGTTGTCGGCAAAGTCGATGAGGGTGTCAGCCGCCACGCCGTGGGGCGTGACGCCCACGGGTTCGGTGCTCACGAGCTGACCCTCGAGATCAAAGAGCCAGTACTCGCCGGCCCCTTCTTCAGACAGCAAGCTGGGCCAAGGGATACCGTCGGTCCCCCCGACGCGAAATTCCCCCCGGCTGTGCGCTGGCACAATCGATAAAACGAGCAGGAAACACGAAGCGATGATGCGCTGCATGGCGTCTCTTCCTTGAGATGTTGGTAATATAAAGAAAGAAGCGGGTAGTTTAGCAAGTTCGGATATGCGCCCGGCGAGTCGCGTTTAACTTGATTTATGGCTGTACTTTGATTGTTTTATGCAGCAAATGGCACGGAGGATGGACATGAAAGCACATTGCGCTGTGGCCGCTGGTCTCGTCTTAGGGCTTTGGCTGCCGAGCGGAAGTTTGGCTCTCGACCCGGTTTCGATTGGGGAGGGCGGCGATTTGGACTGGCAGGGTGAAGGCGACGCAGTCGTTATCACCATTGACGCCGAGCACCGCTCGCCCTTAGACCCCAACAACCTGCTGGTGGGCAATGCGCCCGGCGACTTAATCGAATTCGCCCGCGATGACTTTCCCCACAGCATTCTGCCCCTGCGCATTGCCGAGGGGGATAACGTGGCCGTCGGCACCATTGAGCGCGGCGGCGACATCGATTCGCCCAATGTCTTCGACTTCAGCGGCACGTTCAAGCCGCTCGACTTGGAGATGATGTTAAAGGAGTTGCTCTCGGATGAGCCGGGTGGCGAGTTGTTGGCCTTTGAGCGCAAGAATCAGAATTCCCTCGGCATTTTGGTTCTGCTCAACTTAGGAGCGCGCTTCGGGGTGGAGCGGATACGCATCTATCCGCGCAATACGGTCGTGTCCTCGCCCTCGACTCCCTTCCAAAACGACTACCTGCGGGCGTATGAGCTGTTTACCAACGACGGCCTGAACCTGACCAGTGAGAACACACCCATCTGGGATCCGCTGATTGCCGAAACCGACAATCAAGTCGCGGTTATCGACGTGCCGCTCGACCCACCGCGCTACGTTCAGCACCTGCGCTTGCGGGCGACTTCGCCGATAGATTTTGAGATCGACGAGATCGAGATTTTCGGCAAGGGCTTCCTATCGCGGGCCCAGTACGTGTCGGACATTTTCGACGCCGGGCAACCCGCCGTGTGGGGCACCCTGCGCTGGGTGGAAGAGGTGTTGGGCGATCCGCGCTTCTCCAGCGCGCAGATCCGCACTCGCACGGGCACGGACACCTCGCCTTTTGTGTACACCCGTCGGTTGCGCGGCAAGCAAGACGCCGAGGACATTCCCTTCTCGCTGGAAAACCCCGGGGAGGAGATGGGCCTAGCCGAGTACCGGAAATTTCCCCAAAAGGCGGGTCAAACGCCCATTACCGACGCGGCGGGCCGCGAGTGGATGGCCGGGGCCGTGACCGACGACCTGATCAATTGGAGTCCTTTTAGCACGCCTTATCCGGCGGACGCGGCCAACGGCCCGGGCCTGCCCATTGTTTCGCCCAGCCCGCGCCGCTACATGCAGTTTGAGGTCGTTTTTAATAGCAACGATCTGGAGGCGGCACGAGTGATCAAGTCGCTGAGATTCGAATTGTTAACGCCGCCGTTTGCCGACGCCTTGGTCGGTGAGGTTTTTCCGCGTGAGGTCCCGGTGTCTGAGGAAGAGGTCTTTACCTTTGCTGCACGCGCCACTATGGGCACGGACGGCCTGCGTGGCTTCGACACCATCGAGATCGACACGCCGGCGCGGGTGTCGAGCATCGACGCGGTGCAGATTATTGATGGCGCTGGCGCGGTTGTGGCTGAGCACCAATTCGACAGCCTCGATGCGGCCGGCGAGGAGTTCGCCATTGCCGAGGTGACCGACGACCGCTTTGCCGTGCGTTTCCCCGTCGTGACCGACGACCAGACGCAAGTGCACGTTCGCTTCCAGACCAACGTGCTGACGTACAGCACCAACTTCACCGCGGCGGCGCGGCTGACGACCGAGCCGGGTGCCGCCCAAGTCATCGACCCGGGCAATGTGGCCCTTTTGGGCGAAGGCGACGAGGATGCCTTTTCCGGCACTACGGTACTCAGCCCGTCCGTATTGGCCGAAGGGCAGCTATTGGGCCAAGTGCAGGCTGCGCCCAATCCTTTTACCCCCAACGGCGACGGGATCAACGACGAGGCGATCATCCACTACAACCTGCTGGCGCTGAGTACAGCGCGGCCGGTCGAAGTCGCGCTCTACGACTTGAGCGGCCGGCGCGTGCGCGTCCTCTTTGACGGTGAAGAGGCTAATGGCCGCTATACAGACAAGGCGTGGGACGGGCGCGACGACCAAGGTCAGCTAGTTCCTCCGGGCCTGTACGTGGCCCGCGTCTTTGTCGCCGGGGATTCGGGCGATGCCGAGCAGAGCCACGTCGTAGCCGTCGCGTACTAACTCACCAATCTCTCCAGTCGCTTTTGCACCCGTGGCATTGAGCGGGTTGGTAAGTATTCGTGCAGTTTAGTAGATGGTCGGGTGGCACGGCAAATAGCTCATACAACTCGCCCAGCGTCTCGCTATGTGCATCGAAAAGTCGCTTTTTGCGAATCAACCGCCGAAAATTTGTTCGATCTGGGCTTCCATTTCCCGCCGCGCCACCTTTTCTATGTGATGGGCTCGCTGGCTGCGGCTAAAGGCCGCGAATTGAGCGTCCGCGTCGGCTTGGCGTCCGGTGCGTTGGTAGAGGTGCCCGAGGAACAGATGAGCTTGGTAGTCGCGCGGAGCGATCTGGAGCAGATGCTCAAACAGGGACACGGCCTCTGCATAGCGCTCCTGGCGGGCGTAGAGCATGCCCAAGCTCCAATGAGGATGCGCGGCCTTGGCATCGAGCTCAATGGAGTGGCGCAAGAGTTTTTCGGCCTCCGCTAACCGGTCCGTCTGCTCAAGGGGCATGCCCGTCTCTTGTTCTAGTTGGATGAGCAGATCGGCGAGGCGGGTTGGGTACTCGGTCACGTGCGGATCGCGCTGCATTAGTTGCTCAAATTCGGCGATGGCCTCGCGGTTTTGTCCCTGCGCCGCGTACAGGCGAGCCAGTTGATAACGCACGAGCGTCGAGTCTGGGTTTAGTTCGAGCGTGCGGCTATAAGCTCGGGCAGCGCGTTGGGGTTGGTCTGTCATTAGGAGAGCGTAGCCGAGGCCGCCGTGTGCGGCTGCCCAGTTGGGACGCGCCGCTGCGACTTCGGAGTACGCAGCCGCGGCTTCGTCGTAGCGCCGAGCAAGCAGTGCGGTGTGGCCGAGAAGAAAGCGCACGTCCACGTCTTTGGGCTGCGTTTTAAGATAGCGCCGATAGAGGTCAATGGCCTTGCCGTAGTACTTGGCCTCGCCGTGGAGCGCCGCGAGCGCGAGAAGTGGTTCGGCGAAGGTGGGGTCGCGGTCAATGGCGCGGCGGTAGTGGCGGGCGGCGTGGGCCGGCATGTCCCGTTCCTCGTACGCGTAGCCGAGATAGTAGTGCTCGTGGGCATCGCCTTCTCGATCCATCGCGCCCGTGGCGACATTGCAAAAAATCAAGAGGGCGGCAACGGCACCGAGCGCGGGCCAAGGCCGGTGCCACAGGACGCGTACCCCGCAAGCCGCAAAAAGCAGCAGTACGGGTACGGCTGGCAGGCGATAGCGCCCGGTGACGAAAAACAGGACCACCGAAAGCGCATAGCAAGCCACAAAGAGCGCCAGCAAGCGCCCCTCGACAGGCTCAAGGGAGCGTAGAAAGACAAAAAGCCCCACTAGGGCCAGCGGGGCGACCAAGCCGAAGGGAAACGCCAGCCCCTTTTTCCACAGCAGGACCGACAGGAGCGAAGAGTCGTTGCGGGCGAAGTAGAGGTCGCGGTTGCGCGGGATTTCATCGCCGCGCAGGAACAGATAGCCCTTGTAGGCTAGCAAGCCCAAGAAATCGAGCGGCTCGGAGGTTATGTATTGCCAAGATTGGGCAAAAAAATAGCGCGACTTAGCTGAAGGCTGCTCGATGCCGGCGCGGCGTTCGGGCATTTCCACCAACTCGACCCAATCCCGTCCCGGGCGGATGCGGGTCGTTTGTTCGTAGTCGGCGTTGTTGCCGATGTAAAAGTTGATGCCCGCGTTGTGGGAGATAAGCACCAGATCGCCGCCGACCGCCCAGTTGCGATACGCCACCGGCGCGATGACCAGTGCGCAACCCAAGAGCAGAAAAGCCGCCGGGCGAAGCCGCCGTTGCCGCCAGCAGAGATAGCCCAACAGCACGGGCGCGAAGAGCAGCACGTTGGCCACGGCGAGCGCGGACAGGCCCAGCAGCGCGCCGGCTGCTAGCCAGCGCGCCCAACCGCCTTGGCCGACCGCGAGCAACAGCACGAGCAAGTTGAGGCAACAAGCTAGCAAGGTTGGCAGCAACTCGCCGCCAAAGTAGATGAGGGGCCCGTACAAAGCTGCGGCAAAACCCGCGCCAAGCCCGACCCGCGCGCCAAAGATTCGGAGCCCCAACAGGCAGATGAGGACGCAGACGAGTGCGCCGATGATGGCTTGGATGAGTCGCGGCAGGTAGAGGTCGTCCCCGGCAAAGGCAAAGAGGACGCCGAGCAGCACGGGGTAGAGCGGCGGTTGCCAGAAGGGCGCGGCCCGGCCCGCAAAGGAGACCTCGCTTAGATAGCGCGCTTCCTCGGCATAGGTGCGGGCATCGACGACGGGCGCGGTGAAAAGCGGGCTGGCGCGTATTTCGTGGAGGTAGTACAGGCGCGCTGAGAGGGCGAGTACGAAGACGACCGCCACCCCCATGAACATCCAGCGTCTAGCCATTGGCGCTACGCGCTTATTGCAAGCCTGCGTACATCGAAATAAAGATCTGATTAATAATCACGGCGTCCTCGCCTCGGGGTTGGCGGCGGTCGATTTTCATGCCCGCATGGGTCGTGACCTTGTAGCCGAGATAATCGGAGGTATTGGCCAACTGCAAGGCCCAGACTAGGCCGTTAAAGTCGTTGGAATCGCGCTCCATGTCATTGAGGAAGGTCATCTCCAGGCCGCTCAGCAGGGTTGTGTGGCTGAGCAGGGGAAAGCCGAGGACGAAGCCGCCGATCTCGGCCAACTCAGTGCGTTCGTCAGCCGAAATCAGGTCGCGGCTTTGGCGGCGGTACTCGCTTTTCCAGCGCGGCTCCAGCCACAGGTGCCCAAAGTCGAAGCGGTAACTGATTTTGTTGATTAGGCCAAAGAAAAAGTCGCGCTCGCGCAGGCCCGACAGTGCGCGCTCGTTCTCGCTGAGCCGCTGGTGATACAGGTCGTATTTGAGGTAATTAGCCGTCAACAGGCCGCCCAACTCGTAGTCGTGGCCGATCCACAGGCTGTTGATCCAAGCGTCGCGGGCGATGAGGGGATCCTCGACTTTGGTCGGTTCGCCAGTGCGGATATTGGCATTGGGCAGCCACTGCAAGAGGTCGTCGGCAATGTCGTCGGTGGTGGATTTGAGCATCTCGAAGACGCGGAAGCGACCCCAAGCAGGGGTGTCGCGGTCGAGGGTCAGCAAGACGTAATTGGCGTGGTTTTTCTGATTGGAAGAAATGAGGCCCTCACGCAAGACGCCGACCATCAGCCGCAATTCCGGGGTAAAGTGGACGCCGCCGTAGGCGTTGTACCCTCGGTGATCTTTCTTGTAGGGGTAGTCGGGCAGTTCGTCGTTTTCAAAGCGATCGACCCACAGGTTGTTATTCAGGTCGATGCCGAAGAGGAATTCGGGCCGATCGACGTTGTGGCGCAGGAACGGCTCCTCGTAGTCCGGGATGAGGTTGCTCAAGAAGCGGTTGTCGTTCTGGTTGAAATCCGAGATAAAGTCGTTGTTCTCATCCCAGCCAGGGAAGACGCTCGGATCACCGACCTGCCAGTCCTTGCGCACGGTGTCGGGAAATTCGTCTTGGTCGTCGTTGTCCTCGACCAACTCGACGACGTGGATGCGTTCGTCCTCGTAGTCGATAAAGCCATCGCCTTGGGCGGTGAACGTGCGGGTGGAGTAGCGAGGATCCATGCTGTAGGCCTCGCCAAAGAGGAAGAAGGGAAACGCGACTCGCGAGAGGTTCATCATCCATGCAGCGGCGGCGCGGTCGCCGCGGATGCCCGAAAAGGTGGTGTGAGTTTTGGCGACGACATTGGGATACTTGGTGTAGCTGTAGCTGAGATCGTACTCGCCGTAGAAGTCGAAGCCGAGAACCTTTTGCAGCTCTATGGTCGCGCCCCAGATCTGGGTGGAGGTTGGCAGGCCGTAGTCGAAGCTGACGATCTGCAAATTGGTGTTGTCTTGGACGTTGCCCTCGGCTTGGGCGACGAGCAAAAGCACGGATTCGCCGCTGAAGTTGAGCTGGCTGTCGGAGGTGACCCACACTTGATAGTCGTTGCCCAGCACGAGGCGGAACTCGACCTTTTTGATTTCTTCTTTGGTGCCCGAAGAGCGGTTGACAAAGGCCGGGCTATCAAAGTCGTAGCGCAGGCGGATTTCCTCGGCACCATCGGCGGAGAGAAAGCCCTCGCCCACGAGGCCGCCCTCGATGATCGGCTCAAAGCGGATGGCCTTGCCGGTGTCTTGAGTTCCATCGAGGTAGGTGATGATGATGTCCGAACCGGCGTCGAAGAAGGCCGCGCCACCGACTCCATCCTCGGGGCTATCGTCGCGCAAGACGATCTCGATAATCGAGACGGTCTGGTTCTGATCGACCGATAATTCGCCGGTGAAGGGGTTGCCGGTAAAGCCGTCGATGAGGGTGTTGGACTGATGGGCGTTGACCATGGTCAGCCCCACGGTGGCGAAGTCGCCCACTTGCGCGGTAGTGCGGCTGCCGAACATGGATGTGGCGTTGGTGACCAAACTCTCTTGATCGTTGGTTGACACGCCGCCGGGTCGGCTGAGGCGCGAGTAGATCAGGGTGCCTTGGTATTTGTCGGCTGCGTAGTCGAATTGGATGCCGTCCCAGCGCGGCTTGGAGAAGGTCATCGGCGTCAGGGTCGAGCGGATCTTGGTGCCGGCCGTCAGGGCGTAGTGGTGCTGGCCCTTGGAGTCGGCCGAGATAACCAAGCCGCTAAACCAGCCCTCGAAATTTCTGGATTTCAGCACGGAAGAGCCAAACTGCCGAGGCTGGGTCTGCGAGTTGTTGAAAACCAGCCAGCCCCGGGTGATGAGGTTGCCGTAGAGATCGTAGTAGTAATCGCCCTCGCGGATGGCGCTGACGTAGCGCTGGTAGTGATCGCGGGCGTAGTTGGAGTACTCCCACTGCCGCCACTGGTATTCGTTAAAAAGCTCCTGCGGCACGTACCACCTGCGCTTGGCCGGGTCGAGGGCGCCGAACAGGACGCCGGGCCCCTGTGGCTCAAAGGAAACCACCCCGCCCCTTTTGACCGTGCCGGTGCGAGCGCCGTATTCCTGGGCGTCGGCAGCAGCACTGCCGAGCCACAGAATGGCTATTGCCGTCCAGAACATCCATCTCCGGTTCACCTGCAATCCCTCCTCAGTAGATGTACATGGTGCGTCAATGATAATCGGCCTTGGGCGTTCCAGCAATAACTAGTAGGCCACGGCGATAATCCGCGCTTGGGTCGTCGGCTGCCCGGTGGCGTCGGCGTCGAGCTGGACTTGGCACAGATATAGGCCGGGCGGTGCACGGCGACCATGGTCATCGACGCCGTCCCAGCGCAGTGTGGTGCGGCCGCTCAGCACCATCTCCTCGCGGGACCAAACCCGTCGCCCATCGAGCGTGTAAATCCGCACTTGGAGACGGCGGCTGGAAGTGAGTTTGAAGATATCCAGCGATATTTCAGCCGCGTCGTTGATCCCGTCGCCGTTGGGGGTAAAAGGATTGGGCCCAACGGCGAGACCATGGACGAGATCGCTGTTGATCGGGACGCTGATTGACAGCGTATTGCTGGCGATGCCTTCGTCGGCGTTGCCCGCTTCAACGGCCTGCCATGCCTCCTCGGCGTCGGCACTTGCTGCATGGCGCACGGACAGGCGCAAGGTCGTGCCGTTGAGAAAGACCGGTGCTGAAAGGCGCAAGCGAAAGCGCTGGCCCGGCCCGGTGACAATGCCGCGCTCGGTCGAGGCAAGGCGGTTGTACGCGCGCGAGTCGAGCGAGTCGCCGCGCGCGTCAAAGGGGAATTGGGCTCCGTCGCCGCGCAGAATGCGGAAGTAGCGGATGGGGCCTTGCTCCTCGCCGGGCAGGTCTTGGTAGCTGGTTTGGTCAATTTCGCTGAGCTGGTCGCCGTTGCGGCGGAAATAGCGGATGGCCCCTCGTTCGTCTTCGTCGAGGGTGCCGTACGCTGCGCCCGTAAGCGGCAAGCCATCTTGGGTCACAGGCACCTCTTCGCCCTCAAGGGTAATGCGATTGTACGTGCGGCTGGCCGCGGACAGGATGTTGAGCGCGTCGTCTAGGCGCACCCAGATCGAGTCGCCGCCGTTGGCCAAAAGCGCGGCTTGCGTCTGGTCGCTGGCTGTGAACACGCCGCGCTCGGTCCCAGGGCGAAAGACCTTTTCGCCGACTTCGTCTGGACCGCTGATGCCAAGTTCCAAAAGTTTGAGGTTTTCCGAGGCCGGCATGGTCAGCAGGATTTCGTTGAAGCCAGCGCTGCGCGAGGCCGCAGGCGACTCGATGAAATAGGGCTGGGCAAAGACGTCAAAGGTCTCCCGCACACCGGAAATCTCCACCGAGGCCGGCCACAACTCGGCCGCGATGCGCTCGGCCACGGGATTGAGCAGTTCGACCGCGAGCGAGCGGATCGAGGCCGCAGCCTCGCGGTCAGTGGTAATCATTTCGACTTGGAACTGCATAAACTTGCGCAGGCCGGGGGAGGTGACAATGTCGCCGGACTGCTGGTAGGCGCGGCTCCAAGGGCTCCAGCCGCTGGTGGACACGAAGGTGGTGTCGGCTGGTCCCTTGAGTCGGGCCAAAAGGTTTTTCCAAGCGTCATAGGTGATTTCGTTGCCCGTTTTGTCGAAGTAGCGAACGACCTTGCCCAGCAGGTCGCCGGTGCGGGTGCGGATTGCGACGGTCGTACCTGGGGGTGTCTCGGCCTCCCAAGTAATGGCCCCGAAGTTGCGCGCCCCAGGCAGCGCAATCAGGTCGGAGGTCAGCACTACTTGCGCTGGATAGCCCGTGGAAAAAAGCTGGTACTCGGCAATGTTCGGTCCGGTGTTGTACCCGCCTCGACGGCGCGGGTCCGCCGAGACGATTCTTATTTCGAGAAAGCGGATCTTGGGGCTGGGAGCATAGGTATCGAGGATGTGCTCAAAGCCATCGGTGCTGTTGTCCTCGCGGGAGCGGGGGCTGAGGCGCGCCCACTTGATCTTACCGCGCGTGTCGCGCGAGCCGTCGGAGCCGCGGATCAAGTACCCGTCTATATCGCGCCGGGGCCGGGTCGAGGAAATGCGCATGGCGTCGAGCCAAAACGACGCGCCCATGTCAACGGTGAGCACGCCGCGGTCGATGGTCGGCGACCAAACGAGGTGCAGGAAGTTGGTGTTAAAATCCGCGTCGAAAGCCGGTCCTGGTATGAAGCCGTCGCCGGTCAGGTCGAGATGGCCGCCGCCGGCTACCAAGCCGCTGCTGATGTTGTCGCCAAACCCGTACACCTCGATTCCGGCTAGGCGCGGCCGCTCGCGCCGGTAGTAATCCAAGCGGCCTTGGCGCTGGGCGTCGAGGCTTTCATAGACGGTGCGCTCGACTGGCTCTTCAAAGCCCTGTTCGTCGCGGATGAAATAGACGATCTCTCCGCGCTCGTCGGTCGGCAGGGCTTGCCATGCCTCTTCGCTGATGCGCTCGCCGCGCTGGCCGCGGGTATCGCTGACCACGATGCGGATGGTCTGCACCAGCTTGCCCTGCCAGGCGGGGTCGGCTTTGAGTTGTTCAAGACCGACGCGGAAGGTGCGCTGATCGCGGTTGGGGGCCTTGGTGTTGGCGATGCGTTCAAAGGTGATTTTGTCGGCGTTTTCCTGCACCGGCTCTTGGTCGGGCGCGGCGAGGACGCGGAACTGGAAGAAGGGGTCGCCTAGTTCTTCTTCGACAAAGTGAATGGCGAGGGAATCGACCGCTACGACGCGACCCAAGTCTATTTCGATCCACCAGTCGTCGATCGGTGCCTGTGGGTCGGGCTCCCAGAAGGTGGTTGGATCGTCGTCGAGGATGTTGGCGGCCGCGGCCGCATTCGAGCCGACGCGGCTGATGCCCGGACGAAAGAAATAAGAGTAGATGGGGTTGCCCTTGCGGTCGACGATGATCTCGCCTTTCACGTCGCGGGTCTGGGTGCTATCGATATTGAGGATGGCGGTCTGGTTGCTGCGGCGACGCAGATCTATGATGGGGCGAGTGAAGGTCTGCAAGTCGTCGAGCAGGTTGAAGCGCTCGCGAAAAAAGTGTGGCTCGACGGTGCCGTCCGGCGACACTCTCACGGCGTGAGTGGGGAGCTGCCAGTTGTGCCAGTGCGCGGCTCTGTTGACTACTACGGAGCGGCTGGTGACGCGGTGGCCCTTTTGGGCATCGGCGGCGACCAGTGGTGCCAAGCAGATGACGAGAAACGCTAAGAGTCTCATGGTGCCCTCCTTCGCGTTGGGCGATGTGGCCGGGAAAGGCGCTCATAGTTGAAGCAAATAGGTCGAGATGCCCGTCGTTGTCAAGGTCGAAGAAGCCGCCGCATATCCGCCTTCCACCGGGAAAAGGACTCCGGCGCGCTCGGCCACCTCGGTAAAGGTGCCGTCGCCGAGGTGGCGCAAGAGGTGGTTGAGCAGGGCAATGTTGACTGCGTACAAGTCGGTCAAGCTATCGCCGTCGAGGTCGCTAGCTCGGAGAGAAAACAGCGGATCACGGCCCTTGGTCCAGCTCGTTCAGCTTGGCCCGGGCGCGCTGGTGATCCGGGGCGAGGGCGAGCACCTTTTGCAAGGCTTGTCGCGCTTGTTCCCGCTGTCCTTGCTGCATGAGGATTAGGGCCAGCCCGTAGTGCGATTCTGCGTGGTCTGGATCGAGGGCAACACTGCGGGCGAAATGGGCGCGGGCATCGCGGTAGTTAGCTTGGCGGACGTAGGCTAGCCCGAGGGCGTAGTGGGCGTCGCGGTGGTCGGGATTTTGGGCGAGGGCTTGGCGCAATGCGGCGACAGCTCCGGCAAAGTCGTCGCTTTTGAAATGTGCGCGGCCCAAGCCGTAGGCCGCGGCAAAGGAGTCGGGATCAATCGCCAAGGCTCGGCCAAAGTGCGCGTTGGCTTCTTTGGGCTTTCCCTCGTGCAAGTACAGGTCGCCTAGCATGATGTAGGCGTCGCGGTGGTCGGGATTTTGGGCGAGGACTTGCTCCAGCGTGGCGCGGGCGTCGGCAAAGTGTTTTTGCTGCGTGTACACGGTGGCGAGGCGCAGGCGAATGTCCACGGAGGTAGAATCGCTAGCGAGGGCGCGTTTTAGCGAGTCGATCGCCTTATCCCATGCACCTTGGCGGATGTAAATGTTGCCCTGATTGAGGTGGCGTTCGGCCGCGCTCAACTGCTGGAAGCGGCCCTGTGCGTTGCGGGCGTTAGCAGGGTGGTCGCTCTCGGCGTAGGCTTGGGCCAATAGGTAGTGGGGAGCGGGGTTGTGTGGGTCGGCGGCGGCGACGCGTTTGAGCACGGGAATGGCTGATGTGGGTTCTCCGAGGCGGATGAGTAGGCCGCCCAAGCCGAGGCCGCCTTGGACGTGGTCGGGATCGCGGGCGAGCAGGTCTGCAAAACCCGTGCGTGCTTGGGCCAATTGCTGGTTGCGCACGAGCAGGTCGCTGTGGTAGTAGCGGGCCTCAAGGTGGTCAGGCGCGAGTTCGATGGCGCGTTTGAAGGCCGCGAGCGCCCCCGCAAAATCGCCGGTGGCGCGGCGCATCTCGCCTAAATAGAAGTGATATTTGGCGCGCTCGGGTGCGAGTTCGATGGCCTGCTCTAGATGGGCTGCGGCCTCTAGGTAGCGATGCTGATCGCGCAGCACTGCGGCGAGGGCAAAATGAGCGCGGGGCTGATCGGGCGTTAGGGCCAAGGCGCGTTCGAAAGCCGCGATGGCGAGCGCGGGCTGGTCGAGCCGAGCGTGGGCTAGCCCCTGCTGAAAATGGGCGGTGCTCGACGCGGAATCGAGTGCCACGGCCTGTGTGAGTTCGGCTAGGGCGCGGGCGGGCCGGTCCTGTTGCAAGAAGAGCGTACCGCGCTGGAGCAAGCGGCGGGCTTCTGCGTGCCGCGCCGCGTCCTGCGATTCGGGTTGGTCGGCGCAGGCGAGTGCGCCCAACATCAGCAACAGGCGCGCGGTCATCGCTCAGGTGCCTTGGACCAGCGAATCCGGCAGGGCGACCTTGAGTGCTTGCTCGTCGATTTCAACCCGGCTCTGATAGCGCTGGCGCAAGTCTTGGACGAAGCTGGTGAAGGCCGCGTTTTCCCGCTCGCGGCGCAACAGCGCGCGGGCGCGCCGCTGGACCTGCTCGTACGGTTCGACCTGGCCGGGATTGCGTCCTTGGACGCGGAAAATGGAGTACCCGTCGCGCACCCGAATCGGTCCGACGAGCTGGCCGGGTTCCGCGGCATAGATGGCCGGGACTAGGCGCGGATAGAGCTTCTCGTCGCGCGGATGGAAGTGGAAGCGCGCTTGCGACTGGACCGCTTGGGCGCGCACGCTGCGGTCGGCGAGGTTGGCAAAACTCGCGCCGGCAGCGAGTTGGTCGCTGAGCCATTGGGCCTCGGCCGGGCTAGACGCAAGCAACTCTTCGACCTCGACGGATTCTTCGTGATAAAACATGTCGGGATGGCTGTCGTAGTATTCCCACACCTCGGCGTCGGAGAGCATTTCGACGGCTGCGAAGCGCTCGCGCACGGCGTTGAGCAGCGCGTCTTGGTAGGCTCGCTTGGCCAGCTGTTGGATATCCGGATCGTCGTGCAGGCCCTGTTCGCGGGCGGCGCGCCGCTGGAGGAGGGGCCGCAGCACCAGCCTGTCTAGTGCAGTGCGCGCACGCGTGCTGTCTTTGAGGCTACGCTGGGCATTGAGCCGCCGCAGGCCCTTGTACGCCACGGCGACTGTGGCTTGGCCATCGGCAAAGGTGTAGAGCGGCGCAGTGCACGTGTCGAGGAATGCGCCGTCTTCCCGCTGGGCTGCGTTGAGCATGAGTTGCAACCCGTCGGGGTCGAGGGCCGCACCCGCTGCCGTGCGGAGCGACTCAAAGTGCTCGGCCTCCACTTGGGCTAGACGCTCGCTGAATAGCCGCTCCTCGATGAGGGGCCGGTAGCGCTCGTAGGGCGTGTCGCGGTCTTCGGTGAAGCGGACGATATGCCAACTGCGGCCGGCGCTCAGGGGAGCGGATATTTCCCCCAAGGGCAGCGTATTGAAGACCTCGGCCGGGATGTGCAGACTCGGCGCGGCTTCGCGGCCAATAAAGCCCAACTCACCACCCAGCTCAGCCGAGCGCTTGTCGAGCGAGTGCGCACGGGCCACCTCGGCAAAGGGCTGGCCGGCGTCGAGTGCGGCCACGGCCGCTTCGATTTCAGCGCGGGTGTGGACCAAGATTGCGTTGAGCTTGCGCTCGCGGTGGTAGCCCTCTTCGGTAAAGGTGCGGCGCACGTCCTCTTCGGGTACTTGCACTTGCGCGGTTATGTTGCGCGCTCGGTAGAGGGCAATGACCCGCGCATCCACGGCCTCGTCCACGGCGCGTTTTACCGAGCGTAGCGTATCCAGCCCGTGGGCGATGGCCTCTTTGAGAATTATTTGGCGGTCGATGAGCGATTGCACGTATTGCCGCCGGGCCGCGTCGCCGCCTTCGGAGTTGCGCAAACCTGGGGGCAGCTTTTCGACAAAGGACCGCAGGCTCTCCGCCGAGATGGGCACTTCATCGACTCGCGCCACAGGCGCGTTTCCTTCCTGCGAGCAGGCCGCGAGGACGATAGTGATAGCGAGTATGTACAAAGGACGCATAGATTTTTTCCTTCTAATATACAGGTGTTCGATTGCCGACCATGCCGGTAAAGCCATCCACCACCAGCCACAGACCGGCGGCGACGAACTGACCGAGCACGACTCCGACGAAAAAGGGGCGGGTGAGGAGGTACGTGCGAGGACCGCCGTATTTGAGGACCGTGATCTTGATGAGCCAAGCGAGAAAGATCGAAAACCAGATGCTGTTCATTACCCAGCCAGTGCTGACGGCAAAGCCGAGCGGGTGAAAGGGCCACCATACGAAAAAGTGGCGGGCGGTCATCAAACCGCCCATGATCAGGGCACCAAAACCCGTCCACAGCCATCCGACGAGGCTTGGCCCCGTGGGGTTGGCGAGCTTTTTCGCGGCAAAGTCCGAAGGGTATGCGGCAAAGCCCGTGAAGTACTGGGGATGCAGATTGATCGCGCCGTCGCGGTACGCGAGGTAGAGCATGAACCAGCAGGAGACCACGAGGCTGATGAGCATGGCCGCGACAATGGCCCAAAAGAGGCGGCGGCGGGTGCCGGTGATCGCGCTGCCCAAGCGCAGGCTGTTGGCGAGGGGCGCGGTCATAAAGACCAGCAGGTCCCCCGCCCAGACCAAAGAGTAGCCCGTGGCGACCATGCCCTGCGCGCCAAGAGCGGGGACTCCAACGCCGGAGACGACAAAGCCGGCTGGAACCATTTCCGGGGTTACGGTGGGCATGCCCGCTTCGGCGATGACGCGCGCTAAGCCGATGAATATGACCAGCGACGAGAACAGGAAGAAGGGCACGATCCAAGCCGGGATTCCGCTCTTCCACAACCAGAAGCCCATCGTGCTGGCACCGCCGATGAAGAGCCAAAACGCGGCCCGATAGGAGAGGATCTCCGCAGAGTCATCGATCCGGTCGTCACCCCACAGGGCCTTGCGCAGGACGTTTTTGAGGTGGGGCCGCGCCGTCCACAGTCCGTAGAACACCAAGATGATGAGCGCGCCCATCATCTGATGCCCCATGATCGCGCCCACCGGCCCAGACCCGGTCCAAGGCCCCAACTCCTCGGGGCTAAAGATGCCGATGTAGCGAAAGATGCTTTCTTGTATCACGTGCAGCAGGTAGAAAAACCACAGGCTGAAGGCGATATTGGAGTTGATAAAGTACGCAAAGCCGAACATCAGGAAATTGATGCGCATGTTGAGCGAGGCCGTGCGGTTGAACAGCTCGACGCTGGTCTGGAGGGCGAGGGAGGGGACGAAGTTGAAGTAGTGATGCAGAGCGTTGGTGCTGTTGAACAAGAAGGGCAACAGCAAGCCGCACCACATGATGGGGTTGCGAAAAAAAGGGTTGAGACTTTTTTGCCCACCGTCGTCGTCTTGGATCATGGCGAGCGGGACTTGGGCCAGCGGAAAGACGAGGCGCTCGTTGTCAACCCACTGGCGGCGCAAGATGGATATGGCCGCAATAATGGTTCCGTAAAACGCCGCGTAGAATGCAAACCATCGCCCGAGCGGCTTGAGCCAGACGTCATAGGGAATGGCCGAGCCTTTGGTGCCCTCGTAAAATGCCTTTACCGCGGCTGGGTCGTACACCACCATCCAATCCGAGAGAAACGGGTGGACTAAGTCGGCCCATTGGTTTTCCGGAGTGGCGTAGTAGAAGGTGCCGGTGATCATGGGCAGCAGCATCCCTACCACGCCGCGCGTGGGAATGGCTGTGGCGACGGCCATCATGGCGAAGATGACGACCAACTCGCCGCGCCGAAAACCCCAGCGTCCCAAGGCGACTTGGATAGTCAGCAGCAGGACGAATAGCAAAAAGAACGCCGCTGGCGTGGCCGAGCTTAGTCCGAGACGCGAGCCTTGGATGACCATGCTGCCGTAGGGAATGCCGATGGCAATAGCCAAGCTCAGCGCGGCACCAACGAGGATGCTCCGGCCCGTAATGGCGGCCGATGCATTGTCAGAAGGGTTAATTTCAGCCATATCTAATCATTGATTATGAACGCGAGAAACAAAGTAGAAACAACAAATAAGGCAAAAGGCCGGGTCGTTGCTCTACTAGTTGGTTTATCGTTGGTCGCGCTCTTTGAGGCGGGCTTGTGGCTGGTGGGCGTCGGGCCGGACGACGCTCTTTTTGTGGCCAGCGATTCGTCATACCGCATCAACCCGCAGGCGGCGCGGCGCTTCTTCCCTCGCCAGTACGTGCGCTTGGCCCCTGGGCAGGATCGCTTTGCTCGCGACAAAGACGTGCGCGCGTTTCGCGTGTTCGCGCTGGGAGCTTCGACCCTGCTCGGCTTCCCCAACCCCGCCTATACTTCGTTTCCCAACTTCTTGCAACGGATGCTCGCCGATGCGTACCCGGAGCGCGAGATCGAGGTCGTCAACTGCGGCGTCACGGCCATCAATTCCTTCGTCGTGCGCGAATTTGTCGAGGAGGTGGTCGAGCACGAGCCGGATCTGGTGCTGATCTACGCCGGCCACAACGAGTTCGTGGGGCCGTACGGGGCCGCGACCCCGTTTGTGCGCCTGAGTGGCAACTGGTCCTTCATTCAGTTGCAGATGTTCCTGCAGCGGACAAAGATCTACTACTTGCTCGACAATCTGCTGCACTACGTCTCGGCTGTACTGCGTCCTGCCGGACCCGCCGAGTCCTTTGGCGTCCACTTGGTGCAGCGCGAGATTTACTTGGAGGACGAGGCGCACCGGCAGACCGAGGCCCATTACCAGCGCAATATGGCCGAGATAGTCGAAGTGCTGCGCGAGCGCGAGGTGCCAGTCGCGCTCTGTACGCTGGTTTCTAATTTGGCTGGATTTTATCCCCTGCGCTCGCAGGGGTCGGTCCCGCCGGACGCTGTATCCGCGGATTATCCACAACATGCGGCTCTGCATTTTGACGCGGGCTTGGCGCACCAAGCGGCTGGGGATTCAGTGCAGGCGCTAGCCGCGTTTGTGCGCGCCCGCGATTTAGATGGCATTCACCTGCGGGCTTGCTCTCCTTTCAACCGCGCCATTCGCACTTTGGCCGCTGAGTCGGGTGCGATCTTGATCGATGTGGAGCAGGCGTTTGCCGCCCATGCGCCGGCTGGTTTGGTCGGCGACGAGCTGATCACTGAGTATTTGCATCCCACGGTGTGGGGCCACTACCTGATCGCGCAGACCATCATGACGACCCTATTTGCGTGGGAGGATGCGCTAGGTTTGGCGGAGGGGCGGGCGGATGCCTTGGACGATTTTGCCGGATATTGCCGCCGCTTGGGTTACGGAGTCCGCGAGCGCGTGCTAGCGCGCAACGACCTGATTCTGCTGCTGAAGAACATGCCGTACGCCGAGCGGCCGCCGATCTTAGAGCAGCGGCTCGCGCACTTAGTCGGCGAGCAGCTAGCCGACCTGCCCAAGCTGAGCTACGCGCAGATTGCGGATTTTGCCCATCGCGGCGGCGTGACGTTCTTGGCGGCCATCATCGCCGACCTCGGCGACCCCCAGCCGCTAACTGACGCGCTGGACGAGTTAGTTGGGCCGTTGGGGTTAGCTCCTTAGTCGAGCAAGGCTTCTGCGTAGGAGAATAGCAGCGGCGTTCCACCGGTGTGGACGAAGACGATGTTTTCGCTGTCGCGGAAACGCCCTTGGCGCACCTGATCGATTAGGCAGGCTAATCCCTTGCCCGAATAGGTGGGATCGACGAGGATGCCCTCGCTTTGGGCGAGGAGGCGGATGCTGTCGAGCGTGGCGCGATCCAAATGGCCGAACCCTGGGCCGACGTACTCATCGGTCACGGCGATGCACTCCGGGTCGGGTGCGCATTCGATGCCGAGGTGGGCCGCGGCTTCGGTAGCGGATTGCGCGATGCGCTCAGACACTCCTTCGCGCTGTCCCATCTTGCTCTGGGGCGTGCCGAGGAAGCGTGTCGAGCGCCCCAAAAGGGCAAAGCCGGCCACTAGTCCGGCCAAGCTGGTTCCTCCGGACCCGATTACTACATCATCGGCTTGGATGCCTGCGTCGCATAGTTGGGTTTCGATTTCCAACGCACATTGGATGTAGGCAACGCGCGACAACAGGCCGGACAAGCCGGTGAAAGGCTTGTGTCCCTCTTCTTTGAGCCGCTCCACTTCCTCGGCTATGGTTGCGCCGACGCCCTCGGGCGGAGCAAAGCGGATGCGCGCGCCGCATAGCTGGTCTAAAAGGTGGTTGCCTTGGACTGGCGACTTGCGCCCCATGATGGAATCGTTTTCGCGCAGGACGACGACGCCCTTGAGGCCGAGCTGGGCGCAGGCCGCGGCGAATTGGCGGCAGTGATTGGACTGGACGACTGCGCTCAGCACGGCGGCATCGCACCCTTGGGCCGTGGCCTCGGCGAGGGTGAATTCGAGGTAGCGAGACTTGTTGCCGCCAAAGGCGAGGCCGGTGAGATCGTCGCGCTTGATCCATATCTGCGGCCCCCCGAGTGCGGCCGACAGTCGCGGACAGTGCTGTAAGGGCGTTGGCAAATGCGTCAGGCGGTGACGGGGCAGCGCGTCGATGGCGCGTTGGATTGTTTGGATGTCCATGGTGATTGTTCCTTTGGGTGCGTTGTACATCTGTGTAGGGGCACCGTCTGTGTAGGGGCGACTCTGAGAGTCGCCCCTACATGCCATTTATTTCCACAAATGGCGGTGGGTGCCAACCCATTCGAGGTGGGCGCGGCGGATGAGTCCGTAATTGTAGAAGGCGTAGCCATTGATGCCCGCTTGGCTCAGCGCGGTCAGGTGCGTGCCGAGTGCGTCGCTGTCGGCGAATGATCCAGGGTTGACGATGGCGCTGAGGTCGGTGTCGGCTGGGAATTCATCGCGCAGGGTGCGGACGCTAGCGGCTAGGGCGCCTGGCTCGCCGCCTACGCCGGCGTTGACCATGTACACGTTGCGGAGGACGCGATCCGAGTCGAGTCCGTTGACGGTCCGGTCGCGGCCACCGAAGAACGAGGCGCGTGCGCCGGATTGATTGGCGATGGCAATGGCTTCCTCCACCAGCGAAGTTGCCGTTTCGACGCGAGCGTCGAGAAAGGTCTGCAAGCGGCCGGAAAATGCGGTGGTGAGGCATTCGGCGCTCGGGGGCTGCATGTCTTCCGGGGCTGGCTCAGCGGCGAGTTCGCGGGCGAGGTATTCGGCGACCTCTGCGCGGAAGCTCTCTCCGTCCAAGCCGAGGGCACCGGCCCGCTGCAAGCAGTGCTGACAGTAGCACAATCCCATTAGCAGTTCGCAAAAGGGCGTGATTTTTACGCCGACTTTGGGATTGCGGAACCCGTAGCTGAAGTGCAGGTAGCCCAGCGATTCGAGGTTGATTTCGTCCGGCTGGAACTGTGCGGCTATATCGCGGCAGAGTGCGCGAGCGTAGTCGCGCACCAAGGGGCTGGCTGGGCATAGCTGGGCGAAGTTGAGGTGGCCAAAGGGATCGTGCTTGGCCGCGTCTGGATAGCGCTGGGGGAGGTAGTGGTTGTAGTTGAAGACCAGCCAACTCGTCAGGTCGAGGCCGCGTTCCCTGATTTTATTTGCGATCCGGCGCATGTAATCTGGGCCATCGATGACGTTGCTGACTAGGGGCGCGATTGGGCTTTCGTCGTAGAAGGCGGCGGACGGCTGGAAGTAGAGTGCGCCTTCTTCTCCCCAGTATAGGGGCCGCCGGGGATTGTGCGGCAAGAAGTACGTCGATACGTGGTAGCTCTGGGCTAGGCTGACGCTGTTGAGGCCGGCTGTGTGGGCGATGGTGTCTAGGGCCGAGTCAATGCCTTCGTCGGTCAAGTCCCAGGGGTAGGTGTATATGGTCGCTCGCATGGGGGTTGTTTCCTTGTTTTGTAATCGTCTTTCCCGAGGAACTCATCATTCTTCTCATGCGGTGCGGATAGCAGCTTCGAGACGCCGAGCAAGGTTATCAAAATCCTCGGGACATTTCTGCCGAATTGCGTCAATCCGGCGGGACGCTTCTTCTCCCAGATGCTTTCGACCACCGCCTAGCGCGTCCGATAGTCCGCGCTGAGAGGCGAGCAGCCCGAAGTAAACTTCCTTGACTTGTACTTCCGCTCGAACGGTCCTCCAATTCCAATTTGTGGGCAAATCTAAGCCCGCGAGGAGCCAAGTTTCAATTTCTTCCCAAGCGTTCTCGGCCAAGAATACCCGAACATCCCCAAACTCCGCTTCGATCTGGTCGAGTCTCTGACGTCGCCCTTGCTCGCCATCCCTGTCTATGCACAGGATGAAGATATCCGTCATGCCTCCGTGTTTTCCGATGACCTCTGCAATGCGCTCTGATTTTAGCGCTTCCCCGACGCCGCCAAGCAGCGGATCACGGCAAACATCAACATGTACACGCCGTTTGCCAATGGATTGAAAGAGCCGCGAGAAAAGGGGTTTTAGAATGTACTGGTCGTTGCGGAAGTCTTCGGGGATGATGAGAACATTCATTCTCCATCCCCCTCCGCTTCGTCGTGGTTTTCGGTGAAGGCGATTGCGGTTTCCATCCAGCCTTCGGTAAGCAGCCCTCCCAATCCTCTCCCGGACTTGCGCAATTTCTTGGCGTCGGGCAGTTCGGCAACCGGGCGGATGATGGCGTCGTGTGAGTCTTCCCGCCGGCAGACAACGGACATATTCTCGAACGTGCCGTCATTGGCGAAGGTCAATAGGTCCGACGCATGAGTGGTGGTCATTATTTGAATATCGTTCTTAGCGGCCTGCTTTTCGATCAGTTCGAGCAAGAGCCATTGCCGTGCCGGGTGAATGCCGGTATCGATCTCCTCGAAGAAATACAGGCCCTTGGGGTTTTCGCCGAGCAGTATAGACAGCATGGCGAGAAAACGCAGCGTGCCGTCCGATGCGCTATAGGCCGATACCCTTCTGCCGTTTGCCTCGCCGAGCATTAGGCAGACTCTATCGTGGGGGTCACGCGGGAACTCAAAGTCGGCCACATCCATAGGTGTGAGTTCGCTTAGCCAATCGGCGAACATCTTTTTTCGCTCGGGGTCGGCGCAGATTTCCTCTAATACCGTCGGTAAATTCTCGCCGGAGTCTCCCAATATGTTCGCACCGGGGAAACTAGGTTCCCGCATTTGCGCTGGAGACAGCTCTAGAAAACGCATGTTGGCGAAGATCGAGTGGAGTTGTTCCACAACAGCTTGGTCGTCGGGGGAGAGAAGTTCTACCTTTTGTCTATACAGTAATAGCTGCGTTAGGAATGGTTTGTCTGGATGTATATCGATATAAGGCTCTAAAGATTCTTCGATCTCGGGTCTCTCGCCGGAACCATAGCTATGGAAAACAGATGTCGCGCCAGATATAAGTTGTTCCCTTGACACCCAGAATTTATCTATCTTTTGGGGGTCGTCTCTGTCCGAAAGCGATGAGACCTCAATCAAGTAGTGTAGTTCAATGCCGTTCAGATTGACTCCGACCTCCAGAGAGAACAGAAGTTGCCCAAAGCGGATGATTTCATTCGCTGCACCTCGAATAGGCTTCCAGTCCGCTCCGTATTTGCCACCGATGATCTCTGCCAGCGTATAGCCACGGCCAATACCGTTCAGGAAGCGGAAGGCGTCGCGGATATTGCTTTTGCCGCTGGCGTTCGCGCCTACGATTACGGTGAACGGGCCGACGCGCAGGGTCTCGTCGGCGAAGTTCTTGAAATTCACGAGGCGAATCGACTTAATCATCAGCCTTCCTCCGGTGGACTAACGAAACTGCTTCTGGCGCGGTTCAGCCATTCGCGTGGATCATCCGGCGGAAAACGTTCAGGCGGATTCATACACCACTCTTCCCTCTTGTAGTGCCGGCTTAATGACCAACGCATGGCTATCCTTGTAGCGTTCTACATCCGCTGGCGAGACAAGAATCGCATCAACCGCGACGCGCACGCCGTACATCTTCTCGTAAATCTGGGCCCTGAGATTCGCGTCGCCGCCCTCCTTGATGATGAGGAGATCTACGTCGCTGTTACGCGCCATGTCGCCTCGGGCAGCGGATCCGAAGAGGATAATCCGCTCCGGCTCCGCGACCTCTACGACGCGCCGGATGATGTCATCTAGGGTCTCCTGATCAAGCACTTGCTTTTTCACTGATTTTCCTTCCCGTTCCTCCAATGCCTCCAGCATCCTCACAATTTCCCCTATAAGCCCGATTCGTGCAATCCGTTTCTCCGGCCAGTAACAGACTTCACCGACGCCCCTATTCCTTCACCGCACCAGCCGTCAGTCCTTGCGTGAAAAATCGCTGGGTGAAGAGGAAGAACAGCACCGTCGGCACCAAGGCGATAATCGAGGCCGCTGAGATGTAGCGCCAGTTGACGCCAAAGACGCCTTGGAGGCTGGCCAGCCCCAATTGCAGGGTGTACAGTTCGCGGCTTTTGAGTACCACCAGCGGCCACAGGAAGTCGTTCCACTGGGCCACGAACGTGAACGCCGCCTGCGCGGCGAGGGCTGGTTTGACTAAAGGCATCATAATGCGCGCATAGATGGTCCACGGTCCGCAGCCGTCGATGCGCGCGGCGTCTTCTAGGTCGGTGGGAATGGTGGTGAAGGCTTGGCGCAGGAGGAAGATGCCAAAGGCGTTAACCGCCACCGGCAGGATGACGCCGGCGTACGAATCCACGAGGCCGAGCTTCAAGGTGACGATGAAGAGCGGGATTAAGAGGACTTGGAACGGCACCATGGTCGTGGCCAGTATGCAGTAGAAAATGGCTTGGCGTCCACGGAAATTCATGCGGGCGAGGGCGTAGCCGGCCAGCGAGCAGCACGTCAAGTTGAGCAGGACGGTGGCGATGGCAATGTAGAAGGTGTTGAAGAGGTAGCGCATAAACGGGAGGATGTTCCAAGCCTTGGCGAAGTTGCCCCAGACGATAGGGTCGGGAATCCACTGCGGCGGATGGGCGAACAGATCGGCCGACTCGGCTTTGAGCGCGGTGGATAGCAGCCAGGCGAAAGGAGCCAGCAAGACCGCGCCGACTGCGCACAGGATTGCGTAGAGCAGAATGCGCTGGACCATTACACCTTGCCCCCGGTATTGTCGCCTCCGGCGATGCGAAAGTTGAGCAGGGCAAAGATCAATATGACGACCAGCAAGCAGAGCGAAACGGCCGCGGCGTACCCTACTTCGAGGTATTTGAACCCGAGCGTGTAGATGTAATAGGCCAACAGGTTGGTGCGGTGGAAGGGGCCGCCGCCGGTCATCACGTACACTTCGCCGAAGGTGCGCAAGGCGGCGATGGTGGCGATGATGGAGACTACGAGCGTGTAGGGTTTGATCGTCGGGATGATGACGTGGCGCACGACCTGCCACCAACCGGCACCATCGACACGGGCGGCTTCTTTGAGTTGGGCCGGAATGCCCTGCAAGCCGGCCAGATAGATGATCATGTAGTACGGCGCGGCCTTCCACACAGTGACCATGGCCACGGCAAACAGGGCAATCGCCGGCTCGGTCAACCACGCGGCTTGGGTTTCCACGCCCAACAGGCCCAAGAACGCCTCGGGGACGCCGCGCACATCGGCCAGCCACGACGGGCCGCTGACGCTCAGCCCCTTGAGGAAGGCGTTGAGCAGGCCGTCGGCATTGTAGAGCCATTTCCAGACGATGCCGGCGACGACGATGGAGGTGACGACTGGAATGTAGTACAGGGTGCGAAATACCTTGATCAGCCGCAGCGAGTTGTCGAGCAGCAGCGCCATGAAAAACGAGAGTACGACGAGCGCGGGCACGACGATGATCGCGTAGAGCAGGGTGTTGGCTAAGACCCTCCAGAACAGCTCGTCGCCCCAGGCACGGAGAAAATTGTCGAGGCCGACAAAGGTGGGCGGCGAGAAGATGTTGTAGCGATGCAGGCTGAGATAGAGCGTGTCGAGCAAGGGATAGGCGAAGAACACGACTAGGAGCAACAGCCCGGGGGCGACGAAAAAATAAGGTGCGTAGCGTCCGTACATGGCGTTTGGTCTCAATGGAAGCGCGACAGGTGGTTCCACTTGGATTCGATGCGGCTCAGGGCCGCGTCCGCGCTCTGCTGGCCGGCCAGTGCCTTGGCGAATTCTTCGTGGAGGATGTCCTCCATCCGGCTCCAGCTCTTGACGTCGGGTGGGGCCATGACAAAGGAGTGGGCGATATCGGCCGCGGAAAGCTGGTTGGCGGCGTCGGCCAGCGTGGCGGGTTGGCGGCGGAAGTAGGGGTCGGCTGCTGCTTGGACGGTCGAGGGCAAGATGGCGACGCGGCGACAGAATTCGAGTTGGTTGGCGTCGTTGGTGACAAATAGCCCGAAGTCAACGGCTTGCTCTACGTGGGGCGAGGCTTTGGGCACGACCAAGACTTGGCTGGTGGCCGGCACTTGGCCGAGGTGGCCGCGCGGCATGGGTGCTGGTACCGCCTTTTTGGCAAAAGAGTCGTCGAAGTAGCGGGTGATCCAGCCGCCGGAAAAGGGCAGCATGGCCGCGCGCCCCTCGATGAACCAATTGACCTCGTCGCGGTGGGAGGCGGCGAGGGCCTCGGGCGGCACGATCCCTTGCTGATAGGCATCGATCCACTGCTGGAAGATGGCCTTGGCCTCGGGGTGGTTGATGCGGGTGCGGCGGGCGTTGGGAACAAAGAGCGGCCAGAATCCGTCTAGGCGTAACAGGGCCCAAGGCGGGGCTATGAGCGAGGGATGCAGCCGCCAAGAGACGCCGTACTTGCCCGTGCGCTCGCGGATTTGGCGGCCCATGACAAGCATCTCGTCGATGGTGGTGGGCGGACGCTCGGGATCGAGGCCGGCTTGGGCGAAAAGGTCTTTGTTGTACCAGAGCATGGTGACGCCGACGTACCAGGGGATGGCGTAGTTGCTACCTTGGAAGTAGCCGACGCCGTGCCAGAAGTTTTCGAGCCGTTTAGCCTTTTCGGCTGGCGCGACCGCCTCGTCCATGTTGACGAGGATGTCGTATTGTAGGAAGCGGGGCAGGTCGTAGATGTTGGCCAAGTCTGGGGGCGCGTCGCCGACCAAGGCGGCGAGAAACTTCTCGGCCACTTCGCCACCGCTAACATCGACCCACTTGACCTTCACGCCGGGATGCGCCTGCTCGTACTCGGCGATCATGCCCAAGATGTAGTCGGCGAATGCATCGCCGAGGGCAATGGTCCAGAACTCGAGGGTGACGGTGGCGTCTTGGCGCGGCTCAGGGCTACAGGACGAGAGGACGAGGAGGAGCGCAAGGACTAATGGCATGAAAAGGGTACAGAGCCTTGTTCACAGAAATAGAATTGGTCATTATCGCACGGCGCGTGCTGTTGACAAACTACGTTTAGGCGCATCTGCAAGCAACGCGCCAACCCCGAAAGGATATTCTATGCGTTTGTTTTTCTTTTTCTTGCTAAGCGCGGTTTTTTTCGCCTGCGCGGATAATCCGCTCGCGGAGCGAGTGGATGAACTAGAGCAGCGTCTCGACGAGGTTGAAGCCGCCCAAGAAGAGGATCGGCTGAGCCTGTTGGCGCGGCTCGATGCCCTCGTGGTGACGGCGGATAATGCCGAAGAGATCGGCGCAGTGCGCGCCAAGCTGAACCAGACGAGTATTACGCGGTCGGAATTTGAGGATCTGCAAGAGCGCGTGGACGAGTTGGAAGGCCAAATTGGGGATTGGAGCGGGATTGTCCATTCTTTGCAGTACTCCGTGTACGCCGTGCTCCACGGGGTGTACAACGAAAACATAGAGGATTGGACTATTACGTTTATCGGCACCAGCTTTGCCGTGGAAAGCGGCACGCTTGTTACCAATGGGCACATCATAGATGGACTGCTTGAATTGGACGGCCAAGTAGCGGCATTCAACAACAGGTATGGAACTGATCTACAGGGTGCGTGGATCGTGGTGCAAAACCTGACGACCGACCTCTCATACCAAGGAAATTATTTTTTTATTAATACCTATTGGTCTCATCCGCAATGGGATCCCGAGGATCTGAGCTCGCCCGACGTAGGTACGCTGCACATCTCCGAAGGCTTCATTGGGCGGCGCGCCCGCTTGGCGACGAGCAATGCGGTTTATCGCTTGAGAGTCGGTGCCCCGATCGCGACGTTGGGATTTCCCGGGGAACTCCAAGGCGGCGAGCTGTCTCACCTGTTCCCGATTGGCACCTTTAAGAATGGCACAATCAGTGCTTTGCGTCCGCCCTTCCGAGGCGAGATGTACACCACGTCCGACTCCTATGTCGTCCAGCACAATCTCGACCTGTCCGGCGGCACCAGCGGTAGCCCTATTTTCGATGCTTCGGGCCAAGTGGTGGCCATCAACAACGCGGGCATTGAGAATGTAGTGCTGAACATAGGCGGTGCCCCTGCGCGCATCTCACAAGCTGCCTTGGGGTTCGGCATTCGCGCCGACAAAATTCACGAATTGCTCGACGATGTGGGCGTAGTGGCCAAGCCGACGGTGCCCGCCGATCCGAGCGGATTAGCTAGCAGCTTGGACGGACGGGATATTGGCTCCCTCGACATTGGGACGACGCAGGAGGACTTGGCGGAGCGGCTGGCCGAGATACAGTAAGGATCAATCGGTCTGGATCTTGAACGACTGTACGACGATATGCTCGTGATCCGACATCCGCGCTTGCTTTATGGCGTGTTCGGTCAGCGGCAGGTAGTAATGGGTCTCGGCGTTGGCCTTGATAAAGCCCTCGGCGTACGCGCACCCGGCGGCTGTGCCGAAGGCTCCGTCGCTGGTCTCGATCCGCTTGCGCGCATACGCCCCGCCGTAGCCTTGGCTCTCTAGGCAATCCAGCGCCGCCAGCTTCTTGGCGACTACATCGGTAATGTCGATAAAGACATCGTTGTAGTAGCCGCCCTCCGAATCCCAGACACTGCGCGGAATTGCCGCAGCTCCGGTGCCGAAATAGAAAACTTGGGCGACCCGATGCGGCGGACGGTTATCGCCGGGATCGACCCCATTGGCCAGCGCGAGCGCGTGGAGGACGATTTGACCGCATATGGCATGGGCGTTGGTCAGCCCGTCGCCCTCCTTGGGAAAGTGGGTCAGCACCACATCCGGCCGCAGTTGGCGCACCAGCCGTGCCAAGCGGCGCACGGCCTCCTCGGTAACCAGCAACACGGCGTCGTCGGCTCCGAAAAAGTGGATTTCCTCGACGCCGAGCAGGGCACAGGCCCGCCGCACCTCGTCGGCTTTGACGTCGGCGCGCTCGGCCATTAGTGCCGTTAGTTGGTCGGCTTGCGGGACTTCTGCCCGGTGGAACATTTCGTCGCTGATCACCTTGTCGTGGACTCTCGCGCCGTGCGTGAGCACCACGCAGCCGACCCAGTCGCCACGGGAGACGTGATGGGCCATGGTGCCGCCCGATTGGTCGAAGATGTCGGCCGGATGTGCGCCGATGGATAACAGCCGCAGAGTATCGCTCATGTTTGGTTCCTTTCGCGTTTACGCCGAGACCACGACTGGCACTCGGTGAATGACGTTGCCGAGGTAGCCCTTGGGGTTCCAAGGCTGACGGAAAGGCTGGGCGTTGCCCGCATCGTCAAACGCCCGCGCCCAGATTTCGTAGTAGCCCTTGTTAGCAAAGGTTAGCTCGGCGCTCCAACCATACCAAGCGTATTTATTGGCTGGCGGGGTTAATTCGGCCTCTTGCCACTGAATGCCGAGGTCGGTGGAGATGAGCACCTTGGCCACACTGCGCTCGCCGGCCCAAGCGTGTCCGCTAGCACTGAGTGGAACGCCCGCTTGAACGGTCGCGTTGGCTTGCGGCGCGGTGATGAGCGACTTGATGACCCACGCGGTGGCAATGGCCATATCCGCTTCTGGTGGCTGGTCGCCGGGGGCTATCGGATAGGATGGCACGCGGTAGGAATAGCCGCTCATTTGCTCGGAGTCGTGGACGGTGTCGCGCACCCAGATGCGGTTGAGCCACTTCTGCATGGAACTGCCAATCCAACCTGGAACGAGCAACCGCGCTGGGAATCCGTGGGCCGCTGGCAGGGGCTCGCCGTTCATTTTGAGCGCGATTAACGTGTGCTCGTCCATGGCCTTTTCGATGGGAATGCCCCGTGAAAATGGAGGATCGTCCTCGCCGTAGTTGGCGAGGTACACGGCCTTTTCCGTTACTTCGGCCGCTTGCAACACATCGCGCAAGCGCACGCCCGTCCACTCGCTACAGGCCACGGCCCCACGAATCCACTGCGTACCGCCCACTGTGGGCGCGAATGCGCTCCGACCGTTTCCCGCGCACTCCAACACCATCTTCATGGTGACTTGCGGTAGGCTGTGCAAGTCGTCTAGCGAAAAAGCGCGTTGGTTGCGGACCTCGCCGTCAATGGTCAGGCTCCAGTCTTGGGCATCACGGCGCAGGGCGCGTTCGGGGATGCTGCCGTTGTTGCGCACGAAATGACGCACAGTCGGCGTGACGTCCGCGGCGAGCAGATGCGGGGGAAACTCGCCGTTGAATGGGTGCTGTGAGTGGACGATCATATCTGGCTTGGGCAGACCAATCACGGTTGGGTCAATCCCATCGGTCGCTGGTTGAACGGGTCCCTCGCTATAGCTTGGGCCAGCGCCAAAGACGCCGAGGCCCGCTAGCGCCGCTCCTTTGCCTACGGTCGTTAGGAAGTGTCGCCGGGAGGTGATCCGGTCGAAATGCGCCAATTCGTCCTCACGCGCTCCGTCTTTCGCTGGCAAATAGCTTTGTTTGTAGTTCGATTCAGGCATGACGACCTCTTTTGCTCCAATTACTTGAACAAGCTCTTGCGACCTATCCTGCTGCACAACAAGCACTCGGTCGGCTGGTGTCCTCGCGCTGGACAATGCTCGCGGCCAAAGTAAATGATTTGTAGGTGCAGGTCGTTCCAGCGCTCTTGGGGGAAAAGGCGCTTGCAGTCCCGTTCTGTCTGCTCGACGTTCTTGCCGGTGGACAGGCCCCAGCGGTAGATCAGCCGATGGATGTGGGTGTCCACGGGAAAAGTCGGCACGCCGAAGTTCTGTGCGAGCACGACTTGCGCGGTTTTGTGCCCCACTCCGGGCAGGCGTTCGAGCGCGGCTAGATCGGGCGGGACTTGGCCGCCGTGTTCGGCGAGCAGGATTTGCGACAGCTCCCAGATGGCCTTGGACTTGCGCGGGGCCAGTCCGCAAGGGCGAATGATCTGCTCGATCTCTGCGACGGCCAGCTCGACCATGTGCTCGGGCCGGTCGGCGCGGGCAAAGAGCGCGGGCGTCACTTGGTTGACGCGCGCATCCGTGCACTGCGCCGAAAGCAACACGGCAATCAGATGCGTGTACGGGTCTCGACGCTTGAGCGGTACCGAGGGATTGGGATAGAGCCGCTGGAGTACGTCGAGGACGATCTGAGCTTTGGCCGCGGTTGTTAGCAATCTACCTCCTACGTGGGTGTCCTTGCTTTGGAGCTAGGGCTTGCCCCTACAAGAGGCAAAGAGCGCGTCTGCTATGATGATTCTTTGGCGGCCCATTGCGTTTTCATCTGCTCCATTTCCGCATTGGGGCGAATTTTTCTACTGGTGATTTGATTCTCCGAATCGTACAACCACTGGCCTTGGTCGTCGCGCAGGACGGGCATGCGCTGGGCGACGGCGGGGGGTTCGGCCACGCGGGTGGGTTCGGCTGCGTACCAGTAGGCGACGCTGCTCATCTCGTTGCAGAGGTGATTGCCGTGGCCGTGTTCGATGGTGGCCTTGATTTCCCGCTGGAAATGGACGGGGTTTTCGAGGTGGTGGACGTACGAAGTTTGGTAGCCGTTGGTGTTGTTTTCGTGGATGGAGGAGCCGTTGCGCAAGAAGGCGTTGTCCTGCATGCCCCACGCTTGGTTGAGATAATCTTCGCTGCCGGTGCCGTGCAGTTCGGGGGGCCACTTGTAGCCATCGACCCAGATCATGTCGTCGCCCTCGCCCCACCAAGTGCCCTGGAAGTTGGTGACGCTAATGTTGCAGCCAATGTAGTGGCCGCGGCCTTGGGTCTCCAAGATGACGTAGTTGTTGTCCCAAGCCGTTTGTTCCTTGTTGACGATGTTGGCCTCCGGCGAGTTGACGCGGATTTCGTGGCCCCAGCCACCAAAGGGGTTTTCGCGGCGGAATTCCGCGTGGAAGTACCCGGCCTCGCTCGGCACGTCGCCGGTCTCGTAATCGACGTAGAAGTACTGGCGGTGCCGTTCGCTACTCTCGTTGACTAGCTCGACGACGGCGCGCTGGCGGAAGGGCATTTGCGCGTACGCGTTGAGGGCGCAGCCAGTGTTAAAAACATTGTTGCTGCGCGTCGAGGCCGAAAAGAGCAGGGACTGGTAGGAGTTGACGATGCCGTGGCCGAGGCCGAAGAAATCGCCCAAAGGGCACACCACGCTGGGGTGGTCTGCGTCGTCGTAGGTGATCTTGAGTAAGCACTCTCGGTAGTGGTTGGATTGGGTCAGCCACAGGTGGGTAATGCGGCCGGGACCTTTGATGTCGGCGAGGACTGCGCTCTCGCCGGGTTCGATCCACCAGGCGTCGCTGTTGCGGCCGGTTTCTTCCCAGGACGAGGCGCGCCCGGTCTGGGCACTGCGGATATAAGCGAGTTGGTCGAGCATGAAGTGATCCTTTCTAAGCCTTGACTTTGCCTTGTTTTTGCACCTGTTCGTAAATACGCGCGAATTCCTCGGACCCGTCGTCGTTCCAGACCTCGGTGCGCACGCCGCGCACATTGCCCTCGACAAAGCCGGTCAGTCCCTCAACCCCTGGGATGCTCGGAGTGTAGTACGTGGTGCCGCCGGGCAGGTGCAAGACGCCGACATGGCGCGGCAGTTCGCTCTTGGGCCGCGCGGCTAGCTCTGCTAATATCTGCTCATCTACCTCTACGCCCAGCCCCGGCCCTTCGGGCACTGGCGTGCTGCCCTCGCTGACTTCGAGGCGGCCGCCGGTCACATCTTCGGTGTATTGATCGTCGAGGTTGGTCGAATGCGAGACATTGGGGATGACCGCGCCCAAGTGCATGGCCATGGCTTTGCACAGGGTACCGCCGGTGAGCTGGACCACGGTCGAAAGGCCAGCGGCCGCCGCGGCCAAGCCCCGGCGGATGGATTGGCCAATGCCCATTTCGCCGATCATGTAGAGGTCGGCTACCTCGCGCTGAATTTCCGGGCCGCCCCCGAGCTGTGGCACGTGCATCAAAAGCGGAAAGGAGGTCTTGGAGCGCAACAGACGCCAGCCCTCGATGTCGTAGGGATAGAGCGGATCTTCCAAGAAGCCGACGACCGGAAATTTTTCCAGCTCATCGACGATGCGCAGCACGGCGGTAGAAGGCCGATTGTGGTTGAAGTCCCAGTGGACCTTAAAGCCAGTCGGCGCGACCTCTTGGGCGGCGCGCGTCTGCTCGATCACGTCGTGCTGTTCGGCTGAGTGCATCTTGAAGATGGTGTAGCCCTCTTGGGCGGCGCGCTGGATTTCGCTGGCAAAGTCCTCGGGGGCCGCGGGTCGGGTCCACGCCGCTACGGGTACGCGGTCGCGGACCTTTTGGCCCAACAGTTTGTACGCTGGCTCTTCGATGGCTTTGCCCATGGCGTCGTACAGCGCACCCATCAGACCGGTGCTGAGCGCGCCAGCGACGTAGTTGAACGGCGATTGGTCGATCATGCCCGCGATTTGTCCTTCGGAGAGCGAGCCGTGGCCGCGCTCGTCGCCGTAGCCGACGACGCCGTTGTCGAGGGTGACGCGGAAGACGGTCTGAGTGTCGATGCCGGAGAAGCGGACCTCGTGGCCTTGGTAGCGGTCGCAGAGGCGCGGATTAAGGTGGAAGAATTCGACGTTGGTGATTTTCATGGCGATCTCTCTACGTTGAGGGGAATGGTGGCTTTCAGATGAGCAGGATTTTGCCGGGGTTCATCAGGTTGTCCGGGTCGAGTGCTTTTTTGATGCGGCGCATGACCTCGACGCCTGGGCCGCACTCGGCTTCGAGCGCGGCGATTTTGCCCAGGCCGATGCCGTGTTCGCCGGTGCAGGTTCCCCCGGCTTGGAGCGCCCACTCGACGATTTGCTCGCCTAGCTTCTGCACTTGTGCCAGTTCCTCGGCATTGCCCGGCTCGATGAGGCAGACGACGTGGAAGTTGCCGTCGCCGACGTGGCCGAAGAGCGGCGCGGGAAAGTCGAGGTCGGCCAGCGCGGCTCTCGTCTGGTGGATGCAGCGGGCGAGGGCTGTGATCGGCACGCAGACATCGGTTACGTAGCCGACTGAGCCGGGGCGGAGCGCACGCGAGGCGTAGTAGGCATCGTAGCGCGCCTGCCACAAGCGGTCGCGTTCGCCCTCGGCGGTGGCCCAGCGGAAGGGACCACCGCCCCGCTGAGCTACGTACTCGCCAGCAGTTTCAGCTTGTTCGACGACTCCTTTTTCCGTGCCGTGAAATTCAAAAAAGAGTGTCGGTGCCACTTCGTAATCAAGGCCCGCGTATTGGTTGCAGGCCCGCATTTGCACTTCATCGAGCAATTCGAGCCGCGCGACGGGGATCCCCGCGCTTAGGACGTCGATGGCCGCGGCGACGGCGGTGTCGAGGTCGGCGAAGGGACAGACGGCTGCGGAGATGGCCGCTGGCAGCTTGGCTAGGCGCAGGGTTACTTCGGTGATGAGGGCTAGCGTGCCTTCGGTGCCTACTAGCAAGGCGGTCAGGTCGTAGCCAGCCGAGGATTTGCGCGCTCGCCCGCCCACTTCGGCGACGGTGCCATCGGCAAAGACGGCCTTGAGCCCCAAGACATTGTCGCGCATGGTGCCATAGCCAACCGCCGCGCTGCCCGAGGCGCGGGTGGCGGCCATGCCGCCCAAGGAGGCGTCAGCACCGGGATCGACTGGGAAGTGCAGGCCGGTATCTTGCGTCCGGAGGTATTCGTTGAGTTGGTGACGGGTGACGCCGGCTTCGACCGTGGCATCCATGTCAGCCGCGCTGACGCGGAGGATGCGGTTCATGCCCGAGAGATCGACGCACAGGCCACCGTGCACGGCGACGATGCCGCCTTCGACCGCCGTGCCGGTGCCAAAGGGCACGATCGGCACTTGGTGCGCGGTGCAGATCTGGGCGATTTGGACGACTTCTTCGACGCTGGTGGGGAAGGCCACGGCCTGCGGCGGTTGCGGAGCGTGGTACGAGGCGTCGGTGGCGTGGGCACGGCGCACTTCAAAAGTAGCATCTAGGCGCGGGCCGAGGAGAGCGGTCAGGGCCGACAGGGCTTGGGGGTCTATGGGGTTCATGGGCCGGTAATATGCCCAACGGCTGGAGGGCCGTCAAAAAAGGCGATCATTGAATACTCAGGTGAGTACGGCGCGCTGACTATGGGCTAGCGTGACAGCTCTTGACAAGATGTTCGCTATTTGCGAACATGGTCGATATGAATGCGGGGAAAGGTATGACGATTGAATGGGTACCTAAGGCGATCAGAGATATGCGCCGCCTCGCTGCGCAGGATCGCGAGAGAATCATTGCCAAGGTTGAGCAGTATGCCAGAGATCCGGCTTCTTTGGCCAATCAAGTGATTACCCTGACTGGCAGTGAGTATAGGCGCATGAGAGTTGGAGACTATCGCGTTATCTTCGGTATTGAATACAACAAGACCACTGTCATGGTGGTCCTGAGAGTTCGGCATAGGAGGGAAGTCTATGGCTGACACCGGAACCATTACCTTGTCCCGGGCGGAATACGATGCCCTGATTGCCCGCAATGAAGAGCTTGAAGACAAGCTGGCTGCTCTCGATGCGGACGACGGTAGTCGCATCCCCCACGATGTGGCTCTTGCCATCATGCGTGGAGGGAATCCTGTGGCCGCATTCCGCAATCATCTTGGCATTACGTTGCGCGATCTGTCCAAAAGAACAGGGGTCACCGCGAGCTATCTGTCCGAGATCGAGCGTGGACTTAAGCCCGGTTCCGCGGCAACGCTGGCTCGGATCGCCCATGAGCTTGGGACGACGATTGATACCTTGGTGGCCGAGCCTTGACCTACTGCAATGTCGGTGGGAAAGATAAGACCTTTACATTATCGTTTTCTTCTCGTAGCTCACTTCTAACCGGAGCCTAAACAAAATGTCGAATCCTCTTCTCAGCGCTGCGGAGAGCCGCCAGAACCGCGTAGACGAATCGTGGGGCCATCTGACTTGGTTGGCGGGCCGTCCGCAGGGCAATGTCGAGGGCCTCACGTTGGGCCGCGTCGTTCTCAAAGCCGGCCAAGCTAACCCGCGCCACGCTCACCCTAATTGCGAAGAAGTGCTCTATTTGCTCGCCGGTCGCGTAGAGCACAGCTTGGGCGACGAGTCTTTTACGCTGGAAGCTGGCGATACGCTCGCCATTCCAGCCGGCGTCTTCCACAATGGAATTAGTCTCGGTCCCGAGGACGCGGATATGATCGTGGCCTACTCAGAAGGCGACCGTCAATTCGTGTTAGAAGAGGACCGCTCGTGACCCGCAATGGCTATCAACACGTCTGGACAAAGCCTAATCGCACACTGCGATGGACGCCTACACCCAAGCCGACTTACAGAGTGATTTAGAAGCCTTGGGCGTCGAAGTGGGGGATATGCTCTTTATCCATTCCTCGTTCAAAAGCTTGGGGTCTGTCGCCGGTGGAGTACATACTGTTATTGATGCGCTCCAAGCCGCGGTCGGCCCCGACGGGCTTATCCTGATGCCCTCGTTCCACTTGATAGAGCGGAGCGAACGAGCGCGCCGTTGGGACTGGGCGACTACTCCTTCGACCGTGGGGTGGCTGAGTGAGTTTTTTCGCCGTTTACCCGATACTTACCGTTCGGACCACTACTCTCACTCGGTAGCGGCTCGCGGGCGAGGCGCCGAGGATTTTGTCGCGGATCACTTACTCCAGGAGGGCCATACGTCGCCTTGGGATCTGGCTCCTTGGGGACGGACCTATGGCACCCACTCGCCCATGTTCCGTGCGTATCGACGCGGCGGTAAGATTCTCATGCTGGGCGTCGATTACCAGACTTCTACCTACATCCATCTGGTCGAAGTGCTCTACTGGCATCACTTGCGGCGAGCCGATCCCCAAGCCGCTTATCCTGCCCTAGATCGTCAGCGTCTGGGGGCCTTTTGGGACGCTACCGGTCCGCTGATACGGGGTCTCGTCGGCGCGTCTCCGTGCCGACTTTTTGCTATAGATGTGTACGTCGATACTCTGCTGGCCGAGGTCGTGGCAAGCCCCGAGTGCTATTTGGCTTGATTCTAACGGTCGCGATCAGACCCGCATCCGCAGCATGGGGCGGCCAAAAGACACTTCGAGGAATTGCCCGGTGTGTGCCGAGCGCGTGCCGGGAGGCATGAAGTGGATGACAAAGGCGCGACGCTGGCGATCGGTTTGGTTGGGTGGGGTGTAGTGGAGGGTTTGGCAGTGGTGGAAGAGTGCGCCGCCCGCGGGTAGGTCGATGACGGCGGCTTGGGTTGCATCGACTTGGTCCCCGTAGTCGAGCAAGGCATTGGTCTGCTCGGAGCGCTCGTGCCCAACGGGTGTCAGGTGCGATTCGGGCAGCAGGTGCATGGCACCGTTGGTCACATCGACGTCGTCGAGCGTCATCCAGCAGCTAACCAAGTTGGCCGGCATACATTTCCAGTAGGCGTTGTCTTGGTGCCAAAAGACGGGGCCGCCGTGGTGGGCGGGTTTGTAGAGGGCTTGATCGTGGAAGAGCTGGATATTGGGGCCGATGAGGTCTTCGGCTATGTCTAGGATGCGGGTGTCGTAGAGTAGTTGCCGGAAGTGGATGCTGCGCTCGCACATCTGCATGATCTGCAGCATCTGCTCGTCGGTGCTGTTCTTTTCGTCGAGGTCGTCGGTGTCGCTGATGGACAGGTTGCGGAAGCGCCCGTCTTGGCGCGCCTCGGCAAAGAGCCGGTCGTATTCATCGCGCAGCAAAGCGACGAGGTCGTCGTCTAGCAGCTTGCCGATGATGATGTAGCCGCGGCGGCGGAATTGATCGATCTGCTCTTGGTCCAGTGCTTTGTGGAGCTGGGTAACGGGCGGGACTGTGGTCATGTTTATCCTCCTAGTGAAGCGTGCAAATTAACAACGGCGGCGACGGATCACAACCGGCTGATGGGCTGTCCCGCAACCAGCCTCACTCCACGTACACGACCACTTCCTCTCCTTCGCGCCCTGCCTCGTACGTCTTCACCCGCATGGTCTCGTCGTACAGCGCCTGTCCGGTGGCCAAGTCGAATTCCCACTGGTGCCAGGGGCACTTGAGGACCAAGCTCTCTTGCTGATAGTCGATCTGATATACGCCCGGTGACACGACCAAGGGCCGCAACCGGCCTTGGCACAAGGGACCGTTTTTGTGTGGACAGCTATTGCGCAGGGCGTAGTAGTGGCCCCCGATGTTGAAGACGCCGATCTCTCTGTTGTCCACGCTGACGATCTTGCGCGCTCCAGCGGGCAGATCCTCGGCGCGGGCGACCACATGGCGCTTAGAAGCCATAGAGTTCCGCGGCGTTTTGCGCCATGATGCGGTGGCGGTAGTCCGCGTCAAAATCGGCGAGGAAACCCGTTGGCTCGTCCCAGTCCCAATGCGGGTAATCGCTGGCGAAAACGAGGACCTCATCGGCGTGCAGCCACTCTAAAAAGCGTTTCATATCGTCGCGCGTGGGCGGCTGGATCATGGGCTGGGTGCCAAAGCGGATGTGCTGCCGCAAGTACTCGCTGGGCAGGCGCTTGACCCACGGCGTATAATCGCGCAGGCCCTTCCAGTCGGAATCCATATGCCACATCAATCCCGGGACCCAGAACACATCGTGCTCGACGAAGAGGACGCGGAAGTCGGGAAATTTTTCAAAGACGCCCTCGCAGATGAAGCTGACCGTATGCGCCATGGCGATCTGCGGCCGGGCCATGCGCATTTCTAGGTAGTGCGAGGGGTATCCTGCGGCCGTGGGTGGCGCGGCAATGCCGGCTCCCTCGGCCCCAAAGTGGATACTGAGCGGCAGACCGTGGCGCTGGCAGGCCTCGTAGATGGGATGGTAGAAGCGGTGGCCAAAAGGCTGGCGCGAACCAGCCGGCATCATCACTTGGACGCACTCGGGCTTGGGGCCTAGGCGGTCTATTTCCGCCACGGCTAGCTGCGGGTCTTGAGGGGCGATGTGGATGGAGGATCTAAAGCGCGAATCCGCGCCCACCCAGTGCTCTAGGGTCCAATCGTTGAAAGCTCGGCAATAGGCCGCGGCATAATCGCAATCCGAATGCACGGCAGCGCTGTACGGCCCACCTGTCAACACGGCCACGTCGATGCCGTACTCGTCGAGATGTCTCTGGCGCGCTACTTCGACATTGGCCGCTGGATTGGTCTCTTGGTCCTCCCACAATTCTTGGCGGTTGCCGTGTTTGGGCATGTTGGTATGGCCCAACTGCGGCATCATAGAGCCGAAGTCCTCAATGCGCTCGACATAGTGGCGCGGCAAGTAGGGAAAGAGGGCTTTGTCGTTGGGCAGGGTGTGATGTACGTCGCAGTCGATGAGGCGGAATTGGGTGGTCGCGCGGCCGTTTGTGGTTGAGGTGGGTTGGGCATTAGTAGTCATGGGTCATCTCCAGGAATGGGCGCAGACGAATAGTGTAGATAAGAAGCGTCGTCCGTAGTGTGTCAAGGGGATTTAAAAGCGGCCTCATGCGGACCCGGCTCGACTCAGGGTGAGGAGCGCGATTTCGGAAGGGGCACCGAGCCGCAGTGGCGGACCCCAATAGCCGGTGCCTCGGTGGACGTAGATCCAAGTGTCGCGAAATTTGTGCAGGCCCGCGACATAGGGCTGTTGTAGGGGAATGGCGTACTTCCACGGCACGAACTGGCCGCCGTGGGTGTGGCCCGACAGTTGCAGGTGGCAATCGGCTTGGCTGGCGGCCTCTATGCTGCGCGGCTGGTGTGCGAGCAGGATGCGCACATCGGCTCCGTCGCTCGCGGCAAGGGCCTTGGCCGGATCCGATGCGTGATCGGGGACTAGCTCACCGGCGCTGAAGTCGGTCGTGCCGGCTAAGGCGATTCGTCCGCCATCGCAGTCGATCTGGCGCACCTCGTTGATCAGGACGTCGAAGCCAAGGCGGCGCGCCTGCTCGGTCCAGCTTTCCACGCCCGAGTAGTATTCGTGGTTGCCAGTGCAGAAATAGACTCCGAGCGGCGCGGTGAGTTCGGCTAGAGCGGCTGTGTGCGGAGCGAGTCGTTCGACCGGCCCGTCGGCGAGGTCGCCGGTGAAGGCGATTAGGTCGGGTTGCAATTCGTTGACGCGGGCGACAACGCGCTCCACAAAAGGGGCTTTGATGGTTGGGCCGATGTGGAGATCGCTGATTTGGACGATGCGCAGTCCGACTAGCGCGGGAGGGAGATTGGCGATAGGTATATCGACGCGGCGGACCGCTGGCGTGCGGCGTGCTTGGTAGTAGCCGTAGCCCGCCGCGACCAAGGCTAGGGCTAGGGTCGCCAAGTCGATGCTGGCGTTGAGTGCCGCGTCGATGGGATAGACTAGACCCAGGATCAGTCCTCCGATATCGCGCAGGACCAGTAGCGTCGAGCAGACGGTGAAAAAGCCCATGCCGAGATAGGCCACCCAAGAGAGGGGATCCGTCAGCCAGGCCAGATGTGGACGGGAGCGCAGGCGAAAGAGCAACAAGGGCGTCAATAGTAGGAGCACCAGCGCCAGTACGGCCACGACTTGGGCGGGCGGAGGGAGATAGGGTATGAGCCGCCAGCCCGAATAGCCGTAGACCGAGCCGAGCAGCGACAGAAAAATCAGCGCAAACATGCTATGTACTTTGTTCGAGAGGAAGTGCAGCCTTTTATTGTAGAGGCAAGCCAAGACCTTTACAAGTCGAGGTATGCTGGCCGATGGCGTCGGTCGAGTCGTTATTAAAGGACTTGGAGGCAGGGCAAAAAATTGAACAAAAGGAGACCAATCGTGAAAGTAACCAGCCAACAGCTCGACTTTTTTGAACAAGAAGGGTACGTCATTATCGAAGCAGGGCTTACCGACGACGATCTTGAACCGCTCATCGAAGATCACAATGTCATCGTTGATGAAATCGCCCGCGATCTACACGGCCAAGGCAAGATCGCCAACCTCTACGAACACGAGCCTTTTGAGCGGCGCTTGGCGTGTCTGGCCGAAGAGTGCGACGAGGTCGATGGCTGTCCCGACCTAGGGGAAACCCGCCGACGCGGCACCTTTGAGTTTTTGCGCAACCAAAATCTCGTCGATCTGATCGAGCCTTTCATCGGTCCAGAGATTTCCTGCAATGCTGTGTCTCACGTCCGACCGAAAATGCCGTCAACAGATGTAATTTTTCACCAGGATGCCGTATTTACCACGCAAGAAGCCCAAGGAATCCTACAGGTGACCGTTTGGATTCCCCTAGTCGAGTCAACCGAAGAGAACGGCTGTTTGCAGGTCCAGCCTCGGGTCCATCAGCGGCGCATGGTCTATTGGCGGTACGGGCAGGATCTTCCCCAGACCGAGCGGGTTAGCCTGCCCATGCAGAAGGGGGACGTTTTGTTCGTGCACAAACTGACGCCCCACGGCTCGGGCCCGAACAGCACCAACGCCGTGCGCTGGAGCATGGATTTGCGCTACCAGAAGACGGGCGAGCCTTCCCCGCGTCCTGAGTGGCCCAGCCTCGTCGCCCGCAGCCGGCGCGATCCCTCCTTGGAGACCGTCTATGAAGAGTGGCGCGACCAATGGGCCGCGGCGCTCGAAAAGACGCCTAAACAGATTCACTACGAGCGTCCAAACAAGCCCTTGCCCTTTACCGGAGAGATGTTTCTCAGGTAGTGCAAACCGACCTGCTGACGCGCTGGTAGATGTGAGTGTGGACAGCGCCAGTCGGGCCACTGCCTAGACCGCGGAGGACTTCATGTACGGCGTTGGTATATTGGGCAATTGCTGCACCCACGGGGCAGGGATCGCCGGGCAGTTTGCCGCGCATCCTCGGACTTGGGTGGCGATGGGATACGAGCCCAAGGCGCAGCGGGCCGGGGAATTGCAGCGGGCCATGCAAGCGCCCCTCGCCGCCAGTTACGAGGCCGTGGTGGACCATGCCCAGGTCGAGATTCTGGCCTTGGCGACCGATCCCTGCGACAAAGCCGAGATGGTCGAATTGGCCGCTCGGGCCGGCAAGGCACTCTGGATCAACAAACCCCTGTGCCACAATCCCACCGCCGCCCGATGCATTGAGGAACAGATCCGGGCCGCGAAGGTGCCCGCTGTCTTCGACGTCCCCATGGTCAAATTCCAACCCGCCTTTGACAAGCTGCTGCACCAGGTGCGGGCCGGACTATACGGCGAGGTGGTGAGCTACTACCACACCTTTGGCATGACCTTTGCCCCCGACTTCCCGATCCGGGATACCTGGCCCGAGCGCTTTGATCCAGCGGCCACGGCCGGCGGCGGCGAAATGACCAATATGGGCTGCTACGCCATCGACTACGCCCTGCACCTGCTGGGCATGCCCCGTCGGGTGGAAGCGCGCTGGCAGAAGTTCTGGCGACCCTATGTCGAAGCCGATGTGGAGAATTTTGGCCAGATCTGTCTCGACTACGGCCGCTTCTGGGCCGTGTTGGCAGTGGGAAAACAGGCCATCGAGGGCCGGCGGGGTCCGCGCAATGCCTTGACCGTTGAATTCGAAGGGGCCAATTTTTTCCTCGACCCAGGTGCCGGCTTAGTCATCGAGACCGGTCGGGCCCGCCCGCTCGACGAGTACCTGGACGGTCATCAATGCCCCTCCTCCATCGACCAGTTGCTCGCGGCCTTGGAAGGGGGGCCTGCACCCCAGAGCGACATAGCCACGGCGGCCAGAGGCGTGGAGGTGCTGTGCGGCGCGTACCAATCCATCCTCGAAGAACGGCCTGTGGACTTGCCGCTAACCCGGGCGAAAAATCCCCTTTTTGAGTAAAGCTCCTGAAAAGCCGTTTGCTTCACTGCGCCTTTAAGCGTGACAACCCCCGGTGCTCACCCCTGTAGGCGGCCGACCTCACATCCTTTGAGTAAGAGGGAGACAAATGTCAACCGATGCAACCGATTCGGGCGCACCAAAATTTCCCGAGCGATTCCTGCGATACGCGACCCGAGAATTTGGCAGAGAAGGCTTGGCTTGGCTTGGGGAACTGCCGTCCATTCTCAAGCGGTGCTGCGATAAGTGGAATCTGACACTCGGGCGACCGACCGAGGAGATCAAGGTCAACTATATCGCCTACGTCGAGCTGGGCAATGAAGAAGAGGCCGTGCTCAAGGTGGGCGTCCCGCACGACGATTTCAGCGCGGAGATGGAAGCGTTGGCGATCTACGAAGGCCGTGGGATCAACCGGCTCATAGACTGCGACAAAGCGCTCAACGCCATGCTGCTCGAACGACTGCGTCCTGGTAAGATGCTAGATTCTGTTGGGAACGCGCGCGAGCAAAGTGAGATTGCGGCGCGTATCCTCCAGGAGCTACACGAGACTCCGCCGCCGTCGGGCCACACACTGCCGCACTTTATGAATTGGATGCGAAGTGCATTCGCGGACGCCAAAAGCTGCGAGGATCCCGAGCGGGCGCGGGGCTATATCGAGCAGATTCCGCGCGTGGAGTCCATGATGGGCATCCTGACGGAATCGGATGAACCCCAGATACTGTTGCACGGCGACCTCCACCACTGGAACATTCTGTCTGACGCAGACCGCGGCTGGATGGCGATTGATCCCAAGGGCGTCATCGGTGCCTCGTGTTTGGACGTCGGTCGGTTTATCAACAACGCGATGGGATTTGGCGAGACCGCGGCGGAGAAGCGGGAAATCTTGCTTGAAGCGGTAGCGGTTTTCAGCGATGTATTGGGGGAAAACGAGGAGCGGATGTTTGCCGGGGCCTTCTGCGACAAGATCATGGGTTCATCGTGGAGCCTGAAACAGGAGCCCGATGAGCACGAGAAGGGTTCGCAAGAAGCGCTTAGAGTGATGGTTGAGGTGGCGAGGGAGGTGGATGATCGTCGGCTGCGATACCGAGCCATCTAGCGGTGCAGACGCACCAAGCCTCCCCGCGTTGCATCTACTTGCGCAGATGCAACGCGTATCGTGCGTGGCTGGTTGGGTATCGAGGCGGACTTGCGCTTGCAGCCGCTTGTCCGCCTGTCATGGTTAACCCTTGAGCCGGTTGATGGTCCTTCTGATGAGTATGGTTATGGCGCCGGCGTATAGAGCGATGCTGGCCTGATCGACGATGGCGTCTAAGCGATCGCCTAGCATGTCGAGCAGGTCCTGATCCAGCACGTTCGCACCTGCGGCAGCGCCGACCGCAATTGTGACCGCCAAGTAGGCTGTCGCGTCCTCGGCATCGATCGCTATTGCCCCGTACACTAGGCCTAGGACGACTAGCGCGAGCGTCAGGATGCCCCCTGCGATGGGGTCACCTGCCAAGCCCTGAATGATGGCCACAAGAGCCGTCAGGCCAACGATAATTCTGAGTGCCATTTCTCCCTCCTAGAGTAAGTTGATAGCGACCAGCGCCCTCAACCTCCCGTGACGATCACCGAAGATATAACGCGGCCGCAGGGACCACACCGCCAGTGGAGAAAAATTGTCTCGGAAAAAATCGATTATATGCTGATATGTCGTTCCGCCGGGATCGAATCTGTAGCTTGGTGCAGCTTGGTTAACTTGCGTACAGGAATAGCCGAACCATGCAGCGCCGCACCAATAGTTCGGATGGGTAATGTAGAGAGATACGGTATTATTGGGTGCGCATCAAGAAAATAATGATGTGCCGTAGTGCGGGAGGACGCCCGTACAAGTTGTGAAAGGACGTTTATAGGCGTGCTAAGCTAGGCGATGATGCCGCCGCCGAGGCAAATTTCACCGTCGTAGAACACGGCGTGCTGGCCTGGAGCAATGCCGGGGTCGGGCGTGGATAAGGCAATGTGGGCGCGATCCGGCGCGAGTGTCTGCACCTGACAGGGGATCAGAGCCGGCCCATGCCTCAGCTTGACGTGGAGTGCGCCTTGCGACGGTGTGTCGGCGATCCAATGGATTTGTTCGGCGATCAGTTCGCGGCGTCCGGCTCGCGTCGGTGCGCTGCCGTGGGCGATGTACAAGATGTTGTTGGCGACGTCTTTGTCAGTCACATACCAGGGACCGCCGCCGAGTTGCAGGCCATGCCGCTGGCCGATGGTGTAGAACCAATAGCCGGGATGCTCGCCCTTCTTTTTTCCACTCGCCTGCTCGACGATGTCGCCTTGGGCCTCTCCCAAATGGAAGCGGACGAAGTCCCGGTAGTTGATCTTGCCCAAGAAGCACATGCCTTGGCTGTCGGGGCGGTCTTTGGCCGGCAGATCGAATTCCGCAGCGAGTGCGCGCACTTGGTGCTTGGGCAGGTGGCCAATGGGCAAGCAGAGCCGAGCGAGTTGCGCTTGGCTCAAGTTGGAGAGGAAATAGGTCTGGTCCTTGACTGGATCGGCGGCGCGCCGGAGTTGATAACCGCTCGCGTTTTCCTCGATGCGGGCGTAGTGCCCGGAGGCAATTTGCTCGCACTCGTTGGCTACCCGCTGATAAAAGGCTCCGAACTTGACGCGCTGGTTGCACCAGATGTCTGGGCTGGGCGTGCGCCCCAAGCGCAGCTCGGCCAACGCGTACTCGACGATGTGGTCGCGGTACTCGCTTTGCAGCGGCACGACTTCGAGCGGCACCCCGAGTTGTTCGCAGGTGGCGCGGGCGTAGGTCAAATCCGTTTCCCACGGGCAGTCGCCGAGCGAAAACAGCTCGTCCTCTAGCCAGATTTTGAGGTAGTAGGCTTTGAGGGTGAGCCGCTTTTCGCGCTGGAGCAATGCGAGGGCCAACGAGCTATCGACCCCACCAGAGAGCAGGACGGCGACGTTCATGGGATGCTAGTAGCGGTAGTGCTCCGGCTTGTAGGGACCTTCCACTGGGATACCCAAGTACGAGGCTTGGTCGGCGTCTAATTCGTCGATTTCGACGCCCAGCTTTTGCAGGTGGAGACGCGCCACCTTCTCGTCGAGGTGCTTGGGCAACATGTACACGCCGACTGGGTACTGCTCGTGACGGGTGTGCAACTCAATCTGCGCCAAGACTTGGTTGGTAAACGAATTGGACATGACAAAAGAAGGATGCCCGGTGGCGCAGCCGAGATTGACTAGGCGGCCCTCGGCCAACAGGATGACGCTGCGCCCATCGGGAAAGGTGAACTTATCGACTTGTGGTTTGATCTCAACGCGCTCAATGCCGTGATAGCCCACGAGTTCGGCTACTTGAATTTCGATGTCGAAGTGGCCGATGTTGCAGATGATGGCCCCGTCCTTCATCCGCTCCATTTGGTCGATGCGAATGATATCGCGGCACCCGGTCGCCGTAACGAAGATATCGCCCTCGGCAATGGCGTCGTCCATCTTCTTGACCTCGTACCCTTCCATCGCCGCCTGCAACGCGCAGATCGGATCGATCTCGGTGACGATCACCCGCGCTCCCAAGCCGCGCATGGCGTCGGCGCATCCCTTGCCGACATCGCCGTAACCAGCGACCACTACGACCTTGCCGGCGATCATTATGTCGGTAGCGCGCTTGATGCCATCGGCCAGCGACTCGCGGCAGCCGTAGAGGTTGTCGAACTTCGACTTGGTGACGCTGTCGTTGACGTTGATCGCTGGCACGGCGAGCGTCCCGACTTCGAGCATCTGGTAGAGGTGATGGACGCCGGTGGTTGTCTCCTCGGAGATGCCGCGGAGACCTGGCAAAAGCTCTGGGTGCTTCTCGTGGATCCACTTGGTCAGGTCGCCACCGTCGTCGAGAATCAGGTTGGGGCCAGCGCCGTCGGGCCAGCGCAGGGTTTGCTCGGTACACCACCAGTACTCGTCCTCGGTCTCGCCCTTCCAAGCGAAGATCGGGATGCCGGTGGTGGCGAGGGCCGCGGCCGCGTGGTCTTGGGTCGAGAAGATGTTACACGAGCACCAGCGCACTTGCGCTCCGAGCGCGGTGAGCGTCTCGATGAGCACCGCGGTCTGAATTGTCGCGTGCAAGGAGCCGGCGATCCGCGCACCCGCGAGTGGTTGGGCGGCCCCGTACTCTTCGCGCAGAGCCATCAGCCCAGGCATCTCTTGCTCGGCGAGAATGATTTCCTGTCGGCCCCATTCGGCCAGCGATAGGTCGGCGACCTTGTAGTCTAGGTCAGCGGTCTTTTGTGCCGCAATTTCCATTGATTTCTCCTTATGGGTGATGAGTAGTTTTGTTATGTGGAAAATTTCTCACGCTGGTCCCGCTTGCTTTACGGACGCCGAAACCCCGTCCGCAAGGGCGGCGAAGTTCGCCTTGAACAACTCGGCGAGTTGGCCAGCGCGCTCGTCGTAGGCCGCGCCGTCGGCCCAAGTTTGCCGAGGCACCATCTGCGCGTTGGGCACGTCCGGACACGCGCACACTACGTCAAAGCCGAAGCGCGGGTCTCGCTCTGTGGGCGCGTCGGCAAGGGCTCCGGCGTGAATTGCGCTGATAATCGCCCGAGTGTGCTGGAGCGAAAGGCGCGAGCCCACGCCGTACGGCCCGCCCGTCCAGCCCGTGTTGACCAGCCAGACCTGCGCGTTGTGGGCGCGAATCTTGTCGGCTAGCATGGCGGCGTACTTGTTCGGATGCCAGACCATAAAGGCCGCGCCAAAGCAAGCCGAAAACGTGGCCTCTGGCTCGGTGACGCCCACCTCGGTGCCGGCGACTTTGGCCGTGTACCCGCTCATAAAGTGATACATGGCTTGGTCGGGCGTCAGGCGGCTGACCGGCGGTAGCACGCCGAAGGCATCGCAGGTGAGGAAGATGATGTCGCGAGGATGGCGACCGGTGCAGGGGATCATCGCGTTGGGGATGTAGTCGATGGGATAGGCCGCGCGGGTGTTTTCGGTGATCGCGTCGTCGGCGTAATCGACTCGGCGGCTCTCCTCGTCGCAGACGACGTTTTCCAAGACCGTGCCGAAGCGAATGGCGCGAAAGATCTCCGGCTCTTGCTCTGGGGTCAAGTCAATGCACTTGGCATAGCAGCCGCCTTCAATGTTGGAGATCCCCTCCGCGCTCCAGACGTGTTCGTCGTCGCCGATCAATCGCCGCTGCGGATCCGTCGAGAGCGTGGTCTTGCCCGTGCCCGACAAACCAAAGAACAGCGCGGTGTCGCCGTTGGTTCCCGCATTGGCCGAACAGTGCATGGGCAGCAGGCCGGCTTGGGGCATGAGAAAGTTCATCACCGTGAACACGCCCTTTTTCATTTCGCCCGCGTACTCGGTTCCCAAAATCACCATTTTCTTGCGCTCGAAGCTCAGGTCGATGCTGGTCGTGGAGGTCATCTCCGAAGTGTAGCGGTTGGCCGGAAAGCGGCCGGCGTTGTAGATGGTAAAATCCGGCGTCCCGAATTGGGCCAGTTCGGCCTCGGACGGGCGGATGAGCATGTTGTGCATGAAGAGCGCGTGATATGCGCGGGAGCAAATCACGCGGATTTTGAGCCGATGTTGAGGATCCCAGCCGGCGAATCCATCGACCACGTATAACTGCTCGCAGGTGTTGAGATAGTCGATGGCGCGCTCCAGATTGATCATAAAGGTGTGCTCTTGGAGCTTGATATTGACTGCGCCCCACCAGATGTCGGCACTGCTTTGTAAGTCGAAGACGATGCGCTTGTCGCTGGGGCTGCGCCCGGTTTTGTTGCCCGAGGAAACCACGAGCGCGCCTTGGTCGGAAATGGTGGATCCGCGCTCGTGGCGCAGCGCTTCTTCGTAGAGTCTGGCTGGTGCTATGTTGCGGAGAATCGAGTCGACTGAGATATCGTCGAGTTGGATGATTTTGCTCATGGTTGTTCGTTTCGTTGTATAACAGCTCTCATTACCTAAATATACCGCTCTACCGGCGCACCGACTCCTCCCCAAGGGGGTATTTAATATATTAGGCAATTATTAAGACATACGCCTGCAAATGGGCAAGTGCGCCGCGCCAAGTTGACGGTCTATCCTCCACGCCCTACCTTGCCCCCACCCCACAATCCTGCCCACCATGTTATATCCAACCCATGGAATCCCTCACCACGCCCTCCGTCCTATACCGGGATAGCTTCCTAGAGGGCGCGGCCGAGTTTTTAGCCGAAGGTCGTTTCGACTCGACGTACGCCCGATCTCTCGGCTACGACAGCGACTCCCTAGCCGATCAGTTCCCGCAATTCGTGCGCGACCTCAAGGCCCTCGCCGACGCGACGCGTTTGAGGTTGCGGTACCCGGACCGAGTGCTCTGGCTTGTACACGATGGCGAGTACATCGGCCAAACCTCCATAAGGCCCGAGCTCAGTACCCCGTATTTGCTCACCTACGGAGGGCACATTGGCTACAGCATCCGACCCTCTCGGCGGTGCCGTGGCTATGGCAAGGCCATCCTCGCTCTGACGCTGGTGGTATCGCGGGAAATCGGGCTACGCCGCGTACTGGTCACCTGCGACTCGGACAACATTGGCTCGCGCAAAATCATCGAGCACAACGGCGGCCAATTCGAGAGCGCGATGGTCATGCCCAGCCAAACATTTCGCGCCGAGGGTCGCAAACCCGCGCAGCTCATTGAGAAGTTGCGTTACTGGATTGACCTGTGATTGCCCTAGCTATCGCCTTATTGCTGGCCACCGCTGGTTTGACTCTAGCGGATCAAGGGGACGCAGCGCTGCGTCGCATACTCTATGCCACCCTGCAAGAGCAACTCGCGCAACAGGCCAGCTATTCGCACGACCTCCTAAATAGGATCGCGCAAGAAAGCGGCGTCCTCGTAGCAGAGTTGCGTCCCCGACTCCAGACCCTGCTCGACTCACTGATGGCCCAGCGCGAAGCCGAGACAGATGTTTGGGAAGTGTTGCTTTTGCAGGGCTCACCAGACATTGCGCCCGAGCGCGCTGGCAAGCTAATCGCCTATTTGGCCAAGGAGAGCCGCAGTGTGCTCGCCAACGAAAACAACGTGCTGCTCGAAAAGAGGATCAAAAAGGTGGCGCGCAAGGCCAAGGTGCCCTTCTTCCAGAGCCGCGACTATATCCTCAGAGCCCTCGCATGGGCGGTCGCCAGCAGCGCACCCCAAGAGCAGGAAAAGCAGCTCCTACACTTCTTGGTCGTCGGCCATACCAATCCCTTTGAGGTGGCGCTTGATCCCCTTTTCTTGTTCTTTGACACCGAGGACGAAGCCTTCGTGCGCGAACAGGTCCGCGAGGTCCAGCGCTTCCTCATGCCGGCACTGGTCCGGCGGCTACCCGAACTGGACGCCATTGGCTGGGCCGTGCGCGAACGAGAGTCTAACGCCTTGGTGATCCCCGACTATCAACTTCTGATCGGCATCGACGAGCTCCGCTTCGCTGGCTCCAACCTCGACCTCAAGCCCTGTATTGAAACCACCATCGAAGTGACGCAGTGGGAATCCCAAGTCCGCTTGATGGAGGAGCCGTTCTCCTTCTGTAGCGAACAGCACGGCTCGGCTACCTCCCGCGAGCTGGCCTCCTTCTGGGACGAGGCCGCCGACGCGATTGGGGTACATGTGTTGAAGCGGTTGGGGCGCTAGTGCATCTCAATCTTCCGACTACTTTTTCCGTTAATATTTTCCTCGCATAAAACTTTTTGTGCTCGTCTCTCGTCTTAGAGGGGTATGAGCGACGCCGATCTCATCCTGCGCTTCAGGGCCGGCCAGCACCAAGCGTTCAATGCCTTGGTCTGGCGCTGGCAGGGCCGCCTCTACCGCTGCAGTAAAGTGATTTTTTGGCAGGTGAGGGGACCAATCGCTATATTCGTTCTATGCCTACTTCAACGGAAGCGGCGCTGCCCGACAAGGCGTTCTATTTAGCATGTCGCGATAGTTGCTCGCCGGGCAGCCGAGGCGACATTGGTGTGTGCCCAAAAGAAACCTAGCGCGATGATTCAAATTTCCGAACCGATAACGCTTGAAAAGCTATTGCCGCTGATTGAGCAACTGCCGCAAGTCGAGCGAGAACAACTGCGTAAATCCCTTGAGAAGGGTTCGACGACGTGGCGGGAAGAATGGGAAAGTATTGCCGCTCATTTCCACCATGCCTTTGCGGACGCGCAAGAAGACGAGGCGGAGCGCGATCTCGATGCGGCACTTGCAGCGGTGAGACGTGAGCGAGCCTGAACGTCGGTGGCGCGTTTATCGAGTAACATTCGATACCAATATTTTTCTTCGTGCATTGATTCGGAAGGGAAACCCCGCTGACCGCCTGCTTGGTCTCTGGCTTGATGGGCGATTCGTCCTCGTGTTATCGCAGGCGATTGTCGATGAGGTTCGGGATGTGCTGTTACGCCCTTGTCTCGTCAGGAAGTATCGGTACGCACCAGAAGCAGCCGAGCGTCTAATCAACCTTCTGATACAACGAGCACTCCTCGTTGAGATTCCCTTCTCATTTGGGTTATGCCGAGATGTAAACGACGATCCGTTCGTTGATTGCGCTGTCTTGGGACGAGTGCAATTCTTGGTATCGTATGATAAAGACTTCTTGGATGATCCCCTCAAACAAGCCCTATCTGAACGCGGGATTGAGAGCGTTGAACCCCCAGCTTTCCTTGACAGAATCCGGGGAGAAGACGACAATGGCCGCAAGCTGCGCGGGTAGTTTCTCTGAGATAAAGGAATCGCTATATTCGCCGCCATGTCTACCTCAACCGAAGCAGTTCTGCCCGACAAGGATACCTGTCTGGCGCTCTATCGCCAGATGCTGGTTATCCGCCGCTGCGAAGAGCAGCTTGCCCGGTCCTACCAAGCCGGTCTGATTCCCGGTGCCTGCCACACGTACGTCGGCGAGGAAGCCATCGCCACCGGCGTTTGTGCCCACCTCAACGACGACGACGCGGTTTTTAGCACGCATCGCGGCCACGGCCACGCCCTCGCCAAAGGCGTCCCGCCCAAGGAGCTAATCGCCGAACTTTTCGGCAAAGCCACGGGCTGCTCGCAGGGGCGCGGCGGCTCCATGCACCTATTCTCGCCGCAAGTGGGTATGATGGGCACCAGCGGCATCGTCGGTCCCTGCATCCTCCAAGCCGCTGGCGCTGGCTACTCCTTTAAACTCTTGGGCGTCCCCAAGGTCGGCGTGGCACTCTTTGGCGACGGAGCGGTAGCCAACGGAGCCTTCCACGAGGGCATCAACCTAGCGACCAATTGGCAGTTGCCAGTGCTTTTCGTCTGTGAAAACAACCTCTACGCCACGGAAGTAGCCTTTGTCGATACCACCCGCAATCCGCAGGTGGCCAACCGCGCCGAAGCTTATGGACTGCCCGGCATTGCCGTCGATGGCAACGACGTAGCTGAGGTGTACTCGGTAGCTGGCGAAGCGATAACGCGCGCGCGCCAAGGCGGTGGTCCGACTCTCATCGAGTGCAAGACCTATCGCACCCGGCCGCACGCCGAGGGAATGCGCGACGGGGGCTATCGCTCCACCGAGGAAATCGACGAGTGGAAAGAGCGCGACCCCATCCCGGCCTTTGCCCGCAGGCTGCTAGATGCAGGCCACGCCCGTCAAGAAGAACTCGACGCAATCACCGCAGACGTCACCGCGCTGGTCGCCGAGGCCCTGCAATTTGCCCACGACAGCCCGTGGCCCGACCCGGCCACCGTGGCCGACCACGTCTTTAGCCAAAGGGGCGGCGCGTAATGCCCGAACTCACGTATGTAGAAGCGGCGCACCAAGCCCTAGCCGAGGAGATGGCGCGCGACGAGACCATTTTCGTCGTCGGCGAGGGCGTTGGGCCGCGCGGCGGCAACTTTAACACTACTACTGGCCTCTTCGATTTGTACGGCCCGGAGCGTCTGCGCGACACCCCGATATGCGAGCGCGGTTTCGTTGGGTTGTGCGCTGGCGCGGCCATGACCGGCACGAGGCCCGTGGTAGATTTCATGTTTTTGGACTTCATCCTCGATGCATTCGGCGAACTGGTCAATCAGATCGCCAAGATGCAGTACATGAGCAGCGGCCGCCTGAAAATGCCCATCGTCCTGCGCGGCTGCATTGGCGTCGGTGGCGCGGCCGCCACGCATCACTCGGGTAATTATTATCCAATATTTACGCATCTACCCGGCTTCAAGGTCGCGGTGCCGTCCAATCCGTACGACGCCAAGGGCCTATTCAAGACGGCTCTGCGCGGCGACGACCCGGTGCTTTTCCTCGAACACAAGTCCTTGCTCAACACTCGCGGCGAAGTGCCGGAAGAGGAATTCTGCATTCCCTTTGGCCAAGCGGCCGTGTGTCGTCGCGGCGAGCACTTGACGGTCGTGGCTTTAACGACTATGGTGCCCGAGACGCTGCAAGTCGCCGAGGCCCTATCCGGCGAGGGCATCTCGGTTGAAGTGATCGATCCCCGCACTACGTCCCCTCTCGACATCGACACAGTGCTCGAATCCGTACATCGGACGGGCCGCCTACTGATCGCCGATGAGACCTTTGCTCCCTGCGGCATGGGCGCGGAAATCGCCGCCGCAGTGGTTGATCGGGCCTTCGACGACCTCGACGCGCCGGTGCGCCGCCTCAACGGTGCGCACGTGCCCACGCCGTACAGTGCGCCCTTAGAGGCCGCGGTCGCGCCCAACAGGGAGGACATAGAACGGGCCATCCGCGACTTGATGGCCGAGTAGGAGCAAGCGCATGGCCGAGCCAATCGCAATGCCCCGCTTGGGGTGGACCATGGAGGAGGGCACCCTCGTCGAGTGGCTCAAAGCCGATGGCGATTCGGTCGAGGCCGGCGAAATTCTCTTTACGGTGGAAAGCGACAAGGCCCTCAACGAGATCGAGACCTTTTCCGGCGGTATCCTCCGCATCCCCCCGGACGCGCCCCAACCCGGTGATACGGTGCCGGTGGGTGCTCTGTTGGGCTATCTGTTGCAGCCCGGCGAAGAAATGCCGACTGCGCCGCCTACGACGCCCACCGCAGAGTCGGTTCCAACGCCTGCGGAACCCGCGCCTGTAGCAAAACCAGAGCCGGTTCCGACGCCTGCGCCGACTCGCTCCGCAGGGCCGACCATCAGCCCCCGCGCTCGGCGCGTGGCCTCGGAGCTTGGAGTGGAGTGGCGCGCACTTACCGGCAGCGGGCGCACGGGCCGGATCGTCGAGCGCGATGTCCGCGCGGCGGCTGCTCGCAGCGGTCAAGCGGCCCCCGCGATCCTGACGACCGAAGCAGACGCCACCGAGTTGGTGACGTTGCGCCCGCAGCTCAAGTCAGAGGGTACACCGGCACCTGCGTACCACCACCTGATTGCCAAGCTAGTGGTGGTCGCCTTGGCGGAGCATCCTCAGCTAAATGCCTCAGAGACCGAGGCCGTCCATCTCAGCCTCGCCGTAGATACGGGCGAAGACTTGGCGACTCCGGTCATCCGCGACGCGCATACTAAAACTTGGGCCGAACTCGCGGCCGCGGCGCGCTCCCTAGCGCTTCAGGCGCGGCGGCGCGCCTTGGAGCCGGAGGCCACGCAGGATGGCACCTTTGCCATTACCAACTTCGGCATGTATGGGATCGACGCCTTTACCCCGATCCTCCGTTCTCCCTACCGCGCGACCTTGGGACTGGGGCGCATTGCCGAGCGCCCAGCCGTGCGCGAGGGTCGAGTGGTACCGCGGGCGTTGATATCTTTGAGCCTGACGGTTGAGAGTGGGCTACTCGAAAGCGGTGCCGCGGCTCGCTTCCTCGACCGCCTGCGGTCCTTGATTGAGCGGCCCGAATTGGGGCTGCAAGACTAGGCGTATCTCTCACTTCAGCATCGTCTGCACGGCCATGCGGGTGCCGTCAATCCGCACTTGTACCGCGCCGGTGTGGTCGATGCGCAGCACTCGCGCTCCGTGCGTTGCGTAGCGCGCGACGACTTCTGGCGCGGGGTGCTTGAACTTGTTGCCCTCTCCCAGCGACATCACCGCCACTGCGGGCGCGACTGCCGCGACGAAAAGCGGCTGTGACGAGGTGCGCGAGCCGTGGTGTGCCACCTTGAGCAAGCGTGCCTGTAGCCGCGGTCCCCAAGCGAGGATCGCCGGGTCGGTCTCCTGCTCTACGTCGCCGGTGAAGAGCACTCGCACGGTTCCGTGCTGCAAGAAAAAGGCCACGGAGCCGTTGTTGGTGCCGAAAGGGGTGTTGCCGTCTGCATCGACAAAGTCCGCAGTCGGATGCAGGACGAGTCCCGCGACTCCGCCCAAGCCCACTAAGCTGTCGCCCGCTGCGACTCGGTGGTAGTGCACGCCCCGCTCGGCGATGAGTTCCCGCAGCCTTTGCGCCGTCCACGAGTCATAGACTTGTCCGCTGTCGAGAAAGTGGCCGACTTCCATTTGCTCCAATAGGGCTACCAATCCGCCGATGTGGTCGTTGTGCGGATGAGAGGCCACGACGACATCGACCCGCCGGACGCCCATGTAGCGCAAGAAAGGCAACAGCACCTGTTCGCCGCTGTCGAAGTATTCGCTGCGCTCGCCGCCATCGACGACCATGGTTTTGCCGTCGGGGAAGCGCACGAAAGCCGCGTCGCCTTGGCCCACGTCCAAAAAGACGATCTCCAAGTCGCGGGAACGGAGCGCGTAGGTCCACACTGCGACGTTGAGCCAGATGAGAGCCGCGAAAATGGCGGCCTTGCGCGCCCATGCCCTATGGGGCAGAAGTGGGCCGAGCAGGCAGAGGGCGGCGGCTACTGCGACGAATAGCACTCCCGGTCGCGGTACTGCTACGGACGCAAAGGGTAGCGAGGCCCACCACGAGACCAACTCGATCAGTCCCACGAGGACCAAGTAATTGGCGGCGTTGAACGCGGTGGCGACCCAGGGCAAGATCCACCCTGTCAACGCAGCCAGCAGGCCCAAGCCCACGGCGAGCGCCAAGAGCGGCACGACCACTAGATTGGCCACCACGGCCCCCAATGCTAGCTGCTGAAAGGAATAGGCGATCAACGGTCCGGTGCCGAACTGGGCCGCCAGCGAGGCGCACAGTGGGCTGATGACCCAGCGACCGACTCGGCTATCGGCGCGTTGATAAGCTGCGGGGAAAAGCGAGGTGAGCGGCCCGTGCAAGGCGACGATGGCCCACGTCGCGCCAAAGGAGAGTTGGAAGCTCAGGCTCCACGGACTCTCCGGCCATATCACCAAGATTGCTAGCGCCGCCAGTCCAAGAGTGTTGTAGATGTCGCCCTGCCGTCGGAGCACCCGTCCCAACAGCACTACTGTTCCCATCAGCACCGCCCGCACCACCGGGACCTGCGCTCCAGTTGCGAGGGCATAGAGCGCTAGAGCGACGATGGTGGCTGCGGAACTCGACCGGTCTGAGAGTCGCAGGAGCCGGAACCCGAAAAAGAAGAACCCGCCCACCATTCCGACGTGGAGTCCGCTGACTACGAGCGCGTGCGCCAGTCCGGTGCTGCGAAACGCCGTGCGCACTTCCTCGGGGATCCGCCGTTTTTCTCCCAGGAGTACGCCCAACAGCAGTCCGGCCGGTGCTCCTGAGAGGTTGCGCTCAATGCTCTGGCGCACGGCGCGTCTGAGGGGCAACACCACGCCCTCGTACAGCCAGTGTCCGGGCAAGCGCTCCACGGAAACGACCTGCTCGGGTTTGCCGACGAAGAGCGTGCCGTAGATGTCCTGCTGGGCCAAAAAGGCTCGGTAGTCGAAGGCTCCTGGATTCCGCACCCCACGGGGCCTTTTCAGCTTTCCGCGCAGGGACACGCGGTCGCCGTAATCGGCCGGCAAGTACACGCCTTTTACCGTGACTAACACCTGCCCGCTCAAGTGGTAGATGGCGCTGTCGGCGACTACCTGTTCCAACTCTATGACAAAGTGCACTCGCTCGTCGCTGCGCTCTGGTTCTTGGACGATGCGCCCGGTGACCACGCCGCGCTGGCCAAAGACCTCGAGCGCGACTAGGTGGGGCAAAGGGGACAGGGCTGTGTCGATGTGGTAACGCAACGCGCCTAACAGGACGACGACCACCCACAGCATCCAACCCGCCCAACGCGCCTTGTAATAGAAACCTGCGATCGTGCAGAGAAGGGCTAAGCCGCTTAGGGTCGCCGCTGCGACCAAGCCCATCTCCACGGCCCGTCCCAAGAAGATGCCGATCCCGAATCCGAGGGCCGTCCACAGCGCGGGCCGCCGGAGCGTCTTTTGGCTCGCAGACATACCAAATCCGACGGCAAAAAGCGTTCCAACTCGACAGGGCGTCGGCGAGTCTGTATGCTAAGGTGCAGAGAAGAGGAAGTTTTGACGAAGGAAGGTTAGATGACCAATCCCGCAGCTAAACTACGCGGCAAAGACCGCCGCTACTTACGCGGCCTAGGCAACGCGCTGCGCCCGACTGTGTATTTGGGCAAAGAGGGCCTTTCCGCTGCCGTTATCCGCTCGCTCAACGAAGCCTACGCCAACAGTGAGTTGGTCAAGGTGCGCTGCGAGCGCAACAGTCCACTCGACCGCCGCGAAGCCGGCGCGCAGCTTGCCGCTGCCACCGAGTCACACCTAGTGCAAGTCTTGGGCAACACCCTGCTCCTCTACCGCCCCGACCCCGACGACCCCCAAATCGCGCTGCCAGAATAGAGAACTCGTCACCCCCTAGGTGCAAGAAGCGGGCTATCTCGCCGTTCGCGACAAACCCCGAAGACATCGTCGAGAAATATCACTTTGAAACCTAGACGTGCGCTAATCACCGGCGGGGCCAGCGGCCTTGGTCTAGGCACCGCCAAGACCCTGCTCGCCCAGGGTGCCCAAGTCGCCATCGCCGATATCGACGGCGAAAAACTACGGGTGGCAGCCGACGAATTGCACAGCGACCGCGTGCTGCCCCTAGTGCTCGATGTCACCTCGCCGACGTCCGTCCAACAGACCGTAGTCGCCTGCCAAACGCACTTTGGGGGCTTGGACACCCTCGTCAATTCCGCAGGCGTCATCCACTTCGGTTCCTTGGCAGAAACCACCGAAGCGGATTGGGACCGGGTCATCGACATTGACCTCAAGGGGGTTTTCCTCTGCTGTCAGGCTGCTGCCCCGCTTTTGCGCCAGAGCGGTCGGCGCGGCCGCATCGTCAATATCGGTTCGGACGTGTCCAAGATTGGCTTCCCACTGATTGCCTCCTATTGCGCTGCCAAGGCCGGAGTCGTTGGCCTGAGCAAGGCGCTGGCCGGGGAACTGGCCCCCGACGGCGTCACCGTCAACTGCGTTTGTCCAGTCGGCGTCTCGACGACCGGCATGGGCCAAGACGTGCTCACCTACAAACGACAGGCGACCGGCGCGACCAACGAAGCGATCCTCGCCGCGACCGCGGCAGACATCCCGCTCGGCCGCAACCCTACCGAGGACGATGTGGTCAACGCCATTCTGTTTTTCCTCGCCGAAGAATCGTCCTTTTTAACAGGAGTCGTGCTCGATGTCGATGGCGGTCTGCTCAGCACCTCGACCCTGCCCGGCGTTGCCGAGGGCCAGTAAAGGGAAGTGCTAGTTCCGCTTGAGGCGGGAGTCTTGCCGTCGCTACCGAGTCACATCTAGTGCAGATCTTGGGCAACACGCTGCTCCTCTACCGTCCCGACCCCGACGACCCCCAAATCGCGCTACCCGAATAGAGGTGCAGACTTCCGTTGAGAAGCGAGACCAGCTTCCATATACTTACTTGTAAAAGCTCGTAACAGGAAAGCTATTATGCTCAATATCAAGCCGAAATATGTTGTCAATGAAAAGGGACGGAAAACAGCAACCGTTCTATCGATGGAAGATTATCGCTCTCTGATACAACGACTTCAGGATTTAGAAGATGCTTTAGACTTGGATAGAGCCGTTGAAACGGCAACCGATTTTCGGGAATACACTGAAGTACGGGCAGAAATAAAAAAAGAAGGGAAACTTTGACTGGTGCGATGGCTTACACCATCCATTTAGAACGTCGTGCTGAACGGGACTTTCGGAGGCTGCCACGAGAAGCTATTAGACGCATAGATGCCGTGTTCCGTCAATTGGCAAGCAATCCACGTCCAGACGGCGTCGTTAAGCTTTCGGGTCGTACAGCTTCTGGTTGGCGGGTGCGTGTGGGGGAGTACCGCATCCTCTATCAAATAGATGACGGCAGGAACCGTGTTGATGTTTATCGAATAAAACATCGTCGGGAAGCCTACCGTCAATAACAATTGTTGCGAGGCGACTTTGCGAGGCGGAGGTCGAAGTCGTCGCTCATTCCTTCCACGCCTGAGCAAAAAGGCCGAGTGAACCGGGCGCGTATCCGGCGTAGTGGTTGTTAAAAAATACGTACACGGGCCGCTCTGGCGCGGCCTCCGCCAACTCCCGCACCTGCCGTGCCCACTGTTGGGTCTCGGCGGCGCGGTCCCAGACGAGGCGGTCCCAATGCCGCTCCTGCTCGCCGTTGCGAATTCGCTCCTCGACGTAGGTATCCATCTTTTTGCGGTCGCCCAAAAAGCGCACGTAGAGAAAGTCGGCCGTTACGGGATCGACGCGGCTGAGGGTTTCCGCTAAGCCCGGCATGGTATAGTAGTTGTTCAACACGAGCGCCACTCCGTGTTCGCGCAGCAGGTCTAATAGTTCCGCCCGCAGCCAGCTCCCGTTGCGCACCTCTACCGCAAAGTGGAACTCGGTGGGTAGCTGCGGCAAAAATTCCGCTAGGCGCTCGGTGAACGCGCTGCCGTACTCGTTTTCGTGCGCGTCTTGTCCCCTCGCAATGTATGGAAACTGCATCAGCAGCGGCCCCAACCGCTCGCCGAGTGGGGCCATCGCGTCGAGGAATTCCTCCATTTCTTCCATGCAGTCAACGAGCATTTTTTCGTGACTAATCACGCGGGGAATTTTGGCGGTAAAGCGAAAGTGCGGAGGCGTCCGCCGTAGCCATCCATCTATCGCTCTTGGCGTTGGTACTCGATACCAAGTCGAGTCGATCTCCACACTTCTGAACACTTTAGCATAGTGCTCGATGTAGTCGGCCGCGGCGCAGCCCTCTGGGTAGATCAGTCCTTCCCAATCCTCATTCGACCAACTCGTCGTTCCCAAAAAGAGTTGCGCAGGCAGCTCCTCTTGCACCTGTTGCATCCGCTCGACGTGCCGAGGCTGGGCCGGCGGCATGATTTCGGAGAAAAGGTCTTGTTGTTCTGCCACGGTTCGCTCCATAAAAAAGAGGGCGCGGCACCTACCGCACCCTCGCAATTCCGGCGAATATACTGTACGCGCTATGCTTTCTCCCGCACCATCTTCACCACCTGCTCCTTCCCCACTAGCTGCACAAGCGACCCAAATCGCGGCCCTCGCTCCTGTCCTAGTACCACCTCGTAAAACATTCGAAACAGCTCCTTGGGAGGGATTTCGGCCTCGCGGGCCAAGTCGAACGGGATGGCCTGCAACTCCTCTTCGGTGGCTCCATTGACCGCGCTCAGCCGCTCGGCCAACTGCTCTAGGAGCGCCCGCTCTTCATCCGTAGGCGGGCGAAATTGCTTGTTCGGCAGCACCACGTCTCGGTAGTAGTTGAGCCCCTTCTCGACCAACGCCTGCGTTACCTGCGGATAAGTAGCAGCCTGCGCGTCGTAGCGCGCTAGATATTCCTTCAACACTGCGACCGAATCCACGCCTAGGGCTGCGATCAGATTGTTGACCGTCGAGAAGTTGACTTGAGATGCGTACTCGGGCACCTCTGTGCCTCGGTCGCCGATGTGCCACAGGGCCTGCTCGGGGCGCTGCTCCTCTGCCATATCGGGATAGTGCCGCAGCGCATCAAGGTAGTCATCAACGCACTTGGGCACGATATCCCAGTGCAGCCGCTTGGCCCGCTTGGGATTTTGGAACAGGAAAAAGAGCAGGGATTCTATTGGCGCGTACTTTTTCCACGCATCCACGGTCACTCCCATGCGGCCGGTGCTGCTCGCCACCTTGCGCCCTTCTTCGTCGAGAAAAAATTCAAAGCACAAGCCGACCGGCTGCTGCTTGCCCATCAGGCGCACGATGCGAGAGGACTGGCGAACCGAGTCGATGAGATCTTTGCCGTACATTTCATAATCGACCTCGTAGGAGTACCAGCGCAGGGCCCAATCGACTTTCCAGCCCACCTTGGCGTTGCCGCCGAGCACCGACTGCTCGCCGCTTTTGCCACACCCGGTGTAGTGGCCGGTGTCGAGGTCACAGGTAAAGCTCACGGTGCCTCGGCTGGGGTGGTAGGTGGTGACCCGCGTCGCCATGATCGAGCCGCAGTTGGGACAAATCGGGAAGAAGGGGGACCAGTGCTGGCGATTTTGTTCCCGCAGCGTCGGCACGATGATCTGGCGAACTTCCTCAGCTTTGGCTAGGAGAATCGACAGCCCTTCGTCGAAGTCGCCGCGCACGTAGGCTTCGCGTGAGCTTTGAAACTCGTAGTCGAAGCCGGACGCGTCGAAAAACTCGCACAGCTTGGCGTTCATGTGGTCGCCAAAACTCGTACAGCAACCAAAAGGATCGGGGATGGCGTGTACGGGTTTGCCGAGGTGGGCGGCGAGCATGGCGGGCTGCGGAAAGTTGCTAGGCACCTTGCGCAGGGCGTCCATGTCGTCGCTGAAGCAGAGTAGGCGGGTCTTTAGTCCGTAGAGGTATTCACAGGCGTTGCGCACCCAAGAGGTGCGGACGCCTTCTGAAAAGTGTCCTAGGTGGGGGAAGCCGCTGGGGCCAAAGCCGGTCTCGAATAGTACCGGGCGATCTTCGCTGGGCCGGCGCTGCTTGACGATCTGTGCCGCCTCTTGGAAGGGCCAAGCCCGATGCGTACTGGTCTGGTTCCTCTCCATGTGACCTGATCAGGTGTGAGGCTCATCGAGACGGCGCTTGAGTGGTCTTGCGGCGTCTCAGCGATTGCGGAAAGTGATGCGTCCGCGGCTCAAATCATAGGGCGAAAGGGCCACGGTGACTTGGTCGCCCGGCAGCACGCGGATGTAGTATTTGCGCATCTTGCCGGAGACGTGGGCCATAATCTCGTGGTTATTTTCCATCTCGCACTTGAAGTAGCCGTTGGGCAGGGCCTCTTTGACCACTGCTTGGACTTCGATTGCTTCTTCTTTGGCCATTGCTCTCGCCTAAAGGAGATGGTGGCGACGTTCTCCGCGCCACGAAAAAAGTAGCCGCTAGAGCGGCTGTGCAAAGAATACGGATTGTACGCTTTAACCAAGCAAAAGTCAAACTCATTCGATCAGGTAATTCACATCGTACGAGGCGTGTTTGACCGCCTCGATCGTCGCTAGATGCGGGGCTAGCTGTTGGACTCTGTCGTAGTATTGGATGGCTTCTGCATATCGCTCGGTCTTTTCGCAGATCACGCCGAGATTGTGCAGGGCTGGGATGTGATCGCCAGAGAGTTCGATGACCTGCCTAAAGGCCGTTTCGGCCTCGGCGAGGTCGCCGCTGTCGAGGTGGGCGAGGCCCTTGGCGAAGAACATGCTCTCGTTGTCTTGCTCGTACTCGACGGCCTTGGTCAGCACGGCGAGCGCCAACTCGGGCTGTTGGGCTTGCAGCCGCACGAGCCCGAGGCTGTAGTAAGCGCGGGCCAGTGCGCGGCGCGCACCGCGATATTTGAAATCGACTTGCAACAAGGTCTCTAGGTGTTCGATAGACTTTTTGAAGTCGCCGACCTTGTGATACGCCACGGCCATGTTGAAGCGAGCTCTGACGTGATCGGGCTGAATCGAAATGACTTTTTCGAGATATTCGAGGCCCTCGGCTTGGCGTTCAGTGCGGCAGAGCAGGGTCCCTAACCCGGCCATGGCTTCGACCATCAAGGAATCTAGTCGCAGGGCTTCTTCGTAGTGGCGCTTGGCCTCGCGCTCGTATCCTTGGCCGTGGAGCATGACCGCGAGGTTGCAATGTGCCTCGGCGTAGTCGGGGTCGAGTTCCAATGCTTCGAGCAACAGCCTTTTGGCTTCGTACTTTTGCCCGTCGTCGAAGTACGCGTTGGCGAGGAGGACCCGCAGCTGCGGGTTGTACGGGTTGATGGTGACCTTGGCGTTGAGGTAGCGGATCTTCTCTTTGGTCCAGAGATTGTACGCCCGCTTGTCCTCGAACTGGGCCTGACCCGCGCTGCACAGCAAGGCCAGCAATAGCAATGTGAGCACGGCCTTCATGGTTGGAACTTCTGAATCCGATCGTTGAACGTATCGGCCACGTAAATAAACCCCTCGGCGTCGCGGGCAATGCCGCCGGCTACCACCTCGCGTTCGTCCGCTTCACCAGTGGCCATATCGACGACGACTTGGAAGGGGCCTGTGAAGCGGAACTGGTCGTCGGCCACGCCTTCCTCGCCCCAGCGCGTCAGGTAGTGTCCTTGCTGGAATACCTCGACGCGGCTGTGGCCGGCGTTGACCACGAAAGCGCGATCAGTGGCTTCATCGACGGCAAAGTCAGTGGGGCGCAGTAAAAGCCCGCTGCCGCGGTCCTGATGCGATTTGGGATCGCGGCCAATGACGCGGCTGGCCGCGGCGCGCTGTGGGTCGTCGTACACGACTAGTCGGGGTGCTTGCCAATCGCCAGCGCGCAGGGCCAATGGTTCGATCAGCGCGGCGAAACGCCCTTGCCAAAGCCGCAGACTGGCCACCAGTAGGGCCGGAATGGCATACTGGATTTGCTGCTTACCGGCTTGGTCGAATAGCTGCAATTGGCTGATGCTCTCGATGTAGATGGCATCGCCGTCGATGACGATGTGGCGGGCGAACAGTCCAGCTAGCGGACGCGTCCACAGCAGCCGGCCATCCGGGGCGAATTTCGCCCAAAAGGCCTCAGGCTTCTGGCTCGGGCGATGCAGGTTGTACACCACGTAGAGATGATCTTCGTCGTCGAGAGCTAGCGCTGGTCCGTCCAGTGCGCTCGTTTCCATACAGGCCAGTGGCTCAGTGGTATAGACCCATGCGTCCAAAGAGCGGCCTGCGGGGTCGAAGCGATCGACGCGCCCCGTGCCCACGCCGACGACAAAGACCGTGCCGTTGCGGCTGATGGCCAGTCGCGTAGGGGCCGTTCCTTCGGCCAGTGCCCAGCTTGCGACGCGGTGGTGGAACCCGCCCGCAGCCGTCGTGCTGACCAGTTCGTGTACGGTCTCGTCCGCGCCGAAGAAGCTGACGACCCGGTAGCGGTACTGCGTGTTAGCCAACAGGTCGGTATCTGTAAAGGTGGTATCGGCTGCGGATTCCACGCGCGCTATGGCCGCGAACTCGTCTCCTGTGGCCCGCTGGATTTCGCCGTAGAGAAAGCCCGCTGAAGACACCGGGTACCAAACCAGATGCGCGGCAGCCTCCTCGCTGGAGAAGGTCGCTTTGAGCATGGGAGGATCCGCGAGCCAAGGCGAAACCTTCTTGCCGGCGAAGGGACCGATGCAGGCGACGAGCGTTGCGGCTAGGAAAAAAAAGAGTCTATGCATAGCGCAAAAGAGATAGGCCCGCCTTCCCGCAATGTCAAGGAATATGAGATCACCCCAGAATGAAGACGGCGTTGCCGATCTTGCCGGTGAAGTAGTCGATGACCAGCCACAGCCCGTTGCACAGGGCCTCGCCCATGATCAGGCCCATAAAGAAATGCTGGCTCGTCCGATAGTGCGCCGCTCCGCCAAAACGCAAAATCAGCTTCTTGAGCGCCCAAGCTAGGAGCACACAAGCCCAGATTTTGTCGAGCATGAAGTTTGCGCCAATTGGAAAACCTATCGGATGGAAGGGCCACCACAATACGTGATGCCGCGCCCAAGTCAGCAGGCCCATGACCAAGGCTCCACCGGCGAAGAATGTCAATCCCAACCAGTCGGCTCCGGCTGGCTCTAGCGCGCGCTGCGCTGCGTTGTAGATGGTCGATGGGCCGCCGTGAAAGCGCCAGCCATCGAGATTGATGCCCCCGTACTTGTAGGCGAGGTGAAAGACCATCCAGCAGGAGCCTGTCACGCCGATGAAAATGGCCACCACCACCGCCCAGAAGACGACTCGCCGACTGCGGCGGTCCATGTCTTGGATCAGCTTCAAGCCATTGGCGACCATGGCCAGCAGGAAGATGCGGATGTCGGCCGACCAGATATAAGCAAAGGAGAGGTTGAAGACGCCAGCGGCACCAATTGTCTGCGAGCCGATGCCCTGCACGATGAGGTCCGGGGCAATCATCGGCGAGCGCACAGCCGCTAAGCCAGCCTCGCACACGACCCGCGAGATGCCGATAAACACCAATAGGGCTACCGCCGCAAAGAGCGCGCCGACCCAGAGCGGGGTGCCCATCAACCATAGCCAGCCGGCGATGCCCCCGGTGCCGAAGAGTAGTCCGATCACGGCCGCTCGATAGGACATGATTTCATCGCCGTCGTCGATGTTAGCATTGCGGTTGAGGGCTTTGCGCCATACGTCCCGCAAGTGGCCGCGCCCCGTCCACAGCCCCAAGAGCACCATGGCGATGAGTGCGCCGCCGCCCTGATAGGCCAAGAGTGGCTCATACGAGACCCCATAGACGAACTTGCTAGTGGATTTGAGGCCGGATAGGGCGAGGAACTCGGCTTCGATTTTGGAGAGCAGATAGAAAATCCAGATACCGGCCGCTATTTGGGTGCTGATGAGATAGGAAAAGCCAACGAGCGCGAAGCTGATCCAGATTTGCAGGTTCTGCTGGCCGATAAACGGCACCCACCAAATCAGGCCGATGTTTGGTATAGACGGATCGTATTGGTGCAGGGCCTTGAGGCTACCGTACGCGAACGGCACAGCCGCGCCCCACCACAAGGCCCTGTGTTTGAGAAAGCCGTTGACCAGCCCTGTGCCGCGCTCGCCTTGTACTATGGCCACCCCGAGCTGGGTCAGCGGATAGGCCAGCCGCTCGCGTTCGACCCACTGCCGACGCAAGATCACGGCGGTCGATACCATCGCCACGTACAGCGAGAGCAATAGCAGCGCCCACCAGCACAGCGGCTCGACCCAGGTGGCGTAGGGAATGTCGGCCAGCGCGCCGCCTTCGTAAAAGCCGCGATTGCCCGCGCCGTCATCGACGAGAATGCGCTGCGAGGGAAAGAGCGGAAAGAGTTTTTCGGCCCATTGGTTGGCCGGGGAGGCGTAGTAGAAAATGCCGGTGAGGGCCGGCAAAAGTTGCTGCGTTAGCCCCATGGTGCAGAGGGCGGAGACGACCAGCAACATCGCGTACACCAGTATTAGTTCGGCGCGGTTGAGCGCGAGGGTGCCCCCGCGCTGTACCACCGGCACGTTCCACAGCGCAGAGAGGGCGAGGAAGGTGCCAAACCAAAAGCCAGGCGAGTACCAATCGACCGCACCACGGCTGGCCCAATAGCTGCAAAAGCCGCCCGTGGCGAGCAAGGCCAGCCCCACTGCTAGGCGGAAATCGCGGGCGGCGAGCTTGAAGATCGTATTGAGCAAGCCGACCAGCACCAAAAACAGAAAGATGGCCCCCGGAGTATTGAAGTCGAAGGCCATGTTGGTCGCCCGCATCGCCATGTTGGCGTAGGGCGCGCCAATGGATAGGAAAAAGCTGAGGAACGCGCCGACCCCAAAGCCGCGCAGCGTCAGATGAGAGCGGCCTGCGGCATCGGTGAGCCCTTCGTCTTGGCTGCCTTGGAGGTGCCGGCCATACGGAGAGGGGAGCGATCTATTCACCGCGCGGTCTGAGGCTTGACAGTGCAGGTGGGACAGACGCGCCGCAGGTGTTCGCGCCGCACCTGCCACAGGTCGTGGGCCTTCACTAGTTCGCATTCGGCCTGCCCGACCTTGCCCCGCCGCTGCAATTTCCTCCGGTCGAGTGTTGAGTCCAGCTTGTGGGTTGGGACTGGGCAGGGGCCATTGCGAAAGGCCAGCCCCAAGACCTCGTCCACGGTCCCGTCGTCGCGCACGATGCGGTTTGGGAGTGCAAAAGACTCGATGCAGCCGCAGGGCACGGACATTTCGGCTACGTGGTAGGCCGTGCTCGTATCGTGCGTGGTGCCCAGCGCGAGGATGTAGCCGCCGCCGTGGACCAATTTGCCGATCGGGCTGTCTTGCGCCCAGATGCCGGCTTCGAGGTGCCCGCAGCAATAGTCGCTGGCCCTCGGCCCGATCGCCGCCACAGCGTGAGTGGGTTGCATGCTGCGCTCGGCCTCGGTGCGCCGCCACAGCGCGTCTGGAATTGAGCCGTTGGTGGTGGGCGTGGTCAGCCGGTTGAAAACCTTCGCCGCGCTGTGATTGAACGAAGGTACCAGCAAGGTCCCCCGCTTGCCGACCGCTTGCAAGAGCGCATCGACGACGGTCTCAGCACCGCCCTCGACAAAGCCGATGGCCGATAGGGAACTGTGCACCATCAGATCCATGCCCGGAGTGACACCCAAGCGGCGCAGATCCCTTACCAATTCCTTGCGGCTGATCATCTTGGCCGGATCGGTCAACGCGGCATAGCCCAACTCGGCGTGTGCTGCGAAGTACTCGTGCACCCGCTTGACGGTGACGGGTCCTTCCGTCCGCGGTCCGGCGGGATAGTCGGCTTCCTCGCAGGCGATGCACTCGGCGATTTCGCCCAAGTTCCGGCGTCCGTCGGCCCAAAACAGTGCCCACGGCGATAGCTGTGCGGCCGAGATGCGCGCATTGATCGCGGCTGGCGTGTTTTCGCCGGTCGGCGAGAGCACGGCCGTGCGCCGTGGCACCAGCCGGGCTTGGGCTGTGCGCCGCGTTCGCTTGTCCGGTAGCGCAGCCTCGGTTGCGGCGGCCGCCACTTGCCGCTCGCTTTCGTCCATGGCCGCCAAGATCTCGCGCCGACTGCCTCCCCAGAGCCAGCGTGTGAGCCGTCGCACGCTGCGGCTGTGCGCCTCGCGCACGTATTCGGCCTCGGCTCGGGGCCACTTTTTCTTTTGTAATGCGGAGACAAAGTACTGGGTTTCGGTGCGGACTAGCTCTCCTACTTCGCGGCTGCCCATGTCGGCCAAGTAGTACAGATAGGCCGCCATCGAGGCCGCGCAGGTCTCCAGCCCCTGCGGGCTGAGCAGGGCTTCCACGTCGGCCGAGGAGTGGTAGGCGTCGAAGCCGCGCCCGCTCTTGCGGTGATGCGTGGTGATCCAAGGGCAGGGAAATCCGTACTGGGGATCGCCGATCAAGGTGTCAGACGTGGACATGAATCGCTCTAGATGTACTCGATAGCCAGGCTTGTGTTGTCGCACCCCGGCCCGCAAAATAGCTGCGCCGACTCGGTCGACAAAACCAGCCGACATGGGGATCGTCGCGTGCCACTCCAGCCGGCCATCGCAGACGGCGGGCTGGGAGCCGACCGTGTCGATACACACCCCGGCCAACGGGGTTTGCAAACGCCGCACCCGCTCTAGATAGGCAAAAAAACCGTAGCACTCATAGGCGTTGAGCAGGCGAATGGTGCGCTTGGGACGCGCGAGTTTCCCCGCTCGGATAAGCCCTTCGATCACGCGGGCGATCTCCAAGGTGATGGCCACGCCCGAAGCGTTGTCTACGGCCCCTGGCTCGGCGCTGTGCGCGATGGCCCACACCTCGTCCTGCGGATCGCCTGCTCCCTCGATAATGCCGCTGACCACGTCGTGGCTGCCGACGTATTTGCGGATGTCAGCTCGTACGTGTAGGGTCAAGGGGCCGTGCTGCTGCGCTAGCCGCCGCAGTCGCTTTCCCTGTTGTTCAGATATCACAAAGCCCACCAACCGCGCCTCAGCATGTGCTAGGGGAATTGCGCCCCACCCGAATTTGGTCCACGCCACTGCCTTGGGCAGATTGGGCACCGGCCGATCGGCGATGACGGCGGTGGCTCCCTTGGCGGCTAAAAGACCGAGGTGGGAGCGCGGGTCTAACTTGGTCAGCACAATCGCACCAGCGAGCCCGTCGGTTGGCTGGCGTTGGACGTCTTCGACTTGGTCGAGAATCACCAGCCGCAGCCGCACGCCATCTGCTGGGGTCGCCGCGCTCCACTGGATGACGTGCCAGGGATTCTCCTGCCAATCCAACACCCGCTCGGCGAGCGGATGCACCACATCCACGGTCGCGCCCGCGACATCGGCGGCCTCGCGGATGATCCATCGGCCCGACCCAATCCGCCCTCCGGTCTGGATGGACTCGACCTCCACGCGCGCGCCGGCGGCCTCGTAGCGGCTCGTTAGCGTGGAGGTTGTTTCGCCGAAGCGATCAAACGAATTCCACCGATCGGTCTGCACCACGTCTCGTACCGCCGCCATCATCTCCCGCCCATTTGCCTGCTGCAACATCAGCGGCAAGGTTTGGCGACAAAGTCTCTGCAACGATTTCGCGCTAGCCATGGTTTCCTCCTTTTTGGCCTCTAATAAAGGCAGGCGCTTGGATTGAAACAAAAAAGCGGGGAGCTAGTGGACGAAAAGTCCACCAGTTCCCCGCTAGCCGAGCACGGTATGCGATGCTATATTAGTTGAGGTCGAGGACCTCCTCTAGCGTCTCGATCTCTTGTGGGTCGAGGTCAATGTCTAAGAGATCGCCCTCGCGCTGGCGGTAGAACTCCTCGCGCCGCCGGCGCTTGCGCGCGTAGGGAGTCTCGATGTTGTAGAGCCGGCAGAGCCGGCTGAAACTGCCCGGGGCGATACCCAGCGCGCGGCTGGCTTCTTGGTTGCTCGCGTAAATACGCGCCGCGCGCTTGATGCGTTCTGGCTCAATTTTGCGCATGAGTTGTTTTCTCTCCAGATCCTCAATTGGTGCAAAGTTCGACGAAATTCAACGAAAAAAAGCCGCAGCATTTTTGCGCCGCAGCCATCAAAAAAGCCGCTGGAAAGCGGCTGTATCGAAATCGATGTATCGCCGGTTTCCGGGACGCAAAAGTGCCCTCCTGCTCGAAAGCGCTGTCCCGAAAACCCCGTGGGAAAGCCCTTGCACGCGCGGTCAATCGCCTAAGACGATGCGAATGCGAGGTGAATTCCCGATTCGGCTGTGCGTTTCAGCCAGCCGATGCACGCAACCTGAAGAGTCGTGCGTGCGTGTTTAGGGCTTGGGACGAACGCGCAACGCTCGGATGCTGTTCGTAGCCCCCATTTTTGGTGGGACTGTATGGCCGCTCCCGCCGGGGAGCTGGTTTCTGAGAATACACGAGAATCGATGTGCGAAGAGATTCATTATGTGAGGCCCTCCTCTCCATGGTGATGTGCAATTTGTTTTGCACAATTTTTAACTGCCTTTTAGTTTCAGTTTTAAGGTGATATATTGTCAAGGAAAAAATGCCTAAGAATTAGAAAAAAAGAACTTTACGTCATTTTCTGAATATCTCTTAATTAATCCGCATATTTATCAATCAATCCGCGTCAAACGGCGCGAATTCTCTAACGACTAAGGAGATCATTATGTATTCGATTGGTTTGGCCATGCGGCTGCGCCCCAATGCGTATGATGAGTACAAACAGGCCCACGACGACCTGTGGCCCGAAATCGCCGACAGCATGACCGACAACGAGGTCAGCATGGCCATCTACCGCTTGGACGAACACCTCATCATCCACGCGGTCGCCCCCACCGAGGAAGACTGGCTCAAGAGCCGTCAAGTCCCGGTTCTTGAGGAGTGGTACGACTACATGGCCCAGTTGTTGGAGACGGACGAAGAGGGGGAGATCATCTTCGAAGAGCTACCCGAGGCCTTTGCCTTCGGGATGTTCAAGGAAGAGTGAACGCTAGGCCGCTTGCACTGGGTTTTGCAGCCGGCCGATCTGGTCTATTTCCACGACTACCTCATCACCGGCTGCGAGCCACACGGGCGGTTTGCGCGCAAAACCCACGCCCTGTGGGGTGCCGGTGAGGATGACCGTGCCCGGCAACAAGGTCGTATCTTGGCTGAGGAATTCGATTAGTTCGGCGACCGTGAAGATCATGTCGCCAGTGGTGTGATCCTGCATGGTCTCGCCGTTGAGGATCGTGCGGATGCCGAGGGTTTGCGGATCGGGGATTTCGTCGGCGGTGACCAGCACCGGCCCCAAAGGGCAGAAAGTGTCAAAGCCCTTGCCGCGGATCCATTGGCCGCCACCGCCGTGGAGCTGCCACTTGCGGGCTGAGACGTCGTTGGCGCACGTGTATCCGAGCACGTAGCTGAGGGCGTCGGCTCGCGCCACATTGCGGGCGGCCCTGCCGATCACCACCGCGAGCTCGCACTCGTAGTCAACCTCCGGGCCTCGGTTGCAGCAGGCTGGCAGCAGGATTGGGTCGCCCGGGCCGCAGACCGCGCTCGTGGGCTTGGCAAAGACGACGGGCTGCTCGGGTGGCTCGAGCCCGGATTCGGCCGCGTGCTCGCGGTAGTTTAGCCCAATGCAGAAAATGTTGGTCGGGGCCAGTGGGGCGAGCAGCCTTTTGACGGCCACCTGTTCGCCGGTGGGGACTAGTTCTGCGAAGAGATCGCCGGTGAGTACGGAGGCTTGGCCGTCCTCGACTTCGAGGCCCCAGCGGACGGCGTCGTCAGCGTCGATAAAGCGGATGATGCGCATGTCTTTCTCCTTTGTTTTTCCAGCAGTTGCACAAACCTTAAAACAGGGTTGGCAGCCCGTCAAATGACCTTGACGCTCAGAGTGGGGCCGCCTATTTTCCCCATGCCAAAATATTGAGCACAACGCGAGGGAAAGAGCGTGCCCCAAAACGTCAGTGAAGAACACGTACGCAAAATAGTAGAAGAAGTGGTGCAGCGCGTCGTCAGCGGTGGGAACGGCAGTGAGGGTGGGGACGCCGGTGTCTTTGCGACGGTTGACGCGGCCGTTCAAGGCGCGACCCGCGCCCAGCAGCAGTTGGTCGCCTTGTCGCTGGAGGAGCGCAAAAAGATCGTCGAGGCCCTCCGGCAGACGGCGCACGTTCACGCCGAGGAGTTTTCGCGGCGGGCCTTGGCTGAGACGGGCATGGGGCGGCTGGAAGACAAGATTATCAAGCACCAAGTTGCTGCTGACACCACGCCCGGCGTCGAAGATTTAGAGGCGACTTCTTGGACCGGCGATCACGGGCTGACTGTAGTTGAAATGGCTCCCTATGGAGTCATCGGCGCGGTTACTCCATCGACGCATCCCGTGCCGACGATGGTCAACAACGCCATTTGCATTGTCGCCGCGGGCAACTCGGTCGTCTTCAACGTACATCCGGCGGGCAGAAAGGTCTCCATGTTCGCGGTGGGCTTGATCAATCAAGCCATCGTCGCGGCTGGCGGGCCGACCAACCTAGTGACTGCAGTTGAAACGCCGACCATTGAGACGGCCAACGAATTGTTTAACCACCCAGACATTCGCCTGCTGCTGGTCACAGGTGGGCCGGGCGTGGCCAAGGCCGCGCTGGGCAGCCCCAAAAAGGCCATCGTCGCCGGCCCAGGCAATCCGCCCGTAGTCGTCGATGAAACAGCCGATTTGGCCAAGGCCGCGCGCGACATCATCGACGGAGGAGGCTTCGACAACAACATCCTCTGCATCGGCGAGAAGCAGGTTTTTGCCGTCGCTTCCATTGCCGACGAGCTCAAGCGGCTGATGGTCCAGTACAATGCCTATGAGCTTGATGCGCGGCAGATCGAGACGCTCGCGCAGGTGGCCTTTGTCGAAGGGCCAGACGGGCATCTCGCAGCCAACCGCGAGTTGGTGGGGCGCGCCGCCGCCGTGCTGGGCGAGCGCATCGGCCTGCGGCTCGACTCGTCGCTGCGCATGCTCATTGGCGAGACCGACGCCAACCACGTCTTCGTGCGCGAGGAGCAGATGATGCCCTTTCTGCCGATCGTGCGCGTGCCCAACGTCGACCAAGCCATCCGCGAGGCCGTCATCTCCGAGCACGGCTACGGGCACACGGCCGTGATCCATTCGCGCAACATCGAAAACATGCACAACATGGCTTGTGCTGTGGATACCACCATTTTCGTCAAGAACGGTCCTTCCTACGCCGGAGTTGGCTTGGGCGGCGAAGGCTTTGGGACGTACTCGATCGCCGGGCCTACGGGCGAGGGTCTGACGTCGCCGCGCACCTTTACTCGTCAGCGCCGCTGTGCCCTCGTCGACTATTTCCGCATCACCTGATGCTTTTAGGCCAAGTCAAAGGGCATTTGGTTTCCACGGCCAAGGTCCCAAGCCTCAACGGCAAGAAACTCTTAGTCGTCGAAATCGCGTCGGTGCGCGAGCATGGTTTGGTGTTGACGGGGCGGGATATGGTCTGCATCGACGCGGTGCAAGCGGGCAAAGGCGAGCTGGTGATTTTGGTGCAGGGCAGCTCGTCGCGGATCGCCCCGGACTTGGGCGATGTGCCAACCGACGCGGTAATCGTCGGGATCGTCGATTCGCTACAGGCGATGGGCAAAGACTTTGACTGTCGGCAACTGAGCCGCGAGGGATAGGCGATGAACGTTGCACCAGCGGCTGGATTGGACCGCAAGCAGATTGAGGCGCTGGTGCGCCGGGTGGTGTACGATCACCTGCCCGACGCTCAGCTAGAGCAGGTGCCCTCAGCTCCGAGGCTGGTCGTCAATATGTCCGCCCGCCACGTTCACCTCAACCAAGAGGCGCTGGACGCGCTTTTCGGCGCGGGTGCCGAGCTGACCGTGCAGAAGGCCTTGTACCAGGGAGGTGCTTTTGCCGCCGAGCAGACGGTGTCGGTTTTCGGCCCGCGCAAGCAGGTGATTCCCAATGTGCGCATCCTCGGCCCATTGCGCGATTACAACCAAGTGGAGTTGGCCTTTACGGACGCCCGCTATTTGGGCATTGACGCGCCGGTGCGGCTCAGCGGCAACATCGAGGGAACGCCGGGGTGCTACTTGGTGGGGCCGGCTGGGGGGCTGGAGCTGGATCACGGGGTGATTCGGGCCGCCCGCCACGTGCACTTGAACCCAACAGAGGCCGCGTACTACGGGGTCGGCCCGGGGGACTTACTGCGGCTGGTCGTAGAAGGCGATCAGGGCGGGGTGTTGGAAGGGTTGATCTGCCGAGTCAGCGAGCGCGAGCACCTAGAAGTTCACATCGATACGGACGAGGGCAATGCGATTGATTTGGTACATGCCCGCAAGGTATATTTGGAGCGTTGAAAGCAAAAATCCGCACAATTACTTCAGGAGGTAAGGGATGTCGGATGCAATAGGTATGGTGGAAACTGTGGGGCTAGTCGGGGTCGTCGAGGCCGGCGACGCCATGGCCAAGGCCGCTAGCGTCCAGCTTTTGGGCTGGGACCGAGTCGGCTCTGGCTTGGTGACTGTGTTTTGCTCGGGCGATGTGGCGGCCGTCAAGTCGGCCGTGGATGCTGGCTCGACCGCTGCGGCCAAGGTCGGGGAGGTACATTCGGTGCACGTGATTCCCCGCCCGCACAGCGAGCTGACGGCCGTAGTGCCCGAGCGCGACGACAGCGGCGACAGCGATGGTCGCGTCCGCGCCTTGGGCCTCATTGAGACGAAGGGGGCCATCGGGGTGGTCGAAGCTGCCGACGCCATGAGCAAGGCCGCGGATGTGGAGGTCGTCAAACTCCAGGACATTGGCGGTGGGTATATCACCGTCATGGTCAGTGGCGACGTCGGCTCGGTGCAGGCTGCGGTCAGCTCTGGTGCCGAGTCGGCCGAGCGCGTGGGCGAGCTCGTATCGCAGCACGTGATTCCCCGCCCCCACGACGATCTCGTCGCGCTGTACTTGTAGAGGAGAAAAAAATGAAAGCATTGGGTATGGTTGAGACCCGTGGTTTGGTTTGTGTCGTCGAAGCCCTCGACGCCATGTTGAAGACCGCGGACGTGAGCTATGCGGGCCAAAAGCGCGTGGGCAGCGGCCTGATCGCCGTGCTGGTCGAAGGCGACGTAGCCGCGGTCAAAGCGGCTGTAGATGCGGGCGCACAAGCGGCCCAGCGCATCGGCGAGCTGCGCAGCGTCCACGTGATTCCCCGCCCGACTGAGGGACTGACAGACCACATTGGTTAGCTAAGTGGCCGAGGCTTTGCACATCGACGCCCCAGTCGTCACCGGCGATTTGCTCGGGCGCGAGCACAAGGGTGAGCGCACGCTCAGCGTGGCCCCCAGCGCCATCTTGACGCCGACGGCTTGGGATTACATCCGCCAGCACCGGTTGCAGCTAAGTCGCGGCGCTGCCGAGGCCGCTGCCGAGGCCGTTGTAGACGCGGGCCGGTGTGAGCATCCCGACCGCGCCTGTGGCTGCGAGCACGAGGAATTTGGCTCGGGATACGTCGAGCCGGCTAGCTGTAGCGATTGCGCCGTCCACGAGCGCAAGCAGGCTGGCGATCCCGAAGCGAGTTGTACAGGCTGCAATCGCTACAAAACGCTTTTACAACAAATCGAAAAAGGCCAAGCCTCCGACCCGGAAGCTCTAGTTGAGCAGATCACCGAGCTAGTAATTCACCGACTGGCAGATTGAGCTATGGCGGGCGATCCGGCAGTCGGCATGATCGAGGTGCAGGGCGTAGCCGCTGCCATTGTGGGTGCGGATGCAGCCTGCAAGGCCGCGGACGTGACGCTCGCAGGTTGGTCCTCCATCGGCGGCTATACCACGGCCTTTTTCACCGGATCGATCAGCGATGTGGCCGCCGCGCTGCAAAGCGGCGAAGAAGCGGCCCGCAGCGTGATAGAACACGTGGTGGCCGCGCCCCTACTCCAACCCGCTGCCGCCTGCCGCCATTTCGTCGATTTTCCGGTCCGTGCCGACAGCGATTTTCCCGCCGGTGCCTTGGGATTGGTCGAGACGCGCGGCTACGGGGCCCACATTCACACCAACGATCAGATGGTTAAAACGGCTGCCGTTGAGGTAATCAACGTGCTGACGGTCCACGACCGCGTGGTGTGCTCGCTGGTTTTGGGAGACGTAGGGGCTGTCACCGAAGCCATCGCCGTTGCGCAAAAGCTGCTCGCGGACTGCGAGCACTTGTTGGGTACGGCCCTAATTCCGCAGCCGCGACCAGAGGTTTTAGCTGCATACGCCGTGCCGATGGGAGGTGGTGGTGTCTAGCGGGGCGATCGGCATGTTGGAGACGCGCGGCATGGCGTCGCTGATGGCTTCTACCGATGCCATGCTCAAGGCCGCTGAGGTACGACTCTGCGGCCGGCACGGCATTGGCTCGGGTTGGCTCACCGCGGTAATTGCCGGCCAGGTAGCTGACGTAGAGGCAGCTATTCGCGTCGGCGAGGTCGAGGCGAACCGCACCGGCGAACTGATTGGCGCGCAAGTGGTGCCACGGCCAGACGCGCGCGCCATGGATGCCATGCCCCATGCAGCTGGCCTCGGTGCCGAACCGGTCCAGCCGCGGGCGATTGGCTTATTGGAGACGCAGGGCCTGACGCCGCTAGTAGCTGGCACCGACGCCATGCTCAAGGCCGCCCAAGTGGAGCTAGGGGGTTGGGCTTTTATCGGCGGCGCTTTGTGTCACGCGCCGATCTTTGGCGACGTGGCGGCCGTGCAGACGGCGCTGGAGATTGGCCGGCAAGCAGCCGAGCGGATTGGCACCGTGTACGCGACGCTCGTTTTGCCCCAACCCAGCGAGGGGCTAGGCCCTCTGCTGCCGCCCGCGCCAGTAGTCGAGCCGCGCTCCACCGGAGCTTTGGGTCTCATAGAGACCATTGGTTATGCCTCGATCGTAGGCACTGCCGACGCCATGCTCAAGGCCGCGGATGTACAAGTCGAGCGCTTGAGCATTAGCAGCGGCGGGCGGATTGCCGCGCTGGCTACCGGCCATCTCGACGATGTGCAGGCTGCGGTGCGTGTCGGTGCCGAGGCAGCTACAGCCTTGGGGGAGCTCGACGCCTCGGCCGTAGTCTCGCGGCCTGACCCCGCGCTAGTCGCCCGTTTTGCCACTGCGGTCGAGGGTCTTGGCGCGGGTGCGCGGCAGGCCATGGGGCTGATTGAGACGCGCAGCACCGTGGCCTTGGTGCGGGCCGTCGATCGGATGCTCAAGGCTGCGGCCGTCGAATACGAGGGAGCCTATAAGGTGGGGTACTACTTGACGGCTGCGGTCGTGCGCGGCGATGTCGGTGCCGTGCAGGTCGCCATAGATGCGGGCCGGCAGGAGGCCGTTGAACACGGAGAACTGGTCTCGGCCTACGCAATTCCGCAGCCCTACAGCGGCCTCGAAGGCCGCCTGCCGCACGTTTAGCGAGGACGCGAAAAATGATTCGGATTGACGATGCAGTAATTACCGCGCAGACCCTAGAGGGCCGCCTGGCTGGCGAACGGCAGGTCGAGATTAGCCCGAGGTCCAAGCTGACGCCGTCGGCGCAGGATTTTTTGCATGCCCAAGGCGTTGAGATCGTGCGCCGGGAAACTGGTAGCCAAGCCCCCCCAACGCCAACACAGGCACCCACCCCGGCACCAGCGGTTCCTCGCGCCGCCGGACGCAAGGCATTTGTTGGTATCTTCTGCCCCAATCTCGTCCTTTTCGACGGCCAGAACGAGATCAACCACGCCGAGATGGAGCGCTACATCAACTGGCTAATCGAGGCTGGGATCCACGGGCTGTATCCCAATGGCAGCACTGGTGAGTTCGCGCGCCTGTCGCAGGAGGAGCGCCAAGACGTGGTGCGGCTGGTCTGCGAGGTCAACGCGGGACGCGTACCCGTCCTAGCCGGAGCCAGCGAGGCCAACTTGCGCGACGTGCTCAAGATGGCCGAATACTACGCTTCGCTCGGCGTGGATGCCATTGCGCTGATGCCCCCCTATTACTACGAGATTTCCACCGAGAGCCTCTTCGAGTACTTCGCCGAAATCGCCGAACAGTCGCCGCTGGACATTCTGCTGTACAATATCCCGCGATTTACCCAAGAGCTATCGATAGATTTGATGGAGCGGCTCTTGCCCTACGATCGGATCTTCGGCACCAAAGACTCCAGTCGCGATCTGCCGCGAGTGCTCAACACTATGAATCGCCTGCGCCAACAGCGCCCCGACTACGTGGTGATGACCGGTTGCGAGGAGATCGTGTTCCCCTCGGTGCTCATGGGAGCCAATGGGGGTACCATCGCAACCTCAGGCATCGTCCCAGAGGTGATCGTCGAGCTGTATGAAAAGGCCAAAAGCGGCGACATTGAGCGGGCCCGCGAATTGCAATATCGCATCCTCGATCTCATCAACTTGATGCTCCTCGGGGTCAACTTCCCAGAGGGCTTTAAGACCGGCGTGGCGGCTCGCGGCTTTGACGTAGGCCCAGCGCGCACGTCGAGCAGCGCGACCGAGCAGGAATACTTGATCAAGCTGGAGGCCCAAATCAACTGCGTCCTCGCGGATATGGGCTATCCAGTCCAAGGCCCCCGCGCCTGCCCGACGACTAACCTGCCGCCGATCGTCGGTCGCTAGATGGCCCTGACGGGCGCGCGCGTGTTGGTGGTCGGGGCCGGTATCATCGGTCGTTCGACAGCCTATTTCCTCGCTCGGCAAGGAGCGCAGGTAGTCCTGCTCGACGAGGGGATTCCCGCAGGCTCGCCCACGAGCCGGGCCTCTTTGGGCGTCCTCACCCACTGCAACGGCGGCGACAATCCCTACGCCCAGCTTTTCCGCGACGGCCACGCTCTGCACGCCCGGCTGGCTAGCGACCTAGCCGAAGATGTGAGCGCAGATGTGGGCTGGCGTCCCCTCGGCGGCATTGATCTTTTTGCCGACCCATCCCAGCTAGAGGAGGTATGGCGCTTCAATCGCGAGCGCGGCTGTCGGGTCGAGCGGCTCGACGAGCGAGCCCTACGCGATGCGGAGCCCGGGTTGGACGGCGGCGGCGAGGGGCTGTATTTTGCCGACGATCACCGGGTGGATCCCCTCAAGTTGGGCGCGGCGCTTTGGGCGGCGGCCGTAAAGCAGGGCGCATCTGCCGCTTGGGGCGAGCGCGTCTGGCGCATTGCCCAAGCGGGTGAGACCGTCGAGGTCGCCACCAGTCGCGAAACTCACCGCGCCGACTTTGCGGTGTTGGCGGCTGGGGCGTGGACCGGCGACTTGGCTGCCCAGCTTGGTGCCCAAGTCGTGTTGCGCCCGGTGCGGGGCCAACAAGCGCGTTTTGTCGGTGCCCCGCTGCACCACCTAGTGAGAATAAACGGACGCCACTTCATTCCAGACAGCGGCGAGACTATCGTGGGAGCGACGTCGGAGGAGGTCGGCTTTCGGTTGGAGACGACCCGCGCGGCCGCTGTGCAATTTGCCTCGGAAGTACACTCCGCGCTGGGGAAGTGCTTGTCGCTGTCGCGCCAGCAGGCCGGTCTGCGGCCCAAGCCCCGAGGAGGGCGTCCACTCATCGGCCCGCTGACGGATGCGCCGCGCGTTTTCGTGGCCTCTGGGCACTACAAAAACGGCGTCTTGCTAGGCCCGATTACCGGCCAAATCGTCGCCCGTTGGATCGCCGAGGGAACTCCAGGGCGCGACATGAGCCGTTTCGCACCCGAGCGTTGAATTCACTGTCACCTAACACAGTTGAGGTTAAACATGTCATTGCAAAAAGAAGACCTACTCGCCGCGCTAAACTCGGTTACCTCCATCCCGGTAATCCCGTTTCGCGGCGGGCAAATCGACTACGAGGCTCACGCCAAGAACATCAACTACTTGATGGAGAACAATCACTTGGACGGCGACCGGCCCCGGGTGATTGGCATCGCTGGCACCAGCTTGATCCACCACATTAGCGCGGACGAGCAAGTGCGGCTATTGGGCTCTACCGGCGAGCAGATAGGGGGACGCGGGGTGCTGATGTCTGGGATTGCCCCCAATCCGGTTGGGGATGCCGAGCGGTTGATCGAGCGGGAGGCCGCGCTCGAATATCCCCCGGATGTCTATCTCGTCATGCCGCTTACGGGCGTGGCTAATCCAGAGGGCATTTTTGCATACTACATGGATTTTGCCGAGCGGTTGGGGCGTTCGTGCGGGGCCAAGTTGCTCTACTACCTGCGCAACCAAGCCGAGCGCGAGATAGCCGTGCGGCTGATGAACGAATCCGAGCACTTCGTGGGGCTGAAGATCGGCACCACGGTTGATGATGTTGAGCCGATTGTCGCGGGTGTGGATGAGGGGGCTGCGCTGGTGATTTGGGGCGTGGGTGATCGTTCGACCGGGCCGGCCGAGCGCGGCACCAAGGGGCATACGTCGGGGATCAACGTGGCCTTTGCTCGCGCTTCAGACGAAATCAACAACGCTCAACGTCGCGGCGATTTTGCGACCTCGCAGCAGATTGAAGATCAGCTTGCGGGCCTAGAGGAAATTCGCTTTCGCAACGGTCGCATGTACAACTATTCGGCTGTGGTCGAAGCTATGCACTTGGGGGGGTTCAGCGATGTGGATGGCGGCGAGGGCGGCCCGTTCAATCCGCGAGTGCCGGCGGAAGTGGCCGAGGAAGTGGCTGCGGCCATCGCCGACATTGTGGACTATCACTAGCCTTCGTCGCGCAGCCGCTCTAGATAGGTCGCCCATTCGACGGGGAGCAGGTGCTGCTTTTGGCTGTTGCAGGGCTTGCAGCAAGGCACCACGTTGGACTTGGTGGTGTGGCCGCCGCGGATGAGCGGCACCACGTGATCCATGGTCAGCTCTCCGGGCAGGAATGACTGTTGGCAGTAGTGGCACTGGCCAGTGGACCGTTTGCGCTTCCACCATTGGGAGCGGCGCAGTTCCTTGGCTTTGTTTTTTTCTCGGGCGACGTGTTCGGCGTCGGCTGGGACGAAGTAGGTGTCTTCCATGCGAGAGCAAGATAGCTTTAATGGCTGTTACCAAATACGCACAACACCATATTGATCGAAGATGACATCCCGACTTACGAGCGGAAATCTTTCTATCACTGACTGGGCAATGAGCATTCGATCAAAAGGATCCTTGTGGTGAAAGGGCAGCGTACTTACTTCGGCAGTATGCTCGACATCGATTGGTAACACCTTCAGATTGTTCGCGATAATTTCGCGTTTGACGAACGCAGCAAGTGGCTCAGTAAGATTGTATTTGCCAATTGATATTTTGATTGCAATCTCCCAGTACGATGCAGGGCTAAGATACAGCTCATTTTCGGTGTCAGACAGTTGCTCTCTCGCCGTCCCGCTGAGTTGCGGATCATCGAGCGACATCCAAAGAAATGTGTGCGTATCGAGCAACAGGTTCACGGCAAATAATCTTGGAAGTGGTCAAGGTGCTCATCGTCATCGGCAAGGATCGTCAACTTGCCCTTTCCAAGGCCGAAATGGCGTGTCTGCTTTTGAGTGCTATTCTTCACTAACCGCGCAATGGTCTCGCTGTTGCGTGTCAACTCGATTTCCTCGCCCGGTTGTAGTTGATCAATCAATTCACTAAGCCGCGAACTTGCTTCTCCGATCGGTATCGTGGTCATGGCAGATACTCCAAGGATGTGAATATATGGTCAGACAGGTTCATAGCGTTGGACGCTGATCTCATTTGCCCGGGTGCGCATCTGCGAGGCGTCGTACCAAGCCTGCATCTGCATCAACATGTCCATACCCACGCCGAATGCCTTCTCGATACGCAGTGCCATCTCCGGCGATAGTGCAGCGTTGCCGTTTAGTAAATCCGAAAGAGTTGCCCGCCGAACCCCTAGAATCTCGGCCGCCCTTGTCACGTTCAGCCCCAACTCCTCGATGATTTCCGTGCGAATGAAGTCTCCCGGATGTGAAGGAATCATATTCACTTTAATATCGTCGGTATCCATTAGTGGTAATTTTCCAAGTTCACGGATTATCTTCGATTAATAGGCTCAATTCTCGATGGTGGAAAGAGCAAATGATTATGCTCTGAGTGTACGGTAATGCCGTTCACTCTACAAGTTTTCTCACGGATTATCAGGAGGTCGCCGAGGCGTTGACCGTCTTGCAGGATGGAATCAGCAGCGCTTGGTGATAAACTCGCGGCTCATCCACTGTCCGAGCACGTTGTGCGAACGGAGCAGCATCTTCTGGTAAGCGCGCTCTAGGTTCTTTTTGTTTTTGGCATTGGGCAGGGCGTTGAAGCGGCCGCGGATTTGGGTGATGGTGCGGCTGCGCGGATCGACGGCGATGGTGAGGATGCGGTGGCGGTGGCCTTTGCCGTCTTCTACGCCGAGGGACCAAATCGAAGTACTACCGTTGCGGCAGCTCTTGGCGTAGGTATAGACGCAGTGGCCCATTTCGCGGCCCTCGGCTCCCAGTTCGTGGTTGGAGAGCAGCTCCTTTACGCTCCAGGTGAGGGTCTCGCCGAGTTGCTTGTCCTCCTGCTTCATCTCGAATTCGCCGATACTCGAAGCGCCCCAAGACATGTGCCGGACGCGGATCTTCTTGCCACCGGCCCTGTCTGGCTCGGCCTCTGCATCGGGCAGCAGAACCTGCCGCGCCAGCGCTTCGTGCCACTCGTCAACTTGGCGCAACAGCTTGGGAATGCTGCGGCTCTTCAGCGAAAAGTTCGGCTGCGCAGGCGGTCTTTGCTCGACGCCACCACCGGGCCGGGCGATTTGCTGTGGCACGTATTTCTGATCGTGAATAAAATCGACGATGGGGCCGACGTGGGCTGGGTCGAGCATGGGATTGTTGGCAGAAAACAGGATCGCGGTGGACCAAAAGTCTTCGTTTTCAAATGACTGGCCTAGCCGGGTGGCAAGCACTGCCCGTGCTAGGGCTGGACTGCCGCCTTGGCCCAGGACTTGACCCCAGCGCAAGGCATGGTCGATGGAGAGGTCGTCGGGAGCGGTGAGGAAGCAATGGGCCGACTTCTTGCTCAAGGCAACGGGGAGGTCGGCGGTGCGGATGTTTTGCCCCGAGCCGAGGTGTTTGAACCACGCCTGATGCAAACCGGCTTCTGGCATTTGCGAGATAAAAAAGGCCGCGTCCATAAAAGTGGGCACGTCATAGCGGGCTAGCAGGTGGCAGGCGAGGTGGTGAAACTGCTTGCGCGGGTTGTGGCTGGGCGGCACCCACTCGGCCACGGGGCGCACCCAGTCTTCTGAGTGGCGGGCCAAAGCGGCCAAGCCCTCGATGAAGTTGTTTTGTGGGTGGGCACCGAAAGCGGGGATGACGGGGTCGAGGCGAAACAGATCGGCGCGGCGCACGGCTTGCAGCAGAATGTCGAGAAAGGCGCGTCGCGTCGGGCCATAGGAAAAGGCGTTGAAGAGGCCGCGGATTTTGTAGAGGTAGTCGGCACCGAGCCGTCCCTTGGGGAGCGTGCGGTCGTAGAGCTGGCGGATGGTGTTGGCCGGGCTGCGCGTTTGCTGGCGGGTGCGGGTGAGCGCGGCCTCGCCCTGTTGACGGCGAGCGAGCTGGCGCTCCTTTTGGATCTGGCGATTGCTCTTGTGGAGTCCGTCGCCCAAACCGCGCTTGCGGCACCAAGCCCGGTACTCGTCCTCAGATTGGAGGCCGAGGGCGCGAATGTGGCTTCTGAGATTGGCCCGGTTGTGGGCTCGCTCAACCTCGCTGCGGACATTTCTTTTGCGTCGGCGCGCCATAGCCAAGTCCCGGTTTTGATGGCACTCCCTAATGAGTCGCGCAGCTAGTATAATGTCAATAGTGCCAGCCGTGTCGCGGGCCTAGGCTGCCACAGCCACGGTGCCGCTTGCCCTCGCTGGTATTGGCGGTTTAATTTGCTCTTACCACCTAACCCAACGCGCCGCGCTCATGCTAGATTGCAATCCGATTCCACTCTTCCCTCTGCCGATAGTTGTCTTCCCGGGCCAAATCGTGCCCCTGCACATATTTGAGCCGCGCTACAAGCAGATGCTCGCCGATGTGCGGGCGGCGGACAAGCGCGGTGAGACCCTGCCCATTGGCATGATTCTGGGGGAGGACCGCGAGGTGCAGGGCGAGGTGGGCTGCGCGATGCTGTTGGCCAAAGTGCTCGACGAGTTTGACGATGGCCGACTCAACATCATCGTCCGTGGCGCGCGCCGTTTTCGCATTGCGCGCATTGACGAGCACAAGCCCTATTTAGAAGCGTGGGTCGAGTACGTAGATGACACTGAGGAGCCGACGGATCCAGTGCTTTTGGCCAAGGCCGTTGCGGCCTTAGAGACCTTGGTGAAGCAACTCGAAGAAGTGACCGGTGCGCACGCCGACATGGGGTCTCTGCAAAACGCCTTTCAGATCGCCCAAGTGACGGGCCTCGACTTAAAAATTAGGCAACAACTGCTGGAAATGACGACTGAGAATGGCCGCCTACACGCGCTCTGCGAGTACTTTGAGCGAATAATCCCCCAGCTAGAAGCGGAGCGCAAGCTCCATCGCTTGACGTCCTCCAATGGGCACACCGGGGACCATAGAAAAGGCTCTTAGTCGGTTTCGACGAAGATACTGCCGGCTACTTCCAAACCCAGCGACACCTCCTTAGAAGCGTCGATCTTCAATTGCAGCGGACCGTTAAAGGGTGCCTTGGCGGTGACTTCGACCCGGGTGCCCAAGCGCAATTGCAAATTTTCCATATAGCGCAGCATCTGGGGATTGCGGTCGCTGACCCGGCGGATGACCGCGGACTGGCCGTCTTGTAGCTCGGAGAGACGGCGGTACTTCGGGTGGTCGATCTGGCCTTGCTTGGTGGGGATTGGCTCGCCGTGGGCGCCGACGGTTGGATAGCCCAAAGCCTCGTCGATGCGATCTTCAAATTCCTCGGAAATAGCGTGCTCGAGGCGGTCGGCCTCAGCGTCGATCTGGTCCCAAGAATAGCCCAACGCCTGGCTGAGATACAACTCGATCAAGCGGTGATGGCGGATGGTCTCCAAGGCGATCTTCTCGCCGCTGGCCGTTAGCTCGACCCCTTGGTACGGCGTGTACATGAGCAGATTCATCTCGGCGAGCTTCTTGATCATGTTGGTTGCCGAGGCCGCGGCCACTTCCATGCGGTTGGCAATCACCGAGGTGGTGACGCGCCCGCCGTGCTCGTCACTGTGCTGCAGTTTGTAAATCGCCTTGAGATAATCCTCAATAGCCTGAGTAAGCAATCCCCTAACCTCCAAGGTTACGCGCTTAGCTCTTAAAATACGGCCAAAAGCAGATTTAGCAATGACCTTGACATATTTTTAGCCATGGCTAAATTTTTGTTTTGTATGTCATAATTAAAAAGCAAGGAACTATGTTCTGGATTCTCATTTTGTTGGGCGCGTTGGGATGTGACGCTCCCGAGCGCGGAGACGGGCGGATTGAGGTGGTGTGTACCACCGGGATGGTCGCTGACCTCGCCCGGAATATCGGCGGCGACCGCATCGCGGTTGTCGGAATGATGGGCCCGGGCGTCGATCCGCATTACTACAAGGCATCGCAAGGCGATTTGGCCAAGTTGACGGCCGCGGATTTGATTCTCTTCAACGGCCTTTTTCTCGAAGGCAAGATGGAGGACATATTCGCCAAAATGGCTCGCAGCAAGCAAGTGTTGGCCGTGGCTGAACAGATACCCGAAGAGCGCTTGCTGCGCCCGCCGGAATTCGAGGGCAACTTCGATCCCCATATATGGTTCGACGTGTCGCTGTGGGCGCAGACGATCGAGCCGGTCGTGGCCCGTCTGAGCGCGCTGGACCCGGACGGGGCGGCGGTCTATCGCCAGAACGGTACCCGCTACCGGGAGCGCCTCGACGCGCTGCACCAATGGGTCGTCGAGCAGGTCGAGCTGCTGCCGGAGGCCAGCCGCGTGCTGATTACGGCCCACGACGCCTTTGGCTACTTTGGCCGGGCTTACGGAGTGGATGTCGTCGGTCTGCAAGGCATTTCCACGGTGGCCGACTACGGGGTCAACGACGTCACCCGGCTAGTCGATCTGATCGTCGAGCGCCAAGTCAAGGCCATATTCGTCGAGAGCAGCGTGCCCGTGCGCTCGATTGAGGCCGTGCGCGAAGGGTGCTTGGATCGCGGCTTCCAAGTGGAAATAGGCGGCACCCTATACTCAGATGCGATGGGGGCCGCTGGCAGCGGTGCCGACACGTACGTGGGCATGGTCGAAAGCAACGTCAACACCATTGTAGGAGCCTTGCGGTGAGCGCCCCCCATCCCATCCAAATCCACGACATGACCATTGCCTACCACAAGAAGCCGGTGCTGTGGGATGTGGATCTCGATGTGCCCGAAGGACAGCTCGTGGGCATCATTGGCCCCAACGGCTCGGGCAAGAGCACCATGATAAAGGCCATTATGGACCTCGTGCCCAAGGCGTCGGGATGGGTCAAGATCTACGGCGAGGACTACAGCCAGATGCGCAAGATCATCGGCTATGTGCCGCAGCGCGAGTCCGTGGATTGGGACTTTCCGGTTAGTGCGCTCGACGTGGTGCTGATGGGCCGCTACGGTCACGTGGGATGGATGCGGCGGCCGAGCAAGGAAGATCGCCGCTTGGCTCGGGCGGCCCTCGACGAGGTGGGCATGACCTCCTTTGCCGAGCGGCAGATCAGCCAGCTATCGGGCGGCCAGCAGCAGCGGGTTTTTCTCGCCCGCGCCTTGGCCCAAGAGGCCCGCATCTACATCATGGACGAGCCACTTGCCGGCGTGGATGCGGCGACCGAGCGCGCGATCATCGCCAGCTTGGTCGCCCTGCGCGAGCGGGGAAAAACCATTTTGGTCGTGCACCACGACTTGCAGACTGTAACCGAATACTTCAATTGGGTCATCATGCTCAACATGCGGGTCGTGGCGTCCGGCCCCACCCGCGAGGTTTTTACCGACGACAACCTGCAAAAAACCTATGGGGGCCGGCTGACCGTGCTGTCGCAAGCCGCCCAAGCCATGGCCGAGCAGCGACGCGAGGGCTGACGATGCTAGTCGAAAACGCCCTGCGCTTCTTGAGCTTGGCCGACGCCAATGTGCGCTTCGTGCTTTTCGGCTCCCTGCTGATCGGCGCGACCGGCGGGTTGCTGGGGTCGTTTGCGGTGTTGCGGCGGCGCAGCCTCGTCGGCGACGCGCTGGCGCACGCGGCTCTGCCCGGGGTGGCGTTGGCTTATTTGTGGACGGGGAGCAAGGCCCTGCCGGTGCTGCTGACAGGCGCGGCGATTTCCGGGGTGCTCGGCGTGTTGGTGATGCAGTTCATCATCAACTATACCCGCGTCAAGGCGGATTCGGCGATTGGCATTGTGCTGTCGGTATTTTTTGGCGTGGGGATCGTGCTGTTGACTCACGTCCAGCGGGTCGGCACGGGCAATCAGAGCGGCTTGGACAAGTTCCTCTTTGGGCAGGCGGCCTCGCTGGTGGATGACGATCTGCGCGTCATGAGCGTGTTGGCGGGCTTTATTATCCTCGTAGTGGCCTTGTTCTTTAAGGAATTCAAGGCCCTGATTTTCGACGCGGACTTTTTGCAGACGCTCGGCTACTCGGCCCGCTGGGTCGACGCCCTGCTGATGGGGCTGATCGCGCTGACGGTGATCGTGGGCTTGCAGGCCGTAGGCGTGGTGCTGATTGCGGCCATGCTGATCACGCCGGCGGTGGCGGCGCGCTTTTGGACCGAGCACCTGCACAAGATGGTGCTGCTCGCCGCTGCTTTCGGGGGTTTGTCCGGGGTCGTCGGCACCTTCATCAGTTCCTTGATGCCGCGGATTCCCACTGGCCCGGTGATGGTACTCGTTGCCACCTTGTGCTTTGTGGTGTCGGCGCTTTTTGCGCCCCAGCGGGGAGTATTGGCGCGGTGGCGCAGGCAGCGGCACAACAGCCGCCGCGAGAGCCAGCAGCACTTTTTACGCGCTTGCATCGAGCTGCAAGAGAAGCTGGGGACGAGTCGCTCCTTGGCCGTGGAGGAATTGGCCATCGAGATGGGCCTGTCGCCGGACCGGGTCAAACGCCTCGGGCGGCGGCTCGCCGATAAGGGACTAGTCTCCAGTCAGGACGGGCGTTTCGTTTTGACGGACCTAGGTGCGGAGGAAGGGTTATTTGTAGTCAAATCGCACCGCCTGTGGGAGCACTATTTGTACTATCGGGCCATACTCGACGCCGATCACGTGGATCGGCCCGCCGACGAAGTCGAGCACTTGCTGACGCCGGAGATCATCGCCGAGTTAGAGGACATTCTCCAGCGCGAGCAAGGGCTGGACCCGGCCCGAATCGTCAACATCCACGGCACCGGTAGCCACTACCGCCGGGGAGGCCGCGAATGATCGAAGGCGCTTTTTGGATCGTGCTCACCGGCGTGTTGGTCACCGCGTCCTGTGCTCTGTTGGGCACCTTCTTGGTGCTGCGCAAGATGTCGCTGTTGGGCGACGCTTTGAGCCACGCCGTGCTGCCTGGGATCGCCGTGGCCTTCCTACTATCGAGTAGCCGCGCGGTGCTGCCGATGTTTTTGGGCGCAGCCGCCTTCGGCTTGCTGACCGCGTTGTTGGTCGAGGCATTCCATCGGCGGTGGCGCGTACAAGAAGACGCGGCCATCGGCATTGTGTTTACTGCGCTTTTCGCGTTGGGCGTGGTGATTATTACTGCGTATGCCGGTCAAGTGGATCTCGATCAGGAGTGCGTACTCTACGGCGAGATCGCCTATACCCCGTGGGATCTGCTGCTGTTGGGCGACCAATCGCTGGGGCCGCGGCCGGTGTGGATATTGGGCGCGATGCTGGCGATTAACCTGACTGTGATCGCGCTCTTGTACAAGGAATTCAAGATTTCTGCGTTTGATCCAGCCCTGGCCACGTCGGTGGGGATCAACGCCACGCTGATGCACTATCTCTTGATGGGTTTGGTCGCGCTGACGACAGTGGCGTCGTTTGAGTCCGTGGGCGCGATCTTGGTCGTGGCCATGCTAATTGTGCCCGGGGCAGCCGCTTACCTGTGGAGTGATCGGCTCATCGCGGTAATAGGGTTGGCCGTGTTCTTTGGGATAATTTCGGCTGTGGCGGGTTACTTTTTGGCTAGCTACTGGAATAGTTCCATCGCCGGGGCCATGGTGGTGGTCATCGGCGGAATATTCCTCTTTTCCCTGCTTTTTTCGCCCAATCAGGGCGTGCTGGCGCGGATTTATCAGCGCGTGCGGCTGTCGCTGCAAGTGGCGCAAGATCACATGCTGCTCGCGCTGGTGCGGCGCAAAGAGCAGGAGGTCGAGCACGCTGGGCTGCGACCCGCCGAACTGGTGGCGGCGGCGGCCGTTTGGAGTCCGTTGGCGCAGGTGGCGTTTGGCGGTCTGCGGCGGCGGCAACTGCTGGTACAGGCGAATGGCGTGGTCGAACTGTCTGCCAAGGGCCAACAAGTCGCGCTGCGCCTGTTGCGCCATCACCGGCTTTGGGAGACCTATATGAGCCATCTGGGTCTGCCCGCCGATCACGTACACGACCCAGCCGACGCGATTGAGCACTTCATCGGCGGCGAGCTGGCCGCCGAGTTGGACGCGCAAATCAGCGACGAACAGGATCCGCAAGGCAAGCAAATTCCGCCCTCTAATTGATGCCGAGGCCAGCATGATCCGGCTGAAGAGCAAAGATGCAGATCTCAAGCGAACCTACGCGCGGGACCTGTGGGCTTCGGTGGGGTTTGCGGTCCTGTTGCTCGTCGCGGTAGTGGTGATTGATCCACAGATCGCGTTCGACGCGAGCAGGCCCGTGGATCAGCCTGTGATCATCGAGCTAGAACTTGTTCCTGAGACCGAAATGCGGCTGCCCTTGCCGCCGCCGCCAGTCCGGCGCATCGAGCCGGTGGCATACGTGCGGACGAGACCCGTGCGCGAGCATAAACTGCCGCCGCCCGTGGTGGTGACCGAGTTTCCTTTGGAGGAGGAAGTGGAAGCCGCGGAGTTGTGGATGGTGGAGCAGCCGCCGAGAGTGCTTAAGAGGGTTCTACCGGCCTATCCCGACAGTGCGCGAAGAGCACAGGTGGAAGGCAAGGTCTTTGCGCGGGTGCTGGTGGGGCGCAAGGGACGGGTCGAACACATCGACCGCATTGAGGGGCCGCAGGTTTTTCAGCGCGCGGTGGCGCAGGCCGCCAAGGCTTGGGAGTTTTCGCCGGCTGTGCAAAACGACCGTGCCGTTCCGGTGTGGGTCAGCCTGCCGTTTGTGTTTGAGCTGGAGTAATCAGCCGCCGGCCCGCTTGGCCTGATAGCCGCGCTTGGCTAGCTCGGCGAGCACGACATCCACTTTGTCCCCCTGAATTTCTATCACGCGATCGACGACCGATCCGCCGCTGCCGCATTTGCGCTTGAGTTCGGAGGCGAGGGTCTTTAGTTCGGCTGCGGACAGCCGCAGGCCCGAGATGGTGGTGACGGTCTTGCCGCCGCGACCCTTCTTTTCGGGACGCACGCGGGCGATGCCGTCGCCGGTGGGGGCGGTGGCTTGCTTTTTCGGCTGCGGTACGCGACCGATATCAGAGGAATACACGAGGCGGCTGTTTTTAGCCATGATTGGGATTCTCCATGCCGTGTCCCGCCGCCTGCCGCTCTTGGACGATGCGCACGGTCTCGTCGCGCCACGCTGCAAATTCGTCGGTATCTACTGCGTCGTGCAGAGTAGCCCTTTTAGCATAGGGCACGTAGTTGCCGATGTGCCATAGGGTGTTGCGGTAGAGACAGAAGTCGCCGGCGTCGAGGAAGAGCTGCTGGGCACCGGGCATACTCTGTACATAGCTGAGGCAGGTCCACTCACGCTCGATAGCGGATTGTCCTTCGAGATCGGGCTTGGCGATGGGGCGCTCGGGGAAGCGCGCTGCTTCGCACGGCAGGTCGCGGCGCAGGTGGCTGCCGGGGACAACCCACGTGCACGAGTCGGCGTACAGGGCGCAGTTGACTTGGTTGAAGTAGCGGTCGTCGGCAAAGTGTTCGTCCCAGCGCGCCAGGTCCAAGCCGGCCATATTGTCGCGCCAGTCGCGGTGCCAGTGGGTACACCACGGCGACTCGGCCGGTTCAAAGAGCACGCCCATGACCGGCGGCCCGCCGACGCGGAAATCTGGCGAAAACAGGCGGTGGAGTGCGTCGTTGAGTGCGGGGAGTTCGGCGTAGTCGATGAAAGGCTGTTGATCGAGTGGGAAGTCGGCCATCGGCTGCAAGCGCTGGGCCTGGGGGCCGCGCTGTTGGCGAGCCAAGTCCCGTGCCTCGTCGCAGACGCAGCGTAGGTCGGCGACGAGGGAAGGAGGCAGGAGTTGGCGGAAGACCGTGTAGCCCTGAGTGCGGTACTCGTCGATGTGGCGGTCGGAAAAAGCGAAGGCCATGGCGTTGTCTCACACATGCCCCACGTGAAAGCCCTCGGGCGGCTCGAAGTGCTCGGCGCGTTTGCCGATATAGTGGCAGATGAAACTGCGCCGCCAGCGGTCGGCGGTCTGATTGGGATAGGAGCCGTGGATGGTTTTGCCGTCGAAGAAGAGGCCGTCGCCGGGGGCCATGTCGAGGCCGACGATTGTGGCTCCGGGAGGTAGCTGGCTCTGAGCGCGGGTGAATGAAACATTCGTGTCGGCCTTTTCAACGGGTCGGAGTTGACTGTGTGAGTCGGGGACGACGACCATTTGGCCCACGGCAGCGTCGGAGGGGTCGAGGGCGATCCACAGGCCGATCAGCGGATCGGTGGTGATGTACTGCTCGTCTTGGTGCAGGCCCTGCCCGCGGCCGCCGGGCGGCTTGAAGTAGAGCATGGTCTGGCGCAGGACGGGCTCGTCGTCGATGAGCTGTTCGACTGCGGCGAGCAGATCGGGGCGGGTGGCCCAAGTGGCGCTGGCGGGATCCCAGTCGTGCATGTTGATCATGCGCGGATAGGTGTGGTTGGGATCGTCGGGCTGATCGTCGGTACCGCCGCTGTCGCCTGGGTGAGGGCCTTGGGCGCGCAGTTCCATGTAGTGGCCGATCATGGCCTCGGCTTGGTCGGGCGCGAATACCTCCGACACGACGAGGTAGCCTTGGTCGCGGTAGGATTGGACTTGGGCGGCGTTGAGGTTCACGGGGGACTGCTTCCTGAGTGACGTTACTCAACTCATGAGAGTTTTAGGTATGGGATGCTTCGGCTCCGTTACACTCCGCTCAGCATGACAGGAACGGTTGCTCCGTAACTTAGCGAACATGGTCACGGGCTTCAACCAATGGCAATCTACCATTCGGCCACGCGCTTTTTGGCGAAATAAGCCCGGTCCCACTCGGCTCCCCAGCCGGAGCCAGTCGGCGGCGCGATGTGTCCATCGACGGGCAGTGGGGGATTGAGTAAGCCGATCTCGCGGCCAATCTCGTCGCGGCTACCACCGGGGAAATACTCGTAGTACGTGGTGTTTTGTAGGGCGCAGACTAGGTGGGCGTGGACTAAACCAAAAAGGCCGCCCGGACCGTTGAGTTCAATGGTGGTGCGGTGGGCGGCAGCCATCGCGGCGAGTTTGAGGGTGGCTGTGGTGCCGTGGCGGGCGTTGGCGCGGACGAGGTCTGTGGCGTTGGCGCGGACCCAGGCGACGCAGAGTTCGTAGTCGTGCATTAGGGTTTCAAGGGCCATGACTGGTATGTCGAGTTCGGCGCACAGCGTTTGCAAGCCCTGGAGATCGCGGTCGGAAATGGCTTCCTCGAACCAGCCGTAGTTGAGTTCTTCTAGTGAGCGGCCCACGCGCAGGGCTTCGCGCAGGGTGTAGGGACTGCCGGCCGCATCGTGCAGCAGATCGACGTCTGGGCCGACGTGGTCGCGGATGGCACGCGACCACGCGATGTTGGTGTCTGGGGTACCGGACCAATGGTCTTTGAGCGCCACAAAGCCCGCTGCGAGCGCCTTATCTGCCCCTTCTATGGCGGCATCGAGACTGCCGGAGGGGAAGTTGTAATAGGCCCGGCAGCGCGGACGCGCTCGGCCGATTAGGGCGCAGACCGGAAGACTGGCGGCTTGTCCGGCGATGTCCCAGAGGCAGTTGTCGAAAGCTCCGTGCCAACCCGGGCGTGAGAATAGCGAGCGGGTGGCCCAGCGCAGCTTGTTGTCGAGTTGCTCGCGGTCGAGTGGGTCTTGGCCGATGGCCATGATGCGCAGGGCTTCCAACTCCTCGCCGCGCATGGTCTGGTAGCGGGCGTCGCCGACCGTGCAGATGCCCTCCAAGCCTTCGTCGGTCAGTACGTGCAGCACGTGGATGGGAGCCTCGGCGCGGCGGTGGCCGCGGGCCTGCCAGCGGGTGCGATGGCCGTAGGGGGCTTGCTCTAGATCGAACAGGGTGGTAGTGGCTGGAAGCTCAAAAACCGAGAGTTTGATGGCGGTGATTTTCACAAGGTTTGCTCAGGTTCAGGTGCGCCAAAATATCTGACTGATTGGACCGACGTGCAATGGCATCCCCTCTAACGGACTTCCCACGGTCAGTTTTGTTGCAAAATAATACGTATGTCGCAAATTGCAACGTCCGCTCGGCTTTTTTTTCTAATCCCTTAACAGACAACCAGTTGCAGACCCTCATCCACTGAGGAAAAGGGGTCGTCTGAGCGATTGGCGGCTGCATTCTGCAACACCCCCAAAATCTTTTGTGGGTTCTAAATATTCCCTAACTCCTTCATCCGTAGGGAGTTGGCCATTTGTTGCAAAAAGTTGGCACCGATCATGCTTCTTTTTGGTGATACCCAAAAGCAGGAAGACGGTATCTCGATAGCGATGCTCGCTATGATCCAATTGAACCGCTTGATACACACCGTCTGTTACGCTAACTGAATGGATAAAGTCGAGCTCAGACCCCTTTCAAGGAGGGTACAATGAAGGGCATGCTTATTTTTTTAACCGCGATGCTAGCAACATCTTGCGGCAAGGATTCACGCTCAGTGGACTCTGCTCCTCTTCCTGCCGCTAAAGTAGCGGCGGTTGTGGACGATAGGTCCATCCCCTCTTTTTCTATGACCTCGACCGAGCCAGGCGTGTTGATAATGACATGGACTGCCCCGGTCGAAGCCCCCAACGACTATAGGATTCGTTGGTCCAAAGATTCAGAGAATTACATCAAGTGGGACCAGCCCGGTGGCGTTATCGCCACCACAGAGACGACTCATACAGTGTCTGATCTAGAAGAAGGCGTCCTGTACAAGGGATCAGTGCGAGCTCGCTATGATGACGGATCAGGCGAATGGAGTAGGTCCACCGTGACCATCGCCGCTTCGTCTCCGTCTGTTAATCCTCCGATAGCCCTGTCTTCGATTCAGGCTTGTGCCACAAACTCCGAGACGGGAGACCTGAGCCTCTCGGGCAACACCAACACCGAAGGATGCGTGGCTGTAGGAACATATGCTACAGGATCCATCGGCGGCGGCAATGATAAGGATTGGTTCCGCACGCATTTGATAGGCGGGACTGCCTATGTAATCGACATGAAGGGATCTGCTTCTGGATATGCAGATCTACTCGATCCTCAGCTTCAGGGTGTTTACGATTCTGATGGAGATCGCGTGGCCAATGGCAACAATGATGGAGGATCTTCGCTTGAAGCCCGAATAGAGTTTACTCCATCCGAAGACGGCGAGTATTACATCGGCGTCATAGCAGCCACTGGAGGCCAGAGCCTGGGATCGTATTTCTTGTCTATCCGCACATCTGATGGAACAGAGATATCGCCTATATGGACTGCCGATGACTATGCAGCCGACAACACTACGACAGCCTCAGTAACGCTGGACGAGTGGTTCAGTGCGGGTATCCAGAGTCCCGATGATAAGGATTGGATAGCCGTACCCTTGCTTGATTATGCCAGTCGTTATCGGGTGCGCGTGCAAGGTCGCCATGCAGGCGGAGGAACTATACTCGATCCTAATCTGAAGACCATTTATGACGGAGGCGGATCGATAGTCTACCCTGAAGCTAGCGGCGGCGATGTGTCTGCCTCTGACTGGAGCGACGAATATGGTTTTTGGGCCGGCGATGATGAGGGCACCTTCTACATCGAGCTCAATCGCGGATCAGGTGGCATTGGCACCTACCAGATTATGGTAGAGGGCGACTATTTTGAGGTGGCCCAGCATAATCTGGTTAATGATGGTGATATTTTTACCGATCATGGGCATGATGGCTGCCGAGGAACTCCCCTTTCCATACAGCTGGCTGCGAATCGTACATACTATAATGCCAAAGAGGGTAATTTTTGTCATCCTTCTTCAGGAGGACAAGGTTATTATTCTAACCTTGAAGATTGCGGCGGTTCGTCAGTCACACTTGCAGCGCAATCGTCAATAAATTTTTCCGGAAGCACAGGTTTTTATATACCACGTTATAATCAGTCTGATGGCAGCACTTCTCCTGGTGGTCATAGGACGACTGATCTTGCAACTGGTTTGCATGTTGGTCACCCTCTTGGAGGAGGCTTTGGCAGAATCAAGGAGATTAATCTGTGGGGCTATTTTTATGCCATGGAGCCTTTTCATATTGACAAGGATGACAAGGATGAAACCATAGGAGGTGGAATCCATGGGAGAGGATTTGGCTCTCATTATAAAGATCCGAAAGGTCATACAATTAGTAGTGATGATATTCAATATCCAGGAGATGCCACCTATCCCACTTATACTGGCACTATGATGCAAATGGAGTCCCTGGATCCTCATGATACCGATAGAACTTACGGCTATCATCATGAACCGGGAGATTTTGACGGGTTTAAAATAAGGATATCAACTGCAGGGCGATATTCTTTTGTGGTTGAGCCAATTCCTGGATATTGCAGTGACAGCAAGTCGTTTATTGCTGGAATTTCTAAGGTGCAAGAAATATCTACTTGCAGCTCGGTATCAAGTTCTACGGTTAGAAGCAATCTGAAGGCGCTGGGAAGCGATGTAGATGGTTCTTGCTATGGTGCAGGGGATTGCGAACTTACTGTAGATGATTCCTCGCCTAACTGTTTCCGTAATCCTGGTATTTCCGAGCAGAATAGTGATGGAGATATCCTTAGTAGCAGGAGGCTTTCTAAGGTAAGCTTAAACATCACGGAAACTGGAACTTATTACCTTATTGTCGAGCCGAGAGAAGCTGCTGGTGAAGTTCCAGGAATCGCTCCTGTGGGATACCAGATCGGCGTTATGTCTGAGTAATATTACTATGGCAGGGCGGCCTCACCGTCGCCCTGCTACTCACTCACAAACTCACAAACTTTTGCCGCCCTATCTGCGGCGCAGCTCCTCGATCGACGCGTTGATTCCCGCCCTCTATCTCAAAGGGGTGTCTACCGCGCAGTTTCCCGCGGCGTTGAGCGCGATTTTAGGCGAGGGCGTATCGGGGTTATCTCCGGCCAATATCGTCCGGCTCAAAGCGCTTTGGGACGACGAATACCAGCAGTGGTGCCAGCGGGATTTGACCGACAAGCACTAGGTCTATATTTGGGCGGATGGCCTGTATTTCAACAGTACGTGGATGGGGTCCCTCGGCGCGGCGGTGACTGCGGGCCTGCCAGCGGGTGCGATGGCCGTAGGGGACTTGCTCTAGATCGAACAGAGTGGTGGTGGCTGGAAGCTCAAAAACCGAGAGTTTGATGGCCGTGATTTTCACAAGGTTTGCTCAGGTTCAGGTCGCGCCAAAATATCCGACTGATTGGACCGATGTGCAATGGCATCCCCTCTAACGGACTTCCCACGGTCAGCTTTGTTGCAAAACGAGACGTGCGTCGCAAGTTGCACCTCACATGTACCTTTTTCTGTAATCCCCTCAATAAACAGCTAGTTGTAGACCCTCCTCCACAGGAAAAGGGGTCGTCTGAGCGATTGGCGGCTGCATTCTGCAATACCCAAAAATATTTTGCGATTTTCCAAACATCCCCTAACTCCTTCATCCGCAGGGAGTTGGCCATTTATTGCAAAAAGGTGGCACGGATTGTGCTTCTTTCCGGCTATGCCCAAAACAGAAAGACGGTATCTCGATAGTGATTATCCGTTGATCAAGCGATTCGACGTATCAGCAGAGTTTTAAAAAGGCTTCTAAGGAGATCATCATGGGAATGCGCCAAGGGAATTTAGGCGAAGCGGAACGTCGCAACACCATAGACCTGAGACGCCTGCATCATGCTTCGGACAAGGAACGGCTCGCCGTGCGGGCAGCGGAGTATCAGGACTTTTTCACCGCTAATGGCAGAGGTGTCGAGGAACGCAAGCGCGACTACAAGCGCGACTACAAGAAGTTCCTCGTCGACTACTATGACTTGGTCGCGGGGCTATATGAGTACGCTTGGGGACATTCCTTCCATTTCGCACCGAGATACATCGGCGAGAGTTTTGCCGCCTCACTCGCCCGACATGAACACTACTTGGCCCACGTGCTCAACCTCGGTCCCGGGATGCGGGTGGCCGATTTGGGCTGCGGAATCGGGGGCCCCGCACGGGAGATTGCCCGCTTCTCGCAGGCCAGCATCGTCGGCTTCGACATCAACGAGAAGGAACTCGAACGCGCTCGCCTGCACACCGAGGAAGCAGGCTTGGCAGGAATAATCGAGTTCGTCGCGAGCGATTTTATGGACGTCGACGCGCCCGATTGCTCCTTCGATGCCGTGTACGCGATCGAAACCACGTGCTGCGCACCCGACAAGGCTGACGTTTACGGCGAAGCCTTCCGTCTGCTCAAGCCCGGTGCCTGCTTTGCGGCGTACGAGTATTGTATGACCGACCGTTTCGATCCAGACAACGCACAGCACCGAGAGATCAAGTCAAACATCGAAATCGGCGGTGGACTGGTTGACATCGAACGTCCGGATCAGGTGCGCACAGCCTTGCTGGAGGTTGGTTTTGAAATTTTGGAGACTCGGGATCTCGCCCTCCAAGACGGGCCGAGCGTTTCTTGGTACGAACCGCTCGTCGGTTCAGGACTTTCCCTAGCAAGCTTTCGCAGCTCCTCGGTGGGACGCGCGTTGATCCACCGGTTGCTGCAGGCAATGGAATTGCTCAGAGTCGTCCCACGGGGAACCGTGCATGTGAACCGGCTGCTCAATATCGCCGCACGGGGCATGATCGATTCAGGACGTCTCGGTATCTTCACGCCCATGTACTTTCTGCACGCGCGAAAACCGTTGTGATGCCGAAGGGGTAGGGCTGTCGGCCCGACCCCCGGCCACCCGCCTCAGTCGCAGTTCGAATTCGCCTCCTGCCTGCCTACTCGCCGCGTACAAATTCCTCCAGTGTAGCCACGTCGTCTCTGCTGCCGATGAACAGCGGCGTCCGTTGGTGCAGTTCGGTCGCCTGCAAGTCCATGATGGGCTGGGTTCCGTTGGAGGCTGCGCCGCCGGCTTGTTCGACGACAAAGGCGAGGGGAGCCGCTTCGTACAAGAGCCGCAGTTTGCCGTTGGGCGACTTGTTGTCGCCGGGGTAGAGGAAGATGCCGCCCTTTAGCAGGTTGCGGTGGAAGTCGGCCACGAGTGAGCCGATGTAGCGCGCCGAGTAGGATTGCGGGCCTTCCTTGAGCTGCTTGACATAGTGGCGCACCGGCTTGTCCCACCCGGGATAATTGCCCTCGTTGGCGCTGTAGTACTGACCTTTCTTAGGGATCTCGATGTGCTCGTGCGAGAGCAGGAATTCGCCGAGGCTCGGGTCGAGGGTAAAGCCGTGGCTGCCGCTGCCGGTGGTATAGACCAGCATGGTGCTGGAGCCGTAGATGATGTAGCCGGCGCAGACTTGCTCGCGGCCGCGACGGAGGAAGTCGGTGAGGGTTACACCGTCGGTGCTTTTCTTGCGATAGATGGAGAAGATGGTGCCGATGGAGACGTTCACGTCTATATTGGACGAGCCGTCAACCGGATCGAAGACGAGGATGTAGTTGCCGCGCGGGTGTCTTTCCGGGATGGGGTAAATGTCGTCCATCTCTTCGGAAGCCATGCCCGCTAGTCGCCCGGTGTGGTCGGTGGTGCTGATGATGAGCGCATTGGCGAACTCGTCGAGTTTTTGCACCTCTTCGCCGTGAACGTTGGTGCGGCCGGTGATGCCCATTACCTCGGCAAGACCGGCCTTGTTGACGTCGCGGGCGATGATTTTGGCAGCAATGCTTAGGTCTGTGAGCAAGCCGGTGAATTCGCCGGTGGCCTCGGGGTGCTGTCGCTCTTCTTCGATGATGAAGCGAGTGAGGGTAGTGCCGATTTGCATGAGGGACCTCAATTGAGGGTGTTTGACAGGGGATAGGATAAAACAATACAATCCCGTCTATCCTGTCCATCACACCAATCACACTAATCACAGTCGAGGGACTATGATCAAATTGGCGACTATGAGCAGCGCGTGTCCAGACTGGACCTTAGACGAGGTCGTCGCTGGCATGAAGCGGCACGGCTATCAGGGATTTGAGCCGCGAGTTGAATGGGATCACGCTTGCGGTATTGAAGCTTCACTTGCGGCCAACGAGCGGCGGGAGATTCGCCGACGGATGGAGGACGAAGGCTTGGCAATCTGCTGCATTGCGACCGGTGCGCGGATGGCTGCGCCCGACGCGGCGGAGCGGGCCGGGCACGTGGAGGATGTGAAAAAGTACATTGACTTGGCGGCTGATTTGGGCTGTGGCTTGGTGCGGGTTTTCGGCGGTCAGCGCGACCGGGGCCGCGAGTGGACTGCGGTCGTCGATTACGTAGTGGAGGGCTTTGCGCAGGTGTTGCCCGCGGCGGCTGAACGCGACGTGACAGTGCTGCTGGAAACGCACGACGATTGGTGCTGCTCGGCACCGGTGCGCGCGGTTGTCGAGCGGGCCGGGCACCCGAATTTACAGGTGCTATGGGATTTCATGCACACGCAGCGGGTGCTGGAAGAGCCAGCCGAAAGCTTCCAGACGCTGGGTGCGCACACGCGCCACATCCACGCCCACGACGGGATGATCGTCGATGGCAGGGTGCAGGTCAGCGATGTGCTAGGCGCGGGCGTATTTGATCACGCCGAGCCGCTGCGCTTGCTCGCGGAGGCTGGATTTGCCGGGTATTGCTCGGTGGAAGTGATCTATAAGCGCGGCAGCGGCGAGCGGGCCGATGCTATGCTTGGGCAATATGCCGAGGGGCTGCGGGGGATTGTGGCTGGTTTTTGAAGGAGTGGACTGTAAGTAGCTGATCGAGGCGTACCGGCACCTTCGCATCAGTTAATAACTGCCGTTACGCAGATATCCTACTCGGCTTCTTCTAACAGGAGCCTGAAGGCTTCGAGGCTGGCGACCTGTATGGCCGCCCGATGCAACTGCTTGAGCTGCTGCACATCGTTGATGGCTCCAAGGTGGGCGGCCAACGGGTCGGACGCGGTCAGTCCAAAGCGAATCTCCAGGACGTCGAGCAGATCTTCGATGGCGCACTCTCGGCCGCCTTGCTCAATGCCTCGCTGGCGAAAAGATTCGAGCAGTGGAAAACGGTTCATAATGTCCTCCGAAATAAGAGAATAGATGATAGAATCATCGCACACCAACGAACTCAGCACCCCCATGTGCCCCAACACGGCATCCTTGGCCATACGGGATGCCGACAACGCCTCGGTCGCAGCGATGCACCGACCCAACCACGCATCCACATCCACCCCGGCAGGACGCCCCATCAACGGTGTAAACGGCAACACCCCCGGATTGCCCGACGCCAAATACGCCACCCCGTCGAGGGTACTCAACCGGATCACCTTGTAACGGATGACCACCTCATACCCGGCATCCTCTTGAATATAGTGCCCTGGATCGCCACGACCCGCTTCAGGACGCAAGTAAAGCACGTGCGACAACAACGGCAAGTCGTATTCGGCGATGCAGTGCCCCATGTAGCTGGCCATCCGACGCGGCATGGCCAGCTCCGTACTATCGGTCGTTTGCAATTCGCAATGCACTAACACCTCCCGACCGCCCACTTGCACCCTCATAAACGGATATTACGTATCTTCCCGGCATCAATCGGAGCCAAGGGATCTTTCGATCCGCTCACGGCCTTTCGCATCTTCGGCCTGAGTCCCTATCTTAAAGCCGCTTTTGCGGGCGAGACACCCGCGTCCCCAGACGACAAAACGGAGTGCATTTATGGACAGCGCGCAAAACAGCATCCGCGAGGCCCCGACTCGTTTTAGCGGCCTCTTACGCAATATTGGCCCCGGTGTCGTTGTCTCTGGGTCGGTGGTTGGCTCGGGCGAGTTGTTGGTGACGACGCGGATGGGGGCCGAGGTCGGCTTTGTCTTTCTCTGGGGCGTGATCTTGGCCTGTTTGGTCAAATTTGTGATTCAGCTCGAATTGGGTCGGCAGTGCCTGTTGCGCAAGAGCAGTACCGTGCAAATTCTCGACCAAGTGCCGGGCGCGCGCTGGCGCGGCACCTCGTGGATCGCGTGGCTGTGCGTGGTAGGTTATTTCTCGGTGACCGTGGCCGTCATCGGCATCTTGGGATCGGTGGCCGGGCTGATGGTCACGGTTTTCCCCTTTGCGCCCGAACAAGTGTGGGCGGTAGTCATTTTCCTCGCCATGTCGGTTTTGCTGTGGCGGGGGCTATACGGCGACTTGGAGAAAATGGTCTCCGTGCTGGTGGCGACCTTCAGCTTGGTCGTCATCGGCTCAGTGCTCGCCCTACAAGGCACGAGCTACGCAATCAGCAGCGCGCAAATCGCCTCGGGCTTCCGCTTTGCCATGCCAGCCGAAGGCGCGTTTGTGGCGTTGGCGGTGATGGGATCGGTCGGCGCGACCGCAGTCGAGCTTTTCATGTATCCGTATTGGATCGTGGAAAAAGGCTATCCGGATTTTGTCGGGCCAAAAGACGATAGCCCGGAATGGCAGGCGCGGTACCGGGGCTGGATGCGGGTCTTGGTCACGGATGCGGGCGTGTGTACGGGCATCGCGCTGGTGGTCACGTGTGCGTATTACCTGCTGGGCGCGTCGGTGCTCAATCAGCTACAAGTCTTGCCCGAAGGGATGAAGGTCGTCGAGCAAGTCTCGCTGATTTTCACCGAGAGCCTCGGCGGTGGGGCGTACTATCTCTTTATGTTCGGGGGTTTTTGCACGCTCTTTTCTACGCTGTTGGTCTTCGCTGCTTCTTCGGGGCGGATCGGCGCTGACTTTCTGCGGCAACTAAAGGTGAGGGCGTTGGTCGGAGAAGAGGGCTACCGCCGCTGGGTCCGCATTTTCCAGATCGTCTTCCCGTTTGGCTGGCTGCTGTTCATATTGTTCGACCCGCGCACTCTCGACTTTGTGCTCAAAGGGGCCAATGCCAACAATCTGTTGCTCATCCCCATGGCCTATGCGGTGCTGCATCTGGCGATGCGAGTACCCAAAGACGAGCGCATGTCGCTGTGGACCGAGTTGGCGCTGCTGTTTACGATCTGGGCCATCATCAACTTTACGGCGGTCAATCTGTTTAAGCTGTCGGGGCACTAGCGGCTTTCTTTCAATATGACCGGCCAGCTATTCACTCACTATTTCCTCACCGACGGCATAAAGACCACGCCCGAGTGGCAAGCGTCTGTTGACCAGCCGGAAGCGTTTGCTGCGTTTAGGAATGGCGTTGCCCGGCATCACAGCGCCCTCAGCCGTTCCCGAAATCCCAACGAAGCTCGCACGGAGGAAGAGCTGATTCGTCCGGTTCTAGAGCTATTGGGATGGACCGAGTACGTGCCTCAGCCAAGCGCCGCTGGCCATGAGGACATTCCCGATCATCTGCTTTTCGCTGACGCCGAATCCAAGGCGCGGGCTGAGAATCCCTTCCAGAACGCGACAGTAGTTGAAGAGAGTAAGCGCTTTGGGCTCTCGCTCGACAGCCGCGACCGGAATGATCGTGCGCAGCGTGGGACGCCGCACGGTCAAATTCTTAGGTACTTGGCGACGGCTGAGATCGAGTCGGAGGGGCACATTCGCTGGGGCATTCTGAGCAATGGCAGTGTATGGCGGCTGTACGACTACCGCGCCCGACCGCGTGCTAGCGGCTACTTTGAAGCCGATCTGGCAGAATTGCTCGAGCCCGGCAAGGAAGATGAGCTCCGCGTTTTTCATTTGTTGTTCCGTCGCGAATCCTTCACGCTGCGAGATGGGGCCACGACTACGTTTCTTGAAGAGGCGCTGGCTGAGGGTCGGCGCTATGAGGAACAGGTCGCGCAGGATCTTTCGGGGGTGGTGTTTGAGCGGGTGTTTCCCAATCTCGTCAATGCGCTTGCGGAGAAGTCGGAGGAAAGCCTCGTCGAGAGCCGGGATGCGGCGTTGATCTTTCTCTATCGGCTGCTGTTTGTGCTCTATGCCGAGGATCGGGGGCTATTGCCGGTCAACGACGAGCGATACGACGACTATGGTTTGCGCAAGTCCGTCCGCGACGAGATTGCGCGCCGGATGGCGGCTGACGACACGTACTCGGCGATTGCTACCAATTATTACGATCACCTGACGACGTTATTTAAGCTCATTGACAAGGGCGACGAGTCCATTGGTCTGCCGCCGTACAATGGCGGGCTGTTTGCGGCGGAAGCTGCTCCATTGTTGGAAACGGTCCGTCTGGCCGACAAAGAAATCGCGCCGATCATCTACGGTCTGAGCCACGCCAAGGATTCACAGGGCGTGCGGCGTTTCGTCAACTACCGCGACATGTCGGTGCAGCAGCTTGGCTCGATCTACGAGCGGCTACTGGAGCGCGAGCCGGTGCGCGATGACGACGACAAAATTTCTATCCGTCCCAATCCGTATGCCCGCAAGGACAGCGGCAGTTTCTATACCTCTCAGGAACTCGTCGATCTGATTGTCGAGCGGACTTTGAAGCCGCTGGCCGACGAGCGGCGTAATGCCTTTGTGGAAAAAGCCGACGCGCTCAAGAGCGACCGTCGATCCAAGCAAGAACGGCGGGAGGAGCTTGAGCAACTCGATCCGGCAGAAGCCGTACTAGACCTCAAAGTTTTGGACCCGGCGATGGGTAGTGGGCACTTCCTTGTCACGGCGGTGGATTTCCTGTCGGACTACATCGCCGAGTTGATCGAGCTCGTTCCCGAGGTTCCGGAGTGGTTGGACGGCGAGTACGCGTCGCCGTTGGTCGGGCGTGTGGCGGCGATTCGGGAGGACATTCGCAAACGGGCTGACGAATCGAATTGGGTTTTGGACGAGGCGCAGCTTACCGATCAAGCCATTATTCGCCGCATGGTGCTCAAGCGCTGTATTTACGGGGTGGACAAGAATCGGCTGACGGTCGAGTTGGCCAAGGTGTCGCTGTGGTTGCACAGTTTTACGGTGGGTGCGCCGCTGTCTTTTCTCGATCACCATTTGCGTTGCGGCGACTCGCTGGTTGGTCTGCGGGTGCGGGACGCTACGGATGAGTTGCACCGGCTCGGCGGGATGTTTGCCGGTAGCGCCATTGCTGGGGCGGAGACAGCCACCGACGGGATGCAGCGGATTGAGGAGATGTCCGATGCGGACGTGGCGGAGGTGCAGGAGTCGGCGGAGTTGTTCGACGGGGTAGAGGAGACGACCGCTGACCTACGCGGCTTGCTCGACTTTTTGTGCGGTTGGCGTTGGCTGACGGCTGGAATGAAGAAGAAAGAACGCGATGAATTTGAGGGACCACTGGTTACGACGCTCGGTCAGCATACGGCGAATGCTTACGAGCTTTTGGCGCGAGGGCCAGAGGGAATGGGTGCTGCCGACGACACGCGATTTGCCGAGTTGTGGCGCGAGGCGCGAACCATTGCCAACCGCGAGGGCTTTCTGCATTGGGAGGTGGCCTTTCCGGGGGTGTGGCATAGGTGGCAGGAAAGCCGTCCGCAAGGCGGCTTTGACGCGGTTATTGGCAACCCGCCGTGGGATCGGATCAAGCTGCAAGAAGTCGAGTGGTTTGCAACTCGTGACCTAGAACTCGCTCTGGCACCGACGGCGGCGGCGCGGCGCAAGGGCATTCAGCAGTTGCGCAAGCAGGGAGCGTCTCTTGCGGCTGAGTTCGACGCGGCCAAGGCGCAGGCCGAGAGCCTAAGCCAAATGGTTCGCTCCGGTGGCGATTATCCGTTGCTCAGCGGCGGCGACATCAATCTGTATTCGCTATTCGTCGAGCGGTCTATGAGCCTGATTAAGCCGGATGGTTTTGTCGGCTTACTGACGCCGTCGGGCATTTATGCCGACAAGACGGCGGCCCGGTTTTTCCAATCCGTTTCGACCAACGGACGGGTGGGCGGTCTATTCGATTTTGAGAATAGAAAGATATTCTTCAAGGACGTTCACGCTTCTTTCAAATTCTGCGCTCTCATCTTGGGCGGCGAGGAGCGACGATTCGACCAGGCCGAATGCGCCTTCTTTCTGCACGACACGAAAACAGTCCATGACGAGGACCGCTGCTTTCCATTGACGCCGGACGACTTCGCCCGCGTGAATCCGAATACCGGCACTGCGCCTGTGTTCCGCCGCCGACGGGACGCGGAGATCACGCGGCGCATCTACAAGCAGCATCCGGTGTTGGTGAAGCATCTGCAAAGTAAAAAGAAGCGCGCGTGGCCGGTGAAGTACGCCACGATGTTTCACATGACCAACGACTCGAATCTTTTCAAGACTGCTGAACAACTCGATGAGGAAGGTTTCTATCCGGTCGAGGGCAATCACTGGAAGAAAGGCAAGGAGTTGTACTTGCCGCTGTATCAGGGCCGGATGATTCACCAGTTCGACCACCGGGCCAATTCTGTTCGATTCAACCCAAAGAGTACGCACAACCCATACCTCAGCGAGGAAGTAACTGAAGCGCAGCACGCAGCCCCCGATTTTCTTCCTCAAACACAGTATTGGGTGCCAGCTCACAATGTAGAGGAGACTTTGCCCCAAAGTCGCGGATATACGCTGGGCTTCCGCGACATCGCTAGGTCGACGGATGCGAGAACAGTAATCTCCTCCATGATTCCTTGGGCGGGTGTTGGGAATACTATTCCTCTACTTGTCAGCGCCGACGCCTTGGCCACAGCGTACCTCATAGCGAATCTCAATGCCATGTGTGTGGACTTCGTTGCAAGACAAAAGGCCCAAGGCACTCATCTGAATTGGTATATCGTCGAACAACTCCCCGTCATCGCCCCCGCTGACTACGACCATCCCTTCGGCGAGACGAGCGCCCGCGACCTCATCCGCGATCACGTGCTCCGACTCACGTACACCGCCCATGACATGGCCCCCTTCGCCCGCGACCTCGGCTACGACGGCGAGCCCTTCATCTGGGACGGAGAGGAACGCCGCCACCTCCGCGCCCGTCTCGACGCGCTCTACTTCCACCTCTACGGCCTGTCGCGGGACGACGCCGAATACGTGCTCGACACCTTCCCCATCGTCCGCCGCGAAGACAAAGCCGCCTGCGGAACATACCGCACCCGCGATATGACGATGGCGTATATGAATGCGCTGGCCGCAGGGGATACGGAAGCGGTGGTGGCGGTGTAGCTTGGCGGCAGCGGCGTTGCTTGACAGAGTTTGGGCGATACGGGACGTTAAGATAACTCGATGAATACTACACAAGAGCCAGAATTTGATTGTCAAACGTAGTTCGGGAAGCTATCTCAGAAGAGAAGGGGATATCTTATGAACAAGGACTATGTGAAAGAGGTCGTTGAGGGATTGGGTGGTGCCAAAGCCTTGATGGATGAGATGGACGAGTACCACGAAATCGTCGCTCGCATGAGAAAGGAGCGCCCCAGTCTAGTGGAAAGGCACCCTGACAAGTGGGTCGCAATGGGACAGCAGGGAGTTTTAGCCATCGGTGACTCCATGGATGAGGTGCTTAGGGAGGTTGAGAGCCAGGGGCTACACGGAGCGGACGTAGTGATCGACTTCTTGGACACAGACCCACCCCTACTGATCCTATGATCATCGGCGAGTTTGATGACCGGGGACGACCATACGTTGAGGGCCTCGTTATCATCCCACGCCTAAATGTCCGTGAGGTCGTAACGTTCCTGTTGGATACGGGTGCTGATGGGACGTGCCTGCATCCACGAGATGCCCGAAGGGCACGTATGCCCTTTAATCAGCTTGAGAACAGAACAACCTCTAAGGGCATAGGCGGTAGTTCCTCTTACTTTCGCGAACCAGCGATTCTCGCTTTTGCTGACAAGCCGCAGACAAGACTCTATGGACTAGAGTTGTCCATCGCCGAGCCGCACGAGAGCAACGAAGAATTGCCATCGCTGCTCGGGCGGGATGTAATCAACCACTGGTATATGCAGTATGATCCTGCGGTCACCAAACTTGAATGCACCGTCCGGTACGCCGACTACACTCTGGCCGCTATCTGACCCTCGGTCGCCGTCAAGCGCTACAAGTTGGGACGGTTGTCCTCGCCCTCGGCCTCCCCTCGGTATGCCAACATATCCTCGTAGCGCAGCCCCGTACCCCCGAAAATGTCTAGCGCTGCTCCCACCGTAAAATCCAATTTCCCTTGGCCGAGCTTGCGGAGTATCTCGATGTCCTCGGTACTGCTCACGCCGCCGGCGTACGTCGTCGGGATGGGCGCGATCTCGCCCAAGAGCGCGACGAGTTCGTCATCGACTCCCTGCTGCTTGCCCTCGACCCCAGTGGCGTGAATGAGGAATTCGCTGCAAGACTCGGCGAGAAGCGCCAAGTTGTCCGCGCTGATAGCAAAGTCTGTGGCCTTTTGCCAGCGGTCGGTCATCACCACGTAGCGCTCATCGCGTTTGCTGCAACTGAGGTCTAAGACCAATTGGTCGCGCCCCACCGCAGCTACCATTTGCGCCAGTCGGTCGTGGTGGAGCTGGCCGTCGCTGAAGACGTAGGAAGTGACGATCACCTGCGCGGCACCGCGACTGAGCCAAGCCGCCGCATTGTCGGGACGGATGCCGCCGCCGACCTGCAAGCCGCCGGGGAAGGCGGCCAACGCCTGTGTCGCTGCGTCCTCGTTGCCCGGACCGAGCATGATGACGTGGCCGCCGAAGAGTTGGTCGCGGCCATAGCGCGTCGCAAAGTAAGCAGGCGGATGGGGGGCGATGAAGTGGGTTTGGGGGGCGCTGCCGTCGCCTAGGCTGGTGCCGACGATCTGCTTGACTTGCCCCTCGTGCAGGTCGATACAGGGCCGGAAGCGCATCAGCCGTCGCAGCGGTATTCTGCGAGTGCGTCCTCGTCGAGAGTGACGCCGAGGCCCGGGCCGGATGGCGGGAGGATGTACCCGTCGGCAATGGGCAGCTTTTCGCGGATGACGTCGCCGCGGTGATAGACGCAGCCGTTCACGTCGCTGGCATAGCCCAAGTTGGGCATGGCAAAGGCGAGGTGGGCTTGGGCCGCGGTGCCGATCCCCAGCTCGGGCATGCTGCCGATGATACAGGGCAGACGCGCCGCCTCGGCAATGGCGAAAATGCGCGCGGCTGCACCCAAGCCGCCGGCTTCCGACACGTACACGTTGAAGACATCGACGGCCTGGTGGCGGATGCAGTTGAGGGCGTCGGCCGGAGTCCAAACGCTCTCGTCGGCCATGATGGGCAGCGAGACGCGCTCGCGGACAAAGCGCAATCCCTCTAAGTCGTCGGCCGCTAAGGGCTGCTCGACTAGCTCCAAGTCAAAGTCCGCGATTGCTTCGATGCTGCGCACGGCTTCCTTGGCGGAGGACCAGCCCATGTTGGCATCTACGCGCAGGACGACCTCGCTGCCGACTACGCTGCGCACGGCTGCGAGCACGGCTAGGTCGGCGCGCAGGTCCCGCCCGATTTTGGCCTTGAGGGTCTTGTACCCTTGTGCCACTAGGCTCTGGGCTTGGGCGGCGATGGCCTCGGGGTCGCCCATGGACAGCGAATGGCTCAGCAGCACGCGGTCGCGGACTTGGCCGCCTAACAGTTGGTACACGGGCACGTCGCAAGCTTTGCCGACTAAGTCGTAGAGGGCCATTTCAATGCCGGCCTTGGCTGGGAAGGAGCGGTGCAGGACTTGATTCATGCGGTCGGCGATCTCGCGGATGCGGCGCGGGTCTAGGCCGCAGAGCATATCGGCGAGCAGCCCGTTGATGGCCTCGCTTTCCCCACGGCCTCGGCGATCCCAGATGCTGGAGGCTTCGCCGAGGCCGGTGAGGCCAGCGTCGGTGTGGATTAAGACGACGGCGTTTTCAGAGGCTTGGTGCGTGCCGAGGCTGCTTTGGAACGGTTGCGGCCTGGGCACGCGCACGGGGATGGCTTCAACGTGGGTAATTTTCATGGGATCAGGTGAGGCGATAGATGCTGAGGGTGGTGTTGCCGTAGGCTCGCTGCTCGGTGAGCGCGAGGTGGCCGCTCTGCTCGGGCACGTCTAGGTCAATCTGGTGCTGCACGAACAGCAGGCCCTCGTCGTTAAAGAGCGGGGATTCCCCGAGGGCTTCGATTAGGCCCAGCAGGAGTGGGGCACCGCAGTAGCGGGCGTGATACGGGGGATCGGCGTACACAATGTCGAAGCGGTGGCCAGCCTCTGCCAATTGGGGAATGAGGTGTTGGGCTTTGACCGAGTGCAGGCCCGCGACGCCGGCTTTCCATTGGTAGAGCAACGAGCGAATCTGCCGCCGTCGTCGGTGGTCTGGCTCGTTGAGTTCGACGCTCGCGCCTCGGCTCAGTGCTTCGAGCCCCATTTGGCCCGAACCAGCACAAAGATCGAGGAAGGTGCAGCCCTTCAAGTCGGGGCCGAGCATGGAGAATACGGCTTCTTTGAGGCGCGTGGAGGTGAGGCGGATCTGGCGTAGGCGTTGCCCGGAGGGAATCTGCCGACCGCGATAGGTGCCAGTGACAATGCGCACGGCTAAGCCTTGAGTTGAAGTTGATTTAGACAAAAAAGTATCGCGGTTGGGGCTAGTAGCGTCAAGTTGTGGGTTGCGGGCGATGGGGGAAGTTTGAAGTTTGAATCAAGGCCGGATTCGATGGGAGGTTAATCAAATGATCACAGAACAATACGATGTCGTCGTCGCAGGGGCTGGTGGCATGGGCAGTGCCGCGCTGTACCATTTGGCGCGTCGCGGCGTGCGCGTCTGCGCTGTAGAGCGCTTTGGCATCGCCCACGACCGGGGATCTTCGCACGGGGATACCCGCATCATCCGCAAAGCCTATATGGAGCATCCTGACTACGTGCCCCTGTTGCACCGGGCCTACGCGCTGTGGGATGAGCTAGAGGCCGAAGGGGCGGGGGAACTTTTTGCCCGCGTCGGGCTGCTGGTGGCGGGCGATCCCAACGCGGAGGCGATGCAAGGGCAAGCGGCGTGTTATCAAGAGCACGACCTGCCGCATGAGGAGCTTGATGCGGCAGCTATTGCCGAGCGCTATCCCAGCTTGGCTTTTCCCGAGGAATGGAGCGGCTTTTACGATCCTCTAGGCGGTTTTCTTCGGGTCGAGGACTGCGTTCGCCGGCATGTTGCGTTGGCCCAGAAGCACGGTGCGAAGCTCTACACTGGGGAGGTAATGCTGTCGTGGCGGCGCGAGGGCGAAGGAGTGGTAGTGGAGACGGAGCGACGGCGCTTGCTCGCTGCGCGATTGGTGTTGGCGACTGGGGCTTGGGCGGTGCCGGAGTTATGTCGGCTGGGCGTGGCGGCGTGCGCAGTGCGCAAGGTGCTGTTGTGGTATCAGGGGCGCGGCGTGGAGCAGTACGCGCGCGGCGCGTTCCCTTGCTTCTTCATCGCCGACGGCGAACAGTACTTCTATGGATTTCCCGCGGAAGCGCCGTGGGGCCTCAAGTTGGCCGAGCACAATGTGTCGCACGACCCGGTAGCCGACCCGCTTCAACTCAATCGCGCATTGACCGACGGCGATCAGTCCTGCGTCCTCGATTTTATCGCGCGATTTTTCCCGGCGCTGCAACCAGAGCTGAGCAAATACGCCGTCTGCATGTATTCGCTGACGCCGGATAAGAACTTCGTCTTGGACATCCATCCCGAATGCCCGGCCGTGGTGCTTGGGGCGGGTTTTTCCGGCCACGGCTTCAAATTCTCTCCGGTAGTGGGCGAAATCTTGGCTGAACTGGCGCTGGAAGGCGATACCCAGCATCCCATCGAATTCCTGCGTCTTTCCCGTTTTGCACAAAGGAGGTCGTAAATGGATCTAGGACTGCAAGACAAAATTGCGCTGATAACTGGAGGGAGTCGGGGAATCGGCCGGGCGATTGCGTTGGCGCTGGCCAACGAGGGGTGCAAGGTCGCGATCTGCGCCCGCGATCAAGAGCCGCTCGAACGCGCATTGCAGCAAGTGCAGGCGACTGGGGCCGAAGCCATTGCTGAAGTCGCCGATGTGCGCTCGCGGTCGGAGGTGGAGGCCGTTGTTGAGCGCTGTGCGACCGAGTGGGGAGGCGTCGATATTTTGGTCAACAATGTAGGCGGGGCGGCTGGCGAGCAGAGCCTGCTCGAAACCGCTGATGAGGACTGGGAGGAAACCTTTGACCTAAACGTGTTCCACGCCGTGCGTACGACGCGGGCGGCCCTGCCCTATATGCGGCAACGAGGCGGGGGCGCGGTGGTGATCGTCTCGTCGATCTCGGGGTGGAAGCCCGGGCCTAAGTCTCAATACGGCAGCGCGAAGGCCGCGGAGATTTTTCTCGCTGGTGCGTTGGCGCTGGAGCTGGCCGAATGCGGGGTGAGGGTCAACACCGTTGCGCCGGGGTCGATATTTTTCCCCGGCGGTGGGTGGGCGCGTTTTCAGGAGGAGCAGCCCGAGCACTTTGCCCAGTTTGTGGAACGGGAGTTTCCCGCCGGGCGCTTGGGGACGCCAGAAGAGGTGGCGGATGTGGTGGCGTTTCTGGTGTCCGAACGCGCGAATTGGATTAATGGAGCGATGATTCCTGTGGATGGGGCGCAGGGTCGGCCGACGGCGTTTTGAGGGGCGGCGATTGACCGCAATCAGCGCAGCAGCATGAGTTTGCGCGTTAAAACGGCTTCGTCTGTTACTAGCCTGTACAGGTACATGCCGCTGGCTACGAGACGACCCGCGTCGTCGAGAGCGTCCCAATGGAGGCGGTGGTAGCCCGCCTGCTGCGGACCTTGGTGTAAGACTGCCACCCGTTGCCCGGTCAAGGCGAACACTTCTAGACGCGTCGGACCAGAGGCGTGGAGGAAGTAGGAAAGAACCGTCTGGCTGTTGAATGGATTGGGTGCATTTTGCGCCAACTGCGGGCCGTCGAGCAGGCCGATCTGTTCCTCTGCTCGCGCTAGCCGCTTGGCCCGTTTCCATTCGGATACATCCCATAGCTTGACTGTTCCATCGTCAGATCCCGAAGCGAGTATCGTCCCATCGGGTGAAAATGCCACCGAATGAACCCAGAGCGAATGTCCGGAGAGAGAGGCGATCTTGGTTTTTGTCGCCACGTCCCACAGTTCGACGCCTTTTGCCGACACCCCGGCAGCGAGGGTGGTTCCATCGGGTGAAAACGCCACCGATCCGACCGACGAATGGGCATTCAAGGTGGCGATATGGGTTTTTGTTTTTACGTCCCAAAGCCTAACCGTGTCATCTGCCGACCCAGAAGCGAAGGTAGTGCTGTCGGGCGAAAACGCCACCGAAGTGAGATAATGATTATGTCCAGAGAGATTGGCGATATTAGTTTTTGTCGCTACGTTCCACAGCTTGACTGTATTATCCAGTCCCCCGGCAGCAGCGAGGGTGGTTCCATCGAGTGAAAACGCCACCGCTTGGACAGCCCCCCCATGCTTGGGGAAGGTGGCGATATGGGTTTTTGTCGCCACCTTCCACAGCGTGACGGTGCCATCCCCCCACCCGGCAGCGAGGGTGGTTCCATCAGGTGAAAACGCCACCGAATAGGCTTCGCCACCTCCTGCCACCGAGATGGCAGTATGGGTTTTTGTCGCCACGTCCCACAGCGCGATGGTGCCAACCCCCATCCCGGCAGCGAGGGTGGTTCCATCGGGTGAAAACGCCACTGCATCGACTATGTAGTCTGGCTCCCCCAAGGTGGTGAGCTTGGTTTTTGTCGCTACGTGCCATAGCTGAAGCATGCCATCTGCCGTCCCGGCAGCGAGGGTGGTTCCATCGGGTGAAAACGCCACGGAGCGGGCCCAGGACGAGAGGGTAGCGATATGTGATGACTCTCGCGAGATTGTCCATTGCACGGATGCTATATTGTCCGCCGGCTCAATCTCCGGCTCGTCCGATGAAAACTCAACGGAGAAATCGAGAGAACCGGTTTGCAGCGGAACGAAAGACAGACGAAGAGTCAGAGGCCATCCAGCGTTCTCATTATAGACTATGCCACAGGCAAGTGTGCCCTTTCGCTCAGTCTTTTCGACGACCTCGCAGTGGCCCGAACTGACTATGTGTAGGTCTGCTACCGGCAAGCTAGCAGACCAAGTCACGATGACATTGGAGGCCGCTTCTTCTGGAAAGTCCAGCGCTGCCCACAGACGAAGACGCTCTCCCACATAGGCGCTCGAACCGGTACTGGTGCTCAGAATAGCTTCCAGATCCACCTGGGGGGGCACCCAATCCACATCCGCCGGCCGCAGGGGGCCTTCGCAATACAGGTCAGCTACCGGAGGACTGCCCGCTACGTTGGCAAAGTAACAGTTCATGGCTTTGAAATTATTGATCGCCCCATCTTCTACAGCAGCGACGATAAAGCTGTCCAGCCGGGTATTTAGGTGTTCATTGAGTTCACCCCTACCTTCGCTGAACTGAGCGCTTTGGTCAGCGAAAGAGTCCAAAAGACTGGCAAAGCTTGATTCGCCCTGATCCTCGCTGGATAGTTCGCCCTGCTCCCCGCTGAACTCAGATCCTGCCGACAAGGTTCCAGCGCATCCGAAGCGAGGCCTGAGTCCGGTCGCAACGGTTTGGCAACGTAAGCCTATATCGCTGTTAATGCGTTGCAAGGCACTTTCGATCTCCGCAGGGCTGTCGCTGGTAAGGCCGGTCGTCTGGGGGACATAGGTGGGAGTACTGCCAATCCCTCTTGAGATGTTGGCTATCTGTTTATCCAAAAAGGCGTCGAAATCAGCGGCCAGTTGACTATCTGCCGCCCAAGTGCTGATCCGGGCACGGTAGGCCGCATAATCTCCGCTGCGGAGCAAGTCGAACAACTCTAACAACTGGGAGCGCCGCTGCTGGTACATGAAATGAAAAAAGAGGTCGGCGTAGTAGTAGAAATAGCCGCCCCACAAGTCGCCGCTGTACTCGGCGTTGAAGAGTCTGGCTGGGTCGAGTCGTCTCTCGTTACTGGCGATGTATTGTATCTGACTATTGCGCACGGGAACGCCCTCTGCTTGGGTGCTGCCCACTAGGAACTCGGCTAGACCTTCATCGAACCAAGGACCGCCATTTAGTCCGAAGCGGTCGGCCAGATAGTGGGCGTACTCGTGGCGAAAGGTCTCCTCAAAAGAGCGGTCACCGTATGTGGTACGATCACCGGGTTGATTGTGTATAAAGATGCGCATGATGCCACCGCTATAGAAGCCGCCACTGTGAATGCCTCTAGTGTCCGCGCCGGACAGATAGGCCTCGAATAGTGTGTAATCCAATTTGGTGCCGTAGATCCTGGCGGTGAAGACATCTATGCCATCGCGCACGACCTCGTCTGTTTCCACCAACCGATGAAACTGCGCCTGCACCTCCTTGGCCGCGTAGTACCAGAGCTGAACTTTCTTCTCTTCCAAATCCAAGGAAGTCTGAAACACGATGGCTCCGTCGTCGAAACGGTATGTATTGGGGAGAGCTTGGGCGAGGATTTCGCGCTCTAGCACGTCGCGGCAGATATTCAGACTCGCGCAGTCAACTTGATTCTCCAAGCTCCGTGCCGCGAGCAAGAAGGGGCCGCTGAGACGCTGATGCTCAGAGAGGATAGAGGTCAGTGCTGAGATGGCGGCTTCCTTTATACTGTCCAACTGGATCAGGCGGACGAGGATTTGCATGGCCTCTTCCAGCAGCCGCAGCCTATACGTAAATGGATCGGATTCTTCAAGAAAAAAGAAGAAGTCATAGCGGGTAACCTGTAGCATGACTTCGACGAATTCCGGGTCCTGTGCGAGGGCGTCGATGAATTCCTGGTTTGCGATGAATCCTTGGTCGTGGTCCAGGAAGGTGCCATGTACCCGACGTAAGGCCGTGATAAAAGCCTGTGCTTGGTTCCCGCTGACTGCCCGTTCAGGGGTCAGTCCGGCCAAAACTCGTTTGATCGGTGCTAGGTGATTCCGGCGCAGCCCAGCAGTGAAGGCACTCTCGAAGTAGTAGTACAAGATCTGAGCGGCCTCGTCGTTAGGGGCATAGAAGTGGTCGCTGGCGGCAAAGGCGTCCGACGCGGCGAGATAGGCGCGGTCGGTTGCCGCGTCGAACGGTCCCACCCCCGTCTCTCTCGGGTAAAACCTGTGGTAGTTGTAGCCGACTTGGACGAAGAACCAGAGCTGCAGCATCCCGCTACTGTTGCTACCGTCGTATGTAGCGGCTAGCTCTTTAATTTCAGCGAACACCGACTGCATATTGCGATTGCTGAAGATGGTGGGCACGTCGGCTCTTATAGATGGGTTATTGGAGATATGAAAAGTGCGTCCGAGACAACCTTCCGAGGTCGTCCGCAGATAGTTGATCAGATCATCCCCTGTGAGGGAAGCAACGTCAACGGATGGGCAGGTACCCCCTTGCACGGTCGCCTTGGCCGCGGGGCGCAGCGACGACCACTCCTGTTCTGGCGAGGTTGCGTCTCTAGTGCAAAGCGGAGCTAGCGAAGACTGGCTTTCGTCCGCGACTTTTGCTTCAGCCAGACCCGTACTCAATGCTACGAGTAGGGCCATCAAGATGCTGGCGTTTGTGTTGCGCATTTAATCCATCTCCAAGTTGTGTTACAGCTTCCTCTCAGCGCTCGGTGCGACGAGCCGTTAGCGCGATGGGACGATGCGGAATTGGCGCTTGCCGTCGATGCGGTAGGTCTTGAAGGCGTCGTGATTGATGGTAAAGATCGCCGTAAGCGATTCTCGTTTGGCCAGATGCACCAGCGTCGCGTCGGCGAAATCCATCGGTCGGTCGTCGTAGCGTTTCATCAGACGCTCCAGATCCGGTAGGTCTGCATCTGTTATCGGCAGTACTGTTATGGCACCAGAGCGCAGAAAATGCCAAGCGGCGTTGATCGCCGGTCGATGATCACCTAGCAAATGGAAGAGTTCGGCCAGTACGGCAGCGCTAGTGGCCAACGGCAGCCGCAAAGACGGAAACGCCTCGACACACCGGTCGTGCCACTGGTCGTCGGCATCGAGTAAGGCCAGGATCGTCCCTGTATCGATCAGACCCTTAGCCCGCACGGCGTTGTTGTAATCGGGCGCGCACCCGTTGCTTGACTTGCTGTGAACGGAGGGGGTCGCCGCCTCGGATGGTGCCAAAGGTCTGTATGGCAGCTTGGCGAAGCTGGTCTTGTATTTCGTCGTCCCCAGCCTCTTCCCGGTCGAGCCACTGGGACACGATCTGGTCGAGCAGTTGGGCTACACTCGTCTTATGGGCTCGGGCGGCGGCTTCAAGACCGTTTTTTACCTCGGGCGAAACACGCCAGCTATATACTTCGCTTTTGTTCATGTAGTACAGTGTACTACATATATGATGCCGTTGCAATCGGCATGAGTAAACCACCGTCCAAGAGATCGGCAGAGTGCGTGCCGGTTCAACGCGAAGCAATCAACGTAGTAGCAAGAGCTTGCGCGTCAAAACGGCTTCGTCGGTCACTAGCCTGTACAGGTACATGCCGCTGGCCACGGGGCGACCGGCGGCGTCGCGGCCATTCCAGCGGAGGCGGTGGTAGCCAGCCTTTTGTGGTCCTTGGTGCAAGACCACCACCCGTTGAGCGGTCAAGGCGAACACTTCTAGACGCGTCGGACCAGAGGCGTGGAGGAAGTAGGAGAGGGTAGTCTGGCTGTTGAACGGATTGGGCGCGTTTTGCGTCAACTGGTCGCTGTCGGGCAGCCCGGTCAAAGCTAGCGCGGGGTGTGGTGCAATTTCCAATTGCAGTAATTGGACGTTATCGGCGGGATTGATTTCCAGTTCGTCTGCCGAGATTTCAATGGTGAAGTCAAGGGTGCCGGTCTGCAACGGCGTGAAAATCAGCCACAGATCCACCAAGTCCTTAAATCTATCTTGAAGGTTGCCACAATTGATCGTGCCTGTAAGCTCGTTGGTTTCGACGATTTCGCAGGGCACGCTGTACTCGGGTATGTAGACTTCCTCAAGACGCAGGGGCAAACTGGCCGACCAAGTCAATAGGACATTAGACGCCGTTCCTTGAGTAAAGCGTAGAACCGCTAACAGGTTGAGGGCACGCTCCGCGTTGGCGACTAACTCACCGTAGCTATCATTGCGCAGATCCGCCCGAAGATCCACCCGAGGTGGTATGGAATAGTAATCCATAGGGTCCGTTCCGTACTGGAATTCGAGGAGGTTGGATATTCCGTCGCCATCTAAGTCGCCGTCTGGAAATTCGATCTCCTCCGGGTCGATTACCCCATTGCCGTCTCCATCGGACCAAGCCAAAGGATTAGTAGGGAAGTCGTCGTGGTCGTCTTCGACTCCGTCGCCATCCTGGTCTAGAGCGATCCCAGCCGGGCGCAGGGGCCCTTCGCAGTAGAAATCGGCATCCGGGAGACGGTCACTGGACTCTCCAGACAGAGCGAAAAAGAGCGAGGAAAACGAGTGGTCCGCGTCGAGCAGATTGTTGGTAAAGTAACAGGTCATAGCCTCAAAGTTGCTAATGGCTCCATCGTCAATGGCGGCGTTAATAAGTCTGTCCAGCCGGGTATTCAGGTATTCATTGGATGCGCCGCGATCGTCGCTGAATGGGGAGGATACCGATAGGGAGCCGGTGCATCCGAAGCGCGGATTGAGTTGGGTTGCTACGGATTGGCAATCCAACTCTAAATCGCCGTCAATTCGCTGTAAGGCGTTTTCTATCTCGGCGGCGTTGTCGCTGGTGGAGGAGGCCGGCCAGAGGAAAGAGGTAATTGGGTTGATTAGTTGCTCGAGAAGGGCGATTTGTTCATTCAAAAAGGCATCGTACGCTAGGGCCATTTGGCTATCAGCTATCCAGCTAGCGATCAGGGCGTCGTAGGCTGCAGTGTCGCCGCGACCTACTTCGTTCAACAGAGCCAATAACGGGGTGCGCCGCTGCTGATGCATAAAATTAAAGAAAAGGCTGGAATAGTTATAGAATTTGAAGCCATCACTGTAACAAGACTGAAAAATTTGCTTAGTGTCGAGGCGAGTCTCATCGTTGGCGATTCCACTCACCATGCTCTGACGCACGATAACACCTTGGGCGGAAGTGCTGCCCGCTAGGAATTCGGCTAAGCCTTCGTCTAACCAAGTCAGTCGGCAATCTTGATAGATGTTGGTCTCTCCCCATAAGCCCGGATGCAGAAATCGACCAGCCAAATAATGCACGTACTCATGGCGAAACAGCTCTTCGAGCGTAAAGATGCTCTCATCTCGGGTCCGCTGATAGGTGTAGAACGTGGCGTCTTGTTCAATGTAGATGCCGCCGTTATTGGTATCTAAGCCGAACAGATATCCCTGAAATTGATCGTACTCCGCCAGAGTGCCGTAAATCTTGATGTAGAGCACATCGTTGACATCGCCAGCTACGGCCGCGTCGGTTTCCAACAATCGGTGAAAATGTGCCTTGACCTCCTTAGCTGCGTAGTACAAGGGCTGCACTGTCTCCAAGTCTAGGGACGTTTCAAACACTACGCTCCCATCGTCGAAACGGTACGTATGAGGGAAGGCTCGGGCGATGATTTCACTTTCCAGCACGTCCCGACAGATGTTCCAAGTCTCGCAATTGACCCGATCTTCTAAGTTTTCGACCAAAATCAGGAAGGAGGGACTGAGACGCTCGTACTTAGGGAATATAGAGAGCAGGGCGGCGATGACGGCGTCTTCCAGAGCATCTATTTCGGCTAACCTCCCGAGCTCGCGGATGGCGTTTTCCAGAAGGTATTCATTGTCAGGATAAAGAAAATCGTAGCTAGCAGCTTGTAACAGGATGTCAACGACTTCCGGGTCCCGACCGAGGGCATCCATAAAGCCCTGATCGCGGTTGACGATACCGCGAAACACAAGAAAGAAGACCCTGTTATAGGCATCCAACTGGGCATCGCTAGCCGCTCGCTCGGGCGTCAATCCCGACAGAACGCGTTTGATTTCTACTAAGTGATGCTGGCGCACCTGATCTTGGTCGGCAACGGCGAACCAGTCTTCCAAGATATTCGCAGCCTCGTCGTTGAGGTCATAAAAGTGGTCGCTGGCCGCGAAGGCTTTTGATGCGGAGACATGGGCGCGGATCGTCTCTCCGTTGAAAGATGGAATCTCGTCTTCGTAAAAAGCATGGTAGTACCCAATTCGGACGAAAAACCAGAGCTGGTGTAAGCCGGTGGCGTTAGTCCCGTCGTATGTAGGAACCAGCGCTTCAATGGCCTGCAATACGGCCTGTATGTTCTGGTTAGTAAAAATAGCGGGCATGTTGTCGTCAAAGGTCCAAAGAACGTCTGACAGACAATCCCGCGAGTGAGTTTTCAGATAGTTGATCAGATCATTCCCGCCGAGGGCGGCCAAGTCGGCGGATGAGCAGTGATCCACATACATCTTGGCCGCGGGGCGAGCCATCTTCTGTTCCAGCGGTTGGGAAATCCAAGGCGACGTGATTGCAGCTCTACTGCAAAGCGGAGGTTGCGAAGTCTGGCTCTCGTCTGTGCGTGGGGCGACTGTTGTTGCGGCCAGACAGGTACTTGATGCCACGAGTATAATCGCCAAAATGTCAATGTATATGTTGCGCATTTAGACCACTGCCAAAATTATGTCCCACGTGAGTTCGGGATAAGGTGACCACCAAGCTCAAAATCGACATTTATTTGATTAAAAGAGGCAGAGAGAGTGGTTTACTATCTTTACAATCGTATGTAACTAAGCAGAAGCACGACTCCAGTTAAAAGGCCGCTTATCCCGAACTCACGTTGGATTAGGGGATGGTTATCCGTAGCGTCATGGCAAAATATACGCAAATTAGAAATATCATATTTAATATTATAATTTCACTATCTAATATATTTCACTATAAGGAAATATGTATTATTGCACAACTACAGTCGCTGTCAAGCAAGGATTAGGCGTCAGGCTTGGGTCAGAGTCAGGGCCAAGCAAGTCATCAGGAAAGCAGGATATAGGTAGGAATACTAGGGGTTAAATACCGACTGTAGGCGGCTGGGTTGGCACTTAAGCTGGGGATTTGGCCGGGAATAGCGTGATCCGGTTCACGAGGGGCGTGGACCGATCGCAGGGCCGTTTGGGTCTGAAATCCGTTTCACCAGTTCCTTTTCCACCAAGCGGTCCACGATCGAGGTCGTGGCGGAAAGAGTGCTGTCCAAGTGGCTGGAGATGATACCCATCCGCAAGGGACCCATGTGTTGCAACAAGATCAAGGTCCTAATCTGGGGAATGGTCATGTCCAACCCTTGCCACTCATCTAGACGACCGCTGTACGTCAGGCGGGTCAGGTGTTCCACCACCGTCACAAACCGGTCTGTTAATTCTTGTTTGTAATTGTCTTGCACGAATCCTCACCTAGATCTTGAGGCTATAGTAGTCTCATTTTCATAGACCATTAACGTGAGTTCGGGTTAAGTGGCCTTTTAATTAAAGGTCGTGCATCTACTTAGATGCATACGATTGCAAAAAATAAATCCATCCTCTCTACCTCTGTCAACTAAATAAATGTCGATTTCGAGCTTGGCGATCACCTTATCCCGAACTCACGTTGTCCCCGTAATCTCACCCCTGAAACAGCGACAGCGCCCCATCGACGTACATCTCGGTCCCCGTAATATAGCTAGCCTCGTCCGACGCCAAAAAGAGAATGGTGTTGGCGACCTCCTCGGCGCTGGCGGCGCGTTGTTGTAGGGGGATCATGCCTTGGGGGAACTCGCGGGGGATGCGGATCTTGTCGATGTTGCGGGGGAAGGTGTTCTCACCGATGCTGGTTTTGGTCGCGCCAGGGCAGACGACATTGATGCGGATGTCCCACTGCGCCAGTTCGACCGCGGCCATTTTGGCGAAGGTAACTTGGGCAGCCTTGGAGCAGGAATACGAGGTGAAGCCGAAGTTGGAGAAGATGCGGTTGCCATTGACCGAGGAGACCACGACGATGCTGCCGCCGCCGGCCGCGCGCAGGTGAGGGATGGCGTATTTGACGGTGAGAAAGGTGCCGCGCACGTTGATGTTGTGCGTCTGATCCCATTCCTCGGGCGTGATGTCCTCAATGGGGGCGAAGACGCCGTTGATGCCGGCGTTGGGCACGACGATGTCGAGGCGGCCCCAACGCTCAACGGCGGCGTCCACCAGCCCGGCAACGTGCTCGGCGTTAGCTACGTCGCCGGGCAAGGCCAACGCTTGGCCGCCTAGTCCCTCGATTTCGGCGACAGCTTCCTCACAGCGCTCGGCGCGACGGGCCGTCAGCGCAATGTTGGCTCCTTCGCGGGCCATGGCCACGGCCGCGGCCCGGCCAATGCCGCTGCTGCCGCCGGTGATGAGGGCCACTCTGTCCTTCAGCTTCATGTCGATCTCCTAAGTTGACGAAAAAATGTGAGCGGAATATCATTGGAGGCCCCTAAAATACATCCAGCGAAAATGGAGACAAGAATGGAAGAAAATGTGAATCCGCACTCTCGACCTGCGGATCTGAAGATCACGGATATGCGCGTCGCCAATCTGCGCGGGGCACCGTTCCGCGCGACGATCATCCGCATCGACACCAATCAGGGCATCTCGGGCTACGGCGAGGTGCGCGATGGCGGCAGCCCGACTTACGCGCTGATGCTCAAAAGCCGCTTGCTTGGCGAAAATCCCTGCAACGTCGATAAGCTCTTCCGCAAGATCAAACAATTCGGTCATCACGCGCGCCAGGCCGGCGGCGTCTGCGGCGTCGAGATGGCGCTGATGGACCTAGCGGGCAAAGCCTATAGTGTGCCGGCCTACCAACTGGCCGGCGGCAAGTTCCGCGACCGGGTCCTCTGTTACTGCGATACCCCCACGCGGCGCGATGGCCGGGAGATGGGACAATTGCTCAAGGAGCGGATGGCGCGGGGGTTTAAGTTCCTCAAAATGGACGTTGGCATTGGATTGCTGCGGGGGATCGAAGACGCGCTGATCGCGCCGCCGGGCATGTTGGAAAGCAACGGCATCATGCACCCATTTACGGGGATTCAGATTACTAACAAGGGCATCGATATCCTCTGCGAATACGTGGCGCAGGTGCGCGAGGTGATCGGCTATGAAGTGCCCTTGGCCGTCGATCACTTTGGCCACATTGGCGTCGAGTCCTGCATCCGCTTGGGCAAGGCGCTGGATCAGTTCAGCCTAGCTTGGTACGAGGACATGATCCCCTGGCAGTTGGCCGACCAGTGGCAGCGGCTCGCCGAGGCCGTGGATACGCCGGTATGCACGGGCGAGGATATCTATCTCAAGGAAAACTTTCTGCCCCTTTTTGAACGGCGCGCCATTGCCGTCGCTCACCCGGACTTGGCCTCTTCCGGCGGGATCCTCGAGACCAAAAAGATCGGTGATTTGGCGCAGGATTACGGCATTGCCATGGCGCTGCACATGGCCATGTCGCCGGTGGCGGCGTTGGCTTCGGTGCATTGCGCGGCGGCGACGGAAAACTTCATGGTGCTCGAAAATCACTCGGTCGATCAGCTAGAGCAGTGGAGCAGCTTGGTCGAGGGCTTGCCGGTGCCCCTGATTGAGGATGGGCACATTGCAGTGCCGGAAGGGCCGGGGCTGGGTTTTAGCGGCCTCAACGAAGAAGTGCTGCGGTCGTTTGCCGATCCGGACCAGCCGGAGATTTTTGGCCCCACCGAGGAGTGGGACGACGAGCGGCCACACGACCGCTTGTGGAGCTAAAAATGGCCTACGACATCGCCGTGCTCAAAGGCGACGGCATCGGACCGGAGGTCATGGACGAGGCCCTGAGGGTGCTCAATGCGTTGGGGACTCCTGCTCTTGCCTACGCTGAGTATCCGTGTGGCGCGGGGTGCTATCTGGAGCAAGGGGATCCGCTGCCGGAGGCGACGGTGGAAGGGTGCCGCCGGGCGGATGCGGTGTTGTTGGGCGCGATGGGGTTGCCGCATGTGCGCTGGCCGGACGGGACGGAGATGCGGCCACAAGTCGATTTGCGGTTCCAACTGGACCTGTACGCGGGGGTGCGGCCGATTTACTTGTATGCGGCCGCGCATACTCCGCTCAAAGGGTTCAAGGCAGGTGATATTGACTTCGTCATCTTGCGAGAGAACGTCGAGGGACTCTTTGCCTCCATGAACGGCGGCATCCAGTTGCGCGGCGAAGTGGCCGTGGACTCCATGGTGATTACGCGAACCGGAACCGAACGGGTGGTGCGCTACGCCTTTGAGCTGGCGCGGCAGCGCGGTCGGACGCCGATGAAGGTAACGTGCGTTGACAAGGCTAACGTCTTCCGCTCAATGGCCTTCTTCCGCAGCGTGTACGACGAGGTGGCCGCTGAGTATCCAGACGTCGAGCGCGACTACGCGTACATCGATGCGCTGAGCATGTACTTGGTGCAGCAACCGGCGGGATACGACGTGCTGGTCACCGAGAATATGTACGGGGACATCATCTCGGACTTGGCCGCTGGCTTGGTCGGCGGCTTGGGGCTGGCTCCTTCGGGGGACATTGGCGAGGACGCGGCTGTGTTCCAACCGTCGCACGGGACGGCTCCGGACATCGCCGGGCAGGGGAAAGCCAATCCGGTGGCGATGATCCTGTCGGCGGCCTTGATGCTGCGCTGGTTGGGTCAGCGGCACGGCGACTCGGAGTCTGTTGCGGGCGCTGATCGGATTGAAAAGGCGGTGCGCACAGTGATCGGCGAGCAGGGCGTGGGGACGCCCGATTTAGGGGGTGCGTTGAGTTGCCGCGAGCTAGGGGAGCGGATTGTCCAGGCGCTCTGACATGGACCGCCGGACCTTTCTCGGCTTGGGTTTAAGTGCGGCTGTGTGGCCTACATTGGGCCGCGCTGCGCCCGTGCGGCCGGAGCGGGTGCGCCTGCGCGAGTTGGGCATTGTCATTGGCGAGTTGGCGACTGGCCCATATAACTCCATCACCGATGTCGAGGGCGTGCAGGTCGGCCATCTGACGCTGATTGAAGAAGGGGGTCCGGTGCGCACCGGTGTGACGGCGATTGTGCCGCGCACGCCCGCGTTTGCCGCGGATTTCACGCTCAACGGCAATGGCGAGTTGATGGGGGTCGGCTCTATGCGCCGCACGGGTCTACTGGCTGGCCCCGTCCTTTTTACCAACACGTCCAGCGTCGGCGCGGTGTACGATGGGGCGGTGGAGTGGATGCTGGCGCGAGATCCCGACCTGTTCAAAAGCGATTTGCAGCCCGCGCCCATAGTCGGCGAGACGTGGGCTGCGTTTCTCCACGACGAAGTTGGGCGGCACGTTCGACCTGAACACGCGGTAGCAGCCCTTGACGCGGTGCGCGACGGGCCGGTAGCCGAAGGTTGTGTCGGCGGCGGGACCGGGATGCGGGCCTATAGCTTTAAGGCTGGCATTGGCACGGCGTCGCGCAAAATTCCCTGCGGTGATCAGGTCTATACTGTGGGTGTGTTGGTACAGGCGAATTTTGGTCGGCGGCCCCAACTGCGCGTTGACGGCGTTCCGGTGGGCCGGGAGATCACCGACCTGATGCCTGCGCGCGGCGGCAAGAGCAAGTCCTTGATCGCCGCAGTGGCCACGGACGCGCCGTTGATCCCTATTCAACTCCAACGCGTGTGTAAACGGGTGGCTTTGGGTATGGCGCGTACGGGCGCGATTTCTACTCAAGGCAGCGGCGATCTCTGGCTGGCGTTTTCAACGGCTTCTCCCGAGCCGCCGGACGCGCTCACCATGCTCTCCGACCGCTGGATTTCGGGCGTGTTCCAAGGCGTAATTGAGGCTACGGAGGAAGCCATTCTCAACTCGCTGACTACGGCCCACACCATGACTGGTCGCGGCGGCAATACCATCCACGCCCTGCCGCTAGACCGCTTGCTCGAAATCATGCGCGCATACGGTCGGCTCAAATGAATCGCTCGCACCTAGCGGGTGATGCGGCGGGACCGCACAACGCCATTGTAGATGTGGCCGGAGTTAGCGTGGGCCACGTGGATATTCGCACGCCCGACCTGCACACCGGCCTCACGGCCGTCGTCCCGTATCCGGCCTCGGTAGAAGAACGCAAGCTGTTTATCGGTCGCTTCTCCATAGACGGCGGCGACGCCATGAGCGGCCTTGGGGTCGCCGAAGACTTCGGCACCTTTTCCTCGCCTATTGTCCTGGCTCCGTCCCCGGTCGTTGGCCGGGTGTACGAAGCCTTAATTCGCCACAGCTTGGGCCGCGACACCGGGCTATCGACTGTAGCTGGCTGGCCGCCGGTCGTGGTGGGGATTGACGACACGGCTGTCAACGATCCCGCGCTCGTGCGCAAGGTTTTGACACACGCCCACGCAGACGAGGCGTTGGCCAGCGCTGGTAGTGCGGTGCCCACGGGCAATGCCGGAGTCGGCGGCGGGTTGCAGGCCTTTGGCTACAAGGGGGGCATTGGCACGGCGTCGCGCCGGGCTGGTGAATACGCGTTGGGGGTGCTAGCTGCGGTCAACGGGGGACGTGAGTTGCATTGGGCTGGTCGCGTTCTATCGGTGGGCGAGGGGGCAGGAGGGCCGCAGACATTTGCCGCGGTGGTGGCTACGGACGCGCCTCTGATCCCGCGTCAACTAGAGCGGTTGGCTGGCCGCGCTGCACTGGGGCTGGCGCGGACGGGTTTGTGGAACCCGCATACGCGCGAGGGGCTAGTCCTCGCCTTTTCCACAACGGGCATTATCCAAGAACCGGACGCACCGGTGCGTCCGGTGGGCGAAGAAAGGCTCTATGCGCTGTTTGACGCTGGAGCAGCGGCTGCCGAGGCAGCGGTCGTAGATGCTCTCTTGGTCGCTGAGACGGTCGGAGATCTCAAAGCCATGCCGCATACTGGCTGGCCGGAAGGGGAAGACGGTTGAGTCGCAGCTTGCTCGACGATCAAGACGCGCTCAGCGCCTTCCGCGCTCGACTCTTGGCTTGGTATCGCCAAAACAAGCGGCAGACGAGCTGGCGCGACAGCGGCAATCCCTATCACGTCTGGGTATCCGAGGTCATGTTGCAACAGACCCGGGTGGATCAGATGGCCCCCTATTTCGAGCGTTTTATTAGCGCGTTTCCCACGCTTCAAGCGCTGGCCGCTGCTTCCGAGGACCAAGTACTCAAGGCCTGGGAGGGCTTGGGCTACTATGCGAGGGCGCGCAACATGCACAAGGCGGCCAAGCGCATGGCCTTTGAGTTGGGAGGCCGCATACCGGATACATACCAAGAGCTGATCGAGTTGCCGGGGATTGGCCAATACACGGCAGCGGCCGTCAGCAGCATTGCCTTCGACCGCGACCACCCGGTACTCGACGGCAATGTAACCCGCGTGCTCTGCCGCTTGTTGCGGATTGAGGAAGAGCCAGCCCGCGCCCACGTCAAGGCGCAACTCATCGCCGCTGGAGAGACTCTGCTGGCCCGGGGCGAGGCCGGCGACTTCAATCAGGCGATGATGGAGTTGGGGTCGCGGGTCTGCACGCCGCAGAGCCCTTCTTGCTCGACGTGTCCGGTCGGCGACTGGTGTCGGGCCAAGGCCGAGTTGGACGATCCAGCCTCCCTGCCGCGCAAGGCTCCTAAGAAACAGAGGCCGCATTATCAAGTGGCGGCTGGCCTGATTCGCAAGGGCGACGAGTTGCTAATTGCCCAGCGGCCGGCCGAGGGGATGCTCGGCGGTTTGTGGGAATTCCCCGGAGGCAAGCAGGAGCCTGGCGAGTCTTTGCCCGAATGTTTGGTACGCGAGATCCGCGAGGAATTAGGCATTGAGATCGAGGTGGATGAGCGTTTGACGAGCGTGGATCATGCCTATTCGCATTTTAGCATCACCTTACACGCGTTTGCCGCCCGCTATGTGCGCGGCACCCCTCAGGCGTTGGGTTGCGCTGCTTGGCGCTGGATTGCGCCGGAGGCGTTGGATGACTTTGCTTTGCCTCGGGCCGATCGCCGGATCGTAGAGTTCATGCGCGAGCACGCGCAGCAGATGGAGATGTTTGGTGAAAAAAAGTGAGTTGCTAGCCGAAGGTAAGCGCCGCGCACCTGGGCTGGTCTTGCGCGGGTTGTGCATGGGTACGGCCGATGTGATTCCCGGGGTTTCCGGGGGGACGATCGCCTTGATCACGGGCATTTACGACGAACTGGTCGGGACGATTGCCGCCGTTGATCAACGACTCGTGAGTGCCTTGGTGCGGGGACGCTTGATTGAGGTATTGCACCGAATCAATGCCCCCTTCCTGGTGCCGCTGCTGTGTGGTATCGGCTTGGCCATCGCTGCGCTGGCTAAGTTCATAACTTGGCTGCTAGCGACGCATCCTCAGCCCGTGTGGGGCTTTTTCACGGGGTTGATCTTGGCCAGCGCGCTCGTGGTCGCTCGGCAGGTCGCTGGATGGGGGCCGGCGCAGTGGGGGCTGACGGCGCTCGGCGCAGTGGTTGGCTACGCCATTACCACGTTGGTGCCGGTCGAGACCGGGGTCGAGGGCTACAAGTTCGCGCTAGCCGGAATGGTGGCCATCTGCGCGATGATTCTGCCGGGCATTAGCGGCTCGTTCCTGCTGGTGGTCATGGGCAAATACCAGCAGGTCCTGACCGCGGTACACGAGTTCGATTGGGCGATCTTGGGTCTGTTTGGCGTTGGGGGGATTGTCGGCTTACTGGGTTTTTCGCGGCTGCTCAAGCACCTGCTGAATCGCTTCCGCGCCGGCACCATGGCCTTGTTGGTGGGGTTGATGTTGGGTTCACTGCGCAAGGTGTGGCCGTTCCGCAATGAGCTGGAGGAAGGGCGCTACGAATGCGCGTGGCCGCAAGAGTTCAGCGGCGAGGGTTGGCTGAGTTTGGGGTTGATTGCCGTGGGCGTTGTGCTGGTTTTGGTGCTGGAGCGACTGGGCAGAAGGCGGTGAAACGCTTTCGGCTAGCTATCAACTATTGCCGGATGAATGGCTTGTATGCACTCGGCGATCAGATCGCCGATCAGCGCTGCTTGGGGTGAGTCGCCTTGCGGTAGCCCGGTAATTTCGCTGTGCGACGGGTCGGCTTCATATCCATTCGCGGAAGCCAATGGCTTGTGAACAAATCGGAGAGCAGTGAGTTCGGGAGAGTACTGCTTTGTTGCACCGACGCCTAGCTCTGCGAGACAACCGCGTCTTCTCATCGTCAGCCGAGATAGCCTCCTCACCTCGTCAAGCTGTTGCGCTTTGGTAAGATCTCTGAAGTATTCGAGCCAATTGACGGACAGGCCGTTATCGCCCGAACGCAGGCGGAATGCCGACCCATCTACACTCCCATCTTCGTGCCTGCTGGTCGGCTTGACATAGCGGACGACATGAGCATCATCGAAAAGGTCGTTTCCGTTCATGTGCCCATCAGCGATGTTAGATCGAAAGCATCAATCTGTCTTTTTACCCCATCAAGCGTGTCGCGCCCGGCCACTCGTGCAACATCTATAGCGCTTGGACGGCGTTTGAAAATGACGTACTCCACCCATTGGTTGCCGAGGAACTGAATCCCAAGGTGACTCTCATCATCGCCTTTCCAAACGGCACGTAGATCTCCATTGTCCACAAGTACCAGTCCTGCTTTTTGTGCGAAGGGTACTGACCTGATATAATGCCAAAAGTCCCTTTCGGACGCCTCGTTCAATACCAATCCATCGTCCTCGGCGTCGCCGCTCAACACTTCAATCCGATGCGAATAGTCTTTGTAAATTTTTCGCGGGTTTTCTTGTGCGATCGACATTTGTATCCTCTGCTGTTTACTAGCGCGTGGTGCTTGTTCGTATCGTATGGTGGAAGTTACTCCTTGGCCAAACGATTAAATAAGCTCTCGTCTATTTGATGCTCAACAACCGGAACAGCTTTGACGCCCAAATTCAGATTAATCATCTCTTGTATCAGTTTTTTACCGTCAACCAGCCGAACCTGTGTATTTTCTTCTTCAACAAAATTTTTAGCACCGGAGGAGAAACTCGAGGTCGTGACCAAAATCCCTCTGTCGTAGCCTACGGTCAAACTACCTTGGAATCTATGAACTTCCCCAATGCTAATGCTCTTTTGCGGCTGATACTGCTTCGCTTGGAACGCTACTTTTAAGCCGACAAACGACAACTCGCATCGACCATCAATGCCCCTGTCATGGGGACGACCGGTTACCTCGACATTTGAAAATCCCTTGGCTTTCAAGAACTCGCCAACTAGTTTCTCAAATCCACTCGGAGACAGTTCTGTGATACGCTCAAGTAAAGCTGAAGCAATATTGTCTTCTCCCTCCACGGCAAATGTGTCCGGTGTTGGTACAACAGAACTGGCCTCGGCGTCATTATCTGATTCTGGTGGCTTTCTATGTACTTTCGTTGATTCGGTTTGACCTAGCGACGATCTGTACTCAGATAGCTTTTTGCCTCTTGCACTGACAGCGTCCCAACCATTTATTGGCCTATCATTATTCAGATTTTTTGCCCAACCAGACGGAGTGTCGAAGCTCTGAGAATTATGAGAAATCGAGCCGTTATCCTTTAGCTTTCCGACATAAGCTTCACCGCTTTTACTAAGGCGGCATTCCAGCTTTTCACCGTCTTCCAGCAGCCCAGCCTCAACGAGATCCAACAAAGTTATGCGCTTAGCCATAGAAAGTCTTCCTGATGTTTACTCCAAACAAACGTCCTCTGGCAGTCAAATGCAACCACTGCGGGCGCAATTTTACAGGATGATGGCACGAACGGAACTGTACCGCGCCCAATCTCAATTTTGCGAATGATCAGTATCGTCGCGCTTGGGAGCGGGGCCTATCTGTGGGCCGTCCTCGTCATCGCGCAGGGTGTTGCGGGCGTCGTGGAAGCGGCGGATGCGCCGCACAAAGATGAAGATCAGGCCCGCCAATGCTACGTAGAGTAAGTATTGATAGATCGGCTCGGTCCAGCCTAGCACCACGGGCCAGAGACTGGCGATGCAGAGCAAGATAAAAATATCTTCGATCAGCTTGTGCCTTTTTTCCCGTGGCTCTTCTGGTTCAGGCGTCATCGGACAGGGCCTTGTAAATGGCGTAGTTTCTGAGGACTAGCTTGACGTAGAGGCGGGTCTCCTTGAAGGGGATGCGCTCGACGAAAGCGTCTGGGTCCTCGGAGGGAAAGGTCTTGAGCCACCGGCGGGCGTTGTGCGGGCCGGCGTTGTACGCGGCCAAGCCCAGTTCATAGCCTAAGTCCGCGCCCGCATCGGTCGTGAATTGGCGCATTTGGTCGCCGAGGAAGTAACTCCCAAAGCGGATGGAGACGGCCGGGTCGAAGAGCGCGCGCAGTTCAAAGGGTTTCACCTCCAACCGCCGCGCGAGGTTGAGGCCGGTATGGGGCATGATTTGCATCAGGCCCCTAGCGCCCGCCCGCGACACCGCTTTTTCGTTGAATGTGCTCTCCTGGCGAATTACCGAGAGGACCAGATAGGGGTCGATTTGGGCCTCGGCCGCGGCTGCGGCAATTTCTTCCCAGTAGTAAGTCGGGTAGATGCGCGACAACTCTTCCGGGTCTTGTCCGTCGAACAGGCGCAGCGACAGCCGCATGGCTTGGTCGCGATGGCCGAGGGCCTCGTAGTAGTCGCGGATGGCCTTTAGCGCAGTCTTGTGGCCCTTGTAGTCGAGGACGGCTTGTTCCATCTCGGCGTTCGACCAATCCCTCAGCCCTAATTGGTTCAACAAGCCAGCGCGTTCGAGGTGCTCCCTATGTGCTAGCGCGGGGACCTCGTCTTGGCGGGGGTTGTCTGTGGGTCGCTTCTTGAGCTTAACCTGTTCTTTATGGCCCAATAGGACGGCGCGGGCCGAGTAGTAAGAGCGGGGAAATCCGGCGGCGGCGCGGCGGTAGAACGCGGTGGCATCCGCTGTCTGGCCGAGTCGATCTGCGCTTTTTCCAGCCCAGTACAGGGATTGGTCGATGATGTGGGGCTGGCGCGCCTGCTGACTGGCGCGCTCAAAAGCGGCGAGGGCTTCGGAGTACTGCTCTTGGCAATAGAGTGCGAAGCCAGCGCTCCAACGCGCTTCGTCGCCGTAATCGGTTTGCGGGTAGTGCTCGGCTAGGCGGCCATAGAGCGTTGCGGCGCGGGTGAACTGGCTTTTGCGCTCGGCGGCTTTGGCGGCCTGCCACAGGGCGTCGTCGGCCAAGTCGTGCTGGGGGTAGCGCTTGGCAAAGTTCGCATAGGCGGAAATGGCCTTGTCTTCGCGGTCTCTGCGGACCGAAAGACTGGCGATGCGATAAAGGGCCGCTGGGCTGCCGTGGCGCTCGTGGGCCGTCCGAAAGACCTGCTCGGCCTTGGTATAGTGCCCCGCAGACTGGTGGGCCCGACCGAGCATGTAATGCGCTTGGACAACGCGCTGGTCGCCGCTGTGTTCGCGGATGAAGTTCTGAAAGCTCTTGATGGCTTGGTTGTACCGCTTGTGGCTGTAATAGGTGTGCGCCTTGGCATACGCCGTACGGGCGTCGAGCTTCTTTGGCAGATACGACAGGCTATTGCGGGCGTGTTTGGAACGGGGGTGGTTTTCCAAAAGCTCTAAACGCCACTTTTGCGCCCGCGCCGGGTTGTGCTTTTGACTGGTGGTTGCGAGCAAGTAGAGGACTCGCGCTGGATCGGTGTTCTGTGCGAGCTGTTCCTCGTATAGGGCGAGGGCTTTGGCGGGTTGGCCGGCGGTCCGGTAGAGAGAGGCCAAGCGCATGCTGGCTGGGTTGCGGAGGAGTGGATTAGTCGAGGTGGCCAGAAAGTTTTCGTACTCGGCGATGGCTTCGTGCGTCTGGCCCATGTCCTCTAGGGAGCAGGCTATCCAGAAGCGGCGGTAGTCGTCCAAGGCCGGTAGGTCGAGGTCGCGCAGGCGATCGTACGCGCGGTCTGGCTTTTTGAGCATGCGCTCGCAAAACGCCCGCTGGAATTCGATGTGCGCTAGGTTAGTCGAGTCGTGTTGGACCGTATCTAGCGCGGTGAGTTGGGGATAGGCGAGGTCGCAGCGGTCTTCGGCGATCAGCACGGCGATTGGGCTAGGCGGCTCCGGCGTGAGAACCTCGGGAGGAGGCTCGGGGGGAGGCTCGGGGGGAGCCGAAAAGTAGAAATAGACTCCTGGCAGTAGGACCAGCAGGCTCAGGGATAGTATTGTCCAAGCCCATTTTGCTTTGTCGGTCATTGGTCTTATGGTGGTTTGAGGTGGGTGGTTATTCAGTGCGTCTACGATACATCACGCTTTTAAAAATACAACGGCCTAGCGCCAGGGGCCAAGGAAAAAACGCCGGACGGCGCGCGGCAAACAGGACCAAGGAGGGCCATGCAAGATATCCGCGAGAACGGATCTAGCGAGTGGCCGCTACGTTAGCAGTGCGGACAGCGGCGCATCTCAGGGTGCTGGAGGTCGTGCTTCAGCAGCGTTTGGGCGCATAGAGGTGTGCGCTCTGGCCGTAGTGGCTTTCGGCCGCTTCCATGAGGGTTTCGGAGAGCGTGGGATGGGGGTGGATCGAATGCTGGACATCCGCTGCGAGCGCGGCCATTTCCACGGTCAGGACGCCCTCGGCGATTAGCTCGCCTGCGCCGCTACCGGCAATGCCCACGCCTAGAATCCGGTCGGTCTGGGGATCGATGAGCAGCTTGGTGAGGCCGTCATTTGCGCCTTGGGTCGTGGCGCGGCCGGAAGCCGACCAGGGAAAGCGCGTGACCGCGATCGAGCGGCCCTGCTCTTTGGCCTCTTCCTCAGTGAGGCCGCACCAGGCGATTTCCGGATCGGTATAAACGACGTTGGGAATGGCGTGGGGCGCGAAGACCTGTTTTTCGTGTCCAGCCGCGACCTCGGCGGCTAGGCTCCCTTGGTGGGCCGCCGTGTGGGCGAGGGCTGCGCCGACGAGGTCGCCAATGGCGAAAATCGAAGACTCGGCCGTGCGCAGTTGGTCATCGACTTGGACGTAGCCGCGCTCGTCGAGGCCGACGGCGGTGTGCTCCAAGCCCAAGTCTTCGCTGTTGGGAACCCGGCCAACGGCGAGCAGGATTTTGGCGTAGGTTTTGGAAAAGCTCTGGCCGTCGCTGTCTTGTAATTGTACCGCTAAGCCATCATCGCTCTCGGCGAGTGCGGTCACTTGGGTGTTGAGCATGATCTCGTCGAAGCGCTCGGCGGCCTTGTTGTGCAGGGGTTTGACCAAGTCGCGGTCGGCCGGGGGGATCAGTCCGGGGAGCATTTCGACGACCGAAACTTGGGTTCCTAACGCCGCGTACACCTGCCCCAGTTCCATGCCGATGATGCCGCCGCCGACGACGAGCATGGAAGCGGGTATGTCGGGGAGTGCGACGGCGGCGGTCGAATCCATGATGCGGTCGCTCGGCTGGTCAAAGAGCGCAGGCACAGTCGGGCGCGATCCGGTGGCGAGGATGGCGTGTTCGAACTGCAAGGTGCCTTGACTGCCGTCGGCTTGGTCGATTTGCAAGGTATGGGAGTCGAGGAAGCGGGCGCGTCCCTGCACGTAGGTCAGTTTGCGCGCCCTGACGAGCTGACCCAAGCCCTGCGTCATCTTGGCGACGACCTCGTCTTTCCAGGTCCGCAACTTGGGGAGATCGATCTCAGGTTCGGTGAATTGGATGCCCCAGTGCTCGGCTTCCTTGGCTTCGTAGAGCAGTTTGGAAATGTGCAGGAGGGCCTTGGAAGGGATGCAGCCTCGGTAGAGGCAGACGCCGCCTGGATGGGCTTCGGGATCGATCAATGCGACATCCAACCCCAAGTCCGCGGCCTTAAAGGCGGCGACGTAGCCGCCCGGGCCACCGCCGATGACCGCTAGCTGGGCCTTGTCCATAGCCGCCTCAGCCTTCCAAGAGCGCGATGAAGGGATCTTCCAATGCCGTGCAGACCCAGCGAAGGAAGCGCGCGCCGTCGGCCCCGTCGATCAGGCGGTGGTCGTAGGACAGTGAAAGGGGCAGGAAGGTGCGCGGCTGGAGCTGGCCGTCGATATACGTGGGTTCGACCTGCGAGCGCGCCACTCCGAGAATTGCGACTTCGGGTGGGTTGACGATGGGCGTAAAGGCGGTGCCGCCCATGGTGCCGACATTGCTGATGGTCATGGACCCGCCCTGCATGTCGGCCGGTCCGATTTTGCGCTCGCGCGTCTTTGGTGCCAGCTCGCTCAGCTCGACCGCCAATTCGATGATGTTCTTTTGATCTACATCGCGCACTACTGGCACGAGCAGACCGTGGGGGGTATCGACGGCAATGCCGATGTGGAAGTAGCGTTTGTACACGACTTCCCGCTGGGCCATGTCGATGCTGGCATTGAACTGCGGGAAGACCTTGAGGGCGATGCCGAGTACTTTGATGAGGATCGCGGTTGGCGTCAGCTTGCCACCGGCTGCTTCGGCCTTTTTGCCGTATGCTGCGCGCCACTTTTCCAAGCTGGTGATGTCGGCTTTGTCGAATTGGGTGACCTGCGGGATGGTGGCCCAAGCCTGCGCGAGACGCTCGGCGGTTATCTCGCGCACTTTGGTCATGGGCTGGCGCTCGACAGCGCCCCACTGGCTGAAGTCGGGTAGCGGCGCGGCGGCGGCCGGGGCAGCACCCCGCGCTGCGTGCAGCTTTTTTGAGTGCGCTTTGACGTCGTCGATTGAGATCCGGCCGCCCGGCCCCGTGCCTTGGACCTGCGCAATATCGACGCCGATTTCGCGGGCTAGGCGGCGCGTCGATGGGGCGGCTGGGACGGGGCCGTCTGTATATATAGGTGGAGCTTTTTCGGCAACCGGGGCGGCTTCTTGTGCAATTGGGGTGGGGGCTGGTTCCTCTACCGGTGCAGGCGCTGGGGGTGCTTCCTCGACAGCCGGGGATGTCTCTTCAACGGCTGGGGCTTCGCCCGCCTCGACTGCGAGGATGGGCTGCCCGACGGCGATGGTGTCACCCTGTTGGATGAGAATCTCGGTAACGGTGCCATCTACGGAAGAAGGCACCTCAATGACGGCCTTGTCTGTTTCAAGCTCAATAACGGTCTGGTCTTCGGCGAGGCGGTCGCCGACGGCGACGAGGATGCGGATTACATCGCCGCTTTCGATGTTTTCTCCCAAGTCGGGCAGAGCAAATTGTACGGGCATAGGATGATCTAAACTCACAGGTAAATGGGATTGGGTCTTGCCGGATCGATTTCTAGGTCTTGCATGGCTTGGACGACTACGTCGCATTCGATCTGCCCCTCGCGCGCCAGCGCGCTCAAGGCTCCTAGGGCGATGAAGCGGTAATCGACCTCGAAGTGGTCGCGCAGGGCCTCGCGGGTCTCGCTGCGGCCGAAGCCATCGGTACCGAGGGAGACGGGCGGGTTGGGAAACCAGCGGGCGATGGATTCCGGGAGGGCCTTGACGTAGTCCGAGGCCATGACGTACACGCCGCGCTCCTTGGCTAGGCATTGTTCGATGTAGCTGAGACGGGGCTTTTCGCCGGGGTGCATACGGTTCCAACGCTCGGCATCGAGGGCATCGCGGTGCAGGGCCTTGTAGCTGGTGATGCTCCAGACATCCGCGCTGACTTGGTATTTTTCTTCGAGCAGGCTCTGTGCTTTGAGGGCGCTGTTGATGATTGCGCCACTGCCGAAGAGGTGGGCCTTGAGCCGGGCGCGCTTCTTGGCCGAGGGCTTGAACTTGTACATGCCCCTGAGAATGCCTTCTTCGACGTCGTCGGGCATTTCCGGCATGGCATAGATGTCGTTTTCGACCGTCAAGTAGTAGAACACGTCCTCCTGCTCGACGTACATGCGGCGGATGCCCTCGCGGATAATGACGGCGATCTCGTAGCCAAAGGCCGGATCGTAGGCTTCGAGATTGGGCACTGGGTAGGCCAAGAGGTGGCTGTGCCCGTCCTCGTGTTGCAGCCCCTCGCCGTTGAGCGTGGTGCGCCCGGCCGTGCCGCCGACCATGAAGCCCTTGACCCGCATGTCGCCGGCTAGCCAGACCAAATCGCCGATGCGCTGCATCCCGAACATCGAGTAGTAGATGAAGAAGGGAATGGTGTTGATGCCGTGGGTGGCATAGGCCGAGCCGGCCGCGATAAAGGAGGACATAGAGCCAGCCTCGGTGATGCCCTCTTCGAGTATCTGGCCGTCTTTGGCCTCTTTGTAATAGGTGATGACGTCTTTATCAACCGGTTCGTATAGCTGGCCTAGGCTTGAATAGATCCCGAACTGACGGAAGAGTGGCTCCATGCCAAAGGTGCGCGATTCGTCGGGGACGATCGGGACGATTAAGTCGCCGATTTGCTTGTCTTGCATGAGCTTGCGCATGATCGCGACGAAGGCCATCGTCGTGGCAAACTCGCGCTTGCCCGAGCTCTTTTTGAATTCGTCCCACAGCGTTTCCGGCGGCATAGCCAGCGGGGGAGCCATCACCTGCCGCTGGGGCACGTGGCCGCCAAGGCTTTCCCGCCGCTGGCGGATGTACTGCATTTCTGGGCTGTCGTCCGGGGGCCGATAGAACGGCGTCTCCGCGACCTCGTCGTCCGAGATGGGGATGCCGAAGCGGGTGCGGAAAAGGCGGATTTCGTCCTCGTTGAGCTTTTTTTGCTGATGGGTAATGTTCTTGCCCTCGCCGGCCTCGCCCATGCCGTAGCCCTTGATGGTCTTGGCGAGGATGACGGTGGGTGCGTTTTTGTGGGCGATGGCTTGCTGGTAGGCGGCATAGACCTTTTCTGGATCGTGCCCGCCGCGCCGCATTTTCTGCAGTTGTTCGTCCGAATAGTCCTCGACCATCGCGGCTAGTTTCGGGTCGGTGCCGAAGAAGTCGTGGCGGATGTAGTTGCCGTCGGAGACTGAGTACTTCTGATACTGGCCATCGACGACTTCGTTCATGCGCTGGGCCAAGCTGCCGTCAGTGTCCTGTTCCAAGAGCGGATCCCAGTCGTCGCCCCAAATTACCTTGACGACGTTCCAGCCAGCACCGCGGAAGACCGCTTCGAGCTCTTGTATTATCTTGCCATTGCCGCGCACGGGGCCGTCGAGGCGCTGTAGGTTGCAGTTGACGACCCAGATGAGGTTGTTGAGCTGTTCACGCGCCGCGAGAGTAAGCGCCCCCAAGCTCTCGGGCTCGTCGCACTCGCCGTCGCCCAAAAAGGCCCACACCTTGCTGTCGTCAGCGGGCTTGAGGCCGCGATTTTCGAGGTAGCGGTTGAAGCGAGCCTGATAGATCGAAAGGATTGGCCCCAAGCCCATAGATACGGTTGGAAACTGCCAAAAGTCCGGCATTAGCCAAGGATGCGGATAGGAGGCGAGGCCACCGCCTTCTTGCAATTCGCGGCGGAAGTTTTCGAGCTGGTGTTCGTTGAGGCGGCCTTCGACGAAGGCGCGGGCGTAGATACCGGGGGAAGCGTGCCCTTGGAAGTATATTTGGTCGCCGGGATGGCCGTTGCTGGGGGCGCGGAAAAAGTGGTTGTAGCCGACCTCGTAGAGGGTGGCCGAAGAGGCGTAGGTCGAGATGTGGCCGCCGACGTTGGAGTCGTGATTGGCGCGCACGACCATGGCCATGGCGTTCCAGCGCACGATGCTTTTGATCCGCCGCTCGATCTCGCGGCTGCCCGGATAGGGGGGCTGCTGGTCGCGGGGAATGGTGTTGATGTAGGGCGTATTGACGCTGAAGGGCGTGCCGACGCCGGCTTCGGCGGCGTGGGTTTGGAGCTGTTGCAGGAGTTTGAGGACCTGCGCGGGCGTCCTATGGGCCAGCACGTAATCGAGGGATTCGAGCCACTCGCTCACTTCGGCTTGTAGTTCTTGGGTATTGCTCATGGCTGAAACAATTCCTTTGCGTAGGCCGTCTTATAGGTCGAAAAAAGATAATAAGCACGTGTTTTCTTGGCAAAAAACCGTTTTGTTACAATCAGTTATAATAGTATAGTAGGTATTGCCACTCGCGCTGACAGTCGGCGCAGAAAGAGAGACCCCCGGTGCGCAGACACCGAACCGCCTATATCTGTTTGCTGGCGTCGCTGCTTTTGCATCTCACTGCGCTTTACCTAGGAGATCACCTGTGGCGCGACGAGCTGGACGCGGAGGCCTTCCGCGTGCGTCTGGCCCGCATCCCGCGACAGTTCAAGCCCCCCCGCCCGACTCCCCTGCCCCGCTTGGACGTAGAGGCGTTGAAAGTGGAGATGGAGTATCTACGGGCCGACCAGCCGGCCGTAGCTGTCCGCGACCCCAATCTAGAAAGCGAGACGACCCCGCCCGAGATAGAAGCCCCGACGGCTCCCTTGGCGCTGCGCGAGATAGCCGTGGGTGCAAAGGAAGATGCGCCAATTTTGGAGCGCGAGAAGATGATCTCGCCCGCGTCGTTGGGCTTGGCCGATAGCATGGGCGCCGCCTCGATGGATCTGTTGCGGATAGAGGACATGGCCCGGGCCAACAAGGATCACGCCGCGGTCATCCCCAGTCGGGCGACTCGCCGCGACTTATCTGGCTATGTGAACTTCACCCAATTGCGCGTCTATGGGGCCAGCTCGGGGCGCGGGGCGCTCGATGCCCTGAGCCGCTACGTGCGCGACCACACCCAGCTGTTGGCGCAGGTGCGGGACAAGACCTATAAGCTCTTCCTGTCAGAGCAACTGCTCAAGGACCCGATCCACTTCCTCTTCGAAGACACCTTGTCTGCGTACGACCCGAACTTCCTGACCAAGTTCAGTGCGGAGGAGAAGGCGCTTTTGGGCCGTTATATGCGCGAGGGCGGCTTCCTGTTTATTGATGGCACCAACCGCTATTTGCGCGAAATGAAGGACCACCTGCGCGAGATTTTGGGCTCTGAGGCGCGCTTGGCACCCCTTCCGACCTCGCATCTGCTATATCACTCCTTTTACGAGTTTGGCGGCGGCTTCCCCGGAGAGGACCGATCGCGCAGCAGGTACATGGAGGGCGACCGCTCTTGGTATTATCCAATCAACAACCGAAATGATCTCTTGGCCTTGCAGCAAGAACAAGTAACCATTGCCTCTGGGGCCGAATCCGAGCAGGAAGCTCCGGTATTGCAGCCGTCAGAGGGGCTGTGGGGCGTCGAGCTGGACGGCGAGCTGGTGGCCGTATTAAGCGACCTGGGGTTTGAAGGGAAGTGGCGGGCCAGCTTCAATACTGAAGGCGAAGCCACGGGGATTTCAACCTACGCGCTGATGGCGGGGACCAACATCTTGGTCTATGCGTTGACGCGCAAAAGCGGCATAACGCCCCAATTGCCGCCGCCGACTTGGATGCCGGGTCAAAGGCCTGTGGCTATGGTACAAGAGGCACCACTAGCTATCGAGGTCGCCGTCGCCGACGAGTTGCTGTTCGACGATCTCGACGCTTGGCTGGCCTTGGTGGTGGCCCCTATCGGCAGCGAGATCACAGAGGATATCACAGTGCGCTTGGACGGCCGCTACTCGCTCGAATTGCTCAAGCGCGGCTATCAGGGGCTGCTTTTCCACAATCTGTCCGCTGGCAAGCACTGGGTCGAACTGAGCTATGGAGGTCAGACCCAACAGGTGGAGGTCGATCTGAGGGGGGGCAAAGTCACCACGCTGACGTTTGCGCTCAATCGCTTTGCCTTTGTGGTGCGGCTGCGGGTGCAGGAGCAGGAGGAACGGGCGGACTGGCAGCGCTGGTCTGCGGCCTTTGCCGACTTGGAGGTCGAGGAAATTTACTTAGCCGCAGACCGCGAGTGGTTGGAAAGCGGGCCGTAAAACCCCTACATATCCCGCAAGAGCACGATAAAGAACCCCATGTCCTCCCGTTCGTCGCCGTCCTGCAAATCCATGCTGACCCCTGCATTCAGCACCATGCCATCGCTGAGACCGATGTCGATATTGGGCTCTAAGCGGGCGCTGAGGTCGCCTTCCAAGTCGGAGGTGTTGGACGTGATGAGCAAGTCGAGGTACGCGCTTAGTTTTTCGCTGAATACCAGCGTCGGCTCGACCAAGAGGTGGCCTACCACGCCGTTGCCTTCGTAGGCACGGGTGTAGCCTTCTAGCCCGGCGACCTGTAGATGACTGTTGAGGCGGAAGGCGGTGCCAAACTCCACGGTCTGCATGAGACCGATGGCTAAGCCGGGATTGTCGATGTCTCCGGCGGGTAGCACAACGTTAGCGGTTGCCGCGCGGTTGGTGCCGAGCTGGTACTTGCTGCCGACTACGAGCGACGAAAAGTTGGAATTCCCATCTTTGAAAAAGCCAAAGGTGAGATGCGCGCCGACTTCAACGCGAGCGTGAGGATTGAATTTGGCCATGGCCACGATGTTGCTCACGTCCTTGAGCTCTTTGAACGTGGAGGGAGCGGTGCGGACGCCAATATCGACGCTAGTGTAGCCTAGGCCGCCCGGTAGGACGTAGTAGGGGTCGTAGCTGAGGGGGGCGTGAACAGGGACGTGGACGGCAGGGTCCTCGGCCGCAAGCGCGACCGGTTCCTCTGCTGGAGCGTTGTTTTCGGGTTGGGCGTGGACGGCAGTGCCCACTAGCGCGACCATGCCGATTAGTACGCGAAACAGGTGCATGAGATCTCCTAAAATTGTGAGGGAATGTTCAAAAGCCGCAGCGCTTACAGGCGCGGAAGAAAGGCTCGGCCATGGCGTAAGCACCGCGAAAGACCATGTCGCTGGTGAGGGGGTGCACGCAGATCAGGCGTGCGCCGTTGTCGATGGCCTCGACCATGCCGTCTTCGATGTCTTGGGGGTCTTCCATTGCGCCGTGACCGACGACGCGGCCGGTGTGGACGCCGCGCTCGGCCGCGGCGCGGAAGAGCGCGTTGACCGCGTCGTTGACTTCGGGGAGGTCGCCCTCGCGCAGGATGGCGTCGAAGGGACCGACAAACCCGCAGGCCTTGTTGCGCCCTTGGGCAGCCATCAGGTCGAGGACGCGGTCGCGGGTCTCGATGTCGATGATGTATTCCTTGGTCTCGAACTGGATCCAGCCTTGGGTCTCGGTCTCGGTGCCGCGCAGTTCGTCGGGCGTGAACATCATGGTCCGCTCGCCGTCGCGCACCGGATACCCGCCGCGGTCATCTGGGGTGGCTTGGCCGGGGACGGGGAAGTTGATGGCGCGGAAATAGCGCTCGGCCTCTTCGTAGGTGGTGCCATAGGGGCGCATCGTCGCCCGCGCCCCGAGTTGGAAAGCGTCGCCGTGTTCGGAGCGGGCCTCGCGCGCTAGGCGCTGGACCGGCAGGATGCTGTGGCGCGAGAGGACGGCATTTTGCTCGCGGCCGTACCAGCCTTCCCACTGGCTGTGTTCGGCGTCGTTGACTATCCACGACCAGCCGGCCTTGGCCCAAGCGTGGACCTCGGCGTCGCGCAGCTTATGCCAAGGAACATCGTTGAAGCCGCCCAGCAGGGGTGGGGTTTTGGCCACGGACTCGCACTGGTCGAGGGTTTCCTTGAGCGAGTTGCGGGCGGGATTAAGGGCATAATTGTACGCGCGGCGGGCGAATTCCTCGGCTTTGAGGGGCCGGCTGCCGCCGATGGCTGCGATGGCGTCCACTTAGGTATCTCCTTGTTTCTCGTTTCGCGTTATAGTCGCGTTAATAAATATAAAGAGCCGCAATGTCCGTTGTGGGAATTGCGAATGGAATGGAGCAGTTTAAAGAGCTGCAATGTCCGTTGTTTCTAGCCAGTCGGGAGCATGTCGGCTAGCAGCGTTGCCAGGCCCAAGAACGAAAGAAAGCCCACGATGTCGGTCGCGGTCGTGAGAATGATCGAGGACGCCGTCGCGGGGTCGTGGCCCAGCTTGACCAGCACGACCGGGATGGCTGCGCCAGCCATGGACGCGAGTATCATGGACACCACCATGGAGCATAACATGACAAGGGCCAGCCCCAAGCTCTGGCTCCAGATGAAAACGCCGATCGCGGTCACCGCGGCAATGGCCAGCCCGTTGCAAAAGCCGATTGCTAGCTCCTTGCCAAGGACGCGGGCCGCGTGCGAAGTGCGGATCTCGCGCAGCGCGAGTCCCCGCATGGTCACGGCGAGGGCCTGTGCGCCGGTGTTGCCCGACTGACCCGCGACTACGGGCAGCAGGACCGCGAGCGCGGTAAACTTGGCAATCGTATCCTCGAAGATACCGACGACTGCAGCCGCCAGAAAGGCGGTTACGAGGTTGATGTGGAGCCAAGGCAGCCGACTGCGAATGCCCACCCACGGCTTGGATAGGGCGCGCTCTTCCGCGGATACACCGACCATTTCTTGGACATCGCTCGCCAAGTCTTGCTGCGCCGCGTTCACGAGTCCATCGTGGCGAATAACGCCGACGACTTGCCCTGCAAAATCGACCACTGGCAGGCTGGTGAGGCGATAGGTGTTGAGGAGTTCGACGACCTCCTCTCGCGGCGTCATGGGCTGCACTTGTACCGCCGTGCCGTCGCGGAGATCGCCGAGCAGCAGTTCGGGGTCGGCAGCGACTACGTCTGGCAGCCTCACTAGGCCGGCGTAGCGATCGTTTTCGTCGCGCAGCACGAGGGCCATGGCGCGGCGATTGCCTAGCTGGCGGATTTGAGCTAGCGCGGTGGCTACCGTGCAATCCACTGCAAAGGTGCTGACTTGGGCGTCCATCAGGGATCCGGCCGTGCCTGGAGGATAGGAGAGGATCTCTTGGATTTCTCGGGCTCGATTCGCGCCCGCCAGCGAGAGAATCCGAGCGAGCTCTGACTCGTCGAGATGCGCAACTAGCCTTGCAGTAATGGCTGGGTCGAGTTGGTTGAGCAGGCGACCCAAGTAAGCGTCATCCAAGCTCGCCAAAGTGCGCGCCCCGCGGTCCAACTCCATCCGCTGCAAGACCGTTGCCGCGACTGCGTCGTCCACGCGTTGCAACACGCCGACGGCCTCGTCTGTGATGGCGTCGTCTAGCTGGCGCGCCACTTCCTCGGGGTGGAGTTCGACGAACCGTTGGATGAGCACTTGGTGCGGAGTGGGCTGTGCCATCACGGCTCCTGCTCGCTCGAGCCACCGGTGGTCCTGGAGGCTGGCCACTGAAATATGCCGCGCAGACCGAGGCCGAATACTTCGCCGAGGGCTGCGACCGTTTGTCGGCCGCTATCTGTCAGCGCAGCGCTAGCCCGCCGTCGCTCCAAAGCCCGCGCGATTTCGTAGCGGAGGACACCGATGAACTGGCCAGCCCTGTCCACCACGGGCAGTGCGTGGACGCTGCCCCACGCCGGGTGCTCTACTATAGTTTGCCAAGTGGCGCTGGCGGCAATGGATGCGACGTGGCGCGTGCACGCGGACGCGATTGATGCATCGGGCCGTGCGCTCATTAACTCCCGCATGTTGACGACGCCGACGAGCCGCTGATCTTCGGCCACCACGTAGAGATAGTAGAGAGCGTGTTCGGGATTGCGCTGGAGCCGTTCGAGTACTTGGCAAACCGATTCTTGCTCGAATGCGGTAAGTACCTGCGGGTCCATGAGTGCTCCGGCCGTATCCTCGGCGTAGACGAGCAGGTTAGCAACCACCGCTTGGAGGCGCGGAGCAAAGCAAGCGATGACTGTGGCTTGGTGCTCGCTTGGGGTCGCCCGCAAGATGGCTGCGGCGATATCTGGACGCACGTCAGTGAGTATGGCGGCAGCTTCTTCAATGGATAGCTGCGCTAGGGCTAGGGCTGCAGAAAGCGACGGCAGGTAATGCAAGAGACCCGCTGCCGCCGTTGGCGCGAGATCGCCGAGCACTAGCGCAGCTTCTCGGTGCGGCATGGCCGCTAGGGCGGACGCGACTTCCGCCGGATGCTCGGTTGCAAATTGCGCGAGGAGTTGTTGCTCAAGGTTCACTGGACACTCCCCTGCTGATGCGGAGGCAGCGCTCTTCGAAGAACTGCTGGCCAGGGATGCCCAACTCGCCTTCATCGTGCTCGACAAAAACGGTAGTGGAGGTCGTCCGTACGATGCGCCCGTTGTCGTCGCCGAGGCGAATCTGCTGTCCTATGTCGTAGGACTTGTTGACGTAGTGCATGGCGAGAATGTTGGCGATAATGCTGCGGGCGCCCAGTCCAAATGCAAAAGCCGCGCCAGCGAGGAGCGCCGCGAGTACGATCAAGAAGATGTCCGTCAGCAGCGATACGTCCACGCCGAGTTGCTTGATCGCCACGAGAATGGCCGCGCCGACGATGATCCCCCGGACGAGGCGGGCCAATTGCCGCCCCTGATGCGGCAGCAAGCGAAAGGCCGTCGTCATGGCCGCATCGCTGATGAGGCGACCGCCGATGATGCCAGCGAACAGGACCACGATCGCCGCGATGACCCTAGGCAGGTATTGTGCTAAAGCAGCCAGATAGGTAGTCAAAATCGGGAGCCCGACGACTTCGCTGGCCACCATGACCGCGACCAACAAGACGAGCCAATAGACGCTACTTGAGAAAACGCGCCCAGCCCCTTGGTCGGCTAGGGCCTGTTGCCAAGCGGCAGCGGTTGTTCCCGTGGCAATCCGCTTGGAAAAACGCGCGACCACGCGGCGCACGAGCGCGCGGAGCGACCACGCCACGAGCCACCCGACGAACAGTACGACTAGGGCGATGACCAACTTGGGCAGCACGTGAAAGAAGCTCTCTTTAATGGAACCAAGGACGGCGATTACCTCAGCGGATGGGCTGGGCTCCATAAGACCTCTCCAGTTACTTTTTTTGCCGCATCACCATTAAGACGATGGCTAGCCAATAGAGGTTCTGCACAATGGCGAAATAATAGACGACCCCCATGAGCTGGTCAAACACCGCGCCCAAGGCAAAAACCATCAAATAGACGTCGATGCCGCTGCGCAGATAGTTGCGCAATTTCAGCGGCGGAACGCGCAACAAATCGGCCAAGCGACCAAACAGGCCGTGGCTCGCGGATTCCGCTAGCTGTCCCTTACCAAAGGCCGTGGCGTTCATCAGGGTGGCGATGTGGGTCATGGCCAGCGAAGCGAAGACGACAAACGAGTAGAAGTAGGCGTGCGGATCGCCGCTTTGGCGTTCTAACGCGTGTCCCAACGCAAGGCAGAGCGCTAGCTCAGCGATGCGGTCGAACAGGCCGTCGAGCCAAGCGCCAAACGGCGAGCTGAGGCCGCGCAAACGGGCGAGTTCGCCGTCGCAGCAATCGAGCGTAAAGGATAGTTGGATGAGGAGGCCGGCCCCGATGAGGGCCATGCGCTCGCCCGTGGAGAGCAGGTACACACCGGGCAGGATGACGAGAAAGGAAAGGACCGTTACTTGGTTGGGGCTGAGAGGGGTGCGGACCAACAGGCGGGTGAACAGGGTGGAGAGGCGGCGGTTGAACAGGACTTCGACTAGTCCCATGACCTCGGGTTTGCTGGCCTTGAAGTCCGCAGTTGTGTACAGGGATTTACGCACAGGTACTCCTATCCTACACCACAAAGGTACGGGGCCAAGAATGCCGCTGGCAAAAGGCAGCGCAGTAGAGCATGGGTACTCGTGGAAGGGAATTGGGTGTAATATCTGCTCGATTTATTCTTCACTCCTAAGAAATTAACGGCAGGGTTGGAGCGCGGCAATGAGCCGTGCTGCGGTTGCCGCCGCTGGGGCCAGCGGCTATTTTGCGGCCATGCAAACGGAGGAATTGATTTGGAGGTGACGCGGCGCGCCCTCGTGTTGGGCGCGGGGGCGGCTCTCTTCTTGAATTTAGCTTGTCCCTACTCAGTACTCGTCCTACAAAACGCCGGTCTGACCTCGGATTACATTGCGGCTGGCGCGATGATGGTCTTTTTGGTTCTCGTCGGGCTGGTCAACCCCCTGTTAAAAGCCACCGTCAAGTCCTGGGCACTGCGCACGAGCGAGTTGGTGGTCGTGTACGCGATGATGGTCGTGGCGTCGGCGATTCCCACTTGGGGCTTGGTGACCAACCTGTGCCACATCCTCACCCGCCCCTTTTACTACGCCACGCCCGAAAACCGCTGGACCGAGTTGATCCAACCGCTGATTCCCGCTTGGCTCGCGCCGCACGAAGCCGAGGCTGCGCGCTTCTTTTACGAAGGGCTGCCCGAGGGGATGGGCATTCCGTGGGGTGCTTGGCTGGTGCCGCTGATGGCGTGGGGCAGCGCGATGCTAGCGGTCTATCTGCTGATGATCGCTACGATGGTCGTCTTCCGGCGGCCTTGGGTCGAACAGGAGCGGCTGGTTTTCCCGCTGGCGCAGGTGCCCTTGGAGATGCTGCGCGGCAACGACGAAGGCATTTTCCCGCAGTTGTTTCGCAACCCGCTGATGTGGGTCGGGTTTTCGTTGCCCTTTGTCATCCAAGTGCTGGACGGGCTGAACCACTACTTCTTTTACGTGCCCGAGATACAGCTGATGTTCGACCCGCTGACGCTATTTCGCGATAGCGTGCGGCTGAACATCTTCGTCAATTTCGCCATCATCGGCGTGGCGTATTTCCTCAACCTCAACGTGGCCTTCTCGGTGTGGTTTTTCCACTTGTTGAGCCGCTTCCAGACCGGGGTTTTCAACGTCATCGGCTTTCAGATCAAAGGGCACAACGAGGCGCTGACGGGTTCTTCGATAGCCCTGTCGCACCAGGGGATGGGGGCGATGCTAGTGCTGGTGGGGGCGATCCTGTGGACGGCGCGGGGCCACTTGCGCCAAGTGTTCAGCGCGGCGTTTAAGCGCGGCGTGCAGGCCGACGACGGCGACGAGATTCTCTCGTATCGGGCGGCCGTGTGGCTGTGGATTGTCTGCGCGGTCTACTTCCTCGGTTGGCTGCTGCTGAGCGGAGTGCCGGTGGTGGCGGCGGTGGTGTTTTTCTGCGGAGTGTTTGCCATTTTCCTGGCCATTGCGCGAGTCATCGCCCAGGGCGGCGTGGGCTTTACCTCTTCGGCCATGCTGCCGCAGCCCTTTGCAGTCTATACCTTGGGCACGGACGCCATTGGCTGGAAGGGGCTGGCGTCGATTAGCCTAAGTTATTCTTGGGCCGCTGAAATGCGCACTACGGTCATGGCTTCCACGGCCAACGCACTCAAGCTGGCGCACGGGCACGGAGCCAACCACCGCCGTCTATTTTGGGGGCTGGTCATCGCGGTCGTCGTCGGCATGATGGGGGCCTTCTGGATCACTCTCTATTTGAACTACACGCACGGCGGGATCAACCTGCGCCAGTTCGGGGTGCCGACGCTGGCCTATCGCTTTTTGGAGGACAAGATTCACAATCCCGTCGGCTGGGATCACATCCGTCCGCGGCTGCTGTTTACGGGCGTGGGTGCGGCCTTGATGGGCGGGCTGATTTACATGCAGCACCACTTCCCGTGGTGGCCGCTGCACTACATCGGCCTGCCGGTGAGCGACAGTTGGGTCATGGGCGTGGCGTGGTTTTCGGTGTTTTTGGGCTGGTTGTGCAAGGCCGTAATATTCAAATTCGCGGGCACGCGCGGCTACCTCACGTACAAGCCGCTCTTCGTCGGGCTGATCGCCGGGCAGCTCTTGGGCGCGGCCATGTGGATGGTGATTGACTTTTGCCTTGGAGAAATAGGGAATGTGGTGTACGTGGGGGTGCGCTAGGGGTAGGATCTTCAAACTAGGCGTCCGCACGGGACGCCGACACAAGGAGGACTAGACATGAGCGATAAGATGTACCGAGCAGCGGCCATCGGCCGGACCGGGCGGGGCAATTGGGGACACGGGCTGCATTTGGGCTTGAAGAATCACCCACGCATTGAGGTGGTGGCCGTCGCCGATGAGGATGCCGAGGAACGGCAGGCCAAGCAGGAGGAATTGGCCGCTCCTCGCGCGTACGCCGACTGGCGCGAGATGCTAGCGGCCGAGCAGCCGGAAGTGGTGACGGTTGGCCCGCGCTGGACCGATTGCCACTTGGAGATGGTGCTGGCCTGTTTGGAGGTAGGGGCGCATGTGTACTGCGAAAAGCCCATGACTTGGAACTTGGCTGAGGGCGACCAAATTGTAGCTAAAGCCGAGGCGACCGGGCGCAAGGTGGCGGTGGCGCATCAGGGGGCGTATATGCCGCGCATCCAGCACGTCAAGGAGGTGTTGGCGCAGGGGCAGATCGGCGCGGTGCAGGCCATTCGCGCCCACGGCAAACAGGATCGGCGCGGCGGCGGCGAGGACATGATCGTGTTGGGGACGCATCTATTCAATATGATGCGCTTGTTTGTCGGCGATGTGGCGTGGATGACGGCGCACATTGTGCACGAAGGCCGTGCGCTAACAGTCGAAGATGTGCGCGAAGCGACCGAGCCGGTAGGGCCCATAGCTGGCGACTGCATCAACAGCTACTTCGCCTTTGAAAGCGGGGTAGCGGGCTTTTTTGATTCGCGGAAATACGTCGAGGGCGGAGGGCCGCGGATGGGCATGGAGATCGAGGGCAGCGAGGGCGTGATTGCGCTGCGCGGCGGCGGCAGTGGTCCGGCGATGCTCTATCCGCATCCGGTGTTTGATCCGACTGATGCGAGCCAGCAGTGGATTCCCTTGGACGAGGTGGCGGACGAAGCGCTGAGCACGGGCAACGACTTGGCGGTCGCCGATTTGATCGACGCAGCCGAAACCGACCGCGAGCCGCTGTCGAGCGCACGCGACGCCGTGGCGGCTTTGGAGATGATTTTGGGGGCTTACGAGGCGGAGATTACTGGGGGACGAGTGGCGTTTCCCATGCAGCGGCGAGAGCATCCGTTGGTTGCTTGGCGGTAGGGGCGACCGGCCGGTCGCCCCTACCTTGACGGGTTGGCCTGAATTTGTTCTATTCATTACTTCTCTTGCACACTTGTGCAAAACTTGCGGCAAGTGCGCTAGATTTTACTCCACCTCTAGCACGTAGCACGTCACAGGAGGCACTCATGCACACTGAGAGGAGGAAGTGGCCGGTGGCACTAGGCGCGGCGCTGTTTTGCGCCCTGCTCGCCCTGCCGGCGTTTGCTGGCAACGGTAAGATCGCTGGCGTAGTACAAGACGATTCTGGGCAGGCATTGCCCGGGGCCAATGTGTTCGCCGAAGTAGGTGGCGAGCGAGTCGGCACGACAGCCGACGATATGGGCCGTTATTTTCTGCTCAATATTCCACCCGGTTCCTATGTGGTCGAAGCTAGTTACATAGGCCACCAAACGGTGCGCCAGACCCAGATCGAGGTCCGCTTGGACCTGACGACGACGGTCGATTTCGCGCTGGAGACCGAGGCGATCGAAGGCGAGGCCATAACGGTAGTTGCCGAGGCACCGCTGGTCGAGCGCTCGCTGACGACCAGCCGGGCGACGATCGGCCGCACCGAGCTCAACAACACCATGCCGGTGGCCGACTTGCAGGACTTGATTAACACGACGCCGAGCGTGTTCCGAGGTTATATCCGCGGCGGGCGCAAAGCTGAGGCCAAGGTGCTCGTCGATGGGATCGATGTGTCGGATACGTATTTCCGCGCTGGCGAAGGCCTAGTCACTTGGAATCCCTATGTAGACGTCAATCGCACTTCGGATGGCGAGTTCACCTCGGTCGGCGTCAACGCCAGCAACGTGCAGTCGCTGGACATTATCGCCGGTACCTTCAACGCCGAGTACGATGCGGCTAGCGCTGGCATCGTCAATGTCGTCACGCGCGAAGGTGGCGACGAGTTAGAGGGGCGGCTGTTTGTCCGTCGCGGCGTCAGCGGCTACAGAAACGCCGGTCCCGAGGTTTATGATGGGCTGGTCAACCCCGAGCCGGGCGACGACGGCACGGTCGATGAGACGACCTATTTCGACCGCTACCTGCAGGCGCGCGACGACTTGCTGGCCTCCGAAGACGAGGTCGATAAGGCCAAGGCCGAGAAATACTACATTTTCGACCCCGAAGATGTTACCTACGGCGACAATCCCTCGACGGAGATGGAGCTTTCGCTGGGTGGCAAAGTGTTGCCGCGCACCCATTTCTACTTGACCACGCGCTATCTCAACGACGAGGGACTCCTCCCCAACATGCTCAATCGCTCGCAGCGCTATTCGCTCAAGCTGACGAATCGGCTCAGCCAGAATGTCAAGCTGACCGGCAACGTCATGATCGACGACGGCGGTGAGTTGGGGGGGTGGGTCAATCGCAACTTCAGCGGCCGCTACGCCTATTTCCCCGAAGGGGCCTTGGGCAACAAGAAGCTGGGGACGATGGCCTATCTGGGGATGAGCCACTCGCTTTCTAACAACACCTTCTACGAGATCAAGCTCTCGCAGGTTACGCGCTCGAGCAAGTTCGGCTACTCCGACGACAACGACGACGGCATTGTCGGTGCCGACGAGAGTGGCGATTTCATCTTCATCGACAGCGCCGAAGAGTCGGAAAAGTACCTAGGCGTTGACGGCTCTGGGGCCGACGCCGACGGCAACTTTACCTTTTTTACCACCAACCCCGGCAATTCGCGCAACTTCGACCTGCCCTTTGGCGACAATCAGTACCGCTTGGCGCAGGCGGGCTTCTACTTTGAGGAGCTCAATCGCGATGTGATGCAACTCAAGGCCGACATCACCCATCAGTACAACTACCATCATCAGCTCAAGGCCGGCCTGCTGTTCCGCAACCACACCGTCTCAAAGCTCATGCAGCGGACGCAGATTACGGTGGGCTATTCCAACCTGCCGTACGAGATTTCCGACTACGAGCGCAGCCCGAGCGAACTAGCCTTGTACGTGCAGGACAAAATTGAGTACGAGGGCATCATTCTAAACGCCGGCTTGCGGCTCGACAGCTTCAATGCAGACGCCGAGCAACTCGCCGACTTTTTCCGCCCGTCCGAAGAGGGCGAATACACCTATGAAGGCGGCCAGACTCACGTCTACCGCACCCCGATTCGCAGTGGGGAAGTCGAGACGCGCTGGTACTTGCAGCCGAGGCTGGGGATCTCGCATCCGATCAGCGAGCAGGCCGCGATGCACTACTCGTGGGGCAAGTTCTACTCGGCGCCGTCGTTTTCGTACCTCTACGAGGACTACGACAGCTTCACCAACCCAGCGTGGCCGAACGTGCCCGATGTCGAGGCGGACCCGACGACGGCTACCGCGTATGAGATGGGCCTGCAGTACAGCTTTGCGCCCGAGTACTTGTTCGACGTTACGGCCTATTACCGCGACATCGAAAACTACGGGCGGCTCGGCTTTACCATCAGCCCGGCCGACGCTGGCTTTGCCACCTACAGTATCAATACCAGCGGCGGGTACGCCGACAGCCGCGGCATTGAGTTTGGAGTGGAGCGCCGGTCGCAGAGCAAGATCAACGGTCGCGTCAACTATGCGTACAGCTATGTCAAGGCATCGCGCAATGGCAATAACTCGACGCCGTTCCCGGACAAAAACTCGTTTTCGGTCAACGCCCCGGCCGATGACGAAGCCTTGGACACGGCGCTGGCCAACAAGGAGCGGTTCAACACGTACGAGGCCAATGTCAACGGCGGTGGCAATCCGCTGATCTCCGGCTACGACCGAGCTCACCGCATCGCCGTTACCCTGTTGGCCGAGTTGCCAGCAGAGGTTGGTTTGACCCTGATCTCGACGGCTGATAGCGGCTTCAACTACAATGTGACAGCGACCACGGACGATCCGCGTGCGCGCGAGACCCTGCAGGCCCCGTGGAATGTGCGCACGGACCTGCGGCTCCACCGCGGCCTTGCGTTGGGCGGCTTGTCGCTGGGGGCCTTTTTTGAAGTGCGCAATGTTTTCGATCGCGAGAATATCCTGACGTGGGACAATCGCAACATCTCCTCCACCACCAAGTGGGAGGAAGCGGGAGACCCGACGGGTGATCTCAACCGGGCCTTTACCGGCCAGAGTCAGGCGATTTACGACATCCCGCGCATGGCCAATTTCGGCGTCACCGTGGATTTCTAGGAGGAATACTAAGATGATTAAACGCATGAAAATTGCGTCCCGGCTGGCGACCGTGTTGGTGGTCGCCACGGCCGGGACGATTGCCGCGCAAGAGGGCGGCGTGTTCACGGCTGGCGATCTGTGGGATTCCTTTTTCCCCAGCAACGCCGGCTCTTGGTATCGCGAAACCGATGACGATCCGAAAGCGCGGTTTACCCTCTTCCGCGTCGGCAACTGGGATCGCCAATGGACGACGCCGACCCAGACCTATCCGGGCGGCGAGAATCTACACCTGCCTTGGGGCCAGGATTTGCAGATGTCGGAATATAGCCCCGAAGAGATCAATATCACCACCGACAGCAACGCGCCCCGGGCCAAGCAGTACTTGCACGGTTTCTACACCAGCAACCTAGCGGGGGCTGGCGATGCGGCGCGCAACTTTACCAGCCCGGGAGCCTATTGGGTTGACGAAGACCGCAATGAAATGCGCTACGAGGGCGCGATGCCGACCAATCTCGGCGTCGATGTGCGCTGGCGGATGCGGCAGTTTGCCGCCAATCACGCCAACCTCAACGACTTTATCGTCGTCGAGTTGGAATTAACCAACACCGGCGTGCTCGACGCCGATGGCGACGGCACAGCCGAAAAGACCGACAACCGCATCCATGCGCTCACGTTGCATCTGCAAAACGAGCCGATCAATTCGATGAGCAATGCCGTTCATGGTCGGCGCGGTGCTTCGGGGTGGTTTACCGGCCCGACCTCGGGCTACGACGCCACGCCCGACGCTGACGGTGCGCCTTGGGATGTGCCAGTGATATTCTCTGGTCCGTCGCCGAGTACACTTGGTGAGCCACACCCAGTGTTTGGTTCGTCAACCGGCTGGTCAGCCGATGGCTCACGCCTGTTGGGCAATACCATGAATCGGCGCAGATACTACTACGACATCTACAATGGAATGCAGTGGATCGCCGCCAAACAGGGCGCGTTGCCAGAAAGCGGCAGCAGCGCCAGCGCGGAGGACAAGCGCACCATCTTCGACAGCCATCCGGTTGGCGTGGATGCCGAGCGCGGTTGGTTCACTTCGGTGCTCAAAGACGACGGCGGCTACGCCAATCCGCGCGAGAATCACATCTACGCGATGGCCGCGTTTTTCGACGGCGAACAGATCGGCAGCCGCACTTGGGACAAAGGTGCCGCTATCCAAAACGAGAGCAGCTTGGTGCCCGATCCCAACTGGTTTGATCCCAATCACGCGGACATCGTCCCCGGCGACCCGCTGTCGTTCGTCAATGCCGTGCGCCCCGAAGGCGAGCGCAACCAGCCGTTGGGCGACATGAAGTACAACAACACCTTCATCCAAAACTGGGAGGTCGATCCGAGTCGTTCATTGGACGACCAGCCCGATTGGGCGTGGACGCAGGGCTACTCGATTGGCCACGGCTTCGACGGTATGTTGCAGGTGGGCATCGGCCCATTCTCTTTGGAGGTGGGCGAGACCATCAACTTGGTGCTCATAGAGTACGCGGGATTCCGCTTGCAGGGGGTACGCGCTGCGCGCAGCACGGCGCAGTGGGTCTATGACAACAACTTTGAGACCCCCTCGCCGCCGCCGACGCCCCGCATCGAAGTCGCGCCTAACACGGATGTCAAAGTCGATGTCAAGTGGGACGATAGCGCCGAAGCGGCATCTGATTTTGCCGGCTACAAGGTCTATCGCTCGACGCTGTTCCCACGGGTCAATTCGCTCGACGTCGGTCTGCGCATCATCGACCGCTACCACGAACAGACCGAGGTCAATCCCACGGACGCGCAACTGGCCGCCTTTGGTGCCGACAACAACCCCAACATCAGCTCGGGGGGCTACAGGCCGCAGGAGCCAGCGGCGTGGGGGCCTTATCGGCTGATCGCCCATGTGCCCGCAAGCGAGTTGGGCAGCTATCTCAACGACGGGCCGGACAGCGGCGAATTCAAGTACAAGTTTGCCGATAACAGCGATTTGGTGACCTTTGGGTTTACCTATTACTACTATGTCGCTGCGTACGACAACGAGTCGGGCGAGATCAATGGTCAGCCCTTCAACTCGCTGGAGACGCATCGGCACAACTTCAACGGCCGCGATGGGTTGTGGAAGGGCACATACCACTACGCGACCGCTAGTTCGTTTTTCCCCGGCAGCTTGGCGGGGCAGAAGGACATTGGCGCACCGTTTATTCTCAAGGCGCCGCTGGCCGATGCCAACGAACTCGTAAACAACCCCGAGTTCTCCATCCGCGTGGTGCCCAATCCCTACAAGAAGGGCGCGCTGCACGATACAGGTACCGAGCACAAGATGCTCTTCATCAACCTGCCGACCGGCACCAAGATCACCATTTTCGACGTGGCTGGGCAGGTCATCGACGTGCTTCACTTCGACAGCACCAACCCGTTCGATGGCACGCTGTTTTGGGATATGTTTTCCAAGGACGGCATCGAAGTAGCCAGCGGACTGTACATCTACGTGGCCGAGTACCCGGGTGGAGCGCAGACCGGGCACTTCGCCATTCTGCGCTGAACCGAACAGGGGAGACTTGAAAATGAAAGTATTAAAACTCATTGCAGTGGTGGGGTTGGCCTGCTTGCTGGCGCAACCTGGAGTCGCCGATGTGCGCAAGTCTGGCCTGACCGGTGCCGCTTTTCTCAAGATCGGCGTGGGAGCCAGACCGGTCGCGCTCGGCTCGGCCTATACGACTGTGGCCGGCGACGTCCACCAGCTATTTTGGAACCCAGCCGGTACGGCCCTGAGTGGCGGCGAAAGCCAAGTGCTGCTGTCGCACAACTCGTGGATCGCGGATTTGTCGCACGACGCCATTGGCTTCACGCGCGACATGGGCGACATGGGCACCTTGGGTATTGGCATAGTGACGCTCGGGTTGAGCGACATTACTGCCGACCGCGACTTGGTGCCGCAGTTCGTGCTCGATGCGGGAACGTTTGCGCCCAACGACACCGAGACCTCGGACACCTACAGTTACCGCGATTTGGCTTTGGGCGTGACGTGGGCGCGCAACATCACCGATAGACTCAACCTAGGGGTGACTGGCAAGATCGTCAGCCAGACCATCGATGGCATCAGCGCCACCGCGTACGCGGCTGATTTCGGTGCGCTCTACCGCGTCAATTCCACGTACACCATCGGCGCTCGGATCAACAATCTGGGCAGCGATCTAACGTTCTACGACATCGGTGCGCCGCTGCCGCTGATATTCAGTATTGGCGCGGCCGCTGCCATCCTCGACGACCCAGACAGCGGCATGAAGGTGACCTTGTTCGCCGATGCCACCAAGCCGCAGGATGCCGAGCAACTCGTGTTCGCGGCAGCCGAGGTGGAGCTTTTCGACATGCTCAGTCTCCGCTCCGGCTACAAGTACAACTATCAGGGCGTAGAGGACGAGAAAGTCGATGAGGTCAGCGGCGCGGTCGTCCCGGCTGGCCGCAGCGAGGAGGGCCTGACGGCTGGGCTGGGCCTCGAATTGAGCATGGCCACGGTCGATTACGCCTTCACCTCGTTTGGCATCCTCGACAGCGTGCATCAGTTTTCCTTGCAGTTCCGCTTCTGAGGCTGCGTTGCGGGTTCGTTTGGGAAAAAGCCTCCGGGACCTTTGGGTCCTTGGGGGCTTTTTTCTCGTAGCGGCAACTCGGACGGAAGGACGATATGACAACTAAGGCCGTGCCGCACGAGGTAATTCCCTGCGATCGGCTGCCGGCGGGGCAGTACCGCGATCTGCCCGAGCCGCCCCACTGGCGCAAGCTGGTTGGACCGAGCATCCTGCTGTTGGGGCTTTCGCTGGGCAGCGGCGAGTTCGTGCTCTGGCCTTATATAACGTACAAGTTCGGCTTCGTCGTGTTCTGGGCCTGCATGGTGGGGGTGCTGACCCAGTATTTCATCAACATGGAAATCGAGCGCTGGACCTTGGCTACCGGCGAGACCGCGGTGACTGGATTTTGTCGCCAATGGTCGGGTTGGGCCGGGATTTTTCTGGTGTGCAACGTGGTCCCGTGGATGTGGCCGGGTTGGGCTTCCGGGGCGGCGACCATCCTGACTTGGGAGTTTGGCGGCGACGAGAGTACGCGAGTTGGCTATTCGATCGCGAGTTTGTTGGTGGTCGGGTTGGCACTGAGCTTGGGGCCGGTGGTGTACCGCACGGTAGAGCGGGTTCAGACGGTGCTGATCGCAGTGGTGCTGGTCTTTCTGTTGGTCATTTTCTTTTTAGTAGTAGAGCCCAGTCATGTGTGGGACATGTGCAAGGGCATCGTCAATATCGGCTACATCCCAGAGGAGATGGAGTTGCCGCTCTTTTTGGGTGCCTTGGCCTTTGCGGGTGCTGGTGGGACGATGAACCTAGCGCAGAGCGATTTCGTCCGTGACAAAGGCTATGCCATGGGCACGTACGTGGGGCGGCTGACTAGCCCGCTGACTGGGCGGGAAGAGGCCGTGGGTGATATTGGCTATCACTTCGAGCAGACGCCGGAGAATATGCGGCGTTGGCGCGGCTGGTGGCGGGCGGCCAATCGCGAGCATTTGATTACCTTCTACGCGCTTTCGGTTTTGTCGCTGATACTGCTGTCGCTTATCTCCTACGCGACTACGAGACAGGCTCCTGGGTTGGAACAGGGGTTGGGGTTTGTCGGGGCTGAGGGCGACTTTATCGCGCGGGAGCACGGCAGCTTTTTCAAACACCTATTCAACTGGATGGGTATCGCCATTTTGCTGACGACTGAGCTGGGGCTGTTGGACGCCTGCGCGCGCATCTCCACCGACATTATCAAGACCAACTGGCTGCGCGAACACGCCAAGTGGACGCGGAACCGGCTCTACTTTCTCTTGCTCTGGGTGCAGATTTTCTTCGGCGTGCTGATTATGCTTTCGGATTACAACAAGCCGGTGCAGTTGCTGGTCTTGAGCGCCTCGCTCAATGCGGGAGTTATGCTGCTGTATTCGGTATTGCTCTTGTGGCAAAATAATCGTGTGCTCAAAGGGGCGCTGGCCATGCACCCGGTGCGCTTTGTGGCCTTGCTCTGGGCCTGCGCCTTCTTCGGCTATTTCTCCTTTGTAACGCTGCGGGAGCAGTTGCCCAAGCTCTGGGGGTGAGGACGTTTGGTAGCGTCACGTCGTTTGAGATACAAGCTACACGGGCAAGCCTCTGGGCATTGGTGCCTAGGGGCTTTCCTTTTTCCATTACTGGCGTTGCTGACAAGCCCGACGCTTGCCGCCGAGTCCGAGCGAGAAGTGAGTCTGCGGCGCACGGTGGAGACGCTCTCTGCACCCGCCTCGCGGATGACGGGTTATCCGGGGGCTGCGGCGGCCCGCGAGTGGCTGGTCGCCGAGTTACAGAGTTTGGGGATAGCAGAGATATACCGGCACGAGTTCCCGGTGTTGGTGCCGATTGACGAGGGGTTCTGGATCGAATGCGCCGGCGAGCGGCTCGAATTGTTCGGCGTCTGGCCCAATTTGGTGCGGACACCGACTCTGCCAGCCGAGGGGATTGAGGGACCGTTGGTGTATGGCGGGGATGGCAGCCGCCTCGAAGGGCAGCCGGTGGCCGGGCGGATCGTCCTGCTCGATTATGTCTCGGGTACAGCTTGGGTGGATGCGTTTCACTTGGGGGCCGCGGCCGTAGTGTTTTTGGAATCGGCTGGGGCGCATCGCAAGGAGGCCGAGCAAAAGTTTCTCGACTTGCCGGCCGACTTGCCGAGGCTCTACGCGCTCCAAGACGTGGCGGAACGGCTGCGGGTGTTGGCAAGGTCTCAGGTGCAGGTGCGCTTGCGAGGGCGGATGGCGTGGCGGGAGGTGGCGGCGCAGAACTTGGTCGCCATGATCCCTGGGCGCGATGCGACGCTGGGGGAGGAGGTTGTTTTCATCGCCGCGCATTACGACGCGGTGTCGCCGGTGCCAGCGTTAGCGCCGGGGGCCGAGCAAGCGGCGAGTGTGGCGGCGTTGTTGGAATTGGCGCGGGGGTTTGCCGCGCGGCCGCCCAAGCGCACGGTCGCGTTGCTGTGGACGGCCGGGCACTTCCAGAACATGGCGGGGATGCGCCATTTTGCGCCGTTGTTGCTGGCGGCTGCGGGGCAGCGGGAGGGCGAGGTGGAGGATGGCGCGCTTTTGCGGCGGCTCAGTGCGCTAAAGACGCGCTTTTTGGTGGGCTTGGATCTGTCGTCGCACAGCCCGCGGCTCGGGGCGTTCAGGCCGCGAGAGCCGTATCGCATCTCCTTGCTCGCGCCGCCGATCACCGAACGGTTGCTAAAGCTGGTAACGGCGTACGAAGACTCCGCGTTGGGAGGCAAGCGGGTGCTGGTCAATGGTCTGAAGCAGGACTTTGCCCGTCAGGGTTTGGGGGGAATGAGCCTGACAGTGCCGTTAGATGCGTCAGTAGCGGCCCTCACCGGATGTCCGGCGTTGGCCTTTTGCACGGTCAACGACAGTCGTGCCCGCTTTGACGCGCCCGACGATGACCTTGGGGCGGTGCGCTTTGACTGGTTGGGCGATCAAGTCGCGCTGCTGCAGGGCGTGCTACCCGCACTTATTGACGACCCGGATCTAGAGCCGTGGGCTTGGGGCAACGATGCGTTTGGCACCATTGGTGGACAGGTGGTCCACTACGGGCCGCGCAGCTATCTACCGGATCAGCCTACGGCTGGGGCGTTGGTGCGGGTGCGGCTGCGCCACCCGACGTTGGCTGGGGTGCGACCGGATTTTTGGGCGGCGGCGGATGACTCGGGATGGTTTGCCATTCCCGGGGTTGAGTCGGGTATCATCTACACGAAACCGGTGCGGTTAGAGGCGTATCGGCTCGATGCGGAGACCGGGGCGGTGACGGATGCACCGGACTGGGGGATCAATGGGGAGCGCAAGTTGCCGGGGCGTGCGCTGACGGTGACGATGGATGCCGCCGAGGACGAAGTGCAAATCGTCACTGCACCGCTGCGGGGGACGACGCTGTTTGGGATTTTTGATCCGCGCAATTTGTTGACCTTGGAGCGCGTGCAAGCCGTTGACGCGGCGCTGGAAGCCGAGCCGGTGGTATACGGAGCTTGTCTGCCGCTGACGGCTCCGGAAATGGAGCTGTTTAGCTATGTGAATCGAGTGGGGTCGTGGACGGAGCCGGTCGCCGTGATTTTTACTCAGCCTAGCGAGCGGTTCAAGGCCGTAATGGCGACGGGCCGCTATGGGCTGGGGCGACGCTTGCTATTGCTCAATGGGACGGAGGACGTTCCGAGTGGGGTGGGCTATGCGGTCGATGGGAAGGGGCGCATCGCGGAGACGGTGTATCGGGTGGCGACTGATATGCACACGCTCAATGGTGAACGGATTGACCGGCTGGAGCGACACGGCGTGCGCAATGGGCGGCTAGCGGCCTTCCACGAGCGGTCGGCTGGGCTGTTGGGAGAAGCAGAGGTGGCGCGTGCCGAGCATCGGCACCAAGACTTTGTCGATCGGGCGCGACGCGCTTGGGCGCTGGCTGCGGCAGCCTATCGGGACGTGGAGCGGACGCAAGCTGGGGTGGTGCAGGGTGCGCTCTTTTTGTTGGCCGTGCTGATTCCCTTTGCCCACTTTGCCGAGCGGTTGGCATTTGGGTTTGCCGATTTGCGGCGGCAGGTATTCGGGTATTTCGCGCTCTTTCTCATTGGTTTTGTCGCCCTGCGCTACGTGCATCCGGCCTTTGAGTTGTCTATTTCGCCGGCGATCATTCTGCTCGGCTTTGTCATTCTAGCGTTGGGGATTTTGGTCACGTTTTTGGGGATGTCGCGGTTAAACCGGGAGTTGCAGGCGTTGGGCAATCAACGCGGGCAGATCGCGGTGCAGCGGTCGGGCGCGGTGATGACCTCGGTTGCCGTGGGGTTGGCGCATTTGCGGCGGCGACCGTGGCGCACAGGGCTGACCTGCGCAACGCTAGTGCTGTTGACCTTTTCCGTGCTGTCCTTTACCTCGGTCCGCGCTGCGCTGCACACGAATTGGATTGCGATTGGCGCAGACGCGGCGTACGAGGGCGCGTTGGTGCGGATGCCGGGCTGGCAGACTATGGAGCTGGAAGGCTACGATCTGTTGCGCGATTGGTTTGGCGACGAGCAGGTTGCGCCACGCGCGTGGCTGTCGGTGGGATCGCTGGCGTCGTCCTACCGAGTCGAGCGGGATAACGAGACGGAGCGAGCGGTTGGGGTCTGGGGATTTGCGGGGCTAGCGGCGCAAGAGAAGGATTTGCTCGGGCCAGAGGTGATAGCCGGGCGGTGGCTGCGGCCCGGGGAAGAGGACGCCTGTCTGTTGCCCGTGGGCTTGGCGGATTCTTTGGGGGTCAGCGCCAAGGGACTAGAGCAGGAGCGGGTGCGGGTTTTTGGGGAGGTGTTTCGGGTCGTTGGGTTACTTGCAGATGACGCACTGGATCGGCTCGATCTGAATGGCGAACCGCTGACCCCGTTGGATCCAGAGGCGCAACAGCCCTCGGAAGCGGAAGTGGGACGCGGGCAGGGAGGGAAGTTGCGGCCATTTGCCCATTTGCCCGCGTCGGCGACGCCGGTGTTGCCGTTTGCCGCGCTGATGCGGTGGGATGGGGTGCGGCTGGCGTCGGTGGGGATTCGGTTGGATGGGACCATTGCGGAGACTCGCGGGGCGCTGGTAGAGCTGGCGGAGACCTTGGATTTGAACCTGTTCGCCGGCCTTGGAGGGCAGCGCTTGCTGGTCAATTCGGTTGGGGTGGCGTCGGTGTCGGGATGGGGGTCGCTGATCGTGCCGCTGCTGATCGCCGGGTTGATCGTGTTCAACACCATGCTCGGGGCCGTGTACGAGCGGACGCAGGAGATCGGCACCTTTAACGCGGTCGGCTTAGCCCCCGGGCATGTTAGCGGGCTGTTCATGGCGGAGGCGGTGGCTTTGGGGGTCGTCGGCACGGTCGCAGGGTATTTACTAGGGCAAGGCGCGGCGCAGCTTTTGGCCCAAGGGGGATTTTTGCCCGGCTTGGAGCTGAACTATTCGTCGCTGGGGGCCGTGCTCACCGTTGGTGCGATTGCGCTGTTGGTGGTGGCGTCGGCGCTCTATCCGGCGCGCATGGCCGGGCGGATCTGCACGCCGGGCATTGAACGGCGGTGGAAGCTGCCGGTCGTTTCAGGCGAGCAGTTGCGCTTGCAACTGCCCTTCTCGCTGGCGCGGCGCGAAGCGCTCGGCATGGCGGCGTTCCAAGCAGAATCGTGGGCGGCCAATCAGGAGCAGTCGATCGGGGCGGGATTTTACGTCGAAGCGCTGCAGGTGGAGCAGGTGGGGGAAAAGGTGCGCGTGGCGGCGCGGGTGTGGTTGGCTCCGTTTGACCAAGGCGTAGTGCAAGAGACCGCGATGGAGATAGAGCCGGGGCCGGACCCGAACTATTGCGACATCCACGTTGACTTGGCGTTGGCGGCTGGCGATCTGGCGACGTGGCAGCGGGTGGTGCGCACCTTTTTGGACGATGTGCGCAAGCAATTTTTGATCTGGCGCACCTTGGACGCGGATAGCCGCCGCTACTACGCCGAGCAGTTGCCGCAGTGGGAGCGGGCGTGAACATGGCCGCGCTGCGCTTGGCATTGCCCATCATCGGCATCACGGTCGCGAGCGGGTGGTTGCTCCAGCGCGTCGAGTTGCTGTACAACGGCCCGCATTTGGCCGGGGCCGGGAGTGAGTCGGGGGCGCAGGTCTTTCTCGCCGTGCCATTGGGGGCTTTGGCGGCCGCTGCCTTAATGCGTCGCTGGCTCGGCCCGGGGGATCGCGCCGTGCTCTACGCCGCGCTGGTAATCGGGGTGTCGGCGACCGCTTCCGGCCTGATGCACCGGTTTTTGCCGGGCTTGGTGACGGGTTTCTACGGGGGCTTTGCCCAGCCGACCGGTCCCTATTACCGCTTTTTGAAAGTTGTTCCAGACTGGTTGGTTCCGGGTGGGCCGAATGAGGCCCCGGCCATCGGGGCGTTTGAGGGTGGTGCGGCTGTGCCTTGGGGGGCGTGGTTGTGGCCGCTGGCAATGTGGAGCGTGTTTTTCGGCGCGTTCTTTTTAACCTGCTTTTGCTTGGTGTGGCTGTTGCGGCAGCGCTGGCTGGAGACCGAGCGGTTGGGATTTCCGCTGCTGGAAGTACCCCGCGCCCTCATTGCCGGAGACCTGTTTGGCCAGCGACTGTTTTGGTGGGGCGCACTGGTGCCGGCCTTGCTGTTGGGGATCAATGGGTGGCATCACTACGCGCCGTCCGTGCCCGAGATCGTCACGAGATTGGAAATGGAGCATTTCCTGCTCGACGACCCGTGGAAAGCCATGGCTCCTTTTGAGTCGCCGTTCCACTTCGAGTTTGTCCCCCTTTTGGTAGGTGCGGCGTTTCTCGCGCCCGTGGAGGTGTCGTTCAGCACGTGGTTTTTTTATTTGCTCACCCGCGTACAATTGCTGGTGGCCCATTTCCTCGGGCGACTTGAGTATCGCGGCGACTTCATTCCCGGGCACGGATCGCCGTGGCTAGATTGGCCGAGTCACTTTCCCTTTTTTATGACGCAGGCGCGCGGCGGCTTGCTGTTTTTGGGGCTGTTCAGCCTGTGGTCGGCGCGGCGAGCCTTGGCCGCAGCGATCTCTTGGCGTAGCCGGGCGACGTGGGGGCTGGTGGTTGGGCTGCTGGTGTTGTGGGCGTGGACTACGGCTTTGGGGGTGCCGCCGCTGATGGGCATTGCGGCGTTATTGCTGGTGTTGCTGTTGGCGTTGACGTTTGCGCGGCTGCGGATCGATGGCGGCCTGCCCATTGTGGGGATGCCGCAGATTGTGGGCTACCTGTTCTTCGTGGCCTTGGGGACCGGCGCTGGGCATTTTGCCGACGAGACCTACATGGGCTTTGGCTTTTTGGCGGTGTTTGGCTTTACGATGATTGGGATCTGGCCCGCCTTGCAATTTGAGGGACTGAAGTTGGCCGAGATGCACGGGGTGTCGCCGCGCCGCTTGATTTGGGGGATGGCCTTAGGGTTGGCCGTCGGGCTGGGGGCCGGCTACGTGTTTTCGCTGGAGACGATCTACGAGCACGGGCTGTTCGCCTTGCAGGAACAGGGCGGCGCGCGGTCTGAGGCGCGCATTGGCCGCTACTACAACTACTTGTTCAAAGACGCGGGCACAGTAGATGGGGGCACGGACTGGGTGCGCTTGGGATTTCACGCGGTCGGGGCGGGCATTACCTATTTCTTAGCGTTGATGCGCCAGCACTTTCTCCGTTGGCCCTTGCATCCGATGGGCTTTGTGTTTGGCACGGGTTTTGGCTGGCTGGTGTGGGGGTCGGTGTTGTGCGGCTGGCTGTGTAAGTGGCTGGCGGTGCGCTACGGCGGTGCGCAAACCTACCGGAGGGTTATGCCGTTTTTCTTGGGGATGATTTGCGGCGAGGTCGCGATGCGATTGGTGTGGGCCGCGGTCGCGCTGTGGGAGGGTGAGATGGGAGGAGGGTACCGGCCGTGACAGCTAACGATCTAACTAGCTACCGCGACCTGATGCAGCCCCCGACGCGCTTTCGCGAGGGCTTTACTGCGCGGACTGTGGCCGGGGCGTTCTTCGTCGGCTTTATCATGATGCCCGGTGCCATTTACATGGGCCTGATTGCCGGCGCATCGCTCGGTGCGGCCGCCGAGTGGGTGACCATCATCCTGTTTTCCGAGCTGGCGCGGCGTTCCTTTTCCTCGCTGACGCGCCAGGAGATTTACCTGATCTACTACATTGCCGGTGGCTTGGCTGGTGTCATCGGCGGCACCATGCTGGCTGGGGGGCCGTTTGGGCAATTGGTGTGGAATCAGTACCTCACGCAGTCGCAGGCCGCGGCTGGTTTTGGCATTGCCGAGCACATCCCAGAATGGGTCGCGCCGCCGATTGGTTCCGATGCGCTGATGGGCCGCAGCTTTTTGCACCGGGCGTGGATTCCGCCGGTAGTTGTGCTAGTGGCCTCGCAGGTGTTGTCGCGGATCGAGTGGTTCACGCTCGGCTACATCCTCTTTCGGGTCACGTCCGATGTGGAGCGCTTGCCCTTCCCATTGGCACCGGTCGCCGCGCAGGGAGCGACGGCCCTTGCCGAGGCCGACGAGGGGCAGGATAGCTGGCGGTGGCGAGTTTTCTCGGTGGGCATGGGGATTGGTTTGCTGTTCGGTGCAGTGTACGTGGGCTTGCCCGCGCTGACTGGGTTGATCGCCAGCGATCCCATCGTCTTGTTGCCCATTCCCTGGATCGACCTGACGCGCAACACGCAGGACATTTTGCCGGCCGCGCCTTTGGGCATTGGCACGGATTTGGGCTTGGTGCTGTTGGGGATGGTGTTGCCGTTTTGGATCGTCGTCGGCACGTTTGCCGCAGCCATGGTCCACGCCTTGGGCAGCCCGATTCTCTATCACGCCGGCATGCTGACGCACTGGCGGCCGGGCATGGACGCGATCCTGACGAATTTCGCCAACGACATCGACGTGTGGATGAGCGTGTACATTGGCGCGGGCGCGGCCGTGGGCGCGATTGGCTTGGTGCAGGCCGTGCTGTCGGTGCGGGCCGCGCGCCGTCAGGCCGGGCACCGCCCGTTGCGGGATACGCCGGCTGGCCGAGGCGACTTCCCGTTGTGGATAGCGATTGGCGGATACGTCCTATCGACGTTGGCCATGATCTGGCTCTGCGTGTTGCTGCTGGAAGACGACGAGTTTCCGCTGATCTTTTTGCTGATTTTTGGTTTCGTAGTGACGCCGGTGATTTCGTATGTCAATGCGCGCATGGCCGGGCTGACGGGTCAGTTGGTCAGCTTTCCGCTGCTACGCGAAGGCGCTTTTATCTTGAGCGGCTACAAAGGCATTGATATATGGTTTGCGCCCATTCCATACTCCGATCACGGTCGGCGTGCCCAGCTCTTCCGCGAAGTGGAACTGACCGGCACGCGCTTCTCGTCGATTCTCAAGGCCGAGTTGTTGTTGTTGCCGCTGAGCTTGGTCTGCGGCTTTGTGTTTTGGTCGCTGGTCTGGCAGATGGAGCCTATTCCCTCGCCGACTTTCCAATACGCGCAGACGTATTGGCATCTCATCGCGCTGCGCCAGTGCTTGTGGTATTCGGCGACGTTGGGTGGGGAGACGCTGTTTGATCAGGCGATTAAGGGGTGGTGGATTGCGGGGAGTTTTGTAATGGCCGGGGGGCTGTTTGGGGTGATGTCGTGGTTGGGGTGGCCGATTTCGCTGGTGTACGGGTTTGTGCGCGGCCTTGGAGGCCTGCCGCATTTGCTGATCCCGGAGATGGCCGGTGCCCTGCTGGCCCGCTATTGGCTGGAGCCGCGCTTTGGGACGCAGCAGTGGCGGCAATACGCGCCGGTGTTGTTGGCTGGGTACGCCTGCGGCATGGGCTTGGTGGGCATGTCCGCGGTGGCTATTGCGTTAATATCCAAGTCGGTGACGCAGTTGCACTATTGAGGTCCGTCAGTCGCGCAGGGCTTGGCGGAGGTCAAAAGCGCGTTTGACCCAGCGGCTCTTGTAGCCGACAACCGCGTAGTACGGCACTAAATCGCAGCCAAAGCCGCGCTTGAAAAAGGCGATGCTCGGCATGTTAGCGCCGACAAAGTCAAAGTACTGGTGGGCGGCTGTGGTGCAGTATTGCCAATACAACAGCGAGATGGCCCCAGTGTGGTTGTAAGCGGGGTCGGCTCCTGCGGTCCAGGCATAGGTGGTGTCGAAGCCTTCGACAAAGGCGACGATCGCGGCTGGCCCGTCTGGGGAGGCGATTTCGTACGCTTGGGATAGGCCAGCCGCTAAAGCCGCGGCGCTAAAGCGCTCGGCCAAAGCCGCGGCGACCGGGGGACCGTCGGCTTGGTTGGCGTAGATGGCTTCGTACTGCCGCCGAAACAGTGCGATATCGCTGGTGGGCCGCAGTTGATAGCCGAGTTTTTCAGCCTTGCGAATGGCGGTGCGCGTGCGGCGCTCGATTCGCTCCCAGAGTGCGTTGCTGTCGCCGAGCGGCAGCCGATAGGTATAGCGCAGGTGCGCGTCCCAGCCCTGCCAAGTGAAGGGGCGCACATCGGCGACGGCCGGCGCGTGGACTAGGAAGCCGCGGTCGTAGTGCTTGGCGAGATGGTCCATCAGGTGCGTGCAAGCGCGGTGTTGGGCTGCTTCGGCTTTGGCCGGCCCTTTGCCAGCGACCGGAGCTAGGAGCAGGCCAGTGTGGGGCGTCAACTCCGGGGTTTCGAGGCGATAGAGGCCCCAGCGCCGGCGGGCTAGGCCGCTGAGGCCGGCGACGAGGGAACCATTGCGGTAGCAACCGAGGCGGTGGACTTGACCGCCGGTGGCCGCCGCAGCACAGCGCAGCCACGCGCTGGTGGAAAATACCGTACCGCCGACGGCTTGGTGGACGAAGGCGTCCCAAGCGGTGTCGTCGGCGACGAGCTGGATTTCAAAGGTGTCGGCCACAGGAGATTTCGCGGTTGGGATTCAGTGCGTGCGGTAAATTAGGGCAGGATGGGCGATTGCGCTACATCGCTTGACATTCCCCTTTGTGCGCCGTATATTGGAACCTTTCTAAATTGAACGCTAACTTCTTGGCTTACTTAGGTTTAATGACAATGAGCGCGCCGTTCCAGTTCCCGCGTATTTTCCGCCCGACGCCAGTGTGGGCGCGCCTCCGACTTCTCCTCCTCGACTTACTGCTTATTATTGGCCGGCCGGTCAAGTAGGCTTCGCCCCTCGTTCCATTTTCAACAGCCCAATTAACGGACGAAGCCGCTGCAAACGCATAGGCTGTCAGCTAACTATGTCTATAAAACACTCTCAACGCCCTTAGTGAAGGAGAATTTTTTATGCAGATGTACTACGACAACGACGCCAACCTCGATTTGCTCTCGGACAAGACCGTGACTGTCATCGGCTACGGTAGCCAGGGCCACGCGCATTCGCTCAATCTGGCGGAAAGCGGCGTCAAGGTGGTGGTGGGCCTGCGCGCGGGTAGCCAGCGGCGGGCTGAAGCCGAGGCCGCCGGGCTGGAAGTAGCCGATGTGGCCGAGGCCAGCAAGCGAGGCGATATCGTGGTGATCCTGATCAACGACGAAGTCCAGAAGGCGGTGTACGAAGCCGATATCCGCCCCAATCTCGAAGCGGGCAATGCCCTTGCCTTTGCCCACGGGTTTAACATCCACTTTGGGCAGGTGGTGCCGCCGGCCGATGTCGATGTGTTTATGGTCGCGCCCAAAGGGCCGGGGCACTTGGTGCGCCGCGTGTACCAGCAGGGGGGTGGCGTGCCGGGTCTGTTGGCTGTTTACCAAGACGCTACCGGCCGGGCGCACGAGGTCGGCTTGGCCTATGCCAAGGGGATTGGCTGCGGCCGGGCCGGAGTCATTGAGACGACCTTCCGCGAGGAGACGGAGACCGACTTGTTCGGCGAGCAGGTGGTGCTGTGTGGCGGTTTGACCGAGCTGATTCGCGCTGGGTTTGACACGCTCGTCGAGGCTGGCTATCAGCCCGAGGTCGCTTATTTCGAATGTCTGCACGAGGTCAAGCTGATCGTCGATCTGATCTACGAGGGCGGCATTGCCAACATGCGCTCGTCGATTTCGGATACCGCGGAGTTTGGCGACCTGACGCGCGGGCGGCAGGTGATCACCGAGCAGACGCGCGCGGAGATGAAGCAGATTCTCGCCGATGTGCAGAACGGCCACTTTGCGCGGGAATGGCTGGCCGAAAACCAAGTGGGCCGTCCGGTGTACAATGCGATCAAGCGCCGCGATTCCGAGCACCTGATCGAGACCGTCGGCACCCGGCTGCGCGCGATGATGAGTTGGCTGGACGACAAATAACAAAGAGGAAAACCTTGAGAGGAGGTGAGCGCGATGGAACCCCTACTTAGCGAGTTGAGTTCCGACCCCGACCTTTGGTCGGTAGGCGGTCTCTGCACGGCTGGAGGGGACCGTCTGCCGCTTGTACCACCTCATCCGGCCAGCCAGGAAAGAACACATCATGGCTGATGCAAATCGCGTATACATTTTCGACACCACGCTGCGGGACGCCGAACAGACGCCCGGTGCCTCGCTGACCGTCCGGGAAAAGCTGGAAGTTGCCCACCAGTTGGCGCGGCTGAAAGTCGATATTATCGAGGCTGGCTTTCCGGTTTCCTCCAACGAGGATTTTGAGGCTGTGCGCCGCATTGGGCAGGAGATCGAAGGGCCGGTAATCTGCGGGCTATCTCGCGCTATGCCCAAGGACATTGAGCGGGCCGGCGAGGCGCTCGGAGACGCGCCCCGGCCGCGGATCCACACCTTTATCGGCACATCGGATATCCACCTCGCGGGTCAGTTGCGCAAGGGCCGGGAAGAGGTGCTGAAAATGGCGGTGGCTGCGGTGGAGCAGGCCAAGTCGTACTGCGACGACGTCGAGTTTTCGCCTATGGACGCCGCTCGCACCGAACCCAACTACCTCAATGAAATTATCGCGGCGACCATCGCGGCGGGGGCCACGACGATCAATATCCCCGACACCGTGGGTTATGCCGTGCCCGAAGAGTTTGGGGCGCTGATTGCGCGGATCATCGCCAAGGTCCCCAACAGTGGGGACGCCATCATCAGCGTCCACTGCCACGACGATCTGGGCATGGCAGTAACCAATACCCTCTCCGCGATCAAAAACGGCGCGCGCCAAGCCGAATGCACGATCAACGGCTTGGGCGAGCGGGCCGGCAATTCCTCGTTGGAGGAGATCGTCATGGCGCTAAAGACGCGCCAGGACTACTTCGGTTTTGACACCGAGGTGGTCACCGAGGAAATCGTTCCCACTAGCCGGTTGGTCAGCCGCTTGATGGGCATTGCGGTCCAGCCCAACAAGGCGATCGTCGGTGCCAACGCCTTTGCCCATAGCTCGGGTATCCACCAAGATGGGGTGCTCAAGCAGCGCGACACCTTTGAGATCATGGATCCGAAAGATGTGGGGCTGGAGGCTACCGAGATCGTGCTGACGGCGCGCTCGGGACGCGCGGCGCTGCGCCACCGGCTGGAGGTCTTGGGCTACGAGCTGGATCAGGCGAAGCTGGACAAGGTCTACGAGAAGTTCTTGGAACTGGCCGACAAGAAGAAGGAGGTCTTCGACGAGGATCTGATCGAGATCTTCCACGACGACCCTGGCGAGGGGACCCCCTATTACGAACTGAAGTATCTGCAGGCGGTTAGCTGCACCGGAACCGTGCCCTCGGCGACGGTGCGTTTGAGTATCGCCGGTGGCGAGCCTGTGGAGGGAGCGGCTCAGGGCGACGGCCCGGTGGACGCTGTTTATGAGGCTATTAACCGAGCTCTCGCTAGCCATCCACAAGAAGATGACGATATCCAACTGGACGATTATGGCATTCGCGCCATCACCTCCGGCAGTCAAGCACTAGGCGAGGTGACGGTACATCTGTCGAGAAGTGGAGAACAGGCGCGAGGCCGGGGCGTTTCGACCGACGTTATTGACGCCAGTGCGAGGGCTTATGTCGATGCGCTGAACCGCCTAGCCGCCAAGAACACTCAAGAACAGCATCAGACCGTGTAGAGGAGATTGGAGATGGGTAAGACCCTGTTGCACAAGGTTTGGGACGCGCACACTGTGCGCGAGTTGCCCTCAGGGCAGACGCAGTTGTTCGTTGGCCTGCATTTGGTCCATGAGGTGACCAGCCCCCAGGCCTTTGAGATGCTGCGGGAGCGCGGCCTTACGGTCCGTTTCCCAAAGCGCACCTTTGCCACCGTGGATCACATCGTGCCCACGGATTTGGTGCAGCGGCCCTTTGTCGATGACTTGGCCGAGGAGATGATGGACGCGATCGAGCAGAATGCCGCCGAGTTCGAGATTCCGCTGTTCAACATCGACGATCAGCGCCAGGGAGTGGTCCACGTCATCGGCCCAGAACTGGGACTGACTCAGCCGGGCATGACCATTGCCTGCGGCGACAGCCACACTTCAACGCACGGAGCTTTTGGCGCGGTGGCCTTTGGCATTGGCACCAGCCAAGTCCGCGACGTGCTCGCCACGCAGTGCTTAGCCATGGACCCGCTCAAGGTGCGGCGGATCGAAGTCAGCGGCACGCTGAGCGAGGGGGTGTACGCCAAGGACGTCATTTTGCACATCATCGGCCTACTCGGAGTCAATGGCGGCGTTGGCTATGGCTATGAGTACGGCGGCTCAGTCATTGAGGCCATGTCCATCGAAGAGCGGATGACGGTGTGCAATATGTCGATTGAGGGCGGTGCCCGGGTTGGCTACGTCAATCCCGACCAGACGACGTACGACTATCTCAATGGGCGGCCATACGCGCCGCGCAATTTTGAGTCTGCGGTCGAGTGGTGGGAGTCCATGGCCTCGGATGCAGACGCCGAGTACGACGACCTAGTCCAAATCGACGGCCGCGAGATCGGCCCGACCGTGACGTGGGGCATCACGCCGGGCCAATCGGTCGGCATTGACCAAGACCTGCCTGACTTGGACGCTTTTGCCGCTGCCGACCGCTCCACCGTCCAAGAAGCCTTCGCGTACATGGACTTTGAGCCGGGGCAGAAGATCGCCGGGACCAAAGTAGATGTGGCGTTTATCGGCTCCTGCACCAACGGTCGGCTCTCGGATCTGCGCGAGGCAGCTCGGGTTGCTCGCGGGCGCAAAGTGGCCACCGGCGTCCGCGCCCTCGTGGTGCCTGGGTCGCAGCAGGTGCGGATCGCAGCCGAGGCCGAGGGCCTGCACGAGATCTTTGCAGAGGCCGGGTTCCAGTGGCGGGGGGCTGGTTGCTCCATGTGCTTGGCGATGAATCCCGACAAACTCCAAGGCCGCGAACTGTGCGCCTCGTCGTCCAACCGCAATTTCAAGGGCCGGCAGGGCAGTCCCACCGGCCGCACTTTGCTGATGAGTCCGGCGATGGTCGCGGCGGCGGCGGTGGCTGGGGAAGTGGCGGATGTGCGGGAGTTGGTGGGATAGAGAAGGAGACACCATGGAAAATTCGAGTGTGATTAAGAGGATAACTGGCCGCGGCGTAGTGGTGCGCGGGGCCGATATTGATACCGACCGCATCATTCCGGCCCGCTTTTTGCGGACGGTGACCTTTGAGAATTTGGGTGCCCATGCCTTTGAGGACGATCGCGCCGCCGGCGACCATCCCTTTGACCAAGCGCGTTTTCAAGGGGCGTCGATTCTGTTGGCCAATGCCAATTTTGGCTGCGGGTCCTCGCGCGAACACGCGCCGCAGGCGCTGATGCGTTGGGGGATCAAGGGCTTTGTCGCCGAGTCCTTTGCCGAGATTTTCTTTGGCAACTGCATCGCCATGGGATTGCCCTGTGTGCGGGTGGCAGCCGAGGACATGCAGGCGTTGATGGATGCGGTCGAGAGCGATCCGGCGCAGGAGGTGGCCATTGACCTCGAAGCGCGGCAGGTGAGCTGGGCTGGCGGCCAAGTTGCAGCCGATATTGCCGACGGCCCGCGCGAGCAGTTTCTCAAAGGGAGCTGGGATTCGCTAGGCCAGCTTTTGGACGCCGGCGACCAGATTGAGAGCACCACGCGGAGGCTGCCGTACGTGGCGGGGTTCTGAAAGAGGTGATAAGTGGGACACATTAAGATAAACGGACGGAAAATTACCAACCCATTAGCTCGGGTGCTGATACCGACGACCGCCTTGCTGTTTTTTGCTTTCGTCGCGGCCACTGTTATAGGCGCGATTCTAATCGCGACAGGGTTGGTGTTCGTGATGTTGATCCTCACAGCCGGCGTGATGTTGCTATATATCGCTGTTAGAATCGCGGTCACAGGACTGCGCTATTTTGCCAATTGGAACGAGAAGAGAAGGAGATAAATAATTGCACAAAATTGCCGTAATACCCGGAGACGGAACAGGACCTGAAGTGGTGGTCGAGGGGCTGAAAGCACTCGACGCTGTAGCCGCTAAGCAGGGATTCAAATACGAGACCGTAGAGTTTGACTTTGGCGGCGACCGCTACTTGCGCACCGGCGAAGTCCTGCCCGACTCAGCGGCCGACGACTTTAGGCAGTTTGACGCCATTTACCTAGGGGCCATCGGCCACCCCGACGTAAAGCCGGGTATCCTCGAAAAGGGCATTCTACTGAGGCTGCGCTTTGAGTTGGACCAGTACATCAACCTCCGCCCGGTCAAGCTCTACCCCAATGTGCCGACGCCGATTAAGGACAAGGGGCCGGAGGATATCGACTTCGTGGTGGTGCGGGAAAACACCGAAGGGCTGTACGCCGGTTCTGGTGGCTTCCTCAAAAAGGGCACGCCCGACGAGATCGCCGTGCAGGAATCGATTAACACCCGCAAGGGCGTCGAGCGCTGCTTGCGCTACGCCTTTGAGTACACCCAGCGGCGCAACAAGGACAACACCTTGACGCTGTGCGGCAAGACCAATGTGCTGACGTATGCCTTCGATCTGTGGGAGCGGGTGTTTGAAGAAATCGGCGCGGCTGACTATCCGGCCATCAAGCGCGACTACGCTCACGTCGATGCCATCTGCATGTGGATGGTCAAAAACCCCGAGTGGTTCGACGTGGTAGTTACCGACAACATGTTCGGCGACATCATCACGGATTTGGGCGCGATGATCCAGGGCGGGATGGGCATTGCTGCCGGCGGTAATATTAACCCCGAAGGCGTGTCGATGTTCGAGCCGATCGGCGGCTCGGCTCCCAAGTACACCGGCCAGAATATCATCAACCCTATGGCCGCCATCGGCGCTTGCCAGCTCATGCTCGACACGCTCGGCGAGTACGAAGGGGCCAACATTTTGGAGGGCGCTATCGTCTCGACGCTGACCAAGCTCGACGACATGGGTGCGGGGAGAATGGGATATTCCACTGCGGAAGTAGGCGACCTAGTAGCCCAGGCTGTGGCCGACGCCTAGGGCGATGGAAGGAAGCGACACCATGCGCATCGAAGTCTATGACTCGACTCTGCGGGACGGTGCCCAAGCCGAGGGCATTTCCTATTCGCTAGAGGACAAGCTGCTGATTGCGCGGCGGCTCGACGCGCTCGGGGTCCACTATATTGAAGGCGGTTGGCCCAACCCAACCAATCCCAAGGACTTGGCCTTTTTTCAAGAGGCGAAAAAGCTCGGCTTACAGGCGAAAGTGACCGCCTTCGGCAGCACCCGGCGAGCGACCAACGCCCCGGAAGAAGACGAGACCTTGCAGACCTTACTCAGGGCCGGAACCGACAGCATCGCCCTCTTCGGCAAGAGCTGGACCTTGCACGCGACTGAGATATTGCGCACCACGCTGGCGGGCAATGTGCAGTTGATCGAGGACTCAGTCGCCTATCTGGTCGCGCACGGTCGCGAGGTGATCTACGACGCCGAGCACTTTTTCGACGGCTATAAGGCCGACGCCGATTACGCGATTGAGACGCTGTTGGCCGCCGAGCGCGGTGGAGCGCGGATTTTGGTGCTTTGCGATACCAATGGCGGCACGTTGACCAGTGAGATGGGCCAGATCGTCGAGGGGGTCAAGGCACGGATCGGTATCTCCTTTGGCATCCACACGCACAACGATGCTGGCGTGGGCGTGGCCAACACGCTCGTAGCTGTGGAGCGGGGTGCAGAGCAAGTCCAGGGAACTTTTAACGGCTATGGCGAGCGTTGCGGCAACGCCAACTTGTGCTCAATTTTGCCCAATCTCGAGCTGAAGATGGGTTTCGAGACGGTGGGCCGCGACAACCTCGTGGAACTGATGGACTTCTCTCGCTTCCTCAGCGAGATCGCCAATGTCTATCACGACCACCGCCAGCCCTATGTCGGCGAGAGCGCGTTTGCCCACAAGGGTGGGGCGCATATCGACGGGGTGATGAAGGTCGCCCACTCGTTTGAGCATATCGAGCCTGAGCAGGTGGGCAATGAGCGACGGTTCTTGGTCTCGGACCAAGCGGGCGGCGCGACGATTGTCAGTAAGCTCCAGCGATTTTTGCCCGACATAGAGAAGAGAGATCCGCTGGTGGGGCAGGTCTTGGAGCGAGTCAAACAGTTGGAGCACGAGGGCTATCAGTTCGAGGCGGCGGAGGGATCGTTTGAGTTGATGGCGCGGCGGGTCCAGGGCACGTACGAGGACTTATTCACGCTGATCAACTTCCGCACCATCAACCGCAGAATCGGGGAGCACGCCGAAGAAGCCGAGGCCATTGTCAAGGTCGCCATTGGCGATGCGGAGTACCATACGGTCGCCGCCGGCGATGGTCCGGTCAACGCGCTCGACCAAGCGCTGCGCAAGGCGTTGGAGCAGGAGTTCCCCGCGCTCAAGCAGGTGCACTTGGAGGACTACAAGGTGCGGGTGTTGTCGAGTAGCGATGGGACCGCGGCCAAGGTGCGGGTGTTGATCGAGTCGTCGGACGGCAAGGACGTGTGGGGTACGGTAGGGGTTTCGGAGAATGTGATCGAGGCGAGTTGGATCGCGCTGGCCGATAGTTTGCACTACAAGTTGATGAAGGATGCGCTGGCCGAGCTAGCGGTCGGCGCGACGGGAACGGACTGAGCGCTATGAGAATTATCGAGGGCGGAGGGGTCACTGCGCCGAGTGGGTACCGGGCGGCTGGCATCCAGACGGGTGTCAAGGAATCGGGCGCTAAGGATTTGGCGCTGGTGTATTCGACGCGCCCGGCGAATGCGGCCGCGGTGTACACCACCAACAAGGTGCAGGGCGCACCGATTGCCATCGACCGCGAGCACCTCGCCGACGGCAAGGCGCGGGCCGTCATTCTCAACAGCGGCAACGCCAATGTCTGCAACGGCGACGCCGGTTTGGACCACGCTCGGCGGATGTGTGCCCTGACGGCGAGCGAGTTGGGTTTGCAAACGGAAGAAGTGCTGGTCTGCTCCACCGGCTTGATTGGCGTACCGTTGCCGATTGCCAAGATCGAAGCGGGCATCCCGCAGATTGTCGCGGCGTTGTCCGAGGAAGGCGGTGCTACTGCTGCCGAGGCAATCATGACCACGGACACCGTGCCGAAAAGCTGTGCCGTCGAGATCGAGTTGGAAGCGGGCCGCGTCGTGGTCGGGGCGATGGCTAAAGGAGCAGCGATGATCGCCCCCAACATGGCGACGATGCTGGCAGTGGTGACCACGGACGCGGCCGTGCCCAGCGGACCATTGCAAGAACTGCTGTCGCAAGCCATACAGCGCACGTTCAACTGCATCACGGTTGACGGCGACATGAGCACGAGTGATACGGTGATTCTGATGGCCAATGGCGACGGCGCGGAGCTAGGCGAACGCGATTGTGCGCGTCTCTACGAGGGCATTGAGTACGCGTGCCGGCAGATGGCCCAGGCGATCGCGCGCGATGCCGAGGGATCGTCCAAGCTGATCACTATCGCGGTGCGCGGGGCCGCCACTGAAGTCGAGGCGAGGCAAGTCGGCATTGCGGTGGCGAATTCGAGCTTGGTGAAGACTGCGGCGTTTGGCAACGATCCCAACTGGGGACGCATTCTGTGTGCGATGGGGTACGCCGGCGTCGAGTTCAACCCCGAAACCGCGCGGGTGTCGCTGTGCGGCACTGGAATCTACGGCAACGGCGCTGGTCTCGATTTCGACGAGAATAAACTGAGCGCGGCCATGCAGGCGGAGGAAATGGCCATTGACATCGACTTGGCAATGGGCGCGGCAACGGCTGAAATTTTTACCTGCGATCTGACGTACGAGTACGTGCGCCTGAACGCCGAATACACAACCTGAGGAACTATGCCACTTTCGCACAATGTACAGCGCGTCCAGCCGTCGGTCACCATGCAGATTTCGGCGCGGGCCGCAGCCATGCAGCGCGCTGGTATCGACGTGGTTTCCCTGTCGGCGGGCGAGCCGGATTTTGATACGCCGCAAAACGTCAAAGACGCTGGCATCCGCGCCATTGTTGAGGGCTTTACCAAGTACACCACGCCGGGGTCGGGGATCATCGAGCTCAAGGAGGCGATCTGCCGCAAATTCGAGCGCGACAATGGCTTGGTTTACACAACCGACGAAGTGATCGTCAACAACGGGGCCAAGCACTCGCTCTTTTTGGCAGTGGCGGCGCTGGTCAACTCTGGCGACGAGGTCATTATCCCCACGCCCTATTGGGTGACCTACTGCGAGCAGCCGCGGATAGTGGGCGGCGAGCCGGTGATCGTCGAGACCGAAGCGGCCAACGGACTCAAGCTGACCGCGGATGAGTTTCGCGCCGCCATTACGCCCCGCACGCGGATGCTCTTTTTGTGCTCGCCGTCCAATCCCAGCGGCGCGGTGTACACCCGCGAGGAATTGGAGAGCTTGGCGGCCGTGGCCGTTGAACACGGGGTCTATGTGCTCAGCGACGAGATTTACGAGAAGCTGATCTACGACGGAGCCGAGCACCACTCGATTGCCGCTTGTAGCCCGGAGGCCAAGGAGTTCAGCATTGTGGTCAACGGGGTGTCCAAGGCCTATGCGATGACTGGCTGGCGCATCGGCTACACGGGGGCTAGCGAGGAGATCATCGCTGGCATGAACAAGGTGCAAAGCCAGGAAGTGTCGCACCCCTCGTCGATGGCGCAGAAAGCGGCTGTCGAGGCGCTCGACGGCCCGCAGGAATCGGTCGAGGAAATGCGCCAGGCCTTTGATGGGCGACGACGTTACATGGTCGAGCGCCTCAACGCTATCGAGGGCGTGAAATGTGTGTTGCCGTCAGGGGCCTTTTACGCCTATCCCGACGTTGCCGCGTACTACGGTAGCCAAGTCCGCGATTCAGTAGCATTGTGCGAGTACTTGCTCGAAGAGGCCAAGGTGGCCTGCGTGCCCGGCGCTGGGTTTGGCACCTACGAGCACATCCGCCTCTCCTACGCCACGTCGCTGGACCTGCTTGAAAAGGCGCTGGACCGAGTTGAGGCCGCGCTGGGTGAATTAGGAATTAGGAATTAGGAATTGGGGTGGGGTAATTCGTAATTCTCAATTCCTAATTCCTAATTGTAACCTAGGAGGTTTGTCCCATGAATAAGAATGGATTTTACCTCGATTTTGAACGCGATCTCGTCGCGCTGCAAAAGCAAATCGACGAGCTAAAAGAACAAGCTGAGACCAATGGTTTGAATGTGGATGAGCCCGTGCGGAAGCTCGAAGCGCAGGCTGCGAAGAAACGCCGAGAGATATACGCCAATCTCAGTCCTTGGCAGCAGGTGCAAATCTCGCGGCACCCGCATCGCCCCTATGCGCTCGATTACGTCGAGCGGATGCTCGCCGACTTTACCGAGCTGCACGGCGACCGCCTCTTTGCCGACGACCGCTCCATCATCGGCGGGCCGGCGCGGCTGGACGACGAATCGGTCATGGTCGTTGGCATCCAGAGTGGCCGCAACCTCGAAGAGCGGCAAAAGCGCAACTTCGGCATGCCGCATCCAGAGGGGTATCGCAAGGCCCGACGCCTGATGCAGATGGCGGCTAAGTTCCAATTGCCGGTCTTGACCTTGGTCGATACCTCGGGGGCCTATCCCGGGATTGAAGCCGAGGAGCGGGGCCAAGCCGAGGCCATCGCCCGCAACCTCTACGAAATGTCGCATTTGCCGGTGCCCATCGTCGTGGCCATTATCGGCCAAGCCTTCAGCGGCGGTGCCATTGGCATCACGGTCGGCGACCGGATCCTGATGCTGGAGCACGCCTGCTATTCGGTGATTGTGCCGGAGAGTTGCTCGACGATTCTGTTCAAGGTGCGCGACCGCAGAGAGGAAGCAGCCGAGGCCCTCAGGCTCACGGCTAAAGACCTGAAGCAGCAGGGGATCATCGACCGCATCGTGCCCGAGCCGTTGGGCGGTGCGCACCACGACTGGGACAATGTGGCCTCCGCGCTCAAGCGCTGCGTCCAAGATGCCCTAGCCGAACTTCAGCGACTCACTCCAGAAGAGCTAATCGCCCAGCGGCTGGACAAGTTTGCGGCGATGGCGCGCTTTGAGGAGTAGGGTGCGGCGATGGTGCGTTCCCAACAGTGTTGGGGACTGCGCTTTAGTTGATCTTGCCGGCGCTTGCTTCTTTTCGCCACCGTTCGAGCGGGTGCTCGCGCGGCGTTAGCGGCATGTACACTCGCGCCCTGCGCCGATGTGATTCCCACGTCGCCTGAATCATTTCAAGACAATCTCGACCGTCCCGGCCGCTGGCAAACGGATCCCGGTCTTCCTCGATGGCGGCGATGAGGTCGCGCAGCATGAGGCGCTGCAAGAGCAAGCGTATGGAGGTCCTATCGCGCGGATTGCCCTGCTCGTCGAGGTCTTCGGCTGGCAGATGCACGGGTTCCCACGCCTCGGCCGGCGTTTTGTGTTGTCCCTTGTGGATAAACATCGTCGTGCCCACGCTCTCCCGCACGGCGATGCGTCCCTCGGTGCCGATGATGTCAATGCCGTAGCCGTTGTCGTTGGTCTGCGGCTGGGCGAGGAATTGCACGTCCGCGTGGATGCCGTTGGCAAAGCGAAACGAGGCGTGTCCACGCTCGCCGAGCACAATCCCCGCATCGCGGTCCTTTGGGTGCACCTCTTGGGTGTGTTTGATGTCATCGACAGTTGACTCGCGTCCATCCATCTGCACGAGGTGCGCGTGCGTCCACTCGACATCGCCGCCGAAGAGACGCACCCAATCGTAGAGATGGGTGCCCATCTCCATCAGCGAGTTGCCCACCTTGCGGCCCCCTTTGTCCGTTGCTTGCAGCAGCACAACTTGGCCGATTGCGCCTTGGTTGATCAGCGAAAGGGCGTGGCGATTGTACGGACTGGCGCGTTTGATGTGGTTGATGGCAAACTTGACGCCGTGCTGGTCGCAGGCTGCAACCATCTCGTCGGCCTCGATGAGATTCAGGGCAATCGGCTTTTCGCAAAAGACGTGGATGCCGCGCTGGGCCGCGGCAATCGTCGGCTGGTGGTGCATCGGTGCTTGGGTTGGAACGATGACGATGTCGGGTTGTTGCTCATCGAGCAGTTGCTCGTAGTCGTCGTAGAGGGCTTTGACGCCAAAGCGCTCGCCCCATGCCGCCGCCCGCTCGGGGTCGATTTCTGCCCCGGCGACCAGCTCGCAGTTGGCCTCTAACTGCACGGCCTCCGCATGATGCCTGCCCATGCCGCCGAGGCCGATGATCGCAATGCGGTAGTTGTTCATAGGGCGTTTTATCGCTTGCGCCTACGAGGCAATCGTAGGCGCAAGCTCTTTTTTGATTAGGCGCGCCGCAAGCGGTCGAAGAGCCGCTCCAGGCGGTCGAAGGCGAGGCGGATCATGTCTTCGTCCCAGTCGCCGTCAATTTTGATCTGGACCATGGACTGGAGGGTTTCTAGATAGGCTCGCTGCGTCTCGGTCAGAGGGCGTTCTTGGCGGTCTGAACGTTCTGGTCGTTCTGGCCGCTCTTGTTGTTGCCGCTCTTGGCGTTCGGAACTGGTGCGCTTGGTGCGGCCGTCGCGCCCGGAACGCTCCTTGGGTGCGGGTTCGCGGGTGCTGCGCTTCTCTTGGGGTGTGGGTTCGGGCGTTTCTTGCGGTTCGGGTTCGCGGGTGCTGCGAGCCTCTTTAGGCTCAGGTTCGGGAGTTTCTTGGGGTGTGGGTTCGGCGGCCGCTTCCTCTTGCGGGTCGGAGGGATCGCCAAAGTCGGCTTCGGCGATGAGGTATTTGAAAAACATCTTCATCTTGTTGGCCGAATCGCGTCCCATGCCGGTGCGATTGCGGAAGTAATCGACAATCGCGTCGTCGCTCATGTTGCCGTTATTTTCTTCCCATTCCGGCAGCAGGTCTTTGTAGAGGTCGCGGATCACTTCGGCGATCGCGAATTTGCGCGTCTCCTTGGGGACGATCCGCAACAGTAAATCCGTGGGCTTTTGGTCGCGGTCGGTCAGGTTCATGGATTCGATGCCGCGCAAAAAGCGGTGAATCATCGACGGGGTGCGAATAATAGGCCGCACGTAGTCGCGGTCGATTTGGTCGGGGATCTTGGTCTCTAGCCGCGAGAGGAACCGCTCGAACTGCACCTTGGTGATATAGGGAAACCAAGCCCGGTCCTGCCGGCCGCCGTTTTCCCCCGATCCTTCTTCCCCTGCCGTCTCAGCGGCGTCTTGGCGTACTTCTTCCATTGTAAGTCTCCATTCGATAAATTGATATGTCTCCGGGCTTAGGGCTACGCGGCAAATTCGGCCGTCACAACGGCGGAGATACCTCCGCGCACGTTGAATTCTCCCACTACAGTCATGTGTCGCGGCGCGCAGGCGGCCACCAAATCGTTGAGAATGGTGTTGGTGACTGCTTCGTAGTAAGCGCCTTCTTGGCGAAAGGACCACAGGTAGAGCTTGAGCGATTTGAGCTCAATGCACTGCTGGTCGGGCACGTAGTGGATGTGGATGGTGCCGAAATCAGGTTGCCCGGTTACGGGACATATCGAAGTGAATTCCGGACACGAAAACTCGATTGTGTAGTCGCGATCCGGATGTGGATTGGCAAAAACCGCTAGGTCTTTGCTCGGCTCGGTAGCCATGAAAATTTCGTCTCCTAACAGCCTAAAACACTAGAAGATAAGGCCAAATGGGTGCTTTGGCTATGTCGCGACAAAGCGTTCGAGGACGTTTGTGGTGATGCACGAGACGGTTTCAGCCACGAAAATTGAGGCCGGATGCGCAACGGAGCCGACGGAAAAAACCGCGCTGCCGCTCGGGGCTTTAGTCGGCTGCTGCTTGCTCGCTGGCAAGGTCGAACACCTTTTCGGTCATCCAGCGCTTAAAGCCGGGGTCGTCCATGAACTTCTTAAAAAGCCTCGTGTCGTCCTTCATCACCGAGGTCATCACGCGCAGGAGCGCCTTGTCGTGCTCGATACGTGCGTTCTCCCGATCCGAGTTATGCTGCGCGTTGCGGAAGGCGGTGTCCGTGGCCACCCGGCCGGGAATGGTATCGGTAATGAGTCGCAGCACACGGTCGGTGTCGTCCCAGTCTGTACTCCAGTGTTCGTTGAATTCCTTGAGGATGTTCGAGAGCCGGTCCAGCTCTGGCTCGGTGCGGTGACCCCCGCCGGCGGTCGGCACCGGATCGACTTCGGCGTCTTCGTCCGGCAGCAGGATCTGCTGCATCGCTTGCTTCTCGACCCGATAGCTGTCTAGGTCGATGGCGTCGAGGATGCCCTTCGATAGATCTTCTTCCTCAGGGGCGGGCAGCTTGGGGATCAGGAAGTTCAGGAAGATCGAGCGCTTCTCCCAGCCAGCGTCGTTGTAGGGAAGCACGGACGAGAGGAAGGCATAGGTGCGCACAAATCCCTTGGCGTTGCCTTTGAACTCCACTTGGCCGTCCTCGTCCAGATCGGTTTTGTAGGCCGCTACGCAGGCGTCGAGGATTGGGTCGAGTTGATCGCGCTGGGCACCGCCGAGGTAGCGAGCGACAAAGTCGTCGATCTGGTCGTCGGAGTAGACTTGGGTGCGGTCTAGGCTCGTCTGCAGGTCGTGCAGTTTGTTGGGGTCGGTCTCGTCGGCTAGGATGGTTGCGCGGTAGTAGTCGGCGAAGGAGTCGCGGATGGTGTCGGCGTCGTTGAGGAAATCGAGTACGAACACGTCGTGCTTTTTGGGATGCGCCCGGTTGAGGCGGGAGAGGGTTTGCACCGCCTTAATGCCGGACAGCGTCTTGTCGACGTACATGGTGTGCAGCAGCGGTTCGTCGTACCCGGTCTGGAACTTGTCGGCGCAGACTAGGAAGCGGTAGGGGTCTTCCTGGAACTGCCCGGCGATCTGGGTGGAGGGGAAGCCGTTCAGCGACGCCTCGGTGACCTTCTCGCCGCCGAACTCGTGCTCGCCGGAGAAGGCGACGATAGCCCGGTAGCGGCTTTTGCGCTCCTGCAGGTAGTCGCGGATCGCGTGGTAGTACTGGATCGCCCGCTCGATGCCGTTGGTGACCACCATCGCCCGCGCTTGGCCACCGATTCTGTTCTGCGCCAGCACTTGGTCGTGGAAGTGATCGACCATGATCTGGGCTTTGAGCCCAATCGCGTGATCGCTGCTCTCGACGAAGCGGCGCAGTTTCTTCTGGGCCTTATTGACGTCGAACTCTGGGTCTTCCTCCACGGTCTTGGCGAGCTTGTAGTAGCTCTGCACTGGCATGTAGTGGGCGAGCACGTCGAGGATGAAGCCCTCTTGGATCGCCTGTTTCATGGTGTAGCTGTGGAAGGCGTGATGACTGACCTTGCCGTCGGCCTGCGGGTTCGGGGCACCGAAGATTTCGAGCGTCTTGTTCTTGGGGGTGGCGGTGAAGGCGAAGTAGCTGGCGTTGGGGAGCAGCTTGCGTTCCTTCATCATGCGGTTGATCTGATCCTCGAAGGTTTCTTCCTCTTCTTGTGCTCCTGCTTTGGAGAGCGCCTGGGCCATGGCGGCACCGGTGCGACCGCCTTGGCTGGAGTGGGCCTCGTCGATGATGATGGCGAAGTGCCGCCCGCGCTGCTCGTCGCCGATTTCGTCGAGGATGAAGGGGAATTTCTGGATTGTCGAGATGATGATTTTCTTGCCGCTTTCGATGAATCGGCGCAGGTCGCCCGAGCGGTCGGCGTGTCCCACCGTCGCCGATACTTGGGAATACTGCTTGATGGTGTCGCGGATCTGGCGGTCGAGGATGAGGCGGTCGGTGACGACGATGATGGAGTCGAAGACTGGAGCGCTGTCTTTTTCTAGGCCGATTAGCTGATGGGCCAGCCAGGCGATGGAGTTGCTCTTGCCGCTGCCGGCCGAGTGTTGGATTAGGTAGCGCCGACCCACGCCGTGGGTGCGCGCGTCGGCGAGCAGGCGGCGCACTACGTCGAGTTGGTGGTAGCGCGGCCAGATTTGGGTCTGCTTCTTCTTGCCTGTCTTCTCGTCCTTTGACTCCACCACTTGGGCGTAGTTTTCTAGGATGTTGGTCAGGCTCTCGCGGGGGAGCACTTCCCGCCACAGGTAGTCGATAGCCAGTCCGTTAGGATTGGGCGGGTTGCCAGCGCCGTCGTTCCAGCCTCGGTTGAAGGGGAGGAACCAAGAGGACTTGCCGCTGAGGTGGGTGCAGAAGCGGATCTCGTTTTCGTCGAGCGCGAAGTGGGCGACGCAGCGGCCGAACTCGAATAGTTTCTCGCGCGGGTTGCGGTCGCGCTGGTACTGCTGGACTGCGTCGGCTACCGTCTGTTTGGTGAGACTGTTCTTCAGCTCGAAGGTGAAGACTGGCAGGCCGTTGATGAACAGGCCGATGTCGAGGGCGCGCTGGGTTTCGTCGCGGCTGTAGCGAAGCTGGCGGGTGACGGTGAAGCGGTTCTGCTTGAAGCGTTCCTGTGCGTCGGGGTTGTCGGCTGAAGGTGTGCCGTAGAATAGGTCTAGGTTGTGCGCTTCGTGCTTGATGCCGTGGCGCAGCACGTCGATGGTGCCGCGTTTGCTGATTTCGCCTTGGAGCCGGGCTAGGAATCGGCGGCGCGTGGGGCTGGCTTCGGACAAGTCGAGGGACTCTGCTGCTTCGGGCTGGGTTGTGCGCAGGAAGGCGGAAAGCTGGGCCAGATCGACGCAGTATTCGCGGTCGTAGTCGTGGAAGTTGCCGCCGGCCCAACCGACTCCGCCGTAACCGGCAGGTGGCTCGCCTACGGTGGGACCTAAAGGTGGGTCGCAGGGATGGCCGGCTAGGGCTGTGCAGATGAGGCGTTCGAGGCCGCGTTCGGAGGTGTCGGTGGGCACTGTGGAGACTACCCGTCCGTGAACGGGTTTATGACCCGGAGGCCGTCGTAGTCCTGTTCCGAACTGAGGTCTTCAGAATAGATCACGTCGCAGCCGAGGGTCCGGGCTGCGGCAAGGATCGCGCCGTCCCAATAAGACAATTGAAAGCGTCGGCTGATGGCGGTGGCCTTAAGAAAAACGTCCATCGTCATGGTCTGAATCCGGAACAGCAGAATCGGCTCTAGGAATTGCAATGCTCTATTGCCAGAAAGACTGCGGATCCGTGTCGGTCGGGTGGCTTGGTGATAGAACTCCTGCAGCACCTGAACGGACGCGGCGAGGTCGGGTTCTGTCAGGACTTCCCGCGCCTGGGCCCGCTTGTCGGCCTCTTCCGGGACCTCGCTGACGGCGTACAGTAGGACATTGGTATCTACGAATCGCATGGCGAGGTTTTGAGTGCTTCGGAGATGCTGCGCTGCCGCTCGCGCTCGGCGACAGCCTCGGCCCTTGCCGCGACGCGGTCGTACAACGCCTCTCTGGGCAGGTTGTCGGACATCCGCAACCCAATACCCTGCCCATCGAAGTCCGCGAGTACTTCCCGCAGCAGCCTGCACCGACGCTGATAGATGGTTTCGCTAGACTCACTGGCTTCGCCCCCCGCATCCGGCTCCGCCGCCAGATGTCTCAGGTAGTCTCGCACGAGGGCCGATACCGAGGTGTCCAACTCCGCCGCCCGGATGCGGGCGAGCCGGTGGGTCTGTTCGTCGATGGATACGGTGATGTTTTTCATAGTCGCAGCCTCACAGTTTCTGTGTAGCACAATATAGATGCTCATTGGCCGATGGGCAACACTTGCGGCGGCGCGGGCGTACCGTGATCAAACAGTATCTTCAAGGCTGCCCACCGGCACGGCCTTCAGAGAGTCGGCCACGTATTGCAGAACGGCTCTCACCTTCCATTCGTCCACGGGCGCGAACCACTCCATGAACTCCTCGACGGTGGCACCGGCCTCCAGGTTCTCGAACAGGGCGGATACGGGCAGTCTGCTGTCGGTGAAAAGCCAAGCGCCGCTGACCTTGCCCGGGATTTGCTCCACCCCAGGGCACTTGCTCCAGTCCGTCATAAGGGCATCTCCTTTTCAATTGTGTACTCTGCTGCCGATTCCTCGGCGTCGAGTTCGCCGAGATTTGAATTCTCCCTATCATGGATTGTACCGTCCAAGTCGTCTTCCGCAAGCGGGTCCACTTCCGGGAGTTCAGCCGCTGCCTCGCGCACGTCGAGCTTGCCGGTGACGACATCGGCGATTAGGCGGGTGCGGTATTCGTGAAGAAGGTCAATCTCTCGTCCGGCCATAGAAATTGCGTTCGTAAAGCTGTCCGTAGCGGCTTCTATGGCCTGAACTGCCCATTTCTGTTCTGCTACTGGTGGGACGGCAATAACGATCTGAAAGAGGTCTTTACGGTCGAGCCCAGGTACAGCAGACTTGCCGGCTTGGTCGGCCTTTGTGATGCTGCGGAGCAGGTAATAGCACCATTTCTTTGTGTTACCCTGGAAGTCCGTCACAAAAAGCGACGTATTGTGCGGCCAGAAGTCTCCCTCGACAAAATAGACAGCGTCTGTAGAGCCATATCGCCCCATAACGACTCCTGGACCGGTGCATCTCGCCTCCGTGTGTGAATCAATGACACCTCCGGATGATACAACAGGAAACGGACCCGGCACACGTCGGTCTGCCGGTAAGTCATAGCCGCGTTGCAGCCGAGTCACCCACTTCAGACGCCTCAATTCCCAATGCTCCGGCACCTCTCCCAGCCACTCCACACCGGAGTCCTTGTATGACGGGTACCGCTGACCGGTTCGGACGTCGATTTGGCCCGTGACGGCTTGGTGGATGATGGCCTGCTTCTGCTCCTCCAGCAGCGCAATCAGCTTCTGCTTGGCGTGGATGTAGCGCCGGATGCGCCGGTCGGCGTGGTCGAGGAAGCGGACGATGGCGGTTTGTTCGGGGAGAGGTGGGAGGGGGAAGGTCAGGTGCTTTAGCTGGTTTCCATAGATATGCATAACCGTGATGCCTCGCCCCATTGTCGCCTTCTGAGCGGCAGTCGGTCGGCAATCCATGGCGTAGCCCAAGTAACGCGACTCGACCTGCTGCGAAGGACGAAACAAGATGACATCCCCACCACAGTAGGCTTCATTCTGCATCAGATTGACTGCCGATTTTCCTATCTCACCTATAGTCTCGCCAGAACCAGCAAATAGCACATCGCCGAACTTGATGGCGGTATATTCTGCCGCTTTGTCTTTTGGAATAAAGGACCGACTTTTTTGGATGAAGTAATCGTGCGTGGTGTATAAGTCACCGTATCGGATGCAAGGAATTCCCCTGGGCACTTCATCTTCTTTGCTTCCACCACTTCCTTTCGAGAGCTTCCCAACCTGTCTCATCCTTCGTACGGTCCAATGCGTCGGCACCTCTCCCAACCATTCTACACCGGAATCCTTATAGGCAGGATAGGGTTTCAAATCTGAGGTCATCATAATATTCACCAATGTAGGGCGACCGGCTGGTCGCCCCTACGCTGAATGGATACTAGCCGTCCCTAACGGCAGGATTCTCTAGGTCTTCCGACCATCTGGCCGGGTTATCCGCAATGTATTGCCGAATCCGATCCAGCGCGGATTGGTTTCGGATAACGCGTTCGTAGTAATTGCGTTGCCAGAACGGCGTACCGACGGTATTGTGCAAGGCGTTGATGCGTCTGGCCGAAAAGGTCTTGAAGGCCCTGACGATTTCGGACAGGCCGTGGCGGGTGGGGGCGGGGACGGTAGGGGCAGGTTTCAAACCTGCCCCTACATCGGTTTTGGATATTGCCCCTACATCTGTTTTTAATGCCCCTACATCGGTTTTGGATATTGCCCCTACATCTGTTTTTGATGCCCCCACGTCGGTTTTGGATATTGCCCCCACGTCTGTTTTGGGGTCTGCCCCTGACGGCATATCATCATCTGTCGCCTGCGCCTCTGTCAAAATTATAATACCGTGCATGTGATTGGGCATGATTACCCACACGTCTATCTGAACGTGTGGGTAATGGTGTGGCAGGTCTTCCCATACGGCCTGTGCCAACCGTCCAGCCTCACTAAGATGCATTCTACCTTCTACTATGTCGCCGAGAAGACACGCCCGGTTCCGAGTACAGATCGTGACGAAATATGCCCCCTGTCGGGTGTAATCATACCCCTGAAGCCGTATGGAACGACGCTGGCGTTTCGGTGCGTCGCCGATCCACCCGACACCGGAATCCTTTATTGTGGGATAAGGCTTCAGTTTGCCGGCGTTAGATAACTTCATAACGTTGCGTCAGGTCTTGAATCTTTTGAGGAAGCTTCGAAGAGGATTTTTGGCGTAAGGCATTTACAAATGCTCGACTCTCTTCGAGCGATTGGTCAATCTCATGCCGGTGATCGAAATAGTAAGCCAACGCCGCATACACATCCGCCAGAGTTATGTCGTAATCACCGGCGATTTCGTCGGCACTCTTGCCCAGGCGCTCGTGCCAGATGACGATATTCTCCACAGTGATCCGATGACCGGCAATACGGGGTTTGCCACCTGATATTCCTGGGGTGATCTCAATATGTTGATTCAGGGTTTCCGTTGTCATTTCCATTTCCTCCTGAGTTCGGTGCCTGCCACGGGCCCCACTTCGTCTTCCCTGACTTCAAAGATGATCTCGGTGCTGGACATCGCTCGCCCCTGCTCTATATGGCCGCCGGCCGTTGGCTTTCGCCCAGTATCTCACCCAGCAACCCTTCCGTTTCTTGCTCTAACTCCAGAATATCCGTCCGAATTTCCTCCAGCGTCCGCATCGGCTGGGGCTTGTAGAAATATCGAGTAAAGCTGATCTCGTAGCCGATCCTCACGCTGTCTGGTTGGTACCAGGCGTCAGGCGCGTAGGGCAGGACCTCGCGCTGCAGGAACGCTTCGATGCCGCCTTCCTCTTGCAGCGGAATCTGCTCGGTGTCGCGCAGGTCGGTGTCCGGTTCGTACTCCACCACGACGGGCTTGCCGTTGACGGTGGCCTCGAACAGGCCGCGCAGTGGGTCGGCCTCCGTGCCTCGCTTGTGGATCTTCTTGATGATGGGCGGCGCGGTCTCGCTGCGCTCGCAGCTCTCCCTCAGCTTCTTGATCTCGGCGGCCTTGTAAGCGCGGTTGGGGTCGGTGCCTTCGAGTCTTAGCGGCCGCTCGACCGTCACCTTATAGTAGCCGAAGGCGGCGTTGTCGAAAATCTTGCTCTGCTCGCTTTCCTCGAAGGCGAGGAAGGTGTCGCAGATGCGCTGGATGTCTGACTCGCCAAGCTCGCAGTTCTTCTTGCCTAGGTTTTTGCGCAGCGGTCGGTGCCACTCGGTGGCGTCGATCAACTGCACCTTGCCCTGGCGATGCTCTGGCTTGCGGTTGGTGAGCACCCAGACGTAGGTGGCGATGCCGGTGTTGTAGAACATGTTGAGCGGCAGGGCGACGATGGCCTCCAGCCAGTCGTTCTCGATGATCCAGCGGCGGATGTTGCTCTCGCCTTGGCCGGCGTCGCCGGTGAACAGAGAACTGCCGTTGTGCACCTCGGCGATGCGACTGCCGCCCGGCTTCATCTTGGAGAGCTTGTTGGCGAGAAAGAGCATCTGGCCGTCGCTGGAGCGGGTGACTAGGGAATACTCGGGATCGCCGTTGTGTTCGATCACAAAGCGCGGGTCGCGCATGTCGCGCTTGCCGCCCATGCGCTCCAAGTCGGTCTTCCAGCTCTTGCCGTAGGGCGGATTGGAGAGCATGAAGTCGAACTCGCGGGACGGGAAGGCGTCGTTGGCCAAGGTGGAGTGCTCTGGGCCGCCGACGATGTTGTCGGCCGCGTCTCCATCTCCCTTCAGCAGCAGGTCGGCCTTGCAAATGGCGTAGGTCTCGGCATTGATCTCCTGGCCGTAGAGGTGGGTGGAGACTTCTTTGCCGTGGTCAGTGGCGAGTTGCTGAAGCACGTCCTCGGCCACGGTCAGCATGCCGCCAGTGCCGCAGGCCCCGTCGTAGATCAGGTAGGTGCCGGACTTGATCTGGTCGGCGACGGGCAGGAAGACCAGCTTTGCCATCAGGGTCACGGCGTCGCGCGGGGTCCAGTGTTCACCCGCCTCCTCGTTGTTCTCCTCGTTGAAGCGGCGGATCAGTTCCTCGAAGATCGTGCCCATGCCGTGGTTGTCGAGGCCGGGGTGTCTGACCGTGCCGTCGGCGTAGTGCACCGGGGCCGGGCTCAGGTTGATGTCGGGCGAGGTCAGCTTTTCGATCAGCGTGCCGAGGGCGTCGGCCCTAGACAGCCGCGAGACTTGGTTGCGAAACTCGAAGTTTTCGAGGATGTCTTGGACGTTGGGCGAGAACCCGTCGAGCCAAGCCCGGAAGTCGGCTTCGAGCTGCTGGCGATTGGCACGGGCGCGCAGGTCGCGCAGGGTGAACTTGGAGGTATTGTAGAAGGCTTGTCCCGCGATCTGCCGCAGGGTTGCATCCTGTTCGATGACACCGGCGTTGTCGAGGGTGGTCTTCATGTCGAGGACCGCCTGCTTGCTGTCCTCCAGCACTGCGTCGAGTCGGCGCAGCACGGTCATCGGCAGGATCACGTCGCGGTACTTGCCGCGCACGTACAGGTCGCGCAGGACGTCGTCGGCGATGCCCCAGATGTAGTTGGCGATCCAGTTTAGGTCGGTGTTGTTCGTTGTCATCGGGATTCCTTGTAGGGGCGACTCTAAGAGTCGTCCCTACGGGTGGTCAAAACATTTTAGAATAAGGCCAAACGGGTGCTTTGGCTATGCTGCGCCAAAGCGTTCGAGGACGTTTGTGGTAATGCGCGAGACGGTCTCGTCCACGAGAATTGAGGCCGGATAGGTGATGGAGCCGACGGAAAAAACCGCGCCGTTGCTCTTCGTCTCGTAGTAGACCATTTCCGCGCCGCCGCGGTCGGGGTTGAGGCCGCGGGCGATGATTTCGATGTTGGGGGGCGAAGAGGGCGAGGTCTTGTCGGTCTCGTGGCCGGAGGCACCGCCGGGTACCCGCTCGTGCAGGCTGGCCTCGCCGAAGGTCTCGCCGTTTTTGACGCCGGTGTTGGCGAAAATCCAGTGGTCGGCGGCGAGGACTTGATACGGCGCGGCCGTCATAATGCCCGCCGTGGTACAGACCACGCCGAGCAGGTTGGCCTCGGACTCGTGGTACTGGTGAAAGCGGCTCTCTAGGCCCTCGGCCCGTTGGAGGCGCATATCGCCGTTTTTGACCTTCATCGTCTGCTCGTCGAGCATCTCCACTTCGCAGTTGAGGCCGTTGCCGCCCAAGTACATGAGTTTGCCGCCGCGCTCGCGCACCCACGCCTTGACGTCGTAGTACATCTTGCGCGACCAGTACTCGGGATGGGTGGTGATGATGAGGATTTTGTATTGGTCGAGGTCGAGCTGGTCAAAGTGAAATTGGGTCTCGGCGTACAGGTCGTAGGCATAATCCTCGCGCTCTAGCCAGCCGAGGAGTCGCCACTCGGCCGGAGCCACGTGCGAGGCGGCGCGTCCCGCGATGGGATCGGTGATCTGGGCGTCCTCGGGAACGTGGTTGAGTGGCTCGGGTCGGTCGAAGGAAAGGGGGGCGTAGTCCTCGGCGTCGTAGTTGAGGTGTTCGCGGTCGGTGTAGCGCTTCAGCTCTAGGCGGGCATTGATCGTCGGCGTGGACGGAAAACAGTCGGGGTGGATGTAGTTGGAGCGCCCGCCAAAATTGTTGTACGCGTTCCAGTTGATGTTGGCGGCGAGGACTGCGATGTCTGCGCTGGGGGCGGCTGGGGCGACGATCCAGGGAAAGGAGAAGAACGCGCCGGACTCGCCTTTGGCGTGGAAGTAGTACAGGCCAGAGCGTTCCGGCGCGGTGACGAACTGCTTGTGGTTGGGGCTAGTGTAACCAAACTTGTTCCACGTCACTCCGGTCTGCGTGTAGTCGCCGTCTGGGGTGATCTGCATGGTGGCGCGCGGCCCGTGCTCGTCGAACCAGCCCAGCGGGCGGATGTGCTCTTTTTCCCAGCCGTAGCGCCACAAATCGAGGCGGTAGGCTTCGAGCGAGTGGACGCGGAACTCGGATTGCTCGCCCGCTTGGACCCACTTGGGCCAAGCGTAGCCGAGCAACTGATGGGCGAGCAAGCGGAAGTGGTGCGGTCGCTCGGGGTGGATGTTGATTTGTCCGCGCTTGGGGCCGAAACCGTCTTTTTGCAAGGTCACAGTGTAGGGGCCGGGGGGGACGTCGGCGAAGACTTCGCCGGTGGCCCGCGAGCGGGTTTCGACGTGCAGGTTTTCGTTGGCGATTTCGAACTGCACGTCGTGCAGGGCGATGTAGCGTTCGTCGCTGACGTAGCCGATTAGCATGGGTTAGCTCCTTGGAATAGAGGCGTAGGGCAAGGGATCGTCGGCACCCGCCCGGCGAAAGCCCGCCAAGCGCATGCGGCAACTCTCGCAGCGCCCGCAGGCGAGGTCTTCGCGCTGATAGCAGGACCAGGTCAGGTGCAGGGGGGCGGAAAGCGCTAGGCCGCAGCGGACGATGGCGGCTTTGTCCCAGTCGATGAGCGGGGTCTGGATGCGGACTTGGGTTTGTGGGCCGGTACCCGCGGCGACCATGCGCTCGTAGGCGGCGAAAAACTCCCGCCGGCAGTCTGGGTAGTGGCTCTCTGCTTCGTGGGCGCCGAGGTAGATATCGGTTGCGTTGATGACCTCGGCCCAAGCTACAGCCACGCCGAGTAGGTTGGCGTTGCGGAAGGGGACGTAGGTGGTGGGCAGGTCGGCTGTGGCGTCGTCTTCGGGGATGGGGTGGGTTGTATCGACCAAGCTGGAGCCGCCGATCTGGCGCATGTAGTCGACGTCCACCACGAGGCGGGTCTCCACCTGGAAATGATCCGCGAGGGCGGAAAACGCCGCGAATTCGCGTTTCTCGGTGCGCTGGCGATAGCGCAGGTGGAGAAAGGCCAGTGGCCCGCGGCGGGCGGCAATGGCGGCGGTGACACAGGAGTCGAGCCCACCGCTGACGAGGACGATTGCGAGGCTCAAAGCAAGAGGATGACTTCGTTTTGGATGGGGGTTGTAACTTCCGGACCGGTCTCTGGATCTACGTACACATTGACTTCGAGCCGCACGCCGAACTCCGGTAGGTACGCGCCTGGCTCGACGGAAAAGCCCGTGCCCGGCAGAATTGACCGCGCGTCGTGGGTTTCCAAGTCGTCGAGGTTTACGCCTAGCGCGTGGATGCTCGGCCCGGGGCCGAGGCTGTGCCCTGTGCGGTGGACGAATTGCTCGTCTAAGCCGTGCGCTGTCATAACTTGGCGCGCTACCTGGTCGAGTTGCCAGCCCTGTAGCACTTCATCGGCGTGCCATGCGGCGTCGAGCCGCGCCAGCACTTGATCGCGTGCTTCGCGCACTGCGGCAAAGACCTCGGCGTGAGCCGCTGGCACGCGCGACCCGGCAAAGGAGACCCAAGTCATGTCGCCGAACACGTGCTGCTCGCCGGGGTGGCGCGCCCACAGGTCGATGAGGATCCAAGCGCCCCGCTCAATGGGGGCGGCGGTGTCCGCGTGCGGCTCGTAGTGTGGATTGCCGCTGTTGCCATTGACGCCGACGATCGGCGGATGCCCGCTGTCGAGGCCGCGCTGCTCCAGTTCGGCGACGATGAATGATTGGACGTCGAATTCGGTGAGGCCGGTGTGGAGCCGGTCACGGATGTATTCAAAGGCCGCGTCCTTGACCTCGGCGACTTGGCGGCAGGCGTCGCGGTGCGAGTCGAGCGCGTCCGCGCTCCAGGTGGCTAAAGCGACTTGGCACAGATCGGCCGAAGATACCACCTCGGGGCCGAGGGATCGCACCAGTTCTAAGGTGCCGCCATCGACCCAAGAGACCGTGGGCAGCGTTCCTCCGGGCCAGTATTCCATTGCTACCTGTGGCAGATCTCCCACTGCATCGCGCAACAGGGCATGGAGCTGTTCCCAGCTAGCGTAATGGGCGATGTCTATGCCCAGCCCGGCGAGGGCCTCCGGCTCGACCGCCGAGCCGAGCAAGCGCGGTTCGCCCCCCGCTGGCACGATGAGAAAGACGCGCCGGGTCGTCTGCCGCCGCTGGCCCAACAACTGCCACAAGACCGGATTGCCGCCGCGAAAATCGTACACCAACCAAGCGCCGATTACCTCTTGCTGCATATAGGCTTGTATTTTTTGTAGGTCCAATGAATGTCTCCTCGGTTAGTTCAATTTTGCGTGGCAAACAGCTTCTGCAAGTACACCCCTGTGTGGGAGTCGGCCGTGCCAGCCACTTCCTCGGGGCGGCCGCAAGCGGTGATTGCCCCGCCAGCTTCCCCGCCTTCTGGCCCCAAGTCGATGACCCAGTCGGCGGCTGCGATGAATTCGATGTGATGTTCGACTACCACTACGGTATTGCCCTCGTCAACTAAGCGCTGCAACAGCGCGAGCAGCAAGCGCACATCCTCCAAGTGCAGGCCCGAGGTCGGTTCGTCGAGGATGTAGAGCGCGTGATCTTGGCGCGAGCGGCCCAGTTCAGCCGCTAACTTAACCCGCTGCGCTTCGCCGCCGGAAAAACTGGTCGCCGGTTGGCCTAGATGCAAGTAGCCCAAGCCCACTTCTGTGAGGGTTTCTAGCCGCTGGGCGACTTGGGGCACGGCTGCAAAAAGCTCGCTCGCTGCGGCCACGCTCAGCTCTAGCACTTCGGCGATGTGGTGCTCATGGAATTGCACGTCCAAGACCTCGGCTCGGTAGCGCCGTCCGCTGCAAGCGGGACAGACGACTTCGAGGTCGTCGAATGCGCCCCGGCGCGTGCTGTGCACTCCCCGACCCTTGCACAGGTCGCAGGCTCCCTCTGGGGCGTTGAAGCTGAAATGGCCGGGCCGGTAGCCCCGCAGGCGGGCTTCGGGTAGGTCGGCGAACAGGCGGCGAATCGGCGCTAGCAATCCCGTGTAGGTCGCCGCGTTCGAGCGCGCACTGCGACCGATGGGCCGCTGATCGACCGCGACGACGCGCGCCACCTGCTCGATACCTGAGCAAGAGTCATAGGGCAGGGGACGACGCTGGGCACCGTGCAGTTTGGCCGCCAAGAGCGGATGCAGGGTGTGGCTGACCAGCGAGCTTTTACCCGACCCGGAAACCCCGGTCACGCAGGTCAAGGTCCCCAATGGCCATTTTACTTCGAGTTGGCTCAGGTTGTGGCCGCGGGCACCGGAGAGAACCAACCAGCCCTGTGGCTGGCGCGCTTGGGTGCGCGGCAATTGCAGCGCTCCGCGCAGATAGCGTCCGGTCAAAGATTCGGTGGCCGCTACCTCGCTCGGCGTGCCCTCGGCCACGACCTGTCCTCCGGCGATCCCCGCGCCCGGTCCCATGTCGACCAGCCAGTCGGCCCCGCGCAAGAGTGCCGAGTCGTGTTCGATTAGGAACACGGAGTTCCCGGCGTCGCGCAGTGCCCTGAGCGCGTCCAGAAGCTGGACTGCGTCGCGCGCGTGCAGACCGGCACTGGGTTCGTCGAGTACGTAGAGCATCTGGGTGGTGCCCGACGACAGGGCGGCCCCGAGGCGCAGTCGTTGAAACTCCCCGCTCGACAGGGTGTCGGCGCGGCGGTTTAGTTGCAGGTACTCTAGCCCTAACTCTTGCAAGAGGTTCAGTCGGCGGCTGATCTGGGCGCGGATGGCCTCGCCGACAGGGGCTGTAGCTGCGGGGAAATCGAGGTTGTTGAGCCACTCGGTCGCCGCGACAACTGCGCATTCACCGACTGCGGCAATCGACGCTCCACCCAATTCCACGGCGAGGGATTCGGGCCGCAAGCGCGCCCCGTCGCAGCTAGGGCACGGCGCGTCGTCGAGGCGTTCCTCCAGATAGGCCAGTTCCTCGCCTTCGGCTTTGGCACTGATACGCTCTAGCCAACGCGCTAGCCCGATGAATCGGCGGCCCTCGCCGTGCCACAGCCGTTCGGCCGCTTGGTCTGGCCAGTCGCCCACGGGCTGTTCGGGATCGACTTGGTGCCGCCGGCAGAAGGCTTGCAGGCGGTCGCGCAAATCGCCGTGGCCAAAGTCGTGCCACAGGGCCCCCAAGGCCCCTTCGAGCGTGGCCTGTCCACCGGCAAAGATCTGCTCGCTGCTCAAGCCGCTCTGCACTCCGAGGCCCCGGCACGTCGCGCAGGCTCCGGTCGCGCTATTAAAGGAAAACAGCGCGGGTTCTAGGGGCGGGAAGGGTGCGCCACAGGCCGAGCACGCTGGTCGTACGGCAAAAATTAGGTCGCTGCCTGCGTCTGCGGTGGAAAGCACCACTTGGCCGTCGCCTGCTTCCAAGGCTGCCTGCAGCGACCCTTGTAGGCGGCGTGCGATGCCCTTTTTGACGACGAGGCGATCGACGACCACGTATAGGTTCTGGGCGCAGGCGACGCGTTCGGGTGCGATGTCCTCCAGCAGCAGGTCTTGCCCGTCGAGGCGCACATGGCGGTAGCCGGCGCGGTCGATCGCGGCGAGTACCTGCTCGGGCGTCTCGTCTTCTCGCGGGCGGCGCGGCGCGAGAATCATCAGGCGGGTGCCCTCTGGCAGGCTCGCAGCCGCTTCGTTTGCCTCCTCAAAGCGATGCGTCTGCACCTGTCCGCCGCAGTGGAGGCAGCCGGGCTGCCCGACGCGGGCGAAGAGCAGGCGCAATAGATCGTACAGGCCGGACAGGGTCGCCACTGTGGCTCGCGGACTCTGGTGGCCCGCCGCCCCGGCCAGCGCGAGGGCGGGGGCCAAGCCGTCGATGCGACCAGCCTTGGGCACGCGCAAAGCGCGCCAGCCGCCTCCTTGGTCCAGCGCCGCGAGAAAGCGCCGGCGCGCTTCGGCGTAAATCGTGTCCAATACGAGGGAGGTCTTGCCCGACCCGGATGGGCCGCTGACGGCCACGAGGGATTCGTGGGGCAGGTCCAAGGAAACGGCGCGCAGGTTGTGTTCGCAGGCCTCCCGGACGACTAAAGTCGGCTGCATGGCGCCCGCCTATTCGCGCATTTTAAGGAAAACATAGGTGCATAAAACATAGGGTTCGGGTGTTGTACAATCCAAGAAGCAGACGGGCTGGAGCATTGACGCTAAATCGCGTAATCTATATATTAACTTAACTATTTTTAACAAGTTAGAAAAATAATGACGGACCCGCGCTACCACCGCGAATTCCGCTTCTTCCGCCGCTGAGTTTTCCCATTGGCATGCAAATTTGCGCTCCCTTATGGCTGGGGGTTTGTGCCCTCGCCATGTGCTTGCCCTCCCTCCCGGCTCGCGCCCAAATGCCCGACAAGCGCTGGACGCTGACTGAGCTTATCGACCGCGCCTTGGACCGCGATGGCGAGGTTGCGAGCGGCCGCTGGAAGGTCGAATCGGCTGACGCCCGCCGCCGCCAAGCTGCAGCCGCCAAAATCCTCCCTCGCCTGCGCATCGACAGCGAAAGCGGCCTAGTCCCAGACGCCATGGGCAGTGTGTTCAACCCGCCCTCTGATACCACGGGGTTCCGATCCTTGGGGCCTTTCGCGCGCGCCGAACTGCAATTTGTGCAGCCGCTCTATCCCTTTAGCCTCGGCCGCCATTTAAACGAAGCCGCCACCCGAGGGGTCGATGTGGAGCAGTCCGACCTGTCGCAGACTCGGTTGGACGTGGCCTTTGCCGTCAAGGAGCTGTACTACGGACTGCTGTTGGCGCAAGATCTGAACTCCTTGGCGCAGCGCGTGAGCGATGAGTTGGCCAGCAGAGCCGAGGAACTGGATGACGACCCTGCGCTCTCGTCGTCTGACCGCTACAAGTTGCGACTGGCTCAGCTCGATTTGGCCGTGCAGCAGCGCGAAGTGGGCGACCAATTGGCTTTGGCGCGGGCGGCGTTGGCTTGGCGCACGGGCCTGCCCAGCGATGCGCCACTCGTGCTCCAGGCCGAGCGACTCGCGCCGGTAGCGGCCTCAGTCCCGTCCTTAGACGAATTGGTCGCACAGGCTCTCGACCTGCGACCGGAATGGCGCAAGTTGCAAGCGGGCCTCGCCGCCAAACAGGCCCTCACGCAAGCCGCCCGCGCTGCGTACCAGCCCCAAGTGTTTGTCGGCGGTGGCTTGCGCTACGCCGTGGCCCCTGGGCGCACGGACCAGAGGAACCCATTCGTCAAAGACGAGTTTAACTTTTTCAACGGCGGCGTCTTCATTGGAGTGCGGCAATCCTTGGAATGGCACTTGTTGGCAGCAGATGTAGATAGGGCTCGCGCTGAATACCGCGCGCTCGAAGTGCGCGTACCGAGCGCGCAGGAGGGGATTCGCTTAGATGTCCGCCGCGCCTATTTGGACTATCGCCGCGCCGACCGCGACCTGCAAGACGCGCGTAAGAGCCGGCGATTGGCCCGGCAGTGGCTGCGGGAAGCCCGCGACGATTTTGAGTTCGACCCGCAGACCATCGGCGAGTTGATCGCCGCCTTTGAGACTTGGGCCCGCCGCGAACAAGCCTACGGCGAAGCCCTGTACGACTTCAACCTCAGCGTCGCCCGCCTCGAAAAGGCCGCGGGCGGACTCGAACTAATCCCACGCGATGAACCGTCTCCTTAGCGCGGTTGTGGTGTTGGCGTTGGTCAGCCCAAGCGAGGGCAGGGCGGACGTGGCTTGGGCGACGGCAACCGTGGCGCAGCTGAACGCGCTGCTAGAGGCTCCCAACAGTGAGCGCGCCGGCGGGGCTGACCGCCTAGTGAGCGAGCACTTGGCCGTGGACAAGTTTGCTACGGCGACCTTTGGCGACTATTTCGAAGAGTCGCTGGACGCATATCGGGACTTGCTATCCGATTTGCGCTTTACCCACCTTGTCGAGCATTATCGCCGCCGACTAGCCAGAGCCTATCAGCACCGCCTCAGTGCTGACTTGGCTGTCCAGCTTGCTTCCCCGGATTGGCGCGGCTTGCGCTTGGATAGTCTCGAAGTGAATGGCCAGCGGGGCCGTGCGCAGCTTCGCGCTTTATTTGCCACTCGCTCGCTCGGCGTGGAGGCCGACTTGATTTTTGCGGCCGGGACTTGGAAAATCGCCGAGTTGAAAATCGACGGCAGGCCCGTCTCCAGCCACTATCGTCGGCGCTACCAGTCGCTGATCGACAGAAGACATTCGCCGCCGGTGCTGGAGGCCCAACTCGCCGAGCGCGAGTACGTCGTTCTCGAAGACTTCACCGCTACTTGGGATGGGTCGCAGCCGATGGAATGGGGGCCGTGGAAGAAACAGGACCGACACAAACCCGTGCTCTACCGCGTAGAGGGTCGCCCGCGGCGCTATATGGCCGCGCGCGATTCGAGCCATTCGGTCATCGTGGGAAAATTCGTCCAGTGGAATCCTCGCCAGTACCCGATTATGACTTGGTGCTGGCGAGCCGCGGCCTTGCCGTTGGGCGGCAACGAGTTTCTCGACGATGCCAATGATAGCGCGGCTGGTTTGTACGTTATCTTTTCCAAGAATTGGCTGGGAGTTCCCAAACAGCTCAAATACGTGTGGAGTACGACCTTGCCCGAAGGCACGGTGGGGAGGCGCGACAAGCTGTTCCGGCCTTGGTTCTTCGTCGTCGAAAGCGGCGCGACCAACTTGGGCAAATGGACCTTTGAGGTCGTTGACTTGGAAAAACACCACCGAGCAAAGCTCGGCGGTCGGCCGGCCAAGCGCACCATCGGCTTGGGAATGCTCACAGACGCCAACTCGACTCGTTCGTACGCTGAAGCGTACTACGCAGACCTGCGAGTCTGGACGCGCGAGGCTTTTGACGGCGGACGCGTTGTCAATCACTGCGGCGGACTTCCCATCTCCAACGGCGCGTACTCAGGGGAGAATTCACAATGAAAACGCTATGGTGCGCCGCGTGGGTGGTCCTTTGCGTAGTGGCTGTTGCTAGCGCAGCCGACGATCCCATCGCCTTCCTCAAAAGCCACGACGCCGAGGTGCAGGCTATCCTCGCCGAAGCGCCTGCCGACTCGCTGCCTCCAGATGTGCGGGAAGAGATCAAGCAGCACATCAACGCGGCCTTTGACTTTCGGGAGTTGAGCCGCCTCGCCTTGGGCGATCACTGGGCAGAACGCTCTCTGGACGAGCGCGACCACTTCGCCGAAACCTTCAGCAACATCATCCGCGAGCAGAATTTCGACAGCTTCTCCCGCTACTATCGCGAGGGCGAGATCCGCTACGAGTCGGCCGAGGTGCAAGAAGACGCGGCCGTCGTCCAAGCGTTGGCACCCGTGCAAGATGAGCAAATAGAGATCGAGTACAAGCTCCATCGGGTGGAGGGTGTGTGGCGGATCTACGATTTGGTCATCGACGGCGTCAGCACGGCCGAGGGCAACAGGCGGCGCTATGCCCGCTACATCGAGAAAAATGGCTACGAGAAGCTAATCGTCCAGCTCGACAAGCAGTTGGCCCGTTTGCGCGAAACGGTTCTCTCACCGCCTTCAGGCAGTGCAACCGAGGATTAACCCTCTGCCATGCCCATAAGCCACCAGCGCTTGGTTCGCTACATCTACCACCACTACATCGGCATAATCGCGCTAGCCACGATTCTGTCGGTATTTGCTGGGTTCTTCGCTGCCAAGCTGGCTGACAACATCAAGACCGACTTCGCCGACCTGCTGTCCGACGACTACGTCAGCGTCAGTGAACTCAACCGCATCAAGGCCCGCATCGGCGGCATCGGTCCGTTGATGGTCGTCATTACCAGCGACGACTTGGACGCGGCCGTTTCCTTCATGCAGGTTTTGGCCGATTCGCTCGAACACAGCTCGTTGATCAGCTCGGTGAGCAGCCTCGACAGCAAAAAGGATCTGCTCGAAAAAAACCGGCTGCTCTACATGGATTTAGAGGATCTGCAAGAAGTCAACCGCCGCCTCGACGAGCACATCGAGCTGCAAAAGCTCAAGCAGTCGCCGCTCTACTTTGCCTTTGACGACGAGGAAGAGCAAGTGCTCGATTTTTCGGATATCGAGGCCAAGTACCAGCAGGACGGCGCGGCGGCCGCGGTCCCAGAGCAATATCGCCAGTACTTCATCACAAAAGAGGGCAACGGCGTCATCCTGCGCCTCTATCCGGCCGGGCTTATCACAGATGTCGTGTTCTCACAGGCTCTAATTGACCATCTAGACCAGACCATTGCCGCCATCGGCCCTGAGCGCTTCCACCCCAGCATTGAATGCGTGTACAAGGGCAGTTTCCAAAACAGCGCCAACCAATTCACGATTATTATCCGAGACCTCAAGTCAACGGCCTTGTACAGCATCGTCGGTGTGCTCCTGCTCATCACGTTGTTCTTCCGCCAAATAATCGGCTCGCTCTTCATTACCTTGCCATTGCTGATGAGCCTGACGTGGACTTTTGGCGTCACCTACTTGGCCATCGGCAGCCTCAACATGATCACTGTGGGGCTGTTCGCCATCCTCTTTGGGCTGGGCATTGACTTTGGCATTCACATCTTCGCCCGCTACCGCGAGGCCCACCGCCGAGGCATGGACATCGAACAGGCCCTGACCGTGACCGTCCGGTACACGGGCAAGGCTCTGGCGACGACAGCGGTCACTACCTCGATCGCCTTCTATTCGCTGCTGTTAACGGATTTTAAGGGTTTCTCGGAATTCGGCTTTATCGTGGGCACCGGCATTCTGTTCTCGCTGGTGGCCATGGTCGCGATATGCCCGGCCTTCATCGTCCTCGCCGAGCGCCTGCGGTTGGTCATCCCCATCCGCAAGCGCAGCGTCCTGTGGCGCACTGGTCGCTATCCAAAGCCTTGGGCCACCTTGCTGATCGGCACAGTGATCACTGGGTACTCGCTGTATCACCTCGGCGATTTGGAATTTGAATACGACTTCAGCAAGCTCAAGCCCGCGCCGCCGCCCAACATCAACAAGGGCAGCCTGCCCCAGAGTCTGAAGGAAGGCCGCTCGCCAGCCATCGTTTTGACCGAAAGCTACGACGAGGCCATGGAAGTGGTTCGCACGGTCGAGAGCATCAAGGCTGCCAACGGCGACTCCACCACAGTGCTCAGTGTCAAGAGCGTGTACTCCGCACTGCCGCAAGACCAAGACGCCAAGCTGGCACTCATCGCCGACATCCGCGCTTTGCTGGACCGGGAAGAGGGCCTGTTCAGTGAGAGCGAGCGGGCGAAGCTGGACTCACTGCGCCCGGACCTCGACGTGGAGAAGCTAACGCTCTACGACCTGCCCGCGGACTTGACCAACGCGTTCAAGGACAAGGAGGGCAACATCCTCAACTTCGTGGCGATCAATGCCTCGGTCGAGCTCAAGGACGGAAAAGACGCCATTCGCTTTGCCGAGGAAATCAGCCACATTGAAACGCCGACGGGCAAGACCTACATAGCCTCTAGCTCGCACATCATCGTTGCCGAAATGCTCAAGGTCATGCTCGAAGACAGCTCTCTCGCCGTGATCCTCACGCTCGCGGTCGTCGCGGTGGTGCTGCTCATCGACCTGCGGAGTTTCGTCAATACCCTACTGGTGCTCACGCCGCTGGTGAACGCCTTGATATGGGTTGTGGGCTTCATGTACGCGTTTGACATCAAGCTCAATCTCTACAACATGGTCGCCTTCCCGACGATCATTGGCATGGGCGTTGACAATAGCGTCCACATCTTCCACCGCTACCAAGAAATCGGCCGCGGCTCGCTGCGGTTGGTGTTGCGCACGACCGGGGTCGCGCTGTTGGGTACGTCGCTGACGACGATGGTCGGCTTCTCGGGATTGGTGCCGGCCATTCACCCGGCGCTCACGTCGATTGGCGTGCTCTCGCTGGTGGGCTTGGGATCCTGTTTTATCACGTCCGTCACCCTGCTGCCGGCCCTGCTGCAGTTGCGCGAGCGCCGCGCTGAGAAGCTCTAATTTTGGCAGCCATGCGCGTCGGCATTGTAGGGGCGGGGATTTTCGGCTTGGCCGCAGCTTTGGAACTCAACCGGCGGGGGCACCGGGTCACCCTCTTTGAACGCGGCCCCATCCCCTGTCCGGATGCCTCCTCGACCGATGTGTCCAAGGTCATCCGCCGCACCAGCTACCCCGAGGAGACCTATCACGAACTGGTCGAGCGGGCCGCGCACCAGTGGCGCCAGTGGCACGACCAGCTCAGCCGAGCCATCTACTACCAGACCGGCAAGCTCAATATCTGGGGCGATTTGCCCGCCGACAGCCCGGCTCGTCGCGGCTTGGAGACGCTGCGCCAGCGGGGGAAGACGGTCGAAGTGCTGAGCCCAGCTCAGGTGCGCCAGCGCTTTCCCCAATTTGCCGTGCAGGACGACGACACGCTCTTTTACGATCCTTGGTCCGGCTATTTGCGCAGCGGTCAGGCCGTGGCCGATCTGGCCGATCTGGCCCGGAACCGGGGCGTTGCTATCCGCTCCCACACCCCAGTACAGGCCATGGACGAGACCGACCGGGGTATCTGCCTAGTCATTGGGGAAGAGCGGCCACTATTCGACCGCGTCGTGGTCGCCGCCGGTGCTTGGGTGGTGCGCCTTTTTCCCGTGTTAAAGGACCGCCTGCGCATAACGCGCCAGCAAATGGCCTTCTTGGCCCCGGCCGAGCCCGAAACGTTTGCCCAGAAGGTGTTTCCCGTGTGGACGGCGCTGAGCTCTCAGGCGGCTTGGTATGGCTTCCCGCTGCTGCGCGAAGGGTACGTCAAAGTCGCCGAGGACAGCAAAGTGGAGCGCGTCGAGCCCGAGGCCGATCTCGAACCTAGCCCCGACTTCCTCGACCAGGCCCGCGCCTTTGTCGCCCAGCGCCTGCCCGCTTTAGAAGGGGCCCGATTGGTGGGAGGCCGCGCCTGCCTGTACACCAATACGCCCGACGACCACTTCGTCATCGACTGGGCTCCGGGTGCGCGGGGGATTCTCATCGCCGGCTGTGGCAGTGGTCACGGTTTTAAATTCGGCGGCTCCATTGGACCGGTTATAGCCGACGCCCTAGAGGACCGCGAAAACCCACTGGGCGATTTGTTCCGGCTTGGCCAGCGCTTTGCTGGCCCGGCGAATTGAGCGTGGATTTCCCGAAACTCGGCCCGACGTAAGACCGCGTCTGCCTTTTCTCAATAGGGGTTTTAGCTATATTGAAATGGAGGTTGAGGCAAAAAAATGGAGCGAGAGACGGGACTCGAACCCGCGACAACCACGTTGGCAACGTGGAGCTCTACCAACTGAGCTACTCTCGCTCGAAAATCGATTAAAATCAATCGCTATGGAAGGAAAAAATATAACCATGCCCCGAATAAGCGTCAAGGTGCGCCAAGCTCTGTTGATTCTCGTTGCGGCCCTCTTGGGAGCGGCCTGTGAACAGGGGCCGCCCGAGGAGTCGCCGGCTTGGCCCCCCAAGGCGCGTTGGCACAACAATCAGGGCGTGGTCTACATGGATCAACACAACTACACGCGCGGTCGGGAGGAGTTTGCTCGCGCCCTCGCCTTGGCTCCAGACTACGCTAGTGCGCAGGCCAATCTCGGCATTGCGTACTATGCCCTCGGCAAGTACGACAGTGCCGCTACGGCCCTGCAAACCGCCATTGCGATCGACCCCGAGCTGCTCCACGCCAACTACGCGCTGGGCCTGATCTACAATGCCCAGGGCCGTGAGCACGACAAAGCGCTCGCCTCTTTGCAAAAAGTGGCCGCCGTCGACCGCGACGACCCCCACGTGCGCTACTACATGGGGCAAATGCGGGCCAAGCTAAACGAGGGCGAAGCCGCCATCGCCGACTTCAAGGAAGCCATCCGCCTCGACCCCTACAACGTGTCGGCGTACTATGGACTGGCCAATCTCTACCGGCGGCTCGGGCGCGAGGAGGAGTGGAAAAGCACCTTGGAGCACTTCAACCAGCTCAGCCAAGCCGGTCACCAAGGCGTCTCTTCGTCCTATCAGGGGCAGGGCAAATACGCCGAGGCCGTTGCCGACGCCGGGGGCGGCGATCCGAGTCAGGACGATGTGGCCGGGCCTTTTGCATTTGCAGCGGCTGGTCCGGCGACCGGTCCGGTGCGCTTTGCCGCTTTGGGCGACTTTGACGCGGATGGTCGGCCGGATGTCTTGGCCGGGGCCGAGAGTGTGCAGGTGTACGCTGGCGGCATAGGGAAAATGCTCACTGCTCCGACGGTGCCTGACGGCTTTGGGGCGACCGGGGCGATCTCCGGCGATCTCGACAACGATGGGACCGCCGACTTGGTCCTCAGCGGCGCGGATGGGACTCTGCTCTACCGAGCGGCTAACGGTGAATGGGCTGACGGAGAAGACCTGTCCGCGGCTTCGACTGGTGTCGTGTTGGGTGATGCCGACCACGACGGCGACCTCGATTTGCTAGTGCTCGGTCCGCGCGTCTCGCTGCTGGTCAACGACGGGGAGGCCCGTTTCGCCGCTACGGGACAGCCAGCCGGTTCTACCGCAGCCGACCGCGCTGCATTTTCTGACCTCGACAACGACCGCGACGTGGATATGGTCCTGCTCTCGGCCGAGGGCCTGCAAGTGCAAACCAACAATCGCGACGGCACGTTCTCGGAGATCGCTGACGCTTTGGGTTTGGGTGCCGTACAGGGTGCGGGCTTGGCCGTTGAGGATTTCAACCAAGACGGCTATATGGACTTGGCGGTCGCGGCCAACGGTGCCGTAGAAACGCATATCAACCAAGCTGGTCGCGCCTTCGTCCGAGCCGAGGCCGTGGCGTCCGGTGGGCGGGCGCTGCTTCCCGCCGACTTCGACAACGACGGGGACTTGGACCTGATCGCCTGCGAGGATGAGCGGCTGCAACCGCTCGCGTACGGCGGCGGCCAATTCCAGCCGCAATCCCCGATTGACGAGCCGGGTGGGGCTGTGCTCGTGGCCGATTTCAACGGCGATGGCCGCGTGGATATTTGGGCAGGTGGTCGGGTGCTGCACAACCAAAGCAAGGGTGGGCACTGGATCGAGATCGCCGCCCAAGGGCTCAACAGCAACCGCGACGGCGTCGGGGCCAAGGTGGAGGTGAAAACCACTCACCGCCTCCAAAAGCGCGAGATTCGCAGCGAGGGATACGCAGGTGTGCTCCACTTCGGCTTGGCGCAGAGCGATTCGGTTGAATTCATTCGCATCCTCTGGCCCGGGGGCGTGCGCCAGACCGAGTTGGCCACCGGGGCCGGACAGCGGCTGGAGCTAACGGAACTCGACCGCAAGGGTACCTCGTGTCCCATCCTCTACGCTTGGGATGGCGAGCGCTATCGCTTTGTCACCGACATTCTCGGGGGGGCCATTATTGGCTATTTGACCGCCCCGGGCCAGTACTACCAGCCCGACACCGACGAGTACGTTCGGTTGGGGTCGCTGGCTCCCAAAGACGGCCACTACGTCTTGCAGCTAACCAATCAGCTAGAGGAAATCATTTACGTCGATGCCCTCGAACTAGTGGCCGTTGATCATCCGCCCGAATTCGACGTATATCCCAACGAGCGACTGCTCTCTGCGCCGCCTTATCCAGAATTCAAGCTGTATCCCCTGCGGGGGCTGCGTCCGCCGGTGGCGGCTCGCGACCACCGGGGCGCAGACGTGTTGGCGACCCTGCAAGAGATCGACGACGAGTGGTACGACGGGTTTGGCCGGCTCGACATACACGGCTATGCCGAAGACTATGCGCTAGAGTTGGACTTGGGCGACCTGTCCGAATTCGCCCATCCGGTCTTGCTTGGCTACGGATGGGTCGATTACGCGCATTCGACCTCCAATTGGAGTGCCGCGCAGCGCGGCTTGTCGCTGTATCCGCCGCGTCTGTCCGTAGCCGACGGCGAGGGGGGATGGATCGAAGTCAGCGCGGATATGGGTTGCCCGGCGGGCCTGCCCAAACACGCGCTCTTTGATTTGGCGGGCCTGTTTCCGTCCGACGATTACCGGCTGCGGATCGAAACCAACACTGCGCTCTACTGGGATCAATTGCTCGTCGGCGACGCTGCGGATGTCCCGCTCGCAGTCCACCGTCTGCAACCGGCGCGGAGTGACCTTCACTGGCGGGGGTACCCAACCCATACGGCTATCAAGGGCACCTTTGCCTTTCGCTACCACTACGATCAATTGGCGTTAGAAGCGCCTTGGGGCACCCACGCCGGAGCCTTCACCCGCTTCGGCCCGGTGGAGGAGTTGGTTGGGGAAATTGACGACCGCTTCGTCATCATGTTCCACGGCGATGAGTTGACCGTTGAGTTCGCCGCCTTGCCGCCTCCTGCGGCTGGTCTGGTGCGCTCGTTTCTGCTGTACGCCGATGGCTTTGGCAAGGACATGGACCTGCACTCGGCGCACTCGCTAACGGTCGGGCCGCTGCCCTTTCACGGCATGTCCGGCTATCCTTACCCAGCGAGCGAGCGCTATCCGCAGACCAGTGCGCACTTAGAGTACTTGCAGGAATACAACACGCGCTGGGTCAAGGGCTACTATGAATAAAGAGTTTCTGGGTAGGGTAGTAGAAGGAGGGAAACGCGTGGCTAGGCTCTTACTGAGCAATGTGAATAAAGGGCTTCTGGACAGGGTAGTAGAAGGAGCAAAAGGCGCGATTACTCTCTCTCTGTTCAAGAGACTGTTGCTCTACACCGCTTGTTTCTTCGTCTTGTACGCTGCTGCCGGGGTGGGTGGCTATCTGATCTTCAGCGACAATTTGCCCGACATCGACGCTTGGAGCTTCCGGCCCAAACGGGTCACTAACGTGTATTCAGCCGATGGCCGCCACTTGCAGGACTTCCTCGAAGAAAACCGCGAAATCCTCACCTATGAGGAAATCCCCTCGTCCATGCAGGCCGCCCTGCTCGCAGCTGAAGATCGGCGCTTCTTCTCGCATTGGGGCATCGACCTCTATCGCATCCCTGGGGCGCTTTGGGCTAACTTCAAGGGCTGGAGTCTCGTCGGTCAGGGGGCCAGCACGCTCACCCAGCAACTCGCCCGCAGTATATTTGCCGAAGTTGGTACGCAGCGCAGCAGCGCTTCCTTTGCGGATGCGGCGGCCTCGTACGCGCGCAAGATCCGCGAACAGATTACCGCCGTCTTAATCGAGCGCCTGTACACCAAGCCCGAGATAATGACTATGTACCTCAACACGGTCTTTTTTGGCCACGATGCCCACGGGGTTAAGTCGGCGGCGCGCCTGTATTTTGATAGCGAAGTAGATCAGCTCGCGCTCGAAGAGACTGCCTTGCTCGTCGGGCTGCTGCCGAGGCCGAATAGTTATACCCCTCTGCGCCACCCCGAACGCGCCCGCAAGCAACGCAATCTGGTGCTGGCCAGTATGGCCGACAACGGCGCGATCACGCCAGCCGAAAGCGATTCTCTACGCAACGAACCCATCGTCGCCCGCAGGGGCAGCCACGAGGAGACGTATGGCATAGCCCCGTACTTTGTCGAACACGTCCGCCAGCAGATGCAGCGCGAGTTTGGCATGGCAACCTATCGCGAGGGCTTTGTGGTCCACACTACGCTCGATTCGCGCTTGCAGCAGATCGCCGAAAAGCACTTTGCTACTGAAATAGGCAAGGTGCAGGAAAAGGTGGATAAGCACCTAAAAGCCGTACGCGCGTCCCGGAGCGTGCGCGACTCAGCCGTAGTCCAAGCCGCCTTCGTGGCCATGGATCCGGCCACCGGCCACATCTTGGCCATGATTGGCGGCCGTGATTTCAGCCACAGCAAATTCAACCGCGCCACCCAAGCTAAGCGGCAGCCGGGGTCTGCATTTAAGCCCTTCGTGTACACCGCCGCCATCGACAACAACCGCTTTACAGTGGACATGCTCGACGACAATGCCTTTACGCTCTGGGACCACAGACGCAAACAGTTTTGGGATCCGGAAAATTACGACAAGAAGTTCAAGGGGCCGATGACGCTGCGCGAAGGGCTAAAACTGTCGCGCAACCTCATCTCCATCAAGCTGGCCGACGAGATTGGTCCGTCTCTAGTTCGGAGTTATGCCCGCAACATGGGCATATCCACGCCCATCCAAGCCATCCCCTCCATCGGCGTCGGCACCAGCGAGGTGCTACTTCTCGACTTGGTAGCTGCGTACGCGGTCTTTCCCAACAAGGGTGTCTACGTTGAGCCGATGGCCATCAGCCGTTTGGAGCGCAAGGATGGAGACGTCTTTTTTAGGCAGGAAAGCGGTCGCAAGCAGGAGGTGCTGCGACCGGCCGTGGCCGTGGTTGTCGCGGACATGCTGCGCTCGGTCGTCGATGAAGGCACCGGACGCGGTGCCCGCACGAAGTACGACTTCCGCCCTCAAGCCGCTGGCAAAACAGGCACGACCAACGACTACACGGATGCGTGGTTCATTGGCTTTACGCCTCATCTCGTAGCTGGAGTCTGGGTCGGGCTAGACGATCCCAGCCTGCGTCTCTGGCCTAGGCAGACTGGCTCTGCAGCGGCTCTGCCTTTGTGGGCGAAGTTTATGAAAGAAGTGTATGCGAGCGTGGAACCCTATCGCAGCCTGAGGAACCGCGGGTTTGAGTACCCAGAGGACCTCGTCGAGCGCCGCGCGGTCTGCAAAGACACCAACAAGATCGCCACCCGCTTTTGTCCCAACCAGCGAAAGGAGATCTTCATCGCCGGCGAGGTCCTGCCGAGCACGTGCCCCCTGCACGGACGGTCCCAAGAGCAGGACCCCGGGCATATTCAGCGGTTTTGACGATCACAAAACAAAGAAGATGTAGAACAGCCCGCCGAGAATGCCCGTCGATAGGCCGCGCACGATGGCCTTGTTTTCTGGTTTGATCACCGTTTGTTCGACCATGTCGCCCCCGCCCAAGACCTCGTGCAATCCCTTGGGCACCACGTCCGAGCTATAGGCTTGGACGCGGCGGTCCCAGCGCACGATGCGGTCGGCGGTCGTTTCCATTCTGAGAAAGAGATCGCCATATGCGTCGCGTCGCTGTTCGTTGCCCCAAGGGAGCAGCCGCCGGGCGGTTGGCGAGTACACCACCCGCGCCCTGACCAGCCGGTAGTACACCACGTCGGCTGGCGCGTCTTCCGGCTGGCGCACGAGCACCTGATAGCCCCGCTCCTGCAAGGTCTCGATCAGGGCGTCCTCGACGACCCAATTGGCCTCGTTTTTGCGGTCTTCGGCCTGGAGGAAAAGCCGCGTGCCCGGAGATAGGGGTAGGGCGTCCATTTGGTGGTTTAGGGCGGCGACAAAGGCTTGGTTGATCAACTGCAAGTCTGTGGGCGTTTGCTTTTTGCCGCCTTGAGCCTGGGCCATTTCTTTCCACATCACGCGGATCGTGTTCGCGCCGCGCAGGGGAATGAAGTGCTCCCGCCCCACGGGCTTACAGGCACTCTGCCAAGTAAAAGGCCCCGGGCGCTGCGGCACGGCTTCGAGCGTTACCCGGATCGCCGCACCCGCTTTCAAGCTATCCAAGCCGCTCACTAGCAGGCTCGGTGCGGCTTCCTCGTCGCTTTGTACGAGAGCCGCTCCCGATGGCCCTTCCACCAAGGAGACATCCGAAAACGCTGGCGCAACTTGCAGGCGCAAGGCCGATAGGCCGATGGGGTCGGCGCTCTCGTTGCGCCATACACAGGTGATTGGCCCGCGCTTGCCCACCTCCATAAACTCAGGCTTCAACGCCATCATAAACCCAGGCTCCAACGCCATCACGGGCAGCGGATCCACTTGCAAGTGCTGGGCCGCCAAGTCCACGGGGCTCTGGCCGGAGACCTGCGCAGTGACCGCCAATGGCAGGGGGCCGAGGTGGGTTGATGCCACGCGCACCGTCCAAGAGAGCGTGTCGGACTGTCCGGTGGCCAAGCTGCCCTCCCAGCGCTGGGGAGCGTCTCCTTCCGGCCAGCTCAGTTCCGGCGGCCAGTTCCAGTTCAACTCCTCTAAGGGGGCCCCCGATGCATCGTCAAAGCGCACAATCGCGCGCAAGTCAAAGCGCTCGCCCTGATAGACTCGCTGCGGCTCAATTGACCACGAAATGGCTGGTGGAGGGCGCACCTTTAGATCGAATTCGACCTGATGGGCTGGAGCACCCTGGGGGTCGAGCGAGGAGTAGATCGCTGCGGACCAGTCGATTTTCCCCACCTCGGCGGCGGCTAGGTCGATGTAGAGGGTGTCGATGTGTTCTCCGGCCAAAGGCCGTGCAGCATAGTCTATGGCGATGGATTCTTCTTCTAGCTGCGCCTTGCCTAGGGCTGAGCGGACATTTTGCAACCGCGCGTTCCCGAGGCTCTTTAGCTCTGCGCTGACTATGGCTTCGCCATCGCCGGGAAAGTAGTGTAAATAGAGAATGGACTGCTGATCCAACGCCGGTCCGGCAATCGCCGGTTGGTCCAAACGCGCACCGAGCGTCGAACGGGCACTGGCTGGCACCACTGCCGCCCATAGCGCGACAACTACTCCTAACCTGCGCCAATAACCGCCGTAGCTGCTCGCTTTCTCTCCGCTCTGAAGCCTGCGCCTTCCTAGTGTCCCTCGGGTTGTCATTCGGTTCGTCCTTCGTCTCTTTTGCCGTGTGCTGGATCCTTGACCAAAAACCCTAACTTACTTTTTAACCATGACTTACGTCTAGTTCAAGCCTAACATACGACGCGGGTGCTGTCAAGACAGGAGCCTTGGTCCACGTCCGCAGTAAGGCTTGACTGAACCAGCGCGCTCCGATAGGTTGTAAGCTAGTTTGGCCATCGCCTATTGTGCATTGTCACCTTGTTCGCCGCTATGCAGTGTACCGGACGCACGGATTAGAACTCGGTGTGGCAGAAAAAGCCGCGCCCCTCTTCATGCTAGACTGGCTATTTCTCACACTCGGCGCGTTCGGCGCGCTCGGCCTCGGCGCGCTGTGCGCCCCCATGGCCCTTGCCTTGCGCTGCCGGCGCGAGGATTTGCCGGAGTCTTGGGAATGGGGCGTGCGGCTGTCCTTTTTTTGGGGGGGACTAGGGCTTGGTCTGCGATGGGGCCCCAAGGGCCTGCGCATCGCGCCCGTGCTCCTAGGGCGATTGCTGCCGTATCCCTACCTGCCGCTGCGGACCCAAGTGAAGCGCAGACAAAGGGCACAGCGACGAGCTAAGAAAGAAGCCGCGCCCAAAGCCAGCGAGCGAAACCTACGCGCACTCGCGCGCCTGCTGATCAAGCCCAGCCTTGAGCTATTGGCGAGCCTGCCGCGCATCATGCGGCTCAAAAGGCTACGAGTCCAGGGCCGCTTGGGATTTGCCGACCCGGCCCAAACCGGACGGATCTACGGCTATTTACAGGCGGTTGCCGCGCACAAGGGAAAGGCACAAATAAACGTCAGTCCAGATTTCGTGCGCGCGGGGGCCTTTGGCCGCTTGGATTTGATCGCTCATTTGCACTTGGGCTTGTTCCTTTTGCTCTTGGGGTGCTTTGGCTCGCAGGTGGCATGCCGCTTGTTGGCCGCGCGCTTCCGCACCGAAAACTAAGTTTGATCTAAGTCGAGGAGCTTTTCATGGCATCGTCCGTAGAATCCCTAGTCGAGCGCGTCCTAGGCGAGTTGCACCGCATCGTGCAAACCGAAACTGTCATTGGACAGCCGTTTCAGTCCGGCGACTTGACCATTATCCCAGTATCGAAAATATCGTTTGGCTTTGGGGCCGGCGGCGGGCTGGAGGGCAAGGGGCAGAGCGGGACGGGCGGCGGTGCGAACATCGAACCCATCGCCTTCCTCATCGTCGATGCCGACGGCAGGGTACAGGTGGCGTCCATCGGCGATCAGGAGGCCGGTTGGAGTCAGATCATTGCGCTGGTGCCCGAGGCCATCGGCAGGATCAAGAAGTTTGTCAGCAAGAACAAAGAGAAAGACGCCAAGGACGAGGCCGAGAGCGACTGAGCCACCTCAGTGGTGGTCTTGGCTGGTGGGGAACACCTTGAAGCATCCGTCTAGCAACAGATGGGTGTACCAACCGACGATGCAGGCAATAAAGAAAACCACGTGCCCTTCCAGCAGAGTATGTACGTTGTCCCAGGTAAACTCCCCGAGAAAAGCCTGGCGCGCCCTCCAGTATTCGTAGGTCGTGCCCAGCAATCCCACGGTGATGAACGGGCTGATCTTCCAGTGCGTCCAGCCGCGGTGGTGATCCAAAAGCGGTAGGACGCACAAGAGGCCCACTAGCGTCGCCAATTCGTAGTGTTCGGTCCAGCCCAGATAGAGCAAGATGCAGAAAACGCCGCGGAAAAACCATCGCTGCGCCACCGAAGCCGTGTCCAAGTCGGGAAAGAGGGAGAAAAACAACGCGGTGCCGACGACAGCGGCTTGGGTCGTCAGATCGTCGGGCGCGACAGAGCCGGAGGAAACCGCACCTATCGCCACTCCGGTCCCCGTGACGACGCCCCCCAAGACATGGCCTTTAAAGTTCACGATCTCAAGCTCATTTTTTTTCCCGATGGTAGAGTTGACCGCAGGCCGCGTCGATGTCTCGCCCGCGGCTGTGGCGCACGGTAAACTCGACGCCGCAGCCTTTGAGTACTCGGTAAAACTGCTCTAGGCGCTGGCGGGCTGGCCGGCGGAAGCGATGGTCTGTATCCGTTTCGTTGTAGGGTATGAGGTTGATCTTACAGGGAATGTCGCGGGTCAGTTCGGCCAGCCGCCGCGCGTCCGCGTCCGCATCGGTCAACCCAGCCATGAGCACGTATTCAAAGGTGACGCCATAGCCGCGACAGGCGAAAAATTCGCGCGCAACCGCCAAGAGATCGGCGATCTTGTACTTGCGGTTGATCGGCATGAGCTGTTCGCGCATCTCGTCGGTCGTGGCGTTGAGCGAGATGGCCAATCCCACGTTGAGATCTTCGGCCATGAACCGGCGGATGCCCGGAATGTAGCCCGCGGTAGACACCGTGACTTTCCGTCCTCCCAGCCCAATGCCTTCTTTGAGACGCATCAGCTTTAGGGCGCGCGCGACCGCGGAGTAGTTGAGCAGCGGCTCGCCCATTCCCATCATCACCACATTGGTCACCTTCTCGCCTCGCTGGCGGGCGAAGTGGTTCACCTGCAAGAGCTGATCGACGATCTGCCCGGCTTCGAGGTTGGCGATCATCCCCATCCGCCCGGTGGCACAGAACTTGCAGTCGAGCGGACAGCCCACTTGCGACGACAGGCAGGCCGTGCGCCGAGTGCCATCGACGATCAGCACGGATTCGATCCGCTGCCCGGAAGGCAGTTCAAAGAGGAATTTGACGGCCTCGCCCGTGGCCGACTCTTGACGCCTGACGAGGTTCAGGCAAGTAATGCGCGTCCGCTCGGCGAGCTTTTCCCGCAGAATTTTGGAGATATTGGTCATCTCCCGGACGTCGCGCACGCCCTTGGCGTAGAGCCAATCGAGTATCTGACGGGTGCGGTACGCCGGTTCTTCGAGCTCGCCGACGATCTGATCGAGTTCGTCGGGCAGCATGGCTTTTAGGTCGTAGAGTTGACTAATCACCTTAAAAGTCCTTGACGAGTATATAGCATATATATATGTTAATAGTCTGCGGCTGTTGGTCAACGGTGCCCCAACCTTGACCACTTTAATTTATTTTTCTCCCCCTACATTTTGAATATGCGATTTGGATTTGCCATCTGGTTCTGGGGCGTCCTATTGGGTTGCTTTGCGCTTATGGCGCTGCGCTTGGGGATGTCCTCTCAGCACTCGGCGGGCGCAGCCGCCCCTCTAGGGGAAGTAGCTTTTACTCCGGCCGCTGAGGCCGCAGTGTCGGAGTTGCCCTTTGTCGGCCCCCCGATTCCACTCGACGATCCCACGCGGACGATTGCCGCCGCGCTGGGCCGCGGAGATTCTATAGACCGCTCTCTCAAGTCCCACCGTTTCCCGAGTGATCAATTGGAGTTGCTGTACCAAGCATTGTACGCGATTCTCAGCCCCGCTCAAGTCAAGCCGGGCGACTACTACGAGGTCGTAGTCGACTCCAGCGACGTCATTCGCCGCTTCCGCTACACGCCCCACCGCACCCCGGATCGCCCGATCGAGGTGGAACTGTGCGAGGGCCAGTTCGTCGCCCACCAGTTGCAACTGCCGCTGGAGCGGCGAGTTGAGCGGCTCGAAGTGCGCATTGAGAACAACCTCTCCAACGCCATCAGCAAGGCCGGGGAAGGCAGCACACTCAGCGACGTGATCGCCGATGACATATTTGGTGCAGTCATCGACTTCCAGCGCGACCCGCGCCGCGGCGATCGGTTGGGGATCGTCTTCGAAAAGCTCTACATAGACGAGCACTTCGTCCGCTATGGCCACATCTTATTGGCACAGTACGAAGGCGAACGAGTGACCGAGTTGGCGGTCCGCTATGCTCCCAGCGAGGGGGAGGACTCCTATTACAACGCCAGCGGTCGCTCCCTCGGCCGGATGTTCGTACTCAAGCCCCTCGGAGTCAATCGCATCACCTCGCATTTCAGCCGCCAACGCTTCCATCCCGTACTCAAAAAGCAGCGCCCTCATCTAGGCACGGATTACGGTGCGCCGACCGGCACCCTAGTGTGGACTACGGCTCGCGGAGAAGTTGCGTACGCCGGCTGGAAAGGTGGCTACGGCAAGTTGGTCGAAATTGTCCATCCCAATGGCTACCGCACCCGCTACGCGCACCTGAGCAAGATAGTGGTTCGCAAGGGCCAGCTCGTACAGCAGAAAGAGATCATCGGCAAAGTTGGCGCCACTGGACTTGCGACCGGACCCCATCTGCACTACGAAATCATCAAGGACGGCCACCACATCAATCCCGAACACATCAATAGAGGCAGTGCCATCCCAAGTATAGCCGACGACCTGTTGGCCGACTTTGTCCACAAGCGCGACGCGCTCTTGCACGTTCTCTCGCTCGGCCCGCGTCACTTGGCTTTTCACAGCACCTCCACCCCCTTGACATCTTCTCTGCCCTAGTTTGTCTTGGCTGTCTCTCTATGGAATTAAAATCGCTGCAAGAAATCGAAAATCTGGCCGAGCGCGATGGTCGCTATAAGAGGGATGCATACCTCTTTGTATACGACGCGCTAGAATACACGGCGCAAAAACTCGGCAAGGACAAGGAATCCTTGACCGAAGAGAAGCGGCACATTTCCGGCCGGGATCTGCTCTTTGGCATCAGCGAGTACAGCGCTGATCAGTTTGGGCCGCTCACTTGCTCGGTTTTTGCCCACTGGGGCATTGAGCAGACGCGCGATTTTGGCGCGATTGTCTTCAACTTGGTCGGCGCGAAATTGCTGCGCAAAACAGACGAAGACCGGATTGAGGACTTCGTCGATGTGTACGACTTTGCCGAGGAATTCGACTGGAAGAAGCGCAAGGCCGATCTCAAGCGCCTGCCCTGAGCGCGGGACGCGAAGATGAAAATCGCCTATTTCGACTGCTTCTCGGGCATTAGCGGCGACATGATCTTGGGTGCCCTACTCGACGCTGGTCTCGCGCTAGAGGACCTCAACCGAGAAATTGCTAAGCTGGGCATAGAGGACGTCGCGATTGAGCGCGAATCCACCGCCCGGCACGCCATTGCTGCCACCCGCGCCAAAATCTGCGTGGCCGGTGCGCCTTTGGCCGACGCCGAGCATCATCTCGACCTGTCAGGCGAGCGCACGCACGCGCACGCGCACGCCCACCTCAAAGATATAACTAGCCGCATTGCCGACAGCCGCTTAGACGATGTCGTCAAGGAAGGCTCCATCCGCGTCTTTGAGCGCCTGTGTGCAGCCGAAGCCGAGGTGCACAATGCCGCGCCCGCCGAAGTGGCTCTACACGAAGTGGGGGCTCTCGACGCCCTGATAGACGTAGTGGGGGCCGTGGCCGGCCTCCAGCTTTTGGCGGTGGACGAGGTTTGCGCTTCGCCCCTGCGTTTTGGCACGGGTTTTGTGCGCTGTGCGCACGGGCGCTATCCAGTGCCGGTGCCCGGGGTCTTGGCCCTCTGCCGCGACGTGCCGACCGAGCAGACCGATATCCGCGCTGAACTCGTCACCCCGACCGGGGCGGCGATCATCACCACCTTGGCTCGTTCCTTTGGGCCGCAGCCGCCCTTTTGCCAACAGGCCGTCGGCTATGGTGCAGGCCGCCGCGACTTAGAGGCCATCCCCAATCTATTGCGCCTGCGTCTAGGCGAGCGAGCGCCAGCCAGCGAGTGCGTCCTGCTGATCGAAGCCAATATCGACGACATGAATCCAGAGGTGTACGGCTACCTCTTCGACCGGCTGCTAGAGCAGGGCGCGTGCGACGTGTACGCCACGCCGGTCCTCATGAAGAAGGGTCGCCCAGGCAATGTTCTCAGCGTCCTCGCTCCAGCGGGCCGCTTAGACGAGCTAGCCGCAATCGTCCTGCAAGAAACGACTACCATCGGCCTGCGCTACTACGGGGTGGAACGCCGCGTCTTGGAACGCCAGATCCGCACCGTTGCCACGCCGTACGGGGAGGTCAACGTCAAGTTTAGTTGTATAGACGGCCGGCGCCGCGCCGCGCCTGAATACGAGGACTGCGCGCGGCTAGCCCAAGAACACCAAGTGCCCTTGCTCTCCGTATATGAGGCCGCTCGGACGGCCGCCATCAAGGAGTAACGACCATCATGTTGCGGTTAATCTTATGCGCGTTATGGCTGGCTCCGCTGTCGAGCCAAGCCGCAGAATGGCCAGCTTATAGCGGTGACCTAGACGAATTCGACAATATCCAGCGCCTGCCCTCGGGCGAAGGCCCAGCCCGCCTCGTGCTCGGCGACAACAACGGCCGGATCCACGTCTATGAAGAGCGCGACCACACCTATACCGGGGTGTGGGATAGCGACTATCTCGAAGGCGCGGTGGCCGGCGTGTTCGTCCTCGACATCAACGACGACCAACTCGACGAGATCATCGCCTATACCGACCAAGGCCGCGTGTATTACTTCGACTCTCAGGACTACACGCTGCTGTGGAGCAATTCGCCCAATGAATATACCCGCATTACCAGCCTGACCATTGGCGACATTGACGACGATCCCCAGCCCGAGCTCGTGTTTTGCGCCGATGGTCGCTTAGTCGTGTACGACGGCCGCGACCAGTACGAGCAGTGGCGCAGCGACCAGACCGACTTGACGGCCCATCAGATTCTCATCGGCGACGTAGATGGGGACGACGAAGACGAGATCGTGCTCAACGATGGCTACGTGTTCGACGCCCGGTTCTTCGACTTGGAATGGCAGTCGCCCGAGCCTTTTGGCGAGCGCATGGGCCTGCTCGATCTCGACGAGGACTTGATTCCCGAGGTCATCGGCGAGTTTCAGGGCCGCTACCTGCGCATCTTTGACATCGACCTGCGGCGGGAAAAATCGCTCAGCCGCTAACGGCCTGGCCTTGACACTTCGGCGACGACCGGCGTATATACTCCCTCTCAGACAAAACACCAACAAGGAGCGATTGCAATGCGACCCGTCACCCTCTTCACTGGCCAGTGGGCCGATCTGTCGATAGAGACCCTCTGTCAACAGGCCGTTGAATTCGGCTACGACGGCTTGGAACTGGCCTGCTGGGGAGATCATTTTGAAGTTGATCAAGCCACAGATGCCTATTGCCAGGCCAAGCGCGAACTGCTCGCAAAACACGATCTAGCGCTGTTTTCCATTTCCAATCACCTCGTCGGTCAGGCCGTGTGCGACGCCATCGACAGCCGCCACCAAGCCATCCTGCCCCCGCGCATCTTCGGCGACGGCGACCCGGAGGGCGTGCGTCAGCGCGCAGCCGAAGAGATGATCGCCACAGGACAAGCAGCCGCCCGGCTCGGGGTGGACGTGGTCAACGGCTTTACCGGCTCGTCGATCTGGCACCTGCTTTATTCATTTCCGCCGGTATCCCCCGACATGATCGAGGCTGGGTTCGCGGATTTTGCCGCGCGCTGGAAACCCATCCTCGACCAATACCAAGCACTCGGCGTCAAATTCGCGCTAGAGGTCCACCCCACGGAAATCGCCTTTGATATTGCCTCGGCCGAGCGCGCCATCCAAGCACTCGACGGCCATCCAGCCTTTGGCTTCAACTACGATCCCAGTCACCTCGGCTACCAAGGCGTGGACTACGTCGAGTTTATCTACCGATTCAGCGACCGCATCTTCCACGTACACATGAAAGATGTAGGCTGGTCCGCGACGCCGACCGCCGCCGGTGTCTTTGGCGGGCACACTGAGTTTGGCGACCGCCGACGCTATTGGGACTTCCGCTCGTTGGGTCGCGGCAATATCGACTTCGAGGAAATCATCCGCGCCCTCAACCGCATCAACTACCAAGGACCGCTGTCGGTCGAATGGGAAGACAGCGGCATGGATCGCGTCCACGGCGCAACAGAAGCGGCCGCCTTCGTCAAGCAGGTCGACTTCCCGCCCTCGGACATTGCCTTTGACGCGGCGTTTGAGGACTAGCGTTGCAACGTTTTCAAGATGATCCGCAGATGGACGCAGATGGACGTAGAATAGTAGAAACAAGGCGATCCGCATCTCGAATTGTTCAATTGTTCAGGATTGCTATAGTTGTTGCCCTGCTCGTCGCTTGCGGCCAAGATGAGCGCGCACAGCAGACGTTGGTTTTTGGTCGTGGCTCGGATTCGATCGGGCTAGATCCGGGGATTGAAAACGACGGCGAATCGTTTAAGGTCTGCGACAACATCTACGAGACCTTGGTGACCTACGACAGCGAGAGCACGGCCGTGGTGCCGCAGCTCGCGCATTCTTGGGACATCGCGGACGATCAGCTCACTTGGACCTTCCACTTGCGCACGGGGGTTCGCTTCCACGACGGCACTCCCTTTAACGCGGAGGCCATGCTGTTTTCGCTCGAGCGGCAGTTTGACAAAGACCATCCCTTCCACAAGGTCGCCGGTTCATACAAGTACTGGCAGGCCATGGGCATGGACGATATTATCGCCGCGCTAGAAGCCCCAGACGATTCGACCTTTGTCATTCGCCTCAAAGAGCCTCATGCCCCCTTCCTGGCGAACCTAGCGATGAACTTCTGTGCGGCCGTCAGTCCCACTGCGGTGGCCCGTCACGGGAGCGATTACTTCAAAAACCCGGTCGGCACCGGCCCTTTCCGCTTGGTCGAATGGCGCAAAGACGAGCGCATCGTCTTGGAGCGCAATCCCGATTATTGGGGGCCAAAGCCGCAACTTGACCGCCTAATTTTCAAGCCTATTCAGGAAGGCTCGGTGCGCTTCTTGGAGCTTTCACAGGGCACGATTCACGGCTTTGACAACCTCAGTCCCGAGTACATTGAGCCGATCCGCGCCGATCCCAACCTCCAGCTCTTGACGCAGGCGGGCATGAATATCGGCTACTTGGCCATGAACATGGACAAGAAGCCCTTCGACGATATAAGGGTGCGCCGAGCCATAAACCACGCCGTGGATAAACAGGCCCTGGTGGATAATTTCTACCAAGGCTTGGCCATGCCGGCCAAAAACCCCATCCCGCCGACCCTGTGGAGCTACAACGACACCATTGCGGGCTATGGCTATGATCCGGCTAAAGCGCGGGCTTTGCTAGCAGAAGCTGGTTATGCCGACGGCTTTGAGATCGAGCTGTGGGCCATGCCGGTGCCGCGCCCCTATATGCCACAGCCCACCAAGATCGCCGAGGCGATTCAGGCCGACTTGGAAAAGGTGGGCGTCCGCGCCCGCATTGTGTCTTGGGAATGGGGGACGTACTTGGACAAGGTGTTCGACGGCCAGCACCAGATGGCCTTGTTGGGCTGGACCGGCGACAATGGCGACCCAGACAACTTCCTCTACGTGCTGCTCGACTCCACCGCGGCCATCAAGCCCGCGCAGAATATTTCCTTCTACCGCAGTGGCGAGCTACACGACGCGCTCGTCGCGGCTCGTCGCTCAACCGATCGCGACGAGCGCACGCGGCTCTACGCCCGGGCGCAGGAAATCGTCCACCGCGACGCGCCTTGGGTGCCGCTAGTACACGCGACGCAGACGGTGGTTTTTCAGCGCCGCGTCACCGGCTTCAAGCTGCATCCCACCGGCAGCAAGTGGTTCCACAGCACCGCGCTAGCACCCTGAGCAATGCACCGCTTCATCCTCCGGCGGCTCATCGCGCTTTTGCCGACGCTGGCGGGGATTTCGCTGTTAGTTTTTCTGATGCTCTACTTGGTGCCGGGCGACCCGGCCCAAGTCATGCTCGGGGAGCGCGCCAATGCCGAGAGCTTGGCCGAGCTGCGCGCAACCATGGGCCTCGACCAGCCCTTTCACGTGCAGTTTTACCGCTTCTTCGTCGGCCTGCTGAGCGGTGACCTAGGCCGTTCGATTCGCACCCACGAGAAAATTACCACTGAACTCATCCAGCGCTTCCCGGCCACCTGCGAGCTAACTGTGGCCAGTATGCTGCTGGCCATGACTGTTGGCATTTCGGCTGGACTGTGGGCTGCGGTGCGGCGGGGTAAGACCGCCGATCTGCTCAGCATGATCTTGGCCACGGCCGGCATTTCCATTCCCGTATTTTGGCTGGCCCTAATGCTGGTGTTGCTGTTGGCCTTTTACGTGCCGCTCTTTCCGGTGTCCGGCCGCTTGAGTACGCATATTTACTTTGAGCCGATCACCTATTTCTACATAATCGACACTCTCGCGCAGGGCGATTTCGCGGCCTGCGGCGACGTGCTGTGGCACCTCTTCCTGCCGGCGCTGACTTTGGGCACCATTCCCATGGCCGTCATTGCGCGCATGACCCGCGCCAGCTTGCTCGACGTTCTCGGCGAAGACTACATTCGCACGGCGTGGGCCAAGGGCCTAGGGCAGCGAGTGGTGATTGTGCGCCACGCTCTAAAAAATGCCTTTATACCCACGCTTACGGTCATTGCCCTCCAATTCGGCTATCTGCTCGGGGGCGCGGTCATCACGGAGACTATATTCGCTTGGCCCGGGGTCGGACGCTGGCTTTTTTTAGCAGTGCAAGCGCGCGACTTCCGCGCCGTGCAGGGTGGGGTTTTGCTGCTGGCGACGATCTTCGTGCTGGCCAACCTCATCGCCGACATACTCTACGCTTGGCTGGATCCACGGATACGCTACGACGAGGAATAGGTGTGCCTGTTGAAGGGGTCGCCCTACCAAAACAAGCGGCGGTAACGGGCTTGCCCATTACCGCCGCTTTGCATGTTTAACAGTGCCTATGCCGCTGGCACTGCGTCCTCTCAGCCACCAGAGGAGAAGATGGTGATGCGCACGATGTCGGCCACGGCCGGATAGGTGAACCCATCGTCCACTAAGCGCACCGCGCCTCCTTCGTCCGCGCCGGTGTTGGCAGCAGCCTGACGCGGCGCTTGATTCGCGCCCACGCCCGGCTCCTCGTTGACTTCCGTACCGGCGTCCCACAGGTCGATCTGATCGGTGACGTCGCCGCTGATGGGCTGTCCGTCGACGAACAGGTTGATGCCGGTGTCGCCGGGTGCCAAGAACAGGTCGTTGGATTGCACGTACATGGTGGCGAAAGACAGCCGGTCGCCGGGACGAGCGACTAAGGTGAACTCGTAGGCGTTGCCCGGTGTTAGCGGTCCGGGGCCGTCGGCCCCTACCGGCGTGGTGAAGACGCCGCTGTTTCTCGGTAGGTTCGCAGCTAGCCCTGCCGGATTGCCGTCCTCGGCGAGTGCTTCGAGTCCCGCGCCGTGGTCGGGCTGGCCGTCGATGAAGATGGGCGTACCGCCGCGCTGGGTGACCCATGCGCCTGGCGCGAGGACGGTGCCGATGTTTTCGATCCGCACGGTGAATTGCGCTGGTACGCGCGGTTCAGCCGAGCCAGCAGCCGGACCGTCAGAGAGGGTCCGCGCGGAAGTGATGGTCCCCTCAAAACTATCGTCGCCATCGCCGTCGGCATCGGTATCGCTGTCATCGTCAGTATCACCGTCTCCGTCCATGCCGACTGTGTTCGGATAAAAGCCTGACCCGATGGCGAGATCCTGCCCTAATATACTGAGCGGAGCGGCGTAGCCCACCTTCGGCGAACTGCGGTCTTCGTCGCCTTCTATGATCGGATCATCCCACAGGTAGTCGACAAAACCGCCGCCATTGGCCACCTGCGCGAGGAGTTCTTGGGTGACCTTGACCCCATTGAAGTCTTCGATATCGAACAGGTTTTGGCCTTCGAGACTTGGATCAGCCCCGTGAAAGATCATATTGCCTTCCAGATCGGAGACGAACAGATAGATCGAGCCGCTTTTCCACTCGCCTTCGGAACGGAAGGTCTCAAGAGACGCCAAGATCTCTTCTGCGGTGAGAGCTTCCAACATCTCCTTGGCTCGCAAGACAAATGCCTCTAACGTCTCTCGATCGACGACATCAGTTGCTGTTATGGCGACGTGGACGTCGCCATCGCCTGTGTCCTCACCTGCTTCTATGAACGCACCGCCTACGGAGGTGACGGTGACGCGCACGATATCGGCCACGGCCGGATAGGTGAATCCATCGTCTACTAAGCGCACCGTACCTCCTTCGTCCGCGCCGGTGTTGGCGCCAGCCTGACGCGGCGCTTGATTCGCGCCCACGCCCGGCTCCTCGTTGACTTCCGTACCAGCATCCCACAGGTCGATCTGATCAGTGATGTCGCCGCTTATGGGCAGGCCGTCGGCGGCGAATAGGGCAATGCCGGTGTCGCCGGGTGCCAAGAACAGGTCGTTGGATTGCACGTACATGGTAGCGAAAGACAGTCGGTCGCCGGGACGGGCGACGAAGGTGAATTCATAGGCATTGCCCGGCGTCAGCGGTCCGGGACCGTCGGCCCCTATCGGCGTGGTGAAAACCCCGCTGTTGGGGTGGAGGCTCGCGGCTAGTTCAGCGGGATTGCCGTCTTCGGCGAGTGCTTCGAGTCCCGCGCCGCGATCGGGCTGGCCGTCGATGAAGAAGGGCGTACCGCCGCGCTGGGCGACCCATGCGCCTGGCGCGAGGACGGTGCCGATGTTTTCGATCCGCACGGTGAATTGCGCTGGCACGCGCGGTTCAGGCAAGCCCGCGACCGGATCAGAAGAGACCGTCGGCTTGCCTGCTGCGATAGATGTGTCTGCGGTGGATGACAGGGGATCTCGGTCTGCACAGGCGGCGAACAAGACGGCCCCAATGCAGGCCACGTAGAGAAGCTTCATGGCAAATCCTCCTTGAAAAGGTTTGTGGGTTCCTATCCATGAAGACTCACAAGAGCCTACATAGTTTCAAGGAGTGACGCCTCACTAAACCTGCGTCCACGCACCGCTGTTCTTGGAGGATTCTACTGCGGCTGTGACGAATTTCATGCCCGCTAGGCCCTCTCCCACGCCCGGATGCGGAAAGGCCGCGGGCACATCCTGTTCGCCACGGCGCGTGCGGATGAGCCGCTCGATGGTGGTGTGGAGGTTGGCGAGGGCTGGGAAGAAGTCTTCGTGGTGCCCCGAGGGGACTCGCAAATACGAGGCAACCGACACGGGCAGGTCGAATTCAGCGCCAATCCAGTAGGTAATGTCGCGGCCATCGCCGTGGCGCACCAGCAGGCATTCGGCCCGCTCCTGATGCCATTCGATAGAGCCTGTGGTGCCGAAGACGCGAAAGCCGTTGTCGTTGCGGTAGCCAACCGCGATCTGCGTGGCCGTGATCAGCGCGGTGCCGCCGTTTTCCAGTTCGCCGATCACATTGAAGTCGTCGTCGAGTACGCGACCTTCGACAAAAGTGTTGAGCCGCGCCGAGACCCGCTCAACGGCCAGCCCGGTCACCCAAGTTGCGGCGATAAAGGCGTGCGTGCCAATGTCACCGCCGCAATTGGAGATGCCCGTGCGCTCGGGGTCGGTGCGCCACGACGCCTGCTGCTGACCGGTCTGTTCCAATGCCGTGGCCAGCCAGCCCTGATTGTACCAAGAAACCACCTTGCGGACTTGGCCGATTTCGCCGCTCTGGATCATTTCCTTGGCCAGCATCATCATGGGATGGCCCGTGTAGGTATGAGCCAGTACAAAGGGCACCTGTTCGCGCGCGATGATTTGCGCCAAGTCTTCGGCTTCGGCCACTGTCATGGTGATGGGCTTTTCGCAGAGCACTGGGATGCCGGCCTGCAAAAAGGCTTTGGCCGGTTCGTAGTGGGCGAAGTTGGGCGTGACAATGGTAACGTAATCGAGGGCTTGCTCGCCGCTTTGCACCGCCTCTAACAGCGCCTGATAGGTGGGATAACCCTCGATGCCGTAGTCGTCGGCCGCGCGCAGCGCCGCCTCTGGGCTGGAGCGCAGTGCGCCGGCGACTAATTCGCGGCTGGCGTCGAGTGCGATGGCGCGGTTGTGGACCATGCCGAAAAAGGAATCGGGACCGCCGCCGCCGATCATGCCTACTTTGAGTTTGCTCATAGAATTTCCTCCCCAAAATGTATTATTGAAATACTCTCTTCTAAGTACGCATGGGGGCCTAAAACTGTCAAACGATGTGGCCTCTTCACGGCACTTGCGGTAACCCCTGTTGCAGGTCTTCGACGGCCAGCCCGCTGTTGAAGGCATACCGTTTGTAAACCAACACCAACGAGATATCGGCTTGGCGTATTTCCACTCGGCGCGGTAGATACAAGGCGTCTAGCTGGCGGTATTCTCTTAGCTCGCGAAGCAGGACATCGCCCTCGGACAGCGGGATGCTCTCGCGCAGCACCAAGCCCCGGCGCAAGTCCAGCCATGCCCGCCGCCCTCCTGCGAGCGCGACGACTGCTTGGCCGACGTGTGGATATTCGATCGGCTCGACTATGGGACCCGGCTCGACGAGGCCGAGCAAGGCGTAGCGCAGATCGCATGACCCGAAATCCAGTCCGGTCAGCGTGGTTAGCAGTCGGCCGCGCATCGTCCCCTTTACGGGCTGATCCATGCCCCGGCTGTACACAGTCAGGCTGTCACCTTCGAGCAAGGCTGTAAAAATGTGGGTGAAAAAGGGGCCGCGCACTTCGACGCGGAAGAGATCTGGATTGATTAACTGCACGAGGGCCGTTCCCCGATCTCGCAGCTCGCCGCGCCGCAGCTCAATGGCCGCTTCTGCCGTCAGGTCCTCGAACTGGGCGAGGGACGTCGAGGCAGCGAGTAAGGCAGCCGGTCCACGGTCTGCATCCCAACCCTCACGCACCACTAGCGGCGGCGCGCAAGCTAGCATTAGAGCGCAGAGCGCGAACCACTTAGAAACTGTGTGGAAATTTCGGGGGTGCCCCGAGCGCGAGGTATGTATCATGGCAGCAGCTTGCGCTGGACTTCTTCGTTGTCCGGCGCGAGTTCCAGCACCTTCTGCCAATGCGTGCGCGCTTCGTCCGCTTTGCCGAGGGAACTGGCGATGTCGCCGGCGTGGTCGAAGATCACGGCCTGCTCCTCGGGATCGACCTCGTCCATATATTCCAAGGCTTGTTGCAGGTATTGTTCGGCTTGTGCTAGCTCGCCGAGGCGGAAATAGGCCCAGCCGATGCTGTCGAGGAATGCGCTGTTGTTCGGCTCGAGCGCGATCGCCTTTTCCAAGAGCTCGACCGCCTCTGTTAGCCGGATGCCCTTGTCCGCGTACATGTAGCCGAGGTAGTTGAGCGCGTACGCATCGTTTGGCTCAATCTCCAATAGGCGTTGGAAGGTCTCTATCGCCCGGTCGAAATACTCGTCGCGGTCCAGTTTGCGCGAGGCCTGCTCATAGCAGGAGCCGAGGTAAAAGAGCACGCGGCTCTTGTCGTTTGCGAGTACAACGGCCTGATTCAGCTTTTCAAGCGCCGCTTCCCAGCGCTCGAGTTCCTCTAGGGCGATGCCCCAGTACAAAAAGGTCGGACTGTACGCGGAGTCGAGCGAGGCCGCTGTTTCGTATTGGACCAGCGCGTCTTCCCACTGCCCCTGCCGTCCCAAGCTGATGCCCCACCGCACGTGCAGCGCGGCTTCGCCCGGGGATGCGGCGAGTGCTTGGCGATAGACGCCAATGGCCGCGGCCCAAGCGTCTTGTTGCTCTAGCGCGAGTCCCCAATACAGATACAGCTCAACCGCGTCGGGCAGGTACTCAAGGCCGCGCTGGTACACGGCGATGGCCTCGTCGTAGCGCTCGGTGCTCTCTAAGGCCGTCCCCCAGTACAGGTAAATCTCGCTGCTGTCGGGCATGGCCTCTGCCGCTTGACTGAGGACCGCGGTGGCAGAGTCGTAATCCTCCAAATAGATATAGTAGCGCGCTAGGTCAGTCCACTGCTCGACCGTTTGGGGTTGCATCTCGATGATGCGCTTAAAGATCAAGGTCGCTTGGTCGTACTTGCCGGCCTCAGACAGGGCCGTTCCCAAGTGGTAGAGCACCTCGGCATCTTCTTCGGCGAGGATTTCCTCTAGGTCGTGCTCAGTGACCATTAGCCGCGCCAAGTGGTAGGGGACGCTGCTGTCGGGCAGATGGCCGGCGGCCTCTCGGTAGATGGCGATGGCCTCGTGGCGGTGCCCCTGCGCCAGCTTTAGCTCGGCTAAACCCAGCCAGGCGTCCTCGACTGTGGGATCGACCGCGAGCACCCGGCGATAGAGGCGCTCGGCCTCTTCTTGCTGGTCGATGCGAGAAAAGATGCTGGCTATGTCTACCTCGACTGCCGCTGGCACTTGCTCGTGGTCGAGGACCTCTTTGAAGAGCGGGACAATTCGCTCGGCCTGGCCCGATTCAAAGTAGAGATAGGCCAAGTGGCGGTAGAGCGGCCAATTGTCTGGCTCGTAGCGCAGCAACTCTTCGATGTGGGCGATGGCACCCTTGCGGTCGCCTTCGCGCTCCAAGATTCGAATCAGCAGGCGGCGCAACCCCACCTGACTACCGTCCAATGCCAAGCCCTTGTGCGCAAAGTGGGCAGCCATGTGGGGATCGTCGATGCGTTGGTAGTTGTATGCGAGGCGGGCGTAGAGGGTGGGCGAAGTCGGGTCGAGGTCGGTTGCGCTGCGCAGGGCGACTATCGCGCCGAGGTAGTTGTGTTGGGCTTCAAAGACCTTGGCCTTGATGAAGTATTGCATGGCTTGGTCGGGGCCCGGCGGCTCAGCGGGTGCTTTATGGCCTCGCAGACCCGCGCAGCCGCCCACTGTCAGCGCGAAGACGCAGAGCAGGGGGAGGGTGTTTTTCATAATTTTCAACTCCCCATCAGGTGATTTTCGGATCCAAGGCGTCTCTAAGCCCGTCGCCAAAGAGGTTGAGTGCTAAGACGACCACGAAGATGGCCAGCCCGGGAAAGGCCATGACCCAAGGCGCTTGCAAAAGCAGTTCGCGTCCCCCGGATAGCATGGCCCCCCACTCGGGAGTCGGCGGTTGGGCTCCCAAGCCCAAAAAGCTCAATCCGGCCGCGTCGAGGATGGCCGTGCCCAAGCTGAGCGTGGCTTGCACGATGAGCGGGACCGTGCAGTTGGGCAAGATGCTGTAGAACATCAGCCGCGATTCGCTCGATCCCAGCGCGCGCGCGGCCTCGACGTACGTGGCCTCGCGCACGGTCAATACGGACGAGCGCATGAGGCGGGCAAATTGCGGCACCAACACGATGCTGACGGCGAGAATGGCATTGTCGATGCCCGGCCCGATGACGGCGACGATGGCAATGGCCAACAGGATGCTGGGGAACGCCAGCATCAGGTCCATCAGCCGCATGATGAGCATGTCGGCGACCCCGCCGCGATACCCGGCTATGAGACCGAGTAAGGTGCCGGTGGAAGCGGCCAACGCGATGGCGACCAGCCCGATCCGCAGCGAGATGCGGGCACCGTACACGATGCGGCTGAAGATGTCGCGGCCGAAATCGTCCGTCCCCAGCCAATGGCTCACCGACGGCGGCTGCAGGCGCGCATAGAGGTTTTGCGCTAGGGGATCGTATGGTGCCAGTATCGGTGCCAGCAGCGCGACTAGAGACGCGCCTGCCAAAATCCCGCCGCCGATCAGCGCGAGCCGCTGTTTGCCGAGTCGCCGCAGTTCGCTAGCGACGTGTGAAAGTATCTCAAGCATTTGGGATCGCGCTACTTCGGCTCTAGGACCAACACGCCCAACGGCGGCAGGTGCAATCGCGCCGAATGAGGCCGACCGTGGCAGGCGACTTTCTCGGTATGCACCAAACCGCCGTGCCCCATGCCACTGCCGCCGTAGATTTCAGCATCGCTGTTGAGCACCTCGCGGTACGGTCCGGCAGTCGGCAGCCCGAGCCGGTAATCTGCTCGGGGGACTGGGGTAAAGTTGCAGACGAAAATCAGGGGGTTTTCGCCCTCGGCGCGGCGCACAAAAGCCGCGATGCTCTGCGCAGAGTCCGCGCAGTCGATCCACTCAAAACCAGCGGGGGACGCATCGGTGCGGTGCAGGGCTGCGCAGCGGCGATAGAACTGGTTGAGATCGCAGAGCCAGCGATAGACGCCGCGATGGGCCTCGTCGTCGAGCAGGTGCCAGTGCAGTTCGCTTTGGTGATCCCATTCTTCCCACTGCGCCAGTTCGGCTCCCATAAACAGCAACTTTTTGCCCGGGTGCCCATACATAAAGCCATAGAGCAAGCGCAAGTTGGCCAGTTGCTGCCAAGCGTCGCCGGGCATCTTGTTCAAGAGCGAGCGCTTACCGTGTACCACCTCGTCGTGCGACAGCGGCAATACGAAATTTTCGCTATATGCGTAGAGCATGCCAAAGGTCAGGTCGGCTTGGTGGTGACAACGGTGGATTGGATCGCGCTGCATGTAGCGCAACACGTCGTTCATCCAGCCCATGTTCCACTTGAAGCCAAAGCCGAGGCCGCCGACATGGACCGGTCGGGAAACATCCGGCCAAGCCGTCGATTCCTCGGCGATCATCAAGGCACCAGGATAGTGCTCACCGACGGTCGTATTGAGCTGTCTGAGGAAGTCGAGGGCTTCGAGGTTTTCGCGCCCGCCATGGGCGTTGGGTACCCATTCTCCGGCTAAGCGCGAGTAGTCGAGGTAGAGCATGGAGGCCACGGCATCGACCCGCAAGCCGTCAATGTGAAAGCGTTCGAGCCAAAACAGGGCGTTGGAAATGAGAAAGGATCGCACTTCGGCGCGGCCGTAGTTGAATATGCAGGTCTGCCAATCGGGATGCTGCCCTTGGCGCGGGTCGCGGTGTTCATAGAGGCTGGTGCCGTCAAACTGGGCCAAGCCGTGGGCATCGCTGGGGAAGTGCGCGGGCACCCAGTCGAGAATCACGCCGATGGCGTGGCGATGGCAGTAGTCAATGAAATAGGCGAAATCCTCGGGAGTGCCAAAGCGTGCGCTCGGAGCAAAATACCCCGTTCCTTGATAGCCCCAGGATCCGTCGAAGGGATGCTCGGCCACTGGCATTAGTTCGATGTGGGTAAAGCCCAGTTCGGCCACGTGGGGAACCAATTGGTGAGCCAGCGTGCGATAGTCGAGATAGGCATCGCCGTTGCGGCGCCAGGAGCCGAGATGCACCTCGTAGATGGCGAGGGGGGCTTCCACCCAGTTGCGCTCCCGTCGCGCGGCCATCCACGCGTCGTCGCTCCAGGCGAATGCATCGTCCCGGCAGACTGCGGAAGCAGTGCGGGGCGGCTGCTCGGTCGCAAAGGCAAAGGGATCGCTCTTGAGCAGCACGTCGCCGGCTCGGCTGAGGATTTCGTACTTGTAGAGTGCGCCCGGGCCCACCTCGGGGACGAACAGTTCCCAGACGCCGGACGCGCCCAGCGAGCGCATGCAGTGCCGCCGACCATCCCAGCCGTTGAAATCGCCGACCACGCTGACCCGGCGGGCGCTCGGTGCCCACACTGCGAAATACGTGCCCTCAGTTCCGTCGATGCAGCGCGGATGCGCCCCCAGCATCTCGTAGGCGCGATAGAGCGTTCCTTCGTTGAAGAGGTATTGGTCTTGGGGCGCGAACTGCGGCCAGAACGAGTACGGGTCGCGGTAGTTGCGAACCTCGCCCTGCGCGTCGGTCACTTCTAGGTGGTAGGCAAAGGGCTTGCTACGGCCCGTGATCCGCGCCTCGAACAGCCCGTCGGCATGGATTTTGGCCGCGGGAAAGCTCGCGTTTTGCCCGTCCCGCTCGACGACTCGCACGCTCGCTGCATCGGGCAAGAACGCGCGCACCACGCATCCTCCATCTAAAGGGTGCATACCTAAGGTCGCGAACACATCGGCGCATTCGCCGTGTACAAGGGCCTCTATTGTCTGCGGCGCAAGGGTTGTGTGCATGGCCACACTTGGATTTCAGCGTTGAACATATTTGAGAAGATAGGTCAATTTGGGGGAACTACAAACAAGCCCAATGCGGCGTCTGTTAGCGGGTGCCGGCCAAGCGGCCCCTGTATTCCCCTTGTCTTGCTGACGTGAGACAGCTATTATAGCTTTTCTCGTATGTGGTCTGTTGAATTTTACCAAGATCAAAATGAACAAAAGCCGGTCAGAGATTTTCTGCTTTATGACGCGCCCAAAGACTAGTGTTCAGGTATTCGTCGAAGAACAGTTGAACGATCCAGAGGTTGCAGAATCGTTCTACCAAGGGCTTGATGAACTTCGGCTAGCGGTCAAAATCGCCCAACTACGGAAGCACCGAGGCCTGACGCAAGCGCAGTTGGCCGCGAGACTAGATACTAGTACTCCAGTAATTAGCCGATTGGAAAACCAAGGGAATTGTTCGATCAAGACTCTGAAGAAGGTCGCCGAAGCATTGGACGCCGTGGTGCAGATTGACATCGTAGCCAAAAAAGTGGAAGACTCTCAGAAAATGCAGCCATCTTCTCTTGGGTAGAAGGCGTCCGCCTTTGCGGGGTTGACTTTGCGTACGACCCCCACCGCTACCTTCATGCAGTAAAGCCCTATTGAACAAAAAAATCGCCACTAGCGGCTGGGGACGGTATCCGCTCGTCGCCGCCTCGGTTCAGCGTGCGCGCTATTTAAGCGACCTCGGGCGCGCCGCCGAGACTCCGATTTTACCCCAGGGCAATTGCCGCTCCTACGGCGACGCCTGCCTGTACGAGCGCGTCGTCTCCACCCTGCCGCTCAAGCACCTGCTCGACTTCGATCCGCAGCGCGGACTTTTGCGTGCGCAAGCCGGCATTACCTTCGCAGAGATCATCCGCTTTGCCCTGCCCCAGGGCTTTTTTCCGCCCGTTACGCCAGGAACCAAGTTCCCCACACTCGGCGGCTGCATTGCCGCAGATGTGCACGGCAAAAATCACCACGCTGAAGGTTCTATCGCCGCGTTTGTTGAATCGCTGGACATGGTGTTAGCCGATGGCTCGCTAGTGCGCTGCTCGCGCAACGAGTGCGCCGATCTGTTTTGGGCGACGCTCGGCGGCATGGGCTTGACGGGGTTTATCTATGCGGCGACGCTGCGGCTAAAAAAAGTGCCGTCGACGTACATCCGGCAGCGTGCGATCAAGACGGCGAATTGGGCCGAGACGTGCCGCGTCTGCACGGAGACGCAGCACGAGTACACCTATTCGGTCGCGTGGATCGACGGGCTGCAAACGGGCCGGAAGCTAGGCCGCGGCCACGTGCTGCTGGGGGAACACGCCGATGCGCACGAGCTCAAGGGCAAGTCGCCCTTTCCCATCCACGGCGATGGCCGCTGGGCGGTGCCGTTCTTCTTGCCTAGCGGCGTGCTCAATACCAAGTCGCTGAAGATGTTTAACGCGCTCTATTACCATCGCCAAGTGCGCCGCGAGACCAATGCGTTCGTCCACTACGATCCGTACTTCTATCCGCTCGACGCCATTCGCGACTGGAATCGCCTGTACGGCCGTCGGGGCTTTTTGCAGTACCAGATCGCCGTGCCCTATGCCGATGGCGCGGAGGTGATCGCCGACTTGCTCGGGCGCATCGCCCGCCAGGGCGTGGCGTCGCCCTTGGCTGTGCTCAAGACCTTTGGGCCGCCGAGCGAGGGCTTGCTTTCTTTTCCCATCGCGGGTTATACCCTCGCGCTGGACATTCCCTTGCGCGACTGTGGGACGATTCCCTTCTTGCGTGAACTGAACAAGACCGTCGTCGAGGCCAAAGGGCGCGTCTATCTGGCCAAGGACGCCATTTTGGAAAGAGAGGATTTCGCCGCCATGTATCCGCAACTAAGACAATTCAAAGCGGTCAAGCGCCAATACGATCCCGAATGCCGCTTCCGCTCCTGTCTGTCCGACCGCTTGGGGATTACGTGAGGGCCCTGGTTTTGGGGGCGAAGTCGGCGATTGCCCAAGCCATTGTCGAGCGCCTTGACGGGTACGACTTCGCGCTGGCCGCTCGCGGGTGTAGCGAACTGGAGCCTTTTGCCGCGGACTTGCGGCTCAGGCACTCGTGCGAAGTGGAGCTGTTTGAGTTCGATGCCTTGGACTTTGCGGCGTTGGCGCACTTGCCGCAGCAGGTACACGAGCGCGGCGGCCCCTTCGACTTGGTAGTCCTCGCCTTCGGCTATCTCGGCGACGAGCGCGCCGCGCAGCGCGATACGGATGAGCTCGCTCGCATTCTCAACGCCAACTTCACCGGCGCGGCCATCGCGCTAGCGCATTTGGCTAATTATTTAGAGGAAAGGGGCACGTCGGCTGGCATCATCGCCATTTCGTCCGTGGCCGGCGACCGAGGCCGCCAGGGCAACTACGCGTATGGATCGGCTAAGGGGGGGCTGTCGATTTTCTTGCAAGGGCTGCGCAACCGGCTGGCCGCGACGTCTGTACACGTTCTGACCGTCAAGCCTGGGTTCGTCGATACACCTATGACGGAGGGGCTAGACGGGCTTTTTTTAATCGCTCCGCCGGAGCGAGTAGCCGCGGACATTGTGCGCGCCTATCGGCAAAAGAAGGACGTGCTTTACACGCCGTTTTTTTGGCGCTGGATCATGCTCGTGATCAAGGGCATCCCCGAGCGCATTTTTAAGAGGCTGAAGTTGTGACGCACCAGCCGCTCGTCGTTGTTCACGAACGGGATGACCGAATACCGCGGTCGGTGAGAAAGTTCCGATACCGCGCGAATGCAGCATTGACCTCCTCTGGGGTGAGGCCGTAATCCTCTAGGGTGTAGCGATGCCGATTCTCCTGTCGGCGTTGCTCTGCCTGTCGGAACTGCCAGTCTTCCATGGCGTCGATAGCTGCTTGTTCCAAGGTCCAGCCAAAGTGTTTATAGATGCTGCGAATCACACCAAACGGATCCTCGATCAGATCGACGTAGTTCACGTCCATCCAGCGGTGCTCCAATTCGGGATGGGTTTCCCGGAAGTGCACGGCTCTATCCATCATGCCGCTCATGAAGTCCAGCAACTCAGTGCCGAGGCGTTCTCGAGGCTGCGGATGGACGGAAAGTGAGCGCGCCTTTTCCACGAAGCTGCTCCAGGACCCCATGAATTGGCTGGGGCTTCGATGGGTCTGGATGAAGAGGGCGTCGGGATACGTCTCGACGAGGGTCTCCAACTCCATGAGGTGAAAGGGCATCTTGAACAGCCATTGCCCTTGGTGTCCAGGCTGACGTTGCCGACGCTGCCAAGTATAATTTTGCATGATGCGGCGGTGGTGGGCGTAGGCATGCTGCGAACCGGTGGCGGCCAGCCAGCGGCCGAATTCGGGGACATGGAATCGAACGGTAGAGGTCCATGACCCGAAGGCCATGTTCAAGATCGGGAAGTCCTCCGCCGGTTCGTCGATGTTGAAGTCATGAACTCCCTTGAAAAGCTCGACGACCCAGGACGACTCGAGCATTTCCTCGACTCGCGCCCGGCGGGGATCCTCTGGTGTGCCCCCGATTGTGGCGTATTCCTCCTTTGACAGGATCGGCGTGGAGAACTCGTAGCCCCGCAGCGACCAGAACTGCGGATCGCGGGCCATGAGGCGATGCAGATAGGTCGTGCCGGTCCGGTTGATCCCAATGATGAAGACCGGGCGCGTGATCTCCTCCTTTTCGATCTCCAGGTACTGCACCCGTTCCCGGGCGAAGGCGGCGTTCTTTCGCAGCAGACGGCTGAAGTCGAAGACAAGTCCAGGAAGCTTGTCCTCCAACAGTTTGACTTCGGACGTTTTCACAGACTGAACCAATTGCTCTAGGTTTCGACGCATCCAGGGGGGATACGCTTGATCGAAGGAGACGCCGTTGTCCTCGGCGTAGCGCTCCGCCCGGGAGATCAGGCCGTCGAAGTCTAGGCGGCTCTGAGTCATGGGATGGGGCCATTGCCACGGGTGGTCCATGACCCACTGGTAGGAGTGTCGAAGCTTGGTCAACACGCCCGGCCACTTGATCGGGTGCGGACAGTCTTCCCGGAGAGCGCGGTCTGAAATGGGGAACCTATCCTTTGGTTTGTCCTGACTAAACCAATACTTCGCAAAATGATCGAGCACCGCCCATTGTCCGTGAAGCGGTGAGCTCTCGCTAGCCTGGCAGACGCGCTTGAACGATTCGTAGGGAACCTCGGGCAAATAGGTCCCGAAATCGGCGAGTTCGAGGTCGGAATAATCCAACTGCGGGTTGCAGCAATGGTAGATGGTGAAATGCCGTCTGGGATTCAAGGAAATGGCTGTACAGGCTCGACTCAACGTATCGACCGACTCGTCGTGGGCGGATCGAAACGTTAATCCTTCCGGCATGGTTTCGGCCTCTAGCACGGCAGCAAATATACTCACCGCCAGATCGCTTGCCCGGACGAAACCCGTACTGGAAATATTGGTATGCGGCAGCCGGAAAATCGCCAAAGGCATACCGGCCTGCTGCGCAAACAGAAGACCCTGCTCGGATGTCAGCTTGCTCCATGGGTAGCCAAGTAAACCGATGGGGAACCGTCTCTTCATCTCTGTAAGGTCAGGCTGCATCTGGTGGTCGATGCTGCTGCGCTTGAATTCATGCGCGAAAGCGAAAATATACTGCGGGAACACACCCATGGTTGAGGCGTAAAACAGGTGCTTGAAGCGTGTGCGCAAACACAATTCGAGCACGTTGCGAATGCTGAATGTATTGAGCTTGCGTATGGCAGTATAGGAAGTAGCGAGACTTATTTCGGCGGCAAAATGATAGACCGCGTCAATCCGCTGGCATAGATCTGCGAAATCTGCTTCGCTCAAACCGAATCTGATCTCAGTGATGTCGCCGACCACCACGCGAATGCGCGGCGCGAATTCCTCATCCCAGACTTCAGCATGCTGCAGAGTATCGCGCAGGCGCTCGAACCCGTGCTCTGTATTGTCGGCCCGGACGACGCAGTGCACTACCAGATCGGCATGCTGCTGCAAAAGGTCGCGCAGGAGGAAACAACCGATGAATCCGGTCGCCCCGGTCAGCAAGACTTCGCGAAAATCAGTCGGAGACACTGGGTCGGCTGGTGACTCCTGACTGACAGATGTATGAACGAATCGACGCAGGGTATCGACGTCTCTCTGACAATGCGGTGGCAAAGATCCAACAAGCGGGGCCACCGCTGTGTCGGCAACGGTTTTTTCGATCATGTTCCCTTTCCTTAAAATCGTGCAAATTCGGATTTATTTGTTACATTGCCGCCAAGTGTTCTGCCTGTGCATTCACGGCGAATCGGAAGGTCGCCAAAGCATGCTCAATTCCATCTTCATGGTAGCGAAATTCATTGGGTATTGATTCGTAACGCGCATGGACTCGCGTGAACAACGCTTGCCTCTGGTTGCTGAATTCTTCCCCATCCTGAACTCGTGCTTGCTTGAACATCTCCAACTCGGCTGATAGGAATTCCTTAAAGCCATAGATAGCATCCTGCTGACTGGTGATTTTTTCAAAGTGGTAGCCCAAGCCAGCTAGGCGGATCGCTTTCGAGAGCATTTGAGGATGATTCTTGGCCACTTTGGCGATGAAATTCATGTAGGCAGGAACTTGAGTGGCAGCAAGCCTCCCGCGCACACCCATAAGCTCTGCATAAATCGCATTCTTACTCCTTGGTTTCAGCAGATGTGGGACTGGCTTGAGGTGCTCAAACAACGTCAAGCAGCGCTTGAAATAGTTCTCGAGCGTCGGATCATAGAGCGTGGCGGTCACGCGTCGATATCCCTCAATCAATATCCTGGGATCCATCTCTGGCTTGAAGTTCAGAGTCATCGCGTTACCCCCGATGGAAACCTCCAAAATCCGGTTTTCCGACTTTAGACGATTGTACATATCCGTGCCCCTCACAGCAGTCAACATATAGATTGGGGCCACGGGAATGCCCACCTCTTGGATAAACTCGATCTGGGCATCAAACACACCCTCATCATCATCATCTAGACCCAAGATGAATCCTCCCTGAACTTGCATCCCTTTCTGCTGGATTTTGCGAACGGCATTGAAGAGATAATTCTCTTCCCGTTTGCTTATATTCTGCGGTTTCTTAGTCTTGAGCAGCGCCTTGGGATTGGGAGTTTCAATGCCCAGAAACACAGTATCGAAACCCGCTTCGACCATAGCGGCCATCAATTCATCCATTCGGGCGAGATTCACACTCGCTTCAGTGGTCAATGTAAAGGGATACCCACGTGCCCTTTGCCAATCGGCGAGCACCGGCAGCAGATTCATCGCATCTCGCTTGTTGCCGATGAAGTTGTCGTCAACTAGGAAAATCTGGCCTCGCCAGCCCAGTCGATACAGCAATTCAAACTCGTTCACCATCTGATCAGGGGTCTTGGTTCGGGGCACGCGACCATAGAGCTTGGTGATGTCGCAGAATTCACAGTCGAATGGACACCCACGCGAGAACTGCACGCCCATTATGTCGTAATTCTTCATATCGATGAGGTCAAAGCGTGGGACCGGCGTCTGGGTAACATCCGGTTTGCGCGGCTCCCGATAAATCGCTTTAGCCTTACCCCTTTCCAGCTCTCGCAGGAACTCTGGAAAGATTTCCTCAGCCTCATCCAGCACAAAGTGATCTACGCCTTCGATCTCATCGTGAAATGTGGTGGGGTGGGGTCCCCCGGCCACCACGGGAACGCCAGCCTGATTACATCGCTCGATAACCGCCTGCAGAGAGACTCGCTGAACGATCATGGTGGATGTAAACACCATATCAGCCCATTCCAAGTCCGACTCCTCTAGGGAAGTCACATTCATATCCACGACGCGGAGGTCGTATTCCGGTGGAAACATCGCGGCGATAGTGAGCAGACCCAGAGGTGGAAAGGCCGCCTTTATTCCGACAATCTCCAGAGCAAAGTTTCCCCCCCAGTAGGTTGGTGGATGTTCGGGATAAACCAGAAGAGCATTAGGCATGGCAAAATTCCCTCTATCCCTCTTTCCAAGGTTAGCGCACAGGGAAGGTGCTCAATTCGACACCGTCCCCCTGTGGAAAGTGATCTTCGAGTGTGTTGGCGAAAGCCGATGGTGCACGGCGGACGCGCTGCTGGTCAGCAAGGGAGTCAGTCGCTAGTTCGGTCGCATCCGCCTCGGCTTGGTCCTCTTCAACATCCTTCTTGCCGTGGATGATGTCCTGAGCCAACGACAGCGAGGAGGCCGTAGTCATCAATTCGAGGGCGCTAACCTGATAGTTGAACTGCATGCGGATGAACCCCCCCAGTTCGGCGACCGAGATCGACGTGAGCCCGAAGCTGGACAAGGGTTCCTCCACGCCACCTTCGTCGTGGCCGCACAGTTCGGCGACCTTGCTGGCGATCTGATCCACCACGGTGTCCAGCGTAAGTTGGCCACCGGTATCGACCGCGAATGCATCCGGGTTGTTGAGCACCCGACCGATGCGCATGTAATCGGGCGAGTCAACCGTCATTGGCGGGCGGGCGAACAGGGCGGTGATCAGGTGATCCCGGTCGTCCATGCTGCGCATGGCGTAATCGAGGTTGGTAATGGCGAAATCGGCGCTGATCGGCGGCATGCCCGACGACCGCGTTATGCGCAGCACGTGCAGATTGCGTGAGGCCATGCCAGCCTCGGCGACTGCGGCGAGGTTGTAGCACAGTGCAGGCAGCCCCTGGCGGCGGCGGAAGGCCGCTAGACCGTCCAAAAAACCGTTGGCGGCGCTGTAGTTGATCTGTCCCGGGTTGCCCAACGTCGAGGCGATAGAGGAGAACAGCACGAAGTGGTCGAGGGGGCAATCGGCCGTCGCTAGGTGGAGATTGAGGGCACCGCGCGCCTTGGGTGCAAATACCTTGGCCAGCGATTCGTTCGTCAGGTCGGTCAGCAGGCAATCGTCCAACGTACCCGCGAGATGGAACACGCCCTTCAGCGGCCGCTGCAACCCGGCGATACAGCGCCGGACGTCCGCCTCTTCGGCGACGTCGCCTTGGACGATGTCGATGTCGATCTCTTCTGTGAGGTACCACAGGGCACTGGTTTTCCGCACCCAGTCCGCGTTGCGGCGGCGCTGCGGGTCGCGGTCCAGCAAGGTGAGATGACGCGCACCAGCGGACGCTAGATAGGGCAGCAATAGCTTGCCGAATCCACCCATTCCGCCGGTGACCAGATAGGTCGCGTCAGGGTCGAGAAACGGACGCAGATCGACAATCGGGAGTGAGCGATCGCTCGGTTCCCCTGGTGCCTGTAGGACCAGTTTCCCGGTGTGCTGGCCGGTGGTCATCAAGCGCAGCGCTTGGGCGTAGTCGCGGTAGGGGAAGGAGGTGATCGGCAACGGCGGCACGGCACCCTGCTCCAGCAGGTTCATGCACTCCTGCGAAAGCTCGTGCGCCAGCACGGGGTCGTCGCTCATCATGCGGTCGATGTCGATCGCGGCAAAGCGCAGGTTCTTGCGGAAGACACTCAGGCTGAGCGCGTTGTCGGAGTAGATATCGATCTTGCCGATCTCGCAGTGCCAGCCGCCCGGCCGCAACGCCTCCAGACACAGGGTGATGTGGCGGCCAGCGAGGGAGTTCAGTACCACGTCGACTCCCTCGCCGCCGGTCGCCGCCATCAGCTCGTCGTACCAGTCGTAGCTGTGCGAATCGAACGCTGCGCGCACGCCCAGTGCGCGCAGTTGATCGCGTTTGCTCTCGCTGCCAGCCGTGGCGTAGATCTCCGCTCCCGCGTGCCTGGCTAGGGCGATGGCCGCCTGGCCGACGCCGCCCATGGCCGAGTGGATGAGAACGCGCTGGCCCTTGCGCAGGCGGGCCAGATGAATCAGCGAATAGTACGCGGTGACGTAAACCGACAGTACTGAAGCGGCCTCCTCCATGCTCAAGGATGCGGGTTTGGCGAATACTAGATGTTCGTTGACCACGGCGCGATTGGTGATGCACCCGCCTTGGGTAAAGGCCACGGCATCGCCGACGCGGCACGCGCGCACGGCATCGCCGATGCGGCGGACGGTCCCGCTGGCCTCCATCCCCACCGTGCGGCCCAGCGCCGAGCGTTCGTAGGACAGGGCTGGCAGCAACCCCAGCGTCACCATGACGTCGCGAAAATTGAGTGCCGCGGCCGCCACGTCGATCTCTACGTCGTGCGGTCCTAGAGATGCGGGTTGGTAAGTCTTCATCTGTAGGCCGCCGATCTGTCCCGGATTGTCTAGGGTCAGCCGGTACGGGGTTGCCTCGTCCGCTGGTACGAACGGAGACCGCTCCCGGATATTGATCAGCCTCGGCGTCCATACTTGTTTGTGACGCACTGCCAACTCGCGCTCGCGCAGGTCGCATACGCCGAGCCAAGCCAGCGTCTGTAGATCCTCGGCGGCGTCCAGATCCACCAGCCGGAAATCGATCTGCGCCTCCGTACCTACGTCCGCGGCGATCTCTTGGCTTATGCTGCGGAACGCTCCCCACGCGGCACTCGCGCGTGGGTTCGCTACCTCTAACGCGGCGCGATGCGTCACCACGGTCAAGCGGCAGGGGCAGCGCGCCTGCGCCACCCGGAAGGGTATCAGCGCCTTGACGAAGGCGACTAGGCGCGCTACCAGCTTTTCGCCGGTCGGGTCGTGTGGGTCAGAGCCGCAGAAGATGTCGATGGCTTGCAGGTCGGCCGCCGCGGGCCAGTCGGCAAGTGCGCCGATGCGGTCGTCCGCCAGGTCCGCGTAGGGAATGGCGGACACCTCGGGCGAATCGAGGAGCGCCAGCCACTGGTCCGACAGGCTGTCTGGTTCGCCGATTACCCAGCGGGGGCCGGGTAGTTGCTGTGGTTCGGGGGTATCCTCGGCGGCGTGCGGGGCTTGCAGTAGGGTGGTGCGCTGGCCGGCTCGCACCGTGATCCAGCCGGCGTTCGGTTCAATGGCTTCGCCTTCGGCGTGCGCGACTAGTGCTAGGCCACCGGGGACCGCTAGGCGGCGCAGCAAGCGCCATTGCTCCGCTTTCAACTCCGCGGCGTCTTCATGGAGCAAGAGAATTTCGGCGGCGTGCGGCCGCAAAAGGCCGGCATCCAGGTCTGGTGTCTGCTCTGTGGCGAGATCAAGGCAGGCAAAGCGCAGGGCGGCATCGTGGCTATGGAAGGCGTCGTAGTGGGCGCGGGTCTGCTCCTGCGTATCGCCGACCAGCCAGAACTCAGTCTGCGCATCGGCGCTTTCGAGGTAGTCGAGGCATTGATTGAGGGTGGTTTGCTCAGGGGAGCGTCCGCCCGCGAACTCGACGACATGGCAGGCGTAGCGGTCGCCATCGCCGGGCTGCTCAAGGGCGGCGATCAACGCTGCGGGCTCGATCTCGCCGTCTGACAGGCGATGCAGGAAAGACTGCACGTCGGCGACGAATTTGGGCTGCCAGGAGACGATGTGCTTGCTGTGCGGCAGGTCGTTCCAGCGCGGGTTGGAATTGAAGGAGACATACGCGTCAATACACAAAATCAGGTCGCCCGTGTCACCGTCGTAGAAACGGATGCTGCCTCCGGAGCGCTCGCCGCGCCGTTCCGTAAACTGCCCCAGTTCGTTCACATCCGCCCAATCGGGGTCTTTCTTCACGTGGCAGGTGAGACGCGGTCCGGTCGGCGGCCGCAGAAACGTCACACCTTGGGCGCGCTGCGGGAGGGCGAAGATGTCCGTCGCGCGCAGCAAATGATAGAGGAAGATCTGCAACCCGCCGTCGAGCAACGCGGGATTGGCGACGTACCCTTCCTCGCGACCAGTTGTCCACAACTGCTCATCCATCTCCACGTCGAACAGATAGTCGCCCGTGCTGTTGTCGGATAGAACGCGCTGGATGTTCTGGAAATAAGGACCGTACTGGAAGGTTTCGCCGAGGCTGGCATCCACGCGCTCGTAGAAATCGCTTTCGCCCACAAAGTAGTAGGGCGCGAACGGAGTGGTGTCGATATCCGCCAAGCGCAGCGGCACGTTTACCGGGTGGTCGCTGCTCACCAGGCGCACTTTGCCGCGGGAGTGCAATTCGCTGTGCGCCTCGGTCTCGTAGGAGCGGGACGAGATGGTGAAGGTGAATTCGTCCGGCGCATTGGCGACCGGAAACAACTCGGTATGCAGCCGCACTGGCGTTCTGGGGATTGGACACGGCTGGAGGAATTCGAGCGTTTCGACATGTAGCGGAACGCCCTCAAATGCCTGCAGGAGCAGTTCGATGTACCCAGCCGCCGGCATGATCGAGGCATGGTGTACGCGGTGCTCTGCCAGCCAGGGAAAGTCTCGCTCCGACAACCGTGCTTCAAACAGCAGATGTTCGCATGGCACCTGATGGCCGATCAGCGGACCGTGGGCGTACTCGCCCAGATTGAGGAACATCTCGTCATCGCTCATCTCGTCGGCCTCCCCCTGATCGTCGCGCGGATAGCCGGGCAGCAGGTGGGCGATCGGTTCGGGGCGCGGGTACTGCGCGGCGAAGTCCAGTTCTACGCCAGCCCTGAATAGCGCTCCTAGGGCTTCTTGGAAGCCGAGACAGACATCGGTGTCGCGCATGAGCGTCGGAATGCAGGCTGCTCCTTGGGCGCTGCTTTCCAAGCACTGGGCGATGGTGGGTTGCAAGGCGCTGTGCGGCGCGACTTCGAGGACGACATCGGGCCGATAATCTCGCATGATAGTTTCCATCGCCGCGGCGAACCGCACGGGCTGACGGATATTCGCCCACCAGTAGGCACCATCCAGCCGCTTTGTTTGCTCACCGGTCACTGAAGAAACGAGTGGGATGTCGGCATCGAAGTTGCAATCGTTGAGGAAGGACAGGGCCGTCAGCGCGTCGTCTTTGAGCGGGTCCATGGCGCTGGAGTGGAAGGCGATATTGCCCGGAATCAGCCGGTTCTGCAGGTTGCGCCACTCCAATTCTTCCACGATGGGCTGTAAAGCGGTCTCCTTGCCGCAAATGACGGTACTGGCCGGCGCGTTCTCGCAGGCGATCTCAACCTGCGTTGCCCGGTCATTTTCAGGCCGAAAGGGGACCTGCAACGCGTCGAGCAGTTCCTCCAAACCCGGCCGATCGAGGCCGATGGCCAGCATGCGACCGGAACCAGCCCTGCGCTGCTGCAATGTGGCGCGATGGAAAACTAGGTGCGTCGCCTCCGCTAGGGACAGTGCCCCGCAGGCGTAGGCGGCGGCCACCTCGCCGGAGCTATGGCCGACGACACAGTCTGGATAGACTCCCCAAGTCTTGAACAATTCTACCAGGGCGCACTGGATCGTGAAGATGACGGGCTGGGCTAGCTGGACCTCATTAAGCGCCTCTTGGGGAGCGGAGAAACAGGCCTCGCGCAGCGAAATATCCGAGTGCTCCCGCCAATGTTCCTCAATGGTATCAATAACGCGGCAGAAAACCGGCTCGGCGTCGTAGAGGGCGCGGCCGCAACCGGTCCACTGTGTCCCCTGTCCGGAAAATACCATCGCTATCCGTCGCTCGCCCTCATCGGCCGTGGCGATGGGCGTTGGATCTTCGGCAAAGCCCGTTAGTGCTTCAATCAGTTCCTGTTGGGTGCGCACGGCAAACGAGGTGCGCGCGGCGAAGTGGGTGCGGCGACGGCTGAGATTGCCGGCCAGAGCATAGAGGTCCAGTTCCTGCTCAACGAGCGTTTCCCCTAGCTGTTGCGCGCTCTTTTCCAGCGCACCGGATGTACGTGCTGACAGGGGGATCATAAAGCCGGCCTTGAGTGCCAGCGGCACCGACCAGATCCGGGGTTGCTCGGGGCGGTATTCGCGCACTACGCAGTGCCCGTTGGACCCGCCAAAACCGAACGAGTTGATGCCGACCACTACTGGGTGGTCGGGGAATGGTTCGCAGTCGGTTTGCACCTGCATCGGGCAACTTTCGAAGTCGATCTCCGGATTCGGCACTAGGTAATTCTTCGACACCGGCGCGAAGGTGCGCCGCTGCATCATCAGCACGATCTTGAGCAAGGCGCAACTGAACGCAGCGGCTTCCATATGCCCTACGTTGCTCTTGACGCCCGAAACCCGTAGCGGCACGTCGCGCCCGACGCCGCCGAACGCTGCGGCGATGGCGTTGCCCTCGATGCGGTCGCCGACCACGGTGCCGGTGGCATGAGCTTCGATATAGTCGAATTCCTGCGGCGTTCGGCCCGCACGAGTGCAGGCCGAGCGCATCAATTCCACCTGTGCATGACGAGTGGGTGCGGTGATGTACCGCCCCTGTGCCAAGCCGGCGCTACCATCGGCGGCACCGGCCGAATTGACCGCGGTCGCCTCCACCACGGCGTGGATGGGGTCCCCGTCCCGTTCGGCCGCGGCTAGGGGTTTGAGCGCGAAGACAAACGCCCCTTCCGAGCGCATGTACCCATTGGCTTCCGCGTCGAAGGAGTGGCACTTCCCGTCCGAACTGATCACCCCCAACGCATTGAAACCTGTGCTGAGCCGGGCCGATCCAAGGTAATTGGCCGATCCGAGGAAGGCCTGTTCGCAGTCACCGGAGTGCAGCGCGTTGATCGCCGTGTGCAACGCGGTCAAGCTGGCGGAACAAGCCGTGCAACAGGCGAGCGATGGCCCCATCAAGTTGAAGTGATAGGAGATGCGGTTGGCCAGCATGGCCACGCTGATACTGGCGATGGAAAACTCAGTTGCCCCCAGCGGCCGGCGCCAGTTAGACGTCGCTGGAACCTGCGCGCCGATGAATACGCCCGTGCGGCTGTTACGCAACGATTGCAGGTCCCAGCCAACCCGCTCGCAGGTCTCCCAAGTGCAGGTCAATAGCATCCGCACGTGCGGGTCGGCTGACAGCATTTCGTGGTGCGACATCCCGAAGAGGCTGCGATCGAAGCTCTTTTCGCCATCCTCGCGGATCAGCCCCTCGTAGGGACTGGCGAACCGTCCTGGGCCGGAGAAGTCGCCGATTGGCCGGTAGCCTCTGCCGTAGCGGTTGGTTACAGGTTCCTGCACGATCTCGCGTTCGCTGAGCAGCCGCCAGAAATCGTCGTCGGTGCCGATTTCGCCCGGCATGCGGTAGCTGTACCCTACGATGGCAATGGCATCTTCGGACTTAGGTGAATTCATTTTTCGGGAATCTCCTCGACGATGTAGAACGCAAAAGCCTTCTTAAAATTCCTAGTGGATTACACTCGCCTTGCACGTCGCTTTTGCACCGCCTGAAGTCGGTGGATATGCGTTCACGCTCGGGGCGTACTGGGAATTTTAAAAAGGCTTCTTAGGGTGGGGCAACTGCCTGTGCAGGTTTCCCAATCATTTCCCCAAACGCAGGCCCACATCATTGCCCTTATGGCAATGGCTTCAACGCACCCTGGTTTATTCAGAGCTACTAAGCAGGGTCTGAATAAACGCTGTTACTTCTTATCGACTACTTCATTGAGCGTCACTTCCGCTAAGTTGAACATCGTTTCCAGAATTTGCTTGCGCCGCAATCTCATTTCCTCAACTCTGTTCCACAATGCGTCCTTTATCTTCTCGACTGCCTCTGCGCGCATCTCGGGAGAGAGGGTGCTGTCAGTCCTGAATTCGTATTTCTCAACTGTGAAATCAGCAATATCTAGTATGTTCTCCCCCACGACGTTAAAATCGACTGAGCTTCTAACCTGTCCGATTTTTTCTTCGTTGTTGATGTCGCTCATCTTTGTTGCTCCTTGTGTGTGAAGGGGTTGTTGAGATAGGGGTCAGCTTAACTGTTCTTGAATCCGCTAATTGCCGTATCTTGAGACTCGTAAATCGGAATGATCTGATCGAAGCCGCTGGCGGAGATAATCTCGCGCACCGGATCGGAGAGCGAGCAAATGCCAAATTGCTTGCCCGGTTCATTGAACTTCTTAGCCATTATCAGGCTAATCCGCAGGCCTGCGCTGCTAATGTAGGAAACTCGCTCAACGTCCAAAAGCAAGGCTTGGTCGGTGGAATTTATTCCAGTTTCTAAGGCGCGTTGAAACTCATCGGCGTTGCTGCTGTCGATGCGACCAAGAATTATTGCGATCAGGATACCTTGTATGCGCTCCCACTTGATGTCGAATCCCATTTGAATCTGCCTCCTTAATTAGTATTTATATGTCTCGCCGGTCGAGGCGTTAGGCCGATGGGCCCCTACGACAAATGATTGCCGGTATTGGGCATGGGCACTTTCGCAAACAACCTAACAAATTAAAAAATACTCTTCAAGGGTCAGATAATTTTCACACAAAGACGTAGCTTAACGTGAGTTACATCGCTTTTTAGGTCGGTGGCACTTGTTTATAGATACGTTTGTAATGAATTCGTTTACAACGACAATACGACAATCTCTGTCAACCAAGAAATGTTAGTTTTGAGTTTGGTGATCAACTGGAGATAAAGCGCACGCTCAATTTGAACCGAAAAACTAGCCTGTCGAGCTTTTGTCCCTCTGCTTATCCCGAGCAGTCCGTCCCCAGAATTGGGGACGCCACTCACATTAGCTTAACTGTTCTCGAATGCGTTGATTGCCGCGGCCTGAGATTCATAAATCGGGATGACCCGATCAAAGCCGCATAATTTGACAACAGAGCTAACCTGACCAGAGAGTGTGCAAATGGCAAACTGCTTACCCGGGTTGCTGAATTTCTGGGCCATTATCAGACCGACTCGCAGCCCTGCGCTGCTGATGTAGGATACTTTCTCAAAGTCCAGGATCAAGGCGCGGTCTTCCGAATCAATTCCAGATTCCAACATACTCTGGGTTTCATCGGCGTTGCTGCCGTCAATGCGACCATCGAGCGTCGCTATCGAGATGCCGTCTTTCTGCTCCCACTTAACTGCTATCACTTGAATCTACCTCCATGCGAAGATGGCTTAACTGTTTCCGAATGCGTTGATTGCCGCGTCCCGAGATTCATAAATCGGGATGATCTGATCAAAGCCGCTGATCGCGAGAACGTTGCGGATTGGATCAGAGAGGGCGCAAACGCCAAATTTCTTGCCCGATTCGTTGAATCTCCTGGAAATTATCAGACTAATCCGCAGCCCTGCGCTGCTGATGAAGAATACGCGCTCAAAGTCCAAGATCAAGGCGTGATCTTCCTCATCAACGCCGGATTCTACGATACGCTGGAATCTATCGGCATTGCTACTGTCGATATGACCAATGAGCATCGCAATCAAGATACCGTCTTTTCGTTCCCACTTAACTTGTACGCTCATTTGAATGTACCTCCTTCTTTCTAGCTAAAAGCGCAGCCCCACTTGCCCGAAGACGAGGCGGCCCACCGCCGGAGCGCCGACGAACGACTGAAAGGCTCGGTTCAGCACGTTGCTCGCATCGACCTGTAGCACTAGGTCCTGCTCCAAGGGCAACCGGTAGGTCAGGTTGAGGTCCAGCACTGTGTAGGAATCCACCTCGCCCACGTACACCCCCGAACTCATGGGGAAGGAATCGATGTAACGCATCTGACCACCTAGCGCCAATCCCCACTCGGCAAAATTGTAGTCCATTCCCAGCTTGACCTTGTGTCGGGGCGCGTTGAGGGCTATGTCAGCACCTCCCTCGCTATGGGAGAATTTCAGATTTTCGAAGAAGTTGTCATTGACAAAGGAGTAATTCCCCGTGAACCGCCAATGGTCGGCGGGAAAGTAGGCCAAGCTCAGGTCTAGCCCGTGGATGGTCACATCTGCAAAATTGCGATAGCTCATAATCATCGCGTAGGGATCGGAAGCCTGCTCGGGCGAGACCGTGCCGTAGGGGATGGCGGCCGTCCCTGCGGTGAGGATGCCGGTCAGTTCGTCCACCGGCGAGCCGTTGTTGTTGCCCTGTACCACCCCCGGCTCCTGCGCTGTGTCCAGCGCCGCCAAGGCTCCGGCCAGTTGCTCGTTGGCCGGATCGGACAAGGCCGCGCCGATGCTCTCGCCTAGGGCCGCACCCAGACTCTGCGAATCGAGGAAGACCGTGGGAGTTACCACCGAAATCGCCCCGACGAAGTCCTCGATCCTGGACTGGTACAAATCCGCGGCTACTACCAATTTGTCGGCCACTACACCTTTGTAGCCTAGCTCGATAGTCTGAGTAATGGCCGAGTGAATGCGCGGCACATCATAGGCCGTAATGGGGGTGATGCCGTCCGCCTCTACGAAGAAGAAAGGCGGTCGATTCGGATCGGGCTCAGCGCCGAGCGGCTCCGTCTCGATGTTCAATTGGCCCATGACATTGCGCAGGCCGGGCAATTGCTCGGGCACGATGCCGGGCAGGGCTGCGGCCAACTGCCCGGCTGCCGCTTGGGCGTCTTCGGTTCCCATGCCTTGGGCGATCAGGGCATCGACCGCCAGTTCCTGGAAAGCAGGTCCAAACTGTGCCAGCACTGACTGACGGCCTATTCCCCACATCACGTTGGTGAACAGTGGGTCGTCCAAGGGCAGGTACTGGTCGGCTGGCAGACCGGCCATTGGGGCGAAGGGCGAGCGGAATAGGGGGCGACCCGCCTCGTCGCGGTGGAAGGTGAAGCCGTAGCCATTGCTCCGGTAGTTCCCTTGGGTCCAGATGTCGATGGATTTGAACTCTCCTAGGCCGAGTGCCGCAAAGAGGGACGAGAAATTCGGGTTCAGCCCAAAGGGATCTCTGGCCGTTTGCAGATCGAGGTAGAGATTGTTCGCGGTGGGTGTGCTAAACGCCCGATTGTAGGTCAGCCGCAGTGTCTGGGTCGCCTGCGGCTTGAACACCAGGGCGGCCCGAGGCGATAGCTCGGGATCTTCGAGACGGCTGTGGTAGTCGTAGCGCAGGGCCAGCACCAAGTCTAGCATGTCGCTTAGGGCAGTCTCGCTCTGCAAGTAGCCGCCGTACTCGTTAAGATCGTCGTCCGCCTCGTTACTGCCCATGATGGTGCCGTCCGTATCGGGTCGCGTCAACAGGGCATCCAAGCCGTAGGTGAAGCGCTGGCGTTGACCTAAACTAGACGTGTGCTGAGCTTGGAACACGGTCAAGGACGACCTATCGACGACGGGATCGCCCGTGCGCAGCAGATACGTGTCACCCGCGTCGTTCCAGTTGCGGAAGGCTTGGAAGAACCAGTCGCGGTACAGCAGCCGCAACTGGGCGTAGTTGTACTGCCAGTCTATGGTCTGCGACGCCCCCACGCCGGTCCCCCCGATTATGTTCGCCTTGTTGTGTCCCGCCGCCAAGATGGCCGTCAAGTCGTCTGAGGCCCGCCAGTCCAGACGCGCTTCAACACTTTGATTTCTGTTGTTGGGATCGCGCGTTTTGAGAGGCGGCAAATCCGCTCCGACATCTATCTCTGCCTGCCTCAGTGCTTGGGCCTTCACCTCCTCCGGGTCGGTGTACTCCCACTCCGTCCCCGTATAGTACTGGCCCGAAATCTTGTAACCCAAGCGATCTCCCACCACGCCGGCATGTCGGACCGTGGTGTGGCGCAGGTTGCGCTCTCCCATCCCCGCATACACGTTCGTACCCTGCGAGGTAAAGGGGGAATGGGTGATGATGTGCATGACCCCATCGGCACTGTTGGGGCCGTATAGAGCCGACCCTGGCCCTAGTACCACCTCTATGCGCTCCACATCGTCGTTAGTGAGCGGAATGAAATTCAAGGCGTTGACTCGTAGCGAGGGCACGCGGGCGATGCGATTGTCCGTCAGCGTGAGCAGGGTGCCGGAGAATATGTTGTTGAAGCCGCGCACCACCACGTTGGCGTTCGCCAACCCTCTCTTGGCAATGTCCACTGCCGGCAGATTCTTGACGTGGTCGGAGAGACTCAACGCTGGATTGTTGCGGATTTCGCTACCCTCGACCACGGACACCGAGGCTGGGGCGTCGAGAATTTTTTCCTGTCGGCGGGAGGCGGATACTACGCTTTGCCCGAGAAAAATAACCTGTTCCACCAAGACCGCATCCAGCCGGGTGGTCTGGTCGGCCCGCACCTGCACATTTTCCCGTAGATCGGACTTGTAGCCGACAAACGTGATTTCGACTTGGTAGTTTCCCGCTGGAACGGCGATGCGAAACTGCCCATCGGCGTCCGCTGTAGTCCCGGCTTTGTAGTCCTCCGCTGGCGAGCGCACGGCGATATTGGCACCGGGCAGGGCCGCTCCCGCCTCCTCTGTAACCGTCCCCTCGATAAAGCCATCCGACTGGCCCCAAGCGACCCCACAGCCCAAGGTCGCCCATAGGCACATCAGGCTGGCCATTTTGCTCATCGCAGTCTCCCTCCCACAGACGCCCAAGGGCCCAAGCCCTGAAAACGCGGTTTGCTAAAACAAAAAATTCCTGTATCGCCTTGAAGTTTCTATTATATAACAAGGATTTCTGTATAACAATTGGGTAGCAATACTACCGTAATAAATTAGCTCCATGGAATATCGCCTGAAACAGAGTGAGAGCGTGCCCGAAGGGGTGCGGCGGATGGCTGCCGCACAGATCGATAAGGCCCTTGCGCATCTCGGCTGCCAGGACGGGGAACGAGACAAGCACGTTCACGAGGCCCGCAAGGCCACCAAGCGCCTGCGAGCCTTGGTGCGCGTGGTCCGCCGCGATTTGGGAGACGAGGTGTACGCCTTGGAAAACCAGTGCTATCGGAGTGCCGGCCAGCGGCTTTCGAGGCTGCGCGACGCCACGGTGATGGTCGAGACCTTGGACCGCTTGGTGGAATCCTTGGGCAAGGATGTCCCGAAGAGCCGGTTCGCCCGGGTGAGGACGTGGTTGGTGGTCCGCCGCGACCGAGCCTATGACCAAGCGGATAGCAGCAATCGGGCCGTTCAGGAGGCAGCCACCGACCTCGCACAGGCCCGTGAGCGCTTGGAGGATTGGCATCTACAGCGTCAGGGTTGGGGAGGGCTCCGGGCGGGGGTACAGCGGATATACGCGCGGGGTCGGCGCGACTTTGCCGCAGCCTACGCGCTGCCCAGCGACGAGGCATTCCACGACTGGCGGAAGCAGGTGAAGTACCTGTGGTACCACACCCAGATACTGGAGAATATCTGGCCGCCGGTTATGCGGGCTCAGGCCGAGGCACTGGACCAGCTAGGGAAGTTGCTGGGCCAGGATCACGACCTAGCAGTATTGCGCACTACGGTTCTGGCCGAGTTTCCTAGGGCCGGGGCGACGGCCACACTGCGAGCCTTAGAAAGGCGGATTGGCGAGGTGCGTGCCCGGAAGCAGGCCCAGGCGCGTCCGCTGGCGGAGTGCATCTACTTGGAACGGCCGCCGGAGTTCACCCGACGCCTGCGGGGCTACTGGCGGGTGTGGCAGGCGGAACAGTTCGCCGGGCACTGAAAGAATTGACACTACTGTCCATTCGACAAAAAAGGAGATATACCCATGATCCATACGACTATGTGGACCTATCCTTGGGACGTGATTGACGAGGGGGTGGACCGCTCCATCGGTTTCCTCAAGGAAGAGGTAGGGCTGGATGCGATCAGCCTGTCTACGGTCTATCACACGTACGATCAGCTACGCACCCACATGCCCGGCAAAAAGCTCTTTTCCGGGTACGAGGACGCCATCTACTTCCAGCCTCAGAGCGAGTTGTATCAGAATACCAAGATCAAGCCGCATGTGCATCCCATGGCCAAAGACCAAGATCCAGTGCGGATCATCGCCGAGGCCTGTCGGGCGCGTGGTTTGGAACTGATTTCGTGGACTGTGCCTCTGCACAACCACTACATGGCTAGGCAGCGGCCAGACTGTGCCCTGCTCGGTGTGTTCGGGGATCGCTATCCGGGTTGTCTGTGCCCGGCCAATCCCGAGGTGCGGGAGTACGTTCTAGGCTTGAGCTTGGACTTGGCCACCAACTGCGATGTGCAGATGATCGAGTACGAATCCCTCCACTACATGGGCTTTGGCATGTTCCGCAACCACGCCAAGGTGGGGGTTGAGCTCGGAGCAGTAGGTTCGCTGTTGATGTCGCTGTGCTTTTGCGCTGGATGTGCGCAGCGGGCCGTGGACAGGGGTATGGATGTGGAGGAGTTGAAGGGCGAGGTGGAAAAATGGCTCTTGGACATCTTTGAGGAGGGGCCGCCGGAGCGCAGCGTGGAAGAGTTTGTTGCCGACGAGCCTTTGGTGCACGAATACGTAAAGATGCGCGCGGATGTGGTGACGTCGCTGGCTGCGGAGGTAAAAGAGGCCGTAAAAATTCCCGTTTCTTTTTTGTACATGGGCAATTACCACAACAACGGCATCGACGGCAAACCCATCGAAAAGATCGTCGATTGGGTCAACGTCCTCTGCTACAGCGGCTCGCCGGAAGAGGCCAGCCAAAGGGCGCAGGAGACCCTAGCCGGCATGGACGATCCGTCCATGTTGATCTGCGGCCTGAACGGCCACAAACCCATAGACAGCGCCGAACAGATGCGAGAGATCATTACTGCGGTTTACGAAGCGGGCGCGCGCCGGTTTTCGTATTACAATTACGGTATGATTTCTCGGCGCAATCTCAAGTGGATTGCCGAGGCCATTGCTGCGGTGAGAGCGCTCGATGCAAGAGATTGATCAGGCTGAAGGCAGTAGATCACACCAGCCGCACGAATGAGCCAGTCAGCGAGAGTTTGGAACGGATACATAACCGAGTGGAGGTCGCCGTGCAGTTGACTGCTTACACTGATTACTCGCTTCGCGTGTTGATGTATTTAGCCGTGCGCGAAAATAGTATCTCAACCATTGCAGAAATGGCCTCGGCTTACAACATCTCTAGGAATCATCTGATGAAAATTGTGCATAAACTCGGTCAGCAAGGCTTAGTCGAAACGGTCCGTGGACGGGGTGGTGGACTCCGATTAGGCCGCCATCCCAAGCGGGTGAAGCTTGGAGAAGTCGTGCGACAAATGGAGCCTCACTTCAACGTCGTTGAATGCTTTGAACCCTCTACGAATCACTGTCCTATTACGCCAGCGTGCGGGCTCTCTCGCGTATTAATTGAAGCGCGTGACGCCTTTCTTGCCGTGTTAGATCGCTATACGCTTGCCGATCTCATCGCGGAAAGAGAGGCCCTAACCCGCCTTCTTCAGTTGCGCTAATTCCGCTCGCTCGACTCCATTCGGGTTGACAGTTCGGCGGATAAGATGTATTTATGACACATCTTATCCGCCGAGGAGACGAGAGCATGAAACAAGTCTATGAACGTCCGTTCCGGCCCACTAAAATAACGGCTTCCACCGTTGCATCCTTTTCTTTATTGAGTATGGCCCATCAACTCATGACAGAGGATGTCGTTGAAAATACGGGTCGAAATTCCCTGTCCTTAGCGCATGGAAAGGACTTAACCGTCGTCTTACTCGTCTTAAAGGACCAAGCTGTACTCCACGAACATACTGCTCCAGGTCCGATCACCGTCACAGCTTTATCTGGGCATCTTGAGTTCTCGACCGCCACTGAGTCTGAGCCGTTGAAGCTGCGGGCCGGAGAGGCTGCTGTCTGTGCAGCCCATTTGCCGCATAGTGTCAAAGCCTTAGAAGACAGTGCCTTCTTGCTCGTCATTGGCGGCCGGGCCGAATAAGGATCGGTCAGGACGGCTCCTCAATTTGAATGCCGCCGAGGCAGCAGCACAAAATCAAGGCCGTCATCCCCGCGCCTAGTCCAATTGTGTTGTGTCAAGGGAAACCCGTATTCCCACCTTCACTCCGGCAACGCCAGCGCCACTAGCTGCGGCACCCCGCGGTCGTCATTGATTGGAAATACGATATACTGGCGTCCATCGGCCATATAGCTAATGGGACTGCCGTAGGGACGGCCGGGGAATTCCATCTCGGCTAGCACCGCGCCCGTATCTAGGTCGAAGGCGCGCAGATAGGGGCCTTGCTCGACGAAGTTATAGTCGCTGAGGTCGCCCCACCAATCGGGTCGCTGCGAGACCACCACCAGCACGGTCTCGGTGGCGAGTATAAAGTTGTAGTGGAACCAGCCCATAGCGGGCAGGTCGAGGTCGCGCAGGGTCCTGTGGTTGACGGGGCCTTGGCCCACTGGGCTCATCCAAACGTGCTCGCCGGTGTCCAAGTCGATGGCGGTGATCCGGCCGTAGGGAGGCTTAGTCAGCGGTAGGCCATTGACGTATTCGGCACTCCTCTTGAAGGATGCGTAGGCCGAAAAGGCGCGTAGGTTCTTCACCTTTTCCAGCCACACGATAGCGGCGTCGGTGCGCGAAGGTACGTAGAGCACATTCTTTTTGGGCACCAGCGCCGCTCCGCCCCAATCCGAGCCGCCCAAACCCCCAGGCAATACCAGCGTGCCCTTTTCGCTGGGCGGGGTGAACAGCGGGCCGTGATCGTATTTTTCGAGCATCGCCAGCGCCCTTTTTCTTAGCTCGGGCGTAAAGTCGATTAGGTCGTCTTCCATCAGCCCTTGGCGATCGTAGGGCGCGGGTTTGCTGGGGAAGGGCTGGGTCGGCCAGCTTTGCTCGCCCGGAGTTTTCGACTGGGGCACCTCGCGCTCTTGGATGGGCCAGACCGGTTCGCCCGTCGTGCGGTCCAACACATAGCAAAAAGCCTGTTTGCTCACTAGGGCTAGGGCTTTGATCGCTTTGCCTTGTACTTCTATATCGGCTAGGACCGGCGGTGCTGGCGGGTCGTAGTTCCACAGGCCGTGGTGAATGAGTTGGTAGTGCCAGACGCGCTCGCCGGTTGCCGCCTTGAGGCAGACCAGCGTCTGGCTGAAGAGGTTGGCACCGGGGCGCTCGCCGCCGTAGTGGTTGTGGGTGGTGCTGCTGACGGGCAGGTACACGTAGCCGAGTTCGTCGTCGGCGCTCATCGCGGACCACACATTGGCTTGGCCAAAGGTCTGCCACGCGTCGTTTTCCCAAGTGTCGTTGCCGTACTCGCCCTCCTGCGGCACCGTCTGGAAGCCCCACACTTGTTCGCCGGTGTGGGCGTCGAAGCCGCGCACGTCGCCGGGGGTGGAGTATTGGGGGGGAGACTCGCCGTGCCAATCGACGATGGCGGAACCCACCACCACCACATCGCGGCAGACGATCGGTGCCGAAGTGACGCAGTAGTTCTGGCGGTCGATGGGGCGGCGCAGTCCCGTACTTAAATCGGCGAAGCCACCCTCGCCGAACTCTGGGTCGGGCTGGCCGGTCTCGATGTCGATTGAGTAGAGGCGGTCAGTAGAGGTGGCGTAGAAGATGCGTTTCTTATCGCCGCTTTGCCAGTAGGCGATGCCGCGCAAGATGCCGGAGAAACCCTCGTGGTTTTCCCATACTTTCGGATCAAAGGCCCACAATTCTTCGCCGCTGGTTGGATTGACCGCGCAGAGGATGTTGAAAGGCGAGCCGTAGTAGAGCACGCCATCGACCATTAGGGGGGTGCCCTTGTTGCGATGGGTCGACATGTAATGACGCTCGGCGATTTTCTTGTCGGGGGCCGTGTAGCGCCACACCTCCTGCAACTGGGCGAAGTTGTCGCCGTCAATCTGCGACAGGGGTGCGTACTTGCTGCTCTTGGCGTCGGCCGCGTAATAGGGCCATTCCTCGCCTCGGGCCGCAACAGCGGCAAGGATCAATAATGCGCAGACTAACAATAGATGGTATGAGGGGCAGAGTAAGAGTTGTGATTAGTTGAGAGGACTATCGCAACATAAGGAGCACTGAAACCTCGGTCAAACCAAAACGACGACCTTCTACAGCAGCATTCCGGCCACGCAGGCGGTCATAAAGCAGGCTAGGGAGCCGCCCAGCATGGCGCGAAAACCCAACCGCGCCAAGTCGCGCCGCCGCTCGGGGGCAATGCCGCCGATGCCGCCGATCTGGATGCCAATGCTGCTGAAGTTGGCAAAACCACACAGGGCATAGGTCAGGATGACCACCGAGCGCTGGCTCAGTTCCACGCCCGAGTCGGGCTGGAGCCACTGGCTCAATTGGACGTACGAGACGAATTCGTTAGCTACCATTTTCTTACCCAATAACTCGCCGGCCAGCAAACAATCCTTGGCCTCAATGCCCATCAAATAGGCAAAGGGCGCAAATAAATAACCCAGCGCCGCGGACAAAGACCACTCCAGACCCTCCATGCCCAAGATGTAACCCACACCTTGACCGAGCAGGCCCAGCGCTCCGTCCACTAGGGCGATCAAGCCCAGTGCCGCGATGAGCATGGCGGCCACGTTCAGGGCCAGCCGCAAGCCGTCTAAGGTGCTGTTGGCCGCCGCTTCCACCACATTGGTGGCCGTGCGCTCTACCTCAATCGACACCCGCCCTAGCGTCTTGGACTCCTCCACCTCGGGCTGCATGACCTTGGCCACCAGCAGCGCCGCTGGAGCCGAGATCACCGAGGCAGCTACTAGGTGACCGGCGTCAATTCCCAGACCTACGAAGGCGGCCAATACGCCGCCGGCAATAGTGGCAAAGCCGCCGACCATTAAGGCCATCAGTTCCGACCGGGTCATGCTGGCCACGTACGGGCGCACCACCAGCGGAGCCTCGGTCTGGCCGACGAAGATATTGGCCGCCGCCGCTAGGCTTTCTGCGCCCGAGGTGCGCAAGGTGCGCTGCATGACCCAGGCGAAAGCTGCGACCACGTACTGCACCAGTCTCAAATGATAGAGCACGCCCATTAGGGCGGAAAAGAAGATAATGGTCGGCAGGACCTTGAAGGCGAAGAAATGCTCGCCGAATGCGTCGCCAAAGACAAAGCTGGAGCCAGCATCGACGTAGTTGAGCAAGGCAGTAAAAAAAGCGCCGATATAACCGAAAAGTGCCTGTCCCGGCCCAGTCTTGAGGACGAGCAAGGCGAGGAGAAATTGCAGACCCACGCCGGCCGCTACCAAGCGGCGATCTACTTTGCGGCGGTCGGCGCTCATGGCGAAGACTAAGGCGATCATTACCAAGAGTCCGAATAGGCTAATCAGCCGTTCCATCGATACCTACTTCTTGTGTGGGAGTTGGTGTCTTCCAACGATAGTTGGAGAATGACTGGGGAAAGTATATAAAAAAACGGCGGGGGAAGCCCCGCCGAAGAAGTCAAAGCCCGAGTCCCGCATGGGAACCGAAGTGTACCGAACTATCTATTCCTCACTTCAACTTGTCACCCGGTATCCACTGTATCGCTATCGGTTCGGCCTCGCCAGCGTACGCGATTCTGAGCGGTTCCATCAGAGCTTGGACCTCTGCAGACGATGAGACCGCGTCGCCGGTGTTGGCTTCTGCTAGAGCGACTGTGGCCTGCGTGCGCTCGGGTAGGGCAACGAAATCTGGATAGTACCACATCGTGAGCACGGTCCGGCGCTGATCTGTTTGGTTGGCATGGGAAGCGTGCAACAGGCTGCCGTACCCCATGACGAGGTCGCCGGCTTTTACGGGGACCTCGATTTCGTCATCCACCCGCGAAAACCCCGGATCATTGGGGTTGGCAAATGTTCTGAGTTCATCTGTATGGCCCGGTGCAATCTTGTCGTGTAGTGCATGGCGCTTGAGGTGCGACCCCGGGATCACGCGCAAGCACCCGTTTTGCGGCGTGGTATCGGTCAGGTAATACATCAAAAAGCACTGAATGGGCTGCGTCGTATAGCTCACCGGATCGTCCCAGAAACGACCGTCTTCATGCCAGAACAGGGGTGGGCTGTGGGGTGGTTTGCTGATGATGCGTCCGTGGCCAAATTTCGGATCGTTGAATCCGAGCTGTTGCAGCGCTGCGAGCGCGTTGGGGTGGGCGATGAGTTCGGCCATTATCGGATGCTGATAGGCCATGGCCCAATCAATCATCACCATGCTGCCGGTGGTGCGCTGTTTGGCAAAATGTTCTGGATCCTGTCTGGCGAGCACGTCATCGCTGAAGCACCTTAAGCGCTCCAATATGGGGGAATCGAGAATATTTTCGAATATGTAAAACCCGTCGCGGGCGAATTGTTCTCGCTTTTTATGGGATCTATTTTGCACGAGGATTAGCTCTTTATTTGAATGGCTGGCGAGCAATCACGGACGCCAAATTGCTTTCAGGCCGCCCCAGGTGGTTTCGACGACCGCACTGGAATCATCCATGCGGTGGAGTTCCCAGATTGTAACCCTAGTCCCCCTCGTGGTCGTGAGGAACAGGGAGTCTCCCTCAATGGCATACTTGCTAATCCCCCACTTATCGAGTATAGCGAGGAACTGCACCTTATCGAGTTCAGCGAAAAACGCGTCGATAAATTCCTGTTCAAAGGCCGGATAATTCTCTGCGGAGATTCCGTGTGAGTCTGCTACATACCGGGCGAAGTCGCGGGCCACTTGGGTGAAAAATTCGACGAAGCTTTCACCGTCAACGGACAGGTCTAATACGGCTATATCGACCAAGAGATTGTCGTCCGAGACGCCATAGGTGCCGATGCCACGGGCAACAATCGTCTCCATAGTGGGTGGCTCCGGGACTTGGACATCGGCTAGGAAGTCGTCTTTCACCTGAATGACTTGGTTGATCTCAAAAGATCCATCCTCCTCGAAGGTCAGGCGAATGGTAATCTCGCCGATTTGCTCATCGACGACAGTGCCCTTCCAGGTGCCGTACAGCGCCTCTTTCTGGGCGGCGAGCGGCGGGACGAGCAGGCAGAGTAAGAGGATAGACGACAGGAACTGGCGCATAAGGGTTTCCTTTGCAGGATCACTCGTACAAATGGGCGACGTACTCTGCGTAGCCGTTGTAGGGGAGGGTCTCGCGTCGTTCGGTCGCGTTCAGATCAGTGGAGATGAAGCGCTCGCTGGCTTGCGACCAGCGGGGATGGGGGACTTGAGGTTCGACGTTGGAGAAAAAGCCGTATTCGTGCGGAGCTAGGGTGTTCCAAAACGTCGCAGGTTGTTCGCTGGTGAATTCGATTTTGGTGATCGACTTGAGGCCCTTATAGCCGTATTTCCAGGGCGTCACCAAGCGCAGAGGAGCGCCGTGTTGCTTGGGCATTTCGTGGCCGTAGACGCCTGTCACCAGCAAAGTCAACTCATTGGTCGCTTCGTCCATGGTCAGGCCCTCAGTATAGGGCCAAGGCCAATCGGAGCGATCCCATTGCCCTGGGGCCACCTCGGGATTGAAGAAGGAGATCATGCGCACGTAGCGGGCCGATGACAGCGGTTGGACAAAGTCGATGAGGTCCCGCATGGGAAAGCCCGTCCACGGGATGGCCATGGACCAAGCCTCGACGCAGCGGTGGCGGTAGAGGCGCTCTTCCAGATCCATGATGCCGATTAGGTAGTCGATGTCGTAGGTCTTGGGCTCCGGCACTAGGCCGCCTATTTCCACGGTCCAGGGGGCCGGCTCAAAATTGTCTATGAAGCGCCACACTTCCTTGCCGGTGGAGAATTCATAGAAGTTGTTGTACAGGGCTGCTATCGCCTCGTCGGTGAGCGGCCGGTCGAGCGTGGAAAACTCATCGTTCGTGGGAGCCGGATACCACTCTGAAGGCGGGATTGGATCGATGATCGCGGAGTCGAGATATTTTGTTGGATCGACGAGTTTTTCTGGATTGAGGAGCTTTTCTGGGATGCACCCCGCAAGCAGGCCGATGGAACCTAAGCCGGCTCGCCGAATGAACTTGCGACGATTGAGATAGACATCTTCGTCGGTGGCCTGACGCTCGGGGATCTCCCATTTTCTGCGTGGCATCACAGCCTCCTTTCAATGGTTGTACGGGCAAAATATAACAAATTTGTTCTTTCGCCGCGATTTCCTAGCGCTTGAAAGCCAGCCCCACGGCGTAGGTCGTGCCCGCGGCGGTATTGCAGCCAGCCGCGATGTGGAACAGATCGACACCGAGTTCTAGGTGCTTACTGAGAGACCAGATCAATCCCGGTGCCAGCTTGAGGATGTCTTGGTCACCGACGAGACCGCCTTGTCCCATGGCGCCGCAATCGCCCATGGTGCGCATCCCTTCGACCACGCCTTTGACTAGCAGACGTTTGTGGGTGACGCCGGCCTCGAAGCCATAGAAGAATTCGTCGCTGAAGGCCCCGCCTCGCTTGCGATAGCCGACCGTGCTCGTCAAGTAGCCCGGTAATGGGTACAGCGATTTGCCCAACAATAGGCGTATGTCGATGTCCCTTTCGCCCGTGCCCAAGGGAACCTTGCTGTCGGCACCTGCGACGCCATCCACTGGACTCGGCCCCAAGCCAAGCCCGCCCGCTTCTAGGGAGCCAATACTGTCTTGATCTATGTCGTAGCCCAAGGGGAATTTGCCTCCCAGCGCTAGGGAGACTACCGCTGGATTGCGCAGCAAGCGCCAGCGCAGGCGCAGTTCCAAATCGGCCAGACCCGAGTTGGTTTCGTCGGGGAGGATGCGGGTTATGGTGGTATCGAGAACGTCGCTTTTGAACTCCTTCACCTCAGTATTCTTGTACACCAAGCGCTTATAGGGCAGGGTGGCCACCAAGGTCAAGCGCTCCCACAAACCATATTCTAGATAGGCCGAGATATTCCTGTCGCTCAATTCTTCCACGCTGGGTTTTGCCACTCGCTCCCGCCGCTCGCCAACGGCGTCCAGATAGTCTTGGGAGCTAAAGGAAAGTCCGGCGATTTTGAAGTACATGCCGCCTGTGGCCTGCGTCCAAGCGCCGGCGTGTAGTTGGGTGGGAGCAATCGCCAGCAGGAGAGCCGCTAGCGGGATCCAGCACCGCGGTGGGTGGAGCGAATTCGATCGAGTGTTGTGGTTCATAACAATCTCGCGGAAAGTGTTGGAGTTGAGCGGTCTAGGAGATGAAAATTGTAAACATGTCCTTGGACTATATCTGTCGATGATATACCGACCACTCACAAATAGCAACGTTCCTATTCCTGTGGCAGCGTCGCTCAATAGGCGTAGCGCAAGCCGACCTGCACTTGGCGTGGATCGCCCAAGCCCGATTGCACGGTGCCGTCGAAATTGAACAGGAGGCCAACGCTGGAGGGATCGCGGAAGTTGTCCGTATTGAGCAGGTTGAAGACCTCGACAATGGCCTCTAGCTGGCCGCTGCCCACTAATATGGGCCGCGACAGGCGCACGTCATAGGAGAAAAAGTCGTTGTCCTTGCGCAGTGTGTTGCGCGCCGTGATGCTACCGTCGTCGCAGATCCGGTCGGAGGCTGCGCCCCACGGGTTGGTCGAGCGGCCGCCCGCGCAGGATGCGGAGACCGGCTGCGCCGAATAGTAGCTCAGGCGCTGGTTGAGCAAGATGCCGCCGGGCAATGCAGCCAAGGCCCACGCATTGAAGCGGTGGCGCTGGTCGCGGTCCGAATAGCCCCACTCGCGCTCTAGTTGGGTCGCATCGACGTAGCGGAAGGTGAAGGGATCGCGCTCGTTGTCGTCGTCGGAGTTGTCCCACGACAATGTGTAGTTGAGTTGGAATTGCAAGGCGTCTTGCACCATCTGCCGCAAGCCGAAGCTGAGGCCGTGGTAGCGCGATTTGGCCGTGCTCTCGACCACGGTTAAATCGCCGATGCCGTTGCTGCCATCGGTGCCTAGGCCCGTCGCCCACGGAGAGCCGAAGATGGCGTCGTTGCGGTTGACGAAGCGCGTCAGATTATCGGTGCGGGCGTAGGTGTATCCGAAGGAGCCGACCAGACCCGCCGCATGTAATTCGCGTTCGATGCCGACGTTTGCGCTGATAGTGCGCGGGTTTTCGAAATTTTGGTCAAAGACAAAGATGCTGGGCCGGAAGGGATCGCCTTGGGGCGTGGGCAACAATTCGCCGTAGGTCGGCGGTGGGCCCAAAATGGGCGTCAGGGCGCTGGAGCGGAAAATGGATTGCCCGCGCGAGCCATTGGTCGAGCGCGTGCTGGCCACGTTTAAGCCCGGGATACGGGCGTAGTAGACCCCGGCACTGCCGCGCAGCAAGGTCTTGTTGTCGCCGTGCACATCGTAGGCCACCCCTAGGCGCGGCTGGAACATGTCCCAGTCCGAGGGAATGGTGCCGTTGGAGGGGAATTCATAGGTGCCCGTCTCATTGGTCACCGTTTTGCCGATGAGATCGGCGAAGAATACCTCGTCTGGATCGGTGAGCACATCGGGCTGAATTTGCGCTTCCCAGCGCAGGCCGTAGTTGAGCGTCAGCTTGTTCGAGGGCTGCCAACTGTCCTGCACAAACAGCGCCAATTCGTGCTGCGGGATTTGCTGGGTGCCCGCTTCTTCCACGGTCAGGTCGCCGACGCCGGACTGCTGCAAATAGAGCAGAACCGGCCCGGTGATATCCGTTCCGTCGGGGCAAGCTCCGGTGGTGCTGGTGCTGCCGTCGGCGCACTCGACATAGCCGTTGCCCTGCTCGACGAAGTTGAGAAAGCCATCTAGCGAGCTGAAGATGTAGCGGCCATTGGCAAAACCGATGAAAGTCTGCACGGATTCGACGCGGTTCCACTCGACCCCGGCTTTGATCAAGTGATCGCCCTTGGCCACGGAGATGTTGTCGAGCGCTTGGATGCGGGTGTCGTAGTATTCGACCGGAATGAAAAAGGGCATACCAAAGCGATAGCCGTGGACAAAATCCATGCCCGTGTCGGGGAAGGGCCGCCCGGTGTTGGGGTTGTCCGGGCCAAGGTAGGGCCGCGGGCGATCTTCGCGGGAGACTTGGAAGCGGAATTCGTTGGTGGTGGTCGCGGACAGCAGCGATAGCAGGCTGCCGTTGAAGGCGTGCGACCAGTCCTGTTCTACGGCGTTGGCGCTGCGCGTCCACGAGTCCACGTCAAAGGTGCCGTTTTCCTGTTCGGACCAAGTGTAATTGTATTTGAAGGTGGCGTAGTGCGCATCCGACAGGCGGGCGTCGATCTTGGCGAGAAAGGCGCGGGCGTCGTTGGTGCGGTCAATCGGCCCGTAGTCGCCGGCTAGCGCCCCGTTGAATTGCTCGTCCATGAATGTGCGCAGCCGAGCATCGATGCGCTCGCTATTGCTCTGCTTGGTGTCGCGAAAAACTTGCTGATCGTAGGCGGTAAAGAAAAAGGCCCGGTCCTTTATCAGCGGCCCGCCCATAGTGAAGCCGAACTGTCCTTGGCTAAAATCTGGCGCGCGCTCCACACCCTCATGCCGCGCCGTGCCCGACAGGGCGTCGTTTTTGCCGAAAAAATGCACTGAGCCATGCAACTGGTTGGTGCCCGATTTGGTGATGACGTTGACAAAGCCGCCACTGGAGCGACCGAATTCCGCGTTGGCCCCCTGCGGCACCACCACCATTTCTTCGACCGCGTCCAAGTTAAAGGTGAAGGCTGGGCGTTGGCCGCCGCGCTGCTCGCCGAAGAAGGGATTGTTAAAATCGGCACCATCCACCGAGATGTTGTTGTGAATGCCGCGCTGCCCGCCAATGCTCAGCTCGTCGCCGTCGGGGCCTTGGACGATGGCGACTCCTGGCGTCAGCAGCGTCAGGTTGAGGAAGTTGCGTCCGTTGTTGGGCAGGTCCTGCACGGCCTCTTCGGGCAGGCGCGTGGCCGGCTCGCTCTGGGTTATATCCACCGTGGACAAGGCCGCCTCGACGACCATTTCCTCCATCTGCGGCAGCATCTTGACGATCAATTCCACGGTCTCGCCGACGCGCACTTGCACCCCGGTCTGCCGCACTTCGGCCCGTCCGGCCGCCTGTACTGTCACGTCGTACAAGCCGAGGGGCAACAAGGTCGCGGTGAACAGCCCTAAATCGGACGAGGTAAGGGTGCGCTCGTAGTTGGTGCGGGTTTCCACGAGCGCGACGGTGGCGTTGGCGATGGGATTGCCAAACTGGTCCCAGACAGAGCCACGGATTACGCCGGTGGTCGCTTGGGACTGTGCCCAAGCCCCGTCGAGCAGGACGATCGAGAGTAGGACAGACAGAAGAGGCAGGAAGCGGAGTCGATGCGTCGGCATAAGTTATTTCATTGTGAAGGGGATAGGCGTGGAAAGCTCGGCTTCTTAGGGCCACTTTTGCCCGGATTATGGATGGATTATTTTTACAAAATCAGCCAAAATCCAAGCTCGGTCAACTATCCATCCGGAGACCTCTTATCACTTGACAAATCAAAAAACGCAGCCTGCCATGCCCGCCCTGATTGCCTTTGACGCCGACGATACCCTGTGGGAAAACGAGATTCACTTTGAAACAGCCAAGGATCGCTTTACGCAGCTGTTGTCCTCCGACTCCGATCCGGTATGGACCGAACGGGAGCTATACGAGACTGAAATGCGCAACCTAGCGCACTTTGGCTACGGCATCAAAAGCTTTACCTTGTCCATGATAGAGACGGCTCTCGATCTGACGAAGGGAGAAGTGACGGGGCAGCAAATCCGCCAAATTTTAGACTATGGCAAAGAGATGCTGCAAACGCCCATCAAACCGCTGCCCTACGTCGAGGAAGCGCTCACCCACCTGTCCCAAACGCGGCCCCTGATGCTGCTGACTAAGGGCGATTTGTTCGACCAAGAAGCCAAGATCGCTCGCTCCGGCTTGGCCGACCACTTCACCCATGTCGAAATCGTTAGCGAAAAAAACGAGGAAACCTACGCGGCCCTGCTACAGCGCCACGGCATTCAGCCAGCCGACTTCTGCATGGTAGGCAATTCGCTCAAATCGGATATCCTGCCCGTCGTCGCCTTGGGCGGACACGCGGTCTATGTGCCGTACTATACCACTTGGCTCCACGAACGCGTCGAGCCTTCCGAAGCCGAGCGCCAGCAATACCACCAAATAGCCCACCTAGGCGAACTGCCCCGCCTGCTCGCAGAGCGGTTCGCTTCCACCGTCCAAAACTAAAACTGTGACTTCGTCCGGCCTTCCTTCAAAGCGAATCTGCAATGCCGGCGACCGATCCTACCACACCTGAACCGGGACGGGTTGGTCGTCTGCTGCCGGCCGCCTTTCGCTCGCGGCTGGACCTAGAGCCGTCCGACCAGGAGCCTAGCGTCGAGGAGACCGGCTCGGCCTTTACGCTTAGGGCCTTTGCCCTAGGCACCTTTTTGGCCGCTTTCATCGGCGGCGGCGTGGCCTATAGCACCCTGTACTTGCAAGGCTCCTTCATGGCCTTGGGCTTTAGCACGGTCGGCGCGGTTTGCTTGCTAGCCCTGCTGACGGGGCTAGTCAATCCCCTGCTCAAGCTATGCGGGACGCAGGGTTTGCGCCGAGGCGAATTGCTGCTGGTGTATATAATGATGGTGATGGCCTCGCCCATCCCCGTCGTTTTTACCTCGAAGATCATCAGCCAGCTCGCCGCTCCCTTTTACTTTGCCACGCCCGAAAACGATTGGCAAAGCCTCATCCACCCCCACATTCCCCACTGGATGATGCCGCGCCAACTCGGCGACGCCCAGTTTTTCTTTGAGGGGATGGGCACCTCCTACGCGGTGCCGTGGAAGGCTTGGCTGCTGGCGCTGGCGGCGTGGCAGCCCTTTATCTGGTCTCTCTTCTTAGTGATGATCGCCATCATGGTCGTGCTGCGGCGGCAGTGGATCGACAACGAGCGCCTCGTCTATCCGCTGGTGCAAGTGCCGCTGGCCATGACGGCGATGGGAGAGCGCAACGAGCGCTGGCCGCCTTTTTTTAAAAATCGGGGGATGTGGATCGGCTTTGCCCTCGCGGCTACTTGGAGCACGCTGCACGGCCTGTACGCCTATTTCCCGGAAGGTGTGCAATTCGCCAGCGGCGTCGATTTGTTCCACCAAGAACTGTCGATCATGCGCGGCACCTCTAAGCTGTATGTCATCTTCCGCTTCCACATCTTCGGTTTTTTCTACTTCCTCAAGACCGAAGTCGCGTTCAGCCTGTGGGTTTTCAATCTGTTGGCCAATGTCTTGCGCGGAGCTTTTGCCATCCTCGGCGTAGGCAATGCGCCCAGCCTAGGCAGTGGTCACGGCATCCCGCACACGCTGCAGGTCTATCACGCCATGGGTGCCATGTTGGTCCTCTTCCTCGGCGGCTTGTGGGCTGCCCGCCGCCATCTGGCCGAGGTCTGGCGCAAAGCCTGGTCCGGCGATCCGGCCATTGACGACGCCGACGAAATACTGTCGTACCGAGCAGCGGTGGCCATCCTCATCGTCGGCACGGCGATCATGATTGGCTGGTTATGGCTGGCTGGATTGCCGCTGTGGGCCGGCGCGGCGTTGCTGTTTCTGGCCGGTGCCCTGTTTGTCGCCTTCACCCGGGTGGTCGCCGAGGGTGGTCTGTCGGATGGGGCTCCGCCTGTGGTACCGGCTGGCATCCTCATTTCTGCGGTCGGATCATCGACGCTAGGGGCACCGGGCTTGGTTTTGCTGGCTAGCACCTATATCTGGACGGCCAATGTCCGCAGCTTTGTCATGGCCTCCTGTGCCAACAGCCTGAAACTGGGCCAGGAATTGGGTCGGGGGCGTCGGCCTGTGTTCTGGGCCATGGTCGTGGCCATAGCCGTGGCGCTGGCGGCTTCGACTTGGATGATCTTGGAGCTGAGCTACGAGCACGGCAACCTCAATCTGCGGGCCATGGTCAGCCGCGAGGCCCCCTACCGCTATGTCGAGGGGCTACTGCGCTATCCGAGCGAAATGCATCTGTGGGGCTGGGTCAACATGGGCTTGGGCGCGGCCATCATGCTGGGTTTGACCGTGGCCCGGTGGCACTACGCTTGGTGGCCTCTACATCCTTTGGGCTATCCCGTCGGGCCGACGTGGATTATGGACCATCTGTGGTTCAATATGTTCTTGGCTTGGTTTGTCAAAGTCCTAGTGCTCAAGTACGGCGGTGCTGAGCGCTACCACCGGACTAGGCCGTTTTTTATGGGCCTGATCTTGGGACAACTGCTGCCGGGCGGCATCTTCCTCGTCATCGACCATTTTACCGGCACGGTCGGCAATGTGATTTTCTGGGGTTGAACGGCGTGGCGACTGCATATAAAAATGGCGCGTCTGCCGGTGTAGGGGCGACCGGCCAAATATGTCTCGCGATCTGGTTGGGGCTGCTGCAAACGCCCTGCTACGGCGAGGTGGGTGCTTTGCGCGCCACCATTGAAGCTCTAAGCGCCGTCGAATCGCGCTTGGCTGGCTATCCCGGTGCTGAAGCGGGTGCTGCTTTGGTGGAGCGCGAATTGGTCGCGGCTGGCGTCGAAGCGGTGCGGCGCGACTCGTTTGCCGTGGTGGTGCCCATAGATCGCGGCGGTCACCTGCGCTTGGAGCAGAGCGGGGAGGAGGTGCCGTTGTGGGGTCTGTGGCCGAATCTGGCGCGGACGGTCACGCTGCCGCCAGAGGGTTTGCGAGCGCCGATGATCTACGGCGGCCGGGGCGAGTGGGGCGACTTCGACGGCCACGCCATGGATGGGCGCATTGTCCTGCTGGAATTCGACAGTTGGAACCACTGGCTGCGCGCTGCGTCGCTGGGTGCTCGGGCCGTGGTGTTTATCGCGCCCGAGCAGCCCAACCGCCACCAAGCCGCAGCCAAGTACGCCCATGTGCCGCTCGACATCCCCCGCTTCTGGATCGAGCGCGAAGCGGGCCTAATGCTGCGTCAGCGCTTGCGGGACGGTGAGCTGTTGGTGCACTTGCAGGGCCGCATGGACTGGCAACAGCGGTCGGCGTGGAATATCTGGGGCGTGATCCCCGGCTCCGATCCCGAACTGGCCGCCGAGCGCGTTGCCATTGAGGCGTACTACGACGGCATTTCCGTGGTCCCGGGCCGGGCACCTAGCGCTGAGACTGCCTGCGGCATTGCTGCTTTATTGGAATTGGCCCGCCATCTCGCCGCCGATCCACCGGCGCGCACTACCATCATAGTGGCAACGTCGGCTCACTTCCAGAGCCGCCAGGGCATGGCCGACTTTCTCGCTCGCCACGCCCGCCGCCTACAGGAGCCCCTGCACATAGACCTGTTCATCGGTCTGGACCTATCGAGCCGCACCGATCAAGTCGGCATCTGGAACAATACCACTAGGCCCGAATTGCGGCGCTTTTTCGCCCCATTTGGGCGCCGCTTCAGCGGCTACGCCAGCACCTTAGACTCAACCGCAGTCGGCAGTCTGGTCAACGGCATCACCCCCATCAAGGGCTTGGACTGGTCGACGTACATGCCCGGTGGAATCGCCGCCAACAGCCAGCTCGCGCTCGAAGGCGGCTTGATCTCCTTGGGCTTGATCACCGTGAACGACGCCCGTTTGCAGATTGATTCGCCGCTGGACCAGCCAGACGCAGTCAACTACGGCAATCTGACGCGCCAAGTTGCCTTGATAAACGGCGTGCTGCAACAGGCCCTAAACGATCCACAACTGTTGGAGGAGAAAGCGGCCTTTGGGCCGGTATTGCAGGATCGCTTGCGCGACTTGCGCCTCAAGGTGCGGACCTTTCCGCGCCGCTCGCAAACGCCGGACCGGCCAGTGCCCGACGCGGTAGCCGTAGTGCGACCGCAACGGGCCATTGCTGGCAAAGCCATCAAAGGGGTGCGCACGGCCCAAGTCCATCTGAGCGACGAGGAGGGGGAGTTGCTCATAACGGGGCTGCCGCAAGCTCAATACCGCACTAACGTGTACGTCTTGGACCCGCAAGACGGAGCTATTACCTACGCCGCTGATCTGAGCAAAAGGGCGGAGGGATTCCACGGGGCGGCGCTGCCCGACGGCTCCATCTCAAGCACTGTCCAGTGGGCACTCACCGAGCAATCGGTGGTGGTGTTCCCCTGCCTGAGCCGCCCTTTTTACGGCCTCATCAATCCGCGTTCGCTCAATTTTTTGAGCGGCATCACCGTGGTCAACCGCTACGATACCGCCCCGCGCCAATACGGCTACGCGTTGGGCAGCGGCCTCGACGAAGCGGCTGGGGTGGTATTCGGGCCGCAGGACGCTGACCCGCAAAACCGCATCAAAATACTGGCGGGCCGCCAACTGCTGCTGCTCAACAACGGCATCCCCAACAGCCGACCCAACGGCGAGGGCTTTGCCTTGGCTGAGGAGCGGCTGGTGCCGACGCTGTTGCAGGCCGCTTGGGACATGTGGCGTCTCGACGAAGATCGCCTACAGACCATGCGCGACCACGCCATTGAAAACCAGTACTTACAGCGCCTGCACCAGCGCACCGCCCAAGTCCTCGAAGCCGCCCAAGAGGCCGCCCGCCAAAAAGAATGGAGCCGCTACGTGGCTCACCTGCGGGTGGCGCTGGGGTTGGAAAACCAAGTCTATCCCGAGGCCATAGCGACCTTAAACGACGTCATAAAGGGCATGGTATTCTTTCTGGCGTTGCTCATTCCCGCAGCTTTTTTGGGCGAGCGCCTGCTGCTGGGAGCGGTGCAGATCACGCGGCAACTGGCTGGTTTTGGCGCGTTATTGGCCGTGGTCTGGCTCGCGATTTATCAGGTGCATCCCGCCTTTGCTATCGCCCATCCACTGGTCATCCTGCTGGCCTTTGCCATCATGGCCATGGCCGGTTTCGTCCTAGTCCTCATTAGCAGCCGCTTCAACAGTTTTATGAAGGAGCGCGGCGATCGGATCCACCACGTTGAGATGCGGCGTTTCAGCGTCGCCCATGCCGCTTTCATGCTGGGCATATCCAATATGCGGCGGCGCAAACTGCGCACGGGCCTGACCTTGACGACTCTGGTGTTGCTGACGTTTACGGTGCTTTCCTTTGCCTCGTACGAGAGCCGAGCGCGCTTTATCTCGCTGCCTCTCGAACACGAGGGTGAGTACGAAGGCCTCTTGGTTCGCAACCGGGCCTGGAATCCCTTGGGCCAGCCCATGTTGGATTACATCCGCTCCCATTTTTCCGCGGTTGGCCCGATCAGCCCGCGCAATTGGTTCATTTTGCAGGAGGACAAAAAGACGTACCTCGAAGCGGCGTCCGGGCGGCAGTTGGTGCGGACCTACGGTTTGCTCGGCTTAAACCCCGAGGAAACCGACATCACAAGTGTTGATCAGGCCCTGACGGCTGGGCGTTTCTTCACTGACGCGACCGAGGCCAGTTGTCTGCTGCCTTTGCCGATGGCCGAGGCCCTAGGCTTGGACGCTGGCGACTTGGGACGCGCGCAAGTACAGGTGATGGGCAAAACACTGATTGTGGTAGGCTTGTTCGATCCAGAGGTCTTCAACGACATCCGCGACCTAGACGACGGGCCGCTGACGCCAGTGGACTTTGAGCTGTCCCGAACCGCCGGCAGCACCTTTCAGATCAACCAGAGCGCGGCCACGACAGCTACCGCCTCCCAGTATCGCCCCTATGTGCACATACTACCGGACAATGTGCTGATTGCGCCCTATGAGATCGTCCGCCAAATGGGAGGGAGGCTGCGCTCGGTGGCCGTCGCCTTTGACCGGGAGCGCTTGGATACCGGGGCGGGCCAAGCGTTGCTAGAAGACTTCCTGCTGCGAGTGGCCGTCAGCCTGTTCGTCGGCTTGCGGCAAGACGGAGCCTCGACCATTGGCGTCTGGGCTTATTCGTCGATTGGGGCAACGGCGATAAAGGGCCTAGGCGTGCTGATCGTACCCATGCTCATCGCCGCCTTCATCGTCCTCAACACCATGCTCGGGACGGTGTACGAGCGCCTCAAGGACATTGGCATCTACGCGGCCGTAGGGCTGGCCCCATCCCACATCGCCTTGCTGTTTATCGCCGAAGCCTGCGCCTATGCGGTTCTGGGCATTACGCTGGGGTACCTGGGGGGACAAGGGATGGGCTTGGTGTTGAATCACTTGGACCTGCTGGGCGGACTCAACTTGAATTATTCGTCTCTGGCCGCCGTGTTTTCGGCGCTCATCGTCATGGGGGTGGTCTTGTTGTCCACGGCCTACCCGGCCCGGGTGGCCGCCCGCACTGCGGTTCCCGACCTGACGCGGCGCTGGCAGCCCGAGCCGCCGGTGGGGGCCGAGTGGGAATTCCGCTTTCCCTTCTTGGTGTCGGCGGCCGAGGCCAAGGGGTTGTGCGGCTTTTTGTTGGATTACCTAGCGTCGTACGGCGAGGCTTCAATTGGCTCATTTTACACCGAGGGGACCCTGCTCCAATCCTTTGCCACGCCCCAAGGCACGGCTTATGCCCTCGAAGCCAAGGTGTGGCTAGCGCCGCTGGATTTGGGCGTGAGCCAGCACGCAGTACTGTGCATCCGCCCCGAGGACCAAGCCGATATTCACGGCCTAGTGTTCTATCTGCGCTGCCTCAGCGGCGACAACGATTCGTGGCGCCGGGCCAACCGCAGTTTCTTACAGGCGATCCGCAAAGAACTGCTGATCTGGAATACGCTCAAAGCAGAGGAGCGGAGTGCTTTTCAGCAGCGAGCGGAGGAACAACTTCAGCGGCAATAGACTTATTTGGGTCTGAGGCCACAGCGGCCGAGGGATTCCCAACAGCGCATGGGCGACTCTTCAAGTAGCGCCGAGACCTCGGCCTGTAGGTCGCTCGCGGTTTCGCCTTCGGGACGTAAATGGGTTAAGCGGCCCAGCGCGTCCATGGCAAAGCCGACGCAGATGGCGTTCTCGTCGCTGCGGATGACTTCTTGCAAGGCCCGTGCGGTCCGCTCCAGCGCCGGGCCGGCGATCGCGGCGCCGTGGGAACAGAGGATGACCATGGACCACAGCGCATTCTCGCGCACGGCCGAGCGCACCGGCTTGAACCGCTCAAGGCCAAAATCGACACCGCCGCCCTCGCACACATCGCACTCATCGGTGGGCCGCACGAACTTTATGCTCCGCCCTTGCGCTCGGTCCATGGCCAACCGGTTTTCCTCGCGGCCCAGACTCTGCGCTAGTGCTTCGAGGCAGGCGAGGATCAGAGCTTGGCCGACCCCAGTGGCGATGGCGCGGCGACCGAGACAGCCGATAGTGCCAGCGGCGACGGCCCGGACATATACCGACGGATCTTCGCGCAGGCGCGTCGCCACGGCCTGCAAGACTTCGTCGTTGAGGGGGCTGGCATCGCCCAAGCCGTACACGCCCGCCTTGCGGATCCATTTGATGGGCGAACTCGCCGCTTCGAGCAAGGTGTCGGTAGCCTCTTCACCAACGGCAATTAGGCCATAGGTGGCGGCCCGCCGCACGCTCTCCCGGTCGTTGTACAGAGCCTGACCGAGCAGCCGCACGGCCAGCGTCGAGTCGCCGATGGAGGCCAGTTTGTACGCCGCGCCAATGCGCGCTGGCTCGGCCTCTTCGCCTTTGGCGAGGAGCTGGGCAAATAAGCGGCTGGCTTCCGCTTCCCGGTCTGCCGATGATAGGGCGGCGGCCTCGGGTCGCGGCGGCGGCGTTTGGCCCGTCTGCATCCAGTGGTGGTGATAGCGCCAGACCGAGGTGACGTCGTCGCTGACTGCGGAGCGATCGATTTGGGTCAGCGGGTCCACGCCAAGTCCGTTCCACTGCACTTCGGTCGGCGAGCCATTGGATACGGAAGGGTCCGTGGTGCGATAGATCCAGAAGCGCCACATGAAGCGCGGGTTGTCTGCCCAAGTGCGCCAATCGTCGCGGCGGTGGTTGCCCCGGTGGAAGGTATTGTGCGAGTACAATACGACGCTGCCGGCGCGCAGTGGGGCCGCTTCAAAAGACTGCACGAGCGGCCACTTTAGGTTGGTGACCGCCTCCCGCATGCGCACGTCGTGCGCGGTGCGGCGATGGACAATATCGCTGGGGTCGTATTGGGAATCGGGTCCGCTGACTGGCTGGCCCTCCATGCCGCTGAGCTGGTAGGCAAAATCGAGGTGGTCGGCTCCGGCGAAATTGTCGTGGTTTTCCTCGTGGTTGAAGGTCCAGTAGTGCGAGTAGGGCACGGTCGCCGTCGGCCCCATGTCCTCGCGCACGGCCTGCGGATAGTACAGCATTTCGATTTGCACGGCTTGGTGATGGCGCTGTTTGCGGCCGTTGAACGGGCCGTTGTCGTCCTTGTGCCAGTGCTGGTCGCGGCCGCCGCTGATGAAGGTCGCATTGTGGGTGAACGGCACAATGGCCCAATTTTCGCCGACCAGTTGGTTGCAGGCCGCGACGACGCCGGGAGCGTTGATGACTTCGAGCACGTCTGGAATGAGTTCGGGCGTAACGCGTTCGCCACTGCCGACCGCCTGCTTTTCGCGCTGGTATATCCGCTCGTGAACTGCGGCTGGAATGCCGAGGCTTTCCGGGGCTAGGACGACTAATCCTCGGCTGGCGAAGTCCTGTACTAGTTGTTCTGGCTCGCTATAGGCTAGTGGGGCCGGGGCCGAAGAAAGCTCTTTCGCGGTCATGTCAATTTATTCACTTTCCTGTTTAGTTTCATCGAATTTAACCACGGGTTCTTTCCCATTCAATTGGACGACTAAGACAGGAGTCATTATGGCGCAAAAGAAGACGCTCAGACAGCGCATGCGAGCCGGCGAAGTGCTAACCGCCCTGCGCGGCTCGCTGACCACGACCAAGGAGGAGTTGGCCGATATATGGTCAACCGGTGAGTTCGACTATATCTGGATCGACAGCCAGCACACTCCCTTCAGCGAAGAGCAATTGGTCGCCTACTGCCGGGCAGCCGAAGAGTTGGATATCGACGTGCAATTGCGCATCCCGCATACCCGGCAGGCCCATATGGTCGGGCGCTATCTCGACTTGGGTCCCAGCGCGGTCTTGATCCCCGAGGTCATGGAGCCGGAGACTGTAGATGACGCCATTGCCTATGCCTATTACGGCCCCATTGGGCGGCGCAGTTGGGGTGGCGCGAATCGCCGCGGCCTGCGCGGTATAACTCAAGGGGTGGACCGACTCGCCTATGCGGCGTGGTGGAATGACTACGCGATTTTGGCAATCCAAGTAGAATCCGTCGAAGCGGTGACCAATATTCGCCAATTGGCCAAGCCGGGCGTGAGTGTGGTCACGTTTGGTCCCAACGACCTTTCTTTCAGCTTGGAGGATCACCCGGACTATCCGCTGCGCACGGTCGATGACTGTGTGCGCAATGTCGCCGCGCAATTGGCTGGTACTGGCATCAGTCTGGCTATGGGAACGGGTACTAGCCCCGAAGAACGCGACAAGTATCTGGAGATGGGGTTTACGCTGTTCCAAGGGGATGCGCCGAGCTAGGCTTTGGCTGCCCTATTTTGGTGTCCGTATGTTAATCGTCCATTACTAAACCGACCTTTCGGAGGATACGCCATGTACATTGGATCGCAATTTGGGGAACAGACCGACGAAGAAATGAAGGTCTTGTCGCAACTCGGCATCAAAAACGTCGATCAGACTCCTGCCGCGCCGTGGCGAGGGTGGAGCACGGATATGCTGCTGAAGATGAAGGAGCGGTGGGCCAAACACGACATCAGCATGGAGATGATCCACATCCCCTTGGGCTCGCGCAGTGCCTACGACAACGAGGCCGGGGCGATCTTTCTCAAACCGAGCGACGAGCGCGACCGCCAGATCGACTGGATGAAAGAGACGGTGCGGATGGCGGGCGAGGCTGGTATCCGCGGCCTCAACTACAATATCACCATCTTGGGCCACCTGCGGACGCCCTCGAAGACGGGGCGCGGGGGAGCCGTCGTATCGACCTTTGAGTTGGACAAATTGGACCAGTCGCTAGACGAGTTCGAAGACGGGCCGGCCGATGAAGACGAAATGTGGGAGCGCATTGATCACTGGCTGCAGGAGATCATGCCCGTGGCCGAAGAATACAAAGTCCAGATGGCCTGCCATCCGTCCGACCCGGGCATTGGCGTGGGCAATACATATCGCGGCGTGGCGCGCCCCCTCGGGATGGCCGAGGGCTTCAAAAAGCTCATCGCGCTCTACGACAGTCCGTACAACGGCTTGAATTTCTGCCAGGGCTGCATGTCCGAGGCGCTGGCCAATCCGGCGGAGGAGATCTTCGATGTCATTCGCTACTTTGGCGAGCGCAAGAAGATTTTCAACGTCCACTTCCGCAATATCAAAGGGGGCTTGGGGAACTTCGTCGAGGTTTTTCCCGACGAAGGCGATGTCAATATGATCCGGGCGCTGAAGGTGTACAAGGAGGTCGGCTACGAGTACATGATCATGCCGGACCACGTTCCCGGGATCAGCGGCCCCGAGCCGGGCAAAGTCGGGTTTGCCTATACCTTCGGTTATATCCACGCGGCCTTGCAGGCGGTGGAGGAATTCTAATGCAAAAAGAGGGCGTTTCCTTTTCCGTTTTCACCAAAATGTGGAAGGACAAATCTCCAACCGAACTCGGAGAGTTTGTACTCGACTTGGGCTTCGACGGCATTGAACTGCCCGTGCGTGTGGGTTATCCAGTGCCCCCCGAAAGTGTTGGACGCGATTTGCCCAAAGCGGCAAAGGAACTCGGCGCTTTGGGTGTCGCCATTACCAGTGTGGCCGGACCGACGGACGAAGCAACCATTGCGGCTTGCGGCGCTGCCGGAGTTCCGGTCATTCGCACCTGCCCAGCCATTGCTACCGAAGGGTATTTGGCCAGCGTAGAAGGTCACCAGCGAGCCTTTGACGCCCTGATTCCCTTGCTCGACAAACACGGGGTGGCTTTGGGCATCCAAAATCACGAAGGCCAATGGGTGTGCAATGCCATGGGCATTAAACACCTAATAGATCGCTACGATCCCAGCCATATCTGCGCCATACCCTGTGCCGGGCACACGGCTCTCAACGGAGAATCCCCCGAGATGGCGATCGATATCGTCTGGTCGCATCTGTCCCAGTTCAAGCTCAAGAATGCGTACTGGCGGCGGCAGATTGGACCGGAAGCGGAAAATGTGGAATGGCGTCCTTATTGGACCACGGGACGGCAGGGTTTGGCTTCGTGGCCGCGGTCGGTCGCGGAACTGAAACGGAGGGGCTTCAGCGGTGTCGTCTGCATGGATGCCGAATACCACGATACGGCCTCCACAGAGCGACTGCTCGCCGAAGACCTGGCCTTCGCCAAATCTCTGTTTTGAGCGTTATCCGGCGCGAAATCCCACTTCGACCCCATCCCCTACATCGACTGTGGCTCGCAGCACCTGGGGCCGCACTAACTCCGCTGTCTGCGCTACGCCATCGACCCATATACGGGGAAAGTTGCACCAAGCCGCTGGCACTTCCGCTTCAAAGGTCAGCTCCTTGCAAGTCACGCCGGCGGGCAGATCGGTGAAAGAGATTTGATACCGTCGATCATTGACACTGTCGCCAACAACGTCAATGGTGGCATGACGCCGGCTCAGATGATAGAACACGACTTCTTCGGGCACGGCGCACCAGACTTCGTCGCCGCCCTCTGCAAGCACCGTCTCCAAGCGCTTGCGTAGCTGGGTTGCGGAGCAATCCTTATTGATGTGGATAGGCTCTTCGATCGGGCAGTGGCAGTAGTCGATGACCCAACCGTGGGACTGGCGGGCGGGGAGAATATTGCGGAAGGGATCGTGTTTGCTGAAGAAAGGAGGGGGGTATTCGTGGATCAGCGGACTGCGGTCGAGCCAATAGCACTCGTCCGCGGGTCGATTTATTCCCTCTCTGATGCTCATCGCGCCCAAATAGCCGAGTTGGCGGCAGGCCTCGAGAATGTGTGGGGCCATATTGCGGTTGCTGCCGGGGGCACAATACAGCGGCACTGGCGCGTCAATGGCTTGCTCCAAAACCTCCCTGGCCACGCGCAGTTCCTGATCGACCATCTCGGGTTTGATAAAGACGTGAGTCCACGAGTGATTGCCGACGCCCCAGCCGCGAGCCATCAGGTCTTTGAGCTCATCGCCATTCATATGCCGGTAGCCATTGAAGCTCGACCCGTCGATCTGGCGCACTTCTCCTATTTGCCCGACGACCACTTCCAAGTGCCCGGGAATACCGAATTCTTCGTGAAAGGGCACAGCAAAGCGGTGCAAATCGATTAGGGCCTCGTCGTAGGTTATGGAGTAAACCCAGCGTTTGCCGTATTTCCAATCGCAAATGCGCAGCGACATAATCAATCCTTCGCATCGAACGGTTTTTAGCCAGTTGTTGTACTGCGACCCACTGCTTATCTAACTGATGTTACGCATCTGGGCCGAACCGATAGGTGTAAGGGCGTCCCTTGTGGGTGCCCATGCGACACCGCGTATTCAGCCAGCGGGATCCGACGAGGGCAACCCTGAGGGTTGCCCCTACAATGCGTAACGTCAGTCAGAAAGCTGGACGAAACTGTAACTCCGTCCCGTCCTCCACCTCCACCGTCGTCCGCAGCAGGCGAGGGCGCACCACAGAGGCCGACCGGGGCACCCCGTTTACCCACACTCGGGGAAAATTGCACCAGGCCGCCGGCACCTCCACTTCAAAGGTCAATTCCCGGCGCTCAACCCGGGCAGGCAATGCCTCATAGCGGATTCGGTATCGTTGTTCGCGAGCCGTTTCGGCCACGGTTTCGACCACGGCGTGCCGTCGGCACAAGTGATAGGAAATGACCTCTTCGGGCACGGCGCACCAGACCTGATCACCGCCTTCTTCGATGATCGTCTGCAAACGCAGGCGCAATTGCGCTTCCGAGCAGTCTTTGTTGGGGTGAACGGCCTGTTCCAACGGGCAGTGGCAGTAGTCGATAATCCAGCCCTTGGCCTCTTGGGCCAGCAGAATATGGCGGAACGGGTCGTAAGCGCTGTAAAAGGGCTCCTCATAGCTTTCGTGCAACGGCGTGCGATTGAGGTAGTACAATTCATCGCTCGCCGCGTTCACCCCATCCGTTATGCTCATGGCGCCCAAGTAACCAAGTTGGCGACAGGCATCCAGCACGTAGTCGGACATATTTTCAATGCCGTTGGGAGCGCAGTACAACAACACAGGAGCGCCGATAGCCTGTTCTATAACATCGCGCGACAGGCGGATTTCCTGGTCAACCATATCGGGCCTGATAAAGTGGTGACTCCAGCCGTGGTTGCCCACGCCCCAGCCGCGGGCGAGCAAATCCTTGAGCTCATCGCCATTCATGTGCCGGTAGCCGTTGAAGCTCGAAGTGCCGATATTGCGGATTTCGCCGATCTGCTGGCCCACGACCTCTACGTGTCCGGGAATGCCGAATTCCTCGTGATGGGGAATGGCAAAGCGATATAGGTCGGCCAGCGCCTCGTCGTAGGTAATCGAATAGACCCAGTTCTTGCCGTATTTCCAGTCGCAGATGCGCAGGGCCATAGTTCTGTTGCCTTTTTATTTGTCTATCCTTGCAACGGCGGTCTGGAAATCCGCCCATGTGGTGGAATAACCCACGGCTATTTCAAAGCGGTGAATGCCATAACGCGTGGCCAGACGCTCGGGAAAGGTATCGGGTGTTTCCACGCCCACCGTGCCGTCCCGCATGAGAATACAGCGGTAGCCCGCCCGCAGCATGGGGCGGCCTCCCCCCTCTGAGTTGAGAATGCACATATCCGCGGCAAAGCCCGTATAGATGAGGGTCTCGATGCCGCGCTCTTGCAGGTATGCGTCGAGCTGGTCGGTGTAAAAGACGAGGGGCTCGTCCCCCATTGGCTCGACGATTTTGGCCCTTTTCATGCGCGCAGCGGGCGATTTGGCCAGATCGACGCCGGTCGATCTTTTTTCGATGGTTTGGAGTTCGCCGGTGCGGACGATGGTCCAGCGATCCGACTGGCACCGCAGAGAGGCTGCGCGGCGCTGGTTTTCCGGGGTGCGGCGAGAGGGCACTTGGGGGTAGTGCTTGTCAAAATCATCGGGCTCGACGTGGCACACCGGCATACCGATCCGCCGGGCGATATCCATGGCTGGCCGGATCACTTCTCTCATAACGCGCCAGGATTCTTCGGTGGCCTGAGGCCAGCCCATGCCCGTGACGTAGTTGACGTCGATCTCAGGACCATCCGGCAGCCCCACATTCCAGCAGTGCAAACCAATGAGCGCCGTGCGCTCCACTGGCAACTCGAAGACGTCCTCTGCGTAGCCGGCTTTGTCTATGGGCAGGGCGCGGTAATGGCGAGTCTTGAGTTTAAGCGTCTTACTCAATGGACCTATCTCACCCGATTGCGGTCTGCCACTTCTGCGACGATGGCCGCAATCATCTCTATGTGTTCGTCTTCCCATTTTTCGGAAATCGAGCAGGTGCGGACCCAGTTTTCGAGAAAAGCCCAGGCCGTGGGGCAAGTGGCGGAACTGTAGTGGTACACATGCGAGGCCGGCGGTCGCGAAAACGGGTACTTGTTGGCGTCCACGTATTGCTGGAGAAAGGGGAGGGCCGCGGGCATCAGGTAATACTTGCCCTGGCCCGCTCCATTTACTCCGGCTTCTAGGACCTGGGCGGCAAACTCCTCGCCCGTGCATTTGAAGGCCTCTGGGTCGATGCTGAAGCTGGACATCCAGGCGGAATATTTGGTGACGTAGTCGGGAATGGGCAATGGCGTAATGCCGTCAATAGAGGAGAGCTTGTCCGTGATCAGCCGCACGGTGCGGTCAATCTTGGCTACCTGAGCGCGGATGGTTTCCAGTTGACCGAGGCACAGCGCCGCAGTCATGCGGCTCATATCGTAGGCGTGACCAAAGGCCGTGTGGGTGCGGCCGAAGTGGGGCACATCCACCCCGGCGCGGCCCGAACTGAGGAAGCGCACTTTTTCCGCTAGTTCGTCGTCGTCAGTAGCGATGCAACCCCCTTTGTCCGAGCTGAAGGTTTTCTCCGAATCCAGCGAGAAGGCCGAGGCCGTCCCCAGGGTGCCGACGATGCGCCCCTTGTATTCGCTGAATATGGCCTGACAGATGTCTTCGTAGACGATCAGTCCGTGTTTGGCGGCCAATTCGTTGATCGGATCCATATCGTTGGGCAGGCCACATTTGTGTACCGCCAAGATTGCCCGCGTGCGATCGGTGATGCAGGGCTCTATGGTCTCGGCACTGAAATTGACCGTGCCCGGTGCCGTATCGGGAAAAACGGGAATATAGTTGTGCATGAGCACGCCGTAGACGGTGCCGTAATCGGTGAGCGGGCTGATGATGACCTCGTCGCCGGGATCGAAGTCAAAGGCCAGCGCCAGAGCGGCCATGGCCGTGGTGCAGGTGGGGGTGGCGATGCAGTGCTTGACGCCTAGTTCTGCGGCGAACGCCTGCTCGAACTCGCCTACTGAATCGAGGGTTAGCCCCGAATCCAATACCTCCTGGACGTACTTTAGACTATTGGGCCCTATGGTGCGGGGAAAGAGCGGAGGCACGATGCCTTCGCTGCTGTGGGCTTCGGCCCCGCGCTTGATGGGCTTGAGTGCTGGTTGCTGGGACATTAGACTCTCCTATGGGGCTAAACATATATCGGTTTGAATCGCCGCATTTTTCGGTCGTTGCGACCCAACCTATCCCTTTTGTCCATCGGGTGTCAAGTCTTGCCGATCGCAAGTGCGGCTCGGCTCTAGGGCCGTTCGCGCTCAGCTTGCTTTAGGTGTTGAAAATCCCGCAGTAACCGCAGACCTTCTTCCCGGTGCCCCTGTTTGAGATAAAGCTGAGCTAGACGGTAGTGGGTGGGAATGTGGCGGGGATCTTTTTTGAGCGCTTGCTGGTAGAGATAAGCGGCCTCTGTTGGCTCTCCTTGCTTCTCTAAGACAGCGCCTAGACGGCAATAGGGGTCGGCAAATTCGGAATTCACCTGAATAGCCTGCTGGAAATAGCTGCTAGCAGCTTCCAATTCGTTTTCGCGCTCACTGACCACCCCTAGATCATAGTAGATCTTTGCCCGTTTTACTCCCAACTCAAGAGCGCGTCGATAGGCCTTCTTGGCTTCTGCATAATCGCGAAGGTCCATGTAGGTTTTTCCGAGATGCATGAGGAAAATCCCATTCTCGGGTGTTTGGGCGATGGCCCTTTTGTAGTACGGAATGGCTTCCCCCGGTCTTCGCTGCAGCGTATAAGCCAAACCGATCTGGTCCAAGGCCTGGGCAAAATCAGGCTTCAGATGCACGGCCCGGCTGAATTCTCCGATCGCTTCTTCATACTGACTATGCTGCAGGTAGCGACGACCGCGACGATAGTAAACCTCGGCAGCAATCTGCTCCTCTTGTTCGACTTTTAGCGGTTGGGGTTTGCCTTCCTTTTGTGCGTTGGGTGACGGCCCATCAGTTAGTGTTTGTTGTTCTTTTTCACCGCAGCCGATCCATCCCCAACTGCCCATAAAAAGGGCTAGGAGCAGCCCCAGCAGACGGTCGCGCCGCGATACGCTTAGAAGCCGTTGCTTATGCGCCAAGGTTTACGCGTCCTTTTCTTTAGTAGGGGCGACTCTTAGAGTCGCCCCTACTCGACAATATAGCGCAAAAATCTAAAGACTCCGGCGGTCGGCTCAAAAAGTCGACGCGCTGTGCTGTTAGAGAGCCGATAGCTTGCACCAGATACCTCTACAGAGTATCTATATTTCTCATGTGGACATTGAACTGGGTTAAATCGAAGCGGGTCGCCTTCGCCCTGATAATCGCTCTGACCACGACTGTTGGCGCCCAGCCGAGCGCTCCGACCGATACCACTATCGCGGGCCGCAGCTACGCCCTGCTTGAGGCCGGGGAATTAATGGATCTCTTGGGCACGGCCAATGACCACAGCCGTCTTGCTTTGCGGCAAACAGCCGTAAAGGGTCGCCTCTCCAGCTTAGCAGCCAATCTCGACACTGTGCGAGCGGCGCTGGAATTGGCCGATGTGCTTTTCCTCGACGAAGTTTTGCTGGCCGAGGTTGTTTTTCTCGGTCCGGTGATCTTTTCTCGCACTACCTTTGCCGCTGACCTTTCGCTAGCTGAAGCGCAATTCTTGCAATCCTTTGCCCTGCGAGAATGCGAGATAAGGCAAAAAACCAACCTTAGAGATGCTCGCTTCACCGCCACGGCCGACTTCACCCAAAGTCACCTCGCCGCCGCATTTTCCTGCGCCGGAGCCCACTTCAGCGACGCCACTTTTGCGCGCCTGCGCTGCGAGGGCGGTGCCTATTTTGAGGACGTTCTCTTTACCGGCCAGGTCGACTTCAGCGACGCCCGCTTTGCCGGTGTGGCCTCGTTCAAGACAGCGCGCTGGCGCGCTCCCGTCTCCTTTGCCGGGGCGCGCTTTCTGGACCGGTCTTTTTTTTGGCAAGCCCGATTCGCCGCCGCGGATTTTTCCAGCGCCCGCTTTGCCGGGGAAACCTCGTTTAAGCAAGCCGCTTTCGCGCAGCGGGCGACTTTTGCAAATATCGCTTTCGCCCACTCTGCCCACTTTGAACAAGCCCGTTTTGACGACGGAGCTGTCTTCGACGGCAGCATCTTCGCAAAAGAAGCGGTCTTTGCCGGTGTCCACAGCGGTAACGATCTTTTGCTCAATGCCCTTTTTCGCGTCAGTCTCGACTTGCGCCACTTAGTGACTCCCAGCCTGGATCTGCTGCCTTCCGCCGCCATGCCCGACTCACTGTTGGGTCCTAGAGCCCAGGTCTTGCTACAAAACGCGCGTTTCCAGCGCCTGTTCTCCACCTGGGATCATTTGCGCGGCCACTTGGCCCAGCCCCCAGAGCAGGCCAACTACGATCTGGATCGCGTCTATGCCGGTCTGCGCCACCAGTTCCTCATCTCCGGCATGGCCGCCGATGCTCGCGGCTGTTATATAGAGTCGCTGGATCGCCGTCGCCACCACCTGCCCTGGACATCTATCGAGCGCTACGCTCTCATCGCCTTTGCCCTGAGCTCGCGCTACGGCACCGACTTGGGGCGCCTAGTCCTAGTCGCTTTGGCTTGGGTGGTGCTCTTTGCCCTGCTGTACAGTTGGTTGCTGATAGACGATCTGGTGGAGTGCCTGCTTTTCAGCCTGCACACTTTTTTTATTGTGGGCGCGGCATCCGTGCGTCCCCAGGACAAAGTGCGCTTTCTGGTCCTGTTTCAGGCCCTTTCCGGCTGGCTCTTCTGGAGTCTTTGCACGGCCGTCCTGCTCTCCTTTTTACTGCGCTGATTCATGTTCCGCTCGGTCTGTGCCCTTTTCCTGTTCCCATTGTTAGTGGCCTGTGTCCGGGAAGAACCGACGCAGTCCCTGCGCTTTGTCGATGTTGCCCAGACGGCCGGTCTTGACTTTGTACACTACAACGGTGCCCAAGGCGATTATTTCTACGTAGAGACTTTTGGCTCGGGAGCTGCTTTCTTGGACTACGATGGCGACGGCTGGCAGGATATCTATTTGGTCAACTCCACGTATCTCACCGGCTTGGCCCCCGAGCCTTTGCCGACCGATAAACTCTACCGCAACCGAGGCGACGGCCGCTTTGACGCCGTTTCCGGCAGCGGCGATAGCGGCTACGGCACGGGTGTGGCCGCCGCCGACTGGGACAACGACGGCGACCAGGACTTATACGTGACCCGCTTTGGGGCCAATGCTTTATACCGCAACGATGCGGGAAAATTTACCGACGGAGACAGCGCCAAACGGGCGGGCGTTGACGATGGCCGCTGGGGTGCCAGTTGCGGTTTTCTAGACTACGACCTCGACGGCGACCTCGATCTCTTCGTCGCTAACTACGTGGACTTCACTACGGCCAACAACATCATCTGCAAGCGGGGTGATATCCGCACCTATTGCGACCCGGACGAATACGGCCCAACGAGCGATCTGCTCTATCGCAACGACGGCCAAAGCCAATTCACCGACATCACCTATGAGGCGGGCATCACATTAGAAGGCCCTGGTTTGGGCGTGGCCTTTTCTGACTACGACTGGGATGGGGATACCGATATCTACGTGGCCAACGACGGCACGCTAAACTTCCTTTATGAAAACCGCCAGACCCACTTCGTCGAAACAGGTCTGACGGCCGGGGGCCGCTACAACCAAGACGGCCGCGCCGAGGCCGGCATGGGCGTGGACTTTGGCGACTGGGACAACGACGGCAACCAGGACTTGTTCGTCACCAATTTCGCCCACGAGACCAATACGCTCTACCACAACGACGGCCAGGGCCAATTCGCCGATATCAGCGCTGACGTCGGCCTCTCCGAGCCTAGCTACAACCCCCTCGGTTTCGGCACTAAATTCCTCGACGTCGATCTGGACGGCGACCTCGATTTGTTCGTCGCCAACGGCCACGTCCTCGACATCGTGGAACAGATCGACTCTACGCTTAGTTATGCCCAGACCAACCAGATTTTGCGCAACGAGGCCAACGCCTGGAATGCCGTCTCTACCGAGCCGAATCCGAGGAAATTTGTCGATATTTCCTCCACGTTGGGCCCCAGTTTTGCCACTCCCAACGTCGGCCGCGGCGCGGCCTTGGCCGACTACGACAATGACGGCGACCTCGATCTGCTGGTTTGCTCTGTGGCCAGCCCCGTGCGCCTGTTGCGCAATGACATCGACAAACAAAACCACTGGCTCTTAGTCGAATTGGTCGGCCGCCAACAGCGCGACGCAATCGGCACCCGAGTCGCCGTCACGGCTGGGGGCCACCGCCAAGTGCGGGAACGCCAGTCCGGCAGCAGCTACCTTTCCAGCCATGACCCCCGCCTGCACTTTGGTTTGGGCGCCGTTGCTAGGGTGGATATGGAGGTGCGCTGGCCCGATGGCACTGTGCAGATGCTGGCCGATGTCGCAGCCGATCAGATTTTGCGCCTGGTGCAGCCGTAGGAACTTTCACATAAGGAGCGAAATATGCCAGCGCTAGAAACGAGAGCTTTTGCCAAAACCGGGATGCAGCCCAAATCCCTGGGACTGGGCGGGGCTTGGTGGAGTGCCGGAACGGAGGCCGAGTGCATTGCCGGCATCCACCGAGCCCTTGAACTGGGTTTTAATTACTTGGATACATACCCCGAACTGGAAACGTGGTGGGGTAAAGCCCTAGCAGGCGGCAGAAGGCACAATATATACCTGCAAGCCAAGGTCACTACTAATGGCCCTCAAGAGACGATTTCAGATCACTCGGGGCCGCAAACGCGCCGTAGCGTGGAAACTAGTTTAAAGCGCTTGCGAACGGACTATCTCGACAATGTCCTCATCCACGGCTACGACGAACCCGAGGACGTTGGCAGCAAAGAGGGCATGGTGGATCCGTTGGCTCCGGGCCATGCCCTGGATGAACTGGTAAAGATGAAAGAAGAGGGCTCAATCCGCCACATCGGCATTGGCGCGCGCAATTCGGCTGTGCATCGCCGGGCGATTGAGACCGGCCAAATAGAAATTTGCCTCACGTATCTAGAATACAACTTGTTCAATACGGCCGCAGCTACGGATCTATTCCCTCTGGCCCGCCAGCGCCAAGTAGGTCTCATTCTTGCTAGTCCCCTCGGCATGGGGCTGTTGACGGGCGATGAAAAAGTATTCGAGCGCTCGGCGGCTTACTTCGACAACCGCGAATACCCCAGACGCGGACTCCATCCGGCGGTCCGCGCCCGGGCCATGTGGGACTGGTGTCGGAAACGAGACGTGAACATCCGCCATCTGGCCATCCAGTTTTGTCTGGCGGCGCCCATCAGCAGCATTGTCCTGCCCGGTGCGGCCTCAAAGACGCAGGTCGAAGAAGCCTACGAGGCGGCTACGGCGGATATTGCTCCCGAGATATGGCGCGATTTCGAGGTGGAGTTCGGGGTGGGGATTTAGGTGCTAGGGACCATCGGGGGCCAATACCCGGACTGAGAATTTCTGTCGCAGTGAATCCAAGTGCTGACGTTTTTTTTCTTCTCTAGCTAGCCGCTCGGCTCGCCGTTGCGAAGCCCGATCCCATTGGCCCCCTTCCCGCACTTTGTCCACTACGACAAATACGGAGAATTTTCCGGCCCACTCCATCGGCCCCCCAATGGCGTTGATCTCCATACCTTTGGCACGCTCGTAGCGCATTGATGGCATGGTATATGGGCTGAGCTTTACGCGCCCCCTGTTTGCTCCGACGCCCTGGGAGAATATGGGGATCAGTAGCTCCGGATCGACACCCTCCGCTATTGCTAGGCGCAAGTCTTGGGCCAATTTGCGATTGTGGACCACAATCTCGGTGATGGTGATGGCCTCATAGGCGGGAAATTGATCGGGATGACGCGCAAAATAACTTCGCGCCTCTGCTGGAGATATGTCGATCTGTTCCAGATAATAGCTCAGGAGTACATCCTCGGCGATGGTTGTGAGTCTTGCCTGTAGCTCGGGTTCCTCGTCGATACCACTTTGCAGGCCTGCGGCAAAATAGAGATCGGCGATACGTGCACTATCGGGCCCAGCAGACGAGGAATCGAATTTGCGAGATGGATTGTCCTTAGCCGTGCCGCTGGCGTATTTATCGCGCAGAGAGCTTCCGAGAGCCCACTCCATCTTTGCCCTGATACGGGAGCGCAGGCGGCGTTCAGTAAGCTGCCGCACGGCGATGAGCGGGACGCGCTTTTCATCCAGAACTTTAAAGGCCACAAAGACGGTATCCGCTTTGATCGGCAGAGGGAGAACTGGGGAACTGGAGCCCACGGGCAGAGCGAACAATTCGTCGGCCACTTGCTCATTGACCTGTCCTTTGAGGACATAACCGGGGAGACTCAGAATGGATTTTTCCGCGGCCAAGTCCTCTATAGCGGCGGCTTTGGTCGCTCTTGCAGAATAGATAAACTTGAGACCGCGATTCCCGTTTGCATCATAGTATTCCTGCAGAATATCTTCTGCTGTCACGACGATTTTCGCGTCGACCTGGCGCTCGAGATAAGATTCAATCACCGCATCTCGCCGCCGCCGCTCCAACCGGCGCACAAAAACCGAGTCAGTGGCCATACCGAGATTGCGGGCCTCTAGCAGCAGTAGCCTTCTGGCGATGAGCTGTTGCAGCGGATCGCTCGTAGCGGGGATTGCAGTGCCGACTCTTATAGCTCTTTTTTCTCCCCACTCCGCAAAGTCGCGCAGTTCTGCCGCAGTGATCTTTTTATTCCCGACCAAGGCGATGACCTCCGTCTCGGGCTGGCCGCAGCCAAAAAAGAGCGGGCAAAGGAATGCGATTAAGCGTTTTAATTTTGTCATTACAGTAAGATCAGCGGAGGCGACTCGTCCGGTGAATAAACGGTACACACCCTACCAAGCCCATAGCCCAATTAAACTGCATAGGTTGCCACTTTGAGCCGCGGTGCCCACATCTTCCTGCTCGTCCTGTTCTTCCTTTCCGGTGCCTGTACCTTGGTATATCAGGTGGTATGGGTGAGAATGCTCGTCCTCGTATTCGGCACTGGGGCTTTTGCGGTCAGCACGGTCCTAGCAGCTTTTATGGCGGGATTGGCACTGGGCAGCTTCTACTTCGGGCACCTAGCCGACAAGAGCAAAAACAACCTGCGCCTCTACGCCTTTCTCGAGCTGGGCATCGCCGCCTTTGCTCTAACTTTCCCCTTAATCCTTAGCGGACTGGACGAAATCCACACTTGGCTCTATCAGCAACTGGAATCGACGCCCTATGTCTTTGCACTCATGCGCTTCCCGCTTTGTTTCCTCGTCCTGCTCATTCCCACTACGCTCATGGGGGGCACCCTGCCGATTCTGATCCGCTTTGCAACTCGGCACATGTCGCAGGTGGGTTGGAGCGTGGGGACCTTATATGCCGCCAATACGTTCGGAGCCGCCTGCGGGGTCGGGATCGCAGCTTATCTGACCATCGAGCATTTGGGCATCAGCGGCACGACTACAGTCGCCGTTGTTGGCAATGTCCTCATTGCGGTCTTTTCCCTGACGTGGTCTCGCCGTTTGTCGGACTCAGCCGAGCCATACCGGGTGAGTCTAGGCAAAAAAAACAACGCGCAGGAAAAGAATCCTCCAGCACTGCCGAACTGGCTGGTGCAATTGACGCTTTTGGTGTTCTGTGCATCGGGTTTCACCGCGCTGGGATACGAAGTGCTATGGACGCGGGTGCTGACCATGATACTGGGGCTGAGCACGGCCCAAAGTCTCAGCATCATCCTGATCGCCTTCTTGTTCGGTCTGGCGCTAGGAGGGGCCATCGCCTCTCGTTTTGTCGGCCGCTGGCCGGATCTGCTCATTGCATTCGGCACTATTGAGATACTCCTAGGCCTGTTTGGTCATATCTCCATTGGCGCATTCGGCGTTAGCACCCATTTCATTCCATATCTCAGTGCGCTTACCTCGTGGACGGGCTATCTTTTCGCAACAGCTACCTTGGTTTTCTCGATCGCGCTCATTCCCACCTGTCTGCTGGGATTGCTCTTTCCGCTCGTAGGACAACTCAACGCTACGCATTTAAAGACCTTGGGCACAAAAATCGGCAAGGTCTACGCCGTCAATTCACTGGGATCTATCGCTGGCGCTTTTGGTGCCGGTTTTTTATTGATGCCGCTACTGGGCACAGAGCACGCGGTACAAGCCTTGGCCTGGACCAACATCGCCTTGGGAGCGGTGCTGCTGCTGGTCCATCCAAACGCCAGTGGCCGTTTTAAGCTGCCAACCATAGTCCTGCCTGTCGGCGCGGTACTGCTGCTGTCTTGGGCCATGCCGAGCAATCTTTTTATCGCACTGTTCACAAATACAGAAAAAGACAGCGAGCTTGTCTATTATCGCGAGGGTACTGCTGGGACGGTAACGGTCCATCAAATGAGCCACGGCAACCGCATTCTCAAAGTAAATGGCATGGGAGAAGTGCCGACAGACCATGCATCAATCAAAATTTTTCGACTCTTGGGCAATCTGCCGATGACCCTGCACAGCGATCCCCGGCAAGTCCTGGTGATTGCCTTCGGGGGTGGCATTACCCTCAATTCGGTCTTGCTCCACCAACCCGAGCGGGTGGATTGCGTCGAAGTCGTGCCCGGTGTGGTCGAGGCCGCCGAATTTTTTACCCGCTACAACAACTACGTCTTCAACAGGGTGGGCACGGATCGCCTCCGACTAATCCACGGCGACGGCAGAAATCACGTGATGCGGACACCAGAGCGCTACGATATCATTATCGCCGACGCGACCCATCCCGGCACGGCGGATAGCTGGGTGCTGTATACGGAAGAATTCTACCAGCTCTGTCGCCAGCGGCTCAAAACAGCAGGTTTCATAGCCCAGTGGATCCCCCTGCACGGGCTGACCGTAGCCGACTACGAGATGATCTTGCGAACATTTCGCGCGGTTTTCCCCCACGCGACCCTGTGGCTGACCGACAAATACTCCATTGTGCTGGGTGCAAACCAGCCCCAACACATCAACTTTGAATTATTGGCACAACGGCTGTCAGCCGCGGCTTTGCAAGAATCTCTGCAAGAGGTAGATCTGGCCGACCCGGTTTCTTTTGCCGGGACCTTGGCCTTAGACGAGCGCGCTTTTGCAGACTACGCCGGCCACGGCCCTTTGAACACCGATGACCGACCCTATATAAGCTTTACCGACCGCCGGCGCGGGGATACGAGCGCGGGCCTGCCCGCTCTATCAAGCCTGTTGCCCCACCTAGTGGTGGAGGCAAACGAGTCTCTTTTCAACATGGATGAAGAGGAGAAACAAAACATCGAGCGCCGCCTCCGATCTCGCAAATACTCGATCCAGGGCGCGGTGTCCCTGCTAGACGACAAAACAGGCGACGCGATTTGGCACTACAGACAGGCCCGCAAAACCGATCCGGCCGAAAGAACGGCCCTGCGAGCCCTGAGAAGGTTAGAAGGAGCCGGCCAGCGGCCGAAAAGATAATGCGTTCTCTTGGCTAGCGAGTAACTAGCTAATTGTCGGCCTGGAACTTCCCGTCTTTGATCATGTTGGGAATATTGGCGGGGAAGATTTCCACGTCGTATTTATCCCGCAAAGCGCTCACGAACTCCACATAGCCGTGCTTGGCCTTATTGATCCTGACATAGGCGGTGGCTCGTTTTTCTGAAGCGGCATTAAAAGGTTTGAGCCTGGCTGCTTCCCGGGCGACTATTTTAAATACAGAATACCCTTCCGCAACCTTGATGGGTCCGCCGACTTGGCCTATTTCCATATCTTGGGAGAGATCGTATATATGGGGGTAGTGAAGTCGCTTGTAGGCGTCGAGGCGCACAAATCCCCTTTTTTCCCCATGGACCCCACGAGTGTCGTATTTTGCGATCAATTGCTCTGCATCGGCTCCTTCTTGCAATTGCTCTTTTACTCGCTGAGCTTCCTCTTGGTTGGACAACAGAACCTCTGCGGCTGTGGTGGCTTCGAGATAGCGAAATTTTTCGGGGTTTTTGTCGTAGAAGGCGCGGGCTTCTTCTTCTTCAACCCTGATATAGGCGTCGACATTGATCTTGCGCAGCAGACTCACGAGTAGATTTTCGCGCTCGTTTTCCACGCTGGCTACCAAGGTAGAATCCCGGTCTAAGCCCAGGGCGTAGGATTCTTTGAGTAGCATCTGGGCAGTGAGCAGACTGCGGACCTTGGCTGCTACCAACGCAGTATCGGCGAGTTGGTGCCGGGTCTCTGGACCGGCTTTGTGCAGCACGACGGAAAGAAATTCGCCAATGGTAAGATCGCCGTCCCGGTAGGAACCCAATCGCATAGTGGCCTCCACCTCGGTCACATTGATTTGGCCGCTGGCTGACCGCTGGGCCAAAAATGCCACCCCATCGGCATCTACTAAAGGCTCGTACACGCCTGCCAGCGAATCGGTCAAGGCCGCTCTGCGGGCAGTTCGTTTGGAGCCGAAAATTTTCTCCTCGAGGACCCCTTGCACCTCGTTTAAGGCAATGGGCATTTCGTCCAGTACTTTGAATACGGCGTAGTGCTTTTTTCCTTTATAGGCGAAGGGCAGCGGCTTTGATAGGTCACCTACCTGCAGGGTCAATAATTCCTGTAGGGATTCATCGGCTGTGTCTCTGGACAAATAGCGTCCCGTGTCTCCACCCCAGGCTTTGGTTGTCTCATCGACAGAATAGGCATCGACGAGTTGGCGGAACGCCTTGCCGCTGTTGAGCCCGGCTACTAGTTCGTCGGCTTTCTCCCGCGTCTCGACCACTATGGCTGCAAGGCGCAGCGCTCTGTCCCAAGCCTCGTTCCGGTACAGTTCGCTCAGTTCCTCTGGTGCAATCGAAATCTGCTGATCCACTTTGAGATGGTTGTACAACTTCATCATTTCCCGATCTTTGAAGGCGGATAAATCGAGGACCAAGCCCGGATCGCTCTGCAATTGCTGGGCCTCTGCTTCGGCTAGCAGCACTTTTTTGTCGATCAGTGCATTCAAGACCATGATATTGGCCTCACTGTCGCTTTTGCCTTCGTGGATGCCGTCCGGCAGGCGGACGGCGAACGCTTGCAGTTCGCCAGTAGTGATTTCTTGCCCAGCTATCCTTGCTGCCACATGGCTCTGGGGCTCTGAGCCGCACCCGACCTGCAAAGTTAGAACAAAGCAGACGGACAAAATGGTCCATACCGTATCGCACATGGCCGTTCGAGCAAAAACGGGAAAATACATTAATAGCCTCTTTTTTTGTTTTAACGCTCTATCCGCTGCTCACGGCACAGCTAGGTCGTGGTCTTCCAGATCGGTGACAAAGCCGTGTCCCGTCGAATGGGTTATCATGAATGGAATGGCGGAAGCCTGCGCCACCGTCTGAGGCGTAACACTACAGGCCCAAAATAGTGCTACATCGCCGGCGGGAATGCCGTTGGGGGGCGCGGGGCCAATGGTTTGCGAAAGGTCCGTGATGCCTATGGCTGCTGGATCGCCAATGTGTATCGGGGCCCCGTGCGTGGCCTGGAATCGCGAAGTCACCTGCACGGCGCGTGCCACCTTTGCCGCCGGCAAGGTTTGCATGGTCACTACCATCGGCCCGGCAAAACGCCCCGCCGGTTTGCACATGATATTGGTTTTATATAACACGACGCCAACCGAACTGACGCACCCAGCATCGGCCAGCGCTTGTAAAAAAGTCAGGCTCGACCCTAAAAAAAAGGCGACGAAATCATCCTGCCACAACGGCGCAATATCGGTTACTTCTTTTACCAACTCACCGTCGCGCCAGACCGAGTATAGCCCGATCTCATGGCGGATATCCGCATCCGGTGCCAGTGTTTTCGGCGTCGGACAACCCGGGTCCGTCACTTCGAGCAGTGGACATGGCTGCGGGTTGCGCTGGCAGAAGACGAGAAAATCATAAGCCTCGGCTTGGCGGAGAATCACTAGGCCGGTCTGCACATGACGCCCCGCTCTGCCAACGGTCATACCGCGCCACTCGCCGGTACTAATCTGGCGACGAATTGTTTTGGCATCCAGCATTGTTGAACCTGGTGATTGGGTGGCAGCATTAGAGCCTATGGGCATAAGTAGTTTCCTAGTTTGCGGGGAAGGATTTCTGTCCAGAGGCGCTAGTAGGCGATCGCCACCGTGCGGGTGAGATCTCTCGCGTCTAGGCCAGCCCCCTCAGTATTGGCATCGATCTTGAGCAGGGCGACGTACACTCCGGGCGCCACGAGATTTCCAGCATGGTCTCTGCCGTCCCATTCGAGCACATGGGCACCAGTGACCACTGGACGCCGCTCGGAAATGCTTCTCACCCGGCGCCCGCCTAGATCGTGGATATGGATTTCGACGGCACTGTCCTGACGGATCAACACGACGTCGAATGTAAACCTCACCGCATCGTTTATATCGTCCCCATTGGGCGTGAATACCTGCGGCTTGATCGCTAAGTTGCGGAAAATTTCCTTGCGCCTCGGTACCGCGACCAGCGTTAGATCGTTGTCGGTGACTTGCGCGGCGGCGTCTCCCGCGTCCACGCGCTGCCACCAACCGTCGTCTCCCCGCCGCAGGGCTGCTCTCAGCGGTGCACTTACCGTGAAAAGAGACGTGTCGAAATCGAGGCGGAACAGTTCAATATCCGACTCCGACAGTACGGCCGGAAAAGTCAGATGCAGGCTATCCGAGCGATCGCTGCGGACCTCGACATCTTCGATCTCCAGAGAAGCCAGATCGGCGACCGGCGAAAAATCGCTGCCTTTGCCCCCGTATAGCCCTCGATAGGTCAGACGCATCTGGGGGGGGGCCGCGAGCAAGAGCTGGTCGAATCCGCCAGCACTGACGGTATCCGGCCGGATGTATACCGAAAAAGGACGTTGGACGCCGAGGCTATCGACCTGTGTAGGGGTAACTTCGCCCAACAGGTGCCGAGCCACTGGCTCGGCAAAATTGAGCCGGATCTCTTTGAGGGTGGGGTGGACTTCTGGATCGTTGGAGAACAACGTGGCTTGAATGCGGACAAATTGGCGCGGCGAGGGCGAGGTGATGGGGCTGCCGGCGGCGTTTTCGTACGGTGCACTAAAGGACTTTTCCCACTCCGGCCCATCGACCCAGATGCCTATTTTGTTGCCTTTGTCGCGCCGGTTTTTGCGCGCGTAGTATTCTGCAGCACCTCCTTCGTAGAGTCTTATATTGTCGCCGTGATAGTAGAGCGTATCCGAACTGAAGGTATCACCCGTCCGCGTCTGTAGCTCTATCTTGGTGCCGGGAGGCGTATCGGCATCCCATTCGATAGACAGCAAATTTTTGCTGTTTCCCAGTGGGATACGCCCCGACGTCAGCTCGACTTGGGGCTGAAAGCCTGCGCCGAAAAGCTGGAACTCACTCAGTGCGGTCAGGATCCTCGCGGCGATGGGTTGGACATTCCACTGGATCTTGAAAAAACGGCCAATGACGGGATCGAAGTTATTGCCCTCCGTGATCTTGCCGATCAAACCGCCCAGGGTTTCGGTCTGTTTGCGATCTACGGCGATGGACCACTTGAGGCTGCCATCGGGCTCCCTGCTGCCATCCGAGATTTCTAGGGTATAATTGCCAAAAGTGTGGGCGTCGTTATCGATGAATGTGTAGGTCATCCTTTGCGCGTTGATCCAGAAAAACGATCCCAGATCGAGAGTCACCGTGCCGATGGGACTCAAATTGAATTTGGGATCTCGGTAGAGGTCGAGAAAATGAGCGGAATCCACATCGCCATCGAGGAGGATCGCTCCATTGCGGGGATCGGGCGAGCTTATGGTCCCGCCCCGTCGCAATATCCCGTGGAAAATATCATCCCCTTCGATCCAGACATTGAGCTCGGCTAAGCGCGGGCGCTCGCGGATATAATAGCGGATGTCGCCGCGCTTTTCCTCTGCGAGGCGGTCGAAATAGACTTGCCTCGACACTTGCAACTGGCTGCCGTCTGGCAATTTTTTGTAATACTCGACCGCACCCATATCGGCCGGGGCGAGTTGCTCGAATTCCGCTTTGGTGATCTGGCGGCCTCGGTTCAGGTCGCTGCCTCTTATGACCACTTGGACAAAACGTCCGACCAGCGTCGCCATGTCTGTTGTCGGACCAGACTCCTCCGCCAAATCCTCAAATTGGACCTGTTCCGCCAGAAACTCATCCTGCTCGCCGCCCAATTCTCTCCGACCCGTGATGCCGCGTAGGTCCACCTCGACGCTGCGTTGGGTCTTATTGGGTTTGAGCGAGATCAGAACGGGGAAAAATTCGGGTGGGGCGTTTCCCGATTGGGCGGCAATGGGTTTGCGTCCGTCCGAGACGAGGACATCGTACAACAGGAAGGGGTCACCCAGATCTTCATCGACGAATTTTAACTCGATTTTTTTGAGGAAAACCAGACGGCCCAGATCCACTGTAAACCACCAAAGAGCGCCGACATCCTCCACGCCTGCCGGCAGCGGCGCTGGTTCCCAAAAGGTAGTGGGGTCGCCGTCGAGGACATTAGCTACTCCTGCGGGGTTTGAACCTGCTTCCACGACGGCATCTCGCAGAGAGATTTCAGCGGCCTCCTTGCCCTGCAGGCGCTTGGGAATTTTGAATAGCGTGGGATCGCGTTGTGACGCTTCGATCTGGAAGCGCAGAAAATCGACAATGTCCTCCGTGGCGTCTGTATTGCGATTCCAGCGGCGCGGCCGTATTTCCCCTTGGGGAGAAATCTCAAGAGTGCCTGCGGGAAAGTCCCAATCCTGCCAATGGCTCTGGGCGTTCACAACGATCTGGTTCGGTCGGGTGCGAAACTCGTTGGTGGTCTGGGCTTGGATCGAGGTCCAGCCGATGAGGAGCCAAAGAGCGCTCGCGCTGATTGTAAAAATTCTGGGCGAGGTTTTAGGCATAACAAGTACTCCCAGCGCCAACCCGCACAGCTAATACGCCACTGCTACGGAGCGAAACGCCGCGTCCGTAGCGCGGTCCGCATCGACAGCCAGACGGAGGATATAGAGGCCGGGCGGCAGCACCTGACCATCGCTATCGGTGCCGGGCCACGAGAAGTGAATCCGGCCGCTGGTTATCTCGGTTTGCTGCAACACTCCGATGCGCGCTCCTGCCAGCCCGTAGAGTTCGAGCCGGGCGATGCCAGCGCCGGCGTTATCGACGTTGATAAGGTCGTACTCGATCAGCAACTCGTCATTGACCCGATCTCCATTTGGCGTTACCACCCGAGAAGACAGATTGAAGCGCCCGATGGATTGCTTTCCCGTTTGTTGCAAAGCTACACTGAGCCTGTTGTTATCCACCAGATCGTCGGCATTGCCCGGCGTCATTGGTTGGCGCACTTCATAGGGCCGCTCGCTGTCCCAGACTGCGCCGGGAAATACCGTGCCAAAACGGAACACCTCTGCCGCGAAAACGACTTCGATCAATTCCCCCGAACGGTCATCGTCGATGCGGGGAATCCGCACTTCCAGACCAGTGGCGTCCACCCGCAGGGCCTCCCACTCCACTTCGACGCCGCTAATGGACACGGATTCGATCCGCGGCTCGATGGGCGTGCGGATCTCAATAGTGTCGAAACCCGACTCTCCGAGTTGGACCTCGGGTAATACCTTGTAAATAAACCGCGTCGGCTCGCCAGCGCCGACGACAGCAGGTGCTATTTCGGCCACGACTCCCGCTGCCATGGGCGGTTGCGTAACGGCGAATTGGAGATAGTCGAGCTGGCTGTTTTCCCCTCCTGGCGGCGAGTGGAAATCGGCCTTGAACTGGAGGAACTGACGGGGTTTGAGGCGGCTCAGCTCGGCGCGGCCATCTGCAAAAGAAAAAAAAGGTGGCCACAGTTCCCAATTCTGTTCGTCGGGGGTTATGCCCGCCTTCTCTCCCCCTTCCAACCTGGCGTAGGCGGTGCGACTGAGGGGTTGGCCGTTGGCAGCGAAACGAGACCTTTCATCCCCTCTGAAGGTAAAACGCCAGTACGTATTGGGATCGGACGTGTCGCCACCGCGGGCAGCAAGGTCGATGCGCCCTGTCGGTGCTTGGTTGCCGGACCAGGTCAATTCTCCCAGCACGGCCGGGCCGCCCAAATCGATAATACTCGAAATGTAGCTGGCAAAGGGAGCCGACCCCGTGCCAAAAATCTGGAACTCGGCGATTTCCCATTTGCCCTGAGGAGACTCGAACATGAGGATTTGCACGGGCTCGGGAGGCAATTGAAAGTCGAGGACCGCGTCCGTGTTCTCTAGGCGCTCGACAACGACATCCCAGTCGACGAAGGCTTTGCCGCGCCAGGTCAACTTGATCTCCCGCTCTCCGTCTTTGAGCACATCCCCGTCGTTGGTGCCCAACCGGAAGGAGCGCGGAAAAAAGGTGTCGCCCCGTCTCGGAGTGCCAAAAAATCGAACTCGGTCGATGATAAACGCCCCACCCAAATCGAATTTGAAATACCTGCATTGCGCAATGGGATCGCCTCCGAGGGCATCCATGATGCCGCTTCTCCCCGGGGTGCCATTAGCACAGCGCAGACTGCCCCCCGTATCCCCTGAAAAGGCCGTGGTCTCGTCGTCGTCAAAGAGGAAATCTAGCTGCGCCTCGTCTTTCCAGCCGTAACCGTCGTTGATCTTGATGGACCCTCCTCGCTCGCGGATCAACGGCGTGAGATTGACCTCTTTGTCCAGAGTCTGGGGCCGAATATGACCCGGCTCTAGGTCGAGCAGGTTGACGCTGCCAAAGTCGTCATCCTCGAAAGACATCCAAGAGTGCTGCTCAAATCGGAAAGATTCGGGTGGAACGCCGAAATCGGCCGCCTCGGGCGCGGACAGATCTTCGCCGCCGATCCGGTAAACCGTCAATGCCCCGCTGTCTTGGTGCCCCCAAAGGGCGAGACAGAATCCAAAACACAGCAGAGACGCTAGGCGGCCTATTTGGACCAATGGCATTATTCGCTCCTCTTGGCAGGGATGCTACACCACATAATCGTAATAATATACAAGGTACTGGGCGACTCAGCGCAGACCCGCTAGGAAGGAGACGAAGAACAGACCCGAGGCCTTCTGCTGGCGCTTGCCGCCGACCCTTTCTAGGGATCTCCGATTGTAGCTCATGCCCACCTCCGTGATCAATTTGTAGCCCAAATAGGTACTTGGATTCGTGAGTTTGAGCGCCAGCACCGTGCCGCGAAAATCGCCGCTGAGCTGTCCGATTTGCAGGTTTTCTTCCGAGTTTAGGACATCGTAGAAAAACCGCTGTTCCAAACCGCCTTCGATCTTGGTCGTGCGCAGGACGCGAAAGTGGATCTGCAAAAAGAAAAGCGCGTCCCAAGTGCGGCGTTTGTCCAGTGTCCAGTCGAAGGGAGTCTGGCTGAGGAACTCGCTTTTTGCTTTGGGAGCGATGGTCAAACCCCGCCACGAATACTGGTATTCCGCCTTGTCGATTAAGCCCAAAAACCCCGAGGACCGGCGACCGTTGCGGCCTTGTGGGCCGAGTGGGTCGTAGATAGCGGCGGGTTCGCCGCCGGTGCCCACCTGACTGTCCTCGTCATCGACGAGTTCGTCTAAGAGGAAATCCACGCCCGTATTGCGCTGACGCCAGGTTTCCCACTTAAACCGGTGAAAGGTACTCCACTGGTTCGGACTGGCGTATTTCCAGTCCGCATAAAAGGTGTTGATCCACGTATCTGTGGCTCCTAGGCGATCCAGAACTTGGACATGGCGCCCACTGTCGATTCCCGGATCGCCAAATTCGGGCGTGGATACGATCCACTGCGACAAGGGGTCGGGAATATCGTCCTTAGCCAATCTCACCATATCGAAGAGGCGCAGGCGGCCCTTGCCCGGCAGATCCTCGACCGCGGTTAGGAGGCCATAGGTCGTCAGATTCTCCTCGCCCGTCTCGCGTTTTTCCTGCCGCAGTTGTCCGAGAGTCAGCTTGGTTTGCGGACCAAGTTGGAGGCTACTGTAGGCATTGTAGCCCCAGTGATCTTTTTTGTACGGGTAATCGGGTAAATCGTCGTTCTCGAAGCGATCGACCCAATTGTTGTTGTTCAGATCCATACCAAAGAGAAACTCGGGCCGGTCGGAGTGGTAGCGCAAAAACGGTTCGTCGTAATCGGGCAGCAGATTGCGGCGAATGGGATTGTGGTTCTGGTTAAAATCAGAGATGAAATCTCCGTTTTCGTCATAACCCGGGAAGACTTCTGGGTCGGCGACGCCAGTCTGGTCGATGTTAAAATCGCCTACTTGTGGCGGCACCAGACTACCCTGATTGAGGCGCTTTTGATCGGGTTGGCGATCTTGGTCGTCGTTGTCTTCGACAAAATCGTATAAAAGCTCGGTGGCTTCGGGGGCGTAGTTGGCCACTCCAGATGGGGACACCGGCCGAACGCTGGTGGAATAGGAGTCGTCCATGCCAAAGCCTTCCAAGAATGCCGACCAAGGGTAACTTTGCCAAGAGAGATTAGCCAGCCAGCCCAGCGACCTTTTATCACCTGCAATACCCGCAATTGCGCGGTGATGCTTTTTGCGCCGATTCGGGTACTTCCGATAGTTGGAATTGATATTTACTTCTCCGTAGAAATCGAAACCGCGCATATTGCGCCATTCGGCGCTGAGGCCGTACAGCAGATTGGCCGTGGGCAGGCCATAGTCGAAAACCACTTGGCGGCTGTTGGTTTCATTCTTGATGTTGCCTTCGGCTCTGGTGACCGGCAGGAATTGGGGCACGCCAAAGCGGTTGGTCTGCCGATCCGAGCTCATTTCCACGCGATAGTCGTTGGCCAATACTAGGCGAAAGCGCACATTTTCGATCGCTTGGATTACATCTTGGGCCTCTGATAGGCTCAGATTTAGTCGCTGTTGCAGCAACAGTCGCAAGGAGCCTTCTTCGCTCTCTCCCTCCGCGGGAGCCAAGACGTAATGCAATACAATGCTCTCGGCCCCGTCGGCTACGAGCAGACCGTTCCGCACCGAACCACCCTGAATGTGGGTGGCGTCGAAGCCAAAAGAACTGCCGACAATGAGGGTATCCCGCTCCACTAATACGGCTGGATCAGCAGAGGAAGGACGTTTGAGCTTGGTTTTTATCTCGATGTCCCTGTCGATGAGGATGGCCCCTGCCTCGCCGTCTTCTGGCGAGTCATCGCTGAGCCGCACTAGAACCGAGCGCAGTGCGTCCTCAAGCTGGCCCGTCGATAGCTCGCCCTTGAAGGGATTGCCCGAAAAACTTTCCCGACTGCCATTAGAAGTGTGGGAATTGACCAGGTTCAGTCCTATGGTCAAGCCCTTGAACAGATCTACTTCGCTGCGGCCCGCTACCAGATTGGTGGAGTTGACTCTGGGATCGACCACACCCACGGTCTCTAGCAGCACTGGTCCCGAGATGCGGGAAAAGAGTCCTGTCAGGCGCAGGCGATTAGTCGCCAAGTTGGCCATGACCCCATTGAAGCCGGCCTTTCTGAACGTCATCGGCGTCAGGGTAGTATTGAGTTCGTCGCCGACGAGGATGGAGAAGCTGTAATCTCCCTTGCTGTCGACGGCCAGCAATTGCCTGTTGAACCATCGCATGTACTGACTCGCCTTGAATATCTGCGAGCTTTCGGCGATGCGCGGCTGCACCTGACGCCAGTCGTAAATGAGCCAGCCGCGAGTGATCAGGCGGCCAAAGCCATCGTAGAACAGATCCCCTTCCAAGCGGGGGCTGACGTAGCGCAGAAAGTGATCCCGGGCGTAGTTGGTGTATTCCCATTGGTGGTGGTTTTCGGAGAATAAACTGGCCGGTAAATACCAGCGCTGTACTGTGGGCTGTAGGGCTTCGGTATAAATCGGCACGCCACGGGTGGAATAGACGACGTGGTCGCCGACTCGTTCGCCTAGCCGATAGCCGGACTCTGGCTGGGCAGAGGCGGCACCGGCTAGTCCTAGGATCGTCACTGCCCAGAGGCTCCAGGCGCGCGAATTCATCGTTACTCGACCCCTGCAAAAACCGTGATAAAACTGGTCGTTTCCGAGCGCCCGTTACTCCCTTTCTCAAAGACGCCCGGTGTCACTTCGCGAATGCGTTCTGTGCCGATGCGCCCGACCCGCAACCCGACTTGAGTGGTGAGGATATACCCGAGGTATCCCGAAGTGACCGACAGTTGGACGGCGACCTGAGTCGAAGTCAAATCTCCGGTCTCTGCCGCGACTCCTCTGGCGAGCATGTCGTCTTCGTCGGCGACCAGATCGCGAAAGCGCAACAACTCGAGGCCCGTTTCGATCTTGGTATTGGGTGTCAGCCGCGTCTGGGCCAACACTTGGGCGATCCCGGCCCAGTGTTGGCGGGGCTCCTCTTCCTGCAAGAATTCGCTCTGCTGGAAGTACTCGCTCTTTAGGCCGGGTCGCAGCAAAAAGGAACCCCATTCCGCGGTATAAGACGCTTTGTTGATCATACCGAAAAAACTGGTAAAATCGCGGAGGGGCCGTTCATTGAGGTCCCTTGGATCGTCTAGCACTTGATGGTAGAAGTCGTATTTCAGCTTAGAGGTTAATTCGAGGCCTGGCACTGCCAGATGATCGACGGCGATGAACGACGAGTTGACCCAGGTATCCGCGGCCGGCAAGATATCCGGCACCAGCGGTCGGGCCGGAGCCGTTAAGAACGGCGTTGGTGCCCGGCGGTCGTCCGGGATGGTGTCTTTCACCCGCTTGAGCATTTCGAAAACCCGCACGCGGCCAAAACCCGCCCAATTGCGGTCAAAGGTGAATAATCCATAAGTGGATTCGTTTGCTCGCTGCTGGGAAAACATGCGCTCGTCCACCCGTCCCAGTAAAAGACGCACATCCGGAGCGATGTCGAGCCCCACAAAGGCATTGTACCCGCGGCGATCAGCCTTGTAGAGATAGTCCGGTAGCACATCGTCTTCAAAGCGGTCGATCCAGTCGTTGTTGTTGAGATCGATGCCGAAGAGAAACTCCGGACGGTCCACCGCGAATCTCAGAAAAGGTTCTTCGTAATCGGGCAAGCTATTGGGTATGGTGGCGTTGTCGTTCTGATTGAAGTCGGAGATGAAGTCGTTATTTTCATCCCAGCCGGGAAAAACAATATTATCGCCGACTGATTGCCCCCGGCGCACCCAATCGGGTAAGCGGTCTTGATCGTCATTGTCGTCGACGAATTCGTAGAAGGCGGTCGTGGGCGAATCGTAGAGAATGTCACCGGAGTGGTCGACGACGAATGTCGCCGTAGTCGAATAGTCTGCGGCAATGGAATAGCTCTCGAAAAAACCGAACCACGGGTATTGCTGTCTAGATAGGTTAAAAAACCAGGCATCGGCGTGCAGCGAAGAGATTTCGTGATTGCCGCTAGCCGAAAAAATGGCGGGATTGGGATACTGAAAAAAGCGCAGATTGCGGTCCCACTCCCCGTTGAAATCAAAGCCAAATACATCTTTGCCCTCGACGGTGAAACCCCCAACCATATTGGCGGTGGGCAAACCGTATTCATACCGCACCCGTTGCAAATTCGATATATCTCGCACATTGCCCTCCGCCCGCTGCAGCACAATCAAGGCGGGTTCACTTTCCGCGATGACTTGGCCGGTGATGGGCGGTGCTGGAGTGGAGCGTCGACCAGTCTGCTTGTTCGACCACATTTCCACTTTGAAGTCGTTGGCTAATACGTAGTCGAATTCGACCCTGACAATCGAGAGCGGGTCAGGACCGACGTAAGCTGGACTCTTGAAATCGTAGTTCAAGACGATGCGCTCGTCGCCGTCGGCAGTCGTGAAGCCCTCTTTGGGAAACCCGCCAAAGATGACCGGCCACTCGAGCCCCTCGCGCACTACTTGCTGGAGCGTGAAGACCGTCTCTAGCTCTGTATCAAAATTGCGGGCGGTGATGCGAATGTCGTGACTGAAAAGGGCGGCTCCTCCGATCCCGTCTTCTGGTGAATCGTCGCTCAGCACCATGGCGATGGCGGTGACCGGTGTTGAAGACTGGCCGGCCGTCAGGCTGCCGGCGATCAGATCGCCGCTGAATACGTCCAATCCAGTATTGGCGTTGCGGGCGTCCACCAAGGTGCCGCCGAGGGTGATGAAGTCACCCACTTGCACGGTCGCCCGTCCGCCAATGAGACTGGTGGAATTGGAGACTCTAGCCGGCTGTGGGGTCACGCCCGTAGCCGGGTCACTTATGCGCGAGGCAATGATGGTGGCTTGGTATTTATCTGCCGCGAAGTCCATCTGTAGCCCATTAAAACGAGGCTTGGAAAATGTCATGGGGGTGAGGGTGGTGCGGATCTCGTTGCCGACTGTGATCGCATAGGAAAACTGGCCCTCGGAATCGCTACTCACCGTGAGATTGTTGAACCAGTCGTTGAAGCGGCCATCCTTAAAGATGCTGCTGCCGAGGGCTTGGGGCTGGTCTTGGTGCCAGTCGTACACCAGCCATCCGCGCGTGACGTAGTGGCCGTAGATGTCGTAGAAGTAATTGCCTTCGAGGGCGGTATTAACATAGCGCTGGTAGGGCTGACGCGCGTAGTTGGAATACTCCCACTGACGCCACTGGTATTCGTTGTACAGTTCCTGCGGCACGTACCATTTGCGCACCGATGGGTCGAGCGCCCCGAATAGGACCCCCGGGCCGCGAGGTTCAAAACTCACCTCGCCGCCGCGCTGGGTCCCGAGGCGAGATCCGTAGTCCTGGGCCGCCGAGCCGCCAACACCGAGCAAAAGCGACAACAGCAGGAAGAATCCCCTCAGCTCATGTCGGTTTGCCCATAGGCTCAATGCAGATGCCATGCTCACCTCGTAGGCTTTTAATAGACGACGCCGACAGCACCGAGCTTTCTGTCAGCGCCGGTATCGGCGTTCAGCGTAACGGTGTATATGTAATGCCCCGGATTCACGAGACGACCCTCATCATTGGTGCCCTCCCAGGCAATGGCAAAACGCCCGCTGGTCTGTTTTTCCATTTGCAGAGACCGGATAGATCGGCCGGCCAAATCAAATAGTTCGATCTCCACGAGAACGGGACTAGCTATGTTGGTGATATCGTAGTGAATAGCAGTGCGATCGTTGATTTGATCCCCATTGGGTGTAAATACGGCTGGCTCAGCGCGCACATTGGTCAATAGATCGTTGCTTATGGCCACCTCTACGGTCAGATTGGTGGGAACAGGAGCGCCAATGCGGGCTAGATCGGGGTCTACTAGTGCCTCTCGTCCTAAATCTGCCGCATTGCCCGCGAGTATATTTTGTCCCACTGCGCCGACTTCGGTATTGAACGCTCGAGCCGAGAATACTGTGCCAAAACGCAAAACCGCTGTTGCGAATTCTACCTTGACGAGCGCGTTATTTTCGTTCACTGGCGGCAATTGCAAAAGCAGGCCATGGTCTGAGACGGCCAACACGGCAAAGCCGTTGCCTGCTTCGACGGGGAGATCGTCCAATGAACGCGCTGAAAAATCGGCCGATTCGATCTCGCCATTGGGCCCGTGGATCTCTACCATGCCAATGGACTCCACCTTGAGCGGCGTCTCGATCGCCAATTGGTCAAAACCGGCCGTTGTCTGGCCAATCTTCGCCAAGACGGCGTAGGAAAAAACAGTCGCTGCACCGACGTCGGCGTGTCGGGGAAACACTTCCCCGATGAGGGTATCGGCTAGAGCCGGCGTGGACAGCTCAAAGGCCAAGGCCCCCAAGCCGGCGGCCGCGTCAAAGCCCCGGCTGGCAAACTCGATCATAAATTGGAAATAGCGGCGTGGACTGGGAGAGAGCATCGGCGTTCCCGACCCGGGTATTTCCAAGGCTTGGGCCTCGACTATGCCGGCGGCCGAGTACGGGGGAGACCAAGGACTCCAGTTCGTCAGATCATCGCGAATCGGCCCCTGTTCTTTGATCTTGCCGTACTCGGCTTGCGAAATCTCGAGCTGTGCTCGCAGTTTTAGTGGCAGCCGGGTCCAGGCCAAAAGTGCCTCTTCTCCGCTCAGCAAATCGTCCTCTAGCTCGGTTTCGACCAAAGTCCTAAGCTCATCGTCCTCTATGTCTTGAGGGCGCTTCCAGGGCACTTTGACCCGAATTTCTTCCAGATTCGACACGCCACCCACCGTGCGGCTCACCTCGGTCAGGCCGATACTCTGGATGCCGACTCGGGTAAACTCGACCGGCCCGGGATCCACACCCGTGCGCGTGCGAATTTGCACCTCCGAGAGCACGGAGTCGCCGATGGTTTCTTGGATCCAGCGCAAGTGGCCCAGCAAGGCTGGCTCGCCAAAATCGAATACATTGGACAGATAGGTCGCCTGCGGCACAAACCCCTCGGCAAAAACTTGGAACTCGGCAATCTCGAAGTCGGCTGTCGTAAGCGATTTGAAGCGTATCTGGCGCACGAATTGGGTGGGGATGCTCAGATCGACGACCGCTTCCTCGTTCTGGCCTTCGAGGGCGATTGTCGTCCATATCGGTCGGCCGTTGAGATAGGATTCGGGCCGGCCGTCATTGATAAAAATCTCGTACCCCTTAATAAAATCGTTCTGAAAGGGAAAGTCAGGTGCCGGCAGTTCGGGCGCGGCATTGCGGGGAAAAAATCGGATGCGATTGACGGCGAATAGTGCGTTGAGATCGAATTCTAAGATCAGACCCAGCGCACCGGCACTGGAGGCGCTGGAAGTACTTCTCACTTCCAACGCTGTTTGACCGTCGGCGTCGATCAATTTCTTATAATCGTTTTTGAAGCTGACTTGGGCACTGGGGATGGGACTGCTGATCGAGCCGCCGCGCTCTTTGCTGGTGAGGCCGATGAGAATGTTGTCGGTCGTGTCGACCCTTTGCGGAAAAATCCACCCGGGGAAATCAATGGACTCGAAGTCGATCACTCCACCGGGGGTATTGGTCTGATTGACGGTGGACTCATCCAAGATCGCAGTCGCCGCAATGGTTCCACCCCCTTCTTGCCACGGCAGTGATCCACTGCTGCCAATTAGGATGGTTTCTTCGACCGCGCTCCCGATATTTGCCGCGCTCAGCCAAGAAATCACGAGCAGGGGGATGCTCTTTTTCATGTCAGTCCCTTTTCAGTGAAACTAACCGGGAACGCGGCCACAAATTCACTGACGGTCGGGAATGTACAGAAACGGCAACTGCCGCTCAACCGCCTTGTTTCTGGGTTGGGCGACTAGGTACGAAAACATTGACTTGCAGTCTATAGATGCTTATCTATACTAAAATAATTACCAACCAATCCATAATTACCAACCAATCCATAAGCTCTCTTGCCCTTCCACAAGGAGGAACCTATGAGCAAGCTCTTAAAGGGTGTTGTGGCCTTTGCCATAGCGCTTGGCTTTACCACATCCGCTGGTGCCCACGATCCGCCGGGCGTAATCTTCGAGATGTGGCAATGGCCCACTTCGCACTTACCGGTTCTGGATGCCGATTTGTCTGAGTGGGATGTCGTGCCAGAGGAGTTGTGGATCACCGAACAGGATCTAAACAACCTCTTGATCACCCAAATTGACGTCACTGATACCGAGCCGGATGCGTCTGACTTAGCCGTGCGTTTTACCTTTGGCTGGAACGACGAAACCGAGCGCATCTACTTGGCGTACGATCGCTACGATGACTATTGGAGCCACCAGCGCGACGATATCGAACTGGCCGTTGATGCCGATCATTCGGGCGGGCTCTACTGGAGTTCGGAAGGGCAGAGCGATGAGGAAGCGCAACGTCAGCGCAACCGCCACGCCCAGATTTCCCACTTCTTCTTCCACAGCAAAACGGAAGAGGTTGGAGTCCCTTGGAACTGGCACTGGATGACCCAAGCCGATTGGTATCGGGGGGAACCTTATTCCGATGGTGCCTATCAGTGGACCGAGCCCGAGCTGGGCCAGGAATACAACTGGCAAATCGAGCTGTGGCACGTGTGGTGGGACGATTTCAACTGGCAAGATCCCGAAGGCAGTATCATCCACGATCTGCAAGAAGGGGAGATCATCGGCTTGGCAGCCCGCAACAAGGACGGGGACGTGGGCCTGTGCTGCGGCAATGAAGAGACCGGCGAAGTCTTCTCCGACTGGGCCCTCAACTTCAATGAATCTTCCGAAAACGCCGACTTTCTACCGGACTGGATTCTCTTGCCAGTCAATACGGAACTGCTAGCGACGGCCGTCGAAAACGATACTTGGGGCCATATCAAGGCATCTTTCAGCCGGTAAAAGCTCCAACCGTTTAATTTTTCGCTACAAACTCTCCCGCTGCTCTGGCTACAGCGGGAGAGTTTGTAGTATTGGTGCCAATTCAATACTGACCCAACTCATAATCTGTGAACGGACCGAGAGGTGAATGGGTTGACCGAATGGCAGCAGGCCGAATACGAAGGCCAGGGTTATCTCCTCGTCGAAGATGCCCTGAGTGCAGATGAGCTCGACCGCGTCCGACGCGCTTTTGCTGAGGCCGCGCAGGTAGGCGCTCTGGAAGATCTGCCCAATCAAGACGACTGTTTCATCCACCTAGCAGAACATCCGCATCTGTTCCCAATAATCCATCGGATCTTATCCGACGATGTGTCTTTGTGCTCCCTTGCCGCTATCTCAGTCGAGCCTGGAGCAGCCGGCAGGGGTTGGCACCGGAAGGTCGCCGGCATGCTCGGGGTCCACCATGCCGCCTCCAACCTGTGCCTCCAGCTATTCGTGTGCCTAGACGATACCCCACCCGACGGTGGCTGTCTGGCCGTGGTTCCGGCGAGCCACCGTTTCAAAGCTGAAGTCCCGTTTCCCGATATCACCTATATAGAAGAGATGCCCCACCACCTGCCGCTGCGCCTAAAGGCGGGGTCGGCCGCAGTGCTGCACGGCAATCTCTGGCAGGCGCGCACGAGCAACCGCGCTGATGTAGCTCTGCGACTGCTCGAATACACCTACGTCCATAGCTGGATGCGACAGGCCCTGCCAGAACTATCGCCGCAGGCGCTAGAGACGATCGCTGCCAGCGATAACCTCGCCCACCTTTTCGGCGTCGCCGCCGCGCCCAGTTATTGGACGGGCAAGGTAAAGGGCTATCCGAGTTCGGATGGCCTGCCGCAGAGACGCTATTCGCCGTTGAGCAGTGTCGGCAAGGGCACCGAGCCAAATTATTAAATGGCCAAACTTTGTGAAAAACGGGCTCCAATATGACACCTGAACAAGTTAGGCAACAGTATAACTCACAGGGATTTGTCTTTATCCGCGAGGCGCTGTCGGGTGCCGAGGTGGAACGGGTACTCAAAGCCTTCGACCAAGCGGCGAAGAATGACTCGCTTTACGACCTGCTCCATCAGGACGAGGTGTTCGTCGATATGGTGGATCACCCCGCTATCTTCCCCGTCGTGCGAGCGGTGATAGGGGAGGATGTGCAACTGCGCTATGCCCATGGAGGCGTCAGGGAAGCCAACACCGAATCGGGCGGCGGCTGGCACTGCGATCTTTGCGACATAACGGGCGTGTATTTGCCGGACTCAGTGATCATGACCAAAGTCTTCACCTATCTGGTGGACGTCCCCGAAAACGGTGCCACCTTCGCCATCGTTCCCGGCAGTCATCGCTTTGAGATGGGACATCCCTTGCCCGACATTGAGAATCACGAGGATATGCCACATCACGCCAAGCTAACGGCCAAAGCCGGCGACGCGATGCTCTTCAACGGCTACTGCTGGCACGCCCGCTTTCACAACCGCAGCAACAGCGACCGTAAAGTGCTCGAGTACTCGTACGTCCGCTCGTGGATGAAGACGCAGTACGACTACCGGGACCTGCCCGCGTCCATTCAGCAGCGGATTACCCAATCCCACAATCGACGCCAGCTCTTCGGCGTCCCAGAGCCCGGAGTGAGTGATTGGGAGCGGCGACTTGAAGGCGGTGAACCCTATCGCCCAATCGAAGTCGGCATTTGAATAACTTCTTACATGTAGGTTATGACATTGCCGCTGCCGCCCAGCAACGTATCGATGATGGCCCAGAAGGCGGCGACGGAGACTTCGCCTAAAATCAAGCCTAAGAAAAAGGGCTTCAAAACGCGGTAGAGCTTGGGGCCGCCAAAGTGCAGAATCGTCAGTTTGCACAGATAGGCGAGCATGGCGGCAAACCATATCTCGCTGGTGAGCCAGCCAATGGCCAAAGGAAAACCCAAAGGGTGGAACGGCCACCAGTACCAGCGCTTCTGAGCGACCATCAGAAAAGCCTCGAAGGTGCCTCCGAGGCCGGTGAAGATCCAACCGCGCACATCCACCTCCCGGGGATTGTGCACCAGCGACAACCATAGATCCCAGTTGCCGCCAAAACCGGTATAGGACCCTAGGTTGATGCCGCCATAGGTGTACCCTAGGTGTAAATTCATCATCGTCCCGCCGATCATACTGCACACCAGAGCCAGGAGCAGGCCCAACAAAAGGCGCCTCTTCGAGCCGCGGACCGATTCGGCCAGTTTGAGCGCGTTGGCGCAAGCGAGCATGGGGAAGAGGCGCATTTCCGCCTGCCACACCATAGTGAAGCACAGGGCTACCATGCCTTTGGCGCCCAGAATCGAAGTGCCTAGTCCTGAGATGATGAAATAAGGTGCCACTAGCGGGGGCCGAGCCGTGGGCACGCCACCGGCCGAGACGACTCGGGTGATGAGAATGTAGTAGATCAGGCAAATAAAGAGGAAAACGGGAATGACGACGAGGGGAAGCCCCGAGCGCCACAGCCAGAAACAGACCAAGAGCAAACTGGCGATCAGGCCAAGAAAAGCGAGGCGATAGGACATCAACTCCTCGCTGTCGTCGACGCCACTGGCCGGTCGCCAGGCCGTGACTACCACATCCCGCAAGTGGTGCCTGGCCGTCCACAATCCAAAGAGTACAAAGACTATGCTAGCACCCACGGCCTGATGGGTCAGATCCGCCAACTGAGAGTATTCGTACTGACTTAGCTGCTCGGTGCTGTGAATGCCCAAGGTGCGGAAGAGTCCATCTTGGAATTTGCCTATTAAAAAAAAGAACCAAATGCTGAGGGAGATATTCAAATCGACCAGATAGAAAAAACCGAGCCAGGCGTAACTGAGCGCCAAGCCTTCTCCCCAAGTGTTGATATCGCGAAACCAGTGGATCCAGGCGATGTAAAAGGGAAATTCGGGCACGACCGGCAGGTAGTGGTTTAACCCCGAAAAACTGAATAGAATGAAAGGCACGGCAAAGCCGAGCCACATTAATTTTTTTTTAAAAAAGGGTGCCACCTGTCCCGGACTCGTGCCTTCGATCATCTGCAGGGGCAATTGCGTCATAGGATAACTGAGACGCTCGTGGGCCGACCACTGACGATGTAAAATAGTGGCCATGCATATCATCATAAAGCTCAAGCACAAAAAGAAAGCAAACCAGTGCGACAGGGGTTCGATCCACGCAGCCCAGGGTATGGATTGGCCGCTTGGCAAGCCCTCGTAGAGTGCAAAAATGGCCTTTTCGTCTTGGGGTACCATCCAGTCGGGGATATAAGGCAGATAAAGTTCGGCGAAATTGTTCTCCGGCGAGGCCATGTAGTAGGGGCCAGAAATCATGCCGATCAGATAGTTAAGGAAATTGTAAGTCGGCAGGGTTACCGCCATCAGCAGCATGGAGTAAACGAGGATGAGGTCGGCCCGGCCCAAGGCAAACTGACGCTTAATCAGCCCGAGGACGACGTTGACGAAGAGGGTGAGCACAAAAAAGAAAAAGATGGCCCCGGGCGACGAACTGTTGATACCCATGGAGGAGGCCTGAAGCATAAAGACAACAAAGGGCGCGCAGAGGCTGACCAGCAGTGAGAAGATGGCCCCGACGACGATGCCTTTGAAGGTGAACGGGGATTTAACGGGTTCAGGTGGCATGGGTGAGGTTGGGCAGTATTCAGCGCTGGACGTACTTGTAGGCAGCAACGGCATTCTGCCAAAAGTATTTCTGCACTGCTAATGTCCCTTTGGACTCGAAATAAATGCCGACAATGGCCTGCACGGTGGCGTGGTCGCTCGATATTTCACATACCGGCCAGTTGGAGCCGTATATGAGCCGGTCCTCACCGAACGCGTCCCACAACACTTTTAGCGTGGGCAGGTAAAATTCGAGGTCGGCTGGGGCTGGCTGCACCTGACTGTACTCTACTAGGCCGGAAACCTTGCAAAAAATCTGTGGCCAAGCCGCCGCGGTGCGCACGTATTCGACCCAGTCGGGATCGGGTGTCTGGCCGTCTATTTTTGGCTGGCCGCAGTGGTTGAGCACCCAGCGCAGATCGGGCACTTGGCGCGCCACCACCCATAGCGATTCGGCCTGCTGAGGGGACACGCTGATATCCACTTGGAGGTCGTGGTCGGCCATTATCCTAGCGCGCTCGATGGCACCGCCGTCGTCTGCGACAAATTCAGGGCCAGCGCGAATACCTCTATACAGCGGGTCGGCGGCAAAACGCTCGATGTGGGAACCGAAGTCGGGGCCGGAATCGACGTGCCCAACGACTCCAACGATCCAAGAGTCGTTGGCAGCTAGGTCGAGGAGCCACTGATTATCTTCGAGCCAGACACTAGCCGCCGTTACTACGGTGCCGCTGACACCGGTGGGTTCGGCCACTGCTCTGTGGTGCTCCGGCAGTACGGTCCGGTAAATGGGTCCGTCCTCTTTATAGGGCCAGGGCACTCCCTGCGGGCGATGAGGATCGTAGAAATGGGTATGAGCGTCGATGATCACTAATAGCCTCCCAACGCCATCTGATTGTCGATTCGATAGAACAGAGCTATTTTTCGATTTGGCAAGGAGGAGCTGAACTCATGAAAGATGGAAAACTGCACGGAAAGAGGATTGAGTATTACGAAAGCGGGAAGATATGCAAAGAGGGCACATACGACAACGGCCATAAGGACGGACAATGGGTCGCTTACTACGTCGATGGTGGGGTAGAATACAAAGGGGAATACAAAAACGGGCAAAAACATGGTAAATGGGTTGGATATTTCGCTAGCGGTGAGTTGCGCTACGAGGGCCGCTTTGAGGATGATAAAAGCGAGGGAAGATGGGTCGAGTATTACAGAAATGGAAAAGTAAAAGAGGAGATAAACTATAAAAATGGGCTATTTGACGGGAAGTGGACTTATGTGGACGAGAACGGACAACTAAGAGGGGAAGGCACTTTTGCCATGGGAAGCGGGAAGTGGATCGAATTTGACCCAACCGGGAAAAAGACTCAGGAGAGACTCTATAGAAACGGAGCGTATATCAAGGCCGTATCTGCGTAGGTGAGCCCCAATCATTTCCCGATGTGACCGCTTGTCCAAAGTTCAGTTGCAGACGGTGGAGGCTCAGAGTACCATTCCAAACAGCAATTTTAAAAGGGAATTCATCGTGTCACAGCCCCCCATTTTCGCCCCCGACAACAAGGAAGGCATACTCGCTTTTTTCCAGCAGTATAAGTACGCCGTAGTCGCCGACGCCCTACCTGCCGACGACATCCGCACCCTCAACGCCTTTGTCGATCGCTCCAAAGGGGAAATCCCCCGCGAATGGGGGCCTGACCGCTTGGGCGTCTTTTCGCACGGGCAAATCTTGGTTCACCATCCCGAGTTAGACCGCTTTGTCCAGCCGGCGATCTCCTACGATATAGTGCGGATCATCATGGCTCCCCAACCCCGCTTTGCCCAATTCGATTTCCGCGATGTGCCCGCGGGCAAAGGCGACGGCGGGATGCGCTTCCATCGCGACCGGCCCAACCAACCCACCGCCGAGACCGAGCCTGAGCGTCCCTACGAATGCACCTATGTCTGCGCCATCCACTACTTGAGCGACGTGGGGGCCGGCGACCCCTGCTTTTGCGTCGTGCCTAACAGCGGTCCTTACGAGACGTTGGAGGAGGCACGCGTCCAACTAGGCGATGCCTATGCGGAAGTGCCCATCCGCGGCCCGGCTGGCACCTTGGTCTTGTACGACATTGCCATTTTTCACACCCGCCTACCCGGACAACGCACCTGCGCCCGGCGCACCTTGCACCACTACTACAGCCGTGCCGCCAGCCAGCCCTTGACCAATTGGGTGCTCCTCCCCCAGCGCTTGGCCGAACATCCCGACCCCGAGCAACGCGCTTTTTACAGCCAGTGGTCCGAGGCCACCCAAGCCTATGCCGAGGCCGGTTTTTCCGCAGCCTACTACCAAGAGCATGTGCTGGAGAAACTCACCTAGCTAGCTGATCGACTACATCGGCTGAAGCCCTTTGCTACAGGAGCGAACCGTGCAAATACAAGACCTATTCATCTCCGGCCAAGAAGGCTACCACACCTACCGCATCCCCGCCTTGGTCGTAGCGCCAGACGGCGCAGTGCTGGCCTTTTGCGAAGCGCGCCGCCACACCGGCCGCGACGACGATCAAATCGACATTCTCCTGCGCCGCAGCATCGACGGGGGGTGTACTTGGGAACCGCGTCAGCAGATCGTCGCCGATGGCGAGCGCACCTGCGGCAATCCCTGTCCCGTAGTTGACCATGACCGCAGCTCCGTGTTGCTGCCCTTTTGCAAGGACAACCAGCAGGTCTTTGTCAGCCGCAGCACGGACAGCGGGTGGACTTGGACCGACCCTGTGGAAATCACCGCCCAGGTGAAGGCTCCTTCGTGGACCTACCTCGGCACGGGACCCGGCCACGGCATTCAACTGCAAAGCGGTCGCTTGCTCGTGCCCTCTTGGGTCGATGAAAGCCCCGGCCCGGTTACTTGGCGTCAGCCGCCGGCTACTTGGGGCCAAGTGCAGTCTTCCATTGCTTTTTACAGCGACGACGGTGGTCACATTTGGCGGGTTGGAGCCAAGTTGACTCACGATGCGTCAGACGAATGCGAGGCTGTGGAAATGGCCGATGGCTCTCTGTACATGACGCTGCGCAGCCGGAACGAACGTCGCTGTCGGGGCTGGTCGCTCAGCCGCGATGGCGGCGCAACTTGGTCTGCGGTTGCCTACGAGCCGGCCCTGCCCGAACCCTCTTGCCAGGGCAGCATTGTGGGTTTCGACGACGGGCGCATATTAATGGCGCATCCCAGCAAGCCCGACGAGCGCGCCGAGTTGACTTTGCGGCTGAGTGCGGACCAGGGTCACAGTTGGCCCGTAGCGCGAGTGCTTGAGCCGGGTGCGGCGGCTTACTCCGATTTGGCCGTGGCTCCCGACGGGCAGGTTTTGTGCCTATACGAGGCCGAGCACTACGGCGGTTTGCGCTTGGCTCGCTTTGCGCCGACGTGGATTGAGGGCGGACCTTAATGGGATCGGAAATTGAGTTGCAAAAGCGCGTTCCGATACACACCAAAAATAGCGCAGTGTCATAGAAATGAAACACGTCGTCATTGTAGGTGGAGGTTTTGCCGGTTTGAAAGCGGCCAAGAAGCTCGGCGGTGCCCTTGATGTCCGCGTTACACTTGTCGATCGACAGAACTATCACTTGTTCCAACCTCTGCTCTACCAGGTGGCAATGGCTGGTTTGTCTCCGGCCGATATTGCCGCACCCATCCGCAGTCTACTCGCGCGCTACGAGAACGTCTCTGTGTTGCAGGGAAGAATCCAGAGTGTCGATTTGCGAGCCCAGACCGTCTCGGCGGATTTTGGTCAGCTCGAATTCGACTATTTGCTGCTTTGCTGTGGGGCGATTCCGACGTACTTCGGTCATGCGAACTGGGAAGAGTACGCCCCTAGCCTGAAAACTGTGCCGCAAGCAACCGAGGTTCGCCGTCGTCTACTCAGTTCTTTCGAAGCGGCAGAACGGGTTGGCGATTCCGCAAGACGCCGACAGTTGTTGACATTTGTCGTCATCGGTGGCGGGCCTACCGGAGTTGAGTTGGCAGGCGCTATCGGCGAAATGAGTCGTTTCACGCTCGCCAGGGACTTCCGCAAGATCGACACCAAACTCACGCGGGTCATTCTCATTGAATCCGGCCCTCGAATTCTCCCATCGTTCACCGAGAAACAGGCGAGCCGCGCAACGCGAGACTTGGAAAAACTCGGTGTGCAAGTCTGGCCGAACAGTCTTGTGACCAGAATTGACGAGGACGGCGTTGAAGTGGGTGCGGAGCGAATCTACGCCTCAACCATACTCTGGGCAGCCGGAGTACGCGGGGTTGAATTCGCCCGGCGCGATGGTTTGGAGGTAGACGAGCAGGGACGCACAGTCGTCGACAAAGATCTGAGCATTGACGGACACCCAAACGCGTTTGTCGCCGGCGACCAGGCAAGTTTCACCCACCAGACCGGCAAGCCGCTTCCGGGCATAGCACCGGTGGCAATGCAACAAGGTCGTTTCGTGGCTAGGACGATCCTCCGCGACCTTGCAGGCAAACCGCGCGAAGCCTTTCGCTTTGTCGACAGGGGCCAGATGGCGACAATTGGCCGCAGCCGCGCCATTGTCGAAATCGGCAAGCTGCGATTCTCCGGTTGGTTTGCATGGCTCACCTGGTTGGTGGTGCACATCTACTTTCTCGTCGGCTTCAAGAACCGGCTATTCGTCGTGCTGAATTGGGCCTGGTCCTATGTGACGTTTCGACGGGGTGCTCGATTGATCGTCGAGCGCGAGTGGCGGTTCAATAAGATCGACGCCAATGATCAGACGCCATCAGAAAAATAAAAAAGGGTGTCCTTGAGAAGCGTCAGAACATCACCGGAATGACATTGCCCACGGTGCCGGTAAACGCGTCGATGACCAGCCACAGACCTCCGGTGGCGAATTGACCGGCGATCAGGCCGAGAAAAAAGGGGCGGATTTTGTGGTATAGACCGACGCCGCCGTAGCGCAGAATGGCGAGTTTGATCAGCCAGGCCAAAAAGATGGAGAACCAGATGTAGCGCATGGTCCACCCGGCGCTGACGGCAAAGCCCAGCGGGTGGAAGGGCCACCACATCAGGCGCTGGCGGGCGATCATGAGGAGGGCCATGACTAGGCCGCCGCTCAAGGTCCAGAGCCAGCCGTCGACGCTGACTCCGGAGGGCTCGCTCAATTTGCGCAGAGCGAATCTGGAGGGATAGCTCGGGAAGCCTTGGCCGAAGAACTGGTTGTGGAGATTGACCCCGCCATAGTCATAGGCCAGGTGGAGGGTGTAGTAGATGGAGACGGCCAAGGTGATGAACATGGCCGCGGCAATGCCCCACAGGAGCCGACGTCGGTTGCCCGCGGTCTCACTGGTTAGGCGCAAGCCGTTGGACAGGGGGGCCATCATAAAGACCAGCAATTCGCCGACCCAGATGAGGGTGTAGGCCGAGGCCACCATCCCCTTAGCCCCTAGGGCCGGGACGCCCACCGCGGAAACCACGAAACCAAGGGGCACCATGGCCGGGCTCAATGTGGGGATGCCGGCCTCGACAATGGCGCGCGTCAGGCCGATGAAGATGACGAGGGCCGAAAAGACGAACAGCGGCGCGATCCAGGCGGGAATGCCGCTTTGCCACAGCCAGAGGGTCATACCCGCGGTGCCGACGAGCAGCCCCAACAGGGCGCTGCGGTAGGACATGATCTCATCGGCATCGTCGGTCGGGACCTTTTTGGACAGGGCTTGACGCCACACCTCGGCTAGGTGGTGCCGCCCCACCCACAGGCCCGCTCCCACCATTACGATCAGGGCACCCATCATCTGGTGGCCGGTCACTGGAGTGCTCCAAGGGCCGAGGGTGGCCTGCAGGGTATCGATGCCCAACAGGCCGAGGATGTGTTGTTGCAGCGTGTAGACTAGGAGGAAGAACCACAGGCTGAGCGAGAGGGTGGAATTGATGAGGAAGGAGAAGCCTAGCATGAGGAAATTGAGATTGACCGGCAGGTTTGCGCCGAAGAAGGACACGCTGGTCTTCAGACTGATCTGGGCCACGGAGGGAAAATAGTGGTGTAGGGCATTGAGGCTGCCGACTAGGAAGGGGATGGCAAAGCCGATCCACATGAGCCTGTTTTTAAAAAAAGGCTTAAGCAGGGAGGGCCGCCCCTCGTCCTCGATCATGGCCAGGGCCACCTGGGCTAGGGGATAGGCTAGGCGCTCGTGTTCGACCCACTGGCGGCGCAGGATCACGGCAATGGAGATGAGAGTGAGGTACAGGGCGGCGTAGAACAGCAGCCAGTAGCCGAGAGGAGGCAACCAACTGGCCCAGGGGATGGCCGTGGTGCCGATACTGCCTTCGTAGAAGCCGCGCACGGCCTCGGGGTCGCCCATCAGCATCCATTCGGTGAGATGGGGATGGACGACTTCGGCCCATTTGTTCTCGGCTGAGGCGTAGTAGTAGGTCCCGGTGATCATGGGCAGGAGCATGCCGGTCACGCCCCGGGATGGGATGGCCGCGGCGACCATCATCATAATGGCGATGGTGACCAGTTCGCCCCATTGCAGCCCCCATTGCCGCTTGGGCAGGGCCAGTACCACGTGGACGGTGATCAGCAGAAAAAAAAGCAGGCAGTACGCCGCCGGGGTCGACGAGGAAAAGCCCATGGGCGTGCCCTTGACCAGCATGGTGGTATGGGGCACGCCCAAGGCGATGGCAACGCACAGCAGAGCGCCGAGAAATAGGCCGCGGAAAGTGATGTGGGCGTCGGGGCGTTCTCGGGCTCGGGGCGCGGTGCGTTCGGCGAGACGGGCTCGCAGACTGGCGGGGATTTTTCTTTTCAAGCCGGATGCCTAGATTGCAGTCGCTCGGCGGGCTGAGCACGGGGATTTTGTGGAGGCCAAGCCTTGGCCTATCTTTGTCCCAACCTATGTTTTCCAGCCAAAGTTTGTCAATGCCTTGTCGGGCCTGATGGACCAGGGCGCACTTGCCGCGCTGCGCCACTGCATTGCGCCTGTCGGGCAAACAGACGCTCAGCCGCAAAATAGTCAAACTCGAATAACGCCTGTCCTATCACTCCCGTTTTCTTTCGAGGTAATATGATTGATTATCCACTCCAGAACGGCCTCGTCCAAGCAGGTGTTCCGGTCGAAGTGGGGCAGGACATCGGCCATTTCTGGTTTCCGTCCCTGCACCAAGTCGGCGACGATACGCTAGTCTGTGCCTGCATCCGCTCCGCTGATGTCGCGCAGGGGAAATGGCCAGCCGATCTTTTCATGAGCCATGATGCTGGTGGTAGCTGGCGCTCGGATCAGCGCATTGACTCGTATGGCCATACTTCCGTCCGAGATGCGTCGAGCACATTGATGATGCCGTACGAGCAATGGCCGCAATCGTCGGGAGACCGGCAAAATTGCATTGCTCCGGGCAACGTCCTGACGATGGTCGATGGTGCGCTCGTGGTCGAACCTCGGGACGTGCGAGTCTGCGGTTTTCCGCGTCCGCTTGCCGATTATCACGAGGACGAGCTGCGGCTTCAGCACAACGGCAACATCCTGCGTCTAAAGGATGGGAGCCTGTTGACGACGATGTACGGAAAGTTTGATGGGGAAGAATGCTATAACACGTTCGCCGTAGTCAGCGACGATGGGGGCTTTGCGTGGACGTACCGCAGCGCTGTCGCTGGCCCGGATACCGCGCCCGGCGCGCCCGAAGGCCCCAACGAATCGAACACCCTGCGGCTGGACAATGGCGATCTGCTGTGCGTCTATCGCGTCGGCGGTAAATGGGACTTCCACAAGAGCATCAGCGCGGATGAAGGCCGGACGTGGTCGCCGTCGGTGCGCATGGAAGGGATGGCCTCGGTGCAGCCACGGCTCGCTCGGTTGGGCAATGGCGCGATAGTACTGACCGGTGGCCGCCCGGGTCTGTTTCTCTGGCTCTGCGCCGATGGGCAGGGCGAAAAATGGGAGCGGGTAAATCTGGGGATGCATCACAACCGACTGGTCGAGCCGGATGCGGGTTTTTCGGACGCCTTCTGCAACGCGCAGGCTGAGGAGGATCCCGCCATGAGTACGTCGTACACCGCGCTGATGCCTTGGGGAGCCGACGGGTTGATTGTGAACTATGACCGCTTGGCCAACGGCTGGGCTGGCGCTCCCGGACCGAATGGGGACGTCGATCGGGTATTTAGCTTATCAGTAACTATTTCCATCTAAAAGAAAGGACCGGCCATGCCCCGGCAACAGCCCAACATCATCTACATCCTCGCCGACGACATGGGATACGGCGATATGGGATGCAACAATCCCGGCGGCAAAATTCCCACGCCGCACCTCGACCGCCTCGCCGCCCAAGGAATGCGCTTTACCGACGCCCACGCTTCCTCCAGCGTTTGCTCGCCCAGCCGCTACGCTCTGCTCACCGGCCGCTATTGCTGGCGCACTCCGCTCAAAAGCAGCGTCTTGTGGCCTTGGGATCCGCCCTTGATAGAGGCCGACCGGCCTACTGTGGCCAAGCTGCTGCGCCAGCAGGGCTATCGCACCGCCTGCATCGGCAAGTGGCACCTTGGCTGGGAGTGGGCGACCAAGGACGGCAAACCGGCCTATGGTGACGCTCCCATTGGCCGCCTCGACCGCGAGCAGCGCCAAGCCCTAGAGCGCAATATCGACTACAGTCAACCCATCGGCGGCGGCCCTCTAGCCTGCGGCTTTGACTACTACTTTGGCGTCGATGTGCCGAATTTCCCGCCCTACACTTGGTTTGAGCAGGATCGGCTGGCCGCGGCCCCGACTGAGCAGAAGCCCGAGGAGATGTTTGGCCTGCCCGGAGCCATGAAGCCGGGCTGGAAATTGGAGGAGATGGTCCCCGAATTCGTCCGCCGCGCCCGCACCTACATCGCCGAAGCAGGCTCCGATCCCTTTTTCCTCTACCTGCCGCTGACCTCGCCGCACACGCCGATTGTTCCCAACGAGGAGTTTATCGGACGCAGTGGAGCGGGGCTATACGGCGATTTTGTCTGCGAAGTCGATTGGGTGGTTGGGGAAATCATGGCTGCGCTCGACGAGCAGGGGTTGGCCGACGACACGCTACTCATCTTCACCAGCGACAACGGCCCCGAGTGCAGTCCAGCCGCGGCTGGCGGCTGCTACGAGCACGTGCGCCAATTTGGCCACTACAGCATGGCCCATTTGCGCGGTGCCAAGCGCGACACTTGGGAGGGGGGCCACCGCGTGCCCTTTGTCGCTCGCTGGCCCAGGGTTACGCCGGCCGGATCGGTCTGCGACCAGCTCGCTCTGTTGGGCGATTTTATAGCTACCTGCGCTCAGTTGACTGGGGTCCAGTTGCCTCCGGGAGCGGCCGAGGACAGCATTAGCATATTGCCCTTGTTGCAGGGGCAGGTTGATGCGCCGGTGCGCCGCTCCGCCGTGCATCACAGTTGCGCGGGCCGCTTTGCCCTGCGCCAAGACGACTGGGTCTTTATCGACGCCCCTTCTGGCGACGACAACCGCGAGCCGGATTGGTTCAAGGCGGAGCGGGGCTATAGCGACCACAATTTTCCTAGGGAACTGTTCAACCTCAAAGACGACATTGCCGAGCGGCAGAATCTGTACGATCAGTTCCCGGATATCGTGCGCAGTATGTCGCGCCGCTTGGAAGAAATCAAAGCCCAAGGAGAAGGGGTGGCCGGGCCTTATGATGGGGCGCTGGAGGAATCGGAATAGTCACTCGCCTTTGCTCATTTTGAACTTCTGTGCCGCTTCTTCCAAGCCAACGAACCGGCTGTAGATTGCCACTCGGCTTAGCTTGCCTTGCCAATCTCTACCGCCGCTGGCTTCGTCGCCGAAAAGTAATGGGTATAACTCCCAATTGCTGAACTCTCCTTGGATCCCGCTACCGGAGTAAACCAACGCTCCATCGACGTAGCAATAGACGTTCCCCGGAAAATAGCTGACGATTACGTGCGTCGGTTTTCCAGCGTCTATTGTCCCAAAAGAAAACTCTCCGCCTTGTGCATTCGCCCCAGTGCGCGGGGTGCGAATTCTCACGGCAAAGCGATTTCCCGCTTGACCGAGGGTGAAGTTGCGATTGGTGGCGTCCTTTGAAAACGAGACGATACGCGCTGGGCCGTTCTGATTTAGGTTGTCCGTTGTAACTAGGCACTCAATCGTCAATTGATTGCTCTGCTGACACGCTGCGAGCACCCTGTCGGCAGCATTCTTGGCGACGAATGCGCCGTTGGTCAGTTCCATCTGGCCGTCTTCAGCGATGGTTGCGTCGGCGCGCGCTTCGATCTCGCAAATGTGTGTCGCTTCTCCATTAGAGTCGAGAATCGCGTTGTCGCTATCGGCGCTCTCCCAAAGAAAAACGAGACCGTCGTGCGAGCCGGGGAATGTGGCGTATTTACCGATGTCCGCTTGGGATTTGGGGAGCACGTTAATTGCGAGTGCTGTGGTCGATGTCGCGCCTTCTGCGTCAGTAACTGTGAGCGTTGCGGTGTATTGTCCGAAGTTTTCGTACACGTGCGTTGGGTTCGATTCGCTAGCGGTTGTGCCGTCGCTAAAATCCCAGTGATGTTGCAAATCGCCCGCGGCGGAAAATGTTACTGCGAGCGGTGCATTGCCTTGGAGCACATCGGCTGATGCCTTGGCTTCCGGGCGGAATTTCTCACCCGGCGCATACGGCGTAAAGCGGTAGGCAAAGTCGCTGTACGGCGCAGCGAATGTATATGCTCCCGGCTGTGCTGTGCCAATGGGGACGACTTTCATGTCCCACGTATCGACGCCGTCGATTTTATACGGTTGATTGCCCGACAATTCGAGAGTTATCGTCTGCGGGTAGATGGTGTAAACGAGATAGTATTCCCCAGATTTGGCGAGGATATATCGCCCGCTGTCGTCGCCAATTGGTTCGAGTTCGTCAAACGCTGGCGCGGCGGCCATAAACGATTTGAGGAATGCTATGCGCTGCGGGCTTTCGCCGTGCAGCACGCCGCCTTTTGCCCACCAAAGTAGGTCTTCGGGGTGTTTGTACGTTTCCCCGTGCCCGACGTAGCAACCGGCAACAGTCCCCGCCCAAAAGTGTTGCACCATCTGCCGCGCGCTGATATTGCCCCACCCTTGCGGGATGTCTCCCTCGTAGCGGCATTCATCGTAAATCACGGGCTTTTGGTATTGGCTGCGATAGCGGATGCCGTGTTCCATGTTGGAGGTTTGAATACTGGTGTGTGTTACCCACGGCTTGCTGTGGTCGTACCAGCGCCGCCCATTGTGAATTCCGCGCAGCCGCTGATATGGGTCGTGGTCGCGGATGATTTGGAAAAACCGATCCCAGTCGGATTCTTCTTTGGCTGGCATGAAGTCGTATTCATTGGCTAGCGACCACCACACATTGCGGAAGGCCGCTAACCGCGCGACGGCGTAGCGGAGGTAGCGGTCGTCACTGGCCGCATCCATGTTTTCAAAATCCCAGCGATCATAGGTGTGAAACAGGATTAAATCGGCTTCAATACCAAGCTGCAAGAGATCGCCAACGCGCTGCTCAAAGTGACGCCAGAACTCGGGATTAAATCGCGTGAAGTCCCAATCTTTCAGCGGCGTGCCTTCAAACGGATAGTACACCGGCTCGTTTTTGTTGTACACATAATCCTTGGGAAAGATGCACATCCGCAGCTTGTTGAACGGTGCATTGGCGAGGGTTTGGAGCGTCTGTTCCTCCATGGCCTCCCCTTGATGCGCCCAAGCGTAACAGGTTGTCCCGAACTGGTGATACGGCGTTCCGTCGGCATACTGGAAGTAGAAGTCGTTGTGAACGCGCACGGGTCCGTGGTTGTCTGCGGATGGTGCAGTGCACGTAAACTGGCCGGTCTTGCCGTCAAGGGCAGCGTGGTTGCTTTTCGTGATGTACTTCCATTCACCGACCGCATCGGGCATAAAGCGAATTTTGTACACGCCGTCTCCATCGTAGAATCCGTGCGGCGCGAAGACGCGACCGTTTAGTGCAAATTCTGCTGTTAATTCGACATCGACGAATGGATTGCCCGTCTCCGGGCCAGTCAGCGTGAGTTCATACACGTCCCAACGTTCGACCATGTTTATCTCCAAGTCTTGGGTAGATTTAGCGGAAGCTGCGCCGAGCGAAAAGATAACTATGAGAATCACTACCGGTAAAACTTGTCTAACTATTGGCACCTTTTACCTCGAAGGTAAACATTATCGGAGCTTACCTACCATCTTGCGGGTTCGCGTCTGATGGGCCTTTAATCAATATCGTCCTGTACAACGTCTGCTTGTCCTCCGCCTCTTCTGCGTCGGTTTGCAACCTCCAGAAGTACATGCCGTCGTTGAGTTCGCGGCCAGCATCGTCCCGCCCGTCCCAGAGGATGCTATATCTGCCGGGACTCTGATGGCCCAAAACAACGGTTCGAACGTGCCCTCCGGCTACATCGTAAATATCTAATTCAGTCGATGTGGCGGTGGCTATTTCATACGATATGCCCGGAACAACGGGTTTGAGTGCGCGAAGCTTGGCCTTCAGTTCGTCGGGCCATTCGTCTAGATCGGGTACCTCTCGCGAAGGCATACGCTGACGTACCTCCTCGGCGAATAGAAGTTGGCGTTCCAACTCTTCGGACCATTCCTCTTCGGACCATTCCTCCGGACCGGTCCCTACCGCCTGCCAGATTCTGTTATCTGGACTCGGCTCAGCCGCGCCTTCGGCCTTCGTCGGTTGCGGTTCCGTGGCGATGTAGGCGATGACCTGATCGACAAGTCCTACTTGGCGGGCGATACCCTGGATCTGGTTGATCTGACTGTGCGTGACGCGTCCGTTTCTGCTGAGATAGATAAGCTCGGGCAACTGGATGAAAATCATTGTGGTGTTGTCCAACTGTTGTCTCTTTGCCTGCAATTCCTCTTTGAGGGTCGCAAACGTCACCGATTTGTCGTTCAGCTTCATATTGCCCTCTTGATCCACGACGATAGAGGAACGCTCATCCTGATTCGACTCAGCCGAGATTTTGGACACAGAGGGTAGCGTCACGGCGGCCAGAGGGCATAGCAGTACCGCCATCAATACACGTGCCCGCATGCCCATCCGGCGGGCACCGCCGCCAAGCATCCTGCGGATTCTCAGCGCCAAATCCGATTCGGTTGCTGCAAAGGCGTTCATCGTGGGGATTCTCCTCATCAAAGGATTTAAATGGGCCGCCCATTCGGCGACGTGAGCTAGGCCGCGCGCATAGGCCTCTGAGCGGCCGGTGGCACATACGACGAGATCGTCGCAGGCCTGTTCGGCTTCCCGACGCAACATGCGACCGCACAGCCACACGGCGGGATGGAAGAACAATACGGCGGAGACCAGTCGGTGCAGCAGCAGCGTGAGGTTGTCCCAGCGGCGCACGTGTGCCAGTTCGTGCATGAGGACCAAGGCGAGTTGATCGGCGCTCAGTTTTTCTACAAGATCGGCGGGGAAAACAATGATCGGTCTCAGGATGCCCAGCGCCATCGGCGAGCTGATAGAAGGGGAGGTTGCCACTTCGACCTTGGGATAGAAGTCGAGTGTCCGACGCGCTTGCCGCAGAGCGTCGGAAAGCGGCCCGTCGTGCTGCACTTGCGCCTGCTGCCGCAAGCACCAGACGATGCCGTAGCCGACCAGAATCCGCCCGCTGAGCAGCGCAGCGCCCACTATCCACAGTATCGCTCCCCAGGCGGCTGTAGTAAGCGGCACACTACTTGTGGTAATTGCTGGAGAAGCTGCTACCTGCACCGTTGGGTGCTCGACAGGTGAGAATGCGAGGGTGTCTTGACTGGGTTCCACGAGTGGCACGAACGGTGTGAATAGCGAATAGGGCGAACTGATTGCGATGGCGACGAGCGGTTTGAGCAGCACGATCGCCCATAACAGGTGGCGCAAAGCTGGCGACTTGATCGGCAACAGGCGACTGGTGACTAGGACTAAAACCGCTAGCGCCGCTAGTTCGATGCTTAGCTGACCGAACCAGCCGAATAGCTGGCTACCCAGTCCGTTCAAAGCCGCGTTCATCGCTGGCCTCCTTTGCTGCTCTTGAGGGTCCGGTCTGACTCCGCTCGGAGCGCCGTCAATTCTTCGGCAGTGAGCGACTGACCATTTAGCAGTTTGACCATCTTGCGGGTTAGTGTCTGATGGTTATCTAACCAACATCGTCTTGCCCACGAACTCCTCCTCTGCGTCGTCGGTTTTCAACTTATAGAAGTACATACCATTGCTGAGCTCGCGGCCAGCATCGTCCCGCCCGTCCCAGACGATGCTATGTTTGCCGGGACTCTGATGGCCCAAAACAACGGTTCGAACGTGCTGTCCGGCTACATCGTAAATAGCTAATTCAGCCGATGCGGCGGTGGCTATTTCATACGAGATGGTCGGGGTAACGGGTTTGAGTGCGCGAAGCTGGGCCTTCAGTTCGGCGGGCCATTCGTCCGGACCGGGTGCCTCTTGCCAGGGCATGCGCTGACGGACCTCCTCGGAGAATACCATTCGCCGGACCTCCTCGGCGATTTCTTCGATGGTGCTGCCGGGTTTAAGCATGAGAAGCTGGGCTTTCAGTTCGTCGGACCATTCATCTGGATCGGTGCTCATCGCCTCCCGCCAGATTCCGTCATCCCGACTCGGCTTAGCCGCGCCTTTATCTTTCGCCGGTTGCGGTTCCGTGGCGATGATCTGATCGACGAGCCCTACTTGCCGGGCGATATCCATGATCTGGACGATCTGACTGTGCGTGGCGTGCTCGTCTCCTTGGATAAAAATCATCGTGGTGTTGTCCAACTGTCGCCTCTTCGCCTGCAATTCCTCTTTGAGGGTTGCAAACGTCACTGATTTGTCGTTTAGCTTCATGTTGCCGTCGTGATCCACGACGATAAGGATATTCTTTTTGGCTCATTATGGATTCCGGGGAGTTGTCTTGAAGGGGTAATCCCACCGGCTTATCTTGGTGCTGTGCGCCCTTTTTCCTTGCCTTCCAATCTGGCTTTTCACCATGGTCAATATCCAACATCTCATCGATGATGCCAAATGCTTTGAAACGGTTCGCGCCTTGCGCTGGTCCGATGGTATTTTCTGTCCGCATTGTGGTTCGGCTCGGCTTATTAAGCGGGGCTTTGATGACACGCAGCCTGATCGCCAACGCTACCGATGCCACGGCTGTGCTCGGGACTTTGATGATTTGACCGGCACCGTGTTAGCGGGTCACCACCAACCGTTACGGGTTTGGATTTTGTGTCTGTATTTCATGGGCTTAAATCTATCCAACCGGCAAATTGCCCAAGAATTGGGATTGAATAAAGATGATGCGCAGCACATGACCACGCACCTGCGGCAAGGCCTCGTCGCCCAGCAGGAGCCCGCTGGTCTTGATGGGGTAGTCGAGTGCGATGAAGTCTATATTGTGGCCGGTCATAAGGGGCATCCTACCGCGGTGAAAAAAAAGGCCGAACAGGACGACGCAACCGACTCAAAGGCCGTCGAGGGCGGGGCACCTTAGCCGGAGAAAAACCGCCGATCTTAGGCATGATTCAACGCGGGGGAGAGGTGTGCATTCAGATGCTGGAGAATGTCCAGCAAAAAACCATTGAGCCGCTGATTAAAAAGGCGATTGCCCCGGGCACACTCATTTATACCGATGAGTACAACATCTACGGGCGGCTGGAAGCTTGGGGCTATACCCATGCCGTGGTTCATCATGGCCAGGGGGAATTCGCACGGGATGACGATCAAGATGGTTTTGGTGAAGTACATGTCAATACGATGGAAGGGTTTTGGTCCTTGTTACGCTCTTGGTTGAGACCCCACCGAGGGATCTCGCAGGAAAAACTCCCGTTGTATCTGGGCTTCTTTCAATTCGTTCATAACATAAGAAAAAGGGGCAAAGCGCTCCTAGAAAGCCTCATTAAAGGCATTCTGGGAATAGCTCCCTGCAATCCATAATGAGCCTTCTTTTTACTCGACTCAGCCGCGACTTTGGAAACTTTCGAAGTAGTGCCACAAGAGGGCAGCGTCATGGCGGCTAGGGGGCATAGCAGTACGACTGCCAACACGCGCGCCCGCGTGCCCATCCGGCGCGCACTGCCGCCAAGCGCCCTGCGGATTCTCAGCGCCAAATCCGATTCGGTTGCTGCAAAGGCGTTCATCGTGGGGATTCTCCGTATTAAAGGATTGAAGTGTGCCGCCCGTTCGGCGACATGAGCAAGGCTGCGTGCATAGGCTTCTGAGCGGCCGGTGGCACATACGACGAGATCGTCGCAGGCTTGTTCGGCTTCCCGCCGCAACATGCGACCGCACAGCCACACGGCGGGATGGAAGAACAATACGGCGGAGACCAACCGCTGTAGTAGCAGCGTGAGGTTGTCCCAACGGCGCACGTGTGCCAGCTCGTGCATGAGGATCAAGGCGAGTTTATCGGCGCTCAGTTTTTCTACGAGATCGGCGGGGAAAACAATGATCGGTCTCAGGATACCCAGTGCCATCGGCGAACTGATAGAAGGGGAGGTCGCCACCTCGACCTTGGGATGGCCGTCGAGGGTCCGACGCGCTTGCTGCAGGGCGTCGCAAAGAGGCCCATCGTGCTGCACTTGCGCCTGCTGCCGCAAGCACCAGACAATGCCGTAGCCGACCAGAATCCGCCCGCTGAGCAGCGCCACGCCTACTATCCACAGTATCGCGCCCCAACCGGCTGTAGTAAGCGGCACACTACTTGTGGCAATTGCCGGAGAAGCTGCGACTCGCACCGTTGGATGCTCGATGTGCAAGGTCGGGGCATTCCAACCGAGTTCCATGAGTGATACCAACGGCGTGAATAGCGAATAGGGCGAGCTGATTGCGACGGCGACGAGCGGCTTGAGCAACACGACTGCCCACAACAGATGGCGCAAGGCCGGCGACTTTATTGGCAACAGGCGGCTGGCGACTAGGACTAAGACCGCTAGCGCCGCTAGTTCGATACTTAACTGACCAAACCAGCCGAATAGTTGGCTGCCTAACTCGTTCATCGCTGGTCTCCTTTTCTGCTCTCAAGGGCTCGGTCTAACTCCGCCCGGATCGCCGTCAACTCCTCGTCCGTGAGCGCTTGGCCGTCCAGCAATTGGCTGACCAGCGCTTCGGCCGAACCGGAAAAGAACGAGTCGATGACTTCGCCCAGCGAGCGCCGCCCCATGTCCTCGCGCGTGACCACCGGGCGATAGAGATCGGACCGGCCTGCGCGCTCTGAGACCACAAAGCCCTTATCGCGCAGGATGCGCATGATGGTCAGCACGGTATTGTAGGCCATCGGCTTGACGGCTGTTAGCCGCTCCTGCACCTGCTTGACGGCCGCGGGCGACTCATCCCACAGGACGTTCATAATGAGCGTTTCGAGCGGAGTCAGCCTTTTGTCGGGTTTGTCTCTGGTCGCCATGGCAATCCTTTCAACTAAGAATTTAGTTGATTATACTCGACGGCATTTGGGTTGTCAACTAAAATTTTAGTTGGTATGAAAAAAGTTGGAGATAGATCGCATTGACTGTCATTCAGCGATGAAGTTCATTAAAATGATACGACCGAATACGAGTTCATTTCGCAAAGCGACCGAAAACTGAGGGCTTGCTCTGAGCAAAGCCGAAGGGAGCGCCACCATGTCCGACTACACTTCCTATAAAGCTAATTATGACCGCGACGGCTTCGTCCTCGTGCGCAACTTCCTGCCCGCCGACGAACTCGAAGACCTAACGGCCCAGGTCGCCCGCTACATCCGCGACGTGGTGCCGACCCTGCCCGATCAGGCCGCCTTCTACCAAGACAAGGACCGGCCCGAAACCCTGAAACAACTACAGCACATGGGCGATTACGATGCCTTCTTCTCCGAATACCGCGACCAACCGCGCTGGCAGGCGCTGGCTCAAACCCTCATCGGCGAAGCCGCGCAGGTGAGCCAGCCCGAGTGGTTCAACAAGCCGCCGCAGACCGAACACCCCACGCCGCCGCATCAGGACAATTTCTACTTCAACCTCACGCCGCCCAACGTCGCCTCCATTTGGCTGGCCCTCGACCCGGTTGACGAGGAAAACGGTTGTCTGCGCTACAGCCCCGGCTCGCACCGCAAGGGCATCCGACCGCACAATCGCACCTCGGTCTTGGGTTTTTCACAGGGCATTGCCGATTACGGCCCCCAAGACCAAGCCAATGAAGTCGCGGTGCATTTGCAGCCCGGCGACGCGGTCGTCCACCACGGCGAAGTCATCCACCGGGCCGACCCCAATCGCTCGTCGCAGCGCCATCGCCGCGCTTTTGCCATGGTCTTTGAAGGCGTCAGTTGCAAGATCGATGAGGAAGGCCGGCGCAGATACCAAGAGTCCTTGCAAAGCCAGCACCAGAACATGGGGCTGGAGACTTCTGCTACATAATGCGCGTGCTGATCACCGGCGGCGCGGGTTTCTTGGGGTCGCATCTGAGCGATCTACTGCTGGAAAAAGACTGCGAAATCATCTGCATGGACAACTTCCTCACGGGCCGGCCCGAGAATATTGCCCATCTGCTCGGCCATCCGCGGTTCCAGTTTGTTCAACACGATGTCACCAACTACATCCACGTAGACGGTTCGCTCGACTTCATCCTGCATCTGGCCAGCCCAGCTAGCCCGGCCGACTTCGAGCGGTTGGGCATCAACATCCTCAAGGTCGGCGCGTTGGGCACGCACAAGACCTTGGGATTGGCCGTGGCCAAGCAGGCCAAGTTCCTGCTGGCTTCCACGTCGGAAGTCTATGGCGATCCCTTGGTGCATCCCCAGTCCGAGGAGTACCTCGGCAACGTCAACCCCATTGGCATCCGCGGCGTGTACGACGAGGCCAAGCGCTTTGCCGAAGCCATGACCATGGCGTACCACCGCACGCACGGCACGGACGTGCGCATTGCGCGTATATTCAATACCTATGGCGAGCGCATGCGCCAAGACGATGGCCGAGCCGTGCCCAACTTCATCATCCAAGCCCTCAAGGGCCGCGATCTGACGGTCTATGGCGACGGCCAGCAAACGCGCAGCATCTGCCATTACAGCGACCTGATCGCCGGCCTCTACAAGCTCATGTTGTCCGACGTGACCACTCCGGTCAACCTCGGCAACCCCAGTGAAATCACCATGCTGGACTTGGCCCACAAGATCATCGCCATGACCGAGTCCAAGAGCTGCATCGCCTTCGGCGAGCTACCGCAGGACGACCCCCGGGTGCGCCTGCCCGACATTGCCAAGGCTCGCTCCCTACTCGGCTGGACGCCCTGCGTGGGGCCGGACGAGGGATTGGGCCGGACGATTGCATGGTTTAAGCGAGAATTGGAGAAATAGCTATGTGTGCTTTTGAATTGCGAGAAAACGCCCTCGGCGTTGAAATCCACGCGGGCGATCGGCTGCTGGCCCTGTACCGCGCCACCGAGGAACTGCCTCGCAGCGAATCCCCCAAGCCCTGCTTCGCGCCCGTGTACACGCTCTCCGGTCAGCTCGTGACCGAGTACCGCCCGCCCGACCATGCTTGGCACACCGGGCTGTTCTTCGGCTGGGTCCACGTCAACGACGCGAATTTGTGGGGTGGGCGTTGGTATTTGCCAGAAACAAAGAAGTACGAGCACGTCGACGACAGCCACGGCGTGCAGCGGCACGATGGCTTTACGGCGTTGGAAGCGGACCATGTAACTGAGTCGCTTTCTTGGCTCGATGGCCACGATCAGCTCTTGGCGCGGGAGTCGCGCTCTTTTGGTTTTTATAGTACTGAAGGCGGCTACTGCTTGCGGATATCCACGCGCATTGAGCCAGCCGGCGAGCGGCTGGTGATGGGGGCCTCGCGGGCGGCGCGCTACTCGGGGCTGGTGCTGCGCATGGGGCCTTCCTTTGCCGAAGCCGACCACTATTGCAGCGAGGGACGCCAGGGCCACGCAGACATCATGCACCAGCACGCCCGTTGGGTTGGAGCGCGCGGGAAAAACGGCGGCTTTGTCGCGCTCATGGATCACCCGAGCAACCTGCGCCACCCAGTCACTTGGTTTACCCGCGCCAACTTACTGGGCACGGGCCTGCTGATAGAAGGCGACTTAGAGCTGACAGCCGGCGAGTGTTTGGAACTGCACCATGCGTTCTTCGTCCTAGACCAGGACCCCGGTCCCACACAACTAGAAGCTCTGTACGCGGACTTTGCTGCTTCTCCTGGAGAATTGCCATGAGGCCGTGGTGCCTCCCGGTGCTGTTTCTGCTCGCCTGCGCTTCAACTCCCAAAGTTGAATACCCGGTCCTCGACTTGGCTCAGCCGGACCAATGGACGGCTGGGGCGTCAGAGACTCCAGTTGCCGACCAATGGTGGCGCGATATGGGGGCTACGCGCCTCGACAGTCTGGTGGCGTTGGCCTTGGAGCACAACTACGACCTCAAGATCGCCGGTGCGCGTCTGGCCCAAGCCCAAGCCCAGGCCCGGGTGGCTGGCGCGCCGCTCTGGCCCCAACTCAGCGCCAATGCCAATGGCTCAAAGCGCAAACAGAATTTCGTCGGCCTGCCCATCCCCGGGAGGGCTCCGGATCAGGTCTTGACCTCGGAGAGCACGTCCTTTGGCGTTGATCTGACTGCGAGTTGGGAAGCAGACCTGTGGGGTCGCCTGCGCGCCGGTGCTCAAGCTGCGCTCGCCGATGCCGACGCCGCAGCCGCTGATTTCCGCGCGGCGCACCTCTCGCTAGCAGCGCAGACCGCGCGGGCCTATTTCGCCGCGGTCGAAGCAGGGCACCAAGTCGAGCTGGCGCGGGCTACCGTTGCAAACTATCGGCTCTCCACCGAACAGATAGAGGATCGCTATCGCCGCGGCTTGCGCTCGTCGCTCGACGTGCGCTTGGGCCGGTCGAGTTTGGCCGCAGCCGAGGCGACCCTCGCCCAACGCCGCCAGCAACGGGATGCTGCGCTGCGCCAGCTCGAATTGATCTTGGGCCGCTATCCCAGCGCCCGGATTGAGGTCGGAGGCGAGCTGCCCGCGGTCGGTGGCCCGATTCCAGCCGGCCTGCCCGCCCAGCTCGTGAGCCGACGGCCCGACCTCGTGGCTGCTGAGCGCCGTCTCACCGCAGCCGACCGTCGGCTGGCCCAAGCTCGGCGCGCCCTGTTGCCCCGCATCAGCCTGACGGCCTCTACGGGCCGCTCGTCGAGCGCGTTGGGCGATTTGCTCGACGGCGATTTCTCGGTTTGGAATCTCGTGGGCAATATCGCGCAGCCTCTGCTGCAAGGTGGGCGTCTGCGCGCTGGTGTCGATCAGGCCGCTTCCGCGGCAGAGCAAGCGCTCTTTGCCTACGCGCAAAGTGCACTTAGAGCATACGGCGAGGTGGAGGCGGCGCTGAACTCCGAAGGTTTTCTCGCCGACCAAGAACGAGCACTAGCCACGGCCGCGGAAGAAGCCGTGGCGGCGCGTGCCTTAGCTGAAGATCGCTACGCCAGAGGGCTTGCCGATCTCATTGCCCTGCTGGAGTCGCAGCGCCGGGCCTTTGACGCTGAGAGCCGCCTGCTCGCCGTTCGCCGCCAGCGCCTCGATACACGGGTCGATTTGCACCTGGCCCTTGGCGGCGGCTTTACCCTTGCCTCTCAGCACGCGGAGATTCCGCAATGATACGCGTCTTCAAAATAGTTTTGCCGCTCCTCATTCTCGCTCTCGGCTTTGGGGCCTACCAACTGCTGGCTTCGATGCGCGAGCCGCCCCAGCGCGTCTCTCGCTCCTATGCCGGCCCACTCGTCGAAGCTATCGCCGCCCCGCTGCAACAGGTCCAGATCGTCGTTGAAGGGCAGGGCACGGTGCGCCCCGACGCTCAGATTGACCTAGTGCCACAGGTGTCGGGTATTGTGGTGTGGAAGGACGCCGACTTCAAACCCGGCGGGACTTTTGCCAAGGGCGCGCTGCTGTTTCGGATTGATCCACGCGACTACGAACTCGCCGTCCAACAGGCCGCGGTCCAAGTGGCGCAGGCGCGCTACCAACTCGACTTGGCCCGCGAGGAAGCCGCTATTGCCGGAGAGGAGTGGGAAAGGCTGCACGTCGAAGACCAAGCTCCCACCGACTTGGTGTTGCGCAAACCCCAGCTACGCGCGGCCGAGGCCAGTCTCCAAGGCGCTGAGGCGCGGCTCGCTGAAGCGCAGTTGCGTCTCGACCGCACCAAAGTGCATGCCCCATTTGCCGGCCGAGTGCGCACCGCGCGCGTTGATGTCGGCCAGCACCTCAACGTCGGCCAATCCATCGCCCAGCTATACAGCATCGAAAAGGCCGAGATCGTCGTTCCCGTCCCCGACGAAGACCTCGGGTGGTTCACCCTGCCGCTGCCTATTGACATCGCTGAGGCCAGTACTGCTAACGCTGGGGCGATTTCCAATCCCAACGCCGAGGTCGGCTCCCGCGCCTTTGCCTTTAGTCGAGAGGGAGCCAGCGCCATGGTCAGCGGCGCTTTTGCCGGTCGCCGCCACGAGTGGAGCGGCCGCGTCGTGCGCACCGAGGGCGAGCTCGACCCGCAAAGCCGCATGGTCCGCTTAGTCGTCGAGGTCGCAGCGCCCTACGGCGGCATTGCCGACGGCATCCCGCCGCTGACGGTGGGGATGTTCGTCGAGGTGGCCATCGCCGGTCGCACCGTCGATGGCGTCCGCGTCTTGCCCCGCGCTGCGCTGCGCCAAGGCGACCGCGCGTGGACGGTGGGCCGCGACGGAGTCCTCAGCATCCGCTCAGTGCAAGTGGTGCGCGCCCTCGAAGATGAAGTGCTCGCCTATATCGACATGCCCCCCGAAGAGCGGATCATCGTCTCGCAACTCAGCGGCGTCACCGATGGGATGCAGGTGCGCCTTGCAGACGGCAACTTGGGAGGTCAACTGTGAAAGCACCTGTGTCTTGGATGGCGAAGAATCACGTCGCCGCCAATCTGCTGATGGGTTTCATCATGTTGAGCGGTCTGTTTGCCATGATGCAGACCAAGAAAGAGACTTTCCCCGAGATGTCGCTCGACCAAGTGCAAATCCAAGTGCCCTACTTGGGTGCGACACCAGCCGAGGTCGAAGACGCCGTCTGCAAGCGCATTGAGGAGCGAGTGCGCGGCCTAGAGGGGGTGCGCCGCGTGCGCTCCACGGCCTCCGAGGGTATGGGTTCAGTCAGCGTCGAGCTAGAGCGCGGTGCCGATATGGACAAGCTCCTCGACGACATCAAAAACGAGATCGACCGCATCGACACGTTCCCCGCCGAGACCGAAGAGCCGGTCATCAAGGAACTGACTCGCCGCAATCAAGCCATCGACGTGGTGCTCTACGGCGATGTCGAGGAAAAGGCTCTCAAAGTTGCTGCCGAACGAGTGCGTGACGACCTGCGCAGCAGCGGCGTCATTTCGCAGGTCGAGCTCAAGGGCGTGCGCGTTGATGAGATTGCCATCGAAGTCTCCGAAGAGGCCCTGCGCCGCTACGGCCTGACCTTTGCGCAGGTCGCCGACGCGGTCCGCCGCACGAGTATTGACCTGCCCGCCGGCAGCGTCGAGAGCGAGGACGGCGCGATCTTGCTCCGCACGCAGGGGCTGATGCGCGTGGGGCGCGAATACGAAGAGGTCATCGTCCTCACCCGTCCCGATGGTACGGCCCTCAAGCTCAAAGACGTGGCTGCGGTCGTCGATGGCTTTGAGGATACCGATCTCATTTCGCGCTTCAACGGCCAGCCGTCGGCCGTGGTGCAGGTCTATCGCATTGGGGATCAGAACGCCCTCGACATCTCCACCTATGTCCACCAGTACATTGAGGACAAACGCTCAACCTTACCGGAGGGGATCCACATTGGCTACGCCCGCGATGACGCGCGCATCCTGCGCGGCCGCATCGATTTGCTGATCCGCAATGCCCGCCTCGGTCTGGTGCTGGTCTTTATCTGTCTGAGCTTCTTCCTCGACTTGCGCTTGGCTTTCTGGGTGATGATGGGCATTCCCATCAGCTTTTTGGGGGCCTTTGTGTTGATGGAGCCTTTTGACGCCTCGATCAACATGCTGTCGCTATTTGCCTTTATCGTGGCCTTGGGTATTGTGGTTGACGACGCGATCATCGTCGGCGAAAACATCTTTTCCCATCGCGTGCAGGGGAAACCCTTCGGTCGCGCCGCCATCGACGGGGCGCTCGAAGTGGGCACGCCGGTCGTGTTCTCGATTATGACCTCGATTGCGGCCTTTATGCCGCTGTTTTTCGTCGAGGGCATGATGGGTAAGTTTATGTCGGTCATCCCGGTGATCGTCATCTCCGTGCTCCTACTGTCGCTGATCGAGAGCCTATTCATTCTGCCCGCGCACTTATCTTCTAAGGGGGACGGGCCACTCAGCCGCCTCTTCCGTCGGGTTTTCATCCGTCCACTCGATTGGCACGCTCGGGTCGTCGTCGTCTTTGACCGTGGCCTCAAGTACGTCATCCGCAACGCCTATCAGCCCACGCTGCGCTTGGCGTTGGCCCATCCGATTTCCAGTACCGCCTTGGCCTTATCGCTGATGCTGTGTACCGCCGGGCTGGTCGTCGGCGGTCATATCAAGTTCGTGTTTATGCCCGAGATCGGGTCCGATTGGGTGACGATCTCGGTCAACATGCCGCAGGGCACCACGGCGACCCAGACTGCCAAGGTCGTGCGACACATCGAAGAAAAGGCCATCGTCCTGCGCGATCAGATCGATGCCGAGAGCGAGAGCGAGGATTCGATCTACCGCAATGTCTTTACCTACATCGGCGACCAACCCACGGCCCGGCGTTCCTCCTTTTCAAGTGTCCCAGGGGCTGGTGGTCGAGGACATCTGGCCGAAGTTACCATCGAACTGTTACCTTCCGAGGAGCGCAATCTCGACAGCGCTGAGATCGAGTCGCGGCTGCGCCAATTGGTCGGCGAGGTGCCCGGCCCCGAATCCATCATTTATTCTTCCTCGCTGTTTTCCGCCGGCAATCCCATCGAAGTCGAGCTAGCCTCGGACAACTTCGACCAGCTCTTGTTAGCCGTCGAGCGTCTCAAGGGCAAAGTCGCCGAGTATGCAGGCACCGGCGATATCCAAGACAGCTTTCAGGAAGGCAAGCTGGAGATGAAGCTCCAGCTCAAACCCCAAGCTCGCACCCTCGGCCTGACGCTTGCCGATCTAGCCCGCCAAGTGCGCCAGGGCTTCTACGGCGACCAAGCGCTGAGATTCCCGCGCGGCTCGGACGACGTGCGGGTGATGGTGCGTTATCCCAAAGATGAGCGCCGGAACTTAGGCGACGTGCGCTCAATGCGCATCCGTACGCCTTCCGGTGCGGAGGTGCCTTTTGCCGAGGTGGCTACCGTCACCATCGGCCACGCCTATGCCTCTATCCAGCGCACCGACGGCCAGCGCGTCGTGCGGGTGAGTGCCTCCGTAGATGACCAAATCGCCAATGCCGACGAGATCAATCGCGATCTCGAAGCGTTTTTCTTGCCCGCCTTGGTTCAGGACTATCCCGGTTTGCGCTATCGCTTCGGCGGCGAGCAGCAGGAGCGGGATGATTCGCTCCAGAGTCTGCTCTTCAATTTCATCATCGCGCTGGCCGCCATCTACGTGTTGCTGGCCGTGCCATTTAAATCGTACACCCAGCCCCTCGTCGTCATGAGTGCGATTCCCTTCGGCATCATTGGCGCGGTTTGGGGGCATCTTATCATGGGGTTGGACTTGGCGCTGTTGAGCCTGTTTGGGATCGTCGCGCTCTCGGGCGTGGTGGTCAATGATTCGCTGGTGCTGCTGACCTTCTACAACCAGCTGCGGCGCGAGGGCTCGTCGCACGAGGAAGCCCTAGTCTCAGCCGGGGCCGCGCGCTTCCGCCCGATCCTGCTGACCTCGCTGACGACCTTTTTTGGCCTACTGCCGATGATTCTCGAAAAAAGCCTCCAGGCGCAGTTTTTGATTCCAATGGCCGTCAGCTTGGGCTTTGGCATCCTCTTTGCCACCTTCATCATTTTGCTCGGTGTCCCGATAGGCATGCGCCTGCTGGTGGGAGTCCAGGAGTTTTGGGGGCGGTTGAGCGAGAGTAAGACCGCCGAGGTCGCGCCGGTTGCCGGGTCTTGAAGGGTTGTGGCGCGATTGAAGTGGGGTGGGCTTCTGCTGTGCATGGTGGCCTGCGCACCTACTGACGGTCCTCTCTTTATCGACAAGGCCAGTGAGTGGGGCATAGAGCAGTCCCACGTCGGCGGTGGCGCGGAAAAGCGCTATATCGTTGAGGCCAAAGGCGGTGGGGCCGCGCTCCTCGACGCAGATGGCGACGGCGATTTGGATATCTACTGGGTCAATGGCGAAGGTGGTGACAATGCTCTCTATCGCAATGATCGAGGCTGGGGCTTTGTCGATAGGGCGGCCGCGGTCGGTGCCTCGGGTCGCGGCTGGGGCATGGGTGCGCTGAGCGCGGATTACGATGCCGACGGCGACGCCGACCTGTACATCACCTGCCTGCAAGAAAACATCCTCTATCGCAACGACGGATTGGAGCAATTTGCCGATGCCACGGCCCGCGCCGGGCTGGCGCTGCCGGTGTGGAGCACGGGCGCGGCCATGGGCGACGCGGACTTGGATGGCGACTTGGATTTGTACGTGGCCAATTACGCGGATTTTGATTCGACCGCGGTGCGGCCCTTGGGGACGCAGTGGAAGGGTCGGGACGTATTTATCGGCCCGCTGGGCTTGCCCGCGTTGCCGGACGCGCTCTATCGCAACGATGGGGTTGGTACTTTTGCCGATGTGACGGCGGCCAGCGGCCTCGGGCTGCACGATCCGGGCTATGGGTTTGCCGTGCTCTTCATCGACAGCGACGACGACGGGGATTTGGATCTGTACGTCGCCAACGACTCGACGCCCAATTTCCTCTATCGCAACGATGGCGCTGGGACCTTTGCCGAAGTGGGGTTACAGGCCAATGCAGCGCTAGGAGAAACGGGCTTGGCGCAGGCTGGCATGGGCGCGGCTTGGGGCGATTACGACAATGATGGCGACGGCGATTTGCTGGTCACCAATTTTGAGGACGATTACAACACGCTCTATCGCAACGCAGGTGGCGGCACGTTTGCGGATGTGAGCTTTGCCGCGGGTTTGGGCCGCATCAGCCTGCCCTTCGTGGGATTCGGCGCGGTCTTTCTCGATTTTGACAACGACGCCGACCAAGACCTGTTCGTGGCCAACGGGCATGTGTATCCGCAAATCGAACGCCCGGGCAGCGGCGCGATCTACGCGCAGGATAATCACTTGTTCGCCAATGACGCCGGCCATTTTAGCATAGTCGAACTAGGCGAGGATCGGGCGGTCAGTCGCGGCGCAGTGGCTGGGGATTTTGATGACGATGGTCGCGTGGATCTGTTCGTCACCAACCTCAACGGCCAGCCCTCTCTGCTGCACAACCAAACGGCTGCTGATCACCACTGGCTCGGACTGCACCTTGTGGGCGCGGGAAAAAACCGCGAAGCCGTCGGCGCGAAAGTCGTATTGTGGAGCGGTGGCCAAAGGCAGCGGCGGGACGTGCTCTGCGGCGAGAGTTTCTTGGGCAGCGGCGACCGGCGCGTGCATTTTGGCCTGGGCGCGGCGGGGCGGGCGGATTCGCTGCACATTTATTGGCCGAGCGGAGTGCTGCAACGGCTGACCGATTTGCCGATTGACGCGTATGTGAGGGTTGAGGAGGGGGGTTAGGGACGGTCGCCACGTGGCGGCTATATTTGCGGACGCAGGTACCATAACTGGAGGTCCAATTATGCAGAGCTACCCATATCCTGAATACGACGGCGTGAGAAGCATTGTCTTGGGAATAATCGTCAGCATTCTGACGTGTGGGATTTACTATTTCTATTGGCAATACAAACAGATGGAAACGCTCAATGCGTGGCTGGGGCGGGAGGAGTACAACTTCTGGCTTTGGCTCGTACTCTTTATCGTGACGTGCAGCATCTTTGAGATTTACTACGAGTACAAGATGGCGAAGGGCATCAACGAGATTCAGGAGAACAATGATCTGAGCACAAACCGAGACCTAGCGTTGATCTGCGTCTTGGTTTCTATTTTTTCCCTCGGCTTGGCCGCCACTGCTATCCAGCAGTGGGAAATCAACAAGTTCTACGGTGAAAGCGCCGACAGTTAGCTCCGTTCACCTCGCGCGAGTTTTCCTCGTCGGGCTAGCTCTGGTTGCTGCATTCACGGCGTGGTTTAGCCCCGTGCTCGGTGCGGCTTGGCCGATTTTGTGCCCCCTCCGCTTTCTCACCCAACTGCCCTGCCCGGGCTGCGGCATGGGGCGCGCCTGTATAGCCCTTGCCCAAGGCAACCTCGCCAGCGCTTGGCACTACCATCCCTTTGCGTTTTTCCTCGTCCCATTGGCTCTGGGCATAGCGTGTTCTCCGCGTAGGTTCGGCCGCGCTTGGCTGGCGCTGCCTTCGTCCTTCCGCAAGGGACTTGCTGGAAGTGTGTTGGTCCTCGTATTGGCGTTGTGGGGGTATCGCTTACTACTCGCCTAGTGGCTCAGCGCCCAGACCGCGATATTGGCTCCCATTTTGAGGGCGTCGAGTCGCTTGCTCTCCGGGTCGCTGTGGACGTCGGGGTCTTCCCAGCCGTCGCCTAGGTCTGCCTCATACGTGTACAGCACGGCTAGGCGCTCGCCCGCGAAAAGCGCGAGGGCAAGCGGTTTTTTACCGTCGTGCTCGTGGACTTTGGGTAGGCCCGCTGGCAACTCAAAGTGGCAGTGGAACAGGGGATGCTCGGGCGGCAGCTCCGCCCACTCGGCGTTGGGGAAGACTTGGCGCATGGCGCGGCGGAAGCTCTCGTCCATGCCGTAGTTGTCGTCGGCGTGGAGAAAGCCGCCGCTTTCCAAGTAGTGTCGAAGCCGCGCCGCTTCCTCAGCGGAAAAGGCCACATTGCCGTGCCCGGTCATGTAGATGTACGGATAGGAGAACAACTCCTCGTCCATGATTTGCACGCGCGCCTCGGCTTCGGCCGCGTCGATTTGGGTGTGTTCCCTTAAGAAGCGGAGCAAGTTGGGTAGGGAAGAGGGGTCGCTGTACCAGTCGCCGCCGCCGCCGTATTGTAGCCGCGCAATGGTAAATAGGGGCTGGGCCGGGCCATCCACCGCTAAGAGCGCGATGGCGAGCGCAACGCAGAGGCCGCGCATGTTAGCGGTTGTTGATCACGGCGAATTTACCGCGCACTGCGTCGCCAGTTTCTGCTTGCGCGACGAAGTAGTAAATGCCCGATCCTACGAGAAAGCCCGCCGCGCTCTGGCCGTTCCAAGTGACCGCACCTTCGCCGGCTACGCCATCGAGCTGACGAACGAGTTGGCCAGCCACGGTGAAAATGCGCACGTTGGCTCCCAGCGGCAGGTCGGTAAAGGTCAGGGATGCGCCGCGCACGCCGATGCGGAAGGGGTTGGGATACGCGTACGCCTGAGGCCCAGCGGCCGTCCCCGAGGTGCCGAGCTGCAGGCGGCTCATCCCGCCGAGCGTGCCAATCCACAGCGCGTCGTTTTCACGGTCGAAGTACAGTGAGTTGACGCGGTTGTTGACGAGACCGTCGTTGGTGTCGAGCGCGAACTCGACTTGACCCTCGGTGTCGATGCGGGCCAAGCCGCCTTCGGTGCCGACCCAGATGCGTCCCCAGTTGTCTTCGGCCAGTGAAGTAGTCGTGGTGGATGGCAGGCCGTTGTCGGTGTTGTAGACCTTCCAGCTTTCGACAACAAAATCTGCGTCCGTGCGCGAATACTCGCCGCGCACGGCATTGAGGCCGTTGTTCGTGGCGATCCACACCCGCCCCGAGCGATCGACGTGGATGTCGATGACGGTGTCGCTAGTTAGGTTTGGATATGCGGTCGTGTCGAAGGCGAGGCCGATCTCGTCGCCGGTCTCAAAAGGGGTGCCACCATCGTCGAAGAGGAAAAAGCCGTCGCTCGCCGTCCCGACCCACTTCAGGCCGTCGGGCCCAATGGCTATTTTGGTCATGTCCCGTCCTGCGGACATGCCGAAGTCCAACTGGTTGTTGAGCACGGCTTGTTGGGGCGGCCATCCATCCATGACGACTAGCCCATTGCGGACGTTGGCGATCCACAGCGCACCGTTGGCGTCGCGGTCGATGTCGCTGATGGCGACAAAGGAACCGCCGTCGATGCCTTCGAGAGCCGAGTTGTTGGCAGTGAGGTGCTGCCACTGGCCGTTGGCGTCGCGCACGTCAATGCCCCGGCCCCAATGGCCAACCCACAGCAGGCCCTCGCCGTCGGTCTCCAAGGCCGAGACGGTATTGGACGACAGGTCGGTATTGGTGGTATGGGTAGTCCAGCCCTCGCCGTCGAACTCGTACAAACCAAAAGCGGGCAGATTATCCTTGGGCACGGAGGCGACCCACAGGTGGCCGTTGGGAGTCTGGGTCGTGTCAAAGAAGAAGTTGGCTTTAGGCTCTCGGGGCGGCGGCGGTGGGTCGGTGCCGAGGACGCGCAAGCCGCTATGACTGGCGACCCAGAGGGGGCCGTCGGTATCGGACAGGTCGGCCGTGCTGCTGATGTGTGGTGCCCTGAGCGGCTGCCAACGGTTGCCTTGGCGCTGGGATAAGGTGCCGTCAGCCGACCCAGTGACGATACTTCCCTCGAAGAGGCCAAGGGCCACGCTGCTGGTCGTGGAGTAATCGAGTTCGGAGCGGTCGAGCGCGGGATGTACTCGCCAGATGCCGCTCGTGGCCGAGACAAAGAGCGTGTCTTGATAGACTAGCATGTCGCGCACCTCGCCCCTTATCGACTCCGCTTCCCAACTGCTGGGGTCTTGGAGATTGGGCTGGTCCAAATCTGCCCACACGAGGCCGTTGACGGTCCCGGCCCACAGGCGATTGGCAAATATCTCAATGCTGGTCACCTCGGTGTCTTTGGCCAGTTCCCCCAAGCGCCGATAGGTTTCCTTGACCTCCTCCTTGCGGATGCTAAACGCGCTGACGCCGCGCTCGCTGCCGACGTAGAGGATGTCCCCATGAGGTTCAAGGGCGTTGATGCGAAGGTTTTGGAAGTCGAGAAAGGGTGGGTCGAAGCGGTTTTGCTCGGGCCGATAGCGGCTCAAGCCTTGGGAGTGCGTGCCAAACCACAGGTGGCCGTTGTCATCTACGGATAGGCTCAAGATGAGGTTGCCCGGTAGGCCGTCGCGGCGAGTGAAGCGCGTATAGGCTTGGGTCTGCTGGTCGTAGCGCAGGACGCCGCCGTGGGTCCCGGCCCAGATCGCGTCTTGGTGAACGAGGACCCGATTGATTTGGCGCATACTGGTATGGGCTTCCCATTGGGTGCCGGATAGCTGGGCACGGACGGGCAGGGCCAAAAGTAGCAGGAGAAAGAGGCGGAGCAAGGGCATGGAAACGGCCTACATCATCGTTAGGGGGTCGATATTGACGGAAAAGTGGAGGGCGTGATCTTTGGCGACCTCGCGCATGGCTGGCAGCGCACTGAGGGCCGTTGCGTGTACGTGGCGCGCCGAGGTGCCGCGCAAGAGGGCTTGCCAGCGGTAGTGACCGCGCAGCCGCGCCAGCGGGGCCGGTGCTGGCCCGAGCACGAGCGCGTCTGCGTCGAGGCCCTGCCGCAGGACATTCACGCCTTGTTGCGCCCCGGTTTCAACGGCTTGTTCGCAGGGGCCGCGCCAGCGGAAGACGACGAGGCGGCCAAAAGGGGGGAACCCGGCCTGCTGCCGCTGGGCCAACTCGTTGTGGGCAAAGTCCGCGTAATCTTGGTCTGCGGCCGCGCACAGGGCGGCGTCATCGGGTAGCAGCGTCTGGATGACGACCTCACCGGCCGTGTGGCCGCGCCCCGAGCGCCCGGCAACTTGCGTTAGGAGTTGGAAGCTCCGCTCGGCCGCGCGGAAGTCCGGCAGGTGCATACCGGTATCCGCGGAAATTACGCCGACTAGCGTGACCTCGGGCAGGTCGAGGCCCTTGGCAACCATTTGGGTGCCGAGCAGCACGTCGGCCTCGCCCTTGCGGAAGCGCTCGACGAGTTCGTCGTGTGCACCTTTCCAAGTAGTGGTGTCCACATCCATGCGGATGACGCGGATGCCGGGGAATTGGGCCAAGAGTGCGCTTTCGACCTTTTGAGTGCCCACCCCTTCAAAGCGCAGCTCTGGGCTACCACAGGACGGGCATACCTTCGGCGGTGGAGCCGCAAAGTCGCAGTAGTGACAGCGGGTCTCAGCGGCCGTGGGTCGTCGGTGATAGGTCAGCGAGACGCGGCAACTGGAGCATTGGATCGGCTCGCCACAGGCGGTGCAACTAATGAAGGGCGCAAAGCCACGGCGATTTTGCAACAGGATGATTTTCTCGCCTCGGTCGAGGCGGTCTTGCATCTTGCGGCGCAAGTCGTGTGAGAAGATGGCGCGCTGCTGCCTTTGGAAAGGCTCCTTTTTCATATCGACGACCGTCACTTGGGGCAGGGGACGGTCGTCGATGCGGCGGGGCAACGTGTGGAGGTGGTACTTGCCCGTGGCGGCATTCCAGTGCGACTCTAGGCTAGGCGTGGCCGAGCCGAGGACGACGACGGCGTTGCAGTGCTGCCCGCGGACTAAAGCGAGGTCGCGGGCGTTGTACGTGAGGGGATGGCTGCTGTCGAGGTCTTCTTGCTTGTACGAGGTGTCGTGCTCTTCGTCCACGACAATCAGCCCCAAATCGTCCACCGGTGCGAGGATGGCCGAGCGCGCACCGATGAGCACGCGCTGCTCGCGGCGGCGCAAGCGACGCCAAGTGTCGTAGCGCTCTCCAGCCGAGAGCTGGCTGTGGAGAACGGCAACGGCCTCGCCGAAGTGCTCCTTGAAGCGCCGCACCATCTGCCAAGCGAGGGCAATTTCTGGCACCAAGATGATCGCCCCGCGTCCTGCGGCCAACGCTTGTGCCACGAGTTGGATGTACACGAGCGTCTTGCCCGAGCCGGTGACGCCGTGCAGCAGCGCCGGATAAAATTTCCGGGCGTCGAGCGCGGCCGACAGGGCGTCGAGCACCTGTTGCTGGTCGGTGGTAGGGACGAGGTCCGGGGGAGTGCCGCTGGCGATGTGGGCGAGGGGGTCGCGGACGACTTCCTCGGCAGTTGACTCGATTAAGCCACGGCCCTCAAGGGCCTTGAGTACGGCCGGGGAAAAGCCGGCCGCGGTCAGTTCGCTGCGCGCAGCCGTGGGGTGGTCGAGCAAGTAGCGCAGACAGGCCGCTTGGCGCGGTGCGCGCTTTTCGATGTCGGCGATCGCTGTGTGCGCGGCCGTTTCGTCGTTTAGGCGGAAGCGGCGTTGTCTCAGGGCACGGGGCCGCCGGTCTTCGAGCACAGGCGCAACTTCAATGCACCCGCTGCGGCGCAGGGTGCGCATCCCCTTTTCCAAACCCCGGCTGCCGAGGCGGCGCTTGAGGGTGCTTACCTTGAGCGAGCCACTGCGCTGCAACTCGTCGAGGATCCGCGCCTCCATGCCCGTGTGGTGGCCAGCGGACGAGTCGCACAATTGCACGAGGCGGTTGGAACTGAGTTTGACGCCTGGGGGCAGAGCGGCCATTAGCGCACTGCCGAGGGGAGCCATGTAGTAGGAAGCCATCCAGCGGCAGAGCGCGACGACTTCGTGGCTGAGCAGCGAGGTGTCGAGAATTTGTTCGATGGGGCGGATCTTGCTTGGGGAAATGTCGCCGAGTGAAGCTGGCCCCAAGACAATGCCGGTGAGCCGCCGCTGGACCACCGGCACCAACACCAAGGCTCCAGGCCGCGCTTCCGCGGCGAGTTCAGCAGGTACGCCATAGGTCAACTCGCGCGCGACAGGTGGCGGCAGGGCGACCTCTACGTAACCTTGGATCATGGTTGGGCGTCGGGAGCCTCTTCTGCGGCAGGCTGTGAGCCCAGTCCTAGAAACTCAATGCCGTCGGCTGTGGCGCGGAAGCGCAGCACTTGATTGGGATCGCCGAGCTGGCCGTCGCCGAGTAGTTGGCCATCCAACCAATAGCGCAGACCGTGGGGACGAGTCGAAATCACGACGAAGTGGTCGCGGGCCTCAAAGCGGTGGCGCTCGCCGGGAGGAACTATAGCCTCAAATCTTTCTGCGGCGTTATCCCAGCGGATCTGCACCCAAGTAGAGTCGCGGGCCTCTAGTTCGAGGACGACGGGAACAAGTTCTGTGGTTTGTGTCGTCTGTGTGGCAAGTTCTGTGGTTGCGGTAGTGTCGGCGGCCGCGGGTGCAGCATCAGTAGCATCTGGCTCGGGGGATGACGAGACGAGCAGGGAATCGTCTAGGACCGCGGCCGGCAGGGGTTCGGTCGGCGGGGCGTCCAATTGGGTCGGGGCCGCAGACGAGACCGGGTCCTGTGATGATTCGGGCCTGCTACCGTTGAAGTAATACGCTACAGCGAGCAGGCAGCAGACACCTACTACCGAGCCGATGGCGATCAGCGGCGTCCGCGAGCGGCGCTTGGGCTTAGGCTGCTCTAGTACGACTGCCGGGCGTGGGCGAGGCTGGGGGATCCGGCCTTGCTGTTGGTCGAAGCGGGTCAGGAAAGGCTCGGGATCGAGGCCGAGGAATTCGGCATACGCTTTCAGCGCTAAGCGGACGAATACCGGCTCAACCACATCGAACTGACCGGCTTCTATGCCTTGTAAGGTGGTGAGACTAATGCCGCTCTGGCGCTGGACTTCTTCGAGGTCAAGACCGCGCGCTTGGCGTGCGGCAGACAATTCTTCGCCGATGGTTGGTTGTTTTTCTTCGCTCATTTTGTGGCCTGATTGTTTAAGTCGCACCCCACCGAGCTCAAAAGGACGCAAAGACGAGCTAAGGGCAGACCTACTACATTATAATAACAACCTGCGATACGTTCAATAAAGCGTGCCCCTAGCCCCTGTATGCCATAGGCACCGGCTTTGTCGAGGGGTTCGCCGCTGGCAACGTAAGCGGCGATGTCGGCAGCGGTCAAGGACCGCATCTCCACTTGGGTGCAAACGACGTCCTGCAGAAGCTGTTCGCCGCGTTGGATGGCTAATCCGGTATAGACCTGATGGACCTTGCCCGAGAGGCGAGCGAGCATGGAGGCCGCATCGGCTGCGTCGGCGGGTTTGCCCAAGATCGCGCCGCTGATACAGACGATGGTGTCCGCGGCGATGATGATGTCGTCCGCGGCGACTGAGTCGGCCACAGCGCGGGCTTTGGCCACGGCCGATTCGAGTGCGTAGTCGGCCGGGATGGCCGTGGCGGGCACAGGCTCTGCCACCGGACTGGGGACGACTGTAAAGGGCAGGGCGAGTTGACGCAACAGGTCGGCGCGCCGGGGCGAGGCCGAGCCGAGAATGAGCGGCTTCACGCTGGAAACTCCACCATTAAGGTAACCGGGCCATCGTTGTGGATTTCGACCTGCATGTAGGCACCAAAGACGCCGCGTTGGGGCGGCAGGCCTTGTTCGGCGAGCAGGTCGAGAAAGCGCTCGTACAGGCGCTCGGCAACCGGAGGTGGAGCGGCTTGGACGAAGCTCGGGCGGCGGCCCTTGCGGCAGTCGCCGTACAGGGTAAACTGCGAGATGGCGAGCACGCCGCCGCCGATGTCGAGCACCGAGCGATTCATCTTGCCTTGGTCGTCGGCGAAGATGCGCAAATTCGCGCATTTTTCAGCACAGAAGCGCAGGGCTTGGTCGTCGTCGTCGGGGCCGAAGCCGACGAGCAGGACTAGGCCTTGGCCGATTTGGCCGCGGAGCTCGCCATCGACGTGGACGCTGGCGTAGCTGACGCGCTGGACGAGGACTTTCACGGGTGGGAGTGGACTGTGATTATAGTGATTGCTGTGATTGCCGTGATTGAGATGATATACTGGAGGTACGAGTTGTCAGAAGTCCAAGCCTCTGAGGCTTGGGAATCATCACATGAGTTTCAAATGTACCCCTCGCCGCACCTCTGTCAACTACCCCTAGAAGCGCCGCTGGCCGCGTTCGAGTTTGAGTTGCGGAATGTCTTTCAACTGCGCCTTAAAAAAGAACGCCCGGTTTTTGTGGAAGGTGCTCGGTTGCACGTTGAAGGTCGCGGTCCAGTCGTGAAATTCCTTTTGCAGGGACAACAGCTCGGAGGTGAAGCGCTCGGTGGACAAAAGCCGTGTCCCCGGGACGCGCAGGTTGTAGTTGAGCGAATAATTGCAATGCCAGCTCGCCAAGCTAAAGCCGGTCGAGGCCCGCACCCAAGAGCGGATGAAGCTAGGGGCCGTAGTCGTGGCGCGACGATGCGAGATGTAGTGGCTGAGTTGGAAGCGGCTGCCACGACGGCGGCTGTCAATGTCGCGCATGAGGCCGTTTTCAAAGCCGAAGGATTCCCGTGGGCTGGAGGAGCCGAAGCTACTTTGTCCGTATTGGCTGGAGGAGCCAAAGCTGCTTTGTCCGTAGGGGTTGGCGGAGCCGAAACTATCCTGTCCATAGCGGCTGGAGGTATCGAAACTATCGGTCCGGTCGGCGTCCGAGCGCTCTTTCCTCGACTGTCGCGACCAGCTAGCCGAGGTCCGCACTTCAAGCTGCTCGCGGCGCGGTGCCAACAGGTTCAGGCGGTTTTGCTCATCGTAGAACTCGTGGCGCAAGGTCAGTCGCGAATTCAGGTAGCGACCCGCCTCAACGCTTAGGGTGGTTCGCAGGTCGTCTAGCTGGTTTTCCTTTTTCTCAAAGTTATAGGCCGTAGAGAAATTGAGCTGGACTAAGCGTACTTTGTACTCTTCCTCGTCGCGCAGGATTTTGGCCCAGAAGGTGTTGTCGAGGCGCAAGTTCAGTGTCCGCCGGTGTTGGAATGGGCTGCCGTCGCCGCCAAAGCCCAAAACGCCGCCGGTGTCGGCGCGGGAGGCTTGGTAGTTGAACGAGATGCTGGGTTTGAGCACGTGGCGCAGGGCTTGGAGCGGGCCGATGGATGGGCTGAACAGGCCGTAGAAGGTTTGGCTCAGGGCCGCGCGGGTCGAGAAGTGGTCGCTGCGTCGGCCGCGAGTTGCGCTCTCGCGCAGATCTTGGTCGCTCCAGTCTTGGTTGAGCGCCGGGCTGAGATTGAGCCAAGAGAAAGGGCGGTACTGCGCACTGACGCGCCAGCGTACTTGGGCCCTGGTTTGGCTGGTCGTGTCTGTGCGGCTGCCGCGCTGGGTGTTGCGCAGGCTGGCGTTGCCGTCGTAGTAGATGCGGCTGTACCAAGGGCGGTTTTGGCGGCTTTGACGGCTTTGGCCCCTTGGAGCTTGGCCCCAAATCGGCTTGCGGCTCTTGCGCAGGCTGAGCTCGGGCAGGACGGTGGTGAATCTTTCGGTGTCGAGGTATTTGGTCTGGCTCGCTTTCAGGCTCAAGCTATTGCCCGAGCCGCGCCAGCGCCGAGAATAGCTGAGGTTGGAGCGCAGGGTGCGGTTGAGACGGTCTTGGAGGCTGGTGCTGTTGTCTTGGGCAAAGCTGTTGTTGCTCTGGAAGGTGCCGTTGGCCCGCAGACTTGCGTCGCGGCCTAGCTCTTGGCTGTGCCTGAATTCCACTCGCCAGTTGCGCGAGGCCGTGCGGCCCTCTTGGCGGTTTTCAAACTGGGTGCTGACGTTTCCTCTAAATCGGTAGCGCGCAGCGTAGTTTAAGCGGGCGCGTCCTAGCCAGCCCGAGCGTTGCCGCAGGTCGGTCGCAAGGGACAGGTCCCAATAGTCGTTGGGCGCGATATAATAGCCCAAGTTGCGCAACTCCCACTCGCTTTGGCGCGCCCCAAATCTAAGGGCGCGTTGCCCAAAACTCGGCGTCAAAAGCCCAGATTGGCGATCTTCGCGTAGCGAGAATACGTAAAAGGGAATCCACAACAACCGCCGCTCCTTGATGCGGAAATACACCGGTCGCGCCACGGCCATGTCGCCGGCTAAGACCTTGATCTTCGGGCTGTAGAAGTCGAAGTGGGGGTGGTCGGCTTCGCACGTGGTGTACGAGCCTTGGTGGACGTGGAACTCGGTGCTGCTGCGGGTCTGGATCAAGCGTCCGGCGTAAAACCCCTTGTCGCGGTGGATCTTGCCTTCGAGGATGGTTCCTTGTTCGGTGGAGAGGTTGTAGAGGATGCGCTCGCCGCGCAGCGTTTGGTCGCCTTGGCGCAACACCGGGCGGCCGATGGCGCGCCCAAGCGAATCGAGGGCTGCCCGCGCTTCGATTTGGTCGAGGTCGCGGCGGAAGACGATTTCGGCAGCCTCTAGCTCAGCGCCCTTGTGCGAGACGCGGGCGTCCCCCTGCAACAGGAGCGAGTCGCCGATCTCGTAGTAGCGCATATAGGTGGCTTGGTAGGCAAAGCCCTGATCTTTGTCTTGGCCCTTGGCTTGGGTCAGCAGGGAGCGGGCCTCTTGCAGTTGGATATCGGACGCCTCGCTGTCGCGCGGATAGGCGAGGGCGAGGCAGAGGATTAGCAGGCCGATCATGGCTGGCGCTGGCGGAACACTTCGTACAGGGCGATGCCAGCGGCCACCGAGGCGTTGAGCGAGCCGATGGCCTCGCGCTGCATGGGGATGTGCAAGAGCGCGTCGCAGCGTTTTTGCACCATGCGCCGCAGTCCCTTGCCTTCGCTACCGATGACTAGGGCGCAGGGCTGGGTAAAGTCCGCGTCCATCAAGGGCTGTTTGCCTTGGGCGTCGAGTCCGGCGATGAAGAGTCCACAGGCTGCGGTTTTTTGCAGGGCTTTTTGCAAGTTGTCAACTCGGCAGACGGGCAGGTGCTGGGTCGCACCGGCGGCGGCTTTGAGCACGGCTGGTGAGAGGCCGGCCGCTTCGCGGGCTGGCACGACTACGCCTTGAGCGCCGAGCGCGTGGGCGCTGCGGATGATGGCGCCGAGGTTGTGGGGATCTTGCACTTGGTCGAGAAAGATGAGTAGGGCCGGGGCGGATAGGTGAGCGAGTATGTGGTCGAAGTCCGCGTACGTTGCGGCTGCCGCGTAGGCGACGACGCTTTGGTGGCGGGGGCCGGCGAGGCGGTCGAGTTGGGCCTTGTCGCGCAGATCGTAGGGAATGTGGGCCTGCCGCGCGAGGGCGAAAATTTCGTCGATGACCGGGCCGTGTGCGCCCTTGGCGACGAGCAGGCGGCGCAGAGGGCGCTCGGCACGGAGGGCTTCGAGCACGGGGTGGCGGCCCCAGATTAGGTCGTCGGGTGTTTGGTTATCGGGCATGGAGTGACTGAGCGAAGGTATAACCGGATCTCTGAGATCGGCTGATTGTAAATTTTCCTAAAAAAGTCTCGCTAGGTGCCTTATGCGGCGCTGGACTTCGTCATCCGGCAGAAACACTAGAGGATCATCGTGCAACAGCCGTAGCGCGTCATACAATTTACGCGGGGATGCTATCCCGTGCGATTCCAGTTCATCCGTCACCCATAAAACGCCGTGGACCTCGATTCCGTTTCGTTCGGCGACTGTTCTTAACGCGCTGTCGCCGGTGAGCAGAATGCTGTCATCAATATCTTGTGCCAGCGCAAGCGCGAAGCAGTCGTTGAGCGTAAGGCGTTTGTGCCGGTTGAAATGCGCCGCCGCTCGGGTTACGGTTGCTCCCGGTAGCTCGCGTATCTCCAGTCCGTTGTCGCACAGCATTTTCTTGTCGCTCGCGGAAAGCCCTAGCCATTCGTCCTCGAACAGCGTGTCGGGATTGCGAATATATAGGGCAGCTTGAGGACAGCGTCTAGGAGCGCTGCCTTCTCCAGATGGATCATGCATGAAGTATCACTTACGATAATCCGCATCAACCTCAGCCGGCCCCTTCAATCCCTGTTCGATCCGATTGCGAGGCTGCTGAAGTAACTCACCGGCCTTGCTTGGTGAAATGAGGCCCTCGGCCAGCGCCCAATAGCAAAGTCGCTCAAACCGTCGCGGCACTTCGTACTGCCCTTCTTCGCCATTTCCCTCCAGCGGTTCTGGCTCGTTGGAGCGCCATCCGCGTGCAAAGGTCTGGAACGCATAGGCAAGCGTTGATTCGTTGATTACGCCTACCTGCTTGAAGCGCACGAGCAGCGTTGCCGCGCTAACCCGGTACATCCGCTTGAGCTGGATCAGTTCTTGGTAGCCGATAGCCTTGCGGGCCTCGCCAATCTCTCTGACGAGATGATCTCGCGGAATGAGAAAAGCTCCCGCAAAGACATTCGATGCTTTTTCGTGGTTCACTGGAGAGTTTTCGTCGATCAGCCGGTGTGCCAGCTCGTGGGCGAGCGTAAACCGCCGCCTTTCAAGCGTGGCTTTCCGGTTTACGACAATCACCGGGACTTTCTCTTTCTGGTGTTGTCGGCGGACTAGGCAGGTCAAGCCCGACACGCGCTCTGGCAATTCGATCACCAAGACCTTGATTCCCCAATCCTCAAGCAGGGCGGTCATGTTTGGGATGGGATCGATACCGAGTTGCCATTCTTTACGCATGTCTTCGGCGACGATCTCGCCGTCTTCTTCTTGACCGAAGAAGCGATTCCCGAATTGCGGCGCTTGCCATACACCGCCATCTAGGCCTAGGATTTCCTCAATCGTCAGATAGCGCTGTAAACAGTCGATCACTTCAGCCGACACCCGTGCTCTTTCACCGACCGATGTGCCGGAAAGCTTCCGAAATTCCACCGCCTCAAGCTCTTCGACCTCTTCGCTCAGCAGGTATTCAAGGGACACGCCGAGTGTCTTAGACAACCGAATTAGGACGTCGGAACTCGGCATCATCTCGCCCCGCTCATATTTCCCGAGAGCTTGGGCGGTGACGTGGCCGCCCAGCGCGTCCGCCAGCCCGCGCAGCGAATAACCGGACTTTTTTCTGGCAAGTTTTAGGCGATCTCCGAACATGTGGCTCCTGATGTTGAAGTTTACATTTTTAAAATATATACTATAAATGTAAACATAATTAATCAAACTTTGCAGGGATAATCTGCAAAGAATATCTGATTAGAGGAGTACTGTAACATGGCGAAACGCAATCAGCACGTCGTTCCGCACGACAGTGAATGGGTCGTTCGGGGTACCGGTAAGTCAGCGCGAGGCCATTGACGCCGCGCAGGAGATCGCTTGGAATCAGGGCAGAGACAAAGCACGATCCCGCGCTGTATAAATTCGACTAGCTACTGGCTGAAGAGTTGGCGAGTCAGGAATCGTTCGACGCTGCTCCCGTGTGCTCTTCAATGAGATCGGGAGATAGCAGTTCAAGTCGTTGCGCTGCATACTTGAACCCAACTCCTGTCGTATTTCCAAGAAGCTCGATGACTTGGTTAGCGTAGTCTCGATCTAGGTCTCCTGATACTCTGTCTGATTCTTTGCCATCAACAATACCCTTATACTCCTGCCACAGTTCCGACGAACTCGAAGAGGTTATCTCCATCCAACCCCGTATAAGAATCATCTCAAAATAATCCCCGTACTTTTCTTGCAGAGTTCTTCCCCCAAGACGATCAAACACCATATTCGAGACCTCTAAGTCCGAGACCTCACCACGAACGAATCGATGATAGAGGTCCGGGTCAATCGTCCGAACAATTAGCGCGACAACAGTCGCTGAGGCGAGGGATGTCCGGTCACTTCGCAACGATGCAAACACCAACCCTAAGCGGTGGATGGCCTGTGCAATCCGTCGAAGACTGAGATCGGGCGCATCAAAGAAACCCAGCAGCCAAGCTCGAACCGTGCTAGCGTGTGACGCTGCAAACCGATCTCTCGTCCTGGTGAAGTAGTCATTGATCTGTATCGCATCGAGCATCGCGGCGATAAACGCATCCCGTTCAGGCTCGGGGAGTCGGAAGTCCACATCGAAGAACCGGCGCAAATATCCCTCGGCATCAAACTCGCTCCCATAGAGAGCATTGATTGAATGCCCGAGTTCAGAGCGATTCACCGCCAGCACGAAGACTATGTTCTCTACGGAGAAAAGGTGTTTCGCGACCTCAAGGAGTTCGACAGCATAAGAAGGGCGGCACCTATCCAACTCGTCAATTACCACAATCAGTGGCCGATCCCCGCGAGCTTTTGACAACGTACCTGCCATGTCTTGCAGTACATTCCTGAATGTGTTGACGGACTTCTGCGCTTTTTGGTACCCGGACAGTTTATCCTTGGCGTAAGACACGAGGGATTGACTTACTTCCTCCATCAGTGGAACATCTCCTATATCCGCTGCCGTGGCTCGTATAACATTCGGAATGGATTGTCGAAGAATCTCTGTCGCTATCTCCTTCGTCTTGGCGATCTTCGGGGCCAGCGGTTCATCTTTGTATTCTTGGAGCCCCTCTGTCAATTCACCGGAGAGAACGACGAAGGGATCCCCGGAATGGTCTGTCTCCCACGCATTGAACTCGACAACGGGAAATCCCTGATTGCGAAGGTGCTGTGACCATATCCTGAGAAACGTGGTCTTGCCTGCCCCCCAAGCGGCATCGACTGCCAAGACGCATGGGCCTTCAATCGAACCAACGAGGTGAGTGAGAACTTCCGCCGATTCTTTCCGGTCGAGAAGGTCGTTCTTGAAAGGGTCATCCTCGGGTACGTCTATTTCGCGTGGTTGTATGCGTATTCCCATATTGGTCCGTGATGAGCAGGTGAATAAATCAGTCGTGCTTGGTCTTGAGAGCGTCTAGGTCGTCGTACTCGGTGAGTCCTTCTCCTGCGCGAGCCTGTCGCAGTGCTTCGATAGTATCGGCATTGGGAATTCTCACCGCGAATGGCAACCCCCGATGCAGGGTGACCTGTGTATAAAACAGCGTGATCGCCTCGGTTGCAGACAGCCCAAGTTCCGAGAAAACCGCTTCAGCTTGGGATTTCAACTCCGGTTCGACGCGGGCACGAATCATTTCGGTCTTGGCCATGGGTATATCTCCGTATTGCGGTGATGCGGCGATAATGTACCACAAATGGGGAACAGAATCAAATCGTCCAGAGGCACGGCCCTTGCTCTGCCTAACGAATCGTCTGGACCTTGAGATGAAGTCTTTGTTTTCTATGACCTGAAATTCCGAGCTTCAAGCTGTATAGAGTAGCGTCCTAGTCTCGTCAACGCGTTGCCGGAAGAAGGGATTCTTGATGGCCGAATCGACGACGAGATCCACCGAGTGTCCAAAGAGCAACTCCAGAGCCTCCAGCAGCTCGAAGTAGGCGTCGGAGTATTCTCCCGAGGGCAGCGTTTGGAATTCAACCAAGAAGTCTAAGTCGCTTTCGCTTCCATGGTAGTTATCGGTGGCAGCCGAGCCGAACAAGTCAAGCCGCAGAACTCGGTAACGGATGCAGAGTTGTTGTAACTCGCCGATTCGTTTCTCGACGATGGGTATCATCGGATGCTCTCTGATTGAACGTGTTTAATCGCTTTCTTGGCTGTCGAGTTTTCGCAACACCTGCCCCGCCAAGGCGACGAGGCTATCATCGCCGGCCTTGCGTGCCAAGTCACGTGCTTTCTCGAAATCCTGCCGCGCTTCGTCTATTCGGCCCAGTTTGCCCTTCGTGTTCCCCCGATTAAAATAGGCTTCGGCGTAGTCTGGTTTTAGTCGGATCGCCTTGTCATAATCGGCAATGGCGGCTTCGTTGTGATCCAGTTTGTTTTTCGCAGTGCCCCGGCTAGTGTAAGCTTCGGCAAGATCCGGTTTTAGTCGGATCGCCTCGTCATAATCGGCAATCGCAGCATCGTGTTGCCTCAAGGCGATTTTCGTGTTCCCCCGGTTAAAATAGGCTTCGGCGTAGTCTGGTTTTAGTCGGATCGCCTCGTCATAATCGGCGATGGCGTCTTCGTGACGGCCTAGTTCGCTCTGCACAAGGCCCCGGTTGTTGTAGGCTTCGGCAAGATCCGGTTTCAAGTAGATGGCTTGGTTATAATCGGCGATGGCGTCTTCGTGACGGCCTAGGTGGTCGCCCTTCACGCTCCCCCGATTGCTGTAGGCTTCAGCGTAATCTGGTTTCAGTCGGATGGCTTGGTCGTATGCGGCAATCGCATCTTTGGGCTTCCCCTGTTGGGAAAGTAGATAACCGACGGAGAAGTAAGCTCTAGCGGCGAGGTCGTCATCGCTTCCTTCCGCGATATGGATGATGGCGCGCCATTTTTCGACGGCTTTCTCGATTTCTCCTTGTAGTTGAAGCTGAATCGCGACGGCCATCGCTCTATCTATTAGGGTTGCTACGGGATTCCCTTGGACACTTTCCGCAGCCCTGCCGGCTTCGTCTGGGTTATTAGCGATAGTCTCGGCGGTCAGTTTTTTATGTTCTGCCACAAGTGACACAGACTCGCCGTATTTTGCTTCGATCTTCTCGACAAGGATCTGGGCTTTTTCTGCATGTTGCTTGGCCGCCGTCACATGCTGACGGGCTTCGTCCTCGATCTTGTCGAATTTCGTAAAACCGAGAAAGCCGCCTACGACAGCGACAACGCTGATAGCAACGAGCCAGCGCTCAATATACGCGGCCCGGGCATCTAGAATCTCTTTCTGGCGTTCGTTGAAGCGGCGCTCGAATTCGTTGAAGCGGCGCTGGATTTCGACTTCGTCTGCGGCAGGGGCAGTCGGTTCGCTGGACTTGGATGTATCAGCGTCTGTCGATTGCTCGTCGGTCGCCGCCTCGTCCGCTGGTGCGCTTTCAGCTTTTGATGACGGATTCGCTCTACGTGAGAACCATTCCTTGATAAACCGGATCATCGAGTTTTTCCTTCCAGATAGCTAGGCCGAGGCGGCCATCTCCATCATTCTCTACGCTCCATTTTCTCTTTCCACTCATTCAGCTTGAGCAACGCCTGAAGCGGCGTAATCTGGCTGAGGTCCATGTCCCGTAGCTCCGCCATCCATGGCGCGTCCGCAGGCGCGGAGAAGAGGGGAAGTTGCTGCTGGGGGGGCGGAGACGCCTCGCGCACGTGATGGATGTCCTTGGTGTCGATCTGGTCCTTTTCGAGGCGGGCGAGGATTTCTTGGGCGCGCGCAACGACTTGGGCCGGCATCCCGGCCATCTGCGCGACGTTGATGCCATAGCTTTGGTCGGCAGATCCCGGGGCTAGGCGGTGGAGGAACACCACGCGGTCGCCTTCTTCGCGCACTTGGACGTTGAAATTGACGACGCGCTCTAGGTGGCTTTCGAGTTCGGTCATCTCGTGGTAGTGCGTGGCAAAAAGGGTGCGCGGGTGAACCTCGCGGTGCTGGTGCAAGTATTCGACGATGGCCCAGGCAATGCTCAGGCCGTCGAAGGTGCTCGTGCCGCGGCCGAGCTCGTCGATGAGGAGCAGGCTGCGGCTGGTGGCATTGTTGAGGATATTGGCGGCCTCGTGCATCTCCACCATGAAGGTGCTCTCGCCACCGGCGAGGTTGTCGGATGCGCCCACGCGGGTGAAGATGCGATCGACGACGCCGATGGTGGCTTGGCGCGCGGGGACGAAGCTGCCCATCTGCGCCATCAGCGCGATGAGACCCACTTGGCGGATGATGGTGCTCTTGCCGGCCATATTCGGGCCGGTGATGAGCATGATCTGCGCCCCGTTGGTGTCGAGGCGCACATCGTTGGGCACGAAGCTGCCCGTGCGGAGCTGGCGCTCGACGACCGGGTGGCGGCCGTCGCGGATCTCGATTAGCTGGCCGCCGTCAACTTGGGGCCGGGTGTAGGATTCGTTCTCGGCGACTTCAGCGAGGGAATACAGCACGTCGATGCGCGCGATGGCGCGGGCGATCTGCTGGACTTGAGGCGTCCAGCGGGCGGCGCGGTCGCGCAGGGCTAAGAACAGTTCGTTCTCCAGCTCTTTGAGGCGATCCTCGGCTCCTAGGACCTTTTCCTCGTACTCCTTTAGCTCGGGCGTGATGAAGCGCTCGGCGTTGGCTAGAGTCTGTTTGCGATGGTACTCGGCGGGGGCTTTGTCGAGGTTGGCTTTGCTGATCTCAATGTAGTAGCCAAAGACTTGGTTGTAGCCGATCTTGAGCGAGGCAATGCCGGTGCGCTCGCGCTCGGTGGCCTGCAAGCGGGCGATATAGTCCTTGCCGCCGCGAGCGATTTCCCGCAGTTGATCGACGTCTGGGTGATAGCCGTCGCGGATTAGGCCGCCGTCGGTCAGGGTTGCCGGAGGCGCATCGACGAGGGCTCCGAGGATCTCGGCGACCAATTCGCTGACGTCGGGCAGCCCCTTGGAGCATAGCTCTTGCAGAAGTGCACTCTGCGCCGGAGATAGCGCGGTGCCAATGGCGGGTGCGAGGTCGAGCGAGCGGGCGAGGGCCACCATGTCGCGGGCGTTGGCGCGCAGGCAACAGATCCGCGCGATCAGCCGCTCTAGGTCGCCGACCTGCTCTAGGCATTGGCCGAGGGTGCGGCGGAGTTCGCGCTGGTGGAGGAGTTCGTCGACGGCCTCTAAGCGGGCGCTGATTAAGGGCGGGGACTTGAGCGGTTGGGTCACCCATTGGCGCAACAGACGCGCGCCCATGGGGGTGCGGGTGCGGTCGAGGATTTCGAGTAAGGTGTTGGCGCGGCCTCCGTCTTGGCGATTGGCGAGCAGCTCTAGGTTGCGCTGGGCCGTGGCGTCGATGAGGGCAAAGTGCTCGCGGTACTTGCGCTGGAGGCGGTTGATGTGCTCGACGGCACCGCGCTGGTTTTCGCGCAAATAAGCTACCGTCGCCCCGCCGGCGCGGATGGCGGCCTCCATGTCGTCGCAGCCAAAGCCCTTCAGCGTCTGGACGCGGAGCTGGCTGGTGAGGGTTTCGTACGCGGTGTCGGCGGCGAAGTGCCAGTCTGCGAGGCGGCTGAGCGCCACCTGTGGCAGGGCGTTTTGCAGCGTGGCGATCCACTGTTCGTCGGCTCCTTCGGCGATGAGCAGCTCGGCTGGTCCCAAGCTCTCCAACTCGTCGGCGAGGTCGCTGGCGGGAATCTCGTCGAGCGCGAAGTCGCCGGTCGACAAATCGACGCTGGCGAGGCCGACGCGGTCGGCGTGAGCGCAGAGGCCGACGAGGAAGTTGTTGCGCTGTTGGTCGAGCATGGCGTCGGAGAGTGCCGTGCCCGGGGAGACGACTTCGACTACGTCGCGCTTGACCACGCCCTTGGCCTTTTTGGGATCTTCAACCTGCTCACAGATGGCGACTTTGCGCCCGAGTTGGATGAGTTTGGCCAGATAGCCTTCCATGGCGTGATGGGGCACGCCAGCGAGGGGTAGGTCGCCGGATTTGCCGGCGGGCCGCGAGGTCAGGGTGAGGCCCAGCAGGCGCGCGCCTTCTTTGGCGTCGTCGCAGAACATTTCGTAGAAGTCGCCCATGCGGAAGAAGAGAATCGCGTCGGGGTGCTGACGCTTGAAGTGCATGTACTGCTCCATCGCCGGCGTGAGTTTGGTTCTCGGTGGCATAGTGTGGGAGGGTTAGGGGGTTGGGGTTGGTAAAAATAAAAACGCGGTGGAACGATTGTTCGTCCCACCGCGCTTGGTTGTTGCTGCGGAGCTTACGACTTGTCTTGCTCGTCGTCCTGCTCAACGTCTTGTTCAACGTCTTGCTCGTCGTCGTGGACGTCTCCCCAGCTTTCCATCTCGTCGTCCTTGTCAGCGTCTTCCTCTTCGACGGCGACCTCTTGGACGGGATGCTCGGCTAAGTAGGCTTCGTACTCGGCTTGGTCCTTGTCCTTGAAGTACTCGCGTGCGCTGAGCACGATCTTTTTCTGGTTCTTGTCGAACTCGATGACCTCCAGCGGAAGCTCCTGCCCTTCGGCAAAGCTCTGGCGCGGAATTTGCAACCCGTCGATGGCCAAATGCGACAGCGGCACGAACCCATCGACTTCGTCGACGAGCGAGACGACGACGCCGCGCTCGAGAATCCGCGAGATCGCACCCCGCATCTCGACCCCCACCGCGTACTGCTCGGCGAAGCGAGACCAGGGGTTTTCAAAGGCATCCTTGTGACTGAGCGAGATGCGGCGGCGCTTGATGTCGATTTCAGTGACGACCACTGGGATCACGTCGCCCTTTTTGAACATTTCGCTGGCTTGGCGGATGCGCTTAGTCCAAGACATATCCGAAATGTGGACTAGCCCGTCGATATTGTCCTCGATCTCGACGAAGGCTCCGAAGTTGGTCAGGCTGCAGACCGTGCCCTCGATCTTGGTGCCGGGGGGATACTTGGCGTCGAGGGTATCCCACGGATCGTCCTCGGTTTGCTTCATGCCGAGGGAGATCTTCTGGTTTTCGCTGTCGATCTTGAGCACCTTTACCTCGACGATGTCGCCGATGTTAACCAGCTTGGAAGGATGGCGCACGTGCTGGGTCCAGGACATCTCAGAGATGTGGACTAGGCCCTCGATGCCCTCTTCCAGCTCGACGAAGGCACCGTAGTCGGTGATGGAGACCACCTTGCCGCGAATCTGGTTCTCGATGGGGTACTTCTTCTCAATGTTCTCCCACGGATGGGCCGTTAGCTGCTTCAGCCCCAAGGAGATGCGCTCGCGCGTGCGGTCGTAGCTGAGCACCTTGACCTTGATGCGGTCGCCGATAGAGACCAACTCCGAGGGGTGGTTGACCCGCCCCCACGACATGTCGGTGATGTGCAGGAGGCCATCGACGCCGCCCAAGTCGATGAAGGCACCGAAGTCGGTGATGTTCTTGACGATGCCCTCGCGGGTTTGGCCTTCCTCCAGCACCTTGACGATCTCCTCGCGCATCCGCGCCCGCTCTTCTTCTAGCACGGCGCGGCGCGAGACGACGATGTTGCGCCGCGCCTTGTTGAGCTTGATGATCTTGAAGGGAAATTCGTGGCCGAGGAACTGGTCGAAGTTTTTGACTTGGCGGATGTCGATCTGCGAGCCGGGCAAAAAGGCCTCGACGCCAAAGAGATTGACGACGATGCCGCCCTTGATCCGCCGCATCAGGCGGCCCTCGACGGTGTTGCCGGTGTCGTGAGCATCCTTGATCAAATCCCAGACCCGCATGAAGTCGGCCTTCTGCTTGGAGAGCACGACTTGGCCATCTTGGTCTTCGACGTCCTCCAAGAAGACCTCAATTTCCTGGCCTTGCTCAATGGACTCGGGGTCGGAAAATTCCTTGATCGACACCGCGCCTTCGGACTTGAAGCCGATATCGACCATCACTTCGCTGGGGCCAATGGAGACGACCGTGCCCTTGACGATCTGGCCCTCTTTGATGCCGGAGATGCTCTCCTCGTAGAGGGCCATGAATTCGTCGAATTGGTCCTGATCGTACTCGGGCTTTTCCAGCTCTTCGACGCTGACGTTGCCGTACACAGGAGTTTCTTGTTGTGCTTCTATTGCTTCCTGCGGCTCTGCTGTTGCTGTGATTTCTTCAGTCATGTTGCGCAAATCCTCAAAAAGGTTAAGGCGAAGCGCGCACTTCGCCTGGGGTGATACGGGCGCGGTCTCTCCGCGCCAGCGTTATGCGCCGCGTTGGCGAGCCAATGCGACGACGCAGTCAACTTGGTCTGCCAAAGTCATGTCCGTCGTGTCGATCTCGACGATCTCGTTCGCGGCGCTCGTACCGCCGTAGTCGCGCACGGCGTCTTCCCGGTCGCGAGTTTGAATGTCGGATCGGACCTGTTCCAATGTGATGCATACTCCCTTGTCAGTCAATTCCCGATGCCGCCGACGAGCGCGCTCATCGAGGTCGGCCACCAAGGCGATTTTTAGCTCGGCGTCGGGAAAGACCACCGCGGCTATGTCGCGCCCTTCGGCAACTACGCCGCCCAACTGGCCCAACCGCTGCTGCTGGGTGACTAGGGAGTGGCGCACTAGGGGTACGTTTGCGTAAGCGCCCGCTCGGCGGGTGATGTCGGGCCGGCGAATGGCTTCGCTGATGTCTTGGCCGTCGAGCAGGACGCGCCCCCGGCCAGAGTCCAAATCTATGGTCGCGGTCGCCAATAGGGCTTCCAGCGCGTCCTCGTCCTCGGGTCCTACCCCACGACGGGTCGCTGCTAAGGCCACAGCTCGGTACATGGCTCCGGTGTCGAGGTGGCGATAACCCAGCCGCTCGGCCACCTGCCGAGCCGTGGTCGTCTTGCCGGTGCCGATGGTGCCGTCGATGGCGATGACTAGCCCGCGCCGTTTCACAAGCCGACCTCGTCTTTGAGATGGCGCACTTCCCCGGAGCTGAGATGGCGGTACTGGCCTACGGCGAGTGGGCCAAGGGTCAGGCCGGCAAATTCGACTCGTGCCAGTTGCCGCACGGGGTAGCCAACGGCGCGGAGCATGCGGCGAACTTGGCGCTTGCGTCCCTCGTGAATGCACAGGCTCAGCCGCGCCCGCTTTTTCCAACCGCTACTCCAGCGCTCTTCGACTTGGACCTGAGCCGGTGCGGTGGGCCCGTCGCCGAGCGCGATGCCCTCGCGCAGCCGGTCGAGTTGGTCCTCGTGCGGGTCGCCGCTGACGACGGCCTCGTAGCGCTTGGCGACGACAAAGCGCGGATGCAGCAGCCGATGGCCGAGGTCGCCGTCGTCGGTCAGTAGCAAAAGCCCGGTGGTGTCCAGATCGAGGCGACCCACGGGCACGGTGCCGGGGTGGAGGTCGGGCAAGAGGTCGAAGACCGTGGGCCGGTCGCGCGGGTCGCTGCGGGTGACCAGATAGCCGGCCGGTTTGTGCAAAAGCACGTATTCGTACTGGCCGGGCAGGGCGAGGACCTGGCCACCGCACTCGACCCGGTCGGCACTCACTGCGACTACGCGCCCTGGCTCGTCGACGATCTCGCCGTTGATGCGCACGGCACCGCTTTGTATCAGCGCATCGCTGTGGCGGCGCGAGGCCACACCGCAGCGGGCCAAGAAGCGATTGAGGCGCATTTGCGGCTCAGGCGCGTTCACCGTCTTCTTCTTCCTCTGCTGGTTTTTGCAGTTCGTCGTCCCCTTCCTCCGCCTGCTTTTGCAACTCGTCTAGCTCAGAGGCGAGTTGGCGGGCTGCGGTCGGTGGCTGGCCCTCGGCGAGTAGCTCTTCTAACTCCTTGGGCTTGGGCAACTCGCTCAGCCCCCGCAGGCCAAAGTGGACCAAAAATTCGCGGGTCGTGCCAAAGAGCATGGGTTTGCCAATGCCCTCGGAGCGGCCGGCGAGACGGACCATGTTGAGTTCCATCAGCGTTTGCAACACACTGGCCGAGCTAACGCCGCGAATGTTGTCGATCTCGATGCGGGTGACCGGCTGCTTGAAGGCGACGATGGCGAGGACTTCGAGGCCGGCTGGTGAGAGGCGCACTTGGCGCGAGGTCTTGTGGTACTTGCGCAGCCAAGGGCCGTGTTCTTGGCGCGCGGCGAGTTGATAGCCGCCGGCCAATTCGACGACTTCAATCCCGTGTCCGGCCGTTTCGTACTGGGCGTTGAGCGCGTCGACGGCCTCGCGAATATCGCGGCCGTTGTACCCGGAGAGCAAATCGACGAGGCGACCCGGGGTCACCGGCTCGGTCGCCGTCAGCAGGATGGACTCAATAATTGCCCGAGCCTGCGCAGGGTCGGCGTCGCGCGAGGCTGCTGTGGGTTCATGGCTCACGGGTCTGAATAGCCCCTGCTATGGTCGGTTGAGGTGACGATTGTTCGATCCAGATGTCGTCGAAGGGCCGCGCCTGCTGCACGCGGACGCGCTGCGCTTTGAGCAGCTCTAGCACCCCGACGAAGGTGGCAATTAGGGTCTGGCGGTCGCGGCCTTGGAGCAGATCCATGAAGCTGATGCGCGAGCGGCGTTCGAGTACTGCCAACAGATGGTCGATGCGCTCGGCGACCGAGACTTCTTCTTCGACGATTTGGTGTACTAGGTTTTCGGGCACGGTGTCGAGTACGTGCTTGTACACGGCCAATAGGTCGAAGAGCGATACGGGCCGTAGCTGGGCCGACTCCTCGACGCTGTCACCAGGCCCTTGGCGGCGCAGGTACACGTCGCGCCGCTCGTCTTTGCGCACGCCGAGCCAGTCGGCGATGTCCTTAAACTGCTGGTACTCGAGCAAGCGGCGGACCAACTCGGCCTGTGGATCTCCGTCTCCGTCGCCCTCGCCGTCGAGACCCAGTTCTTCGCGGGGCAGCATCATCTGCGACTTGATCCGCAGCAGGGTGGCCGCCATGAGGATGAAGTCGCTGGCCTGTTCGATGTCGAGTTGGTGGATGTGTTGCAAGAAGCCCAAGTACCGCGTGGTGATGTGGGCGATGGGAATGTCGTAGATGTCCAGCTCGTCTTTGCGGATCAGATAGAGCAATAGGTCCATCGGACCTTCAAAGACGTCGAGCTTAACTTCGTAGAGAGCCGCTTCTTCTTCTTCGATTTGTTCGATCTCGTCGCGTTCCATAAGTGCGCCTGCCTCAATCAATAAAAAGATACGGTTTCCAGCGCTGATCGTCGATACCGACGAAGTTGCGGATGAAGCTCACGTTGTTGGGGCGCTTGGGTTTGGTGCGCAGCACGAGGCCGACCTGCTCGGGCCGGTGTTCGCCTTTCTTGTTGTTGCACAGGGCGCAGGCGCAGACGAGGTTTTCCCAGGTCCCTTGGCCCCCTTTGGTGCGCGGCACGATGTGGTCAACCGTTAGCTTGCCGTCTTTGCTGCCGCAGTACTGGCACTGGTGATTGTCGCGTTTGAGGATGTTGCGCTTGGAAAGCACGACCCGCCGGCGCGGCGCGCGGATATAGCGCTCAAGGCGGACGACGCTGGGCACGGGATAGTCCTGGGAGACCGAATGGATTACCCCGTTCATCTTTTCGACGGCTTCGGCCTTGCCGCGCAAAATCAGCAGCAAGGCCCGGCGCACGCTGCATACGCTGAGAGGCTCGTAGTTTTGATTGAGGACGAGTACGGTTCTTTCCAGCAAGGGCCTATCCAGGGTGTAAGGTAGGGGGCGGTTTCAAACCGCCCCCTACTTTTGGCATGTTCCAACCCTCGGGATTGGATTTATTATCCAATTTCCCACGACACAATTTGCATTCCTTATAAAAAGCGCCCGTACGATGAACAAGTGCAAGGTCAATGGTTTTCGAGCAAGCCGGCGTAGTCTTGGGCGCTGAGTAAGTGCTCCAAGTCCGCCGGGTCGTCGATGCGGACCTTGAGCAGCCAACCGCCGCCATAAGGGTCTTCGTTGATCTGTTCGGCTCCTTCCGCGAGACTGTCGTTGACTTCGAGCACCTCGCCGGAAGTCGGGGCGATCAGGTCGGCGACGGTCTTGACGGCTTCGAGCGTGCCAAAGGTTGCGCCCCGTTCGATGTGTTCGCCCACTTCGGGCAACTCGGCGAACACGATGTCGCCCAATTCGGTTTGCGCGAAATCCGTAATGCCGATGGTGGCGATGTCGCTTTCTATCAGCAGCCATTCGTGGCTTTCCGAGTAGAGCAAGTGCTCGGGAATCTGGGTCTGGCTCATAATCGCCTCTCGTGCTTGCTTAAGATGACCACGCCGCGTTGGCCACGTAGTTGGTGTCGAATTGCCCGGCGATAAAGTCGGGTTGGTTGAGTAGGGTCTGATGAAAGAGCACCGTGGTGGCCACCCCTTCTATTGTGCATTCGCCCAAGACTCGGCGCATCCGTGCCATGGCCCCTTGGCGGTCGGGGCCGTAAGCGATGATTTTGGCCAGCAGGGAGTCGTAGTACGGTGGGATCTCGTAGCCTTGGTAGATGTGACTGTCGACGCGGACGCCGGGTCCGCCCGGCAGGTGGAGGGCCTCGATGACGCCCGAGGAGGGGATGAAGTTGCGCGCGGGATCCTCGGCGTTGATCCGGCATTCAATGGCGTGCCCTGTGAGTTGGATGTCTTCTTGGCTGACACGTAGGGATTCGCCGGCCGCGACGCGAATCTGTTCCTTGACTAAATCGATGCCGGTGACCATCTCGGTAACCGGGTGTTCGACTTGAATGCGGGTATTCATCTCCATGAAGTAGAAGTTGTGGTCTGAATCGACGAGGAACTCAATGGTGCCGGCGCTGTAGTAGCCAACGGCTGCTGCTCCGGCGAGGGCGGACTCGCCGAGCTGCTGGCGCAAGTCGGCATCCACGGCGGGCGAGGGGCTTTCTTCCAAGAGCTTCTGGTGTCGGCGCTGGATGGAGCACTCGCGCTCGCCGAGGTGGACGATATTCCCGTGCTGGTCGCCGAGGACTTGGATTTCGATGTGGCGTGCGTCTTCGATGGAGCGCTCCATGTACACGGCGTCGCTGGTAAAGGCGGTGCGTGCTTCGCGGCGCGCCATCTGCCAGGCTTCCTCTAATTCATCCATGGCGCGGACGACTCGCATCCCGCGCCCACCGCCGCCAGCGGAGGCTTTGAGGCGCAGTGGGAAGCCGATCTTTTCCGCCCATTGGCGCGCGTCATCTAGCGACTGGAGTGCGCCCTCGCTGCCCGGCACGACGGGCACGCCGCCCTCCTGCATGGTGTGGCGGGCGACGGCCTTGTCGCCCATCTTGCGGATGGCCACAGTTGGTGGGCCGATGAACTGGAGGCCGCAATCGGCGCAGATTTCGGAAAAATCGGCGTTTTCGGCCAAGGGGCCGTAGCCGGGATGGATGGCGTCGGCGTTGGTCAGTTCGGCGGCGCTGATGATATTGACGATGTTGCGGTAGCTGTCTTTGCCGGCGGCCGGTCCGATGCAGACATCCTCGTCGGCAAAGGACACGTGCAGAGAGCGGGTATCGGCCTGGGAGTGGACGGCCACGGTCTCAATGCCCATTTCCTTACAGGCGCGGATGACGCGCAGCGCGATTTCGCCGCGGTCGGCGATGAGGATTTTCTCGAACACAGCCTCTCAGCTAGGGCGAATTTTGAATAGAGTTTGGTTGTATTCAACGGGCTGACCGTCGCCGACGAGGATCTCGACTACTTCGCCTTGGACATCCGCTGGAATCTCGTTCATGATCTTCATGGCCTCGATGATACAGACGGTCTGGCCGCTTTCGATGCGATCGCCTTCGCTCACAAAGGGATCGGCTTCGGGCGAGGCGGCTCGGTAAAACGTGCCGACCATGGGCGAGAGCACCTCGTGCAGGCCGTCGTCGGTCTTTTCAGCCGGCGCAGGCTCAGCGGTGGGCGCAGTGGGTGCTGGCGCAATGGGCATGGGGGCAGCGGGTGCCACTGGGGAGGGCGCGCGGCTGCGGGTCAGACGGATGCGCGTGCCGTGCCAGAAGCTGTGTTGGACCTCTATCTCTTCTAGGTCGCTATCGCTGAAAAGCTCTAGCAGTTTGCGGAGCTTGCCTTCGTTCACAGGAGGTGTCGTCCTTTCTCAAACGCGCTCTACGTATTCGCCAGTGCGGGTATCGACCTTGAGGCAGTCGCCCCTATTGACAAAGAGCGGCACTTGCACCACGTAGCCGGTCTCTAGGGTAGCTGGCTTGACCGCGCCGGTGGCGGTGTCGCCCTTGATGCCCGGTTCGGTATGGGTGACGGCAAGGGATACAAAGTTGGGTAGTTCAACGGAGACGACCTCCTCGCCCGCGACGAGGAGGAAGGCGTTCTCGCTTTCTTTGAGGAGGTTGCTCGCTGCGCCGACGATCTCTGCGGACACCGGGATCTGATCGTAGGTGTCCAAGTCCATGAAGTAGTACAGATCTTGGTCGGCATACAAGTATTGCATCTGGCGCTTTTCGAGCCGGATTTGCTCGACTTTGTCGCCCGAGCGGAAGGTGCGGTCGAGGACGGCGCCCGTTTTGGTGTTTTTGAGCTTGGTGCGCACGAAGGCGCTGCCCTTGCCCGGCTTGACGTGCTGAAACTCGACGATGGAGAAGATCTCGCCGTCGAGGGACATGGTAAAACCGTTTCTAAAATCCGTGGTGTCTGCCATATTGCTCCCGTTAGTGCGCACTGCTGCTTTGTTCTAGCGAAGCCAGCTTGCTGCGGATAATGGTGTTAGTCGGCTCCTGTTCGAGGAGCTCGCGATAGGTTTCGATTGCCTTCTGGGTCAAGCCCTGCGTGGTGTAGATCTCGGCCAGCGTCATGGTGGCGATGCGCTTGCTTTTCGGTGCGCTCGGCTCGCCGTCGGTCGGGGTGGGTGGTTCTTCAGATAAGGGCACCGGCTCGGCGGCTTTTTCTTCTTCTTCGATTTCCTGCAAGAGGCGGAGCAATTCGCTGTCGTTAGTGTCGCCGTACAGCTCGTCGCGGTCTGCTGGCGGCTGCGGCGGTGGCAGCGCTTGGGGCTGTGCCGCTTCGGCGTCGAGAGCCTCCTCTGGGGCCGCGCTGGCGGCGGACTCTTCGGGTTCGGGTGCCTCTTGATGGTTTTGGCTGGCGAAGCGGTCGATTTGCTCTGCTAGGGAGGCGTCGAAAGGGTCGAGGTACGCGGCTTGGCGCAGGCTTTGCAAGACCAGCGGCGCGACGCCGAGTTGCTCAAACAGGTGGGCGAGGCGCTTGTACCCGCTGGGGTTTTCCGGATCGAGCCGCAGGGCTTGACTCAGGGCCTCGCGCGCTTCTTCCAAGGCCCCCTGTTTCTCATAGCACTTGCTGAGGACGATAAAGCCGGTGGCGTAATCGGGAAAATCCTCACAGCCCTTTTGGCACAACTCGAGGGCGCGCCTGGTGCGCCCGCGCTTGAGATAGCGGTCGGCGAGGCGAGCAAAGCGCGGGGAATCCGGATCGCGTCGTAATGCTTTTTCCAGTTTGGCTATGGAGTTGGCCATGGCGATAAGGATAGGAGGTGCTAAGGCGGTTAAAACGCGAGGCTATTTTATGCTTTGGACTGCGAAATGTCAAGGATGGGACAGAGCACTGGGAAGGCGCGAATTGGTAGCCAAAGGGGTGCGGAAACGGCGTCCGCAACCCCTCGGCAAAGATGGTGCGCCCGCAGGGGCTCGAACCCTGGACCCGCTGATTAAGAGTCAGCTGCTCTGCCAACTGAGCTACGGGCGCAGAGAAAATATCTGCACAGGTGGACAGATCGTCAATGCCGAGCCAGTTCGGGGAAGAGCTCGTCGTGGACTTCGGCGCATTGACGCAGGTGCACCATGCGCTCTGGGCTGGCGGTATTGAGCATGGTGGGATAGAACATGCCGCCGCCGGTGACGACTTGGTAGCCGCCGGGAGAGTGCCGGCTGAGATAGTCCCTAAGAGTGGCTAGGTCGGCGTCGTTGGTGCAGGGGCGGGTGAGGTTCATGGTAAACATGCGCCGCCGCTGGTCGCCGCCGAAGGAAGCGTGGTAGAGGTCGTGGTTGAAGATGACGAGGTCGCCGGGGGTCGTCTCGAGCGCGAGGCTGCCGGGAAAGTCGCGCGGCTCGACGCCGAACAACTCCATGGCGTTGTTGAGGTCAATGCCCTCGGCGCGGACGAAGTGGCTGGGGTGGTGGCTGCCGGGAATTATGCGCAGACAGCCGGTATCGCGGGTCAGCTCGTCTAAGTAGAAGGCGATTTTGACCGAGAAAAGCTGGCCCCAATTGCCGTCGGGGTGCCAGCCGGTATCGCCGCTGTAGTAATTGCCGTCGCCGCTGGCGTAGTTGAAGTTTTCGCCGAGGACGCCGTTGCAGATCCCGACGATGCGCTCGTCGTCTACGAGGGCGCACAGCCGCTCGCGGTGCTCGATGGGGCCGCCGAACATGGTGCGCTTGGTGCCGTCGTGTTGGGCACCGTTGCCGTAGGCTTGGATAGAGCGCTCAAACTCCTCGGTGATCCAGGCGATCTCGTCGGGGGCAAAAAGCTGCGGGAAGTAGAGATAGCCGAAGCTCTTGAAGAAGCGAAGCTGCGCGGGCGAGAGTTCCATGAGAGATCTTCTCCGGGTTAGGTGCACCGCGAAAAATACCGCTTCTGCGCAAGTCAGCCAAGAGGTTCGATGGAAGCGATCTCCATGGTGCGTAGGTACTCGCAGAGCGCACGACCGTCTAAAGGCAGGTCGAGGACATCGGAAAAGGGCCACATGTCCCCTGAGAGGAAGTCGATAGCCGTCTGCCGCTCCTGCTTGCAATCGGTGGTCTGCACGTCTTTGACGGCTTGGATGATGACTGCGGCAGCGAGCCGCCGGTGGCCGTCGAACCGGGCGCGATAGGTCGTCTTTTTTGTCTTCATCTGTTTTTCGCTTTAGCTAGAGATAGTATATAACGCCCGAAGTGCCTCTGGGTTTCATAGGTATAGCCCAATCACGCCGCTAAACAGCAGCGATTCATTAGCTGTGAGCGCGGTTGTTTTGAGCAGGGTCGTCAAGTCGCTGGCGAGGCCAAACACCAGCGAGCGGATGGCTGGTTGCAGCAGGATGGCGGCCAACAGGAGTTGGAGCACCGTGGCCACGCCGATGGTTTTCCTGGGAATGGAGCGGGTGCGGCGGCCGCTGAGGTAGGCTATGGCGAGAAGAACGAAGTAACCTAAGGCACTGTGAACGATTAACATAACATCTTAAGAAATAAAGGGTAAAACCGAGAAAAGTCAACGCCCTCGCGCCTTCAGCCGAGGGCGTTGAGGGCGCGTTGGACGACCGAGTGTAGGGGGCCATCGGTCGGGATGCGGACGGCCCCGGCCCAGACGGGCAGGTTGCCGAGGGCCTGCGCGAGTTGGGCAAAGTAGGGAGCGTCGGCGCGGGAGCCGCGGGCGGTCATGCGGGTGCGCCAAATGTCCGGGGGCGGCGGGTCGAGGTGGAGGACGCGAAGGGCGGCTGGGTCGATGTTTGTGGCTAGGCCTTTCCAGAGGGCATCCACACCCAATTCGGGGCCAAAGCCGCCGACGAGGAGGACTTGGCGGGTGCCGACGAGGTTAGCGCAAGCTGCGGTGAGGGCGCTGGCATATTCGAGGGGACGGAGCTTTTGCCAGTAGTGCGGCGTACCGTAGGCCGCGTCGGGTGCGTCGCCCCGCAGCGCGGCTGCTTCGAGGATAAAACCCGCGGCCGTTTGGTCTTTGTCGAGCAGGAAGGTGTTGGGGCAGAGCGCAAGCAGGGCTTGGGCGACCGCGGTTTTGCCGACTCCGGGCGGCCCGCTCAAGACCACGAGGCGGGAAGACGGGCTGCCGGGACGAGCGGCTTGCAGGAGGGCTGTTACGGTGGGGCCGGGGTCGGGTGCGGACGCTGCGTAGCCGCCGCCCAAGTGGGCCACATCCGTCACGGCGAGGGCGCGCCGCGGTCTTGGGGCTCCCAGCCGACGAGTTCTTTGGCGTTGGCGAGATCCCACTTCTTGTCCGCGCCCAGTGAGACTCCGTAGATGATGCCGAATTGGGGCCGGGGGGCCTCGATGCAACAGGCGGTCAGCTCGGAGACATCGCGGGCGCTGAGCCAGCGGTTTTCACCGGGGGGATAGGTGCTGTTGATTTCCTCGGTGTCCGGGTAATTGGCGATGCGCAGGCAGTAGGAGGAGATGCCGTACTCGTCGTAGTAAAAGCGACCGAGGGCTTCGCCGAAGGCCTTGCTGACGCCGTACATGCTGTCGGGGCGGATCGGCATCTCGGGGGTGGTGTAGATGCCCTCTTGCTCGTAGAAGCCCGTCACGTGGTTGGTGCTGGCAAAGACGACGACCGGGACCTTGTTGATGCGGGCGGCCTCAAAGATGTTGTAGGTGCCTTGGATGTTGGTCTCCATGATCATCTGGTTATAGCGCGTGCGCGGATAGCCCCGCTGGACGATGGCGATGCCGAGGTGAACGATGGTGTCGATGCCTTCGCAGGCCTCGACCATGTTCTCGAAATTGGCGAGGTCGGAGACGACGATTTCGTCGTTTGGTTCGACCTCGGGGATGTTGCGGTGGAAGAGCAGGCGAAAGTCGTAGCGGTCTTTGAGGTGACGGCGCAAGCCAGACCCGACTTTGCCGGCGGCGCCGGTGATAAAAAGTTTCTTCTTCATGTCTCTTCCCCGTGTTTTGCTGAGTCTGTTGAATTGCGGCTTATACTATAGTTAAAAGCAAAGTAGCTAGAAAGCACCGGTCTATCATTTAGCCGAGTGCTGGGCCGTCAGCGACGAGAGGCTGCCCAAGTTCCTCAGCGAGGGAAAAAGGCCCGTCCAAGCGGCGACGACCAGCAACGTGCCGATGCCACCGCTGACGACGGAGAAGACCGGATTGAAGAGCTGGGCTACCAGCCCGGACTCAAAGCCGCCGATTTCGTTGGACGCGCCGACGAAGATGGCGGAGACGGCTTGGACTCGGCCTCGCATCTCGTTGGGCGTGCCCATCTGCGAGATGACGCGGCGGATGACCATGCTGACGTTGTCGAAGGCACCGGTCAGTGCCAGCATCAGCAGCGAGAACCAGAAGTTTTGCGAGAGGCCAAAGAGAATGGTCGCCGCGCCAAAGCCGGCCACGCACCAGAGTAAGGTTTTGCCAGCGCGGCGAATCGGCGGCAAGTGGGCGATGGCCAAGGCGGTGATGCTGGCGCCGATGGCTGGGGCCGCGCGCAGCCAGCCGAGTGCGGCTTCGGGTGCGAGGCCGACGGAGCTGAGGTCGATGATCTCGCGGGCGAAGATGGGCAAGAGGTACACGGCGCCGCCGAGGAGGACGGCGAACAGATCGAGCGAGATCGCGCCGAGGAGGAGCGGCTGGTCGCGGACGAAGCGCAGCCCAACGGCGATCTGAGCGAACATCTTGCCCCCTTGGATGCGCGGAGCGGGGGGCAAGACCATGGTGCTGATGAAGATGATGAAGGCCGCGGAGGAAACGGCGCTGAGAACATAGGCAGCTTGGAGATTGAAGGCGATGACAAAACCGCCGATGGCCGGTCCAGCGATGCCGGTGATCTGCATCAGGCTGGTGGACCATTTGGCGGCGTTTTCAAAGAGTTCGTCCGGGACCAGTAAGGGCGCGATGGCTCGTTGGGCGGGCCAGCCTAGGCGGAGGAAGGACGAATCCAAAAAGAGCAGCAAGTACATCCAGAGGATCGGCATCTGGTACCAGCTAAAGGCGGCCAAAGCCAGCGAGCAGAGCGTCGCACCGGCCAGACTGAGCATCATCAGCTTGCGGCGGTCGAATACGTCGGCTAGATAACCGGCCGGCAGCGTCAACAGCAGCATGGGGATGGCTTGGACGAGGCCGACCATGCCGAGGGAGAGCGCTTGGCCGGTGCGGTCGTACACCTCCCAACCGATGGCTAGGCCTTGGGCGGCTGTGCCCATCCGCACCAACGCGGAAGCGATTAGGTAACGCCGAAAGAGCGGGACGCGCAGGCTGGAGTAGGGGTCGTGTCTTTTGTGCAAATCAGCAGCGGTGTATAGTTATGGGCGGCGAGCGGTGCCAGCTTGCTAAATTACCGGTGTGTCTCTGACTAGCGCCAGTGGCATACCGTCGAGAAAGGAAATTGATAATGTTGGCAATAGACGGGGGACCAAAGATCCGCGAGACGCCATTTCCCAGACGGCATCTGTTTGGGGCTGAGGAGCGCGAAGTCGCGTTGCGACTGTTTTCTGAAGCGCAGGAAAGCGGCAATGCAATCGGCTACAGCGGGCCAGAGGAATTGGCCTACGAAAGAGAGTTCGCCGCGTTTATGGGGGGTGGGTACGCCGATTTGGTCAACTCGGGGACCTCGGCGCTCTACGCGGCATTGGGAGCTCTAAAGCTAGAAGCGGCTGGCGAGGTGGTGATCCCGCCGATTACGGATCCGGGTGGGGCGATGCCCGCGGCGCTGTTGTGCCAAGTGCCCGTGGTCGCCGATGCCGCGCCGGGGTCGTTCAACGCCGGTGCGGAGCAGATCGCGGCGGTGCTGACGCCCCACACCCGCGCGATTGTCGTGGCCCACATTGCCGGCGAACCAGCGGATATGACGCCCATTTTGGCGCTAGCTGAGGAGCGCGGTATACCGGTCATTGAGGATTGCGCTCAGGCTCACGGGGCGCGCTACAAGGGGCAGCTAGCGGGATCGCTGGGTGCGGTGGCGGCCTTTTCGACCATGAGCGGCAAGCACCACGCGACGGGGCCGCAGGGTGGGGTGGTCTTTACCCGCGACGAAGAACTCTGCTGGGAGGCCAAGCGCTTTGCCGACCGGGGCAAGCCCTTTAATACGGAGGCGACCTCTAACCTGCGCGCCGGACTCAATCTCAACGGCAACGACCTGTCGGCCGCCATTGGACGGGTGCAGCTAAAGAAACTCGATGCGATGGTCGCCAAGCGGCGTCAGGTAGCAGCGCAAATCGAAGAGGCCATTGCCGAGTGCAAGGCGGTGCGGCTGGGATGGCAGGTGGCCGAGTCGGAGGGGGTGTACTGGTTTATGCGCTTCTACGTGGATGCCGCCAAGCTCCGGATGGACAAAGACGGCTTTGCCCGGGCCGTGGCCGCCGAGGGCATTCCGCTGACGGCCACATATCGCTATATCCCCTCCGAGATGGTCTGGTTTAAGGAGCGGCAGGTCTTTCCCGGCAGCGACTATCCGTGGGGCTTGCCGGCGTATGGAGGAGACCGCAATGTAAAGTTTCCCTGTCCCAACGCCGTTGATGCGGTTGAGAGTCACTTCATTATGTCGATTCACGAGAATTTTGTCGAGCGGGAGGTGGCGGATATTGCCGAGGCGTTTGCGAAGGTGGAGCAGGCGTATTTGCGGTAGTATACTATTGGCGCAACGCAACCCTCTATCAAAGCGGGGAATATGAGAAAGAGCAAAGTCTTGGACAAAGTGCGCACGGGGCGATGCGCTCGCATTTGTGGCCTAGGGCATTATCTGCCATTTTTCGTGCGCTATGCCGCCCACAACGGCTATGACGGCATCTGGCTCGACTTGGAACACCGGGCGATGGATCAGCGCGAGGTCCAGGGCCTGTTGGCCTTGTGTCGCGCCTGTGATATCGATTGCATGTTGCGGGCCCCGACGCTTGAGCGCACCCGCCTCTACCGCTATCTCGAAGACGGGGCAACCGGTCTGATGATGCCGCTGGTTTCGGATGCGGACTTGGCGCGTCAGATCGTCGCCGCGGTGAAGTACCCACCATTGGGCAATCGCGGCTTGGACGGGGCGGGTTTGGACGCCGATTTTGGTCTCGACTTGTGGCATGAGGGGAGTACCTATATCGACGACGCCAATCGCGAAACTTTTGTCGTCTTGCAGATTGAAACTCCGCAAGCGCTGGCCAATGTCGAGGAAATCGCCGCGGTCGAGGGAGTGGATGGGCTCTTCGTCGGTCCGGCTGACTTGGGGTTGCGGCTCGGGTTGGCTGGGGGGGATGTCGATCTCGATCAGGCCGTTGCCAACGTCGCGGCAGCGGCACAAAAACACGGCAAAGCTTGGGGGATACCCGCTGGCACTCCTGAGTTGCTGGCCCAATACCGCGCCCAAGGAGCGCAGATGCTGGCTTATGGCGGCGATTTTGCCCTAGCGCAGGTTTTGGCCGATTGCCGCCGGGATTTCGATCAAGCGTTTGGCGAATGAGATGACCATGAGATTGCCCTCCGGACGCATTTGGCCGCATCCAGTATGCGACATGCTGGGGTTAAATTTGACCCATCCCCGTTTTGTGATCGACGATATTGACCTAGGCAAAAAAGACGTGAGTACTTGTCGTGGCGATTTTCCCAAGTTTGCCGAATGGGGGGTAGGGGTGGTGATGTGCAAGGGGGGAGCGGCCTACTACGACGAGAACTACAAACCGCTGTGGCGGCAGGCGTCGGAATGGCGTCCGGGCCGCGGCAGCGAGGATATGTTCCTGAGTCTGGCGATCAAAAATCCGACCCAACTGGTACTGGGGGTGCTCGACCGCTTTTTGCTCAACGTCGAAGCCTATCCCGAGCAGGTGCTACTGGTGCGGACGGCCCGGGACTTGGATGCTGCGCAGGCGGCGGGCAAGGTCGCGGTATTGATGGGGGCCAATCGCAGCGACTGGTTCGGCGATGGCCCCGGCATTCTGCGGATGTTTGCCCGCCTTGGGCTGCGGATGATCACCTTGGGTCAAGCGACCCGCGAGTTGGGTTGGGATGCCTCCAATGAGACCCGTTCGGGCGGGCGGATGACCGAGTTGGGAGTGCGGATGATTGCGGAGCTGAACGCGGCCGGGATCCTTATCGACTTGGCCCATAGCAATGACCCCTGCGCTCTCGACATCATTGAAGTATCAACAAAGCCGGTGGTCGATTCGCACTCGCATCCGCGGGCATTGGTCGATGAGCCTAGGGCAGCACCCGACGAGGTTATGCGGGCGTTGGCCGAGCACGGAGGCGTGTTGGGGATCCCGCCGCCGATCCCCCGGCCGCCGGGGGACGCACCCTATCAGGCGGTCGCGCCAGAGCAGTTGGAGCAGACCTTGGTGCAGGTTCGCTACGCCGTTGGTGTGATGGGTGTAGAAGGCGTGGGGATCGGCACCCATTTTAACAGTGCGGTATTGCCTTGGGTGGTAGAAGGCTTGCTGGATGCGGGATTCACCGAGGAGGAGACGAGCAAGATCTGCGGCGGGAATTACCTGCGGGTCTTGCGTGAGGTGCTGCCCGATTAACTGCCTAGAATATTTGCGTCGCGTAGGTTGGCGGATGGATCTTGTGTGTGTCAACATTCCATAAGGTGTAAGGAGAAGCAGGCCGACAATGGATGAAGCGGAAAAGTATCTCTTTGAAGTACACGGCTATCTGGTGATCGAGGGGGCGCTCTCTCCGGAGGAAGTAGCGGCGGCCAATGCGGCGATTGACCACCACGCCGATCAAATCGGCATCCGCCCCAATGACTTGGCCCACGAGTCGGAGACGCTCAAGGGTACGCAGGGACGCGGCGATTTGGGCGGGATGCTGACATGGGACAAACCGCATTGCGATCCGTTTAGGGCGATGATTGCCCATGCGCGGTTCAAGCCGTATCTGGAAGAATTGCTGGGACCGGGTTTTCGCTTGGAGGGGTTGGGAATCATCACCATGGACGAGGGGGCCGAAGGCTTTTGGTTCCACGAGGGCGGCGAGCCGCTCGACCGCTCGCGGGGATTCCTCTACCGCAATGGCCGGATGTTTTGCGGGATGACCAACATTGCCGTGCAGTTGGCGGATGTGGGGCCGGAGGATGGGGGTTTCGCCTGTCTGCCGGGTAGCCATAAGGCCAACTATCCCTGCCCGGACGAGATTCGGCTGTACGAGGCGCACCAGGATCGCATCGTGCAGATCCCGGCCAAAGCGGGCGACGCGATCCTTTTCGTCGAGACGCTGATGCACGGGGCTGTGCAGTGGACGGCCAAACATCAGCGGCGCTCGGTGATTTTGCGCTATAACCACGGCGTTCAGGCCGAGTCGCTGATGGGGACCTATACACCGCCGGATTTCTACGCCGAGTTGACAGAGGAGCAGCAGGCGGTGATTACGCCGCCGCAGTACCGGAGAGAAGACAAGGGGTCGCGGCTTTACAGGCAGGGATAAGCAGGTCGAGTTGAAAGGCCATCAACCTAAGGAGGTTAGACGATGCAATGCTGGATTTTCGTTTTCAATCCGCTCGAACGCTACATGGCCAACTACAAGCATATCTTCGACGCTTGGGAAGAAGGCGGCGTGCGCGGCATTGTGGTAGGGCGCATGTTTTTTATAGAGGACGACGGCGGCCGAATTCCCGCCTTTCCTCAAGATCCCAAAGCCTACGCCGACCTAGGGCTAGCAGCGCCCGAGGAGCAGCCCCGCAATCTGGAAAAGGAGCGGGAACTAAGCGCGATGCTGGATGACGCCGCTGGACGCGGCTGGCACATCATGGTATTCGACAGCGGCACCACGGCCCATGTGCAGAGCTTGATAAACCGCTATCCCCAGGTCAACGGAGTGATCATCGACGGGCCCGGCGAGAACCACTACGAACTGGCTTGGCACCACGGCGGCGAACTCTTTGAATTGCGCGATGGCGAGCGCTCCGAGTTCGCCAACTTGGGCTTTGAGACCGACCGGCTGGAGCGCGGCATTGCTCACATGCGCCAGCGTTTCCACAACCTCACTCCCGATCTCGTGCGCTATTGGGCCCCGGGCGGGACTCTGGCTGGCTTGAACCTCTTTGATATTAACGAGGATTCCCTCTACTGGCTGCGGGCTCGAGCGGAAAAGTCGCGGCGTTCTTGGGAGCGGGCTCGCGCCGACTTGGACGGCGTTAACCGCTACGTCGAGCTGGGCGGTATTCCGCGCATCACCACGTTTTCCTCCCTGACCGGCCAAGATTACCAGCAGATGCCGCCGTTCTTCGACTACATCTTTCCCAAGCACTACTACTGGCATCGCGGTTTTGACGGCATGTACGGTACCATTGCCCGCTGGGTACAAAAGTTCGCCGAGTGGAACCCCTCCCTGACCGAGGCCGACTGCTTCCTGCTGGTCGAATCGCTGTTCGGCCTGCGTCTGCCCAATGTCGAGTCGCTGCTGGATATGGAGATGGGTTTTCCCGAAGAGTTCTTCACCGAGGTCGTGTACAGCGAAACGCGGCGGGCGCTAGAGGCCATCAAAGATGTCGACAAAACCATCTTTTGGGTGTCCACTGGCCGCTCCCCGCACGCCGGCGACGCCATGCCAGCCCGTGATTTGGCTGGCATTCTCAAAGCTTCGCAGGACGCTGGTGCCCAGCGCTTTCTCTTCCACCCAGACCCAGACCCCAGTCCGTCCGAGTGGAGCGTGATCAGCGGCTTGTGCGGCACACAATGGCGTCAATCGCGGGACGGGTACTGGCCGCCCAATGCATCTAAACCAGACGAATACCTGCGCGGTTAATAGGTATCAAAGGACTAGCGCGTATGCGCTGGAAAGACGTTCGTTCGGGACTATAGCATACAAAAAGGTATAACTCCCTTTGCGACGCGTCTTTCCCTTGTATGCCCTTTCGGGCTTCATAAGCCTCGGCTACCAAGTCGCGTGGTTCCGCATTTTCATCGATTGGTTTGGCTCGACCAACCTCACCTTCGCCCTAGTGGTGTGCAGCTTTATCGGGGGTTTGGGCTGCGGTGCGCTTTTGAGTCAACGAATCACCCTGCTGCTGACCAACCGAACCGGCATCGGGGACAAGCTGCGTTTGTACGGGCTGATAGAACTTCTGGTCGGAGCATCGGCCCTTGTGACTGTGGCGGCCGAATATTTGCCGCCGAACCTTTGGGGTTCTTTTCCTTATTACCTGAACGACGGAATCTGGGTCCAAGCGATCCACTATCAGATTGCCCAAGGGGCCATCGCCATGGTCAGCCTCTTCATTCCTTGTCTGTTCATGGGGGTGACCTTCCCCTTACTGTGCGACATCTTCCGCTCAATATCGAGGAATGGGCGTCTTCCCTCCGTCCTGTACGCTTGGAACACTATTGGCGCGTGTGTCGGCGTACTCGCTTGCCAGTTCATCCTGATACCGGAGATCGGGCACAAGCCAACCTTTTGGTTGATGGCCTGCTTGAACATACTGCTAGGATTATACTTCGTCGCCAGCGGTGGTGCACCCGCTGGCGACGAAGCGACGGACACTACCAGCGCAACATTTCCGAGCGCTGGAGTACCACCTAGATCGGGAAGTGCCCTCGTTGCTTGTGCCGTCCTGAGCGGCTTACTCGCCGGAGCGCTCGAAGGCGATATGTTCAAGCGGATCGATTTCATTGTCGTGCTGAGCCCCGGAGCGACCATGTCGTTTATCTCCTTCTGGGCCGTGCTGGGCATTTTTCTGGCCAGTATTATCGTGCGGCATATCAAGCGCATCGGGCTTGCTCATATCAAGGGCGCGTACGGTCTGGCCGCGCTCTACTATTTCGCGCTCTGGCGATTTAGCGACGATTTGACCTACTTGGTGGGCAACTCGCCGGATGTGCGCGGCGTACATCACTTCCCCGTGAGTCTCTCCCAGCTCTTCGTTTATACTGGCATCTATGTACTGCCTTCTTACTTGCTGATCTCCCTACTCCTGCCCTACGTCTGCAATCGACTGCAGGGCATAGGGAGACACCTGGGGCTGGCCTATGGTCTGAATACGGTGGGATTCTGTCTCGGCTTGATTGCCTTCACGTTGGTGGCACCCCGCCTGAACATCTTCTACTCGTTGAAGCTCTTCTTGGCCTTCATGGCGCTCGCCGCGGTCGTCCTAGCGTGCATTTCGGAATTCCGTCCCATAAAAGCGTGGCAGATCGCTGTCTTGGTAGTTTTTGTCGCCAGCGCCTGTATAGCTACGCCAAGAAGATTCGACCGAGATTTTTTTACGCCTCTGATGTGGCCCAACGCTGTTGCGGCCCAAGGCTTGAGGAGCAATGCTGCCCATACTACGTATTTTCTCGAGCTTCCGAACAACAACATGAAGCTCTTCTTCGGCCGCCTGTCCATGTCGGGTACATCGCCGCGATCCCAGCAGTACATGCGTCTGATGGCGCACTTTCCCTTGCTCGCCCATCCGCATCCAGAGAAAGCTCTGCTGATCTGTTTCGGTGTCGGCAACACCGCCTCGGCCATTGCCGCCCACGAGAGTATCACGCGAATCGATGCCATCGATCTCAACGAGAACGTATTCAAGACGGCGCCAGCCTTTGCCGCGCACCACGGCTTCGTGCATTTGGATCCACGGCTGCGGATGATCAACGACGACGGGCGCAACTTCCTCGCGCTGACCGACGAGACGTACGACCTGATTACCAGCGAACCGCCGCCGCCCATGTCCGGGGGAGTGTATCGCCTGTATTCGCGGGAGTACTACGAGCAGGTCTTTGCGCACCTGAGCCCCGATGGATTTATGAGCCAATGGCTTCCCATAGGTCAGTTGCCCAACGACGCTATCGAATTGGTGACTAGAACTTTCGTCGCGGTATTTCCCTACAGTTTATTGTTTGAGGGAGCAGGCCATCACCTGATCCTGCTAGGCAGCCGCTCTCCCGTCCGTTTTGAGCGACTGTCCGAACGCTTCTACCAATCCGACAAGGTTAGGGCTGATCTTTTGCGGATCGATATATCAACTCCCGACGCGCTAGTTGCCCGCGTAATCCGCAACGACGCCGAACTGCGTAGCCGCCTTGGACCGGGGCGCGTGCTTAGCGATCAGCACAATGACTTGGAACATTTGTTTTACGATCCGGCGGAAGTCCAAAGGATCTCTTACGAATACCTGCGCGGTCGATAGGTTTGCGTATGCGCTGTCATGCCGAGCAGTTAGATTTGCGTGAGAAAGCTCCCCATGTGTCCGGTTATATAATCCAGCACTAGCCATCCGCCCGCTGCCACGATTTCGCCCAAGATTAGGCCGAGAAAAAATGGTCGCAAATTCCGGTACAGCTTGGGACCACCGTAGCGTAGGATTAACAGTTTGAGGAACCAAGCGAGAAAGGCGCTGCCAAAGATATGTCCCGTCTTCCAGTTGGCGCTGATGGTATAGCCGAGGGGATTGAGTGGCCACCAGACGAACTGGTGCCGCGCCCACATCAGCAGGGCCATCACCCCCCCGCCAATGCCCATGAACAGCCAGGCGTCCAGTCTGGGGCCGGGTAGCTCTGCGGCGATGCGCGGAGCCATATCCTGAGGACCGAAGGTGGGGGCCTGCCACACGAAAAAGAGCGGATTGAGATTGATGCCCCCGTATTTGTAGGCCAGCACTAAGGTCATATATGACGAGCCGACCAGACTGACCACAATGGCAATGACTACGGCCCAGAATAGCCGGCGCTTGGAACCGGTGATAATCTCACCCATCTTCAGCCCGTTGGCTACAGATGCCATGACGAAGGAGCGCACTTCGGAGTGCCAGCCGTAGGAAAAGCCCAAGCCCACCAGACCCGCAGCACCCAAGGCCGAAGCACCGGCCCCCGAAATGACAAAGCTCGAAGTCATGATAGGGGGCCGCATGGCCGGGATACCCCCTTCAGCTACCACCCGAGTTAGCCCTATAAACAGCATCATGGCACCAAAGAGGAATAACAGCGCCGTGGGAAGAGTTAGTCCCATCATACATAGGCCGGCCACCACTAGGGCCAGCGCCGCTAGCAGGCCGAAAAGGGCCTGTCGGTAGGATAGCATCTCGCCGCTGTCGTCGACCTCTTCGTCGCCATGGAAGGCTTTGCGGTAGACATTTTGTAAATGGCTGCGTCCCACCCACAACCCCACCAGCACAAAGACTATCATCGAGCCCATACCCTGATGAGCTAAGAAAGGTTCGATAGAGTAGAAATCGATCCGCTGCGTGCTCTGCAAGCCGACGATATTGAAGATGCCCCGCTGGATGGTGGTGAGGATGTAGAATATCCAGATTGAAGCTGTGATGTCGAGGTTGACGAAATAGAAAAAGCCTGTCCAGGGCGGACTAAACCAGAAATTCAGGCTGACCGTATCGCGGAACAAGGGCAATGCGAAGGTTTTGGTGATCTGCGGAAAGTTCGGAAAGTAGGAGTGCAGGCCGTTGACACTGAGTAGAATGAATGATACGGCGAAACCGATCCACATGGCTTTGTTGGTGAAAAACGACCGGCCAATCATTCCTTCCTTTTCTCGGCCGATCATTTCCATGGGCACTTGGACCAGTGGATAAACTAGCTTTTCCCGATCCATCCACTGGCGACGTAGAATGACCATGGTGCAGATCATGGCGAGGCTGAGCACTAGAAAAAATCCGTACCAGAAACTCAGCGGTACGACCCAGATGTCCCAGGGGATAGCCTCATCTTCGGGCAGGCCTTCAAAGAAAAAACGCGCCGCGTTCTCGCCCTGGGGAATCATCCAGCTAGGGATGTACTGGTTGTAGAGAAAATCCCAGTTATTCTCGGGGGTGGCATAGTAGGTGGAGCCGAGTAAGCAGGGTATGATGAACTGAGTGAAGCCCATGCCGGGAACACAACAGGCCACCGCTAGCATGATATAGATGGTTACCAACTCGGCTTGGTCCAAGGCCAGGGGCCGGCGGAGACAGGCGACCAAGGCACTGGCAAGCACGACAAAAAAGAAGAAGAACAGGGCCGCCGGAGTGCTAAAGTTCAGGGTTAGATACGAACCTCGGATGAGGGTCGTAGCATAGGCGTCAAGGAGATTTAGCAGAAAGGCCAGTACCGCCCCAAGTAAGATGGCCCGGGCCGAAATGCCTTTGACGTCTCCATAGGTCGGCTGGCTTCTTTTTAGCCACGTGAGGTGTTGAGGCGGAATTCTCTTTTTCAATACTTGTCTCTAGGGGCTATCATATGTCGCATTTCAACTAATGGATAAGTCGTTTGGGCGACAAAGAGAGGCCGTTTATTTTGTCATCACTAGGCGTGCTCCAATAGCACAGTAGCGGAGCGATTGCTCAAAGCTGAAGCGTTTGGCTGACCGCACGTTGCGCGCGTGATTGACAAAGCCGCCGCCGCGCATAACGCGCGCAGTTCCCGAAGCAGCACCTGTAGGATCCACCTGTTTGGCACTTGAATAGGCGCTGCTGTACCAATCTTGCACCCACTCCCAAACATTGCCGTGCATATCGTACAGCCCCCATGGATTCGGCTTCTTTGAACCCACCGGTTGGGCGAATTTCCCCTCCGCGTCTCCCACGTTTTCTATGTACCAGGCATAGTTGCCCAACAGGCTTTCGCCGTCCCCAAAGGAACGGCTCGTCGTGGTCCCGGCCCGGCAGGCGTATTCCCACTCGGCTTCGGTAGGCAGGCGGTACAAATCTCTGTCGGCGGCTTGGTTCAAGCGGCGGAGGAATTCCTGCATGTCGATCCACGAGATATAGACTGCCGGGTGATTCGGCTCGGCCCGTACGTACTTGCGTCGGGTCCACGGCGCGGTTCCCATCACCGCGACCCATTGGGCCTGGGTAATCTCAAATTTACCCAAGTAAAATCCCTTGCTGATCGAGACCTCGTGCTGGGGGCCTTCGTCTTCGCCTCGTATAGGAGCTGAGTCAGGCGATCCCATCAGAAAGGTGCCTGGTTCGATCCACACGAATTCCATGGTGACTCCGTCGCGGAGTTCCACAACAGTGTTCTCGGATTGCCCTGCAGTTGTGCACGTGATGCCCATCATTAGGGCGGCAAAAATCTGCCTCATTCCGCACCTCTAAGTCTATGAATGGCGGAGGCATGCAACTTTTTAGCAAAACAAAAAAGCGGCAAAACCATCGCCCTCGTCTTACGGTTTTCTGTTCTTGCCGCAGTAAAGGCTAGGGCCTATAATTCCCTATCCACCAATACAACCATTATCTGCTTAGTTCACCTCTACAGCGATGAGTATATGGACTTTTTTTACTGCCGCTGGGTCCTTGTCTTTGCCATAACGCTAGCTATGCTGCTGCCGGCATCTGTTTTATCCCAATTCACCGACCAAACAAAGGAAGCGCACATCGCCTTCCAACATGTGGCCGGCGGACATGAGAAAAAGCACATTGTCGAAACCTCCGGCGGTGGGGCTGCTTTTTTTGACTTCGACAATGATGGCGACCTCGATCTATACGCGGTCAACGGCGCTACGGTCAATACTTACCGACAAAAATCCGGACCGGGCAATGTACTCTACCGCAACCAAGGTAACGGCACCTTTGCCGATGTGACTTCACTTGCCGGCGTTGGGGACCGCAGTTGGGGCATGGGCTGCACCGTGGGCGACATCGACGGCGATGGGCACCGCGATCTGTACGTGACCAATTATGGTCCCAATGTTCTCTACCGCAACCAAGGCAATGGCACCTTTGTGGACATTGCCGCTGGGGTAGCAGGGGATGACTATAGCTCTAGCGCCGCTTTTTTTGATTACGATGGCGACGGAGATCTCGATTTATACGTCGCCAATTATCTCGTCTACGATTTTGACTCCCCTCCGGATAAGGTCTGTACCTACGAAGGAATTGAGATCTTCTGCGGTCCCCAGGGCCTACCTGGAGCCGCCGACCGATTCTACCGCAACAATGGGGACAATACCTTCACCGACGTCACCCGTCCCTCGGGTATCTCTTGGGCCAACCACTACTACGGGTTGGGTGTACTGCCCGAAGACTTCGACAACGATGGCGACACCGATCTCTTCGTGGCCAATGACGCAACTCCCAATGTACTCTTCGACAACAACCGCGATGGCACCTTTAGCGAAATTGGCCTCAAAGCAGGCATCGCGTATAACGAATACGGCGAGGAAGAGGCAGGTATGGGAGTCAGCGGCGGAGACTATGACGCCGATGGTGACCTCGACCTCTATATAACCCATTTTTTTCGCGAGAGTAATACCTTTTACCTCAACAACGGCCAGGGCCATTTCAAAGATATAACGACCCAGGTCGGGCTAGAAGAACCCACGCTTGGGATGCTGGGGTGGGGCACCCAATTCTTCGACTATGACAGGGACGGCGACTTGGATCTATTCGTTGCCAACGGCCATGTCTATCCGCAGGCGGCTAGCACTATTGCGGGCACTTCGTACCCCCAGCGCAATCAGTTGATCCGCAACGAAGACCGCAACCGTTTTATCGATATAGGGGCTGAGGCTGGCCCGGGAATGGCCCTTAAAAGAGTCAGCCGCGGTGCTAGTTTCGGCGACTACGACAACGATGGCGACATAGACATTTTCGTCGTCAATTTGGACGAGGAGAGCACCCTCCTGCGCAACGATTTTGCCCCGGTCAACAACTGGCTCGTAGTCCAACTTCTGGGCCGCGGTCCCAATCGCGACGCCGTCGGTGCCAAGATCCGTTTACTGGCCGGCGGTCGATCCCAGTGGCGCACGGCTAATGGTGCTTCCAGCTATCTCTCCTACAACGATATGCGTATCTTTTTCGGCTTGGGTAAGGCGGAAGGAGCAGATGAAGTGGAAATCACTTGGCCCGATGGCACCCGTCAGACAGTACCAGCAGCACCGGCCAATAAGCTGTTGGTAATCCGCCAAAACGGCCCCTACGTCTTTACGGAGATGGGGGCCAACATCTACGCAGAGTAAGACCTATAGACCTCTATCCCCCCCGAAAGCGGCTTTGAGGTTATCCTCCCGAATAACCACTTTCGCTGCGTATTTATTCCGCACTTCTTCGATAAACTGATTAAAGGCCTTTCTGTTCTTTTCTCTTCTAAGTTGGGACCGGACTCGCCACTCTGCTTCCTGAAAAGTCTCTCGCTTGCGTTCCCTAGAAAGCACCTTAAATATAGAATAACCCTCATCTACCTTGACCGGACCGGTGAGCGCTCCTATCTCGGCTTTTTCGGCGACTTCTACAAAACCACCGAGAAAGGCCTGTTCGAAAAGGTGGAAGTGGAATCGGCCCTCTTCATCCCGATCCTCTAGCGAGCGGATAGAATACTCCTTGGCCAAATCGCCTAATCGGGCTCCCTTTTGGATCTGCTCCATCAACCTCAGTGCCTCGGCCTCCGTTTCTACCAGAACCTCTTGTACTTCAATTTGCTCGGGGTGCAGATATCTTTCCGCATGGGCTTCGTAAAATTGGCGTAACTCGTTTTCAGCGATGGTCACTTTCGCTCTCAGGAGTCGCGCTCTGAGGGCACTTATCAAGAGTTGCTTTGCTTGATTTCCCGACCACTTGACCATCTCAGCTTCCTCGTCTATGCCAGCACGCAGGGCCGCTTCGACGAGCATTGCCTTGGGCACGACATGGCGCTCGGCAAAAGCGGTAACTTGGCTGGAGTCACTGAGTTGGGCTAAGGCATTGCCTTTCAGGACGTGGCCAGCTTCTGCCAAGTCTTGAGCGGTTATTTCTCCGCCATCGTACTTATAGAGAACTATATTGCGTTCAGCCTCCGTGGCAAAAGATGCGCCGCCACGCACTTTTTCGACAATGAGTGCGAGACCTTCCCGATCCAACTCGAGGTGGTGTTTTTCCTTGAGCTCAGCGACTAAAGTCGATAGTGCCCGCTGCTTTTTTTCTTTTTTTAGTCCCATTTGAATCGCCAGTTTCCTATCAGGACTGAGTTCGATGCTAGAATCGGCTATGACTGTGAAGATCGAATAGCTTCCACCAATTTTTATAGGCTCGGAGACTTCGCCCAAGGCGAGGGAGAATAACTTGTCCTGAAGGGGCGTGACCATGTGTTCTCGGGTGGTGTAACGGCCTAAGTCACCGCCTTGGGCCGCAGTCTTTTTGTTTATAGACCATTTTTGGGCGACTTGCCCAAAAGGCACCCCATCTTTGAGTTCCCGGAGGACAGCCAAGGCGTTTTCTCGGCTGGGGACCATTATATCGGCCAATCTGACTGCTCTAGTGAGTCCCATGCGTTCAGCGTATTCCCGCACTTCGCCCTCCTCTACGTCCTCCTCTACTTCCAGCGCTCTGTCTTGGAAAGTGCTGACCAATTTTTCTCGCCGGACTTGGGCCAGCCGAGCGAGAAATTCAGGGCTTTTGTCGAGATCGGCCGCCCTCGCTTCCATGATCATCAGTTCGATATTGATCATGGTGTTCAAATGATTTCTCGCTTCTTCTACCCTAGTGGTCTCTGCCTTGGTCTCTTCGGGGAGGCTATCGATAAATTTTTGCAACTGGTCAACTGTTATCTTCGCATCATCTATCTGAGCAACGACCCGGTCTCCCATTTCCACTGTGCAACCCACGGACGTAATAAAAAGCGCGAGCGGTAAAAGCCAAAATGCAGTTATTTCTCTTGGCATGTAGCTCAGATCTCCTCTGTATTCCTGTGCATAGTAGATTACTCCAAACCGGCAAATACTGTGGCAAAAGCCATTCTGCCCGTTTCGGTTTCGTTGTCTATGGCTCTTCTGGTCAGCCTGAGTCCCATCAGGGTCGTCAAAGTGTAGCCCAAGTAATTTGAATTATTGGCAAACTGGGCCGCGCCGACAATTTCATTGAAGTCGTCCAGCAGCCCTTCCTTGACCGCTGTATCCGCATCCCTGAGCTGCTGGAAAACAGTATACTCCACGCCGGCCTGCATGGTGGAGTTATTAAACAATGGCCACCGGGCCAATAAAGTAAAAATCAGCGTGTCTTCCTTCCGTTTGGGATCTGATTTAAGCGCTGGAGATTCTATCCTCAATTCGTTTTTAATTTTTGGCTGGATATCGAGATTAATGAATTTGAGAACATAGTCCACTTTATTGATTAGACCGATAAAAACGAAGTCCTGTCGCAGATCGGGTTGTCTCTCCCTTTGACGCCAGCGGTCGTATTTCAGCTTGTTGACGATATTTAGATTCTTCAGCTTGGTATAGTCGAAGCTTATGTAGGACGAATTTATCCACGTATTCCTGGCCGCTAAGGGGTCAATGGTAGGAATATTTCGCCTCTCGAATTCGTCCCACTGGCGCAGGTCATTCTCTATATTGTCCTTGGCTAGCCTGAAGTTTTCAAAAATCCTCACCCTGCCTAGGCCGGGGAAATCCTTTTCCAGCGTGAAAAGCAAGTAATGGGTGGTGTTTTGTCCATCGCCGGCAATGAGGCTTTCATCGGTGCGGCCGACCGTCAATCTCATTTCTGGAGTAATGTTGACGCCTGTATAAAGGTTGTACCCACTTAAATCCCTACCGTAGGGAAGATCTGCTTCATCGTCGTTTTCGAACCGATCTACCCAGATATTGTTGTTCATATCTATGCCGAACAGATACTCGGGTCGGTCCGTAGAATAGCGCAGAAAGGGCTCGTCGTAGTCGGGTACTAAATTGGGCAGATCTTCGCTGTCGTTTTGATTGAAATCGGAGATAAAATCGACGTTCTCGTCCAAGCCGGGAAATACATTCAAGTCGATGCTTTCGTTTATCCTCTGCCAATCGGGATATCGATCCTGATCGTCGTTGTCGTCGACGAGTTCGTAGTAGAATCTCGTCCGGTCTTCGTAATCTATGTTGACCTCGCCCCGGGCTAAGATAGCGCTTGTATTATAATTGTGGTCCATACTGTAAGCCTCGCCAAAAAAGAACCACGGCTGAACGGTTCTCGACAGATTCACCATCCAGCCATCGCCTTGGTCAAAAGCCGACAGGTGTTTTGTATGCTGCCTGTTGGGGTATTTTCGGTAACTCCTACTGCGGTCGAACTCGCCGTAGAAATCAAGCCCCGCAATATTGTTCGCCTCCAGAGTAAAACCGAAAATTTCGGTGGCGGTCGGCAAACCGTAGGGGATTTTGAGGACTCTGAGATTGGAGCCATCTTTGACATTTTCTTCGGCTCTGGTCGCCAGCAGAAACACGTTGTTGTTTTGCCGGTTATTCTGGCGGTTCGAAGACACCTCGATTCTGTAGTCGTTGGCAACCACCAGTTCAAAGGTCACTTTTCTTATTTCTGAGGGGTCGGGGCCGGTGTAGGTTCCCTCGGAAAAATCGTATACTAATTCTATCTGCTCAGAGCCGCTAGCTTCCCAGAAACCCAAGCGCTGAAAGCCTCCCTGAGGCGAGGGCTTGAGACCGGCCTCACTGGCCCGGACAACCTCCCGTCTAAACCCCCGTTCTCCCTCCTCATCAATGATTTCGACGTCGGCCTCTATGATCATGTCCCAAGCAAAGAGAGTAGCTCCACCTTCGTTATCTTCAGGCGAATCGTCGGTCAGACGGACGAAGAGTTGGCTGATATTTTCAGCGTTTTGACTAGAAGTGATCGAACCACTTCTAGGGGTTCCTTCAAAGGCATCTAAGAGTTGGAAGGAATTGTGGGCACTTACATAGTTGGCCCCGATGCTGATAAAATCGCCTACTTGGGCAACGGCCCGCCCACCCATCAGCGTTGTCAGGCTGGTCGTTTGGTTGACCGCAGGGTTGCGAGGACCGGCTCCGCCGGGAGAAGAGATCCGAGAGAGGATCGTCGTGACTTGGTATTTGTCGGCTTGGTAGTCCACCTGAATCCCGTCCAAGGCCGGCTTTGAAAAGGTCATCGGGGTAAGGGTCGAGCGAATCTCATTGCCTATGGTTATAGCCAAGTTGTGTTGCCCCTTTTGATCAGAGGCAATGACCAAATTGCTGAAAAAGTCTCGGAACCTCTGGGTCTTGAATAAATTGCTGCCCCCTTGCTGAGGCTGCGTCTGGGACCAGTCGTAGAGCAACCATCCTCTGGTGATGTAAGAACCGTAAATATCATAGAAGTAATCCCCGGCTAAGTTGATATCCACATAGCGATCATAGTGGTCCCTCGCGTAGTTGGTGTATTCCCACTGTTTCCAACGGTATTCTAGGAAAAGTTCTTGGGGTACGTACCACTTTTTGACTGCAGGGTCCAAGGCTCCGAACAGCACGCCGGATCCGGTTGGTTCAAAGGTGAGTTCCGCCCCTCGGCGCACCCCTTTTATGCGCATCGGATCGACATCTTGGGCTTGCGCGTCGGTGTCAAATGACATGGAAGCGAGCAAGGAGCAAACTATGGTAACTGAACTAATACTGCGCAGTAGAGTGTTGCAAATATGGCAGGTCAGCATGAGAGTTCCACCCTAGCTTTCAGGTAAAATGGGAATAATTAATAGACTATTGGGACAATTTTCGTCTTACTCTCGGACCCTGAATCTGCATCAATTTCCACTCGTACCAAATAGATTCCGGGTAGCACTTTGGCACCGCTCTCGTCCGTTCCATCCCAAGCCTTTTGGTATCTCCTACTGGGATCCAAGCCTGAATAGATCGCCTTTACACGTCTTCCAGAAAGATCGTATATCTCCACTGAAACCAAAGCACCACCCGTCAGGTTGACGATGTCGTAGGTCACCAAGACTTCATCATTTAGGCCATCGCCGTTGGGAGTAAAAGGGACGGGAGCCACTTTCATCGAATGAATGAGGTTTTTGCCCACCGAAATCTCAACCGAGAGGTCATCGCCCTGGGCCTCAAAATCAGAGGCTGCATCTCCCTCGGTGACTACCTGAGGCAGGTTGTCCGGTTGTTGGCCATCGGAGACTCTGCCGGCAAAAAAGGTGTTGTACTGCAAAGCCACGTTCTCAAAGACCACTCGCAAAGTGCGGTTCCCCACAATCCGGGGGAAGCTAATTTGGACCCCGTCTTCTGTATCTGTCTTTTCCCATTCGACATCGATTCCGTCTATTTGAACGGAGCGCACTACATCTACCGGTGCCATAGTCTTTAGTGCGAGACGGTTGAAGCCGCGGCTGTTGACGGTTCTCACGGCATAGGTGAAAAGGGTGTTCTGCCCAATCAGAGCACTTTGGGGCCATATCTCGCCCACCAGCGAGTCTGCTAGGGAAGGAGACACCTCAAAGGCGAGGGAATCAACTGTCGCCGCTGCTAGGATATCGCTGGTTTTAAGGAGTAAATGGAACTGGAAAAAACGACGCGGGGCTGGTGATTCAATAGCCGTGCGGACTCCGGCAGGGTAGGGGGAGGACCAAGCGCTCCAAGACAGCGAATCGCTGGGATCCGGTGTGTTGCCGCTCCGAGTCAATAGGACAGCATCTGTTTTCGTTGGTTCGCCGATGCTTCCCCTGGCCCATGTTATGTCGCCAAAGATAGCGGGCTGCTCTCGATCAAAGACGCTTGAGGTATACGATGCCGTAGAGGCGAAACCCGCACCAAAGACTTGAAACTCGTCAATCTCCCACTCCCCGCGTACTAGTTGTTTCACTTCTATGAAACGAACAAACTGCAGGGGGACGTCTAGGTCAACAGTTGGCTTGAGGTTGCGGACCTCGGTTTTAAAAACCTTGAAATCCGGCGTCCCAGCTAGGGTTTTCTGCTCCTCGCTGCCGTCGTTTAGCAGCAGTTCATAGCCTTTCAGGAAAAACTCTTCAAATCCCTTGCGCGGGAAAAACTTGATCCGATTGACCCCGAAGCGCTCGCCCAAATCTATCCTGAATATAACGCCTGTAGGGGAACCACCCTTCACTTCGAAAGCCTTGGTCGTATCGCCACTGACCATATGCGCTAATTGTTCATGCAAAAGACTCGAGGATATTTCGAGTATTATTCTCGCATTGGGCGACGTTACGGCCCCTCCTCTTTCGAATGTTTTCAGGACGATATTGTCTTCGGGACCTGTCTGAGCAGGCTGAATCTGGCCGGGATTGGTGTCAAAGTCGATAACCGATATCTCGGAATAATGGTCATCCCACGCTAGGGTACCTGGCCCGCCGCCAATGACGATCGTCTCTCCATAGCCTTGGGTCGGTACAAGTCCCTGTGATAGACAAGAGAACGCTAATAGCGCTGTCCTGACTAAAGGTGGTTTGTGCAACCTGTTCCTCGCGGACCGCAGAAGATCAATAGGAGACATGTACTAAGCGGTAGTCTGAGGTATTTCTACTCGATTTTGAATCGACCGTAGTGTCGATCCTCAGCACATATATGCCAGGAGGCACCAAAGCTCCGGAGTTATCGACTCCGGTCCAGACCACGGAATGCCGTCCCGTAGTTATGTACTCTTCGCGTAGTTGGTGAACGAGACGCCCACCTAGATCGTATATTTGCACCTGTAACGGCGTTGATGCCTTCACCCGCATGAGTGAAAAACTCACAGCCATATCATCGTTGATACCGTCGCCGTTAGGGGTGAAGATTTTATTTTTAACTTCGATATCCCCCAGTACTGCTCCTCTTTCAAGGGCTAGGATCACGGTTTTTTCGCTATCTGTGATCTCGTTTGCATCGCCCGGATCCACTCTTTGCCACGAATGGGGAATGGAAGAATGGCCGATAGAGCCATTGAAGAATGTGGTAAAATCGAATATGGTCGCCGCAAACTGGAGCTCGACCAACGCGGCCCCGCCCTTGATGGGAGTAGGCAAACGCACCCAAAGCGAATCGGAATCATCAGACACGACCTCAAATCCCTCGCTTTGAGCGGTATAGGTTTGAGTCGGTTGCCCTGTGAGGCTCAGGTGGGCTTGCTGGAATTTCATTTTGACGCTAGAGGGAGCTTCAATGAGAATCTCGTCAAAACCCTCGTTGGCCGGCTCGAAGGTCGTGCGGACGAAATAGGAAAACGATTGCTCAGCGCCAATCGTCTCGAGTTGAGGGGGCAGCACTTCGCCAACAATTGTTTTAGCGACTGGCGCTACAAAGTTGAGTTTCACCCAGCGCAGTGTAGCGGCCACGAGGGGATTGTCCGTGAGAAAGGTCGCCTGAATAGCGACGAATTTACGCGGACTCGGCGAGGTGATTTTGTCTCCCGAATTGAAATAGCGTTGACTCCAACTGCTCCAATCGCTGCCCGGGTTGGTCTGGGTAACAACGGGCCCAACAGAGGCATCCCCAAAGAACTTTTTGTCCGTAGCGTGCGCTTCCGCTGCTTCTTCTTCGGTGCCCGGAAACAACTCACCGTTCTTTTTGTAGTAGAGCGTAGCAGTTTTGACCGTATTGCCGGTCCGGGTCTGAAGAATAATATCCGTACCCGGTGGTGTATCCGCATCCCACTCTATAGACGCCAAATTTTGGGGAGTGGCCCCCAATTCTATGAAAGCCGAAGGGCCGTCAAAGACCGATTCGATCCGGGCCTCGGGCATGTATCCTTCACCGAAAAACTGAATCTCTGACAAGCCATGGCGGCCGGCCCTTACATGGAGCTTATAGGTAAAAGAAAAGTGCTCGGCTTTGGCGAGCGGGAACTTAAAATCGTGGTACGATTCATTCCCATTGATATGATCGATCGAACCTACTGTCTTCCAAGCCAGACTCCCGCCGGCATTGGTGGAGCCATCTGAGACTTCAAGGCGGTAGGCACGGAAAGGCCCGGGGGGGCTACTGCTGGCTTGGAGCACGCGGATATTGTCCAAGAAGAAGGCCCCTCCCAGATCCACCACTAAGGCACGCTCGACATCGGGCGGCTGCGAAGGCAGCAGTCTATCGGGATTGTACCCCCCTTGAGCGGGCCAGTACAACGCCTTATCTACGCTATAGATTACTCCGTCTACCACCACACCCTCAGCCCCGTTGTTTTCCCAACTTGTCACCTTGCCACCCCGCTCCAGCACGCCAATGCCGATATTGTCGCCGATGGACCAGACTTCCACTTCCGCCAATCGAGGCAACTCGCGGCGATAATAGACGACAGGCCCTTGACTGTCCCCACCGGCCAACGCCTCCCAATCTTCGCGTCCCTCCAACAATCTTAGCCTGCCCGAGGTTTCTCGGCGGAAGTATTCTATATCGCCCCGTTGGTCGGGGTCGAGATCCTCGTAAGCGGACTGGGAAACTTGTCTGGCCTTGCCAAAGTCGCTGTCCGTGACGCCGACCGAGACGAATCTGATTACATCGCCGGTAAAGTCCCCACGCACCTGTGGCCATTTGGTGGGCAACTGGTTGGTCAGATCGACTTCAAAGACCCGTTCATTCTTGATAGGCTTGTTTGTTGAGAAGCGTTTCCTATACACCAGCGGCCCGATGATCGTCTCACCCTGAGAGGTAAGGACCTTGAATTGGAGAAAGGGGTCCCCCAAATCCTCCCCGACAAACTTGAGAACGATCTTATTGGCCGATACGGCCCGCCCTAAATCGATTTGCACCCACCAATCCCTAAGGGGGGTGGAAGTATCCGGCTCCCAGTAGGTGTCCAGCCTGCCGTCCATGAGGTTTTCTGCGCTCAAGCGATTGGAGCCGGCCTCCCATACCCCGCCGCCGAACTCGGAGGCATTCAAAACCGCGTTAATGCCGGGGACTACCTGTTCAGCACCATCCACTTCGATCTTGGTGCTTTTGCGTATAAAGGCTGGTTTTACGCCCTCCGCGGTGATCTGGATGGTCTTTGCCACCGACTGCCAACGAGTCCAGTGATCACTAGACTCGATGACAGCCGCGCCGTCCTGGATAGAAAAGCCCTCTTGCCCCCAAGCCACGTCGCCTAGGATCAGACTACCTAGGAGGCAGACCAAGCTCGTGCTTACCAGCTTGAATGTTTTCTGCCATGTCATGGCATTGGGTCTCCCTTATCTGGGGGGCGATTAAAAATTAATAAGCCACGGCGATAACGCCGCTCTTGATGCCCTCTTCCGATTGGATGTCTACCGCTATTCGATATAAGTATAGTCCCGGGGGGACCAGCCGGTTGGAGTGGTCTGTCCCATCCCAAGAGTGGGAGTACTCTCCGATGGGAATGTCCCCGGCGTATATTTGCTTAACTAGTCGACCGGACAGGTTGAAGATTTCTACGGAGACCGGAACCTGAGATGTTACCCGCAAGAGCTTATAGGAAATGTTCGCTACGTCGTTGATGTCATCGCCATTGGGCGTAAAGGGATTGGGCCCAATCTGTGGTGCAAATACCAGTGAGTTGCTCAGCAATGTTTTCACTGCAATCCCGTCGCTCTCGATCTCGTCGGCAGCGTTGCCCGGATTAATACGCTGGCGCACCTCGTTCGGCTCGGCGCTATTGAACACCTTACCAGTAAACAGCGTGCCCACTTCCCGCAGTACCGGCGCATTGAACACCACCTCGATCAGGGCTCCGCTGTCGGTCGGCTCCAGCTTGCGCGGAAAGTTGATCTCAAAACCCAAGCCATCCGCGGTTTTTGCCCAGATAAAGTCGTTGTAGTTGATGCCGTCTATGCGTAGCGAATCGACTGAACTCACTCCCGAGGGCGTGGAAATCTCCACGCCGTCAAAGCCCGTGTCGCCGGCCCGGATGGTCGGCCGGATGAAGTAAGTGAAATGAGTCGCTTGCCCCACTTGGGTATCCACCGGGAAAATCTCTCCCACTAAGCCGTGCACGGCCGGTGGCACTGAGGCCTTGAACTCGACATAATCGATCTTGCCTCCGTCCTCGATAGTAGAAGAGAAGTCCACTTTGAGTTGTAAAAATTGGCGGGGACTAGGGGAAACGATGCTGGTCCCCGAGTTTTCAAACAGGTAGGGGCTGGACCAGAAACTCCAGTTTTCCGTATCGGGGCTCACTCTATCTTGGGGTTTTACCGGCTTGAGAACATCGAGCAGCTTGCTGTAGCGGCGCTTGTATTCGCTCAGGGTCAAGTCGCCACCGCCATCGCGAAATTGCACGCTGTCCCGCTGCTCGGGTCGCAGTTGCCAAAAAATGTCGGGATGTGGGTCTGCGCCCGTCCGAGTGCGGATATCGACCCGGGCGTCCGTATCTTGTCGGCCCGACCAGCGAATCTCGCCCCAACTGGCTAGGCCGCCCAGATCGACTACTTCGGACTCATACGAGGCTCGGGCTACGAAACCACCGCCGTAGAGTTCAAAATCGGCGAGCCCTATTTCCTTGGGTGTGTCGCGAAAAATCAGCAGTTGGACCGTTTGAGTCGATAGCGGCGGGTCTAAAATCACGCTGACTTCAGGTTCGGTATTTTCTTTTACTTCGGCTACGGTCGGGAAATTGGACATTCTGTTACCGATATTGACCAGCCTCTCATCGCGAGTGCCAATGGAGAGCCGCTCCACAAAGTGCTCTGGCTTTTCCGCCAGAGGGCGAAATCTCACTTCCCGGATGAGAAATCGCCCGCCTAAATCAAAAGTCAATTGTTCACTGAGGGTCCGCGAGGTGCCCACCTGAAAGCTCTCTGGAGCTACGGCTGGCCACGTGAGGCCCGTAGTCGGATCGCCATCGACCAGTACCTGTCCAATCAGTTGATTTTGATTGGCGAAAAGCCGCACCCGTACCCAGCCACCTCTGCTCAATAGGGTCGCGGCGATGTCTTCGTCCTCATCAAAGTAGTTGGGTTGCAGTGAACCCGCCGGCAAAGAGTCCAGATCGAGGCCATCCTGCAATTGGGAGACGGACCATTCGATTTCCCTGAAATCGATGCCGAGACTTGCAAGGCTGTCTTTTTCTGTTGTTGAAAAAGGCGTGCCAATTCTATAAATGACCACGCCGGAGACATTTTGAGGGCAGAGGCCGATACCTAGCAACGCGAGTAAAAGGAACCCTATTGACTTAGGTGAGAGCATACCCAATCCTTTGGCAGGACTATTAAAAAAGGGGGCGAAGAAAACCTCGCCCCCAAACTGCTCGTTTTCTCTTACGTGTTCTCCTTAGCGGGAAAAACTCGCCTTGATGTTTCCCCAGCTATCCGACTCGACGGCAGTGCCCACGTCTTCACCCGCTACCCAGATGCTCTCATCAAACGGGAGTAGGACATAGTCAACCATAGCGGTAGCTTTGAAGTAGATTTCCGTGTCGCCGCTATTGGTCCAGTAGCCGTTATACGTGCCTTCGGCACCGTTGTCATCGTCCTGAACGGCAAAACCAATACCCATGATTTCGCCTGCCTGCATAGTGTGGACGATCACATCTTCGTCATCTATGCCCGCAGAACTGGTGGGCAAATCGTCGAAGGGAGTGAACCACATCTCCATGAACAGGGTTCCGGCCCCGCCGTTGATATCGCCCTCAAAACTCCATTTGGCACCGGCATAAGGCTCGACTCCAGCCCACGGAGCTCCGCCCCAGAGCCACATGTGATTTTCTTGATGTAGCTGGTAGCGGTAGTTCTGGGATAGGGCCCCTTCCCACCTTTCCGGATCCAAATCCGCCGATTGTACATTCTGGAAGATGGCGTCGCCGCTGTGGTCGAAGTCCAAGGTCACCTCGACTGTATCGAAATTATTTTCGATGGTCCCGTAAAAGAGGTCGTCGAACCGTTCCTCCATGAAATACAAAATATTGGTCACTGGACTCCAGCCGAAAATGATGCGCTCGGCTAGATTGGAAGGGTCGGGATCCCCTTGGGTGCCGGTGACGGTCTCGATCAGATCTTCATGGGTCACCCAGAAGACCGAAGGTACGTTGTCCCATTCGCCTATGTCCCCATCCATCTGGACATCTCGTATGCCATCGACGCCAATAGGCACTTGGACGGCGGCCCAGTTTCTGTCTGTCCGCAGGTGAGCCGAACTGGAAGCGACAATAAAAAGGACAAGACTCAATGCCAAGAAGCTATAACTCGTTGCTCTATTCATCACCCAAGATCCTTTCCTGGTGAAAAAACTGCTTTTGAGCGGTTGGTTGATTAAAGAGGTTTTCTGTCTTCTCCTTTCAAATAATTTTTTGGTGGCGAGGTAAGCGAAGCTGCGAGAGAATGTATTAACATATAAAAAATAGAGCTAGGAAATCAAGCTAATTTTGCAAATCATTGTTTTTATAAAATTCGCAATATAAAGGACACTAGTTATTTATTTATAGATATTTAGGAAAATAATGGCCTGTGCTTGGGCCGAAATCACAAAAAGTGTACAAACTATTGATCTAGTGGACAATGCCCTCGCCCTCTTGCAGCACCACGAGTCTATTGGCAGAGAGATTTTCAAACCGTTCTTCTAGGCCACTTGGCCAGCGTACTACCAGCAAGTCTATGGCCTCTCTCTGCCCCAAGCCGAAATGAGCTCTCAAGTCATTGTGCGAAAGATAGCTAGCACCACTCCGGATTTCGGCGCTTTGCGTGAGACCTCCACAGCGGACCTCAATCCTAGCTCCTATGCCGTCTCTATTGCTTCCAGTCCCTATAGTTTTGACCATTAACCAGTTATTCTCATTGCCTCCGTCGTTGCGCAACAAAGTGGGGCGATCGTTGATATTCAGGACAAATATGTCTAGATCCCCATCATCGTCGTAATCCCCGAAGGAAGCCCCTCTGCTCACTTTTTTAATCTCTAAGCCCTCCCCCGATAGCTGAGATACTTCAACAAAGGTGCCGTCGCCCAGATTTTCAAAGAGTTGATTGGTCTGGGCATAGCTCGTGCCTAGGTTGGCCCTGTCCAATTGGGGAAAGAGGTGGCCATTGGCGACAAAAAGATCTTTATCGCCGTCGTTGTCATAGTCGAAAAACTCGGTGCCCCAAGCCAGAAATTGGAAACTCTCCTTGCCCACGCCGGCGTCAAAGCTGAGGTCGGAAAAGAATGTGCCGCGGTCGTTGTGGTAAAGCGTATTGGTCTGCTCCCAGAAGTTGGTGACTAATATGTCTTGGTACAGGTCGTTGTCGTAATCCCCATAGGCAATCCCCATACAGCCTTGTGCCTCGCCGCTTTCGCCATAGGCAGCACCGATCATCCAGCCGATATCGGCAAAAGTGCCATCGCCTTGGTTCTGATAAAGGAAATTGGCCCCTGTGTCGTTGGCCACATAGATGTCCACATCGCCGTCTCGGTCGTAATCGCCGCCGACCACGCCCATACCGTAGAGCTTATCTTGGTCCACCACCTGCGCCTCCACGGTCACATCCGCAAAAGTCCCGTCGCCCTGATTGCGATATAGGATATCCCCGCCCCCCTTCATTCCGCGCGGTCCGAAGTGAACCCTTAAACCTTTCCACATATAGGACCTATTGGGAGTAGTCTGCAGAAAGTGCTTGAAATCGACGTAGTTGGCCACGTACAGATCTAGATATCCGTCGCTGTCGTAATCGAGGAAGGCGCATCCTGTGCCGAATCGCTCGTCTCCTACTTGGGCGTACTCGGTCACATCGACAAAAGTCCCGTCGCCTTGGTTAGCGTACAGTGCGTTCCTGCCGTAGTTGGTTATGTAAATGTCCAAGTCGCCATCGTTGTCGTAATCGGCGACGGCGCATCCCATTCCCCAGCCTGCGTCGCCCAAGTTCGCTTCGTCGGTAGCATCGACGAATTTACCACGTTCGTTTCTATAAAAGGTATTGCGCGGGTGCTCTTGGTCTGGAAAGCCAACCACTCTAGATCCGTTCAAGATGTACAAATCCAAATCGCCGTCTTGATCGTAGTCAAAAAAGGCTGATCCGCCCATCATGCTGTCGACTAGGTACGTCTGCTCGCTATCTCCGGAGACGTTCTGCGCCACAACTCCCACCTCCTCCGCCACATCCACAAACTGGACTCGCCTTTCTACTGCCCGTTCTTCGACAGCTAAGAGCCGTGAGGAAATAAGGAGAAAAAAAAAGAAGAAATGCATATAAACCAGCGATCTCTACGGGTTGTAGGTCTACTTTCGTTTGGCGTCCAAGCTCTGGATAATCTCCTGTTGCTCTTCCGCTTCCCGATAGCGCCCTGCTTTGATATAGGCATCTTTGAGCAACCGGCGATACTCGAGATTATGCGGATCGAGACCGATGGCCAGCTTGTATTCATTGATCGCCTTTATATACCTACTCTGTTGGGTATAGTGAGCGGCTAATTCGCCGTGGTATTTTGGATTGTCGGGCACTAAGACGACCCGTTGTTCCAGATCCGCGATATTGCCTTCGCGCAGTTTTTTGAAGATCTCCATCCCCTTTGCGCCCTCCTCACCTTTGCCCTGTTTCAGATAGGCGTTGGCCAGGCCGAAATGGGCTTCGGCATTGTAGTAGTCGAGTTCGATGGCTTTTTTGAATTTGCCAATCGCCTCTTCCTCGCTGCCGATCTTGGCGTATACGGCCCCCAAGGCGTAGTGGAAAACCGACCGATCGGGCTCGACCCGGATGGCATACTGGTATTCCTCAATAGCTTCTTGGTATTTTTTGTCTCTCGAATAGATCATGCCGAGCCGATAACGGGTGTAAGCCATATCGGGATTGGCTGCCAGCGCCTTGACGAATTGCTCCGCTGCTTTGTCGTACTGTCGCTGACGTTCATAGGCCATACCTAGATTGTGCTGGAACCAACCATTTTCAGGAGCCAATTCCACGGCTTTGCGATGCTCCTCAACAGCGGCTGCCAGCTTGTCTTGGTCCGCCATGACAGCCCCCAACAGGGCCAGGGACTGGTCGGTGTAGATCAAGCCCAGTTTATCGTGTACCTCGGCCCAATTCGGCTCGAGCTGCAATGTTTTGTGGAATGCTTCTGCGGCCTCTGCAAGCTTGCCTATTGCCATATAGGCGTTCCCCAAGACGAAGTGGATAGACGGTTCGTTGGCGACCAGCTTGGCCGCTTGCCGCAATTCCTCTATGGCTTGAGAATAGGCTCCTTCTTCTAGATATATCGCTCCGAGCCGGTAGCGCGAGGGACCGTAGTTGGGGTTGAGGTCGATAGCTGCTTTGAAATGCTCTGCTGCCTTAGCCCGCTCTTGGGTCTGCACGTAGATGACACCCAAGCCGTGGTGGGCGGGAAAATACTTGGGGTTGGTCTCAATGGCTTTTTGATAAGAATCGAAAGCCTCGTCGTACTTTTGGCGAATAAAAAAAAGTTTGCCCAACTTGTAGTGTGTCGGCGCGTAGCTTGGATCAATCTGGAGTACCTTGGCAAATTCCTTTTCCGCCTCATCGAATCGGTTTTGCAGGGCGTAGATAAAACCTAGGCCATCATGCGGATAGATATTATTGGCGTCTAATTCTATAGCTTGCTTGTACTCCCTTTCCGCGTTTTCATAGTCCCCCTTTTGGGCATGGCGCATACCGAGCTTATAATGCTCTTGGCTCATTGAGGAAGCATCCGCATCCTGTCCATACGCGGCTCCAATGTGATACAGGGCACATACCAATGAAATTGCATAGCTGATTTGGCAAATGGTACTCGATGCCTTCCGCAGACTTGAAAAATACATGGAGAAATTATCCTCTCTCAACGAAAACGTGGGCCTTGCTGAACGGGCAGGGGAGACTAGTGGGTGTGTGCCGTCCGCCCATTGCCCGGGGCCATGGCGAAAGATTTGAACTGCCACCGAGTCGGATGAGAATCACCTTCACGGATGTATAGGTATTGGTCCATCTCGACGTCGTTGAAAATCTGCACTTCCCCGCTGGTGGGCCAGACGATTTCGATCGCCTGGATAGACTCAGCCCGTCCTAGACCTATTTCGCATTGCAGGCTGGAGGCACCAAAACTGCCCCCGCTGGTCACTGTGGAATAAATGTCGCGGCTGCCATGTGCGGTGTTCACGCTCACCTTTATGCGCACTCCAATGGCGGACCGATTGGTACGCTTACCCTCGAGCCGGAGCTTGATCCAATGATTGCCGTGGCCCGGATTGGCAAAGAGGACGTTCTGATAGACATCGCCGGTAAAAGCTCCGCCAATGACTGAAAAAACATCTTGGTCGCCATCGTGGTCAATATCGCCAAAAGCCACACCGTGGCCTTTTTGCAAATGCCCAAAGCCGCCCGAAGTGGTGACATCTTGGAAGAAATTGCCATCGGCGTTGCGGAACATGCGATTGGGGACTATCGTAGCCATATACGGATCGCCGGTGCCGATATAACAATCTTGGTACCCGTCGTTGTCTAGGTCGCCGAAATTGCTGCCCATAGCTAGGAGGGGTTCGTCGAGCCCTACCTGGCGCGTGACATCGGTGAAAGTCCCGTCGCCGTTGTTGCGGTATAGACGGGGTTCTTCAGCGCGGTGCAGCAAGCCCAAATAAGCGGCCGCCACGTCCGCTACCTCGCCCTTGAAGCCGGCGACGAATAGATCCTGCCACCCATCGTTGTCGTAGTCCCAGAACCAAGTCGGAAAGCTGTAGGGCGGTCCAGCTACGCCTGCCCTAGCCGTCACATCGGCGAAATGCCCATTCTCCTGATTGCGAAAGAGCAGATTAGACTCCTCGGGTTTCAAACGCGAGATGTACAAATCTAGTTGTCCGTCGTTGTCGTAGTCGCCCCAGACTACTCCTTTGACCCAGCCGACCACATCGAGCCCCTCTGCCTCGGCCACATCGACGAATTGTACCGCCGATACTCCGCGCCCAGAGTCTTCGCCTTGGTTGCGGAACAACTCGCACGGATGAATGGCGCTACCCTGAGATTCGTTGCCGACAAATAGGTCAACCCAACCGTCGTTGTCGAAATCGCCCCAGGTCGCTGTCTGGGTTGGGTGAAAAGTGAGCAAGCCGGCTGCCTCGGTCGCATCGAAAAAGCGTCCATTCCCCCGATTGGCCAACAGTGAGTTGGGATAGCGTCCCTCGTCGAGCCAAGCGCCGCGCAGCACCAGTACATCCGCATAGCCGTTATTATCGTAATCGGCCTGGCAGATATTCAAACCACCTACAATACCCTCCAAACCAGCCTCTTGTGTGCGGTCGGCGAAGGTGCCGTCTCCTTGGTTGCGGAAGTAGTGGAGTGGGTCGCGCAGTCCCCAAGATGAAGCCACAATATCGAGGTAGCCGTCGCCGTCAAAGTCTTCCATAATGGCTCCGCCTGAGAGTCCCACCACATCCAAACCCAACTGGGGGGCGACATCGCGGAAAATCCCAATATCGTAGTCAGAGGTGAAGACTTCGGGTGGAATCAGCAAGTTCTGCGGCACCTTTTCCGGGTACTGACCCAGCGTCATATAGGCGATATTGAGTAGCCAACGAGCCGACAAATCGTTTGGATTTCTGCCCAGAACCCCTAAAAACTCCTCGATAGCAGCGCTCGATCCGCGCTTGATTTGGTGCACTCCGGTGCCGCGGATCGGCATTAGACAGGAGTCGATGTTGTGTTGCACAATACAGTTTTCTTGTTCGCCCAAACGAAGATAGGCCAAGCCCACTAGCAGTTGGAGAGAATGCCGAAGCCGAGGGTGGTGGACCACAGTCTGCAGTTGCCGGTACTCCTGTACTGCTCGCTCGGATTGGCCAGCTTGCAGCAGTTCGTTGGCAAGAGAAAGGCGGGCTTGCAGGATTTGTTCTCGCGTCCGGAGATTGGTGGCTGTACTGGACTGGCGTAGGTGGTCCAACTGAGCGCGGAAGTAGGCAACTCGGTCCAAATTCACATACGGATGCGTGGCGGGATCGACATTGACGGCTATGTCTTCTAAGAGTTTAGCCATGCGCTGGGTGCTAGCCGCTTGCTCTCGCTCAGCACAGGCTGCCAAGACAAGGAACCATCCTACAATAATTGGGACCCGCATAGAGCGATCTGCCTTGTTATTGTCACAAATAGCAAAGCCCAAGGAATGAAACGGCCACCACAAAAAGTGGTGCGGCAACCGAGAGCTTCACTACCCGAAGAACCCGTCGGGGTACGGGTCGGGATTGAGCAGTGGAGCCGTCCAGTCGCCGATTTCGTCCAGCCCCACCGGGGCACCGCCGCACTCCACATGCGATTTGAACCCAGCGAGAAACATCTGCACCTTCTCGTAGATGGCCTCGTGGGGCTCGGGCATTTTTCGGGTCTCGAACATCTCCTGCATCTCCAGCAGTAGGGGAACCCAGAAGTGGATGCCACTGTGCACAAACTGCTCGAAGGTGCGCTCCCCGAACACCCGGATCCAGCCCCAGGTCCCCGATATTTCCTGCAGCGATCCATAAAAGGTCTTTCCCTCTTCCCCTCTAGGTTCGTATTCAAAGGTGAGGTGACCATTGGGGACATGCCAGTCGGGCGTCTGGTAGGCCACGCTCTTAACGCCGCCGCCGATACACGCGTAGATCATGTACAGGCCGTGAATGCCGTGGGTGGCGTAATCGGACATGGAATTAGCCGCGGCAAATCCCCTAATCGGTTCAATGGCCGCCACTTCGCGTTTGATGTGCTCAATTTCCGGTGCCGAGCCGAAGGAGGAACCCGACATGATGGGCGTGCCGTGCTTTTTGGACAAATCGATTATTTCTTGCGCGTCCTGGAGGTTGAGGGCAAAAGGGCGGTTGATGAAGATGGGGACGCCGGCTTCCAAATAGGGTCTGGCCAATTCTTTGAAATGCAGGGTCGAATCAAAATCGGAGAGGATGACGCCGTCTACTTTGCCGACCATATCCCAATAGTTTTCCACCGCTTCGACCCCTTTGTAGGTAGCGCAGAAGTCCTTGACGCCTTCTTTATCCATATCCCAGACGTGGGTCATGACCATGCCGGTCATACGCGTCGTGCAGCCCATGAATTGGCGTTGACAGGTGGGATCGATGATCGGTCCCCATATCCCCGAGATATGCACGTACCGGGCGCAGGTTAGAACGCCCACTCTGACGAGAGATGCATTAGACATGGTCTCTTCCTTTTTTGGTGAGTGGGAGGTTTGTTGCGGCGAAGTGCCCTTAAGAATACGGACGCGATATTGAGCCAACAAGATGAATGTTGGAATAGATGGCCCATCGGCACTGGGGCCGCGGTCGCTGCCGTTGCGAAATTGGTGAATCGGTGCGTTATTGCGTACGATAGTTCCTATAGATAGATCAAACGAGTAAGGAGATGTCAATGCCCGTTATAGACGCTCATGTTCACGTGCTGCCCAACTTCCCTCCTATGGCCCCTTGGGAAGATCTAGGGCGAGTAGATCGGCTCCTCCACCACATGGACGACTGCGATGTTGATAAAGCCGTCGTGCTGCCGGTGGTGGCGGAATACTCGCCGGGCAACAATCAGGAGTGCGCCCAGTGGGGACGAGAGCACCCCGATCGGCTGGCCGTATTGACGGATGTGCCCATGCACCAGCAAGACGCGGCCGAGCGGGTCTTGCGGGCGGGCGAGGAATTCGGTGCCGTGGGCACCAGTTACTACCCTCCCAAGCTCGATGAGAAAATTCAGTGGATGTTGGAAGAGGCTTGCGACGCGCTCTGGCAGGCGTACAAAGACACTGGCTTAGTCTGCAATTTGCAAATCGGGCCGGCCAATTACGGGTTCTTGCTGGAGCTGGCGCAGAGACATCCGGAGATCCGTTTTGTCGCCAATCACCTAGCCCTGCCCTCGTTAGCCGGCGGTCCCGATGCCCAGGACGAGACGTACGGGGGACTGCTACAGGCCGCGACTTATCCCAATCTGTCGATCAAAGCGTCGGGTTTCTACGCGGCGGCGGCGACTCCCTGGGATTTCCGTTGTCCTCAGGCACTGGGATTTTTCAACCGTCTGGTCAAAGGTTTGGGTGCCGACCGTCTGCTGTGGGGTTCGGATTGGCCGCCGGTTGGCCGCCATATCACGTACCGGCAGAGTCTGGAGATAATCCGGACTTTTGCCCCGGAGTTGGACGAGGGGGATCGGGCCAAAGTGCTGGGGGAGAATGCAGCCCGGGTTTACGGGATTTGAGAAACGCCTGTGCAGACTCGCGGGCTCGTCCGCAAAACTGAAAGGGGCTTATGGTGCTGAATACCGACGCCGGGTGCTTTGGCTCAGAAGGCTATTGTTTTTTTTCCGATGTTTTTGGGCCGGACGAAGTCCTCGCCATGCAGTATTCGCTGGACGTGGGCGTACGCGCGGGTTTTCTCGACCGGGATCAATACTACGGCGAGCCGCACACCAAGGAAGTGTTCTGGCTGGAAGTCTGCCGCTATCCGTACCTACTCGACGCGGTGGAAGCCGTCTTGGGTCCCAACCTGATTTTGGTCTATTCGAGCATGTTTATCAAGCTACCGGGCGATGGAACCAGCGTGGGTTGGCATCAAGACAACAACTATTGGCCGAGTGTGCACGGCACCGATGTGGCCACAGTGTGGCTGGCGCTCGACGACGCGGACGCTGAAAACGCCGCCATGCGCATCATACCCGGTTCACACCAGGACTACCAAGAGATGGAAACCGTGCCTGCGGGGGAGACCGAGATGCTGAGAAAGAAGGTGCAGGTCGCCCCCGATATGGAAGACCAAGCCGTGATGATGGAGATGAAGGCCGGTAGTCTGTCCATCCACGACTCCTACATTCTGCACGGCAGCCAGGCTAATGAGAGTGGCTGCCGCCGCGCCGGTTATACGATTCGCTACTGCAGCACCGACACGGCTTGGGTGGACATGGACCAACATCCGATTCCGGTATTTCTAGTGCGCGGGGAAGGGGGGGCGCGGGGAGAGCAGTACACGGATTTGCGACCTGAATAATTCGCTTCTTATACACTGAGGAGGAACCCCAATGGCCTACGTATCTATTGCCACTAAGACCCGCAAAAACCCACCTCATTGGGCCGTGCGCCAACGCGACTTGATCGCCTTGATGGACCGCGCCGCCCACCCCTTTGTCGAGCACAGTACCCGTCCAGACGGCACCCTGATCCAGCGCACGGAGTGGACCAGTATGGACGGTACGGACAATGGCTACGAGGCCTTCCTATCGTTCCCGCTGTTTTACCTGTTGGGCGGCGGCGAGCACATCTACCAGATCGCCTGCAAAGAATGGGATGCCATCACCTGGCAGTACGCCAACTACGGCACAGTCGAGCGCGAGTTTGTCACTGGTTTTGACTGGTTCCATCACTCCGAAAGCTATACCTACATCTACTATTTGGCGCTGGCCGACCCCGCCCACCTCATCAATCGCACCCGTGCCCTGCGCTACGCCGCCATGTACACCGGCGACGACCCGTTGGCCCCCAATTGGGACGCCCAGCGCAAAATGATCCGCTCGCCGCTCAACGGCAGCAAGGGACCGCGTTTTGTCACTACCCAAGTCGATTGGGATTACCATCGGCCCATCCTAGCCGACTATCTGGCACCCTTTGAAGATATTCCCGGTGCCGACAGTTCCGACCCGCTCTTCAAAGTCGATTGGACAGACGACGAAGTATTCGCCCAGGTCCTCGACTTGATCAATCAGCGCATGACTCGCTGCGATGTGCCTCTCAACTTGAGTGTCGCCAGCTTGATCACCAACGCCTATCTCCACACTGGCGACGACCAATACAAAACCTGGGTGCTCGATTATTTGCAGGCGTGGGAGGGGCGCTGCAAGGCCAACGGCGGCATTATGCCCGACAATATTGGACCCGAGGGAACCATTGGCGAGTTGATGGACGGCAAGTGGTGGGGTGGGTACTACGGCTGGCGCTGGCCGCACGGGGCGCGCAATATCGTCGAGCCGGCGCTAGTGGCTGGCAGTTGCGCCTTGCTTATGACTGGCGATGATTCCCATTTGGACTTGGCCCGCTCACAGCTCGACATGCTGTGGGAACTGCGGCGCGAAGAGGATGGCCTCGTCAAGGTGCCAGCCCGCCACGGCGACCAGGGCTGGTTCGATTTTCGGCCACCCGACCCCTACTTGTACATTCATTTATATTACTTGAGCCAAAGCGAGCAGGACTTGGCCCGCCTCGATGCAGTCTTTCCCGACCGCGCCGCTTTTGCCGGTCTGTCCCCCGACTGGGGCGCGGCCAAAGCCGGCATCTGCCCGCCGCCGGCTTGGTTCGCCTTTATCGAAGGCAAAAACCCAGGCTACGTCGATCAGGTGGTCGACTCGACCTACTCCAGCATCTGCCACAGTCTGAACCGCTTGGAAAGCGACGACAGCGATCCCGAGACGCGTGAGTGCTACCACTTCCAGCGGCTCAACCCCGTGCTGCCCGAAGCCCTGATCCAGATGGCCTTGGGCACGCCAGCGGCGATCTACAACGGTGGGATGCTTCAGACCCACGTACACTATTTCGATCCGCAGCGCCGTCGTCCCGGTTTGCCCGAGTACGTTGCGGCTTTAGTTGATCGAGTCAGCGCCGACGGGGTTAGCTTGACGCTGGTGAATACGGATCCGGTGAAAGGCCATGACGTCTTGTTGCAGGCCGGCTCCTTTGGCGAGCATCAATTCACTAGGGCCGAATTAGAGAACGAAGATGGCCAAAATCAGGCCATTGAAGTAGAGGACCAGTATCTCCAAGTGCATTTGGGATCGGCGGCCCAAGCTCGCTTACATCTTGGGCTGAAACGTTTCGCCCACCGGCCCTCCTACAGTTCCCCTCTTCTCTAGGCAAATACGAGCGGCTGATAAAAGTCAGGCTGGTGAAAGCTGGGGTTGGGTGTACCTACGGGTGCCCACGAACCCCAGTGGGGGTGGGAGGTGCGATCGCCGCACTTGTAGAAGTTGCCCTTCCACTGAGTGCCAAGTACTGGCGTCTGGGCACCGAAGTACTGGGCGAAGAGGGCGAAGGGAACGCAGTACTCGACCATCCAAGTCGTGGGAGTGGTGCGCTCTGGCTCGACGAGCTTGGGGAGGGTTGTGGCGATGCGGATGGTGGCACCGTCGGCGTCGCTGACGTTTTCGGTCTCGCGACCTTGGGCGCGCTCTGCAGTTGAAGGGCAGCGGTGCAGGAGCATGGTGCCGCCGCAGTTGACTTCAAAATTGAAGTAAGCCTGAGAGTCGGGCAGGGGTGCGACGAAGAACTCGACGCAGGAATCAGTGCAGACCGAATCTTGGAAGCGCTCGGCCACCGCGCGGACGTAGCGATCCTCGACGCGGAAGATAATGGCTAGCGCCCGCTCGTCGTAGACCACACGCGCCTGCGTGCGGGGGTGGTGGCCGGAATCCTCCCAGGAAAAGTGGGTGATCTCTAAGGTCTCGGCCGCCTGCCACTGGGGACGCTCCCAATCGGCGTCGGGAAGGTCGAGGTCGTCGGTGCGGTGAATGGTGTAGTGCATGGAGGTATAGTAATTAATGACAAAGTCGCGTGAAAGTGGCTCCGTGCTGTTTGACGGGGAGTATGGTCTCCAGTATTTTCCTACCAACTTGTGGAGCGACTGGCAATTGGCTGCTGGTCGCCTTTTTGCGAAAGGGATACACGTTGCGCCGAGCGATTCTTTCCGCCATTGCCGCGCTGTTCCTCGCCGGAGCGGCCCAGGCCCAAATAAAAACCATCGTCACCGATCACTTCCGGGTCCATTTCACGCTTGGGGCCGAGGGCACCGCGCGCCGAGTGGCCGAAACCTGCGAGGAAGTCTTTCCCACCCTCGCAGCAGCCTACGATTACTACGACGACTTCCGCACCATCCACGTCATCGTCCTCGACAACTCCGACGTGTTAGGCAACGGCTGGGCCAACTACTACAGCAATACCATGGCCATTTGGGCCACTAGCCTCGACTTTGAGTTGCGTGGGAGTCACGACTGGATTAAAAACGTGGTCACGCACGAGTTGACGCACATTATGACGCTCAACAAGGCACGCAAGAAATGGCCCTTTCAGTTTGCGTTGCTTTCGGTCTCGCGCTTTGACGCCAATCCGGACATTACGTTTCAGTTCCCGCTGTACCATCTCAACGCCCCACGTGGCTGGACCGAGGGCATCGCCCAGTACGGGGCGCAAAAATTCGGCTATGATACTTGGGACTCGCATCGCGACATGTTGCTGCGGATGGCGGTGCTCGAAGACGATTTGCTCTCGTGGGAGGAAATGGGGACGGTCTGGGACCGCATGGGCAAGTTCTACGGCGAGTTCGTGTACAATCAGGGCTACGCGATGATGGTGTACATCCACGAGCAGTACGGTGCCGAGAAAGTCGATGAACTAACGCATCAGATTGGTTCGATGAGCTTCGACCCGGCCATCCGTCGGGTGTTGGGCATTTCCGCCGATCAGTTTTACGCGGATTGGGTCGCCTTCTTGGCCGAGAATTACGGCCGCCTCGAATCCGAGATTCGCGAGCAGGGCTTCTTTGCCGGCGAGTCGCTGGACGAGGTCAACGAGGGCGTGCTCGAATACCATCCCGCGCTGTCGCCGGACGGCAAAAAACTGGCGTACCTCACCAGCGAGAAGCGGGACTATGGGATTACGGTGCTCAAAATCTACGATTTCGAGACGCAAGAAGAGACGGAGCTCAAAGGCTGGATAGATACGCGAATTAGCTGGTCACCCGACGGGGAGGAGATCGTCTTCGTCCGCAACAAGGGCGGCTTTAACGACCTCTACATCTACAACTTGGCCGAGGACAAGGAGCGCCGCATCAGCGCTAGGCTGCGCGCCAAAGACCCCTCGTTTTCTCCCGATGGCCAGCGCATCGCCTTCGTCCACAATGAAGACGGGACCAACAACCTCGGCCTCATAGATCGCGACGGCACGGACGCAGTTTATCTGACCAACAACAACGACGCCACCCAGTACATGGGGCCGCGCTTCTCGCCCGACGGCGAGTGGCTGCTCTTCAGCTTGTTCCGCGGCGAGGACCGCGACATTGCGATGATTCGCGCCGACAGCCCGCCGCGGCCAAAGGTTTTCGAGAAGGCGAAGAAGAAAAAGAAGAGCGAAGATGAAGAAGACGAAGAAGGCGAAGAAGGCGAGGAGGAAACCGAAGAAACCATCGACGTCTTTCCCGACACCGTTGCCTTTGCCCATCCCGACTCGTCGGGATTCCGCGCGGTGGTTGCCTCGTCGGCCGACGAGCGCGATCCGTACTGGCTGGCCGATGGCTCGGGTTTTGTGTTCTCGTCGGATCAGAGCGGGATTTTCAATATCTATCGCTATCGCTTGGAAAACCGCGAAGTCGAACAGCTAACCAACGTCATTGGCGGGGCTTTTGTGCCGACCGTAGCCGCCGATGAGCGCGTGGTGTACAGTGGCTACCACTCCAACGACTATAGCCTCTATCGCTTTGAACTGGGCGAATTCGAGCGCGATGCGCACTTCGAGCCGGTGGCTGTGCGCGACTATCGCTCCATCTTCGACGGCCCCAAGCTCGCCGATCAGTTCCAGACCGCGACGTACAGAGGGCGCAACGTCTTGCGCTACATCCCGATTCTACAGGTCGGCCCCACGTATGTCGGCAACACTTTTGGCCTCAATCAAGCCAGTGGCGGCTTGCAGTTTTCCACCGGCGACATGTTCGGCGGCCAGGAGCTGACGGCTTGGGGCATTGTCGGCAAGAACATGCGCAATTCCACAGATCTCAATACGGATGTTGGCTTCTTCTACGAGCGTCGGCTTCGACCGCAAGTGGGCAACAACCGGACCTTCAATCCCTCGTTTTTCATCGCGGGCCGGCGGCGCGAGATCGACAACCTGATCAAGGACAGCCAGATCACGGTCGATACGCTCGACGTGGGCAATATCTATCCGGTCCCGGTCGATTCAGTCACCAGCTTGCTCATCCCGGCCGCTAGGCAATACGTCTATCAAGGTATTAGTCGCCAAGATCTGTTTAAGACTGCCTTGGGGCAACTCGCCGTGGGTGTCGATGTGCCGCTGACCCGGCGCACCGAGCTGAATGCCCTCTACATCTGGCGCAACTACTCCGAAGGCTGGACCTTACGTCACTTCCGCAGTCAGAACCAGATCTATGTGGAGCAAGACGGCGTCGATATGTCGGCCACCTTAGATCCTGCGCTTTTGGGCCAAGATACCTTGTTGGTTAACAACGAGGATCCGCTGAAATTCTACGGCGATCTCAGCTTTTATCGCACGCACATGTTGAGCATGGCTTGGCGCTATCGTAAGATCAACCCCACGGCCGACCGCTTGATCAGTCCATCGGGCCGCGCCATGGCCTTAGTCTATCGCTATTTGATGCCGACGGTAGCCGATTCGCTCACCGAGCAAATACCCACCGATGGAGTCCCCCGCGATCAGTTCGTCGGCGTCGAGCGCCGCCTGCGGGTCAACGAATACATAGCTGCATACAACGAGCGGGTTAAGTTGCCGTTCGCCAACTCGCTCAACATCGAGCTAATTGGCGCGTACAAAAACGTCCGCCTCAAGCCCCGTTTTATCGAAGACGGCGGCTTCTTTGAGGGCCGCTTCTACTGGCCGCTGCGCTACTATATCGGCGGCCGCAACTTCCTCAGCGGCTACCCCTATTTCACCGACTCGGGGACCAAATTGCTCTACGCCCGCGCTGGCTACGGGTTTCCGATTCTCAAGCGCATCAGCAGCCGCTTCATCAACTTCAACTTTTCCAAGCTCTACGCTGAGTTGTTCGCCGAAGCCGGGGTGGTGGGCAACTTCTCGCGCTTTGAGGATATTGATTTCTGGTCGGGCGAGCGATGGCGATCTTGGCCCAACACCGACAAATTCCTGACCAATGTCGGCGGCGAGTTGCGGCTACAGCTTTTTACCTTCTACCGCATCCCCATGTTCGCCTACTTCCAAGTGGCGCATCCACTCAATCGAGAGCGGGTTTCCAGCGACGAGGACGCCCCTCTAATCGATAAGTGGCGCTACTACTTTGGGTTTGGGCTGTGAAACGCGAAGAGCGTCAGGCGGGCAAAGTCGATCTGCACAAGCTGGCCTTGCGGCTCAAGGTTATGGAGATGATTGGTATGTACGCCCAGCGTCGCCGCCTCGACGAGGCCTATTTGCGCTGGTATCGCTTGATCCAGCCCAACTGATCCACGCCCGTAAGAGGCCCTAACAAACACTCTGCTGGCGTCGCGCGGCTGCGCCGGGCGTTTTGTTAGGGCCTCTAGGTTTGCTCGCGTCGCGAGAGTCTGAGCGCGAGCTGGGCGTAGCTCAAGCTGGAGACGACGACCAAGGCCGCTGCCGCTAAGCCTAGCCCCGTGCGCAAGCTGGCCGGGGCCCCGATGACGTAGCTGAAGGCCGTAAGTGCCATGCAGACGGTTGTGTATTTGCCCCAGCGGTTGGCGGCAATGACCAGCCCCTGTGAACGCAAGAGCAATCCCCCTACCAGCACGATTCCCAAGTCGCGGACAAAGAGCATTCCCAACAGCCACAGCGGCAAATCGCGCCAGAGGACTAGTCCGCCGAGCAGGCAGGCGAGGAAAATTTTATCGGCCAGTGGGTCGAGTATCTTGCCGAGGCGGGAGACTTGGTTGTAGCGTCGTGCCACCCAGCCGTCGCCGATGTCCGTGATACCGGCAAAGAGCAGCAGGAGCACGACTTGGAGTTGGGCCGCGGGTCCTTGGGCGATGAAGTGGAGTAGGAAGGGGATGAGCAGAACTCGCAGGACGCTGAGAAAATTGGCCAACATTGCCGGACTATTGCAGCATTTCGCGGGCGTGCTGGCGCGCTGTATCTGAAATGGTCTCGCCGGCCAACAGATAGGCAATTTCTTCGGCGCGGGCCGTTGCGTCGAGTAGCACGACCTCGGTGGTGGTGCGCTGTTGCTCCTGCTGCTTGCGCACGGAAAAGTGCTGATCGGCGAGGCTGGCAATCTGCGGCAGGTGGGTGATGACAATGGTCTGGTGCGCTGCGGCGAGGGCCTGTAGCTTGCGACCGACGGCTGCGGCGATGCGCCCCGAGATTCCGGCGTCAATTTCGTCGAAGACCAAGGTCGAAACGAGGTCGCGCCCGGCGACCGCTTCCTTGAGGGCCAGCATCACGCGCGAAATTTCCCCGCCCGAGGCAATGCGCGCCAGGGGTCGCGGAGGTTCGCCGGCATTGGCGGAAATGTGGAAGGCGACGTGCTCCATGCCGTGCGCGCCGGCCGCGTAGCGACGCCCATCGAGCTGGACTATCCCCGCTGGATCTTCGGTGGTCGCCAGTTCTATGTGGAACTGGGCCTTGGCCATGCCTAACTCTCCGAGAGCGGCGATTAGCGACCGCGACAAGGTGGTGCTAGCCTGCTGGCGCGACGCAGAAAGGGCTAGGCAACAGGCGGCAAACTCGGCGAGTGCTTGATCGCGGCGTTCAGCCGCTTGGGCCAGTTCGTCGCGGAGGCGGTCCGCGCGGTCTTCTCGCGCCGCAAGCTCGCGGGCGCGTTCCAAGACGGCGTCGAGGGTGCCGCCGTATTTCTTTTTGAGGGTGCGCAGCCCGTCGCGGCGCTCGCGCAGCTCGTCGGCCCGCCCGGGGCTCACCTCGATGCTGCGGGCGTAGTCGCGGAGTTGGCCGGCGAGATCCTCGACTTCGTAAATCAGCTCTTCTAAGGCCGCAGCTTGGGGGCCGAGCGCAGGGTCGATTTCGCGCAGCCGGTCGAGCTGACGACGAACTTGGCCGAGTAGCTCGTATACCGCGCCGTCGCGCTGATAGAGTCGATCGTAGAGCTGGAGGCCGCCTTGGGATAGGGTCTCGGCATTTTCGAGAACTTGCAACTCGCGTTCTATCTCGGGCTCTTCACCCGGCCGGGGTGAGAGGAGACGGAGCTCCTCCAACTGGAAGGCACACAACTCGTCTTCGGCTGCGAGTGAGTCGCGCTCTGTGCACAGTCGGTCGAGGTGAGTCACGCTATCGCGGTAAGTGCGCCAGTATTGTTCCACGAGGCGGCGCTGGTCGTCGAGTCCGGCAAATGCGTCGAGAAAGCAGGTGTGGAGCTTGGGGTCGAGCAGCGATTGGTGTTCGTGTTGGCCGTGCAGATCAACCAAGATCGCGCCGATTTGCTTTAGCCGCTTGATTGGCTGGCCCTGGCCGTTGACAAAGGCCCGCGAGCGACCTTGGCCGCGGATCTCGCGGCGGAGGATGAGTTGGCCGTCCTCCAAGAGAACGCCCAGCTCGGCCAAGCGCGCGACTCGATCTGGATCGTCGAGTTCAAAAAAACCCTCCACTGTACACGCGCTAGCCCCGTTGCGCACCAACTCGGCGTTGGTGGGGCCACCGAGGATGGAGTTGAGGGCACCGATGAGAATGGACTTGCCGGCCCCGGTTTCGCCGGTGATGACGTTGAGGCCGGGACCGAATTCGATCACCGCTTCTTCGATGAGGGCAAAGTTCTTGATGTAGAGGCGAGTCAACATCAGGCCGAAGCCGAGGGGCGCTATTGGTCGTCTTCGTCGTCCAGAAAGGAGAGGCGGAACTGGCCCTCGGCGTCGGCGGTCAGGACTTGGACGCGCTCGCGGGTCTGGTCGAGCCACTGGCCGCAGGCGCGCGAGGCGGCGACTCCTTTTTCGAATACTTCGAGGGCCTCTTCGAGCTTGAGCTCGCCTGCTTCAAGGCGCTGGACGCTCTCTTCGAGTACGGCTAGGGATTCTTCAAAAGATTCACTCATCGAGTTTCTCCTCCACACAGCAGATGGCGCCTCCGCGGCGAAAGCGCAGTTGCAGTTTATCGCCCGGCTGAAGCTCGTTGCTGTCGCGGACGAGGTGCTTGTTGGCGACGTGCTCTACTAGGGCAAAACCGCGCGCTAAGCTCGTAAGCGGGCTAAGATCGTCGAGGCGGGTGGCGGCATTGGCTAGGGCCTCGATTCGGGTGCGCAAAAACCAATCGAAAGCAGTAGAAAGAGCTTGGCGTCGTTCGTCGAGGTATAGGCTTTGCTGTTGCAAGCGGTCGTCGAGGCGTGCGTGTAGACGGCTTGGGTCGCAGTGGCTCAGCCGCTCCTCTAAGGAACTGAGGTAGCGTTCCATTTCCGCTAGCAAGCGGCCTTGTTGCTCGGCGACCTGCTCGCGTAAAACACTGCGTTCACGGGCGACCATTTCGGCGGCGGCTGAGGGAGTTGGGGCGCGGCAGTCGGCCACGTAGTCGGCGATGGTGTAATCAATCTCGTGGCCGACGGCAGAGATGACGGGCTGAGGCGACTGGTAGATGGCGCGGGCGACGGATTCGTCGTTGAAGGGCCAGAGGTCTTCTGGAGCGCCGCCACCGCGACCGACGATCAACACGTCGATGTCATCTAGTTGATTTAAACTGGCGATGGCTGCGGCGATCTCAGCGGCGGCCCCTTCGCCTTGGACCCGAGCGGGGCAGAGGATGATCTCGATATCCGGGGCGCGGCGGTCGAGGATTTGGATGATGTCGCGGATGGCCGCGCCGGTCGGCGAGGTTACTACGCCGATTTTGCGGGGATACGGAGGTAGGGGGCGTTTGCGGTCTTCAGCGAAAAGTCCTTCAGCCTCTAGGCGATTTTTGAGCTGCTCAAAGGCGATGGCCAACTCGCCGATGCCAGCGGGTTTAATCTGCTCGGCGTAGAGCTGGTATTTTCCCCCGCGCTCGTAGACGGAGATATGTCCGTACACCTGCACCTGCATGCCCTGTTGAGGGATGAAGGAGAGCGAGCTGGCCTGCCACTTGAACATTACTGCGCTTAGCTGGCTGGCGTTGTCTTTGAGCGTGAAGTAGCGGTGGCCCGAGCTGTGATGATTGTACTGAGAGAGCTCGCCCTCGACCCAGCACTTGGGCAGGTTTTCTTCGAGCAGGCCCTTGACTTGGCTGGTAATTTCAGATACCGAGTAAGGCCGGTGGGTTGCGTCTTCGGCATCGGGCCAGAAGACCGGCTCTTGAAAGGACATAGATACTCCGGTTGGGGAAGGCGGAAGCCGATTGAAGCAAACAGGATAGGCTGCTTAAGAGGCTAGGTCAAGGTTCCGTTATCTGCAACCGCTCGATTCGCGTGGCCCGGCCGCTTATCTCGTCGGCCTCGACGAGTGCGCCGCAGAGGACCGCTTTGCCGTCGGCGGGCTTGAAGCGGGTAGGCACTTGGGTGAGGAAGCGTTGGATGGCCATTGCGGGACGCACGCCAATCACGGATTCGCGGACGCCGGTCATACCAGCATCGGTTAGGTACGCCGTACCTTCGGGCAGAATGCGCTCATCCGCGGTTTGCACGTGGGTGTGGGTGCCAATGACCGCGGTAGCCAGTCCGTCGAGGTGGAAGCCCATGGCCATTTTCTCGGCCGTGGCTTCGGCGTGGAAATCCACAAAGACTAGGGGTGTCTTCGTGCGCAGACGTTCGATTTCGGCACGGCCCGTGCGGAAGGGGCAGTCGATAGCGGGCATACTAGTGCGCCCTTGGAGGCAGAGCACGGCGACTGGGATACCGTCGCGTGCAGTGACGACGGTCGCACCGATGCCGGGGGCTTCTTTGGGGTAGTTGAAGGGGCGCAGGACGCGATCTGATTGGTCTAGGTACGGGATGAACTCGCGGCGATCCCAGACGTGGTTGCCGCTGGTGATGACGTCGGCACCGTAGTTGTGCAGCTTGTGCACGATGCGATCAGTGAGGCCAAACCCTCCGGCTGCATTTTCGCCGTTGGCGATTACTATAGATACTTCGCGCTGCTGCACCAACTCGGGAATCAGGGCCGCGGCGACCCGGCGACCCGGTCGGGCAAAAATATCGGCAACGAAGAGAATGTTCACCGTGCGTAGGACTCGGCGCGCATCTCGCGGATGATACAGACGCGCAACTGCCCGGGATATTCGAGTTGTTGCTCGATTTTATTGGTGATTTCGTCGGCGAGTTGTTCGGCATAGGTGTCGTCCACCACTCCACTATCGACTAAGACCCGAACTTCCCTGCCATTTTGCAGGGCAAAAGCTTGCTTCACGCCTACGTAATCGGCCGCGAGTTCCTCAATGTGGTGCAAGCGGCGGATGTACTCCTCGACTTTTTCCTTGCGGGCACCCGGGCGGTGGGTGGATATCTCGTTGGCGGATTCGACGAGTACGGCGATGGCCGAGCGCGAGGGTGTGTGCTTGCTGTGGGTTTCGATGATCTGCACAACTTCAGGGCTCTCGCCGCACTTGCGGGCCAGTACGGCGCTGCTTTGCGCTGGGTCGTTGCTCAACTCGAAGTCCTGTGCTTTGCCGATGTCGTGCAAGAGACCGGCGCGGCGGGCCAACGTCACGTCGAGGTCGAGCATCTCGGCCATCATGCCGGCCAAGAACCCGACTTCCTTGCTGTGGACCAACAAGTTTTGGCCGTAGCTGGTGCGGAAGCGGAGCTTGCCCAGAATTTCCAATAGCGGCTCGGCCAAATCGTGAATGCCGAGGTCAAAAGCGGCTTTGGAGCCGGACTCGCGGATCATCTCTTCGACGGTGCTGCGCGCCTTGTCGTACACTTCCTCGATGCGCCCGGGGTGGATGCGCCCGTCGCGAATGAGCGTTTCGAGGGTGTGTCTGGCCACCTCGCGGCGCAGTGGATCAAAGCCCGAGAGCATGACCATGCCAGGGGTATCATCGACGATGACTTCGACGCCGGTGATCATTTCAAAGGAGCGGATGTTGCGTCCGTCGCGACCGATGATGCGCCCCTTCATGTCGTCGAAGGGGATGGGCACGACCGAAAGCGTACTCTCGACGGTCAGTTCCCCGGCGAAGCGCTGGATGGCGCGGGTGATGATTTCTTTGGACTCTAGATTGGCCGTGGCAACCGCGGTGTCCTTGATCTCGCGGACCCTGCGGGCGGCGACTCGGCGCGCCCCGCCCTCTAGCTGATCGACGAGCATGCTCCGGGCTTCTTGCTGGCTGATGCCAGCCAACTCTTCCAGCCGCTGACTCTGCTCGCGGACCAAATCCTGTGCTTGGGTCTCGGCTGCCGCGATGGCTGTCTCGCGGCGGTCGAGGTCCTGCTCGTTTTTGAGCTGTTCGCGCTCCTTGCTCGTGAGCAGGTCTATTTTGCGCTCTAGTTGCTGTTCGCGCTCTAGCAGCTTGGCCGCGAGGTCTCGCAGCGAACGCCGCTGCGTTTCTTGTTCCTTTTCTAGGGGCGCTCGCTCGCTGTGCCATTCGTCTCTCGCTTCGAGCAAGGCGTTTTTTTTCAGCGCTTCGGCCTCTTGGTGGGCGCGGGTGACGATCTGCTCGGCGGTAGCTTGAGTGCTGCGCAGTTTGCTGTTGCGCAGCCGCTCACTCCCTAGCCAGCCGAGCAGACAGCCGCCGGCGAAAAAGGCGAAGGCAGAACAGAGTAGGACTATATAGTCAAACCCATTAAACATGGGTATCTCTTTCTCATGGGGCTCGACGCCTGCGGGCATCGGGCCAAAGCGCGGGGCGAACCCGGCTCAGCACACTGCTTCAGCGATCGGAACGGGGAGCTTCCACTTCGGCGAAAAGATGCCCAAGCGAGGTGGCGAGTTGAGAAGTCCGCGAGGCGATATCGGCTTCGGCGGAAGCGTAGTCCTTCCGCAGGGTTAGGAGTTCCTCCACCAAACTCAGACTAGCCAAGATAGCCACTTGGAGTGGGGAGCCACCTTTGACCTCGCGCTCGATCTCGTGCATGCGCTCGTCCACCATCTCGGCGAGCTGTTGCACGTGTTCGGCGGGGTGTTCTTGATCGACCCCTAGGGTGTAGTGCTTGTCGAATATTTTGACCACTACTTGGGACGACATACTAGACCCCTTTCTCAGACTTCTTTATTGTTCGGACGCTAGACAGGTCATCCGACCTGCTAGCGCTGTTCGTTTTCACTGCTGACGGCGCTGTCCAAGCGGCTGAGGAGTTGTTCAATGCGTCCCTTCACCGCTTCTTTGTCCTTTTGGAACTGTTCGTGCTCACTGCTAGCGGCACTGATTTTTTTTTCGAGGCTTTGGACTTCGGCCTGCAGGCTGCCATTTTTTTCTTCAAGGCTCTGAATCTGCCCACTCAGCTCGTCGTTTTCCTTGCGGAGCGTTTCGAGTGTTCCTGTCAGACGGTTAATGTACTGCTCAAGTCGTTCAAAATTTTCGTTTACATCCATTGGGGTCGGCTGTACTCCTGATTGAGGTTAGGATTAGCGCAGAAGAGCGCCGAACTGCGCTTCGAGACTCTTGAGCATCGCGGAGATCGCCGCGTCGGCCTGAGCGTCCTGCAAGGTTTGCTCGCGGTCGCGCAGACGAATGGCGAAAGCTACGCTCTTGTGGCCTTCTTCTATTTGATCTCCTTGGTAGAAATCAAAAACCTCGATGGACTCGACGAGGCGGGGTGCACTATCTCGCATGGTGGCTATAAGTTCGGCGGTTGCAGTGTCTGCGCGTACGACTACGGCCAAGTCGCGCTCGATCGGCGGAAACTTGGGAAGCGCGGAAAACGAGCGATCCCGGTCGTGCCAATGGCGAGCTAGCGCGGCGAACGATAGTTCAAAAATATGCACTTGGCGCTCTAAATCAAATACCGCGCACAAGTCGGCCGAAACTTGGCCCAACCAGCCGAGGGGCTGGCCGTCGAGCAAGACGCAAGCTGCGTGCCCCGAGCGGCATTCGGGGCGGTCGGCGGGAGTAAAACACAAGTCCCCCTCGCCCACGAGCGCTTCGAGCAAGCCCTTGAGGTCGAAAAAGTCGGCTTCGCGGGCGTCGGCCTGATAGGGCGACGCTGAGACGCGGCCCGACCACAGGGCTGCGAGGTGCCAGTTTTCCTCGGGCCTTGTAGCCTTATCCGCGTTGGCGGCAAAACACTTGCCCAGCTCGAAAATGGCTACCTCCGTGGCTCGCTGGTTGAAGTTGCGACACGCGACGTTCAAGAGGCTCGGCACCAAGGTGGTGCGCAAGGCGTCTTGGGTTTCGGTCGGCGGATTGGCCAAGCGGGCGGCACGGTCTGCGGCCCCGGCCAGTTCGAGCCAGCGGGATTCGACGATCGTATTGCTGACGACTTCGTCCAAACCCAGGCCCAAGAGCCGTTGCCGAGCGACCTGCCTAAAGGTGAATTCGGGGTCGCGCCGGGTGATCCAAGGCCCAGATGCCTCTTGGCGGCCCTCAATGCGGTCGAAGCCGTAGATGCGGCCGACTTCCTCGATGAGGTCAGCCGGGCGCGTTAGGTCGGGACGGAAGCTCGGGGCTGTTACTACGAGGGGGCGGCCCGCTCCAACTTGGCAGCCGAGGCGTTCGAGAATCTGGACGATGGCAGCGGAGTCTAGCGCTGTCGCCAAGAGCTGGTTGGTGCGATCGACGCAGAGCGGGATTTGGCGGCATTGGCCGGGGCGGGGGTACACGTCTAAAGGCTCTGGGGCGATTGTGCCGCCGGCTAGTTCGGCGATTAGTTGGGCCGCGCGGTCAATGGCCCGCACCGGGGCGTCCCAATCGGCACCGCGCTCAAAGCGCGTAGATGCCTCGGTGAAAAGCCCTAGCCGGGACCGGGCTAGGCGCACCCGCGCTGGTGCGAAATACGCGCTTTCGAGCAGGATATCCGTGGTCGCCTCCGACACTTGGGAATGGACTCCACCCATGACCCCGGCTAGCGCTTGGGGCCGCGTCCCATCGGCGATGACCAGCATCTCTTCGTCGAGTTGACACTGGGTGCCGTCGAGGATTTCCAAGGTCTCGCCGGCGCGCGCTCGGCGGACGATGATGCGCCGCTGGTCCAGTGCCTGCAGGTCAAAGGCGTGCAGGGGATGCCCCAATTCCAGCAGTACGTAGTTGGTAATATCGACGATGTTGTTAATCGGGCGCTGGCCCACGGCTTGGAGCCGGCGCTGGAGCCACTCGGGCGATGGGCCAACCTCGACGCCGCGTACGACGCGACCGACGTAGCGCGGGCAATCGTCCGGTGCCTCGATGTCGATCCGCACATCTTCTGCGGTGGCCGCTCCGCTTTCGGGCACTTGTACGTTGGGAAAACGGAGGGGGTTGCCGGTGAGGGCGTGGATCTCGCGGGCAATGCCCAGGAGGCTCAGGCAGTCCGGGCGGTTGGGCGTAACTTCGAGGTCAATGACCACATCGCCGAGCCCTGTGGCCGTGGCAAAGGGGGTGCCGACCGAGAGGTCTTCGTCGAGCACCACAATGCCGTCGTGGTTTTCGCCCAGCCCGAGTTCGTCCTCGGCACAGAGCATGCCCTCGGATGCGACGCCGCGGATTTTGGCTTTTTTGATCTGCATGCCGCCGGGCAGCGTGGTGCCGGGCAGGGCGACGGCGACGGTTTGCCCGGCCGCGACATTGGGTGCCCCGCAGACGATGGTGTTGACCCCGGTCCCCACATCGACTTGGCAGACGGTCAGGCGGTCGGCGTTTTGGTGTGGGCAACAGGTGTCGACGCGGCCGATGACGACGCCTTCGTAGCGCGCACCGAGGTCCTCGACTCCTTCGAACTCCAAGCCCGCCATGGTCAGGCGCTCGGCTAGCTCTGGCCAATCCCAAGGGATGTCCACGTATTCCTTGAGCCAGTTATAAGTGATTTTCATAAGTCGTTGCCGGGAATCTTAAAACTGGCGGATGAACCGCAAGTCGTTTTCGAGGAAGCGCCGCACATCGTCAATGCCGTGCCGAATCATGGCAATTCGCTCCAATCCCATGCCGAAGGCGAAGCCCGTGTATTCGTCTGGGTCGTAGCCCACTGCGGCAAAGACGGTCGGATCGACCATGCCAGCCCCGGCGATTTCGATCCAACCCGTTCCTCTGCAAATAGAGCAGTTCGCACGTTGTCCCTTGCAGATGCAGGTGAAATCGTATTCCACGCTTGGCTCGGTAAAGGGAAAGAAATGAGGCCGAAAGCGCACTTGGGTCTCTTCGCCCATAATCTGGCGTCCCATGGCCTCAATAGTGCCCTTTAAGTCGGCGAAAGAGACGCTGTGATCGACGTACAGGCCCTCGATCTGATGGAAGGCGAAGTGGTGAGTTGCATCGACCGTCTCCTTGCGGTAGCAGCGACCCAGGGAGATGATCCGCACTGGCGGCGGCGTTTGCTCCATAACGCGGATTTGCACCGTGGAGGTGTGGGTGCGCATGAGTCCACCCCCTTCTAGATAGAAGGTGTCGTGTAGGTCGCGCGCAGGGTGGTCGGCCGGCGTGTTGAGGGCGTCGAAATTGTGGTACTCGTCCTCGGCTTCCGGCCCGTCGGCCACGTCAAACCCCATGCCTTGGAAGATGCCGATCAATTCGTCGGTTAGCTGGGACAAGGGATGGGCACAGCCCAAGAGGGGCCGTCGGCCCGGGAGCGTTACGTCGAGGGCAGAAGTCTCGTCGGCCGCCTGCCTAAGGGCTAGGGTCTTGTCGTCTAGCGCCTGCTGAATGGCCTGTTGGGCGCGACCGGTGGCTTCCCCTAGCGCTGGCCGTTGAGCAGCGGGTTGCTGGCCAATCTGCCGCGCGATTTGGCGCAGCCGACTCTTGCGACCGAGGTGGTGAACTCGCAGAGCTTCCAGCGCCTTATCGTCTTGGGCCGCCTCGATTTTCTCTACGGCCTCCGACGCCAATTGTCGCACTTCTTCTAGCATATAGACCTAATAGAACAAAAAGGGCCCGGCGCGTATCGCCGACCCCTTTCTGTCAGATGAGTATAAGTTTAGACGTGGGGTCGGGCTTGTTCGACTACCGCGGCAAAGGCGGCTGGATCGCGCACGGCTAGATCGGCTAAGACCTTGCGGTTGATTGCAACGCCGGCTTGGCCCAGCCCGTGGACGAGTTGGCTATAGGACATGCCGTTGCGGCGGGCGGCGGCATTAATGCGGACAATCCAGAGGCGGCGGAAATCCCGCTTGCGTTGACGCCGGTCGCGGTAGGCGTAAACTTGTGCGCGATCGACGGCTTCGCGGGCAGTGCGGAAGAGGCGGCTACGCGCTCCCCAATAACCCTTGGATTGTTTGAGGACCTTCTTTTTGCGCTTTTTGGTGGCTACGGCATGACTTACCCGTGGCATGAATTATTCTCCGTTAAATTCGCTTACTTGAGGTTCAGGGCCCGGCGCACATTGGCTGAGTCCGCGGACGAGACCGGACTGTTTTTGCGGAAAGCCCGTTTGCGCTTGGTCGAGCGGCGACCCAAAAGGTGAGTAGCGTAGGCGTTGCGCCGCTTTAGACTGCCCGACCCACGCTGCTTAATGCGCTTGGACGAGGATTTGTGCGTCTTAATTTTGGGCATGATAATCCCTTTATTTTCGATTTTAGGCAGAAAAAGCAAAAATAGACTATGACATAGGGGCTGTCAAGGAAGAGCCGGCTGCCCTTCAGGCAGTAAAACTTTGTCGGGAAGTGCGCGATCAGTCGTTGAACTATGGGCGATTAGGTAGCTGCGTGCGAGCCGCATTTTTCGATTCGCTCCCGCACTTGGGGACGAATAAAGACCGCATCGAGAGGTAACCGCGAAAGAACGCGGCAAAATAAATGCACGCGGGCACTGGTATCGAGCTCGTGATTGACGATCAAGTAGGACCTACCGCCGTAGCGACAAAGCCCACCTTGGCCCTCGAAATCGTCGTAGCGCACCTCGATATCGAGCCCGGCGGCGAGCGTTTCTAGTTCTTGCAGGAGAATTGAGTCATCCATTAACAAAATAATAGGGCCACAGGCCGCAGCTAAGCAAGGTGATTGTTGGGAGCCGAATGGCGGATTGTTATTATATGACGCCATCTTAGAGCGCATCCATAGTGAAGGAGAAACCTATTGTGACCGCGGCAAAACCCCCAGTATTGGTGACAAACGACGACGGTGCCGATTCGCCTCTTTTGGTGCCTTTGCTGCGGGAGCTAGCTGAGTTGGCCGAGCTATGCGTAGTTGTGCCAGCGGCGGAATGCAGTTGGACTAGCAAGAGTATGAGCCGCTTTGAGCCGTTGGTACTAGCTGGGATTGAATGCGGCGGCTTTCCCGTCCAGACGCTGACCGGCAAGCCCGCCGACTGCGCTCATATCGGCATCCACAACCTCTGTTCCCCAAAGCCAGCCTTAGTTGTTTCCGGCATCAATATAGGTACCAACTCTGGCCTCGCTTTCACGCTGGGTTCCGGCACCATAGGAGCGGCTGTAGAGGGCTTTCTCGCCGGAGTGCCGTCTGTGGCTTTTTCGCTGGATCTGCCCGAACCGGCGTTTGCTCTCTGGCGGCGATGTCGGCAGCTCGACCCCGCGCTCGATGAACTGGTTGCGGCCGCGGCGGCCGTCGCCGCCGAAATTGCCGCGGAAATTTTGCGTGGGGGGTTGCCGGCTGGTGCCGACATGATCGCGGTGAATATGCCCGTCAATGCTAGGCGCGAATCCCCGAGATGCCTGACGGGTTTGGCGAGGATGAGCTATGGTCCGCTATTTGCCCGGCGTGAAGATGAGTCGCACTTTGCATATCATAGTTGTCAGGTGCAGTTGGTCGGCGATGGTGCCAACAGCGATGTGGAAGCCTTGGCGCGCGGCGAGGTCGCGATTACACCGCTGCGCTATTCGCTTAGTGCCCCAATAAGCTCGGTTGATCGCCAGCGCTTTGAGCGCGGTGGAGGTGGTCGTGGTTAAGCGGCTGCTCATAAGTGGAAGCTGTATCGGCGTCCTATTGTTCGCAGCGCACGCACGGGGCGAAGACGAGGTCCGCGTCGATACCACCCACAGCCAGCCTCCGACCCCGTTGCTGGCTAAGGTCTCGCAGTCAGCGACCGAGCAGACCGTGGAGGCCGTGCGCTGGATGGCCAAGCGACGCCAGTTTACCCTGCGGGGCATTCCCTACGGCGTCACTGGCCTGCCGTTCGCTTATCTCAGCCCCAACACGGGCTGGAACTGGGGCGCACGTGTACATTGGGCCGACTACCGACGCCAGCCCTATCTCTACAAACTGACTTTGCATGTACAACAGTCTTCGGAGGGCAAATTAAAAAACCGCGTGCGGCTGAGGGTGCCCCGGATTTCGGGGACGGGTTTTGGCCTGAGACTGGAGTGGATCCGAGAGCGCAATATACGCACGCGTTATTATGGATTGGGCAACAACAGCGCATTCAATCGAGACTTCATTAAGCCTAAGAGCGCTGATTTCAAAGACGAGAACTACTACTACTACATTCTAGAGAGAAACCCACGGGTCTTGGTGAGCCTTTTTCGCCAGTTGTACGGTGCAGTATCCATGTCGGTTGGTGTTGGGCTGGAGCGCGTCGATGTGGACCAGCGGGGGACGCAGGCATTCTATTTAGAGCGCGGCACCCCAGACGGAGTGATAGATGGATTTTCGGGGTTTATCAGTGCGACTCTCCAGTGGGATACGCGCGACGACGAAGTGGTGCCACGACGCGGCTTCTTTCAGGAGTGGTCATATGAGTCGGCGCGGAACTCACTGCTGGCGCTGTTTTTCGAGCCTATTGACTTTAGCCGCGTAACCTGGACCAACGCCTACTACATCCCGCTGTCGCCTCGGGTCAACCTCTCCCATCGCCTCGTGCTGGAGGTACTCAGTGGCGCAGTACCCCTCTATGCCTATGGCGAGATTGGGGGCAGTCGCCGAGTCAAGGGATTAGGCGGCAGTGATTCGCTGCGTGGTTTCGACACCCAGCGGTTTACAGATGACGTGCGTTTTTTGTCCAATGTCGAATTGCGCTACCAACTGTACGACATCTGGTTTTACGGTCAGTACATAGAATGGCAAGGGATGGTTTTTTTCGATTCGGGCCGGGTCTGGCCTGACTTGCATCAGATCGAGTGGTCGGGCATGCACGTCAGCGGCGGCGCGGGAGTGCGAATGGTCTGGGACACCGATCTCGTGATCCGCATGGGCACGGGCGTCGCCGATGAGCAAATGGATGTCTGGCTGAGCCTAGGACACAACTTCTAGGCGTGGCTGGCAGGCTGCGGAGATAAAAGTGAGATCAAACGCGCCAATTCCGCTGCCATGCGGTCGCGCGGGACGATGCGGTCGATAAAGCCGTGTTCGAGGACGGTCTCGGCTAGTTGGAAGCCTTCGGGCAGGGGGGCGTCCGTGCCGAGGAATTGCTGGATGACGGTTTGGCCCGCAAAGCCGATGCGTGCCCCAGGTTCAGCCAAGGCGATATCGCCGAGCATGGCAAAGCTGGCGGTGACTCCCCCGTAGGTCGGATCGGTGATAATGGCGATGTAGAGCAAGCCGTTTTGCGCGAGCTGATTGAGCTTGGCGCTAATCCGCGCCATCTGCATCAGCGAATAGGCGCTTTCCTGCATCCTAGCACCACCCGACTGGCAGATGATGACTAGCGTGCATCGTTCGATCATGGCGCGGTCGATGAGGCGGCAGAGCTTCTCGCCGGTCGCTCCGCCCAACGTGCCCGTTAGATAGCGCGAGTCCATGATCGCCAAGGCGACGGGGTGGCCGTCGATTTGGCCAATGCCGGTGTACACCGATTCCTTTAGGCCGCTCTGGCGGCGACTGGTCTTGATTTTGTCTCGATAGCCTTTGAACTTAAGCGGATCGACAGGTGCTACGTTGGCGTTGATTTCGGTGAATGTACCGTCGTCGATGAGGAGGTCGATGTACTGCTGATGGCCGATGGGATAGTGGCAAGCGCACTCCGGACAGATCCAGTGCCGGCGTCGCAGGGCCATCTCGTAGTTGGAGTGGCCACAATTTTTGCACTTAATCCAGATGCCCTGGGGGATTTCGCGCTTTATTAGGGACTTAATCCCAGTTTTCATTTTTTCAAACCAGTTCAAGGCTTCTTCCCTCAGATTAGTCCACCACTTGAATCCGGCGGAGTGAATGTGGCGGTGGCGCACGCCGTTGCCGTATTGCTATAATGCGAATAAAGTGCATTAAAAATAAATACTTGTCAATTTACAAATGCGCGGCGGGCCGCGAAAATGTAACGCCGTCGCTATAAAGATGTAATGACGGGAATTATCGTATTTAGTATTTAGGTGGCCTTTGAAGTTGCATCCCAAACCGTAAATCCATATCTTGACGGCTTTATAAAGGTCGTATTAAGCAATGACTAATGAACCCGCGAATTGTCGCGGCGTGGAGACCGTAGCTATATCGAGGATCGTTCACTGTGAAATGTAATCTACTGCGTACACTAGGGCTAGCGATCTGCGCTTTAGTTTTGGGTGCCGAGGCCGAGGCCGAGGAAATTGCAATAGCCGATTCAATCCGCAAGTACAAATACTACGCCAAGACAGCTCGCACAAACAAAGAGTACGACAGGGCCATAGGCTATTACACGACTGTTTTGCAATATAGTCCCCAAGAGTTGACGGCCGCCTACTTCTTGGGGCAACTCTATTACCAAGAAAAGAAGGATTTGGACAACGCTCGCATCGCACTGCGCCGAGCGGTGAGCATCGACTCGCTACATCTGAATTCCAATCGGCTCCTCTACACGATCTACCAAGCTGTCGGCGAGGCCGATTCGGCTGCTTTGAGCTTGGAGCGAGCGCTACTCAAAAAGCCGGATGCTGCTGACCGTCGCAAGCTGGCCGATCTCTATCGCCGCGAAGGCCGCAATGAGCGGGCTATCGTCCACTACGAGCAGTTAGTTGAGGCTGAGCGTAAAGACACAACTGGAGTCGAAGAAGCTGAACTCATTGAGATACTTGCGGTGTTGCACCAGGAGCTAGGGCAGTTGGAGCAGGCTCTTGCGTGGCGTAAACGCCAAGTCGAGGGCGGGACGGGCGGTGCCGACCAATTGGAGAGCATCGTCGAACTGAAGCTAGAGGTCGGTGATGCTGCAGGGGCTTACGAGACGCTATTGGAACTAGCGAAGGTGGATTCTCAGAACGCCTATTCCTATTACAACCGCGTCGCATCAATCGCCTCTGAAGCGGGCAACGATTCCATGTACGTCGAAGGCCTCAAGGGCATGGTCGAGGCTGATCCTAAGGATGTGAAGAGCATAGCTGAGCTAGTGGAGTGGCACCAAAGCCGCGGCGAGCTTGCCGCGGCAAAAGCGTGGCTGGGGCGGGGGCTGAAGGTAAATCCAAAGGATGCACACCTGCTGCTGCTCAAGGGCGACAATCTGGTGAGGCAGGGCGACGAGGAAGGGGCCATCGCCGCTTTTGAGAAAGCCAAAGCCGACCCAGCTTGGGAGAAGGTAGCCCAGCAGCGCATCTGGCAGCTCCGGCCGCCCGAGACCGAGGAAGAAAAGCTCAAGCGGCAGTTCTTCGGCGGCGAAGAGGCACAAGAGGAGCAAAACTAAGTACTGCTCTGGTCTGTTGGACCGGGACTCACGTCATAATCGCGAGGAGAAAAAATGATAGAGCTTTTTCAAGACGGTGGATGGGCCATGTGGCCCCTGCTCATTCTGCTCATCGTCGGCGTTGCCGTAGCGATTGAGCGCCTGTTCAATCTGTCGCGGTCGTCGATTGACGCGGCGGATTTCTTTACCAACCTCGAAGAGGCACTCGCAAGCGGGGGGGCCGACGCAGCAGCCGAGCTTTGCTCGAATACGCGCGGTCCGGTTGCCTCGGTCATCCACGCAGGGCTCCTGCGCCTAGATCGCGGCCTCGACCACGTCGAGAAAGCCATTGACAATTCCGGCGCAGTGGAGATGGCCTTTCTCGAGCGCGGTATGGTTTGGCTCTCGACGGTGGCCAACTTGGCACCGATGATAGGATTTTTGGGCACGGTCAGCGGTATGATCAACGCCTTTCAGGCGATCAAGGAAGCCGGCGACGTCGAACCTTCCATGGTCGCGGGTGGTATTTCCGAGGCTCTAATCACCACAGCCTCGGGTTTGATCGTGGGCATCCTAATCCAGTTTTGCTACAATTTCTGCGCCAATCGCATCGATAGGATCATCGCCGACATGACCGAGCAGACGGCCAACTTCATCGACCTGTTGGCCGAGCGCCAGCACCAAGGAGCCTAGGCGTGATCGGGAGGCGTCAGAGCCGGGTTGCCCCGGAAATCCCCACGGCTTCGATGGCGGATATCGCCTTTTTGTTGATCGTGTTCTTCCTCGTCACGACCACAATGAACCAAGACAAGGGCCTTTCGTTGCACTTGCCGCCGGTGGGAGAGACCAAGGAAATACGAGAAAAGAACATTCTCAACGTGTGGATCAATGCTCGCGATCAAGTCGCTTTTTTTGAAAATGAGCAGTTAACGCCCGTGCCGTTTGCCGAGCTCAAGGGGCGCATTGAAGGGCGTCTGCAAGAAAACGAGAATCTGATCGTTTCGCTCAAGACCGAGCGCGGGGCTACCTATCGGACCTTCGTCGATGTACTAGACGAGCTCAAACTGGCCGGGGCCACCAAAATCTCGATTGCCAACCCGGAAGAATAGCCGATGAAATTCGCACGCAAAGCCAAAGTAGTTAGCGTTATTCCTACGGCCTCCATGGCTGATATATCCTTCTTGCTGCTCGTGTTTTTCATGGTCTCGACGGTTTTCGTGCGCTATAGGGGCGTGCCGGTGGAATTGCCACAGGCCGAAAAAATTGAGAAGCTCGAAAGCCGCCGCAACGTATTGCAAGTTTGGGTCAATAGCGAGGGAGTCGTCAGTATTGAAGATCGGAACATACCGCTTTCCGAAGTGGGCAAGCTGGTACATAAGTACCTGACGGCCAATCCTCGGTTGATCATCTCATTGCGGGGCGATAAGGACTCCGAGTTTGGGGTGATTTCCGATGTCATGGAGGAATTGCGCAAGGTCGAGGCCCTGCGGGTCAATTTCTCCACTAAGCGGGAGTTGGACGAATGATTCGCGGCAAACAGCCTGAAGCCAATCTGCGGTTGACGTACCGGAAGACGTTATGGGCCTGCGCGGGGCTTTCTACCCTCTTGAACGCGGCCCTCTTTGTCTTCTTCCCTAGCTTCGAGCCCGAGGCCTACGCCAAACCCGAACAGCCGATTATCATTCAACTCGAAGAAATCCCCGAGACTGAACAGGAACGTCGGCCCCCACCGCCAGCCCGACCGGTAGTGCCCGTGCCGACCGACAACCCGGATGTCCCGGAAGACGTGACCATTGAGGACACCGAGCTAGACCTCGGTCTCGACGATCTGGCACCGCCGCCGCCATTAGAGGAAGAGGCGGTGGTTGAGGAAGTCGAGTTGGAGGAGGAAGAAGAGATCGTCGAGTTGTGGCGGGTCGAAAAGAAGCCTAAGCTCACCAAGAGAGTAGAGCCGAAGTATCCGCCTACCGCTCAGAAGGCCAACATCACCGGCAAGGTGTTTGTCACGGCGCTAGTCGGCAAAGACGGCAAGGTCGAGCAAATCGGCAAGATCACGGGTCCCAAGGTTTTCCACGAGGTCGCCAAAGCCGCTGCGCTCCAGTCGGAATTTACGCCGGCGATGCAAAATGACAGGCCCGTCAAGGTATGGGTTAGTCTGCCTTTTACCTTTAGGCTCAACTAATAATTGCCATATCTCCCTATTTTTACTTATATTTAGTAGTAGTTTCTTCCCTTTCTTCCCCGCACAAACGCCGTCCCCGTACTCGGAGCAGACTAGTGGGAGGATTAGTCTATGCGGTGTCCTTATTGCAATTGTGAAGAAGATCGGGTGGTGGATTCGCGGTCGTGCCGCGAAGGTATGGCGATCCGTCGTCGCCGCGAGTGCACGAGTTGTGACAAGCGCTTCACAACCTATGAATACATCGAAAACGTGCCCCTATCCGTCATTAAGGCCGATGGTCGGCGCGAGCCTTTTGATCGCAGCAAATTGCTCGATAAGATACAGGTAGCCTGTTACAAGACGACCGTTTCGGCCGAGGCAATCGAGCAACTTGTCGATCAGATTGAGGCCGAAGTGGGCAGCCTCAACGTGAAGGAAATTCCCTCCAAGCAGCTCGGCGAGCGCGTCATAGAGCATCTGCGTCAGCTCAACGAGGTGGCGTATGTGCGTTTTGCCTCGGTCTATCGCCAGTTCAAAGACAAGAGCGATTTCATGCGCGAATTGGAGCAATTGGCCAATAATTAAAGTCGATTGCCGCTTGTCTTGTAATAAAAAATAAAAAACGCTTGACAAGCCCTCCATTGTTGCTTTTTTTGGACGAACACAACATGTTGTATCATGTTGTAGTATGACACAACATGGTTGTATCATGTTGTGTACAACAAGTATAAGATCTGAGATAGTGTAGTTGTGCAGATCTGCACTTTTGTTCACTCCCCACTTTCGGTACATTCTAACAATTCTTGGCCAATGCAAACCTCCGCGACGGTCTCCCTCCTCGCGGCGCGGACAAGGTCTTGTTTTGCCTCAAAAGGAGGGCTATATATGGCATCTAAAATTGAGAAAGATCCTGTGGTAGCACACCGCTTTGAAGAGCTATTAGTCCAGCTCGAAGGCCACGGGCTCAAGCGCAATGGCCACGATGCCCTCTTGGCTCGCGCCGCTGATGCCGAAACCTATTACGGCGACAACGACCTCGCCATCGATGTGTTGCGCAACAAGTACTTGGCACCCGGCGAAACCGGGCCGCTGCACATCTGGGATCGCATCGCCCGGGCCATGGCCTCGGTAGAGGAAGATCCCCAACTCTGGTACGACCGCTTCTTCTCGCTGTTGATGGACTTCAAGTTCATCCCCGGCGGGCGCGTCATGCACGGTGCGGGGCGGGACGAAGCCAAGCGCAAGCCGACGCTGTCCAACTGCTATGTCATTCCCATTGAAGAGGATAGCCTAGAGGGTATCTATCGCTGCTTGAGCGAGTCGGCGATGGTGTACCGCACGGGCGGTGGCGTTGGCACGGATTTGTCGATTCTCAGGCCGCAAGGGGCCCCGGTCAACGCCACGGTGGATGCTTCGCCGGGTTGCACCGCGTTTATGAACCTGCTCTCCGAGAGCACCAATGCCGTCTCCCAAGCCGGCCGTCGCGGTGCCCTGATGCTGACCTTGCGGGTCGATCATCCCGATATCGAAGATTTCATTACGATTAAAAACGACGCCAACCGCACCAAAGTGCAGTACGCCAACATTAGCGTGCTGATTACCCACGAGTTCATGCAAGCTGTATTGGCCGATTCGGACTTTGACTTGCGCTGGGGTGGCAAGGTGTTCCGCACAGTCAAGGCGCGTCAATTGTGGGACAGGATCATCGCCAATGCCCACGCCAGCGCCGAGCCGGGGATTATTTTTTGGGATACGATGCGCGAGTACCACAATGTCGAATACGTCAATCCGCTCACCAGCACCAATCCCTGCGGCGAGCAGCCACTGGCCTCGTACACCGCCTGCAACCTAGGCAATCTCAATCTGGTGAACTTCGTCCGCGCCGATGGCGAGTTCGACTACGAGGCGTTGGGGGAGGCCGCGCGGGTGGCGACCCGCTTTTTGGACAATGTCATCGAGTACAACATGGACAACCATGCCTTGCCCAAAATTCGGGAAGCTGTAGCCTCCGACCGCCGGGTGGGTTTGGGCATCACTGGCATGGCCGACGCGCTGGTCTTGATGCAGAGCAGGTACGATTCGGACGAGGCCCTAGAGATCATCGACCGCGTTATGGCCACTATCTGCCACAACGCCTATGAAATGTCCGTCGAACTAGCCCAGGAGAAGGGAGCCTTTCCGCTTTTTGACTGGGAGGGCATCAAGCAGAGCAAATTCATCCAGAACCTGCCGCAAGCGCTACAAGAGAAAATCGCCGAGCACGGCCTGCGCAATTGCACCTTGATTACCATGCCACCGGTGGGCACGGGTTCGATTGTGGCGCAGACTAGCTCGGGGATTGAGCCGGTCTTCTGCACTAGCTACACCCGTCGGGTAAAGCAGGACGACGGCGAGAGTTTTCGCGAATACAAGGTCTATCACCCGCTCGTCCAGCGCGTCTTTGGCGACGACGAGGACCTGCCCGATTACGTGGTGACAGCCCACGAAATCGACCCCTACTTCCGCGTCAAGATGCAGGGCGTGATCCAGAAGTACACCGATAGCAGCATTTCCTCGACGATCAACCTGCCCGAAGACATCGCGCTAGAGACGGTTGCCGACATCTACATCACCGCGTACAAGGAGGGCCTCAAGGGCGTGACGGTGTACCGCGAGGGCAGCCGCGAGGGCATCCTGCAGACCGAGGGCCAAGCCGACAAGAAAGAAGCTGAAACGCCGGTTGTGGAAGTTCCCGATTCCCTCGGGCCGGATGGCTTTCGGCACCGCCGTCGCCGCCCGGCTGTCACCGCGGGCATTACCGAGCGGATCAACACCGGCGAGGGCAAGATATACGTGACGATCAACGAAGACGAATACGGGATCTGCGAGGTCTTTAGCACCATCGGCAAGGCGGGAGGCAATGCAGCCGCCCAGTCCGAGGCCATCAGTCGGCTCATTTCGCTCGCGCTGCGCTCGGGCGTTGATCCACAGGAAGTCATCAGCGAGTTGAAGGGCATTTCGGGGCCGAGTCCGGTGTGGGAAGACGGCGAGCTCGTGCTATCGACGCCGGACGCGATTGGCAAGGCGATGGGGCGCTATTTGCAGCGCAAGGCCGGTACGCAGCCCGATGCTGTCGCTGCCGAGGGCGTGCCATCTGTCGAGGACAGCGGCCCGAAGACGCTGACGACCTGTCCAGAGTGCGGGTCGACGGTATCGTATGAGAGTAGCTGTCTGATGTGCAAGCACTGCGGGTGGTCCAAGTGTTGAACAAAAGCCAGCGTGCTTTTGGTCGAGGCGAGGATGTCGTCGGGAGACCGGCGGCATCCTCGTTTTTTATCTTAACTCGAGCACCAATCCGTCGTAGGCGAGTTCCACGCTTGGGGGGAGTTCGGCATTGGTCTGATGATGGTCGAGGTCGTGGGCTATATGCGTGAGGTAGGTGCGAGCGGGCTGGAGTTCGGCGACAATGGCCAACGCCTGCTCGACGTTGAAATGAGTAGGGTGCTCTTTGTGGCGCAGGGCGTCGAGAACCAGAACATCTAGACCGCGCAGCCGCGCCATAGCCGCCTCCGGGATGTAGTTGGTGTCCGTGGCGTAGGCGAAGTTGCCAATGCGGAAGGCGAGGACCGGAGCGCGGCCGTGATAGATGGTGAGCGGCTCAATGGCGAGCCCGCAGGCGGTGAACGGCCCGGCAATCGGACGCAGGGCAATTTGCGGCGTCGCGCTGGGGGCGTCTTTATCAAAGGCGTAGTCGAAGACTCGTTCGACGCGTGCAATGGTGTGTGGGTCCGCGTAGCAGGGCAGCGGCTGGTCGCGGTCAAAGCAATAGGAGCGCACGTCGTCGAGGCCGTGGAGATGATCGGCGTGGCCGTGGGTCAACAGCACGCAATCGACGCGGTCGATCCGATAGCGCAGGGCTTGGGTTCTGAGATCTGGCCCGGCATCGACGAGAATGGAGCGGCCTTGATGGGCTAGGTGTAAGGCGCAGCGCAAGCGCTTGTTTTTCGGATCGTCCGAAGCGCAAACCGGACAATAGCAGCCGATGCGCGGCACTCCGATGGAGGTGCCAGTGCCGAGGAAGGTGACCTTCATGTCAGCACGGCGGGTAGGGTCAAAATCCGCGGCCCGTCCTCAGTAACAGCGACGGTGTGCTCGGCGTGGGCAGCGAGCGAGCGGTCGGAGGTAAGGGTGGTCCAGTCGTCGAGATGGTCGATTTGGGGGTCGCCTAGGCAGAGGATTGGCTCGATACAGAATACGTGCCCGGGCTTGAGTACAGGACCTTTGCCGGGCGGGCCATAGTTGCCGATATAGGGCGACTCGTGCAGTTCGCGGCCAATGCCGTGGCCTCCGTATTCGCGCACTACGGCCAGCTCTTGGCTTTCGGCGTGGGACTGGATGGCGTGCGAGATATCGGAGAGCCGCCCGCCGGGTCGCGCTCGGTCGATGCCTTGGGCGAGGCAGGCGAGGGTGCCATTGATAAGGTGCTGCGCCTGTGCGCTGATCGCGCCGACCGCGACGGTAAAGGCCCCGTCGCCATAGTAGCCGTCGAGGCAGGCACCCACGTCGATGCTGACGATGTCGCCCTCTTGCAGCGGGGCTTTGGCGGGGCACCCATGCACGATTGCGGCATTTACAGAAGCGCAAATCGAGTAGGGGAAGCCGTGGTAGCCCTTGAAGGCGGGCACCCCCCCTAAGGCGCGGATTTCGGCTTCGGCGACTTGATCCAGCTCAAGGGTGCTGACGCCAGGCGCGATGAGCGCTTCGAGCTTCTGCTGGACGGCGAAGACGATCTCGCAACTTGCGGCAATGTGCTCTATTTCGCTTGATTTCTTGCGGTGGATCAAGGTGCAAATCCTAACGGTAATAGCGAATGCGTTACAAAAAGGCGGCGGCTTTAGTTTGTCAAGAGCGCGTCTTGCAATTGTCTTAGGGCGTCTATATATTCAGAAAATTACGCAACTTACGTAACCTACGCCTTTCAGTAATATCAATCGAGGGAGCAGATGGGCAAGTCATTGGTGGTTGTTGAGTCGCCGGCCAAGGCCAAGACAATCAACAAAATTTTGGGCAAGGATTTTGTGGTTAAACCCTGTATGGGGCACGTGCGAGATCTGCCGCCCAAAGAGCTGGGCATTGACATTGAAGACGGCTTCAAGCCGCGCTACGTAACGATTCGGGGCAAGGGCAAGATCCTCAGCGGCCTTCGCAAAGCCGCCCAAGCCGCCGATACTACCTACTTGGCTACCGACCCCGACCGCGAGGGAGAAGCCATAGCTTGGCACGTGGCCCAAGCTATCTCCCGCAAGGACGACAGCGTCAAGCGCATTCTCTTCAACGAGATCACGCCCAAGGCGGTGCGCGAGTCGCTGGAGCACTCAAGCGTGCTGGACCTCCACAAGGTCGATGCCCAACAGGCGCGGCGCGTGCTCGACCGCTTAGTCGGCTACGAGATCAGCCCGCTCTTGTGGAAGGTCATACACTCCGGGCTCTCAGCCGGTCGAGTGCAGTCCGTAGCCGTGCGGTTAATCTGCGAGCGCGACCGCGAGATCAAGGCGTTTGATCCGCAGGAATACTGGTCGATCGAGGCCCTGTTGGGCCGCGAGAGCCAAGGTTCGTTCTGGGCACGCCTGTTGTCCAAAAACGGCGACAAGCTCGACATCGTCAATCGGGAAGAGGCCGATCGCATCACTGCCGAGCTGGCTGCGCAGGACATAGCAGTCAAAGAGGTCAAAAAGCGCGACCAAGTGCGCCGGCCGGCCCCGCCCTTCACGACTAGCACCTTGCAGCAAGAATGCGCTCGGCGGATGCGCTTTTCGGTCAAGCGCACCATGGCTGTGGCTCAGCAGCTATACGAAGGCATTGAGGTCGAGGGCGAAACCCGGGGCTTGATTACATATATGCGCACGGATTCAGTGCGCGTTGCAGCCGACGCCATCGACGAGGTGCGCGAGCAGATCGGCACCCTCTACGGCCGCGAGTACGTGCCCGAAGCACCCAATCACTACCAGACTAAGAACAGCGCCCAAGACGCCCACGAGGCCATACGTCCCACTTCCGTCGCCCTGCAACCAGACGAGATCAAGCATTTGCTCAAGCCGGATCAGGCGCGAGTGTACTCCCTGATCTGGAAGCGGTTTGTGACCTCGCAAATGAAGCCGCAGGTGCTCAGCATCACGACAGCTAATATCGAGGCCGGCCCCTATTTGCTCCGCGCTACAGGTAGCGTCGTCAAGTTTCCAGGCTTTACCCTGCTCTATAGCGAGAGCAAAGAAGAAGAGGACAAGCCGGAGGCCCGGTCTAACGGCACGGCCCAGAGGGACGACAAATCGCGGGCCATGCCTGCTGGCATGGCCAAAGGCGAGGTGCTGAAGTTAGAACAGGTCGCTCCTGAGCAGCACTTTACCAAGCCGCCGCCGCGCTTTACCGAGGCGTCGCTCGTTAAGGAACTAGAATCGGAGGGCATTGGCCGTCCCTCGACCTACGCGCAGATCATTACTACCATCCTCGATCGCGAGTACGTCGAAAAGGTCGATAACCGCTACTTCGTGGCCACTGAGCGCGGCCAGACCGTCAACAAACTACTCGTCGATACCTTTCCGAACCTCTTCAACGTAGCTTTCACGGCCAACATGGAGGACAAGCTCGATCGGGTCGAAGATGGGGGCACCAACTGGGTGGAGATCGTGCAGCAGTTCTACGACTCGTGGAAGGGCGATCTAGACGAGGCCAATAGCCAACGCAAAGAGCTAAAGCGCGCGCTGCAAGAGGTGTCGGACGAAGACTGCGAGGAGTGCGGGGCCGACATGGTCGTCAAGTGGGGCCGCAACGGTCGGTTCCTCGCTTGCTCCGGTTATCCCAAGTGCAAAAACACCAAACCGCTCGAAGAGCAAAGTGAGGAAGCGACCGACGAAGTCTGCGATCAGTGCAGTGCACCCATGGTTGTCAAGACGGGTCGCTATGGTCGCTTTTTGGCTTGTAGCAGCTATCCAGATTGCAAAAACGTCAAGCCCTATGTCCTCGGGATCCAATGTCCAGAGGACGGCTGCGATGGCCAGATCGTGGAGAAGCGGTCGCGCAAGGGCAAGGTCTTCTTTGGTTGCAGCACCTATCCCGAGTGCAAGTTTGCCAGTTGGGACCGTCCCGTAGATCGCAAGTGCACCCATTGTGACGCGGCCTTGCTCTACGAAAAGGGGAGCCGCTCGGGTGCTCCTACCCAGTACTGCCGGGTTTGCGGCACCGAGTACGAAAGCGAAGAGGGCGAAAAAGACAAAAGCGCCCAAGCTGCCTGAATATTCATTCCTCCTTGGCTTACTATCGCCATGGCCGATGCATCGCAGAGCGCTCTGCACGCCGGATCCAGCCTCGAAGAGGGCATTGCCCGCTTCTTGGACTACTTGGACAAAGAGCGCAACTGCGCCGAGTACACCCTCAGTTCATATCGCTGCGATTTGCAGCAATTCGCCCGCTTTCTCTATCCGCGAATCGATAATTTGCAACTGCCGCTGCGGGTGGTGCAGCGCGAGCAAGTACAGGCCTTTGTCGCGGACCTAGAGGAAAAGGGCCTCAAAGCTAGCACCGTCGCCCGCAAATTGGCGGCTCTGCGCTCGCTCTTCCGCTATCTCTGTCGCGAGGGCGCACTCGTCGCCAACCCGGCTGGTGCGGTGGCATCGCCCTTGGTCGAGCGCGCATTGCCACGGCACCTGCCCGTAGAGCAAGTCGCCGAGGCCATGGAAACCCCTTCGACCGAGCGGTTCAGTGGCATGCGGGATCGGGCCATTCTAGAGATGTTCTACGGAGGGGGCATTCGCCTCGGCGAGTTGGTGGGGCTCAATCTCTCGTCGTTGGATTTGGCCGAAGGCACCATCAAGGTGATGGGCAAGGGCCGCAAGGAGCGCATCGCCCCCATTGGCGCAAAGGCGCAAGAGGCTCTCAAAGCGTACCTGCAGCGCCGTGCCGAGATCCTGCTCGAATGCGATATATCCCAGGTAGAAGCCGGTGCCCTGTTCCTCAATGGGCGCGGCAAGCGCTTGAGCCGCCGCACCGTGCAGCGCATCGTCGAGCGCCATCTGCGCGCCGTCTCAGAAGACGATTCGCTCAGCCCGCATCGCCTGCGCCACTCCTTTGCCGCCCACCTCCTCGACGCGGGTGCCGATTTAGTGGCCGTCAAGGAGCTCCTCGGCCATGCGACCTTGGCCGCGACTCAGAGCTATACCGAAGTGAGCTTGGAGCATCTGCAAGCTATCTACGCTGAGGCCCATCCGCACGGTGCTGATTAGCGTCTTGGTCGCGCTGTTGTTAGGTTGCGCCAAAGTCGGGCCGCCCACCGGAGGGCCGGTGGACAAAGAGTCTCCCCGCATTCTTTCTCACTATCCGGAGAGCGACGCCTTGGAAGTGGCGCGGGATACCGAAGTAGAGATCGTCTTCAGCGAACCCATGAATCGCGAGCAGACCGAAGCCGCTCTTTTCACATCGCCGGCCGGGCCGTTGCAACTGTCGTGGCATGGCTCGCGGCTGCGCATTGCCATGCCCTTGGCCGAGGAGCGAACTTATGTGCTGACGGTGGGTACTGGGGCGCGTGATCTGCGGGGCAATGCCTTGACTAAATCCTTTACTTTAGCGTTTGCCACCGGGTCGCAGCTCGATCAGGGGTTGGTACGGGGCCGAGTGTACCAAGACCATCAACCCATGGCCGGTGCCCACGTTTGGGCCTATGACTTGGCAACCTTTAGCGGAGAGGTAGGACTGGACGAACCGTCCTATCAGACGCAGAGCGGAGCCGATGGGGGCTACGAGTTTGCCCGCCTCGCTCCGGGCCACTATCGGATACTGGCCTTTAGAGATGCAAATCGCAACACCCTGCCAGACGCCGACGAGTGGCTGGCCCTGCCAGCGTCCCCTGTGGAAGTAGGGGAGGAAGAGGTGCTAGCTGGCGATTTAGCGCTCGTGCGCCGACAGATGCCTGCGCCTGTACTCAAGCGGGCCCAGGCTGTACACGCCGAGCGGCTGATGTTGCTGTTTGACGAGGCCGTGGAGCCGCAAGATTTAGAGTTAGAAGTCACCGGGCTGGTGGCGGAGTCGCTGTACGCGGCCTCTGATGCAGAAGAGAAAATTTACGTCGAAACGGCAGCGCAAGAGCCGGATCAGCGCTATGCCGTACAGCTCTCGCTGGCCGGAGCGCCCGTGCCGTGGGACGCGCCCGTTCGCGGCAGTGGGCGGCCCGACCGCAAGCCGCCTTCTTTCGTCGGGCTAGCGCGGGACCGACTGGCCCCAAGCGATGCTTTGGACTTGCTTTTTTCCGAGGCCATGCAGCCGGCTACGTTGGAAGGATTTTGGACGAAGAGCGATTCGACGCAAGCATTAGCGGGGGATTGGCTGTGGCCAGCGCCCAATTGCGCTCGCTTTGCGCCCGCCGAACCGCTGGTACCGGGTGCGTATCAGCTCGCGGGGCTGGCTGCTCAGCTCGTGGATCGGGCTGGCAATGGCCTTGCCGACAGCCTGCTCGCGCTCTCGTTTATAGTCGGCGCGGAGACTGCGGCAATTCGGGGGCAGGTGCAGGTCGGGGAAATGGGTCGCGTCCAGGTCGCGGTCGTCAACGAGAATGGGCGGATGTACGCCGAGTGGACCGACGAGGACGGGCAGTTTGCGCTGGATGGCTTGATGGCCGGCACCTACTCGCTGTGGGCGTTTGTAGATCGCGACGGCAATGGCGAATACGGCAGCGGTTCGCTCAGCCCCTTTCGCTATGCCGAGCCTTATGGACGCTATGCCGAACCGGTTGACTTAGACGCGGACCAAATCGTCGAGGAAGTGGAGATTCTATGCCACTGAGACTGATCGAGTTGACGCTTTTGGTGTTGCTGCTCATAGGACTGGGCGTTGTGCATTTTTCTCGCTTGACTCCGCACGAGCGAGCCCTGATCCAATTGGAGGCGCGGTTGGAGCAGCTCTACTTGCTCGAAAAGGCATATTTTGCCAAGTACGGCCGCTACTTCGATCCGAATGACGAAAAGATACGGCGCGCTTGGTGGCGGGTAGAAGGCCATACTTGGGAGTTCTGGCCCGTCGGCGAGGGATTTTGGTTGGTGGTGCGGGCCGACTTGGACGGGGACGGGCAGGTCGGGGCTTGGACCATGGATGCGGCCCATCCGCAAGTGAGTACCCTCAACCAAGACTGAGCAAATAGAGCCGCTAGACGGCGATTGCCATGGGGATGGAAGGATGGGGATCGTAGTTGAGCAGTTTGAAGTCGTCGTAGCGGAAGTCGGAAATCGACTGGCCGCGATTTTTAATGGTCATAACCGGCAGTGGTCGGGGGGTACGGGCGAGTTGTTGCCGCAGCGCAGCGACGTGGTTCTGGTAGATGTGAACGTCGCCGCCAGTCCAGACGAACTCCCCGGGCTGGAATCCGCAGACTTGGGCCATCATCATGGTCAGCAGGCTGTAGCTGGCGATATTGAACGGCACGCCGAGCCCCACGTCGCAAGAGCGTTGATAAAGTTGGCAGGAAAGCCGACCGCGCGCGACGAAAAACTGGAACAGACAGTGGCAAGGCATGAGGGCCATTTGCTCCAACTCGCCGACGTTCCACGCGCTGACGAGGATGCGGCGCGAATCGGGATTGGTCTTAATCAGATCAATGGCGCGTTGAATTTGGTCGATGGGGCCGTCTGGGGTTGACCACTCGCGCCACTGCTTGCCGTAGATGGGGCCGAGGTCGCCATTTTCGTCGGCCCATTCGTCCCAGATGCTGACTTTTTCCTTTTGCAAATAGGCCGTGTTGGTGTCGCCTTGGAGGAACCACAAGAGTTCGTGGATGATGGAGCGCAAATGCAGCTTCTTGGTGGTCAGGCAGGGAAACCCGTCCGCGAGATCAAAGCGCATCTGATAGCCGAAGATGGCGAGGGTGCCAACGCCCGTGCGGTCGTCCTTGGCCTCGCCGTGGTCGAGGCAATGGCTTACTAGGTCGAGGTATTGTCGCATTGTGAAAGCTCTTTTTTAGTTTATAGATTTTGTGCGCCGTGTCAAAGGCATTTGTGCGGTTGTCTTTGGCCTCGCCATGGACGTAAGTGCAACCTGTTCTTGACGCGGAACACATAGCACCAGCGGACGGCAAACAGGTTGACAGGAACATGCCTGCCGCGTACTTTCAAACCCCTGTTGAGGCGACGTGGCCAAGTGGTAAGGCAGGGGCCTGCAAAGCCCTTATCCCCGGTTCGATTCCGGGCGTCGCCTCCATTTTTTTGTCTGTGTGCCGGGGTGGCGGAATTGGTAGACGCGGTGGACTTAAAATCCACTGTCCGCTTAAGGACGTGCCGGTTCGAGTCCGGCCCTCGGCACCACTAATCCAGCAATTCTAGCGCCTGCATTCCAGCGCGAATGTACCCTAGGGCGAAAGCTCGCCCCCGGTGTCCGTACGGCTCGTCGCCGATTACGCGGGGCGTGTGGTCGGGCGTGATGACCCCGTCGTAGCCCGCGTCGCGATAGGCTTTGAGCGCGGCGATCATGTTGACGTCGCCCTCGTCGATAAAGACCTCGTCGAACTTGGGGAAGCCGCCGCGCACATTGCGGAAATGCACGTAGAATATCTTGCCCTGGGCGGCGAAGCGGCGCACGGCTGAGATCGCCTTGTCCGGCCCCATCTCCGCCACCGTTCCTTGGCAAAATTCCAATCCATTGCTCGGACTGGGCACGAGGTCAATCAACCGCTGCATAGCGTCGTGATTGGTCAGAAGCCGGCCCGTACCGAAGAGGGTCTCGGCCGGAGGGTCGTCTTGATGGGCGGCGAGTTTGACCCCGGCGTTTTCGGCGACGGGCACCACTCGTTCGAGAAAATAAGCCAATCGCTCCCACATCTCGGCGACAGAGACCGGCTCATCGACAATCGGCGGCGCGTCCTTGACTAAGCTGTAGTCGAAGCTTTTAAGGCCAGCCCCGCCGCGTCCACCGCCGCTTTCGTACGCGCGCCAATGGCCGGAAACGCCGGCCAAGCTGAAGTAGTAGCCGAGGATCGGGATGCCGATTTTTCCCATGTTCTCAATGGATGCGCAGACTTTCGCCAACTGGACGTCGCGCTCTGGCGTCGCATGGGTGATGGGGTGCATGTGGTCGCCGGGCAAATTCTCGATGGCGCACAGCTTCAAGCCAAACGAGTCGATGAATTTTTTCATCCGCAGCAACTCGAAGTAATCGAGCACACCCTCGTTGCCGAGGTGGGGGCTGTGGACGACGATGTGCGTGACGCCCATCTGCTGAGCGAATTGCAGGTTTTCTTTGCTGAGTGTGTCGAGGCCGAACTTGAGACCGAGTTTCACGGCAAGTTCCCTTTCTAATGAGAATGGTGTCTGCACAGTACGCACAACGCCTGCGGCAGGCAACTCGCGCCGTGGCCAGTTCTCTCCCTTGACGCGCCGTACTTTGGCCGCTACTATCCGCTGCATGCGAGCCTTTTACCTACACGGCGCCCGCGACCTGCGAGTCGCGGAAGTCGAGCGGCCGCAGATCGCCGCGGACGAAGTCTTGGTGCAGATTCGCGCCACCGGTATCTGCGGCTCGGACCTGCACTACTACGTCCACGGCAGAAACGGCGATTTCATCCCAGAGCGCCCCTTCGTCCTCGGGCACGAGTCGGCCGGAGAAGTCGTCGATGCGGGCGCGTTCGCAGACGTGCTGCCGGCGGGTAGCCGAGTGGCCATTGACCCGTCCCACCCCTGCCGCACTTGTTCCTACTGCCGCCAGGGCCGCTACAACCTCTGCCCGCAGATGCGCTACTTTGGTTCTGCTGCCTGTAGCCCGCCCCAAGACGGCTCGTTCCGCGAATACGTGCAAGTCCATGCGCACAACTGCCATCCGCTGCCCGCCGCAATGGACTATCGCCAAGCGGCCCTACTCGAACCACTAGCCATCGCCGTCCACGGCGTCGGCCAAGCAGGAGGCATCGCTGGCAAGCGCGCATTAGTGACGGGTGCTGGTCCCATTGGCCAGCTCATCGGCTTGGTCGCCCGGCACTACGGAGCGGCCCATCTCGCTGTCAGTGATGTGCGCCAAAGTGCGCTCGACTTGGCGTCGTCGCTGTGGGCCCATCAGCCCGTGCGCGCCGACGATCCAGCGGCCATGGCGCGGGCGGCGGGCGCGGGCTTCGACGTCGTTGTGGAAGCTTCTGGCGCTCCGGCTGCCCTGCAAGCCGCGTACGCACACTGCAAGGCCGGTGGCACCATCGTGCAGTTGGGCGTCCAAGGCGGCCCGATTGAACTGCCGGTCAACTTGGTCATGCAAAAGGAATTGACCGTGCGCGGCTCCTTCCGCTTTGCCCACGTATTTCCCCAAGCCCTCGACCTGTTGGCGCGGCAGCAACTCGACGTGGCCCCCCTCATCTCGCAGTGCGTCGCCTTTCCCGATTTGGTCGCCGGTCTCGACGCAGCGCTCCAGCCTCAAACCATCAAGGTCGTGGTTGATTACTAGGCACACCGCCGCTTGTTGACCGCGCTAAAGGGGAACGCTTTCTTATGTCGCCGACGCCATAGGGAGCCTATATGCACGAAGCTGTAAAAGACTGGTTGGCCCAGTGCCGCGACAAGCTCCGCACCGAGGCGATTACCGCCGCGGATCTCGACCGCCTCGATAACTTGCTCGCCGAGCCTCGCCAGCAGATTCTCTATCTCTACGCCAAATCGACCAATATGCGCTCGCCGCTGGCTAGCTGGGCCTTGTACGACGCCACCCAACCGCAGAAGCCGACCCTGCCCAACGATGACCCACCCTACGAATCGGTACTCGCGGCCGTGGCCGCTGGCTGGCGCGTGGTACAGTTTCCCATTGCCAAGCTCTACGCGTACGAGGGCCAGGACAACGACTATCTCGGCTATGAGTTCGTGCTCGAAAAATTCGTTTAGGAGGAACGGATGTCGCCAATTAAACCGACGCTAGCCGACGATGGCGTCATGGACTTTGTCGCCTCCGGCTTGGTCGTCCTCGAAAGCGTCATTGACGAACGCTTCAATCGCTGCTGCGACGACCTCGATCCCGGCAACTGCGACGCCTTTATCGCCTCGGATGACTTCACCCGGCAGGTGCTCCTGCATCCCCAAGTCGCCGGAGTCGTGCGCTCGCTGTTAGGCGAGGATTTCTTGGTCCCTCGAGGCGGCCACCACCACTTTTTCAAGGAGCCGCACCTCGGCCAGACTTGGCATTCGGACGGGCTTTCGGGCAGTGGCTACGACGTCTTTGAGCTCCAGTGCTACTACTACCCGCACAGCGTCGCGCTCGCCGATGGGCCGACCATGGTTCTGCCTGGCTCGCATTGCCGCGCCGTCGATCGCGAGGCTATCGCCCACTACGGCGATATTCGCGGCCAAGTCTCGCTGACCGTGCCGGCTGGCACTGTGGTGCTGACCCGCTATGGTATCTGGCACAAGGCCGGTCCTAAAACCAACGACCGCGCCCGCAGCATGATCAAATTTTCTTACCACCGCACGGCTGCACCACAGCGGGACTGGCTCTGTGATGCGGCGGAGATTCCCGCCTATCGCGATCGCCCACGCCTGCCGTACGTGACCGAAGTTGAATCCTACCGCGACCGGGTGCGGCGCATCCGCACTTGGAACTGGCTTTGCGGCATTGACCAAGAAGTCGCGCTGCGCTGGGAAAGGTCGCAGTCGGTTTCTGAACTAATAAAGGAAGGTACTCCATGACCGCCAATAGATCCTATGCACTGCGCGCTGTTCCCGGCTTGTACGCCAGCGAGCCGGGAATCCAAGTCGCCGTCCAGACCTCGCACAAGGCCAGCGACGAGGACTTGCAATTCTTCCAACAACTTGGCGTCGAATGGGTTATGCTCGGCATTGATGACCCGGCGTTGCACAGCGTCGAACACTACAAGCAGTTCGCCGTGCGCTTTGCCCAATACGGCCTACAGATCTATCGCATCGCCAATCACGCGGTCCACAACGTTCCGGAGATTACCCTCAACCTGCCCGGTCGCGACGAGAAAGTCGCAGAACTGATACAATTCATCCGCGACCTCGGTGCCGCTGGTGTCCGCTACCACACGTATGCCCACATGGGCAATGGCATCTGGAGCACCGGTCGCACCACTCGCCGCGGCGGCATGAGCGCCCGCACCCTCGACATCAAAAATGCCCAAGGACGCTGGGGCAGCGAGACGTTTGCCGGCGACTTGACCCACGGCCGCGCTTACACGGAAGATGAACTGTGGGAAAACTACGAGTACATGATCCGCAAGGTCGCGCCGGTCGCCGAGGAAGCTGGAGTCTATATCGGCATCCATCCCGACGACCCGCCGGTCTATGCCCTAGGCGGAATACCGCGCTGTATCTTCGGCAACTTCGCCGGGTACAAGCGGGCGATGGACATCGCCGACAGTCCCAATATCGGCGTCTGTCTGTGCGTCGGCTGCTGGCTGGAGGGCGGCAAGCAGGGCATGGGGGCATCGGTCGAGGAGGCGATACACTACTTTGGTGGACGCAAAAAACTCTTCAAAATTCACTTCCGCAACGTCTCCAACCCCATGCCCGACCCGTGGATCGAAACCCTGATGGACGACGGCTATCAGGACATGCACCGCGTGATGCAGGCTCTGCGCGCCGTTGAGTTCGACGGGGCCATCATTCCCGACCACATCCCCGATATGCTCGGAGGAAGTCGCGTGGGCGTCGCGTACTCCATCGCCTATATGCGGGCACTGGTGCAGGCCGTCAACAACGAAAGCGTCGGCCCGGCCTAGCCGTCTTTGAAAATTTCAGTCCCCGATAAAGGGACAAAACATCCAATAAATGTCAAACTCCACCTCTTTTTTATCCTCATCGGTCCGATCTGACTATCTTGAGATGTTCACCCGTATTATATATATAGAACAGCAAAACGTCCGTAATTAGCCTGACCGGTGCAGACGATGGAGTGAGCAACTGCCATCGGCGTCTTTGTTTTGCTCGTTGCAGACAGTCAAAGGCTTACGGTCTTGCGCGGAGGTGTTCGATGATCAGGTTGTCGGTAGCGGTGCTCGGTGTCGCGTTCGTACTTTGCAACGGCTATGCCGAAGTCAAGCGGTGGCGGATCGGCGACGAGGTGCATCCTTGGACTCTGCGGCCGGTCACCGGTCGCCTCGACTTGGGTCGCAGTTGGGCCGTTGAGTTGATCGCCGACGACGATGGCGACGGACTCATCGACGAAGACCCCGTCGAGCTCATCGACAACGACGACGACGCGCTGATCAACGAGGACCCAGTCGACGAGCAAGTTGACAACGACGACGACGGCCAGCTCAACGAGGATCCAGTTAATAGAAGGGATGACGATGGCGACGGACTCATCGACGAAGACCCGCCGGAACTTTTCGACAACGATCTCGACGGGCTCATCGACGAGGACGGACCGGATCCTCAGTTCGATAATGACGGCGACGGGCGACTCAATGAAGACGGATTGTACACGCTCTTTGACGACGATTGGGACGGCCAGCTCAACGAGGACCCAATCAACGGAAGCGATGACGATGGCGACGGACTCATCGACGAAGACCCGCCGCTGCCCGAGCACGGCCAAGGCGTGACTACTTGGCTGCGGCCGGTACGTCTCGACAGCCTGCGCAACCTCGCCTACTTGCTCAACCAGCGCTTCAAGGCCGGCGAGTTCGGTGGCATCATCCCTGGCAAGGGTCCTCAGCGCCCCTTTATGGTGGTGCCAAGCGAATATGGTTTTCGCCGTGAGGTCGCCGACCCGATTTCGGCCGACTACTGGGCAACCATGCAGGTAATCGGTCGCGTCGACGCGGAAAGAGCGGTTGACGGCAACCTGCGCACGGAATACGGCTCCGCCCTTTACGGCCGCGGGGGCGTTGGCATCAATCTGATGGGCTACTACTATCTCAACCGCATTGTCTTCCGCCCACGGCCGACCTTGCCCGCCAGCACCATTGCCAATTACTACATCCGCTACGGCAACCAGACCACCATCGACAGCCGCTCCGAAACCATCCAAGCGCGCAGAACACTAGTTCCCGTTACTAACGGCCAGTTCAACCCGGTAGTCAAGGATATCCAATTCGATCCGCCCTTTGTCGCCGGCCGTCTCGACGTAGTCTCGACTGATCCCAGAGGTACCTATGTCGAAACGGCCGAAGCGGGCTATTTCGGCGACGGCTATGCCATCGATGGGCAGTATATCTCGGCCATTATCGACGTGGGCACGCCCACCCCACGCATCCGACGCTACGACCGCGAGATCGAGCAGTTCGCCGGCTCGGAACGCGATGCCTATGAAGGCCAGTTTCCCCTCGATGTTGCTGGCGGCCAAGTCAACTGGGGCAAGGTGCGCTGGCGCGGGAACCGCGACGGCCGCGATGGCGATGTCCGCATCCAGTTCCGCGTGGGCAATACTCTTGATACCCATATCTACGCCCGTCGTTTGGGGCCGGGACTCACGGATACCCAAGACGCAAATGGCAACCTCCTCGATCTGTTTTCCTGGATCAAGATCCCCGAGGGCCGCGTCCCCGAGCGCGAACTGCAATACAACGAACTGGGTACCGACTTGGGCAACGATGGCCCCTTGGGCTGGAGCTTCTGGTCGGCCCCTTTCAAGCTCGAAGACGCCCTCATTGACGAGAGCTTGCCCGAATCCGAATGGCAAAACACCGGCGTCCAGCTACCCCTGCCCGGAGGCACTCGCTACATCCAGTTCCGCATCCTCTTCGACTCTGCCCAGCACAGCGCAGCCCTATTGGACTTCATCGAGTTCGACTACGACGCACCGCTGGTCTCAGGGGGGATCGTCGCCGAGATTTTCCCCCCGCGCGTCACCTTGGGCGAGGAAACGGCGTTCCGCTATTTTGTCCGGCCCTTCTTCAAAACGGGCGAGGCGACCTCCTTCAACCGGATCGAGATCGCCGTGCCCAGCGCGGATACGCGCATCGACACCTTGCGCTTTGATGGCCAAGACTGGACCGAAATCGCCCCTGGCACGGGGGCCGATCCGCTGAGCGATGTTCATCCCCTCCGCCTCGCCCCGGCAGCAGGTCGCGTCGACAGCTTGGGACAGTTTGCCCAGAGCGTCGTCTCCCATCCGCGCACCGGGTCGTCCAAACTGCATATTAAGCTGCCCCTGATGGGGGCTGAGCACTTCCAATTCGACCAGAACATCGAGATCGTCTTCCGCTCCAAGCTCTTCCGCGGCTCGGAGGAGTTCACCAGTTCGGTGTGGAATGACCAAGGCGACCCCGATGTCGAATCCATCCCGCAACCGGCCGAGGATGGGGACGCCACCCCCGATATCGCTACCAATGCCCTCCTCGTGGTCGCCGACGAGATCAACCAAATCGTCAAGGCTCCCCACATCGCCCCCAACCCCTTTACGCCCAACGGCGATGGTATCAACGACGAGGTCACTTTCTCCTTCGACCTTTTTCTCGTCCTCGATCAGGTCGATGTCCAACTCGAAATCTACGATCTGTCTGGCCGCCGCATCGCCCAGATCCAGCCAGGTGGCTCGACGGCGGGCAGCCTCCAAGTCGAGTGGGACGGTCGCGACCACCAAGGCCAAGTGGCCCCTCCGGGCATCTATCTCTACCGGCTAGCCATCGACTTGGACAACGTCTCTACGGAGCGCTCGGGCACCCTATCGCTGGTCTACTGACCTAAATGCGTGACGTTGCTCGGTCCTTCGAATCCGGGCAAAGGCCCCTCTTTTTTTAAAAATTTCAGTCCCTGACAAAGGGACAAAATATCCAAGAACTTTCAAACTGACGCACTACCCACCCGCGAGTCGCGTTGACTTTGCTCAGGATTGGCCCTAATATTTTTGAATGCTTGCACCCCTTGTGGCGATGTGCCCATAGCTCAGTTGGATAGAGCATCTGCCTTCTAAGCAGACGGTCGTAGGTTCGAGCCCTACTGGGCACGCCATGCAAGCCCTCAAAGACCTAGTGGTGGGTGTAGCTCAGTTGGTTAGAGCGCCAGGTTGTGGCCCTGGAGGGCGCGGGTTCAACTCCCGTCATCCACCCCATCTTTTGACCTCGTCGTTATCCATGCAGTCGCCCGACGCACAGCCGGCCTTGGCCGGTCCCGCCAAAATCATTACGTGCGACCAGTTGCTCGCCGTTCGCTGCCAATTAAAAAAAGCGCGGCAGACCTTCGTCTTCACCAATGGATGCTTCGACTTGCTGCACCGAGGCCACGTCGAGTACTTGTGCGCGGCGCGCGCCTTGGGCGATTGTCTTGCAGTGGGGTTAAACGACGACGATGGGGTCCGCGCGCTCAAGGGACGGGGTCGGCCCCTATGCCCACAAGGCGACCGCGCCGCCTTGCTCGCGGCCTTGGAATGCGTTTCGCACGTGTGTATTTTCTCGGGCGAAAGTGTCGAGAGCCTCGTGGCCGCGCTCGCACCCGATGTCTTGGTCAAGGGCGGGGATTACGCCCCGGACGCCATCGTTGGCCGCGAACACGTCGAAGGGCGCGGCGGCCAAGTGCGTGCCCTGCCGCTGTGGCCGGGCGTTTCTACCACTCAATTAATCGAGCGCATCAAGGCGCTGCCCAGCGCGTGACGAGATTTGGTTTGGGAGGGGGATTATGCTATATTCGTCAAAGATGGTTCATTTGTGCTTCCAATTAAAAATGCAATGAAAAGCGCTAAAAGCGCGTTGGTGTTGGCCCTAGGCCTTGGGGCTTGTGCTGCGCCGCCGCAAACCGAACAACCCCCCGTGCAGTGGGAAGATGTCCAGCCAGAGGAAAAGAGCGAGGCGCTCCAGGCCCTCGAACGCGCTGTTGCAGCCGCGTACGAGCGCGAGCAGGCCATGGCCGAGCGCGTGCGCCAGTTAGAGACATCCAATGCTCAGTTGCGGCAGGCGCTCAGAGCCCTCCAAAGTCAGAGCCGCGTTTTAAGTGCGCGGCTGGATTCTCTGCCCCGACGTCGCGCGATGCCGCCGCGCGTTGCCGCTAACACCAGCGTCCGCGCAACACAAACCGATACGACAGCTAACGTCAGCAGCAGCGATGCGTTCAACAGGTACCAAGGTGCGCTCTACTACTATCGCAACAAGCAATACGATCGCGCCTTGGCCGAGTTTGACCGCTTGCTGCAGGAAGCCCCCATGAGCGAATGGGCCGACAACGCCCAGTTCTGGAAGGGAGAGTGCTATTACGGGTTGCGCAAATACCAGCAGGCACTCATCGAATTCACCAAAGTGTTCGCCTTTAGCAATACGGATAAGGCCGACGACGCCCAGATAAAAATCGCCCGCTGCCACATCGCTTTGGAAGAGCGCGACCGGGCGCTTGCGGCCTTGCGCAAGCTACTCGACGAATATCCAGACAGCGAATACGTGCCCACTGCCCGCGAACAAATAAAACAGCTCGGCGATTGATGCGAACGATCTTGCTCCGATCTTGTTATCGTCTTTTAGCCGCGCTGATGATCTGTGCCACCGCGTCGGCTGCCGCTCCTTTTCCCACTAATATGGACCTGTTGGTCGAGACCGTGGCCAGTGCGGTTGATGAGAGCTTGGCGCGCATTGAGATGCCGGACGACGCTGCGACGGCCCCCTTGTTGGTTGTGGCGCAGAGCAAGCACGACGCCAATTGGATGGTCGAACACCTGCTGGCCAACAGGCTACTGACGCGCGGCTTTAGCGTGACTTTGGATTCGACCGCGACCCAGTCGGTGAGTATGCGCCTGTCCTACCGAGTGCTCGATCTCGGTATCTCCGCGCATTCGGGATTGCGCGGCAGCGCGGTCAGCCGCCAGGGCCGGGTAACGCTTGCCCTGCGCTTGAGCGACGAGCGCGACGACGTGGTCCATTGGCAGGACGAAATCACCCTCACACAGCGCGATCGGATCCCCAAAAAGCAGCTAGAAATACTCCAGCACGACCAATTCAAATTCGCCAAGACCGAGCTAGAGGAACAAACGTGGAGCAAGTTCGTCGAACCTGTGATCGTATCCACCGTGCTCGGTGGGCTCATCTATTTGTTCTTTTCGAATCGCTAGCTATGAAATACCTCACTTTCCCGCTCGTCCTGTGTATCGCCGCTTGTGCCAGCACGCCGTCTGAGAAACTCCAAGGCGCGGATTACTACTTTGAAGAAGGCCAAAAGGCCATGGAGAAGAACCGCTGCCTCGAGGCCTCTGAGCACTTCAAGCGCTTAGTCAGCAACTTTCCCGGCTCGCGCCGGGTTGCCGAGGCGCAGTTCCTCCTCGCCGAAGCGCACTTTTGCAATCGCGATTGGGTCAACGCAGCCTTTGAGTATCAGCGCATCATCGATATTTATCCGTCTAGCGAGTGGGCGGTCGAGGCGCAGTTCAAGGTAGGCGAGTCGTACTTCAAGCAATTGCGCCGCCCGGAACTGGACCAAAAGGAGACCTTTGAAGCCCTGACAGCCTTCCGCAACTTCATCGAAGACCATGCCGACTCGCCCCTAGTCGAACAGGCGCGTCGGCGCATCGTCGAGTGCCGGAACCGCTTGGCCAAGAAGCAGTATCTAAGTGGCCGTCTGTACCACAAACAGGGCTATCTCGACGCAGCCAAAATGATCTATGAGGAAGTGCTACGCGAGTACCCGGACGTCGGCGAGTGGTATTACACCACCCTCTTCCGCATGGGCGAAATCGCCCGCACCCAAGGCGATGTGGATTTAGCGGTGCGCTATTGGAAGGAAGTGCTGCAAGACAGCGGCGACCCGGAGCTGGTGGAGGACGTGCAAAAGCACCTGTCCGGGCTGAGCCAATCGCCGGGCTGAAGATGCGGCGCATCGGCGTCATCGGCGGCACCTTTGACCCCATTCATCATGGCCACTTGCTCTTGGCCCGCTTTGCCCTAGAGCAAATTCCCCTCGACGAAGTGCTCTTTATTCCCGCGGCCGACCCACCGCTCAAACCGGGCGCATACGCACCGGCTGAGGAGCGCTGGGCTATGGTCGAACTGGCCGTGGCCGATTGCGCCGACTTTGGGGCCTCGCGCTTGGAGCTAGACCGCCCGGGCAAGTCCTATACCGTCGAAACCCTGCGCCTGCTGCACCGGCTTCATCCCCGCGCTGCGCTATTTTTTATTATTGGCACGGACAACATCGGCCAGCTAGACGAGTGGTACGATCTTGAAGGCATTTTTGCCCAGTGTACGGTAGTGGTGGGGGCGCGTCTAGGGGAAATGGCAGGCGATGACCCGAAGCTGCTAGCGCGCCTGCGCTTTATAGATACTCCACTCATCGAGTTGTCCTCGACCGAGATTCGGACGCGCCGGGCCGCTGGCCTGTCCATCCGCTACATGGTCCCCGAGGCGGTCGAGGCTCACATACTTGCGAAAGGATTATACACCACCCCGTGTTCATGACGCATTTAGAGTGCTCCCGTACGGGTGCACAGTACGACGCCGACGTGTTGCAGAACCTGTCGGAGGTCGGTGCTCCCCTCCTCGCTCGCTACGACCTCGACCGGGCTGGCCAGACACTGACCCGCGCCGCGCTCAGCACCCGCCCGCCGACGATGTGGCGCTACCGGGAAGTCATGCCCATCCGCACGCCCGAGGAAATCGTCTCCCTCGGCGAGGGCTTCACTCCGTTGTTGCACCCGGAACGCTTGGGTTGCTGGGCGGGCTTTTCCCAGCTCTATATCAAAGACGAATCGCCCAATCCCACCGGTTCCTTTAAGGCGCGCGGCCTCTCGGCTGCCGTCACCTGCGCCCGCGCGCGCGGCGCGAAAAAGCTGGCTATCCCCACGGCGGGCAATGCCGGTGGCGCGATGGCGGCTTATGCGGCTGCTTGTGGCCTGCCGGCGATTGTCTTCATGCCCCGCGATACACCCCAGGCCTTTGTCGCCGAGTGCCGGTCCTGCGGTGCTGAGGTCGAGCTCGTTGACGGACTGATCAGCGATTGCGGTCGCATCGTCGGCGAGCGCAAGGAAGCTGAGGGATGGTTCGAGGTATCGACCCTGAAGGAGCCGTACCGCATCGAGGGGAAGAAGACTTTGGGCTATGAGCTGGCCGAGCAGATGGATTGGTCTCTGCCCGACGTGGTGATTTATCCCACGGGTGGGGGCACAGGGCTGATCGGGATGTGGAAGGCATTCGCCGAGCTGGAGCAACTGGGTTGGATTGGCCAGCACCGGCCGCGGATGATTTCGGTGCAGGCCGAGGGTTGTGCGCCGATTGTCCGGGCCTTTGCCCGCGGCGATGAGTCGGCCCAAGCGTGGGAAGACGCCCACACCGTGGCTTCGGGCCTGCGCGTCCCTAGCGCGGTCGGCGACTTTCTGATGTTGCAGGTGTTGCGGGAAAGCGGCGGCACAGCCATTGCCGTCAGTGACGAGGAATTGCTCGCGCATTCGCACAGCATGGCGGCACATGCGGGCATTTTTCCCGCACCCGAAGGCGGGGCAACGCTAGCGGCGCTAATCAAGCTCAAGGAGCAGGGACTAGTGGCCCCGGACGAGCGCGTGGTGCTCTTCAATACGGGGTCGGGTTACAAGTACTTGGAGGCTTTGTCCGAGGGGCTCGTGTCTTGACGAGAATGGGGGCGGCGTCTATTTTATGACACTGCTTTGCACCCATAGCTCAATTGGATAGAGCACCTGACTACGGATCAGGAGGTTTGGGGTTCGAATCCCTATGGGTGCGCCATTAAAAACAACGGGTTACGTCAAAAGGCGTAGCCCGTTTCGCTTTGGTGGGAAAGTCGTGTCAGCAATATGTCAGTAGCTGACACTATTCAAGCTGTTGTCGCTATTCGGTCGTGGCTACTTTGCAATCTGAAAGAACCGAAAAATCCCCGTGCTAGGAGATTTGGCACGGGGTTTTTTCTATAAAAAAAGCCTTGGCAAAAAAATATTTCTTTTAGTTAAAGTTAAATGGTGTTGTTGGAGAGTCCAGCGACACGAAATCGCTGGGAGGGTCGTCTTGAGCGGCCCCTAGCACAACCAACGGAGAACCTGCAATGCTCAACGCACAAGAGATTGGCGCTTTGGTGAACATTATCGCCACAGCCCGCGAGAAGAACCAAGGATACCCCGCCACAGAACATATTGACGTCGCGATTGTAAACGCCGAGGTGCGTCCGGGTTTGGATACCAGCATCGAACTTGTCGCCGCCGTTGCCGCACAAGCGGGCGGTTTGCAAGACGGTGCCGCCGACGCCTTTGACTGGGTAGCCAACGCCGCCGCGCGGATTGCCAGAGAGCTACGCGCCGGATAGTGTGCCGTTTTTGCTCGTTGGGGAGGTCATCCGCGCCTCCCAGCTATCACCTAATAGTTAAAGCTAAACGACTGCACCAAGAGATCGACCATGCCCCTCCGAAACAAACGTCGCCCCCGCCTAGACAAACGCCAACAGCGAGGCGCTCGCCGCAAGGGCCTTCAAACCACCGAGGCCCCCGCCCTAGCTCAGCAAGACACCACATCCAGTACCCCAGCGCCATAAGATGCCGTACCTAGCGCGCCGGCGGGCCTATCCGAAGAAACCCACGTTTGGTCGCCGCCTTGATCTCTGCCTTGTCACCCCCTTTAGGAGTCGTTCAGCTTGGCGGTAACGGCAGAGGTCATGTCCCCAAAATTTACGGTGAGTATTTTTTCTACACAGACTTGACTATGGCAATAAACTTTGATACTATATTCATACTATCATAATAGTAGCTCTATAGCAACTCATAACAGGAGAGGAATAAATGCTAGTAGCACATAGTGAGCCTGCCGATATTGCCCCCGACTGCGAGATTCGTCTAGGAGTTGCTTCATGGGATGATGGGAGTAACACCGCTAGATCCGTGAAGTACACTTGGTTCAGAAGAGACGGGAAAGCCGCCCGAGGGGGCGAATTTCCCGTTGAGGCCCTTCCCCAAGCACTTGACTTTGCAATCCGAAATGGATACGTGAGACTTGCTGACGCGCGAGGTCACATGGATCAAGAGCGCGGCAGTGGTTGATGATGGCTTGAAGGTGCTCCCTAAGTGTGCGTTATCACCTTCTTGGTCGTCCGGTGGTAAGCGAGTCTCGAAGGCAGCTCGGATATTCAATCATCCGCCGGACTGGGGATCGTATAATCACCTCTGGTTGCCGCCGTCTGGCTTGCAATCAGTTCGTGCCAGAAGCGGGCGGAGCGTAGAGACCGCTGAAATCACTGAATAGGCTAGTAGCAGGGCTAGGTGAACAGCTTGTCAGTAGACGGGATACGGTGCTATGCTAACGCCGCAAGAAAGAGACCGATAGTGCCGAGGACGGCAGAACGATCACATGTAAGATAGTAACTTTGGAGTCAGACTAAATCCCATGAACCAACTCATTAAAACTTCTCAGAAAGGAGTTTTTGATGATCTATAATTTTCGGTTTGATAAAAGCCGGATAGAAGAAGTTTTGCGGAGGCTTCGTGAGGAGAAACTACTCTCACAGGGATGGGGTGGTGGAGAGCACGGGGGGCTTGATGTTCGGCAGGAAGATTACGTAACCAGATGCTTTGAGTCCTACCGTGATCATCTTACGAGCACACGCATACCATCTAACCTTACGTGGATGCGGGAATTCAAAGACGGCGATCTGCTTGTGACCCCCCACCTCCCTGAACATGGTAAGGTTTCCATCCACATCATCGACGGGGATTGGGATAATTGCTACGATTATCTTGAATGCGATGAGACGCATTTGAATAATCGGATTAGAATTAAGAAATCCTACGGCCTAGACGGAAACATCGATACTAAAAATGCACGACTAAGCCGATGGCGCGGCAAGCTCCAGTGGCTACGGTACCCTGTCATACCAATAGAGAGATGGGAAGAAGACTTTGAGTCAGTTATTGAGAGCCTTGAGCAAGATCCAAGCGCGACATTCGAGCTATCGGATCTGGATGAACACCTAGAGTTACTAGCTTCTGATGTAGTCTGCCTAATAAAGAAAAAACTAGCTGATATACAGCCGAGTGGGACAGGGTTTTCATTTGAGTCGATTTGCGAGCGATTGTTGTCGTCGTTTGGGTACCGGATTGAGCGACGCCATGAGTATGATGGTCAGGGAGGGGATGTCGACCTTCGATGCGTACGAGATCGTGCGGACATTTCACCGTTCGACTTTGGCCAGACGATACTCTTGGTCCAAGTGAAAAAGCACATAGGGACTACCGACAGGCACGCTGTAGAACAGTTGCTTCCGATGATGAGGCAAGAGACAAACGCAGAAGGATGTGTCATGTCGCTGGCAGATAGTTTCAGCGAAGAGGCGGAGGAGCTAGCCCAAAGGCACGGTATACTGCTTATGGGTGGGGACGAAATTTGCAGGTTATTGTTGGGTGGACTGGGCGGAAGCTCCTGAAAAGCAGTCTTAAAATCGGGCTTGAATTCAACTGGTAAGTGCAATCTTTTGGGTAGCTGGCATAGAAAAGGCCAACTGGTATATTTCCCCTGGCCATTTCAAACGCAGCTCCCGACGGAGGCGCTTATGGGAACGTATCACCAGTTGACCGAGCATCAAAGATACCAAATGTACGCGCTGAAGAAAGCCGGGCATGATCAGCAGTCCATCGCCGCGACGGTGTCGGTATCGCCCTCGACGATTTGTCGGGAGTTGCATCGCAATCAAGGGCAACGCGGCTATCGTCCCCATCAAGCCCACCACAAAGCGCTGGCGCGTCGTCGCTCCAAGGCCAAGGCGACCAAGATGACGGCGGCGGTCATCGAGCGCATCGAAGCGGATCTGCGTCAAGAGTGGAGTCCCGAGCAGATTGCGGGTCGGCTGAAGGCGACCGACGGTCTTCGCTTAAGTCCGCAGCGCATCTACCAGCACATCCAAGCGGATCGCCAGGCGGGCGGGACGTTGTATCGCCATCTGCGTCACAGTCAGAAGAAACGCAAGAAACGCTATGGAAAAGCCGATGGTCGAGGGCAGATTAAAGACCGCGTCAGTATTGACCAGCGACCGGCCATCGTGGATCAAAAAAGTCGCATCGGCGATTGGGAAATCGACTTGGTGATGGGACGTGCGCACACCGGGGCGCTAGTCTCGGTGGTCGAACGGCGCTCGCGCTATACCGTGCTGGGCAAAGTCGGCTCCAAACAGGCCGAGCAGGTGGCGGCGACCACCATTGGGTTGCTCGCGCCCCATAAGGAACATACCCAGACGATTACAGCCGATAACGGCAAGGAGTTTGCCCACCATGCCACCATCAGCCAAGCGTTGGACGCGGCCGTCTATTTTGCCCATCCCTACCATGCTTGGGAACGGGGACTCAACGAGAATACCAACGGGCTGATTCGCCAGTATGTGCCCAAAGGCACGGCCTTGGATACGCTGTCGCAGGCACAGATACACCACATCATGGATCGGCTCAATCATCGGCCGCGAAAGGGCTTGGCTTTTCAAACGCCCCATGAAATCCTATGCAAGGAAACAGAAGTGCAACCCAAACATGACGAAATTGCGCTTACGAGTTGAATCCGCGGGGGATTATATAGGTTGGTTCTCCAAATAATCGTAGAGCTTATTAAGCGAATAAGAAATCGTTAAACAAGGCCCGTGCTGCATCCCCGTGGTACGGGCCTTATCTAGTCCATTGGTGGGCACTCAGGTATACAGTTCCCATCAAAAGATTGGTAATACCCTCGAATCAGGGGCAGCAAGGGTACTCCGCAAAAATCCAGCCACTTCCCCCAGCAGGTATTGTCGACAACGCCTTCACCATAGCTTCTGAGGGCATTCTCCCAGTCGCCATCAGAGCGAAAAATCTTCCCTTGATCCTTCATATCCTCTGCGTTCAGGAATCCGAGATAAACCAAGACTACGGGGATACCAAGTGAAACCAGTTTCCAAGACCAGGCAAACCGGTTGGATAGCTGGTAATGGTCGTCCCGTGACAATCTCCATTTTTTTTTCGTAGCTGACTGGAATGCCTCATTCGCCTCTGCAATCGCTCGACCTATCTGTGCTTGATTATCTGGATTCGTACTGCTGCATTTGTCTGATTTGGGGCATAGCTCTCTTACGTGTGCTTTTGCCTCTACTAGAAGCATCCCTGGTTTGCCCTTGACGGTACAGGTGCTGACGATATCCCAATTGGGCATGTTCGCTCTACCATTAACGGCCAGCCACCAGCACCGGAGTTGCTCTTTGATCTCCTGTTGCCGCTTTATATTGCATGGCAAGAGATTCGCAAGCTCGTCAAGTCGCGCTTCCTTGGCTGGCGCATTGTCCCATGAGTCATCTTCTCGCTGTACTGGCTTACCGTAGGGCATCCAACGGTCGCTGTGGTCAATAACCACCTCTTCTGGAATGCCCACTAGCTGAGTCAGTCGGTTGGCAACCTCCTTTCTGTTGCCGTCGACTAGCAGCACACAGCGGGGCCGACTCCCCCGGTTATCTTCGAGTTGATTCCACCAAGCCATAACTTCCCTGCTTTAGATTGATGTTGCGGTTTGGGATTCAGTAGCCACTAATCACCAACTCGGCCTGCTCCAGGACGGTGCGCGTCGCCTGCTCCTGCTTGTCCGGCGGGTAGCCGTAGCGTCTCAGCGTGCGCTTGACTAACCTGCGTAGATTCGCCCGCACGTTCTCCCGCAGCGTCCAGTCGATGGTGACGTTGTTGCGGACAGTCTCGACTAATTCGCGGGCTATATTGCACAGGGGCTTGTCGCCCAAGACTTGGACGGCGCTGTCGATCATCTGACTATGGCTCGGTGCCTGTACCGGATCGCAGAGACGATGCGAACTCCAGTGCTTTGTCGAGAACGGTAGTACGCATATCTGGGTTACTGAGCTGATTGAGAAGTTTTGGGCAACCGGCACCGGCGAACCGATTGCCGAGTTCGATGATCTGTGAGGGGTCGTCGATACCTTCGTGGTCTGGGCCTAGCGTGGTCAGAGTGACGACAGCGAGCATTTCACATAGCCCATCTGGCATCTGCACTGATCGGGTGTCAGCGAACTTTCGTCCCCAATTAGCAGAGGGTTCTTCAAGCGGTGGTATTCCACGTGCGATGGAGGAGGCAATAGCGAAGGCCCAGAAGTCTAGCTGACGGCGGAAGGGAGCTCGCTCCAGGCTGACATTTCCCTTCTGGTGCTGTAGCACATACCCCTCGATGGCGTCCTTAGACTGGTCTGGGAGGCGGAGGGTGTGAGCATGAGACGACAATAGAGTTGTGAAGTAGTTCACGGGTTATTCTCCCTAGGTCCGTCTGCTCCATCCTGGCGAGCCAGCTTGTCCGGTTCGCTCGCAAATGTCGCAGTATTGGCGGGGGCTGCATGGGCAAATAAGTGAGATCGGGCGTTGTTCAGTCCAATTTATGACATCTCCTCCCGAGCCGGCGTCGATTGCGTCCCATTGACCTGTGAGAGTATATGTGGCACCAGCATACTGAGCTACAAGCTCGGCTTCCGACGGCGCTTGGAGATCAGAGCCGGTTAGAAGAAGGATCGGCTGACTGGAATTTTCTGCGGTGACTCGGAGCGTGTTGCGTCGTACTGTGCCTGACATGAAGTTGAGTAGCGAGTCTGCAATCAAGGGTGCGTAGGTCTGAGACTCGGCACACAGCGAGAGCACGAATGATAGTGCGAGCACCCGGCGAGAAGCGCCATTGATCTCGATTGGAGGCATGGAACGCCCTCGGCTGTTGAGAGCATATATTTCGTAGTCGTCGGACTTGTGGTTTATGGGCCGGAGACCGACTTCTGCGATCATCTTGAGCGTCGCCTTGTCGCGTTGTAGCTCTTCGTAGTCTTCGTCCGAGACGTTGGCTGCCATTTGGACGAAGAGACGATTCATCCGCTGAGCGAGTTCGCTAACCTGTTCAGCTTGGATAGTACCGTAGGCCCCATTGAGGACATTGACGAGAAGCGTCGCCATGGTCTCCGCTGCCCGCTTGTCGGCGGCGACTCGTTCGTTGCGTTGCCGCTGGTGTATCTGCTTCTCAAGGGAATCGATCTTGCTGGTGAGACGTGGAAGACTATCCTCATTGATTGCAAGGTTGCGATTCAGGTTATCCACTTGAGTCTCTAGCGCCGCGATTTCGTCGCGGATGACCTGGATCTTCTCCTCGTCAAGATCTTTGAGCTTGTTGTCAATATCTCGCTTTTCAAGACCGAGATCTGCGAGCTCCTTATCGAGTGCAGCGAAGTCACCTGCGAGTTGCGTACTCCGATCATCCCAACTGGTGGCTTCCACATGGTCTCTGAGCGACTTAGCTGCGTCGTGGAGTTGACCGAGATAGTTGGCGCGTTCCTCCTGCTCTGCGGATTCGGCGATCCGATCTGCCACATGCCGACGATGCACGCTGTCTTCAGAGAGATCCCGGCCACAAACGCAGGTCCCCGATTCGAGGAGGTCGCGTACGAAGTTGAGATGCTTGAGAGGAATGTGGCCCTTTTCGTAGAGCGGGCGCAGCATTTCATATGCTCTTCCGATCTTGCTGCTTGCCAGTGAAGCCAAAAGCTCGGTTGATTCAAGTTCACTAGCAAGATGAGCGAGAGTAGTTCTCTGGTTCTTGGTAACCCTTTTATGCTGCTTACGATTCTCGACGAGGCGTGTTCTGAGTCCCTCGGCTGCTCCGACATCCTTGAGCTCCGTTTCGAGGCCATCCCGCCGTTGTCGAAGTCGGTCTTCTAGTTCCGTCTTCTGGGTTTTCTGTTCCGAGATATTCTCTGTGAGTTTGGCGGCATCTCCCCGGAGCAAGTCGAGTTCTTCCTGGAGTGCGTTAAGATCCGTATCCCCAATAGCTCTGGTGGCTTGGGCACCGAATTCTCGGGCCATGTTCTCCACTCGCACTGATGCTTTCCTGAAGACATCGATGCCTAGAAGGCTATGCACGGCTTCGGTTGTCTTTTTGATAACGTCCTGGCGGTTCATCACCTTGTTTTCGCTGCCACCGACAAAGTCGGTTGCCTCGTCAGCATCCATTACGAAGAAATCGCGAAGACCCCATGGGAGGAGCTGTTCGATGACGGCGTCAACTCCCGCGTTATGTGGAGCCCACGTTCCATCGCCTTCTTTGACCATCAACTGTGTCTGTTCGTTGATGCGACGGAAGTCGGGTTCATCGTCCCTTGCCGTAGATTTGCCGATCGTGGTGACGGACCGCACAAGCTGATAGACGGTGGTGATGGGGCTACCTTCTGTGTAGTCACGAGTGGAACCGTCAGTCTCGAATTCAATCGTGACCTTCGTCTTGATACCGTCGTCGTTAGGTGACCACCAAGAAGGATGAAGCGAGAATCGAGTCGAGTCTCCAGGTAAGCCTTTCTCGCCATACATACCCCATCGGAGTGCGCGGAGAAAGGTAGTCTTGCCTGAGCCGTTCTCTGCCCTGATTACAGTAAGCGGCCTTTCAAGATCGGTGGAAGGTTCGATTACGAGGTTATCAAAGCAGACGAAGTTGTCTATTTCAATTTGGCGGAGTCTCAGCATCGCTACTGCTCCTCACGCTTCATCTGGTTCACTGCTGTGTTATCAATCAACTCTTCGATGCGCTGTTTAATGCGAGCGACGTTTCTGATGCGGTGTTGATCCTCAAGGTCGACTATTTTCATGGCTAGCTCGATTAGCACATTCGGGTCGATGTTGTGTTCAGGAGCAAAGCGCTGTGCTTCCTTGTTGATCTCGGTGTATATTCGGTCGTAGTTGCTTACCATGGTTTTCCTTGTGGAGTTGTGGTAGCGATAAAGCTGTCACCAGCTTGCTGTAGAATCGGTGAGCCTTCCCTCTCGGGCCAATATGCGGTTTTGATCCGTTGTAGGTCTGAGAGTACTCCCCCATCGCCAACAAAGTTTCTCGCATGTGCGGCGAAAGAGTAAGTTCGGTCCAACTCGGTCTGGATGATCTTCTTCATGTTTGTCGTCCCCTCAGATCGGAGCATCTGTGCCGGCGGCAGCGCGAGGAAGTCGTGAACGATTGCCCAAGGTTTTTCGGGGTGGCGTCGGAGGACACGACCCCGTCGTTGAATCCATTCTCGCCGAACCGTGGATGAGGCAACAATAAATGCCTCCCTGATACTGGGGATATCGACACCCTCATCAAGAACCTTCTTAGCCAAAAGGACTTGATAACCACCCGCGCTAAATGTCTCAAAAGTCCGATCTAGCAGTGCCCGGTTGGCAGTAGTCTCCTGCGTGACTGGAGCCCATCGAATGTCTAGATCGGTGAGCATAGCGGCTATGTTGTCGAACTGATCGGGATTCTTGGCGGAGGCGTAGATCAGCGTCTGTTCTATCGAGCGTGAGCCGCGTTGTTCAAGCACTTCCCGGAGGAGTGATAGTTTGGCTTGGGCAGTCTCAATGATTCTCCGCCTCGCGATTCGTAGGCTAGTTAGCGTGTCATCATTATCGTCGAGGCCCCGACCAAAAGCTACTCCAATCCTGCCGGTAAGGGTCTCGAATTCGTCTAATTCGTCGCCGTCAAGAGTGGCTGCGTGGACATAGTAGTTGTACGGAGACAGACAGAATCCAATGGCCCTGTCGAGCCCAAACTCATAGACCGGCGGCCCGAAGAAATCGAATATCTCTTCGGTACCGTCAGGGTCGTACTGACGCTCGGGGGTAGCTGAAAGGGCAAGTCGTCGCTCGAAGAAGTCGGGCTTGTTCGAGAGGAAGCCGTCTGCACCGAGTGTATGGGCCTCGTCAGCGATGAACATTGTCTGGAGCGAGGAGTTGGCGTGCCTGATCTTGAGTGCTACGGTGGCTTGAAATGCCGGCGAGCAAAGAAGGTTATTGGTTACGATTGCTACATGGGTTCCCCCTGAGATGAGACCCCGAAACAGGTTGGTTATAGCGACATCGGTATTAGTTTCGAGGCTCGGGACAGTGGCATTGATCCCAAATTTCTTTATCTCCTCTTGCCATTGGATGACAAGCGGGATGGATGGTGCCGAGACGATAACGAGTAGTGGCTCATTAGAGAGTCGATCTTGAACCCGTGAGGCACATATCAACGCTGTGAGAGTTTTACCTGCGCCGGTTGCCATGGAGATCGTGCCGTGTTCAGGGTCTGGCTCCGATTCCCAAGCTATAACGGCCTCGCCTTGGTGCGCGTAAGGTCCCTCCTTCCATTCCAGACCATCGGGAATCTTCAAGAGAGGTTGGTCTGCTGTACGTGTGGGTGCAAACCTCACCCGTAACGTTTCGGTCGGGTCAATCGCCCATCCCGGGTTCTTGTCTTCGGTCACTGCTCTGGCGTAATCTACTTGACTCGGTGCAATCTCTGGAGCGGTGTGGATGATGTTCTTTTTAAGGGCTTCCGGGAGTTCGACCACATACTTGATGCCGTCGCTACGTCCGCGTGACCAATCGTTGAGAATGTCAGCGCCGTCTCGAACACGGGTACGGCTGTGGTCGAGCCATGTGACATCAACGTCGAGGTGTTCAACACCGAAGGCGACTCCACGCCCAGTCGCATTACCTGAGCCACGAGCGAGAACTTGGTGGGTTCCATCGTCAAACAGCCAAATCTTCGGGTGGTAATTGGCTGTTGCTTTAGGAACAGCCACACGAAGGTGCAACCGTCCAGTAGCGACCATCCAGGCGAGACAATCTAAGGCATGGCGTCCGACTGCTGACGCCTGGACACGGCCGTCAACAAATACATCAGCGACCCGTTGTGTAGCCTCTTCGTCTGACATGTTATATGCCTGTTCAATGACAGCTCTCTCTGCGGCGAAAAGAGCAGGTGAAACGGTGAAACTGATAGGTGCTGTGTCGTGGCGATTCAGATATTCGGCAAGGCCAGGGGCCAGTCTTTCTATCCACCCAGCAGAGAACCAGCCAAAGGCCCCTCGAACAGATGTGGCAGACCGGAATCCAGGGATCAACACACGCGGTCCGACGGGATCGTCAGGTAGTCGATACAGTCCTGGACGAATGGTAGATTCGTTGGCGAGCACGCTAGAATACTTTTCGACGTTTCTTGAGGCGCTCAAGTAGGGTCTCGGCTGACGTATCTGAGTTGCCCTCGGATACCGTTGATGGGTAATCACGGCGCAACTCGACGACGCCAGGGCCCTTGATGACCACGCGAACACGGTCGCCGTTGCTGACCTCAAGCCGCCGGAGCGGATCGGCGAGATACCCAAGGCTGATGCCCGTAGCCGAAGTAAGACGCCAGCTAACAGACAGTTCGCCACAACCTATAGGGTAGGCCACAGACACTCGTTTTTTGCTATTAGGCTCACAGCCGAGTTCCTTAGCTAGCTCTGCTGGGAACCTCGCTAGGCTGTGTCCCTCGAAGTAGCGGCTTTCAACAAGGAACGTCCAGTAAGGATCGCCATTAGCGGTTTGGCCGTCGATTACGTCGTGAAGATTACGCAAGGTGATGGATGATTCGTCAGCCATACTGACATAGCCATCTTGGAGCACAAACTGCGGCGTTCCGACAGAGATTCGGACGCTTGTTTCGCTCACCCCGAACAGTCTGGGTATCTCCTCAACGAGTCTTTCGATAGACGTGGCACCTCCGTCTTCGTTGATCCGTTGGATAATCTCAGCCGTGACTCCTTCGTACACGTCGTCGATCCACTCGGCGAGCCCCCAGCGTGCCTTGTCTGCCCTAGCCACGGAGGGGATCCGTGAGAGTTGACCAGCGACCCGATTGGAGTCAATCCCTGATATTGATGCTATCTCCTCTGTGGTGGCTATCCGACCAATTTCTATAAGTGCGGCCTTCACTCGGGCTCCGACAGTATCTCGTAGCGCGAGGCAGCTACCGATCTGATGAAACTCGCATCGCTCTACAAGCTGCGGAAAGAAATCTTTCCACTCGTCGCTTGGGAGCTGATCTCGCAATGCATTCTCGTCAATCAGGCCCACATCGTCTGCTGTTTTGTTAGCCACTTCTTGTAAGGATCGCATGATCTCAAGAGCTACATCGTTCAGGCAGACCCCATCGACGCATGAGTAGTTGAGGCGAGACTTAACCATCCAGACTGCGACATCGACTGATTGTTTCTCTTCGGAGCCGGTGAACGCATTGGATATCAGGCTGTCAAGCTCGACTGCATCTACTACTGGCTGAACTTGTTCTCCAAGGAGGGTTGCGATAATGTCGATCTCTGTTCCCACACGCATTTCGATTGCTTCCCGCAGTCGTTTCTCGATCTGCCTTACCCTCTCCCGAGAGACTCCGACCAACTGTCCCAACTCCTCAAATACTTGGGGAGTTGCGGTGCAGAGACGGCGTTCAAGAATGAGCTGATCCCTTGGCGTCGCGGCCGCCAGAAACACGGTGAGTCGCTCAGTTATCGTGTCAGTAATTCTTCTGCCCTTCGTCAGACCTCGAATTGCAAAGGAATCCAGAGCCGGAGTAATTCCGATCGTTGACGCCAACCTAGAAAGGTCTAACCTCAACGCTTCGCCCACGGTAGTAACCCCATAGAATTCATTCGCGGCGGAAAGCAAGCGATCAAACAGATCGCCCATGTCATCCCACTCACTCGTTCGCTCCACCGGTCTCTCGGTGTTGGCATCATCGTTCGAGACTCGATCAGCTAGCGCTAGCTCGGCGACGCACATAAGATCCAGAAGTGAGACTATGCCGAAGTTCCTAAACGACATCAGTTCTTTGACCAAGAGACCGTTATTCCCTTTGAGCAGGTCCTTTTCACGTAGAACCTTGGCCGTTCGCGGCCGTAGTGGGTACCGGGCGAGTTCAGAGAGGTCAATCCCAGCAGGAATGACAACATAGTTCGGAGGTGGCCGATGGCCGCGGACAAGCCCTACCAGAGAGTGCAACCAAGCCTTATCAACCGGCGACTGTACTCCTTCCCAGAAATCACCTAGTTGGCCAACTGTCTTGAGCGCTGGATGGGCTTTCCGTATCTCTCTGGGAAGCTGTAAGTGATAAAGAGTCTCGCGGTACCAACGCGGCAGCAGAGGCGTTGGGGGGCTCCCCCAAGGAGCTAGCCGCTCGGCACTCCAAGACACTTCAAGTCCCTTGGTCGTAATCGCTTCTATGGAATCTGTTTCGGGGAGTTGATCATTGGTTGTCTGTTCAAGTCCCTTGGTTGCAATCGCTTCTATGGAATCTGTTTCAGAGGACTGATCATTGGTCGTCTGTTCTAACTCCGCGCTCTCCAACACACATAGCAAATCGACTAGAGAGACTTTTTCTGTAGGGTGTATCCGTAAAAACTCGTCAAATGAGATGGGTTCTCTGAGAAGACCGTCTTTTCTTTTTCGTTCAATAATCTGGTCGAGGACGTTACGAGTTCGCTTGCGCATAGGTAGCTCCATTATCCACCGCATAGGAACTCCAGGAGGGATGACTATTTGGCCCGGTGGAACAGGCAACCGATGTATGCGATTCATAATCGCAACGGCTCCGCCTGTAGATAGCTTGCTCAATCCAAACCGGCACAAAAAGCTCGCATCGAGGTCGGCGATGAAGGCTGTTGAGTCACCTGGCCTCCTTCGCAACGACGAGAGTACTCTTACTTTTTGGTTGCCAAACATTGTTCGGTAGCTTCGCGGGAGCAGTGGACAACCGGCGCTTCCCCACGGAGTCGCTTTATTCGGGGGGCCGTAGATCGTACCGTCGGTGGCAGTTCCTCCATGGGCAAGCCATATACCATCCCGCGATCTGTTTATTCCCTCATGTGTGGTCATAGCTATTTGTGACAGGCTAGACAGACCTTTGCTTTGCCGTAGAGGTCGTCAATGTCGAGGGGTTCGACATCGGGGCGAAGCGGGTTGACCTGATGCTTGCCACGCGCGCGCTCTAACCGGCGTTGGTGATTTTCTTTTATTTGCTCTACGCGCTCGGGCTTGGCGAGATCATTCAGCGACTCCCCTTGGCTCCAAGTGAATGGCGACCCTTGATCAACGGCGTCCTTCTCGTAGCGTTTGGCCTCCTCAAAGTACTCGGGGTGCCGCTCCATCAGTCGCACCCACTCAATCTTCTGCTGAAAGAAACAGAAGGTACAACCACTCCGCGTGCGCCACTCGTAGTATTTCGGCAACCCCAAGCCTGCCCCTTCCAGAATCTCCAGTACGCCCGCCTTGTCGATACCAGCATCTTTGAACGGGAGCTGCACTATTAGAGCGTCGTGTTTGGAGGCGTATCCTTCTCGGTATTCCTCATCCGCCCGGATTGCGACGTAGCTGTAAACGGTTGCGCCACTATCCAGCATTGGCTGAATCCACAGCTCAAAAGGCCGGAGCTTGAGCTGCCGCGTACACCAGCGTGTCTGCGGCGAAGGCAGGAAATTATTGTACTGTTTCAGCCAAAAGTCAAAATCGCGGTCGGGATTTAGCCGTTCGATGGGTTTGCCCAGAAAGCCTTCGAGCTTGACCAAAAACTCGTAGACCTCTGGCAGTTCCTTGCCGGTATCGGTGAAGAAGTAGTCGATCTCAAGCTCAGGATGGTTCTGGCGCATGTACACCGCTAATGCTGCGCTGTCGCGACCACCCGACAGTCCTAAGACGTGCCTTGTTTCGCTCGTTTGGCTCACGAGGTCACCTCCCCTTTAGTATCCGTCGTTGGCTTCGTCGTAGTAGCGGAATCCAGGTACTGAGCACTCAACTCGGCTAGCGCGGCAAGAATGATATTTCGTCGCTCTTCACCGTTGTCTCGCAGTGTCGCATCGACGCGTTCAATCAGTTCTCTCACCGCAGGCTGTTCTAGCTCCATGATATCGAATTCGTCATGCACTAGCTTCGGCTGACCACCCATACCGACGATCACGGCCATGGCGTGCCTTTTGTCTTGGCGACCCTTGACGCGGGCAAATGCCTCCGCACGCACAAACTGTTGAGCCATGTCGGCGAGTTCGACCGTCGCACGATCAATATCTGGATCAACCCAATCCCGAGGAGGCTTGTTGACAGCCATACCCGCCAATCCCTCCATGTCCTCGTCGCTTCCCTCGAACCGCGCAAGGCGCACGATGAAAGCCTCTAAGCGATGATCGCCACCAAGCTCGCGGATGTTGTCGGCACGAGCGCACAACTCGGCCAGCATCGCCGGCGAAGCATTCGGCACTTGCAACTCCGCGAGCAGGGTCTCCCTCATGCGGTTGAGCATCGTGGGATAGGCTTGCCACAGTTCTGTCAAACCCTCGCGGACGCGGTCTGCAATCTGCCGGATATCTTCCCTATCGTCAACTCCTTGATCATCGTTCAATAATTTGGGTATATCGTCGAAGATCAACTTGTTCGGGTCATTGGCCTGCTTGAACAGTTGCCGGATTTGCTTTGCATTGCGCGAGAGACGTTGCGTACGGCTAACCCAAAGGGGCAATCGGTCGTGAATCGCCACTAGGCCCCTCGCCACATCTATTGGCTCAAGGTGGCAGAGTGCGTTATCCTCGTCTAGGTCGCGCACTATGTCGGCCATTTCGGACAAGAGCCGACGCGACATGTCGGAGAGTTCCATCCATCGCAACTGAACGTCCGCCGGATCTCTGGCAAGGTAGTCGATGTCCAAATCTGATATATGCGCTTGGAAAATCCCCTGACGATAGAAGGCTAGTGTCTCTCGTTGCGATAAGAGAAAAGCTACCGACAACACGGGGAGTAAGCCATCCTTGATGCCGAGCGGCGCTTGACGCCAGACCTCGTAGATCTCAGCAATCGTCACCGTGCGGTGGGCGTTGTTTTTCAGCAACTCCGTGGCTGCCCGCCAAGCGGGAGCCAGATTGTCAGGGTCATCGGCATCCGGCGTGGGGACGACAAAACGCCATCCGTCCGCCGTTTCGCGGTACAACCCGGTCGCCTCCAGCAATGACGCGAATAGACCCCCTTCGGCGGGAAACCCCTTGATGCCAAGCCGCGCTTCACCTTCGTTGACCACCATCCGTCGCAGGAGAGCATTTTGAGCAGCGACCGCGCTGCTCGACGGCTTGACACGTCCTAGAAGCTCATTGTTGAGCCTCGGCGCATCGTGGAACTTCGCATCGGCAAGATCAGAGGCGAGACTGTTGAATTCGGCATGGAGAAGCGTTTTCGCCTTACGACGCCCGCGGTACCAAGACGCGCTGTTGAAGGCACGAGCAAGCTCACTTTCAAGCTGACCTTGAAAAACAGCGATACGAGCTTGGACCTCGATCCGGGCCACCCTGTCGCCCTGCAACTCCGGCGTCTCGTCGCGCACCCGCTCCAAGGCCAGCAGTTCACGCGCCTGAGTTGGAATACCCCAAGCGTGCTGAGACAGGCCAACAACAATATCCCAGGACCTACTCTTCTGTACGACACGACGGCATATCTCCCCTGCCATCTCTTCTGATTCGCCTTGGGTCGGAATTACGAGGAAGAAGCTCCCGATGGCACCATGGCGCGGCGCATACTCGGAGGCAGCCTGTTCGGCCTCCGCCACAGGGACGACACTTATGTCGAACCAGCGTAGAGCACCCGTCTCGTGATAATGGCGCTTCGCCACAATCGGTTGGAGCCCAGCCAGCGCATTGAGCGAAGCGAAATCCACCTCACCTATATTCTCTAACGCCTGCTCTACAGCGTGATCAATGTTGAAGTCGCTGCCTTCAAAGATCGAGTACGCATCGGTAAACTTGCGGTAGATGACGAACGACCAGCGTTGCAAATCATCCAACGCAGCCCCGATCTTTTTATTATGGCCCGGCAATGCAAGGCTCAACATATCTCGACTTGCCCCAAGGGCTGAGCGATCCTTGAACATATCGACTGCCGCGATCACTTTGAGCAGCCGGATATGCAAGTCTCCCCCACCCATGGCTTCACACCGCTCCAGAGCATCCATCGCCAGTGCCCACCGGTGCCCGTCGGGAGAAGCCAAGATAGACGGCTCCAAGTTGATCCGCAGATAGTCCCAGAGGCGGTCGGGACCATAGATGTCATCATCGTCGGCGGAACGGAGAAAATCCTGGAATCCCTGTGGTTCCGCTGAGTTGAGGAAGCCAAAGATACTCCGCTGATTCTGGCCGAAGCGTCGGCGTGAGATGGGGCCCAGCAGACAAGCGACGATCGGATGAAGCGGCCAGCAATCTTCCAGCATTTCCGCAAAGTAAGGGACGACCTGCCGTTGCGTTCGCTGAGCCACACCTTGGGCTAAAGGCCCCGGTTTCTTCGGGTGATCGCTTTCGATTGCACGGCCGAGCAGGTCAATCTGCTCTTCTCCGCTAGCGTTGACGACGAGGTCCACGAAACGCCCTTGGATCTTCGACCACTCGTCGCGCATCTCACGAGACAGACGATGGGCGTACTCCTCGAACGCTTGATGGAGGATGCCGACAACGATGAGCCGCCTATCACTACGCGAAGCCCGCTCCGCAAGTTCTTGAAACAGGTAAATGTCCGATCCGTCGTTCGCCGCGGCCTCTAGGAATTTCCCCATCTCGTCAATGAACACCACCAAACCACCGCCAGCACGCGGATTGAGTGCCGCAATTTCCTCAAGAGCATCGAGGACATGCTTATCAGTCCAAGACCTTGTCCTTCGACCATTTAGGAAATCTGTCGCCGTGATGGCTTCGCCAATCACCTGTGCCGGACGATCCCGCCGACCGACCACAGGTAGGATGCGCCAGCCTCTCGTTCGGGGAGGCAAGGCTTCCCAGACAAGCGATGCTGTTTTCTGGCCCAGTACGGATTCTGCATTGCGCGAGAGCTTCTTGTCCCCGTTAAGCGCTGCACTCAAGGCGACGACCAAACTCGACTTCCCACTGCCGTAAGGCCCCGTCCACGTGAATGCGCCTTGGCCGTTCTCAGCCACATGCCGTGCCATGGTCTCAAGGACCCCAGCGGAGGATCGAGGACAAATGAATCCATCCAATGCCGCAGGATCGCCAAGATCACTGTCGATGCGGATAGCACGCTGGAAACGTCGAGCAATCCGAATCCGGTCGGCGAGCGCCATCAAGTAATGTCCTTTCTGTCACGAACCAACGTAGTCGCCCTCAATGAAGTTGATCGCGTCCTCATTACTTAATTCGCGGTTACGGATAAGCTGCTTTAGTCCGGTCGTTTCTGACCATCTATAGAGGCCATTGCTCACCTCTTCAAGAGTAGAAAGACGGTCTATCAAGTCGTTCTCGTCCAGCAGAAAGACCCGGCCCGGCGATCCAGGCTCATGGGCGAGCGCCTCAAAGGAGAGGGTTTGGGCGGAGGAATAACCAGACCAGAATTGGGTGACTGCATAGCAAAACACGCCCGGCCCGAGCGAAGGCTTGCGCCCTCGAACGAACCGAAATTCGTGCCGCTTTCCAATAGGTCTGATCAATCCGAGTTCTGTAAGTGGGGAATCCAAGCTGTCCTCGTGACTTGCCTTACCTGAAGATAGCTGCGACACATAGGTGCGCACGAAGCACACAACATCATTCTTGATGGTAGCGGTGGATGCGCGTCGCCATTCACGATCCTTTGCCAGCTTCTCCAAGCTCTTGATAAGCATGTCGCGCTCGAAGGATGGTGCGGGAAAGTGGTTGAATGCCCAAAACCACGTAGTCTTGTTCGGTTGGCCGCAAAGCTGCCAGTGAATAAGCCACGCGGTAGCCGGGTTTTCCATGTACGGATCAAGGCCACCTGAGCCAAATAAACGCTGGCCAAGTGCTGTGGTTACTGTGTGGCGCGATGCGTCCCTGATGACACCCGCCGCCGTTGCCCAATGCCGGATGGAGGCCACCATGTTCTTGCCGACTCCGAACCGTGCGATGGCGTCTTCCGCCAAGAAGACCGACCTGTTATTGTCGTCGTCCTCGGTTTCCCTGACGGCATCGAAGGCTTTCTTGAGCCATCCATACCGGAGCGGAAACGTCTCGTGCCCCGATAGCTGTGGTTGGTACTCGTCTTGGTGGAGGGGTCCTCGTAGCATCGCCTCTATGCGCCGGGATAGTCTGCTGCGACCAAGCAGGCAACCCAAATGGACTTTCGGGCTGCTAGATTGACAATATCTATACCCTTCGATACTGTCAACTTGACGGGAGGCTCTCGGAGCTAAGAATGGACAATCAAAAGACCATCTACGCGGATTATCAGGCGACCACGCCGGTTGATCCACAGGTTTTGGCAAAGATGGCTCCCTGTTGGAGCGAGTTGTTCGGCAATCCTCACTCAAGCGATCATGTCGTCGGGTGGCGAGCCAACACAGCAGTTCAAAGGGCAGCCTCGTCCGTAGCGGCGTTGATAGGAGCCGACGCCGATGAAGTGATCTTCACCTCCGGTGCCACAGAAGCCAACAACCTCGCGTTGTTCGGTCTTGCTCGGCGCGCGCCGGTGGGCCGTCGGCGTATCCTCGTCAGCGCAATCGAGCACAAGTGCGTCTTGGGTGCCGCACGGGCACTATCTGAGCGTGAAGGATTCACCGTCGAGGTCATTCCAGTGGACGGGGATGGAGGTGTCGATTTCGATGTGTTGGAGGAACGCTTAGACGAGAGTGTTCTCCTGCTTTCCGTAATGGCGGTGAACAACGAAGTTGGAACCATTCAGGACATTCCGCGGATTGCTAAACTGCTCACGCCCCACGGCATACTATTTCATTGTGATGCAGCGCAAGCACCTTGCGCCATGGACGTGAGTGATCTTGCCACACATGCCGACCTGATAAGCCTTTCGGGCCATAAGATGTATGGTCCCCAGGGCATCGGCGCGTTGTACCTTCGCCGCGATCTCAAAGAGTCGCTTGAGCCCTTGATTTATGGTGGCGGGCAGCAGGAAGGGCTGCGTTCCGGTACCGTTCCGATGCCACTTTGCGTCGGCATGGCAGCGGCAGTCGAGATCGTTGCCGGCGACGAAGCAGAAGAGGAACGCAAGCGGGTCGCTCGCCAACGCGATACATTCGTTCGCCTACTACAAGACGGGGAATTTTCGATTAATATAAATGGAATAGTCGGAGAGCGGCGTCATCCGGGCAATGCCAGTATCTGCTTTAACGGCTTCCAAGCAGAGGACATCCTTGGGGTCCTTCAGCCGAGACTTGCCGCGTCTACCGGCGCTGCGTGTGCGTCAGGCATTCCCGAGCCATCACACGTACTTCGCGCACTCGGTCTGACCACAGCGAAAAGCGACGCTTCCATCCGCTTTAGTTTTGGCCGATTTACCTCTTGCGAGGATATTGAGAGTGCGGCATCTCTAGTTAGGGAAGCTCTTGCTATTCTTTCTTTGGAGACCACATCCCGGCCGAGATGACCGAGACTGGGCTAGCACTGGATGTCCGGCGCTTGGTCTCCTTTTGGTTCAACTAGTGGGCTGGACCGCGTTACCCGGCGCTCAGTATCCACAGAAAAGGAGCTAGCTATGGCGAATATACCTGTTGGAATTGGCTGCGGTGGCCGCGGTCGCGGCCACGTGCGCGCCCTGCACGCGCTGGAGGGTGTCGAGTTGGTCGCCGTCCTAAGTTTAGCCAAAAAGGAGTCCCTCACCTTATTCCGAACTCACGTTACTTATCCTTTGGCCAAGTCCGGCGCAAAGCCTCCAGACCGGGCCCAAAATCTTCCGGATCATTGAGGACGGCAACTTTGCGAGCCGACATTTCTTCCAATAATACGGCCACGGACAACCCGGCCCGTTCGGCTGCTCCCCGCAGATCAACCTCGGCTTCTTGGTAGGCACGGATGGCCTCAGACACGCGAAACCGCTCCATACCAACCAACACCCATTGACGCATAAGGGCCGCCTCCGAGTAAGCGGTATTCGCCACTAAATGCGCGAGTTCGTCGGCTTCTTCTGGCCGGAGACGAATGGATTTGGTCACTCGGGGGGGCGTTTTCTTGATAGTATTCTGGCTCATTCTATAGGTCTCCTCGGGATTCGGCCAAGCTCCGCACGGCTTGGCGGGCCACATCCATCAAAGCCTTTCCAGTATTTGCGGCGATCCTATCCAGTTTATCGTGGACGCTGTGCTGGGACAGCACTTCTATTTCGTATAGATATACGGTGAATTCTGGAACTGTCAGGGCCTTGAGACCGCGCTGCCGAGCAAATCGCAGCGCTCGCTGTTCATTCACCAGCAGCCACAGATTCTCGTCGAGCGCCAACCCCAGAGCGGCTGCTTCTCCTGCGTGGAACTGGTCCAACGGCTGAACAGGATCGCGAATGTCCAATACTCCCTGCCGCTTCATCAGGCCAAACAGTTCTTGATACCCATATACCCGCTGTGGATAACGCGGGTCGCGGGCTTGTATTTCATTCTTGACAGCCGATGGAACAACGACCGTAAAAAAGCGAAACAGATAGGCTAGCACATCGGCTCGATGGCCCAAAACCCAAAACAAAGTGTCCAAGACGGCTTTCTGCTTCTTCATGCTTCAAAAATAAACATTAGATTCTACTTGTCCAAATATGATGGCTGCTGGCGTGATGACTAAGCTGCACGACATGGGGCCGATCTACGACGAGCCGCAAGGCGGAGAGAAGATGTGCGCTGTGATCGGGCTAGATCACAGCGCGACTTGGAATGGCAGCGCGGACCTGAGTCATCTGGCGGGCAAGGCGATCAAACTGCGCATCTTGCTCGAAAAGGCTCGGCTCTATTTCTTTTAGTTCAACTAGTGGCTGGGTCGCGTTACCCGGCGCTCAGGATCCACAAAAAAGGAGCTAGCTATGGCGAATATACCTGTTGGATTAATTGGCTGCGGCGGTCGTGGTCGCGGCCACGTGCGCGCCCTGCACGCGCTGACGGACGTCGAGTTGGTCGCCGTCTGCGATCCGGTTGCGGCAAGCCGCGAACAGGCGGGCGACGAGTACAGTGTCGAGCGCCGCTACGCGGAGGTAGAGGCCATGCTTGACGCCGAGAAATTGGCCGCGGCGATCGTGGCGACCCCGGCTCATCTCAACGCCGAGGCGGCCCTGCCGTGCTTGGAGCGGGGCATCGACACCCTGCTGGAGAAGCCGCCGGGGATGAGTTTGGACCAGACCCGCGCTCTCAAAGAGGCCGCTGAGGCCAGCGGTGCTCGTGGCATGGTTGGCTGGAATCGCCGCTTTGATCCGCTGGTTCTGCAAGTGCGCAAGGAGATTGAGTCTCGCGGCCCGATCTACCAGCTAGTCGGCGAGTTCCACAAGAGCATGAGCGGTTTTATCGCTGGCGGCCGCTTTCCCGAAATCGTCATGGACAACATGTTGCTCGAAAGCCCGATCCACGCGATTGATCTGGTGCGCCACTTGGGTGGAGCCCCAGTCGCCGAAGTCAAGAGCTTCGTCCGGCGCGCATCCGCTTACAAGGATGTCCACGCCGCTTTGATCGTCTTTGAAAACGACTGCGTCGCCCAGATATGCGCCAACTACACGACCGACGCCCGCCTAGAGCGCTACGAAATCCACGGCCGCGACATCTCGGCCTATATAGAGGGGATTTCCACCTGCGAGTTGGTCTGCGACGGGGAGCGCAAGCACTTGGAAAAGGAAGGCACGGACAGCACCCTAGCCCAAGCCGCCCACTTCTTCGACTGCATCAAGGCTAGTCGTCCGATTGGTCCACCAGCTGCGGATTTGGATGAGGCGATAGCGACGATGGAACTCGCCACGGCTATTTTGGCGGGCCTGCGAGACGACTCTTAATCGCTCCCCAAGATACCTCTGCTATGGCTGTAGCCAACCGCACGGCCTCAACGGTGAAACTACAGGCGATGTCGTAGAAGAGCTGGTCTCCGCTGATGCGGACGTGGGTCCACACGGCCGGTAACCCGATGACCCCGGCGTCGTCGGCCGCGGTCGGCCAGTGGACTACGCCCGATCCCGCCCGCGACCACAACCCGCTGTGCCCGACGCCGCCTAACTCTAGCTCATAGGTCCCATCCGCCCGGAAGATCACGTGCCCGGCCAGCGTCCCATCGGCAAAATTAACGATGCCCCATTGCCCCAACAGTTCGTCGCCTAGTTCCTGTGCTGGTGCCAAGGCGAGAGCCGGGTCGGGTCCCCAATACAGGCTGTCGCCTACTACTTGGAAGGGCACGGCTTCGCTTTGCTCGGCCAGTACACCGCTGACGTCCGCAGTGTAGCGCAGGGTCACAACGCCGTCCGCAACCTCGTACTGGCCTCGATCTTCTGCCACCGGCCGCTCGGGATCGTCCCGGAGTGCGACGCGGCGGAAACCCCCATCGCTATCGAACTCGACGTACAGATGCTCTATGGACGATCCCCACTCGGCCCGACAGCCCTCCCAAGTGCCTACCACACTCGGCTGTGCCCAAGCCATACCGCTGAAGAGTAACAAGGCGATGCAAACTGTTGTGCGCATGGTAAAATCTACCTCCGTTCCGCGTTGGTTGCCGACGATTGACGCCATGTCCTAATTATGAGTCAAAAAGGAGATTTCCGATGTCGCTCGAAGGCAAAGTAGCTCTTATCACGGGTGGTGCGCGCGGCTTGGGCCGCGCTTACGTCCTCCATCTCGCCCGCTTGGGCGCGGACATTGTCATTGCCGACATAGACCTGCAGGCCGCCCGCGAATACGGCGAAGAACTCACGGCCGAGACCGTGGAAGCCGAAGTCGTCAATCTCGGCCGCCGCGCTGTAGGTGTCGCCGTGGATGTCACCGACCGCCAAGCAGTAGATGCCTTGGTCGCCGAGGCCCTCGATAACTTTGGCCACATCGACATACTCGTCAACAACGCCGGCGGCAACTTGCGCTCGCACGAGGAACAAGCCGCCGCCTTGGCTACGGAAGACCACTACCGCTACATAATGGACATCAACCTCACCGCGACCATCCACTGCTGTCAAGCGGTGAGTGCGGCGATGAAGGAGGCTCAGTCCGGCAAAATCGTCAACGTGGCCTCGCAAGCGGGCTTGTGGAGCGGCCGCGACGGCGGCGGTATGCCCTACAAGGTGGCCAAGGCCGGCATCATCCACTACACGCGGGTGCTCGCCGCCGAGCTAGGCCCTTATGGCATCCATGTCAACTGCATCGCCCCGGGCCTAATTTTGTCGTCCCGCGCCGTAGCGCAGGGTCGCAACAGCGAGGAATCGCGCCGGCACCTAGAGCCGCAGATTCCCCTCCGTCGCTTGGGCACGCCCGAGGACTGCGCTCGGGTGGTGGAGTTTTTGGCGTCCGATCTGTCGGATTACGTCACCGGCCAGTGCATCCCCGTGTGCGGAGGCTTTGTAGCCTTCTGATAGCTCTCACTCCTCGGGTCGCCTGATGCGCGCTACGAGCCTCATCAGGGCGAGCCGCTCAAGATCGCGTAGATCGTCGGTGCGAATTAGAAAATCTTCCTCCACGCGTCGCTCTTCTCCGGCGTTGAGGACTACCGGCTGTCCAAGCGGTATAAACGCGTCGATTAGAAATTCCTCCTGATCGAAAAACCGCAAGTCGTAGCGCACCCATACGGTAGATTCGCCGACATTGCGGAACACGGCGACGAAGACTCCCTCGACTTCTGCTGTTGTCCCGAGTCCCGGCTGCGGAAAAAACGGCCACCAAGTCAAGCTGTCGATCGACACGCTGCCTTCCAGTCCCGCGTCCTCGACAAACTCCACTTCGCTGCGCAACACGTCCACTGCGTCACTTGGTCCATCCTCTGCGGCAAAGCACCCCCCCAGCAATAACACCAGTGCGATCCCTATGCCCATGGATTGGTCTTAACTCTCGGTTTGCGTCTGTATTTCTTCGTGGTGTTCTTTTAATGCTATGAAAAAACACAAGTTAATCCAGTGCCTAACGCTACTTCTAAGCGCCGCAGCCGTCCGCGCCGCCGATCCTGAGCCCCGCTACCAAATGCCCCCCATTGAAATCACGGCGACGCGCGCTCCCCGCGAGGGATTTGACCTGCCGCTGGCTACAACCGTAATCGCGGAGGTTGGGCGCGCCCGACCCGGGCTCTCGCTGGCCGAGTCGCTGCGTCCGGTGCCTGGGCTGTTTATCGCCAACCGCCACAACCTGTCCCAAGGAGACCGGCTCAGCGTGCGCGGCTTAGGGGCGCGCGCGGCTTTTGGCGTTCGCGGGATCAAGGTCTTGCTCGACGGCATCCCCCTGACCATGCCCGACGGCCAGAGCCAGCTCAACAACCTCGACTTGGGGTCAACCGGCCGCATCGAGATCCTGCGCGGCCCGAGTTCTTCGCTGTACGGCAATGCGGGCGGCGGCGTACTCGCGGCCCACACCCAAGCTCCGGCAGAGGTTGCTTGGCGCGTGGGGCCGCGCTTGATCGCCGGTAGCAACGGCCTGTTCCGCGCGCAGATGAGCCTTGCGGGACGCGCTGCTAACACCCACGCGTTCGCTAGTTTGTACGACCTGCGCAGCGAGGGCTATCGCGACCATGCCGACGCCCGCGCCCGCGGTCTCAACGCACTCGTCGGCCACGCCCTCACCCCTAATACTGAGTTGACGCTTCTACTGCATTTATACGATGCCCCGTACTTGTTCAATCCGAGTTCGCTTGATGCGGACGCCGCCCGAGATGCTCCACGTAGTGCGCGCGGCTTCGTAGTGGGGCAGGGAGCATCTAAGCAGGTGCGCCAGGGCCAAGGCGGCATTCGTCTCGAATATCGTCCGCCGCACGCGCCGTACCATCGCGCATCGAGCCTCGTGCTATACGGCGTTGGCCGCACGCTCAAAAACCCCATCCCAGGTCGCATTATCGAGCTCGACCGCCGTGCCGGCGGCCTGCGCACCGAGCACCAATTTGCTTGGGCCGGTACGCGCCTTGTGACCGGCCTCGACTTGGACTTTCAGCGCGATGACCGCCGCGAGTTCGCCAACGAAGGCTTGCCCGAGGGCGAGCGCGTGGACGACGACCGCGTCTTCGAGCTTGTGCAATACGGCGCTAGCCAAGTGGATCAAGAGGAACAGGTGCAGAGCTTCGGCCCCTTTGTCTCCGTGGAGCAAGACTTGGGGGCTGCGCTGACCGCGACCGTTGGGGGCCGCTACGACCGCTACCGATTTGCCGTGGACGACCATTTGCGCGACATGGGCCAGTTCAGTCCAATGGCGGGCGTAGTGTACCGCTTCGACCCCTTCTCGCGCTGGTACGCCCATGTGGCCACGGCCTTCCAGACGCCCACTACCTCTGAGTTGGGCAACCGGCCCAGCGGCGAGGGCGGCTTCAATCCAGATTTAGGCCCTGAGCGCGTCCTCGGGTTGGAGACGGGCTTGCGCCGCCACGTGCGCCGGGCACGCATGGATCTGGAGGTGGCCCTGTACCAACTCCAAATCGCCGACGCGCTGATTCCCTTTCAGGTCGAGAGCGAAGACAGCGAGGAGATTTATTTCCGCAATGCCGGCCAAGCGCGCAATCGCGGGTTGGAACTCTCACTGTCGGCGGTGCCGCATCCTGGATTGCGGGCCACTCTCGCGTACACTTTTGGCGACTATGTGTTTGAGGACTACGAGGTTGAAACCGCCGGTGAACTTGTCCAGCTTGCTGACAAGGAGGTGCCGGGCGTGCCGCGCCACCGGTTCTTCGCCGCGTTGAGCTATGACAGTCCGCAGGGTCTGTTTGCCGAGGTCGAATTAGAGCGAGTCGGCCGCTACTGGGCCAATGATTTCAACGGCCCGCCGCCCGGAAGCGACGCCTCGTCCGACGAGTTTTTCAACCGTGCGTACCTGCGGGTTGATCTGCGCTTGGGGATTGACTATCGCGCAGCGAGGCCCTTTGTCGCAGTCGATAACCTGTTTGATGTCCAGTACAACGGCTCAGTGGTTCCCAACGCCTTTGGCGGGCGCTTCTTTGAACCTGCTCCGGGCCGCATTTGGCGCTTGGGGCTTAGCGCTGCGGTTGGTCGCTAACCGTACTCGCCGTCTTGCGCAATCGACACACGAAAAATCCCTCCATGCCCCCCAGCGGCAAAATCCGCTTGGCTCGCTGCACCTGATCGTCAAATGCCTTCTTCCCTCGCCACTGGATCAAGCCCGGTGCCACATTGTCAAAAGGCAGCGCGATGTCCTCGACGGTTAGGGCACCGGCGAACTGCCGCAGCACTCGGTTGATGATGACCTCGTTTTCTTCGGGCGCGAAGGTGCATGTCGAATAGACTAGCACTCCGCCCGGCTTGAGGCATTGCACGGCCGAGTAACAGAGCCGGCGCTGTTTGCGGCTGGACTCGGCGATCTTCTTTTTGCTCCAATAGGCATAGGTTTTGGGCGCATCGGCGCGGAACCGCCCTTCGGACGAGCACGGCGCGTCGAGGAGCACGCGGTCGAAGCGTTCTGGGTGGCGACGCCAGATGCGGGTTCCGTCGGCGAGATGGGTTTGTACGTTTTCGGCTCCGTGCCGCGCTAGGTTGTCTCGCAGGCGAAAGAAGCGACCGCGCACGGACTCCACTGCCTCGATGCTCCCTTGATTGCCCATCATTTCGGCGAGTTGCAAGGTCTTGCTGCCCGGAGCGGCCCCGAGGTCGAGGATGCACTCCTCGCTTTGCGGAGCCAAGAGGATCGGCGGCACCATGCTGGAGGGGTTTTGGATGTAGAGCCGGCCTTCGCGGTAGGCCGCGCACTCGGTGAGGGCGCGGCGCTGAACAGCCGGGACGACAAAGGCGTCGGCCTTCCAGCCCAGCGGCGTCAGTGCAAAGCCCTCCGCTGTTAGCTCGGCAACGAGTCCTTCAGGCGTACCCTTGAGTGCGTTGGCGCGGAAGGCCGTCGGCTGCTCGGTGGCTAAGCTCTGCCAGCAGGCAGCAAAGTGTTCGGCTGGGAGGATGGCCTGTAAGCGGTCGCGAAAGGCTTCGGGTAGAGGCACGGAAGTTACCTCGGCGGCATCTCGTCGTCGGTCGGCACGGGATGGTTGATCCAGTAGCCGCCCGGGTCGATGCCGCGGCAGATGTAGCCGTGGGCGCGTTTCTTCTCGTGGGTGCGCACCTCGGGCGGCATGTAACGCAGCGTCAGGCCGCAGCGGCGGCGGGTCGAGCGGTTGGGGGCCGAGCCGTGCAACAGCAGGTCGGTGTGCAGGGACATCTGGCCAGCGCGCATGGTAAAGGGCACCGGCTCGCCGCCCCATTGGAGGGGATCATGTACGCTCTGCCCCAAGACGTTTTGCTCCTCGGCGGTGCTGTGCTCAAAGGGAATCTGGCCGTGCAAATGCGAGCCGGGGACGACGGTCATTGGCCCGTTTTCCTCGTCCACATCGTCGATGGCTAGCCACGCGGTCACCACCTTGCTTGGGGTCAGCGGCCAGTACGAGGCGTCTTGGTGCCAGACGACTTGTTTTTGTTCGCCCGGCTCCTTGCAAAAGTAGTGGGTCATAACGCTGACGAGGTTGGGGCCGAGGAGGTCTTCGACGTAATCGAGAATGCGCGGCTCGTGCAGCAGGTCGTAGATGCCCCGGCAGTGGCGATGCCAGCCGTTGATCGAATAGCTGTTGTGCCCATTGGCCTTGGCCTCGGCCATGAGCGCGTCGAAATAGCGGCGATTGGCCGCGGCTTCCTCGGGCGTGAACACGTCCAAGGGGCAGATGTAGCCTTGTTCGTTGAACTGGCGGATCTGGGCGCGGGTGAGCTTTTGCGGGTTGTCGTTGGTCGCGCTGAAAAATTTGAGTTCGCGCTCCATGTCGGGTAGGGCGTCGGTGATGGGCATGGCGTTCTCCTGTTGAGTTTTGGCGAGGCGATGGAATCTCTATTTTACAACGCGCAAATTTTACGCAAACTCATAGGGAGCACAAAATGACTCAGTACAAAGTCGGCGTGATCGGCTGCGGCAATCGCGGTCGCCGCCATGCCGAAGGCTACCAAGCCTCCGCCCAAGTCGCCATCGCCGCCTGTGCCGATCCGGTGGCAGCGGCCCGTGCGTCCTTTGCCGAGGACTTTGCCGTAGCATCTTCGTACGAGGATTACCGCACCTTGCTAGAAAGCGAAGCCCTCGATGTAGTGAGTATCTGCACGTGGACTGGCCTGCACCGCGAAATGGTCGAAGCCGCGGCCGCCGCTGGCGTCAAAGCCATCCACTGCGAAAAGCCCATGGCCACCACGTGGGGCGACGCCAAGGCGTTAGCCCAAGCCTGCGCTGATCGAGGTGTGCTCCTCACCTTCTGCCACCAACGCCGCTTCGGCGCTGTGTTTGTCAAGGCCAAACAGTTGCTCGACGCAGGGGCCATAGGCACACTCCAGCGGCTCGAAGGCGCGTGCTCCAACCTGTTTGATTGGGGCACGCATTGGTTTGACATGTTCTTCTTTTACAACGACGAAGTGCCCGCCGAATGGGTCATGGGCCAGATTGCCGTCGAATCCGAGCACGCGGTGTTTGGCGTGCCCTTAGATACCAGCGGCCTGTCGTGGATCCGCTGGCAAAACGGCGTCGAGGGCCTGCTCTGCACGGGGGCCGCGCACGTGCAAGGCCCGCGCAATCGCCTCATAGGTAGCGAGGGCATCATCGAAGTCGGCGGCGCGGAGCGTGCACCCCTGCGGCTGTTGCGCGCGGGTGCGGCGTGGCAGGACTTTGCGGATGAAGAGATCGCCGATGTCGTCCCACCGGGCGACGACACCGTGCTGTCGGTGCTCGACCTGATTGACTGTCTCGAAAGCGGTGCGGAGTCGCGCCTGTCAGCGCGGAAGGCCCTGCAAGCGACCGAACTGATTTTTGCCACCTACGAGTCGAGCCGTCGCCGTGGCCGGGTGTTGCTCCCCCTCGAAGCGGAGGACTCGGCCCTGATTACCATGCTAAGAGAGGGGCAGATCGGGCCGGGCTAGTCGTTCCCGTGCCGGATGGCCGAGGCCGCAAAGCGGACCTGAAAGCGATAGACGCGCTTTTGCTGGCAGATGATTTCGTGCGTGTGGGGGTCGATGCGGTGGGGGACCTCGACGTGGTTGACATCGACGAGAGCCTGATAGCCACGCTCGGAAAAAATGTCGATCAACATGGCCAAGGCCAGAGGATTGTCAAAAAGCGAGTCCTCGGAGTTGACGAGCGTCATGCCGGTGATGGCATAGCGGGTGACAATGGGCATGAACTTGGAGTTGACTTTGTCGATGACCCGCTGGAACAGCTCGGGATGATCCTCGTTGTAGATCTCCAGCCGCTTAACCAGGTCTTGGCGGGCGTAGAGTACGAGGCGGCTGGCCGGCGTGATGGTGCGGACGCGGTCGAAGGTCTTGTGCGAAAGCTCCAGCGAACTCTGGTAGGAAAACTCCTCCTCAATCTCCTGTTGCACCTCGGCGAGCGGCTGGCTGGCGTCGATGAAGCGAAAATGAAAAATAGCGCGCAGGGAGCGCAGCGCCTCAAAGGTAGTCTCCTTGAAAACTTGGTAGCGCTTGCGCGCAGCCGCTGGGTCGAGGTCGGTGGCGCGGATCTCGGCGAGTTGGCCGACACCTAACTCCGTGGCCTTGCGGTTATGCTCTTGGGCCTCCCGGCCGCGGTGGAGTTGGCGCTCGACGCTGACCTCTTCATCGACGAAGAGCAACACCGTGCGAAAGAGGGGGCGCGGGAAGTCGTGATTGCGGAATTCCTCGCGCAATTCGGTCATCTTGTCGTAGAACAGCTTGAGGCACTCGACCTGCACTTGGGTACGCGGGAAGCCATCGACGATCACGCCGCGCTGGTATATTGGGTCGAGCAGCTTGTGCAAGAGCAGGTAGGTGACCTCCTCGTCGCCGACTAAGCCGCCGGCGTCCTTGATCTGTTGGGCGCGGGGGCTGTCGAGCAAGTCGCTGATCACGATGGCTGCGGCCGTAATGCCCCGCGCTTCGAGAATGAACGGGGTATTGGTGCCCTTGCCCGCGCCGGGCGCGCCGCCGAGCCAGATGATTTCCCCGGGGAAGCAGAGTTTGGCGCGGCCGAACTCTTGCTCTAGATCGCTCCAGACGCGAGCGAAGATCAGGCTGGCGTCCTTGATCTCGAGGTCGATGTGTTTGGATTTGGATTTCGCCATGCGCTTTTGTGGCCGGCTGCTACAGGCTGCGGAACGGTTCCGTATTGATCAGCTCTTCTACGACCTGTCCGCCGATCAAGTGCTCTTGGATGATGCGCTCTAGCTTCTCGACGGTCATGGAATGGTACCAGACGCCCTCGGGATACACCACGACCGTCGGCCCAGACTCGCAGACGCGCAGGCAGTCGGCTTTAGTGCGGTGGATGCCGCCTTTGCCCGGATGGCCGTAGCCCAATTCGGACAACCGCTTCTTCAGGTACTCCCAGCAGTCGGCCCCGGTGCCGTCGCTGTGGCACTTGGGCTTGGTGGGCGTGGCGCAGAGAAAGATGTGGCGCTCTACCGGAGTGTAAGTCGAATCCGTGGTGTACTCGCTCATGTTAGGCCTGCCAGTGTTGGTCGAGGGGGCGATGGGTGAAGGGGCGCTGCTGCTGGCCGTCGTACATATCGACGATGTGGCCGTCCCCTTGGAGAATGTACTTGTAGATGACGAGGCCCTCCAACCCCACCGGGCCGCGACTGTGCAGGCGGTTGGTGCTGATGCCGACCTCGGCCCCCAGCCCGTATTTGAAGCCATCGGCAAAGCGCGTCGAGGCATTGTGAATTACTGAAGCTGAATCCACCTCGCGCAAAAAGACGCGTGCAGCCTCCGAGTCCTCGGTCACGATCGCGTCGGTGTGGTGGCTGCCGTACGCGTTGATGTGCTCGATGGCCTCGGCCGTGCTATCGACGACTTTTATCGCCAGCATCAAGTCTAGGTATTCGGTGGACCAGTCGGCTTCGGTGGCCAGTTTGACTTGTCCGTTGGCGTTGGCGATGGCGATGGCGCGCTCGTCGCCGCGCAACTCTACGTTCCTTGCGAGCAACGCTGGTACGGCCCGCGGCAAAAAGGTCGGGGCAATGTCGCTGTGGATGAGCAAAGTCTCGGCTGCGTTGCACACGGCTACGTACTGGGTCTTGGCATCGACGGCGATTTGCACGGCCTTGTCGAGGTCTGCGCTGGCATCGATGTACACGTGGCAGATCCCGTCGGCGTGGCCCATGACTGGGATCTTGGTGTTGTGCATAATGTATTGCACAAACTCGTTGCTGCCGCGCGGGATGATCAGGTCGATTAGCTCTTCCTCGCCGAGCAGGGCGCGAACTTCCTCGCGACCGGGCAAGAGCACCATCCATCCCTCTGGCAGGATGCCCTGCGCGGCTTGGCACATTATCTCGGCGAGGGTTTGATTGGTCACGGTGGCCTCGCGTCCGCCCTTGAGTAGGGCGGCATTGCCGGACTTGAGGCAGAGGGAGGCGATCTGCACCAAGGCGTCGGGCCGGGATTCAAAGATCACGCCGATCACGCCGATGGGCACGGTCACGCGGTAGAGGTGGAGCCGGTCGTCTAGCTCGGTCGCGCTCTGGGTCTGGCCGAGGGGATCGGGCTGGGCGCAGACCTCACGCACCATCTCCACTGTACTGGCGAATTTGTGCCCGTTCAAGTCGAGCCGCTTGAGCAAAGGCGAGGCGAGCCCATCTTGCTCACCGGCCTTTATATCCTCGGCGTTGGCTGCCAAGATGCGCTCGCGATTTGCTTCGAGGGCCGCAGCAATGGCTTCAAGAGCTTGATTGCGCTCCTCCTCGGACGTTGCGGCGAGCACGCGCGATGCGGCGCGGGCCGCTAGGGCCTGTTGGCGCACTTGATCGGACATGGCTAACTCTCCTCGGTCGCGTGCTCTGTGGCCGCGCCCATAATGGACTGCAAGCTCTGGCTCAGCCGCCGTGGATCTTCGACCGTGCCCTCGCCTAACAATACGAAATCAACCAGAAAATGCGCCCAGCTCTCCAATTGCGCGGAGTCGCGGTCGCGCTTGAGCACCGCGGCCATGTTGCGGATGATGGGGTGCTGGCGATTGATTTCTAGCGTGCGCAGCGAGCCTTTGAACTCTTGGTCGGTCATTTTCATTAGCCGCTCCATGTTGCGGCTCAACCCACCTTGGCTGGCGACCAGCAGGCAAGGGCTGTCGGTCAGCCGCTTGGACTCGACCACATCTTCGACCCGGCCGGCGAGCTTGTTCTTTAGAAAGGAGATCAGCTCGATGGTCTCGGCTTTCTGCTCATCGACCCCTTCCAACTCGACTGCGTCCTCTTCTAAGTTTAGCTCGGCCGCATCCACACCGACGAATTCTTTGTCGGCGAACTTTTGCAGCCCTTGGACGACCCATTCATCGACCGGCTCGTCGAAGTAGAGTACCTCTAGGCCGCGCTTGCGGAAGGCCTCCAATAGGGGGCTTTGGGCAATGACTTCTTTGCTCTCGCCGGCGAGGTAGTAGATTTTGTCCTGCTCGCTCTGCATCCGATCGACGTAGTTCTGCAGCGAGATGTAGGGGGTGTCGTCGTCGGATAGTGAGGAGCGGTAGCGCAGGAGCTTGGCGAGCTGGGCTTGGTGCGCGGCATCGGTGGCCACGCCCTCTTTGAGGATGGTGCCGCAGGCGTGCCAAAAGGTCATGTACTGCTCTTCGTCCTTTTTGGCCATGCCCTCTAACATGCCGATGATGCGCCGGACTAAGGTGGCGCGGATTTTGGTGATGATGGGATTTTGCTGGAGGGTTTCACGCGAGACGTTGAGCGGCAAGTCGTCGCAGTCAACCACGCCGCGCACAAAGCGCAGCCACAGCGGCAAAAGCTCCTTGCAATCGTCTTGGATAAAGACCCGCGCGACGTGTAGGTTGAGCGAGATCGTCGGCTCTGTGTGCAGCCATTGGACTGGTGCGCGCTTGGGGATGTAGAGTACGGCGTAGAATTGGATTGGCACATCCACGACGATGTGCTCGTGTGCGAGCGGCTCTTCGGAGTCGCCGGTCAGGTGCGTGTAAAATTCGTTGTATTGCTCGGGGGTAATTTCGTTGCGCGGCCGGGTCCACAGCGCGGCCGTGTCGTTGACTTGTTTGTTGGCGACCTTGATGGGATAGGCGACGAAATCCGAGTGCTTGCGGATGATGGCCTCTAGCCGGTGGGCGTCGAGAAATTCCTCGCAGTCCGAGCGGATGTAGATCTTGATCTCAGTGCCTCGGTCGGCTTTGTCGGCTTGGGATAGGGTATAGGCTCCGTCGCCGGTGGATTCCCACAGCACCCCGTCGGCTTCTGGGTCGGCTGAGCGCGTGGTGATCACTACTCGGTCGGCGACCATGAAGACCGAGTAGAATCCCACCCCGAATTGGCCGATCAGCTTGAGCTTTTCTTGCTCGTCGTCGGCTTCGGCTAGTTGTTTGGCAAACTCGGCCGAGCCGGAGCGGGCAATGGTGCCGATATTTTCACTGACCTCGTCGCGGGTCATGCCGATCCCGCGGTCGCGGATCGTCAGGGTCTTGTTGCTGCTCGATACCTCGATCTCAATGTCCAATTCGGCGTCTGGGTCGAGGATATTGCGGTCGGTCAGCGAGCGGTGATGGATTTTATCCAGGGCGTCTGAGGCGTTGGATATCAGCTCGCGCAAGAAAATTTCTTTTTGGGTGTATAGCGAGTGAACCAACAGGTGGAGTAGCTGTTGGACCTCGGTTTGGAAAGCTCGTTTTTCGACCTGTGGATCTTCGGTTTGGACATCTTCGGACATGTTGTTGCAACTCCTTTGGCACTTGCGTTGGCAAAACCGAAAATGTAAGGAAGATCACCTACAAAGCAAATACGGCCCGCGCCCTTGTAGCGAGGGCTGGACGGGCTATTTTCTGGCCACGTGCAAACTTACGACCTCATCATCGTCGGCGGCGGTCCGGCTGGTGCCACGGCCGCGCTGTATGCGCAGCGTCACGGGCTGGCGGCTCTGCTGCTGGACAAGCAGTGCTTTCCCCGCGACAAGATCTGCGGCGACGCCCTCTCCGGCAAGACGGTGGCCGTCCTCCACGAGTTGGGGCTGTTTGAGGAAGTGTGCGACCTGCCTGGGGCGGCCATTACTCGCATTGTCTTCGGCAGCCCGGACGCAACCGCCGCGTCCATCGACCTGAGCCGCTACGAGCTGCACAACGACCTGACTGGCCGGGTGCTGCCGATGGAGGGGTTTGTCATCCGCCGCGAGGTTTTCGACGATTTTCTCTTTGCCAAAGCGCGGGCTGCGGCCGCCCACACCCTAGAGGGTTTTGCCGTGCGCGAGCTTCTGAGAGAGGGTGAGCAGGTCTGTGGGGTGCGGGGGCGTAGAGCCGACGGCACGAGCTTGGAATTTCGCGCGCCCTTGGTGTTGGGGTGCGATGGTTTCAACTCGATCGTTGCCCGTAAGAGTGGATTGTATCGCCACGAGGGCCGCGATTGGATGGTGGCTTTGCGTCAGTACTTCGAGGGCGTGACGGGTCTGAGCGATCAGATTGAATTGCACTTTATAGACGAGGTGCGACCCGGGTATTTTTGGATTTTTCCCATAGAGGGCGACCGCGCCAATGTGGGCATCGGCATGGATCACCGAGACATTAAGGAGCGCGGCATCGACCTCAAGGAGGCACTCGCAGCCGCGGTGGCGAGCACTACCTTTGGTGCGCGCTTTCGCGACGCCCACCCCCTCGAAGACCCGGTCGGCTGGAATCTGCCGGTTGGCTCGCGGCGGCGACCGGCGCACGGGAATGGCTTTCTGCTCTTGGGCGACGCAGCCGGTTTGATCGATCCGTTCACGGGCGAGGGGATTGGCAATGCCCTGTATTCGGCTCGCTTTGCTGTGGAGACTGCGGCTCAAGCGCGAGAGGCCGGGGATTATTCGGCTGACTTTTTGCGCTGCTATGAAGACCGGCTGTGGGATGCGCTGGGCAGCGAGCTGAAGCTGAGCACCAAGCTGCACAATTTGGGCCGCTGGCCCTACCTGATGAACTTGGTCGTTCGCAAGGCCGCCAAGAATGCCGAGGTCAGCGACATGATCTGCGGCATGATGGCCGACGCTGTGCCGCGCAAGATGCTGACGAATCCGCTGTTTTACCTTCGGCTACTTTGGAAGTAATTGAATCAGGAATGCAGAGAGTAATGTGATATGTCCCTGGGAAAGGTCACTTGTTTTATAACGCGTAGCTTGGACGGTCGAAAGCACTTTCTCCTACTAAAGCACCCCTACGCCGGCAATCAAGTACCTGCCGGGACGGTGGAAAAGGGAGAGTCCTTTGTCGCCGCGGCACTCCGGGAGGCCCGCGAAGAAACGGGGCTAGCCGCATTGAATGTTGTCGCGGAACTTTTGTCGGAACGGGAGAAGCTACCTCCCAATACAGCCGTCATCCAGAAGACTTCCACTGTATACTCTCGACCAGACGCTGGCAGTTTCGATTGGGTCACGATTCGCAGAGGTATTCGCGTTGATACCCGAGAAACTGAAAACGGTTTTGTGCAAATCGATTATGTGGAAAAAGAGTCGCTCGGTTCGGATAGGATCTCGTTTCAAATAACTGGCTGGATACCACAAGATGCTCTGACGACCGCTGTTGAGCGTAAGCACTATCACTTAAGTTGCGCAGCAAGTAATGAGCTTGTGTGGGAAGTCTTTTCTGATAACCACAAGTTTGTCCTAATGTGGCATCCGTTGACCGAAGACCCCCAATTGCAGGAACCATTTGCGGAGTGGTTCGACTCCATCAAGGAGCATCTCATTGATTAGCTAGAAGGATCAACTTTAGCTAACACGGCACCTCCGGCTCGGGCTGATGGCCCTCGACCCAACCTGCTTCGTAGGTTCGAGGGTGCCGAGAACGTTCAGCGAAAGCTAAAAGGAGAGAAGCATTGCAGAGGCGTAAACGACAAACCCACTCGACGGAGATCAAAGGTAAGCGGTACATCTGGTACACGGATCGGCTATGGAAGCTAGCCCAAGACCTACCTGAATTTGAAGTCGAGGTAGAGAGTTTTCAGGAACTGGATCGAGACTGCTGGTTTGGCACGGGTCGTACGCCGACTATCCGAGAAGTGGCCGCTCACTGCAAACGGATCAACGAGGCCAACACCGAATTTCCCGTTATTATAAACGAGAATGGTCGTCTGATGGACGGCGGTCACCGTCTGGCTCGAGCCTTGCTTGAAGGGACTACGACGATCAAGGCCGTCCAATTTGCACAGATGCCTGAGCCAGATATCATCGAAGATATTTGATAGTGGCCATCGCTTAACAGCGGATTAATGCTGCGTAGCCTTCGCCGCTTGGCCCCTAACAGGCAGTTCATCAACCCGCACAACTTTATAGGCCCTGACCACCGCTTTCTGCGATCTGTTTCGATTTTCGTATGGCATTTTCCCTATGCTTGACAAGTGTACCATAATTGGTACGTTAGAGATGATGAACAGAGACAGGCCGCTACCGGTTCGCTTCTTCCGTACGACGACAGGGCGTGAGCCGGTTAGAGCATGGCTGCGCAGCTTGGATCGAGAGGCGAAGAAGATCATTGGTGCGGACATCAAGACCGTTCAGTTTGGGTGGCCCCTTGGAATGCCGCTGGTCCGCAAGCTTGAGAGCGATCTTTGGGAGGTCCGTAGCACCCTGCCCAATTCGATAGCCCGAGTAGTCTTTACAGTCTACGATGGCACGATCCTCCTGTTGCACGGTTTTATCAAGAAAAGTGAGAAGATCCCCGCCAGCGATCTCACTTTGGCACGATCCAGACTAACGATGCTCCGGGAGGCACGATGAAAAGACATGTCGGCAGCAGTTTTGATGAGTTCCTTGCAGACGAGGGTCTGCTCAGTGAAGCAGAAGCAACGGCTGTGAAACGCGTTATTGCCTATCAGTTGAGTCAGTTCATGGAGGAAAACAAGCTGTCCAAATCGGCGATGGCCAAGCGCATGCAAACCAGTCGGTCCGCGCTGGACCGTCTGCTTGACGCGTCCAATCCCTCCGTAACGCTACAGACCATGGACCGCGCTGCACGGGCTCTGGGCAAAAAGCTCCGTATCGAGTTGATCTGATTTCGCCTGAGGATCAGTCTTGTAGGCTATCGCATTTTTTTACGTCACATAACACATCGGTGTTGCGCTTCGCCGTCTTTCGGGTACGAGCGTATAAGTAGTTAGCTGATATTGGAGGTCTACAACGTGTGGGAGGTAGTTCTCGCCGGGGACGACACCGCTCTTAGGTCCTTGAGTGACTCGTTCGCAGACGGCGACCAAACGATTCTGGAGCGAGATGGAGAATATGTGTTCCGTTGGTCGGTGCTGGATGGGCTTTCTGACGCGACCCAAGTGAAAGCGTTCGCAGACGAGCAGATCGCACGGTTGTCAGGAAGCGCTTCACTAATCTTGGGGGCGATTGAGCCTATCAAAGTCGCTCAGGTGATCTTGGTCCGCGACGATGGGAGTCGAGATATCCATGTATTTCCTAATCCAGTTGTCGTGACCGTCCGGATGTCTGTGCCGACCATCCAGATCAGGAGAGCGGACGGAACCGAGGAAATTCACCGACCAGCTGATCCGGTGAAGGCGTGGCTGGCCGCGGCCGAATCCTCCGACGATGTGGCGCGTGTCCTCCAATTTTTTAAGGGAGGAGAGCATGATTGGGGGAAGCTTTACAACATTTTGGAGATCATCGAAGCCTCCGTCGGTCATAACGGGATCACGAACATGGGGTGGGCGACCAAGGGTCAGCTGAAGCGTTTTCGTCATACGGCGAACAGCCCCCAAGCCGCCGGGGCCGCCGCCAGACATGGTCACGAGCGAACGCAGCCTCCGCCAAAACCCATGACCCTGAACGAAGCCCAGGAACTTATCCGTCTAGTCGCGCGCCAGTGGCTAGATACTGAGTCGAAGCGGATCTTGGGCAGCGGGACCTCCAACAGCAGCTAACAGATCTATTGGCGGTTCCGGGCCTTCGGCCTTCCGCGAACACCCTTTGTGGTGGGCGTCGCCAGTGGCCAAGCCGTTATGCAGCATGGGAGTTTTAGGGGCGATGAGCGGTGCCAGAGGGCACTAAGACCGTGGTGACTACACAGAGGACCAACCATCGATGGAGACTGAACTTACGGCCGAAGATCGGGAACTCCTACAGCGCCTAGAAGAAGAATTGTGGCGAGAGGAAACGCGTTTTGACTTATCGAGAATGGAGGAAATCGTCGCCGAGGACTTCTTCGAGTTTGGAAGGTCTGGGCGTATCTACCAGCGCGCCGACACGCTTTCGGTACCTTCAACACCCATAGAAGCGGTGATTCCACTTCCAGACTTTGACGCGCGTCTTCTTTCTGAAGGTGTCGCCCAAGTAACGTACAATAGTGTCGTCACCTACGGCGAAAATATCGAGGAGGCACGAAGGAGTTCCATCTGGACGCGGTCGTCTGGTGGTTGGAAGCTGAGGTTCCATCAAGGGACCCCATTTTCGAGTGACGATTGAGCGGGCTTCTCAATTTGTCCTCAATATTCGATAAAAGTGCAGAAGTATAGATGAGTGAATCACTGAAACAGTCTCTCAGGGCCTTGTGTAGTGGGCTAGCTGCCCTTTGGAAGGAGAGTTCGTTCTCAACAGACTACAGAAATCCGTTCTTGACTCTCTATGAAGTAATTACGAGGGCCGATGACAACGCGGCCCTGATGCCAATCAGTGGTCGTGCCATTCGAGGTTCTACCGGAGTCGAGGTATCGAGGGAGCAGAAGAGGCTGTCAAAGGAAAGGTCCACCGAGGATCTGATCACCGCCTCTTTTGGACAAGAACAGTCGTTTCACCCGGAAGGGTTAAATCAACGCCTTAGAGACACCCGAGACGCAGTTGCAGTCTTTGGTAGATCAGTTGATGCCGACTTGCCCCTCTGCTATCGACTGTACCAATCTTTGGGTTATAAGACGTGGTCGGCGAGTCAGTTCGCCGATCTAGATTGAGCAGGGTGGAACTGGGACTTGGGGCTTGAGTGCCTCTTTGCGCTGAGAAAGAGGCTGGCTCGGAGTCTAGTTGCGCATGGGTTCGATCCTGCTAGCCGAGGCCAGTTCGAAGGGTGGTCAGCAGTAGAAGAGGAGATCATTCAACATCTTCAAGGCCTTCTAACTCTGGACCGCTATGAGTACGAAGTACAGATCTTTCTGAATGGACCGCCCGCTGATTTCGAGGGCGAAGCCCCGCTTGTTGATCTTGTGCAAGGTGGAGAAACCATTTCGGTGGGAGTCTGCTATGCGTCAGATCAACTTGTGAGCCATCTCGTCGAGCAGGAGCACCAGAAAGTTCCTGGTTACGAAAAGATCAATACTGTCCTGCGCTACAGGATTTCGCTTCCGGTCGAGGACGAGGAAGAATCGTATCTTCAGGCCTATCCTTAAGCATCGGAGGTAGGAGCTCTCCTCTTGGACGGCCTGAGGCTCCTGCGTCCGGGCGATGACATTGGAATACTGGCACTGGAAATCGTGGCGGTAGATGACTTTGCTCCGACAATTCGCAAAACGTGGGCCGATAGGTTCCAGACCGAGCTCGCTAGGTTCTATCCAAGGAGATTCGACTTCAGACCACCACAGTGCTCGGTCCTTCGGGAGGAAGAAGTGACAAACCTAGGGGCACTCGTGTCGCTTCTAGTAGGGGAAAGTGGTCGTTCCCGGTCCATTCTCCAAGCACGCAGGAGGCTAGCAAATAGCATCGACCGGTATGCACCTGATGATCCGGAGAAACTCATCGAGTACGCGATAGCGCTGGAGTCTCTTTTTCTTGACGATTCTGATAGTAGAACCGAGCTTTCTTACAGACTTGCTCTTCGCGCTGCACGGCTCTTGGAGGAGGATCTCGAATCGCGCCGCTCTTGTTTCCATACCATACGAGATCTCTACAAGTTTAGGTCCCGCATAGCACATGGTGGTAGTCTGGAAGAGTTGAAGCCCGTCGAACAGAAACGGCTCGAGAGCGTTCTACTCAGATGCCCCAGTATTGTGTCGAGGTCGATTTGTGCACTATTGGAACGTGGCCCGAGTGCTGTTGGCAAGAAGCCAGTCGATTATTGGCAGGAGCTCGAACTAGGGTGAGTGGACCCGCAACCATCGCAACGAGCGTGGACGGGAAGGCTTCGTCGCTTGGTGCCGTACCATTGCCACCGATTATTCCGGGGTTATGCCCAAAGGAAGGGTCATGATGGAACATTGGGACACAGATCGAATAAGCGAAACATTTCGCTCTATAGCCATGGAGGCAGAAAGGGACTACAGTGAAGTTAGGAGAAAAGTCAAACTAAATCCTTCATATAAAATGATTTATGATGAGCATCTAGCAAAATTTTATGTATATAACTATTTACATGGGAAGCTATTCCTTTCAAGCAGAGAGCAATTAGTGGAAGAACTCCAGAGAATGCTTTCATATGAGGTAATACCATCTCCTGAGTGTTATGATCTTGATAGATTTGAGAGATATAGACAGGCCTGTATCAACGGAGAAATATCTAAGTTTAGAAACACATAACAAAGGACTAGAAGCCGACAGTTTACTCGCTACGTGTGCAAATTGCCGCTGAGCGCAGCGTTGATCCATGTGAATTGGGTATTAGTATAAAATGAAGATCCTACTTCACTCCTAGCTGCCTGATGACTTAGTGCAAAGCAGCGTCTAGCGTTGCTTCAACCGGCGGTGGAAATTCGATCTTGTAGAATCGGTCGGCATCAAATGCGTAATCTTCGCCACTTTCGTCCACCATGCGAATGTACCCGTGAGCAGCCGCCTCCTGATCGGGAATTACGCGATACACTTTTCCGACTTCGAGAGAAGCCTCATAGCCTTCATTGTTAAGACAAATCGCAAACTGTGATATTTTTTTCTTCACTGTAAAGCGTGGCGTCTCGTCGCTCTTTAAATCGTCGTCGCCAAAAATCCCCCATCAACACGGATGTCCGTGCCGGTGACGAAGCCGCTGGCCGCGTCCGATGCGAGGAACACCGCCGCGCCGACTAGTTCCTCGGGGCGGCCAAAGCGGTCCATGGGCGTGTGGGAGAGGATTTGTTGGCCGCGTTCGGTGGGGGTGCCGTCTTCCTCAAAGAGCAAGCGACGGTTCTGCTCGGCGGGGAAAAAGCCTGGGGTGATGGAGTTGACCCGCACGCCTTTGTCGGCCCACTCTCGTGCTAGGAACTGGGTTAGGTTCAATACGGCCGCTTTGGCCGCGGAGTACGCCACTACCCGCGAAACCGGCAGGTGGGCAGCGACCGAGGCGATGTTGATGATGCTGCCCCGGCCCCGTGCGACCATGGCCGACCCAAATTCTTGACAGGGCAACAGCGCGCCAGCCCCCAAGTTCAGGTCGAAACAGCGCTGCCAATCGTCGGTTGTTATCGCGGCAAAGTCTAGGTCGTCGTTCAGGGTCACCTGTGGCTGATTGCCGCCGGCTGCGTTGAGCAGCACGTTGACGGGACCCAACGCCGCGACGACCGCTTCATGGGCGGCCTTGAGCGACGCCTTGTCCGTGGCGTCGCAAGCGGCGAAAACGCCTGTGCCCCCTGCGGCTTCTATCGCCGCTACTCGCTTGTGCCCCCGGTCGTGGTCGCGTCCCAACACTGCTACGGAGGCTCCGGCCTCGGCCAATCCCTGGGCCATTGCCCCGCCCAAAACGCCGGTGCCACCGATGACTGCTGCTACTTCGCCGCGCAAATTCCATTCACTCATTTCAATACCCCAGTGCTTTAGATAACAGTCCAATAGTGCCGCCGAACACATTGCCCCAGACGATTAGCCAGCCCAAGTGCTCGCGGATTACTTCCTCCATCATCTCCTTGACCCGGTCGGGCGTCAGCTCCTCTAACTTGGTCTCCAGCAGGCCGTCAACCTGCTCCCGCATGGCACTGACGTCAACGCCCGCTTCGTCAGCCAAAAGCGGCGCAATCTCGCTTCCGAACCCGATTACGAACTGCTTGACCAGCGGCTTGACCGTCTGCGTCCCCACCAACTGGAGCATCATTCCCTGCGGCGATTCCGCCAACTCTTCGAGCTTGCGGTCGATGATTGCGTCAACTTCATCGGACGCTAGCACCTTTTGCACCTTTTCCCCCACATCGTCTCCGGCCATCCGCTCGGCGAAGAATCGCTCCAGATACTCCTCGTCGAAGAAGTAGCGCATGATGGCGTCTTTGACCGCTTCCCGGATGGCGCGAAATCGCGCTGGGATCACTCCCGACCCGTAGAGCAGGGGCACTCGGTCGAAGAGCATCTTTACGGCCAACCAGTTGGTCGCCCCGCCGGCAAAGCCAAACAACCCAACCGCTAGCACCCACTCGCTGCCATTGATCCCCTCGACGCGCCCCCAGAGGCCCGCTACCAACAGGGCAAACGAAATTAGGTTGCTGACGTTGCCCTTTTCCCACCGCGCTTTTTGCATAGAAGGTTACCGCGCCGTCTTGGTCTTCTGCTTGTCTTCGTGCCGCTCGATCCCCAACTGGATCAACCGGTCGATCAACTCCCCGTAGCCCACGCCGCTCGCCTCCCACAGCTTGGGATACATGCTGATGGGCGTAAATCCCGGCATGGTATTGATCTCGTTGACGAAAATCGCCTCGTCGCTCTCGCGCACGAAGAAATCTACCCGCGCCAAGCCCCAAGCTTCGACCGCCTGAAAGGCTCGGATGCCTAGCTCGCGCACGGCCTCTTGGGTGGCTGGCGAGATGCGCGCTGGAATGATCAGGTCGGAGTTATCGTCGATGTATTTGGCGTTGTAGTCGTAAAAGTCGTTGCCCGGCACGATCTCGCCGGTTGTGGACGCTTCGGGCGACTCGTTGCCCAAGATCGCCACTTCGACTTCGCGGCAGCCGCTCGCTTCGGCTTCGACCACGATCTTGTAGTCGTATTGTGCTGCTTCGTCGATGGCCTGTTCCAGTTCGGCACTATCGCGGGCTTTGCTCACCCCGACGCTCGAACCGAGGTTCACCGGCTTGACGAAGACGGGATAGTCCAGCGCGGCTTCGATCTCGGCGTGCACTCCGGCGCGATCCTTTTCCCAACGGCTGCGCCGCACCACTTGGTAGTCCACCTGCGGCAACCCCTCGGCCTTGAAGACTCGCTTCATCAGCTCCTTGTCCATGCCCACGGCCGAACCGACTACTCCGGCCCCCACATACGCTACATTGGCTAGCTCCATCAGGCCCTGCACGGTGCCGTCCTCACCGTAGGGGCCGTGTAGGAGAGGGAAGATTACGTCGAGGGGTTGGTCCTGCCAATCGCCTTGCTGTGCGACTAGAGTGCGCGTCCCCAGATAGTCCAATGCCACCGGCGTTAGCCCATCCTCGTGGACCTGACTGGACGCTAGAAGTTGCTGCGTGTCCGTAGCGGATAGCCAGCGCCCTTCCTTGGAGATGCCGATCATCACCAGTTCGTACTTGTCCTTGTCGATGGCTTCCAACATTGAGCGCGCTGAAATCACCGAGACCTCGTGCTCGGCCGAGCGCCCGCCGCAGAGCACACCGAGGCGTATCTTGCGACCCATGTGTTGCTTTTCCTTCGATTAAGTTGCGAGTATCGTTGCCTCTTCTACCAATATAGAAGGGATGCCAAAAACTGTCGAGGAATGACAACTTGCTCCTGCGGCGCGAATTGCGTATTTCTTCCCGCGTTCTCGTGCGCTGACTCTACTTATCTCAAGGAGCGAACCGCCGTGAAATACCGCTACGCTGAAATGATTTGGAACGAGACCCGGGACGCCGCCGCCGCGGGCCGCGTGGCCGTGCTGCCCGTCGCCACTCACGAAGACCACGGCCCGCATCTGCCGGTGGATACAGACGTGGTGCTGTGCCACGGCATTTGCGAGCGCGCCGTGGCCCGCATCCCAGAAGAAGCTGTGCTCGCCCCGCCCGTCACCCACGGCTACAGCCCGCACCACATGGATTTCCACGGCACCTTGACCATTACGTGGGACACCTTTATCCGCTACGTCAAGGACGTGTGTTGCAGCTTGGCTCACCACGGCTTTAAGCGCATTCTCATCGTCAATGGCCACGGCTCCAACACCTCGCCGCTCGACCTGGCAGCTCGTCTCACCGTCCTCGAATACGAGGGCCAGATCCTCTGCGCCTCGGTCAATCACTGGGATATACGCCGCGCCAAGACCGTGGGCAACGAGTTGCGCGATTCGGATTACGGCGGCACTTCGCACGCTGGTGAATACGAAACTTCGCTCTATCTCGCACTCAAGCCGGAACTGGTGGAAATGGACAAGGCTGTTGATGAGCGCTCGCCCCTGTCGCCCAGCTTCCGCACCGATCTGTTGGCTGGCACACATCCCGAGGGATCGGGTGCGCGGCTGATACCCTACTGGAGCCAGCAGACGGGCAGCGGGGTTATGGGAGACGCGACTAAAGCCACTAAGGAAAAGGGCGAGAAATTTTTAGCAGCGGCGACTGAGGGGCTTGTGGAGCTAATCCGCGAGCTGAAGAATCAGCCGATCTTGCCGCGCCGCGACCAGCACTAGAACCACTATAAACAGGAGCGAGTGCCATGGACCGTTGGAACTTTGAGTGGTGGCATTTTTTTGGATTATACGCAGCCTTGGTCATCGTCAATGGTGTGATGACCCTGCTCGAGAAAGAGATCGGTTTCATAGGCGCGTATTTGATCATCTTCGTACTCGTCGTATCTGCTCAGGTGCTTTACCATGCGCGAAAGAAGAACGCGACGACACAAGAAGGAAGTGCCATGGACCGTTGGAACTTTGAGTGGCGACATGCCCTTGTGCTGTACGCGGCGTTGATCGTCACCAATGCTGTGTTTGCTATTATTGAGAAAGAGATAGGCACAATAGGCGCATATTTGGTCATCCTCGCTATGGTTCTCGTCGCGAATCTGTTTTACCATGTGTGGAAGAAAAGGGCGGTGGACGCAGGTTGACCTTTCCCATTACTTAATCAGGAGTTTCCAATGACCGAACAAGAAATGCTCTCCGAGCTGAAAAACTTCGACACACCCTCGATCACCAATGTCGTCGCAACCTACCCGGGCGATCCCTTGTGTTTGGGACTATATAATCCTTGGAGCGAAAACTGGTACACCGATCAGTCGCTGCGCTGCATGTATCCCGAGCTCGGCCCTACGGTCGGCTACGCGGTCACCTGCACGTTCGGCCTGCCCGACCCCAATTACAGCGGCGTTAGCTTCATGGACGTTCTCGATGCCCTCGACGCCTCGCCCAAGCCGACGATCTTCGTCTTCCAGCAGAAGTTCCCGCCTGAAATCCAGGGCAAGGTCGGCTTAGCTGGCGGCAACATGACCACGGCCATGCAGGCCATTGGCTGCGTTGGCGCGATTTCCAATGGTCCCTCGCGCGACATTGACGAGATCCGACCGATGAAATTCCAGTACTTGCTCAGCGGCATCACCGCTGGTCACGGTGCCCAAGCTATCCACGCGGTCAATGTCCCGGTCTCGGTCGCCGGTATGGACGTGGCTCCCGGCGAGATCATCCACATGGACGAAAACGGCGCGGTAAAATTCCCTGCCGACAAGCTTAGCGCGGTGCTGGAAAACGTCCGCGCCCTGCAAAAACACGAGGCCGAGCGCATGGCCCAAATGCGCCAAGCCACATCCGCGGCCGAACTGCGGGCCATCTTCGGCGGCCACTCGTACGGCGACGAGGAAGAGGAATCGTAGGAATGGGTAAAGTCCCCCACAAAATCGCCTTCGCCGGCTTGCGCCACGGCCACATCTTCGACCTCTACGCACTAGCTGGTGCCTCGCCCGCGCTCGAAGTGGTAGCTGCGTGCGAGGAGCACGCGGAGACGCGCGCTGAAATCCGCGCAAAGGGCACCGCTGCAATCACCCACGAGCGAATTGAGCAAATGCTCGACGAAGTGGACTGCGATATCGTCGCCACTGGCACCTATTTCGCCGGTCGCGGCCCGGTGCTGATCGAGGCCCTTGAGCGCGGCAAGCACGTTATTGGCGACAAACCTCTGTGTACTGGTATGGCCGACCTCGACCGCATTGAGGCGCTGGCGCGCGAGAAAAACCTCAAGGTCGGCTGTATGTTGACCATGCGCGACTCGGCTGCGTTTATCGGTGCGCGCAACCTGATCCAAGCTGGCCGCATCGGCGAAGTTCACGCCATTGCCTTTGGCGGCCAACACCCGCTGCTTTTGGACTCGCGGCCCGGTTGGTATTTTGAACAGGGCAAGCACGGCGGCACCATCACGGATATTGGCATCCACGCCATCGACGCTTTGCCTTGGGTTACAGGCCGCCAGTGGACGAAAATCAATGCCGCTCGCTGCTGGCGGGCCTTGGCTCCCCAAGACCTTCACATGCAGGATGCCGGGCAGATGATGCTGGAGATGGACAATGGCTGCGGGGTCTTGGGCGATGTGTCGTACTTCGCACCCGATAGGGCGGGCTACAAGATGCCTTACTACTGGCGGACTACGTTTTGGGGAAGGGATGGAGTAATCGAGACTTCGACTACGGCTAAGGATATTCAGGTACTCGGCAGGGAAGACGCCGCTGTGCAGGTCGAGCCGCTACCCCCGGCCCAACGGGGCGGCTATCTGCGCTCCTTCCTCGACGACATCGCCGGCAAAGTGCCTGCCAACGGCCTCGACACCGCTGCGGTGCTGTGCTCGGCTCGCAGCGTCATTCGCATTCAGGAGGCGGCCGACAGGGGGGAGCGCGAGGTGGGGTTTAGTGGCTGACGAGGTGGGAGTCCAACCTGCGGATGCCCGGTAAGAAGGTGCGGATGAGCGCTGGTGTTGAGGACAAGCCGATCGGTCGGATTCACCGCCAGTACCGCTCATCGACGATTCGCTGCACACGTAGTGCCTCGGTAAACTCCGAGAGGTCGTCTGGCGTCCAAGTGACGTATCGACGAAGGCGGTCGCGACGTGCATCCAACCTGACCGCATCTTTCAGGAGACGCAGCACGGTGCTATTCAGGCTCTCGCCGCGTTCTTCGCTGATTGCGCGAAGCCGCCGCGAGAGTTCGGGATCGACATTGCGAAGGGTAATCTGAGTAGCAGGCATAGCATCAAGAATCTACTGTCATACCTGCACCGCATCAATTATTCCACAACGTCCCGATTTACATAGGAAATATGTGATGATAGTTGGAGACAACCCAATAAAAAATCCCGAAGATGATGCTATCGGTAGAATTTCTACCGCTCAAAATTTCGCTCAGTATGTACTCGCCCTTGATACCACGGAGGGGGTTGTAGTCGGTCTCCTCGGTCCTTGGGGTTCTGGAAAAACGTCCTTTATCAATCTTGCCCTGAATGAGTTTAAGAAAGCCGAAATCCCCATACTCGATTTTAATCCGTGGATGTTCAGTGGTACGGCTCAACTCGTCGAGTCGTTCTTTGCCGAGCTCGCTGCCCAACTGAAGATTCATAGTAACCTTGCTAAAATAGGCAAAGATTTTGAGGCGTATGGCGAGATATTCTCCGGCTTGGGATGGCTACCTGTTGTCGGTACATGGTCTGAGCGAATTCGCGGTGCAATGAAAATCACAGGCAAGATCCTTCAGCGTCGGAAGGAAGGTGTTGGTGATCGGCGACGCAAGATTGAAAAAGCTCTTTCTGCTCTCGACAAACCGATTGTGGTGATACTCGACGACATTGATCGGTTGGAGACATCTGAAATCCGAGATGTTTTCAAGCTAGTTAGGCTGACGGCCAACTTTCCCAAAATCATTTATATCGTGGCTTTTGACCGAGGTCGCGTCGAAAAGGCACTTGATGAGCAGGGAACATCGGGGCGCGATTACTTGGAAAAAATCCTTCAGGTAGCGTTTGATTTGCCTGTAGTGCCCAGTCATATCCTGGACCAGCAGATAACCTCGGCCTTAGACAATGTTCTTAACAACATCGAAAACCCCGGCTCGCGTGATGAAGAAGTTTGGCAATATGTTTTTAATAAAATCATCCGGCCACTTATCGAAAACATGCGAGATGTTCGACGATACGCCGCTACCATCCCCGGCACTGTAATATCCCTCAAAGGACAAATTGCGCTTGCCGACCTCCTTGCACTTGAAGCCATTCGCATGTTCCTTCCAGACGTTTTCAAGCTCTTGCATAGTGCTATTGACGGTCTTACTACTGCTAGCCACGGGGATCCGGATCACCTTAAGGCACAGCTTAATGGCTTGATTGAGGCCGCTGGAGATCACAGTCGCGTCGTTGAAAGTATGATTAGGGGACTCTTTCCACTCGGGGAACACTATATTGATATTGGTGATACCTTCCGAAGTAGTAGAGGTAATAGAAGTAATAGCTGGGAGCAGGAATGGCTTAGGGAGCATCGCGTCGCGCATGAGGATATTCTGCGGCTTTACTTGGAGCGTTTCGCAAATGAAAATCTGCAAGACGTTATGGAAGCAGGGAAAGCATGAGCGTTCACGTAACCGTTTTTCGCCGCGACCCCTCCTAACTCATACAAACAATTCTTCCACCAGCGTCCGGGCCTGCTCGACGACCGTTTCGAGGCTGCCGGGGGCGAGCTTGGCCCAGTAGGTAACGTCTTTGTTGGCCTCGTGTCCGCCTCGGGCATAGGCTGCCCGCGTCGGTAGGTAGCCGACATAGTGCGTGGTGAGATGCGCTGGAAAGAGAAAAGGGGCCGCTGAGTTCGTTTTGAGCGCGAGTTGTCCTTCGACAAAAGGTTCCCCCGGCAGGCCGATTACGCCGAGGTCGCCGATGCGGAAAGCTTGGATTTCATAGGGGAATTCGCCGTCTCGCTGCCGGCATAGTTCGACGCTGTGGGTCGATGCGGCCCGGAACCAGTGCGGGTCCACTTCGCCGTTTGCGCCGCGCGGCGGTTGCGGATTCTCAGCGAGCATCGAGTTGACCTCCTGCAACCGCTCGGCTGGAATATCGCGTAAGGGCAGGCCGATCTTTTCCATCTTACAATCCAACGCAGCGTCATTGGCAAACGCCATATTGTGAACGATGCGTTCGCTCATCTGGGCCAATTCGCGCCCCATCCGCTGGTGATCCGGCCGACAATCCGGGTCGAAGGGATGCCAGGGGTTGATGTTGCCGCAACAGCCATTGACGACCAACGGCACGGCGTCAGAGCCGAATAGCTGCTGCATCTGTCGCGTCCAAGCGCCAGGCCAGTCCGCCGACACCGCCCGATAGGTCTCGGGGTAGCCGAACGCATTGACCGGATGGCAGGTGTAGTGGAGGAGGAAAGCCAACGGCTGCATGTTCATGTCTTGGACGCAGCATACGCCGACTTCTGGGTCCATCGGCCCTTCGAGATAGCAGATATCCGCGATCCCGAACGGCTGCTGTTCCCGACCCTGCGGCTTGGGCATGGCAATGGTGCCGTCCCGGCGTATGCCTCGGCGGTTGAAGGCCAAATCCCCCAACACGCCGCGTCCCAAACCGATGCGCACAGGTTGTAGCTTGTCCACCGCTTCGACCGCGGCCTCGACTGCGGCAGCAGCGGCTCGGTCGCCGTAGGCGCGCTCGGCCCCGCGCAGATACTCGGTCTCCTCGGTGGTTTCCAATGGAAAATCTGGATCTAGCATAAAGTAGCCGAGGCTCGGGGCGGAGTGCGTTTGGGTCGCCTGGACCATGATCGCCTCGGGTGCGATGCCTGTTTGCTCGCTGATGGCGGCGCGGATTTGGTCTGTGTAGTCGCCAGTGACGATGGTGAGATCCAAGATCACCATGCAGACGCGTTGCTCGCCGGCCTCAAAGATGATGGCCTTGGCAAAGAGCGGGTCCATCACGGCCTGAGCCGGGCGGTGTTCTCCTGCTCCGCTGCCTGCTAAATGCGTACCTGCGGGCGGAGTGATGTCGATCATCGCCGCCCCGGCTCTTAGTAGGTTGGTCTCGTGCATGATGGTTCCTTTCGGCGTAGCTAATAGCGCAATGCCGCGTTGTCCCAGCGTGACAACGCATCTTGTGCTCGCCACTGGGGATGCGCTTTATCGTGGGCGGCGACGTGCTTAAACCACTCGGCGCAACGCGCATCTAAGGGACGCATACTCATCAGCGCACCGAGGGCGTTAAAGCGGACAAAAGGCTCGGCATCGGTCAGCGCCTCTACTACTCTTTCCTCCGCACCGTGCGCCTCCCGGCCCCACAGCGCCAGCGCCTGTAGCGCATTGTGCCGCACCCAGACGTCGTCGTCGTCGATAGCGCGCTCGATATCGGGCACCAGCGCTAGGCTTTCGCGGCCTAGATCGCCTGTGATATCTGCGGCCATCGCCCGCAGCCACGGATCGGGATTCGCCAGCGTCTCGCGCAGCGCATCTACGGCGACGCGGCCCGCCGCACTCAGCGCCACCGCGGCCATCTCGCGCTCTCGCTCGTTCCCGTGGCGCATCCGGGCGACTAAAGCCCGCGCTCCATCGGCATCCACTTGCCCACCCAGACCATAGGCTGCCTCCAGAGCTTCGTGCTCTTGGTCCGATGCTAAACCTTTGAATAGCGACTCCAGCGATGCCGTGCTACCGAGCCGTTCGGCCCCGCGGCCGCTAAGCCAGTTCCACATGGTCTGCCAAGTCTTGGGCAGGCACAACAAGCGCCCGTCGGGGAGCGCCGACCATTGCCGCGCGGTTGCGGCAAAATCGGGATTGTAGTCCGCCGCGGCCTGCCAGTTCGGCTCTTGCGGTTCGCCCCGGCGGTCGAAGACAAATTTGAGCATAATCCGCTCGGTGTCGCTCGTATTAGCTCCGGCCCTATGCCAAGAAGAGAAATGACATATGGCCATCACCCCGGTCTCGCCCTCGATGCCGCATTCCAAGGCTTCCATTGCTTCGGGCCGCTGCCGATAGTACTGCGATCCGGGCACCACGGTCGTCGGTCCCAACTCTTTGGGCACCGCATGGGGGAAGTACACCAGCAGCACCTTGCGCGGCCGATGTCCATAGCGCCAGGGGCGGCTCCAGCCCCGCAAGGCCCTCGGCGTCCCGTCTTGGTGAAATCCGCCGCCTGCTTGGCCGGGTTGGGTCAGGTGGGCATGGCGGTGGCAGAGCATGTGATAATCCGCGCCCAAGATACTCGTCAGCGCTCCCACCACCTGCGGATGCGACAACACCTGCTCCAGTGCCGGGACCCGCTCGTAGATGGCGTTGCCGGGATTTTTGCCTTGGACAAAGGCGGCGCGGGTCTGCGCGCAAACCGCTTGGTGGATATCCGCGTCGATAGTGGGGTGGAAGAGATGATACCCTCGTGCGATAAAGGCGAGTATTTCGTCGTCATTGAGTCGAAAGTCCACAGGCTGTCCTCCTTGGTTTGTCTAGGGTCGTGGCGTACTAGCCGCTCTCCATCCGCGCCGCTTCTAATGCGGCCTGAAAGTCTTCCGGCAGCGGTGCGGTAAACTCCATCATCTCGCCAGTGGTCGGATGCGCGAAGCGCAGTTTTTGTGCGTGCAGAGCTTGGCGTTTGATCAAGCTCAGCATCCAGTTGGCTTGGCGTCGGTACTCGGGGCGAATTCCTCTGGCTTGGTCACGGCCTCCGTACACGGGGTCGCCGAAGACCGGATGGCCGATGTGGGCCAGATGCACGCGAATTTGGTGCGTGCGTCCGGTCTCTAGCTGACACTCGACTAGGTTGGTAAAGGGGAAGCGCTCGGCGACCGTGAAGTTCGTAGCTGCGGCTCGACCGTCGGCGACGACAGCCATCTTTTTGCGATTCTTGGGGTGGCGGCCAATCGGGGCTTCGATCCGGCCCTCGGCTTCCCGCATCCCTCCCCATACGAGGGCGAGGTAATAGCGCTCAATCTGCCGCGCTTGGAGACTTGCGGCCAGCGTCCGGTGGGCGGTGTCGCGCTTGGCCACTAGCATCAAGCCGCTGGTTTCCTTGTCGAGCCGGTGGACGATGCCTGGCCGGAGCGCGCCGTTGATGCCCGACAGGTCGCGGCAGTGGTGCAACAGCGCGTTGACGAGGGTTCCCTCGGTTGCGCCTGGGGCCGGATGCACGGTCATGCCGGCTGCTTTGTTTACGACTAGCAGGTCGTCGTCTTCGTACGCGATGGACAGGGGGAGTGCCTCGGGGTGCGCGGCTAGCGGCTCAGGCTCGGGCAGTTCGATGGCGATTTTGTCCCCGGGCTGGACCAAGTAGGCCGGGCGCGTCTTTTTGCCGTTGACGCGGATCGCTCCGGCCTTAATGAGTGCCTGAATGCTGCTGCGCGAATGTTCGGGACAGTGGGTGCGGAGGAAAAGATCGAGCCGCTCGGCGGCTGATTCGACGGGGACGGCGAGGTCCATGGGAATTTACTCCCGGACGATTTCCTCTTCGGACTCAGGGGAGGAGTCCGTCTTTTCGCGGCACGAGTAGCCCAAGGCCAAAAGCAAGACGCCGACGGTGACGAAGGAATCGGCAAAGTTGAAGATCGGCCAGCGCAAATCCCCGAGGCCGAAGTCGAAAAAATCCACCACTTCCCCCAAATACAGGCGGTCGATGATGTTGCCCACGGCACCGCCTAACACTAGGCAGAGGGCTAGGCGCAAAAGTTGCTCGTTTGCGGCGAGCGAGCGATAGAGGTAAATGAGGATGCCGAGGGCTAGGAACGAGAAAGCGGTGTGCAACAGCGGGCTGCCCATGTTTAGCCCGAAGGCCGCGCCGGGGTTATGGATGTAGGTCAGGCGGAAAAAGTTGCCCAATACAGGTTCGGATTGGTACAGCGTCATGGAGCCGCGGACGATGAATTTGCTTGTTTGATCGATGGCCACGGCCAGTGGTATGATCCACAGAAATGTCACTCTAAGTCCGACGCCTCCTCGCGCTTGGACTTGCAGCTAATGCACTGGGTGGCAGTGGGCACGGCTTCTAGGCGGCCGCGGCCGATTGGTCCTTGGCAGGTGCGGCAGATGCCAAAGGTGCCGTCCTCGATGCGTTGCAGGGCCTCGTTTAAGTAGTCGATGTAATCGCCCCCGCGCTGGGCGAGGAGCAGGGATTTTTCCCGCTCCATGGCGTCGGTCCCGTGGTCGGCCATGTGCAGCGAGTAGGTTGAGCGGTCCTCAGAGGCTGTTTCCCGGGCGTCGTTGCGCGAGGTGTTTTCAATGGCTTCGACATCGTCTGAGGTCTTGGCGATTTTTTCGAGGAGCAATTTTTTAAAAAAATCGAGGCGTTCTTGGTCCATCTGATTGGGTTTGTTGTCCATTTTGCTTTTACCTCTCTTCACTTCGTCCGTTTGTACTAGGCCTTGGCGATGGCAATGGTGCCGTCGTGGCCGTTGACCTGCCGCTCCTGTTGCAAGAGCGCCTCTTGGGGCAATTCTCCAGTGTGGAGGGCTAGCGCTAAGATTTCGGCGGCGATGTACGAGCTGTGCTGTTGCACCGCTTCCTCCAAAGCGGCTGTGCCTTGCACCCAGACGTGGATGCGGTCGGCGACTTCTAGCCCGGCGTCTTTGCGCATGTACTGCACGCGGTTGACGAATTCGCGTGCAGTACACTCGGCGATTAGCTCGTCGTCGAGCTGGACGTCCAGCCCGACCCCGAGATTGTTGTCGATGGCTACCACCACGCCCTCTTTCTCCCGGCGCTGCACGGCGATATCGGCCAGCCCGATCTCGCCACCGGCCACGGAGAGTTGGCCGCCGCTTTCAAGGAGGTGTACATCCTCGGTCGTCAGGGCTTGGATGCGGTCGGCGACTTCTGGCATCCGCTTGCCGAAGCGCGGTCCTAAGGCGCGGAAGTCGGGCCGGTAGGAGACCTCGCTGAACTCGGTCTCGTCCTCTACCAACACCACCTCTTTGACGTTGAGTTCGTCGGCTAGCAGGTCGGTCATCTGCTCCAGCCCGTGGTTGCCATGTCCGTTGGGAGGCAAAAGCCAGAGGTGCCGCAGCGGCTGGCGCACTTTGAGCTCGTGCTTGCTGCGCAGCGAGCGGCCCAAGACCACGGCTCGCGTCGCTAGCTCCATTTGCTGCTCCAAGGCGGCGTCGCGCAAGTGCTCGTCGGCCTGCGGCATGTCGCACAGATGGATGCTTTCGGGGGCATCGGCGTCCACGCGGCGCACCAAGTTCTGGTAGATGCTCTCGGTGATAAAGGGCAAGACCGGTGCGAGGGCTTTGATGAAGGTCACCAGCACTCGATAGAGGGTGTCGTACGCGGCCTGCTTGTCTTGGTCGTCTTCGGATTTCCAGAAGCGGCGGCGGCTGCGGCGGATGTACCAGTTGGTCAGCTTCTCAATAAAGGCCACCATTGCCGGTACCGTGCGATAGAGCCGGTAGGCTTCCATTTCGGCGTTGAGGTCGCGCAGCAGGGTCTGCAACTCCGAAAGAATCCAGCGGTCGAGGCGGTGGTCGAGCGTCTGCGCGCGGTTCTCGTCTGGCGTCCAACCGTCAATGGTCGCGTAGGTGACGAAGAAGCTATAGGCGTTCCACAAGGGGATGATGACATCGCGCAGGCTTTGCTTGATGCCTCCTTCGATGAGACGCATCTCCTCGGCCTTCATGGCCGGTGAGTTGAGCAGGTAGAGGCGTAGGGCGTCGGCACCGTAGGTTTCGAGCATTTCAGCCGGATCGGGATAGTTCTTCAGCCGCTTGCTCAGCTTGCGTCCGTCGGCAGCTAGCAACATGCCGCCGACGATGCAGTTGTGGAACGCCGGCTTGTCGAACAGCGCCGCAGCGAGGATCGTCAGGGTGTAGAACCACCCTCGGGTCTGATCGAGGTTCTCGGAGATGAAGTCGGCTGGGAAAGAGGCTTCAAAGTCCTCGCGCCGCCCGAAGGGGTAGTGGCTTTGCGCGTACGGCATTGAGCCGGACTCGAACCAGCAGTCGAGGACTTCGGGCACGCGCCGCAGCGAGCCGTTCTCAGACGGTGCCGGAATCTCGAGGTCGTCGATGAAGTGCTTGTGCAGGTCGTCCACGGCGCGGCCGGTGAGTTCGCACAACTCCTGGCGACTGCCGACGCATACGGCTTCGCCCGTCTCTTCATTGCGCCAAATCGGCAGCGGCGTTCCCCAATAGCGGTTGCGGCTGACGGCCCAGTCTGGTGCCGACTCAACGCCCTTGCCGAAGCGGCCATCGCGGATGTGCTCGGGGATCCACCAGATCTGCTGATTGGCGGCGAGCATCTTTTTCTTCACCTCGCCTTCGATCTTCACGAACCAAGTGGAGATCGTGCGGTAGATGAGGGGCGAGTCGCAGCGCCAGCAGAAGGGGTACGAGTGCTCAATGGAGCCTTCGGAGAATAGCTGACCCGAAGCGCGCAAGCGGCGGATGAGGGGTGTGTCGGTGTCCTTCACGAAAGTGCCCGCAAAGTCCGGGATCTCGTCGGTGAAGCAACAGTCGGCGTCGATGGGGCAGACCACGGGCAAGCCCTCGGCCAGACCGAGTTGGTAGTCGTCCTCGCCAAACCCCGGGGCAATGTGGACGATGCCGGTGCCGTCGTCAGTGGATACAAAGTCGGCCGTGACGACGCGGAAAGCGCCCTCTTCGGCATGGCCAGCGAAGTAGTCGAACAAAGGCTCGTAGCGCAATCCGACGAGGTCTTCGACGGCGACTGGCGTTATCTCGGCGATTTCGCTGTCGTGCCGGCGGAAGAGATTTTCGACGAGGGAAGCGGCGAGGATCAATTGCTCCCCGTCGCGGGTGGTGACGCGCACGTAGTCGATGTCGCGGCCGACGGCCAAGCCCATGTTGGAGGGCAGGGTCCACGGAGTCGTCGTCCAAGCGAGGAGGGACAGTCGCTGCTCACCGGCGACGCGGAAGCGCACCGTGATCGATGGGTCCTGAGTGTCTTGATAGCCCTGGTTGACCTCAAAGTTCGACAGCGGTGTTGCGCAGCGGGGACAGTAGGCGAGGGATTTGTAGCCCTCATAGACGAGTCCCTTGTCCCATAGGGACTTAAACACCCACCACACGGACTCCATGAAATCGGGGTCCATCGTCCGGTACTGGTTGTCCCAGTCAACCCAGCGCCCGAGCCGCTCGATCAGGCTGCGCCACTCGGCTGTGTAGCGCAGCACTAAGTCGCGGCAAGCCTCGTTGAACTGGGCTACGCCGTATTCGAGAATGGCGCGCCGCGACCCGAGCCCGAGCTGCTGTTCAGCTTCGTTCTCGACGGGCAGGCCGTGGCAGTCCCAGCCCCAGCGGCGCTCGACCCGGTAGCCGCGCATCGTCCAGTAGCGGGGCACCACGTCCTTGGTGATGGACGCCAGCAGGTGTCCGTAGTGAGGTAGTCCGGTCGCAAAAGGCGGCCCGTCGTAGAACCGAAAGGGCCGCTCGACGGAGCGGGTATCGACGGACTTGCGATACAGGTCGCCGTCGTGCCAGAATTCGAGGATCTGGCGCTCCTGAGCGGGAAAGTCCACTTGGGACGGGACCGAGGCAAAAGGGGTTTGGGGTGCCATGCTCATTCAGCTACGGGGAAGGGATGGTCGATTCGGGGAAGATATTGTTGAGGAAGACGACGATGAGCTTGAGCAGGAAAAACAGGATGATCGGCGTAAAGTCTATGCCGGTTGACCAAAAAAAACTCGGCAAGAAGGAGCGCACTTTATCGAGGGCCGGATCGGTGACGCCGCGCAGAAATTGGACGAGTGGGTTGTGGGGGCTGGGGTTGAACCACGAGATCAGCACCCGGATGAGGACCACATAGCTATAGATCGTGATGAGACCGATGATGAGGCCCTTGATGTCTGAAAAAAAACCGCCGAAATCGAACACGATTATCTCCTATGCATCAGGTCGGTCGCGGGCCGAAGATCGCCGTGCCGAGGCGCAATAGATTAGCCCCTTCGGCGATGGCGAGTTCAAAGTCGCCGCTCATGCCCATGGATAGGTAGTCCATGGACACGTCTGCAAATTTGCACTCGGCGACTTTTTCGCCGAGCTCGCGCAAGGTCCGAAAACAGCTCCGCACCGTGGCCTCGTCCTCACTGTGGGCGGCAATGGTCATCAAGCCGCGGATTCGCAAATGCGGCAGCGGCGCGAGGGCTGCGACTAGATCGATGAGCTGATCGGATGCCACTCCCGCTTGGCTCTGGCTGCCGGCCGTGTTGACCTGCAAGAGCACCTCGATGGTGCGACCGGCCTGCTCGGCGCGGCGACTGAGTGCCTCCGCTAGCCGGGCGGAATCGACCGACTGCACGAGGTCGAAAAGCTCGACGGCCCGCCCGGCTTTGTTCGTCTGCAAGTGGCCGACGAAGTGCCAAGCGAGCGGCGCGGCGACCTGTGGGCGCTTGGCCGCTGCTTCTTGGATGCGGTTTTCGCCCACGAGGCGCAAGCCGCAGGCGTACGCGGCCTCGATTTCGCGTGCGCTGCGCGTTTTGCTGACGGCGACGACCTCAATCGCGCTCGCTTTGCGCCCGCTGCGCTCGGCCTCCCGCTCGATGCGGGCGCGCAGCAATTCCCAGTTGTCACGGATGTGGTCCATGCAAAATATTCTAGACTAGTAAAGATACGAATCGGCCTAGCCAGACACAAACGAGCAGCGGCTTGGCTCAGGCCGTCGCGCCGTCTTCTGCGGAGTGGGCCTTTTCCGCCGCGAAAAGACCCGTATCTACGAACGATGCCAAGACGGAGAAGAACAGGGTCGAAATGAGAATGTCCAAGAGTACGGCCTGCGCCAACAGACCCTCGGCCCCTACGTAGGGGGCCAGCCCATACGGACCATAGAACAACTCGAACAGCAACGCACCGCGCGGCAGGAGCGACCAGCCGATGCGCCGCCCCGAATGGGGGTCGGGCAGTGGGTAATACACCATAGGGGCCAGTCCTCGCAAGAGCAGCGGCACAGTCACCAGTACGAGCGTGGCTTCGTATAACCCGGTTGCAGATGGCCACAGCGCACCGGGGGCGAGTGCGGTGCCCATGAGCGCGAAAAAGAGCATGAAGGCCACCGGCGCACCTCGGTGTAGGAGCAACCGCACGCGGCGGCTTTGCTGCTTGTCCTGTAAGAGTCCTGCCACTAGCCCGCAGGGCAGCGCCATCAGCCCGAGGAACTCCAGTGCGAGAGCCGCGAAGAAAAAAGCTCCCACTAAGCCGGAGACTATGGTCGCGCTCGGGGTAGCGAACCGACCTAAAAGGCGCAGCACCAGTCCCAGCCCGCCGCCGGCCACGAGCGACAGGCCGACGCGCCCGACCCATCCTGCGGCTCCGGTTTCCAGCAAGACTAGTGTGCTCCCCAATATCACGAGGGCACAGCCCGTCCCCAGCACGGCCAGTAGCAGCGCGCTGCGCCGGCCGAATTCCGGTACGACGGTGAAAGGCCCCCACAAGCTGGCCAACGCGCCGAGGAGTGCGGCCTGCTCCCAAGGCAACCCGAGCAATGCGGTGACCGTCGTCACAGCGGCAAAGATCAGCGCGGTCGCCGACGCTGCCAACCCCAGCATGCGCCAAGCGTGCGTTGGCCATACGACGTGTAGCCCCACTTGGAACCCGACCCCGAGTCCCGCCATGAGAAAGAGCATCTGGTGCAGGGAGAACTCGCCTAGATCGACGAGTTGTAAGCCGCCAGTGCCCAGCAACATCCCAGCTCCGGTCCACCCCACCAGCGCTGGCAGGCGAATCGCCTGCGCTAGTTGGCCTCCAGCCACGGCCAAGAGGGCCAGAGCACCCAGCATCCACGCGGCGTCAAAGGGGCTGGAGCGATCCTGCAGCGGCCCGTAGTAGATCAAGAGCAGGACAAAGGCAGCTACTACTATCGTTTTCATGGCGAGAGGCGGCCCCGCCCGCAGTGGCTGGCTTTAGCTGGCCTCTTTGGCGGCGGCCCGCTGTTGGCCTAGGTAAAGCACTGGACTGGCGACGAATATAGATGAATAGGTACCGACTATGACGCCGATCATCAAGGTGATAGTGAAGTCGCGGTTGACTTCGCCGCCAAAGAGCATCAGCACCAGCACCGCCAAGAGGGTCGTCGCCGAGGTGATCATCGTGCGGCTCAGACACTCGTTGATGCTCTGGTTGACCGTGCCGTCAAAGCCCTGTCGGCGGGCCGTGTGCAGGTTTTCGCGGATGCGGTCGAAGACCACGATGGTGTCGTTGAGCGAGTAGCCGACAATGGCTAGCAAGGCGGCGACCACCGCGAGGGTAATCTCAATGTCGAAGAGCGAGAGCAACCCAAGGGTGATGAGCACGTCGTGGAAGAGCGCGACGACCGCGGCGATGCCGTAGAGGAAGCGGTGGAAGCGCCAAGCCATGTAGATTAGAATCAGCGCCAGTGCCACCAGCACCGCGCGCACGGCCGCGCTGCTCAGTTCGCTGCCGATTTTGGGGCCGACCTTTTCTTGGCGTCGGATCCACTCCATGTCCTCGATACTGGCGGCAAATCCGGCCTTGAGCACCCCCATAATGCCGTCGGCCACCTCGGTGCCGGTGCCGCTCTCGCTGACGCGGATGAGGATGTCGTTTTCCGAGCCGAATTGCTTGATCTCGCTCTTGCTCAGGTCGATCTCGGCATCGCCCACGGGAACGCTGCCGAGTTGGCTGCGGATGTCCTCGACTTGGACGGCTGGATCGAAGTGCAACTCCAGCAGGGTGCCGCCGGCGAAGTCAATGCCCTTGCGGATGCCATTGATGCCCAAAATGGAGACGATGCCGATGAGCAGCACGGCCGCCGAGGTGCCGAAACCAATGTTGCGCAACGAGAGGAAGCGGATGTTCAGATTGGAGAACAGTGCAATTGGCCCGATGCTCAAGGTCGATTGCTCCGACTTCCGGGTGATCAAGTCGAAGATCGTGCGGGTTACAAAGAAGGCCGTAAAGAGGCTGGAGATGATGCCGATGCAGAGAGTCAAGGCAAAGCCGCGAATCGGCCCGGTGCCGAACTGATAGAGCACGATGCCGACTAGGAACGTGGTCACATTGGCGTCGATGATGGCCGAGAGCGCGTGGCCGTAGCCGGAATCAATGGCCGCCCGGATGGTCTTGCCCGAGCGCAGCTCTTCGCGGATGCGCTCAAAGATCAGCACATTGGCGTCAACGGCCATGCCGATGGTCAGGATGATGCCAGCGATACCGGGCAAGGTCAGGGTGGCGTGGAAACCGGCCAGCACCGCCATGATGAAGAGCATGTTGAGCAGCAGGGCGAAGTCGGCGATTAGCCCGACAGCTCGGTAGTAAAGGATCATGAAAATCGCTATCAGCACCATGCTGTAGATCGCTGCGGTCCTACCCTGCTCGATGGAGTCGCGCCCGAGCGAGGGGCCGACCGTGCGGTCTTCGATAATTTCGACCTCGGCCGGTAGTGCGCCGGCCCGCAGCACGATGGCGAGGTCTTTGGCCTCTTCTTGGGTGCCGCTGCCGGTGATGATGCCGCGACCCTCGCTGATTTTGCTCTGGATGACCGGGGCCGAGTACACGGATTCGTCGAGGACGATGGCCATGCGTTCGCCAATGTGCGAACCCGTGATGCGGCTGAAGAGCCGCACCCCTTCGTCGGTGGTCGAGAAGTTGACGATGGGCTGGCCCATGTATTCGACGACTTGGCCGATGGAGACAAAGGCGTCTTGGATCATGTGCCCGGTCATCTCCGGTTTCTTGCGCACCAAGTAGAGGAAGTAGAACTCATTGCCCTCGGCCCCGGCGGGCTTACTCGAAAAGATAAATTCCACGTCTGCGGGGATGAGCTCCTGGGCCTCGGAGGTGTTGAGCAAATTCTTGACGCGCAGCAAGTCGCGGCCCGAGACCGTGAGGTCTTCGCCGGCGGGGCTGAGCATGGAGGAGAGGGGGGCTCTTTCTGGTGTAGAGGAAAGGAGGAGGTCTTCTTCTTCCTCTTCGCTTTCTTCTTGCGGGGCCAGCACTTGGTCGATGCGCTGGATCAGGCGCGTGCGATCCTCAGCGGGTTCGAGGAGCTGGAATTCGAGCAGCGCGGTCTGACCGACTAGATCTTTGGCGCGCTGTACGTCTTGGACGCCGGGCAACTCGATGATGATGCGGTTTTCGCCTTGGCGCTGAATGGTTGGTTCGGCTACCCCGAACTGATCGACGCGGTTGCGAATGACTTCCTGTGCTTGGGCAACTGCATCTTGAGCTTCCTGCTGCTCCATCCCTTCGGTCTTGACTTCTAGGACGAGGTGAATGCCACCCTGCAAGTCCAGTCCCAAGTTGAGCGAGCGCTTTTTCAGATCGACGAGCTGCGCGGGAGATTTTAGTTCCATGCTCTCTCGCTCGTCGTCCGTCATGCGGTAAAATTCCACGCTTGGCAGCAGGTAGTACACTGCGGCGGTGATCAATGCCAAGATCAGCACGAGTTTCCGGTTGCGTTTCATAAGATTTGTCTTTACTCCGCTATTGCCGAGCGCAGCCCGGCGAAGGTTTGTTGCTATTGCAAAAGCGAAAGCGGTCGCGCAGCCCGGTTGACGCCCGGTGCATGAGCTGCCCGTCTCGCTCAAAGAAAATAAAGCCCTCGACGTCTGTTAGGTCCTCTATGAGCGCGAGCCCTTGCTCGGGCCCTAAGACGAAGACCGCGGTCGATAGGATATCGGCGTCCAGAGCGGTCGTGGCCCACACAGTAGCGCTTATGCACGCCCGCGCTGGATGGCCGGTCTTGGGGTCGAGCAAGTGGTGATAGCGCTCGCCTTCCCAATCAAAGTACTGCTCGTAGTCACCGGAGGTCGCGATCGCCGCGAGCCCGAGGTCCTCTACTGCTAGGTATTGCTCTGGGGCGCGTGGGTGCTGCACCCCAAAAAGCCAGGATTGACCGTCCGGCTTTTCGCCCCAATAGCGAATGTCACCCCCCGCCTCGATCACTCCGGCTTCTACTCCCAGTTCCCGCATGGCCGCCACGGCTTGGTCAACTGCGTAGCCTTTGGCCGCCGCGCCCAGATCCAACCGCAGTCCCGGCTTGTTGATCCGAAAAGAGTGGGCGGCAATTTCCAACCCTTCGTAACCCACCAATGCCAGCACCGAATCAATCTGCGCTGGGGCGGGCGGCGCTACCGCGTCGGGGAAGTTCCACAGGCTCGTCAACGCCCCCACCGTGCAGTCAAAAGCTCCATCGGTCAACGCGGCAAAATGCTGGCTGCGCGCCAAGACCGCAATCAGCCCGGCTGGGCCGCGCGTTGGCGCGAGCCTCGCTTGCTGCGCTAGGCGCTGCAAGGCACCGTCCTTGCGGTAGTGGCTCATCGACGAATCGACGCGAGCAATCGCCGCGAATGCCGCTTCGATGTGCGGGCGAACCACTGCTTCGTCGCCGTAGAGCTTGACCGTGACGAGGGTGCCCAACAAGAGGCGATCGGCGCGCACCGGCGCGGCGGGCTGGGGCGACGGCAGAAAGTACAGCACCACGGCCAAACCGCCTACGGCTAGCAGACTGCGCTTGAGCATGGGGTGGTCGCATCAATTGTTGCGTTCGACGACGAGCTGCACGGCTCGTTCTAGCGCTGCGCGGGCCGGGGAAGGGGCCAGTACCTCTAAGCATTCCTGAGCTTGGGCGGCGTATTCGTGTGCGGTTTCGACGGCGGCGGCGACTCCTCGGTACTCTTCGACAAATGCCACGATCTGCCCCCATTCGGCTTCGTCTTTGTCCGGCCGGGCCAAAAGGGTTTCCATCTCGGTCCGAGCTTCTGCGGGAGCCTGCTGTAAGGCGCGTATCAGTGGCAAGGTGATCTTGCCTTCGCGCAGGTCGTGTCCGACGGGCTTGCCCATGGTCGCTTGATCGCTGGTGAGGTCGAGGACGTCGTCGGCGACTTGGAAGGCGCGGCCGAGCGACTCTCCGTAGCGCCCCATGGATTGCACGATCTCGTCCGATGCGCCGGCGAGAATCGCGCCAATCCGCGCTGCGGCCGAGATCAGGGAAGCCGTTTTGTCGCTGACCATGGCGAAATACGACTCTTCGCGCGTATCGCACTGATTGCCGATCTGGATTTCAAATATCTCGCCCATGCTCAGTCGCTCGGTGGCGTGTGCTACTGCGCTCAGGACTTGTAGATTGCCGATCCCGATCAGCAGGCGCAGCGCGCGAGCGAGCAGAAAGTCGCCCATGAGCACGGCGATCTGTCCACTCCAGCGCTCGTTGACCGTCTCTCGACCCCGGCGCACGGTCGCGGAGTCCACTACGTCGTCGTGCGCCATGGTGGCGGCGTGGATCATCTCGACGGCCACGGCTGTGTCGATTAGCTGTTCGTTCCAGTCGCCAGACGCTTTGGCCACGAGCAAGATGAGGGCTGGCCGGAGGCGCTTGCCCTTGAGTGTGGCCATGTAGCGGGCAATGACGTGGACCAGCTCGACATCGGCGTTGAGCTCGGCGTTGAGCCGCTTTTCAAACCGGGCCAGTTCTTGGTCAATCAGACCTATGCAGGGATCCATGAGAAAGGCATCTGTCGGAATTAAATCGCTAAATAGAGAAAATTTAGAAGCTAAGTATTGAATATATACCTGTCAATCTGTACACGGGGTGCTGGCAATGGATTGATTTTGCTCTATGTCTTATACTTGTTGTTCCATCGCAACGCGGAGAGATCGCTGTGAAAATCACCCAGATTAAGACCTACTTGATGCACTGTGCGCCCCCGCAGGCGAGCGGTTGGTCGGCGCGCAATTGGCTCTTCGTCAAGGTCGAGACCGATGCCGGTATCTACGGCGTGGGCGAGGCCTCGGGCTGGCCGCGCGTGGTCGAAACGGCCATCCACGACCTGACGCCTTTGATGATCGGCGAGGATCCCTTCCACATCGAGCGGCTGTGGAGCAAGATGCAGGTGGCGATGATGGGCCACGGCATGACCGGCATCGTCGGCGCTGGGGCCATGACCGGCATTGAGATGGCCCTGTGGGACATCAAGGGCAAGGCCCTTGGGCAGCCGGTGTGGAATCTCTTGGGCGGCAAGATGCGCGACCGGGTGCGGGTCTATGCCCACGCGCACGAGACAGAGCGAGCACGCGCCTTAGTCGATCAAGGCTATACGGCGATCAAGACTGGGGGAATCAACAACTGCGTCGAAACGGTCGCTGCCATCCGCAAGGAGGTCGGCGAGGAGGTGGACCTCATGGTCGATGTCCACGGGCCGCCTTGGCTGACGACGCGCGACGCCATTGCCTTGGGCCACGCGCTTGAAGACTACGACTTGCTGTTTTACGAGGATCCAGTAGCCCCTGAAAACATCGATGCCCTCGCTCGGGTCGCCGACGCAGTGGACATTCCCATTGCCGCGGGTGAACGCCACGCCACCATTTGGGGAGTAAAAGAGCTGATTGAGCGCGAAATCATCGATGTGGTACAGCCGGATACAGGCCGCGCCGGGGGCCTAGGACAGATGAAAAAGATCGCCGCTATGGCCGAGGCCCATTACTGCACGATGGCTCCGCACGACGGCTCGTTGGGGCCGGTGGCCGAAATGGCGGCTGTCCACCTGATGGCCACGCTGCCGAACTTCCTGATCTTGGAGCACCTCGCCGATGATGTGCCGCAGCGCTACGAAGTGATGACCGGCCAGCCCGAAGTGGTCGATAGCCATATCGCGGTGCCGGATGCGCCTGGGCTGGGCGTGGACCTAGTCGAAGAGGCGATTGCCCAATACCCGTCGCAGGGCAATATCGCGGCTCCAGACACGAGCTATGACTATCAATACGTTCAGGCGCGGGTTGGGCGGGCATTGTGGCTGAGCGAACGGGAAATGCCGCCGCCGGACTATCGTCCAGGTGAGATATATTAGGCGTACATCTTGCCGGGGTTGAAAATGCCTTGGGGGTCGAGGGAGCGCTTGAGCATCTGATTCATGCGCGCCTCGCCAGCGTTGAGCGGGGTAAAGGCGTCTTCATTGTGCTCGTCGTGCTCGTTGGCTGCAAAGCGCCAGCCAAGAGCTTGATGGCTCGCTGCGGTGCTATGCAAGCCCGAGGCTTGGGCGGTCGCCGGCAGCAACGCCCACAATAAGCCTCCGGCCCAGTCCAGCCCCCAGTGACTCAGCCCCTCGGCCTCTAACGCTTCCATTAGCTGTACCATCTTGGTCGGCGGTCCAGAAAAGCGCCAGCGCTGTTGGCCCTCGGCCGGGGTTAGCCATTCGAGTTCGCGCCAGCGCCGCCAGAAGGCGTACGACTCTGCTTCTTCAATTACCTCCGACTCCGCTGTTTCTCCTTCGCAAAGCTTTGCTAACTGCGTCCGTACCGCTGCCGCCGGGCCTTCGACACGGGCGGCTAACCGGTCGGCGTCGCAGACTAGGCCAGTAATTTGGAGAGGACGCGCCGCCCAGTCGAGGAGCCGCGCCAACGCCGCGGCGGGCGTCAGTCCGTGAATGAATAGGGTTGCTTGAGTTTCAGGGCGGGGCCAGACTTTGAGGCAGACTTCGGTAAGTACCCCCAGCGTCCCGAAGGAGCCGGCCAGTACCTTAGACAAATCGTAGCCTGTGACGTTTTTGACGACTTTGCCGCCGGTGCGAATTCGCTCGCCGTGGCCGTCGATTAGCTCGGCACCGAGCAAGTGATCTCGCAGCGCGCCCATCTTGAAGCGCCGCGGTCCCGAGAGGTTACAGGCGACGGTGCCGCCGATGGTCGCAGCCGCACCCCAAGCGGGCGGTTCAAAAGCGAAGTACTGGTTTTCGCTGCGGCACAGAGCCTCTATGTCGTTCAGCTTAGTGCCCGAGCGAGCGACGAGGACCAGTTCGTTTGGTTCGTAGCTGATGATGCCGGTTAGGGCGGAGAGGTCGAGTGGGATTCCGTCGTGTTGGCGTCCGAGAAAGGACTTGGTGCGGCCGGCAAAAATTTTTAAAGCTGCGTTTTCGGCTAGGGCTTGACGAACTCGCTCTTGGATGGTGCCGGCTAGATCGTCGCCGTGATTCATGTGCTCAGAGGGCGAGGGCTTTTGCCCGGTTAGACCTTGATCCCGTTTTCTTTCAGGAACTGATAGACGCCTTTTTTGTTTAAAGTGCGTAGGGCGCGGGCGGTCAGGCGCACGGTGACGGTGCGATTTTCTTCGGGAATGAAGATACGCTTTTTGATGAGATTGGGCTGTTGGACGCGCTTGGTTTTGTGCTGCGAGTGGCTAACGTTGTTGCCAACTAGGCCCTTAACGTTGGTCAGGCTGCATTGTCTGGCCATGGGTGCCTCCCTGTAAGAAACAATAAAACATAGCGGTGCTAAGCCGATAAGTCAAGGTGGGACGCCCTTGACAAAAGAGAGGCTTGGAATGACCTTAAAAGTGCCAATCGCCACGACCAAATGATCAATCCCACCTATACCATTTTATGAGATTCACATGCGGCCTTTGGGCACTCGCGCTTTTTTGCGGGAGTGCAGCCATGGCGGAATTGCGCGTAAGCGAACAGACGCCGCAGCGCCTGCGGTTGGTTTGGACCCCCGACGGTCAGGAATTGGAGCAGGGGCTCGGTGCTTTGATCGGCGTCCCAAGCGACGGACAGGTTCGCTTGGAACTGGTCGAAGCTCGCGTAGCGCGGACGGACCGCGCCGCTGAAGACGACGCACCCACGCCCGGGCCGGCCTTCCTCGGCGAAAGCGGTGTTGCGCGGCGCCAGCGCGTCGTTCCAGTGGCGTTTGCCCCGCACGTCGAAGCAGATGGGACGCGGACGCTGTACGATCGCATCGTGGTTGACCTGCACGTGACCGGCGGTGACGGCACCCGCGTCGCCGACCCGTGGGGCGAAGAATTCTACCGAGGGGTGCTCATCAATCCCGAGCAGGCCAAGAATTGGCGATTGCCACTCAAGCAGCGGCCGGCGCGCAAAGCTGCGTTGCAGGAGGGAACTTGGCTGCGGATCTCCGTCTTAGAAGAGGGAATGTATCGGATATCGGGTGCGGACTTAGAGGCTGCCGGGGTGTCGCTCAGCGACGTCGATCCGGCGAGTCTGCGCCTGCATTACGGCGGCGGCGAAGCCTTGCCCATTCACGAGATAAACCCGCCTCAAGTCATGCCGGAAGTGGGCTTGGTCGTAGAAGACGGGGGCGATGGCCGCTTGGACGCGGACGACTTCGTCTTGTTTTGGGCCGAGTCGGCCAGCCGCTGGGAATACGCGCCAGATAGCCGCTCGTATCAATATCGACACAACCTCTACACGCACGAGAACGCGTACTGGTTGGGTTTTGGCGGCGGGGTCGAGGGGCAGCGGGCCGAGCAAAGGAGCGGTGCGTTGGCTGCGTCCGACCCGCAGCAGCCCACGAGCTATCGGGTGCGGATCCACGAAGAAGCCGAGCAGTTTGTTCTCCTTCAGCTTTTTAGTATCAAGTCTGGCTACACTTGGTACTGGGAGGATTTTCGCGGCAATGCGCGCAATTTTCCGGTGGTAGTGCGGCAGGCTGCTCCCGAGCCGGTGGCCGTGCGCTTGGGCTTTATCGGGATACCTAAGACGCAGCCGCGTTTTTCGGTGCGCTGGAACGAAGCGACCATCGGAACAGCGATTTTTGCAATCCCAGAGCAGCCGCCTAGCCGGAGGTATGTTGCATCCGATACGATGTGGGCGGCGTTAGGAGCGCAGGAAGGGCTGAATCACTTGGGTATCTTCCACTCTGGCAATCCGTGCCGCCTCGACTGGTACGAAGTGGAGTACAGCCGAGGCTTTGTCGCCGAGCGCGGCGAACTGTTATTCAACTATCCGCTGACGGGTACCACGGAATTCCGCCTCGCTGGTTTTGCCGACGAGCAGCCGCGCGTCTTCGAGGTCTCTGCGGGGTTGGCCGAGATCGTGGACTTCGCGTACGACGCGCAAGACGGGACGGTAATCTTTCAGGATCGGCCTGGGGATGTGCCGCGTCAGTACGCAGTTGGCGGTCCGGCGACCTGGAAGCGACCTGTGCGGATCGAACTCGACTTGCCCGGCAATTTGACCACCGGGGCTTGGGGGGCCGATTGGGTGGCGATTTACCACCGCGATTTTCGCGCTGCGGCCGAGCGCTTGGCGCAATGGCGGGCTGCAGACGCCCGCTTCGGCCGGCCCATGCGGGCGGCGGCCATCGACGTCCAAGACATCTACGACGAGTTTTCCGGCGGGCTCTTGGACCCGACGGCGATCCGCAATTTTCTCGCCTATGCGGCCGAGCATTGGAATCCCGCGCCGATGTTCGTGGCCTTGGTCGGCGACGGCTCGTACGACTACAAGAACAATTCGTCCATCAGCCAGGGCAATTGGATCCCAGCATTCCAAGACGGCGACAGCACGTACGACGAGTGGTACACGCGCGTGGTGGGGGGCGATTTGTTCCCCGACATGGCGATTGGCCGGCTGACGGTGCAGACCGCGGCCGAGGCCGATGTGGTCGTCGACAAAATAATTGACTACGACCGCGCACCCGAAGTAGGGCCTTGGCAGAGCCGAATGGCACTGGTGTCGGACGATTTGCTAAATCGAGACCATCCAGACAAGGTCGAATCGTACTTCATCCATGACAGCGAATACATGGCTCGGCACGTCCTGCCCAAGGAGTTGGACTTGATCAAGCTTTATACTGGACAATTTCCTCTAGAGGGGCAGGAGAAACCGCGGGCACGGGAAGAGTTCATCCGACTCTTCAACAAGGGCTCGTTAACTTTGACCTATTTGGGACATGGCACGTACGACCGCTTGTCCCACGAGTGGATGTTCTTCCTTTCCCGCGATTTGGACAAGCTCAACAACGGCGGCCGCCTGCCCTTGTTTTTCACGGCTGCAAGTCAAGTTGGGGTATTCGACGATCCCGTGCGCCTCTCCATACCCGAGGGACTCCTACTGAAGGAAGATGGGGGCGTGATCGGCATGATTTGCGCGACCCGGATAGGATATCATCACACCAATGTCCAGTTGGCTAATCAGTTCTACTGGCAGATGTTCCACACCGAACGGAAGCACGTGCCGATTGGCCTGGCCCTCACCGAGGCCAAGCAATTGCTGTTGCCGAAGTATGACCCTAGCACCCCTAAAGAATTTCGCAACATTCAGCGCTACTCGCTCTTTGGCGACCCGGCGACGCGCTTGGCCATACCGCGCTTTCAGGTGCAGGTCGCGGTGGCCGATTCGCTCCGCGCCCTCGGCGAAGTGGCCATCGCCGGCCAAGTCCTCGACACGGCCGGCGAACCAGCTACTGCCTATGAAGGCCAAGTGTGGTTGCAGGCTTTCGATTCAAGTGAAGAGAGCGACTTAGAGGGTTATACCTACGTCCAGACCGGTGCGCCGATCTTTCGCGGCCGTTTTCCAGTGGCCGAGGGACGCTTCCGCGCTGCGTTCCGGGTTCCCAAAGACATTACTTACGGCGGCGAGAACGGCCGCATCAGCGCCTACTCTTGGAGCGATGCCAGTCCGGCGGCCTTTGGCTCGGTGGACAGTCTGGTGCTGGCGGGTACGGCCGAAGGCGTGGAAACAGACGTAGAGGGCCCGGAAATTTCCCTGCACTTTGAGGGGGCCAAAGGCAACACGATTCCACGGCAGACGGTATTGTTGGCCTCGATTGCGGATCCTAGCGGCATCAACATCACTGGAGAGACCGGACACGAAATCGAGTTGGCCATCGACGATGAGCTCTTCACGCTGACGGAGCTTTACAGCGTGCAGGGCGGGGACTATCGGCAAGGGGTCATTGAATTTCCCCTGCCCGAACTGGAAATCGGCAAACACGAAATCCGCCTAAAGGCTTGGGACAACTTCAACAATTCTTCGCGCACGACGACGACGGTTAAAGTCGCGGATGACGACGAAGGCGATGCCGGCCTTGCCAACGTTCTATTTTACCCGAATCCCATGCGCGATGGCGGCTACTTCACCTATGAGTTAGAAGAAACTGTGCGCACTGTGCAGATAGAAGTCTTTTCGCTGGCCGGTCGGCTGATAGAACGGCTAGACGGGCAGACGCTGGCTGGCTACAACCAAGTGGCCTGGACGCCACCGGCGGAGTTGGCCAATGGTGCGTATATTTATAGGATAGAGGCCGAGTGGGAAAGTGGTGCGGCGGTTGCGCGCCGCGCCGTCTTGCAGGTCGCCAAGTGAGCATTGCGAGAGGAGTGCTTTTGCAGCAGTGAGATCGCCTTAGTACCAGGAGGCATCTAGGAAGCATCATTTTTATAATATTTTATTCCGAGCTGAGGAGGACTCCGCTATGAGGAAACTGACGACCCTGCTGCTGGCTGGTCTTTGCGCGGGCGCATTGCCCGATGCGGTTCAGGCCACGCCCGAAAGCCGCAGTGCTCCGCTTCTTTTGTTGATCGATCCGGGTTCCCGCGCCATTGCCATGGGTAATTCGTACGTGGCCGTGGCCGACGACGCCACGGCGAGCTACTTCAATCCGGCTGCCCTCGTCGGGCAGAGCAAGAAAAAGCTCCACCTGTCGCACACCAAGTGGCTGCCGAAGCTGGCCGACGACTTGTCCTACGAATTTCTGGCCTATTCCCAACCCGTGGAGGGCTGGGGCAACTTCGGCTTCAATGTCGCGCTGCTAAACTTGGGCGAGCAGATCCGCACGGACGAGCGCGGCACCCAACAAGGCACTTTCCGCAGCTATGACGTGGCTGTGTCTGCGGCCTACGGGGCGCATATTGGCGACAATACGTCTGCTGGCATCGGCCTGAAGTTCATCCGCAGCAACTTGGCCGATGCAGGGGCCGGCATTGAGCGGGGTCGAGGCGTGGGTAACAGCTTTGCCGCGGATTTGGGATTTTTGTGGAAGCCCGCTCCCAGCCTCAGCTTTGGCGCGGCCCTGCGCAACCTAGGCCCCAAGATCGCCTATATCGACGCCGAACAGGCCGATCCGCTGCCCCAGCACATCGTCGTCGGAGTGGCCTACGACGTGATGGATACCCAATACAACGACTTGCTGATCTCGTTTGATCTGTACAAACCTCTGATTGCCGATGGGTCTTTTATCAGCAACTTGGCCACGGCATGGACCGACGAGGGCTTGAACAACGAGTTCAAGGAGATGGATCTGCACGTGGGCGGCGAGTACCAATACGGGCTTTCCGCGCGCGAAGGCGAGGCGTTTATCGCGTTGCGTGCGGGCCTTTCGCGGGACAGCGACGGCGAGGTACATGCCAAGACCTTTGGCGTTGGGCTAAAGTACAATCGCTTCCAGTTTGATGTGGCGTATATAATTGGCAGCGAGGATACGGTGGTGGGAGACAATACGCCAATTTCCCTGAACATCATTTTCTAAGGATGTTTCAATCGGACGCTGGTTCTGTTGCCGCGCCGCGCCGTTGCGATTTAGCTCCCTTGTTCCTCGTAGGTTTCTGCTTCGCCCTGCTGTTGTCAGCGGCTGTCGAGGCCGACGCCGAGTGGCGGATCTTGGCCTTGCGCGTGGATTTTCCGCGCGAAAATCCCGATGAGTTGACGACGACGGGCATCGGGGCTTTTGACTTGCGCTCGGCCGAGGAAGCGGCAGAAAAGTACGCGCGTCCCTACGATCTGCCGCCACACGATCGCACTTATTTCGAGCGACATTTGACTGCGCTGGCGCGCTATTACGAAGTCGTTTCCGAGGGGAGGGTGGAAATTTCCTCCGAGGTGTTCCCCCGTGCCGCACGGCAGGCGTACGCGCTTCCCCAATCCATGCTCCACTACGGCAACGGACGCACGACGGAGGAAATCGGCGATAAGTGGATCGAGTTGGTGCGCGATGCCCTTCATGCCGCGCAGGCCGATCCCGACGGTCCGCGCTTGGACGAGTTTAACAGCTTTTTGGTATTTCACGCCGGGGTCGGCTACGAGAACGGCGAACTCAACGACATCCGCTCAGTGTTCCTAGCCGAGAGTGATTTTGTGGACTTTAATGGTGGCCCGCTGGCCGTGGGCGATGTGGAGATCAATCAGGCGTGGATTTTGCCCGAGTCGCCTAGTCTCGACGGTCGGGTAGGCCTCAATGGCTTGTTGGCTAAGTTCTTTGGCCACCAGTTGGGCCTACCTGGGTTGTCCAATTTCGCCGCTGGCTCGCCAGCTCTAGGAAGCTGGAGCTTGATGGACATAGGGGCCAACGCTTTGGGCTATGTGCGGGCCGACAGCCTTGCGTGGGTGAGAGGTTTCGCGCCGTCGCATCCCATGGCTTGGAGTAAGATGCAGCTTGGGTGGATCGAGCCGGTGGTGGTGCGGCGCGATACCGTACTATCGCTGCTGGCGACCGATCGCAGTGGTGATCTTCCCAAGGCGGTACGCATCCCCATTGACGCGCGCGAATACTTTTTGTTGGAGAACAGGCAACAGCGCGGGCAGCGCGGCGTTGTGGAGGGCGAAGACGAAAATAAGGTGTGGATCGATCCCGATCAGGTCACCATAGAAGAGAGCGTGTGGACGGCGATGGAGGAATACGACGCCTTTGTCCCAGGGTCGGGGGTGTTGATATGGCACGTAGATGAAGGTGTGATGGCGCGCGCTGCGAACCCCAATGCCGCGAACAATCAGGCCCATTGGCCGGCGATTGCCTTGGAAGAGGCCGATGGGTACCGCGACATTGGCAATCCACGCCGGTCGTGGGAGTTACAGTATGAAGGGTGGCCCGACGACCCGTTCTTTGTCGGCGGACAAACGCTGTTCGCTCCGGCGACTCGCCCCGACTCGCGCAGCAATCGGGATTGGGAGACCGGCATTGAGATTGAAGTGCTTTCCGCTCCTGGCGATACCATGCAAGTGGCCATCCGCTTTGGGCGCGTTCAGCCGGGTTGGCCGCGGGATTTACCGGGCGACGGTCGGCTGCAAGCCGCGGATTTGGACGGCGACGGAATAGAAGAGTTGCTCTTTGAGGCCGGGGGTGGAGTCGGCTATGCGACCGACGATGGCATGGCGTCGTGGCGAGTACCAGAGGCGCGGTTGCTAGCGGCTGGTGATGGGGATGGCGATGGTCAGCCTGTGGTTTTTTTGCGGAGCGACGCAGAGGTCAGCGCGTGGGACGTCGGGGCGGACCAACCGCTGTGGCGGCTCGCGCTGGATGAGGTGCCGTTGGATGCTCGTTTTAGTGTGGGCGATGAGGCCGAGTTACTTCTTGCCGGAGCGGAACAGAGCTACGTGGTAGATGCCATAAGCGGTGAATTAAGGGAACAAAGGCCGTCGGTGTTACCCTCGGCTGTAGGCGATTTGGACGGCGACGGCCAAGTCGAGCGAGTCGTAGCCTCGGCCGGAGGACAGGTCGAGATCAGATCGCATGTAGTCGAGTTGGGCGAGTCGCTAGCCGCGCCGCCGGTCCTGGGCGATTTGGACGGCGATGGCCTGTTGGAGGTAGTTTTGCTTGCGCGTGGTGGAGCGATACACGCCCTGCGAGCCGACGGATTGCGGCAAGCCAACTTTCCCGTGGCCCTGCCGCGCTCTGCCGAGGTCGGCGATCTCGTCTTCGAGCCGGTGCTTTGCGACGTGGATTCCGACGGCAAACAGGAGATATTCGTCGCCGGTCACAGCGGAATTTTCGGTGTGGATGACGACGGTCGGCTCTTGTCGGGCTTTCCCCTGCTGACGGCTGCTCCCCCGACGGCGTCGCCGGTGATAGTGGACTTAGACGGCGATGGCCGCTTGGCGTTGGCCGCCTTGGATGGCGAGGCCGTGTATGCGTGGGATCTGCAGCGGGTGGCGGCGCAGTACACCGGAGGCCCGGCCCATTGGCCGCAGGCGGGGGCTGATGCGGCTGGGTCGCGGACTGCGCTGGCGGCTGGCCGGTCCGTTGTAAGACCCGAGGCAGCCTTGCTAGGCCGGGTCTATTGCTACCCCAATCCAGTCGGCCCCGGCGAGGAGGCGCATTTGCGCTTTGCGCTGAGCGCGGCTGGGCGCATTGAATTGGAGGTGTTCGATCCGTTGGGAGGGAGCGTTAGCAAGATCCGCAGGGACGGCTTGGAAGCCGGCGAGCGCGAAATCACTTGGTCGGTAAAAGGCTATGATAGCGGCCTGTATCTATGCCGCTTGATCGCGCACGGCGACGACGGACGGCGGGGAGAAGCCGTGATCAAAATGGCGGTGAGTCAGTGAATTGGGAATTGAGAATTAGGAATTGGGAGAGGAGTGCCTTTGCAGCAGTGAGATCGCCTTAGTAATGGAGGCATCATTGTATTTTAAGCTGATGAGGACTCTTCAATGAGGAAACGGACGACCCTGCTGTTGGCCGGTTGTTACGCGGTTGGTCTACTGCTCGGCTGGGCGAGCACATCTCGCGCCCAAAATCACCCAGAACTAGCGTGGCAGGTAGTGGAGACCGAGCACTTCCGCATTTTCTACCACGAGGGGTTGGAAGGGGCGGCGGCGCGGGCGGCACGCATTGCCGAAGCTGCGTACGCGCCCATTACCGAGCTGTATGGGTACGCGCCCGACGGGCGGGTGCGGATCGTGCTCAAAGACCACGACGATTACGCCAATGGCGCGGCTTTTTTCTATCAAGACACCATTGAGATCTGGGCCACGTCGCTGGACCACGACTTTGACTTGCGCGGCAGTTCAGACTGGCTGCGCAACGTAATAACCCACGAATTTGCCCACATCGTTTCGCTGGGTGCTGCGCGCAAAGGTGTGCAGCGCGTCCCTGCACTCTACTTGCAGTACTTTGGCTATCAGCGGGAAAAAAACAGGCCGGACATTCTCACCGGCTATCCAGACGTCATTGCTTCCTATCCGGTAATGGGAACAGTGATGCCGATGTGGCTGGCCGAGGGCGCGGCGCAGTACGGAACTGCGACTACGGCCCACGACCGCTGGGACGCCAACCGCGACATGGTGCTCCGCTCCTTGGTGCTGGAGGGCGAGCAGCTATCTTTCGACCAGATGGGCGTGTTTGGCAAGCAGGGCTTTGGCAACGAATACGTGTACGACCACGGCTTTGGCTTGGTGCGCTACATCGCCGAGACGTACGGCGAAGAAAAGATCGCCGAACTGTACCGGGCCGCGTCGCAGTGGCACACACTTGCCATTGATGGAGCGTGCAAAAAGGTCTTGGGCAAGAGCGCAAACGAGCTGTACGGCGAATGGATCGAAGCCCTGCGGCAGGGCTATCAGGCGCAGGTAGCGGCGTTGGGGCCGCTGCGCGAGGGCGAGCGAATCGTGGATGTCGGCTTTTCCAATCTGCGGCCGCGACTGGCGCCCAACGGCGAAAAATTGGCGTATCTATCGACGCGCAAGCGGCACCACTATCCGCATGGCTTGATCGTGCGCGACCTCGCTAGCGGTGAGGAGGAAATCGCCACGTTCCCGGCGGCAGCTTCGACCGTGGATTGGTCGCCGGATGGGCGCAAGCTGCTCTTTTCGCGCATCGACCGGGCGGACAAATACGGTTCGCGGCAGGCGGATATCTACGAATGGGATTCTGCGGCCGCCGGTTCTAGTTTTTGGCGCAGTATGCTGTGGTTGGTGCCGGCCATGGTCAGCGGTACGGGACCGGAGCCGCCGAATGTCAAGCGACTGACGCGGGGGATGCGCGCGCTGTACCCGACCTATTCGCCCGATGGCGAGTGGATCGTCTTCGTGCAAAACAAGGACACCAACAACAACTTGGCGATGATTCGGGCCGACGGTACAGGGCTGCGCTATTTAACTCATTTCGCGGACGGCACCCAGCTCTACACGCCGCGCTTTTCGCCCGATGGACGCAAGCTGGCATTTGCAATCGCTCACGAGGGACAGCGCGACATCGCCGTGGTGGAATTGGAGGCTGGGGGAGACCTGCTCGCCGATGGGACATTCGACCTCGCTATTGCCACGCCCGGCACGGACCGCGACCCCGCGTGGAGCGCAGACGGCGCGGAGCTCGTCTTTGCGTCGGATTTCAGCGGCATTTTCAATATCTATGCTCTGAACGTAGAGACGCGTGCGCTGCGGCAACTAACCAACACCATCGGCGGCGTATTTAGCCCATCGGTTGGGCCGGACGGTGAGGTCGTCTTTGCGGCTTATACGGCGGCCGGCTTTGAGGTCCGTCGGTTGCAGGACGAGGGGACGCCGGTGGCGGCTGAAGAGGCGTGGTTTTCTCAAGATTTTCCGCTAGATTGGGACGGCACGCCTGTGCCCGCGTTGCCGAGCACGCCTCAAGCGTATGGCATCGACTTCCTCAAGACCGGGATCCTGCCGAGGCTGTTTATAGACGAGGGACATTTCAAGGCGGGCGCGTACCTCACCTCTGGTGACGTGCTCAATCGCCAGAGTGTATTTGCTGGGGGTGCCATCGCGCCGGATAATGCTGACCGCGACTTGTTCGCTATATACGAGTTCAAGGGATTTCGTCCCACTTTCTTTTTAGAGCTATTCAATCAGCGTCGGCGCTCGGTCCGCGGCGATAGCTCGAAGGCGCGGGCGGGCATTGTCAACGCCGTCAACTACAACTTGAGTCTGCTCAGTGTAGGGGTGCGCGGCAAATTGGGTCGTCATGGAGAGCTGACGGCCTCGGCCATGTACGAACGCTACGATGCCAGCGTCCAATGGGAGGCTTTTGTGCCGCGCCGAGACGGCGGCCTCGGCTTTGAACGCCAGCGGCAAAGGCCCTTTGGCTATACCTATCTCAACGGCTTTGGCCTGGGGCTGACCTATCGGATGGAGATGATTGCGCGGCGGCGGGACCGCGATATAAGCCCTGTGGGCCGCCAGTTCTACGCACGCTACGACCGGATGTTCAACTATTTTATCGACGGCTTTAACGAGCAGGCGTCTTTTATCGACGAGAATTACATCAAGCTCTTTTACAACCAGTTTACCGTCGATTGGAAAGAGCACATGAGCATGCCCGGCAATACTCGCTTGGGCCTGCGGCTGTACGGCGGTTGGATCGACAACGAGGCAGTGAATGACACGTCGCAGGTCGGTGATTTCTTCGATTACCGCCTCGGTGGTCTCAACTTTATGAAGGGCTATACGTTTTACAGCATTGAGGGGCGCAAAGCCCTGATGGGCACGGCGACGCTGCGCTTTCCCCTGCTGCCGAATATGGACAAGCGCATTGCACAGCTATATTTCGACAAAGTGTATGGCGCGGTGTACACTAGTATGGGCAAGGCTTGGGACCGGAACATAGGCGAGTGGAACGAACGATATGGACGCGACGGTCCGCTGCGGGATGTGGGTGGGCAGTTGCGCTTTGACTTGATTTCATATTACAGCATACCGACGCGGGTGCAGGTGGATGTGGCTTATGGGATCGATGAGGTGCCAGATAAGGGACGGTGGAAGTCTTATTTTACGGTGTTGTTTGGGTATTTGTAGAGACGCAGATTTGAGGGCGCACATTGCGACAATTCCAACGCCAGTTTCCTGCTATTGGTAAAGGGTGTCCGAGGCTCGACGAATTCCAACGCGAGCTTGGGCAATGGCGGCGCTACGACAAGGAGACAGTCGTCGAAGAACGCGACGGCATTCCCATATTCGCCAATGAGTTTTGGACGTCCAAGCAGCGCGCCGCGCACTCGCTGCACGAGATTTCCTATCGGGCGTGTTTTAAGCCGCAGTTGCCGCGCTTTTTTATCGAGCGGCTTACAGATCCCGGCGACGTGGTGTTCGATCCGTTTATGGGGCGCGGGACGACGTTGCTCGAAGCGGTGTTGCTCGGTCGGGACGTGTTGGGTAACGACGTCAATCCCCTGTCCCGCTTTCTGGTGGAGGCGCGGTTGGATCCGCCGACCTTGCCCGAGGTCGCCACGAGACTTGATGGCTTGGCTTTGGACGGACCGATAAAGCGGCCTGAAGGCTTTGAGGTGTTCTTTGACGAGCGGACGCTCAATCAGATTTGTCGGCTGCGCGCCTATTTGGCCGAGCGCCGGGCCGCCGGGTGCGCCGATAAGGTCGATCGCTGGATACAGATGGTGGCCATCAATCGCCTGACCGGGCATTCCAAGGGATTTTTCTCGGTGTATACACTGCCGCCCAATCAAGCCGCGTCCATCGAGAGCCAGCGCAAGATCAACGCGCGGCGTAGCCAGCGGCCCGAATACCGCGATGTCGCGCAGTTGATTCTGCGCAAGACGCGTACGCTTTTGCGGGATGCTGAGGCGCGGGTTCCCACAGGGCGCAGCCGGGGGTTTTTTCAACAAGCAGTTGATGCACCGTTTGACTACAGCGGGCCTCCGGTGGCGCTTGCGGTGACTTCGCCGCCCTTTATGGATGTCGTAAACTACAAACGGGACAACTGGATGCGCTGTTGGTTCGTCGGCATTGATCCCGATGCGATTCGCATCACGCAGACTCGCAAGCTTGCAGAGTGGAAGGAGCTGGTGCGCGGCGTGTTGGAAAGTGTAGCTGCGATTGCGTGCCCAGGCAGTGTGTTTGCATTTGAGGTAGGCGAAATCCATCGGGGGTTGCTGTTGCTCGATCGCGTGGTCGCGGAGGTTGCGCAAGAGACGGCGTGGGAACCGGTCTGCGTCGTAATCAACGAACAGACGTTTACCAAGACCTCGAATATGTGGGGTGTTGACAACAACAAGCGCGGAACCAATTCAAACCGCATTGTCGTGATGCAGAGGAGGTAGAGATGTTACAGCACATGACAATTCCGCATCCATTCCCTTATCAGGGTAGTAAGCGCGGTATTGCACGGCATATCCTCGCGCATTTTCCACGTGATGTCGATTGCCTCATCGAGCCTTTCTGCGGGTCTGGTGCCATTTCCCTTGCTGCTGCCGCGCACGGGCTCGCAAAGCGATTTTGGCTCAATGATTTGAACGAACCTTTAATAGCGCTGTGGGAAGAAATCTTGCAGCGGCCAAATGAGCTAAGCAAAGACTACGAGCAGCTATGGACGGAACAACACCCGGATAAAAGGGCCTTCTTCCTCGGCATCCGCGATAAATTCAATGCTGCACACCGACCTCATCACTTGCTCTATCTGCTAGCGCGCATAGTAAAAGGCTCAGTGCGGTACAGTGCTGGGGGCCTGTTCAATCAAAGCGCGGACAACCGACGGTCGGGTATGCGTCCCATACTTATGCAGCGCCAGATACTCGGCGTTCACGCACTGCTTGCCGGAAAAACCACACTTTCCGCATTAGATTTCCGCAAGGTGGTCTCGGAGGCGGCGAAAGAGGATCTCATTTACATGGACCCCCCCTATCAGGGTACGTCCTTTACGAGAGATCACAGATATTGTAGCGGGCTGAGTTATACCGAGTTCGCAGACGCGCTCCAAGCCATGAACGACCAGGGGCTTTCTTACATGGCGAGCTACGACGGGAAAACCGGCGAAAAAAGTCACGGCAAGCCACTTCCCCGCTCACTTTTCCTAGCTCACTTGCACATTCGCGCCGGTCGCTCGAGCCAAGCGACACTCTTGGGAGACAAACACGAAACTGTCGAATCTCTGTATCTTTCGCCTGCTTTAGTGGAGCGCTTGAACGATGGTCAGAGACATGATAGAATACCGCAAATTCAGCAGGAGCTCGCTTTAGAATGAGTAAACAGAACTATCCCCCAGAATTTTTAGAACTGCTGAAGAGTGTGCAAGCGAAAAGACCTAGAACGGTTATTGAACACATTCTTGAGAATGGACAAATCACCACAGAGGAACTTAAGGATATTTATGGCTACAACCATCCGCCACGAGCAATCAGGGACGTTCGGGAGCAGGGGATTCCGATAGAGACGTTTCGCGTGACTGGTTCTGACGGGAGGAGAATCGGTGCGTACAAGTTTGGTAATCCATCAGACGTTCGTGCTGCTCAGTTATCAGGGAGGACGGCGTTCTCTTCTGCTCTGAAGACCAAGCTCATAGAGAAATATGGTGCTCGTTGCAATATCTATCTTGAACCATTCCCTGAGCGTGAACTGCAAATCGACCACAGAATTCCATTCGAAATCGCCGGGGACAACATAGATCTGTCGGAGGATGCCGATGATTACATGCTGATCTGCCCATCTGCAAATCGGGCGAAGTCATGGAGTTGCGAGAATTGCGAAAATTGGAAATTAAAAGAAGCCAGCAATTGCCAGTCATGCTATTGGGCATTTCCAGAATCCTATAGTCATGTAGGGATGCGAGAGATTCGCAGACTGGATATTCTTTGGGTAGGTGAGGAAGTAACCGAGTATGACCAATTGAAAGAGACCGCAGAAAAAGTTGGAGAAGAAACACCGGCCTACGCCAAGAATGTATTGAGAAATCATCTCGAATGTGAAAACGATTAGGGTGTAATAGCTGATCGCGTTTTGGGTGTTGTCGCAATGGAAAGGAGCGAGCATGACGAGGACAGGAATCGCACTGGTGGTTGCCGTACTAACTGCCGCCGGCGTCCGTGCCGAGGGATTGCCGAGTATTTTGAGCGAAGAGGGGCAGGCGTTCTTGGTGGGATTGCGGGCGGTGGAAGGCGAAGCTGATCCTGAGCCGGTGTCGCGTGCAGAGCCGCGCAAGGGCAAGTCGTCCAAGCGGGCATTTTTGCTTTCCGCCCTAGTGCCGGGGCTGGGCGAGTGGTACGCGGGGTCCAAGAAGCGAGGGTTGGCTTTCTTGGGGGCTGAAGCCGCGCTATGGGGCATGTGGGTAGCTTGGAAGGGCAAAGGCAAAGACTTGGAGGGAGAGTTCCGGGCCGTGGCTGACGAACACTGGGATCCGCTCAACTACTTGGCTTGGCGCGGCTCGGCGATCTCGAACAATTCGTCAATCACGCACGCGCTGCCTTGTAGTACCGAGGTTGTCGAAGTGTACATTCCAGCGCGCAACGAGTGGATGCAGCAGCAGCAAACAAGTGGGTTGGGGAGTGCGGCTTTTGGCGGGTGTGCGCCTAGTGAAATTCAGCAATACTATGAACTGATTGGCAAATACGATCAATATGTATCCGGTTGGACCGATCTAGTGAGGGGCAGTACGGGCAATGCTGCCGCGCCGGCCGATGTCGATTCGGTCGAAAATTTTCATTCCGAGCGACGGCTCCGCTACGAAGACGACCGCGACGAGAGCAATCGCTTCCTCAAGCGAGCCTCTACTATAAGCGGGGTCATCCTGATCAACCACGTTATCAGCGCCATTGACGCGGCACGGGTGGCGCGCGGGCGCGCCGCGGGCGCGGACGAAGCGGCCCTGCGGCGGCGGACGCGCTTCGCGTTGGTCATGCAGCCTTGGGTGCAGACGCGCGTGCCCATGCTCGTGGCGTACAAGCCGTTGGATTGAGCTTATGTGGCGCTGGATCGCATTGATTTTGCTGTTGCCCGGCATAGCTGAGGCCGGGACATCCCAAGGGGCGTTTTGGCGCTCTTTGCTGGTACCCGGTTGGGGACAAAAATACGCCCGTGGCGGCGGTGGTGGCTTCTTGGCCGCTGAGCTGGCGCTTTGGGGCGGCTATTGGGGCTTTGAGTGGCTGGGGCAGGTGCGCCGCGATCAGTACCGGGCGCATGCGGCGGAACGCGCTGGTGTTCGGCCCGAGGGCAAGGGGCGCGACTACTTTGACGACTTGGGGTTTTATGCGAGCCGGCTGGAGCACAACCAGTTCGCCCGCTACGAGGACGGCCCTGATGCCGAGCTCTATCCGGTAGAAGCGGACTTCTTCTGGGAATGGGATCGCGACGAGTCGCGCCAGCGCTACCGCGAGTTGCGCAATTCGAGCCAGCACGCGCAGCGGCAGGCGCTCTATATGACGGGATTGGTGGTCGTCAATCACCTCGTGTCCGCCATCCATGCGGCGAGAGTAGCCCGTGCGGATCAAGCTCAGACCGGCTTCGCGCCCAAGGTGGCGGTGGGGCCTGGGGGAGCGGCGTTTTTCCTCGTGCGGCATTTCTACTGATGGCCTGCTTTTTCCCTCGGGTGGCCTTGGCTGCGTGGATGCTCTTGCTGCCGCTGGTGGTCGCAGCCGAAGAGCGGATATGTGGGACGCGCTGGCTTGAGCAGCACCGCACATCTTTTCCTGCGGTAGCTCCCAAGGCAGTAGGCGCAAGTCAAGAAGCAGGCCCCATTGAGGTGGGGACTCAACTCGCCTTTTACGCACCGCTCGAACCCGTGCTCAAGTCGGCCACCTGCCGCTACAAGGGGACGCACTGCTATATCTTTGTCGAAGAAAGCCAGTGGGACATCATCGCGGCCCAACCGGATGTGGACAAGCTGGGCGCGCTTTTTGACGCGGCGACTCCGGCCGATCCCGAGCGCGGGATATTTGAATTAGCGGTCGATGCCTTTGGCGAGCCTGCCGATAAGGACGGCGATCCCCGCATTTTCATTCTGATCTTGGACCTTCCCGGCAACATAGTCGGCTATTTTGACCATGCGGTGTATGAGTCATGGCTGCCCGAACTTAGACGCGATACGGTCTATCTCGACGCGAGCAAGCTAGCCTTCAGCGCCTATCTTGCCCACGCAACCTTAGCGCACGAATTCCAGCACCTCATCCATTGGGGTCGCGATTCCGACGAGGAGGCATGGATTGACGAAGGGCTTTCTGGATATGCCGAAGAGTTGGTGGGTTTTCCCGAGGCCGATCCGAGCATGGTGCCGAGTTTTCTCGCGGATCCCAGTGTCGATCTAACGCATTGGGTGTTTGAGTCGGCGAGTTACGGCAAGACCTATTTGTTCGCCTCGTTTCTGGCCGAGCGCTATGGTGCGGGGCTGATTCGCCAAATCGTCGCCGAGTCGCGCAACGGCATTTTGGGCATTGACGACGCCTTTAAGAACCAAAACTGGGTCGAGGACTACGCGGGTGCTTGGGGTTTGTGGATCGCGGCCAACTATGTGGGTGGGTACGAGGCTCTGCGCGGTCGCCGCGCCGCCGCAGTTTCAGCGCCCGAGGTGCCTTTCGCGGAACTGGCCGGCGAGATTGGCAACCAATGGGGCGCGGCGAATGTGGTCATTCGTCCAGAGGGCGATATAGCCGTTGATTTCGCCGGCGCGGACGAAGGGGAATATGCTGTGTGGGTGTACGCCATGGGCAGCCAGCGCGGTGAGCTGATAGCGATGGAATTCAACGCGGACAACGCTGGGCAGGTGCAGGTCGCGGATGCAGACAGCGCGGCGGTTATCGTCGGTAGGACCTCGCCGATGGGTGGGGATTTTACCCTCGCGGCTCGGTACTTTACGCCTACAGTTGTAGCGATGCAGACAGATGAACAGGCCGCAAACGACTTGGCTCCGGCTTATCCGAATCCAGCCAACAGCGCGGTGAACTTGCCCTTTCGCTTGGCGGGGGAAGCGGATGTCGAGCTGGCGATATACAATGCCTTGGGCCAGCGCGCGGCCCTTTTGGTGGCGGAGCGGCTAGCGGCCGGGCAGCACTTGGCGCGCTGGCGCGGTGAACGCGCGGCCAGTGGTGCGTATTGGGCGGTGTTGAAGGTCGGCGGGGAAACGCGGACGCGCCGGTTGATGCTGGTCCGGTAAAAGTGCGTACCTAGCGGTCGAGCGGCGTGGCGACGATGTTGTCGATCAGTCGGACGTTGGACAGGCGCACGGCGAGGGCGATGACGACCGGGCCGGTGATATGGGCCACTTCTTCGAGCGTGTCCGGGTGCGCGATAGAAATGTAGTCAATGGACGCGTCGAGCGCGCTCTCGATGTGTGCCCGCATCGCGGCAATGATTTGGTTGGCGTCGCGTTCGCCCCGTTCGATTTTTTCTCGGCCCATTGAGAGTGCTTCGTAGAGAGCCGGTGCTTGCTGGCGATCTTCTGCACTGAGGAGGACGTTGCGCGAGCTCATGGCCAAGCCGTCTGCTTCGCGCACGGTGGGAGCGACCTCAATGCGCAAATCCAAGTTCAAATCGCGGACTAACCGCCGAATGACGGTCGCCTGCTGGTAGTCTTTTTGACCGAAGACGGCTAGGTGCGGTTTGACGGCGGTAAATAGCTTGGTCACTACGGTAGTGACGCCGCGAAAATGGCCGGGGCGGAAGGGGCCGCACAGGCCCTTGGTTAGCTCTTCGACTTCGACGGCGGTCGAGAAGTCGGCAGGATAGAATTCCGCTGTTGCGGGATTGAAGACCGCATCGACTCCTCGACGAGACAGCAGGTCGAGGTCGCGCTCCATGTCGCGTGGATAGATGGCGAAGTCTTCTTGCGGACCGAATTGCAGCGGGTTGACGAAGATACTGACGACCGTGCGGTCCGCAGCTTTGAGGCTGTGATCGACTAAGCTGAGGTGTCCCTCGTGCAAAAACCCCATCGTCGGTACTAGCCCGACACATAGGCCCTCGCCGCGCCAGGCGTCGGATTGAGCCTGCATTTCCGCAATGGAATCAATTCGTTGCAAGGCAGGTCTCTTCAGGGAGGGCGAGGGGGCCGACATCCTTGGCTTCTCGACCGTTGAGTTCGGCGAGGTACTCGGTAAATGGCCGACCGGTGACCGGATGGCTAAGGCGCGCGGCGATTTCGCAGAGGGGCACTAGCACAAAGCTGCGCTCGTGCAAGTGTGGATGTGGTAGAGTCAGATCCGAGCTTTCGACGATGCGTTCGCCGTAGAGCAACAGGTCGAGGTCGAGAGTGCGTGGCCCCCAGTGAATACGTCGTTGTCGTTGGTGCTTTTTTTCGGCGGCGAGCAGGGCGGCGAGCAGCGGCTCGGGAGCGAGCGAGGTTTCTATGGCAAAGACGGCGTTGAGAAAGTCAGGTTGCTCGACCGGTCCCAACGGCGGGGTTTCGTAGGCGCGGGAGACGGCCACGAGGCGCGTACTGGGGAATGCAGCGACTTCTTTGAGCCCGGCTTTGAGGTACGCGTGGCGGTCGCCGAGGTTGCTGCCAATGGCTATATAGGCTTGCTCAGGCATAGGACCGGCGTATCTCGACTTCGATGCCGTCAAAGTGCGCGGCGACTGGGGGGTTGGGCTTGCGCACGCGGACGACGAGTTCGACCGGAGCGCAGTGGGTGCCAACCTGCTCGGCGATTCGCTCGGCGAGGGCTTCGACCAATTTGCAGGGCTCGCCGGTGACTACGTCGGCCACTAGCTCATATACCTCTGGATAGTTGATCGCCGCGTCAATATCGTCGCTGCGCCCTGCCTGACGAAAATCGCCGTAGAGTTCGACATCAACTTCGTAGTGCTGGCCGAGTGCAGTCTCTTCGGGGAAAAGCCCGTGATAGGCAAAAAAGCGCATGTTGCGCAGGCGGAGTGCGTCGCTGGGCATGGCAAGAGCTTCAGGCGCGACCCAATGCCCGATAGGCAATGTCGCGGCGGCAATAGGCGTTGTCAAAGGCGATCTGATCTACTGCCGAGTAGGCTTTGGCGACGGCGGCTTGGAGATCGGCGTCCGTAGCCGTCACGCAGAGCACCCGGCCGCCATCCGTAATGACGCGACCGTTGCGCTGGGCTGTGCCGGCGTGAAAGACGACGAGGTCGTCGCGGTCGGCAAACGCCTCCAAGCCGCGGATTTCAAAGCCCTTCTCATAGGCTTGCGGATAGCCGTCTGAGGCCAGGATCACACAGACAGCCGCGTCGGGCGCGCATTCGACTTGCACCTGATCCAAGAGACCGTCGCAGGCGGCGGTGAGCAAATCGACGAGGTCGGTTTTGAGCAGGGGCATGAGGATCTGGCATTCGGGGTCGCCGAAGCGGGCGTTGAACTCAACGACTTTGACGCCCGCTTCGGTGCACATCAGCCCGCAGTAAAGCACGCCTTGGTACGGGGTACCTAGCCGACGCATTTCGTCGAGCACGGGGCGGATGATGCGCTCCTCGGCCTCGCGCACTAGGGCCGGCGTCATCACGGGTGCCGGAGCGTAGGCCCCCATGCCGCCGGTATTGGGGCCTTTGTCGCCGTCGTAGATGGGTTTGTGATCTTGGGCGGGCGTCAGGGTGATAAAATGCTCGCCATCGCAGATTGCAAAGAGCGAGGCTTCCTCACCGACCATGTATTCCTCGACGACGATGTGGTGGCCGGCCCCACCTAAAGTGCCTTCGTCGAGCATGTCGTGCGCTGCTGCGAGGGCTTGATCTACACTGTGGCAGACGACCGCGCCCTTGCCGGCAGCTAGGCCGCTGGCCTTGACCACGATTGGGGCACCTTGCTCGCGGATATAGGCGCAGGCGGTTTGGCTGTCGGTGAAGCTCTGGTGTCGGGCGGTGGGGACGCCGACGCGCTCCATCAGCTCTTTGGCGAAGACTTTGCTGCTTTCGATGCGGGCAGCGGCTTCCGTGGGGCCGAAGATCGCTAGGCCACTGGCGCGGAAGCGATCGACGATGCCGCCGGCGAGGGCGTCGTCTGGGCCGACGACGGTTAGCCCGATTTGCTGCTCTTGGGCAAAGGCGACTAGGCGGTCGATTTCGCCAGCGAGTTTTTCGCGTTTGGCCACAGGGGTATCGACGCGAATATCGACGCATTCAGCGAGGGAAGCCATGCCGGGATTGCCGGGGGCGACGTAGAGTTTGTCGATGCGCTGGCTCTGCGCTAGCTTCCACACGAGGGCGTGTTCGCGCCCCCCTTTGCCGACGACTAGGACGTTCATTGGCGTTCCTTTCTCAGGTTCACAGATAACCAAATTCCCGCAAATCGCGCTCTTTGTTGCGCCAGTCTGGGCGGACTTTCACCCACAGCTCTACATAGACGGGCTCGTCGAGTAGTTCCTCCAAGCCAGTGCGTGCTTGGCGTCCGATGGACCGCAGGCGCGTTCCCTTCTTGCCGATGACGATGCCCTTCTGGCTCTCGCGCCCGACGTAGATAATGGCGCGAATGTAGGTTTTGTGGCCGGGGCGCTGGCGGAATTCCTCGATGTGGACGTTGATGGCGTAAGGTAGCTCGTCTTCGAGGTGTTCAAAAGCTACCTCGCGGATGCGTTCGGCGGCAAAAAACCGCTCGGGCTGTTCGGCTACCATATCGTCCGGATAGAGCTTGGGGCCGCAGGGTAGCTGGGACTCTAGGCGCGACAGCAATTTGTCGAGTCCGTCGCCGCGCAGGGCGGAGACCGAGATTGGGCTGGCGATGCCGAACTCGTCGGCGAGACTTTTTTGCAGGGCGTCTAGCTGGGAGGGCTGTACTAGGTCGATCTTGTTGAGCACAGCCAAGACAGGGACCCGTGTGCTTTCTAAGAAGTGCTTTACTAGTGCGCTGCGGTCTTTGGGACGAGAGGCGTCGAACAGCAGCAAGACTAGGTCGGCTTGGCGGGCGGCTTGGTCGATCTGGTGCGCCATGGTCTCGTGCAGCTTGTAGGAGGCCTCAAGCAGGCCCGGCGTGTCCAAGAAAATTATTTGGCTCTGTGGACGGGTGAGAATGCCGAGGATGCGGCTGCGCGTCGTCTGCGGTTTGGCGGTGACTATAGAGAGCCGCTGGCCCAAGAAGGCATTGAAGAGGGTGGATTTACCCGCGTTGGGGCGACCGGCCAAGGCTACGTAGCCGACGCGGGGCTGCTCAGAAGCGGAAGCTGGCGGACAACTGGTAGGTTGCTTCGAGCGCATCGTGCTGCAAATAGGCGAGGTCGAGGTCGAGGTTGCGGTGGGGGGTAAGCCCTAGCCCAAAGGACTGGCGGCCTTCTTCTAGTCCGGCCCGCAGGGCGATGTAGCGATGGTGGTATTCTATGCCCGCGTTGAGCGGGACATCGGCAGTCGCCGTGTCGCCGCCGGAGCGGGTGGATAGGAGGGCGGTGGTCTGGCCCCCGGCAATGGGTATGGCGTACGCGACGCCCAACAGCAGCGAGGGCTGGATGCGGTCGGTGCTGTCCGTATTCCAGACGATGGGCGTGGTCATCACATCGCGCACGTTCGCCGCCAGCGCGATTTGGTGGCTCAATTGGTAGTGCACGCCTAGATCGAGGCCGAAGCCATAGGCGTTGATGGAGGCGACTTGGCGGTAAATGGCCTTGGTGCTTAGCCCGAGGGATAGGTGCGCACCGAGCCGACGACTGCCCGACAGATACAGGGCGTAATCCGCGCTTTGTTCGGTCGAGGCGATGCGAGGACGATTGTCAGTACTGGGGGACTGGAGGGGATCCGGCAGTTCGGTAAAGTGGATGTCGTCAATGCCCATGCGCACCAAGCTCAGGGCCATGCCGTGCAAAAGGCGACCTGGACGGGCGATGGCGACGAAATCGCGCTGGATGAGGCCGGAGAAGTGTTCGGAATGCGTCAGATGAACTTGGCGACCGCTGAGGGCGGATAGACCGGCTGCATTCCAATAGCCCGCGGTGGCATCGTCGGCGAGGGCTACATAGGCGCTACCCAAGGCCGCAGAGCGGGCACCCGCACCCAAGCCGAGAAATTCACCGGCGTAGCGCGAGGCGGCGTGTGTAGCCCCGGTCAGCAACAGGGCTAATGCAAGCGAAAGAAGGCTCTTGGGCATGGGTTGTAAAAAGCTAGCGGAAGGGTGGCCGAGTGTCAAATCGGCTCACTGTACTATCTTCTGCAAATGAGGTCGATTTCTAGGCTATGAGGACGATTTGCAGATCCATGACGTTGGTGCCTGTAGGACCCGTGATGACGAGGTCGTCCAACGCCGCAAAGAAGGAATAGGAGTCGTGGTGGTCGAGAAAGGCGCGAGCGTCGAGACCCTGGGCGCGGGCGCGGCTCAAGGTCTGGCCGTCGGCTAGGGCACCGGCGGCATCGGTGGGACCGTCGGTGCCGTCGGTGCCGCCGGAGAGTAAGGTGATAGTGGGCCAGCCGTCGAGTTGGAGGGATGCGGCTAAGGCCAATTCTTGGTTGCGCCCGCCCTTGCCGTTGCCGCGCAGGGTGACGGTCGTCTCGCCGCCGGCGATAAGACAGGCGGGCCGAGCGATGGGGCGGTCGGTCTCCGCAGTTTCTTGGGCGATGGAGGCCAATGCGACGGCGGCATGGCGCGCCTCGCCTTGTAAGCGGCTGGTGAGGACGAGTACTTCGTAGCCGAGGGCGCTGGCTTGGTTTGCGGCCGCGTCGATGGCCAAGCGGCTGTTGCCAATGACCAAGCTCTCGGCGCGGGCAAAGCAGGGGTCTCTAGGTTTGGGGGTTTCCGGTCGTTCGCCTCGGGCACCAGCTTCGAGATGCTGACGGACCGGAAGGGGAAGCTGGTCGCGCAGGTCGTAGCGATCGACGATTGTTAGGCAATCGCCAAAGGTGGTGGCGTCTGGATGGGTTGGGCCGGAGGCGATGGTGTCGAGGGGATCGCCGATGACATCCGAGAGCATGAGGGCGACGATGCGGGCGGGTGCAGCTACCCGAGCGAGCAGCCCGCCCTTGATGGCCGAGAGGTGCTTGCGCAGGGCGTTGATTTCGTCGATGGTCGCGCCGCAGGCGAGCAGGAGGCGGGTGGTTTCTTGTTTTTCGGCGAGGGTCAGGCCCTCGGCGGGGGCGGGCAGTAGAGCAGAGCCGCCCCCGGAGAAGAGGCCGATGACCAGTGCGTCGGGGTCCAAGTTTGCTAGCAATTCGAGCTGGCGACGCGCACCGGCTACACCGGATTCGTCTGGGACCGGATGCCCGGCTTCAAAGGTCTCGACCCGCGCCAATGGCAGCGCGTGGCCGTACTTAGTGTTGATGGCCCCGCAGTCAATGCGGTCGCCGAGGATTGCTTCAGCGGCCGCGGCCATAGCCGCGGTGGCCTTGCCGGCACCGACTAGGCGCAGGCTGGAAATGGTATCGAGGGGAAAGCGGAGCGAGCCACAGCGCAACTCACCGCCTGTGACCGCGAGAGCTTGGTGGACGCAACGGCCGGGATCGGAGGCAGCGACCCCGGCGTCAAAAATGGCGCGCGCATGAGTACGCCGCAAAGCAGAATCCACCTAGGCTCACCTAGAAGCGGCGCATGAGGCCTACTACTTTGCCGGCAATGCTGAACTCATCGGCATCGGGCGGGACGACGATAGGGTCGAACGCTTCGTTTTCTGGCAGGAGCCGGATGCCGTCGGGGTCGGGAGCATAGCGTTTGACCGTGGCCTCATCGCCGAGCAGCGCGACGACGATATCGCCGCGCTCAGCGCGGTCTTGCTGACGGGCGATGACGATGTCGCCGTCGAGAATCCCGGCGTTGCACATGCTCTCGCCGTGAATGCGCAGCGCGAACACATCGCCCGAAGCGGGAACGAGCGATGCATCGACGTTGAGCGTGTTCTCGATGTTTTCGGTGGCGAGGATGGGGGTGCCCGCAGCGACCCGGCCAACGAGGGGCACTTCGCGCAGGTCGGCGGAAAGGGAGGCGGGTTTGACGAAATCGACGAGTTCTATGCCCCGCGAGCGACGCGCCCGGCGGCGGATATAGCCTTTTTTCTCTAAGGTCTCCAAGGTGGTGCGCACGCCATTGGTGGAGTTGATGTCAAAGACGTCCATGATCTCGCGGATCGTGGGGGGACCCCCGGAGCGAATTGCATTGGCGATGAAGTCGTAAATCGCCTGTTGGCGCTCAGTTAGGGGTTTGGGCATGAGTAAACCTCCATTGGGGAGGAAAGATGAACAGCAACCTGAACTTATATATACTTACTGCACATTAGTTCATTTGTCAAGGGGCACTTCTTCGTCTAATTTGCCCTCCCCATTACTTGCTCGGGGTAATGTTCTGTTTTCGCGCGACGGGAACGAAGGTCATGGAAGCCATAGCCTCCAGTGTACAGCAAGTGCTAGAGGAAGCGGGATTGGAGGCCGAGGCTAGCTTAGTCGTCGCTGCGTCGGGCGGTATCGATTCGACCGTGCTGCTCGATGTCTTGGATGGTCTAGGCTACCCATTGCACGTGGCGCATTTGGACCACGCGCTGCGGCCGGATTCGGCAGCCGACAGCCGCTTTGTCGGCGACGAGGCGCAGCGGCGCGGGCTGCCCTACTCGATAGAGCGGCGCGACGTGGGAGAATACGCCCGCACCGAGGGTCTGTCGCTGGAGGAAGCAGGCCGACGGCAGCGCTACGCCTTTCTCGACCAAGTTGCCGACCGGGTCGGAGCCGATCTCATCGCTTTGGGGCATCACGCCGACGATCAGGCCGAAACCGTGATCTTGCGCCTGTTGCGCGGCAGCGGTGCTACTGGTTTAGGGGGGATGGAGATTGTGCGCGAGGGCCGCTATCTGCGGCCGCTGCTGCGCGTGCGGCGCGCTGAGATCGAAAAATACGCGCGCCAGCGGGGCTTGCGCTACAGAGAGGACCCCTCCAACCGCGACCCGCGTTTTTTGCGCAATCGAGTGCGCGGGGAACTAATGCCCTTGCTCAAGAGCTATAATCCTAACATCGCCGAGGTTCTAAATCGCACGGCCACGCTGCTCAAAACCGAAGACAACCTGCTTGTGGAGTTAACCCAAGATGCTTTAGATACAGTGATTTGTGAGCGTTACAACGACAAGGTGGCCCTTGATAGTACTAGGCTTCTCGCTTATCATATAGCAGTACAAAGGCGCGTACTGCGCGCCGCGCTGCAGGGCCTCGCTGCCGCAGATGGCCCTTTTGATTTTGCCCGCGTCGAGCAAGTGCGGGGCTGGATTGGGACTGGCGACAAGCGCCTGCGGGTGTTGAGTGCCGGGCTGAAGGGACAGGGGGCTGGCCCGCGCTATATCCTGCGCCGCGGACAGCGGCCGCCGGTCTCGCGCTGCTTCGACATACCTGGTGTGCTGGTGCTAAGAGAGCACGGTGTGCAAATCCGCGTCCAAGTCGTCTCCCCGGATCGCTTTGACAAGTCTCAGCTAGGGGGCACACGGGTGGCGTTAGACGCGGATCGCCTCGGTGCCCGAGTGCAAGTGCGCAGCTTGCGGCCGGGCGATCGCTTCCAGCCGCTGGGCATGGAAGGGCACAAAAAACTGAGTAACTTTCTCATCGATGCCAAGTGGCCCAAAATCTCGCGCGACGAAGTGCTGGTGCTGACCCAAGGAGAGGAAATAGCTTGGGTTGCGCCCCTGCGTTCTAGTCATGCCTTCAGAATACAATCCAATACGCGCCGCATTGCCTTGTGTACGCTGAGGCAGTGGGACGGCGATTGACCTAGAGCATCTTTATGGAGGGACGAAAAAAACAGGCCCAAGAGGAGCGCCCCACGCGCCTTAGGGACGACCGCGGCTTGGACCGCCAAGAGGACGACGGCGAAGACAGGCCGCGTCGCTGGCGGCGGCCCTCGCGGACCCAAGCGTTTTGGCTGTTCTTCGTGTTGGTGATGATCTTCACCGCCAAGTTCTTTGGCAGCAAACCCTCCGATCCTCAGCTCGTCTCCTACAAGGAATACCGCCAATACTTGGAAGCGGGCCGCATCGCCGAGGCCGTCATCGTCGGCGAGCGCGATTTTGAGGGCGTCTTGCACGACGGGACCCGCTTTGTGGTCAACTTGGGTCCAATAGACGCGGAGACCAAGCGCGAGTGGGGGGAACAAGAGGTCAATTTTCGCTTTGAGGAAGAACCCTTCCGGTGGTACAATTTCCTCTTCAGCTTTTTGCCGTGGCTGCTGTTTATCGCCTTCTGGATATTCATGCTGCGGCAGATGCAGGGCGGCGCGCGCGGGCTGTTTTCCTTTGGCAAGAGCCGGGCCAAGCTCCTGATGGAAGACAAGCACAAGACGACCTTTGCCGACGTGGCTGGAGCCGACGAGGCCAAGAACGAGTTGGAGGAGATCATTGAATTTCTCAAGGATCCGCACCGGTTTCAGCGTCTCGGCGGGCGGATTCCCAAGGGCGTCTTGATGGTCGGGCCGCCCGGTACGGGCAAAACGCACTTGGCGCGCGCAGTGGCCGGCGAAGCGGGCGTGCCCTTCTTCTCGATTAGTGGCTCGGATTTCGTCGAAATGTTCGTCGGCGTCGGCGCTTCGCGCGTGCGCGACCTTTTTGAACAGGGCAAGACCAATGCCCCATGCCTAATCTTCGTCGATGAGATCGACGCGGTGGGCCGCCATCGCGGCGCGGGCATTGGCGGCGGCCACGACGAACGCGAGCAGACCCTCAACCAGCTTCTAGTGGAAATGGACGGCTTTGAGTCCAACGATGGCGTCATTCTCATCGCCGCGACCAACCGCCCAGATGTACTCGACCCCGCGCTTTTGCGGCCCGGTCGCTTTGATCGCCGAGTGGTGGTTGACCTGCCCGACGTCAGAGGGAGGGAGGGCGTACTCAAGGTCCATGTGCGCAAGGTGCCGCTGGACCCGGACGTCGATTTGCAAAAGGTGGCGCAGGGCACGCCCGGGCTTTCTGGAGCCGACTTGGAGAACTTGGTCAACGAAGCGGCCTTGCTGGCTTCGCGGCGCGATCGCAAGACCGTTGACATGGGCGACTTTGAGGCGGCCAAAGACAAGGTGATGCTCGGAGCCGAGCGCCGCAGCATGGTCCTGACCGAGGAGGATCAGCGACTTTCGGCCTACCACGAAGCGGGCCACGCCTTGGTCGCCAAAAACCTCAAGGGTGGTCCGGCCATTGGCAAGGCCACCATCATCCCGCGCGGGCAGGCCATGGGCATGGTTTCCTTTCTGGCCGATGAACGGCGTTCGCTGACCGAGACTCGGCTAAAGGCGCATTTGGCCACGGCGCTGGGCGGTTGCGTTGCCGAGAAACTGATCTTTGCCGAGCGCTCGACCGGAGCCCAAGGCGACTACCAGCAAGTGACGCGCTTGGCCCGTTCGATGGTCTGCGATTGGGGTATGAACGAAGAGCTCGGCCCCCTTTCGTTGGGTGGCGGCGACGCGGAGGTCTTCCTCGGCAAGGAATTCGGCCACAGCCCCCACATGAGCGAGGAGACCTCCCAAACCGTTGATCGCGAGATCCGCAAGCTAGTGGTAGAAGCCGAGGAAACCGCACTGCGCATTCTCGGGGAAAACGAGGACAAGCTCCACTCCTTGGCCCGCGCCCTCCTCGCGTACGAGGTGCTCGACGACGCGGAGATTGACCAAGTCTTGGCCGGCGAGGCTCTCGCCCGTGAACCGGTGCACGCCTTGAGCGACGAGGATGGGGCGTGATCTGGGAGTTGGGAGGCCGTACCCTCCGCTTTGGCGATCAAATACAGATCATGGGCGTCCTCAATGCGACGCCCGATTCGTTTTACGACGGAGGCCGCTATTGCGAACCGAGGGTCGCGGTGGAACGCGGCTTGGCGATGGTGGAGGAAGGGGCGGCGATTGTCGATATTGGTGGTGAATCGTCGCGCCCGCCGATGTACGGGGCCGCCGAGGCCGTCTCAGTTGCCGAGGAGTGCGCCCGAGTTCTCCCGGTAGTCGAGGGGATCCGTCGCCAGAGCGATGTGCCCATCTCGGTTGACACGGTCAAGGCCGAGGTCGCGAGCCGAGCTCTTGAGGCGGGGGCCGATATTATCAACGACATTAGCGCCCTGCGGCAGGATCCAGCTATGGCCGAGGTCGCCGCACGGGCCAAAGCCCCCGTGGTACTGATGCACCGTCGAGGCACGGCAGCTACCATGCAGCAGAATACCCACTACGACGATTTACCTCGGGAGGTGTACGCCTTCTTAGAAGAGCGTGTGCACTTTGCTCAATCCCAAGGCGTCGGGCGCGTGGCCGTGGATCCGGGCTTGGGGTTTGGCAAGTCGCCAGAGGGCAACCTCGCCCTATTGGGGATGTTAGAGCGCTTCTTGGGCTTGGAGTGCCCGCTGGTGGTGGGTGCTTCGCGCAAGTCTTTTATATGGAAGACGCTCGGGCTCTCGGTCGCCGAGAGCTTGGAGGGCAGCTTGGCGGCTGCTGCGTTGGCGGCTGAGGCGGGTGCCCATGTGCTGCGGGTTCACGACGTGGCTGCGACGCTGCGGGCCGTCCGCTTAGTCGAGGCCATACGGGGCCAAGTGCCATGCTAAAAGACCCAGTCCTGTTCCACCTCTTCGGTTTTCTGCCCGTCTCGCTGACCTCCGTAGTGGATATCCTGCTAGTGGGCTTTATCTTTTTTCGCCTACTCTCCCTGATCAAGGAAACCCGAGCCGCGCACATGGTCGCCGGGCTGCTGCTGATGGTGATCGTCGCCTTGGCCGCGCCCTGGCTCAAGATGAACGCCCTGTCTTGGCTTTTGGAACAGGCGCGCTCCATTCTGCTGATCCTGCTGGTCATCCTCTTCCAGCCCGAACTGCGACGGCTGCTCCAAGTCTTGGGGCAGACCCCGGTGTTTCGCTGGTTTTACAAGGCTGAGCCGTCGCGAGTTATCGACGAGGTCGTCAATGGGGTCGGGCGCTTGGCCGACTTGGGGTACGGGGCGCTGATCGTGCTGGTGCGCCAAGTCCAGATCAGGCCGGTCATTGAGACCGGAGTGTCCCTGAACTCGGAGGTGTCGAGCGATTTGCTGGCCACGATTTTCAGCCCGCGCACCCCGCTGCACGATCGAGCCGTCGTCATCCAAGGTGAGCACTTGGTGGCGGCTCGCTGCACCTTGCCGCTGGCGGAAGAGGTCGAAGACCAGCGACTGGGAACCCGCCATCGGGCGGCACTGGGGCTATCGCAGGAATCGGACGCGGTCGTCATCGTCGTCTCCGAGGAGAACAGTACCATTTCGCTGGCCGTTGGCGGGGTTTTTTCGCGGGGGTTGGACCGCCAGCAACTCAGGCTGCGTCTGCAAGAACAGATGGTCTCGGGCCGGGCGTAGCGCGGCGGCGTTTTGCTTGACACGGTTTCTGCGGTACTCTAATTTCAAGCCGATTTTTATTTCAATTAAATAATAAAAATTATGCGGAATAAACAGATGCGGCAGACCCGCATACGGGAACTGCTCTACAGAAGGGCCATTGATACGCACGAAAAGTTGGCCGAAGTCCTCCAGCAGCAGGGCATTGAGGTCAGCCAATCGACCTTGTCGAAAGACTTGCGCGAAATAGGCGTGGTCCGGGTGCCGCAGGCCGATGGAGGATTTCGCTATACGCTGCCCGAATCCGGGTCCACGCTGCGCGACCTGCACATCCTAGAGCGGGAGCTGCAGGACTTTTTGGTCCAGGCCGAACAGGTGATCAACATGGTGCTGGTGCGAACCGCGTCGGGACATGCTCAGAGCGTCTGCGAGGCCATTGATCGCATGGGTTGGGCCGAGGTTGCAGGCACGCTCGCCGGTGAAAACACGATCTTTATCGTCACTCGTTCCGAGCACGATGCGGCTGAGTTGGTCGATAAGATCAATGCGGTGTGCGGTGAGGAGAAATGATGAACTCCGAGGTCTTGCAGGACTTGCAGCCCCAGATCGACAAGGCCGAGACCCTGATCGAGGCCCTGCCTTATTTACAGGAGTTCCGCGGCAAAGTGATGGTCGTCAAATACGGCGGCAGTACCATGGGCGGCGGGGACACTGTATACAAGGACATCGTCTTCATGCAGGCGGTTGGCATTTGTCCGGTCGTGGTCCACGGCGGCGGCCCGGCTATCACTCGTCGCTTGCAGGAGCGGGGTATTGAGAGCCAGCGCGTAGCGGGACTGCGGGTGACGGATGCGGCGACGATGAAGGTGGTCGAGGATGTGCTCTTTGGCGAAGTTAATGCTCAGATCGTCCGCGAGATTGGTGCCCTAGACGGGCGGGCCGTGGGCGTCTCGGCCAAGGATGCCGGAATCATGCAGGTGCGCAAGCACTGGGTCCAGACCGATAACGGAGCCATGGATATCGGCTATGTCGGCGATGTCGAACACGTGGATACCGCACCTTTGCTGGACTTGATAGGCAAGGGCATGATTCCGGTGGTTGCGCCGATTGGTCGCGGCCCGGAGGGCGAGAGCTTCAACGTTAATGCCGATACGGCGGCCGGGGAAATCGCCGCGGCCCTGCACGCCGAAAAATTGGTCTTTTTGACAGACGTACAGGGCATTATGCGCGATCTCGCAGACGATGCGTCCCTACTATCAACCGTGCACGTCTCTGAGGTGAACGAGTTGATTGACCAAGGCGCCGTCAATGGTGGCATGATTCCCAAGGTCGAAGCCTGTGTCCGGTCTGTCAAAGCCGGCGTGCGCAAGACCCACGTCATTGACGGGCGCGTGCCGCATGCGATGTTACTTGAGGTTTACACCCGGCAGGGCATCGGCACCCAAATTGTCCAGTAGGACGACGGAGAAAACCATGAAAACCGAAGACATTATCAAGGGCGAGGCACAATACATTTTACAGACCTACGGTCGGCCCGAGTTCGTACTGGAGCGGGGCAATGGGGTCTATCTCTTCGATATGGACGGCAACCGCTACCTCGATTTTGTCAGCGGTTTGGCAGTCAACGCGTTGGGCTATGGCGACTACGAGGTGCTCAAGGCCATTGAGGCGCAGGCCGCCAAGCTGATGCACGTCTCTAACCTCTATCACACAATCCCCTCGGTACAAGTGGCACAGCGGTTAGTTGAGCACTCGTTTGCCGACCGGGTGTTCTTCTGCAACAGCGGCACTGAGGCGTGGGAGGCTTCGCTCAAGTTCTGCCGCAAGTGGGGCAATACCACCCACGACCAGCCCAAAAATCGCCTCATCGCCTTTGAAAATTCCTTTCACGGGCGGACGTATGGGTCCATCTCGACGACTGGCCAGCCCAAGTACCACAAGGGATTCGAGCCGTTGCTGCCGGGTATCGACTTCGCCCAATTCAACGATTTGGCCTCGGTAGAATCGCTGGTCACGGATCAGACCTGCGCAATTTTGGTCGAGCCGGTGCAGGCCGAGGGTGGGATCCACGCCGCGACGGGGGAGTTCCTCGCTGGGCTGCGGCACCTGTGCGACGAGCGGGAGATGCTGCTGGTCTTTGACGAGATCCAAGTGGGATGCGGGCGCTTAGGTTCGCTGTGGGCCTATCAACAATACGAGATTGAACCAGATATTATGACCTTGGCCAAGGCCCTCGGCGGTGGCTTGCCAATCGGCGTTGCGCTCTTGCGGCAGAAGGTTGCCGACGCCATTGAGGCTGGCGATCACGCCGCGACGTTTGGTGCCAACCCAGTGGCCTGCGCTGCGGCAACCACGGTTTTGGACAAGCTGTTGGAGCCGGGTTTTATCGACGGGGTGCGCGAAAAAGGCGAACACTTGATCGATCGCCTGCAAAAGCTGCAACAGCGCTGGCCTGAGCATATCACCGAAGTGCGCGGCAAAGGGCTGATCGCCGGTGCGGTCACTAGCCAGCCGGCCGCCGACTATCTGGCCGCCTTCCGCCAGCGCGACATCTTGGTGGCCACGGCTGGGGCCGATGTGGTGCGCTTCCTGCCGCCGCTAGTCGTCGAGCGGGATCGCATTGACGAAGCAGTAGATGTATTCGACGAGATTCTGCGCCAAGGTGTCTGATGGCCGCGGTACAAACGCCTTGGGGCGGGCGGTTTCAGTCCGCGCCGGCCGAGCTGATGGAGCGCTTCAACGCCTCGATTGGCTTCGACCGCAAGCTGTTGGAGGCCGACATTGCCGGCAGCGTGGCTTACGCCCGCGCCCTGCAGCGGGTCGGCGTCCTCAGCGCTGGAGAGTTGGAGCAGATCGAAGCGGGGCTAAAGCAGGTGCAGGAAGAATTTTCAGCCCCGGACTGCGCGCTCCCCGACGCGCTTGAAGACATCCACATGGCCGTGGAGCAGCGGCTGACCGAGCTGATTGGGTCGGTCGGGGGCAAGCTGCACACCGGGCGCAGCCGCAACGACCAAGTCAACTTAGATGAGCGACTCTACCTGAGGGACGCAATTGCGTCGCTTCAGGTGCAGATTCGCCACCTGCAAGGCGTGCTGCTGGCGTCGGGCGAGCAACACAGCCGTGTGGTGCTGCCCGGCTACACTCACTTACAACAGGCCCAACCGGTTCTTTTCCCTCACTATGCGCTGTCGCTGTTCTGGATGTTGGAGCGCGACCGCGGACGGCTGGAGGACGCTTGGCGGCGGGCGGACTTTCTGCCGTTGGGTTCCGGGGCGTTGGCCGGAAGTGCGTTTCCGCTCGACCGGGCCTTCCTCGCCCGCGAACTCGGGTTCTCACAGGTGACCCCCAACAGCCTCGACGCGGTCAGCGACCGCGATTTTCTGCTCGAGACCCTGTCTGCGCTGGCAATATTGATGATGCACTTGAGCCGCTTCTGCGAGGATTTGATCCTTTGGTCGTCGGCAGAGTTTGGCTTTGTCGAACTCGACGATCTCTTTGCCACCGGCTCTAGCATGATGCCGCAAAAGAAAAATCCGGATGCGCTGGAGTTGGTGCGCGGTAAGACCGGCCGGGTGTACGGCAGCTTGATGGCGTTGCTGACGACGATGAAGGCCGTGCCGTTGACGTACGCCAAGGATCTGCAGGAAGACAAGGAGCCGCTCTTCGACGCGCTGGAAACGTCGGCTATTTGCCTAGAGGTGTTCGCCGGTGCTTGGGAGAGCATGGAAGTGTGCGCCGAGCGGATGGAGTCCGCGGTGGATTCCACGGCCTTGGCAACGGATTTGGCCGACTATTTGGTGGGCCAAGGCGTGCCTTTTCGCGAGGCTCATCGCGTCGTTGGCCGCTTAGTGCGGGATTCGCTAGAGCAAGGCCGCGCCCTCACCGACCTTAGCTTGGAAGAACTGCGCGCCCACAGCGCGGATTTCGGCGAGGACGCGCTCGGCCTGCTCGATGTGCGCCAGAGCTTGGCGCGCCGTAATATAGAAGGCGGCACCGGCCCGCAGGCCGTGGCCGAACAGATGGAGAAGGCGCGGCAGGTATGGGCCGGGAGCTGACAACATGTTAGTAGCGATTAAAGACATTGAATTTTACGTGCGCGAGATGCGGATGCGGATGCCGTTTAAGTTCGGCAACGTGGTCGCTGATAGCCTGACTGCGCTGCACGTGGCCATGGACCTAGAGCTGAGCGATGGTCGTCGGGCGCGGGGCTGGACCGCGGATATGCTATCGCCTAGGTGGTTCGACAAGGACCCAAACAAGACGATGGCCGAGGGCATCCGCGACTTGGTGGATGGAGCGCAAACCGCGGCCACCGCTTATCGAGAGTCGAGTCGAGGGCGCGCGACCCCATTCGCCATATGGGAGGCGGGCTACGAGGCGGGCCGAGCGTGGGGCCAGGCACGGGGCACGAACTCCTTACTGGCGTCCAATGGCGCGGCCCTGATGGAGCGGGCACTCATCGATGGCTTGGGGGTCGCGCTGGAGCAACCCTATTTCGCGCTGTTGCAGGACAATGTTCTCGGGTTGGCGTTGGGGAAGATTCACTCGGAGCTAGAGGGACTGGAGCTTGCGGCAGTACTGTCGGCGGCACCGGTGCGCTCGCTGCACGTGCGCCATACGGTCGGCTTGGTCGATCCCATCCGCACGGCCGCAATTGCGCCCGAGGAGCGGTTGAACGACGGGTTGCCGCAGTCCTTGGAGGAGTGCATCCAGAGCCAGGGTCTGCGCTATTTCAAGATCAAGATCGGCGGCGACCCCGAAGCGGACTTCGAACGCTTGGCGGAGATCGCTACGCTGTTGGACGAGAGCAGTGCGGAGTATCACATCACGCTCGATGGCAACGAACAGTACGGCAATGCGGCCGATTTGCTAGCCTTGTTGGAGCGGATTGAAATGGAATTAGGGAGGTTTTACCACCGCATCCTCTACGTCGAGCAGCCCATGGATCGCGCCCTTTCTCTCGATCCCGCGCTGAAGAGCGATCTCGAGATTTTGGCGGCAAAACGTCCCTTGCTGATCGACGAGTCGGACGAATCCTTGGATTCCTTCCGTCGCGCGTTGGACTTGGGATACAGCGGCGTCTCGTCCAAGTCCTGCAAAGGGTTGGTCAAGGCCTTGGCCAACAGCGCACTCGCTTGGCATCGCACGGCCGCGGGTCACCCCTGTTTTGTCTCGGCTGAGGATTTGACCGTGGTACCAGTGGTGTCGCTGCACCAAGATTTGGTGCACGTGGCGGCACTGGGTATCGATCACGTCGAGCGCAATGGGCACCACTACGTGCGGGGGCTGGACCACTTGTCGGCTGCGGAGCGGGCGTGGTGCTTTGAGCGGCACGGCGATCTGTACCGCTCCGACGGCCAGAGCGGCTTTCTCGACATTCGCGACGGTCAGATCGCGGTCGGCTCTCTGCAACGGCCTGGTCTCGGGGTGGATGGCGCGGTCGATATTGAGGCCATGCAGCCGCTGGCGGAGGCGCAATTGTCGTGAATGCCGTAGAAATAAGGCTTGAGGACGTGCGGTTCTACATGCGGAATGTGCATACCCGCATGCCCTTCAAATACGGCGCAGCCGTGCTGACCGCGGTGCCAATCCTTCACGTGGTGGCTCACGGTGCGCTAAAAAACGGCACTCCGGTGCAAGGGGTTGCAGCCGACATCCTCCCACCTAAGTGGTTCGACAAGGACCCGGCCAAAAGCTACGAAGACAATGTCGCCGACTTGCTGTGGGCGGCGCGTGCAGCGCGGTCGGCGTATTTGGATGCGGCGCGGTCGCCTGCGTCGTTCTTTGCCATATGGCAGGAGGGTTATGCGCAGACGGTATCTGCTGGCGACGCGCACGGCCTGAATCGGTTGACGGCCGTCCACGGCAGTACGCTAATGGAACGCGCTTTGATCGACGCGGTGGGATGCGGGGTGGGCACGAGTTACTTTGAATTGCTCAAGGCCAATCTCCTCGGCTTGGATCTGGGGGCGATTCACCCCGAGTTGCAAGGAGTGGAGCCCGGCCAAGTGATCGGGGCTGCACCGCTTGAGCAGTTGCACGTGCGGCACACGGTGGGATTGGCCGATCCGATTGTCCCAAGCGATATTGCGCCCGAGGAGCGGTTGGACGATGGGTTGCCACAGTCGCTGGCCGATTGCGTCGAGCGCCAAGGGCTGACGTACTTCAAGGTCAAGGTGAACGGCGACTTGGAAGCCGACTTGGCGCGGTTGGCCGCGATTGCCGAGCTGTTGGACGGGCGCGACGCCGAGTACAAGGTCACGCTCGACGGCAACGAACAATACCAGGAAATGGACTCGCTCATTGGCTTGATCGATGCCCTTGCAGCCGCACAGCCGCGTTTGTACGAGCGCATCCTCTACGTCGAGCAACCCCTAGAGCGGAGCGTGGCTTTGGATGCTGCCCTAGAACCGGGTATTCGGGCTGCGGCTGCGCGGCGTCCCTTGCTCATCGACGAGTCGGACGATGCGCTGGATACCTTCCCCCAGGCCTTGGCGCTGGGATACGAAGGCGTTTCGTCCAAGGCGTGCAAAGGGCTAGTCAAGGCGCTGGCCAATCTGGCGTTGGCGCGGCGACGCAAGGGCTGCTTTCTCTCGGGCGAGGACCTGATGAACTTGCCGGTGGTGCCTCTGCACCAAGACTTGGCACACGTGGCGGCGTTGGGGATCGGGCACGTTGAGCGCAACGGGCATCACTACGTGCGGGGGTTGGATCACTTAACTGCGGACGAGCAGGCGGCCTGCTTAGCTACGCACGGGAAGCTCTATCGGGAGGTGGACAGCGGATTGGTGGCTTTGGACGTGCGGGAAGGAAAGATTGAGGTGGGGTCGCTGCAAGTGGCGGGTTTGGGCGTGGGCATGCCGGTGGCCGTGGACGAGATGGTGGAATTGGAGGAATGGGAATTTGCGTCGTTGGCCTGAGCTAGGAGATGGCTATGCTGGACGATTTTCCCCTACAAGCGCTCGTCGCCTATGCGGAGGCACATCCGCTTATTGCCACCTTGTTATTGGTGGTGGCGGTGGTATTGCTAGGCAGCTTGCTGCGCAAGATTTTCAAGGTCGCGTTGGTGTGCGCGATTGTTTTGCTGGTCGGCCTGTACTTTACTCAAGGGGACGACGCGGACTGGTGGAAACGGGTCGAAGCGATCGGCAGCGAGGTTGTGGCGTGGGGCGAGGCGTTGCTGGAAAAGGCCGACGAGATCTTTGAGCAAGGCAAGCAGCAACTAGAAGGGAATTAGGCCACCCCGGCCTCTTGTAGTTGCGCGATAAAGGCCGCTTCGTCGAGTACTGCGACGCCGAGGGCCTGCGCTCTTGCCAGTTTGGACCCCGCTTTTTCACCGGCGATGAGCAGGTCGGTGTTCTTGCTGACGCTGGACGTGGTCTTGCCCCCCAAGCGCTCGATCAGCGCGGCCGCCTCGTCGCGGCTATAGCCCGACAAGGTGCCGGTGATGACTACGGTCTTGCCGCTAAAATGCGACGCCGGCGCGGCTTCTTCCGCTTCCATCTCGAACTGCAACTTAGCCTTGTTCTTGAGCTTGTAGAGTACGCGATCAAGCGCAGGGAGATCGGGGAGGCTGGCGTAGAGGCTGCGGGCGATGGTCGGACCGATCTCGTGGGTAGCTTCCAACTCTTCGACGCTGGCCTTGCATAGATCGTCAAGACTGCCAAATTCCCGGGCCAAGGTGCGGGCCACGGTCGTGCCCACATGGCGGATGCCGAGGGCGAAGAGCACCCGGTCGAAGGGTTGCTCCTTGCTGCGGTCGAGGCCGTCGAGGAGGTTTTGCGCCGACTTTTCGCCCATCCGCTCTAGGGCACCAAGGGATTCTACGTTGAGTTCGTAGAGGTCGCTCAAGTCTTTTACCAATCCCTCTGCTGCTAATTGTTCGACCACGGCCGGTCCTAGACCCTCGATGTCCATGGCATTGCGCGCGGCAAAGTGTTCAAGGCGGCGGCGGAGTTGGGCAGGGCAGGTGGAGTTGTCGCAGCGCGCTACGGCTTCTTCGGCGTCGCGGGAGAGTGAACCTTTGCACGAGGGACATTGGTTTGGGAAGGCATATTCTGCGGAGTCGTCGGGCCGCTCGCTGCGATCTACCCCTACGACTTTGGGGATCACGTCGCCCCCTTTTTCGATGAGCACGGTGTCGCCGATGCGAATATCCTTGCGGTGTATTTCGTCCGCGTTGTGGAGGCTGGCTCGGGCGATGGTCGAACCGGCCAACGGCACGGGATCTAAAACGGCCACCGGAGTCACGGCGCCCGTGCGTCCGACTTGCAGATGGATATCGAGCAGCCGAGTGCGGGCTTGATAGGCCGGAAACTTGTAGGCCATGGCCGAGCGCGGACTTTTGGCAGTGTAGCCCAGCCGTTCCTGCTGGCTGAGGCTATCGACCTTGATGACCACCCCGTCGATTTCGTAGGGGAGTTCGGCGCGGGCGGCGGCGTAGTGGTCGTAGAGGGCGAACACGTCCGCCAGCGAGGCACAGCGCTGGTGCTCGGGGACCATGAGGCCCCAGGCGCGGAGTGTTTCGAGGCACTCGCTGTGGCGCGTCTGGCCGCCGCCTTCGGCGTGTATCCAGTAGGCGAAAAAGCGCAGGTTGCGCTTGGCTACGAGGTTGGGGTTTTGCAGCTTGAGCGAGCCGGCTGTGGAGTTGCGCGGATTGGCAAAAAGCGGCCCGTCGTCGGCCGCGCGCTGGGCGTTGAGCTGGGCGAAGTCGCTGATTTCCATATAGACCTCGCCGCGGATTTCGCAATTGACCCCCGACTGCCGCAGGCGGAGGGGAATGGTGGGGATGGTGCGGGCGTTGGCGGTGATTTCGTCGCCTTGGACTCCGTCGCCGCGGGTGATGGCGCGCACGAGTAGGCTGTCTTGGTAGATGAGGCTGAGGGCCACGCCATCGATTTTTAGCTCGAAGACGTATTCGACTGCTTCGTCGGGTAGGCTCTGGCGCACCCGCCGGTCGAAAGCTTCCACGTCTTGGCGCGAGTAGCTGTTGTCGAGGCTGAGCATAGGCCGCGCGTGGCGCACAGTGGGAAAGTCGCTAGTGGGGGTGCCGCCGACGCGCTGGGTGGGAGAGTCGGGCCGCACGAGCGAGGGGTGGGCCTCTTCGAGGGCTTGCAGTTCTGCGAGGAGGCGGTCGAATTCTTGGTCGGAGATGGTGGGGGCGTCGAGGACGTGATAGCGGTAGAGGTGCTCTTCCAGTTCGTCCGCGAGCGCGGCGATGCGTTGGGCGATGTCTTGGGTCATAAAAGTACGATAGGAGAGGCATCGAACCGCGTCAACCCGCCTGGTCCTTATTGTCCGTCGATGAATCCAGCCTTATATTTTTGTCGCGGAACGAGACAGATATGACTGCTACTTGGCACGACTACTGGGAACTGACGAAACCGAGAATTGCCTTTTTGGTGCTGGTTACGGCCGCCTTCGGATTTTTCTTGGGCGGGCAGGGAATCCACGCGCCGCTGCTTTTCTGCTGCCTGCTCATCGGCACGGGCCTGACCACGTGCGGCTCATCGGTGCTCAACCACTATCTGGAACGCGATGTCGATGGGTTGATGAAGCGCACGCGCAATCGGCCCTTGCCGACTGGGCGCGTCAAGCCGGGTACGGCTTTGTCGATGGGGTTTGTGCTGGTGCTGGGCGGCGTGTTTTTCCTGCTTTTTACCGCAGGGTTGTTGACGGCGTTTTTGGCGTTGCTGTCCGCGTTTCTCTATGTGGTAGTGTACACCCCGATGAAGCGGCAAAATTGGCTCAATACCTCGCTGGGGGCCGTGCCAGGTGCTCTGCCGCCCGTAGGGGGCTGGACGGCGGCGACCGGCGCTATTGATCCTGGGGCCGTGGTGCTCTTTCTCATTCTCTTTGCTTGGCAGCATCCGCACTTCTACGCCATTGCTTGGATCTTCCGCGACGACTACCGGCGCGGCGGTTTCAAGATGTTGCCCGTCGTCGAACCGGATGGGAACAGCACCTGCTGGCAGGTGATGGGCTACTTGGTGCTGCTGCTGATCTTTTCAGTGCTGCCTTCGTTCATGGGGCTCACCGGGCCGCTCTACTTAGCCGGGGCGCTGGTGTTGGGTGCGTTGTTCCTCGCCGCCGGTCTCGCGCTTAGCTTTTCGCGCTCGGTGACCAGTGCGCGACGGCTGCTCAAGGCTTCGGTCCTCTATCTGCCGCTACTGTTGGTGTTGAGCGTGGTGGATGCCGGATTTTAGGAGTGCGGCCTGTGCCCGCTCGTACTCTTGGGGCGAGTTAAGATTGGCAAAAAGCATGCCACGCTCGTCGTAGGGCCGCCAATCCTTTTCCCGTACCAGATCCAAACTCAGATTGCTCAGTAGGTCGCGCATGCCGAACTGACCGGCCTGTATGGCGGCTTCTACGGCCGCTAAGCAGGATGGCTCGTAGAGTGCGCAGAGCGGTTGCAATCCTGTGGTCGCGTGGGGTACGACTGCTTGATGTGACCCGCGCTGGTTGACGAGGTGGCGGAGGAATTCCGGCGTGAGAAAGGGCAAGTCGCAGGCGAGGAGAAGCACGGGCGCGGCGGTTGTGCTGAGCGCGGTGTACAGACCGCCCAGCGGCCCAAGTCCGGGACGGAGGTCGGGATGGACGGGTAGTCCGAGATGAGCATAGGTGACGGGATTGCCGATGATGACGAGGGGATAGCCGAGGGGGTGTGCCGCGGCGAGGACCCGTTCAATTAGGGTCTGGTTGCCTAGTTGCAGGAGAGCCTTGTCGCGGCCCATGCGTCGGCTCTGGCCGCCGGCCAATACGGCGACGTGGATCATTCGGAGTGCTGGCTGGGGCGGCGGTTGATCTGGGCGGCTGCGTACCCAGCGCCAAAGCCGTTGTCGATATTGACGACGACCACGCCGGCCGCACAGGAATTGAGCATGGCCAAGAGAGCGGCGAGGCCGTGGAAGCTCGCGCCGTACCCCACGCTAGTCGGCACGGCCACGACTGGAATGTCCACCAGCCCGCCGACGACGCTGGCGAGTGCACCCTCCATCCCGGCGACTACGACGATGGCCCGCGCTCGCTGCAAGAGTTCGCGGTACGCTAGCAGCCGGTGCAGGCCAGCGACGCCGACATCGCAAACCTCCTCGACATGAGCGCCCATGGCGCGGGCCGTGACGACAGCTTCGCGGGCCACGGGCAAGTCCGAGGTACCGGCTGATACTACAGCCACTAGGCCCTCGGGCGCGGGTTGTTCGGCCGCCGGTACTAGGACCGTGCGGGCGAGGGGATCGTGCTCGGCGCGGTCAAAGCGCTCGACGAGTGCTTGGGCTGTGGCTGCTTCGACGCGGGTGGCCAGCACTTGTGCGCCGTGGGCGGTTATGCGCTCGGCGATGGCCAGCACCTGCTCGCGGGTCTTGCCTTGACCAAAAATGACTTCCGGGAATCCCGTGCGCAGGGCGCGGTGGTGGTCGACGTGGGCAAACCCAAGGTTCTCAAAGGGCAGGTTTTTAAGCCGCTCTAAGGCTTGGCTCGGCGCGAGGTTGCCAGTGGCGACTTGTTCTAATAGGTGGCGGAGTTGTTCTTGGTCCATGACTGATAACCTAGGATCAACGGCAGCAGCGGAAGCCGAGGAGAGGCTGTTCGTAGTCTTGAAAGAGCGAGTCGACGATGATTTCCGCTAAGATCTCTAAATCATACGGGTCTCGGCCTCCGCTGGACAGCGTGCCTAAAAGAAGCACGTCGTCGCAGCTACCGTTCGAAGATATGCTACTTGTTGCGATGTACACCCCTAGGTCGCCGGCGTCGTCGATAGCGACGACCCATTCTTCTATGTTGCCCGTTAAGTCAAAGACGCCGGTTGCGCTGCCGCAGTTGGGAAACGAGCCGGAGGGCGCGAGCTGTTCGGCCGGGTCGCTGCTGAATTGAGAAAAGATCGAACCCGGCACGTTGCAGAAACGCACGCCAAAGTGGTCGCGGCTGTCGTAGGCAGCCAAATCGTCGGTCGAAGAAAAGCTCCGCATTTGGTCGGCTTGACAAGCGGCACGCCACTCGCTCGGGTTGCACAGGCGCTTGCTTGCGGCCGCGCACAGGCTTGCCGCTTGGAAAAGCGAAGCGGGTTGCGGTCGCTCACCCCTAGCGTTGGGATATTCGTACGCGTCTATTTCGTATGCTTGGCCGGTGGTTGGCAGGACTAAGCGCACCATACCGCCAGTCGGCAGGGACGGCTCAATTGGAACGTGGAGGGCGATTTCGCGTTCTGTATTCGCTGCGCCGTCGCTCGCGGAAACGCGCAGTTTGTAGCTGCCGGGAAAAAAGGCGACAGCGACGACGCGCGAGCCGATTTGCCGACCGGTTTCCTCGTCGCGGATGTCCTCCGGCCAGATGCTGAGGCTGTCTTGTCCGGCTACCTGCTCCCAGTGGTATTCGAGCTGGTCGCCGTCCGGGTCGCTGCCAAGCGCGTCGATAAGTATCTGCGGCGCGCTAAACGCGCTGGTCACGTCGGTTGTTACTTCCAATACGGGTTCGCGTTGCACGACCTCCACGAGGAAGTTTTCGACCAGCACCCCGGCGTCTTCAGCGCAGCGCTGACGGTCGGCTAGATCGGGTACGGCATTGGCATTGCAGTTGCGGTCGGTTATGAGGACCTGCACGACAAATTGCTCGCTGGGGCCGGCAATGGTTTGGGGGGCGAACCAAGAGTTGGTCTCTCGGGCTTGCGAATCGCGGAAGCTGCCCCCGGATGGGGCTCGCCACTCATAGAATACAGGATCGTCGTCTTCGTCGGCTGAGCGGACCTCAAAGCGAACCTCGCCGCCGCGCTGAACTTGGCAGATCGCATCCGCGCTATTGATCAAGGTGTCTAGGGAAGCCTTGCCCGGTGACTGGCAGGTCATCCGCGCCAAATGCACGGTTGGGGGATCGTTGGGGAGTTCGTCGTGGAGCACGCTGCAGGCACCGAAAGCAAAGAGTGGGGCCAAAAGGCGCCAGCCGGGGTTCATTCGCCGTCGATCATTAGGTCGAGTAGCCGCTCTAGATCGCTATCGCTGTAGAATTCGATCTGGATCGACCCTTTGTTCGCCGCGGTGCGACGGATGTTGACCGCCGTGCCGTAGCGGTGCTGCAACCGCTCCTCATAGTCGCGGATGTGGGGGTCGTTGGGAACTTCTTTGGGAGACTTCTTTTTTTTGCGACCCGCGCGCTGACTGGCGACCGCCTTTTCGACTTCGCGGACGGCCATTTTTTCTCCGACCGCCCGGCGGCCCAGCGCGAGCCGGTCTTCGTCTTCTTCGAGGCCGAGCAGGGCGCGGGCGTGCCCCATCTGCAACTGGCCGTGGCGCAAGAATTCTTGGACTTCGTGCGGCAACTGCAATAGCCTGAGGAGGTTGGTCACGGTTGAGCGATTTTTCCCCACCTTGCGAGCGACTTCCTCTTGCGTGAGGAAGCACTTGTCGGTTAGCGAGCGATATCCTTCGGCCTCTTCGATTGGGGTCAGGTCTTCGCGCTGGACGTTCTCGATCAGCGACAGTTCCATCAAGTCTTGCTGAGACTCGATTTCGTGGACAATCGCTGGTATTTCTTGGATCCCTGCCTTCTTGGTAGCCCGCCAGCGGCGCTCACCAGCGATGATCTGGTAGCTCTGGCCGATGCGATTGACGGTGATGGGCTGGATGACGCCTTTTTCTTGGATTGAGCGCATCAACTCGTCGATTTGTTCCTCGTCGAACTCCGTACGGGCTTGATGAGGATTGGGTTCAATCTCATCGACATTGAGATTGACGACCTGACGCACGGCGTCGCCTTGGCTGCTAGGTTCGGCATATTCCGGAATGAGGGCACCGATGCCCTTGCCGAGGACCGGCTTCTTACCCATGATCGATCACTTCTCCTGCGAGGCTCATGTAATCCTGAGATCCCTGCGACAAGATGTCGTAGAGTACGATGGGTTGGCCGTGGCTAGGGGCCTCGGCCAGACGCACGTTGCGGCTGATGGAGGTCTTGTAAACCTTGTTGCCGAAATAGGACTTGACCTCTGAAGACACTTGGCGTGATAGGTTCAAGCGTCCGTCGAACATGGTGAGCAGGACGCCGGCGATCTGGAGCTTGGGGTTGAGGTGGCGTTGGATTTGGCGCACGGTGTTGAGCAGCCGGCCGAGGCCCTCTAGCGCGTAGTACTCGCACTGAATGGGGATCATCACCGAATCGGCCGCGGTCAGAGCATTGATGGTCAGCAGCCCCAAAGAAGGCGGACAGTCGAGAATGATATAGGCGTATTGGTCGCGGACTTGGTCGAGCAGCCCTTCCAACTTCTGCTCGCGGGCAATCATGTTGACCATCTCGACCTCGGCGCCCGTCAGGTTGATATGCGAAGGCACCAAGGAGAGGTAGGGTATCCTGGTCTCGTAGATGACCTCGGCAGTCTCCTTCTGGCCGATCAGCGCGTGGTAGATATTGGCCGTTTCGACTTCCTCGCTGTTTTGAAAGCCGCAGCCCGAAGTGGCGTTGGCCTGCGGATCCATGTCGATGAGCAGGGTCTTTTGTTCGGCCACGGCGAGGCTAGCCGCCAAGTTGACGGCCGTGGTAGTCTTGCCGACCCCTCCTTTTTGGTTGGATATGGCGATGACCCGGCTCATGGCAGAAACTCACTCGGCAAGGGCGGCTTGGGCGGCCGCCAAGCGGGCGATGGGCACCCGGTAGGGGGAACAAGAAACGTAGTCGAGACCTACTTCGTGGCAAAAGCCCACCGAACTCGGATCGCCGCCGTGCTCGCCGCAGATGCCGACCTTGAGGGTTTTACGGGTGCTGCGGCCGCGCTCGGTGCCGAGGCGCACTAGTTGGCCGGTACCATCTTGATCGAGGCTTTGGAACGGATCGTCGGCGAGAATGCCCTGCTCCACGTATTGCGGGAGGAACTTGCCCGAATCATCACGGCTGTAGCCGAAGGTGAGCTGGGTCAGGTCGTTGGTACCGAAGCTAAAGAATTCGGCCTCTTGGGCGATTTGATCGGCGACGAGAGCGGCGCGCGGCACCTCGATCATGGTTCCTACTAGATACTCGATAGTGCCTCCGACGGCAACGGCGACGCGGTCAACCATAGCTTTTAGGTCGCTAAACTCGCGCTCGGTTCCCACGAGGGGGATCATAATTTCGGGCAGGGGATTAATGCCCTCGGCGCGCACGTTGACCGCGGCCTCGAAAATGGCCTCGACCTGCATCTCGTAGATTTCCGGGTAGGTAATTCCCAAGCGGCAGCCGCGATGCCCCAACATGGGATTGAATTCGTGCAACGAGGTGATTTTAGCCTCGATCTGGCTCAAGGGGACGCCCATTTCCTCAGCCATCTGTTCTTGCTGAGCTGGCTCGTGGGGCAAGAACTCGTGCAGCGGTGGGTCTAACAGGCGGATGGTTACGGGCAGGCCGTCCATAGCGGTGAAAATGCCCTCAAAATCGAGCTGCTGCATGGGCTTGAGCTTGGCTAGGGCTTGGCGTCGCCCGGCCTCGTCGGCGGCGAGGATCATCTCGCGCACGGCCACGATGCGGTCGCCCTCGAAGAACATGTGCTCAGTGCGGCACAGGCCGATGCCCTCAGCGCCGAACTTGCGGGCCACTTCTGAGTCGTGCGGCGTGTCGGCGTTGGTGCGCACGGCCAGCCGACGCTTGTCGTCGGCCCAATCCATCATGGTTCCAAACGCCGCCGAGAAACTCGGCTCCACGGTGGGGACTTGGCCCAGCATGACTTGGCCGGACGAGCCATCGAGGGATATCCAGTCGCCCTTTTTGACGATCTTGCCGTTGGCGGTAAACAATTCTTGGTGATAGTCGATGGCTATGGATTCGCAGCCGGCGACGCAGCACTTGCCCATGCCGCGCGCGACTAAGGCGGCATGAGAGGACGCGCCCCCGCGTGCGGTGAGAATGCCTTGGGCGGCGTCCATACCCCCGATGTCTTCGGGCGAAGTCTCTTGGCGCACCAAGATGACTTGCTGGCCTGCGGCCGCTTCTGTTTCGGCCTCTGCGGAGTTGAAGACCACTTGGCCGGTCGCCGCCCCAGGTGAAGCGGGCAGTCCCTCGGCAATGATGTCCTTGGGGCTCGCTTCGTCGAACGTGGGGTGCAGGAGCTGGTCGAGTTGATCCGGAGTGACGCGCAGGAGGGCTTCCTCTTGTGAGATTAACCCCTCGGCGGCCATGTCCACGGCAATTTGGACAGCCGCCGCTCCAGTGCGCTTGCCGTTGCGGGTTTGCAGCATCCACAATTTGTCCTTCTGGACCGTGAACTCCACATCCTGCATGTCTCGGTAGTGCGGCTCTAGCTGGTCACAAATTGCTTGGAACTGCTCGTACACTCGCGGCATTTGGCCGCTGAGTTCGGACAGGGGTTCGGGGGTGCGGGTACCAGCGACCACGTCTTCGCCTTGGGCGTTGATGAGGAACTCGCCGTACAGGTGCTTCTCCCCAGTAGAGGGATTACGCGTGAAGGCCACGCCGGTGGCGCAGTTGTCGCCCATGTTGCCGTACACCATGGACTGGACGTTGACGGCCGTGCCCCAGTCGTGGGGGATGCCTTCGATTTCTCGGTAGCGGATGGCGCGCTGGCCTTGCCAAGAGCCGAAGACCGCGCCGATGGCATTCCACAATTGCTCGTGGGGGTCTTCGGGGAACTCGCGGTCGAGCCGCTTGGCGATCTCACCCTTAAACTCGGCGACCAATTCGCGCAGATCTTGGGCACTCAGTTCGCTGTCGAGCGCGACCCCGCGAGCGTGCTTTTTCGCTTCAAGTAGGGCCTCGAAAGGGTCTGTTTCTTTTTCGTCTTCGGGGCGCAACCCCATGACCACATCGCCGTACATCTGCACGAAGCGACGATACACGTCGTAGCAGAAGCGCGGGTCACCCGATTGTTCGATCAGCCCTTGGACGATCTCGTCGTTGAGGCCGAGGTTGAGCACGGTCTCCATCATGCCGGGCATGGATACTCTGGCGCCGGAGCGCACGGATAGCAAGAGCGGGTTGGCTGCGTCGCCAAAGCGCATGTCCATGGTTTTTTCGACTTCGGCAATGGCGCGTTCTACTTGGCCTTTGAGCGAGTCGGGATACGTTTGGTCGTGGTTGTAGTAATAGGTGCAAACTTCGGTGGTGATGGTAAAACCGGCTGGGACGGGCAGGCCGAGCTGGGCCATTTCGGCGAGGTTAGCGCCTTTGCCGCCGAGCAGGTTGCGCATTTCCTTGTCGCCTTCGGATTGATCGGTGCCAAACAAGAATACGTACTTTTCTGTCATTGCTTTCCTATTCTATGCGTTTTGAATCGAGAGGGCATCTCGGCCTTGACAGCCTCTGCCGCTGAGATTGAAAAAGGGGCACATTTGGGTGTTGGGAAGCCAAGGATCGAACATGCTCGGTGCGTCGAGGAACTGCCTCACAGGGCTGAAGGGCTGAATATATCTCAAAGGAAAGGTTCGTGCAAGCATTACGCCCACACCTTTTCCCACCGCTGGCTGGCGGCCGAGCGATAGAGGGCCAAGGCCGTGCGCAACTCGCCGAGAGCGTGTTCCGGCGGCGCGTCCGGGGCCTTGCCGTCGAGGACGGCGGCGGCAAAATCGGCTAGCTCCGGCCCAAAGGACTCGGTGTAACCCGGGCTCGCAAAGAGCCGCTTGCCTTCGGGATGGTCTGCATCCCACAGCCAGAGTTCGGCCCCGTCGAGGCCGGCGTTGATGGTCAACTCGCCCTTGGTGCCGGTAATTCGCCACCAAGGGTCTGGGGCTAATACTGTGTCGATCATCATGGCATCGAAAACGGCGGTCTTGCCCGAGTCAAAGCGGAAGAGCGCGCGGGCGAGCGATTCGCCCTCCATCTGCGCGAGCGGATGCCCCAACACGCCGACCACCTCTTTGATTTCGCCCATCCACATGCGCAGGGGCCGGATCCAGTGCGAGCCGCCGTCGATGGCGATGCCGCCGCCGGTGCGCCCCTTTTCGTAGCGCCAGGGCCGTTCTTCTTTGAACCAGTAGTCGTCAAAGGGATAGACAAAGGCCGCGCGGGCGGTGATGATCTCGCCGATGGCTCCGGCGGTAAGGTGCTTTTGGGCCTCGACGATTTCGGGCCAGTACTGGCTGTTTTCCGCGACCATGAAGACGCCTGGGGCCGCGTTGGCTGCGGCGAGAATGCGGTTGCAGGCGTCGAGGGTGGGGGCCATGGGCTTTTCCAAGAGCACGTGCTTGCCGGCGTCGAAACACTGGAGGGCGATGGATTCGTGTAGGTCGTGGGGCAGCATGATGTCAACGGCGTCGAAGTCGCCCTTGGTGAGCGCTTCGTCGAGTGAGGTAAAGGTTTGGCCGCCGGTTTCAGCGGCGTAGGTTTGGGCTTTGGATTCGTCGAGATCGACTAACGCGGTGACATCGATGCGGGGGGCGTGGCCTTTGATGCCGTCGAGGTGAAAGCGGGCGATGGCACCGCAGCCAATAAAGGCGAGCTTGAGTTTGTCCGGCATGGAATAAGTCTCCGATAGCATAGGTGAATTAGGGCTGGGAAAATACGCAATGGTGGCGGGGAAAATCAATAGAGCGGGCAAGACTTGGGACAGAACAAGGTTGGGCAGTGGAGATAGATAGGTGACGAGATTCCCGCAGAAGCCGTTTGCCTTTGCTCGGTAATGCGTTGCGATATTACTTAATTAGGTGGCGAGGGTAGCGGGGTCGGATGCTTAGGGATAGATTTGGAATTCTAAATAAGGAGTCAATTATGAAGTGCAAATTGCTTTTATATGCTCTCGTGCTGTGGGCGGGCGTCGCCTTCGGCGCAGAGGGGACGCTTTCGGGCGTCGTGAAGGGGCCGGAGGGCGAAGCGATCCCCGGGGCCAATGTCGTCCTCGTTAGCGACCTGCTACCGGGCGGCAAGATCGGCACAGCCACCGACGAAGACGGTCGCTTCCACTTAGAAGGGCTGCCGGTCGGCGAGTATCAGCTCAGCGTTACGCATATCGGCTATCGGTCCCTAATGCGAGAAGATGTGGGCATCGTAGCTGGAGAGCAGGAGCTGATGCTGACGCTGGAGACGGGAATCATCTTCCTCGACCAGAACGTAGTCTCGGCTTCGCGGCGGCAGGAAAAAGTCCTCGAAGCCCCGGCCTCGGTGGCGATAGTTGAGGCCGCGGAGATCCGCAATCGGCCGGCGCTCAGCGTCGCCGAACACATCCGCGATCTGCCGGGGGTGGACTTTTCCCAGACCGGCTTGGCGCAGAGCAATGTGGTCGTGCGGGGCTTCAACAATGTGTTTTCGGGTGCCCTGCTGACGCTGACCGACAATCGCATTGCCCGCGTCCCTTCGCTGCGGTTGAATGCCTACAACTTCATTCCGGTGACCAACGACGACATTGAGCGCATCGAGGTGGTGTTGGGGCCGGGGTCGGCGCTCTACGGACCCAATAGCGCCAATGGCGTGATGCACATCATCACCCATTCGCCATTTACTTCGGCGGGGACCAATGTCAACGTTGGTCTAGGCGAGCGGAGTGTGCGCAAGGTAGGTATGCGCCACGCCGGGGCTGCTAGCGACCGCCTCGGCTACAAGGTCTCGGCCCAGTATTATACGGGGATGGACTGGGGGGACCAGGATCAATGCACAGACATAGACCTTGCCGATATCGGTTCAGAGGAGCGCTTGTGGCAGCAGTGCATCGACCCGACCGACCGCGAAGAGGTGAAGGCTCGCTGGCAAAGGCTACGGGCGATTAAGGCCGGAGATGATACGCTAGAGCCGCTTTCGGAACGCAGTTTTGACATTGAGCGCCAGAGCGCCGAAGTGCGCTTGGACTACAAGGCCACGGACGACTTGACGGCTATTTTGGCAGCCGGATACAACAAGGGCGACCAGATCGAGTTGACTGGCTTGGGGGCTGGCCAAGCCCAAGACTGGGCGTACAACTACGTCCAGCTTCGCCTGCTGTACAAGAATTGGTTTGCTCAGGTCTTCCAGAATGGGAGCAATGCCGGCGAGACTTTTACTCTGCGCGATGGGAATCCGATCGTCGATAAATCTAAGCTGACCGCCTTCCAAATTCAGCACTCCGCGACGCTGGGGGTTCGACAGCGCTTTACCTACGGTGCCGATGTGCTGCTGACGCGGCCGGATACCGAGGGAACCATCACCGGCGGGAACGAAGACTACGACCAGACCAATGAATTTGGGGCTTACGTGCAGAGCGAGACGGCCCTGAGCGAGATGCTCGACTTGGTGGTGGCCCTGCGCTACGACGACCACAACCGCATTCCCGAAGGCGAAATCTCGCCGCGTGCCGGACTGGTCTTCAAGCCTAAAGAGACCCAGATATTGAGGTTGACTTACAACCGCGCCTTTGCGACTCCGTCGAGCAACAACCTCTATTTGGACATCCGCTCGTCTCAAGATCCGTTCGGCATTGGCGCGGCGTTTGCGCCGGTGCTGGGCTTTGCGCCGGCGATAGACATCCGTGCGCAGGGAACCTATCGCGAGGGGTTTGCTAGCGGCTGGACTTTTGCTCGTTCGGACAATGGCCGACCAAAGTTCCGCTCGTCTTTTGCGCCGGTGGCGGGGATGGATCCGGCCGACTACATCGACTTGGGGGATCCGGTCTTTACCAATGTTATGTGGGGTTTGGGGCGCGGAGGGGTGCTGAGCGCACTCAATACAGAGCTTTTTCTAGGGCTAGCGGCTACCCAGATAGGGGTGCTGCAAGGGCTAGAAAAAGCCGAGGCCGAGGCCGCCGCCGGGCAGCTATTGGGCGGGTTAGATGCCTTGTTGCCCGAGCAACTGACGGGATTGGACAACGCCCTACTCATGCTCAACCTCGAGAAGGTGGCGGCTGGCGATCCGGCTCCCTTTGATCCGGTCGCCGATGTGATCGACGTGCCGCTGACCCGCTCTACTACTACCGAGACCTTTGAACTGGGCTACAAGGGGGTGGTCGGCGAGAAGCTGGTGGTGGCGGCCGACTTGTATCACACACGGATAAAGGATTTTGTCTCTCCGATTCAGGTGCAGACGCCCAATGTCTTCCTCGATCCGGCTAGCCTTGGGGCGGCGCTAGGTGCTAGCGTCGGAGAGACGCTGGCCGAGAATGCAGAGCTGGCCGCGGCGGTCGCCCCGCTCGACAATATGCAGGTCCCGGGCACCTTGTCTGGCAACGGCAATGGCTCGCCGGTGGATGAAATTGTCGCGTTGTTTGCCGGTGGGGCCGCGGGCATCCCGTTTGGCACGGTTACGCCGGAGCAAGCCTTTGAGCCGACAGCGGTAATGTTGACCTATCGCAACTTCGGCGAGATCTCTCTTAACGGCTTGGATGTGAACTTGGCCTATTTCCCAAGCGACCAATGGTCGCTGACGGGCAGCTATTCTTACGTCGATAAGACTTTATTTGAGAAAGTCGATGGCATCGCCGACATAGCGCTCAACGCGCCGGGTAACAAGCTCAAGCTAGGCACGTCCTATACCTTTGACCAAGAGCAATTAACTATAGGGGCGCAGTGGCGCTATGTGGGGGCGTTCCGCCAGGAGTCTGGGGTGTTCATCGGGGATGTGGACGCGTACTCGCTACTCGATTTGAATGCGAGTTATTTGCTACCGTTTGGAAGCAACCTGCGGCTTGGAGTGGATGTTTCCAACGCGCTCGACACCAAGCACCGCACCTTTATTGGGGCACCGGAGATCGGCCGCTTGGTCTTTGGGCAGTTGGGCGTGGCGTTTTAAGGAAGGATACAGCAGGCAAAAAGGGGGACGGGTAATGCTCGTCCCCCTTTTTTATGTCGGCTTGTTGCCGCGAGCCATGACCACCTTGCCCGTGCGAACCATCTCCTTGAGGTCGAATTTGCTCAAGAGCGATTCGAGCGCGTCCATCTTCTCAGTGGTGCCAGTGGCCTCGATGGTGATGGTGGCCCCTGAGATATCGACCGTCTTGCCGCGAAAGACCTCGGTAATCTGCAAGACCTCGGTGCGCTCTTCGACCGAGCAGCCGACCTTGAAGAGCGCCAACTCGCGGGTGATGGCATCGTCGGTCGAGTGGTCTTTGGCGTGGATGACGTCGACTAACTTGTTGAGTTGCAAGATGATTTGGTTCAACTCGGCAGCGGGGCCAATGCTGGTAATGGTCATGCGCGAGCACTGGGGAATGTGGGCCGGCGAAACGACGAGATTCTCAATGTTGTAGCCGCGTCGAGCAAAACACTGGGCGATGCGTACCAGCACGCCGGGACGGTCGTTGACCAACAGGCCGATGGTGGTCTTTTGTTGGGGTTCGGTCGGCTTGAGTTGTGGCGCGTCTACAGCCTCTTGGCGGGCGTTGAGATCTGCGGCCGCAAAGTGAATGGCAGCGGTGGACATTAGGTGCTCCCTTTAGGTTGGGCCAGTTTCTGCTTGGGGGCCTCGACTAGCATGTCGGTGAGCGCGGCCCCGGCGGGGATCATCGGGAAGACGTTGTCTTCTTTTTCGCACTCGGCGTGGATGACGCAAGGACCTTCGTCGTAGTCGAGAGCCTGCTTGAGGATCTTGTCAATGTCGGCGGTGCGCCGGATGCGAAAGCCCTTGGCCCCGTAGGATTCAGCCAGCTTGACGAAGTCGGGGTTGCCTTCTAGATCGACGCCGGAGAGCCGATTGTCAAAAAAGAGGTCCTGCCACTGACGGACCATCCCGAGGTACTTGTTGTCGAGGACTAGGATCTTAATCGGCAGCCGATGAATAACGGCAGTGGCCAGTTCGCACAGGGTCATCTGGAAGCCGCCGTCGCCGCAGATGGCGACCACGGTCTCTTCGGGGCGACCGAATTGGGCACCGACGGCCGCGGGGAAGCCAAAGCCCATCGTGCCAGCGCCGCCGGAAGATAGCCACTGGCGGTGGTGCGCTGTCTTGTAGAACTGGGCCGCCCACATCTGGTGCTGGCCGACGTCCGTGGTCACCACGGCGCGGCCAGCGGTCAGCTCGTACAGGCGGTCGATGACAGCCTGCATCTTGAGACCGCCGCGCTTGCCGTATTTGAGCGGGTATTTCGCCTTCCACTCGTCGATTTGGGCTAGCCAAGCTGCCGTGTCAATCGGCTCGACGTAGTTGATTAGCTCTTCGAGGACTTGGCGCGCATCGCCCTCGATAAAAACGTCGGGCATGACCACTTTGCCGTATTCGGCTGGGTCAATGTCGATGTGGATTTTTTTTGCATCCGGGCAGAATTCCGAGAGCTTGCCGGTAATCCGGTCGTCCCAGCGCCCTCCTACCGACATAATCAAGTCGCAGCCGACGACGGCTTTGTTGGCATAGGCCGTGCCGTGCATGCCGAGCATACCCACCGAAAGCGCGTGCTGCTCGGGGAACGCTCCCTTGCCGAGCAGGGTGTTGGTCACTGGCATCCGCGTCTTTTCAGCAAAGGCCTTGGCTGCCTCGTGGCCGCCCGAGGCAATGCAGCCACCGCCCAAGTAGAGCAGGGGACGCTTGCTCTGGCGCAGGAGGGTGGCGGCTTCTTCGAGCAACTCGGGCGCGGGCTTGGTCTGCCAGGTGTAACCAGGCAAGTACACTTTCTCGGGAAAGTCGGTGATGCATTCGGGAAAGGGATCGCCCTGCGTGACGTCCTTGGGCAAATCGACGAGCACTGGCCCCTGTCGGCCGGTGGTGGCGATGTGAAATGCCTCGGTCATCACACGAGGGATGTCGTTGGGGTCTCTCACTAGATAGGAGTGCTTGACGACGGGCATGGAGATGCCAAAGACATCGGCCTCCTGAAAGGCGTCTTTGCCGAGCATGGGGGTGACGGTTTGGCCGGTGAGGGCGATGACGGGCGCGGAATCCATCAGCGCGGTTAGCAGGCCGGTGATGGTGTTGGTTGCGCCCGGGCCGGAGGTTACGAGGACGACGCCGGGCTTCCCAGTCGCACGGGCGTATCCATCGGCCATGTGGGTCGCGCCTTGCTCGTGCCGGGTGAGGACGAAGCGAATCTGTTTGGAGTTGAGCAGTGCGTCGAAGATGGGCATGGCCGCGCCACCAGGATGGCCGAAGACGTATTCGACGCCGAAGCGGTCGAGCGCTTCGATAACTTTGTCAGCTCCTCTCGCCATGTCAATTTCTCCCTGAGATGGATGGTTTAAGCTAATTATGTTTATCTAGGACGGAAAGTATCGGATATTTTTGCAATAAAAGCAAGACAGAATTTTAAATTGGGCGATTTTGCGGATTAAATGGGTGTGAATTTGTAAATGAGATGAAATACAATGTCGATTCGGGCCGATTTAGGCGATGTAGGAATGACCGACCGGTCGCCCCTACGGATGGCTCCATACGTCCTTGAAGAGCCGAATCCAGTTGCCAGCGAAGATGCCGGCGATATCTGCTGGCGCGTAGCCACGGTGCGCGAGGATAGGCTGGAGTTTTTGCAGATCGGCGATGGTGTTGAGGTTGCGCGGGGCTTGCTCGGAGCCGAAGCCGCCGTCGAGATCGGTGCCAATGCCGCAGTGGCGCGAAGTGCCCAAAAGCTGACAGATGTGGTCGATGTGGTCGGCGACGGTTGCCAACGTGGCGCTGGTCAGTTGCTCAAAGGCGGGGACTTTGCGCTGCCAGTCCGGGTCGAGCATCCAGGCGTCAAAGGCTGTGCCGATGACCCCATCGCGCTCGGCGATGGAGTGGATCATTTCGTCGGTGAGCTGGCGCTGGCCGGGGACTAGGGTGCGACAATTGTGGTGCGAAGCGCAGACTGGGCCATCGTACAACTCCAAGAGTTCCCAGTGGGCTTGGTCGGTCAAGTGGGTCAAGTCGATGATAATGCCGGCCGCTTTGAGCGCGTCGAGCAGGGGTTTGGCCGGCGGCAGCAGCCCCCCTTCGGTACCGGTGCCGTGCGAGTAGGTGCTGGTGCCGTAATGCGAGATCGACACTAGGCGCAGGCCGAGTTCGCGCCACTCAGGCACTTGGTCCGGGCCTAAGATGGGATCGGCGCTCTCCATGGCGAGGATTAGGCCGAAGGGAGTGGTTGGTTCGGGATTTTGCCAAGCGGCGATGGTTTCGTCTAAATCAGCGATGTTTTTGACGAAGCGGAGCAAACCCGCGCGTTCGAGTGCTTGGTAGTACGCTAAATGTCCGCGGCCGACGCCGTGGCATTGGGCTTGGCAGTACATGCCGGTGCGGGTCCAGCGGTCGCCTGGATCTAGGCGCGACATCACCGTGCCGCAGAACAGGCCGACCTTGCCTCGACGCAGTTCGGGAAAAGTCACTGTGCAGGAGCCGAAGCCCTCCATGGTCTGCACGGAGTCGTGGACGCGCACGGTGGCGGCCTTTTGCGTCAGGTCGCGGTTGATTTGCAGGGCGGAGAAGGATAGATCGAGATGGCTGTCGAGGATCAGCGGGTGCTCGTCGGTCATTGTATTAACTCCAGGCTTGGCGGAAAAAGCGCGAGAGGTTGCCGTGGGCGATGGCCGCAATGTCGTCGGTTGAGTAGCCCCGCCGCGCGAGGATGTCGAGGAAACGCTGTAGGTCGGCGATGGTGTCGTAGTCGATGGGTGCCATTTCACGCCCGAAGCCGCCGTCGAGGTCGGAGCCTATAGCGACGTGATCGCAGTTGCCGACGAGCTGGCAGATGTGGTCGATGTGATCCACTACGGCCGACATGGGGCGGTGGGCGGTTTGCGGATAAGTCGCTGGGTCGTCGAAGTTGATCTCGGGATTGAGCATGAATTCGGCGAAGACCGCACCGATGACGCCGCCGCGCTCGGCAATGGCTTGGATCATCTCGTCGCTGAGGTGGCGCTGGCCGGGGACGAGGGCGCGGCAATTGCAGTGGCTGGCGTGGACCGGGCCTTGCCAGTAGTCCAAAAGTTGCCAGAAGACCAAGTCCGAGGCGTGGGTCAGGTCGAGGGCGATATTCGTTGCGGCGAGCGCGTCGAGTAGGGGATAGGCGTCGGCGTACAACCCGCCGCGAGTGCCGGTGCCGTGGCCCCAGGTATTGGCCCCAAAATGCGTCAGCCCCACCGAGCGCAAGCCCTGCTCCCACCACCAGCTTACTTGCTCCGGGTCTAAGATGGGATCGGCGCTTTCCATGCTTAGTATCAGGCCGATGGGAGTCGTTGAGTCGGGATTTTGCCAAGCGGCAATGGCCGCGTCGAGATCGTCTGTGTCGCGGATGAAGCGCAGTTGGCCCTCGCGCTCTAGTGCTTTGTAATAGTAAAGATGCGATTGGCCGACGGAGTGAGCCGCTTCTTGGGTTCTCATGCCATCGTCGAGAAGGCCGGTGGGCATCTGCACTCGGCACATGATGGTCGATAGCGCGATGCCGACGCAGCCTTGGCGCATCTGCGGCAGGGATACGGTGGCCGTGCCGCGCGAGGTGCTTTCGGGGCGCTTTCTGTCGCGCAGCGAGTCGGGATGCGAAGGGCCTGGAGGTTTGGGGTCTTCGCGCTCGCGCAGAATGTAGACGTCTTGGGTGAGGTCGCGGCGGTGGTGCAGGGCGTTGAAGGCCAAGTCGAGGTGGCCGTCTATGATGAGCATGGGGTGATCGGGCATGATGGGAAACCTTTTGGGTTAATTCGCTAGGTATTTTTCTACTATCTCTTCATTGATCGTCGCGCTTAGCTACCAAGTCCTGGGTCAGGCGCTGAGCCAGGGAACCTTCTTGGGCCAACGCATAGACCATTACATTGATGGCGAGCATCAACTCGGCTTCATCATAAGCCCACTGCGAAGATTCCAAGGGATTTACATAGACGAGCCGATCCTTTATAAAATGTCCTTTTAGGCCCTTAGTAATGTAACATTCTATAGACGGATCCGGATGAAGTTCCAAAAGATATGATTGGAGACCGATATTAAAAAAAGCGTTGTAAATGGGATGATCCTCTGGCAATATATCCGACCAGAAGTCTTTCCTTTCTACTAAGCCTCCGTTCGTTAATACTTGGGAAAGATGTTTTTCCGCATCACCAACGCCCCCCATAATGAATCCCCCCTGAATCAGGTACTGGAACTGGTTGGCTTCTTCAATCTCATTCAGGCCTAAGCCTCTGTATATAGAACCAATGAGCAGAGGAAATTTAAATATGCGATCGTCATCAAACGAGATCGGTCCGAAGGCTTCTGCCCGCAAATTAGTGTATTTATTGATCCCATCGGCCAACGCATCAATACGCCTACCTAGAGCTGTCCCTCGCATATCCAGCATATCTCTCGGTACCACAAAGGGCAACTTGATAAATCCCTTAAGTGATTGCGGATCGTCGGGGTCTTGGATGACGACGGCCTGATGCTGCCCAGTGTCTAGACTGTTTACGTCTAGCATCTCCAAAGAGAGATCAATTTTGTTTTCGGATTGGCGGGTGATTCCTATTGCGCGTTCCCCGAGGAGGTGACCGGCTCCTAGTTGCCGCTCGGCATCTAGTGGACGCGGTGTACTGCTGTGGGACGGGCTGACAAGAGACAGGGCACCCGGTATATATCCCTGCTTCATGGGAGCTTCTGTAGTGACGTTTGTAGTCAAATGGACGGGGTCTGTGCGGATCGGTGCGGGTTGCCTCTTGCGAACCATTGGCTGTTGCTTAGGCTGTGGAATTTTACGCACAGATAACGGCTTAGTTGGGCGCGGCTGACGCTTGATGTACTTGACGGTCGGCGGATGAGGTGCGCTCGGCACAACGCGTCCAAACGGATCAATTAGCGCTAGTGCCGCAAGCAAAATCACCGCCAAAGCCCCACTGTACCACAAATTCCGACGCTGGGTACGCAACAAGTCATCGAGGTCGAAGGAGGTCGAAAATGATGCAAACCGACGGGAATCTTTCATGGAGTGGCTCCTCACGAAACTAGATATCGTTCCACTATCTCTTCATTGATGGTCACGCCCAACCCCGGTCCCTCCGGTACGTGAACATAGCCATCGACGACCGCGAATTTTTCGTGTGTCAGGTCGTGGCGCAAAGGCGACTCAGCCATGCAGTATTCGAAGACCTCGCCGTGGGGAACTGCCGCAAGTCCGTGCAGAGAAGCAGCGATGGTGATGCCGCTTTTGAACGAGTGGTTTACTACCTTGCGGTGTAGGCGGTGGGCGAGTCGGCCGACCTCAACCATGGTCGAGAGCCCGCAGCGGCCCGGGTCCGGCTGCACCCAATCGATGAGACCATTGACGAGTAGCTGCTCAAAGTCCTGATAGCGCGATTCGGCCTCGCCCGTGGCTATGGGTACCGGGCTGCGCTCGCAGAGGTGCGCATAGCCCGCGACATCCTCGGGGTGCAAAGGTTCTTCGAGCCAGAATATGCCGTACTCGGCGAACTGCTCGGCGCGCTTGAGGCCGGTCTTCCAGTCCCACACCTGCCCAGCATCCACCAAGATGTCCACGTCCGGCCCGGCCCCCTTCCGCGCTTCGCGCACCAAGGCGATGTCGTTTGCCTCGTTCTGCCCCATCGGCCCCCAGCCGAACTTGATGGCCGTGAACCCCTCGTCGGCAAAGCGGCGGGCCAATTCGCCGGTCTCTTGCGGCGTGTCGCCGAAGAGGATGGAGCAATACGCGCGGAATTTGGTTTGATAGGGACCGCCGAACAGTTCGTAGGCCGGGCAATTGCGCACTTTACCAGCAATGTCCCACAGCGCGAGGTTGACGCCAGCCATAGCGTGCGTGCCCACGCCGACGCGGCCGTAGTAGTTGGCCGCGTCGAGCATGCGGGCCCCGCAGACGTCGATGGCTAGCGGGTCCAAGCCCTCTAGCGCGTTGGCGAGACCGTTGCTAATCTGGTGGGAGAGCGGGGCCTCGACGACGGCCTTGACCACGGTGGGAGCCGAATCGACTTCGCCCCAGCCGGTGATGCCGGCGTCGGTTTCTATTTGGATCAGACAGGTGTCCTGAGTGCCGTCGCAGCGGGTAGTGACATCGGGCAGGCGCAGGTAATGGGCTGATACGCGAGTGATTTTCATATCAAAAGTCGAATACGGTTTCGAGGGTCATGATTTTGTGGCGCTGCAAGCGCCGATTGGCGGAGCGTTCGAAGACGAAGCGAGTATCCCAGCGCACGGATGCGCCTTCTTTTATGTTCAGTCCAACGTCAAAGCCGTAGAAAGTGTCTTTGGTCGGCTCGAAGAAGTCGTCCCGGTCGGTGCCGTCCTCGTTGAGGCTGCGGCCGATGTTGTTCTTGTGGAAATAAGCGTACGCGCGCTTGAGGTGGGGGAAGTATTTGAGCAGTTTGCGCGACAGGGATGCGCTGGCGATGAGCTGCTGTTTGGGGTCGCCAGTGCCCGTCAGGTACTGATAGGAAACCGAGGCGTACGCGTACGAGCCGAGTTCCGTGCCCAAGTGACCGAAAAAGCCGGAGAGATCGTTGCTGTAGCCGAGCCGCGCGTCCTTGGACTGGGCCTGTCCGGTGGCGAGGTCGAGATGAGCGCGGTCGAGTTCGTACAGTTCGTCGAAGTAGCGCGAGTCGAAATCGCGGCGGAAGTGGCGGAAATCGAGTTGGCCGTTGAGCGGGCCTAAAGATAGCCACAGGCCCGGGGCGGCGACTCCGAACCCGGTCGCTTGGCGATTGCCGGGGGAGACGCCTTGCTGTTGCGCCTCAAAGCTGGAGAGGGCGTCGTCGTCGTCCATCAGGAGGGCAAACTGGCCGTAGAGTTTGAGCTCTAAGCCTAGGTTGCGGATGAGCGGGTAAGCTAGGTCCACGCCCAAGATCGAAAAGAAGTCTTGGCCAACGCGGTTTTTGTTGAAGGGCTTGTGACGGTCCACGTCTTGGTCTATTGGGAAGGCGTTGCCGTAATTGGCGTTGAGTCCCAACAAGGCGGAGGCAATGTCGGCGGAGAGGCCGCTGCCGGCATCGGCGTCGATGATGCCATCGTTGTCGTCGTCGCTGTCGATATGGTCGGGTACGCCGTCGCCGTCGTTGTCGAGGGCAAAATCGCCGTCTTCTGGGAAGGCGTCAATGGGGTCGGGCACGCCGTCGGAATCACTGTCGCGCAGGCCGCTGTACTGGTCGAGATCGGCCACAAAGGTCACGCCCACCTCGAGGTTGGCGGCATAGCCAAAAGTCCGCAGCCCGATTAGGGCACCGCCCTCTTGGAAGTCTTGGAGGTTGTTGATCACTCCTTCGAGTCCGATATTAGTGCCAGCGAAATTGGCGATGCGGAACTGGAGTCCGGTTTTCTTGATGCCCGGATAGTGCAGGGTGTTGCGGTAGTTGTCCATGATGAGGCCGTACCCCAACGTCACGTTGTCGAGCGCGCCAATTTTGACGTACACCGCGTCATTGGGACGCCCATAGCGCACGTAGTAGATCTTGCGCAAGATTGAGTCGAGGGTTTGAGTTGACGAGCCGGCCTCCCAGCCGCGCGAACCGAGGTCGCCGTTGCGCTCGACAAACAGCTCTAAGTCGAGGCCAATGCCCAAGCGGCCTAGGGGAAAGTCGGGCCGGAGGCTGAGGCGATATAGCTGCTCTTGATCGACAGTGACGCTGCCCATGCTGAGCGAGTAGCCAAACATGGCCACCGAAGGCTGCGCTGAGGAGACGACCGGGCAGGCCAAGAGCAGCAAGATAAAGGCGCGATTGCAGCGAAAATTCATAAAGGGAAGATGCGGTCGCCGGGCCGCGTGTGCAATGGCAAGGCGGTCCTTTTGTGCGCCGTAAACGACAACGATATAAATCACTCCATAAATCACTAGAAAGAGGTTTGCGATGGGACAAACACTGAGAGATCTGCTCGACCATAGCTTCGCAACCTGTGCCGAACAGACGGCCATTCGAGAGCTCAAACCCGTAGAGGGTAGCCGCACATTGAGCTATCAGCCCGTAACCTACGCCGAGCTCAAAAGTCGCCGCGATCGGCTAGCGGCGGGCCTTGCAGCGCAGGGTTTGACCAAGGGCCAGCGCGTGGGCATTCTCACCGATGGCGGCAGCGAGCCGCTCTTGATCTTTCTCGCGACCGACTGCATTGGGGTCAGTGCGGTGCCGCTGTGCATCCAGTCGCCTGACGAGGCTCTCGCCCATAGCATCGCACACTCTGCGGTTGAGTTGCTGGTCGTAGATCGCAAGGGCTATGAGCGGTTTGGTACCGTCCGGGAGCGGTTGGACAAGACGCCGCAGATTGCGTTGACCGAGGGCGAGGCTGAAGACGCGATCCCTTGGAAAGAGCTAGCGGAGAACAGCACGACCGTGCCCGAGGTCGAGGTGCTGCCGGAAGATGAATCGAAAATTCTCTATACCTCGGGTTCAACCGGCCTGCCCAAAGGCGTGATCCAAACTCATGCCAACATCGTCGCCAACGTCGAAGAGGTCTGGGACGTGGTTAGCAAGCGCGAGCCTATGCGCATGTTCAAGTCTGCGCCCGACTACCACTCCATGGGGATTCTCAATATCTATTATCCCTTGGCCAAGGGGTGGATCTTGGACTTGGCGCGCTCGCCCGACCGCGTCCTTAGCGACATCCGTCTCTCAGAGCCGGAGGGCTTCCTCACCGTGCCGCTGATACTCGACAAAGTGTACGGCAATGTGCGCAAAGAAATCGACGCCGGCGGCCTTAAGGGGAGCTTGATTCAGCGCTCGGTTGCGGCCAAGGAGCGATTGGCGCGCGGTGAGGCTGGGCTGGGCGACAAGCTCTTTTTGGCGGCCATCGGCCGTTCGATCATCGGCAAAATTCGCGCCCAGCTCGCCACGCGAGTCGGACCTCATCTGGAGCTTTTGATCGTCGGCTCGGCCAAGGCCGATCCCAAGGCGTTGGATTTTTTTCACCACGTGCTCGACATCACTACGTACGAGGGCTACGGCACGACCGAGTGTGCGCCGCTGATTGCCACCAATCATCTCGGCGGGCGCAAAAGCGGCACGGTGGGAAGGCCGTTGCAGGCGGTGAAAATCGTGGCCGAAGACGGATCGGAAATTGGCTACAACGATCCGGCACAGGACGAGTGCCGACCCAGTGGCGACCAAGTCGGAGAGCTGTGGACTAGCGGCCCCAACGTCATGCGTGGGTATTTGCACGACCCCGAGCAGACCGAGCAAGTGCTAGTGGAGGAAGACGGCCAGATCTGGTATCGGACCGGCGACTTGTTCAGCATGGATGACGAGGGCTTTCTCTCGTTCCAGGGGCGAGTTGGCCGACAGTTCAAGCTGCGCAACGGCGAGTTTGTCAATCCCGAAGCCCTAGAGCGGATTTTTGCCCGGGTGTCTCTAGTTGAGCACGTGATCGTGTATGGCGACCAGCAGCGCGACTACCCGCTGCCGTTGGTGACGGTGGATGTAGAGGAGGCAAAAAACAGCGGCATCGACGGGTTGCCGCTAGAGGACGAGGACGCCCTGCGCACGCATTCGAGCTTGGGCGAGCGGATCCGCGAAGGGTTCCTCGCCGAGGCCACGGCCGCTGGTCTGCCGAGCTATCAGCGGCCGCAGCGCGTCGCGCTCTTGCCCGAGCCGCTGAGCGAGGACGCTGGGACGTTGACCAAGGGCCTAAAGAAGATCGTGCCCAAGGCGATAGTCGAGCGGTATCACACGGTCGTCGAAGAGACCTACGCATCGTAGCTGAGCCGCAACTGGTGCAAGCGGCGGCTTAACTCGATTGGCGAGGCCGTGCCAGTCGTGCCAACCTGCTGAGCGGTAATTGAAGCGGCCAAGCAGGCTACCGCGGCCGCTTCCGTCAGTTCGGCACCTGCCGCCAAGGCCGCGCTGAGGGCAGCCGCACAAGTATCTCCGGTGCCGACCGGGTCAACGGGTGCGGTGAGGCCCACGGCTGGTACGTGCTCGACCGCGCTGCCGTCGGCTACGAGTATCCCCTTATTGCCAAGCGTTAGAAATACTGGGCGACCAGTCTGGTTGCTGAGTACGCGGGCGTGGTGGTGCGCTGCCTTGAGCGACAGGTTACCTTGGCCGCCGAGCGCGGCCCAAGCTTCGCGCTGGTTGGGTTTGAGGATGGCGCGTTTGAAGAGTCCGATGCGCGTGCGCGAGTCGGCGAGCACCACGAGCTTGGGCTGAGGACCGAGCGCAGCGGCGATGGCACGGCGCACGCGCGTGGTGAGGACGCCGCAATTGGCTTCGGCGACTTGATCGATGAGCACGAGCCCGTCCCAATGGCTCAGGCGCTGGCGGACATGGTCGATGAGTGTGCGCTGGAGGTCTATGGGGGTTGGGCGACGGTTTTTGGCATCGAGCCGCTCTAGTTCCTCGAGTACTGGTCGGCTGCGCTGGCTGCTAGCGACGTAGCAGGGCTTGTGATAAGTCGGAGTCAAGCGACTTGGAGCCGTGAAAAAGCCCGTCAAATCTAGGCCCAGCCGGCGCATGGCCCGCCGCAGTTCGTAGCCTTCGCCGTCGTCGCCGCAATAGCCCACGGCCTCGACCACTCCTACGCCGAGAGCGCGCAAGTTGGCGGCGACATTGCCGGCGGCCCCGGGTTGGCGGCGATAGCCGATCACCTGATAACAGGTCTTGCCGGTCTCCAGCGACTTTTCGTCGAGGGCCGGGTCGCATTCGAGGTAGGAGTCGAGGAAAAAATCGCCTACTACGCCGATGCGGAGCGCGGGAAACGCTTGCAAGAGGGCGCGCAGGCGAGTTGGGGCCAAGTCGAACATGGGGTTAGCGGCGCAAGAGTGGACAGGTCGGTCTTGATTTAGCACCTATAGCTTCCTATTTTCACTAAGGTGCTATTTTTAGTTATGTCCTTGATTCTCTTAAACTTAAAATAAAAAGAAAACGTGCCGATTCGCAAAGCCGTATTCCCCGTAGCAGGTTTGGGCACTCGCTTGCTGCCGGCGACTAAGTCCCAACCCAAGGAGATGCTGCCCGTTGGTTGCAAGCCCGTCGTGCAGTACGTGGTCGAGGAGATGATCGAGCAAGGATTAGACAAGTTTCTCTTTGTAACGGGCCGCAAGAAGCGCTCGATTGAGGATCACTTCGACGACGATCCCGAGCTCGCGGCGCGTTTGGGAGATAGCGCGATCGGCGAGGTTGACTACGCGGCCGAGGGCGTTGAATTCTACTATGTGCGGCAGCGGCGGCCGACCGGCAATGCCGATGCTGTGCGCCAAGCGCGGGAATTTGTCGGCGACGAGTCGTTTGTAGTGGGATTCGGCGACACGATCATCGCCTCGCCGCGCGTACCAGGCGTGGTTGGCCGGATGATGCAGTCGCATGTTCAACGGGGTGCGGCCGCTACCATTGCCGTATGGGAAGTGCCGCGCGAAGAAACCTACAAGTACGGAGTCGTCACACCGCAAGGCGCAGCCGCCGATGACTTTGCCATCGCCGACATCGTTGAAAAGCCGTCGGTGGAAGCTGCGCCGAGTTGTCTTGCGGTTGCGGCCCGCTATATTTTTTCACCGGAGATTTTCGCCGCCATTGACGAGATTGAGCCTGGGCTTGGCGGCGAGCTGTGGTTGACCGATGCCATCCGCGTCCTGATCCAGCGCGGAGCCGAGGTCCGCTGCATGCGTCTTGCGAGCGACGAGGCGCGCTACGACATAGGAACGCCGCTCACATACTATCGGGCCTTTGCGGATTTTGCCTTGGCCGACCGGGAGTTCGGCACGGCATTTCGCGCGTATCTCGAGGACAAATTGGCCTAGGCATACGCAATGAGAGTAAGGCTCGATTATGGCCGCGACGGCCTCGAAATTGCAGTGCCCGACTCGGCCGAAGTATTGCAGATGGCTCCGAGTGCGGGACTCGACCAGATCGAGGAGCGGATCGATCACGCGCTGGCTCACCCGATAGGGACTCCGGCCTTGCGGCGGCTGGCGCAGGGGTGCAAAAACGCCTGCGTAGTCATTGCCGATATTACCCGCCCGGTCCCCAACGCCGTCATTTTGCCGCCGATGCTGCGGATTCTCGAAGAAGAAGGCATCGCTCGCGAGGATATTACCCTGTTGGTCGGCACCGGCCTGCACCGGCCCAACGAGGGCGAGGAATTGGTACAGCTCGTCGGGGCCGACATCGCCCGCAACTATCGCATCGTCAACCACACCGCCCGCCGCCGCGAGACTCTGACCTATCTGGGGGAAACTTCGGGCGGTGCCCCAATATGGATCACTGCGCTCTATATGGAGGCCGACCTGAAAATCGCCACCTCGCTGATCGAGCCGCACTTGATGGCAGGGTACTCGGGCGGTCGCAAGGCCATCTGTCCGGGATTGATGGGTATTGAGACGATGCGCGTGTTGCACGGCCCCGAACTGTTGAGCCATCCTCGGGCGTGCGAAGGCTCTATTGAAGGCAACCCCTTCCACCGCCAAGCCCTCGAAGTGGCGCAGCGCGCCGGCGTTGATTTTACATTTAATGTGGCGATGAACGACCAACGGCAAATCACCGGCCTGTTTTGCGGCGACCTAGAAAAGGCCCATGCCGCAGGGGCCCGCTTCGTCGAGCAGCAGAACGGCATCTTGGTTGATGAGCCGGTTGACATCGCGGTTACCAGCAGCGCTGGCTGGCCACTCGACCTGACGTTTTACCAAGCCGTCAAGGGCCTGACGGCGGTGTTGCCCATCGTCAAAGAGGGCGGGACGATCCTCATTGCCGCTCGCTGCGCCGAGGGCTTGGGCAGTGCGGAATTTGTGGAGATGCTGCTCGGCGCATCCGGTGCCGCCGAATTCTCGATCCGCCTCGCGAATCCCGATTTCTTCGCCATCGACCAATGGCAATTGCAAGAGCTGTGCAAGGTACTCGACAAGGCCGAGGTTATGTTATATTCGGAGGGCATTGATCCTCAGTACTGTGACAAGGTGTGGGTCGAGGTCGTTCCCTCTGTGGAGCAAGGGCTAGCTGCGGCGCTAGCGCGGCACGGTGCCGGGGCGCGCATAGCGGTCGTGCCCCAAGGCCCTTACGTACTCACGCAAACCAAAGGAGAGCACTGATGTCCACTAGACACAGGTGGTTTTTGCGGGGGGGACTTGCTTTGTTGGTCGCGCTGTATTGGGGGGCAGACGGAGAGGCGACTGTGGTGCCGATTATGGGGTTGGGCGATCAAAAGGAAGAGGGGGAAGCTGCAAAGGATTCGGTGGTCAGCGACAGCACCATCTCGGAGGGGCTAAAGCAGCGGCTGCTCTTCATGCCCTTTCGCGACAAGTCGAAATACAAGGGCGAGTGGGACATATACTCGGCCATGCCCCGAGGCTTAGCCGATTCGCTGCGCGGCAGTGCCTTTTTCAGCACTGTGTCCATTGATTCAGCACTCGTGCGGTTAAAAAAGAAAGAATTGCAAGGCAAGCTCGATGTCGGGCTCGCCTTGGCCATTGGCCGCGAAGTGGACGCCGACTACGTCGTCTTGGGGCAGATCGACGAGATGAGCATGAAGCGCTTCCGCGCCACCGTGCCCATCGGCGGCTATCGCAGCTATCAGGGCCTGACCACGGTGCGGCTGTATCCCTATAAGGTCATAGATGGGGAGTCAGCCGGCGAGGTGATACGAGAAGTAGCTGAGGACAGCAAGCGCTATGGGATCACCAACCCGGCAGCGTACGTACCGCTGGAAAAGGAGTACTTTCTCTTGGGGCAGATGGAGTGGGGCAGCGAGGAATTCCACAATACCCTGCTAGGCAAGTCGGTAGGCCGCTGCCTGGACCACTTGGCCGCTGGGCTGGACAGCCTTATCCAACCCCCGGCCGCACTCAAGGCCTCCGAGCCGAAGATCATAGAGGTGGTGGCTGATACAATGCGGGCCGATACAGGAGAGAACGGACCATCTGTGCTAGTGCGGTTGAGTGCTTATATTAATGTGGGATTAGCCGATTCAGTGCAGAAAGGCAACAAGTACGGCGTGTGGGACAAGGGACGGGAACTGAAAGATCCGGATACCGGCGAGGTGTTGGGAACGTCCCTGCCGCGCCGAGTCGGCGTCATACAAGTCGAACAGGTGCTCAGCCAACACCTGTCGCTGGTGAGGATTCTGCAAGGGGAAGACGCCGTGCAAAAGGACTACGGAATTCGCGCCGAATAAGGTCGATATGAATGCACTACGAACGACATGGACGACGGGTTTGGTCCTGCTGCTGGTCGCAGCGAGTGAAGCTAACAGCGGCGAGATGCAGGTGCTGCCGGAAGACAGCCATGTATTCTACGTCTTCTCGCACGATAGCGCTCCGCAGCGCCAGCGGGTTTTGCAGCTATGGCGGCAGTTTAGCGCGCAGGATGCTGAGCAGCGATTTGTCGCCATCGTCCGCGACGAGCAAGTGCTAGCGATGGCCGAGGGCCTAACTCTGTGGTCGGTCGCTATGGCCGCGCAGTCGCCGGAGGTGCCCGCGTATATCAAAGCGCGGCTGGACTCCGACGAGGATTATTTCGCAGCCGTAGATTCCGAGGGATCTTTGTACTTGGCTGGATCGGGGCAAGATCTGCTGCAACCCTTGTCTACGGAAGTGGACGAAAGCACTTGGGGCAAGGTAAAAGACTTGTTTAAATAGGACCATGTCCGCAGAGTCTGAACACAGAGATTTTTCCCTCAAGCGCATTGATGCTTGCGCCTGCGGTGTTCGCTTGCTCGCGGCAGGTGCCATGCGGTATCACCGCCTAGCGGTCGAGGGCGGTCGCAATCTGCCGCGCGAGGGGCCGGCCCTGATTTTGCCCAAGCATTGCGCGTACCGCGACATTCTGGTGGAAGGAGTCTTGTTGTACAGGTTCACTCGGCGCTATGCCAACTACATTATGAAGGTTGGTCTGTGGGGAGTGCTAGAGTTGATGGGCGGGGTCAAAGTGGTGAGACCCAAAGATATCAGGCGGATCGCGGACCGGGAGCAACGCCGCGCTGAGATTCGGCGGGCCCGCGCAGCCAACCAACAGATGCAAGCCTATCTAGACGGGCTATACCGGAGTGGAGAATTGGTCATCTCGCACCCGGAAGGCATGCGTTATCAAGACAAGTTGGGACCCCTGCAAAAGGAAGTAGTCGAGCACCTAGTACAGGCCGAGGAGCGGTTGGGGATGCGCGTGCCGTTGATTCCCATCGGCTTGGAATACGCTAGCTACGCTCGGCCTGGGGCGCGGGTGTACTTTCGGGTTGACGAACCGCTCTACGCGGATTCCTTTGCCAATACCAACGAACTGATGGATCATCTCGGCAATCGCTTGCGAGTACTCAGCGGTTTAGCCTGATGGGCCGAGTGTGCAATATTCAGTAAGGAGAATACATGTTCAAGCTATTTGCATTGGTTTTAGCCGTCGCGATCGCAGGATGTGGCTCGAACCAAGTTAAAATCGAGATCAAGGGCGGGGACGGCCAGCTCGTGCGCTTAGACGCCAATGACGTCCAATACAAATTCAACCACTTGGTCAAAGCCGGAACGTACGTTTTGCCCGAGCCGGATAGCAAAATCGAATTGGGTGGTGGTGCTTATGCAGTCAATGTCTCCGCGGGAGATTATTTGGGGAATGAGGTCTTGCAAATAGAATCGCCGCCGCTATGGGGCGTGCGGACCTACGAGGCGATCTTCGATATTCCGGCTAGCAGCAATGCCCCTTTCAAACGCGAAGGCACGATCCTCTACGCCTCAACTAAGAAAAACATCCGAAACTGGGACTTGTTTACGATCAAGGCCGATGGTAGCGACCGCCAGCAACTAACCCACACCCCTGAACCCGATCAGCATCCCTCTTGGTCGCCCGACGGGAAGAAAATCCTTTTCACTCGCGGCGACGTGATGAGCAACATCGACCTCTACGTCATGGATGCCGATAGCTCTAATGCCGTGCGTTTAACCGAGCATCCCGAGCGCGATCAGCGCGGCGTTTTTTCGCCCGACGGCGAGACGATCGTCTTCGTCAGTCAGCGCGATGGCGATGTGGCCGTCTGGCTCATGGACGTCGACGGGGCCAACCCGCGCAAGTTGGTTCAAGGCCGCGAGCCTTCGTTTTCGCCCGATGGCCGCCGCATTGCCTTTACTTCTTCGGCCTTCGACGACAACGCCGAGATCTACCTCATCGATCTCGACGGATCGAATCGGACCCGCCTCACCGAGAATCGGCGCAAGCTCGACATGTTCGCGTCGTTTTCTCCAAAAGGCGACCGCTTGGCTTACAACTCGGAGGAGTTTGGTGGGCAAGAGCTGATGCTCATGCGGCCCGACGGGCAAGGGAGGACCCGCATCTCCATCGCCGAGAAGACCTACGAGCAAGAGCCCGTCTGGTCACCCGATGGCAAGGGGATAGCTTATGCGGGCAGGATGGGCGACGATGAATACGACATTTACTTAGTCGGAACGGCTGGGTTTGACATGGATGAGATGGACGCGCCGCCGCTGATGCCCATCAACCTGACTGACAACGACGATCGCGACGATATGTCGCCGAGCTGGCGCCCCTACTGATCTGACATGCAAACGAAGGGGGCTACGGGCGTTTCTTATCTCTATATCGTCCTTGCCCTAGGGCTGGCCCTGCGGTTTGTAAGCCTGCAAGCGCCCCTGACTGACAAGCAGGCTTGGCGCCAGACGGACACGGCCGCCATCGCCCGCAACTTTTACGAAGAGGGCTATTCGCTCTTCTATCCGCGCGTCGATTGGCGCGGCACTACTCCTGGGTATGTGGAGACGAATTTTCCTCTGTACCCCTTCGTCGTAGGCCTGCTCTATGCCGCAGTTGGCGGTGCCTATGAGTGGGTCGGGCGGCTCGTGGCGGCGCTGTGCTCAACGGCGGGGGCGGCTTTGCTCTATTGGCTGGGCCTGCGATTGGGCATGGGGCGGTTGGGCTCGCTATTAGCGGCTCTGTTCTATCTGATTTTTCCCATGAGCATCTACTACGGGCGCACCTTTATGCCCGAGGCGCTGATGATCCTTTTGAGCGTGGGGTCGCTTTGGGCTTTCGCGCGGTGGATTGACAGCGGTCGCCGATGGGCTTTCGCGCTAGCGGCGCTGTTGGCCGCTCTGTGTTTCCTCGTCAAAATACCTACTCTCTATCTCGGTTTTCCACTCGTTGCCTTAGCTTGGGTGCGCTGGGGGTGGCGCTTCATTTGCAGGCCCGCGCTTTGGCTCTATCTCGTGCTGGCTGTGGCCCCCGCTGCGCTCTGGTACTGGCACGCTAGCCTGCTTTTTGAAGAGACCGGCCTGACCTTTGGCATCTGGAATCGCTACGGCTATGACAAGTGGGACCACAGCCTGCTCTTTACGGCGGATTTCTACTGGACGCTATTGAAGCGCTTCTGGCACAGTGTCTATACGCCTGTGGGGGCGGTTTTGGTTTTGGCTGGACTCGCCTTAGCTCCTACCCAACGGCGCGAATGGACGCTGTGGGTGTGGATGGGAGGGCTGGTACTCTACTTCTTTGTCGTCCCCGAGGGCAATCGCAGACTGCATTACTACCAATTACCCTTTGTCCCGGTGGGGGCCTTGCTAGCCGGGCGAGTGCTCGAAGCCATTATCGGAGCAGATGCCGCATCAGCCGGGTGGTGTCGGTTCGCGCGGAACTGGAAGCACCACTGGCGCGTCATCTTAGTATGTACTTTGGTCGTCGGAGTCGCCGCCTACAGTGCTTGGGCGGTTAGGCCGTATTACGCACAGCCCAACAATTGGCACAACTACTACCAGAGCTGCCATTTGGTGGGCCGGATCGTTGACGCCAAGTTGCCACAGGATGCACTGTTGGTTATCGGCGATGAGGACGAAAACACTGGAGTGCCGTACCGGTCGCAAAGCCCGACCTTGCTCTATTACTGCCATCGCAAGGGATGGCAAATAACTCAGCCCGAATTTGCGCCAGAGCGGCTCGACAGCCTCGCGGCCGCAGGCGCAGATTATTTCTTGGTGGCGGCTGGCTTCGTCGTTAAGAACAAGCCTTTTTGGCAAGACCTCTTGCGCCGGGGCGTGACGGTCCCTTCAGCGCACCCGCGCCAGTGGCACAACGAAGCAGAATTTACGCGTTTCGTCAGCCAGCAACCAAGAAAAGATCGGCACTTCATCCTCGTGTCTCTTGCGGTCGATGGCGAGTAGTTGACAGCAGCCGAGAGCCTATATATTATGGCTCTTAGGTAGTTGTCTGTTTTCTGCAGCTCGTCACAAGGAGAGAGAGATGGCGTCGCAAGTCAAATATACCCGAGTATACAAGTGGCTTCTGGTCGGTGCTCTAGCGGCTGTTGTGGCTGGCTGTGCCACCACCGGCGGCAGCGGGGGTGGTTATGGTTTGCCCCCCATTCCCGAGGGCAAGGGGCGACTCATGTTGGAGACGGGAGGAATCAACGAAGTAAATTACTACGTCCTCGACGAGACTGGCGAGGAGGTCCACGCGGAATCGCCGCGCATGGCCGCGAGTTCGCCCATAGGATACGAGACGGGCTACCGCTCTCTGCCGCAATTCGTCGACCTAGATCCTGGCAGCTACACAGTCGTGGTCAATACGGATATTGAGGACAGCGTCGAGAAGGAAGTCAATGTCCTGATGGGGCAGGAAATGTACGCGCCCATACCCATCGGCCGCTTCCAGGTCATTTTTTCCGATTCACAGGGCCGCAGTCAGGTGCCTTTCCTGATTTTTGACTACAATTTGCGGACTATGCTAGGCCGAGGCATGACCTCGACAGAGGTGCGCTACTTTATCGTGCCAGTGGGCGAGTACAAGGTGCGAATTGAAAATTCTCCCACTGGTTTGGACGAAATCAGGCCCGTCCAGGTGAGCATGGGACAGACCCAGAACATCCTCATCGGCCCGCCACCCTCGCCGGCACAACCGGGCGAAAGCGGAGGCGAAGGGGACTCACAGCCTTAGGTTTATCGCTTATCGCGGAGTAATGCCATGAAGCGCAAAGGACTATGGGGTGGAGCTATACTCTTGGCCGCGTTATGGGTATCGGCCAGTGGAGCCGCTACTTCCTCTCTCAAGGCGACCATTATCGATCGCTACGGCAACCAGCACCAAGTTGATAAGTTCACCTTTCAGGGACGTCAGGATTTGGAAATCTACGTCCAAGGACAGCGTCGGTTGGTGGAACTGGTCAAGGTGGCTCGGTTGCGCTTTGAAGGGGAGCGTAGCGACGAGGAACAGGACATCATGATCGAATTCCGGACTGGCGTCCGAGAAAAGGGTAAGATGGTGACGGGCGGTTCTTCTTCGCCCCACCAGGATGCCGTCGGTGGTGGAAGCAGCGGGCGTCGCTTCGCTGGGGTGACCGAGTTGGGGCCGTTCTTCATCCTCGCCAGCGATGTGCAAGAGATTGTCTTGCGCCATCCCGTCGGCGAGGAGCCGCCGGCAGAAAAGATTCTCAACGCCACGATCATCACGACAAACGGCCGGCGCTTTGAGGTGGATAATTTGCGCTTTCACGGCAAGAAGCGGCTCGACTTTTTCAGAGGCCGCAACAAGCGCTTTATTCCTTTAGATAAAGTAGCGCGCATCGATTTTGCCGACGGCGGGACGGGCGATGAGTTCAGGCCGCTAACGGCGACCTATTGGTCGGGAAAAACCGTTATGGGCACGGTCGAAGCGAGCCTAGTGCGCCTCTCGGGCGAGACCGACAAGAGCTATTTCGAGCGCGTAAATCGGGCCTTTACAGGCGTCGTAGGTTCGAGTTCGTTTGCGATTGGTATGCACGATGTGAAGCACATTCGCTTTCGCAAAGACAGCGACGAAGACGGTGCTGACGACACGGCCGACAGCGCCGGAGATAGTACCGACGGCAGTGCTGGGGATTCTCAATAAGCGTGCCTTGCGACTGCCGGTAGATTATCGATCGGCAGCTATGTCAACGGATAGTCCCCGCTAGGAAAATACTTGCAGCACGGAGGAGAATTTCCTATATTGCACCGAATCAAGAGCCCTCTACAGCGGCTCCGGCTGGCAGGAAAGGTCGGAGTTGATTGCTAGCGGGCATAGTTTTCTATTGAGGGAAGACAAGACCTACGGCGGCAATAGGCGATAGCCTATGCTACGATGCATGATCGTAGCCGAAAAGGTCGTTTCCCCAAACACCACATTCCCAATAAAGGGATATTGGAAGGAGTTGCAGCTTATGAAACGTCTATATGGCCTCCTCGCTATGGGCCTAATAGTGGGCTTGACGAGCGGTGCTAGTGCGCATATTGGCGAACAAGTTTACCTGCTCTTTGAGCTGTCCGAGGCCGATCTGGCTGACATCGACCTGCGCGATGCCGACATAGCCGATTGGGAAGATGTAGTTGGAGACGCTTCGCTGGTCACCACTGATTTCTTTCAGGATCCGACCGTGGGTGACGGCGCCCAGTACGATCCGGCGGACCTAGACTATCGCATCTGGTTGGCTTGGAACGGCAATCAGGGCACCATCTGGATGGGTATGGAGCGCATCGACAACGTGTACATCAACGAGTACGCGGGCGGTGACTTGGGTAGCTTGTGGAGGCAGGACGCCATTGAGTTCATGCTTGATGGCGACCACACTGGTGGCGATTACACTGGTTCGGCTGATGAGAACTGGACCGACGAAGAGAAAGACCTGAATAACAACCGCACGGCTCAGCAGTACGTGGCTATCGGTGATACCCCTGACGGCCGCCACGTCGGCTATCTGGGTAAAGGCACCGAGTGGGTCAACTCACTGCCCTATGCTGACGGCGGTGGAGGGTCGACCGGCGATGGCCCGACGACCACAATCATTGAGTTCTTCGTCACGCCTTTCGACGACCTGATCTGGAACAGCCCGGACGACAGCGTAGCTTCGCCGTTGTTCGATGGCAAGATCATTGGTTTCCAGATTTCGGCGCAGGACATGGATGAGGCTCCGAGCGACTACCGCGCTTTTCACACCTTGTCTGGTCAGGCTGCGACTTGGCGCTTTGCCGAGCGCTTTGTCGATGGTCGCTTGGTCGGTACTGGAGAAACGGCGGTCGAAGAGGACTCTTGGGGCCGCATCAAGGCCGCGTTTGAGTAACAGTAACATCCTGCTGTTTTCCTAAATTTTAAGGAGAGGGGGAGTACTTCCTCCTCTCCTTAAAATTATTTTGTGGCTATCCCATAACTTGTAGCCACCTTCCTCGCGTTATAAATACCTCGCTCCTAAGTTTTGCCCATGCTAAGACCTAGGCAGCGCAAATTCTACCGGGGAGTAACGGAATGAGAATTGGGATTTGTGTCGTCGCGCTGGTTTTGGCAGGTTGGGTCGTACATGCTGCTGCGGAGTTGCGCCTGTTCGCCATTCCGGGCAATACAACTTGGGCCGACGCCAAGCAGGGGCCGCTTTCAGAGAGTCGCTTCATCGAAGTGATTGACCTTGAAAGCTATGAGAATGGCATAGGGCCCATCACGCCAACGCGCGTAGTGCCCGTTCCCGAAATTCCTCTCACTGCCACCGAAGTGGATGCGTCGACCGATTCGTCGACCGATTCCAGCCTCTTTGCCTTCTCGCTTAATGTAACCAGAGCTGATGTAATAGCACCGACTGATATTGAACTTGAAGATGGTGCGATCGTGGAGGCGGGCACGGTCTTGATTCCGCGCTGGAGTTCTTTTCCGCGTAGCCTAGAGGCCGTCCAGTTATTGCGTCGAGCTGGTATCACCGAAATTGAGGCCATGATCAATGTGGCCGAATCCTTTCCCCGCCCTCCCAGCGGCGACAAGTACAACAAGGGGCTCAACCTCACGCCTCATGGCATTTTTGAAAGGGCTTTGACTGACCAGCGACTCCAAGAGGGCCTATGGCACGTTTTCGATGGCGACCCACTGACCCATTTCGAGCGCATCGACCGAGTTGGGCAGGACGTCAAACAACAATGGACTCTCTATATCGACCTGGGACGTTCTTTTCCGATTCGCTTGTTCCGCCTCTACCCCAGTCTTGCAGAGCCCTCGCGAGTTTCCGCTTACACTTTCTATAAGGGCCTGCCCGGGACTGAGAAGGTAATCGCCGGTCTTAGTCTCGACGATCCGAGTGTCGGGCAGTTGGCGTTCCCTAGGTTCACTAAGATAGCCTCGACTTTTCCGACCTTCGTTCTCGAGGCGAGCGCACCGGTCAATGTGGAAGACACCATTGCCGTGGCCTTTGAACCGCAGGCCTACATGCGCTATGCGCGCTTTGATTTTCAGACTCCACTGGATTACGATTTAGCTGAAATGGAGTTTTTAGCCGACGGTTTTGTGCCTGAAGCGGTTTATACTTCCAATGCACTACCGCTGCCTCCGGCGACCTTGGGGAGGATCTTTTGGGACGAGCAAAAAATTGGCGATCCCAACAGGTCGCGCGCTATTGTGCGCGTACAGACAGGTGTCAATCCCGAGACAGAGGTCCTTTTTCGCGTCAACAAATTCGAGCGCTCGGTGGAGTGGAAAGAGGAAGGGGCGATCATCACCGACCAACGGCTTGGCTCTAAGACCTTCGGCCAAGAACTGGACCTAAACGATGAGGCTTTCAATCTGGAGGCTCGTGAGATATTCAGTGCTGCCTTGCCCGAGGACCGAGCGCGAGTCCGCCTAACCCGCGCCGAGTACAAGGTCCTGCCGGGCAATGAGCGACGCCATGTTGAGCCCGATCTCGAGTTCTGGAGCGGCGTCCAGTTGGCCAACAATGGCCAGTTGATCAACGCGCCGGGTGGTCGGCCCTTCATTCAGATAGAGGTTGAGTTTCTGAGCGAAGAGCCCGAGGCGGCCACGATTATTAGCAATTTGCGCTTTGAATACTCCGCTCCGCAGATCACGGAGCAGGTCTTCGGCGAGATTGCTCCAGCCGTGGATGTGATTGCTGGCCGCGATACCTCCTTTGTGCTAGTTCTCAACGCTGGCCTAGGGGCAGAGAACAATGGGTTCAACCGCTTGCAGGTTTTTACGCCGGCGCGGGCGGAGGCCATTGAGGGAGTGGAAATGGATATAGGCGACGGAAAGTTCCTGAACTTGGAACGAGTGGATGGCGAAGGCGAAATAGGCGAGGGGCAATTTCGAGAATTGTACGTTGCCGACGATCAGTTCGTCGTTGGTTTTCCAACCGTAGGCCCACCCGAGGAAGGCCAAGTCCGCAACGCATTGGTAAAGGTCCGATTTCAAGGCCGGGTCATCGACTTTCGCACTAACTTCGCTGCCAATGTTTTTTTAGACACTTTAGGTGCAGAAGCACAGCGACGCTTTACCGGTAGCGGCATTTTGGCGCTTGGGGGTAATGAGAGTGCGCTCGATACGCTGGCTATTTTCTTGCCACAGCGAGTGGAGGACAATGACGTGGTGGATTTCGCGGCGACGGACCGGCTCTCAGATCGCAATTCTCTAGCGGTGATTGCCGATATTTCAGCGCAGAGCGAGAACCTAGTGACCAATTTCAGGGTCGTGCCCAATCCGTTTACGCCTAATGGCGACGACGTCAACGACGAAGTAGTGGTGAGTTTTGACGTCCAGCGGCTTCTAACGCCGAAGCCTGTGCATTTGGAGGTATTCGATTTGAATGGTCGGCGTCTGCGCCTTATTGAGCGCCAGCTATCGTCGGGGGGATATTCGCAGCAGTGGGATGGCCGCGACGATGCTGGACAGGTAGTGCCTCCGGGGTTATACCTATTGCGCATTTCGACCGAAGCCGATCAGGCAGGTGAGGCCGAGACGCGCATCGTTTCCGTAGCCTATTAGCCTTAGCTAGAAAGCGCGGAAAGAAAGGATAATGCTATGAAACGGCTACTAAAGTGGCAGATGGCTCTCTTCGTCCTACTCTCCCTGCCGAGTTTCTGCGTGGCCCAAACGGATGCCTATCGGCTTTTCGGCAGCTCGATCCGCGTGGATCGAGCCTCGCACTGGAGAAACTGGATCTATCAGAATGATTTGGTCTCCCAATTGAATGTGCCAGTCCGCGATGCGGACATTCTTCAGGTTGAGACCGATGGGCTGCGACCGACTTTTTTTCGTCGCAATATCAACGTGGCCCCGACGGCTGTCGATTACACCTATCCTGATTTGGTTCGCGCTAACGGCGATCTAATCTCTGGGGGTGCGACGGCCAAATCCAATGACGTCTTAGCCAATAATATCATTGATGGCGATTTGAGCACCTTCTGGGAGCCGGACACACCAGTCAGTTATGCAAGCCGCCTAGCTCGCCCTGGAGATTTCAATCTCGACGGCCTGCGCAACTGGGAAATCGAAATCGATTTAGGACGGCTGGTCTTTGCCGATAGCCTGACGATCATTTTTCCGGCTGGTCAGTTCGAAGATGAGTTCCTCGGCGAGCCGGTCAAGTCTTTCGTGCTTTTCGCCTCGATGGGCGAGCGCTTCCCCTTTCCCTTGGGTAACAACCTCCATTTTTCCGTCATCGGACAAGTCTCTACCGGCTTCGTCGCCGGCAAATTGGCTCAGTGTGTACGCGATGAAAGCGCGGGCTACGCTGGCGAGACCCGCTGTGCAGAAGAGGAAGGAGGTGAGACCGGTGAAGTGACGCTGGTTCATAGGCCTGGAACCGAGGGTCGCTACGTACAGATGACCTTCCCGCTCTTGCCGCTGGATCGAGCTGACTGGGACTCGGATGGTCGGCCCGATATTAGCGGAGCCTTCATCCATTACGTCCGCATTAAAATTACGGATTCAGACCTCTGGCGCGAAGCCTTTTTGGGCACGGGTGAAGAGGCGCGCCTCGCCTATGAAGCATTGCCCCAAGATCAGCGCGGTGCGCTCGTCTATCAGCGCCAAACTGCCGGTGGGTTGCTCGTCGAAATCGAGGATGGTGCCGATCAGACGGCCGCAGAAAAGTATCAAAACCTACCCGAGGAAAAACGCGGCCCGCTTCTCTACTACAGTAAAGAGGTTCCCCGGATTGCCGAGGTTCAGGTTTGGGCTAAGGGCGACAACTACGCGCTGCAGCCCGAAAGGCGTGGCGGGGCTTCGTTTGAAAACGGTGGCTTGGGTGCGCCCAATTTGTCCACGGATGGGCTATACGACTCGGAGTGGGTGGCCAATACGTGGTCGCCGGTGTACCTCAAGGGCACGGCTTGGTACGACTTAGGTGCTGTGTTTTGGGTCGATAATGTCTCAGTAGTCAACAAGCGCATCAACCAGAGTCACAAAGGGGCCTTCTTGGGACCGGATATCTTGGTTTCCGACGGCACGCTGCTCAAGCCCGTGAGCATGGACGACCGCGAAGATTTTCCCCAGCTCGAAGAAGCGCTCAAGTGGGACAACATCATCAGCGAGGAACACGTCGATAACCGCGGTCCGGTAGTGCGCATTTTCCGCGAGACGTTTCCTTGGCGCAAAATCCGCTTTCTGCAAATCCGCGACATCGACGTCACCGGGCAGCAATCCGGTCGCTATGGGGCGCTGGCGACCTTGGCTGAGATCCAGCTTTACGGAGAAGGCTATCCAGTGAGCGTGTGGGCGTACTCGCCGCCGATCACGCTGACGGATTCGCGCGGCAATTTTATTCGCAAAACCCTGCCGCGCATCGCCTGGGAAGGCGATGTCATCGTCCGCGAGACCGATCCGCTCACCGGCCAAGCCAGCGAACGCATCGAGCCGTTGGATCTCCACCCCGATGTTCGCTTGCAGATCCAGACCCGCACCTCCGATCAGACCGACACCAACTTCACGTACTATCAGGTCGTGACGGTCGCCGGCAACGAAGAGCGCGAGGAGGTGACGAAAGAGGTCTACGACGAGATCGCCTTGCAGTGGACGGCCTGGGATATCTGGCAGACCCTGCCCGCCAGCCAGCAACATGCCTCGCGCACCGACGACGATGGCGACGGGGTCACCGACGAGGATCCGATTGACCTGATCGACAACGATGGCGACGGTAAGGTGGACGAGGACGGCAAGAAGCTGCGACGAGCACCGCGATCGAGCTTTGCCAAAGACGGCGAACTGGCCTTCGTCGGCTGGAGCGAGTGGAGCGAGAGCTACTTGCCTACTAATGGCGTCAACGAGGCGACCATCACCTCGCCCAATCCGCGCAAGTTCGTTCAGGTACGGGTCAATCTCTCCTCAGAAAATCCCTTCAAGACGGCGCGCATCCGCAGTTTGCGCATTGAGTTGGCCCCACCGCTATCGCTGGAACTGGCCGGTGAGTTGGCGCTCCTCACCGACGAGGGAACAACGCGTGTGCTGACTGACTTGGGTGTGCAGCCCGCCGACTACACGCCGCCGCGCAATATCGATCCGCTTGCGCCGCAGCAATTTTCTTATTTCATCCGCGCTGCCGCGCCCGACCCGACCGATGCGGCCGTGCGCGACGGCTTTAACGAGGTGCTGGTCGCCGCGCCGCGCGATGCGCGCTTGACGGGTGTGCGCTTGGGGCAGGTCGCCATCACCCAAACGCCCTCGCTCCTCAACCCGGAGGAAGTGCTGACCTCGGCGACGACCACCAAGTTCGACCGCGCCTTCGTCCCAGACGACGACGGGGTCTTACGCGATGCAGACGGTGCGGTGTTGGAGCGCATGGCGACCGGCGCGGATTCGATCTGGGTGCGGTTCCCCTTTTCGCTCAACGCCGATCTGCCGGCTGGTCAGCACGCCCTCATTGAGGTGCAGTTTGAATCGCAGAGCTTCCGCGAGGGTATTGAGTTCGCCTCGTTTGTGCGGTCTTCAGACTCGGAGGAGGGCGTATTCCAACGGGTGGACACCGCCGATAAGGATGCGACCGAGTTAGTGGATTCTTCGACGGCACAGGTCAGCCTGATGGCGCTGCCGGGGTCTTTGATCCAAGACGTAGTGCTATCACCGGCCTTCACGCCCAACGGCGATGGGATCAACGACGAACTCTTGGTGCATTTCGTTTTGTTGAAAGTGCAGGAGGAGCGTCCGTTAGACGTTGCATTTTACGATTTGGGAGGACGCTTGGTAGGGCAAGGGCAGAGTTCGGTGGTTGGTGGCAAGGTAGGGACGCAGGCGTTTGTGTGGGATGGGCGGAATATGGCTGGGCAGCTCGTGCCGCCGGGGATATATCTCTGTCAGATCAAGCTAGAAGCCGATGATCAAGCCAGTAAATTGACGCGACTCGTTCACGTGGCTTATTGATATATTGATAAAGCAGTAGTTCGGACCGGAATTAGACAACAAGGGAGGGTATTTGTGAATATAGTTAGGAGATTCCGCATCGGTGCGGTGGCAATCCTGATGTTAGGAGTGATGGTGGACAACCTCCCCGCACAGGAAGATTTCGGCTCGCGTTTGGGCGTGCGTCGTGGCGGGGAGGTTTTTTACGATCCTACCGGGCCAGGGGTACTTTTCGATGCGTTGGATCCAGCGGTGAAGAAGTGGTACGTGCCGCAGGAACTCTTCAACGAGTACCAATGGCGGCAACAGGACTATACCAACTACGCCCGGCGGCATTATTCGCGCTATGTGAACACCAACCAAGAAGGCGAATACTTCTACGATCTCTACGGAAATTACATCACCCGCGGCGAACTCATTTACGACTGGAGCATTGCAGCACCGCAGACCTCGGGCAGCAGTCTGTTTAAAACCCCCCGATTCGGTAGCTGGTTCTCAAATTTAGTCGTCGCCTCGGACCAAAAGGGCCAATACGCCTATGCCCTGACCATTGGCGACCGCATCCGCACGACGCTGACGCCGATGACCTTTTCCAAACCGACTTTTGCCGGTATTCAGTTTGACCTAGCCACGGATAAATACGAGGCGACCTTTCTCGCCTCGCGCCCTAGTTCACCCGGTCGCGTTGAAACCTCAGCAACGGCTAGTTCCGGTCGTTTCCGCTCGAACGATACCAACTTGATCGGCGGCCGCGGCACCATGCAGGTCGGCGATTTTGTCAAGTTGGGAGCGACTTACATCAATGCTTTCAACTCCTCGACCAAGGGGCAGGCATTTCAGGGCAACCCCTTCAAGGGTACACTCACCGAGGGCCAGAACAACGCCGACATTTCGCGCATCGAAGTGCGCTTGAGCGACGATTCGCCCGAGGATGGTAAGGCGGGGGCGGCCTTCTTTCAAGAGGAGATGATCATCACGACCATTGACGGCGAGCGCATCAGCAACCGTCGTCGCATCGGCGATAGCAACATCCTTGCCTTCGCTCCAGCGGTACAGGGTGGCTTTCGCCGCGAGGGTTTCCTCGCGGCCGACGGCAACGAGGTCATCGTGCTAGTGTACGATTTAGAAGGCCCGCAGTACCGCAACTCCTTCGGCCCCCAGCCAGAGCAGATCAAGAGTATTGAGTTCCTGTTACTTTTGGCCAACGATTACCGGATCGACGTTACCTCCAACCGCCAGCTCAATGCCAACGGCCAGCCGGTCTTGCTCTCTGAGGGTATTCCCGAGCGTACGATGCGCGCCGACGGCAACGTGCAGGATGGCTCGAATCAGGGATTTGTGAGCGTCAAATACGGGTTGCCGGTGGCCAATGAGATCTTCGGCTTTACGCTCGATATTACGGATGTCAGTGGATTTTTCTTATCGGGGGAATACGACCGCAACCGTCGGCACTTTCGCTATCCACGGCGGTCGGAAACTGACGTGACCCAGCATACGGCGTACAACAACTCGGCCGACGCTTGGTTTGTCAATGTGTATAAACGCGCTTATCCCTACTACGGCTTCGGCGAAGTCTATAATGTTGATCCCAGCTACAGCACCAGTTCTTTTTTGGCCGGGACCCAAAACGATGCAGCGGACATCAACTACGACGATGACCTCCGCTTCGTTTACGAATTTGTTGACGACAACGACGATCAAGACCGCAATCCCGATTGGCTGCGAGCCAATTTCTCGCAGGATAGAGAGGTCTTTCCAGGGTTCGACGAGAACAACGACTTCATCAACGACTTCAATCAGAATGACTCCGAACTGCGCGAGAACACGGTGCCGGATTACGAGGAGCCGTTCTTGCGCTACGCATCTGATCGCCCCGAATTCCTCTTTGGCGTCGATATGAATAACAACGGCATTATCGACCGCTTTGAAAACGACATTCTGCCCGACTTCCTGTACAAACGGGATCGGCGCGGGTACAACATCTACGTGGGGTCCCATTTGGGGCCGGAGGCGCGGCTGACCGTCGGTCGCCTCGATGAGCGCCAGCTAGCCGATGCCCGCGAGAACGCCACCAATTACGCCTTGCTGACCTTTGACAAGGACTACGCCAGTAAGGGGCGCGTGCAAGTGTATAACAACTATCGGCAGGTCCGAGATGATATTCGCGACAACGTAATTGAGTGGGTTGTGCGCGAGGGATCGCGCGGCGACCTAGTGCCCTATACCGACCCCCTGCCCCTGCGCGATGGTTGGGCCAATACCCTGTATCTCGGCTATCAGTACCAGAGCGACCGCATCCACTTCAAGAACCGCTTTAAGTGGGAGGTTTTCAAACAGTCCAATTTCGACGAGCGGCCGCTTGAAGAGCAGGACATCCGTGAGACGGCGTCCTTCTTCGGGGTCCTCAACAAGATCGATTATACGTTCGACCTAGGGATCCTCAAGTTCCAACCGCGCTGGAAGAGCGAGTTCCAACGCCAGCGGCCCTCGCGCCGCCAAGATACACAGGTGCGGGTAGCGACCACCGAGTTGCACGAGCAGTGGTCGCTGCTCCTGCACGTGCCACTTCTGTCGCGCACCCAATTGCAGACTGGCCTAGAGTACCTGCTCGTCGAGCAGTTTCGCGAGGAATTGGAAACTCATTTGCTGCGCTCGGATCGCAACGAGTTGGTCTATGCCTTGCAGCTTACCAACAACGCCGAATACCTAGGTTACAACTTGTGGACCCAGACAGGATTTCGCGTGTCGCGGATTGATCGCGCCTCGGCCGAAAGGGCGCGTACTGAAACGGCCATATTCGTCACCGTATTTGCCGGTCTTGAGTAGGAGGCTTCCCATGCTGAAATGTTTCACACCACTGCTTTTGGTCGGGCTACTTTTTCCGGGCTGTTCCTATCGTTACTATGCCGAAGACCTCAAGCCGATGAGCGAGGTCGAGCAAGGAGCCAACAAGACGGTGGCCGACGATGGCACCGTATCCTATACCCAGGCTCGCCTTGAGATCAGTCTGAGGCCGATGACCGACGCGGAGTTGAACCGCCAGTTCAGTGCGTACTCCAACGAGGGCCCCAACTCGCAGAACCCCTACACGTTTAGCAACTCGACGTATTTTCGCACTGGGGACACCCCGCAGCGTTTCACTGTTTTTCGCATGTATGTTTCCAATTACGAATATCCCAAAGTCTATCTCGACCCCAAAAAGGTCTATATAACTACTCCTAACGGACGCAAGTACTACGCGTTGAGATTCGAACAGCTCTCAATATACTATCGTCGCTATGTCGGCAGCGGCACTGGCGGCAACGATCCTGGGAGACCCGGCAATGCCATGAACACTTGGAAAGAGCGCGAAGGCATCTTGCGGCGCACCATGTTTCCCGATGAGGATGTGTTCAGCGCCCAAGAGAACCAAGGATATATCGTCTTCAAGCCGCTGGCCCCGGATGTGGAGGAACTGACCGTCCATATTCCCGATGTGGTGGTGCGATTCGATTACAAGGGGGATCCGATAGAGGACGTGGACGTTGCAATGCACTTTGAGCGCGAGATTGGTCGCATTTATCCCGACGGGCGCAAAGTGGCGACCAGCCAATAGGGTAGCGCGGAATTCACAATTGAACTTTAACTAGCTGCGCGGTGCCGAAGCGGCACCGCGCAGTTTTGTACTGGGTAAAAACTTATGTCTTGGCGATTTTTTGTCTGCGGCATCTCCTTAGCTATTGCAGGTTGCGCGGCGGAGAACGAACCGGCTACTCCGGAGACGGTTTTGGCTACGGTAGGTGGGGAGTCGATCACGGCTTTGGACCTCCACCGCTACGAGCAAGCACTGCCCGACCATCTGCACTCGAAGAAAGAGGGGGTAGCCGCCCGTAGCGAAAACCTACAGACCTTAGTCGCCAAGGAACTCATGTTGCGCGAGGCCTACAAGCGAGGATTGGACCAGTTGCCCGGGCTCGCCCATACGCTGTCCGACATGGTCAATAAGCGCTTGGCCGAGGAACTATCGCGCGAGTGGATCGACGCCCGGCTCAAGGTGACTGAGGAGGAACTGCGCGCCGCGTACGAGGAGCATTTGCTCGGTTGGGAAATCTGGCCGGCGCACATCCTTTCGGCTACCGAAGAAGACGCTTGGGCCATCATCCGCCAATTGGAAGCCGGGGCCAATTTTTCCGAATTGGCGCGCCAGCATTCTCTCGCCGACGACGCTGACAAAGGCGGCAATCTCGGTGCCTTTTTCGACCAAGCTGGTGCAGTGCCCAGCCTGCGCGATGGCACCTTTCACTTAGAGGAAGGCCAAGTCAGCGAGCCGATCCGTACGATTGATGGATACGAGGTTGTTAAGGTCCTCAAAAAGCGACGCATTCCCTTTGAGAAATTGCGTGCTGATATCGCCGAACAGGTTGGTCAACGCAAGTGGGCGCAGCGGCGACAGGTGGTAATTGACTCGCTCAAGGAGGTGCGTGGCTTGAGCTACTACCGCGACCGCGTCCACGCCGTGCTCGCTGCGTTGCACGGTCGTGTGCTGGATCAACCCCACGCAGCGCTGATTGAATATGAAGAAGGGGGCATTGATATCGGCGCTGCCGTGCGGGGGCTCCGCTCGCTTAAGAAGGGGGCGCTGCCCCCGGACAGTACAGCCGCGGTTTTGGCTATTGAACGGTGGATTTTACCGGATTCCCTGTTGGCTCTCGAAGCCCGTATGCAGGGGCGACACCAATGGCCCGCTATGGTATCGTGGGCCGAGGGCCAGAAGCAGTCGCTGCTCGTGTCGCAGTTGCGCCTAGACGTGGTGGCGGGGAAGGTCTCAGTGACGGAAGCTGAGGTACAGGATTACTACGAGCAACACTTGGAGACCTACCGCTCCCTGCCCGGCGTCATCGAGATGACCGAGGTGCTGGTCAACACGCGCGCGGAGGCCGAAGACATTCTCGCGCGGACGCACAGCGGAGAGCGGCTGGCGACGTTGGCGCAGCGCCACTCTGTGCGGCCCAGCATGAAGCTGGTGGGCGGCCACTCTTTCGCCGACAGCGGTCGGGTCACCATCGAGTCGCTCTACCAGTCGCCGTACCGCACCTTTTTTGGCGACAGCAATTCCAAAGACGTTGGAGTTCTACAAGGGCCGATGGAGGTCCAAGAAAAATACAGCGTGTTTCGCCTCGACCAGCCTTACGGGATGGCGTTGCTGCCCTTTAAGCAGGTACAGCGGCCCATTCGCGTTAAGATCCGCAAGCGCCGCGAAGGTGCGCTCTTCGACGCGTTCCTCGACTCGCTGCGCCAAGCGTATTCGGGCGAGGTGCATATCAGCCAAGAGGCCCTCACTCGCTACAAGACCGCCTTTTAAAAAATGCGCGGTCGGCTTGCAGCGCTGCTGCTTGGCTTGGTTTTAGTCGCGCTCATCGAAGGCGGTTTGCGGCTGATTCCGGCGTTGGATCCGCCGGCGTTTGCCATCCTACTAGCGCACGTCGAAGGCCGTGCGCTCCACGCGGTCAATCCGGACTACGCCCGTCGCTTCTTCGCCGACATGGCAGAGCCTATCCGGCGCGGCATTCGCATGACTCCGAGGCCCTATATCGAACCCGCACCCGAGGGCGCGTTGCGCGTGCTTTTTGCCGGAGGTTCGACCGTACAGGGCTACCCCTACCCCAAGCGTTTATCGGCTCCGTCTTATCTCCAAGAGATGCTCGGAGACCTCTTCCCAGAGCGCCAGATCGAGGTCTTTAACGCCGGGATCACCGCTGCTTCGAGCTTTGCCGTGGCCCGCGCGGTAGAAGACGGCACCGCCGCGCTTGGGGCGGACTTGGTCGTAGTCTATACCGGCCACAACGAGTTATACGGAGTTTATGGGGCGGCCTCGCTGGCCCAAGGGGGACAAGCGGTGTGGATGAAGCGGGTCCACTATGCGCTAGTGCAGTGGCGACTGAGGCCCTTGGTCGGCAAGCTGATAGGGCCGTTGGGCAAAGAGTGGGCGGATGGTCCTTTAATTGAGGTGATGTCTAAGGCGGGTGCGATTCCAGCGTCCGATCCGCGGCGGGCGCAGGCCGCGGCCAATTTGGAGACCAATCTTCGCGACGTGGCGGCCTTTTGCCGAGCACGGCGCATTCCCTTAGTGCTCTGTACGGTGACCAGCAACGAACGCGGTTTCGCGCCAGCGCGCATTGAGCCGTCTTTGCCGGATGAAGAGCGTGTGCGCTATGTTGATTTTTTGGCGCAGGGCGCTAGGGAACAGGCGTCGTCGGCTGCGCTAGCGGCCTTGGAGCAGGCCGAGGCGCTCTATGCGGCCGACGCTTATTTGCACTTCTTGCGTGGCTATCACTTAGAGCAGTTGGGCCGTGGGTTCGAGGCGCAGGCGGCTTATGTGCAGGCGCGCGAGTTAGATTCCCGGCCTTGGCGGGCGACAGCAGCCCTAAACGAGGTCGTGCGCCGAGTCGCGGCTGAAGAAGGGGTGCTTCTCGCCGATGTGGAGGCGCACTTCCGCGCCCACAGCCCGGCGGCCGGCGTAGGTTGGGAACTGATGGCCGATCACTTGCATCCGACGGCGGCCGGCCAAGTGCTCTTGGCCCGGTCCATTGTCGCTGCGCTGGAAGAATCACCAGCCCCTTGGCAGGTTGCGCCCGATGTTGAGGATCGGTTGGCGGCAGCCGACGAATATCGCCGTCGGCTCGGCGACCTGCCCGTCGAGCAGCTAGCCGTGCTGCGGGCTATGGCCGTGCTCTTAGCCGCCCCCCCTTTGGACGAGGGCAACGAACATCGGGTGCAGACCTTGCGCCAGCAAGCTGAGGCCCTGTGGGACGAACTGAGTGCTGGAGAGCAGAGCGGAGTCGAGCGCTGGCGAACGAGAGAGGGGCCGGAGCTGTTGGCACTGAATATCGCGGACGCTTGTTACGCCGCTCAGGAGTACGAGTGTGCGCGGGCCTACTATCGCGCGGCCCGTTTGGAGGAGCCCTATACGATATGGGGCGATTTGTGGAGCACGCTGCGCCAGATGCGCTGTGGACAACTCGTGGGGGATCCCATTGGGCCGGCGGAGCGCGCCGCGCTCTCCGCCCTGCTAGACCGCTTGCGCTTCTTGAGCGAGGCTCCGGACTTTTCTCTGGGGTTACAGGACCTTATCCGTGGCTATGCCTATCATTTGCGCGGGGAGCATAGTAGGGCGTTGGCAGCGTTAGAAAGCGCCGTGCAGGACGCGAATATCCGCAAGACGTTTACGACGGACTTGCTAGAGCTACTCGTCGCCGAGCTGATGGCAGCGGGCCGCCAAGTTGATGCCGAGCGGTACGCCGTGCAGGTAACTGCCGAACAGCAGCAAGAGGCGTTCGGTCGCGCACTCGTCGAACAGATTAGGGCGGGTCAGAAGCCGCGCTGACGCCCTCGCCTTCGACGAGCGAGAGATCTTGGTTGGCAGCAAAGGGGCCGAATCGCTCGGTCCGGCCCGAAGGCCAGCGCACTGTTAGCGAGTCGAGTTGCGGCCATTTGCCCAATCCCAAACAGATGCGGAGTTGGCTCTGCGACAGGTACGAGCGGCTGCCGCGCAGTTCTCTAGTCTGGACCAAGTCGCCGCTGGTTGCAGTCAGCCGGGCACCGATGCCGTTCGGGTTGCCGTTGGCCCCCGCGAGCCGGATGGTGATCCAGTGATTGACCTCGCCGTGGTCGTTGCGCAGCAAGCTGAGCGGTTGTCCTGAATTGAAAACTAGTATATCGGGGTCGCCGTCGCCGTCGTAGTCGCCGGTGGCGCTGCCGCGACTGACGCGCTCTAGGGAAAAGCCTGGACCGGCTGCTGTGGAAATCTCGGCGAAGCGGTCACCGTCGTTGCGGAAAAGCAAATTGCGCTGCCCATAGCTGGTGGATTGGTCGATGTCGCGGACGTTGTCGAGGACGTGGCCGTTGGCGGCAAACAGATCGAGATCGCCATCGAGGTCCGGGTCGAAAAACTGGGTGCCAAACCCAAGGAAAGGCAGCGACGGAAGGCCGATCCCGGCGGCAAAGGTCGCAACCGAGAAGAAGTTGCCTTCGCCCCGATAGAGCGCGTTAGGCTCGGCTTGGAAGTTGGTCACCGTCAAATCGAGTACTCCGTCGCCATTGTAGTCGCCCCAATCTACCCCCATGCCCGCTTCCATTTGCCCGTCTTGGCCGTAAGCCACCCCCGCCAGTCCCGCCCGTTCGGCAAAGGTCCCGTCGTGGCTGTTGCGGTAGAGGAAATTGCGCACGGCGTCGTTGGCCACGTAGATGTCAGGCCAACCGTCGCTGTCGTAGTCGGCAAAAGCCACCCCCAGCCCCTTGCCGCTAGTATCGGCGATCCCCGCTCCTGCCGAGACATCGACAAAGCGTCCTTTGCCGTCGTTGCGGTAGAGCAGGTCGGCTTGACCTTGGAAGTTGTCTGGATGCGGATAGCCGACAGGTGCTTGGCCGCCATAGCTTTCGTAGCCGGCCATATAGGGCACTTGACTGGCGCGAGCCGCGTCTGGATCGTAGGCCACGTAATTGGCGACATAGAGATCGAGATCGCCGTCGCGGTCGTAATCAGCAAAGGCGCAACTCGTGCCCCAGTGCGCATCGGCGACGCCTGTCTGCCGTCCGATTTCGGCAAAGTGTTCGTCGTCGTTGCGGAAGAGCGCGTTGGGGCCAAAGTTGGTCAAATAGAGATCGAGGTCGCCGTCGCTGTCGTAGTCGGCCGCGGCAACTCCCATACCAACGCCTGAATGGGCGACTCCGGTCGCGACTGGGACAAAGCGCTGGCCATTGTTGCGAAAGAGCTGATTGACAGGGCCCTCATCCTGCGGATCGGCGGCGATAAAAGCGCCGTTTACGGCGTAAACATCTAAATCGCCATCGCCGTCGTAGTCGAAGAAGGCGCCGCCGCCGCCCATAGTCTCGGGGAAGTAGCGCTGAGGACTGCGGCCGCTTTCGTGCTGCCAAGTCAGGCCGACGGCAGACGCTACCTCGACAAAGTGAATGGACGAGGCTGCGGGCGTGACGTGCTGCAACGGTGCAGGTGGCACGGTCTCTTCGGCGGGGCTGCAGGCCAGACAGAGAAAGCAGATGATAAGAACTAATATGGACATATCAGGGACTCGGCAGTTTGGCAAGCTGCTCGCGGGCTTGGCGCAGGAAGTCCGGATCGCCTTGCCACTTGTCGATAAAGGTTTGATAGCAACGACGTGCCTCCGAGATCGCGCCTTGGGCTTGGTACACGGTTGCCAGCGCGTAATAAGTCCGCGCAAAGGTCGAATCAGCCGCAACTGCCGCCCGATAGGCTCGCTGCGCCCGGTCTAGCTGTCCCTTTTGCAAGAAGAGGCTGCCGAGATTGTAGTGGGCATCGACCAGAGTTGAATCGGCCGCAATAGCCGCTTCCAACGCCCGTTGCGCCGCCGCTTCCTCGCCCAAACTTAGCTGAACATGGCCGAGGTTGTTCCACGCCTTAGCCGAGGAAGAATCCAGTGCTAGTGCCTGCTCAAAGGCCGTGCGGGCCTCTCTATACTGGTTGCGCCGCATATAGACGTAGCCACAGGTGAAATGGAGCTTGCTGGTGCGTACATCCTCTGGGTGCTGGGAGATGCCCTGGCGGCATAGTTCGAGCACTTCTTGGTCTTTTCCCCACGCCAGCAAAAGCTCGCTTAGTGAAATTAGGGCCTCTAGGTCGTCCGGGTCGGCTAGCAGTACAGCCCGATAGTGAGTGAGAGCGTCATCGTCTCGACCCAGTTGCCGATAGCGATAGGCTAGCTGCAAGCGAGTCTCGCGGTGGTCGGGGTCGGCGTCGAGTTGGCGGCGCAAGTGCGCGACTTGAGCGGCGTGGGCGGCGAGGACTTCAAAACGCGCCAGTGCCACCTGTGCTTGGGTTGGCTGACCTTGGCCTAAAAGCGCCGAAGAAAGGTTGTAATGGGCTTCGATCAGGTGTGGATCGAGCGCGAGTGCGCGGCGCAAAGCCGCCAGCGCTTCTGGGTAACGCCGCTCGGCTAGGTGCAGCAAACCCAGTAGACGGTGACTCTCGGCTAGGGTCGAGTCTTGGGCGAGGGCTAGGTCGAGTGCCGCTCGAGCTTCGTCGTAGCGTCCTTGGCGCAAATAGAGTCGGCCGAGTTGTTGCCGCACGTCAATGTCTTCCCCGCCGACTTCTAGCGCCGCGTGCAATCCCTTTTCGGCTAGGTCGTAGCGTCCCTGTTTGGCGTAGAAGAGAGGCAGGGTGCGGAGGGCGGGAACGTAGGTTGGAATGCGTTCGAGCAACTCGATAGCCAGCGGCAAGTGCCCCCGGTCGGCCTCGATTACAGCTAGGTTGTGTCGGGCGCGATGATGGGTGGAGTCGGCTGCGAGCGCGGCTTGGTAGGCTTGGACAGCCCGCTCTATGTGTCCGAGTCGGGCGTCGAGATCGCCCAATGCACAGTGCGCTGCGGCGTCGAGCGAGTCTAGCGCTAGCGCTTTTTCAAAGGCGCGCCGTGCCTCGACGTAGCGGTGTTCTGCGGCGAAGTTGCGCCCGGCCTGTACCATGCGGTCACCTTCTTCCGGGCTGGAGCCTACACCACAACCACTCAAAATCGCCGATAGTGCGGCGAGCGAGACGAGCAAGCTCATCGCGGCGTGCGCTCTTGCGCGGATAGCTGCCGTCGCGCCTCGGCAATTTTGGTTTGTAGAGCTTCACTGGTTGCCCCACCGGACGGAACGTTCTCCCAGAGCGCAATGGCCCGTGCGAATTCGCCGCGGCGGGCGTGGATATCGCCGAGCAGTACGTGGGCACTATAGAGCTTTGCATCCAGTTCGATGGCCCGCTCGACGGCCGCCTGCGCTTGGTCTAGTTGATCCATTTCGAGGTACACATTGCCGATATTGGAGTAGTAGAAACCCGTAGATGGGGCAAACCGCACGGCCTGCTCGTATTGTCTGAGGGCCTTTTCTAGCTGGCTCTGCTTGTGGAAGATCAGGCCCAGATTGTTGTGGCTTTCGGCTAGGGTCGAGTCGTGGCTCAATGCTTCGAGGTAATAGCGCGCTGCCAAATCGTCCTTGCCCCGGCGCTGGAGTAGCGTGCCCAGTCCCTGGTACCCCAAGCCATAGGTCGAATCGATGAGGATGGACTGACGATAGTGTTCGACAGCTTGTTTGAGACGCCCAAAGCGACTGTAGAGGGCTGCGAGGTTGGAGTGGGCTTGGGGTTGGTCGGGGTGCTGGCGCAGCGCATCTTGGTGGGGTTTGAGTTGGGCGTTTTGTTCGTCCAAGACGCGCGCACGCTCAAGGGCGCGTTGCCCCTCTGCGGTGCGGCCCATGCGCAACAGAGCCTGCCCGATTCCGAGGAACGCGGCTGGCTCGTGAGGGCTGAGGCGCGCGACTTGGCGCAGTTGGCTTTCGGCTTCTTGGTAGTTGCCTAGTTTTAGGTCCGCTAGGCCTAGCTGTAGCCGGGCCTGGAGGTGGGTGGAGTCGGCAGCGGCGATGGCGGCGAAAATTTCGCGGGCCTCTGGTAGCTGGCCTTCGCGCTGGTGGATCACGCCTAGGATATACCGTGCTTCGACAGCATTGGGAGCCAGTTCCAGGGCCTCGGTGAGGAGTTGGCGAGCCTCTTCTACTTTTCCGTGTACATCATAGAACATTTTGCCCAAGGCGATGCGGGGACCGGCGTAGTCGGGTTTTAGTTCGAGCGCTTTCTCAAACTGAGTCTGCGCCTCGGCAAAACGACTCTGGGCATGCAATGCAACGCCGAGATAGTAATGGTATTGGGGATTGTCTGGAGCTTGTTGCAGCGCTTGGCGATAGGCTTGCTCGGCTTGGGAGAAAAGGCCGCGGGTTTGGAGTGCGCGACCGGCGGAAAAAGTCTGAGCTGCCGAACTAGTCGGCGGAGAGGGAGCTTGCTGTGGATCGGGTGTTTCGCGAGCACAGGCGGCGCACACGAATAAAAAAAGTAAGGCAAGGTGCATAGTTCTACTCCGGTGTGAGGCGATCAACGCCCCGATGAATGACGTAGTGGCGGTCGGCGGTCACAGCTTGGAAAACTTGGCGCTCGCCGCCCGGCCAAGTGATTTCAATATCGGCCGCAGTGGCTGAACCCAAGCCGAAGTGCAAGCGCGTGTCGCTCTGAGCTTGAAAGCTAGAGCCGGTCAGCACTTCGCGCATCTGGTGCAAGTCTCCAGCATGGATCCGTACGTGCGCCCCGATGACCCCGGTGGCTTTCTGGCGCAGCGTCAACAGCAGCCAGTGCCCCTTGGCTGCGACGTCGTTGCGCAAGAGGGCGGGGGCGTCGTCGAGATTGGCGACTAGGATGTCGAGGTCGCCGTCGTCGTCGTAATCGCCGCTGGCCGCGCCGCGACTGACTCGCTCTACAGCGAGAGCCGGTTCGTTGACGATTTCTCGAAAGCGCCCGTCGCCCAAGTTGCGGTAGAGTTGGTTGCGTTGGCGGTAGCGGAGGCCGCCGCCGCCCTGTTCAATGGCTGGCATGAGATGGCCGTTGGCGACGAAGAGATCCTGCCAGCCGTCGTGGTCGTGGTCAAAAAAGAAGGTCCCCCAGCCCATAAAAGGGCGACTGCTGCTGGCTAGACCGGCGCGTCCACTGACGTCGGCGAAGAAGCCATTGCCCTCATTGCGGTAGAGGGTATTGTGATCCTGTGAGAAATTGGTCACGAAAATGTCCACCTGTAAGTCATTGTCAAAGTCGGCCAAGGCGACACCCATGCCGGCTTGGGCACGCCCGTCACCACTATACGCCGTGCCGGTCGCCAGCGAGATGTTGACGAAGCGGCCCCCGTCGTTGCGATAGAGGCTGTTGGGATGCCCGTCATTGGCGACGTAGAGGTCGCCGTCGCCATCGCCATCTAAGTCGGACCAAGCCACGCCCATGCCATAGTAATTTGGGCCGCGAATGCCCGCTTGCAGGGTGGCATCGATAAAGGTACCATCTCCTTCGTTGCGGTAGAGTATATCCGGTTGGGCTTGGGCACCGCTCGGACCGCAGGCCGCGGGTACGCCGTTGTGTTTGCACCAACGGTCGTAAAAGGGCGGGCCGCCGAGTTCAAAAGCTATGTAGTTGGCCACATAGAGGTCGAGGTCTCCGTCGCTGTCGTAGTCGGCAAAAGCTGCGCCGATTCCCCAGCCTTCCGAACCGAGGCCCGCTGCCGCAGTAGCATCTTTGAAGGTCCCGTTTCCGGCGTTAGCCAAAAGTGCGTCCCGGCCCCAACGGGTGAGGTAGAGGTCGGGATGGCCGTCGCTGTTGTAGTCGGCAAAGGCTACGCCCATATTCCAGCCGCCCAACTCCGTGCCAGAGCCTGTGGTCGCATCGCTAAACGTGCCGTGACCTATCCCGCGATAGAGCGTGGTGCCTGTCGTCGAGTCGGGACGGCCGCCACTGGTAAGAAAAATATCGAGATGGCCGTCGCTGTCGTAGTCCCAAAAGCCGCCACCAGCCGATTGGGTTTCGATGATGTACTGCTTATCGGCTCCGCCGGACTCATTGACGAAGGCGATGCCGGCAGCTTGGGTTACGTCGGTAAAGAGTGGCCTAGCGCTGAAGACGGGTAGTGCGCAAGCAAGGGACAAAAGAGCTTGGAAGTAGCCAGACAAGGAGCCTCCTATGGCGCTTCGAGCCGGCGATAGGCTTCGTCGAGCAGACGTTGCGCGTGGGCGGAGGGCCCTCTCGCTAGCACTTGGCGCAGCCGGTCAATGGCCGCGGCGTGGTTGCCATTTTCGAGTTCGATGAGTGCGAGGTTGACGTGGACGTCTGGGTTATTTGGATCCAGTTCTAGGGCTTGGAGGAGATGTGTCCGCGCCGCTTGTGTGCGCCCAGCGAGCAAGTGTAGGGCACCGATGGCATTTAGGGCTTCGGGCCGCCTTTCGAGAGACAGAGCTCGGTGGTACTGGCCGAGTGCGGCCTCGGTTTGTCCGGCCTGCTGTAAGGCCCTCCCCAGTTCGTAGTGCAGCCAGAAATCCTGGGGCTGCCAAGCAAGCGCCCGCTGCAAGTGAGTTGCGGCCGTGGCGTAGTGTCCTTGGCGGTAGAGCAGGCGGCCGTAGTAGTAGTGGACCATGCCAGATTCTGGATCTCGTTGGAGAGCACGGCGCAGATGTGCTTCGGCCTGCTGTGGCTTATTAGTCGCTAGGTAAATTCGGCCTAAAAGTATGCGGGTGTCGGTGCGCCGGGGATTTTCCGCGAGGGTCTGTAGAGCCTCGCGTTCGCTTTCCCTATAGCGCTCTTGGTGAAAGTACGCCACGGCTAGATTGTGGCGGGCGTAGTTGTACTGCGGGTCCAATTCTAGTGCCCGGTGCGAGTAACGCGCAGACAGGGAGTAGTCTTGCTTGCGCAGATGTACCTCGCCTAGGTCGAAGTAGAGTTGGGCGTCCTCTGCGGTCGGCGTGGCCTTGGCGAGATTGCACAGGACCAGTAGGCCCCCGAGAGGCAGGGCAAGCACTGTGGTGCGGATATAGGCTTTGCGGCGCAGGCCTAGATAGAGCTGAAAGGCGGCAAAAGCAGCAAAAGCGATCAGCACCGGCACGACCGGCATGCGGTAGCGGGCCGCTGGAAAGAAAAGTACGACCGAGGCCGTGTACACTAGCGCGTAGAGCCGCAGCAAGGCAATCGGCGGCGTCCACTCCCTCCTCATACTCAGTCCCAAGCCGAGCAGGCTCAGCGGGCCGATCAGGCCGAAGGGAATCGACACGCACCAATCCCAGAGCAAGAGACTCAAAATCCGCGAGTGTTGGCGGGCGTAGTATATGTCTTGATTGCGCTTGGTCTCCGGGCCGCTCCAAAAATGGAATGCCTTCTTGCCGATTAGGCCAAGATAGTCGAAGGGCTGCGTGGTCATGTAATCAAGGGCTTTGTCCAAGAAAAAGGCCGATTGAGCGGCTGCGGTTTCATGCCCCGAGTTCGTTGCTTTGGCGATCATGGTTTCCCATTGCATGCCCGGTCGCAGCGAAACCGTGCGCTCGTAGTCGGCGTTGTTGCCGATATAGAAGTTGACGCCGGCATTGGAGGAGATGAAGACGAGGTCCGGCTCAATGGTCCAGTTGCGATAGGTGATAGGCAAGATGACTAGCGCTATGGGAACGACAAAAGAGAATAGGGGACGGTAGGCAGACGTGCGCCGGTGCCACAGTGCCCAAGCGCAAAAGGCCGCGATAAAGAGCAAGATAGTAGGGCGCGTCAGAGCCGCAAGGCCCGCGATGAGGCCGGCCAGCACCCAGTCTCGTCCGCGATCGCGTCTCCACGCAAGCAACAGGCTGTATAGGAGTAAGAGATTAAGGAAAACTTCCACCGGCACAGCCAATAATTCACCCTCAAAATAGAGCAAGGAGCCGCACAAGGCTGCCATGATACCGGCGATGCGGCCGACCTGCTCGCCAAAAGCGTGCCGGGCCAATGCGTATACCAACAGGCAGGAGAGGACGCCGAGCCCCGCATGTATGAGCCGGATGCCGACGAAGTACGAGGCTGGTAGAAGCCAGCAAACGAACGTCAGCAGGTAGATGTAGAGGGGGGGTTGCCAGTACGGTTCGTCCCCTCCCCAGAATGGGCCACTGGCAAGGGCCTGCTTGAGAAAGGTCTGGGCGTCAACTATGGGCGCGTCGAAGAAGGGGCTGGTGCGGTGTTCCCACAAATAGCCTAGCCGCAGTGCAAAGGCGACTAGCAGGAGCGCGCCGCAAAAAAAACGGGTGCTGCGCGCCATGGCGTTAGAGTGGTGACGAGGAAGGGAAATTATGCAAGCGTTTTGCTGCGTGACTTTGCCCGACTCCGAAGGACCGGGCAAAGTCACGCATTTGGGTCAATAGACCAGCGATAGGGTGCCCGAGCGCTCAGTGGAAGTGTTGTCCAAGTCGATGGCGAGCCGGTAGAGATAGATGCCCGGAGGGGCGGCTTGGCCTTGGCTGTCGCGGCCATCCCACTCGACTTGGAGGCTGCCCGCCGTCGAGCCTCCTGGCTGGATCTGGGCGATGCGGCGGCCAGACAGATCGTAGATTTCGAGTTGAACATCGACCTGATCGAGGACGAGAAAAAGATCGAAGGAAAAAGTGACTTCGTCGTTGATGCCATCGCCGTTGGGCGTAAAGGGATTGGGGGCGATGTGGGGAGCCTTGACGATTTGGTTGATCTCGTCGGCGACCACGAGGAGGGCGTTGGTAGCGATGTCGGGTGTAGCGTCCCCATCCTCGGCCGGTTGCGGGATGGATTCGACACCAGGGTCGCCTTGGTCATTCCACACCGAACTGGTGAACTCTTCTGAACCACGGAAGAGCTTAGAGCGGAAGACGATCTCGATGTTCTGGTCGAATTGGAAGTGCTCAGCACCCATCAGAGGCAGCTTGATATGCAGTTTGGACGACCCCGTGCGTGGATTTGTGACTACGCTCTGGGCAAACTGCCCCAAGCTGTCGGTGCGGCCCTCTACTGGGGTGAGGCGGAGGGGATGAGTATCGCTCAGCGGATCGGCCCCCGTGCCAGGGGCAATTTCGGTCCAGTCTTGGCCGTCGAAGCGCAAGGTGTCGATGCGCGTATCTGCGCTGGGCACGGCGATCTCGATCCGGTTGAAGGAGGTGGCCTCGCCCGTTTTGAAGAATGGCCGGACAAAGTAGCGGAACGCCGTTTCCTCGCCCAAGGTGACGCGCGGGGGGAAAATTTCAGCGACGATCCCACCCGAGACCAGCGGCGCGTCGTAGTCGAACTCGATGAAGTCCAATAGGGCTGCGCTGTGCTGGGCGGAGTCGAAGAGGATGCGGAACTGGATGTAGCGAGTCCCCCCGGGTAAGGGTAGCTGGACTCCGGTGTTTTGCCATTCGGATTCGGGCAAGCTCTCGTCGATGAGGGCGTCTTCGAGCTTGAAAGGTGCCGACCAGAAGCTCCAGCCTAGAAGGCCGTCGTCTCCTAGGTCAACACCTAGCTCGTTGTATTGCAGTTCGCGCTCGGGGACGCGGCCCTCGGGGATCTTGATCCAAGCAAACAGATCGAGGAGGTTGCCATTTGCGTCTTGGGTATCCGTGAGTCCTGGTCCCAGGCGACGGGCGTAGATATGAGTATCAAGAGTATTGCCCACGCGGAACTGGATGCGGACATCGCCATCGCGGCCGTCGCGGTTCCCGCGCCAGCGCACCTTGCCCCAGTTGACTTGATCACCGGCTATATCGAGGGGGAACTGACTTTCATAGGCATCGCGCTGCGAACCGGCGAATTGCTCGATCTCGCGGTCGTAGCGTCGGATGCGTGGGGTGGGTGTGCCCACGTCGATGATGGCCGAGATATACTGCCCATCGATGGCATAGCCGTCGCCGAAATAGCCCGCTTCGGCCGTTTCGACATAGGTGCCTTTGGGATCCGTCGAGACTATGTCGACGCGACCGGCGACAAAAGGGGTGACGAATCGGAAATCTTTGATTACGGGATTGAACTGGCCGTTGGTAACGGGGACTAGCGTTCTACTCGCTTGGATGGTTTCGGAGCGGCTACTGATCGTGGTCTGGTTGCCGTAGCGGATGTAGTAGTTGGCAATGGTGCTGGCGGGCAAGGTCGGCCGTGGGCGGAAGACAATGCGGTTGAGATAGTAGTAGCCCATCAGATTGATGCCAACGCCCCCGCGGTTGTAAATGGCGGAGCCGTATCCTGTGCTAAGGTCTCCATCGACGATCAGCTCCGCGTCGACGCGACCGATTACTTGGGCAGTCGCCCAGTGGTCGGCCGAGATGGGATCGGCGATCTCACGACGAAAACCGTATTCGCTCGGCACCACCATAAAGGGGCGCTGAGGATCCTTGCCGGGGATGATGCCGCCGAACTCGCCGACCTTGAAGCGCTGGTTGAGCAAGTAGGCGAGGTTGCGCAAGCTGTCGAGACGCACCGGCCGCAGCCAGGTGGTCACCCCTTGGCCGTGCTCGGGTAGCGAGGGGTCTTCGTCGATGAGTCCGTCGCCATCGTCATCGCTTCCGTTGATTGGATCCTCGTTGAGCTGGCCGTCCCAATCGTCGTCAAAGAGGGTGTACAACCCGTCCTCATTGAGTTGGCCATCGCCGTCATTGTCGAACTGAGGATCCGGTCCGTCCTCGTTGATGAGCCCGTCGAGATCGTTGTCGATGAGCTCGATGGGGTCTTCGTCGATGAGTCCGTCGCCATCGTCGTCTCTTCCGTTGGCTGGGTCTTCGTTGAGTTGGCCGTCTTCGTCGTTGTCAACTTGCTCGTCGACTGGGTCCTCGTTGATCAGCGCGTCGTCGTCGTTGTCGATGAGCTCGACGGGGTCTTCGTCGATGAGTCCGTCGCCATCGTCGTCGGCGATCAACTCAACGGCCCAACTGCGACCCAAGTCGAGGCGACCGGTGACCGGTCGCAGAGTCCAAGGATGCACCTCGTCGCCGATCCGCCACCGCTTGACTTCGGCATAGCTGTTGCTGGACACAAACGCGACACCGAGCACCGCTACCAATAACCTGATCATCGAGTATCTCCACGCAAGAATGTAAATCCTTGATGCCCGCGATGAGCATGACAAAGACGAAGACGGCAGTTGTGCGCTTCTTTTTAGTCCGCGCCTGCCGGGCTAATCACGTGTTTGAAAATGTTTCGCTATCCTATTATATAGTACCTTAGCGAACATCTCAAGATAGTCAGATCGGGCCAACGAGTACGAAAAAAGAGAGGCCTTTGTAGTCAATCGCTCAGATAAATCGCTCACATAATTAGTGAAGTCGAGGTGAGGGTGGGTGGATTTGCAGTGATTTACATGGAGATAGATAGGCCTAACCAATTGTTATTTATTGATTTTGTTCGTTGTAGGCTTATTGTTTACACGGCTGTATCTAATATATCTTGACACGTCTTAGGCCATTGATTATCATACTGCCCTATACAATTGAAAGATATTAAAAAAAACAGATAAGAAGGCGTTGGATGAGGTGCTGGTCGTGGTTGTTTTTTTTAGGGCTGGCGCTACAAATAACAGTAGGTTTAGCTAAGCCGGCTCAGGGGCATTACCCCGAAGGAGTGGCCTACAAAGCCTTTCAATTTCCCGATCCTTTGGTCCCCGCTATTGACGGAGACCTGACAGATTGGGAAGTTGTAGGCGACTCCTACACCATATTAACGGGTCAGTTTCACGACCTGATTAATCCAGAAGTTGAGGCGAGCGATTCGGACGATTTTGCTGTTCGTCTCATGGTAGGGTGGAATAAAGCGGAGAACAGGCTCTATATCGCCGCTCAGGTTCGCGATGATATACACCAGATCGATCGTCCTGCCGGTAGTACTGGGATGCTCTTCCAAGACGATGCGATGGAATTGTTTATCGACGCGGATCACTCCGGTGGGCAATTCGCCAATTTCACCGAGTTGAGCCACGAAGAGCAGTGGCGGCGCAATGGAACTGAGGCTAACCACTTTGTTTTGGCTGGCCCGCCGCCCGACGAGGATTTCTTCGTCAATTTTTCCGCCGCTACTTGGTACGCGCTAGCCGACGGTCCCTATACCGGGGCGGCAGTCGAGTTTGTAGGTAGCTTGGGAGGAGAGGGAGTGACAAACTACGAAGTTATGCTTGTGCCCTTTGATCGCGTTGATATCAATGCGGTCTTCCAAAGCGAGGAGCACCTCTTGCGAGAAGGTGAAATTCTTGGCTTTAATGTAGAGTTCAACGATCTTGATGTACATTCGGAGCTTTTTGATGCTAAGTGGTCGCTTTCGGGTCAACACAACTCGTATCGCTTTTCCGATCGCTTCACCGACTTGATCCTGATGCCGATGGAGGGTACTTTTACGGCTGTGGAGTCGAGATCTTGGGGGAGCTTAAAAGCCTCTTTGCACACAGAGCAGTACCACCGGGGAGTTTCTGAATGATGAATTTTAAAAGAGTATTATTCCCGACCTTGATTATCAGCTTGGGTGTGCTGGGCTGTGGATATAGCTACTACACGGGCCCATTGCAGCCCGGCCAAGATCAGGCCTCGTCTATCAGCGTGGCAGACGACGGGACCTTGACCTTTGCCCAGGATCGCTTTGAAGTGCGACTCAAGCCGATGACTGACGAGGAGCTGAATCGCCAGTTTTTCAACAATTCTCAATCGGGTCCTAAGTCCACAAACCCCTATACCTTTGGCAATACGGTATTTTGGGGGACAGACGACGAAAAACAGCGCTTCACCGTCTTCCGTCTCAGCGTCAAAAATTATGCCTATCCCAAAGTCAAGATCGATCCGAGTAAAATCGTCGTCAAAGCGAGTAATAAGCGCGAGTATTGGAGCCTCAACTTTGAGCAGCTCGACACGTATTATCGCGCCTATGCCATAGGCTATAGAGGCAATGAATATGCTCGCTACCAAGAACGCCGAGACTTGTTGCGGCGGACGATGCTCAAAGACGAGGAGATCTTCAGCGGTCAAGAGGCGGAAGGGTTCGTCATTTTTCCCGTGCTCCACCCCGACGTGAGTGACATCGAAGTCCAAGTACTCGATGTAATCCTGAGATTTGACTTTCGCAATGAGCCGGTGGAGACCACCAATATTTCCTATAAATTCGTCCGAGATATCGGCAAGATTTACAAGGACGGCAAGATTGTTCCTAAAGTCGCTAAGGCAAACTAGCCTTTAGGCGAGACCACCAAGAAGGAGTTGGCATTATGAAATCTCTGAAAATGCTCAGTGTTTTAGTTGGCGGGCTGTTTGTCGCCCAATCAAGCGACGGGGTCGTCAACATTCAGAATGTGGGATCGGGCGCACGCGCGCAGGGGTTGGGCAACAGCTTTGTGGCCATAGCTGACAATGCGGATGCGGTGTTTGCCAATCCGGCGGGGTTGGGGCAGGTGTCTCAGCGTCAGGTGTCCTACACCAATGTGTCGCTTTTGTATGCGGGCATCGAAGGCGACGACTTGGGTCAGCACGTGGTGTCCTATGCGCAGCCGTTGGGCGAGAAGATGGGCTTGGGCTTGGGCTATGAGCGGATCGGCTCTTCTTTGATGAGTGAGAATGGGGCGTTTGTGTCGCTGTCGTATCAGGTGGAGCGTCGGCTGCAGGTGGGCTTATCGGCCAAGTATTTGTTTTGGAGTGTGGGGGCGATCCCCGACGATGATGGCCGACCGGATCCGCTATCGAACCAAAGTGCGGGCAACGTAGGGGTGGATTTGGGCTTGCTGTGGCAGAGTCCGGTGCAAGGGGCGCAGGTGGGGGTGATGTTGAAGAATCTCAATCAGCCGAATGTGGCGTATGGCGAGGTGGCTGACGATCCGGATGCGGGTGCGTTGCCGATGGACGTGCATGTGGGGGTTGGGTATCGCGTGAGCAGCCAGTCGTTGGTGTCGATTCAGTATGTGCGTCGCGATGTGACGGGCGAGGGGGAGAATGGGTTGGTGGTTGGTGGCGAGACGCAGTTGGTGGAGGGTTTGTTGTTGCGGGCGGGGGGGCGTCGCTTGTTGTCGGAGGACGCCGGTGGTGGTTTGAATGCGGGGTTGGGGTATCAGTGGAACCAGTTGGTGTTCGACTATGCGTATGACATTGGTTTGGATCTGACGGAGACCAATGGCGCGCATCGGTTCTCCTTTGCATACGAATTCTAAACAAAAGTCCCGGATGAACTCCAAACTAGGATCCTAGGACAAGGAGATACACAAATGACGGTCTGGGCTGGACTTATTGCGCTGGGATTGGGGCTAGGAGCTAGCCTTTTTCTACCGGTGCCGCAAAATCTGAAGACCAGTTTTGACGCCGGACAATCTCTCTACGCCCTTGGCGAGTTTGAAGGGGCGATCATCGAGTATTCAAAGATCGTCAAATTCACTAGCAAGGCCGTGCGCACGGATAGTGTACGGGTGACGTTTGGCAGAGATTTGGAATTGCCCGTAGTCGCGGCGGCTTGGTACCAGCTAGGCAATGCCTACAAAAAGAGCGGGCAACACGAAAAAGCAGTGGAAGCCTATCGCCAAGTTATCGACGCAGGGAATGTGACCGAGGAATTCAGGTCATTGGTGCAGTTTCAAGTCGCCGAGACCCGCTTCTTCGCCAAAGAGTACGGCGAGGCAACAAAGGAATACAAGCGCTATGTAGAGCTGTTTCCCGAGACAAAAGAAGCTGGTAAGGCGTATTTTTACGCGGGCTGGAGTGAGTTTAATTCAAAAGAATACGACCAGTCCATCGAAACGCTCACCGGCATGCTAGCAACGTATCCGCAAGATCGCTATGCGCCGGATTCCCAGTACCGCATCGCCAGTGCGTTTTATGAGAAGGGCGAATACGCCAAATCTGTTGAGACGGCCCAGATAACGCTCGACCAGTATCCCAATAGCCCGGTCATTGCTCAAGCCCTCTATCTGCAGGCTAGAGCCTACGACCAGATGGGACGCGACGAGGAGGCAATTAAAGCCTACCGCGATGTACGCAACCTCTACGACAGGATGTTTGAACTCTTGCGCGGTTCGTTCCGCGAAGGTAAGAATGTCGATTTTGAAAACTACCGAGAGCTCTTTGAGACCTCCTCGTTGCGCGTCGCTGAGATCTTTCGCAAAACAGACCAGTACGAGCAAGCCTACCAAGAGTTGATCGCCGCTCAGGAAACCGCCGAAGAGCGCTTTTACAAGGCCAAGGTGCAGATGAGAATCGGCGACAATTACATGGAGTGGGAGAAGTTCAACGAGGCGTGGACGGCTTACAACCAAGTGATTGAGCTCTACGGCGATACGCCGTATCCGCCGAACGCTCAGTATCAGAAAGGCGAAGCCAAGTACTTCGCCGGAGACTACGCCGCTGCCCGCGAAGACTACCTAAAACTACTGGCGGACTACCCGGATAGCGAGACGGGTTTGCGCTCCGCATCACTCTACAGCGCAGGCTGGTCTGCCGAGAAACTCGGCGCAGCGGACCAGGCTATCGAAAGCTATACGCAGGCAGTGGACAACTTTCCGCGCTCTGACCAAGCGCCGTTGTGCTTGTTGCGCATCGCTCGGCTCAACTACGAACAGCAGAAAGTCGAGGAGGCCATTGACGCTTACAAGGCCATAACGGAGAGCTATCAGGATACGCGGCATACGGCCGATGCGTATTATGGCCTTGGTATTCTCTACCGAGACGAAGATCGGAAAGACGAGGCCATCGCTGCTTTTTCCAAAGTGGACCGCGATGCCCGCGAAACGTACATCGCCGCGCTGATTGAGGCAGCCAATCTCTACATTTCTCAAGAGCGCATTGCCGAGGGGCGTGCGCTGCTCAATCAATTGCTGGAAGGCGTGACCGGCGACCGCGATTTGGAGGCTAGGGCTCATTTCCAAATGGCCCAACTCGACCTCAACAATAAAAACTACGTCGACGCAGTTGAGCGCTACACCATGGTGCTTGAAGAGTACCCAGAAAGCGATGTCATTGTCGATACCCGCTACGGCCGCGCATTGGCCTACCACTATTCAGGCCGTTACGACCGCGCGCTAATCGACTACAAGTGGCTATTGGACACCAAGATTCCCAAGGCTATGCAGCTAAAGGTCACGTTCTCGATGGCTCTCTCGTATTCGGCGGAAGGCAAGGACGCCGAAGCGGAGAAGCTGCTGAACGAGGTCATCGCTTCAGGAGACGAGAGCTTGGTGCGTTCGGCGCGGTTGCAGCTAATCTCAATGGCCGAAAAGAAGGGCAATCCAGAGGAAGCGGTGCGCATCTACGAGGAGATGTTGGCTACTACTACCTCTAGCGAGGACCGGGAGCGTTTGCTCATCCGCTTGGCTAATGCCTACTTCAAACTGGATAAATTTCAGCAAAGTATTGACGCGGCTCAGCAGCTAATCGACCTAGCCGTCAATGTTGAGAGCATTGCCAACGCCCTCTTTGTCCAAGGCAACTGCTTCTACAGATCGGAGCAGTTCGTCCAAGCGATTGCTACTTATAATACTATTATTGAGAACTACCCGCAGATTGCTTGGGCTAAAAATGCCCAGTTCCAGATCGGCGTGGCGTATAACAAGCTATCGGCTAACGGCAATGTCGAAGTGCTACCAGCGATGTCAAAGGCATTCAATACCTATTATACTAAGTATCCCGAAGACGAACGCGCTGTGCATGCCTATTACTACGATGCTTGGGCGCATTATCGGATGGGTAAATGGCGTGCTGCCAGCGATGTTTTTGCTAGCCTAGCCGATCAGTATCCGCAGTCCCGCTATGCACCTGAGGCGCTTTTCCGCGCCGGCGATGCTCTGTTTAACATGACCAACAGAAGCGGTGTGGAGGACAAAAACCAAAACTTCGTAGATGCCAAAGTCTATTACGACCGAATCATTAAGCGCTATCCCCAGTCGAGCTACGTGGACGATGCGCTTTACAATAAGGCTTGGTGCTTGATCAATCTCGAGCGCAATGAAGACGCAGTGCCAATATTTGAGCGGATCGTCGCTCAATATCCCAATGGTACTTATGGGCCACGCAGCCAATTTACGCTCGGAGATTACTACTACGGCCTCAAGGATTACGAGAAGGCCACCGAGAGCTACCAGGCTTTCTTGGAGCGCTTTCCCGCTGACAAGCTGATTGCCCAAGATCGAGCGCTGCCGAGAAAGGCCAAAACTTTGCTCGGGCACTTGGCTGAGATCGACGCCTACAATCTTTATGCAATGGGCGAAAATTTCTTAGCTGAGGACAATTTCGACGAGGCAATGGCGATTTTCGAGGAGGTGCGGCAGAAGTACCCCAAGAGCGATCAAGCTGTCAACTCACTGGTCAACATCGGTGCCGCTTATATGAAACAAGAGGAATTCCGCCAAGCCGGTACCATCTTTCAGGAGGTCGTCGATAGCTATAGCGACAACCCCAAGTACACGACGCAGGTGGATTACGCCAGAGAGCAGCTAGAGGTAATGCAGGAAGCTCGCGTCCTATAACCTTGATTTCTTTGCGTCCTAACTTTAAGGAGGGAGATAGAAAATGATTGAACTTTTTCGAGAAGGTGGACCTTTCATGTATCCTTTGGGGCTCTGGTCTATGCTCTCCATTGCGTTCTTTCTCGAGCGCATCTGGACGTATGCACGGCTGCGCTCCGAGGACGAATTGGCCGAAATCACCACCGACATCAACTCGCGTATCGACTCGGGTGCTTCCCTTGACCAGCTCAGGGAGTACTGCGTCGAGGTCGGCAAGCTTGAAGGCGAGGTGTACGGCGAGGGGCTTGAGCGCTTTGAGCATTTGTCGCGCGAGCAACGCACGATGGAGGAGATGCGCGAGGAAATGAACGGCACGGTCGAACGCGCCGCCTTGGGGTATCTCGAACGATATTTGGCCGTTATCGACTTCGTGTCCAAATCCGTGGTGTTGCTCGGCCTGTTGGGTACGGTCAACGGTATGATCAACGCTTTTGAAGGTATTGCGGAAAAGGGTCTCGGTGAGCCGACGATCGTCGCCGCAGGTATTTCTGAAGCGCTGATTACCACAGTTACCGGTCTGGTGATCGCCGTGCCTTCAATCGCCATCTTCACGTACTTTAGCAACCGCGCCACAGGCAAGTCCGTTGAGTTTGAAGCATACGGCCACGGTTTCGTGGACGCCCTATTGCGCCGTTGGCAAGGCACCCAAGCTGCCTAAGGCGGCTCTTTTTAGGAGGCATGAGATAGATGGCTGATAGAGTAGAAAAAAAAGAACTGGCCATGCCCGATCTGACGCCGATGATTGACGTGGTCTTTCAGCTACTCATCTTCTTCATGGTGACCGCTGTATTCGCCATTACTCCGGGTTTGGATATCAAGTTGCCCGAGGCCGAAGAGGCCCAAGCTCCGGAGAAGGAAAACCTCTTTATCGTCGTGGATCAGGACGGCAACATGAAACTGAACCACAAGTCGGTGACCTTTGCAACCCTCAAAGAGGAATTGCAGGCGAAGAGACAGCTGCTGGATAACACCACGATGCTTATCATTCAGGGGGACGAGCGCTCCACACACGGACAAATCGTCCAGATCATGGATATTGCTCGCCAAGTGGGTGTCATCGATCAGGTCATCGCCACGGAACCGCAGCGCAACTAATGAGGTTTCTAGGCCCTTTCAAGAGGGGGAAGAACTGTGGTAGACGAGTATAAAAAACTAGTACAAGCTCAGCGCCAAAAAACGGCCTATATAGCCGTCGGTGCGGCCTTGTTCATTCACGTACTTTTCATCCTGTCCAAGTGGGTGGTGATCGCCGCTGGTTTGGCGGGTGCTGGGGTGCTGATATACGCCTTATATTCGGCTACCACTGGTCGCCGGTTAAGCATGGGCGTGGCCTTTTTCCTCTCGGTATCCATTCACGTCGGCGTCTTCGTTTACGATTATCTCTTTGGCATTGGCGAAGAAGAGAAAAAGGAGCAGCTAATCATCTTCCGTGCTCCGCCGCCAATCCTCGAAAAGAACTTCGATCTAGCTAAGCGTCCCGAGATATCCGAAGTGCAGATGGAGATGCTACAGTCGATGGCTCCGCCGGATTTGCCGCAGGACATATCGGCGATAGCCGATGTTAGCGCGGTGGGTAGTGACCTCTTGAGTTCGGTCTTGCCTGGTACACAGGTCTTGGGAGCCTTCTCAGGTGCCAAGGCCGAGGAGTTGGCCTTTGACGAGGTCGCGATGATCGAATTGGGCGAAACGTCGGCACCAGTGCAAGAGGCCCTAAGCCTGAGGCACGAATTGCTCAATGTCGGCGACTTGGACATCGGTCGCTACCAAGCAATTTTGATTCAGGATCCAGACAACAAACGCGCTATCCGCGGCTTCTTTAACATGACGGTCATCGACTACGACATCGCAGACAAGAACCGCGACCGGTTCCCAACTGCGGTAGAGGAGTTGATGCGCTATATGCGCGACCATACCGAAATTAATGCCCGAATTGAGGGTACGACTTTGGAATTTTCGGATCCGCGCATCCTGGACGCCCCCCTGCTTTACGTGACGGGCAACGATGCCGTCTTGCAAATCAGCAATACAGAGAAGACCAACCTAGGCGAATATCTCAAGAATGGTGGTTTTCTCTATGCCGAGGAGATCCGTCAGGCCGACTCTGAAAACGGACTTGACGGCAAAGAAGCCGGGGTTTCGGGTACGCCGTTTGACCGCCAGTTCAAGGCCCTGATGAAAGATCCATTGGTGTTGGGTAGCGACGGCTCCAAGTGGCAAAAAGTGCCAAAGACCCATCCGCTTTATTACAGCTTCTGGGATTTTCCCGATGGCCCGCCGATGGGTGGTGCCCCCTCTGGCAATGTTTTCGATTTGGAGATGCTGGAGTTGCGCGGTCGGGTTGCAGTGGTCTTCAGCGACCTAAATATTAGTTGGTACTGGGGTGATCCACTGGCCGATGCACGAGAGCGCGGATTGCAGTTTGGAGTCAACCTAATCGTCTTTGCGTTGACCCAGCCGGGTGGCATTGCCAACGTAACCCAGTTTACCCAATAAGCACCCTTTAAGCAGCAAAAAACGCAGGAGCCCTACCGGTAAACCAACCGGTAGGGCTCCTGCGTTTTACCGTTCTAGCGCGCTTTCCTCTCACATCGATCCTCTTATCTGATTCCAGACATCGAAGTAGGTCGGAAAGGTTTTGCCGACACAGCCGGGGTCATTGATGCGGATTCCGGGCACCCGCAATCCGACTAGGGCAAAACTCATCGCTACTCGGTGATCCTTATAGGTATCGATGGCGCTGCTTTTGGGCTTAGATGGCGCGATAGTAACGCCATCTCTGTGTTCTTCTACTTCTACGCCGAGCCGGCGCAATTGGGCGACCATAGCGGCAATCCGGTCGGTTTCCTGCCAGCGCGTGTGCTCGATGTTGCGGATGCGCACTGGAGCCTTGGCAAAGGGAGCGATCGCGGCCAGCGTCAGTGAGGTGTCTGATATGGCCTTCATATCGACGTCTATTCCTCTGAGTTGATCTGGCCCGATTACCTCGACTCCGCGGGCGTAGCGGTTGACCGTGCATCCCATTCTCTCAAGTACATCGATGAAGTGAATATCGCCTTGGGCGGAGTCGGCGGAAATGTCGGCTACGCGCACTCGGCCGCCGCTGAGCGCCGCGGCAGCAAAGAAGTACGAAGCGTTGGAGGCATCCGGCTCAATGGCGTAGGCGCGGGGCTTATAACACTGGCCGCCGGCGATGCGAAAGCGCCGGTACGCGTCGTGCTCGATCTCGATCCCAAATGCCTGCATTACCGCCATTGTGATGTCGATATATTCGGTTTTGAACTCGCCGACCATCTCAATTTCCAAGCCATTGTCGGCATAGGGGGCGACGAGTAGCAGCGAGGTGAGGAACTGGCTGCTCTTGCTGGCGTCAAGCTGGGTTTTTCCGCCTCTGAATCCCTTGGCTCGCACTTCTACTGGCAGGTATCCGTTGGCAAGACGCGAGCGAGCGTCGATACCGAGTTGGCCGAGCGCGGCAAGCAGGTCGTCGATCGGTCGGCTCTGGCGCATGGGCGCGTCGCCGTCGATGATAAAGGTCCCATTGCCGAGCGCGACATAGCTCGTGATCGACCGCGAAGTAGTACCCGAATTGCCAATGTATAGCTCGGCACCATCGATGGGAATCCGTCCGCCATTGCCTACGACCACAAAGCTGGCCGCCTGTGGATCGGCCTCTAGAGAGACGCCGAGTTGGCACAATGCTTGGACCATATATTCGGTATCGTCGCTGAAGAGTGCACCCGTAAGGTGCGACTCTCCGTTGGCGAGTGCCGCAACCAGCAGCGCCCGGTTGGTATAACTTTTAGACCCGGGTACGGAAACCACGGCGTCGAGTGGCTCTTGCAGAGGTTGTATTTCGAGCGAATCGGAGTTCATGTTTAGCTGACAGCGTCCGGTTGATTGATATTGTACAAGCGGCACAAAGCCACTGCATAATCTGGTGTCTCGAGGTGCTCTGAGCAATGCCTGCTTGAAGGAGGTCTTAGGCTGGAGGGTACAGGGGTTTTCCGCTACCTTTACTCGCGAAAGGAACATGTCATGTCATCAGCTAAGACGCCGGACGAGATCAAGAATTTACTCGAGGGGCCGGTCAACTCCATACCCACCACTTTTTTGCCCGACGGTCAGCTAGACTGGGAGGGCATCGGCCGCATAATCGACACCGGCATTGCCAGCGGCAGTAGGGTCAGCTTGCTAACCTACGGAGACAGCCAGTTCGAGTTCCTCAGCGACGAAGAAGTCGCCCAACTCACCCGCTTCTTGGTCGATCGGGTCGCCGGACGGGCGTTGAAGGTGGCGGCTACTCGGCGTTGGCCAGACGACCGGGCGGTTCAATTCGCCGAGTATTGCCGCAGTTGGGGAGCCGATGTGTTGATGGTGCTGCCGCCAGAACAAGCCCAGCCTCAGGGCAAGGTCATCCAATACCGCAAAGTAGCCCAAGTTATGCCCTTGATGTTGGTGGGTTGCCCTCCCTATGAAATTCTCGACGAGCTACTCGACGCGCCCAACATCTGTACCTTTAAAGAAGACGGCACACTCGAGTACGCAAAGGCGACTGTGCACCGCTATGGCGACCGGTGGAAGTTCATGACCGGTGGGGGCCTATGGCGCAATTTCGCACAATGGCCCTGCGGCATCCGCGCCTTTTTCTGCTATCCATCTTCGTTTGCGCCCCACGTAGCACAAAGCTACTGGCGGGCCTTTCAAGACGGCGACGCCCAAACGGCCCAGACCATCATCACCCAAATCGAAGAACCCTTCTGGGGGGTGGCCACAGATGTGCTAGGCGGCGGTCAGGCCGTGTGGCGCACCGCACTGGAGCTCAATGGCATTGCCTCGCGCTGGTTGCGCCCGCCCATGGTCACGGCCACAGACGAGGAGGTGGAGAAGATCGGTGCCGTCTTGGATGCCATCGGGCTGATAAATCCCCTCTGAGACTCTGCCAAGAATTGATCGCGGTTCAATTGTACAATTTGCCTCTTCCGCTCTAAGACGGATCAGCCATCCGCGCAGTGTATCACCGCCACCTCGCCAACCCCTAGCGTCAGCTCGAAGGCTCCATCATCGAGCGCGATGTCTGGCTCCCCTAGCAGGTCGCGGGCCGTTTCTATCTGCCAACGCGGTTGCACCCGCGTCCTCGCGGTGCGCCTTTCTACATTGAGCGCGAAGATCAGCGAACCACCCTGACGAGAGTGGCGGCGAAAGACGACGATGCGGTCGCCGGTAATCGCAAACCACGACTCGACGCCCGCGGTTGCCAGCAGCGCGGCCGCTACCTCGTCGTGGACCAGCCCCGCCGGTGCTGATGTCCCAGGTTGCCCGGTCACTGCCGACGAAGCTGTGGCCGAAAGTGCAAACCCGTACCAAGTGAAGCGTCCGTCGGCTGAGCGCACCCCAACCACTTCATCGCCGATGGTTGCGATGGGCACAGTGTCGCTCTGGGCTTCTAAGATTGAATAGGTCGTCCCCGCCGGTAGGGCGAAGGTGCCACACTCCATCTGCACGACGTTTTTGCCAGCCCGGACATCGAAATCAGCGACGACGTCAAAATCGGCGATCCGGCAGCCGATGAGATCGCTGAGGCCCTCGGGTGGTTTGAAGCTCCAGTGGCCCTTGCCGGAAAAGGTGCCAAAGTAGCCGTCGGCGACGAGGAGGGGGCCATTGGCTGATTGTAGTAGGTCGCGCAAGCGAGCGATGGCTGCCTCGTCGAGGACCGCAAAGTGCGGCAGGTAGACTAGCGCGTATTCGGACCAATCCATCGCCGGGGTCACCAAGTCCATCGCCACGCTCTGTGCCCACAGGGCGCGGTAGAGCGCGCGGTGGTGCTGGATGAACTGGACGCCTTGGTCGTTAAAATCAAATGCGTCGTCGCTCGGGCCGCTGTAGGCAATGGCCACATCGGCGCGAGGAATGGCCAGCGGCAGATGGTCAGCGATGCGGTCGATTTGGGCGATAGTCGCTGTTGCCGCGTGGAGCCGCTCGGTCGGTTCGCCGTCGAGGGCGGCGATATTGAGTCCGGGTGCTTCATAGGTCATGTACTCCGGGCGATACTGCCAAAACATGGCCCCGGCACCGCCCTCGATTAGGGTCAGCCAAATATAGAGCGCTGACTCCTCGCCGAGGGTCTTTTTCTCGGTCGGATGCAGCCCGCCGACGAAGCTGCCGTATATCTCTTCGTTCCACCATCGATTGTTGCGACCCATGGCGCGGCACCACTGGAAGCCGTAGGCTTCGCAGGCGATGCTGTACGGCTCGTCAGTGGTCAGTCGGTTGGACGAGTGGTGCGAAAGGCCCCAACTGTCGATCTGCGGACTGACTGTCTCGTGGTGGGGCGCTGGGTACGAGCCGCCGTGCGAGCGCTGCTCGTGCGTCCCATCGAGCTGGTCGATCAAGTCGGCCATCCAGCCTAGGTGGTCGGCCATGTTCTCGCGGTGGAACTGCAAATACAGCCTCATCTCCACCGGTGCGGCTTTACTGCGCGGCGCATCGACGTCTTCCCACGAGCGGTAGCGGCGCAGCAGCCGCTCGTTGAGTTCGTCGAGCGTGTAGTTGTGGTAGAGCCAGTCTTTGTACTTGGCGATGGTGTAGTCGTTGTAGGGAGGATACGGTTCAGGGGCTGTCCACGCACCAGCGTAGCCAATGCCGTCCCAAGTGCCCCAGACGCCCAAGGCTTGGTGATTTTTGTAACGCGGCACGAATTGGCGCAGGTAGCGCTCGACATAGACGCGCCACATCGGGTGGTCGAAGTTGTGGGTCATCGCCCCGTGTGCGGCAAATGCGCCGGTCGTATTTTGTTGTACACTGCCGTCGCGGCGGACAACCCGCATGTCCGGGTGGGAGCGCAGCATCCAAGCCGGGCAGGCCATGTGAGTGCCCAGCGGGGTATCGACCCAGACCTTTAGACCGTGTCGGGCGGCGAGGTCGAAGAGCTGGTCCAGATCGTCGAACTCGTAGTGGTTGGGCAAGGTCTCGACCCAATCCCAAGAATACCAGACGCGGACGATACTCATACCAGCGGCGCTGATCCGGCGAAAGTCCTCGTCCCAGTACTCCGGCGGCGGCACGGGTGGGCGGTAGTATTCGACGCCGACCGGAAAGGGCCGGTCAAAGGCCTGATCGAGGGCTTTGTCGCGGCTGCGCAACTGCATCCATTGGTCGCCGATGTGCATGGTAATCTCCTAGTGGTCCGCTATGCTAATCCGCAGATAGCGGATGTTGTGAATGTGGTCCTCGCGACACCAGAAGGCCGCTAACACGTCGCCATTGGGCAGGCGCAAGAGGTTGGGAAAGCCAAAGTGCAGTTCGGCCAGCTCGGTTGCCGCGTCTCGCTCGCCCTGCATCCGCGACGCCGCACCCTGCCACAAGGGAGCCTCCGCGAGATGAACCCACTCGTCGCCTTGTATCTGGGCGAGCACCGCCCACAGGCCAGCCGCGTCAGTGCGGCGCGTCAGGCACAGGACCCTGTCGCCGCCCAAGTGCAGCAACTTGGTCGTCTCGCCGGCGATTTCGGTCGAGCCGCGGATGCTGAACGTCTTGCCGTCTGGTGCTATCGCATAGGGCACCTTCATCACGGTCTGGCCTACGACCGAGTTAAAGGGCCAGGCCACCGCGAGGAGCCGCCCGCCCTCCAATTCTACCAGACTGACCTCGTGATAGACCACCTCGCCTTGGGGATCGGCGAACAGCTCGATATATTCGGGCCAAGTCTGTCCTTGGTCGTTGGAGACTAAGGCTAGGGTTTTGAGTCCGTTGGGTGCGTTCCCTTCCCACGTTCGCAACAGGCCCGTGGGTAGGAGCAGCTGGCCATCGCTGGTCTCGACAAAGGCGTGGCAGACCTCGTAGGGGCCAGCTAGCGGCGGCTCGATCTCCTGCGGCCCTTGCCAGTGGGTCCCGCCGTGGCTGCGGAGCACGAACCAGTCGCCTTGCTCTACGCCGTACGTCTCGGGATTCCAACCGCTGGTTTCGGGGTGGTGGCAATAGCTGCGCCGTCCCGCGCCGATTAATGTTCCGTCGGCTAGGGTGCTGATGCGGATGGTGCGGCGGGCGGTTGCGGCAACGGGATCGGCAAAAAAGGCCATTGGCTCAGTCCACGACCGGCCGCCATCGGTCGAGCGCGCAAGATAGGTGCAATAATCAAGGGCACCGATGGTCTCGCCCAAATCGTAGGCGGCCAATAGGTCGCCGTTGGATAACAGCGCTAGGGTGGGGTGCCAGGCGTGGAGCGTGGAGTCGCGGTAGATGAGGCCGGTGGCGCGGAGTTCGATCATGGGGATTCTTGGTAGAGTGATTGACCGGGGGAATAATACGGGTTTAGGTTTTTCGGACCAAATTTTTAATACGCGGAGAACGCACTCATGCCCAAACCCCGCCTGATGTTTGAAAACGACTCGCGCCACACCTTGCTCTACATGTGCGAGCCACCCGTCGCGCAAGAAGGGTGTGAGGCGGCAGTCGATGAACTATTGGGAACGCCGATTGAGGCCCTAGTCTTCAACCTCGGCTTCGGCAATGCCTTTTTGCACGACACCCAGGAGGCCGATCACTGGGGTCCAGAGACGGCGGCTACTGCTCAGTTTCGACCGGAGGACGACCACCACTGGGATCACCTCGTCTTCCAGCGCGCCTATCGCAATGCCCAGCAGCTCATCGCCGAGGGCCGCGATCTACTGCATATTGTCTGCGACCGCGCACGGGCCAAAGGACTGCTAATCTACCCCTCGCTCCAAGTTCAGGCTGACTTAGGCGAGGGCTTGCAGATCGGCGATACCCAGTTGGCCGATTTTGCGCGACCGGAAGTCCGCGAGATGCGTTTTGCCCTGATTGAGGAAACCCTGCAAAACTATCCGGTGGATGGCTTTGAACTCAACCTCAATCACTACGCCGGCGGTGCCTTCTTCCACTCGGACGATATAGAGCGCGGCCGGGGGATCTTCACCGATTGGCTCCAGCGCGTACGCGAAGCCGTTAAGCAATGCGGCCCCGACCGCGAGCTGGCCTTGCGCATTCCCACTAGTATCGCCGGTTGCCGGTCCATGGGCCTGGACCCAGAAACGTGGATTCGCGAGGGGATTGCCGATGTTTTGGTGGCGGAGAACTTTGCGACCATGTCTCTGATTGACGCGACCGCGGATTTCCGGCCTTTGATCGCGGCGGCTCAGGACGCGGAGTGTCGGATCCACGGCGTCATCCGCAATAACGTGGATTCGGACCGGCTGGGCGCGGCCCCCATTGCCATGGTGCGCGCCGCGGCGACCAACTACTGGGCACAGGGCGTCGATGGGCTGAATTTGGTCCACTGGGCCGGCAATTGGCCGTACGGCCCGTCTTTCTACGAACAACTCCGCGAGTTGCCGCACCCGGACGTGATGGCGGTCAAAGACAAAATCTACGCGATTCCCACGCCCACGGGACGTTCCGCTGCACAGCCGAAGACCGAGCCGGGACTCGTCATGCAGCTACCGGCCTCGCTGGCGCTAGAGCAGCCTGTAGCACTAGAACTGCCCATTAGCGACAATCTACCGCATTGGGGTGCGGCGGGACGGGTTCACGAGGTGATTTTGCGGCTACGGCTGATGCGCGCTACCGACCGCGACCGCCTCAGCTTCAAGCTGAACGGCGACGAGTTGCCAGCGCATATCACGCGCAAGATCGATCACATCTATCAAATGACTGCGCCGCGCTACCGCTCGCATTCGAGTTACTGGTTCGTCTTCCGGCTGGACGAGGCCCATTGGCCGGTGCAGGGAACCAACGTCGTGGAAGTCACCCTGCACGAGCGCGACCCGGAGGCTACGCCGCTCCTCTATGTGCGGGACGTGGAACTGGAGGTGCGCTACCTGCGCGGCAAGAGCGCTTATCGCGGTGTTCACAACACCGACCTAGACTTAGGGCCTTATGAGTGCGGCGTTACTTGAGAGGGCCGTCGGAGGTGGAAATTCTTTGATCCGAAAGGTCGGGGATGTAGATTGTACCTATATCATTTCCTACCTAAGAGGAAACCTATCATATTGCGCTGTATAACTATCCCATGCTACCGTCGTGAACCCACACGTTGAGGGGCCTAAAGGCCACGGTAAACACGTCGGCCAATTAATGCGGAGGAAATCATGGCCAGCCATCTCGAAGATGTCGAGTACAAGGACGGCAAAAAACACGGCCCTTGGGTGCTGTACTACGCCGACGGCGGCAAGCGGCGCGAAGGTGCCTTTGACATGGGCAAAAAGACGGGCAAATGGGTGGAATACCACAGAAACGGTAAGCCCGCTAGTATTAATCACTACCGAGAAAATCAGCTCACCGGCGACCACGTGGCGTACTATGAAAACGGCAAACGGAAACAGGCTGGGCAATTCAACGAATACCGCGGCAAGAGTTCGGACGGGCGCAAGACGGGCACGTGGACTTTTTACGCTACGGACGGCGAGACGGTCTGGCGGCGCATTACCTACAAAGACGGCCGCCGCTGCCGCGAGGACGAGCATCCCCTCGGCTTGTGCCCGGATTGCGACAAGCCGGTGGAATCGCCCGAGTGGGAACACTGTCCCCGCTGCGACGCCGAGTTGATCTAAAGCTCATAGAGTGAGGTAAGTCAGCAATGGAATTGGTCCTACTGGAGGAAAAACAGCGTCGCTTCTTCGACGACAACGGCTATCTGGTCGTCCCCGGGGCGCTGACGGAGCAAGAGGTGGCGCAGTTGACGACAGTGTGCGACCGGATGATCGATGAATTCGGGCGCGAAGCAGACCAATACTACGTTCAGCGGCGACCGGGGATTGTGCAAGAGCAGGCGTTTCACCCGCTGCTGACCCATTCCTCGACGGTGCCGCTAGTGGTGCAGTTGCTGTCGCCCAATATCCATCTGCACACCACGGCGATTATCTATAAATTCCCCCAGGACGATGCCGGCGAAGAGACGCGGGGATGGCATCGCGACATCGGCATGACCGAAGATTTGGGCCATGAAGACATCGTCCGCGCCGGCATAAAAGTGTGCTATTGCCTGACGGATTTTCCCGCGCCGCAATCGGGTTTTACGATGTTCGCCCCTGGCTCCCATCTGTTGCCGACGCCGTTGCCCATCCCCCAAGGCCAAGTCGATCCAGAGGGGGCGGTGGACTTGTGTCTCAACGCTGGCGACGCCTTTTTGTTTGAAAACCGCGTCTTCCACACAGCGGCACCCAATGTAAGCCAGCGCACATCAAAGGTGGTCATACTGGGCTACAGCTATCGCTGGATGGGAGGGCTACGGGACAATATGGACCTCGTCCAACCGGGCGACGAGGTGCTAGACCAAGTAGATGATATTGGCAAGCAATTATTGGGGGGACCGAGCTACGGCTTGGTCGAATGGGCCCGGGAACAGGGCATCGCCCCCAAGCCGATTGAGTGGACCAAGCAGGTGTAAAGAATCGACAAGGAGAACGCTATGAGCGAGCATAGGGCCGTACCCGTGCCCATGACCGAAGAACAGAAGTTTTTTTTCGACCTGCAAGGCTGGATTTTGTTGCCTTCGGTGCTGTCTGAGGCGGAAATCGCAGCGATGAAAGCCGAGGTGTACGACGGCGCCAAACAGGGCTATCAAGGTGCCTTGCAGGAGCTTTTGGACCATCCGGCGGTGGTAGGCATTCTCACCGAAATCCTCGCCGAAGAGCCATACCTTGGGGACGAGTACCACAGCTTCCGCTGCGAAAACTCCTTTATCACAGTGCGACACGCTGGCTGGAAAAGCACCGACAACGGCACCGGCCTGCCGCACGTGGTGCGGCCGCCGCAACAGGCCAATGCTATGCGCTACCAAGTGGCGGGTAACAAGATATTTTCCGGGCTGACGCGGGTGGTGTGGGAGCTTGAAGAAGTAAAAGTCGGCCAAGGGGGCACCACGTTTCTCTCGGGTTCGCACAAGGCCCATTTCAACTACGGCGGCCCCGATCCCAATCGGCCCAATATCGGCGAATCGCCCTGGGAGAAACCCATGCGAGCGGCCATGGCCCAATATAGCTGCCCGCCCGGCTCGGCCATTATCTTCACCGAAAGCCTGCTGCACGCAGCTAACGATTGGCGCAATTCAGACAATCCGCGCTGCGCCGTCTTCAATTGCTACAATTCGCTGTGGGCGCAATGGCACCGGCTCAACCTCAGCCACGAGGTCATCGAGGCCATGCCGCCCAAGCGCCGCTCGCTGTTTCGCGGCACGTGGCAAATAGGCGGCGAGAATCGCGCCTATTCGCTGGACAATCGTTCGGTTTAGAATCGCTACGAGCACGTAGAGAGGAGGACATAGATTATGCCCAAACCTGTCGCCGACAAACCACTCAATGCGTACCTCTATCCCGAAGGAGGCCCCGGACGCCAGCTCAAGGCTCGTTTGCGAGCTGGTGAGGTGTTGGTGGGTGGTATGATTGCCGAGTACGTGCGGCCGTCGCTGGTCAAGTGCTTCCAGCAGGCCGGCTGCGATTTTGTTTACATTGAGTTTGAGCACGGCTATTTTGATTTGACCGCGCTAGCCGATACCGTACAGGCTGCGCGCGATAACGGTCTGCCGGTCATTGCCAAAACCCCGCAGCTAGAGCGGGCCGCAGTGGCCAAGCTGTTGGAGTGCGGCGTGGTGGGGCTACAGCTTCCGCGCACGGAATCGAGAGCGGACATCGAGACCTTGCGCAGCTATCTCAAGTTTCCGCCCTTGGGTACCCGAGCTGCAGCACCGGGGTACGGCAACAGCGATTATTGCAAAGTCGCAGACCACCGGGCGTGGATGGCGACACAGGACGAGGAAATCTCCCTCGTGGTACACCTAGAGACGCGACGGGCGTACGAGCGGGCCGAGGAGATCGTCTCGACGCCGGGGGTGGACATGGTCTATGTCGGGCCGGGCGATTTTTCCGTGGAGATGGGGCAGCCGGGGCAGCCGGATCACCCGGATGTGCGCGGCCCGATGGAAGAGATTCTACAGTTGTGCAAAAAGCACGGAGTTCCGTTTGGCACTACGGCTTCAGGGCCAGAGGCGGCCCGGCGTTGGGTGGAACAGGGAGCCTTATTCTTTGAAGCTGAGGACGAGCGCAACCTGATCTTGGAGGGGGCGACCAAGCTGGTGGAAGCGTACCGGGCTTTCTGCTAGCACTGGCTCAGAATCCGTGACGCCTGTAGATCCCCATAGCGAGTCTGGCGCTCGACGGGCGAGGTCGGAGCGAATGGCCGAGACTTTTATCAGACAGGCTAATTTGAGAGAGACTCCTGCCGAGGAGAGCCAGTCCCTTTCCATTCGGGCCTTTTTGTTGGGATCCTTGTTGTGCCTGCTCATTGGCGTCGGCACCATCTACGCCAACGCCATCATCCAAGGCACCTTCATGGCTTGGTGCTTTAGCAACCCCGTTGCTCTCTTCCTGTTCTTCTACCTAGTGTTGGGCAATATCCTAGTGGGAACCTTGGCCCGCAATTTGGCGCTGAGGCGGGAAGAGCTGGTGCTGATCTACGCCATGATGATGGTGTCGGCCTCGATTCCCACCTTTGGTTTGGTCGAGCACTTACTACCCATGATCACGGGGGTTTTTTATTACGCCACCCCCGAAAACAATTGGGGTGAGCTGATCCAGCCCTATGTCCCCGCTTGGATTGCTCCTAGTAATGAGAATTTGATCCAAGGTTTCTACGAGGGCCTGCCCAAGGGGATGCCGGTGCCTTGGGAGGGCTGGCTGGGGGCGTTGGGCTATTGGTCTATTTTCCTCCTCGCCCTCTACTTGGTGTCGATTGGCCTGATGGTGCTTTTGCGCCGGCCGTGGATGGAAGGGGAACGCCTGCTCTATCCGATGATGCAGGTCCCCATTGAGATGATCAACGGACGCGAGGGGACGTCCTTGGTGAGTGCGGTCTTCCGCCAGCCGCAGATGTGGATCGGCTTTGCCCTACCCGTCCTAGTGGGCTGCTGCAACGCCCTGCACAATTACTATCCGCAATGGCCGTCGCTGTACTTTCGCTCCAGTATGTACTTGTTCCGCGATACCATCAATCTGCCCTTTGAGTTTTCCTTTTCTTTGGTGGGTTTTTCTTATTTCATCAACCGCAACCTAGCCTTGGGAATCTGGTTTTTCTATTTGCTGGCCCTCGTCGAGCAGGGCTGTTTCAATATTCTCGGCGTCCACAGTACGGAGAAACTGGGCTGGTTTAGCAATCCTAGTTCCCCCTATCTGACCCACCAAGCTCTGGGGGCCATGCTGGTATTCGCGCTATATACTTTGTGGAAGGCGCGCTCACACCTGCTGGCAGTAGCGCGCCGGGCTTGGAGTTGGGGCAGCGACGATGGCGACCAGAACGAGATTATGTCGTACCGGGCGGCCTTGTGGACGGTGCTGGTGGGGTTGGTCGTCATGGTGGTATGGCTTGAGGCCACGGGCATCCCCTTGGTGGCAGTATTGCTCTTAGTCGCGGTGGCGATGCTGATCTTCATCGCCTTGTCGCGCATTGTCGCCGAGGCTGGGGTGGCGTTGGTGCGGGCGCCGCTCATCGCGCCCGATTTTGTCATGGCCAGCATGGGCACCTCCTTCCTCGGACCGAAAGGTTTAACTGGATTGGCCTACACCTATCCATGGACTGCGGATATTGTCACCTTTCCCATGGCTGCCTGCGCCAATAGCCTGAAGATGATTCACGAGGTGGTGCGGGGGAGAAAGCGGGCCTTTTTCTGGGGCATGGTGTTGGCCTTGGTGGTTACTTTGGCGGGCGCATTCTGGATTGTGCTATACCTATCCTATCGGCACGGCGGAATCAATCTCAATGGTTGGTTCTGGCTCACCTCTTCCTCGGTCCCCCTCTCCTATATCTCGATGATGATGCGCAATCCTTCGACTACAGATATAGGCGGCTGGCTATTCACGGGCTTTGGCGCCGGACTGATGTGGCTGCTGATCTGGGTACACCAGCGGGTCCTGTGGTGGCCCATTCATCCGTTGGGCTTGGCCATGACTGGGACGGTCTTCACCTCGGGGGTGATGTGGTTCAACGTCTTTTTGGCTTGGGCTATAAAGGGCTTGGTGCTCAAGTACGGCGGGGGCGTTTTGTACCGTCAGACCCGGTACTTTTTCGTCGGCATGATTTTGGGAGCCTTTGTCGTGGCCGGCACTTGGCTGGTCATCGACTTTATTACCGGGAAGCAGGGCAATTTCGTGTTGATATGGTGAGTGCCCTGCTCATTTAATACGCCACACTGATCGCGCCGGTGTGTTCTTCCCGTGCTTTGTCCGTGTCCACTCGCACCTGATATAGATACGTCCCGGGTGCCACGGCGCTGCCGTCATCGCTGTGGCCGTCCCACAAGTGGACGTGACGACCGCTGCGCTGGTGGCCCCGGTAGAGCGACCGGACTAGACGGCCCGCGAGGTCGAATATATCCACCGCCACTTGACCGGTCCCCACCAATTCCAGCAGTGAGTACTCGACACCAGCCGCGTCGTTGATCCCGTCCCCGTTGGGTGTGACCACGGGTGGTTGCGCCCGCACCTCGCTCACGAGGCGGCCACGCAGGCGTATGCCGGCCCACACTTGGTTGCTGTCCAGTGCAAAGGTGGCGTCTCCGCCCTGTACCTGCTGACCCACTTCGAGGGGGCGTTCGGAGTCGAAAACTTGGCCTTCAAAAGCCGTGCCAAAGTGAAAAACTTGGGCGCGGAAGAATATCTCGACCAACTTCTGACTATCGGTGGCGTCCATGCGCGGCAGCGATAGCGCCAAGCGCTTGTGCGCGATGTCTGCGGTCCAGTTCACCCCATCTCCATTGACGTGTACAGAATCGATGCCGACAAATTGTCCCGAGGTCTGCAGTACTAATTGGTCGAAACCGCTGTTGTCCGGCACGATGAGCGGTTTGAAGGCATAGGTAAACGGCGTCACTTGGCCTGGTTCGGCTTCCACTGGCCAGATCTCGGCAACCACTTGGTCGGTTATGGGCGGCTGCGAGGTGGTGAATTCGACAAAGTTGAGCCCAGCCCCTTGAAAGCCCTTCGGCAAGAGCAGGATTTGGAATTGCAGGTACTGCCGGGCGTTCGGCGCAATAATGGGCGTGCCAGTGCTGTCGGCAAAATCGTAGGTCCCGGACCAGGGGTTCCAATGGTCTAGATCGGTAGTAATGCCGGCTTTATTGCCCTTCAGCTTGTCGTAAGCCGCGCGCGTAAGGGGCTGGCCAGCCTCGTCGCGAAAGGTCTGCTCGTCGCCGCGGCCCGTAAAGCGCCAGTAGCGATTGGGATCAGCCGCAGTGCCATTGCGCGTGCGGATTTTGACGCGGGCGTCTCGTTTCTTGAAACCGGACCAGCGCAGGTCACCCACGGTGGCGGGACCGCCCAAGTCGAAGATCTGAGTTTGGTAGAAACCCTCCAAGACGTAGCCATCTCCGTACGCTTCGAATTCGGCGACTTCCCAATCGCGTTGGCGGAAAGCCATGCTCAGTACCAGCCGATCGGCAGCTTGGGGTGGAAAGAGGAGATCGACAATGCTAGAGCGATTGTCCGTTTCTGAGAAGATAACCTCGTCGCGGTCGTCGTCGTAGGCTGTGAGGATGAATTGTTCGATAAAGCGCAGGGGAAATTGAGGCGAGGGATAGAACCGCACGCGGTTGACTAGGAAACGCCCCCCCAAGTCGAGAATGAGTACGACGCGCGCGCCGACGTGTTCCGAATCGGTATTCTTGAACACCGTCGTCGAATCGCCATCGGCGATTCCGGCGCTTACTTCGTTCTCGGTTTCCAGAAAGCCGCCTACGCCAAAGCGGGCGCTCTTAGGACCGCCACTCCGGTCTTTGGCGGTAAGTGCCAAATTATCGTCCGCCGTGGTCAGAATGGGCGTCGCTTGGCCGCCCTCAAATAGCAAGCCCTCGGCCCGCCCGTCAAAACCCGCAAAGGCTTCCTCCCAGGCCAGATGGACGATGTCCACTCCCTCCATCTGTGTGGGTGGGGGACCGCCAATTCGGTACAGGGTCAAGCCCCAGTTGTCGCACGGCCACAAGGCAATAGCAGCCCATACCGCTAAAATGGACGCTCTCATGTCTCTGCACCCCGTTGGAGATAGCTCCATTATAAAGCGGCCCGGACGGCGAGACAACTGCGCGATGCGCGGGCTCGGGTGGCTGTTGGAGCTAGTCGTCGCTTGACCTATCTTTCCCAGAAATGTAAGGCTAACTGCAACGAGTACATTAGGAGGAGCACATGGGAGTGTGGATCGAAAAAGCACCGATGCCGACCAATCGGCACGACCTACAGGCGATTGCTGTGGACGGTGAGATATATGCCATTTCTGGGGCTGGAGACCATACGGTGCACGTAGTTGAAATCTACGACGTAGCCAGCGACACTTGGCGGCCGGGACCACCTATTCCTACGCAGCGGGGGTGGTTCGGTGCGGCGCGGATCGGCGACGAGATTTACGCCTGTGGCGGCAAGCGGGTGCGCACGGAAGAGGAAAAGCAGCAAACCGGCGACGACTATCACTTTGAAATCCGCAACAGCGTCGAAGTTTTGGATCTAAAGACGCAGACTTGGTCCACAGCCGCGCCTTTGAGCAAACCCCGGGCTGGTTTGGTGGCCGTTACCTGTAAGGGGAAGATCTACGCGGTCGGCGGCAACAGTATGAACGCCGAGCCAGAAATCGGCCAGCGGCACCTAGACCGCATCGAAGTCTTCGACCCGGCCACGGCCCGCTGGACCTTGGGGGTGCCTCTACCCAAAGCAGTCCAAGGACCCGGAGTCGCCGTAGTGGACGACAAAATCTACGTCGCGACCGGGATCGGCGGCGATGGACCCCGGCCCGACTTTAATGTCTTCGACCCAGATACCGGCGATTGGTCGCCGCTGTCCCCCATTCCTACGCCGCGCTGCGATCCGGGCTGTTTGAACGTGGGGCGCAAAATCTACGTCTTTGGCGGCTGGGGTGGATCGGTGCCCTATCACACAGAGGTCGAAGTATACGATATCGACGCCGGTACTTGGTCGAGCGAGACCCCCATGCCGATAAAAAAAGCTTGGATGGCCACTGCGAATGTCGGCGAGCGAATTTTCGTCATGGGCGGGGCCCACAAGTGGGAGGATCGAGAGGGGTACAACTGGATCGCGGACCTACACGAGTACGTGCCCTAGGTCGGCGCTCATGTCCAATGGGGTTGCCTTGGCCCTAGCGGTCATTCTACTGGGTTGCCAAGCGCAATCCGGGCAGGAACAAAACGAGCCGGCCCCCTTTCACTTCGTCGATGCCAGCCGGGAAGCAGGGCTAGACTTTCTAAACGTCTCCGGTAGCCCAGAACAGAATTACGTCCTTGAGTCCATGTCCACCGGAGCGGCTTTTCTCGACTACGACAACGACGGTTTTCAGGATCTTTTCGTCGTCAATGGGACGCGGTTGGAATACCAGCCAGAGGAGGCGCGCAACCGGCTTTTTCACAATGAGCCGGGTGTCGGAGGCGTGCGGGTTTTTCGTCAGGTGGAAGCCGATCTCGGCATTGGTGGCTGGGGCATGGGATGCGCCGCAGGGGATTACGACAACGACGGCGATGTCGATCTATACGTTACGTATTGGGGCCCCAACCAACTCTGGCGCAACGACGGGGCGGGCCGTTTTACCGAAGTTGCCGTTGCCGCCGGAGTAGATGATAGGCGCTGGGGCTCTAGCGCCGCCTTTGGGGATGTCGATGGCGATGGGTGGCTCGATCTGTACGTGACCAACTACCTCGAATTCGACTTGGACAATCCGCCAGCGGGCGGCTCTAAATGTCACTACAAAGGTCTATACGTGTACTGCGGCCCCGAATACGCTGGTCGGCAGGCGGACCGGATCTACCGCAATCGGGGCGACGGAACGTTTCTGGACATGAGCGATTCCACCGGAGTCGGCACCCTGCGCTACCCGGCGATGGGGGTCGTCTTCAACGACCTAGACCGCGACGGCGATCTCGATCTGTACGTGGCCAACGATACCGAACCCAACCTGCTCTGGCGTAACGACGGCGACTGGCACTTGGTCCAGGTGGCCGTCCAAGCCGGGGCCGCGTACAGCGGCGACGGTTTGCCGCAAGCCAGCATGGGATTGCACGCTGGCGATTTTGACCGCGACGGCGATCTCGATCTCTTTGCAACGCACTTTTCAGAAGAGCTCAATACCCTGTACTGCAACGAGGGAACTTGGCGCTTTCGGGATTGCACTCGTGAGGTCGGCTTGAGCCAAATTGAGGGACCCTACTTGGGATGGGGGACGGCCTTTGTCGATTTCGACCGGGACGGCTGGCTCGACTTATTTGTCGCTAACGGGCACGTTTATCCGCAGCTAGACCAGAGCTACGCCGATTTGCGCTACGCCCAGCGCAATTTGCTCTACCGCAACGAGGGCGGACGGTTCAGGGAGGTGGGAGAGCAGAGCGGGGCCGTGTGGAAGTTGCAGAAGGTGAGCCGCGCCGCCGCAGTGGGCGATTACGACAACGACGGCGATGTCGATCTTTTCATTATGAACTTGAACGATACGCCGACCCTGCTGCGCAACGACAGCGCGGCGGATCACCGCTGGTTGGGGCTGCGGCTGGTGGGGGCCGAAGGGCGGATTGCTATTGGTGCTGAGGTGCGAGTGCGAGCTGGCGGCAGCGAGCAAGTGCGGGAGGTCCATCGGGGGTACAGTTTCCAAGCTCAAAATGACCCGCGCTTGTTGTTCGGCCTAGGGCAGGCAGCAGCGGTGGAACAGGTGGAAATCCGCTGGCCTTCTGGGCTGCGACAGGTTTTGCCGAGTTTGCCGACCGGGCGCTATGTGGAGGTGGTGGAGCGGCCCTGAGTCCCAACCTCAACTCGAAGGCATGGGCGGGTCGAGCTGGATTTGGGGAATTGCCTCTTCAAAGATGCGCACCTGATCGGCGTATCCCTCTCTGTAGCGGGCGACCAATTCGTTGAAGCGCCGTTCTTGCTCTATGACGCGCAAGATCGCCGCTATGCGCTTGTGCACTGCTTCTAAGGGGGGGATTTCCCCGCCGCTGCGCTCTTTGAGGCGGAAAATGGAATACCCGCCGGTCACCTCCACCGGGCCAACTAAGACGCCGATTTCGGCTGCCATTGCATGGTCCACCAGCGCGCCGTAGATCGCCTTCTGATACGAGTGGAGGTGGATTTTTCCTTGGCCTTCTGGACCGCCATGGCGCTGGCTCAGCGAGGACAGATCGGCTATGGTTTCGCTGCGGTCTAGACGCTGACGCAGGGCCTTGGCTTGATCGTGGTCGTCGATTAAGAGTTCGTCCAGCCATAATTCCACCGGGGTGCGAAGTTGTTCCAGATGGTCTTGGTAGTACTGGGCCACGGCTGCATCGGTTATGGTTATTTTGTCGCCGATCTCGCTCTGACGCAGGGCGAGGATGAGCATTTCCTCGGTCTTGCGCTGCTTCCAGTAGCGCATGGCAGGGCTTTCGGTGTAGCCGGCCTCTTTGGCCGCGTGCCAGACCAGCGACTTGGGAATGGGCAATTTCCAAGCCGCGCGGATTATTTGCAAGCTGTCGCCTAGGGCCGGCACTTGGCGGCTGCGGCGGAAAGATTCAATGTAGTGAGTCGCGGTTATGCGACCGCCGTCAAAAATAAACAGTGGCGCCGAGCCTTCTTTGGGGGCGAGTTTGGGATAGGGTTCGACTGCGGGGTCTTGGGCCATGAGGACTGCCAGACCAGCGGAGTGCAGACGCAGATTTAAGGAAGTCGCCAATTCCTCGATCAGAGCCTGATGTTCAGCGACGAAGCGCTCTTTCCACACATTTTTGTACAGGTCTTGGCGGTACTGGGTGAAATCGGCACGGCGTTCAGCGGTGCAGAAAATTAGCTGGTAATTTTTGCTCAGGGGTAGGATTTCGGACAGGGAATTCGGCTCTAGGTTGGCAAAGACCTGGACGGGAATGCCGTGATTGGCGGCACCGACGCGATTGACATAGCCTAAATCGCCGCCATGCTCAGCGGATTGCAAGTCGAGTGAATAGGCCCGGGCCAAGGCGGCGAAGTCGTCGGCAGTGGCTATTTGCTGGCGCAATTCCACTGCTTCGTCGCGGGTGTTGACCAAGAGGCGGAGCAAGCGCTTTTCGCGCTGGAAGTCACCCGCGACAAAGAGTTCTTTGAGTTCCTCATCAGAAATCTCGATCTGGGCACTTACTTTGACGCTTTGGTAGGTGTTGATGACCTTTTCGCGAAATTTCCAAGCGAGTTTGTTCTTGAAAGTCAACACCGTGTCCAAACCTTGGGCACGGGCCGCGTGGGCTAGCAGTTTCTGGTCTATGAGCGATTGCAGATAGTCACGGCGCGCGGCATCGCCGCTCTCTTTGGATTTTAGGCCGGGACCTAACGAGGCAATGAGACGCTCTACTTCAACCGCGAAAATAGAATCGCTGCCGACTTGGGCAACGGCGATTTGCCGGACGGCTTGTTCCGGTGCGGAGGGTGGTTGTATAGCGGCGGGAGGTTGGTCTTGTGGCGTACAGGCAGACAGAGCCCAACTAAGTGCCCAATACGGCATTGAGACAATGGTGCGATACATGACGGTTCCTTTACAGACTCAAGTGGGTGGCAGTCGAGCGATCCGAGCCGTGGCTGAGCAAACTATAACCAATCGAAGGCGGCAGCAAACGAGCGTTTTAGTCACGCCTAAAGGCGCGGTGAAGCGCTGGCTGGTGCACGCTTGGCCGCCTTTATTTGGTTGGCGAGTGAAGCGTTGACTTCGACTGCTCAAGCGTACGCCCTTTATTTTGCTTGATTTTTAATTTTCAAATTTCGTACCTTGCAGTTGGAGGAGTAAAGATTGGGAAATCCCAGTAGATCGGCTTTTGTCCAACTCGATTGCGGAAAGGAGGAGAATGCATTAGGTGCAGAGAAGTATTCTAGTTTAGAACGCAAATTTCATCGTTTTACGAGAAAGGAACTGACATGACTCGTCGCATCGCAACGGCTGCTGTGGCCCTTACGTTGGGCCTAGCGGTCAATATTTCGGCGCACTCGCCCGAGGGTGCCATTTTTCCGGCCTTCCAGTGGCCAGCCGGCCTCGAGCCCGTCCTAGACGGCGTCGGCAGTGAATACGATATCGTCCCCGAAGCGTATTGGCAGACCACCGAGCAGTTTCCCGATACCCAAGGAGGACGGGAAATAGACGCGTCAAATTTCGACGCCAAAGCCACGGTGACCTACAGCTTGGGGACCAACCGGCTCTATTTTTACAGCCAAGTATTCGACGACATCAACCGACCAGGCGATACCTGGCAAATTCTCCTCGACGCCGATCACAGTGGTGGTGAGTGCTATCCGGGTGATGAGCGCTTGGACGGCTCTCAGTGCTATCAGACCGAAACCTACAACAATATCGGCGACACGTTGTTAGGCTCGGAAATTGTCCATTTCTTTTGGGGCGCAGCGACTTGGCTGCCCGAGGAGGGCTGGTACAATGCAGTGGCCACTTTTGAGGGCGACCACTACGGTCCGGGGACGACCTGGCTGGAAATCCGCTTGGCTCCCACCGACGACATCAATCCCGCTGGTCCCGGCGAGTCGATCCTCCACGAGATGCAAGAAAACAACATAATCGGCATCCACTACAACTGGATGGATTACGATGTCGGCTGCCGCCAGGCCCGCGAAGGCGAAGAGTGCGGCGGTTGGGACGCTTTCTACAACCTGAGCCAGAGCGACATTGGTTTTAGGAACGCCGATGGCTGCAGCGATTTCTTCTTGTCGCCCATTGATGAGAGCGTTGACTTCGGCGCTATTCCCTCTGCAGTTGAAGCCACGACTTGGGGTCGGCTCAAGGCCGGTTTCGTCAATTAAGCTATCCTCCTATATCCCGTGTTGTTTTCGCTGCCTGGTGTACCGAGACGGTGCGCCAGGCAGCACATTTTAACCCAATAAGTATGAAAGCCGCGATGCTTCGCCTAGCGCTGCTGTCTTTGCTGGCCCCGACTTTGTCTTGGGGGCTCACCATTTATCGAGTTGGTGGCTACGAGCTCCCTCAGCCCGAATTGGCGGACAATCCGGATGTGGAGTTTGTCCAGTTGAGTTGGGAGGACTTCGCCGAGGGAGCCGAGGGAGTGATGGTCGGCTTGGAGGTCAGCAATGAGGGACGGCTCGCCCCTGTATTCATTCCTTCGGACGAGAATATGGCGATATCTTCCTTTGCTCGGGGCGGCGGTCCCGGCAGTTGGAAGTACAATTTTCTCACCAAGGGCGAAGAAATCGATTTGATCGCCGACGGTGACTCAACCACTTTTCTCGACCCGGCGGTTCTAGTCGCGCGCTCGGAGTCGTCTCTGGTATATCTCGATTTGGGCGGCCGCTTCCTAGTGAATCAGGTTGTCGTCTTTCCCCGTCCGAACCATCCCGAACGCCTCATCGAGGGCTATACCCTGTACTCGCTGCCCAAGGGTACGATAAGGCCACAGGGTAAAAATGTAATCGCTCGGGGTACCGACAATCGAAACTCCCGTCTCGAAATCAACTTTGTCCCCCGTCTTCTCGACCAGATACAACTCAATATTCACAAAAAAGAGGGCTGGGAAATCGCCGAGTTGGAAGTCTATGGCGAGGGCTATGTATCCAGTGCCCTGTACACTTCCGGGGCCTTCGATCTCGGCCAGTCGTCTAGCTTGGGTGAGATTCGCTGGTCGGGCTTCCAAGATACCGGTGCCAAATTGATCCTCCGCACGCGCAGCGGCCACACGGTAGATCCCAACCGCTATTGGCGTTTTACCGGCCGCGGCGAGGAAAAGACCTTCCGCAATGCCCGAGGCGTGCCCTTGACTGCGGCGGACTACAACAACCTGAAGGGCAACAAAGCCGAAATCACCACGGACCTAGATAATTGGAGTTCGTGGTCGGGGCCCTACGATTGGGCCGACAATCTCGGCACGCCGATCACCTCGCCGGGTCCCCGACAATTCATCCAAATGCAGTTGGACTTCGTGCCTAGTGGGCTGGATGGTGCAGCCATCGATTTTATCGAATTCCGCGTCACTCAGCCGCCGGTGGCCGGACGGGTACTTGGCGAGATCTGGCCGATTGAGGTAAAGCCAGGGGAAGAGACGGCCTTTGTTTATGCAATGCGGCCGGATTTTGCCGGGGGCGAAAGCGGCTTTGACCGCTTGGTACTGGAGACCTCAGGGCAGTTCACCAGCGTTGATTCGGTGCGCGTCAACGAGGAATTGCAGGATTGGCGGCTCGTCGAGCCGTTGGCGGATCAGCGGCTGGTATTGGAAGTGGCGCGCATGGACCGGAGCAAGACCGGCCGCGTGGTGGAGATTTTCTTCAAGGGGCGAGTGTTCCGCTTTGGCACGCTCTTCGCCGCCCAAGTCTTCGATAGCCAACGCCCCCTAGAAGTGGGGCAGTTGGTAGAGGACGGCGATGCGACCTTCCGCCTAGACAGTAATCAGCGCTCGGTAGGGATTGAATTGGGCCGCGAGATCGTCAGTGAGCTGGTGCTCAGTTCGCGGGTATTCACGCCCAATGGCGATCAGGTAAACGATCAGGTCCACATCGAGTATATCCTACTCGAACTGGCCGGCACCGGAACGGTGGAAGTGGGCATATTCGATCTGGCGGGTCGCCGGGTGCGCCAGCTATACCGGGGCGCGGATACCAGTGGCCAATACGCCCGGACGTGGGACGGCAGAGGGGATGGCGGGAGCGTGGTCGCACCGGGTATCTATCTCTACCGGGTGCAGGTGGATACGGACGAGGGACAGGAGGAAAGCAGCGGACTAGTGGCCGTCGTGTATTGAGCGGCATTCCGTGGGAGAAAGCAATATGGACAGCATTTATTTGCGATGGGCCGGATGTGGACACTTTGAGGCGTTGTTGGGCGATATCAACGTGTGTTTCGATCCCTATCTCTTCGGCGAAGACCTAGAACGGGCCGAACCGATATTCGACTACATTTTTATCAGCCACGAGCACTTTGACCATTGTCATCCCAAGACTCTGCGCAAGCTCTGCCAGGGCGATCGCTGGAAAAAACTCTTCGTCCCCATTGGCTGTCTGACGCCCAACGAGCCTATTGACGAAAAGTACGGCGATGCCGCTTTTGCGCGCGACCTGCCCATCACCAAGCACATCCCCGCAGACAAGGTCCAGGTGGTTTATCCCAAGTACCAGGATGTCGAGCGCTATGGCCGCCGCGAATTTCCCGGGCCCTTTGAGTTTGATTTGGGGCCGATTCAGGTTGAAGTGTACGAAAGCGGCGAAAGCGCCCGGCCGGACCTGCCCACTTGCGCCTACCTAGTCTCCCATGCTGCAAGAGACGTAGCCATTTTTCACACCGGGGATTTGCACGGGGCCTATCCGCCGCTGGAGAATCTGCGCGACCGCGTCGATTACCTGGTACACATGAAGACGCCGATGGAGCCGCTCATCAATGCGGTGCAGCCCAAATTCGTCATTCCCACCCACTACCGCACCGACCGCCAGGCCGAGCCGATTCCAGCCGGTCATTGGCCGCCCAATTTGACCGACGTCAATGCCTTCCTAGAAGACCTCCGGGAGCAAATTGACGGCAAGGCCCAATTGCTGCCTTTTACCGCACCCATTCAATACGAAGTGGAGATGCCGGCCAAGAAGGTTAAGTGGAAGTGGGAATGGTACAATTCATGGGATGTTCCGGCTTGGAGAGAAGAGTAGGGGCAACGCTTGTGATTGACCAATCCCCTATGGACAGCGCGGATTCGTCCTCTAGGAAAGAAAAGCATGAGTAGGAAAATGTACGGCCTTCTCGCCTTGGCGTTGCTGTCGTTGGCAGCCGATGCCCCAGCGCAGACGATCGCCTTGGGGGGAGAGGGGCATGCGTGGTCGGGCGGTGGGGAAGAAATCGACCCGCAATTCCGCTTGTCCAATACCGAGTTGGCCGTTGGTAATACGCCGGGCGGCGTCATCGACTTCGCATTTGCCGAGGGGTGGATTTTTCCGCAACAGATCGACACGGGGCGGAATCTGGCTCTGGGCGCGGCCGACAGAGGCGGCGGCATGAGCTCGCCCCTGCCCTCAATCAGCCAAGAGTCGCTGGCGGCCATCATCGACGAGGATGCAGAAACGGCCTTTCGCCGCAAGGCCAGTGCCGCCGGGGAAGTGGTCATCGCCCGCGGCATTATTATGGACTTGGATTTGGGCGCGCGCTTTGGTGTCAACCGGATCCGGTTTTTTCCGCGCAACACGGTTCGCGCCAATGAGGAGTTCAAGTTCGAAAACGACTTTATGCGAGGCTATTCTCTAGAGCTGAACGACGGCAGCGAAGAGACATCCGTAGAAGGCCGCCCACAGTACACCACCTTCGTCCGGGTCGAGGACAATACGGATGCAGTCGTCGATTTGTCTTTGCCCCTGCAATTCGTGCGCTATGTGCGGCTGGTATCGCTGTCCAATATTGGTTTTGAAGTCGATGAGTTGGAAGTATTCGGCGCAGGCTTTGTGCCCGAAGCTCAGTACCTGTCGGATATCTTCGACTTAGGCGATCTGGCCAACTGGGGCAATCTGCGCTGGAGCGAGCGGCGCGAGGGCATCGCCGGCCTGTCGGATATTCGCGTCTTCACCCGTTCCGGCCGCGACACCACGCCCTTTGTCTTCAATCGCTTTAACGCCGATTTGCAGGAAGTGCCTTGGAAGGAGTCGGCCGAAATCAACGGCGTCTTGCTCGATGATCTGCCCATTGACGGGGCTTTTGACCAGTTCAATTCCCAACCCGAATCCGTCCGCCAGGACCTCACCCTCTCCCAGGCCGATCACGCCAGTCTGCCCCTCCAACAAAAAGCGCCCATCAGGGACGACCTAATCAACTGGAGCAATTGGTCGCCCCCCTATCCGTTAGAGGGCACGACTCCCGCCGGGACGCCAATTGTCTCGCCTGGTCCGCGGCAGTATTTCCAGTTCAGGATCGATTTTGTCAGCCGCGATTTTCTCGCCGCGGCCGGAGTCGGCACCCTGTCCTTTGATGTGGCCAGACCCGTGCCAGCCGAAAAAATTGTCGGCGAAATTTTCCCCCGCGATGTCGCCGCCGGAGAGGTGGTGGAGTTCACCTATGGGGCGCGGGTGGGAGTCCGGCCGCAGGATACGGGTTTCAATCGCTTTGAAATATCCTCGCCGAGCATCTTTGAAAAAATCGGCCGCCTAGAGGTGCTCAACACCCGGGACGAGCTCATCGCGGGGGAGGATTTTGACGTGGCCCTCGCGGAGGCGCAATTGCCGCTGCACAAGGGCGAATTCAGCATTGAAAGCGCTGCGGATGGCCGCTTTGTCGTCGGCTTTCCACCCGTCGGCGATGGCGATTTGCTCAAGATCACTTTTACGACCTCGGTCCTGCGCTTTGGTCAGGGATTTGCCGGCAGAGCTTGGCTGGTTGATCCCGCCACGGCGGACGACAGGCAATTGCCGCAGTTGGTCGTGCCGGGCAATGCGGCTCAACTGGGGACCGAAGATGTGGACCCGCGGCCGGTGGGCAGCGAGGACCTGACCGCGGTGGATAACAATCTGGCGGTGCGCATTGCCATCAAGGGATCGCTGCTGGGCCAGCTCCAAGTGACCCCCAAGATTTTTTCCCCCAACGGCGATGGAATCAACGATGCAACTGCGGTCCATTTCGAGGTGCTGCGGTTGGGCGTAGGTGCTCCGCTGAGGGTGGAGATTCGCGATCTAAGCGGGCGTTTTATCGGTGCGGCCTTTGCTGACGACCGGGCCAGCGGTCGCTTTACAGCCACTTGGGATGGGCGGGATGGCAACGGCGCTGTGGTGGTACCTGGCATCTATTTGGTCCGCGTCTTGCTCGATACCAATGTCGGCTCCGAGGCAAAAACCGGCCTCGTTAGCGTGGTGTACTGAACAAGCGATACCTGTGGGAGGGCGTTTTCTATGTATGGCAAATACGGGTTGGCTTTCCTGCTCCTCAGCAGCTTGATGAGTCCAGATTGGCTCCAGGCGCAGGATTACGGCTCTCGCCTCGGAGTGCAGCGCGGTGGTCGGGTGTCGTACGAACCTCGGGGCCCGGGCGTGCTCTTTGACGCCCTCGATCCAACCCTCAAACGCTGGTACGTGCCCCAAGAACTCTACAACGAGTACCGCTGGCGGCCTTGGCAGTACAACAACTACGCACGCGAGAATTACCAGCGCTACGTCAATACAGCCATAGAGGGCAATTACTTCTACGACCTATACGGCAATTTTGTCACCCAAGGCTGGCTGATATACGACATGCGCCGGCAACAACCGGCCGAGTTCGGCAGCACCGTCTTCAAGGACAGCCGCTATGGCTCGTGGTTCAACAATGTCTTGATCGCCTCCGACAGCAAGGGCCAGAATCACTATGCGGTGACTATTGGCAATAGCATCCGCACGACGCTGACGCCGCTGACTTTTTCCAAGCCGGCCTTCAATGGCATCCAGGCCGATTTCGCCTCGGACAAGTACCAGGCCACGGTGCTGATGTCGCGCATCAGTGCCCCCAACCAAGTGGGCGTTGCCGTCGGTGCTGTGCCCACGGGCGTGTCGAATACCACCGACTTTCTCGGCGGCCACTTTACCGCTCAGGTGGGCGATTTCGTTACCTTGGGGACTACCTATATCAACGCCCACCAGTCCAATACGCTGTTGGAGAGCTTCTTAGGTGGCCGCGCCCAAGGCGATTTGACCGTCGATCAAAACAGCAGCGCCGTCACCCGCATCGAAATCCTGCTCGAAGACGACTCGCCCGCCGACGGTCGGGGAGGGGCAGCGCTGTTTTCGCAAAATATCATCATCACTGCGATCCGGGACTTCAATACCGGCGAGCGCGAAACCATCACGGGCAAGGAGATCAACTTCGCGCCTCTGGTCCAGGGCGGTTTCCAGCGGCAGGGGGGCTTTTTGGCTGCGGACGGGGACGAGACTATTCGCCTCATCTACGATTTTTCTGACCGCGCCTATCTAGGACCCGATCCCTCGACCATCGTCGAGGTTACTTTCGAGTTGGTGCTGGCCAACGACTACAAGGTGTCGATGGCCTCCAATCGCCAACTGAGCCGCGCTGGAGAATTCCATCCCCTGCTAATCGTCCGGGCCGACGGCAATGTGCGCGACACTTCGAACCAGCGGCTCGTGCGCTTTGACTACGGTCTGCCCACGGCCAACCAAATTTTCGGTTTCCACCTCGCCACGACGAGCATCTTGGGCTTTGACACCTATGCCGAGTACGCGGTCAACCACCAGTTCAGGAAGTACCCCAACCCCAATGTAGAAGGCGACCACGAATCGGCTTCGCGGCGCGCCGACGCTTGGATGCTGAACGCGGCGAAAAACGTCTATCCGTGGTTTGTCTATGGCGAAGCCTTCAGCATGGGCAAAGACTACGCGACCAACATTTTTCTCAGCGACCAGCGGGGCGTCATCGACTATTCGACCCAGACCCGATTCTTCGAGTTCGTCGAGGACAACGACGACCAAGACCGCACGCCCGATTGGGGGCGTGTCTATCAGGCCGGTCCCGATATCGAGGTCTTTCCAGGCTGGGACGAGAATAACGATTTCATCAACGACTTCAACCAAAACGATAACCGCACGCGCGAGAATCAGTTGCCCGATTACGAAGAACCCTTCCTGCGCTATCACAGCGACCGGCCCGAGTTTCTCTTTGGCATTGATCTCAACAACAACGGCTGGATTGACCGCTTTGAGAACGACACCGAGCCCGACTTCCCCTACAAGCGCGACCATCGGGGGTACAATGCCTACGGCGGTGTCCACCTGACGCCGGAGACTCGACTGACTGCGGGGCGGACTCGGCAGTGGTTGATCTCGTCTGCGCGGCGCAGCGAGACCAGTTACGCTCTCTTCACCTTGGACAAGGATATCGCCGATTTGGGGCGCATCCGGGTCTTTGAACATCTGAAACGGGCACGCGACAATATAGCCGACGACCGCATTGCACCCCTGCCCTTTTTCCGCGGGCCGCAGCTACCCGTCCAGGATGTGCTGTCGGCCCGAGACACTTGGATCAACACCGTGTGGCTGGGTTTCAACTACACGGGCACGGCCAACCTCACGGTGGAAAACAAGTTCAAGTACGAATTTTTCCACCAATTGCTCGACGATGAAGTGTTGGCGGAGTTGGGCGCTCGGCGGGACTCGCGCTTTTTCGGGCTGATCAATAAAGCCGAGTATTCTCTCAGTGTAGCAGGGGTGGAATTGATGCCTCGGGTCAAAAGCGAGTATCTGATTGACTCGCCCTTTTTGCGGGCCGAAGACGAGCGCAAGCAGTGGACGCCGAGTTTGTTTTTCATCACCCGCCTGCCCCTGATGCCGCGCACCCAGATCGAAGCGGGCTTGGAACAGAGTTACCGCTGGGAGTTGCTAAGCGACGAAGAGGCCTTAGTTAGGACTGGAGCCGAAGGGGTGGACACCGGGGATCAGCGAGAGACGATCTTGGCGATCCAAGCGACCAATATCAGCGATTATTTGGGCTATAAACTGATTACTCAGCTCGGTTTCCAATACGAGCGCAGGACGGCGGAAATCGTTGAGAAGAAAACCACTGAGTTTGGTTTGGGGAACAAGGCCTCGACCGGTTTCACGACCTTTATCACGGTGTACGCCGGTCTGGGACTCTAGTCGTGGCACGTGCGGTTATTACCATACTCGCCCTGTTGGCGCTCGGCCCTGGCGATCTCCGCTCCGAGGAATACGGCAACCGCTTGGGGCAGGGGCACGGTGTTGGGCTGCAATATCTCACGCGCAGCCGCAGCACACTCATCAACGCCATCGATCCAAGGGTGCAGAAGTGGTACATGCCCCAAGAATTGTACAGCGAATACCGCCTGAAGCAGTGGGAGTACACCAATTATTCGAGGAATTTCTATCGCAGCTATTTATCGGCGACGCTTGAGGGAGATTACTTCTACGATCTCTTTGGTCGCCGCGTGGTGCACGGGTGGCTGGTCTACGAGGCGAGAAAAGAACAGCCTAGGGCCTCGGAGGGCAACAGTCTGCTCAAGGGGCTGCCCTACGGCGGCAATTTCCAGAATCTAGTCATCGCCTCCGACTCCAAGGGGCAGCACCATTTCTCCCTGACGCTAGGCGATGAGATCGCTACGACCCTCACGCCGATGACTTTCCGCAAGGCCGTCTTCAACGGCGTCCAGTTTCACTATTTGCGGGATCGCTACGCCGGCACAGTGCTGTTGTCGCGCATCAGCGCGCCGCTGGTCACTACCTCGTCGTTCGACGTGGGGCTGACCAATGCCACGGAATTGACCGCGGGGCGTCTTACTGCCCAGTTGGGTGATCGCGTCACAGTCGGCGGTACGTACGTCAACAGCCACAACAGCCGAGCCACCTTGGAGCGCTTTGCCGGCAATATGTTCAAGGGGTTCCTCACCACCGACCAAGCTGGCAACGCCGTTACTTTTGTCGAGGTGCGCCTCGGCGACGATTCACCCGAAGATGGCGCGAATGGGGCCGTACTCTTTGCCGAGAACATCATCTTAAAGGATGTAAACGGCCATCAGTGGAACGGCGCTCAGGTCGGTTATGTGCCGTCGCGCACGGGCGGCGAACTGCGCGATGGTTTTGCGGTGGCCGACGGCGGCGATCGCATTGTGCTGCGCTACAATCTCGAAGCTTTGGCCGCGGCGCGGGTCGTGGAGGTGGGCGGCGAGCCTATGTGGAGCCCGACTACAGTCGATTCTCTCGCCGAGGTGAACTTTGAATTGGTCTTGGCCAACGATTACCGAGTCGAGGTCGCTTCGAATCGCCAAACCAATATAGAGGCGCAGCCGGTCTTCCTCTTGGTCGAGAGTGCCCCGGGCAATGTCGGCGATACTTCCAACCGGCGCACCGTGCGTTTTGACTACGGTCTGCCCACGGCCAATCAGATCGCCGGCCTCACCGTGGAAGTGCGCCAAGTGTGGGGTTTTGACCTGTACGCCGAATTAAACGTCAACCACCGCTTTGCACAGTACCCCAGCCCCTTGCTGGCGACCCACCGAACGTCCTCTAGACAAGCCCAAGCGTGGATGGTCAACCTAGCGCAAATACGCGCGCCTTATTTTTTGCACGGCGAAATCTTCAGCATGGACCCGGATTACACCACCAGCGTTTTTATGACGGAGACCAACGGGCGCGTCGATTACGTCGATCAAGAGTCCTTTTTATACGACTATGTCGATGACAACGACGATTTGGATCGCTTCCCAGACCAAAAGCGCCGCTGGCAGTCATCGGGGTTGGGGCAAACCCTTTCCACTGGCGAGGGGGCGGCCGATCCGGCGGTGTTTCCCGGTTGGGACGAAAACGGCGATTTTATCTCCGACTTCAATCAGAACGATACGCCGACCCGCCGCAATGCACTGGCCGATTACGAGGAGCCTTTTTTGCGCTTCAACGTCGATCGGCCTGAATTCCTTTTTGGCATTGACATGAACAACAACGGCTGGATCGACCGTTTTGAAGACGATGTTGATCCCGATTATCCCTACGACCGAAATTTGCGGGGATACAATGTGTACGGCGGCGTTGATGTCGTGCCCGAGATGCGCCTGACCGTGGGCCAAACGCGGCAGTGGCAGTTGTCCACCAAGCGGCGCAGCGAGGCTGCGTACGGCCTTTTTACCTTAGAGAAGGACTGGCCCGGAATTGGTCGCCTGCGCGTCTTTGAGCACCTGAAGAAAGTGCGTGACAACATAGCGGACGACCGCTTGGCGGCCTCGCAAGCCATTGGCGATCAGCAGGCCGTGGTGGGGGATCCGTTAGCAGCCCAGAACACTTGGATCAACACAGTGTGGCTGGGGTTTGACTATACCGGTCTAGGCTCTCTGCATGTAATCAACAAATTCAAGTACGAGGTCTTGCACCAGCGCGACGAGCAGCAGGTGCTCAGCGAGCGCGGAGCCCGTCGCCGCGGGCGCTTTTTGGGCGTGGTCAACAAGGCCGATTACGGCCGCGATATCGGTCGAATACACCTCCGGCCGCGCCTTAAAAACGAGTTCTTCTGGGATGTTCCCTATCTTGAGCGGGTAAGCGAGCGCCAGTGGTGGAAACAGATGCTGTCGTTCAGCGTGCGATTCCCCCTTCTCAAGGAGTCGTGGCTTGAGACGGGCGTTGAACAGGTTTTCATCACCGACCTAGCCACGGACGCAAAGCAAATGGCTGTGGGCGAGCGGACGGGTGATGGCCAGCAGACAGTTCTGGCGGTCCAGTTGACCAATTACGGCACGTACATGGGCTACCGTTCGATCATGCAGTGCGGCTTGCGCTTTGATCGGGACCAATTTGAGCGCGTTGACCGAAAGTCCGAAACCAAGACGGGCAGCCTCGTCTTTGTCTCGTTCTACGCCGGTCTGGAGTAGGAGGATTTCTATGACGAGCAGGCATTGGACGATCTGGATTTTAGTCGTCGTGCTCGGTTGCCGGGCCGCAGTGGCCCAAGAGGGGTACGCGATCCGAGGCGACCGCATTGTCACCCAAGGCGCGGATCAGTGGCGACAATGGCTCTTCCCCTTTGGCACGGTCGATATCGACTCCGAAGGTGCTAGACCGCACTTTGTGGAGTCGGAACTCAATGCTAGCCTCAATGCGCACCGCTTTCCCCTAGGGGCCGACGAGGACGAAAAGGAAGGGGGGATTCTAGCCGCCGGATCGGGGCTAGCCGGAGCAGCGCGCATTATCGACGGCAATGTAGATACTTATTGGGCTCCTGACCTAGATGATCCACAGGACTTGTGGTGGGTGGCGATCGATCTCGGACGGATCGTATCGGCCAAGCGCATCGTTTTGCGCTTTGTCCGGGAAGGTGAGGGCGATCCGTTTTACCAATTCCGCCTGATGGTGGCCGACGGCGAGGGCAAAGTAGGCGATAATCTCGATTATCACTTGGTCGGCAAGACCGAGCGACCGAATGTTGACCAACGCGAATTCTCTTTTGATCTACAGCCCTTTCAAAGTGCCGATCCCCATTTTACCGGCGATGCCTTTCGTTTTGTGCAGGTGGTAATAACGGACAGCCGCTTGGGCAAGGCCGAGGAAGTGGACAGCTTGGCCTATCAGAATTTGCCAGCAGCTTTGCAGGGGACAGTGGAGTACTTCGGTCGCAGTCGGAGCGGGAGCGAGTGGCTTCTCGACAGGGAGGCCTATGAACTGCTCGATCCGTCCGAGCAGGGTTCAATCCGCTATTACCGCCGCGAACAGCCGCGCCTCGCCGAGGTCGAAGTCTGGACCTTGGGCGAGAATATATCACTGGGGGCGATCCAGCGGGGCGGCACGGTGGAAGGGCACGGCTTTAATCCCACCCGCAGCCTCGATGGGGACTATACAACTTGGTACGGTCTGCAGCAGAGCTACACCCGCGAGGCGGCCGAGCCCGAGCGGCAAGTCCTCTTTGACCTAGGGGCTTTGTACTGGCTGGATCTATTCCACTTTTTGCCACCGGCGGCCCGCAGCGCCGGCGGCACGCTGGGCAATTATCGGATGAAACTGTCGGACGGTTCTCTAGCCCCGGACGGAAGTTTGCAGTGGGTGCAAGTCGAAGAGCGGCGAGCCTTCCGCCAGCCTCGATTCCAAGAGGTGCGCTTCGAACTGCAAAAGGTCCGCTATATCGCCTTCGACTACCTAGTAGGCAGAGGGGGTAACAGAGCCGGGTGGTCCGAACTCCAAGCCTACGGCGAGGGCTATCAGCCGGAGGTGGTGTTGGAATCGCCGTTGATCGACTTGAGCAGTAGCATGAATTTGACCACGCTTCAGTGGGAGGCCGACGTCCCGCCCGGTACGCGCATTGAGGTCGCCACCCGCACCGGCGATCAGACCAAAGTCAACACCACGTATTACCGGAGCGACGGCGCCGAGGTGGACAAAAAAGCGTATCATAAATTGATTGCCGCGCTCAAGGGGGATTCGCTCAATGTGTTGGTCGTTGACGAGGAAACTTGGAGCCCTTGGAGCAAACCGCACTTGCTGTCGGGACAAGTCATTACTTCGCCGTCGCCGCGCCGCTTCCTCAAGACCCAAGTGCGGTTGAGCAGCGACGACCCGCAAAATGCCGTGCTATTGCGACGCTTGGAAGTGTCGTTTTCCCAACCGTGGGTGGGCAGAGCTTTGGGCGAGGTATTCCCGGTACAGGTGGAACATCCGGGAGAGGACACGCGGCTGACCTTTTTCGTGCGGCCGGTGCGGCGGGCGGGCGATCCGGGCATTGACGAGGTGTTGTTGGTCAGTTCAGGGGAGACGCCACTGTCGCTGCGGGAGGTACGCCTTGGCTCGGCAGCAGAAGTAGCTGCCGGAGGAGGCGAGGCGCTGGGTCTAGATGTGGTGGAAGTGCTTGAGACTGCGGCCGATTCGCTGTGGGTACGCCTGCCCAACGCAGTGGGCCGCGACGAGGTCCTCGCGGTCGATGTATTGACCGCGCTATTTGGTCACGGCGTTTCCTTTGCCGGACGGGTGGGCAACCGCGATGATTCGGGAACTTGGCAATTGGTCGAAGCCGACCAAGAGGCCGTAGCCGAAGTGGAAAGCGGAGTCCTCCGGGTGCTGGTGCCCTCGGGTCAGGTGGGTTTGGCGGACCTGACGCTGGACTCAAAAGTCTTGACGCCCAATGGAGACGGGATCAATGACGCAGCGCGGATTGGCTTTGAAGTGCTGCGCTTGGATGGAACCCAAGCGGTGATCGTCTCGGTGCACGATCTGGCCGGTCGTCGCATTTGGACACTGGAGCAGGTGCGCGAGCGGGCGAGCGGACGATACGAGGTGGCTTGGGAGGGGGTAGATGATGCAGGCGAGCGGGTGCCGCCGGGAACGTATATTTTGCGGGTGGAGGTGGATGCGGATGCGCGCAGCAATGTGCGGACCCAGATGATGCAGCTCGTTCACGTGGTGTATTGAGAGGAAGGGTGGGCCGCCGTATCCAACGATTGACGGCTATCTTAGCGCTCGGATGGTTCATGGGCTGCCAAAGTGAGTCGCCGGCGGTGTACTTCACCGATGCCACCGACCAAGCGGGCCTTTCCTTTGTCCACGAAAACGGTGCCGCCGGGCAGTACTTTCTCATCGAGACTATGGGCGCGGGTGGGGCCCTTGCCGACTTTGACGAGGATGGCGACTTAGATATCTATCTGGTCAACGGCTTCGACTTAAGGGGCTTGGACGCCTCGCCGATCAACTTGGTGCACCGAGAAGACGGCCTTTATTGGGTGGCCCCATCGGCACCCAGCGCCGCGGACCGCTCTGCGGATCCAGCCGATTACGCAGTCGCGCTGGCCCCCGCAACAGGGGTGGAACCAAAGGGCAATGCGCTCTACCGCAACAAAGGGATGGGTACTTTTGTCGAAGTGCCCAATGCCGGTGGGGCTGCGGACCCGGGCTATGGCATGGGCGTGGCCGTGGCCGATGCCGACAACGACGGCGATCAGGACCTATATGCGGCCAACTATGGGCCCAATGGTCTCTATCACAACCGGGGGGACGCCACTTTCACCCGTAGCCGTGGCACCGAAGCCCCCCAATGGAGCACCAGCGCTGCCTTTTTCGACCGCGACAACGATGGCACGCTCGATCTATACGTGGTCAATTATCTCGATTTTACCCTAACTACCAACAAAATCTGCGGCGGTTTCATCCGCACCGACGACGCGGGCTTGCGCGCCATTGGCGAAGATACGCGCTCGTACTGTGCGCCCAGCGAGTACGGGGGCGTGCCCGATGTGCTCTATCACAACGAGGGGGACGGTACTTTTAGCGATGTATCCATTGCCGCCGGCATCGCCAATCCCAATGGCAAGGGATTGGGCGTCGTGGCTTGGGACTGGAACGAGGACGGCTATCAGGATTTGTATGTGGCCAACGACGGGGTGGCCAACTTCCTCTACCAAAACGCCGGCGATGGCACTTTCCGCGAGATAGCCCTACAAGCCGGGGTGGCCTACAATGTGCGCGGCCAAGCCGAAGCTGGCATGGGGGTGGACATTGGCGATTGCGACCGCGATGGCGACTGGGATTTGTTCGTCACCAATTTCTCGCGGGAAACCAATACGCTCTATCGCAATGAAGGAACCTACTTCAAAGATGTAACCGCAGCCTCGGGCTTGGGCCGACCGAGTTGGCTCTATTTGGGCTTTGGCACCGCGTTTTTCGATTACGACCACGACGGCGACCAAGATCTGTACGTGGCCAACGGCCATGTCTTGGACCGCGTCCATATTCTGCAACCAGGGGTGCGCTATGCCCAAGAGCATCAGTTATTTCGCAACGATGGTTCCTGCCGCTTCGCCGATGTGGCGGATAGTGCGGGGAGCTGGTTCGCGCAAGAGCAAATAAGTCGGGGGCTGGCCCGGGGCGATTGGGACGGCGACGGCGATCTGGACTTGCTGGTTACCAATTGCGGAGGCCCAGCCAAGCTAGCGCGCAATCACGACGGCAACGGGCGCAATTGGACCTCAATCAAGCTGGTGGCGACAGCGGCCAACCGCGACGCGGTGGGAGCCGAAGTGCGGCTGGTGACCGGTTCGTTGGAACAACGTCGTCTAGTGAGAAGTGGGAGCAGCTATTTATCGGCTGGCGATCGGCGACTCCACTTCGGCTTGGGCGATCACGAGCGCATCGACCTGCTGGAAGTCCAATGGCCGGATGGGACCATTCAGGGATTTCGGGATCTACCCGCCGACCAAAATTTGCTAATTGAGCAAGGACGGGGTGTGCAGGATGAATAGCCCGTCCTCGGCAGCCCCAATGGGCCGGCGCGAGTTGGGGATGGCAGGTGGTCTCTTTCTCGTGGCTTTGGTCGTGCGTCTGGTCTATTTAGCGCACAGCCAGGACAATCCCTTTTTCTCAGCGTCGGTAGTGGACGCCTACTCCTATGTGGCGCAGGCGCGGCAGCTCGCCGAGGTGTCCTGGCTGGGGGACAACCCCTTTTGGCAGCCGCCTTTATACCCCTATTTTCTCGCCTTGGTCTACGCCTTTTCCGGCGACTTGTTCTGGACGCCCCGACTTATCCAGTTCCTCTTGGGAGCGGCCTCCTGTGCCTTGGTCTTTGACATCGGCCGGCAGGTGTTTAGCATCCGAGTTGGTCTCTTGGCTGGGGGTATGGCCTGTCTATACGGACCCTCTATTTATTTTGAGGGTGAGTTGCTGCCTACCGCGCTAGCCGTTTTTCTCAATCTCCTGTTGCTCTTTGTCCTGCTCCAGCCCGGTGGGGGATGGGGACGGAGCCTAGTGGCGGGCCTCGTCCAAGGCTTGGCCATAGTCGCCGTGCCCAATGCGGCCGTGTTGGCCCCTTGCGCCTGCCTGTGGTACTGGAAGAGCGCTGAGCGAGCAGCGCAGAGCAAGCTGGTCTGGTGCCTGCTTTTTGTAGCGGCTACCTGCTCAGTAGTTGGCGTAGTGACGGCGAGAAATTGGGCGGTCAGCGGCGAGTTCATCCCCTTGTCCTGGAACGGCGGAGTGAATTTCTACTTGGGCAACCACCCCGATTACGACCGCTTGGTAGGGATCCGCCCAGGGCCGGAATGGGAGGCCTTAATGGAGCAGCCGGTGGCAGCGGGTCAAGTGGGGTACGCCGAGCGCTCGGCGTACTTCTACCGGCAAACAGGCGACTGGATCGCCGGTGCACCTGGGGATTTTGTGCGGTTGTTGGGGTACAAGGCGTTCTTGTTGGCACGAGGTGAGGAAATCAAGCGCAACCAAGACGTGTACTTCGCCCGCACCTATTCTTGGCTGATGAGCGTCTTGCTGTGGAAAACCCACCACTTTGCCTTTCCTTTTGGGCTGCTGGGGCCCTTGGCCGCTGTGGGCTTGGTCTTGGCTTGGCGGCACCGACTCCAGGCGGGCTTGCTGCTACTCTGCACCGGCGCGTACAGCGCTTCGCTGCTGCTCTTTTTTATAACCGGCCGCTATCGCGTGCCCTTGGTGCCGCTGCTGCTGCTCTTTGCCGGATACGCCCTGATCTGGCTGGTGCAGCAGGGGCAGGACCGGCAGTGGCGTCCCTTGGGGATCGGCTTGGCTTTGGTCGTCTTGCTGGGGATAGTCGCCAACGCTGGCCTGCGATCGGCCGAGCCCTTGGCCGACGCGGAGATACACTTTGACCTGGGGCGCGTCCAAGCCCAACGGGGACAGTATGCGGCTGCGGCGCGCTCCTTTAGGACCGCCGTGCAGCTCGATCCAAATTACCTGCGGGCCAGCCACAATCTAGGCGCGGCGCTGGCGGTGATGAAGCGCTACGACGAAGCCGAGGCAGTTTATCGGCAGGCCTTGGCGCAAGCGCCCGATGATCGGGTACTGCACCTCAACTTAGCCGCTCTATACCGAGCTACAGGACGCTATGAGCAAGCGGTAGAGCACTACCGCCGAGTTCTGGCAACAAAGGCCGAAGCCTCGGTTTCTCTTTCTCTGGGACAAGTCTATAAGAGAATGGGGGTAACAGAGCGGGCCCAGGAAGCCTTTGCGGCGGCGCTAAGCGGGGAAAAGGTGCGGGCGCAGGCGGCCAATGAGCTGGGCTTAATCGAGGTCCGGCAAGGGGCGTTGGAGCGGGCGGTTGATTATTTTGCCATAGCGTTAAAAGCCGCGCCCGGCAATCACTTGATCGCCTTTAATTTGGGGGCGGCCTACCACGACTTGGGTCAATTCGACAAGGCGGCCGAGTTCTACCGCCTGACCCTGAGCTTGGCCCCTGAGTACGCCAAAGCCCAGCGCGCGTTGACGCGCTTGCAGCGGCGATAGGCTGAGAGATCGTTGGGCGCGTTCTATTCTTGCAATCTGAGCCGAGAGCCTCAGAGTCAGAATCATCACCCTGCGCTGAGACGGGAGACTAGTAAGCGACGGCAAAGACGCCGCGTTGGGTGTATTGCTCCTCGGAGTCGAGCGTCAATTCGTAGATATAAGTGCCGGGTTGGACTAAGGCGTCCTGCCCGTCGCGGCCATGCCACTCTTGGATGAAGACACCACTGCGGGCCTTGAACACGGGCAGGTGCGCCACTAGCCGACCCGCCAAGTCGTAGATGCGTACCTGCACTGGCCGGTCGGCGGTGACTTCGCGCAGCTTGTAGGCGATAGTCAACGTCTCGTTGATCCCGTCGCCGTTGGGGGTGAACACCTCGGGCACCCGCACATCCACCAGCAGATCGCCGCCCACCGGCGTATTGACGGCCAGCAAGTCGCCAGCAAAGCGGAAGGTGGCATTGCCCGGATCGATGCGCTGCCGGATCTGATCGGGATCGGTGCTGCTGAAGACCCAACCACTGAACTCGGTGCCAAAGCGCAGCACCGGCACGTCGAAGTCGACCTCGACCTGCTTGAAGCTGTCGGCGCTGCCGGTCAGCGGGGGGAAGGACACAATCAGGCGATCGTCGAGCAGGTGCGGGACGAACTGCTCTAAGTCCACTGGCTGGCCATCGATGCGCACCTCGCGCACCGCGTGTGCTTGGACGTGGGTGAGGATTTCCAAGCGGTCGAAGCCAGCATTGTCGTCGCTGAGGGTAGGCAGCACGACATAGGTAAAGGGGGTGGGTTCAAAGGAGGCGACCTCGATCGGCCAGATCTCGCCGACGAGGGCCTGCGCCGACAGGATTTCGCTCAACTGCAAGGTGAGTTGGTCGATGTGAGGTGCCACATGGAAGTCGGCGAAGAGCTTGATGGCGATTTGGATGTAGCGGCTGGGACCGGGCGACAAAAGCAGGATTCCATCCTCCCAGGCGCTGGCGGATTGGTTGGGGTTGCGTTGGCCGGCGGCAAACTCGTAGGGCGACGACCAGAAGCTCCAGTGGTCGGCATCGTAGATGGGAAGTAATTGAACGGCGATATCGATTGCGTCGTATTGAGCGCGGGTGATGGGTATGAGGTCGTCGTTGATATTGGGCGCGAAGTAAAGCAGTGGATCGGGAGTGTGGCCGGTGCGGGTGCGAATCTCGATGCGGGTGCCAGCGGGCACTTCGCCTTCCCAGCGTATTTTGCCCCAGGTGACGGCTTGGCCGAAGTCGAGGATGGGGGTGAGGTAGGTGGCCTCTTGGACGTAGCCGTCGCCATAGATTTCGAATTCGGCGATCTCGTAGTCGCGCAGGGGAAAGGCGCGCAGGGTGAGCCAGCGCACCGAGCGGATAGGGAAGCGCAGATCGACGACGGGGTCGAGGTTTTCGCGGGTGGTTTTCAGCACCGTTAGTCTGGGGTCGCCATTGCGCACCCAGGTCAAGTCGCCCAGCACGGTGCGCCGCTTGCTGGTGGCCACAACGTTTCTATTGCGAGCTCCGCCACTGCCGTAGTCGTTGGCATTGCATGAGTCATTGGCAAAGACAATCGAATTATCGCCGGTGCGGATCTCGTACCAAGCGAGGAAATTGTCGAGGAAGCTGTCTTCGCCAAAGGTTTCGACGGCGGGGGTGGGAGGGCGCATGGTCTCGATTAACGGGCGGTCTTCCCGCCGGCTCAGGCGGGGATAGAAGCGGATGCGGTTGATCGGCACACCAGTTCCAAAATCGAATATCACGGAATTGCTCCAGCCATAGCCCACGCCCGGCGGCGCGCCGACTCGTTGGACAAAGGTGCGAAAGGCGGCCGTGGTCGGGTCGCCATCCAGCATCAGCTTGATCGAGGGTTGCATGTTGCCCCAGGACCAGCAACTATTGTTGTTGAGGACTCTGGAGCCGGGGATATAGGGCAAGGGGATGGTGGCCCTGCCGGCTTCGACATCGGCCTGGGCGATATTGACGCTGGGGTCAATGAGCCGAGGCTGAATCGAAGTGCCGGAAAAGTCGATCAAGGTATCGGCTCCCGCCCCAAAGGGCGCAATCCCCACCGATACTTGGCGCTCAACTTGGCCGTCGGCAGCAAAAGCCTGGTAGACGCTTTCTCCGGCTAGGATGGCCTGCCAAGGGTTGCCATCGGGTCCGCCTAGACGGTATTCCGTCCCTCCTAACACAGGCGCAGCACCGAGCAAGACGCTGCAAAAACAGAGCAACACTATGCCTGCCATAACTTCCTCCTTGCTTGATTAACCAATACAAGCGTGCAGTCCAAAGGTTGCGAAGATTAAGTATATGCCCAAGCTGAAGCGGTTTGAAACAAAATTTCTTCCACGCTTCCAGTTTCAATAGGCGACGGCAAAAACGCCGCGCTGGGTGTGCTGCTCCTCAGAATCCAAGGTCAATTCGTAGATATAGGTGCCGGGCTGGACTAAGGCATTCTGCCCGTCGCGGCCATCCCACGCCTGGATAAAGGCCCCGCTGCGCGCCTTGAACTCTGGCAGATGCGCCACCAGCCGACCCGCCAAATCGTAGATGCGCACCTGCAGCGGCCGGTCGGCGGTGACCTCGCGCAGCTTGTAGGTGATCGGCAAGGTCTCATTGATCCCATCGCCGTTGGGGGTAAACACTTGGGGTACCTGCACATCCACCAGCAAATCACCCCCCACCGGCGTGTTGACCGCCAGCAAGTCGCCGGCAAAGCGGAAGGTGGCATTGCCCGGGTCGATGCGCTGGCGGATCTGATCCGGATCCGTGCTGTTGAACACCCACCCGCTGAACTCGGTGCCAAAGCGCAGCACCGGCACCTCGAAGTCGACCTCGACCTGCTTGAAGCTGTCAGCGCTGCCCGTCAGCGGTGGGAAGGACACAATAAGGCGATCGTCGAGCAGGTGCGGGACGAACTGATCCAGGTCCACTGGCTGGCCATCGAGACGCACGGCGCGCACCGCGTGTGCTTGGACATGGGTGAGGATTTCCAAGCGGTCAAAGCCGGCGTTGTCGTCGCTGAGGGTGGGCAAGACCACATAGGTGAAAGGGGTTGGTTCAAAGGAGGAGACCTCAATAGGCCAGATTTCGCCGACGAGGGCTTGCGCCGACAGGGTTTCGCTCAACTGCAGGGTGAGTTGGTCCAGGCGAGGGGCTGCGTTGAAGTCGGCGAAGAGTTTGATGGCGAGTTGGATGTATTGGCTGGGACCGGGTGACAAAAGCAGCATGCCGTCCTGCCAGGCGTTAGCCGGCTGGTCGGGGTTGCGCTGGCCGGCGGCAAACTCGTAGGGCGATGACCAGAAGCTCCAGTTATCGGCGTCGTAGGTAGGAAGCAGTTGAGCGGCTCTGTCGATTTTGTCGTATTGGGCGCGGGTGATGGGGATGAGTTCGTCGTTGATATTGGGCGCGAAGTAGAGCAGTGGATCGGGGGTGTGGCCGGTGCGGGTGCGAATCTCGATGCGGGTGCCGGCGGGCACCTGTCCTTCCCAGCGGATTTTACCCCAGGTGACGGCTTGGCCGAAGTCGAGGATGGGCGTGAGATAGGTCGTCTCTTGGACGTAGCCGTCGCCGTAGATTTCGAATTCGGCGATTTCGTAGTCGCGCAGGGGGAAGGTGCGCAGGGTGAGCCAGCGGACCGTGCGCGTGGGGAAGCGCATATCGACGATGGGGTCGAGGTTTTCGCGGGTAGATTCGAGTACGGTCAGCAGGGGGTCGCTATTGCGCACCCAGCGCAAGTCGCCCAAGACCGTGCGCCGCTTGCTCGTCGCTACATCGCTGGAAATCCCCGCTTTACACACGCTACAGGTGAGGCTGCCGCTACCGCTGCAGGGATCCGGGGCAAAGACGACCGAATTGTCGCCAGTGCGGAGCTCATACCAGGCGAGGAAGTTGGCCAAGAAGCTGTCTTCGCCAAAGGTCTCTACCTCCGGCGTGGGCACGTCCATGGTCTCAATCAACTGGTGATCCTCCCGCCGACTCAGGCGGGGAAAGAAGCGGATGCGGTTGATGGGTACACCAGCACCAAAATCGAATACCACGGAATTGGTCCAGGTGTAGCCCACGCCCGGCGGCGAGCCGACCCGTTGGACAAAGGTGCGGAAGGCGGCCGTAGTCGGATCGCCGTCCAGCATTAGCTTGATCGAAGGTTGAAAATTGCCCCAAGCAATACAGTGATCCGTGCTCAGGACCCTAGAGCCGGGGATATAGGGCAAGGGAATGGTGGTCCTGCCGGCGTCCACATCGGCCCGGGCGATATTGATACTGGGATCAATGAGCCGAGGTTGGATCGAGGTGCCAGAAAAGTCGATCAAGGTATCGGCCCCCGCGCCAAAGGGCGAAACCCCCACCGATACTTGGCGCTCGGCTTGGCCGTCGGCGGCAAAAGCTTGGTAGGCGCTTTCCCCGGCTAGAATGGCCTGCCAGGGGTTGCCATCGGTTCCGCCCAAGCGGTATTCCGTCCCCCCCAACACAGGCACAGCACCCAGCAAGACGCCGCAAAAACAGAGCAACATGATACCTGCCATGACTCGCTCCTTGCTGTTTTGCCAATACAAGTATGCAGTTCAAAGGTTGTGAAGAGTAAGTATACACCCAAGCTCAGTGATTTGAAACAGATCTCCTCCACGCTTCCAGTTTCAATAAGCAACGGCAAAGACGCCCTGTTGGGTGTATTGCTCCTCGGAATCGAGGGTCAATTCGTAGATATAAGTGCCGGGCTGAACCAAAGCGTCCTGTGCATTGCGGCCATTCCACTGCTGAGTGAACACCCCGCTGCGTGTCTTGAACTCCGGCAGATGCGCCACCAGCCGACCCGCCAAATCGTAGATGCGCACCTGCACCGGCCGGTCGGCGGTGACCTCGCGCAGCTTGTAGGCGATGGTCAAAGTCTCGTTGATCCCGTCACCATTAGGGGTGAACACTCGGGGCACCTGGACATCCACCAGCAAATCGCCCCCCACCGGCGTGTTGACCGCCAGCAAGTCGCCGGCAAAGCGAAAGGTGGCGTTGCCCGGATCAATCCGCTGCCGGATCTGGTCGGAATCTGTGCTGCTGAACACCCAACCGCTAAACTCGGTGCCAAAGCGCAGCACCGGTACCTCGAAGTCGACCTCGACCTGCTTGAAGTTGTCGGCGCTGCCGGTCAGTGGTGGGAAGGACACAATAAGGCGATCGTCGAGCAGGTGCGGGACGAACTGGTCTAAATCCACTGGCTGGCCATCGAGACGCACGGCGCGCACCGCGTGCGCCCGGACATGGGTGAGGATTTCTAGGCGGTCAAAGCCGGCATTGTCGTCGTTGAGGGTGGGCAAGACCACATAGGTGAAAGGGGTTGGTTCAAAGGAGGAGACCTCGATAGGCCAAATCTCGCCGACGAGCGCCTGTGCCGACAGGGTTTCGCTTAATTGCAGAGTCAGTTGGTCTAGGCGAGGGGCTGCGTTGAGCTCCGCGAAGAGCTTGATGGCGAGTTGGATGTATTGGCTGGGTCCAGGCGACAAAAGCAGCATGCCATCTTGCCAGGCGTTAGCCGGCTGGTCGGGGTTGCGCAGGCCAGCGGCAAACTCGTAGGGCGACGACCAGAAGCTCCAGTTGTCGGCATCGTAGGTAGGGACTAGCCGGGCGGCGATATCGATTTTGGCGTGTTCGTCGCGGGTGATGGATACGAGGTCGTCGTTGATATTGGGTGCGAAGTAGAGCAGCGGATCGGGGGTGTGACCGGTGCGGGTGCGGATCTCGATGCGGGTGCCTTCGGGCATTTCGCCTTCCCAGCGTATTTTGCCCCAGGTGACGGCTTGTCCGAAGTCGAGGATGGGCGTGAGGTAGGTTGTCTCGGGGACGTAGCCATCGCCGTAGATCTCGAATTCGGCGATTTCATAGTCGCGCAGGGGAAAGGCGCGCAGGGTAAGCCAGCGGACCGTGCGCGTGGGGAAGCGCAGGTCGACGACGGGGTCGAGGTTTTCACGGGTGGATTCCAGCACCGTCAGCAGGGGATCGCCGCTCCGCACCCACCGCAAGTTGCCCAAGACCGTGCGTCGCTTGCTGGTAGCCACAGCGCCGATGTCGCGCTTGGAGCTGTCAAATAGGAAGGTGCTGGTGCCGCTACATGGATCTGGGGCAAAGACGACCGAGTTATCGCCGGTGCGGATCTCGTACCAAGCGAGGAAATTGTCGAGGAAACTGTCTTGGCCAAAGCTCTCGATATCCGGAGTCGGTTCCCGCAGGGATTCGATCAGTTGGCGGTCTTCGCGCTGACTCAGGCGGGGATAGAAGCGGATGCGATTGATGGGGATTGCGCCACCAAAATCAAAGACCACGGCCCCCCTCCAGGTAAAGCCATCTCCAGGCCGGCCCCCGGCCCGTTGCACAAAGGTGCGAAAGGTGGCCGTAGAGGGATCGCCGTCCAGCATTAGCTTGATCGTATTGGCATGTAATTGCGCCTGACCGCAACTATTAGTGAGGACTCGCGAACTGGGCATGTAGGGCAGGGGGATCTCGGTCTTGCTGGCGTCGACATCGGCCCGGGCGATATTGACGGAGGAGTCAATCAAACGGGGCTGGATCGCTGTGCCGGAGAAATCGACCAGCGTATCGGCTCCCGCGCCAAAGGGCGAGATCCCCACCGGCACTTGTCGCAGTGGCTGGCCGTCGGCATCCCGGATCTGGAAGAAGCTCTCTGCGGTCAGGGCCGTCTGCCAATCGTTGCCGTTAATCCCGCCCAGGCGGTATTCGGTTGCACCAAATACGTGGACAGCACTGAACAGCATAGCAAAAACGAAAAAGGACAGAAGCCCTGCCATGGTGCGCTCCTTGTCTTGGTCGAACGGAAGTAGGGAAAAAACAGGAATGGATTAAGCCGCTTCCCCTAGGGGAGAATATAGATTGTAACCTCTGTACACCAAAGCGGACGCTGGCAATCCGCTTTTGGGCGGACCGCCTCTAAGGACTTATCAAGCTTCTAACGGCCCCTTTTGGCATCGGTCGGGTGACCTTCTGCTGCGGATGCTATGCGAGCACGCGCTTGCTGCAACATGCGGCCGCTGCGGGTTGTGTCCGCGATTTGTTCCCACTCCACCACGGCTTCGTCGTAGCGCTCTAGCTGGAAATATGCTTGGCCCAAGGCACCGCGAATCTCGGCGTCGTCTGGTGCGTAGACTGCTGCTTTATGCAAATAGCCGAGAGCGCCTTGGAGGTCATTGCGGCGCAAGCAGAGGAGGCCAAGGCCGTACAGACCAAGCGCACTTTGCGGTGCTCGGTCTACCATCCCTTGATAGTGCGTTGCAGCCTGCTCCAGCCTACCTTGCTCCATATACGCCAGACCCAGATCTAAAAAGGCCTTTTCGTTTTGCGGCTCACGGTTAATCTGGGCCTGCAGGGATTCGACGCGTTGCGCGAGTCGGTGATACCGTGCAAATCGTTTGTTCATTTCCCCAGCCGCTTTTTTATTACCTTGCATTGCGTAGAGCTGTGCCAATTCCAACAGCGGCTCGGGTTCCCAAGGTGCCCATCTGGTAGCGTTGCCAAACGCATTTGCGGCTTCGGTCAAACGATTACTTTGCTCATAGGCCCGACCCAGCCAGAAGTACGCCTCCCAATCCTGTGTCCGCAGCCTGGTGACTCGCTCAAAAGCTTGGGTCGCTGACGCGGGACGATCCAAGTCCATATAGACTTTGCCGAGAACGAGAAAACTTTCCGCCCATGATGAATCGCGTCGAGCCGCCTCTTCCACATATGAAAGCGCCTCAGCGGCTGCGCCCATGCCGGCATAGAGCAATGTGCCCATGCCTAGGTTGGCCAGCTTGTGGGTCGGATCCAAGGCTAGGGCTTGATAGAAGGCAGCGTGGGCTTCACCATATTGTCCGGCTTGGTAGTATTGGTTACCGAGGGCTGCGAAATCCGCGGCGTTTCGATTCGGCGTCTGAGACAAAGCGATAGGAGAGTCGCTCTGGGGCGGGGGAATAGCCGGCCCTTGCTCGAAGCCATCGCGGCCCTCGTGCACTTTGAGGTAGCGCCGCACGGGTGGTGTAGCAATTGTTTGCCGGGAGCCCGATGGCCAGTGTATTTCGACTCGATCTACGGTTTTGTTTGAACCCAGGCCTATCAACACGCGAGGATCGTGTTGGCCTTGGAATCCATAACCCCGGAACACTTCTCTCATTTGCACCTGATCGGCGGTAAAAATCCAGATCCTAGTGCCGATGCCATCCCGGTTGCTGACATGACCCACTAGCTCAATACCCAGCCAGTCGTTGAAGTTGCCTCCCTCGTTGCGCAACAGGGTTGGTGCTGCGTTGTGGTTTACCACAGCCAGATCGAGATCGCCATCGTTGTCGTAGTCGCCTTGGGCCGCCGCGCGACTGGCCGCTTCGAGTTGCCAGGCTGCGCCGGCCCGGCGGCCCACTTCTATAAAGTGCCCATGCTGATTTTGATAGAGCAGGTTGCGCTGTCGGTAGGTCAATCCCGAAGCATGAACTCCCAACTGTGGATAAACGTGGCTGTTAATTACATATAGATCCAGCCAGCCATCGTTGTCGTAATCCCAGAAAGCGGTCGCCCAACCCAGATAAGGCCGGTCGCCGGCACTCAAGCCGGTGGCGTGCGAAACATCCACAAAGCTCATAGAGGCAGTCATCGGCGGGGATTGGTTCTGGTACAGGGTATTGTAGTCTTCGGAGAAATTGGTCACAAACAAATCGAGATCGCCATCGTTGTCGTAATCGCCGCTGTGGACCCCCATGCCGGCTTGGGGTCGCCCGCTCTCGTTATAGGCTGCCCCGGCCGCTTGGCCGATTTCGCTGAAGTACCAGTCGCCGTCGTTGCGCAAAATCATATTGGGCTCGCTGTCGTTGGCAACGTAAATATCTAGGTCGCCGTCGTTATCGAAGTCGCCAAACGCAACTCCCAAACCGGCATAGGTCCACTGGTCCAGGCCACTGCGTGTACTCATATCGGCGAAGGTACCATTGCCGTTGTTGCGGTAGAGCACATCGGCTTGGGCTGGAACTCCCTGTGGTCCGCACGGTACGGCTAGCCCCTTGTATTGGCAAGGTTGGCCGTCTTGGGGGGGATGATCCAAATCTATGTGGAGGTAGTTGGTCACGTAGAGGTCCAGCCAGCCATCGCTATCCAAATCGGCAAAAGCCGCACTGGTGCCCCAACCGGGATGATCCACTCCGGCTTGGGTGGCGATTTCGTCAAAGGTGCTGTCGCCGTTATTGCGGTACAACAGATTGGGACCCCAATAGGTCACCAATAGGTCGGTATCGCCATCGTTGTCGATATCACCAGTAGCGCACCCCATGCCCCAACCCTTGGCTAGCAGGCCACTTTGACGGGTCACTTCGCGGAAGTGCCTCTGGGTGCTGGGGCCGGATTCGTTGTGGAAGAGGCGGTTGGTTGCCTGTGGCGGGTCCGCGTCTAGCAAGGTGCCATTGACGAAGAAGAGGTCCAGCCAGCCATCGCCATCGTAGTCGAGGAAGGCCACGCCAGTGCCCGTAGTTTCCACTAAGAGCTGCGGGTTGTCCCGTCCCGAGAGATTGGCGAAATCTAGGCCGACTTGGGCTGCCACATCGGTGAATAACACGGGGGGACTCTCCGCAGCCGTCAGGTGAGCGGGGGACGACTGTAGCTGTTGCGAAGGGTCCTGTGGGGAGCATACAACCGTCAGGATTGCGATAAACAGAGCGTAGCCAAGCAGTGCCCTAGACACATTGCCACCTATGGATTCAAATTGTCGAAACTGACTGCCCTAAAGGATCGCTGACGAACTAATGCCTAGGAAGCCACTCGATGGCGACGAGGGATTCGACTCGGCTGAATTCTCCGTCGCCGGTCACGAGGGGGACACCCTTGGTCTGGGCCAGGGCAGCGGCGAAGGCATCAGCATAGGAGAGCGGGAAACGGGCCTTGATATGGGCGGCAGACAAAGTATGGGCGCGGTCGGCGATGACCATGTCCACTGGCAATTGCTCCACAGCCGCTAGGACAGTGCGGCTATGGGCCAAGCCCCGTTCACGCTCAGTGATATAGAGGACTTCCCCCAAATTGACGATGGACATCCACAGATGGCTTGGACCTGTTTCTGCTTGGCTGAGCAGGGATTTAACCTGAAGGGCACCCGCTTCATTCTCCAGATAGGCTAAGAGCGCGTAACTATCGAGCACGCGGTCTCCGGGGTCATTCAATACGACGGTCCTCGGCGCGCTGGGTAAGGAGGGCTTCCACTAGGGATGTTGGCCCCGCGAGCATTCCTTGGGCTTCTTCGATGGGATCGCCAAGGACGGGCACGAGGGCCAAGCCGCCGCCGTAATCGACAATGCGCACTTGGTCGCCGGGCTGTAGGCGGTATTTCTTGCGCAACGGTGCCGGAATGACGACCCAGCCTTTGGCCGATATGCGGGCCGATGCCATGATTCTCCGTTCTGTTAGATCGATAGTGGGATATGGGTGTTATACATTTCAAAAAAAAAGTATAACAAACGACGGATAGAGTCAATGAGTACAGTTATTGAGCGCGGCAGCATGACCCGCTACATTTATGCGATTTTGCACGGCCAACTCTTGCTAACGAGCCAAATTGGAGAACCATGAATCTATTGCGAAAATGCGCCGCTGAATTCATCGGCGCGTTTGCCATTGTCTTTGCTGGCTGCGGTGCCGTGGCCATCAATCAGATTTCCGGCGGAGCGGTTAGCCACGTGGGCGTTGCTGCCACTTTTGGGCTGGTCATCATGGTGATGATCTATGCCACCGGCCACATTTCCGGGGCGCATTTCAACCCAGCGGTGACTCTCGCGTTCGCCTTGACGCGGCATTTCCCCAAAAGGGAGATCGCGCCCTATATCTTGGCCCAGTGCGCCGGAGCCATAGTGGCTAGTTATGTACACATGGCGAGTTTATCGTCGGTACTGGCCGCCACGCAGCCTGGGCAGGTGCTGAACTTGGGAGTCACCCTGCCGGTGGACGGCCGGTTCGCCACGGCCTTGGTGTGGGAATTCATGCTGACCTTTTTGCTGATGCTGGTCATTATGAGCATGGCGACCGATTTTCGCGCTGTGGGACCGGCGGCTGGTTTGGCCATTGGCGGCACTGTGGGGCTGGAGGCCATGTTCGCCGGGCCGTTGTGCGGGGCCTCGATGAATCCAGCCCGCAGTTTAGGCCCGGCCCTAGCTGCCGGCGAATGGACGGCTTTTGCTGCATACATCGTCGGTCCGGTGCTAGGGGCCGCAGCCGGCGCACTGTTCTACGAATTCATTCGCTGCCAAGCGCCTTCGGACCAAGAAGTGAAGGGCTGCTGCTGAAGCCGCTTACGACACCGGAACCACACAACATAAAAAGCCCTGCACCCCTCGACGGGGTGCAGGGCTTTCTTATTTAGGACAGCCAGCGCTATAGATCGAAACTCAAGCGCCCGTAGTAAAACCCACCGTTGGTGCCGAACTGCATCACTCGCCGACTGTACACAAAACCGCGCGATGTGATGTTAGATGCTTTTTCGTGCTCGTCTGGGAAGGTGTTGAGCAGGTTATTGGCTCCCACAGACAGGCGCACCCCCGGCAACATCTGATACGACACATCTACATCGAGCAAAGTCTTGGCCGAGAAGGTCTCGTCGTGTTCTGGATTGTTGGGCTTGTACTCGACCGGCCCGTAGTTGGTGGCCCGGATTAGGGCGCTAAATGCGTCTTGGGAGTAGCGCGCCGACAGGCTGACCTTGGTGCGCGGCAGGGCGTCTTCGAGGCGATTGCGTGCCTCCCGATCGAACAGCAGGCCTTCGATAGCCGTGCGCTCTTCAGCGGTAGCTTGCCGATCATTGGCCTTCTCAAAGGCCGCGATAAGCCCCTCGGGAACTATGATCTCGTCCACCGAAGTCTGGGTGAAATTGCCCGCTGCCGACAGACTGAGGGCACCTGCTCCCACGGCGGTGCTATACGAAGCCACTAGATCCACACCGCTAGTTGAGGTGTTTACGGCATTGGTAAAGAACTGGGCCGCTGTCGCTCGGAAGGGAGCTAAAATGGCGGCGTAGCCCTCGTTGCTATCGGAGAAGCGGCTGGTCAACACGATCCGGTCTTCGATGGCGATTTGGTAGTAGTCGGCTGTAAGGGAAAAATTGTCCATCAGTTGGGCGGTGATGCCTGCGCTGGTATTGACCGAGGTCTCTGGCTCCAGCGCCCCAATGCCGAAGGCTTTGGCAACGGGGCTACTGTTATTGGCGGTGAGAACCTCGCGGGGCACCAACTCGCCGGTGACATCATCGGCGATGAACTGCGTGCTGACGCTATTGAACCACACCTGATGCAGGGACGGGGCGCGGAAGCCATTGCTGGCCGTCGCGCGCAAGGCCAGCGCGTCGCTGAGGGCCAGGCGTAGGGCCAGTTTGCCGGTGGATGTGCTGCCGAAGTCGCTGTACTGCTCAAATCGCCCTCCCACATCAACCGTTAGCATGGCCGACGCCTGCGTTTCCAAGCCAGCGTAGGTGCTGATGCTGTTGCGGAAGCGGTTGAGTGCGCTGGCTGGGGAAAATCCCCGAAATACCTGTGCGCCGGAGGCTTTGCCTTCTTCAAAATTGGTGCCATCGACCGGACCGCGGCCGTAGGAGTAGGACTCAAACTGGCCGGCTTCAATCTGGTAGTTCTCGACGCGGAACTCGCCGCCAAGCACCAGTGAAGTGCGCTCGAACATGTCTGTGTCGAGGGGCCGCACCAAGTCCAAGTTCCCCGAGGTCTGGTTGAAACCGAGCCGCCCGGCATTGACGGAGGTCGGGCTGTCGGCGCCCATGGAGGCGTTGTTAGTATTTTCGATGTTCCACTTGAAGCCATTGCCGCCTTGGGTCACGCTGAAGTCCACATCCCACTTCCCCTTAGCCCCGCGCACTCCTGCGCTGAACGAGCGGTCTTCGATGTCTGGATTGATCTGGGGCAGGAAGCCGTTGGGATACAGCTCAAAGACCACCCGATTGGGCTGGCTCCCCGGCAGGCGGTAGAAGCCCGTCGCCTCGCCTCGGCGGTACGACAGCCCGCCAAAGCTATAGAACTCGGCATCGCCGGCTAGGGGATACGCGGCGTTGTAGAAGGCTCCACCCACCGTGGCCTTGCTCTGGCCGATGTTCATGTTGAAAGCATCGTCTGGCAAGTTGTTGTCTTTGAGCCACTGGATGTTGGCATCGTCCTCATCCGCGGTGTACTGGCCGCCGCGGCGCGTGCGATCGCGCTTTAAAAATTCGCCGGTGACGTTGATGTACCCGCCGTCGCCCAGCCCGAAGCCGTAGTTCACATCGGTCTTGACTTGATCGCCGTCTCCTTCTCCGGTAGTACCTACCACGTTGTTGAGCTGGATTCCTTCGGTGTTGTCTTTGAGGACGATGTTGATTACCCCGGCGATGGCGTCCGAGCCGTACTGGGCTGCGGCGCCGTCGCGCAGAATCTCAATGCGCTCGACCGCGGCTTTGGGAATGGAATTGAGATCGACGCCCACCGTGCCGCGGCCAAAAGTGCCGTTGACGTGTACTAAGGCGCTGGAGTGGCGGCGCTTGCCGTTGATTAGGACCAGCACTTGGTCGGGGCCCAAGCCGCGCAGGCTAGCTGGGTTGATGTGATCGGTGCCGTCGGAAATGGTTTGGTGCGAGGCGTTGAAAGAGGGAGCCAACTGGCGCAGCGTCTGGTTGATCTCGGTTTGGCCGGATTGGCGAATCTCGAGTTCGGAGATGACATCGACTGGGGCCGGCGTCTCAATGGCGGTGCGCACCGTCCGCGAGCCGACGACGACAAATTCTTCGCCCAAGGCGACGGGGCTGGCATTTAGGACAAAATCAACAGTCGTCGTCTCCCCGGCGGTGACTTCGACGTTTTGCTTGGTGGATTGGTAGCCGATGAAGGTTGCTTGTAGCGTATAGGAGCCGGACGGGACCGCTAGGGAAAAGGTGCCATCGTCGCTGGTCATCGTGCCCCGCACCGTGCCTACTAGGTTTAAATTGGCGTTGGGCAGCGGCGTGGCGTCTTCGCCATCGGTCACGGTGCCTCGGATGGTGCCCTGTTGGGCCCAGATAGGTAGCGCCGCCAGCAGCACTGCGGCTAGCGACGCGCGGAAAAAGGGTTGCAGATTCATGGATCCTCCCGTTAAAGATGAGTAGATTTTGCGCTCCAACGGCGCAAAAAGGTCAAGCTATAGACCATAGGGAAATACGTGATTTTAGCAAGAGTAGTTGGTGGCAAAATAAAGGCTATGACGTTTCGGTTTCAGCACTATCTTATACGCCGACGGTTGAACCATTGAAATCCACGTCTTGACGATTCGAGGAGAACGAGATAATGCGCGTGTTGATCATGTCCGACATGGAGGGTGTAAGTGGTATTGTGGTGTGGGATCAGGTCAGCGGTGGTGCCGCGATGTTTGAAGAGGGCCGAGAGCTCTACACGGAGGAAATCAACGCCGCCGTGCGCGGGGCCAAAGCCGCTGGCGCAACGGAAATTGTCGTCGTCGATTGCCATGGTGCGGGCAAAGGCTGGAGCTTTAATTCGCTCATCCCCGACAAAATTGATCCCGATTGCGAATGGGTTGCCCATCACGGGTGGGGCCGCTACGAAGAACTGTGGGAGCAAGGATGCGACGCCTGCCTGCTCATCGGCATGCACGCCCGCGACGGCACTCCCGACGGGGTGCTGTGCCACACCATCTCCAGCGTCCAGTATAGAAATCTCTGGTTCAACGACGATCTCGTCGGCGAAACCGGCGTCAACGCCGCGCTCAACGGGCACTACGGGGTGCCGATTGCCCTCGTCACTGGCGACGAGGCCGTCTGCCGAGAAGCCAGAGAACTCCTCGGCGAAGCGCTGCCAACCGTGGCTGTTAAAAAGGGACTGAGTCGGTTTAGCGCGCGCCAGCTACCGCCCGTCCGCGCCCGTCAGTTGATTGAGGACGGGGCTAAGAATGCGCTCGCCGATCTGACCCGGACTAAGCCGTATGTCCCTGCAAGGCCAACGACCATCAGAATCGAACTTGCCAGCGTCGATCAACTCGCCGAGTTCAAGGGACGACCCGGGGTTGAGATAACGGGGCCGCTCTCCGTTGAAAGCCGCGCAGGAGACTGGTTGACTGCGTGGAATCAGTTCTGGCCCCATGCTTAAGCGAAGACACACTGCGCGAAACGAGGAGCTGAGCGATGTCGAGTGAAGCGAGGAAAATCTATGACGAGGCGATTGTCATAGATGGTCTGAACGTCAGCAACTGGGAGAGCGACGCGGTGTTCGAGCGTTTGCGTACCGGCAATATCACCGCCATCAACGCCACGGTGGCAACGTGGGAAAATTTTGTGCAGACCATGGCGCACCTAGCGGCGTGGATGCGGCGTTTTCGCGAGCGCCACGACATCGTGCAGGTGAAGGAGACGGCCGACATTCACGCCGCTAAGAAACTCGGCAAGACCGGGATCATCCTCAGTTTTCAGAACGCCTCGCCCATCGAGAACGAATTGGATCGACTAGGGTTGTTCCTCGCCCTTGGGGTGCGGGTGATTCAACTGACCTATCACGAGACCAATCTGCTAGGTAGTGGCTGCTGGGAGCGAAATGATTGTGGCCTGAGCAACTTCGGCGTCGATGCGGTGCGCGAGATGAACCGGCTCGGCATTGTCATCGACTTGTCGCACGTCGGTCCGAAGACGACGATGGATGCCATTGAGATGTCCGAGCAGCCGGTTGCGATCACCCATGCCAATGCCCGCAGTTTTTGCGGCCACCCGCGCAATAAGGAAGAAGAGGCGCTCAAGCTCCTCGCCGAAAAGGGGGGCGTCGTGGGCGTCACGTCCTTTGCCAACTTCCTTCCCAAGGGATTTGATTCGACGGTCGAGGATTTTGTCGATGCCATCGACGACATGGTGGAGCGGATCGGCCTCGATCACGTGGCCATCGGCACGGATTCCACTCACGATCAGCCGCTCGAATTCTGGCATTACATCGCATCGCAGCAGGGCACGAAATTTCCCTCGACCTTTGCCGATGGGTCAGTGCCGTACACGGAGCTGAGTTTTCAACCAAAGGGAATCGACAGCCCGGCGGAGTTCCCCAATCTGGCGGAGGCGCTTGCCAATCGCGGGTACAGGGCCGAGGAGATCACCAAGCTGTTGGGAGGAAACTGGATGAGCCTCTTCGAGCGGGTGTGGAGTGTCTGAGGCAGGGAAGGCGTGGGAGGACAGCGACTTATTCGATTAACGGACATTTGCTGGCATGAGCATGGGGACGTACCGCTGGTCCACGGTCAGGGCGCGAACTCGTGTAGATCCGCGATCCAGTTGTATCCCTCTCGGTCCTCCCACTTGTGAGCCCCTCCCATGACGAATGGCCGCTCGCTCACCACACAGGCCGACAGCCAAGCCTTGCCCAGTGGCATAGGCGCGTCTTCAAACCAGCGGTCGGCTTGGATGTCGTAGATTTCGGTGGCTGCTGAATAGTGGGGATCTTTGCCGCCGAAGGTGTAGAGCAGATCGCCCAGTACGCAGGAGCCAGACGATTCGCGCCCGGTAGGCACTGGTGCCAGCGTTTCCCAACGGCCCACCGCTGGATCGAGCACATAGGTCTCGCTGCGGCAGGGCCGCTCCGGATCTTCGTCGCTGATACCGCCGGTCAGGTAGATGCGGCCGTCGTGAGTCGCCACGGTGGGCCCCTGCGTGGGACGGGGCAGGGCTGGCCCTGGGACCCAAGTGTCGGTGGCGACATCGTACACTTCGACGCGGTCGAGGATGCGCGGGTCTTCGCGGAGCATGGTGTTGCCACCGATAGCCCATATCTGGTCTTGGCAGGCGGTGACGGCTAGGCCAGCGCGGGGTCCGCCGGGCATGGGTGACAGGGCCAACCAGGTCTGCTCATCCAAGTCGAGCATTTCTAGGTTGTCGCGGGAAGTGAAGTGATAGTCGTGGCCGTAGGCTTTCTTCTCTTCAGGCGTGCGGATGGTTTTGCCGCCGGCCACGTAGATCTTGCGGCCGATGCGAGCGGCGCCCAGCCATCCCCGCTTGGTGGGAATGGGCGGTCCCTGGGTCCAGGTGTCGGTGGCCACATCGTAGATCTCGACTGCATCGACTGTGAGATCGTCAGCACCGGAAATGGCGTAGATGGTGCCGTCGACAGTAATGGACTGCAGGTCGTGGCGGGGGGTGGGCATGGGCGCGCGTTGAATCCAAGTTCCCATAGTCAACTCCTGTTGCTGAGTGGGGTATTGGTTCGGTGGGTGAGGCCGATTCTTCAGGCACTATTCTCGTCAGTCGTCCCCGGGCACCTACCGAGCCAACGGCAGCGCGATTTTTGCGTTGTTTTGCTGCTGCGATTGCAGGCAGGCGATCATCATCTCCACAACGGTCAGACCATCTCGGCCGGTACACGACAGCTCACCTTCGCCGTCGAGCGCGCGCACGAGTTCGTGCACGCCCGCTGCGATTCCATCGACTTCCCACGGACGCGGTTCGACCAACTCCCGCTCTCCGTCCCGCTCGATGTACGCATCGCCTTCCCGCTCGATGAAAATATTCCCCGTGGTGCCCGATATGGTGAAGTCGAGTCGGTTGGGGGCTTGCTTTTCTCCGAGATAGACCCCGCGCACGCCGTTGGCAAAGTGGATATAGGCGTTGGCGCTCGGCTCGGTGGCAGGGTCGTGTCCGCCGTCGCCGCGATACTCACTGTAGTCTTCGTACCCGTCCTCTAGCTCGGCGACGAGCCACGCTGGTTCACTGCCAGCGTACCACATGATGGCGTCGAGCAGGTGGGTGCCGTTGCGGAACAGCATCGATCGCGTGCCGTAGTGCTCGCACAAGACCGATCGCACGTCGCCAATCTCGCCTGCGGTCACTAGTTCGTGGCAGCGATGCCAGACGGGCATCCAGTGGCGAGTATGGTCGACGGACAGCAGGGTGTTGTGGCGTTCCGCAGCCGCCACCATGCGGTCGGCGTCCTCCACGCTGGTGGCCAGTGGTTTTTCGCAGAAAATCCCCTTGGCACCAGCTTCGGCCGCGGCCACCACCAAGTCGGCGTGCCGGTTGTCGCCGGTGGCTACCGTGACGATGTCGAGCTGTGCCTTTTCCAGCATCTCTCGGTAATCGTCGTACATCTCTAGCCCGGGATTGGTCGCCTTGAACTGCGCGGCAAATTCGTCGCGTTGCTCCGGCACGAGGTCGCAACCGGCCACGACCTCGGCGTTTTCCAGACTCTCAGCCCCTTGGGCGTGCCGATTGCCAATGCCTCTACAGCCGATGACTCCTACTCTGTACATGATGCCTCCTTTGATACGACAGTGAGATAAGTGATTTTGGCAAAATTTCCAAACAACTTCTAAGCTCGCACCGCGTAGAGCCTGTTTACTGACGCTAGGGACACTAGTTTTGAATAGTGATACACCTGCTCGTCGCCTACGCGGGTCGGCGCTTCGAGAACGAAGTCGGCAAAGTGCGGCGCATTGAAGACCACAAAGGCCAAGGATAGAGAATCGATGTGGCGGGCGTGGTGCTGGCTCAGGTCGGGGAAGGCCACTGGGCCGGTGTCAACTTGGTAGATATCGTTGGCGCGGTTGGTGTTCATGGTCTTGACTGGGCACTCCATGATCGCCTGCAATCCGGTTTCCTCGTTCCGCACTTCGGTCTGTGCGACGATTGGCACTGAGTCGTAGGTCGCCTCGCGCACTGCCGCGTCGCTGGTCAGTTCCTCCACATCGCTCCCGACAATCAGATGGTACTGTTGCCCGTTCCACCACTCCTCGGAGCGGCGAATTTCTCGATAGCTGTCGCGTAGGTTGGCGTGACGCCGATAGACGACCGACCACTCCGGGCCAAAGACCGGCAGAAAGTCGTAGTTGTCCTCGTGCAGGAGATTGTCTTTGGCAAAGGTGTGCTCGCTTTTGCACGACCCGACCTGCACGTAGTCCTCGCTCTGGCCGGAGGCTTCGTCGATGATGCGCGTCCGCGACTCGACCCAAAACCGCACTTCGTTTTTTGGGTCGTTGCCGATTAAAAACGAGCGCCCGTAGTCTAGTGGTGTCACAATAGTGCCTCCTTTGGAGTGGAGAATGAGGCCGTTTGGGAGGTGGGAAAAATAGCCCTATATTGGAACGAATTCAAGCAAGAGAAACGATTCCCATGACCTTAAAAATCACCGACGACGTATTCCTATATCAAGATGGTCGCCCGCGCCGGATTCGCGGCGTCACCGTCAACAGCGCCTCGCCCCTGCTCGTCTCGCTGGCGGCGCAGGTTGGTTTTGAGACGGTGTGGATCGAAAGCGAACACGGCCCGGTTGGCTTTGAGCGGGCCGAGACTTTGTGCTTGGCCGCAGAGGCCGGTGGCATTTTCCCGCTCATTCGCCTGCCCGATGGCGAGCGCCATCACGTGCTGCGGGCACTCGAAATCGGGGCGCGGATCATTCTCGTCCCGATGGTAGATGATGCGGAGTATGCGCGCCGCATCGTCGAGGTGGGCAAGTATCCGCCGTTGGGCCGGCGTGGATTCAACGTGCGCACGCGCGGCATGGGTTTTGGCATGGAAGACCTGCACGATGTCCTAGCCCGCGCCAATGCCCGCACCCATCTCTTTGTCCAGATCGAGACCGTGGAGGCCGTGGCGAATGTCGATGAGATACTCGCCGTGGAGGGCCTCTCGGGGATTTTCATGGGGCCAGGGGACCTAGCGGTCGATATGGGTTGCACCGGCCAGATGGGCGACCCAAAGCTGCGCGAGGCCGTGCTCTCGTGCCTGGCCAAGGCGCGGGCCGCCGGCAAGCTGAGCGGCATCTTCACCTTGCCGGGGCCACTGCTTACCGCCGCGATGGACTCGGGCTGCGACTTGGTAATCTGCGGTGGGGACGTGATGAATCTGGGCACGGCTTGGAGCGAATTGCTGGGCCAGATTCCGGCCGAGCGCGGGTGAGTAGGGGCGACCGGCCGGTCGCCCCTACCAATCGGATTTCGGGTGTGCGGGTGAGGGCGCGGTCAATGAGACCGGACCGGCACGCCCTCCAGCAAGCCGCTCTGGTGCATATCGACCCACTCGTCCATAAAGGTCTTGTTCCACTGCGCGGTCAGCGGGTGATCCATCATGTCGCGGTACACCGTCCACATGGTGACTAGTTCGTCGGCCCCGTCGCGGAAGGCGGCGTGAGCGGTCTCCACCGAGCGGATGAGGGCGGCCATAATGAAGGGACGCTGCCCCCAGCCGCTGAACATCTGGGAACATTCGCGGATCAGCTTGGTCGGGTCGCCGCCCACTTCCTTGACCGGCTCGCAAAAAGGCAGGATGTGGTTCACTCCGGCTTGGGCGACGGCCACAGCTTGCGTCAGCGAAAATACTGTGGTGCAGAAGGTCTCGACGCCTTGATCCTTGAGAATGCTAAATGCCTTGAGTCCGTTGACGTTGCAGGGGATCTTGAGGATGATCTGCTCCGACATGTTGGTAAAAACTTGCCCGACTTCTAACAGCTCTTCAACGCAATGGCCGTCGATTTCCATCACCACGGGTTTGTCGGTGAGCGCGAGATATTGCTCTATTAGGCTGATGACCGAGCCGTATTGTTTGGCGTATTGGTTGAGCACCACCGTGTTGGTGACGATTCCGGCGATTCCGAGGGGCATCCACTCCTTGAGTTCGTCGGGCGAGCCGGCCAGCCAGATGGTTGGGCCGCGGCCTTGGGCACGGGCGGTGGGAACGGGTCCACTTGCTGCCATAACAGGTCTCCTGTGGTTTTACAATGGGCGTTGACAAAGGGGCGAATATAGAGAAATCGCACTGCGGAAGCGAGTAGGTGAACGAGAGGAGTATCCGTGAAATTCGACTATTTTTACGGCGGGCGCTCTATTGGCGCTGGGGCGCTGGGCATCCCACCGGAGGCGATCCGGCAAACCATCGAGTGGTTTGGCCGCGACGTGTTGCCACAATTCAAGGAGGCATCGTGAAAACCAACCAGACCAAGGCCGCCCTGCTCGGGGGGGCGACGGTGGAGATAATGGAAATCAACCGAATCTTCGACCCGGTCGTAGTCGAGCTCGCGGCGCAAGCGGGCTTTAGCTGCGTCTGGATCGACATGGAGCATTCCCATCTCGGGCTAGACGGGCTGTCGCAGCTAATTTTGGCGGCGTGGGCCACGGGGGTTGATACGGTAGTCCGCATCCCCAAGGGGCCGTACAACCAAGTGATCAAGCCGCTGGAGTTAGGGGCCGGGGGATTGGTTTGGCCCCATTGCAAGAGCGCCGACGAAGCGCGGGATTTTGTACAGATGGCCAAGTTCCGGCCGCTGGGCTTGCGCGGCTTAGGCTGTGGCCGGGATTCGGACTACGGTACGCTGGATCCCACTGAGTACATGGGCGGAGCCGATGCCGAGACCCTACTCGGAGTGATGATCGAAGATGCCGAGAGTGTGGAGGAAGTGGAAGCGATTGCCGCAATCGAAGGGATTGACCTGCTCTTCGTGGGGCCGAGCGACTTGGCGCACAGCTACGGCGTCGAGCGCGAGGGAGTCCCTCATATAGAACACGACCGCGTGCTAGCGGCCTTCGACCGCGTGGGTGCAGCGTGTGCGACCAACGGCAAGGCCATGGGCACGGCCGTTGGCCCGGGTGAGTCCATGCGCCGCGTGGTCGCCAAAGGCACGCGCTGGCTCAATTGCTGCCACGACATGTCGGCCCTCACCAGCGGCTTGCGCAGCGCGCGGCAAGCAACCCTTGGTGCGAAGCAACGCACGCGCACTCAGCAGTTATTGGACTTGTATCACCGGGGAGAGTTGGACCTCGGCGACATCTCCGGCACCGCCAAGCGGCACGACTTTAACCGGAGCATGGTCAATCACTTGGCAAGCTTTGTCCAGCACAAGACAAAGTGCGTCGAAGCCCTGCCCGAGGTAGCTCCGTTCGTCGAGCGCATGGAGCAAGCCCTCGTGGATGGACGGCGGGGCTTGGCGCTGACCGATGCCTATTACGTCTGCTTGGCGGTACAAAATCTGCCCAAAGAGCGTTGGCTAGAAGCGCTGCAAGCGACGTTTGATCGTTGGGAGGATGCCGCCACAGGCTCCTTTAAGACGTTTTTTGACGAGGTTAAGGAACGTCTGCAGGCCGATCAGGGATAGCACCGACCCCTTGACCCCCTGTTAGTCGATGCCCAGTGCCGCGTCGATTTCGGCTTGGTACTCATAGACGGCTCCGCTTTCCACTTCGCTGAGCTGTACCGTCCGACCCAGCCGACTCGACTCGAAGATTGCGTACACCGCGGCCACGTCTTTTAGGCCCTCCATTCCATCCACCTCGATTTCCCGCCCATTGAGGATGGCCTCGGCTAGTTCAAAGTACTCTAGCGCCAACAGTTTCCAGTCGATGTCTTGGTCGGCGACTCGCTCGGTGAAAAAGTGCTCGGCCAATGGTTCTAGGGCGAACGCTTCTGAGCTGGCCACGAGCGCGGCGTGGTCGAGCGTTGTGCCGTCGGCCCGTTGCAAGCACGCCCTAGCGCCGCGCGTGCCAAACCCCTGCATCACACCCTCGGATCCGAAAATCACCTCGCCGCCGCAAGAGCCGTATCCCCCTAGGCCCACCACCCAGTTGACCGCGAGGCCGCTCTCCATCCGAAACATTGCCATAGAGGTGTCTTCGGCCGTGGCGTGGACTTGCTGCTCCATCTCGGTGAAGCGGGTTCGGTAAAACTCGTAGGGCGAGTTGACGGCCTCGGGCTTGTGGCGCACGGGCGAGGCTAACTCGACGGCTCCGAAGGCTTCCTTGATATCTCCGAGTTGGTAGCGAATCATGTCGGTGAAATGGACGCCCAGATCCAGCAGCAGTCCCCCCCGATCCTTCATGTGCCGCCAAGGCGTAATGAACACCTCGCGATGTGGGGCTAGCGAGTGGAAGATCGCCATGTAGGGGCGGCCAATGGCCCCTTGCTCCAACAGGTGATGCACCAGCCGCGACGAGGGATCGCGGCGGTAATTTTCCGCCACCGACAGGATGCGCTTGTTGCGCTCGGCGGCCTCGATCATCTGCTGGCAGCCCTTGACGGTAATGGCCATGGGTTTTTCCACCATTACGTGTAGCCCTAGGTCGAGGGCTTGGCAGGCCACGGCGTGATGCACCGATGGATCTACTACGACATCCACGGCCATGAGGTCGGGGACTTCGCGGTGCATGGTTTCGAGGTCGGTGAACACCTCGGGCCTCTGGCCTATGAGCTTTTCGGCTTCCGTGGCTGCTAGTTCGGCGTTTTCGCGCCGGATGTCGCATACGGCGACTAGCTCTACATTGTCAAATGGGGTTTTGGCGAGTTCTCCTAGGCCGTATAGATGCCGCGTTCCCATGCCCCCGCAGCCGACTAGTGCCAGTCTTATTTTGTCCAAAAGTGCCTTTCTTTTTGTGCGGACCACAAATAAATAAAGGTTGTGGACAGCGGTGAGCCACCGTCGGTCACCGGGGACCGGTCGGGCTTGTTTCGGCGCTGTCGCGCAGGTACCGCGCTACCTTTCCCACCGGTGCTGTCCAGATGGAATCCTGCCGCTCTCCGAGGTAGTCGACCAGACTCTGGTGTACCTCGGGGTCGATGTACAAGCCGTGCGTGCCGTCGCCGACTCCGTGAATCATGTAGATGACCCAGCCGCCCGAGGCTACGGCGGCGTCAATCTCCTGCCGCAGGTGGTCGAAATCGCAGCCGTCGCCGCTGAAATGCCCCAAGGCGTTAAAGTTGAGCGTTCCTGCATTGACGACTTGGTTGTTGAGGGGACCGCGACCGGCGACGAACAGTTCCTCGATTAGCGGTTCAAGGCTGTGCAGGGTATCCCCCGCGCCGAGTTCGGTGTTGCAGCAGGTGTTGCCGAAGGAACGTTCCTCTTTGCCGTCGAGCGACGATAGGATGGCGCTTGCGGTGCGCATTTCATCGGTCCACCTGCGGGGCGTGTACCGGCACAGGTCGTACTCGTCGGCCAGCCAGTCGTGACCTTGGCTTTTGCGGCACGGGTGGAAGATGCTGTGATTGCCGAGTTCGTGGCCCTTGGCGGCGACATCGCGCCAAGCACCGGGGTTGTTCATCAGGCTGATTATATTCGTGTAGAACGTCGCCTTCAAGCCATGGGCTTCCCAGGCGGGTGCGATATCCTCGTAGTGACAGGGTAGCGCGTCGTCGTAGCTGATAGAGACCGCTCCCTGAATGCCTTCTGGCCAAAAAAATGTTGATTGATCAGCCATTTTTTACGCGTGCTCCTCGCGGGCGGCGCGGACCTCGTCGATGGCTTTGCAGTGCCGCAACTCCATCGCCTTTCTCAGCCATCGGGACGGCGAGAATGGACGCGGCCGGCGGCAATAAGACAGTATGGGAAAGATAAAGAGCCTTTTTGGACCGTCGGTCAAGGATGCATTAGCATTAGGTAATTGCTACGGATTTTTAAAGGGTACCGTAATTTCGATTGGGATGACGCCAAGCCAGCCGAGTACTGGGTTGCTCCCGATATGGGCCGACAGTCAACCATATTGGGAGCCCTCCCGAAGGATCTGCGAACGACCTTCGGGAGTTTACCCTGCCCTTTACGTACGCTCAGTGCCTTGACAGAGGACGAAAAAAGGCTCTTCTATGTATATGTTATATGTCCTTCATACTCGAGCCTAGAGACTTGTTCAATTGGACTATGCTTTCCCACAGATTTCATCGAGACAAGGCAAATGAAAGCTCCTGAACCAATGGTTGTGGATCTCTTTTCTGGAGCGGGAGGATTAAGCCTAGGCGCTTCTCGTGCGGGCTTTGTCGTTCGCGGTGCTGTAGACACTGACCGCCAAGCCATGGATGCCCACAAGGTGAACTTTAGGGAAACACATCATCTCTTTGCGGATATATCAGAACTTACCGGAGAAGAGCTCAGGTCTGCTCTTGAGCTAAAAGATATCGAGCTATCGGGAATCATCGGTGGCCCCCCCTGCCAGGGCTTCAGCTACATGGGACGACAGAATGAGCATGATGGGCGTAATCAACTATTTGTGGACTTCTTTAGAATAGTCGCCGAAATGCGGCCAACCTTCTTCCTGGCGGAAAACGTGCCTGGTATTATGCAATCGGCCAATTCTTGGATTCGGGAAAAGGCACTTTCTTTTGTATCTAACCATTACACTATCCTGCCCACTTTGAAGATTGCTGCCAATGAATACGGTGCGCCGACAGTTCGTACTCGGATATTTTTTTTCGGCTACCTGCCTGATCGCATTGAGCCGTTGACTAAAGATTCTTTCTTGCCGCCACCGGACATCGAGACCGTTCGTGTCAAAGATGCGCTAGATGGTCTGCTCGTTGAGGTGAACCCTCTTTGGCAACAGGCGACCGACGGATGGCAAGTTTCTCGATGTCGCGGGCATGGATACTATTCTTCTCGGCTTCATGGACACGTGCCGAGCGGTGTGGGCGATCCGATTGCACTGCATCGTCTGAAGACTGAATGTCGATCCTCCGGTACGCTAGGAACATTACATTCCCCTTCTGTAGCAAAGAGGTTCGCATCCCTGAAACTAGGTGAGAGAGACCAAGTGTCTAAAGCCCAAAGACTTCATCCAGATGGATTCTGTCCAACTTTAAGGGCGGGAACCGGACCGGACTTAGGAAGCTACCAAGCTGTACGACCCATCCACCCAACAATGCCGAGAGTCATAACACCGAGAGAAGCGGCCAGACTTCAGGGATTCCCTGACTGGTTTACTTTTTCCCCGTCGAAGTGGCAGAGCTTCCGACAGATCGGTAGCAGTGTGAGTCCCATCGTGGCTGAACGGCTGCTGTCGGTAATTCGTACTTCGCTCATCTTCTAGTAGGAGGCAATAGCCTTGGCACAGGAACATACAACCTACGAGCCAGTGAGTGCTGCACCTGTTAAATCATTCTTCGTCTCCATGTTGACGCGAGATATAAAGCTGGAGGAAGCAATTCTAGATTTGCTTGATAATTGCGTCGACGGCATCCTCCGTAGCAAACACGTCGAATCTGACAAACCCTACGAAGGAAATTGGGCAGAGATCAGTTTTGACGGAGGAACATTCTCAATTGCCGACAACTGCGGAGGTATTCCATGGGAGCTGAGCAAATATGCTTTCAGGATGGGCAGAGACCCAAAGCGGGAGCTGGAAGCCAAAGGGGTTGTAGGGGTCTACGGGATTGGGATGAAACGCGCAATTTTCAAAATGGGGAAAAGCTGCGAAATTAGCACTCGCTCAGGCAACCACGAATACGAGGTGTCAATTACGCCGGAATGGATTGACAACGAGGACGAATGGAAAATTCCCGTTAGTCCGAAGTCCACTTCGATGGACGAGGACGGTACCACAATCATTGTCGGTAATTTGCATGAAGGGATAGCTACTCGCTTCGAGGAAGACAGGGGATCTTTTCAGGCTGAACTTCTGGAACTGATTTCTTCGCACTATTCTTTTTTCATCGATAAGGGCTTTAAAGTCAGTGTCAATAGCAAGGTCGTAAAGTCTCGCTTGAGAGGTCTCCTATTCGCTGACGCACAGACAACATCGGATGAGGCAATACAACCGTTCATTTATCAAGCAAAGACAGACAAAGATGTTGAAGTCTTTGTCGCTGTGGGTTTCACTATGCCAATTCCCTCGCAGGATGAAGTCATTAATGAGCAAGAGGAAAAACGATATTCCACCGAAGAGGCTGGCTGGACAGTGATCTGCAATGGTCGAGCCGTGTTGTATTGTGACCGTACAGAATTGACGGGATGGGGTGAAGCAGGCATTCCCCGCTATCATACTCAGTTCATAGCCATTTCAGGAATAGTTGAGTTCAGATGTGATGACCCGGCAGAGCTTCCTACTACAACCACGAAAAGGGGAGTAGATGCTTCTTCTGTTCTGTACCTTCAAATTAAGAACAAAATGCGTGAAGGTATGAAACTCTTTACCGATTACACTAATCGATGGAAAGGACGTACGGAAGAAACCAGAGAGCATTTCGCTGCGGGTAGCCCTTTGTCTCTTTCAGCAATTAAAGCGAAGACTTCCGATTTGAAATTCAATCCGGCAAGAAGATCACTCCCTGGCGCATCTCAGTATAAACCATCCCTTCCTACTCCAAAAAAACAAAACCCGAAAACCCGTCGGATCTCATTTACTAAAGAGGTTGACGAAGTCGCTGTTGTTGCTGAGCACCTCTTTGATGATGCTCAGGAGAACCCGTCCATCGTCGGAGAAAAGTGCTTCGACATTCTTCTTCAGGAGGCGTCAAGGTGAATCAACCGGCTCATCACCGACGCCTCAATAAGGTGAATCAACCGGCTTATCACCTACGCCCTAATAAGGCGGTGGATCGTTTCCTTCTGCTTGAGGTGATTCGTCGTCTTGATCAATTTGAAAATCTATCCGACTACACCTATTTCGGGCTAGGAGGGCCGTACCTCGAAGACTTTCGCATCCTTTATGAACAAAGAGAAGACGTAAGGATGGTTTCGATAGAATCCAACGAACACATCTTTAAGCGTCAAAAATTTCATCTACCATGCAGGACCGTACATCTAGAACATGTAGATCTATTCCACTTTATCGACGAATACGAACACGACGATCAGAAAAGTATTTTTTGGCTTGACTATACTGATTTAAAGAAAAAGAATTTTGATTACTTCAAACTGTTGCTCGAGAAGGTGGCTGAGAGGAGTCTTGTGAAGATATCCCTTCGGGCTCAGGCCACAGACTGGCAGCGCAAACCTGAACTATTTGGTAGAAAATTCAAAGCGATAATGCCGGACCCAGAAGACAATCCACCTTTGATAGCGTTAAGCTATGCGAAGCTGCTTCAAGACATGCTGGAGATCGTAGTGCAGCGCGCCCTGCCTGGGGAGTTGCCCACGATGTTTCAACCGATCACGTCGTTTTTCTATTCCGACGGTACCGGGATGCTCACTCTTACTGGTATGGTGTGCTCCAGAGAAGATAAGTCGGAGGTCAGAAAGGCATTTGATGGCTGGTCTTTTGCTAATCTTGACTGGTCTGAACCGAAGGAAATTGATGTTCCCATCCTGAGTACGAAAGAAAGGTTGTGTCTTCAGGATAGGCTCCCTTGTGACGGAAATGCAGGGGAGACCCTCTTTGAGACGTTAGGCTATGAGCTTGAAAAAGGTGAAGAGGGAAAGGAACGTACGAAGCGACAGCTCGAACAGTATGCTGAGTTTCACAGGTACTACCCATACTTCATCAGAGCTGCGCCGTAGCCTCAAGGGTCGCCAGCAAGCTTAGCTTGATCGGCTTCCGCTGCGGTGACGACAGTCAGGACACATCTGCTAATAGACCTAGTTCAATAAAGCCGATGTCGACGGCAGGGACCCGACGAGCCGCGGGCACTGCGGGTAGGGGGACTGTTGCCTAAGGAATTAAAGACTGGCAGATTAATGGCCCGTCTGTTAGCTCGACTAGGGTCAGTCGCAAAGCGCACGCCGCTTACCTGCGTGATTGATCAGCCGCAACAATCCATTAGCTAGAGTCGGGTCTCGGACATCCTATTGGCTAGGAAAGAAGTAAGTGCCGATGGAAATCCACGAACCGACGCCCAGGACGGGAAGCGATATCCGACGGTAGGCGCACTCTCTGCCCTTGTTGGAGACTGAGCCGGCTGCCGGTGACCGGGTCCTGCACCATATCAACTGTAAACTGATTGGAAGTAACGACGACAAGCTCGTTACCTTGATATTGCAGCGAAAACAGATGCCGATCAAACAGACGATGAAGGGTGGGTGTTAGTGCTATTCCGTTAGTGATGTGATCCGGCCCACACTCAGGCTGTCCGGATCCTCTGATATGAGCAGCTTCAACTAACCCCTTGATTCCTCCAGCCGATAAGCCTGACACAGCACATCGCTTCCCGTAGGCCTCCAGCACGTCCTGTCTGAATCGTTCACTTCGTCCAAGTCTGGTGACGATCTGTCGAGTACGGGCATCGCCTGCTTGCGATATAGAAGGATCACCGCCTATGCTTTCCGGGGCATTCCACGTCACGTCGGTCGCCCCCAATCGGATAATCGTCTCGACCTCGTCTGCAACTAGGCCCCTTACTGCTCGTCCCCTAGTTGCGGTGTTTCGCAGATTACCTCTAGGATAATCGCGAAGCCATTGTTCAATGGGCTCACCGTCGATTTCTCTTGGAACAGGCCGTTCGAAGCTGCGTATCGGCTCTAGAAAATCCACTCTGTAGGCGTTTCCTTGTCCAGACAAGTCCCTGCGGGGAGAGCCATGGAGGATGGACCAGCCGACATAGGCCATACGGCCTCGCCGTGATCTTCCTCTCGGTTCATAAATAATGGCCAGCATCTCTGTGCCTTCTGAGAGTGGGCGGAAGTGGCTCAGGTATTGAACCGGAAACTGGTAGCTGGTCAGACTATCGTCATACCTTGACTGCGATGCAGGTCCTAAGACATCTGTTTCTAGTACAACGGCATCCATCTATTTAATCACCCGGGTGGCCTGTACGTTGATACGAAGACTATGCATTTCGTGGGATCTACGTCGATGGGGACGAAAATGGCGATCTGGCTGGTGAACGCCCCAAAATTCGAGCCTTGCACGTAGAGGCCGAGGAAGGGAGGCCGCTACGCCGACCCCAAAGACCAGTAGCAAGCTAATGCCAAGAGAGCGGAGGATCAAGCCGCGTGCTAGGCTCGCTCGGTGACTGGGGCTGTGTGTCGCTGCGGTCAACGGTTAGGGCTTGTCGCGGTCGGCGCGGACCTCGTCGATGGCCTTGCAGTGCCGCAGCCCCACGGACTTGGCCGGCGTTTGATAGCCCTTCCAGGCGTAGGGGTCAATGCCGGCCACGGGCACGATGGTGCGCCGGTCGGCGCGAGCGGGCGACTCGCCTTCTTCAAGGCTCCAAGGCAACAGGCTCCAGGCATTGCAGTAGTGGTTGACCAAGACGCGGCGATAGGTGTCGCCGCGGTTTTTGTACGAGTGATGGAGGAGATAGCCGTTGAAGAACACGAGGGCACCGGCTTCTACTTCAACCGGGATCTCGACGCTCTCGTCAAAGCCGTAGCTCTCGGGCGCGAAGTCGAACTCGTCTGGGTTTTCGTGGGACCGCTGTGGGTAGAGGTACCCGGGCCGGTGCGACCCCGGAATGACGTACAGGCAGCCGTTTTCCACGGTGGCGTCATCCACGGCGATCCACGCGCCGATCAGCGAGCGATCCCGCGTGGGGATGTAGATCTCGTCTTGGTGCCAAGCCTGCCCCTGGAAGTTGGGCGGCTTGACGAAATACATGGACTGCATGCACTTGACGCTGCCGTCCCAAAAGGGCAGGTGCGCGGCGGTGATCTGGCTCAGGGCACCGCAGATTTTGGGGTGGCGAACGTACTGTTCGATGACTGGACTGACGTAGTGGGGCTGGTGGATGCAGAGGATACTCTCCAGCACCGCTTGGTCGCTGAGGGCGGGATCGACCGGCTCGATGTTATCGCACTCGTAGCGGCCGCGCGCTACGTCCACGAGGTCGCGTTTGAGTTCGTCGAGCTCGGCTGCTTCCATTAGGTCCGGCACGACGAGATAGCCGTCGTCGATAAAGGACTGCACTTGGGCGGGGGTGAGCGGCTTGGGGACCTCAATTGTTGGGCTGGGATTCATTTTGACTGCTTCCATAACTCGACTTGCTCCGTTTAAGTCGTTGGCAGGTAGCCGATATTTTGATACCCTTACCTCGCTTTGTCAAACAAATATAGAGAAAGGAGCATACATCGTGGATCTGACGTATATCGTATTTACTAAACACTTAGAGGGCCTCGATGTCCCGCAAATCATCGACGCCTTGCAGTCTATTGGCGTGCAGGGGGCCGACTTGTGTGTGCGCGACGGCTACCCGGTCAACCCCGACAATGTAGCCACGGCCCTACCGGAGGCAGCGCGCCGCTTTGCCGACGCCGGTCTCTGCATCCCCCTGGTCACGGCTCCAGGCGACTTCAACCGCCCGGACATCGATTACGCGGAAAGGTATTACGCGGCCTTGGGTGCAGCCGGCGTGGCCCACGTCAAGCTCGGCTATTGGCACTGGGAGCCGGATGTGCCTTACTGGACGCAGTTAGACGAGGTGCGCGGCTTTATGGAGGGGTTTCAGGCGCTGTCGGAGAAATACGGCGTCAAAACTGTCATTCACAATCATTCGGGCGCGTCCATGGGCCTCAATTCCTGCGCTGCGATGAACATCGTCAAGGACTGCGACCCGCAATACGTGGGCGTCTTCGCCGACCCCGGACATTTGTCCCTGTGCGGCGAGCCGGTCGCCATGGCCCTCGATATTGTGCGCTCGCACTTGTGCTTGCTCGCTTTTAAGGATCTGGCCCGCCAGCGGTCTTTGAGTATCACTCAGCAGGGCGCGCTCGGCAGTGGCGTTGTGCGGATGGGGCAGGGCTTTGTCGATTGGCCTTCGGTGATTGCGACTTTGAAGCGGCTGAACTTTGCTGGGCCGGTCAGCTTCCATAGCGAGTACAGTGGCGAGCCGGTGGAAAGCGTTATCGATTTGGCGCGGATTGACGTGCGCTTTTTTACGGCTTTGTGCCAGAAAGGGGAAGACCATGCTTAAAGCGGGATTTATCGGCGCGGGAGGTCGCGGCCAGAGCGCCCACTACCCATCGGTCCATCGCCTCGCCGACCGGGTGGAGATGGCTGCGGTTTGCGAGTTGGACGAGGAACGCCTCAAGCAAGTGGTGGCAAAGTACGGCTTTACGCGCACGTACCAAGACCACCGCGCCATGCTCGACGAGATCGACCCGGACATTGTTTATTGCGTGATGAACGAGAAGTGGCTCCTGCAGCCGGCCCTTGACTGCATCGCCGCGGGCAAACACCTGTTTATAGAAAAGCCGCCTGGGGCCAACAGCGACGAGACGCGGGCGATTTTGGCGGCTGCCGAGCGCGAGGAGGTCTGGGTGATGGTCGGTCTGCAACGACGCTATACCGCGGTCACCCGCGAGGCCATGCGCCTAGTTGCGGCCAAAGGCCCGGTGTCGCTGGCGACTACTACTTTCAACAAACAGCTCCCGCAGCGCGCCGACGAGTTCACCACCACCTTGTGGAACGACTTGGTCCACATCGTCGATTTGCTGCGCTACATGGCTGGCGGAGAGCCGGTGGAAGTTACGGCCTATCAAGACAAATTCGGCGGCGAGGGCTTTAATCACTACACTGCGTTAGTGCGCTTTGACAATCGCGCAACCGGCGTGATGCTCGGCAACCGCGCCTCTGGCGGGCGGGTGTTGCGCTCGGAATTGCACGGCGTGGGCGTTGGCTGCTACATGAAAATTCCCAGTGAAATCGAAATCCACGAGGACAACCAAGTCCGCACCCTCGGCGGCTGGGAAATCGACGGCGTGCCCGAAGACGATGTGCCCCGCTACGAGGGCCTGCTGACCATGCACGAGCACTTCATCGATTGCGTGGTTGAAAACCGGCAGCCGATCACCGACATCCGCGACGTGATTCACTCGATCGCGCTAGTGGATCAGATTGAGGCGGCTGAGATTATGGCGGCGAAGACGTAAGTCGTGCTTTTTGGAGAGGGAATTAATAAAAAACTTTCTAGCCCTGGAAATAGAGATTACCTAGGGGAAATTTGAGCGCAGATTCCACGAGCCCACAATCCGCCCAATTCTGAAAGCGTAGAAAAAACAAAAAGATGGGGGCTGCTCTCGTAAGCGGCTCCCATCTTTTTGTTGTACATAAAATATAAACAAGCGGCTGAATGTTGTCAAATATAATAAATCGTAACATCAATATAAATATATAGATACGACATTTTTATATTGACAAAAGTAACACCCTCCAGTACTCTTTGTCAACGCGAAAATCCACCATCCAAAGACCGCAGAATCGCAGCCATTTTCCCCCACAATGGAGGGAATCCATGGAGAATACTATTGCCTCTCTCATTGATCTGCCCAAACCCACCGGACGAATGCCTTTTCACCTGTCCCCGGATGGACGGCAACTCGCTATTGGCGTTCAAAGACGTACCCAAGGCGCACGGGGACCGAAGTTTGACGAGTGGGGTGTCCCTCGGGAAATGGCTGGCAGTTCCGTGGTCGTCGTGGATACAGCTACCGGGGAGTCGATGCGGCCTTTTCCCGAAGGCAGCGTAAGCTGGGGTGCTCAGTGGTCGCCTTCGGGCGACAGGCTGGTGGCCTGCGTGCGGCACGAAGGAGTGGCATGTCTGGGCCTGTGGGACGTTGGCACGGGGGAGGTTGAGTTGCTGCGGAATGCGCCTGTTCTAGTCCGCTTTGGCTTTGATCTGCCAGTGTGGACGCCCGATGGCGAAGGCATCGTAGTACCTCTCTGGCCTGCTGAGCGCGACTATCGGGAAGATGCGCACGGCCCCGTGCCAAAGATCGATGTCAGATCCAACGATCCCGACGCAACCACGGAGGTCGAGCCGAGGCTAGGGAGTTGGTGGCAGTGCGAGTTGGGCCATGTCAGCCTCTCGACTGGGTCCGTCAAGAGGCTGCTAGAACAATGGGCCTCTAGCCAATGGCGCATTGCGCCTGATGGCCAGCACGTGGCCTGTACGCGCCACGTCGAATATGTAGCGAGCTTGCAGCACTCCCTGTTTGAGCTTTTCACCGTGGATATCGAGACCGGAGCGGAAAGGATGCTCGCCACGAATATCGCTAGTGCCTTCGGCATCAACTACGCGTGGTCGCCGGATTCGGCGAATGTTGCGTACACCTCTTTCGGTAGAGATCGGCCCGACGAGCTGTTCGTCGTCGCGGCTGATGGTTCTGAAAAGCCTGTAAATCTGACTCCAGAGTCGGAGTTCGACCTCTTGCTGAAGTACGATACGCCGCGATGGAGTCCGGATAGTTCGAAACTTCACTCACTCGGTAGCAAGGCTTGGTGGCAATTCGATCTGGAATCCGGCCAGCACCGCTGCGCATCGATTCCAGACGAGTGGTCTATGCGCCATTGGATCGCACGACCGACTGAATCCACCATTCACTTGACGCAGGCCGGGGGTCTGCCTGTCGTGCTGCAGAATCGGTCCGACCTGAGCGAGCAGGTCGCCCATCTAGGCTTGGACGGAGGGCTGAAGCGCGTAGCGGATATACCGGGCACGTGTACGAGTCAAGTCTGGTACATGGAGGTGGATGATTCCTCCGGGTGCTACTACCTGATGGTGAAGGAGGCAAATCGTCCGCCATCCGTGCTGCGCATAGAGGATGGAAGCCATGACTGGTTGTTTTGCCTAGCGCCTGAAGTCCAGGTGTCCAAACTCGGCCGCAGTGAACTGATCGACTTTGAAGCAGCCGGTATGCAATGCCGGGGAGTGATGTTGCTTCCTCCTGAGACGCGGCCGCCGTATCCGACCATCGTCAGTGTATATGGGGGGGGTACCGAGGTGTGGGGACGAGCAATCGCTTTGGTCTCCAAGGGCCGCATGCTATCGAGCCACAACTTCTGTGCAGCGCTGGCTACGCGGTGTTGTTCCCAGAGGTGCCGCTGGGAGAGAAGGACCCGATGACAGGTCTGGTGGAGCCGGTACTCGCCGCCGTAGATCGGGCGGTCGAACTCGGTCTGGCCGATGGCGAACGAGTGGGTCTAATGGGCACGAGTTATGGCGGATACAGCGTTGTGTCGTTGATCGCGCAGACCGACAGATTCTGGGCTGCACTGGCTATTGCTCCTTGGGGTGTGAATATGATGAGCATGTACACTCGCCATATAGGATGGTGCGAAACGGGACAGGCCCGCCTCGGTGGCTCGCCGTGGGAGAATCGGGCTGCGTACATCGAGAATTCGCCCTTCTTCTACCTGGACCGAGTATCTACTCCACTGCTGCTCGTGGGTGGTACAGGGGACCAAGACGGGTCTACTCAGGCCGAGGAGACGTTCGTCGCCCTGCGCCGACTCGGCAAGCGCGTTGAGCTACGGCTGTACAAAGACGAGCACCACGGCACATCTGCTTGGTCCCGCGATGCTCTCGATGATCTGTATCGGCGCGTTGTGGATTGGTTCAATTGTCATGTGGCTGAGACGCAGCCCCATGAACAGCTCGTCTAAGAACGCTTCTCAAAGGGAATTATATACCTGAGTGACCAAACTTTTGGGCACTTGGGCACGAGTCTCTTTTTTCACGTTGACATTATGTGACCCGGTCTTTCTTCTTTGAGAAGCCATCCCATTGACTTCACTAAAATTGGTTTACTTGATATCGGCCAGTCCTTTGATGAGTGAGGAGACTTAACATGATGCGTTTATGGAGAATATTAATAATCATTGCCATTGTCGATGGGGGAGATCCTCTCTGGGGTCACGTAGAAGACGGGGAAGTCACTGGCAAGACGCTAAGAGCCATACGGATCCATTCTACTCCACCTGAAATCGACGGCCACTTAGACGATTTGATCTGGCAGCAAGCCCCTGTCTTTACAGGATTTACTCAGCGGCGCCCCGATACGGGACAGGCTGCCACCGAGTCGACCACAGTACAATTTGCCTATGACGACAAAGCACTTTACGTCGGTATTATGGCCTTTGATCGCCAGCCAGAGCACATTGTGGCTCGTCTTGCCCGCCGAGATCAGTGGCCAGAAGCAGATTTCATACAGATTGCCATTGATGCCCACCATGATCATCAGACAAACTTCGTGTTCCAGGTACACGCCGGCGGCTCTCTGACAGATGGCTATAATTACGATGATGGAGGTGGTTGGGACGGTGCTTGGGATGGGGTCTGGCAAGCGCGTCAAAGCAGGCATGAAGACGGGTGGTGTGTAGAGTACAAGATTCCCTATCAAACGCTCCGCTTCAGTCCTCAGGAGAAATACACTTGGGGTATCAACGTAATTCGCTATATAAGTAGAAAAAGAGAGGATGTGTATTGGCGTATGGTTCCGCTTGAGCAAAGCGGTTGGCCATCGCACTTTGGCCATCTTGAAGGTATTGAGCAGATTATTCCCCCCAAACCCTTGGAGATTATGCCTTATGTCGTCGGCCGATCCACCTTTATCTCCGACAAGGTATCCGACAGCCGTGATCTCTTCAGCAATCTGGGGGTTAATATGCGCTACGGATTGACCTCGAGCCTCTCTCTTAACGCCACAGTCAATCCGGACTTCGGGCAGGTGGAGGCCGATCCGGCAGTGCTAAACCTTTCAGTCTTTGAGACCTTCTTCGAGGAGCGCCGCCCCTTTTTTGTAGATGGTGCCGAGAATTTCCGAACGCCTATTCAGCTTTTCTATTCCCGTCGCATTGGCAAGCAGCCCGGCTTCAATAGCATCCCCAGCGGCTTCCGGATGGTGGACCGGCCAGATTTTACCACCATTTTAGGAGCAGTTAAAATAGTGGGCAAGACGGCCGACAAGACGAGCTTTGGGTTAATGGAAGCACTTACGGCTAGAGAGTATGCATCTCTGGAGAGTGTAGAGGAAGATACAAAACGTCGTGATTTTCTTCTTGAGCCGCGCTCGCATATCTTGGTTGGCCGGGTACAGCAGGATCTTTTTCAAGGCAACTCTCACATTGGCCTGACAGGTACTAGTCTCAACCGACACAAGGCTGCAGACGCGTACTCTGGGAGTGTAGACTGGTGGCTGCGTTCGGGGCAGAACGAATACGATTTCTCGGGACAGATCGCCAGTAGCCAAGCAGGATCGGCAGCGGATCGGAAGAGGGGGTGGGGCAGCGAGATGGCTGTGGGCAAGCGGAGTGGCTGGCTACAAGGAGGATTCCATTGGGAAGCCTATGCAAAAGATTTCGAAATCAATGATCTGGGTTTTCTATGGCGGAACAACTACTACGAAACTCGGTTTCAGCTCCAGCTTCGCAAGGATCGTCCCTGGAATATTTTCCGTCGGAACAGCCTGAACATCAATCAGTGGAGGCGTCGGAACTTTGATGACGTGGTACTGGCAAACGGCATCGGCTTGAGCACTTGGCATCAGTTCAGTAATTATTGGGACATCTCTGGAGCAATTAACCATAATTTCCGCACTCAGGACGATCTAGATACCCGGGGTGGACCGCTCATCGTACGGCCCGCTAGAACAGCTTTTAATCTTAGTATCACAAGCGATGATCGTCGAGCCATAAGTAGCGAACTCTACTCTTCTTGGAGGAACGACACGGAAGGTAGCACTTGGCGCACGATGGCACTGGGAGTAGAAATTAAACCAGCTTATTATATAGAGTGTTACTTTCAGCCAAGCTATCATTGGGGTTTCGATGATGCACAGTGGGTTAGGAATATAGACGTAGATAGGGATGGCAAAGTTGAACACTTCGTATACGGAACGCTAAACAGCAAGACCCTAGATCTGACTACCCGACTCAATGTGATCTTCAGCCGGGATCTGAGCCTAGAGCTCTATTTGCAGCCTTTTCTGGCAGTTGGTACCTACAAACATTTCAAGGAACTAGTGAGACCGAGTTCGTATATGTTTACCCCGTATACAGAGTTGGGCTACAATCCCGATTTTCGCAGCCGTTCACTCCAGAGTAACATGGTACTGCGTTGGGAATATCGTCCGGGAAGTACCTTATTCTTGGTGTGGTCCCAAGCGAACAGTGCGTTCTCTTCAGATCCTTCCTTCCGCCCATTGAAGAATATAGGTGAGAGTTTCCTAGACGCTGGTTCGGATATTTTCTTTATTAAGGTAAATTACTGGCTATCATTATAATTGGATTATTGCGAAACCGATAAAAGTCCGTCCCTATACCTGTCCAAACAGGGGACAACTACATAGGCCCCCTACTTGAATAGCCTTGGTACTTTGCCTATCCTATCTCATTCGCGGCCTAGGGGCCGATAATTTTTTATCAACCTAAGGGGGTTAAAATGATCAAGCGTTTGCAGGGGAGTTTTCTCATAGTAGTCTTTTTTAGCCTGTTTCTTTTGGCCGGATGTTATCACGCGACCATTGATACTGGGCTTGCTCCGGGGTCTAAGACGGTGGAGATGTGGAAGCATAGCTGGATATATGGCTTGGTGCCACCCTCGGTGGTCGAAGCGCAAAGCGAGTGCGAAAATGGCGTAGCTAGGGTTGAGACGCAGCAGAGCTTTTTGAACGGACTGGTAAATGTGCTTACCGGCGGGATATATACGCCCATGACAGTAATAGTGACGTGTGCCGCTGACGATATGTCCTCGGCGGCTGTGGATTCCGCGTCGGTTGTCACCGTGCCCTATGGCTCGGATTACGCAGAAATCATGGATGCTTTCGGCCAAGCCGCTGATAAGGCGCTGGCTGCCGAGCAGCCTGCGTACGTGCAATTCAAGCGCTATTCATTGTAACAGTAAATCGGCCTCCGCGTCATGTGTGACGACGCGGAGGCCGGTCATTAGTTTTTGTCGACTTTTCCTGCGCTTTCTCGAATCACTACTGTCGGTATAATTCCCAACTCCTCACAGAACACCTCCGCTTTAAAATTCCATATACGGTTCAGACTCAACCGGCGTAAACAACTTCGGCGGATGTTGTTCCATAACATCCTCGCGCAACTCTACGCCCCAACCCGGCCCTTCTGGTGGCACACAATATCCATCGATTACTTCAATCGGTTGTGTAAGCACCTTGTTGTACAGATCAATAGACGACACAAAAATTTCCTGCATCAAACTGTTGTGAATGCACATGTCTAAATGCAAGCTGGCGATTGTTGAAATCGGCCCATTGGAATTGTGTGGGGCGACTGTCACGTAATACGTTTCGGCCATGGCAGCAATTTTCTTCAATTCAGTGATGCCGCCCGCATGACAAATATCCGGCTGAATGATTCCGACCGCATTCAGCTCCAACAGTGGGCGGAAATCCCAGCGAGTGTACAGTTGCTCACCTGTCGCAATGGGCACCTTCACCTCGTGGGCAAATTGCGCTAGCGCTTCTGGATTGTCCCACAAAATCGGCTCTTCCATCCACGCAATGTTATAGGGCTCCAATTCCTGCGCTACTCGTCTTGCACTCCATATATTCAGTCGCGCGCGAATGTCAATTCCGATTTCAATTTGCGACCCGGCGGCTTCGCGCGCCGCTTCCACCAGGGCGACGCCGTGCTGAATCCGATCAATCTTTGCCACCTGTGCACCCCTAAAAGGGTAGAACTTCAACGCCTCGTATCCTTGATCCACTACTCGTTTTACGCCCTCGGCAATCCCTTCAGGTGTGTTGTCCTTTCTTGGCCAGCCATTGGCGTACATGCGAATTTTGTCGTGTGACTTTCCACCCAATAATTCATACACTGGGACGCCCAATGCTTTGCCTTTGATATCCCATAACGCCAGATCAATCGCACTGATCGCACTCGTCGTCACTGGCCCACCTGACCACGTCACGCGCCGATACAGCGAGGTCCAAATTCGCTCGATCTCAAATGGATTTTTGCCTAGTAGAAAACGCTTGAACGCCGCAAACTCGCCCAGCAATGCGTCGTCTTTGTATTGCAAACTCGCCTCGCCCCATCCATGAATACCGGCGTCGGTCTCGATTTTGACAAACATCCAATTGTTGGTACCTTCCGACCCTATCCGCATCACCTGCAAGTCAGTAATTTTCATTTTGGCTCATTATGGATTGCAGGGAGCTATTCCCAGAATGCCTTTAATGAGGCTTTCTAGGAGCGCTTTGCCCCTTTTTCTTATGTTATGAACGAATTGAAAGAAGCCCAGATACAACGGGAGTTTTTCCTGCGAGATCCCTCGGTGGGGTCTCAACCAAGAGCGTAACAAGGACCAAAACCCTTCCATCGTATTGACATGTACTTCACCAAAACCATCTTGATCGTCATCCCGTGCGAATTCCCCCTGGCCATGATGAACCACGGCATGGGTATAGCCCCAAGCTTCCAGCCGCCCGTAGATGTTGTACTCATCGGTATAAATGAGTGTGCCCGGGGCAATCGCCTTTTTAATCAGCGGCTCAATGGTTTTTTGCTGGACATTCTCCAGCATCTGAATGCACACCTCTCCCCCGCGTTGAATCATGCCTAAGATCGGCGGTTTTTCTCCGGCTAAGGTGCCCCGCCCTCGACGGCCTTTGAGTCGGTTGCGTCGTCCTGTTCGGCCTTTTTTTTCACCGCGGTAGGATGCCCCTTATGACCGGCCACAATATAGACTTCATCGCACTCGACTACCCCATCAAGACCAGCGGGCTCCTGCTGGGCGACGAGGCCTTGCCGCAGGTGCGTGGTCATGTGCTGCGCATCATCTTTATTCAATCCCAATTCTTGGGCAATTTGCCGGTTGGATAGATTTAAGCCCATGAAATACAGACACAAAATCCAAACCCGTAACGGTTGGTGGTGACCCGCTAACACGGTGCCGGTCAAATCATCAAAGTCCCGAGCACAGCCGTGGCATCGGTAGCGTTGGCGATCAGGCTGCGTGTCATCAAAGCCCCGCTTAATAAGCCGAGCCGAACCACAATGCGGACAGAAAATACCATCGGACCAGCGCAAGGCGCGAACCGTTTCAAAGCATTTGGCATCATCGATGAGATGTTGGATATTGACCATGGTGAAAAGCCAGATTGGAAGGCAAGGAAAAAGGGCGCACAGCACCAAGATAAGCCGGTGGGATTACCCCTTCAAGACAACTCCCCGGAATCCATAATGAGCCTTCATTTTTTTCTCCGTTGTATGTTAGATAGTAGCTTCAGATCACACGCCACCACGGTGCGGCGAGTACGCGGTCGGTGAGCCAGAACGTTTCTTCACCATCGTAGAGAATGATTCCGCGTTGCGCCATATCGGGGTACTCATCTAGGAACGTATGCAGATGTCGTACATCGCCAGGATGGACGCTAGCGGCGGCCTTCACCTCCACGGGCAGCAGACGGCGGCCCGTTTCAATGACAAAATCGACCTCGGCACCCTTGGTAGTCCGCCAAAAGAGAATCTCCGTTTTTTCGACGCGAGTAGTAGCCCAAGAGAGCAGGTCGCAGAGGACTATGTTCTCTAGGTGTGCGCCGCGAGGATGCGCCTCGCCCGCTAAGTGCAAAGCCAACCCGGTGTCGCTCCAGTAGAGTTTGGATGACTTGACTAGCCGTTTCGTCCTGTTGACAGAATAGGATGGCAGTCGCACCAGTTGGAACGACACCTCTAACAAGTTGAGATATCGCTGCACTGTGGAGGGGGCAAGATGTACGTCCCGAGCTAGGTCTGCTTGGTTTAATAGCCCGCCAACGCGCAGACAGGCTGCCGTCATCAACCTCCGCAGATCGGTGATGCCTTCGATGGCGGATAGACGCGGGATATCCCGCTCCAAGTAAGTAGCCGCGTAGCCTGCGAACCATAGCCGTCGGTCGTCATCGTCGATCAACTCATGGGCCGGAACGGGATAACCTCCGCGCCGAGCAAGGGCCACCCACGGCTCTGCTTCGGCTGGCTCCGCGAGCAGCACATCCCGCCATGCAGTAGGGGGCGCATCTACAAGCTCCGTCCACAGACCAGGCCTAGCCAATCCGCGTTGTTCGCGACGGGTCATGGGCCAGAGCGTCAAGTAGCTAGCGCGGCCAGCCAGCGTTTCGCCCACTTCCTTCATAAGCAGCAGATTCGCCGACCCAGTCAGGAGGAAACGGCCAGCAATCCGACCTTCGTCAACGAGGCGCTTGATGGCGAGTAGCACATGCGGCACCCGCTGTACCTCATCAAGCGTGATCTGCACGGCCCGAGCAACAAGGGCATCCGGTTCGCGTTGGGCCTGCTCGAGGACGCCGTAATCGTCTAGGGTGAAGTAAGATCGGTCTGCTCCGATGGGATTCATGCGGGCGAGGGTGCTCTTGCCGGTCTGGCGTGCGCCAGTGAGAACAGTCACGGGCATAACCCTCAGCGCCCGCTCCACGCTCGCGGAAGCAAATCGAGGTAGCAGTCGATTCGTGTTCATATACCCACGATATGGGTGAAAATCACCCACGTCAAGGGCGATTTTCACCCATAGACGATCTACACGCCCGCGGCCCAGCCATTGCCCCCAGCGCGCACTTTGCCCTCGCTTTTGAGTACTTCGGCACCGTGAGCACCGCCGGCTACCCCTTGAACTACCTGCACCTGGTGGCCCATTTCTCTTAGGGCTTGCACAATCGCCGGGTCGATGCCGCGCTTTAGTTCGAGAGGTTCTTGGGCTTCGGCGTTGAGTCGGGGGGCGGTGGCTGCTCCCAAGGCGGTGGCGTTGAAGTCGATAATGCGCTGGCCGAGTTGGGCACCGACGCTGATGATGCGGCGACCGCCGGGCAGACCGATGGCTACGTCGCGCTGGGGCAGACGCAAGATCATGGGGACCACGTTGTTGAGCGGACGCTTGTGTGCGGCCACGGAATTGGCCCGGCCAGGACGGGGGTCCAAACGGCACATGCCGTGGCCCAAAATAATGCCTGTGCCCGGTACCGTGAGACAGGAGCCAAAAGCCCCGCCTTGGGTGATGGTGATGCCGACGAGATTGCCCTCGGCGTCTGCGGCTGATACGTGCAAGGTTTCGGAGACGGCTGGACCCGAGGCTTCGTACACTTGCTGATCGACTTGTTCGGGAAATTGTTGCAGAGCTTCGACGCGACCGGCGGCGTAGTCCTTGCTCAGTAAACGCTCGACTGGCACATCGACGAAATCAGGGTCGCCGACGTAGCGCAGGCGGTCGCGCCAGGCTTGCTTGACGACTTCGGCTAGCTGGTGCCAGTACTGAGCTTGGTCGTCGGGCACTACGGGCAGGCATTCCAGCATGTGCAGGATCTGTAGGGCGGAGAGGCAGCCGTTGGGCAAAATCGGTCCGTACACTGGCACGTCGCGGTAGGTGATTTGGTACGGATCGGTCAGACGCGGCGCAAAAGCGGCCATATCCTCGCGGGTGAGAGCGCCGCCGCTGGCTTGGACGTAGTCGCCGATGGTGCGGCCCAATTCGCCGTCGTAAAAGTCGCGCCAACCGGCTTGAGCCAAACGCGCCAGGGTGCGCTCCATGTCGGGGCGATGCCAAATGTCGTCGGGGCTGGGCAACTCGCCTTGCGGCGCGAGGTGGCTGAACGTTGCGGGGAAGCGGCGCAGAATGGCTTCTTGGTTGCGGATGGTATTGGCTAGGGCTGGGCCGTAGGGAAAGCCGTCGGCGAGCAGCTCTTGGGCCGGAGCGACAATCGCGGCCCAAGGCAATTGTCCCCAGCGCTCGTGCAAAAAGCCCATGCCAGCCATTTGGCCGGGGACGGCTATGGAGTGGGGGCCGTACACGTTGGCATCATCGCGCACGCTGCAGGCGTATTCCTTTTCGTTGGTGCACATGTTGTCGCGGCGGGCCGGTAGAATGTCGTACATGTGCTCGTGGGCCGCGGCTGGGGCTACGGCATTGGCGTCGAGGGACCAGACGCGGCCGGTGGAGCCTTCCAAAACAACCGCCGCTGACATGTAGCCGCCGATGCCGTTGGATTGGGGGGCCAACATGCAGCAGGCCAAACTAGTGGCTGCGGCTGCATCCATGGCGTTGCCGCCTTGGGCCAATATCTGTGCGCCAATGCGCGCTGCGGCTGGCTGCTGGGCGGACACAGCGCCGCCGTCGGCTAGTACTTGGTGTCCTTCGATCATGTTCTCCTCACAACGGGAAATTTTGGCGCGCTACTACGCTAGCCAAAGCGCACGCCTGTCGGGATAATCCCCACGTCCTCGCCGCGCCGCATGGCCTCAGCCGCATCGAGGATGCTCGCCAAGTCGTGCTTGGGTTCAAATCCCAACTTTTGCTTGATGTTGGTCAAATCCAGTTCGAAGTAATTCCAATCCGGCCGCCGCGCATCGGCGTAGCCCAGCCCGAAGCGCTCGGCGAGATAGGGCACGGTCTCGCTCCAATCAAACAGCGCGGCCCCGCCCAGATTGAATACCTCGCCCACGGCCTCGTCTCGCTCCAGCGCCAACACCAGCCCTTGGACGATGTCGCGCACGTCGGCATACACCTGCCGAAAGGGCCGCCCGTCTGGATTGCGCGATAGCAAGAGCTGCTCCTCGCCCGTCCACTGCGCCTTGATCTCCTCGGCCCCCTCTCGGTCCTTGAACTGCTCGTAAACCGGCCCGAACAAAAACAGGTGCGGCAAGCCGTTTTCGTCGAGGAATTCTCCCGGCTCGATAATCGTGGCAAAGCGCGTGGTCACCGACGGCAACCCGTACTGGCGGTGATAGCTCATCACCAATTCTTCGCCGATCCACTTGGTCAGGAAGTAGGGCATCGTCTGATAGCGGGCGACTTGGTCTTCGCGGATTGGCGCTTCAAAGCATCGGCCGTTGTAGGGATTCTCCCAGTAAATTGCCTCGGTGGAGGCATAGACCAAGCGGTGCAAATTGGGTGTCAGCTCGCGGATTGACTCTAACACGTTGATGGTGCCCATGCCGTTGATTTCGAGGTATTCGCGGTTGTCGAAGGGGCCGCCAAAGGCCGCGGCAATGTGGTACACCGCATCGACTCCTTCGACGGCGCGGCGCACGTCGGCGAGATTGCGCAAATCGCCTTCGATAGTCTCGACGCGGTCAAAGCTGTCGAGCTTGTGGGCACGGCTTTGGTCGCCGGGATAGACAAACGAGCGGATATCGTGCCCTTTGTCGAGCAGGGCTTTGGCCAAATTGGCTCCGACGCGGCCAGTACCGCCGGTGATTAGGATTTTCACGTTGCACCTCTTTGATAGGGATGAATGGCTTTAGCTGGCGCTAGGTAGGGCGCTGGCTAAGAGTTTTTCCGGGGTGGCCTCGGCCCGTGCGTATTCGGCGGCGATTCGTCCCTCGCGCATCACATACACTCGGTCGCACAGTCCCAGAATTTCGGGCATTTCTGACGATAGGACCACGATTGCCAGTCCTTGGCGCGCCAGCCCGTCTAGCAATTGGTAAATCTCGGCTTTGGCACCGACGTCGATTCCCCGGGTCGGCTCATCGACGAGCAGGACCCGCAAGTTTTCCTTGAGCAGCCAGCGGGCCAGCAGCGCCTTTTGCTGATTGCCGCCGCTGAGCCGCGCGATGGTCTGCTCTTGGTCGGGGGGACGCAGGCGCAGGCGCGCGACGAGTGCGCCGACTTGCTGCCGCTCCATGCCTACCTGCACGTGGCCGGCGCGGCAGAACTGCTCTAAGGCTGCGACACTCGCGTTTGCGCGTACGCTTTGTTGCGCGAAAAGGCCGTCGGCCCGGCGATCCTCCGGTACTAGGCCCAACCCGAGGGTGCGCGCCTGTGGCGGTGCGTTCGCCGGTACGGTGACTCCGTCGATAGTAATGGTTCCAGCGCGGCGGCGATCTGCGCCCATCACGGCCCGAGCCAACTCGGTCCGTCCCGCACCCATTAGCCCAGAAAAGCCGACGATTTCCCCAGCGCACACCCGGAAGGAAATGTCCTGCACCCGGTCCGTGGTCAGCCCCTCCACCTCCAGCGCGCATGGCCCCGGCGTGCGATCGGCCGCGGGAAAACCTTGCCCCAACTCCCGCCCGACCATCAGCGCGATAAGCTGCTCTTCGTCGAGGTCGGCAGCCTGTTCGCAGGCGACGCGCTCGCCGTCGCGCAAGACCGTTACCCGGTCGGCCAGCGCCATGACCTCGGCGAGCTTGTGCGATACATAGACCACGCCGACGCCCCGCGCCTTGAGCCGGGCGATGAGCGCAAAGAGTTTGTCGATCTCGCGCGTGCTGAGGGCCGAGGTTGGCTCGTCCATGATGATTACTTGGGCGTCGCACGCCAGCGCCCGCGCGATCTCGACCAATTGCTGCGCGGCCACGCCGAGATGGCCGACTTTGGTCTGCGGATTGACCGTTAGCCCGACCTCTTCCAATAGCTTTGCCGAAGCGTCGTAGAGTGCATTCCACTGGACGCGGCCACCACGTCCGTGCGGCAGGCGACCGAAGAACAAATTCTCGGCGACCGACAATGAAGGGACTAACTCTAGCTCTTGGTAAACGACTGCAAGGCCGTGGTCTAAGGCTTGGCGCGGATGGCGGATATCTACGGGGTGGCCCGCGACTTGGTAGCGGCCTTGGTCACGGAGGTACACGCCAGCCGCGATTTTGATCAAGGTGCTCTTGCCCGCGCCGTTTTCGCCGACTAGCGCGTGGACCTCTCCCGGCTGCACCGCAAAATTGACGCCCTTGAGCGCATAGACGCCGGGGAAGCGCTTGTGGATATCCTCTAGGGAGAGCAGCGGCGTCATGTCGGAGGGGCGAGCAGTCGTCGCAAGAGGCTTTGCTTGCGGCGGGTGTCTAGATACACGGCGAGAATAATTACCGCACCGCGCGCAATGTCGTGGTAGAAGGACGATACGTTCAACAGCACTAGGCCGTTGGAGAGTACCGTCAGAATCAGGATGCCGATAAAAGCACCGCCGAGCGTACCTACGCCGCCCGTCAGGCTGATGCCACCCAAGATTACCGCGGCGATCACCTGCAACTCAAACCCGAGGCCGGCATTCGGCTGCCCGGAGTTGAGGCGTGAGGCTAAGATAAAGGCGCTCAATGCCGCTAGCACGCCACCGAGCACAAAGACCAAGACGCGCGTGCGATCGACGGCCAAACCCGCCAGCCGCGCCGCTTGGATGTTGCCGCCGATGGCGTAGATGTAGCGGCCGAGGATGGTGTGGTGCAGGACGTAGTAAAACAGCCCGAAGAGGACAAAGGTCACCAGCACTGGGATCGGGATCGGCCCCAAGTACCCGGTGCCCACTTCGATGAAGCCTTCTACTTTGCCTTGGATCGATACCGCTTGGGTGCTGACCATGGCTGCGCCGCGCAAAATCGCCATCATGCCCAAGGTGGCGATCAGGGAGTTGATGCCGGCCTTGGTGACCAACAGCCCATTGCACAGTCCGACGAGCGCTCCGGCGGCGAGTGCGGCGACCAGCGCCAGCGTTACGCTCTCAAACTGGTTGAGCACGGTCACGGCGATGATCCCGGCCACCGCTTGGGTCGAGCCGACGCTTAGGTCGATTTCGCCGAGCAGGATAATCATCACCATGCCGATTCCGGCGATGGCCACCAGCGAGGCGTCGCGCAGCACGTTCTTGATATTGACGGCAGTAAAGAAGACCGGCGTCAGCAGGGAAATCCCCACGCAGAGTAGGACCAGCGCCAGCGCCAGCCCGGCCTGCTCGCTGTGGAGCATCCGCGAGAGAAAACGGCTCATTGCGACATCAGGGCCCGCACCGCATCCACCTTGAGGGCGAAGGGCGGCTCGGTGCTCGTGTCGTAGAAGCGGCTGAGATTGTCGCGGGTGACGACGATAGTCGGCGTCTCGTAGTGGTCGGGTAGCTGCTCGCCGCGCGATAGTTGCACGGCCGCATCGATGAGCGCGCTTCCGACGAAATTCGGGAACATCGCCAGCGCCGCCGCGTAGGGCGTGTCGCCGGTGAGGGCCGTCTGTCCCACAGTGCCTTCGAAGCCGAAGCCGATCGCGGTCAGGGCTGCTTCGGCTAATCCAGCCGCCTTATAGGCCGCCATGCCGCCGGTCGTCGAGTCGTCGTTGATGCCGTAGATCACATTGATCTGTGGGTTGGCGGTCAGCGCGTCCTGCGCCACCTTGAACGCCTTTTCCTTGAGGCCCTGTCCATCGACTTCTTGGACGATCTCATGGGTCAGACCCGAGGCGGAGAGCGCATCTTTGAAGCCATCGACTCGTTGCCGGCAGTCCTCGAAGTTGGGGAAGCCGACGATGAGGATCTTGGGGTCGAGGCTCTTTTCTACAGCGTAGCTGGCAAACCACTCGCCGGCCTTGACCCCGCCGGCGTAGTTGTCGATCCCCACGTAGCTGACGGCCTCAGACACGGGGTTGGATTCGGTAATCACGTGTACTCCCGCCGCTTTGGCCTGCCGCACTATCGGCCCCATTGCCTTGGCATCCACCGGCGACAAAATCAGCACCTCGACCCCTTGGGCGAGCAGGTTTTCGGCTTTGGAGATTTGCGCTGCCACGTCGAGGTTGGCATCGGCGACGATCAACTCGACATCCAACTCGGCCGCTCGCGCTGTCGCCGATTTGCTGATGTTTTGGTACCACTCGTGCGACATGAAGTTGATGACGTAGCCGATTTTGAGTTTATCGGGCGCGTCGTCCGGCTGCCCACAGGCGACCAATAGGGCGCACAGCAGCCATGTTTTAGTCTTACTCATTGGTTCTCCTATCCCTTTACGGCACCAGCCGTCAATCCCTGGACAAAATACCGCTGCAATCCCACAAAGAGCGCGATTGGCGGCAGGCTAAAAATCAGCGATGCGGCGAATAGCTGGTCGTATTTGTTGACGTATTGTCCTAAAAACGCGGCGCGCAGCCCCACTGGAATGGTCAGGGCCTGTGATTTGGTAAACACAAAAGCGAACAAGAATTCATTCCACGAAAGCAAAAAGGCGAAGGTTCCTACCGCTACGATCGCCGGTGCGGCCAGCGGCAAGATGATCCGGTAGAGTAGCTGGAGGCGGTTGCAGCCGTCGATGAGCGCGGCCTGCTCTAGATCGGTGGGGATGGCGCGGAAATAGCCGTTGAGCAGCCAGGTGCAAAACGGGATGGCAAAGCCCGTGTAGATCAGCACCATGCCCACGTGCGTGTCGAGCAAGCCGAACGAGCGAATCACCTGAAAGAGCGGGATGAGGATCGAAGAGCCGGGCAGCATTTGCGACATCACCACTACCATCAATAACAAGGTGTTGCCGCGAAAGCGGAAGCGGGCAAAGGCATACGCCGCGCAGATGCTAAATGCGAGGGCAATCAGGGCTGTGGAAAGGGAAATCACCATGCTGTTGGCAAAGTACTTCACAAACGGCCCGGTGTCCCACATATCGACATAGGCGCTGAAAGTGACCGAGCGCGGAAAGACCAAAGGCGGCGTCTGCGTCATCTCGGACAGGGGACGCACCGAAGTCGTGACCACCCATATCAGCGGCATCACCAGCGCGAGTACGAAAACCGAGCCTAAGCCGTAGGCGAGATAGGCGCGGACGTTTTCTTGGGTTTTAATTCGCATCTCCGCTCCTCCTCTCCTCGCGGAAGAGCATGCGGATGAATACGATGCTCAGCGCCAGCAGAAAGAGCAGTAGAATCAGCGCCGCGGCCGCGCCCTTGCCGAGCCGCAGGTGCTCAAAGGCGATGCGATAGACTGTAATTGGCACCACCTGCGTGGCCTTGGCTGGGCCGCCCTCGGTCATTATGAAGATCAGCGCGAAGTCGTTGACCATCCAGATGGTGGCGAAGAGGAAGACCACCCCGATCACGTGTTTGAGCTGCGGCAGCGTCACGTGGAAGAACCGCCCGAACACGTTGGCTCCATCGACGTGTGCGGCTTCGTACAGCTCGGCAGACACACCCTGCAAACCGGCCAGCAGCATGATGGTGATATAGGGCATGAAGCGCCAGACATTGGCCACCACCACCGCGCCCATGGCCGCGTCCGGCTGCGCCAGCCAAGGGACATTGGCGTCGATGAAGCCGAGGCCTAGGAGTGTGTGATTGACGAGGCCGAAGCTGTCGTGGAAGAGCCAGCGCCACATGTAGCCGGTCACGACTGGGGCGATGGCCCAGGGGATGAGCAGAAAGCCGGTAAAGACCGGCCGATACTTCTTGATCTCGTTGAAGATCAGCGCCATTCCCAAGCCTAGGACGAAGGCCACCGGCAGGGAGTAGAGCGTAAAGCGCACCGAACTCCAGATGCTGTTGACGAAGGTGCGGCTGCCGAAGAGCTTGGCGTAGTGGGTCAGGCCGATGAACTCGTCGCCAGCGCCGCGAAAGAGCTTCACCTTGTACAAGCTCATAATCAGGTTGCTGAACACCGGGTAGAGGATGACGACCGCCAAGACCAGCAGGGCCGGTAGCAAGAAATAGTACGGCGTCAGATTTTTGCGCCATGCACCGCTAGTAATCACTCAACACCTCGTTTACTTCTTCGGCGGCAAAGTCCAGCGCCTCCTTGGGGCTTAGCGAGCCGGTCAGCGCCATGTTGACCGCGTCGGCAATGTGCCGCTGAATCTGCGTCACTGCCGGATGGCCCGGCCAGCCCAGCCCATTGGCCCCGGCGATGGCTAGCTGATCTAGGTCAATGTAATCGGACTGCACGCCTTCGGCATAGGCCGCCTTCAGCGTGGGAATGCCGCCCATGGTCGGGTTGGGGTTGCGCCAGACCGGATGGTCCAAATCCAGCGCCTTGACCACTTCCCAGGCTTCATTGGGCACCTTGGTATAGCCCGTTATGGCAATCATAATTACGTCGAGCAACGTCCGCGATGGATGCGGCTCCAGCGGCTCGGCGGGGCCGGGCACTTGCGCCAGCGCCAGATTGTTCAGATCGAAGTCGTAGTTGCCGTGGACGATATCCTGCCACCACGGCCCTTCAATTGACAGCGCGGCCTTGCCGGTTGACCAGTGCGCGGCGTTTTCGTCGAAGCGATAGGCCGCGCTGCCGGGAGGTAAATAGCCCTTATTTTTCATTTCCACTAAAAACTCCAGCGCCGCCTGCCCAGCCGGGCCGTTAAAGGCAGCGGCCGACCAATCCTCGTTAAAGACGCGCCCGCCCGCTTTGTACAGCAGCGGCAAGAAGCGGTAGGCCGTGTCTAGATTGACGCCCCCAGGCATGGTAAAAGGCTCGATCCCCGTACCTGCGAATTGTGGCCCCAGCGCCAGCATCTCGTCCCAGGTCTTGGGCACTTCGAGCCCCATCCGCCCCATAATGTCGGTGTTGACCGCCAGCACGAAGGGCAGCATGGTCACTGGCAGACCGTAGTGCTTGCCGTCGTATTCGACCAGTTCCCAGACGTTGTCGAGGATGCGCTCCTTGACTTGGGGGAAATCGGGGAAATTCTCCAGCGCGTACAGTCCTCCCAACTCGCCGAACTCCACCGAGTACTTGTGATGCACTCGCACAATATCCGGCCCATCGCCGACGATGGTAGTGCTGATCAGGCTCTCGCGTTGCGTCGCCCAGTCGCGGAACTCCAACTCGATCTGGATGTCGCTGCGTGCGGCGTTGAAGTCGGCCACGGCCTGCTGCACCCATTCGCGCAGGCCCGGTACTCCACCGAACTCCCACAACACCACCGTGGTCGGCTCGCCGGGACGCGGGCGGTCGTCACCTCCGCAGGCGATCAGGCCGACGAAGAGCGGGATGAGTATTCGTTTCAAGTACATAACCGAGCAGTATATTTTCATGGCGGTGTATAGTAGCCAAAGCGCTAATTGCCCACAATACGGGCCGCGCTCGCTGGACATGTCTGGCCGTATTCCTTACTTATGAGAGCCAACACTCAAACCTCAATAGGCTTATGCAAAATATCCTCATCACGGGTGCCACGGGTTTGATCGGCACGGCCGCTGTCGCCAGCCTGCGTACCCGCTATAACTTGCGCGCCCTCAACCGCCGCCCGCTTCCGCACATCGACTGCCACCAAGCCGACATTGCCGATCTCGACGCCATCAGGCCGGCTTTTGCCGGGATTGACGCGGTCGTTCATCTCGCCGCCCAGATTGAAAACGATATAGCGGCGATCTTCCGCGCCAACTTGCAGGGGACGGGGAATGTTTTTGCTGCAGCCCACGAGGCCGGGGTGCGCCGCGTTCTCTTCGCCAGCAGCGGGTCGGTCATGAGTGGATACACCGCGCTCTCGCCATACAAGGAGCTTTTGGCTGGCGAGTACGACCGAGTGCCCGCCGAGTGGCCGATGCTGACCGCGCAATCGCCCCTGCGGCCAACGGGCCTGTACGCGGCCAGCAAGGTCTGGGGCGAAGAGTTGGGCCGCGAATACGCCTCGGCCCACGGCATGTCCGTCCTCTGCCTGCGCTTTGGCCGCGTCAATCCGGAAAACCGCCCGACCCATTCCCGCGAGTTCTGCGTCTGGTGTAGCCAGCGCGACGCCGTGCAGATGATCGAAAAGTGCCTTGCCGCCCCTTTAGACTTGTCCTTCGATACCTTCTTCGCCAACTCGGACAACAAATGGGGCTACCGCGACTTAGAACACGCTCGCCACACGGTGGGTTTTGTGCCCGCGGACCGAGCCGAAGACTACCGCTGAGGAGAAAAATTCATGCTGCCTTTTGTCATGTGTACGATTTTGCTCGCCGCCTCTGCCGCGTACGCGGACATGAACATCAATACACCCTTGCTGGAGACGGCTCCGACTATTGACGGCGACCTCGCCGAGTGGAAGGATCTCGCCCACAACGACGGCGTCTGGGACATGCGCCGCATCAGCGAGGCCAGCTTCTATCGCCTTGATCGCGGTGCGCGCAACCGCCTCACCGACCACGGCGACGAGCCGCACCTCGAAGACGACTTGCGCGCCCGTTACTACATTGCTTGGGACGCGCAAAACTTCTACTTCGGGGCCGAGGTCTGGGACAATGTCAACGACCTCAACGATCCCGACCCGGCGGACAAGCGCTGGTATTTCAAGGATGCGATTTGCTGGTTTATGGAAGGCCCGCGCGATCGGGCCAACGAGCGCTTCGGCCAAGGCGACAACGCCTTCTGCTTTACGGCCGACCCGCAGCACACTCCGCAAAACGCTTGGTGGCGGCACGGCGCACCCGGCCAGAGTTACATTGAAGAGCCGATCCCCGAGGCCGCGTGTGACTACGTCGTGCGCATGGATCCTTGGGGCCGGAGCGCGGCTGATTTTATTTTGGAGGCCCGCGTGGATATGCACGCGACGTTTCCTCACAGCGATCCTCGCTGGCAGCCGCCGCAAGTGGGCGACGAATACAGCATGGAAATCGTCCACACCGACCCAGACGGCGGCGCGTACGGCGGGCACTTCATGATCTACGGCAATGGCGACGACGACAACACCTGGGGACGAATGATCTTAGTCGGCCCGCGCGAGCCGATTGGACGGCTCGCTGAGTAGGGCGGAGGTGGTTAGATTATTGGTAGTTGATTGACTGGCATTTAGGCGTCCGTAAACCGCACATCTAGCGACGAGAGGAGGGCGATATGCTCAGCCCCAATCCAGCCGTCAAATTCACCTATGAGGACTACCAACACACCCCGGAGGACAAGCGCTACGAGTTATTGAACGGAGAGTTGATTATGGTCCCCGCGCCCAACCTAGAGCACCAGAGAATTGGCATCCGGCTAGGAGCGTTGCTCCATGGTTTCGTACAGGAGAGGGGTTTAGGCGAGGTCTTCCCCGCGCCCTGCGACGTGGTGCTGTCGAACACAGACGTGGTACAGCCAGACCTACTGTTCGTCTCCAATGAGCGGGCGCACCTGCTGCTCGGCGGCGCAAGTGTCCTCGGTGCACCGGATTTGGTCGTCGAAATCCTATCCCCTTCCACCGCAGGACAGGACCGAACGCTCAAACGAGCTCTGTACGTCAAGCACGGCGTGAAGGAGTACTGGCTAGTCGATCCAGACGCCCGGACGGTGACGGTGCTGCGGCTCGGCGAAGATGGCTTCGAGGTGGAGGCCATCTACGGCGAGGGGCAGACGATGAGCTCGCCCACGCTCACAGGTTTCTCTGTTGGCTTAAACGAGATTTTCTAGTGTTTCTGTCCTTGGCAATCGCGACTCTCATTGCCCTCGTCGGCTGCGACTCCAATGCGGTCTCCTCGGACGGTCGAGCGCCTGCGCCTGCGTTCACCCTACCTGCGGCGGATGGGACTTCTGTTTCCCTAGCCGACTTACTCGACAACCGCGCGGCGGCGGTACTGCTGTTCTACAGAGGATTCTTCTGAAGTTTCTGTAGGGACCAACTCGGTGAGTTGGTAGATGTGTATCCCGAGTTTCTAAAGCGCAACGTGTCGCTTGCGGCGATCAGCACGGATGACACTGCCGACGCGCTGAAAATGATGGAACTCACCGGCGCTGAATTCGCTATTCTGTCAGATAAGGACGCCGAGGTAGCCGAGGACTACGGAGTTTACAACCTGCTGAATGACGGCGTCGCGACGCCATCCGCCGTCATCGTTTCGCCTAGGGGCGACATCGAATGGAAATACGTAGGGGAAAGCATCTCCGACCGACCGACGCCCGATGCAATTTTGGCTCAACTCGACCGATTGCTACAGTGAATCGGCCTGATTCAACGGCTCGATGAGTAGAGGACTTCCTCTAAACAAGTTCATTGTGAATTGAGCACAAAACCGGAGCGATCGTCATCAAGGACGATAAATTCTGCTTCTGTCAAGTTTTCAATAGCGTCGCTTACTTGGCGGACATGGTCGGCGAATTCATCTGCGTCTTGAATAGCACCGCGTTCATGCCAAAGTGCTAAGATGACCTCTGATTCCGACATGGCCTTGCGGGATGCGAACTTTTCGCGCCGCCACATAACGTTAAGGCACCTCCGCGACAGGGAATCCAAACTGCTGAGGTCTCCGAACAGTGCTTCCAGTTCCGTCTGGTAATCCGTTTGCATCAGGACGCGGTCGGCGACGAAAATGGGCTGCGTCGGCGTGCTGCTATCGTGTTGGTAGATCAGGCCAGCGCGTTCTAGCACTACGAGTTGTTCAAAGTGATTGTTGTCTGGCGTCAGCAGAATGGTATAGTGATGTTTTTCATTCGCCCATTCCGCTTTCATCAGGTAGGATAGTACGTGCGTTTGTTGGGCGGAGAGCGGTCCGCCGAGTTTGTCGGCAATATAGGCGTCAAACGAAGCAAGCCGTGTTTCCATGCGCTTGCCGACTAAAGGACCGGCGTTGAGAAAGAGGGTTACTTCTTCGCTGTGAATGCGATAGGTCGGCAGGTCGATCTGATTTTCCAAGCACAGGTTTACCAACGTGGCCATACCAATGCCCCGGCCCTCCCACTTCCGGTACACCCGCAGCACATCCGCTAGTTTGGGGTTGCGCGCTCGGGCCTCGGGGATGATGCGGCGCAGTGGAATGGCATCTCTTGGATGCTCAATGAGCAAGTGCGGGCGGAACGATCCCGGATTGCGAATGGAAATGTGTTGCCCCGGCTTGATGGAAATGATGACTTGCTTGTTGATGGAATAATCGCGGTGGGCGAGGGCGTTGTTTACTGTTTCGCGCAGCACTTCCTCGGGATACTGCGGCACGGCCGTGCCACCCTCGGCAATGGAAATGCCGATCTGGATGTTGCGCAGGATGTAGGCGAGGCTTTTCTCCATCAGCGGCAGGATGTTGTCGATTAGGTCCTGCTTGTCTTGGGCGACTTCTTGCGGCGCATCTACGTAGCCGTGGATGTGGCAGCGGAATCCGAGTTGATCGCCTACGTGCTGCCCGCATACCAACATGCCGAGGGTGGTGACGGTTTCGTCCTTGATAAACAGTTTGCGGGCGAGAAATCCGCGGGCCGCTGCTAGGTCGTCCTTGATGGTTTCCACTTTGCCGAGGCTGTTGAGCTGTTGGATGTAGTCATTGAGCGCGTCGAGGTTGAGGTCGGCGAGGGTCGTGCCCGGTACGGGCTGTACTTCGCGGGCGTCCCGCACCTGCTCCTTGTACTCTTCTTGGCGAGCGATGTCGGCTTCGGTGAGTTTGTGGTCGCCGGTTAGGACGCGCTTCCACGCCTGTCCATTGTAAAAGACAAACTTGCGGTCGGCGGGTAGTTCATCTACGTAGAGCACGGCTACGCGACCATTTTGAAAGTCGCGGATTTGTGGCGGCGGAAAGAATTCGCTCAGGTCGAGCGGCGTTCCGTTTTTGTCCGTAAAGCGGCGCGGGAACTCCTTTAGCTGTGCTTCGGCGTCCTCCCGGTAGCCAGTGAAGACCCACCGACGCTGCGGGCCTTGGCCCTCTTCCTTGCAGCCGAAAAGGAGGAGGCCGCCTCGGGTGTTGAGAAAGGCGTTGGCGGATTTGTGGCTTTCGCGCCAAGAAGAGGTAGCGGACGGAGTGGGTTTGATCTCCAAGCCGTCGTCCTCCACGTTCTCGAAGCGTCCTGCCGCGATGAGAGCGGCTAGCTTTTTCAGGGCTTTGTCTATTCTATCGGGCATGATCGGCAGCTCATGTGCTAGGAGAATCTCCGTTCCACGAGTCAATGCGCTCGACGATTTGTTTCATCTGTTCCTTCCAATCGAATCGCCCCTGCATCAATTTTATGGTCATACTCGGAATGCTCGAAATGGCTAAATCTACCTTGTCAATGCGCTTGCCATCCATGTTCTTTTCGGTGTATGACGACCAACTTTCATATTTTTTGGGATCTGGGAGCGGCGACAAGCCCGTTGCTTCTGCAAGGACAGAGCCGGGAATATAGTTCTCAATTTCCTTGGCGTCAGTTATCCAAATATACGCGTCGTCTATCTTTTCGACTTCCTCGCGGATTCTCTCCACTCTTGGCTTTAGGTCAGAACCGTTGGCAATTCGATCTCCGTCACACACGACGACGAGGTTGTGATTGATCTGGAACAGGTTGGCGAGTTTGGTGACCTCGTCTTCGGGAGGCTTGAACTGTACTTGTGATAGGATCGAACCTCCGTAGAATACGCACTGATAATCGCGGCCTTCTCGAAGACGACCATCGGTATAAAGCTCAATCCAGCGATTGAGATAAATGCGATCCGAAGGTCCTTCTACCCAAATGAGTCCGTTCACTTGGAGTAAATCCGATGGCCGTACCCCCAATTCAGAAATTATCTTGAGATAACCAGAATGCGTTGGAATGGTTGTCGTACGGGCAGACTCGCCATCGTGGGACATGTGGATAATCTGAGCATGGTCAGATGCGCCGAAGAGGTCAAGGGCGACGCTCGAATGAGTAGTCAGGAAAATCTTCGCTTTTTCTTTTACTGCGTAGTCCTCAAGATACTTGAATAACCTCCGTAAGAGTGCCGGATGGAGGTTGTTTTCAAGCTCCTCGAAAGCGAACTTGAACTGAGATCTTTCCTTATCCTCAATTTTGGGTATGACTAGTAGATTGAGCAGAACTAGAATAACGGTCTTCAAACCGCTTCCCGATTTACTGAGTGGGATCCAACCTTTTTTCTCTTCACGTATATAGACCTCCCAGTAGTCCTTGGTATTGTCTTCCTTATCAAGCTCTTGTACTCCGATGTCTAAGAACTGGCCGTCATTCCCAAATATCAGTTTTAGCTCGTCCAGAAGATCATCTTCGATAAGCTCTCGTGGGAGTTTATCGGATGTGATGAACCCGCGTATTATGTTTGTAGCCCCTTGCCCATCACGTCCAAGGTTCATATTTGTATTTTTTAATTCGGTCTTGATATCTCGGTCTGCGAGGAGTCTGCAGAATGAATCCTTACGAAACTGGTGTGTTGCATCTTGTAGCATGTGACTAACCCCTGAAGAGATATTTCCTGATTGTTTGGGTGAGTAGCTAAACTGGTGCGTTTCGCTTTTCAGCACCTCCTCAACTGCTAAAGGAATATTGCTTGATTGTTCTGATGAGAAAGCTGGGAACCTTAAACTCGATACCTGCAATTCGTATCCATGCGGCAGCGATTCGAACTGGCTTGGGGCCACTTCCCATATTAGCTTCTCGCCGACTAAAGGCTGTACATCGCTGAGTACGAGATCTGCATTCGAGTTTTGACTTGTATCCCTTGGCCTTGCTGGAAAAATTTTCTTTAGTGATTCCTCATCTAACACACCATGGCACTGGTTCTGCCACTCATGGTGGGACAACTCGGGGTCACATAGTGCTTCAACCAAGTCCAACAGATGGGACTTTCCAGAGTTATTGCGTCCAATGATGACGTTGATCGGCTTGATCGTATCGAAGCCGGCCCAATCCTTTTTGAAACAGCTATATCCCTTGAAATATATTGAGTCAATATTCATAAAGCGGCTTTCTCTCTCATGTCAATTTTGCCGGTCACAGGCTCGGTGATGAGGGCGGAACGGTACTCTTGCAGATACCTGTAGCGGTCTCGACTTTTGCCGTCAGCGTGTCGATCTCTTTATCTCGCGGTCGATAAAGACAACGGACAGCACTGTGGCACGCCACTGCAACAGGCCTATAAATATAACGGGATGTTGAGACATAATCGAATTTTCTCTTATTTGGAGCATGGATGTTGGCCCGCTCCGCGTGAAAGGGGAGCGTCCCTCCGTCGCGAGACTCGACAGACCGCCCTCGCAAGGCGATATTGAGCGCGGCAAATCTTCTTTTTAACAAGGAGCAACACATGAGTAGGGTAGATCAGATCGGCTGGCACGCCCAGAGTAAAACCGGCGTCATTGCGGCTGGTGGTGCTGGAGCTGTAGCCGCTGGTATTGAAATTCTCGGCCAAGGCGGTAATGCAGCCGATGCCGCAGCCGGAGCGATCATAGCGCTCAACGTCACCGATCACGGAGCCTGTTCCATCGGCGGGGAAGTGCCGGTGCTCGTCTGGGATGGGAACGCGGTCAAGTCGCTGTCCGGTCAGGGGCGCGCGCCGCTGTCTCCGGAGGCCATTGCTTGGTACATGGAACACGGTATCCCGGACCACGACATCAAGATGGCTCCGGTGCCCTCGGTCGTGGATTTGTGCATTACTCTCTTGCAGCAATACGGCACGCAGAGTTTTGCCGCGATTGTCGCGCCGACCTTGGCCCTGCTCGACGAAGGCGAGGAGGCATGGCATCCCGACTTGGCGCGAACGCTGCGGCGCATGGTGGAGGAAGAGCATCGCGCCACTGGCAATCGCCAAGAGAAGCTGCAAGTGGCCTGCGATCACTTCTATGGCCGCCGCGCCGAGCACGGCGATATAGCCGCAGACCTAGAGGCGTTCTACGTGGAGCAGGGTGGGTTTTTGCGCCGCGCAGATTTGGCCGCTCATAGGACCTTGATCGAAGAGCCGGTGGCAGTCGATTACCGGGGCTACCAAGTGTACAAGTGCGGCCCGTGGACCCAAGGCCCGTATTTGTGCCAAGCCCTGCGGCTGCTGGAAGGATTTGATCTCAAAGGCATGGGGCATTGCTCAGCCGATTACGTCCACGCGGTCGTCGAAGCGATGAAGCTGGCCATGGCCGACCGCGACGCGCACTACGGCGATCCCCTGTTCGTAGATGTGCCCATGAACGCCTTGCTGTCCGACGAATATACCCAGCTTCGGCAGCCCTTGATTGACATGATCCAAGCTGCGCTGGACGCCCGCCCCGGCGACCCGCTCGGTATGAAGGCGGTGCAGGAGGGAGGCGCGTTCCGGCCCGGAGTCGGCGGTACCACCACGTGCGTAGTAGCCGACCGCTGGGGTATGGTCGTATCGGCCACGCCGAGCGCGAACGTCTATCACGCTGGCGGCACCGGCAGTACGGGCGTCTCGTATGGCAACCGCCTGCGCAGCCTCAACACAACGCTCGGACACCCCAACTGCATTGCGCCGGGCAAACGGCCCCGCATCACCTTGACGCCTACGATGGTGCTCAAGGATGGCGCGCCTGTGTTAGCTATCAGCGTGGCTGGCGGCGACTTGCAAGACCAAGCCACTTTGAGCCTCTTGCTCGACTTTGTGGAGTTTGGGATGCAGCCGGCCGAAGCAGTTGTTGCACCGCGCTTTGCCACGGACCACCACGAGGATTCGTTTGATCCCAACCCGGTGCGCGAGCAGACGTTTATCCAAGCTGGGTCGCTGGCTATCAACTCGGCTGTTGATGCAGAGGTCCGGGATGAACTGGCGCGGCGCGGCCACCAAGTCGAGACCCGCAACGGCCCCATCGCCACCCCGGTCATGCTGTGGGCCGACGCGGGCACGTACTACGCGGCCGGCGATCCGGCTGCGGGTCGCCATGCGGCAGGGTTAGATGGGGACTAGCGCAGCAGGATTGCGAGTGCGGTGTGTTGAAACCATATTGTCCGCGTTGAATTCCGATAAAATCGCCTCTGAAGCTGGTTTTTGATGACGTCGCCGACTGCGGCCCCTACATATCGAGAAGAGCATACTGGCCAAGATGCGGCTAGCGGCCTCACGCTCCGCTCCTTGGTGCTCGGCGTCATCCAAGTCCTCGTGGTGTGTTTGGGCGCGCCCTACGCCATTTGGGTCTTGGGGTCGTCCGAGATCACGTGGTCATTCTTTCCGATTGCCGTCGGCTTCTCGTTCTGCTGCCTCATCCTGCTCAACATCCTGCTCAAGACGATCAACCCCGGCTGGGCCTTGCGGCCGGCCGAGATGATCACGGTCGTCGTCATGGGCTTGGTGACGACCGGCATCCCCATTTTCATGATGGGCTACGTGCTGTCGATCCCCACCACGCCCTATTACTTTGCCTCCGCTGAAAACCAGTGGGGCACGTACATCTTGCCTTACCTGCCGGCGTGGTTGTTGCCGAGCAACGACGGCTTGGCCATGACTTGGTTCTTCGAGGGGCTGCCCATTGGTGAGCCGATGCCTTGGGGCACGCTGCTCGATGCGTGGGCCATGCCATTGTTTTGGTGGCTGAGCTTTATCTGGACCTTGTACGCGGTCTGTTTTTGCCTCGTCGTCATATTGCGCAAGCAGTGGGTCGAGCGCGAGCGGCTGGCCTATCCGCTGATGGAGGTGCCGCAAGCTCTGGTGGCGGACGCCGATGGCCCTGCGCGCGTGCCGGCCATCTTGCGCAACAAGGTCTTTTGGATGGGAGCGGCGATCCCCCTGTGCATTGTCTTGTGGAACATCGTCGGCTTTTTCTTCCACTTCTTTCCCAAGATCGAGTGGAACCATCCCATCCAGATCGCGCACGGCTTTCCGACCATTAACATCCGGTTCTACTTTCCGGTCGTCGGCTTCATGTATTTCGCCAACCTCAACGTCACCTTCAGCATCTGGTTTTTCTTTTTGCTGCTGCTGCTCGAAGAGGGCCTTTTTAACCGCTTTGGTGTTGGCGTTACGGAGGCGGACAATTTCGTGTGGGGCTTGCCTTCGACGTCTTGGCAGTGTTGGGGGGCGTTTGTGGTGCTGGTGCTGTGGGGACTGTGGATGGCGCGCGATCACCTCAAGGACGTGGTGCGCAAAGCGTGGAATCCCGCCTATCCGGTTGACGACAGCCGCGAGCTGATGTCCTATCGCAGCGCGGTCGTCGGCCTGTTGGTCGGGGTCGTCTACATGCTGGCGTGGCTCAACAAGGCCGGCATGGAAATGTCGGTGGCGGCGTTTTTCTTGGGCGGCGTGCTCATTGCTTACTTGGGCATTACCCGCTTGGTGGTGCAGGCCGGCGTCTTTTACATGACCACGCCCGTGGTCAGCCAAGCCATGACCATGATGACCTTTGGCACGAGTGCGATTTCGCCGACGGGCTTGGCGGCCTTGGGGATGAGTTATGGGTTCTTTAGCGATGTGCAGTCGATTTTTATGCCGTCGGCGGCCCATGCGACCCGGCTGCACGACGCCATGCGCATGAGCCGCCGCGGCCTGTGTTTGGCCATTGCGCTGGCTCTGTTGATCGGCTTTATCGCCGCCATTGTGTACGTCATTGCTATGGCCTACGAGCAAGGGGCTTCCAACTTCAACTCTTGGTTTTTCCGCGTCTCCTCGGGCGCGGGGGTGCGATCCTTTGACGACGCGCTGACCAAGATCAAAACTCCGGCCGATTTCCACGCGCAAAAATTGGGCTTCTTTGGCATTGGTGCGGCGGCTATGACGGTTTTGACGTTTATGCAGTATCGCTTCCCGTGGTGGCCGCTGCACCCGGTGGGCTTGGCGATCTCCGCGATCTGGATGGTGCGCAATCAAGCCCCGGCGATTTTTGTGTCTTGGGCGGCCAAGAGCCTGATCATGCGCTTTGGCGGCATTGAGCTGTACCGCAAGGCCGCGCCGTTCTTCATTGGCTTGATTCTCGGGCACTTCTTCGGGGTAGGGATGTCGTTTATCGTCGATATGATTTTCTTCCCCGGCAACGGCCATCCCATCCTGCACGGCTGAGGCCGCGTTGTCCACTCATCCCGCACAGCAAGAGGGCATAGGCGTCACCGTGCGCTCCTTGCTCGTGGGTTGCGCGGTGGTCGTGCTTATCAGCCTAGGGGCACCGCACTCGATCTGGACGTTTGGCTCGTCCGAGATGACATGGTCGTTTTTTCCGATTGGGGTGGGGTTTCTCTTTGTCTGCCTCATCTTCGCCAATGCCCTGCTGAAGACCCTCAACCTTAGCTGGGCCTTGCGGCCGGCCGAGCTGATCACGGTCGTCGTCATGGGCTTGGTCTGCACTGGCATCCCGGTTTTCCTCATCGGCTACTTCCTAGCCATACCGACGACGCCGTATTACTTTGCGTCGGCGGAGAATCAGTGGGGCACGTATGTGCTGCCCTACCTGCCGACGTGGCTGCTGCCGTCCAACGACGGTTTGGCTATGACTTGGTTTTTTGAGGGCCTGCCCATCGGCGAGCCGACCCCTTGGGGCACCTTGCTCGCCGCTTGGGCCATGCCGCTGTTCTGGTGGCTGAGTTTTATTTGGACTTTGTACCTGGTCTGCTTCTGTGTGGTGGTCATTCTGCGCAAGCAGTGGGTCGAGCGCGAGCGCTTGGCCTACCCGCTGATGGAAGTACCCCAAACCCTCGTCGCCAACGCCGATAGCTCCCGCCGACTGCCAGCGGTCATGTACAGCAAAGTCTTCTGGGCGGGTGCGGCCATTCCGCTGTGCATTGTCTTGTGGAACATCGTCGGCTTTTTCTTCCACTTCTTTCCCAAGATCGAGTGGAGCCATCCCATCCAGATCGCGCACGGCTTTCCGACCATTAACATCCGCTTCTACTTTCCGGTCATTGGTTTCATGTACTTTGCTAACCTCAATGTGACCTTCAGCATTTGGTTTTTCTTTTTATTAACGCTGATTGAGGAGGGATTGTTCAACCGCTTTGGCCTCGGCGTCACCGAGGCGGATAAGTTCGTATGGGGATTGCCTTCGACATCGTGGCAGTGTTGGGGGGCGTTTGTGGTGCTGGTGCTGTGGGGGCTGTGGATGGCGCGCGACCACCTCAAGGATGTGGTCCGCAAGGCGTGGAATCCAGCCTACCCGATTGATGACCGCCGCGAGTTGATGTCTTATCGCGCCGCGGTGTTGGGCCTCTTATTGGGTGTTTTCTACATGCTAATTTGGCTGCATAAGGCCGGCATGGAATGGTCGGTGGCGATGCTCTTTTTGGCTGGAGTCCTTATCGCCTATTTGGGCATTACGCGCCTAGTGGTCCAGACGGGCGTGTTTTATTTGACCACGCCTGTCGTCAGTCAGGCGATGACGATGATGACGCTGGGCACTAGCGCCATTTCGCCGACGGGGTTGGCGGCCTTGGGGTTGACCTATTCGTTTTTCGGCGATGTGCAGTCCATCTTCATGCCTTCGGCCGCGCACGCCGCCAAGTTGCAAAGCAGTCTGCGCATTGCCCGCCGCGGCTTTGTCTTGGCCATTGCCTTGGCCGTGGTGCTTTCCTTTGCGGTTTCGCTGACTAATCTCATCTCCATGGCCTACGAGCAGGGGGCTTCCAACTTCAACTCTTGGATCTTCCGCGTCTCCTCGGGTGCCGGCGTGATGGCCTTTGGCGACGTGATGGCCAAGATCAAGGCCCCGGCCGATTTCCACGCACAAAAGTTAGGTTTCTTCGGCATCGGCGCGGCGGCGATGTCAGTTTTGACGTTTATGCAGTACCGCTTCCCGTGGTGGCCCCTGCACCCTGTGGGTTTGGCGATCTCTGCGATCTGGATGGTGCGTAACCAAGCCCCGGCGATCTTCGTGGCGTGGGTAGCCAAGAGTCTGATCATGCGCTTTGGCGGCATTGAGCTATACCGCAAAGCCGCGCCTTTTTTCATTGGCCTGATTGCGGGGTACTTTCTCGGCGTCGGTCTCTCTTTCCTCGTCGATGTGGCGTTCTTCCCCGGCAACGGCCATCCCATCCTGCACGGCTGAGGATTTTGGATTTAATGGGTTGATTATTTAGATTCTACACTATGACCACAGAGGCAACCAAAAAGACCAACCAAACGCTCGAACTCGTTGTAGAGACCCTCGTCCGCGCACACCCCTTCGAGCGGATCGTTCTATTCGGCTCCCATGCTACGGGTCATAGCCAATGGGACAGCGATTTGGATTTACTCATAGTCTGGCAGACGGATTTGCCTCCGTTGGAGCGCGCCGTTGAAGTGCGCCGCCTACTCGAAGGCATTGATTGCCCCTTGGATATTGTCGTGTACACCCCCGCCGAACTGGACTATTGGAAAGAAGCTCCGTCTTCATTCGCGTCCCAAGTATTGGCCGAGGGCACCTCTTTATATGAGCGAAACCCCGCAAAAAATCCTAGTGCGGCAGTGGACCAGCCGGGCTGAAAATGACCTGCTAAACGTCAGGAATAATCTGGCGGCCCAAGAAATCCCTTGGGATACGATCTGTTTCCACAGTCAACAGGCGGCTGAAAAGTACCTCAAAGCCATTCTGGTGTTCTATGCCCAGCCGGTCCCTCGCACCCATGATCTAGAACATCTGCTGGGCATGGTTGGCCAGTGGATTCCCCAAATCCAAGAGCAACGGGAGGCGTTGCGCTGGCTGACGACGTTTGCTGTTGCCAGCCGCTACCCAGTTGAGACGGTTGAAGTTGCGAATGAGCCTCAAGGTCGGCGTTCACTGGATATTGCCCAAGCCATTCGCCGGGATTGCCGCGCCTACCTGATGAAGTTGGAGCCAACGCTTTTCGACCAATCGACCGCTACTGATCCGCCGCACCCTTCTGCATCGGACTAATCGTCGGCCTCTCCTTCCTCGTGGATGTAGCGTTCTTCCCCGGCAACGGGCATCCGATTCTGCACGGCTGATCTACAGCAGATCGTAAGGGATGACGAGCACTTCGTCGCGGAGTTGGAAAACCTCTTCTACGGGGGCGACTATAATTCCAGGGCTATTTACCTTATAAATTGATGATCGCATCATCAATTTATAAGGTAAATAGCCTCCTTCGGCTTTCGTTCGGCTCGCTCATTTCATGGCTACAAGGCGTTGTCGGCCACGATAACGTGCTCTGGCACTCATCCTGCACAGGTGGCACAATCTATTAAAGCAGGAAATGATGGTTGCACGATTTTTAGAATACTTTCATCTCAAACAGAAGAAGAGGATGCAGTGAAAAATTACCAGCGCTTAGTCAGGACCGCGCATATAGCGATCGCGGCATTGTTCTTGGCTGTCCACCCAGCCTTCGGCCAGTTGGCTGCGGACGCGTCCCATCCCAGCGACCCCTACTTTGCCCTCGACCGCGTGCTCGACGTGAGCATTGAGATAGCACCCGAGGATTGGGATCGCCTGCGCGGCCAGACGCGGACCCTTGCGGATATACTCGTCGGTGCCGACTGCCTCGACAGCCCCGCAGATGACATCTTCACTTGGTTTGAGGCGACTGTAACTGTGGACGGCGAAGCTCACACCCAAGTCGGCGTCCGCAAGAAAGGGTTTATCGGATCGCTGAGTAAGGTGAAACCCTCGCTCAAGGTCCGCTTCGACAAGTTCATCGACGGTCAGCTCCTCGGCGGCGCGATGAAGCGCCTGACCCTGAACAATGCGCAGCAAGATCCGTCGCTGATCAATACCTGCATGGCCTACCACATCTTTGCGTCCGCCGGCCTGCCAGCGCCGCGCTGCAACTTTGCCACCGTTGCGGTAAACGGTGAAAACTTGGGCTTGTTCGTCCATGTCGAGAGCATGAAAACCGCCTTTTTGGAGCGCAATTTTTCCGATCCAAGCGGCAACCTCTACGAGGGGACCGTCAGCGACTTTCGTCCCAAGTGGCGCGGTACTTTGCAAAAGAAAACCAATGAGGCGGAAGCGGACTGGTCGGATATCGACGCGGTCGTCGCCGCGCTACAAGATCCCTCTCCGGCCGGCCTCGAAGCCCTTGCCGACATCATCGACATCGACCGCTTCCTCACCTTTTGGGCGACGGAAGTGCTCATCGGGCATTGGGATGGGTATGCTGGCAACCGCAATAACTTCTACGTCTATCGCGAGCCGGATGCGCCTTTTGTGTTCATGCCTTGGGGTGCAGATCAAGTTTTTACCTCGATTGATGGTCCCTTCGACGATTTTGTGTCGCCGCCTTCAGTAACGGCGCACGGGGCCATTGCCCATCGTTTATACCGCGACGACGCGATGCGAGCCGCCTATGTAGCTCGCCTCAAGCAACTGCTCAACACGGTCTGGAACGAAGAAGAACTGCTCGACCTCGCCGACGAAATGGCGGAGATCGTCCAGCAACACGCGCTGGTTAAAAGGCGCGCGGATGCCGCTAGCGACGCAGACCGAGTGCGCGAGTTCATCCGCGGGCGACGGGCGGCGATTTTGGCTGATCTCGACCCAGAGCCGGCTGCTTGGCCTTGGCCGCTGGCCTCGGCCAATATCTGTTGGCCGGAAAGAGGCGCGTTTGATCTGCGCTTTGAGACGACATGGGGATCGAGTGAGAGTGAGAATCCGCTGGGAGAAGGGACGGTCGCGTTTAGTAATTATCAGTTAGGGGGAAAAGAGCAGGGCTTTGGGCTTTCGGGAGCCATAGCCGGCTTTGAAGAGGACGACGGACGCACGAACAAAAACAGGGCGTCTGTATCCATTATCAGCCTTGGCAAAGACTTTGCCATCGACGTTCTCACCGTTTCGCTGCCGATTGACTGGATGGCGAGCGGTGCCAATTTGGCCATCGACATGAATGCAGTCAGTGGCTACCGCTTGTCGTTACCGTCGCCTGATAGCCCCCCGAATCAATTCAACCTGATCGCCAAGGGAGGGATTGAATTCGACGAGGCCAGCACGGAATCGGGCGCAAAAATTTCGGGTCGTCTCTACGGCACCTTATTCAGCTTTGGTGGGGGAGAGGATACGGCAGCAGCAGACGACGATGCAGAAGCTGGAGCAGCGATCGGACTGGTTATCAACGAGGTCGCCGCCCAAGGTGACCCCCTCGATTGGTTTGAACTCTATAATGCCTCGGATGAGTCGATAAATCTCGCGGATTTTGTAATGGCCGACGATCTGACGGACGAGGATAAGCGCACTCCTTTTCCGGATGGCATGGTCATTGAGGCGGGTGAGTTTTTACAGGTCGAGTTGGATAAAGACGAATGGCCCGGCTTTGCCCTCGGCCGCGACGAAGAGCTGGGCATCTGGACGGCAGACGGGACCTTGGTTGCTCAGATTGACTGGGAAAAGGGGCAGGCCGATGAGGGAACGAGCTGGGCGCGCATCCCCGACATTACGGGCGATTTTCAGACTGTAAATACCCCCACGCCCGGTGCTCCGAATGATATCCCGACGGCGATTGCCGAACAGACCCTAGGGGTGCCCGAAGCGTTTCAGTTGCGCGGCAACTGGCCCAATCCATTCAATGCCAACACGATCATCGCCTTCGACATGTCAAGGACTGCGCCCGTGCATCTCGTGGTGTACGATGTGCTCGGCCGCCGCGTCCGCGCCTTGCACAGTGGGGAGTTGCTGACGGCCGGCAACTATCGCACTGCTTGGAACGGCCGCGACGACGAGGGGCGACAAGCTGCCAGTGGGGTCTATCTGTATCAACTCATTGCCGGGGTGGATTTTACGGCGGTAGGGCGGATGGCCTTGGTCCGCTAGTCGATTCTACCGCATAACTCAACAGCCTCTAAGTAACACCTTTCCCTAGCGACGGGGTTAAAGTAAGCGACGCTGGAAAACCCCTAGGCCCCTTGAGGAAACGCGCATCCATAATGAGTAAGATCAGAATCTCGATTGTGGCGATGGTTGTAATGGCCAGCCTACAGAATGCGTCTTGGGCGCAGCCTCAACTCACTAGCACTCTCAGCGGCTTTGTCCGCGATGGCAGCGATGGCGAGCGCTTGCCCAATGCCGCGGTCGCCATCGCCGTTGAGAACCGAGAGCTGGGGGCGCTGAGCAACGCCGAAGGCTATTACGCCATCCCGGACATTCCGGCGGGGACTTGGGTCGTTACCGCGTCCTACATTGGCTACACAACCCAGCGCGACACGTTGGCGTTGGCCGCTGGCCAAGCGCTGCGCTGGGATATCGAACTGGAGCGGCAAGCACTGGAGATGGGGGAGGTCGTGGTGGAGGCCGAGGCGACCGCGACGAGCGAAGTGAACCAGCGGCCGAGCGTGGTCGCCCTGCAAGTAACGGATGTCCAACAGATGGCGGCCATGGCCGAGCCGGACCTGCTGCGCAGTTTGCAACTGCTGCCGGGTGTGCAATCGGCATCGGATTTTAGCAGTGGACTCTACGTGCGCGGCGGTGGCCCCGACCAGACCGGCATCCTGCTCGACCAGATGCGGCTCTACAATCCGTCGCACGCCTTTGGCTTCTTCTCCACCTTCAACCCGGACGCCATCAAGGACGTCACCTTCTACAAGGGGGCCTATCCAGCCCAGTACGGCGGCAGCCTGAGTGCCATCCTCGATGTGCAAAACCGCGATGGCAATCGCCGCAACTTTAGCACCAGCGGCGGCGTGAGCCTGATCTCCAGTCGGCTTATGAGCGAGGGGCCGCTCGGCCAAGGCTCGTGGATGGTGGCTGGTCGGCGCACGTACATCGATCCCGTGCTGCGGGCGGTGCGGCGGACCACCGACGAACTCGATGGCCTCGGCTACTGGTTTTACGATGTCAACGCCAAGGTCAATACCCAGCTCAGTCCCAACGACAACCTCATGCTCAGCGCATACCGGGGCAACGACCATCTCGACATTAGCCTCGGCATCAGCGACAGCACCAACACCGACACCTTGTCCCTTGGCTTTGGCAATAATTGGGGCAACGAGGCCCTGACCGGGCGCTGGACGCACGTGTTTTCGCCGGCGCTCTTTGGGCGCGTGATTGCCCAGTACTCCAAATACCACAGCGACATCACTCTCAATTTGTTTGGCACACCCATTGCGGTGCGCAATCGCGTACGGGATGTCTCCATCAAGGGAGACCTCGACTATTTCGCCGCGGCCAATCACACCCTCCGCACCGGAGTTGGCCTTACGTTATTCCGCTTTGATTACGGCGTGCTCTTCGATCAATACGAGAACGACCAAGTAGTAAAGCCCTATCTCTTGACGGCTTATGTCCAAGACAACTGGCAGGTGACGCCGCTGACCGAGGCTCGGCTGGGTCTGCGCGGAACTTATTACGGAGAGGGCGGACACCTGTCGCTCAACCCGCGTTTTTCGCTGAGTCGCGTGCTGCAAGAAGGCTGGCGCGTCAAGCTGGCCGGGGGCAGCTATCGACAGTACTTACAGCTCGTGTCGTCCGAGGGCTTTAGTGGCGGCGATTTGTGGCTGCCGCTCGACGAGACCGTAGAGCCTGGGCGCTCCTATCAGGCGGTTGCGGGCTTGGAGTGGGAGCCTGCTAACAGCTACCGGTTCAGCGTTGAGACCTACTACTACTATACGGACTTGGCCAACCTCGTCGTCCTTGACGAGGAGCAGGGGGAAAACGACGAGCAGGAAACCTCTGAGGACATATTCAAAACCGGCGGCACCGGCTATGCTACTGGCGTGGAGCTATTTGCCGAAAAGCGCCGCGGGCGTCTCAGCGGCTGGCTGGGCTACACCCTTGGCTGGACGCGGCGGACGTTCCCGGATATCGATGGCGGCCGCACCTTTCCGCCCAAATACGATCGCCGCCACGACGCGTCGTTGACGGCCACCTATCGCTTGGCCCGCTGGACTTGGACCGCCAATTTGGTGTACGGCACTGGCCAAGCCTACACGCCCGCCGCGGCCCGCTACACCCTGCGCGACCCAGCCTCTGACCGCCCCGTTGACCGGCTGCTGGCGGCATCGCGCAACACGGCTCGGCTGCTGCCGTACCACCGCTTGGATGTTGGGATGCGGCGCACCTTCGGGCTGTTTAGCGCGGATGTCGATTTTTATCTCCAGATTTTCAATGCCTACAACCGCCGTAACGAATGGTTCATCCAGTACGACCCCAACGATTCTACCGAGCAACCGATTGTAGTTAGGATGCTGCCCATTGTGCCGACCTTCGGCTTTGACTTCAGGTTTTGAGCTATGTACCGCTACCTATTGCTCCTAGCACTGTTTTCGCTGCTGGCCTGCAAGGCCCCCGGGCCGCTCGCAGCCGACCGAGACCCCGACGAACTGTTTGGCTCCAGCGCGGCCGACCTCATCGTCGTCGATGCCATCCTCATCGTGGATGCGCCGTTGCCTCCTGTCGTCTTGCGGCGTACGGTCGCTCCCGGCCATTCCTATTCGGCGGTGGCCACGGCGCTGGAGGGAGCCAGCGTTTCCATCCAGCGCGGCGACGCAATGTTCAACTACCGACCCGACCCAAGTAGAGCCGGACACTACCTGCCACCGGACGACGCGCCGGTGGTTGAGCCTAATGGTCTGTACGAGTTGCGCGTCACCACTGGAGACGGTCTAACAGTCCGCGCTCAGACCCAGACGCCAGCGCGCATCCGCATCGACGAGTTGCGGCTTTTGGAAGACGATTTGGAAACCGAACTGCGGCGTCTGCGGTTGTTTGCCGAGGTCGGCGATGCGGTCTATCAGGCCGCGGAAAATCAGTTGGAGTACGACAAGGGGGTGCTAATAGCCCAATTCCAAGACGATGGCCCTGCGGTATCCTACCAAGTGCGCCTAGCCAATCTAGAGCGTTCCAGCCCGCTGCTGTTTGACGACGACTGGATTGAGGACCTTGAAGACTTTGAACTTGAGCGCGTAGAGACCTCGCCCCTGTTGAGTTTGGCAAGCGGCGAACTCTACCTGCCTTGGGCCGGCATCTATTATGCCGGGCGCTACAAAGTCACGCTCTTTGCCGTTGATCAGAACTGGTTCGACTTGGTCCGCACCGACAATGTGGATGCGGAACGAGGCAGCGGCGAGGCCGGCCAGAGTTTTCAACGGCCGCTTTTCCACGTCGAGAACGGGATCGGCCTGTTTGCTTCCGCGACAGCGGATTCCTTCGGCTTCTCTGTCCGGCCTTAGGAACCTGACTTTCATGCTGGTTTTTGGCGTTTTCCTCGCGATTTCCGCGTCACCGGCCGCCGCGGAATTTACTTTCGATCAGTACGAGGTCGTCATCGGCGCGGCGGAACGCCAGACCGTTTTGACGGGGTTCCTGCTCGGTGGCGCTGTCGCGGACCTTGCCGTGGTGCATATCGACGAGAATGGCGACCGCCGCTTGCGCCTCTACGCGTTCGGCGACAGCACTTGGGTGCCGCTACTCGACGCAACGCTGCGTCCCGAAGTATTGTTTGTCGATGTGGCCAATATCGGAGGCCGCGACCGCTTGATTGCGTACGAGCCCGGTCGCCTGAACTGGTTCGATCCCGAATCGGCGACGGAACGCGCACTGGTGGCGGTGACTTCCAATTTCAATCCGCCTCGCAGCGGCGAACTCCCCCATGTAGATGTTACTCAAGACGTGAATGGCGACGACCGCGACGACCTAGTCGTGCCGGATGTCGATGGCTTCTTGGTGTTTGTCCAGATGAGCGATGGCGCATTCGCCGATCCAGTGCAGATCGGCCCTTCCACTGAGATGAGTAGGATCTACGGAGCTGATGGATATCGATACGACCCTTGGTCTCAGAGCCGTGTTCACGGGGTGGACTACAACCGGGATGGTCGTTGCGACCTAGTGTTCTGGAAGGAGGACCACTTCGAGGTTCATCTCCAGGACGAGCGTGGGCTGTTTGCTCCGGAGGCGGAGACCTTCACGACCGATGTTGCATTCGACTCTGACAATCTTTCCTCACTCGCTACCGGAGACATGACGGGGAAGGTGCTGCACTCGTTAAGCGACCTAAACGGCGATGGGGTCGCAGACCTAGTGGTTTTCTCGCTGGAGGGGAGCAAGCGTTCCGCCTACGAGGTGCATTTTGGTGCGCCAACAGCCGATGGCGGCATCGCGTTCGCACGGGGCGTCGATATTGCGTTCAAATCGGACGGCAGAATCCAACTCGGGATGGACCGACACGACTTTGATCGCTACGGCCAAGCCGAATTGATGTTCACAACCATTGAGACCAAGTACCTAGAGAGCAGCCTCTGGAAGAGATTCAAGGGGTTTATGGGCGACGACGTCTGGCTGGACCTTGAGTTCTACCAGATGGAAGGGGGCCTCTACCGCGACAAACCCAACGCCACCCGTAGAATTGCGTTAGACGGCATACCCAGCCATAAGGAGCCGGGGTGGGTGCCGCTGGACATAGTGCTTCGAGGGGCAATGCACGAAAGCCGCAAGACAGAAAAGAGTTGGCCGCGCGCGTTCAACACGACTTTGCTCATCGGGGATGTGACCGGTGACGGCCTCTCCGACCTGCTCATCGGGGATCACCCTCGGATCATGGACATCTTTGTCGGCGCGCCGGGGCCGGACCTGTTTTCTCAGCAGCCTCAAGACGTTGCGATCGCCGTGCCCAACGACGAGGAATACACGTGGCTGGTGGACCTCAACAAGGACGGCAAGCAGGACATCCTCATGCATCACCCGTTCACGCTGCGAGATGCTCATGGGGCTCGGAGACTGCCGCCGGGAACCGAGCCGCATCGGGTGACAGTGCTGATCGCCCGGTAGGTAGGGGCGGTTCGCAAACCGCCCCCTACATAACAGGGTCATACCGGCCCGCCACTCAGGGCCGCACCACGCTGCCGTCGGCCCGGCGATCCTCGGCCGCGTAAAAGGCGCGTACCTGGTCTCCGACCAACAGATTCTTCGCCTTCTCCTCGTCGATGTCGACCCCTAGTCCCGGCTGGTCGTTGGGATACATGTACCCCCCTTCCATGGTCGCGTGTCCAGGAAAGGCCTCCAGTTCTGCTGGGCTGAAACCATTTTCCTCTTGGATCCCGAAGCTGTAGCTCGTCATATCTAAGTGCATGGCCGCCGCTTGGTTGACCGGATCGTTGTCTCCGCCTTCCTGCCAAGCCGTCTGCACGCCGTAAAACTCGCAGAGCGCGGCGATTTTGCGGCAGGGGGTGATGCCGCCGCCTTTGGCCACTCGGATGCGGATGTAGTCGATGAGGCGCTCGCTGATCAGCGGCAGGTATTCGTGGACATTGACGAATAGCTCGCCCATGGCCTGCGGCGTGGTGCATTGCTGGCGCATGAGCCGGTACCAGCCGATCTGCTCGGGTGCCAGTGCGTCTTCGAGGAAAAACAGCCGATAGGGCTCCAGCCGCTTGGCCAGTGCCACCGCGATTTGGGGTTTGAGGTGCTCGTGGACGTCGTGGGTGAGCTTGGGGCCGAAGCCCAGCTTATTGCGCAGGTACTCGAACATCGCGGGAATGGCCTCTAGATAGGCTTCGTCGTCAAAAGCTGGTGCCGCAGACCAAGCATTGCGCGGCTTGATAGCGTTTTCCACGAAGCCGCCGCCGCCATAGCCGCCGAGTTGGCAGCGGATTACCGGCCAGCCTTCGTCGATGTAGCGCTGGATGTCGTCGGCGAGTTCTTCGTAATCGCCGCCGCCGGCATGGGCGTAGCAGGGGACCGCCGCGCGACAGGCCCCGCCCAGCAGTTCGTACACGGGCATCCCGGCCTCTTTGCCCTTGATGTCCCACAGGGCCATGTCGATGCCGCCCAGCGCGGCGTTGAGGATGGAGCCGCTGCGCCAGTAGCCGCTGTTGTACACGCACTGCCAAATGTCTTCGATGCGGTTGGCCTCGCGGCCAATCAGCAGCGGCCCCAAGCTCTCTTCGAGGGCTGTGGCGACGGTGGCGGCGTGGTTGTGCTCGCTAGCCGAGCCGATGCCGTAGAGACCGGGCTGGTCGGTGATGATTTTGACGATGACCCAAGTGCCGTTTGGGCGGGTGCGGATGCAGCGGACTTTTTTGATCTTGGCCATGAGTATCTCCTTGTGTAGGTTTGCTATGCAAAATAAGCCTCCTGCGATAGACGAAAAACCCGCTTTTACTGCGAGGAGACGTATGCGCGCCTTTCAACCCTACGCTTCTTTGGAACGCTACATTGGTCGCCGCCTCTTGGCGGTGCTAGCTGCGCTGGCCCTAACCGACGTTGCCATTGTGCTGAGTACGTCGCTGAGTACCGCCTTGATAAGCACGGCGTCCGGGGCCGACGTGGTCCGCGCCCGTGCCATTGAAATCCTCAACGACGAAGGGCAACCCGTGCTCGTAGCTACGGCTGACGAGCGACAAAACGGCGCGTTGTGGGTGGGGGCAGGCAATGGTCAGGGCGGGGTTAGTCTTAGTACCGATGCAACTGGTCACGGCTTGCTGGTGGTCAACACGGCTACTGGTACGCCGCTGGTCTCGGTTGTAAGCAGCGACCAAGAGGGGGGTGCGTTGCAGGTGTACAACGGGGCGGGTGAGCAGTTGGCGTACCTAGGCGCGAGTGAAGTCGGCAGTGGCCACTTGGCCCTGCGGAGTGCGGTCGGCAATTTGCTAGTTGCCGTGGGCGAAGACGAGGGCAGCGGCTTGCTGATGGCCAACAATGCCAAGGGCGTCAACATCTTCCTCGCTGGTGCTGATTCGTCGCAAAACGGCGGTCTGCTGATCAATAGCCGCACCGGTGAAAACCTGATCTACGCGGGCGCGGGTGCCGGCGGTAACGGCGGTTTGCACGTCAACGCCGCTAATGGAACACACCTCATCTTCTTGGGGGCCGATGGGCAGCGCAACGGTGCAGTGGGGATTTGGGACCGCAATGGCGCGGGCAGCGTCTTGCAGAAGTAGCGTTTGAATCCACTATAGGTAGGGCAGGGTAAATCATGGATTCCAGCGACCGATGCCTTGGACGATTCGTCTTATTCACGGGATGTGTGGTCGTTTGCGCCTTTTTCCGCGTGCCCCCGGCAAGTGCCGACGAGATTCGCTTTGCCTCTCGCCGCGACTGGCAGGCTTGGTCGCTGCCCGGCACGGTCGAGTTGACTCCACAGGGTGGGCTCAAGCCCGTCGCTGCCCGCCGCGACATCAATGCGGCTCTCAATGCCGAGGCTTTAGGCGGTGGCATCCGCAGCGCTGGTTCCAACCTACGAGACGCGCCGTTGGTCATGGATGGCGATCGCTCCACCGGCTGGCACCCCCATCTGGACGATCCCCCCGAAAGCTGGAACATTGAGGTCGATTTGGGCCGGGGCGTCTCTGCCCGCCGCGTCAAGCTGATCTTCGATCCCCAGGGCCCTGCGCCGCCGCTTTTTGACTTGCTGCTTTCCACTGGCGAACACGCCGTTGACGAGGTGGACAACCCCATCGCCGAAAGCGTCATCTACCGCCAGCGCGAGCGCTTCAAGGAGAACACCCGCCACGAGATCACCTATGAACTCGACCAGTCCTTCCACACGCCGATCCAGTACGTGCGCTTGGACCTGCTCGCCCTCGAACCAAACACCCGTCTTGTCGAAGTCGAGGTCGAAGCGCTGGGCGATAATCTGGCCTTGGGGACGCTCGAACGCGGCGGCAACCTCGAAGTCGTCCTCGATGCGTTTGTCACCCAAGACCTCATTCCGCTGGGCAACGCCCAAGTGCTCATTGACGGCGATCTCTCCACTCGTTGGTTCGTGCGGCGCACTATCCAAGCCGAGCGCGATGTCTTTTCGCACATCATCCTCGACTTGGGGGCTACTTACTTTGTTGACAAGCTCAAAATCGTCGGCGGCGTAGTCGCCCGGCCTGGCGGTGGCATCACCGCTGGCAGTGGCCGGGTCATCGACTTCTTCATCACTCGGCGCTCCTTTGGGTTCAATTTCTACGAGGTGCTCGGTTCCGACGGGTCCGTGGCACCCGATGGCACTCTGATCTGGCAGAAGTACTATTCCGGCACTGCTAACGAATACGTCAAAAAAGTAACAGGGGTTGCCACCCACGAATTCGGGCTAGTGCCCACCCGCTTTATCCGGGTGTTGTGGAAGAGCTGGGACGCGAGCAATCGCTGGGCCTTCCGAGGCTTCGCCGAGGAACTCCAGGTGTTCGGTGAAGGCTTTCCGCAGAACTTGGACTTTCGCTCGCACATCATCGACTTCCAAAGCCCCAAAAGCCTCAACGCCGTATCTTGGGAGGCCGACATCCCGCTGGGCACCCGGCTGGAGCTGCGCAGCCGCTCCGGCAACGAGGTCGAAAATTTACTCACCTATTACGACAAGAACGGCAAGGAAGTCACCGAGAGGAAATACAACAAGCTGATTCCCAGCTTCAAAGGGCCTATTGACACCTCTCAGGTCATCGGTAGCGACTGGAGCGCGTGGAGTAAGCTCTACGCCTTTTCCGGCCAGGAGTTCCAGTCGCCTTCGCCGAGGCGCTACGCTCAGCTACAGATGCGGATGGTCACCGAGGACCCAGCGGTGGCACTCCAACTCGACGCGCTCAGCATTGCATTCAGCGATCCGTTATCTCAGCGCGCTGTCAGCGAAATTTTTCCGACCCAAGTCCCGCCGGGCGAGGAAACCGAGTTCCGCTTCTTCTTGCGCCCACGTGAGACTAAGGCATCCGGCTTTGACCGCCTCGTCGTGGAGACGCCGACGCCGACGCGCTTTATTGGTGCCTTAGTCAACGATGAGCCCTTAGAGGTCACAGACCAGCCGGTCGAAGCTGGGTTTGCGGTGACCTTTTCCCAGCCGCTGCGCGACGACGACCTCATCGAATTGCGCTTTGCCGCTCAGGTCTTCCAGCAGTCCACCCCCTTCGTCCTTTTCATCCAAGACGCGCGGACTGAGGACGCCAGCCGCCAGCGCGTCGATCCTGGGGATGCTACCGATCAAGTCGCCAGTAGCACCAATATCGTCGGACTGCCCGTCGCCCGCGATCTTTTGCTCAACGTCGTCTTCGACACGGAGGTGTTGACGCCCAATGGCGACGGCATAAACGACGCGCTCGCCGTCCGCGCCGACGTGATTAACATCCTCGAACCGCGTCCTTGGCACCTGCGGCTCTACGACTTGGCTGGCCACGCGCTCGTCGAGCACTCGCAAGCTGTCACTGCGGGTGCTCAGGACTTTACTTGGGACGGTCGCGACCAAATGGGGCAACTGGTGCCGCCCGGCCTCTACCTGCTCGAACTCCACCTCGATGGAGACGCCCATCAGCAGCGCGTCCGGCGCGTGGTTTCAGTGGTTTATTGAAACTCTTCGTGGTTTAGTAAAAGAGCCTAGCGCCCCCGATAGCGTCGCCAGCCGCTGCGCTCCACTCGCCAGCCGAGTGCGTCGAGATGGGTTGCGCGGATTTGTTCGATGTGGCGGGTATGATCCGTGGCCTTTTCTTCGCTGAAGGCGTAGTGGCGCAGGCGATCGGGATCGAGTTTGACGCCTAGCCCCGGACCCGTGGGCACGGCGAGAAATCCTTGGTCATAGGCCATTTTGCCGCCGCAGATCACGTCGTCGGTCCACTGGTTATAATGCGCGTCAATCGCGTGCGCCGAGAAGGGCGGGAAGGCGCGCTCCCGTCCCCAGACGATGTGATAGGGTTTCTCGTAGGGAAAGGTAAAGGCGGCGATGTGCAGGCGGATCGCCGTCGCCGGTCCCAGCTCATAGGCGCTGTGCATGCCGATTCCCATACCCATAAAGCGCGCCGCGTCGTAGTAGCGCTTGAGCGCCAGCGGCCCTGCGTACGCGTCGGGAGCAGAAATGTCGGCTGGCTGCCAGCGCCGCAGCGCGTCCAGATCCAACTCCGCGTCTAAGGCATCGTCGCCGTAGCGGCCCCTAGTGCTGGGATGAGGGACTAGCGGCGGCAGCCAGGCGTGCGACGAGATCGGTATGGTGTTCAACAGCCGCAGGCGATGGCCGGCGCGGAAGATGTGGTCGAAACGCCCACCCACTGGTTCCTCAATCCACTCCGGATGACAGTCCTCGACCTCGCGCATAAAGCGCAGCGCCTGCGCCTCGCCCCAAGAAGCGTGTGGATCGACGCGGATATCCACGTCCGCACCCACGGCTGCGCGGATATTGCGCACCAATTCCACGTAGTGCTGCGGCTCAAAATCGCACATTGAGAGCTTGATGTTGTGGAAGCCGTGGACGCGGATAATCTCCTGCACGTAGGAGGGGTAACTCTCAAAGGTAACGGCGTTTTCGCCGTTGAGGTCGGGGAAGCTATACCAGGTGTAGGCCGACATGGGCACGCGCTCTGCCAAGGGGGTTTCCAGCGCGAAGCATTCGTGCAAGTACTGGCCCAATGGCTGGTTGGCGATTTTGCCGCTCAGGTCCCAATAGGCCAGGCCCATGTCGGCGCGGATGCTTGGGTCAAAAGGATTTTTGCCCAGGACTTTGCCCTTTAATTCTTCGGTATCCGCATTGGCTCCCTCGGCAATGCCGACCAAGCCTTTATCGGTCTCGAACTCGGCGAAGGTAAAACTCTCGGCCGAGCCGTCCCAGCGCTTGGTTCCGATCCAGGGCATCAGCACCCGGAAGACGCGCACGTCGCGAATGGTGTGCCCGGCTGCAAGGCCCTCGGCTTGGATACGCTGTTCGACGGCTTTGGCTTGGGTGACGGTCTCGCGGTCGAATTCGGCTAGCTCTGCTATGGGGTCCATGTGGCGTTTTCTCCGGTTTAGTGGTCGTTGGCAAAGAAGGTGAACGACTCGAGTCTACTCAGCCGTACTTTTTCCCTGCAACCAATATAGGGACGCCCTTGCTCCGCCCCGATTCGACAGGGTATATTCCATCTATCTAACCAATGATTTGCTTTCGGAGGACCGCATTACATGGGAACGTTCAATGTACAGATTAGCATCGGCGACCAACAGCGGGCACACTGGATCGACTTGGATGCGCTAGTGGATACAGGGGCGTCTATAACCTCGGTTCCGGCGTCCGTTCTGCGCCAACTGAGGGTGACGCCCTTGATGAAACAGCGTTTTCAGTTTGGTCAAGGCGAGGTTCGGCTTATGGACGTTGGCCAGACATGGCTGCGAGTTGAAGGGCGAGAGGTGGTTACACTCGTTTTATTCAATGCGGAGGAGACCGTGCCGTTGCTAGGTGCTCTGGCCCTTGAAGGCGTGTTTATGGGCGTCAATCCAGTGGCCAAAAAACTTGAGCCGGTAGAAGGATTTATGGTATAGGAATAAATGGCATGATCGATTCCATAGATCTCTTTGAGAGCGGGACCCAAGGCTACCATACCTTCCGCATCCCAGCCCTGATCACCACACCTACCGGCACGGTGCTCGCCTTTTGCGAGGGGCGCAAAAACGCGCGCGGCGACACCGGCGACATCGACATGCTGCTGCGGCGCAGTGACGACGGCGGACAGACGTTTGCTCCCTTTGAGATCGTGTGGGACGACGGCCCGAATACCTGCGGCAATCCCTGCCCGGTGGTCGATGTCCGTACGGGGGCGATTTCTCTGCTGATTACCCACAATCTCGGCGGCGATCACGAGCCCGAGATCATCGACCAAACGAGCGAGGGTACCCGCACGGTGTGGCTGACGCGCAGCGAGGACGACGGATGCACTTGGTCTGCTCCTGTGGAGATTACAGCCGAGACCAAGCAACCTAACTGGACTTGGTATGCCACCGGGCCAGGCGCTGGCATCCAGCTAGCTACTGGTCGGCTCGTCGTCCCCTGCGACCACATTGAAGCGGGCACCAAGAAATACTACTCGCACGTCTTGCTCAGCGACGACGGCGGACAGAGTTGGCGGCTCGGCGGCTCGACTCCGCAGGACCAAGTCAACGAGTGCGAAGTCGTCGAGTTGCAGGACGGTCGTTTGCTGCTCAATATGCGCAACTACGACCCCAGCATCCGCGCCCGCGCCTTTTCGTTTAGTGATGACGGGGGGCAGAGCTGGTCGTCTATAGCGCGCGATCGCGTCCTCGTCGAGCCGATCTGCCAGGCGAGTATCCGTCGGGTCGGTGCTAGCGTGCTCTTTTCCAACCCCGCCAGCGCTGAGGGCCGCCAGAACATGACCGTGCGGCTCAGCGACGACGACGGCCAAACGTGGGCTTGCGCCCGCGTTCTGCATTCTGGTCCGGCAGCGTATTCCTGTCTGGCCGCCCTGCCCGACGGCCGCGCCGCTTGCCTCTATGAATGCGGTGCCGAATATCCCTACGAGCGCTTGACCTTGGCCCGCTTCTCGCTGGACTGGGTGCGCGCCACGCCCTGAGGAATTTTATGAAAATTACCGACATCCGCACCCTTTGCCTCTCCCGCTCCCACGAACCCGAGCGCCAGTGGTTCAGCGCCTCCTTCTACGTGGAAAAAGCCGACTGTCCTATCGTCATCGTTGACACGGACGTTGGCTTGCAGGGCATTGCCGAACCTTCTACCTATGGCGATCCACCGATCATTCGCCAGCGGCTCGACGCGCTCAAGCCCAGTCTCATCGGCCGCGACCCGCTCGACCCGGGCCTTGAGTTCAAACCCACTGGCGATCGCTCGATGCACATTGCCTACGCTGGTCTCGAACTGGCGCTGTGGGACCTGCGCGCCAAGGCGCAAAATAAAACAGTCGCCGAACTCATCGTCCCCCTCATCACACCCGACACTCCCGAGCGTAAACCGCGCACCCTCTTCCGCCTCTACGCTTCGGGCGGCGTCCAGTACGACTGGGACGACCGCCCCACAGCAGTCGTCGATGAAGCGCGTGCTCTCGCCGACCGGGGCTTCACTGCTTATAAGATGCGGCTGGGTACTGAGTGGTCGTGGTCGGGCGTCACGGTTGCGCAGATGATTGACCTGTTGCAGGAGGTGACCGACGCGGTGGGCGAGCGCATGGAACTAATGCTGGAGGGCAATTGCCGCCTCGACGAGGCGCAGGCCCGCGAGATTGGCCACTTTCTCGACGAGGCGGGTTGGACTTGGTTTGAGGAACCGCTGCCCAAGGAGCAGATCGACGGTTACGCCCGTCTTAACGCCGAACTGCATCTGCCCATCACCGGCGGCGAATCCAACTCGACCCTAGACGAGTTCGAGCCGTTCTTTGCGCAGAAAGCGTACGCCAAGGGCCAGCTTGATGTCGGCGTCTGTGGTATCGACGAGGCCATCCGCATCTACCACCGCGCTAAAGAGTATGGCGTCGAGCTTTTCACTCAGAACTGGCACAATGGTCTGTTGACCATAGCCAACGCCCACTTCCTCGCCGCTCTCCCCGAAGAGCACGTGCTGGAAATGTTCATCGGTCAAGGGCCGTTGCAGTGGGACATTCTCAAAGATCCGCCCGCGACCGAAGGCTACCTCGCACTGCCCGATGCGCCCGGCTGGGGGGTGGAGCTAGCCGACGACCTTGAAACTCGCTTTCCCTACATTCCTGGGCCTTGGGGGCGTGCGATGGAGCGCTGAAAGCGCATGCAAATCGCGTACCATTGGTGCCCTCTATTGAGGATCTGATGATACAAAATCTACTGACAGCCGCAGACCCATACTATGCAGAATAACGGCTAAGGTATGGAGACGGGGATTGCCGCCCGCCGATAAGGTCCGATAGATATTGGACCGATTCAAACCGGTTTTCTCAGCTAGCTGGCCCAGCCCCCCTTGAGCCTCTGCCACATCTCGTAAGGCCAGCAAAAGCGCTCCATCGTCGTTATCGTTTTGATATTCCTCTAAGGCTACATCAATATACGCTTTAGCCTTGACAGGATCGCTTAGTTCTTGAAAATGGAACTCCTTAAAGGCTCCTAATTTTCTCACCGGTCTGACTCCTTATACTCAGCCCAGTACGCTTGGGCTCGCTTAATATCGCGCTGCTGAGTGGATTTAATATACAATGGCAGCGCAAGAAAGAAGGAAGGGGTTTAGTTTCCTGTCTACTTGACAACCGCCCTTGGCCCCTTATAAAATAGTCCGCCTTCATTTACCCTTGGAGCCAACATGATAAAAGATCCTCCGCTACTTACTGTTCGCCGCAACTTTCCGCGGCCCTCGGAAGCCGTTCTGCGCGCCCTGCGCAGTGTTCCCACCGGTTTTATCGTTGACTGTATGAATGGCCGCGGCTCGCTCGACTACCGCATCAAGCCGCTCGACTCCGACAACTGCAAGTTCGTCGCGCCCATCGTCACCTGTCATCCAGGGCCGGGCGACAACCTCGCCGTCTTTGCCGCGCTCGAGATCGCGCAGCGGGGGGACGCGATCTTCATCGCCACGGATACGTTCACCAAGACTGCGGTTGCCGGCGACAACATGATGGCCATGGGCCGCAACCGCGGCGTGGTCGGTTTGGTCACCGACGGCCTGATGCGCGATATAGATGGGATATTGCCCGTTGGGTTGCCCGCCTTTTGCCGGGGTATTACGCCCAACTCCTGTACCCGCAATGGCCCAGGTACGGCCGGGATGCCGGTGGTCATGGGCGGGATTTGCGTGGATGCTGGTGAGATCGCGGTTGCCGACCAAGACGGGGTGGTGGTCATTCCCCACGACCAGTTCGACCATGTTGTGGAAACTTTGCCCCAAGTGCGCGAGGCCGAGGAAAACCTCTCTCGTCAGATCCGCTTAGGTTTGGACAATATGGAGGGGATACGCGAGTTGCTCGACTCGGACCGCACGGAGCACGTCGACTAATTTTCGACGATCATCAAGCTCGGCTGGTCGAGCGCGATCTCTGGAAGCTGGTCGGCCTGTATCTCTTCTACGGTTCCGTCGGCTAGACGATAAAGCCGCGCCGGTCCCGCCATCTCCCAAGTAGATGGAGCTACAGTTCCTGCGACCGCTGGTAACAGCAGGGCCAACGTGCGGGTCGGCCCCCGGAGCAGCCGCACTGTCGAGCCATCGCCTTCCACGCTAGTGGCTTCGGCAAAAGGCACGCGGAAGCGCTGGAGCAGTGCATTGAGGCAGCGCAGGACGCCAAAGACGGGGCGGGGATTGCACAGGGGATCCAAAAGACCCTGACCGACGTCCATGGTGCGGTCCAGATCGATAAAAGGCTCGACAAAAAGCCGCGCTCTCGGCAGCAGCGCCGTTGCAAAGAGCGCCTCTGCGGCTTGGACGGCATCGTCTTGGTCGCTTTGCCCCGGCAACTCAAAGAGCAAATCCAGCCGTCCCATCGTGGTCAGGGCACTTATCTCGCGCCAAGCCAAGGCATCTTCCCAAGGGGCCGTTGCGTCCAGTCGGCACAGGGCCGCTTCTATCCACGTATCCGCGTTTTGCAACTGACGGTCGAGTTGGGCTACTTCGTCGGGCCGGTAGCCGATCCGGGTGCGGGGGTGCTGTTTGCCTGCTATCTGCTGGCCGGGGATCACCGGAGCCAAGGACATCCGCAAGTTGCGGTGGTAGCTCTTGAACAGGTATAGACACGACGATGATGGCCAAGGCTCGCCCGGCGTCTGGATCTCCCAAGTATCGACTTGGTCGCGGTGACTTTCTAAGATGGACTCGTACGGGGTGGCCTCGTCGGCGAGAATGGTCGCCTGTACTTGGACGCCTTGGCTGCGCAAAAAGCGCAGGCGGTCGCCGGACGAATCCAAATCGGTCCAAGGGCAGCGCAGGGCTTGTGCGCCCAGTTCCAGACAGGACAGCAGGGGATAGTCGTTGCGCACTGGCTGGCGTACTACCGAGGGAAAGGTTATGGGGACTTCCGTCTCCCAGCCTAGGGGGTGGGTCGCGGTCAGGCCCAATGGGGCTCCGCCCAAGTCGGCGGTCGCTGGGATGAGCAATCGCTGCGGACCCGAACCCCAATCCTGTGCTCCGGCGGTGCGGATCAGGTGGATGTCGAGTCGGTTGTGGCGCAGGCGGCATAGGTAAAAACCCAACTTGGGTTGGTCGTTGCGACCCTGCTCGGGCGGTGGTGCGTTGCTGAACAAGTGGCTAAAACCGGGGCGCGCAAAAGAAGTGGAGGGGACGGTGCGATAGTACAAGGCACCCGCTAGCTCGCAAAAGGAAAAGTGCACGTGGGCTGCAAAGAGCCAAGACACTTGGTGGGCGGCCAACAATTTTAGCAGCCAGGTGCGGGCCGGTTCGCCGATGTTGTCGTAGTGTCCCAGATGCGGCTCGGCGGGGTTGTGGAGGTAGGGCGGCAGGTGCAAAAATACTGCGATGCGCATCTGGGCGTGCGCGGCCAAGTCGGCTTCCAACCAAGTCCTTTGTTCTGCCTCTGCTGGCAGGCCGGTGTTCAGGATCTGGCTGTTGAGTACCACTAGGTGCAGGTCGTGATAGTCAAAGCTGTACCAAGATGGGCCAAAGCGCTGGTGGTATGCGTCCAACCCCTCGGCCGTGACCGGATGGGTGGGCATGGTGGGGTCGGGTTTGTCGCCTAGGTCGTGGTTGCCGGCCACCCAGCGCGGCTGCACGCCGCAGGCGGCCATCTGCTCTAGGGCTTGGTCCAAGGCCGGGACAAAGCCAGCGCTTCCGGGGTATTCCTGTACTACGTCGCCCATGTGTACGACAAAATCTGGATCCAAGGCAGCTACTAATCGCAATGCCGCGCCTGCCCGCTGGCTCTGTTGGGCGCGGGAGGGGAATTCGTCCATGCCGACGGCCCCTGCTAGCGCATAGTGGGTATCGGAGATGACGACGAATTCGCCTAGGGCCTCGGGCAACAGGGTGCGATCGAATAGGGTAGGCATCGCGTTATCCAACTGGGCGCAGATTGAGCAATACCAACAGCCAAGATCGCGCCCAGTACGAAGTGTTCATGTAAGGATTTTCCGCCGAAGGCCACCCCGTCCAGTACGTCTCGTTGACCGGGATCCGGTGCGGCCACTGCACGAGCGGGATCGCTGGCAGTTCGGCGAGCCAGATCGCCATTGCCTGTCGGTAAATCGCCATCATCGCGGGTGCATCGTTGGGCGTCTGTGCCATGCGATCGATTAGCGCGTCGAAGTCGGCGTTTTGCCAGCGCCAGTAGTGCTCGGCGGTCTCGCCCGTTGGTCTGGCGAAACGGCTGTGGTAGTGGCTCAGCACTTGGTAGGGATCGCGCATGGAGCTCAAGTTGCCAAACATAAAAGCGCGCGCCTCGCCTTGGGCCATCCGCGAGATGTAGTCCGAGGTCATGCGGAACGAGGCGTCGAAACCCGCCGCTTGGAACTGGGCGACCAAAACGGGTGTTAGATCCTGGAAATGTGCGAAGATGTCGATGACAAGTGACAATACCTCGCCGTCTTTCATCCAGAAGCCATCCGGCCCGCGCATCCATCCCTTGCGCGACATGATCGCCGCGGTGCGCGCGGTGTCGTGGACGCCGATCTCGTATTGGGCAACTAGATCCGCTGCTGCGGCGAAGTAGGGGTGCATCTGCGGCACGTCCGGCAGCGGCAGCAGCGCGTAATCGCCCGAGTTCTGCCAGCCGATTTCGACTAGTTGTTTGCGATTGATGGCGAAGTTGATCGCCCGGCGAATTTCAGGATCGTCGAAAGGGGGCTCCATGTTGTTGAACCCTAGCGTAATCGCCCATGGCGTCATGTAGCTATAGGGCGGCTCCCGTCCCGTCCAAGTGCTCATTTTGTCGTGTTGTTCGAGCAAGGTGATGATATTGGACGGTCGGAGTTCCAAACAGGTGTCGAGCTTGTTGGCCAGCAGGTTCTGTACGCGTTGGTGCTCTTCCATATAGGGCAAAAAGATCAACCGCTCGACCTGCGGCAGCGGGTGGAAGCCGGTCTTGGCCGCCCACCAGTCTGGGCGCAGATCCCAGATCCGCTGCGCTGGCTCCGACAGTGCAATGCGATACGGCCCGGTGACCACCGGCCAACCGCTGGCCAGATCGTAATTGGCAAAACGCAAGGGATCTTGCCCCTCCCAGATATGTTTGGGGATGATCGGTACTCCGTTGCCGTGGTTGTGGGTGAAATAACTGAACAGAAAGCGCGGGTTGGGCGATTTGAGGACGATCTTCGCCGTCAGGCTGTCGAGCGCCACGGCCTCTTGGACCCAGGTTTCCATATCGGTCGAGAACACTAGGTTCGGCGCGTGCTCTTTGAGCATATTGACCGTAAAGACAAAGTCGTGCGCCGTCCACGGCCGTCCGTCACTCCACTCCACGCCCGGGCGTATATCCACTACGACTTCGGTGTAGTCCGAGTTGAACCGATGCCCGGTGGCGATCCACGGCAGCGGCTCGGCGTCGATCTTGTAGCCGTTGAAGAAGTAGAGCGGCTCGTAGAGGAACTGATAGCCGATCCGCGAGATTCCGCCCGGCACGAAGGGGTTGAAGGTGTTGTAGTCTTGGATCTGGCCGCCGCAGGTGTTGTTTTCGGCGCAATCGACGATCAGCGTGCGGTTGCGCGGCACTTGCCGCAAACCGTCCGGTGCCTGTTCGCTGGTACAGGCTACCAAGGCTATACTGCAGAGAAGAGCTAAACGCCAAACACACGCCGCTCGGATTGCCCCAGACCATGCTCCCATGTTTACGCTACTCCTCTCTGTGCGAGATTTACTGTGTGCGACGGGAGGTAACATAACGCGTGGAGTTCTCCGTTGTCCATATCCGCTTTCCGCACTCTCTCTTGAGCGAGCGGGCCGCGTGCGCTAATATGGAGGGTGTTCCTGCCACCCTCACTCCCCGAGGTAACGCCATGAACCCCTTACTGCCTTTCGCCTTATTGGCGCTTACTGCGTGCTCCGACCCCTGCGCCGAGGCCATCGACCAAGCCTTCCTCGACCGCGAGGCCGCCAAAGAAGGAGCCGTGCGCACTGAATCTGGCCTCATCTATCAGAAGCTAAAGGGAGGCTACGGCCCCCAGCCAGGGGCCAAAGACCGCGTCACCGTCCACTACAAGGGCATGTTCGCCGACGGCGAGGTCTTCGATAGTTCGTACGAACGGGGCCGCCCCAGCACGCTGTCGCTCAAAAGGGTCATCCCCGGCTGGACCGAGGGACTGCAGATGATGAAGGGCGGCGGCAAGGCGCGGCTGGTGATCCCGCCGGAACTGGCCTATGGCAAAAAGGGCAAGTCTGGCAGCATTCCCTCGTGCGCGACCTTAATTTTTGAAATCGAGTTATACGAGATAAAAGGGAGTTAAATCCATGAGTAACCTACCGCGCCGCAACATGGGGCGCACTGGCATGCAGCCCCGGGCGCTCGGCATGGGCGCGGCCTTTGTCGGTGCGTCCGGCGAGGCCGAGACTATCGCCACCATTGAACGTGCTCTCGATCTGGGCATAGACTACTTCGATAGCTATGCTGGCCGCAACGAGGATCGCTGGGGCAAGGCGCTAGCCGGCGTCGAGCGGTCGAGCTATTACATGCAGGCGAAAGTTGGCCCGCACCCGGAGCGCCCCAAGGACTTTTCCGCGGAGGCCACGCGCTGGAGCGTCGAACAAAGTCTGCAATCCATTCGCGTCGATTACCTCGACGCTGTGTTGGTTCACGACCCTCCCGATATTGTCGATCCGTTAGGCCACGGTCGCGCCTTTGACGAGTTGCAAAAAATGAAGGAAGAGGGCTTGGTGCGTCACATTGGTTTGGGAGTCCGCGATCACGACTTCCACCGCGCCGCCATTGAGGCCGGCCACGCCGAGATCGTCCTCACGTTCCTCGACTACACGCTGCTCGACCAATCCGTCGCCCGCACCACCATGCGCTTGGCCAAAAAGCACGGCACAGGCCTGATCTTGGCCAGCGTCTTCGGCATGGGGCGCTTGACCGGCATCGAGCCGGATAGGGCCGCTGAGCCGCGTGCTCACGCCATGTGGGAGTGGTGCCAAGAGCAAGACGTGGACATCAAGCACTTGGCCATGCAGTTCTGTCTCGACGCGCCTATCGACGGCATCGTCATGAGCGGCCCCGCCGACCGCCACCAGCTTCAGGACGCGTACGACGCAGCGACTCAGGAGGTGCCCGCTGAAATTTGGACGGAGTTTGAGGAGAAGTTCGGGGTCGGGATATAGGCGGTATCTGGAATCAGCGTTAATCCTGTCAGATGGAGTAGAAATGGATTCATCTTTACCTGAATGGCGCAGTTACTTTGCAACTATCGCGGATTCGTACGATCGGCTCCAGCCCGTTCTAAGTCCTCCTTACAGCAGGGGCTTGGACATGCTTGTGGACCTGATCCCCTTTGATGCCGATGATACATTCGAGTTTGTGGACCTCGGCTGTGGCACGGCGGGGCCGACTGTGCGTGTGTTGGAACACTTCCGTCGCGCTACTGGCACCTGCATCGACAGCGAACCGGAGATGCTTGCGCTCGCTAGGCGGAAGCTGACGCCGTATTCGGATCGGATCGAGGTGCGGGAAGCGGACATAACTAGTTGTGATATTCAGCCGTGTGATTTGGTTTTCTCGGCCAAGACCTTTCACCATCTTCCTCCGGCCGGTCTGCCCGAACTTTTTGCCCGGATCGCGGGCGCACTTCGGCCGGGTGGTTGCTTCGTCCTGTACGACGCGATGTCAGTCGGACCTCGCTGGAGAGCGAGTGTTCGGCAGCAGGCGTCGCGCTTCCGCCAGCGTCATCTCCAAGACGCCATTGCTTCGGGAATAGCTACTCAGCAAGAGATTGACGCTAGGGTGGAGTACAAGCGAGCGACGAAGGCCGCTGGGAAGGATGTAGAGTACGAACACAGTGCGGAGAACATGATCGAGGCCATGACCGAGGCTGGGTTTGCTGAAGTGGCCGTCGTCTGGCGCATGTTTGCCGATACGATTCTGCTGGCTTTCACACCTGCCAAGGATGTCTAAATGAGTACATGGCGTGAATTGACATTCCCGACCAACTCCTTAAAAGACGCGGTACTCGTTGTCGAAGATGATCGTGCGAATATACTTGCCGACCCGCTTCGTTGGCGCATCCTCGAAATTCTTGGAGCAGGGAAGTCGGTCGTGGAAATTTCGCAGACGTTGGACGTTACCGATGCGCGAGTGCTGTCCCACTTGCAACGGCTGGCGCAAACAGGTGTCGTATATTTGGAGGAAGACGGAGCAGACCCCCAGGAATGGCGTTGTTTGCCAGCGGCAGATACGATTCGCGTTCGAGAGATCCGTCCAGCGGATGACCAAATTGCGGAGGCCATGCCAACGGATGTTGTCAGCCAGTTCAATCAAGCCGCTCGCGAAGCTGCCGAAGGCTTATATGGCTCGACATTCCAGATGTCAGTCAATCACAATCGTGCGCGACTCTCCGAAGAACAGGCAGCCGAATTTGGTCGTCGATTATTGGCGCTTATAGAAGAGTACTTTCCTCCGGGGAAAGGGGATCGATCGGGCGTCAAATATGGTTTCTATGGAATTCTCACGCCGATTGATCTGCATCCGCTTGGGGACGCTGAGACTGAGGAATGAGAGTTTGTTTGGCGTGTGAATTGTTCCCGAACGCCGCAATGAGCCATAGCGCGTCATCGCCTCCTTGACACGCTGCGATAGTACCTTTCATTCAGCCCCTCATTCTTCTTTATCTCTCAGGAGGTATCATGCCGCAGGCAATGGATGATTTGCGGGGCAGCTTGGTCGCCTTGGTGACGCCGATGACGGCGTCGGGGGCCATCGACTGGGCGGCATTGGACGGCTTGGTGGACTGGCACTTGGAGTCCGGGACGCACGGCATTGTGCCGGTGGGCACCACCGGTGAATCGGCCACGCTGACTCACACCGAACAAAAACAGGTTATTGAAGCTGTGGTGCGCCGGGTGAATGGCCGCGTGCCAGTGGTCGCAGGTACTGGTGCTAACGCGACGGCCGAGGCCATCGAGTTGACTCGGGCGGCGCAGGGCGCTGGTGCCGATTACTGCCTGTCGGTGACGCCGTACTACAACAAGCCGACTCAGGAGGGCCTTTACCGGCACTATTGCGCCATCGCCGAGGCCGTGAACCTGCCGATGGTTCTCTACAATGTGCCGCCGCGCACGGCGTGCGACATGCAGGCTGAGACCGTAGCTCGGTTGTCTGCTGTCGATTCGATTGTCGGGATCAAGGAGGCGTGTGGCGATCCCAGCCGCGTCGCCGAGATCAAGGCGCTGGTGCCCGACGATTTCGTCCTGCTGTCCGGCGAGGACGCGCAGACGCTCACTATGGCGGGTTACGGTGCTGTCGGGGCGATTTCGGTGACCGCCAACGTCTTGCCGACGGCCATGGCAGAGTTCTGCCAAGCGTTCATCGATGGCGACGACGACAAGGCCTGCGAGTTGGATGCCAAGCTGCAACCGATTCACGAAGCCCTGTTTATGGAGACGAGCCCCATCCCAACCAAGTGGGCGCTCAATGCTATGGGTAGGATTGACGTTGGTATCCGCCTGCCGCTGGTGGAATTGACGGCACCTGTGCAGGCCGAAGTACGCAAACGACTGGAGACTTTGGGAGCGCTTTAACTACCTTTCTTGGCCGAAGCTGAAGGATTTCTTACAGCAAGTTTTGACCGTCCCGTCAAGGAGTTTTAAAAACATTTTTAATTCGTTTTATCACTTTTAACTGAGGGAAAAATGGATTTACATAACGAGGACAATTCTTATTACCAACTCTGGAAAATTAGCGTTGGTGCTGAAGCCCAAGATGTACTGGCTTGTGCCCTTGAACTGGGGCTATTTACCCAACTGGCTGACGGCCCTAAGACCATTGCCGAGATCGCCGAACACATGGGTATCCAGTTGCGACCTGCCGAGGTTCTCGCTGTAACCTGTGCCGCAATAGGCGTATTGAGAAAAGATGGGGATCGTTATGCAAATGTTGGTGACATGGAGGAATTTCTCGTGGAGGATCAAGCACTCTACAATCAGTACACTGCTTTTGGGCGAGCCGGTTATGTCGATCCTGAGCGCGGTGCTAAGATCAAAGAAGCCATTCTCACGGATAGACCTCAAAAAGGAGCTGGCTGGCTGGACAAAGCAACGGGTAAGAGTCGTCCCTCTATGGCCTTTTATCCCAAACGCCATCATCTGCGCATCATCTGGGGCGACTGTGTGGCGCAAGCGTTCGATTTTTCTAAGTACAGCAAGATAGTCGATCTCGGTGGAGCCACAGGGGGGCATTTGGTGGGCATCGCGAGACGCTATCCCCACTTAGAAGCTGTCGTCTTCGACTTAGAATATAACCGTCAGGGGGCAGAAGAAGGGCTTGCTCAGACGGATTCTTCGGGAAAAATTGCGTTCCAAACGGGTAATTTCTTTGAAGATACCTACCCCCCAAGCACTGATGTATTTTTCATGTCGCATGTTCTACACGACTGGGGACGCGATCGCTGTATGTGTATTCTGCAGCGATGCTATGAAGCCTTACCAGAAGGCGGCGTGGCTATTGCAGCGGAATTCCTGCTCAATGAAGAGAAGACAGGCCCTTTGCTAGCAGCATTCCAGGGCCTGCATGTTTTTTACAACAACATTGAGGCCAAACAGTGGACTGGCTCCGAGATTCAACAAATGATGTCAGAAGCGAGCTTTCAAGACATGGAGATTCGCCCTATAGATCCTGAACAGAGTATCGTTATCGGGTGGAAGAGGTAAAATTCAAGAGGGTGCAGCCCAACAACGAAATGACGCAGGACATAAGAATCTGCTTTATTGGCGATTCATTGGTTAATGGTACCGGTGACGAGGCGGCTCTCGGGTGGACCGGGCGTCTATGTGCTATGGCCAATGCGAGTGATATACCTGTTACCTATTACAACCTTGGTATTAGGCGAAACACGAGCAAAGATGTTCTGTTGCGCTGGGAGAGCGAATGCACTCTTCGGCTGCCCGGTTTCTGCGATGGCCGCATAGTTCTCTCATGTGGTGTCAACGATACGGTCATTGAGAATGGGAAAATGCGCGTTGATTTCGCGGAATCTTGCGCAAACGTCCGAGCGATTCTGTGCGGGGCCAAGCGATACACAGTGCTTATGGTTGGTCCGCCGCCGGTTGTTCTTGGAGATGAACTGAATAAAAGAATCGAAAGTCTATCGCTTGCGTTTGCTCACGAGGCAAAAGCGCTTGGCGTTCCGTACATCGATCTTTTTTCTGCACTCTGCGCGGATGACGCCTATAAACGGGAAGTGGCGGGGAACGATGGCGCACATCCGAGAAGTGAGGGCTATTCGAAGATGGCGCGCATTATAGGGTCGTCGCCCAGTTGGTGGTTTCATACTTTGGGGAGTCGTAGCCGTCTTCAAAAAAATTCGCGGCCTAATCAATCCCCAGCGCCTGATCAATCTCGGCCTGATAGCCCTCCAAGTCTCCGCGCTCGATCTCGGCCAAGGTCACTGGCCGATTAAACCACTCCGACTCAAAGATTGCCATGCAGATCGCCTGCGAGCGATAGCCATCTAGGCCATCCACTTCGGGCGTACCCTGTCCCCGCACGGCATCGGCGAAATTCTTTAGTTCGGTCGAGATGGGATTTTCCACTCCACCGGGGAATAGCCGCTCGCGCTCGTCCTCTGTGAGACTGTTCTGATACGCCTCGACCAATGCCTCGTTGGATGTGTTCTCACCGGTGCGCGTCCACAGCCCGCTTTCCCAGTCGATGCAGCCCTCACTGCCGTAGAGGACGCGCTTACCGAAATCCTGCCCCGGCGCTGAACCTTGCCAAGTCCACTGCACCACTGCGCCGCCGTCGAAATCGATCAGCGCCATTGCGCAGTCCTCCACATCCACTGGCCAAGCCCCCTCGCGCTCGACCGGCTCGTCGTAGCGATACGGCTCAAAGCTGTGTGCCCGCGCCACTACCTGCCGCGCCTCAGTCCCCAAGTGATAGCGGAATAGATCGGCAAAATGCACGCCCCCGTCGAGGAGCCAGCCGGCTCCGGCGTCGCGTTTGAAGTTGCGCCAGCCCCACTTGCCCAACCGCAAGCCCGCTTCCAGCCAATAGAAGGTGCGCGGCTGGCCGATTTGCCCGCTGGCTACCGCCCAGGATCTGGCTCGCTCCTGCGGCGAGCGGCGATAGTTTTCCGCTACGGCGAGCTGACAGCGGTTATCTATGGCCGCATTGAGTATTTTGCGGCCGGCGCGCAGGGTGATCGCCAGCGGCTTTTCGATGATCACGTGCTTGCCCGCCTCTAGGCAGGCCACGGCGAGGATGTGGTGTTGCGAGTGCAGGGCGCAGATGTCCACTGCGTCAAGGTTCTCCACGTGCGAGAGCATCCTCTCTACGTCAGTGTAGATCGCCGGTTTGTGCGCTTGGAATTCGGCGATCTCGTCGGCCCGTTGTTGCGCCTGCGCTTCTACTAAGTCGCAACAGGCCACCACCTGTATATCGTCAATCCCGGCCTGCGCTAGTTCCTCCAAGCCGCGCACGTGCGCCCCGGCCATACCTCCACAGCCCACGAGGGCCAACTGCAACTGTTCCATTGTGTATTTCTCCTAGGTTGGAATAATCGGCAACACCACGTGCGATGCCTGTGCTGCGTTGTGGTGAACTCTGTTGTCCGCCCCTTGGCGCCGTCGCTCCTGACCGATGGGGTCACCGGTGTTGGGATTGACATCGAAGCGGGGAAAGTTCGAGCTGGAAATGTCGAGGCGGATCTGATGTCCGGCGGCAAACACATTGCTCGTCGGATAGAGGGTAATCGTCAGCTCGGCGATCTCGCCCGGCGCTAGGAGTTCGCCCTTTTCGCGTCCGTTGCGGTAGCGCAAGCGCGCGATGCTATCGGTCAGGTTGAGCGCGTAGCCATGCGGGTACCAGCGACTCGGTGGATAGCAATCGATCAGCTTGGCGGTAAAGTCCGTATCCGGCGCTGACGACGAGACCCACAACTGCACCTCAATCGGCCCGGTCACCTCCACGTCCTCGGCCAGCGGCTCAGTGGCGAAGACCAGCACATCCGGCCGCGAGCCCAGCGGTAGATAGGGCGGCGCACAGCCGTAAAACTCCGGTCCCTCCACCTGATCGAATCCGCCCGGCTCCATCAATTGCGCCACTCGTGCCCGCCACGGCGCATTGGCGGCAGTACTCACGCCTGAAGGCAGGGGGCCGATCTCGGAAAGCGACGAGACATTGCCGCCAATAGAGGGCACTGGATTGGCTGGATCGAAGCGATAGACTGTATCGCCGCCGTCTGCGGCTGGCTCTTCTGGCGACAAGGTGCCGTCGCCGTGCAGATAGTACTTGGTGTAGTTCGTTCGGGCTAGTGGCCACTCGGCCTCGTCGCGCCAATGTCCGCCGTGGAAAAGCCGGCCGCTGCTGGTGCGATAGCCGCCGCCGCCACCCATGGCGAAAATCTGTACGGGCGGCGCGTTCGCCTCGCCGTTATCAACGCCCTTGAGCGCCCAGTCGAAGTAGCGCAGATGCAGGGCGCGGAAGTCGTCTAGGGCCGAGTCCTCGCCGAATTCCACGTCGCCGGCAAAGCTCTGCTCCAGTGTTTGCGTCCCGTGTGTCCACGGCCCCATGAGCATCCGCACTGGCCCCTGCTTGTGCGCCGCCAGTCCCGCATAGTTTTTGCACGTCGAGCGCGTGTACGAATCGTACCAACCCCCGATGATCAGAGTCGGCACATCTGGAAAGTCGTCCCAGAAGAGCGCCGGTGCATAGCTGGGGTGCTGCCAGTACTCGTCGTAGTCGGCTTTGGTCAGCAAGTCCAGCGCCCACTGCTGGTAGGGCGGCACCAATTTGAGCTGGGTCTGTCCCTTGCGGAGCGGCATTCGCGCGAGCCAGTCGGCGAAGGCTGGTGCGCCTAAGTTCAGGGCTGCGTCAACGGATGGGTCGGCTTTTAGCGCACGCTGGGTATTGGCCGCTGAATGCCAGAATGCCCAGGCCAAAAACCGCAGTTCCAGTGCGCCCCCGTGCCGCACGGAAGACTCGTGCGCGTCGGCTCCGCTCATGTTGACCACCATGGCCTTGAGGTTGGTCGGCCCCAACGCCGCCATCGCCGTCTGCGTCCAGCCCGACCACGAAGTCCCCCACGACCCCACCTTGCCGTTGCTCCACGGCTGCTGGTCGATCCACTGCAAGGTGTCGTAGCCGTCCTCGGCCTCGGGCAGGAGAAAATTCACATCCCCCTCGGACTGGAACGTGCCTCGGCAGTCTTGATAGACGGCCACGTACCCGCGTTGGGCGAAAAATTGGCCGTAGTTGCTGTTGCGCTCGACGTCGCTTTTGTCGTAGGGCGTGCGGTGAAAGACTGCGGGGAACTTGCCGGGCAGTGGCTGTCCATCGCGGGCGGGGAAGTACAAATCCGTCGCCAGTCGCACCCCATCGCGCATCTCCACCATTACATCGCGTTCTATCACTGCATCGTAAAGGCCATCGGCCATCGCGTTATCCCTTGTTTTACGCTGTGGGCACCAGCCGTAAAAGATCGACTGGCCCCTTTGTGATTCCCCGACAATTTGGGTATCATAGTAGCCCGTAAAAAAATGACGCGCAACTGACGTCGGATGTCTTCGTGCCCTGCAAGCACTTCGCCGAGGAAGCGTGTCTCCGAGCATAGGGAATTGAGAACAAAGTGAAAGAAAACGTTGACGAGCTGCAGCATCAGATCCAACTCATGCTGGCCATCTTTGACAGCATCAGCGATGGCGTGATCGTCGCCGATGAGCAGGGCAACCTCACTTTTAACCAGAGTGCGGAACGCATTATCGGCGGGAAGGTGGATACGGTCCTCAAACAACGGACGGAAGAGTACAGCATTTTCTATCCCGATAAAGTCACGCCCGTCCCAACCGAGGAACTACCGCTGGTGCGCGCCCTGCGCGGGGAGGCGACCGATGAGATGGAGATGTTCATCCGCACGGCGGCCAAGCCGGAGGGGGTCTATATCAGCACCAATGGCAGGCCCATCGCGTCTCTTGGCACCACGGCTCACGGCGGGGTTATCGTTTTTCGCGACGTGACGGAGAGAGTGCGAGCCGAAGAAGCCTTGGCCCAGGCTTTCGCGCAAGGCCGCCTAGAGGTCATGGATACCATCCTGCACAACATCGGCAATGCCATTAATAGCGTGGCCATCGGCGTTGGAACCCTGAAAGGAGAGTTGGTGAACGATCCGCTGATCGAACGCTTATCGGCGTTGTCAGAAGCGGTTGAGGCGCATGCGGAGGATTGGAGCGACTACGTCCAGCACGATCCGCAAGGCCAACAGGTGCGGCCGTTTCTGCTGGCTCTTGCCGCCGATTTCGTCGAGCAAAATCGGGAATTGACCCGCACAGTTGAACGCGTCAACAGCCAGACGAGCCACATCGTGGACATTGTCCGCGCGCAGCGGGGCTTTGACAGCAAGGCCATGACCAGCAAAGACGTCGACCTGCGTCAGGCCATCTTGGGTGCCCTGAAAATCGTGCAAGACTCGTTTGCCAGCCGAGGTATCCAGACGCAGGTGAACTGCGGCGACGCGCCCGCAGAGATTCGCATTCAGGAGAGCCAGTTTAACCAGATGCTGGTCAATCTGCTCAAGAATGCGATGGAAGCTATCGATGAACTGAAGAAATCAGGCGGGCTCAAGGAACAGCCGCGCATCGAAATCAGAGCGTGTGTCCAGCAAGATTTTCTCGTCCTTGAGGTGCAGGACAACGGCATTGGCATTGAGCAGAAAAACCTCAAAGCGATCTTTGGGGCGGGTTATACGACGAAGCAAGAGGGGAGTGGGCTGGGTCTTCATTCGGCGGCCAATTTTGTCACGGGCTCCGGGGGGAAAATTCAGCCTTTGAGCGACGGCTATGGCACCGGTACCACCATGCGCGTCACGCTGCGGCTCGATTCCGCTGATCGCGATGGGGACGGCGCGTCGGAAACCTCTGCGTGACGTCGTCTGTGCGGTTCTATTGCTGCGAACCAAACCAAGCTGCAAAACGAGGCGTACGTTGCAATTTGCAACATACGCTCGGTTTGTCCGCTCGATTTTTTCCTGTAATCCTCTCAATAAACAACTAGTTGCAAACCCTCATCCACAGAGGGAAAGAGGTCGCCTGAGCAACTGGTTGTTGCATTCTGCAACACTGCCAAAATCTTTTGCGGTTGCCAAATATTCTCTAACTGCTTTATCTGCAGGGAGTTGGCTATTTGTTACAAAAAGTTGGCACGGATCGTGCTTGTTTCTGGTGATACCCAAAAGTAGCAAGACGGTATCTCGATAGCGACGCTCGCTATGATCCATCTGTTGATCAAGCGACTCGACGTGTCAGCAGAGTTTTAAAAAGGCTTCTTATGATCGATCACCTATAGAGGTGGCTTTATGAAACCAAACAACTCTTGGAACTACCGCGTGCTGGTCGTTGATGACCAAGAGGAAATTCACAACGACTTTGAAGAGATGCTGACCTCCGGCTTGACCAAGAGAGCAACGGATGAGTTGGCGGCGGCGTTTGTTTCGCAGAGCGATAAATCCTTTCTGCCGCAGTTTGAACTTTCCCATGCGACAAGCGGGGAGGAAGCCTGCGCAATGGTCAAAGCAGGCCAAGAATCGAACCGTCCCTTTGCGTTGGCCTACATTGACATCAGAATGCCCCCGGGTACTGATGGCATTGAAACCGTGCGCCAGATTCGGCAATTCGAGCAGGACATCGAGATCGTCATCATGACCGCATACTCGGATAAGACGCTCTCTGAGATCGTCAACGACATGGAATTGCTGCACAAATTGCTCTACATCCGCAAGCCGTTTTCGCGCGAGGAGATTCAGCAGATCACGCTTTCGCTTACTGGGAAGTGGAACATTGAACAGGAATTGGCAAAGCACCAGCGGGAACTTGAAGATAGCAATCAGCAACTGGAATCCAGCAATCAAAGACTCCAAGCAGTGCTCGACGCGACCGGAGATGCCATCGGCATGTTCGATGCCGAGGGACGCTTGCAGGTGGCGAATCAGGGGTATGAGAAGCTCCTTGACGCCACGGAAAGCGAGTTGAAGCAAATATCGCCAAGTGACCTCATTGAACGCATTGGGGAGCGCCTCCGGCCTCCCGGTCTGCCTGAATTGGGGCGCGAGTTGTTTTTGGACCACGCGGGAGATTTGGAGGAAGAAGCTACCGAAGCTGGTGACTCGACGCCTCGGCTGTTTTATCGCTCGACAGCACCCGTACACGACATGGGCCATATTGTCATGTACCGGGACGTGTCCAAAGAGGTTGAGAGCGAGCAGATGAAAGCCGAGGTCTTGCGCTTGCGCGCCGAACTCGGAACGACGTACGCCTTTGACGGTATGGTGGGCAAAAGCAAAAACATGCAGCATGTGTACGCCTTGATGCAGCGGGCGGCTGAAAGCGACATTACAGTGCTGGTTCAAGGCGAAAGCGGCACCGGTAAGGAGCTCGTCGCTAAGCTGATTCACTACAACAGTCCGAGAAAGAGCGGCCCCTTTGTCGCGGTCAATTGCGCTGCTATTCCCGAGACGCTGATCGAAAACGAGTTGTTCGGACACGAACGCGGGGCTTTTACCGGAGCGGCCACGCGGCGCATCGGGCAGTTTGAGCACGCCCAAGGCGGCACCGTTTTGCTCGACGAAATTGGCGACATGCCCCTCGCGCTGCAAGCCAAGTTGTTGCGCGTCTTAGAAGAGCGAGAAATCCAGCGGGTGGGTGGAACAGCTACGATTCCCATTGACATCCGCGTGATTGCGGCGACCAACAGGGACTTGGAAAGCGCGGTGAAAGATGGCGGGTTTCGCGCGGACCTGTTCTATCGCTTGGCTGCTTTTCCCCTCGTCATCCCACCGCTCAGAGAACACCGCGAGGATGTTCCCCTGTTGGCAGCCCATTTTCTGCAGGACTATGCCGAACGCGCCAACGAATCCACGCGCGGGATTTCCCCGGCGGCGCTGCAAACCTTGCTCGCGTATGACTGGCCAGGCAACGTGCGCGAGCTCAGAAATACCATTGAACGCGCCCTGCTGTTGGAAACCACGGACAGACTGCAAGTCAGCAGCCTCCCTCCTCAACTTTCCGTCTTGGTTCCGTCTCCAACGGATCCCGAAGATCCTGCCCACTCCCCCCTTTCGCTGCAGGAAGCCGAGCGGCGAGCTGTTGTCCACGCTCTCGAAGCCTTGGATTGGAACATCACCAAGGCCGCCCAAACGCTGAATATCAATCGCGTGACCCTGTACCGGAAGTTGAGAAAATACAATCTGTTGGCGGAGGAGTGAATAACTGGCTAGGCAGCAATTAAGCCGACCTCTAGGCCAATATCGCTCCGTTCCGAATTGACTGTTGCAACTGTTGCAATAATAAACATTTGCCACCGTAAACTCTGCAACCCGCGCCATAACTAACGCGATTTCAGATAGTTAGGCGCTTCTCTTTTTCATTCTACGTCTCTCGAATTGTTTCGTTCTGCATCATTTCGGGAACGGTCCGTCCGTCCGCATCAATGTTCCTAACTTCCTTTATACAAAGGACTTAGTCCATCCGCTACGGGTTTGGCACGGTTTGTGCATAAGCATTGGCAGAGAGGGAGTCTTTCATCCTAGCTGGCAACGCAAGAGAAGGAGGCCGGTCATGATAACTGCGCTGATTGACAAGCTTGACAAGCGGGTGGTGGCAGATGCTGGGGCAGAGGACTCACAACGGCAGGCGACGAGCCGTCGCGGCCTCAGGGGGTTGGATATTGGGCACCGGGTTCGGCTATGGCAACGGCAAGATCATGTGTCGGCCAAACCCCAGGGTGGCTGGCGCCGAACTGGAGCGGTGCTTCTGGCCGTGGCTGCGACCCTTGTCGTCGCCGTGACTGCACGTGGGATGGAATACGACCCGCCGATCAGAACGCTGGCGAAGAATACCGGCCAATTCTCAGACACGGCCGTAGCCCTGGATGCGTCTCAGAACGGACTGAATCAGGGATTCAGAACTGGCCCCAATCTCGGGGGGTATGAATTGACGAGCATTGTGCTGCATGTGTACGACACGCATAAGAGCCGGTACATGACGATAGACGCAGGCATCTACCTCTGGGATGAATCATCCGGCTTCACCCGCGTCGCCAAGCTCACCAGAGGCCAATTGGACGACTATGCGGCCAATGAGTGGTGGGCCCCAGAGAATACCTATTTGGAGCCGGATACGGAGTACTACTTCCTGCTCGATTGCACGGCAGGTTGCGACAATGACAACATGGCCCAATTCATCTCGACCTTCATCAGGGAAGACGACCCTGGGGCCGAAGAAGGATGGGATATCCACGATCATTGCGGCTTTCGGACCGCGGGCGATCCCGAGTGGAAATGGGCCTCTACTGTGATTCTTAAGATAGAGATCAAAGGACGTCCCAGTTACCACCGCGCCTACCAGACCGAGATTGTATCGACGCCGGCAAACGGAGACACCTACGTGGCAGGTGAAAACATCGATATCGCCCTGACGTTCAACACGCCCGTGTACGTGCAGGGCGAATCGTCCATTGGCATTCAGGTCGGCGATGTCGCTGGCCAGGCAGCCTACCTGTCCGGCTCCTTCACGACTCAGTTGATCTACCGCTATGAGGTGCAACTCAACGATGCCGACGCAAACGGCATCAGCGTTGACGAGGGAGGGCCGGACACCGGATTCGTTGGGAGGGTGCCCACACTCGTCGCCAGTTTGGGCTTGTGGCCCGTAGATCGCTATTACCCCGGCGTGGCCGATGACCCTGGCCACAAGGTGGACGGGGCGGTCAACTGCACCGTCCTAGAGGACGGGTCGTTCCACTGCATCGCCGGAAGGGCGGCGGCGCTGGCCGTGGCGGATGCACGGACGACGGAGGCAGCGGACGCCACGCTCGAATTCGCAGTGATACTGAACCGGGCAGCCTCGGAGACGGTGACAGTGGACTACGCGACTGCGGATGGCACCGCCCAGGCGGGCCAAGACTACACGACCGCGAACGGAACGCTCACCTTCGCAGCCGGCGAGACGCGTAAGACGGTTTCAGTCGTGGTGCTCGACGATGCCCACGACGAGGGCGAGGAGACCCTGACGCTGACCTTGAGCAACGCCTCGGGGGCGCGTATTGCGGAGAATACGGCGACGGGCATCATCGAGAACGAAGATCCGTTGCAACAAGCTTGGTTGGCGCGCTTTGGTCGCACCGTGGCACAGCGCGTGCTCGACGGCGTGCAGGCGCGTCTGAGGGCACCACACGAGTCGGGGATTAAGGCTACCGTTGGGGGCTATGACCTGAGCGGTGCAGGCGAGGTCGCCGTGCAAGAGCGCTTCGAGCCGCAGTCGGAATGGAACCGCGACGAGGCGACTGAGGTCCAGTTCGGACCACAATTGTTGACGATGCGTGATCTGGTGCCTGGAAGTGCGTTTACCATGAGTAGTGAGACCGTCGGCGGCCTTGGTACCCTCTGGGGCCGTGGGGCGTATTCGGGCTTTGGTGGGGGTGCTAACGGGCTAGCGCTCGATGGTGGGGTGACGACGGGGATGTTGGGTGCTGATTACGCGATTGGGCGCTGGGTGCTGGGGCTGCCGCTGTCTCACAGTAGGGGGGACGGGAGTTGGCATTCGGTGGATCGCGGCCAAGGCCGCATGGCGTCGGCGCTGACGGGTCTGTATCCCTACGTCGGCTACGAACTCGCGGAGCGTCTGTCGTTGTGGGGTACGGCGGGTTACGGTCAGGGTGACCTGGCATTGATGATGAAGGACGGGGAATCGCACCACACTGATATGGATCTGACGATGGCTGCCGTTGGGGCGCGGGGCGACCTCGTACGGCAAGCCGGCGGTTTATCGCTGGCGATCGAGTCGGATGCACTGTTGGTGCGCACGACCTCGGCGGCCGCGGCAGATCCGTCGGGCCTGTTGGCCGCGGCGGTGGCGGATGTGAGCCGCCTGCGCCTAGGGATGGAGGGTTCTCTGGAGCTTGCGCTTGCCGGCGGCAGGTCGTTGACGCCGACGGTCGAGTTGGGACTGCGCCACGACGGCGGTGACGCAGAGACGGGCTTTGGGGTGGAGGTAGGCGGCGGTACGGTCTTTGCCGATGCGGCGCGGGGTCTGATGGCGCAGGTGATGGTGCGTGGTCTGGTAGCGCACGAGACTGCGGACTTTCGGGACTGGCGGATCTCGGGGTCGCTGCGCTTCGATCCGACGCCGTCTTCGGCGCTGGGTCCGGCCGTGGCGCTGACGCCGTCCTGGGGTGCGCCGTCTTCGGGCGGGTTGGCGGCGCTGTTGGGGCGAGAGACGCTGGTGGGGCTGTCGGCGCACGAAGCCGCGTCCGCTGGTCGTCTCGACGCGGAGGCGGCCTACGGGCTGGCGGTGTTCGGCGGTCGGGCTACGGGGACGCCTTACCTACGGGTGGGGCAGTCTGAGGTCTTCCGCGAGGTACGTATGGGCTATCGGCTGGAGTTATTGCGCTGGGAAGGGTTGGAGATGGGTATTGAGGGGATGCAGCGCGAGAGCACCGTCGATAACAGGGCACCCGACCGCGAGGTCATGCTGCACTTGGCGCTCTCAGCATCATAGAGGGCTAGCGGCAGGCGTGCATGGGCCCATACCCGACGGGGTCTTCGTCATTATCGACGAAGACCCCGTTCGCAAGTTTGGAACCTGCAGAAGATATCATCAACCTACCTGCCCGCTTGGCTTGGCCCCTTATATGGTCATCCGAACGGCAAGCCAAACGGCTCTTCATACACTGCTTAGGCAGCAACTAGGCCGACAATCTAGGCCAATCCTCTCCATCCGAACCGACTGTTGCAACTGTTGCAATAGTAAACAGTCGCCGCTGCAAATGCCGCAAGCTGCGCCATAAGTAACGCAATTTCAGATAGTTAGCCGCCTCTCCTTTTCATTCTGCGTCTCTCGAATTGTTTCGTTCTGCATCATTTCGGGAACGGTCCGTCCGTCCGCATCAATGTTCCTAACTTCCTTTATATAAATGACTTAGTCCATCCGCTACGGGTTTGGCACGGTTTGTGCATAAGCATTGGCAGAGAGGAAGTTTTTCATCCTAACACGCAAGAGAAGGAGACCGGTCATGACAACTGTGCTGATTGACAAGCTTGACAAGCGGGTGGTGGGAGATGCGGAGGCAGGGGATTCACAACGGCGGGCGACAAGCCGTCGCGGCTTCAGGAGGTTGGATATCGGGCACCGGGTTCGGCTATGGCAACGGCAAGACCATGTGTCGGCCAGACCTCAAGGCGGCGCACGGCGGATTGGGGCGGTGCTGCTGGCGACGGCTAGCGTGCTTGTCTCCGGCGTGCCCGCGCCCGCGCAGGAGTTTTATGATCCGCCCATTACCACACTCGTGACGAACATGTATCAATCTTCAGGGTCAGACAAGTTGGTGACTCTGTGTAAGAGCCAGGATGGACTGTATCAGGAGTTCACAACCGGCCCAAATCCGGGTGGATACGAACTGACGAGCATCTTGCTGTATGTGCGAGATACGCATGAGAGCCGGTACATGACGATTCTCGCAGGCCTGTACCACGGTGACACCAAGGTCGCCGACCTCATTAGAGCGGGTTCCTTGAACGACTTTGCGAAAAATGAGTGGCTGGCCCCCGCCGATACCTATCTGAAGCCGAATACGACCTACTATTTCCTGCTTGATTGTATCGAGGGTTGTGAAAATGACAACGTCGCCCAATTCGGTGTTACCTACAGCTTTGGTGAAGATTCGGGGGCCGAAGAGGGATGGTCTCTTGCCAATCGCTTGGGCTTTCGGAGACCTGACGACAAATGGTATCACGATCCCAGCGCGGTTCTCAGGATACGGGTCAAGGGGCGTGCAAGTCCCCACCGTGCGTACAAGACGGAGATCGTATCGACGCCGGTAAACGGGGAAACCTATCTGTATGGTGAGAACATCGATATTGCCTTGACGTTCAACACGGACGTGTACTCGTCACTCTATGGCGAGTCTACCATCGGCATTCGAGTTGGCGAAGCGGCCGACGGCCCCACCTACCGCACGGCAGTCTACCAGTCTGGCACCAGCACGAATCGGCTGGTGTACCGATACCAAGTGCAGATTGGCGATGCCGACGCCAACGGCATCAGCGTCGATGCGGGGGGGGCGGACACCGGCTTTGTCGGACCACTCCCCACAACTGCCCCCAGTTTTGGCTTGTTGCCGGTAGATCGCTATTTCCCCGGCGTGAAGGACAGCCGCAAGCACAAAGTGGACGGATCGCTCCAGGTCACGGATGTGGAGATTACCTCAAGACCCGCCCACGGGAATGGCTACCGGCTCGGCGAGGGCATCGACGTCACTCTGACGTTTTCCGCCGAGGCGTTTGTCGGATCGGACGACTCGGTCATTGGCATTCGGGTCGGAGACGACGGCTCCAACTATCGGTCGGCACACTACGTATCCGGCTCTGGCACGAAGCGGCTGGTGTACCGCTACCGCGTGCAGTTTACTGATTTCGATGCGAACGGCATCAGCGTCGATGTGGGAGGGGCACACTCGGGCTTCGGCGGATCACTCCCCACGGCCAACCTCGATCTGGGTTCATTCCCGACATCCCGAGACTACCCCGGCGTAGCTGCCGACGCCAGTCACAAGGTAGATCGATCGGCAGATGTTTCGTTCGACGTGGACGCCTTCACTGTCTCCGAGGGCGGAGCGGCGGCGACGGTGACTGTGGAGCTGGATCCGGACCCCGACCGCTCGGTGACTATCCCCATCATCGCCGCTGTAGGCGATGGAGCTACCATCGACGACTACACTCTGTCTACAACCCGCCTCACGTTTGCGCGGGGCGAGACCTCGCAGAGCTTCACGGTGACTGCGGTCGACGACAGCGAAGACGACGACGGTGAGAGCTTGGAGCTTTCCTTTGGAACCCTGCCTGCCGGGATACGCGCCGGAAGTCAGGCTACCGCCACGGTGACCATTGCCGACGACGACGGGGCGGCGACGGGACAGACGGTGACGATTCGCGCGGGCAGGGACGCCTACATCGCCGTGTTAGACGATGTGGTTTTCAACCTGACGCTGGCCGAGGCGTCGGATCAGGCGATTGTGGTCAACGTCAAGCTGACACAGGAGCAGTCGTTCTTGAACACCGACGACCTCATGCAGAGCGTCGAGTTTCCCGCCAACGCAACTGCCGCTGAGCTGCGTATTGATGCCAGTCAACAAAACGAGCGAGTGATCCAGAGCGGTACGCTTACGGCTACGGTGATTGAGGGGGCTGGCTACCACATCGGGGCTCCGGCGGCGGCCAGCGTGCGCATGGCGGTGGGCAATCCCGCGTTGATCGCGCGGCTGGGCCAGCCCCTGTACCGCTTTGACGAGGGCGCGACCGGCGCGGCAGCGAGCGTCGAGGTCATCATGGAGACCCAGCGGGGATTTCCGCCACCAAATCGGAGCCACGAAGTGACCCTATCGACGGAAAGCGCGACGGCGGTGGCCGATGTGGATTATGCCTCCGTTAGCGAAACCGTGGCCTTCACGCCGGAGGAATTCTCATCCGCCGACGGTCGATGGGTCGCACACAAGAGCATTGAGGTGCCGCTGATCGACGACGCGGAGGACGAACTCGAAGAGCTTTTTATGGTAACGCTAGCGCGGGATCGTTCGCTCAGTGACCAGGTTCAAGTGCGCGATTCCAACCGGACGGAGTGCGGCGGCCCGTGTCAGTCCAGAATCGCCATCGTCGACAACGACGAAGTGGGTGTCGCGTTTCTCGACCGCGACGGCAACCCGCTCACCGATTTACGGCTTGAGGTCCGCGAAGGGGAGCAAGTGACCTACCAACTCAAGCTCGACCGGCGACCGGTAGAGTGGGTAGTCCTCTCTTGGGAACCAGACGACGGCGACTCCGATCTGGTCGCACTCGGCGAGCAATCTTGGCGGTTCTCGCCGGACGAGGATGCGACCTCGTCGGATGTCCATCACTGGGAGGAAGCCTTTCCGGTGACGGTGGAGGCCCGACAGGACAACGACACGTCCAGTGGCGAGCGTCGCTTCCACCACTACTTGTCTACCGATGGCCCTGGCCGCGAACACGTCGAACTGCCCGACGTCGTGATCGTCGAAATCGACAACGAGGTGGCTAGCTCACTGCAGATCGTGGCAACGCCTCAAGTAGGGGTTGCGGATGCGCGGGCGATGGAGGAGGCAGACGCCACGCTCGCATTCACGGTGACGTTGAGCCGAGCGGCCTCAGAGGCGGTGACGGTGGACTACGCGACGGTGGATGGGACCGCACAGGCAGGACAAGACTACACGGCTGCGGATGGAACGCTCACCTTCGCGGCGGGCGAGACGCAAAAGACGGTTTCGGTCGCGGTGCTCGACGACGCCCACGACGAGGGCGAGGAGACCCTGACGCTGACCTTGAGCAACGCTTCGGGGGTGGATATTGCGGACGATACGGCGACGGGCACGATCGAGAACGAAGATCCGTTGCAGCAGGCTTGGCTGGCGCGCTTTGGTCGCACTACGGCCCAGCGCGTGCTCGAAGGTGTTCAGACGCGTCTGCGGGCACCACACCAGTCGGGGATTAAGGCTACCGTTGCGGGCTATGACCTGAGCGGTGCAGATGAAGTCGCGCAGGATCGCTTCAAGACGCAGTCGGAATGGAGCCGCGACGAGGCGACTGGGGCACAGTTCAGACCACAGTCTCTGACGAGGCGTGACCTCATGACGGGCAGTGGATTTACCTTGGGCAGTGAGACAGTCGGCGGTCTTGGCACCCTCTGGGGTCGTGGGACGTATTCGGGTTTTGATGGGAGTGTTAACGGTCTGGCGCTTGATGGCGGCGTGACGACGGGGATGTTTGGTGCGGATTACGCGATTGGGCGCTGGGTGCTGGGGCTGCCGCTGTCTCACAGCAGGGGGGACGGGAGTTGGCATTCGGTGGATCGCGGCGAAGGCCGCATGGCGTCGTCGCTGACGGGTCTGTATCCCTATGTCGGCTACGAGCTGACGGAGCGTCTGTCGCTGTGGGGTACGGCAGGTTACGGTCAGGGTGACCTAGGGTTGATGATGCAGGAGGGAGAGTCATACCACACCACTATGGATCTGACGATGGCGGCGGCCGGTGTGCGGGGTGATCTCGTATCCGCGCGGCAAGCCGGCGGTCTGTCGCTGACGGTCGAGTCAGATGCGCTGTTGGTGCGCACGACCTCGGCGGCGGCGGCGGATCCGTCGGGCCTGCTGGCCGCGGCGGTGGCGGATGTGAGCCGCCTGCGCCTGGGGCTGGAGGGTTCCCTAGATTTGGCACTTGCAGGCGGCAGGTCGCTGACGCCGACTATAGAGTTGGGTCTGCGCCACGACGGCGGCGACGCGGAGACGGGCTTTGGGGTGGAGGTAGGCGGCGGTACGGTCTTTGCCGATGCGGCGCGGGGGCTGATGGCGCAGGTGATGGTGCGTGGCTTGGTGGCGCACGAGACTTCGGACTTTCGGGACTGGCGGGTATCGGGGGCGCTGCGCTTCGATTCGACGCCGTCTTCGGCGCTGGGTCCGGCCGTGGCGCTAACGCCGTCTTGGGGTGCGCCGTCTTCGGGTGGTGTGGCAGCGCTCCTCGGGCGCGAAACGCTGGTGGGGCTGGCGGCGAACGAGGCAGCGTCGGCTGGTCGTCTTGACGCGGAGGCGGCCTACGGGCTGGCGGTGTTCGGTGGTCGGGCTACGGGAACGCCCTACCTACGGGTGGGGCAGTCTGAGGCCTTCCGCGAGGTACGTATGGGCTATCGGCTGGAGTTATTGCGCTGGGAAGGGCTGGAGATGGGTATCGAAGGGACGCAGCGCAACAGCACCGTCGACAACATGGCACCAGACCGCGAGGTCATGCTGCACTTGGCGCTCTCAGCACCATAGAGCGCTAGCGGCAAACGTGCATGGGCCCATACCCGACGGGGTCTTCGTCACCATCGACGAAGACCCCGTTCGCAAGTTTGGAACCTACAGAAGATATCATCAACCTACCTGCCAGCCGGGTAAGGACCAAGCCAACATCCAGGCCAATACCTCTCCGTTCCGAATTGACTGTTGCAACTGTTGCACTATTAAACAGTTGCCGCTGTAAATGACGCAAATCACGCCATAACTAACGCGATTTCAGAGAGTTAGCCACCTCTCCTTTTCATCCTGCGTCATGTAAACTGTTTCATTCTGCATCATTTCGAGAACCGTCCATCCTTCCGCATCAATTATCCCAACATCCTTTATATAAAGGACTTAGTCCATCTACTAAAAACTTGGCACGGTTTATGCATAAGCATTGGCAGAGAGGAGTTTTCATCCTAGCTGGCATAAAGAGAAGGAGGCCGGTCATGATAACTGTGCTGATTGACAAGCTTGACAAGCGGGTGGTGGCAGATGCTGGGGCAGAGGACTCACAACGGCGGGCGACATGCCATCGCGGCCTCAGAGGGTTGAATATCGGGCGTCGGGTTCGACTATGGCAACGGCAAGACCATGGGTCGGCCAGACCGCAAGGCGGCGCATGGCGGATTGGAGCGGTGCTGCTGGCGGCAGCCAGCGTCCTTGTGATCGCGGCGACTGCCCCTGCTCAGGAGTATGATCCGCCGATCAGAACGCTGGCGAAGAATACCGACCAACCATCATCGGGGAGAGTTGTGTTGCTGGATGCGTCTCAGGACGGACTTAATCAGGCATTCAGAACCGGCCCCAATCTCGGGGGGTATGAATTGACGAGCATTGTGCTGCATGTGCACGACACCCATGAGAGCCGATACATGACGATAGACGCAGGCATCTACCTCTGGGACGAATCCGGCTTCACCCGCGTCGCCAAGCTCACCAGAGGCCAGTTGAACGACTTTGCGGCCAATGAGTGGTGGGCACCTGAAAATACCTATCTGGAGCCGGACACGGAGTATTACTTCCTGCTTGATTGCACGGCAGGTTGCGCCAATGACAACGTGGCCCAATTCCTCACGACCTACAGCAGTGAAGACGACCCCGGGGCCGAAGAAGGATGGGAAATCCACGATCATTGCGGCTTTCGGACCGCGGGTGATCCCGAGTGGAAATGGGGCTCTCGCTTGATTCTCAAGATAGAGGTCAAGGGACGTCCCAGTTACCACCGCGCCTACCAGACCGAGATCGTATCGACGCCGACAAACGGGGACACCTACCTAGTAGGAGAAAACATCGATATCGCCCTGACGTTCAACACGCCCGTGTACGTGCAGGGCGAATCGTCCATTGGCATTCAGGTCGGCGATGTGGCTGGCCAGGCAGCCTACCTGTCCGGCTCCTTCACGACTCAGTTGATCTACCGCTATGAGGTGCAACTCAACGATGCCGACGCAAACGGCCTTAGCGTTGACGAGGGCGGGCCGGACACCGGATTCGTTGGATGGGTGCCCACGCTCGTCGCTAGTTTAGGCTTGTTGCCCGTAGATCGCTATTACCCCGGTGTGGCCGATGACCCTAGCCACAAGGTGGATGGGTCGGTCCACTGTACCGTCCTGGAGGACGGGTCGGCCCACTGCATCGCCGGAAGGGCAGCGGCGCTGTCAATTGCGGATGCGCGGACGACGGAGGCGGCGGACGCAACGCTCGAATTCACGGTGATGCTGAACCGGGCGGCCTCGGAGACGGTGACGGTGGACTACGCGACCGCAGACGGCACCGCCCAGGCGGGCCAAGACTACACGGCCGCAGAGGGGACACTCACCTTCGCCGCGGGCGAGACGCAGAAGACGGTTTCAGTCGCGGTGCTCGACGATGCCCACGACGAGGGCGAGGAGACCCTGACGCTGACCTTGAGCAATGCCTCGGGGGCGCGTATTGCGGACGACACGGCGACGGGCACGATCGAGAACGAAGATCCGTTGCAACAAGCTTGGCTGGCGCGCTTTGGTCGCACTGTGGCACAGCGCGTGCTCGACGGCGTGCAGGCGCGTCTGAGGGCACCGCACGAGGCGGGGATTAAGGCTACTGTTGCGGGCCATGATCTCAGCGGCATAGGTGAAGTCACCGCACAGGATCGCTTCAAGCCGCAGTCGGAATGGAACCGCGACGAGGCGACCGAGGTCCAGTTCGGGCCGCAGTCGCTGACGATGCGCGACCTCATGGCGGGAAGTGCGTTTACCGTGGGTAGTGAAACAGTCGGTGGCCTTGGTACCCTTTGGGGCCGTGGGGGGTATTCGGGCTTTGGCGGGAGTGCTAACGGTCTCTCGCTTGATGGCGGCGTGACGACAGGGATGTTGGGTGCTGATTACGCCGTTGGGCGCTGGGTGGTGGGGCTGCCACTGTCTCACAGCAGGGGGGACGGTAACTGGCGTTCGGCGGATCGCGGCCAAGGACGCATGGCGTCGTCGCTGACGGGCCTGTATCCCTATGCCGGCTACGAACTGACGGAGCGGCTGTCGCTGTGGGGTACGGCAGGTTACGGTCAGGGTGACTTGGCATTGATGATGAAGGACGGGGAGTCTCACCACACCGCTATGGGTCTGACGATGGCTGCGGTCGGAGTGCGGGGCGACCTCGTCTCCGCACGGCAAGCCGGCGGTCTGTCGCTGGCGGTTGAGTCGGATGCGCTGTTGGTGCGCACGACCTCGGCGGCGGCAGTGGATCCGTCGGGCCTGCTGGCCGCGGCGGTGGCGGATGTGAGCCGCCTGCGCTTGGGGCTGGAGGGGTCCTTGGATCTTGCGCTAGGCGGTGGGTTGCTGACACCGACGGTCGAGTTGGGGTTGCGCCATGACGGCGGCGACGCAGAGACGGGCTTTGGGGTGGAGGTAGGCGGCGGTACGGTCTTTGCCGATGCGGCGCGGGGGCTGATGGCGCAGGTGATGGTGCGTGGCTTGGTGGCGCACGAGACTTCGGACTTTCGGGACTGGAGGGTATCAGGGTCGCTGCGCTTCGATTCGACGCCGTCTTCGGCGCTGGGTCCGGCCGTGGCGCTGACGCCGTCCTGGGGAGGGGTGTCCTCGGGCGGTGTGGCGGCGCTGTTGGGGCGGGAGACGCTGGTGGGACTGGCGGCGAACGACGCGATTGCGTCGGCTGGTCGTCTTGACGCGGAGGCGGCCTACGGGCTGGCGGTGTTCGGTGGTCGGGCTACGGGAACGCCCTACCTACGGGTGGGGCAGTCTGAGGCCTTCCGCGAGGTACGTATGGGCTATCGGCTGGAGTTATTGCGCTGGGAAGGGCTGGAGATGGGTATTGAGGGGACGCAGCGCGAGAGCACTGTCGACAACAGGGCACCGGACCGCGAGGTCATGCTGCACTTGGCGCTCTCAGCGCCATAGAGCGCTAGCGGCAGACGTGCATGTGGCCCATACCCGACGGGGTCTTCGTCACCATCGACGAAGACCCCGTCTGCAATTTTGGAACCTACGGAAGATATCATCGACCTACCTGCCAGCCGGGCAGAGACCAAGCTGACAATCTAGGTCAATACCTCTCCGTTCCGAATTGACTGTTGCAACTGTTGCAATAGTAAGCGGTTACCGCTGTAAATACCGCAAATCGCGCCATAACTAACGCGATTTCAGATAGTTAGACGCCTCTTCTTTTCATTCTGCATCTTGCAAGTTGTTTAATTCCGCATCATTTCGGCACTCTTCATCTTCCCGCATTAATTTTCCTAACATCCTTTTTATAAATGACTTAGGCCGTCCACTAAAAGTTTGGCACGGTTTATGCAATAAGCATTGGCAGAGAGGAGTTTTTCATCTTAGCTGGCAATGCAAGAGAGGGAGGCCGGTCATGATAACTGTGCTGGGTGACAAGCTTGACAGGCGGATAGTGGCAGATGTTGGGGGAGGGACCTTACAACGGCGGGCGACAAGCCGTCGCGACCTCAGGGGGCTGAATATCAGACGCCGGGTTCGACTGTGGCAACGGCAAGACCACGTGTCCGCCAAGCCCCAGGGTGGCTGGCACCGGACTGGAGCGGTGATTTTGGCTGTGGCCGCTGCACTTGTCGTCGCCGTGACTGCACGCGCTGAATACGATTCGCCGATTACCATACTCGTGACGAATATGCAGCAATCTTCAGGATCAGACAGAATCGTAACCCTGTGTGAGAATCAGGACGGACTGTATCAGGGGTTTAGAACCGGCCCGAATCAGGGTGGGTATGAATTGACGGATATTTCGCTAGATGTGCGCGCTGCGAATGAGAGCCGGTACAGGACGATAAACGCGGGCCTCTATCACCGCGAGGGCTACCTTATCACCAAGGTAGCTGATCTGACCAGAAGTCGCTTGGACGACTTTGCACACAATGAATGGCAGGCACCGGAGAACACCTATTTAGAGCCGAGCGCGGATTACTACTTGCTTCTCAATTGCGGCGCAGGTCACGCAAACGGCAACGTCGCTCAATTCACTACAACCTACAGCTTCAGAGAAGATTCAGAGGCCAAAGAGGGATGGGCCCTCCACAATTATCTCGGCTTGCGGAGCGCTGGCGGTATCAAGTGGGAAAGAGATCCCAACAAGACTCTCAGGATACGGGTCGAGGGCCGTCCCAGTCCGCACCGCGCCTACAAGACCGAGATCATATCGACACCAGTCAACGGTCGCACTTATCACTATGGCGAGAACATTGACATCGCCTTGACGTTCAACACGGACGTGTACGTGCCCGAGGACGACTCTTGGATTGTCATTCGGGTCGGCGATGCTGCCAACGACCTCAACACCCGCGTGGCAGAGTACCTGTCCGGCTCCGACACCAACCGATTAGTATACCGCTATCAGGTGGAATTTGACGATGTCGATGCGAACGGCATTAGCATCGACGAGGGAGGCACGGACACTGGATTCGTCGGGTCGGTGCCCACGATCGTTGCCAGTTCCGACTGGTCGCCCGTAGAGCGCTACTTCCCCGGCGTGGCGGACGACCCTATCCACAAAGTGGACGGGTCGCTGCAAGGCGCAGTCGGAATGAGTTCGCGGCGCGGCGATGGAGGTCTAATTCGGACCACAGCCGCTAACGATGCGCGACGACAGGAAGTGAGTTTACCATGAGTAGTGAGGCAGTCGGTGGCCTTGGCACCCTCTGGGCCGTGGGCCGTGGGAGTCGATGGGGGTGGCAACGGTCCGCCGCTCGATGGCGAAGTGATGATGGGACGTTGGGTGGTGATTACGCCATTGGGTGTTGGGTGCTGGGGCTGCCACTGTCTCACCTATCTGCCGGCTTGGCCAGGCCCCTTGTATGGCCGGCCAAACGGCAAGCCAAACGGCTCTTCATATGGCCGGAATGGCACCATATCGGCAATCTCTTGAAGCTGGGCGAGGACATCCGACGGCAGCGGCCCGGCTGCAACCGCGCGCACATTCTGTTCCACTTCCTCCACCGATCGCGCTCCCATCAAGACCGTAGAGATTTGCGGGGTGGCGACCATCAGGCGGAGCGCAGCTTCTGGTAGCGATAGTTCGATTTCATCCAGAAATGCGTAAAGCCGCTGAAACTGTTGCTGGCGTGGCGGGCTCAGCCACGGCGTCCCAGTTTCTATTTCGGGGTAGCGTCGCGATAGGGCTCCCTGTTGCAGCGGCGAGCCGATGATAACGCCCATATTCTGTCGCTCGGCTTCGGGGAAGATGGCGATGGTTGCTTCTCGCCAGAGCAAGCTGTAGTTGAACGCCGTTAAGACGACATCGTAGTTGCCCGTTGCCATAATGAGCGGCAGCTGATAAGCGGTGGTGCCGCCGAGTCCGGTGAAGCGGATGATGTTTTCCGCTTTCAGTTCCTCCAACAACTCGCAGACGGGCCCGTGGAAATTGTCGTAGTCCGTCCACCAATCGTACTGACCGGGACGGTCAGGCTCGTGTATCAATAGGACATCGATGTAATCGCGTTTGAGTAAGCGCAGGCTTTCATCGACCGACTGCCGCAAGAGATCTTTATCTTGCGGATTAAACGGCTGCGGCCGGCCGCCGAGTTTTGTCGCGAGGAAGTACGGCTGCTGCACGCCTTCAAGCGCGATGCCTAAAACTTCTTCGCTGTCGCGGTAGTTAGGTGCTGTATCCACGTAATTTACGCCGAGTTCAAGGGCGCGGTGGACGGCGCGGCATGCTTCATCGCGTCCACGGTCACCCGCGCTGGAGACGTACAGGCCGCCCATTCCCAGTATACTGACTTCAAGGCCCGTGCGGCCAAGCGTTCGCTTTTCCATGTTTGTTGCTTTCTTTACGTCCAACCTCATTTAAGGCCGCGATTTACCGCCTTGTTCCGAATTCTCCCTATGGGTCAAATACTTGGCCATCTCTTCAAAAAGGACCAGTTGTTCAGAGGGGTCTTGTGTATATAGAGCCTCTCCTTGGACTTTGATCACGTCAGCTACGTAGTCGTCAATATGTCTTTCAATATCGGCCAGGAACGTCTCTTCCTTGTCCAGGTTCCACAGGCGGTGAGCTTCGCATAGGAAGCGTCCCATGAGAATCACCTTCGCATCTCCAAGTGAGACGGATATATTAGCCGATTTGAGGGCGCGAATTTGGTCCTCTGCACTGCGGAGAACATGAGTAATGTCGACGTTAGCGACGTGGTGGGCAATCCCGTTGTTTTCCTTGCCGCAGACGAGTATCAAGTCCAAATGTATCGGCGTCTTTGCCTGTTTCAGAGGCGTGGAAACAGACATTTCAGCCTTAATCGGATAAGCCTGTTTGCACACGAATCCGGCATGTCGTATAGCTCTATGGACACATGTCCACCCTTCGTGTCGAGCATGGTGATAGGAGAACACGAGAAGCCCGGTATGCTTGAGAACGCGGTGGCATTCGGAGAACACGGATGTCAGTTTGTTTGCGAAGAGAACAGAACTCGTATCTTGGACTTCGTCTTTCCGTCTCGTCGTTTCGGCTTTGGAATAATCCAAAAGCTGGTTAAGCCAGTAAAAGAAAAAATCGGCGAGTTGGGAGTAGTGAACATTGTCGAAGAATGGGGGATCAGTTACAATGATATCCACACTGCGGGCTGGAATACTGGTACGACTGGAATCGCCTTGAGTGAGATAAACTGCGTCGTTCCCATTATTGGACAAGGCAAACTCGTTGGAAACCGGGATGGCGAGAGGTCGATTGATTCCTCCAACTTTACTGTTCTTCCCCGATGTCACATAGAGTTCTGTTGGATCAGCTTTGTAGGCAAGCGCATTTAGGATGCGAGAGCGGAACAAGGTAGAAAATGATCCAGACGACTTACTCGTACCCCAGACATTTGCTTCAATTGGCATCACTTCAGGTTTGAGGACATGATGTGAAAACATGTGCCGTACGGCCCCTGTTCCTTCCCCCTTGAAAGATGCAAATAGGTTATTGAACTCAAGCACTCCAGAGAACAGACAGGCAAAGAGGAGTCTATGATCGGCGTGGTCAATCTGACGAATCGCTTCCCGTAAGTGGTGGATGCAAAGGAGCTGTCTATCGGAAAACAACTCGTGCCAGAAGCGGTAGTTGTGCTTCAAAATCTGATTTGTATTGTAACCCGGTGTGATTTCAATCTGAGGAAAGGAGGATCTGATGGAAGTAAACTCTTGTGCGATGTCTTCTAAAAGGGCGTCATCGAAAGCATTCATAGAAGCGTATCGTTTTTGTCCATCCGTGGTGAGAATCATCTTGGCGTACCGGCGATAACCAAGAGGGCCACGTATTGATTTCATCCGCTCAACAAGGCGGAATGTATGGCCGCATTTATCGCATTCGACTTTCGCCCCTTTGATATTGCCTTGTTGTGGGTTGTACGTTGTGCCACAATCCGAGCACTTCACGTAATCAGCATCATAGAGAGTCGCGTTAACGGCACCGCAACTAGGGCAAAGTGCACGGGCACTAGGGTCTTTGCGCGGGACGGCGTTCTTTGAGAAAATACGAGACTTGAAAAGGTCGATCTGTTCGTCGCATTGTGGACATGACACAACCTTGACGAGAAAGTAGTACAGTACGGTTGCCCTACTACCTTCTTCTGTTCGCGTCTCGAAGTAGTTCAGTAGTTTGGGGCCGACCGTGTGCTCAAGGAGTTGATATGTAGCGACGACTTCGGACGGATCGTACTTCGTGAAGGCAGCACGACATGCGAGATACGAAACTGGATTGATATCTTGACCTAAAGTGGTACAACCAAGCTTAATCGCTTCTCCTATGGTAACTCCACTCCCCATGAAAGGGTCAAAAATTACAGTTTTAGCAAAATCGTTCTTCCCATAAAAGCACTTCCAGAAGTCCTCTTTCTCGTCGAGACATGCACCCAGCAAAATACCCCGAAAAACAGATCCCAATCTACGCGCCCACCATTTATGGATGTAATAGACTGGACGGTGGACTTCTTTTCTCCACGATTCGGCCTCTGCAATCACGGAAAGACGAGCATACGGAAAATCGTTCTCTATGAGTCGGGGCATCCTTTACTCCGGGAGCTGCGGCATGGAGGCGGTTCGCTCCTTTGGCCTACGCGCTTTGCACATCTTAAAAACGTCTTGCTGCACGGGCAGCTCATCGAGTGGCAACGGCTTCGCTCTATTTTTCGTAGCATCGATCACGATGTAGCGAAAAGAGTTCTTATACTTGTCATCACGGATAATCAAGTCTGTGCAGGAGACTCTTCGTGCCGCAATAGATGGAAGGTCGTATTGTTTCACGATTAGAAGGTGGCGCAAATAAAAAAAGCTCAGCTTGTAGTTGAGTGGATTTGGATAGGTGTACATCTTGCGATGGCGGACGGAGCCTTCTCCGTATGGACCATGGTTATACTCGCTTTGATTTGCATACTTTGCGTCTTTATGAAGATCAAAATCGTAGTTGAGGAAGTCTCCGTCCGTCAGGATTGTTGTGACCATCGAAGAACTATTGGGACTGAGAAGTGCAAAAAAATAAAAGCAAGGCACCTCGACAGTGTTCTCGCCGACCTTCACGAGGGCTTTTCCACAGGGAAGACAGCTATTGTAGTCGATGGTAAGACCTCGTGGGTCTTTGCCGTCCTCCTTTTGGATGAGCTTTTTGACCTCGAGACCGAGCAGTGAGTTGGTCGTCTTGTATCTCAACACGAGATCCGGAGTAGTCAGTTTCCCTGAGTGGAATACTTCGATATCTGGAAGCACATCTCTGATCGTATCCGCAACCCAGCAGTCAAATGGGGCGTCTTGGACTGTGCCGACTAAGGTAGGGGCTCGAAGAGAAATAGGGATCTCGCCTTGGGTGATCTTCGCAGAGAGTGCGTTGTAAACTTGCTCTATAATTTGGATGTGGTTCATATATCTCGATCCTTGCCCATATACAGATAATAAGGTAATACATCGCGAGTGGACTATCTCCGTCTCACTGTCCCTGCTCTATCGGCACCAGCCGCAAAATCCGCCCCGGGTCTTCCACCGCGAGATAGATTGCGCCGTCCGGCCCGGTTTGCACGTCGCGCATCCGCGACTCGCCTTGGTACACGATCTCATCGCGTACCACTTCTGTGTTCTTCAATTGCAGTCGGTGCAGGCGGTTGAAGCGCAGCGAGGTCACCAGCAGGTCGTTTTGCCAGTTGCCGAATTGCTCGCCGGTGTAAAAGTCAATGCCGCAGACCGCTATCGACGGCACCCAATAGGTTTGTGGCTGCTCCATGCCGTCGCCTTGGGTTTGGTCGGTAATGGGCGTGCCGTCGTAGTTGATGCCGTAGGTAATGGCTGGCCAGCCGTAGTTTAGCCCTCGACGCACGAGGTTGAGTTCGTCGCCGCCCTTGGGGCCGTGTTCGGCTGCCCACAGTTGGTCGGTCTCCGGGTGCATGGCCATGCCTTGGGGGTTGCGATGGCCGTAGGACCAGATCGACGCAATGGCTCCGTTGCTGCCGACGAAGGGGTTGTCGGACGGGATGCCGCCGCTGTCGTGCAAGCGGTGGATTTTGCCATTGGGCAGCTTCACGTTTTGGGCGAGGGGCCGCTGGCCGCGGTCGCCGATTGCATGGTACAGATAGCCCTCGCGGTCGAAGACGATGCGCGAGCCGTAGTGGTGGGAGTGCCGAGTGTAGAATTGATCCGGGACGCGATGAACTACTTCTACATCGACCAACCCCTCCTCTTGCAGTCGTCCGCGGCTGATGGCCGTATAACTCAGCATGCCACCCAACGGACCGGGCAGAGGATCGGAGTAACTGAGGTAAATCCAGCCGGTCTCCGCGTACTGGGGGTGCAAGGTCACGTCCATCAGCCCGCCCTGTCCCTTGGCAACCACTGTGGGCACGCCGTCGATGGGCGGCGAGACCTCGCCGTTGGTGTCGACGATACGTAGCCGTCCCTCGCGCTCGGTGACCAACAAGCGTCCATCCGGCAGAAAAGCGAGGCCCCATGGTACACCCAAGCCGGTGGCGAAGGTCTCGACGCGAAAGGTGTGTTCCTCGGATTGGACGATCTGTTGGGCTGCGGCGTCTCCTGCAATGGCGAGGATGCAAACTAGATAGATGCTGTATCGCATGTTTTTTTAAACCTTCGGTTATATAGCTATACCATAAATGCTAGCGCCCGTATTCGCATCAATGGCAAGATCGGAGAAAATCGGTGGGGGATTAATGGGATTGCGTGCGCTCGGCCTCCCGCATCAGGCGCACCAACGCGTCGATTTGGGCTGCGTCCAGCACCGCGCCAAACCCGGGCATGCCGTCCTCGGGAATCCCCACGGCAATGCTCGCGAAGATGGCCGCGTCGCTTGCACCGTAATCCCAGCGGCTGTCGATCAGGCTGCTAGCCATGCCCCCATCCATGTCGGGTCCGTGGCAGTCGGCACAGTAATAGGCGTAGTGGGCTGTTGCTGTGGCCGTGGTTGGCGGCTCTGCTGACGGAGGCTGGCGGCCCCAACCGCCGCAGCAAACCATGCTCAGGGACAGGCTCCACAGAAGTATACGCCGCCATGCGCTATTGGTCATGCGGGGAGTTACAGTACTTGCACCACCTCGCGCACTCCCTGCACCAGCGCGTCGATGTGGTGAGTCTCGGTCGCCAGCGATACGTTGCCGCCCGTCCGCGTGTACAGCCCCCTGTTGAGCAGAGCGAAGAACAGCCAGCGGTGCATCTGCGCGTCGTCCTGCGCTGCTTGGCGGAAATTGCGCGGCGGCTGTTCGAGGAAGTACAGCCGGAATATGGACCCGGCCACGACTACCTGTATGGCAACACCTGCCTCGCCAAACGCGGCCTCCAATCCCTCAGCCGCTCGCCGCGCTAGCCCTTCCATCTGTTCGTACGCCTCTGGAGTTAGCGCTTGGAGCGTCTGCAAGCCGGCGACTAGGGCGATGGGGTTGGCGTTGAAGGTCCCGGACTGTTGGATCTGCGGCCCGTCGGCTGGGTCGTATAGGTCCATGGCGTCGGCGCGGCCGCCGAAAGCTGCACCGGGCGTCCCTCCGGCGATTACCTTGCCCAAACAGATTAGATCGGGCTGTACTTGATAGGCCGTGTGCGTCCCGCCCGGGCCAAAGCGGAAGCTGACGATTTCGTCGAAGATCAGCAGGGCACCGGCGCGGGTGGTCGCCTCGCGCAGGCTCGACAAAAAACCGGGCTCTGGCAGCGTCAGCCCGGCGGCTGTGGAGAGCGGGTCCACGATCACGGCGGCTAGGTCTTGGGCGTTGTCGTTGATGATCTCGGCGCAGGTCGCCGCGTCGTTGAAGGGCAGCACGACTACCTCGTCGAGAGTGCGGGCCATCAGTCCGGCCGAAGAGGCCACGCCCTGCGGCTTGCTTGCTGGCCCTAGCTCCGGCCCCAGCGGCGGCAAGTAGCTCACTAGCGCGCTGTCGTCGATCCCGTGGTAGGCTCCCTCAAACTTGGCGACTTTGGTGCGTCCGGTATGGGCCCGCGCCACGCGCAGGGCGTTGAGCACGGCTTCAGTGCCCGAGGAACAAAAGCGCACTCTCTCCAGCGCGGGCATGCGCTCGCGGAGCATCTCGGCCATCTCCACTTCGAGGACGAGGGGTCGTGAAAACCCAGTGCCGAGACCGATTTGTTCGCGCAGCGCGTCGACGATGGCGGGATGGGCATGGCCCAAGGGCAGGGCTGTGTTGTTGTTGACGAAGTCGGTCAGACAGTGCCCGTCGATGTCGTAGAGATAGGCTCCCTCGCCTCGGTCGGCGTATAGGGGAAAAGGATCAATGTGGACGCCAGTGCGCGTGTTGCCGCCCGGCAGCGATTGCTTGGCCCGCGCAAACATCGCCTGCGAACGGGGATTGCGCACTGCGTACGCTGCAATTTCCTCGTCGAGCAAAGCCTTGATTTCTCGTGCCATGGTTTATCCTTGCCGCGAAGGGCTGCGAATTTCGCTGGGCGAAGGGAGGGGTGCTGGAGGGAAAGGGGTGGTCGGGGTGGTCGGATTCGAACCGACGACATCCTGCTCCCAAAGCAGGTGCGCTAACCGGACTGCGCCACACCCCGACTCGTTGCAAAAAATAGATATAGCTATAGACGATGGCAACAACGGCTCAGGGACGGTGGGCGTTGATGGTGTCGCGCAGGGTTAGGGTCGCCTGTCGGGCCGCGCTCGCGAAATCGCTGCCTTGGGAGGCGTAGAGGATGTCGCGCGAGGAGTTGATGAGGATGCCTGCGCCACGAGCATCGCAGCCGTTTTTGACTGCTAGTTCTACAGAGCCGCCTTGTGCGCCGATCCCGGGCATCAGCAAGGGCATATCCGGTGCTAGGGAGCGGAAGTGGGCCAAGTGCTCGGGTTGAGTCGCGCCGACGACTAGGCCGATGTTGTTGGCGGCGTTCCACTCGTGGGCTTTGGCAATGACGCGCTCGTATAGGGGCCGGTCGCCTAGATGGTTTTTCTGAAAATCGTCAGCCCCTGGGTTGGAGGTCAGACAGACGATAAAGGTGGTGCGGTCTTGGTACGCGGTGAAGGGCGCGACGCAGTCGTGGCCCAAATAGGGCGTCACTGTCAGCGCGTCGCAGCCGAGGATTTCGTAGAAGGCGCGGGCGTATTGCTCGGCGGTATTGCCCATGTCGCCGACCTTGGCGTCGATGAGCACCGGGATGTCCTCGGGGATGTGGTCGAGAGTGCGTTTGAGCGTGGCAAAGCCGTCCGCGCCGAGGGCGTTGTAGAAAGCGAAGTTGGGCTTGTAGCAGCAAACGAGGTCGCAGGTGGCGTCGATGATTTGCTGGTTGAAGTAGAGGACGGGATCGGCTTTGGCGCGGACGCTGGCGGGTAACTGAGCGGGATCGGTATCTAGCCCGACGCAGACCAGCGAGTTATTCCGCTGGGTCGCTTGGTTCCATTTCCCCGTAAAACTCAAACTCATCTTCCATTCCTTCTAACATGAAAGTGTCAGTATAGGTAGAATCGAAATAGGTAGCATCGAAGGCCGCTGGCTCGGGGCCGAGGAGGAAGGTCACCCGGCCTTGGCGCAGGAAGTCGCCGGCCTCATCGGCTTGCAGCACCTGCGCGGCATCGAAGTTGTCGATGATGGCATCGCCCGAGTAGCGACCGGCCGTGCCCGTAGCCCTGACGATAAAAGGATTGGCTTCCTCGCCGCCGAGCCGCTCGCTTTTATAGGCGTGGTCGATGTCGTCGTCGTAGCCGGCGACTCCGTAGTCTGCGGCGAGTCTGCGGTCCACGGTAGCCGCGCCGTGAATTACGTGCCCCGCCGCGCTGAGCACCCTCGGTGCTATGTTCGGTTGCAGCCCGAGCCCGCGGACATCGACGAGCAGACCCGTATAGGGTGCCTCGGGCACGAAAAACACGACTTCATCTGCCGCGAAGGAATCGGCGGTGGCTGGTGCCGTTAGCGAATCGGCAGTAGCGGGCATGGCGAGGGAATCAGTGGTGGCTGACACAGCGAGGGTATCGGCGACGGCTGTCATTGCGAGTGAATCGGCGGCTGTCATTGCGAGTGAATCGGCGGCTGTCATTGCGAGTGAATCGGCGGCTGTCATTGCGAGTGAATCGGTGGCAACGGACATCTCAAGCGAATCGGTCGTCGTTGGTGCTGCGGGGGCGTCGTCGAAGTAGCTTAGGTCGTATGATCTTGGGTCTAGAGGCTCGACTTGGGGCAGGGCCGCGGCCGCGAAATCGCCTAGTAACAGCAGTCGCACGGCGATGCGATAGCGTCCTTGGTCCTCGCTTTGCGAGCCAATGGCCACGCGGACAAATTCTTGAAAATCGCGATCGAGGCCAGCGTCTTGCAGTTGGGTATCGGCGTTGAGGCGTACTTGGCCGATTAGCTCGCGCATGTTGCGGAACGCCGCGTCCCGGGCATTGCGCAACCCGTGGAGCCGCTGCTGCACGGGATCGGTGACCTCCGGGGGCGCGGTGCTTTCGCCATAGGCAAAGAGCACGTGTTGCGTCCAGTCGATATAGCCTTCGGCTAGCTGCGAAACCAGCGGCTCGATCGCGTAGCGCTCGGGCTGTTGGGCGGGAAGTTGCGCGGCAATCAACACCAGCGCGGCGATCAGAAGGAACATATACCTCTCCAAAGAAAGAAAAATCACCCGGAGCCGCCGGGCCCCGGGTGTGGGAGGAGTAAGTCTATAAGCCGAGTTCTGTCCACGCACCTGAAGTGCGCTGTGTGGGCATTCATCTGGGGCGGCGGTTGCCCGACCGCCTCGGTGCGGCCTACCCGGGAATTTAGCGAGGCGGACCACCTCTTTTCCCCTATTTAGCCTTGCTCCGGATGAGGTTTACCCTGCCACCTGCGTCGCCGCAGGTGCGGTGAGCTCTTACCTCGCCTTTTCAACCTTACCCAGCAAGCTGGGCGGTGTGTTTTCTGTGGCACTGTCTGTGGGGTCACCCCCCCTGGGTGTTACCCAGCATCCTGTCCTGTGGAGCTCGGACTTTCCTCACCAGCGACCGCTAAGGGCCGCTAGCGCGCCCACCCGACTTACACCTCACCAAAAATTAAACCGCCTGCTCGTTCCAGACCATGATGGTGCCGCAACTCTCGCAGGAGATGACGCGCCCACCGACGCGGACCTCGTTGAGGGTTTGGGCGGGCATCCGGTGGAAACAAGCACCGCAAGCCTCCTTGTGCACGGCGGCGACGCGAATCCCGCGCCGCCCCCTCCTGCGGTCGTACGTTCGCAGCAATTGGGCGTCGAGGTCCGCGATGTTCTTGGCGACCACCGCCCGACTCGTTGCGACTTCGTCGATTTGCTCCTGCATGGTGCCGAGTTGACCTTCGAGCTCGTCGATGCGCTCTTGTTCGGCCCCGCGGACCTCCTCAAAATCACCTTGTTCCTTGGCGATTTGCTCCTGAATTTTCTCTAGACCCTCAATGGCTTTGAGCAACTGCGTCTCGTGCTCGGCAAGGGTCTTTTTGCAAATCTCGATCTCGAGCTGGAGGGAATCGTATTCCTTGTTGGTGGTCACTACGGAAAAGCGTTCCTCGCGCTCGCGCAGGGTGGCCTTGCCACTTTCGATCTCGCGCTCGCAGTGCCGCTGTTGCTTTTCGAATTCTGCGCTCTGGGCTTCTAGATCGGCCAGGCCGGATCGCGCTTTTGCTATTATGCTGCGACGCAGGTCGATTTCAGCGGGATATTTTTCTTTGGCCTCTTCTAGTTCGAAAAGCTTTTTATCGACTTCTTGGAGCTTTAACAGTTGCTGCAAACCCTCTTTCATGCGACCTCTCGTTTCGTGTGGCTCCGACCAAAGAAAAAGAGTGCATCTGAGATGATGCACTCTAATGGATCGTATGAGGTTCTGCTGGTGAACAAACACTCTGAAGTAAAAGTATGTCGCGTCATCAGCAGTTTGTGGTTATCAGTTGCGATAAATGCTCTTATTTAATTACGGGCATTTGGATAAGGCGGTCAAGAGAGCAACTCCCGCGCCGCTTGCGCCACGTGCTCGGAGGTCAGGCCGTATTTTTGCAGCAGGTCCTCGTTGGGTGCGGATTCACCGAATACATCGCGGATGCCGACGCGCCGCATGGGGGTGGGCTGCCGCTCGCCTAGCACTTCGGCGACTGCGCCGCCCAAGCCGCCGATGATCGTGTGGTCTTCGGCGGTTACGACGCGGCCCGTCTGCGCGGCCGCGGCGACAATGGCGTCTGCGTCGAGGGGCTTGAGGGTCGGTACGTGCAGGACGAGCGCTGAGACCCCCTCGCGTGCCAATTCGTCGGCTGCGGCGAGGCAGCGCGGGGTTTGGGCTCCGGTGGATATGAGGGTGACGTCTGTCCCCTCGCGTACGGTAAGGGCGCGGCCTAGCTCAAATTCGTAGTCGGTTGGAAAGATGACTGGCTCTGGGTCGCGCGTCATGCGTATGTACACGGGGCCGGGCAGGTCGTTGGCTACCAGCATACAGGCGCGGACCTCTACGGCGTCGGCCGGGGCCAAGACCGTCATATTCGGCATGGCTCGCATGACGGAGATGTCGGCGACTTCTTGATGGGTTTTGCCGGTTTTGCCGGTCAACAGGCCCGAATAGGCACCGCAGAGCTTGACCGGCAGGTTGGGCTGGGCGACGACGACGCGGAGTTGGTCGAGGTCGCGGTTGACGATGAAGCAGGCAAAGCTGCTCAGCCACGGCACGAGGCCGCAGGTGGCCATGCCAGCGGCAACGCCCATCATGTTTTGCTCGGCAATGCCCATTTCGAGGAAGCGGTCGGGCCGCTCGCGGGAGACTATGTCGGCCTTGGTCGAATTGGCCAAGTCGCCGTCGAGCACGTACACGCGCGGGTCGCGGTCCATGAGTTCGATGAGTGTGTCACCAAAAGCGTCGCGCTGGGCCAGCAGCTCGCCGGTGGTGGAGAGGTTCACAGCGCGGCCTCCTGCGCGGCGAGTTCGTCCTGCGCTTGTTTGAGATCTTGGTCGGTCACCGGCTTGGAATGCCAGTTGAAGTCGTTTTCCATGTAGGATATCCCTTTGCCCTTGACCGTGCGGGCGACGATGATGGTGGGTTGGCCGCGATGTGATTTGGCCTCGGCAAAGGCCGAGAGGATGGCGGGAAAGTCGTGGCCGTTGGTCTCGATGGCGTTCCAGCCAAAGGCCCGCCAGCGGCTGAGTGGACTTTCCTGCGCGGCCAAGCGGTCGAGTTCGCCGTAGCCCTTTTCGGTGGCCCAGCCGTATTGCTGGAGGCCGTTCCAGTCGAGGATGGCGGTGAGATTGTCGAGGCCATAGCGCGCCGCGACAAAGGCCGCTTCCCATATTTGCCCCTCCTGCGAGTCGCCATCGCCGATCATCACCCAAGTGCGAAAGTCTTGGTCCTTCAGCCGGGCGGCGAGGGCCATGCCGAGGCCGGGCGACAAGCCTTGGCCCAGCGAGCCGGTGGACATGTCGAGACCGGGGAGAACGCTCATGTCCGGGTGGCCTTGGAGGCGGGAGTCAATGGCGTCAAAGGTGGCAAGTTCCTCGATGGGTAGGTAACTGCGCAGGGCTAAAGCCGCGTAGAGGCCGATCGAGGAATGCCCTTTGGACAGGATGAAGCGGTCGCGGTCTTCATCGCGGGGTCGGGCCGGGTCGATGTTTAGCTCGGCGAAGTACAGGGCGATGAGTAACTCGGCCGCGGACATCGGACCGCCTAGGTGGCCGGCTCCAGCGTGGTGTACCGACTCGACGACTAGGCGGCGCAATTGGATGGCATAGCGCTTAAGCTCGGCGTGGCGCTCGCGCGTCAGGCTCATAGAAGTTCTCCTTTTTGCAGTCCGTTAAGGTAGAAACCGGCGCGGCGTTAGTCCAGCCACGGGGGCGCGACGCCAAAGTCTCGGCCACATTCGGCTAGGCGCTCGACGTCCTCTGCGCCGATGGGTACGCCGTCGCGTGCGTACGCTTCCTCGTTGCGGTGTTCGGGCGTGCCGGGCAGGGTAACTTCGTCGTATCCGCGCAGTGGGATCATCTGTTCGCCCGCTAGGTGCACCAGCTCATCGACGCCGTGGCGCACTTGCGACGCGGGCGCGAAGAGATCCAAGTCGAGAACGAGGATTAAGCTGCCCATGCGCGCTGCAGGCCATTGCGCGGCGATCTCGCGGGCGCGGTCGCCGCCTTGGCCGACAAAAGCCCCTCCGAGTAGAGTTGCGATTGCGGTGTAACCCATGGACTTGAAGAAGGCCGCGGGGATCAGCTCTTCAATAGCTTCGATTTGTTCGCCGCGCTGGTAGTCGGCGAGGATGCAGGTGGCTACGTCGAGTACCACTGGTGGCCCTTCTTGTCCGGGCAGGCCGAAGCACAAGGGCGGGTTGCCGTAGTGAGCGGCGCGCTTGCCGTCGTTGCTGGGGTAGTACTGGGGATAGGCCGCTTGGACTGAGAAGCCCACGCAGTTTTCCGCCATGGCGCGGCGCACGTAGTGGCCCGCCGAGCCGTAGTGCCCAATGTGGCAAGCCGCGCCGACGGCGAGCCCCTTTTCCTTGGCCTTGGCCATGGCGCGTTCCGTAGCCAGCATGGTCGGCGCGTACCCGAGGCTGCCATCGCCATCGACAAAGACGTGGGTGTCGCTTTCGCGCAGGATGCGGATGTTTGGGTCTGGGTTGGCCTTTTTGTCGCGAATCGTGCAGCAATACCCGTACAGAGCGCGAGTGCCGTGCGAGCGCACGCCGCGCAAATCCGAATTGGTCAGCAGGTCGGCCAGCTGCGTGGCGTGTGCAGCGGACATGCCCGCGGCGCGAAGGCAGGTCGTGCCAAAAGCTCTGAGATCGGCGGCGGCAATGCGTTTGAACTCTGTGGGGGGACGGTTCATAAAGGGACTCCTGTGGGCGTTAGGGAGGGGCGGATGCAGCCTTGCGGGCAAGTAGGTCGGTGAGTGCTGCGCCGACTTGGTCGGGATCGCTGGCGGGGGACGCGGCTAGGGCGCGCCGGTAGAAGTGCTCGGCCTGTCGATAGCGATCTTGTGCGTCGTACAGGCGGCCTAGGTAGTAACAAGTGCGGGCCAAGTCGGGATGCTCGCCCGTTTGCAGGGCCAGCGCGTTGTGGTACAGGGGTGCGGCCCGTTGGTAATGGCCTTGGAGGAACAGGGCATGGGCACGGGCGCGGAGATTTAGGGCATGGGCGCGCTGCGCGAGGGAATCGGCTGCGGCGCGGTCGCCCTGTGCGCGGTAGAGGTCGGCTAATTTCTGCATGGTCGCCGCGACTTCCTCATCGCCTCGGTGCATCTGTTGGAAGGCGAGGACGCGGTCGTAGAGCGCGGCGGCCTCGGCTGGTCGCTGCTGGAGCCGATAGGTGTCGCCTAACTTGTCGAGCGTCAACACTTTGTCGGGATGGTCGTCCGGGAGGGCTGTTTGCCGTTCGCGCAAGTGTTGGTAGAGGCTTTCGGCTCGCGTGAGTTCGCCGCGCACGACGTGGAGTTGGGCGAGTTGGTGGACGGTGCGGCCGTAGCGCGGGTCGTCGGGGGCGAAGGTCTCGGCTAGGGTTAGGGCGTGAGATAGGGCTTGTTCGGCCTCGGCGAAGCGGCTCTGGCTGAGGGCTGCGCGTCCGGCTTGATAGTGTTGGGACCAATCTTCGGTGTGGGGGTCTGGCTCGCTACAAGCGAGAGAGAGGGCGAGGGGCAAAAGGAGCGGAGCTAGTGCAATCACGGCGTTCCTGTGGGTTGTTGTTGTAGGGTGTTGAGGAGTTTCTGGGTCTTAGTGCGCAGCGCCTCAGCGTCCGCACTTAGCGCTAGACTGCGGCGCAACGCCTGTTCGGCAGCGGCGCGTTCCCCCTTGCTGAACAGGCCCAAGCCGAGAAGGTACCAGCCCTCGGCGTTGTCTGGACGCACTGCAACCGCCCGGCGGCAGTAGGCGACGGCCTCGTCATAGCGTCTGAGTTGGCCGGCGATGTGGCCGGCGTTGAGCAAGGTGGGAAAGTACGCTGGGTCTTGGTCGAGGGCGACCTGTAAGTAGCGCAGCGCAGCTTCGGGTTGTTGCAGCTTCAGGAGGTCGCCAGCGAGACGATTGAGCAGATCGAGATCTCCGGGTCGCAAGGCGACGGCCCGGTCGAATTTGTTCTCGGCTTGGGCAAAGTACCCGTGCCGGACGAAGAACAGGCCGAGGTTGTAGTGATGGGCGGCTTCTTCGGGCGCGTTGAGGATGGCTGCGCGCAGTCGCTTGACCTCTTTGCCGCTGAGCGCTTGTAGGTGCGCAAAACTCGTTAGGGCCTGCTGAGCCAAGCTATCGCGGCCGACCTTGCGGGCGAGAGTGGCGAGGCGATAGAAGGCGTCGGCGAAGCCGATGTCGAGCAAGGTGGCGCGCTGCAGGGCTTCCAAGGCATCGTCCTGCCGGCCCTCGGCTGCTAGGCTTTGGCCGAGGTAGTAGTAGAGCGTGGCGTCGTTGGGAAAGAGGCGCAGGGCTTCGAGCAGTTCGCGGGTGGCTTCGGCGTAGCGGCCCGTGGCCAAGTACAGCTCGCCCAAGCGCCGGCGCACCGGCGAGTTGTCGGGGTTGAGCTGGACGGCGCGTTGGAGATAGGGGCTGGCGCGATCGTACTGGCCCAGCTTGGTGTAAATCCCGCCGAGGTTCACAAAGCCCATGGCGAAGTCGGGCTGGAGGCGGACGGTTGTTTCGAGGGATTCTATGGCCAGTGCGTAGCGGCCCTGAGCCGCGCGGGACGAGGCCAGCACATTGTGGAGGTCGGCGTCCGTCGAGTCGAGGGCTAGCCCAGCGCGGGCGGCTGCGGCCGCTTCCTCAAAGCGGGTCGCCGCAAAGTGAGCGCGAGCGCGGGCGAGGTGATCGACTGGATCCGGTGCTGGCACTGGCTCGGAGATGCAGGAGGCAAGCGCGAATACCGCGCAGAGCAGTTGCCACGCCATTTCAGGGCTGCTCGGCAAAGCGGTGGAAGCGGTCGATTTCCAGGTCCGCGTACACTTGCTGCGTGCCGTTGGGCCAGCGGATTTCGAGGGTATCGACGCGGGTGCGTGCGCCCAAACCGATGGCCGGGGATAAGCTGTTGGACGACCCGAATCCCGGACCGCTGCTGATTTCCACGACCCCGAGCAGGTCTTGGGCGCGTAGGCGCAACTGCGCGCCGATGGCTTGCGGCCCTAAATCCACGCCGAGAAAGTGGTTGCGGTGGCCTTCGTTGCGGTACAGGCTGTTGGCCCACAGGTCGCCTGGGTAGTGGCCGCCGACTGCGGTATAGAGGTCGAGATCACCGTCGAGATCGTAGTCGGCAAAACCCACGCCGTGCCCCTTGCCCGGGTTGCCGACGCCGGCCGCGGCCGTGATGTCGGCGAAGCGGTCGCCGCGATTGTGGAACAGCGTATTGGGTTCAAAGCGCGCCATTATGGGACCGCCGTTGGTCAGGTAGATGTCGATTAGACCGTCGTAGTCCACGTCGCCATAGCCCGCGCCCATCGAGCCAAAGGAACGGGCCAATCCCTGCTGAGGGGCAATGTCGCGGAAGGTCGTCCCGTCGTTGCGGTACAGATAGGCGCGGGTCGGGCGCAAGGCCAGCCCCGTAACCTGCGACTGCACGATGTCTTCGTAGAAGTTCATGGCCGAGATAAAAAGGTCTCTGTCTCCGTCTCCATCGCTGTCGATGAAAAATCCCACGTAGCTGCCCTCGCCCGGTTTGGCCACGCCAGCCTCGGCGGTGACGTCGCGGAAGGTCTGCCCGTCGTTGCGGTAGAGATGGTTGGGGGCGGCCACGTCAATGGCGTAGAGGTCGCTGTCTCCGTCGCCGTCGTAGTCGCCGCAGGTCACGCCGAGGGTTTTGCCGCGATAGGCTACGCCGACCTGTGCGCCGCGGTCGACAAAGGTGCCGTCCCCTTGGTTGTGGTACAGGCGGTTGGGTCGTCCGCTGCCGGTGATGCCCGAGGCCACGTACAAATCTGGCAGACCGTCGTTGTCGTAGTCGGTCCAGACGGCCATGAAGCTGTCGTCCGCGCCGGCGACTCCGGCTTGGGGCGCGACATCGCGGAAGGTTCCATCCCCTTGATTGCGGTAGAGCGAGTTGGGCGCGAGACCTTCCCAAGCCTCGCGGGTGGTAAAGAGGTCTGGGCGTCCGTCGCCATCGTAGTCCGCGGCAATGGCCGCCCAGCCACCGCGCGGGTCAGCGAGGTCGGCTGCAGCCGATACGTCGGCGAAGCGGTCGTTGCCGTCGTTGCGGTAGAGCGCGTGCGGGGCTTGGATGCCCGCGGCGAAGATGTCCGGGTCGCCATCGGTGTCGTAGTCGAGCCACGCCACGCCGCGCCCCCGATCGCGCTTGCCGACGCCAGTGGTTGAGGCCACATCGGTAAAGCGCACCGGCGATGCCTCGGCCAGCGGTGCCAAGCCGATTTGATAGGCCGGTTCGAGATCGCCTGGGTAGGTGCCGTACGCCTCGATATAGGCCAGCCGCAGGTTCCACTGGCGCACGGTGCGCTGCGGCGACGCCGGGGGCAGGACGTCAATGGCGCGCTTGTACGCGGCGACGGCCTTGGGATATTGGCGCAGGTGGTGGTGGGCCGCGCCCAACAGGAAGGATAGATACACGTCGTCCGTCCGCTCGGCCAGCAAGCTGTCGAGGCGAGCGGCTGCGTCGGCAAAATCGCCCAAGCGCAAGAGTGAGGCCGCCTTGCCCGATCTCGCTCGGTAGTGCTTGGGATCGACGGCGAGGATGGCTTCGTACTGGGCGAGGGCACCTGCGGCGTCGGGTTGGTCTTGCGTCATCAGCAGGTCGGCGTATGCCATGCAGGCGGTTACGTTGCCGGGGAAGGCTGTTACGAGGGCGTCGAAAAGGGTACGCGCCTCGGCTTGACGCCCGAGTTTATTCAGGGTTTGGGCCAACTGCAACCGGGGCTCGATGCGTTCGGGTGCGAGCCGCTGGGCGCGGGCGAGCGGAGACAAGGCTTGTTGGTAGCGCCTTTGCCGCAAATAGATTTGCCCGAGCGCGAGCGCGGCCTCGTAGTGCAGGGTATCGCGCTGGACGAGTGCTTCGAGCACGTGGGCGGCGGAATCTAAGCGGCCGGCCGCTAGGTGTTGGCGGGCCTGTTCGTAGCGCTGCGCGCTCTGTGCGGGAAGAGGCGGCTCGGAGGCGCAGCCCAACAAGGCGGCGAGCGCGATAACTAAGCGTGTTGGCGTCTTTGGTAGTGGATACATTTTGCAACGCATAGTGTACGAACTGAGGGGAGAATTGGCGAGTGGCGACGGCGCAAAGCGGTTGATTCGCGCCGCGTTGTGCCCTATACTTTTGCCGAACGAAAACTCTGCGGAGGTACGCGCGATGAAGCAATGGACATGGTTGGCCCTAGCGGGCCTTTTGACGACCCTGAGTTGCGGTTCGGAGGAAACCGTTCAACCGACGCCCGATTACGCCGATGCCTGGGTTGGCGAATACGAAGGCACCGGGGATTTTGCTCTATCCAATGGCATCAGCGGGGAAGATCGCCCCGTTACAATAAGCATTGTGCGGGTCACCCCTAAGCAAGTTACCGTGTCTGCCACGTTGGTTTATGGCGAGGGGCGCAACGATTTCTTCCAGGAAATCGACATTCTCCAGCCCGACGATCCCGGCCAGATCACCTTGGAGGTGCGCTACCTCAATGCTAAAACGGTTTATGCCTTCACCCAAGAAGAAGAAACGATCACCGGCTCCATCGCGACGAGTTCGCTGCGGCTCGGAGGAACTTGGGGCCAAGATCAGATCATGACCGGGATAGAAGTCGTCCGGCAGTAGTGTACAAGAATCCCATGGCTGACAGGGCAGTGAAAGCCCCCACCGAGAGCTAGTGCCGCACCGTCGCTTCTTTTTTATAGGAGCAGTCGCGCTGGCGATTGCCCTCGGCGTGGGCGGTTCGTACTGGTATTTGCAGTACCGAGCCAACGCCGCGCAAGAAGCCGTCGAGCAAGGAGACCGCTTGCTCGGCAAGGGCCAGATGGACGAAGCGGCCCGCTACTATCAGCAGGCCATCGAATTGGATTCAGATCTGACCCAGGCCCATAGTAATCTGGGCGCGACGCACGCGGCACTAGAGCGCTTTGATGAGGCGATTCCCCACTTTGAACAGGCGCTAGCGCTGGCTCCCGATCATTTTGAAGCGCAAATCGGCCTAGCCGTTTCACTCGACGGGTTGGACCGTTTTTTAGCAGCAGAGGACAGCTATAAGAAAGCGCTCGCGCTGCGGCCCGACTTTGGAGCGGTGTACTACAACCTCGGCTATCTCTACCAACAACAGGGCCTCTACGCAGAGGCCGCCGCTCAGTACGAGGAAGCCGTGCGCTTGGTGCCGACCTTCCTGCAAGCCCGGGCCAATTTGGGCAGGGTCTATCACTTGCAGCACCGCCCGGGCGAAGCCATTGCCGAGTACCAGCGCACCCTTGCTGATCACCCGGACGAAGGGCGGGTGTACGCGCACTTGGGCGAAAGCTACATGGCCTTGAGCCAATACGCAGAAGCTAGGGCGGCCTATCGGCGAGCCGTGGAACTCGGCGTCGAGACCGCGGGCGCGTTTTACGACCTCGGCGTTATCAGCGAGCAGGAAGGCAAGCTCGAAGCGGCGCGGAGTTACTTTCACCAAGCCCTGCTCAAAAATGCGGCTCACGCCGACTCCTATCACCGCTTGGGCGCGGTGACGGCCAAGTTAGGGCAGGAGCAACAGGCGGCCACTTACTACTTGGAGGCCATAAAGCGCGACCCCGGCCACGCGGGTGCCCACTACAGCTTGGCCCAGCTCTACCTCAAGCAGGGCCGCAGCGACGAGGGCCAGGAGCTAATGCAGGTCTTTGCCAAGCTCAAGGAATACGAGGGGCGGCTCGCCAGCCTCAAACGGGCCGCGAGCCGGTCGCCGCGCTCCCCGGAAGCCAGCTACAACTTGGGACTGCTCCACCTAGAGTTCGGGTACGTAAACAAGGCCGCCGCGGTCTTTGAACAGCTCCTCAAGCTCCATCCCGAATTTTCCGCCGCGCAAGAGCGGCTCGCCGAAATTGAGCGGGTGCGGGCCGCGCACAGCGCGGGTTGATAATCAAAAAGGATTCGCGCCTAGTGTGAGAAGGGCATGCCCCTGCCCCTGGCGGATGACTAAGAGCTTATTGACGGGCACGTTATCGACTGCGTAGGTGCTGCCGTTGGGATAGGTGATTTCGACGCGGTCGATGGCTTGCGCCGCGCCCAAGCCGAAGTGGACGCGCAAGTCGCTGTGCGAAAGGTAGCTGGCCGCGCCGTTGACTGTGCGCCACTGGCGCTTGTTGTCGGCTTGCAGACTGACGCGAGTGCCGATTCCGTCGCGATTGTCTTCGCGGCCAAAGACCTGTAGCACGAGATAATTTCTCGCATTCCCCCCATCGTTGCGCAACAGAGTCGGTGCGTCGTTGAGCTCGACGACGAAGAGGTCGATATCCCCGTCGTCGTCGTAATCGCCAAAGCTGGTGCCACGGCTGACTTTGGCTTGCGCTAGCTCAAGGTCGGCTGATACTGGGGCGAAGCGGCCGCCGCCCTCGTTGCGGAAGAGTTGGTTGGGCTGGCGGTAGGTGGTGCCGGTTGCGGCTTGGTCAACCTGCGGATACACGTGGCCGTTGGCGACGAAGAGGTCGAGGCGACCGTCGTTGTCGTAGTCGAAGAAGCGCGTTCCCCAACCCAACATCTCTACTGTGGCCGCGGCGAGGCCCGCGGTGGTCGTGACATCGGAGAAACGCACGCCATCCTCGTTGCGGTAGAGCGTATTGGTCTCGGTAAAAAAGTGGGTTACGTACAGGTCTGGGTCGCCGTCCTGATCGTAGTCGCCAAAGTCCGCGCCCATGCCGGCTTCGACATCGCCGTCGCCGTTGTACGCCACGCCCGCGATCAGGGCGATGTCTTGGAAGGTGCCGTCGCCTTGGTTTTGGAAGAGCACGTTGGGAGTCTCGTCGTTGGCGACAAAGAGGTCGCTATCGCCGTCGGAATCGTAATCGACCGGTACCACGCCCAAGCCGTAATAGCGATTGGCGGCTGCCACGCCCGATGCTTGGGTGACGTCGGTAAACCTACCGTCGCCCTCGTTGCGGTAGAGCACATCCGGCGCGCCGACTAATCCCTTGGGACCGCAATAGACGCGGAGGCCGCTAAAAAAGGTGCAGAGCTGTGGCTCAGCCGGCAGGTTCTCGGCGTCGAAGACGACGTAGTTGGCCACGTAGAGGTCGAGGTCGCCGTCGCGGTCGTAGTCGAAGAAGGCCGCGCTGGCGCTGTATTGATCGCCGCCAACGCCCGCTTCTTGAGTTGCATCAGCAAAGCGGTCGCCGCCGCGATTGCGGTAGAGTACGTTGGCTCCGTAGTTGGTCACATAGAGGTCTGAGCGGCCGTCGTTGTCGATGTCGCCCACGGCCACACCACCGCCCCAGCCAGCGTCGCCGACTCCAGCTTCTTGGGTGATTTCCGCAAAAGTGCCGTCGCCGCGATTGCGGTAGAGCGCATTGCCCGGCCCCGAGCGGTCGCGGTACGTGGCAAAGGTGGCCCCGTTGACTATGTAGAGGTCGAGATCGCCGTCGGAGTCGTGGTCGAAGAAGGCCGCGCCGCTGCCGTGGGATTCTAGTATGTAGTGCTTTTCTTGCCCGCCAAATACATTGCGGTACGTGATGCCAGCGGCAGCGGTTTGGTCGCTAAATTGGGGCTGAGCGCGCAGGGGGAGGGCGCATAGCAGCACGGCGCAAAACAGCAGCAAGATGCGCAAATTAGGGGGCGACCGCGTAGTTCAAGCCCGTGAGCAGTTGCAATGCTTCTTTTGCGGCCTCGTGGTCGGGGCCTTCGCGCTCGGCGAACATGCGCTCTAGCGGAGCCACGGCCGTGGTGTCGCCGATGCGGCCGAGGGTGCGGGCGCTTTCTGCACGGACCCAGATATTGTCATCGGTCAAGGCAAGGCATAGCGCGTCGAGGGCGCGGTGCGTTCGGTGGTGCCCCAATAGCTGCGCGGCGATGTAGCGCACAGTGTCGTCGCGGTCGCGGAGCGCGTCGAGGGCTGCTGCTTCGGCCGCTGGGGTCCACAGAAACTGCAGCGCGGCGAGGGCCTGTCGGCGCACTGAGGGAACGGTGTCTGCCAAGGCGTGCACCAACGAGGGCACGGCCGTGGTGTCGCGGAGGTTGCCCAAGCTCCAAGCTGCTGCGCCGCGCACATCTGGGACTGAGTCGTCGGCGAGGATGCTGGCTAAGGTTGAGTGGAGACGGGGGTCGTCGAGCTGGCCGAGGGCGCGGACGGCCTGTTCGCGGACGTGGCGATTTTCGTTGCGGAGGAGCGATTTGAGGAAGGGGGTGGCGCGCCGGTCGCCGATTTGGCCGAGGATTTGGGCGGCGATGTAGCGCAGGCTATCGCTGCCAGTGGTCGCGCGGTCTATCAAGGGCTCGACGGCTGCGCGGCCTAGTTGCACCAAGGCGTGGCTGGCGTCGAGGCGAACTTGACGCCGCGAATCGGCGAGTTGGTCTATGTAGTACTCGGCCTGTTGTGCAGCGCAGCTCAATAGGCTGGCGCAAAGGCCTGCTAGGGCGAGCTTGGACATGGTGGAGATTTAAGTGAAAGCAGGTGTCGGGAATTGGGAACCTGACACCTGCTTTGAGATTGACTTTACAGCGAAGCCTAGTTGACCATCTGCATGAGGCGTTGGGTAATCGACCCTTCCTGCGTCAAGGCGTATATGATAATATTGACTGCTAGTTGTAGCTGGCGCGTCGAGTCTCCGCCGCGCGTGTCGTTGTGCCAGCCCCAGCCCCCTGTATCGCCGGCCGTGGCGCTCGCTAATCTACCTTTAATATAATGGCCCGTCAGATAGTTCCATGTCCTAACGCCTGCCTTACCCTGTCCCAACGAGGGACTATAGCCGAAAGGCATGCCTCCACTCATGTCGAAGAAGGCAGTATAGATGGGGTGGTCCTCCGGCAGGCGCTCGGACCAGAAGTCCTTGCCGCGGACTAGGCCGCCATACTTTTCCAGTGCTTCGCCATGGAGCCCGCTAAACGTAAAACCACCCGAGATTAGGTACTGGGCGTAGTTGGCCATTTCGGTCTCGTTGGGCGAGCCGTACGGTAGGATGATGGGTATTTCCATCAGGCGCGGGTCGTCGAATGTGACGCGGCCGAGGAATTCGGCCTTGAGGCCGGTGTATTCGTTGATCACATCGCGCAGCCGATCAAGGGTTTGGACATTGAGTCCAGCTTCACCGGCTAATGCCCGCCCGGACACGACTGCGGCTAGCTTGATAAAGCCCTTGATGGCCTGCTTGTCCGTGGCGTCTTGGACGATAATGGCGCGGTAGCGACCGGTGTCCATGTTGTTGACGTCGAGCATCTCCAGGCCCATGTCGATCTTGTGCTCGGAGGTGCGGGTGCTGGTCACTGCCGCGGCCGTCAATTTAGGCTCGATGGTCATAGTAGCCGTCGGGCTGAAGGCGGATTGCCCTGACAGGCGAATCCCCGATCCGCTGACGCCGGCGATTAGGCTGCGGGTGTTGAACGAGGCCGTGGCTTGTACTTGGTCCATGCGCGCTTGCGCTAGCTGGACTTCGCGGCGCGCTAGCTGGCGCTTGGGTTGGGGGATTTTGCGCAACTCAAGCGGCTTGGTCAGGCGCGGCTCGCGCTTGATGAACTTGGTCGTCAGAGGCCGGGGTGCTTTCTTCTCGGCCTCCTTAAAGGGGTTGATCGCAACGACGATGAGCAGGAGGGCTACAGCAGAAGCTAGGGCGATAAAAAAGCCCCGGCGCAGGCGGCGAGCCAACGTATCGAGATCGAAGTCCTGAGTGGGCGAAGCAAAGCGCTTGGAGACCCATTTCTCACTCATAATGACCTCCTCAAAGGGCGTTTGGGGGAAATGACTCGGTCTTGGACCTGTAGGCCATCTCCGCGTTTTTTGAGCTTCTTATCGAGTTTTCGCAACCGAGCGATGGCCGTAGTGGAGTCCACGTCAACCACCTCTATTTGTCCTACTTTCTGCTGCGATGGCCTAGGCCGCCATACGTCGAACCGCATTCGCTTTGTCAGCCCGTGCCGAGCACCGATGTTTAGCTGGACGTGTGGTTTACCTTTTCGTTCGGGCAAGAGAGCTGCTATGCGGCCCTCTAGCGGCAAATTCGCATCTAGGTCAGGCGCTAGATTATTCGCTAGCCCGTGTAATAGCCCCCGGGCAACGGCGAGGTCGCTACTCGGTTTAGAGACAAACCAACGCTCAGCGACGTTCAATGCGCGTTCTGTAGCGGAATCGGCCATTTGCAAGCGGAGAAGATCGGCTAGAAAAGCGCGTGTCAAACCAGGATGCGATGCACCCGGATACTTCCAAGTATTATAAAGGAATAGCTGTTGGTCATAAGGTATCACGGCTGAGGAGTCGCGCAAGTCCGACCAGAAAATTTTGTCGCGGTGTAGATCCATCAACTTGACTTCAAGTTGACCGACGATGGCGGGTAGTGAAATCACCGTGTAAGACTGGTCTTCACTAGGCCCCCCGTCGTCGAATAGGCCCGAATTTTCGTAGTAATGAATAACTTGGTTGTGGTATGTTTTATGGGCTTTGTTGAGAATGAAGTGGGCGATGTAATCGATGGATTCTTGCCCTGTGGGATTGCGGGCCTCGCGGATGCTCCGCAAGCGGAAGACGCGAAAGCGGCCCAAGTCGGTAAAGACGTCTCTGATCGCTCGCTCGATTTCCCGCATCAGGCGGGGGTGTTGCTCGGCGAGGTGGACGGGCAGGACTTCTTGATCGACGAGATCGGTAAAGACCAAGCCGATGGCGTAGATGTGCGGCTGGGCGTTGGCCGGTCGGCCGCCGAGTACGAGGGAGGCCAATCCAATGAGGAAGAGATATTTCACAGGATTAAATCATGCGTGATCGCGGTAGAAAATCTGTGTATTGTATCTACTTACATGATATAGGTTGGATGGTCTCGTAGCGCAATTTTTTTCTTGACAGCTTTTTGCAGGAGATTTATTATGACTGATTCATTCAAACTTTTCTTCATCCACTTCTCACAACTAAGGAGATGCAGTAATGAAGAAGTTGACCCTTTTGGCCGCTATCGCGGCTCTTTGCGTTACTACGGTGGCTAGTGCCCAGCCGCCCGTGCGCTACTTCGACCTGCCCAAGTTTACCCAAGCCCCCACGCTCGACGGCGACCGTGCAACCGTTGCTGACGAGTGGGCTGGCGCGTTGGAGTTTCCCTGCTCGCCAGACCAGATCCAGCTCGATGGTCAAGAGTTTGGCTGGCGGAACCAAGAGCAGGGGTCCAGCGAAGTAAGCGCTAACCAGCTCAGCGAAAACGGCGAGACCGAAGTCGCGGGCGAGGGGCGCACTAACGCCGATTTTGAGTCGACGATCTTGCAGGCTTGGGACGACGAAGCCCTGTACTACATCGCCGAGATCAGCGATAACATCCGCGACACCGAAGGTGGTGGTGAGGCTCGGGCTTGGTGGGAGCGCGACTCCGTGTCTCTTTACCTCGACCTGAACAATGACGATCACCCAGGTGGTGACCCGACTCAAGAGTTCGTTAACTTGAATGTGGTCAATTTCATGGCTCTACCTTTCGGCTCGCACGAATGGTCTGTCTGCTTAATCGTCACCGTGGATACGGAGCGCGTGGATGTCCACGACCCCGATGCACTTGAGGGGTTTGAATATGGCTTCCGCGACGCTGGCGATGAGTTTGGCGACGAAGGCGACGCCGACTACGTGATTGAAGGCAAGTTGCCGTGGGATACCTTCCTGCGCAATGGTAACCTCCTTGAAGCCCCGACGACTGGCTCTGAGATGGGCTTTGCTTGGCTGCCGATCGACCCCGATGGCGAAGATGCCTATGGCGGTCAGATTCAGTGCGTGGCGTGGGCGGGCGGCAACATGTCCGAGTTCGCCAACTATGTCTTCGTGGATGACCCGGCTGGTCCGACAGGGACCGCGGTCGAGGAGGATTCTTGGGGCCGCGTAAAGGAGACCTTCGTCCAGTAATCAACGGCCTCTAAGTAGGTTTTAAAAACGGGAAGCGGGCTTGACGCCTGCTTCCCGTTTTTTTTTCTTGACCCGCGAGCTTTGGCCAACCTATGTTTTCGCCCATTAACTTTTCGGTCGCTCAATACGACCCGCGAGGGGTTTTCATGCTGTGTTTGCTAAAATGCCGTGTTGTCGAGCGCTGGGTGGTCTTGTCCGCGCTGGTTGGCGCAGGCCTGTCCGCGCCAGCGGATGCGCAGCGCCACCCCGAATCCGGCGGTCCGCTGCCCTATTACAACCCCGCACCTGGAACCCCGCAAGATCCCCCGTGGAAAAAGCGCCCTCCCTTCCTGCGCGGTCCCCAGGACCGCTATGATCGAGGATTGGGGAGGGCCTTCCTCAACACTGCAGTCAGTGTTCCCTATCTCAACTACGCCGACGAAAAGTACATTTCGTACTACCGCGAGACCGTTGCTTGGGCCACCCCGTCGGGCCGTGCGCTAAGGACCCGTAATGTGGGCTGGGATCGGATGGGCAACTACATGGGCGGCGGCTATCGGCGACTCCTGACGATAGAAGAGTCGCGCAGTGGCAATGACTTTAGTGGAGCTAGCTATATTGACCATAAGTATCGGGCGTTCCGGGTCGGCCACTATACCTACAAGGATTTGCACTGGACCGCCACGTTGGGCAACATTGGCACAGGGGGCGGTGGTACGGATGTGCGCACCATCTTCACGCCGCTTACGCTGGTCAACAGCAAGCTGAATGTGCTGCGCATGGACATCAACTACAAGGAGCGCGACCGAGCGACTCTGCTCTACTCGCGCGGTGGCGATCACTCCGGTACCCAGCTATTCTCCAAATGGGCGTTTGGCCAAGAGGGCGACGACGCTTGGGATCATTCACCAGTGCTGCTCTTTGGTGGCCACTATCAGCACGAAGTAGGGAGATTCGCCAGCGTTGGCGGGACGCTAATCAACCAGATCATGGCTGCGCCGGCGCTGTCGCGTTCCAGTGCTTGGCGCGGCGATTTGCCCTATGAGATGCTCGGTCCCAAGACCATCCGCGTCTTCGTGGCCGATGACTCGCCCGACGACGCCCGGGCCAATGCCATTGTCTATGGCGTGGACATCGTCCTTGAGGGCGAGCGCAACACAGAGCCGGTGCGCCTGACCAGCCTCGACGACGACCCGGACTACGACCCGCTGTTAGAAGCCGGGCCGCCCGAAGGCGGGGCCGTTCACACTGGCGGCGGGCGCGAGGCCGAGGGAAAGGTGCCGGTGGTGTACACCTTCGTCCTCCCGCCGGACGTGACAGTGCGTTCGGCGCGCTTTGTCGCCGATGTGGCTGGCGACTATCGGGTCGGCGTCAGCCAGACCCACGACTTCTTCAATATTGATCGCCGAGGCGACGCAGCTATTACCGAGTCGGCGTGGCCAGCCCCCATAGCCAGCGCTGGTGAACGGGCTATACGGCGTCCATTTAAGTGGTACACAGACGAAGATGAGGAGCTCTACTACACTGTGGTCCGCTCCAATGGCGGCGACGGCACGGGTGCCAACCGGCGGATGGTCTCCTTTGACTACGGCATTCCCACCGGGCAGAGTTTGGCCTCGATCAACTATCAGGTCGATTTGGTAGGGCTAGATCTCAGCGGCGAAGTGGCGCACAATCTGCAAAACTTCATGTTCCCAATCGGCAATAACGAGGGCGAGCGCAGCAGTGAACGCGCCTTTGCGTGGTGGGTCAAGGGCGTCAAGGAGCTAGCCGGCGGCCTGTCACTGGGCGGTGAGATGTACCGCATGGAGCCCGACTACGGCGGTGGGTACGACAGTTACCGAGGTGGTATGGCCTTCCACTACGATGGGCAGCCTGCGCCCGGCCAGAGAACCTCTACGGTCACCGAGGAATATCCCCTCCACGAAGACAACGACGATCACGATACCTTACCCGACAGCCACAGCGACGATACGGCCACAGCCGAGCCGCGTTCGCTTTATCCAGGTAATCCCGGTGCCCAAGTGTATCCGGGCCTCGACGAGAACGTCGATAACATCCCAGATATGGATCGCAACGAGAACTTTATTGTGGACTGGGACGAGGCTTTTCTGACCTACGATTCGGAACCGCCCGAATTTGTCTATGGCATCGACTTCAATAACAACAATGTGCCCGACTTCCGCGAGAACGACGATAAGCCGGACTATCCCTACCCGCGCGACCAAAAGGGCCAGCACATCTTCATCCGCTACGACCGCTTGGGGCGCTTGGGCAAGTTCATTGCCCTAGGCCGTTACGACAACAGTCAGATTGCCGGCCCCGGTAAGTCCGAGGCGCTGTACTTCCGCTACGCCTATGAGGTGGCAAAGCGCGGCGTCGGCCAACTGAAGATTAACTACGACGCCAAGCAGGTCAAAGACGACATCCCGGATCACACCTATGTGTACCGAGTGCCCATTGACGATGTTGAGATCATTAACTGGTTTAACGAGCCAGACGGGCCGCCCGAACGCGCGGGTTTTTGGCGGCCGGCGACGCCAGACGAGCTATTGATGCGCGACAGCTTTGTGCATCTCCTCTTTTTCGATAGCACCTATCAGGGCTTTCGCGGCTTCAACATTGAAAATGGCTTCCTGTGGCAGCGCAACAGCCAAGCCGAAATTGAGCTTGAAGACGGCAGCGGGCTGTTGCAACCCCAAGACGTGCGCTCGCGTTTTTCCATTGTCAACAAGATCGACTACACCCGAAGCTGGGGTGCGTTCAGCGTTACGCCTAAGTTGAAGCATCGGACGATCTTTGAGCAGGTTGACAGCGAAGATGCGCCGAGGCAATCGTACAGCGACTTCATCCCCATCGTAATGGGGCGGTACAAGCTCACGCCCAAGACTAGCTTCCAGCTAGGCATACAAGGGCTACCCTTGTTGCCGTTTAAGCACTGGGATCGCGGCTCTGAGGACGGGACGTACAGCCAGATCGGGGCGTACAGCCAGACCGGGACGTACAGCCAAACCGATTATCTGGCCATGCTGAGCATCACCGCAGACTACTTTGGCATCCGCGATAATTCGATATTCTTCGGCTACCAGCGCACGCGGCGGGACTATAGCCATGAGGGGCGGCCCGACTCCAAGCAGGGCATCCTCTTCGTGGAGCTGATATCACCCTTCTAGGATGCGAATGCAGATGAGATCCCTCACAAAATACATACACGTTCTCCTGTGCTTGGTGCTGGCCGCCGGGGGGTGCGCTACCCTCAGATCCCTCGAATCGCATGAGCAGCGGGAGTACTTTATCGAGCTGGAGCCGGTCCTACCCGATGGAGATACCTATTACATTGATCCGATCGACAGCTCGGTCGTGTGGAGTGAGCAAGGGGTGCAAGTCAAGGTCAAGTTCTACGACGATGCCATGCTCGACGCCGAATACGACGTCCGCTACACGCCCTATACGCTCACGGGCGTCGAAATCCCCAGCTTGGACTATACGCCGCCCTTGTGGACTGTTTTTGAGGTGACGGTGATCAACCGCACCCGGGAGCGGGTGGAGCTAGATCCTACGCAGACCATTCTGCGCTTGGACGATGGCCGCCGCTTGCTCTGTGGCCAAGGGGCGGGAAATTGGTACGACAAGGACGAGTACTACGACTATTCCTATTTGAAGTGGGGGGGACAAGAAGGCAATGTGCGCTATCACGCCAGCTTGGATCGCGGCCCCATCTGGACTAAAAGCGCGTACCACCGAGAAAAGCCCGTGCGCAAAGGCTCTAGGTATGTCGGCAAGCTGACTTTTCCGCCGCTGCCTGCAGAGACCAAGTCGCTTACCCTCGAAGTAAATGACTTCATTCTGGCCTTTGATCGCTTTCAAGTAGGCTACGGCAATCCGGTGGAATTTACTGATCTGAAATTCCGCTTCAATGTCGATCACGGAGTGCGTTGGGTGGAGAATAAGTAAATGAAAGAAATGGCGAAGTTCCTCGGAGTGACGCTGCTTGTCGGCTCGATGGCCTGCACTTTGAAATACGAGGCACTTAAGGACACCAGTTTGCCCAACCCGCCGTCGATGCCGATCAAGATATACGTCAAGGAGTTCCCGGTCGAGAGCAAGGCCAACGTGGTCGATCCGAGGGCCGCTAATTCGACCGCTAGCCAGGGCACCCAGTACATTACTAATGCTCTCGCCAGCCAAGGTAATAAACTAGTGCAGATTACTCGGCCTTCGCGCATCGAGGACTTGTCTGGGGCCTTGTTGCGCGAACTGCGCAAGGACAAGGTGCGGATCCTCACGCAGACGGATCGGGTCGAGGTGCTAGACGAAGACAGCGTGCGGCAAGTGAACAATCCCTTCGCGCTAGTGTCGGAGGACTCGGACGAGGCCGACTTGGAAATTAGCGGCACGGCGCTGATTACTAGTCAGCGGGTGCGCAAAGTATTCTCCCCGCAAACGCAAAGAGTGCAGGTCGAAGTCTCAGTCAAGGATCTCAAAACCGGCAAAGTGAGCACGAAAAGCCCGGTTGATGCCGGCATTGTCATGATCTTCAACTCCAAGGAGTTGGAGGAGGCCCTCGCCATTGCCGTGGTGACCAGCCTGACGCAGAAACTGCTGTTCTGAAGTGCTGAGGCTGGGCGCACTCTTGCTCTTGCTCGAATTCAGTCCATGCCGTGCTGAATTAAAAACTTGGGTGGTGGACGCGGTCGATACATTTGCCTTGGGAACGACCCAAGGCGTACAGGTGCATCCAGATAGTCTCGTCATTTTGGCGCAGTTGGACGAGGATGTAAACGTGGCCTTAGGACAATCAGTGCTAGACGATTTTGACAAGCCGGTGCCGCTAACCGACGGCGCGATTGACCTCGTGCGGAGCGAGTGGATCTCAGGCACCAATCACGTGTTCGACAAGCAGTTTACCGTCGATCTCGGGTTGGACCGGGCGATCAAGCGGGTGAGAGTGCTAGCTGGCGAGACGGCGCTGAACCAGCCCGAGTACTTCGTGCGTGGGTATAGGCTCGAAACCGCCGCCCAAGTGGCACCGCAAGTCTGGCACCTTTTGGCGGAGCAGCCGGACAATTTCGTCCTCAATGTAGATACGAGCGCAGATTCTACTTGGGCTGCGACCGACGAGCGCGGTGAGGCAATCCCACGCGAGGGGCGCTTCGTGCGGCTGACAATAATCCGCCAAGACCGCAGCAACTGGGTCGCCATCGGGGAAATTGAGGTGTTCGGCGTGGGTTACGTTAGTGAAGGCTTCATAGAGGGTAGCTTTGCCCCGTCTATGTTGGTCAATGTAGGGCAGATTCGCTGGCAAGCAGAGCGTCCAGAGCGCACGAGCATTGAGATGCAGGTGCGCGGAGCCACTGCAGAGGGAGCAGAGGAGCCTTGGGGAAGAGTTACGGCGCACACGGAGGGGGAATTTTTCTACAGCGGAGACGAGCCGGTCGCGCCGTTGGCGTACCGGGCACGCCTGACGAATTCGGCCCCCTTTGTCAGCCCGGCGCTCAAGCGCATTGCCATTGACTACGATCCAGTCTTGGTCGCGCAGCAGCTCTTGGCGGAGGTGGTCGTATCCAATTCGCTGCGCAAGGGCGAAGAAGCGGCGCTGATCTATCGGGTGGAGATCACGGCTGGTGTCGATGATTACGGAGTGGATCTCTTGCGCATACAAGGCCCCTTGCTCAGCGTGACAGCCGTGCGCGTCGATGGTCGAGAACTCGTGCCTACCGAGAGCTATACTTGGGGCTCGACGCCGGATCGGGAGGGGATGCTGATAGCGCTTGCACCTAGCGAGCAGATCAACGCGATGGCGACCGTTGAAATTGAGGGACAGGCGCTCTTTGTGCGCGACAAGACCGCCATGCGCTTTGCGGCCGGCAACAAGGCCCAAGGCGACAGAGACGGGTACGTGAACTGGCAGCAGGGGCAGGAAATGCCGGGTGCTACTTGGACGGTATTGGCTGCGGGAACGCCGTTGCAGCTTTTGAGCGAAGTGCAGGTGGAGCCGCGTCCGTTCTCTCCGTTTGCAGACGAATATGCGCGCTTTGCTTTTGTCGTCGGCAATATTGAAGAGGGCCGGGAAGTAGTGCTGAAAATTTACAACTTGACCGGTCGGTCGATCCGCCAGTTGGCGCAGATGGGAAGCGCCCGGACCTATCAGTTCGAGTGGGACGGCCGCGATGGCAGCGGTCGCGTTGTCGAGCCGGGGCTCTATCTGTACGAAGTTGGGATAGAAGGAAGCGATAAGGCGCGCCGAGGCACTTTTGTGGTGGCGTACTAGCGTCCTATTGCTGGCTCTTGTTTTCCCGGGCGAAGCTGCTTTTGAATTCGCGGGACGGGGAGCCCAGAGCACGGCACTGGGCGGCGCTTTTGCCGCCAGCATTCGGACGGCTGAGGCCGTTTGGTACAATCCGGCTGGCAACGCCCAGCAGCAAAAGTGGCAGGCTGGTACGACTCACGCGTTGCTCTATCCCGGGTTGGACCAAAGTCCAGCCCTAAACGGCTTGTCGGTAACCGGGCCCTTGCGGGGCGGCGGCTTCCAACTGGGCGTCTCGTTTCTCGGTGCTGACGGCTGGCGCGAAGAAGTGATTGCCTTAGGCTACGGACGGCCGCTGAACGAGCGATTTGCCTTGGGCGGCGGCTTGCGCACCAGCGCTTGGAAAGCCGGCGACTTGTCGCACCGGGCTTGGCACCTCGATGTAGGTGCCACTTGGGAAGTGGGTTTCATATACCCGCGAGCGTACCTGCGTTTGGCCTTGGTCGCCAAAGGTTTAAACGGCGCGAACATCGCCGCAGGTGGCCAAGACGCAGGCAAAGAAGAGCCGGCCGTGGTCGCGGCGGCCTTGCTCAACTTGGCGGGGCGGGAAGTCCTGCTCGACATTGAGCGCCGCGATGGGCGAACGGAGTTCAGGGTGGGGTACGAGACGCTGACGGCGAGCCTCAACGGTGCTCGGTTCCGCATGGGTGGGGCCGCAGTTGGTGCGGGTTTTGACGAGAGAGAGCTCAACGTGGGGCTTGGGCACAACTATAAGCAATGGCATTTCGATTATGCTTATTCATACCCGCTGCACCTCTCCGGTTATGGAGGCGTGCATCGGTTCAGCGTTGGTTATCGCCAGCACTGAGTTGGAAGGTGACTGAAGATAGAATCTCTACACTGCATGAGGATAGCTGCCATGAGTAGTAATGCGAGAAAGAGAATGGTACGGACCGCGCTACTAGCGTTTGTTGGGTTGGGAATGCTGGGTGCCGATGCCGAAGCGCAGACCTTTCTGCGCAACCGAGATTTCCTCAATCTCGGCCATCCCGAACCGTATTTGAACTACGGGCGCAAGGAGTACGATCCCTATCCTTCGGTGATCAACGCACGCAATCGCTACGACCGCTTAGGCAATTACCTGTCGCGCGGTTTCAATGTCTTCACTTGGGAATTTTCCCGCCCTGGGGAAAGTAATATCAACACCCGCACGGCCCAGTACTTGGGGTGGTTCGCCAACCTAGTGATGCTCAACGACTCGTACAAGGGCTGGAATTACCGAATGACCTTGGGTGAGGATATCCGCGCCAAGTTTTCAGACCTGACCTTTAGCGACCCGCGCTTCTTCGGCATCTTGCTCGACGGTGCTTCCTCGGACAACAGGTTCACCCTGATGCTGAGCCAAGGCGGCGACCTGTTGAACGCCGCCAAGTTTTCGACCTTCAAGGCGACTAGGGAGACCTCGCCGGTGTTGATCTTTGGCGGCCACTGGGAGACTAAGCTGGGCAATGTGCTGCGCATGGGTGCCACGTACTTCAACCAGCACATGGCCAATACTGCCGATGAGAACGGCTCCTTTCTCAAGGGCGATACTCCGTACAGCATGCTGCCGCCTTCTTTTATCGAAGTCATTATCGAAGACGATTCGCCCGACGATATAATCCGAGCGGCCACCGTCTATGATGTAGATGTGGTGATCATTGGTGAGTCGCAGGGGCAGCGGGTGCGCCTAACCAGCATTGAAGGCGATCCTGAGTACGACTCGAGCTTGAAGATGATCGATCCCATTGGCGGGGCCGAGGGTGGGTTGTCGGTAGCCGGCGGCGAGCAAGTAGTCTTCCGCTTCCAAATGCCGCAATTCAACCTCCCGGATGCCTCGGAATACTCGGCCGATCCCGACGACTTTGTGCCGGGATTGACGATGAAATCCGTGCGCTTCTTGGCCGATGTCGAGGGCGACTATCGCATTTTGGTGCGCCAACAGCACTTGTTCTTTGACCAAGGAGATCACCAAAAGAACGTGGACAAAGTGGCCGAAGGGGACGACAGATACGCTCCGGGTGGTCGGAGCTACGTCAACCCTTTTACCGGGCTGAAAGGCGAGGACGGAGTCAAGCCCCTTGAAGATGTGATAGCAGAAAATCCCGACGCCTTCAAGCAGTGGCCGGTGGTGCCGGATCCGACATTCACTCAGGCGCAGCCGTTTTTGCAATACAAGTGGGATCTGCTCGATCCAAGCCGGGTAGGCTATACGGTCCTGCGCTCCGACGGCAGCGACGCGGGCCGCAAAGTGGTCGAGTTCGACTACGGCATCCCCACCGGTCAGGCGCTTTACGGGTTGGACTGGGACCTAAGCCTCAAAGGGCTAAAAGTAAAGGGCGAGTTGGTCGCCAATCCCCAGTACTTCCTCTTCCCAGTGGGCAGCAATGCCGGCAAGCGCTTTGACAAGCGGGCCCTCGGCTATTTCCTCACGGCCCAAAAGGAAGTAGGCCCGATTGAGCTAGGCGGCGAATTTTTCAACTTAGATCCGGACTACAGCGGCAACTACGACAGCATCCGTGGCGGCGTGGCTTTCTTCAGCGACGATTGCTTTGTATGTCCACAGATGCAGGAAATGTTTGTCATGACCGATAATGACGACAACGATCAGTGGCCAGACGAAATGATCAACGAGTTGCCCAGTGCGGAAAAGTCGGATTCGGGCATTTTCCCTGGGTTGGACGAAAACAACGACCTAATCCCGGACAGCGACCAGAATTTCAACGGCATTCCCGATTGGACCGAGCCGATCCTCTTTTACGACGCCGATCCGCCGGATTTCATCTACGGCATCGACTTCAACAACAACGGCGTAGTCGATTACCGCGAAAACGACGCCCTGCCCGACTATCCCTATCCACGGGACCGCCGAGGGGCTCACTTTGTGGCCACGAAGAAAGGCTTGGGGCGCTGGGGCAAGTGGGCCTCTGTCGGCTATTACACTATGCAGGAGCCGGCCGGTGGTGGCGAGGCCAAGGCCATGTATGCCCGCTACGAGCACAACTTCACCTCGCCCTATCTGGGCAAAATTCGCATCAACGAGGATATCAAGCAGGTCCAAGACGACATTCGCGACGACGTGTACGTCTGGGAAGACGTGGGTTTTACCCAGCGGATACCCAGCCCCGTCCCACATTTGAAAGGCCCGATGATTGAGGCAAAGGATCTCAATTCCCAGATTTTTCCGCCTGATGTCGATCCGCTGAACATGCGCAATAGCTTGGTCAATACCTTGTTCATCAGCTCGACCTTTCAGCAGCTTTCCAACCTCAATGTCATCAATAGCGTCCAGTGGATTCGCAACAGTCAAGCCGAAGACGAGTTCGACGACGGCACCCAACAGGAAGCCGGAGTGCTTTCGACCTTTACGATGGTCAACCGACTCGACTATACGATCAGCGCCGGTAACCTGAACATCCGCCCGATGTTCAAGCACCTGTTTTTGCGCGATCATTCTAGCGTACTCGAAGATGCCACCGGCGATGGCAGTATTCGCTCGTTCTCAATTTACGCGCCGATCGTCCGGACCCGTTTCGACCTGACGGCTAAGTCCAATCTGCAACTCGGATTTCAAGGATTCCCTTTCTGGCGGCACACTAACTTGGATCGGGTGAATGATAGCAATGATTTTAAGGAATGGACGCTGGTGCTGATGATGAGCAACCGCTCGGATCACTACGGCTACGCTCTCGCCTCCCAGTTCGGCTTTATCAAAACCAGCCGAGAGTACGACGACGCCACTCGCGCTTCCGATAGCTTCGACAACTCGCGCCTGTTCTTTGATATTGTGGCAGGGTTCTAGGCTAGGAGATTGACACCATGATTCTGGTAAATCTGCTGCTGGTCGCAGCGGTCGGCGTGGCCGCCAGCTTGAGCACGCGCTTTTTCTCGCCGGTAGAGTTGCAAGACCGCTTTGAGGAAGGTCAGAAGCTCTATGCGCTGGGGGACTACGACAGGGCCATTGAGCGCTATGAGGTGATTCTTTCCACCGAGAGCAACGCCATGATCAACGTGGAGGACGTAACCGTAGCGGTTGACGAGTTCATTCTGCCGGTGCGCGTGGGTGCTACCTACCAGCTAGGCAATACATACAACAAGCTCGGTCTCGAAAAATTGCAGCGCTCACAGTTTTTGCGCTCAGAGCAAAAAGAGACCGAGGCCGACGCTCGCTACGAGGAGGCACTGCAAGACCTCAACAAGAGCCGCGACCACTTCCGCACGCTAGCTGCGGACGCAAGCGTCGATGATCGCACCCGAGTGATGGCGCAGTACCAGATGATTCAGACGAGCTATCAGCTCAAGGAGTACGAGCAGGTCATAGAGCAAGGGGACGCGCTGCTGCACAGCTTCCCCCACAGCCTCTACGAGGCGTCCGTTCACTACGACCGAGCGTGGTCCTATTATGAATTGGAGCGCTACGAGGAGGCCATCGCCAGCTTCAAGCAGGTGTTGGTCTTGGCCCCCAGAGGCTCTAACGCCGACCGCTCGCTCTTCCAGATCGCCGAAAGCTACGACAAGCTGGGGCAGTACGATGAGGCGCTGGAGTACCTCGACCGCCTCATTGCTCGCTACGATTTCGCGCAGATGACCGAGGAAGAAATTATCGAAATGACCACCCTCAAGCTCAAGGGTTTGGTCAAGGAGACAGCGCGCGAATTGGTCGCCAAGGCCCATCTGAAAAAGGGCGATATTTACGCGAACAACGGCGAAGTCGCCAAGGCCCTCGCCGCCTATGCCGTGCTCCCAACTGAGTACGCGGCTGAGCCGGTCTTGGTACAAAATAGCTATATCCGCACCGCCGAGTTGGTGCAGAAGGAGCAGGGCACGACCGCGGCCATCGCCGCGTACAAAGACGCCATCGAAAAGGTCGAGGACAAGCTCTTTCAAGCCCGGACGCAGCTAACGGTTGCCCTGATGCTTTTCGACCAGGACGAATATCTCAAGTCGGCGCAAGAGTACGAGATATACCTCAATGCCTACGGCGATGTGGCCCGGCGCATCGGCTTCGACCGCTACAAGGTTCTCTTTCGCATTGCCCAGTGTCACCAAGAATACGGGCGGCAGATCCGCAACGAAGACCCGGCTAGAGCCGACGAGGCGATTGCCAAGGCGCTCGAAAGCTACGACCAACTCTTGAGCCAGCGCGAGGACAATGCCCTGATACCGGATGTGCTTTTTAACGCCGGCTTTGCCAATCAACTCTTAAAGAAAAACGAAGTAGCACAGCCGTTGTACCAGCGGTTAGTCGATGAGTATGCAGACCATCCGGCGGCTCCCAACGGCCTTTTGCAGTTGGCCCGCATAGCCTATGCTGCCTCCGAACTCAAACGGGCCGAGGAGATCTATACATCCTTCCTCGACCGCTTTCCGGAGTCGGAATTGCACAATACAACGCGAATGGAGTTGGGCCTTACCTATAAGCGCCTCGAGGATACAGACAGCGCCATTGCTGCCTATGAGACGGTGGAAGAGGGTTGGGACAAGTGGCCCACCGTGCAGGTCGAGTTGGCCGAGCTGTACATGGGCAAACAAGAGTACGAAAAGGCGCGCAAGGCTCTCTCTGGTGCCTTGGATCGAGCCGGCGACGATATCCTAAAAGGCCAGATGCACTACACCTTGGCCCGGGTGCATTTCGCCGAGGATAATTTCGTCGGTGCGATCGACGCTTGGGGGCAGGCCATTGCGCTGAATCCCCCTGAGCACATCCTGCAAAATTCGCTGCTGGCTCGCGGCGGTGCGTACTACGAGGTCGCCAAACAGCAAGACGCCGTCGGCGACACAGCTCAGGCCCGCGTAAGCTATGAGGCATCGCTGGAGGATATGAAGGCCCTGCTCGAAAGCGATCCCGCACCCCAGATAAAGGACAGCGCCTTCCGCACGCTGGGGGCTGGTATGATCCGCTTGGGGCGGCAAGAAGAAGCGGCTAGCTACTATCAAGAGCTCATCGCCGCATCGGACGACCCGCAGGAGCGGGCGACCTTTAGCATGCTGCTGACCGAGCTGTACTACGATCAGCAGGACTTCATCCAAGCCGAAAACTTCGCTCGCCAGCTCCTCGACATGCAGTTCGAAGACGACAATCAAGCTGGTTACTACCGGAAGGAACGCGCCTATTCCATCATCGGCAATGCGCTGTTGCAGCAAAAGAAATACGAGGAAGCCGCGCGCATCTTTGCCCAAGGTCTCAAGCGCTATCCGAATTCGGGCGAGAGCGGCAACTTGGCCTTCTCCAAGGGCTTTGCCGAAATCAGCTACGGCGACTACGCCACCGCCGCGAAAAGCTTCAGGAGCTTTGTCGACAAATATCCGCGCAATGCCAACCGCATTCACGGCCAGTATTATCTGGCCCACAGCCTTCAGGCCCTGACCCAGTTTAAGGAGGCTGCCGCCGCTTTTACCGAACTGGTCGAGCGCTATCTCCAGTCCCAATACGAGGAAGAAGCGCTTTTCCTCATTGGCGAAAACTACTACAACGAGCAGGCCTTTGCCGAGGCCGTGCCGGCGTACCAATCGCTCTTGGCCAAATATCCCCAGGGGCGATACGGCGGATCGGCGCAGTACGCGTTGGCTTGGTCCTTTGTCGAACAAGAGGAGATGGAGCAAGCAGTAGGCGCAATGCAAAACCTAGTTGCCAATTACCCAGAGAGCGAATTCGCTCCCAAAGCGCAGTTTACCATCGGCGACTACTACTACAATATCCAGTCTTACGACGAGGCCATGGCGACCTACCAGCAAGTGCTCAAGCTATATCCCAACTCCGAGGAGGCGTCGAGGGCCACAGCCCTAGTGGAAGAGCTAAGCGAGATCCAGGCCAGCTTTAGCTACAACGAGGCCATGAAGCTGTTTGAGGCCAAAGATTACGACCGGGCCGTGCCGGCTCTGCAGGATATTATCCGCGATTATCCCGGCACTTATACCGAATTGGCTGCGTATTGCAACTTGGGGCTGGTCTATGAAATCACGCGCCAGTGGCCGCAGGCCGTGGAAAACTATCAGGTAGTAGAAGAAAAGGGTGGGGACAAGCCGGAAAACGCCGACGTGGTCAGTTTTGCCAAGATGCACCGGGAGTGGATCGTGGAAAACCGGCTCTAGCGAGCTTTCAACGCAGCGCAAAGCAGGACACAATACCGGGAGGTTGTAATGGAGCAGAATTTTTTAGTTGACCAGTTTTTCAAAGGCGGGCCTATTATGTGGCCCCTGTTGCTCTGCTTGCTGATTGCCCTAGCCATCATCATCGAACGGCTGTGGCGCCTGCTGGCGGTCCCGGGCGAAGAGGAGGCCGAACAGCAGCTGAACGAGGCCGAGGAAGTGCTCAAAAGCCAAGGCGAAGGCGGAGCCGTCGAGCTATTCCGGCAGGGCAGTGGCGTACTCAACTTCATCTTCGCCGCCTTGGTGAAGCGCTACGATACCTTAGTGCTGGAAAATCGCACGGACCTAGAGGACATGCGTCAGGAGTTGATCTTGGCCACTGAGGAGGCCGGTGAGATGTATCTCGGTCGTCTGCTCAACGCGCTGGGAACCATTGGCGTCCTCTCCCCGCTGATGGGGTTGTTGGGCACGATCATGGGTATGATTAACGCGTTTGACGCGATTGCCCGCGCTGGGGCCGGCGATCCGGCGGCCGTGGCCAGCGGCATCTCCGAGGCCCTGATTACTACGGCCAGTGGCCTCATCGTCGCCATTCCGACCATCATCTTCCACCGCTACCTCTCCGGCCGCGCGGAAAAGGTCTTCAAGAGCGTGGAGCTATACTGCCACGCCTTTGCCAATACCCTGTTGGTGCGCTTCCAAGCCAGCCAGCGGGAGGCCAGCTAGGCAGAAAGAGACGCTGCGATGCGGCAAAGACGAAAGAGCGGATTCGGCAAAAGCGCCTTCAAGACCTCGGAGAATCCGGATCTGACACCGCTTATCAACTGCATGTTCTTGCTATTGGTTTTCTTTATGGTGGCGACTACCTTCGTCAACCCCAAGGGCCTGAGCGTAGATCTGCCGGGCGGCGAGGGTGAGTCGCGAGCGACCAAGGACATGAACATCGTGATTGACCCGGATCAGACGATCCAAGTCAACGGCGAGGTCACGGATAAGGAGAGCTTGGCGGAAAAGATCCGCCAAGTCATCGAGGCCGACAACACCAAGAACGTGATCTTAGAGTCCGCGCGTTCAATACCTCACTCCTATGTGGTGCAGGTGATGGACATCGCCCGCGGCGAGGGCATTGAAGCCATCGCTTTCGCCAAGAGCGGAGAAGGATAGCGGCATGGCTAAACGGAGACAGTCGCTGGCCGAAAAAGCCGGCGAATTTGAACTGAATCTAACGCCGATGATAGACGCGGTATTCCTGCTGCTGATCTTCTTTATGACCACCACGGTCTTCGTCAAGGCTACCCAGCTCAAGATCGAGCTGCCCGATTCGGTCCATTACGACCAGATCAAGTCTGAGAAGAAGCTGAATCTGCGCATTTCGAGCGAGGGTCAGCTTGAGATCAACGGGCAGCTAGTGGCCATGGGGCAGCTCGCAAGTTGGCTAGAGCGCGAAAAGGTCCGCACCGGCTCATCGACATTGATTATCACCGCGGATGCCGATGCCGCGCACGGCCATATCATCGACGCGATGGAAATGGCGACTATAGCGGGAGTAGCACAGATCGACATTGAAACCGAGGAACCAACCAATTGACGACAGCTAGCAAAAAGGGAGTTGCAATTTTATGAGAACGAGGTATATGGTGCTCGTCGGCTTAGTGGTGCTCGGGCTAGTCTGGAGTTGTGGAGGGCTGGTGCCGCCCCAACTCGAGTACGACCTACACGTGATGCCCATCCTGCCCGAGGGCCGCGGCGATTACACCATCGACCCAGACGACAGCTCGATGGTCTTTAGCAAAGAGGGGCTTTTGATTAGGGTCCGGCACCTGAGTGACCCCGAGCTCAACGAGCGATTCCCACCTCTGTACGATGGTCGCCACGTCAACCCCTACACCCGAGACAAGATCGATCCTGAAAAGGGCTATATTCCGCCGCAGTTCACGGTCTTTGAGGTCGAGGTCATAAACAAAACCTATGCCAAGATCGAATTCGATCCGGCCAAGGCGACCATGGAATCGGGCGGCGAGACCTATCGCTACTACGATCCTGGGCGCGAGGGGGCGATCGTACTGGGGGGCAATAGCTTCACCAAGTACTACAGAATGGAGCTCGGCACTTCGGGTAACGAACGCGAAATCAACTTGGAGCGCATGGGCATTATCTACAAGACGGTCTTTCACCGCCAGCGACCGATCTTCCGCGATAGCAATCAAAAAGGCATGTTGGTCTTCGACCCGTTGCTGCCAGAAAACGACGAGTTGCTGCTCACATTCCACGAATTCGTGCTTTCGTTTGACGCCAGCGGCAATCCGGAAGAGACCATCGACGTCGAGTTTCGCTTTGCGGTGGACCAAGGAACGAGGGAAAAGGCCAGTGCGGGCGGGTCGGGTTAAGTCCTGGCGTTGCTCCGCATCTGGATAGTACAGCATGGTAGGATATCTCATTGCGAGGAGCTGGACCTTCCGTCTAGCTCCTCTTTTTATGCACAAACTGCTGTTGGTTGGGCTGCTAGTCGGGGCCTGCATTAGCTGTGGCGAGAAGCGACCAGACAATGCCGATCTGCTGGCCAAGGTTGGTGAGGTCGAGATTACCGCGCCCGATCTGCGCACCTTTGAGGCCAATCTCGAAACGGCCACCATGCGCGTGCAGCACCGGGACAACTTGCAAACGCTCATTGACCGCGAGGTGTTGCTTTTGGCGGCCAATGAGCGGGGTTTGCAGCACGACGAAACGGTCTTAGCTGAACTCGCCGAGCGCGAAACCAAGGCCCTAGCTGACGCAATGATGCAGCGCAACGTCACGGCCAAGGTCTCAGTTACTGAGGAAGATATCGAAAAAGGCTACGCGCGGCCGGGGTGGGGGGAAAAAGTCACCACCATGGAGATTTTTGTGCCTAACCGGGAACAAGCGCGTCAGGTGCAGGCGCTTTTGGCGCAGGGCGGGGACTTTGCGGAAGCTGGTCGTCAGTTCGCCGCCGATCCCTATTACGGCATGAATACCGGCGAAATTCGGCGACTGGCCTATTCGCCCTTCGACAGCCCCCGTGACCTAGCACAAGCGGTCTTCGCCCTGCCCGAGGGCGGCGTGACTGAGCCGCTCCCCTTGCACGGAGGATTCGTCATCGCCAAAGTGGGAGAGCGCCGCCGCGCAGAATTGATCGAGGTCGAGGATGGCATCCGCGAGGCACTCGGCGACGAGCAGCAAAAGCAACTGCGCGAATCGTACCTGCGGCACCTCAAGTGGGATTTGGACACGGTCTTTGACGCCGAGGGCATGGATATAGTGGTCAGCGTCTTACAGGGCTCGGTTAGCTACGCGGACTTGGACGAGGCTCAGCGCCAGCACCCGGTCTATGCTTTCGAGGGCTTGCAGATGGACGTGGCAGAGGTATTAGAGGCCGTGCGGCCATCGGGCCGCCTGTGGTTGGAAGCCACAGCAGACTCCGTCAACGAGAAACTCTCTGAGAGCCACTTTCCCACCCGCATTATGGCCCACGACGCCCGGCGCAAGGGCCTCGATAAAACCGAGGCTTTCGCGCGGTCGCATGAACTAGCGTTGGGCAACCTGATGCTGATGAAACTGCGCGAGCAGATCTTGGCTGAGGCTCCCACGCCGACGGAAGACGAGCTGCAGGCCTTCTACGAGGAGCACAAGCACCGTTTCCGCAGCCCCCCTCACGCGCAATTAGAGGAAATTTTACTCGCGACCCCAGATGAGGCACGCCAGATCGCGGCTCAGATTGAGGAGGGTGCCGAGTGGTCGGAGTTGGCCCGCGCTCACAGCCGACGCCGCAACGCCGAAGATGGTCTCCTGTACGTCTCCGAATCACAGGCTCCTTTTTTGGGGGAGGTTTGGATGAACGCGGTGATGAACACCGAACTGAACCAGCTCCAAGGGCCGATCCAAACGAGGGGGGGCTATTCGGTTTTCCGGGTCATCGAACGATACCCAGAGATTTACCACGGCCTAGAGCTAGAGCGGGTGCGGAATTCGGTGGAGCGGGATGTGCGCGAGCGCGCCGAGCGGGAGTTCTTCAACAGCTATCTGCGGGATTTGCGCCAAAAATACGCCGAGCAGATAGACGTGTACGAAGAGCACCTGCGGTATTTGGACGACGAGTCAGTGCAGAACTGAGCAAACGAGGGGAGTAATTTTGTCACAGGCCAACGCCCAAGAGCGCTTCGCGGTTATGCCCGCCGACGCCCCCTTTGAACCGGGCTTCAATGCAAAGACCCTGTGGGCGGCGCTCTTCGTCGGCTTTGTAATGCTGCCGGGCGCGATTTACCTCGGGCTGGTGACTGGGATGAGCATGGCCGGGGGTGCCGAGTGGGTGACCCTGATTCTCTTTATCGAGATGGCCAAGCGCACTTTCGTGTACCTGCGGACTCAGGAGATTATTATTCTCTACTGGGTGGCCGGGGGCTTGGTGATGATGGGTGGCAAGCTGGGCACGGGGGCGGACCTCTTCGGTGGCCCGTTCGGCGTGTTGATTTGGGATCAATATCTGATCCAATCGCCTCAGGCCGACGGACTGGCCGAACACATTCCAACTTGGGTCGTGCCTCCGCGTGGGTCGGAGGCCCTCTTAGAGCGCAGCTTTCTCGACAGCGCGTGGCTCAAGCCCATCGTCATTCTCCTCTGCGCCGTTGCATTGCAGCGCGTCAATGCCCTGTCGTTGGGTTACGTGCTCTTCCGCATCACCCACGACATCGAGCGTTTGCCCTTTCCCATGGCGTATGTACAGGCTGGCGGTGCCACCGCCCTTGCCGAGACCTCGGCCAAGCAGGAGGGCTGGCGCTGGCACGTGTTCAGCACCGGGGCCTTTATCGGGGCGGTGTGGGGCGTATTCTACGTGGTGGTGCCAACGCTGTCGTCGGTTTTTCTGACCGAGACCGTGTCGATTTTGCCGATTCCCTTCATCGACTTCACCGTGCCGCTAAAGGCGGTTTTGCCCGCCGCAGTCATCGGCTTGGCCACGGATTTAATCCACGTGCTGTTTGGCCTCGTGCTGCCGTTCTGGGTCGTGGTAGGGGTGTTTGCCTCGTCGATTGTGGTCAACTTGATCGCCAACCCCATCCTCTATGCCTACGGCATCCTGCACACCTGGGAGCCGGGCATGTCGTCGATCCCCACGCAGATCGCCAATACCTTTGACTTCTGGCTGAGTTTTTCGCTGGGCGGGGCCATCGTAGTTGCGGCTGTGGGCTTCTATACGGCGGGCAAGGTCTTGCTCGCCGCTAGCAAGGAGCGCGCCTCGGCGCGGGAAGCGGACCGGGGACCTAGTCCCGAGCGCGGCGACATCCGCATTGTCATGGCCTTGGGGATCTGGGCGGTGAGCACGCTGGGCTTTGTGCTGATGGTGTACTATTTGGTGCCCGATTTTCCTTGGTGGATCACCGCGCTCTTCGGCTTTGTGTGGACGCCGATCTACTCGTACATCGGCACGCGGATGATCGGCCTGACCGGGTCGCCGCAGGGGGTAACGTTTCCCTATCTGCGCGAGGCCAGTTTCTACTTGTCCGGCTACCAAGGGGCTGGGATCTGGTTCGCGCCGGTGCCGATCTTCCAGTGGGGCTACGAGGCGCAAGTGTTCAAGCAGCTAGAGCTGACGCGCACCCGCTTTGGCAGCATCGTCAAGATGACGGCTCTGACCTTGGCTGTGATGTTCGTGTGTAGCTTCCTGTTCTGGTCGCTGATATGGAAGTTAGGGCCGATTCCCTCCTCGGCATACCCATTCGTGCAAAAGATGTGGCCCTTCCACGCTACCATGCAGGCGTTCTGGGCTAAGTCAACGCTGCCGGGTGCAGGCCAGAGCTTGGTGACGCAAATTATTCGCTGGGATTACATCGGGATTGGGCTGGTTTTTAGCGGCGCATTGTACGCGCTGCTGAGCGCACTCAGCGCACCGCTGGGAATCTTCTATGGTTTTGTCGCTGGCCTCGGCGGCTGGCCGCACTTTGCCATCCTCAACTTCGTCGGTGCCTTGCTGGGTCGCTTCTATTTGCAAAAGCGCTTTGGCCCCGAGCGCTGGTACGCGTACGCGCCCATCGTGCTGGCCGGGTACTCGTGCGGCGTGGGCCTGATCGGCATGACGTCCATTGCCATTGCACTGATTTCCAAGGCCGTGTCGCAGGTCGTGTTCTGAGGGGTTGCACGTTGAGTCGCGCACTGGTGTGCATGGCCCTGTTGGCACTTGGTTGCGGCCAAAAGACCCCGGGGCAGGTGAGCGAAGACCGTGTAGTTGCGCCTACTTCGCCCGAAGAGGCTCCTGCTACCGAAGAACCCAGCGAAGTTGCCGAAGAGCCCAGCGAAGTCACCGAGGTCAACAAAGCCGATCACGCCATGGTCCTCGTGCCCGAAGGTCTTTTTGTGATGGGCTGGGATGCGGGCGACCCGGACGAGCAGCCGCCGCACCAAGTTTTTCTTTCTGATTACTACATCGACCAATTCGAGGTCACCATAGGACTGTACCGGCGCTGCGTGGAGGCCGACGCCTGCGAAGAGCCGGCCTATGCCCCTAACTGCAATTGGGATAAAGACATAGAAGACACGCATCCCATCAACTGCGTGAACCGCCAAAGCGCGTTCGACTATTGTGCGTGGGCTGGCCTGCGGCTGCCGACTGAGGCCGAGTGGGAGAAGGCCGCGCGCGGAACCGATGGGCGCATATATCCTTGGGGATACGAGTTGGAAGGCGACGAGGCCAACTTTCGCTTTATCGCCGGAGCGACCGAGCCGGTGGGCAGCCGTCCCGCTGGCGTGTCGCCGTACGGGGGACACGACATGGCGGGTAACGTGTGGGAATGGGTGTCCGATTGGTACGGGGACACGTACTATGCAGAAAGTCCACGGGACAATCCGCAGGGGCCGCTGCGCGGGGAGTTTGGGGTGCTGCGGGGTGGGTCGTGGTGGTTTGAGAAGGAGTCTCTGCCCGCGGCGAATCGGGAAGCCTATGATCCGCGACTGACTGATATAGATATTGGGATCCGGTGTGCGCGGGATTTTTGAGCGGGCGATCTTGCTGTTGTTCGTCACGCTGGCAGGCTGTGGCAAAGATCCGATAGCTCCGATCGTCTTGGAAGAGGGCGTTGTCATTGCGTCGCCGGCAGATATCGCGGCCCTTAGGGAAAGGGGGGGAGATAGTTACATCATCGACGGCGACTTGCAAATCGTCGGGAGCAGCTTAGTTGCGCTAACGGGTTTGGAAGGGCTGAGGCGCGTCGAGGGCAGCGTCGAGATTTGGTTTAACGACCACTTGGAGAGCCTAGCGGGATTGGAAGGGCTTGAAAGCGTCGGAGCTGGACTAGGCCCAGCGGATGCATCACCGCCCTTGCCCACACCCGCGGCCGGCAAAGCCGCCCACGTGGTGGAAGGGCTATTGATCTTTGAAAACAAGGCGCTGCGCTCGCTCAAAGGGCTGGAGAACTTGGCCTCTGTCAGCGGGGGCTTGGCGCTCGTCCGCAATGAGTCACTTGCGTCCCTGACGGACATGCCACACCTCGTGGAGATCGAAGGCAGCGTGGACATTTGGTTCAACGACGCGCTGCAAAGCCTAGAAGGCCTGCACTACTTAGCTAGCGTGCGGGACTTTTTAGAGGTTAGTGGCAACGACGCGCTGCAGAGCTTGGATGGGTTGCGCGGCATCGGCCACGTGGGAGCGGATTTGATCATCAGCAACAACGCGCTGCTGCCCCAATCAGAGGTGTGGGCCTTTGCCGAGCGGATGGTGGCCGAGGGATTTGCGGGGGAGGTGATAGTCCAGGGCAATCTGGACGATTAGCAGCCCTTCACTTTCGCACTAGGCGGATGCGATGATTGCGAGTATCGGCGATGTAGAGATTGTCGTCGGGGTCGAGTTCGATGCCGTAGGGGCGGTTGAGCAGGGCGGACTGCGGATGGCCGCCATCGCCCGTATCGCCGGATTTGCCGCACTGACCGGCTGCGGTGTAGATGGTGCCGTCGAGGTCGATGTAGCGGACGCAGTGGTTGAAGGTATCGGCGAAAAAGACTCGGCCCTCGGAGTCAATGGCCACGTCACAGGGCCAGTACAGGGACACCGCAAGCGCGTCGACCCCGTCTTCGCTGTCTCCGGGTTCGGGTGGGGAGGTGTAGTCGGCGATGGAGCCGATGGCCCGCGCGTTGTTACCGGCGATAGTGGTAATGATGCCGGTCGCGTAGTCAATCTTGCGGATTCGATTGTTGAAGGTGTCGGCGAGGTAGAGATTACCGAATTCGTCGGTGGCGATGCGGCTCGTAGGAGGGGCCGCTTGGCCTATCGGCGCGTAGATTCGGGCTTGATCAGCGGGACCCCCGTCGCCGGAAAAACCCGGCTCGCCCGTGCCGACGACCGTGTGGATCGTGCCGTCTGTATCGACCATGCGGATGCGCTGGTTTTCCTGATCGGAGATGTACATACGTCCGAGCGGGTCGAAGGCGGTAGCGCTTGGCAGGTTGATCGTCGCTAGGGCCGCGGGGCCGCCGTCGCCGCTGTAGGTGCGCTCGCCCGTGCCGCAGATCGGCTCGATATAGTCGGTGGCAAAGTCGTAGCGCAGGATCATTGAGTTGTGCCAAGCCGTTAGTATCAGGCGTCCGAGCGGATCGAAGGAAATGTGGGTCGGATGGTTGAGGCCGATCTCGCGCGCCCGACCGGCCGGGGCATCGCCGAGTTCGCCGGTGCCAATTAAGGTGGTGACGCTGGCCTTGGTACCGCTGTCTCGGTATCGCGGGTGCTGCTGTCGCGTCTGGGTGGTGACGCTGGCCTTGGTGGTGACGCGGACTCGGTGATTGTTCCAGTCGAGGATGTAGAGTCGCCCATCGGGGCCGTAGGTCAGGTCTTGTGGCAGGTAGAAGAGCGCTTGCAGCAGCGGAGCTTCCTCCGGGCCTTTGCCGGCGTCGCCCGTGCCAGCAAAGGTTTCGATGCGTCCGTAGGGGGTGCTAGGGCCAGTGGGCGTTTCTCCGCAGGCGGACAGGATGAGTAAAAGCGCTAGGTAGATCATGGCAAGACGACGCGGCGGATGCGGTGGTTGTACGTGTCGGTGATATAGAGTCGGCCCTGCGGGTCGAAGTCGAGCCCGGCAGGTCGGTTGAGATCGGCGCTGAGGGCGGGGCCGCCATCACCGGAAAAGCCTTCCTCGCCGCTGCCAGCAACGGTCTCAATGATGCCGGTCTCTAGGTCAAGAGCACGGATACGGTGGTTGAATTCGTCGGCAATGTAGAGCCGCCCGTCGGGACCAAAGGCCAAGTCGCGCGGGTTGTTGAGATCGGCGCTGAGGGCCGGACCGTCGTCGCCGCCACTATCGGCTGCGCCGTTGCCAGCCACCGTTTCGATTAGGTCTTGATCGAAATCGACGCGGCGGATGCGGTGGTTGAGGGCGTCGGCGATATAGAGCCGACCTTGCGGACCAAAGACCAAGCTCCCGGCCGGCGGTGGGTTGGCTCCGGCTGGCATTTGGAGCTGGGCGTCGCGGGGGCTGCCGCCATCGCCGGCAAACCCGGCCACGCCGGTGCCTACGACGGTGGTGATAATGCCGTCGGGGTCTATTTTGCGCACTCGTTGGTTGCGCTGGTCGAGGATGTATAGCCCGCCGTCAGGGCCTAAGACCGTCTGCGGCGGCTGGCTCAGGAGCGCGTCGCGGGCCGGTCCGCCGTCGCCGGCAAAGCCCGGCCCCGCGCCGCAGATGACTTGGACAAGCCCGGTCTGCGGATCGTAGAGACGCAGCTTGTGATTGTGCCAAGCCGTTAGCAGCAGGGTGCCGTCGGCCAGCGGTAGAATATGGGTTGGATGGTTGAGGTGGACCTCGGTGCCGGGTGCGCCGGGAGGCACCTGGTCGGATTCGTCGTAGGGGCCGTCGCCGACGAAGTCCGTGCCAATGACGGTGACGAGAGTGCCCTCCGGAGTCACGCGGCGCACGCGGTGATTGTTCCAATCGAGGAGGTAGGTCTGGCCCGAGGGGGTGAAGGTGAGATCGACGGGCCAATAGAAGGTGGAAGCCAGCAGCGGCTGGCCTTCGCCGTTGAAACCAGCTTCGCCCGTGCCGGCCCAAGTGCAGATGGTGCCGGGCGCGTCCGTGCAGAGGGACTGCGAGCTGCTATCTGGGCTGGTGCTTTTGGAGCAAGCCGTCAGCAGCAGTGCGAAGATAAGGGATATGAAGCGGTTCGTGGACATAGTTCAATACATTGATGCTAAACATTAAATATACAAAAAAATGGATAATGTAAATTATCGCTTGAGCAGGGGTGGTATAACATGACTTTGCGCTCGGCCGTGCTGGGGATTGTGGTCGTGATGGCCATTGTCATGGGGGCACCCTATTCGATTTGGATGGTGCGCTCTTCGGAGATTACGTGGTCGTATTTTCCGACTAGCGCCGGCTTTTGCTTTGTGGTGATTCTACTGGCGAATGCGCTAGTGCGGTGGATGCGCCCCACGTGGGCGTTGCGGCCCGCCGAGTTGGCTGTCATTGTGATCATGGGCTTGGCGGCGACCGGGATTCCGACCTTTATCGTCGGCACCTTGTTGGCGATCATTTCATCGCCGTACTACGGAGCCACCCCGGAAAACGATTGGGCGGGCAACATCCATCCCTACCTGCCCGATTGGATCGTGCCCCGCGCTGACGGCGACGCCATGCGCTGGTTCTACGAGGGACTGCCCAAGGGGCAAGCCCTGCCATTCGATGTCTGGATCGGGCCGCTGTTTTGGCTGTTGAGCCTGATTCTGACCGTGTACTTTGCCTGCTTTTGCTTGGTGGTGATTTTCCGCCGCCAATGGGTCGAGCACGAGCGGCTGGTCTTTCCCCTGATGGAAATGCCTCGGTTGTTGATTGACGCCGATGGGCGGGCGATTGTGCGCTCCAAGGGGTTTTGGATCGGCGCGGCGATTCCGCTGGGGATGATCCTGTTCAACATTATTGGCTCGTTTTACATCGGCTTTCCCAAAATCAACTTCAACCACGCCGTCAATCTGCAACTGAGCCGAGAGTTCCCCACCATCAGCCTGATGCTCTACTTTCCGGTGATCGGCTTTATGTATCTGGTCAGCACCAGCGTCTCGTTCAGTATTGTGTTCTTTTATTTGGTAGCCGTGGTACAAGAGGGGATTACCAACCGCATCGGCTACGACGTGACGCGGCCCGACGCTTTCGTCTGGGGGATGCAGTCACTTTCTTGGCAGGCTTGGGGCGGATTTACGGCGATGGTGTTGTTGAGCTTGTGGATGGCGCGGGGCCATCTAGTGGCGGTCATGCGCCAAGCCTTGGGGGGACGGCGGACCTTAGACGACAGCGAGGAAATGGTTTCGTATCGCACGGCGGTTTGCGGATTTATGGCCGCGTTGGTCTATATCCTCGGCTGGCTGTGGCGGTCCGGGATGGATCTGCACATCGCCGTGCTTCTTATTTTCGGCGTGTTGGTCGCGTACTACGGCATCACGCGACTGGTGGTGCAGGCGGGGGTCTATTTTTTGACGCCGCCGGTGGGTGCTCAGGCTTTTGCGCTGGCGATAACCGGCACGAGTGTCGGGGGGCATAATTTGGTGGCGCTGGGGGTTTCTTACACTTGGTTCGGGGATGTGCAATCGCTCTTTATGCCGGCGGCGGCGCACGGCGCACGGCTCGGCGAGCTGTACCGGGTTCGCCGGTCGATGGCCTTGGCACTGGGCATTGCCGCGGTCGTGGGCTTCACTACCTGTCTCTATTTCGTCCTCTCGCTGTGCTACAAATACGGCGCGGGCAATTTCGGCTCCTGGTACTTTATCGCTGGCGGTGGTGCCGGCGGCATGGCGTACAACGGGGTGATCCGCCACTTCAACGATCCTTGGCCGACCGACTGGAACAAGTTGTCTTACTTTGGGATCGGGGTGGTGGTGTACTCAATTTTGGCCTTCCTCCAGTATCGCCTCCACTGGTGGCCGCTACACCCGGTGGGCATTGCGGTAGCCCCGCTGTGGATGACCCGACTCATTGCGTTTTCGGTCTTCTTGGCATGGGTGGCCAAGAGTGCGATTATGCGCTATGGGGGGATTGCGGCGTACCGCCAGGCGCGGCCGTTTTTTATGGGATTGATCGCCGGGTATTTCTTGGGGATTGGGTTGTCGTATTTGGTGGATATTTTCTGGTTTATGGGCGAGGGGCACGCTTATTTTCATGGATAAGTGCTGGGAGTCCCTTCTCCATAAATGCAGCGTGGGCGGTGGGTAGTTACCTCTGACAGGCGCTATAGTCATACTTGATGTTTTAACACTATGAGGTTATCGTTTTTGCATGAACAATACGAACAAACGAAGTACCATCTACTTTGATCCTGCGGTTCACCGTGCCCTCCAGCTAAAGGCTGCCGAAGCAGATAGGTCAATCTCTGCCTTGGTCAATGATGCAGTTAAGCTAGCCCTAACTGAGGACTTTGAGGATTTGAGCGCCTTTGACGAGAGGGACGCCGAACCTAATCTGTCGTTCGAGGATGTAGTCGAAGATCTCAAGCGCAGTGGCAAGCTATAAAATTCTGATCAAGCCCTCTGCCGTGCGGGAAATAGAAGCGATTCCTCAGAAGAAACAACGACAACGCATCATCGCTCGGATTCGTGCCTTAACGGAAAATTCTCGTCCACGAGGGACTGAAAAACTTTCTGGATTGGGTCGCTATCGAGTGCGCCAAGGAGCATATAGGATCATCTACTCGATTGAGGATGATGACCTGATTGTCTATGTCGTGAAGGTCGGTCATCGCAGTAGTATATATAGGTAGCAAGCGTCACTAGTAAGGATCTTTTGGCTTCTTCGCCTGTGATTTAGGCGTCTTCCTCTAAGTTATAATCTTCACAGTGCTCCCATGTAGAAAGCCCGCCGGCACGGGCGAGGAGCACACCTCCTTCCGCGCTTGAACCTCCACCGCCGATATCCTATCTTGACAGCCGCTCGTCCCATTCTACAGACAAAGCGAATTTCATGGCCAAACTACTTAATGCGTTCTTCTTGGTGTTCGCCGCCGCAATGATTGCGGTCGTCGGTTTCGGCGATCCGGGCGCAATCAGTCGCGCGGTAAACGATTTCTTCGGCTGGGCACCTAACCCGCCCATAGAGGCGCGGATGGTGGATCCCGCGCAAGCCGCGCAGCTTCGCGCCTTGGTCGCTGGCATTGACGAGGCGGACATTGCCGCTGAGATCGCGCGCTTTGCTGCCTTCGGCTCGCGGGTGCCAGGGTATGCGGGGGAGCGGCAGGCCCGCGACTACGTGCGTCAGCGGTTTGAGGCGTTGGGGCTGGAGGATGTGCAGAGCGAGGCATTTAAGGTGGCTGTGCCCATCGATCGCGGCGGCGAGTTGGTGGTGCAAGGTGGTGATAGTAGACGGCTCTACAGCTTGTGGCCCAATGGCGTGCGCACGCCCTCGTTGGGGCCAGACGGCGTGCGCGGCCTGCTGATCTACGGAGGCCAAGGCGAACTCGCATCACTGGACGGCCAGTCCGTGCAGGGCAGCGTCGTGCTCTTGGACTTTGCCAGCGGCCAGAGCTACCTCCACGCCGCATCGCTGGGGGCTAAGGCCATCGTCTTCTTCGACAACGGCGGCGTCAACCGCGAGCAGGCCGCGGACAAGTTCCTCAAGGTGCCGGTTGACATCCCGCGATTTTGGCTCGAGCGGCAAGATGCGCTCGACCTGTTGGCGCGCCTGCAAGACGAACCGGTGGCTGTCCACTTGAATGCGCGGATGGATTGGGAAGGCGTGGAAGCGCACAACGTGTATGGCTACCTGCCCGGATCGCCGGAGATGCTGCCGGCCAAGAGCCGGGAAAAGCCGCAGGCGTGGCAGGACCAAACCATCGTCATCCAGGCCTATTATGACGCTATCTCGGTCGTCCCGGCCCTCGCTCCAGGGGCAGAAAACGCGGCCGGGATCGTCGCCCTACTCCAGCTAGTGGAACTGCTCAGAGAATATCGTCCGCACTACTCGGTGCTCTTTTTGGCGACCTCTGGACACTTTGAGGGCCTGTCCGGGATCAATGATTTCCTCTATCGGCACAGCCGCCGCAGCGACTATTTCCGCGAACGCATGGACGCAGACGAGCGCATTGACTTCGACCTGATGCTATCGCTGGATCTGTCAAGCCACGCAGACCGCACGGCTAGCTTTGGCATGGGCACCTTCTACAATCCCAAGTGGCGCACTGACAACTACGTCAAATACATGTTGACGCCCTATTCCAAGCGGCTGAGTCTCGCGGTCGAAGAGACCTTTGGCGATAGCACGCGCCACTACGAGGGCATTGCCCCGCCCAAGCGCACGTGGAAAAACTTCATGTCCATCCCCCTCGCCTTTGCCAGCGAGGCCGCGGCCTTTGTCGGTCAGAAGGCCCTTGCCCTCGCCACGGCCAACGACGCGCGCGAGCGGATCGATACGCCACTCGACTTGCCGGAAGCGGTGGACATGCAAAACCTCACTCGGCAGATCCAGACACTTGCGGCCATGTTGGCGTGGGCTGGCCGCGACGCCGAGTTGCTCAAGCCGACCAAGTTGGAGCTGGAAGACTACGGCCACAGCTTGGCGGGCGCGATCTATTGGTTCGACCGCGACGTCAATTTTGCCGTGCCCAAGAAGCCGGTGCCGCAAGCGCTAGTGACCTATCAGCAGCTCGGTCCGAACTCGGTTGGCGGGGTGCGCACCTTGATCGCGCAAGAGGCCGACGACGCAGGCCGCTTCCGCTTTGACATCATGCGCAACAAGCTAGACAATGCCATCCGCGCGTACGAACTCGATCCCTACGGCGAGATTGTCTCGGCACCGGACATGGGTCAAGAGGGCGACGAGACGTACCCGACTGTGCATCCGTGGGGCTGGTGGGAAAACGAGATGCTGCAAGTGCTCTTCAAGTGCCGGGCGCTGAGTCTGTTCGAGACCGTTGATTCGCGCTACTTGTCGGTTTTGGACCACGTAACCGTGCTCGACGAGCGCGATGGCGTGCCGCAGTCGTGGGGAGCCGATTTTGTCGAAGATCAGAGCAATGAGGAGGGCAAGGTAACGCTCGCCTCAGTGGTGTACGCCCAGCCCGGCACCCGGGTCAAAGCCTTGATGAGTACGAGCCTTTTCGGCGTGCGCTATCTGCTGAGCGGTGCGCCCGCCGAATGGGTGGCCGAGCCGGTGCGCCCTGAAGACGTGGATGAGCCGACGATAGAGCAGGCCCTCGGGCGCGGCTATCTGGTGGATCAAGGCGTGGTGCTCCGTCCCGGGTACGCGGCCGCGCGCGACATGTGGGTCCTCGACGATGTGCGGATCAAGCAGTTGGCGCGCTACGGAGTGCGCAACGACAAATTTATGCGCCTGCACGAAGAGGCGCGCTTGGCCCTGTTGGAGGCCGAAGAGCATTTACAGGCGCGGCGCTACAGCGAGTTCAAGCGGGCCACGCGCAAGGCGTGGGGCCTCGAAGGGCGGGGCTACCCAGACATCAAATCGACTGCGGACGACACGGTCTATGGGGTGATCTTCTACTTCGCGTTGCTGTTGCCGTTTTCGTTTTGCTGCGAGCGGCTGTTCTTCGGTTTCGCCGACATCCGCCGCCAAGTGGCGGGCGCGGCGTTTTTCTTTTTGGCGATCTTCCTCATCATGCGCTTTATCCACCCGGCCTTTAAGCTGAGTTCGTCGCCGTACATCATCTTTTTGGCCTTCGTCATCTTCGCCATTGGCGGCACGGCCCTGATGATGATCTTAGGCCGCTTTACCCGCGCTGTCGGTCAGCGCAAGCGGGCCGCCGCCGGCGTCCACGAAGCGGATATCGGTCGCCTCAGCGCCACGGCCGCGGCTGCGTCGCTGGGGATTTCCAACCTCCGCAAGCGCAAGTTGCGCACCGCGCTGACGGTCATCACGCTGACGCTGTTGACTTTTACGGCTCAAGCCTTCACCTCGGTGCAGAGCTATCTCAAATTCTATCAGATTCCTCGCCCGAATGAGCCCAGCTACGAGGGGGCCCTGCTGCGCGATCGCGGCTGGAAGGGCTTGCAGCTATCGGTGCTCGACTATGCAGAGAGCGCGTTTGGCGACCAAGCGCAGGTGTTGCCGAGGTCGTGGATTACTTCCAAGGTCATTGGCGAGCGGGCCTATATCGACATTGAACACAAGCAGGCGCAGAAGAAGAGTTTTGCCTCGGCTCTCCTCGGAGTAACTCCGGGCGAGGGCGCGCTGATGGGGCTGGAGGAGTTGTTGGTGGGGCCGGAGAGCCGCTGGTTTGCGGCTGACGAGCGCGACGTGTGCATCTTGCCGGTGGCTATGGCGGAGATTTTGGGCATTGGCCCGGAGGATGTGGGCACGGCCCACATTGGGCTGATGGGGCGATCCTATCGGGTCATTGGCTTAATCGACAGCGAGGCCATCGACCACCTGCGCGACTTGGACAACGAGAGTCCGATGCCGGTGGACACGGTCGCCGAGGCCAAGAAGATGGAGGAAATGGCCGGCTTGGATCCGCGTCTGATGGACACGGCTGCGATTGAGACCTTTACTCACCTGCTGGCCAACAACGTGGCGTTTTTGCCCTACCAGCAGGTCGTCGATTTGGGCGGTACGCTGCGCTCGATTGCCATTGCCGGCTTTGCCGATCGGGAGACCTTGCTCGCCGAGGTGGAGGAATTCGTGTCGCGGGTGGCCGTGCCGCTTTTTGTTGGGGCGGACGACCGCGTACGGGTGTACACGTCCATGGGGTCGGCGTCCTTGGCCGGGATTGGCAATCTCTTCGTGCCCTTGTTGATTGCCTCGCTGATCGTGCTCAACACCATGCTCGGGGCCGTGTACGAGCGTTCCGGAGAGATCGGGGTGTATTCGTCGGTGGGGCTAGCGCCGAGCCACATTGCCTCGCTCTTTATCGCCGAGGCCCTCGTGTTTGCCATTGTCGGCGCGGTGCTGGGCTATTTGGTAGGACAGACGACGACGCTGCTGCTGGCGCACTACGCGCTTTTGGGCGGGATGTTTCTCAATTACTCGTCGCTGTCGGCGATTTTTTCGACTTTGGTGGTGATGGTGGTAGTGGTGCTCTCGACGCTGTATCCGGCGCGCAAGGCCGCCAACATGGCCGTGCCCGACGTGACGCGGCGCTGGGAGTTCCCGCCGCCCGATGGCGACGATTGGCGCTTTGACTTTCCCTTTACGCTGGGCAAGGGCGATGCCTTGGGCTCGTGCGCGTATCTGCACCGGGTCTTCTCGTCGTATGGCGAGGGGTCCGTGGGCGACTTTATGACCGAGGGCGTGGATTTTCACTCGGAGCAAGGCGGTGCGCAGCCGGTCTATTTGCTGGAGCTGATGGTGTGGCTTGCGCCCTACGACTTAGGCGTGAGCCAGCGGGTGTTCTTGCGCACCTTGCCGACCGACGACATTCCGGGCATTTACCGCATTGAGATGCACTTGCAGCGCGTCAGCGGCGATGTGGTGAGTTGGCAGCGGCTCAACACCAGCTTTCTCAACGTGCTGCGCAAGCGCTTTTTGGTCTGGCGGACGATTGCGCCCGAGGTGCGGGAGGAATACTTGATTGAGGGCGAGAAGTTGGCGCAGGGGACGGGAGTGGGGGTTTAGCTAACTCGCGGGAGTTGGTACTCGGTCGTTAGGTAAGGAGGATAAGACGATGAGACAAGCGATTATTTATCGAGGTGAAGATGGCTATTGGGTTGCTGAATGTCCTAGCTTGCCCGGTTGTATCAGCCAAGGAAAAACAAAGCAAGAGGCGATCGCCAACATCAGAGAAGCGATTGAAGGATACATTGTTTCTCTTGAGGAGGATGGACTAGCGGTTCCTGGAGAACAATTTGAGGCATTGGTGGTAGCCGTGTGAGTAGATTGCCGAGAATTTCAGGGAGAGACTGCGTCAATGCCTTGGGCAAAGTTGGTTTTTACCAGAAGCGACAGCACGGTAGCCATATAATTTTGCGTCGCGATGATCCTTTCGCTCAAGTCGTTATTCCCGATCACAGAGAACTGGATAGGGGCACCTTGCGTGGTATCATCAGACAAGCTGACCTCGGCGTAGAAGAGTTTGTGAGACTGCTGTGAACGCGTTGCAGTCGATGGATAAATTGCCGGATGTCATTCCGTTGACGCCCTATTACCGAGAGATGGTGTGGGGCGGACGACGCTTGGCCGAGCTCTACGGCAAGGCCCTGCCAGACGATGCGCTCATTGGCGAGTCCTTTGAATTGTCGGCGTACGAGGGCCGCGAGAGTCGGGCGGCAGACGGTCGCTCGTTGCGCGAGTTGGTGGAAACGCATCGCGCCGATTTGGTCGGTACTGCGGTGTGGGCGCGTTACGGCGGGCGCTTCCCGTTGCTTATTAAGCTCCTCGACGCCCAGCAAGACCTATCGATCCAAGTGCATCCCGACGACGAGTACGCTCGGCGCAATGGGTTGGTGGACAGCGGCAAGATGGAGGCTTGGTACGTGCTGCAATCGGACGGCGGCCGCGTGGCTTGCGGGCTGGCTGAGGGCGTGGGCCGCGCGGAGTTTGTCGCCGCACATGCGGTTAATCGCGTCGCCGAGGTCGTCCGCTTTTACCCGGTCGCGCAAGGGGACGTGCTTTTTTTGCCGCCGGGGACGGTACACGCCCTGTGTCGGGGGGTCGTCCTGTACGAGGTGCAGCAAACGAGTGACCTGACCTTCCGCATCTACGACTATGGCCGGCCGCGCGAGTTGCACTGGGAGCAGGCTCTTGAGGTCATCGACTTTGCCCAATGTCTACCCGGACCGGTGCCGTATCCCGTGCTGCGCGGCCAAGTGCTGGTAGAGTCCGAGCACTTTGTGCTGCGCGGCTGCGGCTTAGACAGCGGCCAAGCCGAGCATCGGGCCGAGGGATCGTTTCTGGCGCTGACAGTCGTCCGCGGTCGGGCACGCGTGGGTGAGTGTGCCTTGGGCACGGGTGAGACTGCACTGGTGCCGGCTGGGCGCACTTGTGAGATCTCGCCGCTGGGAGGCGAAAGACTGGAGTACCTAATCGCTTCCGTCCCCGTTTGAAAAGCCTTGCTGGAACGCCAGTCCCGATTATCATTTAACCAACGCAACCACAAACAACAAAGGAGTGTATTGTGAATCTATTTTCGCTAGCGGGAAAAGTCGCCCTCGTCACCGGCGCTAGTCGCGGCATTGGTCGCGGCGTGGCCGCAGGTATGGCTGAAGCCGGAGCGACAGTCGTCTGCGCCGCTCGCACCCGCAGCCAGCTCGACGAAGCCGTTGCTGCCATTGAAGCCGCCGGCGGCAAGGCCCGAGCGGTCGAGTTGGACATGGCCGACCTAGAGGGCATGGACGCGGCCTTGGAGCAATGCGGCCCCATAGACATCCTGTTTAACAATGCCGGCATGAACATCCGCCAGCCCATCGTCGAGGTCTCAGAGGAAAACTACGACCAGATTATGGCCGTCAACCTCAAGGGTCTGTACTTCCTCAGCCAGAAGGTCGGCCGCCAGATGATCGAGCGCGGCCAAGGCGGCAAGATCATCAACATTGGCTCGTTGACCACGGGCTACGCTCTTGCCAAAGTGTCGGTGTACACTGCGACTAAAGGGGCCGTCGGCCAGCTCACCAAGGGCCAAGCCATTGAGTTCGGGTCGCACAACATCCAGGTCAACGCCATCTGCCCGGGCTTTATAATCACCTCGCTCAGCGAGAAGCTGTGGGCCGACGACACCATGCGCGCTTGGGGCGAGGGACGGGTTGTGCTCAACCGCTTGGGGACGCCCGAAGACTTGGTCGGCACAGCCGTCTTTCTCGCCGCGCCAGCTTCGGATTACGTCACCGGGCAGTGCATTTACGTCGATGGCGGCTTCATGGCTGGCGACGAGTGGCCCTTGCCGCCGGTGGCTGGTAGTAAGTAGTTGGTAGAGAATGCCACTAGAATTACCTCTGCAAATATGGGACAGTTACGGCAGACGGTCATTGGGTTCCGGTGGTTGGCCCCCATCTCGTCGCAGCAGGCGGCGAGCCGCTTCAATATCGGCTTGGGTGCCGCGTTCGGTGAAAAACTCGGCGGTCTTCATAGCGGCGATCTTTTCGGCAATAGCCGTGGTCACGAACTGATTGATGCTCGTGCCGTCGGCTTTGCTAATGTCGGCGACCGCCGCCTTCAAGGAGGCTGGCATCCGCAATAGGTAGGTGCTGGTTGCTTTTTTCATTTCGATATTCTCCGCAAGGCTTGTTGGGGCGATAGGAGCGCAATCCCAAAACGTTTGGGTGTCTCGCCGAAGTCGCGCTGATTGAAAGTGACTAGCGCATCGGCGTTGCCGTTGATGGCGGTTTCGAGGACCATCTCGTCAGCCGGATCGCGAAGCTGTGGACGCCATAGAAACCACGGTGATACAGGCTCAGCAACTGCACAGAGCGCGGAGATAATCATCCCGACCTCGGCCTCGCTGAGACCCGAAACCGCTCGCTGCGCCGGATCGCGACATACTGCCTCGTATTCCAGTGCAAGGGCCACGGCAAGCACCAGCGTGAACGCCCGACTCAGGGCGCGATCAAGCAATGCGGCCGAGGCTCCGGTCGGACTACGCAGCCCGGCGACGACAATATTGGTGTCTAGAACGAGGCGCATGATATCATATAAGATATGACATTGTGGACGATTCTCAACAGTGCATTCTCCCTAAGAGGAAACTATTAGTATCTCTTGCGGGGATGGTTGAAACCCTTCGCCTTTAGAATCAGCAAGGGTTATTTTCCTGTCGCTATGCGGTGTTATACTTTAATGCCTCGTACCAAAACCGAATCTAACTATCTCGCTTTATAAGCGAGGGTCGTTTAGTTTGCGCTATTGACGACCATTTCCACCCTAATGAGGAGTTAGCTCGCATGTCTGAAGTCTATGAACCTAATGCCGATTTACGCGACCGCGCTCACGTCAAAAGCATGGACGAGTACCGAGAAGAGTACGCGCGTTCCATCGCCGATCCAGAGGCGTTTTGGGCCGCAAAGGCCGCGGAGTTTCACTGGTTCAAGAAGTGGGACACTGTGCGGTCGTACAACTACGACATGGACGCGGGGCCGATTGCGATTGAGTGGTTTGCCGGCGGCCAGACCAACATCGCGTATAATTGCCTCGACCGGCACCTCGATGCCAAAGGCGATCAGGTCGCTATCATCTGGGAGGGCAACGAGCCGGGGGAAGATGCCACGCTGACCTATAAAGAGCTGCACGAACAGGTCTGCAAATTCGCCAACGTGCTCAAGGCGCGCGGCGTCAACAAGGGCGACCGCGTCTCCATCTACCTGCCGATGGTGCCCGAACTGGCCATTGCCATGCTGGCCTGCGCCCGCATTGGCGCTATTCACTCGATTGTGTTCGGCGGCTTTTCCGCGGACGCGCTCGCCGACCGCATCGTCGATTCCACCTGCACCACTGTCATCACCTGCAACGGCACCCATCGCGGCGACAAGCCCATTCTGATGAAGCCCGTAGCTGACCAAGCTATGACGGACGCGGATGCGCGCATGGATGCCGAGGTGGCGACCTGCATCGTGGTTGATCGCGCGGACTTTGCCGTGGATATGCAGGCCGGCCGCGACGTCTGGTGGCACGAGCTGATGGCGGATGCAGATGCCGACTGCGCTTGCGAGGTCATGGACGCCGAGGATCCGCTCTTTATCCTCTATACCTCCGGCTCCACCGGCCAGCCCAAGGGCGTGCAGCATACGGTCGGGGGGTACATGGTCTATACGGGCACCACGCACAAGTACGTTTTCGACTACCAGGACGGCGACATCTACTTCTGCGCGGCCGACATCGGCTGGGTCACCGGCCACTCGTATATCGTATACGGTCCGATGGCCAACGGCGCGACCACCGTGATGTTCGAAGCCATTCCCACCTATCCCAACCCGGACCGCTACTGGCAGACCATTGAGAAGTGGAATGTCAATCAGTTCTACACAGCGCCGACCGCCATCCGCGCGATTGCCGCGGCCGGCGAGGAGTGGCCCGCTGGCTACGAGATGCCTTCTCTGTGCCTGCTGGGCACGGTCGGCGAGCCGATCAATCCGGAGGCTTGGCGCTGGTATCACAAAAATGCCGGCAAGGAGCGCTGTCCCATTGTCGATACGTGGTGGCAGACCGAGACCGGCGGCATCCTCATTTCGCCGTTGCCTGGGGCAACTCCAACCAAGCCCGGCTCGGCTACCTTCCCCTTCTTCGGCATTGAGCCGGTCGTGCTCGATCCAGAGAAAGGCACGGAGATAGAAGGCAACGGTGTCACTGGTGTCTTGGCCATGCGCGCTCCTTGGCCGGGGCAGATGCGCACGGTGTACGGCGACCACGAGCGCTTTGAGCAGACCTATTTTCAGCAGTACAAGGGATACTACTTTACGGGCGACGGCTGTCGGCGCGACGAGGATGGATACTATTGGATCACCGGTCGCGTCGATGACGTGATTAATGTCTCCGGCCATCGCATGGGCACGGCCGAGGTCGAGAGCGCGTTGGTGTTACACGCCAAGGTAGCCGAGGCTGCGGTCGTTGGTTTTCCGCACGACATCAAGGGCGAGGGCATTTACGCGTACGTGACGCTCAACGCCGGTGAGGAGTATACCGACGCGCTCAGAGACGAACTCAAGCGACAGGTGCGCACGGCGATCGGCCCGATTGCCACCCCGGACGTCATCCACTGGGCACCGGGCCTGCCCAAGACGCGCTCGGGCAAGATCATGCGCCGCATCCTGCGCAAAATAGCCACCGACGAAACCGACTCCATCGGCGACACCTCGACGCTAGCGGACCCAGCGGTTGTGGACTCGCTCATTGCCAATAAGTAGTGACTGCCGATGACTTAGTACGCGAGGACAACTTCTCACGCGAGTGGCTGGAGACTAACGGCCTAGGCGGCTGGGCGTCCTCTACGGTCAGCGGTGCGCACACTCGGCGTTACCACGGCCTGCTGGTCGTGGCGACCTGTCCGCCGGTCGGTCGGGTGGTGTTACTCTCGCGGCTCGACGAGACCTTGATCCTGCCCACAAGACGCGTCGAGCTAAGTTGCAGTATTTTCCCTGGAGTCATTCATCCACGGGGGGACCAACTCCTAACGGCCTTCACGCCCGAGCCGGTGCCGACGTGGACGTACGCGGGGGATGGGTGGGTGTTGCGCAAGCGGCTGGCCATGCTCGCGGGTGAACACGCCTTGGTCGTCGCGTACGAACTAGTGGAAGCGTCTGAGCCGCTTTGTTTGGAATTGCGTCCCTTTTTCGCGGGCCGGGACTATCACCATTTGGTGCAGGCCAACGATCAAGTCGCGTCAACGGCCGATTGGGACGAGGATGCGCTGGTCTATCGTCCCTATCGAGAGCAACCCACCGCACATCTCCTCGCCCCGGGTGCGTGCTGGGAGGCCGACCCGGACTGGTACTACAACTTCCAATATCTGCGAGAGAAAGAGCGCGGCCTCGATCACAGCGAGGACCTCTTCACGCCCGGTCGCTTGTGCCTGCAACTCATCCCTGGAGCTACTGTTGGCGTAGTCGCATCGACCGAACTTCCCACCTGCCGCGACCCACTCGCACTCCTTGCTGACGAAATTGATCGCCGTCAACAGGTGGAGGTGTGCGCTCCTTGGGCCACCGATCCTGTGCTGCGATCGCTGGCGCGGGCGGCCGATCAGTTTCTGGTGCGGCGTGGCGACGGCCTGCACACCATTATCGCGGGCTACCATTGGTTCACGGATTGGGGCCGCGACACCATGATCGCCCTGCCCGGCCTGTGCTTGGTCACCGGGCGTTTTGCCGAGGCAAGGGACATCTTCGCGGCGTTTGCCGAGCACGTCAGCAAGGGGATGATACCCAACCGCTTTCCCGACGCGGGCGAGGCTCCGGAGTACCACGCTGTTGACGCGACGTTGTGGTTTTTTGTCGCGTTCTACAAGTATTTGCAATACACCCAAGACTACGAGTTTGCCAGCGAGCTGTGGCCGACGCTAGAGGACATAGCCGCTTGGCACGTGCGCGGCACGCGCTATCAGATCCGGGTTGATGCCGACGGTCTGCTCGCGGCTGGGGAGCCGGGAGTGCAATTGACGTGGATGGACGCCAAGATCGGCGATTGGGTGGTCACGCCGCGCATGGGTAAGCCGGTGGAGGTCAATGCGCTTTGGTACAATGCGCTCAAAACTTTGCAGCACTTGGGCGAGACATTTGGTCAGCGGGCCGATTACGGCCAGCGCGCCGCTGAGGTGCAGGCGTCTTTTGAGCGCCTGTTCTGGTGCGAAGAGCGGGGGTACCTGTGCGACGTGGTCGCGCCCGAGGGGCCGGATTGGGCGATCCGCCCCAATCAAATTTTCGCGCTTTCGCTGCCCTTTCCGCTCGTCGAAGGCGAACGGGCGCGGCGGATCTTATCTGTGATTGACGAGCACTTGCTGACCCCGCGCGGTCTGCGCAGTCTCTCGCCGCGCGATCCGGCGTACTGCGCTCGATATGCGGGCGGACCTTGGGAGCGCGATAGTGCGTATCATCAAGGCACGGTGTGGGGCTGGCTCATCGGCCCGTACATCACCGCCCTCTGCCGTTGCCACGGCAGTGAGGGTCGCCAGCGCGGTCACGCCCTTCTCGACGGCTTTGTCGCGCACCTGAACGAAGCGGGCTTGGGTACGGTCTCGGAGATATTTGACGCTGAGCCGCCTTTTGCTCCGCGCGGCTGCATCGCCCAGGCGTGGAGCGTGGCCGAGTTGTTGCGGGCTGGGGTCGAGGATGTGGGCGGTTAGGAATTGGGAATTAGAGGGGAGGTGGATTAAGGGGGCTGAGGGCAATTGTATGAAGGGGCGGGTCGGTATTTTTGTTATTATTTGACGTTACACAGTAGTCAACCCACTTCATGAAGGAAGATTACAGTGAGCGGAAGAGTGTACATTGAGACGACACCCTTGGAACTCCTTGGAGGTGAGGATGATGTCTGAGCGCTCTAAAGATGTGATAGATCGAGTTCGAGCTATCCGCCGGAAGATATCCGAAGAAGTTGGGAACGATCCGGAGGAACTCGTCCGCCATTATCAGGAGTTGGACGAGAAGTATCGGACTAGAATACTCCGCAGAAAACAGACTTCGCAAGAGAAATAAGTGCTGGCTAAACTGCTCTTGGAACGGCGCTCTCTTGACAGATCTCAACGCAGCCCTTTTAATAAGCTCCATCAAATAACGGCGCAGGTGTCCGCTGTTGTACGGCTACGGCAGCGGAAGAATAGGGAAGGCAGTGCAAATCTGCCGCGGTCCCGCCACTGTGACCGGTTGACGGCCCACGGGTCGTCGTGCCCCCGACATCAGCCACTGATCATGTGGATCGGGAAGGAGTCGGAGGGCACATAACCGGAAGTCAGGAGACCTGCCTGCGACCGAGGTGAACGACACCCTTCGGTAGAAAGGTTGGTCCACCGGTGCCTAGTACAAGCACCCAGACCCGCACTCATTCGAGGGCGGGCTTTTTTATTGTTTTTCTTTTTCTGGCTCTGCATCCCGCGACGCTCTTGGCCGGGTCGCTACAGGGCCGATTGCTCGATCCGGATGCGGGACGCCCCGTGTCCGGTGCCGTATTGACGCTGAGCGCCCCATCCGGCGCAGTCCATTCCGTCCGCAGCGATACGACCGGCTCCTTCCGTCTCGAAAATCTGGCAACAGGCACTTGGGATTTGCGTGTGGAGCGGCTGGGCTACCGGCCCCTGCAAGGCCACGTTCAGATCGGCGCAGCCCTCACTTCGGTCGAGCTACACCTGCATTCTCTGCCCATGGTCATGGACGAATTGGTGGTCCGCGCTCGCCGCGACCCCGAGGGCAAGCACATTGCCTCTTTCGTCGAAACCATCACTTTGGGCAATCAGCACGCGCCCGGCGCGGACTTAGCTCAGACCCTCGACCGCGCTACCGGCGTCAACATCCGCCGCTACGGCGGGTTGGGCAGTTTTAGCACTCTTTCCATTCGCGGGTCCACCGCCGAACAGGTCCAAGTTTTTCTCGATGGAGTGCCGCTCAACTCGGCTGTTGGCGGTGGAGTGGATCTGGGCGGCTTGCCGATTGGCGGCGTTGAAAGCGTCGATATCTACCGGGGCGCAGTGCCAGCGCGCTTTGGTGGCAACAGCCTCGGGGGCGTGGTCCACATCCGCACGCAGCCACTCGGTGGTAAAGTTCGCACGCGCTTGCACACGGCCTCTGGCTCGTACGGCACTCGCCGGTTGGGTGCTTCGCTCAGTGGCCCCTATAAGGGCTGGGAGTACTTGGGGTTGGTCAACTACCAAGCCAGCCGCAACGATTTCCGCTTTTGGGACGACAACGGCACGGAATACAACGCCCAGGACGACGGCTGGGCACGGCGGCTCAACAGCGATTTTCGCGGTGTGCGCAGCTTGGCCAAAATCGGGCGCAGCTTGGGTGCTAGCCGCTTGCAGATTCACAACACTTTTGACCTGAGCTACAAAGGCATCCCCGGCATTGGCAACAACCAGTCCCTGCACACCCGCTACGACACGTGGCGTCATATCGCCGAAGCGGCGCTCTTCGGCCCGCTGGGCCACGGCCGTGCCGGGTACCGACTCAAGGCCCACCATTCACGTGAAAAAGACGAGTACCAAGATCGGCACGGCGAAGTGGGCTTAGGACGCCAGCACGACCGCAACATCACTCAGGGCTTGGGCCTGCGCGGCGAAGTGAATGCTCTGTTGCCCGGTGAGTCCCTGCTGACCGCTTTTGTCGCGGCTCGACATGAGAGCTTTGCTCCCGAGGATTTGTTGCGCGACCAAAGTCGGCTCTTGCGCAGTCGTCGCCGGGCATTGGCCGTCGGCACCGAGGTGGAGGTGCCGTTGGGGCAGCGCTTGACCTTCAATGCTGGCACGCAGGCAGAAGGGCTCGATGATCGCTTTTTCGATCGAAAATACTTCGCGCCCAGCGCGGTGTTGCCGAGCCGGAACAACGGCGAAATCCTGTGGGGCTACCGCATGGGTGCGGCCTTGGACTTAGGCGCAGGTTTGGCGCTCAAAGCCCACAACGGCCGCTATCAGCGTGCGCCCAATTTCTTTGAACTGTTCGGCGACCGGGGTGCGGTGATTGGCAATACCAACCTCGTCAGTGAACAAGGGCGCAACTGGGATTTGGGTTTGGTTTTTCGCGGTCCCGCCGATGGAGTGGGGCTGGGTCTGGCTGAGGTCGTGTACTACCACAATCGCGTCGAGAATCTCATTCGCTTTATGCAAAACTCACAGCGGGTGTCGCGGCCTCACAATATGGGACGGGCCTTGCTGCGCGGCGTGGAGACGCGAATTGAGACGCGGTTGCTGCCGAGACTGGCGCTCCGTGGCAATTACGCGTACCAGCGCGCCGAAAACCGCACCCCGTTCTCTTTTGAACGGGGCAACGACCTGCCCAATGCGCCGCGCCATCGGCTCAATGCGCGCGTTTCTCTCGACCTAGGACGCTCTGAAATCTACGGAGAATTCAGCCGCGAAAGTCGGCATTTTCTCGACCGTGCCAATCTGCGCACCGTGCCCATCCGCACCCTGTACAATCTTGGCGGCACTGTGCCGTTAGTCGAGGGCATCGCCTTGTCTTGGGAGTTGCGCAACCTAACCGACAATCAAGTAGCCGACTTGTGGGGCTACCCGCTGCCGGGCCGCTCGTATGGGCTTTCCGTGCACTATGCTGCGCATCAATAGGACACCCTCTGGGACGCTTCTATTAACCATTAACTGAAGGAGGATTTACGTGTGTCGCATTTCCATTCTAGCCGTTTCTGTCTTGCTGTTGGCGAATTCGTCGTCGGCGCAGAGCGATCTCTTCGTCATCACCACGGACTTTTCTACCGGCAGCACGGCCTTTTTGGCTGCGAATGCGGCCGCGGCCGAGGTGAATCTGTTGGGCATCCACTCGGACGCAGTGGGGCACTACCACGACGGCCGCGTCTATATCGTCAACCGCTTGGGCCAGGATAATATCTTGGTGCTGGATGCGATGGATTTGCGCACTCCGCTGACTCAGTTTTCGGTGGGCAATGGTGCCAATCCGCACGACATTGAGATCGTCGCACCCGACAAGGCGTATGTAACGCGCTACGACGCGGCGTCTCTGCTGATCGTCAATCCCCAAGACGGCGCGGAATTGGGCCAAATCGATCTAAGCGCTTTCGCCGATGCGGATGGTCTGCCCGAAGTATCGCAAATCGTCCGCGTGGCCGATCGGCTTTACTTGAGCTGTCAGCGCCTCGACCGCAACAGTGGCTGGGGACCGGCTGACGTCAGCTACTTGATAGTCGTCGATCTGGCTACTGATACCTTGGTCGATGTGGACCCGGACGCCGAGGGGGTGCAGGGCATCGCGCTGAGCGTCGCCAACCCCAACAGTATGGCCGTGATTGGCGAGCAGATCGCCGTGGGGGTCGTGGTCGGTTTTGGCGACCGGGCCGGTGGTGTGGAAATCGTCGATACGGTGACTAGCCGCAGTCTCGGGCTAGCCGTCAGCGAAGAGGACCTGGGCGGCGATATTACGTCTATGGTACTCGTCGATCAAAACCGGGGCTATGCCGTAGTCGCGGATGAGAATTTCGCCAACAGCGTCCGGCCCTTTGAGTTGTCTGGCGGTAATGTGGGCGCGCCTTTAGAAAATATCAGCGGCGGTTTTATCCCCAACTTGGCGGTAGATGGCGACCGTTTGATCGTCGCCGACCGCGGCTCCTTTTCCGATCCGGCCAGCGCTGGGCTCAAATTCTACAACGCAGCCACCGGAGCGTTTCTGAGTGGCCCCATCGATACCGGCCTACCGCCGCAGGATATCGTGGTCTTGGGTGATGCGACCGTTCCCACGGCTATAGAAGAGACCGCCGAAGGTTTGCCGCAGGAATTCACCTTGGAGGCGGCCTATCCCAATCCTTTCAACGCTTCGGTACAGATTCCCTTTGCGGTCTGGCAGGCCAATAGCCCGGTCGAATTGACCGTCCACGACGTCTTGGGTCGCACCGTCCGCACTCTGGCTTACGGTACGGTAGCCGCTGGACGACACGTGCTCCACTGGGATGGTCGCAATGCCGCCGGTGAGCCGGTGGGCAACGGCGCGTATCTGGTGCAGTTGCGCGCTGGCAGTCAACGGGTTGTGGGCAAGGTGATGTTGATCAAATGAAAGGCAACAGGTATGGTTACTCTATCTAAGCTCTACACCAAGACGGGTGACAGCGGGATGACGCGGCTGGGCGATATGTCGCAAGTGCCCAAGACGAGCGCTCGCATCGCCGCTTATGGATGCGTAGATGAGCTGAACTCAGTGATCGGACTGGCTAGGGCCAGCGGCGCTGAGCACGACGATGTGCTCGCCCGGGTGCAAAACGATCTCTTCGACCTGGGGGCCGATTTGTGCGTCCCGCAGGTGGATGGCGAAGAGGAGCGCCTGCGCGTGCAGCCGCAGCAGGTTCTTTTTCTAGAGCAGCAAATTGACGATCTCACGCAAGATTTGGCTCCCTTGCGGAGCTTTATCTTGCCCGGAGGACGGCTTCCCGCTGCTTGGCTCCACTTGGCGCGTACGGTGTGTCGGCGCGCCGAGCGAGCTACTTGGCTACTTGCGGAGCAAGAGCAAGTCGGAGAACCGGTTCTGCTGTATCTCAACCGGCTTTCCGACTTGCTGTTCGCGATGGCACGGGCCGCTAACGATGGCGGGGAGGCGGATGTGCTGTGGAAGCCGGGGGAGGGTGCGGATGATGCGTAAGCGGCTCTTGATAGGGTCAATTTTTTGGGGAGGCGTTTGATGCGCAAGGTGTGTTTTTGGGCGTGGATAGTCCTCGGCGCGTCGACGGCGAACGGGGATGACTGCGTCGATAGCTACGATTCGGCGAAGGACTATTTCCCCGACAAGGCCGAATTGCAATACGCCGAGAGCTTTGCGATTGAGTATTTCAACAATTACAAAGTGGTCACCGTGCGTACCCCATGGCCCGGGGCGGAAGAAGCTGTTCAGTACTTATTGGTCCAGCGTGGCACCCCTGCACCCGACGGGTATGACGGCGTTCAGCGCATCACCGTGCCCATTCGTCGCCTCGCGGCTTTATCGACGACCCAATTGCCGCATCTCGAATTGCTCGATGCCCTCGAAAATCTAGTCGCGGTCAGTGACATTGAGATGGTGAATTCTCCCGATGTCAACCAGCGTTTTGCAGCCGGTAAAATCGCCCAAATCGGTCACGGTGCCGGGGTCAATCTCGAATTAGTGCTGGAATTAGAGACCGACGTGGTGATGACTGTGGCCTCGGCCCAATCCCAGTACAACGCCCATCCGGTCTTGCAGCAAGCTGGCGTGGCCGTGGCCATCAACGCCGAGTACACCGAGCCATCGCTGCTGGGCCGCACCGAATGGCTCAAATTCACCGCGGCGTTTTTCAACGCAGAAGCTCTGGCGGAAAAACGCTTTGCGGACATCGTGTCTCAGTACCAGCAATACGCGGCTTTGGTGCAGGATGTGCCAACGGCCCAACGCCCCACGGTGTTCGGCGGATCCCTCTGGCGCGACACGTGGCACGTCGCCGGTGGCAAGAGCTACGCAGCGCAATTGGTTGCCGCGGCTGGCGGCGCGTACCTGTGGGCCGACGACGATTCCAAAGGGAGCCTGCCCCTCGACTTTGAGGCCGTGTACGAAAAGGCCCACGCGGCTGACGTTTGGCTGACCATGCGCAACGAATGGCATTCACTGGCCGAGGTACGGGCTGCGGACGAGCGCTACACGGCGTTTGCTGCGTTTAACAGCGGCCGAGTGTACAATGCCAACGCCCGGCTCAACGCGCACGGCGGCAACGAGTACTGGGAAAGCGGCCTCGTTAAACCCCACATCGTGTTGGCCGATTTCATAAAAATTCTGCATCCCGACCGCTTGCCGGAACACGCGCTCAAGTTCTATAAAAAACTAGACTGAGACGCCGTGGCGACTGCTTCCACCACCACCCCTTGGCCTCGGCTGGGTCCGCGTTGGGGACTCTTTCTGGCGATGACCGGGGCCTTGTGCGGCTTTTTTGCGCTCAGTCTGGGCGTGGGGTCGGTGTCCATTCCCCTCGATGCGGTGGTCGCCATCCTGTGGGGCGAAACCGACCAAAAGCCGAGTTGGAGCCACATCATCTACGCGATCCGCTTGCCGCGTGCGCTCACTGCGGTGTTGGCCGGTGCGGCCCTGAGCGCCAGCGGTTTGCAAATGCAGACCCTGTTCCGCAATCCCCTCGCCGATCCCTTCATCCTCGGCATCAGCGCCGGAGCTAGTCTGGGCGTGGCGTTGGTCGTTTTGGGAACGGGCGTCACTGGAGCTGGGCTGCTGGTCGGCTTGGGACTTTTGGGGCAGGTTGGCGTAGTCGTTGCGGCTGTGTCCGGGGCGGCGCTGGTGCTGGGCTTGGTACTTTTCGTGGGGCGGCGCGTGCAGCACACCATGACCTTGCTCATCCTCGGTCTCATGTTCGGCTATCTGACCAGTGCCGTGGTCAGCGTGTTGCTCTACTTCAGCATTCCCGAACAGGTGCAGACTTACGTCTTGTGGACTTTTGGCAGCTTTGGCGCGGTCGCTTGGGGTCAACTCACCTTTTTAGCGCCGGTGGTGCTTGCCGGTTTGGTGCTTGCTAGCCTGCTGGTCAAACCGCTCAATGCCCTGCTGCTCGGCGAGACGTATGCGCGCAGCATGGGCTTGGGTGCGCGGCGGGCGCGGCTGTGGATCATTGCCAGTGCCGCGCTGCTGGCTGGCGCGGTCACGGCTTACTGCGGTCCTATTGGCTTTCTGGGCGTGGCTGTGCCGCATTTGTGTCGCGCTCTTTTCAACACTTCGGACCACCGCGTACTGCTGCCGGCTAGCGTGCTCTTGGGCGGCATTTTGGCCTTGAGCGCGGATTTGGTGGCCCGTTTGCCCGGCAGCGAGGCCACTTTGCCGCTCAACGCGGTTACAGCCTTGATCGGTGCGCCCGTGGTCACTTGGATCATCCTACGCCGCCGCACGCTGCGGCAGGCCTTTGCCGCCTGAACGCCGTGGCTGCGACCATTCTACAGACGCGAGATCTGTGCATTGGCTACGCTTCCAAGCGTCGCCCGCGCGTTGAAGTGGCTGCGGATATTGGCGTGGAATTGCTCAAGGGGGAACTGGTCTGCTTGTTGGGACCCAATGGTGCTGGCAAATCTACGCTCATGCGCACGCTGGCTGGCCTGCAAAAGCCATTGGCTGGGGATGTGTTCCTCGAAGGCCGCGATCTGCACGGGCTGACCGAGAGCGAACGGGCGCGGCTGTTGGGCTTAGTTCTGACCGAGCGGGTGGACGTGGGCAACTTGTCGGCCTATGCACTCGTGGCGCTGGGCCGCTACCCGTATACGGGCTGGGACGGCCGCCTTTCTCATGCGGACGAAGCGGTGGTGCGCTGGGCTATTGACGCGGTGGGGGCTAGGGATTTGGCTGCGCGCAGCGTCGGCGAACTAAGCGATGGCGAGCGGCAAAAAGTGATGATTGCCCGTGCCTTGGCGCAGGAACCAGCGGTGCTGCTTCTCGACGAACCTACGGCTTTTTTGGACTTGCCGCGGCGCGTCGAAGTCGTGCAGTTGTTGCGGCGTTTGGCTGGCGCTAGCGATCGCGCTGTCTTGCTTTCCACGCACGATTTGGATTTGGCGCTGCGCTGCGCTGACCGCCTCTGGCTGCTACCGCCGGACGGTCCGTTGCAGATCGGGGCACCGGAGGACTTGGTGTTGAGTGGAGCCTTTCAGCGGACGTTTGCAGACGTGGAATTCGATCCGGCCATTGGCTCTTTCCATATGGCGCAAGAGCCGGAAGGTGCAGTTGGCTTGGTGGGTGAAGGACTCCATGCCCTGTGGACGGCGCGGGCGTTAGAACGGGCGGGGTTTCGCGTTGATAGGAGAGGGGATGCTCAACTGCGCGTTGAGATCATTCACGACAATGGCGATCCGGCTTGGCGGCTTTACACGGCGACGGGCCAGCGCGTTTGCACGACCTTGTACGAATTGGTCAAGTGTTTGAAACTAGACGGAATCGCTTAATGTCTTCAGGCAACTCGTGCCTTCTGCAGACCGGCAGGAGATATCTATCTTACAGGAGGGAGCGGCTATCCTTGTAAAGTTGATAAGATATAACTAATTAGTTATGATTAGAGTGTGCAAAAGATGCCTGAGACGAGCTAAAGAGTCGGCTAAGCAGGAGAAAAAACCATGGGCGAGGATATTAAAATCAAACAGGGCAGTGGCAATATTTTTTCTGATTTGGGCTTTAGTGATAAGGAAGCGAAAGAAGAGGTGTTCAAAGCCCAACTTGGCGCGGAGATTTTTCGGATTCTCGAACACCGCAAGCTGACTCAGACCAAGGCCGCGGGGATTCTAGGAGTTAAGCAATCAGAAATCTCCCGACTTAAAAGCGGTAAGTTTTCCTATTACAGTGTCGAACGGCTGATTCGGTTCCTTGAACGCCTCGGTTGCGAGGTGAGTATTCATATTACTCGGCCGGAGAGCGGAGGGACCGAAAAGGTCATTGTGCAGTCGTCCGAGGTGCTGATCGGAGCATTGCGCGACCAACTGCAAGTCCACGGCGACATTTTCTCGACCGGGGTTGCGTGGGATGCCAATGCTCAACCTTGATACCCATGTACTAATACACGCATTGTGCGGTAATCTGCGTTATGAGGAGCGCACATTACTCATTGACCATCGCTGGGGCGTAGCCGCAATCGTATTGTGGGAGATGGCAAAGCTCGCGCAGATTGGACGGATTTCTCTTGACCTAGCACACCCGCTCGTCGAGACCATCCTAGCCAGCATCCACATTTGGCCGCTTGACTTAGAAGTGGCCCAAGTCTCGACGCAGCTCGATTTTCGCGCCGATCCAGCGGATGAACTGATTGCTGCAACCAGTATTGTCCATGGCGTACCGTTGCTGACGCGGGACGAGCGTATTCGTCAGTCGAAGATGGTCCCGCTTGCCTAGGGAAGCGCGTCTGTGCCACGCTAGATGATCGACTGTCTGACACATCACGTCCCAGAAACCACCCCTTAAAGCGAGTGTGCATCCATGAATCGCATCGTCTCCCTATTGCCCAGCAGCACTGAAATAATCAGCGCCCTCGGTTGCGGCGAGCGCTTAGTCGGCCGTTCCCACGAGTGCGACTATCCGCCCGGCGTCGGCGACTTGCCCGCCTGCACGGCCCCCAAGTTCGACCCGGACGGGACTTCGTATCAGATTGACCAGCGGGTCAAAGCCATCTTGCAGGAAGCTAGCTCGGTGTACCGGGTGGACGCCGACTTACTCGATGAGTTGGCTCCGGATTGGTTGGTGACGCAATCGCAGTGCGACGTTTGCGCCGTCAGTCTCAAAGACGTCGAAGAAGCCGCCTGTCAATTGGTGCGCTCCCAGCCCGCCATTCTATCGTTGGAGCCCAACGCCTTGGCCGATGTCTGGGGCGATATCGAGCGGGTAGCCACGGCGTTAGAAGTGGAGGAGAGGGGCCGCGCCTTGGTGGCTCAATTGCGGGACCGGCTGGACCAAATCGCCGCTCGCACTCGCAAAATCGACCATCGTCCGCGCATTGCCTGCATCGAGTGGTTCGAGCCGTTGATGGCCGCGGGCAATTGGATCCCCGAATTGGTGGAGATCGCTGGTGGCCACAACCTCTTCGCGGCGGCAGGGACGCATTCGCCTTGGTTGGCGTGGGAGGACTTAGTGGAAGCTCAGCCGGATATTATCGTCCTGATGCCCTGCGGTTTTGACATGTCCCGTTCGCAAAGCGAATTGCCAGCGCTTACCCAGCATCCGCTGTGGTCTCGGATGCAAGCCGTACAGCAGGGGCAGGTGTTCTTCACCGACGGCAATCAGTTTTTTAATCGCCCAGGGCCGCGCTTGGTGGAGTCGGCTGAAATTCTCGCCGAGATTTTCCATTCCCAACACTTTGGCGGTACGCACGAGCATCGGGGATGGGAGCGGTGGGAAGACTGAAGAAGTGCTGGAAGACCACGCTGCGGAAGCTCCTTACCTCGTCGAAAACTTGTGTATGGTAACCGTCCGGTAGGTCTCCCCTGGACGCAACACTACCGACGGAAAACCCGGCTGGTTGATCGAGTCGGGATAGTGCTGGGTTTCTAGGCACAGGCCGTGGTACTGATCGTAGCGCGTTTCGCCCTTGCCCATCACGCCGTCGAGGTGGATGGCTGAGTAAAACTGCACGCCCGGCTCGGTAGTGTACAGCTCCATCACTCGTCCGCTCTCTGGCTCGTACACCTCGGCGGCCAGCCCCGGTTCAGCCCGGCCCCCATTGTCGAGCACGTAGTTGTGGTCGTAGCCGCCGATCTGTTCAAGCTGACCAATTCTCCCGCCGATGGCGGCCGGTTTGACAAAGTCGAGGGGGGTGCCCGCGACCGGCAAGATGCGCCCCGTGGGGATTTGGTTGGCGTCCGGCTCGGTGTAGTAGCGGGCGTGGAGTGTGAGGATATGCCCAAGCACAGGGCCGCTGCCAGCCAAGTTGAAATAGGAGTGGTTGGTCAGATTAATCGGCGTAGGCTTGTCCGTGGTCGCCTCGTATGCGATGACTAGTTCGTCGTCGTGGGTCAAAGTGTACGTCACGCTCACTGGCACGGTGCCCGGATAGCCCTCTTCGCCGTCTTGGCTCACGTAGTGCAAGCGCAACGCTGGTCCGCGTTTGTCGTCCACGACCTCGGCGTCCCAGACGACCTTGTCGAAGCCCACTAGCCCGCCGTGCAGGTGATTGGGACCGTTGTTGACTGCGAGTGTGTACTCTTGGCCATCTAGGGAGAATTTGCCGCCGGCGATGCGGTTGGCGACCCGCCCAGTGATACAGCCGAAGTACGGATTCTCTTGCTCGTACTGCTCCAAGTGGTCAAAGCCTAGTACTACGTCGCCTAGCATTCCGGCGCGATCGCGCACGAGGAGTTCGGTGATGATCCCACCATAGGTGATAACGCGGGCAATAGTGCCGTGGTCGTTTGTGAGGGTATAGCGATCGACGGACTGTCCTGCTGCGGTCGTTCCAAAGCTGTCTTTGCTCACGTTGGCCTCTCCTACGGTAGCGGCCAAGGCGACCGCCAGTAGTATTGCGCTGGGCTTTTGCATGGCCCCTCCTTGGGTTGTTGTGCTTGCGCTTCCTTTTTGCCGGACGTAACATAGGCATTCCGCATTCGCAGGGGCAACCACGAGCGTTGCTTCTGCGAGTATCCTGCCCTCGTCGAGGGCGCGACGGCCACGAGCAGGCGTCGCGCTCTTAAACTTCCTAGCGAGATAAACTATGAAAATGTCCTTTTTGCTCTTCGCCTTGATTTTTGTCGCCTGTGGCGGTAGCGATGCGCCACAACCGGAGGCCAACCCCCAAATCGCTTTTGTCACCAATGGCGTCGGCCCTTTTTGGACCATTGCTGCCAAAGGAGTTGAGGCCGCTGCCGTCGAATTTGCCGCCGACGCTGAGGTGCAAATGCCCGGCGAAGGGGTCGCCGATCAGAAGCGCATCGTCCAAGCCATGCTGGCCCGCGGCATCGACGGCATGGCCATAAGCCCCATCGACCCGGATAATCAGACCAACTTGCTCAACGAAGCCGCCGCTCACACCAACCTGATCACCCACGACTCGGACGCCCCGAAGAGCAATCGCCTTTGCTTTATTGGCATCGACAACTACTCGGCTGGCCGCGCCTGCGGGGCGCTCGTCAAAGAAGCCCTGCCCGATGGCGGCAATATCATGATCTTCGTCGGTCGTCTCGAACAGCTCAACGCTCGCCAGCGCCGCCAGGGCCTCATCGACGAACTGCTCGGTCGCTCCTTTGACCCGACGCGCCACGACTCCAACAGCGGTCCGATCTCCGGCGACCAATACACCATTCTCGACACCCGCACCGACCAGTTCGACTACGCGAAAGCCAAGGCCCAAGTCGAGGACGCCATTGCCAAATACCCAGACCTCCACGGCGTCGTCGGCCTATTTGCCTACAATCCGCCGATGTGCCTCGAAGCCATCAAGGAGGCCGGCAAAACCGGCCAGATCCAAATCATCGCTTTTGATGAGGAAGCTCCTACCCTCCAAGGCATCATTGACGGCCACATCTACGGCACGGTGGTGCAAAACCCGTATCGCTACGGGTACGAGTCGGTGCGCATCCTCGCCGCTCTTGCTCGCGGTGATCGCTCGGTTTTGCCCGAGGGTGGGGTGCTCGACGTGCCGGCGCGGTCTATCCGCCGCGATAATGTCGAAGCCTTTTGGGACGAACTGAAAACCCTGACCGGGACTAACTAATGGCGCTGTTGGCTGCTCGTGGCATTAGCAAGCAGTTCCCCGGAGTCTTGGCTCTCGACGCGGTGGATATGGCGGTGGAGGCAGGAGAAGTTCTCGCCGTCATCGGCGAAAACGGGGCTGGCAAATCCACCCTGATGAAGATCCTCGCCGGCATTGAGACTCCGGACAGCGGCCAGATTGTGCGCGATGGAGAACCGGTGATCATTGACTCGCCGCGCCGCGCTGCTGCGCTCGGCATCGCTCTGATCCATCAAGAACTCAACTTTTGCGCCAACCTCTCGGTCGCCGCCAACCTCTACCTCGGCCGCGAGCCGCAGCAGTGGGGGTTAATCGACCGCGCCACCATCCGCGAGGGGGCCATCCAAGCTCTTGCACAACTGGAGCTTGAGGTATCGCCGGACACCCTGATGGGCGACTTGCCCATTGGCCACCAGCAACTCGTCGAAATCGCCAAGGCGCTCTCGACCGAGGCGCGGGTGCTGATTATGGATGAGCCGACCTCCAGCCTCACCAGCCAAGAGGCCGAGGCTCTATTCGCGGTCATCAACGAGCTGCGCGAGCGCGGTGTGGCTATCATCTATATCTCTCATCGCCTCGGGGAGGTCGAAGCGCTAGCGGACCGCGTCTTGGTCCTCTGCGATGGGCAAAACGCCGGCGAGTTGGCCCGCACAGAGATTAACCACGACGCTATGGTGACAAAGATGGTCGGCCGCGATGTCGCCCAATACTACGCGCACCAAGCCCATCCGGCCGGCGACATCGCCCTGCAAGCCGAGGACTTGGTCATCCCTGCTTGGCCTGAGCACCGGCTCAACTTTGCGGTGCGGCGCGGTCAACTCGTCGGCATCGCCGGCCTCGTCGGCGCGGGACGCACCGAGCTATTGCAGGTGCTCTTTGGCATCGTCCCCGCGCTCGGTGGCCGCGTCCTCATCGACGGCGCTCCGCACGTGATCCGCTCGCCGGTCGATGCTATTCGCGCTGGCTTGGCCCTCGTGCCCGAAGACCGCAAGCAACAGGGTCTGATCCTCGAAATGGCTCTGCGCGATAACATCGGCCTGCCCGGCTTGGGGCACTATCAGTGCTTTGCCGGTTGGGCCAATTTTGCTCGCCAAGCTGAGGACGCCGACCAAATGATCGAGCGTCTCGCCATTCGCACTCCCGACGCGAGCCAAATCGTCCAGTACCTATCCGGTGGCAACCAGCAAAAGGTGGTGTTGGGCAAGTGGTTGGCTCTTGAGCCTCGCGTGTTGCTGCTCGACGAGCCGACTCGCGGTATCGACGTGGGGGCCAAACAAGCGATTTACCATCTGATGGAAGAGTTGGCCGAAAGCGGCGTGGCGGTGCTGTTTGCGTCGAGTGAATTGGAGGAAATTCTGGGGATGGCCGATGAGGTATTGGTCATGCACGAGGGCCGCATTACCGGCCAACTCCAGCGGGATGCGCTCAGCGAGGAAGCGATTATGAGTTTAGCGACGGGGAAGGCGGCTTAGAAGATGAAGAAAATACTGGGTATCCTCGGCTTGTTACTGGCGATTTTTGTGGTCACTTGGATCGTCGAACCCAAGTTTGTTAGCGCCTATAACCTGCAAAATATCATCCGCTGGACCTCGCTGTTTGGCATCATTTCCATTGGCGTGGCCTTTGTTATCATCACCGGCGGAATTGACTTGTCGATTGGCTCGTTGATCGGCTTGGTGGGTTGCCTGCTGCCCATGCTGTTGGCCGCTGGATATTCGCCTGTCATTGCACTGTTGGCCGTCGTGGTTTTGTCCTTGGCCATTGGGTTGATGCACGGCTTGTTGATCACGCGCCTGGGGCTACAGCCGTTTGTCGTGACGCTGTGTGGTCTGCTGTTCTATCGCGGCTTTGCCCGCTGGCTCACCCACGACCAAGTCCAGGGCTTTGGCTCGTCCTACGAGGGCTTGCGCCAACTGGCGATTGGCAAGGTTCCACTGGGCGGCGGCTTTGCGCTGCCGATTCCGTTTTTCCTCTTGCTGATTGCCGGGATTCTCGCTGCTCTCTTCCTCAACCGCACGATATGGGGCCGCTACCTGTTGGCACTGGGCCGCAACGAGACCGCGGCGCGCTACAGCGGCATCCAAATCGAGCGGATGAAAGTGTTGGCGTACGTCTTATGCTCAGGCACCGCTGGCTTGGGGGGTATCCTCTTTGCCCTCGACGTCAACTCGGTGCAGCCGGCCGCGCACGGCAATTTCTACGAACTGTATGCGATTGCTGCGGCCGTGTTGGGGGGCTGTTCCCTGCGCGGCGGCGAGGGGTCGATTTTGGGGGTCGTCATTGGCGCGGCCATCATGCGGTTGCTCTACAATGCCATCAATATCTCCGGCATTCCCACCCAACTCGAATTTGCCATTATCGGCGCGGTGATTTTAGCGGGGGTTATTGCCGACGAGTTGATCCGCCGCGTAGCGGGGAGGCGACGAGCGGGACGTGGGGATTAGACCATGGAGCAAAAAAAATATCGAGCCGGCGTCATCGGATTGGGGTGGATGGGGTTTCTCTACGACTTAGGGAAGCGCGACTATGAACGCATTGGCGGGTCGCATAAAAACCCCATATACGATGTTGAAAGTGTCGATCGACCCCTGCCGGACGGACTCAATGTCAAGCGGACGTTTCACTTCCACGATCACCCTGGGCGGGAGGGGCTGGCTACTTCGTATGCTGCGGCTCTTTCCGACCGGCCGGAAGTGGAATTGGTGGCTGGGGCCGACCGGGATCCGCAGCGGCGGGCCATGTTCGGGGAGCGCTTCGGCATTGGGGCCTTGTACGCGGACGCGCTGGCGATGTTGGACGAAGAGCGGCTGGACATCGTGGCGATTGCGACGAACACGAAGGGGCGGTCCGCGCTGACGGTGGCAGCGGTCGCCGCTGGGGTGGGGGGCGTGTTGGTAGATAAGCCAATGGTGTTCTCGCTGGCCGAGGCCGACGCCATGGTCGGCGCGTGCGCCGAGGCCGGAGTACCGCTGGTGGGCGGGGCGACGAGCGTTTCGCATCCGTCGTTTGCGCGGGCCAAGTCGCTGGTGGAGGAGGGGGCGATTGGCCAGGTGCGGTCGCTCGAAGCGCGCGTCCCGGTTCTATCTCAGCATCAGGACTGGAGCTACTTTTTGACCGGCGATCCGGTTTGGGTGTGCGGCACGGGTGATCAGCCGCGGCGGGAGCGCGGCAGCACTGAGTTCATGGGGCAGGGGATGATCGCGTGCAGCGATGGCACGGTGGTGCACATCCGCGCTGGCGCACCCGAGGTGCGGATCTCGGGAAGTCGGGGGGAGATGGCTTTTGAGTACAATCAGTGGCGGCTCTATCAAGACGTGGAAGCACCGGCTGCCGGGCGGGTGGAAATGCCGTGGCCTGCGCCGCAGTTTTTATCGGGGATGCGGACGGTGTACTGTCTCGACGATTTGATCGACTGCATGGAGGGGCGGTTGGACGAGCCGAAAAATTCCGGGCGGCGGGTCGCTGTTGCGCTGGAAGTGGAACTGGGGCTGAAGCAGTCGTCAGCGCGTGGCGGTGAGCGCGTGGAATTGCCACTAGCCGACCGCAGCTTGGTGCTGACGTACGATTGGTTCCGCTAGAGGATACGATAGATGCGGATATTGGTTACGGGTGCGGCTAGTGCTTTGGGCCGAGAGATAGCCTCTGCGCTGGCAGCGGATGAAAGCGCGCAACTGCGGCTGTTGGACGATTGCGCGACGCAGCAGCAAGATGTCGAGTGGATCGCCGCCCGGCTGACGGATTCAGACGCGGTACGGCAGGCGGTGCGGGATGTAGATGCTGTCGTCCACACGGGCGAGCCGCCGCCCGCGCCCGAGAGCGAAGAGGTCCTGCTCGACCGAGTGACGCGCGGTACGCATGTGCTATTGCAGACGGCAGTGGAGGCCGGCGTTAAGCGGTTTGTGTACGGCAGTACTCTTGAAGTGTTTCGCTCGTACCCTGACACGGTGTACGTCACTGAATATTACAAGCCATTGCCACCGCCCGAGTTGGCGGTGCTGGCGCGGTATTTGGGCGAGATCACGTGCCGCGAATTTGCGCGTGAGCATCCCATTACGGTCACGGCGTTACGCCTTGGCAAGCTGGTACGGGAAGAGGAGGTCGCTGGGCAAGAACGCGATTTGATGTGGGTCGATATTCGGGATGCAGCGCAGGCGTTTTGTGCGGCGTTGGCGCGCGACGCGAGCGCGTCCTTGAATTGGGTGCCGCGCTGGGCTGTGTACCACATTGCCGCGCCCATTGCCCATCCCAAGTTTCTGATCGACCGAGCTAAGTCTATGGGCTATCGACCGCAGCACGAGTTCCGAGGAGCCGAGGCATGAAGAAAAAGGTGTTGCTGTTAGGAGCCTCGGGGATGATCGCCCCCGATCTGCTGCCCGGTCTCGAAGATACGTACGATGTGACGCTGGCCGACGTCTCCCCGCACCCGGACGGCAAGCCCATATTGCATTGCGATGTGTCGTCGCGGGAGCAGGTGCGGGATGCGGCTGTGGGCATGGACGCGATTATGAATTTTACGGTCGTGCGCGATCATCCTGAGCAGAGCTTTCACGTCAATATGCGCGGGGCGCTCAATGTGATGCAGGCTGCGGTTGATCATGGAATCAAAAAGGTGATTCACTCCGGCCCGCAATTCGTCCGCCGCACGTATGACCACGACTTTGATATTGCGGATGTGCCGCCGGTTTTGACCACGGGTTATTACTGCCTGACGAAGGGCTTGGCGAGCGAGATTTGTCGGACGTATGCACGGGCGCATGGCATTCAGACGATCAGCTTTGTGTTCAATGGCTTGGGGCCGCGGCCGACGCAAAGCGCTGGAGACTTTCCACCCTTCACGGTGGTGTGGGAGGACTTATGGCAGGCCTGTCGGCTGGCGCTGGAGATTCCACAGGTGCCGGACTACTTTCAGGAGTTCAACTTGCTTAGCTGGGAGGGACATGGGAAGTACAATGTCGATAAGGCCCGGCGCATCTTGGGCTTTGAGCCGACGGAGCGCTGGGAGCGGTATTTTGCGCGCAATGTAAATGATCACTAAAGACTAGGAGCTTTTCCATGAGTGAAATCATCGCGGATACAGCCCAAATCCCCAAGTTGGAAGACCAGCTCGACGCGCTTGATCGGCACGGCTTCCTATTGGTGCGCAACGCGTTGCCCGAGGACGTGGTGCTGGCTTGGCGGGAGTGCTTGGTGCGGAAGTACGAGCGGCGGGAATGGGATATTAGCAATGAAGTGGGCAATGTGGCTTTTGACCATTTGTTGGAGCAGGAACCTGAGCTAGCCCAGCCCATGGTCGGCCATCCCTCGGTCGCGCCGTATTTGCAGGCCATGCTCGGGCGGCAATGTCAGTTGCGGAGCTTTCGCGCGCACCTCAATCCGGGCGCTTATACCCAAGAGTGGCACAAGGATTTTGGCTATTATTGGGACGCGCCCGACGAGGCGCGACACGCGCTGCGGCCACTGTGCATAAACACCACGTTTTACTTGACGGACAACGCGCCAGAGACCGGGCGCTTGACCTTCATCGACAACTTCTGCCACAATGCCTTACCGGAAGAAATTCGCCACCTAGGCGGGTACAATTCCGACAATCCCTTTTACCAGTGGTGCGAGCGGCAGGAGCACATTCATCTGCACCCCATGACCGGCGATGCAGTGGTGTTCTTCAGCCACATCCCGCACCAGGGTGCAAAGCTAAAGGAAGATACCGACGCACCCATCCGCGGCAATGTGGTATTGCACTATCAGCAGACGCCGATGTTCCCGGGGATACCCTTTGTCAGCTCGCCGCTGCCGGCCATTGACGCGCTCGGGTACAACGGGACCTTTCCGTTTGCCGAGGGGCGCTAGATTTCAACATCATTAGCAAAGGAGAATGCTTATGCGTCGCTTTACCCGCACCCCCCATTACAGCGGGCCGGACGACCCGGAAATCGGCCAAGTGCGAGGCACCTTGGCGCTCGGAGAAACCGTCATCATCGAAACCATTGGCGGAGCGGACAACGACTTTGAAGCGGCCGGGGAGACCCGCGCCGGCATGATTACTTCCGGGCAGAGCCATCGCCGCTACGCCCGCCCCGGCGGTCCATTTCTCATCGAGGGCATTGAGCCGGACGATTGGGTGGCCATCGAGGTCGTCGATATGGAGGTTGGCCCCTATGGCTTCTATCGCAACGGCGGTCCCAATTGGGGCAATTGGCGCTGTGTGGCGCCGGTGCGCGACGGGCTGATTCACTTTCCGCCGGATTTCGTCGTGCCGGTGCGGCCCATGATCGGCGTCGTCCAGCTCGCATCCTGGGCACCCAACGCCATAGATCACGGGGGCAACATGGATTTCAATGCCATCCAGCCCGGCAGTACCGTCCACATCCGTGCGCAAAAGTCCGGGGGGCTACTCTCGCTGGGCGATGTCCACGCGCGCATGGGCGATGGCGAGTTGACTGGGGCCGGGGTTGAGATCGACTCGGCCATCACGCTCAAGGTGGATCGCTCGCCCGGATTCCCCAACAGCAGCCCTGTCGTCGAGACCACTAGGGTTGTGGAAGATGCCGAGGAGTACCTCACCAGTGCGCGTGCGGAAGAGTGGGGCGATGCGCTCAAAGCGGCGTGGCTCGAAATGGTGGCCCTGATTTGCGACCGCTACGACACTACGTACGAATACGCCAACATGATCGTCGGCACCATTGGGGACGCGCGCCCGGGCTTTGCCACTGGCTACATGGGCGGGTACGCGACCTGTCAGATCGCAGTGACTAAGAAACTGCGGCGCACGGGCGAGCCGTACCGGCCCTAGGGTCAGAAGCCGCTGGCGTCGGATGCGGGATTTTAGAGATAAGCGCATCAGTCGGCGCGGAAGACGCCTTCTTTTTTAATACGGTCGTGGACCTTGGCGAACTCGGCCGAGCCGTCGTCTTCCCAGATCGAGGAGCGGAAGCCGCGGTCAACGCCTTCCTGATGGCCGGTAATGCTGGTGGGAGAGATGTAGGACGGGCCGTAGTACGTGTGTCCGCCGGGCATCTGCAAGACGCCGACGTGGGTTGGACGCTCGACGAGTGATTGGGAAGCCAGCCGCGCCAGCGCGTCCTCATCGACTGTAAAACCTAGGCCCGGCCCGTTGGGTACGGGGGAGGCTCCATCGACGACGGGAATGGTTGCGGTGGTGTAGTCTTCGGCGTACTGGTCGTCGAGGTTGATCGAGTGGGCGGTGTGGGTCGGCAGCACCGAGGCCATGTGCATGGCCATAGCCTTGCCCAGAGTACCTCCTTCAAATTGCAGCAGAACTTGCACATTGGCCCGGCCACAGGCCCAGCCAGCGGCCATGGTGTCTTCGAGGGAGCCGCCGATCATGTACATATCGGCGAGGCCGTAGATCAGCTCTTGGACCCCGCCCAAGGGGGTGCCGTGCATGATCAGCGGCAGACTGGTCTGCTGGCGCAGGCGTTTCCAGCCGTCGATGTCCTTTTTGTCGAGCGGGTCTTCGATGTAGCCGACGATGGGGAAGTTTCTTTCGAATTCGGCGATGATCGGCAGTGCGCTGCCGAGGCTGCGGTTGTGGTTGAAGTCGTAGTGGATGCGGAAACTCTCTGGGGCGACTTCTGTGGCCAGACGGGTCTGCTCGAAGACGTCGTGGTAGGTGCAAGTGTGGATTTTGAAGACGCGGTAGCCTTCGGCCGCGGCGCGTTTGATCTCGTCGCGGAAGATCTCTGGGGAGGCGGGTCGGGTCCAGGCGGCCACGGCGATGGCGTTGCGCTTTTTTTGGCCGAGGAGTTTGTGGACGGGCAGGTCGAGGTGTTTGCCCATTGCGTCGTACAGGGCGCAGAGTAGGCCCGAGGGGACGGCAGAGCGATGGTCGTTGATGAAGTCGAAGGGGCTGAGGCCAATGAACTGCGCGACGGAGTCGCGGGACGGTTTGGCGTAGGGGCGCACCCGCATGTCGCCGTAGCCGGTGATGCCGGCGTCGGTGTGGACTTTGTACACGACGCGGCAGTCGATGCCGTAGAGATCGACGCGGCGCTCGGCATAGCGGTTGGCCAGCTTGGGAAAGATGGGGATGACTTCGATGTCGGTGATTTTCATCTTGGGAAGCTCCTTGAGGGTGGGGAAGGTGGTGGGCGGCCAAGGTACGGGTGTGGGAGAGGAGGCGCAAGCTAATGGCGGGAAGCGTAGCAGAGACCTCGGCCTCATAGGCCAGCCAATTAGCGAGCAGGATCATTGGGAGCAAGAGCTCCCGAAGTATCTGCGCGTGGGTAGTAAGTTAGTTTAAACAGGCTCTCAGGTTGACATGGGTTCATTGATATTCGATTCTTAATTCGATTCTTACACCCTTAATATTGAAGACAAAGGGCTATACCCAGATGCCGCTTGTTACTAAACAAAAAGCTACTGGTTCGCACTACACGCCTCCTGAACTTGCTCATTTTCTCGCAGAAAGATTGGTCGCCGAAGCAGACTTTCGTCAACTCCCTGAACTAAGGGTTTTGGACCCGGCCTGTGGCGATGGAGAACTGCTAGTCGCCTTAGCTAGCTCACTGCCAGATAATATACTAAGAAATACCGTCATTACAGGGATAGAGCTTGACGATTTATCCCTTGAGAATGCCCAAGAGCGGTTAGGAGTGTTTGGCTCAAAATCGAATTTTTTCAAGAGGATGGATTTTCTTGAACTTTACACCGATTCAGAAGCTCAGATAGGGTTATTTAACAACGGGCCTCCAACTAACAAGACTATTCCTCCTGTAGATATTATAATCGCCAACCCTCCTTACGTCCGAACGCAGGTTCTAGGTGCCCGGAAATCACAGGAGTTAGCAAAAGCCTTTCGCCTAAAAGGCAGAATCGATTTGTACCAAGCTTTTCTGGTGGCGATGACCCAGTGCTTAAAAGATAGAGGCATTATAGGTGTCATCACGTCTAATCGGTTTATTTCAACAAAAGGTGGAGCCTCCATCAGAGCGTTCATTGCAGAGAATTACGAGATAATCGAATTGATTGACCTCGGCGACACCAAGCTTTTCAAAGCTGCCGTTCTGCCAGCTATCTTAATCGCTAGAAAATTATCCTCTACATCGCGTTCCTCTACGAACCAGAGGCTGTTAAATAGATTTGTCAGAATTTACGAGAATAGGAGAAATAATCGCGATGATCGAGAAAAGCCATTCCATGTTGATTCAGTGTACGACATTCTCAGGCAAGATTCTGACGGTGAATATTTAGTGTCTAAAACTCGGTTCAAACTTTCGAAGGGTACTCTTTCCTTTTCTAATTTGTCCTCCGAACCTTGGCAGATGGTAACTGCGGATGAGAAAGAGTGGATTGGTAAAATAGAATCGGCGGCAAAATATCGAATTGGAGACATTGTGAAGGTAAGGGTTGGCATTAAGACGACAGCCGATCAAGTTTTTATTCGTTCGGATTGGGACGATATGCCTGAAGATAGGCGACCGGAAGACTGCTTACTACGTCCCATATTCTCACATGACGACGCTGGCCGCTGGCGATCCAGCAAAAGCAATGAATCGCTGAAAAAGATACTATATACTCATGAAGTCAGGGATACGAAACGAAAAGCGATTGATATAGAAAAGTACCCATGTGCAGCGGCATACCTTAGGCAATATCGAGAGAGATTAGAAAGACGGAAATACGTAATTAAGGCCAATAGAAAATGGTATGAGATTTGGGTTCCCCAAGATCCTTTAGCTTTGAGTCGTCCCAAGCTCATCTTTCCCGATATTAGCCCTAGTCCAATGTTCTTTTACGACAATGAAGGATTAATGGTTGATGGCAACTGTTACTGGATCGTCTCAGAAGAAGAAAACACGGATATGCTCTTCCTAATCCAAGGGATAGCGAATTCAAATCTTATGACTCGTTATCACGATTTGGTATTTAATAACAAACTGTACGCTGGCCGGCGGCGCTATTTAACTCAATACGTAGAAAAATATCCAATGCCAGATAGGCATTCTGCACATTCTATGAGGATAGTAGATTTGGTGAAAAAATTAGTATCGGTTGACGTAGGCGATAATATGACCGAAAAATATGAGACTGATTTAGAGGTTGCTGTAGCGGAAGCCTTTGGTGTCGAGCCGCTATTTTCGTTTTAGGGATTGTAAAGTGCTTGGCCTTGGTACGTATCAAAAAAGGACATAGGGATTGATCTTTGACACTTAGAGCCTATACGAAAATTATGTTAATCGGTCGACGATCCGAAAAATGATGAGCACCGAAGCTACGTGAATTAATGCTTGGTAATGGGTACTTTTTTTCTCCCATCGGATCAGCAGTCGGCGGAACCGATTATGCCAAGCATGGGTTCGTTCGACGACCCATCGCCGCGCCGGATGCTTCTTTTTGACGGGCCTCTTGGCCCTTTCGGCTTCACTCTTGGCTACGTGTAGATGATAGTCGCGTTCCTCGACTCCTTCGATGACATCGTCGTAGTTATAGCCTTGGTCCAGACACAGATGATGCAAACGATAGACGACTTTCTCCGGCCTTTTCACCACGAGGCCATCCAACGTCGCCAGCGCGACCGTTTTGTCATGCGTATTCGCGCCGGTTATTTCCACCGCCAGCGGCGCACCACGCTGGTCGGTCAACACCGACCGTTTGGTGCCCGTTTTACTCCGATCCACCGGGGAAGGACCCGTCGCTTCGCCGCCCAACGGCGCTTTGGTAATCACCCCGTCGAGGGCTTGCCATTTCCACGCAATGCCCACCTGCGTATCATAGTAGTGCAGCAGGGTTTGCCAAGCGTGGAGAAACACGCCTTGTTGAACCCAGTGTCGAAACCGGCCATGCACGGTCGATCCGGGGGCGTAGGTTTCCCGCGGAATAACCTGCCATTGACAGCCGCTGCGTAACACAAAGATAATGGCGTCGAAAAGGACGCGATTGGGCGTGGACGGACGCCCGACGGTGCCGGGTGGTTTGTCCGGCCCCAGAATCGGGGCAATCAAATCCCACAACGCATCCGGGGTACGCCAGATCGTATCCAGCGAATCGGTCTTGGTGGCCATGGCTTTCCTCCTCTTGGTTGAGGGCAAATGATACGGAAAGCGTAGGTCGCCAAGACCTTGTTATCAACTGGAAAGCAATTTTCGTATAGGCTCTTAAAGCTAGTGTCGCTTACGTATGAGAAATGCTCACCTAACTTCTCACCAGGACATAAAATTATTCCCTGAATAATGCTCGTCTCTGCATCTGTCAAGGCTATCAAGTAGCGGACATCCAACGTCGTTAATCTAGGACAGGACGGTACGCACTCTTCGAACTGAGGACTGAATTTTCCTAGATCTACGGTCGGCGAATCTTGCACCTTGACCTCCAAGGCTTGATTGGGAATATCGGGAAAATTCCCCTTTAAAAGTTCAGCATCGCTAATTTTGTATCCTAAGAGACAAGCAACCAAGCGCTCTAACGCTTGCCCTCTGTTTTTGGTAGCCATTTGATCCAATGGTTCACCAATTAGCCCTTCTACTAGCATTTCTCGCAGCAATCTCAAAGAAAATAGCTGGCCAAAAATAGGTTTATCACTCATTGAAGAGGTCGGAATAGCATACTTCTCTGTTACATGTTGAGAAAGAGTAGATGTATCTGAACAGAAAATGCCCGGCGAATTTTGAGCTAGTACCTTATCTCTAACTTTTGATGGAATTATAATTTAGTGTTTAATCGTTGGCTTGCCAAAACGTCCGAATTTACTCTCGATGTAATCTGGAGTTAGGACGAGGATTGAGCTTATCGTCTGAGTCTGTGAGTCAACACGCAGGAAGACGAATCGGACATCCTTTGACGATAGGGTCTCACCGGAATTGTATTCGACTTGGATAGAGCCGGATGCCGGATTTCGATTCCAAACCTGGAGATTGTACGTATTACCTGTAGTTACGATATAGGTATCCACATATTCTAAAAGTATCCTTGGCAATCCTTTTCCTTTAGGTGGCATAATAGAATAAGATGACTGGGGGCATGGTTCAGGTAATGAGAATCCTGTGAAAGTCTGTGCAACAAGCTTTCTCACATTCGAGCCATCTGTTCTGGTCTTTCCAGTCAATTTAAATGGGGTACCGATTAGGCTTTGCAAACGAGCAGCGATATTATCTGGAGGCGTAAGATGGGCCTTGTGGATTGGTGGAAATCCAAATATGGGATTCATTTCTTTAGACATCCTGCTGCACCTCGCGCAATTTTCTAGACATAGTTAAGCGCCCGGTTAAGTGATAGGTTATGCGGCTTTACATAGAGATAGCTGTGAGACTGAACACGCGTGAATATTTTGCAGCGGTCTTAACGTCCCCTCGACGAAGGGCTTTTCGCACCTCGTCAAGACGATAGGCGTCTTCAAGAGAAAGGTACGGTGACCATCCTTCAGGCTCTTCTAGTAGCTCTACGTCAACTTCTGCAACATAATTACCTTCGTGAACGAGTTTCGTCCTTTCTCTCTTACTCATTACGCGTCTCCGCTTGAATTTAGGTGGGTCCCCATTTTTCGGGAGCGGAAAAATCTATGCTCGCTGGCCAACATGAGCAAACAGATGGCCTCACGCCGGCCCATTCGTCTGACAGCTTTTTTGCTAAATTCGATCCCCCAAGCCATTTTATCAGCCAAAACGAAAGACCACTCCAAAGGAGGAGACCATGGGCACCTACACACCGCTGGACTTGAACGCGCTGTACAACGCCGGGCTAGACGTCTTGGGAGGCCAAGGACCGCTCGGCGCACAAAGCTTTCGCGGCTTGCCTTTTGCGCTCGGCAGCGACGCTGGGCGCTGTCTAATTGCGTGTGGTGGGGAGCGGTCCGGTGTGGAAATTCCGGTCGGTCGGCGGGTGACTTGGATGGTTGTGGCGCATCGCCTGTTGGAGTCGCGGATCGCCGACAACGGGCCGCTGGCGACGCTGGTGGCTGAATACGCGTTGCACTACGAGGACGGCGAGGTGCTCAAGGTGCCAGTGCGCGATCGCTTTGAAATCTCGACTGTTCCGTCGTCGTATGGCGGCACGCCGTTTGTGGCGGTGCCCGATACGAACGATCAGCTCTTGCCGCGCACCGAAGGCCCGTGGGACATGGCCGGGCGTCGCCAGACCGAGGTCGATGGCGGGCGCGCGCAGCACTTCGTGCTCTGGGCGTGGCCGAATCCGCACCCGGACAAGGGATTGGAAAAAATTGCTATCGAGGCTGCGGGCCCGGCCTTTGTCATCGGAGGGATCACTCTGAGCGATTTGGACGAAGAGCCGATCTGCCGTGAGGGTACGCGCGAGGTCATCATCACCCTGCCGCAAGAGGAGGACGCGCGCGAGTCCACCGCTCTCGAAGTAGAAGTCGATCGAGGCGTTGCGACCTATCCTTATCCGTTGCCGGAAGCAGCGGCCGAGGATTTTCTCGATGGGCGCAAAGGCTGGGGCGAAGCTCAAAACGAGGGCAGCAGTCCTTCATACGTGGAAATAGCCGCCAATCCTTCGGCCACTGTGCAAGTCAAGCGAGACGGGGAAGTTTTGGGGGAGGCTAGCTGGGGGGAGGCGCGGCAGCAGGGCCACGTGGAGGCTTCGCCGCGAGTGCGGCTGGAGGTGGTGGAGCGCGGGCGCAACTGGGTACATACCAAGGTCATCGACGACGCGACTGGGAAACCCGTGCCCTGCCGCGTCCACTTTCGCTCGCCAGAAGGTATCCCGTATGCCCCGCATGGCCACCACGCCCACGTCAACTCCAACATGGGGACTTGGCACTTCGATGTGGGCGGCGATGTGCGCTTGGGGCAGATCACGTATGCGTACATCGACGGGACCTGCCAAGGCTGGCTGCCGCGCGGCGAGGTGATCGTGGATGTGGCGCGTGGCTACGAATACGAGCCGCTGCGCACCAAAGTGGCGATCGATCCCGGCCAGCGCACCTTGGAGTTGCGCTTGAAGCGCTGGCGGCAGATGAACGAGGAGGGCTGGTACAGCGGCGACTCACACGTGCATTTCCTATCGGCGCAGGGCAGCCTCACCGAGGCGCAGGGCGAGGATTTGAACGTGGTCAACCTGCTTCAATCCCAGTGGGGCGGGCTGTTTACCAATACCGAGGAATTTACCGGCGGCGAGATGGCCACCGCCAATGGCGATCACATTGTCTATGTGTCCCAAGAAAACAGGCAGCACTTTTTGGGGCATCTGATCCTCATGGGGCTGAAGGAGCCGGTGATGCCGTGGTGCTCGGACGGCCCGGGCGAAGCCGAGTTGGGTGGGACGCTCGAAGTGCCCATGGCCGAGTGGGCCGACCGCTGCAGGGAGCAGGGCGGTAGTGTGGTGATCCCGCATTTGCCTAGCCCCAACGGCGAGCCAGCCGCTCTGATTGCCACCGGGCGCGCCGACGCAGTGGAAATGCTCCGGCACGGGACGTACATGCACGGCGAGTACTACCGCTACCTCAATTGCGGCTACAAGCTGCCGTTAGTCGGCGGCACCGACAAAATGAGCAGCGACGTGCCGGTGGGTATCTATCGCACCTACGTGCAGATCCCCAAGGACGAGCCATTCACCTATGACAACTGGTGCAAGTACATGGCCGCGGGCCGCACCTTCCACAGCGGCGGCCCGCTGATCCGCTTCAGCGTCGATGGCCACGAGGTGGGGGACACGGTGCAGCTACCGGGCAATGGCGGCACGGTGGAGGTGCTCGCCGAGGCCGAGTCGGTGGTACCGATCCACACGCTGGAAGTGGTGCAGGAGGGACGGGTGGTGGCTTCTATTGAGGATTCCAAGGGGGGGCGCAAGTTGCGCCTGAAGGCCGAGGTAAAGGTGGAGGGCCACTCGTGGCTGGCGGCGCGGTGCAGTGGGCCGGGCTACGAGCAGAGCGTGCCGCACTTCGATGGCTGGGGGCGGGGGATCATGGCGCACACCTCGCCGGTGTATCTGGCCTGCGGCGGCGAATGGTGGATGTTCAACCAGGAGACGGCGCAGTACATGCTGACCTTGGTGGATGGCTCGCTGCACTACATCCGCCACAACAGCCGTCTGCATCTGCGCGACGACATTACGCACCACCACGGCGAGGCAGATCATCTCGCCTATCTGGAGCGGCCCTTCCTCCAAGCGCGGGAGGCGATCCATCGCCGGATGCACCAGTTGGGCGTGTCGCACTGAATTTCAATCAGGCTTTTTGCTTTTCCCGCGCCAACGGCTCGATAGAAAGTCTGAAGCCGAGGCTGTTGAGGATTTTCTCCAGTGTATCTAGCCGCGGATTGCCCTCTCGCGATAGCGCTTTGTATATGTGGGCGCGGTTCAGGTTGGTCTGCTGGGCCAATTTCCCTAGACCGCCTTGGGCAGCGGCGATGTCTTTGAGCGCGAGCAGCAAGGCTGAGGTATTATGGTCTGTGGCGTATTCCTCTAAGGCTACTTCAAGGTATGCTTGGGCGCGTTCTGAATCGCGGAGGAATTCGAGGTGGTGTTTTTCAAAGGGGATAGACGCTTTCATTGGGAACGCTCCTTGTAGTCAGCGAGATGGGTTTTGGCCTGCTCAATGTCTCTGGGCTGGGTACTTTTGTCGCCGCCGCAGAGCAATAGTATGATGGTGTGCTCTAAACGGGCGCAGTAGATCCGAAAACCTGGACCAAAGTCAAGGCGCAGTTCGAAGACTCCACCACCGACAGGTCGATGGTCGCCCAGAAGTCCCAAGCTCAAACGGCGAAGACGAGTTTCTACGCGAGCTTGGGTACGGGTATCCCGTAGAGTACGGAACCATTCAGCGAAAGGCTGCTTGCCGTTTGGGGCTACGTAGATTTCAACGGTGAATTCCATTGGATATAGCGTACGTTATAACAAACAATTTGTAAACACATCTTGGGTGTATTGTACTGGAGCCGCCTTGCTCGGGGATTTTGGCGGGGATATATTGAGCGGCCATTCACTGTAGAAAGGAAGCTGCGATGAGCGATTCGTTTGTGCCGTTGGATTTGAGCGCAACTTATAACGCTGGTACTGGCAATGTCGAGTCCGAGGACGGTAAGCTCTGGCCGGCGTCCGACGACGCGCCCGACAATACACCGCTCGTGGGGCTGCCTTGGGGCGATCACCAGTTTTGGGGTGTGCCCTTTAGCTTGGCAGCCGCTGGTGCTGACCGGGCCGTGGTGCTGGTGGCGCAAGAGGCTGGGGATGGGGTGAGCGCGTCGGCGGAGATCCCGATAAACGACAAGGCGCGGCGCATTCTCTATGCCCACACTTGTGCACCAGTGCCGGGAGAGTGGGCTACAGTCGAGGGTACGGGCGAGGAGATTGGAACCTATCGCGTCCTCTATGCCGACGGCAGCTCAGTTGAGCAGCCATTGCGCCGCCGCTTTGAAATCCACGACGTGCAGGTGCCTTGGGGGCACCATCCCTTTCTCTGTCGCAATTGTCGCCACTACTACTCGGTGCCGCTGAACAGCCTTGAGCACAGCTATGGCATGGTACAGACCGGGGCCTTTACGCGAGAGGGTGGAGACCTCCAGGGTTGGTGGCTCTACGACTGGGAAAATCCCGCGCCCGACAAGGAAATTGCGGCGATCGCGGTGTCGGCGGCTGGTCCTACGGCGTTAGCTTTGGCTGGCCTTACGCTCTGCCACGAGGAAGGCGATCCTTTTGCTTGGCCGGCGCGGCAGGAGGTGGCGTTGCGGGTCGATGCCGAAGGAGCGCCCGAGGTAGCGATGGAGCGCGGCGAAATCGTGCGCCAAGATCAGCTTTGGGTGCCGAGCACGGACTTCCTCACTTCCGAGGAGGCGGGCTGGGGACGGGGTGGCCAGGAGACGGTCGACGGTGGCTATCTGGAAATCCACGGCTCAACAGAAGGGGAACTCGCCATCAAGGCGGGGGACGACGTCGAAGAGCGCATTTGCTGGGGTGACGTGCTCCAAAAAAAGAAGGTCGCCCAGGGGAAAGTGCGCATTGAGGTTGTCGCGCCGTCCGGCAAGCAGTGGGTCCACGTGCGGGTCGAGGACGCGGATACCGGCCAACCCGTGGGAACCCGCGTCCACTTCCGCTCTGAGCACGGAGCCTATTTGGCACCGCACGGCCACCAAGCCGACGTCAATGTGGCGTGGTTTGAGGACATGGGCGGCGACTGCAAGACCGGGGGCGTGCCCTACGCGTACATCGACGGCACTTGCCAGATCGACTTGCCCATCGGTCCGGTGTACGCCGAGGTGGTACGCGGTTTTGAGTATCAGCCGCTGCGCGAGCAGGTTGAGATCAAGCCTGGACAAAACGCGCTGACTCTCAAGGTCAAACGCGCCTTTGACATGAAGCAGCGCGGGTACTATTCGGGGGATACCCACGTGCATTTTCTCTCCTCCCAGTCGTCGCACCTAGAGGCCGAAGGCGAAGACCTCAATGTGGTGCATCTGTTGGCCAGCCAGTGGGGTCGGCTGTTTACCTCGTGGGAGGAGTTTACCGGCGGCTTGGCACCGACCAGCAGCGACAATCACTTAGTTTGGGTCAGCCAAGAGAACCGGCAGCACGTGCTTGGGCATATCAGCTTACTCGGCCTTAAGGAACTGGTCGCGCCGATGTGTACCGGTGGGGCCAATGAGGATTGGGTCGGCGGCTCGGTGGATGCGCTGATGGCCGATTGGGCCGAGGAGTGCAAAAAACAGGGCGGGCTGGTCATTATGCCGCACATGCCGCTGCCCGATTTTGAGAACGCGGCCAACATCGTCTTGGGCCACGCCGACGCCGGCGAGATGTGCTGGATTTGGGAGGGCGAGCAGATCAGTTCGGCCGAACTGGGTTACTACCGCTGGCTCAACGTGGGTCAGAAGCTGCCGATTGTCGGCGGCACTGACAAGATGTCCAACGGCCGCATTTTGGGCGGCTCGCGCACGTACGCCAAGCTGCGCGACGACGAGGAGTTTACCTTTGACAATTGGTGCCAAGCTGTGCGGCGCGGTCAGACGTTTGCCAGCACCGGCGCGATGATCGATCTAAAGGTCGAGGGGCGGGAGATGGGCGAGGAAATCCACCTGCCCGGCAATGGCGGCACGGTCGAGGTGGTGGCGACTGCGGAAAGCGTCTGGCCGCTTACCGGGCTGGAGCTTATTTGCAATGGCGAGTCCGTTGCGCGCGAGACCGCTGCGTCTGGTGCCCAGCAGATCGAACTGAAGTTCAAGCTCAAGGCCAATCGTTCCTGCTGGGTCGTGGCCCGCTGCTGGGGACCGCACCACACGGACGCCGGGCCGGTGATGGCCCATTCTTCGCCGATTTATATCGACGTGGGAAGGCGCTGCGTGTTTGCGCCGGCGGAGGGCAATTATCTGCTGACGCACATGGAGGGTGGCATTGCTTGGGCCGAAAGGATCGGCGTCTTCCGCGACGAGGCGATCCGCCAGCGGCTGATTGGACTGTTTAACGAGGCTCGGGGCGAGTTGCTCCGGCGCATGGAGTAGGGGTGAAAGGATAGACGATGCTTACGCAAGCACAGATCGATGAATTCCACCGCAACGGCTTTCTCAACGGCGGGCGCGTGCTCTCTGACGAGGATCTTGGCGGATTGAGCGACGCGCTCGACGAGATTTTGACCAAAGGTCCGGATGGCTTTGGCCCAGGTGAAGCGCAGCCGGTATCCTTCCGCGATCTAGCCGGGGGGGGAGGCGTCAGCGAGCATCCAGTGTGGCAGATCGTCAATATCTGGGAAGCTGCGCCGGCTTGGGAGCGGTTGATTTACCACCCGGCTGTCGTGCGGGGGATCAGCCAGCTCACGGGCCATGCCGACCTCCAGGTGTGGCACGACCAAATCCAGTACAAACCCGCGCGCTATGGCGGCTCGACCCACTGGCACCAAGACGCGCCCTTGTGGCCGATCATCAAGCCAATGACGCCGGTCTCGGCGTGGATCCCTTTGGACGACGCGACCGAGGAAAACGGCTGCATGTGGATGGTGCCGGGCAGCCATAAGTGGGGCAACCAGATTGCATTTTTGCGCACGCAGGGGGATTTGTCGCTGCTGGAAAACTTCAAGGACTTACAGGGCTTTACCCCGCCAGCCGACGCCGAGATCCGCGGGGTGGAAGCGCGGCCGTGTCCGGTGCTGCGCGGAGAAGTATCCTTCCACCATTCCCTGACTTGGCACGGCTCGCCCTTCAATCAGTCGCCGCGGCCCCGGCGCGCCATTGCCATCCACTACATGACCGGTGCGGCGCGCTTCGACCAAAGCGGCGAGCACCTGATGAAGCAGTTCGTCGAATTGCCCGACAATGCGCCGATGGCCGAGGCCGGCCCGCACTTTCCGGTGGTGTGTCGCGGGGGGGAGCCGGTGGGGGTGCCGGAGCGGTTGCAGCAGAAAGCAACTTGAGGCGAGTTGTCGGTTATCGGCGATCCCTCACCAGTATCCGCAGCCTTTTAACAGAATAGCTCTGCGCATTACCGGCAAAGGTCCAATCGGAGTGTCTTTCGTCCCGATTGCCGATGCCGATATCGGCGCGCTCGCCCCGCCGCCAGTGGTTGATGGCAAAGAGCGTCTGTTCAGCCGTGGCGTTGTGTAGCTGCATACTGCCATAGCCGTCGGTGGGGTCTACTGGCTGATCGCCAAAGTCATAGACCTGCTGAGAGGCCCCGGGCACGGCAGCGGCGTTGGCTGAGGTGTAGTTGTTGGGCCAGAATTCGATGTAGCCTCCTGTTAGGCCGATGCCGTTTTGTACGCCCGTGTTGGACCAGACGTTCATCTGCGCGACGGGTTGTTGGAAATGGGCACCCGAAGCCAAGGTCGGCACACCGATCATTTTGAGATCATCGGTAAAGGCATCCAGTGAAACGTAGAGAAAGCGCGTTTCGCCATCGCTGGGTTGCAATTCCACAAAATAGGCAATGCGGTCAAAAGGCGCGGTGATCGCGGTACTATTGTCGATATCGTAGTGGATATCCGCGCCGAGTTTGGCTAGATCGAGGTCGTAAACGAGGCGATAGTCGCCGGCTTCGGGCACTTTCATTTCGAGCAGGTCGCGTTCGGGCACTGCGCCAGCGCGAAATGGGGCGGCGGGTAGGCCGGCGGCGTTGACGAGATTGGGTTCGGCCAGTTTGTGCCAAGCAAAGCTCACTGCGACCGGGTTTTCGACTCCCGGTGCCGAGACGACGATTTCATCCCCTACTATCGCGGCCTTTGCGTTGACGAATCCGCCGCGTTCTTGGTCAATCACGGCAAAATGATTCGGCGGAGCGCCGTCGCGCGTTTTCAGGCCGTTGCTGTGGTAGAAGCGCAAATAGATTTTGTCGTCTTTGATCCGCAGCGAGCGGTAGACTGGACCTGAGTAGATCACTTCTTGGCCATAGGTCTTGGCCAATGCTATTAGGGCCAAGCGCCGCCCGACCTCCTGCTTGTTTTTGGGGTGGATATCATCGAGGTCGCCGACATCGTGGATGACAGCCATGCCGGTGTGGGGAATGGTCAGCGCGGCCGTTTGCGCTTCCCAGAATTTGGGCAGTGTGCTGGACGGTTCGTCGCCGTAGGGGAACGGGGCGATCTGCACGTAGTAGAAAGGGAACGCTCCGCCCGGCCAAAGGCTGCGCCAGCCCTCGATGAGCGCCTTCATTTTCTCGGTATAGAGCATCCCCTCGGTGTGGTTGGACTCGCCTTGGTACCAGATGGCACCGCGCAAGGCAAAAGGGACGAGAGGGTGGATCATGGCGTTGTAGAGCACGGCAGGTTGCTGCGGGCCGTTTGGCAGCAGGAGCTCGGGAGGGTAGGTCGGCATTTCCGGTACTGGTGTTTCGCTTTGCCGCGCTGCCCGGGCGGCGTTAAGCCAGTCTTCGACTGCTGCCAATACGGTGCCCAAGCGCTCTTTGTACTGGTCGCTGCGTGGATTCCGCAGTTGTAGCTGCTCGTAGATATCGCTTACTGCGGGCACTGCGGCAAAACCGGCGGGCGGGATCCAGGGTTCGATGCGGGTGCCGCCCCAGGCTGATTGAATTAGGCCGATGGGTACGTTGAGCTCGCGCTGCAAGTGGCGGCCGAAATAGTAAGCCGCCGCCGAAAACCCGCCCCAGCCACCCTGGACGATAGTCTCCGGGGTACAGCGGCTCCAAGCGGCCTCGACATCCGTTTGCGGTTCGGCGTTGAGTTTCTTGGGGAGCTGGAAGAGACGGAGCTGTGGATGGTTGGCGGCGGCGATTTCTTCTTCTGGGTTGAGGCAGAGACCGACGCCCATTTCCATGTTCGATTGTCCCGAGCAGAGCCAGACCTCGCCGACGAGCACATCCTGCAATTCGATGGCATTGGCACCTGTCACTCTTAGCACATGGGGACCACCGGCTTGGGCCGGAGGCAATTCCACCTGCCACTCACCCTGTGCGCTCGCGCTGGTACTTGTAACTTGGCCGAGAAATTCGACGGAAACCTGCTCGCCGGGGGCTGCCCAGCCCCAGACGGTCAGCGGCTGGTCGCGCTGCAATACCATGTGGTCGCCAAAGATCTTGGGTAGGCGCACATCGGCAAAGATCGGCGGCGTGAGAGCTAATACGAGTGCTAGGATCACTACAGGCAGAGTTGGGTGCCGCCAGAGCCTCAACGCGGTCTTATAAGACATGGCTGTGCTGCACGCGGACGATGCGCTTGGCTGTACTGTCGGTTTCGAGGCGGCAGATCGCAAAACTAAGACTTCTGAGGAGTGGCTGGCGGCTGGGCAAAAACGGCCGACCAGTCCATCCGGCCAGTAAGCTGCATGGCGACGAAGAGCGTGGCGATGCACAGGACGGTAATGGCCAAGCCGGTATAGCCGACGAAGAAGAAGGTATAGGAGAAGAGCACCAAGTAAATGAACTGGGCCAAGCCTATCTCGACCAAGGCCAGCCGCAGGCCGACCACCAGCCGCATGTAGGAGATGACCAAGAAAACAGACACGGCTGTGGCTACCAGAAAGGCATAGTGGATGAGCAAGTGGTCGGCTAGATAAGCCAACAGCAAGTGAAAGCTGAAAAAGGCCGCGCCGATGAAGAAGTAATTCATCGGATGAATATCGATGCCTTTGACCGCGGCAAAAACAAATAGAACAAAGAAAAAGAGAAAGAGAGATATGGGCGCAGCTAGGGTCACGTCTTGTACCCAAGGGCCTGGGTTGAGGCGGGCGGGCATGACCATGCCGAGGGAAGCCCCAGTGAGTAAGCGGTCGTACTGCCAAGTGAGTCGCCAGCCATCGGCGGTGCGCTCCTTGTGGGTGGGCGCTAGGCTTTCGCGTGGGAAGTCGATGGCGTCGAAATCAGTGTGCATGACCAACTCGAAATCGGAGACCTGCTCGACGTGGTCGCCGAAGCGATACCACCATTCTTCTAAACCCTGCGATTGATAGGAAAGACGGATCTGGCGACTCTGGCCCGGCGCTAAATGCAACGGCTGTTGCAAGTGCCCTTCCACTAGAGGCAGCGGAGCGATAGACTGGCCGTCGATAGACAGGGTGAAATCGTCGTACACAGCTTGGGAATTAGGTAGGGCTAGATCGAAGGTTAGGTCGAGGGGACGGTCGGTCTCGTTGGTCGCAGTATAGGTGGCGTTCAGTGCCACTTGGTAGGTGGAATACCACAGCAGGCCCTTGCGGCGGTGTTCGAGGTGTAGATCGACTTGTAGGCGGCTGGCTTGTAGGGGCAGGAGGTGCCGCCGCTCCTTGGAGTGCTCTGTCGTTTGGCCGTCAGGGGTCTGGGTGACGACGGTTTCCTCGGTGGTCCAGTACAGGAGTGGGGCGCGCTGGGACTGAGGGGTGCCCCACAATTGACCCACAGCGGCTTTGAGCTTGGTGTCTTGTTGGTGGGTGCGGTGCGAGACGACCTGTGCCAAGATGATCCAAGCGACACTCGTGCAGGCAAAAATGAAGCCGATAGCGGCAATGCGGTACAGCATGAAGCCCTCCTTCAACTGCGTTTGAACGTCTCGCCGATAGCTGAAGTTCCACGTACATGATAAAGTAATCGCCTCAGAGGCTGTCCTCCAGTCAGCACCGGAAGAAGCCGCGTCCGTCGATTCGCTTGCTAGACGGAATACTTGGGGCCGATATTGGAACGCTATGGTTGTGCTGATTATTGTCTCTTTGGTCGTCTTTGCCATTGGTCCGGTGGCGGCTTTGGCAGGGCCGCGGGCTGTTGTGGAGCACTTGTCCTCGCTGGAATCGCGGGTGGCGGGCTATCCGGGAAGTGCCCAAGCGGCAGAGTATGTGGAGGAGCGGTTGCAGGCGTTGGGGCTGGCGACGCGACGCGATTCCTTTGCAGTGGTGGTGCCGATGGACCGGGGCGGGCGGTTGGAGTGGGAAGATGAGTCGGTGCCTCTGTACGCGGTGTGGCCGAATGGGGCGCAGACTTCAACCGTGCCGCCGGAGGGGTTGCGGGCACCGGCGATTTGGGGCGGCGATGGGGATTGGGGCGATTTCAATGGGCAGGAGGTGGTTGGGCGGGTGGTGGTACTAGACTTTGCCAGTGGGGACGCTTGGCTGAAGGCCGCGTCGTTGGGGGCGCGGGCGGTGGTGTTTGTGGCTGCGGATTCGGCTACTACGCAGCAGGCGCAGGGCAAGTACGTGCGAGCACCGTTGGATGTGCCGCGCTTCTGGGTGGAGGGAGCCGCTGGGCAAAGGCTGCGGCGGCGATTGGTGGATGGAGCGGTGGAGGTGGGGCTGTGGGGGCGGATGGATTGGCAAGAACGGATGGCGTACAACGTGTGGGCGGTGGTGCCGGGGAAGGATGCGGGGACCGCGCAGAACGAGACGGTGCTGGTCCATGCGTATTACGACGCGCCGTCGGTGGTACCTGCGAAGGCACCGGGGGCCGCGGCCGCGGTGAGTGTGGCGGCGCTGTTGGAGGTGGCTGCGCGGTTGCAGGCGAACCCGCCAGCGCACACGGTGGTGCTCGCCGCGCTGGGTGCCCACTTCCAAGGGCGGCAGGGCATGGTCGCCTTCCTCGACCGGCACGCTCGCCGCCAAGAGCACTACGCGGCCCGGCTGGCCGAGCCGCTGAATATTGACCTGTTCATTGGCCTCGATTTGTCCAGCCACGGCGAGCGGGTGGTACTGTGGAACAACACGGATAGCTACGCGCTCAAGCGGTTTTTCGTGCCCTTTGGTCGTCGCTTTACCAAGTACGCGGAGGCGCTGAGCCGCGCCGAGGCGGTAGCCAATGGCATCAGCCCCATTCGGGGAATGGATTGGGATAGCTACATGCCTGGGGGTTTGGCTGCGGATGGGGAGTTAGCGCTCGAGGCGGGATTTCCGTCGTTGACGCTGGCCACGGTAGGCGACGCACGCTTTGCGCTGGATTTGCCACGGGACACGAGTGCGGGCGTGGCGTGGGATAATGTGGAAGGACAGGCGGCGTTGGTGGCCGATCTGCTGGCTCATGCGTTGGCCGATACGGCGCTGTTGGCTGGGCGGGAGCGACTCGAGGAGGCGTTGAAAGATCGGCTGCGGGATTTGCGGGTCAAAGTGCGGACGTTCCCCCGGCGCAGTCAAGTGCCAGATCGGCCGGTAGCCGGGGCGCTGGTGGCGGTGCAGGTAGAAGAAGAAGAGCGCAAAGGGGTGCGCGCTACGCGCTACTTTCTCGCGGATGCCGCTGGAACGGCGCGAGTCTCCGGGCTGGTGCAAGGGACGTATCCGCTGGCAGTGGCGGCGCTGGATGCCGAGCGGGGGACACTTACTCACGTAGTGGACTTGAGTAAGCGTGCGCAAGCGCACCACGGGAAACCGCGGGCGGATGGCCGCTTGGCCAAGAATGTGCGCTGGACGCAAAACGAGCAGATCGCCGTGCTATTTCCCGGAGTGGGGCGGCCCCTGTACGGCTTGGTCGAACCGCGCCTTTTGCGCGCGTTGAACGAAGCCAAGGTGCTGTCGGCGGACGGGGGCGAGCCGGGCCAGTACGGGTACGCCCTAGCTAAAAGCAGCATCGGCTCGATAGGGGTGATCTACGGGCCAGCCGATGCCGCGGCCGACGATCGCGTCAAAGTGATTTTGGACGGCCAGTTTTTGCTGCTCAACAGCGAGGGCAGTCAAAGCGAGGCCGAGGCGCGGGGTCAGGGGTTTTTGTTGACCGAGGAGGGATTTGGGGCCGCGACGCTGCAGGCGGCGCGGGATGTGTGGAATTTGGATGAGGTGCGGTTGGGGGTGCTCAAGGAGCACGGCATTGAAAATCAGCGGTTGACGCGCCTCCACGCACAGGCGGCGGCAGCCATAGCCGAGGCGGAAGCAGCGGCTGAACAATTGAAGTGGGATGAGTACGTGGCGTGGAGCCGCAAGGCGCTGGGCTTGGAGACGCGGGCCTACCCAGAGGTCTTGGCGACGCTCAACGACGTCCTCGAAGGGGTGATCTTCTTTATGGCGCTGTTGTTGCCGGCGGCCTTTTTCGGGGAGCGGCTGTTGTTTGCCGCGGCCGATATTCGCCGACAGCTCGCTGGCTTTGGGCTGTTATTGCTGGCGATTTGGCTGATTCTGGCGCAGGTGCATCCAGCCTTTGAGCTGGCCGAGCCGCTGGTGGTGCTATTGGCGTTTGCAATCATGGCGATGGCTGCCTTGGTGCTCTTTATGCTGGTAAGTCGGTTCAACCGCGTCATGGCCCAGCACCAGAGCCAACAGATGCGGGTTCACACCCAAGACCTGAGCCGCTTGAGCGCGAGTTATGCGGCCTTCATGTTGGGGATTTCCAATATGCGGCGGCGGCCCTTGCGCACCGGTCTGACGCTGGCGACGCTGACGCTTTTGACGTTCACCCTGCTCTCTTTTACCTCGTTTGAACAGCAAATCCGCTATGCGAGTTTCCAACTGCCCCACGCTGGAGCATACCCTGGAATCCTCATCCGCGACCGCGGCTGGGAGCGCCTGACGCCGGAGGCGCTCGACTACGCTGAGTCGCACTTTGGCGGTAGCGGCTGGATGGGGCGGCGCGGCTGGTACGCGGCCGAAGGCGGCAAGGGCGGCTGGATCGCGGTGATGGCGGCAGGGAACGCAGTGCGGGCCACGGGCCTGTTGGGCCTGACGCCGGAGGAGGCGCAGATCACCGAGGTGGATAAGAGCTTGGTGGCCGGGTCGTTTTTTGCCTCGGATGATGAAGCTACCTGCATCCTGCCGTTGGACATGGCCGAGGCGTTGGGCGTTGGAGTTGGGGATCAGGTCGAGGTGTTTGGGCGCGTGCTTAAAGTGCGCGGGATTGCCGACCCGGAGCGATTGGGTGAACTGCGCGACCTCGATGACGAGAGTCTGATGCCGGCCGATTTTGTCCTGTCGAGCACAGAGGTGCTCCAGTTAGGAACGGAGCGGGACGTGGATATTGCCGGCGAGGAGGATCTACGCGAACTGCGGCCCTTCATCCACCTAAAGCCGCACCACGTGGTGCTCGTGCCCTATCAAACGCTGGCCGAGGCCGGGGGCAGTTTGCGCTCGGTGGCCGTGCGCTTTCCAGGGGCGACCGATGGGCAGGCGCTGGTCGAGGACTATCTGACGCGGGTGGCGGTCACCTTATTTGTCGGCTCGCCGGCAGGGGAGGTGATGGCCCTGAGCTCGGTGGGGCTGACGGCTGTGCAGGGGCTGGGGGCGCTGGCGATTCCCGCGCTGGTGGCCGCACTCATTGTGCTCAATGCGATGCTGGGGGCGGTGTACGAACGCCTGCGCGAGATCGGCATCTACTCCTCGGTGGGGCTGGCTCCCTTGCACATCGCGCTGCTGTTTGTGGCCGAAGCCTGCGTCTATGCGGTGCTGGGGACGACGTTGGGCTATTTGCTGGGTCAGGGGTTGGGGAGGGTGCTATTGTCAATGGGGCTGTTGCAGGGCATTACCTTGAACTACTCGTCGCTGGCGGCGATTGGGGCCGCGCTGGCGGTGATGGGGGTGGTGTTGCTATCGACGATCTATCCGGCGCGGCAGGCGGCGCGGCAGGCGGTGCCAGACGTGGTGCGGCGCTGGCGTCCAGACCCACCCAGCGGCGACGAGTGGCTGTTTGAGTTCCCCTTCATGCTCGGCGAGGGAGAGGTCGAGGGGGTGTGCGGCTTTTTGGCCAACTACTTTGGGGCCTTTGGTCGGGCGACGCTAGGGGATTTCTACGTCGAAGATATGCGAGTTACCCAGGCCGATGGCTATCGCCTCTCGTTTGCGCTGTGGTTGGCCCCGTTTGACTTGGGGGTGAGCCAAGAGGTGGTCGTGGAGTTCGCGTCGGCTGGTGTTCGCACGCGGGCGATGGAGGTTCGGTTGCGCCGGCTGAGTGGCGAGCACCACTACTGGCAGCGGCTCAACCTGCGGTTGGTAGAGGCCCTGCGCAAGCAGATGTTGATTTGGTACGCGCTCCGGGAGGCCGAGCGCGTTCAGCATGTGGAGTCGGCGCGGACGCTGGCGGCTGAGCAGGCCGAGGAGCGTGTAGAAGAGCAGGCGGCAGCGGAACAGCCGGCGTCCTTTACTTGGCGGGGGTTTGCGGTGGGGGTCCTGTTGGCGTTGGCCATCGGCGTGGGAGCACCCTACGCGATAATTATGCTGCAAGGGTCGTTCATGGCGCTCAACAGTTCGTCGCCTGGAGCGATCTTTCTGTTTTTCGTCTTGGTGGTGGGGGTCAATACCCTGCTGCGGGCACTCGGTCGCGGCCTCGCCTTGGGGCGAGCCGATTTGGTGCTCATTTATGCGATGATGCTGTTGGCGTCGGCCGTGCCAACACAGGCGTTTGTCGGCTACCTGATTCCGATCATCAGTGGGCTGTATTACTACGCGACCCCGGAAAACAACTGGGGCGAGGTTTTCTTTCCGCACGTGACGCCGTGGTTGGTGCCGCAAGACCGGCAGGCAATTGTCGATTTGCACGAGGGATTGTCGCCTGGGGAGAGCATTCCGTGGGGAGCTTGGAGTGAGACGCTGAGCTATTGGTACGTGTTTTTTTTGGTGCTGAGCTTTATGATGCTCTGCATGAGTTCCATTCTGCACCGGCAGTGGTCGCAGCACGAGCGGCTGGCCTATCCCATGGTGCAACTGCCGCTCAAGATGGTAGAGGAGGGCCGTCCGGGGTTTAAGCTGGGGCCGCTTTTTAAGCAGCGGCTGTTGTGGATCGGCTTTGCGGTACCGTTCGTCCTGCTGTCGCTCAAGGGGCTGCACTACTACTTCCCGGCGGTGCCGCTGCCGGTCCAGTCGGCTGGGCAACTGCCGTGGATCGGCAATAAGCTGAATATGCACTGGGTGTATGCGTGGATCGGTTTTTTCTATCTGGTCAATCTAGACATTTCCTTTTCGATTTGGTTTTTCTACGTCTTCAACAAAGCGCAAGAGGGAATTTTCGCCTCGTTGGGCATTGCCAGTGCCGAAAAGCTCAGTCTCTATTCCTACTCGCAGACCGCGGATCTGACGCACGAGGTGATGGGGGCCTGTCTGATTTTTGTCGGCTACACCTTGTGGATGGGGCGGCGGCACTTAGGGGCGGTGTGGCGCAAGGCGTGGCACGGCGACCCGACGGTGGATGATGCGGGGGAAATGCTTTCCTATCGGGTGGCGGTCTTTGGCTTTTTGGCCAGTCTGCTCTTCGTGGGCGTGTGGCTGTGGGCGTCTGGGGTGCCGCTGGCGATTTTGCCACTGTTTTTACTGATGTGCTTGATTTTTTACGTGTTCGTCACGCGGGCGGTGGCCACGGCCGGGCTGGCGACGGCGCGCTCGCCGATGGTGGCGGCGTTTTTCGTCATCTCTGCGGTCGGCGCACCGGTGATTGGGGCCAAGGGGCTGACGGCCCTGACCTTTACGTACGTCTGGCAGTCTGAGATGCGGCTTTTTCCAATGATTGCCGCGGCCAATTCGCTCAAGCTAGCCGAGGCGGTGGTTGGCTCTAAAAGGCGGCTGTTTTGGGGAATGGCGCTGGCGTTGGTGGTGAGTTTGGCCGGGGCGACTTGGGTCATTTTTCAGGTGTGCTACGAGCACGGCGGGATCAATTTGCATCCGTTCTTTATGACCCGTCAGGCCAATCGCACATTTACCGACATGGCGCGGCCGATCGTCGATCCGCTGCCAGCCGATATGCGCGGTTGGTTGTTCACCGGCATCGGTGGACTCTTTGAGGCCGTGCTGTTGTGGGGTCATCACCGGTTTTACTGGTGGCCGTTGCACCCGCTGGGGTTTATCGTCAGCGTCGGCTGGCTGGCTAATCAGGTGTGGTTTTCGGTGTTTATTGCGTGGGCGCTCAAGCTGGGCATTGTCAAGTGGGGTGGGATGCCGCTCTACGAGCGGGCCAAGCCGTTTTTCCTAGGGTTGATTTTGGGCGAGGCGACCGCGGCCGGATTGTGGCTGTGTATTGACGGCGTATTGGGCGAGACTGGGCATTTTCTGTCGCACATGTGAGGCGAGCTTCTCAACAGCGCACTACATCCTCGACGTCTTCGACAGGCAAGGTATCTTCGTGCCGAGGCTGCACCGCCCGTCCCCACGCCGTCAGCACTTGCGCATCCCGCGTTAGTTCAGCGCTGCGTTGGGCCACCTGCCCGGGATTCCAATTCGCGTAGAGTTGGTCGAGCAAATGTTGCCGCACGGCAGCGTAGGCATCAGCGCGGCCCAAGTCGTTCCATTCCCCTAAGTCGTCCGCCAGATTGAACAAAGCCGGTGGGGTGTCGTCGTGGTATTTGTAGAGCTTCCACGGTCCCTGCCGGATCATGCGCGAAGGAGGATCGCCGCGCGAGGGCCCCAGTTCGCTGAAGGTAGTATCGGGGCGGGTGCCATCTGCGTGGCCCTGTAGTTCGCGCCACAGAGAATGGCCGTCGGTTGCGGACAGGGGCTCGCCCTCGGCCACTTCTACGGCGGTGGGTGCCCAATCGAGCAAATTGCACAACACGGGATTTTCCGCGCCCGCTGGTATCACGCCGGGCAAACGGGCGATGAGAGGGACGCCGACCGAGCCTTCGTAGTAGTTGCTCTTCCACCAGCAGCCGTGCTCACCGGCCATCTCGCCGTGGTCGCTGGAGTAGATCACCAAGGTATTGTCGCGCAAGCCGGTCTCGTCGAGTTGGTCGAGGAGTTGGCCGACCTTGCGGTCGAAGTATTCGCACAGACCCAAATAGGCCGCCCGCGCCACGCGGATGCGCTCTTCGGGCAGGGGTTCGTCAATGAGGCGGCGCTTTTTGAAATTGGTTACTGCCGCTGGCTCTCCAGCCGGGTCGGGTTGTGGCACATCGACGCGGTCGTAGTAATAATCGTAGAGATCCTTGGGGGCAAAGAACGGGCAGTGCGGCAGCACAAAGCCGGCTACTGCGGCAAAGGGACGGTCGGGCGCTTGCGCCTTTTCCGCCAAATAGGCGCAGGCCGCTTCGGCGACGCGGTCGTCAAAAGCTTGGTACGTGGTGCGGCCGTACCCGGCTATTTCGACGCATTCGCGGGTCTGACCCGAGGTGCTGGCGGGAATGTTCTTGAACATGGGCCCGCCCTGTCGGGGTGCACCCGGATGCAGGGCGCTGTACTCGCCGATGGGTCGGTGCTCAAAGCCGTGGCGCTGGTCGGGGCCGACGAAGTGCATGCGGCCAATCAGCGCGGTCTCGTATCCAGCCGCACCCACGGCGTGGGCCCAAGTCGGCAGGGCCGAACTGAGGATGTGGTCGTTGCCCCAGACTTGGTTGGCGCTGGGCCGCCGACCAGTCATAAAGGCCATGCGCGCTGGCACGCACAAAGGCGAAGGAGTGTACGCATTGGCAAAGCGCATGCCCTCGCTGGCCAAGCGGTCGAGATGTGGGGTGCGCACCAGCGGGTCGCCGTAGCAGCCGAGGTGGAATTTGCTGTGCTGGTCGGAAAGGATGAAGAGGATGTTAGGTAGGTCCATGGGTAAGCTGCTCTCGGTGCCTACTGTCACTTTAGTTCGTTCATTTGAACAGGGGCGTGAAAGATAAAAAATGGAAGGAAATGCTCTTCTATGGTTCTTCGATGCGGAGCACTTGATCGGCGGCGACGTTTTCGAGGGTTTGCACTTGACCGGAAGGCCACGTGATTTCCACGCGGGCGTGGGTGGTCTGTCCCAAGCCGAAGTGCAGCCGCGGATCGTGGCTAGAAAGATAGCTGCTGCCCGATTGGCGCTCCTGCGTTTGCCGGACGCCGCCAGCGGTGACGGCCACGCGGGCACCGAGGGCGTCGGGGTGGGTCTTGCCGATGAGGAAGACTTGTAGCCAGTGGTGGCGGTTGCCGCCGTCGTTGCGCAACAGGCGCGGTGGAGCGGCTACAGTAGTGATCAGCAGGTCGAGATCGCCGTCGTCGTCGTAGTCGGCCACGGCCGTACCGCGCCCGACATTGGCTTGGGCGAAAGCTGATCCCATACTGGCAGAGACGTCGGTGAAGCGTTGGCCGTCCTCGTTGCGGAATAGCTGATTGGTTTGGTGGTAGGTCTGGGTCGAATCCCATTCGGCGACCACGTCCATGACGTGGCCATTGGCGACAAAGAGGTCGAGATCGCGGTCGTTGTCGTAGTCGAGGAAGCGGGTGCCAAAGCCGAGAGGCTGGAGCGAGGCCTCGCCCAGCCCAAGCCGTCCAGAAGCGATGGCGAACTGGCCTTGGCCATCGTTTTGGTAGAGCGTGTTGGTCTCAAAGGCAAAATTAGTGACGAAAAGGTCCATATCGCCATCGCGGTCGTAGTCGCCGAAGTCGGTGCCCATGCCGGCCTCGGCGTGGCCGTGCTCGTCGTAGCGGGTGCCGGCCGCCAGCCCGACCTCGGCGAAAGTGCCGCGTTGGTTCTCGTAGAGAAAGTTCATCGTCCCGTCGTTGGCCACGTAGAGGTCGGTGTCGCCGTCCAAGTCGTAGTCGGCAAAAGCCACGCCGAGGCCGCGGCCTTCTAAGGTGATGCCGGCCGGGTCGGTGACGTCGGTGAAGTGGTCGCCGTCGTTGCGGTAGAGGATGTCGCCGATTGGGGCATAGGCGGCTGGCTCGCAGTAGGAGCGGGTTTTGCCGATCTTGCAGACGATATTGGCGTCGAGGCTGAAGTGAACGTAGTTGGCGACGAAGAGGTCGAGGTCGCCGTCCAAGTCGTAGTCGAAGAAACCGGCGCTGGTGCCCCACCGTGGGTCTTCGACGCCGACCTTATTGCGGGTAAAGGTGCCGCTGTCGTTGCGGTAGAGGGCGTTGGGGCCGTAGTTGGCGACGAAGAGATCCTGATCGCCATCGCCGTCGTAGTCGGCGGCCGAGACCCCGAAGCCGTAGCCAGGGTCGGCAGCGGCGGTGGGACCGCTCGCGTTGTGGAAGGTTCCTTGCCCGAGATTTTGGTAGAGATGATTGCGCGGTAGAGGGTCGGGGGGAAGCCCTTCTAAGTAAGTGCCGTTGACTAGATAGAGGTCGAGGTCCCAATCGCCGTCGTAGTCGAGGAAGGCGGCCCCAGCGCCGAATGTTTCGACGTAGTAGTACTCCCCAGAAAAGCCGTTGAAGTGGGTAAAGTCCAAGCCGGCGTCCCGGCCGACATCGACAAAGTGGATCGAGGTGGTGGACGCAGGAGGTTCAGCGGTGCAACCGCCCAACAGCGCGAGGGCGGCCAGCCACGGCCACGAAGTGCTCACAGTAGATGCGCCAGGATCACGGCGAGCAATAAGCCGATCGAGGCCCAGCCCAGCAGAGTTTGGAAGGTGGCGAGGAGTTTGAGCTTGCCGGTCGCGTACCAAGGATAGGGATCGGTGCGGGTAAAGGCGTGGATGCTGAAGCCAATGCAATCGGCGAAGGTGGGATGTTCGTCGCCGTTGGCGGACCGCAGAGTGCTAGGGATCAGCCGGTAGATCAGCGCCCAAAGGAGGATGCTGCCGAGGATGCAGAGGATGAGTTGTAGCGGGGAGGTGCCGTAGCGGGAACAGAGATTCCACAGCTCTAACGCCCAACGTTGGGGCGTGGCCCAGCTAAGGGCGCGGCGCTGACGGTCTAGACGCTCGATCTCGCAAGCTACAGCGTCGTCTTTTAGTCCTTGGGCGAGGAAGTGGTGCCGCAGACTATTGTAGGCTGGGTCGAGCGCGGCGAACGACACTGAGTCGGCAGTGGCTAGCCGGTGGCGCACGTGCGCCCAGCGGACGCGAAGGCGATCGAAATAAGCTTGCTGCAAATAAAGTTGGGCGCTTTCGGCAAAGGTCGAATCGGTTTGGACACTTGGGTGCAGATCGAGGGTGCCGATAGCGGCGCGGCTCAGGTCGAGGGAGCGGTTAAAAAAGGCGTTGAAACGCAGGGTCTGCGCTTGGACGCCACTAAAATCGGCCTCTTTGCGGAAGTAGCTGCCGCCAAAGTTCACACGGGCGAAAGTTGCGTTAGTAAAGTGGGCTGCTTGGGCGAAGGTGAAGTCAGCGAAATGAGCTTGGTCGGCGAAAGTGGCTCGGCTGAAGGAAACCTCCCCGTCGGCGCGGGCCGCGGCAAAATCGACTGCGCCGAGGAATTGGATCCGCCAGAAGAGGGCGCGTTCGGCAAAGCGGGTGCCAGCAAAGGAAGCCGGACCATTCCAGCGGGCGTCCTTGAAGGAAGCTACGCCGGCGAAGCGGGCGTCGGCAAAGTCGGTTTGGCCGGTGAAATGGGTGCCTTCAAAATAGGCAGCGGTCCCAAAGCGGGTGCGAGCAAAGCGGGCGGCATCGGCGAAGCGGGCGTTGATAAACGAATTGGGGCCAACGAAATCGCCGTCAGCAAAGTCTGCGTCGGTGAGAAAGACCGCTTCTTTGAAGTTGAGGTGCTTGCCAGATCGGCTTGCGCGCAGGCCGAATGTGCTGTGGAAACGGGCATTTATAAGAGAAAGGCCGTTGGCGAATGTGGTGCGCTCGCCCTGAACCGGACCGAGAAAGACCACGTTATTGAGGGTGACCTCGTCGAAGAAGAAGACGTCGTCGAGATGGAACGCCGCGCGCACCGTGTCGAGACCAGCGGTCGGAGCGTAGAGGGGGCCGACGACGGCGGTGGTGCGGAGGTGGATCGGTCCTTCTGCCCGTTGTAGGCGCGAGAGCAGATCCGCCGCCGGAAGCAGGGCGTAGGTCTGGTCGGCTATAGTGGTGTCGGCGCGCTCGGCGCGTGCGCCGAGTGGTATTAGGAGAAGGCAGCAAAGCGCCCACAGAGGGGTGACCATCAGCTTTGGGCGGCGGTGTACTGCTTCAAATGGTCTTCGTGAATGGTTATCGGATAGACTTTGCGCAGACTACGCACGTATTCGACGTAGCGGAGCTGAGCCTTGTCGATAAGCACATAGGCCCGGGCGCGTCGTTCGGAGTCCTCAGTGTAGGGGATGTGTTCGCGTTGGCGATCCAAGACTTTGAAAACCGAATAGCCTCGCTGGGTGCGAACTGGGCCGCCCACTTGGCCGACCGCGAGGTCTTGGGCCAAGCCGGAGATGCTAGGGAAGAATTGCTCTGTATATACATTGAAATTGATGCGTCCATTGTGATGGAGGACTTCGGCGCGTTCGCTGTGACGCACGGCGAGGGTTTCGGCCTCGGCTTCGGTGGCTTGCGCCAGTTCAGTAAACAGATGCTGGGCTAGCGAGTCGCTGGAGACCAGAATTTCGATGGCGACGGTGGTCGTGGGTTTGGTGAATTTCTCTGGGTGCTCGTCGTAGAAGGTGCGCGCCTCTTCTGGAGTAACCGACAGATTCTGGTCAACCATGAGCTTGCGCAAGCCGGTGACTAGGAGTTCTTGGCGCTTGGCGGCGATGCTGGCGCGGAACTCGGGATCTTGATCCAGCCCAGCGTTGATGATCTCAGACATGAACAGGTGTTCGGGGACGACGCGGCGGTCGAGTAATTCCGCGGCGCTATCGGTGTCGATCAGCATTTGCGGCGCTATTTTCATTTGGCGGATGGTTTCGACAAAATTCCCCAAGCCGATGGGATCTCCCTTGTCAAAGGTGCAGACGGGCAAATCAGCGTCGGCTTCGGCGAGGGCGAACTCCTCGCCGGTAAACTGGCTAATGCGCTCGGCTAATAGGGCGATGTTCTGCAACTGCGGTTGGGGATGGTAAACGCCCCGCAGCGAATCGAGCATGGTTTGCAGGCGCTCGTTGCGCTGGGCGATGAGCAATTCTTCGCGGATGCGAGCCTCGGAGGCTTCGAGCGGTGCTGGGATTTCGTCGAGCAGGGTGAAGATGGCAAACTTTTGCTCGCCAGCGACGAACATCGACACCGGCGGAGCAATTTCGCCGATTTCTAAGTCGGCAACTTCGGCTGCGACTTCGGGCATGAGTTGGTCGCGCAACTGGTACAGCCCGGTATCACCGCCGCGCTCGGCGCTTTCGCGGTGAACAGAATGGGTGCGGGCTAGTTGGTGGAAATCGGCACCATTTTGAAGCTGCTGGTAGAGAGCGTTGGCTTCCTCCTCGGTATCGACCATGATGCCGCCGAGGCGGATTGAGCGGTCGCGGCGAGTTGCGCGGTAGTGGGCATCGACCATTTCCTCAGTGATGTTCAGCTTGCTGATGATTTCTCGTTGCTCGTAGAGACGCAAGATGCGCGAGCGCTCGTAGTTGGTCAGCTCGTCGATAAACCAAATCATATTTTCGATGTTGGACGCCTGGGCTTCTTGTAGGAGTAACTCCTTGTCGATCAGGCTGTTGAGCAGATTGCGGGCGACGGCCAGCGGCGTGTCCCCTTCGCGCATACCTTCGGGAATCAGGGAAGAGAACTCGGCGAACTCAGCCGCGGTGATCGGCTTGTCGCCGACCTCGGCAACGACGAGTTCGGCCGGCGAGGCCGGCGGTTGTTGATCACCACAGCCGACGAAGAGCCCACTGAGTAAGAGCAAGGCGTTGAGATGCTTCATTTTCATAGTATGGGATACTCCTAATATGAGTAAGGGAAAAAAATCAATATAAAGAGGGAGGAAATGAAAGTAAAACGCCGGGGCGGATAGGATGGGGCAAGGCTTGAAAGATGCTTGCGGCGTTAAGAGCTATTGATTATAAATAGTTGACCTGCTAGGTGATTACGCAATAGTAAATTTCGCATAATGTCTTTATAATTATGAACTTATTGAATTTTCGGGATACAAATTCACTTGTCAACAAAATTTTGCCTATGAAACGCGCCAGTGTATATGCTCTCTTATTGTGCCTACTCGGAGGCCGGTCGACCGTCGCTGAAGTCGTGATCGTCGGCGGCGAAGGCGGTTTGGATTGGGTTAGCGGCGGCGGGGAGATTCAGGCTACGGTCATCCGCAGTGCTACTTCGGTGGAAAATACCAACGCGCCCGGTGGGGTTATTGACTTCAATGCCGAGGGTTTCAGAAACTGGATTTTTCCACAGCGCGCCGATACCACGCTCAATATCGCCATCGGCGCTAATTCCGAAGCCCGCGGCGGCTCTATTACCTCGCCCAATACCATCAACATCCGGCCGGAATTGCCCAGTATCATCGACAATGATGGCGAGACGGCGCTGGATTTACGCGCCAGTGCCGGTGGCCAGAGTGCGCGCGTGTTGGGCATTATCATTGATCTGGACTTAGGTGCTCGCTTTGGAGTCAATCGCTTCAAGTTTTTTCCCCGCAACGCCGACCCGGCCTTTCCCGCTCCGGCATTCCCATACCAGAACGATTTTATGCGCGCCTTTGAGATATTTATCAACGACGGTACACCCGAAACCCAGCGCGAGGGGGTGCCGATCCGCGAGACCGTGGTGCTGGTCAACCAAAACGAAGACCCGGTAGTTGACGTGCATATACCTCCTCAGTACGTGCGCTTCGTACGGCTCAAGTCGCTGACGGCGACGGGCTTTGACTTGGCTGAGTTCCAAGTCTTTGGCACCGGCTTTGTGCCCGAGGCCACTTATATCTCCAATGTCTTTGACTTCGGCGACCTGTCGCTGTTTGGAACGCTGCGCTGGGTCGAGCAGAAGGCGGGCGATAGCGGGCTGTCGCGGGTTTTGATCCGCACGCGCACTGGCAACGACCCGCAGCCGGTCGAATACAACAAAATTCGCCCGGGCGAGCAGATCTTCCGCTTGGGCGGTGGGTCCAGACAGACGGGGACTACGGCCCGCGGTGACGAAGTGCCGTGGAAATTTGCCGCCGATGTTGAGGATGCCGAGTTGAAAACCTTGGTTGAGACGGTGCTCGACAACGAGGATGTCGACTTGCGCGAGGCGCTGCAGATATTCAAGGATCTGTCGCTGGAGCAGCAGGAGCAGATCTCGCTGACGGCCGCCGACTTCGGCCGGTTGCGCAATGAGGACAAGGGCAATATCCGCAACGACGTGACTAACTGGAGCGCGTGGTCGCCTCCCTATCCGGTCAGCGCACTAGTTGAGTCAGACGCCGATTTGGCCGACGCATTGCAGGGAGTGCCAGTGGTTTCGCCGAGTCCGCGGCGCTATTTTCAGTTCGCGATTGAGTTCTCTAGCGACGAGTTCGAGTCGGCTACCGGTGTTGGGGGGATTTCTTTTGAGGTACTGCCTTCGCCTTTTGCCGAGGAGTTGATCGCTGAGATCGTCCCGCGCCAAGCGGCGCTGGGCGAAAAGACGGACTTTACCCTCGCCGTGTTGAGCAAACTTCGCCCGGGACTCGACCGCGGCTTCAATCAGCTACAGATCGACACTCCACTCAGGGTCGAAAACGTGGGGCTGATAGAAGTTCGGCACCCGGACGGCACGGCGGATGAGGCCGACTTTAGCGGTGCGGTACTTGACCAGTTGCCGCTCCAACGCGGCGACTTTGCGGTGGTTGAGGCCACTGGCAACAGCTTCATTTTTGAGTTCCCAACGGTCGCTGAGGATGGCACCGAGGTGCGGGTGACCTTCGACAACGCGGTGCTGCGCTTCGGCACGACCTTTACGACGCGGGCGTTCAATTCGGGTGAGGAAGTGCAGATTGCCCAAGATGTGGTATCGGGCAACGCCGCCGATCTGGGTGAGGTTGATCCGGACTTGCAGCCTTTGGGTACGCCTTTCAGCGGGAACCTCTCGGTGGCCGTGCCGATCGTCGGCGATCTGCTAGTCAATGTAAGTGCGGCACCTAGGGCCTTTAGCCCCAACGGGGACGGTATAAATGATCAAGCTGCGGTCCAGTACGACATCACCAATATTGCTCGGCCGACCGATGTAGAAATCGTGGTGCGCGACTTAGCGGGTCGGCCGGTGCGGAATCTTTACCGCGGACTCGACAGCAGCGGACGCCATGCTCGTCTTTGGGATGGCAAAAACGACGCGGGGGCGGCACTGCCCCCAGGCAACTATCTGTTCAGTGTGACGCTGGACGCTGGTACTGGCCAGGAACGCGGCGTCGGCATGGTCAGCTTGGCTTATTGAGGTACTTATGGAACGAGGGAGAGCAGTGTTGAAAGCGATGCGAAGTCTTGCAGTAATCGGCGCTCTACTTGGCTTAACTCCGGCGCATGGGCAGGAGGACTACCAGGGTCGATTAGGGGTACAGCGCGGCGGTGCTGTCAGTTTTGAGCCTATCGGTCCAGGCGTAATATTTGGCGCACTCGACCCGACGGTCAAAAAGTGGTACGTGCCGCAGGAACTCTTCGTAGACTACGGCTGGCGCCAGTGGGAGTACTCCAACTACGCCCGCACTCCGTATGAACGCTACGTCAACACCACCCGCGAGGGCGACTACTTTTACGATGTGTACGGCAATTTCACCACCCATGGTTGGCTGATCTACGACTGGCGCCAGGACCAGCCGTTGCCCTTGGGCAGTGGTATCTTCCAGGGTTCGCGTTTTAATACTTGGTTCAACGCAGTGACCATCAGCGGCGATTCGCAGGGGCAGTACAACTACGCGATCACGGTGGGTGACCGGATTCGCACGACGCTGACGCCGATGACGTTTTCCAAGCCGGATTTCAACGGGGTACAGATCGACTTTGCCTCTGACAAGTACCAGGCGACGATCCTCGCCTCGCGTATCAGCGAGCCGATCCGCGGCTCCTCGCAGGGCCTCGGTGGCAGCACTGAGCCGGTCTCCCAGACTAATACGACCTCGATGTTTGGTGGACGGGCGACGTTCCAGGTTGGCGATTTCATCACGCTGGGGGCCACACTAGTCGATGCCCGCAACGCCAATACTACTCTCGATCTCTTCGCTGGCGACCTCGTTGCTGGTAGCCTCACTGCTGGACAGAGTACGACACCGCTGACGGCGATTGCGGTGATCCTGAGCGATGATTCGCCCGAAGATGGCGAGGGGGGCGCGGCCCTGTTTAGCCACGAGGTGCGAATCACCAGCCGCGACTTCGACACCGGCAAAGAGACAGTTTTTACCTTGCAGGAGGTGGTCCGGCCCGGCTCCGAATGGCCGGTCATCTTCGGCGGGTTCCGGCGTCCAGGCTTTTTGGCTGCGGACGGCCCGGAGCGGATCATCGTCAACTACGACTTCAACGATCCAGCCTATATTGGTCCAGACCCGACGACCATTGTCGGGGTGGACTTCAATTACGTGGTGGCTAACGACTTCAAGGTCGAATTGTGGTCCGACCGTCAGACGGGCCAGCGGGCGGTACCGGCGGCTCCGCTGACCAGCGAAGTAATCGACAACAGCCAGCCGGCTTTTGTGGTACTGCGGCGCGCCGAGGGCAACGTGAAGGATATCTCCAATCTGCAGCGGATCAAGTTCGACTATGGCTTGCCGACTGCCAACCTAATCGGCGGCTTTACCATTGAGGGGGCTAATGCCTTAGGCTTCGACTTCTACGGCGAGTGGGACCGCAACAAGCGCTATGCTCAGTACCCAAATGCCGCGCTGTTCAATGAGGGGAAGAAACACGCGATCTCTTCAGAGGCATCCGACGCTTGGTACTTCAACGTCTCGCGCGATGCCTTCCCTTACTTCCTCTATGGTGAGGCCTACGCCATCGATGAAGCTTATTCGACCACAACCTTTTTGGTCAATGCCAACGGCGACGTGCAATACGACAATAGCCAGCGGCACTTCTACGAGTTTGTCGACGATAACGACGATCAAGATCGCTACCCCGACTGGGTTCGTTTCGGTACGATCAACGACCGGGCAATCTACCCAGGTTGGGACCAAAACAACGACTTCATCTCGGACTTCAACCAGAACGACAACGCTACCGTAGGCAATATCACTCCCGATTACGAGGAGCCGTTCCTGCGCTATAACGTTGATCGGCCGGAATTTCTCTTTGGCATTGACCTCAACAACAACAACTGGATTGACCGTTTTGAGGACGATGATTTGCCCGACTTTCCCTATAAACCCGATCGTCGGGGATTCAATGTCTTTGGTGGGGTGCATCTGCTGCCAGAGGCTCGGCTGATTGTCGGCCGCACCGACGACGAGTCTCAGACGACCAACGCGACCAACGCGACCAACTACGCGATGTTCACCTTCGACAAGAACTATGCGGGTTTGGGGCGCTTGCGGGTCTTCGATATGGTCAAACAGGCTAAGGATACGATCCCCGATACCCGCCGCGAGCCTACGCCCTTTGAGGGGGCCCCGATCCAGCCAGTAGTCCGAGATATCCTCCCGGCGCAGGATACTTGGATCAACACCGCCTTTGTCCAGTTCGACTACAAGGGTATCGAGGGCTTGAACCTAGTCAATAAGCTCAAGTGGGAGATTTTTCGCCAGAACCAAGCCGAGACCCGCGACGCCAACGGACGCCTAATGGAGGACGAGGCCAGCTTTTTTGGCTTGATCAACAAGGTTGACTACACCTATGGCTTGGGGCGTTTGAACTTGCAGCCGAGGCTCAAAAGCGAGCTTCTGCGCCAGACGGCTTTCCTCGTCGCAGATGATGATCGCGAGGAATGGACGGCGACGGCTCAGTTGATAGCTACCTTGCCGGTACTTCGTCACACGATTATTCAGACCGGGTTGGAGCAGTTGTGGTTCAGCAACCAGAGCTTGGACGAGAACGCGCTTATTGCCGCCGGTCGCCAGCAGGAGACGGGCGACCGGAGTTCGACTAATATCGCCGTACAGCTATCGACCACTTCGGATTATTTGGGCTACCGGTTGACGACCCAGATCGGCCTGCGCTACGGCCGGATTTTGACCGAACAGGTGATTGAGGACAGCGACCGACCAGGTACTTTTGTGATTGGCGACGAGACCAGCAACGAGACGACCAGTTTTATTACGGTCTTCGCCGGGCTGGAGTAATATGAGACGGGAGCGAACGATCTTGAGGCTCACGGCGATTTGCGTCGTCGTCCTATCCTTGGCACTAGGCGAAGCGAAGGCCCAGGACATGGATTACGGCAATCGCTTGGGGCACCGCGTGGGCGAGCAGGTGCGCTACTCCTCGGTCGGCGCCGCGGTCGATATGGACGTGCTAGATCCGACTGTTATGCGCTGGTACATGCCGCAGGAGCTCTTCAGCGAGCACGGGCGTCGCCAATGGAGTTACACCAATTACGCCAGAGAACCCTACCGCCGCTACCTAAATCGCAATCTCGATGGCAACTACTTCTACGACGCCTACGGGGATTTTATTACCCGCGGCTACCTTGTCTACGACTGGCGCCAGACCCAGCCGCGTGCTTTCGAGAGCAGTTCGATCACCAAAACAGGTCGCTATGCGAGTTGGTTTAACCGCTTGGTTATCACCTCAGACCAAACTAGCACTTATAGCTATTCGATTATCGTCGGCGATGAGATTCGCACCACGTTGACGCCGATGACCTTCAATAAGGTCGGCTTCAACGGCTTGGTGACCAGTTTCGCAGCGGGGCGAACTCGGGCTACGGGTCTGTTTTCGCGGGTGACCCTGCCCATCGTCGATATTGACGCGGATGTCCCGACGGCCTCGTTGGAGAATTTTTCCAACTTGGCGGCTGGCCGTTTTGAGCTCGACGTGGCCGACCAGGCGACCTTGGGGCTAACGTTGGTCAATGTCCACAACGGCAATGGTGCTCGCGAAAGTTTTCAGGGCAATCCACTCAAAGGTCTGTTGACTTCGGGTCAACTCGACCGCCAACTGAACTTGCTGGTAGTCAGGCTTGCGGATGATTCGCCCGAAGATGGCGAAGGTGGGGCGGTGCTCTTCAGCGACGATGTGGAAATCACTACCACCCTAATGCGTGAGATCGCCATCGGCGATAGCGTGCAGCTAGTAGCGCGCGACACTACCATCATCGGCAGCGGCATAGGCTTTCGCCCGGTGCGCGATGGCGGTGAGCTACGCGACGGCTTTTTGCGCGCCGATGGCGGTGAGAGCATCGTGCTCAAATACGTGCTCGCACCCGAAGATGATGCCTCTGAGGAAGGCTCCCTGCGCTTGCTTTTGCAGCAGCATCTAGGGCTGACTCTGACCGAGGCCACCGACGCGGTTACTGCCATCAAGAACGTGAGATTTCGCTTGGTGCTGGCCAACGATTACCGGGTGGAGGTGTCGTCCGATCGCCAGACCAACCGCTCGGGCCAGCCTCAGTTCATCGTCATGGAACGGGCCCCGGGCAATATCAAGAACGAACTCAATCAGCGCGAGGTCGTCATCGACTACGGCCTGCCGACGGCCAGCCAGATCCTCGGAGCCAGCGCCGAACTGCGCGACTTTTTTGGCTTCGACTTTTACGGCGAGTTCAACGTCAGCAACCAATACCGGCAATATCCCTCGATCAACCGCAAAAAGCACGAGAGCTTCTCGGGCATCGCAGACGACGAGACCGCCCTCGGCTGGATGTTCAACTTGGCGCGGAAGTCCGGTCCGTGGCTGCTCTTTTTAGAGGGCTTCGGCATGGACGAGACGTACTCAACCAGTGTGCTGCCGGTCGATGGCCGCGGCGTGGCTGACTACTCGCCCGAAGCCACCAACCTGCTCTACGATTTCGTTGACGACAACGACGACAACGACCGGCACCCGGACCAATTGCGGATTTTTCAGGGGAGCTTGATTCCGCCGCATACGACCTCGATCAGCAACTTCACGGTGACTTCCGAGGGCGTGGCCGATCCAGCGGTTTTTCCCGGCTACGACGAGAACGGCGATTTCATCTCGGATTTCAACCAGAACAGCAACGGCGACCGGGAGAATCTTTTCCCCGACTACGAGGAGCCTTTCCTGCGCTATCACTCGGACCGGCCGGAGTTTCTTTTTGGCATTGACTTAAACAACAACGGCTGGGCCGAGCGCTTTGAGAACGACGACTTGCCTGATTACCCCTACAAAAAGGACCACTGGGGCTACAATACCTACGCCCGAGTTCAAGTCAACCCAGAGATGCGCTTGATGGGTGGTTTCCTCTATCAGGACCAGCGCGAAACCAACCGCCGCAATGAGACGGCCTATGGGATTTTGACCTATCAGCGGACTGGGCCTACTTGGGGTAGCTTGCGGGTCTATGACATGCTCAAAAGGGCTGAGGACACCATCCCCGACCCGCTCTCACAGTGGATTATACCCGAATTGGAGTTGGGGAGCATCGTCGAAGAGGTCAGTGGGCGCAATGTTCCCGTACCCGACCTTTTGGCCGCCGAGGACACTTGGATCAATACGTTCTATGCCGATTGGGAATACAAGAGTCCGCGACGCTGGGCCACGCGGCACCGTTTTAAGTGGGATTGGTGGCGCCAGCGCGATGTGGATGTAGTCTTCGCGCTCGACGAGGCCGGGGAAAGGATGCTCGATGCGGAGGGGAATCCGGTGGTACTTTTCGACCCGCTCGGTCCGGAGGGGCGCAATGGCCGTAAGACATCGGGCTTCATTGGGCTAATCGACAAAATTGACTATGCCTTTAATTGGAGACAGCTATGGATTTCGCCTAGGTTCAAAAGCGAATTTCTACGCCAGGTACCATTTAACCGCGACTTGGCTGAGCGGCGCTCTTGGGACGCCTTGTGGTCGTTTTTGGTGCGTTTCCCACTCTTAGTGAGCTCTAGTGTTGACCTCGGCATTGAACAGCGCCAGTTCTACAACCTCATAGGCGACGAGGATACACTGGGGGCGGGGGAGCGAACCGGAGATTTCAGAGGCACAGTCTTGGCCGTACAGCTGACCAACCGCAGGGATTACTTGGGCTACGAACTCACCGCTCAGCTCGGCATACGCTACGACCGCCGTGCGATCGAAGTTGTCGATGGCGACGCCGAGACGCGTACGGCAGGGCTGGCCTTTCTCTCGGTTTTCGCTAGTCTAAGGTAGATAAATCCACGACATGAGTGGTGTCTCTACTGTGCAGGGTTGGATCATCAATCGCGGCTGCGATGCGATCTTTTTTATTGGTACGCCCCTTTTGTCGCTGGTCGCGTTACTCATTGCTTCACAGTACTTCAGTTCGGCCGACATTGCCTGGTTCGTGTTGGCGTTCTTTGCGGTAGGCCATCACTTACCCGGTTTCATGCGCGCCTACGGCGAAAGAGAGCTTTTCGACCGCCACAAGGCGACCTTCCTCGTCTCGCCGCTGGTGGTGACCGCCTTCGTGGCTTGGAGCGTATTTAACGGCCATCTGGGCTTCTTCATCTTCTTGGCGCTGTGGGATCTGTGGCATTTCTTCATGCAGCACTACGGCTTCATGAGGATCTACGATGTCAAACGCCGCAAGCCCTCCCGCTTTAGTTCGCGGTTGGACTGGTGGCTGACGGCCGTTTGGTTCGGTTATATCATCATCGACAGCCCCCATTACTTGATCAATTTCCTCGAGCGCTGTCACCGCTATGGTTTCGGCCTCTATACCTGGATCACACCAGAGTCGCTCTTAGAATTTAGAGAGTGGGTTTTCTATCTGGCTGTTGGAGTAGCCGTCCTCTACGTGGTAAACATGGTCTTTGAGCGGGCGCGGGGCATACCCGTGGTTTGGCCGAAGCTGGCCATTTCGTTGACGACCTTCGCCACTGTTTATTACGCCTATATCGTCTTAGAAGATATCATCCTCGGCTACGCAATTACGGCCTTGGCCCACGATATTCAGTATTTTGCCATCGTCTGGATTTACAACCACGGGGTGCTCAAGCGCTCGAAGGAGTTGGGCGCATCCTTCTTCCGCTTCCTGTTCTCCGACGGCCGCTTCCGCATCGTGTTGTTCTACGTGATTCTGATCTTGGCCTATGGAGGCATTGAGGCCTTGGCCCGAGCGACGGACAACTACCTGATGTACGATGTAGCCAAGGTCATCATCGCCGCTTCGGCTTTTTTGCACTATTACTACGATGGTTTTATGTGGAAGGTGCGCAAAAAAGAGATCCGCCAGAACTTGGTCGCCGGAGACGAGGGCGAAGCGGTCTCGGTCGACCGCAAGGGGCTGCGCGAAAGGCTCCAGGAAAGGGTCGGGCGCTGGGTGGGGTTGCGCTATGCATTCGAGACCGGGCGACAAGTGCTCTACTTCGGCGTACCTATTCTATTTTTGGCTTGGAGCGATGCCACCTATTCGGTATCGGATCTGGAAATGGGAGAATACATGGCGCGGGTGACGCCGAATGTGGGCAAAAGCCACGATGACTTGGGCAGGGCCTACGTGCGGCAAGGTCAGTACGAGCGCGCGATAGAAGAGCACCAAAAAGCGGTGGACTTGGATCCTGAATTTGCACCGGCCTATACCCATCTCGGCATCGCCTATTCACTATCTGGCGACCCGAATCGAGCCATAGAACTCCACCGCAAGGCCATTGACTTGGATCCAGAAATGGCCCAAGCCCATTACAATCTAGGCGTGGATTATTGGAAAATGGGCAAGCTAGTTGAGGCGGAAAGGGCGTTCAAACGGTCTATTGAAAAGGATAGCCATTATATTCGCGCACATCAGGCCCTATCTCAAGTATATAAAAAACAGGGAAATAGAGCAGAGTATGTCAGAGTTTCTGCTCTAGTCCGCGACCTAGAAAAGGCCGCTCAACGCAGAGAGTTGAGCCGCAGCGCTATGCCGTGGGCTACCGGCACTGCACTGGCTGAGAACACTCGCTGAGAAAATCATTGACAAATCATCCAATCCTTTTTTTGTTAGGGGACGGTTTTTTGTACAGGGGGTGTTCGGCGGAAATACTCTCAAGTAAAGGCGGTTGCCAACTGTAAGTGTGCCGCCGCCTTTTATTTTAACCTTACATAGGAGGTCTCAACAATGAGAAAAATGTTAGCTTTCGCCGCGACGGCGTTGATGCTGACTAGCACGGCTAGCTTAGCCCACTTTCCAGAAGGCCAGATCTTCGGGGCGTGGCAGTGGCCGTCGACTCACCTTCCCAACTTAGATGGCGACATCTCTGAGTGGAATGTGCTGCCGGCGGAGTTGTGGATCGACATCTTCCAGACGGAAGTCGCCGAAGGCGATATCGGTCGCGAGATCGATACTGCCAACCTCAACTTCCGCGTCGCCATTGGTTGGAACGACGAGCTGGATCGCGTCTATTACGTCTATGACCGCTTCGATGATATTTGGGATCGCGATGCCGGTGGTTTTGGCTGCTGCGGTCAGGACGACAGCATCGAGATTTTCCTCGACGCTGATCACAGCGCCGACCGCTTCGCTTTCTGGACGGACGACTACGAAGACGCAGAGGAACGGGCCCGCAACAACGGCCGCACGAACCAGACAGGTCACTACCGCTGGCCGGCACTTGAGCCTTTTGGCTTCTACTGGTTCTGGCTGAGCAGCTCGACTTGGCACGACAAAGAGCCTTATTCGTGCTGCCCCGACTCCTTCAACCTCGATGGTGCTCACGGCACTGAGTCCAACTTCCAGGCCGAGTGGTACACGGTTGGTTGGGATGATTTCGATCACAACAGCCCCGAAAACAGCGTCCTGCACGACTTTGTCGAGGGCGAGATTATCGGCGTTGGTATCCAGGTCGTCGATAATGACAACGGCCCGAGTGCAGAAGATCCTCGCACCGCCAAGTGGGCGCTAGGCGGCCAGCCCTGCATCAACGGTGACGGTGCCTGCGGCAGCGACTACATTCTGCTGCCAGTCCAAACCGAGTTGCTGCCGGAGACAGCTGTCGAGGGCAATAGCTGGGGCCACATCAAGGCTTCGTTCGGTCGATAGACGCGAACAACTAGCAGTTTTAAGCACCAAATAAGGAGGGGGGGTAGAGTTGCTCTACTCCCCCTCTTTGTATTATGATTTGTGCATTCTATAAACCTCGGGGATTGCGAGTATGAAGAGGGGCTTATGGCTTTTGGCGCTTTGGGCGGTAATAGGATGGAATAGTCGCAGCGATGCGCTGACCATTTACCGCATCGGCGCAGCGGATTTGCCTGCGCCCGAGTTGGACGTACCCTATCAATTTGTCCAGCTAGAGTGGGAAGCCATAAATGCCAAAGCGCACGGTAGCGCAGTACAAATGGCGCTCGCCCCCGATGGGATCGTGCCGCAGCAGCTAGACCCGACGGTCAATCTGACGCCCCTTTTGGACGAGCGCGGCGGCCGGATTGAGACCTTGCAGACGATCGTTGGGTTCGCCGACTTTCCGGCCCGCGATGCACCGATGTTCGACGGCGACCCGACGACGCACTTTCTCGGCGATGGCGATTGGGGTGGAGACTACGGTCGGGTCAAAAACAAACTCCTGATTTTCGACTTGGGCGGCAATTTCATCGTCGATCGCATCAAGTTTTATCCCCGCGAACGCTTTCTCGACACCCGCTTCATCGAGCGCTTCGTCATCGGCATCAGCGACGGCGACCCGCTCAAGAAGAATACGCGCGAGTACGTCGTCGGCGGCGAAGGTGGCCAGTTTCGCGATTACGATTTGGTGTACAACATTACCGAAAACACGCAGTCGGTAATCGAGTTGAGCATCCCGGATTCGCCTATCCGCCAACTCATGTTTGAAGCACCACCCAACACCCGCGGCGTTTGGGAAATCGCCGAATTTGAACTCTATGGTATCGGCTTCGCGCCCGCTAGCCAATACACAACCAACGTCATCGACTTAGGCGGTATGGCGAGTTTGGGAGAACTAACGTGGTCGGGGGTGGCCGAGGGAGGCTCAGAGGTGGCGATAGCGATGCGCAGCGGCGATGACGACGATCCCAATTCCTATTGGCGCCTGACCTTTCGCGGCGACGAGCGCAGTCGCTTCGGCACCAATGGCACCGCCTTGACGCTCAGCACGTACAACCGATTGGAAAAGGGCGAAAAGGCCGGGATCACACCTGATACTGAAAACTGGTCCGACTGGAGCCCGCCATATAACTTCGCCGCCGGTGGAGACGTGCTGCTGGCCGATAGACCGCGTCGTTACGTGCAGCTCAGGGCTGATTTCACTTCCGAAAAAGAAGCTGGCGGGCGTCTGGACTTTTTGCAGTTCAGCGTCTCAAATCCTCCGGTGGCGACTCAAGCCTTGGCCGAGCTCGCGCCGGCGAGCGCTCGCGCTGGCGAGGTGACATCTTTTACCTATGCGATTCTGCCCCAGTTGCGCGACGAGGATTTGGGGTTTGATACTATTGAGATTGAGACCCCGGTCGAGGTTGCAAGTATCGACGCGTTGCGAATCGATGGTCAAGAGGTCGGCTTTGACATTATGCACTCGGACGCACGAGGATTCGCGTTGCGGATCCCGCGCATGGACCCGCAACAGACGGGCGAACTAATTGAAATTGACTTTGCGGTGGAAGTATTCAAGTTCGGAACGGTGTTCACCGGGAGGATCGCCGACAGCGAGAAGCCCTTTGAGGTGCGACAGGCACTGACTGCCGGTAACGCTGATCCACTGGTGGATAGCAATACCCTGAGCGTGGGGCTGGTCAATGTGGAGGAGCAAGCAGTCAATGCACTCAAGCTGTCCTCATCGGTGTTTACGCCCAATGGCGACGGCATCAACGACGTTCTCGAGATTGAATACGAGTTATTAAACCTCTTCGGCGCAGTGCCGGTGGCACTGGAGCTATACGATCTAGCGGGACGGCGGGTAGGGATGGTGCATCGGGGCACGGCGGCGAGCGGCCGATTCACGCTGGCATGGGACGGAGTGCTAGCGAATGGAACCGTGACCGCGCCGGGGCTGTATCTACTGCGATTAGAAGTTGACAGCGACCAAGGTAAGGAAGCGCGTCAGCGCGTCATTGCCCTGGCCTATTGAGTATGAGGATGAGCCAGATGAGGTACATAGTCGCATTGTGGACGGTGGGGTCGCTGGCGGCCGGAGCAGGCGATCTTGGTGCTCTAACGATCTACCGAGTCGGGGGTGCCGACCTGCCCGCGCCGGAGCTGGCATCAGTTGCAGGGGTGGAGTTCGTGCAGATCGATTGGGCCGATATCGACGAGGATTTGCACGGTAGCATCAACTTGCTAGAGGTGACCAGCAGCCACATCGCACCGCGGCAACTCGACCCCACGGTCAATCTGACACCGCTTTTGCCGCAGGCCGATTTTCTCGGTGATATCCTCTACCTGACTTGGATCGGCTGGGGGGGATTCGACGACGACGATGAGCTTATCTGGGACGAGGATCCCAATACGGCCTATCTGGGAGACGGTCACTTCGCCTCGCATGGGCCGAATACCAAAAACCTGATCTTCGACTTTGGCGGGCTGTTCTTTATCGATCGGGTCAAATTCTACCCACGGCCTAGTCACCTGACCGACCGCTTTGTCGAGCGCTTCATTATCGGCACCAGCGATGGCGATCCGCTCAAGGATCCCAACCGAGACCTTCAGGCTGGAGCGCGGGGCGATTATGTGGCTTTCGATGTGATTCACAATATCCGCGACAATACGCAACCAGTAATTGATCTAAAGATGCCCGACGAGCCGATCCGCAAGTTGCTCTTCCGAGCACCGGAGAATACGCGGGGGATTTGGGAATTGGCCGAGTTGGAACTCTACGGTTCGGGTTTTGCGCCCTTCTCCAATTATACCAGCAGCATTATCGATTTGGGCAAGCCGGTGGCCTTGGGCGATTTGAGCTGGTCAGGCGAAGTCGATGTTGGTGCCCAGATCGACTTAGTGATGCGCAGCGGCGACGTGCCAGACCCGAGCATCTATTGGCGCTTCACCTTCCGCGGCGACGAGCAGAGCCGCTTTGACGCCAAGGGCCAGCCGCTTACGGCCCGGGCCTACGACAGACTCAACAAAGGCGAGAAGGCTGGAATCACGCCCGATACCCAAAATTGGGAGCTGTGGAGTCAGGCCTATGATTTTGTGGCCGGTTCGGGGGCGATGCAAGCCGACAAACCGCGGCGCTATGTACAGATTAAAGCCGATATTACCGCGCAAAAGAACGCTGGCGGGCGGCTGGATTTTTTGCAGTTTAGCGTTTCGGATCCACCCGTGGCAACGCAAGTGTTGGCCGAAATTTCGCCGCCGAGTGCCCCAGCTGGGGACGTCACCCAGTTTACCTATAGTATTCTGCCACAATTTGAGCGCGAAGATTTGGGATTTGACACCATCGAGATTGAGACGCCGGTCGAAGTAACCAGCATTGACGGCGTGCGAATCGCCGGCCAACAAGTCGGCTTTGAGGTCGTGCGCTCGGACGCCGCTGGCTTTGTTCTCAAAATCCCACGGATGGACGTGCAGCAAACCAGCGAACGGATCGAGGTGGATTTCGCCGTGGAGGTGTTCAAGTTTGGGACGGTGTTCACCGGCCGGATCTCCGATAGCGAAAAGCCCTTTGAAGTGCGGCAAGCATTAACCCCAGGCGATGCCAATCCGCTGATCGATAGCAACACCCTGAGTGTGGAGTTAGCCGAGGTAGGGGAGAAAGCGGTCAACGCGCTCAAGCTATCCTCATCGGTGTTTACGCCCAACGGCGATGGCATCAACGACGTCCTCGAGATTGAATACGAGTTATTGAACCTTTTTGGTGCAGTGCCAGTGATGCTGGACTTGTACGACTTGTCGGGGCGGTGGATCGGGGCGGTGGATCGGGGCACGGCGGCGAGCGGCCGAATCGCCCTGCGCTGGGACGGGAGGTTAGCGGATGGGTCAGTGGCTGCACCGGGATTGTATCTGCTACGGCTGAAAGTAGAAAGTGACCAACGCAAAGAAGCACGCCAGCGCGTTGTCGTTTTAGCCTACTGAAAGATGGGTATGCAGCGTATCTGCGTCGTATTAGTGCTTGGTTGGGCTGTGAGCGTCTCGGCCCAAGTAGGCCATCGGGTGACGGCGAGTCAGGTAGTAGTCAATAGCCGCATCCACTGGCAGAACTGGAGCTTTCCGCCGGGGGTGCTGGAACTAGGTGCCGACGGCTCGGTCCGGCCCCAGAAACTCCGCCGAGACATCAATGCAGTGCAGGACATTGTCGATTACTTGCGTTTGCGTCCCCCGGAGAGAATCAAAAAAGACCCCGAAGACATTGTTCCACTCGACGCGGTACAGGGCGGGGCCACGGCGAATATCGCCGCGGTGCCCAACATTTTCGATGGAGATTTGACGACTTACTGGGAACCAGTCGCGGCGAGCGAGGAGTCCGACCTCGCCTCGCAGTGGTGGTTCGTCGTTGATTTGGGCCGGTTGGTGATCGCTAAGAAGATCGTGCTCAAATTCGTCGCCGAGGATTTGGGAGACCCGTTCTTGCAGTTCGATGTGCTGGTCTCACAGGGCAACAAGCCCAAGGGCAACCAGCGCTCGCCGCTGCCAGAGTTCAGCCCGCTGTTGCGCACCTTGCGGCCCAACAAGGAGCAGCGCCTCTTCGAGATCGACATGGACCAGTTGGGAGATGATTTTGTCGGCGCTGGTCTCCGCTTCGTGCAGATCGTGGTGACCGGCAGCGATTTCGACCGCGGCCGGGAGCTAAGCCAAGCCGAGTACGAGACCCTGCCGGCAGGAGAGCAGGGGGCGATCGACTACTTCAAAAAACTCGCTGGGGGCCGCGAGACCTTAGTGGAGCAGAAGGTTTTTGAGCGTCTCGACGCCGACCGCCGAGGCGCGATCCGCTACTACCGCAAGGAGCGTCCACGGCTGGCAGAGTTGGAGGTTTGGGCCGAGGGCGACGAGATCCTTTCCGGGATGCTAGAGCGCGGTGGTTCCGGTACGGCGACGCAGACGGCCTCAATTAGCAACATGATCGACGGCGAGATCGAAAGTAGGGTCCAATTTATCACCCGCTTCGGCCGGGGATCGCTGAACTCGCCAGAGGGAGGGGTCTGGTTCGATTTAGGGGCCTTTTACTGGATCGACGCTTTCCGCATCGCCTACGCCGGCGGGGTCTTTCAAGCCTATCACCTAGACTTTTCCGACGGCAGCCTCGAAGCCGACGGCAGCCTCAAGTGGTCGGTCGCGGTCAATCGCACTGAAAACAGCGACTATGGCAGCAGTCAGGGGTTGGGTTTCGGCCTCTACGAAGGCAACGACTTCGAGCGGATTAAGGCGCGCTTCTTCCATCTCGTCTGGAAGCAGTTTGAGGCGGGTGGTGGCTTTGGCGGTGGTTGGGGCCAGCCAGCCGAGATTCAGCTCTATGGGCGGGGGTATCAGCCAGAAGTGACCCTGACGTCCGATTTGGTGCGCTTGGGCGGCAGCCGCAACCTGCTGTCGATTGAGTGGGACGCTGATACGCCGCCGGGTACCAGCGTCGTGTTGCAGACTCGCACCGGCAACGAACTCGACGAGGTGCTGCGCTACTTCAAAAAAGACGGCACCGAAGTCACCGAGGCCGAATACAACAAGCTGCTGTCGATTTTTCGCGGCGACACCATTGGTGAGGAGGTGGCTGGCGCAGATTGGAGCGACTGGAGTGCGCCCTACGAAGATGCTAGCGGCAGTCCGATTACCTCACCTAGCCCGCGCGAATTTCTCGAGATCCGCGCGGTTCTGCTATCGGACGATCCAGAGGTTAGTGCAACGCTGCGTTCGATCCGGCTCAACTTTACCAATCCGGTCGCGCAAGAGCTCGTCGGCGAAGTCGTTCCTTTCGCGGTCGAAAACCTCGGCGAGGAGCAGCGTTTTTCCTTTTACGTGCGTCCAGACTTCGCTCGCGGCGACCCCGGCTTCGACCAGTTGCTTTTGATTGCTCCCGCCGACATGAACCTGCGCTTTGAGGGATTTCATGGCGGCACGGCGGCCGAACTAGCGGCCGGGGCCGGGCCGGCTCTCGCTGCTGAGATCGTACCTACTTCGGGCGATAGCTTGCAGGTATCGTTTGCGCCCCTAGGACCTGATTCGGGGGTTGAGGTGGTTCGGTTGGATTTTTCGACCGCGCTGTTTTCGACTGGAGCAGTGATGCAGGCATCGTTGCAGCACAGTGCGGAGGGAGAAGGGGGCTGGCAGCGGGTAGATCCGGGTGAGGCGGTCACGGAAGTGGTCAGCAATACGACGACGCTGGTGGGCAAAGTCGCGTCTGGGCCATTAGTGCAAGGGGTGTCGGTGGTGCCTGCGGTGTTTTCGCCCAACGGCGATGGTATCAACGACGAGGCGTCGTTCCGCTTTGCGGTGGTCAAGGTAGGCGATGACAGTCCGGTGGAGGTACTCATCTACGATCTGCAAGGGCGACTGGTGCGGCGGCTGGTTGAGCAGCGGGCGTTAAGCACGGGGTCGTATGGGATCGCTTGGGACGGGCGGGATGAGCAGGGTGTAGTCGTGCCACCTGGGGTCTATCTAGCGCGGTTGCGAGTCGATACGGACACCGAGGGTGCTCGCATTGGACGCGCCAAAATTTTCCGCACCATCGCCGTTGCCTATTAGGGAGGCATTAATGATGCATAGATTATTGATCCTAGCCGTGCTGATCGCCGGTACTGCGTTCGCCCAATCGGGCTACCGGATCACTGCCGATCAAGTGGTGGTTGATCGGCGCGCGCACTGGCAAAGCTGGAACTTTCCACCGGGGGTGCTGGACCTAAGCAGCAGTGGGACGGTGCAACCTAGGAGCCTGCGGCGCGATATCAACGCCGTCGGCGACATTGTCGCCAACTTGCGTGCCCGTCCACCGGACGGCCTGAAGAAAGATCCCGAAGACATCGTCCTCGCCGACGCCATCTTAGGGGGTGCTCGCTCCAATGTCGCGGGCGTAGAAAACCTGTTCGACGGGGATATGACGACCTATTGGGAGCCTGATCCGCCGACGGAGGAGTTGGATCTGGGTACGCAGTGGTGGTTTATCGTCGATTTAGGTCGTTTGGTGATGGCCAAGAAGCTGGTGCTCAAGTTCGTTGACGAGGAGTTGGGCGATCCCTTCTTGCAGTTCGACCTGTTGGCTTCGCAGGGCAACATTCCCAAGGGCAACCAGCGTTCGCCCACGCCTGAGTTTACGACCATTCTGCGCACGTTAAAGCCCAACAAGGAGCAGCGGGTGTTCGAGTTGGTCACCAACTCGGAGCCGACCTTTGCTGGCACGGGGATGCGTTTCTTGCAGATCATCATTACCGGCAGTGACTTTGATCGCGGGCGGGAGGTGAGTCTGGCGCAATACGAGGCTTTGCCGCTGAGTGATCAGGGAGCTATTGAGTTTTACAAGCGGCAGGCCGATGGCAGCGAGACGGTGGTGTCGCCGGAGATATACGAGTTGTTAACGGCTGAGCAGCAGGGGCCGATCCGCTACTTCCAGCGAGAGCGTCCACGGTTAGCTGAATTGGAGGTTTGGGCTGAGGGTGACGAGATTTTGACGGGGACGTTGGCTCGGGGAGGGTATGGCACGGCGACGCAGACGGCGGCGATCAACAACCTGATTGATGGCCAGATCGAGAGCAAGGTTCAATTTCTCTATTCCTTTGGTCGTGGCTCGTTCAAAGATCCAGAGGGCATTGTCTTTTTTGACTTGGGGGCCTTTTACTGGATTGACGCTTTTCGCTTGGCCTACGGCGGCTCGCCATTTAAGGACTACCGGCTCGACTTTTCCGACGGCAGCCTCGAAGCGGACGGCAGCCTCAATTGGACTACGACGGGAACGCGCCAGACCTCCGGCCCTACCGCGGTGGGGTCGAAGTGGGAAAGCGAGACTAATCTCAGATTCGGAGCCTACGAGGGTAACGATTTCGAGCGGGTAAAAGCGCGGTTCTTTCGCTTGGTGTGGGAGCAGGTCGAAAGCGCCACAGCCCGCGGCGGAGCCACCGGCCAGCCGGCGGAGATCCAGCTTTACGGGCGAGGGTATCACCCAGAGGTCGCGCTGACCTCCAATTTGATCCGCTTGGGTGGCAGTCGCAACTTGCTGTCGATTGCCTGGGACGCTGATACGCCGCCGGGTACCAGCGTCGTGTTGCAGACTCGCACCGGCAACGAACTCGACGAGGTATTGCGCTACTTCAAAAAGGACGGCACCGAAGTCACCGAGGCCGAATACAACAAGCTGCTGTCGATTTTTCGCGGCGACACTATTGGCGAGGAGGTCGCTGGTGGGGATTGGAGCGACTGGAGCGCACCCTACGAAGACGCCAGCGGCAGTCCGATTACCTCGCCCTCGCCGCGGGCGTACTTGGAGGTGCGGGCGGTGCTGCGGTCAGACACACCCGATTACAGTGCGACGCTGCGGTCGATTCGCTTGAATTTTACCAATCCGGTCGCGCAGGGACTATCGGGCGAAGTGACTCCCTTTGCGGTGGAGCAGTTGGGGCAGTCGCAGCGGTTTTCGCTCTACGTGCGTCCCAAGTTTGCTGCGGGCGATCCGGGGTTTGATCAGTTGTTGGTCGTAGCCCCGTCGGATATGCGTTTGGCGTTTGAAGGGGTGTATGGTGGTCCGGCGGCGGCTTTGGCCACCGAGGTAGGAGCCGATTGGGCCTTGGATGGAGCAGAGGTCATGCCCACGGCTGGCGATAGTTTGCAAGTGGCGTTTTCGGCGATAAGCCCCTCTTCGGGGGTTGAGGTGGTGCGGTTGGATTTTTCGACGGCCTTGTTTTCGACGGGGGCGGTATTGCAAGCGTCGTTGCAGCACAGTGTTGAGGGAGAGGGGGGCTGGCAGCGAGTGGATCCGGGTGAGGCCGTCGCAGAGGTGGTCAGCAATACGACGACGTTAGTGGGCAAAGTCGCGTCTGGGCCTTTGGTGCAAGCGGTGTCGGTGGAGCCTGCGGTGTTTACGCCCAACGGCGATGGCATCAATGACGAGGCGTCGTTTCGCTTTACAGTGGTCAAGGTGGGCGATGACAGTCCGGTGGAGGTGCACATCTACGATCTGCAAGGGCGGCTGATACGGCGGCTGGTTGAGCAGCGGGCGTTGAGCACAGGGTCGTATGGGATAGCTTGGGACGGGCGGGACGGACAGGGAGACGTCGCTCCTCCGGGAATCTATCTAGCGCGGCTGCGCGTGGACACCGATACCGAGGGATCCCAAATAGGCAATGCCGAGATTTTCCGCACTATTGCTGTTGCCTATTAGGGAGGCATTAATGATGCATCGATCCTTGATCATAGCCGTGCTGATTGCCGGTACTGCGTTCGCCCAATCGGGCTACCGGATCACTGCCGATCAAGTGGTGGTTGATCGGCGCGCGCACTGGCAAAGCTGGAACTTTCCACCGGGAGTGCTAGACTTGGGCAGCAGCGGGACGGTGCAACCCCGGAGTCTGCGGCGCGATATCAACGCCGTCGGCGACATTGTTGCCAACTTGCAAGCCCGTCCACCGGACGGCCTGAAGAAAGATCCCGAAGACATCGTCCTCGCCGACGCCATCTTAGGGGGTGCTCGCTCCAATGTCGCGGGTGTGGAAAACCTGTTCGACGGGGATATGACGACCTATTGGGAGCCGGATCCGCCGACGGAGGAGTTGGATCTGAGCACGCAGTGGTGGTTTATCGTCGATTTAGGTCGTTTGGTGATGGCTAAGAAGCTGGTGCTCAAGTTCGTTTCTGAGGAGTTGGGCGATCCCTTCTTGCAGTTCGATCTGTTGGCCTCGCAGGGCAATATTCCCAAGGGCAACCAGCGTTCGCCCACGCCTGAGTTTACGACCATTCTGCGCACGTTAAAGCCCAACAAGGAGCAGCGGGTGTTCGAGTTGGTCACCAACTCAGAGCCGACCTTTGCTGGCACGGGAATGCGTTTCTTGCAGATCATCATTACGGGCAGTGACTTTGACCGCGGACGAGAGATGAGTCTGGCGCAATACGAGGCTTTGCCGGCGAGCGATCAGGGGGCCATTGAGTTTTACAAAGAGCAGGCTGATGGCAGCGAGACGGTGGTGTCACCGGAGATTTACGAGTTGTTAACGGCTGAGCAGCAAGGGCCAATCCGCTACTACCGCAAGGAGCGTCCGCGGTTGGCCGAATTAGAGGTTTGGACAGAGGGCGACGAGATTTTGACGGGGACGTTGGCTCGGGGCGGGTATGGCACGGCGACGCAGACGGCGGCAATCAACAACCTGATTGACGGCCAGATCGAGAGCAAGGTGCAGTTTATCTATTCTTTTGGGCGCGGTTCATTCAAAGATCCAGAGGGTATTGTCTTTTTTGATTTGGGGGCTTTTTACTGGATCGACGCTTTTCGCCTAGCCTACGGCGGCTCGACGTTTACGGACTACCGGCTCGACTTTTCCGATGGCAGTCTTGAAGCAGATGGCAGTCTCAAGTGGGTCACCGGAGGGACGCGCGTACCGACTCAGGACGTCTCGGCCTCTGCCGGCCGCGTGACCAACCTCAGCTTTGGAGTATACGAAGGCAACGATTTCGAGCGGATTAAGGCGCGCTTCTTTCGCTTGGTGTGGGAGCAGTTTGAGGCGAGCGGCGGCTATGGCGGAGCCACCGGCCAGCCAGCCGAGATTCAGCTTTACGGCCAGGGGTATCACCCAGAGGTGGCGCTGACCTCCAATTTGATCCGCTTGGGCGGCAGTCGCAACCTGCTGTCGATTGCTTGGGATGCTGATACGCCGCCGGGCACCAGCGTCGTGTTGCAGACCCGTACCGGCAACGAACTCGACGAGGTGCTGCGCTACTTCAAAAAGGACGGCACCGAAGTCACCGAAGCCGAATACAACAAGCTGCTGTCGATTTTTCGCGGCGACACTATTGGCGAGGAGGTCGCTGGTGGGGACTGGAGCGACTGGAGTGCGCCCTACGAAGACGCCAGCGGCAGTCCGACTACCTCGCCCTCGCCGCGGGCGTACTTGGAGGTGCGGGCGGTGCTGCGGTCGGACACGCCCGATTACAGTGCGACGTTGCGGTCGATTCGCTTGAATTTTACCAATCCGGTCGCGCAGGGGCTATCGGGCGAAGTGACTCCCTTTGCGGTGGAGCAGTTGGGGCAGTCGCAGCGGTTTTCGCTCTACGTTCGTCCCCAGTTTGCCGCTGGCGATCCGGGATTTGATCAGTTGTTGGTAGTCTCCCCGTCGGATATGCGTTTAGCGTTCGAAGGGGTATATGGCGGTCCGGCGGCGGCTTTGGCCACTGACGTAGGAGCCGATTGGGCGTTGGACGGAGCAGAGGTTGTGCCTACGGCTGGCGATAGTTTGCAAGTGGCGTTTTCGGCGATAGGTCCCTCCTCGGGGATTGAGGTGGTGCGGTTGGATTTTTCGACGGCTTTGTTTTCGACGGGGGCGGTATTGCAGGCGTCGTTGCAGCACAGTGTTGAAGGAGAGGGGGGCTGGCAGCGGGTGGATCCGGGCGAGGCAGTGGAAGCCATTGCCAGCAACACCACGACGCTGGTCGGAGCGGTGCAAGAGGGTGCCTTGGTACAGGCGGTGGCAGTGGAGCCGCGCGTGGTTACGCCCAATGGCGACGGGGTCAACGACGAGATGGGGTTTCACTTTCAGGTGGTCAAGGTGGGTGATGGTAGTCCGGTGGAGGTGTTGATCCACGACGTACAGGGGCGGCAAGTGCGGCGCTTGGTCGAGCATCGTCCGGCGAGCACGGGAATCTACGGGATGGAGTGGGACGGTCGGGATGAGCAGGGAGCGGTAGTACCCCCGGGAGTTTATCTGGCGCGAGTGCGAGTCGATACGGACACCGAGGGTGCCCGCATTGGACGCGCCGAAGTCCTGCGCACCATCGCCGTTGCCTACTAGCACTTTTCCCCAGCGGAGGAAGTACTATGCGGGTATCGTTGGTTCTGCTGGTCCTCGGTTCCCTCTGGAGCCAAGCGTCGGCATTGACGATTTATCGGATCGGTGGCCAGAGCCTGCCACCGCCCGAACTGGACGCACCCTACGAATTCGTGTCGTTGGCTTGGGCCGATGCCGACGAAGCCCGCGATGGCCAGATTAAGCTGGTCGAAGTAGAAGCCGACTTCATCCGTCCCCAGCGTCTGGACCCCACCGTCAACATCGCGCCGCAGATCTACGAATTGGACGGCGGCACCGTATTCGTCATGCACTCGCACACTGGCTGGACCGAGAACTTAGAGGACGACGACCACTTCATCTTCGATGGCGATCCCGAAACGGTCTATCTGGGCGACGGCCACTGGCCTTGGGGGTCTATTTTCTTTGGTGGACGCTCCCTCGATGAGAATTGGGGCAAGGGAGGATGGATCTATACCAAGGTCTGGATCTTCGACCTCGGCGGCCTATTCAATCTTCAGCGCATTCGCTTCTTCCCCCGCGAAAAGTTTGTCAACGAGCGCTTTATCCAGCGATTCAGAGTCGGCACCAGCGATGGCGATCCGCTCAAGGACGGCACCCGCGATCACGCGATCACGCATCGAGGCTTTTTTTTCGACTTCGACCTCGCCTATGACATCAAGGAAAACTCGAGCGGAGTGATGGAACTAGCGATGCCTGCCGAGCCGGTCCAGCGGCTGCTGCTTGATGCCCCGGAAAATTCGAGCGGAATCTGGGAGCTAGCCGAGTTCGAGATATACGGGATTGGCTTCGCCAACGAAGCCACCTACCGCTCGAACATCATCGACCTCGGCGAGGCAGTTGCACTGGGACCTGTAACTTGGTCAGGACGGCAGGACCCGGAGGCTGTTGTCGAACTGCGGACGCGCAGTGGCGACAGTGCCGAACCGAACAACTACTGGCGCTTCACGTTTAGGGGCGACGAGAAGTCCCTCTTCGACCAGCAAGGGAAGCCCCTCACCCGACGGAGTTACGCCAAACTCAACAAGGGAGAGAAGGCTGGGATTACCTATGATACCCGCAACTGGGACTCGTGGAGTCCGGCCTACTACTTCAGCACCGGGGTGGGAGATATACAGGCGAATAAACCGCGTCGCTACGTGCAGTTTAGCGCCGACTTCTACTCGGGCCGCGACCAAGGCAGTCAACTCGACTACGTGCAGTTTGCGGTGTCGGACCCGCCAATTGCGACCCAAGCGCTAGCGGAAATTACGCCGGGCGCGGTGAGGGCGGGCGAGCCAGCGGCGTTTACCTATGTGCTGACCCCAGTGTTTAGTCCCCGAGATTTGGGCTTCGATTCGATTGAAATCGATACGCCGAGCCTGCCCGGCGGGGTGGATGCGGTGCGGATCAGCGGCGAGGAGGTGGGCTTTGAGATCCGGCGGCTGGACGAGCGAGGCTTTGAATTGGGGATTCCCCGGATCGACGCGACGCGAACCGGTGAGCGGATTGAGGTCGATTTTCGCGCCGAAGTCTTCCAATTTGGGACGCTTTTTGCCGGGCGAGTCTTCGACAGCGAGAAACCACATGAGGTGCGGCAGGCGCTGACAGCCGGTGATGCGGACCCACTCATAGAGGGCGATCGCTTGAGCGTAGACATTCTGGATTTGGCCCAAAAGAGCATCAAGGGGCTGCGCGTGCTGGCCGGCGTCTTTACCCCCAACGGCGACGGGATTAACGATGTGATCGCGATCGAGTGCGATTTGCTGAACGTAGAGGCCGCACCTGTGGCGATCCAGATATTTGATTTGGCGGGGCGCGAGATCAGCCAGATCGACGGCGGTGAGCAAGTCAGTGGGCGGTTCACTGCGGTGTGGGACGGGCGCGATGTCGCCGGGCGACTCGCGCCGCCGGGAACGTATCTGCTGCAGCTCACCGTAGAGACGGACGAAGGGGTCGATCGGGCACAACGGGTTGTCGGCATGGCTTATTAAAAAAGGCTTGTGCTGTATTTGCGATCGCGCCGGTAGCGGAAGGATGGCGGAGATCGTCGATTGGGGTATTGCGGCTGTTGGCAGAGCTAAACGACGGCGGTACGTGGACGCCTATAAGATCGTCCAAGAGCAAACGGAGTTGACTATTAATCAGGGAGCCTATCTATGAGCAGGCCCGTATGTCTGGTCTCTGGTTCGAGTAGTGGAATTGGCACGGCTATCGTGACCACCTTCGCAGCCAACGGCTACGACGTGGTGGTGCACTACAATTCCGGCAGCGATCCCTCCGACCCCCGCGCGCACAAAAGCTCCGGCGAGGAGCGGGCAGCCGCGGTGGCCAACAAACTGCGGACGGAGCACGGAGTGGAGGCGCTGAGCTTGGGTGCCGATTTGAGCCAGCCCGAAGCCCCTTTCGACCTAGTGGATCGGGCCTACGCGCATTTCGGCCGTCTCGACACCGTGGTCAGCAACAGCGGCGTAACCAACTACGTGCGCGGTGCGGACGGGCAGATTGCGCGCTACCACTTCACCGAGACGCCGGTTGATCATCTTGAACAGGAGTTGGACCGGGTCCTCAGCGTCAATCTCAAAGGGGCCTACCGCCTGTGTCAGCGCGCGCTCAAACGCATGATTGAGCAGGCCGCAGACGAGCTACAGGCCGGGCAAGAGGTTCTGCACCGCAGCTTTTTGTTTATCGCTACGGTATCGGATGTGGCGCCCGATAGCACGCGCATCCCCTACGGGGTGAGCAAGGCCGGGCTCAATCACGTGGTCCTAGGGGCCGCCTTTGATGCGGGGCAGCACAATATTACCGTCAACGCCCTGCGTCCAGGGGTGGTGGAGACGCCACTGACGTCGCGTCCTTCTGGCATCGTCGATCCAGAGACCGATCAGCAGTATACCGTGGCCGAAACCTACGGTCTGATGGCCGAGGGGGGCTCGCAGGCACTGCCGCGCATCGGCCAGCCCGAAGATATCGCCGGTGCTGCCTTCGCCTTCACCCAGATCCCCTATATGACCGGTCAGTTGATCGCGGTGGACGGGGGATTCACGTTGGTCAACGGCTTTCCCAACCGCGAACTGTTCCTGCAGGAGGGCATGCGGCGACGACAGGAGAGCAAACAAGGAGATTGATATGGCCCATGACGAAGCAGCAGCGGTAATCGCGGCGGCGAAAATCGCCACTGCCGCGTATTGCGCCGGCGATATAGACGCCTTTCTGCCGTATATCCACCCCCAACGCACTACCTTTGGACCCGACGGCAGTCGTCTGACGGCTTTCGACGCTGAAGCGCTGCGGGCCGGCATGGCCGCGGGCCGTGTTCAGGCGCAGGTGGAATGGCGGGATCTCCAGGCCACCGTACACGGCGATGTCGCGGTCAGCACGGGCTATCTGGTCGGCACTTGGACCATCGGCGACAGCGTCCAGGAAGGTACCTGGCGCGAAACCATAGTCTGGCTCAAACAGGACCAGCGCTGGCAGGTCTCCCATTTGCACGTATCCGCGTGTCTGACCTGAGAAGGCGCATGAACCAAGAAATATCAGCGAATGGAGGTCAAAATGAGCGCAGAGCGGTCGTTCCGTCTAGGGTATTCCACGATCACTTGGGGCCCCACACCGGAACTGGACAAGGTGTTTGGCACCATCGCCGACGCCGGCTGGGAGGGGGTGGAGTTCATCAGCGTTTCGATGGACTGGTTGGGCACGCCCCGAAGGCTGCGCGGCTTGCTCGATCAGCACGGGTTACCGCCGGTGTGTCTGTTCGGCAGTGTGTCGCTGGCACCCGACGCCGAACAGACGCTCGTTCGGCAGCGGCGCATCATCGAGTACGCGGCTGAGTTGGGTTGCCCCAATTACTGCTTCCTCGGCGGCAATCGCGTGGCGCTACGCCAGCCCAATGACGACGAGTTTAAACGCTTGGCTGAGCAGGCGGAAACCCTCATTGATTACGCCGAGCCCCTAGGGGTCAAGGTGACCTACCACGCGCATCCGCGCTGCACGGTCGAAAGCGAAGAGGAGCAGGACAAGCTCCTCGCATACGCCGAGCGGCTGCAGATTTGCATGGACGTGTCGGTGGCGGCCTTTATGCAGGAAGACGCGGTCGCCCAGATTCTCAAATACCGCGAGCGCATCGGCTACGTGCACATGAAGGACTGGGCCCAGGGCAAGTTCTGCGTGATGGGGCAGGGCACGGTGGGACTGGACTTTGCCGCGATTCGCGCGGCACTTGAGGAGATCGGCTATCAGGGCTGGGTAATGGGCGAACTGTCCAGCTATGCAGACACCGACGCGGATGAATCGTGTCGGGCCAATCGGGAATTCCTACGCTCGGTGGGTTACTGAGCGTTGTAACAAGGAGCAGACATTGAAAAAGGTTCCACTTTGCTTGATCGGCTGCGGCGGTATGGGCCATCGCCATATCCTCGCCTATAAAGAGCTGGAGAACAGCGGCATCGGCAATATCGAACTGATGGCCGTGTGCGACCTCAACCCCAAGAACGCGGATCTGGGCAAGCGGGAAGTAGAGCGCCTCTTCGGTCGCACGCCCTTGGTCTTCACCGATCTGGGCGAGGCCGTGTCGCACCCCGACATTGTGGCGGTGGACGTGGCCACCGATCCCGTGGTCCACCATCAGGTGGCGGTGCCGGCACTGGAGGCCGGCAAGCATGTCTTGTGCGAAAAGCCGCTGGGTATCACCATTCGCGCCTGCACGGCGATGATCGCGGCGGCCGAAAAGAATGGCGTGGTGCTGGCCACGGCTGAGAATTTGCGGCGCGACCCACCCAACAGATTGGCGCGCGCGATCCTCGACCACGGGCTTTTAGGCGACCCCTACCTGATGATCCACAACTGTCTAGGCGGCAACAATAAGATGGTCATTACCCCGTGGCGGCATCTCAAGGACAAAGGAGCGATCGGCCTAGATATGGCGGTGCATTTTACTGATATCGTGCAGTACTACATGGGTGCCTTCGACCAGATCTACGGCACTGGTTGGATCATTGAGCCGGTGCGCTATAAGCCCGATGATTCCGGTCTCCAACTCGAGTCCTATGTCGAGCGGCTCAAGACCTTTCCCGATTCGATTGAAGCTACCGGCGAGGATTCGGTCTGCGCGATGTACAAGATGAAGTCCGGGGCCATGGTGCAGTTTACCTACGCTGCCGGCGGTCGCGGCAGCACCGGTTTTGAGCGCAGCGTGCACGGCCGCTTGGGGGCGTTGTATGCGCCTGGGGACCGCAATGGTCGGTCGGTGGTCCTGCGCCGCGAGGGCCAACAGTTTGAGGGCGCGGAGATTTTGCCGTTATTGCCCGATTTTCAGATGAGCGAAATCACCGAGCGGCTTTTCGGCGCGAAGGTGGTGACCTACGAGCTGGACTTCCCGCCGATCGATGCCAAGCACATGGCCATCGAGATGCACGACTTCGGCGAGGCGGTCCTCAAGGACACCAAACCCGAGGTCGATGGACATCTAGGCATGACGGCGGTGGCGGCGATATACGGGGCCTACGAGTCGGCCCTCGCCGGCCGGGCTGTGACTATGGACGAGATCCTCTCGGGCCAAGTGCGGGCCTACCAACGAGAGATCGACGCGGCGCTCGGGCTGGACTGAAGTATTATACGGGGAGCAAGGAGACGCAACCATGGAGCGCAGTACTGATCGCATCTTGACTACCCACGTTGGCAGCTTGGCACGTCCTGTGGACCTACTCGACCTGATGAAGGCCAAAGTCAACGGCGCATCCTATGCCGAGGAGGACTATGCTCGGCGAGTTTCGGCCGCCGTGGCCGAGGTTGTCGGCAAGCAGGTCGAGAGCGGCATCGACATTGTCACCGACGGCGAGCAGAGTAAGCTCGGTTTCTCGGCGTACGTGAGCGAGCGGTTGGCCGGTTATGAAGCGAGACCAAGCGCGATCGACTCCGCTGAATTTTCGCAGGAGGTGGCCACTTTCCCGGAGTATTACGAGCGCTACTTTGGCGAGGCCATGCACGGGGGTGCCGTCGCCAAAATAAACCCCGTTGTGTGCATCGGCCCCGTCAGTTATAAGGGGATTGATGCCCTGAACAAGGACATCGCAAACCTCAAAGCCGCCGTCGCGGGAGTGGACAAGGTCGATGTCTTTATGCCCGCGGTGGCGCCGGGTGGGGTCGGCGGAAACGAGTATTATCCGACCGAGGAGGAGTACCTTCAGGCGGTCGGCGAGGCGATGCGCACGGAGTATAAGGCGATCGTCGATGCGGGCTTTATCGTGCAGATCGACGATCCCTGGATGACAGTGGTCCGCGGCGACGGGAGCTTGAGCCTCGCCGACCGCCTGCGGAAGATCGAACTGTCCGTCGAGGTTCTCAACCACAGCTTGCGCGATATTCCCCCCGAGCAGGTGCGGCTGCATACTTGCTACGGGATCAACGAAGGTCCGCGCATCCACGATGCGGCGCTCAAGGACATCGTGGGGACCATGCTCAAGGTGAACGCCGGTGCCTATTCGTTCGAGGCCGCCAACCCGCGGCACGAACACGAGTACCACGTCTGGGAGGACGTCAAACTACCGAAGGGCAAGTTGATTATTCCAGGGATGGTCGCGCACGCGAGCAATATCGTCGAGCACCCAGAACTCATCTGCGAGCGCATCGTTCGCTTCGCCAACATCGTGGGGCGGGAGAACGTGATCGCCGGGACCGATTGCGGCTTTTCGACCCAGGCTACCTATACCCCGGAAGTCCATCCGACCGTAGTGTGGGCCAAGTTCCAAGCCATGGCCACCGGCGCACAGCTGGCGACGAAGCAACTTTGGGGGTGAGCCTGTCGCCGGGCATCGATGGCCACGGCGATCAAACGAGATCGGGCCAAGATACGCTCTTCATCGCAGGAAGGTTTTTATAGGGAGCACCCATTCATGCACCAACGCCTCAGAGATTCCCTAGCTATATGGTGCGGGTTTTTGCTGTTGGTTGTCGGCCCTCTCGACGCGCTGACGATCTACCGGCTCGGGGGTAGTGATTTGCCGGCTCCAGAGCTAGCGGCGCTTGAGGGGGTGGAATTCGTGCAACTGGCGTGGGCCGACGTAGCTGAAGATCGGCACGGCCAGACCAACCTAATCGAAGTAACCCCCAATCACATCGCACCGCGCCAACTCGACCCAACGGTCAACCTGACGCCGCTGTTGCCCCAGCCCGACTTCCTCGGGGATATCTTCTACCTGACTTGGATCGGCTGGGGTGGTCCCGATGTCGATGACTGGTTTATCTGGGACGAGGATCCCAATACGGTCTATCTGGGCGATGGGCACTTTGCTCAGCATGGCCCCAAACACAAAAGTCTGATTTTTGACCTCGGCGGTCTGTTTTTTCTCGAACGAATCAAGTTCTATCCCCGCGAAAGACACCTGCACGACCGCTTCGTGGAGAGCTTTACCATCGGCATCAGCGACGGCGATCCGCTCAAAGATCCCCATCGAGAGCTGCAGGCTGGCGTGGGAGGGTTCGGTAGGGGGTCTGTAGTGGCTTTTGACGTGCTCTACGACATCAGGGAAAACACCGATCCTATCATTGAGCTAGATCTGCCGGCGCAACCTGTACAGAAGGTACTTTTCCAAGCAGCGGAGAATACACGGGGCATCTGGGAGCTAGCCGAGCTTGAGCTATACGGCGCAGGTTATGCCCCCTTTGCTGGCTATCAAAGCAATGTCATTGATCTGGGCCGAGCGGTGTCGCTGGGCGATCTGAGCTGGTCGGGTGTGGTCGAGCCGGGTGCCCGCGTTGCCTTGACTATGCGCAGCGGCGACACGCCGACGCCCAGCATCTACTGGCGCTTCACCTTTCGCGGCGATGAGCAAAGTCGCTTCGATACCCAAGGCCGGGTGTTGACGCGCAAAGCCTATAACAAGCTCAACAAGGGCGAACGGGCTGGGATCACGCCTGATACCCAGCAGTGGGAAGCGTGGAGCCAAGCGTACGATTTCGCGGACAGTACGGGGGCGATGCAGGCGAACCAGCCTAGGCGCTACGTGCAACTGCGCGCCGACTTTGAATCGCTCAAGGAGGCGGGCGGGCGGCTGGACTATGTACAGTTCAGCGTTTCGGACCCGCCGGTGGCCACCCAAGTTCTGGCGGAGATCGCCCCAGCGCAGGTTAAAGCGGGCGAGGTAACTTCCTTTACCTATGCGGTATTGCCTCAATTTGAAGAGGACGATCTGGGATTTGACACCATTGAGGTTGAGACGCCCGTGCAGGTGAAAAGTGTTGACGCGGTGCGCATTAGCGAGGTGGAGGTAGGCTTTGACGTCCTACACTCGGACGCGGAGGGCTTTGCGTTGCGCATCCCGCGCATGGACTTGCAGCGCACCGAAGAACTGGTTGAGGTGGATTTTCAGGTGGAAGTGTTCAAGTTCGGTACGATGTTCACCGGCCGGGTGTCGGACAGCGAAAGGCCCTTTGAGGTGCATCAGCGGCTCACCGCGGGCGACGCCGATCCACTAGTCGAGAGCAATGCGCTGAGCGTGGGTTTGGTCGAAGTGAAACGCAAGGCGGCCAACGCGCTCAGGCTAGCCTCGCCCGTGTTTACGCCCAATGGCGACGGAGTCAACGACGAGTTACAGATCGAATACGAACTGTTGAATCTCTTGGGAGCGGTGCCAGTCGCATTGGATCTGTACGATTTGTCGGGCCATCGCTTGGGAGTGGTGTATCGCGGCACAGCGCAGAGCGGCCGATTTCGCGTGGCGTGGGGTGGGGTGTTGGCGAGTGGGGAGCGGGTAGGGCCGGGGTGCTATCTATTGCGCCTAAAGGTGACTAGCGACCAAGGCGTAGAAATCCTCCAGCGCGTCGTCGCACTGGCTTATTAGAGGCCGAACAATGAAGACCATTTGGACTGTTGCCAGCGCCTTGTTGTTGGGCGCGATGTGCGCCAGCGCTCAGGGAGCAGGCCATCGCGTCACCGCTGACCAAGTCGTAGTCAACGCTCAGCGGCACTGGCAAAACTGGTCTTTCGGAGCGGGCACCCTAGACATCGGGACTGACGGTGAAGTTCGGCCACGGCGGCTGCGCAAGAATATCAATGCCGTGGAGAACGCCCGCGAATTCTTGCGCCTGAATCCTCCCAATTACATTAAAAAAGACGCGGCTGATATCGAACTTAGCGATGGAATCCGCGCCGGTTCCAACGCGCCGGGCGTACTGGCTCTATTTGACGGCGATATGGAGACCTATTGGGAACCTGACGCGCTCGAGCCAGGTGTCGACTTGGCGACGCAGTGGTGGTTCATCGTCGATCTGGGCCGCTTCGTCATGGCTCGCAAGATCGTGCTCAAGTTTGTCGATGAGGCACTGGGCGATCCCTTCCTGCAGTTTGATGTGCTGGTCTCGGAAGGCCGCCAGCCCAAAGGCAACAGCCGTTCTGAGACGCCGGAATTCAGACGCGTGGCGCGCACCTTGGTGCCCAACAAGCACCAGCGGCTCTTTGAGATTGAGCTGAATTACGCAGAAGAGTTTGTAGGTATGGGCCTGCGCTTCGTGCAGGTGATCGTGACCGGCAGCGACTTTGCCGAGGGGCGGGAGATCAGTCGCGACGAGTACGAAGCCCTGTTAGAGGCAGACCGGGGCGCGATTCTCTACCACAAGCTGCTGCCGAACGGCAATGAGGCCGCGGTCAAAAAGGAGGTTTATGACCGGCTCGAAGCATCGCGGCAAGGCCCGGTGCGCTATTTCGTGCGCGAGAGGCCGCGCCTAGCCGAGTTGGAAGTGTGGGCCGAAGGCGACGAGATCCTGATCAATACGGTCGAGCGTGGGGGTATGGTTACTTCGACCCAATCACTGGCACTTTCGAGCCTGTTCGACGGCGATGTGCTCAGTTTCAGCGAGGTGATTTTTATCTTTTCCCCTGGGCAATTAAAGGAACCAGAAGGCGAGGTATTTTTCGATATGGGGGCCTCGTTCTGGATAGATGCTTTCCGCATGGCCTTGGGCGCACGCCAACGAAATTTTGAGGGCTATAGACTGGATTTCTCCAATGGCGAGCGCGAGGCGGACGGCAGCCTCAAGTGGACTTCCGCAGCCGCAGTGAGTGGTGCGGAAGTCCTCAGCGCCAGCACGATTGGCACCCAAAGCGTAATGGGCAACAACTTTAGCCCCCTAAGGGCGCGTTTTTTCCGCTTCGTGTGGAATCAGATTGTGCGTGGGGTAGGCAATAGCGGTGCGGCCATTCTGGCCGATCCGTCCGAGTTGCAACTCTACGGGGAAGGGTTTATGTCGGAGGTCAGCCTGACTTCGGATCTGGTGCGGCTGGGCGGCAGCCGCAATTTGGTCTCGATCGAATGGGACGCGGATGTGCCGCCGGGGACGAGTGTGCTGGTGCAAACGCGCACAGGCAACGAGCTGGCCGAGAACTTGCGCTATTTTAAAAAAGACGGCACCGAAGTGAGCAAAGATCAGTACGATAAGCTGCTCTCGATATTCAAGGGGGATATTATCGCCGAGGAAGTAGTAGGCGGGGATTGGAGCGACTGGAGCCAGCCGGGCGAAGATCCCAGCGGCAGCCCGATTACTTCGCCGTCGCCGCGCGAGTTTTTAGAGATCCGGGCAACCCTGTTGTCGGACGCTCCTTCAGTGAGCGCGACCTTGCGTTCAATCCGGCTCAATTTTACGCATCCGGTGGCGCAGAGCCTGACCGGAGAGGTGGCACCGGCGGTGGTAGAGACGCTGGGGCAAGAGCAGCGCTTTTCGCTCTTTGTGCGGCCGAACTTTGCCCCCCGCGATCCCGGCTTCGACGAGCTTCTGCTGGTGGCACCGGCGGACATGACGCTTGGGTTTGATGGTCTGTACGCCGGTGCGGGCGAGGTGCTGGCCGGCCGCGATATGGACGGGCTGGCGATAGCCGATGTCGAGGTTGTAGCGACGGACGGGGACAGCCTGCGCTTGACCTTTCCGCTCATCAGCCCGGAGTCAGGGGTCGAGATGTTGCGGCTGGACTTCACCACGGCGCTTTTTTCGGCCGGAGCGGTGTTGCAAGCATCGCTACAGAACAGCACCTCGGAGGAATGGAATTGGCAGCGGGTCGATTCGGGAGACGCAGTAGGGGCAGTGAGCAGTAACACCACGACCTTAAGGGGTGCCGTGCAGAGTCGATCCTTGTTGGAGGATGTGGTGATACCGGAGGTCTTCACCCCCAATGGGGATGGGGTCAACGATCAGGCGTCGTTCCATTTCAAGGTGATCAAGGTGGGCGATGACAGTCCGGTGGAGGTGCTAATCTACGATTTGAGCGGTCGGCTGGTGCGGAGGTTGGTCGAGCAGCGCGGGGTGAGTACAGGGACGTACGGAGTTGGGTGGGATGGTCGGGATGAGTCGGGGGCGGTGGTCGCACCGGGAGTGTATGTGGTGCGTCTGCGGGTGGATACCGATACCCAAGGGGCACGCGTCGGGTCCGGGGAGGTCTTGCATACTATTGCCGTAGCTTACTGATGGTGACGAGCATGGTTCTGACGCGGATGGCCTGTCTGATTCTCGTGCTATGCGGCTGCCAAGGATCGGACACAGATTCCGCACGACAGCCACCTGCTGCCATCGATCCCGAACTGATCCACACCCTGCAATTTCAATCGCCCGATTCCACCGATAGCGAGGGACGCCGTCTGGCCAAGTTGTACTGCCAGAGTTGCCACGTCTTCGCCGAGCCTGAACTGCTGGACCGGACGACGCTGCGCGAATGGGTCCTGCCGACATTGGCCAAGATCCTCGGTTTGCCACAGGAACTGGCGGGCTTGCCGCCTAAGAAGTATCAGCGGGAGGACGAGCAGCCGGGCATCTATCCCCAAGAGCCGTTGATCCCGGTGGAGGTTTGGGCCCCGATTGTCGAATACTATCTGCAGGCCGCGCCGGAACAGCTCTCGCTCCAGGGTACACGGCCAGCGATCGGCCGCGACTTGGATCAATTTGATGTCTTGATACCGGAGTATCGCGTCGAAAGTCCCTTTACGACGCTTGTGGCGATCAATGAGGGGCGAATTTACGCGGGGGACTCGCGCGAACGCTCGGTGTCGATTCTCGACGGTCAAGGTCAGCTCGTGCAGAAGCTGAGGCTCAACCTGACCCCGACCGATATCGACTGGCGCGAAGGAACTATCTGGGTCACCTCAATCGGCTCGCCGTTCCCGTCAGACGATCCGCAAGGCCAGTTGATGGCAGTAGCCAAGGAGGGGGATACCTTGCTACAGGTCGGCAAACGGGTGCTGAGGGATTTGTCGCGGCCGGTTACTACTTCGTTTGCCGATCTGGACGGCGACGGGGTGGAGGAGATCGTCGTATCCGAGTTCGGCAACCGGCTGGGGCATCTGTCCTATTTTATTGCCAAAGAAGACGGGGGCTACGAGGAGCGCTGGCTCAACCAGTACCCTGGGGCGATCAGCCACTACGTGCGCGACTTCAACGGCGACGGCCGCCCGGACATCATCGCTTTAATGGGGCAATCTCGCGAGGGTGTGTTTATTTATTACAATCGCGGCGACGGCACCTTTGCGGAGTCCTATGTGGTGCAGTGGCCGCCTTCCTATGGGGCGGCCCATCTGAGTCTGGTGGATTTCGATGGGGATGGGGATCTCGATCTGCTCACTGCCAACGGTGACAATGCCGACTACGCGCTGCTACTCAAACCGTACCACGGGGTCCGGCTCTATCTCAACGACGGCCGCAATCGCTTTGCAGAGGCCTATTTCTTTCCGCTCAACGGGGCCTACAAGGCGCAGGCCGCTGACTTCGACGGAGATGGGAATTTCGATATAGCCGCGATTGGCTTTTTCGCCGATTACGCGGCTGCGCCCGCAGAAGCCTTCGTGTACTTGCGCAACGAGGGCGGAATGCAGTTTGCGCCCGCGACGTTCGACGAGGTGCTGGCGGGCCGCTGGTTAACCATGGATGTGGGTGACGTGGACCTCGACGGCGACGAAGATATCGTCCTCGGCTCCTTTGCCATGGGCTGGTCCAATGTGTCGGCTGAACTGGAAGCGCGTTGGCGGCGGGGGCCGTCGATATTGATTCTCAAAAATCGACGCTATTAATCGGCGGCGACTTCGCGGGCGATGCGGACCCCTACATCGGGGCTGCGGGCATCGGGCGGGCTAAAAAAGCGCGAGGCCGAACGCCCGCCCAGTCCCAAGGTGCCAAAGGAGCCACCGCGGCCGACGCGGCGCTCGCCTGTGGCCGGGCCTTGGGGATCGATTTGTCTATCCGCACTATATGGCCCCTCCCAGTCGGCGACCCATTCCCAGACATTGCCGTGCATATCGTAGAGTCCCCAAGCGTTGGGTGCCTTCTGGCCGACAGCGTGGGGATATTTTTCGCCGATTGCCCAGGCGTTGCCGCTGACATAGGCATAGTCGGCTAGCGTTTGCTCATCGTCGCCGGAGAACCAGCGCGTGGTGGTCCCGGCGCGGCAGGCGTATTCCCATTCGGCTTCAGTGGGAAAGCGGTAGAGCGTTTTGCCGGCTTTTTTATTGAGCCGCTGGATGAAATGTGCGGCTTCGATCCACGAGATGTAAGTGGCCGGGTGTTGCGCTCCTTCTTTGACGTACTGACGCCGCCGCCACGGCTGGGTGCCGACGACGGCGCGCCACTGGGCCTGAGTGAGTTCGTATTTGGCGAGGTAGAATCCGCGCGATAGTTCGACTTGGTGTTGGGGTGTCTCGCTGTCGTCGAGTGGCCCCTCCTCGCCCGGGGCTGCGCCCATAGCGAAGGTACCGGGCGGGATGTAGATGAACTCCATCGCCACGTTAGGGGCTAGTTCGACTGTCAGCGACTCGGGGACGCGGCTACAGGCGGGCAGGGCTAGAGTTAGGATAAGCAGGACGCGCAACATAAGCTCGAAATAAATTGGCGGGGAAATTCCTCGTAAGGGTCAGGGGGAAAGGCCCTGCCCCTCGCGCACCGTGAGGATGCGGTCCGCTTGGATGTCGGCGAAGCGGTCAACCTGACCGCTGGGCCAATGTACTGCGAGACGTTGTGCCACGCGTTCTCCGCCCAAGCCGAAGTGAGCGCGCATATCATCCTGAGCTAGGAAACTGCTGCCAGCGCGGATTTCGCGGACCTGGGTGCCATCACTGGTTTCGACGACGACGATGGTACCGATCCCATCGCGGTTGCTTTGTACTCCTTGGACGCGGACGATGAGATAGTGGTTGCTAGCCGGTGAATCGTTGCGCAAAAGCGAGGGTGTCGAGTCGAGGTTGTGGACGGCAATGTCGATATCGCCATCGTTGTCGAAGTCGGCTAGGACTGCGCCGCGGCTCGATTCTTCAATGGCAAAACCCGGTCCGGCTGCTGCGGTGGCGTCCTCGAAACGCCCGTTGCCCGCGCTGAGAAAGAGTTGGTTTTTTTGTCGATAGGAAGCCCCGCGCTCGAGTTGCTCGACTTGGGGATAGACGTGGCCGTTGGCCACGAAGAGGTCTTGCCAGCCGTCGTTGTCAAAGTCGGCAAAGCCTGTGCCCCAGCCGACGAAGGGCCAAGTGGGGTAAATGAGGCCGGCGGTGGCGGTGGCGTCCTTGAAGAAGCCGTGCCCATCGTTCTGATAGAGGGTATTGTAGTCGAGAGCGAAGTTGGTGACGTAGAGGTCGAAGTCACCGTCGTTGTCGTAATCGGCCGACGCCGCGCCCATACACGCCTGGGCATCGCCGCTTTCGAGCAAGGCCACGGCTGTCTCCAGTGCTTCCTCGGCGAAGGTGCCATTGCCCTGATTGCGGTAGAACATATTGGGGCCCGCGTCGTTGGCGACGAAGAGATCTTGGTCGCCGTCGCGGTCGAAGTCGCTAAAGAGCGGGGTAAAGCCATAGCGCTTGTAATGATCGGTGACGCCGACTGCTTGGGTAACATCGGTGAAGGTGCCGTCGCCTTCGTTGCGATAGAGTGCATCGGCCGCGCCGACCAGTCCGCGGGGGCCGTACATGACGTTCAGGCCGCGCCACATTCCCGCATCGGCTCCCTTGGGGATGAAATCGACATCAAAGTCGATGTAGTTCGCCACGTAGAGGTCGAGGTCGCCGTCGTTGTCGTAGTCGCTCCACGCGGCACCCGTACTCCAGCGGGCATCGTCGAGGCCAGCCAGCGAGGCTTGGTCGGTGAAGGTACCGTTGCCAGCGTTGTGATAGAAGCGGTTAGCGCCATAGTTGGTGACATAGAGGTCCGGATCGCCGTCGTTGTCGTAGTCGGCGGCCACCGCGCCCATACCCCAAGACGCGTCATCGACACCCGTAGTCGCGGCGACATCTTGAAAGGTCGCATCACCGGCATTTTGGTAGAGGGCGTTGCGGGGGGCGGTCTCGGGCGAGAAGCCTTCGAGGGTTGATCCGTTGACGATGTAGAGGTCGAGGTCACCGTCTTGGTCGTAATCAAAGGCGGCGAGGCTGCCGCCCTTGGCCTCGATAATGTAGCGCTTGTCCGGGCTGCCGCAGGTGTTGCGCAGGGCCAGACCGGCTGGTTGGGCTACTTCCACGAAGTGAACGCGGGATAGGCTCTGCTCCGCTGGGGCGCAGGCCGTTAAAAGGCAAATGAGGCCGATACGCCAAGCCAAAAAGGGATGTTCGGACAATTTATTGGTATCTTATATCTTCGTGGTTTGTGCTTCAAAATACCCATATCCGCTGGGGGCCGCCAGTCAGTTGAGGACGCGATTCGGGCGGCAAAGGCGGACTGAGATACGATAGAAAAGGGAACATTTTGCTTGATTTGGACAAAGGGTCGCAACGGAGTTGTGGGCTGGGCCTGCTGGGGGCCGGGTTGATTCTTGGCAGCTATTGGCTGCTGTGGGGATCAATTGATGGGTTTGTCAACGCCATTGACCATGACGAGCAGCTCTTTGGTGATTTTCAGCGCTTCTACTATCCGATGGGCGAGGTGCTTTTTGCCGAAAAGTGGCCCGTCCGGGGGTATTACTATACCTCGTTTTTTGCGTTGGGGCTGAGCCTTGTGGCACTCTTGCCGCTGGCGGCAGCGACTGTTTTATGGGGGTTTTTACAGGTAGGCTGGGCAGCCGTGTTCTACTACGTATCTGGCCGCTATCTACTCGGCCTCTCCGCTCGGGGCATGCTAGTTTATTGGTTGTTGTTGCTGGCTTCCTTCCCCTTGTTGCACAATTTCAAATGGGGGCAGGTCAGTGTGTTGGTGACGCTTGGCATTGTGGCGGCATTTGCGCTGCACCAGCAGGGTCGGAGCGCACTGGGGGGGATCGTCTTGGTATTAGTCACCTGCATTAAGTACTATCCCGGCGCATTTGTCCTCTATTTTCTTATTCGCCGCGACGGGCGCTTTCTGGTGGCTTTCGGCATCGGCTTGTTGGGGTTTTACTGCCTGCTGCCAGCCGCGTTGTTGGGCCCTACGGATTGGTGGTACTTCGAGCGTGCATCCGCACAATCGCTGCCAGAAGCGGCACGGCTCCTCAGCGATTTGAATACCCAGTATTTTGTCCATGTACTCAACCGCTGGGGACAGCCGCTGGGGTATCGCCCTGGAGAATCGACGCTCGATGTACTGCGGTTCGCAGGGGTGCTGGTCTTTTGCGCTAACAGCGTCGTAGTGTGGTGGTTACACAGGCGAAAAATCGCGCAGCGGGAGGCGCTATCCGCGGCGGCGCTCTTTCTCGCTTTGCCGTTTGTGGTGCAGACTTCATGGCCCCACTACTTCGTCTTCTTACCCTTTTGCCAAGCTGCTTTGTGGGTGGCGCTTGGCCAAGCCCGGGCGCATTGGCTGTGGCGGCTACCGGTCGTGTGCTCGGCGGTGCTGGCGAGCGGGTACTGCTTTGCCTTGTTCCCAAGTTGGCGGTTGTACAATGGGGTGGGCGCGTTGTGGGTGGCCAATGTGGCCTTGTTGTGTTCGCTCTACGGTTTGGCCTTACGGCGAGGATTGCGCCAGTGACTCGTCTATTGCTGCTACTGGTGATCTGCGTCGCCTGCGAGCCTGCACCACCCGCCATTCCTGGTCCGTTCCGGGTGGTCGAGGATGCGGGTCTCGATTTTACCTACACCAACGGCGCAGCGGGTGATTACTTTCTCATTGAGACTATGGGGGCAGGCGGGGCTTTTCTCGACTACGATCAAGATGGCTGGCTCGACATTTACTTGGTGGATGGATTCGACTTGTCGCATCTGCGCGGCCAGTACTCGCCGATCAATCTCAGCTACCGCGACGAGACCCACTACTGGGTAGAAAAGGACTACCGGCCCGGTCTGAGCTTCAAGGGCCTAGTGGATGAGAGTGCCTACCAAGTGGCCCCGGCCACTACCGACTCACCTAGGGGGAATAGACTCTACGGCAACGAGGGGGACGGGACGTTTCGCGCGGTAGAAGATGCGGCCGGGGCGGGCGATACTGGCTATGGCATGGGCGTGGCTGTCGGCGACGTTGACGCGGATGGCGACCCAGATCTCTACGTCACCAACTACGGTCCCAACGTTCTTTATCGCAACGACGGCGGCGCGTTTGTCGATGTCACCGAAGAAGCCGGTGTGGGGGATCCGCGCTGGAGCACCAGTGCCCTGTTTTTTGACTTTGATAACGATGGCGACCTCGACCTCTACGCGGCCAATTACCTCGACTTCTATCCGGCCAACAACCGCGTTTGCGGCGGTACTATCACCCCCAAGCGCCGGCGCAAAGAGCTGCTGAAAATTCCCTTCGCACTGCGCACCTATTGCAGCCCGCGCCGCTACAATGGCGTCCCGGATGTGCTCTACCGCAACGATGGCGCTACCTTTGTCGATGTCACCGAACAGGCGGGGGTATTCAACCGCTTTGGCAAGGGCTTGGGGGCGCTGGCCGGCGACATTGACGCGGACGGCGATTTGGACCTCTACGTGGCCAATGACGGGGTTCGCAATGCGCTCTACCGCAATGACGGCGGCACCTTCGTCGATATCGCGCTCGTCGCGGGGGCCGCGTACAACGGCAATGGCCAAGCCGAGGCTGGCATGGGCGTGGCTGCTGGCGACGTTGACGCGGACGGCGACTCGGATCTTTTTGTCACCAACTTCTCGCGCGAGAGCAATACGCTCTACCGCAACGACGGTGCGCTCCGCTTCACCGATAGCGGAGATGCTATCGGCCTCGCCGACCCGAGCCTGCGCCCCTTGGGCTTTGGCACCCTGTTTTTTGACGCGGACAATGACGCCGACCTCGATCTCTTCGTTGCCAACGGGCATGTTATGGATCGGATTCAGCTCCTCGAAGAAGACCTCCGCTACGCCCAACCCGACCAGCTTTTCGCCAACAGCGGTGGCCAGTTCCGCGACGTGTCAGCGGCGGCCGGCCCGGCTTTTTCTTGGGTCGCGGTCTCGCGTGGCGCAGCGTATGGCGACTACGACGGCGATGGCGATCTCGACTTGTTGGTCACCCACGCCAGCGGCCCGGCGGCCCTCTACCGCAACGACCTGCCGCCTCGTTCTCATTGGCTCTTGGTGGAGGATCTAGTGGCCGGTGCCCGCGTTCGCCTGCGGTGCGATGGACACCAGCAGACGCGGATCGTCACCGCTGGCGGCAGCTACCTGTCGGCCAGCGATCCGCGCCTCCACTTTGGCTTGGGGACTTGCGCCCGCATAGAGCATCTTGAAATCCGCTGGCCGGATGGTAGCCAGGACGACTACTACGACTTGGCCGCCGACCAAGTGCTCCACAGCGGACGATGAACCAGCGCGAACGCCTGCTTTACGCCCTGATCCTGCTGTTGGCTAGTGCCGTGCTCTGCTATGGCTGGAAACTGTACTGGTTCCTCACCGACGATGCCTACATTTCCTTTCGCTACGTAAGCAACTGGGCTCTGGGCCACGGCCCGGTGTGGAACCCGCCTCCGTTTCGCCCGGTCGAAGGCTACACCAATTTTCTGTGGATCGTCCTGCTGTATGGAGTCTGGCAGGTCTTGGACGTTGCCCCTCCCACAGCGGCTAACTATCTCGCCCTGTGCTTTGCCCTGTGTTCGCTGTACATCACAGCGCAGATGCTGCTGCGCTTGCCTTGGTCGCCTAGGCTGCGTCCCTATCGCTTGGTCTTCCTCGCCCTCTTGCTGCTCGCGGTGATCACCAACCGCACCTTCTTGGCTTGGAGCAGTTCGGGCTTGGAAACGGCGCTGTTTGGTTGCACGGTCCTCGCTTGGACCTGGGCTTGTGCGTTTGTTGCTCCTAGCCATCGGAGGTGGCCCTTAGTTATTTCCGCTGCCGCTGCCGGTATCTACCTGACGCGCCCCGATGGCCTGCTTTTCCTCGGTGCCACTGCGGTCGCGCTCTTTTGGGCTTGGCGCACTGGCTGCTATCCGGCTCGGCGGCTCGCCCAAGCCTGGCCCCTGCTGGCCGTGCCGCTGCACCTAGTCTGGCGTCAGAGCTTGTACGGCGAATGGCTGCCCAATACCTATTACGCCAAAGCCGTCGGAGCTTGGCCGGCCAGCGGCTTCCGCTACGCACTCTCTTTTGCCCTCGAATACGCCCTGTGGACGTGGGGGCTGCTTTTGGTCTATGTGCTATGGAAAAAGAAGGAGGCGCTCAGGCCGTCTTGGCATGGGCTGTTGGCCGCGCTCGCCCTGTGCGGACACGCTGCGTACTACACGTTTTTCTACGGTGGCGACCACTTTGAGTACCGGATTTACGCGCACTTGGTGCCTTTGTGCTACCTCGCCTTTGCGTGGTGCCTAAACGCCGTGGGGGTCCAACCGAAAAAAGCGCTTGCTGCCCTCGGCCTCGCGGTTGTACTCTCTTGGCCGGTTCCTTGGATCCATTGGTACCAGACTCACCACATCGCCAGCCGCGGCCAGACCTTGCAACTCAAAGTGCCCGTGGCCCCGCACTTTCCCGCCCCGATCCGCTGGTACGCCGCTGCTTTTGACGATCTGCAATTTTGGCTCATCGATCGTTTCGTCTGCATCCGCCATCAAGAACACAAGGCCAACGCGCAATTCCTCGCCGGGATGTTTCCTTCGCGTGCTCAGGGTCAGTTTCTGCCCGCGGCCGACTATCCGGTTTTTTTCTTTCCCGCCATCGGCATTCCGGCTTGGCGCTTGCCGCACATCAACATCCTCGACGTTCACGGCCTCAACGACTACGTCATCGCCCGCACGCCTCCCAAGCCGACAGCCGAGCGCATGATGGCCCACGAGCGCACGCCGCCAGCCGGTTATGTAGAGTGCTTCCAGCCCAATGTCCGCCTCGTCGCCCCCGGGCAAGTCAAAGTGTTCCCCCGCGCTCTCTCAGCCGAGCAAATTGCCGACTGCGAGACCCGTTGGGCAGCGTCGCTTAAGGCCCGTTAGGTGTCCTCACTACTCTTTTACATGATAGGCTCCTTTTGGGTGTGGACGGCAAAGTAGGCCAAGCGGGGATTGGCTCAAGAGGTATGGGGATGGTTATATTGAAAACCGAAAGGAGAGCCTGCATGCGTCTGCTACTAATTTGGGCCATCGCGCTCGTCGCCGCCGGCTGCGGTGGGTCCGGCGAATCGGGTGACGAGCCCACGGAGAAAAAAATCGTCTGGTACGCTCTGATGGTGCATCCCTATGTCGAAGAGGTACAAAAAGGGGTGATCGGCTACGAGCGCGACACCGGGATCAAGATCAAGCGCCAGATCGGCCAAAGCTGGACTCAAGACAACGAAAATGCCAATGTCGAGCCACTAGCCGCCCAAGGCTACAAAGGCTTCTCGCTCTACCCAGCCGACGCCAGCGCCGCCAACGGACTCTACGAGGAATTGGTGCAAAACGGGGCCTATGTCGTCAGCTATGGAGCGCCGACGACGCTGCCGACGCCCGCGTCGTTTTGCGTGGCGACCGATGTCAAGCAGGCGGCGATGGAGGCGACTGAGGCCCTGATCGGCTTTATGGGCGGCAAGGGCAACATCCTCAACGTGCTCGAACTGGTCGAAGACCCCAATACCATCTTGCGCAAAGAAGGCGTCGAGGCCGCGGTGGCCAAATACCCAGAGGTCCAGATCGTCCAGGAAATCGCTGGCATGGAGTCGATTGAGACCAGCACGGCCAAGATCCAGGACGCGCTTTCGGCGCGGATTGAGGAGATCGACGGCGTAATTTGCACGGGGTACACGCCGACCGTGGCCGCGGCGACCATTCTGTCGGAGTGGAACCAAACCCCGGATAACAAGCGCATCCACTTCGTCGGCATCGACACGGACCCGGTAGTGCTCGACGCGATCCGCGAGGGGGCCATTGACGCGACCATCTCGCAAAACCCCTACGGCCACGGCTACATCACGTGTGCTCTCCTGAGCTATTTGCTCGACGGCTGGCAGGCCAATCCCGACCGCTACTTCATCAACTCGGGCACGGTGCTAGTGACCAAGGACAACGTCGATACCTTTGAGGACGAGGTCAGGGCCATCACCGCGCGGATTATGGGCGAGTTAGAGGCCAAATACCTCAGCCCGCCCCGCTGATTCGTGCTCAAACTGCAATCCATCAGCAAGCGCTTCCCCGGCGTCCGGGCACTGGACGATGTGTCGCTCTCTTTCCAGCCGGGCCAGATCCACGCTCTAGTCGGCGAAAACGGCGCTGGCAAGAGCACTCTGCTCAAAATTATCACTGGGATCTACCAGCCCGACGCTGGACGGATGCTCTTCGACGGAGCGCCGCTGCGCGTGCGCAACTGCCGCGACTGCCTCGACCGAGGCATTGGCTTGGTCCACCAGGAGATCCAGGTAGTGGCCGAGGCCAGCGTAGCCGAGAACATCATGCTCGACAAGTTAGACGGCTTCAGCCGGTGGGGCCGCCTCGACTGGCCGCGGCTCGACGATCAGGCGCGGGCCGCGATGGCGCGGGTCGGGCTGGACATTGACCCGCAAATGTCCATTGGCGATTTGAGCGCGGCACACAAACAGCTCGTGCAGATCGCCCGAGTGCTGTCGGCCGAGGCGCGAGTTCTGCTATTAGACGAGCCGACGTCGTCGCTTACCGAGCACGAAGCAGCTCGCCTGTTTGGCATTTTGCGCCAGTTGCAGGAGGCGGGCGTGGCCATCGTCTTTGTCTCGCACAAGTTCGACGAGGTCTATCAGATCGGCGACCAAGTCAGCGTGTTGCGGGACGGGCGACACGTGGGCACGAGAGAGCTGGCTGGGCTGCCGCGCGCCGAGCTGATCGAGATGATGATCGGTCGGCGAGCGGAGACGGCTTCTTTTGGTATGCCAGCGGTGGATCGGACGCGGGAGGTGCTCAAGGTCGAGGGATTGTACGCGCCGGGCCGGGCGCACGAAGTGAGCCTTTCGCTCTACGCTGGCGAGATTTTGGGTTTGTACGGCTTGGTGGGAGCCGGGCGCACCGAACTGGCGCGGTTGCTGGTGGGAGCCGATCAGGCCGAGCGCGGCGCTGTCTATATCCACGGGACAAAAGCGCGGATTGGCTCGGTGGCCGACAGCCTGTACAAATACAGCATGGGCTACGTAACCGAAAACCGCAAAGAAGAGGGCCTGCTGCTGGAATCAGCCGTGCGGACCAATCTCGGCATTACCATATGGGAGCGGATCGTCGGCAAGTTCACCCGCCGGATCGACAACCGGGCGGAGACCCAAGCCGCGCAGGCGATGATCGCGGCGCTGGATATTCGCACGACGGGCTTGGAGCAGGAGGTAAACCACCTCAGCGGCGGCAATCAGCAGAAGGTCAGCTTGGGCAAGTGGCTGGCCGCCGGTTGCGACATCCTGATCGTCGATGAGCCGACCGTTGGGGTGGATATCCAAGCCAAGGCACAGATCCACCGCTTGCTGTGGGACTTGGCGGCGAAAGAAGGCAAGGCCATCATTTTGATCTCGTCGGATATGCCGGAGATCATCGGCTTGGCGGGGCGGATTCTCGTCTTTAAGGACAAGCAGATCGTCCACGAGATCGCCGAGATCCACGAGCAGGGCTTGAGCTACGACGAGATAAGCCGCCGCATCGGCCTGCATCTGAATTGACTATGGAATACCTACGCAGACTCATGCGGCACAACGACGCGGGAATCGCCTTGTCGGCGGGGTTGCTGTTTGTGGGCTGTGCGCTTAGCTCGGAGAGCTTTCTGTCGGCGTATAACCTCTTCAATATCTCCCGGATTGTTGCGTTCTCTGTGTTAGTGGCGCTAGCTCAGGCGCTGGTGCTGGTCGCTGGGGGGATGAATCTGTCCGTGGGAGCTATCGGCGGCTTGGCGACCATAACCACTGGGTACTGCATTCAGGTGTTGGGTTTGCCGGGGTGGTTAGCGGCGTTGGTGGCGCTGGGGATTGGCGGCACGGCTGGGTGGGTCAACGGGGTCATCATTACGCGGTTGCAGATCAATTCTTTTATCGCCACGCTGGCCACGCTTTTTGTCTTTACTGGGCTAGTGCATGGGTTTTCCGAAGGCTACGCCTACACGGACATCCCTCGGGAATTCACGTTCTTGGGACGGCAGAAGTTTTTGGGGCTGTCGAATTTGTTCTGGACGATGGGGCTGGTGCTGCTGGCGACGCACTACGGATTCCGGCACACGGTCTTTGGGCGGCGGCTGTTGGCGACCGGGGGAAATCAGGAGGCGGCTCGGCTGGCGGGGATCAATACCGACCGGATGATTTTGCTGTCGCATGTGCTGTCGGGCGGCGTGGGGGCGCTGGCTGCGGTGTTGTGGGTCTCGCGGATGGGCTCGGCGCAACCGGCGACGGGTAAGGACTGGCTGATCACCAGCTTTGCGGTGGCCATTGTCGGCGGGACGGGGCTGGCGGGAGGACGCATCTCGGCGCTGGGCCTGCTGTTAGGGGCGGTCATCATCGTCCTCATCAAGAACGGCTTGGTGATGCTGGAGGCCAACGTCTATTACGAACAGGCGTTTTTGGGGTCGATTATTCTATTGGCCGTGGTGGTGAGCCGGGTGCGGGATTTGTATGGTGGGCGAGGCGGAGGCTCGTAAACGGGTGGCTGACAAGAGCTAAGAAACGAGGCAAAGCCCTGACATGTACCAACACTTAGACCGCATCACGCTCAAATCCGGTGAAGTTATACAAGCCGGCGTTGTGCAAGGCCCTGATCTCGACTGGGCTGAGCGCGTCGAGACTCTATTGAGCCACAAGGGGCCGTCTTGGCGCTGGGGCAACGAACAGGTGCTGCGCACCCAGACCGGCCTCGACGTCTTCTTTTATTTGATGCATCGCGACGGCGATCCCTTTGCCAATATAATGACCATCGAACACCGCGGCGTGGGGCTGCTCGGTCACGTGTACACCCGCCCTGAAGACCGCCGCCAAGGTGCTGCCATGCAACTGATGGCCTGCCTCATGGAGCACTTTAGGCAGCGCGGCGGTCAAGCTCTGTTCTTGGGTACGGGCTACGATACGCCGCCCTATCACATTTACCGGGTCAATGGCTTTGCCGGGGTGGAGCCGGAAAGCGGTTATATGGACTATTACAGCTCCTCGCAGGACAAATTTGAGAGGGATTATTTCGCGCCGGGTTCTACGGCTATAGAGCCGGTCGGCTGGCTCCATTGGCCCGTTTCGATTCCTTTGTTTTTGGGTGATTTTCCCGGTGTGGTGCGCGGCGCTGGCTTGGGGGTGTGGGGTCGTCGCTCGACTGAAGGGCCTTTGTTGCCCTTGCTGCAGGACTGCTTGGAACGCGACGCAAGCGGCCTTCCGCCTCGCGCGCTGGCTCTGGTGCAACAGGAAACCCGCGCTGTGGTGGGCTGGGCTATGTGGTCCGATCATCCGTTGTGGCCCGACACCTGTTTGGTGGACCTGTATTGCCACCCAGACTTTTGGGACGAGGGGGACGCCTTGCTTCAGGCTATAGAGATACCGGAGAGCCACACGTGCTTGGCCTATTGTGACGCTGGTTTGCATCCCAAAGCTACTGCTCTGACTGCGGCTGGCTTCCGTTGCAGTGTTACCTTAAGCCAGCGAGTTGCCGCTGACCGGGTACAAACGGGTTGGGTGGATGTCGAGGTGTGGGAAAACAAGGAGAGTTTTCAAGCCGACGGATCGGTGGTGCACTGATGATACTCTATTTGTCGGGTCGGGATACGGATGATTTGCTGATGGTGTTGGAAGGGGTGGCGGGCGTGGTGTTCAAACGGAGTGCTGAGCGCAAGAAGCGAAAGTATTTTGAGAAGGGGGCGCGCAAGGATTCGATGGGCGAGGTTTCGGCGAAGGTTTTTCTCGGCAGCGGCGTCGGGGCGAAGGCGCGAGCGGCGGTGCGGGAGATCGTGGTTGAGGGCGTGCGGTCGAAGCAGGTTGCGGTTGTGATAAAAGGCGAGGGGGATGCGGAGATCGCGTTGGCCGGGCCGAATCCTGACGAGGGGCAATTACAGGCGTTGGCCGATCAGTTAATGTAGGATGGGTTTCTATTTTCGCCTGCGGTGAATAACGAACCCAAACGTGCTACAGTCAGACGAGGAAGAAGCTATTATGGCAAAGACTGAAGTTGTCTGGGCGCGTATCAATCCAGAGCAGAGCTAAAGCGCAATGTCGAGGTGCTATTGAGCAAGCTCGGCCTGACCACGACTGAGGCCATAACCCTAGAATCGGCTATTGCAGGATGAAAACACGCAGGGAGCAGATGGAGACTAAGACCAGCGACATACACGATATAGTCTCAAGTCTTTTGACTTGTGATCCCTATAGGATCGTGCTTTTCGGATCCCATGCATTAGGGGCGGAGGAGACGGGAAGCGATATAGATTTACTGGTCATCCTCGATTCTGAAGTTATCTCACAGACCTATGAGGAAAGGATGCAAAGAAGGCTTGTAGTGAGGAAAAGTATCGAGGCGATCAATAGACTGGTTCCCATTGACCTTATCGTCTATACGAAAGCCGAGTACGAGCTTCTTCAGAGGCATGGCACTTCTTTTTTAAATGAAATAGAAAGTTTAGGGAAAATATTGTATGAAAAAGCAAGCTAAGGCGTGGCTGGATTCGGCGCACGATGACTTGGGGGTTGTAGAAGAAATCATCAACCGCGACGACCTGACGCATATGGTTGCCTTCCACTGTCAGCAGGCGGTCGAGAAATCGTTCAAAGCTGTTCTTGAAGAGTATGAACAAGCCGTGCCAAGAGTCCATGACCTGACCACGCTCCGTCATCAGATTGAGAAGTATATCAAGCTCGAAGTAGAATCGGATATTCTGAACCAATTGAATGAACTGTATATTGATGCGAGGTATCCCTCAGATTTTGGGCTACTCCCGGGTGGAAAACCACCGCAGGAACTAGCCCAGAAGATGTATCATCTCGCTCGAAAGATATGCGAAACGATAGCGCAAAGTTAGAGGTCGCAGCATTATAGAAATGCTAAAGCCGCCGCCGACCCGACTAAAACAGCTTGGGCCGACGGCGGCGTATAGGCAAGGGAAATACAGTGCCGCGTAGCGCTACTCTTCTCCCTCCTCCTCCTCCTCCTCTGGATAGAGCACTACCCGCACGTAGCGGTCCATGTTGAAATACTTCTGCGCTGACTGCTGCACGGCCTCCACCGTCAGCGAATCGACCAACGCTGGGTACTGAACTAACCGTAGCGGATCGGTGCCGTGGAAGTCGCGGGACTGCAAAGCCCCGGCCCAGAAGCTGTTCTCCTTGAGGTCTGTCTCGCGCCTGCGCTTGCGCATTTCCTTGACCTTATCGACGTAGAGGTCGGTGGTGCCGACGGTTTTTAAACTGTCTATTTGCTCAAAGATCACCTGCGTTAGTTCCTCGACGCGCTCGGGGTCGCTGCCGAAAGAGATGGAGATGCTGTACTGCTCGTCCGGGTAGTGCGAGCCACTGCCGCTGACCGATACCCCATAGGTGCCGCCCAAATCCTCGCGCAACACCTCGCGCAGCTTGATCTGTAGCACGGAGGTCATGGCCCTGAGTTCGAGGTTGTTTTTCCAGCCGTCGTACTCAAAGGGGCCGGTGAAAATCAGTCGCGATTGGCTCTTGGGTTCAAGGCCGCGATAGACCGCTTTGTCGATCACGCCTTCTGGAGCCTCGATGCCGACGTCGCGCCAAGTTTCCTCCCGTCCCGTGGTCGGCAGGCCGCCCAAATAGGTGCGCACCAGCGGCTCTATGTCTTCGAGGGTGAAGTTGCCGACAAAGAAAAACGAGAAGTCGCCAGCGTCGGCAAAGCGATCTTGGTACACGGCCATGGACGTGGCCAAGTCCATCTCGTCGAGCAACTCCAGCGACCAAGGACGCGCCCGGTGGTGGTACTGCGCCATGGTGACCGCAATGGTGTCACCGAAGGCTGTTTCTGGGTGCGCGCTGCGATTCTGGATGGAACCTCTCATGCGCGTCTGGAAGGCTTGGAAGGCCGTGCTATCCTGACGTGGCGCGGTGAAGAAGGCGTAGATCAACTCGAACATGGTTTGGATATCTTCGGGCGAGGCCGAGCCGGAAATGCCCTCCCGCAAGCCGCTGATCCACGGCGATACCCGCACCACTTTGCCGGCCAGTTGTTTCTCTAGTTCGATCTTGTTAAACGGTCCCACGCCGCCTTCGCTCACCACCGAGGTCGCAGTCGAGGCAGCCACGTAGTCGGCGTCGGGGACTAGCGAGAGGCCGCCGAGACTATAGGACCGGAAGAGGATCTCATCGTTTTTGAAGTCCGTTGGCTTCAGGCAGACCCGGATGCCATTGGAGAGCGTCCACCAAGTCACGCCGATCTCGGGGATTTCGCTGCGCTCGACGATGTCAGCCGGAGCTGGCATTTGCGCCACGAGCGGCTCGTCGGACACCTCGTCGGCGTACGGCTCGATCTCCTGCTGCGCCGCCTCGGCGAAGATCGCCAGCAGGTCTTGCTCGCTGGGGACGGCAATGCCCGCTTGCTCGGGTGCACTGACTACGATCACCCGGTTTTCTTCGCTCGTCCACTCACTGGCCAGCGCATTGATCTCCTCCAGTGCAATGCCGGGTACCAGTTCTTGGTAGAGTTCGTACTCCTTGGCAATGCCGGGGATGGCTTCGTCGGTCAGCAAGTGGCGCACGTACTCGGCGGCAAAACCGCTCGACCGGAGCTTGTCGCGCTCGCGATAGGACTGCTCCATGCTGCGCAGCATTTCCTTTTTCTCACGCGCTAGCTCAGAGGCGGTAAAGCCGTGCTCCCGCACTCGCGCTGCTTCAATCAACAGAGCCTCAAGTCCAGCGTCGAAACCATTGTTTTGCACCCCCGCGCCGAGGATGAAAGACTCCTTGGAGCGCAGCAAGCGCCCCTGCCCTGAATAGGCCCCTAAAAAGGGCGGTTCGGGCCGCTTGGTCAGCTCGTGCAGGCGCTGGTTGAACATCCGGTGATATAGGGACTCAATGAGCGAGCGGCGATAGGTGTTCACCGTCCCTTGGGGCCGCACGTCCATTTTGTTGTAGATGCTGATGCTGTTGTAGGTGGCCTCTGGGTCGGTGGCAATGGCGAAGAGCGGCTTCTCGTGGTCGGGCACGGGGAACACCGTGCGCTCAGGAGGGCTTGCTGACGCAGGGATGCGCGAAAAATACTCCTGCACTAGCGCCTCCATCTCCGCTGGCTCAATGTCGCCGACGGCCACAAAACCCATCAGATCGGGCCGATACCAAGTGCGGTAAAAACGGCGCAGATCCTCGTGCTGAAAGGTGTCGAGCACGGCTTTCTGGCCGATGGGCAGGCGCACGGCATAGCGCGAATCTTTCAGAAGAATGGGCAATTGCTTGTCGAACATGCGCTGCTGTGCGCCGCGCCTCAGCCGCCACTCTTCGACGACCACGCCCCGCTCCTTGTCGATTTCCTCGGCGTCAAAGCTGATCTGATGCGCCCAGTCCTCTAAGATTTGGAAGGCTGTGTGTACTACCTCGGCGCTGTCGGTGGGCACGGTCAGCATGTACACAGTTTCGTCGAAGCTGGTGTAGGCATTCAGATCCGGTCCAAAGCGCATGCCGATTAGCTCCAGATAGTCCACCAACTCCTGCTTGGCAAAGTTTTTGGTGCCGTTGAAGGCCATGTGCTCGGCAAAGTGCGCCAGTCCCTGTTGGTTTTCGTCCTCCAGCACTGAGCCTGCATCGACCACTAGTCGCAACTCGACCCGGTTTTCGGGCTTTTGGTTTTTGCGGATGACATAGCGCAGGCCGTTGTCTAGCTGGCCAACGGTCACCAGCGAGTCAATGGGCAGCTTCTCCTCGGTTGCCTCCTCCATCGCCGCCTGTTGCACGGTCGTTGGCGACGTGCTGACGCAGGCGTACAGCAGCACTGGCAGCACAGCGAACAGCAGTAAAACTCGTCTCATTGATGACTCCTGTTTTGGTTGGTTAATAGCTGATTGATCCATTTCAACCAGCGGTTTGTTCTATTTTTTCGTCTCATTTGACGCTTGACAGTGCCGAATGTTTCACGATTGGGGGCCACTGGTAAACGCTGTACTGGCTTCGGCAATGGAGCCAAATGCGCCATCGGCCACCGCGGCGCACAGCGCAGCACCGACGGCCGCTTCTTCTCCGTGCGGCCCTACGTGCAGCGGCATGGCGAACTCAGCTTCTAGTGCCGCCCGCAGCACGGGATTCAGCTTGATGCCGTTGCCTGCGCCAACCAGCTTGGAACGCACGCCGCCGCCCAGTTGGATAGCCTCGCGGTACGAGTCGGCCAACTCGACGGCCATGCCTTCCAACAGCGCGCGCGTTAGGTGTCCGGCAGTCAGCGTCGCCGCGGTTAGCTCGCGAAAGGCGGCTTTGGCGCGTGGCCTGCTGCGCGACCCGGAAAACAGCGGATCGGCGCGCACGCCCTCGGCACCGGCTGGCACGTCGGCGGCTAATGCTACGAGCCGCTCGTAGAGGGCCTCGCTGTCGGGTTGGACATCGGCGAGAGCATGGATGGCGTCGGCGAAGAAATCGCGCAAGGTTCTGAACGTCCGCCCGCCGACGGCCCCTACGCCGGCCAGCAGATAGCCGCGCTGAATATAGGGGCGCAGTTCGAGCGAGCCGCGCGGCAGTGGAGCTTCGATGTGCAGTGCCGCTTGCCCGCCGGTGCCGACATTGACGGCCACGGTGTTGGCGTAATCGGCGACCGTGCCGGCAAAGCTGCACTGGTGATCACCGGATGCCACAGCGACGGGTAGACCCGCTGGTACGCCTAACTTTTGGGCCATTGCTGCGGTCAGGGGACCGGCCATGGTACAAGATTCGACCAGATCGGGAAATAGCGACTGGTCTAGGCCGAGATCGGCGATAAGCTCGTCCGCCCAGGTGCGCTTGGTCACGTCGTAGACGCCCCAGCCGAGCGCGTCCGTGGGATCGACAACTGGCCGTTTGCCCACCAGCCGTGACACTACGAACTCAGGGGCCGTCGTACCGCTGACGCCGCTGGGAAGCTGATTGTTGGCTTGCAGCCAAAACAGGTGCGGCGCGGCGTGGCCAGCCACGATAGGGCAGCCGGTATTGGCAAAGGCGGGCATCTCTCCGTCGGTGGTGGTGGAGCCCCTGCGCTGGGCCATGGCGTCTAAGTAGGTTTGCTGCTGGCCCGGTAGGGGTTCTTGGGCGCGCTGGTCCTGCCAGGAGAAATAAGGGCCAACGGTATCGAGCGCGGCGTCGAGGAGTTGTAGGCCCTGTTGCTGCCCGGTGACGCCGATGGCCGCTGGCCGAGCGTTGGTGCGGGCTACGAGCGCGGCGGCGTTGCCGATGGCCAGCTCGGTCATCGCGTCGAGATCCCACTCCGATCGGCTGATTCGCTTATCTGCCGCGGAGGTCGTTTCGGACGAATTGGCTGCGCTGGCTGCGCCGACGACGGCATTGGTGTCGAGGTCGATGACGATGGCGACGACGGTCGTCGAGCCGATGTCCAGCGCGAGGTAGTGCGTTGACATGGAATTAACTCAGCAGCGACCAGTCGAAGACCACGCCGAGGTATTCCTCTTTATTGGCGGTCAGTCCTTCGTACATCTGCTGGCAATCTGACGGTGATGCTAGGTGGGTCAGCAGGGGTTCGACGATGAGCTGGCCATTGGCTATCCACGAGGCGATTTGGCGGTAATTGGCGTCGAGATCGCGGCAGCGTTCAGTCTCGTGCTGCGGCCAGCGCCACTCGAGAGCGCCGATCATGCGGATTGCCTCTAAGTGGATGCGCAGCAGCATGGGCGTCACATCGAAGTGGGCTGGGGCGCGCGGGCTACCGAGGAGTATGAGTTCGCCGTGGCGGGCAATGCACATCGCGGTCTGGGCAATGACTTCGCTAATGCCAATGGCTTCAACGCCGATGCGGGTGCCAATGCCGCCGGTCCAATCGCGTACGACTTTTTCCAGATCGTCGCGGCCGGGATTGACGGTGTGCTCGATGCCACAGGCGCGCGCCTGCTGTAGACGCAGATCGGACAAATCCGCGAGCATGACGTCGGCACCGGCCAAGCGGAAGAGCTGGGCGGCGAAGTTGCCCACGAGGCCGCCACCCACTACGAGCACCGTGTCCCCGGGCTGGACGCTAGAAGAGCGCAAGGCGGAGATGCTGACGCCGGCCATGCGCGTAAACACGAGGTGCTGGCCGGGAGCCTCGCGCGAGACGGGCAGTGCCATGCGCTGTGCATCCGTCTTAACGATGGATGCGTGGCGGGCGAAGGATAGGACGCGGTCGCCTAGTTGGATGCCGGAAACTGCGTCGCCGATCTTCAGCACTTGGCCGAGGTTGCCGTAGCCAGTGCCTCGGGGATACTGACCGGCGTCGCCGAAAGGCATCTGCTTGACGAGGCCAGTAAAGCCCGCGCCTTCGGTGCCAGCGCTGACGATGGAGTATTCGGTTTCTACCAGTACTTCATGGGGGTGCAGGTGGTCGTCGAGATCGGTCTGGGTGACCTCGATTTGCCCCGGCTCAATGACGGTGAGTTCATGGGTTAGCACAGCGAGTAGTCCTCCTTAAATGGATCGCATTGGCAGCAAGTAAAAAAATATAAAGGACGTTTAGGGGAGTGACGTCAAGCCGTGCAAAGGGGATAAAACTGCTTGACGAAAAATGCCGACCTTTCTATTATTGGCGAACCTGCTCGCAGGTACAAGGAGTTTATTGTGCTCAAAGAGTTGGTGGAAACTAAGAGGTATTTAGTTGCCGTAGCTTAGGAACTAAGTATCAGCTCGGGGCTTCCTAAAATGTAGATTATTATGACATTGAAGAGCCAAAACAGTCGAGAAAAGTTAGAGTATAAAAATTACACCTAATTGTAATTTTACTCTCTATTATGTCACTTTTGGTGACTGGAGTATCAACATGCTTAATAGCTCTAAACAGTACAAGTAGATTTATACAAACAGACTTATGTAAATGATAGTGTAATATATATAAAAAATATGTATGATTTGATATGCATTGGTGGAAAGAATGTTATAGTATAGTATTATAAAATTGAATAATACTACACTTTGGGATATGAGCAAATTCTTTCCACAAGATGTAGTGAATCAAATCGTCAGCCGAGAAGGCAACTTTATGGGCAGTAGTAAAATGACATCTGAAGAGCTAGCGGGTTTAGAAGTTTATGTCCAATCGCTGGACACAAGCGGAAGGCTCGAAGGAGTAGCTACTTCTTGATGATATTGCCCAGTGAGGTGACAACCTACCAAGAATCTCTACGGCGCGATATTTAACTTCTAAGCGTCGTTTTTTATCCCAGGCTAAAAACTACTGAGGTCCGTCGAGCGGGCCGATTTGGAGAGGAGGTGCGTCGTGTTATTTCGCACTCGAACGCTTCTTCCTATAGGACTTATTGCCCTTTCTACGTTTGTTCAATGCAGCCAACCGGCGACCCCGGCAACCCTGCCGCCGTTGCCCAAGTACACTGGCGATCTGCCGGTATTGCAATCTCACGGTAAGCTGCGCGTCATCGTTCCACCGGAGCCGCTTGACCACATGCCCAAGCAGGCAGAACCGGTGACGATTGACTATGACCTCGCCCGCGGCTTGGCCAAGGAACTCAATCTAGAGCTGATGTTGGTAAAGGCCGAAAATTATGCCCAGATGGTACGGAAGCTGCTGGAAGGAGAGGGCGATATTGTCGCTGCTAGTCTGACGGTTACGTCAGCACGGCAGGAGCAGGCGGCGTTTTCCGTGCCGTATCTCTATGTGGACGAGTACCTGATTACTGCGGCAAGCGACAGCCTGCCGACGACGATTGAGGACTTGGCCGGGATGAAAATCGGCGTCCGGCGCTCCAGTTCGCACTACGAGACTCTATTGGGTATTCAGCAAAAGGTGCAGTCGTTGCAGATTCACGCCACGCCGGAACAGCTCGGTCTTGAACACCTCCTCGATGGCATCGTCCGCGGTGAGTACCAAGCGACCATATCCGACGAGCACTTGTGGCGGGCTGTGGCAAGCTACTACGACAACATGGTTACACCGCTAAGGGTGGCCGAAAACCGTCCGATTGCGCTGATGATGCGGCCCGACGATGTACAGCTCAAGACCAAGGTTGATGAATATCTGCTCGCCCAGCAGTTTACGCGCCAGTCCCAGCAGACCTTCATCGACGATCTGCCCGGCTTAAAAGAGCGTCGGCGACTGCGCTTGATCACTCGCAATAATGCGCTGACCTATTTTATCCATCGTGGCCGACAAGTGGGCTTTGAATACGAGCTTATCAAGGAATTCGCCGACCGGCACGACCTGCGGCTCGATATCGTCATTCCGGAAAGCCACGCCGATCTGCTGGCGTATTTGAACGAAGGCAAAGGCGATGTCGTGGCCGCGGCGATGACCATCACTGAGGAGCGACGGGCACAGGCAGCGTTTACTCTGCCTTATAACGAAGTGGGCGAACTGGTGGTCGTGCGTGCGGAGGAAGATTCGATTGCCAGCCTCCAAGACTTGGCCGGGCGCACGGTCCACGTGCGCCAAAGCTCTTCTTTTTACACCACCCTGTTGGCCTTTGCCCATTCCATAGAGGGTTTGCAGATCGCGTCACTGCCCGACTCCATCGAAACCGAAGACATCCTAGCCGGCGTCGAGGAAGGTCGCTACGACATTACGCTGTGCGACTCCAATTTGCTCGACGTGGAACTCGCCTACGGACGCCAACTCAAGGCGGCCTTCAGCATCAAGCCGACGGCTTTGGGGTGGGCGGTGCGCAAGGACAATCCGGCCTTGCTGGCGGCACTCAATCAGTACGTAAAAGAAGAAAAAGGCGGTTTGTTTTTTAACATGATGAAGAAGCGCTACTTCAAAAACAAGCGCACCATCGCCAAGGCAAAGGATTCGCTGCGGGTCGATCTGAGCGGTCGGCTGTCGCCCTATGATGAACTAGTAAAAAAATACGCCCGCCAGTACGGCCAGGATTGGCGATTGATTACCGCACAGATGTACCAGGAATCCAAGTTCGATCCCCAAGCCACTAGCTGGGTCGGCGCGCGCGGGCTGATGCAGATCATGCCGGTCACTGGGCACGAGTTGGGATTTACCAATCTGGACGACCCCGAAGAGAATATCCACGCGGGGGTAAAGTACATGTCCCAACTGGTCAACCGCTTTGACGCGAACATACCCATAGAGGAACGGACGCGTCTTGCGTTGGCTGCCTACAATGTTGGGTACGGACACGTACTCGACGCGCGCCGCTTGGCCCGCGAAAATGGATGGAATCCCGACAAGTGGTTTGGCCACGTGGAACGGGCGATGCGGCTGCTGGCCAAGCCGGCGTATCACGAACGGGCGCGCTACGGTTTCTGTCGCTGCGGTCAGCCCGTGCATTACGTGGGCAACATTCAGAATATGTACGACGCCTATGTCGGGATGCTGACTATGGTGAGGGAGTCGGCCCCAGAGCGTCTATGAGCTCGTGGTCTGCATCCACTTGGCTGCGCAGATAGTAGCAAGCTGATCCTCGTACACTCGGTATCTTGACGCTGATAGCACTAGCCGTCAGGTGGCTTACTGTCGGGCCCCACCCTTGTTGTATTTCCTCTCTTTCATCAGCTTAGATAACTCTGACTTCCATTTTACATAGCTAGGAGTATAGAAGGCGGGATGGCCGAGCCTAAGCTGCGATTCCCGGTGCGGAAGTTAGCGGCGCTCAGGCCGGGTTATCTGGCGTTGCTGTTTGTCGTGCTGGCCTTGGTGTTGGGGGCCTTTGCGTTCTATGGCCTGCGGCAGTCGCAGCAATCGACCTTAGAGACACTTGAACGCGGGGCGCGGTCGCTGGCCGAAGCGGTTTCGCGCGCTGAGGAGAACGTGCTTCGCGCCGAAGGCGACATGGAAGAACTGGTCGAGGAACGGCTGCTGGACAACGCCCGGCTGCTGGCCGAGTTGGGGCTGACACAGTCCTTTTCGGATACGCTCTTGGCGCGGATTGCAGCGGACAACGCCCTCGACCAAGTCGATGTGATCGACGCGACCGGCCGGCTGGTGGCATCGAGTGGCGTCGTCGATGCGGAGGAGCTGGCGGAGTGGCAGCGGGAGTTGGAGCCGCTGCTGGTGGGCGCGGAGGAGGCGCTGCTGTTCGAGCTAGACGACCAGCTTTTTGCCGTGGCCGTAGCCATGCGGGGTGGAGGCGCGGTGATTGTGCGGGCAGCGGCCGAGCGGCTTTTGCACCTGCGGATTCGCTCCGGCGCTGGTCGGCTGATCCAAGAGATCGGCACCAATCAAAACATTGTGTACATGGCATTGCAGGACACGCTGGGCCTATTGGCCGCTTCGCACGATTTGGTCTTGCTCGAAAGCATTACCGGCGACGCGTTTCTTGAAACAGCTCTGACGCGCGATGCGGCCGCTTCGCGCCTCGTCGAGTTCGAGGGCGAGGAGATATTTGAGGTAGTAATTCCCTTCGCGCCCCAAGGGACGACGCTGGGGCTTTTGCGCATTGGCCTCTCGCTCGATGAACTGCGGGCACAGGAGCAGCGCGGGCGGCTGCAAGTGGCTTTGCTGGTGCTCCTGCTCCTGATATTGGGTGCCGTGGGAACTGGGGCGGTAATTGTGCGACAAAACTTGGCCCTGCTCAGCGATGCGTACGCGAACATCCAAACCTATAGCAGCCGCATCTTGGCGCAGATGACGGACGCGGTGGTGGCCACGGACCCGGCTGGGACCATTGAAGTCTTCAACCAAGCGGCCGAGGCATTGTTCGGAGTCGAGCAGGTGCGGGGGCAGAGCCTGTGCGATGTATGGCCGCACGAGGCCGTGGATAGGGCCTTGGCCGGTGAGGAACTGGTGGGCTTGTCCTGTCGTTTTACGGATGCTCAGGGCCGCGAGCGAACTCTGTCGCTGTCGAGCGCACAGGTGTACAATGCCAGCGGCGAAGTGGAGACCATCGTCTTGGTGATTCAGGATCTGAGCGAGAAGGTGGCGCTGGAGGCCGATCTCCGGCGGCGCGACCGCTTGGCCTCCATGGGGGCGCTGGCCTCGGGCGTGGCCCACGAAGTGCGCAACCCACTCAACGCTATCAGTGTGATCGTGCAGCGGCTGCGGCGCGAATTTACGCCGCGCACCGACGAGGATGAATACAGTCAGCTAACCCAAGTCGTCGGTGGCGAGGTCGAGCGGGTCAATCGCATCATTCAGCAGTTTTTGGAGCTGGCGCGTCCGCCCGCGCTGGCAAAGACGCGCGTAGAGTTGATGTCGATCTTAGAGCGGGCAGCCGAGACAGTCGAACCGCAAATTCTCGCCGCTGGGCTGCGGCTGGAGCGAGATTTTGCCGGCGCAGGTGAAGCTCAAGTCGATGCGGATCAGCTACATCAGGCGTTGCTCAACTTGCTGGTCAATGCGGTGGAAGCTACGGACGAGGGGCACATCCGGCTAGAGGCTCGGTCGCTGCCCGAGGGCTGGGTGGAGATCGGCGTGGCTGACACTGGTTCGGGCGTTCCGGTCGAGGATGCCGAGCGGATATTCGACCTATATTTTACGACCAAGGCCGCGGGCGCGGGGCTGGGTTTGAGCTTGGTGCACCGCATCGTCGCAGAGCACGGGGGGCGCGTTGAAGTGCAGAGTGATCGCGGCGCGGGTGCGCGATTTGTCATTCTACTGCCAAGGGGACTTTGAGATGGCTGGAGAGACCATTCTGATAATCGACGACGAAGCCGCGCAGCGCGAGGCCGTGGGCGGCTATTTGCGCAAGCGGGGTTTTGCGGTCTTAGAGGCCGCTAACGGGCGAGAGGGCTTGGCCTTATTGCGGGGCCAAGTGGTCGATCTGATCATCACGGATTTGCGAATGCCGGAGCTGGACGGGATGGGGGTGCTCGCCGCCGCCCGCGAGATTAATCCCGCTATCGGGGTGGTGATGGCGACGGCTTTCGGAACGGTCGATGGAGCCGTGGACGCCATGCAGGAAGGGGCTTTTTACTACCTGCAAAAGCCGATTGACCTTGACGTGCTCGACCAGGTCGTCGATCGCGCCTTGGAGCAGCGGCATCGCATTTCAGAAAACGAACTCCTGCGTGAGCAGATCGGGGAGCGGGTATCATTTGGCGGCATTATGGGCTGCTCGCCGGCCATAGAAGAGGCCCTCAACGTGGTGGCACGAGCCGCGCCGAGCCGTGCGACCGTGCTGTTGCGCGGCGAGTCGGGCACCGGCAAGGAGCTGATGGCGCGCGCAGTGCACGAAGCAAGCCCCCGCGCCGACCGTCCCTTTGTACCCGTCAACTGCGCCGCTCTCAATAAGGGCTTGATCGAGAGCGAGCTGTTCGGGCACGAGAAGGGCTCCTTTACCGGGGCTGATGTCCGGCGTGCTGGCCGCTTTGAGCAGGCCGACAGCGGTACTTTGTTCCTCGATGAATTGGCCGAAATCCCTCTCGACGTGCAGGTCAAACTTTTGCGCGTCTTGCAGGAGCGCAAGATCGAGCGGGTCGGTAGCGGCGTTGAGATCGAGGTTGATGTGCGGCTGATTGGGGCGACGAATCGCGATTTGGCGGCGCTAGTCGCGCAAGGGGCGTTCCGCGAGGATCTGTTTTATCGGCTCAACGTCGTCGCGGTAGAGCTGCCGCCTTTGCGACAGCGAAAGGACGACATTCCGTTGCTCGCCGACCACTTTCTCGCCCGCTATGCCGAGGAAAACGGCAAGGCTGTCGGCGAGGTGTCCAAAGAGGCGTTGGATCTCTTGACGCGCTATGCCTATCCCGGCAATGTGCGCGAGTTGCAAAACATCGTCGAGCGCGCGGTGGTCATGGCTCGTGGCTCAGTGGTGACGCGGGCGGACTTACCGGTCGAAGTACAAAAAGCAGCCTCCGCGCCCGTTGCAGACACTTTGCCCGCGCAAGTGGAGGAATTCGAAAAGACGGCCATTGCTCAAGCCTTGGAGCAGGCTGGCGGCGTCCAGAGCCGAGCCGCCGAGATCCTGGGTCTGACCGAGCGCAACCTGCGCTACAAGCTGAAGAAGTATGGGTTAAAGTAGGGGGCGGTTTCAAACCGCCCCCTACACAATTCGACCGCCCCCTTCAAAAACCGAACTGGACGCCCATGGAGTACGCCCGGGCGTCTGCGTCGTAGAAAGCGTCGTTGGACGCGACTGAGCGGGAGAGCCATTCCAATTCGAGGGCGATTTCTTGGAACGGGGTGCTGTCTAGGTAGAATGAGCGCGCTAGCCCCAAGCGCGCGGTATGGCGCATTTCCGTGGTGGATTCCCCCGTGCGAACTCCGGCGAGATCGTAGGCTGGCCGCTGGCTGTAGAGGCGGCTTTCGCGATAGAAGGAAGCCGCTAGCTCGCAGTTTAACGGAGCCAAGTACTTCAGGGTAGTACTCCATTGATCCCCACCATAGCTGTAGTGGTCTTCAAAGAGTTCTTCTGGATCGTACCAGTGCGCCTGAGACGTCGGCGGAGCTTTGTAGAATTCGTCTGGATCGTACCTATACGCCTTGGATTTTGTCTTAGCCTTGTAGAACTCGTCGAAAATTTCGTTCGGGGCGTACCCGAACCAATCGGCATAGCGGCTCTGGCCGGCGAGGATGTCTTGGCGGTGCCACGCTAGCTGTAACCCGAGGTTGGGACCCAGGGATTGGGCAACCTTGAGGCGGGTACCCCATAGGAGTGGGTTGCGGCTGGGCTGGGCTGTTTCTTGCAGGTAGGACTTAAGGCCCAACTCGCCGTTTAGCTGCAAGGTGGTGCGGCTGGGCAGGTAGTGAGTTAGCTGTGCGTCGAGGTGCTGTTCGAGGTAGTTGTAGTCAGTGGCGTTGAGAAAGTTTTGGTAGCTAAGGGTATAGTCTAGGCGAGTGATCAGCCCTGGGTGAAGATAGGGTTCGAAGCTGGCGAAAGCTCGGCCAGCGGCAAAGTCGCGGTAGTCGTAGAGCGGGCGGTCCAAGCGCAGGCTCAGGTTGGCACCGGCGAAGAATAGACCCGCTGTGCCCAAGGGACGCGCATAACTCGCACCCAAGCTGTGCACATGGTTGAAAAGGTCGGCGTTTTTGCTGAATACGTTGGCGTTACCCGAGTAGTACAAGCTCAAGTCGGCGTCGGGTTGATAGTCGAAGTCGATATAGGCCGACTGCATCAGATCGCTGCGTTGGCTGGCCGCGAGGAAAACATTGTCTGTATAAGTAGTGTACAGGTCGGCGTTGAGGGCGACTTGGGCCTCGGCGGCGGAAACCAACGCGACTAGACAGGCCGGTAGGTACCTCATTTGTGTCCCTTCTGCTTTTTGCGCCGCTGGGGATCGTCTTTTTTAAGATGCGAGGGTACGCGGCGGCGTTCTAGGCGTTTGGGGGCGAGGTCTCGTACGCGCTCGTCCGGGTGCCGTAAGAGGCGGCGCAAAAGGCGGGCGTCGTCGATGCCGTCGCCGTCCTCGTCCAAGAAGAAGTCCATTCGCCGTTTTTGAGCGCGCAGTCGCTGGTGCAGCCGCTTGAGCGGGTCGTGCATGCCGTCGCCATCGGCGTCGCGGAATTGCTTGACTTGGTGCCGGCGCTCTTCAAAGATGCGGCCAAAGCGATAGCCCAGCAGCCCGTGCGGGCCGTACTTGGCACCGGTGATGTCGTTTAAGCGGTCGCCATTGAAATCGACGACATTGTCGATAAAGCCGTCGTCGTCTGCATCGCGGAAGCGGCTGTCGAGGTCGTTTACGCCATCGCCGTCTTGGTCGCGGAATCGGTCGTTTACGCCGTCTTCGTCTTTGTCTAAAAAGGGGAAGTGGTGGGGATAAGGCTGGCCGTTGAGGTCGTTTACGCCATCGCCGTCTTGGTCGCGGAATCGGTCGTTTACGCCGTCGCGGTCAGCATCTACATAGCCGATGACGGGCACAGGGGACGCAGCCTCCTCTGGCGGCCCGGATTGGGCCTGAACGGAACAGGCCAGCAGAGCGCTGGCCGCGATAGCGAGGAGGACCATGTTTTCCTCAAGAGATGCAGTGTAGGGGCGACCGGCCGGTCGCCCCTACACTAGGATTACCGACCGAAAGAGTCCTTGACACGGCCCCAACTCGTCTCCTCGACGGCTGCAGCTTTGCCCGCAGCCGCTGTCTCGGTCGTCTCGGTTTCTTCTTCACTGTCCTTCGAATAGCAGCCGAACCCGTGCTTGCCGAATCCGTACTTGCCAAACCCGTGCTTGCCGAATCCGTACTTGCCGAATCCGTGCTTGCCGAATCCGTACTTGCCGAATCCGTACTTGCCAAACCCGGTCTCATCAAGGGCGGCAATTTGGTCTTCGGTTAGGATGGTCGCTAAGCTGATGAGGAACCCGTATCCGGTCAGCCCTTGCTCTTGTAGGGCTTCGATTTGGGCCTGCTGGTCTTCGGTCAAGCCGAGCGGGTTCACGATGCCTTCGAAGATAGCGAGTTGCTCTTCGGTTAGGAGGGCCTCAAAGCCGGTGCGGTATTGGTCGCTGAGGGCCTGCCGCTGCTCGTTGAGGGTTTCTTGTAGGGTTTCGATTTGGGCCTGCTGATCTTCGGTCAAGCCGAGTGAGTCGCTCAGGGAGGTGTATCCGCCGCGCTTGGTGTATCCGCCGCCCTTGGTATGCCCGTTGAACCCGCGCCATCCGAGCCCGTGCTTGCCGAACCCGTTCTCGTCGAGGGCGGCAATTTGGTCTTCGGTTAGGATGGTCGCCAAGCTGATGAGGAACCCGTATCCGGTCAGCCCTTGCTCTTGTAGGGCGTCGATTTGGGTCTGCTGGTCTTCGGTCAAACCGAGTGGGTTCACGATGCCTTCGAAGATGGCGAGTTGCTCTTCGGTTAGGAGGGCCTCAAAGCCGGTGCGGTATTGGTCGCTGAGGGCCTGCCGCTGCTCGTTGAGGGTTTCTTGAAGGGTTTCGATTTGGGCTTGCTGGTCTTCAGTCAAGCCGAGTGAGTCGCTCAGGGAGGTGTATCCGCCGTCCTTGGTGTATCCGCCGCGCTTGGTGTATCCGCCGTCCTTGGCATGCCCGTTGAATCCGTGCTTGCCGCTGCGGCCTCGTGCCGAGGCGTCCATGGTGGCCGCGGCTACCAAAAGCAGGGCGGCTGCGATGACCCATGTTGTCTTCATGATGCTCCTCCTTGCATGGGATGAGTGTGATGCTCAACGTACATTGTCGAGTCTCACTGTGTTAGAGCAACATGTGTGCCACGTTGGAAACGTTTTTTGCAAAAATGCCGTTTTACAGAGGGCAAAACGGCGCGTAGTTGTAAAGACATGCAAGACTCGGTGCGGCGAATTCGACCATTTGGTCGAAGCAGGTGGTTGTTAATATAACATAAATTTTTGTTTTTGTTTGATTTATAATCTGTTCAACTAATGCCAAAAATTCGACCAAATGGTCGCTGATAAAGTAAAGCCCACCAAACTTTATCAGCGTCCGAACACCTTCGCCGGCAGATACGTAGCTAGTTCCGGCACGAACCACAGCCCCACTAACAGCAGCACCTGAATCGCGATAAAGGGCACGACTCCCCGGTAGATCTGCGGTGTGCTAATCTCAGGAGGGGCGACGCCGCGCAAGTAAAAGAGCGAGAAGCCAAACGGGGGCGTGAGAAAAGAGGTCTGCAAGTTCAGGGCGATCATCACGCCCAACCACACCGGATCCAAGCCCATCGTCAAGAGGATCGGGCCGACGATGGGGACGACGACGAAGATGATCTCGAAGAAGTCGAGAAAGAAGCCGAGCAAAAACATCACCGCCATCACTAACACGAAAGAGCCGAGCACGCCGCCGGTCGCCTCATGGGTCAGAAAGCTCTCGACTGCTTCGTCGCCCCCGTAGCCGCGAAAGACCAGCGAAAACACGCTCGCGCCGATGAGGATGATAAAGACCATGGCGTTGATCTCGGTGGTGGTGCGCATGACTTCTTTGAGCGCGGCGCGGTTGAAGTGCCCTTTGACCAGCGCCAAGAGCATGGCACCAACCGCGCCAACCGAAGCCGCCTCGGTCGGGGTGGCCACTCCGAAGAGGATGGAGCCGAGCACCCCGCTGATGAGGACTAGGGGCGGCACGAGGGCTGCGCCGAGACGGCGGAAGAAGGCCGCGCTGAGAATTTGCGCGCGCTCCTCGGCCGACACGGCCGGCATAGTGGCCGGCTTGAGAAGGCCGAGGACGATTATATAAAGGATATAGAGGCCCATCAGCACGAGACCGGGTATGAGCGCGCCCATAAAGAGGTCGCCGACCGACACCGAGACCGGGGCGAAATTGCCCATTTTGAGTTGGGCCTGCTGGTAGGCCGAGGAGACGACGTCGCCGAGGATGACCAGCACAATACTAGGCGGAATGATCTGGCCGAGCGTCCCCGAAGCGCAGATGATGCCGGTGGAAACCGCTGGGGAGTACGCGCGTTTGAGCATGGCCGGCAGCGAAATGAGCCCCATGGTGACGACCGTCGCGCCGACGATGCCGGTGGAAGCCGCCAACAGGCCGCCGACGAGGCACACCGAAATCCCCAGCCCGCCGCACAAACTGCCGCAAAGCTGGGCCATGGTTTCGAGCAGGTCTTCGGCGATTTTCGAGCGCTCTAACACGACCCCCATAAAGACGAACAACGGCACGGCCATCAGGGTCTCGTTGGACATGATGCCGTAGATGCGGGGCGGCAAAGCTGAGAGAAAGGCCACGTCAAAGTCGCCGGTGAGGACGCCGAGGCCAGCAAAGCCGAGGGCCGTACCCGCGAGGCAAAAGGCCACTGGGAAGCCGGATAGCAGCACCGCGAAGGTGCAGAGGAACATGGCCAGCGGCGCGAATTCGCTCATTGGGTGCGGAGGGTTTGCGCGCTGCGGTGTATGATGGCTAGGGCTTGCAAAAACAGCAGCAAGAAGCACAGAGGAATGGCGGTTTTGAGCAGATAGACCGCTTCTAAGCCGCCGCCGTCTTGGGAGCCTTCGAACACGGCCCAAGAGTCGGCGACAAAGGGCAGCGACTGATAGAACAACACCGCGCAGCAGGGAATCAGCAGTAGCGCGCTGCCCAAGAGATTGACTAGGGCCTTGCGCCGGACGTCCAAGGGCCGGTAGAGGATATCGACGCGGACGTGCTCGTCGCGCGAGAGGGTGTAGCTGGCCGCGAGGAGGAAGGTAAAGGCGTGCATGTAAAGGGCTATTTCCTGCATCCAGACCCAGCCGCGCCCAAAGAGGTAGCGCAAGATCACGATGACAAAAGTCACCAAGACCATACCCAGCGTCAGCCAAGGTACGGTGTGGACGATGAAGCGGTTGAGGCGTTCCATGCGGGCGCTAGCCAAACGTCAGAGCGCGGGCCTGGGTATAGGCTTCCTCGGAGATGCGCGTGTACGCGATGGAATTTTTGCGGAAGGCGTCAAACGAGTCATAGACCCGGCTGGAAAAGGGATCTTGGCCCGCAATTTCGGCGACGACTTCGGCGGACACTTTGCCGATTTGCGCCAAGAGCTCGTCGGAAAAGCGCCGGAGCTGGACGCCGTGCTCGTCGACGAGCGTCTTGAGGGCTTGGCTGTTGCGCGCGGTGAACTCGCTGAGCATGTCGTCGTTGGCCGCTTGGCAGGCGTATGCGACGACGGCTTGGAGGTCTGCGGGAAGGGCTTCCAAGGCTTGCTTGTTGACCATACACTCTAGCGCGGTCCCCGGCTCGTGCCAGCCCGGCCAGTAGTAGTATTGGGCGGCTTGGTGCAGCCCAAAGGCGAGATCATTGTACGGGCCGACCCATTCGGTGGCGTCGATGGCACCGGTCTTGAGGGCTTGGAAAATCTCGCCGCCGGGCAGGGCTTTGACCGTGACTTCGAGGCGGCGCAGGACTTCGCCACCCAAGCCCGGCATCCGCATGACCAAACCGGAGAAGTCGGCTAGGGTGTTGATTTCTCGGTTGAACCAACCGCCCATCTGCACGCCCGTGTTGCCGACGGGAAAGGCCTGAAGGTTGAAGGGGGCGTAGAGTTCGTCCCACAGGCTTTGGCCGCCGCCATAGCGCAGCCAGCCGTTGATCTCGGCCGCGTTTAGTCCAAAGGGGACGGCCGAGAAGAACTGGGTCGCCTCGTGCTTGCCCTTCCAATAGTAGGCGGCCCCGTGGCCCATCTCGGCGGTGCCTCCGGAGACGGCGTCGAAGACGCCCGAGGCCGGCACCAACTCGCCCGCACCGTACACCTTGACGTGCAGGCGTCCATCGGACAGAGCCTCAATGCTATGGGCGAGGTTGTTGGCACCGGTGCCCAAGGCCGGAAAATCCTTGGGCCAGGTGGTGACCATCTTCCACTTGAAATGCTGTTGGGATTGGACCGCAGGGGCCGCTTGCTGTTCGGCTTGGCCACAGGCGACCAAGCCGCCGGCCGCAACGAGCGGGGCGCTTTGTAGAAAAGAGCGGCGCGAGCGTGGTGCGGAATGTTGCATGGAACCTCAGCTTTAGTTGATCAGGTGACAGAAGCCGTCGTCTTGGCCGACGATCACGAGATGGGTCATTGCGAGGAAAAGGCCGTTTTCCACGACTCCGGGTAAGGCGTTGAGCCAGTGCTCGGTGGCGCAGGCGTCGTCGATCCCCTCGGGAAAGCGAGCGTCGATGATGTAGTTGCCGTTGTCGGTGACAAACGGGGTGTCCGGTGCGTGCAAGCGCAAGGCTGGTTCGAGTCCCCGTTCTTCAAGACGCCGCGCGATGAGTAAATGAGACCAGGGGACGACCTCGACCGGCAGCGGGCTCTTGGTGCCGAGCCGATCGACTAGCTTGGATGGATCGGCGACAATGATTTGGTGCGCGGTGATGGAGGCGACGATTTTCTCGCGCAGGAGCGCGCCGCCGAGGCCCTTGATTAAGTCAAGGCTGGGATCGATCTCGTCAGCTCCGTCGATGGTCAAATCGACGCTGGACACCTCGGCGAGCGTCGTCAGTTCAATGTCGAGAGAACGGGCCAAGGCTTCCGAGGCTTCCGAGGTGGGGATAGCCTTGACTGCCAGCCCGGCTGCGACGCGCTCACCGAGGGCGCGGATGGCCCATTCGGCGGTTGATCCCGTGCCCAGCCCCACGATCATCCCGGCTTCGATGTACTCGGCGGCGCGACGGCCGGCGGCTTCTTTCGGCGTCATGTCGGTACCAATTTAGAGGCGCGTGCAATAGTGGATCTGGCGGGCGACTTCCTCAAAGCCGAGGCTGGGATACAAGTGCGCACCGATGGGGTTTTGCGCCAGCGTCTCGATCTTGGCGCACTCCATACCAGCGGTGCGCAGATGCGCTAAGCCGTGTTCCAGCAATTGGCGGCCCACGCCCTTGCCTTGGCAATGCGGCAGAACAGCGATGTTGGGAATCCCGCCAATTTTGCTTTCATGGTCGATGCGGGTGGTGATGTAGCCGACGACCTCGCCGTCTTCCTCCCACACAAAGACGCCGCTCGCCCGCTCGTCGGCCACGTCGTCGTCAATGTGGCGCAGCTTGCGAAATTGCCAGTCGCACCCGCCGATGAGTCCAAAGCGCTGCTCGATGTTGTGGTCGATGGATACCCCTGGGAAGCAGATGGCCGTGATGTGCTTGAGCACGGGCAAATCCGCTAGGCGATAGGGGCGAATCACAGGGTTAGCTTCCAGTGGATACGGAAATCTGCAACATCTCCGGATCCGGGGCGGTCTCGCGCCCGGCTAAAAGCTCGGTGGCCCGCTTTTTGGCCGCCTCCATTTTGGGCTGCCGGACGCCCCGGTAGCCGCGCACTTCTTCGGGCAGGGATAGGACTTGCACCCAAGTGTGATACTCGTCTGCGCAGTGCGGGGAAAAGTCGGCGATTAGGCCTTCGTACCAAGCGGCGAAGTCGCGCTCTTCGCGGTGCCACCACGAGGAGCAGAGCCGACGGAGGAACTTCATGCGAGCGACCCACTTCAGCGACCGGTCGCCTAGCTTGATATCCGGGCGGAAGTCGCGGCCAAAGAGGCGCAGATGCGGCCGGTTCAGGTGGCGGTAGCGGATGCGGTCGCCACGGCTCGGGTCGATGTTGTAGCGGCGGCGGTCGCGGCGGTACTTTTCCTCGCAGGTGAGCAGATGGGCCACGTAGATTTCGTCCTTGATGGCGAGGACCTTGGCGAGCTGATAGATGACCTCGCGGGTGGCCGCGAAATTGAACTCAGGTCCGTCTTTGGCCTGCACGGCGAGCACTTGGTGGATGTAGCGGTCGGCGTACGCGAGGTTTTCGTACTGAATTAGATCGTACACCCGTAGCGCGAAGTGGCGCCGCGCTGTGGCGACGGGCGTATCGCGGATGCGGTCGCGGTAGGCCGCGGCGACGCGCTTGCCCTTCTTTTTGGCCAACAGCGCGGTTTTGTCGGCGACGAGTTCGGCGTAGCTAAGTGGTTCTTCGTCGACCGAGAAGTGATTTGGATCAAGTGCTAGGTAGCGCCCCATGTTAAAGGCTTTTAGGTTGGTCTCTAGATCGCGGCGCACGGCCTGCCCGATGGCCCAGAGCAAGGTGTCTAGGTCTAGGGAGAGCAGCCCGCGCTGGAAGGCCACGCCGAGCATCATGATGTTGGCGTAGAGCTTGTTGCCCAAGTAGTGCTCGGAGATGCGGAAGAGATCTGCACCGAAGTACGCATTTGGACGGGTTTGTTGGTGGATTAGGTCGGCTTGGGTTTCGGCCGAGAAATCCTCTTGGCCAATGAGAGTGTCGATCGTAGGGGTCTTGGCGGTGTTGACGATGGCGGCGGTGCGCTCTGGATGGGCGATGCGGTAGCGGCCTTGGGGTTCAAGGCCCCGCGCCGCTTCGAGTACGTCGAGTCCGAGGAGCAAGTCGGCCTTGCCGCAGGGAATCAGCGGGGAGACCGGGGTGCCCTTGGGTGAGTAGCTCAAATGCGAATAGACCGAGCCGTTGCGGATGGCCAGCCCCTTCTTGTTGGTCAGCCGCACTTCGTAGCCCTGTCGCACTCCGGCTTGCGCCAGCACCGAGGCCACCACGTTGACGCCCATGCCGCCGACTCCGGCTATGTAGGTGTACCAGATGTCGGTTAGAGGACGCTGGGGGGGCATGGGTAACTGGCCGGCGTCAATGGGTGGGGTCGAGACGGTGGGTGGAGCTTTGCGCTGGACGGTGATTTCCTCAAAGGAGGGACAGGTTTTGTCGCCATCGCCGACTTCGACTCGGGTGCAAGCGCCATCGGCAACGCAGGAGGAAGAGTCAATGGCAATCTTAGGGCCGTACTCGGTGGCGGACTCGACCGTCAGGCCGCTGCAGCCGGTCGCTTGAGTGCATTCGAGGCAGTACTCGCAGACGTCTTCGCTGATGTTGATGTGCTTTTCAACCGGCAGGAAGCCCTGTTCTTTGGCGATCGCGCTCTGGCGCACCCGCTCGCGGCGGTGGTAGGTGATGCCGCATTCCTTGTCGGCGATGATGATTTTGACCCCGTCGCGGAGTAAGGTTTTGCGGACGAGGGCGTCGTAGTCTTGGCGCTGGGCTGGGTCCATGCGGGCGATAAAGGTCGAAGAGTCGCCCGCTAGGCCGGTGACGGCCTTTTCAATGTCTTGGGCAAAGGTCGGTTTGCCGAGGATGTCGACATCCACGCCCGGCGTGGGCTGGTGCCCGGTCATGGCCGTGGTCTTGTTGTCGAGGATGATGTAGGTGATGTCTTGGCCGTTTTTGATGGAGTCGGAGATGGCGATCATGCCGGTGTGGAAAAAGGTCGAATCCCCCATAAAGACGAGCTGTTTGTTGTCGATAAAGGGATCGATGCCCGCGCCGGTTCCGCCGCCCAAGCCCATGCCAGAAAGATTGTGCATCAGCTCGGAAAACGGTGCGTATTTGAGCATGGAATAGCAGCCAATGTCGCCGTGGAAGACCAAGTCTACCGGGGCTTGTCCGTCAGGGGGCGCAGCTAGGTCGGCCGCGGCTTTTTTGAGTACGCTAGCCGAGTCGCGGTGTGGGCACCCGGGGCAGAAGGAGGGGGCGCGCGGTGGCACAGCGGCGGTGGAGTTCACGGGTGCCAAGGTGTTGAGTTCGGCCTGTAGTTTCTCGCGGTCGATGGGTAGCTCGGCGTCTAGCGCGGCAAAGAGGCGCGCTAGGGTTTGGACGATGAGCGAGGGGTGCAGACCCTGGATATCGGGAAAGCCCGGGGTATTGCCCGGGAAGCGCTTGCCCCACAGCGCGGCCCCGAGTTCTTTTTGCCGCGCCAACTCGGCGGCGATCTGCGGTTCAATAAAGGCGCGCTTTTCCTCGACCACGCAGAAAGTCTGTGCGCAATCGGCAAAGCGCGCGATCATGTGGGGGTCGACCGGGTAGGTAATGCCCAGCTTGAGGATGGGGAAATGCCCGGTGAGCCCGAGGATGTGCAGGGCGTGTTCGAGATAGCTATAAGCCAAGCCGGAGGTGATAAAGCCCAGCGGCTTGGCCCCCGCGCTCGGGGGATAGAGGATTTGGTTGATGCCCGCCTCCCGCGCTAGCTGCCACAGGCGGGGATAGCGCTGGTGGACGACTTCGCGCTCTTTTATCACCGTGGCCGGCGGGATGATGACGCGCTCGTCGGAGCAAATGGTGCTGGTGTCCAGCGCGATGCGTTGCTTGCGGTTGAGGAGAGCAAAGCGGTTGGGATAGACCGTGACGCTGCCACCGCCGTCGGCTTGGTTGGAGGTGACCAGATAGGTCAGATAGAGACCCGAGCGGCGCGACAGTTCAAAGCCGTGCCCGACCCAGTCTTTGATCTCCTGAAAGGTCGCGGGTTCGAGGACCGGCATGTAGAGATGCTGGGACAGGAAGCGCGAGTCAGCCGGTACTTGGGTCCCCTCCGACCAGGTGTCGTCGCCCACGGCGACTAGAACTCCTCCGCTGGGCGAAGCCCCGACCATATTGCCGAGGGCCAATCCGTCGGCCGCCACGTGCAAGCCGACGCTCTTCATCACGGCCAAGGCGCGAATGCCCTCCATCTGCGAGCCGTTGAGGCGAGCGGCAGCGAGGGCTTCGTTGTTGGCGATCTGCGCGACGATGCCGTGTTCGTTAAAGAGGTCCTTGTTGTTTTCGAGGGTCTCGAAAAGCTCGGCCAAGGGCGAGCCGGGGTATCCGGTAATGACGCCGACTTGGCTTTCTAAGGCACCCTTGACGATCAGCTCGTTGCCAGTGTAAATGCCCGTGCCTTGTTCGAGTAAGAAGCGGGGATCCATAGTCCTATCTGAGGAGATTGGGGAATGAATCCAAACATAGTACGAGGTGTAGGACGATTGTCAAGTCAGCTCTATCTCCGAACAGGTGGCCTCACGCTTCGGCATCGAGCCAATAGCGCTGGTATTCTTCTAGGAAAGTAAGGGTCTGTAGATCGTCCATGCGGTCTAAGAAGAGCACGCCGTCGAGATGGTCGATTTCGTGCTGGAGGACGCGGGCGAAAAGTTCCTCCGCTGCCAACTCCACCGCTCGCCCTTCGCGGTCGTAGCCTCGGACCTCGACGGCGGCCGAGCGCGGGACGACGCCGCGCAATTGGGGGATGCTCAAGCAGCCTTCCCAAGCGTCTAGACGCTCCGGCGACAGGGTGGCAAACTGCGGATTGAAGAGCACGGTCAGCGGGATGGCGGCCTCGTCTTGGGGGTCGGCTGCGGGATTGCCGAGGACGATCAGCCGCAAGGGTTCAAACACTTGCGGCGCGGCCAAGCCAATGCCCTCGTAGTCGATCATGGTCTCGATCATGTCGTCGATTAAGCGTTGCATCTGGGGGCTCTGCATCTGGTCAGGAGGGATTTCTGCGGCGCGTTGGCGCAGCACCGGATGCCCCATCTGCGATACCTTGCGAATGGCCATGATGCTACGGCGCTTGGGGGGAATCCGCCGAGAGACAGCAGCGGAAGCCCACTAAATCGAGGTGGTAGTCGGCGTCGAGGAACCGCCCGTAGCGGGCGTCGGCCCGGGCTAGGTTGACGTTGTGAAAGAAGGAGCCGCCGCGCACGACCCGCCAGCGGTCGGAGCGCGAATACCAAGACGCGGTCCACTCCCAAGCATTGCCGATCATGTCGTAGACCCCGTAGTCGTTGGTGCAGCGTTCATACGCGCCGCTGGGCGCTAGGCCCGGGCCGCGTTGCCAGACCCCATCGACGGCAAAGCGCGTATTGCAGCGCTCCGGCTCGAATTCAGTGCCATAGGAGTACGCGAAGTTTTGCGTCCCGGTGCAGGCTTTCTGCCATTCCTGTTCGGTACACAGCCGCTTGCCTTGCGCCGCGCAGAGCGATTCCGCTTCGCCCCAAGTGACGTTGACTTTGGGCAGGGTGCCGCGCTGGTTGGGGTACTCGTACATGTCGATGTAGAAGACATCGTCGATCAATACCATGCCTTCTATGTCGGCCGCGGCCAGTGCCGGCAGGGCGAGCAAAAGGCAGAGGATCAGTAGGTTTTTCATCGCGTACTCGAGTCTCCTTTCTATTTTAGCCGAGCCAACTCAGTCGATGCGCCCTGTGAACTCGCCTTGCGGTTCAACTATCGTTGCCTGCGAACTCGAAGACATCCTTATACTTCTTGTAGCAAGTGAGGCATAGGGGCTTGAGTAGGGTTGCCGCGTACTCGTTTCTGCACGTGTGGCAATTCTTTTCCTTGTACGTCTTGTTGTTGTGCCGCTTCCAGCTCGCGTAGCAGCTTTTGCAGTATGGCTGAGCTGGCTTGGCGGGTATGGCATCTTCACACCGAATACAGAAACCGTCTTCCGGTATCTCTGGAGTCTCTCGAGTATTCCTCGCCCCTGAACGCTTCCGCGGTTGCGACTCCCCACCGTTTTCGGGAATCTCGACTCTTGCGACCGTCACACGAATCTCTTCGCTTACCCTCACGATTCGCATCGACTCTTCATAAATCTCTTCGTAAAGTTCCCGCTCTTTCTCTTTGGATACGAGTAGGCCCATTTCGTTGTTATTGACTTGGGAGAACTCATAAAGGTTCATCGAGGTTAGCAACGCCGCGTTTTCGTTCAGATAGCATTTCGCGTGAAGGTTCTTGCAAAAGCTGGTCCTGATAGAAGTCATGGATTCGAGCCAGTTGTTCTCTTCCGGCTGTAGCTCGTTTTTTCCGTAGATTACGCGGACATCTATTTTCAAGCGGTCCTTATCCTCGAGAAGTTCTTTGACACGCTCATTAACTCTGAGAAACGGGCTGATGAGCACAAGACGCTCCTTAGCATTCTTGATGATCTCCTCAAGCTGATATGATACACCTGTTGTGGTGAGAAATTTTGCCATTCTGTTCCTTCCTACATTGACGCCTAGACATTCCTATCCAAGCGGGATTACTGAGACTCAAACCATGCGTGAGACCGCCGATCTTTAGTCGGCGGAGGGATAGGGATTGAATCAGCGACGGGGCCGAAACGCACAAGGCGGTTTGGTTCCCTGAGCCGAATTAAATAAAATACGTCTTTGTGTAGTGAAGATTAACTCACTATATTCAAGGACATGGAAACGATACGCACTCTCTCTTGTAAACTCGTCGTTCCGCCTCGGGTGGCTGGGCGCATTGACGCGACCATGACGGCGTTTGCCGACGCCTGCAACCTCGTCGCCGACTGGGGCAACGACAACAAGTGTCATCGCCAATACGACCTGCACAAGGGCTGCTACCGCGACGTGCGCGAACAATTCGGTCTCAGCGCCAACTTGGCCGTCCGCGCCATTGCACGGGTCGCGCCCCGATTGGCCAACGCCAAAACGCGACACAGCCGATTCAAGCCCACCTCGATTGACTACGACGCCCGCATTTTCAAGCTCAACGTTGAAACCGAAACCGTTTCCATCCGCTTGCTCGATGGGCGCTGCATCCTCGCCATGCAGTTGGGTGACTTTCAGCGCGAAGGATTGGCCGGACAAAACCCTACGTCGGCTACCCTCTCTCGCAAGCGGGGCAACTATTACTTGGACGTTCAGGTCAAAGAAGACATACCCCCTGCCCAAGACGCTGAAGACACGCTTGGCGTTGACTTGGGTCTCCGCTCTATCGCTTGTGATTCCACAGGACACCAGTTTCAGGGGCACGAACTCGCCGACTATCGCCAGCACCGCGCCGATGTGAGGGCCCGCTTGCAGGCGAAGGCAGACACCGGCAACAAGCAAACCAGAAAGGCTTGTCGCCGGGCACTCAAACGGCTTTCGGGTCGGGAACGACGCCACCAGAAACGAATCAACCACGAAATCAGCAAGCATCTTGTCGAGTTCGCCCGCGACCACGGCTTGGCGATTGTCTTTGAAACGCTCAAAGGTATCCGCGACCGTTGCCGATTCGGCAAGGGACAACGCCGACGTTTCCACTTGTGGGCATTCTACCAGTTGCAGCAGTTCGTCGAGTATAAGGCCAAGCGCGAAGGCGTCCGCGTCGTGTACGTCGATCCACGCTACACATCGAAGACCTGCTCGAACTGCTTGCGTATAGGCACTCGTCGTCAAGATGACTTTTCCTGTAAAGACTGTGGGCATTGTTCCCATGCCGATGTCAACGCGGCGCGGAACATTGCTCGCTGGGGCCTCGCCGTAATCCGAGGCGAATACTCCCTGCTCTCCTGTGCGCTCCCAAGCGGCGGAAGAATGGGAGGGTAAAGCTGACTGTTTCAACTGTCAGTGCGATTACTCCGCAAATTGCACCGCGCCAAAGCGGGCGGGGTGGTGAAAGCCGCGTTGGTAGGTTTCGCTCCAGGCCGTGTACTCGGTTTGCTCATGGTAGTGCTGCTGGAGCGAGTCTGAAGCTGCAAGGTTGTTTAGGTGGCTTTTTAGATTGCGCCCGCCCTTGCGTTCGATGCGGTAGAGGTTGAGCCGCCAGACATCGCCTGCTGTCGGGCGCGCACCTCCCGTGACGCTATCTGCCATAGCGGCCCAGGGAATGGCGATTTCCGCGGTCCAGCCCCAGTCGAGTGCGAGCGAGTCGTTCACGGTGCCGTGGGTTTGGACCGCTGTTTTAAGCCCGGCGATATCCCAGTCTTTGGACGAATGCCACTCGGGTTCCACCGAGTAGATTAGCAAATCGACGACCGCATTGAGTGGGTTGACCTCCAGCTCTAGGTAGCGCTTGCCGTCGCCGTCGGGGTCGATAAAGACCTCCACGACTTCCTCGCTCCACATCGGATCGTCTTCTTGATCGTAGATGGCCCACATGTCCGCATCTTGGCAGACGAAGGCAAAGTAAAAGTACTCGCTATCCCACAGCATCTTGGCCCGCGTGGGAAAGAGCACTTCGTCGTATTCGTTGAGGATACGCTCAAAGCGGTTGATTTGATGTGCCCTTTCCCACGAGAATTCGTCCAGTTTGCCATCGACGACGACCGGTTCGAGGGCACGTTGGACTGCATATTGTGCCTGCAAACCCACTTCGGCGTACGCTGCGAGTGGGAGGGCGGCGAGCGCGAGAAGCGTCGAGAAGCGCATATATTCTCCTTAATTTTAGGAGGCTGAATATACGAAAATCGCGCGGTCTTACCAAAATGTAAAAAGGGACGATGCCAAGCTGGCACCGCCCCTTTACGTTGGTTGTAGTTATAGTTGTTTACACGTCGTAGTAGAGAGAAAACTCATAGGGATGCGGCCGCAAGCGGAGGGCATCGACCTCCTCGGTGCGCTTGTAGTCAATCCACGCGTCGATCAGGTCGTCGGAGAATACGTCCCCTTGCAGCAGAAAGTCTCGATCCTGCTCCAAGTGATCCAACGACGCCTCCAACGAACCCGCCGTCTGCGGTACGCCTGCCCGCTCCTCGGCCGACAAGTCATACAGATTCTTGTCCAACGGCTCGCCCGGATCTAGCTGACGCTCGATCCCGTCCAACCCCGCCATCAGCATCGCCGACAACGCCAAGTAGATGTTGCACGACGGATCCGGACAGCGGAACTCCACTCGCTTGCTCTTGGGAGAAGGCGAATACATCGGGATGCGCACCGACGCACTGCGGTTGCGCTGCGAATAGGCCAAGTTCACCGGCGCTTCGTAGCCGGGCACCAGCCGCTTGTAGGAGTTGGTCGTCGGATTGGTAAACGCTAACAGCGCCGGCGCGTGGTACAACAGCCCGCCGATGTAGTGCAGCGCCATCTGGCTGAGACCGGCGTAGTCACTGCCAGCAAACAGCGGCTTGTCGCCCTGCCACAGACTCTGGTGGGTGTGCATGCCCGTGCCGTTGTCCTCAAACAGCGGCTTGGGCATGAACGTCGCCGTCTTGCCGTGCTGACGCGCCACATTCTTGACGATGTATTTGTACAGCATCATCCGGTCGCCGCAGATAAGCAACGGACAAAAGCGGATGTCGATCTCGCCTTGGCCGGCGGTGCCCACCTCGTGGTGGTGGATTTCTACGTCGATGCCGCAGGCAAGCATCGTCTGCACCATCTCGGTGCGGATGTCTTGCAGGGAGTCGGTGGGGGGCACGGGGAAGTAGCCGCCCTTGTAGTCGGGCTTGTAGCCGAGGTTGGGGCCATCGTCCGAGCCGCTGTTCCAGCGACCTTCGGCCGAGTCGATCTCGTAGAAACCCAGATGCGCTTGCTGGTCGAAGCGGATGTTGTCGAAGATGAAAAACTCCGCTTCCGGTCCGAAAAACGCCGTGTCGGCAATGCGGGTGCGCTGCAAGTAGGCTTGGGCGCGCTGGGCGACGCCGCGGGGATCGCGGGCATAGGGCTGACGGGTGATGGGGTCTTCAATCGAGCAGACCAGCGACAGGGTCGGCACGGCCATGAACGGATCCATGACCGCGGTGGTTGGATCGGGCACGACGAGCATGTCGGATTCGTTGATTTCCTGCCAGCCGCGGATGGACGAGCCGTCGAAGCCGAGGCCGTCTTGGAACACATCGGGCTCTAAGTCGGCGATGGGCATGGTAAAGTGTTGCCAGGTGCCGGGCAGATCGACGAACTTGAAGTCGACCATCTGCGCTTTTTGGTTGCGTGCTAAGGCCAGCGCGGATGAGACGGCGCTGGACCGAGATGACTTCGTTTTAGCTTTGGCCTTGGTCTTGGCTTTAGCTTTGGCTTTGGCCATGAGAATTCCTTTCTTTTTTAAAGTAATGGTTGAGTTGATATGGGATCAGGAGGCGCGCTCCCCGCAGCACGCACCCCTGCTTCTGGTCTGGGTTCCGCGTTGGAATACAGACCAGGTTTTAGAAGCTCCTGCCAAAGACGAGGAAGGTGCTTTCTTTGTCTGGGTTGAGGATGTACGAGGCGAAATAATCGCCCTTGCCCATGTTGAGGCCGACGCTGACCAAGGCCGGGTCGGTCGTTGTAGTGTAAAACCCGTTGCCGAGGCCGACGGTGACGCTGACGGCGGTCTCTTCCATCTCGCCCAAGTCGTAGGTCGCTTCTGCCCAGAACGAATCGTCGGCGTCGCCGGATACATTGTACGCGACTAGGGCGCTCAGAGGTACGCCATCGGGGGCGAGGGATGCGCTGATTTCGAGGATGTGTACTGCGTCTTCGTCGCTGTAACTGAAGAACATGTCGTCTTCGGTCAGGCCCGGGAAATAGTAGTCGGTCAGGGTGATGCCGATGGGGCCGGACGAGAAGCTGACATAGAGGTCGTTCTCGTTGGCACCGCCATCGGAGATCGCCCAAGACGACCAAGCGCCGACTTCGATGTTACCGTGACTGATGGACATGCCCGGCTGGATGCTGACGGCATTGCCAAAGTCCGTGCCACGCCACACGTAGCGGTTGACTACGTCGGCACCAAATCCAACCCCGGCATCGGCCGGAGCGGCGGATAAGGTCAGCGCGAAGAGAAGGGGTGCGGCAAAAAGCAAGCGGTTCATCGCTTTCTCCTTAGGTGGGTTGGGGTAAAAAGGTGGGGCCGGCGCAGCGGGGCTAGCCGGCCCCTTTACTATTACAGGGCGCTTTCGCCCGTCTCGCCGGTGCGGATGCGCACAGCTTCTTGGATCGGCGAGGCGAAGACCTTGCCATCGCCGACTTTGCCGGACTTAGCCGCCTCGACGATGGTGTTGATCGCCTGTTCGTGGTCGGCGTCCTTGACGACGACCTCGATTTTGATCTTGGGGACGAAATCAATGCGGTATTCGGCGCCGCGATAGACCTCGCGGTGGCCGCGCTGGCGGCCAAAGCCCCGCACTTCGGTTACAGACATGCCGGCAATGCCCCGTTCGCCTAGGGCCTTCTGCACGTCCTCAAGGGCCGATGGCCGGAGATATGCTTCAATCTTATACATCGTTGGTTCCCTCGCTTAGTTGTTGATGTGCTGGAAATCCGCGTACGCGGGCTGGCCATGCTCACTTAAGTCGAGCCCTTCGTCCTCCTCCTCCTCATCGACGCGGAACCCGAGGGTTGCCTTGACAATGGTCGCGAGAATAAAAGAAAAGACAAAGGCGAATATAGCAAAAGACAGGGTGCCCAATAGCTGGATGCCCACGCTGTGGTCGGCGTTGGTGCTGAATATCCCGACCGCGACCGTACCCCAGACGCCGCAGATACCGTGGACGGAGATGGCACCGACCGGATCGTCGATCTTGATGCGGTCGATAAAGATAATAGAGAAGACGACGATGATTCCGGCGATCAGCCCAATCAAGATGGCCCCACCCCAAGTGACCACGTCGGCACCAGCCGTGATGCCCACTAGGCCGGCGAGAATGCCGTTGAGCGCCATGGTGATGTCGGGCTTTTTAAGATAGGCATAAGAGGTAAAAATTGAGGCCATGCAACCGGCCGCAGCGGCGAGGGTCGTGGTGACGAAGACCAGCGATACGGCCGCGGGGTCGGCGCTGAGCACCGAGCCGCCGTTGAAGCCAAACCAGCCGAGCCAGAGCAGAAAGACGCCGATGGTTGACAGCGGCATGCTGTGCCCGAGAATGGGCCTGATTTCCCCATTGTGGTACTTGCCCTTGCGCGCCCCTAACACTATAACTGCGGCGAGGGCGGAGAAGCCGCCAAAGGCGTGGACTACCGACGAACCGGCGAAGTCGTAGAAACCGAGGTCGTCGAGCCAGCCAGCGCCCCACTTCCAGGAGCCTGCTATGGTGTAGCCAAAAGCTACCAAAATCGCGGCGTAGATCATGAAGCCCGATAGCTTGACGCGCTCGGCCACCGCACCGGAGACGATGGTAGCGGCGGTAGCGGCGAACATGGCTTGGAAGATGAAATCCGACCAGTAGGTGTAATCTGCGTACTGGTTGGTCAGGTTGGCCACATCGTCGTCAAAGCCGATCCAACCCTTGAGAGCTAGCACATCGGCGATGATCCAATCGTCGCCCGGATACATGATGTTGAACCCGCACAAGGCGTAGGTGAGGATGCCGGCCGAGATAATAAAGAGGTTCTTGAAGAGTATGTTGACCGTGTTCTTCTGCCGGGTCAGGCCGGATTCGAGCGTAGCAAAGCCCAAGTGCATGATGAAGACCAGCGCTGCGGCGATGAGAATCCACAGGTTGTCTACCATGAATTTGGGATAGGCCAAGGGCATGGCCTGAAAGGCTTCTACGGTTTTGAAATCTCCGGCTGAAGCCTGCGTGGTCACCCCGAGGACCCCGGCACAGATCCATAGGAGCGAAGGACGGTTGCGAAAAACAGACATGGGCAATCCCTTCCCTTGTGAGATATGAAGAAGCATCTAATCAGATGCCTCGTAGATGCGAATATCGGATTGCTACAAGGCAAGAAATGTGCCAAGTGGATCAGGCACGGATACGTCAGAATTGTAGCTTATTGTAAATTAGGGAGTTAGAAAAAATAACAATAAAGAGAAAAACAGGGCGGGGATACCTACAAAATTGAAACAGCATTAAAAAACAACAATTTTGTAGTTTTATAATTCATTTCTTGTAATTTTTTGGGGAGATGTCTAGTTTTTGAATGCGATAAGAGAAAATGCGGGTCGTAGTGCCGAGGGTTCGGGCGGCCTTGGCCATATTGCCGCGGGCATTTTTGAGTGCTTCGATGATGATTTCTCGTTCATAGGACCGCATCATCGTCTTAAACGAACCGGTGACCGGCGTTCCGGTCGCATCAGCCGTTTGTAGGGAGGGGGGCAGGTGGTGTCCGTGGATGACGCCGTCGTTACTGAGAATGATCGCCCGTTCAATGCAATTTTCCAACTCGCGCACGTTGCCCGGCCAGTGGTAGCTCATCATCATGTCAATGGCGGGCGTAGAAATGCGGTGCATCTCCACACCGTGTTGGTGGGAGTACTTTTCGAGGAAGTGGTCGGCAAGCTGGAGGATGTCGGATTTGCGCTCGCGCAAGGGCGGAATGAAGATGGGAAAGACATTGAGTCGGTAGAAGAGATCCTCGCGGAAGGTACCCTCGGCTGTAGCTTTTTCCAAGTCTATGTGGGTTGCTGCGATGACGCGGACGTCAATCGGCACGGGACCGCGGCCACCGAGGCGCTCGACTTCGCGATTTTGCAGCACGCGGAGCAGCTTGACCTGCGCGCCTATACTGAGCTCGCCGATTTCGTCGAGGAAAATCGTCCCACCCCGCGCTCGTTCAAATCGGCCGGCTTTGCTCGTTGAGGCTCCGGTGTAAGCGCCGCGCTCGTAGCCGAATAGCTCGGATTCGACCAAGGTCTCCGGCAGGGCGGCGACGTGCACTTTGACAAAGGGTTTATCGGCACGTAAGCTGTTGTAATGTATGGCATCTGCGACAAGTTCTTTTCCCGTGCCGCTCGCGCCGCGCAACAGGACCGTGGCATCGTTGGGGGCCACTTGGCCGATGAGTTGGCAAACCTCTTGCATGGGGCGGGAGTTGCCAATGAGATTGGCGGGGTGGAAGCGCTCGCGGAGTTCGTTTTGCAGGCGCAAGTTTTCGTCGAGAAGCTGGGTTTGCTCGGCGCGGGCGCGCTGGCGGGCGATGACCGATTGGCCGATCATGGCGGCTACGATGGACAGCAGGCGCACGGTATCTTGTAGGCTTTCGTTGTCCTTATAAGGAATATCGACGCTGATGGTGCCTACTACCTGCTTTTGCTGGAGGACGGGCACGCAGATAAACGAGGTTTGGCTCTTGGCCGCGCTGCCGCGAGCGCCGGTGCGGTTGAGGAAGAGAGGCTCGCTGCTGATGCGCGGCACGATCACGGGTTTGCCAGACTCCACGACCTTGCCGGTGATGCCTTCCCCGACATCGTAGCGGCCGCGCTGGATTTCCGATTTCGAGAGTCCATACGCCACGTCGATGGAGACTTCGGTGGCTTCTTGGCTCAAGAGACTGACCGTCCCCAAACTCATGTCGAGCTGATCGCTCATGAGCTTGAGAATGACGTTGAGCGCCTCCTCAAACTCGGTTGTCGAGCCTAGTATTTGCCCGATTTCGTGTAAGATGGAGATCTGCTGTTGGGCACTGGCGGTCGTTGCGGTGGACATGTAAGGCATCCTATTTTACGACGTTTTTGTCGTTATCGTGAATGAAAACGACATTTTTGTAAATATCAAAAAACCACATATTCGTTGTAAAAAGCAAAAATAGACCCCAAATACAAGTGTTACACGGCAAAAGGACGCCATTCAAGCAAATCCAAAGAAGGCATCGTACATTGTTGTAGCATAAACTATGCCATCGCAGGCTTAGGGTCCAGCGGGTCCTTGGGAATGTGCAGTCCCCAAGCCTGCGGGGGCGGACATTGCCGCAACGCATCAACTCGGTTATTATTCTGCTATGAGAACTTCTGGGATGTCAGCAAACAGCCGTCTTGCGAGGTTGGCATGAGCCTAGATCTGACCGACCTATTAAATGAATGGTCCTTCGACCCAGAGGCGAATGTGCGGAAAATATCGGGAAGGGATGGGGTGGCGAAGATCCAGATCCGCGTGGACCAAGGGGCCTTTCAGGGCATTTTGCAGCTAAATCTCGACGGCCGGCCCGATGGCCGCCGGCCCCACGGGCAGGACTTTGCGCTCGACTACTATCGGGGCGAATTGGAAAAATATCGCCGCGAGCACGGGGACAGCGACGAGGACTTTGTGCTCGACGAGTCGGCTTGCCGCGAGCTTTTTGACGAAGGGAGCCGTCTGTACAAGCGCTACGCCTTTCTGATCCAATTGCACGACTACCGGCGGGTCGTGCGCGATACCGAGCGCAACATGGAGCTCTTTCGGTTTGTCAACCGCTATGCCGAGCGCGAAGAGGACCGCGACAATCTGGAGAAATGGTGGCCTTATATTTTGCGCATCAACGGCGTGTCCCGGGCCATGATCGCCGTCGGCGACCAAGATTACGACAGCGCATTGGCCGTCGTGCAGCAGACCCGCGCGCGGATTGGCACCTGGCCCGAGGTGGAAGCCGAGGAGTTCTACATCGAGCGCGAGCGTTCAGAAGCCGCGCTTGATGAGTTGGAACAGGAAATTTTGCAAAAGAGACCGCTGAGCCAAAAGGAACAGCTAGAGCACTGGCTACAAGAAGCGGTCGATAGCGAAGAATTTGAAAAAGCCGCGCTGTTGCGCGACGAACTCAAGAAATTGCGGGAAGGCGAAGACTGAGCAGTCGCCGCCGCCCGCAACCATTATCCTACCAAATTAGCGGTCCGCCGCCCGCGCTGGGGCAGCGGACTCGCTGGCAATCCTAGTAAAACTCCGCTTCGTCTACCAACGCGAGGAGCGACTGGTAGCGAGTCGGGTGGCGCAGCTTGCTCAGGGCGCGCTCCTTGAGCTGGCGCACGCGCTCCCGCGTCAGGCCCATCAACCCGCCGATTTGCTCCAAAGTCAGCGCTTGGCTGCCGTCGAGGCCGAAGTAGAGGCGGATGATGCGCAACTCGCGCTCTTCGAGACTGGAGAGGGCTTCCTCCAAGTGGGCGCGGGCTGAGGTTTGCAAGACGTCGCTGTCGGGCGTCGCCTGATTGTGGTCGGCGAGCAGGCTGAGTAGGCTGCGATCGTCGTCGTTTTCAAAGGACTCGTCGAGCGAGCGCACCGAGCGGGCGCTGAGCATGGTGTCGAGAACCTCTTCGCTTGGCACGCCCAACTCAGCGGCGATTTCCTCGACATCCGGCTCGCCTTCGCGGCCTTGGCCGAGCTTGCGCGTGGCCCGCGAAATGTCCTTGAGCAGGCTGAGCTTGTTCAGCGGCAGACGCACGGTGCGGGCGTGCTCGGCAATGGTCTGCAGGATGGACTGCTTAATCCACCATACGGCGTACGAGATAAACTTGTATCCCTTGGTGCCGTCGAAGCGCTCGGCTGCGGTCAGCAAGCCCACGTTGCCCGCGCTGATTAGGTCCTCTAGCGAGAGACCTCGGTTTTGGTAGTTTTTGGCGACATCGATGACGAAGCGCAAGTTGGCTTGAACCAACTCGTCGCGGGCCGCCATGTCGCCGTCTTGGATCCGCGCCGACAGCTCGACTTCTCGCTGGCGGCTCAGCGGCCTAGACTCGGCGATGTCGTCGAAGTAGAGGCGCAGGGTGTTGTCCTCATCGTTGAGGGCTTCTTGGATCGCGTAAGCCATGTGCGAAACCTTCCTTGGGTTAATGGGTCAGCAGGCGCAAATTTTTGCGCTCGATTGCAACAATTTTGGCCCGACGTCTCGCAAGCTGCTTGAATTGCACGAGTTAGGAGCGTCAGGGTCTATATGTTCAAAGTGCAAAATTTGCATTGTCATTATTTCAGTTTGGGGCTGCGAAGCGTTTCCGCGTTGCTCAATGCTTGAGCTGACAAAATTATTTGCTCTGTATTAACAGATACTTAAGGTCGATGCGGGCTGTGAAACTCTTTCGGTCACGCAAAGGGCGACCGGCGCTCCATTCGACTCATGTATAGATAAGCAAATCCAATGCCACACTTGGTTTCTTACTAGTTAAGCCATTGTGAATAATTTAGTTACGAATAAAGCACGTTCGGGTGAGGAGCGGGTTGAAGGGCCGCACAGGCGCAAAAGTGCAAAAAATGCAGGAGTTGCCTAAAATTGGCGCATGGATTGCCGACGGGTTGCACGCGTGCCACCAGCCGACAGAGCGTTACTTGGTCGCGATGTTGTAGCGCTTGATCTTGTACTGGAGGGAGCGGACGCTAATGCCCAAAATAGTGGCTGCTTCGCGGCGGTTGCCCGTGAGGCGTTGGAGGGTCTGGCGGATGAGTTCGGCCTCGACCTCTTGGAGGGAAGAGCCGAGGGCCATTGAGAACTGCCCGGGGCCATCGGCTAGCTCACCGAGCGGGCCGGGTAGGTGCTCGGGTAGGATGACTGCCGCCGGGGTGGTGACTATGAGCCGCTGAAGCAGGTTGCGCAACTGGCGCACATTACCCGGCCAATCATAGGCGATGAGGCCCTCCATGGCCTTCGGGCTGATTTTCTTGGGGGGCTTGTTCTGAGCGCGGCAGGTTTCGTCGAGGCACATTTCGACTAAGACCGGGATGTCTTCCCGCCGCTGGCGCAAGGGAGGGATATCGATGGGGATTACGTTGAGGCGGTAGTACAGGTCTTCGCGGAAGCCACCTGTTGCAACGGCGTCTTCGAGGTTGCGGTTGGTCGCAGCGATGATGCGCACATCGGCGCGGTGGACCTGCGGGTCCCCGAGCGGTTGGAATTCGTGGGACTCTAGGACACGCAGCAGCTCGACCTGATTTTTGTGCGAGACCTCGCCGATTTCGTCGAGGAAGAGGGTGCCGCCCTCGGCGAGGGTAAAACGGCCGGGCCGGTCGGCATGGGCGCTGGTAAAGGCTCCGCGCTTGTGGCCGAACAGTTCGCTGGTAAAAAGCTCTTCGGTGAAGCCGCCGCAGTTGACGGCTACAAAGGGGGCGTCGCGTCGCTTGCTGCGCTCGTGGATGGCGCGCGCTACCAGGTCTTTGCCCACGCCGGTTTCGCCGCGCAAGAGCACGGGTACATCCGCTTCGGCCACTTGTTTGATCGTGGCCGCGGCAGCCTGCATGGCCGGACTGCGGCGCACGAGGCGGCGGAAGGGCGCTTCTTTTTCGAGGCGGTGGTGAAGCTTGCGGTTTTCGACGACGAGTTCGAAGCGATCGAGTGCACGGGCGACTACAACGCGCAAGTGGTCTAAATCGACGGGTTTGGTCACTACGTCGTACGCGCCTTTGCGCATGGCTTCGACCGCACTGTGGACGTTGTCGTGATCTGTGAGTATGATGCATAGGGTGTCGGGGTGGTGCTGGCCGACTTCCTGCAAAAGCTGCATTCCAGCGGGACCGGGCATCTGCAAGTCGAGAATGGCCAGATGGAAATAGTCGGCTTTCAGCATCCGGCGCACTTGGGTGCCATCCGCAGCGGTTGCAACGGCATAGCCGGGTTTTTGTAGCGCCTCTTGCAGCCCTTCGCGGATAAAGAGCGATTGGTCGGCGATGAGAATGTTGGCCTGCAGTTGGGGCATGGCTCTTGTTGACAGTGATGGGAAGGAGACTAGCTTTTCTTGCATGGAGAATAAGCAAAACGTCGCCGAACACAAGAGGCGCAATCGAGACATGTTCAACGCCATTGCTCGGCGTTACGACTTGCTCAACCACCTGCTCAGCGGCGGAGTCGATGTGTACTGGCGACGGCGCGCCCTCCTCACAGCCCGGGACAAGCACCCGCAGCGCATCTTGGATCTGGCTACTGGCACCGGCGATTTTGCCCTCGCGGCTGACCGCTTGGGGCCGCAGCAGGTCGTCGGTATTGACATGGCCATTGAGATGCTGCGGCTAGGGGCGGCCAAGGTGGCGGCTAAGGGGCCATCCGCGCGCGTGGAGCTATTAGTCGGCGACGCCGAGCAGCTACCATTTCAGGACAATACCTTCGATATGGTAACCGGGGCCTTTGGGGTGCGCAATTTTGGCCACATTCCCAGTGGCTTGGCCGAGGCTCATCGGGTGCTCAAGCCCGGCGGCCAGCTCTTGGTGCTCGATTTTTGCGAGCCTACTGCGCCGCTGTTTCGGCAATTGTACTTATTTTACTTCCACAAAGTACTGCCCCTGATCGGCGGCCTCGTCTCCGGCCAGCGCCGGGCCTACGCCTATTTGCCGCGCTCGGTGGGGACCTTTCCCCAGGGGCGGGCCTTTGTCGAATTGCTCGTCGCGGCCGGGTTCCGCCAAGCGCAATACGCGCCGCTAACGTTGGGCATTGCCGCGGTGTACCAAGGCGTCAAAGGGCCGGTTGACTAATGGGGTACCCATAGGTATTATGTACTGAACTCAGGAGAAATAGGTGATTTACGACGATCTTATTGGCCGCGCCGGCCTTGAAGATATCCTCGACAAAGTGCTGGCTGGACAGCGCTTGAGCTTGGACGATGGCCTGCGCCTGTACGCCTGCGATGAGCTGCCTATCTTGGGCTATTTGGCCAATATCGTCCGCGAGCGCAAAAGTGGCGACACTGCGTACTACGTTCGCAATCAGCACATTAACTACACCAACGTCTGCAACAAGCTCTGTAAATTCTGCTCCTTCTACGTCAAGCCTAAAGACGAGCGCGGCTACGTGTTGACCCCCGAGCAAGTCGCCGCGCGGGTTGCCGAGTATGATGAGGCCCCGATCACCGAGATCCACATGGTCGGCGGCGTCAATCCCAAACTGCCCTACCAGTACTATCTCGATGTCTTGCAGGCGATGAAGCAAGCCCGCCCCGACGCGCATCTGAAGGCCTTCACCATGATCGAGATCGCCCAGATTCAGCGCATTGCCAAAAAGCCGCTGGAGGAGATTTTTGCCGATATGAAAGCGGCCGGGCTAGAGTCGTTGCCCGGCGGTGGGGCCGAGGTCTTCAGCGATCGAGTTCAGGGCGACCTTTTTTGGACGAAGGCGGACTCCGAGGAGTGGCTGGAGATCGCGCAGGCGGCGCATCTAGCCGGCCTGCCTTCCAACGCCACCATGCTCTACGGCCACATTGAAAATACCGAGGAGAAGGTCTATCACCTCGTGCGGCTGCGCGAAGTGCAGGACGAGACCGGTGGTTTCCTCTGCTACATCCCGCTTTCTTTCCACCCCGAGCGCACCGAGTTGGAGGACTTGCCTGGGCCGACGGGTTGCCTAGATCTCAAGGAGATCGCCGTGGGGCGGCTGATGCTCGACAATTTCCCCCACGTCAAAACCTTCTGGATTATGAATACCATCGAGATTTCGCAGACCGCGCTCTGGTACGGGGCCGACGACATCGACGGCACGGTCATGGACTACGAAATCACCCGCAAGAGTTTCACTGAGACGCAGCAGCGGCTGACGCAGGCCGAACTCTTACAGCGCATCGTCGAGGCCGGGCGCCAGCCCCTGGAGCGCGACTCCCTCTACAACATCGTCGCCGATACCCCGACTCTGCTGGCGGCGACTGGATAGCACCCGTGATCACTGATATTGCCGAAAAGGTCTATGCCGGGGAGCGCCTCGCGCTCGATGATGCCCGCCGCTTGTACGCGCATCACAACCTCGCCGAGTTGGGGATGCTGGCGCATTGGGTGCGCCTACAGAAACACCCCGATTCGGTGGTCACCTACAACGTCGGGCGCAACATCAACTACACCAATGTCTGCTGGGTCAAGTGCGACTTTTGCGCCTTCTACCGGCCGCCGGGTTCCAGCGAGGGCTACGTCCTGCCCAATGAGCAGATATTTGCCAAAATCGACGAGTTGGTGGCCTTTGGCGGCGACGAGCCCAAGTCCTGCGAGATATTGATGCAGGGCGGCCTCAACCCCAAGTTGCGCCTCGATTACTACGAACAATTGCTCTCGGCGATCCGGGACCGCTATCCGCAAGTACAGCTACACTGTCTTTCGGCCACGGAAATCATCTACATCGCTCACCTGTCGCGGCTGCCGCTGGACGAGACCATTCGCCGCCTGCGCGACGCAGGGCTGGATTCGATACCGGGTGCCGGAGCTGAGATTCTCAACGACGAGGTGCGCGATATTATTGGCTTTCGCAAGGACCGCACCGAAGAGTGGCTGGAAGTGCATCGCGTGGCGCACGCGCTGGGGATGCCGACTACGGCGACGATGATGTACGGCCACGTGGAGACGGTCGAACACCGCCTAGAGCACCTGGACCGCCTGCGGCAGCTACAGGACGAACGGGGTGGCTTCACCGCCTTTATCACTTGGAATTTCCAGCCCGACCACACGGACTTGGGCGCGGACGAGTCGCGGTGGAACGGTGCTAAAGCGACCGGATACGATCATTTGCGCACGGTAGCTGTAGCACGGCTCTTCCTCGACAATATTCCCAGCTTGCAGGCCTCGTGGGTGACCCAAGGGCCTAAAATCGCCCAAGTCAGCTTGCGCTACGGCATCAACGATTTCGGCAGCACCATGCTCGAAGAAAACGTCGTCAGCGCCGCCGGCACCAGCCACACCAACGAGATGGGCTTGGACGCGATGGAACGGCTAATCCGCGACGCTGGCTTTGCACCGCGACGGCGCAATACTCGTTACGAGCCGGTGGCCTCACCCTGTCGGATCGACGCTTTGCAAGAGGCCGTCCATTCATGAAGCCGCGCTTGGGCGCGGTCCCGTACCTCAACACGCGGCCCCTCGTCGTTGCCCTCGAATGCAACCCCGCACCTTTCGCACTGAGTTATTCGGTTCCCTCGCGTTGCGCGAGGGAGTTGGCAGATGGCACCATCGACGTGGGAATCATTCCCGCGATCGAATACGCCCGCAGTGCTCGTCCTTACTGGATCGTCCCCAATATAGCCATTGGTTCGCAGGGGCCGGTGCTGACGGTACGCCTCTTTTGCCGCCGTCCGTTGCAGCAGGTCGAGCGCATCGCTTTGGATACTAGTTCCCGCACTTCGGTGGCATTGTTGTCCATTATCCTGCGCGAAAAATTTGCTCTCACTCCGCAATTGATCGAGGCTCCGCCCGATTTGGGGGCTATGCTGGAGTGTGCCGACGCGGCTCTGCTCATTGGCGATCAGGTCTTTCCGCACTTGGATGGGGAATTGGAGAGCTTGGACTTGGGTCGGGAGTGGACTGATATGACCGATCTGCCTTTTGTGTTTGCCTTTTGGGCTGGCCACCAGCAGGCGCTCACACCTACCCAAGCCCAACGATTGCAATGGGCCAAAGATCAGGGGGTATGTCAAGTGCCGTCTATCGCCGCAGCGCACAGCCGAGAATGCGGCGGTTCGGCCGAGTTCTACGAGCGTTACCTGACCCGCCACATCCGCTTTGATTTGGACGAGGCCGCCCAAGCTGGTTTGCGGCTGTTCTACCAATTGGCTCATCGCCACGGCCTGATCGACGCGGTGCCCCCGCTGCGCTTTTATCCAGCGGCCTAAAGGAAGGTCGAGATGGCTCCCTTGCAGGCCATTGCGGTGTACGGCCGCATGATCAAATTCTCCCACAGCGTCTTTGCTCTGCCTTTTGCCTTTAGCGGTGCCTTGCTGGCCGCGATGCACGCTGGTATCACCCTCGCTCAGATCGGCTGGATTGCGCTGGCGATGGTGGGCGCGCGTAGTGCGGCGATGGGTTTTAATCGCCTCGCTGACCGCCACCTCGACGCGGCCAATCCCCGCACTCAAAATCGCGAATTGCCGCGCGGCGTGGTCTCACCGCAAGCCGTGGGGTTGTTCGTGGTTCTGTCTGCCTTGGCCTTGGTCTTGGCGGCTTATCAGCTCAATTCTTTGTGCTTTTATCTGTCGCCGCTGGTTTTGGCCGTGCTCTTGTTCTACTCGCTGACCAAGCGCTTTACTTGGGCCTCTCACTTGGTTTTGGGGCTGAGTTTGGGCGGGGCGCCGCTGGGTGCTTGGATTGCGGTTACTGGCGACTTTGATCTCATACCGCTGTTGCTATGTTTGGGGGTGCTGGTTTGGGTGGCTGGCTTTGACATCATCTACGCCTGCCAGGATCACGCCTTTGACGTGCGGGCCGGACTCCATTCCATCCCGGTTCGCTTTGGCATTGCCCGCGCTCTGCACATTGCCCGCGCTTTGCACCTGTTGTTCGTGGTGCTGCTGATTATCGTGGGCCGGCTGGCTGGCTTGAGCTTTTTGTACTGGTTGGGTGTAGTAGTGGTAGCCGGTTTGCTGGTGTACGAGCACCGGCTGGTGCGGGCCGACGACCTGTCCCGCATGAGCACGGCCTTTATGACGGTCAACAGCACGGTTAGCCTGATCTACTTTGCCGCGATTTTGGCCGATCTGCTCGTCTTTGGCGAGGGGGAATTGCTGCGCTTTTGACGGGGGGATACAAATACGTGCTGGACAATCGTCAGTGTCGCGTTGTCGAATTATGGGCAAGACATGAAAATTAAAGACATTAACTTTCCCCAACGCCTGTTGAACGCCTTGCGCGATGATAAACTGGTGGTTTTCGCTGGGGCTGGCGTTTCAATGGGTGCGCCTGCTTGCCTTCCGGGCTTTGCAGAACTAGCGGATATGATTGCAAAAGGAACTGGCAAGACCTTGGAGGAGAGAGAGCCTATAGACCGCTTCCTCGGAAGACTGCAAAATGCGGGAGTAGATGTTCACATCCGAGCTGAAGAAGCTCTTTCCTGTGAAGATCGGGAGGCTACGGGACTACATCATAATCTTCTACGGCTCTATCCTGACGCCGCGCAAGTTCGAATCGTTACCACCAACTTCGACCTTTTGTTCGAGCAGGCGTCAGAAGCCGTATTTGACTACAAACCCGAGGTATTTCGGGCACCCGCATTACCCTTGGGCCGTCAGTTCAACGGCATCGTCCATGTTCACGGCGCAGTTGGTCGTCCTAATGAGATGGTGCTTACGGACGCAGATTTCGGTCGTGCCTACCTGACTGAGGGATGGGCACGACGTTTTCTCGTCGAATTGTTCCGTAATTTCGCAGTCCTTTTTGTCGGCTATAGCCACGATGACACGATTTTGAGCTATCTAGCGCGTGCTTTGTTAGGGGACGAGGATGGTCGGCGCTTTGTTTTAAGGGGTGAAAGTAAAAATGACATAGACCACTGGCGCGTACTTGGGATCGAACCTATCAACTACCCGCAATCAAGTAAGGACGACCATAGAGCACTCTACAGAGGTGTAAGTGGTCTGGCCGATTTTGTCGAGCGTAGTGTCATCGACTGGCAACGCGAAATTACCGATATCGCTAAAAAACCGCCTCCCCTTGATGGGGAAGCAGCCGATCTCATTGAGGATGCGCTTGGGGATGAGACAAGAACCCAGTTCTTTACTGAAGCGGCTTCAGACCCTAAATGGATTGATTGGCTCGACAAGCGAGGACATCTAGATGCGCTGTTTGGCGACGGGACGCTCAGCGAACAAGATCAAAGTTTATCCTCGTGGTTAACCGAGCGCTTTGTATGTGATCATACTGATAAGCTGTTCCTACTGATTGGTGAGCACAATATACGTCTGAATACACGTTTCTGGCACGATTTGTGTCGAAAGATCTGGACGGATAATGAGTCTTCGCTAGATGAGAAAACGTTGTCCCGCTGGGTTTCGCTCCTGCTTGCTACTGTTCCGGTACATGGACATCCAGACGAGTTTCTACGGCGGATAGGGGGGCATTGTATTAAGCTCGGCATGTTGAATAGTCTCTTGCAGATATTCGATGCGATGGCGGGAAGCCACTTGATCCTCAAGAAAGGCTTTGTTTGGTCCGATGATGACACGGACGATGAGAACGCACCGATCGATGTAGAATTATCGCTGATCGGCAAGGAATACCAGCTAAAAGGCCTATGGGATGGAGGTCTGAAGCCAAATCTTCCTCAAGTAGCCTCACCATTGCTTGAGCAGGTTATTAGGAATCTAGAAGAACAGTATCTCACCCAAAACGCTTGGCAGAAGGCAAGTCGTGAGTGGGAAAGGGCAAGCTATACGCGCTCTGCTATTGAGCCTCACGAGCAGGATAGGTATCCTCAATCGGTTGACGTGTTGATTGAAGCAGCACGAGACTGCCTCGAATGGTTGATCCTAAATCAGGCAGGCGCAGCGGTGCAGTGGTGTATCCGTCTTGCAAACTCGGATGCGCCACTGCTGCGCCGCCTAGCGGTGCATGGGATATCAGAGCGAGAAGACCTGACAGCAGACGATAAAATCGATTGGCTGCTAACGCATATAGATATACACGAATTGCCTGTTCACCACGAAGTATTTCGGGCAGTACGGCTAGCTTACCCCAAGGCTAGCCTAGAACTCCGCGGGAATCTCATTGAAACCGTGCGGACCTATCGTTGGCCGTACGAGGAAGACCCCAAAAGGGAAAGTCATACCGCATATCAGTATTTCAATTGGTTTCATTGGCTCCATAAATCAGATCCCACTTGTACTATAGCTAATCAAGCCTTGGACGAGGTACTAGCGGATTACCCAGACTTCGAGCCAAGTGAGCATCCAGACCTGACTCATTGGAGTAGTCCGGTCCAGGATGTCGTTATGCAAGGTCCTTGGACTGTTGAGGAATTACTGGCAAAACCAGCCGCGGATTGGCTTGGCGACTTGTTGTCTTTCCAAAGCACTGAATCAAATAGGCGCGATTTTTTTGGACTCAGGCGTGATGTCGCAGAGGCTGCAAGGCGAAATTTTGATTGGGGCCTTGAGTTAGCCGACGCATTGGCTAGCGATGGAGAGTGGGACGCTTACTTCTGGGCTGACTTGATAGGCGCTTGGTCAGAGATGAAGTTAGATAAAAATAAGTATCGTAAAGTGCTCCACTGGCTCGGCAAGGCCGAGTTGTATCCAAAACATAATCGTGAGATCGCTAGTACGCTTCACTCGCTAGTAAAGGATAGAGGTCCTTCCTATGCCTTGCATCTACTTTCGCAGGCTAACAAGATCGCTGTGGCTTTGTGGCATCACCTTGACCGGCCTGAACAGATCGAGAGAATGGACAACTGGCTAGACTTAGCCATTAACCACCCTGCGGGAATCCTTACCGAATTCTGGCTGAAGGGGCTCTCTCTCTGGCGAGAACAACAAGACCCCGAGCTCATGAGAATCAGTAACGAATACCGCATGGCACTATCAGACATAGTGCAGGACCAGGAGCTACAGGGCAAACTGGGACGGACGATTCTCGCGAGTCAATTTGGATTTCTCTTGGCCGTTGATGAGGTATGGACACGGGAGAACCTGCTGCCGCTTTTTGATCCTGACAGCGATGACTTCCAAGCTGCTTGGAACGGCTTCCTGATTTGGGGAAACCTCAATCCTACCGTGGCTGCCGCTATGGCAGACCCATTCCTCAAGGCTGTTGGGCAGATCGATAGCAACCTTTCTAGTAAGCGCGACCGATTTATCAAATATTATATTTCTATGCTCGCGTACTTCGCTGAAGACCCTATTGGACAATGGATTCCCGCGTTTTTCCAATGTCGTAGTCAAGAGGCTAAGAACCATTTTGCAGTAGAAGTAGGGTACTGTCTACGGGATCTAGATGAAGCAGCACAACGAGAATGGTGGCAGCGTTGGCTTAAGCAATATTGGGAGCATCGCTTACAAGGTGTACCGGCTGGTGCTGTCCTTGAAGATGACGAAGCCAAATACATGCTTGACTGGTTGCCACACTTGACAGCGGTATTTCCCGAAGCCGTTGATTTAGCAGTTCAGATGCGATCAATCCCATTGCAGAACTACTCGATAATACATGAACTCAATGAAGGCGACCTATGGCAGAGTCATCCCGAAGAGGTAGCGAAGTTATTGGTTCATTGGGGTAAGTGCGATTTGCAGGAAGATGTCTGGTTTTCAGGGATGGAACTCATCAATAAGATTCCTCAGTCGGACATTTCACCGGAACTCAAACAGAAGTTGGAGGAGCTTAAGGTTCAACTTAAAGTTCAACTATAGTTGTGTGCAGATTGCTGAATCCTCTCCAGACCTAAAGCCTTTTCAAACCATGAATTCTTTCCGCGACAACCGCCTACGCGACCATGAAACACCTCTGAGCACGGTGTGGCTGCTCAACGACATCGCCGAGTCGAGGGGCAAACAGGAGCTATTCACACGCCAGTCGCCACAAGCCCTCAAAGCGCTCCGCGACACGGCTGTCATTCAGAGCGCTGAATCCTCCAACCGCATTGAGGGGGTGACGGTCGCCCAAGCCCGCCTTCATCCGCTGGTGCTCGGCCAAGCAAAACCCCGTGATCGCTCCGAGCAGGAGGTGCAAGACTATCGCCGCGCCTTGAACGAGATTCACTCCGACTACGCCACTCTTTCTATCACGCCGGACACTTTGCAACGCCTACACGCCCTTTGCCAATCCGCCAGCGGCGACGCGGGCCAATTCAAACGAGTCGATAACGACATCGTGGAATTTCTGCCCGGACAGGCCCCGGTTGTCCGATTCCGCTGCGTGAAGGCTGCGGAGACCCCTGCGGCTGTAGAAGAACTATGTCAGCACTACCAGTACGCTATTGACCAAGAGAATATCCCGCCGCTCATCGCCATCGCCGCCCTCGTCTTGGATTTCCTTTGCATCCATCCTTTCCGGGATGGCAACGGCCGCGTGTCTCGGCTGCTCACCCTGTTGGCGCTCTACCAACACGGCTACGAGGTGGGTCGCTACATCAGCTTGGAACGCCTCATTGAGGAATCCCGGGAGTCCTACTACGAATGCCTCCGGCTCAGTTCACAGCGCTGGCACGATGGCAAACACGAATTGACGCCTTGGTTTAACTTTCTCTTCGCGATTATTCGCCGCGCTTACGTCGAGTTGGAGGAACGCGCCGGTCAGATCAAGGCTCCACGGGGTGCCAAGTCCGAGCGGGTGCTCGCTGCCATCCGCGCCCAACCGGGCGAATTCCGCCTGAGCGACATAGAACATGCCTGCCCCGGCGTCGGACGTGAATGGATTCGCACCCTCTTAGCGGAACTAAAGAAATCCGGCGACGTAGCTTGCAGGGGGCGCGGCCCGGGTGCGCGTTGGCGTTTTCTCGGGAATAAGGGTAGTAATGCTTGAGTAAGGGTAGTAATAAGGGTATTAACTGAAATCCCGGCTGCGAGTTGCCCAGATGTTATATTAAATGACGGACCACGCACCCAATTCCTAACGAAAAGAATCCATGACTACCCTGTTCGTCACCGGCGGTGCCGGCTTCATCGGCTCCAATTTCATTCGCTACTGGTTATCGACCTATTCCGACGGCCGCATTGTCAACTACGACCTGCTCACCTACGCCGGCAACTTGGCCAGCCTGCAGGACGTGGAAGAAAACTACGGCGACCGCTACACCTTTGTCCGTGGCGATATTCAGAATGCCGATCTGACCCGTCACCTCTTTGAGGACCACCGACCCGACTACGTAGTCAACTTTGCCGCGGAATCGCACAATAGCTTGGCCATTGTCAATCCCTCGGCCTTTTTCCAGACCAATGTCGTGGGGACGCAAAAGCTGTTGCAGGCTGCGGCCGATGCCCAAGTGCCGCGCTTCCACCACATTTCCACCTGCGAAGTATACGGCGATCTGGCCCTTGACTCGGACGAGTCCTTCAGCGAGGAATCTCCCTATCGGCCGCGCACTCCGTACAACGCGGCTAAGGCTGCCGCCGACTTGGCCGTGCGTGCCTATGGCCATACCTTTGGCCTGCCCGTGACGCTGTCGAACTGCGCCAATAACTTCGGCCCCTATCAATTCCCGGAGAAAGTGATCCCCTTCTTTGTCGTCCGCCTGCTCACCGGCCAGAAGATGCCGCTGTACAAATCCAGCCAGAACCGCCGCGAGTGGCTCCACGTTGACGATCACTGCCGGGCCATCGACCTAGTGCTGAAAAAGGGTGAGATCGGCGAGACGTACAATGTTGGCAGCGGCATTGAAAAAGACGTTGAAACCATTGCCGACCTGATCCTCGACGCCTTGGGAATGGACGCCGCGCACAAAACCTATGTCGATGACCGGCCCGGCCACGATCGGCGCTACCTACTCGATTCGAGTAAAATCCGCACTCAGCTAGGTTGGGAACCGCAAGTCGATTTTGCCCAGAGCTTCCGCGATACGGTCCACTGGTACCGCGACAACGAAGCTTGGTGGCGTCCCCTGCTGAAGAAAATCCAAGTCCGCGAAGAGGGCTGGTGAAAGACAACGAGGCAGCATGACTGATTCCTTTGCAGAAATCGTCGGCGAGACCGATGATGCGATCTACCAAGTCCGCACCCGCGCGCCCGGCCCCAGCGGCAAGCTACCGCTGACCATAGAGCAGGTCGTCGAAGCGCCGAGCGGCCACATCTTTGGCTACAGCCAGAACGCGGGGATGGGCTGGAACCCCGACGAGTTGGGCCGGGGAGAGTTCCTCATCGTCAGCACGCAGGGCGGCATCCGCGCCCCGGACGGACGACCGATCGCGCTGGGCTACCACACCGGCCATTGGGAAATCGGCCTGCTGATGGAAGCCGCGGCCGAGGAAATCCACCACCGGGGCGGCATTCCCTTTGCCGCTTATTGCTCGGACCCGTGCGACGGTCGCACGCAGGGTACGACGGGCATGTTCGATAGTCTGCCGTATCGCAACGACGCGGCCATGATCCTGCGCCGCTTGATCCGCTCATTGCCGACGCGGCGCGGCGTGATGGGCGTGGGCACCTGCGACAAGGGATTGCCAGCGGTCCTCATCGCCTTAGCGGGTATGCCGGACCTGCCGGTCATTGTCGTGCCCGGTGGAGTGACTCTGCCGCCGGAAGAAGGCGAGGATGCGGGCAAGATCCAGTCGGCGGGTTCGCGGCTGGCGCAGGGCGAGATGGATATCGACGATTTTCAGGTGCTCGGCTGCCGCGCCTGTGCCACGCCGGGGGGCGGCTGCCAGTTTTTGGGGACTGCGGCCACGACTCAAGTTGTCGGCGAGGCGATGGGGCTGTCGCTGCCGCATTCGGCGCTGGCTCCTTCGGGCGAAGTGGTGTGGCGCGATATGGCCGTGCGCTCGGCGCGAGCGCTAATGGCGCTGGAGGCCGCAGGCATTCGCTCGCAGGAGTTGGTCACCGATGAGGCGCTGCACAACGCCATGGTCGTCCACGCGGCCTTTGGCGGTTCGACCAATTTGATATTGCACGTACCGGCTATTGCCCATGCGGCTGGGCGGAAGCGGCCAGAGGTGGAGGATTGGGACCGGATCAACCGCGAGGTGCCGCGCTTGGTCGATGTGCTGCCCAACGGTCCGGAGTTCCACGTTACTGTGCGGGCCTTTTTGGCCGGTGGGGTGCCGGAGGTCATGTTGCACCTGCGCCGCTTGGGACTGTTGGAGGAGAGGGTGATGACGGTTACGGGCCGCACGCTGGGTGAAAACCTCGACTGGTGGGAGAATGCACCGCGCCGCCACCGCTTCCGCGAGGAACTGCAAAAGCTAGATGGAGTGGATCCGGACGACGTGATTATGGACGCTGATCGCGCCCGCTCTAAGGGTTTGACTAGCACCATCTGCTTCCCGGTCGGCAACATCTCGCCCGAGGGCGCGGTCGTCAAAAGCACGGCCATAGACGCTTCGCTGCTGGACGAGCAAGGGGTCTATCGGCACACGGGCCCGGCGAAGGTTTTTATCACCGAACGCGACACCATCGCCGCGATTAAAGACGGCAAGATCGAGCAGGGCGACGTACTGGTGATGATTAGCTGTGGGCCGATGGGCACGGGAATGGAGGAAGTGGCACAAGTTACGATCGCGCTCAAATACACGGATATTGGCAAGCGCGTGGCACTGCTTACGGACGCGCGGTTTTCGGGGTTTTCCTCCGGCCCGTGCGTTGGTCACATTGGCCCGGAGGCCTTGGCTGGCGGGCCAATCGGGAAGCTGCAGAACGGCGACTTGATCGCCATTGAAATCGACTGCCACAACCTGCGCGGACGCATCGACTTGGTCGGTTGCGCGGGCGAGGAATTCGGTGCAGAGGAAGGCCAACGGGTGCTGGCCGAGCGCACCCTTCGTCCAGACCTTGCGCCCGAAGCAGAACTGCCCGACGACACTAAGCTGTGGGCGGCGCTGCAAAATGTCGGTGGCGGCACTTGGGGTGGTTGCGTCTATGACGTGGATGCGATTGTCGCCACGCTTGAGGCGGGCCGCGAGGCGCTAAAGGAGACGTCGTGAGCGGCAAGCAGATCGTCGTTGGCATTACTGGGGCTAGCGGTGCGCTCTACGCTGGTCGCCTACTGCGTGCCTTGCTGATCGGCGGGCACCAAGTGCATTTGGTGCTGTCCAAATACGGGCGCTACCTGCTCGTCGAAGAGCTGGGTTTCCGGCCTGACAAGGAGAGCTTGCGCGCGTTTATAACGCGGTGCTACGGAGAGGAGACTCAAGCGGGTGAACTGCACGAGTACAATGCCAGCGACCTAGCGGCTCCCATCGCCAGTGGTTCGGTGTCCATTGACGGCATGGTAGTGGTGCCTTGTTCGGTCAAGACGCTGTCGAGCATTGCCCGAGGGGCGTCTGCGAGCCTGATTGAGCGAGCGGCCGATGTCAGTCTCAAGGAGCGGCGACCGCTGGTGCTGGTGGTGCGCGAGACTCCGCTCAACTTGATTCAGTTGCGCAATATGACGGCAGCGGCTGAGGCTGGAGCCGTCATTCTGCCGGCCATGCCAGCCTTCTACCAAAAGCCGCAGACCTTTGACGATTTGGGCGATTTTATTGCCGGTCGCATTTGCAACATGCTGCGGATCGAACATCAGCTCTTCCCGCCTTGGCCGGGGCCGGAAGGAAAAAAGTAACCCTATATCAGTGACGCTAGCTGGGCGCGGAACAACGCGCGCGGCAGCATGCCTTCGATCAGGCGGCCTTCCTCTTTGACGATGGCGCGACAGACGGTCCACGGCCCAAAACGACAGAAGATTTCGCCTTTGAGGCCCGTGGGCGGATCGCAGTAGAGTGGACGCCCCTCAAATAAGTCCTGTAGTTGAGGCCAGTTCAACTCGACGCTGGGCCCCTGCATAAGATGTCCCCACATAGCGACAGTTTGTTGACTTAGGTAGTGATAGCCTTTGTGGGGGCGGGAGACCTTCATGCCACTGCGGACGAAGTAGGGCAGATGTTCTTGGATCGCCGGGCCGAGTGCTGGCTGTCGACACAGGTGGCGGTTGCCGAGAGTGAATATCTGATCTGGGGGGCAGGGCAGGGTACCGCTCCATCGGTCTTCGATGGCGCGGCGGGACTCGGCGGCAGCGGGATCGGTCGTCGATGCAGCCCAAGCAGGGGCGTCTTCGAGGCTTGGCGTCGGTGCGCGTTTGGAGAGGAGAACGACAAAAGCGCCTTCGGTGTCGTGGTGGTGGGGCCAGACGCGGACGCAGCGGGCGAACTCGGCTGGGAATTGGGCGGCCAGCGCATCCGGCAGCGGTGGCCCCTCGAATTCTGCGATGGGGAGGATAGCGACGTCTTCCTTATAGCGGCGCAACAGCCCGAGGAGTACTTCTTCGTTTTCCTCCAGCGACAGCGAGCACGTCGAGTACACCAAGGTGCCGCCTGGGCGCAGCATCTGGTAGGCAGCTCGCAGGAGGCCCTTCTGTTGCTGTGCGAGGTGCTGAGCGTCTTGCGGCGACCAGTAGGTGAGCATGTTCTTGTCTTTGCGCACGATGCCGTCGCCCGAGCAGGGGGCATCGACGAGGATGCGGTCGAAAAAGTTGGGGAAGTAGCGCGTCAGCATAGTCCCTCGGGCTTGGGTCAAGACGTGATTGGCCACCCCGCAGCGCTCCAAATTGCCCACGAGAGCGGACATGCGCTTGCGCTGGGGTTCATTGGCTATCAGCAAGCCGCTGTTTTGCATGCGGGCGGCAATCTGGGTGGCCTTGCCGCCTGGGGCGGCGCACAGGTCGAGGACGCGCTCGCCGGGCTGGGGGGCCAAGATCTCGACGGCCAGCATGGGGGCCTTGGCTTGGACGTAGTACGCGCCCATGGCGTGTTCAATGGTCTGGCCGAGGCTGGTGTCGCTCTCCGGCAAGGCGAAGCCCTCGCTGCACCAAGGCACGTTTTGGCCGCGCTGGTCCAAGTGGAGTCGCACGTGTTGCGCTTGGGCTTGGAGTGCGTTCAAGCGCAGCGAAGCCGGGGGAGGCGTACGCGAGCACCGATAAAAAGCCGTGCGCTCTTCGTCGTTGGGCAGCAGGCGGCCAAGGTACTGGAGCAGGGCCTGTAATTTATCCGGGTCGTACGCTTTGCGCGTAGATGGGGTTGTCTGTTTATTCATCGGGCGGTTATTCAATTAATATAAGGCACACAGCAAGAAGCATGGGCGTCGCACGCTGCTTCATCGTCAGCGATCTGCACCTCGGATCGGCTTATTTTTACCATCGCCACTTTTTGTCTTGGCTGGATACCTTGCCCCAAGGGGTGCCGCTCGTGCTCAACGGCGACGTCATAGATAGGCCGGGCCAAGCCCTGCCCGCTGCCCATCGGGCCGTGCTGGAGCGCCTCGTGTGCGAGTCGCAATCCCGGCTCGTAATTTGGGTGTACGGCAATCGCGATGCCGAGTTCAAGCTAGCTGATTCGGGGCAGATTCGCTTTGTCGATAGCTGGCGGCTCGACCAACGGCTGCTCGTAATTCACGGCGATCAGCTCGACCGGCTGATGCCTCGGCACGCGGTGTTTAAGTGGGTTTTCCGCCGCTTGCACCGTTGCCGCATCTGGCTCGGCGGGCGTGATGCCCACGTGGCCGAGTACGCCAAGAAATGGCCTTTGTTTTACCGGGTACTCAACGAGCACGTAGCGCGCAACGCTCTGCGCGTGGCGCAACGGGAGGGGGTTGAAGCGGTGGCCTGCGGGCACACGCACGCGGCCATGGCGATTGAGCGGCAGGGCCGGTGCTACTTCAATACCGGTGCTTGGACCGAAAAACCCTTTCACTTTCTCGAAGTGACCCCGGATCGCATGGCTCTACATACATACGAGGACGACTGTGATTAAATGGACGCTCTTATTGGCGGTGGCTTTGTGGCTGCCAGCTAGCGCAGAAGAAGGAGGCTTCACTTGGCCGCTGCGCCTTGCACCGGCTCTGTCTTCCACCTTCGGCGAATCGCGTTCCCGCGCCTTCCACGCTGGCATAGACCTCAAGACTTGGGGCGAGACCGGCCACCCTGTACAAGCCCTAGCCGACGGCTATATCTGGCGAGTACGCACCTCGCCATGGGGCTATGGCCGGGCTCTGTACCAAAAGTTGGCCGATGGCCGCATTGTGGTATATGCCCATCTGGAGGGCTTTGCCGCGCCCATGGCCGAGCTCGTGCAGCAAGCACAGCAGCAGCGCGGACGCTACAGCGTGGATTTGTATTTCAAGGACGGGGAGATTCCAGTACTGGGCGGCGCGGTCATCGCTTGGAGCGGCGAGAGCGGGGCCGGCCCTCCCCATCTGCACCTAGAACTGCGCGACGCAAATAACGTGGCGATCAATCCCCTCTTACACGGATTCGCCATCGCCGATACGATCGCGCCGACCTTGCAACGCGTGGCTATCACGCCGCATGGCCGCAATGCCCAAGTCGCGGGAGGGCGCGACCCCTATGTGCTGAATTTGCGCTGGCAGCCGGAGCGGGGGGAGTTTATCGGGGCGCGGCCCGTGCAGGTACTCGGCCCGGTGAGCATCAGCGCGTTGATGTACGATCGCGCCGATGCGGCTCCCAACAAGCTAGCCCCCTATCGCGCGGAATTGCACATCGACGGCGAGCCGGTTTTCGCTGCGCACTACGAACGGGTCAAATACGGCGATATGCATCAGATGTATTTGGACCGGCCGCTGGCTGCTTTTAAGGGCGGGGTGGGTCGCTTTTACAACTTGTGTCGCCTGCCGGGCAATCGCCTCGAATTCTATGAGGGGCCTAGCGATGGCATCCTAAACTTGGCCAAGGGGCAGCACGAGGCCGTCATTGTTGTCGCGGATGTCAATGGCAACGAGAGCCGGGCGCGTTTTGGCTTGGTTGTTGATGAACCGCCGGCCATTGCCGGGGCGCGGATCGTGGCGAAAGCAGGCGGGACCTTTATCGAGGCGCAGGTGAGCGATGCTGATGACCGGCTCGTGGAAGTAGAATTGGCCAGTTCCCGCGATGGCAAGACGTGGCGGCGCGTAGATCGGCGGCAGAGCCGCCTCGGCCCGCTCAAGTGGCAGATCCATCGGAACGCTTCCTACTGGCGGATCCGAGCGCGAGATCCGGCGGGTGCCGCAGCTTTTGCCGTTTGTCGTCTGCCCGACAACGGGGCCGCTGTGCCGAGCTTTTCCACGGAGCATCGCTCCCACCCGGATTTTGTGGAACTCGTGATGCACTACGCACAAGTGCCCAGCGCGTCGCCCTTAGTCCGCATTGATACTGCTAATGTCAGCCCCCGCCAGACCGGCTTGCATGAGTTCCGGGTCGTAGTGCCGCTCGATGCGAACGACCCGACAGCGGGGTCGGTTTTGCTGCGGACGCCAGGGGGAGCCGTGCAAAAGGTCGTCCTCGACCGGCAACTCGTGAAGCCGGGTGACCCGGCCAACCTAACCTATGCCAACGGCGAAGTTGAATTGGGTTTTGCCATGGAGAGTGCATACGCGCCGTTTTTTCCGCAGGTCGTGGCCTTTGAGCCGAGCGTATCCGCTGCGCTAGTGGCGGCTGGTCCGGCTTTTGCCTTGGGACCTGATGTTAGCTTTGACCGGAAGGTCGCGCTGCGGTTGCGCTACGATCAGGGAACGCTGCCGCCGGAGAAGCTGGGCATCTACCGAGAGGTCGCGGCTGAAAAGTGGTCACTGGTGAGCAACGAATGGAACGCTGGGGCCCGACAGGTTGTAGCGCAGGTGCGGCGCTTTGGTCGCTATGCTCTGTTGGCCGACTTGGAAGCTCCTAAGATTAGCAGTTTGCAGCCGGCTGAGGGGGCCGTGGTTGGCTCGCGTCCGGAAATTCGCGGCGCGGTGCGCGATCAAGGCTCGGGCATTGGACGGGAAACAGACATTGAGTTTGAACTCGACGGACGGCCGCTGATCGCCGAATACGATCCAGAAGCCGGGCGCGTATACGGTCATTTGCTGGAAGATTTGTCGCCGGGTGTGCACCGCCTAGTGCTGAGGGTGCGGGATATGAGCAGCAACGAAGCTGAGATGTACTCGGAATTCACCGTGCGCTAGCGCAGCGGTACGGGGGCACCGGCTTGGCGCAGCGATTCCTGCGCAGCCTCCAAGACGCGCACGACGCGCAGGCCGTCGTGGCCATCGCTGCGGGGTGCTTGGCCAGTGCGCACGCACTCGACGAAGTGCTGGCACTCCAACTTGAGCGGCTCGGCCATTTGCAGCCGCGGAATGACGACGTCGCCAAAGCGCAGCGCAATGGAGTCGCCGTACGAGTCGTATTGCGGCCGCTCGGCCGATTTGTCGTAGATGCGCACCTTTTCCGTGCTTTCCACATCGTCAAACACCGCCATCTTGCGGCTGCCGACCACGGTCAGGCGGCGGATGCGGTGCGGGTCGAGCCAAGAGAGTTGCATCTGCGCCATCTTGCCATCGGCAAAGTGTAAATTGGCAAAGACCACGTCTTCGATGTCGGGTTGCAGATAGCACTCGCCGCGGGCGCTGACTGCGTCCGGCTCTTGGCCGAGCAGGTACAGGATGACCGATATGTCGTGTGGTGCCAAGCTCCACAGGGCGTTTTCGTCGCTGCGGACAATGCCCAAGTTGACGCGCTGGGAGTACAAATAATACAAGTCGCCTAGCGCACCTTCCCCCACTAAATCATGCAGCATGTGCACGGCTGGGTGGTACTTCAGCAAGTGTCCAACCATCAGCACCCGGTCTCGCTCGGCGGCTAATTCGACCAAGTGGGCCGACGTGGCGGCGTCGAGGGTCATGGGTTTTTCGACGTACACGTGCTTGCCTCGCTCTAGGGCGCGGCGGGCCAATTCGTAGTGCTCGGCGGCTGGGACGGCCAATACCACGGCGTCGAGTGCTTCGTCGTCGAGCACCTCGTCGTAATTGGCGGTGACAGGGACTTCTGGGTACTGGCTCTGAATAGCGCTGCGGATTTCCGGGCTGGCGTCGCAGACTTGGCGCAAATGGACGTCGGGCAAGTCGTGGAAGACGCGCACTAGGTTTTTGCCCCAGTACCCAGCGCCGACGCAGGCGATTTGGACTTGGCTCATGTGCGCTGGAAATAAGTGCCGATGTCGGCGGCTAGGTTGGCCACGGCTTGGCTGCCCTCGGCTTGGGGATGCGTCTTTACGACTGGCTCGCCCGCGTCGGCTTGGCTGCGGACGAGTGGGTCGAGCGGAATCTCGCCCAGATAGGGAATGTCCAAGCGGCTGGCCGTGGCGCGGCCCCCTCCAGTGCCAAAGATGGGGTCGGCATGGCCGCAGTTGTCGCAGCGGAAATAGCTCATGTTCTCGACCAAGCCGACGATGGGTACCTCGGTCTGACGGAACATCTCGACGCCGCGGCGCACGTCTTCGAGGGCAATGGCCGAGGGCGTGGTGATGATCAAGGCAGCAGTTAAAGGCGCTACTTGGGTCAGCGTGATTTGTACGTCTCCGGTCCCAGGGGGCAGGTCTATGAGCAGCAAATCGAGTTCGCCCCAAGTGACGTTGAAGAGGAATTGGTGCATCATCTTGGCCAGCATGGGGCCGCGCCACACGACCGGGGTGCCCGGGTCGATTAGTAGCCCCATGGAAATGGCTTTGAGGCCGTGCACAGATAAGGGCTGGATGCGGCCGTCCTCCGCGGTTGGCTTGCCTTCTAAGCCCAGCAGGCCCGGGATGTTGGGCCCATAGATGTCGGCGTCGAGCAAGCCGACCTGTAGCCCTTGGTGGGCTAAGCTCACGGCCAAGTTGGCGCAGAGCGTGGACTTGCCGACCCCGCCCTTGCCACTGGTTATGGCCAGTGTATCTTTAATACCGGGAATGGGTTGGCGATTGTGGGTTTGTGGGGAGTTCACTGGAGTTCCTGCTGCGTAGTGGAAAATTTGAAGTATAGAGGAAAGACCTCCTCGCGGCAAGGGGATAGACAAAGGAGCTAGCCATGTATAGGATCGCGCTTTTAGTGGTCGTTTTGGCCCCCTTGGGTTGTACGAATGTCAACCAGATGTACAAGCTCTATCAGGAGGGAGACCACGCGCAGTTAGATCGGATCATGGAGATCGTCTCCCGTCAGGACTATCCCTACGCCACGCGGCGCAAGGCCGCGCGCATCCTCGGCGAGATTGGCGACCCGCGCGCCGTGCCAGTGCTGAAAATGGCGCTCCAAGACTACGACCAGCGCACCACGCTCAAGCAGGACGCACTCCGCTCATTGGGCAACATCGGCGATCAGAGTGCGGCCCCGGATATCGGGAGGCTACTCGACCGCTCGCTCAATACGGCCGACGCCGAGCTGCGGATGGCCGCCGTTGAAGCGCTCGGAAAAATGGGGGGGACCAAGGCGGCTGAAATTCTGGTCAATGCCCTTGGCTACTACGACATACTCACCCTGCGCGCTGAGCAGCGAACCCGCCGGGGGGTGTTCACCGGCGAGGAGAATCCCTTTCCCTACGGGCCTTATGGACAGCTCGGTGCCGACTCCACGGGTGGCCCGCGGCGCTATCCAAATGTGGGTCTGGATCCCTTTGGGGAGGGAGGACAGCCCCGGGTGAGCATGTTCGGCACGCCAATCGAGCCTACGCAGATGGAATACGACCCCACCCCCGAGGAGCGCACCCTAACTCATCAGGCGATTACAGCTGTGGGCACGGACGCCATTCCGGTGATTGAAACCTATTTGGACAGCCTGCGCGTAAGCCCGACCTTACGCAAGGAATTGCTGGTCATAATAGGCGAAATCACCGGCACTCCGCCGCCGGTAAAAGTCGACTCCACAGCTTCCCGTCTGTGAGTTGACAAGGGTACACTCAGCGTATATTATAAAACAATTCCAACCGAAAAGGTACCCAAATACCGCGATAGGCTCACCCCGTTGAGGGCGGGATACGGGGACGCCTAGTTAGCCTGTGTTACCCCCAAGTATAGTTCGAGGTTTTACCCATTATGGAACGCGATATCGGCCCGATCCTCGGCGATTGGAAATATGCCCCAGGCGAGTTGAGCGTGCGCAAGATACGAGGCGGCAACGGTAGTGCCAAGCTCCAAATCCGCATGGATCTGGGTTTGATGCAGCTAGAGTGGCGGGGCCGTCCTGACGCACTGCGCCCGCACGGCCATGTGTCGTTGTTGGATTACTACTGCCAAAAGCGCCGTGAGAGGGAAAAAGCGCACGGCCCAGGTACCTTTAGCCTCTCGCACGAGGATTGTTATGAATTGGCTCAAGAGGCCATGAAATACTACTGGCGGCGGATCGGTTTTTTTGAACTGAAGGAATACGAGCGGGCCGAAGAAGATGCCGTACACAACCTCGCCATCCTCGATTTGTGCTACGAATACGCCGAAGAGGATGAAGACCGCCAGTTAGCCGAACAATACCGCGTCTTTGTCACAGCGCATCGGGTACAGGCGCGGGCGCTGGCCTGTCTAGAAGAGGAGAACCACGCCGAGGCTCTAGCTGAAATCCGCCGGGGCATCGCCGAGATCGAGGCCTTTCTCGCCAAGATTGGTCAATTAGACCAACTCGACGAGTGCCCTGAGCTGATCTTTTTGCACGAGTGGGAAGGCGAGGTGGAGAGCACCCGGCCGCGCACGTTGCGCGAGCGCTTGACGGCTGATTTACAGGCCGCGGTCGAGGCCGATCGATTCGAATTGGCCGCTTCGCTCAGAGATCGCTTGCGTTCGCTCGAGACCGAACAAGCTGGCAGGTCGCCTTGAAGGGGCGCTTACTACCGAGGGGTGGGCCGGGGGGAGCAGTCTCTCGGCCCTTTTACTTTGCCTTGTTCGCATTGTTGAGTGCTTGCGGGCAAATGGCCCCCAAGACGACGCCCGATGTGCCAACGTTCCAGGTCATCCAAGAACAGCTACCCGTAATCGGCGACAACCTGCTCGACCTGCAAGTGTTTAGGCCGGGTACGGGTTCGCGCCTGTTGCTCGCGCTGCTGGAGTGGGAAACTCCTGCGGGCGAGCAGCGCGAGGTCGAACACCAGTTGCAGGTGCCCCAGGGCCGTCTCGTGCGCTATGCGCTGCCGTATCGATTGGAAGAGACCGGCCTGCACCGCGCGTCTCTGCGGTTGTACGATCCGGAGAACAGCACGTTCATCCATGCCGTCGAAGAATTGCGCCTGTTTGCCCGGCCCGCTTGGGAGCTTTTGGGCGATCGCTCGTATTACACTGTAGAAGATGAGATTCGCTTCCGGTTGCGGCGCAATCGCCGCGATGATATGGCCATCCCCGTGACGGTCGAGCTGCGGCGCGGCTTCGAGGTCTTGGATCGCGTGGATGCAAACATGGTCGGCCAGGAGGTCTCAGGGGCCTTTGCCGCATACGATTTGCCCGAGGGGCGTTATTGGCTGGCGGCGCGATGGCGGGATCCGGTCGGCGGAGCGGATTCTCTGGCTGTGGTTTGCGAGAAGTTTGCGCCGGCCGCACGAGAGGTGAAAATCGACCTGTTCAGCCAATCCTTGCTCGTTGATGGCGAGTCGTTTTTCCCCATTGGACTGTACTGGCTGCGGGACGAGGACCTAGGCCCGATGCGGCGCTTGCACTTCAACTCGGGGGATTACTACTACAAACTGCGCGGGGAAGAGGTAGCCTCGCTGATGGACGCGGCAGCCGTAGAGGGCATGCAGATACTCTTGGAGCTGACCGAGTACGCTCGCGGCAAGCCCGAGCCAAATTATCGGGCCATTGCCGCCCTCGTCAAACGCTATCGCCAGCATCCAGCGCTCTTGGCGTGGTATCTGGTTGACGAGCCAGCCGAGACCAAGATGGATCCTGCGTCCGCCTTGGCAATATACGAGCTGATCCGGGAACTCGATCCATATCATCCAGTCTATTTAGTCAACAATCGGTCGCGCACATACGCTACATACTCGGATGCCAGCGATATTCTGGCCATTGACGTCTATCCGATTCCGAATTACCCCATCACTCAGGTGGGCGACTACATGCAGCAGGCGCGCTGGACCTCGCTGGAGCGCAAGCCAGTCTGGTTGATCGCCCAGGCCTTTGGCGGCGTGGAGCACTGGGCGCGTTCGCCGACGGCGACCGAGTTGCGTAACATGGTCTACCAAGGGCTGGTCGAAGGGGCCAAGGGCGTGTTGTTTTACCGCTATTGCCAAGAGAACGAACGCCACATCCAGCCCTTGGCCCTGTGGCAAGAAGTACAGCGCCTCGCGGCCGAGCTCGCCGAATTGAGCCCAGTGCTCTTACAGGAGGAGCACCGCTTGGCGGCACAACCGGCCGATACCGAGATTAAAGTGGCGATCAAAGAATACAACCGCGATTTTTACGTATTTGCCGTCAATGTCGCCGCCGATCCGCGGCGGCTCGATTTGCGTCTGGAAGGCTTGCCGCCCATGAGGCGGGCTGAAGTACTCCATGGTCAGGCAGTCCCGACGCTGGCCAACGGACGGCTGGCCGCGGAGTTGGGGCCGTTGGCCGCGGCGGTTTTTCGCTTGCAGACAGCGGGCATTTAAACGGGTAATCCACTGGCTTGGGAGCCAGTTAAAGGGGAGAAAATTATGGCCAAAAAGGTGGCCCTCAACAAGCGAGATCGAGAAAAGATGAAGAAGAGGCTCTTGGTGCGCCGCGCTGAGTTGCTCAGCGATCTGGACGGCACCGAGCACGAGATTGACGAGCTGCAAGACCCCAAGGCCGATGATCTCGACCGAGCAGTCGAGGCCGGGGCCATGGAGCTCTTGGTCGCGCTAGGGGATACTGAGCGCCGCGAGTTGGAAGAGGTCATTCTGGCGCTTGAGAAGCTAGAGGGCACGACGTATGGCAAGTGCGAGGCCTGCCTTGAAAAGCCCTTAAACCTGTGCGCGACCTGTCCGTTTATTCCCAAGCCGCGTTTGGATGCCCTGCCCACGGCGCGGCTGTGCGTGTCCTGTCAGGAGGCCGAGGAGCAAAACCAGATTCCGTCTTATACCCGATTGCGCCCACGGCGGATGTTTGGCGAGGACATGGAGGAATTCACGCATCCGCTGATGGATTCAGAAGACGACAAATAGGCGCTTAATCCGCGCGTTATTCGTGTAGGGGCGACCGGCCGGTCGCCCCTACTTTGTGTTTGGATTGGGATTGGGAGGCTAAGGAGCCAGTTCTTTTAGCTCGGCCATGGTGGCGAGCCGCACGTTTTTGAGCTGGCGCTGGTAGCCTATGACCGCGGCTAAGGCGTTGATCTGGGCTTGGGTCAAATTGCCTTGAGCTTGGAGCAATTGTTGGCTGTCGGCCAAGCCGAGTTCAAAGCGGCTTTGCTCGACGTCGTAGGTGCGCTGGGCAAATTCGAGGGCGGCTTGGCGCAGGTCTATCTGGCGCTCAGCCTCGTGGACGCGGCGCGTGGCATCGCGAACTTGCTGGATGATTTGGCGGCGCTGCTGCTCGCGAGTGAGGCGACTTTGCTCCAAGGCGATGCGCGCTTGGCTGACGGAGGCCTGCCGCTGGCCGCTGTCGATCAGCGGCAGGGTTATCTGCAGATCGACTCCCCACCGATTGCGCTCGAAAGTGTCGCTGACATCGCCCACTTCGGGGCCGCGTCCCTGCAGGCTGACATTGGCCCCGAAGGTCGCGTTAATGCCGTTGCGGCGGCGGGTCTCCGCTAGATTCAATGCGTTGATTTCCTCGAAAATTTCGGCTCGTTTCATGTCGGTGCGGCGCGCCAAGCCGATTTCAAGGGCGCTTTGGGCGTCGATGGGGTGAATCTCGTACTGGACCTCGGTATCGATTGCAAGCGGTGCCCACACATCGAGTCCGAGGGTTTCGCGGAGCAGGTCGCGGCTCGATTCGATATTGGTTTGGGCTTGGTCATATGTGGCCTCGGCCTGCAGCATCTCCACCTGTAGACGCAGGGCTTCCACTTCGGCGATGAGGCCGACCTCAAATTTTCGTTGGGCCAACTCCAAATTGGCGCGCGACTGCGCTAGGCGCTGTTCCTCTATTTCGAGCTCGCGGACGCTCTGCACTAAACCGTAGTAATCGTCGATGACTTGGCCCTCTAGCTGGAGCCGCTGGCGGTCGAAGTTGAGGCGGGCGCTTTGCAGGCTGTGTTCGGCGCGCTTGAGCGCGATCTCCTCGCTGGGCTGGCCTAGTATGTCGCGCTCGTAAGCAAGGCGCGTCGAACCTGAATAGTCGAGGAAGTCCTCGCGGCGATTGGACGAGAAGTCGCGACGCAGAGCCACAGAGGTCAGCGTGAATTGGCCGAGTTGGCGCAGGCGTTGGGTCATGCGCAGGTTGCCCGAGTAGGAGACATCGGTATTCTCTTCGCGGACCCGGGTTTGGAGGGCGACATTTTCTTGGGTGTCGCGCAGTCCGGTGAAGCTGGGGGCGGTGACAAAGGCGTCCATGCCGAAGGTAAAAGGCGCTTGCGCCGCCGTCAGTTGGGTGCGGTTGCTGGCTAGGGTTTGTTGGTTTATTTGGTGTTGCAAGTTGTTTTGCATGGCCAAGTCGATGCACTCTTGCAGCGAGAGAACCTCGGCTGTAGAGCAGGTGGAGGCGATTAGCAAACCGACGAGTGCCCATTGGTATTTCATCGCAAAGCCCCTACTTAGTTGGATGACGAGTGAGATGCAGCGGTTGCCTGTAATTATACGATACGCGTTTTACCATTGCCAACCGCAACCGCACCGCGCGGCTGTGCCAATTTTCCGGCAGCGAGTTTTATATTTAATATTATATAGACTTAAGCCTAGCGCGAATCTAAAGGAGCAATGCCATGACTACCCTCACTTCGCAAGTGCTGGCGTACGAAAAAACCGCCGCCGACCTTGCAGTTAAAATTTTTGCCGACGGGGCCGACCGCGAGAGCATGCTGGCGAGCTATGCCAACCCACTAGTTTCTGGATTTACGACCAATCCCACCTTGATGCACCAAGCGGGCGTCACCGACTATCGGGCTTTCGCCCACGACATCGTCGCGGCCATTCCCGATCGCCACATTTCCTTTGAGGTCTTTTCAGACGAGTTCGACGACATGGAGCGCCAAGCCCGCGAGATCGCCACTTGGGGCGAAAACGTGTACGTCAAAATTCCCGTCAGCAACACCAAGGGTGAGGTCAGCTACGATTTGGTCCATCGGCTGTCGCAAGACGGAGTCAAGGTCAACGTCACGGCGATCTTTCTGCTCGACCAAGTGCGGGAAGTGGCCGCCGCGGTCGAGGGCGGGGCACCGTGCTGCGTGTCGGTTTTTGCCGGTCGCATCGCCGACGCTGGGTTAGACTACATGCCGGTCATGGCCGATTCGGTCGAGTTGCTCGCGTCCAATCCCCAAGCCGAACTCATCTGGGCCAGCCCTCGAGAGGTGTACAATGTGGTTCAAGCCGACAACATCGGCTGCCACATCATTACCTGCACCAGCGACATCATCAAGAAGCTGCCGACCTTGGGCAAGGAACTGGGGCAGTTCTCGCTAGAGACCGTCCAGATCTTTTACGCGGATGCTACGGCTGCCGGCTACAGCCTGTAAGCGCGGCGGATGAGTTTCACCCAACAGTACTTGGCGGCGGCGGCTCAAGTCATTGAGCAGCTAGATCACAATGCAATCGACGCGATAGTCCAACTCGTCGTCGAGACCCGTCGGCGCGGGGGGCGGCTTTTTGTCCTTGGCGTGGGGGGCAGCGCAGGCAATGCGAGCCACGCGGTCAATGACTTTCGCAAGATTGCTGGTATTGAGTCCTACGCACCTACGGACAACGTCTCGGAGCTGACGGCGCGCATCAACGACGAGGGCTGGGATACGGCCTTTGCCAAGTGGCTGGAGGGTAGCCGTTTAAACGAAAAGGATCTGATCCTGATCCTGTCCGTCGGCGGTGGCCATCGCCCACTGAATACCAGCGTCAATTTGGTTGTAGCACTGGAGTACGCCAAAGAGGTCGGTGCCAAAATCTGCGGCATCGTGGGGCGAGATGGCGGTTTTACGGCCCAAGTTGCCGATGCCTGCGCGATTGTGCCAACGGTCGCGCCGGATGCGGTCACGCCGCTGACGGAATCCTTCCAAGCCGTTATATGGCATTTAATTGTCTCGCACCCCGAGGTACAAGTAGAGCGCACCAGATGGTAGGTGCGCTCGCGCCATTCCCAACGAAAGGTTGAACATGTCTGCGGTCCCCCGAGACCTGCGCCAGTTTTTACACCGCTACATTCCAGACCTAGAAAAAGAAATGTTCTCGTTCCTCGCGGTGCGCGAACCCGAGGGTTTTCTATATCGGCTGATGCGCGACTATCCGGAGCGCGGCGGCAAGCGATTCCGTCCGGCACTGGTGCTGTTGGCGTGCCAAGCCTGTGGCGGCGACGTGAAGAAAGCCATGCGGACGGCGGTGGCGTTTGAGATGTTCCAGTCGTTTGCCGTGGTCCACGACGATATTGAAGACGATTCGGAGATGCGGCGCGGCAAGCCCTGTTTGCACAAGCTGCACGGGGTCCCATTGACCATCAACGTCGGCGATGCCCTGTACGCCAAGGTCTTTGAGATCCTCAGCGCAAACCGCGCCGTGTTGGGGGCGGACGTCACGCTCGATTTGATCGACGAGATGATCCGCGGCTCGTGCGAGACGTTTGAGGGGCAGGCATACGACGTGGGCTGGATTCGCCAGCGCTACATTCCCAGCGAGGCCGAGTTTATGACCATGTTGCGCAAAAAGACGGGGTGGTATACGGGCCGGGGGCCGTGTACGGCTGGGGCGATTATCGCGGGTGCCGAGATGGAGTTGCGAACTCGTATCGGCGACTTCGGCGAGTCCATGGCCATTGCGTTCCAACTGCGCGACGACCTGCTGAACTTGAGCTCTTCCGAACAAGATGCCGGCTCTGCGCCCGGGGTTACTTCCGGGGCCTACGGCAAGGAGCGGGGCGGGGATATCGCCGAAGGGAAGCGGACCTTGATTATCATCGATCTCTTGGGCAAATGCACGGCTGAGGAACGCGAAGAAGTGCTGGCGATCTTGCACCAAGAGCGGCACCTCAACACGGTCGCCGAGATCGAGCGGGTCATCGCCTTGGTCGAGCACTACGAATGCGACCGCTATGTCGAGCGCGTGTGCCAGCAGAAGGTCGCAGAGAGCTTGGCGCACCTAGCGAAACTCCCGGCCAACCCCACGCGCGATATGCTGGGAGAGATGTTGGACTTTCTGGTCCAGCGCGCCTTCTAGTCCACCACTGGATCTGCCAAATAAGCCAAGAGCAACCGCGCTGTGTTGACAATGCCGTCCCACGCACAGATTTCGTACCCGTGCGTGTTGTCGCCGGGATAGCCAATCAACGCAGCGCGCGCGATGGCACCGGACGTTTTGGCAATCGACGAGTCGCTGGAGTACGAAGTGAGGACGGCCGTTTGGATGCCGAACCCGCCGCCGGTGGCTAGCGCTTCGAAGCGTTCGATGATGCGCGCGTCGTACAGGCCGCGAGTGTCCCGGACGCCGATGATGGGGTCGCCGCTGTTGGAGGTGCCGTATTCGGCCGCTGCGGGCGCAATGTCAACGGCAACGGCCGCGTCAACCGGCAGTCGCCCGAGCGCGTAGATCGCGCCGTGCCCACCGATTTCCTCGCTGGAGCTGGCCACGAGATATACGTCTTGGGCCGGTCGGTTCTCCCGCAAGTGCAAGCCTACTTCAAGCATGGCCGCCAAGCCGGCGCGGCAATCGAGATTGTAGCCGCAGACGCAATCGCCTAGACGCCAAAGCGTCTTGTGCTTGCCGGCGATGACGACCCGCGTGCCGGCGCGAATCCCGCGCTGGGCCAACTCTTCGGCCGCGAGCCTCGTTTCAATCCACATCTGTTCCCACTTGAGTGGTTGGCCGTTTTTGAGCTGTCCCGCCGGGCTCTCTGTGGAGACGTGTTTGGCACCGGTGGAGAGCACGCCCGGGCAGAGGCCGTCCCGCGCCATGATTTCCACTGGGCTTTCACCTAGTGCCCAAGGGTGCAAACCGCCCAAGGGCTGGACCCTGATTTTGCCGTCGGGTTCAATGCGCTTGACGATGAGGGCGATCTCGTCCTTATGGGCGACGGCTGCCACGGGCTGGTCGTGGCTTTGGCCTTTGATGTGGATGATGATGTTGTCGGCCGCGTCTTGCCAGACGGCGTCGCCGATGGGAGCGGCGAGCTCGTTGACGAGGGCGTCCATCGCGGATTCCACGCCCGAGGGCGCGTGGACGGCGAGCAGTTGCTCGACAAAGCCGTAGAGGCGTTGAGCGTCAATGGTCATGGAGTGCTCCTAATGGAAAATGAGCGAAAATAATCAGGAGCAAGCCGTGGGGCAATGACAACGCCTCTACGGGTAGCTTGGCAAAGAGGTCAGGCTGGCGCGGCGAGCGACCCAATCACTTCTTCAGCCAGCCCGCGCAAGGTCTTTTGCAGTCGCAGGCGACCCCGATTGACGCGCGACTTGACCGTGCCGACGGGGCAGTTGATGATCTTGGCGATTTCTTCGTACGAGAGCCCTTTCATATCGCGGAGGAGCACGGCGGCGCGAAATTCTGCGGGCAGGCCCTCAATGGCATCGACGACGAGGGACTTGACGCGATTGCCGTCGGTCTGTTCGCCGGGGAGTGGGTCTTTGGCCATCGGCTCGTAAAAAGCGGCGGGCTGTTCGTCGTCGCTGGGACTGATCGGAATCCAATTCCAGCGCTTGCGACGACGCAACTCGGTCTTGGCTAGGTTGCCAGCAATGGTGTAGAGCCAAGTGGAAACCTGTTCGATGGCTGGGTATTGGTGGCTGTGGCGCAGGCAGCGGAGAAACGTCTCTTGGACGATGTCCTCGGCTGTTTCCTTGTCGCCGACAAAGCGATAGACAAAGTTGTACAGGGGGGTGCGGTAGCGTTTGACCAACACGCCGAGATGGCCTTGGTCTTCAGCGGCCCGCAGTAAAATTTCCCTATCCGTGAGTGCATTCATCGCTTCCATGGTTATCCTTCCTCCCTTCGTGCAGTGCGTCGCTCGCTGAGGGCGAGGCGACGCCATTCAAGTGATTATCGTCGTGTCTATACGAATAGCAGCAAGAATCGTGCCATTCTTCACTAAGGGGAAAATGCGTGTCTTACGCCCGTTTTTAGGGATTTTTGGCAACAAAAAGCCTCAGATATTTGATCATCCTCAGATTTCTGAGGCGCTTCTTTTGACAGGTACAGGGGCAAGCGGTAGATTTCGCACCGGTAAATTCGTCTAGCTTCTCAATGAAAATGGAGTACACTCGTGCAAGAGTTGGCCACGCGCTTGGAGGCATTGTGCCAAGCCAAAGGGGTAGAGAAATTCTCGGCTGAAGAAATAGTCGAGTTGTTGACAGACGGCGAAGAGGTAGATTGGATCGTCGATCAAGTGCTGCCGACGGCGGCTGAGGCCGATCGCAGCGAAATGGGCCAAGTGCTGGCCGAAATCGCCGTTGCGGTGGCACCTGCCCCCGCCGCGGATACAGACGATGAAGAACCTGCTTCGGTGGAGGAGTTGGACTTGGACCAACTCCAGCAGTCTTTGCCGCCCGGGGTTGACGTGCAGCAAGTCGAGGAAATGCTGCGCTCGCCGCAGGGGGCTATGCTGGCCGATTTTAGTGCCTTTTGCCAAGAGCGTGGGCTCGAAGAAGAGCTGGGGGAAGCGGAGATGAGCGAGGCCATGCAGGAATTGCACGAGGAGTGGTTGCAGACGCCGAGGCCCGCGCTAGAGGGCGAAAAACCGGCAGACGCGCTGGAGGGCGGTCGGCTCTTTCCCGGCAAGGTGGAGACCTTCCGCCGCGAAGCTCCCAAGGTGGGTCGCAACGACCCGTGTCCCTGCGGCAGCGGCAAGAAATTCAAAAGATGCTGCGGTAAGGCCGCTTGAGATGGCCCAGCTCCGCCCCTCTACGGCCATTGAAGGTGTCTCTATTGCCGAGCTAGAGTCGCACGGCGACGGGCGAGGCCGCTTTACCGAGGTGTATCGCAAGGAGTGGTTTCCCCAACGCGGCTGGGACGCCTTGCAGTGGAGCCGCTCGGAGTCGCAACAGGGGGTGCTGCGCGGCTTGCACTATCACCACCGCCAAGTTGACTACTGGCACTGCAGCATGGGTGCGCTGCGCCTGGGGCTGCTCGATCTGCGCCGCAGTTCGCCGACTCGCGGGCAAGGGCAGGTCATCGAATTAGATCAAGAGGTATTGCGGGGCGTCTTTATTCCGGCGGGGGTAGCGCATGGCTTTTACGCCGTCACCGACGCGATGCTTTTCTACTTGGTCGATTCCTACTACGACGGCACGGACGAATGGGGCGTGGCTTGGGACGATCCCGATGTGGGGTTGGACTGGGGCATTGAGGGGATGCCGATTCTCTCGCCGCGAGATCAAAATAACCCACGGCTGCGGGATATTCCCGCCGAGGACCTGCCCAACTAGAAGGTATCTCAAAACCAAAACTTCTTTTTGAAATAGGTTGTGCTATGACTCGACTCGAACTTGCTCACCGCATCTATCAGACCGCTCACCTGCGCGGACAATTTACTTTGCGCTCAGGCGCGACAGCCACAGAGTATTTCGACAAATATCAGTTTGAAACCCATCCCGAGCTCCTCCGCGTACTCGCCGCTCACCTCCAGCCCTTAATCCCCGACGACACAGACATTCTCGCAGGTCTCGAACTCGGTGGGGTGCCCATTGCCACCATGCTCGCTCAGCTTGCGGGACTACCCACGTGCTTCGTGCGCAAACAGGCCAAAGAATACGGCACCTGCAAACTCGCCGAAGGCCCCGACATTGCTGGCAAGAATCTGCTGATTGTTGAAGATGTCGTCACTTCCGGTGGACAAATTGCTCTTTCCGCCCAGGATCTGCGCAACCTTGGCGCAGAGGTTTCACAGGCCATCTGCGTGATTGACCGCGAATCCGGTGGTGCCGAGAGCCTAGCCCGAGAAGGCATTGAACTCCACGCCCTGTTTCGGATGAGCGAACTGAAGTGACATCGTTTATGGCACGAAAAAGGGGGCCTCGGCTGAGGCCCCCTTTTTTGTTGGTGCGCTTCCGCTCCGGCTAGCCCGCCGCGGCTTCTAATTCCTCGCCCTCAACCCGCACTGAAACAAGCTGAGAAACCCCTTCCTCGGGCATGGTGACGCCGTGCAAGGCGTCGGCCGCGGCCATGGTGATCTTGTTGTGCGTCACGACGACGAATTGCGTCTCGCGGGCAAATTCCTTGAGCACGCGCACGAAGCGGTTGATGTTGGCGTCGTCGAGTGGAGCATCGACCTCGTCGAGGATGCAGAACGGGCTGGGCTTGACTTGGTAGATGGCAAAGAGCAGGGCGATGGCCGTCAGCGCCCGCTCGCCGCCCGACAGCAGGGTAATGTTTTGCAGGCGCTTGCCACGGGGACGGGCGATGATGTCGATGTGGGCCTCTAGGGCATCGACGTTTTCTTCGAGGCGGAGGTCGGCTTCGCCTCCGGGGAAGAAGCGGACAAAGGCCCCTTTGAACGTCTCGCGGATCTGCTCGAAAGACTGGAGGAACATTCGCCGCGCCGTGCGGTCGATTAAGCTGAGGGTCTTCTTTAAGTCTTCGGCGGCGATTACCAGATCGTCGCGCTGTTGGCAAAGAAAGTCGTAGCGCTCCTTTTGTTCTTGGTGTTCTTCCAATACGCCGAGGTGCACCGAGCCCAAGCGATGCAGGGACTGACGCAACTGGTCGATGCGCTGTTGAGCAGCTTCCTCGTCAATGGCTTCGTCGAGAGCCCCCATGGCCGCGACATCGCACTGATGCTCCTCCTGCAAGCGCTCGCGAATGTGCTGGGTCTGGAGCTTCATTTCAGAGATGCGCACTTCGAGGTTCGTGCGGCGCTCGCGCTGTTCGTTGAGCTGCCGCTGCAAGTGGCTGATATTTTCCTGCAACTCGCGGTTTTGGGTATTGGCTGCCGCCCAATGGTCACGGCGCTGGTCTTGCTCTGCGGCCAAGGTCTCGCGGCCTTGATGCAGCCCTTTGAGTTCGTCTGTTAAGGCCGTACTGCGTTCACTGCACTCGGCCTGTTGGCGCTCGGCCTCGGTCCCCTCAGCCGCTAGGCGCTCGATGTTATTGTGCAGGTTTTCATCGATGTTTTTCAGGCGCTCGGCGTCTCGCTCTAGCCCTTGGACTATTTCGGTGGTGCGGGCGTGTTCCACTTGGAGGGTGCCCAGTGCTTCGCGCCGTTCGCGGCGGCGGGTTTCGCTCTGTCTGAGGTCCTCTTCCAAAGCACTACTTTCCTCGCTGAGGCGGGTGATCTCGGCCTCGTTGTGGCGCAGGCGCTCGGCTTGTTCGGCGATGCTTTGATCGAGGGCTTGGCGGCGTTTGGCCAAGCTAGTGCTTTCGCCGTGAAGTTGCGCTAAGCGTGCGGCGATCCGCTCGGCGTCAGCGCATGCGCCTTGGTGCTGATGGACCTGCTCGCGCTCCTTGGCGCGCCAAGTTTCGCTTTCGGCGGCTAGATCTTCTTGGCGTTGCGCGAACGCTGCGAGTTGGTCTGCGCGTTCGTCGAGTCGGGGGCCGAGGGCTGTGTAACGAGCTTTTTGGTGGGCGACGAGCGAGCGCAGGGTGCGGATTTCCCGCCCGCGGCCGAGGACGCTTGAGTCCTCGGCTTGGCTCTGGCCACCCGATGCGAGGCCAAAGAGATCGACGGCATCGCCGTCGGCTGTGACGCAGCGCACGTAGGCATCTGGGTAGCGACGCGTCAGGTCCAATGCGGTTTGCAGGTCGTCTACTAGAAAGGTGTTGTGCAAGAGGCCAGCGATCAGGGGGGCGATGGAGGCTTCGGGCTGCACGTAGTCCAGCAGCGGGCCATGCAGCCCGGGCATGGGCTCTGGCTCCAAGACCGGGCCAAGGGTGCGAGAGGGAGCCTCTAGCGAGAGAATGCCGACGCGCCCAGAACGCTCCCGGAGATGGGCAATGCCTTTGAGCAAGCCGCTGTCCGAGTGGGCGATCAATGCTTGGAGCGACTCGCCGAGGGCGACCTCGACCGCGCGTGCATGTTCTGATTTGACTTCGACTAGGTCGCCGAGTACGCCGTGGAAGAGAGCCGCGTGGGGCGATTCGAGCATCAAGGTGCGGACCCCGCTCTGATAGCCTTGGTAACCGGCGCGGACTTTTTCGAGGACTTGCAGCCGCGCTTGGTTGGCCTCGGCGGCGCGCCGGGCCGCATCGCGTTGTGTGCCAAGTTCGCGGAGGTCCTTCTCGGTTTGGTCGCGGGCAGCGAGCGCTGCGGTGCGCTGTTGTTGGCAGGCGGATAGCTGCTGCCGAGTTTCGGCGAGGGCGGCTTCGGCCGCTGCGGCTGCTTGCAGGGCTTGGTCGCGCTCGGCTGTGGCCGCATCTTCTTCGTCGCGTATGGCAACCGCGCGTTCGTCGAGCGCGTCGCGCTCGGCCTGTTGGCGCTCGAGCGCCCGGCTTATTTCGCCTCCTTGGCGCAAGTGTTCCATACGCCCGCGCTGGCGTTGGTCCAGCTCGGATCGGTAGCTGTCGTATTCCTCTTCGGCCTGAGTAGCACGCTGCTGGTGAGCCTGCAATTCTCGCTCTATTTGCACGAAGGACGCGCGTGCTTCGTTGAGGTGCGTGGTATTGTCGCGGCGCTGCTGCTGTACGGCTTCGAGTTGGCTGCTGTAATCGGCGCGCTCGCGGGCCGTGCGTTCGCGGATTTGTTCGGCTGCCTCGCGCCGCTCGCGCACGGCTACGAGGAGCTGTTCGCGCTCGTGGATGGCCTCGATGCGGCGGTTGAGTTCAAGGCCCGCTTCCTGCATGGCCTTTTCGGCGTCGGTCAGCGCGAGGCGCGCCTTTTCGAGTTCGGCCTCGCGACTGGTGAAGTGGGTATAGCCTTCTTCGGCCGCCTTGCTGAGTGCTGCGAATTCGTCTTGCTGCGGATCGATTTGGGCGCTGAGGGTGAAGAAGCGCTGACGCCCCAAGCGCACGTCGAGTTGGTCCAGCTCCTCTTGGAGTTCGCGGTAGCGGCGCGCCCGCCCCACTTGACGACCTAAGTAGTCAACTTGGCGTTTGACCTCGGCGATGATGTCTTCAATCCGCTGCAGATCGGCTTGGGTGGCCTCTAGGCGGTTCCGCGTGGAGCGCCGCCGAACTTTGTACTTGGTGATGCTGGCGGCCTCTTCGAGGATGCGGCGGCGGTTTTCCGTCTTGTCGCTGATGATTTCATCGACCATGCCCTGCTCCATCACCGCGTAAGCGCCTTGGCCGAGGCCGGTATCCATGAGCAGGTTGGTGATGTCCAAGAGGCGACAGGGGATTTTGTTGAGGAGATAATCGCTTTCGCCGGAGCGGAAAAGACGCCGGGTTAGCATGACCTCGGCGAATTCGACGGGCAGCGCGTTGTCGCGGTTTTCAATCGCCAGCGCGACTTCGGCCATGCCGAGGGCCTTGCGCTGACGGGTACCGGCAAAGATCACGTCCTCCATGCGCTGGCTGCGGAAAGAGCCGGCGCGCTGTTCGCCCAAGACCCAGCGGATGGCTTCCACCACGTTGGACTTGCCGCAGCCGTTGGGGCCGACGATGGCGGTAATGCCCGGCTCGAAGGGAATGACGATCTTTTGGGCGAAGGACTTAAAGCCGAAAATTTCGAGTTGATTGAGGCGCACAGTCTAGCTCCTGCCGGGCGCTGGGGAGGGAGCGCTCCGCTGGGGGAGAAGGTTAGGTGTGGGCGATGCTAGGGGAGTGAGAGACGGCTCAGGGGAAAGCCATCTTTAAGTACTCAAAAACGAGAAACGCTGTCAAGGCAATTGCTGCTATTCAGAAGTCCAGTGCCGAGTCATCAACCGTAGCTGGATCGTCTTCCTTGCCCATGGCGATGATGTGCTCGGCGGTAATCTCCTGACGACCCGCGTATCCAGCGTTCAGTTCGTGCCAATAGGCGACTTGGGGCTCGCCGCGCTGCCAGCACAACAGCACCCAGCGACCTTGGTAGGTGGTGGGGAAGTCGAGGAGGCCGCGTTCGAGGCCGCCGGCTGGGAAGCGGATGCCCTCGGTGATGATTTCCTCGGCGATGATGTGCTTAATGTCGAGGATTAGGTCGTTGACGCGGCGCCGATGCTGGTCGAAGGCGTCGCGGTCGGGATTGGTGCTGCGGGCGACTGCTTGGCCCCAGAGCGCATCGAGAATTTGCAACTGTTGGTCGTGATAGCGAACGGCCCCCTTTTTGACCTCTATGCGTTGGAGCACGTCCTCTAGCTGAGGCAACTTGGCGTTGGCCTCTTCAATGGTAAATGCCTTGCGCGTCATGTAACTTTGCGGGCTGAGAGTTTTGGCTTGTGTTGTGGCAAAGTATAGGCATTGGGCTACCCCGCTACAAGCCCTTGCGCTACCTTTGGTGATGCGTGATATTTAACACTGTTTTGCGAAAGGTAAGGGGTCGGCGCAGCCAGCCCCGTCTTTTTTTGATCTGTGTTCGAAATTTACCTATGGCGGTTACTATAGAAGAGGTCCACGGGGTCGCCGAATTGGCGCGGTTGCGCTTTTCTCCCGCAGAAGAGGAAAGGCTAGCTGGGGAACTCAACCGCATCTTGCGCTACATGGACAAGCTCAACGAGCTAGACACCACCGGCGTAGAGCCAACGTCCCACGTGCTGCCTCTCGCTAATGCGTTTCGCCGCGACGAGGCAACGCCCTTTCCCGCGACGGCCGAGATCGCCGCGGCGGCCCCGCAGCGGCAAGAGGATTACTTCAAGGTTCCGAGAATTATCGATTGACTATTGAGAAGCGGAGACAGGGCACTGTCGCCGCTTCTTTGTTTGGGTAGCTCGGAGGAGCGCGTAACGTGGCCGAAGAATACAAAGGCCCCAAATACGTCGTCGTGACCGGCGGCGTGATAAGCGGTGTGGGCAAGGGCTTGACCACAGCTTCCATCGGCAAGATCCTGCAGCAATACGGCTACAGCACCACCGCCGTCAAAATCGATCCGTACATCAACTACGACGCCGGCACCATGCGGCCCACCGAACACGGCGAGGTATGGGTGACGGACGATGGCGGCGAAATAGATCAGGATTTGGGCAATTACGAGCGCTTTTTGGGGTTGGATCTGCCACGCTCCAACAACCTGACCACCGGGCAGATTTACCACACGGTCATCGAGCGCGAGCGCCGCGGCGAGTACCTCGGCGAGACCGTGCAGCCGATCCCCCACATTACGGATGAGATCACGCGTCGCTTGCAGGAGGCGGGCGCGGGCTACGACATCGTGCTGGTCGAGATCGGCGGCATTGTCGGCGACTATGAGAATGAGCCGTTCCTGTTTGCCGTGAAGACCCTAGAACGAGACTTGGGTGAGGAGCACTTTGCCCACGCGCTGATTACCTATCTCCCCATACCGCCACATGTGGGCGAGATGAAGACCAAGCCCACGCAGCAGGCCATTCGCATGCTCAGCGAGCACGGCATTTTTCCCGACTTCATCGTCTGTCGCGCCGAGACCGCCACCGACGAGGTGCGCAAGAAAAAGATCCAGATCGGCGCCAATGTACCCTACGACCATATCATTTCGGCCCCGGACTCGAAGACGATCTACAACATCCCGCTGGTTTTGGAAGAAGAAAGGCTCGGCGAGAAGATCCTCAGCCGGCTCGGCTGTGCGCCCAAGAAAACCCCAGACTGGCGGCCTTGGCGGGAATTAGTCAAGCGCAGCCGGCATCCGCGCCAGTGTGTCCGCGTGGCCATGGTCGGCAAATACGTAGTTACGGGCGATTTTCAGCTCACGGACTCGTACATCTCAGTCAATCAGTCGCTGATACACGCTGGCGTGGCGTCGGATGCGCGGGTCGAGATCACTTGGATTGACGGCCATCAGTTTGAACGCGGCGAAATGGAGCTGACAGAGCTCGACGCGTTCGACGGCATCATCGTCCCTGGGGCGTTTGGCGCGGGAGGGGCCGAAGGCGTGATTATGGCCATTCGCTACGCTCGCGAGCACGACATTCCCTATTTGGGCTTGTGCTACGGCTTGCAACTGGCCGTGATCGAATACGCCCGCAATGTGGCCGGGGTCACCGAGGCCACTTCCGAAGAGTTCGACGCAGATTCTGAGTGGACAGTCATCTGCGTCCAAGACACTCAAAAGAGTGCGCTAGAGCAAAACCGCTACGGCGGCAGCATGCGCTTGGGCGCGTACGCCGCGGTGTTCAAAAACGACAGTCGCGTCCTCCAGGTCTACGAGGCGTCGAACCGGCTAGACGAAGACGCCCAGCGCATCGAACAACTACTGGCCAAGCCCGATCAGGCATTCCGCGTTGGCTTGGTTATGCTAGAGCGCGATAAAGTCGCCCTAGAGCGCCACCGCCATCGCTACGAGGTCTCGCCTCGCTTCGTCGAGCTGCTCGAAGAGGAAGGGCTGGTCTTTTCAGGGTATCACCGCCGCGTGGACGGCACCCGTTTGATGGAGTTTATCGAGTTGCCAGATCACCGCTTCTTCATCGCTACCCAAGCCCATCCCGAGTTCAAGTCGCGAATGGACAATCCTTCACCCCTGTTTGCCGGGTTTGTCGAGGCCGCGCTGGCTTACCAACAGGAGGTTGCAAGCCATGAGGAGAGGCAGGCGGCGGCCTCCTAGTTCGGTGGGTGGTACAAATGTCTCAGCGGGCCGCGCTTTCCCAGGGGGAGCGCGGCTTTTTCGCGCTGGTTGCTGCGGAGCCATGCTGTGGGCTTGCGGCGCGGGAGAAGTACCCGAAGAGCCGCTGCAGATCCCCGAGGTCGATGGGGAAGCATGGGACGCGCACATTGAGATGGGACGTCCCGGCCACCGCATCCAGATCCGCGCCGCTTATTTGCGCGAATTTTCCAAGTCAGAGCAGGTCGTCGCCACCGGCGGCGTAGAGGTTGCATTTCGCTCCGATAAAGCCTCTTCGACGCTGCGGGCCGAGCGCTTGGTCCTAGAGCACAAGCGGGATCGATTCGGCTTGGCTGGCGGCGTGGTCTTGCAAGCCGGGGATAGCTTAGAGGTGCAGGCCGATACCCTGCTGTGGGAAAGTGCACACGAGCAGTTGCGCATTCCGGGTGCGTTGCGGGTGGAGGTCGGAGAGGGACGAGAGTGGGGCCGCAATCTCACCAGCAATTTCGCCGTAGATGCGTGGTCTTTGGAAGCCGTCGAGGGCCGCTGGCGCGGCCAAGGCGGCGCGGTCGTGGAGGTGCGCGCCCTGCGCGAGGAAAGCCGCCGCGTCGAGGGGGCGCAAGAGATCACTTACGACAACGTCGAGGTGCGCTACGACGGAGTGCTATTGACCGGGCCGCGCGCCACGTTTCTCCCACAGTCCCGCCGCTTCGACATCAGCGGAGGGGTCGAGGGAGCCGACTCGCTGGCTCAGTTTGCGGCCGACGAAGTCGCGGTGGATGCGGAAAAGCAGCGGCTGGTGGCGGTCGGTTCAGTCCGCTACCGAGAGGATGAGGCCGAGTTGCGGGCCGCAGAAGTGGAGGACGACCGCAACGCAGCCCTGTTGCAGGCCAGAGGGGAGCCGGCGACTTTTGTGCAGGGCGAGAGGCAGATCGAGGCGCGCCAGTTAGCGTATTCTCGTTCTGAGCGCGAGCTGATGGCGCAGGATGGGGTGATCTTGCGCGCCGGGCCGCGCGAGCTGACGGCCCAGACTCTCCGCTATACGCGCGACGGCCAAGTCCATGCCGAGGGCGCGATTGCCCTAAAGGCACCCGAGTTGGATGGCTCGCTCGCCGGCGATTCGCTCTTTTTCGACTTGGAGCAGGAAGCTGGCTGGCTGCGGGGTGCGCCCTCGCTGCGCCAGCACGAGCTCGTGTTGGCCGCCCCTGTGTTGCGCTTCGATCTCGTGCAGGGCCACTTGGCCGGAACCGGCGGTTTTGTGCTGCGCGCCGAAGGGTTGGAGGTTGCGGCCGAGCGCGGTGCGTACCAAGCGGATTCATCACGGGTGCTGGTGGCCGAGGGCGTGGTGCTGGAAGAACGGGACGGCGAGCGCGGCTACCGCAGCCGGCTGATGGCCGATTCCATGGTCGTCGCATTGGCGGACAGCCAGGTCGAGTGGATCGCCATACCCGGCCAAGTAAGCGGCCAGATTGAGGTGGATGACCGCCATAGTTGGATCGAGGGCCAAGGTGGGCAAGTCTTTATGGTCGATGGAGACTTGGAGCGAGTCGAAGTGAATGCCGCAGCCGATGTGACGCACCGCCGGGCTGAGAACGAAGAGATCAATCGCTTCCGCGGGCAGCAGATGACTCTGTACTTTGACGCGGCGGGATTGCGCCGCGCCTTGGTAAAGGGCGCGGCTGAGTTGGTCACTCGGCTCCAAGAGGACGAAGAGATCGCCGTCAACGAGGTCAGCGGCGAAGAGTTGGATATTCGCTTTGCCGAAGGGTCGCTGGCCGAGGTGCGAGTCGGGCCGGAGATTGAAGGCCGTTATTATCCGCCTGCAGAGGAGCCGTAAGGTGGCATTGGAAACGCACGCATTGAGCAAGCGCTACGGCGGCCGGGCCGTCGTCGACGAGGTCAGCATCCGCGTCGAGCCAGGCGAGGTCGTCGGCCTGTTGGGTCCCAATGGTGCAGGCAAGACCACGACCTTTCACAGCATCGTCGGCTTTGCTGCGCCGGACAGAGGTAGCATCTTGCTCGACGGTGCGGACATCACCGGGCTACCGATGTATCGCCGCGCACAGATGGGCATTGGCTACCTGCCGCAGGAGACCTCCATTTTTCGCAAGCTGAATGTGGCCGACAACATTCGCGCCGTCTTGGAAGCGCAAGGGCTCAACAAAGCGCGCATCGCAGCGCGCCAACGGCAGCTACTGACCGAGCTGGATTTATTAGAGCGCGCCGACCAACGCGCCGACACGCTTTCGGGCGGCGAGACGCGCCGAGTCGAGATCGCGCGGGCCTTGGCCTGCGAGCCTCACTACATGCTCCTCGACGAGCCTTTTGCCGGCATTGATCCGCGCACAGTCGAAGACATCCAGAACATCATCGCCGAACTAAGAAACCGGGGCTTGGGCGTGCTGATTACCGATCACAATGTGCGCGAGACCTTGGAGATTGCCGCGCGCGCCTATATCCTAGTGGATGGCAAAATTTTAACGGCGGGCACGGCCGAGGAGCTCATTGCCAACGAGCAGGTGCGGCGGATCTATCTCGGCGAGCGCTTTAGTTGGCGGGTTGATCGATAGGTACATTTTGTGCTCGCACCTTGACTTTTTGCGCTACACGAGCTTGTTTTTACAGCCGCTATCAGCATATATGTTTTTATTAAGTAATTAATTTACAATATCTTAATCAATGCTTCGACCCGAGCAAAATACCAGCTTACGCCTCCAGCAGAAGATGGCGCCGCAGCTCATTCAATCGCTGCGGCTGTTGCAGATGTCCACTTTGGATTTGGCGCTGGAGGTTAAGCAGCAACTCGAACTCAACCCCTTGCTCGAAGAGGCCGTCGAGCTGCGCGAAGAAGGAGAAGAGGAAGAGGAACTGCGCGAGCAGGAGGAGGGGCTCAAGGCAGAAGAGGATCTACCCGCGGACACAGAGGAGGTCGATTGGGACGCGCTGTTGGACGACCAGTTCGACACAGGCGCGTACAATAGCGAGCGCACGGAATACGATCCCAATTGGGAGGCCGACCGCGAGTCGCAGGAAAACCGCATCACCGCCGTTCCGCCTCTTTTAGATCAACTGTACCATCAGCTAGGCGAGATTGGCGATTTGGAGCCAGAAGAGTGCGCCATCGCCGAGTACATCATCGGCAATATCGACGAGCGCGGTTACGTCGGCTGTTCGCTGGCCGAGATCGCCGAGTACCTAGCGATCGAAGTCGCGGCTGTGGAAAAGGTGCTGCGCGTCATCCAGACCTTTGACCCGCCTGGAGTCGGTGCGCGCGACCTGCGCGAGTGTCTGTTGCTCCAGTTGAGCCAGCGCGACGATCCGCTTAGCGAGCTGGCCTTGCAGGTGGTGCGAGATCACCTAGAGGACCTGACGCGGCGGCGTCTGCGGAACATAACCCGTGCGTTGGACATTTCCAACGAGAAGCTCAAAGAGGTTTTGCAGGTCATCGAGCGCTTACAGCCGCATCCGGGCCTGTCGGCGAGCAGCGACTATGACAAGCTCTTGACGCTAGATACCGAAGTCGAGTACGTCACGCCGGACTTGGTCATTGAAAAGATTGGCGAGGAGTGGGAGGTGAGGCTGGCCGATGGATCCATGCCGTCCTTAAGGGTCAATTCTGAGTACCAGCATCTACTCAGCAACTCCCATAACAGCAAGGACGCAGTCAAGGACTACGTGTCCAGAAACCTCAACGACGCTCGCTGGCTCATAAACGCCATCCAACAGCGCCGCACGACCATGCTCAAGGTGGCCAATTACCTGCTGCAGGCGCAGTTGCCCTTTTTCGAGGAGGGGCCGACGCGGCTGCGGCCCTTGGTCTTGCAGGATGTGGCCGACGCCGTGGAGATGCACGTATCGACGATTAGCCGCGTCAGCAATGGCAAGTACGTGCAGACGCCGCACGGAGTTTTTGAACTGAAGTACTTCTTTGACAACAAGCTCAGCACGGACGATGGCGAAGACGTGTCCGTGCGCTCGGTGAAAGAGAAAATTTCGCAGCTCGTCACCGACGAGAACAAGGCCCGGCCGCTTTCGGATCAACAGATTGTCGAGGAGTTGAGTAAAGGCGGCTTGAAAATTGCGCGGCGCACCGTAGCCAAATACCGCGATCAGCTAAAAATCCCTTCGCAGCGCTACCGCAAGGAGCTGTAGGCGCGTCTTTCTACGCGCTCCCCTTCCTTCCGCCCGACGATCAACAAATGAGCGGGGATTTTCTTCCGCCACGGTTCTTCCTCTCGACAGCACTCACAATCGGACGAAGTTCTTACGTATTAGGATTTTACTGGCTACTAATCGAGGCGTCCGTACTCGTCAAACGCCATCGCGGCCAGTGCACCGGTTTGCTCTAGGTCGGGATGGTCGCCGAACTCTCGCAGCAGGCTTGCGGACAGCTGGATGTGGCCGATGTCGAGGGTGTTTTTGATGCGGACGACGCGCGCCTGTTCGGGGTGGGCGAGGTTTTGTACCGAAAGCGCGGCTTCAATGGCCTCGCGGTCGGTTTCCATGACGACGGGGATGTACGCGCGGTTGAGGAAGGTGGTGGTGAAGACGTTGGCGTACGTGGCTTCGAAGTCGATGCGCTCGTGCAGGCGGCGGGTGATGATGTCGGCGAGGCCAACGCCGTTGGCGTTGCCGTGGGTTTCGTCGGTCAGGTCGAGCACCACGATGCGGGCCGCGCCCGGGGACTCTGGCTCTTTGACGCCGGGCAGGAGCATGCGGCCGACGACGTTGGTGTCCATGCCCGTGCCCGAGATATTCTTGCCTATTTGCTCGATGATCAGCAGGTCGATGCCTTGGACTAAGATGCGGGGCATGGCGCGCCGCGCTTCCTCCAAAAGCTGCGGCTCGCGGCTTTGGAACTGCCCGGGTTGCAGGGCCTCGATGCAGAGGGTCTCTTCATAGGCGTTTTCGACGATGGCCAAACCCATGAGGATCGGCGCTTGGTCGAGGATGCAGCGGCCCCAAGCCGGGATTAGGCGAGCTAGGCTCTCGGCTCCCCCGGCGTGGGCAATGGTCGCGCCTTTGTGGCTGCCTAGGCCGATGGTCATCATCTTCATCAGGCCGCTTTCAAAGGTCCCGCGAAAGGAGGTGTGCGGCTTGACGCGATTGATGAGTACCACGCCAGCGGCTTCGGTGGCGAGCCGGTTGAGCAGCACGGGGGTACCGTCGTCGAGTTGGGCTACTTCGACGACATCCATAGTTGCCTCGACCGGACAACCCATGCTCTCAGCATCGAGACCGTAGCTGGCCAGCACTTGCTTTTGGCCTTCGGCCGTGGCACCGCCGTGACTACCCATCGCCGGCAGCAGGAAGGGCTTGCCGCCGGCTTCTTTGACGCAGTCGACGACCGTGCGGGTGATGAGCTGGATATTGGTGATGCCACGGCTGCCGCCCGTAACGGCGATTCGCGCGCCGGGGGCGATGGCCTCGGCCAGACCGGCGTGTGCTAGCTGGCGGCGGACTTCGCCGGCCACGTCGGCGAGCGAGTCGTTGGCAAAGTGCTGCTTGACGGGAGCCATTTGCGGTAGTTGCACGGTGGGTACCTTTATGCTTCGCCGACCAAGGCCGTGCGCAGGCGCTGGGCGCGTTCGCCGATCGGCAGGGCCGGTTTGGGCACCGGCTCGGTAGCCGGGGCGATTTTCCAGATAAAGACGACTGGGCCTTCTTCTGCAAAGTGCTGGTCGAGCTTGGCGTCGAAATCGTCGTCGGTGTCAATGGTATAGACGCGCTGAAGGCCGGCCCCACGGCATATTTGCTCGTAGTCGATAAAGGCGGCACCGGGCACCGGCTGGCTGCCGGTTACTTCGTACGTGCCGTTTTCAGTGATGACGAGGGTTAGATTCGGGGCCGGGCGCTGGGCCAAGGTGACGAGGACGCCCAGCGACATCAGGGTGCTGCCGTCGCCGTTGATGCACAAGACTCGGCGCTCGGGCTGGGCAATGGCCAAGCCCAGCGCAAAGTCGGCAGCGTGGCCCATGGCGCTTTCGACGTGGGCAAAGTCCAGCGGACCGTCGGAGTGCGCGGCCCAAGGCATGGCCACGCTCATGGTGGTGACCACGACTTCGTCCGTGCGCTTGGCGGCTAGTTTTGCGAGGCAGGTGTATTTGTCGAGCATCTTATGCAGTCTCCGCGACCAGCAGCACAGCGGTTGGCAGCGAGGTCTCTTGGGCCTTGGCGAACGCGGCGTCAATTTGGCCGCTGTCGTCGTCTGTGTGCATGGCGGTATAGGGGATGTTCCAAGCCTTGAGAGTCGGCTCGAAGAAAGTGGCAGCCGTATCGACTCGGGGGGCTCCTGGGGCCATGGTCGCGTAGCCTCGGTAGCCGACGAGCATGACGAGGGGAATGCCCATGTTGTAGGCCGTGCCGCGCAAGGCGTCGCCGGCCTCCAAAAAGCCCGTGTTCTGGATCAGCACCAGCGGATGGGCACCGCCCAAATACAGGCCGGAGGCCAAGCCATACGCCTCGCCCTCGCGGCTGGTGAGGATCACTTCGATGGTGTCGTGGTCCCACAGGCGTTCGTACAGGACACACGAGCCGTTGTCTGGGACGCCTAGCACGTGCGTGACGCCGTGCCGTTCGAGGGCGGCGATGATCTTGGCGGCGCTAATCACGGGACTACTCGGCGAAGATCGCACGGGTGGAGATGCCGCTCTGATGACCTTGCTGCTGGATGCCGCCGATAAATTGAGCGGTGCGACCAGCCGGTGCGGTGCCTTCGTAGTAGGCGCTGAAGGATTCGTTGAAGGCGACCAAGCCAGCGCGATTTTGCGCGGAATCGGCTCCGGCGACGATGTAGGCGTTGTTGAAGACGCCGTCCTCTTTGAGACCCGCGCCGCCGGCTTCCTTGATCCGGGCATCGAGCGTGCCGAGTTGCTGGCCGGCGTCGCTGCCGCCGACGGCTGAGACGTGGACTTCGCGCACGCCGTGGTGGCGCAAGCCCGCCCAGGTCGAGAAGCCGTCCTCAATCTGCCCCGAGCGCACGATTTCGACTTCGCCGGAGACTACGCGCGGCTGCGGCTCGACGATGCCGTCGAGATTGGGGATCCGCGACACTGGGTAAATCAGGCCGGCGGGCCGGTCGTCGCCGTAGTACTCCGCAAAGACCTGACGGGTGGTCTCGATGCGCTGCCAAGTTTTGTCTGGATCATCGTCCACGGCCACGAGGATCTCCATGAATACGGTCTGCTTTTTGAAGTCAACGCCTTGCTCGGCAAAGGGCTTGGCGTATTGCTCTTCGAGGACAAAGCGCATTTCTTCGGCCAAGTCGTCGCCGAGCGTGGTGATCATTTCGCCGTCGCGCTGGTGCATGACCGAGGCACCCGAGGGCTGGTGATCGACCCAAGTGCCGTAGTCGATTGTGCCACCGCTGATGGAGACGGTCTCGCCAGCACAGGCCTTGATCTGGACCTCGAAGAGGGCTGCTGGGTCTGGGAAGCCTTCCGGGTGGGTGAAGCGGGCCATGCGGTTGGAGCGCATGGGGCCACCGGCGACGGCGGCGATCATGGCTCCGTAGCAGGCGTTGAAGTCGTTTTTGCGCTGGTCGCACTCGTCGCGGTCGGCAGAAGGGGTGGTCCACAAGACGTCGGTTTTGTACACATCGGACCAGTGGACGCCGCAAATTTCGAGGCCCTTGTTGAGATTTTCAATGGTGCCGAACCACTCCGAGCCAACGTCGTTGGCGTATTGGGTGCCGACGTTGCCCGAAGGCTCGATTAGGCGCACGACGTGGCCATTGTCGTCGGTGATGATTACTTCAGTGGGGTTGGAAAAAATGGCGATGGGGTTGTGACGGACGATATTGACTTGGGCCATGGGCTCCTCGGTTGATTTTGTGAAGGGTTGCTGCGAATTATATTCCAAAAAGTACGCGCTCTATCGACTATAGACAATAGGGAGGGGCGGATGTCTACCTGCGCCGTGCTTTTTGCTAAGAAACCAGCCCCCGGAGCGGTTAAAACCCGGCTCCAGAACCATTTGAGTGCCACTGAGGCTGCGCGTCTGTACGAGGCTCTGCTGCTGGATTGCGCCACTGCGCTGCACGCGACAACGGCCACTGCCAAGGTCATTGCGTTTGCTCCAGCCGAAGCCGAGACTGCACTGCGCGGCTTGCTATCGCCGATTGGATCCTTTGAATACGCGCCGCAGCCAGAAGGCGATCTAGGACAGCGGATGGAGGGCCTGATGCAGTGGGCCTTTGCGCGGGGGGCCGAACGAGTGGTCCTCGTCGGCTCGGACAGTCCTTCGCTGCCGACCGAGTACATCGACGAGGGGCTGGCGCTCTTGCGCGAGAAGGAAGTGGTCTTGGGTCCGAGCACGGATGGCGGCTACTATCTGGTGGGCAGGCGGAAAGGAGACAGTCGGATATTCCAAGACGTGGCTTGGAGCACCGGGATGGTACTCGAGCAAACCCTAGCGCGCTTGGGGACGCAGACGTTCGGCTTGCTGCCGCCTTGGTACGATGTGGATACGCCGACTGATGCCGGGTTCCTAAAGGTGCATCTCGAAGCCTTGGCGCGGGCGGGTAATCCACAAGGGCGGCACAGCTTGGCCGTGCTGCGCGATCTCGTGCTGCCGCGACCCTAGCGGTCGGTTTCTCTGCGGAACAAGGCTTCCCAGTGGTCTAATTCGTCGAGGTTGAGTGGTGGGTGAGATTCGGTGCCGTCGCGAGTGGGCGCAGGTGTGCTCGGTTCCTCGTCGGCTTCCTTGCGGAACAAGGCTTCCCACTGATCTAGTTCGCCCGGATCGAGGGACGGGTCGGCTTCCGTGCCATCGCGGGTGGGTGCAGGCGCGGGCGTACTCGGTGCTTGGATAGGTTCGGTGAGTTCGTCTAGAAAATCCTCAGAACAGGTCGAGCGAATCTTATGACGCGCTGCGCTGCGCTGGACTGCGCGGTCCGAGCTGATGACCCGCAGCCACTTGGCACCGTGTTTTTTTTCGACCGCCTGCGCGATCAGATCGTCGGCCTGCTGGGGGTAGCGTGAGAATTCTATGGTGACGTGTGGGCCGCTGGTGCTGGTCGTGTTCGGCGATGCGCCAGTGCCGTCGTAGTACAGCGTAATGTGCTTGTCGGTACGGCGACTGTAGGCGGCGAGTGCCTGCTGCAGGCGGTTGCGCGCTCGTTCCAGCGTGTCGCCTTGGCTTTGGAAGAGCTGACTCGCTTTGATGAGGTTATAGCCGTCTATGAGCAGGTGTTCTTTTTTGGTGGCCACTGCTGCCGTCCTCACGCGAGGTGGATGCCTTGGGCATTGAGCTGGTAGGAGACCACTCTGCTTTTGGCAAAGGCCGCGCGTTGGCTCAGCTTGTCGAGCCTAGTGCGCAACTCGGCCGCCTGTCCCTCCGCGGCGATGAGGAGGGCAAAGCCGCCGCCGCCAGCTCCGGTGAGAAGCCCGCCTTCGGTCAGGTCGGCGATCTGCAGATTTTCGAAAAGGTATTGCAAGGCTTCGTTGGTGGCTTGGGGGTCGAGGATGCAGCGCAACTGCCAGTAGCGGTTGGCCAGCCGCCCGAGGTCGGCGTATGCACTCGTGCGCAGCGCAGCCACCATTTCGTCGTGAATGGCCAGCGACTCGCGAATGGCCCCATAGCGCTGACCATCCCGCGACAGATAAGCGTCGAGAACGACGTTGAGGCCGCGGGTCGCTGAGCGCGATATCCCCGTGTCGAAGAGCACGACTCGCTCGGTGAACAGGCTCTCGTCCACTTCGGTGAGGAACGTGCGCTCGGGTGTGGGCAGGCCATCGGTCGGCGGCGCGTAGAAGTTCTTGATGGCCGAGGGGCCGCCGCTGGCGCCGCGCGCATCTTGCCAACCGCTGTTGAGGCCGAGGCTCTGTTCGAGCATGAGGCTTTGGTCGTAGAGGGCGGGGTACTCGCACGCGGGCGAGGCATAGGGGTGGCCGGAGAGGTGGTAGAGCATTTTGAGGATGGCGGCGGACAAGATGCCGCTGGTCCCTAGGCCAGACCCTTGTAGCACCTTGCTGCTGGTGGTGATTTCCAAGCCGCCACCGCCGGTAAAAGCGGCGATGTCTGCGATGATGTCTGTGGAGTTTGACCGAACAATGCCCGCGTGTATCAGCCCTTGTTTGACCAACCGCAGGGCTTCGTCGCCGCTGCGGCGGTAGGCAAAGAATAGCTCGCTGACGGTCGCAGCCGAACTCTGTTTACTGGCCTCAAAGTCAGCCTTGAAGCCCCGGGAGCGGGAGCGGAGGATGAGCTGGGGTTCGGGCAACCTCCGGGCGGTGACTTCTATGGGCGGTTGGGCGTGCTCTTGCTGGCCCTGTTGCAGATTGACGGCGATGTTGAGCGTCTTGCCGCCCTGTTCCTTGCTGCGCAGGTGATTGTCCGAGGCATTGGCACTGGAGATCCCTAGGCGCAGGGGTGCCTGGATGCAAAAGGCTTGCTCGTAGGCCGATTCGATCATGTGCGGCGCGGCGGCACGGCCACTGTCGAGGGCGGCTAAGCTGTGCTGGAGGTCACTGCTCTGTAGCTGATTGATCCGCGCCTCGTAGGCAGCGGCCAGTTTGTCGATGTGCTTGGCTTCTTTGAGCTGGACAATGTTTTGGCCGTCGATGCAGCAGGGCGGCAGCGCTGGTCGCCGCCAAGCCCTAGACTCGGCGGCGAGTGTCCGGTAGATGTCGGCCATGATGCGGGCGACGCGCATGCCGCGCAGGCCGCGGACCGAGACATCGCATTCTTCTAGATAGGCATTGAGGCGTCTGAGTACCTGCAAGAGCGCTTTGGGGGATTCGGGAGGCAGAAGCCGCAGCAATTGGTGGTGGTCGAGATCGACCAAGCCATCGACCAGATCGACGGTTAATTGCGGCAGCTCTTCGGCGACCGCATCGCCGAAGAGCTCATTCCACTCGCGCGGCGTGGTTGCCGCGAGGAGTGCGTCGATGGCCGCAGGAGTCTCTAAGCGGGACAAAAGCGCCTGATTGAAGAGTAGGTCGCGGAGGAAGCGGCGCTTTTCCTCGGGTTTGCCGCCGGACCGCGCTGCGTCGAGGATGTGAGCGACGAGCGATTGGACTTCGCGCAAATCAGCGGCTTGTTTGAGGCGTTCGAGGAATGCTTTCATGTGGTTAGCAGAGGCCAGGGTGCGCTGAAAATTATACGCAAAAAACGCGTATCGCGCATCAGGGAGGGTCGGCAGCAGGCATGAGCTCGCCGGCTTCCACGGCGAAGTCGAGGTAGTTTTGCTGCGGGGGCAGCGGGCAAATATAGGCGGGATTATACGCGCAGTATGGGTTATAAGCATTATTGAAATCAATGACATACATGCCATCGTCCTCCCGCGTCAGGCGCGCGTAGCGCCCGCCCCCATACGTGGCTTGGCCGTTGGTCAGATCTTTGAAGAAGACTTCCGCTTCGCCGGTTTGCGGGCTGCGGTACACCTCCAGCCAAAAGTCTTTTTCGCCAAAAGTCGAAACAAAGCGCCCAAATTGCTCGAGCTCGGTAATGGTGCCGTCGGTATTGGGGATTTCGACGATGCGCTGGCGGCCGTAGATGTGCAGCTCGCCCCTCAGGCGATAGCTCAGGTCGATGGGATAGTACGCAAGCCGCTCAAAGTGGGCGCGCTGTGCTGGCAGCAGCGGCGAATCTTCGCTCTTGAGCAGGCTGTCCTTGGCAGCGCGGAGTGCTTCGATCTGGACGCGGATGGAGTCGTCGGCTGAGGCAGACCCCAAGGACAGGCATAGATAGCAGGCGATGGCGCAGAGTGGGGTTTTCGGTCTAAAAATGAATAGGCTCACAGGCATGGCAAATTTTCCTCTTGGTCTATTTTAGAGTCCATGTGCTGTCTCAGCAAATGGATTGATTGACCGGCCATGCCGCCTTGTCCCCCCTTTCCGACCGCCATAGATTCTGCGAAAAACAGGAGGAAAAATCCATGCGTTTGCAGGATCGCATCGCCGTTGTTACCGGAGGAAGTTCGGGAATCGGGAGGGGTGTTTGTCTCGAATTGGCCCGCGAAGGGGCCAAGGTCGTAGTGGCCGATATGCAGGAAGCGCCCAAGATCGGCAAGTTTCACGAGACCGAGCCGCAGCCGCCTACGGCCGAGGTCATTGCCGGAGAAGGCGGCAAGGCGCTCTTCGTCGAGACCGATGTGGCCGACGAAAAGGCGGTGGAAAACCTAATCGCCCGCAGCGTCGAGCGCTTTGGCGGGGTGGATATTCTGGTCAACAACGCTGGGATCATCATACCGGGGGACAGCCAAGAACTGTCCGTTGAGGATTGGGACCGGGTCATAGGCGTCAATCTGCGTTCGATCTTTCTCACGACCAAATTTGCCGCGCCCCATCTGAGAAAATCTGCGGCTGGACGCATCGTCAATATCGCCTCTGTTCACTCCTTTGGCGGCGGCGGTGGTCCGGCCTATGCGCCGACGAAGGCCGGGGCGGTGAATCTGACGCGCGATTTGGCGCTGGAACTAGCCGGAGACAACGTCACGGTCAACGCGGTGTGTCCGGGCTATATCGAGACGCCAATCCAAGACTATTTGACCCCTAAAATTATCGAACAATGTCGGCGGGATACGCCTTTGCCGCGTTTGGGCTTGCCGAGGGATATTGGGCGGGCGGTGGCGTTTTTTGCCTCGGATGACGCGGAGTGGATTACGGGGACAGCGCTGCCCGTCGATGGGGGTTGGTTAGCGCCGATCTGATAGCATGGACGAGGATTGGTCCATCGTCGAAGTGAGCCGTGTCGGGGGAAAGTCGCGGTTGACATCCTGCTTGGCCGTCGCGCCACTGAAGATCCTCAGCCCCAAGGTCGAGGCCGATTACAGCACTGCCGTGCTTTCCAGCTATGGTGGCGGCTTGGTCGCCGGCGATTGCGCCCGGTTGCTCGTGCGCTGCGGTCGAGAAGCCAAGCTCTTTTTGGGCACCCAAGCCTTTACCAAAGTGTACAAGGCCACCGACGGCCAGGTTGCGCGGCAGGAGTTGGCAGGGCACATCGAAGCAGATGCTTGCGTAGTATCGCTGCCCGACCCGGTGGTGCCCTATGCCGACAGCGCCTTTGTGCAGGAGCAGACCTGGCATCTGGACGCGGGAGCCTCGCTGGTCTTGCTCGACGGAGGTACCGCCGGCCGCGGCGAACGAGGCGAGCGGTTCCACTACAGTTCTTATACATCTAATATCTCCATCTACTTGGAAAATGAACTGGTTCTGGCTGAACGCTTGCGTTTGCAGCCCAAGCAGCAGGCCCCCGACCGCGTCGGGACTTTTGGCCAATACACTGCATTTGCCAATGCCTTTATCGTCGGCGACCCCGTGCGCTCCGCCGTCGAGGAAGTACTGCGTCGTGACTTAGCGTCGATGCTCACCGACCAGCGGACGCGAGGGGCTGGTAAGGCAACGTTGGTTTCGCTCACCGAACCTCGTCCCGGCGTGCTCGCGCTTCGCGCCTTGGGGCGGACCAATGGCGATCTAGAGGAAGTCTTGCACGCGCTCGCCACGGCCGTATCGCTGCCCCAAGTCCTAGGGGAAAATCCACTGCGCCGAAAGTATTGATCTCTTCGGCAGCAAACCCACAAAACATCACATATTTGTCATTTTCGAGTGTTCGTCCTAGCCGCAGAGTGCTGCGGATGGTGGATTCGTCCAACCACAAGGCGTCTAAAAGCGACATATATGTCTGTTTATAAATTCGTAAAACTACATTTCTGGCATCTATTGACTTGAAAAACTAGGTGGCCAAATCGCCAAAAATGCCATTTACGTAAGAAAAATAAATAAAGTTACAAATTGCGTATCTCTTTGCGACATAAAGAGATAGTACCACAAATGTTCTCTCCGACACAGCCTATGGGGCTGCTGCGGATGCCGCTCTGGTATCCTTTTTGCAATAGAAGAGCGGAATTCGTCAGGGCGGACTACTGGAACGGTCCGTTCGGGCCATTTAACACTACAATTCAATTCTTGGAGGGATTCAATGGGAAGACTAAGTAAGTTCTGGATTGCATTTGTCGCCTTAGGGCTAATCACTGCCGGGATGCATTCGAGCGCTCGGGCGGAGGAGACGGTCAAAGTGGGCGTCCTGCATTCGCTCAGCGGCACAATGGCTATCTCGGAGGTATCGCTGCGCGACGCCGTGCTGATGGCGGTCGAGGAAATCAATTCCAACGGTGGCGTGCTGGGCCGCAAGATTGAGCCGGTGGTCGTCGATCCGGCCTCTGACTGGGACCTGTTCGCCGAAAAGTCCAAAGAGTTGTTGCTAGAGCACGAGGTAGCGTCCGTCTTCGGATGCTGGACGTCGGTGTCGCGCAAGTCGGTGTTGCCGGTTTTTGAAGAAAACAGCGGGCTGCTGTTCTATCCGGTCCAGTACGAAGGCGAAGAGTGTTCGCGCAATATCATTTATACAGGGGCCACTCCCAACCAGCAGTTGATCCCGGCTGCTCAGTATCTGATGAGCGAAGAAGGCGGCGGGTACAAGAAATTCTATCTGCTCGGCACGGACTACGTATTCCCGCGCACGGCCAATAAAATCCTGCGCGCCTATCTCCTCGATCAAGGAGTACCCGAGGAGAATATCATGGAGGAGTACACGCCCTTCCACCACCAGGATTACCAGACCATCGTACAGAAGATCAAGAGTTTCGCCGCTGATGGTACGGCCGCGGTCTTGAGCACGATCAACGGCGATTCCAACGTGCCCTTTTACAAGGAATTCGCCAATCAGGGGCTGACTTCGGCGATGTGCCCGATCATGGCCTTTTCAGTGGCTGAAGACGAACTGCGGGCGATGGATACCGAGTTTCTGGTCGGCCATCTGGCGGCTTGGAACTACTTCCAGTCCGTCACCACTAAGGAAAACCGGGATTTCGTCAAGAGCTTCAAGCAGTACTGCGAGGCCAACGGTTTGCCCGGCGGCCTAATGCGCGTCACCGACGATCCGATTCTCTGGGCCTATACCGGAGTCTATCTGTGGAAAGGTGCGGTTGAAAAGGCTGGTTCCTTTGACGTGGAAAAGGTGCGGCCGGCGCTCTACGGGCTGACGTTTGACTCGCCCGGCGGCCAAGTGATGATGGACGAACGCAATCACCATCTGCACAAGCCCGTCTATATCGGCGAGATCAAAAAGAACGGCCAGTTCAAGATCGTCTATGAGTCGGATGGCCTAGTGGCTCCCGATCCGTGGGACGATATCACCAGCGCCGACAAGGATTGCGACCACGTCAATTACATGGGCACCTATACCCTAGAGTAATCCTCTACCTAGCGCAGAAGGACGCAAACAAATGAACAAGAAAGTTGCAGCATTTGCACTGGCGATTTTCGCCGCCCAGACGGTATCCGCTGAGGTCGAATTCTCCGGGTTTGTCGATATGAGCGTGTTCAGCGACGATGGCAACGCGAGCATGTCGCTGGACCAGTTCGAGTTGGATGTCTCGACGGATCTCGGGGAAGGGATCTCCATGCGGGCGGATGTCAACGCCTTGGGGCCTACTGCCCCGGTCGAGCTGGAGCAGGCCTTCATCACGTACGACACCGGCGAGGGCTTGGCGCTCACCGTCGGTAAGTTTCTCAGTTGCACCGGCTTTGAAGCGGCCGAGCCCACCCATATGTATCAGTATTCGTACTCGGCTACGCTGGTCTATGGCGGCTACCAGAATGGGGTCGCGGCCTCCTATGGCTCGGATATGTTCGGCCTGTACGGGGCTGTTGTCTCCAGCGTGTGGGACGGCGCGGAGACCGATTTTTCAGGAGATGAGAGCGACGTAGGGTTTGAGGCGCAGGTTGCCTTGATGCCCGTGGAAGGAATAACAGCTAAAGCCGCGTTGGCCAAGGAAGACGAGCAGACCTTAATCAACGTTTGGGGCATGTTGGGGACGGGGCCGCTGACGGTCGCTGCCGAGGTGAATTCGATGAGCGATTGGGGTGCGTATGAGTCGGGCTTGGGGTATCTCGGGATGGTCAATTACGGCCTGAGCGATCAGGTCGGCGTAACAGCCCGGTACTCGGCTATCGCATGGACGCCAATTGGCGGCGGCGACGACGACGAAACAAGCGAGATCACCATTGCCCCGAGTTACGCCATTTCGGATAACTGGGGTCTGGTGGCCGAGGTGAAGATGCTCACAGTGGGCGATGCCGACGCGGTGACGCAAATTGCGTTGGAGTCGCTGTTAACGTTTTAGGTGGGTGGAGCGGAGATGGCCGCATAGTTGTTTAGCAATTGGTACGGTAAAAGGTAAAAGGTACATGGTAATCAGGCCGTCTCCGCTCCGTTTTACGGGGCGGAGTTCAATTTTGTCGATGGGACAACAGGTGCTAAAAGTACTGGCGGTGTGGGTTTTAGCGGCTGGAGCGGCTGGAGCCAATACGTGGGACGAGGAGCAGTTTGCGCGGCTGGCCAGCGGCGATGACGAGGATATCCAACAAGCTGTAACCGCCTTGGCCGTGCGCTATGACCAAGCGCATTACGCATTGATGCGGGGGCTATTCAGCGGGGAGGTCTATCGCTGGAGCGAGCGCGAAGTGCAGCGCGGCTTGGTGCTCATTGGCGACGAGGAAATGGACGAGTACGGCGATTCGATAGTGCCGCTTTTTACCGCCTATCCCGAGCGCGTGCCCATCCTCGGCGAAGATGGTGAGCAGGTCAAAGTTTCGCTTTACGACATAGAGGAGGTCGAGACTAATCGGAAGATTAGGGCGCTGATCCAGCCCTATTTGTTGCAGATGGAGCTCTTCCACTCGGACGCGGACAAACGGCGGATTGCCGCTGAAAATATTGGCAATAAGGGAAGCGCGGCCGCCATTCCGGCGTTGCGTCGCTCCATCGAGGTGGAGAAGGATGGGTCAATCCTACGGTTGAAGCGCGTGTCGCTGGCCAAGCTGCAATTGGCCGACGCAGGGGCAGCGGTGCGCTTACAAGCGGTGGCTGCATTGGAGGAACTGCGCAGTCCGTTGGCTATACCTGTGTTAGAGAGACTTTTGAGTACGGACGAATCTGGGTCCTTTGCCGAACCGGATGCTCAAGTCCGGGAGCGGGCGGCAGCGGCCCTGACTAGCTTGCGGCGTTTTAGTTCCTCCATGCAGGCGGTGCAGACGATTTTTATCGGTCTGAGCTTGGGGTCCATTTTGGTGTTGATGTCGCTGGGGTTGGCGATTATCTACGGCCAGATGGGGGTGATTAACATGGCGCACGGCGAGTTTATGATGATCGGCGCCTATACCACTTTTGTGGTGCAAAACCTGTGCTTGGGCGTGCTGCCGCCGGAGTACGGCGATCTCTTTTTCGCCATCTCCTTTCCGCTTGCTTTCTTGGTCGCTGGAGGCGTTGGGTTCCTGTTGGAGGCGTCGATTATATGCCGACTATACAGCCGACCGCTCGAAAGCCTGCTGGCCACTTGGGGTATCAGTCTGGTGCTGATTCAGGCGGCGCGCAGTATCTTTGGCGATCTGACGGCAGTGAAGTTGCCACAGCTTCTAAGCGGCGGCTGGGAAATGGCTCCCCAGGTGGTGTTGCCCTATAACCGCATGTTTATCATGGCGCTGGCCGCGGCGATCGTCGGGATGCTGTTGGCGCTTTTCTTCCGGACGCGCTTTGGGCTCAAGCTGCGGGCCACGACCCAAAATCGGGCGATGAGCGCCTGCGTTGGGGTGCCGGTGCGGCGCATTGACTCTATGGCTTTTGCCCTGGGTACGGGGATTGCCGGCGTTGCCGGTTGGGCGATGACTTTGGTGGGCAATGTCGTGCCCAACATGGGCCAGACCTACATCGTCGATTCATTTCTCGTGGTCGTCACCGGCGGGGTCGGCAAGCTGCTAGGCACGATCAGCGCCGGGCTGGGGATCGGCATTTTCAACAAGATGCTCGAGCCGCTCTTTGAAGCTGTGTACGGCAAGGTCATCCTGTTGGGCTTGATTATCGTCTTCTTGCAATCGCGCCCGACCGGTCTCTTTCCCGCCAAAGGACGGAGCGAGGAACTGTGAGCGCGTCTAGGCACCACATCGCCGCTGGTTTGCTGTTCGCCTTTTTTGGCGTGCTAGTCCCGCTGCTCAACTATCTGGGCCTTGTTGCCGATACGACCCTAAACCTATGGGGGCGCTATTTTTGTTTCGCCATCGTCGCCCTCGGGATGGACCTGATTTGGGGATTTACCGGCATTCTATCGCTGTGTCAGGCATTTTTCTTTTGCTTGGGCGGCTATGCCATTGGTATGCACATGCTGCTCAAGACAGGGACTAAGGGTGTGTACGGCAGCACCTTACCCGACTTTATGGTCTGGAACCGGGTCGAGGAGTTGCCGCTTTTTTGGGAGCCGTTCCACAGCCTGCCGCTGACCTTGCTCCTTGGGCTGCTGGTGCCGGGATTGGCGGCGCTGGTCTTTGGTTTCCTCGCCTTCCGCAGCCGCATCAAGGGCGTGTATTTGGCCATTATCACTCAGGCGTTGGCGCTGGCGATGTGGCTGCTTTTTTTGCGCAACGAGACCATGTTGGGGGGAACCAACGGGCTGACGGATTTCAAGACGCTGTTGGGCTTTGAGTTGGCCGAGCCGGCGACCAAGCGCGGGCTCTACGTGGTGGCGTGTGCGGCGCTGGTGGGGGCGTATTATCTCTGCCGCTATATCGTCGGCTCCAAATTGGGCAAATTGCTAGTGGCCATTCGCGATAGCGAGCACCGTCTGCGCTTTATCGGCTACCACATCACCCGCTACAAGCTCTTCGTCTTTGTCGTCGCTAGCGCCTTGGCAGGCTTGGGGGGGATGCTCTACGTGCCGCAGACCGGCATTATCACGCCGGGACGCATGGACGTGCAGGCTTCGATTGAGATCGTGGTGTGGACCGCGGTCGGCGGCCGGGGGACGTTGGTGGGTGCGATCGTCGGAGCCGTGCTGGTCAATTTGCTCTACAGCTTCCTCACCGGCGCATTCCCCGGCACTTGGCTCTACTTCCTCGGCGCGCTCTTCGTCGGGGTGGTGCTGTTCTTTCCCGAGGGCGTCGTCGGTATAGTCGGACGCCTGCGCCGCCGGCTGGTGGCCGCGTAACGAGAATTGGGCGATGGACAATCTATATGTGCAAAAGTTGAGTGTGTCGTTCGACGGCTTCAAGGCGCTGGACATCGACATCTTTGAGGTCGCTCAAAACGAATTGCGGGTGGTCATCGGCCCCAATGGCGCGGGCAAGACGACCCTGCTCGACGTGCTCTGTGGCCGGGCGCGGCCCGACGTTGGCCACGCCTATTTCAAGGATCAGGATCTGACCAAGCTGAGCGAGGACGAGATCGTCGATCTCGGGGTGGGGCGCAAGTTCCAAGCGCCGACGGTTTTTACTTCGCTGACCGTCGCCGACAATCTGATGCTAGCAGTGAAGGCCAATCGCGGCGTCTTTGCCTCGCTGTTTTATCGGCTCCAAGCGGCTGAGCGCCGCCGGATTGAGGAGGTGGCCGAGCGCACGGGGCTGGAGGATGCGCTCGACGAGGTCGCCGGTACCCTGTCGCACGGTCAGAAGCAGTGGTTGGAGATCGCCATGGTCATCTTGCAGGATCCCACGCTCTTTCTGGTGGATGAGCCAGCGGCAGGTATGACCGACCAAGAGACCTTCCGCACCGGGGAGATTCTCCAGGGGCTCGCCGAAGATCACGCCCTGATTGTCATCGAGCACGACATGGAATTTGTGCGGCAAATCGCCCGCAAAGTAACGGTGCTACACGAGGGCAGGATCCTAGTCGAGGGGCCGATGGAAACCGTGCAGAACGACCCGCGCGTCATTGAGTGCTATTTGGGAACAGCCATGGAACGAGATGAGCACAGTGCAGTCGGCTGAGACCACGCTGGCGGTGGAGGAGTTGGATGTCCACTACGGGGGCAGCCGCATCTTGCGGGATATTAGCTTGCAGGTTCCCAGCGGCTCGATTGTGGCGGTGATGGGGCGCAATGGCGTCGGCAAAACAACGCTGCTCAAGGCGATCATGGGGCTGTTGGTGCCGAGCAAGGGGCGGGTGTTTTTTGTCGGCGAGGACGTCACTGCGCTGACGGCTGACAAGCGCACCCGACGGGGGTTGGGGTACGTGCCGCAGGGCCGCGAGATTTTTCCGCAGTTGACCGTGCGGGAAAACTTGGAGATCGGCTTGCAGGCGCGCGGTGGCGGTGGCGAGGTGTCCGAAGAAGTGTTCACTCTTTTTCCAGTGTTGGCGGACATGCAGGAGCGGATGGGCGGCAATTTGAGCGGCGGGCAGCAACAGCAGTTGGCCATTGCCCGGGCGCTGGTCGGCGACCCCAAGGTCCTGATGCTGGACGAGCCGACCGAAGGGATCCAGCCGTCGATCATCTTGGAAATAGAAAAGGTGTTGCTCCAGCTCAAGGAGCGGGGCGAGTTCGCCATCGTCTTGGTCGAGCAGTACTTCGACTTCGCGCGGCAGATCGCCGATCACTTTTTTCTTATGGACCGCGGCAGCATTCTGTTGCAGGGGACGGCCGACGAGTTGTCGGATGAAAGTATCAAGACCCATCTGACGTTTTGAGGAGGATTCATGCGGCTTGCACCGAGGGAAATCGACAAGCTAGTATTGCACAACGCTGGGTTTGTGGCGCAGAAGCGCTATGCCCGGGGATTGCGGCTGAACTACCCGGAGGCGACCGCGCTGATTGCGGCGCAGTTGCTCGAATTTATCCGCGATGGCGAGCGGGTTGCCACCTTGATGGACAAGGGCAAGCAATTGCTCGGTATTGAAGATGTGTTGCCGGGGGTGCCGGAGATGGTGCATGAGGTACAGGTGGAGGGTACGTTCCCCGACGGCACCAAACTGGTGACGGTCCACCAGCCGATCTGCCGGGCGCGTGGCAACGCCGAGTTGGCGCTTTATGGATCGGGTTTGGTGCGCGTGGGAGAGACGTGGTCGCCGGATAATGCGTCTAGCGCCGCGCCTGGGGAAGTGCTGGTGGCGGATGAGGAACTCGCGCTCAACGCCGATCGCGAAAAAGTGGAACTCGAAGTGGCGAACATGGGCGACCGCCCCGTGCAGGTGGGGTCGCACTTTCCCTTTTTTGAGGCCAACGCCGAATTGCGCTTTGACCGCGCGCGGGCCTATGGTTTTCGCCTCGATATTCCCTCGGGAACCGCGGTGCGTTTTGAGCCGGGGGAGACCAAGATGGTGACGCTGGTCGCGGTAGCTGGCCAACGCGTCGTCCACGGCGGCAGCGGTTTGATCGGCGGAGCCTTGAGCGACGACAACAAGCAGGCGGCGCTGGCGCGGGCAAAAGAGCGCGGCTTTTTAGGAGTGGAGTAATCATGCGGATTGATCGACGTGCTTATGCGGATATGTACGGTCCTACCATTGGCGACCGGGTGCGGCTGGGCGACACGGATTTGATTGTCGAGGTCGAGCAGGATCACACTGTGTACGGCGAGGAGTGCAAGTTTGGCGGCGGCAAAGTGCTGCGCGACGGCATGGGGCAGCAGAGCGGCGCGAGCCAAAAAGAGGCGCTGGACTTGGTGATTACCAATGCGCTGGTGATCGACTACACGGGCATTTACAAGGCCGACATCGGCGTCAAGGACGGGCGCATCGCTGGGATCGGCAAGGCTGGCAATCCGGACATTATGCCGGGCGTCGCCGAGCAGATGATCGTCGGCGCGACCACCGAAGTGGTGGCTGGGGAAAAGCTGATTTTGACGGCTGGGGCGCTGGATGTGCATGTGCATTTTATTTGCCCGCAGCAAATTGAAGAGGCCATCGCCTCGGGTATCACCACGATGCTCGGGGGCGGCACCGGACCGGCGACTGGAACGAATGCGACCACTTGTACTCCAGGGGCCTTTTACATCCGCACGATGCTGCAGGCAGCCGATGCTTGGCCGCTCAACTTTGGCTTTTTGGGCAAGGGCAATTCGTCGTTGCCCATAGGATTGGCGGCGCAAGTTGAGGCCGGAGCTTGCGGCCTCAAGCTGCACGAAGACTGGGGCACGACGCCAGCGGCCATTGATGCGTGTCTGGCGGTCGCCGAAGAATTCGACGTGCAGGTTTGCATCCACACCGACACGCTCAACGAGTCGGGCTTTGTCGAGGCGTCGCGGGCGGCTTTCAAAGGGCGGACGATTCACACCTATCACACCGAAGGCGCGGGCGGTGGCCACGCACCCGATATTATGCGGCTTTGCGGCGAGGCCAATGTGCTGCCCTCTTCGACCAACCCGACGCGGCCCTTTACGGTCAACACCATAGACGAACATCTGGACATGCTGATGGTCTGCCACCACCTCGACAAAAATATCCCCGAGGACGTGGCCTTTGCCGAGAGCCGGATTCGCGAGGAGACCATCGCCGCCGAAGATATTTTGCACGACTTGGGCGCGCTGTCGATTATCGCTTCGGATAGCCAAGCGATGGGCCGAGTGGGGGAGGTGGTGTGCCGGACTTGGCAGACGGCGCACAAGATGCGCCAGCAGCGGGGGCTGTTGCCCGAGGAGGCGGGCGGTGCCGATAACTATCGCGCACGGCGCTATGTCGCCAAATACACCATCAATCCAGCTATTGCCCACGGACTCTCGGCCCAGATTGGCTCGGTGGAGACGGGCAAGCTGGCCGATTTGGTGTTGTGGCAGCCGGCTTTTTTTGGCGTCAAGCCCGAGTTGGTGATTAAAGGCGGAGTGATCGCTTACGCGCAGATGGGCGATGCCAATGCGTCCATCCCCACGCCGCAGCCCGTGTATCCGCGTCCCATGTTCGGCTCCTACGGCAACGCGGTTGGGCCGACGTCGCTGGCTTTTGTATCGCAGGCGTCACGCGAGCGGGTAGGCGAGTACGGGTTGGCGAAAGAGGTCGTGTCGGTTGAGCATTGCCGCGACATTGGCAAGGCCGATATGCGGCTCAACGACGTGGTGCCCAATATCGAGGTTGATCCGGAGACCTACAAGGTGAACGTTGACGGTGAGGAGATTACTTGTGAACCGGCGGAAAAACTGCCGCTGGCGCAACTGTATCACCTGTTCTAAATGGATCGCCTCTATCCGTTAATGCACCTAGCCGACAGTGCGCTGCCGGCCGGTGGCTACGCCTTTTCCAATGGCTTGGAAGGGGCTTATCAGTTGGGCTTGTTGGATGCGCCTGGGGTGCTGGAAGAGTTCGTGCATTCGGCGCTAATGGCCGCAGCCTATGGCGAGATTCCCTTTATCCATTCTTGTTATGCAGAATCCGACGAAGAAATCTTGGCGGAAATGTTGCATTTCTACGACGCGATGATCGCGGCTCCGGCGATGCGTCGGGCGAGCTTGATCTTGGGCAAGAACTGGTTGCGGTTGATGGCTGGTTTGTACCCGGAGGTCAAGTTCGCAAACTTGCGGCGGACGCACACGCACTACACGGTGGTTTTCGGGCTGGCGTTGAAGGCCGCGGGCTTTGCACAAGCTGATGTCCAACATCTCTATATGTTTCAAGTGCTCAGGGACCAGATGAGCGCTGCAGTGCGTCTCGGGATCGTCGGGCCGATGGAGGCCACGCGACGGCAGTTGGGCCTGTATGTACATTGTGAGGAATTGCTGGCGGAAGTGGCGGGGCGACCGTACGCACAAGCGACGCGTTGCGCGCCGCAACTCGACATTGCCCAGAGCGTACACGACGATCTCTATTCGCGTCTTTTCCAAAGTTGAGCGCAGGAGGATATATGGGTCACGACCACGACCACACACACGAGCCTTTTGACTCGCCCGGATTCTTTGCCGACAGCGAAGGCTCGGACCCGCACCGCGATTTTGCCGAGCGCGCCTTTACGGTGGGGATTGGCGGGCCGGTTGGCAGCGGCAAGACGGCGCTGTTGCAGGCTTTGTGCGAGAGGCTGCGCGACGAGTATAGCTTGGGGGTGGTCACCAACGACATCTTCACCCGCGAGGACGCCGAATTTCTGCTGCGGCACGAGGCGTTGGAACAGGAGCGCATCGTCGGCGTCGAGACTGGTGGCTGTCCGCACGCGGCGATCCGCGAGGATATTTCGCTGAATTTAAATGCGCTCGAAGACTTGATGGATCGTTTCGCCGGGGGTATCGACTTGCTGCTGGTCGAAAGCGGCGGCGACAACTTGGCGGCTCATTTCAGCCGCGAGCTCGTCGATTATTCGGTGTACGTCATTGACGTGTCCGGCGGCGACAAAATTCCGCGCAAAGGCGGCCCGGGGACGACGCAGTCGGATTTGTTGGTAATTAACAAAACTGATCTGGCTGAGATGGTGGGGGCGGATCTGGGGGTGATGGATCGCGACGCCAAGAAGATGCGCGGCGAGGGGCCAACGGTTTTTGCTTGCATCAAGGATCGGGAGGGGTTGGAGGCGATTGTTGGGCACATTCTCATGGCGCGGGAGAGGGCGTTGTTGTCGGAAGTTGCTAAAGACAGATGAGCGCGATGAAATGGATTTTAAGTATCTGATGTTACGCACGGCACCTAGGTATGGGATGCTTCGACTCCGCTTCGCTCCGCTCAGCATGACACCGAGAAGCAGGGCACCAGCCCTGTCATGCTGAGCGAAGCGAAGCATCTCCTACCCAAGAAGTTTCTGCGTAACGTCAGTTAAGTATGTTCACTGTCCCCGGCGCAAGATCATCTATATCGCCATAGATTCAATTACGATCTCCTTCCTGTAAAGTAGGTCTATAACTATGCAAGACTAAAGCAGCAACCTGTTCGGCCAGTCGGATCGCTTCCTTAGCCGTTTCTACATCGGGGTCTTCTGTTCCCTCCATCGGATAGCGCACCGTCGTCCCATACTCGCCCAAAATTTCAGCAGCCGACATCAGTGCCTCAAAGGCTGGTTCGCGTGCCGTGCATAGCTGCGTAAGGTAAACGAGATCATGTACAAAGCGGAAAGGTACTGAATGAGCGATCAGATAGCCCTTCAGATATTTCTCGGCGCATTGCTGAGCGTGATAGCAGGCCATCCCCGGCAGGGGTTTTTCTGGCCCCAACGCCCGACGGGCCATCTCCAGATCTTGATCGGCCTTCTCGAACCACCCTTGTTCAGGCGACACGCCGCTCATACAGCACTTTCCCCTCTTCCAGCACCTTATGGATCAAGGAATATGGATCATCGCGCTGCTCGGCGAGGACTTCTGGAGAGCGGATAACCACATCAACGGGCAGGACGAAACGCTCGGCAATCGCCCGACGAATCGGATTGCCATGCTGTGGCCGTCCTGCGTCTGTACGGAGCACGACCAGCAGATCCACATCGCTGTGCGCTCCAACCTCTCCGCGAGCATGGCTGCCAAAGAGAATGATCTGTTCTGGATCAAAGCGTTCGACAATCAGTTGTGCTATAGCTTGGATCGTGGCGCTGTCGATATGGGCTTCAATGGCATTCATAAGCGTCCCTTGCCATAGGCATATTCCGTTTGATTACGGTACTCTACTCAGACGGCTTCTTGAGCATACGTTTGGGCGGGAAAGACACGACGGGATGACCGCAGGTCTTCTCCTTCTTGCGAAGGTCTTCGCAGATTGCGTGTAAGTCAAACTGGAACTTGGCCGCGTGTGCATCTCTTATCTTTCTAATTTCTTCGACAATAGGATTCTTCATTCTTCTTCTCCAAAGTCAGGAACCCTCGGTTTTACTCACGTGCCAAGGGCACGCACAACCGCTTCTGGCTCACGGTCGATAACAGTCAGTAGAACGCGGGCCGCGCGGTCTGGAACGCGACGGCCTTGTTCCCAATCCTGCACTGCGCGTACGTCGAGACCGAACCGCTCGGCGAATTTCTTGCGACTCAGCTTCATCCCGTCACGAAGTGCGCGAATCCGCTCGGCGGTCGGATCATCCACGATTCGGCAGGGAAGATCAATCTCACCGCGCACATGGGCGAGTACCTCTCCCAGTGCCGTCTCGATTTCTCGACCTAATGGAGTTCGTTCCGTTGTCATTTGGTTTTCTCCTTTTCCTTAATCGCAGCCACTAGCCTTGTTAGCGCTTTCTTATCCGCCGGGCTCAGGTCGTCTCGGTCGGCCTTCGCATAGACTGTCAGCATATAGACGGCTTCTGAATCGGTATGATGGAAGTAAATCGTCCGAATGCCGCCCCACTTACCCGTCCCGAACCAGCCCAACGCAACTTGCGAATACCTCCGGTTCCCGGAACAACCGATGCTCCAGTGGGATCGGCCACTATGGCATCCTCCATCTCCCGTCGGCTGTCATCTGGAAGCAGCCTGCGGATAGCCCGCTCGTAGGTCGGAGTGGCAAATATCTGCATAGCTATTAATATGCGGCATTGCCGCACTTGCCTCAAGTGGTCTTTTGGAGAGATCTCAAGGCGCGGGAGAGGGCGTTGCTGTCGGAGGTACGGGGGCCGTTTTAATCTTGTTCATCTTAGGTGCATCGTTATCTTGCTTGTATAGCTATAATCGCCATTGACGCGAAGTCCATACTATGGCAGAAGCGAGACACAACGCTATTGAACTCGGGAAGGTGGTTTCTCGGGACCCAGAGGTACACAGTGGCGATTTGGTATTCGCTGGCACGCGGGTCCCAGTTGACACACTTGTTGACTACCTCAAGGCCGATCATTCAATTGAAGAGTTTTTGATTGATTTCCCTAGCGTCGAACGCTGGCAGATCGAATCGTACCTCGACCTTTCGCCCGATGGATTAGATCGTTTGAGGGCACAGAGTATGAATACTTCTTGACGAGGATATTCCAACTCACTCAGGCTTTATTTCCCCTGCGGATTTTCAGAAAGTCATTCTCAACTTTTCCGTTTAGCCGGAAGTCGTCAGCGAGTGTTCCAAGCGTTCTAACCACTTCTCAAAATGTGGACACTCGCGGCGGATTGCATGGATACCGATTTCCAATGCAGCTAAGTTTCCCATAAACGGCTTCTGGTAGTTAGGCATCAGATGCTCAATGCGCTTGGAGGGTGCGGTATGAGGTGAATCGTCGATCTCTTCCGGGCTGGCGAATTGGTCGCGAATGGCCTGCAAAGGCTGGACGAGATCCACGCGGCTAATTCCGCGGCCGAATCCCTCACAGTCGCTGAAAAGCATGGCCTCAAATTCATGCATCATCACGTATGGAATGAAGCGGTCTGGGTTGAGGGTGCTGCCCATCCTTTGGCGGATGTCTGCCGAAAGCATAGCCTCAACAGTCTTTGCTTTCTGCGCGAACACAGTCCTGCCCGCGGCCTTTCTTCCCGGCCAAGTTTGCGGTAGCCCGTAGTAATCCACCATGGTAGTGACAAGGCGTCCAGTATCTTGCTTGAGATGACCCAATATATCCTTCCTCACCTCCTCCCATCCCTTGATCCCGCCTCGGCGACTGCGCTGGCGAGCGTTCCCCATCAAGCGAGCACTCACTTCGGAGTAGCCACGATTATACAAGTAGGGGCTGAGCACTTCGTTTACGAAGGTCTCTTCGGTTTCGCCCTCGACATGTACGAGTAACCGGCTCACCCCAATTCTTCTGGGGCTGGGCGACCACCGATCTCGTTCTTCTCCCACAACTGGCCGAGACTGTAGTCCTGCAACCACGTTTCTAGGCTAGCCGTATCCAACCGCGTGAGTTGTGTTCGTCCGTTTACGCGGTCGGCCACGAGCACATCTTCTGGCTCAAAGTGATCAAGCAGCAACGGCGACTGGGTCGCCAGAATGATCTGCGTTTGGGCCGCTGCCTGCTTGAGAAGGGAGGCCAACATAGTGATCGCGTAGGGATGCAGGCCAAGCTCTGGTTCGTCTAAGAGAATGACCGAGGGCCGAAGCGATTCCGGCTGGAGGAGCAAGGTCGCCAGTGCAATAAACCGGAGCGAGCCATCCGAGAGCGAAGCGGCATCAAAGTAGGCGTCGGTTCCTTTGTGTCGCCATTCAAGGCGAATTTTATCCTCGTTGAGCTGTTGAGGCGCAAGTGCAAAATCGTCAAAAAACGGCGCAACTCTCTGTACGGTACGACGGATCAGGCTATACGAAGACTCGTGCTTCTCGCGCAAGTAATACAGAAACGGGGCCAAGTTGGCACCATCTGGACGAAAGAAGCGGTTGTCGTTCAAGTCGGCAGTCTTCTTCATTGACGAGCCAGAACTCGTGTCGTGAAAATGGTAGAGACGCCAACTGTCGAGAGGGTTTTTTATGTCATTCTCAAGTTGTGGTGCTTCCGGCAATGAGGGAAGTTCGACTTCGTCGCTAGATGTACTATCAAAAGATTGTCCAGATTGATATCCAGGATGCTCCGACTGGGTACCTTCTAATTCCATACGGAGCGCGTCCACATAGAGCGCATCCGCGTCCGTTGCCTTCAGCCTGATCTCATACTTGTAGCTCTTCTCTTCAAAAGAGAGCCGAACGATTAACTCCTCTGTTGTCTTAGATCCGTAGTGTAGAACCTTATCAGCCCCACCGGCCCGAATGACGTATTGTTGAAGATGCTCTGAGTGGATGGCATTGAGGAAGGAGAACACGCCGATGAAGTTCGACTTGCCCGAGCCATTCGGACCGATCAGTACATTGATTGGGCCAAGCGGCAAATTCTCAATATGGCTAATACTCTTAAAGCCTTTGATCGAGATACTGTGGAGTGTGGACATAGTGAATTCTTATTGTGGTCTGTTTGCTTGGAAGGACCTGACCGTCCGCGCCTCTCGTCCGGGCAAATAGTGTCTCAACGCCCATGGAACCGACTCATCGAGAAGCACTCTCATTCTTGAGGTTACGTTTGGGCGAGAAAGGTGTCTCCTATAATTACTGCTGATGCTTCTTTCTAATGGCCTCGGTAGCGGCCTTCTTGGCGCTCTTGGCCGGGGGCAATAGCATAGCCACCCGGCCCCAAATCGAGACGGCTAAAGACCTCGTATGGCGTTTCGGCGGTTGGCACCTTGGGTGCTAACGCCGCATACGCTTGGAGGCCGCGCTTGAGCACCTCTGATATGGAAAGGCCGGTCTGGTTGCACAAAACGGACAAGGTAGCTTCGGCATCGTCGTCGAGTTGGATCGTTCTAGTACCCATCTGAAACTCCCGTTGTTGGCTGTAAAATCATTTTTGAAAACGGCGTATCCGTCAGAAGCTAGTAGGCGACTAAGTGGAGAGAGTGGATATCGGCGACAGCGTTGTCAAGCCGGGCATCAAAGCTGGCGAGATTGTACGTCTTCCGAAAAAAGGTTCATCGCGCTGCTCGGCGAGAACTTCTGGAGAGCGGATAACCACATCGATGAGCAGGACGAAACGCCCGGCAATCGCCCGACGAATCGGATTGGCCGTCCGATGCCATGCCGTTCGTTCAGCACTAGTCATAAACGAGGGGTCTTCTCGTTTATGACTAGTGATTAGAGAATTGGTTGGGCTGGAGGAGAAAGAACAACCCTGCCGCTTTTTTCTTGTTTCTGCCTTGCATCTTCTAGAATGCGATCAAGGTCGAAATCCATAGATTTTGCCAAGGCTTCTTTGATCCTTCTTGTCTCTTGGATAATTTCATCCGTGGTTTCTTTTTCGTTCATTGGTTTCATCATAATCAATCTCCAAGCAGTTCTTCGGGTGTACAGAGGATTGGTAATTCATAGCCACAACCTGACACGATTGCGCGGAGTTCCTTCATAATTGCCGCATTGGCAATGTGTCGGCAATTCCAAGTCAACAGAATATCTATGCCGTGAACCGATGAGACGGCAATATGGATGGCGTCACGTGCTGCTCCTTGCGGCAGTAGTCCTGAATCCATAATAGCCTTTGCAATGTCGTTGACAGCGTTAGTCAGATCAAGAAGTGGAAGATCGTTCAAGAAAGATAGGCGTCTCTGTGCAGCGTCAGTATCTCCCGAAGCCACTTCGTCTAGAACAATTTCCGAAATGCAGAGATCGTAATTTTGACGCACGTCGTTCCACCAAGTGTGAGTTATTTGTTGCCTAGCTGCCTGAAGCAGGTCACGACTTGGCTGTGAAGCTAGGTAGCTGGGAATCGTCGTTTCGATATAGACTCGTTTGACTGTAAGAGTGCGCTTCATGATAGGCTCTGCTGTTGTGATTCGCCGATACGTTCATAAGCGTAATTCTCCAGAGCCTCTTTTGCCATTTCAAGTGCCCTCACCGCCTGCTCGCGGCTTACAGACGGAAAGTCATCTAGAAAAACGTCCAGGCTGTACCCAGATGCTAGATAATCAAAGAGGTTTTTTACAACTACGCGGGTTCCCTTGAAAACAGGCATACCGCTCATGGTGTCCTTACGGCTGTGAATAACGCTGTCATTGATTGTGAGTATTACTTTTTCGGTTGTTCGCGTCATAGCATTCCTCTTAGTGCTCTCGTTTTCAAAGATAGACACATTCCTCAATGGTGAAAAAGCCGCACCCCCGAATTAATCATCAACATTCCGTATTCGTCTGCCGCCTCAATTACCAGATCATCCCGCGTTGACCCGCCAGCTTGGACTAAGTACTCCACGCCTGAACGCTGCGCCCGGTCAATGTTGTCGCGGAAGGGGAAAAAGGCGTCTGAACTCAGTGCCACGCCCTTGAGATGGTCCAGCCATTCTCGCTTTTCCTCGGCGCTGAGTCGCTCTGGGACCTCGCGGAAATTGGCTTCCCAAGCCCGGAGTTCGGCCGGGGTGACGTCGTCTTGCAGATAGATGTCGATGGCGTTGATTTTTTCCGGGCGCTTGAGGCCCTTGGCGAATTTCATGCCCAAGACTTTGGGGTGTAGGCGCAGATACCAGTTGTCGGCCTTGGCGCAGGCTAGGCGCACGCAGTGGACGCGCGACTGCTGGCCGGCACCAGTGCCGATGACTTGGCCGTCGCAGGCTAGACACACGGAGTTGGATTGGGTGTACTTGAGGGCGATGGTTGCCACCGTCAGGTCGCGGCGGGCAATAGCCGACAAGTCCTTACGGGCCGTGACGATGTTGTGGAAAAAGGCGTCGTCGGGGATAAAATCATTGCGTTGTTGCGCGAGTTGGACGCCGAATATCTCGCGTTGTTCAGTCGCGGCAGGCGCGTAGTCCGGGTCGATTTGCAGGATGCGGTACTGGCCCCCCTTCTTCTTTTTTAAAATCTCTAAAGCCTCTGGCTCGTAGCCGGGAGCGATGATTCCGTCGGAGACTTCGATGCGGATGAGATCGGCCGTAGGGAAATCGACCATGTCGCTCAGGGCGATCCAGTCGCCGAAGGAGGCGAGGCGGTCGGCACCACGCGCGCGGGCATAAGCCGTGGCCAGCGGGCTGAGGTCGCGGTCGGCGACGAAGTAGGACGCGCTCAGGGTCTCGTCGAGTGGTGCGGCGACGGCAGCGCCGGCGGGAGAGACGTGTTTGAACGAAGCGGCAGCCGGCAGGCCGAGGGCACTTTTGAGGTCGCGGACGAGCTGCCAAGCGTTGAGCGCGTCCATGAGGTTGATGTAGCTGGGGGCGTCGTTGAGCGGCTCGATGGGCAGGTCTCGGCCATCGGCCATAAAGCAGCGGGCTGATGCTTGGTGGGGGTTGCAGCCGTAGCGCATGTCGATTGTCGTGGGCATAGTTCCTCCTCGATGGGACATTTGACAAAAGTTGGGGCGGCGTATTATGTTCGGCAATCGCGGTAAAAAGACAATCGCCAATCAACCCATTTTTGACAAGCCAAGGCGAGGTAAATCGACCATGTTCAAAGGTTGTAGTACAGCCCTAGTGACGCCCATGAGCGCAGACGGCAGCATTGACTACGGCGGCTTGGAGCGACTCGTAGAATTCCAAATTGCCAATAATATCCAAGCAGTACTCGCCGTCGGCACGACCGGCGAAAGCCCGACCCTGCGATGGGAGGAGCACAACGAAGTCATCGAGCGCACGGTCGCGCTGGCCAAGGGACGCACCTTATCGATTGCTGGCACGGGCAGCAACTCTACCAAGGAAACCTTGGCAGGCAGCGAGCACGCCGCCCACATTGGCGCGGACGCCGTGCTTTTGGTCGATCCCTACTACAATGGGCCTAGCTCCTTGGAGATCCGCCGCGAATACGTCGAGCCGGTGGCGCGGGCCTTCCCCGAGGTGCAGATCATTCCCTACATCATCCCCGGGCGCACCGGCTGCATGATGCAGGTGGAAGATTTGGCCATCCTCGCCCATCAGTATCCCAACGTGGCCCAAGTCAAAGAGGCGACCGGAGACTTGGACAACATGGCCAAGACGCGCCGGCTTTGCGGCGACGATTTTACCATCCTCTCGGGCGATGACGACAAGACCGTGCCGATGATGAAGAGCGAGGACATCCGGGCCGCTGGCGTAATCTCGGTGATGTCCAACGTCATTCCGGGTCCCATCCAGCGGCTCACCGAACTGCTCAACGCCGGCCAGGAAGACGAAGCCGATAGTTTGGCTGAAAAGCTGGCACCGCTTTTTGGCATCGTCGGCGTTGCGACCACCGAGCAGAGTGCGTATGGCCCGGTCGAGTGCAAGGCGCGCAACCCGGTGCCGGTTAAGACGCTGATGAATATTCTCGGCATGCCGGCCGGAGCGGTGCGGCAGCCGCTGGGCAAGATGACACACGCGGGTGCACAAGTGGTGCTGGATGCCGCGCGTCAAGTACACGCCAACGACCCAACGGCTTTTGCGCCGGTCGCCGAGTTTTTCGGGGTGGATGTGGAAGCGCGTCTGCACGACGACTCGCTGGTCGAGCGCGTGGTGTATTCATCGTATTAAGCGAGGATAGAGCGATGACCAAAATTGTAATCTGCGGGATAGCCGGGCGCATGGGCCAACGGCTGGCCCACTTGATTTTGACGGCGGCTGACTTGGAACTGTGCGGCGGCAAGGAGCGCCCGGACCACGAGGCGGTGGGGCGCGACATCGGCGAGGTCGTCGGCGCGCGGCATCTTGGCCTAACGGTCAGCGACACGCTGTCGGGCATCGTCGAGCCAGACCAGGTCGTCATTAATTTTACGACCCCGGAGGCGACTCTCGAAGACGCGGCGCTCTGCGCGGTGCGCGGGGTGCCGATGGTGGTGGGGACTACGGGTTTTACCCCAGAGCAGCTCGCGGAATTCGAGCGGACGGTGGCGGACATTACCTGCGTGTTTGCGTCGAATTTTAGCACGGCCATGAACGTGCTCTTCAAGCTGGTCGAAGAGGCGGCGCGGATCTTGGGCGACGACTACGATGTGGAAATCATTGAGGCACACCACCGGCACAAGGTCGATGCGCCCTCTGGGTCGGCGCTGACGCTAGCTGAGCGGGCTGCGGCCGGATTGGGCCGCAACTTGCGCGAGGTCGCCGTACACGGGCGGGAGGGCGTGGTCGGCGAGCGCTCTCGTCAGGAGATTGGCATGCACGCGATCCGCGCCGGCGACTTGGCGGGCGAGCACTCGGTACTCTTCGCGGCCTTAGGTGAGTGCCTCGAACTACAGCACCGCGCCACGAGCCGCGATTCCTTTGCTTTGGGTGCGCTGCGCGCCGCGCGCTTTGCAGCGCAGGCCGAGCCGGGGATGTATTCGATGGGAGACGTGTTGGGGCTGGGCTGATCGCTCAGTGCTTGGGGCGGTGGAGGTGCTGCGGCGTCGGCCACAGGGTCTGGATCTGGTCGCGGAGCCGCGCGGCTTCCTCAAAGTTGTCCGCTTCCACGGCCGCCTGTAGGTCGCGCTCTAATTTTTCGCGCTCGGACAGCGGGCGCTCCTGCTCTAATTCCTCGTACCATTCGCGCAAAAAGGCAATCTCGGGCAAGTCCTCTTCTAGCTCGGATTCCCATTCTTCGACAAAGCCCTCGATGTGGGCAATACCTTCTTGTACGGCGCGCATGGCCGTTGGATAGTCGTCGCTGCGGAGGGCTAGCATGGCGTGCGCCCGGGTCTGCATCATAATGGCGTGTGGGTAGTACTGCTCAAAGTACCAGCGGATCTCGTCGTTGGGCGCGCACTGATCGACCAATTCAAAAATCTGTAGGGTGTGCTCGGTATCGGCGACGACCCCTTCGTAGTCTTCTAGGTTGAACAGACTTAAATAGCGGTGGTAGTACTGCCAGGCCTCTTGGAAGAGCTCTTCGCACTCGTCTTCTTCTAGCACGAAGCCTTCTGGGGTGTCGCGTGCTTCGATGAGGTCTTGGTAGTAGTCGAGCAGCGAGGGGCAGCCGTGCGGTTGTTGGCCGTCGGGGCGGCCGTCCAATTCGAGCTGCAGGAGCCCCATGTCAATGCGAATCTGAAGTTTTTCCTTGCCCTTGCTGGTGCGGATGCGCCGAGCGAGGAACTCGTCGGGCTTAAATTCCCAACCATTGAGCAAGTCGCCGATATCGTAATTCATGGGCGCGCTCTCTGACAGAAGATAGGATGAAGAAACCCAGCCCCAAGGAGGCTGGGGGAACGCAAGGGACAATATAGGGCAGAACCTAGTACTGCGCTACTAATCAACGCATTTCTCGTCAAATTGCTTGCCCATAAAAGAAGCGCCGGGCTACAAGCCCCGCGCTCATCGTGCTATATAATATACGGAAAAAGATAAAATATGTCAAAAATATTTATTTAAGTAGAATATAAATAATGAGTTATAACAAGTTTTTATTGACACATTCCACCGTCTAATTTACCTTAAGACCGCCCCCAATTCCCAATTCATTCCACACAGGAGGACCGATGTCCCAGCACGAGAACGAGGCTCTGCAAGTGCAGGGCGACCGGGTGGTGCTAGGGGAGTGGTCGGGCGATCTGGAAGAATTGATCGCCAAGAATGTGACTTTGCGCCAGATGCTGCGCGAAGGGCGCGCCGACGAGGCCCGCGCGCTGCTCAAGGTGCAGGCCGTGGAGGAACAAGCCGCGCTGGTGGCCATAGACGAAAACCCCGAGGAGGTGCTCTCGCTGACCGGCATGGACGCCGAAGGCCGCCCGGGGTACTTGCCCGCTGTCGTCGATAAGCTGCCGTCGGAGGTCATCGCCGAGTTGGTCGCCCCCGGCGAGTACAAGCTGGCGAGGTTTAATACCGCGCTGTTGCAGACTATGTCGGCGGAGTCGTTTGCGCGCGCCGTGGAGGACACGCTCGATCCGGTTTATTACCGCGGCAACCGCACTAAGGTGTCGTGGGAATGGCTCGAAGCGGTCGCCGCGCTAGACGATCCCAACAAGCGTGCCGCGCTTTTGTACAAGGTCGATCAGAGCCTGCTAGAGGACGCCTTCCTCGACAAGGTTGATAGCATTGACATGCACGCCCAAGTCGGAGGGCTGCCGGATTTGGGTACAGTGTCGGCCTTCAGCCTGCTGTCGGAATCGGGCCAAGCCGTGATGCTGCCGCCGATCAATGACCCGGAGATCCGCGAGGTCATCTACGCCTTGCACCAAGCTGCGCCTGAGCTGCTGGCAAAGGTGCTACGCGCCGCTTGGGAACGGGCCGGTGGAGGTACCTCGTGAGTCGGCTAGCGCACGTCGATCTCAACCAGGTCTCGCTCGACCGCCACAGTTTTATCGGCCAAGTGGTCGCCGCGGGCCTCGAATACGAGCAGTTGTCGCCGCACTTTATGGATTCGCTGCGGGCCTATCTGCGAATCAGCGGGTTGGGCTTTGCCCAGCGCAACCGCACCGGCATCGCCCTTGGTCGCGACCAGTTGCGCCACGGCATGGAGCGAGGCTTGGCGTGTATTGACTTGGCGCTGGAGGAGGCAAGCGGCGGCGACCTCAACGTCGCCGTCGCCAAGTTGACTAACGGTCAGTTTGACGCGCTCTACAAGCAGGGCTGGGAACGCGCTTGCCAGCGCTTAAAAGAGATGCGCTGGCAGGCTCGCGCGTTGGTCGGCTGTTCCGAGCTGGGCTTTTGGCCCAATCTGCAGCCCAAAGTTGTAGCCTTGGCAAAGCTCGTACCCGAGACGTGGACCGGCCCCAGTGCCATTGACTTGCGCGCCGATGGTCAAATGCTGCAAGAGTTAACCGGCAAGGTGGCCTTTGTGCGCTCGTTGCCGCAGCCGTCGGTGGCCGCTTTGCTTGAGCAGGTCGATGTGGATTTCGCCGGTGTGCTGCACCGCGTCATTTTGGCGTTGGCGCTGGGGCGCGCCGAGCTCGTTGCCAAAAAGGAGAACGTGTCGCGCTTTCGCGTTGAATGCTTTGCCGCAGGTGAACTGCACCCTCAGGTGCGGCGGCAGGTGTTGGACCAGCTCGTCGGGCACTTGGACAATGCGGTGGAGGATGCGGACGTACGGGCGCGGATTGCGGACGAGTTGGATACGGAAATTAAGGTGCTAGAACGGGCCGCAGCCCAGGGCGACCTAGCCGCGTTCTTTCTGTCGCCTTTTTCCGCTTTGGAAATTTGAGTAGCTTTGCAAGCTGCTAATTTCCCATGCACTCCACACCTTCTGCGAGGTCTTTATGGCTCATCACGAATTCGCCCCTACCCACTACCACAATACCATCGGCTGGCACGAGCCCGTGCTGGCTGTTGCCCCCGGCGATACGGTCTCTACCACGACCGTTGACGCCCGCGGCTGGGACCAACGCGGCGAGCAGGTCGCTGAGCGCGGGAACCCGATGACGGGTCCTTTCTACATAGAGGGAGCCGAGCCGGGCGACACCTTGGTGGTGCATTTCGACAAGCTCTATCCCAACCGCGATTGGGGCTGGACGAGCTGGGCAATCGCGCCCAATGTGTTGGACCCGGGTTTTACAACTGGGATTAAGCGCGAAGAACAGCCGCTGCGGTGGCCGATTGACCTAGCGGCCGGCACGACAACGCAGCCGGATACCCTGCCGGGTTTGGTGCTACCCCTCGACCCGATGGTAGGCTGTTTCGGGGTGGCTCCGCCGCGCGGTCAGGCCATTTCCACGGCGACCTCTTCAACCCACGGCGGCAACATGGACTACCGGGGTTTTGTCACCGGCGTGACCGTCTATCTGCCGGTCGAGGCCCCGGGGGCGCTCTTCCACTTAGGCGACGGGCACGCTATCCAAGGCGACGGCGAGATTGTCGGCACGGGCGTGGAAATCTCTTTTGACACGACGTTTAGCGTGGATGTGATCAAGGGCAAGCAGATCGGCTGGCCCCGCGCTGAAAACGACACGCACATTCTCGCGGTCGGCAATGCGCGTCCCTTAGACCAATGCGTGCAGCACGCCACTACTGAGCTGATCAACTGGCTTACCGAGGACTACGGACTCAGCGAGTTGAGCGCCCACGCGCTCTTGGGGCAGTGCGTGGAATACGATATGGGGAATGTGTACGACCCGGCCTATACGATGGTCTGCAAGGTCGCCAAGTCGTTGCTCTCGGCTATGGGAGCCGAGCGCTCATAGGTCGGCGATGGAGTCGAGGCCCTCGGGCTGAGGCAGGACATAGCGGACGGGCTGGATGGTGCCGTCGCGGCGGCGCACCTGTTCGACTCGCTTACACTTGATGACGGAGTGCTCGATGAACAGGTCGTCGTCGATTTGGCAGCCGTAGAGGTAGCTGGTGCCCTTGATGGTTACGCGCTCGCCCACGCGCATGGGGTGTTTGTCGCTGCCGGTCATGAGTACGCCAGACTCGATGCGGCTGTGCGCGCCAATCCGCAGGTTGCCCTTGAGGATATTGCGACTGAGCACTTCGACTTCCTCGTCGAGAACGAGGGTTTGATTTGGATACGTGCTCAGCTCGACGCCGACGCCAATTTGTACCCCCTCGCCTAGCACTATGTGGCCGCTCAGATGGCTGCGGTCGCCGATGGTGACTCGACGGTTGAGCTGTACCTCGGGACCGATATAGGTGCCCTTGCCGATGACGATGTCCAAGGGGCCGCACTCTTCGTCCATATTGAGTATTTGCTCAATGACCTCGTCGGCGATGAAGAAGTCCTCCTCGTCGGCGATGGTGATGGTGTCCTTGAGTTTGTCGTAGGCCCAGCGGCGAGCTATGGCCTCCATCTGACGCCAGACGCTTTTGACGTTGAAGGCGAGGAGTTCCTCTTCGCTGTCGGCTGTGGCGGCCCGCACCACGAGTTGGTGCTGATTGAAAATTTGCACTAGGTCGGTCAGCAGCAATTCGCCTTGGGCATTGTCGGTGTCGAGATGTTGGATGTACGTGCGCAGCGCATGTTCTCTGAAGGCGACGACGCCGGTATTGATCTCGCGCGTTTCCAGCAACTCTTGGCGCGTGAAGGCGTAGGTGTGGCCGTTGAAATCGGCTTCGTAGGGCGTTGCCGCGTCGAGACTGAGGATGTCTTTGTGCTCCCTAATTTCAATGACTTTGTCGCGGTCTGCGCCCGCTGGCTGTCCTGAGGCATCGGTGGCTGGCACGCGCACGATGCGGCCATAGGAGTTGGTCTCGGCCGGGCCGCTGTACAGGCCGGTGAGCACCATCATGTCGCAGTCGGCGTTTTCAAAGCTGGCGCGGAATTGGGCGACGACCTGCCCGGTCAACAGTCCCATGTCCCCTAAAAAGATGTACACGTCGCGGTCGGCAGCCGCTGCGGGGAAAGCTTGGAGGCCAACGCGCACGGCGTCGCCGGTGCCGGCCGGTCGGCCGAGGACCGGGTTTTCTTGGTACGCGAAAAGACGCCCCGGTTGGGACCCGGCCGCGCGGGCGACATCCTCACCCTTGATGCCCACGACGATGACCTGATTGGGGCTGTCGAGCCCCTCTTGCACGGCGCGGGCCACGCGCACGGCCGTCGGCTGGCCCCAAATTTCGTGCAGCATCTTGGAGGTCTCCGAGCGGATGCGCATGCCGTGGCCAGCCGCCAAAACGATGCCGATGCGGTGGATGTCGTCTAGGATTGGCGAATTGATTTTTGTGAGCAGGTCGTGCATTGAGTTTCTTTCCTTTAATTGGTAGGGGGCCGGTCGCCCTTACAGAACGCAACGGTCGGGCGTCGGGTTCCTGTTGTAGGGGTCGGTTTGCAAACCGACCCCTACCGGTTCGACATGGATGCGTCTAAGACGTCGATGTCCTCGCCGAGGGCCGTGCGCATGAGCGACTCCTGCATGCTGTGGCCCGGGGTATCGCACTCGGATTGGCGGCGGACGTACGTGCCGTCTGGGCGCATCTGCCGAGATTTGGCGCGGTCGGCGAGCGCGAATGCGAGCAGCTCGCGATAGATGCGCCGCTTTAGGCCCTGATCCAAGATGGGGAAGACGACTTCGACCCGGGTGCGCAGGTTGCGATTCATCCAGTCCGCGCTGCCGAGCCAGATTTCCTCGTCGCCGCCGTTGGCAAAGTAAAAGACCCGGCTGTGCTCTAAGAAGCGACCAATGATGCTGTACACGCGGATGTTTTCGCTGATGCAGTCGAGGCCGGCGCGCAAGCAGCAAATGCCGCGTATGATCAGATCGATCTCGACGCCGGCCTGCGAGGCCGCGTACAGGGCCTTGATGATCGCCGGATCCATGAGGCCGTTCATCTTGGCGATGATGGCGGCTGGCCGACCGGCGCGGGCGTGTTCGCTTTCGCGCTCGATGCGGTCGAGCATGCCCTGCATCAGCCCGGAGGGCGCGACTAGCAGTTTTTCGAATTGACTGATGGGACTGTGGGCAGTGAGCATATTGAAGACTTCGGCTACCTCCGCGGTGATCGTTGGCTCGGCGGTAATCAGCCCCAAATCCGTGTAGAGCCGTGCGGTGGTGTGGTTGTAATTGCCGGTGCCCAAGTGAGCGTAGCGGCGCAGGCGATCTTGATCGCGGCGCACCAGCATGGAGAGCTTGCAATGGGTCTTCAGGCCCATGATGCCATAGATCACGTGGATGCCGCTGTCTTCGAGGCGCTTGGCCCATTCGATGTTGGCTGCTTCATCGCCGCGGGCCTTTAGCTCGACGAGCACGGTCACTTCCTTGCGGCGCTCGGCTGCGTCGATGAGCGCCTGTCCCACCTCTGAATCGTCGCCCGTGCGGTAGATGGTCTGTTTGATGGCCAGCACTTTGGGGTCGTTGGCCGCCATGCGAATGAAATCGGTAACCGTGGCAAACGACTCGTAGGGGTGGTGCAGGAGGATGTCACCAGCGCGGATGGACGCGAAGAAGGTCTCCGGCTCTTGGGGTAGGTCGCGCTCGACCGGCGCGAAGGGAGCGTCTTTGAGCGCGGGACGCGGGACGAGGCCATACAGGGTCATGACTCGGTGGAGATTGACCGGCCCATTGGCTCGAAAAACTAAACTGTCGTCGAGGCCAAACTGCTGTTGCAAAAGCCATACTAGCTGATCGGGTGCGCCCGCGGCGATCTCCAGTCGCACGGCGTCGGCTTGGCTCTGCTTGCTCACCTGCTCCTCGATTTCTTCCAGCAGATTGTCGGCGTCTTCTTCGTTGACGTACAGCTCGCTATTGCGCGTGACTCGGAAGGGAGCTGACCCGAGTACCTGATAGCCACGGAACAGCTCGCTGGCCTGCAAATCCATGATCCCAGCCAGCGTCACAAAGTGCAGCTCGCCGTCTTGGCTCGGTATGCGCAGGATGCGCGGCAATACCCGAGGCACGGTCGCCACGCCCATCATCGTTTGCCCCTGTTCTTCGAGCAAGGCACCGATGCACAGGGCCTTGTTGATCACGTGGGGGAAGGGGTGCGCTGGATCGACGACAATGGGCGTGAGGATGGGTTCGAGTTCTTCCCGCCAGTACTGGCGCACGAAGTCGAGATGCTCGTCTTTGAGTTGGCGCGCCTCCCAGAAGTAGATGCCCTCGGCCGCTAGGGCTGGGACGAGGTCTTCATTCCAGCAGCGATACTGTTCGGCGACCTGTTCGTGGGCTTGTCCGGCGATGCGCTCGAGTTGTTCGGCGGGGGTTAGGCCGTCGGGGCGGCTGGGATTGGCCCCCGACTCGTGCAACTGCAACAAGCCGGCTACCCGGATTTCGTAGAACTCGTCGAGATTGCTGGCGACGATGGCCAGGAACTTGACGCGCTCTAGCAGGGGATTGCGCTTGTCTTGGGCCTCTTCGAGTACGCGGGCGTTGAAGTCGAGCCACGAGAGCTCGCGGTTGATGTAGAGCTCGGGACGCTCGTACGTGGGCAGTGGGGCGGTTTCGCTCATATCAGTCGAGTTGGGCGATGGTTTCTCGCACGAATTGCACCGATTTTGTCAGTGCGTCTTTGGGTTCGCCTTCGATGCCGCATTCGTAGGCTAGATAGCCACTAAAGCCGATGTCCTTGAGGGCCTGTAGGCCGGCGCGCCAATCGATGTCGCCGGTGCCCGGCTGCATGCGCGTATTGTCGGCCATGTGGACGTGGGCTACGTGGTGGCCCGCACGGCGGAAGGCGGCCGGAGTGTCGGTTTCTTCGATGTGCATGTGGAAGAAGTCGCTGAGCAGGGCCACACCTTGGGGGCTGCCGGCGCGCTCGATGATTTCGACGCCGTCGGCTTGGCGGCGCAAGAGGTGTTGTTCGTAGCGGTTGAGGGGTTCGAGCAGGAGCAAGGTACCTTGGCTAGCGGCATGGGCGGCGAGGTTTTTGACCAGTTCGACGAGCAGGGCCTTCTCTAGGGAAATGGCGTCTTGCAGCGGCGAAAGGTCGGGAATGCGCGGCGGCCCAAAGATAGGGGGGACGATCTGGCCGACGGCTTGGAAATGCCCGCAGGCTTCCAATTGGCGGCGGGTCTCGGCGAGGCTGTTGGCGCGCTTGCCCGGGTCGGGGTCGAGCCAATCAAAGGTCTCTTGGCCGCAGATGGAAGCAATCTTGATGGAGCGACCGGCGAGGGCCTTTTCGTATTCTTCGACGTGATCGTACAGACGCGAGCGGCCGCCGACCTCTAGCCCTTCGATGTTCAGCGATTCGGCGAAGTCGAGCTTTTCCGCGAGGCTTTCTCCGGGCAGCAGCCCTTCCTGTAAGGCAATTTTCATGGCGTCCTTTCTTCTGGCGGTCCAGCGTTAAAACTGGACGCCGAGCTTGATATTTGCTTCGGGTTGAGTGGCGATTTTGGGGTACGCGTCGAGCAGGTCGTCAAAGGGCACGATGGGCTGTACGATGGGCAGGCAATCGACTTGGCCTTCAGCGAGCATACGCCAGCATACGTCGTAGATGCGGGTATTGTCCCAATTGGGGTGGTCGGGGTTCGGCTCGCTGTTGGCGCGTGAAAATACGATGTGCGGTCGGTTCATGTGGGCTTCGGCGCCCAAGTCCAGCCCCGTCGTCCACGCGCCGGGATACGCGCCGGCTACGATCGTACCCCGGTAGGCGACCCCACGCAGGGCCTGCTGCATGGCCGCGGGATGCCCGCTGTAATCAATGATCACGTCTGCACCACGGTTGGCCGTGGCCTTCTTGATCTCCAAGCCGGCATCGCATTGTGTGGGGTCGAGGACGAGGTCGGCTCCGCAGGCGCGGGCTGCTTCGCGCCGGTTGGCCAATGGGTCGAGGGCGATGATGGGGTGGGCACCGGCCAAGCGGCAGAATTGCACGGCGATCAGGCTGATCGCCCCGAGGCCCGAAATAGCTACGGCGTCGCCGATGCGGACGTGTCCGTCGCGCACTGCGCCGAGGGCAAAGTCCGCCGGGTCGAGGCAGACCGCGGCTTGCCAAGGTACGTCTGCGGGCAAGCGCCGCGCGGTTTCGGGCCAGACGTGTTCCTCGCGGAACGGGCCGTAGGCAAAGATGCGGTCGCCTTCTTTGAGTTGTGTGACGCCCGGACCCAATTCGACGACTTCGCCGACGCCCATGTTGCCCAATGTCACGGGATATTGGACGCCCTCGCCCTGATAGTCGAAGATGCGCCGCTCGGAGTCAAAGCGGCCGCGCGGGCCAGCGTACCCCTTAAACATCGACATTTCAGTGCCGTGCTTGGCGGCCGCGTACAGACTTTTGACGCGAACTTGGCCTTCTGTTAGCGGTGGCGATTCGCATTCCTGAAAGGCCACTTGTTCGGCGGCCGGGGCGATGAGTGCTCGGGGCATGGGACGACTCGCTTGACGTTGGGCTCGTTTTTTGGGTTTATAGCGAGCCAAAATATACACTTCTCAGCGAGGATATGCCATGTCAGAACGCGTACAGATCGTAGTGCCCGGCGACAATCCAATTCAGATCGCCGGTTCGCCGCATTTGCAGCGGCTCGCTCCCTACGGGGATGTCACCCTGTTCGAGGATACGCCGCAAAGCGCGGACGAGAAAATCGCACGGGCCGAGGGCGCGCAAATCATTATCAACACGCGCGGAGTCGTCACGTGGCGCGAGGAAATGCGCCGCTTGCCCGCGCTCAAGATGATTGCCACCTGCTCCATCGGCACGGACATGATCGACTTGGCGATTGCCAAAGAGTGCGGGATCGTGGTGTCGAATCAGCCCGGCCGCACCGCGCCGGTGGTGGCCGAGCACATGTTCGGGCTGATGTTCGCCCTGTCCAAGCGCGCCTATTTCCAGACCGCCGAGCTGAAGGCTGGCCGCTGGACGCGCGCGATGAACACCATGCTGCAAGGGAAGGTGTTAGGTGTAGTGGGCACGGGGCCGATTGGCGCGGAGATGGCGCGGTTGGGACGGGCCATTGGCATGGAGGTCATTGCGTGGACTTTCAATCCGTCGCCTGAGCGTGCGGCCGAGTACGGGGTGCGCTTTGTGGAACTCGACGAGCTGTTGCAGACCGCGGACGTGGTCAGCCTACACGTGAAGTTGACCGAGGATACTCGGCACTTTCTCGGGGCGCGCGAGTTTGGTCTGATGAAGGAAGGGGCGCTGGTGTTGAACGGCGCACGCGGCGATGTGCTGGACATGAACGCTTTGCGCGATGCTCTGTTGTCCGGGCATGTGGGTGGGGCTGGACTGGACGTGTTCCCCGAGGAGCCGCTGCCGAGCGACGATCCCATCCTCGATTGCGATCAGGTGGTGCTGACGCCTCATGCGGCGGATCAGACGCCCGAGGGGGTGGATTTGCTGAACGAGGGCGCGGTGGACAATGTGATTGCGTTTTTGGAGGGGCGGCCACAGAACAACGTGGCGGTGTGAGATGGGGCGGGGAAGAAAATCATAGGATAGACTTATGAGTGAGGCGTTCTTTCATAGCCTCTACATGGTCGAGTCGGAGTATAAAAGCATTTCGCCTTATCTACGACTGCCTTTGTGCCTGAAGGAGGTGCGTCCATGAGCAAACGCAGACTGCCCATCGGCATTCAGACCTTCCGCGAGATCCGCGATGAGAACTGCTACTACGTCGATAAGACGGCTTACATACGCAGGCTGCTTGATGAGGGCAAACACTACTTCCTGTCGCGCCCCCGGCGCTTTGGCAAGAGCCTGTTTTTAGACACGCTCAAAGAGTTGTTCGAAAGCAACGAGCCGCTATTTGTGGGGCTGCACATACACGACCATTGGGATTGGTCGGTGCGCCATCCGGTGCTGCGGCTCGACTTCAGTAGCGGCAACTTCACTGAGCCGGGCTACTTGCAAGCGAACCTCATGGACCAGCTAACCGCCATTGAACGACGATCTGGGGTAGTTGCCGAGTCTGCCACGGTGCCGGGGCGTTTCGCCCGCCAGCTAGAAGCGCTGCACGAGCGCACCGGTCAGCGCGTTGCAGTGCTGATTGATGAGTACGACAAGCCGATTTTGGATGCGCTGGAAGTGCCGGAGGTCGCCCGCGCCAACCGCGACTTTCTGCGCGGCCTGTATTCGACCGTGAAGTTTGCCGACGCCCACATCCGCTTCACGTTCATAACCGGGGTGAGCAAATTTTCCAAGGTCAGCCTGTTTTCTGGTCTCAACAATCTGAAGGACATCACCATAGATGGGCGCTATTCGGCTCTCTGCGGCTATACCGAGGCGGACTTGGATACTGTGTTTGCACCGGAACTGCCCGGCTTGGACCGGGAGCAGATCCGCGATTGGTACAATGGATACCGTTGGCTCGGCGACGACAAGGTGTACAACCCCTTCGACATCCTGCTGCTGTTCGACAGCCGCGAGTTCAGAGCGTATTGGTTTGAGACCGGGACGCCGACGTTTCTGGTCGAAACGCTGGGCAAGCGCCACGTTAGTTCGTTGGAACTAGGTGAGATGGTCGGCAGCGACGAGTTGCTATCGACTTTTGACGTGGATGATATAGCCACCGAGGCGCTGCTGTTCCAGACCGGCTACCTGACGATAACAGAAGAAGAGGACTTGGGCGGCGAACGGCTCTATCGCTTGGGCTATCCCAACCGGGAGGTGCGGCAGAGCCTGAACCGCAGCTTGCTGCGCTACTTGGTGCAGGACTCGACGCGGCAGATGGCCAACAGCATCCAGCTCTACCGGCTGCTGGAGGCCAACGACTTCGCCGGGCTGGAGACGCTGTTCCACGCTTTCTTCGCCAGCATTCCCTACGAGTGGTACACCAACAACGACATCGCTCGGTACGAGGGCTACTACGCGAGTGTGTTCTACTCCTATTTCGCGGCGTTGGGGCTGAACATCACCGTGGAGGACAGCAGCAGCCACGGTCGGCTGGACATGGCGGTTTTGTTCAACGGCACCGTCTATTTGTTCGAGTTCAAGGTAGTTGAGCTTTCGTCGGCGGGTGCGGCGCTGGCCCAGCTAAAGGAGCGTCGCTACGCAGATAAATATCGCGGTTTGGGGCAGCCGATATACCTGATCGGCGTGGAGTTCAGCAAGGACGAGCGCAATGTCGCGGCGTTTGACGTGGAACGCGCCTGAGCAGGCGAGGCTGGTGGCGAGCGACGATCCCATCCTCGATTGCGATCAGGTGGCGCTGACACCTCATGCGGCCGATCAGACGCCCGAGGGGGTGGATTTGCTGAACGAGGGCGCGGTGGACAATGTGATTGCGTTTTTGGAGGGGCGGCCGCGGAACAATGTGGCGGTGTGACATCTCCCGCCAACAATCAACCAAAAAGGCTGCCACGGCTCCCTCGTCCCCTCTCCCGGTTCCTATCCTTTCGGCATCCGGTAGCCGACGCGAAACTCGGTAAAGATATATTGGGGACTGCTCGCGTCGTCGCCCAACTTGTGGCGGAGCTTCTTGACGAGAGTGCGTATCACCCGTATATCGCTGGCGTTGGTCAGGCCCCATACCCTTAGCAATAACTGGTTGTAGGTCAACACTCGTCCGGCATTGACCGAAAGCTCGAAGAGCAGTCTGTATTCGATATCGGTTAGCTGCACCGGCCGGTTGGCCACTGTCACGCGACGTTCGGCGTAGTCAATGGTCAAGTCGCCTAATACGTAGGGTTCCGCCCATTCGACCCGGTACGGGTCTGCCTGTCTGCGCAGGGCTGCCCTAATCCTCGCTATCAACTCCGTCGGCGAGAAGGGCTTGACGATGTAGTCAGCGGCCCCCTCCTCGAAGGCTTGTGCGATAATCTGATCCTTACTGTATCCGGAGACGAAAATGACCGGCACGTCGACCATACGGAGGATGGACTTCATCAGGTCCATGCCGTCAGAGTCGGGCAGCACTAGATCGAGTAAGACCAGGTGAGGCCTTTGCTCCTCCAAGAGGCGGAACGCCTCCTGTGGGTCGGGGGTCACCACCGACGTGAAGCCCTTCTCCGAGAGGGTGTCCTGGATGAAACTCAGTGCCTTTGGGTCGTCGTCCACCACCAGAATGTGGGTATTCTCTCCCGCCTCCTGCCGCGGGCGGGCGGCGAGCCGGGCTGTGTCAGTCCCGGCATCTTCGACCACTGGTATAGTAAAGGTGAACCGCGCACCTTCGCCCACCCCGTCGCTCTCAGCCCAGATGCGGCCACCGTGTGCCTCCACGATCCCCTTGCAGATGGCAAGGCCAAGACCCGAACCGCCGATTTCGCCTTGCCCGTCCTCGCCGTTGGTCCGAGAAAACTTCCTGAACAGGCGCGGCAACTGCTCGGCAGAGATCCCGATGCCCTCGTCGGCGATGGTGATCGCCACGTGGAAATCCGTTTGCTCGGCGGCCACCCGGATGACGGACGACGCCGGCGAGTACTTTGCCGCATTGGACAGGAGATTGTCCAGAACTTGGACGATGCGCTGTCTGTCTGCCATGACCAAAGGCAAGTCCGGCGCGAGATCGAGGGTGAGGTTGTTCCTGCCGCCGCTTAGGAAGGTGTTTCTGGCTCGGTCCACCAAGCTGGTGATTTCCACTAGTTCGGGACGAATCGGCAGCGTGCCTGTCTCGATGCGTACCACGTCGAGCAGGTCGTTGATCAGCTCGCTCATGTGGTCGGTTTGATTGACGATAATCTGGAGGAACTGGCGCTCGGCAGGGTTCAGGTCGGATGAAGCGTCCAGCAGAGAGGTTGCGGAGCCTCTAATGGAGGTCAGTGGGACGCGCAACTCGTGGCTTATCATACCCAAGAACTCAGCTCGCAGCCGCTCCAGTTCCTCCAGCGGCGTCATGTCCTGTAGCGTGACGACGACCGACTCAACTTCGCCGTCCTGCGAACGGATGGGTGTGATGTTTATCACTGTGGTCATTGACTGGCCGTCGGGCATCTGAAGGACGACCTCCTCGGAGTGGATGGTCTCGCCAGTGCTCAAAGCCTGCGCGATGGGAATCTCGGCCAGATCGATCTCGCTCCCATCTGCACGCCGGATGGTGAGCACGTTGAAGAACTGCTCCGTGGGGTATCCCGGCGTCTGCAGGTCTCTCATAATCCTTCTGGACTCTCGGTTGAGGTACACCGGTACACCGGTTCGGGCGTCTAAGACCGCGATGCCCACGGGCGAGGTGTTGATCAGGGTTTCTAAGTCGGCTCTGGCCCGCTGTTCGTCGCGGTGCCTGTGGGCGTTGGCAATGACCAGCGCCGCTTGGGACGCGAACATCACCAAAGTCTCTTCGTCTTCGCGGGTGAACTCCTGTCTGGGCTCTCTCTTTGCTAGGCAAATGTTGCCCACATTCTTGCCCCGGTGGCGAATCGAGGCCGTCAGAAAGGAGCTCACTTCAACGGGCAGGCAGAATTCGTGAATATTCAACGATCTAGCGTAGCTGGCAAAGTCCCGGATTCTCTGCGGTCTTGGACTATTTTTTAGGTGTTTGAAGAGATTCGGCCCTTCGGGCGTCTCCCATAAGTGCTGGCTCTCATCGGCTGTCAGGCCGGAGGACAGGAAGTCCTCCACCTGCCCTCCATCATCCAAGGTGGCGATCACGCCGTACTGGGCGTTGGTCAGTGATCGGGCACTGTCGAGGATTTCCTGCAATACCGTGTCGAGGTCAAGGCTCTCGTTGATGCGGAGGCTGGCCTCGCTCAGCTTGGCGAGGCGGTTGCGCAGCGTCTCTATTCGTTGGTCTCGCTCGTCGTTTTTCAACTCATCTTCTCCATCGGGATGAGGGATACCTGTGGTACAGGTCGTCGGGCAGCGGCTAAATAACTTGAGTGGGCTCCCATTCGGAGGCCGGACTGCTCGGAATAAGCAGAGGGGCAAAAGCTCGGCAGGCTAGTTTCAATATGTGTAAACGCCTACATTGCAAGCTATACTACTAAGCGGAAGCACGACTTCAGTTAGAAGGTCGCTTAACCCGAACTCATGTTAAATAATACAACCGGATTCAAGACGCGGTAGGTCTAAGCGGAGCCAATCATATCGTATTGGACAAAAATCATAATAAAATCACGGAAACAGGTTTGCAGATCACATGTAGGTCATACATAGGCCTTATTTTTTAAAGCTTATGGGATTCTATGGCTGCCTTTTAGGACTCATAGGTGTCTCTGATTATGTAAGCCATGATCGCAGGAAAGCACGAAGCCAAAAATGTATAGCTGCTTCAATGGTATACTCGGCCATCGTAGCAACTCTATTCGATGGGTAAGAAATACTCTTAATCAGCTTTAGTCCCCTTAGTTCCATCAAGGCCCGGATAATCGCTGCGTTGACGTTCGGCGAGCCACTTGATGCCGGGGTATTTATGGGAGGAGACTCATGAGTGACGGACACAAGCAGCAGGAGGCGTTAGAACGGCAGCGTCAGGAGCAAATATTTGTCGCAGATGTGGGGCGTGAGCCATCCCCGGATGCGGTGGACGATGAGGGCAGGACCGACCTGCACCATGCAGCGAGGCTTGACCTGCCCGTGCTGGCGCTATCCTTGCTCAAGCAGGGGGCGGCAGTGGATGCCAAAGACGAAAGCGGCCGTACGCCGCTGTACTTTCCGGAGTCTCCTGCGGTGGCTGAGTTGTTGCTGCGCAACGGAGCCGACGCCAATGCCAAAGACGAAGATGGCCATACGCCGTTTCATATAGCGGAGTATGTAGATGCTTCTGCGGTGGCTGAGTTGTTGCTGCGCAACGGAGTCGACGCCAATGCCAAAGACGAAAATGGCGATACGCCGCTGCACAGGGCGGTGAGGAGTAATGCTTCTGCGGTGGTTGAGGTGTTGCTGAACAACAGAGCCGACGCCAATGCCAAAGACGAAAATGGCGATACGCCGCTGCACAGGGCGGCGTCTGGAGATGCTTCTGCGATGGCTGAGTTGTTGCTGCGCAACGGAGTCGACGCCAATGTTAAAGACGAAAATGGCGCTACGCCGCTGCACAGTGCGGCGTCTGGAGATGCTTCTGCGACGGCTGAGTTGTTGCTGTGCAACGGAGTCGACGCCAATGTCAAAGGCAAAGATGGCGCTACGCCGCTGCACAGTGCGGCATCTGGAGATGCTTCTGCGGTGGCTGAGTTGTTGCTGCGCAACGGAGTCGACGCCAATGTCAAAGACGAAAATGGCGAGACGCCGCTGCACAGTGCGGCGTTTGCAGATGCTTCTGCGACGGCTGAGTTGTTGCTGAACAACAGAGCCGACGCCAATGCCAAAGCCTTCAAAGAAGGTCTTACGCCGCTTCATCTAACGGCGTTTGAGGATGCTTCTGCGGTGGCTGAGTTGTTGCTGAACAACGGAGCCGACGCCAATGTCAAAGACGAAAATGGCCATACGCCATTGCACTATGCGGGGGAGGAGAATGCTTCTGCGGTGGCTGAGGTGTTGCGCCGTTACGGTGGTCGTGAGGGAGGAGGGATGGGTTGGAAGGTGAAGGCGCTTGTGGGTGTGGGGATCATGGTTTTGATTGCCCTTCTTAGAGCCTATACGAAAATTGCTTTCCAGTTGATAACAAGGTCTTGGCGACCTACGCTTTCCGTATCATTTGCCCTCAACCAAGAGGAGGAAAGCCATGGCCACCAAGACCGATTCGCTGGATACGATCTGGCGTACCCCGGATGCGTTGTGGGATTTGATTGCCCCGATTCTGGGGCCGGACAAACCACCCGGCACCGTCGGGCGTCCGTCCACGCCCAATCGCGTCCTTTTCGACGCCATTATCTTTGTGTTACGCAGCGGCTGTCAATGGCAGGTTATTCCGCGGGAAACCTACGCCCCCGGATCGACCGTGCATGGCCGGTTTCGACACTGGGTTCAACAAGGCGTGTTTCTCCACGCTTGGCAAACCCTGCTGCACTACTATGATACGCAGGTGGGCATTGCGTGGAAATGGCAAGCCCTCGACGGGGTGATTACCAAAGCGCCGTTGGGCGGCGAAGCGACGGGTCCTTCCCCGGTGGATCGGAGTAAAACGGGCACCAAACGGTCGGTGTTGACCGACCAGCGTGGTGCGCCGCTGGCGGTGGAAATAACCGGCGCGAATACGCATGACAAAACGGTCGCGCTGGCGACGTTGGATGGCCTCGTGGTGAAAAGGCCGGAGAAAGTCGTCTATCGTTTGCATCATCTGTGTCTGGACCAAGGCTATAACTACGACGATGTCATCGAAGGAGTCGAGGAACGCGACTATCATCTACACGTAGCCAAGAGTGAAGCCGAAAGGGCCAAGAGGCCCGTCAAAAAGAAGCATCCGGCGCGGCGATGGGTCGTCGAACGAACCCATGCTTGGCATAATCGGTTCCGCCGACTGCTGATCCGATGGGAGAAAAAAAGTACCCATTACCAAGCATTAATTCACGTAGCTTCGGTGCTCATCATTTTTCGGATCGTCGACCGATTAACATAATTTTCGTATAGGCTCTTAGCTTTTGACGGCGAGCTTGGACGTACATGGAGAGATAAGGCAGAGGGCCTGACTGTATTGTCTCTGAAGATCGGGGCCGAGGTCATGGCGCAGCGGGTGTTTGCTAGCTGCGCCATGACCTCGGCCCTGTTGCATATACAGGGCTTGAGTCCACCACCCCTCAGCTTATCCGAGCAAGGGGCCGATGTGGATGCCGGTCCGTGTACACACTGAAGTTTGGTGCTCAGATGGATGTTCAGATAAGCGGAAGCACGACTTCAGTTAGAAGGTCGCTTAACCCGAACTCATGTTAAATAATACAACCGGATTCAAGACGCGGTAGGTCTAAGCGGAGCCAATCATATCGTATTGGACAAAAATCATAATAAAATCACGGAAACAGGTTTGCAGATCACATGTAGGTCATACATAGGCCTTATTTTTTAAAGCTTAAGGGATTCTATGGCTGCCTTTTAGGACTCATAGGTGTCTCTGATTATGTAAGCCATGATCGCAGGAAAGCACGAAGCCAAAGAGCAGGATGTCAAAATGTATAGCTGTTTCAATGGTATACTCGGCCATCGTACCAACTCTATTCGATGGGTAAGAAATACTCTTAGTGGAAGCCGCTTAACCCAAACTTACGTTAAAAGGAGGTATTAGCAATAATGGCTAAAGTTTATCGAGGTCAAAAGGGTTGGTTTGATAATCCTATTCTAATAGTGGAGCAAAGCGAGGTGTTTACCTATCCAAAGGGAGGGTTTGACGATCCTATTGCTACTGTTGACGGTAACGAGATTTATGAGGGACGGAAGGGAGGGTTTGACGATCCTATTGCTACTGTTGACGGTAACGAGGTCTATAAAGGACGAAAGGGAATGTTTAGCGATCCTATTGCTACTGTTGACGGTAATGAGGTTTATGAGGGACGGAAGGGAGGGTTTGACGATCCTATTGCTACTGTTGAGGACGGTGGACGGATGTCTGCAGCGGCTGCCGCAGTGTATCTACTTCTCTTGTAGAGAAGAATTACCTAACTGACGTTATGCAATCCTGCGATGAGCAACGAGAAGCAAAGGGAGAGCAGTGAGATGAGAAAGGTTTTATTAGCGACTCTAAAGCACCTTGGGCTTCTGGGGGGCATTGTTATAATGGCATGTAGCTTGACGGGTTGTGCAGTAATAATTCCCCTTTCAATGGAAAAGAAAGAAGTCAAAACAACTCCAGAAACACGAAGGACAGACTTAAACAAAAAAGAGATCAAACTGGCCGTAATACCAACTCCAACGAGTGATGGGCTCAGTCTCCGTTTGCAATATCAATCCTATTACCAGAAACGACAGCGATCAATTACGAGATATAGATGGGAACAGGCTCCTAACAGTTCCGTGCCTCTTTTATTAAGTGCTCTTGTGGAGTCTTGGTTTGCCTATGCGGCACTCTTTCCGGATCGAGTAGATATCGAGTACAGAGAGTTTTTGAAAGAGAATAAAAAACCAATTCTTATTGGTGTTGCGTCCGATTTCGTACTATCGATTTTGTTGTTTAGTAATTACAGCGGGACAGAAACAAAAAGTACGAGTTGGAAAACCTTGCCGGCGAGACTGGATAACCCTATAAATATTCGCAATCACCCTGTCTCAGTCTTCCTTCCGCAATTCGATAAAGGTACGACGTACCGCACAGACTCTAACGGAAGTATTACTATTCCGACGAATGACCTAATCGATATGATCAACGAAGTTTCGAATATTTCCGATTTAAATTCTGCCTTGAAAGCAAAGTTAATCAAAATAGATGCATCCGCCGAATTTGATGGAGAAAAAGCAGTAGAATCTTTTTCAATATACGAATACAAACGATCCAGTCGCCAGTTGTTTCAGGCCCTAGATAAAAGAGCAAAGAGGTTTCGGAACAAGCCTTGATTATCAATCATGGCTTCGCGATCAACGTACAGGATAAGAATGGCGCTACGTCGATACACGATGCTGTGTTACGTAAGGAGAAAATCTAAATGTCCAAAATAATCGGGATTGATTTAGGAACCACATTTTCTGCTGTTGCGCATATTGACGACAACCAGACCCCTAAACTCATTCCCAACGAGACAGGTGATCGCCTAACACCGAGTGTCCTCCTCTTCGAGGATGGCGAATTTTTCGTCGGGAAATATGCGAAGCAGAACGCCCCAGCGGTACCTGAACAGACTGTTGAGTTCGTCAAACGCGAGATAGGCAAATCCAAGGAGGAGTTCTTCCGCGAATTCAATGAGAAGCAGTACTCAGCCGAAGAACTCTCCGCTGAGATTCTCAAGGCCCTCAAGCAGGATGCCGAAGCCGAACTTGGTACCAGTGTTACCGATGCTGTTATTACGGTCCCTGCCTACTTCAATGACGCGGAACGTCAAGCGACTATTCGTGCTGGGGAAATCGCTGGGCTTAAGGTTCACCGCATCATCAATGAACCAACGGCTGCTGCTATCGCTTACGGCATGAACCAGAGCGGTGGTAAGTCGAGGGTTTTAGTCTTTGACCTTGGCGGTGGCACCTTCGATGTGACCATCATGGAAGTTGATGGCCAGGAGATGAAAATTTTAGCGACTAACGGTGATCATCGGCTCGGTGGCAAGGATTGGGACGACGCAATAATCGTGTATGTCGCTGAAATGTTTAAGAGTGAACACGGCGAAGATCCGTTGCAGGACCTTCATACATATCAAGATCTCCAACTGAATGCAATTAGTGCGAAGGAATCTTTATCCCAACGGCAGAAGGCACTAATTATTTGCAACTATAACGGCAAGAGTAGTCGCGTTGAGTTGACACGCGAAAAGTTTGAGGAACTGACATCTAATCTGGTCGAAAGATGCAAAAGCTGCGTAGATGTCGTATTGAAAGACGCGAATTTGATGCCGGAGCAGATTGACACGGCCCTTCTAGTCGGTGGTTCCACGCGCCTGCCGATGATTCAAGACATGTTGGCCCAACACTTTGGAAATCCACCGGATACTTCAGTCAATCCCGATGAAGCTGTGGCAGTAGGTGCCGCAGGAATGGGCGCACTTATTCAATCCGAACAGACAGAAGAACGCCGATTCATTGGAGCAGGGCCTGCACCAATTGCGGGTGGTATCATGAGGATTAGCGATGTTTGCTCCCATAGCCTTGGGATAGTTGTCTTGGACGAAATCGGAGACTTAATCAACAGCACGATTATCGAAAAGAATACCAACATCCCCTGCGAGATTAGCCGTGACAACTATGAGACCACAAGCCCCGATCAGACGGAGTTTGATGTGATTGTGGTACAGGGAGAAATTCCAGATCCGCGCTATTGCCCTGTGCGCGACGCTTACGAATTCTACGATATCCCACCACGCCCTGCTGGAGAGACGCGCCTCAAAGTCGCTTTCAAATATGACGCGAGTGGCGTGATTGATGTCGAAGCCGAGGATGTGCTTTCTGGAAGAGTACTTCCTAAGCGGAAGAAGGAAGAGGATATTGATTGGGAAAGCCTCGTTGCTCCCGCGCCTGTGCCGATGGATATCGCCTTGGTCATTGACTGCTCGGGAAGCATGGAGGGCCGGGAAATCAGGGATGCTAAAAAAGCCGGAGTTCAATTCCTCGATGATATCGGCCCAAGTGCTCATGTAGGGCTTGTAAGTTTTGGAAATCCCGATGCTCATATTCAGATGGGACTCACACAAGATTTTAAGAAACTCCGCCGGGCAATTGAAAGCTTGGATGCCGAAGGTGGCACGCCAATGGCCGGGGCAATCGCCCTTACGCGAGATCAGGTGTTAGTCAATGGCGAGAATGAGAATGTGCTCGTTCTATTAACCGATGGTATGCCCAATAACTCAAATAATACGAAACGAGAAGCTGAACTCGCAAAACAGCAAGGCATCCAAATGATTACAATTGGTGTCGGTAATGGTGTCGATAGTGACTATCTCAAGCAGGTTGCGTCAACACCCAAGGACTACTATTTCGTAGAGGAGAGTGTTCAGCTTGAATCAACTTTTACCACCATTGCAAGTCGCCTCGTCACGGAATCTTCGTGGGGTGGCGGTGGTGGACTGACAAGACTGTAGTTTATCTGAGAATCTCTGTTTACCTTTCCCATTTATCTTTGATAAAGGAGGTTACGATGATGTTTGGAAAAAAAAGAAAATCCGATGAAGCAACGTCAGAGGCCACTTCGGATACTGTCTCAGATTCCCTAGGAGAGAACGACAGTGATAGCGTAGAAAGCTCGGCCGAAATACCCGAAGATGAGGTAATGGATCAACAAGGCCCAGATGGTGAGCCTGCGGCATCAAAAGATGGTACTTCTTCAGAGGATAAGCTGAATACAAGTTCAGATTCACAGGTAGAGAACGACAGCGATGGTGGTGAAAGCCCGCCCGAAGAGGACGAGCTGCCGGCATTACAAACAGACTTGCTGGCAGAGGTAAATCAGAACATAGTGGAGTTGCAGCAACTACAAACAGACTCGCTGGCAGAGGTAAATCAGAGCTTGTCCGGGTTACGGCAACTGTTTGAAGGACAGATTGCTCGTAACGCGAATCAGAATAAGATGTTTGACGCGATCCATCGCGAAATGAAAGAGTACAAGGAAAATTTCTTGCTTGAGGCTATTCACAAGCCGATTATCCAAAATTTGATTGGGTTTTACGACAGCTTTAAACTGATTGGATCACAGCTCGATGATATTCTCAATGAAAGAGAGGATATTCGTTCTGATGACCTGTCTCAATTTCAGAAAAATCTGGAGAATATGGGCTTCGAATTAGAAGAAATTTTGTACCGTCTGGATGTGACTCCATACGAGGAACATCTGGAGATGTTAGATCGGAAATTGCACAAAACGCTCGACACAAAACCTACTGATATCCCTGAGCAGGATGGAAAAGTAGCAGAAGTCCACAAAATCGGATTCTACTGGCGAGACAAGATATTCCGTCCAGAAGAGGTGACCATTTTTCGATATACGCCATCCCCAACCGAAAAAGGAGAGGAAAGAGATGGGTAAAGTTGTTGGAATTGATCTAGGGACGACATTCTCCGCGATCGCGCATGTCAACGAATATGGCCAGCCGGAGATCGTTCCAAACGCGGAAAGTGATCGAATTACGCCATCCGTGATTATATTTGAGGATGATGGTCGCATCACCGTTGGGAAAGTTGCCAAACAGCTCGCGAGAGCAGAGCCAGATAAGATCGTTGAGTTCGTCAAACGGGATATAGGCAAATCCAAAGAGGAGTACTTCCGCGAATTTGATGGTAAGAAGTATTCGGCTGAAGAACTCTCCGCGCTGATTTTGCAAAAACTTAAACAGGATGCCGAGAGTTATCTTAATACTGAGATCACCGATGCGGTCATCACGGTCCCCGCTTATTTTCATGACGCAGAGCGTGAAGCGACGCGCAACGCCGGTAAAATTGCGGGATTGAACGTCTTGCAGGTGGTTAATGAACCGACTGCGGCGGCACTCGCCTACGGGCTCGATCAGTTGGGCAATGACCAGAATGTGTTCGTATTTGACCTTGGGGGTGGGACGTTTGACGTAACCATCATGAGGGTTTCTGGATCCAAGATAGAGATGATCGCAACAAACGGCGACCACAGACTTGGGGGGAAGGATTGGGATGATGCAATAATCACGTATGCCGCCGAAGTGTTTGAGAATGAACACGGCGAAAATCCGTTGGATGGTGACCTTCAAGCGTATCAAGATCTCCAACTGAGAGCGATTGAAGCAAAGGAATCTTTATCCCAACGGCAGAAGGCACGAATCATGTTAAACTATAATGGCAAGAGTAGCAACATTGAGTTGACGCGCGAAAAGTTCGAGGAACTGACCAACCCTCTTGTCGAAAAATGCGAAATTACGTGCGATGTGGTACTTGATGAAGGGAAAAAGACATGGGATGATATTGACACGGTACTGTTGGTGGGCGGGTCAACCCGGATGCCGATGATTCAAGAGATGATTGCCAAGATCAGTGGTAAAGAGATCAACCCACAGGAGGTCAATCCGGATGATGTGGTAGCACTCGGCGCAGCGATTCAGGGAACGCTACGCCAGATTGAGGAGGTGACGAGTGGAACTTCAGACACAGCCGCAACAGAGGATATCCCGGATGCTGTCGTTGATCGGTTCATCGGCCCTGATGGAGTCCCCAAAGTAACGGTGGTTGATGGTGCCACCCATAATCTCGGGACCGTGCTCCGCGGAACCTACATCGAGGTGATTATTCCCAAAATGACTCCAGTTCCTTGCGAGGAAAAACGTCAGTTTGCAACAATGTTTGATAACCAGACTGCGGTAAATGTGGAGGTCATTCAGGGGCTTGAACAAGATCAGGAAGAGACCAATGACCTCAAATTTAAAGATTACACGTTGGCTGAATGCCCTCTTCCACTACCTTCTGGTATGCCCGCGGGAACACCGATTCATGTTACCTACAAATACAACCGGAATCAGACGCTTGAGGTAACAGTGGAGGGACCTGATGGACTCACTGAAAACGTGACGATTGAACGAACAATACTTGACGATGCAGAGGTCGTAGAAGCCACCAAACACCTGCAACGTCTGGAAGTTGAATAGGTAGGAAACTTTGTAGACCGGAAGGTTCTGTTTAATCAGGCGATAAGGAATAGGTATAGTTGAGGCTCAATACCCTAAAGATACGGGCCCCGACCGGTACGTATCTTTAGCAACTCTAAACCATTCAAGGCTGGATCCCCGCTTACGCGGGAATGACGTATAGGTAAAAGAGACCGTGCTGATGAGCGCATGCTTTCAAATCATTTAGGACTGCTATATCATAAAACCTGAGTTAAGCAATACGCTCCTCTTTTTTAACAAAAGGCGTCAGTACTGATATCTGAAACCAGAGAATTAGAAGGGAGAAAATGTGAACGAGAACTATTTTGAAGTACTGGGTCTTACAATTGGAGAGCTCCGGAGCCTGAACGAAAAAGCCATTAAGGATCGCGTTAATAGCGCTCACCTAGAGCTTTATAGGAAATCGTTGGCCGCCGGCGGGAAGCCAGGTGAAGATAAGAAGCGGGAACTTCTAAATGACGCGAAGAAGATTCTGCTGGACCCGGAAAAGCGAAAGAAACACATTGCAGAACTGAGTCACCAGGAAGAGAGAGAGTCCAGTAGAAGTGATTCATCACAGTCACATCCCATCGTCAAATTTCCTAACGGCGATGAAGCCACCAGCATCCCAGAGTTGGCAACATTGATGATGAAGCACTCTGAGGATGCTAAAGAGGCCCTCTATGCTGGAGACATAGCTGCTAGCCTCAGTAGCGTCGGCGAGTTGCGCTTTACCAAGGCAGCTCGAGAGGTCGTCGAAAAATATCCCGACGATCAGGATATTGGGTTTGCGGCGATGGTGCAGATCCTTGGAGAGAAGATACAGTATAGAGGGAGTGAAGCTAAAACACCTCAACAATTGGCCCGTTTGATTGACCAGGATTGGGAAGGTGGAAAAGGCCTGCTGTATGTCGGGTTCATCACTCTCTGGCTGAAGTACGTTAATCAAGAGGAATTAGCTGATACTGCAGACAAAATCATCAACCGGTACGCGGATGAGGAAGATAAGGGTTTGGAGTTATTTGTTCAAAGACTCGACCCGCGTATTGGATTGCCTGATCCAAAAACAAGTCGTACCAGCATCGATTTCGGCAAAATTGATAACGAAACTAAAAAAACTATCCATTTGAAAATTGAAAATGCTGGACGCGGATTTCTCTACGGCGATGTCCAGTTAGCTGGCAAAATGCATGGGCTTCAGATTTCATCAACCCAGATCATAGGCAGCGCTACCGTAACTGTCGAACTTGACGCAAGCTCCCTTACGGCCAAACGAACTCACAAGGCCGAACTCATTATCAGTACAAACGGCATAAACGGCGGTAAGTTGACAGTGCCGATTTCCTGCTACGTTGATTATCCCGTTCAGAAATCAATTCGCCGGATTGCTATTAGTGGTATTTCAATGTCGGCGATTGCCATAGTTGCACGCTTGGTAGTAATTCAACTGGGAGATTTCATTGGAGGTTTCAAGTTAGGCTGGTTAGCGAATGCTAGGTTTGTGTATTTGGACGCAAATTGGGTCAAATGGCTTGAGTGGCCGATGATCGATCAGATAATCTATATACCTCATTTTGCAGGATTTAATTTTGTTATTTCATTCGCTGCGTTATGTACAGGTCTCTTTTTCTTTTGTCGAAAAAGAGGATCTAGATGATTTGGGCAGTTTCTCTCAGACGAGGGTTTATAGTGCTGAATAGCAATCGAAAACTCATTGGCATCGCCTTTGTTTCAGTAGTTTTTGGCAAGATTATTGACCTGATTGAACAATTTACAGATAAGACATTGTACGAACTGATTGCAGAGAGCGTGAATATCAATGCCTTTCGACATGCACTTGAAGATGTTCAGGCGGGGCATTTTGAGGAATTATTGCGCGTGCTTAATCACATGGAATATCTGAATTTTGAACAGCCGCAATCTCTGATTATTGTAGCGAGTCTCTTGATAGTCTCGTTTCTGATCGCCTTCTACAACGATACGGGGCTGGCTGCGCTCATTCGCGATCTACTCTTGAAAAACAGCTTTCGTTCCACACAGGTAATTGCTTATGGTCGAACATATTTCAAGCCTGCTTTCATTTTCAAAGGCTCATTTTATCTCCTCACCGGGTTTGCAGTTCTTATGGTTTTGCCCTTTTTGTTTTTTTTTACCGTATGCTGGCGTTCCCAATACTTGCATGGACTTTGATTAGTCTATGCATTCTACCTTCTTTTATTATTTACGTCGGGTTCTTGTCGCTTGGGATGAAGTTTATCGTAGTTGAGGAAGAATATCAGGTAAGTACAATCTATCGACATACTAAAGCTCTTATGTTGGATAACAAGCGAGAAGTTGGGGCTTGTTTTTTTGCTTTTGTCGTAGCCTCTGCCGGTTCAACAATCGCCACGTACTATTTAATGGGAAGTCAATTCCAATTTCTTATCAGTTATTCGCTAAGTCTTTTCTTGCTTTCTTATACCACGGCACTCTTAAAGATAACCAGTTTTATTTTTTATTTTTTAATTCGAGACAGATCGTTGGCAAATTCACACGTCTATTGACGACCAAAATGGTTTTCAGCGTTAGAATGCTAAAAATTATACAGACGGCATTTTTTGACGCTCTTTTTGAAGTCTAAAACCGTTTTCACTGTATTGATGGAGTAAGATCGTCTATGGACAATATTGTTGGTTGTTTGGGAGCTATAGTAATCATTCTAGCTGTTTTGTATTTTATATTTAAGATTATAATTACGATAATTTCTTTTATCGGTTTTATTGTTTTTTCTATCCCCACTTATATCCTCTTAGGTTTATATGCTGTACTGGAATTCATCTCCACTAATACACTTATTGCTCTTGATAAGATATTTCACCCTGGATTCGACGTTTCACCCGTTGTAGGTTGGGCTTTCTGGGGCCTTGTAATTGGCGCGGCCATTCAAGGATACCGAGAGATGAGTATCTATGGGCGAAAAGAGAAGGGGGTGTTGATTGCTCTTGCTCCTGTGGTCTTATTAGCCATTTTGAAGCTAATCAGTCCTCCGGGGCTTGGATCCTTTGATGTGTATTCTGTCAGCAGTCCAGTTGCTGTCCGGCGTCCGCCCCCGCCACCACCACCGACCCCGAAAGATGATCATAGCGATACTAGGTCTGTTGCGACCAGTCTTCCTTTGGGTGGTTCAGGCTCGGGTCGGATAGAACCGGGTAGTGATGCAGATTACTTCAAAGTTCAGGTGCGCAAGTCAGGTATGTTGACGGTCTATACGACAGGCAGTCTCGATACAAGGGGGATACTAGAGGACAGTTCTGGGAAAACTGTGGGACGCGATTTCGATGATGGCAGTGGCAAAAATTTCAAAATAGAACAGTCCGTGAATGTGGGGACCTATTACATCAAAGTAGAAAGCTATAAGTCATCTATCGGCCGCTATACCATTCACGCAAGTCTTGAGCAGCCTCCACCGCCATCGCCGGATCCACCGCCATCGCCGGATCCACCGCCCCCGCCACCGGGCCCGAGAGATGATCATGGCGATACTAGGTCTGTTGCGACCAGTCTTCCTTTGGGTGGTTCAGGCTCGGGGCGGATAGAACCGGGTAGTGATGTAGATTACTTCAAGATTCAGGTGCGCAAGTCTGGTGAGTTGACGATCTATACGACAGGCAATCTCGATACAGAGGGGGTGCTACAAAACAGTTCTGGTGCCATCTTGGGACGCGATTTCGATGCTGGTAGTGGCAATAATTTTAAAATAGAACAGTCCGTGAATGCGGGAACCTATTACATCAAAGTAGAAAGCTATGAGTCATCTACCGGAGGCTATACCATCCACGCAAGTCTTCGAGATTCCAATTACGAGTCCTTGAAGCGTACAGCGGAACAAGGCGATGCCTGGGCGCAGAACAACTTGGGCGTTATGTATTCTAAGGGTCGTGGAGTGTCTCAGGACTATGGTGCGGCTGTCAAGTGGTATCGCAAGGCGGCGGAACAAGGATATGCTAGGGCGCAGAACAACTTAGGCTGGATGTATTCTAAGGGTCGTGGAGTGTCTCAGGACTATGGTGCGGCTGTCAAGTGGTATCGCAAGGCGGCGGAACAAGGATATGCTAGGGCGCAGACCAATTTGGGCTTTATGTATGAGCAGGGCCGTGGTGTAGCGAAGGACTATGTGACGGCTGTCAAGTGGTATCGCAAGGCGGCAGAACAAGGACATGCCACAGCTCAGTTCAACTTGGGCAATATGTATGAGCAGGGCCGTGGTGTAGCGAAGGACGATGGGGAAGCTGTCAAGTGGTATCGCAAGGCAGCAGAACAAGGATATGCCACAGCTCAGTTCAACTTGGGCAATATGTATGAGCAGGGTCGTGGAGTGTCTCAGGACGATGGGGAAGCTGTCAAGTGGTATCGCAAGGCAGCAGAACAAGGATATGCCTGGGCGCAGACCAACTTAGGCTGGATGTATGACAATGGCCGTGGAGTGTCTCAGGACTATAGTGCGGCTGTCTCGTGGTATCGCAAGGCGGCAGAACAAGGACGTGCCACAGCTCAGTTCAACTTGGGCAATATGTATAGAAATGGCCGTGGTGTAGCGAAGGACGATGGGGAAGCTGTCAAGTGGTATCGCAAGGCGGCGGAACAAGGATATGCTAGGGCGCAGACCAGCTTGGGCTTTATGTATGAGCAGGGCCGTGGTGTAGCGAAGGACTATGTGACGGCCTGCATGTGGTACATCCTCGCCGAGGCCGGTGGTGGAAAGGAGAAGTACCGCAAGGACATTTCAAGAAAGATGACGAGGGCTCAGATTGGCGAAGCCGAGCGCAGAGCTCGTGCATGGAGACCGGTCGAGAAATAACCGAAGCCCAAGCTCCTGCAACTGCGCTGGAAATTTTATTCAGTTGTGATTTCGTGGCATTCCCTACGTTTCGCCACTGGGATCGGAGTACTCTTCAGACCACGTCACGTACTATCAGTGCCTAGATGTGAGAGTCAGGGGCACGACGCATTTATAGGAGAAAGGGATTTATGAGTGGCGAGCACAAGCAGGAGCAGGCATTTATCGCGGCGCTGAAACGTCGGCGTCAGGAGCAGGTTGGCAAACCCAAGCAGTCGTCGTCGTTGGATCGGCAGGGTCAGGAACAGGTCGGCAAATCCATAATGTATGAGCAGGGCCGAGGTGTGTCCCAGGACGATGAAGAGGCAGTCAAGTGGTATCGCAAGGCGGCGGAACAAGGCGATGCTAGGGCGCAGACCAACTTGGGCTTTATGTATGAGCAGGGCCGAGGTGTGTCCCAGGACGATGAAGAGGCAGTCAAGTGGTATCGCAAGGCGGCGGAACAAGGCGATGCCTGGGCGCAGACCAACTTGGGCTTTATGTATGAGCAGGGCCGAGGTGTAGCGAAGGACGATGGTGCGGCAGTCAAGTGGTATCGCAAGGCGGCGGAACAAGGACATGCTAGGGCGCAGACCAATTTGGGCTGGATGTATAAGGAGGGCCGTGGTGTGTCTCAGGACGATGAAGAGGCAGTCAAGTGGTATCGCCAGGCGGCGGAACAAGGCGATGCCTTGGCGCAGAACAACTTGGGCTTTATGTATGAGCAGGGCCGTGGTGTAGCGAAGGACGATGGTGCGGCAGTCAAGTGGTATCGCCAGGCGGCGGAACAAGGACATGCTAGGGCGCAGACCAACTTGGGCTGGATGTATAAGGAGGGCCGTGGTGTGTCTCAGGACGATGGTGTGGCAGTCAAGTGGTATCGTCAGGCGGCGGAACAAGGACATGCTAGGGCGCAGACCAACTTGGGCTGGATGTATAAGGAGGGCCGTGGTGTGTCTCAGGACGATGAAGAGGCAGTCAAGTGGTATCGCCAGGCGGCGGAACAAGGCGATGCCTTGGCGCAGAACAATTTGGGCTGGATGTATAAGGAGGGCCGTGGTGTGTCTCAGGACGATGAAGAGGCAGTCAAGTGGTATCGCCAGGCGGCGGAACAAGGCGATGCCTTGGCGCAGACCAACTTGGGCTTTATGTATGAGCAGGGTCGTGGTGTGTCTCAAGACTAGATGCCAGAAACGACCTTGGCGTGACGCCGCTGCACCAAACGGTGTGGTCTAATGATTTTGAGATAGTCGAGATGTTGCTGCGTCACGGAGCTGATGTGGATGCCAGAGACGACAATGGCCAGACGCCGCTGCACGTTGCGGCGGAGCATGATAGTTCTGAGACGGCCGAGATATTACGCCGTTACGGTGGCTTTTGATCGGATCGGCCTTCTTAGCGGTTGACGGCCAGCTTGAACGTACACGGAGAGATTATGAACAAACAACACCTATCTTTCATCGTACATTTTGCAGTGGCTTGGCTCCTTTGCACAAGTCCTGCCTTGGCGCAAATAGATGTCGATGCCGTCTCTGAAAGCATCGTGCGGGTTCGCGCTTATGACGATCACAAAGTCGCGGTTGAAGGGAGCGGGTTTGTCGTCAACGAAGAGGGGTACGTGCTGACCAATGCCCATCTCCTAGCCAAGGCAGAGGGATTGACCGTATTGTCTCTGAAGACCGGGGCCGAGGTCGTGGCGCAGCGGGTGTTTGCCAGCCGCGCCATGAACTTGGCCCTGTTGCACGTACAGGGCTTGAACTTGCCACCCCTTAGCTTGTCCGAGCAAGGGGCCGCTGTAGGCCGAGTCGTGCAAACGCTGCGCTTTGACGCTGCGGGGGACGTTCGGCTTTCTCACGGGACGATTGGCAGATACCAAGACGTCCTTGGCAAGAAAGCGGGCCGTCCTGTGGCGCACCTGCTGCAACACAATGCCTTGATAACGGCCAAATCCTTTGGCATGCCCTTGTTCAACGAATGTGGAGATGTCGTCGCCATTAATATGCCAGATCCGAGCAGCGGCTCGTGGCCATTTCGAAAAGCGAAGCCAAAAGCAGCTATTTTTGCCTTGCGCAGCGGCGACATAATAGCGGCGCTCAAAGAGCGAGAAATCGCCCATACAGTGGTTGAAGCAGAATGCCTGAGTGCGGTTGAGCGCGCTGAACGCGATAAAGAAGCGGCCTTCGATAGCCTTGATGTCGCCACGGCGCGAGCCGACTCGACAAGCGAAGCCCTAGAAAAGGCCGAGGCCAAAGAGAAGGTCACGCGGCGGATGGCAGAACGGGAGAAAGTGCGGGCCGACAGTCTCCAAGCGGCCAACGCCAAAGCCGACAGCTTGGAGGCGGCTGCGGCGCGGGCCGATTCTGTGGGTAAGGCGTTGGCCGACAGCCTCCAGGCGGCTACGGCGCGGGCCGATTCTGTGGGTAAGGCGTTGGCCGACAGCCTCCAGGAGGCCAACGCCAAAGCCGACAGCCTCAAAGTGGCCAAAGAGAAAGCCGCGCAGCGATTGCAGTGGGGTATTGCTGCGGGAGCGGGGCTGGTGCTGCTTGCCCTCTTCGGTTGGTGGCTTTCCTCGCGGCGCAAAGAAGAGCGATTACAGAGTGCCGAGTCCCGCGTGAGCGAAGCCGAACAAACGGCTGAAGCAGCGCGCCAAACTGTGGCGAGGGCACCACAACCCGCGCCTTTTAGATGTTTATTGGAAGGCCAAGACAGCACCGGCCGGCCATTCGCCTTGACCATATCAGCATTGGCATTGGGAGATCGGGCCGGTGTGGTGCTCGGAAGGAGCCCGGCTAATGCCGAATTTATCATTGACCACGAAGAAGTCTCCCGCGAGCACGTCCGATTTACGTGTGTTGACGGCGAGCTCTACGCAGAGGATTTGAACGCCCTGAATGGCACCAAGGTAAATAGCCGCTTGCTCAATCCCCGCGAGCAGGTGCTGTTGCGAGACAATGATCGGCTTGAGATCGGGCCAGTTGTTTTTGCCGTGCGTTTAGTTCAGGAGTGAACATTGCACCGCTTCAGACGCTGGCGTCTCGTCTTGTTTCTGCTCGCGCTTCTGTCGCCGGGCCACGCCGTTGCTGCGCCAGACTTTGCCGCGCTTGAAAAGAGTGTGGTACGCATCGTAACCCAGACCAGCCAAGGGCCTGGTGCTGGTACTGGATTCGCCATAAATGGCCAAGGTTATATTGCGACCAATGCCCACGTCATCGCCCACGCCCACTCGATCCAAGCCATCCCAACAAACTCCAGCGAGCTATACGATGTGGAAGTAATCGCCACGTCCCAAGAATTCGACCTCGCAATCGCCTATATCCCAGATATAACCCTGCCGCCGATTGCGCTGTCGCTCGCACCAGCCATAAAAGGACAGAAGGTATGGTCCATAGGCTATCCCGGTGGAGCCGACCGGAACAGACCGGCTCATGACCCGACCGTACAAGACGGCGTCATTGGAAGGATTTTTTGGGGTGCGTGGCACACGCAAGAACTCAGGATTATTCAGCACAATGCGCCGACCAATCCGGGCAATAGCGGCGGCCCCTTACTAGATGATTGTAGCCGAGCGGTCGGCGTCAATACGCAGGCGTCTCTCGTCGTCATTATCAGTCCATCTAGCGGGGTGACGCGGGTGCCCCATGCGGCGGGCATTTACTGGTCTTCGCATATAGAGGAATTGATAAATCTGTTGGACGGCCATGGCATTGCTTTTCTATCAGAGAGCGACGATTGTGTGGCGGCTGGTGGTACGGGCAGTTCTGGTGGCACGGACAGTTCTGGCGGCACGGAAAAGGCCCAGCGCGAAGCGGAGAAGGCTCAGCGCGAGGCCGAAAAAGCGCGGCGCGAGGCCGAAAAAGCTCGAGTGCAGGCAGGAGAAGCGAGCGATCAATTTTTCGTCTGGCTGCTATTGTTGGGCGGTGTGGCCTTGGTCGCCTTGGTCGTTGCCTTAAAGAAGCCCCGCCAGTTTGCCCAGCAGACCTTGGAGAAACCGCGCCAACTCGTCCAGCAGATGAGTCGGCGCGTAACTGAAAAGGAGGGAGTAGGGGCCGTTGCAAAAGGTCCAAAGTACGGCCTTGCGCTGGCTGGTTTTGACGGTCGCGGCAACCGCGTCTGCATTGAGTTGTCGCCAGCCCGATTTGCCGATCAACGCTTAGGGCTTTCGCTCGGCAGGCATCCCGATTTGGTAGATGAAATCGTTGCGGATGAAAATGTATCCCGACGACATCTGCGGATTACAGCCATGGGCGATCAATTTTACGTCGAAGATTTGAACTCCAGTAACGGGACATTCCTGAACGAGCAGCGCCTATCGTCCTTTAAGCCGGAGCGATTGGAATATGGTGCCAAAGTCGCACTGGGCGATTTGGTGCTCGTGGCGTCCAAACTTTAGAGGGCATTGGGCATGAAAAAACGCAGCCGAGAGCTCAATATCTTTAGCATGTCTGCGCTCGATCTGTTCGCATCGGCTCTCGGTGCCTTCATACTCATTACCATAGTGCTGCTGCCCTTTTTCCCGAATCTGAACATGTCGGGACAGGCGCAGGCACAGGCCGAGTTAGCGCAGGCACAGGCCGAGTTAGCGCAGGCGCAAGCCAAGCTGGAACAGGCGCAAGCCGAGTTGGAGCGGGCAAAGGCCGAAGCGCCGAAAACAGAGAGTCAGCTTGCAAAACAGGTGGAGGCTTTGCAACAAGAGCTGGAACGGGCAAAGGCCGAAGCTGCGAAAGCAAAAGGTCAGCTTGCAAAACGGGTGGAGGCTTTGCAACAGGAGATAGATGACACAATCGTTTTATTGGGAATCAAGACGAAGGCGAAGAAGTTTGCGTTCGTCATAGATATGTCGGGTAGTATCTATCAGCCTGGAAAGCAAGATTATCGCCAGTTCATAACATTGGCCATACAAGACATGCTCGCTGCTTTTGAGTCGGAAATAGAGGTCTGTCTCATTGGTTTTCACGCCCCAAATCAGAGGACGGCGTTGCACTATTGGCCCAAAAACAAAGGTTATTTTCAAGCGAGAAAGAACGTACAAGGTCGCGTTGTAGGACAGGTGAACGACTGGATGAGATTGGTGGATGGCGGCACGCCCACACGCGAAGCTTTGCTGGCGGCGATTGCACTGCACCCCGAAGAAATCATCCTGTTGAGCGATGGTGCACCCTCAGAAGATTGGCACATGGTCGTGCGGGCTGTAACGGCGGAAAATAGGCGGAAAATACCTATACACGCCGTAGCTGTTGGCAATTATGTGACAGACCGCAATTTTATTGATTTTCTGGTGCAGCTAACCGAACAAAACAATGGCTATCTCGTAGGAGCCAAGCCGGGTTGACATGAACAAATCGAGGTTTTCGGTATATCGAATTGGGCGTAGCCCCGGCGTGGATATTCAAATTAACGATGATTCGGTTTCTCGCGTCCACGCCGAGCTGATTATGACTGCAAGCGGCTCTTACTACCTGACCGACTGCGCTAGTAGAGGGGGTAGTTATGTGGCGCGGAATGGCGAGTGGAGAAGCATCCGGCAAGAATTTATTAGTTCGGCAGACGCGATTTTACTCGGTGATTACCAGACGACCGCACCCGCACTTATCGCGCTGGCCGCACAAAGGGAGCGCCGTTTAGGAGGCGGCAATCCCACGCGGCAGGATAGCTTGCCCGTAGGTCCTGTGCGGCGCAACGTAGATACGGGTGAGATCATTGACGAGGAGGATTGATATGGCAAAAGGACAAGGGGTAGAGCTGGAGCTACGTCTAAAAGTAAGCGTCATCAGTCTGCTAGGAGGCGTCATATCTATAGCGATTATGAGCCTGATTTTCGAGGATCCTGATTCTGCAGCAGGTGCTTTCTTGCTAGATCGTCACACGGAAAATTTTCCCTACCCGTTTACGATCCAAAACGTCATGTGGCTCATGTTTTGGGTCGGCTGTGGTGAACTCTGGGTGCGGTTTAACCAAGCCAAGCTGGAAATGGGGCAGGTGTCGAAGCGCTATCTGCCGGAGGACGATGAGGTTATGTTGCGGGCACGGGATTTGGGTTCTTTTTATCAAAAGGTGCGGCCCATGGCCGAGGAGCCAACCCTTTATTTACAGCGTCTGATCATGCGCTGTATTCTACAATTTCAAGGGAGCCACTCCGTGAACCAAGCCAACTCGCTGTTGAACTCTTCCCTTGAATTATTTCAGCACGAACTCGAACTCAAATACGCGATGTTGCGCTATCTAGTATGGCTGATACCAACGTTGGGGTTTATCGGCACTGTGGTGGGCATTGCGTTTGCGTTGGATTATGCGGCCAACATTGAAGACCCACAGGACCCGACCTTGCTGGCCGGGATCACGGGTCGGCTGGGCGTCGCGTTTTACACGACCTTGCTGGCGTTGGTCCAATCGGCCTTACTGGTGTTTGCACTGCACATGGCGCAAAGCCGGGAAGAGATGGCCTTAAACCAATCCGGCCAGTACTGTTTGGACAACTTAATCAACCGGCTTTACGAAAAGTAAGTTGCGGGCGAGACGCCTGCGCGGCCGGAATAACCCAAAGATAGGAGGGCACTATGCCTGTTTATCGCGGACCCGATGGCAAAATCATTGAAGAGAAGACCGATAAGCGGAACGAGGATACCAAACCAACGAACGCGGCCAACAGGCCGCGTCCGCCAGCACCACAGGGCGGCGAGCAACCCGCCGGGGAAGGGCGTTTAGATGCGCCCACGCAGCGGATGGGCGAAAAACGTGCCCCGGCCAGTGTTGGCGGTGAGGAGGAGAAGACGCGCTTGGTGGGTGGACGGCGGCGGCAAGAAGATGAGGAGCGGCGGCAAGAACGCGCCGAAGAGGATCGCGGCATGGATGATCCAGTCGTGGGGTGGTTGGTGATCGTTGAGGGGCCGGGAAAAGGGCGAGCCGTGCAATTGGGGTATGGCTCTAACTCGATGGGGCGCGGGGCGACCGACCGCATCAAGCTGGACTTTGGCGACGAGCAGATTTCGCGCAGTGGTCATGCTGTGGTTACGTACGATCCGCGCGGCCGGAAGTTTTACGTGCAGCACGGCGGCGGCACCAATCTGACGTATCTCGGCGATCAGCCCGTGCTCTCACCCACTGAGTTGTCGGCTCTGAGCCACATTAGCATCGGCAATACGGCTCTTCGTTTTGTGCCCCTATGCGGTGCCGAGTTTGATTGGCAGGATGCAGAAGGTAGCGAAGCGCAATGAACGAATTAGACGGGCGTTTTGCCGCGAGGCAGATTCCCGGTAAACGGGAGTACCAAGAGGATGATTACGGCCTGCTGGATGGGCGAGACCTCGGCCTAGACGGCAGCGAGCACACCATGTTGTTGGTCGCCGATGGCATGGGTGGTCATGTTGGTGGCGCGACGGCTAGCGGCCTTTTGAGCAAGACCTTTGTCGAGGCGTATCCGCAGGCTGCTGGGCCGATCGTCGATCGGCTCCGGGAGTGTCTCGAAGCGGCTAATAAAGCCATCGCCGATGCCATCGCCGAAAATCCCGAACTCGACAGCATGGGTTCGACCTTGGTCGCGACTGTTGTTTCAAGCGAAGGACTGAACTGGATCAGCGTGGGCGACTCCCCGTTGTGGTTGTTTCACGAGGGTAAACTGGAGCGTTTGAATGCAGATCACTCTATGGCTCCGGTTCTTGCGGATCTCGTGGCAACGGGGCGCATGACCGAAGAGGAAGCGGCTCTGGATCCAAGACGGCACTCACTGCGATCGGCGGTCATGGGTGATGACATACATCTGATTGACGTGTCCTCGCAACCGGTGGCGGTCGAGGAGGGGGATCGGCTGCTTTTGGCGAGCGATGGTTTGATGACCCTCAGGGATCAAGAGATCGCGGCTATTCTCAAGAAAACGCAAGACGCGTCCTTGGAGGATAGCGCCGAGGCCCTTATCCAAGCCGTGGAAGAGACCGAACATCCCCAGCAGGACAATACGACTGTTTTGTTATACGCGCCGGTCGCAGGGACGGAATTGGCTGCGGCTGATGTTGGCGAGGCGGAAACTGCTCAGGGTAAGCCGCGATTAAAACGAAAACGCTGGGGCAGACTGTTGGGGATGTTACTATGCGTTGCTGTTTTATGGGGAGTGCTTTATTGGCTTAGGCGGGGCGAAGATGTGGCTGTTGAGACGCCAGCGGCAACTGTTGAGATGCCAGCGGCAACGGATGTTGAAGCCACTGAAGGCTCTGATGTTCAACTGCCAATGGCATCCGACGCCGAAGAGAGCGCACCGGCTTCCCAGGAGGAGGCGACTGGGGATAGCATCCGTGCGGGGGGCGAGAAAGCCGAGCTGAACGAGCCGCAAGAAGAGAAAGAAGAGACAAATTATGAGTGAGGAACAGCATCGTTTGGCGTTACCTCCGGGGACGCGCATAGGGGACTTTGAGTTTCACCGCGTCCTCGGCCAAGGCGGGTTCGGCATCACCTATCTGGGATGGAATGCCGCCTTGAATATTCCGGTGGTGATCAAGGAGTACCTGCCTAAGGACTGGGCTACTCGTGGAAGCTATCTGTCCGTCGTGCCGCAGTCGTCGCAGGATGAGTCTGTATTCCAAGGGGATTTGGAACGCTTCAGAGACGAAGCCCACACGCAGCCTCTGCTCGTCGTGCCGCAGTCGTCGCAGGACGAGTCTGACTCTCCTGCTCTCTAGCGTGGTCTGTATTCCAATGGGGCTTGGAACGCTTCAGAGACGAAGCCCACACGCTGGCGCGGTTTGAGCACCCCAACATCGTCCGTGTCCATCACTTCTTTGAGGCGCATAGCACGGCGTATATTGCAATGGACTATGTGGAAGGGGAGGACTTGTCGGCGTATCTGACGCGCAAGGGGACGCTGACGGAAGCCGAGCTTAAGGACATTCTGTATCCACTGTTGGATGCCTTAGAAGTGATACATCGGGATGATTTCCTGCATCGGGACATCAAGCTGGGCAACATCGTCTTGCGGAAAGATGGATCGCCGGTGTTGCTGGACTTTGGTGCGGCGCGTCAGGCGATAGAGGCCAAGAGCCGTCCAGTCACCTCGATTGTAACGCCTAAGTATGCGCCTATAGAGCAGTATGAGGAGCGGGGGCATCAGGGTGCATGGACGGACATTTACGCGTTGGGTGGGGTATGCTATCGGGCGTTGACTGGTCAGGCCCCTGACGATACGACGGATCGGGTTCGGAAGGACCTGCTGGTTCCGGTATCGCAGCGGTGTGCGGGTCAAGCTAGTCAAGGGTTTCTTTCAGCGATTGATGAGGCGTTGTCGGTGAATGGAGAGGATCGTCCGCAGAGTGTGGCGGCATGGCGAGAGGCGTTGGGGGCTTCGGTCGAGCCCCCAACGCGTCGCCATGCGAAAAGAGAGCAGCGTAGGGAGCAGGCCACGCAGAGGTTGCCTTTGCCAACATCAGCGGATCTGGCGGGGGAGCGCGAAAGATTTGTCGCGGAAGTGGGGCGCGAGCCGTCCCCGGACGCGGTGGACGATGAGGGCATGACCGATCTGCACTATGCAGCGAAACTGAACCTGCCCGCTTTGACTCTATACTTACTGAGCCAGGGGGCAGCGGTTGATGCCAAAGACAACGATGGCAGGACGTCGCTGCATGTTGTGGCACACGAGAATGCTTCTGAGACGGCTGAGGTATTGCTTGGCCAGAGGGCGGCTGTGGATGCCAGAGACAACATTGGTCAGACACCTCTGCTCTTGGCGGCGGAGTGTGGTGCTTCTAAGACGGCTGAGATATTGTTGCGCGCAGGGGCCTCGGTCTATGCTAAAAACAACGGTGGCGGGACGCCAAAGACCTATGCGACGGCTGAGTTGTTGGTGCTGTTAAGCCGGTATGGTGCTTGAGAGTGAAGTAAGCTGCTTTTTGAAATGATCGGAGAGGCTATGAGCGAAGCACAACAACCTTTCAATGCCTTGCCCCCAAGCCATCGGCTGCAAGAATGCGAACTGGTGTGCGTGTTGGGCGTTGGAGACTTTGATATAACGTATCTGGGCACTGATCACAACCTAAAAAGAACCGTTGCCATTAAGGAATAACCTGCCGTCTGACATTGCCACTCGCACCACCAATCACAGTGTCGTCCCGCAAGCTGATGACGTTCGCGGCGATTTCCAGTGGGGTCTGGATCGTTTTTTGGACGAAGCGCAGACCCTAGCCCGTTTTGACCATCGCCATATCGTTAAAGTATATCGTTTCTTTGCGGTGCATGGTACGGCATATAACTGCCAGTGCCTAGATGGGAGATATAGGAGGGACTCATGAGTGGAGAGCACAAGAAGCAGGCGGCGTTGGAGCGGCAGCGTCAGGAGCAGGTGTTTGTCGCAGAGGTGGGGCGCGAGCCGTCCCTAGATGCGGTGGACGATAAGGGCATGACCGACCTGCACCATGCAGCAAAACTTAACCTATCCGTGCTGACCATATCCCTGCTCAAGCAGGGGACGGCAGTGGATGTCAGAGACGACGATGGCCGTACGCCGCTGCACTATGCGACGAGATGGGATGCTTCTGAGATAGCTGAGGTATTGCTGCGTGCGGGGGCGGCAGTGGATGCCGAAGACAACGATGGCCGTACGCCGCTGCACTATGCGGCGAGATGGGATGCTTCTGAGATAGCTGAGGTATTGCTGCGTGCGGGGGCGGCGGTTGATGCCGAAGACAACGATGGCTATACGCCGCTGCACTATGCGGCGTCTCCTGAGGCGGCTAAGGTGTTGGTGCGTGCGGGGGCGGCGGTTGATGCCAAATCCAACGATGGCTATACGCCGCTGCACTATGCGGCGTGGAGCAAGGCTTCTGAGATGGCCGAGTTGTTGCTGAGCAACGGAGCCGCTATCCATGCCGAAAACAACGATGGTGAGACGCCGCTGCACGTTGCGGCGCGGAGCAAGGCTTCTGAGATGGCCGAGTTGTTGGTGCGTGCGGGGGCGGCAGTGGATGCCGAAGACAACGATGGTGAGACGCCGCTGCACGTTGCGGCGTGGAGCAAGGCTTCTGAGATGGCCGAGTTGTTGGTGCGTGCGGGGGCGGCAGTGGATGTCAGAGTCAACAATGGCCGTACGCCGCTGCACTATGCGGCGAGATGGGATGCTTCTGAGACGGCTGAGTTGTTGGTGCGTGCGGGGGCGGCAGTGGATGTCAGAGACAACGGTGGCTGGACGCCGCTGCACTATGCGGCGTGGAACAAGGCTTCTGAGATGGCCGAGTTGTTGCTGAGCGCGGGGGCGGCAGTGGATGTCAGAGACAACGGTGGTTGGACGTGGCACTATGAGGAGCTAGTGATGACATGGTCTGCTCCTGAGATGCTGCAGGGAGCGGCAGTGGGTAAGGAAGACCGAGGTGGCTGGACGCCCCTACACATTGCGGCGTGGAGCAATGCTTCTGAGATGGCCGAGTTGTTGCTGAGCGCGGGGGCGGCAGTGGATCCCAAATCCAACGATGGCTATACGCCGCTGCACTATGCGGTGAGGCGTAATGATGCTTCTGAGATGGCCGAGTTGTTGGTGCGTGCGGGGGCGGCAGTGGATGCCCAAGACAACAATGGCCGTACGCCGCTGCACCTTGCGGCGGTGTGGAATGCTTCTGAGATGGCCGAGATGTTGCTGAGCAACGGAGCCGATGGCCATGCCAAAAACGACGATGGTGAGACGCCGCTGCACCTTGCGGCGAGGAGAAAGGCTTATTCGACGGCAGAGTTGTTGGTGCGTCGGGGAGTGGCGGTTGATGCCAAAGCCAACAATGGCTATACGCCGCTGCACTATGCGGCGTCTCCTGAGGAGGCTAAGGTGTTGGTGCGTGCGGGGGCGGCGGTTGATGCCAGAGCCAACGATGGCTATACGCCGCTACATCTTGCGGTGTGGAGCAATGCTCTTGAGATGGCCGAGATGTTGCTGAGCAACGGAGCCGATGGCCATGCCAAAAACGACGATGGTGAGACGCCGCTGCACCTTGCGGCGGCGTTTGATGCTTCTGAGATGGTCGAGTTGTTGCTGCGCCGGGGGGCGGCAGTGGATGTCAGAGACGACAATGGCAAGACACCGTTGCACTATGCGGTGGAGTATTTTTCTTATTGGACGGCTGAGTTGTTGCTGCGCCGGGGGGTGGCGGTTGATGCCAGAGCCAACGATGGCAAGACGCCGCTGCACCTTGCGGCGGCGTGGAGGGCTTGGGAGCGCGGTATTTATTTTTCGATGTCCGGCTCCTCCAAACGTGCTCTTCCTCACAGCCACTGGGATGGGTATCGGGAGCACGGTACTTATTATTCAATGCCTGGGGCGTACCTGCGTTATGGACATACGCCGTCGTACTATGCGGAGTGGCGTTATGCTGATTCGATGGCTAGGATGTTGCTGAGCAACGGAGCCGATGTGGATGCCAGAGCCAACGATGGCTGGACGCCGTTGCACGTTGCGGTGAAGTGTTATGCTGGTTCGATGGTCGAGGTATTACTGAGTAACGGAGCCGATGTAGATGCCAAAAACGACGATGGTGAGACACCGCTGCACGTTGCAGCGGAGTATAATTATAGGGCTGAAGAGTTGCTCCAGCACGGGGCAGCGGTCAATGTCAGAGATAGCTTTGGCTATACGCCGCTGTATGTTGCGATGGAGTATAATGCATCTGAGACGGCCGAGGTGTTGCGCCGTTACGGTGGTCGAGAGTGAAAGAAACTGTTTGTTGAAATGATCGGAGAGACTATGAGCGCAGCACAACAGCATCGCTTAGCATTGCCGCAAGGGACGCGCATACGGGACTTTGAGTTCCACCAGGTCCTCGGCTCCGGCGGGTTTGGCATTACCTATCTGGGACTGAACATTAATTTGGATATTCCCGTGGCGATCAAGGAGTATCTGCCCGCAGACTTGGCTACCCGCGAACAGGACCTGTCCGTCGTGCCGCAGACAGCCCAAGCCGCGTCCGATTTTCAATGGGGCTTGGAGCGGTTCTTAGACGAAGCCCGCACTTTGGCGCGGTTTCGGCACCCCAATATCGTTGGCGTCCATCACTTCTTTGAGGCGCATAGTACAGCCTATATCGTGATGGATCATGTGAAGGGGGAGGACTTGTCAGCATATCTAACGCGCAAAGGGACGCTGAGCGAAGACGAACTCAAAGGAATACTATATCCGCTTCTTGACGGTTTGGAAGAGGTGCATCGGGCTGATTTCCTGCACCGGGACATCAAGCCAGGCAATATCGTCTTGCGCGATTCGGATGGATCGCCGGTGTTGCTGGACTTTGGAGCAGCGCGTCAGGCGATAGGGGCGAAGAGCCGTTCGATTACGTCGATCGTAACGCCGGGATATGCGCCGATAGAGCAGTATTCGAGTCGGGGGGATCAGGGACCTTGGACGGACCTTTATGCGTTGGGTGGGGTGTGTTATCGAGCGTTGACGGGTCAGGTGCCTGACGATGCAATGGATAGGATTCGAGATGACCCGCTGATTCCAGTATCTCAGCGTTGTGCGGGCCAGGTGAGTGGCGATTTTTTGTCGGCGATTGACAAAGCGTTGTCGGTGGATGAGAGGAATCGTCCGCAGAATATTGGGAATTGGCGAGAGGAACTGGAAGCGGAGGCGGACTCGCAGCAGGAGCGTCGCCAAGAGGAGGAAAAGCAGGGCGCGGACAGCGAGATCGTTGATACGGTGCCCATGCCGCCGCCCATTGAACAATTAGTACGTACTCAGTCAGCCGCTAAAGTTAAAGACGCGGATCGCCTTAACACGTGGTTTAAGCTCCATTGCATTTGCTTTGTCAGCACACTGGTGTTTTCCATTATGTGGGTCTCGACCAACAATGCGAGGCTAGATAATGATAATGCTCTTGCGGTCTTTTCCCTTTGTGTCGTGTCCTTTTTGCTTTCTGGCCTGTTTGGCTGCCTTATCCTGCATAAGCTATGGTCCCTCATTCCCACTCATAAAGCGAAGACGACGCCAGACAAAGCCGTTGGATTTCTCTTTGTACCATTATTTAATTTTTACTGGAATTTCGTCGCAATTCACGGACTTGCCAAAGCGCTCAATGCTGAAAGCGGCAGACGATCAGTCAGTGAAGTGACCTGTTTTATCTATTGCTACTTATTCGTGGTGGCCCCCCTAGTGGCAATAATAGAGGGTAAGTCTTGGCTACTGGCTACTGGATATATTGTCGGGAGTGTGACTTGGTTCGTCATTCTGAGGCAAATGAAGAACGCTGGCAGGCTGGTTTTGGAGTCAGCCAAGGCATAATGGAATCAATCAAAAAAGGAGAAGCTATGTTTCGTTCGCTATCGCCGGGGGCTATCGGCGCAAGCGTAGAGAACCTCGCGGACGGGCTTGACTTGGCCGCGCGGCACGGGTTCGCCGGGTATCACTTTAACATTGGCGAAGTCGCGGTCATGGGTGCGGAAGAGACCCTCGAGTTGGCCGAGCGCAAGGGCGTGCGTCTGTCGGCGTGGGGATTTCCCGTTGATTTTCGCGGGGAGGAGGCCGCATATCAAGCGAGCTTGGCGCAGTTGCCGGAGTTGGCCAAGGTGGCGGCGGCGTTGGGGGTGCGGCGGACGGCGACTTGGATCATGCCGACCTCGGACGAGTTGACGTACCAAGAGAATTTTGCCTTTCACGTCGAGCGACTGCGGCCGGCTGTGGCAATACTCGCCGACAAAGGCGTGCGGTTGGGTTTGGAATACGTCGCGCCGAAAACGCTGTGGTCGAGCAAAAAGTACGAGTTTGTCCACACCATGGAGCAAATGGAGGAACTGTGCCAAGCCGTAGGCGAGAATGTGGGCTTTCTGCTCGATAGCTGGCATTGGTACACGGCCCATGAAACCGCTGAGGATGTGCGCCGCTTGCGCCCCGAGCAGGTGGTGGATGTTCACGTCAACGACGCACCGGTCGGCGTAGAAATTGACGACCAGCTCGACAATGTGCGCGACTTGCCCGGGGCGACTGGCGTAATCGACATCGCGACATTCCTCAGCGCCTTGCAGCACATTGGCTACGACGGGCCGGTCATGGTCGAGCCGTTCAGCCAGCGGGTGCGGGATATGGAGCGAGAAGAGGCTGTGGCGGCTACGGCTGCCGCACTGGGTCGCGTGTGGGAGCAAGCCGGACTCAGGTGACGTGGAAACTCGCACGATTGAATGCGACATTTTGGTCTTGGGCGGCGGCTTGGGCGGCGTGGCCGCGGCCGTGCGCGCCGCTCGCTTGGGCTATCGAGTCTGCCTGACCGAAGAAAACCCGTGGATCGGCGGCCAAGCCACCAGCCAGGGAGTCGCTGCCTTAGACGAGCATCCGCACATAGAGCACTTTGGTGGCACGGCTCTGTACGGCGAATTCCGCGCTGGCATCCGCGAGTTCTATCGCCGCAAATACAAACTGAAAAACCCAGACGACCCGCACTTTAACCCTGGGGCTGGTTGGGTCTCTGCGCTGTGCTTTGAGCCGCGAGCTGGCCTAACGACCCTGCTGTCTTTGGTCGTACCGCAAGTAGAGGCCGGCCGCCTGATGTTGTTTTATCGCGCCCGTGTATCTGCCGCCCATGTCCAAGGCCAGTCCATCCGCACCGTAGATGTCGTCCAAGACGGCGGCACGCACGTCTTGTGCTTTGCCCCGGCGTATGTGCTCGACGCCACGGAACTGGGCGACCTGCTGCCCCTGTTGCCCGTCCCCTACGTCTCCGGCGCTGAAAGCCGCGACCAGACCGGCGAGCCGCACGCTCGCGCTGAAGGCCCAGCCCCGCATCTGACCCAGTCTTTTACCTGTCCGTTTGCGGTCGATTTCTGCCCCGGTCAAGATCACACCATTCCTCGTCCACCGAACTACGAGCGCCACCGAGACCAGCAGCCCTACACCTTGACCTTGGAGTACGCTCGCGGTCTGCGCACGTACCGATTCTTTGAGACCGCCAGCGACTTGCCAGGCTCCTTTTGGGCGTATCGTCGCTTGTTGTGCGCCGAGCAATTCGCCGAGGGACAGGTGCCTGGGGACGTGGTGTTGATCAACTGGCAGGGCAATGACTACACCGGTGGCACCCTCATCGACGTGCCGCCCGCCGAGCAAGCGCAGCAGATAGCCGCGGCCAAGGAATTGAGCTTGGGATTGTTGTACTGGCTACAAACGGAGGTGCCGCGCGACGACGGCGGGCGAGGTTATCCCGAGCTGCGGCTGCGCCCTGACATCATGGGGACCGCTGACGGCTTCTCCCAGTACCCCTACATCCGCGAGTCTCGGCGCATCGAAGCGCGCAAGACCATTGTCGAGCAAGAGGTCGCTGCTCCGCACCAGCCCCATGCGCGCGCCGCTCCTTTTAGCGACAGCGTCGGCGTGGGTTGGTACGCCATCGACATCCACGGCCAAGCCACTGACGTGGTGTACACTGCGCCCACTAAGCCCTTCCAGATCCCGTTGGGTGCGCTCGTGTCGCGGCACTTGGATAACTTGCTGGCGGCCTGCAAGAACATCGGCACCACGCACATCACCAATGGTTGCTACCGCCTACATCCCGTGGAGTGGAATATTGGCGAGGCCGCCGGTGCGTTGGCTGCTTTTTGCTTGGGTCAGCAACAGACTCCAGCGGATGTGTGCAGCAGCGCGGCTTTGCGCCGTCAGTACCAGCAGGCTTTGCTGGCGGCTGGTGTGCCGCTGTATTGGTATGAGGATGTGCCGCTTGGGCATCCAGCCTTTGCGGCTGTGCAGATGCTGGCGGTGGAGGGGATATGGCCGGGGTGCGACGACCATTTGCGCTTCGATCCTGACGCCTTGGTTGATACGCCAGTCGAGCGCCTGCGGGCGGTGGGGCTGTCGTCGGATATTGTGGGCCGAGACTCCATAACGCGAGGGGACTTGGCGCAGCGGATAGCCCAGCATTTGTAAAGGATAATCCGATGGCGTAGATTTGAGAGAGAGCCGCCTTAGCTCAGTTGGTAGAGCATCTGATTTGTAATCAGACGGTCCTCGGTTCGAGTCCGGGAGGCGGCTCCAATTATACCTCTCCCTTATGTTTTTTGGCGGAGCCGTCCCTCGGAGGACGAACCGGCAGGCGGTGGGATTGCCAACGCTCACGCGATGTATGTGGTTCCTAAACTCAAAACTAAAAGGTCTCCCATGACCCAAACAACAGAACATCCCTACATAGTGACAGAGGATCAGATTCTAGGTGGAGAGCCTATCGTCAAAGATACGCGTACGCCGGTTCGTGCGATTGTCGAAATCTGGCGTTTGGGCACACATCCTGAAGATATTCCAAACCACCTTCCGCATTTGTCTTTGGGGCAGGTTTTTGATGCCCTGAGTTATTACAGTGACCACCAAGAGGAAATTCAGAAATACATTGAAGAAAATCGCGTTCCCCATAGATTGATTGATCCACTTATGCAGTCAACTCAATGAGTTTATTTGTCGAATTGTATCTCGATGAAGATGTTGATGTCTTGATTGCAGATTTACTCAAAGCGTATGGTTTTTCTGCACTGACAACGAGAGATGCAGACCAAATTCAGAATAGCGATGCAGAGCAATTAGCTTACGCAGCCATGCGGCAGAAGACATTGCTAACTCATAATCGCGTTCACTTCGAGTCGCTCGCTAAGTTATATTTTGAACAAAATAAAACGCATTGGGGAATAATTATTGCTGTCCGTCGTTCATCTTACGAAATGGTACAAAGGCTCTTGAATATTTTAAATCGGGTTACAGCAGATGAAATGAAAAATCAGATCCGATATCTCTAAGAACGTCGAACGACGAGAAAACTGCTCATCCTTTGGCCAAGCCCGGCCAAAACCACCAGCCTAGGCCACCTCCCGGCGCATCTTAACTATTTATGAGATAACTTATAGCTATCTAGGTCCTACTCAATGGGTTTTTCCAGTGGGCGGTGCCGATGGCATAATACTTGTGGACGAAAGGGGGGGCCGGGCGCGAGGCGTACCAGATGCGGAGGGAGCCGTCGTCGAGGCGCAGTATCGATTGGCTGGTAGTGTAGTGGGATTCCCAGGCACGCGATGGATCGGGAGCGAAAACGGGGTTGTCGGGGTCCTTTTGCCAATGCAAGCCGTCTGCGCTGTAGGCGCAGCCAATAGCGGTTTTCATTTCCTCGCTGCCGTGTTGGCTGTAGCTGCCGTACCACATCCAGTACTGGCCGCGGATGGTGACAACCGTGGGATAGATAAGGCGGTCGCGTTCCCAGGATTGGTCGAGCGTCAGGACCGGGTCGGCCGCGACCTGCCAGTCGCTCCCGTCAACGCTTTGGGCATAACGTATGCTCCAAGGCAGCGCTCGGACGTCGGTGTACCAGAGTTTGTAGTGGTCGGCTTCTTTGATAAGGGTCGGTGCGTACGCGTGTTTGAGTTGTGGAGCCGATGGCGCATCCCACTCGCTGCCATCGTCGCTGGCGGTTTCGTGCAGAGTGTGCATCCGGTCGCCGGAGGAGAAGTTACAGGAAGAAAACCACAGCCGCAGGCGGCCCTGCTCTCTGCACACCGAGCCGTCGGGGTGGCGGAGGAGCGTTGGGGTTAGAATCGAGCGCGTGCCCGTGAAGCGGCACACCGGCGAGCGCGGATCTTTGGTAAAGCGGATGCCGTCGGTGGAAGTAGCCAAGCCGAGAGTGAAGACGCGATTGTCCACGCGGTCGCTGACATTGTGGCGCGATCCGCTATACCACATCGAGTACACCCCATCCTCGTAGGCGACGCAGGGGGCGAAGAGGTGCATGTCGTCGAAGGCCCCTTCCGAACCTAGGGCGATGCAGGGGCCTTCGTCGCGCTGCCAGTTCTGGATCATGCGTTTTCTCCTGTGTACGACGCTCTTCCAGCAAACTCGCAGTTGACCGGAATCAAATCGGTGGGGCCAGACTTGGCTCGTGGACGAAGCGCTTCATGCCCAGCACGAGTCGGGCTTGGGTGCGCGGTGGCAGAGTCAGTGCGAACGTCTTGCCGTTCACCGGAACGCGCTGGGCCGCCCCGTCGATCTCGACCTCGGTGAACTCGTGTTCTCCCATGCCCCCTGCTTGGATTACCACCTCCCGGCGCTCTGTCGGGCTTGCGTTCACCACGGTCAGTGCGGCCCGGTCGTCGCTCAGCCCCGACACCAGTGCGGCCACGTCGGGCGGAAGCCCTGGACGACGGCGCTGGGCGTCGAAGTGGCGCAGTCTGGTGACCAGCAGGCCCCCATTGTAGTGGGGCAGAGGAGCGCCCATGGTGAGCTGCACTAGGCCTTCACAAGTAACGGGATTTCGCTGCTGGAAATAGGCGTCGTTATAGGTGGCCGGGTCCTGTTCGTCTTGTGCCATGAAGTCGAGGCGCGCCTGTACCTGGGCCAGATTGTGTTCGAGGATCTGCTCCGGATACTCGGGGAACTTGCCGTGCAGGTAGGCCATCCAGCCCCAGTCGTGCCCGCCCTGATCTTTGGTGTGGTGCCATGAGTTGACGGCGAACGGATCCCCCGACCGCTTACGGGTCTGCTCGAATCGCCGCGAATCGGACCGGGCCATCGACATGCACCACAGATGGGCGATGTCGGACGGGTACATGGGCATGAACTCGAACCAGCCGTCCTGCTGCAGAGTGGTGCCGTCCTCCTTGCGGATCGGGTACCACATCCACTCGCCCAGCTCGTAGTCAACCCGCCCGGGATCATCGTACTTGTGGGGTACATAGAGCTGATCGTCGCGCTCGATCCCGTGGGAAATGAGGACGTCGATTTGCGACCGCGGAAAGTCCATGTATTCCAGTCGGCGCGTCAACAGGGCGCAGTTCTGGGCTGCGACCCCCACGGCCTGCCCGACGCTGTGCCAACCGTGGGGCCAGGCCCAGCCGTAGCTCGACCCGTACCACTTGCCGTTGGTGTGTTCGCCCACGACACCGGAGAGGCCGACGTTGTCGGGCACGATGCCGCCGTTGGCGTCGGCGCGCTCCATCCAGGCCTCGGTGTATTCCAGAACCCAGTCGCGGTACTTCCCGTCTGCCGTCAGCAGGTAGGCGTTTGTTCCTAGGGTAGTCGCCAAGAGGTTGACCACGGCGTCGCCGCGGCCCATGCGGTCGCGCATGGCTTGGCCCAGCCGCTCGGCCAACTCGGGACTACCTTGCACTACCTCGTGATTGGTGCATCCCGGCACGTCGTAGAAGGGCAGGTTGTACCCTTCATAGGGCCAATGCGGACCTTCCTCGAAGGCCCAGTAGGCCGGCCCCTTGCTGCCGTTTCTCGCGCAGCGGATGATTCGGTGCTCCGGGTCGTAGTTGGGTGCCTCCGGATCCTCACCAAGGAACAGCCCGGCGAAGCGCCGGGCCCGCTCGATGTTGGCCCCGTTGGTCGGATCGGCCATGCAGAGCATGTAGAACAGATAGTTGCCCTCGCCCTGATGGAACCAGTCGTAGCCCGGCTGGTACTCCCGCACCACCATGGGGTAGCCGTGTCCCGTGCCATGCTGGCTCATTTGCTCATTGATGACATCGAATTCCCGCTGGGCGTCGGCTAGGAACCGGTCGCTGCCGCCGAGCAGGTAGAAGAGCGGCCAGTTGTGGAAGCTCTCGTAGCAGTCATCCAGCGCGTCGATGCTCTGGAAGTCGGGACTGGGGGGCCAGAGCAGGCGCCCATCCGGATGGGTGTACCGCTCGAGCGCCTGCGGAGCGGCGTCCTCGATTGCGTCGAAGAGCTGACGCTGAAGCAGGGCCCACCTCGGTGGTGTCTGGGCCGATTCGCGCGCTTCTAGAGAGACTGTCATGGGTGCTCTCCTTACTTGGTCAAACCCCGCTTTACCTTGCGCTCAAACTCACGCATCTCGTCCGCTCCGTCTAACACGCCGATTTCCATGTTGAACTCGCGCACCTCGCCTGGCTCGATGTACTGCAAGGTCCCGTGCTGGCGGTTCCAGGCGCGACCGAGCACCGAGCAGTTGCCCGGCTCAATGCCGGTGACGTAGGTGCCCTTGTGGAAGTGCTGCCAGTGGTTGACGATGGGGATCTCGCTGTGCTTGAACTGCCAATACAATCCCAAGCCGAGCTTTTCGTTGAGCAGGCCGATGTGGACACGCCCCTGGCGGTCGGTGCGGGGCCGATGCACGTACACATCGTCGTGGGCGCGTGGTTGCGGCCCTTTGGCCACGGTGTAGTCCTCGGGGGCGACGGGGCGATCCTCGGTCCACTCGGTGCTCTCGCGGCTGTGGAGGACGAGGCGGGTTCCCTCGTCGAGGAGGGGGAACCCGGGATTGCAGTGATACACGAACATGAGCGGCGAGCGGTCGGCGGCGAGGTTTTCGATGCGGTCGCGGATGTGGATGCTCCGCTCGCCGAGTACGGTCGAAATCTCGCGCGACAGCTCTAGGTTTTCGGCAAAGACCTCGGCCTGACGCATTTGGCCGCGGATGCGCACGACGTAATCCGCGCCCTCCCAGCCCGCCTCAATGCCGACGTTTTTAGCCGGGATGTACGAGAGGCGACCGTGCAGTGGCATTTCGGCGTTTTCTTCTTCGGGATCGATTTCTGGGTGGCCGACAAAGTCGAGGCCGCAAGAGGTTACTAGCCCGCCGAACCAGCCGCGTCCCCATTTGAAGCCCTCTGGCTCGTAGAAGGCCGGCCCGACGTCTCCGGGGCCGGAGCGGAAGCACAGCGACTGGCCCTTGTAGTGGGCCGAGGCAATGTCGAGGGCGCGGCCGGGCAAGACGGAAAATCCCAAGCCCGAAGCGTTGAACACGTCGATGAGATCGGCACCGCGCTCGAATCCTTCGCTGCGCTCGGCGCGGCGAGCGTACATGAGCTGGCTGATGTCGCCGACGCGGTTGAGCAGTTGGCGGCGGGTGAAGTTGCGGCCGAAGAGCTTGGGCATGAGGAATCTCCTATAGCAAATGCTGCGATGCGGTTTGGACTATCACATAGATAGGCTTTGTATGGTAACTTTATAAACATAGGTTTTTCTTGCCAACCCGAACTCATGAGGAAGGAGTGCAGAAGGCATGGCTTTTTCAACGGCGGTGCAGCTCGAAGACGTGTGGAAGCGCTTTGGCGCGGTCGAGGCCGTGCGCGGGGTGTCGCTGCGCGTGCCCGCGGGGTGTATCTACGGGCTGTTGGGTCCCAACGGCGCGGGTAAGACGACGCTTATCCGCATGATTATGAGCATCTTCTTCGCCGACTCTGGGCGCATCGGTCTGCTGGATGGGCAACACGCCCTCGCGGTCAAAGACCAGCTTGGCTATCTGCCCGAGGAAAAGGGTCTGTACAAGAAGATGAAGATCGCCGAGGTGATGATCTATTTCGCGCGGCTCAAGGGAATTGACGCGGATGTGGCGCAGCAGCGGGCCGCTGAATTGTTGCAGCGCTATGGCCTCGGCGATTATCAGGATCGGCGCTGCGAGGTGCTTTCCAAGGGCATGGAGCAAAAGGTGCAGTTGCTCTCGGCGCTGATCCACGAGCCTGAGCTCGTCATTCTCGACGAGCCTTTTTCCGGGCTGGACCCGGTCAACCGCGATCTGATGCGGGACGTCATCTTGCAGATGCGCCGCGACGGCAAGACAGTGATCTTCTCGACCCACCTGATGGAGCAGGCCGAGCAGCTTTGCGACTTTGTCGCGCTGATCAACAAGGGGCAGAAGGTCGTCGATGGCGCGTTGGGCCAAGTGCTTGCCAGCGGGGGGCGCGCCGCGGTGCTCGACTACGATGGCGACGGGCATCTGCTGCGCGATCTGCCGGGCGTGACCCGGGTCAACGACTCGGGCAAGCGGGCCGAGCTTTTTCTGACTGAGGACGCGGACTCGCAAGCTATATTGGCCGCGCTCGTTTCCAAAGTGCAGATACGGGGTTTTGCCCTGCGCACGGCCTCTTTGCACGAGATTTTCATCCGCGCCATAGGGGAGGCCGACGATGCGTAAAATTGCTTTAGTTGCGCAGCGCGAATACATGGAGAACGTCCGCACCAAGGGGTTTTGGATCGGCGTACTGGCCTTCCCGCTCATCCTCGCCTTGAGCATTGTGGTGCCCATTCTATTGAGCGGGACCAAACAGGCGCGGCCCTATGCTGTGATCGACCATTCGGGTTTTGTGCTACAGGAGGTGGAAAAGGGTATTTTGGCCGAGGATCTGGGCATAGTGCTACTGGATGCGGCGGAGCGCTATCGCGACGGTGGTCAGGCTTGGGAGCGCTTGCCGGATGCGGTTAGGGCAGCCGCGAAGGTTTATGTGGGCTTGGACGAAGCGGAGCGGCCGGCGCTGGTCCAGGACCTCGCTGTGGGAAAAGGCGAGAGCGCGGCCGGTCTCGTCGAGTGGTGGCAGCAGGTGTCGGCCGAGGAGTTAGAGGCCCTCGACTTGGAACTCTCGCGCAGCCGCTATGTCCGGGTGGAGGTGCCCAGCGGCGACGATCCGCCAGCCGCGCTCAATCGCATGGTAAACGATGGCGAGCTCTTTGCGTACTTCGTCATCTCTCCGGATCCAGTCGCCAGCGACGAGGGGTGCAAATACATCTCTTTGAATCTGACCGATCGGGACTTGCGCCATTGGTTTGCAGACCAGGTGTTCCAAGTGGTGCGGGCGCGGCGCATTGAACAGGCGGGCCTCGACGCGGAGACGAGCAACTGGTTGCAGAACCCAGTGCATTTTGCAGAGCGCAAGGTCGATAAGCGCGGCGACGAGGCCGAAGTTTCCACGGTCGATAGGGTCCAGCAGTGGGCCGTCGTACCGTTCGTTTATCTATTGTGGATGGCGATATTCATCAACGCGCAGACGCTTATGACCAATACCGTGGAGGAGAAGTCGTCGCGCCTCATCGAAGTGCTGCTGTCCGCGCTCTCACCCTTTGAGTTGATGGCTGGCAAAATCGCTGGCACGGCCGCGGTTGGGCTGACCTTGGTCTTTACTTGGGTTGCGTGCGTTGTGGTGGGGGTGGTGGTCGCGCCAGCCGCGTTGGGGGAGGACGTGGCCTCCATCGTCAGTATTGCCAGCACTCCGCTTTACTTGTGGTCCTTTGTCTTTTACTTCTTGGCTGGCTTTCTGCTGTACGCCTGCTTGCTGGTAGGGGCCGGCTCGCTGTGCAATAGCTTAAAAGACGCGCAGAGCCTGATGTTGCCGCTCCTCATACCGCTGATCGTGCCGTTGCTCACCATGATACCCATCACTCAAGACCCCAACGGCACCTTGGCGCGGGTTATGTCCTACATCCCGCTCTTTACCCCTTTTGTCATGATGAATCGGGCCGCCGGTGCACTGCCGCTGTGGGAGTATTTGGCGACCACGGTGCTGCTTTTGTTGTCCATCTACTTCGCGGTGCACGGAGCGGGCAAGGTTTTCCGCATCGGCATCTTGATGACGGGCAAGCCGCCGCGTTTGGGAGAGGTCATGCGCTGGTTGACGGCCAAAGAAGACATCAGCCCGGCGGAGCGCGAAGCGGACTAGGTCAGTTGAGCGGGATCAGGCGATTGGCGAGAACGCGGATGTTGTGCTCGATGGTGGGGGCGTCCGGGGCGTCGCCGGCTCGGCGGAGGTACTCGTTAAAGGCCTCAATGGCCTTGAGATACTCGCCGGTGTGGTGGTAGAGAAAGCCGAGGTCGCGGTGGTTTTCGGCTTCGGCCGACTGTAGATAGGCAATTTTCTCGGCCCAGTGGATGGCGGTGGCAAACTCGCGGGTTTGGAAATGGAGGCGTTTGAGGTTGCGGAGCATGCGCACTAAGATGTGCAGCGACGAGGTCGGCTCGATGAACTCGGCGGACAATTCGAGCCGGCGTCCCTCGATGACCGGTAGCCGCTCGCCCAAGGACTGGCTATCGACAAAAGCGCCGTCGGCAAAGGGATCGACGAAGAGCGGTTCGTCGCCTTGGGTGCTGCGCACGAGGAAGTGATGCGGAAAGTTGACCCCTGCGAGTGGGAAAGACAGCCGTTTTCCTAGCTCTAGATAGACTACAGCGAGAGTGATGGGAATGCCGAGGCGGCGGTCGAGGACCTCGTTGAGGTAGCTGTTGCGGGGGTCGTCGTAGTGAGTGCGGTTGCCGCGGAAGCCGAGGTCGCCGAACACGTATTGGCTCAGGTTGGCCAGCGAGGCCGGCAGGGAATCGGCTGTGGCATAGCGGGCGCGAAAGTCCTCGCTCAGCGCGTCGAGTTGCCGCAGGTAGTGCTCGATGTTGAGGTCGGGATACGCTTGCCGGGCGATGAGCAAGGCTCCGCGGGCGAGGTCGATCTCGCCGGAGGCGTCGCGGGCCTTTTGGACGAGCGCGAAAAAAGGGTCGGAAGGCCGTGGACGCATAAAAGCTGCGGCCCCGGTTAGACGCTGCGGTTGTGGATCCAACTAAACCGCAGTGGTGCGGTGCCGTTTAGCCGCCGCTCGTTGCGCTCGGCTAGTCTGGCGTAGCGCGATCCGAGCCTGCACAAATAGTCTTGGGCGGCGGCCGCTTCGCCGGTGAGGCCGCAGAGCGAATCCAACTCCCACTGGCGGACTAGGTGCTCGGTGATTTCGGCGTAGTGCTTGGCCGTGTACACTCCGAGCCGCTGGGCTACTATAGAAAAGTGTTCAAAGAGGTTGGGATCCTGCCCGTCGGTCATCAGGTGAGCGGGCATGACGACTTGGCGTTTCATCAAGTCGCGGAAGGCCAATATTGCCCCGCTTGGGTCTAGCTCGAAAATTTTCTTGATAAAGTTCGTGTACGCTCTTTCGTGGCGGGCTTCATCGCCGGCCACGACGCCGCAGATGGTCTTGAGGTGCGCATCGCCGGCCTTTTGCGCCAAGCGGGCCACGTTGCTGTGGGAAATGCGAGTCGCCCGCTCTTGGAAGGACGTATAGACGAAGCCCTTGTAGGGATCTTGGGCGGCCTGCGGGTTGAAGCCATTGCGCAGCAGGTATTGGATCGTCGTCTCGATGGCGCGCATATCGACGCGACCGGTGAGGAAGAGGTATTTGTTGAGTAGGTCGCCGTGGCGATTTTCCTCGGCGGTCCAACCGCGCGACCATTGGGCCCACGGGCTGGGATCCGTGCCGGTGGTGTCCGACACGCCTTCAAAGCTGTTGAGCAAGGTCTGATAGGTGGGCAGGGCTTCCTCGGTGATCATGTCGCCGACGAGGACGACGAGGACATCGTCGGGAAGCGCTTGAGCGCGGGTGCGGAATTCGCGGATGGAGTCTTCCCAGTTTTCCGCGTCCACATTGGGAAGAAAATCGTCGGGCTGCCAACTATCCTCTACGGATTTGAGCAACTTGAGCTGGTCCCTGACAAAATCCTCCATGCTTGCAATGACTTCTCTCTTGTGCGGATTCAACTGAGTTTCTCCATTACTTCTCCATCACTGAGTGATCGAAAGATACCCTAACAGGATACGTGGGCGGCATAGTTTTGTAAACATAAATATGGAATATAAGACAAAATGGACAAGTTAATCTATTGATTCAAGCGGTTTTTCCGCGGTAAGCCTTTGTTGAAAAAATAACAGAGTATGTCATAAAACAAGCTCGTTTAATCTGTCAACGCGCGCCGCGATGTACCGTGCAAGCGGCTGGCGACAGTCGCCAAAAGTGGCGAACGCCGCCATAAATGCGGGCGATGACTACGCTCCTCTTGAAACCCTATCTAATTGTTTACAAATAAGTTGTGTCCTTCGTAAAACGGCGGTACAACCTTTGCTATAAACCTATAAACGAGATAAATCCCTTACCCAACAAGGAGGATACTTTGGTGAACAGAGGATTTAGTAGGGAGCAGATCGAGCGCGTAGCGCGGATCTACAAATGCAATCAGGATGCCAGCCGGGCACTGGGGATCACGATACGCAGTTTTAGTCGGCTCTGCCGCAAATACGAGATCGAATCGCCTTTTGCACGGCGTCAGCGTCAGCGCTGTCAGGCGGACCAAAGCGCCAACCCCGCTTCACCGCGCCTTTAGGCGTGTATGCAATAGGAGGCATGTCATGGGAACAATAGAGCGAATCGCTACCATCTGGAAAGCGAACCTCAACGAAGTGCTGGACCGAATCGAGGATCCGGCGAAGATGGTGGATCAGATCGTCCGCGACGCAGAACAGGCCGTTGACCAAGCCGTAGCCGCGCTGGTCAAGGCGCGGGCCACCAAGCGGCGTCTAGGGCGCGACTTGGAGCGCAACGCCGAGCAGATGCAGATGTGGCAAGCGAAGGCCACAGCCGCAGTGGAAGCCGGAAACGACGAAGGCGCGCGGCTCGCCTTGATACAGAAGACGGAGCTAGACCAAGCACACGTGCGGCTGGAACCGGCCCTGGCGGAAAGCTGCGATACTGTGGCTGAGCTAGAGGAGCAGGTCGAAATTCTGCGCCAAAAGCTGCGCGATATTCGCGCGCGGCGGGGCAAGCTGATCGCCCGCTGTTGCGCCGAGCGCGAGCGCGGTGTAGCATTCGGCGAAGACGCGCCCGCGCTGCGCTTTGACTCGATCGCGCAGCGGGTGCAGCAAAGCGAGCGCGAGTTGGCGCGCTTTGAGGAACAGGTGGATCAGGCCGTCGCCGAGGCCGAAGTGCTGCGCGAATTGGCCGCTAAGCGCCGCGCCGAGCGCGACCACAAGGTTGCGGAGGAACTGGCCGCGCTGAAAGCGGAACAGACATCGTAAAGGAGGCCGGTCATGTTGGCCAGAATACTAGGTGTGCTATTGCTAATTGGGGGCGTTGCTTGGGGGGTCGAACTGATTTGGCCCGTGTTCGGCAGCCTCTTTGGTTTACTCGGCGCGGTCGCGGTTGCCCTTTTGGCTGCCGCAGCGCTCTACATAGGTCTGCGCTGGCTGCGCGGCGAAAGCCTCTTGGGCCGGGTCGTCGGGGCCTTGATCTTACTCGCAGGAATTTGGTTGACATTTTGGGCCGCGTGGAGCTTGGTGGCCGGCGTCTTTGGGGCTGCGCTTTTGCTGCTAAAAGTTGCTTTGATGCTGGCGATGCTTTACGTGGGCTGGCGGTGGCTGGACAACGGCGAGTTTAGCCTGCGGAGAGGGAGAATTTGAGGGCGAAAAAAACGCGTTGCAAGGGATTAAAATTGCTTGACAACTGCACTTGTGTTCAGTATGTTAATTGCTGAACACAAGTGCAGTAAAGCGATTCCCCAAGTCCTCTCTGGCGCATCCCCAAGCGCCAGTACTCCCTCAGGAGGTTTCCAATGCACAGGCAGCGCGCATTCCTCACGTCCCCATCCATATCCCGCCTGGGCGGCGAGCTTAGCGCGGTCATCAATCGGGTGCGAAGCGCTTTCGGTCCCATTCCCATGCACGGTTCGGCCGCCCGTCCCCAAGTTCAGCGGGCCGAGCAAGTCGTCGATCAAACCGCCCGTCAGCTCCTGCGCGGCGAAGCGGATCTGAGCGCGTGGTATCGGGTGCTGCGTCAGTACGAAGATGCTTGGATGATAGAGTTGGAAAAGGTGCGCGGTGCTCGGGCCGAGCGCTGTGCGGCTTAGCTGAGGTGTATCTCGTCCACCTTGCCGACGATAGCTGCGTCCACAGGCAGGGGAGGGGCGAAGGCATTGCAGGCTTCGCGCGCGACTTCGACGATCACCGCGTCTCCCTCGCGCAGGGCCGCCCAAGTCGCGCAGACCTCGGCCTCGCCCATAGGCTCTAGGCGCTCGTCGATGTCTTGGGTCAGGTGCAATATCTGGCCGCGAAACGGCTCAATGCACTGCGAGAGCACTACGGTTCCCACCACCTTGGCTAGCTTCACTCGGCAACCCCTTCGTCGATAATTCCCACGATTACGCTTCTGCACGGCGGCCGCTCGGCTCCGGTCACCTCGGCCCCGGCGGCTCCTGACTGCACGACTAGTACTTTGCTGCCGACCCCCGCTTGGACCCCATCCACCGCCACCTGCAAAGCGCCGCCCTCCTCGTCTTCAGGGCGCACCACCATGATCTTCTGCCCGGCGAGTGAGGGATGTTTGCTGCTGGCGACTACGTGGCCAATGACGCGGCAGACTCTCATGCGACTTGCTTTTCTAGGGGGCGTCCAAACGCCTGCAGCGAATCCACGATGCCGATGATTAGCGCATCTACGGGCATCTGCTCCATGCCCGGTGCCTGCCGCGCCGAGCTACCTTGCACGACGACGACGAGTTCGCCCTCGCCCGCTTGCACGCCGTCGATGCAGACGAGGTGCTTTTGCGTGGGCTGCAAACCTTCGGGCGTGGCGGCGAGTATCTCGACTATTAAGAGCTTCTCGCCTTCAAGGGCATCTACCTTGGCACTGGAGACCACGTGCCCTTTGACGAGGCCGAGTATCACGGGCTTTCCTCAAAAAGTTGCAAGCTGGCGTCGTCGATTTCTTGCGCACTGTACCCGTACAAGCCGGCGACCTTTTCCAACACTTGGTTCATGAGGATGTCCGGGCAGGACGCACCCGAGGTTATGATCAGCCGCACGGGAAGGGGGCGCGGTAGCCAGTCTTCGCTCTCGACTATTTCCTTGGCGTGGACGTCGAAATGGCGGATGCGCTGGTCCGACAGGATCTCGTCGCTGTTGGCGATGAGGAAGCTCGGCATGGATTGGAGGCACAGCTCGACTAAATGCGAGGTGTTCGAGCTGTTGTAGCCGCCGACGACCAGCGCCAAATCGGCATCGGAGCTTAGCAGCGAGCGCGTGGCGTTCTGGTTTTGGTGGGTGGCGTAGCACAGGGTGTCGTTGGTGTCGGCGCAGTGGTAGTCGAGGTTTTCCGCGCCATAGCGCTGGCGCATGGCGCGGCGCAAAATAGCGGCCACTTCCTGTGTTTCTTCGGCGAGCATGGTCGTCTGGTTGACCACGGCCACCCGCTCTAGGTCTTTTTGCGGGTCGAAACCCTCTGAACTTTTGCCGGCAAAGACGCACTCAAAGTCGGCGAGTGTCATCTCGCCCGTGATATACGCGGCTACCTTCTCGGCTTCGGCGGCATCGAGCACCACTAGGGTTTTGGTGTGTTCCTCGGTGTGCGAATGAGTCGCTTGGGTCTCCTCGTGGTTGTACTTGCCGTGGATGATGATGGTATAGCCTTGGCGGCCTAGCTCCTCGCCGCGCTTCCACACCTTGGACACAAAGGGGCAGGTGGTATCGTAATTTGTTCGGTATTCCTCGGACTCAATGTCGATGCCGCTTTGGCGAAGTGAGTCCTCGATTTGCATGGTGGTGCCAAAGGCCGGGATGAGCGCGATGTCGTCGCTGCTCAGTTCCTCCTCGGAGACTTGGCGGTCTCCCTCGGAGTCGTAGATGAAGCGGACGCCTTGCTTTTTGAGGTCGTTGTTGACCAAGGGGTTGTGGATGATTTCGCTGACGAGGTACGCGTTGCGATCCGGGTTTTCCTTGACGGCTGAAAAGGCCATGTGAATGGCCCGCTCAACCCCGAAACAGAAGCCAAAGTGCCGAGGGATTAAGACCTGTAGCTGACCGATTTGCAGGAGCGTCGGGCACAGCGAACGCTTGCCGTTTTTCAGGCGGTAGTCCTTGACGCGCTGGATGGTGGGACCGGCGTAATGATTGGGGACCTGGTCGAATTGCTGATAGGCCATGCGAAGTTCCTTGTGGAATTTCTACAGAAGTACATAGTACAGCATCAGGTTAAGCTGTCAATAGTGCGCCCTGCTCGGGGCTGGGCGATTGGTTATATTGCCCGGTACTGAATTCACCTGTACGGGAGTGTCAAATGAAATTCGTCATTCGCGCCGGAGGGGTCGGCACGCGGCTGTGGCCCTATAGCCGTGCACGCAAGCCCAAGCAGTTTCACTGCATGGCCGGCGAGCGGACCATGCTGCAAGACGCGGTCGCCCGCATTGGCGCGATTGCCGCGCCAGCCGATGTGTACGTATCGACTGGAGATCCGTTGCAGTCGCTGGTGAGCGAGCAGGTGCCAGTGCTGCCGCCCGAGCAGCTTATCGTCGAGCCGGCGCTGCGCAATACCGGGCCGGCCATCGGCTTGGAGTGCGCACTGCTAGAGGCCCGCCATCCGGGCTGCACGGTCGCCAGCTTGGGATCGGACCACTACATAGGTCGCCCCGAGGAGTTTTGCCGCTTGTTGCAGGTCGCCGACCAAGCCCTAACCGATCGGCCAGATTACTTGTTCACGCTTGGGGTCAAGCCGACGCGTGCTGAGACCGGTTATGGCTACATCCGTCGCGGTCCCGTGCTGGCAGAGGTGGACGGGACGCCGGTGTACGAAGTCGCCGAGTTTACTGAAAAGCCTGCCGCACAACAGACAGCTGAGTACGTGGCGAGCGGCCATTATTTATGGAACAGCAACATGTTTGCCTGGAAGGCGGCGACCGTGCTGGAGCTTTTCGCCCGCTTTGAGCCGGAAATGCACGACGGGTTGCAGCGCATCCAAGCAGCCGTTGGCACGCCGGAAGAGGAAGCGGTCATCGCCCGCGAGTACCCAAAACTCAAGCCGATCTCCATCGACCACGCCTTGGTCGAGCGCGCGCCCAAGGTGGCGACGCTAGAGGCGGATATTGACTGGGGCGACATCGGCTCTTGGGCGGCACTGACGGACGTATTGCCGACGGATGCGGCGGGCAATTTGCTGGCGGGTGAGGTGGTGGCGTTGGACGCGGCCCGTTCGACGGTGTACGGGCAGGCCGACAAAGTCGTGCTGCTGTTGGGAGTGGAGGATTTGGTCGTGGTGGATACTGAAGACGCGCTGCTGGTGTGCGCGAAAGGGGCCGCTCAGCAGGTGAAAGACGCGGTGGATCGTTTAAAAGAAAAGCAGGGGTACGAGAAATACCTCTAGGTTCACTCTACGTCGAGGATGTAGCGCGCTAGCGGCGAGAGTCGTTGGGCCGTTGCGGGTCGCAAGTACTCGCGTTGGTTGGTCTGCTGCGGGTGCTCGCGGGCGATAAAGGCGCAGTGCAGGGTGCGACGGGGGTCGCTGCTGTCGTTGCGATACGAGCTGTGCCAGAGGCTGCCGTTGAACACGGCGACCGAGCCAGCACGGCCCGTTAGCTGCACTTGCTCGGGGTGATCGGCCAAGCGGTCGTCCATGTAGTCGGTGATTCTGCCGGGTTTGTGGTGGCTGCCGGGGACGCAGCGGGTCGCGCCGTTGGTTGCGGTGAAATCGTCGAGCATCCACATGGAGTTGACGACGTGGTACGGCCCGCCGGGGACGGTGGGTTGCCCCCAATCCGCGTGCAGGATCTGTAAGCCGCTGCCGGGCAGTGGATCGTGCCCGTTGATCGAGTGCAGCTTGAATGGGCGCTGCAAGACGTGGAAGACCGCGGTCAGTAGCGTTGGCTGTAGGTACACGGCGTCGAAAACGGTCCCCTTGTTGACCAAATCGGCGAGGCGGCGCACGCCGTCCATCTGGGCAACCTCAGCACCGGCTTCGTCGCCCTCGCGAGCAAAGATCGCGTCAAAAGCATGGCGCAACTCGGCCAGCCAGTCGGGTGTGATGACCCCTTCCAAGATGATAAAGCCGTTGGTGTCCAATTCGCTGTATTGCGCGGGCGTCAGCGGCTGGGGGACAAAGCCCCGTTGCAACAGTTCGCGGTCCAAAGAGAATTTTCCTCTGATTTTTTAATGTGTAGGGGCGGTTTGTAAACCGCCCCCTACACCTGTTGGGCGAATTCGCAGATGGTGGTTACGCCTCGGCGGATGTGCTCTTCGGAGGCGGCGATGGAGATGCGCACGTGGTCGCGGCACATCTGGCCGAAGGTGCTGCCCGGAGCCACGGCCACGCGTTTTTCTTTGAGCAGCCGGACGGCGAATTCGCCCGAGTCCATGCCAGCCGCGGAGATGTCGATCATCAGGTAGATCGCGCCGCCCGGGGTGTAGCGGTACAAGCCGTATTCTCGCAGGACATTGAGGGCGATGTCTCGGCGGCGCGCATAGGCGCGGCACATGGCGGCTACGTCGTCTTGCGGGCCATCGAGCGCGTCGGCTGACGCTAGCTGGGAAAAGCCCGTGCCGCACGAGATAAACGGCTCTTGGAGCTTAGTGGCTATTTCGATGTACTCGGGATTGGCACGGGTGAAGCCGACTCGGTAGCCGGTCATGGCGTAGCTTTTGGACATGCCAGAGACGATGATGGCGCGCCCGTCCGCGTCGTGCGGCAGAGCGCTCTGGTGCGGTTGGTCAAAGACGATCTGACCGTAGATCTCGTCGGATAGCACCCACAAGTTGTGGCGCTGGGCCAAGTCCATGAGCTCGCGCATTAGCGTTTCGTCGTACACTTGACCGGTGGGGTTGGAGGGCGTGCAGAGCAGGAGGAGCTTGGTGTGGGGGCTGACTAGGCGGTCGATTTCGTCGAGGTCGGGCAAAAAGTGGTTTTCCGCCCGCAGATTGTAAAAGACGGGTTGGCCGTGGACGATGGAGACGGCCATTTCGTAGTTGGGCCAGCCTGGATCGGGCAACAGGACCTCGTCGCCCGGTTCGAGCAGGGCGAGGAAAGAGGTCGCCACGCTCATGACCGCGCCGGGGGTGACGAGGATGTTTTCGCTGGTGGTCGGCACGCCGGTGCGGCGCTCAAAGTGGCGAGCTGCGGCTGCGCGCAACGCATCGACTCCGGCATTGGGCACGTACTTGGTGTGGCCGGCGCGCGCGTAGCGACAGGTGGCCTCGACGATGGCCTCTGGGGTGGCAAAATCGGGTTGGCCGACTTCGAGGTGGATGACCTCGCCCGTCTTCTCGACGGCCCAAGCCAAGTCCATGATTTCGCGGATGCCCGAGCGGGGAATGGCCGCGGGGATGCGGGCAAAAGGCTTCATCGGATGTGGATGCCTGGACCAGTCGCGCCGATCATCTGCACGGTGTTATAGATGGAGACCGGCGTCGAGGCCCCGGTGACCCCAGTGATTCCCTCGCTGCGTGCGACCTTGAGGTCGAGACCTGGGCCTTGGGCGTGGATTTCGACGATGGCTTCGCTCCACTCTGGGCTTACCAGCAGCAGCGAGTGCGTGCGGTCGAAGCCGATGCCGGCATACGCGATGGCTGCGTGGGTGTTGACGTTGCGCGGGAAGAGCGGGCAGATGCCGCGCGTCGGGCCGTCGTAGAGGACTGTTTCTTCTTTGATGTCGTCGGGGTCGAGGCCAGCGGCTGCGCAATCGACGTTGTGCGGGGGCTTCTTCATCACCACATCGACCGACTCCCACACGTCGCGGTTTTCCAACAGCGCGTCCATGCCGACCACGCCTCCGTGCGGGACAAAGGCGCGGGTGCCGGCGCGGCGGGTCGTCTCTTCGATGGTGGTTTCGACGGCTCGGTCGGCGAGGGCGGTTACTGAGATGAACATGTAGTTGGTTTTTTCAAGAATCGTCTGTCCCCACTGGCGGGTGACGTCTGGATGGGCCATTTCGACGACGAGATCGGGCTGGCGCGACTCGAAGTCGCTCAAATCCGCTAGGCAGAGATCGGTGGAGAGATTTTGGACGGCCGCGGCCATTTGATCGTGGACGAAGACGACCTCCATGCCGTTGTCTGCGTCAGCGTCTATCATCTGATGGACGACTTGGCCGATCTGGCCGTAGCCGATTAGGCCGATGCGGGTCGATTGTTGGCGCATGGTCTGGCTCCTCAAAACGGGGTGAAATCGGAAGTAGCGAATATATGCACTCGCCGGGGATATGGCGAACAAACGGCGCATCGGATCAAAGCTATTTTGTCCACTCGGACCGGCAGTGGCGGTTGATTGTCGTTGACAGGTTTTCTTAAATATACGCAGATGCGTATATTAGACTTAGAGCAAAGAGGACATGAAAACACACTGGTACTTCGAGACGGTTACTCCGAAAAAGCATCCCGAAGCACATCGGAATCGGTCGTGGTGCCAGCGAGCGGTTGAGAATCCGATCCGCAGGACTGTGCAGAGCGACGGCAAGATTCAGCACTGGATCTGGCTGCCACACGAAAATCGGTACCTGCGGGTCGTCACTCTAGAGGATGGCGAGACTATTTTCAACGCCCATTATGATCGCAGATTCAAGCCCTAAATGAATGACTTTAGCTCGAAAGGACGCCACATCATGCAGGTCAAATACTACCCAGAGGTCGATATGCTCAACATCGATTTTTCTACCGCACCAGGGGCCGATGCGGAAGAGGTGACGGAGGGGTTTGTCTTCACCTACGATGCCCAAGGATGCGTCGTAGGCATTGAAGTTGATCAGGCGTCCAAGCGCGTGTGCTTAAAAGAAATCGAACAGAACGACGCTTACGTCGTCACCATGGGGGAGGTCTCTACCGTCTCTACGTTGGCTGCGGAACTAGGTGTTCGGGAGCGCTCAATTCAGAAAACGATTCAGGCGATGCGCGCAGCTAACATAGAGGTCGGTCAGCAAGAGAGTCCTGCCCATCCGATCCTGCTGACGGAAGCGGATGTATTGACCGTCAAGCGATGGCGCGAGCAACATCCTCGGGGTCGGCCGCGAGTGGCTGCTGACGGATGAGCGAATTCCCTCGCCGCACCGTTCAGAAGCGCAGCATGGCGACGGCTGACAAGCCCCTCTTAGGGGCCGGAATCAGGCCGACGGAAAAATGGCGGGTTCCGGGGAACGTTGACGCACGTTCAGCCAAGCGATTGCGAGAATCTTCGGACATCCATATTGCCGAGGCGACTGAGGCGATGGGGCAGACAAGAAGGACATTGTCATTTCTAGTTATAGCGGCTAGTCCAATACCTGATAAGCTTCCTAGCAAGCTGCCCATCAGCGAGGCTGCGAATAGATCATGTGGATCAACTCGGCTCACGCCGACCGCAGTTCCAACCATATATCCGAGAAACCCAAAAGAATAGAGAACTGCAGGTCCACTGAGGCCTTCGGGGCCGCCTCCGATGATACCAGCAGCCATTGGGCCTGATAATAAACCAGAAAGACTTCCCATAAGAACACCGGCCCCCAACTTTTTGGCGATCCGTTCGCTGGTCTTGTCGTCGTCTTCTCTAGCTGTTCTCACCAAAAGCCCATCTGACAGCTCTGTAAGCCCACCTTCGGCGCGGCTAGAAGTTACCTGCGTACTGTCCCGGTTCATCGAGCTTGGGGAAGGCGACTCTGCCAAGATCAGCGTTTGGATACGCTCTAGGGCAATCCGCTGCGTCCAATTCGGCCACCCATCTGGTTTTAAGGCCAAAATCAACTGCTGCCGATCAATGGCTTTAACGTAGCCTCGTGCTGTATCCAGCTTTGCCCAAGTTCCTGAGACCGGATACCGCTCTCCCTTCCCATAGACGACCACGGCAAAGGTACCTACTTCCACCGTGCTGCTGTCGATCTCGCCAGCTTCCAAAACTACCTCGACATCTTCACGGGCCGAATCTGCGGACGCATGGTTGACCATTGAGAGGAGCGCAATCGCCGTGAGGAGGAATCGAACGGTTGTGTTCATAGCTCCATATCCCGTTTCTCGTCTTCTTTTAACCCCTCAATCCCGCCAATCGACGACCACCCCGACGATATCACCATCTCGCTCCCGCTTAATGCGCTCGAACATCGCCGGCATCTCGGCGCACCCTATTCGATGCGTAATGCAGTGTTCCCACTTGAGCGCTCCCATCGCCATGTTCTTGATCACAGCGCGGCGGCAGGGCTGCCAGCCGTCGTCGCAGGGAAAGAACATCTGTAGCCGCTTGCCGTGCGGCGTAGGAAAGTCTAGGGCGACCGGATCGTCCCCGTAGTGGCCTTGCCAGACGAAAGACCCAAACCGCCGACAGAGGGCAATCGCCGGATCGATGCACTGCGGATGCCCGGTACACTCGAATACTACATCAGCACCTTCGGGCGCGAGTTCCCGTACTACAGCGGCCACGTCCTGCTTTTTGCTATTGATTGCACAATCCGCGCCCAGCGCCTTGGCGACTGCCAGCGGTTTTTCATCAATGTCCACCGCCACCACCACGCACCCCCGCTGTGCACAAGCCGCCACCACCCCTAAGCCAATCATCCCCACCCCGTGCACCACCACCGTATCTCCCATCCGCGGATTGGCCATATCGACGCCATAGAGCCCCACGGCCGGCATCACAAACAAGCTCGCCACATCCATCCCCGCTCCGGGCACCATCTTGGCCACGCCATGGGTGGTATTGGGCCGGGTCACGATGTGGTTGCAATGCCCGCCGGAAACGCACCCAACCTCCGTCCCGTCGGCTAGCCTCATCGCGTCATTGCCGCGAAAGTACACTTCGTCGCCGACCGCAAAATTGTCGATATCGGCTCCGACGGCTTCTATGGTGCCCGTGCCCTGATAGCCGGTGCACAGCGGAAAGGGGTTGCGGTTCATTTTGCTGATCTTGCCGCTGATCAGTCCGAACTCAGTGCCGATACTGACGCCGGTGAAATGGGTGCGGATCGCGACTTGGTCGGGGGCGGGATCGTTCAGTACGACCTCAGTCAACGCGAAATTTTGCTGTTCGTCGCAGATGAGCGCTTTGGCATCCATGGAAAATCCTTTCGGGTGTTTTTGTAGATTGGACTGGCTATTTTGAGGTCATAAAATAGTCGAGTTTGCTGTTGTGCCCAGTGATAAACCCTATACTAGAGATGTTTCACCGGAAGACTGAGGGTATTTATTCGGTGTATCGTTCAGAAGCGTAGCGTGGCGACGGCTGACAAGTGCCCCGTGGAGTTTGGCATCAGACCGACGGAGAAACGGCTGGTCTGGGAAATCTCCGGTGGGCTGCGGAACAATTCGGACGCGAGCGTAGCCGTGACAGGCGGGACGACAAGAAGAAGGACACCAGATTTCATCGCAATAGCTACCCCAGCTCCTAAAAGGCTCCCTGCTAGTGAGTATGCGAAGCGATCGCGTGAATCTACCATAGTCGTTCCTATTGGTACTCCTATAACATAGCTTAAAGATGCGCCATTCTCATTTTCGCTAAATGCACCCAAGAAGCCGAACGCGAAGCCTGATAAAACCCCGGCACCCATCTTGTTAGCAATGCGCCATCCAGCCTTGTCGTCCATTTTTTTTGAGAAGCGACGGGTTTCAGGGGGATCGCGAAACCACTCGGATGCCCATGTCGCCCCAACAGTAGGCCCCACAAAGAAGGGCCATAGCTCCCACAGACTATCTATCTGCGCAAGGTTATTGGGGCCTATTATGCCACCCACGACCAACCCTCCTATACTTCCTCCCAATGAAAGGAGGAATCGATCGTGTGGATCAACCATACTCACGCCAACCGCATTTCCGACCGGATAAGCGATCAACATTCCTAATAGGACACCCACTCCACAAAAAGTATCACCACTAGAGCAACCTGTAGCACCCAAGCTGCCCAAGAGGAAGGCTCCACCGGAGCCCAATAAAGCACCAGCGGCTAGCTTGTTGGCAATCCGCTCGCCGGTCCCCTTGTAATTCCATCTCGCCATTTTTCCAGAAAGCGTGTCCGGCGTCTCGCCGAGTCGGTCAACGGCGTGGCCATAATCTGTTTGCGTGATGTCTCTGGCTATCTTCGCCGTACTGCTGTCGATCTCGTCGGCTTCCAACACCACCTCGGCGTCGCCACGGCCCGTATCTGCGTGCGCGCGGTTGACTATTGCGAGGAGCGCAATCGCCGCGAGCATGAATCGAACGGCTGTGTCCATATCTCTATCTCTCGTCTTCTTTTAACCCCTCAACACACCTCTGCTGTCACCTGTCAACCTTGGAAATCCCGTCCATAGGTCGGGTCTTCTGCAATGCGGATAGCGTTTTGGGGTTGTAGCCGCCCGCTGAGGCGTATGAAGAGAATTTATTTCCGCTCGGAGATTTTGCAGACCCAGATGCTGATTTCGTAGAGCAGGAACAGGGGCAGGGCCATCAGGATCTGGGAGACCGGGTCGGGCGGCGTGAAGATCGCGCCGAGGATGAAGATGCCGATGATGGCGTAGCGGCGGATACGGCGCATCCGCGCGGCGGTCAGCACCCCGACTTTGGCCAAAAAGAGCGACAGCACCGGCATCTCGAAGACAATGCCAAAGCCGGCGATCAGCCGCAGCACAAAGCCGATGTACTCGTCGGCCGCCCATTGCGAGGTCATGTCGGGCGGCTCTAGCGCGAGGAAAAAGCGCAGCCCGAGCGGGAGGACGATGTAATAGGCGAGCAGCGCGCCGGTCGAGAAGCAGAGGACGCTCAGCGAGATAATGGGCAGCGTGAGCCGTTTCTCGCGCTGCAAAAGCCCCGGGGCGACAAAGCGCCAGGCTTGGTAGAAGACGACCGGTAGCGCCAGCAGCAGCCCGCCGACAAAGGCGATTTGCAGGCTAATGAAGAAGTAGGTCATGGGCCGCAGGGCTTGCAGGCGGCGCGCTGGAGGCAGGTCGGCGATAGGCGCGTCCGACTCCGGCGCAGCATCGGGCTGGCCCAACCATTGGCTCACCAGCTTTTTGACCGCCCGCACGGCACCCGAGGATTGCTGGTTCTCCAAGCTGAGGACGGCCTCTTCGTACGGCCGGGTCAAGATTTGCACAATCGAGTCGGAGAAGGCGAAGCAAATCGCCGCACCCACGACGAGCGCGCCTAGGGCCTTGAGAATGCGCCAGCGGAGTTCTTCGAGGTGCTCGAGAAAAGGCATGTTGACTTCGCGGGGCGAGTTTGGTTTGTGGGGGGCTTCTGGGTCGTGGTCAGCTTCTATGTCGTGATCAACTTCTGGGTCGTGATCAGAGTCTGGATCGCGGTCAGTCTCTGGATCGTGTTCAGCTTCTAAGTCGTGGTCGGCAGCCGCTGGCTCGCGGGCGGGTTGCGGCTTGCGAAAGCGGGCGACGAAAGCGACCAGAACGATCAGCAGACAGCTCCAGGCGAAGAGATCGCCGTGCCGAGTGTAAAAGGTCTCAGGCTGGCCGATCGGCACAGTGGCAACTACGACTGCGGGTGTGAAAAGGTCGGTCGCCTCGTAGGTGCGGCCAAACGGGTCGATGAACAGGGAGATGCCGGTGGTGGCGGAGCGGGCGATGGCCGTACGGTTTTCAATGGCGCGCATGGAGTTGATGAGCGCGTGTTGATAGGGCCCCGCGCTGCGGCCAAACCACGAGTCATTTGTGATATTGACCAGCACGCGCGCTCCGGCTGCCACGTGCTGGCGCACCAGATCGGGAAAGATGGACTCAAAGCAGATGAGCACGGCAAAGGGATGCCGGGGATGGGCAAAAACCGCGTGCTCTGTGCCGCGCGCGAATTCCGCCGGGCCGAGGTCACCGGTCAGGCGGGTCCAGTCGATGTCGCGTAGCAGGGGGATGGCGTCGCGGTAGGGCGTCCGCTCGCCAAAGGGCACTAAGTGCATCTTGGCGTACGAAGGCAGGGTGGTAGCCCTAGGCTGGACGAAGAAGGCTGCGTTGTAGTTCGCGTCCGGCGCACCGGTCAGCAGGGGTATGTCCAGCTCATCGACGAGCGCTTGGACACGGCCTCGACAACCGGCCCGGCGCACAGGATCGCACGGCACGGCAGTTTCGGGCCAGACCAGCAGTTCGGGGTCGTGCTTGGCTGCTTGGCGCGAGAGGGTGGCAAGAGCGGAGAAAGTGCGCTCCAGTCCGTTGGGCCCCCACTTGTCGGCGTATGTAGTGTTTGGTTGGATCAGGCCGATGCGCAGGCCCTCGGTCGGAGCGGCTGTGGCCAGTGTGCTCTGCGCGTGGAGCCAAGGCAAGAGATAGCCCAAGGCAACGCCCGCGAGAAAGACGCGCCGTTCGACGAGCGCCAAGTAAAACAGCGCGTTGAGGCCGACGACCCAGCAGGAGACGCCAAAGACGCCGGTCCAAGTGGCGTACTGGATGAAGTGAGGCAGGGCTGCTTGGCCGTGCCCCAGCAAGAGCCAGGGAAACCCCAGTTCCCCGAGGGAGAGCAGATACTCCTGCCCGGTCCACAACAAAGGCAGCAGCGCGAGCGCCTTCGCGCCCCACCGCGCGGCGAGCACGTTGAACAGCCCGATGCAGAGGCCAGTAAAAAGGCCCAAATAAGCGGCCATTAGCCCGGTGCCTCCGACGACGGCGGGACCGCCGCCTTGAGTATAAGCTACCCAGTACAGGGACAGTAGATTCCACACTAGGCCGCTGATCCAGCCTGCGAAAAAGCCGGCTTTGAAGCCGCGGCCCTGCAGCGCGAGCAGCAAAGGTACCAGCGCAAGATGGGCCCAGAGCGGATGATAGAGAAAGGCGAGCGGGTGATCAGGGTGGCTGGGAAAGGCCAACGAGAGTAAGACTCCGCTCAGTACAGCCAGCAGTAGGCGGTAGAGCGGGGTTAGGACCAGAACAAAGCGCGGGTTAGACATCGGCAGTGGGGGGTAATGCGCAAAATATAGGAGGGGGGGCGGAGTGGAGCAAGGAGGTGGCACAGATTCTGCTTATACGTCGGTTGCGTCTAGTGCCTAGAGGCTCGTGGGGACTGGACGCTACATTAGCGTGGTTTTTTGCCACAGCTTTGCCCAAGGAGGAACGCGCCGTGCCAACGCAAACTCAGCCCATTGATTACGAATTTACTGCCCGTACGGTGGGCGAAGGACCGCCCGTCCACCGCGACGAACTGCCACGGGAGCGGCTCGCGCGCTTGGGGCCGCAGGCGCTCAAGGACCAGGAGCTGTTGGCCGTGGCCTTGGGGACGGGGTATCGCGGTCGGCACGTGATGGAATTGGCCGAAGGCATCCTCGTCGATTACCCCAAGGAATCGCTGGTGGACATGGACTTGGGGCAATTGAGCCGGATCAAGGGGCTGGGCAAGGCCAAGGCTGGGGTTTTAGTTGCGACGTTCGAGTTGGCGCGTCGCGGATTGCACAAGGGCTTGGGAGTGCGGCCGGTGATTAGCTCGCCCGGCGACGCGCTGTCCATGCTGTCCGACATCAAAGATCAGCAGCGCGAGCACTTTCTCTGCCTGTATCTGAACGCGCGCAATCAGGTGATCCACAAGGAGGTCGTGTCCATCGGCAGTCTATCTTCGGCCATCGTGCATCCACGCGAGGTCTTTCGCACGGCCGTAGCTCAGGCCGCGGCCAGCGTGATCTTGGCGCACAACCACCCTTCCGGCGACGTGTCACCCAGCCAGGACGACATTAACCTGACACGGCGCTTGGTGCAGGCCGGAGAAATCATGGGCATTGACGTGCTGGACCACCTCATCATCGGCAGCGATGATTTTCTCAGCTTGAAGGAGCGCGGCTTGATTTAAAGAAATTGTATTTGCCCGGCAAAAGCCTATATTACTGACGAGAACAGCAATCTATACAAGGGTACGCGAGTGATGAAAGACGAAGAAAGCCATCTAATTCCAGTAGACATTTTCGACATGTACCCCTATCCAGACGCGGAGCAGGGCTTGGGCATGCCGCAGAAGTTCTTGGTTTTGCTCAAGGGTACGGAAAACAACGTGGTGCCCATCACGATCGGCCATTTTGAGGGCCAAGCTCTCGCCATGGCGCTGCGCAAAATCGCCTTGCCACGGCCCCTGCCGCACGATCTGTTGTGCAACCTGCTCAAGCGAATCAACGCTGTGGTCCACAAGTTGGTAGTTCACACGCTCAAAGAAGATGTTTTTCACGCGTACCTGCTGGTCCAGGCCCAGGGCCAATCCTTTTACCTCGACTGTCGCCCCAGCGACGGCATGATCGTGGCCACGCTTTTGGGCGTGCCGCTCTTTATGACTCCAGAAGTAATGGAGGCGGCCGGCCAGACGCTGGAGCATTCCGACCAGGGCGAAGAGGCCGAGGGCGAACAAGCCACTGTGCCCGAGGTAGCGCCGGATCCGCCCGCAGCGGCCGAAGGGTCTGAGCACGAAGGGGCCGAGGAAACGTCGGAGGCGTTCGTGGATCCGGAGACCGGCGAGCCGATAAGCAAGTTGGAACAGCTCAAGGCGCACTTGGACTGGCTTATCGCCCAAGAGGCCTACGAGCAGGCGGCCAAGGTCCGCGACCGCATCAGCGAGCTAGAGTCCGAAAGCTAAAGGCGCTCACGCTGCGCCGCGCTTGGACGCTCTTGTACGGCTGTTGTCGTGCAGGAGCGTTTTTTTATGCGCTAGCGGGCGGATTGGGTGTGGGCGTGCAAGAAGACCATGAGCGAAGCGAGGTCCGCAGGCGAGACCCCGGAAATGCGCGACGCCTGTCCTAGGGTCTGGGGGCGGATCGCCGCGAGCTTTTGGCGCGCCTCGGTTGAGATGTTCAGTCCAGAAGCGGCGAAGTCAAAATCGGTCGGCAGGCGCAGGGATTCGAGGCGCTTGAGCTTTTGCGCTTGGGTCTCTTGGCGCTTGATGTACCCCGCGTATTTGATCTCGGCTTCGACGTGTTCGGCCGCGTCCGGGGAGAGGGGCTGTGGCGGCGGGGCGAATTCGCAGAGGTGGTCGTAATTGAGTTGGGGGCGGCGCAGCAGTTCGGCGAGTGAGGTCGATTCGGTGATGGGTGTGGTGCCCTGCCGCGTCAAGACCTCTTGCACCTTTTCGGTCGGTTTGACGCGCTCGTGCTGGAGGCGTTCGCGCTCGGCGGCGACCTGTTGCTGCTTGGTTTGGAACTGGTGCCATAGGTCGTCGCCGATCAATCCCAGTGCTCGGCCCTTGGCCATCAGGCGGTCGTCGGCATTGTCCTCGCGCAAGAGCAGGCGGTGTTCGGCGCGCGAGGTGAAGATGCGGTACGGCTCCAGCGTGCCTTTGGTCACGAGGTCGTCGATTAGGACGCCGATGTACGCATCGGCGCGTGTGAGCACCAGCGGGTCGTCACCGCGAGCCTTGAGCACGGCGTTGATGCCGGCCATAATCCCTTGGGCCGCTGCTTCTTCATAGCCGGTGGTGCCGTTGATCTGACCGGCGAAGAAGAGATTGGCCACGCGCTTGGTCTCTAGGTGTGGATAGAGTTGGGTCGGCGGGGCGTAATCGTATTCGACCGCGTACGCCGGGCGCAGGATCTCAGCCCGTTCAAGGCCGGGCAGGGAGCGCACGATCCGGGGTTGCAGGGCCTCCGGCAGGCTCATCGACAGGCCGTTGAGATAAAATTCGAGGGTGCGACGCCCCTCTGGCTCGACGAAAACTTGGTGCCGTTCCTTGTCGGCAAAGCGCGCGATTTTGTCCTCTATGGAGGGGCAGTAGCGCGGGCCGATGCCCTCGATGCGCCCGCTGTACATGGCCGAGCGCGCCAAGTTGTCTTGGACGAGTTCGTGGGTGTGGGCGTTGGTGTAGGTGATCCAGCAGGGCATTTGCGGCTGGGTGATCTTTTGCACCGCATAGGAAAAGGGGCGCGGCGGGTCGTCGCCGGGCTGTTTTTCAAACGCGGCAAAGTCGAGGGTGCGGCCGTTGACACGCGGAGGGGTGCCCGTTTTGAGACGGCCGGTTTCAAAGCCGAGCGCGACCAAGCCCTCGGCGGCTTTTTCGGCGGCAGTCTCGCCGGCGCGACCGGCGCTGTAGGAGAAATCGCCGACGTGGATTTTGCCACGGAGGAAGGTGCCGGTCGTGAGGATGACGGTGCGGCTGCGATAGGCGATGCCGCCCTTGACGCCGATGCCTTGGACGGTTCCGTCTTCAATTAGCAAGCTCTCCATCATGCCTTGGCGGATGTCGAGATGCTCCTGTTGTTCACAGGAATACTTCAACTCAAATTGGTAGTCCTTTTTGTCGGCTTGGGCCCGCGAGGCGCGCACAGCCGGCCCGCGCGAGGTGTTGAGGCGGCGAAATTGGATGCCAGTGCGGTCGATGTTGACGGCCATCTGGCCGCCGAGCGCGTCGATTTCTTTGACGATGTGCCCCTTGCCGATCCCGCCGATAGCCGGGTTGCAGGACAGCTGGCCAATGGTGTCCAAGTTCATGGTTAGGAGCAGGGTCTCGGCTCCCATGCGCGCCGCGGCGAGTGCGGCCTCGGTGCCGGCGTGGCCGCCGCCGACGACGATGACTTGGTACGCTTTGTCGTAGAAGATCACGATCGTTTATACGCGGCGAGGATGCGGTCGCCTTCCTCTTCGGTTTCGCGCAAGAGCGTTTGTAGCACGTCTTCGGGCGTGCCGACGCGCTCTTGCTTTGCGGACCAATGCCACTGATCCAAATAGGCGTCGGAGCCCACCAGCCCCTCCTGCATGGCGATGCGATCGATCGCCAATTGGAAGCGGTCGGGTAGGGTGTGCGAGCTTGGTCGGCGACCGGCAAAGAGCTTGATTTGCACGGGGATGTCGCGCCAGTAGAGGACTTGGTACTGAATCATGGGTCGAGTGCTCGGCGAAAGGCGCGGATGTGATCCGGCGTGGTGCCACAACAGCCGCCGATGATCTGGACGCCAGCGGTCGCTAAGTCTGGGATAAACGCGGCCATTTCCTCGGGGCTTTGCGAGTAGATGGTGCGGAGGGCGCTGTTGAGCTGCGGCATACCGGCGTTGGGATAGGTAATCAGCTTCTTGTCGAGGCCGCGCTCCTGCATGGCGGCCTTAAACTGCTCGACGCCGTGGAGGGCGTACGGCATGCCGGTGTGTTCGCTGCGCCGGGTTTCAGCGCCGCAGTTGACCCCGACGAGGTGGACGTGGTCGAGGAGGTTGTCGCCGCCGGAGTATTGGCCCGAGGCGAGTACGTCCAAAAGGTCGGCGACTGAGTGCCCCCAATCGGTGCGATAGACTACCTGCTTGCTTTTGCGATCTTGCGTGTATTTGAGCGCGAGGTTGACGGCAATGGGCAGGCCGGTCTGGCGGGCAATGTCGCAGATCATGGCCGCTTCGACGGCTGAAAACTGGGTCTCAATGGAAAAAAAATCGACTCCGCCTTCGCAGAGCGCGTCGATGATGCGCTGATGCGCGACGCGGACCTTGTCGTTGGCAATGCCGAAATCCGTACTGCCGGCGTCGGCCTCGATGGCCCCAGGGGAGGGGCCGATGGAGCCGGCGATGAAGACGTCACGTCCGCCGAGTTCTCGGGCTCGTTGCGCCAACTCGGCTCCGCGTCGGGCCAGCGCACCGGCTTGGGTCGGGTCTTTGTCGGCCATGGCGAGGTGCAGCTCAGAGGCGACGAAGGTATTGGTACCAATGCAATCGGCACCTGCGGCAATGTATTCGGCGTGGATATCGACGACCTCCTCTGGATAGCTTTCGTTGGCGAGGGTGGAGTTGGTCAGTTCGATTTGGCGGGCGAAAAGCTCGGAGCCAAAGCCGCCGTCGTACAAGAGGGGATGCGGGTCGTCGAGGCGCTGGAGGAAAAGGGACACAGGGTTGTCTCCGTCTAAGATAAGGTATCGATGCGGGAGTCGCTGAATAGCCACTTGAGCAAGTGTTGGCCAAAGTCCGGCGCAAAGTTCGGAACGTGCGAGCCTTGCTCTATGGTCCACAACTCGATGGTGACGTCGTGGCGGCAGCCCGTGCGGTAGCGGGTGCGGACCGTCTCGGGGCCGTCGATGCCTTGGTCGAGGTCGAGCGGGGGCAGGGTTTCTGGATCGGTGAGGTCGCAGCGGGCGAGTGCAGCCCAGCGCAGTGCGACTTCTTCTGCGCCGGCGTACTCCTGCTCTCCAGCGCTCCCATCGTAGGCTACGACTTTGTCGGCCGTGCCGTGGATTTGCAGCACTGAAACCGGAGATGCGAAGGCACAACGGGAGGGGTCGCTAAAGGAGGTTCCGGCGAGGCTGGCAATGGCGACTAGGCCCGGGATGCCTTCGCAGGCGAGTCGGTAGGACATAAAGCCGCCGTTGGAGTGCCCGAGGGCAAAGATGCGCTCCACGGCGATATGCGTGGCGGCCTCTTCAAGCAGCCCGGCAAGGTACTGCACGTCATCGACTTGGGTGTTGTGGAGGTCGCAGCAAAAGTCCGTGGCGTTCCAGAAGCGCTTGCCATCGGGGTCGAGCGTGCCGTTGGCCATAATGAGGGCGAAGCGATCGTCGTTCACCCGCTTTGACAGGCCGAAATAGCGGTCGTGTTCGGTCAAATCACTGGTAAAGCCGTGTAGGCTGAGCACGAGTGGAATGGGCGTCTCGTGATCGTGGTCGGCTGGGAGGACTAAAAGGGCCGGGCGTTCGCCGCCTAACGTGTGGACGATGTGATTATCGCTCAGATCGGAGACCAACTCGGTTTGGGGTGTTTCGCCGCAGGCGGCGAATATCAGGGACAACAGAGCAGCAAAGGTACAGATTTTGTTGTTCCGCATATTGATCCTCCTTTCCGTTCGCGATCTACAGATCGACGGTAACAGAGGCCCACACGTAGGCGACGATCCCGCCCGAAGTCCAATTTTTAATCTACGGGATAAGGCCAATAATGACCAACGGATTAGGCGGCGAGCTCGCCCTTGCGATAAGCGCGGAGGAAGGCGGCGCAGTACTCGTCTCGGCCCAGCAGCATATCCTCGGCGAGTTGGTAGGGACGGGCTTGGCGGTCGAAGGCAAATAGCTCGGCTAGCGAGGTGGTAGTCGGATCCATGATTGCGCTGTCGGCTCCGGCTTCGATGGCTAGCAGCAGGAAGACGTCGTTGATCAAGTGCCGGCAGGGCAGGCCGAAGGAGACGTTGGAGAAGCCGCCTGTGATGTGGACGTCGGCACCCAACTCGTCGCGCAATTGGCGGATGGCGTCAAAAGCGTGGTGGCCGAATTGCGCATCAACCGAGATGGGGAAGATCAGGGGGTCGATATACAAGTCGGCGAGCTGCAACCCCAAGGCGAGGGCTTTATCTACCATTTGCCGAGCGTGGTCAATTCGTTCCTCAGCGCTTTGCGGCATGCCGGACTCGCCCGCCGAGGTGATGATGACTTGGGCGTTGTACCGTTTGGCCAGCTCTAGGGCTTCGGGCCGCTCTAAAGACGCAGAGTTGAGCAGCAAGCGCTGGGGGTGGTCGGCCCCGGCTTCGAGGCCGACTGCGAGGGTGTCTAGCTGGGAGGAGTCAATGGCTAGTGCCGTCGGCGACATGGCCGATACCGCTTGCACCAACCAGCGCATGGCCTCTTGCCGCTCTGTGGGCTTGAGGGATATCTCATCGACATTGAGGTCGAGAAAATCGGTGCCGGCCGCTTCTTGGCGCTGCACTTGGCGACGGAGGTAGTCGAGGGCATCCGCATTGCCGAGCATGGCTTGTTGCACGGCGATCTTGAGGTGTTTGACGCGGCCTTCCTCGTAGTCTTGGGTTGTTTTGACTGCTTCGGGAATCTGGAGGAAGCGGCGCTTGTTGTTGGCGTCGCGGAAGCGCACCGATTCGACGCCTTGGGGGTCTGCGCCGATGAGCTTGCCTTTGCGCAAGATGACGCGGGTGGTGTGGATGTTTTCGCCGATGACGACGAAGGGACGGTCCGTACCGGGGATGTTCATTGGAATTCCGTATTTGGGTGAATTGGTGATTGGGATGGGCGTTGTTGCATGAATTGAATGAAGATAGGCTTCTTAATGGATGGGGGGGCGATTCACTACTAAGAAATCGCTGCCATCTCGTCTAAGAAGCTAAACCTTTTTAAAATATCGCCTCTCCCGTCCTTGGTCAATCCCTGTCATTTGACAAGGGGCGATTTTCTCGATACACTCCCGCTGTTATTTGTCGCCTCGCCGCGGTCAGACTTTTGTCTTGACAGCACTCTCTCCCTCCTAGTTCGTCACGAGGTTTTACCCATGAAAACCGCATTAACGTACGTATCGCTGCTTGCACTCTTAGTGGTCTGCTTCTTCGCCCTTCCGAGTCCCATGCATGCCCAGATAGCAGACACGCTTGACATCCAAGTGCTTCCTGCCGGCAACATCAATGCCGTGATTAACGGAGACACGCTAGCCAACGGTTTGCGAGCCCATCCCGATCGTGCCTACCGACTCAAGCGAGGCGCGGTATATCAGTTTACGGAGACGATGAAGGTCAATGGTGACCTAAATCTGATTGCTACCGAAGTGAACGGTGATCCGGATGAACCGGCTAACAGACCTCCCGTAATTGTTCCCGGAATCTTGCCGGACGACTCATCGCCAACTCAGTTCTTTGACCTGATTGGGAAGGGTGGAAAGATCAATATAAATGATCTCTACTTGCTGTCCCGGAGAGCCGATAACGTTGTTGCAGGTTGGGATAACTACATGACGCTAACTGCCGATTCGATAGCGCTGAAACTCCGTGACATTGTATTTGATAGCGGTGGCGGATTTGGCATACTCATAGCTGGCCACTGGAGCAAAATCGATATGCAGGATTGCGTATTTCGCAATAATCATCACAGTCTAGCGTGGATTGCGGGCGGTTCACCCATGATTGCGTTCCCGGGGGTCCATATGGATACGCTGAAAGTGATTAACAACACTTTCTTTGGCGTTAATGGGTATATCTGGTCGGTGAGAGGCTACGACCATCATTCGGTATTCGAGCACAACACCCTAGTTTACACCCATGTTAATCCCTTCCTAGCCCACCACGGCTCCAATGTTCACATCAAGAACAACCTGTTCTACTCGGTACATTCCTTGGGTTGGTGGACGAAGTTTGTCCTCGAAGACCCCGGTTTCTCCAATTGGCCAGATACCACATCCACTAGCCTGATCCACTTTACGGCACGGGATTCTGTCAGCAAGTGGAGCACGGATATTTGGAACCAGACTATCCCTGGGCCGGAGGTATATATCGATCCGGATCGAGGGGTCACCGCTGAAATGCTGGATCCAACGAGGCGCGTAATAGATGTCCAGAACAACGCGTATTTCTGGCCCAAGAAACTGTTTGATTATTACGATACCTATAACGCTAACATCACGCTTACTGATAGCGTCAAGGTTCCCGATGGATCAATACAGATACTCCCCAGAAGATTGCATAAGCCGAGGTGGATTACGGAATACACGCAATGGACGTTCGACAATCTGTTCCCGGCAATCGGCGTTCAGTCAACTCTAGCGGGCAACATGGAGGCAGATCCTGGATTTGATCCGGATATCGAAGGACACGTGGACGCCTTGATCGAGTATATGGACAAGACCGTACATGAACGGCTTGATCTGAATTCACGATGGTCCTACGATCCGGGAGGCGAAGGTATCCACTATCCACCTCCGTGGCCTCTGCCGGAGAACTTGGCGTTTTCGAATCCGGCATTGCAGAATGCCGGTACAGATGGATTCGCGGTGGGGGATTTGAACTGGTTCCCTGAACAGAAAGAGCAGTGGCTGAATCAGAATACGGCAACCGCTATCGAACACTTGGCAGGGCAGGTACCAACCGGCTACCTCCTTGCGGAAAACTATCCCAATCCGTTTAACCCGTCTACCACCATCGAATTCGAGGTGCCTAACGCGGAGTTGGTTACGCTCAAAGTTTACAATACCTTGGGCCAATTGGTGAGTACTTTGGTTGATAAGCATCTTACAGCCGGTGCGTACAAATTCCGTTTCGATGCTTCTAACTTAAGCAGTGGCATCTACTTTTACGCATTAAATGCAGGAGACGTTACGCTGTGGAGGAAAATGATATTTCTCAAGTAGTCAGTGTAACTTCTTGGTGGCATGGGCATGGGAGGACTTCAGATGCCTATGCGTAAGAACAGATGTAGGCATGTTGGCTTGCTGGCAGCGTGGCTGGCCGTACTTATCACAAGTACGGCTAGCGCGCAGTCGGCAGTGGTACATGGGACCACATTGGATGCGGTTACCCGTGAGCCATTGCCGTGGGCAAATATAATCATAGTTGGCACCAGTATTGGGGGCGCAAGTGATATAGAGGGCAAATTTGCAATCAGGAACGCCCCGGTTGGATCCTACACTGTAAGAGCGACCTATATTGGCTACGAGACACGTGAGCTTGAAGTAGTGCTGACTGTTGATCAAGTGCTGGAATTAGAGCTGCTGTTAGATCCGGTGAGCCTTATCGGCGAAGAAGTCACTGTTACGGCACAGGCAAGTGGCCAAACGGAGGCGATAAATCGGCAACTGTCGTCGTTGGCGATTACGAATGTTGTATCTGGTGCACGAATACAAGAACTTCCCGATGCAAATGCAGCTGAATCAGTAGCAAGACTTCCCGGTGTGTCGATTATCCGGGAAGGAGGCGAAGGTGCCAAAGTCGTTGTGCGTGGCCTATCGCCGCAGTATAACCAGATTGCGATAGACGGTGTTCAACTTCCAGGTAACGTCGTATCTAATGATCCCAATGAACAAGCGTCATTAGTCGGAGACAGGGCTACCGATCTCAGTATGATATCCTCAAGCGTCCTTGGAGGTATTGATGTAGTAAAGGCGATTACTCCGGATATGGATGCTGCGGTTATCGGCGGTGTAGTAAATTTCGGTTTAAGGAAAGCGAAGACCAGCGGCACTCGCCCCTCCTTTGGCTTTACCTCACAAGGAAGTTATAACGATCTAAAAGGAACATATGCCGACTATAGATTGGTTGGTTCACTTGAACATAGAGTCCTCAATCAGCGACTGGGCTTGTTCTTGCAGGGTACCACTGAAAAGCGCAATCGGAGTTCTAATCGGTTAGGTGCTCATTATGTGCTAAACGACAAGTCGAACGGGGATGACGGTATTCCCGATTTAACGAGTGTCGATCTAAAGGACGTCTTCAGTGAAAAACAGCGTCACGGTGCGACGCTTGTATTAGATTACAATCACGATTCGGGCGAAGTGGGTATTATCAATTTTTTTAGTACATCGAAGACGGGGTCTCTGCATCGAGGACAGTCATTCGTACATGCCATTGACGATATTACTTACTCGGGCGGGCGATCCAATAATGATTTAATGTCTATTACTAATCTGCTCAGTATGCGGCAGGAAGGATCACTGTTTGATGTTGACCTGAAGCTCTCCCATACCTATTCGATGAGCCAGAATCCGGAAGATTTCACACTCGTGTTTCTGCAAGAAGACAAAGCAGGGTATACTGGCCAAGGTGACTTGTCTAAATCACATCCTTCAGCCATAGCCGCTTTAGGAACACCTGACTCGACAGGTGCTAAGCTGAAAACGATTAACAGCTCGGAAAACGTTGCCAGAGACAGGTCGCTGACAGGATCTATGGGTCTGGAAAGAAGTCTTGTAATCGCTGATGTTCTTACATCTAGGCTCAAGCTTGGCGGCTCTTATCAGTATCGCAAGCGATCCTACGACATCGATGACAGAGCAGGAGTACATTTCGACCTAGGCGGTAGACAGCTATACGCAAGAGTGTTCGAACAGTATCCCGAATTGGACATGTACAATGGCGATGTCGTCTTAGCTCTATTCACGAATGATCCATATTCATATCGAAATTTTCTCGCGGGTGACTATTCACTGGCATACCCGATGAATATTGATTTCATGGAAGAGATTATAGGAATCGCCATAGCCAGAGATGTAGGCTTCAGCGCGAATGAGTATAGGTCACTCGGCTTTGATTACGATGGATCAGAGGCCAGGAGCGCAGCCTATGGGATGCTCACGGTTAATGTAGGAGAGAAGATTACTCTATTGCCTGGGGTACGTTTCCAGAACCTTAGAACAAGCTATACGGGTAATCGCGGTGTACAACTGCCAGATGCTGGCGGTGGGATAGCATTCAATGCTAGGGATACGACCGCAACTAATTCTCAGGGCTTTCTGCTTCCTATGGTACACGCGCGATACAAGCCGCTACAGTGGCTACAAATTCATTTTGCGTATACCAATACATTAAATTACCCGGACTACAGCGCAATTGTCCCACGGTATGACGTGTCCTTGGCGACGATCATTTACAATAATTATTCGCTAAGGACGGCTTCGTCGGAGAATATTGATCTCGCTGTGTCGATCTATGGCAATGCAGTAGGATTGTTTACGGTCAATGCTTTTCGAAAACGGATAGAGGACTTGATCTTCCCGTCAACAACATTCCTTAGCGATCTCAGTGCGTATCCGGATCTGCCACAAGACGGCCAGCAGAATACGCAACTGTATAATTTCAGTACGTTTATTAACAATCCGAACCCGACCGACGTTCGAGGTATTGAGATTGACTGGCAAACACACCCTTGGTATCTGCCTGGTCCCTTGGCTAATCTGGTCTTTAATGCCAACTATACGCGCGTGTTTTCGGAAGCAAATTATCCGCGAACGGAATTGGATATATCGTATGATGAACTCGGAACGCTGTACAGAACGGTGGTGGATACGTTTTATACGAGCCGCTTATTGCACCAGCCTAATGACATCTTTAATCTAGCGGTCGGATTCGATTATCGTGGATTCTCAGCCAGAGTGTCTGCCTTGTACCAAGATAATATTTTCAAGAAACCCGACTTCTGGTTGCAACAGCGAATACACTCGGACAAGTATACACGGTGGGATCTCGCGATCAGCCAGCGGCTTCCGTGGTTTGGAATGCAGACGTTTTTTAACCTAAATAATATTACAGGCGCGGATGATATTGATCTCAATCAGAAAACTAGCTTTCCGGCGTTGCAAGAACGTTATGGTATGACGGCGGATATTGGATTGAGAGTGATGCTCTAGTGGCACGATGAGGGTCTTAGCAGATACCTTGCAGACAGCGTCAAACCTAGTGAAAGTCCCACAAGATCGCGTCACCAGCAAAAGAAATCGTTGCAATTTGCAAGGTCTTCCCCTCTCCTTTCGGTTGCGATTAGAAATGGGCGTCCCCAAGGTGTCCTTTCATCTCAAGTTTTAGAGAACTACAGAGCCTGTACGCGAACATCTCAACGCCGGGCAGCTCTGTGTAATTATGGGAATACACCGCCACGTTGAGTTCGTGGTGTCGAGCGTATTCGAGTAGATAAAGATTGGTTTCTCCAGTCAGGTACATGTCGATGTCATGGGACATGGCATCCCGGATGTAGCTGGTGTAGATACCGGCTCCAGTGACACAACCTATACGTTGGACTGTTCGATTCGCGTCATAAATACTGCGTGGTTGCTCTTGGAGGAGCGAATTCAATGTCGAGCAAACCGATTGGAAGCTCGTCGGGGCAGGCAGTTTGCCGATGCGAGCCTCGCCTGCTGAAGGTTTATAAACATGGTGACACCCGATTTTGGTGAGCAGTGTGGACGATGTTCCAAAGTCTGCTAGATCCAACGGCAGATGAGCCCAGATATGCGTTAAGCCTTTGTCTTGGAGCAAGCCACAAACTTCATCCCTTTGCTCAAACATGAATTTCCAGGCATCGTGATGGGTCACAATTACATCTACGCTGCGGTCAACTGCCTCATAGATCGTCCTAGGCGTAATCGTGGTCGAATAGCCCAACGAGGCCGGATGGTCACAGTGCTCTACGATTCCCCATTCATCTAGGTAGTCGTCAAGGAACTGTTTGGAAAAAAGATCATCCAATACGTCGCGAATCATATCAGTATTTTCCGCTCCAATTTACTCTGGGGTGTACGTTACTTCGAGTTTGATGCCGTCAGGGTCGAAGAAGAAAGTCGCGTAGTAGCCCTCGCCGTACTCCGGACAGTCGATTGGCGGGTCTTCGACAGCCACATGCTCTAGATCCTTGATCACCTCTTCGTAGATTCGTTCGACTTCTGCGCGTGAGTCCACAGAAAAGGCGAGGTGGTGTAGTCCCGGTTTCCCCCGCTCGTGTCGGCCTGCTCCTGTAGTGTGGCCGATCAGCAGAATCATCCCGTCCTTCTCGAATCGCAGTCTGTCGACCGCGCCCTGCTCTGTCAGTCGCGGGGACAACTCTCGGAATCCAAGCTCTGCTAGCAAGGGCGAGTAGAATCTCGTCGCATTATCTAGATCGGATACTGATAATCGGATGTGATGGATGGCTGCCATTTATTCTTCGGTGTTTGTCATTTGATGGTTGGCGCTACGTCGATCCTGCGTGTCGGCCCACTGTCTGCTCTATTGGGTAGCATCATCGGACGGGTCTATGAGGGATGGTAGCAGGATAGTCAATGATGCAATATTACTGAGAATCTTTCTTCTTCCCGCGATGATCTTTTTGCAAAAAGGCGTTGGCCCAAGCGCTAGTGCCCTGTAACGCCGCGTCCTTGATGACGGCTGTGTCGCCGAGCATTTGTTCCTCTTCGCCATAGGCCTTGAGGCGGTCGTACGCGCGCGCCCAGATGCAGTCTTTGTCGCCGACTTCGCACTTGCCTTGGCGCGTGCCGCCGCAGGGACCATTGCGCTGGTTTTTGACGCACTGTGATTCCGGGCACAAATAGGCGATGTCCGGCAGCGAGCAATCGCCGCAGTCGCGGCAGTCAAAAGCGGCGATTTTGACTGCGTGTTCTGCGGTGTGCAAGGGTTTTTGTAGTTTGCCGCCATCGACTTTGCGCGACAGGAACGCTCCGAGGCGAAACAGGGCCTTGCCCGGCTCAAAGACGCGGTCGTGGAGCTGGCGATTGATCCGGTACGATAGGGAGGCTCGGCGACGGCCACTAGGCGTCTTTGAGTCGAGATAGGTTTGGTTGACTTGGGTGGAGGCCAAGCCCGTGTCGGGGTCTTCTTCAAAGTAGAAGAATTCGCCGGGGCGCGAGTAGCGGATCTGGCGGGCAAAATCGCGCCAGTCGTCTGTGGCGTACTGTGCGGCTAGTTCCAAAATGCGGCCGTATTCTTCAGCGCCGATGTGGCCCCCTAAGTACACGCCACGGTAGCCGAGACCCCGGGCGATGGCGCACTGCTGGGCGGCGAATTCGAGGAAGAAGGCCCTGCCCTTATCGGGGGAGGCGGCTTGCTTTTGCGCTACGGCGAGCAATTCGTCGGTGACTTCGACGCCGGGGATTCGGCCAGAGTGGAAGAAGCGGGCCACGCCTCCGGACAAGACGAAGACATTGGCGATGACCGGAGCTTGGAGGCCGTGCAGGGCCATGTACTTGAGTAGCTCGTCCTGCTTGCGGGCGTCGTAGCCGATTTGATTGATGATAAAGCGAGCACCGGTGCGGATCTTTTTGGCCAGCTTGAAATACTGCGGCATGACCTCGGCTTCGAGCCGCTTGTGGTTGTTGACTACGGCACCGAGAAAAAAGCGGGTGGGTTTTAACGGACGCGGCTTGCGGCCTAGCGAGGCATCTTCGAAGCGTCCCTCGTTCATGTCGGAGAGCAACTGCAACAGGCCGACTGAATCGATGTCGAACACGCCGCTGGACTGGCCTTGGTACCCGGCGACGGGGTAATCGCCCGACAGAGTGAGAATGTTGTCGAAGCCCCCATTGGCCAACTTCCAGGCTTGGCCCATTAGCCCGTTGCGGTTGAAATCCTTGCAGGAGAGGTGGATGATGACTTCTTGGCCGCTCTCTTTGAGCGGAGTGCCCAGCGCATCCGCGGTGATCATGGGATTGCCGCCGGGGTTGTCGGTAATCGAAAGGGCGTCAAAGCGCGGATCGGCGGCTAGGGCCTGGGCCATATCGAGTACCCGCTTGCCGCCGCGATCGGCTAGAGTGCCCCGAGACGTGACCAGTTCGACGCAGGTGATAAAGCGGTCGGTCTCTTCTAGCAGATGGCGCAGAGTGGCGGTTTCCTGCATAACCTGCTCAGGCGGAGGCCGCGCTCAGTTTTTGGGGCATGGGTTTGAATTGGCAGCCATCGACGAAGAGCTCAAAAAAGTCGGGAGTCGTCTCCAGTTCGACGTGCTCAATGCGCTTGGCCAGCGCTTCGATGCGGGCGCGTTTGTCGGCGGAGAGCAGCACTTCGCGCGCTCCTTGGACGGCGGCGTTGCCGACCTTGGCGATGCGCGCTGTGGGCACAGGGGCCAAAAAGCCGATGTCGATGGCAGCTTGGACATCGACGTAGTTGGCAAAACCGCCGGCGAGATAGAGCTGTTGCACGTCGCTTGGATTTAAGCCCAAGGTTCGCAAGACGATGTACTGGCCGCAGAAATTGGCCGCTTTGGCTTGGGCAAGGTTAGAGGCGTCGAGACGCGAGAAGGTGATGCCGCGCTCGGGGACTAGCTCAAATTGGCGCTTTTTGTCGGCAAAGACGCCCTTGGGGGTCATTAAGTCGTGGCGGCGCAATTCGGCGAGGAGGTCGATTAGCCCGGAGCCGCACAGTCCCGCCGGTGCGGTGTCGCCGATGGTTTCCCACTGCCAGCGTGCGCCGTCCCAGCGGATGGATTCAATAGCTCCGTCGCAGCCGGGCATCCCATAGGTGATGCCGCCGCCCTCAAAGGCCGGGCCGGCCGGGCAAGAGGCCGCGACGAGACGGCCTTGATGTGCGACGACGACTTCGGTGTTGGTGCCCACATCGACTAGCATCGCGCTCTCGCTGGAAAGGTCCATATCGACGGCGACTAAGTCGGCGGCCACATCTGCGCCGACGTGGCTGGCGATCAGCGGCAGCGAGTACGCGCGTGCTTTGGGATTGGCTTTCAGGCCGAGGCGGCGGGTCTTTTCGACTAGGCTGGTCGCGGTGCGCTCGCCGCTTAGGTATTCGTGCTCAATGCTCGATTTGTAGGGCTTTTGGCCGATGCTCTGCACGTCGAGGCGGAAGAGGATATCGCGCATCGTCGAGTTGCCAGCGACCACGATTTCGTAAATTTCCTGCCGCACAAAGCCGCCGCGCCGGCAGAGATCTGCGATTTCGTGGTTGAGCGCCTTGACTAGGGCTTGGCGCAGCTCGCCGGGGTGTTGCCCGTCGTAGGAAATGCGGTGCATGATGTCGCTGCCGCCAAAGCGCTGGGGGTTTTCAAACGCGCTCAAATGTACGCTCTCGCCCGTCTCCAGATCGACTAAGTCGAGGACAATGGTGGTGGTGCCCAAGTCGATGGCTAGGCCGTAGAGGTGGCCGCGGTATTGGTCGATTTCCTCGTCGCCGTAGTAGATGGCTTGTCCCCGCCGTTGGACTACCGGGTCGATCTCAGCAGGGCGGTCGACGGTCTGGGTCAGTATGCGGGGCGTGCGAAAAAGCGGTGCGAACTCGATATCGACATCGGCGTCTTCGACTTTGGCTTGGCAGGCGAGCCGGAACTCACCGCCGAGAAATTCCTCGGCTGGCGTGGGCGCGTTGAGGGCTTGCGTACCGCTTGTGACCTCGACGATGCACTCGTGGCAGTGGCCAGTGCGCCCGCAGGAGGTGGGTACACGAGCGCCGAGTTGATCCGCGTAGTCGAAGAGAGTGCCGCCGGTCGATAGCGGGTAGGAGGTGCCGTCGCAGCGGATTTGCCCGCGGCCGGGAGTGGCCGGACGTTGATCTGTCTCCCAGGCCGAGCGGTAGTCGAGTTGGTCGTCACTGCCGCACTGGAACAGCCCGCCCGGCTCTTGCGGCTTGCGCTGGTTGCGGCAGCCGAAGTGGGCGGTGCATTGGTCGAAGCGGTTCTTGTACGGACAGCGAAAAGTCGCCTGCACGTCGGCGTGGGTGGCAATGCCCGAGAGGATACCCGACAGGCGGTCGAGGCTCTTTTGGTATTCTTGGGGGTCGATTTGGGTCATAGGAGTCGGGTGTGCTACTCGTCCTCAATTTCGTTCAACAAGTCCTTGGCCAAGGACACGCAGGCGAGGGCGTCCTTGCCGTAGCCGTCAGCGCCCATGTCGTCGGCAAATTCCTGGGTCACGGGCGCGCCGCCGACCATGATTTTGACGTCGTCGCGCAAGTCTGCGTCGATAAAGGCCTCGATGGTCTTGCCCATGTTGGGCATAGTGGTGGTCAACAGGGCCGACATGCCCAAGAGCGGTGCTTCGTGCTCTTCGACTGCGTCGATGAAATCGTCTTCGGAGGTATCTACGCCTAGGTCGTGGACGACGAAGCCGGCCCCGCGCAGCATCATAATGCACAAGTTTTTGCCGATATCGTGGAGATCGCCCTTGACCGTGCCCATGATCACAATGCCGATCGGCTCGACGCCCGAGGCTGAGAGAATAGGCTCAATGTGGGTCATGCCGGCCTTCATGGCGCGGGCGCAGGCTAGCACTTCGGGGACGAAGATGAAGTTTTCGCGGAATTTGATGCCGACGATAGCCATGCCGGCGATCAGCCCGTTGTCCATGACTTCGAGGGCCTCGACGCCCGAGGCAATGGCTTGGCCGGTTAGCTCGTCGACCGTATGGTGGTCGCCGTCGATGAGGGCCGCGGCGATGTTTTGCATGTCCGTACTGGCTTGGGCAAAGAGGTTGATTATGCGTTCGCGCTCGTCGTCGCGCTCGATGAACTCTTCGATCTCGTCGCGGATAAATTCATTGACGATGTCGGTGATGTCTGCCATTTATGATCTCTTCTTTTAATTGCGCGCTTGGTCGCGGTGCCACTCTTGTACCGTGCGGGGAATGGCCTTGAGGTTTTCGATGGAGGTCTGCAAGGGGATGGCGCACTCCGGGCCGATGAGCTGGACGCCGGCTTCGAGATTGCGCAAGACTTCGGCACCGACGACTTCCGGCCCCTTGGAAAAGAGGGTTTCGGGGTTGTTGATGTTGCCTACTAATGAGATGCGGTCGCGCACGATTTGGGTGGATTCTTCGGGCGTGTTCTTGGAATCGAAGTGGAAGGCCGCCATGCCGGTTTGGGCGATGTACTCCATGCGGTCAACCGTGCGGCCGCAGATGTGGAGGATGATGGGCACCGAAAGCCGCTCGGCAAACTCGATGTGCAGGTCGCGCAGGTAGCGCTCGTAGTACTCGCCGCTGACGAGGTCGCCGGTAGCGTGGTCGGGCAGGCACAGAGCGTCAGCACCAGCTTCGATTTGCGCTTGGCCAAACTCAATGGTGATCTCCTTCATGCGGTCGAGGCAGAGCTTGGTTTTGCCGGGGTCATCGAGCGACAGCAGCAGAAAAGGCTCGACCCCAAAGCAGTGGTAGCCCAGCGACCAAGGCCCCATGGTCTTGCCGACGATAGCGACTTCGTCGCCGTATTCCTTGCGCAGAATTTTGATCGCTTCAGTGACGCAAGCAGTGTCGGGATGGGTGCAGAGGTCGGCGGGGATTTTGATGTCGTCTGGCTCGTGCCAGATTGGCTCGCTCATGCGGACCGTAGGCCAGTTGTCCTTTTGCTCCCACTGGATCTTGCACCCGAGGGCCGAGGACTCTTGGATGATGGTGAAGACCGGCATGATGGTGTCGAAGCCCAACTCGGTGTAGCCGGTGGCGGCCAGCCGCGCCATGAGTTCGGGCTCGCGGTTGGCCGCGGGGAAGGGGGCATCGACGAGGTCCATCAATTCGACGGTAGCCAACGAAGTTGGGTTGCAGAGTGGGGTGCGGTCCACGGGCTCGCGGGCGAGGGCGGCGAGGACGCGCTCGCGGCTGGTCATCGACGAGGTCATGAGAGACTCCTTTATTCCTGGGAGCTAGGGGCTGAGAGGACGCCGCGGCTGGCCATGGATTCGGCCTCGCGCATGGCGGCGCGCACGTTGGGGGCGCGGATGAGCAGGAGGCCGATTAGGGCGTCGTGCGCCTCACCGCAGCCGAAGCGGACTTGATTGGGTTGGTCGGCTATCTCGTCCATCTCACCGAGGCGGATTAGCCCGCGGGCGATGGTGGCAACGCGGCGTTCCACGCCTCGGACCTGTTCGGTAGCGCGGGCCTCGTACAGACCTTGCCCGAGGCTGTCGATGGCGATGGTGGCGTTGGCCTTTTTATCAAAAATGTGGAGTGGTCGCGGCTCTATGGGCTGCTCCGGCGGCAGCTTGCAGGCTTCTAGGAAGAGCCGCTTGACCGCGAGCTGATGGGCGTGGCCGCAGGAAAAACTGAGCGGGCCGTCGCTGGTTTGTTCGATGCCCCCGAGCACCTGCATGGCGTGGCCGACTCCGGCGACGCGCTCGGTCACCCCGGGGAGACGGCTGTAGGTGTGGACTTGGTAGCAGGGGGGGCCAGAGTCTTCCGGGGAGTAGAGCGCAATGGAAATGTCGTCGAAGTGGGGATCCATGGAGACCAATTCGACGCGCGAGCCAAGGTCCAAAGTTTGTGCCATTTGCATTTCCTCTTGACAGCAAAGCGCTGAGTTGATTACTGTTAGACAAAATAGCTAATGGTCTGACCATCGGCAAATATTTTTTCCGCCATCCGCGATTGACATACTTTGGCTCACTCTGCTAAGAAAGCCGCAGCCGCGGCCATGCGCCCGGTGCAGCGCACGTCCGTAAGCGACGAGATTATCGCGCAGATAACGGACCTGATCGAGCGAGACGTTCTCAAGCCCGGCGACAGGCTGCCGCCGGAACGGGAACTGTGCAAGCGCTTTCAGGTTGGGCGCTCCTCGCTGCGCGAAGCTCTGCGCTCGTTGTCCATGATGGGCCTGCTCGACGGCCGCGTGGGCGAGGGCACCTTTGTCTGCGACAAGGGCCAATACGTGGAGCGGGCGTTGCAGTGGGGGTTTTTGCTCGACGGCAAGAAACTCCAAGACCTGAGCGAGACGCGGACGATGCTCGAGTCGCAAAACGCCTATTTGGCGGCCGAGCGGGCCACCGCCGAGGATTTGGCGGCCATTGCCGATGCGCTGGCTGGCATGGCCGGAGGGCTGACCGACGAAGGGCGCTTTCTCGCCAGCGATTTGCAGTTCCACCTACTCATCGCCCAGGCCACGCACAATTCCATCCTCTACAGCTTGCTCGAAACCACGCGCAACTACCTGCAGGAATGGATCAAAGAAAGCTTAGCGGAGCCGTCGCTGGCTGGCCCCCGGGCTGAGCTGTCGCTGGTGGAACACCGCCAGATCTTGGCGGCACTGCAGCGGCGGGATGCGGAGGCGGCGCGGCAAGCGATGGCGGCGCACATTCGCTCCAGCAGTGGAGACTTGGCGGAGAAGGTGCGGGGTGATCAGTGATTAGGTAGAAGAAGAAGGTGTTGGGGGCAGACGCGGAAGTCTGCCCCGATAGTCTTTAGGTTTCGCCATTGCTTTTGTTTGCAAGATCATCCACTATGGGCGTGATCGTCTCGATGAGTTTCCGCAGTACATCGGCGATCTTGCGGGCGAAGTCGTCATCATCGAACGTGCCGCTCCCAACCTCTACTAGGATACGCCTCAAGCCGTCATCGACTTTCCAGCGGTGGGGAAGAGGGGCGATGCGGTTAAGGATGGCTTGAAGGTCAAAGTTCACGTTCATATCTCGCGGCTTATGTTTGAACGTGACATTAGCCTTTCGCCGCGTATCGGTCCCCTTTTCCGGCTCCAGATGGACCCGGTAGTACGTACCCCAACCACCATCCATGTTCCAAGGTTGTAGTGAGTAGAAGAAGTCATAGTAAGCTATGCTCTCCCAGTACATGGCCCGTTGGCTTGTTTTGTTTGGCTGGATTTCATCCGGTAAGCAGTCTGTCGCCAGCCTGCCGACCTTTCTCAGAAAGTCCGTGTTTTCATCCTGATAGATTCTTATTCTGCAATCGTTGTTCACGGATCCTGGGATAATAGGAGATGCCTTTAAGTACAGAGAATCGATTTCTCCATCTTGTTGGTACGGCGTCAGTTGGATGCAGGTGATTAGATTTTTTCCGGGGGCTCTTTCATTTAGCCACAAGACAGCGGATTTCACTTGCGGCGCGAACCCATGACTTGCCAGAATGATCCGCTGGTCGTGGTTTAGAGTACTGAGATCGTTGGGCTTGATGTGTTCCCGCAGTTTGGCCTCGGCGTCCGATTCTGAAATTGGCTTATGGTTGGCCAACATACTGACGATTTCTTCCTGCGTGGCGTCGGAGAGATAGCTCGCGTACTTGATGGCTTGTCCGTGAACGTTCTTGTCTGAGCAGTCGCGCTTGAGTTCTATGACGACGAGCTTTCCCTCCCTGTCCACCGCCACCAGATCCACACGCTCGTCCGTCCGGTCAAAGTCGCTGAATTCCTTGCCGATTATCAACAAGTCGTCGCCCAAGATGCTGGGGTTTTTGGCTATCCACTCCTGTATGTCGTCCACTTCTTTCAATCCTAGAGCGTCGAAGTCCACCTTTTTCAATCCTAAAGCGTCGAAATCCGCTTTTTGTATTTCCTTGGTTGCGAGATTGACTCGGAACTTCCGCGGTCCGTTGTCCATTTTTCGTTCTCCTGTTTTGGGTTAGAAACACGGCGCTTCACTGCGCTTTCAGACGTGACCTACAAATTCTCAACGCAGTTATGCCCGAAGTCGATTGGGACGGCCTCTCTGCTCTCGCAGGGGGCGGCCTTCCGGTACGTCCGCACAAGCGGGCGTCCAGCGGGCAGGTGGGGACTCACGGTTGGATTCCCGCGACAATTAGGTATGGGATGCTTCGACTCCGCTTCGCTCCATTCAGCATGACGGCACTAATGCTTTTCTTTTTTGTCATGCTGAGTGAAGCAAAGTATCTCAGACCCAAGATGCCATGTGTAAGGTCGTAAGGTCAGTTTTTTTAGAAAGAATGTCTATCACCCGTCGATCAGGGTCCGGTTGACGAACTCGGTGACTTCTTCGATTCGCCCCAATCCCGTTAAAATCAAGCTCTGGGCAATGCGCCGCGAGAGCCCGATGATGCGCTCGTCGTCGAGCGCGACGAGCTGACGGCCATCGGTCGCACTCAACAGCAGGCAGCCGAGATCGCGCACGGCTTGGTGTTTGACTTCCTCAGCCTTCTTGTAGCTCGCATTCTGAAAATAGCTGTTCCAGAATACGTTGACGGCCTCTAAATAGGCGGCTTTTTGGGCGGTGTTCTGCATGGCCTTGATGCACATATCGGCCGTGTAGAAGGCGAGGTCAAAAGTGGGATAGCCGTAGTGGGCGGTGGCAAAATCGACCCAGTAGGGGTGGCCGTCGACGACCCATATGTTGCGGGGCCGCAGGTCGCCCAAGACGAGGCAAAACCCCTCGTTGAGCAGGCGGTCGGTGTGGACGGCAATGGCCTTTTTGAGGTCGGGATAGGCCTTGGTGATGTAGTTGTAGTGAGGATCGATGCGCAGTTGTTCAAAGGCCTTAGTGGCTGCAAACTCTTTCGCAACCTTGGACGAGCCGGCGGTCTCGTTGTGGACAGTGGCTAGTAGCTCGCCGCATTGGACGGCGATTTGTAAGTCGATGCGGCCGTTGACCAAGTCGCTTTCCCACGATAGGGCATTGTGTGGCGGGGGAGTCGTCACGAGGATGAAATCCGTGCGGTCTTCGAGCAAAACTTCCGGCAAGATTTCGGGAGCGAGGAATTCCGCCAAGCACTCGATGCAGCTTCTCTCGGCGAAGATGCGCCGCCGATCGGTCCACCAGCGCTCCTTGATTTGGACGCGCGAGTGCGCCTGCTTGACGATCCAAGACTGGTTGGATGACGCCACGTAGTACACTCGGTTTTTCAGCCCGTCGCTCAAGGTTTGGATGCGGATCGGGCCCCTGTCGGTGAGTAGTTTTTTGCGTCTCAGATATTTGGGTATAGCCTTTTTTTCTAGGTTCATCGCCTTCTCTCAGGAGGTAGTGGCGGTGGTGGCCCGCGCCTGTTCGACTTGGCTGGCGGCGTGGTACGAGCTACGCACCAGCGGTCCGGACTCGACGTGGCGAAAGCCCAGGCCGAGGGCGAAGTGCCGCCACTCCGTAAACTCGTCTGGGTGGACAAAGCGCTCTACGGGCACGTGGTGGGCGGACGGGCTTAGGTACTGGCCCAGGGTCAGGATGGCGCAGCCGACGTCCGCTAGGTCTTGGATGCTCTGGGCTATTTCACTTTTGGTCTCGCCTGCCCCGAGCATCATGCCGGACTTGGTGGGAGCAGGACTCATCTTGCGGGCTCGGTCGAGGAGCTCCAGCGAGCGGCCGTACTGGGCTTGCGGGCGCATGGTGGGATAGAGGCGCGGCGGAGTCTCGATGTTGTGGTTGAGGATGTCCGGGCTAGCTTCGAGGACGGTCATCAGAGCCTGCCAGTCGCCTTTGAAGTCCGGGATCAGCACTTCGACACTGGTTTCGGGGCACAGGTGGTGTACTGCCGAGATCGTCCGGGCGAAGATGCGCGCCCCGCCGTCTGGCAGTTCGTCGCGATTGACCGAGGTAATCACCGCGTGGTCTAGCCCGAGTTGAGCAATGGCCGCGGCGACGCGCTCAGGCTCGTCCTCGTCGAGTATCTGGGGCCGACCCGTCTTGATCGCGCAAAACCCGCAACTGCGGGTGCAGACATCGCCCAGAATCATAAAGGTCGCCGTGCGCTGGCTCCAGCACTCGCCGATATTGGGGCACTGGGCACTCTCGCACACCGTGTTTAGCTGTAAATCGGCGAGCAGGTTTTTAAGGGCGATGTAATTGGGGTGGCCTGGGGCTTTGGCCTTGAGCCAGGGCGGGAGTCGTCGCTTGGAGTCAGATGCCATAGGACAGATAGGGAAAGACCAAAAGAGAATAGAATATAATACGGTTCAGGTATGCTAATATCAAGACTTGGTGGGTGCAGCGGCCAAACAAGTGCGGCACAGCCCGTACCACAGGTAGCCGAGGGGAATGAGTTTGGTACTGCGATAGACGATGGAAACGACTGGTCCCCACGTGCGCTCAGGGTCAATTGGCCCATAGACCCCAGGCTCGATGTCGAAGAAGGTAAAAGGCGTCGGCAGAGCGATAAAAGCGAATATCCACAATAACTTAGGAGAGCCTGAGTGCGCGTATAAACCCACGAGTACGGGCTGGAGAAAGACGTAGTGGTGCTCCCAAACGTCTTTGTAAACAAGAAAAAAGGTGCACATCCACAGCGCGAGTAGCGGCAGAGCATCGCGGCTGCGCCAGGTGGCTACCAGTGCCGCGCCGAGGATGGCGGCCTGCGAGCCGTAGATGACTGCGCGGCCTGCCAAAGGGAGGTCGGTGAGGCTCGTCAACTCGGCCAGCGGTCGCCCGGCTAGTTGGGCCACGACGCTGACCAGCCCGCCTTGTAACCCGAGGTTGCCCGCGTGGGTGAGGGCACCTTGGATGGGAGCGCTGTGGACATTGGCGGCGAAAAAAGCGGCCAAGCTAGCTGGATATAGGAGGAAGTAAGGCAGCGAAGTGAGCAAGCAGGCCAATAGCCCCAAGACGAGGACGCGCCAAGCGCGGAGCCTCAGGAGCGCAGGGGCGAGAATTAGGGCGTTGGGTTTGACTAAGAGGGCACCCGCCCAACAGAAACCGGCCGCCCATTTCCGGCCGCTGTGGAGACTGACGATGAGCCAAAAGAGCAGCGAGGCCGCCCAGAAGCTGACCTGCCCCATGTAGAGTTCGAGAAAATAAGGCGAGTACGCCAGCCACATAAACAGGGCCAAGCCCCGGCGCGGTTCTTCGACCCATCGCCAAGTCAGATAGAGGTTGGCTAGGAGAAAAAACTCGGTGCAACAGAGGTGTAGTAGGTATGCCGTGAGGGGCTGAAAGTGGGCGAAAAGGCTGGCGATTAAGGCAAAAGCCGGCAGATAGCGAAAGCCGAAGGCACCCGACACCGAGTAGATATCGCGGCCTTCGGCGAGGGCCTGACCTGCCAAATAGAAAACTCCAAAATCAAAGCCACGGCGGGTGTGAGAGGCGTCGTTGAAGAGAGGCCGGAGGAGGTCGGTGCCGAGCGCGACGAGGAAAAAGGCGTGGATTAAAAGGCCCGCTACGAGGTAGGGAACAGGCCCTCTAAAGCGATGCATACCGCCGCAAAATACAAGCTCCTATTGGAGATTGTTACTGCCGTCTTCTTGGGCGATGGATTCTTCTGCTGATGCGCCTATTTCCTCCTTGTCGAACCACATCTGGTACTCGCTTGGATCGGCGATGATGCGGCGCGCCTCCAGCACTTGGGGATCCACGGTGACATTGTACGCTTCGGCTACTTGCTCCCCGAATGCTTTTTCGAGAATGTCGAAGGTGAGCTGCCAAGCGATAAGCTCTTCGTTTTCCTGCCAGTGTTTTTCCTCGATTGTGTCGATCTCGTCGGTTAGCTGGCTGAGCGTCTTGGCGAGTTGGTTGTACTCCTCTTCTTCGGCGATCTTGTCCAATTCCTCGGCTTGGGCTTGGAGTTCACTGACGTAGTCGAACTCGCGATTTTCGGCAAAGGCCCGGAAAGCCGCTAGATCCTCTGGACCGGCGACGAAGTCAGGCGTTAGCTCTGGGTACTTGAGCCGATGCTCGCGGGCGTAGTAGAAGAATTGGTTGTTGAGGCTGTAGAATCCCTTGAGCAGAGCATAGAGACGGCTGCCGCTGCGCCCAGGCACCTCTATGTCTGGGGAGATACCGCCGCCGCCGCGGACAATGCGCTCGAGAAGGAGGGTGTTGAATTCCTTGTCGTACCCGCGGACGAGGGTGGAGTCTTTGCGCATGCGTTTGTCGATGGAGCGGCCCGAGGGCGTGTGCCAAGCGGCCATGGTCAGCTTGAGCTCGGCGCGGTCGTCGATGTGGACGACCTGCTGAACGGAGCCCTTGCCCACGGTCGTAGTCCCCAGCACCAGCCCGCGGTCCCAGTCTTGGATGGCCCCGGCGACGATCTCGGACGCCGAAGCAGACTGGTGATTGACCAAGACGACGAGGGGCATGTCGTGCAATAAGGCGTCCTCGCTGGTTGCGTAACTGACAGTGTCTTTGAAGGCGCGACCCGCGGTAAAGACCACGAGGTGGTCGCGGGGCAGGAAAAGGTCGGCAATCTGCACGGCTTCTTCGAGGTAGCCACCGCCGTTGCCGCGCAGGTCAAAGATCAGCCGCTCCATGCCTTGTTCCTCTAACTCGACGATGGCCTTGAACATCTCCCGGCTCGACCCCTTTTGGAAGCTATAGAGCTTGATATAGCCGGTGTCGTCGGGGAAGAGGGTGGCCAAGGAGACGCTGTTCATCTGCACTTCTTGGCGTTCAATCGTCAGGTCAAAGGGCGTGGGGCGGTCGGCGCGCGCTAGGGTCAGGGTCACGGGGGTGCCGGGCGTGCCGCGCATACTGTCGGCGGCCACGCCGGCCGACATGCCCTTGGTGGAAGTGTTGTTAATCGCGGTGATGAGATCGCCCGACTTGACGCCGGCTAGGGCCGCTGGAGTCCGGTCGTGCAGGAGGCTCCACACGGCAATTGCGCTGTCGGGATAGACGACTTGGATGCGGAAGCCTAGCCCCCCGTATTTGCCTTGGGTCTGGATGTTGAAGTTGTCGAGATTGCGCTTTTCCAAAAACACCGAATAGGGGTCGAGAATTTCCATCATCCCGGCGATGCCAAAGCGGATTAGCGTGTCCGCTGCGACGGGATAAAGGGCTTTCTCGTCGATGGCTTGGGCCACCTGCATGAGGGTGTAGAGGCGGTGGTTTAGCTGCTTTGCAGGGCTTTCGCCGTTGAATTCGACATGGGCATTGAACTCGTATTCCGAGGCTGGATCTAAGGCGTTGAATATCCCGCGCGCCGCGGCCTGCGCGAGGGAATCGGGGTGCACTTCGTCAACGTAGTACTGGTGGATGATCTGGGCCGTCTTCCACAACAGGGCTTTGTATTCGTCTTCAACGGAGCGCTCGGCCCGCAGGTCGGAAGCGGATGCGATGAGGGCGAGCAGTAGCGAAATGCGCAAAATGGACAAGCGACACTCCTTGGTCAGTGAAACGTGCTAAACTGCTATTAAGGACATACTGACATACTATGGACGGGCTAGTACCGCGTCAAGCAGTGCGCCGCCTGTACGCGAAGGCCAAGCCGCGCAGTACGAGGTCGGGATCGCACGTGTGGACCGCGGCGATATGCGGGTGGAGCAGGGGGGCGTCGCCGCCGGTGAGAAAGATCGCGATAGGGCTGTCTAAAGCTGCGGCCATGCGCACGCAGAGGCCCTCGACGAGTGCAGCCGACCCATGCACTGCCCCCGAGCGCAGGCCATCCGGGGTGTTCTTGCCCAGCAGGGGCATTGTGGCCGCCGGTTCGACTTGGGGCAAGAAGCTAGTGCCCGCGCTGAGGGCGTTTAATCCGAGGCGCAGCCCCGGGGCAATCGCACCGCCGCGGAAGGTGCCCTCGGCGGCGATGGCATCGACCGTTAGCGCGGTGCCGGCATCGACAACCACGGTTGCTCGGCCATCCGGGGTTGCGCGATGAGCGGCCGCGGCCGCGGCGAGGCGGTCAACGCCAATCCGAGCCGGATCGTCGTAGTCGAGGCGTAGCCCCCAATCCCAGGCACTGCTCGCTTGGAGAACGGGGCCAGAGGAGAGGCCGCGACACGCCTCTGCGTACGCAGCCCCCAATTCCGCAACGACCGATCCGATGACCGCGCCGGCCGGGGGCGCGGCAAGCGGTGCCAGCAGGCGTGGTAGGTCTGTAGCGGCTGGAGAGGTCGTGGGACATTTGTGGCGGAAGATGGCGTCGTCGCCGGCCAAAAGGCCGATGTCGAGGCAGGTGTTGCCGATGTCGATGACCAAGAGCATGGAGGAATTTGGAATTGACTTTCTGCCGCGATCTTTATAATATAACTAGGTTTTAAGTCAAACTATCCAAAATAACCGACAAACTAAAAGCTGCAAAAGTTGCTAGTAGTCTAGCAGATAGGAATATAATAGTGAATATCCTAGGCAAACGCCGCAATTTTATCGTTATTTCCCCCCGAGATGGTCAGGCGCGCGAATACGGTTTCTTTCCTCGCCTCCTAGGTCTGATTATGCTGGGGGGATTTGGTTTTGTGGGGGCGCTTGGTTACTTCGCCCACGCCCAGGGTTTGAGCTTTTATCAGCCGAGCGATCAGAAAGCGCTGCTGGCCTTGCAGGACGAAAACGAAATCCTCCTCCACACCTTAGAGCAAACCCGCGAGGAAGTACAGCAACTCGGGCAAGTTATGGATCAGCTCAAGGCGACTGAAGATAGATTGCGCGCCCACCACGAGTTGGAGCCGCTTGAGATGGGAGCGCTCGCCGCGGATCAAGAGTCGGGCGGCGTCGGAGGCGTGGAGGATTTGTCCACGGAGTTCGCGTCTTTGCCGCCCCAAAAGCAGAGGATGATGCGCGAAATGAGCGTGCGCATCGACTATCTGAAGCGGATGACCAGCCTCCAAGAAAAGAGCTTTGAGGAAATCGAGCGCAAATTCGAAGAAACCAACGTCCAATACTTGCCGACGATTTCACCCGTCCGCGGGAAGATGTCGTGGCTGTCGTCGCCCTTTGGGTGGCGCAGAGATCCCTTCACTGGGCGGCGGGCCTTCCACCGTGGCGTCGATTTCGCCGGCCGCAGAGGGGCACCCATCTACGCGACGGCGGATGGCTTTGTAAGCAACGCCGGGAAGGATAGATACCTCGGTAATACGATTACGCTCGACCATCGGAAAAAGGAACTCGACGAGCAGGGCCAGCCCTATGCGCGCCTGGGCGGTTACCAGACCGAATACGGCCACTTGGACAAAATCTTGGTCAAACAGGGCCAGCAGGTGAAGCGCGGGCAGCAGATTGGAACGATGGGCAGCACGGGCCGCTCGACCGGCCCCCACTTACACTACGGGGTGCGCTTGCGAGACCGCGAGTTGAGCAAGCACCGGGGATACAAGGATCCAGAAGATTTCATTTTCGACTTCGACCAGAGCGAGGGCGATATGTGGGTCGCAGGCGGGTGAGTTAAACCCCATCAAGCATATCGAGACCGGTCCAGCGAGCGCGGGCCGGTCTCTTTTTTTTAGGAGTATAGTTGCATGAGCACGCCTATTGAAGGCAAAGTAGCTGCGATCATCGACGACACAACCTTGGTGCTCAATGTTGGTACCGACCAAGGCGTCCAGGAGGGTATGGCCTTTGCCATTTTCGCCCTGCACGGGGAGATCGAGGACCCGGACAGCGGGCAGTCGCTGGGCCGTTGGGAAGCGGTTAAGGCGCGGGTGGTCGCCACCCATGTGCAGGAATGCCTGTGTACGGTACGGGCTCCGGTCATAGGCGAGGCACCAGTGGTAGGCGATACCCGGCCGTTGAGTGCGATGATGGTCGAGCACTCAGTGGCTCGCGCCCCGGGCCAAGAGCAGTGGCAGCGGATGGAGGTGCGAGGGACCGATGTCCGGGGACGGCCCCAGAACCAGCCCATTGCCGTGGGTGACGGAGCGCGGTCGCTGGCGGCGGCCGAGGATGAGAGCGAGCCAGTGGCCGAGGATGATGCGGGCAAGTCGGCGGTCGAGGACGATGCGGGCAAGCCGGTGGCTGAGGGCGATGCGGGCAAGTCGGCGGCTGAAGACGATGCGAGTAAGCCAGACGATTAGAACCGCGCTGGCCGCGCTCTGCATTGGAGGATGCGCTTACTACTCGACCTCCGGCGGCCTACTAGGTGGCATCCGCAGCATTGGCATTCCCGTGGCCGACAACCAGACCTCGGAGTTTGCCGTGGCCGAGCGTCTAACGGAACTCGCTATTGATGCCTACGCCGAGGACGGCCAGTTGCGAGTAGTTGACGAAGAGAGCGCCGATGCCCTCTTGCAGCTCAACGTGATCTCGATAGAGGACCGCCCCTTTACCTATACGACGGCTGAGCAGACCGAGCAGTACCGGTTTGCGGTCTTGGTGGCGGCCGAACTAGTGAAGCTGGAGGATGGGGAGGTGCTGTTGGCGTTGGCCGAGCTGGAGGGATGGGGAACCTATGACGCAGCGTTGGCCGAGGAAGAGGGGCGAGATCCAGCGGTAGAGCGAGCGCTGGACATGGTGCTAGAGGAATTGGTGGATCGGACGACGGCGGGGTGGTAGTCCGTCCACGGCAAAGTCAATCGGCGTCCGTTTTTCTTCCCACTGTAAAAATTACTACTACAATTAGGCATAGCCCCACGACCAAGCCAGTGGTCGGCGACCACAGCAGGGTGCTGCCCAAGTAGCCGCACAGCCCAGCGATCGTCATGGTCGTCAGGGCGTAAGGTATCTGGGTGCGCACGTGGGCTAAGTGGTCGCAGGCCGCGGCAATGCTGGAGAGCACAGTAGTGTCGCTGATGGGAGAGCAGTGGTCGCCGAAGATCGCGCCGTCCAATACCGCGGCGGCGACGAGGACCGTCAGTGCCAGACCGCCCAAGTCGTAGGCGACCGGGATCATGGTAGGCAAGAGGACGGCCATGGTCGTCCACGAGGTGCCGATGGAGAAGGCGACCACTGCGGCAAGTAGGAAGACGAGGAGGGGGAGGAAATGCGGGTCGAGAAAGCCGGAGAGCACACCGACGATATAGGCCGAGGTCTCGACGGCCTCGCAGGTTTCCTTAATCGCCCAGGCCAAGATCAAGATCACCAGCGCATAGGAAAAGCCCGTAATGCCGCTCGCCCAGGTCTTGCAGACTTTCACTAGGCCGAGCGGGCGTCTAGGGCTTGCTTCTTCGCGGCGGGTTAGGGCTAAAACCGCTGCCAGTACCGAGCCCGCTAAGGCGGAGAGGAACATCACTTTGGCTCCGTCGGCGTGGGAGAAAACTTGGATCCAGTAGAGCCGGGCAAAAAAGCCGTGTTCGGCGCGGGCGGCCACCACGGCCGGTGCTTGGCTGGCGTCTAAGTGCATCCCACCGAGTACGCCAGCGACGACGAGGAGGACGGGGCCTGCGGCCACGGCCCAATGGGCGCGGAGGCCGGGGTGCTCGGGGAGTTGGGAGGCGTCGCCGGTCATCGGGCGGGCTCCCGGCGCGAGGACTTGGCCCGTTTGTCGGGCGCGGCGCTCGGCTTTGAGCATGGGGCCAAAATCGCGGCCAGCGACGGTGGAGCACAGTACAAAGGCGAGGGTTAGCAGGCAGTAGAAGCGGGCCGGCAGGGCGCGGAAGAACAGTTCGTAGCCGGAAACCCCCGCGCCGACTTGCTCCATCGCGCTGTCGAACAGCCCCACTTCAAAGCCGATCCAAGTGCTGACGACCGCGATACCGGCCACGGGGGCGGCGGTAGAATCGACGAGAAAGGCCAATTTTTCGCGCGAGATGCGGAAGCGATCGGCGATGGGGCGCATGGTGGTGCCGACGACGAGCGTGTTGGCGTAATCGTCGAAGAAGACCGCCAGCCCCAACAGCGCGGTGGCCAGCCGGGCCGAGCGCACACCCGCGGCTCGGGCGACTAACAGGTCGGCGATGCCACGGGTGCCTCCAGCCAGCGAGATGACGCGCACCATGCCGATGAGCGAGGCGGTGAAGCCGAGGATAAAGAGCTGGAAGGAGTCGCGCAGCGGGGTCCAGACAAAGTCTAGGAGGGCACGTTCTAAGCCGCGGAATGGGATCGCGTAAAAAGGGACGTCTGCTGGCAAAGAAATAAACGCACCGCCGACGATTGCCAACCCGAGTCCTAGAATCAGGCGACCGGTGGCGACGGCGACCAGAATGGCCGCGGCGGGCGGAAAGAGGCTCAGTCCGCTCGTTGTACCTTGATCGGGCAGGAGCAGTGCGCCGAGCAGGGCCGCGCCGAGCGCTAGCACTAGGCGGAGAAAGGGAAAGGCGGAGCGCACCTCAGTCGTCTTGCGGCGGGGATTCGACCTCGCTGGTGGGGACGGTGGACATTTCCAGCTTAAAGGCCAGCAAATACATCATAAAACAGCCGATGATCCACCAGGCGATTTGCCATATCCACAGCGTGGGGATGCCCAAGGGCCAATGGGCGGGATCGGTTTGATTGCCTAAGACGGCAAAGGGGCCGATGGCGCAGAGGAACCAGACGATCGTCAGAATCCAGACCGGCTTTTTCCACTTCTTTTTGGCCTCGGGCAGAGCCGTGTGCTCTTTGAGAAAGTGGTGGTAGCGATCGCGGTGGGCCAGATGGTTGGCTTCCTTGGGCTGGGTGAACAAACTGACGACGACGACAATGCCCATATTAAAGAGGATGCCCCAACCGGCGCTGTGCAGTGTGAGCGGATAGCGGCCAATGCCGATGAGTCCGCCCAACTCGGTTATATAGGTGAAGGTAACGGCGATGAGTCCGGCGATGAGTCCGGCGACGATGGCCTTGGGAGTGAAGAAGCGGATGTAGCAGATGCCTAAAAGCGCTGGCCACATTTGGAATCCATAAGAAACGGCCAGTCCCCCCAGCAAGACGAGCAGGTCGCCGGAGGCTAGTCCGACTAGCAGGGCTAGGCTGACGACGACCGCCACAGTCAAGCGACCGACGAAGACTTGGGCCGAATGCGATGCTTCTTTATTAAAAAAATGGCGATAGAGATCGCGGGTGATAATGCCGCTAGCCGTGGACATATAGGCGGCCCCGGTCGATTGCATCGCGGCTAGCGCGCAAACGGCCAAAAGCCCCAAGAGGAAGGGAAAGCTGCCGGCCAAGGTGTCGATCAGGTAGGGAACCAAGTGGTCGGATGCGGGCAGGCCGAGGGGTTTAGTCCCTGGGATCAGTTCCATATCGAGCAGCCGGACGCCTAGTCCTTGAAAGGCCGTAAAAAAGAACAAGATGCCGCCGATGATCAGCGAAGAGGCGAAAACCTGTTGCCAGGGAAAAGGCTTCGGGTCGCGGTTGGCAAAAGCCCACATCGAAAAGGCCGGAGCCGACTGGATGCCCATCAAGGCGAACATATAGGTCAGAATCATCAGGCCGGTCCAAGGGCCGCCTTGGGCGTCAAAAAACAGGGTGCCGACTCGTTCGAAAAAGGAGTCTGACTCCGGCCGGGTCGGAATGGCGACCATGTCGGGTTTTTGCTCGGCGAGGGCGGCCAAACCCTCTTTGAAGGCCGTCCAGCCGCCGACCAAGTCGAGGGCCATAAAGCCGAGGACGACGATGCCGAAGGCCAAGAGGATGCACTGGGCGCAGTCCACGTAGGCCACCGAGCGCAACCCGCCGGATGCTACGTAGACAAAGACGATGACCGAAAGCACAATCGCCCCGCCTTCTACCGAGCCGATGAAGCTGCCCTCCAGCGGCGTACCGGTCGTCAGGCGGTTGAACAGCAGGCCCGATGCCTTGAGTTGGATGCCGAGATAGGGCACGCTGAAGACGAGCGCGACGATGACGGTGAGGAAGCGCATCGCATCCGTGCGGTAGTAGTCGCTGAACATCTCGCCCGGCGTGATGTAGCCAAAGCGCTGGCCCAAAAGCCACTGGCGCTTGAGGAACAAGACCCCAGTGAAGGGGATGGTAATAGCGTAGAAGGAAGCAAAGGCGTAGGGCAGGCCGACGTTGTAGATGGTGCCGGGGTGGCCGACGAAGGTCCAGCCGCTAAAGGAGGTGGCGGTAGCGGCTAGTACAAAGACCCACAGGCCGATGCCGCGGCCGGCGATGAAGTAATCCGAGGCCGTCTTAGCTTGGCGAGCACCTTTGACGCCCCAGAAGACGCAGTACGACCAATAGCCGATGGTAAAGACCAGTAGCCAGATCAGTTTTTCCATGAGTTAGTCGGAAAGTTCCAGCCCCAAGTTGAAGATCATGTTGGTGATCTTCCACGAGCCGGAGCGGCGGCTCAACGTCCAGAACACGTAGCGTTCCTTGTGGTGCTTGGCTGGCCCTTTGACGTGCTCGACGGCCACTTTTTCGCGCGTGACGGCCAAGGCTTCGTCGCCGCCAGGGCCTATGGCTGTGTGTAGCACTTTGCGGTCGAGGTCGTACTGCACATAGGGCAGCCGCTTGTCGAGCCACTTTTCCAGTTCTTCACTGCCGCTGAAAGCGATTTTGTAGGAGGCCGGTTTGAAAGCACCCAAGGCGTCGTAGCCCGTGAAGTGCGCGTCGAAGAAGCCGAGGATGCCGCTGCCTGCTTCCCACGCTTGGCTTTCGCGCTGCAACAACTCGGCGATCTCGCCGTTGGCGGGTGCGCCGGCCGCGGGCAGGAGCGTATCGCCCAAATCCGCGACCATGCCCGTGGCCAGCCAGTCGTCCTCTTCTTTGAGGAAGGTCCAGAAGCGGTGGACGACAATCGGCGCGGCCTTGCTAGTTTGGCGATCGACGACGCGCCCGGAGTCCACGCTAGTGGCAATGGCGTGGGTGGTGCGCACTGCGATAAAGGGAACCGTGCGCGTAACCTCATAGCGCTGGGCGCTGATATCCGCGGCTAGTTGGCTGGCGAATGTATCGCGGTTTTCGTGCAGAACCGTCCAAGCGCGAGGGTCGCCATTGGCGTGGCCCTGATAGGCGACAAAGTGCGGGTGATACGCCTTGAGGGCCAGTTCGGTGTCGGCCCGACGATACCCAGAGATGTCGTTGGCGAGGGCCTGGCGGATGAGGAGGGTCTCGGGCGTTTCGCCAGCGCGGCTGGGCGTGGCAAACGGCGGTAGGGCCAAGAGGACGAACAACAGGCAGATTGCATTTTGCATGGCGCGAAGGGGGGGTTAGGGTCAACTCGGTCCGAGCTGACCTAAGGCCCACTCGGCGTAGTAGGAAACGGTGGCGTCGCTGTCGTGGCGCAATTTTTCGAGCTGGGCGCGGCTTTGGTCGCCGCCGATGTGGCCGAGGGCAATGGCGGCATTGGCGCGCACATCGGCGACCTCATCCTTGGTGGCCGCTAGCAGGGCACTGAGGGCGGATTGCACGCGCGCTTGGCCCAGAACTTGTGCTGCGCCCGCACGGGCGAGCGGATCCTCAGCACTGAGGGCAGCTATGAGCTGCGATTCGACTGCGCCGGATTGTTGCTGGACATTGGTGAGAAACTTGACGGCATTGGCGCGGAGGATGGAGTCGGTGTTGCGCAGGGCCTCAAAGAGAAACTCGATGCCTTGGCTGCGCCCCATGGTAGCTAAGGCGGCGGCCGTGCTGAAGCGCACCTGATTACTGGGGTCTTCCAACAGGTCGGCTAGGGCTGCTGCTGCGCCTTCGTCGCCGATGTAGCCGAGGGCTTGCGCAGCGCGCTGGCGGTGGACTGGCTCTTCGGCCTCTAGTTGGGCGACGAGCTGGTCTTTGACCTTGCCTATCACCGAGTGCAGCGCGGCTTGGTGAGGACCGGCGCGGCTGCTCAGCTCTACGAGCAGTGGGACGCCGAAGTAGCTGGATTCCTCTAGCCCTTGTAGGGCGGTTTGGGCCAACTCCGGGTCGCTGCTGGCTAGGGCCGCTTCGATTTCACTGGTGCCGAGTTCGTCGTCCATCTTGAGCAGGGCAATGGCCGCGTGGATGCGGATGATGGGGTCGTCGTCTTCGAGCTGGACTTTGGCTGCATCCACGCCCGCTTGGACGTAGCCGACTTGGCCCATGGCCCACAGGCAGGCGATGCGCTCGCGGTCCGTGTAGGCGGTTGAGATCCGATCCTTGAGCGCGGCCGTAGCCCCGCGCGGCTTGATATGGCCCAGCGCTAGTGCGCAGCCGATGCGGAGCTTTTCCTGTTCGTCGCGGAACTCGCGGTAGTTCTCGCCGAGGTACAGGTCGGGGTTGAGGCGGGCGATGAGCTGGCGGGCGGCGGGCCGGCCAATGGCGGCCAATTCATCGATGGATTGCTGATAGGCGGGCGAATCCACAGGGTTGGCAGCCATCTGTTCTAGGAGCTCGACGACCTGCTCTTCGGTGGTGCTACAGGCGCTGAGGCCCAATAGAAGCAGACAGGTTAGGCGCTTGGCGATCATGGTCTATGGCGGGTTAGAGGTGGCAGGATGCGGATAAGGTAAGCCGTGAGACGCCATAAATCAATTCTTGGGTGCTGTACCCGCATCGCTTCCTTGCCGCCCTTCTGCCACGACGAATACCTGAGGCGTCGTCCAAGTTACCGTGTGGTTGGCTAAGCTCTGTTCAAAAAACTTGCGCACCTGCCGCAATTCTCCTTCGTCGAGATGCTGGGTTAGATGGTGGGCGTACGTGTGCCGCTTCTCGCCGCCGGGATTAAACCAATGTGCCAGATGGCGCGGCTCGATGTGCCGTTGCGATTGGACCGCTTCCACCTGCACCTGCACTGCACCAAAGCCCGCGGCCGTGAACATCTGTTCGAGATTCTCGGCATCCCAGTTGACTCGCGGGTTGTCGGGCGCGGCGTAGATGGCCTCTTCGGCGGCGATGAGGCGCTCGCCTAGGTCGCCGAGTTGCTGTAAGTCGAGCAACTGGTACAAACGCTGCGACCGGCGCGAAAGGGTCTCGACCAAGCTGACGTGGCCCTGTGGAGCGAGGTAGCGGTGCAGGGCTGCGATGACTTCCTCCTTGTGCGCTAACGCGCCGAGGGCATTGCGTCCGACGATGGCGTCAAAGAGGATGTCGGGGTTGTGATCGGCGATCTGGTCGGCGAGGGTAACCAGCGGGCCTTGCAGCACTTGGGGCCGCTCGATCTCGGCTAGGTGGTCGGCGGTTTCGTGCAGGGCTACGGCCGCGATCTTGTCGTTGGTGTGCGCCCAAACACCGCCTTCGGGCACGCGTCGCAGGGCTTCCCAAGTGAGCAGGCCCGTGCCGGCCTCCAAGTCGAGGACGAGGTGGTGGCGCGCGAGCGCAAGTGGGGCGAAGAGGCGTTGGCGCGTGCGCTCTAATTGAGTGCTAACGTCGCCGCTGGCGCGTTTGAGCCATTGGTCGCGCGCTTGGTCGGGCGGGGACAGGGACAGCACCTCGGCCGGGGCGGATTCTGCTTCGCGCATGGCGGCGAGCTGGAGTTCTCGGCGTTGGCGGACGCGGTCGCCAGCTTCTTTTTCTCGGCCTTGATCCGAGGGCTGGTAGAAGATGCGGCCCTGCAGACCGGCGGGCAGGTACTGCTGGGCAACCCAGTGTTCGCGGTAGGCATGAGGGTAGAGATAACCCGCGTCGTGGCCAAAGCCCTCGCTGTCGCGGCTGGCGTCTTTGAGGTGGGTGGGCACCTCGCCGTCGCGCTCTTTCTCCACGACCTCCAGCGCGTCGAAGAAGGCCATAGTCGAGTTGCTCTTGGGCGCGGTGGCCAAATACAAGGCGGCGTGCGCTAGGGGGAAGCGCCCCTCGGGCAGGCCGATGCGGTCGAAGGATTCAGCCGCGGTAATGACGACTTGGAGGGCGCGCTCGTCGGCGAGGCCGACGTCTTCGCTGGCGAAGATTAGCATGCGGCGGAAGAGGAAGCGCGGGTCTTCGCCAGCGTACACCATCCGCGCCAGCCAGTAGAGGGTGGCGTCTGGGTCTGAGCCGCGCATGGATTTGATAAAGGCGCTGATGGCGTCAAAATGGTAGTCGCCCTCCTTGTCGTAAAGCAGGGCGCGCCGCTGGATGGACTCCTCGGCTACCGCTAGGTCGATGGCGATCCGTCCTTGGGTGTCTGGATCGGTGGTTTCGACTGCTAGCTCTAGGGCGTTGAGCAGGGCGCGGGCGTCGCCGTTGGCCACGTCGATCAGGTGCGCAAGGGCGTCGGGGTGTAGGACGACGCTGAGATGGCCATAGCCGCGCGAGTCGGTGAGCGCCTGTTGGGCGATGTGCGCGAGGGCCTCGGAGCTAAGGCCCTGTAACTGAAAAACCCGGCTGCGCGAAAGCAGAGGACGGTTGACGGAGAAGTAGGGATTTTCGGTGGTCGCGCCGATGAGGATGATGGTGCCGTTTTCAACCCAAGGTAGGAGTGCGTCTTGCTGAGCCTTGTTGAAGCGATGGACCTCGTCGATGAAGAGGATGGTTTTGCGGCTGTGCAGCTTGCGCAACTGGCCGGCCTCATCGACGGCTTGGCGAATGTCGGCGATCCCGGCCAAGACGGCGTTGATGGAGATAAAATGGGCGCTGGTGGTGTGGGCAATGACCGCGGCGAGCGTGGTTTTGCCCGTACCGGGCGGCCCGTAGAAAATCAGCGAGGAGAGTTGGTCGGCCTCAATGGCGCGCCGCAGCAAGCGACCCGGCCCGAGAATGTGGTCCTGGCCGACGTATTCGTCTAAGTTGCGCGGTCGCAGGCGAGCGGCTAGGGGTTGGTCTGCCGCTTGGCGATCCCGCAGTCCGGCGTCGAAGAGATCCATGCTTCACCTCCGGGAAAAGAAGGCGTGAACCAAGAACATAACGACTCAGTTGAACCGCGTGAACCCCTCCGCGCGTAGCGGCTAGGCCGTCTCTTCTTTATGTTTTCTGAGAAAGCAGTTTTACGCTGGAGAGACCATGTGAAAATTACTCATTTGGAACTACACTCAGTGGCGGCGTCGCACCGAGGCAATTGGATCTTTGTCCAAATTCACACTGACGATGGGCTGAGCGGGCTGGGCGAAGCGAGCCAAAGCGGCAACAACGGCTTGGTCGCAGCCGCACTGGAGCAATTGGGGCCTCGGTTGATGGGCGCAGACCCGACCCAAGTAGAGGTGTTGTGGGAACAGATGGCGCGGGGATCGGCGATTTTCTCGGGCGACACCGGCCGCGTCGGGGCCACGGCGCGGAGCGCAGTTGACCAAGCGCTGTGGGATTTGGCCGGTAAGGCGCTCGGGGTGCCGGCTTGGCGCTTGCTGGGCGGCAAGCGGCGCGACTCCGTGCGCTTGTACGCCAATCTCAATCGCGGCACCCGCGACCGCAGCCCACAGGGGTTTGCCGATGCGGCGTGCCGAGCGGTTGATGCCGGCTTTAGCGCCGTCAAGAGCACGCCCTTTGACGAGGTGCATTGGCGGCGGATGGACCGCGGGGGAGTCGAGCGCGACGCGGACCAAGGAATTGCGCGGCTGGTGGCGACGCGGGAGGCCATTGGCGACGAAATCGAACTGCTGGTGGATTGCCATCAGCGCTTTGACTTGGCCTTGGCTTTTAAGGTGGCCGAAAAGGTGCGGCCGCTCGATCTTTACTGGTTTGAGGAGCCAGTGCCGCGCGACCAAGTCGATGAGTTACGCCAGTTGCGGCTGCACTCGGGTCAGACCATTGCCGGTGGCGAATCGCTCGTTGGCCGCGAGGGGTTTTGGCCCTACATCGCCCAAAGAGCAGTGGATGTGCTGATGCCGGATGTCAAACACGCCGGTGGCATTACCGAATGTCGGCGCATTGCCGCGCTGGCCGAAGTAGCACAGATGCCGATTGCACCCCACAGCCCAGCTGGTCCGGTATCGACGATGGCTGGGGTACATTTGGCGGCGACGGTTGCCAACTTCACGGTGCTCGAATACGCGTTTGGAGAGGTGGATTGGCGCGGCGAGTTGATACGCCCGGCAGAAACCATAATAGACGGCCACATCCGGGTGCCGGACGCGCCCGGCTTGGGGATTGAACTCGACGAAGCGGTGCTCGTGGCGCACCAGGTGCAATAAATGTTCTGTCAGCTAGATGAAGCGATCGCGGATTTTCGCGCTGGGAAGTTCCTAGTCTTAGTGGATGCGCGGGAGCGCGAAGACGAAGGAGATTTGATTGTGGCCGCGGAATACGTTTCGGGTGCTGCGATCAATCAAATGCTCAAAGAGGCGCGTGGCATGCTGCACCTAGCCACGACCGAGAACCATCTGGCGCGTCTCGGCGTCGGACTGATTGAGCCGCACAACGCCGATTGGACGACTCCGCGCTTCGGCCTGCCGTTTGACGCGCTAGAGGGGATTGAAACCGGTGTCTCGGCTGAAGATCGCGCCACGTCCATTCGGCGCGCGCTCCAGCCGGATACCGGGCCCGACGATATCGTCATCCCTGGGCACGTGTTGCCCTTAGCCGCCCGCCCAGAAGGGTTGCTGAGCCGCCAGGGGCACACCGAGGGTGCGGTGGAGTTGGCCCGTCAGGCCGAACTTTTTCCGGCGGCCGTGATGTCGGAAGTGATGGCACCCGATGGCTCAATGGCCAAGGGCCAGCAACTGGTGGACTTTGCCCGCCGCTTCGGTTGCCGCTTAATCGACATCGAGCAAATCCACCGAGCCGTGCTGGATTGAGTAGGGGCGACTCTAAGAGTCGCCCCTACTCAATTCCCGCTTGCGCGGATTGGCAAACTCTAATTTCCCCTTCTCTCTCCTTTCGAGGCTCCCATGTACAATCTTATCCTTCTGCTCGTCTTAGTCCTCTGCGGGCGGCTCTATGCCGACGATCACCCGGTGCAGGCCAATTTTTTGGCCGATGTAGATGCCGTAGCGCCCGGCCAGTCTTTCCGGTTGGGGATCGAGCTGACGATGGAGGAGAAATGGCACACCTATTGGCTTTTTAGCGGCGACGCCGGCTTGCCCATCGAAGTCGAGTGGCAGCTACCTGCTGGTGTTGTGGCAGGGCCGCTGCAGTGGCCTTTGCCCAACAAATTCGAGGAACAGGGGGAGTTGGTGGTCTATGGGTATGCCGACGAAGTGCTGCTCATGGCTGAGACTACCGCGCCGCAGGAGTTGGCAGCGGGGGATACACTGCACCTTGCAGCCGAAGTCTCTTGGCTGGTATGCCGCGAGTTGTGCATTCCCGGAGGAGCATCGTTGACATTGGCGCTACCGGTGGCTGCCGTCGGCAAGCCGAGCGCCCAGCAGGCGCAATTTGATCGATATGCAGCGCAGGTGCCGGGTGCGTTGGACGAGCGCATTGCGGTAGAACTTGCCGTGCGGGGTCAGGGGGCTGCGGAGGTTGACGTGCGCCTTTCCCACGAGGACAAGGCTTTCGAGCAGGGCGAGCAGGTGCCTGACTTTTATCCACTGGAGGCCGACGGTTTTGCGTTGTCCACGCGGCGTCTAGCGGCCGATCACCTTGTGCTGTCTGTCGAACCCTACGCCTCCGCTCAAGTCGATACGTTGCGCGGGGTGCTCGTCTATCAGCTAGACGGCCAAGTGCAGGCCGGGACGCTGACACTGGATCTGCGTGCTGCATCACGCGGGGGCATCTTGGAGCGGGATTTTCGCGCGGCGAGCGGGGAGGTCGCGCGGTCGTTGTGGGTCTATATCGCCTTTGCGGCGTTGGGTGGGTTGATCCTCAATTTGATGCCTTGCGTGTTGCCGGTTATCTCGCTCAAGGTGCTCGGTTTTGTCAATCAAGCTGGCGAGGAGACCAAGCGGGTACAGCAACTAGGGTGGGCGTTTTGCGCTGGTATTGTGGCCACTTTTTTGGCGCTGGCGCTAGCGGTGCTCTTGGTCAAAAGCAGTGGTGAGCAAATCGGTTGGGGCTTTCAGTTCCAATACCCAGGTTTTGTGGTGGCGATGAGTGCCTTGGTTTTTGCGCTGGCCCTCAGTCTTTTTGGCGTCTATGAAATTTTGCTACCGGGGACCAGTAACTTGGGGGGGCTAGATGGACGCGAGGGGTTGACGGGGTCCTTTCTCAACGGCGTGCTGGCGACGATTCTGGCCACGCCCTGCACCGCACCCTTTTTGGGAACGGCGCTTGGGTTTGCTTTTGCCCAGCCGGCCGGCGTCGTCATTGCAGTCTTTTTGGCGATTGGCGTGGGGATGGCACTGCCGTATGTGGTGCTGGCGCTCAAGCCAGCGTGGATTGGGCACTTGCCGAAGCCTGGCCCTTGGATGGTGCGATTCAAGCAGCTAATGGGCTTTTTGCTGATGGCTACGGTGCTGTGGTTGCTCTGGGTCTTAGGCAATCAGGTCGGGGTCGAAGGCGTGGTGTGGACGGGGGCCTTTTTACTGGGGCTAGGTCTGGCCTGCTGGGTCTGGGGTCAGTGGGGCAGCTTCCAGCATCCCACCCGTTCAAAAAGGGTAGCCCGAGTGGTGGTACTGGTGCTGGTTGTGAGCAGCTATGCGATCTTTGTCCATCCATTACTGGCTGCCGAGCAGACCTTGGCCGAGCAGACTACTGCGTCGGAGCTAGACTGGCAGCCGTTTAGTGCCGCGCGCGTCGAGGAGTTGGTCGCGGGTGGGCAGATGGTCTTTATAGACTTTACGGCTGAGTGGTGCTGGACGTGCAAAGTCAACGAGCGGGCGGTGTTGGCGCAGCAAGTGGTACGCGAGCGGTTCGCTGCGCTTGATGTGGCTCTAGTCAAAGCCGATTGGACCAACCGCAATCCCGAGATCACTCAGCTTTTGCGCGCCTTTGGGCGCTCTGGGGTGCCCTTGTATGTGATCTTTCCCGCCGGTCTTATCGACCAGCCGCTGGTGTTGCCCGAGGTTATTACTGCAGAAATGGTCATCGAAAAACTAGACGCCGCTGCCGCGCTCGCCAGCGACAACTGAGGCCGCCGTGTTCTCGGTTGTCATTCCCGTGTACAACCGCCGCGCGTTAGTCGGCCGGGCGATCCGTTCGGTACTGACGCAGCAGGGGGCAGACTTTGAGGTGATCGTGGTTGACGACGCCTCCGACGACGGCACGCCCGAGCAGGTGCGTGAGGAATTTGGCGACGCAGTCCGAATAGTAATTATGGAAGAAAACAGCGGGGTCTCCGCCGCGCGCAATCGCGGGATTGCGGTGGCTGAGAGCGAGTGGATCGCCCTGCTCGACTCGGACGACGAGTGGTTGCCCAACAAACTCGCCCAACAAGCAGTGGCCCTGCGCGAGAGTGGGTTGTTGATCTGTCACACCGACGAGATTTGGATCCGCAATGGCGTGCGGGTCAATCCCCACAAACACCACCAAAAATTCGGCGGCGACATTTTCTTTCAGGCCCTGCCGTTGTGTGTTATGTCGCCTTCGTCGATTGCAATTCACCGCCGGGTTTTTGCGGACATTGGTATGTTTGACGAAAGCCTACCTGCCTGCGAGGACTACGAACTTTGGCTGCGAATTACCTGTCGCTACGAGGTGGTCTATTTGGCGGAGAAGCTCATTCGCAAATACGGCGGCCACGCCGATCAGCTATCGCAGGCGCACTACGCGATGGATCGCTTCCGGGTGTACGCGCTCGACAAGCTGTTGCGCGAGGAGCCACAACTCGCACCGGATCGCGCCGCCGCTGTGCGCACCATGCTATTGCGCAAGGCGCGGATTGTCGAGCGAGGAGCCGCTAAGCGGGACAACGCAGAGTTACAACAGCAGATGGGTGCCTATATAGCGCGCTGGCAGTGATAGGTGCCAAATAAAAGCCTCCTAGTCCGCGGACTAGGAGGCTTTTGTGATCGTTCTGTAAAGTCTGTTATTCGCTGAGCCGTTTCTTGAGTTCCCGCATGCTTATAGTGCGAAGTTGGTCAAGCTCCGGGAGGTGCTTTCTACGCGGTTTGGATGTGCCAGCTTCCCAGCGCAGAACGGTGTTGGTGCTAACGTTGAGCAGTTCGCCGAGTTCGGCTTGGGAGAGCTTAAGGCGCTTGCGATGCTTCTTGATCGTATTCGGGGCGATTCGGCGTTGTTTTCTCCTATCGCCTATGCCTGCGGGTTTGCGGACTTTGGCGGCTGGTTTAGCAGCAGCCGATTTGGCAGCAGCCTTTGCTGAGCCGACTTGCTTTTCCAAGCGATTGATCGCATCGCGCTGTTCGCGCACTGTTTGCTTGAGTTCGCGCACTTGGTCTTGCACTTCTTTGCGGGCGATCTTGCTGATCTCTTCTTTCAAGAGAGTTGCGATGTTAGGCATGGAAGATCCTTTCACCTAGGGTAAGTGTACGTATAACATTTTTAAATTAATATAAAAACCTAGTATTTAGCAAATGTACTGCAAAGTTATATTGCGTGCGCTAACGGAAAAGTAGCAAAAGAAGGTGCAGCAAATATTCTCATCTTCTACCGATGTATTAAAAACAAGACCCTCTTGTCGGTCCGAACAAAGGAGAACGGCAGGGGTTGTTCTTATAACGGCAGGGGTTGTTCTTATAATTGGATTGCTAGCGACTGTATGCGACAAATTGCGCTCGTCAATACAGCTTTTGCCGAACGTTTTTTACGCTAGACGTTGTAAGCCGTCGATGCCGTGGTTCCCCCACGTCCGGTCCAATTAGTGTGAAAGAACATGCCGCGTGGCTGGTCGGTGCGCTCATACGTATGGGCACCAAAGTAGTCTCGTTGGGCTTGGAGCAGATTGGCAGGTAGGCGGGCGGAGCGGTAGCCGTCGTAGTACGCGAGGGCGCTGGCAAAGGTCGGCACGGGTATGCCGAGAGTCGCAGCCGTAGCTACAACTCTGCGCCAAGACGCTTGGGTTTGTGCGAGTGCGTCGCTGAAGTACGGTGCGAGCAACAGATTGGCCAACGTTGGATCTGCGTCAAAGGCCTCCTTGATGCGGCCTAAAAACTGAGCGCGAATAATGCAGCCGCCGCGCCACAGCAGGGCGATACCGCCGTAGTTGAGTTCCCAGCCGTATTCGCGGGCGGCGAGGGCGAGCAACTGATAGCCTTGGGCGTAGGAGCAAATTTTGGCTGCGTACAGGGCTTGGCGGATGTCTTCGACGAAAGCGTCTTTGTCACCAGTAAACGAAGCGTCTGGGCCTTGGAGGACATCGGCCGCAGCCACGCGCTCGTCTTTGAGGAAGGATAGGGCGCGGCTGAAGACCGCCTCGGTAATGGCGGTTACTGGAGCGCCCAATTGCAGGGCGTCGATGCCGGTCCACTTACCGGTACCCTTTTGGCCGGCTGTGTCGAGGATGACATCGACCATGGGCTGGCCGGTCTCGTCATCGGTCTTGGCGAGGATATCGCCAGTGATTTCGATGAGGTAACTGTCGAGCTCGCCCTCGTTCCACTGCTTGAAAATTGCGCTCTGTGCCGGCGGCTCGATGCCGAGCCCTTCGCGCATCAGGGCGTATGCCTCGGCGATCATCTGCATGTCGCCGTACTCGATGCCGTTGTGGACCATTTTCACGTAGTGGCCGGCGCCGTCGCGTCCGACCCAATCGCAACACGGGCTGCCATCGGCGACTTTGGCAGCAATGGCTTGGAAGAGATCTTTGATGTGGGGCCAAGCGTCGGGGTTGCCGCCGGGCATAATGCTCGGCCCTTTGAGTGCACCCTCCTCGCCGCCAGAGACGCCAGTGCCCACGTAGAGCAGGTCTTTGGCTGCCAACTCTCGGGTGCGGCGGATCGTGTCTTGGTAGTTGGAGTTGCCACCGTCGATGAGGATGTCGCCTTGGTCGAGTAGAGGGACGAGTTCAGCGATGACGCGGTCCACGGCTTGACCGGCTTGCACCATCAGCATTACGCGGCGCGGCTTTTTGAGCTGGGCGAGCAGTTCGGCTGGCGAGTGGGTGCCGATGATGGATTGGCCGCGGGCGCGGTCGGCCATAAAGGCATCGACCTTGGCGGTTGTGCGGTTGTAAACGGCAACGGTGAAACCGTGGCTAGCCATGTTGAGGACGAGGTTTTCGCCCATTACGGCTAGCCCGATTAGGCCGATGTCTGCTCGGCTCATTGGACTTCTCCTGTAAGGTCGTTGTTTGAGTCTAAGGCGCGGCGCAATTGGGCAATGCCGGCGGCGATGTCTGCGCCTAAATGGATGCGGAGCACAGTTCGCCCTTGATCGATGAGGGCTTGGCGGTCGCCGAGGGCTTGGGCTTGGGCGAGGACGCCGAAGGTGATACTAGAGTCCGAAGTCCCGGCTTCGTCGGGAATCGGCGCGTCCTCTGCTGAGTCGGCCGTTAGCTGAATAAAAAGCCCGCGCCCGGCGTCGCCCTTGTGCAATTGGCCGGTCGAGTGCAGAAAGCGCGGGCCAAAGCCGAAGGTCGTGGCTAGGCCGGTGTGCGCTAGTAGCTGGCGGCGCAAATCCTGTAGGGCGGCGGTGATCGTTGGGGTCGGGGGGAGGTATGTTTGCAGGGCAATGTACGCGCGTCCTTGTTCGCCGCTTGCCAGAAAACGCGCTAGGGCCTGCGGCAGGGTGGTGCCTTGCACCGATCCATATAGTGCGAGGCCATCGACGAGGTCGGGCGTGGGGGCGGGCAGCGCACCGCTTTGCTGGTAGGCAGTCACCATCTGGCGGGCCAGTTCCTTGGCAGCCTCGACATCGGGCTGGTCAAAGGGATGGATGCCGAGGAAGAATCCGGCGATGGCCGTGGCAATTTCCCAGTGAAAGAAGGCCGCACCGAGATCGTAGGCGTCCGCTAGTTGGAGGCACAAGACCGGATGTCCAGCCGCGGCAATGGTTTGGACGCGGGCATCGGTCGAGTCGTCCAACCGCAGATGGACGAAGAGCCGGTCGGGTTCGTAGGTGTGGGCTGCGCACTCAGGTTCTAAATCAACCGGTAGCAGCCCCTTGCCGTCTTTGCCGGTGCTCTCGGCGATGAGTTGCTCGATCCAAGCGCCCACCGCGCTGGCAGTGGGCGAAGCGATGAGCGTTAGTTTGTCGCGGCCAGCTAGGGCACCCGCGCCGAGAAAGGCCCCGAGTTGGATGCCCGGTTGCGGGTCGGTAAGGGCTTGTTCGGCCCGATCGAGCAGACGGTTGAGGTCCGCGCCAATGGCACCGGCTGCGACCAAGCCATAGTACGACAGGGCCGAGTAGCGCCCACCGATGTTGGGATCGTTGCGGAAGATGTGGCGAAAGCCGAGGCGTTGCGCGAGTGCTTCGAGGCCGCTGCTTGGGTCGGTAATGGCGGCGAAGTGTCGTCCGGCTTCTGCTGATCCGACAGCGTCCGCCGTACGGTTGTAGAAGTACTTGAGCAAGGACAGGGTCTCTACAGTGCCGCCGGATTTGGTGGCTGGAAGAAACAGAGTGCGAGCAGGGTCGAGCGCACGCGCCTTGGCCAAGACGGCGTCGGGTTGGGTGCTGTCGAATACCGAGAGGTCGAGAAAACCGTCGGCGACGCCAAAAATTTCGCGGAAGACTTCCGGCGCTAGACTAGAGCCGCCCATGCCCAACAGCAAGGCGTGGGTATAGCCATCGGCGCGGACGGCGTCGATGAATTGGTGGATGGGGCCGATAGCGTCCCGCATGACGCGCGGGCTGTCGAGCCACCCGAGCCGATTGTCAATCTCGGTTGGGTTGGGCCGCCAGACCGTGTGATCGCGCGCGAGGATGCGCTCGTAGACGCGCTCGGCGGCTAGGCGCTCGGCGGCACGCTGCACCTGTGCCCCGAAATCGGCCGAGGCCCGAAGGGCAGAAATCTGCATTAAATGTCCTACGCGATTTGTCTTCTACGTTGGGAATGCTTAAAGAAAGTACGCGGTCGAACGGGGAACGCAAACGACGCGATTCAGCGAGAGGAACTCTATGCAAGCGACACTTTACACAGACGATGGGGCGTATTTCATCCGCTTGGGCAATGGTTTGGTAATCCGGTGGTGCCGCGCGGAAGAGGGGTGGAACAAGAGCCGAACCGAGTTGCCCGGCGGGGCTAGACAGATCGACTTCGCGGACCTGCCGGAGGCCCTGCGCGAAGAAGTGCTGGCGGTTTTGGCCCGCGCCACGGCGATGCAGGGCGGAATGGGAGGGGCGAATAACTGAATTGTCACCTGACGCAAGTGTCTCCTCGTCAATTGTGAGCAGGGCTATGGGCACCATCCCGCTCGGGTGCCAGAGACATGGACTTCCGCACTAGTGGAATTAAGGCCGCTTCGCCTTGCCGCACCCGATAAGCCCGGTCCAGCGGAACATCCGCAAAGCGCTGAACCTCGTCCGCGCCCGGCCAGATTACCGAGATTTCCCGGATGGCCGTGGCCTGTCCCAGACCGATTTCCTGTTGCAGGCTCGAAGCTCCGAAGCTGGCACCGCTGCTCACCATCCGGTGGATTGACCGAGCGCCCTCCGCAGTTTCCACTTGGACCTCGACGCGGGCTCCAATGGCACTGCGGTTGGCTTGGGTGCCCTCCAGTAGCAAGGTGATCCAGCGGTTCCCGTGGCCGGGATTTTCGAAGAGGACATTCTGGAAGGTATCCCCCGTATAGGCCCCGCCGATGACCGCGTAGATATCCTGGTCGCCGTCGTTGTCCAAATCGCCGACGGCCACGCCGTGTCCTTTCTGCAAATGGCCGAAGCCGCCCGAGGCAGTGACGTCCTGAAAGACATGCCCGCCAGCATTGCGGAACATGCGGTTGGGCATCACCGAGCGCAGGGAAGGTGCCCCTGTGCCAACATACAAATCGAGCCAGCCATCGTTGTCTAGATCGACGTAATTGCACCCCATCGTATAGAGCACTTTGTGGAGGTGGTGGGTTTGGCTGACATCGGCAAAGGTGCCATTGCCTCGGTTGCGGAAAAGCCGAGCCCGTTCCGCGTCGGTGGGCAGGCCCATATAGTCGGCTGCTACATCCCCGGCGTTGAGATCGGGGTTGTAGTGATAACCCGAGGCGAACAAGTCGAGCCAGCCGTCGTTGTCAAAATCCCAAAACCAAGTGGGAAAACTCTCGTGCGGTCGCTTGACCCCGGCCCGGCCAGCTACATCCGCGAAGGGCTGGCCCTCGGCTGGTTCGGCTCCTCGGTTGTGGAAGAGGAAATTGTCGCCCATCAGACGCGAGACGTATAAGTCGATCTGCCCATCGTTGTCAAAGTCTCCCCAAGTTGCGCCCTTGACAAAGCCCTCGACAGCCAAACCGAGCGAGGCGGCCTTTTCGACGAAGGTCCCGTCGCCTTGGTTGTGGAAGAGTTCACCGGGGTGGACATCGTTGAGGCCGGGAAAGGTCTCATTGCCGACGAATAGGTCCAACAGGCCGTCGCTATCGACGTCAGCCCAAGCCGCTGTTTGAGTGGGGTGAAAGCTGAGCAAGCCCGCTGCTTCGGTCACATCGGCAAAGGTGCCGTCGCCTTGGTTGCGCACCAGCGAATTGGGATGTTGTCCGTCGATCCCCTGCCAAGCCCCGCGCACAGCCAGAAAATCGAGCCAGCCGTCGTTGTCGAAGTCGGCGTGGACCAGTTGCAGGCCACCAGTTATGCCGGTGAGGCCGACTTCTTGGGTGCGCTCGACAAAAGTGCCATCACCTTGGTTGCGAAAATAGCGGAGTTGGTCGTGCAAACCCCAGGCTGAGATCATCAGGTCGAGGAACCCGTCGTTGTCAAAGTCGTCCATGATGCTGCCGCCGGCTAAGGATACCAAGTCGAGCCTCAGAAAGGGAGCAATGTCGGGGAAGTGGCCGATGTCGTACTCGGAGACAAAGAGCGCTGGTGCGATAAGCCACTGGGGTGGGACTTGGTCGGGGTATCCTCCTAGGGTCATATAGGCGATGTTGAGAAGCCAGCGAGCAGTCAAATCGTCGGGATTTTGCTCCAGCACAGTGGCGAAGTAGTCCAAGGCCGTCCGCGATCCGTGTGGGTCGGCGTGAACGCCGTCGGGACCGATGGGGAAGAGACACGAGGCGGTAGTATGACCCTCCAGACAATTGACCTGCTCGCCCAAGCGCAGATAGGCGAGACCCAAGAGCATGTCTAGGCTCGGCTGCATGCGGACTTGGCGCTGCTCAAGCTCGGGCCGCAATTGATGGAATTCGTCAATGGAAGCCTGCGTCTGGCCGGCTCGTAGGCGCTCCCGGGCCAATAAAATTCGGCCCCGCATGCGGGCCAAAGGAGATAAGAGTTCTTGTCGGCTGCTGAAGTGCTCCACTCGCAAGTCGTTCAGATAGATATTGGAAACCGGATTTTGGTTGTGGGCGATTTGTTGCAGGCGCTCGGCCATTCGCTGGGTATTCGCAGCGGACGGCGGAGCTTGTTCGAGAGCTGTACAGGCGGCTAGGGATACGACGATCAGAGAGAGGGTCGAGTAAAACATTATAGCCTTCCTGTGAGTATTGATTCGCTTGCTGCGGCTTTGGCCGCAATGAGCTGGGCGACGAGGTCGTCGAGGTGGGTGCGGGCCGCGGCTAGATCGGCTGGTGTGAAACGCATAAGGCGCACCTCGTCTAAGTCGGTGAAGTACAGGGTTGCGCGGTATTCGCCTTGGCCCGGGTAGAGGGCCTGTAAACAGAGGGTATAAATTTCCAACTGGAGGCGGTAGTGCTGTGTTGCCTCGTCTGGATTCGCGCGGTGGCCGGTTTTGTAATCGACTAATTCCCACAGTCCGTCGCCCCCGCGTCCCATGTAATCGACTACTCCATGTACTAAACCGCGCTCCAGCGAGAGGGCAAAGCGCACTTCGGTACGGGCCTCTGTATGGGCGAGCCAGTGCTCGGCTATGGACGATTGGCGACAGTGGCGCAACAGGTCGGTTAACTCGCGCTCGAACGAGGCGCGATAGGATGCTACGGGCAACGCGACGGCGGCGACGAGATCGGCAGCGAGGGCTGCGGGGTCGGCGTCTGGGCTGTTGCTCAAAGCCTCTATACCAGCGTGGGCAAGCTGACCAAAGAGCATGCCTCGGCGTCGGGGCGCATCTTGTTGGCCAAGGGACCACGGCGGCAGACCCAGCGCGTACTGGCGATGGTGAGCGGCTGGATCTGCGGCAAAGAGGACCAACTCGCTGGTTGCAAATTCGGGCCGGTTCTGAGGATCGTCGAGCGGTGATAGCAGATCCAACATCGGTTCCGCTGCTTGGGCGGGTGCGGCGTCGAGGGCGCGAAAGGCTGGCTCGGCCTGGTGATCAGTGGTCGTGGGGATCGAAAACGCATTAGGGTCGGTGTAGATGGGCAAGGGAGATGGCACGCCTGCAACCGCCTTGGTACCGCGAACGAGGTCGGCTTCTGTCAATTCTAAGCTGCCGCAAATCCAACCGAGACAGTCCGCGGCCGCGTCGAGGTCGGCGTCGAGGTGTTTGTCAGTAAGCGTTCCGCCGAGTAGCAAGTGGTCGCGGGCGCGGGTGCAAGCCACGTACAACAGGCGCTTTTCTTCGGCGCGCTGGCGGCGGCTCGCGTTGCGATTGATGAGGGTGCGGATAAAGGAGGAGGTCCTTTTGTAATCCTGCTCGGGATCGAGCGCGCGCAAGCCGATGCCTTTTTCCGCGTCGATGAGCGCGGGCGCGCTGTTTTGAAAATTGAACCTCGCGGCTAAGTCGGGTACTACGACGATGGGGAACTCCAAGCCCTTGGCCGCATGCACGGTCAGGATGTGTAAGGCGTCCGCTGAGGCGTCCGTGTCGAGTAGGGCTTCGCCCTCTTGTTCTTCTTCATTCGTCAACAAGTCGAGGCGCACCACGAAATCGGCGAGGGGGCCGCGGAACTCGCGGGCGAGGTCGAGGAACTTATGCACGTTGGCCACGGCCTGATCGCCGCGCTCGCCATAGCAGAGAAAGCCCCAAGCCCCGGTGTCTTCGAGGATGGTGTGCAGAAGCTCGACGAGGGGCACGCGGTCGCGTAGCTCTCTCCAGTGTTGGAGTCGGGCGACGGCGTCTGTGGCGGCCTCTCGGTCCGCAGAGGTGAGGTGCTGCCGCTGACTGGCGTCGCCGAGGTGCTCTGCGAGCCGCCCGCCTTGGGGAGCGGTCAGTGCGTACAGGCCGTTGTCGGAGAGGCCGAAGTACGGCGAGCGCAACGCGCCCATCAGGGCGATGCCGTCGCCGGAATTGCACAAGATGCGGAGGATATTGGCTAGGTCGTAGATTTCTTGGCGCTGGTAAAACCCCCGGCCGCCGGCCACTTGGAAGGGGATGCCGCAGGCCCGCAGTGCGTTTTCGTACGCGGCGAGATTGCGGCGGCGGCGCAGGAGTAAGGCGATGTCTCCGGGCTCGGGCGGACGCAAGCCGTCTCGGTCGGCGACTTGCAGGTCGTTGCCTGCCAACAGGTGGCTCAGGCGGCGGGCCACGAGCTTTGCTTCGTGCTGAGCGGCGTCTGTCGCGTCGCGGCTATCGTCCGGCGGCAAGAGCAAAAGTTCAACCGAACCCTCGCTCTCACTAGTGGGGCGACACCCGACGAGCGGGTCGTAGCCGACCTGAAACGGCTCGTCTGGAACCTCTTGCATAAACTTGGGGAAGAGTGCGTTGACAAAGGCAACGGGCTGGGCGAGAGTGCGGAAATTTTCGCCCATGACGAGGGAGCCGAGCCGCTGGGTGGGGGAGGCGTCGAGGACCTCGCCGTCGTCGCAAAAGGGCCGGGACTCGCGCTCGTGCACGGCATTGGCCTCTGCGATGGCGTCGCGGACGCGGGCGAAGACGGTGACGTCGGCTGCGCGGAACGAGTAGATCGATTGCTTGGGATCGCCGACGATGAAGAGTTTGTCGCCGGCCATTTGCCCATCCGGCGACGCTAATGAGCGGATGATTTCCCACTGCAAGGGGTCGGTGTCTTGGAATTCGTCGATCAGCGCGAAGCGATAGTGTTGGGCCAAGCGGTGGCGGATATCCGCGTCGGCAGCGATGAGCTGGTGAGTTTTCTCTAGCAGATCGTCCATGTCCAGCACACTGCCGTTGCCTTTGCTGCTCTCATAGCGCGTATCGACCCTGAAGAAAACGCGCGACAGGGCGGGCAGCACTGCGGCGGCGCGTTCGTCGGCCGCAGTGAGTTCGAGGCTGAGGAGATCAGCGTGCGGGGCCAAGCAGCGTCCCAAGGCGGGCACGAGTTCGCGGATGCGGGCGAGGTCGGCTTCCTCCCAATTGGATTTCCTGCCTAGCCGGCTACCGCTCAAAGGGTTGCCATTGGTCAAAAGTCCCTCGGCTAGACGCGGGAGAATCTCTATCGCCTCGTCGGGCGGGGGCGCTTGGCTCAGCCGGCGCATGAAATCGCGGAGCGGGTTTAGTCGCTCGACAGCCGAGTCGCTCTCGTCGGTTAGAGGCTCGAGCGCGGCAAGCTCTGCGAGCATGTCGGTGAAATGGGTGTCGTCGAGCAGGGCGCGGCACGCGGGAGCGCTGGTCGTTTGCTGCATCTCGCGCCAGTCGCTGAGGATTTGATCGGGCGACTGCTCGGCGTAGCGGCGGCACCACGAGCGGGCGAGATGCTTTTTTTCGAGCAGGTATTCCAAAACCTGTTCGAGATAGCGGCGCGGCCATTCGGCCAAGGTGCGCCGCAGGGCTTCTTTATCCGGGTCGGAGTCGCGTGCACGGGCTAGGGCCTCAAGGGTTTGGCGCACGGCTTGCTGCCGCAACTGCGCGGCATCCAATCCCTCCAAGACTGCGAAGGCCGGGTCCACGTCCGCTTCCATGGGATACTCGCGCAACAGAGCCGCGCAGAAGGCATGGATGGTGGAAATGCGCGCCGCGGGCAGGTCATCGCGGATTTGCCGCAGACGCTGCCGCTCTGGCTCGGGTAGCTCTTGGTTGAGGGCGTCGGCCAGTCGCCGGGCGATGCGTTCGCGCATTTCCGCCGCGGCCTTTTGGGTAAACGTGATGGCCAGCACTTGGCGCACGCCGATCTCGGGATGCTGGCGCAACAGCTCGATGTAGCGCTCGACTAGCGTTGCGGTCTTGCCGGCACCGGCGCTGGCCGTGACCGCGATATTGCGCTGGCTGTCGAGAGCCATGCGCTGGACGGGAGTCAGAGGGATGGCGCGCTTCACGACAAGGCTCTCATGCGTTGGGGATCGAGGCGGCAGCTTTGCTGATAAGGGCAATGCGGGCAGATCTTGTCTGGGTCGTGGGTGGTGACGCGGAATACCCCACGGCGCATAGCTCGCGTGTACGAGAGGACAAAGCCGCGCACGGCGTCGAGGCGCTGGCGATACTCCTCGTGGTCGTACATGCCATGGCGGCCGCTGGCGACATAGGCTGTATTGCGGTGGGTGGCATCGGCGAACAGTCCGCCGCGTCCGCAATCCTCTAAGTCGCGGAGCATCAGGTACGCCGCCCCAGCTCCTTCGCGCAGCCCGGTCTCACCGAACAAGGATTCAGTCGCTAGCAAATAGAGCGGAAGTTGGAGGTTGAGGCCGGTGTCAATATCGGCTACCGAGGGCATGCGGCCGGTCTTGTAGTCGAAGACGACGAAGTGGCCGTCGGCCGTGCAGTCGATGCGGTCGATCTTGCCGGAGAGTCGCACCTCGTCTCCAGTCTCTGGATCGCCGATGGCATAGAGATCGGTGGTCGATCGCGGGTCGCGCTCGCCCATGCCGGGGTAGCTGCCAAAGCTCAGCTCGAAATGGGTCGGCACGGCTGGGTTAGCCGCGTCCGCTTGCAGGCGGAGGAAGTGAGGCAAGATGCCCTTGCGTTCCTCGTCGTCGGAGCCGAGCAAGTGCTCTAATTCCCGCTCCCAGAAAAAGCCCGTAAGCCCCATTTCATCGGCGATTTGGCGGCCGATATGGCGCAGTTCCGCGATGTTTGTCGCCAAGTTTTCCGCGCGTTCGGCTGCTTCGCCGTGGGCCGTATAGAAACGATAGAGGATGCGGTGGACGAGGTTGCCGCGTTTGAGTGCCGAGTTGTCGTCTTCTGGGTCGCGGAAGGGCCGGAGATTGAGCAGTTCTTGGGCAAAAAACCGGAAGGGACAGCGGCCGTAAAGCTCCAGTTGGGTCGCGGAAAAAGAATGGCCCGCGCCGAGCCGGGTGCACAGCGCGGCGAGCAGCGGTTCCTCGTCGAGTACGCCTTCATGGCTGCCGAGATTCTTGGGAATCGTGCGCAGATCGGCGATGTGCAAGCCGCGCACGAGGTGCCGTAGCGCGGTAGCATGACCGTCGAGCTGTGCGGCTTGGCTGTAGAGTGCTAGGGCGTCGTGCGCTGGGTCGGAGGCAGGCGGGAGGGACGTTTCTCGCGGCACGCACAGGCCGCGGCCCAATTCAAGATGCAACTCGGCAAGGGTGTGTACACCATCAGCCTCATTCGCCTCAGGTTGCGCGGCGAGCAGGCCGTCTAACTCGTCGACAAAAGGCGAGGGAGCGAGCGTCTCGCTGCCCGCCTGTCGGGGATAGAAGACGCCGAGGCCCTGCCGCGGTGCGCATATGGCGCGATAGAACAGCAAACGCTCGGCCTCGGTGGTGGCGTCCTCGTCCAAGTTCAGGGCGCGGCGCTGGGTTTCTTCGAGGAAAATATCGGCTGGCGGCAGGCGGGGGAACTCGCCTTGTACTAGCCCGCCGAGGAAGAGGTAATCGCAGGGTGCGCTGCCCGCTGCGGTGAGGTCGGTCACGTGAATGCCGGCGCGCGTTGCGGCGGGGACGTGCGCTTGAGAGATGGCGTCGCGCAGCAGGTCGGCGAACTGGCTCAGGGTGCGAGGCTGGAGGGCCGCAGCCGGCGCGCACAATTCGTCGAGCAGTGCCAAAAAGCGAGATAGTGCTCGGCCGTCTTCTGCCGTTCCATCTACGAGGGCTTTTTCTACGCCGAGGGCGTCGAGGGCGTCGAGTAAATGGTGGCGGAAGGAGGGTAGGTCCTGTCGGCTTTCCAAGGGCTGGAGTAGGTCAAAGAGCGCGGTTAGGCCGGCTCGTAGGGGCTGGAGGGCCTCCAATTCAGCGCGTAGGTCCTCGCGCCGAGTTGGGAAATCGTCGATTCCTTCAGAGAACGGCTCGCCTTCTCGGCTTAGTTCGCTCTCCAAGTAAGCGAAGTTGCCTTCGATGGCCGAGAGCCAAGTGCTGCGCCCGGTTGACGGCGGCACGTTGCGGGTCCACGCAGCGAAGTCCTCGGCAGCAAGCGTGCGGGATTGGTCTGATTCTGACAATGAATAGCGCAGCCGCACCAAGGGTAGGCTGAGCAGGCGGAAGAGCGCGGCGCGGCTGTAGCGCTCTAGCACCGCGTCGATGAGCGCGAAGACCGTGTTCATTGCGGGTGCCGTGGCAAGGGGACGCCCGCGCGCGAGGTAAAAAGGCAGGCCGTGGCGCGGCAGCACTTCCGCGACCAGATCGGCATAGGTGTCGAGGTTGCGGAAGCTAATGCGGATCTGCGCTAGCTCGACTCCTTGTTCCTGATGCAACTGGCGGATGCGGCGAGCCATGGCTGCGACTTCGCCGATTCGGTCTGGGCAGGCGACTCGCTCTACGGGCGCGTCGAGACTATCGCTGCTGTGGGTGAAGAGACGGCCGGCAAACGCGGCGGCCGGGTGTTGTTCGGCGGTGCTGCGCTCGGCGCGGACGGCGCGGGCGCGGAGGAATTCGTACAAGGGGCGCGTGCGGGCAAAAAACCCGGGCCCCTCGGGATCGTAGTCGAGCAACGCGATGGATTCTGGAACGAGGGCTAGCAGCTTGTCCAGCACGGGCAAAAAAGGCGCGGGCACGTCCACAAAGCCGCAGAATACGAGTAAGTCGAGGTTGGGGAATCGCTGTGCGAGTACCGAGCGATCGAGATGAGTACCTACAGCGGCAAAGCGCTCGCGGCTTCCGCTCCAGCCATCCGCGAGGCGCTCTAGGTAGGCCGCGTAAAGAGCCTGCAATTCCGCGCTGCGCTGAGTTGTTCCACCCAAATCGCTCGGCTGAGTGCCCGTCTCTTCCAATCGGCGGAACAACTGAGTTAGCTCCCGGCTCAGCCGCTCGGGTCGGCGGCTGTAATAAGGCGCGTTGGCCGCGCTGGCCGCGAGGGCGTCTTCGACTAAGAGCCGTTGCGCGCTGAGGGGTAGGGCTGGTCGCTGGCCGGGACAGAGGCTGTAGAGGATGTCGGTGAAACTGTTTAGGTCGAGGGCCAAGTGGCCGGTGAGTAGATGGGTGCGGCTAGCGCGGAGGAGTTGTCGCCGCATGAGTTGGGCTTGGAAGTGCGTTGGCAAGAGCCAGAGAAAGGACTCGCTGTCGCCCGCGTCGAGGTGCGTCAAGCAGCGCTCGTATGCGGAAGAAGCCTTGTCGGGATGGGCCGGGCCGTAGATGAGGGTCAGTTCGCCCATGAGTAGCAGGTTGGGAATGGCGTGGAAGGGTGCGTTGGCAACGTATCGCCGAGGAAAAACACTGTCAAGGTGCGCGACGCTCCGCGTTGACATAGAACTGGGCAGGCCGCTTTTTATGCCACGCGGCACGATCGCACTTTTCTTGGTGGAATTCGCAATGAAAAAATGGACCGTTGCATTTCTTTTGTGGTGTAGTTGCGCCCCCCTGACCTCTCCTGCGGGAGGCCCGGAGGATTGGCAGACGCCCGAGCCGCCTGCCGAGCCGCCGAGCGCGCTAGAGCAGTACTTGGAGAAGCGCCAGCGCTATGGCTCCGGCCCCCGGCCCGACTTTGTGGCCGTGGTGCCGTTTGTCGATGAGTCGGGGTTTCGCGAGGGCGTGTGGAACGTCGAATACGAGCTGGCTAACATGCTCAGCGCGGAGTTAGCGGCCGCGCGCAATTGGGAGGTCGTCCCGTTTAACGCGGTTGCCGAGTTGGCGCTGGAGTGGGGGTTTGCCGACTACGATAAAGCCCTCGCGATTGGCCGCGAGTTGGGAGCTGATTTCGTAATCGTGGGCCTGTTGCAGGACTACGACATGCGCCGCCTGTCGGTGGGGGACCCCTTATTGGGAGGCTACAAATCCTATTCGGCTGTGGCGCAGATGAGCGTCGAGATCGTGCGGGCTGACAACGGCAGTGCAATTGGTAAGGCAGAGGCACTCCGCGAGCTCACCGACCGCGATGTGGGGCTCGACCTGTTGGGCAAGCCGCGCGAGCAGGATCTGCAATTTGCCGGCTTGAAGGAGCTGGAGTTTGGCTCGGAGGAGTTTCGCCAAGCCCTGTTGGGGCAGGCGACGGTAGAGGCTGTGGGCGAGTTGGTGCAAAAGGTAGCTGCTGCTTTTGAGCCAGAGGGCTTGGTGTTCGAGGGCGATGCGCCCGAAGTCATCGCCGTGTACAGCGAGGACATTTACGCTAATATCGGCAGCGCACACGGCATCCGGCCGCGATTGCGCTTTTTCGTCTATCCCGGCAACGAGCGGATAGAGGCCGAGGGGCTGGACCCCGAAGAGTCGGTTGCCCTCGTCGAAATCGTCGAAATCATCAGCACTCGGCTCGCCAGCTTGCGGGTGCTGCGCGCAACCGGGGAGATCAAGCCAGGCGACCGACTTGAGATCGCAGAAGGAGAATAGCGATGCAGGGAGTAGTCAAATATCAGCGGGGTGACGGATTTGTCGAGTTGCGCGACTTGGCGGACGCGCCGCCCGGCCCCAATCAGGTGAAGGTCGAGGTGCAGGCGACTGGGATTTGCGGATCGGATCTACACGTGTACCGCGATACCATCAACTACAATATCCAGACGCCGGTCGTCATGGGACACGAGTTCAGCGGCGTGGTGGTGGAAAAGGGCGCGGAAGTCGGCGACCAAGTACAGGTGGGCGACCGCGTGACTGGCGAGCCGAGCGTGTACATCTGCGGCGACTGCGACTACTGCTTGAGCGAGCACTACAATCTTTGCCCCAATCGCAAGGTCATGGGTTACTGGCATCACGGCTGCTTTGCGCCCTACTGCAATGCGACGTTTGTCCACAAGCTGCCCGAGGGCGTGGGGTTTGAAGCCGGTGCCCTGACCGAGCTGTTGGCCTGCTGCGTGCATTCGGTTATTGAGCAGGCTGGCGTGACGGCGGGGGATTTCGTTGCCATTACCGGGCCTGGGCCGGTGGGTTTGTTCTCGGCGCTAGTGGCGCTGGCTGAGGGGGGGACTGTGATTCTCTGCGGTACCGACCGAGATACTGAGCGGCTGAAATTGGCTGAGGACCTGGGCGTGCAACACACGATCGATATTACGGCCTGCGACCCAGTGGCGCGGGTGCGCGAGTTGACTGGCGGCTATGGTGCCGACGTGGTGGTTGAGTGCGCGGGGGTGGCACCGGCTATGCGATTGGCTTTGGAACTTGTGCGCAAGCGGGGCCGCTTTTCCCAGATGGGTCTGCCGGGTGCGCCGGTGGAGATTGACTTTGAGAAGATCGCCTACAACGAACTCGAGGTCTCCGGCGGCATTGGGCAGCGGCGACCGGCTTGGAAGCGGGCGCTGCGGCTGATCGAGCGGGGCTTTATTCCCAGCGAGAAGCTGATTACCCACCACTTTGCCCTGAGTGAATGGCAGCGGGCTTTTGATATGGCCGAGGGGCAGGAGGGGATTAAGCTGATGTTCATGCCGCAGGGGTGAGCGGGAAGGGACTGGAGTGGGAGTATTCTTACCGCCTTTCGATATAGACGTTGAGTTGCCGACGGTAGATTGGGCGGGATCTGGAATCTATAAATGGCAACGCGCTGATAGCTTGGTGCTGCGGAAATTGCCAAGGGAGAGCGATAATGCCCTGGGATAGCGATAGCTTGTTGCAGCAACTCGAACTCGGCGAGGACAGCCGAGTTGAGTTCAAGGAAGTCGAGTTCACTGGTAACCGCGTCCGTGCACCTCGTCGAGAGACGGTCGCCGACGAGTTGGCCGCTTTTGGCAACACCATAGGCGGCACATTGATTTTCAGTGTGTCAGAGGCCGGTGAGGTGCGGTCGATGAACCGCGAACAGATGGATGCGCTGGAAGCCTTCGTCGGCGAGGTTTGTTCAGACAGCATCCGTCCCCCGTTGGCGTTCGTCACCCAACGGTTGGCTCTGCCGGATGGTTCGTTTGTGCTGGTTGTCGAAGTCGAACAGAGTGCGCTGGTCCACAAGAGTCCTGGGGGGTATCTTTCTCGACAAGGCAGCTCTAAGCGTGAACTATCATCGGAAGCATTGAACCGTCTATTTCAGCAGCGGGGGCGTTCTGGTCAGCTTGGCCCTGACGAAGTGATCGTTGCCGGAACCGGATCCAACACGCTCGACGAGACTCTAGCGGATCGCTTTCTGAGTTCGCGCGCCACCGAGCCTACAGCAGTCCAACTCACAAAGCTGGGGTTGGTGCGGGAGGATGACAGCGGCGTGATCCGCGCAACAGTGGCCGGGGCGCTGCTTTGCACCACACGCCCGGATGAGTACATACGCGGCGCGATGATCGAAGCTGTTCGCTATCGCGGCACGGTACTCGGCAGTGCGAGCCAGCACGATGCGGCGTCCATCACTGGCCCATTGGATCAGCAGATCCGCAATGCTGTCAACTTCGCCAGACTCAATACGCGGGTAGCGGCGCACAAGGCCCCTGGGCGGGTAGAGACCCCGCAATTTAGTCCGCGGGCGGTATTTGAGGCCATCGTCAACGCTGTGGTCCACCGCGACTACTCGATGGAGAATGCGAAGATACGGCTCTTCATTTTTGACGATCGCCTTGAGTTGTACTCGCCGGGTGCCCTGCCCAACACGCTGCCTATCGAGGCCATGCGCAATCGACAAGCCACTCGCAACGAAACGCTCGCGTCCATCCTCCGTATGCTCGCGGTAGAGGATATTGCCGGTGCGGGTGATCGGCAGTATTTCTTAGAGCAACGCGGTGAAGGAGTTCCGATCATCTACGAGCAGACTCGGGAGCTGACAGGACGCGAGCCAGAATACGAGCTGCTCGGCGGTGCGGAACTGCGGCTGACGATACCTTCCGCCCGTCCACCGGTAACGGGTATCGAAGGAGAGGTGTTGGTATCCGTCGCTGGTCAGCCGCTTGTAGGTGCACAGGTAGTTGCGCTGTATCCCAACAATACTTGGATGGAGGGGGAAACAGATACGTTTGGCCGGGTCGCTTTTGGGTTTCATTCGGAACTTCCCATCACCGTTTTCTGCGCGGCACCGGGACACGCCGCCCACGTGGAGCGGGATTGGCACCCGCCGGAACCGCTCTCCGTACAGCTTGAGACGCTGCCGCTAGGCGGCTCGGCGGTGTTCACGGAGGGAACGGGTCATTTGCCCGATTTGACTGGGCGACTAAACCCAATCCTCGATGATCTCGACCGCATGTACCTTTACGCGACGAACGTCGCCATTGATGACGGCAAGCAGCAACCCGTTCACTGCAGATTGAATCAGCCCTTGCGGCTCACGGACGTCAACGGGTTTGAATGGATCGTGCGATTCATTGAGATGATCGGGAAGTCGGCGCTGTTGGAATACGAACCCCCGGGTCCCAAGGGCGTCGCTAAAGCCGGAGCATCCTCGCCACTTAATTCGATATAGTCGTTGAATTCCCGACAGTGGATTGGATGAGGTCTGGAATTTAGAAAGTGCATCGTTTTGACTGATCTATTCTTTGAACAGCCTGTCCTCAACTCGCCGTACGAGCGTCCGAGTCGGCATTGGGAACTGGACGAGACTGGGCAACCGACGCAGCAGGTAGTTGAAAGCCGCCGACCGGCCGAGTTCGTCACGCCGATTCCGCAGCCGAAGAGGCGCAAGGGATCTGGGCAACAGGCTAGGCTAGTGTTCGACGAGGCGGCGCAGAAGCTCGAAACCGGTGGCCAGCAATACGACCTGACGGCCATCATCAACGGGGTTCGCCAGCAGGTTGACCGCTGGCGCGACCTGCCGAATCCGAGCCAATGGCAGGTGACCCCAGAGACGGCGCGTCTGCTCCAGCACTGGCGGCACCACAGCTTTAGTGGCATTCGGCCCTTCTTCTGCCAAGTTGAAGCGGTGGAGACCGCTATTTGGCTCATCGAGGTTGCGCCGCGCATGGGACGGGTTGGTAGGGACTTCCTCGATCATCTGGAGGACGCCAACAACAACGCCAATCCAGACCTGCCGCTGTCACGGTTGGCGCTCAAGTTGGCGACTGGCACTGGCAAGACCACGGTCATGGCGATGTTGATCGCTTGGCAGACCGTCAATGCGGTGCGTCGGCCCCAGAGCCGCCGCTTCACGCGCGGTTTTTTGGTGGTCACACCCGGTATCACCATCAAGGACCGCCTGCGCGTACTGCAGCCGAACGACCCGGACAGTTATTACCAGAGCCGCGAGCTGGTTCCGAACGACATGCTGCCCGACTTGGAAAAGGCCAAGATCGTCATCACCAACTATCACGCCTTCAAGCTGCGCGAACGCATGGAGCTTTCCAAAGGCGGACGTTCTTTGCTGCAGGGACGGGGCGAGACGCTGACGACTCTGGAGACCGAGGGGCAAATGCTGCAGCGGGTGATGCCCGAACTCATGGGTCTAAAGAACGTCTTGATCCTCAACGACGAGGCGCACCACTGCTATCGCGAGAAGCCGGGCGAAGAGGAGGAAGGCGAGCTCAAGGGAGATGACAGAAGGGAAGCTGAAAGGAATACGGAAGCGGCGCGGCTGTGGATTTCGGGGCTGGAAATTGTCGGCGATAAATTGGGTATTAGCCGAGTGATGGACCTCTCGGCGACGCCCTTCTTTTTGCGCGGGTCGGGCTATGCCGAAGGCACGTTGTTCCCGTGGACGATGTGCGATTTTTCGCTCATGGACGCCATTGAATGCGGCATCGTCAAACTGCCCCGCGTGCCGGTGGCCGACAACATCCCCGGCGGCGACATGCCCAAGTTCCGCAATCTCTGGGAACACATCCGCAGCGACATGCCGAAGAAGGGGCGGGGCAAGGCTAAGACCCTCGATCCCCTCAGTCTGCCCGTGGAGTTGCAGACTGCGTTGGACGCCCTCTACGGACATTATCAGAAAACTTTTGAGTTGATGGAGAAGGTGCGTAAAGGCGTCCCGCCGTGCTTCATCGTGGTCTGCAATAATACCTCGACTTCCAAGCTGGTGTACGACTACATATCCGGCTTCCACCGCGAGAACGAGGATGGCTCGACGACGTTGGTAAATGGGCGCTTAGAATTGTTTCGCAACTTTGACGAACAGGGCAACCAGTACCCACGGCCTCGCACGCTGTTGATCGACAGCGAACAATTGGAGTCCGGCGACGCGCTCGACAGGAACTTCCGCAGCATGGCCGCTGACGAGATTGATCGCTTTCGGCGGGAGATCATCGAGCGCACTGGGGATCGCCGTCAGGCCGAGAACATCAGCGACCAAGAACTGCTCCGTGAGGTTATGAATACTGTCGGCAAACCGGGGCGGCTAGGGGATTCGATTCGCTGCGTGGTGTCGGTGTCGATGCTTACGGAAGGGTGGGATGCGAATACTGTCAGCCATGTGCTGGGCGTGCGCGCCTTTGGGACGCAGTTGCTTTGCGAGCAGGTTATTGGCCGGGCGTTGCGGCGGCAGTCCTACGATCTCAACGAAGAGGGCTTGTTCGATGTCGAGTACGCGGATGTTTTGGGCATTCCGTTCGACTTTACGGCCAAGCCCGTCCTAGCCCCGCAGAAGCAGCCGCGAGAGACTGTTCATGTGCGAGCCGTGCGGCCCGAACGGGATGCGCTGGAGATTTGTTTTCCTCGGGTGGCTGGGTATCGAGTGGAATTGCCGGAAGAGCGGCTTGAGGCCGAGTTTAACAGAGACTCGGTGCTGGAACTGACGCCCGCTCTTATTGGTCCGTCGATTACGAGGAACCAGGGGATTATCGGCGAGGGCGTCGATCTCAATCTGGTTCACACCAACGACCTGCGGACCTCGACTCTCCTGTTTCACCTAACCCAGCGGCTGCTTTACACCAAGTTCCGCGATCCGGGCGAAGAGCCCAAGCTCTATCTCTTCGGCCAGCTCAAGCGCATCGCCAGACAGTGGCTCGATGGCTACCTCGACTGCAAGGGCGGCACGTATCCCGCCCAACTTATGTACCAAGAACTAGCCGACACGGCCTGCGAGCGCATCTTTGCCGCCATCACGCGCGAAGGAATCGACAGTCGCCCGGTTAAAGCGGTGCTCGATCCGTACAATCCCGTTGGTTCGACAGCCCATGTGAATTTCAACACGACCAAGGCTAGCCGCTGGCAGGCTGACCCCCGCCGTTGTCACATCAATTGGCTGGTTCTTGACAGCGATTGGGAAGGGGAGTTTTGCCGCGTCGCTGAATCCCAGCCATACGTCAAAGCCTACGTCAAAAACCACAATCTCGGCTTGGAGGTACCCTATCGTCGTGGGTCGGAAATGCGGACGTACCTGCCGGACTTTATCGTCCGCATTGATGATGGCCGTGGCGACAATGATCTGCTGAATCTGATCGTCGAGATCAAGGGCTATCGGGGGGAAGACGCCAAGGACAAGAAGACGACTATGGATACCTATTGGGTACCTGGTGTGAATCATCACCGGGACTACGGGCGCTGGGCTTTTGCCGAGTTCACTGATGTGTCCGGGATGGAAGATGCGTTTGATCGGTTGGTTGAGGGGTTTCGAACAACGGGATAGGGATCGAACATTGTATTGACGATGTATATACATAATCGTAAGTTTGAGTCTGGATATGGACGTAACGATTCGGCTTCATGGTATCGAATTCGAGTGGGACAGCGACAAGGCAGAAGCCAACATCGAAAAGCACGGAGTTGATTTCGAAGCAGCCTGTGAGACCTTCTTCGACCCATTCGTCCTGGTATTGGAAAGTGAACATCACGGGCATGAAGTCAGGGATACGCTAATCGGAATGACCCTCCAATGGAAGCTCCTGTGTGTTGTTTATGCCGAACGACATGGCGACAGATTTCGCCTCATCTCCGCGCGGCCGGCAACGCCAACTGAGAGAATGAGCTATGAAGAGCGATGAGTTACGGAGACGACTGGATAAGAATCGGAAGATGGTCCCGGTGAGCATTCGCATGCCGGAGGATGTAATTGAAGATCTTAAAAGAGTAGCTCCTCAATTGGGATTCTCTGGCTACCAACCGCTCATTCGAGCCTACATAGGCCAAGGTCTTCGTCAGGATCTGATGCGGCTGGAAAACAACCCTGGACTTGAACTATTCGTGGAAAGTCTGCAAAACCATGGCGTAGATACGAAAACCATTGAACAAGCCATGGCCGATATGATACAGCCTTCCTGATCCCCAAGGTACAATATTCGCTGTCTGAATTGCCTCATAGTCCGTCTGGCGTGGCAAAGACGAGCTAACACGGAGAGAAAGTCACATGAACAGAGATGAAGTCTTAAATGTGCTCCGAGAGCACAAGGCGACCCTTGCGCAGCGCTTTGGCGTTTCTGAACTCGCCCTTTTCGGTTCCTTCGCCCGCGACCAAGCTACGGACGACAGCGATGTCGACGTCCTAGTGCGGTTCGACGTGCCTCCCAATTGGCAACGCTATTTCGGCGCTCAAGGCTACTTGGAAGACTTACTAGGGCGGCCGGTGGATTTGGCAACCAACCAGGATTTACGCGTTGAGATACGCCCCTATGTAGAGCGGGAGGTGATCAATGTCTAATGTGGAAGAGGGCCTGCGCCAAGTGCTTCCCGCGCCTCTTTCCAGCAGCCGCTACCGTCTGCCCGATCTGAGCGAGGGCCAGATCGGCGCGGCTGATCCATTGGTAGGGTACTCATGGCAGGAGTTGCGTGGGATGATCTACGGAAAACCGGCGGCTATACCTAGGACATCCAACTCACAATCGAAAGGGGAATGAACATGGAATATACAGCCGTCGTGAAACGCAGTGGCGAATGGTGGATTGGCTGGATTGAGGAAGTGCCCGGCGTGAATTGCCAGGAGCATACCCATGAGAAATTGCAGCAAAGCCTTGTGGAGACGCTTTTAGAGGCACTGGAATTCAACCGGCGTGATGCGCTAGCGGCCGCGGGCGACGACTATCAGGAGGAAAAGGTCGTCATTGAATGAAGCGGGTTGAACTGCTGAAGTACCTGCGGCGACAGGGATGCGAGATGATCCGTGAAGGCAGACGGCACTCATGGTGGCGCAATGAGCGAGGCGATCGGCGTTCTGCAATTCCACGACACAGAGAAATCGACGATTTGTTGGCGAGAAAGATCTGCCGGGATCTCGGAGTAGAACCGATTAAAAGGAAATAAGGGAGAAATGAACAGAGACCAAGCCCTCAAGCTGCTTCGAGCGCACAAGGCGACCCTTGTGCAGCGTTTCGGCGTCGTGGATCTCGCCTTATTCGGGTCAATCGTCCGCGATCAAGCCACGGACGACAGCGACGTGGACATTCTAGTGAAGTTCGACTCGCCGGCGACGTCAAAGCGATATTTTGGCGTTCAGTTCTATATTGAAGATTTGCTGGGGCGTCCAGTTGATCTGGTAACGGACAAAGCGCTGCGGGAGGAGATGCGTCCGTATATAGAGCGGGAGATGGTCAATGTCTGATATCCACCAACCAGATCCAATCGTCGAAGAAGTTCGTAAAGCACGTGATGCGTATGCTAAGAGATTCAATTATGACCTAGATGCGATTTGCCGAGACTTACAAGAAAAGCAGCGGCAGGGCAAAAGAAGAGTGGTTTCTTTGCCGCCCAAACGCCCGAGAAAAATGAGGAAGCCATGAAACTGAAAGTTGTGGTCCATAAAGCGGAAGAAGGCGGATATTGGGCGGAAGTACCCTCTATTCCCGGGTGTGCGACGCAAGGGGAATCCTTTGAAGAGTTGCTGACCAATCTCTGCGAGGCCGTCGAAGGTTGTCTGTCCGTCGAGGTTTGTGGCGTCTCCAATTTGTAATCCAGTAGAGAGACTGTAATCAATGGCAAAACGAAAATCGACCAAGACTGTTGAAACCCTGCGGCACGAGGACGCGTCGCGGAAGAATATTCCCACGGCTGAGTATCAGGCGGTGATGGCGGAGGACGACCGGAATCCGATTAGGGTTGCGTATGAGCGGCGCAATCGGGATCTGGATCCGCAGCTTGTTTGGCGGGGGAAGGATGAGCAGAACTGGTCGGATTTGGTGGTGCAAGCGCCGCCGCTGTTCATTCAGGAGAAGGTGCATCCGAAGGTGTTGATTGACGATTTGCGGCAGCGGAGCAAGGAGACGGGGGACGGCGAAGCTAACTTGCAGGCCGATTTGTTCGCGGATTTTAACGGGCTGCCGAGTGCGGACGCGCAGACGGAGTTTTACGAGCACGACGCCAACTGGTCGAATCGGATGATCCTTGGGGATAGCTTGCAGGTGATGGCGTCGCTGGCCGAGCGGGAGGGGCTGCGCGGCAAGGTGCAGTGCATATACATCGACCCGCCCTACGGCATCAAGTTCAACTCCAACTTCCAGTGGTCAACGGAAAGTAACGTCGTAAGAGATGGGAATACGGATCACATTACCCGCGAGCCGGAACAGGTCAAGGCGTTCCGGGATACGTGGCGCGATGGGATTCATTCGTATTTGACGTATTTGCGGGATCGGCTGACGGTGGCGCGGGATTTGTTGACGGAGAGTGGGTCGGTGTTTGTGCAGATTGGGGACGAGAATGTGCATCGGGTGCGGGCGTTGATGGACGAGGTGTTTGGGGAACAAAACTTCGTTACTGAGATTAAATTCAAAACGACAAGCAATCGAACATCTGAATTTGTACCTACGGTCTTCGATTCTATAATGTTATACGCTAAAGACCGAGACAATCTGAAGTTCCGTCGACAATTTCGATCTAAGGACTATGATGAAGTAACTGAAGACTCATACGGTTGCGTAGAGGAGTCGCCTAATTCTTGGAGAAGACTGACCAGATACGAAAAGGACAATCCGAGTCAATCCGAGAAAATCGGACCGCTGTTCGGCTTGAGTGATCTAACTTCGTCTCACGAATATACAAGGGAATCATTCCACTGGTTTCACAAGTCATTTACTACAAGGCGACGTTACTGGTCGACTTCACATGATGGATTGACTCGTCTAGGTAGAGCTAATCGTCTCTGCGACGCTAACGGAACACTTCGATATAAGCGTTTCTTCAAAGACACATACGTTTTCGCACTGGACAATATCTGGCATGATCTAGGTAGCGGTTCTCAGACGGAAGAACGAACCTATGTCGTCCAGACGCTCTCGAAAGCCATCCAACGCTGCATCCTCATGGCCACCGACCCCGGCGACCTCGTCCTCGACCCTACCTGCGGCTCTGGCACCACCGCGTACGTCGCCGAGCAGTGGGGCCGCCGCTGGATCACCATCGACACCTCCCGCGTCGCCCTCGCGCTGGCCCGCGCCCGCGTCATGGGCGCACGCTATCCCTACTACCTGCTCTCCGACAGCCGCGACGGCCAAATCAAAGAAGCCGCGCTCGCCCGCAAAGCCCCCTCGGAAGCGCCCACATACAACGACATCCGCCAAGGCTTCGTGTACGAGCGCGTCCCCCACATCACCCTCAAGGCCATCGCCAACAACGCCGAAATCGACGTAATCTATGAGAAATTCCAAGAAACGCTGGAGTCGCTGCGGGCGGAATTGAACGACGCACTCGGCACATCCTACGAAGAATGGGAAATCCCCCGCGACGCCGACGACGCTTGGCCCGAGGAGGTCAAAAGAATTCACGCGGACTGGTGGGAACAGCGCATCGCCCGACAAAAGGAAATCGACGCTTCCATCGCCGCCAAAGCCGACTACGAATACCTCTACGACAAGCCCTACGAAGACAACAAGAAAGTCCGCGTCGCCGGCCCCTTCACCGTAGAAAGCCTGTCGCCGCACCGCCTGTTAGGCGTCAATGAAGACGACGAACTCATCGACAACGTCGCCGAAGCCAAGTTAGGGTACGGCGAAAAGCAGGACTTCGCCGAGATGATCCTCGACAATCTCAAAACCTCCGGCGTCCAACAGGCACACAAAGACGACCGCATCTCGTTTTCCGGGATCAGACCCTGGCCCGGCTACCACGTCTGCGCCGAAGGAACCTACGTCGAAGGCAACGGCGACTCGGGCGCTGAAAAACGCGCTGGCATCTTCGTCGGCCCGGAATTCGGCACTGTCTCCCGCCCCGATCTCGTATCAGCGGTGCGCGAGGCCGCGGACGCCGACTTCGACGTGCTGGTCGCCTGCGCCTTCAACTACGACGCCCACGCCTCGGAGTTCAACAAACTCGGCCGCGTCCCCGTCCTCAAGGCCCGCATGAACGCCGACCTCCACATGGCCGACGATCTCAAAAACACCGGCAAAGGCAACCTCTTCGTCATCTTCGGCGAACCCGACATCGACATCCTCGACGCGGAAGACAGTCAAATCCAAGTCAAGGTCAACGGCGTCGATGTATTCCACCCCAACACCGGCGAAATCCGTAGCGACAGCGCCGACGGCATCGCCTGCTGGTTCGTCGATACCGACTACAACGAGGAAAGCTTCTTCGTCCGCCACGCCTACTTCCTCGGTGCCAGCGACCCGTACAAATCGCTGCGCACGACGCTCAAAGCCGAGGTCAACCAAGAAGCTTGGGAAACCCTCCACAGCGACACCTCCCGACCCTTCGCCAAGCCGACGTCAGGCAGGATAGCGGTGAAGGTGATCAATCACTTGGGGGACGAGGTGATGAAGGTGTTTCGGGTGTGAGGATCGGATAACGACGATGAAAAATGACCCTATCGTGGCTGAGGTTCGCGCAATACGAGACGAACTTGCCGCTCAGTGCGGCTACGACATCAAAGAGATCTTCCGAAAACTCCGGGAACAACAGGCCAAGTCGGGCCTGAAGTACGTACGCTATCCGGCCCGTCGAGTGAATCCAACCGAAGACGTGCGATAGCGCCCAGCGCAGATAGAAAAACTTGATGAAAGTATTTCGGGTATGAGGATCGGATAACGACGACCGCTATCACTCACTGACTACCGGGAATTTGAGCATGAATTTCAACACTGCCAACAGCACGTTTCGCCAGTTGATGGGCAATGGGATGAGTTATCGCGTACCGCTGTTCCAGCGAGACTATTCTTGGGGTCACGACGAGTGGGATGACCTATGGCAGGACCTTGTTGCGCTGTTCGGTGAGGATCCGGAACCGGCTCACTACATGGGCTACTTAGTGCTGCAATCAGCCGACAACAGGGCGTTCGACATCATCGATGGACAGCAGCGCATGACCACGTTGAGCCTGTTGATGCTGGCGGCGGTGGCGCATCTAACGGACTTGGCCGCACCGGATGACCCGGATGACCCACAACATCGGCGCGCTGAGCAGTTGCGTAGCAATTATATCGGCTATTTGGACCCAGTGAGCCTAGTGCCGCGCTCCAAGCTGACGCTAAATCGGCATAATGATAGCTTTTACCAGAATTACCTAGTTCCCTTGGAGAGTTTGCCACAAAGAGGATTGAACGCGTCGGAACACCTCCTACGTCGAGCGTTTCTCTGGTTCAGAGAGTGCATCAGGGAACGATCAGGTGATGATGGCGAGTCAGTGGCGCGCTTTGTCGATGGCGCGGTAGATAAGCTGTTTTTTACCATCATCACCGTGACCGACGAATTGAATGCCTTCAAGGTGTTTGAGACCCTGAACGCTCGCGGCGTGCGCTTGTCCGCCACCGATTTGCTAAAAAATTACTTGTTCTCCGTTGTCTCGCGTGGTAATGCGCACGAATCGGAGATCAACGCCTTGGAAGATCGCTGGGAGAGTATCGTCGGGCTGTTGGGCAGTGAGAGCTTTCCCGAGTTCTTGCGGATCTTCTGGAACAGCCGCAACAGGCTGGTACGCAAGGCGGATTTGTTCAAAACCATGCGTAGCGCCATCAGCGATAGAGCCCATGTGTTTCAGTTGATTCGCGATATGGACAGACACGCACGGGTGTATTCGGCCCTGCGCAGCCCGGAAGACGACTCATGGACAGCAGAGGAGCGCGAAAGTCTGGCCCAGTTGCAGATGTTCAACGTGCGTCAGCCGTTTGCGCTATTGCTGGCGGCATTTGAACAATTCGAGGAACGCGACCGCGCTGGCTTTGGCCGTCTTTTGCAGGCTATCGCGGTAGTATCGTTTCGCTATAACGTGATTTGTGGCCGCCAAAGCAACGAGCAGGAGGTTGTGTATAACCAGATTGCCCGCGAGCTATCGGCAGGTGAAATTGTCAATGCGCAAGCGGCAATTACAAAACTGCGGCCAGTCTATCCCGAGGACGCGGAATTCAGGGCGGCGTTTGCAGACAAGGCGCTGCGGACAACCAGCCACCGCAACAATAAAGTCGTGCGCTTTATACTGTTCCGGCTCGAAGCGCAGTTGTCGGGACAGCGCTTTGAATCCGAGAGCGCGAAATACAATATTGAGCACGTGTTGCCGGAGAATCCGAGCGATGACTGGCACCAGTTCGACGACCAACAGCGGGAGGCGTCCACCTACCTTCTAGGGAACATGACCCTGTTGACGACTGCGGACAATCGCGAGCTGGGAAATTCGGGATACGCCGAAAAACGACCGGTTTATCAGGAGAGTAACTTTGCCATCACCCGCAGGCTGGCAGAAGGCTACGACACTTGGACTATGGAGAAGATTCGCAGCCATCAAGCCTGGATGGCAAGACAAGCTACCGGCATCTGGCGAATCGGTCTCCTCTCACCAGCGCTGTGATTCGGCAGCGGTCAGTAGCCTAAAACACGTCGCGTCTTCATCGGCTCCGAATAATACAATAGGGGCACCCACAAAGGGTGCCCCTACGATTGTACCGCGTATTTAACGCTCTCTACTTCTTATCCTCGTCCACAACCTTGAAGTCCGCGTCCACCGGCTCCGTATCCCCGCCTCCTTGCTGCGGCTGACCGGCGGCACCTTCCGGCGCTGGCTCGCCCTGGGCCTGTTCGGCTTGGGCGTCCTTGTACATTTCCTCGGCCAGCTTGTGCGACGCCTGTTGCAGCGCGGCCATGGCCTGCGTGATGGCCTCGTCGTCCGTGCCTTCGAGTGCTTGCTTGAGCGCGGCGACTGCGTCCTCAACGCCTTGCTTGTCGGCCTCGGCTAGCTTGTCGCCGTACTCGGCCAGCGATTTTTCCGTCGCGTAGATTAGCTGGTCGGCCTCGTTGCGGCGATCGACGGCTTCGCGGCGCTGTTTGTCCTCATCGGCGTGGGCCTCGGCGTCCTTCTGCATGCCGTCGATTTCCTCTTGGCTTAGGCCCGAGGACGACTCAATGCGGATGGATTGCTCCTTGCTGGTGCCCTTATCCTTGGCCCCGACGTTGAGGATGCCGTTGGCGTCAATGTCGAAGGTCACCTCGATCTGGGGCATGCCGCGCGGAGCTGAGGGAATGCCGTCGAGGTGGAAGCGGCCGAGGGTGCGGTTGTCGTTGGCAAACTCGCGCTCGCCTTGCAGCACGTGGACTTCCACCGAAGGCTGGTTGTCCGCGGCCGTGGAAAAGATCTGGCTCTTCTTGGTGGGGATAGTGGTGTTGCGGTCGATCAGCCGCGTCATCACCCCGCCCATGGTCTCGATACCCAGCGAGAGCGGCGTGACGTCGAGCAGTAGGATGTCGTCGACGTCGCCAGCCAGCACGCCGGCTTGGATGGCCGCGCCCAAGGCCACGACCTCGTCGGGGTTGACGCTGCGGTTGGGCTCTTTGTTGAAGAGGGCTTGGATGGTCTCTTGGATTTTGGGCATGCGCGTCGAGCCGCCGACCAAAATCACTTGGTCGATTTCGCTGGCTTGCAATTCAGCGTCGGCGAGGGCTTGCTGACAGGGGGCCTTGGTGCGCTCGATCAGGTCGTCAACCAAGCGCTCGAACTGGGCGCGCGACAGAGTGGTTTGCAAGTGCTTAGGCCCTGTTTGATCGGCGGTGATAAACGGCAGATTGATTTCTGTCGAAGTGGCAGAAGACAGCTCGATTTTGGCTTTTTCGGCCCCTTCCTTGAGCCGTTGCAGAGCCATGGGGTCGCGGCGCAGGTCGATGCCTTCGTTCTTTTCAAATTCCTCAGCGAGCCAGTCGATGATTTTCTGGTCGAAGTCGTCGCCGCCGAGGTGGGTGTCGCCGTTGGTGGATTTGACCTCGAAGACGCCGTCGCCTAGTTCCAAGATGGAAATGTCGAAGGTGCCGCCGCCGAGGTCGTACACGGCGATCTGCTCGTTGGTGCCGCCCTTGTCCAAGCCGTAGGCCAGCGCCGCGGCGGTCGGCTCGTTGACGATGCGCAAGACCTCCAAGCCGGCGATGGTGCCCGCGTCCTTGGTGGCTTGGCGTTGGGAGTCGTTGAAATAGGCCGGGACGGTGACGACGGCTTGTTTTACTTCTTCGCCTAAATAGTCCTCGGCCGTCTGCTTCATCTTTTGCAAGATCATGGCCGAGATTTCCGGCGGCGTGTGTTCCTTGCCGTCGATTTTGGCTATGGCCATGTCGCGGCCACTTGAGGCCACTTCGTAGGGAACTTCGCTGATTTCGTTGGACACTTCGCCGTAGCGGCGGCCCATGAAGCGCTTGATCGAATAGACCGTGTTTTGCGGGTTGGTGACGGCTTGGCGCTTGGCGGTTTGGCCGACGAGGCGCTCGCCGTCTTTGGTGAAGGCGACCATAGAGGGCGTGGTGCGGCCCCCTTCGGAATTGGCGATGACCTCTGCGTCTTGGCCTTCGATGACGGCCACGCACGAGTTGGTGGTGCCTAAGTCAATGCCGATGACTTTAGCCATTGTTTTGTCCTTTCGAGAATTGAGGTGTTGGTTGTTGAAGTTGCTAGTGACCTTATGCTGCGACTTCAATATAAGCGGACTTTGTAGAGGGCTGAGGTATGGGAAATCCCTCTTGCTTCAGACCCTCGACGTGAAACGCGATAGCTTCCTTCATATTCGCTTCGGTTTCTTCTTCCGTGGCACCCGTCGCCACACAACCTAAGAGGTCCGGCGAGTACGCCGAGAATCCTGTCTCGGTCTTTTCGACGACGATTAGGTATTTCATTCTTTTAGTCCTGCTTTCTTCAATATGCTGTTAAGAGTACCAATGGCCAGATCGTCACCTAAACGTCCGGGCACCGTTACCAGTTCTCGTTTGGCGGAGTGTTTGAATTGCCGATGACTTCCACGCATCCTGACTTGGTACCAGCCGTCCCTTTCGAGCATTCGAACCACCTCTCGGACCTTCATAAATCAGGAATCACTACGTAACCGCGCTCGATTTCGCGGTGAAAATGTTTCGTGGTTCGATTTCCACGTGGACCACATCAAATCCTGCTTTTCCGACATGTTCCACCGTAGAAGTGATGGCGTCCTCTAACGACGGTGCTTCGCGGTGAAAGTGAATCTGCGGCACACCAGCCATCGTGACAAGCGTACCGTCACTGAAGATGCTGTAGAGTCGAGCCGATTCTTCTTTATTGGGATCGGCTGTTAAGATGAGTGTGAATTCATGCACTCTCATGGTAAGTTCCTCTTATCTATTCTTTCATAATAAAGCAAGATATGTACCGCAATTTACCAAATATAAGTAACATGCTGTTTTACAAGAAAATACGTCAAAAACGGGCAATTTATAGAATAGATTATGGCGACAGGATGGCAGTCCTTTGTGCTATCGTGTCATTAATATGAACGCGGCACATTGACAGGGTGCTGCCATCCGGCTAGATTGGCCGCTAGCAAGGAGGATGCATGGATCAGTTTAAACTGGTGTCCGAGTACGCGCCCGCTGGCGACCAACCCCAAGCCATCGCCGAGCTGGTCGAGGGCGTGCAGCAGCAGCACGCTCAACAGACGCTGTTGGGCGTGACGGGCAGCGGCAAAACCTTTACCATGGCCAATGTCGTCAAGGAGTTGCAGATGCCGGCCTTGGTCATCTCGCACAACAAGACGCTGGCCGCCCAGCTCTACGGCGAACTCAAGGGGTATTTCCCCGACAATGCGGTCGAGTATTTCGTCAGCTACTACGACTACTACCAGCCCGAAGCCTACAAGCCGAGCACGGACACGTATATCGAGAAGGAGGTCGAGCGCAACGAGGAGATCGACCGTTTGCGGCTCAAGGCCATCACTTCGCTGTTGCAGCGCCGCGATGTGATCGTCGTCGCCACGGTCTCGTGCATTTACGGCATTGGCTCGCCCCGCGAATACGACGAGCAGAAGGTCTCCTTGCGGCGCGGTGATCAAATTGAGCGCGACGACATTTTGCGTGCCTTGATAGACATCTATTACAGCCGCAATGATTTTGAGCTGCAACGCGGCTGCTTTCGGGTGCGGGGCGATATCGTCGAGGTCGTGCCGGGGTCGGAAGATCGCGCCGTGCGCATTGAGATGTTTGGCGACGAGATCGAGGGCATTTACCTGATCGACGCGCTCACCGGCGAGGTGTTGGAGCCGCGCGAACACGTCAGCCTCTTCCCGGCCAAAGCCTACGTGACCGACGAGGAGAAGACGGAGCAAGCCTGCGAGCAAATCCTCGTCGAGCTGGAGCATCACCTCCTCGACCTGCGCACCGAGCACAAGCTGGTGGAGGCCCAGCGGCTGGAGACACGCACCAAATACGACGTGGAACTCATCCGCGAGGTCGGCTTCTGCCCGGGGATTGAGAATTATTCGCGCTACATGGATGGTCGTCAGCCGGGTTCTGCGCCGTATGTGTTGCTCGATTACTTCCCCGAGGATTACCTACTTTTTATCGACGAGTCGCACGTGACTGTGCCGCAGATCCGGGGCATGTTTCGCGGGGACCGCTCGCGCAAGGAGACCTTGGTCGAGCACGGCTTCCGCCTGCCGTCGGCCTACGACAATCGGCCGCTGGTGTTCAAGGAATTTGAGGAGCGGATGGGATGGACGGTCTTCGTGTCGGCCACGCCGGCGGAGTACGAGCTGAAGCAGTCGGGCGGCGTGGTGGTCGAGCAGGTGATCCGGCCCACGGGATTGGTCGATCCCTCGATTGAGGTGCGGCCGCAAGAGGGGCAGATTGACGATCTCGTCGAGGAGATTCGGCTGCGGGCCGAAAGGAGCGAGCGGGTCTTGGTCACGACCATGACCAAGCGCATGGCCGAAAACCTCGCCGACTACTTTGAACAGCTCGACATCCGGGTGCGCTACCTGCATTCGGATATTGAGACGTTGGACCGCGTCGAGATCCTCCGCGATTTGCGCTTGGGGGAGTTTGACGTGCTGGTGGGGATCAACCTGCTGCGCGAAGGCTTGGATTTGCCCGAGGTCTCGCTAGTGGCCGTGCTCGACGCCAGCAAGGAGGGCTTCCTGCGCTCGGAGGTCGCGCTGATCCAAACGGTTGGCCGCGCGGCCCGCAACGCCGCCGGCATGGTGATCTTCTACGCCGACCGCGTCACCAATTCGATGCAGCGGGCCATCGACGAGACCTATCGCCGCCGCCACAAGCAGGAGGCGCACAACGCCGAGCACGCCATTGTGCCAGAGACCATATACCGCAGCCGGGAAGAGATCATTCAGGCGACCTCAGTACTCGAAAGCGTGCGCGGCGTTGCGCCCGAATTGGCTGCCGAGCCGACGATTAACTACCAAGAAATAGAAGACCAAGAGGAACTGCTCGCCGACTTGGAGCAGCAGATGAAGGCCGCAGCGGCCAATTTGCAGTTTGAGAAGGCCGCGCATCTGCGCGACGAAATTTCGCGGATCAAGGAGCAACAGGTGAGTTGAAGGCCACGACGCTAAATGTTGACCTGCGGCATTGTCCACCTTAGATTGATCCGGTCTTGCAGCAGCAACATCAAATGTAGGAGCACGTTATGTCTAATGGCCACGATGTGATCGTCGACGTTCGAGAAGTCAAGATGATTTACAATGCCAAAAACCGCGACGAATCAACCCATGTTCACGCGCTGCGCGGTTTGACCGTCCAGGTGTACGAGAACGAGTTTTTTGCCATTATGGGGCCTTCTGGGTCCGGGAAGAGCACGCTTTTTAACATGATCGGCGCCCTGCAGACGCCCTCCGGTGGCGAGGTGCTGATCGAGGGCGTCAATCTGGCCTCGCTCAACGCACAGCAGCTAGCCGCGGTGCGCTGCTTTGAGCTGGGGTACATTTTCCAGACCTACAATCTCTTGCCGGTGATGAGCGCGCTGATGAACGTGTCGCTGCCCACCGTGTTTGCCGGCATGACCACGGCCGAGGGCGAGAGGCGGGCCATGGAGTGTTTGAAGATCGTCGGCCTAGGCGATCGGGCGCACCACATCCCCTCCGAGCTGTCGGGCGGTCAGCAGCAGCGCGTGGCCATTGCCCGCGCATTCGTCAACAAGCCGCGCATCATCCTCGCCGACGAGCCGACGGGCAACCTCGACAGCAATACGGGGCAAGAGATCATCAGCTACATGAAGAGCCTGCAACAGGAGATGGGGACGACGATCATTACCGTGACCCACGACGACAAAATGCTCACCGCCGCCGACCGCATGGCTTGGATTCGCGATGGGCGGCTAGAGCGGGTAGCCAATCGCGAAGACATTGAGATCCAGGTGGGCAGCATCAAAGAACACTAAACCTCTTCCGCCCAAAACGGAATCCAAAAAAGCGCCCGATGCTCCGTCAGCATCGGGCGCTTTTTGCGTTTACCGGGACCTGCAGGCGGCTCTTAGCGCAGCAGCAACATGCGCCGATGCACGGCCCACTCGCCCACGTCCAGCCGATAGATGTACACCCCGCTGGCTACTTCGCGGCCGTAGTCGTCGCGGCCGTCCCAACTCAGGGTGTGCTCGCCGGCCTGTAGCATTTCGAGCTGCAGCACGCGCACGAGCTGGCCCGCCAAGTTGTAGATGCTCAGGCGGGTCGGCTCGTTGGCCAAGCGGAACGGGATCAGGAAGGAGATTGTCGTGGAGGCGTTGAAGGGGTTGGGGGCGTTTTGCAAGAGTACCGGCCGGCTGCCTTGGGCGTTTGCGGAGATTTCGTAGGCCCGCTCTTCCACCACCACTAGCATGGCTTGGCCCAACCGGGCAAAGTGGGCTAGCTCAGCGGGCTGATAGGTGCGGCCTTCGTACAGCTCCTTGGGCATGCCCGGCTGGTACGCTGTATCAATCCACACTTCGTCCTGGAACACGAAGTCGCGGCCCAACCAGTGGGTCGTCGGGCGGGCGTCGTTGATGTCTGTAGTTGAAAAGTCGTCAAAGTCGCCGAACGCCAACTCCCCATCGCGCGGTTCGGGATTGACCTCGACGCCGTCGTCGGGGGCAAACAGCGAGGTGCGCCGCGTCACTAGCCGGTATTCTAAGCCCAGCGCAAGGATGTCGTCGAGCAGTTCTTGTTGCTCGCCAAAGCGGGCGATCTGCTCTTCGAGGGCTTGGATCTTCTGGTACGCCCACAGCCGGGGAATCAGTCCACCCGAGACATCGTTCTGGGTAAACTCCAGCGGGAAATCCACACTCACGTTCTCTTCCCCCACGTGGCCGATCAAGCTCAAGGTGAAGGTCCCGCCACCCCGATAGCGGCCCACTTGGAACAGTTCGTGGCCAGCGGCGAGGGTCTCCAGACCGCGCGGGTGGACATCGTGGATCTCCACTTGGTCGAAGCTCAACTCGTCGAGCAGCAGGATGGGAAAGGTGAAGGACTCAAACAGCTCCTGGAGCGCCTCCTCGATGTCGCCTTCCTCCGAGACGAAGTACGCCTCGCCTCGGTGGTCTTCGGCCAAGCCGCTCAAAAACCCTTGGTCCACGTCTCGACCCACGCCGATGGTGAAAAGGCGCGCTTGGCCAGCGGACCACTCGCCAATCAGCTCGCTCAAAGACTCTAGCTCGAGTTCGCCGAGGGTCGGTAGGCCATCGGTGAGGAAGATGACGTGATTGACCCGGTTGGCGGGAAAGGCCTGCTGCATGGCGCGGCCCAATCCCGCCTCAAAATTGCTCACGCCGAGCGCGTCCTGTTGGTTGATGAAGGCAGTGGCTGCCCTCTTGTTGTCTGGATCGGCGGGCACTGGGGCGGCGGCAAAGGAGTCAGCCCGGTGGGTGAAGACGACAATGTTGAACAGGTCTGCTGCCTCCAGCGCGTCAATTGCCGCGGCGAGCGCGCCTTTGACGGCTTGGAGCTTGCCCTCCTGCATGCTCGACGAAATATCGATGACAAAGGTCAGGCTGCGTGGCAGGGGCCCGTCTTGGGTCAGTTCGGGCAGGGGCGGCAGCCACAAGGCGTAGTATCCTAGGTCGTCGTTTGCTCGCGGCGCAAAGCTGAGTACGCTTGGCTTGGGCCGGTCGTCGGTCTGGCGGATGGTCAAGGTGAAGTCTTCCCGGGGCCTTATCTGCTCGTCGCCGAAGAAGATGTGGGCGGTGTGCTGGTCTTCGGGCTGGTCTATCTCAGTGAGCCGCGGCAGCCCCGAGGTCGTCACCTCAAAGGCGTGCTGGCTGCGCACCTGAGCCCGCAGCACGAACAGCTCCATTTGCAGGGGCTGGTCGGTCTCGGGGGCGAGTGGGAAGGAATAATCGAGGCGGCCGCTGCGGGATTCGAGGAGTTGCATGTACTCGAATTCGACGCGGCGGCTGCCGTTGGCCGGAAAGGGGAAGATGCTCAAGCGAAATTGGTTGGGGGTCACCTGCTCGATCAGGGCCGGGTCGATGCGGCGGCCCACGATATCGTCGTACGTGCGGCGCGCCTCTTCCTTTTCGAGGACCTCGCCCTGTATCCGCTTGTCTCCGATCCACAGCACTAGGTCGGTGATGATCGCCCCTTGGGGCAGGGTGAATTCGTAGATGCCTTCCACCTCCCATTCGGCGTGGTTGGTGAAGATCTGGTCGGTGCGCGTGCGGGCGATGCGTTCGTCGATTTGCACAGCGACGTCGACCGAGGTCAGTTCGAGGTGCTGGCGGCCGTCGTCGCCCACGCCGGTGTACACGTAGCCGATGCTGAGGGCGGGGAGGGGGGCCAGCAGGGCGAGGAGGAGGGTGAGTTGAGCTTTCATGGTGAGGTCCTTTCGGTGAAGAGGGACGAGTGAGGGCGAGTTTAGTAGAGGCCGCCACCTCTTGCTTTTAGAATCATGCAAGCTCGTTCTATATCAAATATAGTATTTAGGCACCAAAATCAAGCGCGGCGCACTACTATACCTAGGCGAGAAGAAGCAGGGTGAGTTGGGCTTTCATGGCAGAGCCGTTCGCTGAAGAGGGACGTTTAGTAGGTGACGTTGACGCCCCTTGCTTCTAGAGCGGGAATCTGTTCGTTGCGGGCTTGGTCGCTGAGGGGGTTGTTTGCTAACCTGACAGCATCGCCTTCACCCAAGCCGGGGTTGGCGATGAGGGGGGCCAAGTCTTCAATCTGGTTGTCGCGTAAATATAGATCCCCCAGATTTTTCAAGTTGGTCAGCGGGGTCAGGTCGGCAATCTTATTGTACCCCATCCTCAGCCATGTTAGGTTTTGCAAGGTTGCTAGTGCGGTAATATCGGCAATCTGGTTGTCGCCTAGGTCCAGGCGAGTCAAGTTGGTTAGTGGGGCCAAGGGAGTTATATCGACAAGCCGGTCTCTGTATAGGGACAGGCTGGTCAGGTTGGTCAATTGGCCTAATGGGGTAATATCGGCAATGTAGTTGCCGTTTAGGGCTAGGCTGGTCAGGTTGGTCAATTGTACCAGTGGGGTCAGATCGACAAGCCGGTTGCTGTATATCCCCAGTTTTTTCAGGTTTGTCAGTTGGCCTAGTAGGGGAGTTAAGTCGACAATCGGGTTGTCGCTTAGGGACAGGTATGTCAGGTTACTCATTGAGGTTAGCGTGGTTATATCGACAATTTGGTTCTGGCCTAGATGTAGCGTCTCTAGGTTTGTCAGTTGGGCTAGTGGGGTTATATCGACAATCTGGTTCTGGCCTAGATGTAGCGTCTCTAGGTTTGTCAGTTGGGCTAGTGGGGTTATATCGACAATCTGGTTGTCGTGCAAAGATAGCGTCTCTAGGTTTTCCAAGGCTGCCAAGGGAGTCAGATCGACAAGCTGATTGTGGCTTAGGTACAGGCTCGTCAGGTTTGTCAGTTGGGCCAGCGGGGTAATATCGACAAGCTGGTTTCTATATAGACGCAGCGTCTCTAGGTTTTTCAAAGCTGTTAGGGGAGTTAGGTCGACAAACAGGTTGCCGGCTAGTAACAGCTCTTGCAGGGCTGTAAGATGCTCGATACCTGCCAAGCTCTGAATGTCACTATGATCGGCCCAGATCCGAGTCTGGGAAGCGACATCCTCTGGTGTAAGGCGGCCTTGTGGCCGACCCAATCTACGCCGCACAATACGCTCCAGATTGGCGTCGGCGAACAAGGGGAAATAGAGGATTACACTTTCCCGTAAAGAAGCAAAGCCTCCTCTAAATACTTGTGCGTATAGAGTGGTTTTTTCTTCAAGCGAGATTGCTGCTGGCCGATGAGTCTGTTTTAGGTGGGCCACCAGTGTTTCTATGTCCTCTGGGTGATCCACTCTAACCGCTAAGGTACTGGTATCGAGTTGCACCGCGACTCGTCCTGTCCGGTCGTGCCAGCGCTTCCACAAAAACGCCGCGACTTCCTCCCAGCCAATTAGCTGGATCTCCTCCACTGGCTCTAGCAGAAATTCAGCGCTCGGGTCGATTTGCCAGTCGATGGAAGCTATCCCGGCTGGCAGGTCGGCGGTTTCTCTCGGCTTTAGCGTCAAGCGGAGGGGGTCTCCCTCGGACCGGGTCCAAACCAGCGTCTCCTGCACACCGTTGGCCGGATCGACGCAGTGAATAGCGATCAAGCTGTCGGGTTGTTCCTGGTATTCGACCTGCAGACCAGCCAGCGCGTCCTCCGCTTCATCGACCAAGTGCAGCCACAGGCCGCGCGGATACTGCGGCGACTCGATCAGCACGTGGCCGTCGGCATTGCTTTGCGCCTGTGCCCAGCCGGTGCTATCGACGCCGGTGGCAAAGAAGAGTTCGGTCTGCGCTGTCGCCGCAGAGGTTCCAAGTGCCGCCAGCGCTAGGAGCAGGACGAGGGACGAGGCCGTGCGTTGGGCTTTCATGGCGAGGTCTTTTATAGAAGAGGGACGGATGTGGCGACGAGTTTAGTATTCGACTTGGACGCCTCTTTCTTCTAAGATGGGGATCTGCGTGTTGCGGACTGGGGGACTAAGGGGATTGCCTTGCAAAGTTAGCCTATCCGCCAGTCCCGAAACGTCTTCACCTAGGCCGGGATTGAGGATTAGGGGAACCAAGCTTTTAATCCGATTGTTGTGCAGATCCAGCCTATTCAGATTCGTCAGGGGGGTCAGGGGGGTTAGATCGACTATTTGGTTTTCCCCCAGATGCAGCCAAGCTAAGTTAGTCAGTTGGCTCAATGGGGTTAGATCGGATAGCTGGTTGGAGTCCAGCCACAGGAGATATAGGTCGCGTCTCAAAGCGATCAGCGGGGTTATCTCGGCAATATAGTTGCGGCCCAGATCTAGCCAATACAGGTGTTTCAGGGTGGCCAGCGGGGTTATCTCGGAGATCAGGTTGCCCTTTAGCTCTAGCGTTAACAGCTCTACTAATACGCTCAATGGGCTGACATCAATTATCTGATTGAAACTCAGATCTAGCCGGTTCAGGTCCAAGGCGGCCAGTGGAGTTAGGTCGGTAATATAGTTGCCTCTTAGTTCCAATCTTTTCAGCTCAGTCATCTGGTTCAGCGGTGTTAAATCGACAATCCGGTTGTAATTCAGATGTAACTCTGACAGCTCAGTCACTTTGTTCAGTGGGGTTAAATCGGCGATCTGGTTGTCGCTCAGATCTAGGACTTGTAGGGCCGTAAAGTGCTCAAGTCCCACCAAACTCTGAATGTCTTTATCGGTGGCTGAAAGCGTGGTTAGGGAAGCAAAGTCCTCAGGCGTAAGGGAGCCTTTTGGTCGATTCAGCACCTGGCGCACCGCGCGCTCCAGATTGGCGTCGGCGAAGACTCGGTCGGCCATAGTGTATGAGTCGTCGCCCAAGAGACTCACTAGGGCTGAGTCCGCGAGTAAATCGGCTTCTGCTTCTGCCTCAGACGAGCTGTCGGGGCTATCATCGGTGTCCTGCTCGTCGGCAACGGTATAGTTGTAGTCGTCCAAGAGACTTACTAGGGCTGAGTCCGCGAGTAAATCGGCTTCTGCTTCTACCTCAGACGAGTTGTCGGGGCTATCATCGGTGTCCTGCTCGTCGGCAACGGTATAGTTGTAGTCGTCCAAGAGTTCACACAAGGCACAGTTGGCTTTACCCGCAGGATGAGGTGCTACCGGTGTGGGACCGGAGCAGGCGACTAGGGTAAGGATGAGGATGAAGAGGACGAGACCAATCATGGCGATTCTCCTTGGGTGGGGTAGGAGCGCTTAAGACATAGTTTTTAGTTCCTCCCTTGAGGCCTTGACGCAATACGGCGCAGACAGCCCGTTGTCTATGTCAAGAACTAGATTGCCGCTGCCGCAGGCCCTCTTGGAGAAAGACCTCGCGGTTGGGGAAGTTGCCGGGCAGGGTAAAGCCGCCGTCAACGGCGATGAGCTGGCCGGTCATGTAGGGGATCTGGGTGAAGGCGTAGGCGGCGCAGGCGATGTCCTCGGGGCGTCCGATGCGGCGAATGGGTTGGGAACCCCCTGCGGCCATCAAACCGTAGATCTCGGCCACGGTGAATTCGCGGCCCGATTGCGGATCTTCCACGCCCGAGGGGCGGCTCGTCATCGGCGTATCGACGACGCCGGGGCGCAGGGCGTTGACCGTGATGTTGTGCGGCCCGCCGTCGAAGGCCGCGCCGGCGACCACGTGATTGAGGCCGGCCTTGCTGACGCCGTAGGGAATGCGGGTGCTCTCGGGGGCGATATCCGAGATGGAGGTAATCAAGAGGATGCTGCGGTGGAGGGGCTCGGCTTCTTGCGCGGCTTGGTCCACCATGTGCTTGAGGGCGCGTTGGGCCAGCCGGTAGGCCCCCATGAGATTGAGGCTGAGGACGCGGTGCATCTCCTTGTCGAGGTGCTCGATCGGGGTGTCGCTAAAGTGGTAGCGGACGAGTTGGCCCTGTTCGTCGGCGACGTAGTTGGGCACGCCGCTGTTGCTGATTGCCACGTCGAGGCGACCAAAGTGCGCGAAGGTGCGGTCCACTAGGTCGAAAGGAGCCTCTGGCTGCGAGAGATCGGCACCGAGGACTAGGGCTTCGACGGCGTATTCGGCGCGAATGGTCTCGGCGATCTGGGCGGCGCGTTCTTCGCCAGCATTGTAGTGGACCACCACGTCGTAGCCTTGGGCGGCGAATTGGCGGACGATGGCCGCACCAATCCCGCTCGACGAGCCTGTGACCAAGCAAGCCGGACGCGACAAAAGCCTAACCTCGCTGGGAGAGGACGGTCTCGACGATGCGCTCTTGGCTGGGGATGGTCGGCATCTCGAGGGTGGGGCTGAAGGGGATGGGCACGTCGGCCGCGCCAATGCGCAAGACAGGTGCGTCGAGCCAATCGAATGCCTCGGCGTTGAGGATGGAAGCGAGCTCGGCCGTGGTACCGTAGCGCTCGACACCTTCATCAATTACCACCGCATAGCCGGTTTTGCGCACCGAGGCGAGCAGAGTCTCCTTGTCCAGCGGCACGAGGGTGCGCGGATCGACGACCTCGGCTTCTAGGCCTTGGGCGGCGAGGTCTTCCGCCGCGGCCAAGGCGAGGCCGACCATGCTGGAGGTGGCGACGAGAGTCAGGTCGGTACCCTCTCGTTTGATCTCGGCTTCACCAAAGGGAATGAGAAAGTCGTCTTCTTCGGGCACGGGGCCGGAGTCGTTGTACATCATTTTGTCTTCAAAGAACAGCACGGGATTGTCGTCGCGGATCGCGGTCTTGAGCAGGCCCTTGGCATCGCGCGGCGTAGCAGGAATGGCGACTTTGAGCCCGGGAATATGGGCGAAAAGCGCGTGCAAGCTCTGCGAGTGCTGCGCGGCGGAAGAGCGCCCGGCTCCCATTGACAGCCGAATCGTCAGCGGAACCTTGCATTGGCCGCCCGACATGTAGCGGATTTTAGCGGCCTGATTGACGATTTGGTCCATGGTCAACAGCGAAAAGTCGCCGAACATCAGTTCGCACAGCGGGCGCATGCCGGTCATGGCGGCACCGACGCCGAGCCCGATGTAGCCGGCCTCGGCAATGGGGGTGTCGATGACGCGCTCCTCGCCGAATTCCTCGAAGAGGCCCTCGCAGCATTTGAAGATGCCGCCAGAAGCCCCCACGTCCTCGCCCATGACAAAGACGGACTCGTCGCGGCGCATCTCCTCGGCGGTGGCTAGGCCGATTGCCTCTCTAAACAGCATGTCTCGATCAGGCATATATATCCTCAAAAGCTTGTTCTGGCGGGGGGAAGTCGGCGTCTTTGCCGAATTCGATGGCGTCGAGAACCTCGCGCTCCACTTGCTCGTACAGGGCGTCGAGTTCGGCTTGTTTGGCGACCCGGTTGGCGACCATGTATTGGCCCAATAGGCGAATGGGATCCTTGTTCTCAGACCACCAGCCGACCTCGTCGCGGGTGCGGTAGGTCTGGGCGTCGCCGACGTGGTGCCCGTGGTAGCGGTAGGTTTTAGCTTCGATCAGGCTCGGGCCGCCGCCCTTGCGCGCCTTGGTCACCGCGGCGGTTACTTTTTCGCACATGTCCAGCACATCGGCCCCATCGGCGATGATTCCTTCGAGGCCCAGCCCCTTGGCGCGGTCGGCGATGTCGGTGACGCCGGTGACGCTCTCGTACGGGGTGTGCTCGCCGTACTGGTTGTTCTCGCAAATGTAGATGACCGGCAGGTTCCAGATTACGGCCATGTTGATGGTTTCGAGCATGATGCCTTGGTTGGCCGCGCCGTCGCCGAAGAAGCAGACGCCCACTTGATCGGAGCCGCGCAGCTTGGCCGAGAGCCCGGCACCGGTGCAGATGCCGAAGCCGCCACCGACAATGCCGTTGGCACCGAGGATGCCCACCGACATGTCGGCGATGTGCATGGACCCGCCCTTGCCGCGGCAATAGCCGGCTTCCTTGCCCATGATTTCGGCCATCATGCGGTCGAGCTGGCCGCCCTTGGCTAGGCAGTGCCCGTGGCCGCGGTGCGTGCTGGTGATGTAGTCGTCGTCGCGCAGGGCCGCGCAAGTGCCTACGGCCACGCCTTCCTCGCCGATGTAGAGATGGGCTAGGCCGGGCATCAGTCCGCGGGTATAGACGTCCCAGACGTGCTCTTCAAAGAGGCGGATCTCCGACATCTTGCGGTACATAAACCACAGTTTGTCGGGCGCGGCCCGGAGTTTGACTTTCTTTGCTTTGGGTTTTTTGCGGGCAGTTGTCTTCGCCATGTATGCTATCTCCGGCAATGCTCGTTAGGGCAAAAAATAAGCGGGGTGGGTCCGATATCGTCAAGCGTGAAAAAGCCGGGAAACCCGTGGGGCGTCCCGGCTTTTTCGCGTAAAGAGGGGCGTCCTAGCTAGTCTTCTCAAATTCGCCCGCGTGCTCCTGCTTCCACTCGTTCCATTCGTCGGCATCGTCGCGCAGCTCAAAGTACTTGGTGTTGATCTCGACGAAGCGGTCTTGGTCATCGGGCATGTCCTCTTCGGCGAAGATCGCCTCGACCGGGCACTCCGGCTCGCAGGCACCGCAATCGATGCACTCATCCGGGTCGATGTAGAGCATGGGTTCGCCTTCGCCGTCGATCGGATGGATGCAGTCCACCGGGCAAACCTCGACGCAGGCTTTGTCTTTGACGTCGATGCAGGTTTCAGTGATGTAGTAAGCCATGGGTTCCTCCCAATAAGGTGCTATTGCTTCATTGTTTCTTTGAATCGGGAACTATCGCAAAAATACGGGCCTTGTTGCCTCTGTCAAGCGGCGAGATTGCCCAGCAAGGTCGCCGCGTCGGCGTTGGTTTGACAGCGTATTCTCAGGTTGAGGCGTAGCTCAGGGGCAGGGTCGCGCTCCACGGCGTACTCGGTGCCAGCGAAGAGCTGGGCGAGTACCGGGTCGAGGGCGGCCCGCAGGGTGTTTTCGCCGGCGTCGTCGTTGGTTGCGTTGAGGCGGTCGTTGGCAACTATGAACACGTCGCCGCTGCGAAATTTGACTTTGCCCGCTAGGCTGGGCTCTCCTTCGAGGCGTCGGCAGGCGGTGAGCGCTGCTTTGAAGGCGCTGGCAAGCCGCGCGGTCAGGTCGCCGTCCGCGGGTTGTTTGCGCGAGTAGAGCAAGCCCATCTCGGCGCTGTGGTTGTCGAGGCTGTAGTTGGCTTCGTGGCCGACGAGCAGGGTCATCGGTCCCTCATCTAGATGGCTGTAGTCGGCCACGTCGATGAGGACTTCGTCTGGGGTCGTCGGGATCCAGCTATTGAAGATGCGAAAAGCCTCTTCGGCTGATAGGGACTCGGGATCTTCGAGATAGAATTTGACGTTGATGCGCTGTAGAGATTCCATAGAGACTCAAGCGGTAGTGCCGACGGGGACGGCGATTTTGTCGTAGCAGGTGTACGCGCCTTCGATGAAGAGCTGCGCTTCCTCGATAAAGCGGTGGACTTGCACCTTGGTCAATTCGCTCGGCGGGTTCTGATGCGCGGCGAAGAGGTAGTTGGCAAATTTTGGCGAGAACAACTCGCTGTCGTAGAAACGCGTGCGAAATTCAGCTACCACCACCTCGGGCGTTTCCGGAACGTCGTAGAATTGCTCTTTGACCAGGGCGCGGGACGAGCGCAGCATGGCGTCCAGAGCGGTCTGCCAAGCGGCTTCCAGCTGGCCCTCGTCAAAGGCGACTTGCGCTTCAAAGACCTCGCGCTCGGCTGCGGCGATTTCCATGGTCGTGATGGAAACGACCTCGCCGGCGCACTCGCCCTTGCCGAGGTCGTCCATGGTAAACTCGCGGGTGTCGCCCCAGTCTTGGTAGTACCAACTGTTTTCTTCGTGGGACGGCACTTGGGTCAGATCTTCGAGCATGGCCTTGACGTCGCGCTTGCCAATGCGAGTGATGAAGTCCTTGAAGGTCTCGTCCGCAGCGCGCTCGGCGACGAAGTGCTTGGCCAACCGAGAGACGACTTCGGGGATGTTCTTGGAGGGCACGGCACCCGTGGCCAAGCCGAAGGAGCCGGCGTTTTCCCGCCACTGGCCGCCCAAGACAACCTGAAAGTGCGGCACGGTGATGCCGTTGATCTTGCGGCTGTTGCCGTAGAAGCCAATGTCGGCGGCGTGGTGTTGGCCACAGGAGTTGAAGCAGCCGCTGATCTTGATCCGCAGGGCCTCGATGGCCTCATTGAGTTGGCCGTTTTCCTCACTGAGACGATTGCGCAATTCAGCAGCTAGGCCGCGCGAGGAGGCAATGCCGAGCTTGCAGGTGTCGGTGCCAGGGCAGGCCGTCACGTCGGCAATGGTTCCGGCGCCGGACTCGGCGAGGCCGAGGGCCACGAGCTCGTCGTAGAGGTGGGGCAGATCGGTTTCGCTGACCCAGCGCAGGACGAGATTTTGCTCGACGGTGGTGCGGACGGTTTCGCGGACGTAGCGCCGGCTGATGGCGGCTAATGTGCGCAGTTGGCTAGAGGTGATATCGCCCAGCGGCAGAACCACGGTGGCGACCGCATAGCCATCTTGGCGCTGCGCATAGACGTTGGTGCGGTACCATTCGGCGAAGCCTTCGCTCGCGGCTATGCCGTTGAGAGCTTGGCCCGGCTTGAGCGGCTGCTCATCGGTGACGTGCAAGTCGTCTAAGTATGCGGTCCAGCTCGGATCTTCGGGCAGGATGGCGCGTTCCTCCAACACCAAGCGGCGGAATTCCTCAATGCCGAGCTTGGCGACCAAAAATTTAATGCGGGCGCGATTGCGGTTTTTCTTTTCGCCGAGGCGGGCAAAGACTCGGGCGATGGCTTGGGAGATGGGCAGCAATTCCTCGGCGGGTACGAACTCGTCGAAGAGCTGGGCTTGGTGTGGCACCGCTCCTAAGCCGCCGCCGACGTAGAGCTTAAAGCCGCGCTTTTCTTCGCCGTCGATGGTCTTGACCACGGCGATGCCGCCTAGGTCGTGCATGTTGGTCAGGCCGCAGGCTTCGTGCTGGCAGCCGGAGAAGGCGATCTTGAACTTGCGCCCGAAGTCTTGGCAGTCGGGATGCCCGAGCAGGAAGCGCATCAGGGCTTGAGCATAGGGCGTTACGTCAAAGGTCTCTGTGCGGCAGACACCGGAGAGGGGGCAAGCGGTGACGTTGCGCACTGAGTTGCCACAGGCCTCGCGGGTGGTGATGCCCACCGAGGCTAGGCGGCGCATCAGGTCGGGCGTGTCTTCGAGGTGGATGAAGTGGATTTGGAAGTCTTGGCGCGTGGTGACGTGCAGGATTTCCTCGGAGTACTCTTCGGCCACGTCGGCTAGCACTTCCATCTGTTCGGCCGTCAGCCCGCCGAATGGGATTTTGATCCGCATCATGCCCGGGGCATGCCAAAGCGTGTCCGGCCCCTTGGTCTGATGCTCGGGGAAGAGTAGCTGTTGCGTCTGGGTGCCGTCGTAGCGCTGGCCATTGTCGTAGCGCTGGCCGTACACGCCGCGGCGCAACCGCGTCTCGGCGAAGAGCTTCTCCTCCATCTTGCCCTGCTTGCGCAAGTGGATTTGCGTCTCGAAGGTGTCGATTTCGTCGGCTAGCTCGGCGGATATTTGCCCGGCTAGTTTTTCTTTCCAATTGCTTGCTGTGCCCATACCTAAAACCGCCTCTATGTGGTGGTCGTCCAATTAAGCCTTATAACATTATAGATTTATAAGAGACTGTCAAGCTGAGTCGTCCGCCAGCTTTTCGCGCAGATAGGCGCGGATTTGCTCGCCCCATTCTGGATCGTCGAGCGCGTAGTCGATAAAGGTCGTGAAATAGGATAGGTGATTGCCAATGTCGTAGCGCTGCTCGTCGGCGCTCAAGCGCACGGCGCGCACGGGGTCACCGGCGGCGATTAGGGCGGCAATGGCGTCGGTGAGATATACCTCGCCGCTCGGAGAGGGTGTAGTGGTGCGGAGGTGGGCGAAAATGGCCGGAGAAAACACGTAGCGCGCGCTAACGGCCAGACGGCTGGAGGTTTGCGCGGGCGTTGGTTTTTCGAGGATGGCGGTCAGCTTGGAATCTGCGGCTGTGGCTACTTCGGGGACTAAGATGCCGTAGTGGTGCATTCGGTCTTCGGGCACTTCGTACGCGCCGATGGTGCAGGCGGCGCAATGGCATAGGTGCGAGTCGATCATTCGCTGCAACAGGGGACGGCCGCTGGACGTGCGCACGATGCTGTCGCCGAAGGCCACGACAAAAGGATCGCCAGCGGCAAAGGCCTCCCCGGTGGCGACCGCAGTACCGGTGCCGGGGGGCTGAAGTTGCCGTGCGAAGAAAAACTCAATGCCGCGCTCGCGGTAGCCCGCGCCGCTGTCGTCGAAGTGATTCTCGATGGCGCTTTTGTTGCGTCCGGTGACGAAGAGGATTTGGCGGATGCCAGCGGCCGCTAGCTCTTCGACGACATGGTGGACGACCGGCAGACGGCCCACGGGTAGCATTTCCTTGGACAGGGATTTGGTCGTGGGCAGGAGTCGGGTGCCGAGGCCGGCGACCGGCACAATGGCTTTGGCGATATTCATGGGATGGCTCTCGCAAAAAATATGGTTGTGCTCTCAATGTTTGACAAGCAGTAGCTGGCGCGATATTATGGGCGATCCACTGGCAAAAGAGGAGTTGTTCCCATGAGTGAGGAACGGCGTTATCCCGCGCTCAGCGAGGATATGCAGGCGCGCGGTTTGGGGGCTATGCTGCGGATTTTTGGCCCTGGTGCTATCATCGCCTCGGTGACGATCGGCAGCGGCGAGACGGTCTTTGCCTCGCGGGGCGGCGCGGTATTTGGCTACGCCCTGCTGTGGTGCTTTATCGGCGGCGGTTTGATGAAGTTCGTCCAAGTCTATACAGCGGCGCGCTATATGACCCTGACGGGGGAACACCCGCTCGAACGCTGGAAGTTCTTGCCCGGGCCGCAGGGCTGGGTGGTGTGGGTTATGGCGGTGCTGACCGTACTTTGCTTCCCGCTGTGGCTGTCGGGTTTGCCCAAGATGCTCGGCGGGCTGGTGGTGTGGATCTTGGGTTGTGAGGGGTTGGCAATATGGGGCGATCCCCGGGTGTGGGGCACGGCCTTTGTCGTCTTGGCCATCGCTATTACCATGGTCCAGAGCTATGGTGCGCTGGAAAAATTTCAGACCGTGGTCGTCGGCGTCTTGCTGTTGTCGATCCTGACGGCTGCCGCTGCTGCGCAGCCCGACTGGCTGGCGGTGCTGCTAGGTTCCATCGTGCCGACCATGCCGGCGTATGATCCTTGGCTGATTAGCAAGTATCCGGCGGTGGCGGCGCGCTCGGCTTGGGTGGAGTTGGGCACCTATCTGGGTGCGATCGGCGGCGGCACGCAGGATTACTTCGGCTACATGGGCATGTTGCGGGAGAAGGCTTGGGGCCTGTTGGGCCGCAAAGTGGAGGCCGGCGAGGAGGGGGTGGCCATCGCAGCCGACGATGAAAATATCGCCCGGGGTAGGGGTTGGCTGCGGGGGCCATTGGTGGACTCCGGAGTGTCGTTTGCCTGCGTAGTGATCTTTACCATGGCCTTTGTGGTGCTCGGCGCGGCCGTACTCCGCCCCCAGCACATCGTGCCAGAGGGAATGCAATTACTGTCGGTGCAGGCCGATTTCCTCACGATTCTACATCCAGCCTTGGTCTATCTGTATCAACTAGGCGTGTTTACCGCGTTTTTTGGCACCATCATGGCCGCGTACGAACTCTATACGCGCACTACCCACGAGTGCTTGCGGCCCATCGTCCGGCGGGTGCGCGAGGTACCCGTGGGCCGATTTCGACCGTGGGTGGTAGGGTACTGCGGCATTGGTGGCATCGCCATTATGTGGATGGGTGGCAATCCGGTGGCTATTGTGACGCCAGCGGCGATCTTCGGCGGGGTGCTCACCTGCGGTTTGTGGTGTTTGCTGATGGTGTGGACCGACCACCGCTTCCTGCCAGCGCCGCTGCGCATGGGGTGGCCGTTGCGGGTGATCAACTTGATCAGCGGCGTCTTCCTCACGGGCTGGGGTCTGCGCAGCGCTTTCGACTTCTTCGCAGGGTGAAGCGGTTTGCGCGTCTCCGACGACATCTGGACGCAGGTCGAAGCCGTATTGCACAGCGGGGCTCGGCTGGCCTTGGCGACCACTGGTGGGGGCAGTGAACTCGTTAGCTGGCTCTTGAACCACCCTGGGGCTTCGCGAGCGATCGTCGAAGCCCAAGTGCCCTATAGCGAGCAAGCGCTCGCGGCGTATTTGACCTCGGCGGGGCCGCATGGGGCAAACGAGCAAACGGCGCGGGATATGGCGGGGAGGGCCTTTGTAAGAGCCGCGGCCTTTGCCGAGCCGGGGCAGGGCTGCATCGGCGTGGGTTGCAGTGCAGCTTTGGCGACGAGTAGGCCGCGGCGCGGTGCGGATCGGGGCTGCATCGCGCTGCGCGTGGAGTGCGCCTATCGCTTGTACACTCTGCGCTTTGAGAAGGGGGCAGCCGACCGCTTGGCGCAAGAGGAGGTCTTGAGTCGCTTGGCTTTGGAGGCCATAGTGGAAGCTTGCGGCGGCCCGGTCGCCGGTGCAGCCCTGCCGGGCTTTGCGCATCTTGCGCGGCGCGAGCTGGCGTTGGACGATCCGCTGGGCTTGCTGTTTGCGGGCGAGTTGGACGTCGTCGAAATGCGTTCTGATGGGGTGATCGCGTCCGAGGTCGAGCGCGGGCAGCGTCTGTTCTTGTCCGGTTCCTTCAACCCGCTGCACGAGGGGCACGAGCAGCTCGTGGCTGCGGCGGGACAGCTAAGTGGCCGGCGGCCGAGCTTGGAACTGTCCATCGAAAATGTGGATAAGCCGCCTCTGCAGAGAAGCGAGGTCGAGCGGCGCTTAGCGCAAATGCGCGGTCGCTTCCCCGTGGTGATGACGCGGTCGCCGACCTTTTTGCAGAAGGCCCGGCTCTTTGGCGGTTGCCATTTTGCGCTGGGGTACGATACGGCCGTGCGGCTTTTGCAGGGCCAATATTATGATGAAGGGGAACAAGGCGTGGCCGCGGCCTTGGAGGAATTTGCTGCTGGGGGCTGTCGCTTTTGGGTCGCCGGACGGGTGGATGGGGATGCGTACCGAACTTTAGCGGATATGGATGTACCTACAGAGTACGCGGACCTTTTTTTGGCGGTGCCCTTTAGGATGGATATCAGCTCTACGGAACTCCGCGCTCGCAAGGCTTAGGACGATGACCGAAGAAGAATGGGAAGAGCCCGAAGCAGTGGAAGTGCCCATCGACGGCACGCTGGACTTGCACACCTTCCATCCGCGCGACCTCAAAGAGCTGTTGCCCGACTATTTGGATGCTTGCCGCCAAGCGGGCATTTTGCAGGTGCGCGTCATTCACGGCAAGGGCACGGGTCAGTTGCGGCGCTCGGTTCACGCCATTTTGGGCCGCTTGCCCGAAGTGGAATCATTCCGCTTGGCCGGCGAAGGGGGCGGCGGTTGGGGGGCGACCTTGGTCTGGTTGGTGCCGCTCGACGTTTGACTGTGCTAGGCCCCAGATTTTTCTTGATTTATCCGATACGTATATATAGGTTGTAACAAAATTGTAACAAGATTGTAACAATCTATAGCAACTATATAATTTTAAAGAGGTTGCAAGCCTTCGGTGTGCCATTCAGAAGCGCACAGGGCTGGAATCTCGGCCGCCTATTAGGGAGTCGGTTCTCACCATGGAATATCGTCCTACCGGCATCCTTTCCAAGCTACTGCAGTCGTTGCAGATAGTCCCTCCTCTGCTGATTCTCCTTCTGCTGCTATCTGTGTGCTCAACTAGGGCGCAGGATGTTTTTACGGTCGGCGGCGACGAACGTCCTTGGCGCGATTCTGGCACAACTCCCGGGGGCGTGATCGATTTTGTCGAACAATTGGGAACGATCGAGGACGCCGACGGCGAAAAAGTGTTCGCCGCTGGTTTGGATTCCCTGCAAAACTGGATCATGCCGCTGCGCTTGCGCTCTGATTTCAACATTTCGCTCGGTGTTCTCGAGCGGGGAGGCTCTGTAGATGTCCCAGGGCTGGATGCCAGCCAGAAAAGTCCAGAGCAACTGGAGGGCATGCTCAATGGCGACCACCGAGTGGCTTTTGATCGCAAGTTCGTGGCCGGTCGCATCGTGCGCAACAACGGCGTCACCATTCGCGTTGACCTCGGGGCGCGCTTTGGCGTGGACCGAATCGTGTTCTATCCGAGGATGACGGAGTCGTTTCCCTTTGGCAACGAATTTATGCGGGGGTATGAGTTGTTCCTCAACGACGGCTTGCCGCAAAACCTCTATGCCAGTGGGCAGCCCATTTTTACCTCGCCGGTGCAGCGCGACCCAGACAACCGCGAGGCCAAGGTAGACGCAGAGATCAACCCCCAATTTGTCCGTTTTCTGCAACTCAAGTCGATTACCACCCTCGGATTTGAAGTTGACGAGATAGAGGTGTACGGCAGGGGGTTTGTACCAACGGCCAGCTATGTGTCCAATGTGCTAGATCTGGGCGAGGAGGTAGTCTGGGGGCGCATCGCTTGGAGCGAAATAACTGCGGGCAATAGTGCGGATTCCAAAATAGAAATCCGCGTGCGCAGCGGGCGGGATACGACGCCCGATGTCTTTTTTCGCAATGCCAATGTAGGTGGTCGGCAGCCCGAATACGTGTCTACCGACAGCGAGGGCAACACGCTGACTGAGGAAGCCTTTGAAAAACTGGCGAAGAACCAGCAGGGGCCCGTCAAATCCGACACTGACAACGGTTGGGTCCAGTGGCAATTGGTTGACAATGATAGCCCTCTGACGGTGCCGGCACCACGGCGTTACTTCCAGTTCCGCATCGACTTCACCAACCTGAGCTTGGATGCCAGCCGTGCTGTCGCCGACTTGGGCTTCGAGTTCGCACGGCCCCCGGTTGATCGCATCGTCGCCGAAGTGGGCCCCCCGCGGGCTGAGGTCGGCAAACAGACGACTTTTACGTACTTCGCCCGCGTCGCCAATACTACGGGCCGGCCGGGATTTACGCGCTTTGAAATCGAAACCCCGGCCCGCATCGCGGCTCTCCATTCGGTGGAGGTCCAAGATGGGGCGGGCAATCGCCTAGACGGAACCGAGTTCGGCGGCGATCTGGCCGGTGTGTCTTTGCCCCTGCGCGTCGGATCGTTCTCCATTGAAGCGGTGGAGGACGACCACTTTGCCCTGAGCTTGCCTCTGATCGACGCCGATGGTACCCTGTTGAAAATTGTCTTTGATGCGGCCGTATTTCGCTATGGTACGCGCTTCCAAGGGCGGGCCTTTGCCGATGCCAGCGTGCAAGTGCCGCTGCAGACCGAGGGCGGGGATGCTTCAGCCGAACAGGATACCGACGAGTTGCTAGTGCGGATTCCCGTGGGCTCGCGAGTTGCTGGTCCGCTGGCAATCCAGCCGCGGACCTTCACCCCCAACGGAGATGGGGCCAATGACGTGGCGGAAATAAGCTATGCGGTTCAGCACTTGCTCGAACCATCGCCGAGCGAAGTAAGTATCTACGACTTGACTGGTGGCCGCGTGCGGCGGCTCAACTCGGTCGAAGTCCAAAACGGCCGCGTCCAGCTTCAGTGGGACGGTCGCGGCGATGATGATCGCCTAGTGCCGCCGGGTATCTACTTGGCGGTAGTGGAAATTCGCTCTGACCGGGAGACCGAGCGGCGGTTCAACAGTGTGTCCGTGGTATACTAGGTGTTAGCCAAGTGAGGAGGGGATTTTGAACAAGCGCTATCTGATTGTGGTAGGTGCTGTTCTCTGCGTACTAAGCTGGAGTGCGCCGACGCCGGTTGGTGCCCAAGCGTACGACTCGCGCATGGGTAGAGTGAAGCAGGGTGGGAAGGTAGATTATTCTCCGCGAGGACCGGGAGTATTATTCGATGCGCTGGATCCGGCAGTACGCAAATGGTACGTCCCCCAAGAATTGTATCAGGAGTACCAGTGGAGACAGTGGGAGTATTCCAACTACGCCCGCGAGCCCTATCAACGCTATGTGGACACCGCGTTGGAGGGCGATTTCTTTTACGATTTCTTCGGCAATCTAGTCACCCGAGGCTGGTTGATCTACGATTGGCAGCAAGATCGCCCCCGGCAATTCGGCAGCAGCATCCTCAAGACCAACCGGTTCAACCAATGGTTCAACAAAATAGCCGTCTCCTCGGACCAGAAGGGACAATACTATTACAGCATCACGATTGGCGATGAGATCCGCACTACGTTGACGCCGATGACTTTTTCTAAACCCACGTTCAATGGCATTCAGTGGGATTTTGCCGCCGACAAGTACCTGGGCACTCTCCTACTGGCCCGCCCCAGTCGGCCGGCTGTGGCGACTTCTCTAGATATCCCCGATCAGAAGACCAGTGTCACCAACTTACTGGGTGGGCGGGGCATTGTTCAGGTCGGCGACTTCGTTCAAGTCGGGGCGACCTATGTGACCGCCTTCCAAGGTCAGACGCTATTTGACGATTTCACCGGCAACCCTTTCACGGGTGGAGCCCTGACCACCGACCAAAATGCGCTGCCCATATCCCGCATCATTATCCGGCTGTCGGACGACTCGCCCGCAGACGGAGTGGGTGGGGCAGCCCTGTTCGACGACGAAATCATCATCGAGGATGTGGACGGCAACATTTTCCGCGGCAGTACCATAGGATTCGAGCCCATACGCGAAGGAGGGTTCCAACGGGTGGGGTTTTTAGCTGCGGATGGGGACGAGCGCATTACCCTCACCTACGACTTTACGGACCCTTTGTACACCGGCCCCGATCCTACGACTATTGAAAGAGTATCCTTTGAATTGGTGATCTCCAACGACTACAAGGTGGAAATCACGTCCGACCGGCAGACCAACCGGGACTCACAGCCCGTCTTCTTGCTGATCGAACGAGCCGAGAGCAATATCCGCGACAACTCCAACCAGCGACTGTTGAAGTTCGACTACGGTCTGCCCACGGCCAATACCATCCTTGGCGTTACCTTTGAGGCCAACAAGGTCTGGGGGGTTGACTTTTACGGGGAGTACGATTTCAACAAGCAGTACCGCCAGTATCCCAACCTCAATCTAAGGGATCACCGCAAGGCGGTTAATGACGCCCAGGCCTGGATGCTCAACCTGTCCAAGGCGTCCTATCCTTGGTTCGTCTTCTTAGAAGGCTACAGCATGGACGCGGACTATTCTACCCGTTCCTTCCTAGCGGGTACTCGGGGACAGGACGAAATCGATTACGAAGACGAAATATCCTATATCTACGAGTTCGTCGAGGACAACGATGACCAAGACCGCCGGCCGGACTGGAACCGCTATAGTATGCTGTCGGACAATGCGGTCTTTCCGGGTTTTGACGAGAACAACGATTTCGTCTCGGATTTCAACCAGAACGATACAGAGGATCGCCAGAACTTCATTCCCGATTACGAAGAGCCCTTTCTGCGCTATCACGCCGATAGACCTGAATACCTCTTTGGCGTTGACATGAACAACAATGGCTGGATCGACCGCTTTGAAAACGACGAAGAACCCGATTACCCCTATGGGCGCGACCACCGTGGCTACAATATCTACGCGGGAACCCACATCGGGCCCGAGGCCCGGCTAACCGTCGGGCGGTTGCGCGAAAAACTGTTGGCGGGGGATCGCAAAAACGAATCCACGTACCTGCTCTTCACCTACGAAAGGGATTTTGCCCAGTTGGGCCGTTTGCGGGTGTTCGACAATTTGAAGCTGGTTGAGGACGACATTCCCGACAACCTCTTCCAGTGGGTGCAGCCGTCTAATTCCCGCGGTACTCAACAGCGTGTTTTCGATGTACTCCCGGCCCGAGACACTTGGGTCAACACTTCCTATGTACAGTTCGATTTAACGCTCGTGGGGAATCTGAATGTAATCAACAAATTCAAGACTGAAATCTACAACCAGCGCCGGGAGCAGCGCGACCTGCGCGGTACGGCCAGCTTTGTCGGTCTCATTAACAAAGCTGATTACACTTTCCCAGTGAGAAATATCGAACTTGAACCGCGTTTCAAGAGCGAATTTTTGCGCGAGCGCCCCGTGCGCAAGCGCGACCCAGAGCGCCGCGAGTTGACCGAGACGCTTTTTCTTATAGCCCGCATTCCGCTGCTCTCCCATACGCTCGTCGAGTTGGGACTAGAGCTATCCCATTTTGAGCAGTTCCGCGACGATGAAGAGGGGATGCCAGTCAGTCGCGACTTGGAGCCGGATTCCTTTAGTCGCATCGTCGCGGTGCAATTTAATAACGCCTCGGATTACTTGGGCTACAGGCTCCATTTGCAGACGGGATTTCGCCTGCAGAAGTTGACGTTTGAAAATCTGCCCCCTAGCACGACCAGCAAGATATTCATGACGGCCTATGCCGGGCTGGAACGCTAGGAGGTTTGACTCTCGCAAAGTTGGATCACTGAGATTGCAGTGATATAACATGGCGATCTGTTCGCAGTCGAAAGGAGGAGAAAAACAGTCGTCGTTTCAGCCCCGATTGGGGTAGCAAAAAACACAATGACCTCACTCACTAACTAAAAAAGAGGTGTTGCAATGAAGAGGATCAATAAGATATCAATTGCTTTACTGGTATCGACCCTCATGGTCGGCTCGGCCTTTGGCCACCAAGGGGAGATGAAGTTCATGTTCCAGTTTCCAGATCACCTGACGCCCGTGCTGGACGGCGATATGTCGGACTGGGACATTGTCGGCGATGTGTACAAGATCAAAGCCGAAAACATGTTCAACCAGTTCGGTGCGCCCATGGATTTGAGCGACTTCAATGCTTCGCTCATTTGGGGCTACAACATCAACGACGGCAAGGCCTATTTTTCAGCTTGGATCGCCGACGACTACATCAACAACACCGAGAAGTGGTCGACGACTACAGATTGGGACCACTCCGGCGGCATCTTTCGCGGCTTCGACCAAGGAGATGATTTCGAGACCCGCTGGGCCAGTTCCCACGCCCAACGCTACGATTTGGCCGGCCCAATTTTCAGCTCTTCTGGTTACTATACCCGGATTATCGACGGCTCCAAAGCTTGGGCGGGCCAGCCACCGTACGTGGAGTGGGCCGGCCAGTTTCTCCGTGGTGATGTCGACACCCAAGAGCCAGCCGAAATGTTCGGCGAATACTCCATTGTGGCCTTTGACGACATCCATCCCGACGGCGCCGACCAGAGTGTTAAACACAATTGGGTCGAAGGCACCGTTGTCGGCATAGAGGTCAACTGGGGTGACAAGGATGCCGATCCCGGCTCCTACGACGATGCCTATTGGTCTGGTTTCGGTGGTGTAGGCGCTTCTAGGGATGCTGATCAGTTCGGCGACTATCTGCTGGCACCCGTCGAAGAGGGGTTGCCCGAGGCCGGGGCTACCGGGGTCGAGGCCAGCACTTGGGGCCAGATCAAGTCCACCTTCTAATGAAGCCGGCCCGACTGCCTGTATCGTAGAAGTTGGAGGATAGTTTCAGGCGGGATTTACGGGCGACTGTAAATCCCGCCGTTCTCTTAGTTGGCGACCAAGCAAAGGAGGCACTGGGTGAGACAGGTGCTGATTGTAGTCCTGATCGCGTTGGGGATGGGCGCGGGCTATCGGGCCGAGGCGCGCCAATTTTACCAACTGGGGGGCCACGCCGGAACCCCTTGGAGTGAAAGCGGCACTCTGAGTTTCATCGATGTGGCAAAAGTGCCAGGTGCCATCCGCCCGTTCAGCGCCGGAAGCGGCGAGAATTTGATTGCCTCGATGGGCGAGCGGAATGGCGACATTACCAGTTTGGTGAGCATTTACACCCTGCCGGCCAATTGGCTAGAAGAGCGCGTGTTGGTTGTGGATGGCGATTCGAGTACGGCTTTTGTGCATCCGCCGCGCATCAACTTCTTTCGCGGCCCTGGGTTCTTCTATACCACGCCGATGTTCTTTGACCTAGGGGCACCATTCCCCATCGAAGGGGTTCGTTTTGCAACCCGTGCTGATCATCCGGGGCACAAGATTCGTCAGTTTAGGCTTTCTATCAACGACGGCAGGGAAGAGAGCAAAAACGAAAAAGGCAATCTCATCTGGACCTTGGTTTACGACGAGAAGGACAACTTGAGCCCGGTAGTCGAACTGGATATTGAACCCCAGATAGCACGCCACGTCTATCTCCATCCCTTGGAAGTGGGGGAGACTTGGGAAGTAGCCGAGTTTGAGGTGTATGGTCAGGGGTTTGTTCCGCAGGCCTCATTTCTGTCCGACCCGATTGATCTGGGACGGGTATCCAGTTTGGGACGCATCTGGTGGAACGGCCAACTCGATCCAGAAGCGAAAATAGTCATCCAGAGCCGCAGCGGCAGCGATGACCAGCCCGAGGTTTACTGGCGCAAGACCGGGGTGGGTGGAGAGGAAGTGCCATTCGGGGCCAATGGCCAGCCCATGAGCCGCAAAAATTATGAAGCCATGCCCAAGAATGTGCGAGGTGGCATTACCCAGGATCTGGAAAACTGGAGCGTATGGCACACCTATGAGTATGCGGACGGACTCGCCGGCATCCCGATTCGCTCTCCCAGCCCCCGGCAGTATGTGCAGTTACACATCGCTTTTTTCTCCGCTAGACTGGAGGGAGGGCAGATTGACTCGCTGTTTTTTGAATTTTCCCAACCACCTGTAGTCTCCGAGGCGATTGGCGAAATCTACCCTCCTTTTGTGGAGTCGGCTGAGCCGGTGCGGTTCACCTATGCGGTGCGGACTCGACTGGAGGCGGAGCAAGCGGGGTTCAATGTTTTCGCGGTAAGCACGTCCGCCCGTCTGGAGGCCATCCACGAGGTGCGCATTGACCGCGAAGTGGTCGATTTTACCCCGAGTTTCGATCCAGCAGATCCCCACCAGTTCGCCGTCCAATTCGACCGCATCAATCAAGACCAGACGCTGCTAGAAGTGGATTTCGACGCCCGAGTTTTTAACTATGGGACGACCTTTAACGGCGCTGTGTCGGATGCGGACAGCGACGAAGTCCCCCAGAGCGTGATGCCTGGGGATGCTATAAACGAGTTGTTGAGCGACGATTTGAGCGTCCGCACGCCGCTCAAGGACGGTCTGCTCAGCGCCGTGCAGGTGGCTCCCAACCCGTTTTCACCCAATGGCGACGGCGTTAACGACCAAGTGCAGTTCTCCTATACGTTACTGCGTCTGACTGATGTCGTGCCCCTTGAGACGGAAATCTATACGCTGGCGGGAGACCGAGTGCGAACCTTGGGCACTGGGGAGGGGGGTAGCGCACTTTATCAAACTGCTTGGGACGGGCGGGATGACCAAGGCGAATTGGTAGACCCAGGACTATACATTTACCGCGTCGTGGTCGAAGCGGGCAGCGGTCGGGAGGAACGACTGGGGGCTATCGCCCTAGCGTACTGATAGAAGACATGAGCAACAAAAAACCATGGACTTGGCGGGGATGCGGGCTGGTACTCATGTGGAGTCTCGCGGCGTGTTCTCCGAGTGTGGAGGTCGTCCTCGAACCTGGTGTGGTGGCGCGTATTGATTCCACTTCCATCTCGGCTGCCGAGATGCGCGATTTTGTCGTCCAGATGCCCCAGTCTTTGCGCCTGCAGGGACAGGACGACCCAGTGCGGAAGCGCTACCTGCGCAGCCTATTGGCCAAGTCCCTGCTCCTACTAGAAGCCAAAGAGCGGGGATTGGACACCGCTCAGGTGGTCCAGACTAAGGCGATGCAGTACTGGCGTCAGCACTTGGTCGATACCTATCGCCAGATCGCACTGGTGCCCGATGTGCAGGTTGCCGAGGAGGAGATACGCGATTATTTCGCCCGCAGTGGCCTAGACCGCAAGCGTCAGATGGCGGGTATTCTGGTGGAAGCGGACAGCACCGCACAGCAAATCTATGAGCAACTTGCAGCGGGCGGGGATTTTGCCCAACTGGCCGCCGAATACACCATAGACGAACGGTCGGCTGCCCAAGGGGGCGTGTTGGGATTTATCGATCTGGAGCAGGCCCGCAGGTTGCAGATTCCAGACGAGCTGTTTCGCAGTCTGCCGAACGGACAGCTATCGCCGATTCTGCCCATGGGCACGCGCTACCAAATCGTGCGTTTCCTCCAGGACCAGCCCGTGCCGTTAGAGGAGAAACAACAGCAGATTCGCGATATGCTCTACGAACGCAAGCGACTAGAGCAGGAAAGAGCGGAAATCGCGTCTCTCATCCGCAAGCTGGATGTGCAGCTAGTGCCAGAGGGATTGGAGCTTCTATTGAATAAAGCGGCACTCCACACCCGGTTGCGACTCTCTCATCTGACCACCGAGGAGGCAGATCAGCCCCTCTTTACCTATAAGGCGGGCCAGGTCTCTGTGGGAGATTACCTCAATGCTCTGTGGGGGGATATGCGAGCCCTGTCCGGCTGGGGGGTACGGGACAGTGCCGAGGTGGTTGATACAGCGAGGGAACTGGTCTTGACACCGGTTTTGTTGGCAGAGGCGGCGCAGCGGGCCGGATTAGAGGAGATGACGGCTGGACAACAGCGATTGGAGGAAATACGCACGGAATTCATGATTAAACAGCTACGCCAGGAAGCGGTCATTGACCAATCCGAGGCAAGCTTGGAAGAAGCTAGAGATTTTTACGAGGACAATGAGGATTTGTTCAGAGAACCGGCCCAATACATTGTCGTTGAGGTGCTGGTCGAGACTGAGGTGGAAGTCGGCGGTTTGTTGCGCGCCGTCGAACAAGGCGCGACCCTCGGAATGCTCGCCCAAAAGCACACCATCCGCCAAGGTATGCAGGAAGAAGACGGCTTGCTGCATCTGGGCGAGTACGAGCGGCTGACCCTGCCGAGGCTCTTCAAAGCAGTAAAAGCGGCCGACCTCAACAAAATTACTGGCCCGGTGCACGTTGAAGGCGGATACAGCATTTTCAAAGTTCTCAACCGCCAGGGAGGGGAAGTATCTCCCTTTTTTCAAGTCGAGAAAAAGGCGCGGGCTTTGGTGCGCGGAGAGAAGCGAGAGCAACTTTTTGAGGAATTGATCGATGACTTGCTGGACAAGTACAAAGAGCGGATCGCCGTATCTGACCGCGCATTGGCGGCGGCCCTACCCGATACGTTCCTGCAGCGCCATGCAGGGGAAGCCCCAACCAAGGGCGATGGTTAGGTAGATACGCGAACACGTCTTATCTGGGACAATAGGTTATGGAACGCCGCTTACCTGCGCAGTACTCGATGATTTTGGAGACGGTCGTGAGGAGATTGACGCTCTGTTTTGTGGCCCTTTTTCTTCCTGTGGCTCTGAACGGGGCATGGGCCCAGTCGAAGGGGTACAGTCTGGGTGCGGACCGGGTGGAGGTGCGGACCCAGGCGCATTGGCAGGCTTGGGAGTTTCCGAGCGATATGGTGACGATAACGCCATCTGGCTCGGTGCAGTCCAGATTCATACAGGTACCGCACAACGCCATATTGAATGCGGCCGACTTCAGCTATCCCATTGATGGCAGCTTGCGAGATCAGTACGCCAATTCGTTCCAGGATGAAAACAACACGCTGCTGGCGCGCGGCGGGATCAAAAGGGCTGGTTCAAATCCGCAACTAGCGGAGCGGGCCATTGACGCGGATCCAGCTACGGCTTGGGAGCCGGATCCGGCCGATCCCCTGCGGGACTGGGTGTTGGAGATTGATCTTGGCCGTCTGGTGTCGGCTACCAAAGTCGTTGTGCGCTTTGCCGAAGAAGGGGATCCGTTTCTGCAATTCAGGGTGCATTCGGCAGGGGGGCAAAACCCCTTTGGCACGGCCGATCGCAGCGGTGCCTTAGACTATACCTTCGTGGGCGGCACAACCCAGCCCAATCGCGACCAGCGAGTCTTTGAGTTCGACCTCGCACCACTGGGCACCCATACAGCAGAGTGGACCGGCCGCGTCATGCAGTACCTGCGCGTCGCGGCCACGGCCACCAACGGCGAGCGAGCACAACAGCTTTCTGCCGAGGAGTATCAGGCGTTGAAAGCAGAGGATCAAGGCGCGGTGGAATACGTCTGGAAAATCGCTGGCGAAGAGCGTCTAGTAACGGCCGAGCGCTACGACCAGTTGCCACTTGAGCAGCAGGGCGGGGTGCGCTATTTCCGCCGCGAACGACCTCAACTCGCCGAGGTGGAAGTGTGGACTGTGGGAGAAAACATCGCCTTGGGAATCGTAGAGCGCGGTGGAAATTTACACGACGTCAATCCCAATTCTTCGCCCGAACTTGCCGTTGATGGCAACGTGCGCACCGAGTGGCAGGGCATGGTTTACTTCCCAACTGGAGAGACCGCCGAGTGGGGTCTGTTGAACGTAAATCTGGGCTCGCACTTTTTGGTCCATGCCGTGCGCATCATTACCCGCGTCGGAGGAAGAAACCTGATTGGTTATCGGTTGCGAGGTTCGGACGGCTCGCTGGCACCCGATGGCAGTTTAATCTGGGAGGAATTGAGTGGTGAGACGCGGCAGCTAAACCAAAATACGAGGCTATTCGAGGATCACTTCGAGCCGCGTCCGATACGCTTTTTAGAATTCCGCAACCTAGATATTGCCCGTCGCACTAGGGCCCATGAAGGGCACCGGATACTGAGTACGGTGACCGAAATCCAAGTTTTTGCCAACGGGCACTTGCCGATCCTCGAGATGACTTCTGACCTCATTGATCTGGGGAGTTCCAAGACGCTGACGACCATCGACTGGGAAGCCGACACCCCCTCGGGCACGGCAGTAGAAGTTCGCACTCGCACGGGAAACGATCTGCGCGAAGTTAACCGCTATTTCAAAAAAGATGGCACGGAAGTAGCCAACAAAGAAGAATACGAGAAGCAACCGTCTTTCTACCAGGGGGATATCCTTACCGAGTTCCTGCCGGGACCGGGTTGGAGCAACTGGAGTCAAGTCTACGTCAGACCAGGCGAGGTCATACGGTCTCCCAATCCTCGGCGCTATATGATGATTCAGGCGAGACTGCTCAGTGAAGACGCGGCGGTGGCCGCTAGCTTGCAGTCGATCCAAGTCCATTTCACCGCGCCGCTGGTAGAGCGCATCGCTGGGGAAATAGAGCCCAAGCGGAATGTCCCCCTCGGCGAACTCACCGATTTCGACCTCTTCATCCGCCCCTCCTTTGCTGCCCGAGACCCGGGATTCGACCGCATCCGTCTCGTAGCGCCTTCGCGGGCGGATATCGAACTGCGCCAAGTGAGTTTGGGAGACGAAAGCGAATTTGCAGCAGGCAACGAGGAGATATTTGCTGAGGTGGAAAAGGGCCGTTTTGAGAATGAGGCGGGGGAAGAATTGGAATTGACCAAGGTGGCGAGCGACACGCTGCAACTCGGCTTGCCAAGGGTACTGCGGCGAGGTGGTGCGGATATTGTGCGGATCTCTTTTTCGTCGCGCGTTTTCCTAAGCGGTGCCACTTTTGTAGCTGAAGTTGGGCGCTCGACTCAAGCGGACAATTGGCAGAGAGTGGACCCAGCGAATCCGGTAGGAGATGAATTAGCCGCTGGTGAGGGGTTGACAGTATTGACGACTGCCCGACGCGGGCAGATCGGGACAATTGAGGTAGATCCCGCCACTTTTACCCCAAATGGCGACGGCATTAACGACACGGCTGTCTTTTCGTTTGCCGTGCTCAAAGTCAATGTGGCTAGGCAAGTAGTGGTGTATTTATACGATCTAGCAGGCAGGGAAGTGAGGCGTCTTTCCGAGAGGCGCAATATGGCGAATGGGCTGTATAGCCTTGTCTGGGACGGACGGGACGAAGGGGGAACGTTAGTGTCCCCGGGCCTTTACCTCGCCCGTATCGAGGTAGATGACGACGCGGGGGATGACAACTCGGCTGTCCGCCTAGTGGGGGTGGCGTATTGACTTCTGCGATCCGCCGTCGGCTGTACGTCCAGCGGAAACTTTAAGGCGGCTTCTCACTACTAAGTTTGTTCCTCGTCCCCACTACTCCGCTACTCGTACAGCTCCACTGCGGTTTCACCGCGGGCAAAGCGCTGTGCCGTTTGTACTGCTAACTGACTGCCCGTATTACGCCGCACATCCGTAGCCCAACGGGCTAGCCCCACCAGCAACTGTCCCCGCGCCGGATGACCGGCGCAACGGCTCCACTCCTCGCTGACCGTGCGCAAGCCGTGTAGCAAATGCCAGCCATTATCGTCTTTGAGGATGGTCTGGCCCAATTCGCGGAGCAGACAGTCTCCGTCAAAGCCTCGGTGCAAGTACTCGCGCACCAAGCGGCCCACCTCGCGGATCTGGATGGTCTCAATCGCCTCGATTACCTCGGCTAGAGTCTCGTCTTGGCCAGTGGACGCCTCTTCTGGGGCCGGATGTGCTCTCAGAGGCCGAGGCGCGATGTTGAGCCAGCGGTTTTCGAAGAATTGCCAAGCAGCGTGGTATAGGGCTCGGGCCGCGACCTGGTCACCGGCGAAGCGCCGGGTCGTGCGCACAGACGCGGCTAGGAGCATTTCGTGGTTCAAATCGAACCAACCGGGGCTCATATTCACCGGCGTGCGAGCCATGCGGTCGGCTGCTAACAGCACCATGGTGGAGACTACTTGCTCAATATCGGCTCCCGCTTTTAGCACTCGGGTCACTGCGCCAAAGGTCTCTTCTATATCGCCGCTGACCAAGCCGGTGGCCAGCAGATCCGAGTCGAAATCCCCCAAACCGGATGTGTACTGGGCGATCACGGGTTCCACCTCGGCGAACAAGTCTATGGCCTCCCGCCGGGCCTCTTGCGGGGCCGGCCGATTGCGGCCCAGCATTTTGGCGGCCAGATTGCACACCAAGAGTTGGGAGCGGTCCCAGCCGAATTCCTCCAGCAACTCGGCTAGATAGCCCAAGTGGATCAGCGTTTCGGTCATGCCGAGTAGATAAGGCTCGACCGCGCACTCGTACAACAGCGGCACAATGCGGTCGTCGCAGTCGCCCAAATGCCGCGCGGTCACTAGGCATTTCTCAATGCCCTCCCAGGTCTTGTCGGCGCTGAAGACGCGGGTCCAGCGGGCTAGTTTGTTCCAGTCAACCGGCTGTGGCAGCGGATGAATCTGGGGGCGGTCTCCGGCCCGGCCCGCGGCTCCCGAAGCCGCCATCATGAGCGGGATGAGGCGGTCGGCCGGCTCGTACAGGCGGGCCACCTTCACGCCGTTGACCAACAAGGCGACATCGCGGCCTCCGTCGGGGCCTTGCTCGGTGGCGATGAAGCGGCCCATGTGCTCGACCAGCAGATTTAGGGTCTCATCCTCGGAGACTCCCCGGGCCAGCAGAATGGCGATGGCTTTGGACAAGGTCCAGTTGTCGCCGCTGAGCAGTCCTTCCTTCAGGAGCAGGAAGTGGGCGTCGCCGCGTTTGGAGTTGGCTCCGGCCACATCGATGAATACTTGGCCGTCGCGCTCTTCTACCGGATAGGTGTCCAGATCGTCGCAGCCCCCGGTGAAACAGCCGCCGCCTCGCATATCGTAGCTCCAGCCGTGCCAGTCGCAGGTGAGTACGCCATTGCGCACTCGGCCTCGGGTGAGGGGGTATCCCATGTGTGGACATTGGTTGTCTGTAGCATATAGGGTGCCTTGGTGGCGGAAGAGAGCTACGCTGTGGCCCTCGATCCGCACTGCCTTGGGCCGTCCTTCCTCCACCTCGTCGGCGCGGGCTACTGGTACAAAAGTATTCTTTTGTTCGGACATGGTTTTCTCCTTAGTCCTCAAAGATATCTACGGCTGTGTGACCTTGGGCAAAGCGCAGGGCTGCGTGCGTGGCCGAGCCGCTGTCTTTGTTGGTGCGCACATCTGTGGCAAAGCGGGCCAGGCCCGCCAAGATCTGCAGCCGGGCCGGATGGTCGCTTTTAGCAAAACGCTCCCACTCTGAGAAAACAGTTCCCAGCGCGGGGAGTAGCTGATGGGCTGTGTCGTCCCATAGGATGGCCCGGCCCATAGCTTCTATCAGGGGCTCCCCGGGGTGGCCAGCTAGTCCATAGGCCAAGACGCGGGGGCCTACCTCTTGGACATTGAGCGTCTGGATGGCCTCCACAATGGACGCCGGATACTCGGCGGTCGCCGAGGTGGTCAAAGGCTCACTCAGGGGGCGGTAGGGAATGTTGAGCCAGCGGTCGTCGAAGAACTGCCACGCTGCGTGGACCAGCCCTCGGGCCGCGGCTGTGGGACCTCCGTAATACCGCACTGTGCGCAGGGAAGCAGCCAAGTTGAATTCCCGGGTGAGGCAGGGCCAGCCCGCCTCCACGTTCACCGGCACCCGGGCCATGCGGTCGGCCGCTAGCAACAGGCAGGTGTCGATGAGGCGGTCAATACTGACTCCGGCCTCTAGCTGCTGGGTCAAGGCTCCAAAAGCGGTCTCCAAATCGGCGCTCACTAGAGCCTCGGCCAAGCCGTCTTCGTCGTAGGGGACCTCTAAGTCGCCGGCTTGGGCTTGAGCTAAGACCAGTTCCATGTCGCCCATGAGGGCAATGGCGTCTCTGCGGAAGCGCTCGGGCTCGCCGCGACCCCGACCCACTAGCTTGGCCCCCAAGTTGAAAACCAACTCCCCAGCCCGATCCCAGCCGAATTCTTCCTGCACCCGAGCCAAATGGGCTAGCCAGATGATATGGTCGGCAAAGCCGAGAAAATAGGGGGTTGTCGCACAGTCGAAGAGCAGGGGGAGAATGTTCTCTTGATATCCCGCGTGGCCCGCGGTGAACAGGCAGCGCTCAATGCGCCCGGCTTGGCCATCGCGGGAAAAAGCGCGCACCCAACGCTCAATAGAATCCCATTCCACCGGATCGGGCAGGGGGACCACATCCAATCGCTCGGCAGCTTCGCCGGCCGCAGCTCCGGCCGCCGTAGTCAGGGCGATCAGGCGGTCCTCGCCTTCGTAGCGCCGCGCCACTTGGAGGCCGGCCAGCAGGAGTACCACGTCTTGGCCTCCCTCTGCCTCGTGGGAACTGGCGATGTGGCGGCCTAGGTGGCGCACGACCAACTCCACTATGTCGTCTTGGGGCACGTCGCCGCGCAACAGCAGGGCGATGGCCTTGGATTGGGTCCAGCGGTCGCAACTCAACAGGCCCTCCCACAAGAGGCTCAGGTGTTCCTCGCGCCGCCGGTAGCTTGGCTCGGGTACCTCGACCCAGATGTCGGGGCCGCGCACCTCCACGGCAAAAGTCTGCAAATTGTCGCACTCGCGATTGAAACAACCGCCGCCCTCCAAGTCGAAGCTGCGGCCGTGCCAGTCGCAGGTGAGTACGCCGTGCCGCACCACGCCGCGCACCAGCGGATATCCCATGTGGGGGCATTGGTTGTCGGTCGCGTAGATTTTGTCTCCCTCGTTGAACAAAGCAATGCTGCGCTCGCGGCCCAACCGCACTGCCCGGGCTTGGCCCGGCGGCACGGATTCGAGCGGAGCGGCGTTTACCCATTGCGTTTTCTGTGCGGACATGACACCTCCTGTATAGGGGCAGATTGGGGATAAGCGTTTGCTTTAGCCGGTTTCAATAATACTGAACAAATGTTTAGTTGTCAAGAGGCTAAACGCAAAGGGAACAGTTTGTATATAGCCGTTGTCGCGGCAATGGCTAGACGTCCGCTCCGGCCTTGATATAGCAAAGATTCCCGGTTTAATTGGAACGTATCTATGAAAGTGGGATAATGAGCTCCTTGTCGAATTACTACGAATATGGCCCCTTGGTCCTGTTGCAGCGTCCGATTGCCCTCATCGGCTCCCTCGGCGTTGACCAGCACGGCTTAGGCCGCGACTTGGCCGCCTTGAGCGGCTTGCCTCTCATTGAAGTAGATCGCTGGATCGAACACGAGGCCGGCCAGTCCTTGATTTCCCTCGTGCAGACGCAGGGCATAGAGGCGCTGCGCCAATTAGAAGACCGCTTTCTCGCCCAAGCGCTGACCACTCGTCCGCCCGGCATCGTCGTCTTGGGCGATGGGGCGCTGATCAAAGAGGCCAACCTGCGGCAGGTGCTGGACAAAGCGACGCTGGTGTATCTCAAGTTATCGCTGGCTAGCACCTATTGGAAGCTGCGCCACCAAGCCGTAGGGTCGCATCCGCTGCTGCTGCAACCGCCCGAAAGTACGGCGGAACTCCGGCCGCTGTTGGCCGAGCGCCAAGGTGGCTTTGACCAAGCCCATGTAACATTGGATATGGACGAGATGACGCCAGAGGCGGCGCTGCGCCGCCTGTTGGATAAGCTGTCTCAGTGGGGGACCGCGCGGCCCATATCTTAGGATTGCCCAACTCGGCCTCCAGCGATACTTTTTTGATCGAACTCGCCTTTGCTTCCATAACTCAGGAGACTTGTCATGTTAGACCCTCAGTACCTCCTCGGCGACGAGGAGATGCAGCAGTTCATAGCCGAGGGCTATCTCACGCTCAAATCCTCGCTGCCCGCCTCCCTCCACCAAGACGTCTATCAACGCACCGAAGAGGTCTTTGCCAAGGAGGGCAATCCCGGCAACAACATCCTGCCTCGCATCCCGGCGTTGCAGCAGGTCTTTGACGATCCGGTCGTGCGCGGTGCCCTCACTTCGGTGGTGGGGGAGGATTATGTCATGCACGCCCACCGCCACTGCCACATCAATCGGGCCGGCAGTGAGGGCGGTGGCTGGCACAAGGACAGCTATTGGGGCTATCGCAAGGTGCGCTATCACCGCAATCGCTGGGTGATGATCTTCTACTACCCGCAAGACGTCACCTTGGAAAACGGCCCCACCGCGGTTATGCCCGGCACGCACTACTACAACGGCCGCGCAGACGACGAGCAGGACGAGCGGCACTTGCCGGTCCTCGGCGAGGCTGGCACCTGTACCTTGGTGCATTTTGACTTGTGGCACCGGGCCATGCCCAACAGCACGGAAGCCAACCGCTACATGATGAAGTTCCAATTTACCCGCCTCAGCGAGCCGACTCAGCCCACTTGGAACATCCAAGCCCCGGGGTGGCCGGCCAATGGTTCAGTGCCCTCTAGCAAGCATCGCGTCGTGTGGTCGCGGATATGGGATTGGCACGCGGGAGCCCAAAATCGCGCCGAGGCCGACGGGCAAATTGAGCAACTGATCGAGTCTCTTAACGGAACGTTGGAACAGCGCTTGGCCGCGACCGATGCCCTCGGCAGATTGGGGGAGAAGGCCGCTCCCGCACTGGACGCTCTGCTCGGCGCACTGGGCGACGAGGCCGAGCCGGTGCGCCTCAATGCCGCGTATGCACTGGCTGGAGTGGGTGCGGCCGCAATAGGCCCGTTGATTGCAGCCTTAGACGACGAGCGCGAACCCGTGCGCGAGCACGCGGCGTATGCGCTCGGTGCGGTGGGGGAGGAAGCTGTGGACGCCTTGGTTGCGGCCCTCGGCGATGAGCGCGCCCACGTGCGGGGTTTTGCCGCGTACGCGCTGGGTGACATGGGAGCGCGGGCAGGTACTGCGGCTGCGGTAGCCCTGAGCGCACTGAACGACGATCCGGACACATGGGTGCGGCGCAACGTGGCCGAGGCTCTCGGAACCATTGAGCTGAATCCAGATGCGTCTGTGCCCGCGTTGGCTGCGCTGCTGGCGGACGAGGACGATCAGGTGCGCTTCAACGCCGCGTACGCGCTGGCCCACTTCGGCCCGACGGCCGCGGCGGCTACAGACGCATTGGCCGTGGCTCTCAGCGACGAGAATCGCTACGTCCAAGGGCACAGCACGGCGGCCCTGCAACAGATTGGCACGCCCGAGGCCCAAGGCGTTTTGCTGCACCATTTGACCGCGGCGCGCTGGTGCCCCATAACGACCAAGGAGACCACGTTCTGAGCAAATCACGCGTGAAGGCTAGGGTTCATCAATACATCGGCAAGCACCAAGAGGAGTTGCTCGGCAGCGTGCAGACGCTCGTGCGCGTGGATACCACCAATCCGCCGGGGCGGAACTACCGAGCGATGACCGACGCGCTCTTGGAGCGCTGCCAAGGCTTGGGTCTGCAAGCCAAAGTCCACCGCGTCCCGGACCAAGAGGTGCGCCGCGTGCTCGGCTCGGCCGAGTTCCCGCGCTACAATCTGATTGCTCGGTGGGATGCCGGTCGGTCGCAGACCGTGCATTTCAACGCCCACTACGACGTGGTGCCCTGCGCCGGGCAGTGGAGGTTCGGCGATCCTTTTGAGCCGGGGCTGGCCGGCGATGCGCTCTACGGCCGAGGCTCCGGGGATATGAAAGGGGCAATTGCCGCGTTGCTGATGGCCGTGGAGGCGCTCAAGGAAACGGGTGCTGAGCCGGCTTTCAACATCGAGTGTTCGTTTACGGCCGACGAGGAGACCGGCGGCCAATTGGGCGCGGGATGGATCGTAAATAAGGGGCTGGTGAACGCCGATTTTGCGGTCGTCTGCGAGGGAGCGGCCGGGACGCAGGTCGGCTGCGGTCACAATGGCGTGCTGTGGTTAGAGGTCGAGCTGACGGGCAAGGCGGCTCACGCTTCTAGCCCGGAACAGGGGGTCAACGCCTTTGAAGCCATGGCCAGCGTAGTGCAGAAGTTGCAAGCCTACAAAAAGAAACTGAATGCGTCCCAGCGCCTCTACGTGGATTTTGACGGTCGGTCGCGCAACCCCACGCTCAACATCGGCGGCACGTTCGCGGGCGGAGAAGGCGATAAAATCAACACAGTGCCTGCCCACGCCCGGTTTTCGCTCGACCGCCGGTTAGTGCCCGGAGAGCAACTCACGGCAGTCGAGCGCGAGTTGAGACGCGCTGTGGAGCGGGCCGCCGCGCCACCCTGCCGAGTGGCAGCGCCGTTGCGGATTGAACCTTGCGTCGTCGATGCCGAGCACGCGCTGCCCCAGGCTTTTGCACAGGCCGTGCAAGCCGTGCGTCGCCGCGCTGCTAGCTACCGGCTCAGTTCTGGCTTTACAGACCTGCACTACTTTGCGATTGAGGGTGGCCTGCCCGGCATTGGCTATGGGGTAAAGGGCGAGCGCATTCACGGAGTGGATGAGCGCGTGCGGGTGCGCGACTTGGTGTTGACGGCGCGCACGTACGCCGAGTTTATGCTGCGCGGTTTGGAGGCCCATTGAGCGAAAACCTGCGACGCTTTTTGTGGACGGCGTACGACCGCCTGGGCAGTCTGGTGGGTTACAACTTGCTGTGGAGCGCGTTGAGTCTGCCTTGGATTGCAGGGGCGTACGCGCTGTTGCAAATAGGGTTTGGGCTGGGTGGAGTGGGTCTGGTGGGAACTGCCGTCTTAGCCGGTACCCTGCTATTGAGCGCGCCGGCCACGGCGATGCTCTTCGCCGCTGGAGCCGCTTGGGCACAGGGCAGGGACTTTGGCCTGCGGGAGTTCTGGGCGGCTGGCCGCGCGCTTTTTTGGCGCGCCTTCGTGCTGGGGTTGCTGATGGTCGCCGCGGTCGCGCTGGTGCTGGTCAACGTGTTTTTTTATCAGCAGATCGGCGGCTGGTTGGGGGTGTTTTTGGGTGGACTGATGGTCTGGTTCCTGCTACTGGTAGGCATGGTGGCGGTGTATGTTTTTCCGGTGTTGGTCACCCAAGAGGGGTCGGTGTGGTCCACGGTGCGCTACAGCTTTCTCCTGTCGGTTGATAATGTGAAGCTCTCGCTGATTTTTCTGCTTACCGCCGGCTTGGCTTTGGGCCTTGGCGTCGCTTCTGGGTTGGGGCTGTTCTGCGGTGGCTTGGCGGCTTGGGCTTTGTGGATCAGCGTCGGCTTTCGCGCACTCTTGCCCAAGTACACAGGCCAGCCGCTGCCCAGCGAAGCCCCGCGCCGGCTGCGCGAACTGATCCGCCCCTGGGAGGCTTGAGCATTGGACTTACCTAAACTGGTAACGGGCCGAGAAATGGCCGCGGTCGATCAGCGCACCATCGCCGAGGTGGGCATTCCCAGCGCCGAGCTCATAGAGCGGGCAGGTGCGGAGGTGATTGCGGCCATTGCGGCGCGTTGGGACGGCTTGGCCGGTTTGCAGGCCGTGGTCTTGTGCGGCAAGGGCAACAATGGCGGCGATGGATTTGCCGTGGCCCGACTTTTGCGCGCTGGCGGTGGGTTGGCGCGCGTCTTCCTCGCGGCAGATCGCGCGGACGTGCAAGGGGCTGCGGCCGAGCACTTGCGGCGTTGCGAACTGGAGGGCGAGGCCGTCGAAGTGCTCGGCGAGGACTTGGCTCCACTCGACGCCGCTCTCGGCGAAGCCGACTTGGTAATAGACGCGCTTTTGGGCACTGGATTGCGCGGAGCACCTCGTCCCGCCATGGCGCACGTCATCGAGCGCGTGGCTCATTGCGAAAGGCCGGTGGTGGCCGTGGATATTCCCTCGGGGGTCGAGGCCGATACCGGGCAGGTGCACGGCGCGGCCGTGCAAGCTATGCTGACGGTGACCTTTGGATTGGTTAAAGTTGGACAGCTATTCTATCCCGGGCGGTCGCATTGCGGGGCGCTGCACTTGGCCAATATCGGCTTCCCCGAATCCATTCTGCGCGCTGCAGTTGCCCAGGCTCTGCTGATTTCCACCGAGGGGCTAGGGCCGCTCGTGCCGACGCGGCGCGGCGACGAGCACAAGGGAAGCTGTGGGGCGGTGGCTGTGGTCGCGGGTTCGGTGGGTATGACGGGGGCGGCCGCGCTGACGGCGGATGCCGCGCTCCGGAGCGGAGCCGGTCGCGTCCATTTGGGGGTGCCCGCCAGTCTCAACGACATTCTCGAAGTCAAGCTCTCTGAGGTGATGACCCGGCCGTTGCCCGAAGTGCGCAAGCGGCGCTGTTTGTCGCTGCGAGCCTTGGGCGAGATCAGCGCTATGTTGACGCGGGCCGATGTCTTGGCCTTGGGGCCGGGTTTGGGGCGCTATCGAGAGACCGAGGAGTTGGTGCGGCGGCTGGTGGTGCAAACCGAACTGCCCCTCGTTTTGGATGCGGACGGGCTTAGTGCGTTCGCCGGGCAAGCCGATGTACTAAAGGGCCGCTCGGCACCGCTGGTGCTCACGCCCCACGTGGGTGAGTTCGCTCGTTTGAGCGGATTGGACAAACGGCAGATTGTCGACGCGCCCATGGCCGTGGCCCGCGACTTTGCCGGCGAATTCGGCGCGACGCTGGTGTTGAAAGGCGCGCCGACCGTAGTGGCCTTGTCCGATGGGCGCGTGGCGGTCAACTCCACGGGCAATCCGGGCATGGCCACGGCTGGATCGGGCGACGTGCTAACCGGGGTTATCGCCGGGCTGATCGCCCAAGGGCTAGCTGCGGAGACCGCAGCCTGCCTCGGGGTTTACGTCCACGGCCGGGCCGGGGATCGGGCGGTTGAGCGGCTGGGCGAATGGGGGATGCGAGCGGGCGATATAGCCGACGAAATCGCCTTGGCCATGGTGGATGCGGCGCGGTCTGCTTGACATGTTTGGAGCGATGCTGTACTCTGGAAATGGAAGTGGAGATGGGGTGCTGGTGCGGTCGCTTCTCGACTTTTCATTTAATTAACAGGATTTACAGGGCTTGCGTTATGGCTGACGTCAAAGACGCCATTGAAGAAATGATCGAAGAGTCCTACTTGCTGGGGCTTTCGGAAGAGGAGATTCTCGCGGACTTCAGCCGCTTTATCGATACCTGCTATACCGTTATTCAGGACAACGTAAAAAGCCGCGAGGCCCTCAGTCGCTTGGCCGAGAATTTGGCGCAGGAGAAGACCAGTACTCGCATCGCCGACCACTCGGTCGATTCGGGCGAAGTCGCGACCAAAGACTCCCAGCGGGCCTGCGCTGAAAAAGCGGCGCGCCGCAAGCGCATGGTCCTAAAGGCCATTGCCGACTACGACCCCCACCTGGTCCGTCTCATCAACGAGCAGCGCTTTCAGGTAGATCTCCAGGAAGAAGTGGCGCGCCCCAAGCTCAAGATCCGTCAAGGCCACGATTGGGAGCGCTACGGTCAGCTCTTGCTCCAAGCCGGCGGCATCACGGTAATCGCGCTCCTCATGGTTCTCATCTATCAAAGGTTTTAGGACAGTACTAGTTGATCGAGACGTGCAGTCCAAGCCCTTTCATCGAGTCGTTCGCACGAGGTCCACGGCAAGGTTGGTTCGGATGGGGACCGGGCCGATGCGCACTCCCCGGAGAGGGACGCGTACTCGGACCGCTCGCAGTCCCATGCGCTAACCACTTGCCAACCCGCTTCGTTGTGCCGCCATTTGTCCACGCTCTTCGCATTCACTAAAAATCCATGCCCAAACGCACAGATATTCAAAAAATAATGCTCATCGGCTCTGGTCCCATCGTCATTGGCCAAGCCTGCGAATTTGATTATTCGGGAACGCAAGCCTGCAAGGCGCTGGCCGAAGAAGGCTACGATATCGTCTTGGTCAACAGCAATCCGGCGACGATTATGACCGATCCAGAGGTGGCCGACCGCACCTACATCGAGCCGATTACACCGGAGATTTGTGCGCGGATCATCGCCGAGGAAAAGCCGCAGGCCCTCCTGCCGACGCTCGGCGGCCAAACCGCGCTCAACACCGCGGTGGCCTTGGCCGAAAGCGGAGCCCTCGCCGAGCACGATGTCGAATTGATCGGCGCTTCACTCGACGCCATCAAGATGGCCGAAGACCGCGAACTCTTCAAAGCCGCCATGGACCGGGCCGGATTGGACATGCCGCGCGGGGCCTTCGTCCACAGCCTCGAAGAGGCCTACAAGCACCAAGCCGACTTGGGCTACCCGACGATCATTCGCCCTTCTTTTACGATGGGTGGCTCTGGCGGCGGCGTGGCGTACAACGCCGAGGAATTCGAGCGGATCGCGAGTCACGGCCTCGACCTAAGCCCGATTGACGAGGTGCTGATTGAGGAATCGGTGCTCGGGTGGAAGGAATTCGAGTTGGAGGTCATGCGCGATCACCGCGACAACGTGGTCATTATCTGCTCGATTGAAAACTTCGACCCCATGGGCATTCACACCGGCGACAGCATTACGGTCGCGCCGGCGCAGACCTTGTCCGACAAGGAATATCAGCACCTGCGCGACGCGGCCATCCGCATCATGCGCGAGATCGGTGTAGATACTGGCGGGTCCAATATCCAGTTCGCGGTCAATCCCACCGATGGCCGCATGGTCGTCATCGAGATGAACCCCCGGGTCTCGCGCTCCTCGGCGCTGGCGTCCAAAGCAACGGGCTTTCCCATTGCCAAGATCGCCGCCAAACTAGCTGTGGGCTACAGTCTGGACGAAATCCGCAACGACATCACTCGCGAGACTCCGGCCTCCTTTGAGCCGACCATCGACTACGTGGTGACCAAAATTCCGCGCTTTACCTTTGAGAAGTTCCCCAGCACGCCGGACGCACTCGACACCCAGATGCGCTCGGTGGGGGAGACCATGGCCATTGGCCGCACCTTTAAGGAGTCGCTGCAAAAGGGTCTGCGCTCGCTGGAGGTCGGCCGCGCGGGTTTCGGTGCCGACGGCAAGGACCTCAGCGCGGCCAAGGTCGCCGACGAGGAACTGCGCGAGAAATTGATGCGTCCCAACTCCCAGCGCATGTTCTACCTCAAGCTAGCCATTGCCAAAGGCTACACCCACGACGAACTCTACGACCTCACGGGCATTGATCCGTGGTTCCTTGACCAGCTCTACCAGCTTTTTGAACTCGAACAGCAGCTAGCGCGTGAAGATGTGCTGGCAGATGCCGCCTTGTTGCGCCGCGCCAAGGAGTGGGGATTTAGCGACCGCCAGCTAGCGCATCTCAATGGCTGCGACGAGGCGAGCGTTCGTCGAGGTCGCCTCGAGTTGGACATTCGCCCGGTGTACAAAACAGTCGATACTTGTGCCGCTGAGTTTGAAGCCCACACGCCCTACCACTACTCGACGTACGACCGCGAGGACGAAGTGCAGCGCTCGACGCGCAAGAAAATCGTCATTCTCGGCGGCGGGCCGAATCGCATCGGCCAGGGAATTGAGTTCGATTACTGCTGCGTCCACGCGTGTTTTGCGTTGCGCGAAATCGGCTATGAGACCATCATGGTCAATTCCAATCCCGAGACGGTCAGCACGGATTACGACACGGCCGACAAGCTCTACTTCGAGCCGCTGACGATCGAAGACGTGCTGCACATTGTCGAACGCGAAGCTCCGGACGGCGTCATCGTGCAGTTTGGCGGGCAGACTCCGCTGAACTTGGCGGCCGAACTAGAGCGCGAGGGCGTGCCCATCATTGGCACCTCGCCCAGCAGCATTGACTTGGCTGAGGATCGCGAGCGCTTTGGTCAGTTGTTGAACGAACTGGGCATCCGCCAGCCAGAAAATGGCATGGCCGCCAGTTGTGAAGAGGCGTGCGCGATTGCCGAGCAGATTGGCTTCCCGGTTTTGGTGCGGCCCTCTTATGTGCTGGGCGGGCGGGCGATGGTCGTCGCTTACGATGTCCAGGGCCTCGAAACCTACATCAACGAAGCCATTGAGGTCGCGCCCGAACGGCCCGTGCTCATCGACCGCTACCTGCAGGGCGCGGAGGAACTTGACGTGGATGCGGTGGCCGACGGGACGGACGTGGTCGTCGGCGGAATCATGCAGCACATCGAGCACGCTGGCGTCCATTCGGGCGACAGCGCCTGCGCCTTGCCGCCCTACGACACGCCGGCCAAGCACATCGAGGCCATGCGCGAGCACACCCACGCGCTGGCGCGCGCCCTCGGCGTAGTCGGCCTGATGAACGTGCAATACGCCGTCTATCAAGGCGAGGTCTATGCGATTGAGGTAAATCCCCGGGCTTCGCGCACCGTGCCTTTTGTCAGCAAGGCCATTGGCCGCCCACTGGCCAAAATTGCCGCGCTGGCCATGGTGGGAGTGAGCTTGCGCGAGCAGGACTTCACCGAGGAAGTTGTGCCCGCGCACATATCCGTCAAGGAAGCCGTGCTGCCCTTTATAAAATTCCCCGGGGCCGATAGCCTGTTGGGACCGGAGATGAAGTCCACGGGCGAGGTCATGGGCATTGGCCACGATTTTGGCACGGCCTTTCTCAAGGCGCAGATGGGGGCGGGTTCGCTGCTGCCGTCGCGCGGCCGGGTCTTTATCAGCGTGGCCGATTGCGATAAAGAGGAGGTCTTGCCGGTGGCCCGTCGGCTGTGCGCGGCCGGGTTCGAGCTGGTGGCGACGCAGGGCACGCGCGACTTCCTTGGCAAGCACGACATCGCCGCAGAGCGGGTGCGCAAAATTCACGAGGGCAGCCCGCATATCGAAGACGCGATTCGCAGCCGCCAGATCGATCTGATTATCAACACCCCGCTCGACGAACCTTCTTACTACGACGACTTCGCGGTGCGTCGAGCCGCAGTCGTAACCGGCGTGCCCTATACCACGACAATGGCTGGGGCTCGGGCTGCGACTGCGGGCATTGAGGCGCTGCAACGCGCCGAGCTGGACGTGCAATCCCTGCAGGATTACCATCGGGTCTAGGAGACAGCTCGTGCGGATCGCGACTACAGGTCGCTTGGTCTTGGTGCTATTGCTGGCTTGTTGTCTGGCGATTTCGGCCTGCGTCTATTTCAATACGTTTTACAACGCTAAAAAATCCTTCCGCGAGGCCGAAAAAGAGCGGCGCAAACACGAAGAAACCTATGCCGATTGGGCCTTTGATCAGGCTGGACCCGAATTGCAGCGGCAGCGCTCGATGCAGGCCGACCAACTCTACGACAAAGCGGTGCGCAAGGCGTCCAAGGTGCTCGACCAGTACAAGGAGAGCGACTTGGTTGACGACGCCATGTTCCTGATCGGTCGGGCGTATTACTGGCGCGGCGAATACCTCAATGCCCAAGAGTCGTTCCGCGACTTGGAGACCTTTTTCCCGTCCAGTCCGTACGTCGATCAATCCCGCTACTGGCGCGCCCGCTGCCTAGAGGAGCAGCGGATTGACGGCCAAGCGCAATCGCTCTACCGAGTGCTTTTTGATGAGGCCGAGGAAAAGATCGCCGTTCAAGCAGGGCTGCACTTGGCCGAGATGGCGCACGACCGCGAGGATTACGTCGCGGCCATTCGAGAATATCAGGCGACGCTGGAGGCCTTTCCCAAGAGCGGAGTGCGTGCCCAGTTGTGGTTGCGCTTGGGCGAGGCCCTGATGGCTTTAGAAGATCCAGCCCGCTTGGATGAGGCATTAGAGACTTTCGACGAAGTGCTACAGGCCGATCCAAGTGCGGATCAAAAATACCGCGCCCAGCTCAATAGCGGCCGCACCCTCTACGCCATGGGTGCGGAGGACGAAGCCCTAGCCACATACGTCAGCCTGCTCGACGAGGGCGGTTTTCGCCGCTTTGAGGGGCGTACCCGGCTCCTAATCGGCGAGTGGTATCAGGGCCGCCGCTTGCTCGACAAGGCGCTGGCCGAGTACGAGCAGGTGCGCAATGACTTCCCCCAGACGCCCTCTGCGGCAATGGCCTTGTATCGCATCGGTTTGCTGCACCTGCAAGAATACGGGGATACCGAGTTGGGGCGCGAGTACCTTGAGGAGAGCAGCCGCGAGAGCCCGGGAGCGCAGGGCGTACTGTTGGCGCAGGAGATGCTGGGGCACATGCGCCGGCTGCAGCAATTCCAACGCCAGGTCCACCGAGCCGATTCGCTCTACGCCGACTCGCTGGGTGCGGTGCAGGGGCCGCTGTTGTGGCGGGCAGAGGAGGCTCCGGCCGACACGGTGGTGGTGGCGCAGAGTTTGGATGTGCTGGACGACCTGTTCAGCGCGTGCGAACTCTATCGCCACGAGATCGGCCAGGCTGATTCGGCCCGCGCGTACTACGAGGAGGTTCTTCGCCGCTTCCCAGACAGCGACCAGTTGCCTCGCGCCGTATATAGCCTCGCTTGGATCGAGTTGCAAATGCGTGGCGACGAAGAGGGCGCTAGGCCCCATTTGCTGCGGCTGATCGAGGAGTTTCCCACTTCGGCTCACGCCAACGAGGCCCGTCGCCTGCTGGGGCAAAAGGCCGAGGCCACAGCCGAAGAGCTAGCGGCCCGCGAGTTTGCGCGGATCGAGACATTGCGCCTAGCGCAGCCCGAAGCCACTGAGGCGTACATCCCGCTGCTGGACAGTTTGAGCCATGCTTTCGTCGGTACACAGAGTGGGGCTCAGGCGGCATTTTTGGCGGCCAACACCTACGAGAATGTGGTCGGCGATACGACCGCAGCTGAGCAGCGCTATCAATTGTTGCGCGAAGAGTTCGCCGAGACGCGGTTTGGCAAGCTGGCCCTGCAACGGTGGGAAGCACGCGAGGAAAGGCTTATCGACAAGCTGGAGCGCACCCTAAAGGCGGTCGGCGGCCAGCTCGGCCCAGGGGAGCGGATCGAACTGCTTGCCTTGGAGCCGGACACGCTCGATTCTGTGTCCTTGGCGCGCAAATACGTCGGCTTTGCCGAGCGTGCGCAGCGGCGCGGGGACGTTGCACTCGCCCGCGATTTTTACGAGCAGAGCATCGATCAGCAAGTCGCCAATCCGCGCGCCCTGTATCAACTCGGCAACATCAACTGGGAGGAGGGCTATTTCAACGATGCCATTGAGTTCTACCGCCAAGCCCTGTCCTTTGACAAGCGGAACCTCAACCTCTACTACCGGCTCTGGCGCGCCTTTGCCGAGCAGGGCGTAGAGGACTCGGCTAACTACTACCTGCGGGAGGTCGCACGGCGCGATCGGAACAGCCCACAAATTCGCTTCCTAGTGGAGAAATATCCGGATTTTCAGGGAGGCCAAGACCGCGAGGACTTGGATATAGCAGCGATGATCGAGCTCGACTTGTCGATCCCCACCGACGAACTAGGGTGGAAGGAGGGCGACTTGGCGCTGAGCGATTGGCCGCTGGTGCGGCAGGTGGTGCGGCCAGTTTATCCGGCGGCTGCCGAGGATTCGGTCGAGGTATTGCTCGACGTGCTGATTGACCGCGAGGGGCGGCCCGAGCAAGTGGAGGTCTTTCGCGGGGCTCCGCCTTTTGTCGAGAGCGCGGTGGCTGCAGCGTATGACTATAGATTCTATCCCGCGGTGCGCCGCAACGGCGAAGAGATCAAGTCTTGGGTCGAGTTGGCCGTGCCGTTTGGTCTGCGACAAGAAGAAGGGGAAGAGCCGTGATTGACGAGCAAGCGCGTCTGTTGAGCAATCGCGAAGTCGCCGCGGACTTCTATTTGGCGCGTCTTAACACACCCCACATTGCCGCGCGGATCGAGCCGGGTCAGTTCGTCAACATCCAGGTCAGCGCGGGGATGACTCCCTTGTTGCGCATCCCGCTGAGCGTGAGCGGCGTCGATAGTGAGGGCGGTATTATCGAGGTATTGTACGAGGAGGTAGGGCCTAAGACGCGAGCGCTGAGCCAACTCGGGCCGGATGTAGTCTTGCCGACTCTCGGCCCGCTGGGCAAGGGATTCGCACCGCCGCCCGAGGGTATGCGCGTCGTATTGGTCGGAGGCGGTATTGGCATGCCGCCGCTGCTGTACTGGGGATTGGAACTGAAGCAGCGGGCGCACCAGACTGCGCTGTTGGTCGGGGCGCGGACGGCGAACAAGCATCTGCCCAACGAGCTGCTTACACCAGCGGCGGATGCAGTGCACCTCGCCACTGACGACGGTAGCCTCGGGCACGCGGGCTTGGTTATCGATCTGTTGCAGTACGAGCTAGGTGAAAAAGGGCCGTGCGCGGTCTATTGCTGCGGCCCGCACGGGATGATGCAGGCAGTGGCCGCCATTTGCCTAGAGGCCCAAGTCCCGTGTCAGGTTTCTCTCGAAGAGTACATGGCTTGCGGCATCGGCATCTGCGTGGGCTGCGCCGTCGAGTTGGCGACGGCAAAAGGCGACACGGACTACGGGCGCTACGCCCGCATCTGCGTGGATGGGCCGGCGTTTGACGTGCGGCAGATAAAGTGGGGCAACGCATGGCCGACTTGAGCATAGACTTTGCCGGTGTGCAACTGCGCAACCCGGTGCTGTTGGCCTCGGGCACCTGTAACTACGGTCAGGAGCTTTTGCCGCTGACCGATTTTGCGCGTTTGGGTGGGCTGGTTACCAAGACCATTACCCCGCAGCCTCGCGGCGGCAATCCTCCCCAGCGCATCGTCGAGACGCCAGCCGGAATGCTCAATTCCATTGGCTTGCAAAACCCCGGGCTGGAGGCTTTTATCGAGAAGCAATGGCCCTTGTTGGCCAGTTTGGATGCGCAGGTCGTGGTGAATATTGCCGGATTCTCAGTCGAGGAATTCGGGCAGATGGCGGCGAGCCTTGAAGCGTTGCAAGGCATTGCTGCGCTCGAAGTCAACATATCCTGCCCCAATGTCGAGGCTGGCGGCGACAATTTCGCCACTCGGCCCCAGACCGCGGCCGCAGCCATTGCCGCAGTCCGCAGCCGCACTCAGCGGCCAGTTATTGCCAAGCTGACGCCCAATGTCACAGATATCGCCGAGATTGCCTGCGCCGTAGTGGATGCGGGAGCGGATGCAGTCTCGCTGATCAATACGCTCGTTGGCATGGCCATTGACGTGGAGCGGCGGCGGCCCGTCTTGGGCGGTATTACCGGCGGCTTGTCCGGACCGGCGATTAAGCCCGTGGCCCTCGCCATGGTGTGGAAGGTGGCTCAAGCTGTTGCCGTGCCCGTCATGGGCATCGGCGGCATCACCACTGCGAGTGACGCGCTAGAGTTCATGGTGGCGGGCGCGTCGGCTGTGCAAGTGGGCACGGCCAGTTTTGCCAACCCCAACGCTGGCGTCGAAATCGTCGAGGATCTCCACGCCTATTGCGACGAGCGTGGCATTGACCGGATCGCCTCGCTGGTGGGCAGCTTGTGTTGTTAGCTGAGGGGGAGGTCGGCTGAGTGCATGGAGCTAGGTTTGGATGCGGCAGAAACGTTATATGAAGTAGGAGAGCTTGAATTATGAGGCAACTTCACTTCTCGCCCAATATATGTGCTATAAGCGTCGGGGTTGTTCTATATGGTGCTCTTATGGTATATGGTCTAAGCCATCCTCGGGACGAGGTTCCACCGTCCATTACCAAGGGCGGGGTTGCATCCATGCAGCTTGGCCCAGGTTTCGAGCAGACAGCGTTAAACAAAAAACACCTTATCCTATTTGATGCGGTTACAATAGATTCTTTGTATTCGTACTCCAGTATTGACGATTCTGATGGTCAAAAAAAGAAATCAGTAGAGCGCGTCAAGATCACTCCAGATTATCATCTAACAGATTATCTTATACATGAGGATGATCAAGGTAATCGTTACAAACTTTTTTATGGGGCTTTCCCCTCAGACAATCGTTTTTTTGTGGGCTGTGGTCTAACTCCTGCATGGATTGCAGGTGATGGAGAAGTTTTGGAATCTATCGCTGTGAATTGCGAATGTTACGGCATTGCAGATCCGATAGAGAGATTTCCAGATATAGAGGCTAAGTCATCTCCTGAAAATACTCTTTCCATATCTTGGTCTCCTATAGTGGGAGCCGACGCCTATGGAGTCATTATTTGGTCTCAGCAACCTACTTATGACGGATTCTTTGAAGGAAGAGTATTTACCGCAGAATTTAATGCCGATAACTTACCCAATATAATCGACACTTCTTTGCCTACTAACCATGAATATTTTATCGCTGTTTGGGCAAGAAATATAGATGCAACCGCAATCGAGGAGTCTCGTCTCTGTAATATAGAGCCATTCTACGTCATGGATTTGGAACGCTTTAAGGTTAAGCGGCCGACTGCGTTACAGCATAGATCATGGGGACAAGTGAAGGCCGATATCAAGTAAACTAGACTATCCGAGAACAAACTGGTACGTGCTGTAAAATCCGCTCAATTTTTCAAAATCAACCACTACTTATCTTCCCCTTTATTTTACTGCATCGGCACAAAGCGCACGGGTAGGAGTTTGCGCTGACTGAGGCCGGTCGCGCTGCCCTCTACCAAAACCAAGTGCTGGGTTAGCTGAGGGGAGGTCGAGGTTGGAGCACCAGTGTACTTGAATTCGCAGCCGATTCGGCACCTGCTAGCCAGTCCACTTCGAGTACTCTGAACCCACATATATCCTTGTTTTTTTAAAGTGTCGCTTTAAATTTACAATGTATGATCCCACGCCGGACCCATAGAATCATTGCCAACGCCTTGGGCCGACAAGCAGCGGTCGCCCTAATCGGGCCGCGTCAGGTTGGCAAGACAACACTCGCTTACGAGATCGCGGAGCGTGCGGACGCACTGTACCTAGACCTCGAATCGAGTGTCGATCGGGCGAAACTCGCCGATGCGAGGTTTTTTCTCGCCGAGTACGAAGATCGTTTAGTCGTTCTCGATGAGATCCACCGTGCGCCCGGGCTGTTTCCCGAGCTCCGGGGCATGATTGACCAAGGCCGGAGACGCGGAAAGCGGACGGGACGTTTCCTAATTCTCGGATCGGCGTCTGTAGATCTGCTCAGACAGTCGGGGGAAAGTTTGGCGGGACGGATCGAGTACGTGCCGCTCAACCCATTCGACGTGCTGGACGTGTCGCCAGAGGTCGCGCCCACGACCGAACTATGGATGCGCGGTGGATTTCCCGATAGTCTTCTGGCGGCAAGCGGCGATGACAGCCTAATTTTCCGTCGCAACCTGATTCGCACCTACTTGGAACGGGACGTATCCGAGTTTACCGGACGGCGCATACCGGCCGAGACGCTGGAGCGGCTGTGGACCATGCTCGCGCATGGCTAGGGTGCGCTGCTGAATGCATCGAAATTAGCCGCTAGCTTGATGGTTAGTAGCCCAACGGTGGCCGGCTACATCGATTTGCTAGTTGATCTGTTGTTGGTACGCCGCCTGCGACCGTTCCACTCCAGCTCTGGAAAGCGCCTCGTTAAGTCCCCCAAGATTTACATCCGAGATAGTGGTCTGGTCCACGCCCTGCTCGGCCTTGATAGCCACAATGCGCTCATTGGCCATCCGGTCGCCGGTGCTAGTTGGGAAGGGTTTGTCATTGAGAACCTGTTGGCGGCGGCCCCGCTCGGAACCGTCGCGCATTTCTACCGTACCCAAGCCGGGGCCGAAATCGACTTGGTACTGGAGTTGCCGGGCGAGAGCGGACCTTGGGCCATCGAAGTCAAACTAGGGCTGACGCCTAGCATTGGCCGCGGGTTCTACAACGCCTGCGAGGACGTCGCGCCGCAACGGGCCTTCATCGTTTACTCAGGCGATGACCGCTATCCACTATCAACAGACGTCGAAGCGATTGGCCTGCGGGCTATGGCTGAGCTGCTCTACGAGCAAGTGCGCGGCAGTGATTGAATCCTACATCTCTTTCGCTTCTTACCTCTCACTTTTCTTTGCTCACTTCTCACTGCATCGGCACGAAGCGCACGGGTAGGAGTTTGCGCTGGCTGAGGCCGGTTGCGCTGCGCTCTAGCAAGACCAAGTGCTGGCGTTGGGTGCCTAGCGGGAGAATGAAGCGGCCGTTAGGCATTAGTTGTTCGGTTAGGGCGGGTGGGATAGTTGCGGGTGCGGCCGAACATACGATGGCGTCAAAAGGGGCTGTCTCGGGCCAGCCCATGCGGCCATCGCCGACGCGAAGGGCGACATGCTCATAGCCTGTATCGGCGAGCACGCGACGGGCTCGTGCGGCGAGTTCGGAAAAGAATTCAATGCTATAGACTTGATCGGCCAGTTCGGCGAGTAGGGCGGTTTGGTATCCAGAGCCGGTGCCAATTTCCAAGACTCGTTCGTCACCCTTTAAGCTGAGGGCCGAGAGCATGTAGGCCACTACGTACGGCTGCGAGATGGTTTGGTCCGCGCCGATGGCCAGTGGGTGATCGGCATACGCGTAGGAGCGCAATGCCTCCGGGACGTAGCAATGTCTTGGGACGCGGTCAAACGCCGCGAGTACGCGCGGGTCGCGAATGCCGCGATGGCTGAGTTGCTCGCGCACCATAGCGCGGCGTTGGTCGGCGTAGGAAGTCATTACGTATGTTGGAGGAGGGCTAGCGCTGCATCGATTGCGGCGGCAGTGGGGATTGCAGCGATGTCTGCGGAAGGTGCTTGCAGGACTTGGCTGCGCTTGCCGCGCGGTGCCCACAGCTGGGGGGCGGTAGGGCCAAACAGCGTCAGGGTTGGGGTACCGACGGCCGCGGCTATATGCCCGGGGCCGGAGTCGTTGCCGATGAATAGCGCGGCTTTGGCGAGCAGGCTGGCGAGGGAGCGCAGGTCTGGGGGATGGAGGACGGATAGGCCGCCGGTTGCGAGCTGGCGTTCGCGTTCGACTGGGCCACATAGGAGCGCGGTATGCCAGCCTTTTTTTTGCAGCGCGTTGGCGAGAGCGTGGAAATTTGCCACGGGCCAGCACTTGGCTGGCGAGCCGCTGCCTAGGTGGATGACGACCTCGGGCGCGGCGGCGAGCGCGTCTACGTAACCGTAGTCGTCGGGCCGGAGTTCGATGTGCGGGATGCGGTCGCAGACGGGTAGGCCCCATTGCCGCAAGGGGCTTAGCAAGTGATCGACGATGTGGCCGCGGAAATTGGCTGGGGGCCGCGGATTCCATAGCAGCACGGGGCCGGCGACGGCTCGGCGCAGTTGCGGGCCGAAGTGTTGTTGGGCATCCACCGCATAGGCTAGCACGCGCTGCGTAGCGGCGAAGAGTTGGCGAGTGGCCGGGGGAAGCGGCCCATCGCGGTGTAGGGGAATCAGGCGCGGGTCTTCGCCGTCGAGGCCGGAGGCCGCTGGGCCGAGTGCTAGGGTTGCCGGGCGGCCGATGAGGCGCAAGTCAGCAGCGGGAAAGGCTCTGTGCACGGCATTGATGGCGGGCAGGGTGAGGACGAAATCGCCGATCGCCCCGCCGCGGAATATGGTTATCGCGCTCAATTTTGCAATTCCACTGTGGGAGTCTCTTGCTCACTATGACATTTTTGCGTAATTTTTACGACTCTGTTTGCTATACAACTATTTGAAGGAGTTGGCCTTATGGGGGCCTTGATTGGCAAGAAATTGGGAATGACGCAGGTGTACAACGACCGCGAGGAACTCACGCCGGTGACGATCGTCGCGGCTGGGCCTTGCCCGGTGGTACAAGTGCGGACCGAAGAAGACAATGGATACTCGGCTTTGCAACTCGCATTCGACGAGGTGACAGAGCGCAAGCTGACCAAGGCGCAAAAGGGCCATCTGGACAAGTCCGGCGTGAGCGGGCACCGCATCCTGCGCGAATTTCGCGGCGAAGAGGGTGAGTTCGAAGTCGGCCAAGTCTTGGATGTGAGCCAGTTTGAGGTCGGCCATCGGGTCAAAGTGACGGGCAAATCTAAGGGCAAGGGGTTTGCTGGGGTGGTCAAGCGCCACGGTTTCCGCGGCAAGAACGCCAGCCACGGCACGCCCGATACCGTGCGCCACGGCGGCTCCATCGGCCAGGGCACGACGCCGGGTAAGGTGTGGAAGGGCAAGAAAATGCCTGGCCAGATGGGTAGCAAGCGAGTCTCCACCAAGGGATTGACCGTCGAGCGGATCGACGCGGATCGCAACTTGCTCTTCCTCAAGGGAGCAGTGCCGGGGGGAACCAACGGCTACGTCCTAGTACAGACCATTTAAACCCCCTGCTTTAAAAAGTACTTGCGAGGCGGTGCCCGGTGTGGCATCGCCTCTTTTTTTATCCAGGCGGCCACTGCATGGGCCGCCCGCCGAGCAGGTGGACGTGGAGGTGGGCGACCGTTTGTCCCCCGTCGTCGCCGGCATTGATGACCAAGCGATAGCCCGCTGCGGCTAGGCCCTGCTCGGCGGCGATCTGGCTGGCCTTGAGCAGCAGGTGGCCGAGCAAGGGGCCGTGATCAGGAGTGGCGTGTTGCACACCGGCGACGACTTCCTTGGGGATGATGAGGATGTGCGTCGGGGCCTGGGGTTGGATGTCGCGGAAAGCCAGACAGTTGTCGTCTTCATAGACGATGTCGGCGGGAATTTCGCGGCGGATGATTTTGCTGAAAATGGTCTTCTCGCTCATCGGCCTTTCTCACATGGCTTAGGGACTTGGTTGCGGCGGATTATAGGCGCGGCGGCTGGAGACGTCAAGCGGACGCTAGCTATGGATTTGAGCATCGTCATACCCGCGTACAACGAAGAGAAGCGGATTCTCATCGCCTTGGAACAGACGCTCGCGTTGCTGGAGCAGCGACCGTGGTCCTGTGAATTGCTGGTCGTGGATGACGGCAGCACTGACCGCACGGTCGCCTGTATTGCAGAGTACGCCCACGTGCATCCGCAAGTCCGCTGCGTACAAAATGACCGCAACCGAGGCAAGGGCTATTCCGTACAGCACGGCGTATCCGAGGCCCAGGGCCGGTACATCGGCTTTATGGACGGCGACTACAAGACTGACATCGCCGCGCTCGATCAGGTGATGCCCCTATTGGAAGATGGGTGGGATGGGGTGATCGGCGACCGGACGCTGAGCGCGACCGAATTCGTCGTCGTGCGCCGGCGCTACCGGCAGTGGGGGACCGAGGCATTTGGCTGGCTTTTGCGCGCACTGATGGGCTTAGGCGAGTTCGGCGATACGCAGTGTGGATTTAAGTTTTTTCAGGCCGCGGTGGTGCGCGACCTCTGTGCGCGGCAGCAAGTCACTGGTTTTATGTTCGACGTGGAGTTGCTGTTGCTAGCGCGCCAATCCGGCTACCGCATTGCAAAGATCCCCGTAAAATGGCGTTTTGACCCGGACAGCCGCTTTAATCCGGTAACCGGGACGCTTGCCAATCTCGTGGATTTGGCGCGGATCCGCTGGGTGCATCGCCGGTTTTGAGCGGTCAAACGCTGTCGTCGATCTGGCGGATCAAAGCGGCTAAGCGCGAGAGGCACACGGTGAGAAAAATCTCTTGGGCAACGAGCGATTCTTGCCGCACCGGGCTGTTGATGAAGCGGCCGATGGCGATGAGGACTACGTATACCGAGAGCACATCGTATGCTTGGTCGCCGGTGGCAGAGAGTCCGTCGCGCACGGTGCGCACGACCTGCCGCATGGCCTCGACTAGCGCCTCTTCTTTTTCCTCTTCATAAGCGACGACCACCTCCCGGCACAAGGTTTTCAACTGCGTGCGGTATTCGGCGTCGATGCAGCGGGCTCCTCCCAAGGTGTCCGTTGCCCGGCGCAGCAGGCGGGTGATGGCGGCGACGCGGTCGGTATCCTCGCGCGAGAGCAAGCGATAGAACTGGTCGCTAGCGCCTAGCGCACGGCAGACCCCGTTGAGTAGTTGCAAGCGCACGGCCGGGGAGGGGAAATCGGTCAGACGGCCTAGCGCAGGTCTGACGATGCGGCGGTCTTGGCGCTCGCCGAGGACATCGACTAGCGTCGGGAACGTCAGGGGATCGAAATCGCTGCCAAAGTGCCAAAATAGAAGCTCGTGGACTTCGTCTCCGCGGAGGCTGGCTAGGCCGCGGATGGCGCTGATGCGGACTCGGGGATCGGCGTCGCTCAGCGCATCGACCAGCGGATCGATGCTCGTGGAGGATCCAAGGCGTCCCAAGGCCTCGGCGGCTTCGCTGCGGATGTCTGAGGCCCCATCGAGCAGCTCGCGCACCAAGGGTTCGGTGGCGCTTTCCGACCGGCTCTCGCCCAAGGCACGGGCCGCGGCGCGACGCACCCGTGGACTAGCGTCGGCTAGGGCTTGGACCAGTTGCTCGATGGCGAGGGGATTGCCCGAACGGCCTAGGGCCTCGGCCGCGCGCGCTCTGGTTCCCTCGGCCGTAGCCAGGCTGAAGATGGTGGCGTTGTAGGCGTAGCTGAGGACGTTGCCGCGCAGCATCCGCGAGAGCAGGCTGCGCGAGGTCGCGCTCCGTGCGTCCTTGACGGTGCGGAGGAGGAACAAAGGTGCTAGCCGGACCAAGGCGCTGAGGACAAAGATGACTTGCAAATCGCCCATGGGCACGCCGAACACGGAAAAGCGCAAGCCCTCTAGCTGGGCGACGAGCAGACCGCCCAACAAAGGGCCGAGCGCACCCATTAAGTTGACCGTTACCGACCAAGTGGCTAGATACATCGTGCGTTTTTCGCCTCGGGGCAACAGGCCGTAGAGCAGGGGATTGATGCCCACTCCGATCCCGGAGAATAGAATGCCGCTCAGGATCAAGGCCACAGGTACTAGGTGATAGGCTCCTGGCTGGTTGAAAGCCCAGATAAGAGGCAGGAACGCGGCCGGCGTCATCAGGATTTGCAGCACGGGTCTGGAGCCGAAGCGGTCGATGAGGCCGGCCCAGAGCCGGTAGCCAGCGATGCTAGTCAGCATGAACAGGGCGTTGAAAATCGAGACCTCGGTGTAGGAGATCTGCAGACGATCGAGCATGAAGACGCTGTAGAGCGGCCCGGCCAGTCCGACGCCAAAAGTCCACAGGCCAAAAAAGAGGGCGGCGCGGCGGAAGTTGGCGTCGTGGAAGGGCTGCACAAGGTCGCGCAAGCGCGTACTTTGTTCGTCGCTGGCGGCCGTCTGTTGGGGAAAAGGGGCGCGGAGGAGATTGGAGTACCCCAAGAATCCAAAGAGTGTCCCGGCCGCAAAGACCCAGACAAAGCCGCCTCCGTCGGGGAAAAGGTCGAGGAATTGGCCAATCGCAAAACCAGCAATCATCGCCACTATGGTGCTGACGATGGTCTGGCGGCTGGCAAAGCGCGCGCGGATATTCTCCGGCACGGCGTTGGCGATCCAAGTGCTGTAAAAGGGCGAGATCGCATAGCCGCCGAATAAGCTGAGGCAGACCATGGCCACCAAGGCCGGGAGCCGATACTGCTCTGGGACGAAGAGGGGGATGATCAGCGGTAGGCCGCGGAAGGCGATTTCCACGTAACCACCGACGACGACGAAGCGCTTCTTGTCGCGGACGCGGGCGCTCAACAGGGGGGCGAGCAATTGCGTCAAAGCGAGGAAGTACGCGGCGGAGGTGAAGAGGGCGATAAAGGCGCCGTCGGCACCTAAGTGCAGGGCAAAGCCAGTAAAGGCCGCCGTTCCCAACCCACAGGCTTGTCCCCAAGCACCCCACAAGCCGCTGGCGACGACGAAGGAGCGGAGGGCACGATGCACTTGGCCGCGCGAGAGGGAAGGAGCATTTGCCATAGTGAAAAAATATCGTTGCGATGTCAGTAAAGTGCAACGAACTTTGCCCAGAGGATTTTATTGAAACCACGACAAAGGAGGCGGATTATGGCACTCAAGATGGGATACGCGACCCTGCGCTGGCGGCAGCCGGATTTGGCAAAGGCCCTACCCGAGCTCAAAAAGGCCGGTTGGGACGGCTGGGAGGGGCGGTTGCCGCTCGACTGGTTGGGGCCGCCGCAGCGGTTGAAGCAAGTGTGCGAGGACGCGGACATGCCGCTGTGCGTATTTATGGCTAGTGGCTCGCCCGAAGACCGCGACTGGGAGCACACCGAGCGCAACAAGCGGCGGATGGATTTTGCCGCGGAGATGGGCGTGGATTGCTTCATGTTTATGAGCGGCCGCAGGCCGGAGGGGCGGCCAGTGGAACGCGCTGATATCGAGCGGGCGGCCGAGGGGGCCGAGTTGTGGGCCGAGTACGCGGCCCAGTACGGGCTGGAGCTAAGCTACCACATCCACACTAACTTGCTGGTGGATTCGGCCGAGGACTGGCGGCTGTACATGAGTTTGCTGGACAAGACGCGGCTGTGCATCGATGTCTCACACGCCGAGTTGTGGGACTACGATCCAGTGCAGTCGCTGACGGACTTTTGGAGCCAACTCAACTACGTCCACCTACAGGACTATACATCTTGCACGGTGCGCGAGCCGGGGCGCTACAATCCCGAGTGGGTTTCGGTCGGCGAGGGCGAGTGCCTCGACTTTGCCGGGGTGCTCAACACGCTCGCCGAGCGGGGCTTTGACCGCTGGGTGACCAGTTGTCCGGGCGAATCGGCCTACGAGGGCGAGGACGCAATCAGCGAAGCGCGGCGGAGTGCGGGGATGCGCCAGTATTTGCGGGGATTGGGGTACTAGGGCGCTTTGAACATGTGCCGCAGTTGGTCGGCTAGTTCCTTGGTTTTTTCTATCGTCTGTTGCTGCATGAGGTGTTGCCGCTTTAGGCGCTGGTAGTGCGCGTACTCGGCATCGGCGCGTTCGCGCTGACCCGTTTTGAGCAGGAGATGGGATAGGGAGCGACGGGCTTGCAGATCGCGGGGGTGGTGTTGCAAGATGCGCTCAAAGCGCTGGAGGGCTTGGCGGTACTGACCTTGATTGGCCTCTAAGGTTCCCATGCTGCGCAAGGCGTGCACGTTGTCGGGATCGAGTGCCAGCGCCGCGAGCAAATGGCCTTTGGCTATTTCTTCTTCCTCTCGTTTTAGCAGTAGATCGGCTAAATGGCACAACCCGGCGAGATGATCGGGTTGCTGGACTAGTAGCTGCTGATAGGCTTGTTCGGCGCGCTCGGGCTGGTCTTGGTTTTCGTATAGCTGACCCAGCAGATAGTGGGCCGACGGAGAGCCTAGTTCGAGTGCGCGGAGATAGGCCACTTCGGCTTGTTGCAGCCGTCCGGCCGCAGCTTCGGCCTGACCGAGGCGGAGGTAGAGGTGGGCTTGATCGGGTTGCCGCGCTAGGAGCTTTTGGTATTCGGCCGCTGATTCCTGGGGCTGGCCCCGCAGCCGGAGGAAATCCGCGAACTGGAGGCGGACGTCGTCTTGGTCGGGATAGTGGTCGAGGAACTTCCGCCACGTGTGGGCGGCATCATCGTAGCGCTGGGTCGCCCCGTACATATGGGCTAGGCCCAGCAGGGCGTGGCGATGGGACGGGTCTAGTTCGACGGCGCGGCGGTAGTGCTGCAAGGCGTTGGTCTTCATGCCTTTGTTCTTATAGACGGCTGCCAGCGAGTAGTGGTGGAAGGCGGCCACGTGCGGACTGGTCGTCGAGCTTCCGGCGTTGGTGACCAATAGCAGCAAGACGAGGGCACCAGCCGACAGATACAAGGGTCTATGGCGCAAATCCGCCAAGGTGCAAGCGCCATAGGCGGCCAGCAGCAAGAGGCAGGGCACGGCTGGCAAGCGATAGCGGCCCGTGACGAAAAACACCACCACCGACAGCATGTAGACTCCCGCAAAGAGCAAGACGAGATAGGTTTCTGGGGTGCGGCGTTCTGGTTTCAGTAGGACATAGGCCGCGCCGAGCAGGGCGAGGGCTGAGATCAAGCCAAAGGGGAACGCGAGACCGTACTTCCACAGCAAAAGGCGCAACAGCGGCGAGTAATCAGCGGCAAAGTACGGATCGGTATTGCGGGGGATCTCGGCCCCGTGCCAAAACAGATAACCCTTGTGCAAGAGCAGGGCCAAATAGTCGCCCGGCTCGGTGCGTATATACTCCCAAGATTTGCCCAAAAGGTAGTTTGAGCCAGCTCCCGGCTGGGTGATGCCGGCCTCTCGTTGCGGCAAGTCGATCACGTCGCTCCACCCCGCTCCGGGCCGCGCCGCTACAGTGCGGTCGTAGTCCGGGTTGTTGCCGAGATAGAAGTTGACCCCCGCGTTGAAGGAGATGAGCACCCACTCGCCGCCGACGATGCGGTTGCGCAGCGTCACTGGGCCTACCAGCATCAGCAGGCCGACGGCAAAGATCGCTACATGGAAGGCGCGGCGGCGTGGTGTCGCAGCGGGCCACCAGCGGTACATCCACCAGGCCGCTACCGGCGCAAAGAGCAACACGTTTGGCACGGCCAAGGTGCCCAGCCCTAGGACGAGGCCGGCGATAAGTGCAGGAAGGGCACCGCCTTGGCGCTGGCCCCATAGCAAAACCAACAGCAGCGCCGCGTCGAAAAGCACGGCCCAAGTCGTGGGCAAAAGTTCGCCCTCAAAGTAGAGGAAAGGGCCGTACAGCGCCGCTCCGAGGGCAGCTATCCAACCCACCATCGGCGAAAAGACCTCGCGGCCTAGCTTGAAGACGAGCAGGCAAGTGACCGTGCCGGCTAGGGCTTGGAGCAGACGCGGCAGGTAGTAGTTTTCGCCAAAGAAAGAGAAGAGAACGGCTAGGAAATAGGGGTAAAAAGGAGCCTGCCAGAACGGCATAGGACGCCCAGCCCAAGTGCCGGTCGCCAGTTCGCGAGCGTATTCGGTATAGCTTCTGGCATCGACGATGGGCGTGTCGAAAAAAGGACTGTCGGCGGCTTGGGATAGGTAGCCTAAGCGCAGGCCTAGAGCCAAGAGGGCTAGGGCGGCTAGCTTAGGCCAGTGCAGCGCAAGCGCCTTATTTGCCCAAGCCAGCATACAGGGTAATAAAGCCTTGGGTCAGGATTTCCGATTCGCGTTCGATGCTTTTGAAATCGCGCCAATCTGCTTTGAGACCCACTTGGGCGGAGACCTCGTAGCCCAAGTAGGAACTCACATTGGATAGCTGTAAGGCTCCGGCGATCCCGGTGAAATCGTTGTTGTCGCGCTTCATATCGTTGGCGAAAGAGTACTCAATTCCAGTTTGGATGCGGGTGTTGTTGAGAATGGGAAACCCGAAGAGGAACCCCACTATCTCGGTCAGCACCGTCTCCTCGTCGGCGGTGAACAGCCCCACGGTCTGGCGGCGGTATTCGCTTTTCCAGCGCGGCTCGAGTTGGACGGTACCTAGATCGTAGCGGTAGCTAAGTTTGTTGATGACGCCAAAAAAGGAGTCCGTCTCGCGCAGAGCCGCTTCGTCGCGCTGGTGAAAAAGCTCCAAGTTGAGATAGTTATACGCCTCCAAGCCCCCTCGGTTGTAGTTGTGTCCTATCCAAGTGGTATTGATCCAAGTGTCTTGGGCTAAAAGAGGGTCTACTACTTTTTGTAGCTGGCCGTCGCGCTGCGTGTTTTCGGGGAACCACTGGAGCAAGTCGTCTGGGATGTTGTCCTGGGCTAACTTGACCATCTGCATGAAGCGGAAGCGCCCTTGTTGGGGATTGTCCCGATCTAGGCTGAACAGAGCGTAGGAAGTGTGGTTGCGCTTGTCGGCCGAGATTAGTTCCTCGCGCAGGTGCCCGATGGTAAGGCGGACGTCCGGAGTCAGCCGGTATCCCGTATAGACGTTGAAGCCTCGATGGTCTTTCTGATAGGGGTAGTCTGGGGATTCGTCGTTTTCAAAGCGGTCAACCCACAGGTTGTTGTTCATGTCGATCCCGTAGAGGAAGTCGGGTCGGTCCACGCGGTGTCTGATGAAGGCTTCGTCGTAGTCGGGAATGCCATTGGAGATGGTTAGGTTGTCGTTTTGGTTGAAGTCCGAGATGAAGTCGTAGTTCTCGTCCCAGCCGGGGAAGACGCGGCGGTCGCCAGCTTGGGAATCGGCGCGCACTAGGTCGGGTGCGCGGTCTTGGTCGTCGTTATCCTCTACCAACTCCACCACGTGGAAGCGCTCGTTTTCGTAGTCGATATTACCGGCCGAACCAGTGACGAAGGTGCGGGTGTTGTAGAGCGGGTCCATGCTGTACGCTTCGCCAAAAAAGAACCAAGGATGAGCTACTTTGGACAGGTTGATCATCCAAGCCGGTTCGACCTGCTCTCCGGCCACGCCCGCCGAAGTGGTGTGGCTGGTCCGCGTCACGCTGGGATATTTGCGGTAGGCCACGCTCAGATCGTACTCGCCGTAGAAGTTGAAGCCGGCCACATCTCGCAGCTCTAGGGTGGCCCCGACAATTTGAGTCGCCGTGGGCAGGCCGTACTCGAATTTGAGGATGCGCAGATTGGTGTTGTCCTGCACATTGCCCTCGGCCTGCGCCACCAGCAGCAGCACAGGTTCGTCGCTGCGATTGGTCTGGTTGTTGGACGTCATCCACACCTGATAGTCGTTGCCAATAGTCATTTCGAACTCGACTTTGGCGATTTCTTCTTTGGGCCCCGAAGCCCGGTTGACGAAGGCAGGCGTGTCGAAGTCGTAGAGCAGGCGGATCTCTTCGGTCCCATCGGCCGATATGAAGCCCTCTTGGACGAAACCTCCTTGGATGGCTGGTTCAAAGCGGATTTCTCGGCCGTGGTCAACGGTGCCGTCGTTGTAGGTAATGATGATGTCCGAACCCACTGGGAAGAAGGCGGCTCCACCGCTGCCGTCTGCGGGCGAGTCGTCGCGCAGGACCAGTTCGATAAAGGAAACGGTCTGGTTTTGATCAACCGTCAAGGCTCCGGCAATGGGGTTACCCTTAAAGCCGTCGCGCAGGGTATTGGACTGGTGGGTGTTGACGAAGTGAACACCCATTTCGGTAAAGTCGCCGATCTGCGCGGTGGCCCGGCCGCCCATCAGCGTGGTGAGGTTGGTGGTGAGGACTTCGGTGTTGTCGGTCGAGGCCCCGCCGGGCGAACTAAGGCGCGAGTAGATGACGGTACCTTGGTACTTGTCGGTCGCTATGTCGAACTGGACTCCGTCCCAAAAGGGTTTGGAAAAGCTCATGGGGGTGAGCGTGGTGCGCAGGCGATTCGACACCGTCAGGGCGTAGTGGTACTGACCCTTGTTGTCCGAGGCAATAGCCACGCCCGAAAACCAGTTGTTAAAGCGAGTGGCCTTGACCAGCGAACTGCCAAATTGTCGTGGCTGGGTCTGCGAGTTGCTAAAGATGAGCCAGCCACGGGTGATGGCATTGCCAAATAGGTCGTAGTAGTAGTCGCCCTCTAGCCGGATATCGACGTAGCGCTGGTACAGGTTGCGGGCGTAGTTGCTGTATTCCCACTGGCGCCAGCGGTACTCGTTGTAGAGTTCCTGCGGCACGTACCACTTCTTAATGGCCGGGTCCAGCGCGTCGAAGAGGACGCCTGGGCCATAAGGGGCGTAGCTGGTCTCGCCGCTCCCTCGGGGGACGCCCAGCCGCGTGCCATAGTCGGGTTGGCTATAGGCCGGGCTTAGCACACAGCTCAAGACTACCAAAACAGACGCAGTATTTAGCCTTATCGATTCCATAATCTTCCCTTTGGCTGGTGTACACTAATAGACTACGGCCACGATGCGGGCCAAGGCCGTGTCGGTGGCACGGTCCGAATCGGCACCGAAATCAATCCGGCATATATAGAGTCCTGGCGGTACGGTCTGGTCGGCCGCATTGCGGCCGTTCCAGCGGATTTGCTGGGGGCCTCCTGCCACTTGGGTACTGTTTTCCCATATCAGGCGTCCGTCCAATGAGTAGAGACGCAGACTCGCTTGGCGCGCTTGGGTTGCTTGGAAGATGGAAAATGCGACGGTTAGTTCGTCGTTGATCCCGTCGCCATTGGGCGTAAATGGGTTGGGAGCCAAGCTCAGGTCGCCGAGGACTTGCCCTCCCACGGGAACGCTCAGCGTCAGTTGGTGGCTAGCCGTTAGCGCAGTGGCATCGCCTGGCTCTACTTGCTGCCACAAGTTGCCGTCGGTGCCAGCGGCGGCGCGACGGACAAAAGGCTTAAAGGTGGTTCCGTTGCGAAAGATGGCAGCAGCAAAGCGCAAGTGAATTAGGGGGCCTTGACCCAAGATGGCACCGCGTTCGGCTCTTGGCAACGCGCGGTAGGATGCGCTCGTCAGGGAATCGCCCAAGGCGTCAAAGGACGATTGGGCTCCGCCGCCGCGCAGTTTGCGGAAATAGCGAATCGGCCCTTGTTCGGCTGGGGGCAAGTCATCGTACTCAGCGCGGCCAGAGACCGCTGCCAAGCCATCGGCGGTCTGCCGCAAAAAGAGGATAGCTCCGCGCTCGGACTCGTTGAGCAGGCCATAGGCCGCCTCGGTGATCAGGTCGCCGTCCTCGCCGACCATGACTTCGGCCCCTTGGGGGGTGATGCGGTGATAGGTCTGAATCGCCTGCTCTGCCGGTAGGGTTTGGTGTAGTTGGGGCAGCAGGACCCAGATGGAGTCGGCGTGGTTGCGCCGCACTTGGGCGATGGCTCCAGAGGCGTCGGTCAGGTGGCCGTCGGCCGCTAGGGTAAACGTCTGCGAGGGACTTCCTTGACTTAGTTCTTCTTCGGTCCCCGTGCTTAGGCTCAACAGGTGTAGCGCGAGGCCGGGCGGAGCCTGAAGGAGGATTTCGTCAAAGCCTGGGGTACGGTCGGCCGCTGGTTCGTCTATGAATACCGGGCGCAGATACAGGTCGAATGTATCTAACTGGCCGACCGCGGCCTGCGTGGGCCATACTTCGGCGGTGAGGGCGCGGGCTACGGGCGGGGCCAGTTCTACTTCGATCGAGCTAATGGAGGCGGCTTGCAGGCGGTCTTGGCTGGTAAAGCGCACCTGCAACTGCATGTAATTGCGCAGCCCGGGGGAACGGACCCGGTCGCCTGGCTGTAGGTACTGCTGGCTCCAGGGACTCCAACCGCTGCCGAGGGCAAAAGTGGTGTCGATCGGCCCCTTCCAACTGCTGATCAGCTTGTCCCATTCTTCTTTGGTTTTCTCGTTGCCGTTGACGTCGAAGTGGCGAATTTGCTGTACCAATAGATCGCCGGTGCGCGTCCGCACTTCCGCGGTCGTGCCGGGAGGGTGGGTGCCGGGGGGTGGATCCCAGCGGATGGCTCCGAAGTTGCGCGGTCCCGGTAGGCGAATGATATCGGACACCAGCGAGGCTTGGCTGACAAACCCCTCGGTGTAGAGCAAGACTTCGGTCAGGTCGTAGAAAAAGCCCGAAGTCCGCGCGATACCTGGCAGGCGCAGGTTGAGGAAGCGGATATCTAGGGGTGGATCAAAGAGGTCGGCGGCGCGCTTGAATCCCCCTTCCATGCGGTCGGGTAGGCTGACCTGTCGCCACCGGAGCCGACCGTTGGGATCGCGGCTGCCGTCGGCTACCTCGGTGATGTAGCCGGGAACAAAGGGAACGGCCAAGCGCATGGCGTCGAGCCAGACGCGGGCGCCAATATCGACGGTGAGAATGCCAGCGGTGGGATTGGTACTAAACCACGCTGGCATGCGGAAAGTGGTGTTCCAGTCACCGTCAAAGCCTCCAGCCGGGACTTCCGGCCCGGTAAAGCTAACGCTGCCACCCCCGTCAATTAGCTTAGGGGATAGGTTGTCGCCCCAGCCCCAGACCTCGACTTCGGCCAAGCGGGGCCGTTCGCGGAGATAGTACTCTTTGCGGCCCTGCTGCTCTTGGGGGAGGCTCTCGTAAATGGTCTGATCCACCGGCTCCTCAAAGCCGACATCGTCGCGGATGTAGTAGAGCACATCGCCCCGTTCTTCGGCTGGCAGTGCATCCCACGCCGCTTGGTCGATTTGGTGTGCCCGCCCCAGCTTGCTGTCGCCGATGAGAATGCGCACGGTTTGGGCCATGCGACCGGTCCACTCGGTACGGCCGTCGTCGTCTTCGGAAAAGCCGGGCGTGTCCGCGGAAGAAAACGCCATCGTCCGCTGATCCGTATTGGGAGCCCGGGTTTGGCCGACCACCTTGAACTGGAGCACGCGGCTTTGGGCTTGAATGAGCTTCTGCTGGGGGGCTAGCATGACGCGGAACTGGCGGAAGGGGTCGCCCAAGGTCTCACCGACAAAGTGCAACACTACCTTCTCGACCACGACCGCGCGGCCCAAGTCGATCTCGATCCACCACTTGTCTGGAGTGGCCGCTAAGTCCGGTTCCCAAAAGGTGTCGCGGTCGCCATCGACAATGTGAGGGGCGAGGGCCTCGTTGGAGCCTACCCGGCTGACGCCGACGCGCTGGACGTAGTCGTACACTGGGAAGGCGATTTTGTCCTTAGCACCAAATTCGTGCGTTGATGTTACTCCTGTGCGTTCGTCGCGCAGGCTCAGGGTCACGGTCTTGCCGTCGCCGCTGAGGGTGGTATCGACGATGGTTAGGAGGCGGCCGTTGATGGGGATCTGGCTGTGGTTGCCGGGGAAGCGTTTGAAGTCCCGATCGAGGAATTTGATCAATTGCTCGGTCTTGCCGAGGGTAAAGCTGCCGTCCGCTTCCAAAGTCGGGGTGCGCTGGAGGTTCATAATCGCCCGGTCCGCTTTGCGGATGCCCGGTTGGTCCACGGGTTTGGCAAATACCGCGCGATCTTCGGCGATGATGTTGTACACATGGCGGAAGAGATGGGGCTTGACGGTCCCATCTGGATGCACATCAACCACGTGGGAAGGCCCGGTCCAATGTCGCCAGTAGGAAGCCCTGTCGACGATGATGCGATCGCCCTGCAGACGGTGGCCTAAGGGCGCTTGGGCACTGGCTTGTTGGAAGGCCAAACACCCAAGGGCTAAGGCCCAAATCCTGCTCCAACGGCTGTATCGCTTGCGGTTCATGGAGTTTCTCCAAGTTGTGCGACCGTTCAGAACGCGGTGAGAAAATCGTCGGGTAGGGCCGCTACCAATTGCTTTTGATCCACTTGGATCTGATCGGCGTATTGCTGGCGCAGGGTTTCTATATAGGCTTGAAACCGCTCCCGCTCCTCGGCCCGGCGCAGTATGTCGCCAATCTGTCGACGGACTTGGGCAAAAGGCATGCGCTCTCCCGGCTGGCGGCGGATGATCTCGAACACGGAGAAGCCGTCGTGGACTTGTACCGGCCCGACTAACTCGCCCGGCTGCGCGGCTAGGATATGAGGCACCAAGTCCGAAGTTTTCTCCATGGGAAAGACGCCGCCCCGCGCTCGGGCCCCTCGGCGTTTGCTGCGCTCTTGGGCTAGGGCGGCGATGTCAGCCCCCGCTTCGATTTGCCGCCGCACGGCTATGGCTTCTTCTTCGGTTTCCACCAGTACTTCGGCCACGTCGATCTGGTCCCGGCGACGGAAGCGCTCGGTCTGCTCGTCGTAGTAGCGGCGCACAGCCTCTGGGGCGATGGTGGTGGATGCCACTACTTTTTGCTGGCGCAGTTGGCTGATGACGACCTCTTCGCGCAGGCTCTGCCGCACCGCTTTGAGGGTCTCGCGGTCAATCAGCTCCTCGTGGCGGGCCGCTGCCGCAAAGAGGTAGGGCTGAAGCAGAAAGCGCTCGGCGAGTTGGACCAAGGCGGCGCTATCGGCTACGGCGTTGATGTTGCGGTTTTTGAGTTGGTCGAGCAGCTCACCTAGGGGCACTTGGCCGCCTACAAACTTGAACAAAGGCGTTCGTTCTTCCTCTGGCGTCAGTTCCAAGGCCGCCAACGACTGGCTTTTTTCCAACAGGAGGCGCAGCCCCGGCTCGTGGAGGTTCCAGTCGTATTTGTCGGCCAATTGCTCGGCCCGGGCCACCCGCGCTTCGCCGAGCCTCTCCTCTTGGAGTTCTTGGAGGATTTCGTCCCGGAAGTCGAAGTAGGATACCGGACGTTCCTCGGTAAAGCGCACGACGCAAAAGCCTGCGGAGTGGGGCAGTACGGGCGATAAGATCCCCAAGGGCAAATCGTGGAACAGCGAATCGGGGAGGCCCATGCGGCGGATGGATTCCACCCGGAGCCAGCCTAGTTCCCCCCCGTTGACCGCGTCGGGTGTGATGGAGTAGCGGGCTGCCACTTCGCCGAACGGAGTGCCGGCGGCCAACTCGGCCACGGCTCGTTCTAGTTCCGGCCGCGCCTTGGCCATAATGCCCCATGCCATCCGTTCGATCGTGCGGTGGAGTCCTTTGCGCTCAAAGCGCTGTTTGATCTCGTCCTCTTCAACGAGGGGCGGTTGTACGGGTTTTCGCTTGAGATAAAGGGCGACCAAATGCCGACGGATTCTGCGCTCTAGTTGGCGCTGGACTGCGGCCGCGGTGTCCAAACCGAGGGCTTGGGCTTCCAGCCACATGAGGTGGTAGTCGATGAGGGGTTGGAGGTACTCGCGCCGCGCTGCCGGGCCTTCTTGGCGGCTCCGCTGGCTTTCGTTTAATCCTAGGACGTAGGATCGGAGCTCCTCGGCGGTGATGGCGCGTGTACCGATCTGAACCACGGTGGGGGATTCCTGCTCACTACAACCCCACAAGAAAGCTCCGATCAGGGCGCAAGTTATTGTCGCGATGCGTATTCTGTTCATATCAGTAAGTATTGGTCAATAGGCTACGGATAGAGGGTGTGCCCGCAGGTCATCGCCTTGGTCCCCGGATACGGTTATGCCCAACAAGTACACGCCTGGGGGGACGAGTTGGCCGTCAGCGGCGCGCCCATCCCACGTAAGGGCGTAGCGACCGTTGCTGAGCGCTGTCTGCTGCAGGGTATGGACTGGCCGGCCCGACAGGTCGTACAGGCGCACTGCGACGGTGCCGGCCTTGGTCAGCGCTAGGATGTTGTAGGCGATAGCGACTTGGTCGTTGATCCCATCGCCATTGGGCGTAAAGGGGTTGGGCGTCAGTTCGAGGGCGTCAATCAGCCGTTCGCTGCGGATTACCGAGGGGCTGAGCACCGTGGTGCCCGAGCGGGTGGGCTGGTCCTCGTCCCCCAAGGCGGCACTATTGCCCGAGGTGGCGTTTTGAAACGAACCGGGTTCGCTCGACAGCGAGGCCTGCCCGCGAAATTCAGTGCTGAAGGCCAGCACGGACGCGCGAAACCTGATTTTCAGCAGGCTGTCATCGGCTTGGATACGCGGAAAGCGCACGCTGAAGTGGTCCTCTGCAATGGCGTTGATGGCAAGCCCCGAACCGCCAGCCGTATCGCCTTGCGCAAAGGCGTGGGAGGCGACTAGCTGACCTTGGGCATCGAGAATTTCTACCTGTTCCACCTGTTCTACTCGAATGGGGGTAGTTATCGCAAAAGTATCGAATCCCAGTAGGTCTGGCGAATCCATGCGCATCCGCACTGCGTAGGTAAAGGAAGTAGAGGTCGAAACCTCTACTTGGAGGGGAAAAATCTCGGCGACGAATTCGTCGGCCAGCGGTGGAGTCAGGTACGAAAGGGAAATGTGCTCAAGGCGGCGCGCCGATTGGATATCGTTGCTTTGGGCGCTGACGCGGAACTGGAGGAAGTGCCGCGGCGAAGGGGAGATGATTGGGGTGCCTTGGGGGGACGTGCCCTCGTCGAGTGGATAGGGAGGGCTCCAAGGGCTCCAATTTTCTAGATCGTCCTTGATCGAGCCTTTGGACCACGTGACGCCGTTGTCATCTACTAAGGGGAGTTGTTCGTACTCGTCTAGGCGCATGGGCTCAGTGGGATCGTCAATGGAGAAGGGAATCTCTGGGTCGGTGCGCTTGTCCGTGCGCTGGCGGTAAAAAATAAAAGGCGTGTCGTCATTGCCGCTGCGCGTGGAAATTAGCAGGCTGGACTGAGCCGAGTCCCCCACGGCTTTTTCCACCCAGCGAATGTGTCCCCAAGCCGCAAGACCCGTGGCGAAAATATCCGAGAAGTACGTAGCTGTCGGCAAAAAGCCGGTGCCGTAGATTTCGATCTCGTCTATTTCAAAAGGGATGGGCGTGGCCGAGCGCAGGCGGAAGGAGCGAATATAGCGGGGTGGATCGAATTCGATGTCAACGACAGGCTTGGTGTTTTGGGCTTCCTCTGCTATGGGCGCGCCCCACACGGGAAAACCATCGGCTGTGAGATTGAGGCCGTCGTTGACGAACAGCTCAAACGCGCGCAAAAAGTCGTTCTGAAAGGCGGCCGTGGGCGCGGGATGGACTGTATTGCGCGGATAGAAGCGGAAGCGATTGACGCCGAAGCGGGCCCCTAAGTCGCCGATAATGAGGGTGCCGCGCACGTCGCCACTTTTGCGCTCAAAGGCTTGGGTTTCACCGCCGGCTAGGTCGCTGAGAATTTCAGCGAGGGCCTCGGTAAGATCCTCGCGGGTGAAGTCCGTGGTGAAGCGCAGCACCGTCGGGGCGGCTATAGTGCCGCCGCGTTCGAGGGTGCCCGAAGCGATGTTTTCGCCCTCTTGCAGTTCCCGGGGCGCTAAGACTCGCTGGGAGAAGTCGATGAGCTCACCTGGAGCGTTGCCTATTAGCACTGCGTTGGGATTGACCAAGCTGCGGTACTCTGGGTCCAGTGTGCCGATAGCAGCACCGGTGCCATCCCAGTCGATGGGGGCGTCCAACCCTACGCTGAGCGTATCCAAGGCCTCGACCGGGGCCGTGAGGATGAGGGCTGCTAGGCTGTGAGCAAGTAGGCTTCTCAACATGCTCAGGCTCCTAGTAGGCGACCGCAATGGTGCCGACTTGTTCTTCTGCTCCTTCGTCGGTATCTAGCCGAATGCGGTAGATATAGACGCCTGGGGATACTAGACGGCCGTCGGACCGGCGACCGTCCCAAGAATACTCTACTATTCCGGTTTTGATCTGCGTGGTAGCCAAGGTCTGGACCTCGTGGCCCGAGAGGTCGTACAGGGCCACTTGCAAGGGCCGGCGCGCGACCACTTCGCGCACGTCAAAAGACAGTTGCATGGTGTCGTTGACGCGGTCGTTGTTGGGGGTAAAAGGGTTGGGATGCACTCGTACATCCGTCAACAGCCGACCGCCTACGCGGGTGCGCACGGCCAGCACGTCACCACCGTAGCGGAAGGTGGCGTTGCCCGGCTGTACTTGTTGCTTGATGCGGTCGGGGTCGTCGCTGTTGTACACCCAGCCGGCAAATTCAGTGCCGAAGCGCAGGACCGGTACTTCGAAGGCGACTTCCACCTGCTTGAAGCGGTCGGTTTCTGGGCTTGATAGCTTGCGATCTAGCGACACGATGATGCGGTCGGTTAGCACTTGGGGCGGAAAGGCTGCCAAATCGATCTCCACGCCGCCGATTTTGACGTGATAGACAGTGTCAACCTGGGTATGGGTACCGATCTCAAGGCGGTCGAATCCCGTGTCGCCGGTTTGGAAATCCGGACTCACTACGTAGGTGAAGCGCTGGGAACGGGCGTCGTGTACTTCGACCGGCCAGATTTCGCCCAGTAGGGCGGAAGCCGACAGGGAGAGGGCTAGCTGAAACTGGATCTCGTCGAGGCGCGGAGCCTCGGTTTCAGTGGCAAACAAGGTGACCTGCAACTGCATGTAGCGTCGTGGAGAGGGCGACTGGAGGACCGTGCCGTCGGCCCAAGCAGACGCCTCCTGCGCGTGGTCGCGCAAGCCGTCCTCAAAGTCGTAGGGAGGTGACCAAAAGCTCCAGTGGTCGCGGTCGTACAGCGGGTGTTCGCGCTCGCGGACGGGCAGACTGAAGTGCTCGTCAAAGCTGATTTCCTCGGCTTCGCCGGTAATGGCGTTGGGCTCCCAGTAGATGTGGGGGTTGTGGTCGGTGCCCGTGCGGGTGCGGATTTCGACTTGGGTGCCGGGGGGGCGCTGGCCACTCCAGCGAATTTTGCCCCAGTTGATGGGTTGGCCAAAGTCGAGGATGTCGGTTAGATAGCGGGCTTTGCGCACAAAACCTTGTCCGTAGATTTCTACTTCGGCGATTTCCCAGTCGCGCACCGGGTCCAAGGCGCGGATGGCGACCCAGCGGATGTGCCGCAGGGGGAAGCGAAAGTCGACCACCACATCGAGGTTTTCGCGCACGCTACGCAGAATGCTATAGGCCGAATCGTTGTTCACACGATAGCCGCCGAGGCCGGCCGAGGAGATGACTTTGTGCCAGCGCAATCCTTTGGGGACTGTGAAGGCATCGTCGGCTATGGGAGCGCTGTTGTCGGCGACGCCAATCTCGTACCACTCGAGAAAGTTGTCGGCAAAGCTCTCCTCGCCAAATGTGTCGGGATCTGGTTTGGGATCGGCCATGGCGGCAATGATATGGGCGTCTTCGGTCTTGCTGAGCCGGGGATAGAAGCGGATGCGATTAATGGGCATTTCAGCGCCGAAATTGGTAATGGTATTGTTGCGGAAGCCGCGCCCCACCCCGGGAGGTGCTCCCACGCGCTGGACGAAAATGCGGAACATGGCCGAGGTGCGGTCGCCATCGTAGGCCCGCAGAGTACTGGGCAGAGTCATGCCCATAAAAGCCGAATTCTCGCCTTGGGTGACCCGGATGTTGCCACCCAGATCGTGAAAGGGCACCTGGCTCTGGCCGTTCTGGTCCCAACTGACGATGTGAGTCAGATTTAAGTTGGGGTCAACCCAAGACGGAGCCATGGACCCGTCGGCGTAGTTGATCAGGGTATCGGCGCCAATCCACTGGGGGGATGTACCCACCGACTCGGTTCGCACGACTTGGCCGTCGGTGCCGTATACGGTGTAGAATCCGCCTTCTTCGCCTTCCAGAGCGAGGGGGATGGTCCAGGGATTGCCGTCCGCTCCACCCAGCGCGAACTCGGCCCGATCGCCCAGTGCCGGACCCGCCAGCGCAACGACCAGCCATAACCCCCCGAGTTTTCTCATGCGGTCCCCTTTGGATGTACGCCTTTGGTGAAGAACTAAAAAAAGCCCGTGTTCCAGCGAGGAACACGGGCTTCCGAGAGTTGCCCTCTAGCTGGATTGAGGTGATTCCAGCGGAGATGCGACCTATTTAAAGCGGGACTTGATGCGGCCCCAGCTGTCGTCCTCGACTGCAGTAGAAGCGACAAAGGCCTCGTCCGGTTCGGCTAGGAACCAATCGTTGACGGACGAGCAGCAATTGTCAAGGGTGCTCCAGTAGCCGCAGCAACCGGGGGTGCGATAGTTGTTGAAGTCGCCGTCGTTGTCGATCTGGACGATGGAAATGTGGATGATCTGACCTTCTTCCAGATCCCATACTTCCACATCGTCGGGCTGGTAGCCGCCCTCTTGGCCCTTGGGGTACGAGCCTATGGGCGTGAGACCCATTTCGTAGTAATAGGTGCTCTCGCCGAATTCGTCGCCGTCCCAAGTGTAGTTGAATTCGAGCCAATCAGTGCCGGGCCATATCCACTCGGTGCCGGTCAACTCGCCCGGCCGCAACCAGAACCAGTCGCCGAGGGTCGGATGGACGGGTACCGCGAAGTTGTAGCGGGTATTGATGCCGATGTTTTCGTCGTTGATGTCGACGTAGCCGCCGTCATCGGCATAGGCGTCGTGGTTATAGGTAAACGACACCTCCCACGAATCGTCCTCGCTCCAGTGGCTGGTGCGATCCATGTTGTGCTCGTCGTCGAAGGTCTGGGTGGCCATATAGATCTTGTTGTCCGTCTCGTTCCAGCCGACCCGGTGCAACATGCTGAAGTCGGTGACATCCCAGTCGGCGTTGCTCCAGCCTTCGGGCACTAGGCCACGGGCGTCGTTGAAGACCGAGTTGTCGATGCCGTAGGAGGCTGGCACTCCGTCCCAGTCGCCGTGATTGCCGTCAATGGTGGGGGTTGCTCCGTCGGGAAACTGGACGACAAACCAAACCGTGCCGGCATCCCAGTGTGCTTGGCCCGTATTGGGCAGGGCCGCTAAGGCGAGGACTGCAAAGAGAATAGCAATACGTTTCATGAACCAACCTCCTTTGGATGAGTTCGATGAAATAAAAAAAGTGCCTCATGCCTGCAAATTTCTACAATTCTACAATAGGATACGACGAATACGCCGCAAGCTCAAGCAAAAAGTGAGCAGGGTTCCGTTAGTAGTAGAGGGGGATGCGGTTGCCCACCATGCCGGTAAATCCGTCGATGACCAGCCAGATGCCGCCGATGACGATGTGGCCCAAGGCAAGGCCCAAGAAAAACGGCAGGGTCTGGCGGTACAAACTCACCCCCCCGTACTTGAGCACCAAACTCTTAAAGAGCCAAGCTAGAAAAAGCGTGAACCAAATCCCATCCATTACCCGGCCGTGGCTGACCAAGAACCCGAGGGGATGGAAAGGCCACCACAGAAACTGATGCCGGGCCACAAGCAGCAATCCCATAATCAGCCCTCCCCCGCCCATCCACAAGTACCCGCTCAGGCTAGGACCGGTGGGATTAGCGATCTTTTCGAGGGCAAAGCGGGAGGGCTCTTCGGAGTAGTGTTGGGAAATGAGCAGGTTCATCGAGCCGTAGCGGTAGGCTAGGTAAATGGTGAACCACGCCGACAGGACTAAGGCGATGATCATGGCCAAGCCCACGGCCCATGTCAGGCGGCGCTGGCCGCTTTTCAACTCGCTGCCGAGGCGCAGGCCGTGGGCCAAGGGAGCCATCATAAAGACCAACAGGTCGCCGCACCACACCATGGTGTAGCCGGTGGCGATCATGCCCTTTACGCCCAAAGCTGGCACGCCTACGCTCGACACGGCAAAGCCCGCCGGGATCATATTGGCCTTGAAGATCGGCAGCCCAGTCTCGGAAATCACCCGGGCTAGGCCGATGAAGATGACCAAGCCAGCAAAGAGGAAAACCGGGACAATCCAAGCGGGAATGCCGGTTTGCCACAGCCAGAGCCACATGCCGGCAATGCCACAAGCTGCGCCGCAGACAGCAGCTCGATAGGACATGATCTCGTCGCCGTCTTCTATTGGGGCGTCCCGACGCCAAGCCTTTTGCAGTACCCGTTTAAAATGGGGTCGGCCCACCCATAGCCCCGAGAGGACCAAGACGATGAGGGCCCCCATCATCTGATGTCCCATGCCCGGTTCGGTCCACCAGCCCAATTCGGCTTGGGTGTTTTGCAGGCCGTGGTAAAACAGCAGCCCCTCCTGTAGCTGGTGCAGCAGATAAAAAAACCACAAGCTGAAGCCGATTTGAGTATTGATGAAATAACCAAAGCCCAGCATGAGAAAATTGAGCCCAAAGGTCAGGAAAATACTCTGGCGAAACACGTCGATGGAGGACCTGAGGACGACTTGGGGAAACCAGGGGAAATAGTTGTGCAGAGCAAAAAAACTCATGAAGACCACCGGAATGGCAAAGCCGATCCACATGGCCCAACTGCGGAAGAAGGGCTTTAACAGCCGACCTTGCGGATCGTCGGCCATCATGGCCAGCGGTACTTGCATAAGTGGGTAGATCAGGCGCTCGTGCTCGACCCACTGGCGGCGCAAAATGACGCTGAGGCAGGTCACGGCTAGATACAGGGAGCAGTAGAGCAGCAGCCAAGCTCCCAAAGGAGGCAGCCAATGCGCCCAAGGGATACCGCTGCCGCGGCTGGCTCCCTCGTAAAATTCTTTAACTGCTTCGGGGTTGGCTACCAAGATCCAGCTAGGTAACCATGGATGAATTTGGCCGACCCAATCATTTTCCGGGGTAGCATAGTAGAAGGTGCCCGTAATCATGGGCATGAGCAGGCCGTTGACGCCTTTGGTGGGAATGGCCGCAGCCACCATCATCATGGTGAAGATGGTAATCAGCTCGCCCCGCTGAAGGGCCCAACCGCGCCGACACCAGCCCAAGACCAGATGCAGGGTCAACAGCAGCACAAAAAACAGGAAAAACGCTATCGGAGTAGCCGAAGTCAGGGCCAGCGAAGTGCCTTGGATTAGCTGGCGTCCATAGGGAGCACCAATGGCAATAACGGCGCACAGGACGCAGCCGATGAAAATGCCGCGCCCGGTCACGTGGGCAGCAAGAGGAGGTTGCGAACGCGACATGGGCTTATTGGCACAGAGTAGAGGATGCTGGGCAATTGGCTGCGGATAGGCTACTAAGTTCTCCGCTAGATGCCAAATGCCGGGCGCGATTACGGCTGGCGGAACTCCGGTTTTAGTTCGTAAAAGTTGAGGTACTGCCCGGGGGCGAGCTGTACCGAGCGCGGCTGGTAGCGTTCGAAAATCAGCTTGGTGGCGAACATATCCTGTTCTCGCGTCCAGATATGGGGGTTGTCGTAGGGAATAAAGGGCCGCTTGCGGGGATCGCGGGGCTGCTCGGTTACATCGACGTTGCCCAGCAGGAGGTACGTGGGTCGGTGGCGGAGGATGTATTGACCGTCGTGCTTTTCATGGCCAGCCCAGCCCTGGCCTAGGCCCGACAGGTTTCGCCGGGCAATGTGTCGGTCCGTCAGGCCGAGCATATCGCGCACTTCGAGCTTGGAGTAGTACGCCACCGCGCCAATGGGCACGACGGCAATGCTGGCCCCTGTTGGCGCACTGGCGGCAAGCCACTGGCCCACCCGGGTCCAGCGGGGAATTTCCACCTGTTGTTGAAATTGATATGCGCTGTAGTGCGACTTGAGGCGCGGAGGCGACCAATGGGTATAGGCCCAAGCGCAACCCAGCACTAGTGCCAAGGCCACCCCGCTTTTGCGGGCTGTTAAAAAGGGTTGCGCCAAGTCGGAGATACAGGCTGCGGCCAAGGCCGCAAACAGGGGCAGTGGGGCCAGCGCAAAGCGATACATGGGGAGGCCGTCCCCGCCCAGCCACGCGACGGCCAGCCAAAAGAGCAACAAGCCGACGGCCACCAAGCGCATTCCGGCAGTGCGACGCAACAGGGCGAAAATCGCCAGCCCGACCAGCAGTAGCAGGCCCTCGTGGTCGGCGGCGTAGTCGCGCAGATAGTCCAGCCCGCGCTGTATTTGGGCCCAGCCTCCCCCGGTTTTGGCGTAGTATGTATTGGGCAGCCAGTCTCCGTAGTACCAGCGGCGGAACCCCAACAAAATGGCGTACGGGCTGCCACCAACGAGGAGCCACGGCAGCCACGAGCGGCCCTCGCCCCGCTTGACCCGCAAGAGTTGGTGGAAACCTAAAACAAGCAAGACTAGCAGACCCTCTGGTCGGGCTAGGGTAGCGGCAGCAGTCAAACTAGCGGAGGCCAAGTAGCCTCCGGCCAACGCGGTGGCAAAAGCAGCGGCAATCAGGCCGACAAAGAGCGCACTCTCCATGCCCGAGGCGGCCCAGCAGGCAAAAGAACCGTTAAAGGCCAGCAATGCCGGAGCGATCAGGGCGGTCGGCGGGGTCGCCCCGCACTGGCGGGCCAGCCAATAGGTGGTCGGGAGCGCGAGAATCGAACAGAGCAAGCCGAGGGCGCGGGCGGCTTCTAGTAGGTCAAATCCGCAGGCACCAAACCCGGCCAAAAGCAGCGTCCACAGTGGGCTAGTAAAGCCCTCGACGCGTTCTCCCGGGTTGAAAACCAGCCCGTGTCCGGCGAGCAGGTTGGCCGCGTAGCGCAAGCTGATAAAGGCGTCGTCGGAGACAAAATTGTAGTGCAGAACGTGGAGGACATGTAGGGCAATCAGGGCGACCAAGGCCCCAGCAATGAGGCGGTTGACAGGGGACTGGACCACGGCTTACTCCCAATGGGCAAAAGGGTTGGCGCAGGGGAGTTCGTAGGGATCGTAATAGGCGCGATAGCCGACGGTCTTCGCCTCGTCGGCTCCATGCCAGAAGAAATCGCTCGACAGCAAAAACTGCTGGCCAAGCCACGCCTCAGCTTGGGCATCGCCGGCACTGGCCCGGCGCAAAAGCGCGTGCTGATCGCGCGCTAGCAGGTCTTGCGCGAAGCGGGCCAAGCCATCTTCGTCTAGCCGCAGGTAGGGCAGGCGGCGGCGCATGGTCGTCGCGATTTGCTCGGTCCAAGGGTCGTCGAGCTGACGCGGGCGGTAAAACCATCGTCCTAGGCCGATGCCCAGCGACAGGGCGGCTACAGCTCCCAAGAAAGTCCGGCGCTTGTTCCAGATCGCCATAGTTGCTACGCCAGCAGGTGATGGGCCGCCCACAGGGACAAGGCCGACAGAGTGAGGGTCGGGTTGGCCGGCGAACTGGTTGGGAAGGCCCCGCCGCCCAAGACCAGTAAGTTGCGGACTTGGTGGTGGACCAAGCCGCGGTCAACAATACTGTGGCGCGGGTCGGTGCCCATAGGAGTGGTGCCCAAAATGTGGTTCTCGGTGGGAGCAGGCTGGGAGTCGAAATAGACTTTTTCTACCGGCAGGGGGTGCAAAAGCTCGGGCAGGGCCTTCGCGAGTGCGTCAATGCCGCGCTGGGCGTACCCCGAGTGGTGCCGGTACACGGTTTCGGGCTGGGCTGGGTCGTCAGCAGCAATGCGGACGTGGTTGTGCGGTGCGGGCAAGTCCTCAAAGACGAATTTGAGCACCAGCCGCTGCCGCCACTTGCCTCGTTCCAAACGCAGGGTGGGCACGTTCCACGATTCAATCAGACAGCCGGCTCGCTGTACTCGATGGGGGCCGTCGTACAACATGTACCCGTGCCCGGTGATGCTGGTGCTGCCTTGGAAGTTATCGACTCCATTGAGGTCTATGGTCGCGGAGACGGCGACTTGCTCGTGGAGGAATTTGCCCAAGAGCGGGTGAGACAAGCCCGAGCGCAGCAGAATGTGCGGATTGAACAAGGCATTGGCCCCCAAGACCACCAACTGGCCCTGCGCTTGGACTTCGGCACCGTCTTTTATGTAGCGGACGCCTCGGGCCGTGCGGCCGGTGGTTTCCACGCTCTGGACCGCGGCCTCCAGTACCAACGTAACGCGGGGGTCGGCGTAGAGATGGCCCATTTCGTTGAGGACCGTAAACTTGGCGTCTATGGGACACAAGTGGCACACCCCGCTGGCGCAGCAGGCGGGCCGCCGGGCCGTGGCCAAGCGAGCCCGGGCCGTGGGCTGGTGAAAAAAGAGCTCTGGATAGGCTTTTTTAAGTAGTTTGTCGGGTTGGGAAAAGTGGTGAGGTGGTTGGGGATAGGGCTGGCTGCGGGGCTGGGGGGACCCATCGTCCGGTCCGGAGACGGCCATGAGCGCTTCGGCTTGGCAGTAGAATTCCTCCAACTCGTCGTAGCTGAGGGGCCAGTCCGTGCCTACTCCATAAGTGGATTGCAAGGCAAAGTCGCTGGGCATCATGCGCGGCGTCACCGCCCACCAGCAGTTGGAGCCTCCGCCCAAGGCCGGCGTGTAGAACCACTGTTTGCGGCGATGGCGATTGACAAAGGTGGTTTGGGGAGGTGTGCTGGCCGGTTGGCGGTGGCGCAGTTGCCAAGCATGGGTGTCGCGGCGGCCTCGCTCTAAGACCAAGATCCGGGCATCGGCCCGGCACCGAGCTAGATAGGCCGAGAGAAAAAACGAAGAGGCAAAGCCGGTGCCCACGACAATGAGATCGTAGTCTTGATCCATGTGTTGGTCCTAGTGGAAACAGGGCTGTTGGCCGCTGGAGGCCACTGGGCGGAAGTAGAGCAATTTGCGCAGCGGCCACGGGATTGGTTGCCGCAGTTGCGCGTCTGGGGAGGCATTGGGGGCGGCGTGCCGCTTATAGGTAAGCGAAGTATTTGGGTGCTGCTGAAGCAAGGCGCGCACTTCAAAGAAGGGCAACATTAGTTTGCGCCGCGCCAGACTGGCCAAGAAGCCGGACGAAGAATCCTTTATTTCTATCAAATCTTGCTGGAAACCAAACAGTTGCACTCTGGCCGGCACCAGCAAGTGGTTACTTTGCCCCCCTTCAGTGCGCAGGTTGGAATACATGGCAAACGCCGTCTCGGTCTTGAGCCCCAAGTAGGGACTACATCCGTTGAGGCCGGTCAGTAAAGGCACCAGCAGCACGGGCCAAGGCCGGAACGAGAATGCGGGCCGCGCCGGAGACGCTTTGGGCAGGAGGACGAAAAGGACGATCAGGCCAGCGCTGTACAGCCCCCACAAGGGAAGCACCATCTCGGTCGGTGCGGCAATCAGATCGTTTAGAAAGATCAAAAGCACCAATCCCACAAGTGCCGCACCGACTGTGAGTAAACTCTTACTAGAAAAAGGCATGCCCTCCCACCGCAGCGGTACTCGAAGGCGTCGGGTCGGCCAGCCCGCGTCGAGACGTAACGAAGAAAACAAAAACAGCAAGGCAAAAATCATGGAGGAGAAATTGTAAAATTCGCTTATGGGATTAAAGCCGACCGCCGCGTGGAAGAGGAGACCGAGCAAAATACCGGTGTTACGGGTAGGGGGCCAACACAGCAGGAGCGGAATGGCCGCTTCGACGGCTAGGGTGAGATAGATGGGAATCGCTCCTGCCAAGGCGAAGGGAAGCGACTGGAGTTGGGCTGCGTAGAAGTGGACCGCGCAGCTTATCTGGGGATCGAGGAAGTCGGCGTTGAGTTTGTGAAAGACGGCGAAGAAGTAGAGGATGATCAGTTCGAGCCGCACGATGGGAGCAAAGGTCCGGTACAAGGTCCCCGGCTCCACGGCGAACGTGCGCCCGGCCCACGCCAGTCGGGCGTAGGCTTGGAGGAGCGTGAGGTTCACCAGCCCGGTGAAGAGCCAGTGATTGGAGATAAAAGGAGCCGTCGTCCAGCTTTCGCACATCTGTAGGACTGCCAGCAGTACGAGGCGGTGCGGTTCGGATGGTCGGTGGAGTAGAAAGAGTGCGGCGGCAGCGAGTAGGGCGCTGAGCAAAGGAGCCGGCCATGGGGTTTTGGCAACGAGGTGGAAAAGCGTTGCCAAGCCCCAGAGGACGCAAAAGGTCGAGTACGTCTTTTGCTCGCTGGTCGGCATAGCGGCATTAAGTATAGATAATCCGACCAGTGCTCAATAGAGGGGAATGCGATTGCCCACAGTGCCGGTCACGCTGTCGATGAGTAGCCAGACGCCGCCGCTGCTAATGTGGCCTAGGGCCATGCCAAGAAAAAAGGGCTGCATTCTGTGGTACGCGGCAGCCCCACCAAAACGCAGCAGGCACTTTTTGCTCAGCCAAGCCAAGAATACCGCAAACCAGATGCGTTCCATCACGTAGCCGAAGCCGACGACAAAACCGAGGGGGTGCAGGGGCCACCACAGCAGGTAGCGCCGGGCCGCTAGCAAGCCCGCCATAATCGCGCCTCCACCGCTAGTCCATAGCCAGCCAGCTAAGCTCGGCTCGGTGGGATCGAGTAGGTGCCGGGCCGCCAAGCGCGAAGGCTCGGTGGCGTAGTGCGTCGAAAGGTACAGATTGATGGCACCGTGGCGGTAGGCCAGGTGCAGGGTGTACCACATGGACAGCACCCAAGTGAGGAGCATGGCGGCAGCCAAGGCCCAAAAGAGGCGGCGCTGTCCGCTTTTTAGCTCGCTGATCAAGCGCAAGCTATTGGCCAAGGGAGCCATCATAAAGACCAGCAAGTCGCCACACCACACCATGGTATAGCCCAAAGCGACCGTCCCGTGGGGCCCCAATGCCGAAGACCCCACACCGGACAAGGTAAAACCTGCTGGGATCATGGTGGGCTTGACAATCGGCAGTCCGGTCTCGGCGATGACGCGGGCTAAGACGACAAAAATGGTCAGACCGACCGCTAAGACGAGTAGGGCGATCCATGCGGGGAGGCCGGTTTGCCACAGCCAGAACCACAAGCTCGCCAAGCCCACTGCGGTGCCGACTACCGCGGCTCGGAAGGACATGATCTCGCCTTGGTCATCCACTGCATCGCTCCCATCCCAAGCGCGCTGGAGGACGGCTTTGAGATGGTGCCGAGCGTTCCACAAGATCGCACCTAGCAAGACCGAGATCGCTCCCATCATAAGGTGCCCCCTGATCGGAACGCTCCAGTGGCCCAAATCGGCTTGGCTGTGAATGCCCATAACGCCGAAGACCGCGTCTTGGAAATAGGCAATTAGATAGAACAACCACAGGCTGAGGCCGATGTTGAGATTGATGAAATAAGCCAAGCCTAGCATGAGAAAATTGATGTTTAACTGGAGACTGCGGCCGCCTTCAATGGGCTGCACCGCCGTAGAGAGTCCCGGAACCGCCATTTGAGGAAAGTAGTGATGCAAGGCCCCCAAACTGGTGAGCAAGAAGGGAATAGCAAAACCTACCCACATGATCCGGTTCCTGAAAAATGGTTTGAGCAGGCGGTCTTCCGTCCCCTCGTCAATCATGGCCAGCGGCGCTTGGGCAAGGGGATAGGCCAAGCGCTCGTAATCGACCCATTGGCGGCGCAGAATTGTGCTGATGCAGAGGAGCGTCAGGTACAAAGCCATGTAGAAGGCGAACCACGCCGCCAGCGGCGGTAGCCAGTGTGCCCACGGGATGGTTGCACCACCTTCGTAGAAGTCAGTGACGGCTTGGGCATCGTCGACCAAGATCCACCGAGGCAGCAAAGGGTGGACTTGCGCGGCCCATTGATTTTCGGGCGAGGCGTAGTACAAGAAGCCCGTGATGATGGGCAGTAGCATACTGACCACGCCTTTGGTGGGTATGGCCGCAGCCGCGGTCATCATCGCGAAAATGGTGATCAGTTCGCCGCGGGTAAAAGCCCACTCGCGGCGGCAACGGCCCAAGACCAAGTGCAGGGTCAACAGCAGGACGAAGAGTAGGAAAAAGGCCACCGGGGTGGCGGATGTCAGGGCGAGGGCTGTCCCTTTGATGATCTGCCGGGCGTAGGGAGCGCCCACGGCGATAATCGCACACAGCAAGGAACCCACTAGCACGCCTCGCCAAGTAACGGCTGCCCGGAGATTGTGGTGGACCGTGGGGGCACTGCGCCGCGCTAGATAGTCCTGATAGTCCGGTGGTACCTTTGATTGCAAGCGATTAGCTCCAGCCCGACGGCTAAATGATCAAGGTTTTGAGATAGAGTCGGCCCCCACTGCTTGCTGGGCTTCGGCGAGATTGGCGTGGGCTTGGCGGTAGGTGGGTTTGAGTTGGAGGGCGCGTCGGTAGTGTTCGATGGCCTCGGCGAACTGACCCCGGAGGGCTAAGAGTTGCCCCAAATTGTTGTGCGCCTCGGCAAAGTTGGGTTTGAGTTGTAGTGCGCGTCGGTAGTGCTCGATGGCCTCGGCGTCTTGTCGTTGGATTGCCAAGGCAGCGCCTAGATTGCTGTGGGCCAAGGCGAGGTCGGGGGCTAGTCGGAGTGCTTGGCGGTAGTGCTCGATGGCCTCGGCGACCGCGTTTTGGCCGAGGAGGGCGTTGCCCAGCTTGAGGTAGATTTCAACGCGATCCGGCTCGGCTTTTAAGGCGCGTCGGTAGTGGCGCAGTGCAGCAGCGGATTCGCCCCTGGCTCGGTGTGCGTCGGCGAGGTTGAGGTGAATTTGGGCGCTACTAGGCTTTAGCAATAGAGCTTGGCGGTAATGGCCGATGGCTTGGTCGAGCTGGCCGCGCACTTTGAGGATATTGGCGAGATTGTTGTGAGCGATCCAAGCACCGGCGTTTTTTTGCAGGGTATCGCGCCACAAGGTCTCCAGATCAGCATAGACTCGCCCTTGCCGCCAAGTGAGCAGACCGCAGACGACCAAGACCAACGCCAGTGTGACAGGTCCGGCTGCCGGCTGGCCTAGACGCGTCCACGCGCGGTGTCCACCAGCGGCGGCCAGCGCCAAAAGCCCCAGGCTGGCCAAGTATTGGAAGTGGTCGGCGACAAAGGAGTAGAGCATGGGGTAGAAGTTGAAAAAGCCGAGGGCCGGCGTTAGGGTGCCGGCAAAAAACAACATCCCGGTTAACGGCCCCCGCCCCAAGCGCTCCCGCAAGGCCCATAGCAGGATTCCGATGCCCAGGGCTCCGATCGGATAGAGATATTGCCAGACCTCGGTCGCGTCGATTTCCCAGCGGGGGTAGATAAACGCAAGGTTGAGCGGCACGAGGAGTTTCGCCGCGTAAAACCACAACGCTCGCCCGGCGATCAGGCCGCGCTCCACCAGCGACAAGTCCCATTCTGGCCCCCAAGCGCCAACGCTGTGCCTTTCCATCCACACTGTCACTCCGCTCATGGCCACCCCTAGGGCAAAAAAAGGCGCGAGGGCTACTGCTGTGCGCCGCATTGGCGTTTGGCCCTTCCACCACAGCACCAGCAGCAGGGCCGCTGGCAGGGTGCAGGCGACGGTCTTGCTGAGCAGGGCCGCGGCAAAAAGGAACAAGGCGGCCCAGTACAAGCGAGGGCTGCGTGCTTCTTCGTAGCGCAGATAGGCCCATGCCGCGCTCAGATAGAATGCGCCGGACAATGTGTTTTTGCGCTCAGTAATCCACGCCACCGACTCGACGTGGACTGGATGCAGGGCAAACAGGGCGGCAGCAGCCCAAGCACCGGGCACTTTTAGTCGGGTTAGCAGCCGCCAGACCAAAACGGTGCTCAGGGCGTGCAGGATTACATTGACCACGTGGTAGCCTGTCGGGTCCAAGCCCCACAAACGGTATTCGAGCCAATAGGTCGTATGGACCAGCGGGTAGTATTGGCGCGTAGCTCCCGGCTGGAACCAGATCTGCTCAAGCCCCGCTAGCGAGCGCAGGGTGAGATTTTCCTGCACGTAGTCGTCGTCGTCCCAGATAAAACCGCCGTTCATCGCCGGTATATAGGCCCCGGCGGTCAGCCCCACTAGTAGAAGGACCGGCACGAGCCAAGTGCGGCGTTCTGGTTGGGGGGAAACTGCGGCTGGGCACATGAGAGGATTGGGCGTTGGGCGTATTGCGGCGGGGGGACCTTGTGCCTTACAATATAACCATGCGCACCTGCTTGAAAATAGGTTCTAGCCTGCTGCTGGCTGCCCTCCTAGGGCTACTGGCTTGTGGAGATCGCCGCACGGCCCCCACAGGGGCTGAGGAGGCCGGCGCAGTCGTGCTGCTGACCGCTAAGGTGGATGCTGAAGTAGCCGCTAGGCTCGCCCAGGTCGAGGTAGTGATCACTGCGGCCGATATGCCAGCCATGCGCCAGCCATTGGCCGTGGATGGCGATCGCATCGTCGGTACTGTCTCCGAGATCCCAGCAGGTGCCGCCAGACTGTTTACGGTGACTGGCTATGATGCGACCGGAGCCTTGGTGGTCAGCGGATCGGCCAAACTGGACCTATCCCCAGGGCAGTCTGTTCCCCTCGGTCTTACCCTCGTTGTCGAGCCAGAGGCTTCTCGCTCACAGCCCCCGATTACTGTAGAGTTGGTCCCGGGCGTACCGCTGGATATGGTGTGGATCGAGCCGGGCGTCTTCACCATGGGTTCGCCGCTGGACGAGCCGGGCCGCAACGACGACGAAGGTCCTCAGCTCGAGGTTCGCCTGACCCAGGGGTTCTACCTGAGTCAGTGCGAAATCACCCAGCACCAGTGGACGGCTGTGACCGGAGAGCGGCCGTGGAGCCGCCACGCCGGTGAGGTGGAAGAGGGCCCCGACCGTCCGGCTGTGTACATCTCTTGGGAAGATGCGCAAGAATTCATAGCTAGTCTCAACGCCACAGCCGGTGGTCAAGTGTACCGGCTGCCTACCGAAGCCGAGTGGGAATACGCGGGGCGGGCGGGCACGGAGACGCCGTGGTCTTTTGGAGACGTAGAAAAGCACTTGGACCTCCACGCTTGGTGGACGGACAATATTTCTCTCACCGGGCGGATGGCCGCTCAGCCAGTGGGGTTAAAAACGCCCAATCCTTGGGGGTTGTACGATATGCACGGCAATGTATGGGAGTGGGTAGGCGACTGGTTGGATGCCTACCCGGAGGGGCCGCAGACCGATCCCCAAGGGCCGGTCGAGGGTACGGCGCGGGTGTTTCGCGGTGGTAGCTTTAAAGACGCGGCTTCGCTTTCCCGTTCGGCGCAACGCTGCTGGAACGCGCCCGATTTGCGCTTTAGTCACATTGGGGTTCGGCTAGTGCGGGACTCGGACTCATGAGCGAAGCCACGCTGGCCCAACTCACCGCCGAAATTCGCCGCTTCGTGGAGGAGCGCGACTGGGCGCAATTCCATACCCCCAAAGATTTGGCCATTGGTCTTTCGACTGAAGCGGCCGAGGTCTTGGAGCACTTCCGCTTCCGCTCCGACCAAGAGATCGCCACCCGCTTAGAAGACGAATCCTTCCGCCGGGCTATCGGCCACGAATTGGCCGACGCGCTGTACTTTGTCCTGCTTATGTGCGACCGCTTCGGCTTGGACGCCGCACAAATGCTGGAGGAGAAGTTGGTCATTTCGGCCCAGCGCTATCCAGTGGAAAAGGCCCGGGGCAAAAACCTCAAATACACCGCCTACCAAGTTTCCTCAGCAAGCGATCATACCCCATAAAGAAGACGACTAAGCTCGTCTCAGTGGGTAAGTAGCGACACACGTTGTCGAAGGAGATGCGCAACCTAGGGTGGCTCTCGTAGGGCCACGGATTGTAGGAGCGGACTAAGCACACGACAATAATCTAAGCCGTGGTGCAGCCTAGACGTACTGACTAACCTCCTCTCTGGAGTGGGATCGCAACTCAAATATGAAAAAAGAGATCCCTCCAATCTTCCAGCACCACCTAGAAACCCGGCTTGGCGCGGCCCGACCCGACGAGCAGACACCAGGTATTACCTTGCGGGCCGTGTCAGTTGGTGCCCTTTTGTCGCTGTTCATCGGCGCGGCTGTGCCTTATACCAACATGATCATCAAGGGTACGGTCATGGCCCACAATTTCAGCACACCGGCCGCCCTTTTTGTCTTTTTCGTATTCGTTTTCCTAATAAACACAGCCTTGGCCCTGCTAGGCCCTAGATTTGCCCTGAGCCGTTCCGAGTTGGCGGTGGTTTACATCATGGCGATGCTAGCCACCTCCGTGCCCACAATCGGTTTCACCGAAAATCTGCTGCCTATCATCGCAGGGCTCTACTACTACGCCACCCCCGAAAATAAGTGGCACGAGTTGATTCATCCGCATGTGCCTAAGTGGATCGTCCCGCAAGATGCAGAGGCCATCACTTATTTCTACGAGGGCTTGCCCCAAGGCATGGCCCTGCCTTGGGACGCTTGGATCGAGCCGCTCTTCTACTGGTGCCTGTTCATCTTGTCATTCTACTGGGTGTCTATATGTATGATGACCATTCTGCGCAAACAATGGGTCGAATACGAAAAGCTGCCCTATCCCCTAGTCCAAGTCCCGCTAGAGATGATCCAGGATGAAGAGCGAGAGGCGTGTGGCCCTAACGAGAAGCGCTCGCTTGTTAAACCTTACTTTAAGAACCGGGTCATGTGGGTCGGGTTCGCCGTGCCTTTTTTCATAGGTACGGCGAACGCGTTCAGCGGCTATTTCCCTTTTCTGCCACATATCGACACCCATTCCGAGATGCGTCTGTTCAGAGGCAGCACCTACTTGCGTCTCGATCTGAACCTAGGCCTGATCGGTTTCGCCTATCTGCTCAGCCGCGATGTAGCGCTGGGATTCTGGTTCTTCTTCCTGCTATCGACTGTGCAGCGGGGAGTCTTCAATGTTTTGGGGATACAAAGTACGGAGACCTTGAGCCGGTTTGCCAATTCGGTTGGCCCCTATCTGGCTCACCAAGCCATGGGGGCCATGATCGTGCTAGTCCTGTCCAGCGTGTGGCTGGCACGCCGGCATCTGCACGCCGTCTACCGCAAGGTATTCAACCACGACTCGTCTATCGACGATAGCGATGAAATTATCTCCTATCGCACTGCGGTCTGGGGCCTGCTCGTGGGGCTGGGAGTGATGGGGACTTGGCTGTGGCAGTCTGGGTTGCCGCTGTGGGTTGTGCCGGTCTTTCTGTTCGGAATGACAGCGATCTTTATCGCCATCACCAGAGCGGTAGCGGAAGGCGGAATTTCCGTAATTCGCACGCCCTTGACCCCGGCCGATTTTGTGATTTCTGGCGTGGGCACCAGCGCGTTGGGTGCCTCTGGTCTGACAGGACTATCATTCACTTATGTGTGGAGTGCCAATATACGCATCTTCTTCATGCCCTGTTTTGCCAATGCGCTGAAACTAGCCGAGGAGATTCGCGGTAGCAAAAGGGGCCTGCTATGGGCGGTTTTCCTAGCCATAGTCGTCACTCTGATCAGTTCGGTGTGGTCCGTCATGACCCTGTCCTATAAGTACGGTGGGATCAATCTCCACGAGTTCTGGTTCGTGGGAGTGCCGCGCAATGCATTTAGTTTTATCGCCCCTAAATTTGCCGATCCGGTCCCGGCTAGCATATCTGGTTGGGGCTTCACGGCTTTGGGCGCAGTACTCATGGGCTTGTTGACTTATATCCGCTACTACTTTGTGTGGTGGCCGATCCATCCATTGGGCTTTGCCACGGGTACGTTCAACATTATGAATTGGGTGTGGTTCAGTATCTTCGTCGCTTGGGGGTTGAAGAGTACCATACTCAAGTACGGCGGCTCCGCAGGGTACTTGAAGACGCGGCCGTTTTTTCTCGGTTTAATTTTGGGCCAAGTTGCAGTGGCTGGTTTGTGGCTGATCATCGACGCCTGCACTGGAAAGACCGGAAATGTATTAGGGTATTTTTGAGAAGGATGCTCTACACACGCGAGGGAAGGCGCGAGACTAACGGAAAACAGGAAGGTGCGTAACATCAGTTCATTAGATGGCTCCAAGCCTCCTCGAATCACCTTGCGCGCCCTGATTCTGGGGGGGCTGACCATTGTCGCTGTGTTCTACTATCTCATCCTTGAGGTCGGCCAAGCATCGGGGTCCGGCAGTTATGTCCGCTCGCAGTTCCCCATGGTGGCCTTTATGCCCTTCGTGCTGTGGCTGTTTCTCAACGCCGCCTGCGGACACTTGTGGCCCCGGCTGGCCCTAAACCGGGGGGAACTGCTGACCATTTTCACCATGCTCTGGGTGGTGGGTGCCCTGCCGCAGTGGGGCTGGAGCGACTACTGGATCGCCATTATCGGAGCGCCCTTCTACATGGCCACACCCGAAAACCAGTGGTCGGACCTGCTCTTTCCCTATTTGCCTTGGCGCGTTTTTCCCGACTCCTCGCCTCAGGTCCTAGACACCTTCTGGATGGGGCTGCCGCAGGGAGCCGCGGTACCGTGGGACGGCTGGGTCGGGGCGATCATCGAGTGGCTGGGGGCCTCGCTGGGCATGGTGGTATTCGGCTTTTGCTTGGTGGTGCTATTCCAGCGTCAGTGGATGGAAGCCGAAAAACTCACCTTCCCACTGGCGCAGATGCCCCTCGATCTAACACGGGGTTTTGATGGGCCGCGACGGGTGCCCGACCTCTTCCGCTCGGGTCTGTTCTGGATCGGCTGCGGGGTTGTCTTGCTGCCCTTACTCTACAATATCGGCGCATACTTCACGCCGGGCTTGCCGCTGTTTGAACTCTATACCAAGCGCTTCCATCTCGAATTGCCCCGCCCTTTCCCCGGCCTGACCATCCGGGTTCTGCCCCTGGTTATGGCTTTGACCTATCTATGTCCGTTGGATATCCTGGGCAGCCTAGTTGCTTTCGCTCTGCTGGCTACTGCCAAAATAGGGCTGATGGATCGGGTGGGGCTGGTCGTAGGGGGTGGGGGACAGCCTTTGACACCTCAGGCGATTCTCTCTCTGGAAAGCTTGGGTGCCATTATTTTTGTGGCCTGCTGGTCTGTGTACTTGGCGCGCCGGCACTTGCGAGAAGTGTGGCGACAGGTGCGCACTGGGGAGGGGGACCGGCGCCAAGTTGGGATCTACCGCTTGACCTTAGTCGGTCTGATTTTGTCGGCTTTCTACGTCATCGCTTGGGCTTGCAGTCTGGGGGCGAGTTTGCCGCTGGCTATTGGTGCCTTTGTCCTGATGGTATCGACCTTTTTCGTCACCATCAAGCTCATTGCGGCCACGGGCTTCCCCTACCTCATGCCCAGTTGGCCCAATGCCAAGGGGAGTTCCTTTATCGTCGATTTGGTAGGCTCGGCTCGCCTGTCGCCGCAGGATCTGGTCGCCTTCAAGATGTTTACCGGCCATGCCTTTTTCGGCAACATTCGCCTGCCGGCTTGGCCAGCCATCCCGCACCATCTGCGCATTTTCTCGTTGCGGGATCAGCCCTGGCTGGTGACCGCTACGGTGCTAATCGCCTTTGCAACGGGTTTTCTAACCGCGGTATGGGCCAGCCTCGAGATGGCCTATGACAAAGGGGGGGCTGTTTTTCTGATGGGTGCGACCGGCCTCTTAGACGAGACCGTGCATCTGCTGCAAAATCCCAAAGTTGGAAATCCGGGCAAGTGGGGCGTCTGGGGCTGGGGTTTGTTCGAGGCGGGGGGCATAGCGCTGTTGCGGGCCCGCTTTCACTGGTTCTCGCTCCATCCCATTGGGCTGGCCTTTCAGCACACCTCGGGCACGTCCATCTACTGGTTTAGCCTATTTTTGGTCTGGATAGTTAAACTGCTACTGCTGCGCTACGGCGGAGTCAGAGCGTACCGCAAGGGCAAGCCTTTTTTCTACGGCTTGGGCGTGGGCTATGTAATCGGCGTCGTGCTCTCGGGAGTAGTGGATGTAATCTGGTTTCCCGCGCAAGGCCACAATGTGCACGACTGGTAATCAGGCATTGACTCCGTAGACCATCGCCGGATTGTCGCGAAAGGCCGCTTGGGCTACGTCGAGCGCCGTCGACTCGGACAGCAAGCCCTCTTCCAGCAGGGCCCCTAGCGCGTGGGCGAAATTCCGGCGCGCCATCTGCAAGTGTCCGTAGACTGTCTCGACCTGCTGTAAGTCATCTCCAAAGGCGATAATTTTGTTGTAGGGCACCATCTGGAGCCATTCTCTCAGGTCTAGTCGAGACCCGAAGGGGGAGATGATGTGGATCCAAGACATGTTCAGATAGACATTGGCGAAGGTCTTGCCCAACACGGCACCCTCGCGTAGATAGGGGAAACCGGCGTGGGAGAAGTCGAAGCGGACTTGGGGGAAGGCCTGCAGCAAGGGGATGAGCGGCACCGGACTACACCCTTCCATGCCTCCATTGTTGCCCGCTCTCATGCCTAAGTGAAATTGGACAGTCAGGTCGGCTTCCGCAGCGGCCTGACAGCATTCGAAGACTAAGTAGTCCTCCAGCAGTGCGCCTTCTGCCGAATCCAGCCCAGCGTAGTCGTCCTGTAACAGACGGTCGAAAATAACGGCGGCTTGGCCGGCGTCCCGCTCTTTGAAGTCCATGCAGCGGTGATAGGATTGCGACATCTTGACCCCGGCTACTTGGGCTTCCTTCCAGTCTCGGCACACCTGTCGAATTACTTCGACGTGCTGGCACAGATCGCCGATGGACACATCGTAGTCGCGCTCTATCGCGTGGATTTGCTCAGCCGTGCGGAGCATGCTGAAGCGGTTGAGGCGGGGCAGGGGCAAGAATAAGGTCCGATCCACCTCAATTAGATCTTCCATATTGACCACTGACATTGCGATATTGGCCTGCTGCTGTAGCACCGTTTTGTAGAAGCCCGGTTTGCTATGTGCTTGGATGGCCTCAGAGAGCGGTCCAACCGTGGCGTCTGTCAGATCGTCGAAGCCGAGCAGATCGCGGAAGCCGGTTAAGATACACTGGGAGTATCCGGTCAGGCGGATCCGGTTCCAGTACGGCTCGAACAGGGACCACCGCTGGTCCAGCGGGCGTCGAGAGTCGAAAAGGGCTTCTTTATTTTCGGAAGAGAGGCCGGCCACCACCAAGTCGGCGGTCGGATAGGCGTGGTTAAAAAAGTCGAGGGCGTCCATCTGCTGCGCTAGGCGCTCGGCTTCCGGCCCCATGTGGGAGTGGGAGTTGATGCACGGTATTTTTTTGATTTCTGCCAAGAGAGACTCCACCAGTCCCAGATCTGGCGCAGAGACGGAACTTCGCATGATGGGTGTTTCCTTTTTTGTAGAATCGAGGGTAGAATCTGCCGCCCGGTATCAATCTTTCAGACTGGCGTACATCGTCATGAACACGGTGCTATCTATCTGTGACCGGTCGTCTCTTTCGACGCGCTCTCGACTGATTCTACGAATACTGTAGCCGAGTTGGGCCGTGAGCACATAGCCTAGGTACTGCCCTCTGTTCGAAAGCTGCATAGCCAAGACCGTGCTGTTGAAATCCTCGGTGAATTCGCCCGCTGCTAAATCGTCCTCATCAACCACCGAATCCCTGAAGAAGAGTTGTTCGATACCCGTCTCTATGGTCGTTCGCCGCAGGACGGGGAATTCGAAGGTCAGGAAGAACAAACCAGTCCATTGATCTCGCACAGGGCGCACGCCTCCCATAGAATAGGGAGTATTGTCCCTGAGAAATTCGCTCTTGATCTTCGGTCGCACCGTCAGACTTTTATACCGGTACAGATAGTCGGCCTTGTTGATGATTCCAAGAAAACGCGTATCATCCTTAAAACCTAGATTGTTACCTTGCTCCCGCTGTCTCACTGTCTCGTACTTGAATTTATTGGAAAAATTGACCCCGATATTTGTCCGGCGGTCAAGGCCTAGCCAAAAAGTATTGATCCAGGTGTCTTGGGCGAAGAGGGGGTCGTCTATTGCTTGGTGCGCTCCGGGCAGACCTGGAGCTTGTACCCATTGAAAGAGATCGTCTTGAATATCGTCTGCCGCCTTTTTGATCATGTCGAAGATGCCCACTCGTCCGATGCGGGCGTACTCCTTTTCAAAGCTCACTAGGGCGTACGTGGTCAGATTTTGGCGGTCGTCCGAAAGGAGCTGTTCGCGGGCCTGCCCGGCGGTGAGTTGCAGGTGCGGAGTTACCTGATTGCGCAGGTACAGGTTGTAGCCCTTGCGATCCCTTTTGTAGGGATAATCGGGCAGGTTGTCGTTTTCGAACTGGTCGACCCAGCCGTTGTTGTTGAGATCGATCCCGAAGAGGTATTCAGGGCGGTCTGAACCATAGCGCAGGAAGGGTTCCTCGTAGTCCGGGAAGCGGTTCTCACTGAAGATGTTGCTGTTTTGGTTGAAGTCGGAGATGAAATCGTTGTTCTGGTCCCAGCCGGGGAACACTGCCTCGTCGGCGAAACCTTCGGCGGACCTTCCGGTTCTAGTGGCGCGGAATTCCTCGCCGGTCCTAGGATCTTGGTAGCGCCGCTTCTGGTCGGGTTTCTTGTCCTGATCGTCGTTGTCGTCGACGAAGTCGTAGATGCTCCTAGTCCCGTCTTCGTAATCTACTCGACCACTACCGTCCGATATGAAGGGACTAGTATTGTAGGCCTCGTCCATGTAGAAGCCCTCGACAAATAAGGACCAAGAGAAGACCGATTTAGACAGGTTCATCATCCAGGCTTTGGCATTTTCGTCGTCGACGAGTCCCGAGTACGCCTTGTGCGTCTTCACCCGGCGATTGGGATATTTTTTGTACTGGTGGTTTACATCGAACTCGGTGTAAAAGTCAAATCCTAGGAAATCTTGGGCCTCGATCGTGAAACCCAATAGCTGGTTAGCCGTGGGCAAGCCGTAGTTGAAGACCACTTCGCGCTTATTCGATCCGTCCTGAATATTGCCTTCGGCCTGGGCCATCAGCAGAAAGACCGGCTGTCCTTCAAAGTTGGTCTGCTGATCGGAAGTGATCTCGATCCGATAGTCGTTGACTAGGACCAGTCTGAAGCGGAGGTCCCGGATGTTGTTAATGGCATCCTTGTCGTCGAGAATCACGGCTAGGTCGTTCAAGTCGTAACGCAACGTGATCTGCTCCGTACCGTTGGCCGTGCGCACGCCTTCTATGATGGTGCCTCCCTGCCTGTGAGGTGTGAAGCCGATCTCATTGCCGACTAGCACGGTGTCTCTGTCGCCGATAGTCGTCGCTATTTCTACATTATCCGCTAGTAGGACACTCCCTCCGACATCATCGGCCGGTGAGTCGTCGCTCAGCCGGATGACAATAGTACTGATCTGGTTTTGTAACTGCAGCGAGGTTAATTCCCCTTTGAAGGGATTCCCCTCAAAGCTCTGCACGGTCCCCCGGCCGTTGTGGGAATTGACGAAGACCCCTCCCAAGGTAATAGCATCACCTAGCCGGACCCTGGTCCGGCCCCCTATCAGGTTGGTGTAGTTGTTGAAAGAGGCCGGATTCGGATCGGTGATGAAGCCCGGTGCGCTGATGCGGGAAAAGATGCCAGTTAGCTCGACAGCGTCCGACATGAGATCGACTTGGGCACCGTTGTACACGGATTTGCGAAAGGTCATTGGCGTCAGGGTCGTGACCAGTTCGTCGCCAACGGAAATGGAAAAAGAATATTGACCTTTCTGGTCGGAGGCTACGATCAATGAGTTAAAGAAACCGGCATATGCTCCTCTTTTTAGCAGACGGCTGCCCTCGGAGATTCGCGGGTGATCCTCGGTCCAGTCATAGACCAACCATCCTCTGGTCAGGAAATTTCCGTACACGTCGTAGAAATAATCGCCCCAGAGGCTTTGCGCCACGTATCTCTGGTAGGGATTACCAGCGTAGTTGGTGTACTGCCAAGTCTGCCACTGGTACTCCTGATACAGTTCTTGGGGCAGATACCGTTTCTGCACCGATGGCTCCACGTTGCCCAACAAGGTCTTGGGACCCTCAGAGCGATACACCACGGTGCCGTCATTGGCTTGGTGCCCTAAGCGAGCCCCATAGTTTTGCGCAGCCCATCCAGTAGCGGACGATAAAGCTAGTACGCAGAGTATCCCCACAACGTGCCACGAGCCGGACCTTTTTAGCATGGGTCCCTCCTATTGGACTGTGCGCAAAAGGACGGAGTGCCCAAAGCAAAGTTCTCACTTGCTCCACAGGTGTAGTCAGCGCCTGCCATTTACTGTTCCACCCCGGCGTAGATGGTTATGAAGGTCGTGGTGCCTGTCTCGATGGTGGACTTTTTGTCGACCTCCAGATCCAGCATCTCGATGGTCTCTAAGGATTGCCTAGACAGTCGGAACCCTGTCTGTAGCAGTAATACGTACCCTAGGTAATCCGTCGTGGTTGACCACTGAACGGCTAGGTTAGTCTCGTTTAGGTCGCCGGTCGGTCCCAAGACGCTCTCTTGGACCAAGGCATCTTCGTCTGCCCTCAATTCCCTTAGCTGTCTGAACTCCGTGCCCATTTCAATCATCGAATGCCTCAGCACTGGGAATCTGAGGATCACCGACAAGAATCCATCCCATTCCTCGATATCTGCCTCGCGGCGCAAGAATGGTGTGCGCTTCAAGTACTGGCTTTTGAAGCGCGGCTGGATGCTCAGACCTTCAAATCGATAGGTATAATCAACTTTGTTGATAAGCCCCAAAAAGGACGACCTATCGTGGAGCGGGCTTCTGTCCAAAGCCCTGAGATCATCGCTGCGCTGAACATACAGATCGTATTTGATCTTATTGCGGATGTTCAACTGCGAAATCCGCGTATAGTCGAATCCGATAAACAGGGAGTTCACCCAGGTATCTTGGGCGGGCAGAATATCGGCGACCTTGGCAGGCAGACCCGCCAAGAGAAATCCCTGGGGCGCACGGCGGTCATCGGGGATGGTATCTTTGGCTCGTTTTAGCATATTGAACGCCCGCAAACGCCCTAGGCCGGCCCAATTCTCATCCACGGTCACCAGCCCGTAGGTGGTCGTATTCTCTCGCTCGGAGGAGAGCAGTTCCTCGCGGGTCTGTCCGACGCTCACCCTGACACCTGGGATGACATGAGCGCCGGAATAGGCATTGTAGCCTCTATGGTCCCTCTTATAGGGAAAATCTGGCTCGTCGTCGTTCTCGAAACGGTCAATCCAGTCGTTGTTGTTCAGGTCAATGCCAAAGAGAAATTCCGGCCGGTCAACCTCGTACCTGAGAAAGGGCTCGTCGTAATCGGGGATGCGATTGCTGATTGTCCGATTGTCGTTCTGGTTGAAATCGCTTACGAAGTCGTTGTTTTCGTCCCAGCCGGGGAAGATGGCAAAATCGGGACCTGGCTGACCGCCTCGCTGCCAATCGGGAGTGCGATCCTGATCATCGTTGTCTTCGACAAACTCGTAGAAAAACTGGGAAGGCTGATCGTAGTTGATATCGCCATTTTGGTTGAGTAGGAAAGAACTAGTGGAGTAGTCGTGGTCCATGGAAAAGGCCTCGCCGAAGAAGAACCAAGGATAATCCTGAAAGGAGAGGTTCATCATCCAAGCATCCGCTCGGGTCGAAGCGTCTTCAAAGGAACGGTCGTCGGTAAATAAGGCTAGATTGGGATACTGCCTGAATTTCTGGTTGATGTCGTACTCGCCGTAGAAGTTGAAACCTAGGACATCCTGCGCCTCAATGGTAAAGCCATAAATCTGCGTGGCAGTGGGAAGGCCGTAGTCGAAAACCAGCCTTCTCCGGTTAGAGCCGTCCTTGGTATTGTCGGGTGCACGTGCGATCTCGATCAGAACCGGATTCCTCTCGTCGAGGATCGCTCTGGTCAGAGGCGCTTCCGGCGGGGTTTGCTGCCCGGTCTGGCGGTCGGACCACACCTCGACTTTGTAGTCGTTGGCCAGCACCAAATCAAAGGTCACTTTTACGATCTCAGTCGGATCGGGGCCGATATAGGCCGGATCGTTAAAATCGTAGTTGATGATGATCCGCTGAATGCCGTTGGCCGCCAAGAAACCCTCTTCCCGAAAGCCGCCTTCTATGACTGGCCAGCGCGTTGGATCGTTGGTCAGGTCGGCAAGGCTGAGCGTTTCGCGGATTCCGTTCTGGAAATCTTCGCGCACCACGACTAGATCGTGGGAAAAGAGCGCGGTTCCTCCCTCCCCGTCTTCGGGAGAATCATCGCTGAGCACGAGGGCGATGGCGTTGATAGGCACTCTGGCTTGCCCGTCGCCCAGTGTGCCCTTGGTGGGGTTGCTGTCGAAGGAGCCCAGCGTGGTACGGGTGTTGTGGGCATTGACCCAAGTCGCGCCGACAGTGACGAAATCGCCCACCTGGGCTAGGGCCCGGCCGCCGATCATATTGGTGGCATTGGTCCGGGTATCGGCACTGGAGACGGACGACCGGACCGGGCTACTGATCCTTGAAAGCAGGAGCGTGCCAGCGTATTTATCGGCTGCTAAATCTAGCTGAATACCGTTGAATGCAGGCTTGGAAAAGGTCATGGGGGTGAGCGTGGTGCGTATCTGATCCCCCGTGGTTATGGAGTAGAGAGCACCACCTTTTGAATCCGTGGCGATCAACACTTGGTTGAACCAACCCTGATACCTCGAATCTTGGTAGATGGAACTGCCCAGAGGGGTCAAGGCTTCCTGACGCCAGTCGTAGATGAGCCATCCTCGGTTGACGAAATTGCCGAACGTGTCGTAGAAGTATTCGCCTTCCCGAGTCGTGTTGACGTAGCGCTCATAGCGGTCTCGGGCATAGTTGGAGTATTCCCAAGTCTGGAAGCGGTAATCGTGGTAGAGTTCTTGGGGGACGTACCATCGTTTCACTGTGGGATCAAGGGCATCGAAAAACACCCCTGGTCCCAAGGGTTCAAAGGTGACCTTGCCCCCCCTCTGCTGCCCGAGACGATTGTTGTAATCTTGGGGGAAAGCCGTCGTGCCCAAAGCCGCGACTATCCACAGTGCTATCCATACTCTGGACCATTCTCTGTAACCTGCATCTACCATCAGGTGTCCCTCCCGTTCGCAAACGCTTCTCAGAAGCAATCCATACCCCGGTCCAGCCTTCAATAGGCCACGCCTATGAGGCCGTTCGCCTCGGCCTTGCCGCCGTCGGTGTCCAAATCAATGTTGAAAATGTAGAGGCCCGGCGGCACAGTGTTCCCTTGGTGATCGGTACCGTCCCACGTTCGAGTAAAGCGACCACTTTGGTCGAGACCGCGATAGACTTCCCGCACCATGCTGCCGGACAAGTCGTATATCCGCAGCCCCACATTAGCTCCACTGATGAGATCAGTTATGTCAAAATGTATCTGCACACTATCGTTGATCTGATCACCATTGGGCGTAAAGACTGTTGGCACAGCGTTGACGTTAATCAGCAAGTCGCCCTTTTTCGCCACTTGTACCACTAGATTCCCCGGGTCGCGGATGAGCGAGGCATTGGAACTTTCTTGGGTCAGGGCAAAGACATTGCCTCCCACCACCCGTTGCGGCACTTCGCCAGGGGTTTCAGACAAAGCCAAGGAGGTAAAGGCAGTTCCAGTCCGCAGCACCACGCATTGGAAGACCACATCCAAGGCGGTCATCTGTTCCGCTTCTATGCGGCTATTCTCCACTTTGGGGAAACTAATCTGGAAGCGATCTTCCTCGACCAAATCAATGCGGAAATTCCCGCGCTCCACCGGCAGGTCGCTCAGGTCTGCATCCGAGAAGTCCTGTTCAAGGCGGGAGCCATCCGGTAGCGACATCCCAATCCTCTCTATTGCGTCCACTTTTACGGGTGTGCTGATTTCGAGGGCGCTGAAGCCCTGATCGATTCCGGGCCGCATATCGGGGACGAGCACCAAGGAAAACTCTGTTTTTTGACCCAGATCCGCTTGGCGCGGGGTGATCTCTCCTACGATCTCTGTGGCCAGCACCGGACTAGAAAAATCGAAGGACAGCGAACCGATGCCTTTGGCTGAAAAGAGATCTTCACTCAAATAGTCCACCTTGAACTGAAAATAGCGTCTTGGACCGGGAGACACGATTGGCATCCCGCCCGTCCCAGCGGATACATTATCAGCGCTAGTTATACCCGCGGTCGCATAGGGCGGAGACCAAGCGCTCCAGTTTTCCAAGTCGTCCCGCACCAACCCTTTATTGCCCGACCTCAGCTTATTGTATTCGGCTTGGGTCAACGATATCTCATTCTTCCTATCGAGAGGGAGGTCTTTGTACAATAGCCGAGCCCGCTTTATGTCGAGATCGGGCGAGTCGAGTTGGAGGACGATTTCCCTCGCTTGACTGCCTTCGTCGAATTCTTCGGCCGTCTTCCAAGGCACTTCGGCCCCGTCGAGGTCGCTGCGGAGGCGATTGAACACGGCGGGAGAATCGTCAAAGCCGCTCCTAGTGCTGATAGGCACTTGGGAGCGGATGGGGTCGCCTTGGCTTTCCTCCTCCCAGCGCAAATTTCCCCAAAGGGCCAAATCTTCTCCCAGATCGAATATATCCGAATGATACTCCGCCGTGGGCACGAAGCCTTCTCCGAAAACTTGAAACTCGCCTATTTCAAAACCCACTGTAGTCTGGGATTTTAGCTGGATGTAACGCACGTACTGGGGCTCTATCTGCACATCCACCACCGGCTGATCATTCTGCAGTACGAGCAGAACGCTGGTAAATACCGGCAAGCCGGCGGCTAGTGTTTCCCGGGTGCCGTCATTGAGAAAAAGCTCGTAGGCCCTCATGTAATCGTCCTGAAAGGGAAAATCAGGGGCGAGAAAGTCTGGATCGGCGTTCCTGGGGAAGAAGCGGATGCGACTCACACCAAATCGCGCTCCTAGATCAAACTGGAGGACCACGCCTAGCGCTCGGACATTCTGACCAGGAGAACTTTTCCTTTCAAAGGCCGAGCTGGCATTATTGTCTATCATCTTCAACAGATCTTTCGCCAGATCTGTGAGAACAGTGGGCGCGGTTACGGAGCCGCCTCGGTCTAGCAGTTGCAAGGCGATATTGTCAGTTTGGTCGGCCTTTTCGGGAAAAATCCATCCCTCCCGCGCAGAAAAGTCGATAATCCCTCCAGGTACGTTCTCGTTCGTCACTTCTTGGGGGCCTAAGATGATTATCGGATCTATACCACCTCCACCGTCCTGCCAAGGTCGGCCTTCCGCTCCACCAAGAATGATCAATTCCTTGGTTTCCCCGATACCCACAGCCCCACAGGCGGAGAGCAAAATCCCTATAATCAGATATGAGCGTAAATTCGAGCTAAAATCCGCTTGCATCGGAGTCCTAACCTCCAATTGGATTCATATCCCTAATAGGCGACATGTAATGGTTTTACGGCCTCGACCGCTTGGTGATCGGCCTCGACGGAAACGCGGTAGAGGTACAGCCCCGGCGGCACCAGCCGTCCCGACTCGTCCCGGCCATCCCACAACCGCTCATAGATACCAACCCCGTCCAATCCCTCATACACCCGACGCACCCGACGACCCGACAAATCCCACACCGCCACTACCACCCAAGACGGACTCGTCAACTCTACCAAGCTATACCCCAATCCTACCACATCGTTGTGCTCATCTCCGTTGGGCGTCAAGACCGCTGGCTTCCCGCTCATCTGCAACACGTTTTGATGTTGCGCTCGGGTGGCCACCCACACTCGATTGTCCTCATAGGCTGGGGTCGCATCGCCTTCCTGCACGCTCTGGGGCACCTCCAACGGCAGGGCACTGTCCCACACTCGCATTGAAAAAGCCGAGCCATAGCGCAGCACTTCTGCCTCGAAGACCACCTCGACCAAAGCACCCGAATCCTGAGCCGTCAGCCGCGGGATACTCACGACCACCCGGTGTGGCTCGGTCGCTTCCACTGCATACTCTACCGGCTCATCGCCGATGCGCACTTGGGTTATGGGTCCTAGCCGCGCCACGGTGGCCACCTCCAACCGGTCAAAGCCGCCATTATCAACTCCAATGGTTGGTCGCATGACGTAGGTAAACTGCTGTGGCTGTCCCACCTTTACCTCGACCGGCCAGACCTCACCGATCAACTGCGTGGCCACCGGTAGGGAAGCGCGTAGTTCGAGAAAGTCCACCTGTCCGCCATCGTCGTCTTGAGGCAGAAAATCGACCCTAAGTTGGAGATAGCGTCGTGGACTCAGCGATACGATGGGGGTACCACTGCTGTCGGCAAAGGCGTAGGGGGACGACCAGAACGTCCAGTTGGCTTGATCGTAGCCGATACCAGCTTTTTCGCCAATAGCTAACTTGGCGTAGTCGGTCCGGCTGACGGCTATTTTTTCATCGCCTCGTCCGGTGAAGCGCCAGAACAGGTTGGGGTCTTCGTCCTGTCCGGAGCGGGATTGGATGAGGACGCGGGCTTTGGGGTCTTGTTGCCCGGCCCAGCGCAGGTCGCCCCAAGCCATGGGCTGACCAAAATCGAGGATATTGGAGATATACGTCGATTGTTCGACAAAGCCTTTGGCGTAGATTTCTATCTCGTTCACTTCCCAGGCCTCGTTGTGCTCGCCGATAGTGATTTGAACGAAACCTGCTTCATCGTGCGGCGGGATCGGGATGTCGAGGGTCTGCTCCCGATTGTCTCTCACCTCAATGATCGAAGGTACGTAGGGACGGGGGTGCTGGTATGCAGCTTGGCTAGGCTGCTCTTCGTTGAGGTGGACGCGGATGGCCCGTGCCGTTCTGCTCGGGTCGGTCAGGCCGGATATCACCCGAATCCGGTCGATGAGATGGAGGGTCCCTAGGTTGATATTCACTGTGCCCGGAGTGCCGAAATCGTCGACGCAGCTAAGGAAGTAATTCCTTTCCTCGAATTCGGCGCACAGGTATCGTTCCGCTAACCAGAAAGTGCTGGTGTCCCCATCCCATACCTGCCCGTTCGTTTGCTTTCTGATATGGCTTCCCCCTCTTTCCTCAATTCCGGGGGCTATATTGAAAGTAGGATCTCGTTTTAGAGCGCGGATGGCGTCGTCGCCTATATCTAGTTCGATGGTCTCTCCACCTAGGGAAGGATCGAGACCGGTCCAACTCAACTGGATAAATTCCACCTCTTCGTTGGCTACTTCTGGAGGTGGGTCCAGCGCTTCACCGCCGAAGCGGTAGATGACCAGCCCAGCGGCATCGTCTGCCGAAAAACCGGCCCAAAAACAGAAAAGCCAGATCAGGGTACAAAAGAATGGAGCCATCCTCATTGACTGTACCTCGCAAATTCTGGACGCCGGTCTTACGCATCCCTCAGTACGCTACATGGACCACCCGCTGCACAAAAGTGTTGTCGGCCGAGCCAGAATCCACATCCACCTTTACCCTAGCCAAGTAGATCCCCGGAGGAACTAGCTCGCCCAAATGATCCTTGCCGTCCCACCGAAAGACATAATTGCCGCGAGGATCTGGACGGCGTTCCTCTATCCGGTTGGTTTCAACTCCACTCAGGTCGTAAACGGTCAGACTTACCGGTCTCTCAGCACCTACCCGCGCTACGCCGAAGCTGACTACCAGCTCATCATTGACGCCGTCCCCATTGGGCGTGAATACCCGCGACCCCAGCTTGAAATCTTTAATAATTTCGTCCCCGCGGAGTGCTAGGACGGTGACGGTCTGGCTGCTGACCAGTTCCGTAGGATCGCCCTCGTCAACTCGCTGCCAGAATCCAGGTATGGCGGAATTCTGTACCAAGGCTCTAAAGGAGGCACTGTTACCGAATATGGTGGCGCGAAACCGGACCTGAACTAGTTCCGTTCCGCGGTCAATTTTCTCGTCTAAGCGCAATCTGAGAGAATCGGCGGGCGTATCGATCAGAGTCAGATCAGTCGGTGCGTAGTTGGTGGTTTGTCCGTTGGCGAAATCATTCTTACTTCCCGTCCGGACTTCAAGCAACTCCATCTCAGTGCCCGCTGTGGCTTCTAAGCTGATCTCGTCGAAACCTTGGTCTGTTGCAGTGAAATCGGGCCGGATGAAATAAGAGAATTCCTCGGGGGTGCCCACGGTCTCAATTCGAGTGGGCCAAACCTCTCCCACCAGCCGATCGGCAACGGGGTCTGAGGTGTTGATGGCAATAGAGTGGAGAGTGACTGCCGCGTCCGCCCTGTCTGTGAGCAATATGAGCCGAAGTTCCATATACTGCCTAGGACTGGGGGATTTGATCGCTTCCCCGGACTGAGTATGCGGTACACTCCACGTGCTCCAGTCGTCGCCCGGTTCGAATGTGCTGGTGATATCGCCCTTCTTGGACTTAGGCAGCTTGTTGTAACGGCTCTCGGTGACGACCTTGCCATTGGAATCGTGGTAAATCTTCTCTTCTATCAGCTCATTGCCCGTCCGGGTCTGTAGCTGGACTTGGGTCCCAAGCGGTGTATCCGCCTCCCACTCGACGGAAATCAGGTTCTTAGGTTCGTTAAATTGAATTAGATCCGAAGTCAGCGATACTTCCGCCACGAAGCCCTCCCCATAGAGCATCACTTCCGTAAAAGCTATGTAGCTGAGCGAACTCAATGGGTTCTGGAACGGCGAGCGAATAAAGCGGATCTTGGAAGGATCAATCTGGATTTCGCGGAATCGCAAGCCTCCGGAAGCAGTGTGTCCAAAAGCGTCTATAGAGGTACTTCGACCCACCCGAGTCCATTTGATGCTACCATCGGGTGCCAGGGTACCATCGGAGACATCGACGTAAAGTTCGTTGATCGGCGAGGCTCCATCGGTGAGAAAATGCATGGTATCGACCCAGAATAGAGCCCCTAAATCCTCGAAATAATCATAGTCGCGATAGCCGAAAATCGACCCATTAACACCCGTGCTGTAGTTGCCGTCGCTAACTGCAGTCCCAATGTCCTTAATGCCGCCATTGGTCTCGATCGTCACCTGTCCTCCCCGCTCCACCACACCCATGTTGACATTGTCTCCCTCCGTCACAACCTCGATCTCGGCGATTCTGGGAATTTCCCTCCGGTAGTAGCGGATCGGGCCTTGGCGTTCGGGATCAATGCTGCCGTATTCCTCTTGTGAAATTAGAGTTTCCCGGCCAGATCGCTCTTTGCGGTAGAATTCGATAGCGCCTTGCTGTTGTGTCGGCAGATTATCGTATTCTTGTTCGGTCAATTCCTCGGCTTTGGTCGAATCGCTATTGATGGCAATTATTAGAATGCGCTCGAGCGGATCGCCCCTGAAGAGTAGATCCGAGCCTTCTGTTGGACGGGGTTCAAATTCGAATACGCGCTGTGTCTTGTTGGGTTTGTCGGTCCTGCCGATCTCCCAGAAGTTGGGGACGTTGGTCTTGGGCTCGTCGAGATAGTAGCCCGAGACCGAGCGCGGTGGGGGTTGCCGCCAGCCCAGCACCTTGAACTGCAGGAAGGGATCTCCCTCGCCTTCTTGGGCAAAGCGCACGACTATTTTCTTGACGACCACCACGCGGCCAAGATTCACTTCTGCCCACCAGTCCTCCAGAGGGCTTGCGGGATTGGGACCCCACATGGTCTGCAGGTCGCCATCTGTTAGGTTGTTCGCTGTATTGGTGCCGGAGCCCACTAACACCCCTCCCTCGCCGGTAGTGGAAAATTGCGTCGCGTTCTGAGCTGCGTTGACCTCTTTCCGTATAAAGGAGGGCCGCACCGTATTGTCGGCCGTGGAAATATCCAGAAGACTCGAAGCCCCTTCCCACTCCCGCCAGTGGGCTGCTCGGTCAATCAGGACTTGATTCCCACGGATAGCGTGGCCCTGTTGCGACCAGGCTTGGAGGGGAAAGACCAGTAGTGTACTGATCCACACCAAGCAGGGGGTACCTAGGCGACAGGAGATCGAGTCAGCTATCATGATGGCCCCTCTAGGATGCAAACTTGTCGAGTGGTTAAACAGCTTTTAGATGCGAAAACACAAAGAGGGGATATCGAAATATCCCCTCTTTGTGTTCGAAAAACTGGAACTATTCTTCCAGCAGGTAATGGGACTTAATTCTGCCCCAGGAGTCGTTTTCTACAGCGGTGGGAAACAGCTCTTCATCGACCTCTAGCAGTTCCATGTCGCCCATGAGATTGGCATTGCGCCAGACATTGTGAACAGCCGGAAAATCGTAGGAACCATCGTAGCGGTCGTCGGCCAAGTCGTAGTCCTTAGCCAAGGATCCGACGTGGATGATATTGCCTACTTCCAAGTCGACGATTGTGCTTTGCTCAGGACCATCCCAACTCCAAGTTTCCCACGGAGTCATCATGATCTCGTAGGTATAAGTACCTGGGCCACCAGTCTCGCCGGTGCGGGCCCAGCCCACTTGAGCGTACTCGGGGAAGGGGATCTCGCGGCCAGTGGTTTCCCAGTCGGTCGCCTCGATGTACTTGAAGGCCCAGTACCCATCGATAGGCGGCACGTGAATCTGCCACAACTGACCCGTGACGAAAAACAAATCCCGGCGCTCGTCCTCGGACAAATCGTTCCAATCGCCGTTAAACATATCGCCGCCGCTGTGGTCGGCGTCGAGTACGAAGTGCCAATCGTCATCCCAGTTGAAGACGGTGGGATCATCGCGGTTGTTGTTGAGATACTCGTCAACCACAAAGGCGAAGGAGAAGACCCGGTTCATTTCCTCGTTCCAAGCCCACATGCTCCTAGCGTTGAAATCCGACAGCTCGCCGCTGTCATCGCCGCGCACGGTCTCTACGATGTGGCCTCCTTCTACCGAGATCTCGAAGATATCTGGGTCTACCATATCCCAATCGCTTAGATCGCCGTCAATGGCGGGCACGGCGTGAAGCGGGAACTGAAAGGCGAAGTAAACCTCGCCAGGCGGTTCGTGAGCCGAGCCGATACTAGCGCCGGCGACCACGAGCGCTAAAGCAAGAAAGCAACGAATCAGTTTCATTACCTTAACCTCCTGTTAGGTATTGGGTTGAAAAGCCGATTCACCTGTCTGCTCAATTTTGTATCTACAGCACTTACTTCTAGACAAGACCTCCTTTCTCCTAGCTGGTTAACACGTCCTGTATCTCTGTCTTACATTTATAATAGGGTAATATACGAGCAAAAAGTCTAAGTACAAAGAAAAATCTCAACCCTCTCCCTCCAACTGCTGTATTTGGCCCGCCGATGGATGATTGGGAGTCAACTCTACCCCCTTCTGCCAGTACGCACGGGCCTGCTGACGCCGCTCCAAGCGCCACAAGGCTCGGCCTAGATTGAAGTAGGCCGGGGCAAAATCTGGGTGCAACGCGACTAGCTCTTCCCAAGTTTCTACGGCTTTTTCCAGATTCCCCAAGGAGGCATATGCCGCCCCGAGTTCGTTGTATGCCTCTTGGTACGCCGGCTTCAGCGCTATGGCCTGTTCCAAAAAGCGCACCGCCTGCTCCAATTGGTCCACTTGAGCATAGGTCCGTCCCACCTGGGTGTAGAGATAGCGTCCCACTTCTAGGCCGACCAATTCCTCGGGCGCAGGTGCAATTTCCAAGGCCCGGTGGTATGCCTGTAAGGCCCCCGTCCAATCTTTTTCGGCCCTAGCTTGGTGACCGCGCAAAACCCAGTGCAGTGCCTCAAAGTAGGAACGGGTCTCTATCCGCACTGAGTCTCCACCCACAGAGAGTGTATCTAGCAGGACGACAGGTCCCGTCTTCTCTACTTGGTCAAATCCCGCAATCGGTAAAAAGTACCAGTCCATTCTGTCAAAAATAGCCGCTTCTACTTGACCCGGTGAAAAGACTTTCTGCCATTGACTCGCCGCTAGGAGGGGTTGGAAAGCGGGCGGTATATCCTCGTCGGGGCACACTGGATGCTGATAGTGGACGATGACGATCGGGGTACTAGCGCTGTCCTGGGATGTCGGCTGCATCTTCTCCCTATTCGTCTTTAGGTACAGAGGCGGCAGGTCATCTCGCTGGGCCAGTAAGGCGTACGCTTGTAGTAATGCTTTGTTGCCGTAGCTCTGCAGGTAGTGAGTCTGCCGCACCTGTACGCGCTCGGGTGTCAGCACTTGGATCTGGCCGCACTCCGAGGGCACTTGGATCAGGCGCTGGTACTGGGGAAGGTGAGTCTGGAGCCAGGCTTGAACCTCTATGCGGGTGTCTTGCCCGCTGAGTAGGGATCTAGTGCGGAGCGAGGCGTACAGGGGCTCGGCCACTAGGGTCAGGGTGACCAAGCCACCCACCAGAGGATACTTCCATCCCATCCCGACCAAACGTCCAATGAGCAGGGCCAGTAGGGGAGCAAGGGGTAGGGCATAGCGCATGAAAGTGGAGCCAGCAAGCGCGAGGACTACGGCCAAAGGGACGATGCCAGCCAGCAAGACGAGTTCCTGCCATTGCCGCTGGCGAACGCTCCAGAGTAGGGCTACGGCTACGGCTACGGCAGCTACCGCGCCCAGACCGTGGCGCAAAGTATAGCGCAGGTGGTAGAGCCAAGCCTGTTCCTCTGTGCTCGACTTCGCCAGCAAATGGGTCCGTCCCATATCGGCGAAATGGCTCCAAAACTGCCCGGCGTCGAGCCAGATAAAGGGCGTGGATAAGGCAAAACTCAACGCAGCCCCAGTGACGACCCAGATGCTGCGCCTTAGTGGCCAAGGGCTATCCAGCAGAATCGCCGTGGCCACCGGCACCGCCACTAGCACCGCTGGATACTTGGTCGCCGCGGCCAAGCCAGTGAAAATGCCCGCCACCAGAAAATCCCGCACGCTTCCCTCCTGCCGGGCCCGCACGGCCCACAACAGGGCCATTACGGCCCAGAAAACAGCCGGCGTATCCACGATGGCCAGATGGGAAAAACGCACGGCCAGCGGCATGGTCGCCAGGATCAGGGCGGCCAAGAGTCCTTCTCTGACGCCGTAGAGACGCCGACCCAGACAGGCGATAGCACCTACTGTGGCAACGGCCAGCAGGGTGTTGGCCTCGCGCACTAGCGCCAGCAAATCGCGGCCGTCCACCAGCGAGTGATAGGCCACAAACTGCTCCACTGATTCGGCACTTGTCGCCAGATAGTAGAGCAGATACAAAAGGGAACTAAGGTAGAAGTGAAAGGTAGGGTAGTTAAAGTAATGGGGATTGAGATCGCCGCTCCAGAAACCTAGCGGCAGGACTATGAAAGCAATCTCGTCGAAATGGGTCCAAGACGGTGCTGGTACCGGCCAGCGCAGCACCAGCGCCAGCAACAAGATAGCGCCCGTACCCCATCTAAAGGGATTACGCCTCGCGTTCTTCTCTGACATTTGGTGCCTTTTCTCACCTAGACTGGACTAATCATCCGCTCTTGCGGGAGGATTCCGAGCTAGCCGCTGGTGAGAACGCGTTTCAGGTTGTCCTCTTGGATCTCGACCTGTGCCGCGTACTTAGTCCGTAGTTCGGCCAAGAATTGCTCGAATACTTGCTGCTTCTTGATCCAGTTGACTGTGGCCCGCACCCGCTTTTTGGCTTCTTCAAAGGAGGCCCGCTGCTGCTCGCGAGACAATACCTTGAAGATAGAGTACCCCTCGCGCACCTGCAGCGGCCCGGTCAATTCTCCCACGGGGGCTTTTCGGGCCGCTGCTACCAAGCGTCCGTACACTGCTGCGGCTGCAACCGTAAAACGCCGTCGGCCCTCCTCGTCGCGCAGCTCTGGAGGGCGTTTGGAGTACTGGCGCGCCAAATTTCCCATGGACGCACCCCGCCGGAGGCGTTCGAGCAAGTCCTTGGCCTCCGCTTCGGTGGCGACGAGGATTTCCTGGATCTCGATTTGGTCGGGCTTCATGTAGCGGTCGGGATTTTCTTCGTATTCCCGGTGGATATCCTCTGCGGAAATGCTTACGCGTTCCTTCAACACTTGGACGCGCAACTGCACGACCAATTCCTGGTCTCGTTTCTTCGCCAGCCATTGCGTCACTTCCTTGTCCCGATCTAAGCCCTCCCGCAGGGCGGCCTCGACAAAGAGCGCATCGGGTACCAAAGTGCCTTCGGCGTACTCGATGACTGCCTCTTTATTGCGCAGATCCAGCGTTTTGTATTTGAGTTGACTGGCGGCATCGAGTACATCTCCGGCCGTGATTGTTCCTCCTTCATAGCGGTAGAGAACAATGGCCCGCACCTCTTCATCTTCGAAGGTGGCCCCTCTGTGCATTGCCGCTGAGAAGGCATCCAACCCCCGCTGGTCCCTTTCGAGTTTGAGGGCCTCTTTGAGGCTATCGGTCAGGGCAGCTCTCGCTCCGACGGTGCGCTCGATGAAGAGTTGGCGGTAGATATTTTGGAATTGCTCGGCGTCTAGCTCGGTTTCGATTGACTCTAGGGCTTTGAAGAGGGCGAAATGACCACCTATGTCTATGGGCTGGCTCACTTCTCCTTCTTCAAGCGCGAAGAGGGACTTACGCAGATAGGGTGGCATATCCAGCTTGCCAACATACCGACCGGTGTCTCCTCCTTGCTCCATTGTTGGTTCGTGGATGGACCACTGCTCGGCCACTTCTCCGAAATCTCGCCCCGAGGAAATCTCGCGCAGGGCTGACCAAGCGCTGTCTTCACTGGTGGTGATGATTTGGGCAAAGCGGACCTTGCGTGCCAATTCCCATTCCCGAAAGTAATCGCTGACCTCCTGTCCTGAGACGCGCACCTTGATCTTTTTGATCTGGTAGAGGCCAACGAGTTTTTCCTTCCTGTACTGGGCTATCTTGTAGATGAAGGCCGGCAGACGATCTATCCCTTGCTCCTCGGCCTCCAACTGCAGCAGCTCCATATCGATGAGCGTCTGCAAATGGTTGCGCTCCTTCTCCAGCCCTTCACTGTTGCTCTGGAGGTAATTGGGGATTTTGCCGTAGAACGCTCGCAGCTGACCAGCGGTGATGGATCGGTCTCCCACTCGAGCTAGTTCCAGTTTCCACTGGGAGGTCGAGTCTGAAGCTGTGGAGAGATTCGCCTCCGACTGGAGGGCTTCTTCCTCCGGATTGGCACAGCCAGTTCCCAAAACAGTTAATAGCGCCATCCCGATTATCCATCTTGTCGCGGCGGGTACAAGATGTATTATTGCCTTGGGGCTTAGGTCTTTCATCATTTCCCTCCAATGCCTCTAGAGACACATATTAAACATTGGCTCAGAGACGAAATTTACAGCCTACAATACCCCAATAAAGCCAACTTTTTCGCTACTGTCGAGAAACAGGCACTCACTGCCTGCGTCTTGTCTATGTTCGCAAATAATCGCCATGTCGTCGCACTTTTCCTCTTGGCCCTGATTCTGCGCCTGGCCTACCTAGTAGAAATCCGCGATACACTCTACTTTCACACCCTGATTCTCGATGCTGAAGAGTACGATTATCTAGCTCAAGCCCTGATCGAAGGCGACGGGTGGCTTGCCACTCACGGCACCTACGTCCACGGTCCGCTCTATCCCGCGCTGTTGGCCCTGCTCAAACTGGGCGGAGCCGAACTCGTGGCCACGCGCCTGTTCCAAGCCGTCCTCGGGGCTTTATCCTGCGTCCTACTCTACGCTATTGGCCGTCGCTTTTTTCCCGCTCCGACCCCTTTGCTAACTGGCTTGATAGCGGTTGGGTACTGGCCCTTTATCCTCTACAACGGCGAACTGCTGGCCACCACTCTGACCATCTTTATCGAACTGCTTTTGGTGCTCCAACTGGTGCGTTGCGTCGATCGCTCTAGCTATTGGTCGGCCGCTGGTGCTGGAGCGCTACTGGGCCTGCTGATTGAGACGCGCAGCAATACCCTGTTGCTAGTGCCGGTGGCCCTCTGGTGGCTCTGTCACCGGACTCGAACCCGATTACTGGTGCCTTTCTGCTTGGGACTCTGTGCTGTGCTGACCCCCTTCCTAGTCCATAACTATCTCGTCCAAGGCACACCGCTCCCATTCCAAGGTGCCTGGAGCTTTTACATGGGCAACAACCCCGCGGCCGACGGCACCCCGTATGCACGCCAGGGAATAGACTGGCAACGTCTCGAAATACTGCCCTATGAGGCCGATATGGCCGCTTTGCCAGCCGACAGAGGCCGGTTCTATCTGAGCGAGGGACTCGACTTCATTGTCGATCAACCGCTTTCCTACCTCCACTTGCTCTACCGCAAATTCAGACTGTTCTGGCACGCCTTTGAAATCCCCGTGAGCGTTGACATCCACTTTTACGAGGCGCATTCCCTCCTGAGTTACCTGAATGTCTTCGGCTTTGGCGTTGTCGCGCCTCTGGCGCTAGTGGGGTTGGTATGGAATTGGCACCGATGGCGTCAATACGGTTTGCTCTACGGTTTCGGACTATCCTATTTGGTCTCGGGCCTGCTTTTCACAGTGTGCGCTCGCTATCGGCTTCCCGTGGTGCCTTTTCTGATGCTTTTCGCTGCCGAAGCCGTCCGCCAAGGTGCCCTAAGTCTAAAGGGGCACCAGTGGCGGCGCAGTGCTATCTTGGCGCTGGCTCTGGGTGCTGCTTTTGCACTGGGTCACACCGGAATTGACCCCGCACAGGTGGATCACCTGCGCTCTGCTTGGCTCCAAGGACAGGTTCACATGCGTAACCAAGCATATGACCGCGCCGAGAAGGCCTATTTGCAAGCGCTTCAGACCGATCCCGACGACGTAGATGTCTACAGCAGTCTGGGTGCGGTCTACGAAGCAGAGAGGCGGCCTCGCGAAGCTGAAACGGCTTATCGCCGAGCCCTCGCTCTGGCCTCTGATCACACCCGGTCCCGGCTCAATCTGGGCAATCTCCTCCGCGGGGAGCAGCGCTTCGATGAAGCCAAAGCTCTCTTGCTTGAGACGCTTGCCAACGATCCCCGACCAGCCATTCAATACGAAGGCCACTACTATCTGGGCTACCTCCACTTGGACCAGCGGGACTATCTGCGGGCTTATGACTCTTTCACTACGGCTGTAGAAGCGGAGCAACGAGCCGAAGGGTTCTACGCCTTGGCTAACGCCTGCCACCAGTTAGGGTATCAGGACGAGCAGATCCGGCACTTGCGGCAGACTGTGGACATAGATCCAGAATTTGCCGCTGCCCACCGCAATCTTGGAGCTTTGTACCTGCAGCGCGGCGAGCATTTCCTTGCCGAAGAGGCGCTGCGCCGAGCTCTGAAACTCGAACCTGATGTGGCTATAGCCCACTACAATCTGGGCGTACTCTATATGCGCACCGGGCGACGAGAATTGGCTCAGACCGCCTTCAAAACCGCCGAGCGGCTACACCGGGAGGGGACATCTCCATAGAGGTTTTAGAATCCTGGCTTAGAGGTACATGACTACAACGGTGCCGGAAATATTGAGGCACTTTAATAGGCGATGTGTAGTGGTTTTACGGCCTCGATCGTTTGGTGGTCGGTCTCGACGGAGATGCGGTATAGGTACAGCCCCGGTGGCACCAGCCGTCCCGACTCATCGCGACCATCCCACAACCGCTCATACACTCCCACGCCGTCCAATCCCTCATATACCCGACGCATCCGACGACCCGACAAATCCCACACCGCCACTACCACCCAGGACGGACTCGTCAACTCTACCAAGCTATACCCCAAGCCCACCACATCGTTGTGCTCATCCCCGTTGGGCGTCAAAACCGCTGGTCCGGCCTCTATCTGCAACACGTTTTGATGCTCCGCTCGGGTGGCCACCCACACTCGATTGTCCTCATAGGCGGGGGTAGCATCGCCCTCCTGCACGCTCTGGGGCACCTCCAACGGTAGGGCACTGTCCCACACTCGCATTGAAAAAGTCGAGCCATAGCGCAGCACTTCCGCCTCAAAGACCACCTCGACCAAAGCACCCGAATCCTGGGCGGTCAGTCGCGGGATACTCACGACCATTCGGTGTGGCTCGGCCGCTTCCACTGCATACTCTACCGGCTCATCGCCGATGCGCACTTGGGTTACGGGTCCTAGCCGCGCCACGGTGGCCACCTCCAACCGGTCAAAGCCGCCACTGTCTACTCCAATGGTTGGGCGCATCACGTAGGTGAACTGCTGCGGCTGTCCCACTTTTACCTCAACTGGCCAGACCTCACCGACTAGCTGCGTGGCTACCGGTGAGGAAGCGCGCACTTCGAGAAAGTCCACCTGTCCGCCATCGTCGTCTTGGGGCAGAAAATCGACTTTGAGTTGTAGGTAGCGTCGTGGACTCAGCGACACGATGGGGGTGCCACTGCTGTCGGCAAAGGCATAGGGGGCCGACCAGAAGGTCCAGTTGGCTTGATCGTAGCCGATACCGGCTTTTTCGCCCACAGCTAGCTTGGTGTAGTCGGTTCGGCTGACGGCTATTTTTTCATCGCCTCGTCCGGTGAAACGCCAGAACAGGTCGGGGTCGTCGTCTTGGCCGGATCGAGACTGGATGAGCACTTGGGCTTTGGGGTCTTGTCGTCCTGACCAGCGCAGGTCGCCCCAGGCCATGGGCTGGCCAAAATCGAGAATATTGGATATATAAGTTGCTTGTTCGGCAAAGCCTTTGGCGTAGATTTCTATCTCGTTCACTTCCCAGTCCTCGCCGTGTTCGCCGACCGTCACCTGCACAAATTCCACATCCTCGTGGGCTAGAATGGGTACATCCAAGATCTGCTCTCGGTTGTCACGCACCTCGACGATCCAAGGCGACAATGGCTCGGGAGTAAGACTAAAAGAGATGCCCACGGGCAGTGGCCCAATGTGGACGCGGAAGGTTCGCACAGTTCTGCTCGGATCGGTCAACCCAGATATAATCCGAATCCGATCAATGCGATAACGACTGCCTAAAAAAATATTAGCTGTGCCTTGGCGGCCGAAGTCGTCGGTACAGGATCCGCGACTGCGAAATTGGGCGCATAGATATTTTTCTGCCAGCCAGAAGGCACCCGTGTCCCCATCCCATACCTCTCCATTTATATTGGGCCTTAAATGTGCCCCTCCTCTCTCTCCGATGCTAGGTGCGATATTGAAGTCCGGATTGCGTTTCAGAGGCCAGATACTGGCGCTATCCAAGCCCACCTCAGTGGCTTTCCCACCGTGGTCGGCCTCTATATCGGTCCAGCTTAGCGGGATAAATTCCACCCCTTCGCCACTCGCTTCAGGCGGTGGCGCTAGCGCTTCACCGCCGAAACGGTAGATGACCAACCCGGAAGCTTCTTCAGTCGCGAAGCCAATCCAGAGGAAGAGAGCCCAGGTCAACGAACGGAATAGGTCGCTCATAAGATGGGCCTTGGGGAATAGGGGCCTATAGAAGAAACAATTCTACCTACATCGCTACGTGTCTTGTGTTATAGATACGAATATCAGCTCAGATGGCGAAAGTTTACTTTTCGCGGACTATCAACGGCAAACGAAAAATTGTTCAATATACTACGTGCAAGAGTCCGGCTTGCTCGACCGTTTGGTGGTCGGCCTCGACGGAGACGCGATATAGGTACAGCCCCGGTGGCACCAGCCGCCCCGACTTGTCCCGGCCATCCCACACCCGCTCATAGATACCAACCCCATCCAAACCCTCATACACCTGACGCACCCGGCGACCCGACAAATCCCACACGGCTACCACCACCCAGGACGGACTCGTCAACTCCACCAAGCTGTATCCCAATCCCACTACATCGTTGTGCTCATCCCCGTTGGGCGTCAAAACCGCCGGCTTCCGGCTCATCTGCAATATTCCCTGATGTTCCGCCCGGGTGGCCACCCACACCCGATTGTCCTCATAGGCGGGGGTAGCATCGCCCTCCTGCACGCCTTGGGGCACCTCCAACGGTAGGGCACTGTCCCACACCCGCATTGAAAAAGTCGAGCCATAGCGCAACACCTCTGCCTCGAAGACCACCTCGACCAAAGCACCCGAATCCTGAGCCGTCAGCCGCGGAATGCTCACGACCACCTGGTGCAGCTCAGCCGCTTCCACCGCATAATCTACCGGCTCATCGCCGATGCGCACTTGGGTTACGGAACCCAGCCGCGCCGCGGTGGTCACCTCTAACCGGTCAAACCCGCCACTGTCCACCCCAAGGGCGGGTCGCATTACGTAAGTAAACTGCTGCGGCTGTCCCACCGTTGCCTCGACCGGCCAGATCTCGCCGACCAACTGTGTGGCCACCGGTGGGGAAGCGCGCACTTCGAGAAAGTCCACCTGTCCGCTGTCGTCGTCTTGGGGGAGAATGTCAACCTTGAGTTGGAGATAGCGTCTTGGACTCAGCGACACGATGGGGGTGCCACTGCTGTCGGCAAAGGCATAGGGGGACGACCAGAACGTCCAGTTAGCGTGATCGTAACCGATACCAGCTTTTTCGGCCCTAGCTAACTTGGCGTAGGTCGTTCGGCTGACGGGTATTTTTTCGTCGCCTCGTCCGGTGAAACGCCAGAACAGGTTGGGGTCGTCGTCTTGTCCGGATCGGGATTGGATGAGGACGCGGGCTTTGGGGTCTTGTCGTCCGGACCAGCGCAGGTCGCCCCAAGCCATCGGCTGACCAAAATCGAGAATGTTCGAGATGTACGTCGCTTGTTCGACAAAGCCTTTGGCGTAGATTTCTATCTCGTGGACTTCCCAGTCCTCGTTGTGTTCGCCGACCGTCACCTGTACGAATTCCACTTGCTCGTGCGGTGGGATGGGGATGTCGAGGATTTGTTCTCGATTGTCGCGTACCTCGACGATCCAGGGGGCAAAGGGCGGAGGATTGAAAGTAATCCTCATGGTGGGAAGAAGCGGGGACATGAAAACACGGAGGGATCCCACAATTTTACCTGGGTCGTCCAACCCGGATTTCATCCGAATCCGGTCGACGAGGTAGCGACCGCCTAAAAAAATATTAGCCGTGCCCGGGGTGCCGAAATCGTCAATACAGAGGAGATTATAGGCCTCGAATTCGGCACACAGATACCTGTCTGCCAACCAGACAGTGCTCTCGTCCCCATCCCAGACCTGTCCATTGACGTTGGGTCTGACGTGGCTTCCCCCCTTTTCCTCAATCCCGGGGGCGATATTGAAAGTAGGATCTCGTTTTAGAGCCCGAATGGCAGTGGCGTCTATATCTAGTTCGACCGTCTCTCCGCCTAGGGAAGGATCGAGATCGATCCAGCTCAGCTGGATAAATTCCACCCCTTCGTGGTCTACTTCGGGCGGCGGCTCTAGCGCTTCACCGCCGAAGCGGTAAATGACTAACCCGGAAGCTTCTCCGAGCGCGAAGCCAAGCCACAGAAAGAGAGCCCAGGGCAACGAACGAAATAGGTCGCTCATAAGATGGACATTGGGGCTAGGGGACCTATAGAAGAAACAGTCCTGCGATCACCACATCGCTACATGTATATCTGTTATAGATACGAATATTGGCTCAGATTGCAAAAGTTGACTTTTCTGCGGACGGTTAAAGGCACACGAGAAGCTGCTCAGTACACCACGTGCAGGAGTTCGGCTTGCTCGACCGTTTGGTGGTCGGCTTCGACGGAGACGCGGTATAGGTAGAGTCCCGGCGGTACTAGCCGTCCTAACTCATCGCGGCCATCCCACGTCCGCTCATACGTCCCCACGTCGTCCCGCCCCGCATATACCTGACGCACCAGACGCCCCGACAAATCCCACACGGCCACCTCCACCGACGCCGCTCCCGTCAGTTCCAATAAGTCGTAGCCCAGTCCTATTGTGTCGTTGCGCCCGTCCCCATTGGGCGTCAAGATTGCTGACGCCGCCCGCACCTGTAACACCGCCTGTTCTCGGGCTGTTGTGGCTACCCACACCCGATTGCCTTCATAGGCTGGACTGGCATCGCCCCCTTGAACCCCCTGATGCACCTCCAGCGGCTGGGCGCTGTCCCATACCTGTGCGGCAAAGGTCGATCCATAGCGCAATACTTGGGCTTGGAAATCTACCTCCACCAAGGCTCCTGAATCCTCGACTGTCAGCCGCGGAAAACTCAATACCACTCGGTGTGGTTCGGACACCTCCACTGCATAGGACACCGGCTCATCGCCAATGCGCACCGCAGCCACCCCCTCGACGATCGACGAGGTGGCTATCGCCAGCCGGTCAAAGCCCTCGTCTCCAGTGCCAAGGGTTGGTCGCACCGCGTAGGTAAACTGCTGCGGCTGTCCCACCTTTACCTCCACAGGCCAGATCTCGCCGACCAACTGCGTGGCCACCGGTGGGGAAGCACGCACTTCGAGAAAGTCGACCTGTCCACCATCGTCGTCTTGGGGCAGAAAGTCGACTTTGAGTTGGAGATAGCGTCGTGGACTCAGCGACACTACGGGGGCACCGTTGCCGTCGGCAAAGGCGTAGGGAGCCGACCAGAACGTCCAGTTAGCATGATCGTAGCCGACACCGGCTTTTTCGCCGATAGCTAACTTGGCGTATTCGGTTCGGCTGACGGGTATTTTTTCGTCGCCTCGTCCGGTGAAGCGCCAGAACAGATTGGGGTCTTCGTCTTGTCCGGATCGGGATTGGATGAGGACGCGGGCTTTGGGGTCTTGTCGTCCAGACCAGCGCAGGTCGCCCCAAGCCATCGGCTGACCAAAATCGAGGATGTTCGAGGTGTAGCTGGCCTTTTTGACCAGCCCTTTGGCGTAGACTTCTATCTCGTTCACTTCCCAGTCCTCGCGGTGCTCGCTGATGGCCACTTGCACAAAGGTCGTTCCCTCTTGTGGCGGGATGGGGATGTCGATGATCTGCTCTCGATTGTCTCGCACCTCGACGACCCAAGGCGAATACGGCGGGGGATGATCGATGAGCGATCTATTCTTCCAAGGCAACTCCGGCGCGATGTAAATGCGGAACGTCCGCACTATTTTGCTTGGATCGGTCAGGCCGGATATAATTCGCACCCGGTCGATAAGATAGGGGCTGCCTAAGTTGATATTAGCCGTACCTTGCCGGCCAAAGTCATCTACGCAGAAAAATCTGCTGAGTGCGCCGCACAGATAACTGGCCGCCACCCAAGCCACACTGATATCTCCATCCCATACTTCCACATTTACATTGGGTCTGACGTGCTCTCCACCATGTTCTTCAATTCCGGGGGCAATATTGAAATTTGGATCGCGTTCAAGAGGCTGGATAGCGGCGGTGTCTATATATAGATCAACTGTCTCTCCGCCTAGGGAAGGATCGAGATCGGTCCAGCCTAGCTGGATGAATTCCACGCCTTCATGATCTGCTTCTGGAGGCGGATCCAGCGCTTCGCCGCCCAAGCGGTAGATGACCAACCCGGAAGCCGGTCCAGCCGCAAAACTAGTCCACAATAAGAGGATCCAAGTGAACAAACGGAATAAGTCAGCCATAGGGTGGGCATCGATCCCGCTATTGTGGAAGGGCGAAAATCACAGCTGCCATTGCAGAGCGATGAACGGCATCTACAAAAGCTCTGCTCCTCAAATCGGCCCAGATTGCGAAAAGTCGGATGTTCTAAAACAAAATAGCGCTTATCCCTTATCCATGTAGGAGAAAAATATTACAAGAAATCAACGGGCATATCAATCAAAATTTCTCGCTCTGTGTGCATGCGGATAACAAAGACCTTGCTTAGATCAACTAAAAAGTTGCGGTAAATCGGCCCCGAGGTATCCTAGCCCTACAGTAAAACTTGACAATCTCCCAAAATGGTGGTATCTGAAATACAATAGATGAACAGACGAGGGTTGTCGGTTCCTCGCACGTCTGTGTCATTGGCCTATCGTATTATTATCCCCGCACTTGTGGAGGGTAGATATGCGGCGAATCGGCTTTGTCCTAAGCGCATTGCTCAGTGCTGCGAGTTGGTCTCTGAGCGGCTGCGATTCCGGCCGTTCGGTAGAGCCCCAGGAAGTATCGACTTGGAACGTGATCCAGCACGATATCTTCGCCTCCAACTGCGTTAGCTGCCACAGTGCCGGCACCTCCTTTGCCCGACAGTCGGGCTTGGTCTTGACGCCAGATTTGGCGTACAGCCAACTGATGGACATCGCGCCACGCAATGCCGCAGCCGCCCAAGACGGCCTGGTTCTGCTGAGCGACGAGGGGCTTGCGGGCCTTTTTAAGAGTTACCTTTGGGAAAAGATTAACGCGCCGAATCAAGAGCACTTTTACGCCGATCATCCCTCTTATGGCGAGCAGATGCCGCTGGGGCGTCCGCCGCTGACTAACGGCCAACTGGAATTCATCCGCCAGTGGATCCATGCCGGAGCCCCCGAAGAGGGGATGGTAGCAGACTTGGCCCTGCTGCAGGACGAGGAGCGCTACTCAGTACCGGAGTTCGCGTCGTTAAATCCGCCGCTCGACGGTATCCAGCTTCACTTGGGACCCTTTGAGGTGGCACCTCGGTACGAGCGCGAGGTCTATTTTTATCAGTCCCTCGACCACGCCGAGGATCTCTTCGTCAACCGCTTTGAATTGTCCATGCGGCCGGGGAGCCACCACTTCATTCTCAACCAATTCCCCGACTATACCCCGGCCGATGTCATTCCCCAGCCAGAGATCTACCGCGACCTGCGCGATGCCCAAGGCAATTACCAAGATGATGAAGGGTACGATTTATTCGATTGGCGAGTTATGCAGTATCAGATTCCCCTCGTAATCGCCCAATCTACGCGCCTGGACCTCAGTTTGCCTCCCGGCGTGGCGATGCGTCTGCCTGCTGGAACGGGGATTGATATGAACTCCCACTACGCCAACGCTACCGATCAAGCTGTGATAGGCGAGGTATTCGTCAACTTGCACCTCATTGAGCCCTCGAAAGTGGAACGGGTAGCAGAGGTCTTTGCCCTGAGCAACTTCGATATTGATCTGCCCGCCGGCCGAACCACTTCCCTAGAGAAAGAGTTCATTTTTAAGGAAGACAGGCACATCTTCCAACTTGTTTCCCACACCCATGACCACCTAGAGGAATTCACCGCCGAACTCATCGGCGGACCCCGGGATGGGGAATTAGTCTACATCAGCTACGACTGGGAACACCCGGTCCCCCTCAGATTCGATCCGCCGCTCATGGTCGAAGAGGGCCAGGGCTTCAGGATTAGGGCTACCTACCACAATGACACCGAGCGGAATCTCAACTTCGGGTTCACGCGTGCCGATGAAATGATGATTCTCTACGGCTATTACTACGCCGACTGAGTTGGCGGCCGTATTACTGGGGCCTAGGATGAGGCGTGTTTGGCTGCCTGCCTCCCGCCTGTGGCTCCCCCGGGGACCAGTGAAGTCCATCGCCGCCGCCCAGAACGGACTGGTACATGGCAACTGAGGACAAAAACTCGGGCTGCGGCGTCACTTTCAAAGCCCTATTAATCGGCGGCGGAGCCTCGATCTTCATCGGCGTTGCCGTACCCTATTCCAATATGGTCATCAAGGGTACGGTACTAGCACACAATTTCAGCACGCCCGTCGCCCTCTTCATCTTCTTCGTCCTCGTCCTTTTTCTCAATCCGCTGTTGCACCTGTTCCATCGGGGCTTGGCCTTGTCCCGAGGGGAACTGGCCGTAGTCTACATTATGGCGATGGTAGCCACTTCCATCCCCACGATCGGCTTTACCGAGTACGTCCTGCCCATCACCACGGGGCTCTATTACTTTGCAACTCCTGAGAACAACTGGGCATCCTTAATCCACCCCCATGTGCCTGAGTGGATGGTCCCCCAGAACCCAGACGCCATTCGCTATTTCTACGAAGGGTTACCCGAAGGTCGGGCACTGCCTTGGGGCGCTTGGATCGAGCCTTTGGCCTACTGGTGCCTTTTCATCCTCGCCTTCTACTGGACATCCATCTGCGCCATGGTCATTGTGCGCCGACAGTGGATGGAAAGCGAAAAACTGCTTTATCCCTTGGCCCAAGTTCCCCTAGAGATGATTCAAAGCGATGGGAGACGAACGCTGCTGGCCCCTTTTTTTTGTAATACGGCTATGTGGCTGGGTTTTGCCATCCCCTTCCTCATCGGCCTTATAAATGCCCTGAGTAGCTACTACGAATTCGTGCCTCGCATTACCACCTCGACAGACTTCCACCTCTTTCGCGGCACTACGTACCTCCGCCTAGATATGAACCTAGCGCTGATCGGCTTTGCCTACCTATTGAGCCGGGATATTGCTCTAGGGTTCTGGTTTTTCTTTTTGCTATCCTCTCTGCAGCGAGGTGTCTTCAATGTGCTGGGCATCTACAGTGAGGAAGACCTGAGCCGTTTCGCCAACCTAGTCGGGCCGCACATGGCCCACCAAGCCATGGGGGCCATGATCGTACTGGTGCTCTCTGGGCTGTGGATGGGACGGGGGCATTTGCGCGATGTCTTCATCAAGGCGTTGCGGGGGGATGATCGCATTGACGATTCTGGCGAGGTGCTATCCTACCGCAACGCCGTATTCGGCTTGGTGGTCGGCCTAGCGGTGATGATCGGCTGGCTGTGGAAGTCGGGTATTCCGCTGTGGATTGTCTTGGTGTTCCTCTTCGGGGCCGCCATTGTCCTCATAGCGCTTACCCGGGCTGTGGTCGAAGGAGGAGTTTCCGTACTGCGCACGCCCATCACTCCCGCTGATTTCACCATCTCCGGTCTAGGTACGACCGCCTTGGGGGCCTCCGGCTTGATCGGCGTGGCCTTCACCTACGTATGGAGTGCCAATGTGCGCATTTTCTTTATGGCTTGTTTTGCCAATGCGCTCAAACTGGCGGAAGAGATCAAAGGCAGCAAAAGGGGGCTGCTCTGGGCTGTATTGCTAGCCATTGTCCTCACCTTGTCCAGTTCCATCTATCTGGTTATGGAAATGGCGTACGCCCACGGCGGGATCAACTTGCATAATTTCTTTTTCATCTTCGTTCCGCAGATGGCTTTCACCTATGTGGCCCCCAAGTTCGACAGCCCCGTACCCGCCAGCCTAGCGGGCTGGGCCTTCACTGGATTGGGAGCCTTCTTGATGAGTCTGTTCACCTATATTCGCTACCGCTTTGTGTGGTGGCCGATTCATCCCCTAGGCTTCGCCACCGGCACATTCTACATTATGAACTGGGTGTGGTTTAGTATCTTTTTGGCTTGGCTGTTCAAAACGATTGTGCTCAAGTACGGGGGAGCAGCCGCCTACAGCCGGACTCGACCCTTTTTTTTGGGGTTAATTCTAGGCCAAGTAGTGGTGGCGGGCATGTGGCTGGTAATTGACTACTTCACCGGTATGACGGGGAATGTCTTGGGCTACTTGTGAGTTCAAGACGGACATCAAAGACATGCGAGAAAATATTCGAACAGGACTCCCCGCCCTTCCAGATAGCAATGGGATGGACAAGCCGGGCGTGACTTTTCGGGCCCTGCTAATCGGCTCACTCATGGCCCTTTTCATTGGCCTCGTTCTGCCCTACACCAATATGATCATCAAGGGTTCGCTGCTAGCCCACAACCTCAATACACCGGCTGCTATCTTCGTCTTTTTTGTTTTTGTCGGCATTGTCAATGTGGTTCTGAGCTTTATCAGACGGCGGTATGCTCTTGCGCCTCCCGAGTTGGCCGTGGTCTATATCATGGCGATGCTGGCCACGGCCATCCCGACTATTGGTTTTTCCGAGTATTTGCTGCCCATTATCGCCGGAATCTACTACTATGCTTCGCCTGAAAATAAGTGGGAAGAGATCATCCACCCCTATGTGCCCAAGTGGATAGCTCCCCAAGATCCCGAGGCCATCAGGTATTTCTATGAGGGTTTGCCCCAGGGGCTTTCCGTGCCTTGGAACGTCTGGATCGAGCCTATCCTGTACTGGTGTCTGTTCATCATCGCTAGCTACTGGGTATCTATATGCCTGATGATCATTGTGCGTCGACAGTGGATTGAACACGAAAAACTACTCTATCCGCTGGTACAGGTCCCGCTCGCGATGATACAAGATGAAGAGCGAGGGGCAGGTAGCAATAACGAAAAGCGTTCTTGGGTCAAGCCGTTCTTCAAAAATCCGGTCATGTGGATAGGCTTTTCCATCCCCTTCCTGTTGGGGTCTTACAGCGCCTTGTACAACTATTTTCCCTTCATCCCGGGTATGAGTCAGTTCAGCGACCAAGGTATCCTGACGGGCCAGTTTACCTTCTTTAGGAATACGACCGTGCTCATCGTCATGTTCAATTTGGGCTTGGTCGGATTTGCCTATCTGCTCAGCCGAGATGTGGCCCTGGGACTCTGGCTGTTTTTTCTTGTATCTAATATCGAGCGCGGCGTCTTCAACATTCTGGGCATCCAGAGTGCCGAAAAGCTAAGCCGTTTTGCCAATTCCAGCGGCCCCTACTTAGCACACCAAGCTATGGGCGCTATGATCGTGTTGGTACTGTCCGGCCTGTGGATGGGCAGAAGCCACCTCAAGGGTGTATTCAGCAAGGCTTTCAAAGGGAATGAGGAGATAGACGACAGGGACGAAATTTTGTCTTACCGAACTGCGGTCTGGGGTCTGCTCGTCGGCCTACTGGTCATCAGTGCTTGGCTGTGGAAGTCGGGTCTCCCCTTGTGGGTCGTCCCGGTTTTTCTCTTTGCGGTCTTTGTCGTCTTCATGGCCTTGACTCGGGCCGTGGTGGAAGGGGGCGTGGCAGTCATCCGCACGCCTTTGACACCGGCGGATTTCGTCGTGTCGGGCTTGGGTACCAGCGCGTTAGGTGCCTCGGGCATCGTGGCTTTGGGCTTTACCTATGTATGGGCGGCCAATATTCGCATCTTTTTTATGCCCTGTTTTGCCAATGCCTTGAAAATCGCCGAAATGATCAAAGGGGATAGAAGGATGCTGATCTGGGGGGTGGCCCTAGCCGTGGTGATCGCCTTAGCTAGTTCTATATGGAGCGTCATGACGCTGTCCTACACCTATGGGGGCGTCAATCTCCACGGTTTCTGGTTTATTGGTGTACCCCGCAATGCGGCCAACTACATGGCCGTCATTCTGTCCAACCCCACCTCCGCTCATATCGGGGGCTGGTTGTTCACTGGCTTAGGAGCGTTGGTGATGGGTCTGCTGGCCTATATCAGGGCGCGTTTCGTGTGGTGGCCCGTGCATCCTCTGGGTTTCGCCACCAGTACTTTCTTTATTATGAATTACGTCTGGTTCAGTGTATTCATAGCGTGGGCGATCAAATCGGTGGTGCTCAAATACGGGGGGCCGGCGCTGTACAATAGCACTAGACCGTTTTTCCTAGGTCTGATCATGGGACAGATCTTTGTCTCGGGGATGTGGCTGATCATCGACTATTTCACCGGCATGGTTGGCAACCAGCCCATCGGCGGCTCGTTCGTCTGAAAATCGAATAACGTTGGAGAGCTTTGTATGAACGAACACGAGAAATACTTTTTCGATGTGAACGGCTATCTAGTCGTTCAGAAAATACTGAGCCCAGAGCTGGTCGCCGCCTTGAACAAAGCGATCGATCACAACCAGGACAGGGTGCGACTGCGTGAGGGCGAGCAGTCGCTGTCAGCAAATTCTCCAATGCTGAGAGGGGACCGCGGTCGTGGGGACATCATGGGAATTCTCAATTGGCCAAAACCTTGGTGCCAGCCGTTTCGCGACCTACTTTCGCACCCACCAGCGTTGCGCTACATGTTCGACCTGATCGGCGACGAATTCCGCTTTGGCAATGCCAATGGCATCAGCATGACCGAGGGTGCAGAAGGATGCGTGCTGCATGGGGGCGGCACCCTCGTACACAAGCATACCTATCGTTATGTCAACGGTCGCATGTGGAACAATCTCGTCGGCGTTTGTTATCAACTCGCCGATGTCAATCCCGGAGACGGCGGCTTCGTCTGCATTCCCGGTAGCCATAAGGCGAACTTCGATACTCCAGAGGATGTCCTAACCATGGAGCGCGATCTCGGATGCTACTGCCACGTTGCCATGAAAGCCGGAGACGCCCTCATCTTCACCGAGGGGCTCACCCATGGCACGTTGCCTTGGAAGGGCAAGCACGAGCGCCGTACCCTCCTCTACCGCTACGCTGCTGGTCCCTTTGTCAACGCCAAGGGAATGAATCGCCTCGAAGAGTACTGCCCATTCTACGACGAACTCACACCGCTGCAGCAGGCGATAATGGAGCCGCCATACAATCCGGGGCGGCCTAATATCGCCGCCTTGCTCGCCGAACAAGAGGCAGCCTAACTTCAGAGCTTTCCATGCCTAACAAACGTCCCAACATACTATTCGTCCTCACCGATCAGCAGCGGCCGGAGTGGGTCGAGATGAACCCGGATATTCCGGTGCGCACCCCGCATCTGCGGCAGCTCGCCGATCGCGGGATTTGGCTGGCTAACACCATCTGTCCGTCGCCTGTTTGCGCTCCTTCGCGCTCCTGCTTGGTGGCTGGGCAAGAGTACGATCGTACCCGAGTGTGGGGCAACGACACCTATCCCCCCGACGATTTGCCTAAGTACCACCTGCGTCTGCGCGACGAAGCTGGATACCACGTCATGGCGGCAGGCAAACACCACACGGGCAACAATCAATCTGGAAACCCTCCGCAGTTCCACCGGGGGATCGACGGCCGGCAGGGATTGGAAGAATGGGGGTTTTCCGACGCGATCTTCAACGCCGGCCTGAACCAAGCGACCATCTTGATGCGCCGCAACGGCATGGTTCCACAGGATTCGTACATGGCGTTCCTGCAGGAGCGCGGCTTGGCACAGGAGCACATTGCCGACTACGCGCGTCGCAACCAGGAAGGGGTGTGGACAGCTACTTTCTCGACAACTTTGCCCGACGACGCCTATTTCGACACTTGGATTACCACCAACGCCCTCACCTTGCTCGATCGGGCACCCAACGACAAGCCGTGGTACTTAGAGGTGAATTTGCAGAATCCCCATCACCCTTGGGACATCACCGAATCGATGCACCGGTGGTACCGCGAACCGCCGGTCGATTTTCCCCCTCCTCTATTCAACACCGAGAATATCTCCCCTGAGACACATCAGGAGGTGCGCCGTAATTGGGCCGCCACCGTCGAACATCTCGATCAGTGCCTCGGACGCTTGGTAGAGCATGTTGGCGAGAGGGGCGATTTGGACAACACGGTCGTTGTTTTTACCAGCGACCACGGCGAGATGCTCGGGGATTACAATCAGTGGCAAAAGCTGTCCCCCCTGCAGGCCTCGGTCGGGGTCCCCTTGGTAATAGCAGGCCCGGGGGTGGCTGCTGTCGGTTGCGACGACGCTCCGATGACGACCCTCGACCTGACTGCTAGCTTTCTTGAGTGGGCCGGGCTAATGCCTGGTGAAAATCTCGACAGTCGTTCCCTTGTCGGTTATCTGGGAGGAGGTGGGTACAGACACCGCGATATGGTGTTTTCTGGCCTGAGCGCTTGGCGCATGGCCTGCGACGGTCGTTTTAAGTTGGTTCGCGGCTACGACCCAGGGAAGCGCATCGGAGGAGATACCTTCGAGCCGATGCACATTCCGCCTGACGAGACGAAGCGCCTGCAGCGCGATCGGCCCCAAATACTGTACGATCTTGAGCGCAACGAAAGGGATGACTTGTCCTCTGCACTTCCCGAGGTTCTGCACCGGCTCAGCACCGCTCTCGATGAGCATCTAACTTTATAGTGTGAAGTCTATCCCATGTTGGTGAGCAGCGGTTTTCCCCAGCGGCCTCAAATCCACCACTTTCCCGGTATTGACCTCGCAGAACGCCGTCGGTTGCATGGCAGCGGTCGCATAATGCGGTCCGCCGCGGTGCCGGCGGGAGATACTATCGATCTGGCCCTGCGGTTCGAACTCGGCGAGACCGCAATCCCTGCCGGCGGTCACTTACGGATCGCTTGGCTGTGGCCGTTCGACTGGTCCATGCTGCAGACGAGCGATCCTGGCGCTCCGGGGTACGTCCACGCATTCTGCCCGAAGCGCGAAGTCGACTTGCGGGTAACCTTTGCCTTCCGGGGCGACCTGATTCCATGGAATCACCATATCAATGTCGAAGTCCTCTCCGGTGTGCTGACCCAAGGGGATGTAGTTGAGCTGACCTGTAGGGAGTGGCGTGCTCCCACCTTTGTCGTGCCTGACGCTGAGCTGCTTTTTCTAATTAATCCGGATGGCGGTGACCACTGGGTCCAGCTACCGCCTGTGCGAGGATTTCCCATTGTAGCTGGCGCTCCGGCGCGGCTGTTCGCCCTTGCTCCGGCGGATGGGCTCATCGACGAAGATATCGTACTGACGCTGCGTGTTGAGGATGAATGGGGGAACCCCTTGCTCATCGAGGATTCCGTTCCGGAGGTAGTCCCTGCCGACGGAGTCAAAGCGGCCTCCGTCGAAAGCGCTGGCGACATGCCTGCTTACCAAGCGCGGGTGCGTATCGCCAGCCCGGGGATTCATCGCATTGAGGTTGCCGTTCCTCGCTTCCAACTGCGGGCAGAGAGCAATCCGGTACGTATCGCCGCTGAGCCGCCTCCGTTGCGCATCTTCTGGGGCGACCTGCATGCTGGCCAGGGCCAAATTGGTTGTGGCGTCGGCTCGGTGCGCCACCATTTTGACTACGCCCGTCACGTAGCTGGTTTGCAGGTCTGCTCGCACCAAGCGAATGACCACCATGTCAGCTTGGATCTGTGGGAGCAAACGCGCCGCGAGTCGGCCGCCGCCAATGAGGCGGGACGTTTCGTCGCCTTTCTCGGGTGCGAATGGAGCGCCTACACACCAGACGGCGGCGACCGCAACGTCATGTACCGACGCGATGAGCCGCGCTTGCGGCGTTCTGGTCGCTTCTTTACCGAAGATGTGCCCGATCCAGAGCCTGACCTCGAAACAGCGACCAAGTTTTTGGCTGCCATGCGGGATGAAGAGGTATTCATCAACATGCACGCTGGCGGCAGGCCGACTAACCTCGATTTCCACGAGCCGGGAATCGAAACCTTCGCCGAGGTCCACTCTACCCACGGTACGTCGGACTGGTTCGTACTCGACGCCTTGCGTCGCGGTTATCGCGTCGGGGTAACCGCCGGAACCGACGGCGTTGCTGGGCGGCCCGGATGCGATCATCCCGGCAGCCGACTGATCCGCAACGTGCGCAGCGGTGTCACCGCTTTTCTGGCCTCCGAACTCACCGAGGATGCGTTGTGGGAAGCGATTGCTGCGCGGCGGTGTTACGCCACTGATGGGGCCCGCATAATACTCGACGTCCGAGCCGACGGCCATCTCATGGGCAGCGAATACGCGACGACAGATTCTCCCCTTGTGTCGATCGAGGCAGAGGGGACGACGGCGATTGAGCAGGTCGACCTGCTGTGCGGTCCCGATTTGCTGTGGACATGGCACCCGGCGCTGGCATCTGCCGAAGGCACTTTGCGCATCCTCTGGGGAGGAACCGAACGGCCCGGCAGTGCTCCCGATCAGCGCGTCCGCTGGAAGGGCCGATTTGTCGTCGAAAACGGACGCATCGCCCATGTCGAGCCCGTCGCTTTGGTCTCTCCCTGCGACCGTCTCGAACGGGTCGACGGCCAAACAGTCTGTTTCGACACAGTCACTGCCGGCAACCGCATGGGGATGTGCCTAGAAATCGAATCAAACGCGGCGACATTATGTCGCTTTGAATCCCGCCATGCGACCTTCGAGTTTGGCTTGGCTCAAGTGCGGGAGCAACCGATGCGAGTGGATGCGGGGGGTGTCAGTCGGCACGTCATCGTCGGACAGGCCCCGAACCCAAACCTGCCGCGGCAAGTAGAACTCTCATTCCGGGACACGCGGACGGTAAAGGGTCTATGTCCCTACTGGGTGCAACTGACGCAGTGCGATCAGCACCGCGCTTGGAGTAGCCCAATCTACGTCCAACGCCAGAATTGAATAACTAAAAACGCCCTTTCAACGACTCAGTAATACGATAGCAACAGTCGATTAAGTTGCTGCCATTGTGCATTGGTCTCATCCGTTACATATTCGTGCGGGACATCAAGATAGCACCTTTTGCCATGGAGACCCCGGATGAAAGATTCTGAGATATACATTCCCGCCTGCGACTGGGACGCGACCGCATCCCTGCCGCAATCTTGGGGTTCTCCGCCTCCTGGCTGGCAGTACGCCAAGCGTCTAGTGTTGGTGAACGACACGGCACATGAACGCCGAGGCGAACCGGTCGAAGCGGACGTGGATATTCACTCCGGTCACATTACCGACCTTGGCCGCGAAGTCCGCGTCGCCCGTCTCTGCAGCGAAACCGGTCCTATAGAAGTCGTGCCGAGCCAAGTGCATCTCATGGACCGCGAGGACGAGTTGCTGCGCTGCAGGTTGTTTTTCCTTGCCGATGTGACCGCCGAGGGTTCGGCGACCTACCTCCTGCTGTACGGCAACCCGGAGGCACCCGAGCCTCACTACGACACCGACCTCAAGGTCTCGGGCGAGGGGTATGCCCTCGAGGTGGAAAATGAGCATTACCGCGCGGTCCTCGGGAAGATGAACGGCAACTGGAAGAATCACTACTCGAAAAGGGGGCCAGCAGAACTCGTAAACCGACACGGCCACGGAGTCGAAGGTACCATTCACTGGGGCCCCGACTGGAGCGACGAACGCGTCGGCCGCTACCGGCTCACCAACTGGGACGGCCCACCCCTGTTTGACTACGATGTGATCAAGGGACCGGTCTGCGTGCGCATCCGCCGCTGGGGCCACCCAATCCTGTCAATCGGTCCCCAAGTCGGCCGGCCTCACAAAGTCATGGCTACCGTGACCTACAGCTTTTGGGCCGGTCAGCCTTACGTCATCATGGAATCGAAGCTCGAAGTCCTCGAAGACGTGCGTTTCCGCGATTGCCGCAACGACGAGTTTGTCATCGGCGAACAGCTACCCGAACGAGCCTGGATGGGACCGGAGGGTGAGATCGGTTTTGGGGCCCGAGGTTGGCAGCGTGAGGATCCTCGCTGGGTGACCCATTTCAACCGCGAAACCGGCGAAGGATTCGGCAGCATCCACCTCGAGTTCGAGAATACCAATCCAAGCTGGCCGCAGCCGGCCCACGCCGGGTTCTCGCATACCGGCACTTGGGTTCGCTATCCGGTGCAGCTCGCGGCGATGCGCGCCGGCGAGCACGTGTACGAGAAGAACGCCTACGTCCTGCACCGGTACGAAGAGGGGGGAGAGCACCACGGCCTCGCCGACCTCATTGACCACCAGGAGCGCCTTACCAGCCCGATTACCCAGGGGGAAACTGCTCTGGCTCCTAGGCCGATCAACCTCGACAATGTCATGGACGCACTGCGGGCCACGAACGAATTCGAGCTCTACGTCGAGGGGTCGCCTTGGGGGCAGCGCCAGCTCAGCTTCGTCGATATCGGCATCGTCCAGGAGGTCGTCATCGAGGGAAGCGACATCCGCGTCGATATCGTCATGCCGTACGCAGGACGCGAAACCTGGTTCGACTGGTTTTCCGACGGCATCGAGGCGCAACTCCGCGCCCGCCTGCACGACGTCGGCGAGGTCGAAGTGTGCCTTGTTCGCGAGCCGAAGTGGACTCCGCAGTGCTTGAGCGACCGCGCCCGCCGCGTCATCGGTCCTGGGGAGGAATAGCCCCTTATAACACCAGCTCGTCCGGCGGCTCGTAGTCGCTTTTGCGCGGGTCCCAGCGGGTTCCACATTTGTCGCTGATGACCACCCATTCACCCGAACTGAGATTCCCTTGGTGGTGGTAGTTGAAGCGTCTGAGCCCTGCGGCCTCAGCGGTGTCGAGTAACATCTTGAGGTCGCGCGCCGACATTGGATCGCCGTCGTGGGGAAAGCGGCCAGTATCGAGCCATGGCACAATGCGCTCCGGATCGTCGACCGAGGCTATCGCCCGTCGCGTCTCCTGCGTCACCACCTGCTCGAAAAACTCCGGATTGAGGGCGCTTTCGAAGTCGAGCATGTCGTCGCCTACGCCCGGCAGGACGATGCCGAAGAGGGCCTGCACGACATCGAGGGTGTCGGCCACGCTGATACCTGGATTCCACTCTATGAGCGTCTGCGAGTAGCGGTAAACCGTGCCGAGGAAGCCGTCGAAGCCCCGGTGAAAGAAATAGTGCTTCGGCAGCAGGAAATCCATGAACTGGGCTAGATCGACGAAGTCGTACCCACATAAGGGTGCAAAGGCAGCCGAGCGCGGACCGCATCCCAGGCGTACCGGGCGCTCCAGTTCGGCGGCGACGCCCTCGCGGATGCGGCGGAAATAGCGAGTCAGCGAGTCGGCCCGGAACGACAGCCAAGCCATCAGGTCGGGATCGGCTCCGAGCATGTGGTAGGCACCGACCAAGCCGCCGCGTGCGTGTCCGCGGATGCGCACTGGGTCGAGGTTGTGGAACAGGGACAGGAGCCTGTCTTTGGCGGCCACCATGGCCTCGTAGTCGTATCCTAGATCCTCGGCCATCGGTGCTACGGATTCCGGCAGGTCGTGAAAGAAGTAGGAGCGGTGATTCATGTGATGGGGGGCGATTTCGTATCCCCACTCTGGTCCGTCCATCACGGCGCCGTCCGCCATCGGAAAGTGCTCTAGCGTGTCAACCATGCGCGCTACCCGCGATGCTAGCGTTTTGTCGTCGTGCAGGTGGTGGCCCTGCCCGCCTGGACCGGCACCTCCGTCGGCGTACATACAATAGACCTGCATGCCGCGATCCTTGGCGGCGTTCATCGTCTTTTCGAGCAGAGCCCTTTTCTCCGGCAGTTTGTGCTCCGGCGGTGTCGGCGGCTCGACGCCGAGTCGTGCGTACACCGCTGGGTTCGGATCGTACGCCTCCGCCACGATGTCTTCAGTGGGAGCGGACACGGCATCTTTCGATAGTTTTGCAGTGCCGAAGACGAGCGGACCGAATACGACGCCGTCGACGCCGCCCTCTGCCCAAGCGTCGAGTATGCGTTCGTGATCGTTCATCACGCTTTCGAGATCGCGCATTACATCCATCCACAGTTTCATGGTCAACCTCCGCTGTTGTTCAGTGAGTAGGAGTAAAGCGGCACACGCCGTCGAAGGAGACGCGCAACCGGGGGTGGCTCTCGTAGGGCCACGGATTGTAGGAACGGGGAATGTAGTGGCCGGCCCAGCTATGGCGGAAAGCGCCCTCCTCCAAAATGGGGCCGCCGCGATGGATTAAGCGGCCGTTGAAGAACACGATGTCGCCTTTGTCCGCTTCAATGGCAATTTCCGGCAGCTCGTTGTGCGCGAAAAGGGCGTCAAAAGCCTCGTCTTGGTTCCAGCCATACCAAGGGCCTGGTTCGCCGTTTTCATCGCGGCGGAAATGGCGCTTTTCTATGAGCTCTCCCTTGTGAGAGCCCACCTGAATGTGAATGCTGCCGTTGCGGGCGCTGACTTGCTGGAGAGCGACCCAAGCCGACATGCAGCCCGGCAGGAAAAAGGCGTCTTGGTGCCGACGTTGCTCGGAACCCTTGTAAAAGTACATGCTCTGGACCCCGTCTGGCTCGTCGCCGAGGAAGGTGCGCAGCGGTTGGCGCAGTCTGGGATCGAGCATCCAAGCTAGGCCGGCCGGATGGTGCAGACTGCGGCTGATTAAGCGGCTCCAATCGTCCGGCTGGCGCGGGGGATAGCCCTCGACGCTGAAGCGGCCGGCGTGGAGATCCATCATGTAGGTGACAAAGTGGTCGCATTCGTCGGCGGTGAAGCCGCCGCGGACGATCGTATAGCCGTCGCGCTCGTACTGTTCTTGGTGTTGGGAGGTTATTTCCAGTTCCATCGGGTGCTCGCTCTGTAATTATGGACTTGACAACCGACTGAATTAACGCTAATTCAGTCAGTAATATGTCCGATATTTATATTCCTCAAGCACAACTTACTCGACTCAAGCGCTTGGCTATCCCCGGTAAAGTCGCCGTGGTGTACGGTCCTAGGCGGGTGGGCAAGACCACCTTAATCCAGCATTATATCCAACAGTACGACCGCGACGCCCTCTTGGTGACTGGGGAAGATATAACGGTACGCGAGTATTTGGAAAGTCAATCCCTAGTCAAGTTGCGAGCCTTTATCGGCCAACGGCGCACGTTGATTATTGACGAAGCCCAGTACGTGCGGCAAATCGGCCTGAATCTAAAGCTATTAGCCGATCACGTCGAAGGGCTGCGCATTATCGCCACAGGGTCTTCTTCCTTTGATCTAGCTCAGCAGACGGGCGAGCCTTTGACGGGCCGCAAATACACCCTGCTGCTGTTGCCCTTAGCCCAGCTCGAACTGCAGGAAGTGGAAACAGCTCACCAAACGAGGGCCCAGCTCGAACTGCGGTTGATCTACGGGTCGTATCCCGAAGCAGTCCTGATGGAGTCGAACGAAGACCGCCAGCTTTATATAAAGGAACTAATCGCTTCCTATCTGTTCAAAGATATTCTACAGTTGGAAGGCATTCGACACGCCGACAAATTGCTCCGCTTGCTCCAGTTGCTTGCTTTTCAGATTGGCCGCGAGGTCTCGGTGGCGGAATTGGGAACCCAACTAGGCATGAACAAGAACACGGTGGAGCGCTATCTCGACCTGCTTGAAAAAGCCTATATCCTCTATAGCCGTCGCGGCTTCAGCCGCAATCTCCGCAAGGAAATTACCAAGAGCCGCCGCTACTACTTTTACGACAATGGCATTAGGAACGGACTGATCAACAACTTCAATGTCCTAACTCTGCGCGACGATGTGGGGGCCTTGTGGGAGAACTATGTCTTGGGCGAACGACTGAAGTACAACCTATATACGGGGCGCTTGGCCGAGAGCCATTTCTGGCGCACCTACGACCAGCAGGAGATCGACTTGATCGAGGAGTGGGGAGGGTGTCTGCACGCTGCTGAAATGAAGTGGTCGTCTCAATCCACCCTCCGGGCACCCCGAGGCTGGCGTCAAGCGTATCGCGATAGTTCGTTCGAGGTCGTCCATCAAGGGAATTACCTCGATTTCATCACTGGTTCAAAAGACGAGAAGGACCATACTACCTAGGGAAAATGCCATTCCTAGTACCCTTTCTTTTTGTCAATTATATTGAGCACCGGCTCGCCCTTGAGATAGCGCTCCAATTGGGCACAGAAGAACTCGTAGACCTTGCGCGGTCGGTGCTGTGAGGCACCGGCCCGATGCGGGGTGAGGATGATGTTGGGCGCGTCCCACAGCGGGGATTCTTCAGGCAGCGGCTCGATTTCAGTGACGTCGATACCGGCACCGGCGATCTGCCCATCGTGCAGGGCCTCAGAGAGGGCATCTTCGTCGATGATGCCGCCCCGCGTCACGTTGATCAGGTAGGCGCTTTCCTTCATCAGCGACAGTTCCTCGCGCCCGATGAGGTGGTACGTCTCCTCGGTGCGCGGACAGGCCATCATTACTACATCGGCGCGCCGGAGGAGGCTGTGCAGATTTTCGCGGGAGTTGTCTTTGAGTTCGGAAATGCCCGGTGGCAGGTCGCGGCGCACCGGGTCGATGGCGATGATCGGCATGTCGTACCCGGCAGCCCGCTTGGCCATTTCAATCCCAAAGCCCCCCAGTCCCACAAGACCCAACGTTTGTCCGGTCAGTTCGACGGTAGTGCCGCCAGCCCACTTGCGCTGGTCGTTTTGGCGAATTGCCTGATCGATGCCCCGAGTCAGAGCGAGGAGCAAGGCCCAAGCGTGTTCGCCGCCTTGGGGGGCGTACAGCCCGGCCACGTTGGAAATGGCTACTTCGTCGCGGGCGATGATTTCGGGGAAGAGGAACTTGTCCATGCCAGTGCTGAAGGACTGGACCCAGCGCAGGTTGGGGGCGGCAGCGCAGACTGCGGGCGGGAAGTGGCCGACGATGACGTCGATCTGGCTGGCTACAGCGAGGGCTTCTTGTTCGTCGTTGGCCACAAAGACTTCGTGGCCGCCGTTTTCGCGTGCTATTTGGCGCAGGCGGTCGTGCTGTTCGTCGGTGAATGGGTAGTGGACTAGGATCTTCACACGGGCCTCCAGACTAAGTTGAAAAGTGAGATAGGATGTGATTGATGTGATCGGCGAGCGATTGTTCTAAGCGCGGCCCGAAGCGGGTTACCACTTGTGCCGCGGCATAGCAGCCTAGGCGCGCCGCGTCTAAGGGGCTGTACCCGTAGGATAGCCCGTAGAGCACGCCACCGGCGAAGAGGTCGCCGGCACCGTTGGTGTCGATGGCTTGGACTGGGACGCCGGGGACTTGGTAATGGGTGCCGTCGTCGTACACTATGGCACCGTCGGCTCCGCATGTTATGTAGGCTGTGCCGACTTGGGAAGCTAAGGCCGCGCCGGCGGCTTCGCGGTCAGCGATCCCAGTGCTGGCGAGGGCTTCCTCCTCATTGCAGAAGAGCAAATCGACACCTTCTTGCAAGAGCATGTCAAAGCGTGCCCGAAAGGCCCGGACGGCAAAGGGATCGCTCAGGGTTAGGGCAACGGCCGTACCGTGGCGTTGGGCCATTTGCTGCGCTCGGCACGCGGCGGCAAAGCCGTCGTCGGAGCCGAGGAGATAACCCTCTATATAAATGTATTGGCTGTCGGCGATGACCTCCTCGTGGAGTTGGGCTGAGCTGATGGCGCTGCTGATGCCCAAGAAGGTGTTGAGGGTGCGATCGGCGTCTGGCGTAATAAAAACCAAGCACTGGCCGGTCTTGCCCGTGCCTCGGTTGGCCGGATGAGTAGCCACGCCGGCTGCTTCGAGATCGCGCTGGTAAAAGTCGCCCCAAGCGTCGCGGCCAGTCAGACAAGCGTAATAGGTCCGGCCGCCAAAGCGGGCGACGCCGATAAGCGTATTGGCTGCTGAGCCGCCCGACGCCGAGGCGACCGGCTCGTCGCGGACCGCGGCTGTGAGGTTGCGCTGCCGCGCCTCATCGACGAGGGTCATAACCCCTTTTTCGATCTGGTGTTCGGCGAGGAACTCCGGGGCGACTTGATATTGGATGTCCACTAGGGCGTGGCCGACTCCATAGACGTCGTACGTGCGGGTCATGGGCTTTCCTTCGGGTAGAAAATAGGCAAAATAACTTATTCACTCATGGCTGCCAAAGAGGGAAGGGGTAAATCTTTGCTTGTTTTAATTCGCGCTGAGAATATATTAAAAACTCTGCGGGAAACGCCCGCGCTTTCCACCCTTTACGGAGGTTGATGCAATCGCAGCAAAGAAAAAGAGTTTCACGAGAGTAAACGATGATATTCGCGTGCCCCAAATCCGGCTCATCGGGTCCGATGGGGGGCAGGTGGGGATCATCGAAACGGCCCGGGCCTTGGCCATGGCGGAGGAAGCCAATCTCGACCTAGTGGAAGTAGCCGCTGAAGCGCGCCCGCCGGTGTGCCGGATTATCGACTACGGCAAGTTCCGCTACGACCAAGAGAAAAAGGCCAAGGAAGCGCGCAAGAAGCAGCAAAATGTGCAGATGAAGGCCATTCGCATCGCCCAACCCACTATTTCCGAACACGATCTCGAATATCGGACGAGCCATATTCGCACGTTTATCGAAAAGGGAAACCGGGTTAAAGTCAGCGTTCGCTTCCGCGGGCGGCAGATGGCCTACCAAGAACAGGGGTACCAGCTACTGAAAGAGTTGGCTGCCAAGCTCGAAGATGTAGCCGTCGTCGACCAAAATCCCAAAATGGAAGGCCGCGAAATGTCGCTCATTCTCAGGCCCATCTGAGATTGGTCCGAAAAGCGCTAAAAGGCCGGTGTCCGCATGGCGGGCGTCGGCCTTTTTCATTCGCGTGCCATTGGTATCACCTGCTTCGTTGGCACCTGGGGATATAATCTCTTTTTTTAGGGCGATTGCTTCAGGCGGCGACCAGCACGTGTTCGGCGGCACCATCGAGACCGGCGATGACCGGGAAGGACTTCGACTGCGGTCCCTTGGCTCCGGGCACGTAGCGCACGTGCGGTGAGAAATAGGCGTAGAGCGCGGTGTTGCGCGAACGGTCGGTCTGGTTGGGGCCGGAACCGTGAACCATTAAGCTGTGGAACAGCACGGCCGACCCGGCTGCGAGCGGCACGTCGATCTGGCGCGAGCTATCGATGTCCTCGCGGTTAGTCAGCGGTGACCCTTGCTGTTGGGCAATGTGGCCCCATTCCTGCAAGCCCCAATGGTGGCTGCCGGGAATGACCTTGATGCAGCCGTTGTCTGGGGTGGCGTCGTCGAGGGCAATACTCACAGTCACGAGTGCGGGTGGTTCCATTGGCCAATAAGCCGAATCTTGGTGCAGGGCGTGGGCCGAGCCGTGGAAGGCGGGTTTGAGCATTAGGGTGCTGCGAAAGAGGAGCAGATCGTCCCCGAGGAGCGATTGGACGACGGCGACGAGGCGGGGATGGGCCGCGAGTTGGGCAAAGCACGGCGACAGGGCGCGAGTGTTTTCGATTTTGCGCAGGACCGGCAGGCCGTTGCGGTTTTGGTCTTTAGAAAAAGGCTCGCGCTGAAAGTGGCTGCTGAGTGGGTCTTGGTTGGCCTCTAGGTCGGCGGCTCGTTGATGCAGACGTTGGATCTCGTGCTGGCATTCGGCGACTTCGCGGCTGTTGAGCAGGTCGGGGACGATTAAGTAGCCCTGCTGCTCGAAAAAGGCTCGCTGCTCGTGTGGGTCCATGCGGCACTCCCGCTGTTGAGGTGTAACCCGCTAAGTGTACACTGGCTGTCAACTAGGTGTCAACCGCCCCATGGCAAACGCATGAAGCGATTTTTTCCATTTGTTCGTTGGTTGCCCGAACTCGGTCGGCCGGGCGTCTTGCGCGCCGATGTGGTCGCGGGCCTCACCGTGGCGACGATCCTCGTGCCCCAGGCTATGGCCTACGCCGAATTGGCAGGGCTGCCGGCGGTCTATGGGCTATACGCGGCCTTTCTGCCGCCGGCCGTAGCCGCGCTCTTCGGCTCTTCCCGGCATTTGTCCACCGGCCCGGTGGCCATCGCTTCGCTCATTAGCGCGACGACCGTGCAGGGGCTCGCTCCCGAGGGCAGCGAGCTGTATATCGCCTATTCGCTGGTTTTGGGCTTGCTGGTCGGTCTAATACGGATCGCCTTGGGCGCGTTGCGGTTGGGCTTGCTGATCGACCTGCTGTCCAGCCCGGTGATTGTTGGCTTTACCAATGCCGCGGCCTTTATCATCGCCATCTCCCAATTGCACAAGGTATTCGGTGTGGAGCCCCAACAGGGGGGGCATTTGCTGGCGGCTCTTCGCGTCATCGACGTGGCGCTGTTAGAGGTCCATTGGCCGACACTGGGGATGGCAGTGCTGGCCGGAGGGCTGCTGGTGGTTTTGCGCCGCGTGCGCTGGGAGTTGCCGAGCATGTTGACGACGCTGGTGGTTACCACGCTCGTTTCTTGGCTGGCTGGATTTAGCGGGGAAGTGGTCGGCGAGGTCCCGCGCGGTTTGCCGCGGCCGGCGGTGCCGAACTTAAATGTGGAGATACTGTCTCCGCTCTTCGTGGGAGCCTTGACCCTGACCATGCTCGGCCTGATGGAGGCCATGGCTATTGCTAAGACCCTCGCTGCCCGGACGCGGCAGCATCTCGATATCGATCAGGAACTCATCGGCCAAGGCATGGCCAATCTAGTCGGCGGACTTTTCCAGAGCTATGCGACTTCGGGCTCGTTTTCGCGGTCGGCCGTCAATTATCAAAGCGGGGCGCGGACGGGTTTTTCCTCCGTCGTGGCGTCGCTGGTCATCGCCGCGACTTTGCTCTGGCTCACGCCGCTGTTGTACTATCTGCCGCAAGCTACGCTGGCCGTTGTTATTATCGCCGCTGTCGTTGGCTTGGTGCGCATCCAGCCTCTGGCGACAGCTTGGCGCATTAAAGCCCAAGACGGGTTGATCGGGATCGCGACGTTTGTCGGCACGCTGGTTTTGGCACCGGACCTGCACTTAGGGGTTGCCCTTGGCGTGGGTGCCTCGCTGGTGCTCAATTTCTACCGCACCATGCGGCCCCGCGTGGTTTTCCTCGCCCGGCACCTCGACGGCACGATGCGCGAAAGCGACGCGGGTCTGAGGCCAGATCAGCAGCTCGCGATTATGCGTTTTGACGGCCAACTGTACTTTGGGTCGAGCCGTTATTTTGAGGACAAGGTGCTCGAAATAATCGCCTCGGCACCCGAGCTACGGTACTTGATTCTCGATGCAGATGGAATTAATCGGATCGACGCGTCTGGCGAACAGGCGCTGCGCAATGTAGTTGAACGCCTGCGCGAAGTTGGGCTGGACCTGTACTTTACGCGGGCTAAACGGCAGCTTACCGACGCGCTGGAGCGGTCAGGGCTGATGGAGCAGATTGGCCGCGATCACTTCTTTCGCTGGAACCAACACGCGCTCGATCACCTATGGGCGCAGCTCCATCCCGACTACAAGACGCGGTGTCCGCTCAATGTGCCTCACTCCCAAGAGTCTGGGAATGGGGAAATCGAATATTATATATGAAAAAGAATCAGAACCGCTTGGCGTCGGCGGGGGGATCGTCTGTAGCGGGGGCGTCGTCGGACAACAACCGGTTAAAGGAGTCGATGCGGGCATCGGTTCTGTCGATCAGTGCGTCCTTGTGCTGGCGAGCGTGGAGTACTTCTTCGGCGATATTGAGCGCGGCTAAAATGGCGATATCGAGCGGACCCCGGGCCCCGCTCGTAGCGGCGATCTGCTGCATTTTTTCGTCGAGGTAGGCCGCGGCGAGCCGGATGTATTCGGGGTCTTGCTCATCGCTGTTGATGAGATTATAGATTTGATTGTAGATGCTGACAGCGATGGGTTGTGTTTGCGACATGAGATTCCGTGGGATAAAAAGTGGGGACTTCCGTGATCTCCCCTTGTCCCGGAAGCCCCCTCTTCTGCGCGCTAACCACGTGGCGATAAACAATCTATTGGGGCTAGAAGTGGATGTCAACCTACATGTTGGATATTTTAGCGATTTTTTACGAAAAAAATTAAGAGACCGTTTGTAAAAAATGAAAAGCGGCTAGTGTGGGAATTTGACGGCCTGTAGAGTGCGTTCTTAGTATTGATAAGTGCCTACCAAGTGACCAAAATGCGCGTTAATTCTGTAAGATGAAGAAGACGCGCAGCCGATTAATGCCTTAAAAATGGATAAAAATACATTGGCGATGGCCTTGCAGCAGGCCATCCAAGGTGAGGTGCGCTTTGACGCGGTTTCGCGCATGCTCTACCGCACCGACGCCAGCATCTACGAGATGGAGCCCCTAGGGCTGGTCGTGCCCAAAGACGAGGCCGATGTGGTCGCCACGGTGAAAATTGCCGCTGAGCAGGGGGCGGCGGTCTTGCCACGAGGCGGCGGTACGAGTTTGGCAGGCCAGTCGGTGGGAACGGCGGTCCATCTCGATTTTTCCAAATACATGAACCGGATCTTGGAGTTCAGCCCGGACGAGCGCTGGGTTCGGGTCCAACCGGGCCTAGTGCTCGATGAGCTCAATGCCTACTTGCAGCCCTACGGTTTGATGTTCGCGCCGGATGTCTCCACGAGCAGTCGGGCCAATATCGGCGGGATGATCGGCAACAATTCCTGCGGCGCGCACTCCATGATATACGGCAAGACCATCGACCACGTACAGGAGCTAAAAGTGGTGCTGGCCGATGGCTCACAAGCGGTATTTGGGCCAGTAGACGATGAGGAGCGTGAACGTCGCGCGGGCTTGGACAGCCTCGAAGGGCGCATTTACCGCGAAGTGCGCCGCATCGTCGGCGAGCGCGAAGCGCAGATCCGCACGGGCTATCCCCAAGTGATGCGCCGTGTCTCGGGCTACAATCTCGACGAGTTCATCGATGGCGCGCCCTTTGATCTGAGCAAGCTGGTCGTCGGCTCGGAGGGCACGCTCTGCGCGGTGGTCGAAGCGCGATTGAACTTGGTGGAGTTACCCGAACACAAGGGCTTGGTGGCCGTCCACTTCCACGACTTGGTTGAGGCGATGGAGGCCAATCTGACCGCGTTAGAGACCGCACCAGTCGCCAGCGAGCTAATCGACAAGATCCTGCTCGACCAGACTAAAGCCTCGACCGAGCACGCCCCGAGCCGCCGCTTCATCACGGGCGATCCGGCGGCCTTGCTCATAATCGAGTACTATACGGACTCCGAAGCCGAGCTGAGCCACAAGATGGACGAATTGGAAGAGCGATTGCGGGCGCGCGGGATGGGCTACGCGTTTACGCGGGCCGTAGCCGCCGGGGATCAGAAGGCCATCTTGGAGCTGCGCAAGGCCGGATTGGGGCTCTTGATGGGCATGAAGGGCGATCCCAAGCCCCAACCCGGGGTGGAAGATACCTGCGTCCCGGTAGCCCACCTGCCCGATTACGTCCGCCGGGTGGTCGCACTGATGGAGGAATTGGGCATTGAGGTCGAATTCTATGGGCACGCGAGCGTCGGCCTGTTGCACATCCGGCCAATCTTCAGCCTCAAGGATCCCGAGGGCATAAAGCTCCTGCGCCAGATGGAGGAGCGGATGAGCGATATGGTGCTCGAATACGGCGGAGCTATGTCGGGCGAGCACGGCGATGGCTTGGCGCGCAGCGAATGGATCACCAAGATGTTTAGTCCAGAGTTGGTCGCGGCTTTTGGCGAGGTTAAGGACGCCTTTGATCCGCAGGGGATTATGAACCCCGGCAAGATCACCCGGCCTCCTCGGATGGACGAGAACCTGCGCTATAACGAGGATTATAAGACGCCCCAAGTGGAGACGTTTTTCAGCTTTAGCGAGGCCGGTGGTTTCCAAGAAGCCGTTGAAATGTGCTCTGGGGTGGGCCACTGTCGCAAAAAGCTGGTGGGCACGATGTGCCCTTCGTACATGGCGACCTTGGACGAGGAGCACACCACCCGCGGCCGGGCCAATGCCCTGCGCGCCGCACTGGCCGGCACGTTGCCCGACGGCTTGCACAGCCAAGAGGTCCACCGCGTGATGGACCTCTGCTTGGAGTGCAAAGCCTGCAAGGCCGAGTGTCCGTCGAGCGTGGATATGGCCAAGCTCAAGTACGAATTTCTCGCTCACTACCATCGCCAGCACGGCTATCCGCTGCGCTCGCGGCTTTTCGCCGACATCGCCCGCATCAGCCGCTTGGGATCGGCGTTGGCACCGCTGTCGAATTGGATTGGCCACAGCGGGTTCACTCGCTGGCTGTTGGATGCGTTTTTGGGCATTGATCGGCGGCGGCGACTGCCGGCCTTTGCCCGTCAGCCGTTTTCGCGCTGGTTCGCCGGGCGGCGTCCGGCTCGCGGCGACAAGGGCCGCGTCGTGCTGTTTAACGACACCTTCGTCGAATACAACGAGCCAGCCATTGGCATGGCGGCGACGATCATCTTGGAGCGCGCCGGATACGAGGTCGTTTTAGTCGCAAACAAAGTTTGTTGCGGTCGGCCGTTCATATCCAAGGGATTTCTCGACCGCGCCCGCGCACTGGCGCAGCGCAATGTGGAGGTGCTCGCGCCGTGGGCTGCGGAGGGAGTGCCGATCATCGGCTTGGAGCCGAGTTGCGCGTCGGCGCTCAGCGACGATTACCTAGACTTGGTTGACGATCCGCAGAGCCGACGCGTGGCCGAGCAGGTCGTCTTGCTCGAGGACTTTCTCGTCCGCGAGTCGCCGCTCGATTTGGAGTTTGCCCAGACCGCCCGCCATATTTTGGTGCACGGCCACTGCCATCAAAAGGCCCTGACCGGAACGGCCGCGACATTGGCCGTGCTCAACATGCCGCCCCACTTTTGCGCCGAGGAAATCCCGTCGGGCTGCTGCGGCATGGCCGGCAGTTTTGGCTACGAGAAGGAGCACTTTGAAATATCGCGCACCGTGGGGCAGGAGCGACTCTTTGCCGAGCTAGAGGCGGCAGGAGAGGATGTGGAGATCGCGGCGGTAGGCACCTCGTGCCGCCACCAGATTGCCGACTTCACGGGGCGGCAGGCGCGGCATTGGGTCGAGATTTTCGTCGAAGCACTTTAACGCGAAGTGAAAGGAGTACGATGGCATTTAACGTCAAGCAACGTGGTCGATTAACCTACTACTACGGCGGGGACCACCCAACCTTATCGGCCTTGGTGACCGAGACGCTGGACAACGGCGACTTGAAGATCTACTTCGCCGGCTTAACCGGCGGACATTCGGCGCATGGGATCCTCGACCGCGACGAGCTGGTGAGGATGACGCCTGCTGTCGAGGTCGAGTTGGTCTTCCGCTGTTGGGAAAAGTGGCTGCAAGAAGCCGAAATTTGCGATTCGATTAACCAGATAGATTTCATCGAGGTACACGCCTTCGGTGCTCAGCCCAAGGACGTCAACCCGCTAACCGATCCGCAGCGCTTTCACGAGGAACAACAGCGCATTTATCAAGAATACGCCCAGGCCTATAGCAGCTTTTTCCGCGATCACATGCCCGACACCGGGGTGCCGGCTCGCTTTACGGTACACGTAGTTGATTTTCCGGACAAAGCTGCTTCTTATGAATTCTACAGCGTGGGTCTGTATCAGCCGGCCCTGCACGGAGCTTGAGCCATGCCGATTTTTGAATACGTCTGCAAGGAGTGCGGCACAGAGTTCGATGCGCTCATACAAGGGACAGCGATGGCCGCTTGTCCGTCTTGTGAGGGCGTGGAGTTGAAGAAGAAGCTGTCGAGTTTTGCCGTCGCTGGTCGCGCTGCCAGCGAGCGCGAGCCAATAGGGCCGTGTGGTACCTGCGGCGACCCGCGCGGTGCGGGTGCCTGCACCCTCGACAATTGAGGAGGATTCATGGCTGCGACGCAGATTGAGCTGCCCTTTGGCGACTCTCAGTTGCAGGTTGACGTGCCCAGTGAGCGTTTGCTAGGCGTCGTTTTGCCGAGAGCGGAACAAGGTGGCGACAGTGAAGAGCGGGCGTTGGTGCGGGATGCGTTGGCCCGGCCTGTGGGCACGCCGGAATTGCGCGCCTTGGTACAGCCCGGTCAGCAGGTCGCAATTGTCGTCAGCGATCTGACTCGGCCCTGCCCGACCGATCGTCTGTTGCCGCCGGTGTTAGAAGAACTCGCCGCAGCCGGTGTGCCAGATTCCGACGTGACGGTAGTTGTGGCCTTGGGGTTGCATCGAGCGCAGACCGAAGCCGAGTTGGCTGACTTGGTAGGGCCTGCGGTCTATGATCGAGTGCGGGTCGTGAATCACGATCCCCAAGACGTAGTGCGGCTGGGTGTCACTTCCCGCGGTACGCCCGTGGAGCTGTTTCGTCCCTTGGTGGAAGCCGATGTGCGGATTTGTTTGGGCAACTTGGAGTTCCACTACTTCGCCGGCTTTTCGGGTGGGGCCAAGGCGGTCTTGCCCGGCTGTGCCTCTCCCAGCGCCATAGCGGCCAATCACGGCCTGATGGCTCGGCCCGGCGCGGAGACTGGGCAACTTGAGGGCAACCCGGTGCGGGAAGATTTAGAAGAAGGGGCGGCCATGCTGGGGATCGACTTCATCCTCAATGCGATCGTCGACGACCGCCACCGCATCGTCGCCGCCTTTGCCGGGCACGTGCGAGAGGCTCACCGCAAAGGGTGCGAGCGAGTGGCCGAGCGCGGGGCCGTGCCGATCGCGCGATGCGCTGATATTGTCCTCGTCAGCGCGGGCGGCTATCCGCTGGACGTCAATATGTACCAGGCGCAAAAGGCCCTCGACAACGCCGTGCATGCCGTGCGCGAAGGGGGCGTCATCGTCTGGGTAGCTGAATGTCGCGAGGGGTTGGGCAGTGCTACCTTTGCCTCTTGGTTGCAGGAGGCGGATTCGGCCGACGGGATTCTCGCGCGGATAGAGCGGGAATTCGTCTTGGGCGGACACAAGGCCGCCGCCATTGCCGCAGTGCTGAAAAAGGCCCACGTGCACTTGGTCTCGTCGCTGTCGACCGAGGCCATCGGCCGCGTTGGCTTAGTGCCCTTTGACGACCTTGGCCAAGCTATGGCGGCCGCGCATGAGGTGGTTGGCCCCGAGGCTCGAATCTGGGCGCTGCCCTATGGAGATTCGGTATTGCCTCAAGCAGCGGCCTAGGGCTTTTCGCCGGCAAACAAATCGAGTTGTTCGAGTTCCTCATCGTCAAATCCTCCCAACCCAATTCCGAGTAGACGCGTACCCAAGTCGCCGACTTCTGTCTGTTCTAATAGCTCGCAGGCAGCCGTGAAGACGGCTTGAGCACGGTCGGTAAAAGTGCCCAAGCGCGCGGTGCGCGTCGCGGTGCGAAAATCCGGATAGCGCACTTCTAGAGTGACGTCGCGCGCTTGTAGCCCCCTGCGCTGCAGTCGGCCACAGAGCGCGACAGCTAGCTCGCGCAAGGCATCGCGCATTTCTTCGCGGGAGTACAGCGGTGCGGAAAAGGAGGCTTCCTCGCGGATTTGGTCGAGCTGTTCGGCCGGGGCAACTAGGTCGTCATCCCAGCCGTGGGCGAGGTGCCAAAAGCTGCTTCCTCGCTGGCCAAAGCGGCGCACGAGTTCTTCCAGCGGAACTTGGATCAGTGCGCCGATGTGTTCTATTTGCATGGCTGCGAACTGCTGGCGCGTAACGGCTCCCACGCCGGGAAGCAGATTGATCGGCACATCGGCGAGAAAATCCCCTATCTGTTCGGGCAGCACGACCGTCAGGCCATCGGGCCGCTGGCGCTCCATCGCTAGCTGCGCCAAGAACTTGCTGGGTGCTAACCCTACGGAAACACTCCAGCCTAGCTGGCGCTTGATATCGCTCTTGATCATCTTGGCGACACGCGTTCCAAAGGGGATGTCGAGCTTATTGTCGGTGACGTCGAGGATGGCATAGTCGCCGCCCCATTCGATCCAATCGGTGTATTCGCGCAAGAGCGCGGCGAATTCGGCCCAAGCTTGGATGTTGTGGTGCGGGCCGCTATCAATCCCAATGTGGACTATCTTGCGATGTCCACCGGCCCTAGCGGGACTCATGCGACAAAAAAGGTAGGGAGACTACGGTAGTCTGTGCGCCGCCGGCGTCTAGCACAGTGCCTTTGGCGCAAGCACGCCGCCGCACATAGGCGAGAGCAATCGGGCCGAGGCTGGGGGAGTGGACCGCAGAAGTGATGCGCCCTACTTCGCGCTCGCCGTCGCGCAGCGGTTGCCCTGTTGGCGGCAGTTCAGAAGCGGAGAGTCGCAGCCCGACTAAATGCTGCTTGACTTTGTCGTAGGTATCTAAGCGGGCGATGACTTCTTGGCCGATATAGCAGCCTTTATCCATATGAATAGCGCGACCAAGCCCTGCTTCCCAAGGGTTGTAATCTTGGGTCAGTTCTCGCCCGAGCAGGGGAAGGCCCTGTTCGACGCGCAAAATTTCCCATGTCTCCGACCCGATTGGGCTAGCACCTGCGGCGGCGAGGCGCTGCCAAAGGTCCTTTACGGCGGCCGGCGGCCCGAAGGCGCGTAGCCCCGGCCCGGCCGTGTGCGCCAGCCACAGGTCGTCGGTGACCTGTGGGTCGAGTAGCTGGTGATCCTGAAGTTTTGCCAGATCCGCGTTCAATGTGTGGGTGACTAGCTGAGCGGCTTGCGGGCCGACGAGTTCGAACATGGCCGTCTCGTCTGTGCGGTCTGCCAATTCGAGGGACTCGGCAAAGATAAAACGGTCCAACCAATCGGGGATCGCGGCGCGCGAATCAGGACTCAGGATCAAGGCGGTGGTGTCTGGCCCGCGATAGCAGGTGGCGAGGTCGAGAATCCGCGCCCGCTGTTCGATAAAGACGGCTTCGAGGCCGTACCCTATTTGCAGGTTGTGGAAGTCGTTGGAGGTCATGCGGTGCAGGAAGTCGAGGTGATCGGCACCGCGCATGTACAAACGAAACGAAGCTTGCGCGTCGCGTAGGGCCGCGCCGGTACGGGCGGCGTGGTATTCGTTGTAATGGTCCATAACGGGTAGGAGGCTAGGCGTGCTGCGTCACGGAGAAGCGCGAGCCTAAGTCGGGGTGTTTGGCGACCTCGATTTGCACTGGAAAGGCCGCCTTGAGTTGGTCGAGGTGCGTGACGATCAACACCTTTTTAAAATCCTCGCTGATTTTTTGGATAGCTTCGATGAGTTGTTCCAGCCCCTGTTCGTCTTGAGTGCCGAAGCCCTCGTCGATAAAGAGGGTGTGGAGGCGGGTGCCCGAGCGCATGGCCAGTACCTTGGAGAGTGCGATGCGCAAGGCGAAATTGGTGCGGAATGCCTCGCCCCCGGAATAGAGATGGTAGGAGCGCTCGCCGACCTCATCGGCGATTTTGACGTCAAGGGTTTCACGAGTGCCGCCTTTTTTGAGGTCGCGCAGTGATTCAAAGGCGACTTGGATGCGGTTGTCGGTCAGGCGGGCGAGGATGGCGTTGGCTTCTTCGGCGATCTGCGGCACGGCGTTTTCAATGATCAGTGCTTGGATCCCATCCTTGCCAAATGCCTTGTCGAGTTGTTGGTAGATCCAGGCCTGTCGTTGGGTGTCTTGCAGGTCTTGGCGCAACGCGTCCCGTTCCTGCGCCAATTCGACGCAACGCTCGCATAGGGCCTCTAGGTTGCCCCGGCGCTGAAGTTGTTGGTCTCTTTCGGCTCGCAGCTTTTCTAAGTGGGCTTGGTTTTCATGGAGTTGCCTGTCGACGTCTTCTGACTCGCCAGCCCGTTCGTGCAACTGTTCCTTTTCTTCTTTTATAGTCTGCAATTGTTCCGCTATATTGGAGGCTTCGGCCTCGTAGCGCACCCGCGATTCACCGGACGAAGCGCGGCGTTGGCGGGCGTGTTGCAGGCGCTCGAATTGCCGCGTGCTGTCGTGCAGATCATCCTGTTGCAGGCGCAACCGCTGATGTTCGGCACCATCGTAGCCTAGGGCTGCGAGTTGTTGTTCGACTTGGCCGAGTCGTTCCCGTTCCGCTTGAGCATAGTGGGCTTCGGCTAGCTGGCGGTCGGCTAGCTCGAGATGTTTTTGAGCTTCGGTCTGCTCGCTTTTGAGCCGGTCGGTTTGGCTTTTGGCGTCCTGCAAGCGGGCGTGTTCGGCTTCGACTGAGCGCAACTCGGAGAGCTTTTTCCGCAGCGTCTCGTGTTCGGTACTGCTGTAGCCCAACAGCTCGATTTCTCCGGCTAGCTTGTGCAGGCGTTCGCGTTCGCTGGGAGCGTATGATTGGTCTTCGAGTTCGCGGTCGAGGGCGGTTAGTTGCTCGTCTAGTGCCTGGGCTTCAGCGGTCGATTCCTGTAATTGCCTGAGACGGGCTTCTCCGGTGGCTATATTTTGATGAATCTGTTGGAGGGGCGCGATTTCCTCTCCGAGGGTTTTGTAGTGCGCACGCATCTTTTGCAATTGATCGCTGAGCGTGGCGAGCTCGTTGCCGAGGGCGGCGATGCGCTTTTGGCGGCGTTCTTCCCGCTGCGACAGTTCTGCCGCAACCTGCTGGCGGTGTTCGGCGTCGAGTGTGCTGCCGCACAACGGGCAATTGGCGTCTTCGGCAGCGGTTAAGGCTAGAGCCTGTTGGTGCTCGTTGGTTAATTCCTCTTCTTCGGCGCGGAGTTTTTGCTGCCGCTCGGTGATCTGGGCATTGAGATCGCTGCCTTCGTCCTTGAGGTGATCCTGTTCCTCGGCTTTGGCCTGCAATTGGGTCCGTTGCGCCTGCAACTGATGGATGTGGACTGCTAGGGTTTTCTCCTCGGCTTTGGCCCGATCCAACTGTGCCAATTGTTTGGTGAGTGTTTGGCGCTGGCTTTTGCGGTGCTCCTCGGCGAGCGATAGTTCGTGTTCGAGGCGACGGCGTTCGCGGAGGAGCTCCTCGCAGCGAATCTGCGCCTGCTCAAGCGCTTGGGCCTGCTCGCTGAGGGTTTTGAATTGGGCGTAACGGATGGCGATGGTCTGCTCCCGATTGAGCAAGGCTTGGTGTCCGTCGAGTTGTCGCTGTCGCTCGCCGAGAGTGGCCGCCCAGCGCTCTTGCTGCCGCTCCACTGCTTGGCGCGCTTGGGCGATTTGCTCTTCTAGCTGACTGCGGTGGGCATCTAACTCGCCGTGTTCCTGGGCTTTTTGTTCGAGCAGGCCGATTTGGGTGCGGAGCTGATTGTAGGTTGCAAAGTCTCGCTCGATGGATTCGGCGGCGGCTAGGATTTCGCCGTCTTGGCGCTGCTGCTCTTGTAGGTTTTCGAGTTCGGCGGATACCTGTCGCTCTCGCTCGGCAATGCGCTGCTGCTCTCGCGCTAGCTCGGCGACACGCTGACGGATTTGTGCTAGCGCTAGGCGCTGGGCGGCCAACTCGGCTTGCGCTTTTTCTCGGCTGCTGATTTGGCTACCGAGTAGAGCGAGGTGATCGTCGACGGTGCGCAATTCGGATTCGTAGCTTTCGCGCTTGGCCAATTCGGTGTCGAGTTCGCCGAGGCGGGTTTGCAGGGTCTCGCTCTGGCGCTGGTGCTCTTGATAGCGGGCGCGAGCCATGCCTTGGAGTTGATCGTAGCGCCCCAAGCCGAGGATTCGCCCGAGGACTTCCTTGCGCTGCCTAGCGTTTTTCTGGGTGAATTCGTCGGCGCGCCCTTGGACGATGAAGGCCGAGTTGACGAAGGTGTCGTAGTCCATGGATAGGAGTTCGTTGATACGCCGCTGGGTGGGGTTAATGCCCTCGCCTTCGGAGAGAGTGCGGAAGATGCCGTCGCTTTCTACTTGTAAGTCAAGAGCCGGGACGCCCCGCTTGGTGCGGCGCCAACTGCGGATGACGCGGAAGTGCTTTTCGCCGAGGGTGAAGTCGAAGTCGACCCGCATCTCTCTGGCTCCGATCCGACACAGTTCTTCATCGCTGCGGCTTTTGCGGGCTTGGCCCCACAAGGCGTAAGTAATCCCGTCGAGCAGGGCGGACTTGCCGTGGCCGTTGCCGCCCGTGAGGCAGGCGACGTGGAACTGGGTAAAGTCGAGCGGCGGCACTTCCTCGCCGTAGCTGAGAAAATTGCGCAGCGAAAGGGAGAGAGGAGTCATCCGTCGCCTTCGTCGCGTTGGCCCGATTCGAGCTCGCGTTCTAGATGGAGCGCGTAGTTTTTGAGCTCGGAGCGGTGTACTTGCAGGTCTGGGCTATTGTCGATGTAGCGGTCGAGGGCATCGCCTAGCTCGGCTTCCTCGCTGATTTCGGCGCGGCGTTGGATCACTTCCGGGGCAAAGCGCGGCTGGATGGAGGCGACGTGGAAGGCCGGTTCAAGCGCTTGCCGCACCTGTTGTAAGTCCACCGGTGTAGAGTAGCCTGCGGGCAGATCGTAGAGGACGCGGACTACGGCGTCTGTCAGATCGGCCTCGGCACAGGCCGCGACGATGCGCTCGGTGGCGTCTTGGCCATCGAGCACCCTTAGCTTGATGGTCGCAAAGCGCCGCGCCGGGACGGGGACGAACTCAAAGGTGGTCGCGCGGCCTTTCGGCGCGGTTGAGTCCTCTTCGATGTGTACGAGGCAGAAGCCCTTGTTTTCTCCTTCTTCGCCAAAGTCGATGCGCTCTAGGCTACCCGAATAGACCACGGGCGGATGTTGGCCGGAGTTGAGGTCTTGGTATTTGTGGATGTGCCCCAAGGCGACGTAGTCGTAGGCGGGGTTGGCAAGGGTGCTGGTGAGCAGAACGGGATCTTGGCCAATGATGGCGGTGCGTTCGCCCCCAGAATAGACGGCGTTGGCCGCGGTGAGGTGGGCGACAAGTACGCCCGGTAGCTTGGGGTCGAGCTGCCGGGCGTACTCGTCGATCTGGGCTGCGCATATTTTCTGGACCTCGACGCGAACTTCCTCTAGGGGCAAGTCGCGGTATTCGTCGCGGGTGAGTAGGGCATGGCGCGTCGGCCAGGGCAGGCCGGCCACTTGCACCGGGCCATTGGCCGTCTCGATCCGCAGGAACTCCGGGCGGCGAATGACATGGGTGCCCTCTAGCTGTAGGGTGCTGAAAATGTCGACCGAAGTGGCTTTGCCGAAAGCGCCCGGCACGTCGTGGTTACCCACCACCAGTACGATGGGGATGCGGGCCGCTTGCAGGCGTTGGAGTTGGCGGGCAAAGACGCGCTGGTGGGTCGGGGTCGGGTCGCAATTTTTGTACATGTCGCCGGCGAAGAGGACCAAATCGACCGCCTTTTCAATGGCTAGGTCGCAGACCGCTGCTAGGCTGGCGGCAAAATCTCGAACCCGCGAATGCAGGCCAGTGCTTGGGTCGAGGCTGCCGTGGTTTTCGACGCCTAGATGTAGGTCGGCAAAGTGCAGGAGTGTAAAGGCCATGAGACGCGCGAGTGCGTTGTTGGGGAAGGGATGGCTTGGGTTTCGGGTTGTGAATTTATTAAAAGGAGGGCGGCGAACTTGGGCAAGTCCTTTAGCTTGCACCTAGGCACCGTTTTTAGTAAATTAATTTACTTGAGTAGCGGAAGCGGTAGCGCGCTTCCGCTTTTTGTGTTAAATAGCACATGTTATTCTCTCCTGCTAGAGGCTTGGTATGAGTGAAGTATATCTTTCGCGAGAAGGCTACGAAAAACTTCAAGGCGAGTTGAAAGGACTCAAGGAGACCGAACGCCCGGCCGTGCGCCAAGCGCTACAGCGCGCGCGGGAGTTTGGCGACTTGTCCGAGAACGCCGAGTATTCGGCGGCCAAAGAAAGGTTGCTCTTCCTAGAGCAGCGCATCGGCAAGCTCGAAGAGACGCTCAGCCGGGCCCGCTTGCTAGAAAATGAGACGATTCCAGAAGACAAGGTCTACATCGGGGCCACCGTGGAGCTAGAGGATCTCGCAAAGGCGCAGCAGCTCACCTACACGCTCGTCGCGCCCGAGGAAGCGGATTTTGAAGCGGGAAAAATCTCCACGGTTTCGCCGATAGGCAGGGGGTTACTCGGGCACGAAGTGGGAGAAGAAATCGAGATTGAGGTGCCCGTTGGCAAGCTGCACTACAGGATTGTCAAAATCACGCGCTGAGCGCGAGAATCCAGTTTACTTGGCGACTCCCGGAAAGGCGTGGGCCTTTCCGGGAGTTTCGCATTTTGGGCCTGTTCCCCATCTTCTTGACATATTAAAAAGGCTGTTATATATTTAAACTTCTGTAGATTAAACGGGCATTAATCCGGCTCGAGCGGGAATAGCTCAGTTGGCTAGAGCGCGAGCCTTCCAAGCTCGGGGTCGCGGGTTCGAGTCCCGTTTCCCGCTCCAGATCACCAAAACGATTGCAGCCGATGTAGCTCAGTCGGTAGAGCGCATCCTTGGTAAGGATGAGGTCACCAGTTCAATCCTGGTCATCGGCTCCACTTTCCAAGCGCTTCCTAATAACACGGCAAATTCTGATGCCAAGAGATCAAATAACGCTAGAGTGCGAAGTCTGTAGCCAGCAAAATTACACTACGACTAAAAACAGGCGAAACCAGCCGAGCCGCGTGGAGTACAAAAAATATTGCCGCTTTTGCCACAAGCACACGGCCCACAAAGAAGCCCGCTAGGCATAGGGCAGTAGCTCAATTGGTAGAGCACCGGTCTCCAAAACCGGCGGTTGCAGGTTCAAGTCCTGTCTGCCCTGCCAGGCTTCTGCATTAGGGAACGGGATGTGGAATAAACTTACTAATTTTGTCAAAGATGTGCGGACCGAATTCTCCAAGGTGAGCTGGCCCACCCGCGAGGATTTGCTTGGTTCCACCGGAGTGGTATTAGTCTTTTCGGCGGTCTTTGCGGTTTTTATCGGCATGTTCGACCTGGTTATCTCCTTTGTTTGGGGGATACTTCTAGGGCAGTAATTCCCGCTAGGGCCTATCTAAGGGAAGCGGCGCATCGCATGCACCGCTTCTTTTCCTTGTTTACGCTCGGCAAACGGGAGCTAACACCGGATTGAGGCCATGGCACAGCGCTGGTACGCCCTGCATACGTATTCGGGGCATGAAAATAAAGTAAAGGCCTACTTGGAGTCACTGATTGAGTCGGGGGCTGCCAATGGTGCAATTGCTCAGGTCGTTGTGCCGACCGAGGAAGTGGTCGAACTGCGCGCCGGCAAGAAAACCAAGACTAGGAAGCGGTTTTTGCCTAGTTATGTGCTGGTGGAAATGGAAATGTCCAAGGATGCTTGGTATCAGGTGACCAACATTCCCGGAGTGACCAACTTCGTCGGCCCAGCGCGCAAGCCGCAACCGCTGCGGCAGGAAGAAATCGACCGCATCTTAGGGCACGTCGATCGCCGCAAAGACCAAGAGGTAGAAGAGATTCCCTTTGCCGTCGACGATCAGGTCAAGGTCAACGACGGCGCGTTCAAGGATTTTATCGGCACCGTGCAGGAGGTACTGCCGGAGAAGCGCCGGTTGAAAATCATGGTGAGCATCTTTGGGCGTGGTACATCCGTGGAATTAGACGTGTTGCAGGTCGAGTCGGTCCAAGAGACGGTCGGCTGATTTTTAGAGGAATAGCAAATAAATGGCTAAAAAGGAAATAGCCCAAATCAAGCTGCAGGTTCCGGCCGGTCAAGCGAATCCGACGCCGCCCGTTGGGCCGGCGCTGGGTCAACACGGCGTCAATATCATGGAATTCTGCAAGGCCTTCAATGCCCAGACTCAAGACCAGCAGGGCTTGATCATTCCCGTAATCATTACGGTGTACGCCGACCGCACGTTTTCGTTTATCACTAAGACGCCGCCGGCTGCAGTGCTACTTTTGCGGGCGGCTGGACAGCCCAAGGGCTCGGGCGTGCCCAACAGGGACCACGTCGGCGTTGTGTCTACAGACCAAGTGCGCGAAATCGCCGAATTGAAAATGCCCGATCTAAACGCGGCCTCCATGGAATCTGCGATGTCGATGATCGCGGGGACGGCCCGCAGCATGGGGATCTTGATCGAGTAGCTGCTTCGCTTCGCAACCCTCATAACGAGGTTTAAGATATGGCCAGAGGAAAAAAATACAGGAACTCCTTGGCGGCTTTCGACCGCGACAAAGCCTATTCATGGGAAGAGGGGATCAAGATTCTCAAGGAATTCCCCGCGTACAATCACGACCCGACCATCGAGCTTTGTTGCAACCTAGGGATCGATGGCCGTCAGGCCGACCAATCGCTGCGCGGCACGGTGATGTTACCCCACGGCACGGGGAAGGACCTCCGGGTCGTAGTCATTACTCAGGGGCCGCTCGTGCAGGAGGCTGAAGAAGCCGGGGCCGATTTCGTCGGCGGAGCCGATGTGGCCGAGAAAATTCAGGGCGGTTGGCTCGATTTCGATCTGGTCATCGCCTCGCCGGATATGATGGGGCAGGTGGGTAAGTTGGGAAGAATCTTGGGCCCACGGGGCCTGATGCCCAATCCCAAGACCGGCACGGTAACGCGCGAAGTGGCGCAAGCCGTCCGCGAGGCCAAGTCCGGACGCATTGAATACCGCGCCGATAGCAAATCCGGCAACAACGCCCAAGCTCCCATCGGCAGGCTGTCCTTTACCGATCAGGCGCTGATCGAAAACGCTCAAGCGTTTACTGACGCCATTTTGCGTGCCAAGCCGGCCGCAGCGAAGGGGCAGTACATCCGCAAGTTAGTTCTCTCGTCGGCAGTAGGGCCGGGCATCAAGATCGACCGTGCCCAATTCGCCGCGTAAAGAAAGCTCTGTCTATTATGGCGACAGCAGAAAAAGAAGCAAAAGTAGAAGAATTGAAGGCTATTATGGCCGAAACCAAAGGCTTCTATTTAGCCGATTTTACGGGTATCGATGTAGCCTCGGTGACCGATCTGCGCAACAAGCTGCGCGATGCCGACGTCCAATATCAGGTGATCAAAAATCGCTTGGCCATTCGCGCGGCCGAAGAGGTGGGCATCGCCGGACTCAAAGAGTACTTCGCCGGACCTACGGCTATAGCCTACTCAAAAGAAGATCCCATCGCACCGGCCAAAATTCTGCAAGACTTCGTCGACGATGACGGAAAAATTCAGATCAAGACCGGCTTTATGGAAGGCGAAATCCTCACTGCCGATAAAGTCGAGGCGTTGGCCAAGCTGCCTTCTAAGGAAGAATTGCTAGGCAAGGTAGCCGCCGGCGTCCAGAATCCGCTCTATGGGTTGAGCAGCGTCTTGAATGGATTGCTCAGGGGCTTGGTCGGCGCGTTGTCAGCCATTGAAAAGCAACGGGTAGAAGGCGGAGAAAACGCCTAATTCCCATTCGTCATTAACAAACTCAAATAACGGATATACAGGAGGCTGTATCCCATGACCGAAGAAACCACTGCCACCGCCAACAGCAAGGTGGACGAAATCATTGAGACCATAGGCGGCCTGACGGTCCTAGAGTTGGCCGAGTTGGTTAAAGCGCTCGAAGACAAGTTCGGCGTGTCGGCCGCAGCACCGGTGATGATGGCCGGCGCGATGCCCAGCGAGGGCGGCGGTGAAGAGGCCGCTGCGGAGAAGGATTCCTTCGACGTCGTGCTCACTAGTGCCGGTGAGAAGAAGATTCAAGTCATCAAGGTCGTCCGCGAGATCACCAGCCTAGGGCTGAAAGAGGCCAAAGCGCTCGTCGACGAGGCCCCCAAGCCCGTCAAGGAAGGGGCGACCAAGGAAGAAGCCGAAGAAATTCAGAGCCGGTTGCAGGACGCCGGAGCCACGGTAGAACTCCAATAGAGGACTGCTGCGGATAGTAGTTCATTCAGTTCATACCTGCTTTTCTGCAGCGCGCGTTCATGGAGCTATTGGCTAATAGCTCCATGAGCATTTGCCTTAAACCACCACTTGAGGAGTTCGACTTTGGCAAAGACGAACGGCAGTATTGAACGGCGCTCTTTTGGCAAGATCAAAGAAGCCGTAGAGATGCCAAACCTGCTTTCGGTTCAGCTTGATTCCTTTGAGGACTTTCTGCAGCTCTCCGTTTTGCCCCATCAGCGCCAGCGGCGCGGTTTGCATCTGGTCTTCCAGAGTATTTTTCCGGTCACCGATGTCCAGGGGGTCTACTCTCTCGAATACGTCAGCTACTCCATTGGCAATCCCCGCTACAGCGAGGAGGAATGCCGCGAGCGGGACATGACCTTCGCCGCCCCGTTGCGCGCGACTTTGCGCCTCGTGACCCGCGACAAGGAAAGCGATGACCGCCCGGTCAAGGACGTGGTCGAACAGGCCGTATTCTTGGGCGAACTGCCCTTGATGACTAGTGAGGGCACGTTTATTGTCAACGGCGCTGAACGGGCTGTCGTCAGCCAGTTGCATCGCTCGCCTGGGGTGTTCTTCGACGAGACTTTGCACCCCAATGGCAAGCGGCTGTTCTCGGCGCGCATCCTCCCTTATAAGGGGATGTGGCTGGAGTTCAGCATGGACATCAACGACATCATGTACGTGCACATCGACCGGCGGCGCAAACTGCCGGTGACCTCGTTCTTGAAGGCACTCGGCTGCTCTAAGGATGGCGAAATCCTCAGCCTGTTCCGCGAAGAGGTCCAAGAGGTCGTGGACGAGGAGTTGATCGGCCGCTACAACGGTGGCGAGGATGTCGTCGACAAAGATAGCGGTGAAGTTTTATTGGATGCCTACGATAAAATAAGCGGCGAGAATCTAACGGCGCTACAGGCGGCCAAAGTAAAAAAGCTAAAAGTTTTGGCGGCCCCGTCGGACAAGGATCCCGGAGTCATAGAAAATACGCTTGAGAAGGATCCAAGTGAAAACGAGGAAGATGCCCTCACGCGTATCTACAATCTCTTGCGTCCCGGCGACCCGCCCAATATCGCCACCGTACGCGAATTGCTGGATCGGCTCTTTTTTAACGCCAAGCGCTACAATTTGGGCGATGTGGGTCGCTATCGCATCAATCGCCGCTTGGACGTGGGCATTCCCTTCGAGAGTACGGTGTTGCATCTAGAGGATTTCATGGCGATAATCCGCTACCTATTGGGTCTGCGGGTAGGGCAGGGCAACACCGACGATATCGATCATTTGGGCAATCGCCGCGTGCGCTTGGTCGGCGAGTTGTTGGCCAACCAATTCAGTATCGGTCTGACGCGCATGGCGCGGACCATTCGCGAGCGCATGAACCTGCGCGATGAGGATCAGATCACGCCGCACGACTTGGTCAATGCACGAACAGTTTCGACCGTAGTCCAGGCGTTTTTCGGTTCGAGCCAGCTCTCGCAGTTTATACAGCAGACCAATCCGCTCGACGAACTGACCCACAAGCGCCGCCTCAGCGCCCTCGGCCCAGGAGGGCTGAGCCGCGACCGCGCAGGTTTTGAAGTGCGAGACGTGCATTATACGCACTATGGTCGGATCTGTCCCATCGAGACGCCGGAAGGTCCCAACATCGGCTTAATTTCCTCGCTGAGCACGTATGCGCGGGTCAATTCCTTCGGCTTTCTGGAGACGCCGTACCGCAAGGTGGTCAACGGCAAGGTGACAAACCAGATCGAATATTTGACGGCGGCCGAAGAAGACAGATACATCATCGCCCAAGCCAACGCGCCTATCGACGACAAGGGCAAGTTCCTCAATCCCTTGGTCAAAGCTCGCAAGCGGGATGATTATCCAATGGTAACCCCTGACGAGCTCGACTACATGGATGTATCGCCCAATCAGCTCGTCAGTGGAGCGGCAGCCCTAATACCCTTCCTCGAACACGACGACGCCAACCGAGCGCTCATGGGATCCAACATGCAGCGTCAGGCCGTGCCGTTGCTTTTTACCGAAGCACCGTATGTCGGCACCGGAATGGAGAGCAAGGTTGCGAGCGATTCGGGTGCGGTCGTCGTAGCCCGCAATCCTGGCACGGTTGTCAGCGTCGATGCCGAGCGCATTATCGTGCGCCGTGACAAAAAGCGCAGTACGCGGCTGACTCCGTTGGACACTGCAGATGTCGACGAGTACAAGTTGACCAAGTTCGCCCGCTCCAACCAAGACTGCTGTATCAACCAGCGCCCCTTGGTCCAAGTTGGCGACAAGATACGGATCGGTCAGCCCTTGGCCGATGGTGCTGCTACGGACCGAGGCGATTTGGCACTAGGAATGAACATCCTGGTCGCCTTCATGCCTTGGAACGGCTACAACTTTGAAGATGCCATTGTCGTCAGCGAGCGCCTCCTCAAAAATGACATCTTCACTTCCGTACACATTGAGGAATTTGAACTCCAAGTGCGCGACACCAAACGCGGTCAAGAGGAGATTACCCGCGAGATTCCCAACGTCAGCGAAGGGGCGGTGCGCAACCTCGACGACGAGGGTATTATCCGCATTGGGGCCGAAGTAGGTCCCGGCGATATCCTAGTCGGCAAAGTGACGCCCAAGGGCGAGAGCGAGCTGTCGCCCGAAGAGCGTCTCTTGCGGGCAATTTTCGGCGAGAAGGCCGGAGATGTCCGCGATGCGTCGCTCAAGGCGCCCCCCGGCATGGAGGGCGTGGTCATCGACCGCAAGGTTTTTTCGCGCCGCGAGCGGGGCAATTCGTCGCACCGTCGGGAGAGCGTCGCCGCATGTGAGGGAGAGGCGGCCGAGCGCAAGGAGCACCTGATAGCCGAGCGCAACGCCAGGTTGCTGGAGGTGGTGGGAAAAGTCAAGCTGGGGACCTTGCATTACCAAGACGGCGAGCTCGCCGTCCGCAAGGGCACTCAATTGAGCGAACGGCTGCTCGAGCGGGTGGATTTCTCCACCGTGCAGCCCGAAGCAGACTGGACCGCAGATCCCAAGGTCAGCGGCGAGGTTACCGAACTGTTGCGCTATGCCGACGAACAGCTAAAACTGATCGACGAGCAGACAGAACGCCAGGTAGAGCGCCTCACGCGCGGCGATGAGCTGCCGCCGGGTATCGCCCAACTAGTCAAGGTCTATGTGGCCAAGAAGCGCAAGCTCTCGGTCGGCGACAAGATGGCTGGCCGCCACGGCAACAAGGGCGTAGTTGCTTATATCGCGCCGGAGGAGGACATGCCCTTTTTAGAGGACGGCACGCCGGTGGATATCGCCCTCAACCCCTTGGGTGTGCCCTCGCGCATGAACTTGGGCCAGATCTTTGAAACCCATCTGGGCATGGCCGCTCACGCCTTAGACTTACATGTGGCGACCCCGGTTTTTGACGGAGCATCCCTCGATGAGGTGCGGGAAATGCTCGACGAGGCCGGGATGCCCAACGACGGCAAACAAGTGCTCTACGATGGGCGGACCGGCACCAAGCTAGACAAGCGGGTGACCGTGGGCTATATATATATGTTAAAGCTTTCGCACTTGGTGGCCGACAAAATTCACGCCCGTTCCATCGGGCCGTACTCGCTGGTCACTCAGCAGCCCTTGGGTGGCAAGGCGCAGTTTGGCGGTCAGCGCTTCGGTGAGATGGAAGTGTGGGCGCTAGAGGCCTACGGCTCAGCCTATACGCTCCAGGAGATGCTGACCGTCAAATCCGACGACGTCGCTGGGCGTTCCAAGATATATGAGGCCATAGTGAAAGGAGAGAATCCACCGGAACCAGGCATTCCAGAATCGTTCAACGTGCTGGTTAAGGAACTACAGAGCTTGTGCCTGGATGTGATCCTCGAAGACAGCAGGATCGTCGAGACCTATTGAATCGCAGAGCCTTCGCATAAAGCGCAAAGGGGGTGCCCGTGTTACAAAATGCCAATGCATCGCGCAAACCGACTGATTTTGATTCCATCCGCATTCAACTTGCTTCTCCCGAGACCATTCGCGCTTGGTCGCGAGGGGAGGTCACCAAACCCGAGACGATCAACTATCGCTCCTTTAAACCGGAACGCGATGGCTTGTTCTGCGAACGCATCTTCGGTCCGGTCAAGGACTGGAACTGCCACTGCGGCAAGTACAAGGGCATTCGCTATCGAGGCGTAGTATGCGACCGTTGTGGCGTCGAGGTCACGCAGGTCAAGGTGCGCCGCGAGCGCCTTGGCCACATCGAGCTAGCCGTGCAGGTCTCCCACATTTGGTATTTCAAGTCGCTACCTTCGCGCATCGGTGCTCTACTCGACATCTCGATGCGCAACCTCGAGCGCATCCTCTACTACGAATCCTATGTCGTCATCGATCCACAGGGTGCACCTGTGGAGAAATTACAGCTTTTGACCGAGGAGGATCTCTTCGAAATACAGGAAGAGGGCAGCGATCCCGATGTTGAGATGGGAGCCCCGGCGGTCAGGCGACTCTTAGAGCAGATCGATATCGAAGAGCTCTCGGCCGAGCTGCGCACCTTGGTGCGGATGGAGAGTTCGATCCAACGCAAGCAGGAGGCGCTCAAGCGGCTCAAGGTCGTCGAGGCCTTCCGCCAATCCGAAAACCGGCCCGAGTGGATGATTCTCGACAACATTCCGGTTATTCCGCCGGATCTGCGTCCCTTGGTGCCCTTAGAGGGCGGTCGTTTCGCTACTTCCGATCTCAACGACCTCTACCGCCGGGTCATCAATCGCAACAATCGCTTGAAGAAGCTGATCAACATCAAGGCCCCCGAGGTCATTCTGCGCAACGAGAAGCGAATGCTCCAAGAAGCCGTTGATGCCCTTTTCGACAACGGGCGTCGCTCGCGGGCCGTGCGCGGCGACGGCAATCGCTCGCTCAAGTCGCTCAGCGATCTGCTCAAGGGCAAACAGGGTCGGTTTCGCCAGAACTTGCTGGGCAAGCGCGTCGACTATTCGGGCCGTTCGGTCATCGTCGTCGGGCCGGAGCTCAAGCTATACCAGTGCGGCCTGCCCAAGGGCATGGCCCTAGAGCTGTTTAAGCCCTTTGTGATCAAAAAGTTGGAAGAAAAAGGGTTGGTGCAAACCGTCAAGAGCGCCAAGAAGCTGGTCGAGCGCGAGCGTCCAGAGGTTTGGGACATTCTCGAAGAGATCATTCGCGACCACTGCGTATTGCTCAATCGGGCGCCGACGTTGCACAAGTTGGGCATTCAGGCTTTTCAGCCCATTCTCGTCGAGGGCAAGGCCATTCGCCTGCACCCGCTGGTCTGCGCCGCCTTTAATGCCGACTTTGACGGCGATCAGATGGCCGTCCATGTCCCGCTCTCGTTCGAGTCTCAGATCGAGGCGCGGCTCTTAATGCTCTCGACCAACAACATCCTCAAGCCGGCCGATGGCGAGCCGGTGATTATGGACAACCCTCAGGACATCGTACTCGGCAGTTATTACCTGACGAAGGTGCGCTTTAGCGAAGCCGGTGGAGTCGAGCGCAGCTTTGCCAATAAGACCGAGGCCGTAGCGGCCTTTGAAGCGGGCCGCATTACTTTGCACCAGCCGGTCGTGGTGCGCATCGATGGCGAGATGGTGAATACGACCGTCGGTCGCTTGCTTTTCAACGAGGTGCTGCCGGAGGAAATCGGCTTTATCAATCGCACGGTTGACAAGAGCGATATCAAGGGGATTACCTCCCAAGTGCATCGCCTGCTGGGCAACAGGCGCACGGCCGAGTTCGTCGATCAGCTCAAAAATATGGGTTACCACTACGCGACGCTAGCCGGTGTATCCATCGCCGTTGACGACGTAGTCGTACCCGATACTAAAAACAAGCTCATTGACGGAGCGCTCAAGGACGTGGAGAAGGTCCGCGATCAGTACGCCAACGGCATTATCACCGACGGCGAGCGCTATAACAAGATCATCGACATCTGGACCCATGCCACATCCGAGGTCTCGCGCGCTGTGCAGAGCACGCTTGAGGAAGCCGAAGAAGGCTTTAATTCGGTTTACGTGATGAAGGATTCCGGTGCGCGCGGCAGCGAGGATCAGATCAAACAGCTAGGCGGCATGCGCGGCTTGATGAACAAGCCGCAGAAAAAGCTGACCGGTGCTGTCGGCGAAATTATCGAAACGCCGATTATCGCCTCTTTCAAAGAGGGATTGTCGGTACTCGAATACTTCATTTCGACCCACGGGGCGCGCAAGGGGTTGGCCGATACGGCTTTGAAGACGGCTGAAGCCGGATATCTGACTCGTCGGATGGTCGATGTAGCCCAAGACATGGTGATTAGTGAAGAAGACTGCATGACCACTCAAGGGCTGGAGACCGGTGCCCTCAAGGACGGCGAGGAGGTAATCGAGCCACTGGCCGACCGCATCGTCGGCCGCGTGTTGCAAGAGGATGCCCTCGACGCCGATGGCAATATGGTAGCCCAAGCGGGCGCTCTTTTAGAAGAGGAAGACGCCAATCGCATTGCTCAAGCCGGCATTGAAGAAGTGAACATCCGCTCGGTACTCACATGCGAGTCCGAGCGCGGCGTGTGCATCAAGTGCTATGGGCGCAACATGGGTACTGGCCGCGAGGTCAATGTCGGCGAGGCGGTTGGGGTCGTGGCTGCGCAGAGCATTGGCGAGCCAGGTACTCAGCTAACGCTGCGAACTTTTCACATCGGCGGTACGGCCAGCCGCATCGCCGAGCAGTCGCAGATTACCGCGCGCCGGGCCGGCCTCGTCCAATTTTCCAATGTCGATACAGTGCAAAACCCGACAACTGGTGTTACGGTCGTCGGCCGCAACGGCGAAATCGAGCTGCTCGACGAACAGAATCGAGTGCGAGTGCGACAAATCGCCCCTTACGGCGCGGTGCTCAAGGTCGAAGACGGCGAGCAAGTCGAGATGGGGGATGTGCTGTACGAATGGGATCCATACAACAATGTGATCCTTACCGATCGCCCGGGCAGAATCAAGTTCAACGATATTATCGCCGGGGTAACTATGCGCGAGGAATTAGACGAAAGCACGGGCATGAAAGTCCGCGGCATCGTCGAACAGCGCGATCGCACGCTGAGTCCGCAGATCGAAATCGAGAGCGAGGAACAGGGATCCCGCTCCTTTATCATTCCGGTCGGTGCTCGTCTGCTGGTCGAGGATGGAGATCCAATCGAACCGGGGCAGGTGTTGGTCAAGATCCCGCGCGAGCGTTCCAAGACGCGCGACATTACCGGCGGCTTGCCGCGCGTTGCCGAGCTTTTTGAGGCCCGTCGGCCCAAAGAACCTGCGGTCATATCGGAAATCGACGGCACGGTGAGTTTTGGTGGCTTAGTGCGCGGCAACCGCGAACTATTCGTCACCCCACTGGACGGCGAGAGCGAGAAAAAGAAATACTTGGTGCCCTACGGCAAGCACCTGCGCGTACACGAAGGCGACCGGGTCGAAGCCGGTGAGCGCCTCTCCGAAGGTTCGGTCAATCCGCACGATATCTTGCGGGTCCAGGGCGTGAATAAGGTACAGGAGTACTTGGTCAACGAAATTCAGGATGTCTATCGCCTGCAGGCCGTGGAGATCAACGACAAGCACATTGAGGTAATCGTTAAGCAGATGCTGCAAAAGGTGCGCATCATCGATCCAGGCGATACGAATTTTCTCGAAGGGGAAGAAGTAGATAAGATCCGCTTCAACAGGGAAAATGACAAAGTTATCTACGAGGGCGGTGATCCGGCTACCTGCCAGCCGATCCTGCTGGGCATTACTCGCGCCTCGCTGCGCACGGATAGCTTCATCTCTGCCGCCTCTTTCCAAGAGACGACGCGCGTGTTGACCGAGGCGGCCGTGCAAGGCAAGATCGACCACCTGCGCGGCCTCAAAGAGAACGTCATCATCGGCCGCTTGATCCCAGCCGGCACGGGTACTACGTCTTACCAAGAGACCTCCTATGAGAGTTTGGAGCCCGAAGGCAATGGCAAAACCGAGCTGACCGAAGTGGCGACTGCGGAAGCGGGAATTTTGAGCGAGTAGTTGACAGTTATACGATTTGTATGTAGGTTATGAGCTTGCTATTTATTACGGAATGACGAGGAGAAACAGCGTTTGCCAACGGTTAGCCAGCTGGTCCGCAAAAGCCGGCAAAAATCACTAAAAAAGACGGACTCCCCAGCGCTGAGAGGCTGTCCCCAGCGCCGTGGCGTTTGTACGCGCGTTTACACTCAGACGCCCAAGAAGCCCAACTCGGCTCTGCGCAAGATGGCCCGCGTGCGTTTGACTACGGGGATTGAAGTCACGGCTTACGTGCCAGGTGAGGGCCACACGCTGCAGGAGCACTCCATCGTCTTGGTGCGCGGGGGCCGAATCAAGGACTGTCCCGGCGTGCGCTACCACATTGTGCGTGGCGTCCTCGATGCGACGGGCGTGGCCGACCGCCGCCAAAGTCGCTCTAAGTATGGCACTCGGCGGCCAACCTAAGGTATGAGCAATGTCGCGGCGTAAAAAAGCAATCAAACGCACGCTGTTACCGGACCCGAAGTTCCACAATGTCCTGGCGGCGAGGTTCGTGAATTCGCTGATGAAACAAGGCAAAAAGAGCGTTGCCGAGCGCATATTTTACGACTCGATCGACTTGGTCGTCGAGCGCAGTGGCCAAGACGGAATTGATATCTTCCAGAAGGCGCTGGAAAATGCCAAACCCATCGTCATGGTTAAATCGCGTCGAGTCGGTGGCCAGACCTATCAGGTGCCGGTCGAAATGCGGCCAGACGAGCGCACGGCGCGTTCGATTCGCTGGTTGATTCGCTTCGCGCGCGAGCGCTCTGAGCGCACTATGGCCGAGCGGTTGGCCAACGAGTTTATTGCGGCTTCAAAGGGAGAAGGTGGAGCTGTGCGCATGAAGGAAGATGTCCATCGCATGGCCGAGGCAAACAAGGCCTTCGCCCACTACAGATTTTAGGGAGTTATCAGGCAAAATGGCACGGAAATTTGCACAAACAGACACGCGCAATATCGGGATCGCGGCTCACATTGACGCCGGCAAGACCACTACAACCGAGCGCATCCTCTACTACACGGGTCGAGTTCACCGCATGGGGGAGGTCCACGACGGTACGGCGACGATGGACTGGATGGATCAAGAGCGCGAGCGCGGAATTACCATCACTTCTGCGGCTACTGCCTGTGAGTGGAAGGATCACCGCATCAACATCATCGACACGCCTGGCCACGTGGATTTTACCGCCGAGGTCGAGCGTTCGCTGCGCGTACTCGACGGTGCCATAGGCGTTTTCTGTGCGGTTGGCGGAGTTGAACCGCAGTCTGAGACCGTCTGGCGCCAAGCCAACAAATACAAAGTTCCGCGCATTGCTTTCGTCAACAAAATGGATCGCAATGGGGCTGATTTTTTTCAAGTCCTTAACATGCTCCAAGAGCGATTGAACAGCAATTTTGTCCCCGTTCAGTTGCCCATCGGCGTTGGCGAGACGTTTAACGGCTTGATCGACTTGATCGAGATGAAGGCCATTACCTACGAAGAGGCCAGCCAGGGCGTCAAGTTTTTCGAGGATGAGATCCCCGCGGATTTGCTGGAGAATGCCTTGCAATACCGCGAAAAATTGCTCGAGGCAGTGGCTGAATTCGACGATGGGCTGCTCGAAAAATTCCTCGAAGGGGAAGAAATTCACCCCGACGAGATCCGCGCTGCGCTGCGCCAAGCCACCATCGCGCTGAAGGCCGTGCCCGTAACGTGTGGTAGTGCGTACAAATACAAAGGCGTCCAGCGTTTGCTCGACGCAGTGCTACACTATCTTCCGTCCCCAACCGACGTCGGCGAAATCAAAGGCGCACTGCCCCATTCCAGCGCAGAGGAGGTGCGTCCTGCCCTCGACGATGCGCCTTTTGCCGGGTTGGCTTTTAAGGTTATGACGGACCCCTTTGTCGGGCGTCTCACCTTTGTTCGCGTCTATTCAGGTGTGTTGAGTTCGGGCACGTATCTCTACAATGTGACTACTGAGCGCCGTGAACGGACCGCGCGCTTGCTAGAGATGCACGCCAACGACCGCACCGAGCTGCCGCATGCCTATGCCGGTGATATAGTCGCTGTGGTCGGTCTCAAAAACACAACTACGGGCGACACGCTGTGCGACGAGCAGCGCCCCATCGTCTTAGAAAAGATCGAATTTGCCGAGCCAGTGGTCCACGTGGCCATCGAGCCAAAGACGCGTGCGGATCAAGAGCAGCTATACATTGCCCTGTCCAAGCTCAGCGAAGAAGATCCGACCTTCCAGATCAAGCTCGACGACGAAACCGGGCAGACGATCATGTCGGGCATGGGCGAACTGCATTTGGAGATACTCATCGACCGTCTCTTCCGCGAGTTCAAGGTCGAAGCCAATGTCGGCAAACCCCAGGTGGCCTACAAAGAGGGCCTGCGCAAGGCCGTCGAGATCACGGGTCGGTTCGTGCGACAGACCGGTGGTCGCGGCCAGTACGGGCACGTCGAGTTGGAGATCGAGCCGGGCGAGCCGGGCAGTGGATTGGTCTTCGAGTCGAAAATCATCGGTGGCAATATTCCCCGGGAATACATCAATCCAGTGCGCGAGGGCATCATTGAAGCGATGACCACCGGCCCTGTTGCTGGTTACCCAATCGAAGATGTTAAGGTCATGTTGGTGGATGGGTCTCATCACGAGGTCGACTCCTCGGAAGTCGCCTTTAAGGTTGCCGGGTCCATGGCATTCAAAGATGGTGCCCTGAAGGCCGCGCCCTATCTCATGGAGCCGATTATGGAGTTAGAGGTCGTAGTCCCCGATCAATATCTGGGCGACGTAGTGGGCGATCTCAATTCGCATCGCGGCGAGATCCAAGGCATTAACCCCCGTTCCGATGCCCAAGTCGTCCAAGCCTTCGTGCCGTTGAGCGAGACTTTTGGCTACGCCACGCGCCTGCGTTCACTGACCCAAGGACGGGCGCTTTTTACCATGCAGTTTTCCAAGTACCAAGCCGTCCCAAAACACATCACCGAAGAAATCGTCGATAACACTCAAAGTTAAAGCTGCAGTCGCCTTCCCAAGTAAGGAAAGGAGAGGATTAAGGAAATGGCTAAGGAACAGTTTCAGCGCAACAAACCGCACGTCAATATTGGTACCATTGGCCACGTCGACCATGGCAAGACCACCTTGACGGCGGCTATCACTTTACATTTGGCCAACAAGGGCTTGGCCGAAGCCAAGGGCGTCGATGAAATCGACAACGCCCCGGAAGAAAAGGCGCGTGGGGTGACGATCAATGTCTCGCATCAGGAATATGAGACCGAGAAGCGTCACTATGCGCACGTCGATTGTCCCGGCCATGCCGACTACATCAAGAACATGATTACTGGTGCTGCCCAGATGGACGGTGCGGTCTTAGTCGTCAGTGCCGCCGATGGACCAATGATCCAGACCCGCGAGCACATTCTATTGGCTCGCCAGGTCAACGTACCTAGCATTGTCGTCTATCTCAACAAGGTCGATCAAGTAGATGACGAAGAGCTTTTGGACTTGGTCGAGCTGGAGACGCGCGAGTTGCTCTCCGAGTATGGCTTTGATGGCGACGATACCCCGATGATCCGCGGTTCGGCTCTCGAAGCGCTGGAAGGGGCAGACACGCCGACCGGCACTCAGTCGATCGACGAATTGATGAGCTCCGTTGACGAGTTCATTCCCGATCCGGTGCGCGACATTGATCAGCCCTTTTTGATGCCGGTCGAAGACGTGTTTACGATTCAAGGGCGCGGCACGGTTGGTACAGGTCGCGTCGAGCGCGGTCGGGTCAAAGTCGGCGAAGAGGTGGATATTGTCGGCATCAAGGAGACGCGCAAGACTACGGTTACCGGCGTCGAGATGTTCCGCAAGTTGCTCGACGAGGGCGAGGCCGGTGACAATGTTGGTCTGCTGCTCCGCGGCGTCGAGAAAGCTGAGCTGATGCGCGGGATGGTCGTCTGCAAGCCGGCTTCTGTTCAGCCACACACCAAGTTCAAGGCCGAGGTCGTGGTGCTGACCCCCAAAGAAGGGGGCCGCGAGAAGCCCTTTTTCACTGGCTATCGCCCCCAGTTCTTCTTTCGCACCACCGACGTCACTGGAACCATTGCTCTGCCCGAGGGTACCGAGATGGTCATGCCCGGCGATAACGTCAATATGGAAGTAGAGCTAATCCAACCCATCGCCATTGAGCCGCAGCTGCGCTTCGCCATTCGCGAGGGTGGTCGGACCATCGGCTCCGGCGTCGTCACCGAAGTCTCCAATTAGGGACATCCGCATTTAGGGAGATGCGAGCCAGTGGCAGTTGACAGAATACGCATTCGCCTCAAAGCCTACGATCACATGGCGTTGGACAAGTCTGTGGACGAAATAGTCCAAACGGTCAAGCGAAGCGGGGCTCGCATCGCCGGCCCCGTGCCGCTGCCGACGGCTCGTACCATATACACCGTGCTGCGATCCCCACACGTGGACAAGAAATCGCGCGAGCAGTTTGAGACGCGCATCCACAAGCGGCTCATCGACATTTACGACTCGACACCGCAGACTGTGGACGCGCTGATGAAGCTCGATCTGCCTGCGGGTATTGGCATCGACATAAAGGTTTAATTGGATCATGGGTGCGCAGGTAGAAGAGCTAAACAGCGAAGGGCAGGCAAACGGCTCAGTCGAATTGCCCGAGGATTTGTTCGGCGTTGCGGTTTCGGAATACGCCCTCTACCGAGCGGTTGTCGCCCATCAAGCGAACCAGCGGCAGGGGACGGCCTCAACCAAGACCCGGTCCGAAATAGCCCGCACGAGCAAGAAGCACCATCGCCAGAAAGGCACGGGTTGGGCGCGCCGGGGTTCACTGCGCTCGCCTTTGGTGCGCGGTGGTGGCGTGGCCTTTGGTCCCCGTCCCCGCTCTTATTATTCCAAGCTACCCAAGTCCCTCAAGCGCCTAGCATTCCGCTCTGCTCTCACGCTCAAAGGTACAGAAGAGCAGGTCAAGGTCGTCACCGACTTCGACTTTCCCGCTCCCAGCACCCGTTCCTTTCAGCAGGTCATTGAAGCGTGCGGTCTCAAAGACCAGAAGGTCCTGTTCGTCACGGTGGAAAGCTCTCCGGTGTTGATTAAATCGAGCCGCAATTTGCCCAAGGTGAAAATGGCCCATCTCGGTTCGCTAGCTACCTATGACTTGCTAGCAGCGGATGTGGTCTTGTTTACTCGCCAAGCCTTTGACCGGCTCGTAGAAAACCATGGCCAAAGGGGCTGAGAAGATGAACCCGCGAGCGATTATTCAGGAGCCGGTGATCACCGAAAAAGCCTCACTGCTGCGCGAGGGCAACAAGTACGCTTTTCGCGTCCATCCCAAGGCCAACAAACTCCAGATCCGCCAAGCCGTAGAATCCATTTTCTCGGTTAAGGTCGAATCTGTCCGCACCATCAAAGTCCCCAGCAAGCCCAAGCGGCAAGGGATGTACTTGGGGCGGCGTGCTGGTTGGAAAAAAGCCTATGTGACGCTGCGGGCCGGCGACTCTATTGAGTTTGTAGAAAATACCTAGCTAAACTGGACCTGAGATGGCAGTCAAGAAATTTCGCCCCACAACCCCGACGCTGCGCTATAAGACAGTCAACTCCTTTGAGGAGTTAACCCGCAGCAAGCCCGAGAAGTCGTTACTTACTGCTGCCGTTGGCAAGTCGGGAGGGCGCAACAACCAGGGTCGCATGACCATGCGTCGGCGCGGAGGGGGGCACAAGAGGCGCTACCGCGTCATCGACTTCAAGCGCACCAAGCTCGGTGTGCCCGGTCGGGTCGCCGCGATCGAGTACGATCCCAACCGCTCGGCATTTATTGCCCTTGTGGTCTATGCCGATGGAGACAAGCGCTACATTCTCGCGCCTTTGGGGCTAAAGGTTGGAGCCGAGGTCATCGCCGGTCCCAATGCCCCGATCCAAGTCGGCAACGCCTTGCCGTTGGCCAATATTCCCTTGGGGGCGACGATTCACAATGTCGAGCTCAATCCCGGGCGCGGCGGTCAATTGGCGCGCAGTGCGGGCGCTGAAGTGCAGCTTCTCGGTCGCGAGGGCGGGCGGGCGCAGTTGCGGTTGCCTTCCGGGGAGAATCGCGAAGTGCTAGTCCAGTGCATGGCGACCTTGGGACAAGTGGGCAATATAGAACACGCCAATATCGTCATCGGCAAGGCTGGCCGCGCCCGCTGGTTGGGGCGCAGGCCCAAGGTGCGGGGCGTAGTCATGAATCCGGTTGATCACCCGCATGGGGGCGGTGAAGGCCGATCTTCGGGCGGACGGCACCCGGTCACCCCTTGGGGTAAGCCGACCAAGGGATATAAGACGCGCAAGCGCAAAAACCAAACCAGTCAGTGGATTATACGTCGGCGCAACGCGAAGTAGCGAGGGATTATGGCAAGATCGGTCAAAAAAGGCCCTTTTATCGACGGGCACCTAGAAAAAAAGGTCGAACACCTCAATCGCACGGGCGACAAGCAAGTCGTGCGGACTTGGTCCCGGCGCTCAACCATTACGCCCGACTTCGTCGGCCATACGCTGGCCGTTTACAACGGCAATAAATTCATTCCGGTGTACATCACAGAGAATATGGTCGGGCACAAGCTCGGCGAGTTTGCTCCGACCCGCACCTTCCGCGGCCACGGAGGCCGGTTGACCGAGCGCGGCACGAGGGTTCAATAGCATGGAAGCCCAAGCCGTCCTCAAACAAATTGGCGTCCCGACTCCTAAAGTGCGCCAGCTTATTGACCTGATTCGCGGCAAGCCGGTCGCAGAAGCCCTTACCATTCTTCGGTTTTCGCCGCGCCCGGTGGCCAAGCTAGTCGAAAAGACCCTGCGTTCGGCCATATCCAATGGGATAAATCAGGACGAAGAAAATCCGGTCGACGCCGATGATCTCTACGTAACTCGCGTCTTCGCCGACGAAGGACGCGATCTCAAGCGCATTCGTCCACGGGCTCGTGGCTCGGCTGATCGCATTCGCAAGCGCCACTGTAATCTCACGGTCGTCGTCAGCGACGAGGCCAACTAAGGGGGACACCTTGGGCCAAAAAACACATCCATACGGCTTCCGTCTCGGGGTCATCAAGCCTTGGCGTTCAAATTGGTTCGCCGAAAAGGATTTTTCCGAGTTGCTCAAGGAAGATCTCATGCTGCGGCGCTACGTGCGCCAGCGCCTACAGCGAGCCGGCGTATCCCAGATCAACATTGAGCGCCAGCCCAAGCGGGTTACCGTTGAAGTGCATACCGCCCGTCCTGGCATTGCCATTGGTCGCCGTGGGGCTGAAGTCGACAAGATTCGCGACGAGCTCAAGGCACTGACCAGCAAGGATGTCTCGCTCAATATCCAAGAGATCAAGAAGCCCGAACTGGATGCTCAGCTAGTGGCCGACAATCTCGCCCGCCAGCTAGAGCAGCGCGTTTCCTTCCGCCGGGCCATGAAGAAATCCGTCGCCTCGTCGATGCGCATGGGGGCCGAGGGCATCCGCATCGTCTGTTCCGGGCGCATCGGTGGTTCGGAAATGGGGCGGCGCGAGCGTTCCGAGCCAGCCGGTCGGGTCCCCTTACACACGCTACGCGCCGATATCGACTACGCCATGGCGACCGCCTATACCGTATCGGGGACTGTGGGCGTAAAAGTTTGGATTTGCCACGGCGAAGTCGTGGCCGAAGAAGAAGGGGCCGCTCGGGCGGTCTGATTACAGCGAGGCACACTCTATGTTAATGCCCAAGAAGTCCAAATGGAGGAAGCAGGCGCGAGGCCGCATGCGTGGCCAGACCAAAGGCGGGGACATGGTCTCCTTCGGCGAATACGGCCTCAAAGCCCTCGAGCCTTGTTGGGTTACCAGCCGCCAGATCGAGGCCGTGCGCGTGACTATTAGTCGGGCGATGAGCCGCACAGGTAAGATGTGGATCCGCATTTTTCCCGACAAACCAATCACCAAGAAACCGGCCGAAACCCGCATGGGCAAAGGCAAGGGCGCGCCCGAAGGCTGGGTTGCGGTGGTCAAACCCGGGCGGGTGATGTTCGAGCTTTCCGGGGTGCCCGAAGACATGGCCCGCGAGGCATTCCGCCGCGCCGGCCACAAACTGCCCATCAAGACCAAAGTCGTCAAACGAGTTTGAAGTTATGAAGGTCAGCGAATTGCGCGAGATGAGTTCAGAGGAAGTGCAAAACAGGTTGGAAGAGTTGCACGAGGAATTCTTTAATCTGCGTTTTCAGCACGTAGCCGGCCAGTTGACTAGCCCCATTCGCTTGCGGCAGGTGCGGCGCGACATTGCCAAGGCGCATACCGTGCTCAAAGAGCACGCCCTCGGGGTTCGTCCCTTAGCCGGTGGGAAATAAGGTGGGAAATGGCTAAACAAAAAAGAGGCCGGCGTCAGGTCGAAGGTCGAGTACTCAAGGCCAACAACATCAAAACGCGGATCGTGGCAATTGAACAGCGCATTCCGCATCCTCTGTACGGCCGGATCATCCGCCGCACTGCCAAGTTCGTCGCCCACGACGAGCGGGAAGAGTCGCAGGTTGGCGATTTGGTGCGCATTGAGGAGTGTCGGCCCATGAGCAAGACCAAGCGCTGGCGACTCGTCGATGTATTAGAGCGGCCGTAAATCAAAATAGGCTTGTTAGGAACAAAATGATTCGGGAATACAGCGTAGTCAAAATGGCGGATAACGCCGGGGCCCGTACGGGCCGCTGCATTCGCGTCCTCGGCGGCTCCCGCAAGCGCTATGCCGGCATTGGTGACATGATTGTAGTCGCTGTCCACGGCGTCGCGCCAAACGGGACCTTAGAGGAAGGGCAAGTCGTCAAGGCCGTAGTCGTGCGCACCAAAAAGGAATACCGCCGTCCCGATGGCTCGTATATCCGCTTTGACGACAATGCCGCCGTATTGGTCAACGACGACAAAGAGCCAACAGGTACTCGCATATTTGGGCCTGTGGCCCGCGAGCTGCGCGAGAAGCAATACATGCGCATTGTCTCGCTGGCACCCGAGGTAGTCTGAGGAAGAACGCAATGGACATTCGCAAAGACGATACAGTACAAGTTATAAGCGGCAACGATAAAGGACGGCGTTCGACCGTACTCAGCGTGTTTAAAGATCGGGGGCGAATCATTGTCGAAGGCGTGAATATGCGCAAGCATCACACCCGTCCCACATCGCGCGATCCCCAAGGGGGCATCGTCGAACGCGAGGCCCCGATCCACGTTTCCAATGTCATGATCGTTTGCCCCAAGACCGACCAACCAACGCGCATCAGTCACAAGAAGCTGGACAACGGAAAATACGTGCGCGTCTCAGTTCGCAGCGGCGAAATGATTGACCCAGAATAAGCCATGTACGAAGCCAGACTAAAAAAACAATACGTAGAAGAGGCCATACCTCAGCTCAAGAACCGCTTTTCGTTTACGAACGACATGCAGGTGCCGCGCTTGCAGAAGGTGGTCGTCAACATGGGCGTCGGCGAGGCGGTGCAGGAGCCCAAAGTGCTCGAGGGTGCGGTAGCCGAATTGACGGCGATCACCGGCCAGCAACCCACCATCCGCCATTCCAAGAAGGCGATTTCAAACTTCAAGTTGCGCGTCGGCATTCCCATCGGCTGCATGGTCACCTTGCGGGGTACCCGCATGTACGAATTTCTCGACCGCCTGATCAGTTTTGCCTTGCCGCAGGTCCGAGATTTTCGCGGGGTTTCTCCCAAGAGCTTCGACGGACGCGGCAACTACAATTTGGGCATCAGGGAACAGATCATATTCCCCGAGATCAACTACGATATGATCAACCAAGTCCGGGGTATGAATATCACCATCGTCACCTCGGCCAAAAGCGACGAGGAAGGCCAAGAGTTGCTCCGGTTGTTGGGCATGCCTTTCAGTCAATAGAGCGAAGAAAGAACCTGCTAATGCCAAAGAAATGCCTGATAGCCAAAGCGCAGCGCAAACCCAAATTTTCCTCGCGAGCCTATACTCGCTGCCACCGCTGTGGACGCCCGCGTGCAGTGTATCGCAAGTTCGGCTTGTGCCGCATCTGTTTTCGCGAGTTGGCCCTCAAGGGCGAGATTCCCGGCGTCAGTAAAGCGAGTTGGTAGCAGGCTGGAGAAATCAATATGAGCATGACGGATCCCATAGCGGATATGTTGACCCGCATTCGCAACGCCTCTAGCGCCAAGCATCCGAAGGTTGATGTGCCGGCCTCTAGGCTGAAGCGAGAAGTGGCCCGCGTTTTGGCCGAGTCCCGTTTTATCGATAACTTCGCCTTTATCGAAGACGGCAAGCAGGGTATTTTGCGGCTTTATCTGCGCTACGATCAGAATGACAATAGTATCATCCGCGGGCTAGAGCGCGTCAGTACGCCTGGGTTGCGCCAATATGCGAGCAAAGCTGATATACCGCGCGTGCTTCGCGGGCTAGGTATCGCCATCATCTCCACCTCTAAGGGAGTGATGACGGATAAACAAGCGAGGATGAACGGCGTAGGCGGCGAAGTCCTCTGTAGCGTCTGGTAAATAAAGCCACTGGGAGAATGTTAGATTGTCGCGCATAGGTAGTAAACCTCTTGCCCTACCGCAGGGCGTCGAAGTCGCGTTAGCTCCTGCCGAGGTCTCTGTTAAAGGGCCGAAGGGTCAGTTGCAGGTGCCGTTTGTCGCCGAGCACCTCGCGGTGGCTCAGCAAGACAGCGCTGTAACGGTGACGCGCAAAGACGAGAGTAAACAGGCTCGCTCTCTACACGGATTGACCCGCTCCTTGATCGCCAATGCGGTCGAGGGGGTCTCCGAGGGTTTTTCGAAGAATTTGGATCTATTCGGCGTAGGGTACCGGGCGGAGGTTAAAGGCCGACAGCTCGTGCTCCAAGTGGGCTATTCGCATCCGGTGGTCTACGCGGTGCCCGAGGGTATCCAAATCGAAGTGTCCGACGGCATTGGAGGGGCACAAGCCCGCATCGTCGTCCGGGGCATCGACAAGCAACTCGTGGGTCAGGTGGCTGCCGACATTCGCTTCAAGCGCCGCCCAGAGCCTTACAAAGGTAAGGGGATCCGCTATGAGAACGAGACTATTCACTGGAAACAGGGCAAGGCGGCAGTAGCCTAATGAAAGACAAAAAACACCTAGTTGATAACCGCCAACGGCGCCAGCGACGGCGGCACCGGTTGCGCAAGATCGTCTCCGGTACATCCGCGCGTCCGCGCATGGTGGTGCATCGTTCCCTGCGCCATATCGAGGTTCAGCTCGTCGACGATATGGCGGGTCATTCCCTTTTAGGCCTTTCTACTCAGTCTCAGGAGCTAAGGGAGCGGCAGTTTGACAATCGCGTGGCGCAAGGGCACGAGGTCGGTAAGATGGTTGCTGCTAAAGCGCGCGAACAAGGCATTGAACAGATCGTCTTTGATCGCGGTGGCTTTCTCTATCACGGGGTGATCAAAGCCGTAGCCGATGGGGCACGGGAAGCCGGCTTGAATTTCTAAGGGAGAACGGCGTGGCAAAAGCAGATACTAGCAGAGCGAGATCCGATAGAGCGAAATCCGACAGAGCGAAATCCGATCCCAGCGATGGCGAACTGAGCGAAGTTGTCGTCCAAAACAGCATCAAGCGAGTTTCGCATGTGCGCAAGGGCGGTCGGCGCTTCAGTTTCAGTGCGATGGTCGTAGTTGGCGATCGCAATGGCAAAGTGGGATTTGGCGCTGGCAAGGCCGGCGAGATTGCCGAGGCCATCCGCAAGGGGGCCGAGGCGGCGAAAAAGAACGTCGTTGAGGTCCCGGTCACTGACGGGACTATACCGCATGAGATCGTCGGGGCCTTTGGCGCAGCCAAGGTCCTTTTTAAGCCGGCTTCCCCGGGGACTGGAATCATCGCTAGCGGTGGTACCCGCATCGTCTTGGAGCTAGCCGGCGTCCACGATATTCTGACCAAATCCCTCGGCTCCAACAACGTGCAAAATTCAGTAAAGGCGACCGTCAAAGCACTGGCGCAACTGCGTAGTGCTGAAATGATCGCTCGGGAGCGCGGCGTGCCGGTGGAATCGCTCCGCGCTTGGGATTAACAGCCAATGAAACTGGTCATTACACAGCGGCGCAGTGCCATCGGCCGCGCCAAAGGTCAAAAGGCGACGATTGAGGCTTTGGGAATCAAGCGCCTGTATCAACAGGTCGTTCACGACGACACGCCCCAGATCCGGGGTATGGTTGCCAAAGTCAAGCATCTGGTCGCAGTTGAGGAAGTAGAAGAATAAACGAGAGCCTATCATGCGTCTAGAAAATATAAAATGCCCTCCGGGGTCTAAACGGAACCGCAAGCGGTTGGGGCAAGGGCCGGGTTCGGGGACGGGCAAGACCGCGGGTAAAGGTCACAAAGGTCAGCGGGCTAGGTCCGGTGCTAGACGCGGTAACCGCGTTGGGTTCACTGGCGGTTCGCTGCCGCTGTTCCGCCACATCCCCAAGGTAGGTTTTTCTAATCACAACTTCGAAACGGTCTATCAGGTCGTCAATCTGCGCGATCTCGAAGCGAGGGGACTCAGCGGGGAAGTCGGGCCAGAGCAAATGGCTGCTGCCGGCTTGATCGCCAAACCATCGGGCCTGCTGAAGGTTCTAGGCGAAGGGGAGTTGAGTCAGCCCCTGACGGTCAAGGCGCACAAATTTTCCGCTACGGCAGCCGAGAAAATTACCAAAGCGGGCGGTCAGGCCGAGGTGATTTGATGCAATTGGTGCAGAGTTTTCAAAACTGCTTCAAAATTCCCGATTTGCGGCGTCGCATTCTCTTCACCCTAGGGATTTTGATCGTCTATCGCATCGGTGGTCAGATCACGGTTCCCGGCGTCGAATTGGTCGTGCTCAAGGAGTACTTTGAAAGCGCTGGCAACACCCTGTTTGGGTTGTACGACATGTTTGTGGGCGGTGCCTTTACCCGTGGGACGATCTTCGCTTTGGGTATCATGCCCTATATCAGCGCCTCGATCATCTTGCAATTGCTGGGCGCGGTTATTCCCCACTTCCAGAAATTGCAGCGCGAAGGCGAAGAGGGGCGTAAGAAAATTACGCAGTACACGCGCTATGGCACGGTCTTTCTAGCGGCTGCTCAATCCTACGGCGTCAGTTTCTTCATTACCAGCATCAAGGCTCCGTACTCGGGTCAGCCGGCCGTTGCCGAGCCGGGCATTGGCTTTACGCTGGCTACTATGCTGACGATCACCACCGGCACGATCTTTATCATGTGGTTGGGCGAGCAGATCACGGAGCGCGGCATTGGCAACGGCATTTCCCTGATCATCTTCATCGGCATCATCGCCGAGCTGCCCTACGCGATCAATCAGGAGTACAATCTCTTTATCATCAATCGCGGTTTCAGCAAGAATATCATTGAAGAGATCTTCCTCGTCGCGCTCATGTTCGCCGTGGTAGCCTTTGTGATCTTGCTGACCCAGGGCCTGCGCAAAATTCCCGTGCAGTACGCCAAGCGCGTCGTTGGGCGGCGGGTTTACGGCGGCCAGACCACGCACATTCCCCTGCGGATCAACACCGCGGGCGTGATTCCGATCATCTTTGCCCAGTCGATCATGTTTCTGCCCGGCACGATCACGCAGATGTTCCCAGGCCATGAATTCATGCTGGCGATTGGCTCGTTTTTCTCGACCGAATCCATGTTTTATTGGTTTGTCTATGGGCTAATGATCATCTTCTTTTGTTATTTTTACACTGCCATCGTCATGGATCCCAATCAGCTCTCTGACAACATGAAAAAGCACGGAGGATTTATCCCGGGCGTCCGCCCCGGTCCCCGGACTGCCCAGTACATTGATGGCATTATGACGCGTATTACTCTGCCAGGCTCTATTGCCCTCGCTATGGTGGCGATTTTTCCCTTCTTCGTCACGAGGCAATTCAACGTGGCCCCTTCGTTCGCCCAATTTTTTGGTGGCACAGGGCTTTTGATCGTCGTCGGCGTGGCATTAGACACCTTGCAACAGATAGAGTCCCAGCTGATGACTCGCCACTACGAGGGATTTATGAAGCGGGGCAAGATCCAAGGACGCCGAGGCTAAGGCGAGCGGTAGATCCTGTTTGATGCGACTACAACCTCATTTGGAGCGAGTACCGTGAAAGTTAGAGCATCCGTCAGTAAGCGCTGTAACGAGTGCAAGATCGTCCGTCGAAACGGGGTCGTGCGCGTTATATGCAAGCGCAATCCCCGCCACAAGCAGAAACAAGGCTGAGGAATAACACTATGGCGCGCATAGCAGGTGTAGATTTACCTCGCGAGAAGCGGGTTGCCATCGCATTGACCTATATCTTTGGCATTGGGCGCACGATGGCTAGTCGCATCGCTGCTCAGGCGAGGATTGAGCCCCAAACTCGCATCAACGAGCTAAGCGACGATCAGGTCAACAGTTTGCGCTCGATTATCGAGGTCAGCCACAAGGTCGAAGGTAGTTTGCGCGGCGAAACCACCATGAATGTCAAGCGGCTGATGGACATCGGCTGCTATCGGGGTTTGCGGCATCGTCGCGGGTTGCCGGCCAACGGCCAGCGCACCAAGACCAATGCCCGCACACGCAAGGGGCCGCGGCGAGCCATTGCCGGTAAGAAAAAGGCCCCGGTCAAGTAGATAACCTAAACTGAGAGGATTGACCTTTGCCGCCCGAAAGACGCAGACGCAAGAAAGCAAAACAGGTAGAGGCTGTGGGCGTGGCGCATATTCTGGCCACGTTTAACAATACGATCATCACCCTTACCGATACTAGCGGTAATGTGATTTCTTGGGCGACCCCAGGAAAAATGAGCATCAAGGGCAGTCGCAAATCTACGCCCTTTGCCGGCCAGCTCGCCGCTGAAAAGGCCGCTCAAGAAGCCATGAATATGGGGTTGCGCCGCGTAGAGGTCTGGGTCAAGGGGCCGGGGGTAGGGCGTGAGTCCGCCATCCGCGCTCTGCAAAACGCCGGGCTCGAGATTTCCGCCATCCGCGACGTGACGCCCATGCCGCACAACGGCTGTCGGCCGCCCAAGCGCCGCCGCGTTTAGAGGAGCTAACTACGTTATGAGTAGGCATACCGGTCCCAATTGTCGCTTCTGTCGCCGGGAAGGCGCTAAGCTCTTCCTGAAGGGCGAGCGCTGCAACCTCGAAAAATGCTCCTTTGAGCGGCGCAGCTATGCCCCGGGTCAACACGGCCAGGGCTTGCGGCGCAAGCAGTCCGACTACAGCGTGCAGCTGCGAGCCAAGCAGAAATTAGCGCGGCTCTACGGAATTCGCGAAGGCCAGTTCAGAAGCTATTACAAGGAGGCATCGCGCGTGCCGGGCGTCAGTGGTGAAAATCTGTTGCGCCTGTTGGAACGCCGTCTCGACAATATCGTCTATCGGCTCGGTTTTGCGCCGTCGCGCAAGGCCGCGCGCCAATTAGTGCGCCACAACCACATCGTGGTAAACGGCAAACGGGTCAATATTCCTTCCTACCTGACCCGGATGGGCGATGTGGTGCAGGTCGCCGAGCGCAGTCGCCAGCTAGAGGCTATTCACGAATCACTGCGGCGCTCGCGCGAGACCGTGCCTTGGCTAGCCATAGACAAGGTCAACCTAACTGGGACCGTCGCAGAGGTCCCCGGCCGCGAGGATATTCCCACGGTCGCCGAAGAACAACTGGTTATCGAGTTTTATTCTCGCGTCTGATGTTTTACTCCGCCCAATCCAATCAAGGGGTAAGAGGCTAAAGTATGAAATTAGAAGGTCTCCAGATGCCGAGGCTGGCCGAGGTCGAAAAAGAAAGCCTCAGCGAGACATATGGCATGTTTATTGTGCAGCCGCTCGAACGCGGTTTTGGCGTTTCTCTGGGGCACGCACTGCGCCGCGTATTGCTGTCCTTTATCCAAGGGGCTGCGATCAAGCAAGTTAATATCGAGGGCGTGCATCACGAGTTTTCCACGATTGACGGGGTGCGCGAAGACGTGCCGGAGATCGTGCGCAACTTCAAGGAAGTGGCGTTCCGCTATAGTGGCGAGGAGGATCGCGTTTTGCGTGTCGAGCGCACGACGGCAGGTACCTTGGTGGCCAAGGATCTAGAAGTAGATCCCAGCGTCGAGGTCATGAACCCCGACCTGCACATCGCCACCTTGGATAAAGGGGCCTCCTTGACAATGGAACTGATGGTCGGTTACGGCCGCGGTTACCAGTTTGCCGAGGAGAACAAAATCCCCGATCAGTCCATTGGCGCTATTCCGCTCGATACGAATTATTCGCCGGTTCTCAAGGTTCACTACGAGATTGAGAACGCACGCGTCGGGCGGCGCACGGACTACGACAAGCTGATTATGGCAGTCTGGACTGATGGCTCCGTGCATCCCGAGGACGCCATGTCCCAAGCCGCTCAGATCCTGACCGAACACCTAAGTCTTTTTATTGATGTTACGGAAGAGCCCGAAGGCATTGAGGAAAAGGGAGTTGACGAGGGGGCCAAGAAGATCGTCCAACTCTTGCAGATGCCCGTCGAAGAAATTGAGTTGACGGTGCGCTCGGCCAACTGCCTCAAAGCCGCAGGAATCACCCATCTCAGGGACTTGGTGTCGCGCACGGAGGCCGAGATGCTGCAGTATCGCAACTTCGGCCGCAAATCGCTTAACGAGTTGCAGAAAATACTCGAGGAAAACAATCTTAGCTGGGGTATGGATCTGACTCCGTACGACGGCATTGAGGTTGATCAAACAGCGGACAATTCGCTGGCGGAAGAATTATAGCCATGAGACACGGCAAAAAAATAGCCAAACTGGGGCGCACGGCTCCGCATCGCAAAGCCATGTTGTCCAACATGATGACCTCGCTCTTTATCAACGAGCGCGTCACCACCACTCAGACGCGTGCCAAGGAACTCAAGCGTACGGCCGAGCGAGTGCTGACTTGCGCCAAGAAAGGTGATTTGCACGCCCGGCGCCAAGTGTTGCGCCTCATAGCCGACAAGCAGGTGGTCGCCAAGTTGTTTGACGAATTGGGTCCGCGCTACAAAAGCCGCAACGGCGGCTATACGCGCGTGATCAAGTTGGGACCGCGGCGCGGCGACGGAGCATTTATGAGCATCGTCGAGCTCGTGGATCGCCCTGGGGTGGCTGCAGAAGAAGATCAGGAGACCGAGGCTGCAGAAGAGGCACCGCAGGCCGCAGAATAAGGTGGGCGTCCAAAGGTACGTAGCGGCGGGGCAAGATGATGACCATCTTGCCCCGTTTGCGTTTTGGATAGGAAGTGCGTGAAACGAGGAGATCGCATCGAGGTCGAGGTCGCCGCCCTCACCACCAAGGGAGATGGGCTGGCCTATGTCGGGCAACGCGAAGTGGTCGTGCGTCAGTCCGTTCCCGGGGACCGGGTCGCCGCCCGGGTCGTAAAGAAGCGCAAGGGGCGCTTCGAGGCCGAGGTGGAGGAGTTCTTAGCAGAGGGCTACAAACGCGAGGAGCCTCGCTGTGTCCATTTTGGACTTTGCGGCGGCTGTCGCTGGCAGGAATTGCCCTATGCAGCCCAACTTGCCGTCAAGGAGCAGATGGTCGCGAGCGCATTGGCGACCAGTGGACTGGCGCTGCCGCCCGCAGCGCCGATCTTGCCCAGCCCGACCCCCTTTTTCTATCGCAACAAAATGGAATTTTCCTTTGGCGCGGATCGCGCGGGCTTATTGCAACTGGGCTTGCACGTACGCGGGCGTTTCAATTGGATCTTCGACGTCGAAGAGTGCCACTTGCAGTCGCACACTTCCAATCGCATCGTCGGCGCGACCCGTCGCATCAGCCAAGCGTTGGGCTTGAGCGCGTACGACTTGAAGCGGCATCAAGGGCTGTTGCGCTTCTTAGTCATTCGCGAGGGTAAGCAAAGCGGAGCAGTGATGGTCAATCTCGTCGTGGCCTCCTATCCCGACCCGGGAGTCCAACAGCTTGCCGAGCAACTGTTGGATGCCGTACCTGAAATCGACGTTTTGCTCGTCACTTTACACACCGGCAAGGCCCAAGTAGCAGCCGGGGAGCGCGAGTTTGTACTCAAGGGAAGCGGACGCATCACCGAAGCGTGTGCTGGTCTCGAATTCGACATTTCTCCCCAGTCCTTTTTTCAGACGAATTCACTGCAAGCCGAGCGGCTCTACGAGGTCATCGCCCGCGCGGCCGGGTCGCAAAAGGCGGTACTAGATTTGTATTGTGGCACGGGCAGCATCAGCCTGCTTTTGGCGCGCCAGTCCCAGTTCGTGTTGGGCATTGAAGTGGTAGCTGAGGCGGTGGAGGACGCTAGGCGCAACGCCGTGCGCAATCGGATAGAACACTGCGAGTTTACGGTCGGCGCAGTCGAGGGTATACTGGGGGATTTGGCCGCACAAGGTCGGCATTTTGACTTGGCTGTCGTCGATCCACCGCGACCTGGAATCCACAAAAAGGCGCTGGCCGGTCTGTGTGCGCTGGCACCGCCGCGCATTATTTACGTCTCCTGTAATGTCCACGCGCTAGCCAGCGATTTGTCCACCTTGGGCCAGGCTGGCTACGGCGTCCGCAGCGTGCAACCCGTAGATATGTTTCCCCAAACGCCGCACTGCGAGGTGGTCGTCGAATTGTGCAAGCAGGTCGCCTCGTGAGCGAGAAGCGCGATACCCAGCCGCGGATCTTGGTCGTGTTGCCCGAATCCCAGCAGGCCAGGGCGCTGATTTTCTATTTAGAACAGCGAGCGTACGAAGTGCTCTGGGCGCACGAGGGGCAGAGCGCGTACGAGATCTTGGACGCAGATGCGGTCGACGCGCTGATCTACGCCCTGCGAGAGAAACGCATCGATGGGTTGCGGGTCCAGCAACTGGCCCACAAGCGAAATCCAGCCATCTGTGCGATTGCCATCGCTGGGCCCGAAGACATTGAGTTGGGGGTTGAAGCGATGCGCCAAGGGGCCTACGACTTTCAGCTACTGCCGCTGAATTTGGCCAAGGTCGGTGCAGTGCTGGAAAAGGGCTTGCGCTACCAACAGCTAGTAGGAGAAGTCTCAGACCTGCAGCGCCGCTTGGACGAGCGCTACCGCTTTGACGACATCGCCCGCCGCTCGTCGCCTTGGCAGCGCATCTACCTTCAGATCGAGCAAGTAGCTCAATCGCGGACCAGCGTCCTAATCGCCGGCGAAACCGGCACGGGAAAAGGCGAGGTAGCAAAGGCGATTCACCAACGGAGCCGCCGGCGGGAAAACGCCTTCGTCGAAATCAACTGCGGTGCGCTGCCGGAGAGCTTGGTCGAAAACGAGCTGTTCGGCCACGAAAAGGGAGCCTATACCGGGGCCGGAGCAGCGCGCAAAGGCCGCTTTGAACTGGCCGATCAGGGTACTTTGTTTCTCGACGAAGTCGGAGACATTCCTCTGCCGACGCAAGTGAAGCTGCTGAGAGTGATTCAGGATGGCTGCTTTGAGCGGATCGGCGGCACCCAGACCCGGCGGGTCGATGTGCGCTTGATCGCGGCGACGCACCGCGATCTAGAAGCCATGGTGCAAGAGGGCACCTTCCGGGCGGACCTCTTCTACCGGCTCAACGTGATCAAGATAGAAGTACCACCACTGCGCGAGTGCCGCGAGGATATCCCCATTCTGGCCGACGCGTTTATCCGCCAGTTCGCCGCCGAGAACAACAAGCGCATCGAAAGCATCCGGCCGCGAGCTTTAGACGTGTTGCGCGATTACGATTGGCCGGGCAATGTGCGGGAATTGAAAAACTGCATCGAGGGCATGGTCGTCATGTGCGCCCGTGAAGGAGTGCTCGAGGTCGGGGATATCCCGCGCTACATAAATCGCCAAGAGCGCGTTTTTCCGGGGTTGGGCTTTCGCGTCGGCATGAGCATGGCCGAGATCGAGCAGACGGCGATTGCCGAGACACTGAAGGCGGTTGGCAACGACCGCCGGCGGGCGGCCGAAATTCTACAAATCGGCCTCAGTACGCTCTATCGCAAGGTGAAGCAGTACGGCGGGATTTAGCTGCGTTGATTGTAGTAGTGTTTGACGAGCGCGTTGAGTGCTTCTTGGGGATTGGCGACTACATCGGCGTCAATGCAGAACTGGCTCAATCCTGCCAGCTTGAGGCCGTGCCCGTAGTCGCTGAACATTTCTTCGCACAATTCGCCGGGAGCGATGTCCCGCGTGCTGGCTAGGGCCTCGATTTGCGCGGAGGCTTCCGGCGTGATCTCCAAGGCGATATCGTGTTCGCGTTGAAAGTTGTCGAGAAAGCGGCGCAGCGAGGTGTCTTGGAGCAAGCGCTCCAGACCGGTCGCCGGATCGAGTACGGTATCGGCATCGACTATAAAGCGCTCGACGCCGACGGAAGGGAGTTTTTTTTCGTAGTTAATCAGTACCTTTTCAATGGCGCTAACCAAGCCTCGGGCACCGATGTGCTCGGCGTGGGCACGCTCGGCTAACAGGGCTAGGGCCTCGTCGGCAAATTCGACCTCAATGTCATAGGCGCGGAAGTCGCGCTTTTTGGACAGGATGACGCTACTTTTGGGATTGCGGAGGATTTCGAGGAGATCTTCAGGGCCGAGGCCGTGCAGTACGGCGATGACGGGCAAGCGGCCGATGAACTCGGACTCGAATCCGTATTCGATCAGGTCTTCGGCCCGCACGTGGGACAGGAGCTGATCGGCGTTGAGGTGAGCCGGGTCGGCTTGGGAGCGAAATCCCATGGTGCCTTTGTTGAGTCGACGACCGATGATCTCGTCGAGCCCGGAAAAGGCCCCGCTAACGATAAAGAGGATGTTGCGCGTGTTGACCTTTTGGCGTTCGATCTTACCCGTCTGTTGCATTTGGATGACGGATTCCATCTGCGAGGCAATATCGTGCGGGGCCTTGAGGTCGACGTCGGTTTCCTCCATCAGCTTGAGCAGGTTGCGCTGGACGCCCGAGCGCGAGACATCCGGGCCGTGTACTCCCTGCGCGGAGGCGATTTTGTCGATTTCGTCGATGTAGATGATGCCACACTGAGCGCGTTCGATATCGCCGTTGGCCTCGCGGACTAGGTCGCGGACCAAGTCTTCGACATCGCCGCCGACATAGCCGGTCTCGCTGAATTTGGTGGCGTCGCCCTTGACGAAAGGGACGCCGATTTTGCGGGCGATGAGGCGGATTAGATAGGTTTTGCCCACGCCAGTAGGGCCGACCATCAGCACGTTGTTCTTGATGTTGCCGACGAACCCCTCGTCTTCTTCCGAGGGTAGTTTCAGGCGGTTGAAGTGCGTGCAGATCTTGGTGGCGAGAATGGCCTTGGCTTCTTGCTGCTTGATGACGTATTGATCGAGATAGGTCTCTAATTCTTCCGGTTTGAGGTCGAAGTGGAGGGCCTCGGGCTCGACCGTTTGCGTACCTTCGCCTTGAGTCGAGGACGCCTCGGGTTGGGCTGGCGCTTGCTCTTGTTCGTCGATTTGCCTAGCTAGGAGACGACGCAGTTTTTCTGGGTCAATCTCCACTTTTTCAGCACGCGGTTGCATATATTAGCCTAAGAAGAGGTTGGAAATGCTGTGGCTTAAAAAATATACTCGCCCCCCCAGATGTGGACAACCTAGGCCTCGTGCCTTTTCCCCTGCTGCTTCTATGCTGCGAACGGCTCGCTACGCATGCCTAACCCTCGCGGTGGTGCTGGCACCGGCCCTCGCAGAAGGGCAGGCGTACACGTGGACGTACTCGGTCGCCGCCGAAAAGGTTTTTGGCAATGGGCTTGCGGCCTATAAACAAGGGCGTTTCGAGGAGGCACTCAATCACCTGCGGCAACTGGCGGAGTTCCCCCTCAACCAGCGGTCTAGCGCCGGTCAGTTCCTCGCGGGAAGAGCCCTGTACCGCCTAGGGCACTTTGCCGAAGCCATCGACGCGGCCTTGACCTTGCAGCGCCGGTTTCCCACGAGCCGCTACCTGCCCGACACCCGACTGCTGATCGGCGACTCGTTTTTCAGCAGCAAGCACTACGACGAGGCCGCGTCCCAGTACGGCCGTTTGCTGGCCACGCAGGCCCCCCTTGGCCTCCAGGCTCAAGCGGCCGAGCGGTTGGCGGCCATGGCTTGGAACGGACAGATAAAAGAACAAGAGCTGATGCGCCTGCGTCAGGCCGTGGGGGCTAGGCGGCTGCGCGAGGCGCTGTTCTTTGGTCGGTCGCGCTGGTATCAGCGCCTCGGCTGGGAAGAGGAGGCCGCTCAAGCGGTGCAGACCTATCGCGACAGCGTTGCCAATGGCATATTCGCTCCAGTAGCCGCCGTCTGGAGGAACGTTCAGCCCGTCCAGCGCTCGGGCGTTGGCTCGGGTTCGCCCCGGCTGGGCTTGCTGCTGCCGCTTACCGGGCCGTACCAACGGATCGGCGAGGAGCTCCGCCAGGGCGTGCTGTTGGCCAATCGGGAGGCCGGCAGTCCTTTCGAACTCGTAATTGCCGACACTGGGGTTGACTACGGGAATTTGCCCATCGCTACCGATCGCGCCGACTCCGTTAGCGAAAGCTCGGCCAGCGGTTTGTTGCGCGTGGCGTATGGTGCCCAGCAGTTGCTGGACCAAAGGGTCGCAGCCATCATTGGCCCCCTCTTCAGTAGCTCTAGCGTCGTGGCGGCCACGGTCGCTGCGCGCGCTGGTGTTCCCCTGTTGGTTCCACTGGCTCAACAGAGCGGCTTGGACGAACTCAGTCACAGCGTCTTCCAGTTGAGAACGGTCCCCGAAACGCAGGCGCGTCTCTTAGGCGAGTACGCGACCCTCGTTCTCGGCTTGGAGCACTTAGCGATCATTTCCCCCCTCAGCGACTACGGCTGGGATTTTGCGCACGAGTTCACCCGCATTGCCGAGCGCAATGGTGGCCAGATCGAGTACAGCGATTGGTATGTCCCCAACGAGACGAGGGATTTCCGCCACGTTTTTAAGGAGATTCGCAAGGCCGGTTTTGCACTGAGGCCGCCGCCCGATACGTCCGATACGCTTGAAGTAGTCGAGGAAAAGCTAGAAGCAGACATGTTTATCGACACCATCGACGGGGTGGTGGTGGTGGTCGAGAGCTTTGCGGACGCCAAGACGATCGCGCCGCAGGTGCATTTTCACCGCTTGCAGACTCAAGTCCTCGGCAACGATGCTTGGTGGGATTCCGAAGCCATTCGCCAGATGCGCCCGGGTGAGCGCAAGAATTTCGACGGGGTCATTTTCGTTTCCGCGCGGCAGACCGAGTCCGCAGCCGAGCAGTCGTTTGTCAGCGCCTTTCGCAAACAATTCCGCCGCGACCCGCTCTACTCGGCGACTAGCTACGACGCCACCCACTTGCTCATCAACGGATGGGAACAAGGCTACCGCGACCCAGCCGCGCTGACCGAGTGGTTGACCTCGATTCGTTTCTATGAAGGAGCTTCGGGTGCCATCTCCCTTTCGCCGGACGTGCGCTCCAACAGTGCGCTGACCTTGCTCAAAATCGAGCGCGACAAAGTGCGCTCCCTCGGCACGGGCGATCTCCCGAAAATGGGTGTCGTAGAGTGGGACGCGTCGCAGCGCCAAGTATTGCGTCCCTAGTTGACCGAATTTATATTATTAGGCTTGTATTTTTAGTTAATAACAAGAGGCAATGCCATGCCCACATATGAATACGAATGCCAGCAGTGCGGCCACCGCTTTGAAGAGTTTCAGAGCATCACGGCCGCGCCGCGCCAAACCTGCCCGGAAGCAAATTGTCCAGGCCCGGCCAAACGGCTCATCAGCACGGGTGGTGGCTTGCTGTTCAAGGGGACGGGCTTTTACATAACCGACTATCGCAGTGATGGATACCAAAAGGCCGCTAAGGCTGACAAAGACAGCAATAGCAGTACCGCGAGCGACAAAAAGAGCGACGGCAAAGCGAAGACCGCCAAAGCCGATTGAGGAACTTTCCCGTGCGATGTGTGGTTAGAACGTAGATGTGGTCGAGGATACTCCTAGGAATTTTTATCGCCGGTTCTTGGTGGATAGGTTGCGGCCAGCAAAACGCTGAAGAGTTGTTCGCAGCCGGCGAGGCCGCGGCGGCTGACCCCGCCACGGCCGACCAAGCAGTCGCGCACTTCACGGCTTTTCTCGAGCGCTTTGCCGAATCCCCCAAAGCTCCGGAAGCGCTGCGAAAACTCGCCGCCTTGGCCCAGCAACAAGGGAACATGCAGGAGGCCATTGGTTATTACGAGCGCGTGTTGGCCGAATATTCAGCTAGCGGGCACGGCGACGAAGCCCAATTTATGATCGCCTTTATATACGAGGAATACATCCGCGACCTAGCAGAAGCACGACGAGCCTATCAGCGCGTGATTGATAACTACCCAGATTCCGAGCTCGCGGCCAGCGCTAGGCACCTGTTGCCCAACGTCGGACGCACGCCCCAGGAATGGGTGCAATTTCAAGATGAGGCCACCGTTCCCTAACGCGTTAGAAAATTGCCATAGATATTTGAGGCAGAAAGGCCCAGCCGCTTGCGAATCCGCAGGGCGGTTTTTTATTGGCTGAGGTCTAAAGCATGTTGAGAGTATAGCCGATGACGCAAACAACAATAGATATTCACGCCATTAGCGAGCAGGTCCAGCGCGAGAGTTCGGTGATGGAGCGCATCTTGCAGGAGATGGATCGGGTCATCGTCGGCCAACGCGCCATGGTGGAGCGGATCCTGATGGGGCTGCTGTGCAATGGCCACATCCTCCTCGAAGGGGTGCCAGGGCTAGCCAAGACCCTAACGGTGGCGACGCTGGCGAGGATCGTGGCCGCCCAGTTCAAGCGAATCCAATTTACCCCCGATCTGTTGCCCGCCGATCTGACCGGTACCACTATCTATAACCAGCACCAAGGGGTCTTCATACCCAAGAAAGGCCCGATCTTTGCCCATTTGATCTTGGCCGACGAAATAAACCGAGCGCCGGCCAAAGTGCAGAGTGCGCTGTTGGAGTGCATGCAGGAGCGGCAGGTGACCATCGGCGAGGAAACCTATGCGCTCGACGACCCGTTTTTGGTCATGGCCACGCAAAACCCGATAGATCAAGAGGGAACCTACCCGTTGCCCGAGGCGCAAGTCGATCGCTTCATGCTCAAAGTGAAAGTCGATTATCCATCGCGCGCCGAAGAGCGGCTGATCTTGGACCGCATGGCCAACGATAGTCTGATCGAGGTGGAGCAAGCGGTGAGTATCGACGAAATACGTCGCCTGCGCGAGGTGGTGGAGATCGTCTATATCGACGACAAGATCAAGGATTACGTCGTCGATCTCGTCCAAGCCACCCGGCGACCGGCCGACTACGGGCTGGCCGACATGGCACCGCTGATCGAATACGGGGCCTCGCCGCGGGCTGCTATTTTCCTCGTCCGCACGGCGCGTGCCCACGCCTTCATCCAGCGGCGCGGCTACGTCACCCCAGAAGATGTCAAGGCCGTGGGTGCCGATGTACTCAGGCATCGGATCATTGCCTCGTACGAAGCCGAGGCCGAAGAAATCGACAGCGATCACATCGTGCAGCAGCTTTTCGACCACATCGAAGTTCCCTAAAGCCAAGCCGAGCCGAGCCGTGATTCCCAAAGAAATACTCGACAAAGTTCGCCTGATCGAGATTCACACTCGCAGCATGGTGAACAACCTCTTCGCCGGCGAATACCACTCGGCGTTTAAGGGGCGGGGGATGGAGTTTGCCGAGGCGCGCGAATACCAGCCCGGCGACGACGTGCGCCACATCGACTGGAACGTGACGGCGCGGGTGGGCGCGCCCTTCATCAAAATATTCGACGAAGAGCGCGAGCTGACCGCGGTGCTGGTAGTAGACGCCAGCGCGTCCGGTGCCTTTGGCTCACAGCAGCAGATGAAGGGGGAAATTGGGGTCGAGGTTTCAGCGCTGTTGGCCTTTAGCGCGATCAAGAACAACGACCGAGTCGGCTTGCTCATCTTCACCGACGAGGTCGAGGTCTTCGTGCCGCCGAAAAAGGGACGCAAGCACGTCCTGCGCGTGTTGCGCGAACTGCTGTACTTTCAGCCGCAGGGGCGCAAGACCTCCATCGCCGGAGCTTTGGAATACCTCAGCCGCGTCCTGCACCGCCGCAGCGTGATCTTTGTCATCTCCGATTTTCTCGATCAAAGCTACGAACCGGCGCTGCGGCACTTGAGCCAACGCCACGACTTGATCGCCGTGGTAGTGAGCGACCCGCGCGAGTGGGAGCTACCCGATGTTGGTTTTATCAACCTGCAAGACGCCGAGACCGGCCAACAGGTGCTCGTCGATAGCGGCCACGAGGGCGTGCGCGCGTTTTTCGCCGCCGAACAACAGGCCATAGCCGAGCGCCGCAGCAGTTTATTGCACAAAGCGGGCGTCGACGAAATCGCGATTGACCTGTCGCGCCCGTATGTCGAACCCCTCATTCACTTTTTTCGCACGCGGATGCAGCGACACTAAGGAGGAAGTACGGTGATTGAAGTACGCGAACTGTCCAAACACTACGGAGATGTCGTCGCCGTGGAGAATGTGTCCTTCAACGTTGACAAGGGCGTCATCCTCGGTTTCCTCGGCCCCAATGGCGCGGGCAAGACCACGACGATGCGCATGCTAACCTGTTATCTGCCGCCTTCGCAGGGCGAAGCCAAAGTCGCAGGTTTTGACATTATCGAAGAGTCCATGGAGGTGCGCAAGCGCATCGGCTATCTGCCCGAGCAGCCGCCGCTCTACCACGATATGACGGTAAATGCCTATCTGCGCTTTGTCGCCAAAATCAAGGGCGTACCCAGCGCGGCTCTCAACAGCCGGATCGACGACACCATGGAAAAAACCGGCATTGCCCACCAGCGCCACACGGTGATCGGCCACCTGTCCAAGGGCTACCGGCAGCGCGTCGGTTTAGCTCAGGCCCTCGTCCACGAGCCGGAGGTACTCATTCTCGACGAGCCGACTGTGGGCCTCGACCCCAAGCAGATCATCGAAATCCGCGAGGTCATCAAGGGGCTGGGGGGCGACCATACGGTCATTCTCAGCACTCACATCCTGTCGGAAGTGAGCATGACCTGCGGGCACGTGGCGATCATCAACAACGGCCGCATCGCCGGCCAAGGCACGCCCGAAAGCCTCATGGCCCAGCTCAAGGAGGGCGAAGTGCTGCGCGCCCATATAGACGGCCCCAGCGAGCAGGTGCTGGGCATGATCGGCCAGCTAGAGGGCGTGCTGGAGGTGGAAGCCGGTGGCGAGGAGGGCGCGTATGTGGTGACGAGCGCACCCGGAGCCGACGTGCGCGACGACCTAACCCGCAAGGTCGTGGAAAGCGGCTTCAGCCTGCGCGAATTGCGGCCGCTCGACATGACCCTTGAAGACATTTTCCTGAGCCTGACTAGCGAGGAGGTAGCAGCTTAAGATGCGTAATTTTGCCGCCGTGTATATCAAGGAGATGCGCTCCTATTTTGTTTCGCCGGTCGCCTATGTGATCGCCGGCGTGTTCCTATTTCTCTCGGGCTATCTGTTTCGCAATATCCTGATGCAGTTCAACCTCTGGTGTTTGCAGTTTGGCCAGCGGGCGCAGATGGGCATGGGGGGGATGCCGGCGCTCAATCTCAACGAGATGGTCGTCACCCAATTCTTCGCAGTCATGGACTTCATCTGGCTCTTGGTCATCCCAATGCTGACCATGCGGCTGTTTGCCGAGGAGAAGAAGTCGGGGACCATCGAATTGTTGATGACCTCGCCGCTGCGCACCATCGAGGTGATGTTGGGCAAGTTTTTTGCCTGCTTTTCGCTCTACGGCATCATCGTCAGCCTGACGCTGATCTACTTTCTCATCCTCGAAGTGTACGGCTCGCCCGACTGGGGCCCGATTTTTTCCGGCTATTTAGGCTACTTGTTTCTCGGCGCGACCTTTATCGCCGTGGGCATCTTGGCCTCGGCGCTGACGGAAAATCAGATCGTCGCCGTGCTGCTGACCTTTGGCATGTTGCTCCTGTTTTGGCTCATCGACTGGTCGGCTAACTTTGCCGGCCCGACAGCCGCCAAAATTTTGCAGTACCTCTCCTTTATAGATCACCTTGAAGATTTCCAGCGCGGAGTCATCGACACCAAGGACGTGGTGTTCTACCTGAGCTTTACCTTTTTCTGCTTGTTTTTGACCACGCGCGTCATTGAATCGCGGAGATGGAGGCGCTGAGCATGAAGGCATATACCACGCCCTTAGGGCTGGTCGGCGCGGCGCTGATAGTCGCGGGTGGCTTGGCCTATCTGCTCAATGCCGAGAGCGGCTCAATCGGGCTTTTCAACTTGGCCCTCGGTGCCCTGATGGTGGCCGCGGCCGGATTGCTCAACCCAACGCTCTTCCGTCAGTACGGCCGCTGGCTCAACGCTTTTTGGGGCGGCATCATGGTCTTCGGCATTGTGGCCATGATCAATTTTTTGGGCAACCGCTACCCCGAGCGCTTCGACTTGACTGAGGGCCGGCTGCACAGCCTCGCCGACTTGACGGTGGAGACGCTCAAGGCGCTAGATCAAGACGTCCACGCCCTCGCCTTTATGGAGGGGGGAGAAAACGCCGAGCTTGAACTGTTGTTAGCCGAGCTGGAGACGTACAACACCCGCTTCAGCTACGAGTTCATCGACCCAGACCGCGATCCGGGTCGCACCGAGGACTACGGCATCCGCCGCTACGACACGCTGGTGTTGGAAAGCGGCGACAAACAGCAGCAAATCACCGAACTCGAAGAGCGCGAGATCGTCAACTCGCTGCTCAAGCTGACGCGCGAGCGCCAAGACCGAATCTACTTGACGGTGGGGCACGGCGAGCGCCAGCTTGCCAGCCAGCCCGATGGGCTAGAGCAGTTAAAGGCCCAATTGGGGGCGATCGACTATGCGGTCGAAGATTCGCTGTTCCTCGCCCGCGAGGGGGCGGTGCCCGAAGATTGCGCCGTGCTGGTCGTAGCTGGCCCGCGCACGCCCTTCTTCCCGGTGGAGGTCGAGGCTATACGTTCCTATCTAGCAGCAGGCGGTGCCCTGTTGTTGCTCTTGGATCCGCTCGCCGACAGCGGCTTAGCAGAGTTGTTGGACGAGTGGGGTGTGGCGGTCGGCGACGACTTCGTCATCGACACCAGCGGCATTGGCTCGCTCTTTGGCCTCGACTTTACCACACCGGTTGCCCTCTCCTACGGCGACCATCCGGTCACGCGCAAGCACCAGGGCCTGATGACCTTCTTCCAACTCGGGCGCTCGGTCCACTTTGACGAGGGCAGCGGCCGCGAGGGAGGCCCCTTGGTTATGACATCGGAGGCCGGTTGGGCCGAAACCGACTTGAGCGTGCTCACCACCGAGGGCAATCAGACGGTCAAGCTCGACGAGGGCGTCGATCAGCCCGGGCCGGTGTCTTTGGCCGTCGCCGCCCGAGACACCGAGGCAGGGGGCCGCTTGGTGGTCTTTGGGGATTCGGACTTTGCCACCAACCAGTACTTCGGCGTCCAAGGCAATGGCGACCTAGCCCTCAACGCCCTGAGTTGGCTGGCCGAGGACGAGGCCCTGATCTCGATCCGTCCCCGCGAGCCGGGCCACAACCCCATCGCCCTGACCGAAAGCGACAGCGAGTGGATTTTCTGGCTCAGCGTGGTGCTCTACCCAGGGCTGATCGCCTTAGTCGGCATTGTGGTCGTCTCGCGCAAGGGGCGCTGGAGCTTGGCCGACTTGAGCGCAGCCGGGTTGGGCATTGTGATTTCGCTCGGCATTGCCGCGCTGGTCAACTTCCTCGGCGACCGCTATCACCTCCGCAAGGACATGACGGCCGACGCGCTGTTTACGCTCTCGGACGACACCCACCGCCTCCTCTCACCCCTTGAAGACAACGGCCAGTACGTCAGCGTCAAGACTTTCATGGGTGAGATGGAGAATATGCGCTTTGAGGATCTCTTAAAGGAGTACAGCTATGTATCGCCCAACTTCGACTATGAGTTGCTCGATCCGCAGAAAAACCAGCTGCGCGTCGAGCAGAACAACATCCGCGAGCGTGGGACCTCGATTGTTGAAGTGATCGACGAAGGGCAGATGCGCACGGAGCGCATCACCGCCCAGAGCGAAGAGGCGTTGAGCAATGCCATTCTCAAAGCGCTCAAAGGCCGTGAGCTAAGGGCCTATTTCACCAGCAGCCACGGCGAAGCCGAACTCGACCAAGTGGACGAGCTCGGCTATTCCACCCTCAAAGGCCGCCTCAAGGAGTTGAACTTCGCGGTCGAGGGAGGGCTGATGCTCGCCGAGCCGGTCCCCGACGACGCTACCTTAGTGGTGGTCTTGGCGCCGAAAGAGCGCTTTGCCGCGGCTGAGGCCGAAGTGCTGCGGCAATACTTGGCTCGTGGGGGTAGTGCGTTGTTTTTGCTCGACCCGGGCCAGCCGACCGGGCTTGAAGCACTGTTGAACGAATACTCGGTCGAGTTGGGACAGGACTTCGTCGTCGATCTGAGCGGCTTGGGCCAGCTCTTTGGCGCGGATGTCTCAGTGCCGGTGGTCATCAACTACGGAGATCATCCGATCACCGAAAAGTTGTCCGGCGGTACGATGAGCTTCTTTCCGCTGGCGCGCTCGGTGCAGCTAACCGAACACCGGCTCAAGGAACCGGACATTGCCGCGTTGGCGTACACTCACAAAAGCAGTTGGGGCGAAGCGGACCTAGCGCCCATAATGGGCGAGGGCGGCGAGGTGGATTTCGACCCGGAAATGGATATGCGTGGCCCGGTGCCGCTGGGCGTGGCCGTATCCGCGGCTGCCGACACCAGCTTGGCACCCGGGGGACGGACGCGACTGGTGGTCATCGGCGACGCGGATTTTGCCTCCAATCAATACTTTGCCCAGCAGGCCAATGGCGAGCTATTCCTCGGCAGCGTCAGTTGGCTAACCGAGGACGAAGACCGCCTGACCATCACCGACAAGCAACCCGCCTTTAACCCCATCAACCTGATCGGCAATCAGGGCGCGGTCATCCTCTGGGTCTCAGTGTTCATCGTGCCCTTTGCGGTCGCGTTGTCGGGCATGGTCATGGTGCTCCGGCGCGGCTATCAGACCTATGTCGATGGCTTTGTCTCGTGGCTGGTGTACACCTTTTGGGGCAATGCGATGTTCTTCTTCATCAGCGGCATCATTGCCACCAGCGAGGGAGCGATCTTTGAGGGCGAGGTCAAGTTGATCGCGGCCTTGGCCTCAGCGGCCATTGGCTACGGCCTCTATCGGCACGCGGTGTGGGCTTGGCAGTCCGGCTTAGTGTTTTCGCTCTTGTGCGCCGGCGTGGTCGCGTTGACGATCTTCACCGGTGCCAGCCTTGGTTTCTCGCTGATTCCCAACGAGACGGTGCAACTGCTCTACGCCGCGGTTTTCGTGGTCAATGCGGCCATTCTCGTGTGGATTAAAAAGGTCTTTGTCCAAGAGGAGCAAGCATGAAATTCAAGACCAATATCGCAATCGGCGCAGTCTTCGTGGCGCTGTTGGCCTTTGTCTATTTCTACGAGATAAAAGGCGGCGAGGAGCGCCGCCAAGAAGCCGAAAAATCCAAGCAGCTATTAGTCTTCCAAGACGATGATGCACAGCGGCTCGAACTGTTGCGCGGCGACGACGCCTTGGTGTTGGACAAGGGGACGGGCGGCTGGACCCTGAGTGCGCCCATGACCGATGGTGCGGACCAAGAGGCCGTAGAGCGCTACTTGCGCAATTTGCGCGAGTGCGAGCGGGAAAAGGTAGTCGTCGATAGCGCGGCTGCGAGCGCAGAGCAAGCCGCCCAATACGGGCTTGACGCGCCGAGGCTCAAAGTGCGACTGCAAACCGAAGACGGCGCCGAACAGGTGGTGGCTTTCGGGGCAGATAGTCCCACCGACCGCTTCACGTACGCCCAACTGCAAGGCGACAATCCCGAAATCTTCGTAGTGCGGGCTTGGCGCTTTGACAACCTCGACAAGCGCGCTTTTGACCTGCGCGACCGCCGGGTGCTGGCCTTTGCCAAAGACGAGGTGATGCAGGTGCAGCGGTGGGGTGCGGGTGGCGCGGCCGTGCTGGCGCGGGCCGAGTTGGGCTGGCAAATGCGCGAGCCGGTAGCCGCCCGGGCCGACGCCGACGCGGTAGATGGCCTGCTCGACAAAATCAACCAAGCCGAGATCGAGGCTTTTGTCGCCGAAGATCCAGATACCACCGCCTTGGCCAGCTATGGCTTGGGAGAACGCGCGTCGCAGGTGGAGATCGCCCTGCTCGTTGGCGCAGACCGGGCTGAGAAGCGCTTGGCCATTGGCGGCGCGGACGAACAGGGCCGTTGGTACGCGCGCGACGCCAGCCGGCCGCAGGTCTTCTTGGTCGATTCGACGCTGGTGCAAGAGCTTACCAAGAGCCTCTCCGACCTCCGCGACAAAAAGCCCTTGCGCTTTGAGCGCGAGCAGGTCGAGCACATCGTTCTGACGCGCGGGGCTGCGACTGCGTTTGCAGCTGATAAGGATACGAGCGGTATGTGGCACTTGTCCGAGCCTATGGAGCGCGATGCCAAATCGTGGAAGCTCAACAGTCTCCTGAGCGACTTGGAACAACTCGAAGTCGAGGATTTTGCCGAGGAATTGCCCGCCGAGGCTACGTCGGCTTTCAGCATCGAGTTGCTCGGCGTAGAGCAAGCCTTGCTAACCGCGCGCTTTAGCGCAGCCGCCGGAACCTCGTACCTGCAACAGGAGGGCGACGATGCGGTATACGTCGTCAGTAGTGACGACTTCGCCGAGTTGGACCTGGATATAGACGACGTGGCGCAAGCGCCCCCAAAGCCGGCTGCACCCGCCGCCAGCAGCGAGGAAGACCCCGACGACGGCGGCGCTGACAGTCCGTAATGTATCTCGGCGGTCTGCTCGCCGCGCTAGTCGTCCTCGTCGAGGGGCTGCATGCCCAAGCCCCTCGGGCTGAGGCGGCCTTGGACACCGCGGCTGCTCGGGTCGGCGATCCCGTTCGCCTGACGTTGGTGCTCCACCACGACGCCACCGCGCGTCCTGAGCCCCCGGACCTATCCCAGATCCTAGGGGATTTTGCTCCCCGCTGCGCCGGTTGGTACCAGCGCGCGACCGAGGCCGGCTTTGAGCTAGCACAAGAATGTGAACTGCGGCTCTACGAACTGGGGCTGCACGAGGTGCCGGCCGTGCCTGTGCCCTTTGTCACCGCTGCGGGCGACACGCTCCTGCGCACGACCTCATCCCTAGCCATAGAAGTCATCAGTGCCCGGAGCGAAGGGGAGGACCAACTGCGCGACATCAAGCCGCCCGTGCTCATCAGCGGGGGCGTGCCGTTGTGGGTGGTCGTCGCAATCGGACTGCTGGCGTTGGCGCTTTGCGCGCTCGGCGGCATTTGGCTCTGGCGTCGCCGCACCCGCACCCCAGAGCCTCCACCCCCGCCCGAGCCAATAGACTATGCGGCTGAATTCGCGCGCATTGCCGAGAGCGGCTTGTTGGAGCGCGGCGAGTTCAAAACATACTACTCGCTGCTGTCGGAAAACCTGCGCCGCTTCTTGGAGGAGCGCTTGGCAATTGAAGCGATGGAGCAGACTACTTCCGAGCTGGCGAACGCTTTGCGGGGGGCTGAAGTCGAAGGCGCGCTGAGGCAGCAGATCATCGACTATTTGACCGCGGCCGACTTGGTAAAGTTCGCCCGCTTCCATCCGGCGCTGGACGAGGCTCGCCGCGCGCCAGATGGCGGCCTAGCCATATTGCGCGCTATCGAGGAGGCGGTTGCAACCCGCGCTGCCGAGGCCCATGCAGAACATCCGGTTTGAAAATCCCGAGTGGCTGCTGCTACTGCTGCTGTTGCCCGTCTTGCTCTACAGCTACGTGCGTGCGCACCGCGGTCGCCAGAGCAGCGTGCAGTTTTCCGACCTCGGCGTGTTGCGCCGCGCCACGGCGTCGCTGTGGACCAAGCTCCGGCACGGCCTGCTCGTCTTGAAGATACTCGGCTTGGGCTGCCTCATCGCGGCCATGGCCCGCCCACAAGCCGGGCGCGAGGTGCGGGAAATATCGAGCGAGGGCATCGACATCATGTTGACCTTAGACATCTCGTCGAGCATGGAGTTAAACGACCTAGACGAGGGCCAGAAGAGCCGCTTACAGGTGGCCAAGGAAGTGGTGGCCGACTTCATCGCTGGCCGCCACAGCGACCGCATCGGCATGGTCGTCTTTGCCGGCGAGAGCTTTACTCAGTGCCCGCTGACTCTCGACTATCGAGTGCTGCTGGAGTTTCTCCAGGGCGTGGAGATTGCCAGCGAGGAATGGGATGGCACGGCCATTGGCATGGCGCTGATCAACGCCTGCAATCGCCTGCGCGACTCGGATGCCGAGAGCAAGGTGATTATCCTGCTGACCGATGGGGTAAACAACGCCGGCGAGGTCGAGCCGTTGACCGCGGCTGAGGTGGCCGCGGCCGTGGGCATTCGGGTTTATACCATTGGCGTGGGCAGCGATGGGGAGATTCGCCGGCCCGTGCGCGGAGTTTTCGGCACCCGCTATCAGACCGTCCAGGTGGAGATCGACGAGGAGACCTTACAGGAGGTGGCCGCGCGTACCGGTGGCCAGTACTACCGGGCGACCAGCGAGGAAAAGCTAGAGGCCATCTACCGCGAAATTGGCGAGTTAGAGGCGACCGAGATCAAATCCGAAATCCACCTGAATTACTCGGAGCGCTTCGCCTATTTTCTCTACGCGGGCTTGGGCTTGCTATTGGTGGAGATGCTATTGGTCCATACCCGTTTCCGCTCGCTGCCTTGATCCTCAGATGGACGCAGATGGATAGAAACAAGACGATCCGTAGCTCGAATCGTTCAACTCATTTGGGATTGCTGTATGACAGGGGTGTGTAAGGTCAGTTAATATGCGCTTTGCAAATTTGTACAATTTTTGGTTGCTGTTGCTGCTGCCCTTTTTGGCGGCCTTTTTGGCCTGGGCACTCTGGGTGCGCCGCCGCGCCTTGGCGCATTTTGCCCACAGCCCGCTGGCCGAGAAGCTGACCCGCAACCTGAGCCGGGGCCGCCAAGTGGGAAAGCTCGTCCTATTGGGGCTGGGCACCTTCTTTGCGATTCTCGCGCTGACCGGCCCCCAATTCGGCACCCAACTCGAAATGGCCGAGCGCAAGGGCGTGGATGTGATGCTGGTGCTCGACGTGTCGCGCAGTATGCAGGCCGAGGACGTCAAGCCGAGCCGCTTGGCGCGGGCCAAGTACCAAATTCGCGGCCTGCTGGACTTGCTGCGGGGCGACCGGGTCGGGTTGGTAGTCTTTGCTGGCCAGGCCTTTGTCCAATGCCCGTTGACGACTGACTACGGTGCCGTGGAGTTGTTTCTCGACGTGCTGGACGCCGGGGCCATACCCGTCCAGGGGACGGCCATTGGCGACGCCGTGCGGCTGGCTGTGCGCTCGTTTGAGGAGACCGAGGGCCAGTACAAGGCCATTGTGATCTTTACCGACGGTGAGGATCACGTCGGGCAGCCGCTGGCCGCGGCGCAAGCGGCCGCCGAACAGGGCGTGCGCATCTTTGCCTTGGGGTTGGGGACGCCCGACGGCGAGTTGATTCCCACTGAGGAGGAAGGCGGCGGCGTGAGTTTTCACAAAGATAAGCGCGGCCAATACGTCAAAACCCGGCTCGATGAGAGCACCTTACAGGACATGGCGTTGGAGACGGGGGGCGATTACTTTCGCACGACCTTGGGCGGCGCGGAATTGGACGCTTTATATGGACAAATCGCCGAGATGGACCAGCGCGAAATCGGCTCTACCCGCCTCACCCGCTATCAGGAGCGTTTTCAATGGCCCCTATTGTTGGCACTTTGCTGTTTTTTCGCCGAGGCGTTCTTAGGCGATGCGCGGGTGCAGGCCCGCGAGTGGAAAGGGCGATTCGCCTAATGGGTACACTATGGGTCCTCTTGGGGATTTGGCTGGTCGTCTGCGGAGCGACCGTGGGCGATCCCGTGGCCAGCAAGAGCGCCGAGGCGTTGGAGCACTACCAGCGCGGCGAGTACGATCAGGCCCTGCAACTCTACCGCGACGCCCTGCTTGACCGGCCCGACGCGCCCGAACTGCACTTCAACGTCGGGGATGCGCTTTTTAAACGGGGTGAATACGACCAGGCCCTGCGGGAATTTGAGCGTGTACTCAGCGCCGAGGAGAAAAAAATCCAGGCACAGGCCCATTACAACATGGGCAATAGCTTCTTCCAGCAGCAGGCATTTGAACAGGCCGTCGCGGCCTACAAGCAGGCGCTGGAGCTAGATGCCGCCGACGAGGATGCAAAGGTGAACTTGGAACTGGCGCTGGAGAAATTGCAGGAGCAGCAAGAGCAACAACAGGAGCAGGATCAGCAGGACGATTCAGAAGAGCAGGATCAACAGGATCAACAGCAGCAGGATCAACAGGATCAGGAGGAACAGCAGCAGGATTCAGAGCAAGAGCAACAGGACCAACAACAGCAACAGCAGCAAAATTCGGAGCAGGATCAACAGGATCAGCAGCAACAGCAACAAAATGATCAGGACCAACAGCAGGAGGAGCAGCCCGCCGAGCAGCGATCCATTAGTCCCGAGGAAGCTCAGCAGCTTATGGATGCCCTCAAGAACCGCGAGCTGGAAGCGCAACAGCGCCGGTTTCGCGCCACCGGCAAATCGCAGGCTAGGGACTGGTGAGCACGCGCCTGGCCATCCCATTAGTGCTGTGGGCGCTGGCGGCATCCAGCGCTTCCGCGGCGACGATTCAGTTCGAGGCATCCGTCGATCGCACGCGTGCTCGTCAGAGCGAGCCGATTCGCCTGACGCTTCGCATCACCTCTGACAAGCAGTTGAGCCAAGTGACGCCAGCGTTCGAGCTAAAGGATTTCCACGTCGAAGGGCCAGCGACTAGCACGCGGATGGAGATGAGCAACTTCTCCAACATTAGCTACACCCGCGAGCTGACGTACGCTCTCTATGCCAAGCAGCCCGGCACCTTTACCCTCGGTCCGTTCCAGCTAGAAATGGATGGTGAGCACTATCAGACCAAGCCCATCACCGTCGAGATCGTCCGCGGCACCAGTAGCTCGCAAGCAGGTCAGGCAGAGAGCCCCATCTTCGTGTTGGCGCGCGCCGACCACGAGCGGGCTTATGTGGGGCAGCAAGTCACCGTGTCCTACGACCTGTTCTACCGCATCCAACCGCGCAACGTCAGCTTCAACAAGCTGCCGACCTTTGTCGGGTTCTGGACCGAAGACCTCTTTGTCGCCCAACAGCTAGATTCGCATCAAGAGGTGCGCGGCGGCGTGTCCTACAATGTCGCGCCGCTGCGCCGCGTGGCCCTTTTTCCCACCGGCGCGGGAACCCACGCCGTCGGCACATTGGCCGTTTCCTGTGACATTCCTCAACAGCGCTCGCGGCGCGGCAGTGCGCTCGACGACTTCTTCTCCGGCGATCCGTTTTTTGGCCGCTCGCGCTCGGTGCTGCTGCAAAGTGAGGAATTGCAAATCGAGGTCCTACCGTTGCCAGAGCAAGGCCGCCCCGAGGAATTTACCGGCGCGGTAGGGCGCTTCCAACTCAGCGTCGAGGCCCAGCCGACCCAAGTCGCGGTCGGAGATCCGGTGACGCTGCGCGTGCTGGTCGAGGGCGAGGGCAACATGGCCTCGGTGCAGCCTCTGCAAGTCGATGCGGCCACTGGCGTCAAGCTTTACGACCCCAAGGTCGAGGAAGAAGAGCGGATTACCAATGGCGTGTACGGAGGCCGCCGCCTCTTTGAGTACATCTTGATTCCCGAGCAGGGTGGCACCCTGAACATTCCGCCGTTGCGCTTTGCATACTTCGATCCACATCAAGGACGCTACGAGGTCCTCAAATCTGCTCCCATCGCCATTCACAGCGAGGGGAGTGTTGAGGAGGAAGGGGTGAACTACGGGCTGAGTCGGCGCGACATCGAGGCCGTAGGGGAGGACATTCGCTACATCAAGCCCGACGTTGAGGTGCTTGGCGCGGCCTCCATGCTATACAAGAATTATTGGTTTTGGACCTTGCAGGGCGCGCTGCCCCTCGCCTTCTTTGCCCTGCTTGTGTGGCAGCGCCACCAGCGGCGCTTGCAGGGCGATGTGGCGTACGCGCGCCAGCGCCGGGCCAAAGGCGAAGCCGGTCGCCGCCTAGCTCGCGCCGATGCCTTGCTTGAGACCGGTACTGAGGCCGAGTTCTACGGCGAGGTCCGCGCCGCCGTGCTGGAATTCGTGGCCGACCGCCTCAATCTCGCCGCGGCTGGCCTGACCATTGAGGTCTGCGCCGAGGCCCTGGCAGCGCGCCAAGTAGAAGCCGAGACGATTGTTGGGTTGCGCGATTTGCTGACGCGCTGCGACTTTGCGCGCTTTGCGCCCGCAGGCGGCCCACCGACGGACCGGGCTGCGGCGCGACAGTTGGCCGGGGAGGTGATTTCGGGTTTGGAGAAAAGGATATGATGCGCGCGCTGGCACTATTGCTCCTGTTGGGCACCCCACTCCACGCCGGGGCTGCGGCAGGGCAGTACAACGAGGCCAACGCGCTCTATCGAGACGGGAATTTTGCCTCGGCGCGGCGCAGCTATTTGGCGGTGGTGGACGCTGGGGTGCAAGACGCTCGGCTCTACTACAACTTAGGCAATGCCTGCTTCAAGTCCGGGAAGCTGGGCGAAGCGATTCTCTGGTATGAGCGGGCACGGCGCTTGCTGCCGCACGACGAGGACATCGAGGCCAATCTGCGCTTCGCCAACCTAGTGAAGCAGGACCGCGATCCGCAAACTGAGGATGGCCTCGGCGCACTAGTAGCCGCGCTAGTGGCTGCCTACTTCTGGCCTACGTTTAACCAGCTCAGCCTGCTGTTCGCCGTGGCGTTTTTTGCGGTCTTTGTCTTAGGGGTGCGCTGGTTGTTCGCGCAGACGCGCCCCGGGGCGCTGTGGCTAGTCGGGATGTTGCTCTGTACGGGGCTGAGTGTCGGGTCCTCGCTCTGGCTGGGGACGCGCCTCCGCCATCGGGCGCAGACGAGTGAAGCCATCGTCACAGTTGCCTCGGCGCACGCGCACTCTGGCCCCGACCTCGGGCAGACGGAAGTCTTTGTCGCGCATGAGGGTACCAAGGTTCGCTTAGTGCGGCAGGAAGGGGGGTGGATGCTGGTGCGGCTGGCCAATGGTCTCGGCGGGTGGATGCCGGCGGAAGCCCTGACGCGGATATGAATCTAACCGCAGTTTTTTGCTGTATATCAAACCACAACCCCAAAAAGGATAAGCCATGAGCACGCTCAAAGTAGGTATCGTCGGCGTCGGCGGGATCGCACGTACCCACATCCCCGGCTGGGAGGCTTCTAGCGAGGCCGAATTGGTCGCCGGCAGCGATGTTAGCGAGGATGCACTGAAGCGCTTTGGCGCAGAAAACGGAGTTACCAAGCTGCACACCGACCCGGAGGCGCTGTTCAGCGACCCCGATATCGACATTATCGACATCTGCACGCCCAACATGTATCACGCTCCGTTGGCTATTGCCGCGCTATCGGCTGGCAAGCACGTGATCTGCGAAAAACCCTTGGCTCCCACGCCCGATGATGTTCGCCAGATGATCGCAGCGCGCGATGCCTCGGGCAAGGAGCTGATGACGGCGCAGCACTTTCGCTTTCAGGGCTCGTCCCGCGCGCTGAAGGCCGAGATAGACACGGGTGCGCTCGGCGACATCTACCACGCCCGTAGCTGGATGCTGCGCCGGGCTGGGGCACCGATCGGCGGCGGGTTTATTCTTAAGGAGCACAGCGGTGGCGGTCCCTGCATCGACATTGGGGTTCATATCCTCGACCTGACCTTGTGGTTTATGGGGCATCCCAAGCCAGTGGCCATTTCGGGCGTGGCGCGCGCTGAATTGGCGCACCAAGAAGGAGCTTTCAGCCAATGGGGTCGCCAGCCGATTCCATCCCACTACGATGTCGAGGATTTTGCCGCGGCTTTTGTGCGCTTTGACAACGGCGCAGTACTGATCTTGGAGGTGAGTTGGCTCTTGCATCACCCTACCCAAGGCGAGGACATGCAGATGTGGCTCTACGGCACCCGAGGCGGCGCACATTGGCCCCAGTGCTCGATTTGCGAGAGCAACAATCAGACCCGCCAGCAGTACGACCGCAAGCTCATGCTGATGTACGACGGCCTTGAAGCCCACGCACAGGAATGCGTGGAGTTCGCCGCGGCAATCGCCCAGGGGCGGCCCTCGCCGGTGCCGCCGGAGCAATCTTTACAGGTGATGAAGATCCTCGATGGGATCTATCGGAGCCAAGAGGCGGGGGAGGAGATACGGCTGGATTGAGGGGAGGCTGATGGCTAAGTGGGAAATCGGACGCACTGGCGAGGGTTTGGGACTGTTCAAGCAGTTCTCGTATATTGTCGCAAGATGAAGGAACGGACGAAGTACCCTAGTGAAAGGGGAATGCAATGAGCCTCAAAATTGAGAGCATAACGCTGGAGCGATTCCGCGCATTCCGCGAGTTGACCATCCGCGGCTTGGGGCGCGTGAACCTGATTACAGGGAAGAACAACGCCGGGAAATCATCTGTTCTTGAAGGGTTGCGTCTTCTCGCAAGCACTGCCGCGCCTGACGTGATTTACGACATACTCAGACACCGTGAAGAGAATATCGAGAGGGCAGGGGAAGAAGAGCACCCTGCTGACCTCGATAGCTTGTTCCAGGTTTCTGGACTGTTCCACGGATTCCCTCTGCTTTCAGAAGAGCCTGAGCCGATCGCTTTTTCAATTATTGGCAAGTCGAGTCCAATGAGTATAAAAATAAGCTTGGATTGGTTATCAGAGGAGCTTGACTCGGACGGAATGAAGCTGGTCCCGCTTGATAATCCAGAACCAGACGGCATAGCTGCTTTGATAGTTGAGACGCCAGACACAACAAGAATCCATCGACTTGATCGTTTTGGCAGATACCTTCATCCGATGCACAGAGCGCGTTTTGAATCATCTAATAGGACGCAGATGTCCTGTATCTTCGTCAGCCCCTATAGCGGAGAAAGTACAGGAGTGTTAGGGCCGTTGTGGGATAAAATCGCGCTCTCTGACAGGGAGAAGGATGTCGTCGAAGCATTGCGCATAATCAACCCGCAAATCTCTGCCGTTTCTATGGTTGGCAGCACTCGCAGAAAGCTGACTGCCATTGTACGAGCAGACAATATCGCACAACCCCTTCCACTGCGCTCGTTTGGCGATGGATTGAATCGGCTATTTGGAATCATTCTCGCTCTAGTCAACGCTCGCGGGGGACTTTTGCTGGTGGACGAATTTGAAAATGGCCTTCATCACACTGTGCAGTTGGATGTGTGGCGTACGATATTCCGATTGGCGCAAACGCTCGATATTCAAGTCTTTGCAACGTCTCACAGTTGGGATGCGGTCGAGGCTTTTCAGAAAGCGGCGGCTGAAGTGCCTGAAGAAGGGGCATTGATACGCTTGGCTCGCAGGGATGAGGACATTATTCCCACTGTGCTATCAGAAGATGAACTTGCCATAGCAACCCGCGACCAAATCGAGGTGCGCTAATATGGCAAATGGGAAAATCCTCTTGGTGGAGGGTACCGACGACGAGCATGTCCTGAAGCATATCTGTGGGAATCGAGACATTCCTCACCTCGACGAAGTCGAGAAGTATGGCAGTGTCGAAAAACTCATTGAGAGCATTGGGGTTCGACTCCCATTATTGATCCAAGAGGGCGACGCTATTGGGATAGTTATTGATGCCGATACGGACATAAGCGCCGTTGGCAGTCGATCCGAAACCGAATCACCGATATCGGATATCAAAATGTGCCTGATCAACCAGACCCGGACGGGACGATCCTCGGTCCTCCGGCAGGAACGTATCTACCGCGATTGGGCGTCTGGATTATGCCGAATAATCAGACAAATGGAATCTTGGAGGATTTCCTGCACTCCCTTGTTCCACAACCTAACATCCTTTTTGACCATGCGAGAAATAGTGTCGCAGCTATTCCTGAAGGCGAACGGCGTTTTAAGCAACTATATGAACCAAAGGCGGTCATCCATACTTGGCTTGCTTGGCAGGAATATCCAGGGCGGCCTTTCGGAACGGCTATCACCGCCAACTTCCTTGATCCCGATGTCCCAGAAGTAGATGTTCTCGCTGCTTGGTTGAGGCGGTTGTTCTTTCCCAGTAGCCAAAGCTCTTAACTACTGGAGATTGTGAAGGTAGGATATGCTCATTCGTCGTATCAGACAGACCAACCTGCTCTCATTCGGCCCCGACTCCGAAGAAATCGAACTCAAGCGGCTAAATGTATTGATCGGCCCCAATGGTTCGGGGAAGTCTAATTTTCTAGAAGGAATCGATATCCTCCGGTCGGCTCCACGAGATTTGGTTGCGCCTATTCGCGAGGGTGGGGGCATCCACGATTGGATCTGGCGGGGAAAACCGGAGGGTACTGCCCACATTGAGGCCATAGTGGAGAACCCACAAGGGTCGCAGGCGTTGCGATATCGGCTGGGTCTTGCAGAGCGCGGCCAGCGATTTGAACTGATCGAAGAGCGGATAGAGAACGAACAGAGTGATGAAGGACATGAGGAGCCAAATATCTATTACGATCAGACGGACGGACGGGCGTTTCTCATTTACAAAGATGAGACTCAAGATGAGACCGAACGCGACTATTATGAGGAGATACGGACCTATATAGAGGCACGGTACCCTAATGTTCGTCTCCGGCTGGGCCGATACGACTTGCGTCCCGAGGAAGTCAAACTGGACCAGTCCATTCTGTCCCAACGCAAAGGTCCCGACCTCCCTGAACTGACGTACCTCGGCGAGGCATTGAGCCGCATTCGCATTTATCGCGAGTGGTCGCTTGAGCGCGACTCTCCACTGCGGTTGCCGCAGAAGCCCGATCTCCCCAACGATTTTCTGCAAGAAGACGGGAAAAACTTAGCCTTGGTGTTAAACAGTTTCCAAGATAAGCCAGCGGTAAAGCGGCGCGTACTGGACGCTTTAAGCAAATTCTACGAAGGCATAACCGATTTTCACGTCAAGATTGCGGGTGGTACGGTCCAACTGTCCTTAGTGGAAGGCGATGTAGTCATACCGGCGACCCGTCTTTCGGACGGTACGCTGCGGTACCTCTGTTTGCTCGCCGTTCTCTGTCACCCAGAGCCGCCGCCCCTCATCTGTATCGAGGAACCCGAATTGGGCCTCCACCCGGACATACTGCCGACGGTGAGCAAGTTGTTGCTCGAAGCGTCCGAACGCAGCCAGTTGATTGTAACGACCCATTCGGATATGCTCGTCGATGCCCTGACCAATGAATGGTGGAGTATTGTAGTTTGCGAAAAGCGCGACGGGCAGACTGTGATGCGCCGTCTCGATGAAGGGAAAATGGCCGCTTGGCTGGAGACCTATCGACTCGGTGAACTCTGGAGCAGTGGCGAGATTGGGGGGAATCCTTGGTGAGCATCAGGGTATATGTTGAGGGTGGTGGAAACTCTGGACGATTTTGAACCAATGCTGAAACAGGCGACAAGGTCGTGCTCTAAAGGTAAAGGAATATACCGGAAGGGTCGGCATTCGTTCGAGTTGCTTGAATGCTTGGACCCAAGTAAGGTGATGGAATCTTCGCCCCATGCGCGACGGCTTATTGACTCACTGAAGCGGTCTTAAAGTTTCGCGTGTTGTCCCGATTGGTCTCGACGCTGCGATTCACACTCGGCTGAATAGTTTTTCGTCCGCTTACCAAAGTTTTTCCCCAAATCTATCACGGCCCCGCCAGCCACTCGACGAAAGCTGTCGGAGACTCGACCACTACGCGGCCGTTGAGCGACTCGTGTTCAAAGCCGCACATTTGGTCGCCGACAAAGGCAAATGCGCCGGTTTCCCGTGGGGTAAAGGCCAGCGTAAAGGTCAAATCGGGCACGGCTACCTGATGCATGTCGAGATGGGGTAGGGCAAAGGTGTAGATGTAATCTCGGCTCGTCAGTTCGACTTCAATTTCTATACCAAGTGGAAGATGTAACTCGTTCCCCGGCTTGGTAATATCGTCGTCGGTCTGCAATTCGCCGTCGGGGCCTGGGTAGCGGAATTGCCAAATGTACTCTTCCCCGGTGATTTGGATGCACAGCGGTCCTGGGGGCAGGGTGGGCGTGCAACCGTCCACCCCCAACAGGAGCAGTCCCCAGAGCGGGAACCGGATATGACTGCGCATGGCGTATCCTTTTCTCGAACAGTCGTTTAAGTCCAATACCTTAAGGCGAAGTATTTGCGCTTAAATGCAAATAAACCAGCCCATTCCCGCCTGTCAAGCCGCTTTACACGCGCCCTTTGTCTCCCTAAAATCCCCTCACAGCCCTCTACCAAATCTCTCAGGAGTATGGACATGCCCGCCATAACCGCCAATATCCCGCTCGACGCGCCAGCCCACTGGGCCGTGTGGCAGCGTCGCCTCTTCGACGCCTTGGACCAATCGGTGCAGCCCTTTCTCGACCACTTTACCCGCGAGGACGGCGAATTCATCTGGCAGGACGAGTGGGGCGGCGGCAGCCCCGACGATTTCTACGAGCCTTTTTTTAATTGGCCGCTCGTGTATTTGATGGGTGGCGGCGAGCACCTGTTGCACTTGGCCGATCGCCAGTGGGAGGCCGTCACCCGCCAACTGACTCGCTTGGGCACGGTCAGCAAGGAATACGGCATCCGCGAAGACCAGATGCATCAGGCCGAAAGCGACATCTGCTTTTACCACTTGTGCTTGGCCCATCCCAATGCCCCTCGGCGCGTCGAACGGGCCTGCCGCTTTGCTGGCTTTTACCTCAACGAAGACCCCGAAGCGCAAAACTACGACCCCGAGCACAAGATCCTGCGCTCGGGCCTCAACGGCAGCCACGGCCCCTATTTTGCCCCGCTAGCCGAGCGCGACAAACAAAGTTACAACCCTTTGGGCGGCAGCATGGAAGTGTACAATCTGCCCTTTTTCGACTTGCCCGGCATTACCAGTATGCAGGACTTGGCCGATCCGGCCAAAGCCCGCTTGATGGGGCAGACCCTGTTCGACCGCTGGCGTCAGGGCGATACGCCGACCAACTTGGCCGTCACTTCGCTGGTGACCAATGCCTTCCTGATCACTGGCGATGAAAAATACCGCGCTTGGGTGGTGGAATACACCGACGCTTGGGTGGAGCGCGCCCAGGCCAACGGCGGCATGTTGCCAGACAACGTTGGCCTGTCGGGCCAAGTGGGCGAATACTGCGCTGGCAACTGGTACGGCGGGCGCTACGGCTGGACCTTTCCGCACGGCTTTTTGACGTTGCAGAAAGCCACGCTCGACGCAGCGGCTAACGCCTACCTGTTGACCCGTGACCGCGCCTATCTCGACCTGCCGCGCCAGCAGATGGACCGCGTCTTGGAACAAGGGCGCATGGAGGATATCCGCGACCAGTACATGAGCGTGGCCGAGCGCTGGGCAAGCCAATTTGCCGCTATGGGCGAAAAGAGCGAGACCTTGCTGGTGCCCTACCGCTACGGCGACGCCGGCTGGTTCGACTGGCAGCCCATGAGTCCGGTGTACCCGGTGACGCTGTGGAATCTGTCCATGGACGAGGGCGACTGGGAGCGCATGGAGGCCATTCGGCAAAAAGAGGCGTTCGATTGGGCCGCGGTGTTTCCCTTCCACAACAAAGAGGATTCGGGCCACGAGGCCCCCTGGATGCGCTTTCTGGCCGGGGCCAACCCCACTTATCCAGAGCAAATGTTGCAGGCCACGTACCAAGTGGCTGGCCGCCGTTTGGCCCAAATGCGCGCCGATCAGGACGTGGGCACCCGCCACCACGTCCACCACTGGCAATGGGGAAATCCCGTCTCCTCCGAAGCGCTCATCCAGCTCATTATGGGCGGTCCGCAACCCATCTACAACGGCGGCCTGCTGCACGCCCGCCTGCGCTACTTTGACGCCCAGCGCCGCCGTCCCGGCTTGCCCGAAGACGTCGGTGCCTTGGTGGAAAAGCTCGAAGCGAACCGCACGGTTGTGCGCTTGGTCAATTTGAACCACAACGAGAGCCGAGAACTGGTCATTCAGGGCGGCGCTTTTGGTGAGCACCGCTTTGGCCGGGCTGGGTACCACAGCCGCACCAGTGAATATCCGGGCTGGATGGGCGGCTATGCCGGCACGTACGCGGCTCCGCCCTTGGAGACTGAGGAGCGCCAGATAGCTGTTGATGACAAACACCTGAGCATTACCTTGCCGCCCCATTGCGAAATCACCCTCGATCTAGAGACCCAGCGCTATGTCAACGAGCCTTCGCACCACGCCGGGCCGTTTTAGTAGGCGCTATCTGACGGATTATACTGGACATCGCTACTGACCATTAGCGTCAGGTTATAGGGGCAACCTTCTCTCTACAAAGCAGTTAGGACGACTGTAAGCTGTTCTTCGGTGGGCGTGCTGCCGTCGAGGATCAGGTCTGCGTGGTGGGCGGTGGGCTGGATGTGGCGGCGGTACATTGGGCGGACCTGATTTTGGTATTGAGCGCGGATTGAGGCGGGCGAACGGCCGCGCTCAACGCGATCGCGGGCGAGGCGGCGCTCCAAGCAGAGTTCGTCGTCGGCGGAGACGAAAAGGCGCAGGTGGTAGAGGGCGTTGATGTCGGGCCAGTAGAGGGCAAAGAGGCCCTCGACGAGCAGGAAATCGGTGGGGGTGAGGCTCTGTTGGTTGGCTTGGCGCGTGTGGGTGGCGAAGTCGTACACTGGGATTTTGATGCGGTGACTGGCGGCGAGCTGGCGGAGGTCCGCGGCGAGGCGCTGGTGATCCATGGCCTCGGGGGCGTCGAAGTTGACGCGGGCTCTTTCTGCCAAGGAGAGGTCGGCTAAATCGCGGTAGTAGGCGTCTAAGGAGAGTACAGTCGCGGAACCGGGCAGGCGAGTCTGGAGGGCGCGGGCAAGCGTGGTTTTACCGGAACCGGATGGTCCGGCTAAGCCGATGAGGCGGGGCGGCCCTTTAGCTTTGGAACCAAGCGGCAATGGCTTCGCAACTGAGCGCGTTGGGGATGTCGGCGGCGCGGAGCCAGCCCTTGCGGGCAATGCCGATGCCGTAGCCGAGATGGTCCAAGCCGGAGATGCTGTGGGCATCGGTGTTGACGGCGATTTGGACGCCGTGGTCGCGGGCCTTTTTGACGTGCCGCCAGTCGAGGTCGAGCCGCGACGGATGGGCGTTGATTTCGAGGGCGACTCCACAGCGGGCGGCAGCTTCGATGAGCAAGTCGATATCGACGGCGTAGCCTTCGCGGTTGAGGAGCAAGCGCCCGGTTGGATGGCCGACGATGGTGGTCGCCGGGTGTTCGATGGCGCGGACGATGCGGGCGGTCATGGCGTCGCGGCTCAGGTTGAACTGCGAATGGACCGAAGCTACTACGAAATCGAATTGTGCGAGCAGGTCGTCGTCGTAGTCGAGCGAGCCGTCGCTGAGGATATCCGATTCAATGCCCTTGAAAATGCGGAAGGGAGCCAATTCCTCGTTGAGCCGGTCGATTTCCTCCCACTGGCGCTGGACTTCCTCAACGCGAAGCCCGCCGGCGTAGGCCGCAGCTTGGCTGTGGTCGGCAATGCCCATGTACTCAAAGCCGCGTTCTTGCACGGCGCGGGCCATGGCCTCCAGAGTGTCGGCCCCATCTGAATAGGTCGAATGCACGTGGAGTATGCCGCGAATGTCGGCGGTCGTTACCAGATCGGGCAGTGTGTCGGCGGCTGCGGCCTCGACTTCGCCTTGGTTCTCGCGCAACTCCGGCGGGATGTAGGCGAGGCCCAAGGCGGCGAATAAAGCCGCTTCATCTGCGCACTCAATGCGCTCGTCGTCACGCCAGAGACCGCGTTCGTCGAGGACTAACCCGCGCTCGGTGGCCTTGGCGCATAGTGCAGCGCGGTGTTCCTCGCTGCCTGTGTAGTAGTGTAGGGCCGCAGAGAAGGCATCGTCTGATACCACGTGCAAGTGGGCTTGCAGTCCGTTGGACAGTCGCCCTGCGTTCGGCGCGATGCGTTCGGCGATATCCGGGTGAGCCACAAAAGCCGCAGTCGCGACGTCGGCGTCGGTGGTGCTGAGTACGAAGTCGAGCTGTTGAACCGTCTCCCGCGCTCGACGCAGCTCTCCGGCGACGGCGAGGTGCTGCGTGTAGGGACGCAAAACAGCGAGCAGGCTTTGGGCGCTTTGGTGCGCGGTATCGGCGCGGCAGTGGCCCTCGTGGGCGCGAATGAACTCGACCCCCTTGAGGATGTTAGCTTGGGTCTTGGGACCAAAGCCCTTGAGGGCGGCGAGTTGGCCGTTGCGACAGGCTTGTTCGAGGGCGTCGAGGGTCTCAATGCCGAGGGCCTTGCGGATGGCGACGATCTTGCGCGGCCCCAAGCCGGGGACTCGCAGCATGTCGAGCAGACCATCGGGCGTTGCGGTCCGCAGCTTTTCATAGGCTTGGGCCGTGCCGGTGTCGGCCAACTCGGCGACTAGTTCAGCCACGCTGTCGCCGATACCTTTGACCTCGGTTAGAGTCCCGGAGGAGAGAAGTTCGTCAAGAGGAGATGTTAGGGTTTCGAGGGCGCGCACGGCATTGGCGTAGGCGCGGACCCGGAAGGGGGAGGCCCCGCTGAGTTCGAGAAGGGTGGCGTACTCTTCGACAAAATCTGCTGCGATCCGGGCCGCTATCATTGCTTTTGCTCGTGCATTAGGTGGAGAATGTGTGATACCAGCGTCGCGTTGCCTGCGGCGAGTCCGCCGGGGATGAGGGTGTCGGCTTGGTTGTAGGTCCGCACTTGGTGGCCGCACGTGTGCATGAGGCCGCCGGCCTCGCGCACCAGCAGGTCCCCGGCGCAAACGTCCCACTCGTTCTTGTCTTGGATGCTAAAGTTGAGGTCGCAGACTCCCGCAGCGACTAGGGCCAGCTTGTAGGCGACGCTGCCGACGGGGCGGATTTCGCCGAGGTGTGAGCGAAAGGGGTCGATCCCGCCGCGTTTGGTCTCGCTGCGGCTGACGACGGCCGTAGATTGGCTGAGGGATTGGACCTCGCTGCAAAATACGCGCTGGCCGTTGTGGAAGGTGCCGCTGCCCGAGACGGCGGCGAAGACTTGCTCCTGTGCGGGGTTGTAGATAACCGCTAGAGTTGGCTCGCCGCCTTCGACTAGAGCCACGGCAACCACGTATTCGGGGATGCCTGCGACGAACTCACGGGTGCCGTCTATTGGATCGACGATCCACACGGCTTCTTTGTCTAGGCGCTGGCGGTCGTCGACGGTCTCTTCGGAGAGCCAGCCGCAGTCTGGACGCAGATCCTGCAGGGCTTTTTTAAGGTAGGCGTCGGCTTGGAGATCCGCCGTGGTCAGCGGATCGTTCCGGTCTTTGTAGGTGACCTCAAGAGGACCGCCGAAGTACTGCAAGGTCAGCGCCCCGGCCTCGCGGGCGGCTGCTATGGCTTGTTGGAGTTGGGCCTGCATGAGAGCATTTGAAAATAGGGGTTGGCGTTGGAGAGAGCAATGGCTGCGCACGGCACCTTGACAAGACAAAGAAGCGTCGGGTAGATTGAGAGAGCAAAATCGACAATTTCAAATGAGGTGGAATATGCGTTGGACCATATGGATTTGGCTGCCGGTGATCTTGCTGGTGGCACGCGGGGCTGAGGCGACCATGGAGACCGAAGAGGTGCGGAGCCTGCTGCAAGAGATACAGGCCGAAGAGGCGTGGGGCGAAGCCGTGTTTACCGATGGCCGGGTGCGCTCGTTGCGCGTGGAGGAGATTGCGGCGGATTCCGTGGCGGTCGTCGAGGTCGTCGGTGCCTTGCAGGAGCGGCAGGCCGCGTATGCGCTGGCCGAAATCCGCTCGCTGCGCTCGCTGGGGACGCATCGCATTCAGGCGCGCCACGCCGCGTACCGACAGTCAAAGTCCGGGCTGTTGGCCTTTCTGCTAGAGTTGCCCGTGCCGGGCGCGGGCTATTTCTACATTGGAGAGCACAAACAAGGGCTCGTGCTTATGGGCTTGACGGTGACGGCGGTGGGGACGGCCTATCTGACGGGTGCGGACACCGCGGCCGGTTGGGTGCCGCTGTCGGCGTGGATCAAGATCGCGTCACTGGCCCACCTGCGCGACCAAGTCCAAACCATTAACAAGTTGGCCAAAAACGTAGAACTGGGGGTTCTGCCCGGTCGCGAGTCCACCGTTCCTGCTCTGCGGCTGAAGTTGGATTTTTAGCAGCTACACGAGCCCTGTGCTTGACTGAATACTCGACCGGCCCTTCTTGCGGGGCCGGTTTTTTTATGCCCTCCCGACGCGGCCGATCCAAGCTCTTAGATCCTCATTGCGAGGCCGGGAGATCAGTTGCCCTCGCCGCATCTGCACCCCATTGCGAGGCCGCTTCAGCCATCGGCCTAGTTCCTCATGCGGGTGGGCGAGAACCTTCTGGTAGGAGAGAGCCGGAAGCGGTTGGTGCCGGAGCCGGCCCGTAGTATCCCGCTGCGGTCCGACTATACACACCCCGGGAACTCGCGCCCACGGATCAGGAGCCAGCCGTTGACAGGTTCCGGCCCGACAAGGCAACCGCGCTGTTTAAGGAGTTCGGTCTCTTCCGGTGTACCGATGTAACGCGTGTCCGAAGAGACGTAGTGAATCGACCAGCCTCGCCGCCGGTACGGTGTTGTATTCGGGCCGCTGCAATGGAGTGCCAGGCTGTGGTGAAAGGTCGCATCACCCGCCTTCAGTGGAACAGCGATCTCTTGGGCGAGCACATCCTCTGTCAGCATGTAGGGGAGATGGTCCCAGTTGACGAGGCCGAAGTGGTGGCTGCCCGGGATGAAACGCACACAACCGTTCTCGACAGTCGCATCGTCGAGCAAGACCTGGCATGTGACCTGGAAGTTGCTCGCGAAGAAGGCCCAGAAAATGGAATCCTGATGGTAGCGATTCGCTTTGGCGTATGGCGGCTTCGCAAAGATCTGGTCGTAGTAGAGCTTGATGTCCGGCCCCATCAGGGATTCGATGATGTCGACGATTTTGGGGCTTCGTACAAACGCATTGAAAACCGAATGGTGGTACGAAGGCAGGTTGAGATGACTTACCGTATCCAGCGGGTCCTCAACCGGCGTGCGATCTTCTGGGGCGGTTACTTCCCCTTTCGGGTAGACCTGAGTGCCGCGTCGGTCATGTCGGCTTCCGTGAGGTGTGGGCGGTTCCGCGGCTTGAGCCGTTCCCGGAGTGTGGTGAGAGACGTTGCCTTCCGGGTAGTCGGGGACGCGACCGAGCGCAAGGTCGGCGTAGTGGTTGCGCAGGGTCTCGAGTTCGTCCGTGGTCAGCAGTTCTTTGACGACGATATAGCCGTCTTGGAAAAATTGGTTTTTCTGTTCTTTGGTCAAAGTCATGAGTGTCTCCGAATGGAAAGATTCAATCGTTATCGAACGCGGGCGCGACCTGTTCCGAGAACATCCGAAGGGACTTGCAGACCAGGTCGGGGCTCAGGTCTCCAATGCGGGTCCATCCCATAAAGTTCTGCAGTCCCGTGTGTTTCTGGATCCAACCGATTTTTTCGGCGACAAAGTCTGGATCGCCTACGATGGCGTGATCGGCCAGGATCTCGTCGAAGGTGATGTTCGAGAACTTCTGTTTCAGTCCCTGATAGAATTCCATCTGACCGGGAGGTGCCATTTCCGGCGGCGGCGCGATCACCTCGGCAAGCAGGGTGCGGAAGTACCACATGAGTTGGTCGTGGCATTCCTCCCGGGCTTTCTGGCTGGATTCGGCCACATAGAGGAACCTCGCCAGGGGGAAGTCCAGTTTGCCCGACATTCCGCACGCGTCCGCGGTCTTGTGGTACGACTCGTAGAGCTGGAAAACCTCGTCGTAGGGGTGCAGGAACGAGGTCAGGACGTTGTAGCCGTTTTTTATGACCCATTCGTACGTGGAGGGACTCACCGCCGCAACGTAAACCGGCGGGTGGGGCTGTTGTACGGGCTTCGGGATGACGTTGACTTTCCTGACCTTGTGAAACTTGCCGTCGTATTCGACAGGGCCCGTCCAGGCTTTCAGGATGATTTCCAGTTCTTCCTGAAACCGTTCGCGGCTTTCCTCGAGGTCGATTCCCCAGTTGTAAAATTCCTCAGCCTGATAACCGCGCCCCACGCCGAAGAGGAGCCGCCCTTTCGACATGATATCAACGGTGGCGAAGTCTTCCGCGACAATGACGGGATTGTGGAAGGGCAGCACGACAACCGCGGTGCCGATCTTAATGCGTTCGGTAATGGCCGACGCGTACGCGGCCATGGCATGGATGGACGATGTGATCGAATAGTAGTTGGCCCCCGGTGCCTTATGGTCGAAGTGGTGTTCCGCCAGCCAGATGGCGTCCCAGCCCGTTTCGTCCATGAGTTTAAACTGTTCGAACGCTTCGTGATAAACTTGCACGTGGTCCTTGCCGGGCGGGGTTTCCAGCAGATAGAATTGGCCGAATTTCATTGGAAATCTCCTGAGGTTTCGTGACAATGAATAAGGCACCGATATCGGTACTATCAATTCGCTGAAACTGTTGTCAAGGGCCCGCCGGTCAGGGCGGCGACGATCCGCAGGCTCCCGCCACAGGCCGCCCTTACATCACCCTCCCGGCGCGGCTGATCCAGGCCCTCAGGTCCATGGCCAGGCTGAGGAACGTTGGCACCAGAAATAGGGTGAACAGGGTCGACAGCAGCAGGCCGCCGATGACGACGCTGCCCAAGCCTCGATACAGCTCGGACCCTGCGCCAGGAAAGATGACTAGCGGCAGCATCCCCAAGGCGCTGGTGATCATGGACATGAAGATCGGCCGCACGCGACTGAAAACCGCGTCGCGGATGGCCTCCTTGACTGGCATTTCCGGCGCGTCGCGCAGGATATTGAGCGTCTGGTGGACGATGAGGATGGCGTTGTTGACCACTACGCCGATGAGGATGACAAAACCGAGCATGGTGAGGATGTCGAGCGGCTGATAGGTCAGGGTGAGGTTGACGACCTCCAGCCCGAGGATGCCACCAGCCAGCGCCGGCGGTACGCTGAGCATGATGACGAATGGGTAGAGGAAGCTCTCGAAGAGCGCGGCCATCAGCAGATAGGTAATCACCAAGGCCAACAGGAAGTTCCACTGGAGAGCTTGGCGGGTGCGCCGCAGGTCGTCGGCCGAGCCGGAAAGCTGGATCTGGTAGGGCGGAGCTAACTCGCCCGAATCGACGAGAGGTTGGACGATCTGAGTCTGGATATCGTCGAGCACCGTCTCTAGGGCGATGGTTTCCGGCGGGATAACTTGGACGGTGATGGCCCGGCTGCGCTCGATGTGGTTGATCTGCTCGGGGCCGGTGGTAACTTCGACGCGAGCCACGGCGCTGAGCGGCACTAGTTGGCCGCGCGGGGTGTAGATGGGCAGGGCTTCAATGTCCTGGGTGCGGAACCAATCCTCCTCGCCCCGCAGCACCAAATCGATCTCATCACCCTGGAACTGATAGCCATCGACGCGGGCACCGTCTAATAATGCGTTGACCGCCGAGCCAATGTCACGGGCCGAAAGCCCTAAGTCAGCGGCGCGCACGCGGTCGGGGAGAATGCGGACTTCTGGATTGCCCAAGTCGAGGCTGGGGATGGGGCGGGCTTGGGCACCGGGCACGACTTGGCGGACTTGGCCGAAGATCCGTCCCCCTAGCCCGATGAGGCGGTTTAGATCGGGACCCGTGATCTCGATGTCGATGGAGCGTCCGCTGCCGGTGGCGCGCTGGAAGAGGCTTGACTGCTGTACGATGGCGAAGGTGCCTGGTACTCCGCCGAAAACCGGCCCTTGGATGATCGGAATCAACTCGCGCACCCGCGTTGGATCGGACGAGCGCGCGCCCATAAAGGCCGAGCGGCCAAAGGCCACGAAGAACATGTTGTCAACCGGCGGCCCCGATAGCGCTTGGGCTTGAGGGCTGTCGGGAGCCGCGGCCGCCTCCCAGTGGGGCCGCAGGACATCCTCGATGGTCTGGCCGACTTGGATCAGCTCGTCGAGGTTGTAGCCGGGAGGTGGTAGGACGATGCCGAAGATTAGGTTGCGATTGCCGGTGGGCAGGTATTCGGATTTGGGCAGCAAGGTCCAGGCGATGACCAGCGAGAGGCCGATCAGCCCGGTGATGACGCCCAAGCGCAATACCGTGCTGCCGCTGATGCGGAAGACGCTTTGAGCGATAAAGTTGCGCGCGCGGTCGCCCCAAGCGGCCAACACATCCCCGCGCTGCTTGTCGCCGCCGAGGATCTTGTTGGCCAAGCTGGGGATGACGGAGATGGCCACGATCAAGCTGAGCACCACCGAGCAGGAAACCGCAATGGCGATGTCGCGGAAGAGCTGACCGGCCTCGTCTTGGACGAAGACGATCGGCAGGAAGATGGCCACCGTGGTCAAGGTGCTGGCTAGGAGCGCCCCCCAGACCTCCGAGGCTCCGTCCAAGGCCGCGCGGACGCGGGTTTTGCCCATCTGCTGGTGGCGGAAAATGTTTTCGAGCGCGACGATGGCGTTGTCGATGACCATGCCCACCGCAAAGCTCATCCCGGCTAGGCTAATGACGTTGATGTTGCGGCCCAAAAGCCACATGGCCAAAAAGGTGCCGACAATTGAAATCGGGATGGCCGTGGCGATGATTGCCACCGAACTGACGCTGCGTAGGAAAATGAAGAGCACCGTCACAGCCAGCGTGCCGCCGATGATAATGTTGGAGCGCACCAAGTTGATGGCGCTGTCGATGTAGTTGGTCTCGTCGTACACCTGCGTCAGGTGGAGACCTTCGCGGGCTAGCGGCCCCTCGTTGAGTTCGCGGATGGTGCGGCGGATGCCATCCATGACTTCAAGGACATTGGCCCCGGTCTCGCGCTGGGCGTTGACGGCAATGGCGGGTCGGCCCTTTTGCCGCACGGACGCCACGGTGCGGACGTAGCCGAGGCGGGTGCGGGCGATCTCACCGACAGTGACCCGGGTGCCATCGGCCGAGCGGACGACGACTTGCTCGATGTCGCTGGGCTGTTGGTACTGGCCGACGGTGCGTACGATGTAGCGGCGCTTGCCCTCGTCAAAAGTCCCGGCGCTGGTATTGGTGTTTTCGCGGGTGAGGGCTTGGGCTAGGTCTTGGACGGTGATCTGGCGGGCGGCCATGGCCTGCGGATCGACGATGACTTGGAGTTGGCGGTCGTAGCCGCCGTAGACATTGCTTCGGGATACACCGGGCACGCGCTCGAGGGCGGTTTTGACGACTTCCTCGCCGTAGTCGCGGAAGCGCTCGATATCCAGATCGTCGCGGTCTGGCAGGGGTTCGAGCATAATCCACGTAATGGCCCCGCTTGGGCCACTGCCGCCGGCCGAGAGCACGGGCCGCTCGGCGTCGAGCGGATAGCCAAAGACTTGATCGAGCTTGTTGGAGACCAACAGCAGCACCGCGTCTGGATCGACGCCGACGTTGAATTCAAGGGTGACGACCCCGCGGCTGTCGTTGCTCTCGCTGGTCATCAGCACCAGTCCCTCGACACTTTTGAGCTGTTCCTCTTGGCGCTGGACGATCTCTTGCTCGACTTCTTCGGGACTAGCGCCCGGCCACGCGGTAGTAACTGTAACGATGGGCCGATCGACATCCGGAGTGAGCTGAACGGGGATGCGGAAGAGGGATATCAGGCCGAATAGCGCGATGAAGAGCACGCCGACGATTACGCTGACGGGTCGCTTTATAGCTGTATCGACTAGGCGCATGGCGGACTATGGCTGCCTGCGGATGATGCGCACGGCTTGGCCGTCCATCAACCGCTCGTTGCCGCGCACCACCGCTAGATCGCCGGGTGCGAGTTCTCCCGTAACGGCTACGTAGCCCTTGTGTGCCAGTCCGGTTTCGACGGGGCGGCTGACGGCCTTGCCGTCGCGGGCGAGGTACACGACCTGGCCTTGCGGGCCGGAGACTAGGGCGTCCTTGTGCACCAGAATCGATGTCTTGGGTTGCGCGATCTGGAAGCGCACGCGCGCGGACATATTGCTGCGCATCCGGCCCTCTGGGTTGAGAGCCCCGACGACGACCGGGAAGGTGTGGGAGGAGGCGTAGCCCTCGGCGAGGATGACGGCTACGAGGCCGGGGATAGGGTCTCCGCCGAGGGCATCGACAAAAATATCTGCGCGGTCACCCAAGGTGAACTGCGACACGTAGCGCTCGGGCACATCGACGTACACGCGGACGGTGTCGATGGAAATTACTTGGGCAATCTCGCCGCCGCGCCCGACCCATTGGCCGATCTCGGTAAAGGTCTGGATGATGTGCCCGGAGAAGGGGGCGCGAACGAAGAGGTCTTCTACTTGCGCTTGCAGACCGGCTAGCTTGGCTTGGGCGCGGGCCAGTTCGTAGGCGTCGTCGCGCAGGTCTTGCTCGGACACCGCGTCGGTGGCGCGCAACTGGCGGCTGCGATCGTAGTTAAACTGGCGTAGCTCAAAATCGGCTTGCGCTTCGGCCAGCGAGGCTTGGAGCGGATCGTTGGCTAATTCGAAGAGGGGATCGCCGCTGCGCACGGTTTGGCCGGCTTCCGCGAAGCGCCTGAGCACTCGCCCTTCGGTTTCGGCGGCGACGCGGCTGGAGCGCATGGGCAGGATGCGCCCGACAAAGGAGAGGTCTTCGACGAGCGGTTGTTCGAGGACCTCGGCGACGATGACCGGCGTCGGTGGGCGCTCTTGGCCGCTGAGCGCGCCGGGCAGCAAGGTCAGGAGCAGGAGCAAGACAGGGGGCATGTAGATTTCCTTGGAGGCGTGAGAAGACACCAAGAGTTTCCTATGATCCTAGGGATAACGACATGAAAAAAATTAAAACCTAGCCGGATCGAAGGATCGCGCAAGTTCTATGTCAAGCAAAGAGAAATTGTGCAGGCTTCAAGGCCGTCTTTATATTGGCCCTCGCCAACGACCGGACAGCCCGCCCTTTCTGCCGAGTAGTATGATAGAAGCACAGGAGCGATACCCCATGAAATCCTTCAATTCCCATTCCATCTTTTTGGCGTTGCTTAGTCTCTTACTCTCGCCGCTGGCGGTCGCTCATGCGTCGCCCGCGCCAGTCGATAGTGTGTATTTCTGCGTCCTACCCTTCGATCACGAGCAAGAGCAGCGCAGTCACATTCGCCCTGCTGCCAAGCGACTGTCAGATTGTGACCTTTGCGACTTTTTGGGCTTCTTCGACAACCAGCAGGAAGAAGAGGAGGAGGCGGAAACGGATAGTACGTCTAGCGAGGGGGGACCAGATTTGATCGTTCAATCGCCTTCGGTCAGCGACTCCATGCTGACGCCAGGGCAGGCGTTCACCTTGCATGTCACCGTGCATAACCAAGGCGACCAGCAGGCGGCGGCGACGATGCTGCACTACTATCGTTCCAACAACGCGACGATTACTGCCAGTGATACGGAAGTGGGTACGGACGCAATAGATGCACTGGACGCTTCGGCCACTAGTGCAGAGTCGATTGAGTTGATCACCCCAACGGGTGGAGGACCGGGGGTGTATTTCTACGGCGCGTGTGTGGACATCGTCAAAGACGAGAGCAATACTGATAACAACTGCTCCTCGGCTGTGAAGATCACGGTGAGCGGGCAGGAGGCGACGGAAGACTTCCTCATCCGTGAGCCTTCACAAGCGATTCGGGAAACCTTTGGACTGACGTCGTTTTACCAGCAATGGATTGATGTGGAAGGATTCCCTGTTGTGGCATCAGAGAAAGTGAGTCCATACGCCGTGAAGGAAGCAGCATGGCTGATTCGGCAGTTGATGAGCCATCGCCCGGATGTGCTACAGGCGATGGTGCAAAACAAGGCCCGTTTTACCGTGATTGCATATAACGAGCAGCTAACGCAGATTCCCGAATACAGCGATCTCCGACCCGATTTTTATTGGGATCTGCGTGCTCGCGGTCTTGGGGGGGGTAGGGGGCTACCATCGAGTTTTGGCGAGGAAAACCTGCTGAATTATCCGGGTGATCCCTACGAGGGGGCCAATCAGTTGATTCACGAGTTCGCCCATAGCATACACTTAGATGGATTGAATACGGTGGATCTGGATTTTGATAAACGGCTCCAAGAGGCGTTTGAAGCGGCCATAGCAAGGGGATTGTGGGAAGGTACGTATGCTTCTACAAACAGGCAGGAGTACTGGGCTGAGGGTGTGTTGGCTTGGTTCAATACACAGTATGAATTCAGAGATATCAATACTCGGACCAAGTTAAAAGATTACGATACAGAGCTTGCCAAGTTGCTTGCCGAGGTCTTTGGCAATACAGACTGGCGATACACACCGCCTGCAACGCGTACTCATCTGCCGCATCTGCAAGGGTTCAATCCGCAGGATTCTCCAACGTTTGAATGGACACCGGAGTTAGCAGCGTGTTATCACCAATTGTTTGATCCGGACGGCGACGGCGGCGACAAGTGGGTGAACTTGGAGCCGCACAATCCGAGTCAGCTTTCGCGTCTAAGAAGCCCAAACTACCTAACAGACGAAACGGAAATCATCTTCGTGAATGAAAGCGGAGCCGAGATAACCGTATATTGGATAGATCCTTATGGTACGGAGATATATTACGGCCCCATTGTCGTTAAATTGCGAGTTTTATACGCCTATGTCGGTCAAACCTTTTTAATCAAGGACCAACACGGCAAGAACCTAGCCGTATTCCGAGTGAAGGAAAAAACGGGTCGAGCGTTTATTGGACCGGTTCAGGCCAAGCTGGTGACGATGGCTCAGGACCGACGCGGGGTGCTTGATGTCCCGCAGTTACAGCAAAATGCGCCCAATCCGTTCAATAGCCAAACGGTCCTTTCCTACTTCCTGCCAGCGGCCGGGCCTGTGCGCGTGGAAGTATTTGCGCTGACGGGACAACGGGTGGCTGTACTCCGTCAAGGTCCGCAGTCTGCCGGTCACCACCGGCTCCGCTGGAATGGTCTCGATGCCGAAGGTCGTCCCTTGGCCAGCGGCATCTATTTGTACAGACTGGCGACAGACTTCGGCGTCTTGACGCGCAAGCTCATGCTCCTGCGTTGAGAGCCAAACAAACTATACCACGATTGACAATGGGCGCGCTACTAGCGCCGCAGAACGGCGGTCTCCCGCACAAACCGCGTGCGGTAGTTTTGGCCCCCGCTGGCCCCGTACTGATCGATCAGGCGCTCGATGCGGCGAATCCGCTCGCCGGTAGGTGGGTGGCTGGCGAAGAGTTTTTCTAGATCGGAGCGCCGGCGTGTTTCCAGCTTGTTCAGTTTTTCAAAAAAGCGCAGCAGGCCGCGCGGGTCGTACCCAGCGGCGATGGTGTAGCGGACGCCGAAGGTATCGGCTTCGCGCTCGTCGTCGCGGCTGAAGCGGGCACTGCCGAGTTGGGAGGCGATCTCGCCGAGTAACTGGAGGTCTTCACCGAGGGCGAGGCTGGTGAGGAGATCCATGCCGAAGCGGGCGGCGAGTTGGTTGGCGGAGTGGCGGCCGACGATGTGGCCGATCTCGTGGGCTAGGACTCCGGCGATCTCGGCCTCGTCTTCAGCGATCAGCAGCAGGCCGCTATAGACGTAGAGATAGCCGCCAAGGACGGCGAAGGCGTTTATTTCTTCGGGGTCGTCGAGCACCTTAACATGGTAGTGGATGCCGGGGCGATCTTCTAGGGCGAAGGGAATCAGGGCCGCGGCGACGCGCTGGATATAGGACTGGAGACGGCGGTTGGGATGGAGGCGTTGTTGGGTTTCGATTTGGGCGGCTAGCTGGGTGCCGAGTTCGATTTCGGTTTCGTCGGGAACTAGGACATAGCCCAGCACGCGGCGGCTGGTGCCGCAGCCGGACGAGAGGGCGCAGGTGGCGATGAGCAGGACGAGGAGGGGACGCTGGAGCATGGCCGTTGGCTTCCTTGCGATGGGTACAGGTTAAACACCAAACAGCTAGCGCCTGTTACTTTTTCTTTCGTGTGCCAAACTCGATCACTTTTTTTTGTGGCGATAGGTTGATTTCGTCGAGCACTGTGCCGTCGCGTGTTGTCAGGGCTTGGACGATGACCTCGGCGACGTCTTCCGGCAGAATGTAGTTGTCGGGCTCTGGTCCGGGCTGGAAGTCCAATTCGTCGAAGAAGGGCGACTGGACCATGCCGGGGTTGACCAGCGTAACGCGGATGCCAGCGCGGGCGCATTCGGCGCGCAGGGCTTGGGCGAGGCCGCGCAGGGCGAATTTGGCCGCGCAGTACAAGCTGCCTTGGGCCGTGCCGGTTAGTGCAGCTTCTGATCCCATAAAGACCAAGTGCCCACGTCCGGCTTTTTTGAGGGAGGAGAGGAAAGCGCGGGCGACGAAGACGTGGCTGGTGAAATTGAGGTCGATTAGAGCGCGGATTTGCTCGTAGGAAAATTGCTCTAGGGTGCCGAATCGACCGGTGCCGGCGTTGAGTACGAAGGCGTCGAGGGCCGGGTAGGTGGCGACGAGGTTCTGTAGATGAGTGGGGAGTCGGTCGAGGTCGGCGAGGTCAATTTCGTGCGCCTCAAAGCGGCGGTCATCGCAGGGGAACTTGCCGAAGTCGCGGGCAATGCCAATGGCGCTATGGCCGTCGGCGAGCAGCCTTTCGCAGACGGCGCGGCCAATGCCGGAACTGGCCCCGGTGACTAAGACGCGCATATCAGACCTGTAGGGTGGTGGAGGGACAGGGGAAGAAAAGCTCGGCGGGAATGTACTGGAGCAATTGATCCGCGCAAAAGTCGTGTAGCCTTTTGGCCAAGGCGGGTCGGTAGGAGACCATGCCGTCTTTTTCCTCCAAGCCATAGGCGAGGAGTTTTTCGTCCGGGTAGAGCTTGTGCATGGTCTTGTACATGCCCTGCGGCAGGCGGAATTGGCCTAGGCTGACTGAGTGCAGACCGTCGCGACGAACCTTGGAGAACACGAGGGCGAACAGGTCGCGGTAGCGCTCCTCGTACGCGCGATCGTAGAGCAGCGGATCAAAGCGCAGTCCAATGGGCCAGCCGCGCTCCTGCAGAGCGGCGATGGCCTCTAAACGTCGAGCGACTGGTGGCGCGCCAACTTCAAATTGGTCGGCCAGCGCTGGCGGGGTCATGCTGAAGGCGACGACGCAGTTGGGCAGCGGCTCGGTGGCGAGTAGAGTTTTGATGCGCACGCTTTTGGTGCGCAGTTCAAAGTACGCCTGCGGGTGGTCGGCAAAGAAGGGGAGGAAATTGGCTGTAAAGTGGGTAATGCCCTCTAGCGCGAGGCTGTCGCAGTCGTAGCCGGAGAAGAAATAGGGCGTATCGGGGGTGCGCGCGGCGATGTGCGCGGCGATGTCCTGCTGGAAGTCCTCGTAGTTGACAAAGAGGACTAGGTGCGCTGAGCGATACAGTCCCTGGAGGAAGCAGTAGCGGCAGTCGTAGGGGCAGTTGAGCAGGTGTGAAAAATAGTAATTGCGCTCGCTACCGATGCCGTAGCCGTCGGGTGCGGGGAGGACGCGCCGTCCGGCCTTGTGGGCGAGGATGAGTGCGGGGCGGCGCTTTTGCAGGCGGAAGTTTTGCGCCGTGCGGTTGAAGACCTCGCCGTAGCGGGCGCAGGGGACTAGCTGAGCACGGGGGAAGCGGTCGATCAGGGCGCGGGTGCGCGGGTGGTCGAGGATGGATTCTTCGGCGTAGATGAAATCGAACATGGCTAATTTTAGAAAGCGTCGCAGAGACAGGGAGCTAAATTGCAGTGCAACGCCGAGTTAGGTTTATTTGCCCTCGCCCAAGATTGCAACTAAAACCTAAATACAAGACCAGCACCTTGCCTATACATACGGGGAAAGAAGCCCTCGCGCAAAGGAAGGTCTCCTTCACACACCGCTAGGAGAGGGATTGGCAGGATGGGGATCGGGATACTGTGTATGCTAGGGGTGTTCGCGTTGTGGAGCGTCATCCCGGTGCTGGTGAAACTGCTATTTCCCATTTTCGATCCGTTCACGATTGCTTTTCTCCGGTTGCTGCAAGGGGCGGCGGTCGTGTCGGTCGCCTTTTTTGCGCGCGGCCATAACCTGCGGGACATTCAATGGTCTTGGTGGCATGTGATCGGAGGGGTGGGCATGAGCCTGAACTTCTCGCTCTATGCGTTGGCGCTAAGTTATACCACGGCCAGTGCTGGCTCGTTGGTCGTCCAGGTGCAATACGTCGCGCTGACGGTGCTGGCCGTCGCCGTGCTGCACGAGCGGCTGGGAGCAGGGAAAATGGCAGGTATGGCGCTGGTGCTGGCTGGAGTTGCAGTGATCGTGGGGGTGCGCGAGGATGTGAGCCGCCTGTTCGCACCACGCTATGTCTTGGGCAATGTGCTGATGCTGTTCTCGGGATTGGGCTGGGGAATCTACGCGCTCGCCAACAAGGCACTTGCACAGCGGGTGGGGACCGCGGCGATATTGGCCCCAATGATGACGATGGGTGTAGTGGTCACGGGTGCACTCGCCGCGACCCATTTTCAACTGCACTCGGAGCCGACGGTGACCGCGTGGATTATAGTGCTCGTTCTGGGCGTGTTGGCCACTGGCTGTGCGTTTGTTTTGGTCTCCGAGGGCATGAAGCGGTTGAGTGCCGTGCTGGTCGGTACGCTGACCGCTACGGCACCCATCGGGCAGATCGCGCTGGCCCATTGGGTCTTGGGGGAGCCAGTGACCTGGAGCCTGATTGGCGGTGGGATTCTGATCTTGGTCGGCGTACTCGGCATGGTGTACGCCGAGCGATTTCAGGCTCGATGGCGAGATCGCGGCTAATATTTTTCTAGTCTCCAGCTACTAGGTGCGCTCGTTCGGGCCGCAGAAGCTGTCTTAGTTTGGCGTCGTATTCTCGCTTGGTCGCCGCCTGATTTTCGGGCAGGCCGATTTCGATCCCCGCCGCCGTATAGGTCATAACCAGCACTTTGCGCGGCTCGTCGTCTATATTGGTGGATCCGCCGTGGACCACGGACGTCGTCAGCACGGTCACCTGTCCCACTTGCGCCAAAACCGGCTGCGGCGCGGTGTATTCCGGCGGCAGGTCCACCATTTTGATGCCTTGGACCCCCGGCATGGTGTCTTTCAGCACTGGGTCGGCCGAACGCGCGGCGGCTACTAGGCGGTGGCTGCCGGGCCGGTGCATCATCGGCGCACGCCGTTCATTGACGTCGGTCAACCAGAGAAAAAAACTGCATACGACCCTTCGTGGTGTCGCGGCCCAATCCTCTAAGCTGTACTGAATATCGGTATGTTGGTCATAGCTGAACTCGCTTTCCGGCTGGGGATAAGAGGCCAGAATCGCCGTCTGGAAGAAGCGAATCGCATCCGCTCGCAGTACTCGTTTGGCGACCGCTTCAAAGAAGGGATGCTGGATCAGGTCCAGTAGGGCCGGCTCGTAGTAATTGCAGGTCGCCCCGTAGCGAAAACGCGGTGCTTGGTCCGGTTCGGCTGCTTGAAAAGGCAGCAGTGCGTCGATAGCTGCCGCGGCTGCGGCGATTTCTTTGGGCGTCAAAGGCGTGTCGATGGTGACAGCACCTCGTTCCTCAAAGACACTTAATTGTTCGGTGCTGATCATAGCTCATCCCTTTCTTCTGGAGTTAGGAAAAACCCCACATCGTCTAGCTGCCGCTGGAGATGGGCTAGCACTTCGTCGCGATGTTGCAAGGATAGCAAGTCGTCGTTGACAACAGGCGTCGCCGGTGCCAGCGCTTGCCAGCGCGCGAGCAAGCCGCGCAACTGATGCTGTTGCGTGATGGTAAATTGCCAGCGGGCGGTTAGTTCGGCAAGGTCGGGTGGGTCGGCGTGCAGTGCGTGGAGTTGCTGACTGAGTGCTCGTAGGTGTTCGCCGATTTGGGCGACCGTATCGAGTTGAGCTTCTATCAGCGCCTCCACTTTCTCCGCATTAAGTGTTTGATAGGGAGATTGCGGGTTGTCGGAGACGATCTTGAGGCAGTGGACCCGCTCGCTGGTGGCAAAGCGCTGCGCGGCCTCGCAAAAGCCGCTGGCCTCCATGTCGTACGCAGCGTCGCCGGTCGCCGATTGTGCGTGATCGACCGTGTTTAGTAGCGTGGTGCGGCAGGGCGGGGGAATGGTAAAGGTAGGGTAAAAGGGCTTGCCGCTGGCCACGTCCACGACCTTATGCGCCAGTAGAGCCGTGCCCACCGCTTGGTTGCCGTGGCCCGCGATGCCGATATTGAGCCAAGCCGCCGGCGCATCCCCGATTAGCGCACGCAGGTACGCCGTGGCGGCCGCTGCTGCCACTTTGCCGATGCCGGAGACGATTAGATGCGTCTGCTCGCCTGCGCAGATGCGATAGGGATGGCCGCTCACGCCTCGGAGGCGGTGGAGAGCCAACAGCGGTCGCGCCTCGGCTGCGAGGGCGACGACTAAGCACAACATGATGACTAATATACCGGCTAGTTGCCCCTCGGCAATACGGATTGACCCTGCCTAAGTAGGGGCCTAAGTTTTGGAAGAAATAACGAGAAAGGACACGTATGGATAACGAATTTTTCAAAGGCCACGGACTCGGCAATGACTACATTGCCGTTGATCCGGCCGCGCTCAGCTTCGAGCTGACGCCAGACAATATTCGCACGATCTGCGACCGCCATTGGGGCGTGGGCAGCGACGGCATTCTCGCGCTCGCGCCGTCGCAAAAGGCCGACTTTGGCCTGAAAATCTACAACCCCGACGGCAGCGAAGCGGAAAAATCGGGCAATGGCCTGCGGATATTCGCCCGCTATCTGCACGCCACCGGCCAGGTGCAAAAGCAGCAGTTCACCGTCGAAACGGAGGGCGGCCTAGTAAGCATTGATTTGCATATTGACCAGCATGGCGACGCCAGTAGCGCCACGGTGGAGATGGGGCGAGCCACGTTTGCTCCGCAAGCCTTGCCCTGCACGCTGGAAGCCGAAGAGCTGGTCGCGCAGCCGATCGATGTCGGCGGGCAGACCTTGACCTTTACCGGCGTCAGCGTTGGCAATCCCCACTGCATCGTCTTCCGCGAACAGGGCGCTTGGTGGACCGAAGACGAGCTGCGCTCTTTGGGGCCGGAGCTGGAAAATCATCCGCTTTTCCCCCGGCGTACCAACGTGCAGCTCGCCGTGCCGGTGGAATCTCACGCGATCTACATCTTGATCTGGGAGCGCGGTGCCGGTGAAACGCAGGCGTCGGGATCTTCCGCGTGTGCAGCCGCGAGTGCGGCGGTGCGGCTGGGCTTGGTCAAAAGTCCAGTTGCGGTTAAGGCCCCGGGCGGCACTTTGCACATCGACGTGAGCGCAAGCTACGACCTGACGATGAAGGGACCGGTCTCCGAAGTGGCGCGCGGCGTGCTCAGTCCGTCGTTTTTGCGCGACTTGCACTGAGCGGCGCGTGGTAGGGAAGGTTGCAATGCGCGGCTGGGTCTGGGTCGCGTTGGGTTGGATGCTGGTAGCCTCGGCTGCCTTCGGCCAGGGTTTTGGCCGCAACAAGGTGCAGTACGCGGAATTCGCGTGGCGGAAAATGGAGACCGCGCACTTTGACGTGTACTTCTTTGCCGAAGAAGAGGAGTTGGCCGCGTATGCCGCGCAAATGGCTGAGCGCCAGTTCGCCGACTTGGAAAAGAAGTTCGCCCACACAGTGCAGCGGCGAGTGCCGCTGGTGGTCTATTCCTCGCACATCTACTTTGAGCAGACGAATATCATCCCCAATATCCTGCCCGAGGGGGTCGCGGGTTTTACCGAGTATCTCAAGGGGCGGGTGGCGCTGCCGCTGAGCGGCTCCCTGCCCGAATTCGAGCGGGTGCTGCACCACGAGTTGGTCCACGTCTTCACGTTTGACCGGATTGCGCGGGTGCTGAAGCAGCACGGGATATTGGACTTCCGCCCGGCGCCGCTGTGGTTTTCCGAAGGGCTGGCCGAGTACTGGTCGAGCGAGCCCAACAGCTTTGGCGACATGATAGTGCGCGATGCGCTCTTTGCACGGCGGTTAGTGTCCATTGCCGAGATGTACCGCATCTACGGCACCTTTCAGATGTACAAGGAAGGCGAGTCGATCTGCCACTTTATGGCGGCGCGGCACGGAGCCGACGTGTTCGAACAGCTCTTTGCCAATTGGTGGCGCGGCGAGACCTTTGGCGAGATTTTTGCCATCACGACCGGCGAGAGCTTGGACAAGTTCGACCAGGCCTGGCAATACCATTTGCACAAGCGCCATTTGCCGGCGATTGCCGACCGCGATCCCCCGTCCGAATTAGCCACTGCCCGCACGCAGCGCGGCTTTAACATCAAGCCCGAAATCGTCCCCGGAGACAGTAGCGCATTCTACCACTTCCGCAACGATCAAGGCTATACGCAAATCGTCCGCTCACGCCGCGATGACAGTGAGCCCGAGGTCGTAGTCGAAGGCGAGCGTCTGCCAGTCTTTGAGTCCCTGCACCCGCTCTCGACGCGGCTGGCCGCCTCCCCGGACGGCAAGTGGCTGGCGTTTGCGGCCAAGAGTCGAGGCCGCGATCACCTGTACATCTGGGATGTGGAACAAAAGCGTGCGGTGGGGGATTTGTCGTTTGAAGGAATCGTCGCGATTGCGTCGCCATCGTTTGCACCCGACGGGCAGCGGTTGGCCTTTGCCGGCAGCGACGAAGGGGGCTGGACCGACATTTATCTGGTCGATGTGACAGGCGATAGCCTCCGAGCCTTGCGCCGCGACATCTATCACGACCGCGAGCCCGACTGGTCGCCGGACGGTCAGCACATCGTCTTTAGCTCCGACCGCTGGTCCGGGGGACGGCGCGGTCGTTACAACCTGTTCCTGTACGACTTGGCGACCGAGCAGATCTCGGCTCTCAGCCACGGCGAACACAACGACGGGCAGCCGCGCTGGTCGCCGGACGGCGAGCGCATCGTCTTCAGCTCCGACCGCGCTGGTGTGTACAACATCTATGCTCTTCAGCTAGCGGGCGAGCAGACTGAGACCCGGCGTTTAACGCACGTGTTGACGGGTGCGTTTGATCCGATGCTGCTAGCCGATGGCCAGCATCTGCTCTTTTCCGGATATGAGAGCGGAGGCTTCCAGATCTACGAGCTCGCCGTGGACTGGGCCGACAGCGCGCAGGTCAGCTATCAGCGCATAGAGGAGGCAGCGGCTGAGCCGTGGTCGCTGGCGAGCTTGCACGGCCAGAGCGAGGTCGCCAGCCGGCCCTATGAGCGCAAGATGAGCCTCGACATTGCCCAAGGCCAGATCTCGCAGGACCCGGAATTTGGCACCTCGGGCGGTATCCAAGTGGCGCTGAGCGACGTGCTGGGCAACGATCAGTACCACTTCGTGCTCTCGCATATTGCCGCCAGCCGGTCCGGTTTCTTCGACGGTCTGAACGTGGCCTTGACGCGCCTCCATCTCGGCCAGCGGCTCAACGCATATTGGGGCGTATTTCGGCTCAACGACCGCTTTTCGAGCCGCTTTGGCCGGTTCGTGCGCGAAGAGCGCCTAGGTGCCCACATTGGGTTGAGCTATCCCTTTTCCCAGCACGACCGCATCGACACCCGGCTCTCGCTGCGCCACGCTGAAATCGACCGGCAATTCGAGGGGCGGAAGCTGTCGGGCTGGCTGGCCAACAACTACGTCAGCTATACCCACGACAGCAGCCTGTGGATTCCGACCGGGCCGCTGGAGGGCCAGCGCTACAGCTTGGGGCTGGCGCAGACGATCGACTTTAAGACCTCGCGGCGGTTCAATATCACGCTCTTTGGTGACTATCGGTACTACTTCCGCCTCTCGCAGCGCAGCGCGCTGGCCGTGCGCCTGATGGGGCGGCGCTCCACCGGCCCGGTACCCGAGTTTTTCTCCTTGGGGGGCAGTTGGACGCTGCGGGGCTATCGCTGGCGCTCGCTGTGGGGCAGCAAAATGGTGCTGTACAACCAAGAGTTGCGCTTCCCCTTGGTCGATCGGTTCGCGCTCCACTTTCCGTTTGGGGCCATGGAGTTTAGCGCCTTCCGGGGTGCGCTCTTTTTTGACGTGGGCAATGCGTGGAACGATGACTTTGAGCAATGGCGCGGGGCGTTTGGTGCGGGGGTGCGCTTGGCTTTGGGCGGGGTTTTTGTCTTTCGTCTAGATGCGGCGCGGCGCACGGACTTCAAGTCCATAGATGGCGACACGCGCTGGGACTTTTTCTTTGGCTGGGACTATTAGACAGATGCGCTACGCCCTGCTCGGATTCTGCCTCTTAGCGGCCTGTGGCGAAAAGGTGCTCTACCTCGGCGAGCCGGGGCGTGGCGTGGCGGGGGTAGAGCCGCCGCTGCAACTGTTGTGGACGCACAAAATGGACGGCTCGCCACTGGGCGGCGCGCGCTTTGCCGGAGATTTGATCCTACAACTGAGCACTGCGCCCACCCTCTATGCGTTGGACCGGCGCAACGGTATCCAGTTGGGCAAGCACGGATACGACAAGATGGCGTGCGCTCCCGGGCAGTTGGCCGGCGCACTCTACGCATTGGGGATGCTGGGCCGCAAACCTAGCTTACGGGTTTTGGACCGGCGGACTGCGACTGAGCAGTGGCGGCATGAGGGGACGTTCTGTCAAGTGCCGGTCGTGCGCGGCGATACCCTGATCGCGGTGGATGAGGAAGGCGCGGTGCAGGCTCTGCGTCTGGACGACGGGCATTTGCTGTGGCGCACCGAATTGGGCGGTCTGCCGCGGACCGAACTGACGCTGAGCGGCGATCTCGCGTTTGCCGGTACCGCGTCTGGGGACTTGGTGGCCCTGAGCGTGACAACCGGCAAAGAGCGCTGGCGCACGAGTCTAGAGGAAGCTGTGCGATCTCGGCCCGTACTTGCTGGGGAGCAGGTAGTTACGGCGACGGCTTCCGGTCGGGTACTAGCCGCCCGCCGCGACTCCGGTCAGGTGGTGTGGGAGCGTACCTTGGGCGCGCTGCCGACCCCAGAGCTAGCATTGGCCGCTGGCGTATTGGTAGCCGGCTGCGCCGACAGTCACTTTTATGGGCTAGATGTCGCCACTGGAGAGGTGCGATGGTCGTTTGCCACTGAGGGCGTGGTGCGTAGCAGTCCAGTCGCCACGGATCACACGGCGTATGGCGCTTCCAGCGACGGCCATCTCTACGCCTTGGATCTGCAAGACGGGCATCTATTGTGGAAATACCGGTTGGACGGCCCTGTCTTGGCGCCGGTGTCCTTGGGCGCGGAGGTCGTTACTGTCGCCACTGAGAAGCGGCTTCTCTACGTATTTGGACGCCACTGAGCGGGGGAAACTGCATGAAAAAGACGATTGCTTGGTGCTTGGTGCTAGTCGTGGGCGCGCCGTCGTGGGCTGAGCCGTTGGAGTTGCCTCGGCAGCTAGTCCAATTGGAAGCGGCCTTAGCGGCACAATGGGCCGAGCGGCCGATGCTTAGGCAGCGATCAGTTCCAACTGCATCTGCGGCTCCGAGCAAGAAGAAACGCTCGCGCAAGAAGCTCTATTTGAGCGCGGCCTTAGCCGTGGGAGCTGGCGCAGTGGCCTACTGGAGCAAGGAGCGGGCCAACGCCGCGTACGACCGCTATTTGCGCTCGGCTAGCATAGCGCGTCAGCAGCGCGAATTGGACGCAGCGAAGCACTTTGACCGCGTGACCGGCACGGCGTTTGTCGGCATGGAAGTAGGTTTGATACTCAGCTCGTACCTGCTCTTTTTCAGGTCTAGATCGTGAGACGCGCGCTCTGGATAGGATGCTGCCTCGCCGCGCTGGTCTTAGCTTGCAGCGACCGCCCTCGGCGCAATCCCCTCGACCCGCAAGCCGAGGATGTGCAAAGCGAGTCATTCAGCGCTTTGACGGCCTTGGCGCTCGACGGCCAAGTCGAGTTGCAATGGGACTTTTCCCACTTTATCGACATCGAAGGCTATCGACTCTACCGCCGTCAGCCCAAGGGCGAATGGGAGCCGATCACCCCGGTGCTGGCGTCGGACTCGACTGCGTACTCGGACGTTGGATTGCAAAACGGGATGGACTACGAGTACCAAGTCAGCTTGCTCGTCGCCGGGGAAGACGAGCGCCCCAGCGGCCGGCCCGTGATCGCTACGCCCGGCCCGGAAGTCGCTTGGGTGGCCGACCGCCACTCTGGGCTAGTGTGGAAAATCAGCGCAGATGCGCGCAGCGCGCATTTTGCCCAAGGGCGTTTTTTCGACTTGGCGACGATTGCGCTCGATGTGGCCGATGGTTCGTGTTGGGTCAGCGACCGGGGGTTTGCCGGGCTATACCGGATTACAGGAGACGGCGAGTTGGCCGCATTGGCCGCGGCGGTGGAGACGCCCGGGGCTTTGGCCATTGACGCCGCAGCGCGGATTGGCTGGCTGGCCGACACAGGGCGACAGCGGGTCTTTTTCTTTTCTTTAGATATGGCCGATTCGCTCGCGTTGATCCCGGTCGATGCGACTTTTACCCAGCCCGTGGCATTGGCCGCGCAGGCCGGAGGCTGCTGGATCGCCGACCAAGCCCAAGGCCGCGTGCTATTTTATCAGACCGACGGCACCCGCGCTGTTGAATTCCGCTCGCTGGCAGCCCCCGAGGCACTGGCGGCGGGTTCGGAGGGAGATGTGTGGCTATTGGGTGGCGACGGCCACAGCTTGATGCGGTTGAATCGCACGGGTACCGCTCTCGACGTGGGGTTGCCCTTTGCTGCGGCCGTGGGGCTGGCCGTTGATGGCGCGAGCGGTGCCTGCTGGGTGATGGGGGAACGGGACTTGGCGGTGTTGTCGGCCGACGGGACCTTGGAGCAGCACTGGACCAACGTGCCTGGGGGCAGCGCCCTGTCCTTTGACGCGGTGCAGCAGCGAGCGTGGATTGCGACCGGCAACGCGCTGTTGAAATTCGCGCCCGAGGGCCAAATCTTGGCGCAGCTCGATGGCTTTTCGTCCATCGTCCGCATTGCCGTGGACCCGGGTCGCTGAGGCCGCTAGCTTTCTCTTGCATCGGATTTACTCCTTAGCGACTTTCCTTAGTTGTACCTTCAACCCCGCGAGAAGCAATATGACCGAGCCAGCTCCTATTCACAGCATGACCGGCTTTGGCCGCGCTGCGGCCGAGCGGCAGGGTTTGCGGCTCGCCGTCGAACTGCGGTCGGTCAACAGCCGCTACCTCGATATACAGGTGCGCTGCCCGGCCGAGTTACAGTCTTTTGAGGCGGCCATCCGCGAGCGAATTCAGACGCGAGTCAGTCGCGGCAAGATAAGTGCGCACATCGCTTGGGAAGAGGAAAACCAGCCCGAGGCGCTGCCCCAGTTAGATGAGGAAGCGGCCAAGCACTATCTGGCCCAGATACGGAAGCTAGCTGAATTGGCTCAGATCGAAGCTGCGGAGAGTCGGGCGACGATGCCGCCGCACAAGGCGTTTTTTGCTCGCTTCAAGAGGCTAGAGCAGCTCAATGTGGGGATCGAGCGGGTGCTGCTGACGAAGCTACCCAATCTCTTTCGGGTCCAAGCCACAGGGCTGGATAGCGCGGTTGCGCAAGAGGTGCTGCGGGTGGGGTTGGACGGAGCGCTGGCCGAGTTGGTGACCATGCGCGAGGCCGAGGGCCACACCCTCGCCGCGGACTTGCGCGCCCGCGTCGAGGCGGTAGGGGTGCTGCTGGAGCGCGTGGCCGAGCAAGCGCAGGCGACCCGTGGGCAAGTGGCCGAGCGGTTGCGGGAAAAGATCGCCGCCCTGCTCGCGCCCGGGACCGTTGCCGAAGATCGCCTCGCCACGGAGATTGCCCTGATCGCCGAGCGCAGCGACATCGTCGAGGAGATCGTCCGTTTCCGCAGCCACAACGCCCAGTTCCTTGATACCTTGGCGCAGGGCGGCGAAATCGGCAAGCGCTTGAACTTTCTCTTGCAGGAAATGCACCGCGAAGCCAACACCATCGGCGCCAAGGCCTCAGACGCTGAGATCGCCCATTGGATTGTCGAGATCAAAGAAGAGATTGAGCGGCTGCGCGAGCAGGTGCAAAACTTGGCGTGAAGGCATCTATGGCATCCGTGCAAATCATCACCATCAGCGGCTTGGCTGGCAGCGGCACCACTACGGTGTGCGACCGGCTGTGTGCGCGGTTGGGCTGGGCTTATGTCAACGCCGGGGCTGTCTTTCGGCGGCTGGCCCAAGAGGCGGGCGTGAGCTTGGCCGAATTTGGCCAACAGGCCGAAGCCGATGGCTGCATCGACCGCCAGCTCGACGAGCGCTTGGTTGAGCAAGCACAGGCGAGTGCGCCGGTCGTCGTCGAGGGGCGGCTCACCGGCTGGATGGCCCAGCGGCACCACCTCCCGGCGCTCAAGGTCTGGCTGCAAGCGGCGCTGGCCGTGCGGGCCGAGCGCGTGGGACAGCGCGAGGGCAAGCCGCTCGAGCAAGCGCTGGCGGAAACGCGCGAGCGCGAGGCTTCTGAAGCCCAGCGCTATGCCGCGCATCACCAAATTGCCATCAGCGACTTATCGGTGTACGACCTAGTCGTCGATACCGAGTGCTGCGACCCCCGTGCCGCCTGCGCGCATATCTTGGCGCGTCTTGAGCCATGAGCTTGCAGGGTCGCAACATCCTGCTCGGGGTCACCGGCGGCATTGCCGCGTACAAGACGCCGGAGATCGTGCGGCTGCTGACGGGTGAGGGTGCCGAGGTGCGGGTCGTGTTGACCCGCGCGGCTGGCGAGTTCGTCGCGCCCAAGACGTTGGAGGTGCTTTCTCGCCACGTGGTGTACAGCGACTTGTTCAGCCGCGACGCGGAATTTCCCGTTCTGCACGTGGGGTTGGCTGAATGGGCCGACTTAATTTTGGTGGCTCCGGCTACGGCGCATTGCTTGGGGCGCATAGCCGGCGGCTTGGCCGACGACTTGCTTTCCTCGGTGTTGTTGTGCGCGGACGTGCCCGTCCTGCTAGCGCCGTCGATGGAGGAAAACATGTTCGCCAATCCTGCGGTCGAAGCCAATGTGCAGACCTTGGCGCAGCGGGGGTTCCACCTGCTCGAACCGGGGGTGGGGCTTTTGGCGTCGGGTGCAGTTGGCCGCGGGCGGATGCCCGAGCCAGTGGAGTTAGTCGCGGCGGTGGCAGCGCATTTCAGCGGCGACTTGGATGGGCTGAAGCTGCTGGTAACAGCCGGTCCTACGGTCGAGGACCTCGATCCGGTGCGCTTTATTTCCAATCGCTCGTCGGGTAAGATGGGCTATGCGATAGCTGAGCGCGCCGCTGCCCGCGGAGCGCATGTGTGGCTGGTTTCCGGGCCGACTGCCTTGCCCGCACCCGCTGGCGTGGAGCGGCAGTTGGTGCGCTCGACGCGCGACATGCAGCACGCGGTGGAAGCCTTGTTCGAGCAAGTGGATGGGGCGATTTTGGCGGCGGCCCCGGCCGACTACCGAGCCAAGGAGGTGGCCGAGCAGAAGATCAAGCGCGGCGCGGCGTCCAGTTCCATCGAGTTGGTCGAAAACCCGGACATTGCCGCTGGGCTGGGTCAGTGCAAGGGCCAGCGGTTGCTGGTCGTCTTTGCGATGGAGACGGAAAAGGGCCCAGAGCGGGCGCGGGAGAAGCTGGCGCGCAAGGGGGGCGACTTAATCGTGCTCAACATGCTCAACGACGAGGGAGCTGGTTTCGCCGGCGACACCAACCGCGTTACCTTGATCGACGCCGCCGGCCACGAAGAAGCCCTGCCTCTGCTGAGCAAATCCGCGGTCGCCGACCGCATCCTCGACTGGGTGCGGTCGCAGCGCGGTTGATTCGGTAATATGAGCATGTGCCATAGCCGGGGCATGTCCGTATTTCGTGACGACGGATGACCACCTCCTCAAGCGTCAGCGAGATATACAGGACATTGCGATTATCGATCCAACCTCGTTCGTCCGGGAGAATAACTTATGAGCACCGATACCGAGGTTCGCGTGCGCGGCTTTAATGCCTTAGTAGAGGCCTTGGGGCCGGTGGAAGCCGAACGCTTTATTGCCTTACTGTTACGAGAACCGTTCGACTATACTCAGTGGCAGCGATCTTTGTGGGCCGAGCAGGGAGTGCATGAACTCAGCCAAGCGGCCATGGCCCTGCGTGCCTCGTCGAGCGAAGACATGGAGGAAGAAGGCTAAAGGAAGATATCAACGTTAATGAACGATCAACGTACAGACCCCCTAGCAGAGGCCCGGCGCTATTTAACCGATTTAGTGGCTTTTGAGGGGACCCAATTCACCTCACCAGAATCGGCTGTGGAGCAGCACAGCACGGAGGAATCAGTGGTTGACACTTTAGAGGCCTTTCGCCTGCAGATCTGCGAATGCACTCGCTGTCGGCTGGGCACGACGCGGCAAAACTTTGTGTTTGGTAGCGGCGATCCAGCGGCCGGCATCATGTTCATCGGCGAGGCCCCAGGAGCCGAGGAAGACCGCATGGGCCAGCCCTTCGTGGGGAAAGCCGGGCAACTGCTGACCAAGATCATCGAGGCTATGGGGCTATCCCGCGACGAGGTCTATATCTGCAACATCCTCAAGTGCCGCCCGCCGAATAACCGCGACCCCCAGCCCGACGAGATCGAGCAGTGCGAGCCGTATCTCAAGCGCCAGATCGAAATCGTCCAGCCCCGCGTCATCTGCACCTTGGGCCGCTTTGCCGCGCAGACCTTGCTCCGCAGCAGCGAGCCCATGGGCCGCTTGCGCGACCAGGATCACCACTACGAGGGCATCCCCTTGGTGGCCACGTATCACCCGGCGGCCCTCTTGCGCAACTCCCAGTGGAAGCGCCCGACTTGGGAGGACATGAAGCGGGTGCGGAAGATATACGACGGAGTCGAACTCTAGATTTTTTGGAGCTGAGCCATGACCCAAATTCCAACGGAGGCACAGGATCTCGGGCGGATGCCGCCGCAGGCCGTAGAGGTCGAGCAGGCCGTGCTCGGGGCGATGATGCTAGAGCAGCGGGCCATCGTCCGCGCCGTTGAAATCCTCGACGAAAGCTGTTTTTACCACGCGCCCCACAGCCGGATATTCGCGGCCATGAGTACCCTGTTTGAGCAGGGCACGGCGGTTGATCAGCTAACCCTGACCGAGGAACTCAAGCGCCGCGGCCAACTCGACGACGTCGGCGGGGTCGTCTATCTGGCCAAGCTGGGGTCTGAAGTGGCTACGACGGCTAATATCGACTTTCACGCACGGATCGTCTTCGAGAAGGCGCTGAGTCGCAAGTTGATCGAGACCGCCAGCGGAGTCATCGAGCGGGCGTACGCGGCCGACGAGGATGTCCAGACCCTACTCGATAATGCCGAGCAGCAGCTTTTCACCCTGAGCGAAAACCAAATCGGCGAGGGCTTTGAGCCGCTGGAAAAGGTGATGGGCGAAACGTTCGAGCACCTCGAACACGTCCACGCGGGGGCGGGCACGGTCTTGGGGGTGGATACGGGTTTTCGCGAACTCAACGACCAGATGTCGGGTTTTCAGAAGGGCGACCTGATCATTCTTGCGGCGCGGCCCAGTGTCGGCAAGACGGCCTTCGCGCTGACGCTAGCGCGCAATGCGGCCGTGGACGCTGGGGTCGGGATGGCGATTTTCAGTTTGGAAATGTCTAAGATGCAACTAGCTCAGAGGCTGCTCAGCGTCGAGACCAAGGTCGATTTGCACAAGCTGCGCACTGGGCGGCTGAGCGACGAAGATTGGATGAACCTAACGCACAATATCGAACGCTTAGCCCGGGCACCAATCTACATCGACGACACCCCCGGCATCTCGGTGCTCGAAGCGCGAGCCAAGGCGCGGCGGCTGCAGCGAGAGCATGGGGTCGGCATGGTCATAATCGACTATCTCCAACTTATGAGTGGACATGTTAGGGCACAGAGCCGCGAGCAGGAGATTTCGCATATCTCGCGCGGCCTCAAGGCCATGGCGAAAGAATTGGACGTGCCGGTATTGGCCCTGTCGCAGTTGTCGCGCGCCGTAGAAAGCCGCACGGATCGGCGGCCGCAGCTATCGGACCTGCGGGAGTCGGGCAGCTTGGAGCAGGATGCCGATGTGGTGATGTTCATCTATCGCCCGGAGATGTACGATCTCAAGTCCCCGGACGGTGAGAGCCTCGAAGGCCTTGCCCAGATCATCATCGGCAAGCAGCGCAACGGCCCGGTTGGCGCGGTGGATTTGATGTGGAACAAGGAGAGTGCCACGTACGAGGCGATGGCACCCGGATGGCGGACGGAGCCGGAAGAATATTAGCCGCCTTCATGTTCATTGACGAAATAACCATCACGGTGGAGTCGGGCCATGGCGGCAGTGGCTGCTGTTCGTTTCGGCGCGAGAAGTTTGTGCCGCGCGGCGGGCCGGATGGTGGCGATGGTGGCGATGGCGGCGATGTGATTTTCCGCGTCGATGCCCAACTCAACACGCTGCACGACTTTCGCTACCAACGCCACATCCGCGCCGGTCGCGGTGGCCACGGCGAGGGCAAGCGCCGGACGGGCCCGCGCGGCGAGCACGCGATCATCTGCGTGCCGCCGGGCACCCTCTTGCGCGACGAAAAGGGTGCGCTGATCCGCGACATGGTCGAGGATGGGCAGGAGTTGGTGCTGCTGGAGGGTGGGCGCGGGGGCCGGGGCAATGCCCGCTTTGCCACACCTCGTGTGCAGGCTCCACGACGCGCCGATCCCGGGCGAGAGGGCGAGCAAATGGTGGTGCGGCTCGAGCTGAAGTTGCTAGCGGATGTGGGGCTGGTGGGCTTTCCCAATGCGGGCAAATCCACGCTGCTGTCGCGGCTTTCTGCGGCCCGTCCCAAAATTGCTGACTATCCCTTCACGACTTTAGAGCCTCACTTGGGGATTGTGCAGTGGGCCGAGGGCGAGAGTTTTGTGTTGGCCGACTTGCCTGGGCTGATCGAGGGGGCGCATGAGGGCAAGGGCTTGGGCATGCGGTTTTTGCGCCACATTGAGCGCACGCGCATTCTGCTGTTTGCCATTGATTGCACTAGCCCGGACCCGCGCGGCGAGCTAGAGACCCTCCGCGGCGAGTTGGATGCTTTCGACGAGGGGATGCGGCACAAGCCCGCTGGGATTGCGCTGACTAAGGCCGATTTGCTGGGGCCGGGCGCGGATTTCGAAGATCCGTTTGCCGATCTGCGTGCGCCGCGCTTTTTGATCTCGGCCGTCAGCGGTCGCGGGGTGCCTGAGATGCTGCGTGGTGTGGGACAGGCGGTGAAGAAGTTGCGCGCTGACGAGTTGCGAATGTCCTGAGCATTCGCAGAATTTATTTTGCCACTTTAGGTTGACATAATTCTTAAAATCAGATAGGTTGTTGCATAGCACATATAGCTGCGGTTAACTATGCTGAGACCCAAATGCCACATTATGTAGTGCCAAAGCCTGACAGTGGCCGGAATGTGAAATGGAGAGGTAAAAGGTGTGTAGCTATTCCTACGATATGACGTGGGTCGCCCGTCCAGAGCAGTCGTATCGTTGCTGTAACTGGGAATCAAATTTGTCCTTCACAACAAGGGAAGAGAGCCATATTGAGAAGAATTTTGGCCATTGATGGTGGTGGAATCCGGGGCACATTTCCGGCTGCCTTCCTTGCAGAATTAGAAAAGAGCCTTAAACATCCCATCGGATGCTACTTTGACTTGATCGCCGGCACATCGACCGGCGGGATAATTGCCATCGGTCTCGCGCTTGGCATGACAGCCGCTGATATCCTGAAACTGTACGAAGAGAAAGGGCCGACGATCTTTAGTCAAACCAAATCGGGCATCACGGGCTGGCTGGCTGGTAAGTGTCGATCCGGCAAATGGCTCTTTTGGGGACCGAAATACAGCTCCAAACCGTTGTATGAAGCTCTGAGAGAAGCATTTGGCGAGCAGCGGTTGGGGAATGCCCGAACTCGACTAATGATCCCAGCGTGGCATGCCAAGAAACAGAGTGTCTACCTCTATAAGACTGCTCATCATCTCCGTTTTCAAACGGATTATAAGGAACAGGTCGTGGATGTGGCGATGGCAACTGCCGCGGCAACAACCTTTCTCGCCCAGCACATAACTGCCAACGATGTCGGGCTCTACGATGGCGGTATCTGGGCAAATAATCCAACCGGCATAGCCGTGGTCGAAGCAACTGCTACACTTGATTGGCCGGCTTCCGACTTAAAGGTCCTGAGTCTCGGGTGTCTTGAAACTATTAAATTCTTGCGGGAGGCATATGGCGCGATCAGACTAGCTCCAGAAATCGCCGATCTATTCATGGCCGGTCAGTCGTGCAATTCACTCGGAATCGCACGGACCATTACAGGCGATCCTCATAAGAGAGAAGCGATATACAGAATTTCTCCGCCAGTTCCTGATGGATTCTTCACACTTGATAACACCAGACGCATTCAGGACTTAAAGGACTTGGCGTTTTTTGAGGCTCGCCAACAAAAATCAATCCTCCACTCTGAATTCTTCTGCGAATCCGCTGAAGAATTCGTACCCATATATAGGTTGACAGATGACAACTCACGAGAAGCAACTTGCACAGACCCATGATGATGTTCTTGAAAAAATTGCGGATGCCCTAGACATCTCGCAGGCCCAATATGAGGAAGCTGAAAGCCGCTACAAGGCCCTCGGCGATTGGCTCGACCGTAACGAGTCTACCTTGGCTCGTTACGAGCCTGCCATCTCCTTGCAAGGCTCATTCCTGTTGGGTACAGTTACCCGGCCGCTGAACGACGCCGACGAGTACGACATTGATCTAGTCTGTCTGCTCAAAGCGTCAAAAAAGGAGTTTACGCAAAAGAGCCTGAAGAAGGCAGTTGGTTATGAAGTCGAGGGTTACGTCAATGCGCACAATATGAAGAATCCGTTAGAGGAAAATCGGTACTGTTGGACCCTGCATTATGCAGAGTCCACTCGGTTTCATATGGATGTGTTGCCCGCCCTTCCTGATGCCCAAAGATACCAAGAGAAACTCCAACAACGTGGCTACAGTAGCCTCGCCAAGGATGGTGCTTTATCGGGTCAGTCGATCGCTATCACCGATAATACCTTGCCGCAGTATGCGTACCGTACGGAAGACTGGCCTCAGAGCAATCCGATGGGTTATGCTGCTTGGTTCCGGAGCCGGATGACTGCTCAGTTAAGAGAGCAGAAAAAAGCCTTTGCAAGACGCCAGGGGGGCATGGCAGGTACTGAGGATATTATAATCACGGCAAGCGTTGACGAGATTCCGGATTATAAGGTCAAGACGCCGCTACAACGAGCCATCCAACTTCTGAAACGTCATAGGGATAGCATGTTTGCTGATGATGGGAAACACAAGCCGAGTTCGATCATCATCACGACGCTGGCTGGTCATTCTTATAACGAAGAAAAAACAATTGCTGGTGCCTTGATAAGCATCCTTACAGGTATGGAAGAGTACATAGAGTATCGAGGCGACGAGGCGTGGATCGAGAATCCCGTGGATCCGGCAGAAAACTTCGCTGATAAGTGGTCCGAAGAGCCAAAAAAGCGCAAGAATTTCTATAACTGGCTGGAGAAAGCCCGTCGTGATTTCGCGTCTTATCTCCGGGGACACTCGTTTGACGCCATGCCTCAGATCCTACAAGAGGGCCTTGGCACTAATCTTGTGGCCCGGACGTTGAAAGCCATTACCCCCTCGACCTCAAGTAGAGATGACATGAATCGGGCTGAAGCTGCGATCAATAAAGTCCGGCAAACAGGAACACAGTCGAAACCTTGGGCAAGGTAGCAAGAGCATCGCAGAAACTGAGCTTAGTAGAAGTGAAGGATGCCATCGCGTTTGACCAACCTAAATTGAGTGCTATACGCGATGGTCCTGACGTTGTCGTTAGTGGGAACTACCTGCTCCTTGAAAACGGGGAAATTTCTAACCCGGCGGGCCCCATATCAGAGTACGATATCAGGATAGTCCTATCTGATAAGTATCCGATTCGCGAACCCAAAGTATTCGAGATCGGGGGCCGAATCCCGAGATCGCTAGATCGCCATGTTAATAATAGTAATGGCGAGTGTTGCATTACTGTATGGGAGAATTGGCTGATCTGCGCCGAGGATCATTCATTCAATGCTTTCATAGACGGCCCATTGTATGAGTTCTTTTTGAGTCAGTACTGGTTTGAAAAGACCGGAAAGTGGCCATTCGGAGAATGGTCCCATGGGTCTAAGGGGCTTGTGGAGGCATATGCCCATGCTTTGGGCATACCGAATAAACAGACATGCCTCATCTACTACTTGAGATTGTTATCCTTGGATTGGCCTAAGGGACATTGGCAATGCCCTTGTGGAAGTGGGAAGCTTCTTCGTCATTGTCACAGAGACGAATTGATGGCACTCCATGAAAAAGTGCCACCTCACTTAGCTGCACGCATGCTCCACCGGCTAACAAGTGCCAATAATCTCTAATAATCGTCCTCGCCCTTGACGACATCCGCACTTGCGGCCGAATTGCGACTACCAGCAGCCGCGTCCTTCATCAAAAGCCAAGAAACCGCCGCGCGGTCTCTCCCATGATGAGCTGGCGCTGCTCGCTGCTCAGGTCGGGCAGCAGGTGGTCGAGGACCTCGACGCACTCGCCGTAGCCGGGGTCGGCGACAATCCAGGGAAAATCCGAAGCCCACAGCAGGCGTTCGGCACCAAAAGCGTCCAGCAGGCTGCGGTGCCAAGCGTCCAAGTCGGGATAGGGATAGGCCGCCTTGCTCATAGCGTATTGGCCCGACAGGTGGACGCAGACGTTGGGCGAATTGGGCGCGGGCCCGAGAAACCCAGTCGGCGGCGGCATCTCTGTGTCGATCTGCGGGCGGCCCTTGGCATCCCAAGAAAATCGATCTTCGCGTGGGCAGACCATGAGGTGATTGATTACGACGCGCACTTGGGGAAAATCCGTGAGGAATTGGGGCACTAGCGGGGCGGAGGTCGCGCGCAAGTAGAGCCAGAGCACGTAGTTTTTGCGGGCGGCGTGTTCCCATATCGGACGAGAAAAGTCGCCGAGTGAGCGGAGCCGGAAGCCGATGATTGAGCCGTGTTCGGCGAGGCGATCCATGTGGTCAGCGGGCGCAGGCGCGTCAGGCGGTATCAAGCCGATACCCAAGAAGCGGTCGGGATAGGTGCGCAGGCAGTGTTGTAGATAGGCGTGATGCGCGAGGCTGGTGCCGCCGGTTTGTACGAGTACGGCCTTGTCGATGGCGTGATCGGCCATGTGCGCCAAGAGATCCTCGACGGGTGCTTGGCGCTCGGCGGGCATACTTGCGGTGATCTCGCGCGGAAACTCGGCGCTGGGACGGGCAAAGACGTGCAGATGAGAGTCAATACGCATAGTTTTATTGAGTTGGGATGAGGTTTCAGTAAAGATGGATAAGAGAGCCTCCATGGACAAGGCAGTGAAACAGGTGAGAGTGCGCACACCGGCTACGTCGGCGAATCTTGGAGCGGGCTTTGACTGCTTGGGATTGGCGCTGGAATTGTACATGGATTTGACCGTGGAAGAAGGCGAAGGCGAGGGCTTGGAAATCGCGGCCACGGGTGAGGGGAGTGGGAGTGTGCCTTTGGACGAGCGCAATGCCGTCTATCAGGGGGTAGCGCGTGCCTATGCACGAGCCGGCAAGACGCCCGGGCGGCTGCGTCTAGTGATCGACAGCCAGATCCCACTGGCTAGCGGACTGGGCAGCAGTTCGGCGGCTCTAGTCGCTGGCTTGACCGCCGGAGCCGAACTGTGCGGGATGGGGCTGGATCGGGAAGAGATTTTGCGGCAGGGCGTAGCTGTGGAGGGGCACCCGGACAATGTTGCGCCCTGCGTGTTGGGAGGGATCGTCATCGCGGCTTTGGACGGCGAGGAGGTTGCGTGGGCGCGGATCGAGCCGCCGAGGGATTTGGCTGCGGTCGTGGCCGTACCAGATTTTCCCCTGCCCACTTCTAAGTCGCGGAGCGTGCTGCCCGAGCGGGTTGAGCGGCGGGACGCGATATTTAACGCCGGGCGCGTTGGCTTGTTGGTGGCTGCGCTGCAACAGGGCGACTACAGCCTGCTGCGGACTGGGATGCAAGATCGGTTGCACCAGCCCTATCGAACGGTCCTGATTCCGGGGATGGAGGCAGTGTTGACCGCGGCTACAGAGGCGGGGGCGTTGGGTGCGGCGTTGAGCGGGGCCGGGCCGACCGCGTTGGCGCTGGTCAGCGGCCAAGGTACAGAGGTGGCCGATGCCATGCAGCAAGCGTGGACTAAAGAGGGGATTGCCGTGCGAACTTTGGTCCTCGGTCTAGCCGCCGAGGGTGTTCAATGCGTAAAAGAAAGGTGAATATGGTCAGCGAAGCCGCGCTCATAGACGACATGACGACTCCGACGCCCGAAGTCGTGGAGGCCGTGCGCCAGTTGGATGGACCGATCCTGCTGCTGGGGGTTAGCGGTAAGATGGGGCCGACCTTGGCCGAACTGTTGGTGCGGGCTGGGGCGCAGCAGGTGATGGGGGTGGCGCGCTTTGGGGATGCAGAGAAGCGACGCTACTTGGAAAGCGTCGGCGTGCAAACCATTGCCTGCGACCTGCTGGCCGATGGGGCACTGAAAGAACTGCCCGATGCGCCCAATGTTCTCTTCCTCGCCGGATTTAAGTTTGGAGCCACCGGCAATGAAGACGCGACTTGGGCGATGAACACCGCATTGCCCGGCGCGGTGATGGCGCGCTACGTCCAGTCGCGGATCGTCTATGTGAGTTCCGGCAACGTGTATGCGTATGCCAAGGCTCCGGGACCGGGGGCGGCCGAAGACGGGGCTTTGGGTCCGGTGGGCGAATACGCCCAATCGCGCTTGGGCGGCGAGCGGGTCGCCGAGTACGCGTCGCGGGTGCGGGGGACGCCCTTGCTGATTGTGCGGCTGTTTTACGCCACTGAGCCGCGCTATGGCATCATCCGCGATCTGGCCGATAAGGTGTGGCAGCAAGAGCCAATTGACCTGACTATGGGATACGTCAATCAAATTTGGCAGGGCGACGCCAATGCCTATTTGTGCCGCTTTTTCCCCCTGTGCGATAGTCCAGCCGAAGTCATCAATTTGACCGGCCCGGATACCTTATCCGTGCGCGACTTGGCTGAACAGCTAGGGAAGATCATGGGCAAAACGCCTCGCTTTACGGGCGCGGAGGCTCCGGACGCCCTCTTGGGAGATAGTCGGCGCTTGTGCGCGGAATTTGGCCCCCCGCGCGTTGACCCAGAGCAGATGCTGCGCACTGTGGCCGAGTGGGTTATGGCCGATGGTCTGAGCTTGGGTAAGCCGACCAAATACGAATCTCGCAGCGGACAGTTCTAACGATGAAGGAGCGGATCGCCGAGGCGGCTGCCAAGTCTGTCGAGGCGCTGTTGGCAGATGGCACGGGTACCAGTGCGCTCCAGGACGGTCAATTGTTGTGGTCGCTATCGCATTTGTGGGATCAACCGCGCTACCGGAGGCTGGCTGAGCAGGTGGCCGAAGGCAGTGAATGCGGCGGGGCTGCAGTCGGTGACTCCCTTGCGTTGGCCGAGGGGCTGGCGGCTTGTGGCTATTGGGAACGGGCGCGGACGCTCGTGCTGCAAAGCCTAGCGCGATGCGATGCGGCGGATTACATCGGCGAGTCGCCAGAGGGGCAACCTATGCCCAAGGGCGCGCGCTGCCTCAACGACTGGGCGCAGGTGCTAAGCGTGTGTACTCGCCTTTTGCACGTCCGCGCCGACCGCGAGCTGCAAATAGCCGCCGCTCGCGCCGTAGCTGCCATCTTGAACTACCACTACCACCCGGACTTGGGGGGATTGCTCTTTGCCGTCCGTCGAGACTTTTTCCCCTCTGATGACCCTTGGGGAACCTGCGTATATAGCACGTCGGCCCTCGCCGCGCTGACTGCGATGTTAGACGAGGCTGGTCGCCGTGGGGAGACGCACCTTATCGCCTTGGCAGGTCGCTACCTGCGCCAACACGTAGAGGCGGCTTGGGACCCGGCCACGGGCGGCATTCGCAGCGTATTCTGTGCTGACGTTTGGAGCGCGGAAAAACCCGGGGCCGTCCAAGCCGCAGCCATAGGTGCCTTGGCGACGTTGCACCGCGATCGGGGCGGCGATTGGGAGGCTGAATGGCTGGAGCGGGTGCGAGATTATCAAAAGAACTGTCCCGCCGATCCATTCACCGAACTGCGCTGCTTAGTTCGCCGCACGCGAGAACCGAACGAAAAACTTGACATTGTGAAGTGAGAAAGCCATTCTGACCACAGGCGTCCGACTAGGGCGCAACTGTCAGGAGGTCCATCATGATCGTCTATCACGGCACGACGCGCCGCGCCGCCCGTCAGATCGCCCGCGACGGCTTTCAGCCTCGGTCGCCCTCGCGGCGGGTGTGGTTTTCGCGGGGCAAGAGCTACGCCAAGCAGCGGGCACACTCCAAATCGCGGCACACGCGAGATCGCCCCGTTGTGCTAACCGTAGATCTCGACTTGAAAGCGCTGCGCCAGCGCTACGGCAGTCGGCAGGTGCGCGAAAGCGGCGGGGTCATCTCGATCAACGGAGCCATTCCCGCGTCCTCGCTGCGCAGCCACTACGGGCTGGGTCTCCCGGAGACTGCCGAGGAGATTGCCCGCTGGGTCAACGCCGTCTTGGGCGTCAAGGCGCACAAAGGCGTCAGTGCCCGCCACGAGGGCGTCTTGCGCTTGACCCGCTGGATCGATAACCGGCTGGCGACCCAGCCCACTGCGCGGATCGGTGAGAAGGAGTTGCTCGCCCGCGCCGCGCAGTGGATCCCCGACCACTTTGCCGGGGTGGAGATCGACTTCGAGCACTTGCGGGTCTGGCCCAAGGTGGCGCGAGAAACTGAGGCGCAGCAGGCCGCGTTCGAAATTACAGCGCCCGTCGATCGCCGCGAGGAAGAGGCCATCGCTTGCTTGGAGTCGGACAAGCCGCAGCGGCAAGTGCGCGGCTTACAGCTTTTGGCCGACCTAGACGACCCAGACCTGTTCGAGTGGTGCGTATTGCTGCTCGGCGAGAACCAGCCGCAAAGCGCGGTCGGCATTCTCAAGGTGATGCGGGATTGCGATGACATTCAGCCGGAGATGTTAGCTCCATACGCGGAGAGCGAGCACAAGGCGGTGCGCGGCGCAGCTATTGAGGTGCTGGTCCTGCGCAGTGGGGAGGAGGCCCCGAAGTGGTTTTGGCGCGGCCTAACCGACCCGGTGCCGCACGTGCGACTGAGTGCGGCCAAATTCCTCGACCGCCTCGATCCGCGCACGCATCGCGACAGTTTTGAAGCCGCGCTCTACGATCCGCACCCGCAGGTGGCACAAGCGGCGCGCAAGCTGACGCAGCGCATGGGATTTGAGCCGTTGGCTTGGTGAGCGGCCAGCATTCTTCTCAAGTTTTCTATAATTCTACTCGCCCGCCTGTTCGGCCAAGTAGTGCTTAGCTGTTTCGTCGGCGGGGTTGATCTCTATGATTTGCCGGTAGTGTTCGCGGGCGCGGGGAACATCGTGGCGGATGGCGGCGCTGGCGGCTAGGGCGTGGAGGATGTTGAGGTCTTGGGGTAGGCGTTTGAGTAGATGGGCAAGCTGTAGCTCAATGTCTTCGATGTAATCGGGGACCTCGCGCTGCTCATCTTTTGGCGTCTTCTCGTCTGGTTTGAGCGCCGAGATCAACGTCCCCACCATCCCGAAAGTTCCCCCCAGCCCCCCGGCACCTCGGCGGGACTGGAATGGGACTTGGATGTCGAGCGCGGTAAGGCTCAGGGATGCGGCTTCGACAAAGGAGGTGGCGGCCTCGGCATAGCGCCCGGCTTCGGCGAGTGCGCTGCCCAAGTTGTAGTAGATGGCTGGGTTGTTCAGCCCGTAGGCGGCAAGCTCGGCGTAGATGGCTAGCTCGCGGTCGCGGTCGTTTGCCGCAAAGGCGGCAGTGGCTTGGTCGCGGAGGGTGCTGAGGTGGTCTTCTACTTTGTGCAGGACCGCGATGGCCGCCGAGGCGTGGCGGGGGACCAGTAGGGTTAGCTGGCCGCGCGGGTCGTGGCTCAAGACCGGGGTCTGGACGGTGGAGGGCAGTCCCTCGTCGGCTAGGGCCGTGGCGATTTTTTGCATGTAGCGGGGTGAGCGGGTACGGAGGAGGGGCTGCCAGCTATCGAGCTGATAGGTTGTGCCCGCGAGATGGTCCCAATCCGCTAGGGTCAGGAAACGGCGCAGCAGGTCTTGTAGGGCTTGGTTATCGGCGACGAAGAAGGAGAAGGCATACTCCTCGCCCCGGTAAAAGTTCACCAGATAGGAGCGCAACTCGCGCTGGACGACGAGGGTATCGCCGAAGTAGTGGGTAAAGGCCAACAGATGCCACAGCGGCAACTCTTCGCTGGCTTTTGCGAGGGCTTGGGCGATGGTGCAGGTTGCGGGGGCGTCTGCGTGGTAGCGGACTTCGACTTGGTCGATGAAGGCTTGGGGATCGACGTTGCGGCGCGCTAGTTCGGCGGCGACGCTGGCTAGGTGGGGGGCCTGATAGTTGGCGCGTTCTAGGGTGAGGGCGCGGACGAGATCCTCGTCGTGATAGGCGGCGAAGTGGTCTGGCTGCATGTTTAATCGAGCGGCAAGCGCCGACGCGGGCGTTCCTCTTCTTTGGGGCGTTCTAAGCGGTCGGCCCCGCTGGTCGCTTGGCGGTAGAGGCGGACGAAACTCCGACCCACCCACCAGACGAGGACGAGCAACGCGGCGATAGCGTAGGCCGAATGGCTGCCTTGGAGGTCGGTGAGGTACTCCCAAATAATATCCATTGTCCCGCCGATTGTAGCCCCTACGAGAGATGGACGCAAGCCAATTCGCCGGTCACTTCTAGTCTGGCTATATTAGAAGCGGTTTCACAACTCTATTTCACCAACCAACTAATCACAATGACCGACAAACATCGCGTAGCCTTGGGCGCGATTTTCACCGAGTGCAATCAATTCGGCGGTGAGCCGATTGATCTGTCGTGGTTTGAGCGCTATGAGCTGCGGCGCGGGCGCGAGGTGCTCGCAGCCGAAGACGGAGTGGCCGGCGGTATGCTCAGCGTGCTGGCGGCGCACGGCGTGGAAGTTGCGCCTCTGTTGTTTGCCAGCACTTGCCCTGGTGGGCCGCTGACGCGGGCTTGTTACGACCCGCTCAAGGAAGAGCTTTTGGCGCGGCTCAACGAGGCGCTCCCGGTAGATGGCGTCCTCATGCCACTGCACGGGGCAGCGGCCGTGGAGGGCGGTGTCGATTTAGAGGGGGATTTGTTGGCTGCCGTGCGGGATGTCGTTGGGGATGCCGTACCCATTGTCGCTACGCTCGATTTGCACGCCCATATTTCCGCGCAGATGATGCGCGCTGCCGACGGCTTGGTCGCTTGGGAGACTTATCCGCACCGCGACGCCTTTTCCACGGGTGAGCGCGGGGCGCGCCTGCTGTGCGATGTGCTCGCAGGTGTGTGCAAACCCGCGATGGCCATGGCTAAGGTGCCGGTGCTCACCGGAGCCATTCACGGCTCGACCGAGGACGACGACCCCTTTGCGCAAGTGATGGCCATGGCCAAGGCCAGTGAGCAGCGAGACGGCATCCTCTCGACGAGTGCGATCTTGGTGCATCCCTATCTCGATTTTGCCGGCATGGGCAGCGGCGGGCTGGTCATTGCCGACGGCGACTTTGCCAAGGCCGAAGCGCTCGCCCGCGAGTTGGCTGCGGCGTACTGGGAGCGGCGCTTTGCCTTAGAGCCAGAGATGCACGCGCCCGCAGATGCTGTGCGCGCTGGCTTGGCCGTCGAGGGTGGCCCGGTGGTGTTGGTGGAAGCTGCGGACTGCTGCGGCGGGGGAGCGGCTGGAGATAGTGTGGCTGCGTTGGCCGCGCTGATGCAAGCGGAGTTGGACGGCCCGGCGCTGGTGCCCTTGGTCGATGCCCGCGCGGCTGCGGCCTGCCACCAAGCTGGCGTCGGGGCCGAAGTGGAGTTGGCGCTGGGGCATGGGCACGATCCGCGTTGGGGACAGCCGATTGTCGTGCGTGGCCGGGTGCTGCGGTTGAGCGATGGCCGCTTCCGCTATCGGGGTGGTATCTGGGAGGGGGTCGAAGGGCAGATGGGGCCGACGGCGGTGCTCGCGCTGGGACAGATCCAGGTGCTGTTGGCGTCGCATCCGACCTATGAGTGGGACAACGAGCAGTTTGCGGCCCTCGGAATGGATGCGGCGCAGGCGCGTTTTATTGTCGCCAAGAATCCCATGAATTACCGCCTCGCTTACGGAGCCATAGCTCAGGTCGTTTTTGTGCTCGACACGCCGGGACCGACGCCGGCGACGGTGCGGCATCTGCCCTTTGTCCGGCGGGAGCGCCCCTTTTTTCCGCTGGACTCGGATATGGAATTGGAGATAGAGATACTGCGCGCGGAGATGCGATAAGTCATGGGGCGTGCCAGAGCTGAAGCGGTGTCCACCTTGTCATGCGACTGAACTCGGGGTCATTCGCCAACATAACCAGTTTGTGGCGAATGCACAGTTGGGCGAGTAGGGCATTGGTGGTTCCAATCTGAATGCCTTGGCGGCGGCACTCGCTGTGCAATTCGGCTGCGTCAATATAGTCGTCGCGCCCGGGCACAATCAGGGGGATCACTCCGAACCGTTCGGCGATTTGCGCTTTGGCTCTCGGCCCCTGAAAGCCCTGCAACAACTCCTGCAAGACGATTCCAGTCGTGTAAATCGATTCACCACCACCGAGCGCCTCCCGCAGGCGCTGGACCTCGGGTCCTTTGGGCATCGTGTCCCGGCGCAAGGCCAGCGACCAAACGCTCGTGTCCACAAATAGCGTCACCCACTTCTCCGTTCGCGTTTGTAGTCAAAGCTGTCGTCCCAGTACAATTTGCCAAAAAGATCCAAGAGCCGTTCCTGCTCTCGGCGCGCGATGAACTCCTGCAAGGCGCGGTTGACGGTCGCTTTCTTAGTCTTCTCACCGCCGACTTCCAGCGCTTTGTTGAGTAGCTCCGGGTCTATCGCCAAGTTTGTAGCCATTGTGTTATCTCCTACACATATAGTTACACATAGTTACACATAAATTAATTACAACCGTGTGGCGCGGTCAAGCTTCTTCTTAACCTTTCATTAGCGCTAATTGTTGGCTGAGAGAGTCGATATATATTATGGCCCGCAAGAAGTCTCCTCACGACGGCGATGCGAGCGAGGAGGTCCGGCTAAACGAGAGTACGCGAGAGAGGATGGAGCGATGCAGACGAAAAAACTAATGGCAGCTATCGACCGAGAATGGGTAGCCGAGCGGACCCGGGAATTGGTCGATATTTATAGCGTAACCATGGCCGAAGCCGAAGTGTGTCAGGCCTATGAAGCCATGATGCGCGAGGTCGGCTTGGAGGTCGATGTGCGGGAAGTGACCCCGGGGCGCAACAACCTCTATGCGCGCATCGCGGGCCGAGGGGATGGCCCCGCGCTGATGCTCAATGGCCATCTCGACACCATTCCCGTGGGGTCTTGTCCGCCCGCTCGTCGCGAGGGCAATCGCGTGTACGGGCGAGGGACGACCGACATGAAGGGGGGAATGGCCGCGGCGTTGGCAGCGGTCAAGGCGCTCTTGGAAAGCGGGGTGGAATTGCAGGGCGACTTGTGGCTGACGGCCATTGTAGGGCACGAGGAAGTCGAGGCGCAAAAGGATGGGCCGCTGGCGCTGATCGCCGATCGCAACAGCGGCCGGATTGGCGGCGACCGGATCTTGATCGTCGAGGGCCGCGACGCGCTGTGGGTGATGAGCATGGGGTCTATGGTCTTCACCATTACACTCGAATCGGCTGCGGGCGGCAAGCACACCCAGTACGTGCCCTTTGCGGAAAATCCGATTCGCTTTGTCGGCGCACTCATCGAGCGGATCCACCAGAACCAACTCGAACTCGACGCTGGGGAGGCACACGCCTTGGCCGGTGCCGAGCGAATCGACCTAGGGATCGTCGCCGGGGGCGACTATTTCAATCGCACGCCGCTGAGTTGCTCGCTGACGGGAACTCGGCGTTGGCTGCCGGGGCGTTCTGCGCCGCAGGTGCTAGCGGAGTTAGAGGAGCTAGCACGGCCATTGGCCGCGGCTGGCGGATTGGGCCTGCGGGTCGAGATGGAGCACGAGCGAGAGCCATTTGAGACGCCTGCCGACGATGCAGCCGTGCAAGCGGTGGGACGAGCACACGAGCAGGTAGTTGGTCAAGAGGCAGAGCTGGTGGGGCTGCGGATTGTGGGAGACGCCAATTTATACGTGCATGGGACGGAGTTGCCGACTTTTTACTACGGACCCTCGAATGAGACGGCGCACGCGGATGTGGAGTGGGTAGAGGTGGATCGGCTGGAGAAAGCAGCGCAAGTGTACGCGCTGGCCGCAGCCGACTATTGCGGTGTTGTCTCCCCGGATTGAATGAATGAGATAAGAGGATGAGTATATTTGAAACGGCTTCTGAGGAGGCTTTTAGCAGATACTTAGACTGTGAAGGGATTCCTTACGAGTACCTTGGGCGATGTCACGAAAGTCCCGATTTCAAGGTCTGGGTTGGTTTACAGCCTGTGTTTGTCGAGGTGAAAGAATGGAAAGAGAATCCTGCTTCTAGGGAAGCAAGAGAACAATTGCGTGATACGGGTGGCCCGGTACAAGTGCCAAAAATAACTAATCTTGTCCAGCGGATTAAGAAATGCTCTTCGCAATTTAAGAAATATGCTCACAAGCATAGTGATTCTCCCTTCATCCTCGTTGTGCAAGATCAACATATTCCGCTGGTGTTTAATCAGGGAGAAAGTGCACAAAGCCTAAACAACAATTTGAGGCATAATGAGGTTCATAGGGCATTATATGGAGATCGGTCTATGCGCCATGATACCGGCTTCGTGAGTCGTCCGGGGGTTTTTCGAGAAAATCTTAATAGATCTCTATCCGCTGTGGTAGTGCTTGGCCCAGTACAAGAGGTGTTTCTGCACGATCCACTCCGTAGGCGAGAAGAGTGGGATGTGCTTCGTCGCTATATGTGGCCGGATCTATTGACCCGGCGGCATGAAGAAGAGTTACGCTTGGCAGATACTCTAAAGAATGAAGATGACCGACGGCTGGATATACCCCGACGCTTGGCAAAGTTGGAAAAGGCCCAACGCGAGAAAGAAATCCAGCGGTCAGCGGAGGCGCGTCGGTCGGGCGATGGCTGGAGATTGGGGCTTGCCGTGTATCATAATCCGTATGCGCGTCACCAAATCCCTCTACTTTTTGAGTCTTTGGGGAAGGCAACGATCCAAAACCATTACAGCCACAAGTATTATATACCTGCTGAATATGGGGGCGGAGACGATTGTTGGATGGCGCATCTATCGCCCGACCCTAATCACTCGGATGAAGATGGTCCTTTCGGGCACCTACGACTGCGAACCTGAGCGAAATCGCCTGTATATAAAAACCATGCCATTAACAGGAAATTGAAATCCGCGCCGCCTCGTAGGCGCGACGACGTCTTGCGCCTTGGGTAGTGTCGCCAACCAATAGGAGGATTTTATTGTGCTTGACTTTGCCTGTATTGATGTAGAAACCGCCAACTGGGACAGAGAGAGTATCTGCCAAGTAGGGCTTGTAACGGTTAAAAATGGCTCCATCGTGGATACTTGGAGCACTATAGTCAACCCAGAGGACTGGTTTGATGGGTGGAACGTGAAGCTACATGGTATCTCCGAGGAAATGGTGAGTGACGCTCCTACGTTTCCCCAAATACGTGACGAGCTATACCGCCGAATGGCTGACCTTATTGTGGTTTCTCACACATCTTTTGACCGAGTAGCCATTGAGTGGGCGGCAGAGAAGTACGACCTTGACCCTCCCCAAGCGACTTGGCTAGACAGTGCCCGTATTGCTCGAAGGGCTTGGCCAGACCGTTATGCCCGCGCGGGGTATGGATTAAAAACTGTGGCCAGCGACCTAGGAATAACCTTTAAGCACCACGACGCCCTAGAGGATGCAAGAGCCGCCGTAGAGATCGTTTTGAGGGCTTGCGACGAAACCGGACTGGATATTGATGGGTGGATAAAGAGAGTTAAGCAGTCCATTTTTCCATCTACTAATTCTGCTAATACTATTCCCGACGCTAATATAGAAGGCCCTATGTATGGGGAGCATATAGTATTCACCGGGGCACTGATAGTACCGCGCCGCGATGCGGCAGAATGGGCTGCCAAAATGGGATGTCAAGTCCATGGAAACGTAAACAAAAAGACGACCATGTTAGTTGTCGGTGTACAAGACAAGGAAAAGCTCGCAGGAGGATACGACAAAAGCACCAAGCACCGAAAGGCGGAAGACCTAATCGTCAAAGGGCAGTCGATTCAAATACTATCCGAGAAGGACTTTTTGGGTGTCATTGGCAAGACGGACATGCTTGAAAATCTCTCCGATGAAGCTGCCGAGAAAGTTGCTGCTATGGCTAAAACCAAGGTAGACAGTTAATGGAATTGGCTAATTGGCAAGACCAAGAAGGCAAATTGTGGCTGGTAGTAGCGGTCTAGAAATAAGAACGATAGCCCAGAGGACACGATAGTGGATATCCAAGCAATTCGCCGCGACTTCCCCGCGCTAGAGCAGTACACGTGGTTCCAGAATGGGGGCGTGAGTATCACGCCGGTGCCGGTGGCCGCTGAGTACACGCGGTGGACGGAAGAGATGGTGCGGCGAGGGCCTTTGCACATCGTCTATCCCGAGGAGGAGTATCCCCGGCGCAAGGAGGCGATGGAGCGGCTGGCGCAGTTTTTTGGCGTGGCGGCTGGGGAATTGGCATTGATGCGGGGGGTCAGCGAGGGATTTCAGACGGTGGTGCGGGGGATGGAGTGGGCGGCTGGGGACGAGATTGTGATCAGCGCGGATGAGGAAGCGGCGCTGCTTTTACCGGCTCTGCACTTGCGGGATTTGTACGGGGTCGAGGTGGTGAAGGTGCCGCTGATTGACGACGACGATGGGCAGGTGCAGGCTGTGGAGGAGCGGCTAGGAGAGCGGACCAAGCTGGTGGCTCTGAGCCATGTGACGACGGACTTGGGGTTCCGCCTGCCAGTGGAGCGGATTTGCGCGGCAGCAAGGGCGCGGGGGGTGCGCAGCTTTTTGGATCTGGCCCATTCGGCGGGGCTGTACCCTTTGGACTTGCACGCGCTGGGATGCGATTTTGCCGGTTTGCTCTCCTATAAGTGGATGTACGCGCCGTATGCCGCGGGGTTGCTCTACGTGCGGCAGGAAGCTCTCGACGCGGTGCAGGTGCGCTATGCCGGCGGGCGAGCGGAACAGTGGTTGGATCCGGTGGCGGACACCTTCGCGCTGCGCGAGACGGCTGAGCGCTTTCAGTACGGTCCTTGGTGTTGGCCGCTAGTATTGGCTTGGGCCTTTGCTGTTGAGTACTTGTCGGCCATCGGGCTGGAGGCGATCTGGGCGCGGACGGTGGCGTTGGCCGGGCGGCTGAAGGAGGGGTTGACGCAGATTCCAGGCGCGGTGCTTTATACTCCGCGCTCTCCGCAGCGGTCTGCGGCGCTGGTCAGCTTTGGCCTGGCGGGCTGGAAGGGAGAGGAATTGAGCCAAGTGCTCCGCGAGGAGTGGAACATGGTCATCAAGCCGCTGCCGCACGGGCGCGAGGGCTTGCGCGCCAGCATCACTTTTTTCTTACTCGAATCCGAAATCGACGAACTGCTCGCAGCGCTGAATAGCTTGGCCAAGCAAAGGAGCAAGACCCGTTGACCTCACAACAGACTGGACCGGCTACAGGTAGCCCCGCTGAATCTTCCCAAGTGGGGCACGGCTTTGGCACCGCGCCTGTTTTTCTCGCGTCAATTAGCACGATCCTCGGCGCGATCCTCTTTCTGCGATTCGGCTACGCGGTTGCGCATGTCGGCCTTTGGGGCAGCCTCATGATCATCGTTATCGGGCATCTGGTGACCATTCCCACGGTCTTGGCCGTATCCGAGATCGCCACGAACCGCCGCGTGGCCGGCGGCGGCGCGTACTACATTGTCAGCCGCTCCTTTGGCACTAGTATCGGCGGTTCCATCGGGATCGCGCTGTACCTCTCGCAAGCGATTTCGGTCGCCTTCTACTTGGTCGCCTTCGCAGAAGCATTTGCGCCTGCTTACGAATGGATTGCTGCGACGTACGCCGTGGACGCCGATCCGCGTTGGGTGAGCTTGCCTTGTACAGTCTTGCTGGCCGTACTGATGCTCATCAAAGGTGCTGGCCTCGGCGTTAGGGCACTGTGGATCGTCTGCGTGATTTTGGGGGTGTCGATTGCCGCATTCCTCTTAGGGCAGGCTCCCGAGTCGATCCGTCCCGACGGGTTTCATCTGACCGCTCGCATTGAAGGTGGAGATGCCTTCGGTCTCGTCTTCGCAACATGCTTCCCGGCCTTTACGGGCATGATCGCGGGTTTGGGACTTTCCGGCGACCTTAAGAATCCCCAGAAGAGCATCCCACTCGGGATAATCGGCGCGACGCTCGTGGGCATGGTCATATACGCGTTGGTCGCGATCAAGCTCGCCCAGAGCGCGACGCCAGAAGCGCTTGCTGCCGACCAATTCATCATGGTGCAGATCGCCTTGTGGGGGCCGGCCATCTACATAGGGCTGGGTGCTGCCGCCTTGTCATCGGCCCTTGGTTCGATCCTCGTCGCGCCTAGAACCCTGCAAGCGCTAGCGCGCGACAACGTGCTGCCCGTGCCAAAACTGAATCGCCTGCTGGCAAAAGGCTGGGGCAAGGCACAGGAGCCGGTGTCTGCGACTTGCGTATCGAGTGTCATTGCGATCGCATTCGTCGCTGCGGGAGACATTGACTTTATCGCCCACATTCTCAGCATGTTCTTCATGGTGACCTACGGGGCCCTTTGCTCGGTGTCGTTCCTCGAATATTTCGCCGGCAATCCGTCGTATCGTCCTACCTTCCATTCGCGCTGGTATCTGTCGCTGGTGGGCGCGGTAATGTGCGGTCTGATGATGATCCAAATGAACGTGCTGTACGCACTTGTAGCGATCTCTCTCATGGTGGCGACTTACTTCGGACTGCGACGCTCGCGGCAGGGAGAGCGCGATCTGACGGCGATTTTCCAAGGGACGATGTTCCAACTGACGCGCCGGCTGCAGATCTCATTGCAGAAGAACCGCGTGGTGAAATCGGAAGGGGGCTGGCGGCCCTCGATTGTCGCGGTGACCCGTTTCGGCGAACGCCGATTGGGGCACTTCGACCTGTTGCGCTGGATTAGCCATCGGCATGGGTTTGGGCACTTCATTCAGTTCTTTCAGGGAGAATACTCGTTCACCAAAGAGATCGAAGCCCGCATGCAGGTGGGCAAGCTGATCGAGCGGACCGAGGTCAGCGGGGCGGGTATTTTCGTGGATTCGCTAATTTGTTCTTCGTTCCAGACGGCGCTGGCGCAGACGCTCCAGATGCCAGGGATCTCGGGCTTGCCCAACAACTGCGTTCTGCTCGAATTCAACAAAGAGCATCCCGAAGAGATCGAAGAGACCGTGCAGGGCGCACAGCTTGCAACGGAATCAATGTTCAATGTCTTGATCCTGCGCTCGACGAACTACCGCTTCGGCTATCGCTCCTCGATCCACCTGTGGGTAACCGAGGAGAATCTGGTCAACGCTCCGCTGATGCTGCTTTTGGCATACATCATCGTGGGGCATCGGGAGTGGAGACACGCGGAGATCCGACTTTATGCGTGCTTTGACTCTGGAAACGGAAACGGAGAGCGCGAGACAAACAAGCTGTCTAGGTTGATGACGGAGGGACGGCTGCCGATCTCTAGGCAGAATGTGACGTCGGTTCCTTGCGCGACCCGTGAAGCCCTTGAACAGGAGGTGATCCTCCGATCTTCTAAAGCCGATTTGGTCATCGCTGGCCTGACCGATGACGACGTCAAATCGGGCGAAGCCAAGCAAGCCCTTCAGTGCTACCATGGGGCAAACGATGTGCTGTTCGTCCATGCGAGCGAGCCGGTCTTGATTGAGTAATCGGGCGCTTACGCGGTCTTACTTGAGGCCGAAACCGACGAACTGCTTGCGGAGCGGGTCGGCTTGGCCAAGCAAAGGGGCTAGGCGTGGAGGTCGGGCTCATACCGCATCGCCCAAAGCTATCGCTCATAGCATAATGACACGATGTCGTAGCTAACGACACGATGACGTGTAAGCGAACGAGGAGGGGGGCTTAGATTTTCTGCGGGGGGACGCCGTATTGTATGAGTTTTCGCTGGAGCGTGCGCAAACTGATGCCTAGAATTGCGGCACCTTGAGTGCGGTTGCCGCCGGTGTGCATGAGCGTATCCAAAATCATCTCTCTTTCAACTTCGTCCAGTCTCCTCGGTACGAAATCCGGCCTCTGAGATTCTGAATCGTCTGGCGGAGCAATTGGCAAAATGGACTCGATGTCTTGCTCGCCGATTGCCGCGTTGCGGTCTGCGGCATAGATCACCAGACGCTCGACGGCGTTTTTTAACTCTCTGACGTTCCCCGGCCAGTCATATTCGGCCATGCGGTCGAGACACTGATCCGCTATTTCGACGGGGATAATTCCGTTTTGATCCGCGAAACGTTCGACGAAAGTCCGCACCAGTAGAGGGATATCCGACTTGCGATCTCTGAGGGGAGGGACGGAAATGCGGATGACGTTGAGGCGGTAGTATAGGTCTTCGCGGAAATTCCCCCTTCTGACTGCTGCCGTTAGATCCGCATTCGAGGCGATGACGACGCGCACGTTGGCATCGATCAATTGGGTTGCTCCTAAGCGTCGGATTTTCTGTTCCTCTAGCACGCGCAATAGTTTCGTCTGCACCTGCATCTCCAAGTCCCCGATCTCGTCGAGGAAGAGGGTCCCGTCATGGGCTGCTTCAAAAAGCCCCTTCTGAGCTTGGGTAGCCCCAGTAAAGGAACCTTTCTCGTGTCCGAACAGCTCGCTTTCGGCTAGCTCCAGTGGCAGAGCCGAGCAGTTGATGGCAACGAACGGCCCATTGTTCACAGCGCTGAGTGCGTGAATGGCGCTTGCCACCAACTCTTTTCCGGTACCGCTTTCGCCCGTGATCAGAACCGTCGACTTGAAGGGTGCTGCACGGCGAATTTGATCAAAGACCCCCTGCATCGCACTAGAGGTCCCCAGCAATCCGCCGAATCCCGTCCTCGCGTCCACCTGTTCGGCAGAGCTAGGGGCAAGCATCCGCTTGCGTTCGAGGGCGCGATGTACGGCCGTCAGCAGGTCATTGGCATCGACCGGTTTGATCACGTAATCGACGGCCCCTAGCCGCATAGCTTGGACGGCTTGTTTTACAGTTGTATAAGAGGTGAAGATGACTACCGGCAGTGGTGGAGTCAGTCTGATGGCTGTGCGTAGCAACTGCATACCGCCCGGCATCTTGATATCTATGACCGCCACGTCCGGAGACTGGGTTTTGAGCAGCCGCTCGGCGACGGTGGCATCCGTGGCTTCGACAACTTCATCACAACCGCTCTCCCGTAGGATTTGAGTCACGACTGCTAGGTGTTTCGGGTTGCTATCGGCAACGAACACTCTGTCTGGCAAAGGCGCATAGGCTACTGGGCTAGAAGGGGTATGCATCGGTGGTATGTTGCGCACTACGTCAAAGTGACCAGCAAGGACGACAGAATGTCGTCCTCGCAATTTCGATTGTCAAGCGATAGGCCTAGGTGGATCGCCTATGCAAAAGTATATAAAGGGAGAGTAGCTGAAGTCCGAGACGTGGACCCAAAGAGTGGCACAGGCTTTGCTATCATTTCTCCTGACGGCTGAAAAGGGACCCCTCATAGAGAAAGGAATTGCTATGGAACTAGCAAGCCTGCTTGAAAGGTGGGAATGGTGGGAGAAATACTTTTCCCCCTTTGCCCATATTATCGTGGCTTTCGTCGTACTCGTACTCGGATGGTTAGTGGCTCATCTGGTGTCCTTGATCGTCCGGCGGGTTCTGCTCAAGACGCGACTGGATGACAAAGTAGTCGGGTTGGTCATGGGCCGCGATGCTTCTGCGGATATCCATCCCGAACGCTGGATCAGCAAAGCGGTGTTCTACCTAGCGATGATCTTCGTGCTCATTGCCTTCTTTCAGATACTAGGCATGACGGCACTGACCGAACCGCTCAACGGGATGCTGAACCAGATCTTCGTTTATCTGCCCAAGTTGGTGAGCGCCGCGGTGTTGCTTTTGCTTGCTTGGGTCGCGGGCAGCTTACTGCGGCGAGTCGTAACGGGCGTGCTTTCACGAGTCAATATCGAGCGACGGTTGGCTGAACCGGCCGGAATCGAGCCCACGACAGAAAGTGTGTTACCGCAGACCATTGGTAACTTCGTGTACTGGCTTACGTTTCTCGTGCTACTCCCGGCGGTCTTGGATGCCTTGGGATTGCAGGGATTGCTGCAGCCAGTGCAGCAGATGCTGGCCAAAATAGTTGGTTTCCTGCCCAACCTGTTTGCTGCCGCTCTCATCATGCTAATCGGCTGGCTCGGTGCGCGCATCGTCCAGCAGGTAGTAACCAATGTCCTTGACGCCACCGGGGTAAACGATTTTGGCCGTCGCGTAGGACTGGCGACTGGACTGGGGATCGAAAGTCTGTCGGGGCTTGCCGGGACGCTGTCTTATGCAATCATCCTGGTCATCTCGGCCATCGCTGCGCTCGAATCGCTAAACTTCAAGGCTATCTCCGATCCCGCTAGTTCCATGCTGGAAGGGGCCTTGGCGGCAGTACCGTCTATTTTGGTCGCCGCTGGCATCCTCCTCATCGGCTATCTGGTGGCTCGATTAGTAGCTCGCGTGGTTGACGATGTGCTCAGGCAAATAGGTTTCAACGCGCTGCTACAGCGCCTCGGCATCGCGGAGGTGACCGTTGCTGAGGAGCGCTCGCCTTCCATCGCGGAGGCGACTTCTGCTGAGGATCGCCCTACAACAGCGAAGGCGACCCTTGCGTTGGAGCGCCCGCCGTCGCAACTGGCGGGATATGTCGCCATGGTGGCCGTACTGCTCTTCTCTGCCATTGAGGCAACCGCGCAGCTCGGATTTCAAGATCTGGCTGGCATGCTCGTGAAGCTGACGCTGCTGTTCGGCAAGATCGTCTTGGGCGCGGTAATCTTTGGTTTCGGGCTTTACCTCGCGTCTGTGTTCGGTCGCATCGCGTCCAGAAAAGGGAGAGCCTATGGCAGCATACTCGGCACTATCGTCCGGGTTGCGATTGTGGCATTGGCTCTATTTATGGGGCTCAGGGAGATGGGTATCGCCAACGAGATCATTACCCTCGCCTTTGGACTCATTCTCGGTTCAGCAGCCATTGCCGCGGCGATCGCGTTCGGCATGGGGGGACGCGACTTGGCCAAAAAACACATGGAGCAATGGACGCAGGATCTAGAAGAGATAAACAAGGATGGCCCTTCGTCCTCAGAGGAAGGGTAACACCACCATTTATGTGTGGGGTTGTAGGGCATCGACCCTACAGCCCCTAACTCAAGGAATAATACAATGATAAACACGCGTACGATTTTGGCTTTGCTCGCCATCGCCTTGGTTGCACCGTCCCAACTACGGGCGGTCTCTCCCGAGGACTACGATGTTCCAGTGAGCACGGCCCAGCAGCTACGCCTCGGCGGTACGTACTCCTACGCAGGCAGCGGCAGCGACACCGGAACTAGCGACGGCTCGGCTTCGCTGTTGTACCAGCGTTATTACAACTCCCTGCCCTACGCTTGGGATATGAACTTCAACGGCGTCGGGTTGACACGTCGGACGGCTGACGGCACGCAGGAAGGCTCCTACAATTTCGTAGCCGGTTCAGGAATTAGGAAATACTTCAAGCCGGAAGGTGATCTCTTCTACTCCGGCGAACTTCGCGTCACGGGCAACAGCGACTTTGATCGCCCGACTATCGACGTTACACCGGGCGTGGGGTACGGACGCTTCATTCGCGTCACGCCGCTTGCTCAAGCGGTGCGCATTGAGCAATTCCTGCTGAGTGAGGGATTGATCGAGGGGCCGCTGCCGAAAAAGACGCTGGTCGCGCTCGCGCAGGTGATCGAACGTCGGGATGAATTCGAGACCGAATTTGGCGACCGTTACAAGGTCAAGTGGTTCGAAGCTATGGAGCAAGTTATCGCCGAGTCTGGACTCTTTGTTCATGGAGGATTCGGTGCCGTTGGCTCGTTGCGCGTCGATGAAGTGCTCTTCCAAGAACATGTGAACGAGCGCTTTATCGGCTGGGATGTGCGCTCAGGCATCCGCTTCGAAGCGTTGACGAAGGACTCGGATACCCCCCGCCAGGACCCGGGATTGTCTCTAAGAGTGCGCTACTCGCGGCCTGTCGGCTGGAAGTCCCAGTTCGACTTCAGCGCCCAGTACTCTTCGCCATTCACCGGCGATTTTGGGAGCAACGTCTTTACGCTGTCGAGTTCGCTGAACTATCTGTATGAGGTGACCAACCGCATTGACTTTACGCTCAGCAACATCCTAACGGCTTCGCGCAGCGAGCCGGACGTAGAGTCAACAGTGGTTAATCAGGTGCGTTCGGGATTCATCTTCTTCATCGAGAATCAGGTCAACCTCAATGTCACCGGTTCTATCGCCAAAGAGCGCGGCCAGGATCCCACGCAGGGCCTGAATATGGCGATCGAGTACCGCCTGCGTTAGAAAATGGCTGCCCAAATATAGAGTAACGGGCCTTACGCATATCGAGCAGCGCATAAAAGGAATAGAGCAAGCCGGGGTTGTTGACCCCGGCGTCGACAACCCCGGACTCGCGTTCGACCTCGCGAAAGCGCTGATCGAGGACACCTGCAAAGCGGTGCTGGACGACCTAGCTATCCCTTATGACAAAAAAAAAGATCCGCTGCCGAAGCTCTTCGACTCCGTAACTGACGTTACGCAGTTTTCCAGAAAATCCTCAATTTCGCCCCAATATCTTGGGTCAATAGGCTTTGATAAACCACAAGATAGAGAGCTGCTGCGTAACATCAGTTATATATCAAGGGGCGCGTGAACAACACGAACTTCAACACCCATAAACGGAGCACGGCCTTGAGCTTGGGAGCCACAAGGATATCAGCCATAGCGGCCATCTGGCATCTAGCCGTGCTTCTGTCAGGCGTCTGTGTTCTAGCTCCGGCGTCCGTGGCTGCACAGGGCATCCGCTATTACCTGCGGCCCGCCGCGACTTGGACGGAGTGGGACGGTGCCCTCGGCTTGGAGAATGGTCGATTCCTCGGCGGCATAGCCGGCATTGGGTTCGGGCGATACGTCGATCTGACGGGTTTCTACCTGCGGAGCGATAATCGCTGGAGCAATCTGTCCCCTATTCCATTCGCCGCTGAGGAAGGGAAGCCGCTAACGGACCAATCGGTGGATATCGTCTCCTACGGGAGCGAATTGTCCATCGGGCTCGCAAGCGGCTCCCTCGTGCCACTGCTCATGGGAGGAGGGGGTATCCTGCGGTTTCGGCCCACGGCCGGGGAAGAGATTCAGCGCATCCAATTGAAGTACGGGCTGGGATTCCGGACCCTCCTGACGGACGCGCTCGAGGCGGAGGTGATGCTGGAGCGCAGCCGATACCACCTAGATCCGCTGGATCGGGCCGTACCCGTTTCCGAAGGCGACCCGGCGTTTTCGGAAGATCCGGATGCGGATGCCCTGCGCCGAAACTTGGCGGTTCGGGTGAGTCTGGGGCTACGGCTGGAAGGGGTGGACTACAATCAGGTGCGGGACTTGGACCGGACCGGGACGCGCACGGGTTCTCGGCTGTCGCTTGAGCCTTTCGGAGGGTTACAGACATTCGACGCCAGCCTAGGCATCAACCACCAATCTATCGCGGGCTTCCGCGCGGGTTTCGACCTCGGGCCCTTCCTTGGGCTGCGCGGTTTCTGGTGGCGCGGAGTCAGCGACGACTTTGATGCTTGGGAGAGAGTCGAGGGATACGGCGGCGAGGCGCAGTTCAATCTGAGTAGCGACGCCGCGGCCTCTCCATACTTGTTGGCCGGCGGTGGAAAGATGGTATTCGCGCCCGACTTCAGCGAAGGGGGAGCGGACGTCCCGGCTGATCGCAAGGCGTTGGTTCTCGGGGGCGGCCTCGATCTTCGGTTCGGCCCGCGTTTGCGCCTGTCGGCCACCGCCCGGGACTACATCGTGGCGGGGTCGGGCTTCGGCGATACCCCCCAGACTTGCAAGACGTCAAGGATCCGCGGCAACTTGCCCACAACTGGCAGATGTCGGTCGGGCTGAAGATCCTCGTGGGCGGCGACACCCGTCCGAGCCGTGCCGAGGCCGCCCGCCGGGGAGCAGTCGCCGCGCCGATGGCACGCGGGGAAGCTGTTCCAGCGGAGGACGAGCGAACTGGGCAGACACGGCTCCAAGCTGGTACCCAAGCCGGACTCGTCCCGGAGCAGGTGGTCATCCGGGTGCCCGACAACGACGAGCCTCTGATTATATCCAATCCCGGTGCCGCTCCCCCCATCATCGTGATCCCCATTGGTACTCCGGCGTACGACCTTCCGGATGGGGCGGAGGACACGCCGGCGACCGCTGGAGCAGATGTGATGACGCTGGCCGACTTCCGCGATCTCCTACGCGCCGAGATCGCGCGCGTGAACGCACTGAGCAGCCCAGCGACCGCGTCATCCGGCACCGGCGTTTCGCAATCCGACCTCAAGGCGGTCGAGACTCACCTAGCGGAACTCTTGAAGTCCCGCCTCGACGACATGCAGCGGAGACTCGACGAGATTGCCCGTACGGAGGCGGCCGATACCCGCCTGAAGTCCCGCCTCGACGACATGCAGCGGAGACTCGACGAGATTGCCCGCACGAAAGCCGTTGCCGATACGCTGCCAGCCGAGCCCGACGCTGGCGTCGAGGCCCCCGTCTTTGGGCACACCAGCCTAGATTCCTCGCTCGGATTCCCATCCCGAGAGCTCCGACCCTATACGGCCATCCAGTTCAGCCGCCACTGGCAATGGGTCGCTGGCTTTGCGTGGGACCGGGGCCCCAGCGACATCCTCGACGCGTTCAACATAGTCCCCGAAGTTGCCTTGGGCTTCGGACAGGGCAAACCCACCTATATGGCATCGGGCAACCTTCAATACCGGTTCCCTTGGATCTTTGAGCGCGACTCGTTCTGGATCAGCCCGGTTACCTCGTTCGGTCTCGGCCTGCTGAACCAAGACGGCACCGAACTCGTGCTCAACGTATCCTACGGTATCCACGTGCAACTGCGGCGCGACCACAGGGACGGCGCCCCCCCCGTGAACCTCTACGTTGCCCACCAAGGGGTTGGTCTCTTTCGTCGCGACCGACTGATCTTCGGGTTGAGCCTAGAGAGATGAGGCCCCCAGCGGGTCCATTAAACTGTGGCTCTACGAACTGCAGCTAAAGGCTGCGTAACATCACAGAGTAAGTTGATGGACAAGGCAGGGTCGCCCATATTACGGGAACATGAGTGGCTCTGCCGAGGCGGGGCCACCCATACGTATGGAGGAACGTAGGGGAGAATGGGGGGCTCCGCCGATCTATGTTCGGGTAATAGGCCCGAGATAGATGGCAGGTAGGCTATACTTCCGACGTTTGATGAGATTGGTCCGTGGCTAAGAAGAAGCAGACGAGAACACGTCATCCCGCCGTTGCGGATAGACGAATTTGCGGCTGGCGCGAATGGGCGTCCCTGCCGGCACTTGGCATCGGTGCCATCAAGGCGAAGCTCGATACGGGCGCGAAGACATCGGCATTACATGCTTGGGACATCAATTCGTATGAAGTCGATGGATGCCCTTGGGTTAGCTTTTGCGTGCATCCTCTGCAACGCGACAACGTCTTGGTCGTGTACTGCTCTGCACCGCTTTGCGACCGGCGTTGGGTGACCAATTCCGGGGGCACGCGAGAGCGGCGCTACGTCATCTCGACGAGCCTCACAATTGGCGCTGACTCTTGGCCGATTGAACTCACCCTCACCAACCGCGACCAGATGGGATTCCGCATGCTCGTTGGCCGCGAAGCCATGCGCGGTCGCCTAGTCGTCGATCCGAACGCCTCATATCGCGCTGGCAAGCCCAGTAGGAAAGTAAAGAAATCCCCCAAGACCTAGTCACTGCCAAACCAAGAGGACGCGTTTATGAAAATTGCCATGCTAGCCCGCAATCCGAATCTCTACAGCCATAAGCGCCTCGTCGAGGCCGCAGAGGCCAAGGGGCACGAAATCGATATTCTCAACACGATCCAGTGCAACATGAATATCACGGCGCATCGTCCCCAAGTACTGTACCATGGCGAATCCCTTAGAGGCTATGACGCCGTGATTCCGCGCATTGGTGCGTCGATTACCTTTTACGGCCTTGCGGTACTGCGCCAATTCGAGATGATGGGGGTCTGGCCGCTGAACGAGTCCGTGGCCATTGGCCGTTCCCGCGACAAATTGCGCTCATTGCAGCTTTTGTCGCGCGAGGGCATTGGCTTGCCGGTTACCGGATTTGCCAATTCGGCAAGCCAAGCGGAGGAAATGATCAAGATGGTGAATGGCCCGCCCGTCGTTATTAAGCTGCTAGAAGGCACCCAGGGAATCGGCGTCATCCTCAGTAATACCATGTCGTCAGCAAAGAGCGTGTTTGAGGCATTCCGGGGGGCCAAGATCAACATCTTGGTCCAAGAGTTTATCAAGGAAGCGGGTGGTGCCGACATTCGCGCCTTTGTCGTCGGCAGCCGCGTCGTCGGTGCCATAATGCGCCAAGGTGAGCCGGGCGAGTTCCGTTCCAATCTGCACCGAGGCGGCTCGTCTATGAAGATCCGCATCACCCCCGAGGAGCGCTCGACCGCCGTACGAGCAGCCAAGGTGATGGGGCTCAATGTAGCTGGCGTCGATCTTTTGCGCTCCAACCACGGACCCGTGCTCATGGAGGTAAATTCATCGCCGGGACTGGAGGGCATTGAGAAGGCGACGGGGCTCGATATTGCTGGACAGATCATTTCTTTTATAGAGAGTCATGCCAAACCTATGAAGACCAGGACTCGCGGCAGGGGTTGATTGATGAAAGCTCGTGCGCCGAGACCATCGCAGGTCGTCCACATCAACGGGGCGGAGATTAGCCCTGGTAAGCGGGCCCAAATCGACCTGCCCCTTGTCGATCTCTCAACCCATGTTCCGCTCACCATGCCGGTTCACGTCATCAACGGCCGCAGAGATGGTCCGCAGTTGTTCGTGTCGGCGGCCGTACATGGCGACGAGCTCAACGGTGTAGAAATCATCCGTCGCGTCGTCAAATTGAGCGCGCTGAAGCGACTCCGCGGTGCACTCATCGCCGTGCCGATCATCAACGTCCCGGGCTTTCTCAATCTCAGCCGGTATCTGCCGGACCGCCGGGACCTCAACCGTTCCTTCCCAGGGCTGACCAAAGGCTCTCTCGCAGCCCGTCTCGCCAAGCTGTTCCTCGATGAGGTCGTCGTGGGTTCCACACACGGAATAGACCTTCATACGGGTGCTGTGCATCGGGACAACTATCCGCAAATTCGCGTAAACCTCGACGACGCCGAAGCCGAGCGCATGGCGCGCGCCTTTGGCGTGCCCCTCGTGATCAACGCGGGATTCCCCGAGGGGAGCCTGCGTGCGACGGCCCGCGAGCACGGCGTACCGGTCATCGTCTATGAGGCGGGGGAAGCACTGCGCTTTGACGAAGCTGCCATCCGCGCTGGCGTCAAGGGGGTGATGCGGGTGATGCGAGAACTGGGTATGTTGCCGCCGCTAAGGAGCGCCAAGCCGGCTCACGATCCCTTGATCATACGCTCAAGTCAGTGGGTACGCGCACCTTGCAGCGGGGTCGTGCGGGCTATCAAGCCCATAGGTGCGCGGGTGAAGACGGGCCAGATATTGGCCCTTGTGTCCGATCCGCTGGGCGAGACAGAAACCGAGATAGAAGCTCCGGTGGATGGCGTGATCATCGGCCGCACCAATCTGCCTTTGGCGCACGAGGGGGAGGCGCTCTTCAACATTGGGTTGACCACGGGAACGCAGATCGTGGCTCGCACACTCGACGACTTTGATCCTCTTGATGAATACGAATCAGGCGCAACCGAGGAACTTGCGAAAACAGAGCCGCAAATCGTCTGATACAGAGTGGGACTGTCGCTGAACTACTACGTTGGTTCACCGACTGGAGTCGGCTTGTGCATGTGAGATAAGTGCGTGTTGCCACTTAACATTCAGCGACGGAAGGAGTTTTCGTAAGACATGACCACCGAAGAGTTTCTCGACAGCGCGCAACAATTCTGGAGGACGGTCAGTGCCTCGACATTAATCCCAGGACTCGATGTGCAGGTTGCTGCGACAATTGTCGCAGTCCTCGTTGCGCTTCTGATCGGCCTAGTAATCCGAAGCCGGGTCCGAGTATTCGCGGCTGAACCGAACGCCGGACCGCTACTCTACCTGCGAACAATGCTCTACCGGACGCGCAATCTAGTCTTTCCCGCGCTGAGCGTGTTGCTGTTGGGCGTTGCTATTGAGGTCTGCGTCGCCTCGGTGGGTCAGAGTTGGCTAGTCCGGATTGCCCAAAGCGTCGCAGTTGTGGTGTTTCTCTATCGCATCATCTCAAATTTCGTCGGGAATCCACTCGTCTCCTCTCTGTTCACGTGGCTCGTGATCCCCTTGGCGACGCTTCGTGTCTTCGGTTGGCTCGATGAAGTCAGTGCGTGGCTCGCGGCCATTTCCCTCGATATCGGCACCATCCAAATTTCGCTGCTTTCGCTTGGGCGTACCGTTGTTGCTAGTGGCGTGTTGTTTTGGCTTGGCAGCATCTTAAACACGTTTGGTAAGGAAGCCATCCGCAATCGTCACGCGATGGATGTCGGCACGCGTGAGCTGGTCATCAAGCTGTTCCAGATCGGACTGTATGTCGGCATCTTCCTGTTGCTGCTTGGGGTGATGGGCATCGATCTTACCGCCCTCGCGGTCTTTGGTGGTGCGCTCGGCGTCGGCCTTGGGTTCGGCTTGCAAAAGATCGCCGCGAATTTCATATCTGGCCTCATCATTCTCTTTGACCGCTCGATCTTGCCTGGCGACTATATTGAGTTCGACGACGGACGTTCCGGGACGCTCCGCGAGTTGAATATGCGGTCGGCAACATTGGAGACCTTTGATGGCAAGGACATCATTGTTCCGAACGAACAGTTCATTACATCGCCGTTCGTCAACTGGACACATAACAACAACAAACAGCGCTACTCACTCGAATTCTCAGTGGCCTACAAGACGGATCTCCATACCATGATACGGCTCGTGAGGGAGGTTGTTGCCAGTCACCCGAAGGTGCTGTCTGGGCCTGAGTTGCCCATTGCAGAACGGCCGGACGCGGAAATCAGCAGCTTCGGTGATTCGGGTGTCAACATCCTAGTCGAGTTTTGGATACTCGGGATTGATGATGGGGAAAATCGGGTCGGCGCGGATCTGCTTCTTATGATTTGGGATGTACTAAAAGAGAACGATATCGAAATTCCGTTCCCGCAACGCGATGTAAGGATTGTACGCGCCGGGTCGTGAAGACAATGCAAAGGAGCTAGACGCGAAGGTTACGCTCATTCCGCATCGCCAAAGACCGCGCGCCTCAGCGCGTCGTTCAACCGCGTCTGCCAGCCTGGGCCGCTGTTGCGGAAATGATCCGCAAGGTCGGCGTCAAGACGAATCGATATGTGCTTTTTAGTCGGAGCTTTTTGTTTGCCACGGGTGCGCCGATAGCGCTCGACGATATGAGGGACGACCTCATTTGCCGGGCGCATACGAGCAATCTCTTCAGCGGTGAGTTCTCGCGCGTCTGGATCGGCGGCGATGCCAGCGCGTCTGGCGGCATCTTCTTCTAGAGTCGGGAGGACGACGTCATGCTTGGCTTTTGACATAGTTGTGGGCCTCTCTTTTTGTGCAGGCTGAAGATGCGGATTCTGAGTGTATATACAATTTGACAGTTGTCAAATTCACAACATAGAATTGGCCGTGATCAAAAGACTGTCGCACGGAGGCGAAGACTTGCGCGCTAGCATCACCTTTTTTGGGCGAGGATAGGTAGTTTGGACAGGTTTGAATTGCGCCTCAATCGAGGCATCTACAAGGTCTGGTGGGTTACTTTATTGGCGGTGTTGATCTGGGATGCGGCCTACTGTCCACTAGCTGCTGCTGCCGCAGAAAGCGAGCGTCGGTTGACCATCCTGCACACCAACGATTTGCTGGGACGACTGCTTCCAGAGCCTTATTTCGACGAAGCCGATTGGGGCGGTTTTGCCCGCTTAGCCCATGTAATAAAGAAGCAGCGGAATGCCCGGCCCGACTCCGTCCTGATCGTGGACGGGGGCGACGCCTTGGGTGATTCTCCCCTCGCCGGTGTGGACGCCGGTAGGATGGTAGTGCGATTGATGAACGCGATGGGCTATGATGCCATGGTGGTAGGGAATCACGAATTTGACTACGGCCTCGATTCCCTTCGCGTCCGTGCCGGCGAGGCGAGTTTCAATGTGCTAAGTGCCAATGTGCGGGTAGCACCGGACAGCACGGCTTTATTCGCACCCTTTGCTCTCTTGGAGCGGGCCGGATTACAGATTGCCCTCATCGGCTTGCTCTCGCCCCAAGCCCTAAAAATAATCAACCCTGTGAAAAATCCCGCTTTGAACATCGACGACCCTCACTTGGTCTTGAAGACGTTATTGGAGGGACCGGCAGGGCAGGCGGACCTGCAAGTGATTTTGGTCCACATGAGTGCTCAGGAGGCGCGCGATCTGGTCCGAGCTTTCCCACAAGTGGACCTGTGCATCGCCGGAGGCTTTGGCCGGGAAACTCGCAGAGGTGCCGGCGAACATGTGGTGCGCTTTGCCGGGGGCGGATATTTGGTCACCACGCCCGGCTGGGGAGCTTTCTTGGGACAGGTAGAAATGACCGTGCGCCGAGAGGAGGACAAGGTCGTCTTGGTGGATGTGCAGCCTCGGCTAGTGCCTATAAGCCCCGAGGTCCCCCAGGACCAGACCGTGGCGTCTCTTATTGACGAGCAGGAGGAAGCCGTACAGCAAGTTCAGCAACAGCAGCTTGGCAACACCAAGGAATCTATTGAGGACGCGGCCCAATGGGTGGCTGATCTGATCCGCACGCGACTGAACACGGAAGTGAGCGTGATCAACCAAGGAACCCTGCGGAGCCTAACCTTGGATGGCGATATCCAGCTAGGGACTCTGGCCCGGTTGGTGCGCTACGACGACATTTTGGTCCGCGTAGATGTACTGGGGAGCCAGTTGAAAGCTATGGCCGATAATAGCGCCAAGCGGCCTTCAGGAAGCCAGCGACTAGTTTTTTCGGGGTACGATGTCGAGACCGGCTTGATTGGCGGTCGCCCTCTAGTGTTAGAGGAGAAGTACCAAGTGGCCACTACTTCGTATCTAGCCTCCGGGGGGGACGACTACTGGACTAAAAAAAAGGCCATAGATATGGAATCGGCGGATTGGATTACGCTGAAGCAGATGCTGGAAGAGCACATCCGCAGATACCCCAACTTGGGGCGCTGGGACGGCGTGCGGCGGGGCGGACGGAGCGTTTGGAAGAACAGCACCAAGCTCAACGGCTCGCTGTCGCATACGACCCTCGACGCCTCGGCTAGCCGCTACAGCGGCGTCTCTTTTCTAGGAGGCCATGATGCCTTGGCTTGGAACGGGCAGTTCGAGAGCCGCACCAACTACGAGAGCCAGCGGGGCACACTGGTCGCCCTGGTGCGCTCTGGTTTTGGCCAGTTGCGCGCCCGCAGCAGCCTCCGCGAGGCCGTGGACCGCTTGGAAGGGGACGTGCTCTACACTTGGTCGCAGCGCCGGTTCGCTCCCTTTCTGGGGCTCGACATTAACACGGTATGGACGGCCACCTCGGGGGAGCCACATCCTCTTGCTCTGCGGTTCAAAGGGGGGCTGCATAAAAAATTTGGCTCGAATGCTGGCGTCCGCGTCGGTCTGGCTGTGGAAAGAGATCAGGTCCAAGCGACCAATGTAATAGGACTAGAAATAGCACCCGAGTACAAAGAAAAATTGCGGCCGGGTAATGTCGTGTCTTCTCAGACCAAATTCTTTTGGGGAGTAAAGCAAAGGAGTACGCTGTCGCTGCAGAACTTCAACAGTCTGCGCATTCGGCTGCTAGGCAATCTGGCCGCTACCCTCGACGCCAACTTGTTCCTGCACCGCGATAGCCAAGTTCAGGCGCTGGCCGTCAAATCGGAACTACAAGTAGGGCTGGGGTACGCTTGGAGCGAGAAGTGGCTGTAAATAATTCCAGCCAGCGAACGACTGTTCCCGATGTGGTTCTACCGAGATATATGGCCGACTTGTCAAAGGACCTACGTCTTCAGGGACCTATAGAGGTAATCCGATGAGGGTGCTTATATACCGGTACGCGCCTTATCTCGTTGCTGCCTTTATGGTCGCCAACGGCTTCTACACCTTGGCCATGGGCTTGGGCGAGATATTTCACCTCGACCAGTATCTGGCCGTCGAACTGGGCGAAATGCGCCGTTATCTGGAAGTGGTTCCTGCCCCCCAGTTGGGTGGTTTTGTGGCGGTTTTCTTGGGCGTCGTATTCATCGTTTTAGGCAAGGGGTTGGCCGAACGGCGACGGCGCGCGCGCAACTGGGCAGTGGCGGCGCTGCTGCTCAACGTTTTGTCTCATCTATACCAGGGACTGCCATTGCGGAACTGTATCTTGTCGGCAGCGGGCTTGGTGCTTTTGGGGCTATTGCGCACCGAGTTCACTCACCACAGCGAGCGCCACCGCTGGAGCTATGCCGAAGTGATTGCCGTGTTGTCGATCATCTTCGCTTTGGCCTACGGCATTGGTGGAGCGTACTTGCTGCGCGCCGAATTCAGCGGTATTGAGACGTGGACGGACGCTGTCTATTTCACTGTCGTCACGTATAGTACCCTCGGATACGGGGATATGCTGCCCCAGAGTACCAACGCCAAATGGTTCGCTATCTCCATGGTGAGCATTGGCATTGGATCGTTCATCACGGCTTTAACCGTATTGTTGGGACCGCTGATCGAGAACCGACTAAAAGGAGTATTCGCTGTCGTGAGCAAATTTCAAAAGAGCGTGGACCATATAGTGGTGTGCGGTTATACCAAAGTAAGTGAGAGTATTGTCGATGAATTGCGCACGCGACAGGTGCCCTTCCTCATCATCGATGGGCGTGAAGATTTTGTCGCACATTTCAAAAACAGCGGCCTTGACATTCTGCAAGGCGACCCCACGGAGCGGGCCGTGCTAGAGCAGGCCAATCTGACCAGTGCTGCCGCAGTAATCGCAGCCACGGACTCGGACGCCACCAATACTTTAGTTGCTCTTACTGCCTGCACCCTGCGCGAAGCCGGGGAGCAGCACAAGTTTCGCATTATTGTGCGCATTGAGGACGAGGAAAATATCGCCAAGGTGCAGAGTATAGGCGTCGATGAGATCATCTCGCCTTCTACTTTGGGTGGACGGCTCATGGCGCAGCGGGCAGTGGGCGCATAAGAGAGGGAACAATGGAACTTATCCATGTTATTATGGCCGGAGTGACCGCCATCATTCTCTTCGTCTTTGGGTTGGAGAATTTTTCCGCAGAGATTGAACAAATCTCTGGCGAAAGATTCCGCAGGTTTCTCGCTAGGGCGACTAAAATTCCGGCAATAGGCGTACTGATTGGTGCCTTAGTAACTGCCGTTATCCAGTCTAGTTCTGCGACCTCGGTAATTGCAGTCAGCTTGGTCAATGCGGGTGTCCTCTCGTTCAAAAGCAGCGTTGGTATTGTCTTTGGAGCGAACATTGGCACCACGATTACGGCCCAACTAGTCGCATTCAAGCTCACGGCGTTTGCGCCCGTATTTATAATTGTAGGCTTCTTACTCTCGTTCGTTCGCTCGAAAATTTCCATCTTCGGCAAATCCATATTTTACTTTGGCTTTGTCTTTTTCTGCCTCAATCTTATCTCTGCGGCGCTCGCACCGCTCCAGAATGAACCGGCGCTGATCAAGTACCTCATACAGCCGCAGAATCCGCTATTCGCCATTCTGGTAGGTTGTCTATTTACGGCCGCTGTGCAATCGAGTTCTGTGACGACAGGACTGGCGATCATTTTTACCCAACAAGGATTATTGAGCCTTGAAAATGCCGTTCCGCTCATTATGGGTGCCAATATCGGCACCACGGCAACGGCATTGATCGCGATGTTAAATATGGATTTCGCCGCCAAAAAGACTGCGCTCAGTCACTTCTTTTTCAATGTTGGCGGCGTATTGATTTTTTTACCAATCCTACTGCTATTCGGAGATAGGCTAAATGAATTCGATTCCAATCCGGCGGTCGCATTGGCCAATATACACCTCGTATTTAACGTGGTGGCGAGTCTGATTTTTGTCGTATTGATCAACCCCTTTACTCGACTTGTCGATATGCTTTTGGGCGAGGACAAGATGGATTTTGCGCGCTTGGCCATTCCGACGTTTAATGAGCAAACCGCTTTTGGGAGGGTGAAATCCGATTTGCGCCAGAACCTCGCGGATCTCTTGGGCTTTCTACAGGAAAGCTATAATCTCGTGACGCTGAGCATTGAGTCCAACTACCGCAGCATCTTTGAGGCGTCGGCCAAGCGAATGGAGTACATCAACTTCTTGGAAAAGGAGTACGTGGGCTATTTTGCCAAAGCCGTCTCATCCGTCTCCGATGAACGCGAATCCAGAGAATTACTGCGATTGCATACCCAGTTTGATTATCTCTTCCAGATATACGATTCAATAGAAGACATTTTCAACACCAAGAAAGCCATGAGTAAGCACTACGTTGAGTTGAAAAGCGACCTCTTACTTATGGTTAGGAAACTTTCCAGCCAAACGCTGGTGTTGTTCGACGATATCCGCAAGCCGCTGATAGAGGGGAATCAATTGGACGTCACGGCAAGAGCCAAAGAACTCCAGGAGATGCTGGACGAGATCAACCGGGGTTTGCTGCCGTTGTTGGCACGCCCAGATCGGCCCGATGTTGGTACACTCTCTAATTTCGTCACTTACTCTAGACGCCTCAAGGACAAGTTGGAGACTCTTGCGGATCTGCTGGACAGCCAACAGGCAGTCCTAGATGAAACCTCTCCAGATGAGACCGGGCTCGCCTCCAGATGAGCCAAATCCAATGAAGGAACAAACGACGAAACCGGGGTTTTTGACCTATTATCTTGCAGGTCTGTTTATCCGAATGAGCGACAACCACCATTTCCTAGTTGGCGCGGGACTGGCCTTTGCCACTTTGTTTACTCTCGTCCCACTGGTTTTCCTGGTTTTTTTCGTGCTTGGAGCGTTCCTCGATCCGGTTTCGATGACTCATTTGGTCGATATAACCGTGGAGGTAGTCATCCCTTACGAAGAAGAGGCGGCGTATATGAGGGACGTTCTCTATTCGCGCATTCCGGAGGTCGTGGGGTTCAAGGAAGCGTACGGACTCTTCGGCTTGTCGATCCTGATATTCAGCGCAAGCGGTTTGTTCAGCAGCATGAGAACCCTCCTCAACGCCGTTTTCAAAGCTCCAGAGGAAGAGCAAAAATTCGCCGAAAGACTTTTCTGGCAATGGCCCGCTGTGGTAACAAAGCTCAGGGAGCATGGTCAGGGCGGTATAGATTACAGACCGAGCATCTTGGTCATGGCCTTTTTCAGTGCGGTTGGAAAGCTGAAAGATTTCTCCCTATTGCTGCTGGTTCTTTTCACTTTTCTGTTGTCGGTTCTCTTGCTTCCTGGTCTTTCGGCAGTCGTTTCGGTCTTGGCCCCTCTTGGTTTCTTCACACCTTTCTTCTACGACCTTATCACACTCATTTTGGTCTTTTCTGTGTTTCTCGGTCTGTATTGGCTAGTTCCCCAAGAGCAACCTGGGATCAGGGCCCTTGCCACGGGTGCCCTCTGGGCTTCTTTGCTGTGGAAGCTATCCGAATGGCTTTTTGGGTACTATCTCGGGCATTTTGGAGCGCTAGGGTATTTGTACGGGGCTTATTTCCTTTCTGTTGTAGTTGCCATGTGGCTTTACTTTACTGCCGTCGTCTTCATTGCCGGGGCCGAGATTGCACAACTATGCCAGGAACGGCGTGGAGAGGGATCCTGATCTCATGCGTTGGTGGGCAGCGTGGCCGATAAGGTTTCAGATGGCTCCTTTTGTCCGGTTCTGACCTTAAGCACCCAGAGCACGAATTCGTGCTACCCTTAGGGGAGTTGATAGAGGAGATAGTTACATGACTGAAGTTGCGATCGCTGCGGCCGTCGTCATATTGGTGTCAGCCGTGTGTTCCCTGTTTGAGGCCGTTCTCTACTCGGTCCCCGCGAGCCACGTGGAAACCCTAGTCGCCGCCGGCAGCCGGGCGGGGCGGCAGCTTCAGAAGCTGCGCGCCGATGTTCAGCGTCCCATCTCGGCGATTCTCTCTCTCAACACCATCGCCAACACGGGTGGAGCCGCCATCGCTGGTGCTGCCGCGGCTGAAGTATTTGGTGAGCATTGGCTCGGTTGGTTCTCGGCCGGTCTGACGCTGGCCATCCTGATGCTGTCGGAGATCATCCCCAAAACGACGGGTGTCGTGTACAGCCGGTCCCTTTCTAGGCTCGTTGCTTGGCCACTCGTACTGCTCGTTTCGCTGTTTCGCCCTCTCATCTGGGTTACGACTGCCGTGACCAGCGCGATCTCTCGCGGTCGCGACAGCGAGACCGTCTCCGCTCAGGAACTGATCGTGATGACGAGGCTGGGCTTGAAGGGAGGCAGTCTCCAGCCGCACGAGGCCGAGGTCATTCAGAACATCCTTTCGCTCAAGAATCTCGCGGTCAAAGACCTGATGACGCCGCGCGTGGTGATGTACGCGCTGGAGACCTCGACGGTACTGGAGGATCTACGCGGCGACTTGGAAACTTTGCGGCACACCCGCATTCCGGTGTACGGCGGCTCGGTTGACGACGTGGTTGGGTTCGTCCACCGTCGAGATCTACTGGCGGCTATGGCCGAAGACCGCTGGAATGACACTGTCGAGAAGATGAGCCGGCCGGTGCAGTTTGTCTCCGACTCCGTGTCCGCCGACCATTTGCTGCCGATGCTGATGCACCATCACCAGCAGATGTTTGTGGTCCTCGACGAGTTCGGCGGCGTGGCTGGCCTGATCACGATGGAAGATGTCATCGAAGAAATCATCGGCAAGGAAATCGTCGACGAGTTCGACGAAATTGCCGATCTGCGTCAGTTGGCGCGAACGAGACGCCAGACGACAGTGGACGAATCAACCGCGCGGCCGGACGACTAAATCGAAGTCTGGGGCACGGCAGAGATCTGGAGCCAGTCCTCTCTTCGGGACGGCTTCTAACGGACTTGGGGCTGCTCTACGGCCTTAACATCGGGGGTAGCAAGCGATCTTCTCGGTAAGGAAAGAACAACCCCCGGTGCGATTGTGCTCAATGGCTTTCTTTTTTTTCGCCAAATTCATCAAGTGCTTGGCGCATTCAGCGACCAGGGCCGCCTCCCGATCCATCATCGTCAGAAGCCGTCTCCTCTGTGGAGCGAGTGTTGGTATCGTCCATTAGGTCTTGCAGGACGGCGTCGACGACCTCGGCCTCCACCTCCTTGCCGAGTTGCGCAGCCGATTCGACGGCTGCCTGTGCCGCCGCTTTTCCCGCCTGCTGCTCCGAAATGCCGAGATCAGCGGCCGCTTCGCGCGCGGCCTTCACCGCGTGCCGGACGGCGTTGCCCACGTGCAGTCCGGCCTCGCTCGCTCCTTGGATGACGCCGTGTGTGGCACCGCGCAGCGCGTCGAGCGGATCGGCCGCGGTTTTGGCGAGTGCCTGCATCGTGCCCTGCATCGCTTCCTCCGCGACGCGCCCCGCTTCCATCGTGACGTCCGCTGCCGCCCACATGGCCCCTTCAGTCGCGCCTGTTGCCACCTCGGCACCCTGTTTGCCGATCTGCTCTACCGCGTCAGCGGCTCTTTCGACCGCCTGTCTGACGTGCGTAGTCAATTGACCGGCCCGTAACTGCCCATAGTTGAGTCCTTCGACGGCAGCCTTGATCGTGGAGGATAGCTGGTAGGAAGTGACTCCGACGGCCACATCGAGTCCGGGTATAGGGGGCAACCTATGCAGCGATTCCACCGGAAAGTTGGCTACGAAGCTCAAGCCCGGGACGGAGGTCAGCACTCGCAGGTTCTGGCGCGTCTGCGACACGAGTTCGTCCATCACGACGGCACTCTCCGCTTCCCCCTCCTCCCGGATGCCCGCCAGTACGCCAAGGGTGAAAAGGCCGAGGACGAAGGCGATGGCGAACAGGAAGTCGAAGCCGGTCAGGAAGACTGCGGGAAAACCGATGGTGCGTACTGGATCGACCCACTGGACTGCGATTTCGAGGTGACGCACGCTGAAAAAGTCGGCGAAAGCGCCGCCGAGCAGGGGGCTGACGCCTGCGCCGAGGTTGGCCGCTAGGGATGCGGCCGTCAGGTAGGTCATGGCTTGAGCCTGCGGTGCCATCTTCATGCGGATTGTCGTGGTAGCGATGTTGATGCCGGCGCTCGCGATCCCCATCAGCATGTGCAGGACCACGAGCAAGGGCACTGTGAAGGCGTGTTTTTCGGGCATCGCAGTGAAGGTCCAGCCAAGGATGACGAGGAAGTAGAGAGACGAGGAAAGCGACAGCACCGCCTTGCTGCCGAACTGATCGACGAACGGCCCCCAGACCCGCAGGAAGAGGACGTTGGTGAGCTGACTCAACACGCCCAGCCCCACGACCCACGTCAGGTTCATGCCGAGCTTGGTCAGCATGTAAACGGTAAAGAAGGGTACCGCCAACTGGGCGACGAAGTTCCACAGGAACAGGAACTTGATTAGCTGACGGAAGTTCTGGTCGCGGAATGGTGCCCCGAGGCTACTGAACACCGAGGGGCGTTCGCCTGCGGGGACGACCATCTGTGGCTCCGGCATGCGCGCCATGAACCCGACCGCACCAAATCCCAGCACGACGCTGCCGAACAGCATCGCGTACGAATAGGCAAAGATCTCATCGCTCGGGCCGGATGTCTTCCACCAGTCGATGTAGAGAGCTGCAATGAGCCCTGCCACCGCCGAGGCAATCGTCGCCACCCGCAGACGTTGGGCGAAAAACTTGCCCATCAGGTCCTGCGGCACAAGGTCGCGCAGCCAGCCGTTCCAACTCGCGTTCACGAAGGCGTTGCTTACTCCTCGTAGTGCTATGAACACGAGCATGAGGGTCACAGCGCCCGGGTTGGGTACATCGATCAGAAAGGGGAGCAGCGCGATCGGGATCCAGGTGGCGTACGCGACGAAATAGGCGGTGACCGCGACGGCCTTTCGCAGCCGCAGTCGCTCGATAGCGAGCACCGCGACTAGCTGCAAGGGCTGCATGATGAACGGAATAGCCGTCATGATGCCGATGTGGAAATTGGACGCTCCGAGAATCAGGGCGAACGAGGCGAGGAACCCGCCGGATGCCAGTCCGTCGGCACCCGCCGCTGAGATCGCCTGCCGGGTCATGTTGCCCAACCCGCGCAGGCGCTCTTCGTCGTTGAGTTCGGGAACGGGTCGGAAGAACTTGGGAATAGCCATGTGTGTTTTTAGCGAAGCAAAACTGTGTTCAGTGTGCGCTCGAATCGGTGTCGAGTAGAAAGAGTAGAAAACCCACGTCAGGCGGGCAAACTGTGCTTGGCTGGCGCAGCGCGATCCCCATATATTACGCGGCATGGAGAAATCGAACTCTGGCTATCATCGAAGAACAGGGGTTGGAGAACATGCTCAAAAAAGGGATGCTGCGGGGTCCGGTTTGAAAGAGCAGAGGAATTCGTTCAAGGACAGCGTCGATCGGATGTTCGAGACGGCCGCCGCCACGATGGAACTCGAGCCGGGACTCGCCGATCAGATCAGGACCTGCAACTCCGTGTTTCAGGTCAGCTTCCCCGTTTACATACGGGGCGAGTTTCGGGTCTTCACTGGCTGGCGCGCCGTCCACAGCGAGCACTTCCTGCCGGTAAAAGGCGGCATCCGCTATGCGCCGATCGCCGATCAGGACGAGGTGGAAGCCTTGGCCGCCCTGATGACCTACAAGTGCGCCATCGTCGATGTCCCGTACGGGGGCTCTAAGGGTGCTCTGCAGATCGATCCGCGCGACTACGACGCGGCTGAGCTCGAGCTGATCACTCGCAATTTCACGATGGAGCTGACGAAAAAAGGCTACATCAGTCCCAGCCTTAACGTGCCGGCTCCCGACATGGGCACGGGTGCGCGCGAGATGGGGTGGATCGCGGACGCCTACCGCGCCCTGTATCCCAACGACATCAACGCCGTCGCCTGTGTCACCGGCAAACCCGTGCACATGAGCGGAATCCGCGGCCGCAACGAGGCGACGGGGCGCGGGGTGCAGTACGCTCTCAGGGAATTTTTCCGCCATCCCGAAGATGTGCAGAAGGCCGGGATGGATGGAGGCTTAGAGGGCAAGCGCGTAATCGTCCAGGGCTTGGGCAACGTCGGGTACCACGCCGCGAAGTTCCTGTCTGAAGAGGATGGCACCAAGGTGGTAGCTGTTATTGAGCGCGAAGGGGCCGTGGTGTGTGGGGACGGGCTAGACATCGAGGAGCTCGCCACCTATCGCCGCGAAAAGGGCGGCGGCCAGGGTTTTCGGAACTCCGAGTTCGTGGAGGACGGCCGCTTTTTGCTGGAAGCAGACTGCGACATCCTAATTCCTGCGGCCATCGAATCGGTAATCACCACCGAAAACGCCGAGCGCATTCAGGCGCGGCTGATTGCCGAGGCCGCCAATGGTCCGATCACTTTCGAGGCAGACGAAATCCTGCGCGATCGCGGCAAGGTGGTGATTCCGGACGCTTACCTGAATGCAGGGGGTGTGATAGTCTCCTACTTCGAGTGGATCAAGAACCTGTCCCACATCCGCTTTGGCCGCATGGACCGGCGCATCGATGAGTTACGAGGACAGCGTATCGTCGAGGCCATTGAGACTGCGGTCGGCAAGCCCCTGCCCGAAACCCAGCGGCACGACCTGATGCGCGGAGCCGATGAGCTGGATCTGGTGCGATCCGGCCTAGACGACACCATGCGGCAGGCGTACAACGAGCTGCGCGAGGTGTTTTTGCGTCATGACAAGGTGCATGACCTGCGCACTGCGGCGTACGTCGTGGCGCTCGAGAAGATCGCGCAAAGCTACCGAGAGATGGTGTACTGATGGTGCCTCTTGGTTGACAGAGGGAATTTTTGCACTATTGTTTACAAGCGTGTTCATTGCAAGCTTCTTCCCCGAGAATATGGCGATATTGGTGTTGAGGATATAGTCGATAAATCTGATTTCGACTAACTTCAACGGCATTGTCCGCGGTGGCCACAATTGACCCGAAAAAGAAAAATTATGCGCTTATTGAAAGTTTTTTTGGTGCTATGCTTCCTATTGTTCGTGCCCCTTTTCAAGCCGACGCAGGTCGATTTCAGTTCGCCCCAAGCGGCCACTTTGCCTAGGTCCGTTGACCTGAGCCCTGACGAGCCCAATTCACTGCCTAGGGCTTCGGCGGCATTCCCCGATTTTGCTGCCATTAAAGACACCAAAATGCGGAAAGAGAGCTTCTTTGAGTTTATGGCACCGCTCATCGAGGCGGAGAATATCCAGATAAAGGAAAAGCGTCTCCAACTCCTCCGCCTACGTGAAGGCGTGCAACAAGGCAAAGAACTATCTAGTTACGACAAAGAATGGCTGCTCAACTTGTGCCAAGAGTACCGCATACCAACCGAAGAATTATCCACGGACGCTCTATTCCAAGAATTGTTGATGCGCGTTGACACCGTGCCATCGGAGTTGGCCTTGGCCCAAGCGGCCATTGAGTCGGCTTGGGGCCAGTCGCGCTTTGCCTATTGTGGCAACAACCTGTTCGGGGAGTATTGCTTTACGCCGGGCTGCGGCATCGTGCCGGCCGGCCGGCCCCGAGGGCAAACGTACGAAGTAGCTGCCTTTCTCACGCCTGTTCAGGCAGTACACTCGTACATCCAAAATCTCAATTCCCATCCCGCCTATGGTCAATTTCGCGTGTTGCGCTACGAAAAACGGCTGGCCGGAGAGCGGCCTGATGGACATACGCTGGCCTTGGGGCTGCAGAAATACGCCAAAACTGGCAAGGCATATGTCGCCAAAATTCGCACTGTGATTCGTCAGAATAGACGACTTATGGCCCTACCGGGTTTTTCTGAAGTGACTTTGCAACGCCGAGATTCCCGAGCGGGAACCAGCTAACCGATTTGGCGATGATCGCTATCCTGCCACTAGCATAGCACTCGATGTTTTCGCCGAGCAACTAAGCTTTCTACGACACGCTTATTTTCTTAATCTGCCTACCTCTGAACAACTGAGTCCCTTCAAGAAGGATGTCGAGCAGGTCCAGGAGGCTTTTCAGACCTATCTGGGACGGCGGCCTCTATCCATTCCACACGGACGCGAGGACTTGTGCTCCACTCTCGCCTTTTTCTTACTTGAAGCCGCAACCGACCAACTACTCGCGGCGTTGGGCCGCTTGCAAAGGAGCTAGGCGTGAAGGTCGCGCTCATTCCGCATCGCCAAAGACCGCGCGCCGCAGCGTGTCGTTCAACCGCGTCTGCCAGCCTGGACCACTGTTGCGGAAATGCTCTGCAAGGTCGGCATCAAGACGAATTGACATGTGCTTTTTAGTCGGAGCTTTCTGCTTGCCACGGGTGCGCTGATAGCGCTCGACGATATGAGGGACGACCTCACTTGCCGGGCGCATACGAGCTATCTCTTCAGCGGTAAGTTCTCGTGTATCTGGATCGGTGGCGATGCCAGCGCGGATGGCCGCGTCTTCCTCTGAGGTCGGGAGGGTAATGTCACGCTTGATTTTCGACATAGTTTCGGGCCTCTCTTCTAGTAGCTTTACGCAGGCTGATGATGCGGATGTTGTCGCCGCGCTCTGTGAAGACTAGGAAATATAGAACCGCGCCGATAAAACCTATGGCGATCCAGCGTGATTCGGCATGATCTCCGTCCATGTCGAGCGCGGCGGTGTCCCATTCAAAAGCGTCCATGTCAGCAAAGTCAACGCCGTGCTTTGCCAAATTGGCCTGTCGCTTGCTTTCATCCCATTCATACATTGATTGTCGCCGATTAACACTATTAATGTATATACAATTTGATAGTTGTCAAATTCACAACATAGAATTGACCGCGATCAAAAGGCTGTCGCATGGATGCGAGGGCTTGCGCTCCACTCTCGCCTTTTTCTTACTTGAGGCCGCAACCGATCAACTACTCGCGGCGTTGGGCCGCTTGCAAAGGAGCTAGGCGTGAAAATCACCAAGGTAGAAACCATTCAGATAGAGACCCCGCGCTACTATGGCCACATTTCTGGGCACGTGCTGGTCAAGGTCTTTGTCGATGACGGCCCGGTCGGCTGGGGCGAGGCGTCCGACAGTCGCGCCGAGGATTTGGCGGCCATTGCCCGGCAGTACAACGAGCTGTTGGTGGGGCGGGACGCCGGGGCTATTACCGGGATCAACGAGCTGTTGCGCGGCCATGCCTTTAACAGCTCAGTAACCAATCTCCACCTCGCCTCGGCGATTGATCTGGCGCTCTACGACCTCAATGGCAAGGCGCAAGGGGTGCCGGCCTATCGGCTTTTGGGCGGCAAGATGCGGGACAGGCTCTATTGCTGCTATCCGATCTTTGGCTGGCAGGTAAAAGAGGACTTCGAGCGCACGCTAGGCTACCTTAAGCGGCTGCTCGACTTGGGCCATCACCTGTTCCGCTATTACGTGTCGGGTGATAGCGCGCTCGACGACCGCTTCCTTGGCGAGGCCAAACGCCGCTTCGACGACCAACTCAAGCTCAAATCCATTGACTTTTCCGGGCGTTTCACTGATTGGGAGACGGCCGTCCGCTACGCCGATGTCCTCCGCCACCACGCGCCCTATCACTTTGAGCAGCCCTCGCGCAGTCTGCGGGTCTCAGCCGAATTTGTGCGGCGCGTTGACCTGCCGGTGAGCTGGCACATCAACAGTTTGGAACTGGGCATGGAAGCCATCGAAAAAAGGGCCTGCACGGCCTTTAACGTCGCCTGCGTCTGCGGCGGTCCGACTCATATCCGCCGGCTTTTTGCTCTAGCGGAGGCGGCTGGATTCCGCTGCTTGATCGGCACCGACCAAGAATCGACGCTGGGGGTTTCGGCGCAGGTCAGCCTTGGCATTGCTATGCCCAACACCAGTTTGCCCTGCGATCCGATGGGGCCGGTGCTGTACACGGCGTCGCCAGCGGTGGAAAGGGTGCGGGCCGAGGGCAGCTACTTGTATCCGTTTGAAGGGCCGGGCTTGGGCGTGGAGATCGACGCAGACAAGCTGCGCGAGATAACCGTAGAGGAAGCCTAGACAGGGCCGCAGTCGGTTTGACCTTTTGCCGGTTGTGCCGCAGTATATATCGTTTCGACAATACTTGAGTTACACATAAACAGGAGTGAAAAATGAGTGAGGAAAACCGCGCAACTTGGGCCGACAACTGGCTCGGGTACCGGGAGGAAATCAAGGTAGTCGATGTCACAATCCGCGATGGTGGCCTGATGAACGACCATCAGTTTACCGACGACGTAGTCAGAAGCGTGTACGAGGCTTGCGTCGAGGCCGGGATCGACTACATGGAGATCGGCTACATCAACTCGCGGGAGCAATTTCCGCCCAGCGAGTTTGGGCCGTGGAAGCACTGCCGCGAGGAGGACATCCGCCGCATCGTCGGCGACAACAACACCTCGCTGAAGTTGGCGGCTATGGCCGACGCCGAAAAAAGCGATTACAAGACGGATATACTGCCGGCGTCTGAAAGCGTGTTGGACATGATCCGCGTGGCCACCTATATCCACCAAATGCCGCTGGCGTTGGACATGGTCAAGGACGCCTCCGACAAGGGTTATGAGACGACCTTAAACTTGATGGCCGTTTCCACCGTGCCGGAGTCCGAGGTCAAGAGTGCGCTGGAGATGCTGGTGCAGTCGGATGTGGGGGCTGTATACGTAGTGGACAGCTTTGGCTCGCTCTATAGCGAGCAGATCCGCGCGCTGTGCAACATGTTTTTCGAGTATTGCGAGGGGACCTCGATCGAGGTCGGAATCCACGCCCACAACAATCGGCAACTGGCCTTTGCCAATACCATCGAAGCCGTGGCGCTAGGGGCCAATTGCGCGGACGCGAGTTTTGCCGGCTTGGGCCGAGGCGCAGGCAATTGCCAGATGGAGCTTTTGTTGGGCTTTTTGCACAACCCGAAATTTCGCTTGCGCCCGGTGCTCAAGTGCATTGAGGAGCACATTGAGCCGCTGCGCGCTGCGCTGCTGTGGGGCTACGACTATCCTTACATGATCACTGGTCTGCTCAACGAGCATCCACGAGCTGGTATGGCTTTTAACGCCTCTGAGGACCGGGGCAAGATCGTCCAGTTCTACGATCAGATGAAAGAGCAGGAGTAAGCCTGTTCAGTACCAGAGATAGCTGGCGTTGAAGGCGAAGATCAAGCCTGTGACCTCGGCTGTGACTATTTGATCGCCGATTGTGGCCTCGGCGCTTGGCGTGCCCCAGCCGACGGTACCTTTGAGCATCCAGTGCTTGCGCACCTCATAGCCGATGCTGCCGGCTAACCCGAGGCCATCGAGAATATTGTCGCCCCCGTCGTCCCAGCGCGCAGTGCCGATGACGGCTTCGACAAAAGGTGATGGAGCGCGTTTTCTGAAGAAATAGCGAGAACCCGCTCCGCAGTGGGCGGTAGAAGGAGCCTGTGTCATGCGAGAACACTCGGTGCGCCACTCATTGCAAATCTACGAGCGCGCCAAAGCGCTCATCCCCGGTACTACCCAGCTCATCAGCCGCCGCCCGAATCGGGCCGCACTCGGCGTCAGCCCCATCTACGCTGAGCGCGCCAAAGGCTGCCGCATCTGGGATGTGGATGGCAACGAATACATCGATTGGACCAGCGCCGTGGGCCCGGTGATCTTGGGCTATGCCGACGAGGTCGTCGATGCCGCGGTTCGCGCTCAGATCGACCGAGGGACGATCTACAGCATTGTCCAAGAGTCGGCCGTGGAGCTGGCCGAAGAGTTGGTGCGGATTGTGCCCTCCGCGGAAATGGTGCGCTTTTGCAAGGGCGGGGGGGAAGCCTGCACCATTGCGGTGCGGATCGCACGCGGGGTCACCGGCCGCGACAAGGTGCTGTTTTGCGGGTACCACGGCTGGCACGACTGGTACCAGGCTGCCAATATCGGAGCCGAGCGGTTGGCCACCCATCTCTTCAATGGCATTGAGCCGATTGGCGTACCCCGCTGTCTGGAGGGCACGGCCCTGCCTTTTACCTATGGCGATGTCGATGAACTCACCGCGCTGCTCGAAGAACACGCTGGCGAGTTGGCCTGTATCATCATGGAGCCGATGCGCTCTGACGAGCCGCCGCCGGACTACTTGGAAAAGGTGCGAGAGTTAGCGTCGCACTACGGAGTGGTGCTCATCTTCGACGAGGTTTCGTCGGGGTTTCGCGTCGCCTTGGGTAGCGCCCAGGAATACACGGGTGTGACGCCGGATATGTCCGTTTTTGCCAAGGGCATATCCAATGGCTATCCAATGGGCGCAGTGGTCGGCAAGCGGGAGTTTATGGCCCCGGCTGCGCAGATGTTTATCTCCAGCGCCTATTGGGACGACAACATCGGCGTGGCAGCCTCGCTGGCGACCTTGCGCGAGTTGGAGCGCCGCGACGCCGTGGGCCACTTCCAGCGCATCGGCACCTTCTTTAAGGAACAGATCGACGCGGCCGCGGCAGCCGTCGGGCTCGACGCTAGCTGCGAGGGAGTGGCTGCTCATCCCCGCATCCGCTTGGGCGCGGAGGATGCTGCGACGGCTGCCAAGGTCAACACGCTGTTCATCCAAGAAAACGCCCGCCGCGGCGTGATCTTGGCGACTGGGTTTATGTTCAATTGCGCCCACGGCGAGGCCGAAGTCGAACAGACCGCAGCCGTGGTGCGAGAGAGCTTTGCCGTTATTGCCGAGGGCTTGGAACGCGGGACCTTGGACGAACTGCTCGAAGTACCGCCTCAGGAGGATCTTTTCCGGCGGCTAGTCCGATAAAGTCTCAGGAGCAAGCTCGGCAAAGACGGCGATTAAGCGGGGGAAGAAGGCGGCGAAGGTCGGATAGCGGTCGCGCTGGGATTCGTATGCTTCGAGGCGGCGAGCGACGGCGTGGATATAGCGGAAGCCGCGCCCGGATTCTTCGCGCAGTGCCCGGCGACCTGCTTCCGCGCCGAGGTGATGGTGGGCAAGGCGCGCGGTGATGGCGCGGATGAGGTGTTCATTGGCACAGTCGAACCAGTGCGTGTAGCCGATGGTAGCCATCTGTTCGGCCAGCGGAGCGAATAATTCGGCGTGGGGCCTCAGTATGGGATAGTACTCCTCGCTGAGGGGGTTGACGAAGGCGTGGCTGAACTCGTGCCATATAATCTGCAAAAGTTGATCGCGGGGGCCGTATTCGGGTAAGCCGTGCGTGGCATCCGTGGGGCCGAGCAGCGTATAGACATCGTACGGCCCGCCAGGGCGGCCAATGTGGGGGCCAAATCCTCCGTGGTGCAAAAGCGGGCTAAGGACGAGGTGGTAGCTGATTTGGCGGGTGCCGAAATAGGCCTCGACTTCGCCGGTGGGATCGGCGTCTGCTAGCTCCTCGCGGAGGCGTGCCTCGATGAGCCGATAGAGCTTTTGGCTGCGGGTGAAGAAGTGGTTGAATTGGGTCTGGTGGGCAAAGATGCGCAGGGCGTGGACGAAGCGCACAAAATTTTCCTCGCCGCGGAAGGCGCGATAGATATGGGGAGGAATGGGTTGGGTTGGTTCTAGTACGGGTGGATCGGACAGGTAGAGCATGGCGGTTGGGTAGGCATCAGACCAGCCGGTGTCGGCGCTCAGGCTGCGAAAAAGGGCGACGGCCTGCTGGGGGGGATAGCGCGAGAAGTGGGCGACGAGATCGTCCGCGTACTCTACCTGATAGGGCGTCAGATAGCGATACTGGCTGAGGAGTTGGACCGCGATGAGCAGTTCGATGCGCGGATCAGCGCCGATGTGCAGGCGTTGCTCGGCGCGGACGCCGGATGCTAGCAGCAGCGCAAGGCCAACGCATAAACAATAAAAGCCGACTCTAAAAGAGCCGGCTTTTAATTTTTTGGGACGAATTTTCAACGATATCAGGGGGACCAAGAGCCGCCGGGGTCTGGCGCGGCTTGGCCGGCAGAGCGGGTGTCGTGCAGGGCTTCTTTGAGCTGTTTGCCCGGCTTGAAGTGCGTCTTGCGGCGGGCAGGCACGTACACGACCTCACCGGTGCGCGGGTTGCGCGCGGCAGGCTTGGGCTTGGTGTCTTTGACTTCGAGAACGCCGAACCCTCTGATTTCAATGCGGTTTCCCTCGATAAGCGTTTCACGCATGGCCTCAAAGAGACTATCGACCATTTGCAACGTCAGGTTGTTTTTGCAGCCGAGCGTGTCGGCTACCGACCGCGCTAGATCTTTCTTGGTTATGGTGGCCACTAAAACCTCGCTAGATGAGGAGTTGAATCGGCTCTGATTTTGTTCATAAGTGCTTGTATTATACGAAATTCTGAAACTTAATCAAGAGAAAAGTAACAGAAGACATAAGCGCGTCACGGGACTTGGAATTGAGGTTCAGAAAGGGTTTTCAAAAAGGCCACTATGGCGCGTTTGTCGGCTGGAGTGAGGTCGAGGTTGGGCCGGACGAGCAACAGCGGGTCGGTGAGGGCTGTGCGGTGAAAGCCGGAGTCGTAGTGCACGACGACCTCTTCTAAGGTCTGAAAGCGGCCATCGTGCATGTACGGTGCCGTGTATTCTACGTTGCGCAGGGTCGGCGTCTTGAACTTGCCGCGGTCGAGGCGTTTGCCGGTGAGCGCAGCCAGTCCCTCATCCGGGGGATCTAAGTCCAGCCCGTTGTTGTGGAACTCGTTGTCGGTAAAAAGCGGCGCGACGTGGCAGTGGAAGCAGTCGCCTTCCTCGGTGTGAAAGAGGACGAAGCCCCTTTCTTCTTCTGGGGTAAACTCCGCTTGGCCAGCCAACCAGCGGTCGTACTTGCTAGCCGCCGAGATGAGGGTGCGCTCAAATTGGGCGATGGCTCGAACGACGAGCCGCCGGTCGATGGGCACGTCGCCAAAGGCGCGGGTGAAGAGCGCGGGATATTCGGGGTGGCGCTCCAGTTTGGCCACCACGCGGTCCCAGTCCTCGCCCATTTCCACGGGCATTTCTACGGGTTCGAGGGCTTGGTCTTCGAGGCTGGCGGCGCGTCCGTCCCAGAAGAAGGACCGGCTCCAGAGCAAGTTAAAAAGCGGCATGGAGTTGCGGCTGGTGAGGCCGCCGACGCCTTGGCTAAAGGACCGCGGATCGGAGAAAGCGTGGGCGGGCAAATGGCACGAGATGCAGGCGATGGTGCTATCGACGGAGAGGATGGGGTCGGCAAAAAGCCGCTCGCCAAGGGCGATGCCCTCGATAGTCAGGGGATTGTCCGGCGGGATTGCTGGCGCGGGAAATCCCGCCGGTACGACCAGTTCGTAGGGAGTTGGAGCGGGCGGAAGGGCAGGGGGAACGCCGGTGTCTTTGCCGCAGGCGACTAGCCCTAACAGGATCAGTGCCCCAAACTTCATGAATTATTCCCTAAGTGTTCGTCCTAGTCTTGTTCGACTTGATCGGGGTGCCCGATGGAGCCTAGAGAAAAAACGGTAGCGCCGTTGCCTTGCAAGGTCAATTGCGCGTCGGCGTTGTCCATGATTCCACCGCGACCGTTGAAGTCGTACAGCGATGGCGCATCGTACCACTCGTTGAGATCCATCACCACGGCGATTGCCCACTCATCTCTGCTGACTGTTAGGGAAAGCGGCAGGGAGACGGCAATCGAAAAGTCTTCCCCGCCCGCTGGCCCGGTGTGCGTGAGAAAGGCTCCCTCGCCATCGTCGGTGCGGAAGAGACCTTCCATGCGCATGTAGTGATAGCCGCCGCCCATGGGAGTGGGCCATGCCATGTTGTTGAAGTGATCGACGCTTGGCAGCGCACCGGTTTCGTTCTTAGCGCCATCGATGCCAAAGGTAAAGCGCAGCGCCGCGTATTCGCCACCGGGCACCTTGGCCGCAACGCTGCGGGTCGCACCCACAAAGGCGTTGCGATAGTGGAATTCGGCCAGCTCGACGCGCTTGCCCCCGGCTGTCTCCAAGGCGATATCCGAGACGATGTACTCTAAGCGGGTGACGCCGTATTCATTGCCAGCGGCGTTGGTGTAGAGGATCTCCTCGTGCTTGAGATCGGCTCCGGCGACGGTGTGGTTGAAATGAACGGTTACCTCGCCTTGGTCGTCATCCGAGTCGCCGCAGGCTAGCAAAAAGCAACAGGCGGCCAATAAGAGGTATTTCATGGGGCATTCCTTTTTCAGTAGAGGTTGAGTTAGCAGGCCAATCCCAACAGCACGAGTCGGCGAGAACCACTGCTCCGCTTGTTCGTCTGTTTTTAACACGGTACATTACCAAATAGGATGCGCCAATTTGTCGAGTCTGTCCAAATGACCAAGGGCAAGCCCACCTCCGGCGAGCGTCCGCGGACGCGGATCGGCCACAAGCTGATCTTAAGCTTCGTGTTGCTGGTCATGGTTGTCGTGGGGCTCTCGGGCTGGGTGCTCTTTGAACTGACGGACCGCAGCTTGGAACGGCAGATGCGGGACCATCTCGTATCGGTCGCCACGCTGGTGAGCACAAACTTGTCCGGCAACGTGCTGCGCTACCTGCACCCGGGCCGCGAGCACTCCACGCTCTACCGGACCTTAGTGGGTAAATTGCAGCGCGCCGAACAAGGGGTTGGTGCTCGTCAAATCTTTGTTTTTGACCGCCAGTACCGCTCGCTGCTCGACACGGATGGGCTGATGCCCATTGGACGAGAGTATCCCAAATTGCTCTTCCACCGCCAGGAACTAGAGCGAGTTTGGAAGGGTCATACTGCGCATTCGGTGCTTTTTTACGACGATGATGTCCCGTACATGACGGGTTATGCCCCGATATTTCACGACGGCGAGGTCGTCGCAGCCGTTGGGGTTGAAATCGGGGCCGGGTTTGTGGATTCCATCCGCATCTTTGGGCGGTCAGTGCTGATCTTTGCCGGGTTGGGCGCGTTGCTTACCGTTGGGGTGGCGTGGGGGTTGGCGCGGACGCTGACGCGGCCCATCCAAAAGCTGGTCGAGGCCGCGCGCGAAATTGGCCGGGGCAACATGGGCCAAGAGGTGGCCACCGCGTCCGACGACGAAATTGGCTATTTGGGCGAAACCATGGAGGAGATGCGGCGCAAGCTGGTCGCCCGCGATGCTCAACTGCGCCTCATGTTGGGCGGTGTTGCGCACGAGATCCGCAATCCGCTGGGTAGCATTGAGCTGTACGCCGGCCTAATTGCTGGCGACTTGCCCGCCGGCGACGAGCGCAAGCAACACATCGAGAAGGTCATCGGGGAAGTGCGCCGGCTCAATCGCGTAATTTCCGAGTTTCTCGAATTCGCCCGCCCGGCGCAGCCGCAGCCGCAGCCGACGGCGCTGGCACCGCTGGTGGCCGATGCGGCCTTTTTGCTGGCTCCGGAGATGGAGAAGGCAGGTATTCAATACGAGATGCACGTAGCGCCCGATTTGGAAGCGTACATCGACGGTGCGAAGATAGAACGAGTACTGATCAACCTAATGAAGAACGCGGTCCAAGCCATGCGCGATGGCGGGCACTTAGTAGTACGGGCCACTGCCGAAGGCGGGGAGGCCATCGTCGAGGTGGCCGACGATGGCCCTGGCATGTCGGAGGAGGTGCAGGCGCGCCTTTTTGAGCCTTTCTTTACAACTAAAGAGAAGGGATCGGGCTTGGGGATGGCAGTGGTGGGGTTGATAGTCGAGGAAAACCGCGGACAGATCGAAATAGACAGTCGGCAAGGTGAAGGCACGGTGTGCCGCCTGCGCCTGCCGCAGTCCAAGGATGGGGTGCCATGGGCAGAATCCTGATTATCGACGACTACGAACCCTTCCGCGACGGGCTGGGATTGTACTTGCAGCAGAAGGGCCACCAATCCGTCGCTACAGGGAGCGGTCGCGCAGGCTTGGAGCGGATGAAGGATCAATCCTTTGACTTGGTCATCACTGATTACCGCATGGAGGAGATGGATGGGCTGGCAGTGGTCGAGGCGGTCAAACGCGAGGCCCCGGAGACCGACGTGATGATGATGACTGCCCACGGCGAAGACACCCACTTTTCCATTGGGGTCGAGGCCATGAAGCGAGGTGCGATAGACTTCATTGAAAAATCCTTCTCGCACGACCAGTTGTGGTTAAAGATCGAGAAGGCACTCAACGACCAAGCCGTGCGCCGCGACCGCGAGCGACTCGGCGAAGAAAACCGCTATCTGCGCGAAGAGATCGAAAGCCGCTTCGGCAAGATCGTCGGCGAGTCCCCACCGATGTTGGCCGTACTGGCGCAGGTGAGCAAGGTGGCGTCTTCGGAGTCTTCGGTGCTCATTTACGGAGAGAGCGGCACCGGCAAAGAACTGGTCGCCCGCGCGATTCACTACCAGAGCAAACGATTCGAAGGCTCCTTCGTCAAAGTCAATTGCGGTGCCCTGCCGGATGGCTTAGTCGAGAGCGAGCTGTTTGGGCACGAGCGAGGTGCCTTTACCAATGCGGTGCGGCGGCACAAGGGGAAATTTGAGCTGGCCGAAGGAGGGACAATTTTTCTCGACGAAATCGGCGACGTACCGCTAGATACCCAGGTGCGGCTGTTGCGGGTGCTGCAAGAAAAGCAGTTCAATCGGGTGGGGGGCGAGCAGACACTCGACGCGGATGTGCGGGTCGTAGCGGCCACCAATCGGCCGCTCAAGCAGATGGTCGAGGAAGGGACCTTTCGCCGGGATCTCTTTTATCGGTTGGAGGTCATCCCACTCAGCTTGCCGCCGCTGTGCGAGCGGGGGAAGGACATCGAGCTGTTGGCCAAGCACTTTATAAGAAAAAAATGTGGGGAAATGAATATCCCGCTCAAGCGTCTAACCTCTGAGGCGCTCACCGGCTTGGGTCGCTACCCCTGGCCGGGCAATGTGCGCGAACTGGAAAACGTCATTGAGCGCACCATTGTGTTGGCCGATGGCGACGAGATCGGCTACCACGATCTGCCGCTGACCTTTGACGAGGAGATGGCTGACGCGGAGGTGCCTAACGCAGAGGCTATTGACGACGGTGAGCTGCTACTCAACGAGCGCCTCGACGCGGTGGAGCGCGACCTAATCGCTCGGGCGATGGAGGAAGCGCATCACGTCAAGACCAAGGCGGCGGCGCTCTTGGGGATTAAGACGAGTGCTCTGTACTACAAACTCGACAAATACGGTCTAGATTAGCGATGAGAAACCCATTTGTTTTTTTACTGGCCTTGGGATTTGCGCTGCCCGGATCCACGCATGGAGATTCGGCAAGGCTCGGCGACCTAAAGGGCCAGTATCGCGCCTTGGAAAGCCAGCGCGATTCCCTCGCCGGCCAGCGCTTGAAAGTTGCGGCCTCAGCCGAGGCGCTGTCGGTGCGCATCGATAGCCTGAAGCTGAGTGCAGCGAATTCTGCCGTGCTGCGAGAAGCTCTGCGCTCCTCGCTCCGATTGGTGCAGCACATGATCGATATCGACTGGAAGTTGGCGGCCTTAGAGGCGCAGCAGGATAGTGTGGCCGAGCGCTTGGGCCTCGCCTACGACTGGGAAATCGGCGTCCTCATCCAGAAGTTGGCCGAAGAGCCAGACCGGGGCCTGTCGGCCCAACTCACGCTTTATCAGGAGGCGCGGGAACTGCTCGGAATCAGGATCCGCAGCGCGAATCTGCACTACAGCGGGCAGATGGAAATTGAGATGGATGACGGACCGGACGAGATTCAGCAAAAGCAGGAGCTATTGGAGGATATCGCCGACCGTCTCAAGGCCGAATGGACTGCCAACGCCGACTTGCTGCGCCGCTTGGAGGCCGAGCATCGGCTATGCGCCCGGGTGGAGCAAGAGCGGGCTAAAGCGCGGCGGTCCGAGGAGCGGGTTTTGGTGAGTGGGGAACAGCCGCGTGAGCAGGTGCGGCTGCTCACGCGAGACGACGAGTCCTTGGCCGAGTTCGATCTCGAATCGTCGATCGCCGAAGTCGCGTTGAAAATTCACAAGCTGAAGGCGCGCCAGCAGGAAATCCTCCAGCTACGAGCCGTGGTCGAAGACCGCGCCGAAGCGTTCCAGCGCTACTTGCACAGCATGTTAGAAGGCGAGGAATAGCACGCACTTTTGCCGGCGAGAAACCTCACTCGCCCGCGTGCAATCCTCGGCTGACTTCCACTACATTGTCCCGCGTCGCGCCGAAGGCGCACTTGAGCCGTTGATAGGCTGCCCATGGGTCTGTCTGGTGGCCACAGGTAAAGAGGTCGAGGGCGGCATAGCTGCGCTCGGGCCACGTGTGGACGGCCAAGTGGCTCTCCTGGACGATGAGCACGCCAGTGATCCCCCCCGGAGTGAAGCGATGGAAGGCAGTGCCCAAGATGCGGGTGCCGGCCGCTTGGGCTGCGGCCTGTAGCTCGGCTGCGATGTAGTCTGGGTCGTCGAGTCGCTCGCGGTCGCAGCCATAGAGATCGACGAGTAGGTGGCGGCCTACGGCCCGCATTGGAGCACGCCTGAGCGGTGGTACAGAAATGTGCAAACTGCAATGAAGCCCTCAGACATACTCGACGATGTCGGTGGGCAGGCACTTGAGATCCCGGCATATGTTGGACAGCGTGTACGGGTCCATGTCCTCCGTGCCTTGGTCGATGGCCTTTTTGATGTGCTGATAGGTGGTCAGGTTGATTTCGGGTTTGCGCTCTTCGAGCATCTGTTCGATCGCTTCTCTCTTAAAGCGGATCATGTGATCTCCTCGCTTGCAGGTGGGCTAAGTAAGTAAGGCCACGCGGAGGCTGCCGTCAAAAGATTATTCGTAGCGCAGGGCGTCTATGGGGTTGAGGAGGGCGGCTTGGCGGGCCGGGTAGATGCCAAAACCAATGCCGACTGCAGCCGAGACCCCAAAGGCGAGGACAATCGTCCAAGGCTGAACGATGGTGCGCCAGCCCGCGTACAGCGTGATCGCTTCCGGGATGGCGTAGCCCAGCACCACCCCAATCAGGCCGCCGATTAGACTGACCAACAGCGATTCGACCAAAAACTGCGCGAGGATGTCGCGCCGCCGCGCGCCCAAGGCGCGGCGGATGCCGATTTCGCGCGTGCGTTCGAGGACTGAGGCCAACATGATATTCATGATGCCGATGCCGCCGACTAACAGGGAGATGCCGGCGATGCAGCCCATGACGATGTTGAAAATCTGCTGCGTTTTCTGGCTCTGGCGCAACAGCTCTTCGGGAATGGCGATCTTGAAGTCCTCGACGCCGCGATGCCGCCGGTTGAGGATGGTGCGGATGATGGCTGCGGCCTCTGGCAATTGGTTGGAGTTGGAGACCTTGACGGTGATTTGGGTTAGCTCGGGCTCGCCCGACTCGCGGTGGAAGCGATTGAGCAGAGCTGTAAGTGGGACGTAGATGTCCTCGTCGGTGTTGCGCACTTCGAGCACGCCGCCGATTTTGCCGCCGGCCGCGCCCTTGTCTTCGAGCACGCCGATGACCGTAAACCACTGGTTGCGGATTTTGACCCGGCGGCCCAAGGGATTGTGAAAAAAGAACAGCGCCCGCTTGGCGTCTGCACCCAATACACAGACGCGCTTAGCAGTATTCAGGTCCTCGGTGGAAAAAAACACCCCGCTGCCCATGCGGGCGCCGAGCACGGTCAGATAGTCGGGGGTCGTGCCCACCACCATGGTGCGGAAGGTGTGGTCTTGGGCTTGGGCTTTGACTTTGAGTTCGCGCTGGGGGGTGACGTAGTCCGCCAAAAGGTAGATGCGGGCAATCGACCGCGCATCGTCCCAAGTCAGGCCCGGAGAGCGATTCTGGTCGATGTCGGCTTCGGTTTCATCGTCGGCTTCTTTTTTCCAGTGCTGGACAATGATATTGCTAATGCCCATCTGACGGATTTGTTCGAGGGATTCTTGCTTGGCACCCTCGCCGATGGAAAGCATGGCAATGACGGCCGCTACGCCGAAGATGATGCCGAGCATGGTCAGCATGGTCCGCAGCTTGTGCGACAGCAGGCCGACTAGGCTCAAAGAGGCGGTTTCGCGTAAATCCATTAGTGCGCTTGGGGAGCGGGCAAGGCGTCGGCTTCCTCCATGAGGCCGCTGGCGTCGGCCGCTTGGCGCGGATCGCGCAAGGTGACGCGGTCGTCGGGTGCAAGCCCTTCTGTGACGATGACAAAGTCCTCGTTTTTCTGGCCCAACTTCACTTCCCGCTCCTCGGGCTGACCGCCCACTAGGCGATAGACGAGGGTGCGCCCATCCTTCTCAAAGACCGCGTCTAGGGGGATGTAGAGGGGCATGGGCACGGCGGTCGCGATTTCGGCAGCCTCGCTTTGTACGGAGTCTGGAGCGGCCGTCGGCTTAGGTGGGATAGTTTCGACGACGATCTGACAGGTGGCGGTCATGCCGGGTTTGAGGCGGACATCTTCTTCTTCGATTTGGATAATCACGTCGAAGACTTTGACGTTTTTTTCGCCTTCCTTTTCGCGGCCGAGCGAGGCGATGCTTTTGATTTTGCCGTGGAACGTCGGTTCGGGCAGGGCGTCGAGCTTGATGGTGGCGACTTGGCCGGTGTCGAGCTTATCGACCTCGACCTCGTTGACGTAGGTTTTGACCTGCATTTGGGAGAGGTCGGGTAGGGAAATGACGTTGACGCCGCCCCAGATCTCGTCGCCGACGCGGATCTTTTCCGGCCGCTCGCCCTTCCAAACCTTGCCGTACACGACTAAACCGGGCTTTTCGGCCTTGATGGTCGTACTTGCCAGATCGTCGCGCGACTTTTTCAAATCGCGCTCTTGGCGTTCAATGTTGAGTTGGCGCTTTTTGACTTCAGCGCCGTTGACGATCTTTTGCGAGGCCAGCTTTTCGATGGCCTGCTGATGGCTCAGCTTGGCTTTGTGGGCCTCAATTTCGGCTTCTTCCTTTTGCACGGTGGCCTCAAAGAGCATGCGCTCTACCTGCAGTTCGGCCAAGCGCAAATTGGCCTCTTCGTTGGCAATATCGGCTTTGAGTTTGGCGATTTCGGCCTTTTGGGTCGCTTGCGTTTTCTCTAGGTCGGCCTTAGCAGACTCGACCTCCTGCTCGTCGTCCATGACCCGCTTCTGAAAATCCGTTTGTTCAAATTGTACCAATAGGTCGCCGACTGCGACTTGCTCTCCTTCGGGAAACAACTCGACGATTTTGAGCTGGCCGCGAACGCGGGGCGCGACGACATTTTCGGCCTCTACTGATTCCAACTCGCCGCCCTTGAGCTTGAGTTCGATGACGAACTCGCCCTGCTGGACTGGATAGGTGGGGATGGAGGATTCGGCTTTTTCGTGCATCAGGTGCTCACTAAGCCAGGCTCCGCCCAAGACGAGAACTAAGAGCGGGACGAGAATCCACCAACGGCGTTTGCTCTGTGTCATAACAGCTTTCTTGCGTCAGCGCGCATTGGGGTTTTGCAGGGCGACGATGTCGCCTGCGGCCAAGCCAGCGGTGACGACCGCTGCGGTGGCGTTTTTACGCCCGATCACTACGGGCACTTCCACGAATTTGCCGTTGTCGAGGCGGAAAGCGACTAGGTCACCCTCCCGCTCAAAGAGGGCACCCAGCGGCACCGAGAGAGCCTCGGGGACGATTTCGAGGACGATTTCGACCTCGGCCGACATGCCCGGTTTGAGCCGTTCGTCCTGTTCGTCGATGTCGATAACCAGCTCAAAGACGCGGATATCGGGTGCGCCGGGCTGCGGGGATGCCATGGGGGCTAGTTCGGCCACCACCCCATTAAATACCGGGCCGGGAAAGGCTTCGAGGCGGATGTAAGCCCGCTGGCCGACGCGCACGCGCTCGATGTCCATTTCGCCGATCAGACACAGCACCTGCATCTTGCTCATATCCGGGATTTCGAGCAGGGCGCGACCGCTCCAGACTTGGTCGCCGACCGCGACTTTGCCCTCCTCGTCGGTGCCTGGTTTCCAGATTTTTCGATAGACTACGATACCCGGTTTGGCCGCATAGACGCTGGTGCGTTCATAGTCACGGCGCGCCCTTTCGTAGCGCTCTTGCCTGCGGGCGATTCTCAACTCGTGATTGAGAAAATCCACGCGATTGACCACTTCTTGGGCTATGGACTCCTGTCGCGCTTCCGCCACGGCGCGCCGCGCCTTCGCCAAATTGATGTGCCCTTGCTCTTGATCGATAGTCGAGGCGAACTGCTGGCGTTCTTGGTTGAGCGCGACGAGTTCGAGCTCGGCTTGGCGCTGCTGGATCTTGCGCTTGATGTCGGCTAGACGTTGCTCGCGTTCGGCCTTGGCCTTGACAAAGTCCGAATGGGCCTCTTCGAATTGGCCCTCGCGGTCGAGCATTTCTCGTTCAAACTCGGCCGGGTCGAACTGGAGGATCAAGTCGCCGACATCCACTTGCTCCCCTTCGGGCCAGAGGTGGACGATTTTGAGTCGGCCGCCGATCCGCGGCGACACCACGACTTCGCCGCTGGCCGCCCGCACCTCGCCCCCCTCAAAGTGCGTCACTGAAAAATCGCCGCGTACGACCTCGGCTGTGGATAGGTCGGGTGGTACACCCTGACAGGCGCATAGCACGAGGACGCAAAAAACCGCTCTCACCGGTCGGCCTCCTCGGTCGGGCAATCGCTTTCGATGCGGCCATCGCGGAAGCGGACGATGCGGTGGCTGCGGCGGGCGAGGTGCTCTTCGTGCGTTACGAGGAGGATGGTGTTGCCGGAGGCGTGTACTTGGTCGAAGAGGTCCATGATCTCGTCGCCGGTGCGGGAGTCGAGGGCACCGGTCGGCTCGTCGGCGAGGATGATGGAGGGCTCGTTGACGAGCGCACGCGCAATGGCCACGCGCTGCTTCTGGCCGCCGGACAGCTCGTTGGGCCGGTGGTCGATGCGCTCGGCCAAGCCCACGGACGCGAGGGCGCTGACGGCCCGGTCGCGGCGTTGGCTCGTCGGCAGGCCGCTGTAAATCAGCGGCAGCTCGACATTGCCCAAGGCGTTGGCGCGGGGCAGGAGGTTAAAGGTTTGGAAGACGAAGCCGATCTCCTGGTTGCGGATCCGCGCCAAGTCGTCGTCTGCCATCTCGCTGACGCGGGCGTTGCCGAGGGCGTAGCTGCCCGAGGTGGGCACATCGAGGCAGCCGAGGATGTTGAGCAGGGTGCTCTTGCCCGATCCCGACGGTCCCATGATGGCCACGTATTCGCCCTCGGCCACGCAGAGATCTACTTCGTTTAGGGCGTGGACCGCAGTCGCCCCCATGTCGTAGATCTTGGTCAGGTTGCGTATTTCAATAATCGCGTTCATCGGCTTTTTCAACTACTCGCACATGCTTTCGTTCCAGCCATCCGGCCGCAGTCGCTGGTGGCTGACGCACGCGTACATAGTCCGCTTGCTCTTCCTCGACGAGCAGGACTGCACCCGCCTCGACGCGGGCCAGCACTGGGGCATTGGGAGTAGGGGCCGTGCGCAGTACGCCACCGGTAGGTGCGTATACCATGCGATCTACAAAGTCGTCAATCGTGGCTCTAAACACGGCCATGGCGTCGTGGGCCAAGTCGTCGTGGGGCGCGACCCGAATGGCCGCTAGTCTACTGTAACGCCAGGTGATTCCGGCACCTGCCATCCCATCCTGGGCGCGGAGAGGGGCCAGCTCGGGCAGTGGAGCAGATGCTTTGGGGCCGGCTGCGGTAAAAACCGCGGTGACCAAGGTCTCGGTCTCGGGGTTGTAGGGGCTGGGCTCGGCCTGCCAGCGGAGCAGTTGGCCGTCTTCGTACACTTGCAGGATATAGGCGCGGGTGAGTTCGTCGAAGCGGGCCACAATACCCCGGTATTCGCACTCGGCGCGTTGCAAGTCGTCGATGTCGCGGGCCATATCGCGCACCACGCTTGGGTTGGGGGAGGGGAGTAAGACGAGGGCGGGCGCGAGCACCGTCTTAAAGATGCGGGCAGCTAACATGGGGTAGGTACAAAGATGCTAGCTTAGTGGTGTATCTTTGTCAAGATGTACAAGTAATTGTCGGCATTGAGGAAAGCGAAAGTAGGCCAACTGCAGGTTGAGCTTTTCTCCTATGATGGATAGCTTGACTTGCGCCATGTAAGGTCGAGTACGCCAAACCCCTAGATTAGGATTAGTTTTAGGGTGGTAGCGGTCGTATTTTAGGTGACTCCTGTAGTTAAACCTAACTCTTAAGGAGGAAACATCATGTCGTTTGCCCTAGCCGATCTTGAAACCAATGGGGTTTGCGGATTTCCACAGGATCAGGCCAGCGTACTGTGCGATAATGATTCCTTGCGGCTGTCCGTTTGGAACAATCGCGAGTACCTCTTTGTGCAAGCGATCCTATGGAAGGTCTCAGAGCATACCCTTGGGAAGACAAGGGATAACAGAGACATCGGCAACTATTCTGATTTGGTGATTGCAGCGGCGACTAACGGCAAACGGTCCTTTGGTCTGGATCGGGGCTATTCCCTCAATCCTTGGCTGCATCTTCCCGGGCTATACTACCATATTTTTTTAGAAGAGAATACGACCACCGGTCTGGAGAAAGACTCCAAAGGACGGGGATGTATCCGCTACGTAGATATCTGCGATAGCCAGCCGGTGCGCGTCGATAGTTACCTCATTCCGTTGTCCGAGATCGCTAGGTCTTCGGGAGATCGGGTGGGGCTTTGTTATTGGGGCTTTTCGCCGAGTCCTGTGCAAACAGTGAACTCAGTCGGATACGAACCAGCCGACGAGGATTACTCATCACACTCCATTCCACTCACCTGCTACCACGACTATCAGTTGATCTCTGGCCATGAGATCGACCCGCACGACGTCCCGGACGACCGGTCGGAGGCACCAAAACCAAAACCGATGCAGAAGCCGCAAATCGGTGCGATGGCTCCCGAGATTATTGCCGAGGATTGGATCAATGCCGATGGTTGTCTGAACTGGGAGTCCCTACGCGGGCAGGTTGTGCTGTTGGACTTTTGGGCCACTTGGTGCGTCCCCTGTTTGGCGGGTATCACGCATCTCAACCAAATGCACGAGGCATACCGCCAAGATGGATTCCAAGTCGTCAGCTTGGTGTGTGAGAGAAAGCCATTTATGGAGAAGGTCGTTGAGGAGCATTCCGTACGCTATCCCGTCGGCACAAATACTTCAAGCGATGACGCTTATGGAGTGGACGGAATTCCGTACGCTTTCTTGGTTGACCGGACCGGCAGAATACGCTGGCATGGATGGCCTGATCCTCAGATTGTCGAGGAGGAAATAGCCAAAGCTGTGGCCACGTGAGCCTTCGATATGTGCTTTGGGCACGGGTGCGAGCGAGTGCGTATATTTTTGTTGCCCAATCAAGGAGAGTACTTCAGCCGTGATCCTAGCCCTGCCAACAGACAAGCTGACGCCGCGCACAGCCGACGAGTTTCTCGTAGAGTTTCTCGACTATGCGCACGGAGCCGTGCCCGGGCAGCCCTTGGAAGTCGATTTGCGGCCCTTGCACTTCATCGACCCATACGGCTTGGTGACCTTGTGCTTGATGGCGCGCTATGGGGATGCGCTCTCGTCGCGGGTCGTTTTTCACCTGCCCGAAGCCTTTGCCCTACGCACCTATCTGGGACGGGTGCGGTTCGCCGCGGCCGTGGATGAGGTTGAACTCGCCGGGCCGACGCTCATCGTGGATCAGGAGCGGGAAAAGGAAGAAAGCGAGGCCCTGCTGGAAATCACGCGGATTGAGGAGCGGACGGATATCGAGACTGTGTTGGGCAAAATCGGCCAGCGCGTCGAGGCGATTTTGGCCGAGGAATTGCGCTATACTGAAGTGGAGATCAACCAGTTCAAAAACGTCGTCGCCGAGCTGTGCCACAACATTCTCGACCACAGCGAGAATTGGGGCTACCTCACGGCCCAGCGCTACTTGAATTCGCGGGTGGGGAAAAAATACGTGGTCATCGGGGTGGGGGATCTCGGGATCGGGATCAAGAAGAGTCTATCGGTGCGCTACGATGTGGCGGATTGGTCGCACGGCGCGGCCATACTCAACTCGTTGCAGAAGCACTTTTCCCGCGACGCAACCCGCGGCCTCGGGCTGTATATCGTCAATCAGATTTGCAATCGCTACAACGGCTCATTGCACATCCGCTCGGGGGATACGCGGGTCTATATTCGCGGTCGGCGGCACTGGGAGCACGCTTCGGTCCACTTCCCCGGCACCCAGATTGCCATTGCACTCTATCAGCGCGAAGGAGGCGAGTAAGCAATGTTCGGCCAGCATCACAAGCCCCCCAAACCGCCCCGCTACGAGCCTTGGTTGCTGTTGGCCCTAGCGGTGGTCGTCGCCGGCCTCGGCGTGGCTGTATACGTGGCCGCGAGCATTTTATTTCCTGGCTTCTAGCCCCATCATATTGGTATTCGTCTGATTCCGTATCGCTCATTTTGTGGTAGAAATTGCTTGACAGTCGGGGAATCGCCGCGTAAGTTTCCTTAATTGAATACAGTTAAGCTGTTTTTTTAATTATAGGAAAGGCGCGGCTCATGGATCCAGCCGTTGAAGAGCGCGTACAACAGCAGGCCATACACCAAGCCTCCGCGTACCCTTTCGCGGGCGAACAGGGCATACTCAGTGGCCGCCCCCGAGGAGCCGAGTTGCTCGCCGAACTGATGCAGCACCTGCTCAGCGGTCCGACCGATTCAGCCACGCCGCTCGACTTTTCCCGCGTTTCGTTCATGGATGTCTCGTGCGCCGACGAGATGCTCAACAAGCTGCTCTTGCGCCTGACCAGCGGTGAGATAGGGCACCGCTACGTCTATATCACCGAGGCCAATATCTCGGTGCGCGAGACCATCGCGGCCGTGTTGCAGCTCCGCGAGTTGGCCGCGCTGTATAAAGACGGCGAGCACGTCGAGGTGCTCGGGGTGCTCAAGACGCCGATGCGCGAGGCGCTCGACGTGCTACTGGCGCATAAGTGCGCGACCTCGGCCGAGATCTCCGACGCGCTCGGCAAAAACATCAACATCGTCTGCAATCGTCTCAACGCCCTGCAACGCCTCGGGTTGGTGTGCCGCCTGCGCGATGGGTCGGTCGCCGGCGGCGGGCGGCAATTCTACTATGTCTCGATTGTCTAAATACTCCATAGCAGTGGCTTTAGTCGCCGCCTTGGCTTTGGGGGGTGTGGCTGCTAAGCGTCGCCTCGACCACACCTTTGTCGTCGAGGCTAGCGTGGAAAACTTTCGCGATGCGCCCAAGGGCACTAAGCTGGGCACGTTGCTAGCCGGCACGGAGATCGAATCCATCGGCGAGGAGGGCCAATGGGTGCGCTTCCGCGTCGAAGGCTGGGTTTGGGGGCCTTCCTTGGCAGGCTACGTGTCCGAGGAGGAGCGCGACGAGCCGAAGGAAGAGCCGATCCCACCGCTCCAAGACGAGCGGCCCCGGATCAAAGACCTGGTCAACGATCGCTATGGGGTGTTCTACGGGGTTGGATTGGACGAGGATGTTGGACGACTGTGGCTGCGGTTTCGCGTCCGCGACATTGAGCGCGAGGCTTGGGAGCAGCGCGCCTTTGCCGTGCAGCGCGGCGCAGCCGAGCTGTTGCAAGACCGAGTCGAATTCAGCGAAATCCGCATCGAGACCAATCGGCCCGACGGCAGCGGCGAGGTGGGCCAGTACATCGCTGCGACTGCAGCTACCGACTTGGCTAGCGCTGGCGAAGATTGGGAGGCTTGGCGGCAGCACACGCGCTTTTCGATTGATGGAGGCGACACGTGGGAAGAGGCCGAATAAATGCGCGCATCCCGACGGGGCCGGTCCAAGGTTGCCCGCAAGGCTAATGCCATGTTGGATCTCTATTCGGTAAAGACCCAAATAGACAGCATGGTGGCCGACGAGCGCCGCGTCCAAGAGGACTTTCGCGCCAAGCTCGAATTGGCGTTGGCCGAATATCGGCGCTGGTTGCCCGAGTGGGAGCGCTTGGCCCGCAAAATCGACGAGAGCCGCACCTCTTGGCTGTTGCCCGGCTTGGGCGAGGGCCTCGGCGGTGGGATCGACTCGCCCGCCCGCCCGAACACCATCAGCATCGCCGCCACGGACGGCTCGCAAATTTTCCCCGACCGCCACGAGATCTCGGCCTGTTTTCTGATCAATATCGGCTACATCCTGCTGCACTACGGCACGGGCGAAAAGCCGCTGATGAGTAGCAAGCCACGGCTCTACTATCGCGAGGAGGAAATCTACGAGGAATGGGGCGGGGCACGGATCTTCGTCAATCGCGAGCTCGTCGGTTTCAAGCGCGGCCTCATGGAGTTCACCGAGTTGGCCGATTTGGCGTTGGCCGCCCACGCCGAAGGGCACCGGACAATAGCACTTTCCGATGGCACGCTGATTCTGTGGAACTTGGAGGGCAAGCCGCAGGATTTCCGCGCTGCGCACCTAGAAGCCACTGTGGCGGCAATGGACGAGTTGCGCGAGGCACGGGTGCCGGTGGCTGGGTACATCAGCCAGCCGGGAAGCCAAGAATTGATCAACGCTCTCAAGCTGGGTTTGTGCCCGCTTGCCGCGGCCGACTGCGACCGCTGTCCCTATCAGGAAGAAAACCAACTCCACTTCAGCCGCGAAGAAATCGACGCGCTGAATGGAGATTTATGGCAGGGTCGCGGCTTGCCCTGTAGCCCCATTGAAGGGCTAAGCGACGCGGTCTTGGTGCGGCGAGTGCTGCGCCCTGGGCAGCGCACGCCACTCTACCGCAGTTCATCCAAAATCCTCGCCGAGTACGGGCCGCATTACATCTACTACTTCTACCTGCACGTGGGCACGGAGATCGGCCGGGTCGAAGTTCCCGAATGGGTGGCGACCGATCACGAGTTGCTCGACTTGGTCCACGCCTGTTTGTACGATCAGGCCGAAAAGGGCCAGGGCTATCCGGTCGCCTTGGCCGAGGCGCACGAGCGCGCCGTGGTGCGCAGTGCGGACCGCGAGACCTTCTATCGCTTTTTGCGCGATACCTTTGTCAAAAACGACCTGCAAACCCACTTGTCGACGAAGAGCTTTAAGAAGCGCTACACTGGTATTTAGGGGAGGCCACTGTGGAGACTATCAAAGAGCGCGAGCAAAGTCCGCTGAGCCGCTTTCGGTCCGAGACTCTGCCGCTGCCCGGCGACACTGAGGACGAGCGGACTCACGTGGGCGAAGTGGTCGAGAGCAGCACCACCGAGTTGATCGCCCAAGCGCGGGAGCTACACGGCGCCCCCTCTTTTGGTCAATTCATCCGCGTGGAAGCCGATATGCCGGTGGTCGGCATTGTGTTCAACGTCTTTACGCACTCCATCGAGCCGAACCGCCGGCCCACGGCCTACGGCAAGACCGAAGAGGAACTGCGCCTAGAGCAGCCGCAAATTTTCGAGCTGTTGCGCACGGAGTTCCAAGCGCTCGTCATCGGCTACTTGGACGGCGACGAGTCCGTGCAAGTCCTGCCGCCGCAGCCGGCGCGCATCCACAGCTTTGCGTACTTGTGCTCAGACGAGCAAGTGCGGGCCTTCACTCGCAGCGACGACTATCTGCGCAGCATTCTCAACACGTCCAAAATACCCACCGACGAGCTGGTAATCGCGGTGTTGCGCCACACGGTGCGCGCCCATGCGCACGCGCCGTCCTATCTGGTGCAGATGGGCAAGGAGCTATCGCGGCTCCTCAGCGACGACTACGACCGGCTCAGCTCGATTATCCGACGGGTGGTCAACTAACGATGGCAAAACGTGCGCGCAACGGAGTACCAGCCGCCGCCGGTCGCGGCAAGCAAATCGGGGTTATTACCAAAGGCTCGCTGGTCGAGGGGCTGGAGATGAAGCTGGACCCCGAGCAGAATGTCGAGGACATGAAGGCCGGCAAGTTCGTGGTCATCGAAGGCGACAAAAACGACTTCTTCTCCATGGTCACCGACATGCGCCTCGACGCCAACAACCAAGAAATTCTCCTGCATCCGCCGGGCCAAGAAGACGCGCTCCTGCGCCAAGTGCTCGCCGGCACCAGCACGTACAACATCGTCTCGCTGCGGCCCATGCTGATGATGCCCAAAGACGCGGCAGCCGATGAAGGCCCGCGCCCGGTCAAGGCCATTCCGAGCCACTTCTCCGAAGTCCAAGAGGCCATGGCCGACGACGTGGCCAAAATTTTCGGCTCTGAGGGCGATGCCGAGGGTCGCTACTTCAGCATCGGCAACCCGCTCGACATGGACACGCAAGTCTGCCTCGACATGATTCGCTTTGCCGAGCGCTCCAACGGCATTTTCGGCAAGACGGGTACGGGCAAGTCCTTCCTGACGCGGCTGGCGCTGTGCGGGCTGATTCACTACGACAAGGCCGTCAACCTGATCTTCGACATGCACAACGAGTACGGGTTCAAGGCGATGAAGGAAAACGGCTCCTCTACGACGTTCGTCAAGGGTCTCAAGCAGCTTTTCGGTGAGCGGGTAGCGATCTTTTCCTTAGATCCGCAATCGACCCGCGCCCGCGGCGTGCAGCCGGATCACGAGGTCTATATCTCCTACGACCAGATCACCGTCGAAGACATCGCCCCGCTGCAAGACGAGTTGAAGCTCAACCCCACGGCCGTGGAGTCGGCCTACTTGGTGTACGCGATTTACAAGGAGCGCTGGCTGAGTACGCTCTTGAAGTTGGAAGGCCCGGACGTGGAGGAATTTGCCCGCGAAATCGGCGCGCACGCCGGGTCTTTAGTGGCTCTGCATCGCAAGCTCAAACGGCTGGAAAACTTTCCCTTTATGGTTTCCAAGCTACGGGACGGCGACGTGGTGGACCGCATCATGGAATACCTCGATAAGGGGATCAACGTGGTGCTGGAGTTTGGCCAGCAGACGAGTATGCTGTGCTACTTGCTGGTGGCCAATATCATCGCGCGGCGCATCCACGAGATGTACGTTAAAAAAAGCGAGCGCTTCTACGCCACCCAACGCGCCGAAGACCAGCCGCGTCAACTCATGATCACCATTGAGGAGGCGCACAAGTTCCTCAACCCCATGGCGGCCAAGCAGACCATCTTCGGCACCATTGCCCGCGAGATGCGCAAGTACTATGTCTCACTGTTGGTTGTCGATCAGCGACCGTCGAGCATTGACGACGAGGTACTCTCGCAGATCGGCACGCGCATCACGGCCCTGCTCAACGACGAAAAGGACATTCAAGCGGTACTCACCGGCGTCAGTGGCACTGAAGGGCTGCGCAGCGTGCTGGCCAGCCTCGACTCCAAGCAGCAGGCCCTGATCATCGGTCACGCCGTCCCCATGCCGGTGGTGATCAAGACCCGTGACTACGATGCCCAGTTCTACAGCGCGATGGGCTGTATGGACGACCTGCCAGCCGAGGAGCGGCGGGAAAAGGTGGAGCGGGATGTAGCGGCGTTGTTTGGGGAGTAGAGAGGGCGCGATGGAGACTCTTGCCAAGGGGCAGCACACTAAGGAGGATACTGTAATGACTCTCGGCTTGTTCCCGCCAAACAGCGAGATGCCGGAGCAACAGGCGAAAGCACGGCTCAAGGGAACGGCTCCGCACATGGCTTGCGAAGACAATCTGCGTTTCATGGAGGGTTTGGCTGACGAATCCATGAAGCTGATCGTCACGTCGCCGCCCTATAACATTGGCAAGGACTACGAGAAGAAGGCACCCCTAGAGGCGTATGTCCGCCAGCAAGAAGCCGTAGTTGAAGCATGTGCCCGCTTGCTAGAGCCAGCGGGATCAATTTGTTGGCAGACAGGTAACTACGTGGATCAAGGTGAGATCGTGCCGCTCGATGTGGTTTTGTATCCGGTATTCAAGTCGCATGGATTTAAGCTCCGAAACCGCATCGTCTGGCACTTTGAGCATGGCCTACACTGCTCCAAGAGGCTTTCGGGGCGCTACGAGACGATCAATTGGTGGACGAAAAGCGATACCTACACGTTCAATTTGGATGCAGTCCGCGTCCCGTCGAAGTACCCCAATAAGCGACATTTCAAGGGGCCGAATGCCGGCAAATTGTCTGGCAATCCAAAGGGGAAAAACCCCGGCGACGTGTGGATCTTTCCAAACGTTAAGAGCAATCACGTCGAGAAGACCATCCATCCCTGTCAATTCCCCGTAGAACTGGTCGAACGGCTCGTGCTCGCGCTGACCGATGAGGGCGATTGCGTGTTCGATCCGTACATGGGCGTTGGCTCTTCGGTCATTGCCGCACTGCTTCACGGTCGCGTCGGATACGGCTGCGATATTGAGCAAGCGTACGTGGACATCGCATGGCAACGAGTGCAGGCCCTTGCGCATGGGACGCTGCGAACTCGCCCCATGGGGAAGCCCGTGTACGACCCGACAAAACCCAATGGCGGGCACTAAAGATGAAGGTCGCGGCCTATTACTCCCACCTGAATGGTGAGGAGTTTTTGCGCTTCCGGCACCCAAAACTCTGGGAAGAAATCCATGAAGTCATAGATAGCGTGGATGCGGACTCGTGTCGCACTAAACGATCTAAAGAGAAAACGAAAGAGGGGCGATTGCTCTTTTCGCCTGTGGATATGAACCATCGGTTCAAAGACGAATTGGGAAAGCGCGGTTGGGAGGAACGGCGGGCGGAATTTTGGGTGACGAAGGACGAGCAGGTGGTCCGGGGGATCATTGGCCTCCCTCCCAATGAACAGAAGCAACGCATTGTCGAAGCAGGACTTGAGCCGATTTATTCCTACAATCAATCAGATTTCGTAAAAGAACGCGTAGTGGTCGAAGTGCAGTTCGGGAAGTACGCGTTTGTGGCCCACGACCTATTTGTGAAACATCTCGCTTTCTTTGTCTCTAACATCATAGATTTGGGCATTGAGATTCTGCCTATGAAGTCCCTAGAAAGGGAGATGTCTTCAGGCGTTCCCTACTACGAACGCGACCTAACGAACGTCTTGCGGCAGGGGCGCGGCGTTCCTGCTGTTCCGCTTATTCTCTTCGGTGTTGAACCTTAGTTTCAAGCGCTGTCCGCGACAATTCCGACGTAATACGACCAGACCAGTACCCGACCAGCAGCCTTTCAGCGACCGACGACGGCGGTTGAAAAGGTGAGGATGCCGAACCGGTTGGCGCGGTGGAAGTCGGCCTTGGGCGTGCCGGTATCGGACCACAGTCCAAATTGGCCTTGGTAGCCCTTGGTGCGGTTGAGTCCGGTGCGCCATTGGTCGCCGTCTTGGGGCGGGATTTGTCCACCCAAGTGGCGGAAGTTATCGTGGGGAATGGAGATTTCGAGAATCCAGCTTTGGTCGGTATCCGAGTGATCGTTGAGGGTGCCGTCGTAGGTCGTGGCAATGACGACGCCTTCGCTCTGCCAGGACGGGTGAATGGCCTTGGTGCGCTCCTTGCCGCCGCGGAAGGCGATGTAGTCGAGCAGTGTCCCGTTGATGTTCATCTCATAGCCATAGTAGTTGCCGGGAACTTCCATGTTGGGGGTGGCGAAAATTTCGACCGCGTCCTCTTGGTACACTGCTCCATCGTGCTCGGTTACTTCTGAATGCAGGTACGGGTCGACGCACTCGTAGATGATGTAGAGGTTGTCATCGTCCCAGAGCAAGCGGGCGGTCGTGGATTGCGGTTCTTCTTTTTCGAGGTCGCTCCAAGGCATTACAAAGGCGATGGGTGCGGCGCGCTGCCAGTCGGCCTCGTTGAGGCGGCCATCGACTTGGATTCCCTGATCGGTGCGGAGGACTTGGTAGGTGGGTAGCTCATCAGGCATGGCTTGGAAGCGGGCGGACTCTTGGGTGCTGGCGGAGCCAGCGAGGGCGAGAGCGAAAAGCAGACTGTAGAGCATGGTCGATCCTTTCGACTTTGGTGGTCGGGTCAAGCGTTGTTTAGGTCGGGGGTCTCCCCGCGCGAAAATGCTTGGGCAATCTGGTCACAGCGTTCGTTGTCTGGATCGCCGGCGTGGCCTCGGGTGTACTGCCACTGGATGGTGGGCGTATTGAGTTGGTCCAGGGTGCGCCACAGGTCTTGGTTGAGTACGGGCTTTTTGGCCGCGGTGCGCCAGCCTCGCCTTTTCCAGCCGTGAATCCACTCGGTAATGCCCTTGCGCAGGTACTCGCTATCCGTGACGAGCGTGATATTGACGTCGGACGGGGCGGCTTTGAGACCTTCGATGGCCGCTTGTAGCTCCATGCGGTTGTTGGTCGTCTCCGGGACAAAGCCGCCTAGCTCCACGACGCGGCCATCGCCGTAGAGCAGCCGCGCTGCCCAGCCGCCTGGCCCCGGATTGAACGAGCATGCACCGTCGGTGAAAATGGTCACGGTTTGCGCGGAATTGGACTGCTGTTGTAGCACAGGGATTGCCTTTATTTAAAGTGAGCCGCTAGTTTGGCTACAATAAAACATGACGCGAGTGAGGGCAATCGAGGCGGGTATGCATGGTGCTCTGCTAGGTCCTATTTGTGTTCAAAATAATTGCCTTTAGATTAGGGGCTTCCCTTAGCTGAACCTTAGAGAGAAAATGCAATATGGCAGCGTATGATGTGGCAGTTATCGGCGGCGGCCCAGGTGGGTATTCAGCCGCCATCCGCGCGCGGCAGTTGGGGTTGAAAACCGCGCTGATCGAAGACGCCGAGTTGGGCGGCACCTGTCTCAATTGGGGCTGCATTCCCACCAAGGCCCTGCTCAAGCAAGCCGAAGTGTACCAGCTTTTCTTGCGCGCCGACGAATTCGGCTTGCGCGTCGAGAAGCCTTCGGTGGATTGGGATGCGGTCATTGGCCGGAGTCGCCAAGTCGCCGCGCAGTTGTCCAAAGGCGTGGCTTACCTGATGCAGAAAAACCAAGTCGAGGTGTTCGCCGGCAGGGGCCGGTTAACGCCTAGCCGCCAAGTCGCGGTCGAGGATGCCGAGGGCGAGGTCGTGGCCGAGCTGGAGGCCGCACACGTGGTGCTGGCTACTGGTGCCCGCCCCAAATCCATTCCGGGCGTAGAATTCGACGGCGAGCGGATCATCGCCAGCCGCGAGGCCATGGTCGTCGCCAAGCAGCCCGCCTCCCTCGCCATCATCGGAGCCGGAGCCATCGGCGTAGAATTTGCCTATTTCTATCGCGCCTTTGGCAGCAAGGTGCTGCTGTTGGAAGCCCTGCCCCAGGTCTTGCCGCGCGAAGACGAAGAGATCGCCGCGGGGCTGGCCGAGAGCTTGACACAGCAGGGAATCGAGGTAGTGACTGAAGCACGGGTTGAGGAGGTTAAAAAGCAAAAGCGCGCGGTCGCGTTGCGCTACCGAGTCGGCGAGGAGCAGCAGACGCGGAGAGTGGAGCGAGTGCTGGTTGCCACTGGGATACAAGGCAATATCGAGGGACTGGGACTGGAAGCGCTGGGCATCCGCACCCGCGACGGCGCAATTGTGGTTGATGAGCGGATGCAGACCAGTGCCAAGGGCATCTACGCGATTGGCGACGTGGCCGGTCCGCCGCTGTTGGCACACGCGGCCACACAGGAGGGGATTGCGGCCGTCGAATTTATCGCTGGCCGCGACCGGCCTACCATAAACCCGACCCAAGTACCCAACTGCATATATTGCCATCCGCAAGTGGCCAGCGTCGGCCTGAGCGAAAGCCAAGCGCGCGAAGCCGGATACGACGTCAAGATCGGGCGCTTTCCGTTTGCGGCCAGTGGGAAGGGGCAAGCGGCTGGGGAAACCGAGGGCTTGGTCAAGCTGATTTTTGATTCGCGCTACGGCGAGTTGTTGGGCGGGGCTATTCTGGGAGCTGAGGCCACGGAGTTGATCGCCGAATTGACGCTGGCGCTCCGGCTCGAAGCCACGTATGAAGAGCTTTTGGCTACCATGCACGCTCATCCGACGCTATCCGAGGCTGTGATGGAAGCGGCTGGACAGGCTTTTGGCGAGGCGATTAACTACTAGGAATTTTGGTAATGGGGAATGTAGAGTCGCATGGCATAGAGCCCCCCGAGTTGCCTCCGCTGGACCAGCTCCTTCCAGCCGAGCCGCTGCTGTTGATGGGAGCCGGCCCGGTGCCGGTGGCAACGGAGATCGCACGCGCGGGTGGCATGGTTATCAACCACTTGGGGCCGACGATGGATCGGCTAGTCGAACACATCAAGCAGTTGGCTGGTTATGCCTTTCAGACGGCTGATAAGCACATCTTGGGAGTTGGGGGGCCTGCTTCGGCGGCCATGGAGATGGCGATGGGCAATTTGCTGTGGCCGGGCCGCCGCGTCTTGGTGCTGCAAAACGGTTGGTTTAGTGGGCGCTTTGCCGAGATGGCGACCGGCGTGGGGGCGGAGGTCGACGTGCTGGCCGTGCCGGAAGGGCAAGCCCTCGGTGCCGAGCGCGTTGCCGAGCGCCTCAAGAGTCAGCATTACGACGTGGTGACGATGGTGCAGGGCGAGACCTCTAGCGGCGTCTGCACGACCGAGCTACCGGCGATTGCCCGCTTGTGCTGCGAGCACGGGGCGCTGGCAGTCGTCGATGCGGTCTGCACCTTGAGCACCATGCCATTGGAAAAGGACGCTTGGGGCGTTGACGTGGTTATCACGGGTAGCCAGAAGGGCCTGTCGTCGCTACCGGGCGTGGCGCTAATCGCCTTTTCCGATGCGGCTTGGGAGCAGGTGCAACAGCATCCCGGCCCCAAGCCGCACTGGTGTTTGGACGCACTGCGGGCAGAAAACTTTTGGCAGCAACACCAGTACCACTACACGGCACCGGTCTCGGGGCTGTTAGCCCTGCACGAGGCCCTGCGGCTGGTCTGCGAAGAGACCCTGGAGCGTCGCTTTGCGCGGCATCGGCACTCGTCGCTGGCGCTGCAAGCTGGCATCGAGAAGATGGGACTGGTGCTGGCCGCGCCGCGTCGCATTCGCCTTAACTCAGTGGTGGCAATCCAAGTGCCTGCAGGGGTGGATAGTGCCCGGGTGCGCGCCGATATGTCGAACCGCTTCCACGTCGAAATCTCCGGGGCCTTTGGCCTCGACATCGTGCGTATCGGCCAGATGGGCGAGCAATGCCGAGCACCCCACCTGTTCCGCGTGTTGCACGCCTTGGGCGGTGCCCTTGCCCGCGAGGGGGCCAGTGTGGATACTAGCGCGGGTATGGCGGCGCTGGAGTATTATTTGGCGGGCTATGCGGACGATTTGTTTTGAGTAGGGGGCGGTTTGAAACCGCCCCCTACTCAGCGTAGATAGATTGATCTAATGGCGTTTTTGGAGAAAGGCTACTCATGAGCGGCCAACTAGCATATCCAACTTACGAAAGCCTCGGCGTGCGTCCCCTGATCAACTGCCAGGGGACCTATACAATCATCAGCGGCTCGCTGATCTTGCCCGAGGTGCGGCAGGCCATAGTCGAGGCCTCCAAGCAATACGTCCACCTCGACGAACTAATGGAGGCCGTTGGAACGCGCATCGGCGAGCTAATGCAATGCGAGTGGGGACTGATTACCAATGGTTGCGCTGCGGCATTGTGCCAAGTTACGGCTGCTTGCGTGGCCGGCACGGATCGAGAGAAAATGGCGCGGTTGCCCGACACTACGGGCATGAAAAACCAAGTCATCGTCCAGCCGAGTCATCGCCACGGCTACGATCATGCCGTGCGCATGGTCGGCGTCGAGATGATCGAGGTCGAGACGCTTGCCGAACTCGACGCGGCCTTGTCGGACCGTACGGCCATGCTGTTGGTGTTTGGCGATGCGGCCGAGCGGGGACCGATCTCGGTGGCAGACATGGCAGCGGCTGGGCGGCGGCACGGCGTGCCGACGTTTGTCGATGCCGCGGCCGAGCGGCCGGACGTGCCCAATTGGTATCTGGAGCAGGGCGTTGATGCGGTGGCCTATTCGGGCGGCAAATGCCTGCGCGGGCCGCAAGCGTCGGGCTTGGTCTTGGGGCGCAAGGAGCTGTTGCAAGCGGCCTTCCTCAATGGAGCACCACATCACGCGCTGGGGAGGCCGATGAAGGCGGGCAAGGAAGAAATCATGGGGCTGTTGGCTGCGGTGGAGCAGTGGGTGGTGCGCGACCACGCGGCCGAGTGGCGGGAGTGGGAGCGGCGCTTGGCCGTGATAGCAGCGGCGGTGGAGCCGTTTCCCTCGGTGACGACGCAAGTTATCCAGCCCGGGCGCTCGAATGTCACGCCAAACTTGGCAGTGCGCTGGGATCGAGAAAAGCTAGCCCTCAGCGGCCAAGAGTTGGCGCGCCAACTATCGGTCGGCCAACCGCGAATCGAGATCGCCGCCCACGAGAGCGGCTTTGGTATCAATCCCTATATGATGGAGCTTGGCGAGGAAGACATCGTGGCACAGCGGGTGAGCGAGGTTTTGACCGCAGTTTGCTGAATCCTTCAGTTGGGCCGCTCGCCCCGGCGCAAGGCCACAGATAGCGGCTGAACCCCGCCCTCATTGGGCTCCGAACGCTCTTGGCCGGTGCGGGGATCCACGTCGTAGATTGTCACGTCCTCGGGCACGTCAAAATCCTTTTCCGGCAATCCCTCGTTTACCGCGATCATAAAATCCGTCCAGATGGGCGCGGCGCCGCTGCCGCCAGTGATTTGCACTCCGCGCGTATCCATCAGTTTATGGGTGCGGCGATCGTCGAACCCGACCCAGACGCTGGTTACTAAGTCCGGTGTGAAGCCGGTGAACCAAGCGTCGGTATTGTCGTTGGTTGTGCCGGTTTTGCCAGCGGCTGGCCGAGCAAAGCCCAACGTGCGCACTCGGCGGCCGGTGCCTCGGTCTACGGTCTGGCGCAAGAGGTGGACCATCTGCGCGGCGAGATCGGGCGCGATCACTTGGCGGATCTGCGACTGATGGGTAAAGATCGACAAGCCGTCGGCATCGACGATGCGCTCTATCAGGATCGGCGTCACCTGCAATCCGTAGTTGGCAAAAGTCCCGTACGCCGCAGCCATTTCCAACACGGTGACTTCGGCCACGCCCAAGGCAATGCTCTTGTAGGCCCCTATTGGCCCGGCAAAACCCAAGCGATGGGCGATCTCGACGACGCGCTCTGGGCCGACGCTCTCGGAGATTTGTATGGCCGTGGAGTTGGCCGAGCGGACTAAGGCCCACGCCGTGGTCGTCTTTCCCAAGTAGCGGCCGCCGTAGTTGCGCGGTTGCCACTTTTTTTCATTGTCGATATAGGTGCGCGGCTCGTCGTTAAAGACGGTGACCGGGCTGATCTCACCCGCTTCCAACGCGGCTAGATAAGCTATCGGTTTGAAACCGGAGCCGGGCTGGCGGCGGGCGGTGAGGGCTCGGTTGTAGTAGCTGACGAAAATGTCCCGCCCCCCGACCATGGCCAGCACGTTTCCGGTCGGCGACAGGCACACCAACGCGCCTTGGACGTAGGCCGGCCGCTCGGCCATCGAAGCCTCTGCATAGGGCTTAAACCCCAGCCGCTCGTCCAATTCGACCATCCCCTTCGCGACCGCTTTTTCGGCTGCTTCTTGCATCGCGATGTCCAAGGTGGTGTAGACCTTTAGACTTCCGTAGTGCAGGGCTGACGGCCCCCATTGCCGGACGATTTCTGCGTTGATGGCTTCGACCCAATAGGGCACGGGGTTGCGAGGTGGGTAGCCGGGGTCAATGAGCTCTTCGGTGTGGAGGGCCGCGTATTCTCGGCGCGTCGCTGGGTCGAGAAAGCCGCTGGCAACCATGCGGTCGAATACGTGTTGCATCCGGGTGGTGGCTCGTTGGGGGTGCCGCAAGGGATTGTACGCGGTTGGGGCGTTGATTTGGCCGATCAGCATGGCGGCGCGGGGCAGGCTCAGCGAGTCTGGGGTCGTGTTGAAGAAGGTGACCGCGGCGTCGTGAATGCCGTAGGCGTTGGTGCCGTAGAAGACCTCGTTGAGGTACAGCTCCAGCAGGCGATCTTTGTACGCGGGTTGGCCAGCGGCGTTGGTGTCTGGGTACGAGGTGGCAAAAAACGCCTCTAGCTGCACGGCGAGTAGTGCTTCCGAGAGCTTGCGGTCAAAGGTCTTTTCCGGCGAAAAGAACAGGCGCTTGACGAGCTGTTGGGTCAAGGTGCTGCCGCCACGAGTGAGGCTGCCCTTGCGCAGGTTGTCGCGGATCGCGCCGGCAATGGCCAGCAGGTCGACGCCTCGGTGGTGGTAAAAGTGCGCGTCCTCCGTGGCGATAAGTGCTTGTACCACGTGGGGGCTGATGTCTGCGAGGCGCACCCATTGGCGACTCTGATTGAAAGTGTAGATACGCTCGCCAGAAGCCGCGTACATCTCCGTGCCAGGGCGGATGCCCAATTCTCGCGGATCGGTGGGTAGGCTGGGCAAGTTCGGAGCCATGCGCCAGATGGCGTACCCCACTCCCGTCCCGCCCGCCAAGACGAGGAGCATGGTCAGGACCAAGCCGATGAGTAGCGCGCGTCTCATTGCTCTTCTAGTCCAAGGTGTTGTTGCACGGACTCGGCCGGAAGCAAGATCGCTGTAGCCTCGTGGCCCGGCATTAGGGCGTACGCGGCGAATTGGTCTTCGTCTCCAGTGCGGGTCAGGCGCAGTTCAAAGCCGTCTGCGCTGTCCCAAGCTGTGAGTAGATGCTTGGTCTCGCCTTGGCGCAGAGCATCGGCCCGCGCCTGCACGACCTCCGCGAGGGCGGCTGTGATGATCGGCCCGGCATCGCTTTGTGCGCGCTCGGGGTCCGCGCTCAAAAGCGGCGCTAAGTGCTGACGCCAGTAGGCCATGTCTTCCTCTTTCATCTTCAGAAAGGTCCAGGCTTCGGGTTCGTCTTTTGCCAGCAGGTTCTTGTGGAGTTGATAGAAGAGCGAGCCATCCTCTAGGGCTATTTGCGCGCCGACAAGCGCGCGGAGATACGAACCGTGATCGGGTACGAGGGCTTGGGTTAGCAAAGAGCGGCCCTGTTCGTAGATCTGCAGGGAATAGGCGAGTTCGCGTAGGTTCTCTGGACTGAGATGATCGGGTTGGAGAGCGGTGTCTCGCCGCGTGACGGCAAAGAACGCCGCGTTAGTGCCGTGGTACTGGAGTTGATAGTGATTTTGCAAAACCGGCAGTGGAGTTTGGCTCGGCTCTATTGAGGTCTCGGCTAGCGAGTCGTACAGGGACATGCGGGTCTGCCGACTGGCGAGAATGCCCTGCCAGAGAGCGCCTCCTGGCTCGCGCACTGGGTTTTGCCACACTAGGTATTGGCCGACGTAGCGGGCCGCGAATTGGGTTTGGTATTCGGCGTAAAAAAGAGCGCCAGCCGCGCAGCAAGGCACCAACATACATAGGGCGATGCGGACGAGGCCATAGAGCAAAGATAGCATAGCGACACAATAAGTTCGGGGCGACTGCTTGTCAAAAGTGCTTGCTCATTTTGGGAGACTAATGGTACTTTTGATGCTGAGGCGATTAATCTATCTGGGGAGGTAGAAGAATATGAAATGCCTAAAATTTGTATGGATTGTCGTCGTCATCGGTTTGTGGCACTGCGGCGATGACGGCGAAAAGGGCACCAGTCCCGTCGCGACTGCCGATCCTCCGCAAGCGCCGCGTGCGCTGAGTGTGGAGCGCATCGGCGATGGCGAGATATGGCTCAATTGGCAGGCTACCGAGGATACGGACGAGGTGCTCTACGTCGTCTATCGCTCGGTGGACAACGATGCGGCCGTGGCCATTGACTCCACGTTCCAGACCCGATATAAGGATCAGGGCCTGCGATACGAACTGGAGTACACCTATCGAGTAACCGCGATAAACGGCGGCGGCGAGAGCGACCCTTCGAATGCCGTCAGCGGACAGCCCCTCAACAGCTTGACGCCGCAGGTGCCGACTGCGGTACGCGCCGCAGCGCATCATCTCGAAGTATTCGGCCAGCTCGATATTACACTCGACTGGGATGAAAACCCGGAGTCCGATCTGTCTGGTTACCGGATCTATCGCTCGACTGAGCAGGGTTTCACCCCGGGCCTTGAGCATTTGCTGATGCAGGTGTCAGGGTCGGGCTTTGTCGACGAAGAGATCGAAGTGGGCACGGTGTACTACTACCGGATTACGGCGATAGATCTCGGCGGCAAGGAAAGCAATGCCTCCGAGGAAGTGAGCGATGTCGCGCTGCCCTCGCCAAAGCTGTTGGTCCCGGTCGCTGGGGCAGAGACCGCCGCACCTTTGACCTTTACTTGGAGTCGCCTGCCCGAGGCGCGCGCATTCCGGGTGATCGTCACCACCTCGCTGACCAGCGGCGAAGTGTCGGACATACCGCTGACTAGCGACACCACGGCCGTATTTACCGGTCGCATTAAGGAGGGACGCTTGGTCTCGCTCGTACCCGGACAGATGTACTACTGGAAGGTTGTGGCCAGTACGCACACCGAGGGGATTGAGAATTCGGTGAGTCGGGTTGAGAGTTTTAAGGTGGCTGAGTAGAGATAGGATGGACACAGATATAGACGCAGGGGCCCTGCGCGTCGTCGAGACCTTGCGCCAGACCGGCTTCCAAGCCCTGCTAGCCGGTGGTTGTGTGCGCGACTTGGCGTTGGGACGCGTACCCAAGGACTGGGATGTGGCTACGGATGCCGAGCCAGAAGACGTAGCCGCGCTCTTTGATAACACAGTGGCGGTGGGTGCGCAGTTTGGTATCTCAGTGGTGATGCTCGACGAGGGCGACTACGAGGTAGCGCGCTTCCGCCGCGATGGCCCGTACCGCAATGGCCGCCGTCCCGCATCCATTGAGTTAGCTGACGCCCGCGTCGACGCCGAGCGCCGCGACTTTACCATCAACGGCCTGTTCTACGACCCGGCGAGTGGCGAGATCCTCGATTACGTCGGCGGTCAGCAAGATCTCCATGCCAAGGTCATCCGCGCCATCGGCGACCCGTCCGCACGCTTTGCCGAAGACCATCTGCGCCTGTTGCGGGCCGTGCGCTTTGCTGCTCGGCTCGGCTTTGCCATCGAACCCGCAACGTGGGACGCGCTTTGCGCCCAGGCCGAGCGCATTGCCAACGTCAGTGCCGAGCGCATCCGCGACGAGCTAACCTTGCTGTTGACCGAGGGCGGGGCCGTGTGTGGCTTGCGCCTGTTGGACCAGTCGGGCCTACTGCAAGCCGTGTTGCCGGAAGTCGCGGCCATGCGCGGCGTACCGCAGGAGGCTGAGTTCCATCCCGAAGGCGACGTGTGGACCCACGTTCAGCTTCTGTTTGAATATCTCGAAGAGCCGTCGGCAGAGCTAGCTTGGAGCGCGTTGCTGCACGACATTGGCAAGCCGTCAACTATGGTGCGTGCCGAGCGCATCCGCTTCCATGGCCACGACGCGGTTGGGGCCGAAATGGCGGCGGCGATCTGCGGGCGGCTGCGGATGTCCAACGATGCGCGGAGAGTTGTCTGTACGCTCGTGGCTGACCACATGCGGATAAGCCACGTGCGTCAGATGCGCCCGAGCACGCTCATGCGTCTGTTGCGCGAGCCGCACTTTCCCGAGCTACTCCAGTTGCATCGCGCCGATTGTCTAGCCAGCCATGGCAAGCTCGACCTGTACGAGTTTTGCCAAGAGCAGTTGGACGCCCTAAAAAAAGAGCATCTGCGCCCGTCGGCTTTGCTCACGGGAAGCGACCTCATCGCCATGGGATTTACTCCTGGCCCCTTGTTTAGGGAAATTCTCGCCGCAGTCGAGGATGCCCAGTTGGAAGGGCAACTCGATAGCTACCGAGCCGCACTGCGTTTCGTGCAGCGCAAGTTTAGCTCTGAGCCCGCCGCCTAGTCGGTGAGCGGTTGGCACTCAATGATCGTGATCGTCGTGAATGCCAGCGGCGCATTCCGCTGTTCTGGCGTCGAGTTGTTCCCGACTGATCAAGCCCCTCGCAATGACTAACTCTTCGAGAGAAGCGACCCATCGGGCATAATAGCTCGATGGGTCGTTGTTTTGTTCGACCGCCGCGATTGTCGCAGCTAACTCCGCACTGAACTCGCTCCATTCGTATATCTCTTTTTCGTTAAGTGCAACGGCAAGGCCAAAAGCGCGAGCTTCCCAAGGTGCCTGAAAAACCAGTTCGCCATTCTCTCTCGGCAGGGAGATTTGTGCTTCCATTGTGGCGGCTTGTTGCGTCATCCCAGCCTCACTTTGTAGGCGATTCGATTTTGGCCACGCCGATCATCGAATCGCGCGTGACGAGCGCAACGAGCTGTTCTTCGCTGTGGTTTTCCGTGCCAGCAGGGCGTTCGGGCAGCACCATGTAGCGGAGATCCGAATTGCTGTCCCAGACGCGGATCTCGACCGAATCGGGTAGCTCGAGGTCAAATTCCCGCAAGACCACTCTCGGCTCTCGCACCACTCGAGAGCGATAGGCATAGGATTTGTACCAACTCGGCGGCAGGCCGAGTACGGACCAGGGATAACAGGAGCAAAGGGTGCAAACGACGACGTGGTGGACGCTCGGTGTGTTTTCCAGTACGACGATTTTGCTGCCGTGCGCGTCGCCGAAACCCAGTTCGGCAATCGCTGCGGTACCGTCTTCGAGTAGCCGTCGCTTGTAGTCCGGGTCAATCCAAGCGCGGGCAACTACTTTGGCACCATTGAGCGGGCCTACGTCTTGCTCGTATTTCTGCACGACTCCGTCTATGATATCCGTTGTAAGCAAGCCCTTTTCGACTAGGAGTGATTCGAGTGCTTGGGTGCGCAGGGCGGCATCTGTCTCGGTGTGGACGGCTTCGCGAGAATTATTCATAACAAAATCCTTTTGTGGTTGGGATTGATTACGCCGGTTCTAGGTAGCTTTCCCACATATCCAAATAGACGGCACTTTTTGTTTCTGCGGCGCTACCCCATAGCTCCTCGGCGTCAAAGCGCACGGCATATAAGGGTTGTTGGCGAGTTGTACATCCTGTGGGCAGCTCGGCGTCTTGGAGGTTGTAGATGCCGTAGAAATTGGTGACCGTGCCGTATTTGCCCCGCGCGTAGCGGGGGAGTCGGGTGTGGCCCGTGGGGTGGATATTGCGCGATCGCACGCGGTCGCCGTTAGAAAATTGCGGCTGGATAGCCATTTTCTGTGGGGGTGGAGCCGCAGGGCGAGAGTGCTTGAGTTCCGCGCGGACGGCATCGGGGTCGGGATGCACTGGGGTTTCGGCGTTGGGATGATCCCGGAAAAGCGCCATCCGCGTCTCCAATTCTTCTGGGGTTAATACGCCGGCGTCAATTAGCCCTTTGATGCGGGAGTGTAGCCACTTTTCATAATAGCTGGACGACAGGTAATGTGCTGGATCCATGTTTTCGATGTTGTTGCGGGAGCCGCCGGGGACCGGTACAGGTGTCGCTACAGTCATGGCAAGTACTCGGCCCTCCCAGGGATGGTGGAATAAAGGTTCGTTTTCCTCGCGTATAATGGGGCCAAATCCATGCATCCCGCCCATGTCGTGAATGCCGTCCATGGTTGCTCCTGAGGGTTTAGCTATCGTGGATGGTTGAATTTCCGAATGTAATGCTCACTTGATCGTTTGCCCAGCGGCGGACGGCTCGATCTGGTCCAATAACTGTATGACGTCTTTGGGCTGGACCTTATTGCGAAAAAAGAAGACCCCGCCAGGCACGTTTTTAAAATCGTCCTCACTGACATTGAGGTTGGAAGAGACGGCCACGAGCAAGTCCTTGCGTTGGGCTTGGCGCAGCTTTTCCAGCTTGCGCCGCAAATACTCCGGCCGCCAATAGCCCATGATTTCCAAAATCGCTGTGCGGCCGTCAGGATGGCGGAAGGTGAAGTCCGGGATCATTACGGTCTCTTTGAGGTTGACGACTTCGCTCTCGCGTTCGAGTTGCCAGGCGGTTTTGGCCTTGGCAAAGCGCGCGGCAAACGTCTCTTCTAGCAGCGAGTCGTACAGGGTCTGATCCTTGTAATGCGACACTAGACCCGATTGGTCGTCGAGGACGAAGTGCTGGCGGCGACCGTCCTTGCGGACAATATCGGCTTGCATTGACCAGCGGGTACACAGCAACAGGGCCGGGAGGAAAACCGCCATTTGCAGACCGTATTTCTGCGAGTGGCGGAACATGCTCACCGGGCCGTCGAGCCCGATCTCATAGCCGGCATCGACATCGCCTTCGATGGTGTGGATCAGTCGGTAGAACTTGATGAATTTGAAAAGCTGCTTATAGCGCACCGGCAGGTTGCGATACACGCTCAGGCGCAGGACTTCGCAGCGGTAGAGCATGGCTTGGGCCAGTGCCACGTTGTAGCGCAGGAGCAACTCGTTGGGCGAGGGCGCGGCAAAGGTCGCAAGCTGGTGGTTTTCGGGCAGGTCGGCGTATAGCCCTGCGAGCACGTCTTCGCTGCTGATCTGGTGTTTGAGAGCGACCTGTTCCAGCACATCCTCGCGCTTGACTGGGTAGATGAGGCTGGTCTCTCGGACGACCGGATGGTGAGCGCGGGCTAAGGTAAAAACAGCATGGCGCAATTCTTCAGGGGGCTGGGGACTAGCGACGTGGAATTCACAGTAGTGGTCGCAGAGCAGCTTGGCTAGGCCGCGCTGGATGCGGTAGTCGGTGCGGTCCCCGGCGAGCAGGACGAGGGCTTGCTGTAGCTCGCGCCGGGTTTTGCCTTGATGTTCGGCGTGGATCTCGATGAGAGCTTGGGCTAGGTCGATGAGGGCCGGATCTTCGACATCGACATAGCGCGGTTCGATGTAGGGGCCGCGCGAGCGGGTCAGCAGGAGGTCCGAGGTCAGCACAGCGCTTACTCGTAGGCTTCGTGACGGCGGCGGCGGTCGCTGATGCGGTCTTCGACCGTGTCCTTGGAGACCACTTCGTAGAGCACGGCTTCCTTGCCTTGGCGGCGGCGGAGGATGCGCCCGAGGCGCTGGACGTGCTCGCGGATGGTCCCCGAGCCGGAGAGGACCACCGCGACATTGGCTTCGGGGATGTTGACGCCCTCGTTGAGCACTTTTGAGGCGACGAGAGCGAGGTACTCCCCCTTGTTGAAGGCTTCGAGGATGGCCTTGCGCTCCCGCGTGCGGGTGCGGTGGGTAATGGCCGGGACTAGGAAAGTGCGGGAGATCTGATGGACGGTCTCGTTGTCGTTGGTAAAAATCAATACGCGATCGCGCGGGTGGGCCTTGAGGATGTCTTCGAGGACGCGGAGCTTGGCGGTTGCGCCGAGGGCAATCTGGCGGTGACGGCGGTAGGCGTGCATGGCGCGTCGGCCGCTGGTGCTTTTGGCCGAGAGCATGACGAAGTGCCGCCAGCCATCTTTGGTGCCGAGGCGGATGTTCTTGTCGGCGAGGAAGGCCCGGTACTCGTCGCGGGCGGCCTCGTACTGGACGCGCTCTTCGGCGACCATATCCACTTGGCGACGCTCGACGCGATACTCGGCCAAGTACTCGCCGGACAAGGCGCGGATGCCGCGCTCATAGGCTACGGGGCCGACGAGGGTGTCGAGGAGTACGTGGCGGCCATCGGCGCGTTCTGGCGTGGCCGTCAGTCCTAGGCGGTAGGGCGCTAGGCACATTTCGGCGGCGTGGCTGTACATTTCGCCGGGCAGGTGATGGACCTCGTCGAAGACGATGAGGCCGAAGCGATTGCCGTAGCGGTCCATTTGCATATAGGCACTGTCGTAGGTGGCGACGGTCAGGTCGGCTAGCTCGTGGTAGCCGCCGCCGAGCAGGCCGACCTCGACGGCAAACGAGCGGGTGAGCAGGTCGTACCACTGGTTCATCAGGTCGATGGTGGGAGCGACGACGAGGGTGCTGCGCTGGACTTCTACCATCGCCATGAGCGCGACCTGCGACTTGCCCGTGCCCGTGGGCAAGACGACCACGCCACGGCAGCCGTGCTGTTGCCACGCGGCAATGCTTTCGGCTTGGTGCGGGTGCGGCTCAGGCGCGGTGTGCAGTTGCAGGGACAGGGTATTGTAGCGCGGGGCCGTATTCTTGAACGCAACTCCGTGCCGCTTGAGGTGTTCGACGCTTTCGCGGTAGAAGTGGGCTTGGGCGCGCCAGTGATCGACGCGCGCATCCCAGACAAAGGCCGAAGGCGCGTCTGGGCCGGCGTAGTCGCGCAGGAGCAGGGTCCCTTCTTCAAAGGTCAGACGCATAGACGCAGATTGATTAGGAGGAAGAGAAATGATAAATTGAGGCCAGAGAGCGGGCAAGGCATCATCAACCAAGGAGACATGCGATATGGACACAGCCCGAGTGGGTTTGGCTCGCGCCGGTGCGCGGCAAGCCAACGTATATCAAGCGCTAAATTTGGTGCGCGAGGACATCGAGCCGAAGCTGGCCGCCCAAGTGATGCTCAAGCCAAATTTCCTGTCCAGCGAAAATCCCCTCGCCTCGACCCATGCCGACGCCATGCGCGGTGCCATAGATTTTCTGCTCAGCACGCGGCAGCCGCCCGAGGAGATCGTCATTGCCGAAGGTGGCAACGAGAAGTATTCGGGCGAGGCGTTCGCCAATTTTGGCTATGACGCCCTAGTCGAAGAATACTCGGTGCCGATTCGCTTGGTCGATCTGCATCGGGAGACGCGGTGGGAAGAGACCACAATTCACATGGCTGGCGGCATCGAGGCGACCGTGCGGATGCCGAGCGTGGTCCTCGAATGTCCCTGCACCATTTCGGTGGCCGTGGCCAAGACCCACGACGTGTGCGTGGTTACGTTGGCGCAGAAGAACATGATTATGGGGACGCTGCACAAAGAGGATCGCATCAAGATGCACGGCTATCCTTCGCACGCCGAGCGCGTGTTGCCCAGCGAAGCCGAGGTGCTCAACGTGAACTTGATCCGCCTAGCCCAGTATCTCAAGCCGGACATTGGGATCGTCGATGGGACGGTAGGCTTGCAGGGCAATGGTCCTGGGGGAACTGATGCGGTGCCGATGGGTGCGGCCGCGGCGTCAGCCGATGTGTTTGCCGTGGATGCGGTCATGGCCAAGGCTATGGGCTTTGAGCCGATGGAACTGGGCCTTTTGCACTATGCCGACACCTTGGGCTACGGCGTGGCCGACTTGGAGCGGATCGAGGTGCGGGGTGTGCCGATTGCCGAGGTCGCCTGCGCCTTCAAACCGCACGAGACGACTGAGCAGCAGATGCAGTGGCGCAGTGCGGCGGTGGCGGAGTTTTTGCCGTAGGGGGCCTACGGCCCGCCGGGGACCGGCAAGACCTACACCACCTTCCAGCGATGTGTCGAAATCTGCGACGAGAAAGAGAATGCGGAGGATATGTCGGACGAAGAAGTTCGTCGCCGCTATAGAGAACTCGGGGGACATAGAGGGGCGCATGGGCACTGTGTGGTTGACAAAAGAATAATATGGATCATTATAGCTATGAGAATAGCTATTTTGTTTAACTTGATGCCGGAGGCCAAGATATGAAAACCGTACAAATGACCCTCGATGAGGAACTAATCGAGGAGGTTGATAAGGTTACAAAGAAAATAGGTACGACGAGATCGGCCTTTGCGCGGGAGGCTCTATACGCTGCGCTCAGGCGTGCTAAATTAAAAGAAAAGGAGCAAAAACACCGGGAGGGATATGCCCGCAAGCCGGTTCAATCGGGCGAATTCAGCCAGTGGGAAGACGAGCAAGTGTGGACTGAGTGATGCGGCGTGGTGAGGTTCGTTGGTACAAATTCGCCCAGCCGGACAAGAAGAGGCCCGTTGTTATTCTCACTAGGGATTCGGCGATTCAATATCTGGGAGAAGTTACCGTGGCACCAGTGACATCGACCATTCGGGACATTCCCTCAGAGGTACTTTTGTCCCAACGAGATGGAATGCCTAGAGAGTGTGCGATCAATCTGGATCACATCCAGACTGTGTCCAAGGGTAAAATAGGCCCCCTGATTGTATCTCTCCCACTAGCGAAGATGAATGAATTGCGCGATGCACTGCTTTTTGCATTGGGATTTGACGGCTAATTCTATAATACCGTTTCAAAAGGACCCTTCCACCATGACGTCTCCCAACATTCTCTGGATTTGCACGGATCAGCAGCGCTACGACACGATCGGTGCGCTCGGTTATGCTCACGTTGATACGCCGCACGTTGATCGGCTGGTCGCCGAGGGCGTGGCCTTTACGCACGCCTATTGCCAAAGCCCGATTTGCACGCCGAGCCGCGCGAGTTTTCTCACCGGCCAGTACGCCAGCGCCGTGCACATCAACGGCAATGGCCTCGATAGTTTTCCCGACCACCCGCCGCTGGTCACGCGGATGTTGGCCGAGGCTGGGTACGACTGCGGATTGATTGGCAAGCTGCACTTGGCCAGCGCCTATGGCCGCATTGAGCCGCGCGTCAATGACGGGTATCGCTACTGGGAGTACAGCCACGCGCCCCGCGACGACTGGCCGCAGGGGCATGGCTATGCCGACTGGGTGCGGGAAAAGGGGGAAGTCTTAGGCGAGTTGATGAAGCAATATCCCCATGGATTGCCCGCCGAGTTCCACCAGACGACTTGGTGCGCTGAGAAAACCATGGAGTTTATGAGCGAAAAGCGCGACGGCCCTTGGCTGGCCAGCGTCAACATTTACGACCCACACCCGCCGTTCAATCCGCCGCAGAGCTACCGCGACCGCTTTGACCCCGCGACCATGCCCGGACCGCTGTTTGCCGACAGCGACTTGGCGCAGCAGGAAAAGCTAGCGGCGATTGATTTTCAGTCCAAGGGACGGCGGCCCGACCAACTCGACATTCGCGATCCCTTGCACAAAGACCGCCCGACGCCTGGGGCCGACGCGCGCGTATTGCAGGCGGCGTACTGCGCGATGATCAAGCAGATCGACGATCAAGTAGGGAGGATGCTGGCCGCGCTCGAAGACACGGGCCAACGCGACAATACCGTGGTGATTTTTACGTCCGATCACGGGGAGATGCTCGGCGATCACGGCCTGATTCAAAAGGGATGCCGCTTTTACGAGGGCTTGGTGCGAGTGCCGCTGATCTTTTCTTGGCCGGGGCATTTTGAGCAGGGGTTAGTGCGCGACGATTTGGTCGAACTGACCGACAAAGCGCCGACGCTTCTGGAGCTAGCCGGGCTAGAGGTGCCGGAGCGGATGACCGGCCGCTCGCTTGTGCCGATCCTGAGCGGTGAGACCGAGCAACCGCACCGCGATTTTGTCCGCTGCGAGTACTACGATGCTTTGGACGCGCCCGATGGCACCTTTGCCACCATGTACCGCGACGAGCGCTACAAGCTAGTGCTCTACCACGGCCACGATTTGGGCGAGCTGTACGACTTGGATGAGGACCCCGGTGAGTTTGAAAACATGTGGGACGAGCCGCAAGCGCAGCCGCTCAAATTGGAGCTGATGCAAAAGAGCTTCGACGCCTCGATGCTGGCGATGGACCGGGGGCCTCGGCGCGTAGGGCCGATGTAATGGAGCGGCAGCAGCGGGTGACGCAGCGGCCGATTTGGCGTTTCCGCGAGGCGGACAAGGCGGCCGAAGACGACCAAGTAACGGTCGAGGAGCCGCTGGAGATCCGCGTGGAGGAGACGCCGATCGCGGTGGTCATGCGCACCCCGCGCCACGACTTTGAGCTAGCAGCTGGCTTCTTGTGTACCGAGGGGCTGCTCAAATCGCCGCAGGAGTTGGGTGCGATCTCGTATTGCACGGCTGCGGAGCCGCCCAACGAGGAAAATATCGTCGAGGTCAAGCTGGCCGCTGGCGTGGAGTTTGATCGGCAGCGGCTCCAGCGCAACTTCTACGCCTCGTCGAGTTGCGGGGTTTGCGGTAAGGCGAGCATCGAGGCTATCACCTGCGAGGCCCCCACGCTGCTGGAAGATTTTTCCGTGCCGCTAACCATGCTCTACGACCTTAGCGACCGCATGCGTCAGGCACAGGATGTATTTGAGCAAACCGGCTCGCTGCACGCGGCGGCTCTGTTTGACCAAGCGGGCGACTTGCTCGTCCTGCGCGAGGACGTGGGCCGACACAACGCAGTGGACAAGATCATCGGCCACTACGCGCTGCGCAACGAGCCCGTGCCAGCCAAGAGCGTGCTAATGGTCAGCGGCCGCACCAGCTTTGAGATTATTCAGAAGGCGCGGATGGCGGGGATTGCGGTGGTCGCCGCCGTATCGGCACCGTCGAGTTTGGCGGTGGATTTGGCGCGGGAATCGGGGATGACGCTGTTGGGATTTTTGCGCGGGCGGGGATTCAATGTGTATACCGGAGAAAAGCGAATTGCCGTTAGGTAAAGCCGCTTGAGACACTTTCAATGAGGCGGGAACTATCATGCCAGTACAAATCACCATAAGAGATGTCCCGGAAGAGGTGCGCGACGAGTTGGCCGTTCGCGCCGCCCGGCAACGCCAGTCCATGCAGGCATTCCTCCGCGACGAGTTGGAACGAATCGCGTCGCGTCCTTCAATCAGCGAATGGCTGCATGGGGTTCGCGAGCGCAAGGAAGCGGCCGGAATCCGCGTCCGTCCGTCCAGTATTCTACAAGCTCGGGATGCCGATCGAACGTGACCGTTGTTGAAGCCGGTACCTTAAACTGACTTCCGCTAATGAAAACCTTGGAGACATTGCGCCGACAACTCTTGACGGGAGAGTTTGAGTTCAGTCGCCATGCTTTCAAACGAGCGGTGGAGCGCAACATTACCGACAGGGAAATACGACAGGTCGGTGCCGAGGCAAGAGTTATAGAGCAATACTTCGACGATAAGTACTCGCCGAGCTGTTTACTGTTCGGATTCTCGGCGGACGGACGGCCTCTGCACCTTCAAGTATCCTATGCCGATACTGAGCGGGTAAAGATTATTACATTGTATGAACCTGACGCGAGCAAGTGGATTGATTTCTCTCGACGGAGGTAAAATCATCATGTTCCATTGCCATGTATGTGGATCGAACAGCGCCCAACAGAAAAGGGTGAGTGAAGTATTTGTATTGCAAGAGAGGCGGATTTTAGTCGAGGATATTCCGGCTAGCGTGTGCTTGCGCTGTGGGGAAGCTACCTTCAGTCGCCAGACCACCGAGAAGGTTCGTCGCATGGTACACGGAGCAGCCAAACCAGTGCGCTCTGAAGAGGTCGATGTGTTTGAGTATGCTTGAGGAGCATCTTAAAATCTACCTCAGAGCGCATCGGGCATCATCGTTTAATTTTTCCATTAAAGGAGAGGATAATGGCTAAGAAGAAGCAGGCCAAAAGGCCGCAACTTAAACTCTGCGCCGCGGCGTGGACGTTGACCAATTACCCATCCGAAGCCAAGCAGTGGTCCATGGACCGCAAAGTCCGCGCGGCCAAGGACGCTGGTTTTGTCGGCTTCAGCGCTGGGGCCGATCCCGAGATCGCCGAGGCTTGCGCCAAGCACGGGCTACAGCTCGTCGGCGGGGTCGATATAGCCACGGTAGAAGAAGCCGAGCCAAAACTGGCGGCTTTTAAAGAAGCCGGTGCCGAGCACATCAATATCCAGCTCTGCGACCACGACACCGAGATCCGCAAGGCGGTGACGGTGGCGCGGGCAGTGATGAAGGCGGGCAAGAAGCTCAAGCTCAAACCGGCGATTGAATGGCACCGCGACACCTGCACCGAGACTCCGGAAAAGGGGCTGGCGCTGGCCGAGCAGTACGAGAAGCGCTACAAGGAAAAGCTGCGCACGAATTTCGACCACTCGCACCCGGCGATCATCAAACAGCTACGGCCGAATAACTTCTGGGAGCGCATCTCCGAATACCGCCCCGACCTGCTCAAAATGAGCGAATTGATTCACTTCCGCACTTTTACCGGCAGCCATTGCCAGACGCCGGTCACCAATGGGCGAGGGGAGCTGGACGCGGATTTTATCACTTGGCGGGACAACTTCCTCAAGCATCTGCTCTACAATTGGGTCAAAGGACAGCGCGGTGCTACCGAGCTGTGGGCGGTCGTCGAGCTAGGGCCGAGGGGCTCGGGCTATGCGCTCGACTGTTTTCCCGACGTGTGGAAGGACGCCATCGTCGCGCGCGGCGAGATCGAGAAGGCGTTTAAGGGGGCGCTGAGGAAAGCGAAGAAGTAGCGTTTTATTTGGTTCAGAGAGTGATAGGGACATGTTACCGAGTACATGGTCGGAGGGGCAGATTGTCGTACGGGCGGTCGAGGTAGCGCAGACACCAGCGCTACATGCCGCGGTCACGGAATGTGTGGATGTCGTCGTGCTCGATCCCACTTTTGCCGAGGTGCCCGAAAGCACGGTCGGTGAACTGGTAGAGCAGTCAGTAGCGGACGAATCGCAGGAACGCGGCTTCCGCATGAGGAGCATTCACGTCGGACCAGATGAAGAACTAGGTGGGTACTTTCACCTTATGGAGGACGTTCCCAACGCAGGGGACGCTTGGCTCTCGATCCTAGCGATCCGACCGCGATTCCGGCGCAGTGGCGTCGGTACGACACTCATCAAAAGCCTCAAGAGGGTGCTGGCCGCCGAGGGGTTCCGCTGCGCCTTGGCGCGCGTCTATCTGGCCAATGTTCCGGCCTTGCAATTCTGGACTCGATTGGGGTTCACCGAAATCGTTTCCCATCGCGGTGACTACATCGGCCAAGATCTAGGGAAGCCCTGTATCGTCCTACGGGCATCGCTTGAGGGATAGCCGATCCTGCGAGGGCCAGCGGAGTCCCGTCATCAGAAAAGCGGTACCTGCCGGTTGCCGTAGAACGGCTCTGTCGGCGGCAGCAAGGCTGCGGTAACGGCCTTGGTGTTCAGGTTCACATGTGCCTCTATCAGAGGTGTCTTGTTGACGGCATTCCAAAGGATATCGCCACCTGCGGGTAACCCCTCGCCGCCGAAAACGGCTTCAGTGAAGATGACCTTGTAGAGCGCGGGATTCCGGTCGGCTGGAACGGAATGGCCGAACGTCTCTCCAGGGGGCAGATACATCGGAATTTCCGAAATGTACATCTGTGTCGGCACGACGTAGTTCAACAGATGCTCCTTACCGGATAGAGCCGCCTGCACTTCCGGTGCCGAACGCGCAATCGCTGCTACGGCGGCGAGGTCCTCGTCCGCAATCTCAACGACAGACAAATAGACGCCCTCATCTCCCTGATAGGTATGAAGCGCGTTCATTGAGAGAACCCGCAAGCCAAGTGCAGCCGAGAGCGCCAGCCCAAGGGCGATTGCGTAGGTCAGTGCCCAGCCCGCAAATCGCTTTAGCTGGCTGTCGCCGAATCGCCAGGGGACGTTGAGGTTAAACCACGCCGGAAGAAACATGCCGGTGCGCTTCATGTAGTCGGCGTATCCGGGAAATTGGCGCAGACAGATGCCTTCTTCGGCCTTGGCTAGGGCAATGTAGATGAAAATTACCGTCACCGTCAGCACGAGTACCAGATAGCGCGGCCAGATCAGCAACATGCCAATACTGGCCACGATCAGCGCAAGGTATTGGGGATGCCGGATATGTCGGTATAGTCCGCCCATCACTGCATCATCCCGGCGCAGCTTGGCGCGATAGATTTGGATCACCCCGATTGCGAACCCGGCCAACCCGCCGATGAGCAATACTCTTCCCACGAATTCGTGAACATCGATCAGAATGGAGCGCGTTTCCGCGACCAGATGCGGCATGAAGAACTGGATGATCCAGCTTGTTGGACCCGAGGCCTGCAACCAATCGAGCCCCGGACCATAGACCGTGTAGAAATACGCAGCAAATGGCGAGGCCATGTAAAAGAACTCAAAAGCTATAAGGACATAGAACGCAAACGATGCCCACAAAGCGCGCCGTGCTTGGGTTGTCCCTTTGCCTTTTTCCGTTTCATTGGTCATGCCAATTATTCCTTTGAAAATACCTCGACTCTCAAATCTCCTCAGTTCGAAAACGCAATATATATGCCAACATAAATGAACCGAATAATTATATTTATAACATATTATTTTTATTCGATATACAACGCATCCAAAAAGCAAAAAGCCAATCTGAATTGTTTCCAAAGGATGAAATGTCGTCCCGAGATAATCAGACTGGCTTTTATACTGTTTAGTAATAGGAGGTTATGATAGAAGGTGCCATATCGTCTCCAAGGCGATATAGCACCTTTATTATATCATACGATACCCCCGCTGGTCAGACTATCGCGCGCCGTCACTATGCCGTAATCCGCAAATTCATTCCCAATGCTCGCGTGATCCGCATCACTGTCGCGAACGTGGGGTTGCCGTCCTCCGACAAAGCCTTGTAAAGTCCTTTGCGGCTCATTCCCGCCTCGCGGGCCAGCCGACTCATGTTCCCCGACCGGGCGATGTCGTTCAGGGCGGCGCAAATAAGACTCCCGTCGCCCGGATCTTCCTCGGCGCATGCTTCTAGGTAAAGGCGCACATCTTCTTGGGTGTTCAGGTGCTCTGTGACATCCCATTTCGTGAACGATTCGGTCATGTCTGCCTCCAGTCCTCTGCCAATCGTCCGGCGCGTTTGATGTCGCGCTGCTGACTACCCTTGTCTCCTCCGCAAAGTACGACGATCGCCGTTGCGTCGCGCAGGCAATAGAGGCGGTAGCCCGGTCCGTGATGCACACGAAGTTCGAACAGCCCATCTCCGAGCGGCTTGGCGTCTCCAACATTGCCCAGCGAGATGTTGCGCAAACGTGCGTTGATCCGTGCCACCGCGCTTCGGTCGCGCAAGCCGCGAATCCAGCGCCGAAACGTAGCGCTTTCTATGACCTCAATCACTTGAGAAATGTAAACTACAGTTCACATCTTATCAAGCGTATCCTGAAATTCGAGACGGTTATATCGCGGCGCTGCGTTATTTTTTTCTAGGTTCGGGCATTTATAGGGCGAGTGCACTCGAAAAAAGGAGTTTTCGTGAACGACGCCCAACTAGTAGAGGCGTGCTTGGAGGGAGACCACCGCGCCTACGCGGTCTTGGTTGATCGCTACAGCTACCCCGTCTTCGGGCTGTGCCTGAGCTACGTCAAGGATTTTGACGCGGCCGAGGACGCGGCGCAGGAGGCGCTGATCGCTGCCTACCTGAAATTGGAAAGCCTGCCCGAGCCGCAAAAATTCGGCCCGTGGCTGCGGACCATCGCCGCCAACCAGTGCCGCATGTGGCTCCGGCGTCAGCGCCGACAGGTCGCCTTTGACGAAGAAATGGTGGTCGTCGATCTCGCCTCGTCGCCGGCGGAGCAAGTGCTTGCGCGCGAGCGTCGGCAGCGGGTTCTGACCGCCGTCTCCCGGCTGAGCCAGCCGCAACAACAGGCCGTGGTCCTTTTTTATCTCGAGGGCCTCTCACTCAAGCGGATCGCCGCCTTCCTCGACGTTGCGGTCCCTACCGTCGAGCAGCGGCTCTACCGGGCGCGTCTCAACCTAAAAGAGGAGATGACAACAATGGTCAAGGAAAACCTGCAAGAACACCGTCTGCCCGAGGACTTCACACAGGAAGTATTGCAAGAGGCGCTTGCCCGGGGGCAGGACCTGTTGCAAGAGCGCCAGTGGCCCGAAGCCCGCAAGGCCTTCAACCGCATCGTCGCCGCTGTGCCGGACCACCTCGAAGCCCACCGCGGCTTGGCCCTGGCCTTCGACGGCGAGACCCGCGAGGCCCTGCGCCAGGATGCGCACTTCAGCGACGGCCGCCTGCTCGACAATACCTTTGCCGCCCTGCACAAGGTCTGCGAATTGGGGAGCGACGATCCGGAGATCGCCCGCGCACTCGGCCGGCTCTACTCGCACTATGGCCGCCACGAGGAAGGGGGCGAAGCCCTCGAAAGGGCTGCCGACCGCCTCGACGACTGGCAGCACAGCGTGCCATTGTATAAAACGGCCATCTCCGTTTACTACCATGCCCACTACACCGGACGCGGCGACCATATGGAAGCCTGCGTGCGCTGTCACCGGCGAGCCCGCCAAGTCGTGCCTGCGGACTGGCCACCGCGCCGCCGCTTCGCGCTTTGGCAGCCTTCCGGGATGAGTATGGCCTACGCGCATTTGGGATTGAGCCAAGAAGTTTTCGACGAGTTGGATGCACTCAAGGCGCAGAGCGAGGACGAGTGGTCGGTGGAGGAGCACTTCCAGTACTACGGCATCTGCTCCAATCAGTACCGGGAAGTGGGTCGGTGGGATGAGGTGGAGGAGCACAGTCGAGCCTATGTCGATTGGGCCAAGGCCCTGTCTGCCGACGACCCGCGCCTCCAGATTCGACCTTTGGCGCTCACCGAAGAAGGCGACGAAAACGCCGGTGCGCACAACGGCGACGACTTCCGCTGGTGGACGGTGTGCTACGCGCTCGCCGACCGCATCCTGCGGGCGAGGCACCAGACGGGGCGCGCAACTGCGGACATTCTCGCTGAACTCGATTGGGCACTCGACCAGCACCAGAGCGCTGGATCCTATTCCATCGCCGGGCAATCCGCCTGCGAAACCGGCCACTACTCGGAGGCGCTGCGCTATTTGCGTCACGAGGAGGAATTGGGCGGTCGGCTCGTCAATCGCGGCGACATCTACCTAGCCGCCGCACTCGTCGCGCTGGGGCAGCTAGAAGAGGGGAAGGAGCGGCTGCGCAACATTTACGGCCAACTCGTGGCCAACGGCCAGTGCCGGAGTTGGTTCGGCAAGCTGGCCGCTTTTGACGCGATCCGCGAGGACGCGGACATGGTCGAATTGGTCGATGAATGGGAACGGGCCGAGCGCGTAGGCGCGCCTGCAACGCAAGGCGGCTGAAATCGTCGGTGGGTAGCCTCTGCGAGGGCAGGGTCACATTCTTCTGTTACCCATTGACGTTACGCATAGGTACTCAATTGGATCCCGGGGCGATTGAGCGGAAATCCACGGGTACCGTTCCTGCTGTTCAGACGATTCCCCACGTCACTCGCCCCAACTCGCGCGAGCGCTCCCGATCATATGATGGATCGATGTCGAATTCGCGATCCAGCCACAGCACCTCCTGCTGCTCGGGACTCAGCGCATTGAGCAACTCAGGAGTCAGGTAGTCTCCCCACGTGAAGCGATGGTTGTCGATTGCGTGGGGATGGAACAGCCAGTGGCTCATATACCGGCAGTCACTGGTGCGGTTGAGCCACGTTGAGTGAAACAGCTTGGCATGGCGGACGATTAGCTGGTGGGGTTCGACCGCTAGGGAGATCTCGTCGTCGAGTGCGACATCTTCCCAGCCGTCATCGGTCTGCGAACCGACAATTCCCCGTTCTTCCCTGAGCCGGGCGGCCGTCTCTTGGAGAGAGTTGGGCGGTCCGGTGTGACTGCCTGGGACGATGCGCAGACATCCGTTCTCGCGCGAAGCCCCGGAGAAGTAGTGCATGAACTCCGCCCATCCCGGACCTCCGTCGATGTGCCACCCGACCGACCGGTTCGGAGCCTGTTCATTGATGCCGCCGTTGCGCAGATAGATATCGCGGTCTTCGTTCAGTTGACAGGCGAGTTCGATGATTTCAGGGTGCAGGATGATTTTCATGAATGGCAGGGAGTGATCGAGGGTGCACCAGTACGAGTCTTCCACCTGCGGCCGCAGGTAAAAGTGATTTCTCTTGCTGCCGTCTGCCGGCCCCTCTGATGGATCTTGGGCTTCCTTTTCGACCGCCGCCATGCACGCTTCAGTGAGACTTTCGGGGAACGGACAGTCGACGATGACATAGCCGGATGTGCGGTACTGCGCCAATTGTGCTTCGCTGAATTTCATGCTATTTCCCCCGTGCGGTGTAGCGTCAATCCCTACTGCAACCTGCGGTTGGCTGGAGTCCGCAAGGAATGAGTCTCGATATCCCAGTCGCCGTCGAAGATGGTCACAGCGTCACCGGCGGCCGCTCCCGCGTCGGAGGCGAGATCGATGAGCTTGGCGGCCGAATCCTCGGGCGGCGACAGGTCGGGGCGCGATTCTCGCTCTGCTTCGTCGGCGGAGCGGCCCGCTTTTTCGGCCATCTCACGGATAGCGCCCAGCTTCATGTTCGTCGCCATTTCTCCCGGCGATACGGCGTGGATGCGGATGTTCAGGGGGCGAAGCTGTTCGCGGGCAACTAGGACCAGCCCTCGGACACCTCCTTTACTCGATCCGTACGGAAGAGAGGCACTGCCGCCCAACACGCCGGCACCGGATATGACGAGCAATACCACGCCCCCACCTGCCTGCTGCATCAGGGGAACGGCGTATTTCAATAGCAGGAAGCTGCCGGTGAGGTTGACGTCGATGACTCGCCGCCAGGACGCTTCGGAATATTCGTCGATGCGCGTCCCCGCATCGACGAGGATGGCTGCTGGATTGATCAGGATGTCGAGGTGGCCGTAGCGTTCGCCGACGGTGTCCATCAAACGGCGCACGTCTGCGGAGCGACTCAAATCGGTGTGTACAAAATGAGCTGTGCCGCCTTCGTCGGAGATCTGCTTGGCTGTCGCTTCGCCGCCAGCCTCGTCGATGTCGGCGATGACGAGCCGCGCTCCTTCGCGAGCCGCGCCGATGGCAGTGGCCCGGCCGAGGCCGGTCGCGGCACCGGTGACGACTGCTACCTTGTTGTCGAGTTTCACGCTGGATCCTGAGCGATCTGCTTACTGAGCAGGCCGCATAAAGTGGGCGAAGAAGTCATTGCCCTTGTCGTCGACGACGATAAAGGCCGGGAAGTCCTCAACCTCGATTTGCCAAATGGCCTCCATGCCTAGCTCTGGGTATTCCAAGACCTCGACCTTGCGGATGCAGTCTTGGGCCAGCCGCGCCGCCGGCCCGCCGATGGAGCCGAGGTAGAAGCCGCCGTGCTTTTCGCAAGCTTGGGTGACTTGGCGCGAGCGGTTGCCCTTGGCCAGCATGACCATGCTGCCGCCAGCCGCTTGGAACTCATCTACGTACCCGTCCATGCGCCCGGCCGTCGTCGGACCGAACGATCCCGACACGTAGCCTTCGGGCGTCTTGGCCGGGCCGGCGTAGTACACGCACTGATCCTTGAAGTACTGGGGCAGGCTCTCGTCGGCGTCGAGCCGCTCCTTGAGCTTGGCGTGGGCAATGTCGCGGGCCACGATCATCGGGCCGGTCAGCGAAAGCCGAGTGCTGACCGGATGTTGGCTGAGGGTGGCGCGGATTTGGTCCATCGGCCGGTTGAGGTCGATTTCGACGACGGCACCACCGAGCTGTTCGTCGCTGATTTCGGGCAGGTATTTGACCGGCTCGGTCTCCAAGGCTTCGAGGAATAGGCCCTCGGCAGTGATCTTGGCGAGGATTTGGCGATCGGCTGAGCAGGAGACGGCTAGCCCGACCGGGCAAGAGGCTCCGTGCCGCGGCATCCGCACCACTCGCACATCGTGGCAGAAGTACTTGCCGCCAAACTGCGCCCCAATACCGATCTCCTGACTCAGCTTGAGTACCTCGGCCTCCATCTCCAAGTCGCGGAAGGCTTGGCCGTACTCATTGCCTTGGGTCGGCAGGCTGTCGAGATAGCGGGTGCTGGCGAGCTTGGCCAGCTTGAGGGTGTGCTCAGCCGAGGTGCCGCCGATGACCAAGGCGAGGTGATAGGGCGGGCAGGCGGCCGTGCCGATCATGCGCAGCTTATCGTCGATAAAGGAGTGCAGTCGCTCTGGGGTCAGTAGCGCCCGGGTCTCTTGGAAGAGGAAGCTCTTGTTGGCCGAGCCGCCGCCTTTGGCCATGAACATGAACTTGTAGGCCGCGCCCTGCTCGGCGAAAATCTCGATTTGGGCCGGGAGGTTGGTGCGGGTATTTTGCTCTTCGAACATGCTCAGGGGGGCCAGTTGGCTATAGCGGAGATTGGTCTCCTGATAGGCTTTGGCGATGCCGGCCGAGAGCGCAGCCTCATCGTCGCCTTCGGTCCACACCTGATGCCCTTTTTTGCCCATGACAATGGCGGTGCCAGTGTCTTGGCACATCGGCAGGACCCAACCAGCGGCGATGTTGGCGTTTTTGAGCATATCGAGCGCGACGAAGCGGTCGTTGTCCGAGGCTTCTGGATCGTCGAGGATGCGGCGCAGTTGAGCTAGATGGCCGGGGCGCAACAGGTGGGCCGAGTCGCGGATGGCTTGATCGGCGAGCAGGGTTAGGCCCTCGCTGGCTATCTTGAGGATCGGGCGACCTTCAAATTCGCTAGTGGAAACGTAATCAGTGGTCAGCAGGCGATAGGGAGTTGGATCTTCGCCGAGGGGCAGGAGTTCGTGGTGGATGTAGCCGTTCATTGGAATCCTTAGTTAGTGGTCAATAGTAAGGTGTTTGATCTGTCCCCAGCTTTTGCTTTCAACGGCTGTTGGCAGCGACGAGGGTAGGTCAAAGTAACTTAGTGGCGAGCGATAGAGCGCGCCGTCGCGTTCGATGGTGGCGGAGATGGCCCAATCAGTTAGTTCGGTTAGTACTAAATCGAGGGGAGAGATAATGACCGTGCCCTTCTCGGCGTCTGCTATCGCGTCGGCGTTCACGCTCGCCCAAGGAATAAATTCGCTAGCCGGCTCTTCCAGTGTTACCAAATTGCCATTCTCGTCTATGCCACGCGTGACCTCGACCTCTCGCCAAATCCGATAGGATACGACGTCTGGCACGAGGCTGAATTCGAATTGCAAGTCAGTCACCTCACCCTCGTCGTTCAGATAGAATCGCACACCGAGGATCTGGGGCGAAAGAATCGCGGCGTCTTCCGTCTCGACGGGGCCTTCCCAAGGTGTAGTAAGCAAGGTGACAGTTTTGACTTCGCCGTCGGTCCAAGCTGTAGAAACTGCGAGGACAGAGAGGAGAATGGGGGCGAGTGCAAACATGGCGAGCCTCCTTGAAGTAAAACCTCCGTGGGATGCGGTTAGCATAGGATAGAATATATTACAAAAGTGCACCTAGGGAAGCAGTCGTTGTCCGAGCCTCAGGGACTCGGATCAGTCAAGGGGTGATTGGCAAAAGGTCGGAAGGAGACTAGTATGCCGGATTTGAACCTATACTGGGGCGAGTTGCACAACCACAACGAACTCGGCTATGCCCAAGGCAGCCTCGAACGCAGCTACGAGATCGCCCGCTCCCACCTCGACTTCTACGCCTTCACCCCGCACGGGCTACACGCCGACGGTGGTGTGCCGGACGGCTATCCCGTGGTGGTCGCCAATTGGGAGCGGATCCGCCGGGCCGCCAGCGAAAACAACCGGCCAGGCGAGTTTACCTGTTTCCCGGCCTACGAGTGGCACTCCTCGGCTTGGGGGCATCTACACGTGCTCAGCGCCGAGGATATGGAGTCGATGTATTGTGCGCGGAGTTTGGCTGATTTACAGGACCACTTCAGGAATAGACAGGCCATCTTGGTGTCCCATCACACGGCCTACGAGCGCGGGGTGGACTGGCAGGGCTTTGACGAGGCCTTGTCGCCGGTGGTGGAGATCTTCTCCGAGCACGGCTCGTCGGAGCGCGACAGTGGCCTCTATCCCATGCTGGGGCACAGCGGCGGTCCGGCTGGATATCAATACACCGTGCAACACGGCTTGGCGCTGGGCAAGCGGTTTGGTCTTGTGGCCGGCACCGATAACCACGACGGCTACCCAGGGGGTTATGGTTTAGGGCTGACGGGGATTTGGGCCGAGGAGAATAGCCGCGCTGCGCTCTTTGACGCCTTGCAGAAGCGGCGCACCACCGCCGTCACCGGTGATCGGATTGAGGTGTGTTTTCGCGCCGGGGAGGCTTGGATGGGCGAGGTGGTGAGTGGGCTAGCGGAGCGCAGGCTGGATTATCGGGTCGAGGGTTGGGACGCGCTCAAAAGCGTGGAAGTCGTGCGCGACAATTTTCCAGTACACATAGAGGCACCCGACTACGGCACGTCACGGGCAGCACAGCCACAGCCCTATCGCCTGCGCTTTGAATGGGGCTGGGGGCCGATGAAGGGATACCAAGTCTACGACTGGCAGGGGCAACTGCAGGTCGAGGGGGGACGGCTTTTGCAGGTCGTGCCTTGCTTTAGCTCCGATCCCTTTGACGAGGTGCGGCGCAAGCGCGTCCTCGAATGGGATGAGAGGCGGTGCGCTTGGCAGTCCCACACCTCGCGGGGTTCTGTCTTCACCACTCGCAATGGCTCCACCGCACCAAGGGCCAACGACGCTCTGTGCGTGGAAGTGGAGGGGACGGAAGAGACGCGGGTTGAACTCGAATTTGACTGTCGAACGAGCAAGAGCTTGTTGGCCACGGCCACCGACTGGTCGCTCACGGGCAAACTCGGCGGTTCTCGGGCCAGCTTCAGCATCGGCGAGCTTTTACAGGGACGCCAGGGCTGGCGCGTGGACGGGTTACCCACTTGGATCGTGGCCCACCGGGCTTTGCCTGCGGCGCTCTACACCTTAAAAGGCCACTTCATCGACCGGAGCGAGGTGCCAGCCTATTACTATCTACGCGTCACCCAAGAGAACGGCCAGTTGGCTTGGAGCAGTCCCATCTGGTTTGAGGAATGACGAGAACGGAGCGTTCTATGAAAATTACTTCCGACTGTCTTGCACCGGGTGGGAAAAGGCAAAGGGATAATAGATTTGTCTAAATCGAGCGTCAAGTAAGTGTCGATGCGTCTAGAGTTTTGGCTAATTATCGGGTTGTTGGCAGCCTGCGATAGCGGCGAAAAGCCGGCACCGTCAGGGAATCGCGCTAGCATAAGTCGGGAGAGTGCCGAGGGGTTCCGGTTGCTGCAGCAGGGCCGAGCTAGGGAAGCGCTGGCCCTGTTGCAGCGGGCTGCCGAGAAAGACTCGACGAGCATGGAAGTCCACTACAATATGGGCGTGGCGCATACGCATCTGAAAGATTACGCCAAGGCCATTGCGGCCTTTGGGCGCGCCGTGGAGTTGGCACCGGAAAATCCAGACGCGCATTTTGCCTTGGGGATTGCCTTAGGGGTCGAACACCGCCAGCGCGACGCAGCCAAACACTTTGCGAGAGCGGCGGCCCTGGCACCAGAACGGGCCGAATACCATTTCCGCCTCGGGGAAGCCCGCCAAGCCCTAGGAGAGGTCGAGGGGGCACTCGCGGCTTTTGCTGCGGCAATCCGCGTGGATTCAACGCACGTGGACGCTCATTTCTTGCGCGCTGGGCTGCTAGCCTCAAGCAACCGCCCGGAGGAAGCTGAGCAAGGATATAGACGGGCGAGTGAGTTAGACAGCCGCCGCGCGGACATCCTGTGGGAACTGGGTCAGGTTTACATGCAGCAGGGCCAGTATCTGCAGGCCGCTGAGGTGCTCAGAAGCGCCCTCGAACTCGAACCGCGCAATACCCAGGCGCTCTATCTATTGAGCCAAGTGTATTTGCTCAGCGGCCAGCCGAACGAGCGAGCAGAAATATTGAGCACCTTTCAGCGCCTGAGCGCGGCCCAGCGGCATTTCAAGCAAGGCGCGTTATACGCCGAGCGCGGATCCATAGACGAGGCGCGACAGGCTCTACAGGAAGCCTTAGTGCTCGATCCAGACCATTCCAAGGCCAAGGAAAAATTGGCACAGCTAAGTAAAGAGCCATGAAGGCGTGGATTTTGTTCTTTTCCTTGGCGGCTTGTTCACCTCCAGAAGAGCAGCCGCTCGATTCGGAGCCTACGGCGTCTGAACAGTCTCACTTTGTCGAGGTGGGCGCAGATGTCGGCCTGACGAAAGTCCACACGGGCGGCAGTGCGGAAAAAGGCTATATCGCAGAGGCCAAAGGAGGGGGTGCGGCTTGGTTGGACTTTGACGGCGACGGGGATTTGGATCTCTACTGGGTGAACGGAGCCGCGCTGGACGATATGCAAGGCGGCGGCAATGCTCTCTACCGCAACGATGGGGCAAGCGGCTTTGTCGATGTGGCTAGTTCCGTGGGCGCAAAGGGACGGGGCTGGGGCATGGGTGCTGTCAGTGCCGACTACGACAACGATGGGGACGCGGATCTCTACGTCACCAACCTGCGCGCGAATATACTCTACCGCAATGACGGCGATGCGGGTTTTGCCGAAGTAGGAGTCGAGGCCGGGGCGGCTGGGGATGCTTGGAGTACGGGCGCGGCATTTGGGGACTACGACCGGGATGGAGATGTCGATCTGTACGTGGCTGGCTACGCCGAGTTTGAACCTGAGGAGATCCCTCGGTTGGGCAGCCAGTGGAAAGGAGTCGATGTGTTCGTCGGACCTCTGGGACTGATGCCGGAGGCCGACTCATTCTATCGCAACGAGGGCGGATTCTTTGTGGAGGTTACCGAGGAGACCGGTTTGGCTCATCCCGATCCTGGCTACGGTTTCGGGGTGCTCTTCGTCGATGTGGACGACGATGGCGACGTCGATCTATACGTGGCCAATGACTCCACCCCCAATTTCCTGTGGCGCAACGAGGGAGATGGCACCTTCGCCGAGGTGGGGCTGCAAGCCCAAGTGGCGTATGGGGCGATGGGACACTCGCAGGCCGGCATGGGCGTGGCTTGGGGCGATTACGACGGGGACGCCCGCCTCGATATTTTCTCGACGCACTTTGAGGACGACTATAATACGCTCTACCGCAATGAGGGGGCGGGCCTATTTACCGATGTGTCCGTCGCGGCGGGTCTGGGCAGGACCAGCTTTCGCTTAGTGGGTTTTGGCACTGGTTTTCTCGACCGCGACAACGACGGCGACCTAGACTTGCTGGTGGCCAACGGCCACGTCTATCCGCAGATAGAGCGCGCAGGCAGCGGCACCTCGTACGCCCAACCCAACCAACTCCTCGACAATCGCGGCGGCCGCTTTGAGTTGTCATTACCCAGCGACGGCGACAGCTTGGGTGCGGCCAAGGTGAGTCGGGGAAGTGCGATTGCCGACTACGACAACGACGGCGATCTGGACATTCTCGTCACCAATCTCGACGACCGACCGGCGCTTTTGCGCAACGATGTGGGGAATAGGCAGAACTGGCTGGGGGTCGCGTTGGTCGGCAGGGAGAGCAATCGGGGTGGGATTGGTGCCCGCCTGCGCTTGGCGGCTGGTGGCAAAGTGCAAGTCCGAGATATTACCAGCGGCAGCAGTTTTCTCTCCAGCGAGGATCCGCGCGCCCACTTTGGTTTGGGCCAGATTGAAAGGGTGGATTCGCTGCAGGTGCGCTGGCCGAGCGGGGCCGTGCAGGTGTTGAGGAACCTGCGGATCAACCAGTATTTGGTCGTGGAAGAGGACGGGCGCGAAGCGGGGAGGCGCTGATAACGACAGCAGTGGCCAGATCGACTATGGCTCGTTGCCGTCCCAGTGCGACTATGGTGCCAAGGCCCAGTGGACTGCTTCGGCCGCCAGCTCCACAGCGCGGTCAATGTCGTCCGCCGCTATGTCTGGATGTGTCACCCAGCGGCAGAATCGCTCCGGCTCGAATCTACCGGTTAATACGCCGTGTCGGGCCATAAAGTCCGACCAGGCTGCTAGATCTAGGCTATCCTCTGTCACTTGCATGTAGAGAATATTCGTCACTACTCGACTGAGATCGACTGCCAACCCTTCGACGGCGTCGAGCTTTCTGGCCAACCGCGAGGCATTCTCGTGATCTTGCACCATGCACCCGTTCATGGTGTCCAGAGCCGCTAGACAGGCTGCAGCCACTACTCCGCCCTGCTTCCAGTTGCCCCCGAGCATCCAGCGATTGTGCCGCGCCTGTTCAATAAGCTCGCCCGAACCGACCAACAGGGCTCCGCATGGTGCCGCTAGGACCTTCGATAGCCCTAGGAATACTGAATCGGCGCAGGAAGCCAACTCCTGGGGCTCAACGCCCAACCCGATACAGGCGTTGAAGAACCGTGCCCCATCGAGGTGCACTGGCATCCCGCGTTCCGCGGCCCATTCCGCTAACTCGCCGAGATGATCCATCTCAATCAAGGTACCGCCGGGGGTGTTGACTGAATTCTCCAGACAAAGCAGGCCCGGTTCCAGCCCTTTGATCTCCAATTCCTCGACAAGCAGCCGCGTGCTTCCCGCACACGTCTGATCCGCCACCAGTGCAAATTCGACGCCAGCGACTCGCCGCATTGCCGCGGCCTCGTAGTCGAATATGTGAAAACGCTCGCCCACGAGGATTGTTGCACCGGCTTCGACGTGAGACATCACGGCAGTTAGATTGGCCATGGTGCCGCTTTGCACAAAGAGCGCCGCTTCTTTGCCCAGCAAATGCGCTCCTTTTTCCTCCAACTGGTTTATGGTAGGATCGTCGCGAAAATCGTCGTTGCCCACTTGGGCCTCAGCCATAGCTCGGCGCATGGCTGGCGTCGGCAGGCTTGAGGCATCACTGCGAAAATCGAGAATCTTGCTCAAGTATGGTTTCCTCCCCACGTAATCGGGACCGCCCCGTTTGCGGTGTTCCTCAGACCGCGACTCCTTCGAGCCACGGCAAGTCTACTTCAATGCCAAAGCCGGGCGCGTCGCTGGGCACGAGGTAGCCGTCTTGGATGGCTGGCGTGCCGGGCAACAGGGTCATTTCGTGGAGAGGTACGCCGGGCGGCGACACGCTTTCCGAGCGCTCGCCCCAGACGATGGCGGGCATGGCAAAAGAAAGGTGCTGGCCGTAGGGATAGTTCATGCCGCCGTGGGTGATGACTGAGACGCCCGCGGCCTCGGCGAGGTGGCAGATTTTGACCCCGGCCGTTATGCCCCCGACCCACAGCACGTCTGGTTGCAGGATATCGACGAAGCGGCCGTCGAGCGCTTGGGCAAAGGTGCGCGGCAAATACCAGTGCTCGCCCGAGGCGAGGGTTTGCCACGGGAGCCGCTGGCGCACTTGGGCATAGCCAGCCCAATCGTCGGCGGGCAGGTAGTCTTCGATCCACTTCAAGCGATAGGGACGCAGCATCTCGGCGAGGCGGACCAGGTGCTCCACGTCCTGCGACAGCCAGCAGTCGAGGCATAGCTCGATGTCGTCGCCGATGAGTTGGCGCGTGGTGGCTACGAGTTTTTCGATTTTCTTGAGGCCGTCGAGGCCGTCGGCTGCGCCCCACGGGGTGAAGAGCTTGGTCGCCTTAAAGCCTAGCTCCATGTACCACTCCTGTTCAAACCCGGAAGCATAGCAGAAAATTTTGTCTTTTTGCGGGCCGCCGAGCAGTTCGTACACGGGTTTTTGCAGCAGCTTGCCTTTGAGGTCCCACAGCGCGGTATCCACGGCGCTGATGGCGTAGCTGGCCAGCCCTTGGCCGCCAAAGGGCGCGGTGGAGCGCACCATGACGTCCCACAGCTTTTCCGTGGCCATGCAGTTTTCGCCGGTGAGCAGGGAGGCGAAGTGATCGTTGATGATGGGCAGCACGGGCGGCGAGTGGACGGTCAGCCCAAGGCCCCAAGTGCCGTCCTCAGCCGTGATCACGCAGGCGATGCGGTGCCACGGTGGGGAGCCGGTGCGGTCGGCGCGGAAGCGGTCGTAGCGGTCGAGCGGCCGGTGTAGGGAATGGTCGGGACGTTGGGCGGGGCGCGGGGTTGTCTTCTGCGGGGGCTTGAGTGCGATTTGCGCGGCGCGGATTTCCTTGATTTTCACGGGAGCCTGCTCAGGTGAGTTGGGAAAAGCGATTGGGCGTGAAGAGGGTTTGGAGGGTTTGGGCGATGCCAGCGCGGGTTACTTGTCGGCCCGCGTCGTGGAGGTCTTGGTATTTTTCGGTTAGGACGTTGGCGAGGATGTCCCGGAAGCGCTGCCACTTGGGAATGAGGTTTTCCAGCACGCGGGCGTCTGAGTTGAAGGGAATGAAGCGGTCGCCGGTCATCTCCAAGCGCATCCGCAGGTCCTGTTCGACCAAGCCCGGATGGTAGTTAAACCACCAGTGGCCGATGACCATGATATTGTCGTTGTGGCAGGAGAGGACACTGGCGTCATATTGGTTGGCGTTGTGGAGCGGCGTGATGAAGAAGGCGTTGTCGGGATGGCGGCGCACTAGCTGCTGATAGGGATACATGTCGGCTAGGCCCACGCCGTCGCCAGCGTCGCGCCATTCGGGTTTGAGTTGGCGGATGGGGCCAGGCATCATGAAGAAGGGCAAGTTGAGTTCGCGCAGGGCTGGCAGCACGGCGTGGTGAAGGACGGCACCCTCTAGCCCGCTGAGGTCGTGGACTTGGCAGTGAGGTGGGAACGAGCACGCGCCGTACGCGACGCCGTGCAGCTTGTCGTACCAATCGGCGAGGAAGCGGCGGATCGCATGGGCGGTGGCGGGTTGGCTGGGATCGTTGCCAACCTCGTAGCCCCAGGCGTTGAGCTTTACCGCGGCGCGCGGGTAGTGCAAGACGAGTTCGTCGAGGCGGTAGCCGGACAGATAGCACTCGTCCCATGCGCCGTTTTCGTAATAGGCGCGCTCTTGGTCATTGAATACGTCCTGAGTGCCGACGATGCGGCGCACGCCGGCTAGTTCCATACAGCGGCGTTGGATTTCTTCCGGGGCGGTGTCTGCGTAGAACTGACGCGCTTCGTCGAGGGTATCGGCGTTGGGATCGAGGCCGAGGGCTTCTAGTGCGACGACCACGCCGCGACAGCCTTCGTCGAATGGATCGGAAGCAGCGTCGGCGAAAAGCTTCTGCCAGGTAAAGTCGCCTTGCTGTTCTAAGCTCCAGGAGTAGAAAGTAGCCGGGTCGATGTGGCCAGCGGCGAAGAGCTTGCGGCGCACGTAGTGATAGGCGAGTTGCTGGTCAACGCCGTACAGACAGAGTTGGGGGCCGGCTTGGGGGCCGAGGAGATGGGTGTGCCAGTCGTCGACGATTAGCCGTTGGGCTGAGGTTTCTTCGGCGACGACGGTGGGGATTTGGTCGCGGAATAGGGGTAGGGTAGAAGTGCTCATGGCGAAAGGCTCCTGTCGAGTTAAAGGGCATAACAGTAGGCCAAGAGCAGTGGGACGTCAAAGTTTGCCCCTGTGTGCCGACGGCCCAAGAAGTTTCGCCGTTACTGCGTCGCTTGTTATTTTTTTGAAACAACGACGAGGTTTTATATGGCTACAACAGTTACCTTAGATTCGGAAATCGTCCAAGCCATCCAGCAGGCGACAAAGCAAAAAGACAAAGCCGCCGCAGTGCACATGGCATTGAATGAGTACCTGCGCCTGCAAAAGCTCCGCCAACTAGCCGATCTAGCCGGTACTGTTGAGCTACGCTATTCCAACGACGAGTTGGAGGCGATGTAAGAGCCTGTACTCCGCATACTTCCGAAAGCTCATCTATCGCCTTCTGCGGCGGACTCGCACTGCAAATAAAACTCTTGCAGTTTAGCTTCCAGCAGTTTCTTGTCAGGCAACTGCATCTGATACTCGGCAATTAAGGCGGGCGAGAGTGTCCGGTTGAGGGCGTACTCGACGACTTCTGCGTCTTTGCTCGCACACAGCAAGACACCGATGGATGGGTGTTCGTGCGGCTTCTTCACATCGCGGTCCAAAGCCTCTGAATAAAAACTGAGCTTGCCCAGATACTCCGGCTCGAATCGTCCTACCTTCAGTTCAAACGCAACCAAACAGTTAAGCCCGCGATGAAAGAAGAGCAGGTCAAGCGCAAAATCGCGATCGCCAACTTGGAGGGGAAACTCGGCACCCACAAAACAAAAATCCCGTCCTAGTTCGACCAGAAAATCCCGCAGCCTTGCAATCAGCGCCCGCTGTAAATCAGGTTCGGCATGGTCGCTCGGCAAGTCGAGAAACTCCAGCAAATAGGTGTCTTTGAGCACTTCGTGGGCTTCCGGCTGCATTTGTGCCAGCACTGCTGACACTTTTGGCGGACTGAGTACGGATCGCTCAAATAAGGCCCCTCGGAACTGGCGCTCCAATTCCCGTTTACTCCATTTTTCGCGGATCGCCGTTTTCAGATAAAACTCGCGTTCTTCCGAGGTTTTACTCTGCGATAGGATGATGAGGTTGTGCGTCCAAGGTAATTGTGTCACCAGTGGTGGCACTTTCTCATACCTCGTTACTCACTTTCAACCAGCGCCTCAATGCGCACCGGGCAGACCTTGAGTTCGGCAGTGTGGGTGACGGGGTCGTACCCGGAGCCGGTGAGGATGTTGATCGGCACGTCGTTGAAGCTGAAGCTGGCAAAGACTGTGCCGCGCGGCGATCGGGTGGTGCCCTTGACGCGGACTTCAATGGCACCGCGTGCGCTGGACAGGCGGCACAAGTCTCCGTCTTCGAGGTCCCAAGCTACGAGGTCTTCGGGGTGGACTTCGAGGCGCTCTTCGGCGAGCAGATAGTCGATCCCCTGAGAGCGGCCGGTCTGGGTGCGGGTGTGATAGGCTTGGAGTCGGCGGCCGGTCGTCAGCCAGACCGGGAATTCGCTCGAAAGGGTCTCGGCCGGGTCGCGGTAGCGGATGATTTTGAAAAGACCGCGACCGTTTCGGAAGGCCCCTTCGTGCAAGATCGGCGTCCCCGGATGGTCCTTTTCGGGCACGGGCCAGTGGTACTCGCCCTTGTCGATCCGCTCCCAATCGAGGCCGGCGTAGATGGGTGAGAGGCCGCACAGTTCGTTGAATACGTCCTCGGCCGAGGTGTAGTCGAAGCCGCTAAAGCCCAGCCGCTGGGCGAGTTGGCTTATGATCCACCAGTCGGGTTTGGCCTCGCCGGGCGGAGGCACGGCTTGGCGCAAGCGCTGGACTCGGCGCTCGGTGTTGGCGCAGCTCCCATCGGTCTCGGCAAAGGCACTGGCGGGGAAGACCACGTCGGCCAGCGCCGCGGTCTCGGTGAGGAAGATGTCGATGACCACGAGGTGATCTAGGCTCTTGAGGGCGTGCTCGCAGTGATGGCGGTCTGGGTCGGAGACGAGGGTGTTTTCGCCGTCGATAATCATGGCAAAAATCTCGGTGCCGCAGCGGTTGAGTGCTTGGACCTTGGTGATGCCTTTGTCGAGGTCCATCTCTCGCCCGTAGAGCGCGGTGAATTTTTCCCTGCTTTCCGGCTGGTCAGTAGGTTGGAAGCCGGGGTAATTGGATGGAACGGCCCCAGCGTCGCCAGCACCTTGGATGTTGTTCTGCCCGCGCATGGGGTTTATGCCGGTGCCCTCGCGGCCAATGTTGCCGGTCAGCAGGGCGATATTGCACAGGCTTTGGACGTTGTCAACGCCGCAGATGTGCTCGGTGATGCCGAGGGTGTAGTAGATGCCGGATTTATCGGCGGCACCGTACCAACGGGCGGCCTGTTCAATGTCTGCGGCGGGCACCTCGGTAATGGTCGAAGCCCACTCGGGCGTGAACTCGACGACGTGCTCTAGGAATTGCTCAAAATCGGCTGTGCGCGTTTCCATGAAGGCGTGATCTACTAGGTCGTCGCGGACGATCACGTGGGCCATAGCCAGCAAGAGAGCCACGTCCGAGCCGACGCGGATAGGCAGGTACAGATCAGCCATATCCGCGAGGTCGGTCTTGCGCGGATCGACGACGATCATTTTGGCTCCGCGTTTGAGGGCCCTCTTGATGCGCGTCGCCGCGACCGGGTGGCACTCGGTCATGTTGGTGCCGATGCAGAAGATCAGGTCCGGTTTGTCCATATCGGCCAAGGGGTTCGACATGGCACCGCGTCCGATGGTGGCTGCCAGACCGGCAACCGTGGGGGCGTGTCAGGCACGGCTACAGTTGTCTATGTAGTGCGTGCCGTAGCCTCGGCGGATGAATTTTTGCAGGCAGTAGTTGGCCTCTGAAGGCGTGCGGCCGGAGGCGACGCCGTAGATGGCGTGGCGGCCGTGCTCGGCGAGTACCTTGGCAAAGCCCTGGGCGGCGCGGTCGAGCGCGGTGTCCCAGTCGGTAGGGTGAAGCTGGCCGTCCTCGCTGCGGACTAGGGGCTGTGTGAGCCGGTCGCTATGCTGGACGAAGTCAAAGGCAAACTGGCCTTTGATGCACAGTGCGCCCTCGTTGGCCGGGCCGTCCATCGCCGGTTGGATGCCGACGAGTTTATCCCCTTTGGACAGCAGATCCACCGAGCAGCCAACGCCGCAGTACGGGCAGACCGAGCGGGTTTTTTCGATCTCACCGGGTAGGTCGGCGGCGCGCAGGGCCTTTTTGTCGGCGAGGGCACCGGTGGGGCAGGTCTGGACGCATTGGCCGCAGAAGGTGCAGGACGAATCCTTGAGCAGGCCATTGAACTCGGTGGTGATCTGCTTGTGGAAGCCGCGACCCATCGCGGCAATGGCGTGATCGCCTTCCTGCTCGGCGCAGACGCGGACGCAGCGGTTGCACGAGATGCACAAGTCGTAGTCGCGCAAGATGAAGGGATTGTCGTCGGTGGGATGTGCTTGGCCCGATTGCGCGCCTTGGAAGCGGCCAGAGCGGGCTTGGTAGCGATCGGCGAGGTCGGTTAGCTCTTGGGAAGCGTACCCGCGCAGGGGATCCACCTCGACTTCGCGGTTTTCCGAGACCACCATTTCCAGCAGTGTCTTGCGGTACTTTTCGATAGCCGCAGTCGATGTTTTGACTACCATGCCAGGCGCAGCTTGCGACGTGCAGGAGGCGACTGGATTGCGCGCGCCTTCGATTTCGACCACGCAGAGTCGGCAGGCCCCAAAAGGTTCTAAGCGTGGATCGTAGCAGAGGGTGGGAACGTCGCGGCGATGGCGTTGGGCGACCTCGTAGAGGGTCTCGCCAGCAGCAAAGGCGACTTCTTCGCCGTCTAAGGTCAGAGTGTGTTGTTTGCCATTGGTATTCATCGTAAGGCTCGCGATCAGGCGCAGACGCGCTGGGCTACTTGGTCTGGAAAGTACTTGAGGAGGCTATCGGTGATAAAGGGGGCGGCCATGCCGAGGCCGCAGGCGCTGGTGGACTTCATGACGTCGCCGATGTCTTCTACTTCGGAGCGCCAAGCTGCTAGATCCCCAGGTCCTTCGCCATCAAGCCGCTCGGTCAGCCGCTGGGTGCCGATGCGACAGGGGAAGCACTTGCCGCAGGACTCCTCGGCAAAAAAGGCCATGGCTTGGCGGGCGAGGTCCACCATGTCGCGGCGGTCGTCAAAGGCCATGATGCCGCCCGCGCCGAGCATCGAGCCACGGGCGCGGACCGCCGGTTCGTCGAGGGTAGTATTAAGGTCGTCGCCCGCGAGAAAGCCGCCCGAGATGCCAGCCATAGTAACGGCTTGAAGCTGACGGCCTGGCTCCGGCCCGCCGGCCCATTCGTGGAGCAAGGTGTTGAGGGACAGGCCAAAGGGTACTTCGTAATTGCCCGGCCGCTGCACGTCGCCCGAGAGGCTGATGACCTTGGTGCCTGAGTTCCCGTCGAGACCCAGCGAGCGATACCAGTCTGCACCGCGCCGCACGATCGGGGGCACAGAGGCCAAGGTTTCGACGTTGTTGACGGCCGTGGGCAAATCTTCAAAACCGTGCGTCACCGGGTAGGGCGGGCGATTGCGCGGATAGGGGTGTTTGCCTTCGAGGCTGTTGAGCAAAGAGCCTTCCTCGCCGCAGATGTACGCGCCAGCACCGCGACGGATGTCGAGCGCACAGGAAAAGTCGCTGCCGAGGATGTGCTCGCCGATCAGGTTGGCAGCGCGGGCCTCGTCTATCGCGTTGGCGAGGATGGCGTTGATTTCCGGGTATTCGTAGCGCAGATAGATAAAGGCGCGGGTTGCACCGGTGGCGTACGCGGCTAGGAGCATGCCCTCGATGACTGCATGTGGATCCCATTCGAGGAGGGTGCGGTCCTTAAAGCAGCCTGGCTCGCCCTCGTCGGCATTGCAGACGACGGTTTTAGGCTCGCCCGGGGCCTCGGCGACGGCCTGCCATTTCTGGCCAGTGGGAAAACCCGCGCCGCCTCGGCCAGCGAGTTGACTGTCGGCAATGAGGGCCACTAGCTCGGCAGGTTTCCCAGCGATGGCTTGTTGTAGGGCTTGGTACCCACCGGTCTGGCGATAGCCGGATAGGGTGGCGCGGTCGGGGGTGCGGATGTCAGCAAAGACGCATTCCTCGTAGCCGCCGGGATTGGGCGCGGGCAGGGGCGAGGGGCTGGGTGCAAGGGCCTCCGCGTCGGTGCCGACCAGCACTTGCTGGCCTTTGATGACCGGGATGGGATCGTCGCAGCGCCCGGCGCACGGCATGGGCGTGGCATCGGCGAGGCTGGCACAGAGCGCGTCGGCTCCGCGCAGCGCGCATATCGGGCCGGTGCAGACGCGCGGGGCACTTTGGCCGGGCGCTTGGCGGGCAAAATGGTGGTAAAAGGTGACGGTGGCAAAAAACTCGGCGAGGGGGATTTTCAGGCCCGTTGATACGGCCTTGAGCGCTTCTTCCGACAAATAGCCGTCGCGGTCGTGGAAGGCGTGCAGGAGCGGCAATAGGGGAGCGGTTTCGCGCTGCCAGCGTGCGACGAGCGCGTCGTCTGTAGGGGAGATCAAGCTAGATACCTTCTGTATTGTAGGTGGCCGCTGAAAGGCGACCGAGTTGCGTATATAGGTGAATAATTTAGCAGTTGCGCGAACTGAGGGCAACTAAGTACGGCTGCTGCGCGTAGGGGTAGCCGCTTGGTCTCGGGGGCGCACTCTTGGCCCGCTCCCTATCGACCGCGACTTGGTCGGTGGGGAGCGAGCCTCCCGTTTGTCCTAACAAAGCGACCGGGGTGTGTGCTACTTGAGCAACAGCATCTTTTCGACTGCGAGGAACTTTCCACCGGCTTGGAGGCGGTAGAAATAGATCCCCGCCGACACGCTGTGCCCGCTGTCGTCGGTCGCGTCCCACTCTACTCCGTAGTGCCCGGTGTTCTGGTGCTCGGCGACAAGGGTGCGAACCGCTTGGCCAACGACATTATAGACGGTCAATTCCACATCCATCGCGATCGGTAGCGCATATTTGATCGTCGTCGTTGGATTGAACGGGTTCGGATAGTTATGCGATTCAAACGTCAGCGGCGGGTTGACCACGATGGAGAAGGTCAGCGACGCGGTGGCTCCGTTGCCATCGGTCGCCGTGTAGGTGATTTCGACGGGACCTGCCGTGGCGACTTCGGGCGTGCCAGCAATGGTCCGCGTGGCCGCGTCAAAAGCCAAGCCAGTGGAAAGTCCGGAGACGCGGTACGTCGCGTCGCCCGCACCGCCTGAAGCGGCAGGCAGTTCCAGAGCGGCAATCTGCGTACCAGCGGTGTATTGCTGAGTAGCCACTGAAGTACCTTCGGCTAAGGCTAGGGAGAGCGTCTCTTCTGGTGCCGCCAGCGGCATCGCTGAGTCGGTCAGCGTGATCGTTGCCGAACCTCCAGCCAAGCCCTCAATCGCACTGTTGAGCGAGATCGTCTCGTTGCCCTCGTCCTCGTCGTCGGCGATTGGATCGATGGAGAAGGATGTCGCACCTGCTATCGAGCCGGCCGGAATCACAAGTAGCGGATCGAACAGCGCGGAGTAATCTAGATCGCGCTGGGCGGCTGAAGCATCGTCTATGGAAAGGGTTGCGGTCGCGTCTTGGGCCAACGCCTTACCGTCTAAGGTCGCCGTTACTGTAATCTCGGTCGGCCCGGTTCCTTCGCGTACTATATGTGGATGTACCGACAGCGAGATAGACGTACTCGTCGTTTCGTCGTCGGCGATCTTTATATCCGTCTGTGCCGAGCCACCGGATGCGGTGGCCTGTACCCCCAAGAACGTATTGCCATCTATCTTGTCGTTGTCGAAAGGGGTGAGGCGAAGCGTTGTCGTCGCTTGGGTAGCGCCGGCTGCAATGGATACTGACCCCGCCAGTGTTGCGGAGTAATCTACATCGCGCACGGCCGCTATGCCTTGGGTGGGCGCGACAATAGTGAAGCGGACGGTCTCGGCCGCGGGGGCGGCTGCGGCCAAGGTAGCGGTCAGAATGATTTCCGTCGTCTCCCCATTCTCTCGTAGTGACGAATGAGTTGACGCCACGCTCGCGACTGCAACCACGGGCGGCAGGGCCTCAGAGATCGCGATTTTGAAGATCATGACTACGCTTTCGGGCTTGGCATCGTCGCCGTCGATCACTGTGTAGATGATGGTGGCCGTTCCGACCGCGGTCGGCGTGCCAGCAATGGTCCGCGTGGCTCGGTCAAACGACAGGCCAGCGGGCAGAGTGTTTGAGACGCTGTACGTCAGATTGCCATCGCCCGTAGCTGGCGGTAGTTCCAGCGGTCGCATCGCCTTGCCAACCGTGGCCGAGATGTCCGACTGGTTATCGACGAACGCAGGTGTTGTGTCGCCTGTCGGGCTTGCATCCGCCCGCGGCCCCGTATCTTTTAGCGTGATCGTCGCGGTGCCGACCGCGATTTCCTTCATATCGTCGTTTTTGGGGTTTTTCAGCGCTTTTAGGATGATCTTCTCATCCGCGTCTTCTATCCCGTCGTCATTAGGAGTGATGGAAACGGTCTGTACGCCCTGTGCTTGGCCGGCCGGAATCGTTACCGAACGCAGGAGTGCTGTGTAGTCGATAGCGTACACCGCCGTAGCAGCATCCCTATCATCGAGGACCAAGACCACGGTCACGTCCTTCGCCAATACCTTGCCGTCTAAAGTTGCGGTCACCGCAATCTCCGTTTCGCCCGCGTCCTCCCTCAGTTCATTATGACTCACCTCCAGTGTTATGTTCTCGCTCGTGGTTTCGTCGTCGGTGATCTTGATACCCGTGAGCAAATGAGTTGTGCCGACCGTGGCCGTCAGCTTGAAAGCCTTCGCCAAATTCACTCGCTCGTTGTCGATGGGGGTGAGGGTAAGCGTCGTCGTCCCCACGGTCTCACCTTGCCGAATAGTGAGACCGTCTATGGTCGCGGTGTAATGCACATCGCGCACCGCAGGTTCTGCGGCCGAGAAAAATGTGTTGAGGGCGTCGTTGCCGCTAAGATCGTCGACATTGTCCGCCACATTGAACCGCACCTCCGCGTCCGCCGCTAGGGCGTCATGTAACTCAACCGTCAGCTCGATGTTCGTCGGCCCCTGATCTTCGCGTATCACGCTAGGCCTCGCCGTCAGCCCTTTAATAGCTGCAGCGGGAGAATCCGTTAGCTCAATTTGTTGGTGGCCAATGGCTATATTGGGGTTGGGATTGCGCCGACCCACTAGCCGGATAATGCCAGTCCCCTGAGCCTTGGGAGCAATGGTAATCGTCGTCTGGCCCGACGCCTTGTTCTTTGGGATTGTTATGTGGCCCAAGTTCGTCACCGTGTAATCGATATCGCGCACTGCGTGGTTTGGTTCGGTCTGAATACCCAAGTTAAAAGTCAGGGACGTGGTTAGCACCTTTCCATTTAATTCTGCTCTTACGACAATATCGGTCGCACCCGCCTCCTTGCTGAGCGCAGACTCAGAAACCCAGAGGGAGATATTCGTGCTTGCCTTGTCGTCGTCGGCCAAGTGAAGACGTGGTCCAGTGGTTATTTTATGAGCACCGACATTGCCCGTGATCTGGAGAACGAGATCGTCGCCGTCGCCCGGATTATCCTCAGGAGAGTCGTCGCAGGTACCTTCTCCTTCGTCGTAGGTATCGTTTCCCTTGAGTTCGTCGTCAATAGGAATGAAGGTGATCGCCCCGGTCGCTTCGCTCGTGCCCGCTGGAATGATGAGCGTGGGCAGCGTTATGCGGTAGCGACTGTTGAGTCTAGAACTACATCCCCCTAGGTTTTCGATCCCCAAGTTCACATAGGTATCCTTTTCGACGGTCTCGACCGAGGTGGTGCTCGGGTCGCCAGCATAATTTTGGGCTGTTACCTCGATCTCGGTCTCACCGGCATCCTCGCGTACGAGGACAAAGTTACTGGGGTAATACTCGTGGTTTAGCGTTAGCTTGATGGCCGCTGCTGCCTCACCAGCCCATCCCAACACCCCACTAGCGGCCATCAGCCGCACTAACAACTGCGTGCAAGTCATTACTCAACCTCCTTCTTTCCTAGGGAACGCATCCCCGCTTGTGAAAGTGAAAACTTTAACAGGAGGACGATCTCGTCCGTCCTTGACACACGGAGGCGGCCAAGGCATACGGCACCGCGAAAATAGAGCCGTACAGACCGCTAGCGCCCGGCAGCAAGTGGAGTGCGAAGGGGATCGGCGATCCCTTGGTGTAATCCGAGAGATCGCTGCCTAACGAAGGAGAAAATAAGAGAGGATAAGTGTTTGTTTTTAAGGCAACTTACGGTGTATTGACGGGAAGTCTTGGAACTGGAAAGGGGATATAGCCACAGCAGTAGGCTCTGCCTGTGGCAACGTCATATTAGATGGTGATTACTATCTTCCCGGTTATTCCTGCGACGGGCGGAAACTCCGTTGCGGTACTACACCGGATAAGGTTAGTGAAAAGGTAAAGGCGTTGTCAAGAAGGTTGCCAAGAAAACCGGAGAAACGCTCCTTCCTTCGTCCGGCCGGAGTTGTTCTTCTGGATGCGGGAGAAGCCATCTTCCAATGCCGAGGTCGATTACGCGATCAGCTTGGGTACTAAAATCATCCCCGTCGAAGTCAAGGCGGGCAAGACCGGCACGCTCAAGTCGTTGCAGGTCTTTCTCAAGACCAAGGCACAGAAGATAGGGGTGCGCGTGAACAGTGCTCCTCCCACTTGGCATACGGCTAGCTACGCCTTGCCCGGGATGGCAGACCAATCCTTTGAATTGGTCTCGATCCCTTTCTATCTAGTGGGACAATTGCGTAGGTTACTTGAAGAAAAGCAAAATAACGGCTAATACACTGGTCATTGAACATGGACTCCAGCCTTTCGTCTCGTTGCCTTTCGCTCGACCTTGAGGTCGGCAAGCAGGATTGCCGCATTCATGCCTTCGCCGCGGTACGCCCAGATGTCGATCAACCCCTAGTTTTCCAAGGCGGTGACTTGGAAACGAAGTTGTCAGAGCTCGACGAATTCGCTGATGGCGCGGACTTTCTGCTCGGCCACAACCTGATCGATTTCGATCTGCCCCATCTGAAAGCAGCAAAGCCCGATCTCCGGCTGTTGAAGCTGCCGGCGGTGGATACGCTGCTACTCAACCCCCTCGCCTTTCCCCGCAATCCTTATCACCACCTCGTCAAACATTATCAGGATGGACAACTCAAACGCGGGCGAATCAACGATCCGGCACAGGATGCCCAGCTCGCGCTAGATGTTTTCGACGATCAGCAAACCGAGTTACGCGATGCGCCGCTTGGCTTGCTCGCCGCATGGCATTGGCTGACCGGAACGGGACCTGATGGCGAGGGGTTCGACGCCGTTTTTTCCTCCATACGGTACGGACCTCGACCAGCCGACGCAGTAGCGAAGGCGGCGATCCACGAGCGGCTTGCGGGCATAGCTTGTCAGAATCACGGTCGGGATGTTCTTGAGAATGTCGCCCAAAGCGGCTGGCCGCTAGCGTACGCGCTGGCTTGGCTGTCAGTTTCCGGTGGAAATTCTGTGATGCCGCCATGGGTTCGACATCAGTTCCCAGAAGCCAGTAGGCTGGTTCGCCAACTACGGGATATGCCCTGCGACGAGGAGGATTGCGGCTGGTGCCGGGAAAGGCACGACGCTCGCAAGGAGCTTAAACGTTGGTTCGGCTTTGACGATTTCCGGCCGGAGCCGAAGGACATGGACAAACAACAGCCCATGCAGCAGTCCATCGTCGAGGCGGCAATGGCCGGGGAGCACGTTTTGGGGATTCTGCCCACCGGTACCGGCAAGTCGCTCTGCTACCAGATCCCGGCCCTATCCCGCTACTACAAGACTGGCGCTCTCGCGGTGGTGATTTCGCCCTTGGTTGCGCTTATGGCGGATCAGGTGGCGGGTCTTCGCAAGAAGAACATTGACTGCTGTGTGACTATCAATGGACTGCTATCGATGCCGGAGCGTGCTGAGGCGCTCGATCAGGTGCGTCTAGGCGACGCCGGCATCCTCATCATCTCGCCGGAGCAACTGCGCAGTACCACCGTGCGCCGTGCGCTCGACCAACGCGAGATCGGAGCTTGGGTGTTGGACGAGGCCCATTGCCTCTCGAAGTGGGGGCACGACTTTCGGCCGGATTACCGCTACGTGGGACGCTTCATCCGCGAAAAGGCAGGACAGGACCCGATTCCACCAGTGCTGTGCCTGACTGCAACCGCCAAGCCCGACGTAGTGGTGGACATCCAGCATCACTTCCGGGACGAGCTTGGCGTCGAGTTAAAGGTTTTCGACGGTGGTGCCCGTCGCACCAATCTGGAGTTTAAGGTGGTGCTGACGACCGGGGGAGAGAAATTCGCGCATATCCATCAGATCCTGATGGCCGACCTGCTGCCGGATGCGCCCGACGGTGCCATCGTCTATTGTGCGACGCGCCGGCGGACCGAAGAGGTAGCGGAGTTCCTACAGGATAAGGAGGTTGCGGCAGACTACTTCCATGCCGGGCTGCCGCCGGAGACCAAGAAGGATGTGCAGCAGCGCTTCATCGGTGGCAAACTGCGCGTGATCGTGGCTACCAATGCCTTCGGCATGGGCATTGACAAGCCGGATGTGCGACTAGTGATCCACGCCGACATCCCGGGGTCGCTAGAGAACTACATGCAGGAGGCAGGCCGCGCCGGACGCGACCGAGAGATGGCTCGTTGCGTACTGCTCTATGCGACGGATGATGTGGAGAGGCAGTTCGGCCTGTCGGCGCGTTCGCGGCTTACTCGACGAGAGATTCACGGCGTGTTGAGAGCGCTGCGCAACTTGGACCGGAAGAAGCGTATGGGTGGCGAGGTCGTGGCTACCGCGGGCGAAATTCTCGGCGAGGACGAGGAAAAGGTCTTTGAGCGGGACTCCACCACCGACGATACCCGCGTGCGAATCGCCATCTCTTGGCTTGAGGAGGGGGTACTACTGACCCGGGAAGAGAACCAAGTGCAGATGTTTCCTTCGTCTCTCCGGGTGGACTCGGTGAAGGAAGCACGCAGTCGGTTGGCGAAGGCGTCCGTTGCCCATGACTACCGGCAACGGCTGCTTAAAATAGCCGAGACCCTGATTGACGCCGACCCCGACGAGGGCATCTCTACCGACGAGTTGATGGGTGTATCCGGTCTGAGCGCCGAAGGTGTGCGCGGTGCCCTATACGACTTGGAAAAACTGGGTATTGCCAGCAACGATATGGCACTGACCGCTTTTGTCCATGCAGGAATAGTGCGCAGTTCTCAGAAGCGCTTTGATGAGGCGGCGAAGTTGGAGACCGCCCTGATTGCGCAGATGCGTGAGGCTGCACCGGATATGGGCAAGGGAGATACGTGGCCCCTGCATTTGCGCGTCGCCGCACAAACTTTGCGCGATCAGGGGGTGGCCGATCCGTTGCCGGAACGACTACGGCATATTCTCCGCAGTATCGCCCGTGACGGGCGTGGAGAAGAGGGCGGCACCGGTAGCATCGGGATGCAACAGCGGGATGCGGAGATGGTGCAGGTGACGCTGCGGCGCGAATGGGCGGATTTGGAGGAGCTCGCGGCGCGCCGACGTGATGGAGCGAAACTCCTGCTGGATCACTTGCTCGATTGCCTGCCGCCCGGTAGTCGTCGGGGCACGGATTTGCTTGCTGAGACTACCCTCGGCAAGCTGTTGAAAGTAATTAAATCCGATCTGTTTCTGAAGAGAAATAGCACAAACCACGATAGGCTGCTGGACCGCGCACTCCTATGGCTACACGAGCAGGAGGTCATTCGCCTGAACAAAGGTCTAGCGGTATTCCGTCCGGCTATGACTATTCGGCTAGCCGAAGAAAAACGTAACTTTACCGACACCGACTTTGAGCCGCTTGAGCTCCACTACAAGGGGCAGGTACTGCAAATCCACGTGATGAAGGAGTTCGCTGAGCGGGGCTGCGAGGCCATAACCGATGCCGTGCTTATGGCCATGGACTACTTCAGCCTAACAGAGGAGGAATTCCTCCGCCGTTGGATGCCAGATCGGGACAAGGAGACTGAGCGGCAGACTACGCCCGAATCGTGGCGAGACATAGTCGAAAGCCTGAATAATCGCACCCAACAGGACATCGTCGCGGATGATCGAAAGCAGACAAACGTGTTGGTGCTCGCTGGTCCCGGCTCCGGTAAGACGCGAGTACTAGTGCATCGCATCGCCTACCTAATCCGCGTAAGACGCGAGAATCCCCGCGGCATCTTGGCCTTGGCCTATAACCGGCACGCAGCGGTCGAAATCCGGCGACGCCTCATGGATTTGATCGGCGACGATGCCCGAGGGGTAACCGTGCTTACTTGCCACGCACTGGCCATGCGGCTGGTCGGCGTTAGTTTCCAAGAGCGGGAAAAGAAGCTACTTGACGACGATGCATTCCAGGAGGTGTTGCGCCAAGCAGTAGCGTTGTTGCGCGGAGAGGGTTTGGAGCCGGAGGAAGCGGACGATCAGCGGGAACGGCTCCTCGCAGGTTTCCGCTGGATCTTGGTGGACGAATACCAAGACATCGGCCCGGATCAGTACGAGTTGATATCGGCCCTAGCTGGACGCACTTTGAAGGATGAGGACGGTAAGCTGACGATTTTTGCGGTAGGCGACGATGATCAGAACATCTACGCCTTCAACGGTGCTTCAGTGGAGTTTATTCGTCGCTTTGAAGAGGATTACAGGTCGAAACCGACTTTCCTGACGGATAACTATCGTTCTACCGGCCACATAATCGCAGCGGCCAATGAGTGGATCGAGCTAGCCCAGCAACGAATGAAGGCGGAGCATCCCATCCGCATTGACCGGGCGCGAGAGAAGGAACCGCTTGGCGGAGACTGGAGTGAGCTGGATTCGGTAGCTCAAGGTCGGGTACAGATTCTACCAGCGCACCGCGATCCAATCTCGCAGGCGCGAGTCGCGATGACAGAGTTGCAGCGCCTCGCCACCCTCTCGCCGGACTGGGACTGGTCCAAGTGCGCGGTGATCGCACGCGAATGGAAGTATCTGGATCCGGTACGTGCTTTCTGCGAAGTCCATCATATCCCGGTGCAGATGGGGAACGAAGAAATCCCGAGCTTCTGGTTCCTGCGAGAAACCCGAACGTTTGTTGAATGGCTGCGCGGACGGGAAACCCGGACCGTGGGCAGTGCTAATCTGAGGGGTTGGCTGGAAGCGCAAACGCCGGGCCTATGGAATGACCTGCTGCGGCAAGCCTTGGACGAGCACTCCCTGGAGACTAGTGACGCGGAAATGCCGGTAGACCACTTCATCGAGTGGCTGGCCGAGTGGGGGCGAGACGTACGCCGTCGCCAACGCGGGCTCTTGCTATTGACCGCGCATCGCGCCAAAGGATTGGAGTTTGATCACGTGGCCGTGCTTGATGGAGGCTGGAACAATGTCGATAAGGGCGAGGACCCGGATGCGCCGCGTAGGCTCTACTACGTGGCCATGACGCGCGCCCGGCAGACCCTTGCACTCGTGCGTTTTCAAGGATCGCACCCCGTTGGAGGTAGCACTCGGCCTGATTTCGTAAAGGAGCCTGAACCTCCGGCGTACTTGGGGCGCTCGGACTCGCTATCATATGCCTTTCCTAACAACGGTTCAGTTTTACATCGCACACCTGATGGTTTGCGGCCAGAAGCCCCGGAACTCTTACGTCAATATAGGCGGCCTAGCTTGCGCGAAGTCTATCTGGGCTTCGCGGGGCGTCTCTATGACAATCATCCGGTACATCGTGCGATTGCCGCTCTGTCGCCCGGCGATCAGCTAAAAACGCGGATTGCCAAAACTGGATCTTGGGAATTGCTGAACCGGTCGGGGATGGTGGTTGGGCGTCTTGCCCAAGCGTTTGAACCCCCACCGGGAACTCGGTGCGGATCTGCTACGGTTTTCGCCATCGTGTCTTGGAGCCGCGAAGCGTCGGAACCTCAGTATCGAGACAGCATGAAATGCGATGCTTGGGAAGTAGTGGTGCCGGAGATGGTGTTCGAGCTGGAGGGCGAGTAATTTAAGAGGCGGTCGGCTGGTTAGCCGCTGGTTAGTTTGGTCCACAATTGTAGCAAAATCACCACAACGCCCAACACGGCGATCCCCCCCTGTAATTGGTTCAAACCCTTTCTAACTTCCTTTATCTGGCTCGTGAATTCCTTGCTCAACTCGGCTTTGAGTTCGGCGATATCAGTCTTGAACTCGGCTTTGAGTTCGGTCACATCGGCCTTGGTGGCCAAGTGATTGTACACGCCTTCGAGCTTGGCTAGACGCTCTTCGGGGGTTAAAGGGGAATTGGTCATATCAGGCTGTCTCCTTGGGTTGGAAGGTACAGGATGGCGTGGAGCGGTGTCAATACGCCTGAGATTAGAAAAGCAATACCCGTGCCCGTTCAAGGCATAGTACTCGCGTGGTAAGGTTGACATCGCGTGGGCCAGCGGCCTTATTTGCCCGCGCTAACCAACAGCCAAAGGAGCCTGAGAAATGCCGGATGTTATCGTCGTCGGAGATGGGCCAGGTGGATTGAGCGCCGCGCTCTTTCTCGCCAAAAACGACATGAGCGTCACTGTCTTTGGCCAAGACAAGACCCTCATGCACAAGGCCATGCTGTACAATTATTTGGGCATTCCCAAGATGGCCGGACCCGAGTTCCAGCAGATCGGTCGCGAGCAGGTGCGCGGCTTTGGTGGGGAGATTCAGGACGTCGAAGTCAGCAGCGTTGAAAAGGACGAGGGAGGATTTGTCGTCGAAACCGCCGATGGCCAAAGCCACCAGTCTCAATATCTGATCTTGGTTACCGGACCGAGCAACCCGCTGGCCGAAAGCTTGGGCGTGGCCAAAGAAGCCGATGGATTGGTGGCCGATCGCAATGGCCGCACTTCGGTCGAAGGGCTATACGTCCTTGGCTGGAGCACTCGCCTGAAGAAAATCCAAGCCATTATTTCCGCTGGCGACGGGGCCTGCGCCGCGCTTGACATCCTCTCGGCCAAGGCCGGCGAGGACATCCACGACTTCGATCTGATCGAAGACGAGTAGGCTAAAGCGAGACGCCGCGCTCTTCTATGGCGGACTGGGTCGCCGCGAGCGTCACGGCTAAGGTTTTGACCGCCTCTGCGTAGTCGCAGCGGATGCCCGTGGGATCGCCGGTTTGCACGGCTTGGAGAAAGGCGCGATCCTCGGCTTGCGTTGGATTGTTGCCCTGTTCGACGACTTCCTGGCCGCTGGGGCGGTCGATGGTGAGCGCGCCGGAGGCGATGCGCAGGACTTGGTTTTTCTGGTAGAGGTCCAAGCCCACGTGCCCACCTGCGGATAGCATACAGGCCGAGGTGATGCTGGCCACTGCGCCGCTTTGGAAGCGGAGATTGGTGACAGTAGCGTCGTGGACATCGTAGTTGGGGACGTCTTCCATCAGGCCGGTGCGCGCCATGGCGTGGACGCTCTCCACCTCGCCGAGCAGGTAGCGAGCCAGGTCGAAAATGTGCGTGGTTTGTTCGACGATCTGGCCGCCGCTCTCGGCCAATACCCGCCACCAAGACACCCCGGGTATGCCGCCGGTCCAAGCGCCGAGGGCAAACCCCACCGGCTCGTCGCCGAGGAGTTCGATTGCTTGGGCGGTCGTATCCATGTAGCGCCAGTGATAGCCCACGGCGCTTATCAGGTTCTGGCCGCGGATGGCTGCTTCCACAGCGCGAGCTTGTCCCAGGGAAGTGGCCACGGGTTTTTCGACGAAAATGGGCAAGCCGCGCTCAATGGCCGCTAGCTCGGGCTGCGCGTGGGCAAAAGGCGGTAGGCAGATGTAGACTGCGTCTAGGGACTCGCTGTCGTACAGGGCTTCGTGGTGACTGTAGGCCTTGCCGCCGTATTCGCCGGCCGCAGCGAGCGCCTTTTCCTCGACTACGTCGCAAAAGGCAACCAGCTCGGCCTCGTCGAGCTGGGCGAGAGTGCGTAGGTGGTGGTTGGCGATGCCTCCCGTGCCGACAAAGCCGATTCTGACCGTCATAGCGACCTCCTTTTACCAGAAAAATTCAATGATGGGCAAGGTGTTATACAGCGCGGCGCAGCCGCTGTCAAGCTGAATACCATGGCTGGACAAGATCGACAGGGTGGACGAGGTCGGCTGACTCGCAAGATCGGCATTGTGGCCGCTGGGCGTGCGGCCAATACTGCCAGCATCATAGCCATCTATGCGCTGGTCGCCCGCGCTTGGCCTGCGGAAGAATGCGGACTTTTTATGGCGGTCTGGGTGGTGGGCAATGCGCTGATCCCGGTGTTTTTGCTCGGGCTGCCTACGAGTTTACTCTACTTCTTTCCCCGGCGGAGCGAGCCGCGCCTGCTCGTCGGCCAAGTGCTGCTGTGCTTGGCCACATCGGGTTTGGCGTTGGCTGGGTGCCTGTGGTTGTGGGGGCCGCAGTTGGCCGATGTGTTGGTGCAAGAGGGCGGCGATAGTGAGCAGATTGCCGCGTACCTGCTGCTGTTTTTGCCGTATCTCTTTGCGGTGATCGCCGGTGGTGGGGCCGAAACGGCCTTGGTGGCCGCCGACCGCGAGCACTATTTGGCTTGGCTGCAACTGGCCATGGGCAGTTCATTAGTCGTCGGTACGGGAGGTGCTCTATGGCTGGGCTGGACGCCCGCGCAGGTGCTGGCGCTGTTTTCTGGGTTGGGCGTGTTGCGCTTGTTCGCCGTCTGCGGACTGGTGCGCTTGGCATTGAAGGGCGGGCGTTGGTGGGGCTGGGAAGGGTTAGGCGAGTTGATGCGCTATACGCGCCCGGTTGGTTTCAACGACGCAATGGGCAGTCTCTCGCGCTACGTCGATCGCTTTGTGGTAATGCACTTCTTCGCGGCTGGCGCGTTTGCCGAGTACAATTTCGGGGCCATTGAGGTACCGATCAGCCTGCTGCTGTCGGCGGTGACGGCGGTGTTGATCCCGGAGGTCAGCCAGTTCTTTCAGGAGGGCCAGCTCGATGAAATACTGGTGCTATGGCAGCGCGCGGTCTCTCGCTTGGCCCTGTTGGTATTGCCGCTGGCGGCCTTCTTGCTCGCTTTTGCCGGGTCGCTGATCGGCTGGCTCTTCCCGGAATACGACCGCTCGGCTTGGGTCTTTCGCATTTATCTATTGGTGCTGCCACTGCGCTGTGCCGCGTACAATCCGATCCTAGTGGGCATGGGCAAGGCCCGCTGGGCGCTGTGGGGTAGCGTGGGGGATCTGTGTTGCAATATCGGCTTGAGCTTGGCACTCGTTGCTTATTTGCAAACGGCGCATCCCGAGTGGGCATTCCTCGGTCCGGCCGTGGCCACGACGCTGGTGACGTACTTGCAAGTGGCCTTCTTGTTGATGGCCATTGGCTGGCACTTGCGCTGTGGCTGGTATCGGCTCATGCCTTGGGGCCGCTTACTGCGGATCGGCGCGGGAGCCGGGGCGGCCGCCGTGGTCTGTCGTTGGGTTAGCGCAGACTTGGGCGGCGACTTTTTGCAGGTGGCCGTAGGAGGGATGTGCTTTGTGGTGCTGATCGGTGCCCTGGTTTGGGCCTACCCACAAGACCGGGCAGAGCTGACCCACACTTGGCGGGCATTGACGCGGACGCGTTAGTCGCTGAGCAGGGCGCTGGCGATCTCATCCCATTCTTCGGGCAGCGACGCCTCGCTGTGTGGCTTTTGCGCCCGCCGATACCAATAGCCAGCGTTGCTTTCGTCGCCCTCGACCCGGTGTAAATAAGCGTGGACCCAAGCTCCGATAGGGTCGGGTACTTGCTGGGCTAGCTCGTGGGCTTTGTCCCATTCGCCCTTGGCATCGTACCAGAGGGCTTGCAGGGCTTGGGAGGTCTCCGGTGGGGTCTGGTCTTGCAGGCTCGATTTGAAAGTTTTTAGATCCATAATGGTCGGCTCCAGTCGTCGTGTGTGTCCTTAATATAGGCGCTCTCGGCGCGGCTATCCACTAGGGTGTCCACCTTGCCAAAAAAGCGCGTCGCGCTCTATATTTAAAGGTTTTTAACTTGATGCGAAACAAGGAATTGGGCAACGATATGCCAATAGGAGTGGGCTTAATCGGTTTGGGCACGGTCGGCAGCGGCGTGGTCGAACTGTTACAGGATGCACCCGCGTCGCTGCGGCGGCGCAAACACGTGGATTTTGCTTTGCGGCGCGTGGCCGTGCGCGACTTGGACAAGCCGCGCAGCCCCGCCTTAGCACCGGAACTGTTGACTGAGGATGCCGCCGAGGTCGTCGCCGACCCGGATGTGCAACTAGTGGTGGAACTAACCGGCGCGCCCCCGGCCTTTGAGTGGGTAAGCGAGGCGCTGCGGCAGGGCAAGGACGTGGTAACGGCCAACAAGGCCCTACTAGCCGAGCGGGGCGAGGAGCTTTTTGAATTGGCGCTGGCCAATGGGGCGGATTTGATGTTTGAAGCGAGTGTCGCAGCCGGTATCCCCATCATCCGCTCGTTGCGCAACGGCTTGGTCGCCAATCGAGTCGAGTCCCTGTACGGCATTCTCAACGGCACCACCAACTACATGCTCACGCGCATGAGCCGTGGCGCAGGCGACTACGCCGACGTCCTCAAAGAAGCCCAGGACCAAGGCTACGCCGAGCCGGACCCGACTATGGACGTGAGCGGCATGGACGCCGCGCAGAAGTTGGCCATTCTCTGCCGCATTGCCTTTCACTGCACGGGCACGGGCCGCGACGTATTTTGCGAAGGTATCGAGCAGATCGAGAGTCGGGACATTGAATACGCCCGCGAGCTGGGATATGCAATCAAGCTGCTGGCCATTGCCAAGCAGCAGGACGGGCGCGTCGAGGCTCGGGTACATCCGGCCATGGTGCCGGAAGACGCGCTGCTGGCCAATATCCACGACGAATTCAACGCCATTCAGGTGCAGGGGTCTGCAGTGGGGCCGCAAGTATTTTCCGGTCGCGGTGCCGGGCGGCTGCCCACGGCCAGCGCGGTGGTGGCGGATATGGTCGAGTTGGTCGAGCGCAAGGCTGCCGGGGCCAGCACCTCCATCGGCGACATGATCTTGGGCGAGGACGCCGTTGCGGTCGTGCCCATTGAGGACGTGCAGATGCGCTACTTCATGCGCGTCTTAGTCCGGGACCAGCCCGGGGTGCTCGCGGGTATCGCGCGCATCTTGGCCGAGGAGCGCATTAGCATTGCCTCGGTCATTCAAAAGGAGCGCGACTTTGAGGGGGGCTCAGTGCCGTTGGTCATTGTCACCCACGAGGCGCGCGAAGCCGCGATGCAGCAAGCGCAGCAGGCCGTGGCCACACTCGATGCGGTACAGGGGGCGGTCAAGCTCATCCGCATGGAGGATCTCTAGCGTGCGCTACGTCGTGTTGGTGCCCGATGGGGCGGCGGACTATCCGCTCGACGAGCTAGACGGGCAGACGCCGTTGGAGGCGGCCGTTACGCCCTGCATGGATCGCTTGGCCCGCGAGGGAGTCGGGGGATTGGTGCAGATGATTCCCGCGCAGCGGCATCCGGGCAGCGACATCGGCAACCTTGAAATTTTCGGCTACGACAGCCGAGTGTACTACACGGGGCGCGCGCCGTTGGAAGCAGCGAGCATGGGCGTCGATTTGGGCGACGACGGGGTGGCCTTTCGCCTGAACCTGATCTACGGAGAAGGCGACGTGCTGGTCGATTACAGCGCCGGCCACATTGACAGCGAAGAAGCGGCTGAGCTGGTGGAGGCCTTGGCGGCCGAGTTGGGGGGACCGTCTTTGCGCTTCTATCCCGGGGTGGGCTATCGCCACTTGCTGGTGTGGGACTGCGGCCCGGAAGAAGTGGAGACCTATCCGCCGCACGACATCATGGGCGAGTCCATGGCCGCGCATGAGCCTGCGGGCGAAGGGGCTGAGAAAATTCGCGCCCTCATGGATGCGGCCGCCCCCATTCTCGCGGCCGCGCCGGTCAATGCAGCCCGCTCGGCTCGCGGGGAGCGGCCGGCCAACGCGATATGGCTCTGGGGATCTGGGCGCGCGCTACGGTTGACGCCTTTGTCGGAGCGCTATGGAGTGCAGGGCGGCGTCATCTCGGCCGTTGACTTGGTGCGCGGCATTGGCAAGAGCGCGGGCTTAGAGGTCATCGAGGTGCCCGGTATTACCGGATATCTCGACACCAACTACGAGGGCAAGGCCGAGTACGCGCTGGAAACTTTACAGCACGCTGATTTTGTCTATGTCCACGTCGAGGCCCCGGACGAAGCTGGGCACAATGGCGACCCGCAGGCCAAGGTACAGGCCATCGAGGATTTCGACGCCCGCGTCGTCGGCCCGATTTTGGCGGGGCTAGAGTCGATGGGGCCGCACCGGGTGCTGCTCACCCCCGATCACCGCACGCCGATTGCGCGGCGCACCCACAGCCGCGAGCCAGTGCCCTTTGTGCTGTGGGGGACGGGGATTGTGGCTGACTCGATGCAAGCCTATGGGGAGCGGGCGGCCGAGTGGGGTAGTATGCAGGTAGAACACGGACATGTATTAATGGATTATCTCACGGAGAAATGCAGGTGACTGACTACAACGTAGCTATTATGGGCGCGACTGGCGCCGTAGGGCAGGTGCTGTTGGAAATACTCGCCGAGCGCGACTTCCCCGTCGGCGAACTGCGGCTGTTGGCCTCGGCCCGCTCGGCTGGGCGCGCCATTCCCTTTAACGGCAGTTCGATTCAGGTGCAGGAGCTCGGCGAGGATTCTTTTGCCGGCGTGGATATCGTCTTGGCCTCGGCCGGGGGCAGTTTGAGCAAGCAGTTTAACCCGCACGCAGTGGCCGCGGGCGCGGTGGTGGTCGATAACACCTCGGCCTATCGCATGGACCCGGACGTGCCGCTGGTGGTGCCCGAGATCAACCCCGAGGATTTGGCGGCGCATAACGGCATCATCGCCAATCCGAATTGTTCGACGATCATCATGGATGTGGCGGTCTGGCCGCTCTATCAGCGGCGTCAGGTCAAGCGCATTGTGGTCTCGACCTATCAGGCCGTAAGCGGCGCAGGCGCACGGGCCATGCAGGAGTTGGAGGCGCAGACGCAGCAGGTGCTCGCCGGGCAGGAGGCCGAGCCGGCTGAATTTCCACATCCGATTGCCTTTAACTTATTTTCGCACGATTCGGCTGTCGGGCCGGAAGGGTATTGCGAAGAAGAGCTGAAAATGGTGCGCGAGACTCGCAAGATGTTCCACGACGACGCGCTACAGATTTCGGCCACGACCATTCGCGTGCCCGTGCTGCGAGCGCATTCCGAGGCGATCAATGTGGAGTTTGCCGAACCCTTTCCGGCTGCCGAGGCCGAAGCTATCTTGGCGCAGGCTGAGGGCGTGCGGATCGTGAATGATCCCGCGCAGAATTATTTCCCCATGCCGATTGAGGCCTCTGGCTGCGACGAGGTGCTGGTTGGGCGCATTCGTCAGGACATTTCGCGGCCCGAGGGGACCGGGTTAGACTTGTGGGTCAGCGGCGATCAGTTGCGCAAGGGCGCGGCCCTAAATGCCGTGCAAATCGCCGAGGAGCTCATCGCGCGCAAATTGTTATAACGAGGGGAAACGCCATGGATGTCTTGAGCAGGGAAGAACTGGATTTCTTCGCCGAACAGGGATACGTGGTCGCTCGCCAAGTGATCAGCCGCGATCAGGCCGAGCGCACTGGGCGGGCGGTGTGGGCGTTTACGGGCATGGACCCGGACGATCCCGAGACTTGGTATCCAGAGGATCGGCGCGGCATCATGGTCGAGATTTACCACCACCAGACCATGTGGGACAATCGCACGGCCCCTCGGGTCCACCGGGCCTTTAGCCAGATTTGGGGCACGGACAAGCTGTGGGTCAGCCACGACCGGGCCAGCATCAGTCCACCGGCCTTATCCAAAGACGCGCCCGAGCACAATCCGCACTGGGATGCGAAAGATGCGCCCGAGCACAATCTGCACTGGGACGCGTCTTTGGATAAGCGTCCCTTGCCTTTTGGCGTGCAGGGCGTGCTCTATCTAAACGACACGCCAGCCGAGCAGGGGGCCTTTATCTGCGTGCCGGGGTTCCACCATCGCCTAGAGGCGTGGCTCGACGAGCTGCCGGAGGGGGCCAATCCACGCGAGCAAGATCTGCTGGCCTTGGGAGCGCAGCGCATCGGTGCTGAAGCGGGCGACTTGGTTATCTGGCGCACGGCCCTGCCGCACACCGCGAGCGTCAATCGCGGCACCGCGCCTCGCGTGGCGCAGTACATCACCATGAGTCCAGCCGGAGAGAGCGAAGAGGCGCGGCGGTTGCGCACGGACTTTTGGCAGCGACGGCTGTCCGGGCTGGGGCGCTACGCCGAGGAACGCGAGCACCACGAAGAAAAGACGGCTGAGTTGACGAGTGTAGGGCGGAAGCTGGCGGGGGTGGATCTTTGGGATTGAGGAGCCTGATCCGCAAAGACCTTGCAACGTTAATTAATTCCTACCTTTAAAAAATCCCGACGTTCGCTCTTTTCGGTCTCTAAACGCAGATGTGCTCGATGAAGCGGGCGTAGAGATCGACGCCTGCGTGCAGTTGGTCGGTTTTGATCCATTCGTTGGCGGTGTGGGCTTGCGCAATGTCGCCCGGGCCGAGGACGATCATTTGTTTCATCTTCTTAAAAAAAGCCATGCCGTCGGTGCCGTAGGCTACGGTAGTGGGTTTGCCGCGGCCCGTTAGCTTGAGCGCTGTGCGGACCAGCGGGGCGTCCACCGCGGTGTAGAGCGGCTCGCCGCGATGCTTGAGCTCGAAGTCGAGGCCGTGTTTTTTTGCGCTTCTGCGGGTTCTGTCGATGATATCATCGACGTCGATGCCGGGCATGGGGCGGTAGTTGAGGGTGCAGATGCTCTGGGCGGGGGAGATATTGGTGGCGCGGTTGTGGTCGTTGATGCCGATGCACCACTCGGAATGCGGTGGCGCGAATTCCTCGTTGCGGTAGCGACGCGCGCTGAGCACTCGCTCGTTGAATCGCCTCATCTCCGCGAGAAAGGGAATCATCTTGAGGTTGGCGTTGGTGCCCTTCAAGGTGCTGGTGTGTGCGGGGCGTCCTTTGGCGGTGACCTGGATGGCGAGCGAGCCTTTGTGGGCGTGAACGACGCGGAGGCTGGTGGGTTCGCAGATGATGCCGCAGCCGGTGCTGGCCTCGGCAAAGAGCTTGGAGTGGGCCGTGACCTTTTGCGCGCCGACGCAGAGGACCTCTTCGTCGGCCGTGACGACGATGTAGAGCGGGGCTTTGAGATCGGCGGCTTTGAAGCGGGCCGCCGCGCAAATCGAAGCGGCAAGGGGTCCTTTCATGTCGCAGGAGCCGCGGCCGTAGAGCTTGCCGTTGGACTCGTAGGCTTCGTAGGGGTCGCGAAGCCAACCGTCGGCGGGATTGGCGGGGACGACATCGTCGTGGCTCATCAGGGCTAGCCCGCCCTCTCCGGTGCCCAGCTTGCCGACGATGGAGAGCTTGGCCACGCCCGCTTCATCTGTGTAGGGCACCTCTTCTATGTGGAAACCAAGCTGGTCCAAGACCCCGGCTACGTGCTGGGTGACTTTTACGTTGCTGGTTTGGCTTTCCGAGGGATAGGCAACCAATTCTTGGGTCAGTTGTACGACGTCGAGTTTCATTGCAGACCTGATTTCGCCGAGGACACCGAGGAGAGTGGCGGCACAAGGTACATATTTAGTAGGAGGCTAGCAAGGGCGTTGACAGCCCCGGCAAAAGGCGGTATGAATAGGCGAGCGGCAAACAACAAAGCGGCCCGCCTCCAACGAGCGGAAGCGGGCCGGCAGACGAGTAGGATACGTCCTATTAGCTCAGGGCGTTGTGCAGTTCAGTCCAGTCGTCGAGGTTGTTGAGGTTGACGGCGTCGAGGATGCTGCCGTCGTCGCTGAGACCAGCGGCACCGAGGATGTCGGTGCGGGTCTCGTCGTCGTGGTTGTAGCCGCGGATGGCGGCGTTGGAAGCGTCGATCTCGCTCTGCGGAATGGAGCCGCCGCGCTGGGCCTTGACCCAGTTTTCAAATTCGGTGTAGCTAGCCTTGTTGTCCTTGACGTAGGCCACGGCCGCGTCGCGGTCGATGCCGAGGCCGTCGAGGACCATCTGGTCGAAGCCTGCGCCGCATTCCGGGTAATCCGCGGGCAATTCGCCAGCCGCACTCAAGCGCAGCTTAGACCACAGGCGGGGCAAGTGAATTGCGCCGAGCGGTCCGGCGATATCCGAACTAATGTTAGGTATGATGCCCATGAGGTTCCTCCTATTAGGGAATGGGTTGAAAAAACGGCCTACAACAGTACGGTTGTTCAGGCCGGTTGTCAAACGGTGATAGAACTATGGACAAAATACGCTTTGGCGTGATTGGTGCTGCCGGTCGCGGAAGCGGCTTTAGCCCCACCTTGCTGGCCCATCCGGCCACGGAAGTTGCCGCGTTGTGCGATATCCGCCGTGAAGAGGTCGAGCGCCACGCAGCTGAATTGGGCGTTGAACAGGTCTTTACAGATACGGACGAAATGCTCGACGCTGGGGGGGTAGACGCGGTCGTCGTGGGCACGCCCATGCCGTGGCACGCGTCTCAGGCCATCGCGGCCTTGGAGCGCGACATTCACGTGCTCAGCGAGGTGACGGCCGGGGTATCGGTCGAGGAGTGCCGCGATTTGACGCGGGCGGCACGGCGCAGCCAAGCCGTCTATATGATGGCCGAGAACTACGTGTACACCAAGCACAACACACTGGTAAAAGCGCTGGTCGAGCGCGGCTTTTTCGGCGAGCTGTACTACGCCGAAGGAGCTTATATCCACGAGTTGAAACAGCTCAACGAGACTACGCGTTGGCGGCGGCGCTGGCAGACGGGCGTCAATGGCTGCACCTATGGCACGCACAGCTTGGGGCCAGTGCTGACGTGGTTCGCCGGGCAGCGAGTGGTGGCCGTCTGCGCTGTGGGCACTGGGAATCACTACCGCGACCCGCGCGGCGATTTGTACGAAATGGAGGATTCGGTGACTATGATGTGCCGGCTGTCGGGCGGCGGGCTGGCTCACATCCGGGTCGATATGCTCTCGGACCGGCCGCACAATATGGTGCATTATGCGCTACAAGGAACTGATGGCGCGTATGAGTCGACCGACGGCTTTGAGGCTGCGGCCAAAATCTGGCTGCGCAATCGCAGTGAACAGCCGCGCTGGGAGCCTTTGGAGGACTTAGAAGAATTTTTGCCCGATCATTGGCGGCATCCGCCGGCAGAAGCCCTCGCCGCTGGACACGGCGGTGGCGATTATTGGGAGGTACAGGACTTTGTCGCGGCCATCCGCGAGGAAAAGGAGCCGGCCATTGGCATTGACTTGGCGATGGACATGACCTTGCCCGGCCTCGTCAGCCAACAGTCGATCGCCCAAGGGTCGTCTTGGGTGGCCGTGCCCGATTCGCGCAACTGGACCTAGAGGAGCGAGACCATGCCGAAGCCCAAGATCATGTTCTACCACGACGGTCGGCATCCGCTGATCTACATGTACGAGCCGCCGATGCAGAAGGAAGAATACGAGCAGGGGGTGGACGAGCTGTTGGGCACGCCAGTTGAGGCCATCATGTTTTGTCTCGGCGATGGCCGCACGGTGCTGCACGACACCGAGGTCGGGGAACTGTGGGGCCACAACATGAAGCGGTGGCCGCATCTGATTTTTCGCCGCGCCCATCAAAATGCCCGCGACTTAATTCGCAAGGGGCACGATCCCCTGCGCCTGATTTGCGACCGCGCCCACCAGTACGGCAAGCAGGTCTATCCAACGCTGTTGGTGCAGCAGGGCCGGGGGGCGCGGGAAGAGGACGTGCGCTGCTCGGACTTCCGCTTTGACAACGTCCATCTCGAAATCGGCGCGCAGGACGGTGTGCCTGACGATTATCCCGGCTATACCTGTCTCGACTTCAAGCACAAAGAAGTCCGCGACGAGCGCTTTGCCCTGATTGCCGAGACGCTAAAGAAATATCCGGTCGATGGCTTTGAACTGCAGATGAACTATCAGCCCTACTATTTCCACCCGAACGAGGTCGATGCTGGGCGCGAGATTATGACCGAGTGGGTGCGCAAGGTGTATCGCGCGGTCAAGCGGAGCGGCAAGCAACGCGAGTTGGCCATCCGCATCCCCCATAGCATCGAGGGGTGCTATGCCGTCGGCATGGACGTCGAAGCGTGGCTGCGCGAAGGGATAGTCGATGTGCTGATCGGCCAAGCGTTTTCCGGCCCTGAACTGTTGGATTCGACCGTTGATTTCCGGCCTCTGGTTGCGGCAGCCGAAGGCACGGGTTGTCGGGTACACGCAGCCCTGCAAAGCCACGTGGACTCGGATCGATTGGGGGAGGCGAGCATTGAGATGGTGCGCGCCGCCGTCTGTAACTATTGGATGCAGGGCGTCGATGGTCTGTACTTGGCGCACTGGTTTGGGAATTGGCCGTACCAGGCCTCCTTCTACGAGAAGCTGCGGGAGTTGCCCTATCCAGAGGTCATGGCCGCCCGCGACAAAATTTACTACATACCAACCGTGACCGGGCGCTACCCCAATCCCACCACCGAGCCGGGGACGACCATGCAGCTACCGGCCTATTTGCAGAAGGGCCGCAAGGCTTCCATCACCTTGTCGGTCAGCGACGATCTGCGGCGCTGGGCCAAGGTCGGCCGGATACACGAGGTGTTGCTGCGGGTGCGGGTGATGAGTCACACCGAGCGCGACCGCCTGAAGTTCTATCTCAATGGCCGAGAGTTGCCCGCTAGTCTGTTGCGCAAGATCAACGAAATGTACCGGATGTCGGCTCCGCGCTATCGCACGGGATCGGGGTATTGGTACGCGTTTAAGCTAGACGCCAAACACTGGCCGAAAAAGGGGAACAACACGCTCGAAGTCGAATTGGTGCGGCGGGACGCTCAGGCGCTGCCGGAGATTTTTGTGCGCGATGTGGAACTCGATATCAAATACCTGATGGGGCGCAATTACCATCGCGGCCAAGACGTGGATTTGGGGCCGAGCGAACCGGCGGGAATATGAGCTGATGGACGATAGAGGATGAGATTGAATCGGCACTACAGGATTATGCTAGCGGCGTGCGTTGCCTGTTGGTGCAGTGCGGGGCCTACGGAAGCCGGCTACATTCTTGATGTGCCTTATTTTCATCAGCAGAGCAATCGCATCAACCCTTCTGGCTCCTGCCAAAACACCTGCATCGCTATTGTGCTCAAATACTACGGAGCCGACGACATTACCCCCGACGTGATCTCCGCCAAATGGGGCACACACGTCGCCCAGACCACCGGCGGTCTCGAAAAGGTCTTCAACGAGGAAGCTGCGCTGCGCGGCCTGAGCGTCCGCAATCAATCGACCGAAACCGGGCTATTGCGGGAATTGCACGCGCTGTTGGACGCTGGCCGGCCAGTGATCGTCCACGGCGGCTTTTCCACGGTCGGGCACCTAATGGTGTTGGTCGGGTACGACGAGCGTTTTTACTACGCGATGGATCCGGCGAGCCAGTGGACCGAGCGGCTCAACGGGGGATTTATCCACACCGACGATCCGCACATAGGCCGCTACACGCGCTATGGCCGCGACGCGGTAGAAAACGCCATCGTTTCCCGGGGCTTCATCCGCATGCACCAGATTTATTTTGCTCCGGGGGCGCTGGCTGCCGAGTGGGAGGGGAGCTTCTCCGATTCGGTCGCCGTGGGTGCGGCGGTGGAGTTTGCCGGGGGCATTCGCGTCCGCGATGTGTCGGTCGATGGCGAAGATTTGCGCGTATCTGCGGACTTGAGTGCGTTGGGCGGTCCGTCAGATCAAGTGCTGACCGAAGCCTCGCCGGGGTTTTATCCTTTCGTGGAGACCCTAGTGGCCGATGGGAGCGCAGGGCGCACGTCCGTCGTCTTCCACATCCGCCAAGGCGAAGCCTCAGTCGAGGTCAAGCGGACCGTGGTGCTGATGCCAGCCGAGAACCAAGTTGTCTTCGACGATGGGTTGGGTACTGGTTGGGACGTGGGTTTTACTACTGGTGCTGAGCTTGCGGTGTCAGTTGGGGATCCGCTGGCTGTGGAGACACGCGGCTTCACGTTAGAATTGCTTCCTTCTGTACCTTTAGAACCCGTCGGCTATCGCGCCCTGCGTTTTGCTTTCCACCCCGGCGACGCGACGGTCGGTTCGAGAGGGGCGTTTTCCGTGCAGCTCAACGAGAATCCGCGCAAGATTGAACCGCTAATCGACGGTTTTTTCCGCGGCATTGACATGGCGCGAGCTGAGTGGCAGACCGTAGAAGTACCGCTGTGGGCTTTTGCACCGCTGGAAGAGCCGATAGAGTCTATCCGCTTTTTCGGCAATCTGCGCGGTACGTTCTATCTCGACGACATAGAGCTGGTCAGCGCTCTGTTCCCGCCTCCGCGTCTAGTGGCGGATTGGCAGAGTGCGTTGCCAGACTCTGCGCTAGCTGGGGACGAGCTGGTCCTGCGCGAGCATCTGCGTGTCACTAGCCCCGTGCCCGATGGTCCTGTGCCCGAGGTCTTCGCCGATCTGAGTGCGTTGGGGGGCGATACTGAAGTGGCGCTAGAGCGGGTTGGAACGGGACTGTACCAACTAACGGGGACGCTATCTGCGGATGTGCCTAATGGCCTGAAATCCGTGCAGATCCACATCCGACAGGAGACTCTAGGCGGGCCGTTGGAGACGATCCTGGTGCGGGAGTTGGTGGTGCTGCCCGTAGCGGATCAGGTCATTTTTGCCGACCAGTACGGCGAGAACTGGACCCAGGGATTTACCTCCAACGTCGAGGTGGATGAGCAGGTCTTTGCCGACACTTGGGCGCAGGCGCTTGCCGCCGAGGCGTTTACCCTCGAGTACAAGTCGCTCACTCCAGTGGATCCGGTAGGGTACCGCGTCTTGCGACTGGCCTTCCATCCCGGAGATGCCGAAGGCGGCACCCGACCTGTTTTCAACGTCATGGTCAATAAGGATACTCCGTCGCTAGTCTCGCTGTTTGAAGGGGATGGCTTGGATCTGGCGCGGCAAGAATGGCAGGTGATAGAGATTCCGCTGGAGCGTTTCTTTCGGCTCGACGGGCCGATTGAATCCATTCGCCTGTTCGGCAACTTGCGCGGCACGTTCTATTTAGGCGATGTGCGCTTAGTCGCCGCTAGGACTTCTGCACCCACGGCGGTGCTGCAACAACAGCACGGAGTGGTGCCGGAAGCGTCCTCCCTAGCGCAGAACTACCCCAATCCATTTAATAGTACCACTGCGATTGGCTTTGCTCTGCCGCGAGCAGGGGCGATTCGGCTCGCAGTTTTTAATTTAATTGGCCAGCAGATTGCCGTCTTAGCTGAGGGAACCCATCCGGCTGGTTCATACACCTTGCGCTGGGATGGAGTAAACGACGGTGGGCGCGCACTGGCCGCTGGCCTATATTTCTATCGGTTGCAAACCCCTTGGGGCGTGCAAACGCGCAAATTACTTTTGTTAAAATAGGGGTCGGTTTGGAACCGACCCCTACTATCCCACCATTAAACCGAAAGGAACCTCATGCCCAGAGGCATTCGCAACTTCGCCATTTTTGCCATCGCCTTGCTCTCGTCGTGGATCATAGGTGTCAATGTGGCGCCGACGTGGACGGTAGAACGGATCGAGTTGGACGTGAAAACGGACGACGACGGCAAGCTGTACTATACCTATCGCGAAAAACCCGCTTATTTCGAGGCCGTGCCCATGGCGCAAGCCCAACTCGACCCGGCTAAGATTGAGGGGTCGAGAACAACACCGTCGATCACGGAAGAATTTGTCTCCGTGGCGGAGACCGGTCGCTACTACAAACTGGTGGCCAAGCGCCACTGGAGCTATTGGTCGCTTTTGCCAGCGGTGGTGGCCGTGCTGTTGTGTTGGCTGACCAAAGAACCGGTCACCTCGCTGTTGGGCGGCATCATCGCTGGTGCTCTGCTGATGGGCCGCTACGACTTCACCGGCGAGGTACTAATTCCCTCATTGGCGACCGAAAGCGCGGCCGGAATCCTGCTGCTCTACTTGTGGTTGCTGGGCGGGCTGATGGGGATATGGTCGCGCACGGGGGCGGCTCAGGCTTTTGCCGAATTTATGACCGTGCGCTTTGTTCGCGGTCCTAGAAGCGCCAAGCTGGTCGCCTGGATGCTCGGGGTCATCTTCTTTCAGGGCGGCACCGTCAGCACGGTGCTGGTCGGCACCACGGTCAAACCGATTGCTGATAACGAAAAAATCAGTCACGAGGAGTTGGCGTACGTGGTTGATTCAACGGCCTCGCCGATTGCCTCCCAGCTCGCGTTCAACGCTTGGCCCGGCTACGTGCAGGCGTTCATCTTCGTCTCTGGCGTCAGCTTTTTGGCGACTGAATCCGATCGCATTGCCTTCTTTTTTCAAAGCGTGCCCTTTTGTTTTTACGCCATTTTTGCCGTCTTGGGCACGTTCCTCCTCAGCATTGAAAAACCGCTCTTTTTGGGCAAGCAACTCAAAGAGGCGATGCATCGCTCGCGCACGACCGGCCAGCTCGACGCCCCGGGTGCCGATCCCTTGAGCGCCAAAGAACTGCAAGGGAGCAACGTACCCGAAGGCTACACTCCGCACGTCCTCGAATTTTTCTTGCCGCTGGGGACGCTTATCGCCATTGCCGTTGGCACCTTTATCGTTGGCGGATCGCCCAATGTGCAGTGGGCCTTTGGCATTGCGCTCCTGTTGGCTGCGGGTATGGCCTTGGCCAAGGGCATGGCGCTCAGAGACCTCATCGCTGGCTTCCACGATGGCATTAAGGGGGTGGTGCTTGGCTCAGTCATTTTGCTGCTGGCGATCACCATCGGCGGCATCAGCAAGGAGACGGGCGGCAGCATCTTTTTAGTCGAACAGCTCGGCGAGGCCATTCCGTATTTTCTCCTGCCGGTGTTGCTCCAACTTCTTACTATGGTCATTGCGTTTTCTACCGGCACGAGTTGGGGCACGTATGCGGTGGCCTTCCCGCTGGCCATGCCGCTTGCTTGGGCGGTGGCCGGGGCCAATGGGCTGGCGCATCCAGAGCTTTTTATGACGCTGTGTTTTGCTGCGGTTATGGACGGCAGCGTGTACGGCGACCAGTGCTCGCCGATTTCGGATACTACCGTGCTGAGCTCCATGTGCACGGGGTGCGACCTGATGGATCACGTGAAGACGCAGATCCCGCAGGCGACGCTTGCGGCGGGTGCGGCGGCTTTGTGCTGGACCCTCGTGGCGTTCTTTACCGCCTAGTTTTTACAAGATCGCGGTTCCTTTCCCCTCCAGTGCCCTGTGTGCTGGAGGGGATTATTTTTGGGCGATACACAGCGTTTAATGCGACAACTCATAAGCGAGCCAACGCGATGCGGTCTTCGACGAGTTGATCGGTAGAGGCAAAGCATTCGGCGATGTGATCCGGCCCGGTCGAGGCCGAGGGCACCTTTTGGTCTTTGGCAAAACTCCGTACTATTTAAGAAATTACGCATCGAATTAGCATTCTTCTCTATTTTTGGAGTCTTCGTTATGCCGACCTTTGTCGACTCAACCTCTATCATCGACGACCCGCCTGCGCTGCGCGATCGCATGCAGCGAGACGGCCATCTCTTTGTCGGTGGCCTGCTGCCCGCCGCCGAACTCGAAGCGCTCAGGCTGCGCTTTTTGGCCATTGCCCGCGACGCCGGCTGGGTTCAGGCCGACGCGCCGCTTGAGGACGCCATCGCCGACCAAGACGGTTTCTGCGTCGAACCGACGCCCGAGTACATGGACGTCTATAGCCGGATGTACGCGGTGCCCGAATTCCACGCCTTGCAGCATCACCCCGCGCTCGTCGGCCTGCTCGAAAAGCTATTCGACGACCCAGTGTTGCCGCACCCTCGCCTCATCGGCCGCACCATCTTTCCCAAGCGCGAGTCCTTTACCACGCCGCCGCATCAGGACTTCATCCCCATTCAGGGCACGGCCGAAACCTATACAGCGTGGTTCCCGCTCCACGATCTGCCGCCGACGATGGGTGGGCTGGAGGTGGCCGCTGGGGCGCATCGGGGGGGCGTTTATAATTTCCAGCCGGCCTTGGGGGCCGGAGGATTGGCAATCACCGACTCCTTTGAATGGACCGGCGGCCCCTTCGCGCAGGGGGACGTGCTGTTCTTCCACAGCATGATGCCCCATCGCGGCGTCCCCAACACCGGCGAGCAACTACGCTTGTCCATCGATGCCCGCTACCAGCGCGTTGACGACCCCATCGCCCCAGGCAGCTTGCTGCCGCACAGCCAGCCCAACACCTGGGAGGCCATCTACGCCGACTGGCCCGACGATTGCTTGCAATATTACTGGCGCGAGTACGAACTGGACGTGGTTGAATACGACGGCAGCTATCACGAAGAACGCGACCGCCAGGCCTTGGAATTGGGTGAGCAAGGCGATCCACTAGCCGTCTCGGCACTCCAGCGGATCATCGCCCGCGACAAAGATCCCGACAAGCGGCAGCGGGCTGCCGAACTGCTCGCGGCCATGGAGGAAAAATAGCGCTTGGGGAGATTTTTTAAGAAGGATCGCAAGAGCCGGCGGCCACAAGACCGCCGGCTCTTGTTGTTTGGTGCCGTCAATAAGCAGCATCTTGTAAATTGAATATTTAGGGACATAATTTTTGTCGCAGCAGCAGTAACACTCCGCGCCACCATAGGTGTTTAAGTAGTACACCGCCAGGAAATACATGGACGTAGATATACTGTACCGCCGCTACGGGCCGATGGTCATGCGTCGTTGTCGGCAGCTTTTGCGCGACGAAGACCAAGCGCTCGACGCCACCCAGGATGTTTTTGTGCGGCTATTGACGCGGCGCGACCGCCTGCGGGACGACGCGCCCTCTAGCCTGCTCTATCGTATGGCCACCAACCTCTGCCTCAATCGCATCCGCGATACCCGGCGGCGGAAGACCACGGTCGACTCGACGCTGTTGGAGCAGATAGCCTGCTTGGAGGACGCCGAGGGCCAGATAGATGCGCGCGCCGCGCTAGCCAAGCTCTTTGGCCAGCAACTTGAGTCAACGCGCACGATGGCCGTCTTGTACTACGTGGACGGCATGACCTTGGAGGAGGTAGCCAGGGAAGTAGGTATGTCCGTGTCCGGCGTGCGCAAGCGGTTGCTCGGCCTGCGGGCATCGCTGCAAGAGATGGAGAAATCATGAACCAGCAAGACAAGCGCCCCATAAGCGACTACCAGCTAGAGCGCTACCTGTTGCGCGAGGGGACCGACGACGAGTTGGCGGCTTTGGATCGCCGATTGGCGGACGATCCAGAGCTCGCCCAGCGGCTAGCGGCCCTAGAGCGCTCCAACGAGGAGTTGTATCAGCGCTACCCACCCGAATGGATGCGCGGCCAGATCGAGCTAAAACTCAAGCGGGCGCAGGGCCGGCGCGTCCAACGAACGTGGAGTGGGTATCGCCTGTGGGCCGTGCCGGCCGTGGCCCTGATCCTGGCGGTGGTGGCGGTGCCCACTCTCCTTGATCGCGAAACTTCGGAAGTACCTGCGACGCGCATCAAGGGCCGCGAGCAGGGGCCGCGTTTGCTGGTCTTCCGCAAGTTGGCCATCGGTGTGGAGCGCCTGCAGGACGAAGCCGTGGCCCAAAGTGGGGATTTGGTACAGCTCGCCTACCGCTCGGGTGGCTTGCAGTACGGGGTGATCCTGTCCGTCGATGGGCGCGGTACTGTAACGCAGCACCTGCCTGCGACTGGAGTAGAGGCCGTGCCGCTGGCGGCGCAGGACACTCTCGACGTTGCCTACGAATTGGACGACGCGCCTCGGTGGGAGCGGTTTTATTTGGTGGCGGCTGACCGTCGCTTTGGTTTGGCAGCGGTCAAGACCAAGCTGGCCGCTGGCGATGTGGCGTTGGGAGATGACGTTCACCTGCACCGGTTTACTGTAAAGAAACCTAGGGAGCCTTAATCTCGCCTAGGGAGACCACGAGAGTTGCCCCTACGATAGTGGTTGCAACCAACGACGATGAGTGGGCGTCGTATTGCCGTTGTAGGGGTGACCTTGTGGTTGCCTTATTGTCTCTGAGGAGTTGTGCCCATGTCTTTGGTGTGCGTCCTATTAGTCGTTGTTGCGGCGGGTCTGTCCCAGCCGGTGGAAGCCGAAGTGCGTCGGTTGATACTGGCCGCCGGTGCCAACAACGGCGGGGTAGATCGCGAATTGCTGCGCTACGCGGTCTCGGATGCGGAACAATTCGTCGAGGTGCTGCAGGAGATGGGGGGCTTGGATCCAGCCGACGTGTTGCTGTTGCGCGATCCAGACTTGGCGGCTTTCGAGAAAGGACTGGCCGATCTAGGCCGGCGGGTGCAGGCGGCTAGCCGGCGAGGGGACCGCTTGGAGGTGCTGCTGTACTACTCGGGCCACGCCGACGAAGAGGGTCTGCTGTTGGCCGGCGATCACCTCGGCTATCAGCAGTTGCTCGACTCGCTGAAGACGGCCAACGCCGCCGTCCGCATCGCCGTCCTCGACGCCTGCAACTCCGGGAGCATAACCCGCATCAAGGGCGGCAAGCCCAAGCCGCCTTTTTTGGTCGATGAGTCCTTTGACATGCGGGGCTACGCCTTCCTCACGTCGAGCTCGGCCGACGAAGCGGCGCAAGAGTCGGACCTGATCGAGGCGTCCTTTTTTACTCACTATCTAATTTCCGGGATGCGCGGCGCGGCCGATGTTACTGGCGATGGGCGGGTGACCCTGCACGAGGCATACCAGTTCGCATTCGACGAGACGCGGGTGCGGACTCTTGGGACTGTGGGAGGCACTCAGCATCCAGCCTATGAGGGTCAGATGCGAGGCACCGGCGGCGTGGTGATGACCGAGGTCCGTCGCAACGCCTCGGGTCTGTCGCTGGACGAGGCTCTCGCTGGTCGGGTCTCTATCCGCAATGGTCAGCAGCGTCTAGTCGCCGAACTGAACAAATCTCCTGGGCGGGAGGTCGAGTTGGGATTGGTGCCCGGGGATTATACCCTGTTTTTGGAAACGTGGGACGAGGGCTGGCGCTTGGCCGAATTGGTCTTGGCCGAGGGCGATTTTGCCACCGTGAGCGCTAGCGACTTCCGCGTCCTGACTCCAGAGGACACCAAGCTGCGCGGCGGCTCAGGGCGGCGGATCACCTTGGGACGTCAGATCGAGGTCGCCACCCGTGAGGGCTACACCTTGTCGCTGGGGCTGTTGACTAATACGCAGGACGAGGCGTTCCGCGGCGTTCAGTTTGCTTGGCTGGTCAACCAAGCGCGCGGGCGAACGGGCAGTCAGATCGGTGGGTTGGGCAATTTGGCGCTCAGAGAGGTCGATGGCTGGCAGGCATCGGTCGTAGGCGTCAACTGGGCGATGGGGCCGTTGCAGGGCGGTCAGATCGGCTTGATCAATATCGGCTCTCAGGTGCGCGGCTGGCAGGTGGCGCAAACGACCAACATCGTCGGCAAAATCCGCGGTTGGCAAGTGGCCGGGGTTACCAATTTCGTCGGCGAAGTCAAGGGCGGTCAGGTTGGATTATTGAACGTGGCGAGCGAGGTCAAGGGCTGGCAGGTGGGTGCGATCAACCTCTCCGGCCACATCGAGCGCGGCCTGCCCATCGGGTTGATCAACTACTCGCGCAGCGGGCTTTTCAACCTCAGCACTTGGCGCGACGAAGTTGGCTTTACCATGTTCACCATCGCCTCGGGCAGCCGCTCGTTTTACACCGCTTTTACCATGGGCTTTACCGACGAGGCTGACCAGCGGCGCTGGGCGCTGGGCGTGGGTGGTGGGGTGCAGAAGCGCTGGCGGCGGTTTTTCCTCGGCCTCGATATGCATAGCTACCGGATCAGCCGCGATCTCGACGACGATTACAATGCCGGCATTGGATTTTGGCCCCCCGCAGTGGACTTTGGTCTGGATCGCTTGGCTAAAGACAACTATCTAGCGCGAATCAAACTTGAGACGGGGGTCTCTTTGCACAGCCATCTGGCGCTGTTTGGCGGCGTTTCCCTGAACCAGTTGTGGACCGATGGCCATCAGCGGCTGATTGAGTCGGGCAGCCGCTACGAGAAGGAGTGGGAAGATGGGATTTTCACGTGGCCGGGTTTTTTCTTTGGCTTGCGCTACGGGCGTTAGAGAAGGGACGGATCCACGAAAAGATTCTCGCTGGTGCTAGTCGGCCAATCCCATCACGAATGCGAGCGCGCGACTCAAACGCCTAACTTCCCGATCCTCCAACCGGCCAATGCTGCTACCAATTCGCCTGCGCCGTACAGTTACTGGCTTGTCCACCATGATCTGGGAGGTTCGGAGCAGGCCATTGCTTTTAGATGGCTCGATAGTAATCCGAAAATCGGGGGCATCTTCTAAGGCCGACGTTATTTGGCAGACAATAACTGACCCGTGCTCATCCGGAAACACGTCGCTTTGGACGATCACGGCTGGGCGTGGTTTGCCAAAGTCGCCCGCGACTGCCACTGTTACGACGTCACCGCGTCTCACGCTCGTCAAATTCAGACACGGCCTCGACCCATTGGAGCGCGTCGGCTTCCTGAGATCGGTTTAAGCGGGCGACCGAGTTTGCTACCCGCCTCCGCACCTTTTCCGAGCGGGGATTTGGCAAAGTTATACGGACCTGACGCTTACCTGGGATAGCTACTTTCGCTCGCGATACTGGCATGGTGGTTCCTCTGCAATTGGGTGGAAGCATTCTTTGGGAAAGCTCCTAGCTTCTTTATAATACAATAGATAGGCCGAACTTTCACAAGGACAGCGACTTCCGCCTCCGCGTAGACAACCTCTCACCTCACTGTCAGCTCGCGTCGTCAGTCCTCATAGAGGATGACCACTTCGACATCGGTTAGTAGCAAATCGCAAGCAAGTTGGGGATGACGTTGCAAGAGAACGAGTTCTAGGCGATGTCGGCCGCGGGCGGCTTGATCGGCCGTGAGCGCGAAGCTGTGCCAAGCGGCGGCGCTGATATCGGAGATGGGTTGGGGGTCGCCGCCGTGGCAATAGCTGATATCCGGATCGGCTAATACCTCGCCGTCCCAGCAGCAGCGCACCTCGTCGCCAGCGACCCAATCTTGCAGACGCAGACGCAGGGTAATGCTCGTCGGCGCGTCCGCGCTCAAGTCGTCGGCGAGGTCGAGGTCGAAGTGGGGGCCGGTCTCCCGCATGGTTGGATAGAGGGGAACGGGTAGGGTGCCGCGCAGCCGGTCGTGCTGGTATGCACCGCGCCACTCCCCAGTGTGCTGGCGGAAGCGGTGGGTCACATTGTAGAGCTTGTTTTGGCGGCACAAGGTTTGGACCGCGCCCACTTGGGTTAGCAACTCGCGCTTTGAATCGCGGTCGGCGTGCCAGTTGAAGGCGTATATACCGGTCGCGCCTTGGCCGTGATACTGCATGGACGTGGCTTTGGTGCGCATGTTGTGGCGGGCCGTTTCGCCTTCGGGACCGGCGGCCGGGCCGGGAACGCCGCCATCGAAACCGGGGTAGAGAGCGATGTCGCGGTCGGCGCAGAGGGCGCGGAAGGCGCTAACTTCAATGGCCGGGTCGGTAGCGGCGGCACCGGCTGGGATCAGGATATCGACGAGGTTTTCTCTTATCCAAGTTTCCACGTCATAGCCAATGCGATGACAGCCCTCGATAGAGCCGGCGACGCGGGCCGCTAGGTAGAAAGGCTGGCCGCGCTGTTGGGCCAGTTCGTCGGTCAGTTGCCGCGCCGCCCGCATGAAGTCGGTGAGGACGTAGCGCAGGCGATAGGCATAGTCGGCGGGGAAGTGGAAGGGGTGGCGTTGCCAGTCGAGTTCGACGCCATCCCAAGAGTAGTTTTGGCAGACTTCGCGCAAGTGCTGGAAGCGATTCTCGCGCACTTGGGGGATGGCCATATTCCACGACAGGGCAAACCACTCCTCGGTATCCGCGCCGAGAAGCCATTCGGGGTGGTCCTTGCGCAGTTTGGTCAGTTCGACGTGGTGCAGGGTCTGGAGGTCGCTTGGCTGAGCGCCGTTGAAGTGATTGTCGTTCATGCGCAGCGAGGCATAGACATGGAGGTCTAACTCGTGGCCACGATCGATGACGGCCTGTTGGGGATCTTCGCCCCGATCCAACATGCGGCGGATATTTTCGGTGTGCGTGTAGCTAGCGGCACTCTCGTAGCGGCGCTGGTGCGTGTCGCCGAGAAGTTCGAGTTCGTCGCTTGGCCAGCGGGTGGCGTGTTCGCCCACGCACCAAAACAGAGCGCCGACTTGCGTGTCTTCGAGCGGGGCGTACGTCTTGTCGAGAAAGGCGTCCATGGACTGGGGGACGGGTGAGTAGCCGTGCGGCGCGCCGTCCCAGTTGTAGATGATGCCGTAGTCAGGGGGATGGGACATAGGTCTGCTCCTTTGCGAATTGGGCCCAAAGTACGGAGATTGTCAGAGGCGGGCAACGGAGGCTAGGATGGCGAGAAAGTGGATGCTCTGCATGGCGTTGGTCGGTTGCGGCCTGAGCGATCCCCAAGGGCCGGCCGATCTGCCCAAGGATCCGTGGAAGCGAACCGAGGAGCAGCGGCTGGAAGCGATTGAGGAAAATTGTAGTGGTCCGTCCTGGGAGCGCGGGTGGCTCTGTCCTCGTGGGGTGGTCGATACTGATACAACCAAATCTCAAAGTGGGTAAAGGAGTGTTAGGATGGAAGACAACATACTACAGGCCATCGATGAGCAACGCCTACTTGATACGGCCAAGGAACTGATTGCGGTGCCCAGCCCGACGCTAGACGCCGGCGCGGTGGCTGATACATTGGCGTCGATACTGACTGCGGATGGGTTTGACGTGGAGCGACCCCAAGCCGATTGGCCGCAAGCACCGGCCGTGGTCGCTCGCTTCGACAGCGGCCAGCTTGGGCGGGTGTTGCAATTCGATGGGCACTTGGACACGGTGCATCTGCCCTTTGTGCCGCCCAAAGTGGAGGATGGCCAGCTCTACGGGTCGGGTTCGTCCGACATGAAGGGGGGAATCGCCGCCTTCGTCGAGGCGCTCAGGGCGTTAAGGGATGCGGGCGCACTGACCAAGGGGGCGGTCTTACTCACGGCCCACGACCACCACGAAGCGCCTTGGGGCGACCGCCGCCAGCTTTTGGCCTTGATCCGCGAAGGCTTCGTCGGCGACGGGGTGCTGCTGCCGGAATACTTGGGTGATGTGCTGCCAGCCGCCGGGCGCGGGATGGCCGTATTTAGCGTGGAGATCGAGCGCGACGGCGAGCCAGTGCACGAGGTGCTGCGGCCCGCTGGCCTGCCGGATGTGATCGCCGCGGGGGCCGAGGTGGTGTTGCGGCTGAACTCGCTAAACGAACATCTGCGCGAGCGGACCGCACCCTACGTCGGCAGCGACACGCTGTTTATCGGCCGGGTCGAAGGCGGCCAGATCTACAATCAGGCACCGGTTCAATGCCGGGTCGAGGGGACTCGCCGCTGGGTGGCGGCTGGCTCGGAGCAGGCGGCGCGCCGCGAAATAGAGGATCTGCTCGCCGACGTAGCTACGGCAAGCGGCACCCGCATCCGGCTCGCGGATTGGAACATGCCCGGCGATGCCTTTGCAGTAAATCAGAACAGCCCGCTGGTGGGTGCGTTCCAGTCTGCACATGAGCAAGTGACCGGGGCACCACTGCCCTTGGGAGGCAAACCTTTTATCGACGACGGCAATGTCTTTATGGCTGCCGGGATTGAAGCCCTAACCCACGGTCCTTGCGCCACGGGGGCGCACACGACCGACGAGCAGGTGCCGGTGGCCGAGTTGGTGCGGGTGGCGAAGGTGTATGCGCTGACGGCGCAGGCGTTTTGCTAAGTGCCCTCAATGGCGCGTGCTGCGGCTGTGCCTCGCTCCTCATCGACAAAGTAGAGACAGATTCCGCCCGCGACGAAGAGGATGAGGATCGACAAAATTCCCAAGCGCGGGCTGCCGGTCAGCACCCCAATCCAGCCCACGAGTACCGGGCCGATGACCGCGGCGAACTTGCCTAGCATGTTGTAAAAGCCGAAAAACTCCGCTGCGCGGTCGCGGGGAATGAGTCTTGAGTAGAGCGAGCGGCTCAGGGCTTGCACCCCACCTTGGACTAGGCCGACGGCGATGGCCAAAGCGTAAAATTCCCAGACGGCATCTAAAAAGTAGCCCCAGACCGTCGCCGCGATATAGACGGCTAGGCCGATGAAGATCCCCTTGCGGGTGCCGATTCGCTCACCGAGCCAGCCAAAGGCAATTGCCGCGGGGAAGCCCACGAACTGGGTAATGCCTAAAGCGATGAGCAAGTCGTTGGTCGCAAGACCCAGCGACAGGCCGTAGTCGATGGCCATGCGGATGATGGTATCGACGCCGTCGATGTACAGCCAATAGCCGATGAGGAAGATAAAGGTTGTGCGTAGCTGCCGGATGTCGCGGCCGGTCGAGATGAGCTGCCGATAGCCGGCCGAGACTGCGCTCCAGCCGCGATGGCCGTTCACGGGCGGCGATTCCCCGACCCACAAAAAGAGCGGCAGCGAAAAGCCAGCCCACCAGATGGCGACTAGCAAAAAGCACACGCGTACCGCCTCGCTGGCGTCGGCCAATCCGAAGGTAGTGGGATGGAGAACCATCACCACATTGAGCGCAAACAGTAGGCCGCCGCCTAGATAGCCGAGACTGTATCCGAGCGCCGAAACCGAGTCGGACTTGTCGCGCTCGGCCACTTCCACGATGAGCGCATCGTAAAAGGTATTGCCACCGGAGAAGCCGATGGCGGCCAAGACATATACCACAACCGCTAGCTCCCACGCGCCTTGGGCGACCATGTACAGGCAACCCGTGGCGAGGACGCCTAGGAAGGCGAAGGCAAACAGGAACTTGCGCCGGGTGCCGCCTTGGTCGGCGATAGCTCCCAAGAGGGGGGCTAGCAGCACGACGATTAGACTACTGAGCGAGTTGGCCAGCCCCAGTTGGAAGGTGCTCTCGGTGACGTCGCTGCCGGCGCTCCAATAGGACTTAAAAAATACCGGGAAGAAGGCGGCGATGACCGTGGTGGCAAAGGCCGAGTTGGCCCAGTCGTACAAGGCCCAGGCGATGATCGGTTTTTTGGCGTTGGTAGGCATGGGATTGATTGGCGTAGGGTAGAGATAGCGTATTGCATAACAGTATAAGGCAAAAGGGGGGTGGTTGCCGCTGGTACCCTTTATGGATAGCGTAGAAAGGTTCCTGCCAAAGGACGATTTCTTATGAACGATGAATGGTTGCGTTTTGACGCGGCTACTAATCCGTATGGGCCGTCGCCCAAGGTCCGGGAGGCGATGGCCACCTTTGCCCGCACGGGAGACTTTAGTCGCTACGACGACGAGGAGCGCGCCGAGTCGTTGCGCGAGGATTTGGCGGCGCATTGGGGGCTTTCACCCGATCACTTCATCGTGTACAACGGGTCCGGAGAAGCCGTGGTTTGGCTTTTTTTGGCTCGGTTGCTGCTAGAGCAGCAGCGCTTGCTCATTCCGTTTCCGTCGTATGAGCGCTTTGTGGCGTTGGGGCAGCGGTGCGCGGCTGAAGTGATTCCGGTGCCGCTGCACGAAGAGGATTTTGCGCTGGTGCCCGAGCGCTTTATCGAGGCGGGTCGGCAGTCGGGGGCACGGGTGTTGCTGCTGAGCAGCCCCAACAATCCCACGGGCAATCTCCTGTGCGGCGAGCAGGAGATGACGCGCTTGCTCGACGAGTTGCCCAACTGCCTGTGCATTGTCGATGAAGCGTATGCAGACTATGCCGGCCACAGTTGTGTGCCTTGGGTACAAGAGCGGGAAAACTTGGTGGTGCTGCGAACCTTTTCCAAGGCATACGGCATGGCTGGTTTGCGGATTGGCTACGCCATTGGGCCTAAGCCCGTTATCGCTGCCCTGAGCCAGATGCAAGTTCCTTGGGCGGTCAATGCGCTGTCGCTGGTGGCGGCACAGGCCGCGCTGGCCGACCAAGGCTATTTGCAGGAGGTCGTCGCGCAGATCCGCAGCGATTGTCAGGTGCTCTACGAGGGGCTGAACGAACGGTCGTGGTTGCGGGCCTATCCGAGCGCGGCGAATTTCTTTTGGGTGCGCTGCGAGGGAATTGGCCTAGAGCGGCTGCGGGCGGGTTTGGAAAAGCGGCGGATCCGCGTGCGCTGGCGGCAAGACGCGCCCGGCTTTGTGCGGCTGACGTCGTTGCGCCCCCAAGACAACGAGTATTTGTTGACAGCACTCGATGAGGTCAGGCAGTCAGACTAACACAAGGGGATGATTATGGAATATCGCAATTTGGGCAAGGCTGGCGTCAAGGTGTCTAAGGTGTGCTTGGGCGCGGCGTTTCGCGGCCAGGAGGACGAGAAGGTTTGCATTGAGGTGGTACAGCGGGCCTTGGACTTGGGCTGCAATTTTATCGATACGGCGCTGTATGGCGGGGGACGCTCTGAACAGGTGGTGGGCAAGGCGATCAAGGGACGGCGCGAGGATGTGGTGCTGACGACCAAGATTTTCGGCACCTTGGGCAATAGCCCCAATCACGTGGGACTGTCGCGGGTCAATTTGATGCGGGGTATTGAGGCGTCGCTGCAGAGGCTACAGACCGATTACGTCGATCTGTACTTACTGCACTCCTTTGATCCGGTCACGCCGCTGGAGGAAACCTTGGGTGCGCTCGACGACATTGTGCGGCAGGGCAAGGCGCGCTACGTGGGGTGCTCTAATTTCCCGCCGTGGAAGATCGTCGAGGCCCTGTGGATTTCGCAGCGCGAGCGCTTGGCTTCTTTTGCCTGTATCCAGAATCAGTACAATCTGCTCAACCGCTGGGAGATGGAGCCGGAGCTGATGCCCATCTGCCGTCAGTTCGGCTTGGGCATTATGACCTACAGCCCGCTGGCCATTGGCCTGCTCTCTGGCCGCTTCCGCCGTGGGCAAGAGCCGCCGCCGGGGACGCCGTGGAGTACGGACGAACTGCGCGGCATGAGTCCGGGCAAATACAACTTTGCCGAGGCCATGACCGAGCGAGTCGATACCATCGTCCAGACGCTGATCGATATTGGGGCGCAGCACGGTAAGACCCCAGCGCAGGTAGCCATTGCCTGGATTTTAGATCACGACGAGATCAGCGCCCCCATTTTGGGAGCCGACGAGCCGGCGCATGTGGATGAGATCTGCGCGGGCTTGGATTGGTCCTTGGCACCGGAAGAGCGAGCGTTGTTGGACGAAGTGTCCGAGGTGAAAGGGCCGCGGAAATACGCCTGAAGGAGATTCATCCATGAACAGACGCAGACTCCCCACCGGCATCCAGACCTTCCGCGATGTGCGGGAAGAGAACTACTACTAAACCTAAAGCGGGGCTGCACCATAACTTAGCTTACTATCGTGTACTTAGCAGGAGATATATATGGCTCTGATCGAGAATCTGGAACATGAAGGCTGGGAAGAATTTTTTAGGGATAGTTTCCGGTATGCACTCGAGGTCTTGAAGAATGATCGCTTCAGACCCGTCGGTAGTTCCGTGGACGACCTAAAAAGTTGGCTTACTGCGGGTGGAGTCGCCCGAGTCCGCACACATCTCAACAAGCAGATGGAAATGCGCCGTTTTCCCTCATCCCGAAAATCGGCAGTCAACGACTGCATTGAGCAGTTGGTGAGAGAGAACCGGGGTGCGCTTCTGGACTTGATGGTCGATGGTATTGTCCCTACTACAAGGCAGGAGCAGTTAGAGATCTACGGACTGCCAGAACAGGACTTCCAAGATATTCTCGGCCGTATAGTAGCAGGTGAACGTCCCTTTGAAGAATGGATGCATGCACATGGACATTCTGACGAAGAGATAGAGGAGATCTATAGGATGGTTGACCAATGGTTGATGCAGAAGGGGATCATTCCTCAGAGGTCAGGAGAGTAAGGAACCCTGATTGACTGGGAGACCGGAATATGGGATGTGCTGCAATCGCTCTGCTTGCGTCCAGCCGCTTTAGCGTACGCTTGATAGATTTTTTGTTTGCACTCATTGGCTTTCCTCATTGAGGTGATTCTGGTGACAGCGCCTTGTTAGGTAGGTTCTAGTTCACGTTATCCTTCCTCCTCGGTCGCGATATTCGCTAGGTCTCTGGTAAGGATTTCACAGAGGCTAATCGCTGACATACAAAACGCTGCTGCGATTGACACCGACACAGTGCTCCTACCACTATGATGTCCAAAGTTTCCGACCCAGTGGAGGTGGTCCACGAGTAATTGTGTTGGTCTCGTGAACTTCGAGACCCCCTCCTTGATGATAAGACGCAGTATTCTGCACTGCTCCAAACTTTCTTCGGGAAGCTTATTTTGCTCGTCAAAACGTATCCCTTTAGACTCCCAATTCTCCGGTAGGGATCTCTTCGGCCCGAGTTCGGCGTCCCAGATCAATTCCAGTGCCCGCTTCTCGATGCTCCGGGCCTGTGCTATGGATTCGATTAGATCGTCCTGCAGGCACTCGATGGCACGTTTGACACGGTCCATCAACCTCGGGTCTGCACCACGGATATGAGTAAGACGGAGTTCAAGGAGACTTTGAATGTTGCTCTCGAAGCGATCCGCATCGCCGAATAGCCATTGTAGGTAGCTCACCTCGTCCTCTTGCTGTTGTGCATACCTTTTCATCAAGCGACATGATGACCGTAGTCGATCTTTTCTAGATTCGCGAGCGAATCCTCGCAGTTTGAGGTCGTCATGCCGCTCCTTGGGCAACCGCACTTCTTCCCTACGGGTGAGTGTGACCAGATCGAGTTGAAGGTTAGTCGGACAGTCATTCCACAAATCTTTGAGTAATGGCCATCGTTCCTCATCCAGATACTCTGCGATTTCGTCCACGTCTGACTTTGAGATTGTTACATCGCTGAACTTGTCGAAGATCCGTTGAGCCAGAGCCGCCGCCAGTTCTGGGACACCACCGGTCCAGTTGGAGATCTCCTTGAGAGCTGAATCGTCGTATGTGATTCCACGGGACTTGAGGGGCCCAAGAAAACCGCTCCAATCATGGCTCTCGAAGCAGCCGACTTGCGATGGGGTATCGAAGAAAATCCTTGAGAAGTTACGCATCCGGGAGTCCTCTGACTTGTAAAGTTCAGAGAGCCTACGCTCGCTTCCAGTTACTAGCCAAAGGCTGCCCTTCTCGCCGAACTTAGTCATTTTGTCCCAGAGATACTCCGTGATGCCACTCTCTTTGGCAACGTAGTCGAACCCGTCTAGTACGGCCAAGAAGCGAAGTCTCTCGCTCTTCATCTCGTCGAAAACGTCATCAAGACTTCCAGCTTCCAGCTCTAAATATTCGGCGTGCTCGGGCTTTACTGTCTGGAGGGTATTTTTTATTTCTGCCGCGAAACGCCGGAGGAACTCGTCATCGGTCCTAGGGGGGTGAAGTCCGAGATTCCAATACAGGGTGGTGATATAGTGATCGCTTTTGTCCCTGAAGTAGGAAGCGAGGTGCTTCAGGAGTACCGACTTTCCGAACCGCGGGGGTCCTACAACATGCACATGACTCGGCGTTAGCTTAGTCAGGTGGCTACATAACTCTTTGAAAATCCTTTCGCGGCCTAGCATCTGCGGGATTCCTGGGCCACGGACTTGGTAGGGATTGTTGTTCATTGCTCATCTCTTGGTGTAGTGGAGCCCTACTTGTTTTGATAGCCAGCGCCATGACCACTGCTATCACTGTACCCTTAACCATCACCCTCTTCCACTCTCTTGGACGGCCTGCTGTCGTTGATTCTCGAAGTCGATGTTCTGTCGTATCCACTTGGCCATAAGAGGAATCGCGAGCACGTATGCTGAGCCGCGCACTGTATCTTGGAGTTTGAGGAGTTCGAGTTCACGGAGGAACTCCAGATCGTCTCCCAAACGGTCCTTGGGAGTAAGGGCGATGTCATACTCCTCAAGCTTCGTCTCCAGCAAGCTCAGTGTGATAGGATCTGGCCCTTCCTCTAGCTGCTGACATAACGCTAGGACAAAGCGCCTACGCTCTGTTCCGGCGTAGCCCCACAACGTGCGGAAATATTCGTTATCTTCCACCATCTCTTGAGCTACCGTGTTTACCACACGTTCCGTCACCGTCACCATTCGCTTGTCTGAATGGGCGGCGTGCTCGAAGATTTGGTTGCACAAGGACTGGATTAGGAAGGGTTGTCGCGAACACAGTTCGACTACGCGATTCCTCGCCTCGGAGAGGTACACGAGCCGTCCTTCCACCGGCTGCGTCACGAGGAGACAGGCATCCTCCAGTGGGAGTTTACTTACTGGGACTCGGAGAAATTCGAAGAGCTCTGACCAGTACTCCTCCCTGAGCCGCTTGAGACGGCGAGAGCCGGTGAGGATAGCTGACAGGCCCGGGTATGTGTGGAGCAGATACCGGATGTTCTCCGGAACCTGGGGGCTTGTGATGCCAGCGTCGATCCCCTTCTGGAGCTTGTCGAACTCATCGAACATGAGTAAGAGGCGTCGCGGACTGGCAGCCTCCAAGACATGCTGCATATACAGCTTGAAGACCTCGAAGGGATGCGGTCCAGAGAAAGCCGTTGAAAGGGCTTTCACAAACTCTACCTTGAATCGCTTATTTGGGTTAGGTGGATCCACGTTAGGGAGCCATACTCGAAGCCCCGCGTTATCCATAGCCCAACCGATGTCGCGCGCCATGTGTCTGAAGACCTCGTTGGTGGGCGAACCGGTCTTGCTTTCGTGGCCCTTGGCACCTTGTAAGGAACAGTTCACGACAATCCAGTCCGGAAGCACATCGGGAGTCTGTAAACGCTTGAGAATTGAGGTCTTGCCCGTTCTGCGGTTGCCTTCCAGAAGGATGACGTTGGCGTGGTGGCTAGTAGAGAGCTGCCGCTTGATCGTGTCGATGATGTCTTGGCGGCCGAAGAACATCTCCTCGCGATCAATCGGATTTCCTACGATGTAAGGGCTGGGGCCGAGGTCAACGGGGCGGATGTCCTCTCCCTCGGAGCGGACATCTAGCGCAAGAGGCAGTTTATCAGATATAGTCTGTCCGTCGAGACGGTCGGCTTGCCATCGAAGCTCAAATTGGAAAGGACCGGTCTCTGGGCACACCGGGATATCCGCCGTAAAACTGTGCATCTCGCCCTCGGCGAGATAGCCGATACGGGTCTCGCCGACTGAGGGTAACGTGGAGACCGAGACGTTGCGGAGCGCAAGAGGCGATAGGTTTTTCACGCGGACTTGAACTTCGTTCTCCGTCCCCGCTACGATCTCATTCGGTTCAACCTCTGTCTCCAGTTCCACGTCTCCCAAGATGGAGTCCAACTCATCACGAACGAGCCGGGAAATCTTTCTGGTGACATCTCGCGCGGAGTCGAGTGCCGGCAATGATGATTCTCCGATTGTCTCCTGAACGCGTTCAAGGAGGAGAAATGCCCTGTCTAGGATGGCCATGAGCCCAGCACCCGGAGGCACATTGTTTAGACCCTGCAACGAACTCACCGCCTCCGTGAATTCCACCAACCAACGAGCGAGGTCGGGCACGGTGGGAAGGTGCTCGTGCTCGACTTGATTTCTCAGCGTCTCAACCGCCGAATGGGCGATCCGTTCCAGAAGCACAAAAGGATCGGTTGCTTGGCGGGATTGCCGTAGCTCACGGACATCGGGAGAGCCTTCGAGCCATTCGACAACAGGGTCCTCGCTGATGCCCGTTAGGATATGCACGAGAGCAGCAAGGGGATCGTCTCTCTTTTCAGCATTCTGCAAGAAAGTTGACGCTCCCACTGCCCCTACGGCAGCGCCCACGATAGCCCCCAAAGGACCTAAGGCACTACCCACGGCAGTGCCCAAGGCACCGCCTAAGACGGTACTGCGGTTTCTCTCTTCACCCGTCTGCTGTACAACACGCTCTTGGATCGCAACTTGCGGCACCGGCACGGGAAGGTCCCGTAGCGTGCGTCCGGATAGATGCTGGATAGTTGCCCCACGCGCGTGTCCGTGAAGCCAATCTTGGTATGTATCGGAGGCAAGGAGATTCTTCAAAAACTGTGGGGATATTCGTTCCTTGGGACGTATGACGATCAGGTTCTTGGCGGCCACTGCACCCACGGTACCTGACTGTTCAGACACGAGACCCAGCTTTCCGATGGTGCCAGAGGCCGTGAGGAGAATATCTCCAAGGCGCAACAGGTACTTCGACAGCACTCGTTCGCCGCCCTCCTTAGTCAAGAAGAGGGAGGGGGGTTGCACACTGGTGCGCTTCACATCCGCTACGCGCACGAGACTAGCGAACACCGAGGGATCGTCACCGTGCGGCGTGGTCACCGACTTCCCGTACGAGACACCGGCGAACACCTCCGCCACCTCGTTGAGTGGCTGCACGGGGACTTCGGCGTCGGCCTCTTGGAGAGCACGGAGTGAACGCGATAGAGCTTCCTCACCTGTTCGTTTGGCAATCAACTCCCAATCCCTAGTAGCGAGCTTCTCGATCGGAGTTTCCCAGAGCCAAGGGCTGTCGTTTGGCGTACCGTTTCTGAATTCCTCAGCGATGATGTGCGCCACTGTGACCGCCGTCCTACTGCTGAGTCCCTTTTCTGGTCGGAGAAAGGGCCACTCTTCCACCTGCATGAACCGAACGGCCTGCTTCGCTTGCTCTCGACAGAAGAGGACCAAGCTCGTCTTGATCCCTGTGTACGGATGGAAAGCCCCGGCCGGTAGCGACACCACTCCCTCTACACAATAATCAGTGAGGAGTTCCTTGCGGATCTTCTGGTCGGCGGTTCGGAAGAGAGCGCCATCCGGGAGGGCGATGACGGCGCGACCACCTGGACGAAGAGAAGCCATTACGTGCTGGAGAAATAGTGTCTCAAGGTTGGCCGCCTCCGGGCGTACGCGTCCACCCCAAGGAGGTACGGCCATAATGCAGTCGAATCCTTCGGAGAAACGATCTTTGGCCAAGGGGCGTTCCAAGGTGTCACCGAGTTCGAGTCCGGGATAGTCGATGCCTGCCAAGACGACTCGCGCAAGTCCGATGCTGTACGCGAACGGATTGATCTCTACCCCAAACACGCTTTGCTGTTGGACTTCTGTCCAGACCTTCGGGGGCATAGATATTGCTTTCTCGTGGAGTCTGCTTGCTACTGCGGAGAGTAGCCCTCCGGTGCCGAAGCATGGGTCGTATATGCGTTCTCCCGGACTAGGATCCAGAAGATCAGCCATCATCTCGACTATAGGTCGGGGGGTTATGTACTCTCCCACGCTTTTTGTACCCTTTTCAGTGGTTTCTTCCACAAGGGCTGCAAGGGCGTCCCCTGCTGCCTGCCTACCAGTGACAGTCTCCAGATTGAAAGCGTGGGTCCACTGGACAAGCGCCTCGATTAGCTCAGGAGGTTTGCTGGCGAGGTCCTCAACGATGGGTACAAGACGTTGCAAGGAGTAACCGAGGCTGCTATTGGGCGCGTTGCACAACGCAGGCAAGATTTCTCTCCGGAGAACGTCGACAAGCCTCTCGCCGCGAAGGTCGCACCACGAGGACCAATGCTGATCCCGAGGCAGCACAGGCAGGGAATCGCGATCGTCGAAGGCTTCCACGGTTTCCTGCTCAGTATCTATGTGGTCAGCCCAACGAAGTAGGAATAGGGCGGCTGCAAAGGGAGCGATGACCTCCTCAAGCGGGTGATTGCTGGCCCTATGGCCACTCATCTGGTCGAGGCGGGTCCATAGCTCGGATACCTGAGATGTAAGTTCAAGCTGTTTCATGTATTAATGATCTCCATTGCAGTTGGTCTATTTAGAATCCCTCCGCAAATCCCGATTGAGGACTATATTTCGTACTCGCTGTTTTGATCCGCTAAGACATTCCGGACAGCCTGCACTGAGGCAATGTCCTTGAAGGGACTCGATTGTGCGAGTTCGACGATTGAGCCCAAGGTAGCAGCGACGTTAGAGGTGTCTCCCGTGTCAATCGCCCTATCCAAGACTCCAAAGAGTTGCTGAAAATTCTCTCTCCGTTCATCAAAGGAGCGTTCGAGATAGGTCATAAGAATATCGCGCTGAGCGTTGATTTGGTGAATAGCCATCCGCTCTTCCGCAGAGATCCTTTGTCGTTTTGTCTCTTCTTCCTTAGCGATCTTCCGCCAATCGGCGTATGCTTTGACGATCTGAATGACGACCGCGGTCGGGTTGATACTCGCCTTTTTTGATAGGGAGCCTGAGCACTTTTTTATCAGGCTACCGCCGGTTCTCTTGACTATTTCCATCGTCTTCCTATCAGTTCCGTTCATCTCCTTAGTCCTTAGCTAGTTCTTCGTACTTCAGATATACCTTGTGGCTTGCCACGGAAAGATTTCCGTTCTGGCTTACGAGAGGAGTTCGAATAACCTCCGACAGCGCACGCACCAACTGTAGAGCTGTCGTCAAATCCGTCACCGCTGCATCGTCCGTCGGGTTGAAGGTGGCTGGATCGATCTTGGCCATTGCGTACCGGGCACGTCGGTTGAGCTTTTTCGCGAGGTCGTGAAACTCCTCAATTCGCCACTCAAGTTTTTTCAAGAACTCCTCCAAGGTGTTCAGCTTGGCAATCTGTGTGTTGCAGTTTTTTTCGTAACGTCGCGCCTCGGTCAGTGCCTTCTCACCTTTACTAGCAAGGTAGAAGCCACCCACGGCCAGTGCTGGTGCTATAGTGATTCCACCGAGTACGAGAGTCCCTGAGGCGACACCACCACCGCCTGTAGCCAGTGATCCTCCGCCGAGCCAAGCTAGGGTGGCATTTGTTGCGGCTGCGCCGCTGAGGCTACTGATCGCGGTGCCAGTACTCGCAGTACCGAGAAGGCCCACGAGACCGAGAGTGCTGGAACTCGCTGCCGCTCCGGTACCGACCACACCGATAACTCCGGCTGCATCCTGCGGCGGGTCGAGGACCTTTTGCTTGAACTCTTTTAGCGTTCGCACTTGGATTTCCGCACTCTTGGGAATCTTCAGTGCCCCTATTCGAGCCTTCTTCTGGAGTGCCTCTAGAAGTTCGGCCATCTCCGTGAGAGTTCCTTGCTCTAAACCCAGCAAGTAGCGTCCATAGGATCGGGCTCGCTCGGTCACTTGGTTGCGTCTACTGTGAATCCGTGAGATTGCCCGCTTATGACGTTTCTGTGCATTCTGACCAATTCGCTTGGCTTTTTTTATTTTACAGACCCCATGCACACCCGCGGTCGCACCCCCGGCTCCTAGTAACACAACTCCGATTTTGATTGCTGGTACGATAAATGCGGGAAGCATTGTTCTTATCTCCTCTTTTCTCGTAGTTGAGTTTCCCAGTGGCTCATGCTATGCATATGCAAAATGCGTGCCATTAGCGATTCACCCCGTACTTGCTCAACCAGTTCGTGAACGTCTGGTAACTCGGAAGGCCCACCAAGTGGGCTGCCTGCGTCTTGTTTCCTTGGGTCTCATCGAGCGCACGCGTCAGATAGTGTCGTGCGACTGAAGCCAGCAAATCCGGAAGATTGAGGTCGTCGCCGAGGGGACGATCGAGAATCTTGGACTCTTCCTTGCCTGTCACCGGTAACAACGCTTCCCGTACGTCTTCGCTGCGTATAGTGGTTTCTGACGTCCAGAAAGCAGCCCGCTGAAGCGTGTTCAGCAGCTCGCGGACATTGCCTGGCCATGGGTGTGAGATGAGAATATTTCTTGCGCCCGGAGAAAGTTTCTTGTGCTCGTAGCCCGGTTCCTGCGCGAGTTCCTCGTTGACCTGCTTGAGTAGGCGATCTAGGAGAAGGCTCAAGTCGCCTTTGCGCTCTCTCAAGGGGGGTAGTTGCAGACTCGCCACCGCAAGGCGGTAGAAGAGATCTTCCCTGAAGCGGCCTGCGGCGATCTCCTCGGTGAGGGTCCGGTTTGTCGCTGCGATGATTCGGACATCTACCTTGAGTGGGGTTGTCGAGCCGACACGTATAACCTCTCCCTCCTGGAGGATGCGAAGAAGTTTTACTTGGGCGGGAGAGGAAAGCTCGCCAATCTCGTCAAGGAAGAGTGTTCCACCATCGGCATCCTCAAAGTATCCAGTCTTCCTCCTGCCTGCGCCCGTGAAGGCACCTTTCTCGTGGCCAAAGAGCTCGGTTTCGACGAGTTCAGCCGGTATTGCGCCGCAGTTGACCGCCTTGAAGGGTTGGTCTCGCCGAGGGCTGGCTCTATGGATCGCCCGGGCCAGCAACTCCTTTCCTGTGCCAGATTCTCCTTCTATGAGAACCGACACTGATCGTGGCGCAACGCGACGTGCCTTGGCGATCAGCCGAGCCATGACCCGGCTGCGGTGGATGATGTCAGCGAACTCTGGTGCCTCTGGAGGTAGCCCGGCGGTTAGCTGCTCAAGGCGCTCGTCTGGAACTCGGAGTAGGTCGGGTATGAATTCGGCCGAAATGTCGAAGGGCACGGAAGCTGTCTTCACCCCATGCTCTTCGGAAGACTCGATCAGCTCAGCAGGGAAGCGGGTCTTGGCTAGGATGATCCAGACGGCCGCCATAGCCGGAGCACCTGGGCTCAGATGAAAGGTTAGGTCAGAATTTTTGCCGTGATGCTCAAGCGACTCGGTCACGACCCGAGTCGCAGCCTCATAGATCTGGCCGAAGTTGGTAGGACTAGACAACGGCTCGTAGTGGACGGTCACCGCTGCTTCGGTCTGGGGTCGGAGCCAATTAAGGAACGGTGCTACCACTTTCTTGGAGTAGTCGCTGATTAGCACAGCAGCGTCATAGGAGCGCGTGCTGAGGGCACGAGCGATCGGACCCTTCCCTACGCTTTGCTCTTCCTTCGGTGCCTGAAGATCGGCTTTGCCGATCCAGCAAATTAGGAGTCTATTCATAGCCTATCTAAACTACAAGACTGCTTGTATAAACACAAGATTTCTTACGTTTAGCGGTAGCAACGATAAGCTGCATCGTCAGTTCTTGCTCCTCCTTGATGATGACCCTTCTTGCGCGGTCAAGATTCTCTGCACTTTTTCTGCCACCACAACCCTGCGAGAACGTCCATGCGCCTCTGCGACTTTCCGATACTGACCTTCGATACCTACGGAACCCTAATCGACTGGGAGACGGGCATCTGGGATGCGCTGCAACCGCTCTGCTCGCGTCTGGCCGACCCGCCGACTCGCGAGACGGCCCTCACCGCCTTCGCCGAGGTAGAATCCGCCTGCCAAGCGGCCAATCCCGACTTACTCTACGCCGACCTTTTAGCCGCTACCCATCGCACGCTGGCCCAGAACTGGGCCAGCGAACCCGACGAGGCTGAAAGCATCCGCTTCGGTCAGTCGGTTGGGGACTGGCCGGCCTTTGCCGACGCGGCTGAATCGCTCGCCTATTTGAAGCGCCATCACCGGCTGATTACCCTCACCAACTGCGACCGAGCCAGCTACCGAGGTAGCTCCGCTCGTCTCGGCGAGCCTTGGGACGCGATCTTTACTGCCGAGGAGATAGGCTCGTACAAACCGTCGTTGGCCAACTTTGAATTCCTGCTCGCTCGGGTGGCCGCAGACTTCGGCCTCGATCCCGGAAGCATCCTGCACATCGCGCAGAGCCTCTTCCACGATCACGTGCCGGCCAAATCGCTCGGACTGACGACGGCATGGATCGACCGGCGAGCGGGGCGCAGTGGCGGCGCGACGGCACCGCCACCGGAGGCAGTGGAACCGGACTTCCGTTTCAAAAGCATGGCGGAATTGGTCGCCCAACACCGCGCTGAACAGGCCGAGGTGTAACACCCGCTCACGTGGACGGCAGTAGAATGCGCCGCTAATTTCTTGGAAATCCTTTTTGTCGGAGATCGAACTCCATGAGTACGCCCCTCCACGGTAACATCGCCTTAGTAACCGGCGCGGCTGGCGGCATCGGCCAAGCGATATGCCGCGCCTTGGCCGCCGAAGGCGCGACGGTCGCTCTGCATTACCACACTCAGCAGGACTCTGCCCACGCGCTTGCCGCCGAGTTAGGTGGGGCTGCCTTTGAAGCCGATATAACTGAGGCAGAGGCCGCGCAGTCGCTGGTCGAGCGCGTGGTAGGGGAATTGGGCGGATTGGATATTTTGGTCAACAACGCCGGCATCACCATCGGCGGGCAGTTCGTAGCCGATATGGAGCTGGCGGATTGGCATCGGGTGCTCGATGTCAACCTCAATAGCGTCCTCTACATGTGCAAGGCCGCTCTACCACGGATGCGTGAGCGCGGCGGTGCGGTCGTCAATATTGCCTCGAATGTGGTCAACACGCTGCCGGGCGGCGCGGCGGCGTATGCGACCACCAAGGCCGGGGTCGTGGCTTTGACGAAAGTGCTGTCGAAAGAGGAAGCCGAGCACGGCATCCGCGTCAATGTGGTGTCGCCGGGGATCATCGACGCGGGGATGGGGCGCGGAGCACTAGCGCGGCGGACGCCAGAGGTGCGGGAGCAATTTCTCAACAGTATTCCCATGCGCCGAGCGGGTGGCTCTGAAGAGGTGGCGGCGGCTGTGGTCTTTCTGGTGTCGCCGGCGGCCAGCTATGTGACGGGGCAGCACATAAGCGTCAATGGCGGCGACCGCACCGAGTCCTACCAGTAGGGTTAGACACCCAGACTAACACCTTCTATATTAGGAACATAGGCCCTTCTGGAATGTGGGGATCGCTTCTACTGGTCTAAACGGCCTTACTTTAAATTAAAAATTAATGAAGTACTTGCTCACCGGCGGCGGCACGGGTGGCCACGTGTACCCGGCCTTGGCCATTGCCAACGAAATTCGGCAGACGCGGGCAGACGCTGAATTCCTCTACGTGGGTCATCGAGACAGGCTGGATGCTTGGGTCGTGCCCGATCAGGGATACCGCATCCGCTTTGTGCGAGCCCGTTCCTTCCCGCGCACTCGTTCTCTTGTACCCCTGTTGCGATTTGCCATCGCGCTCGCGGTCGGGGTCGCCCAAGGGGCACTCATCCTCCTGCGCTATCGGCCCCAAATCATCATCAGCACAGGCGGCTTCGTCAGTGCGCCGATTCTCTTCGCGCACGGTGTGCTGGCCAAGGTCGGCCTTTCTCGCGCTCGCGTCTTTATCTACGAACCGAATGCCTATCCCGGGCTTTTGAACCAAGTTGCCGGACGGCTCGCGCACCGAATCGGCGTGGCATTTGAGCAGGCGGGTCGCTGGTTTGACGCGAAGCGGGTGGCCGTGGTCGGCTATCCGGTGCGCCGCTCTTTTTTGGACCTCGATCGGCAGGCCGCGCGGGAAAAATTGGGCATTGACCAAGGTCGAAAGGTCGTGCTCGCCTTTGGCGGGTCGGGGGGGGCCAAGGCCATCAACGAGGCCGTACTCGAAGCCTTGCCCCGCTGGCAAGCGGCTGGGTTGGTGGTTATCCACGTCACGGGCCTCTATAAGGGGCCGGATTACGACGCTGTGGCGGATACTGAGGCCACGTTAGCTGAGATGGGGGTAGAGGGCGAAGGCGACTGGTACCGACGCCTTGATTACGCAGATGAGATCGCCGATCTGATTGCCGCGGCGGATCTGGTCATTTGCCGGTCGGGCGCAGGGACCCTCACCGAGATGGCGGTCAGTGGGACGCCCACGCTGATTGTGCCGCTGCCGACATCGGCCGAAGATCACCAAGCGCTGAACGCACGGGAGATGGAGCGGATAGGAGCTGCTCAGGTGCTCTACCAAGAGGCGTTTTGGGACGACGCCAGCATCTATAGCGGACTGGATGGAGAGAAATTGGCGCTGCAGGTACTCGCGTTGTGTGCCGACGAAGAGCGGTTACAGGCCATGAGTGCGGCCGCTAAGACCATGCCCAAGACCAACAGCCTCGAACTGATCACGGCTGAACTGGACAGCCTCATCGCCGGGCAGCGTCCGCCACCGTTGCGATTGGAGTCGTCACCGGCCAAAAGCGGCTTGCCGACTGCGCCCAACGCCTTGCTGCGCTGGGTGCGAGCGCGGGTCAAAGAAGTCGGGGGCGTGGCGGCAATGGAGCGCGGCGAACTGGCCTATCTGCGCTATCAAACCGATCGCCTGCTCGTGTCCGAGGGTTGGTGCGAAATCCCGCTGGGGCGGCGCAATGTGGGCATCAAACTCGTTGCGGTCTTAGACTACCAAGAGCGGCTGCCCTTGCTACTGCACATCCTCACCGACCGCACCCCGACCGGATGGAGGCGCCGTCTTTGTGGCGGCGACTACCGCCACGGAGGCATTATACGCCGCAATGTGGTCGAATACGGTCTACGCGGCTTGAGAGCGACTGACGCGCAAACCCGAGCCGCGCTGCTGAACGCGCTAGAGGTGGATCCCTACTTCGAGGTGCGGGCGTGGGCGGCGCGGGCCCTCGGCGAGTTGTTTGCCGTCGATGGCGAGATCGAAAATACGCTCTTTGCGGCCCTCGACGACAGCTCGCCGGAAGTGATCGTTCAAGCCCTGAGCGCCCTCAGAAAAATAAGTCACAATCCCGATCTGCTAGCGCGGCTGCGCCGCTTCTATCTGCACTCGAACTGGCAGATTCGCGAGCAGGTCGTGCTGATGTTGATCGAATTTTTGCAGCGCGGCGTCTTGGAGCCAGCGCAACTGGAACGCGATCTCGACCAAGTTTTGATTTCGATGCCTTATTTCAAGCCGGAGTTTCCCCTCGGCACGCATCTGCGCCAACTGGCCGATCTCGTGCGCACCGACCGGCCCCTAGCCGCTTCGCAGCGATGATCTACTACCTCGGAATTTACCTGCAAGATGCTGTCGAAGCCTTGTCGTTTTTGCGCTTGGTCGATTCGATCATCTTTCGCGCACTCTGCGGCGCGATCACCTCGTTGATCTTCACCATTCTCTGCGGCGGGCGGATCATCCTCTACTTCTACGGCCGCGGGCACCGCGACATGCCCCGCGACTATCTCAACTTTGAAGCGGTAAGCAACCAAGCCAAAACCTACGGCGGTGGCCTAATCATCACTGCGATCTTGATCAGCATCGGCTTGTGGTGTAAGCTGCACAGCCTCTTCGTGCTGTTCTGCGTGGGAGCGATTGTCTGGTTTGCCGCGCTCGGCTGGATTGACGACTTCCTCAAGGTGCGCTATCGCTCTAGCGATCGCGGGCTATCCGAGAAGGCCAAGTTGGCGCTGCAAGTAGCCTTTGGGATGGCGTTTGGCACCGCGTATGTCACGCAAGCGCTTCCAACCGAGTTGGCGGGTCTGGCGACCCAGCTTTATCTGCCCTTTTTCAAAAATCCGGTGCTCGATCTTTCGTGGGGCTATGTGCCCTTTATCGCCTTTACGGTGACGGCCATTTCCAACTCGGTCAATCTAGCCGATGGGATTGACGGCTTGGCTATTGTGCCGACTGCTTTTGTCGTGGCCGTCTTCGGGGTGTTCGCTTACGTGTCCAGCCACGCTGAGATCGCGGAGTTTCTGATCTTTCCCTTTATGCCGGGCGTGGGGGAAGTCGCTATAATCTGCTCCATCGTCTTTGGGGCCTGCCTCGGCTTTTTGTGGTTCAATTCCTATCCAGCCAACGTCATCATGGGCGATACCGGGTCCATGGCGCTAGGCGGCTTGTTGGGCACGGTTGCCGTCTTGGTCAAACAGGAGTTCCTCTTCCTGATCGTCGGGGGGATTTTTGTCGGTGAGACGCTGTCGGTGGTAATCCAGGAGAAGATCGGCATCCGGTGGCTGGGGCGGCGCTTTTTTACCCGCTCGCCGATTCACCACCACTACCAACAGCGCGGCTTGGCCGACACCAAGATCGTCATTCGCTTCTGGATCGTCGCTGGCATTTTGGCCTTGGTCGGCCTAGCGACGCTCAAAATTCGCTAGTTTGAGAAGAGGCCATAGGCACAGAGGATGACGATGGCTGCGCCTAGCAGGATGGTTGTGGTTATAGGGAGCGGCTCGGCCCAGCCGTAGACTTCGCGCTTATAGCGGCCGTACTCAGCCGCCAAGAGGCTGTAGCTGGAAACGAGCGCGGCGATGAGGCCCGCGATGAAGCAGGTGATGACCGGGGCGTCGGCTGAGAATGCGCGGGCGATGCTCGCCACATACGCGCCGATGTTGATCAGCAGGATGTACCGATTAGTCAGCAGGCCGTAGAGTACGAGCCCCACACAGAGCGAGCCGACGACCAGCGCTGCGAAGATCGACAGCCAGTCGCTCGCAGCCGAGAGTGCTAAGATGCCCGTGCTAACGAACAGGTGGAGCCACATCCCGACATAGGCGTAGAAGAAAGGCGTGCGTTTAAACGGCGCGTGCCCCATTAGATAGTGGGCGAAAGTAGTGGATCTGGGCATGGCAATATACGGCCAAAAATAGGCTTCAGGCCGGGCACGTCAACGCACGACCAACCATGGAAATCCTGTCTACCCCCATTGAAAACGTCAAAGGCGTAGGAGCCAAACGCGCGTCCGCGCTCAAAGACGCAGAGATCCTGACGCTGGGCGACTTGTTGTACTACCTGCCGCGCCGCTACCTCGATCGCACGCAGATTTTGCCCATGGCCCGGGCGCCAATCGGCCAAGAGGTGACCCTCATCGGCCAAGTGAGCCAGACGCGCTTCATCCCCGGGTCGCGGCCCCGCTTCGTGATGGTAGTCGCCGATGAGACCGACGATATCACCTGTACCTTTTTTCAGGGGGGGCGCTACTTGCAGCGCAACTTTACCGTCGGCGACGAGTTGGCCATAAGCGGCAAGGTCGATCTCTTCCAGGGGCGGCGGCAGATAGTCCATCCCGAGTACGAATTCATACACGGGGAGGGTCGACTCCACCATACAGGCGGCGTCATTCCACTCTATACGACCAGTGCCGATATGAAGGAGCGTGGCCTGCGCAGCCGGGGGTTCCGCCGCTTGATAAGCGAGGCGCTGGACGCCTTTGCCGAGCGGATCGAAGACGATCTGCCCGCGCCCTTGCGGCAGCGCTTGGGCTTCGAAGAGCTAGGCGCGAGTCTGCGCCAAGTGCATTTTCCCGCCAGCCTTGCCGAAGCGGAGCGCGCGCGTCAGCGCTTGGCCTTTGGCGAGCTTTTTGCCTTCCAACTGCGTTTGGCGCGGCGACGCAAGAAAAATAACGAACAGGCCGACGGCATTGCCTTCGCGTCCAGCGAGAAACTGGTTCCGGCCCTGTGGGCTTCCCTGCCGTTTGCTCCGACTCGCGCCCAGCGCCGAGTTGTCGCCGAGATCGCCGCGCAGATGCAGCGCCCCCAAGTTATGAATCGCCTCGTCCAAGGCGACGTCGGCTCGGGCAAAACCTTGGTCGGCCTGAGCGCGATGTTGACGGCTGTGGAGAACGGCTATCAAGCGGCGATGATGGCTCCGACCGAGATCTTGGCCGAGCAGCACTTTTTCAACATCCAGGCACTTGTCGAGCCCCTCGGTCTGACTGTGGTTTTCCTCAAGGGTGCCCAGCGCAAGGCACTCCGGCAGGAGCTGTTGACGGTCATTGAAAGCGGCGCGGCCCACATTGCGGTGGGTACCCACGCGCTGATTCAGGAGCAGGTGCAGTTTGCCCGCTTGGGGCTGGCGGTTATCGACGAGCAGCACCGCTTTGGGGTCGTGCAGCGCGGCGCGCTCTACAAGAAGGGCGCAAAGCCCGATTTGCTCGTGATGACGGCCACGCCCATCCCGCGCACTTTGGCCCTGACTCTGTACGGCGAGTTGGACGTGTCGGTCATCGACGAGTTGCCCCCCGGGCGCAAGCCGATTCGCACGGCCCTGCGAGGCAACGACCGCCGCGAGGCGATCTTCGAGTTTGCCGGCGATCAGGTACGCCAAGGGCGGCAAGTGTACGTGGTTTATCCGCTGATCGAAGAGTCGGAAAAGATGGATTACAAATCCGCAGTTGAAGCCTATGACGAACTACGCTACGGTCCGTTGGCCGAGTTCACCGTGGCCTTGTTGCACGGGCGCATGGCGGCTGAGGAAAAGGCTGCGGTCATGGAGGATTTTAATCAAAACCAGATCCAAATCTTGGTTTGCACCACGGTCGTCGAGGTCGGCGTGGATGTGCCCAATGCCACGGTGATGATCATCGAACACGCCGAGCGCTTTGGCTTGGCGCAGTTGCACCAGTTGCGCGGTCGCGTGGGGCGCGGTGGGGAGCAGTCGTTTTGCATCCTCATCAGCTACGCCCACGCCGGAGCCGAATTGGCGGATTCGCGCGAGCGGCTCCAGACTATGGAGCGCACCCAAAACGGTTTTGAGATTGCGGAAAAGGATTTGCAACTGCGCGGTCCCGGCGAGTTCTTCGGCGTGCGTCAGGCTGGGATGCCCACATTTAAGGCGGCGGATTTGGTCGCCGACGGGGCCTTGCTGCAAAGCGCGCGCGAAGAAGCCATGCGGATTGTAGATAGCGAATAGGACGTGCCATGAAAAGAGAAAGCCTCATTTCGCCCGCGGATTTCGTCGGGCTCGACGCGGTGACCCATCTTTGCACGGGGGGCGAAGCTCCTTGGTTAAAAGGACAGGATGCGATCTACGCGGAATTCGCCCAGCAAAAAAGTAGCGGCGACCGCGGCCGGCGCGCCATCTACGCTGGCGGCGAGCGCTGCCGCCAGCGCATGGGGCAGTTGTGGGACGTTCCGGCCGAGCGGATTGCCTTTACTCCCTCGGCGGCTGAAGGCATGGCTTGGCTGGCGCGGGGTTTGGACTGGCAGCCGGGCGACAACGTGGTCACTACGAACTTGGAATTTCCCTCGGTGGCGTACAATTGGCGCAACGTGCGCGAGCAAGGGGTCGAACTGCGGCTGGTGCCGCATTGCGACTGGTTGGTGCGGGAGGAAGATCTGTTGGCCGCAGTCGATGAACGCACGCGGGTCTTGGCCGTGAGTCAAGTCAGCTTTTACACGGGGCAAAACCTCGATGTCGAGCAGCTTGCGGCCAAGCTTGCCGGGCGCGACGTGCTCTTGGCGGTTGATGCGACTCATGCTGCGGGTGCGGTCGCCGTACCGGCGGCGTGCACTGATTTGTGCGTTAGTTCGTGCTACAAGTGGCTGTTGGCGACGCACGGGGTCGCGCCGTGTTATTTGAGCCAACGGGCCGAGGCGCAAGTGCGTTCCACGGCTTTTGGCTGGCGCAACTTGGCGGTGTGGCCGGCGCAAGGGGCTATACGCGCACCGGACGCGGACGAAAAGCTAATGCCCGATAAAATGGAGCCGGGCAATCCGGCCATGGTAGCGGTGCTCTACCTCGACTACGCTTTGGGGCGGCTGTTGGATGTGGGGATTGAGCGGATAGAGGAGCACAACCGCGACTTGTCCGAACAAATCAGCGCCGGGCTAGCGCGTCTCGGGCGGCAGGTTATTTCGCCGAGTGCGCGGTCGCAGCGCTCGGGCAATACCTGTTTTGCGGACGACGACGCGCACGGGCTGTGTGAAGCGCTCGCCGACCGAGGGGTGTTGGTGTGGGGGGAATATGGGCGGGTGCGGGTGTCGGGACATCTGTATAATGATAGTGACGATGTGGAGCGGTTCTTGGCGGTTTTGGGTGAGTTGGTGTAGGGAGGCGAGGATCATAGGATATGGAGACGACTAAACAGGAATCTTAAAAATGAATATTGCAGCCTCGGAAACGTTTATATCGACTATGGTGGACCGCATCGTGGAAGCCTTCCAGCCTGCACAAATCGTCCTTTTCGGGTCCCATGCACGGGGCACGGCAACTGAACGGAGTGACGTGGACTTGCTCGTAATTCTGCCGAATGTGTCTGACAAACGGGACACGGCTATCAATATCCGCCGGGTCTTGGGGGATCTGCCGGTTTGCAAGGACATAGTGGTGGCGACTCCCGAAGAAGTCGCTCGTCGCGGGCACCTTGTGGGAACCGTATTGCGCTCGGCTCTCCGCGAAGGGAAGGTTATTTATGAGCGACTCTGAACTCGTTGACGAAGCTCGCCGCTGGCTTCGTTTCGCGACGGAGGATCTCGATGTTGCACAACGCTTGCTAACAGCGGATGGGGCACCTCCTCGTCACGCTTGTGCTCTAGCCCAACAAGCTGCTGAAAAGGCGTTGAAGGCAGCACTGGTACTTGAGGGAATAGACTTTCCATTCCGACACGACTTGGATGCCTTGCGCAACCTGCTCCCAGGCACTTGGTCGGTGCGATGTACGCACACTGATCTTGCTCAATTGACGGAATGGGCTGTCGAGGCACGATATCCAGGAGATTGGCAAGAGGCTACAGAAACCGATGCCGAACAGGCGGTGTCGCAGGCACGAGGGGTTTACAACTCGATAGCGGCTGAGTTTGAGCGGCGCACAAACACTGAATGAATCTGGCTCGTCGTGAAGAGTGCCAGCAGCATGCGGGTCGTCTCCCCGAGTACAGCCTGATTGACGACAGCGAGTTGCGATTGGTGATTTGGGCGGCGTAGCCCAATTAATCGCCAAAAAACTCTCCGTAGAGCGAGCGCACGGCTGCGGGAATGTCCACAGCCGCGATCCCGAACATCATGCTGACCTCGCTCGACCCCTGATTGATCATCTCTATGTTGACGCTGGCGCGGGCAAAGGCCGTGCAGGCACGGGAGGCCAAGCCTATGGTGTGGTGCATGCCTTCGCCGACGACCATCGCTAGGGCAAGGCCGCGGGCGACTGACAACTCATCTACTTCTAGCTCAGTGCGAATCCGGCGCAGGACCCGCTCTTCGGCTGCGTGATTGAAATACGACTCGCGCAGGATCACGGACATGTTGTCAATGCCCGAGGGCGTGTGCTCAAAGGGAATTCCCTCATCCTCAAAAATGGCCAGCAAGCGGCGGCCAAAGCCCACTTCGCGGTTCATCAGGTACTTGCTAATGTACACGCTGCAAAATCCGTCGGTGGCGGCGATGCCGACGACTGGACGGTCGCCGACTGCGCGCTGGGAGACGATGCGGGTGCCGGGTGCCTGTGGGTTGTTGGTATTTTTGACGACGACCGGGATACCAGCGTGGAACACGGGTTCGAGGGCCTCGTCGTGGAATACGGAAAAACCAGCGTAGGACAGCTCGCGCATCTCGCGGTAGGTAATCTCAGTGACGGCGGCCGGGCTATCTACGAGGGTGGGATTGGCGGCAAAGACCGAGTCCACGTCCGTGAAGTTTTCATATACGGCCGCATCGACGGCTGCGGCGAGGATCGCGCCGGTTATGTCCGAGCCGCCGCGCGAGAAGGTGACGACGCGACCGGTGGGTGAATAGCCGAAAAATCCGGGGAAAATGGTGATGCCCGAGCGGTCCTTGAGCTGGCGCAGCTTGCCGTAAGATGCCTGCAAGACGCGGGCATTGCCCGGCTCTTCCGAGAGGATGAGGCCGCCTTCACCTGGGTCGAGATAGTGGGCTTCGGCTCCGTTGTGGCGCAGGTACTCGGCGACGAGGCGGGCGCAGTTGTCCTCGCCGCCGGCCTTCATGACATCCGTGTAGAGCGCTTCGTCGCTGGTGCTCATGGCTAGCCGTCGCTCAAAGTCGGCGACGATGGGCTTGAGCGCGGTGTCCGGCAAGCCGAGGTCGCCGATGATGGCGGCATAGCGGTCGATGACGTGCGCGAGTGCGGTGTGGCCGTTTTGGTTGGTTAGCTGGGCGCGGACCACTTCGATGAGGAGGTCGGTCACCTTGGTGTCTTCTCGGTCGCGCTTGCCCGGGGCCGAGACCACGACGAGCCGACGCTCTGGATCGGCGGTGACAATGGTGCAGATTTTTTTTATTTGCTCGGCTGACGCGAGGGACGAGCCGCCGAATTTAACTACTTTCATGGCGTTCCTTTGCGAATACAGGTTAGCGTTATAAAAAATGCATGGATCGCCATTTTTTCAAATTTGTCTTGCAGGGGCTTTGTGATTAGCTTATAAAGTTTATCACTGATTACTAAACGATAACATTCATTCTGCCAAGATCCCACGCGAAGGTCCACGATGAAAGCAGTGCGTTTCCACCAGTGCGGAGGTCCTGAAGTCCTCACCTATGAGGACGTGCCCGCGCCCACAGCCGGGCCGGGTGAAGCCGTAGTTGAAGTCAAAGCAGTAGGCTTGAATTACATAGACACCTATCATCGCGAAGGGCTGTATCCAGTCGAATTGCCCTGCACTCCCGGCATGGAAGCCGCCGGAGTCGTCGCTCGCGTCGGCGAGGGGGTGGAAGGCGTGCAAGTAGGCGATCGCGTGGCCTACGCCGGAGTGATGGGGTCGTATGCTGAAGAAGCGGCTGTGCCCGCCGACCGCTTGGTGCCTCTGCCTGATTCAGCGTCCTATCAGGAGGGAGCCGCCGCTTTGCTGCAAGGCATGACGGCGCACTACCTCGCGCATGGCTCCTATCGGCTGGGTCGCGAAGACACGGCCTTGATCCACGCCGGGGCTGGCGGCGTGGGGCTGCTCCTAATCCAGATGGCCAAGCGGTGTGGGGCACGGGTGTTGACCACGGTCTCCACCGAGGAAAAGGAACAACTCGCGCGGGGCGCTGGGGCCGACGAGGTCATCCGCTATACGGAGCGAGACTTTGAACAGGACGTCATGGCACTCACCAAAGGGCGTGGGGTCGATGTGGTGTACGATTCCGTGGGCCAGGCGACCTTTGACAAGAGTTTGAACGTACTTAGGCCCTTGGGCTACTTGGTGTTGTTTGGTCAGTCGAGCGGCCCGGTGCCGCCCTTTGACCCCGGCATCCTCAGCACCAAGGGGTCGCTCTTTTTGACTCGGCCGACCATGTTGCACTACATCCAGACCCGCGAAGAGCTATTGGAACGCGCCGGCGAGGTGTTGGAATGGATCAGCAGCGGCGAGTTGACCTTGCGCATTAGCGAGCAGTTCGCCTTGTCGGACGCGGCTGACGCCCACCGCGCCCTGCAGGGGCGCAAGACGACCGGCAAGGTCGTTCTCATACCCGATTGAAGTAGCCAAGGAGTTAGGTGATGACAGAGGCAGATTCCAAAGACGAACTAACCCCGGCCCCCGGCCCCGAAGCACAAGGCGAGGACTTTGCCCAGATGCTCGACGCCGAAGGGGCACCACCGGCCCCGGCCACCAATGAGGTCGCAGTCGGCGACGAGGTCAGCGGCGTAATCGTCAAGGTCGAGGACGAGAACAGCTTTGTCGAGTACGGCAGTCGGGACGAGGCCATAATCCGCACCAGCGAGCTCAAAGGTCCGGATGGGGAAATGCGCTACAAGGTCGGCGACCCGATCGCGGCGTTTGTTGTGGCCGTCGGGGACGAGGTCCAGCTCAGTCACGGGTTGAGTCGCCAAGACGCTCAGGCCGATTTGCTCTACCAAGCATACAAGGCCGGGCTGCCCATCGAAGGCCGGGTTGACGCGGTCAATAAGGGGGGATTGGGCGTAACTATCGAGGGTGATGTGCGCGGTTTTTGCCCGATCTCGCACATCGATACCCAGTACGTGGAAAACGCCGAAGAGTACCGCGGCCAGACCTTTACCTTTAAGATCATCGAGTTTCGCCACCAGGGCCGCGTCATCGTCCTGTCGCGCCGGGCTTTGCTCGAAGCCGAGCAGGACAAGGCCGCCGGCGCGGTGCGCAGTCAGATCAAGAAGGGTGCCCAACTGGAGGGCAAGATAACGCGGCTGGAGTCGTTTGGCGCGTTCGTCGAGTTGGGTTCCGGGGTAGAGGGCTTGGTGCACGTCTCGGAGATTAGCCATCAGCGCGTCGGCCATCCCCAAGAAGTCCTCGAGGTGGGGCAGCAGGTTCAAGTCGCGGTCTTGCGCACCAAAGACTTGGGCCAGCGGCGCAAGGAGCGGATATCGCTGTCGATCAAGGCGTTGGAAAAGGACCCCTGGCAAGAAATTAAAGATCAATTCGCGGCCGGTACGGTTGCCACGGGCAAGGTCGATGGACTGGAGGATTTTGGCGCGTTCGTCGAGCTGGCCGAGGGCGTGCGCGGGCTGGTGCACGTCTCGGAGATCGCCGACCGCCGCATCAGTCATCCACGCGAGGTGCTCTCGCCTGGGGACGAGGTCAAGGTGGTAGTACTCGAAGTGGATGACCGCCGCCAGCGCTTGCGCCTGTCGATCGCCCAAGTCGATGCCCTCGAATCCAAAGCTCATCTCGCCGAGTTCCGCCAGCGGCAGCAGCAGGAGCAGGAAGCAGTGCAGGGCAGTAGCGCCATGCTCGAAGCACTTCGGCGCGCCAATCTGACCGATTGAGATGGGGCTGGCCGACGCCATTTTTAACCACCCGCGCCCTGGGTATTACGGGGAGTACGGTGGGGCCTTTATCCCCGAAATTCTACGCACGACCCTCGACGAACTGACTCAAGTTTTTGAGGACGCGCGCCGCGATCCCGCCTTTTGGGCGGAGTTCGAGCAGGTGATGCGGACGTACTCCTGCCGACCGACCCCAATTACCTTGCTCGAAAATCTCTCCCGCGAGGTCGGTGGGGCGCGCATCTTTCTCAAGCGCGAGGACCTCAACCACACAGGTGCCCACAAGGTCAACAACGTCATGGGGCAGGGCTTGTTGGTGCGCCGCATGGGCAAAAGCCGGGTCATCGCCGAGACCGGTGCCGGCCAGCACGGCGTGGCCACGGCGACGATGGCCGCCCGCTTGGGACTGGAATGCACCATCTACATGGGGGCCGTCGATGTGGAACGCCAGCGACCCAATGTGTTCTGGATGGAGCAACTGGGTGCCAAGGTGGTGCCCGTGACCGATGGCTCGGCCACGCTCAAGGACGCCATCAACGAGAGCCTGCGCGATTGGGCCTATTCCATGGCCGACACGCACTATGTGCTCGGTACGGCTTGCGGCCCGCATCCCTTCCCGCAAATCGTCGCCTATTTCCAGCGAATCATTGGCGAGGAGAGCCGCCAACAGATGCTGGACTCAGTGGGATGTCTGCCCGATCGGGTGTACGCCTGCGTCGGCGGCGGGTCCAACGCCACGGGTCTATTCCTAGGGTTTCTCGACGACGAGGTCGTCGAATTGGTCGGGGTCGAGGCAGGGGGCCGAGGGCTGGAGACGGGTGAGCATGCCTCTCGCCTAGCCGGCCTCGTTGGCACGCCCGGGGTCGCCCAGGGTTATAAGACCTTCTTCTTTCAAGACGCCGAAGGCCAAATGCGGCACACGCACTCGGTGGCGGCGGGGCTAGACTACATCGGCGTCAGTCCAATCCTCGCCCACTTGGCCGAGATCGGTCGGGTGCGCATTGAAGCTGCGACCGACCAAGAAGTGATCGCAGCCCTCAAGCAGATGATGCGCAGCGAGGGGATTATCGGCGCGCTCGAAAGTACCCACGCCTTGGCCGGTGCCCTGCGCGAAGTGGGCGAGATGACGCCCGACCAAGTGGTACTGATTGGCCTGTCGGGGCGCGGCGACAAGGACATCTTCACTATCGCCGACGCGCTCGAAGACAAAAACTGGCAGCGCTTCCTCGCCGACAAGGCCGCCCGTTCGTGAATCTGCAAGCCTATATTGAAGAGCGGCTCACCGAGCGCAAGGTGCTGCTGATGACGCATCTGATCGCTGGTTTTCCCTCGCTGGAGGCCAACTGGCGGATGCTGGAAATCATGGCCGAGGTTGGGGTCGATTTGGTTGAATTGCAGATGCCCTTTAGCGAGCCCATCGCCGACGGGCCGACCTTTGCGCGCGCCAATCAACAGGCTCTGGGAAACGGCCTTACCCTCGATCAGTACTTCGACCTGATGCAGCGTGCGACCACGAATTTTTCCTTCCCGCATTTGATGATGGGCTACTACAATACGGCGTTCCGCTTGGGGCACGGCCCGTTCTGCCGTCGCTTGGCAGCAAGTGGAGCGTGTGGTTTTATCCTGCCGGACTTGCCGGTCGAAGAATACGGCGACCTGTGGGCAGTAGGAGCGGAGTGCGAGCAAACGCCAATTTTACTGATGACCCCGACCAACACCGAGCAGCGGCTGCAGCAGATCGGCGCTCAAGCCAAGGGGTTTGTCTATGCCGTGGCACGCAAGGGCGTAACCGGCAGCCAGACCGACTTAGGCGATGAACTCTATCGGTTTATTGCGCGGTGCCGCAAAGCGACTGATCTGCCGCTGGGAATCGGCTTTGGCCTGCGCAGCGGGGAAGATTTGCGCCAGCTACAGGGCCAGGCCGAAATCGGTATCGTCGGATCGGTGCTGCTGGAGGTCTGGGGACGGGAAGGGGAGGCGGGCTACGCCGCCCTATTGCGCGACTTGGCCGCTGGTCGCGACTGAAGAATTTTTTACCCAACGATAATCCTTAATTTGATCAACGCTGGTGCTAGATGTTTGCCCCGGCGCGATCAGTCCATGTACAACCCCCCGTTGACGTCGATAGTCTCGCCGGTGATGTGCCGCGCGTCGTCCGAAGCCAGAAAGAGTGCGCAGTTGGCCACGTCTTCGGGCTGGCCGGAGCGACCGAGTGGGATGGAGGCCTTGAGTTGGTCGTGTTCGGGGGCGGAAGTCATGGCGGTGTCGATGACGCCGGGAGCGATGGCGTTGACGCGGATTTGGTCGGGGGCTAGGGCGCGCGCTAGGCCAATGGTCAGGGTGTGGACGCCGGCTTTAGCCGCTGCATAGGGAGGGCCAGCGGCGAGACCACCGGTCTTGGCCGCTAGAGAAGTCATGTTGATGATAGTCCCTTGGCAGCGCGTCTTCATATGGGGGATAACCGCTTGGGCGCAGAGGAAGGGGCCTTTCATGTTGACATCGACGATGCGGTCCCAGTTCTCTTCGCTGCACGATTCAAAGGTCGTATAGACCAAGTAACCGGCGTTGTTGACGAGGATGTCGAGTTGGCCGAACTCGTCGAGTATTTGGGCAGTAGCGGCGAGGACGGAGGTTTTGGACGCGACATCCATTTCCAATCCCAACGCGCCAATCTCAGCGGCTGTGGCGCGGGCGGTGCTTGCGTCTATATCGGCGACGGCCACTCGTGCTCCCTCGCGGACAAAGCACTCGGCGATAGCTCGCCCAATGCCCCGGCCAGCTCCGGTGATCAACGCGGTCTTGTGCTGTAATTTTCCCGTCATGGTGTGCTTCTACTTAGAAAAAGACCGCCAGAGCAGGACCGTACCGTCCTCGGCCCCGGACGCGAGCATGGTACCGTCGGGTGAAAACGAGACGGATTGGACCCAATCCGTATGTCCTTTGAGGGTCGTCAAACGCTTGCGGCTGGCGACATCCCACAGGATTACGTTGTTATCACTTGAGCCAGACGCCAGCAGGGCACCGTCGGGCGAAAACGCCACGGAAGTGACATTCCCCGTATGTCCTTCGAGGGTGGCTAGTTGTTTCTGCTTCGCGACCTTCCACAGGATTACGTTATTATCACCTGAGCCAGACGCGATCATGGTGCCGTCGGGCGAAAATGCCACGGAAAGAACATAGTCCGTATGTCCTTTAAGGGTGACTAGTTTCTTTCGGCTTTCGACCTCCCACAGGATTGCGGTGTTATCGCTTGCCCCGGACGCTAGTGTGGTACCGTCTGGTGAAAACGCCACGGCCTGGACCCAATCCGCATGTCCTTTGAGGGCGGCTAGTCGCTTCTTCTTCACGACATTCCACAGAATTACGGTGTTATCGTCTGCCCCGGACGCTAGGATAGTGCCGTCGGGCGAAAACGCCACCGCTTGAACCCTACTCTTATGCCCTTTGAGGATGGCTCGCTGACTCTTCTTCGCGACATCCCACAGGACTACAGTGTTATCCCCGCCGGACGCGAGCGTGGTTCCATCGGGCGAAAACGCCGCGGCTTGGACCCTGGCTTCATGTCCTTGTAGGGTGTCCAGTCGTCTCTGGCTTTCGACCTCCCACAGGACTACGGAGTCATCCCCGGATACCAGTGTGGTACCGTCTGGTGAAAACGCCACGGTTTGGACCCCCGACCCACTCCCTTGCAGGGTGGCTAGTTGTTTCCACGGGGAAGAATCGGCGACGTCGTCTGTAACGGATTTGTCGATCTCTGGCGGCGACAGAGAAGGGGGTTGCCAGAGCAGGATCCCACCACCCCGGTCCCCAAATGCCAGCATGGTTCCATCGGGCGAAAACGCCGCAAAAGTGACATTATGCTCTTTGAGGGTGGCCCGCTGCCTCCGGCTAGCGACGTCCCACAGGATTACGGTATTATTGTATGCCCTATCGTATGACCCGGATACCAGCGTGGTACCATCGGGTGAAAACGCCATAAAAAAAACATTACCCGTATGCCCTTTGAGAGTGGCCAGTCGCCTCTGATTGGCGACATTCCACAGGACTATGGTGTTATCGCTCGCCCCAGACGCGAGTGTGGTGCCGTCGGGCGAAAACGCCACCGATCGGACATTATCCGCATGTCCTTTGAGGGTGGCTAGCCGCCCCCGCCTCGCGACATCCCATAGGACTACGGTATTATCGCTCGCCCCGGATGCCAGCATGGTGCCGTCGGGTGAAAAGGCCACGGCTTGGACGCTATCTACATGCCCTTTGAGGGTGTCCCGCTGTTTCCGCCTCGCGACATCCCATAGGACTACGGCATTATCGCTCGCTCCAGACGCCAGTGTGGTGCCATCGGGTGAAAACGACAAAGATCGGACTAGGCCCGCATGACCTTCGAGGATCTCGAGTCGCTTCTGGCTGGCGACATCCCGCAGGACTATCGTATTACCTTCCCCGGACGCTAGCAGTGCGCCGTCGAGCGAAAACGCCACCGATCGGACCGAAAATGCTCTGGAAAAAACAGAGGGGTCCACATGCTCCTTGAGGGCCGCTAACTGCCTCTGGCTGGCGACATCCCACAGGACTACGGTATTATCGTCTGCCCAAGAGGCCAGTGTGGTACCGTCGAGTGAAAACGACAAAGATCGGACTAGGCCCGCATGCCCTAGGGTAACCAGCCGACTCGAGGTGGAAGAATCAGAATCGGCGCTAGCAGGAGCTGCCACTGCTAGCCCGATGATGACGGCGAATAATGTTTTCATAATGCTTCTCCTATGAGAAACAAAATATACTAATTTGCGCGGCAGCCCAATTCACCCGTGGTGGGCTTGCTAAGGTGGGAAAAAGCTATAAGATAAGGCTACTTAGAAGACCGAGCCGAACTTTAGCAATGGGGAGTTTTCAGTTATGAGAAACGTCGTTGGAGTCATCCTCGGGGGAGGGCAAGGCGCGCGGCTCTTCCCACTGACGCAGCTTCGCTCCAAACCGGCCGTGCCGATTGGCGGCAAGTACCGCTTAATCGACATTCCCATCAGCAACTGCCTGCATTCCGGGATCGACCGCATCTTCGCCCTGACTCAATTCAATTCCGCTTCGCTCCACCGCCACATCAGCACGACGTATCGCTTTGATTCTTTTTCCGATGGCTTTGTCGAGATCTTGGCTGCCGAGCAGACCCAAGACAGCGCCGCTTGGTACCAAGGTACGGCCGATGCGGTGCGCCAACAGCTCAGGCACTTGCTCTCGCGCCGGGCCGAACAAGTGCTAATCCTGTCGGGCGACCACCTTTATCGCATGGATTACCGCGCCTTTGTCGAAGAGCACCGAGCGCGGGGCGCAGACGTGTCGATTGCGGTCAAGCCGGTGACGCGAGAAGCTGCGCCTGGGCTGGGGATCGTGCAGATGAATGCTCAGGGGCGGATTGTGGATTTCCGCGAGAAGCCGCAAGACCCCGCCGAACTGGATGCTCTGCGGTTGCCAGCGGCTGCCGACCTGGAGGCGTGCTATATGGCCTCCATGGGCATCTACGTGTTTGAACCCCAAGTCTTGGTCAGCCTGCTGATGAGCAGCGACCAAGACGACTTCGGTAAGCACATCATCCCGGGAGCGATCCACAAGGTTGGCGTTTTTGCTCACACCTTTGAAGGCTATTGGGAAGACATCGGGACCATTCGCTCTTTTTACGAGGCCAACTTGGCGCTGACGGATCAGCCGCCGCCTTTTAACTTTTACCGGGCCGACGCACCGATTTACACGCACGCGCGCTTTCTCTCTGGCACGCGGCTGGAGGATTGCCACATTGAGCGGGGGATCATCTGCGAAGGCTCGTACATACGGTCCGCTCGGATCGAGCGCTCAGTGATCGGGATCCGCTCGGTGATTGGCGAGAATTGCCAGATTGCCAACACCATCGTCATGGGTGCTGATTCGGATGAGTCGCCGGCCAATCGAGCGCGCAATGCCGCCCAAGGGATTCCGGATATGGGGATTGGTGCCAACAGCACAATCGCCGGGGCGATCATCGACAAAAACGCACGCATCGGCGAGGGCGTTTGCATCACCAACAAGGACCGAGGTGTCGAGGCCGATGAGACAAATTACTACATCCGCGATGGGATTGTGGTTGTGCCTAAGGATGCGGTGATTCCGGCGGGCACTGTGGTGTAAAGAAGCGAGCAGGCGTAAAAAAGCGGGACGGGTGTAAAGCCCGTCCCGCTTTTTGTATGTCCTGCGAAAAAGTCCTATTTGAGCAATGTCATCTTGCGGTGCAGGACTTGGTCACCGGCGCGGAGGCGGTAGAAGTACGTGCCGGCGCTGAGGTCTGACGCATCGACGGCGACCGAGTAGGAGCCGGCCATGCGCCACCCTTCGGATAGTGTTGCCACCTGTTGGCCGAGGGTATTGAAGAGAATCAGCTCGACGTGGCCGTCGACCGGAATGGCGTAAGCAATGGTCGTGCTGGGGTTGAAGGGGTTGGGGTAATTTTGGTTCAGTGTGTAAGCACTGGGAATGGCTGCCGAAACCTCCGATTCTGAGGCGATTACGGTTGCCATCTCGTTGGGCATGATACCGGCCGTCGCGAGGAAGGTCCAACCCGAGGTCCACAGTTCGTTGCCAAAGGCTCCGACATAGTCAACTTGGGTGTAGAAGCCGTCGTTGGGAATGGTGCCACCTCCGTTCCAAGCTGGGCTAGAGCTTTGAAGCCTAGGATCGAGTCCGCCATCGCGAGTGCGAGAAATGCCCATGAGAAGCGGATCCTCAAGGCGGTTGTTGTTGGCTACGAGGTGAGCGAGGGCAAACTCGGGAGCGAGAGAAGTAACGTCTTCGCCGGCGCCAAAGCCCCACCAGATGTTGTTGGCCAAGACGAGGTCGCCAGCCTCCAAGCGAGCGCGGCTGTCTTCACCGGAATCCAAATCCTCAATATCGACGCCTTCACCGGCGAAATCAGTGAAAATACTGTTGTGGTATTTGCCACCGGCATTGTCGCGGATTTTGAGCACCACGTCGTTGTCGCCGTTGGTGGAAAAGGCACCGGAGCCGATGTAGGTAGCGTTGTAAATGGCCGGTGTGGCGTAGGGCGTGCCGTCCTCGGGCGTGGTGCCGCCGTCGTGCTCGCCCGCGCGGTTGCCTGTCTCGGCATCTTGAATTACGAACCAGAACTGACCTTTGCCGCGGAAGCCTTCGTCGTAGTCAAAGGCGTCGTCGCCATTGAAAGCCGAGACCAGATACTTGGTGTTGACCGTGCCGCCGAACCACTCAAAGCCGTCGTCTCGGTTGTTGTACACCTCGACGTATTCGATGACCGTGCCGCTGCCGACGCCGCCCATGGTCAGGCCGTTGATTTCATTGCCGGCGCCGATGTCAGTGCCACCGTGGCGGATGGAGACGTAGCGGAAGACCCCGGAGTTGTCGCTGTCGTCGTCGCCGCCGTAGATGCCGCGCGACTCGGTGGTGGGAATGCCCTCAATGGGGGTTTCGCCCGGCTCGGAGTTGAGGCTAGCCCGGCCGAGGATGATGACGCCGCCCCAGAGGCCGCGCGCGTCGAGCGGCAAGTCGTTGGCATCGCTGACATTGTCGGCTTCGGCGGTGAAAATGATGGGCTTATCCGCGGTACCCTCGGCGAAAATTTTGCCGCCGCGGGCGACGACGAGGGCGCTGGAGTTTTCGCCTTGTCCCGGCTTGCCCTTGATGACCGTGCCCGGCTGAATCGTCAGCGAGGATCCCTCACTGACAAAAACTAAGCCGTTGAGCACGTACTCGTTGTCCGCGGTCCATTCCACGCTGCCACCGACCGGAATATCGGCGGTGGTGACGTCGATGGTGGCCGCTAAAGCAATGGTCGGCAACAGGGCGGTGCCAACCGCGAGCATTATCTTGCGCAGCATAGTATCCTCCTGATACTGGATAAAAGTAGTGGACGTCAGCAGCTCGAAGCGCTGACATCCACTATAAAAGCACAAGCCTGTACCAATGATATGGCAGTAATGTGAACTAATGTGGCAGTAATGTGAACAGTTTGTTACAACGCCTCAGCAAATGTATCAGCGGTTGTAACTGACCGAAATCGAGAACGAACGGCCCTTGTAGTACTGGCTGGAGATGTAATCGGTGGCTTGGTAGCGGTACGCCTTTTCAAAGGAGGAGTCGAGGAGGTTTTTGGCGCTCAGCTTGATCTTGTACTCCTGCCACTGCTGCGAGAAGGTGCAGTCGAGCGTGCCGCGCACTTCCTCGAACACGTCCGGGGTACCGCCGAGGCTGACTTCCGCCAAGCGTCGGCCGAAGATATTGTAGTAGATGCCGGCGGCCGTGCCGGTGGCAAAGTTGTCGTAGCTGAGATCGAGATTGATCAGGAAGGGCGACTGGCCTTGGAGTTGGCGCGTGTCCGCGGCCTGTGGGTCGAGGGCCCGGCGCAGCTTTAGCTCGGTGGAGTCGATGTTGACCTCAGAGCGGACCAGTGAGAGGTTGCCGCCGGCGTGGAAGTGCTCTAACTGCGGCAGGAGGAATCCAAGGCCGTGCCGCGCCTCGAACTCGACCCCGGCCACTTGGGCGGCTTCGACGTTCTGGAACTGAACCTCGCCGTTGACGGTGAGAATGACGCGCTCGATGGGGTTTTTGAAATCCTTGTAGAACACGCTGGCCGCGTACAGCTCGCCGGGGTTGCCAAAGTGTTCCCAGCGCAGGTCGTAGTTGTTGATCAGGGTCCGCTCTAGCTCGGCGTTGCCGATAAAGGTGAAGCCGCCGACGAAGCTGAACGAGGCAAATGGGGCCAGTTCGCGGAAAGTGGGTCGGGCGAGGGTGCGGCCGTAGGAGGCGCGCAGATTCATGCCGGGGCGAATCTCCCAGACGGCGTTGAGCGAGGGCAGCAGGTCGTTTTCGGAAAGTTGGCCCGGGGTCTTGGTCGAGTCTTGGCTGGCCACGTCGATGCGCGTGGCTTCGAGTCGGGTGCCTCCCACGAGGCGCAGTTGGGTGTTGATGGGCAATTCGAGCATGGCGTAGCCAGCGTAGATTTGTTGGTCGCCGTCAAAATTGCTCGAAAGCTGAGTGGCGTCTTGGACGTAGGAGCCGAAGCGGTACTGAGTGCCGTTGCTGCTGATTAGCCCGACCTTTTCGGCGGCAAAAAAGGAGTCGGGTTGGCCGTCGTAGTCGATGTCGTCTTGGTCAAATTCGTAGCGCCGTTCGCGGAAGGTGCGCGCTTTGTTCAGCGCCAAAAAGCCGGTTTTGAAGTTGCTGTTGATATCCTGCCATTGCTTGAAGGGCAAGGTCAGGTTGAGTTGGAATTCGCGGTTGTTTTCGTCGAGGTCGCGGAAGTATCGGGTCGGCAGCGGATAGATCGAAGGCGAGATCGAGTAATCAACGATGTCGCCCCGCAGGACGTTGCCTTCCGCGTCGCGCAGGATCTCTCCGTTCTCGTCGCGTAGCGGGCGATTTTTGAGAGTGACATAGTTATTGGTAAAAAATCGCAAGTCAGGCTCTTCTTGGGCTGAAGAAGAAGCGGACGCCGCCCACTCGGCCCGCAGGTCGCGCAAGCTGTCAAAGTGGTGTTTGCCCGCCAGTTGCAGTGATTGGATTTGGCGCTCGGTAAACTTCAAGACGCGCGTCTCGTACATGGCGTCCTCTTCGAGGTCGCGGGGGAATGCACCGGCTAGGTAGCGGGCGACGTCTTCGCTGTTGCGGTTGTACATATTGGTGACCGACAACTCGTGCGTGGGGGCCGGCTTGAGAGACAAGGTAACGAGACTGCCCCAGGCGACTTCTTGCGACCCCCGGGTGTCGGCGAGATTAAAATTATTGGTCAGGGTGTTGGCTTCCTTACTGGTGAGCTGCCAGCGGGCCGAGGCGCCGTTGTCGTAAAAGGAGGAGTTGTTGCTGTAGGTCAGGGTGCCGAGAAAGCCGAAGGGTTTGTCCAAGAGCGAGATTTGATTGCCCACGGCGACCGAATAGCTCTGGTTCAAGGGGGCGGTCGTGGTGGTGGGGGCCATGACCGAGGAGAACGACTTGGAATACTCGTCGAGCTGGAGGGCCTTTTCCTCGTCGTTGTACGCGGCACCTACATCGGGGATTTCTGCCTCGCCATTGGCCAAGGCCGCGGGGATTTCTCGGGTTCCGTCATCGACTCCGATCCAATCGAGTCCACCGCCCTCGTAGGTGAGAAACTGGTCGTTGAACGAGCTCTGGGTATTGAATTTGGTCGAGGCCGATACGGAAAGGGTGAAGTTGTCTGGAAACGCCTTGGTGCCGATGTTGACGGCTCCGCCAGTGAAGTCGCCGGGCTTGTCTGGGGTAAAGCTCTTGGTGGTGACGATGTTGTCTAAGAGAGAAGTGGGAAACAGATCCATGGGGACGGAGCGCTTGTCGGGGTCGGCGTTGGGAAGTGAGGAGCCGTTGAGCTGGACCGAGCTATAGCGGTCGCCTAGGCCGCGAATATAGACGTATTTGCCGTCTACTATGGAGGCTCCCGTTACGTGAGACATGGCCTCGGCGGCGTCGCCGCTACCGGCGCGCGAGATTTCCTCGGCGCTGATCGCATCGCTGACTGCTGGGGCCTTTTGGCGCTCCTTGAGCAGGGCCGCGCCGGTATTGCGCAGGGCCTTGGCCTCGACGATGACCTCGTCGTCCAGCTCTAGGGCCTCGGGTGCGAGGGTGATGGTCAGCTTGGCGACCTCGCCGTCTTGCACCTCGACGCCGATAATCGACGCATCCTGATAGCCGATCATCGAGCTGGCCAGTACATAGGTTCCGACTGGGACTTCGAAAAGCTGAAACCGCCCCTCGATATCGCAGGTTATGCCAATCTGAGTGCCTTCTAGAAAAACGATCGCACCCACGAGCGGGTCGCCGGTCTGGCGATCGAGAACCGCACCGGATATAGTGCCGGTGCCCTGAGCGAGGGCGGGATGGGCAAGGGCTACGAGGGCGAGGACGACAATGGACAAGCAGCGCTTCATGGCTGAAAAACCTCCCTTAGAAAGATTTAATCAAAAATGATAGAGAGGCTGTGTTGAGAAGAGGTTACCCTGAAATCACGATCCGGTGACAAAGGGCCTTGGAAGAAGAGTGTCTATCGCAGGATGAAGGAGGAAACGTCACCGTTTTGTAACAATTATGTGACGAAAGCGTCGCATAACGAGGCCATTTTATAAACGTAAGACAAGAAAAACGCCAATAAGGAAGGATTGTAACACAAATGAAAAAAACGATGGCGTTTGTAACCTTGATGTTGGGCTGGACCTTTGCAGCGCAAGCGCAAGAGGGCAAGATCAAGGGCCTTATGTTTGGCGACTACTACTATGTATTGGCCGCCGATGAAGCCGACACCAAGCAGCCTCTCAAGCGCAATGCGTTCCGGTTCCGCCGTCTGTACTTCACCTATCAAAAGGACGTCGCTACCGACTTTGCGATTCGCTTTCGCCTTGAGGCTAAGGACGCGGGCTTTGCCCAAGGTGCGAAGATGGAACCCTTCGTCAAACACAGCTATTTACAGTGGAAGAAGGGACTGGGAGATGCGGACATATATCTAGGGCTTTCGGGGACGCCGACTTGGGCAGTCGCCGAAAAGGTCTGGGGTTACCGCTCAATAGCCAAGACCGTACTCGACTGGAATAAAATTGGCTCTTCGGCCGACTTGGGCGCGGCTCTCAAAGGCGCGGCGGGCCAACTGAGCTACCACCTGATGGTCGGCAATGGTCCCGGACAGAAATCGGAGGATGACCACGGCAAGAAGTTCTATGGTTCGCTGAGTTTCAAGGCTGCGGATCGATTGATATTGGAAGGCTATGCAGACTTTAATGCGAGGCCCGCCGGTCGCAACGAGCGGACCTTCAAGGGCTTTGTCGGCTGGCAGGGAACGAGGGGCAGTGCGGGGTTAGAGGTCTTCTCGCGAACCAATGAGTTGGCTGGTGCTGGCGGCGAAGACCAAGTCCTCACCGGGGTCTCGGCCTTCGGCTCGCTGCCGCTGGGTGCCGCGTTCAAGGGTTTTGGCCGGTTTGATGCGATTTCCCACGACGCCGAGGACGACCGGGATTTACTCTTTATCACCGGCCTCGACTATTCCGCCGCTACAAACGTCCACCTGATGCCCAATGTGCTCATCGAGTCGTCCTCCGACCGCGATGCCAATGTCCAAGGACGGCTGACCTTTTACTACAAATTTTAGCGGTGCTGTAACGTATTGTAACGCAAGTTACATCCACGAGACACGTGGATGTAACATAAATCCGGCAATCTTTATCAAACGGGGAATGCAAAGATGAAAATAAAATGGAGCGGAGTAGCGCTGATGTGTTGGGTGTTCGCCGCTGGCGTCCAAGCGCAGACCATAGCCGTTGATGAGCGAATCGCGCCCTACGAGAAGGTGCGCGGTCTGTCCGGCAACGCCAGCAGCATTGGCTCTGACACGATGAACAACATGATGGCACTCTGGCTGGAGGCTTTCCGCAAGTACTATCCCAACGTCAAGATCCAGATCGAAGGCAAGGGATCGAGTACCGCGCCACCAGCCCTAATCGAAGGCACGGCTCAGTTCGGACCGATGTCGCGGCCGATGAAGTCGAGCGAGGAGGACAAGTTCGAGCAGGCCTTCGGCTATAAGCCAACGCCCTTGCGGGCTGCGCTGGACGCGCTGGCAGTTTTCGTCAACAAGGACAATCCCATCGAGGGTCTGAGTTTGCCGCAAGTCGATGCGATTTTTTCTAAAACCCGCCGCAGCGAGTTCCCCAATGACATGACCACTTGGGGCCAGTTGGGGCTGGATGGGGATTGGGCCAAGGCCCGGATCAGCCTCTACGGCCGCAACTCGGCCTCGGGCACCTATGGCTTTTTTAAGAAGCAGGCCCTGTTCAAAGGCGACTACAAGGACGAAGTGAAAGAACAGCCCGGCTCGGCCTCCGTGGTCCAAGGCATCACCGAGGACCGCTTCGCCATAGGATACAGCGGCATTGGCTATCAGACCTCGGGTGTGCGCGTCGTGCCCTTGGCCAAAACCGAGGGACAGGAGTTTAAGCAAGGGTCCATGGAAAACGTACTGAACGGCTCTTACCCCCTCGGTCGTTTTCTTTACATTTATATAAACAAAGCCCCTGGCAAAGCCATGGACCCGCTAGTCAAAGAGTTCTGCAAGTTTATTTTTTCCAAAGAGGGTCAAGAAATTGTCGTCAAAGACGGCTATATGCCCGTGCCGTTTGAAGTGGTCCAAGCCGAATTGGCCAAGTTGGATATCTAAGGACGCGAGTGCGTGGGCGAAAAGCCATATAAGCGCGGGATCACGCCGCGAGCGAAAGCCCTCGACTGGCTGGCTGGGCGCTTTATCTCCTTTGGTGGCATCGGCATTATCGCCGCCGTCTTGGGGATATTCTTCTTCGTCCTCTCCGAGGCTTGGCCTCTATTTCGCGCCCCACAGGTAACAGCAGAAAAAGCACCCCAGGTGGCGGGCTCATTCACCATTGGGCTCGACCCCTATTACCAGACCGCTTATGCAGTCGGCCCCAAAGGGGTGGATTTGTTGCGGTTGGACGATGGCCAAATCCTCAGCCGCGAGCGGCCAGTCGAGCTAGCAGGCCGCGAAGTAACGGCGGCACAGCGGATGCCAAACGATGTTTTGGCGCTGGGCACGGACGACGGTCATTTGCTGGTGGCGCGAATTCGTTTCCAACTCGATTACAGTAGTGGCCAGCGGCAGGTGGTGCCACAGTTTGCGGTTGAGCGTCTCGTTGCGGTCGATCCAGCGGGCGAGCCGTTGGTCCAGGTGGCTTTTCGGGAAGGGGACGATGGCCGCTCGGCCGCGGCGGCGATTACGGCGAGCGGCCGCTTGGTGGTAATGGTGGCTGAGCAGCAGCAGGGTCTATTGGGGCCGGGCGAGCGCCAAGCAAGCCAGTACGAGCTAACGGCCGACCTCGACGGCAAGGCCACCCAGGTGCTGGTCGACGGCCGCATTCGCCAAGTGCTCGTGGGTACGGATCAAGGGCAGGTGTACGAGTGGCGGCTGGGTGCAGTGGAGCAAGCGCCTGCGTTTGTCGGGCGCATTGTCGTCTCGGAGATCGCGGTCTCGGCGCTGGCGTACGCTTTGGGCGAGGTTTCGCTGGTCGTCGGCGACGCGGCCGGCCACGTTAGCGTTTGGTTTAAAATTGAGGAAGACGGACAGCGGTCGTATCGCAAAATCCACGCCTTTGTTCCCCATGCGTCAGCCGTTACCCACATTGCCGCCTCTGGGCGCGACAAGCAATTCATCACGACCGACACCGAGGGCACTATCGCCCTACACCACTTAACCTCCGAACAGACGGTCTTCCAACTGCGGGGCGACTCCCCGGTGACCGCGTTGGTCTTCGCGCCCAAGGCCGATGGATTTTTGGCCCTCGGCCAAGACGGGTGGCTGCGGCGCTTTGCCCTCGACCATCCTCATCCCGAAATCAGCGCGGCGGTGCTATTCGGCTCCATCTGGTACGAGGGCTACGAGGGCCGCGAGTACGTGTGGCAGTCCACTGGTGGCACGGACGAGTTCGAGCCGAAGCTCAGCTTAGTGCCGCTAATTTTGGGCACGGCCAAGGGCACGTTCTACGCCCTGCTTTTTGCGTTGCCGTTGGCCGTTTTAGCGGCGATTTACACGGCCGAATTTGCCTCGCCGCGCGTGCAGGGATTGGTCAAGCCGTCCGTGGAGGTCATGGCCTCGTTGCCGAGCGTCATTTTGGGCTTCTTAGCTGGCTTGTGGCTGGCTCCACTACTCGAATCGCATTTGTTGGGGACCTTGCTGCTGCTGCCGACTGTGCCAACCGTGGTCTTGGCGGCGGCTTGGGGCTGGCAATACGCCCCGGAGGCTTGGGTGCGCCAAGTAGCGCGGGTTGGGGAGATATACTTGCTCGGCGCGGTGACCCTGCTGGTCGCTTGGTTGGCGTACGCACTGGGGCCGGTTTTTGAAGACTTGGCTTTTGACGGGCACTTTCTGCGCTGGCTGCGGCAAGACGCGGGCGTTGGCTACGACCAGCGCAATTGCTTGGTAGTGGGTTTTGCCATGGGCTTTGCGGTCGTTCCGCTGGTCTTCACCATCTGTGAGGACGCGCTCTCCAGCGTGCCCAGTCACTTGCGCGCCGGCTCGCTGGCCTTGGGAGCCACGCCTTGGCAGACGGCCATCAAGGTGGTGTTGCCCATGGCCTTGCCGGGCATTTTCTCGGCGTCCATGATCGGCCTCGGCCGCGCCGTCGGCGAAACCATGATCGTGCTGATGGCCACGGGCAATACCCCGATCATGGATTGGAACATCTTCAACGGCATGCGCACCATCTCGGCCAACATCGCCGTGGAGCTACCCGAGGCACCGCACCAAGGCACGCTCTACCGAGTGCTTTTCCTCAGCGGCTTGCTGCTGTTTATCGCCACCTTCTTTATCAACTCGTTAGCCGAGATCGTGCGCCAGCGCCTGCGGGATAAGTACAATCGACTGTGATGAAATTCTGGCAACGGGGCGACCCTTTTATCTGGCTTACGGGCGGGGCGTTGGCCCTGTGCTTGGCGATGATCGCCGGCTTGGTGGGGATCATCGTCTATAATGGTGCGGGCGTGTTCTGGCCGCAGGATTTGACCCTGTTGCGCCTCAAAGACGGTCCGCCGGTCATGGGCAAACTGATGGATCGCCAGCCCATTCCCGGGGTCGCAGGGCGCTATCGGGTGCAGTTAAAGGTCGGCAACCGCGATGTGTATGGCCAAGACTTTCGCTGGGTGGATGAAGACGCGATTGCCGAGCGCGAAAGACCGGCTGAGGCCGTGGTTTTCGAGCGGGTCGAGTGGGGGGATACGCACGGCTTTATCGCGGCCTTGTACGAGGAGGAACGGCTGTTGGCGCAAGGGGAGGGGGTCTGGGAAGTCTTACAAGAGTTGCTGGACCAAGTCGGCGAACTGGACGAGCGCATCCACGCCTTAGAGCACGGCGAACTCGACAAGCTCAACCGCGCCATAGATGACTTGCGCCTGCAAGAGCGGCGCTTGCAGCGCGAGCAAAACGACCCACAACTCGCTGCAAACGAGGTGCGTCGCCAGGCCCTGTGGGACGAGCACGAGGCCCTGTCGGGGCGCTTGGATGAGTTGCGGGCGCAGCAGGAGCGCTGGGAGGTGGAAGTCGCGCTGGCCGGGGGTGAGACGCGCCGGATTGAGGTGGCGGCCATCGTCCGCGCCTATCGCCCCAATTCGATGGGCGTCGGGGCCAAGGTACAGACCTATCTGTCCAAGGGCTGGGAGTTCGTGGCGGGCGAGCCGCGCGAATCCAACACCGAGGGCGGCATATTCCCCGCGCTGTTTGGCACGGTGATGATGGTGATGCTGATGAGCTTGGCAGCCGTGCCCTTTGGGGTCCTCGCTGCGCTCTATCTGCGCGAGTACGCCCGGCAGGGTTTTTTGGTGCGCCTCGTGCGGATTGCGGTCAACAACTTGGCGGGCGTGCCTTCCATTGTCTTTGGCATGTTCGGGTTGGGATTCTTCGTGTACGGCATCGGCGGCAGCATTGACCAGCTCTTTTACGCGGATGCTCTGCCGACGCCCACCTACGGTACCGGCGGCATTCTCTGGGCTTCGCTGACCCTCGCCCTGCTGACGGTGCCGGTCGTCATCGTTGCCACGGAGGAGAGCTTGGCGGCCGTGCCCCGAGAGATGCGCGAAGGTGCGCTGGCTTTGGGGGCGACTAAATTTCAGATGATTTGGAGCGTGGTACTGCCCAGTGCTCTGCCGGGTATTCTCACCGGCGTCATCTTGGCCACGGCGCGCGGGGCCGGCGAGGTCGCGCCGCTGATGATCACTGGCGTCGTCAAGCTGGCCCCGGATTTACCGCTCGATGCGTTCGCGCCATTCTTTCACTTGGAGCGCAAGTTTATGCACTTGGGCTTTCACATCTACGACGTGGGCTTTCAATCGCCCAACGTGGAAGCGGCCCGGCCCATGGTGTACACCACGGCTCTGCTGCTGTTGACCATTGTACTGCTCCTGAACTTGACGGCGATTGTCGTCCGCAACAAATTGCGCAAGAAATACGCCACCGCGGCTTTTTAGGAGATGCCATGAGCAAGCACTTAACCTCGGACCAGGCAAATCCCATCGTCGAGGTGAAAAATCTGAACATGTTCTACGGCGAGACTCAGGCCCTACACGACATCGATTTGAGCATTCTCGAGCGCGAGGTGACTGCGTTTATCGGACCTTCAGGCTGCGGCAAATCGACGCTCCTGCGTTGCTTCAATCGCCTCAACGATTTGGTCGAATCCGCGCGGATTGAAGGCGAGGTGCGGGTCGGTGGTCGCGACATTTACGCGCCCGACTGCGACGTGATTGACTTGCGGCGGCGGGTGGGCATGGTGTTTCAAAAGTCCAATCCTTTCCCCAAGTCCATCTACGAGAATGTGGCCTACGGTTTGCGGATCGCCGGAGAAAATCGCCGCTGGGTGCTCGACGAGGCCGTGGAGAAGAGTCTGAAGGCCGCGGCGCTGTGGGACGAGGTAAAGGACCGGCTCAAGGACAACGCGTTGAGCCTGTCCGGCGGCCAGCAGCAGCGGCTGTGCATTGCACGCACCCTCGCCGTCGAGCCGGAGGTAGTATTGATGGACGAGCCTTGCTCGGCGCTGGATCCGATTGCCACTGCGCGGGTCGAGGAGACGATCACCGAACTGAAGTCCGATTACACTATCATCGTCGTCACACACAATTTGCAACAGGCAGCGCGGATTTCGACCTATACGGCCTTCTACTATCTCGGCTCCTTGATCGAGTTCAGCCAGACCGAAGACATGTTTACCAACCCCCGTAACAAACAGACCGAAGACTACGTAACCGGCCGCTTTGGCTGAGGCGGAAAGACACCATGGAACGAAGATTCGACCAGCAATTAGATGAGCTCAAACAGGACTTATTAAAAATGGGCGGGGCCGTCGAGGAGTCCATTGAGCAGGCTGTGCGCGCCCTCGTGGACCGCGACGATGAGCTAGTGCAGGCCGTGCTTGAAGGCGGAAAGAAGATCGACGATTGGGAAATCGGCATTGAGGAGTCCTGCCTGAAGGTGTTTGCGACCCAAGGGCCGATGGCCAGCGACCTGCGGCTGTTGGCCTGCATCTTGAAAATCAATGAAGACCTAGAGCGGATCAACGACGAAGCCGTCAACATCGTCCAACGCGCCGAGGTGCTCAACAAGATGCCGCTGCTCAAGCCGCTGATCGACATCCCGCGCATGTCCGAATTGGCGCAAAGTATGGTCAAGGATGCCCTCGATGCGTTCGTGCGCCGCGATGTGGACTTGGCGCGCGACGTCGGTCAGCGCGACGAGGAACTCGACCTGTTGCGCGACCAGATTTTTCGCGAGTTGCTCACGTACATGCACGCGCCGTCGATTGGGCCGGACACCATCGACCGCGGCATCTACCTGATCTTGGTGTCGCGGCACCTCGAAAGGATCGGCGATCACGCCTCCAACATCGCCGAGAACGTGGCGTTCCTCGTCGAGGGGCGCATCGTGCGGCACCAAAAAGAAGAATGGTGGGAGGAAAACGACTCATGAACGACAAGATCCTAGTCGTTGAGGACGAGCCCGACATTCTCGCCTTAGTTTCGTACCATCTAGAGCAGTCCGGTTTTGCCGTCGTGCCGGCCGAGGACGAAGAGCAGGCCCTAAGCGCGATTGAGCAAAATCCTGTTTGTCTCGTGGTCTTGGATCTGATGCTGCCGGGCATCGGCGGCTTAGAGGTCTGCCGCCTTCTCAAGCAAAACCCCCGCACCAAGGACATACCGGTCTTGATGCTGACGGCACGGGCTGGCGAAATCGACCGCATCGTCGGCTTGGAATTGGGTGCGGACGATTACTTGGTCAAGCCCTTCTCCCCGCGCGAACTCGTCTTGCGCATTCGCGCCATCTTGCGCCGCGTCCAAGGGAGCGACGATGCGGAAGACGCGCAGATCGTGGCTGGCCCTTTGGCCATTGATCCGGTGGGATGTCAGGTGCAACTCGACAGCGATCCCATCGAGCTGACGGCGACCGAGTTTAAGCTCTTAACGACCCTTGCGCAGCGGCGCGGGCGGGTGCAGTCGCGGGAGGAGTTGCTCAAGGTGGTGTGGGGCTACGAGTACGTTGGCTATAGCCGCACGGTTGACACGCACATCCGCCGCCTGCGCGAAAAGCTCGGGACGGCAGCCGAAATGGTCGAAACTGTGCGCGGCATGGGCTATCGCTTTCGCCGAGAGGGACGATAGGGTGTACCTCGGGTGGATCGCGCTTCTGGGCAACGCGCTGTTGGTCGTGCTCGTCTGGTGGAGTGGACACATCGTACTCGCACTTCTGTTGGCCGCGCTTTGGACTGGCGGCCAAATTTGGTTCTGGGGCCGCACGGCCCGCCGGCAGGGAGAGCGGTTGCGCCAGCTCGACGAAGCGGCCCCCGACGACTCGACTTGGCTAGAGGCATTCCATCCCGAGTTGGCCCGCCCGCTAGAGGAACTCGCCGAGCGCATTCAACAGCGCATCGGTCAGCTAGAGAGCGAAAATAACCGCTTAGAGGTCATCCTCGAAAGCATTACCGAGGCCATCTTGGTCGTCGACCGCGATGGCCGGGTGGTACTGGCCAACAAAGCGCTGGCCAACCTGTTTGGCTTAGACCCACCGTTAGAGGGGCTGTTGACCGCCGAGGTTGTGCGCTGTTCGGCTATCCAAGATGCGCTGTCGGGATGTTTGGCCGAAGGTCGGGGCCGAGCAATGGAAGTGGAACTGACCGGTGTTCCAGAGCGTCACTTGGACCTGCAGGTCGCGCCCATCCTCGAAGGAAACGAGTGTATCGGCGCGGTGGCAGTTCTCTACGATATTACGCGCTTGCGCGAACTAGAGCGGATGCGCCGCGACTTTGTCGCCAACGTGTCCCACGAATTGCGCACGCCGTTGACAGCTATTAAGGGTTATGCCGAAATTTTGTCCGATGGTGCGGTCAACGATCGGGAGACGGCGCACCGCTTCACCGGCATCATCGAGAATCACGCCGACCGCTTGACCCGCTTGCTCGGCGATTTGCTCGATCTGTCGCGGCTGGAGTCGGATCAATTGGAAGTCGAGTTGGTCCCTTGCGAGCTAAAGCCCTTGGTCGATACGTCCGTTGGCTCGGTCAGCCAAGCGGCCGCGCAAAAGCAAATCGCCATTCACTGCGACATTCCGCCGTCTGTCCAAGTGATCTGCGATCCCAAATTGATTGAACAGGCTCTAATCAACTTGCTCGATAACGCCGTCAAATACACGCCCGCCGGTGGGAAAGTCCGCATTGGCACGCGGCCCGTAGAGGGCACTAATCGCCTAGCGATTTACGTCGAAGATACCGGCATTGGCATCCCTTCCGAAGACTTGGGGCGGATTTTCGAGCGCTTCTACCGAGTTGACAAAGGGCGCTCGCGCGACCTCGGCGGCACGGGCTTGGGATTGTCTATCGTGCGCCACATTGCCGAAGTCCACGGCGAGCAAGTGTCCGTACAGAGCAAGTTAGGGGCGGGGACGACCTTCAGCTTTGAACTGCAGAGCCGCGGTTAAGACCGCGATATTGCGCTGGGCATTGGTTGCCCTAGCGGCTGGCTGCGCTGGCGAAAGCGACGATGCCACAGGTGCGGTGGAGCAGGGCAAGGCCCTCTTTATTCGCAATGGATGCGCGGTGTGCCACGGCCCGGATGGTCGCGGCGATGGCCAGATCGCGGCAACGCTCAAGCCGCCTCCACGCGATTTCCGCGATCCCGCCGCGTACAAAAATGGCCACAGCAAGGCTGCCATCGCCCGGACGATTCAGAAGGGAATGCCCGGTACGTCCATGCCGGGCTATGGACATCTTTCGGCGGAGGATCGCGAGCAGATTGCCGCTTATATCCGCTCTTTACTAAAGAAAGAAAATGAAGACACGCCTTAGTTTGATATTCACATTTGCACTCACCCTGCTGTTTTTTGCCACCCCCAACACAGTCCGCGCCCACAAGCTCAACACCAGCTACACGAATTTGATCGCGGAGGACGCCGCGCTCAAAGTGCGCGTGCGCATGGACGATTTTGATCTTCTGAAAATCGGCATCGATGAAAACGGGGACAGTCTGCTGTTCTACGAAGAGATAGAGGCCGGCCTCGACGATGTATTCGCCTTTGTCGAAAAGCAGATGCGGCTGCGGGCCAACGGCGAGCCGCTCACCCTCGTGCGCGACAGGGGAGACATCACCCCGGACAACAAGGGCAATATGTTTGCCAACGTGTACTTCAGCGCCGAGTTGGAGGCCCCTGTCAAAGAATTGGAGGTGTGGGTCGGTTGGCCGGAGCGCTTTGGGGACGCGCACAAAAACTTGGCCAAAGTCATGTTGCCCGGTCAGCCGCTCGTCCAAGCCGTGTTTTCGGCGTCGTCGCCGGAGCAGACCTTCGCCGGAGAGAAGTCGCTGTGGGACCATCTATACGAGTTCACGGTGCTCGGGGTGGAGCACATTTTCCTCGGTTACGACCACGTCATGTTTCTGCTAGCGCTGATCGTAGTGGGTGGTCGGCTGCTCAGTTTGGTCAAGGTAGTTACGGCCTTTACCGTTGCCCATAGCATTACCCTCTGCTTAGCGGCCCTTGAAGTCGTCCGCCTGCCGAGCCAGTGGATCGAGGCTGGCATTGCCTTGAGCATCGTGTACGTCGCGGTGGAGAACTTCTGGCTCAAGCGCACGGATTACCGCTGGATGATCACCTTTGCCTTTGGGCTGGTACACGGGTTTGGCTTCGCCAATGTGCTGCGCGAGTTGGGGTTGCCGACCAAGGGGCTGGTCGCCTCGCTGTTTGCGTTCAACGCCGGCGTGGAAATCGGCCAGGTAGCCATTGTCGCGCTCGTCTTTCCCTTGATCGCTTGGCTCAGCCGACAGTCTTATCAGCGCACGGTTGTCTTGGTGGTGTCGGCCGTTATTGGGCTTTTTGGGCTGGGTTGGTTTGTCGAGCGGGTTTTGGGGCTGGAATACATGCCGCTTTGAGGACTGTTGTTGGCCGGTGTACCGGAACGCTGTACATTTGGTTCATTATCACTAGCAAGAGACAGAACATCGTGGCAATGAAAAATCCTTCACATCCTGGCCACAGCATCAAGGAGAATTGCTTGACCCCGCTCGGTCTGAGCGTCACCGAGGCGGCGAAGGTGTTAGACGTGGCTCGTCACACGCTTTCGCGCGTACTGAATGGCCATGCGGGTATTTCGCCGGAGATGGCCATTCGGCTGGAGAAGGCAGGCTGGTCCAATGCTGAGTTCTGGCTGCGTCGGCAGACTTCGTACGATCTGGCGCAAGCGCGCAGGGGCGAAGACCAGATTAAGGTCGAGCGCTATCAGCCGCAGGTAGTGTGATAAATTGAGATTCAGGGGAGCGTATCAGTTGGGTTGATACTCCCGTTCCACATACCACCCATATCGAGGCTATATGAGTAAAACGTGGCAGGTGCAAGAGGCAAAAGCGCGATTTGGCGAACTTCTTGAGGCGAGTCTAAAAGAAGGGCCGCAGATCGTGACCAGGCGCGGCGTGGAGGCGGCTGTGCTCGTCCCCATAGCTCAATGGCGGAGGTTGGAGAAGAGGGTCGAGCCAACCTTGAAGGACTTGATGCTGGCGTCTGGGGCCAAGACGGAATCCCTTACTCCTCCCCGCCATCGCCATCGCCATCGGGCGACGCGGGTCTTTGAGTAGGCTTAGTGTATCGCCTCGACACCAACGTCGTCTCGGAGTTGCGCCGTCCTAGACCGCATGAGGCCGTGTTGCGTTGGATTGAGAATCTACCTGCTGATCAGCTTTTTCTGTCTGATATAGCAGTCCGAAATCATTTACAAAATAATCCGCAGATGACACAGATAGCTATCGTAGCGTGTTCACCAGAGAAGACGAAGCGCAATATCTCTCAAGTCATTTAGGATTGCTATAGGAGTCGCGGATGATTGAAGATCCTATTGTTGAGGAAATTCGCCAGCACCGCAAGGCCCATGCTGCCGAACATGGAAATGACCTTGGACGCATTGTTCAATCGCTCCGAAAGCGCGAACGAGAGTCTGATCGTCCGCTGCTGAATCCGGGGCCAAAGAAACGATTTCGCCCAATTGAGAGATGATATTACATTGCGCGTAGGGTCTGGCGTTTAGCGGGTCAATCAACCGGATTAATCAGACTTTCTACCTCCTTGATGCGTTCGACCACGGCATCGCGCACCGCGTCTTCCTCGACGCCGACCGGCAGATAAATCGGGATCACCAACTTATTGTCCTCTTCAAATAGTTCGGGTGGGAGCGGTTTGAGATTGTCCCGTATCTCGCTGAGGGGCTTTACGTCCGCCCAGCCACCGTTACTGTCTAACGGGCTGGCGCTCGGTAAGTCCGGCCCAGAACTTAGCCTCAATCAACATGCGCTTCCTGCCATCCGCATCGCGGCCCGAGAGATCCGGGATCCCCCCTTCCTCGTCGCTGTCTTGAGTCCGCACTTGGGCAATTTTTCCAACCTCCGCGCCGCCGGTTTGCAACACTTCCTCAAGCGCACGTACAGCCGCCGGGGATGTTGACAGGATGTGTCCAAGAGCCTCGACAGCAATGTTTTCGTACTTATCGCTGAACTTCTTCCGTCGGGCGAGATGAGCAAGCAACGTCTGTTGTTTCATGGAAGTTTTCTTTGAAGTTCGATCTAGGCGAGTGCCCGGACATGCAGGATCTCTTGGGCATACATAGGACGCAGGTCGTGATGGGACAGGGTTAAAAGGGCGACCGTGGTTCCTTGTCCGGTCACGAATTCAACTTCAAATGTCTCCTTGTCCTCATAGCGATGAACGACGGCTCCAACATCGCCTTGGGTTAAACCATAGGCTTCAAGATCGTGGGCCAAGACTACAGTATCCAATTCGCGGATCATGATATTCTCCTATGCTGATTACGACGTACTTAGGCAGGATACGCGGTCACAAAGCGCGGGTTGGTCTCTTCTGTTTCAAGAATCCAGACCGTGCATATAAGTGGCGCAGTTCCATTTGGTGTTTCTATCACCCCTTCAATAACATACTTGATGCCGTGTGGCGATGGAACCACCTCTCGCACCGGCGTACTGTGAGCAAGAGTCAGTAGTTCGTGCTCCAGTAGGTGAACATTGGTCTCATTGAAGCCTAGTTTACGAAAAAAAGAGGCTTTTGCTTTTCCAACGACATGTGTTTCCGACAGCAAATAGTCAGTCAGCTTTTCGGGCGGAATGTACGCTTGGAGACTATTGGGAAGCTGCATTATTTGTGCTCCCCTTCACCGAATGTCGAGCGAGTAAGGCTTACGCATAACATTTGTTAAAAATCCGCAAAAGAACCGTCCTCTGGGTGGCGGCGCATCGTCCGCTGTCGCCAAGGACCGCGATGAGTAGCCGCTTCTAGACCATCTGGGTCAATCTCTACGCCTAGCCCCGGCCCTCGGGGCAATTCCACAAATCCATCCTGCATTTGCAACGGGTTGGTGAAAAACCCTTCACCACCACCACCGCCGTATTCCATGATGAGGAAATTAGGCGTGCCGGCCATCGCGTGTACGGAGGCGACGATGCCGAGGGGGTCAGCGGCGTTGTGGGGCGCGACGGCGATCTCGTGGACTTCGGCTAAGGCGGCGATCTTCTTCATTTCGAGGATGCCGCCGCAGTGGCGGATATCGGGCTGGACGATGGCCGCGGCCTTGCGCTCGCACAGTTCGCGGAAGCCCCAGCGGGTGGCACACCGTTCGCCGGTGGCGATGGGGATGGAGGTCGAGCGCGTCAGTTCGAGCAGGGGGCCGATATTGTCGGTGGAGCGGGTCGGCTCCTCGACGAAGAGCGGCTTTAGCGGCTCGAGTTCGCGCAGGAGCACCTTGGCCAACGCCGGGCTGGTAGCGCGGTGGAAGTCGATGGCAATGTCGATGGCCGGGCCGACGGCTTCGCGCATGGCCGCAACGAGGGACACGCTGCGCTCGATTCCCGCCGGGGTCTCAATGGGGCGCACAGGATCGGGAAAGGGGGTGGTTTTGAGCGCTGTAAAGCCTTGTTCGACGCGCTGGCGAGCGGCTTGAGCGGCTTGTTCCGGGGTGGGACCTCCGGCTGCCCCATAGACCCGGATTTTCTCGCGCACGGATCCTCCTAATAGCTTCCACACGGGTAGGTTAGCGGTTTTACCCAACAGGTCTAAGCAGGCCATTTCTATGCCGCTGAGGGCCGCCAAGAGGATCGGCATCTGGCGGGAATAGCTGGAGCGATAGAGCGTCTGCCAATGGTCTTCGATTTGCAGAGGATCGCGGCCGATCAGGTAATCGCCCATGTCGAGGATGGCCCGCCCCACCGTGCGGCCGTGCTCGTAATTCATGGGCGCGCCCAGACCTGTGAGGCCGGCGTCGGTTTCGACTCGGAGCAGGAGGCCGCGATTGTTGAGCGGCGTGACGTCGAAGCGGGTTATTTTCACATCCTTACTCCTTGAGCCACGCCTTGACCCGTGGGTGGTCAAGGACCTCTGGATTGAGGATATGTTCGGGCTGGCGGCCGGCGATGGCGGCTGAGACTTGCTCGATGCCTTTGGCGTCGAGGCGCATGGTGGATTCGACCGTAATGCCAGCATTGTGGTTGGTGCAGATGATGCGCGGGTGATCCTTATGGATAGCGCGGGTGTCGTTGACTGGATCGTCCACCACGTAGTAATAGAGCTTTTCCTCTTCGATGGCGCGGTGGACGTCCTCGTCGTTGACGAGATTGCCGCGCGAGGGATTGATCAGCGAGGCGTGGGGCTGCATCAGGCTGAGCAGGTCGTAGTGGACGATGGTCTCGTCGCCGGAGACGTGGAGCGAGACTGTGTCGCTCTCGCGAAAGAGCGTTTCGGGCGAATCGACAACTTCGGCCCCATATTGGGCGGCGATCTCGGCGATGTCGGGGCGGGTGTCGTAGATGAGTAAGCGACCGTCTTCGCCTAGGAGCGGTACGGCACGTTGAGCTACCTCTTGGCCGATGCGGCCGCAGCCGTACAGGCCGAGGGTGGTGTATTGGGCCTCATAGGTGCGGATGATAGAGAAGTCGCCTCGGTGGGAGAGGTGATTGAGGGTATAGACCCGCTTGAGGGTGGCCATCCACTGGGCAATGGCGTATTCGGCGACCGCGTCCATGTGAACCGGCGTCACGGTGATAATCACGCCGTGGCGCGTGGCCCCTGGGATATTGACCTTGTCAAAGCCGACGCCCCAACGGGCGACGATGCGCAAATCCTCGGCCGCGGCGTAAAATTCGTCCGTATAGACCGATGAACTGGCGATAGAGGCGATTAGGTCGGGAGCGTGCTCGGGGGTGAGGACGGCTGGCTCCGGGATGAGGGTGCCCAAGGAGCGGAGCTTTTCAAGGCCCCGTTCGCGCTCGTTGGAGGCGAATTCGGCGTTTTGGAACTGGGCGGTGAGCATAATGTTCGGCATGTGTAGTCCTTTCTACTGCAATGGTTTAATCTATCTCATCTGCGGCCGGAATTGAATCCATGGCTCCCGGGCGGGTGACGCACAAAGATGCGGCCTGCACCGCACGGGCCATGGCGTCTCTCGCCGTCATGTTGGCGGTCAGGCCGTGGAGAAAATAGCCGATGAAGGTGTCGCCCGCACCCGTCGTATCGACCGCTTCGACCTGCGGCGCTGGCAGGTCGAATTCTTCCGTCGGGGAGTGGTACTGAGCACCAGCGGCCCCCAGCGTAAGCGCGATCTGGGCGTGGGGGCAGAGCGCGGCCAGCGCCGCGAGCGTGGATGCGCCCGCAAGGCCGGTGGCCTCGGTTTCATTGACGATGAGCAAATCGACTAATTCGAGGGGATACGCGCGGACCTCTGGGCCGAAGGGCGCGGGGTTTAAGCATATTGTCAGGCCTCGTTCGGAGGCTGCGGCGATGATGTAAGCAATGTCATTTATCTCGTTCTGCAAGAGGAGGATATCTCCACGGTCAAAATGGGATAGCGCGGTGTCTATGGCCCCTCTGTCTATTTGGGCATTGGCCCCGGCAAAGAGGACGATGCTGTTTTGGCCGTGGCGATCAACTTGGATAATGGCGTGGCCGGTAGGGACATCGCCGACGCGGATGTGCTGCACATCCACGCCTAGCCCAGCTAATTTATCGACTAGCCATTGTCCGTCTGGCCCGACTTGGCCAGCGTGAAAGACTCGCGCGCCAGCCCGGGCAAGGGCGGCTGATTGGTTGGCGCCCTTGCCACCGGCAAAGACTTGGTGCGCCGAACTGGCGATGGTTTCACCCGGGCGGGCGATGTGGTCGACTTGATATACGAGGTCGATGTTGAGCGAGCCGAAGTTGAGGACGTTCATCCAGCCATTGCTTCGCGATAGGCGGCTTGTGCCGTGGCTTCCAAAAATCGCATGTCATTGCTGAAGTCGATAAACTGGAAACCCTCGGCGACGCGCCGTTTGACTTCGGCGGAGTCCTTGACCGGGATGCCGCTGGGTTTGCCAGCTTTGGCGCAGCCAGCGCGAAAAGTCTGCAAAGCGGCCTCGTGATCGGGGTGGCCGGCGGCGACGCCCATAGACATGGCAAGGTCACCCGGCCCGAGGAAGCCGATATCGATGCCTTCGACGCGGGCGATGGCCTCGGCGTTTTCAATGCCCTCCATATCCTCGATCTGCGGGATGCAGAGGACGGCGTCGTCAAAGCTCTGGCGATAGTCCGGGGCCAACGTGACGCAGCGGCCCGTGCCCACCGAGCGGTTGCCGCGCGGTGGATAGCGCACGGCTTGGGCCAGCTTTTCGGCCTGCTCTGGGGTGCTGACGTGGGGAAAGACCAAGCCCCAGGCTCCGGCGTCGAGCAGGCGGGCTGCCGTGGTCGGATCGTGGTCCCAAGCGCGGGCTAGGGGCAGGGCACCCCGCGCCTCGATGGCGCGGAAGGTATGGGCGATGTGGCCGAGGTCAAAGGCCGAGTGCTCGGCATCGACGACCAGCCATTTGAAACCAGCCGCAGCCATGACTTCGGTGGCCAGCGGCGAGGTTAGGTTGAGCCAGGAGCCGATGGAGGGCTGTCCGGCGGCAAGTTGTTCTTTGATAGGATTTTGCATGGGACACCTAACTTGTGGATGTAATTGTGTTTGAGGTCTGAAGCGATGCAGCCCAGCATACTGCCAAAAAGTCGGTTTTTCCGCAAACTGCTAGCGCGACAAGAGGGTCTAATTGGTGGCAATCAACTCGTCAACTTGATCTTTGAGCACGTCGAGGACCTCGTCGTACGGGAACTGGCCGATGAGTTGGGGGCCGCGCTTGAGGTTGACGAAATTGGGAGCGCACCAAAGTCCTAAGTCGGCGTCGTCGGTCTCGCCTGGGCCGTTGACCCGGCAGCCCATGACGGCGATGGTGATCTGGTGATCGCGGGCGTACTCGGTTAGCTCTCGCACTTGGTGGGCTAGGTCGATGAAGGCTTCGTTTTCTACCCGTGAGCAGGAGGGGCAGGAGATGATGTTCAGCCCGGCCGGGAGCAACTTGGGAACCGAGCGGAAGCGGCCCGAGTCAATATCGTCGAGAATCTGCCGCCCGACTTTGATCTCCTCGCCCTTGTCGTCAAAAGGCAAGGTCAGCGAGACGCGAATAGTGTCGCCAATGCCGGCGCTGATGAGTTGCTCAAAGGCAATGCGGGTCTTGATTACGCCTTCGGGGGGCATCCCGGCCTCGGTGACGCCGAGGTGCAAGGGCACGTCGGGCCGCTCTTGGGCAAAGCGGGTGTTGGCGGCAATGACCTTGGCCGGATCGGAGTCCTTGAGCGAGACGCAGTAGCGAGTAAATCCCAAATCGTCGAGCAGTTCGCAGTGCTCTAAGGCCGAGGCGATCATGGGCGAGATGGAGTCCTCGGCTGGAAAGCGCTCGGCTTGGGCCGGATCGACCGAGCCGCAGTTGACCCCCACGCGCAGGGCGCAATCGTGCTTGGCGGCCTCGTCGGCAATAAAGGCAACTTTGTAGGCGACTGGCTTGTCTTTTTCGTGGTGATAGAGGTGCCCGGGATTGTAGCGGACTTTCTCTACGTGCGGCGCCACGCTGCGCACCAACCGGTAGTTCTCTTGCAGATCCACGGACAGAGGCACGTCAACCGTCGGCGCGATTTGGGCGAGGGCTTCCACGTCTTTTTTGCTATCTACGGCAACGCGGATGACGTCCGCCCCGGCCTCGGCTAAGAGTCGGAGTTGGCGGATGGTAGCCTCTGTGTCTTGGGTGCGAGTAGCGGCCATGCTTTGCACGGCAATGGGGTGGTCCCCACCGATAGTCGTGCGGCCAATTTGAACCTCGCGGGTGGGATTTCTCGTCGTTGGGTTCATGCCACAAAAGTTAAACGCGAGGTCCTGTTTGTCAAAGGAAGGAGGCGCAATGGGGTGTCCTCTCTTGCTGGAAACGCGCCTCTTTGTGTATTTGTGTATGTTGCAGTGCATTCAATTGATTAAGGAGCTTTTGCAGTGAAGGTATTGGTGTTAGAAGCCGGTGGTTTTGTGGGCAGTGCGCTAGGCCAAGGAGATGGGCGCGATCGTGCCGCCTACTAAAGTGCCCCAGACAAGGCCCTGCATCCCCGAAGAGGATGTGGCTGCGCTGCTTGAAGATTTTGCCGCTATACTCCGCAGCGGACGCTTGACGATGGGGCCTTATTTAGAGCGGTTTGAGCAGGAGTTCGCCGCGTGTGTAGGCACGGAACACGCCGTGGGTATGAACTCGGGGACCGCGCCGCTGGAGGTGGCCTTGCGCTATTGGGGGGTCGAAGGGCGGGAGGTCGTAGTGCCGACGAATACGTTTATTGCCTCGTCCAACGCCGTGCTGTTGGCCGGAGGCCGCCCCGTTCTTTGCGACATTGACCCGCAGACTCTGTCGAGCGGTCTGCCGCAGATTGAGGCGCAGGTCGGGGAAAAGACACGGGTTGTAGTCGTAGTCCACATCGCCGGCTTGATTGCGCCCGACATCGAGGATATTCGCTCGTTTTGCCGCGCGCGGGGGCTGTTGCTGCTCGAAGACGCGGCCCACGCCCACGGCGCTAGCGCCAACAGTCAACTGGCCGGGAGTTTGGGCGATGCCGCGGCCTTTTCCTTTTTCCCGACCAAGCCGCTGACGACGGGTGAGGGGGGCATGTTGAGCACCAACGATCGCGATTTGGCCGATTTTGCGCGGAGCTTCCGCACGCACGGGGTCGGCGCAAAGGGCCGCTCGTTGGAGCGCTTGGGCAGCAACTACCGCTTGCCCGAGCTGAGCGCGGCGCTCGGCTTGCGGCAATTGGCGCGGCTGGCCGAGTACACCGCCGAGCGCAACCGCCTCGCTACCCGCTACCGGGACGCGCTCACGCGCTTGGGGTGCGGCGAGGTGCTCTTGCCGGAATTCGCGGGCCAATTACACGCGTACTACAAGTTCCCCGTGCGCCTGCCCGCTGAGAAAAAACGCGAGTGGGTGGTCGCCGAGTTGCGCGAGCGTTGGGGGATTGAAGCGGGCAGTGTGTACTGGCCGCCGTGCCACCTGACGCCGTTTTATCAGCAAGAGTTGGGCTATGGCCTTGGGGATTTTCCCGTTGCCGAGGAAGTGCTAGCGCAGGTGGTGAGCCTGCCGATGTTCCCGGGTTTGAGCGACGAGGCTGTGGAAATGGTGTGCTGCGGCTTGGCGGAGGTACTGGCTGCGCCAGGAGGAGATTGTCGTGACGGCAAATAACCGAGTCTTGGTGCTCGCGCCGCACACGGACGACGGCGAGCTTGGCTGCGGAGGGACGATCAGCCGCATGGTGGAGGAGGGGCGCGAGGTGTACTACGCGGCCTTTTCCACGGCGGCCGAGTCGGTGCCGCCGCCCTTTCCGCCCGACATTCTGGAGAAGGAGGTGCGGGAGGGCACAAAGGTGCTGGGGATCCCTGCGGCGAATCTGCTGGTCTATAAGTACAAAGTGCGCCACCTGCCCCACATGCGCCAAGAAATCCTTGAAGAGTTGGTGAGGATGAAAAGAGAAATTGACCCAGCAACCGTGTTCTTGCCCAGCGCCCAAGATCTGCACCAAGATCACCAGACCGTTCACATTGAGGGCCTGCGCGCCTTTAAGACGGTCACAGTGCTCGGCTACGAGTTGCCGTGGAACAACTTGAGTTTTGACTACCGACATTTTTGCATACTCACCCACGCACACGTGCAGACCAAGGTCGCCGCGCTGCGCTGCTACCAGTCGCAGCAGCATCGTCCGTACACCCAAGAGGATTTTATATGGAGCTGGGCGCGGACCAGAGGAGGGCAGATTATGGTGGAGTACGCCGAGGCATTTGACGTGCTCAGGTGGGTGCGCTGATGAGCCGGGTGCTGGCGGCGCACCAGCCCAACTTTCTGCCTTGGCTGGGCTTGTTTCACAAGGTGGGGCAAGCCGACGTGTGGGTCTTGGCCGACGACGTGCAATACAGTCGGGGCAGCCTGACCAACCGCAACCGCATTCGCACGGCCGATGGCTGGCAATGGCTGACCGTGCCAGTGCTGACGCGGGGCCGGGGCCAGCAGCGAATATGCGATGTGCAGATCCCGCCCGACGGCGATTGGCGGCGCAAACACTGCCAAGCTTTGCGCTGGCACTACGGCCACGCGCCCTTTTTCGACGAGTACTCCCCAGCCATAGAGGACTTATACGCGAGTGCGTGGACCCAGTTGCTCGACTTAAACGTGGCCCTGCTGCGCCACTTGTTGCAGCTCTTGGACTTGGAGGTTGAAGTTCGCTTCAGTTCGCAGATGGACCTGCGGGACGAGCAGACCTTGCGCTTGGTGGATATGACCAAGGCGTGCGACTGTCAGGTGTACCTGTCGGGGGAAGGGGCCTCGAAGGAGTATTTGGACGTGGAGGCGTTTGCTGCGGCCGACATTGAGTGCCGCTTTACCGGATTTGAACATCCGGTGTACCCCCAGTATCACGCGGGTTTTGTCGCTGAGATGTCAGTGTTGGATTTGCTGTTTAATTGCGGCCCGCAAAGCCGGGAGGTGCTCTTTGGCTGCGCCTGAGGTGTATCACCTGACGAATGTTCACAGCCCGTTTGACGCGCGGATTTTCTACAAACAAGCGCAGACCTTGGCGCGTGCGGGATACGCGGTGACGGTGGTAGGGCCAGGGCCGGAGGAGTGGAATGGGGAGCGAGCAGGGGTGCGCGTGCAAACCGTGCCGCTGGCGCGAGGGACTGGCCAGCGGCTTTTGAACCTGTGGCGCTTGCTACGGGTTGGGCTGGGTGCGAACGCCGCTTGCTTCCACTTCCACGACCCCGAGCTGTTGCCGGTGGGTGCGGTGCTCAAGCTCTGCGGCCGCCGAGTCATCTACGATGTACACGAGCACTTTCCACTGGTAGCGATGGTGCGGCCGTGGGTACCCGAGCGGCTGCGGCGGCCCCTTGCGCGATTGGTCGATTGGGGGGAACGCGCGTTCACTCGCTTTTTTATTACAGCCGTGGTCGGGGTGGTCGAGGAGCAAGGCGACCGCTTTGCCAGCCGCCCCTTTGCAGTGGTGAAAAACTACCCGCGCTTGGAGTGGTATTCTCCCGGCTGCAGCGAGTTAGGCCCTTGCGCACTGGTCCACATTGGCTCGCTATCCGAGGACCGGGGCGGACTGTTCTTGCTCGAAATTATGCGCGAGCTGGCCAAAACCCATCCGCAGGTCCGTCTCTTGAGCGTTGGGTCGTTTCACTCACAGGAGCTGCGGGAGCGGTTTGAGGCCCGTCGGCGCGAGTGGGGGCTGGAAGAGCAGATCCACTACTCTGAAAAGCGCGTGCCTTACGACGAATTGGGGGCGGCGATCGCCGCGTGCCAAATTGGCTTGGTGCCGGGGCAGGTCTCGCCCAAGAATTTGGCTTCCTTCGTGCCGACCAAGCTCTTTGAATACCTCGCCTGCGGTTTGCCCGTAGTCGCCAGTGATTTACCTTCCATACGCAGATTTCTCGCGGTAGCGGATTGGGGGCTGCTCGCGGACCCGCGCGACCCGGTCGCTCACGCGCGCGCCATCGGGTGCTTGCTCGACGACCCAGTGGCAGCCCAGGCCAAGGGGATACAGGCGCGGCGAGCCGCAGAAGAGCATTTTAACTGGGAGGCCGAGGGCGAGAAACTGTTAGCACTCTACGAGCGGATTGCACCGCGGAAAGGGGTCAAAAAATGCGTTGGTTAGCAACGGGCCTATTGGCCTTGTGTTGGGCAGGCGAAATCTGGGCCGGGGCTTGGAGCCAGCCTCAAGGAGGCTACTACGCCAAGCTCTCGGGGATCCACTACTCGACCGCTGAGGTCTTCAACGACATGGGCCAACGCGCCGCCATGGGCATGGACGACAACCAGTTTCGCGCCCGCCAGGTACTCGCATACGGCGAGTACGGGTTGCGCGAGCGGCTGACGCTGACTGGGCAGGTCGGCGCGGGGCGGCTGGTGTCTGAGGATAGCTTTGTCGAGCGCATCACTTGGGGGCTGGGCGATGTGCATCTCGGCGCGAAGTACCAACTTACCGAGGGCAGATTGGTGCTGTCGCCGCAGGTTGATGTCGCGTTCCCCAGCGGGTACAACCGAGATTACGACCCAGCCCTTGGCACCGGTTATTCCGAACAGGGGGCGCGGCTGTTGGCGGGGCTGTCGCTCTATCCGCTGCCGCTCTACGCGGGTGGTGAGGTGGGGTACAAGCTGCGCGGCGGTCCGTTTTCCAATCAGGTGTCCTATTTTGTCGAGTTGGGGGCCACGCCGCGTCCGTGGCTGTTCGCCAAGGGCTTTGTCGCTAGTGTGTACACCCTCGCGGCGGACTCAGAGGGTGGGCTGGTCGGAGTAGTGCAGGTCTCGGAGGGAGATTTCACCGAAGTGGGTGGCAATGTGGCCGTACAGGTGGCTGGCCCGCTGTGGATTGACTTGTTGTGGAAGATGGTTTTCAAGGGCGAGAACATTGGGGCGGGGTCGTCGTTGGGCGTGGGGTTAGCCCTCATTCGCTGAAGGAGTTGTCATGAACAGATCAACTAGACGTCAGTTTCTCAAGTCGAGCGGGGCTGTTATCGCCACCGCGATCTTTCCCGCGTGGGGTTGCGACGGCAACGAGGTGCGCTTTAAAAGCATGCCCACCGGGCCGGACATGGACATCATAGATCTAGAGGAGATGCCCGAGGAAGGGGCGCTACCACTGCCGCCGATTACTTCCAATGCACGGCACTATCTCCAGTCGATTAAAGGGACCAATTACGATCCGGGCCTAGTGGCCGATAGCTGGCGCTTGGTGGTGGATGGGTTGGTGGATCAGCCCCTGACCGGGCTGACGTACGCGGATATTACCGCGCTGCCCATGCAGCGGCAGGTCTTGACCATGCAGTGCATTGGCAACTGGATTGGCGGGCCATTGGTGGGCAATGCCGAATGGGGCGGAACGCCGCTGTCCGAGGTGCTGAACATGGCCGGAATTAAGAGCGAGGCGACCCGAGTCAAGTTTTACAGCGATAGCTCCGATGGCTATACCACGTCAATTCCGCTAGAACGGGCGCTGCGCGACGAGGTGATCCTCGCTTGGGAGATGAACGGCGAGCCGCTGCCGTCTAAGCACGGGTTTCCCCTGCGTTTGATAAATCCCGGGCACTACGGCCAGAAGATGCCCAAGTGGATCACCCGCATCGAGCTGATCGATCACGCCTATCTCGGCTATTGGGAAAGCAAGCCCGAGAACAAGTCCTTCAAGTGGTCGGACGAGGCCGTGGCGACCGTGAACTCGCGGATTGACGCGCCCCTTTCGGTATGGGATGATGTAAAAGACCCGGCCAACGGTGGCGTTTCAGTAGTACTGCAAACCCTGCGCGGGGTCGAAGGCAGCCCGTTTGTCATCCACGGGATCGCCATGGCCGGCGAGCGCACGGTCGAATCGGTTAGGGTCAGCACCAATGGCGGGCGGGCTTGGCACGAGGCGCAGATTACCACGCAGCGCTTGCCCAACATTTGGGTCACGTGGGCCTACGAATGGAAATTGCCCGCGTCGGGCGAATACGAAATCGTCGCGTGGGCAACGGATAGTGAGGGAGACTCCCAGCCGCGGACCGACGCTGGAGCCGATTTGTACGATGGCCGCACGGGCTGGCACCGCGTACGGGTGAAGGTCGCTAGTAGAGCAGGGTAAGCAGCGCGTCTATTCTGGGGGGAACCAGTCCTGAATCTTGTCGCAGATCGCTTGCGCTTGCGCGGCGCTTGACACCTCGAACTTGCTGCGCTGCGAAAAGGTGCCGTCGCGTTTCTGGTAGCGGCGAATGGATATTTTGCTCGGGCCGTACTCGCCGGTTTTGCGGTCGAGGTCTTGGTAGAGGTACATAATCGTCGCCCAAGCCCCTTTGCTGAGCACTTCCTTGGCTACTTCCTTGCGCAAAACTTTGCCGTCTTCTTCGTACTGGATGGTGAGTTCGTCAATCGTTTCGGCCATTATTAAGCTCTACGTTGTGGATTAAAGGGTGACGTGCGTCTGTGGCGCGTTACTTAATTATATATAATATATGGTCTAACGGACAAGAGCTACCGGGAGGGCGTAGCTCAAGAGCCCCTTATGAAGCTGGATATTCAGGACAAATTTCTACAGCGCGATGGCCGGGTCTTTCTCACGGGCATGGAGGCGATTGTGCGCCTCGTGCGCGAAAAACAGGAGCGCGACCAAGCCAGCGGCCACGTCAACCAGACCTATTTCACCGGCTATGAAGGGTCGCCGCTGGGCGGACTGGACCTGAAGCTCGTTGCCCAGCTCGACGTGCTCAACGAACTGGGGCGCACGGTACACCAGTTCGGCATCAACGAGAAAACTGCGGCCTCCGCCATCTTGGGCAGTCAGTTTGCGGCGAGTGGGGACATAGATGCCTTTTGGTATGGCAAGGCGCACGGCACGATGTGGATTCCCGACGAGGTGTGGTTGGCCAACCTCAGCGGCACCGGCACACGCGGTGCCATGGTCCTGCTGTCGGGAGAAGATCACCGCTCCAAGAGCTCGGTCTCGCCTGGGGCTAGCGATTGGGTGTTGCGCAGCAGCATGGTGCCGATTTTCTATCCGGCCAGTATTGAAGATGTCATTCGCTTGGGGCTGCACGCGGTCGCCCTGTCGCGCCACGCCGGCGTGGTAACCGCGCTCAAGCTGGCGACGCCAGTTTGCGATGGCGCGAGTACGGTTGATTTGGCCGCTGTGCGGCCAGACATCGCCTTGCCCGAGCGCGCGTTTGCCAAGCGCTTCAACCAGATCGTCATGGCTACGGGCGCGTTGCCCATGCAGCAGCAACTGGTGGAGGAAAAGTGGCCGCTGGTAGAGGAGTATGTCCGCGCCAACGACCTCAACCGCATCGTGGATGCGGACGTGGGAGGAGGGGTCGGCATCGTAGCTGTGGGCAAGAGCTATGCGGACGTGCGGCAAGCCCTCGACTATTTGGGGCTGCGCGTGCCAGTGTTGTACCTCGAGGTGAGCTACCCGCTCGACTACGAAATTGTGCGCACATTCGCCCGTGGTATGCGGCACATCTACGTGGTTGAGGAGCCTGGCCCTTTTGTCGAAGAGGGCGTCAAAGCCGCGCTGTGGGGAACGGATGTAGAGGCCGTGTACGGCCAGTGGGGCGAGGACGGGCAGCCGCTGATTCCGGCGCACGGCGAAGTGGATCCTGAGGAATTGGCACTCAAGCTCGGGCCGCGTCTGGGGGCTGCCCCCGAGCGCCTCACCGAGCTGCAGCGCGTGCTCGACCGCACCTATCCGACCGTACCCAGCGTCACACCTATGTCCTGCGGCGGCTGTCCGTACAACACCTTCCGTGACTTGCACGAAAAGCCTGGGGGGGCCATTGGCTGCTCCTCCATCCGGGCGATTGAAGCCTACGATTCTGGCGTCCTCTACATCCCCACGATGGGGGCTGGCGGCTCCATTTACAGCGGCTGGGCACCCTTCAACGGCAATCAGCACATCTACCAATACTTGGGCGACGGAAGCTATTTCCACAGCGGCCGCGGCGCGATTCAAAGCTGCGTCCAAGGCGAGGTGAACATCACCTTCCTGCTGCTTTTTAATGGGGCGGTCGCGCTCACCGGTGGGCAGACGCCTGGGGGACAGCGGCCGGTGTCGGATGTTGTGCAGGAGCTTTTGGGATTGGGGGTAGTGAAGGTGGGGGTCGTCAGCGAGGACCCCGCGCGCTATCGCCACTTGGATGGGGAGCGGATCGAAGTGTTCGGCTTGGAGCGCCACGCCGCCGCCCTCGAACAGTTCAAGGAAATCGCCGGGACGACTGTGCTCATCCTCGACAAGGAATGCGCCACCGAGAAGGGCCGTCGTCGCCGTCGCCAGGGTTTGACGCCCGACGAATACGTGCTCATCGACGAGGATATTTGCGAGGGCTGCGGCGACTGTTATGCCCAATCCGAAGGCTGCGCTGCGCTCTACAGCGTGGCGACTGAGTTCGGCGACAAGACGCAGGTGCGGCAGGCCCAGTGCGCCCAAGATGGGCTGTGCATCGACGGCGAGTGCCCGTCCTTTGCCGTGGTCAAGCCGGCCAAGGGCACGCGCTTGCGCCGCCGCCGCCCAGAGCCTTTGGACGAGCTGCCAGAGCCGCCGGAGTGCTCGCTGGACCGGCCGTACGCGATATTTGCTATGGGGCGGGGTGGAACGGGCGTGGTGACGATTTCTCATCTCATTGCGTACGCGGCCATGATGGAGGGCAAATACGTGTATTTGTCCAACAACACCGGCTTGGCGCAAAAGGGCGGGCCGGTTGAAGCGCCGATTGTGATAAGCTCTGCCGAGCAGCCTGTGTTTAACCGCCTCTTTCCCGGAGAAGTAGATTTGTACTTGGGGTTTGATCTGCTGCGGGCGGCCGAGCCGGACAATCTCAAATACGCCGCGCCCGAGCACACCCGCGCCCTCGTTAGCACTGCTGAAATCGCCAATGCGGAGATGAATCGCAACCCGCGCACGCAGCCCTTTCCCGAGGCGGCCCAACTGCGCGCCCTGATCGACCGCTGCACGAGCAAGGACAACATCTACCTCGATACCTATTGGCTGGCCGAGCGGCTGTTCTCGGATACGATTTTCGCCAACATGCTCTTGTTGGGGGCGGCGTATCAGGCTGGGGTGCTGCCTCTACAAGCGGCCTCCATTGAGCAGGCCATTGTCTTAAATGCGCAGGCCGTGGAAAATAATGTGCAGGCTTTCCGCTGGGGGCGCTTGGCCGTGGCCGATCCGGTGCGGGTGGAGCGGGCGTTGGGGACTCAGCAAGTGTCTGCGGACCAAGAATTGGCCGAGGTGAAGGAACGGCTGGCGCACGACGCGGCTGCGCGGGCGCTGCTCGATGAGGGTTTGGCTGCGTTGGCGGGTTTGAATGCGGAGGGGCAGAAGGAGTTGGGGGTGCGGCTGGCCGAATTGTGCGCGTATCAGGACGTCGCCTATGCCCAGCGCTACTTGGAGTTTGTGCGCCAAGTGTGGGAAGTCGATCGAGGGTTGTCACACGGCTTGCAGTTCACGCGGGCCGTAGTGCGCGGATTGTACAAGCTGATGGCGTACAAGGACGAATACGAGGTTGCGCGGCTGGCGACGCGCAACGGTAGCGAGGAGCGGATGCGTTCCCTGTTCGACGGGGAGGTGGAAATCGTCCGGCAACTGCATCCGCCTACGATGCGGCGTTTGCTCAAGGGCAAGATCGGCTTTGGCAAGGGCCTGCGTCCGGCGCTGGTGTTGCTGAGTCGGCTAAAGGGGTTGCGTGGAACCGCCTTCGACCTCTTCGGGCACACAGCCGGGCGGCGCTTGGAACGCGAACTGATTGGCTGGTACTGCGGGTTGATCGAAGAGGTCTTGCCGGCATTGGCTGAAGAGAGCTATGGGCTAGCCGTAGAAATCGCCGAATTGCCGGACGGCATTCGCGGATACGAGCATGTAAAAGAGGCGTCGGCTATCCAAGCCAAGCAGCGAGCCGAGCACTTGTTGGCGGAGTTTCGCGCGAAATATCCTTAGAAGCGCTCTTCAGCAATTCTCGCTACGTTGCTAATAAGTTGGAATGACGGTATCGTATTAATATGTCGCGGGCAAGGCATCCGAAAAAGGAAATTGAAGAGGCGCTAGTTAATGCAGAATCGGCAGGATGGACAGTCACTCCTACAAAATCTGGTCATCGGTGGGGTGTGATACGATGTACGGAAGCCGGTCGTCTTGGATGTCAGTATTCCGTCTGGTCCACACCTCGAAATCCTCAAAATCATGCCCGACATTTGCTGCGCATGGTGCATAAATGCCCGCACAGGAGTAAACCGTAAAAGGGACACGAGATGCAAACCTACCACTTTACGCTGATTGTTGAGGGTCCCGACATGCAAGATGAGGTTATGATCGATGCCCTCTTTGAGAATGGCTGTGACGACGGAACTGTTGGCCGGTCAGATGGGGTTCAATTCATCGTTTTCGATCGCGAAGCGGCGAGCCCTGTCGAGGCGGTGCGGTCAGCGATCAACGACATTGAGCGGACGCGAGGGCTAAAGGTCATTAGAATTGCCGACACCGATTTGATTTCCCATGATGAGATTACAGACTACATCAAGACGGAGCACCCCGCTTGACCAATGCGTAAAATCAGAAGAGAAGGTACTCTATGCCTACGACCCTGAAACTAGCAGACGACCAAAACCGGCTGGCGCGTCCTCAGCGCTCGCCGTAGACCGCTGAGCAGGGCTTGGCCGCTATCGCCTGAGTGCTCGCTCGGCTCATTTTCTTCTTCCAAAAAATCGCGCAACCACGCTAGTTCTGCAGGTGGAGTTGCCGCGTCGGGTACGACGTGGGTTCCCTTGGAGTTGGCTAGGGTAATTCCGCTCTGCGCGGCGCTGGATGAGATTACGCCGCCTTGGCCCAGCAAGGTCAGTTCGGCTAGCGCTGGCTGCGGGGCGACGACTAGCTGGATCGCCGCGCCGCTGGGAGCGGTGGCGGTCAACGCTACTTGGTAGGCGCGGCCGTGGCGGTTGGCGCAAAGATGTACTTGGGCAGGGCTTTCGCCTAGCAGGTCGTTGGTAAGGGCTAGCTGGCCACAAGCGGCCCACCACGCCGGCAGTAATCCCGGCTCTTGGACGCCGGCCACGAGGCGCAGATAGACCGGCTCGGCAAACGAAGGGTCGCGCCGCTGCTGTAGCGCCTTGGCAAACAGGGGCGACCCGCGATGGATGCCGCCGCTGGCGATGGGTAGGTCAGCTTTGGGCACGGGCCCGGCGCAGAGGACGGCGACGCCAGCTTGGAGACAGGTGTGGACGTCATTGTGGAGGTCTGCATACGGCGAGAGGAAGGCGCAGACGCGGGGGCTGGTTGCCTGGAGCATGGCTGGCAAGTCGCTGAAAAAGGGCAGGTCGGTGTTGGGGTTCCGACGCGCTGGATAGTGGAGACCTTTGATCGGCAGAGCATCGGCGAGTTGGCCGACGAGTGGGTTGAGGGCAGGATGGGCGCTGAGGGCGACAGTCATAGCTCTTGCTCCAGCGGCAGGTCAACGGCCGCGTTGCACTCGACGGCGCGGTAGCCAGCGAGAATAATTTCCATTAAATCCCGCGCTTGGCGCACGCCGTAGCGGGGCGGTCGGTCGGCGTCGATGGCGGCGACCAAATCGTCGAGCCCAGCTGCTAGGCCCGCTGTGTCATCGGATAGGGCGGCGGTTGGGACGGGTGGGCCGCCGTGCCACTGCATGGGATCTTGGGGATCGGGCCGATAGTCGTAGCCGGTGCTGTAGTCGCGCAGGTAAGCGTCCAACGCCGGTCTTTTCGCGTCGATGGTGGCGCTCTGGCGGGTGCCGATTAGGTACGCCCGCGACGGGCCGCCTTGGGGGTGGGAGGCTGTGCCAATGCGCCCGCCGCATAAGGTCGCTACGCGGCCGTCGGCATCGGTCATGGTCAGCGTGCCAAAATCGTCGCAGCCATGGGCACCGTGTTCGGGGAAGAAGAAGGCCCCAGCGTGGCCGACGACGTGGCGGATAGGGCCGAGGCATTCTTGGATTAAGCCGACGGCGTACGCTCCGACCGTCAGCAATTCTCTTTTGATATCGGGGTATTTCCACCGGCCGTTGGGTGAGACAAAGGCGCGGCGTTGGGTTATCGGACGCGGCCAGCCCTTGCCGAACATCACATCGACATGGACGCCGAGCAGGGTGCCCAAGTCGCCGCTGGCGAGGACTTGGCGGGTGTGCTGGGCGAGGGTGCCGTAGGCGTAGCCGGGGATGATCGCCTGAACGCCGCTGCGCTCGACCACGGCTGCGGACGCTTCGGACTCGGCGAGGGTGGCCCCAGGAAACTTGTCGATCCACAGGTGCTTGCCGGCCTCGGCCGCGCGGACGATGAGCGCGGACCGCCGTTCGATCTCGCAACCGACGCTGACGATATCGACGGCCGGGTCGTTGATGGATTCGTCGAGATCCTCTGAGTAGGGTACGCCGAGTTGACTAGCCCATTGCTGATTGTAGGCGCGTAAGTCTGGGTCGATGTCGGGGTAGTCGGCGACGCCGATGATGCGCAGGCGGGGATGGGCTTGATACAGAGGGATGAAGTGCTGCTGGTGGCTGTGTTTGCTGAAGCTGACTAGCAAAATGCCGTAAGTTTCATTGGGCATAGGATGTTTCCTCGTTGGTGTATAGAGACGCACCGGCAATTCATCCGGCACGCGAGATAGTATAATAGCCCCGTGAATGATCGCCAAAAGGACGACTCCATGGGACTTAGAACAACAGGCCGTGCGGCACGGTTAGCTTGACAGCAGTCGGACACCAAGCCTATCCTAGCGGTTCCACACAAGGAGGAAATAATGGTCAATATCGGCATTGTCGGCATCGGTTTTATGGGCATGACCCACTACAAGGCTATGGCTCAAGTCAACGGGGGCCAAGTTGCAGCTATCGTCTCCCGCGACTCCAAAAAGCGCGCGGGGGATTGGAACGACATTCAGGGCAATTTCGGCGACAGCGGGGGGGTGCAGGACTTGTCGGGAATACGCTGCTATGAAACGTTGGACGAGTTGCTCGCCGATGGGGAAATCGACTTGGTGGATATATGCCTGCCGACGAACATGCACGTCGAGACTAGCATCCGCGCTTTATCTGCGAGCAAGCACGTGCTATTGGAAAAGCCCATTGCATTGGCCTTGGACGCCGCCGACCGGATCGTGGCGGCGGCCGAGGAACACCAGCGGCAGTTTATGGTTGCTCACGTGCTGCGGTATTTCCCAGAGTTCCGGCTGATCAAACAACTCGTTGCCGACGCGGAGCACGGCCCGGTGCTCGCCGCTCATTTCAAGCGGATCATTTCGCGTCCGGCGTGGTGGGCACCAGAGGACTTAGAGCGCACCGGCGGCCCCGCAATCGACCTGCACATCCACGACGCGGACTTTGTGCAGTTTTTGTTTGGGATGCCCACCGCGGTCAGCGCGCAAGGATACACTGGTCGGGGCGAGACGGTCGAGTACATCAACGTCCACTACCAGTACGACGGCCCAATGGCCATCAGCGCCGAAGGCGGCTGGTTGGCGCAACAGGGCTGTCCCTTTGAGCACGGTTATGACGTGTATTTTGAGGAGGCCACACTCAAGTACAACTCGTCTTGGGGCGAGTCGCCGCAACTGTTGACCAAGGACGGCGAGGTCAGTACGCCATCACTGTCGGGCAAGGACGGCTTTGTCGGCGAGTTGCAAGAAGCAGTGGATGCGATCTCGCAGGGCAGGGAATCGCAGGAGATAGGCGGTCAGAGTGCGCGGAACTCGCTGTTGTTGTGTTTGAAGGGAATTGAGTCGGTGAAGACAGGAGAGAAGGTGGCGATATAGCTAATGCCCTTCGTGCGTCTCCATCCCATGGAGGGCGCTGGATTCAATGTAATACAGGGCATAAGCCAGACTGATTCCTACGAGTAAGGATGCGATGAGCTTGCCGCGGTCGTGGCTGTGAAAATGGATCTCCGGCAGCAGGTCGCTCAAGGCGATGCACAAGAACGCGCCCGCCGCAAAAGCCAGCACATAGCCAACTGTTGTCCCTCCTTCTAGGCCAAGCAATTCCACACCTCCAAAGCTCGCTATAGCCACCACCGGGCACAGGATGGCAAAGCCGACATTGGCCAATGTCCGGGCGCGCTGGCTGTGACCGGCGGACTTCATCATGCCGATAATGGAGTACGCATCGAGCGGCTTGTGCAGTAGAATGGCGAGAAATACCCCCAGGCCCGCCAATGCAACTCCGTCTTCATGCGATGGCCCTATCTGCATGATGGTACCCAACGCGATTCCTTCGGTCACGGCGTGCACCCCGAGGCCGATGGCGACGCCGAACAAGCTCCGCGAATGGACGACACCGTGGCCGTGACCGTGGTCATCGTACAGATCACTCGCCTCACTGCTGAAATCGTGCTGATGAAAGTGAAAGATGCGCAGCAAGAAAATCATCAGCACCATGCCGAGCACCATCCAGCCCACGGCTTTTTCTACAATACCTGTCCCGGAAATGCGCTCGAGGCTGTGGGGTAGCAGGTGAAACATGGCGATACCGAGGATGAAGCCAGCCACCAGACTCATCACGACCTGAGTCCGGGTGTGCGTCATGGTCCCCAAGGCCGCCAACTTCCCGCCGAGAAGGGAAGCAGCAAAGATGGCAGCTGAGTAGGCCGACAAAACCAGTAGAGCGTTTGCATCCATGATGGCTATAACCGGAAGCTAGTTGGGCAGCCGGGAATCGCTGTTTTCCGCAACGTCATTGCCTTTTCCTTGGCGATGTCGGGTTGTGCACTACGCGACCTTGTTCGGTTCGGGAGGAGTTATTATATACAAAGTCGCGGTTGAGCTCAGTTCCTGCCACTGCTGAGGTCTCGCGTTGAGGATCGCCGATCCTTATACATCACTCCCAGGGCATATATGCCGTCGCCTAAGGCATTGCACAGGAGGCAAGTGATATGCACGTGCACGCAGAATCAAAGGAAAAAGAGAGACTTCAGGAAGCTACTACCATCATCGCCGCAGGTGGCGTCACAAACGGCATACTGGGAATCGTAAAAGTCGTCCTTGGCGGCATTACCGGGTACCTGCCACTGACTGCTTCAGGAGTTCACTCGCTGTCGGATATTGTATCCGATGTCATCGCGTGGATTGCCGTGCGGATGGGATCGCAGTCTGAGAAACAGGGGGAGGATGTACGGTTCCATTACGGCCGCCGTCGCATCGAAACCCTGCTGGCACTTTTTGCCGCGTTCCTACTCGCATATGTGAGTGTGGAACTGATCATGGGAGCTTTCGGCTATCATCACGATCTCGGTCATGGAATGCCCACAGCCATTGTGGAAGAAGCGGAAACCCATGGCGCAGAAGGCCACGCCGATCACGACCATGGGGAGGAGATAGGGCATTTGCTCTTTCTCGTTAGCGGGGTGATCCTCGTTTCAGTGCTTGCCAAGGAAATACTTTTCCGCGCGACTCGGCGCAAGGGAATACGCCTGAACAGCCCCATGCTGATTGCGAAAGCATGGCATCATCGGGCCGATGCCATCAGTGCGCTAGCCGTCCTGCTGAGCATTTTTATTTCTTCCTATTTCCCCGCTCTCTCATTGATCAATCCGATCACCATGGTCATAATTGCGTGTCTGATTTTGCATAGTGCGTGGGAAGTTGGAAGCAACGCGGTCAAAGAGTTAATAGACTTCGCGCCTTCGCTAGAGACGATAGCCCTAATTGAAGAGATGGCGGAAGAGGTAGAAGGCGTAACATTTACGCACCATATTCGCATACGGTCCATGGGAGGTGCCCTGTATGTTGAGTTGACGGCGGAAACTGACCCAGATCTCACAGTGGCAGAAGGGTACGCCGTTATTAAACAGATTCGCGAAAAAATAATGGATAAAGTGCCCAATGTGATCGACGTCACCACCCAGCTAACACCCAAAGGCGAGTACCTTCGTCAGTTTCTGGGGTCAGAAACGTGAATACGGGCAGAAGCAGACCTATTGGTGTGGTGGGAAAGATGACGCTTAGCAAGAAACGACGGCGAATCAGGTGCTTCCACACCTATCGCCCGTGCGTGCTGGACCGGAAACGAAAATTGAGCAGCATCTCCTCGTAGCCACTGCGCAGGGCACCGGCCCGGAAGCGCCAGACGATCAGGGCGATGAGGAGAAAAGCGCTGCCCCATTGCAGGAGTTGAATGGCTGGTGCATGGGAGGCGTCGAGGGTCACGGGAATTGCCAGACCAGCAGCGAGAAGCAGTGCATCGATGGCAATGCCGAGGACGACTGTAACCGCGATGACTGCGGCGACGTAGATGGATGCGAAGCGGGAGCCAAACTGGCTGACGATAATGGCGATGGTGCCCGTGTTGGTGGCCGGTCCAGTCATCAGAAAAATCAGCGCCGCGCCGGGGCTGACCCCTTTGGCAACTAGCGCGGCGGCGATTGGAGTACTGGCGGATGCGCAGATGTAGAGGGGAATGCCGATCAGCACCATGACCGGATAGGACAGCCAGCGGGCATACTCGTGCGCCATCAGGTCGCTCGGAATCGCCAGAAAGAGCACGCCGCCCAGCACGACCCCCACCAGCAGCGCAAAGAGAATGTCGTCGGCTATCTCAATGAAGCCATAGCGAAAGATGTGCTTGACCAGCTTTTTGAAGTCTAAATCCTGATCGTCTGTGGAAATTTCGCCCGAGGAAGGATCGCTGGTAGATTGTCTGCCAGCAATTCCCTTCAACCAATTGACTAGTAAAACCTTCAGTTGCGAGGGACTGACGTAGCAATCATCCCTGTCAGCGATAAGGGATTGGTGCGAGCCGTGATCGTGGTCACAGTCGTGGCCATGATCGTGGTCGCTCGCCTCGCCTTCATCGCGGTCGTCTTTTATGAGGCCAATGCAAAAGATCCCGGCGACGACCGCGGTGATGAAGCTGATGACGGGCCGGACAATGGCAACGATAGGTCCGAAAAAGGCGTTAGTGACTAAGATCGAATCCGCACCCGTCTCCGGCGCGGTGATCAAGAAAGACATGCAGGCCGAACGGGACGCCCCCTTATTGCGCATCTCGGCCACCACGGGCACGACTGAACAACTGCACAGCGGCACGGGTACGCCGATGGCCGAACTTATAGTGACGGATTTTAGGCTGTCGTCGCGGAGCCAGCGGAGGATGGCCTGACGGGAAATGAATACGTGGATCAGGCCGGAGAGGAGGAGCCCTAGCAACAGCATAGGCGCTAGCAGCAGGAAGGAGGACCAGAGAAAGGCAAAAAAACTGGTTAATATCCCAAGAAAATCAAAGGTCATTGTGATAAGAAGTAGACATTGCCTAGAAAGGGCAAGCCTCCGATCAGGGTAGCCTCTGGAGATTGAAGTTGCGTTTTTTTTGCCAGACCACTAAAATCAAAAGTTATGCTAATGCGCAAAACGGACATCTCGACGTGCTCGGCGTCCTCGTTGGCCCTGCTGGCGCTGACAGTGCTCTTTGTGGCTGTAATCAGCGGCCTACCCTTCAGCCACCAGCTCTTCCACGAGAGCCTCGTCGAGCCTGAGAACTGCCCGGCTTACCTATTGCAGAGCAGTCTATCGCTCCTTTTTTGGGGCTTGGCGCTCGTGCTTGTGGCACTGAATGCCTCTGAGGCAAGCCCGTCCGCTCCGCGCACAGTACCGCTACCCCTTTTTTCCCCTCGCTTTACTCATCTCAATCGAGGCCCGCCCCGGTGCTAGTGCATCCACGCTGGTAAACCGCCTCAGTGCGTGGATGCCTCTCTCCAGATCCAATTCGCGTACCATTAAACTCCTGTCCGTGCGCAACGTCTAGGGAATGCGCGTGGACGGTCAAACCATTGGAGACTAGCACCATGTTTAAAAAAAGCATATCTGCGTTGAGCATCTTCGCCTTGGCCCTCTTTGTTGCTAGCTGCGGCGACGACGATAACCCCGTCGATTCGGAGCAAGAAGAACACGCCGAGGCCGTCGGCCTGATCGTACGCGATAGCGGCGAGGAAATCGTCCGCGTTGAAAGCGGTCAGGTGACCGGCGAGATTGAGGTTGGTCACGGCAAGGAAACCGCTCTGCTGTCCGTGCGCTTTATCGCCGAAGACGGCGACCTCTTCACCCCAGACGAAGACGAAGAATACGCCCTCGACTGGGAAATTGCCGACGAGAGCATCGCCGAAGTCGAGCATCATGCCGAGGACGGTGCTTGGGCTTTTCACATCATAGGCTTAGAGGAAGGCGAGACCACCATCCGCATCAAGATCAACCACGAAGGCCACGCTGATTTCGTCTCGCCAGAGATTGAGATCCACGTCAGCGAGGACGGACCCGGTGAGGAACACGAAGAGCACGATGACGAAGGGTAAAACGGTTAGGCACGCATAGGCAAAAGTGACGCGGGACCGGACGCAAGCACCGGTCCCGCGCACTTATGTCAAGGTCAATTGGATAGCCGATAGACAAAAGCCACAGGCCGCAGAATCTGGTCCCGACTGATTCTGAGGTTCGTACCTGTACTCGGCCTAGCAGTCGGTCCCGTTTGGGGCGACCAGACTGGCGCTCTAGCCGGTCACGTGATCGACGCCGAAAGAGGCCAATCCGTCGAGTGGACATTGCCTAAAAAGAGCAAGCCCGCTGGGGGTTGAAGTTGCGTTTTTTTTGCCAAACCACTAAAATCTAAAAATCATGCTGACGCGCAAAACGGACATCTCGATAGGCTCGGCGTCTTCGGTGGCCCTGCTGGTGCTGACCGTGCTCTTTGCGGCTGTAAGCGGCGGCCTACCCTTTGGCCACCAGCTTTGCCACGAGGGCCACGTCGAGCCTGAGAACTGCCCGGCTTGCCTGTTGCAGAGCAGCCTATCGCTCCTTTTTGGTGGCTTGGTGCTCGCGCTCGTGGCACTGAATGCCTCTGAGTCAAAGCCGTCCGCTCTGCGCACAGTACCACTACCCCTTTTTTCTCCTCGCTTTACCCATCTCAACCGAGGCCCGCCCCGGTGCTAGTGCATCCACGCTGGTAAATCGCCTTAGAAACTGTCTGAAACCCCTTGGTGGTTTCGCTCACGCTCGGGGTACACCCGGAATTTCCAGACAGCTTCTTAGTGCGTGGGTGCCTCTCTCCAGATCCAATTCGCGTACCATTAAATTCCCGTTCTGTGCGCAACGCCTAGGTGAAGTGCGCGTGGACGGTCAAACCATTGGAGACTAGTACCATGTATAAAAGAAGTATGTCTGCGTTGAGCATTTTCGCCTTGGCCCTCTTTATGGCTAGCTGGGGCGACGACGATAATCCCGTCGTATAATGAACATGCCGAGACAGTCGGCCTGACTGTGCGCGATAGCGGCGCTGAAATTGTCCGCGTTGAAAGCGGCCAAGTGATCGGCGATATTGAATCGGCTTAGAGGAAGGCCAGACTACCATCCGCATCAAGATCAATCACGAAGGCCACGCCGATTTCGTCTCGCCAGAGATTGAAATCCACGTCAGCGAGGATGGTCCCGGTGAGGAACATGATGAGCACGACGAGGAAGGGTAAAGCGGTTAGATCTGCTGCAGCCTTCATAGGTAAAAGCGACGTGGGACCGGACGCAAGCACCAGTCCCGTGCACTTATGTCAAGGTCAATTGAATAGCCGACAGATAAAAAACACAGGCCGCAGAATCTGGTCCCGACTGATTTTGAGGTTCGTACCTGTACTCGGCCTAGCAGTCGGTCCCGTTTGGGGCGACCAAACTGGTGCTCTAGCCGGCCACGTGATCGACGCCGAAAGCGGCCAACCCGTCGGTTGGACTACCGTCGTCATCAAGGGGCTCGAACGGGCGCGGATGAGCGACGCCGAGGGGTACTTCTTCTTCGCCAACGTACCCCTCGGCGCGCACATCTTGCAAAGCTTGCACGTCGGCTACCACGAGGCTCGCTTTGAAGTCGAGGTCGTCGCCGGGGATACTACCCATGTCGATCTCGCTATCGGCCACGAGTCCCTGCACATGGAGACCATCGTGGTCGAAGGCGAAACAGAGTCAGCGCTGGCACCGCTACAGGAGCCCGAAGTTGTCTTTAGCGGTAGCAAGCTGCGGCAGAATTTGAGCCGCACCATTGCCGAGACCATCGACTACGAGCCGGGCATTGCCCAGCGCTCGATGGGGCCAGCGCCCGCGCGTCCGGTGCTGCGCGGGCTGGGCGGTGACCGCTTGCTGGTGGTCGAAGACGGCGAGCGCACCGGCGATTTGTCTGGCACCTCCTCGGACCACGCGGTGGCTATCGAGCCGATGACCACCGAGCGCATCGAGGTCGTGCGGGGCCCCCGCACCTTGCTCTACGGGTCCAATGCCTTGGCCGGGGTTGTCAACGTGGTGCGCGGGTACGTGCCCTCTGAGCGGCCCGACGGTTTCGGGGGTACGGTGACCTATCAGGGAGAGAGCGTCAATCGCGGTTTGTCCGGCGGCCTAACCCTTGAACAGCCGCTCGGCCCACTGGCCCTGCGCTTCGACAGCAGTCTGCGCAATGCCGACGATATTTCCACGCCGCACGGGGTACTCGCCAATACGGACATCCGCACGGGCAATGCCTCGGTCGGCCTGAGTCTGGTGCGTCCTTGGGGGCACGTAGGCGCATCCGGCAGCTTGTACGACTCCGACTACGGCATTCCCCCCGATCCGGAGGGCGGCCACCCGGACGGCGTATCCATTGATCTCCAACGCCAGCACCTCGAAGGGCGCGGCGAAATTGTCACCGGGCCGGATTGGCTCCAGCGTTTAGAGCTGCACCACTCGTTTTCGCGCTATCAGCACGGCGAATTCGAAGCCAGTGGTGACTTGGGGTTGGAGTTCGGCGTGCTCACGCACAACAGCGGTGCGTTGGCCCACCTAGATCGCATGGGGCCTTTTGCTAACGGTGAGATTGGCTTGTGGTTCGAGTATCGTAACTATGCCGCGGCTGGGCTCAACTTCACGCCGCCAGCCGAGGAATACGCTGGTGCTCTGTTCACGTATCAAGAGTGGGAATATGGACCTTGGGCAGCCAATGCAGCCTTGCGCGTTGATGCCCGCCGCGTCGAGCCGCGCGAGGAGCGCGACTCGCGCCGGGTCGGCAGCATCGAGACGCGTGATTTTGCTGGTATGTCTGCCGGTTTGTCCAATCACTATCGCGCCAGTTCGACTTTGACGCTGGGCACGACCTTGATGCGCACCTTTCGCGCTCCTGGCATCGAAGAGCTGTTTTCCGAAGGACCGCATCTGGCCGTCTATTCGTACGAGGTGGGCAATGGTGACCTCGATAGCGAACGCGGCTTGGGACTGGAACTGTTCGCCGACTACCACCGCGAAGAAGGCCATGTACACTTAGCCGTCTTCCGCAACGCGATCAATGGGTTCATTTTCCCCAAGAATAGCGGCGCGCCCAGTCTGCGGCGCGCCGATCTCTTTCTCTACCAGACTGTGGGGGAGCGCGTCCTCATGTACGGTGCCGAAGTTACCTTCGATTGGCATCTGGTGGAGCCTTGGAAAGTGGCCGGTACCCTCAGCTATGTGCGCGGCCGCCTCATCGACCTCGACGACGAACCCCTGCCGCGTCTGCCGCCTCTGCAAGGACACTTGGCTCTGACTTGCGAACCCACTGAGGCGCTGAGTGCGACTATTGACGTGCGCTTGGCTGCGGAACAGGACCAGATCGGCGAGTTTGAAGAGCCTACCGAAGGCTACGCAGTGCTGGATCTTTCGACCCAGTACTACGCGCAGTGGGGGGGACGTCTGCACACCTTCTCCCTGACCTTGGAAAACGCCACTGATGCGGTGTACCGCAACCACCTCAACCGCGTCAAAGAGATCCTGCCCGAGCCAGGCCGCAACCTGCGCCTGCTGCACAAGATATTCTTCTGAGAATTCGTCTGGATTCACTCACTGGACTATGGGATTACACAGAATGACCTTTGATTTTCTTGAGATATTAACCAGTTTTTTTGCCTTTCTCTGGTCTTCCTTTTTACTGCTAGCCCCCATGCTGCTGTTGGGGCTTCTCCTCTCCGGCCTGATCCACGTATTCATTTCCCGTCAGGCCATTCTCCGCTGGCTCCGCGACGACAGTCTAAAATCCGTGACCATGAGTTCGGCCATCGGCGTACCCGTGCCGCTGTGCAGTTGTTCGGTCGTGCCCGTGGTGGCCGAGATGCGCAATAAGGGGGCGTCCCGTTCGTCCTGCATGTCTTTCTTGATCACCGCGCCGGAGACGGGTGCGGATTCGATTTTAGTCACTAACGCCTTTTTCGGCCCCATCGTTGCCATCGTCCGGCCCGTCATCAGCTTCATCACCGCGGTCGTCGCTGGTATCTTTTGCATCGGACTGATAAGAGACGACCCCGACGAAGTCAAGGCAAGCGACCACGATCACTATCGTGAATGTAGCCACGATCATCACCAATCCCTCATAGCCGACAGGGATGATTGCTACGTCAGCCCTTCGCAACTGAAGGTATTACTAGTCAACTGGTTGAAGGGACTTGTTGGCCGACAATCCACCGGTGGTTCTTCTTCGGCAGAAGTCCCCACCGACAATCAAGAGTTTGACTTTAAAAAGCTGGTCAAGCACATCTTTCGCTATGGCTTCATTGAGATAGCGGACGACATTCTCTTTGCGCTGCTGGTGGGGGTCGTGCTAGGCGGCGTGCTTTTTCTGGCGATTCCGAGCGATCTGATGGCGCACGAGTACGCCCGCTGGCTGTCCTATCCGGTCATGGTGCTGATCGGCATCCCTCTCTACATCTGTGCATCCGCCAGTACTCCAATCGCCGCCGCGCTAGTTGCCAATGGAGTCAGCCCCGGCGCGGCGCTGATTTTCCTCATGACTGGACCGGCCACCAACACGGGCACCATCGCCATCATCGTCAGCCAGTTCGGCTCCCGCTTCGCATCCATCTACGTCGCCGCAGTCATCGCGGTTACAGTCGTTCTCGGCATCGCCATCGATGCGCTGCTGCTCGCGGCTGGCCTGGCAATTTCCGTAAACCTCGACGCCTCCCACGCACCAGCCGTTCAACTCCTGCAATGGGGCAGCGCTTTGCTCCTCATCGCCCTGATCGTCTGGCGCTTTCAAGCTGGTGCCCTGCGCCGTGGCTACGAGGATATGCTGCTCAATCTTCGCTTCCGGTCCAGCATGGGCGATCGGGACCTGTCAGCGCGAGACCTCAGCAGTGACAAGTCTTAACCCGAACTCACGTTAAAGGAGATTTTTATGAACACGCCACGCAAAGTACCTGTTACCATCCTCACCGGCTTCCTCGGCTCTGGCAAGACGACCCTACTCAACCGGATCTTGAGTGAGGAGCACGGCAAGCGCATTGCCGTGATCGAGAACGAGTATGGGGAAGTCGGCATCGATCAGGCGCTCGTCATCGACGCTGACGAGGAGATCTTTGAGATGTCGAACGGCTGCATCTGCTGCACGGTGCGCGGAGACCTGATTCGCGTGCTCGGCAATCTCATGAAGCGCCGCGACAAGTTCGACTATGTGTTGGTGGAGACCACAGGGCTAGCCGATCCCGGGCCGGTCGCTCAGACCTTCTTCATGGACGACGAGATTCACTCGGAGTTCTCGCTTGACGGGATCGTCACGCTCGTTGATGCAGCCCACATCGAGCAGCAGCTCGGCCGAAGCGACGAAAGCACGGAGCAAATCGCGTTCGCAGACATCCTCGTGCTCAACAAGACGGACCTCGTCAACGGCGAGGCGCTCGACAGGCTCGAAGCTCGGCTCCGAGACATGAACCGAATGGCGCGAGTCGTGCGCAGCGAGCGGGCGAACGTCTCCGTCGATACGGTACTCAACCTCGGTGCCTTCGACCTGGATCAGGCGCTCGAGCGTCGCCCCACCTTCCTCGAACCGGAGTATCCGTTCGAATGGACTGGAGTCTATTCGCTCGATATGGGCCGCTACGAACTCAGCCTCGCTGATGGACCGGACCCGGAGATGTCGCTCGTCGTCGTATCCGACCAAGGCACGGATGACGCTGCCCTCCGCGAGAGTGCGGAGTGGTGTGTGCGGCGGTACGCCGAACCTGCGGAGCTCATTGGCCCGGGGGAAGAGATTCCGGTCGGAAAGCATGTGAACCTCCGGCTCGATTCCCCAGGGCGCAAGTCGTTCTTCTTGGAAGTCGATGCACAGGTGCGGGTTGGCCTCTACGCCCAGCATCTCGCGGAGGAGTTCAATCTCCAACTGACGAACGCGGATGGAGCGACAATCAGGCTAGAGGATAGTCCGCGCTCCAAGCTTGCCTCCACAGAGACCGGCGCCCTGCGCATCAGGCTAGAGGATAGTCCGCGTTCCAAGCTTGCCTCCACAGAGACCGGCACCCTGCGCATCAAGGGAGCGGTGGTTCCCGTCGAGGTCGAGCGAACCTGGGTCGCCCAGCACGAGCACGACGACGAGGTGGGCTCAATCGCGATCGAGAGGGACGGCGATGTCGATCCCGTCAGGCTCAACACCTGGCTTGGCAAACTGCTCGGTGAGCGCGGGGTGGACATCTTCCGAATGAAGGGCTTCATCAGCCTCGCAGGTGAGTCGCATCGCTTCGTCTTCCAGGGGGTTCACATGCTCTTCGATGGGCAGCCGGATCAGCCATGGGGCGACGCGCTCCGGCGCAATCAGCTCGTCTTCATCGGCCGCAACCTCGATGAGCAGAGCATGAGGCAGGGGTTCGAAGCATGTCTGATTTAAAGGTCGGCAGCCCGAAGGGTGTTCTTCGCCGGGGTTGGTCTGCGGCGGTTGGCGACTACGCTATCGCCGGGGGTTGGAGCCTACGCGGTGAGGCGCTGATGGTCGGTGATGCTGCGGGTGGCGTCTACGCATTCGACGGCAAGTCTGGCGCGGCCATATGGGAGCGGCGCGGGGTTCATGAAGGTGGTGTGCTCGCGGTGGCGATCCACCCAAGCGGAACCGCGTTCGCTACGGCCGGCCAGGACAGCCGAGTCTTACTCTGGAGCGCCGCCGATGGCAAGGTAAGCCGGGCTATCGATGTCGGAGGCGGTTGGGTAGAAAACGTGGCGTGGTCGCCGGACGGCCAATGGTTGGCGGCCTCCTGCTCCCGGCAGGTTCGCGTGTATGGTGCGGACGGCGCGGAGGTTTGGCGATCTGATGATCATCCCAGCACCGTCAGCGCGATTGCCTGGTCGAGCGTAGGGGAGCTGGCGACGGCCTGTTACGGTCGAGTGACGTTCTTCGACGCACCCACTGGCGAGCTTCGCCAGAAGCTGGAGTGGCAGGGCTCCTTGGTGTCGATGGTACTGAGCTCGGACGGGGATATCGTGGCCTGCGGCAGCCAGGACAACTCGGTGCACTTCTGGCGTCGCTCCACGGAGGAGGACTCCATGATGTCAGGATATCCTGCCAAGCCGTCGGCCCTAGCTTTCGATGACACCGGCACCCTCTTGGCCACCGGCGGAGGGGAGGCGGTGACGGTCTGGAGCTTCGAGGGAAGTGGTCCCGAAGGCACGCGGCCCGGCGTTCTAGAGCTTCATGTTCAACCCGTCACGACGCTTACCTTCGCTCGCCGCGCGATGCGTCTGGCATCGGGAGCCCGCGATGGTGCCGTGGTTGTATGGTCGCTTCAAAAAGATGGAGAAGGCGATCCGATAGGGGATGCGGTTGTGGCGGGCGCAGTGGCCGGATTGTACTGGCGGCCAGACGGGCGCGCGCTTGCCGCGCTCGACGCGCGGGGTGGCGTGACGGTCTGGCGGATAGGATGAACAAAGGGCCGAATTGCCTGCGCACGCGCAGTGCCGCACCACAGTGCGGGCAGCGGCTGATATAGTCATCATGGATGCAAACGCTCTATTGGTTTTGTCGGCCTACTCAGCCGCCATCTTTGCCGCTTCCCTGCTCGGTGGCAAATTGGCGGCACTGGGCACCATGACGCATACGCGCACTCAGGTCGTGATGAGTCTCGTAGCCGGCTTCATCCTCGGCATCGCCATATTTCACCTGCTACCCGATAGCCTCGATCACATTCCTGGACCTAGCGCTATAGAAAAAGCCGTGGAATGGATGGCGTTAGGCATGGTGCTGATGATTCTCTTACAGCATCTCTTTCACTTTCACCAGCACGACTTCAGCCGCGAGGCGAGCGATCTGTATGATGACCACGACCACGGCCACGGTGTCGTCCATTCGCCGAGTTTGTTCGGCGTTGCTCTCGGCCTAGGGGTTCATACCCTGACCGAAGGGATCGCGTTGGGTACCAGCATGAGGTTGGAATCGCCGTATGAAGACGGAGTCGCCTTGGCAGGACTAGGGGTATTCCTCGTCATTCTGCTGCACAAGCCGCTCGATTCGTACTCCATTGTCAGCATGATGAAGTACGCTGGTCACAGCCAGCGCGCCCGGACATTGACCAATGTCGGCTTTGCCCTGCTGTGCCCGGTAGTGACGCTGGCGAGCTTTGGGGGAGTGGAATTGCTTGGCCCGGAAGAAGGGGCAGTGATCGGCTATGTGCTGTCTTTTGCGGCGGGCGCGTTCCTGTGCATTGCCTTGGGCGACCTGTTGCCAGAGATCCATTTCCACAGCCACGATCGCGGTAAGCTCATCGTCTCCCTCCTCGTGGGAATCAGTCTCGCCTATGTACTTTGAATCCAGCACCCTTTATGACGTACGAAGAGCATTAGCTATATCTCCGGTCTGCACCGACTCAATTTCCTTCAAACACAACAGCAGCGAGTTCCGCGCACTCTGACCGCCAATCTCCTGCCATCTTCATAGGTAAAAGCGACGCGGGACCGGACGCAAACACCGGTCCCGTGCACTTATGTCAAGGTCAATTGAAATTGCCATCCAGATTATGTACTCTATCTTCGACTAGAGTAGCCGTGGCCAATTTTTAGAGAGGTGAGTGATGAAAGCCTATCGCGTCGAAAAAAAGATCGCCGCAAACGGTGAACTGAAGCTGAATGCCCTTCCTTTTCAAGAAGGGGATGAGGTAGAGGTAATTATATTGTCGCACGAAACCGTCCACCATCTTGGGACGCCGTCACCGCTGCGTGGTAAGGTCATTGAATATCTGGATCCGACGGAGCCAGTAGCTAAAGAGGACTAGGAACTACTGAGTACGCGCACGTAAAAACACGGTAGATTCACCCATATCACACCTCAACCGCGTCAAAGAAATCCTGCCTGAGCCAGGCCGCAATCTGCGTCTGCCGCACAAGATATTCTTCTGAAAAGCTAGGCAATATCCCTTCAACGCATCTCAACCCGAGCAACAGATACGCTGGTTGTGCGCTCAGCTCCCCGGCTGCCACTCGTTGAGCGTGCGGGCAAAGAGGATATCCGAGCGAGTGACGGCCCCTTCGCTGTGGGTTGTTACTGAGACGGCGATGGTGCGCTTGCCGGTATCCAAGGAGAAGTCGGGGTGGTGGTTCTGCTCAGTGATGGTGCGGGTGAGGTGGTTGAGGAACGAGGTGATGTCCTTGAAGTTGGCAAAGACGAAGTCGCGCGAGATGATGATGCCGTCGCGGCTCCAACCTTCGAGGGTTTGCAATTCGGCATCTACTTCGGCGGCGCTGAGGGTGGTTTTGTCTTCGGTCATGGCAGGTTGCTCCTCGTTGAGATGGTTAAGTGGTTAGGATGCGGTGGAGGCGGTCGGCGATGATTTCGGCTTCGCCGTCTAAGAGGGTTTGCGGCCCAACGCTAAGCGCGGTGTCGCCGCCGCTGACCAAGATCGACGGCTCGCCTTGTTCGAGTGCGCGCACTACGTCGCTGGCCGAGAGGGGGGCCGAGTCGCCGAATTCCAGATGCACCAGCGGCTCGGCCGGCGGAAATTTGTTCTCGTAGGCTTTGGTGAAACTAGCTTCAATGCCGGCGATGCCCTCGACGGCCTCGGCGACGACCCGGCAGCGGCGTTCCCACTCGGCGATGACCGCCGCTTCGTCCATTTCAAAGAACAATTCGACGGCGCGGAGCAGGCCGCATATTTCCTCTTTGCCGACCTTCATGCCGCGACCGATGGCCGAGTGCGGGTTGGAGTTGAGGTGGCACGCGGCAATCAGGTCTTTGCGCCCCAAGATCAGGCCCGATGACTGCGGCCCGAACAGGCCCTTGCCGCCGCTGAACACCGACAGGTCGCAGCCCATGGCCGGCAGGTCGGTCAGGTTGGAACGCGGCGGCAATTGCGCGGCCGCATCGACGATGACCGGCACGTTGCGCTCGTGGGCCGCGGCGACGAGCGCGGGTAGCTCGGACAGAGGCTGGCTGCCGAGGAAGTACACTACGGCCGCAGTCTTGGGCCCGATGCCAGCGACGTAATCGTCAATAGTCACAGACTCTGTGGTCCCCACTTTGACCAGTTCGCCGCCGCTGAGGCGAAAGCCCTGGTGGACGTAGTAATGCGAATCGACCAAGCTGATGACGAACTGGTTGGGCCGATCTCCAACATCGGGAAGCTGGGCAATGGCGCTGGTGTCGGTGCCGGTCAGGCAGGCTGCACCGGCCAAGAGCATGCCACCGGCCGCGCCCGAAGACACAAAGGCCGCTTCGGCACCGGTGAGCGCGGCGATGCGGGCACCGGCTTTTTCGTGCAACTCGTTGAGGTGGACGAATTGGCGCGACGCTTCGGCCATGGCCTCGACCACGGGTGCGGGCATGATGGAGCCGCCGAGTGTGGTGATGGTGCCTCGAGCGTTGATGAAAGGGCGGAGGCCGAGGCGTTGGTACAGGGTGGGCATGGGTAGGTCCTTAAGGATGGCCAAGTAGGCTTACTATGATAGTGGTAGTAAATAAAAAGAAAGCGGGCGGGATGAAACACCCCGCCCGCTTTTACATGTGTGCCAAGCGTCCCTTAGTGCGGGTGCGCGTGGCCGTGGCCGTGACCGGCAGCCGCTTCTTCTTCCTCTTCCGGCTCCTCGGCCACTAAGGCGTCGGTAGTCAGCAAGAGGGTGGCGATGCTAGCGGCATTGCTGAGTGCGGTGCGCACGACCTTGGTCGGGTCGATGACGCCCATGGTCACGAGGTCGCCGTATTCTTCGCTTTGAGCGTTGAATCCGTACGCGCCCTCTTTGCTGGCGACTTCAGCGACGACGACCGCGCCTTCGTGCCCGGCGTTGTCAGCGATCTGGCGCATCGGCTCTTCTAGGGCGCGCCGCACGATGCGGACGCCAGTGGTCTCGCCCTCGGTCTCGCCGGTGATCGAATCCAGCGCGGCAATAGAGCGCACAAGGGCTACACCGCCCCCAGGCACCACGCCTGCCTCGACTGCGGCACGGGTCGCGTGCAGCGCGTCCTCGACGCGGGCCTTCTTCTCCTTCATCTCGGTCTCAGTAGGTGCGCCGACTGCAATGACGGCCACGCCACCGGCCAACTTGGCCAGCCGCTCCTGCAACTTCTCGCGGTCGTAGTCCGAGGTGGTCTCTTCGATTTGGTTGCGGATTTGCTCGACTCGGCCCTTGATGTCAGCGGCCTTGCCCGTGCCTTCGACGATGGTGGTATTGTCCTTGTCGATGGCGATGCGCTTGGCCTGACCGAGATCGGTCAGTTGGACGCTTTCGAGGGTGATGCCCAAATCCTCGGTGATCACGGTGCCGCCGGTGAGGGTGGCGATGTCTTGGAGCATGGCATTGCGGCGGTCGCCGTAGCCGGGGGCTTTAACCGCGGCCACCTGCAAGGTGCCGCGAATCTTGTTGACCACCAGCGTGGCGAGCGCTTCGCCCTCCACGTCCTCGGCGATGATCAGCAGGGGCTTGCCGGCCTTGCTGACCTTTTCGAGCAAGGGCAGGAGGTCCTTGAGGGTGGAAATTTTCTTCTCGTGGATCAGCAGGTAGCAATCCTCCAAGGAGGCTTCCATGCTTTCCTGATCGGTGACGAAATAAGGCGACAGGTAGCCGCGGTCGAACTGCATACCCTCGACCACGTCGAGGCTCGTGTCCGTGCTCTTGGCTTCCTCGACGGTGATGGTGCCGTCCTTGCCGACCTTGTCCATGGCTTCGGCAATTAGCTGGCCAATGTCGCTGTCGCCGTTGGCGGAGATGGTGCCGATTTGCTCGACCTCGGAGTGATCCTGGACGGTCTTGCTCTGGGCTTCGAGGCTTTTGATCACCTCGGAGACGGCTTGGTCGACACCGCGCTTGATCTCCATGGGGTTGTAGCCCGAAGTGACGGCTTGTAAACCCTGGGTGTACATGGCTTCGGCGAGGACGGTGGCGGTGGTGGTGCCATCACCGGCCACATCGCTGGTCTTGGAAGCGACTTCCTTGACCATCTGGGCGCCCATGTTCTCATAGGCGTCGGGCAACTCGACCTCTTTGGCGACGGTGACGCCGTCCTTGGTGACGGTGGGCGAGCCCCAGCTTTTGGCCAAGACGACGTTGCGGCCCCGAGGCCCGAGCGTCACCTTGACGGCCTTGCTGAGTTGTTGGACGCCGGAGAGGATGTGCTCGCGGGCGTCTTTGCGAAAGGCAATCTGTTTGGCAGCCATAAGTATTGTGCCTCCCTTAGCCTACGATGGCGAGGACGTCGTCCTCGCGCATAATCAGGTATTCCTCGCCCTCGATCTTGACCTCGGTGCCCGAGTACTTGCCGATGAGGACCTTGTCGCCTTCTTTGACCTCCAAGGGGATGCGCTCACCGTCATCGCTGCGACCGCCGGGGCCGACGGCGACGATCTCGGCTTCTTGAGGCTTTTCCTTGGCCGTGTCCGGGATAATGATTCCGCCGACCTTTTGCTCTTCTTCCTCGTCGAGACGCTTGACTAGTACGCGGTCGGCGAGAGGTTGAATAGTGATAGTGGCCATGTTGGCTCCTCCTTTTAAGGGTAAAATGGCTACGGGATGCTATATGCAACTTTCGTGCCAAGGGACGAAAATTCCGCTAGTGTTTTGTTTATAAAGCACTTATGACTTATCTTGACGCAGAGCGAAGAATAGAAATTTTCTCATATTGATAATATACACCAAAAAAAGAGATATAAAAATATATAAGTCTATTAAAAATAATTTATTGTGGTGTTTTCTCTAAATGATAATGAGAAATTTATATTCTCATTATGAAAAAATCGAGGGATAATGAACTGGGATGACCAGCGGGTTGTACTGACCGGGGCCAGCAGCGGCATCGGTCGCGCCTTGGCCCTTGTGCTAGCCGAGCGCGGGGCGCGCTTGGTGTTGGTGGCGCGTCGCGTTCAGGCGCTAGCAGAATTGGGATCGGCGATTGAAGAAAGCGGCGGCCACCGGCCGCTCGTGGTGCCGTGCGACGTAAGCGATCTGGCCCAAGTCGGCGCTTTGCACGCCGAGGTGGAAGCGCAATGGGGCGGGGCTGACGTGCTGATCAACAACGCAGGTCGGGGGTATTACCACTCGTTTGCCGACGCGGATGTGCGCGAATACGAGGCTGTGGTGCAAACGAACCTGCTCGGCACCATCTACTGCACCCGCGCCTTTCTGCCGGGTATGCTAGCACAAGGGCGGGGTCGGTTGGTCTTTATATCGAGTATTGCCGGCGAATTTCCCGTGCCCAAGCACGCCGTGTACAGCGCGACAAAATTTGCATTGAACGGCTTGGCCGAAAGCCTCGACTACGAGCTAGCGCCCCAAGGCATTGGCGTCCACCTCGTGGGGCCGGGTTTAGTGCATACCGAGTTTGCCGAACGGGCCGGTTCTAAGCATCTGCCCGTGCAGAAAAAGTTTGCCAAGTCGGCGGAGGAAGTGGCCGAGGCCATCGCCGACGCCGTGGCCGCGGGCAAGCACAAGAGCGTCCCAGACGCGGCCGCGCACTTGCTGATCAAGCTGCGCCAGCACCTGCCACGCCTGACGCGGTTCGCTTTTAAGCGGGTTTGCCGCCGATTTCATTAATGGCGGTAGGGGGCGGTTTCAAACCGCCCCCTACTGAGAGGTGTACCCGCCGTCGACGACTAGGGTCGCCCCGGTGGTAAAGCCAGATGCTTCCGAGGCGAAGTAGAGGACGGCCGTGGCCAGTTCGGCTGGGTCGCCCCAGCGGTCCATGGGGACCTTGGCGATCATTGCGCGCGCCTTGGCCGGGTCTTGCAGCAGGATGGCATTGATCGGGGTGATAAAAGGGCCAGGGCAGATGGCGTTGACGGTGATTCCGTGCGCTGCCCATTCGAGGGCGAGGGTCTTGGTGAGCTGGACGATGCCGCCCTTGCTCGATGCATACGGCGTGCGGTCGGCGATTGAGACCTGAGACACGGTGGACCCGAGGTTGATGACGCGGCCGTAACCGCGTTCGATCATCTGCGGCCCCACGGCTCGGCAGTAGTACATCGGGCCGGTGAGGTTGATGGCGATGACCGCGTCCCAATCCTCGTCGCGCAGGTCGATGATCGGGCTGCGGATGTTAATGCCGGCGTTGTTGACCAGAATGTCGATGGGGCCCAAGGCGTCGTTGGTTTGGCGCACCGAGGCTTCCACTTGGGCGCGGTCGGCCGCGTCGGCTTGGAACGCGAGCACTCGGCCATTGGTATGGGCACTGATTTGTTCGGCTGCAGCGCGGGCTTCTTCCTCATTGCGACTGGTGAGAGCCACATCGGCGCCGGCTCCCGACAGCGCACAGGCCAAGGCTTCTCCGAGGCCCTTGCTGCCGCCCGTCACCAAGGCCGTGCGGCCCTTGAGGCTGAAGAGGTCGAGCGAAGAGGGCGGGATTGTCATAGCGAGGTCCAGCCTTCGGCCTCGACCATGGATTTGGCGAGGTCGCCCAACTCGGCAACTAGCTCTGTTTGATCTTGGGCGCGGGCCTTATTGGTGATCTGCATAGTGAGGGCGATCAGCCCCAAGCCGAAGATCCGCTGCAAGCTCTGCGGCGAGTCTGGTTCGAGGTCGGGAATCAACTCGGACAGGCGGTTGAGCAGGTCGCGGTGCGCGGCGGGAATTTCAATGACTTCCAAGGACATAGCAGCGTTAAAAATAACGCACGGCCTAGTTGTGGTCAAAGTTCGACATCGTGGGCGACGAAGTGTTCGCCATCTTGGGCGATGCGGCTCCACGGCGCGTCGGGATCGTGGTCCCAAGCTACGATCCACCCCTGGGCGGCGGCTTCTGCGGTAAACTGCTGTTTGCGGGTCAAGGTCTGGTAGGGGAACATGTCGTAGGCCATGTTCCAATAGGGCCGCAAATGGGGGCGCGTGGGGATTAGCTCCCCGGGATAGACGAGGGTGTGGCCGCCAGCTTCGAGGCGAAAGCCCTGATGGGCGCGAGTATGGCCGCCGGTGACAAAGGCCGTCAGCCCAGGGGCCAATTCGCTGTCGCCGTCGAGGAAGCGCATCTCGACTTGACGGACGAGAATGTGGAGCTCTTCGGGCCGATAGCTGCTCTTCATGGTGCTGCGACCAGCTAAGGCGTCGTCCCATTCGCCGCGCTGCACTGCGTGGACGGCGTTGGGAAACAGCGGGGCTAGGTCCGTAGGCCCCTCGACGAGGCAGCCGCTGAAGTGGTCGAAGTGCAGGTGGGTGAGTGCGACTAGGGTGATCGCCTCTGGGGCCACGCCTGCGGCCGCGAGCGAGCCGCGCAGCGTATGTGCGCCGTCCATGCCGTACATAGTGCGCTCGCGCGGTGAGAAGCGCTCGCCAAATCCGGTGTCGAGCAGCACGAGCTCGCGGCCCGTTTTCAGAAGCAGGCAGTTGCACGACAGGCGAATGCGGTTGTGCTCGTCGGCGGTTGTGACGCGTTGCCACAGGGCCTTGGGCACCAAGCCGAACATGGTCCCTCCGTCGAGGCGAAAGTCGCCGCCGGGCAGGTGTACGGCCTCTGCATCGCCTAGGTCGAGGGTGGGCATCAGGTATGGGTGAGGACCTCGACACCCTCGGTGGCAAATTGGCAGCGCATCTCGCGCAGGCCCTCTTGGGCCATGGCTGTACGCAGTTTGGCGTGGTGTTCAGCCGGGCAATAGAACATGAGGAAACCACCGCCACCGGCCCCTAGCAGCTTGCCGCCGAGAGCGCCAGCAGCACGACCGGTGGCGTACCAACGATCGATATCCGCATTGGATATCTGCTGCGCCCGCTGCTTTTTGGCCAGCCAGTGCTCGTGGAGCAATTCGCCGAAGCGTTCGAGCGCGTCTCGTTCGAGTGCCTCCTTGATCTGGTAGCCGATCTGCTTGGTCTGGTGCAGGCTGTCTATGACCCGGTCGTCGCCCTGTTGGGTGTCTTGGTTTTGCCGGGTGAGGATGTCCGAACTCTCGCGCCGGATGCCGGTGAAAAAGACCAGCATGTTGGCTGCTAGGGTCTCTGCGGTGGGCGGGGAAATTGCCAGTGGCGCGACGGCGACGTGTCCGCTGGTGTCAATGTCGAGGCAAGTCAGGCCGCCGAAAGTGCCTAAGTAGTGGTCGTGTTTGCCCGCTGGCTGGGCGGCCCGCATCGTTTCGATGTGATGGGCTTCCTCGGCTAGTGCTTGGGGAGAGGGTTGTTCGCGCTTATAGGCGTGGAGCGCGGCTAGCAATGCCACGGTGAACGTGCCCGACGAGCCTAGTCCCGTGCGCCCGGGCACGTCGGACATCGCGCTTATTTCGATTCCACCTTCGATCCCGGCGTAGATCAGGGCTTCGCGCAACAGGGGGTGTTGGATTTGGTCGGGTGCATTGACCTTTTCGGTCTGCGAGTATTTGACGCGAATGAAGTCTTCCACTTTGAGGTCGTTGAGCTGGATATAGACGTATTTGTCGATGCCAGCGCTGAGTACAAAGCCCCCGTGATGAGTGTAATAGGAGGCTAGGTCGGTGCCGCCGCCGCCGAGCGGAATGCGCAAGGGCGCTCTGGTGATGATCAAGCTAGCCTCGTTTCAGGGAAGGACAAAAGCGCCCAAGTCCACGCACTGACAGGCGTGGCGGTAGCGCTCTGGCGTATCGGTCGAAAGGAGTTGCCCGCGCATGGGATGCCCGCGCAGGGGGCGGTTCGCGGCGAGCAAGTCGGCGAAGATCTCGCTGAAATCGCAAGGGAAGTGGGTCGGGATGTAGTCGAAGATTTCGGGTTGCAGGGCGTAGATCCCGGCGTTGACCCAATAGTTGTCGAATACTTGGTCGGCCTGCGGTTTTTCTATGAAGCGCTCGATGCGATGGTGTTGGTTGATGCCGATGATGCCCCGCGTAGTTGGATCGTCCATCCACAAGAGTCCGATGCTGGCGATTTCGCCTTTGCGCCGGTGGGTTTGCCACAGGTCGTCTAGGTCGAAGTTGGTCAGGTTGTCTCCGTAGTACACTAAAAAAGGGCCGTCGAAGCAGTCGGCAACTTTCCGTACAGCACCAGCGGTGCCAAGCAATTCGTCCTCTAGTGAATAGGTAATCGATACGCCCCAAGCCCGGCCATCGCCGAAGTGGTCGGTGATGACTTGGGGCAAGTGGTGGAGATTGATGATGAGGTCGTCGAATCCGTGCTGTGCCAACAGGCGTACGGTGTGTTCGAGTAGAGGTTTGTCGGCAAAGGGGACCATCGCCTTGGGGGTCGCGTCGGTGAGCGGGCGCAGGCGCGTGCCGCGTCCGGCGGCTAGGATCATGGCCTTCACGCGCTCGCTCGGCGGAGGACGTTGGCAGCTCGCATATTCGCTTGGGCCGCGGCGTAGAAGTCCGCGAGATTGGGTTGCTCTTTGATCCACTCGATGTATTCGCCAATAGTCTGTTCGAGCGAAATCTCGGGCTGCCAACCGAGGGTTTGGAGGGCCGCGCTGGAGGAAACGGTGTGGCGGGTGTCGCCAAAGCGATATTCGCCGCTTACGAGCGGTTCGATGGCCCGCCCGGCGATGCGCGTTACTAGCTGGGCGTATTTGAGGACGGTGGTGCCGCGCTGTCCGGCGACATTGAAGGAGCGGAAATTGGCGCGCTCGTCTTCGAGACAGAGGACATTGGCGCGGGCCACATCGCCGACATGGACGTAGTCGCGCAGCGATTGGCCGTCTTCGTAGCAGATGGGGGGCTGGCCGTGCAGGACGCGGAGGGCAAAAATGCGGCCGATGCCCGAATAGGCATTGAAAAAGGAGTTGCGCGGCCCTTGGACGATGGAGTAGCGCATATTGACTGTGGGAATGTCGTATTTGCGGCCGAGGCTGAAGGAAGTCAGTTCAGCCGCGTATTTGGAGATGCCATAGGGAGTGTGGGGATTGACGGAGTCTTCGGTGATCGGCTGGTGTTCGAGTTCAGCGGCGCAGTGAGGGCAGCGGACTTCCCACTCGGCTTTGGCTAGCTGTGCGTCGGGGCGGGCGTCAGGATAGATGATGCCGTGCTCGGCGCAGCGATATTTGCCCTCGCCATAGACGGCTTGCGACGAGGCTAGGACGACTTTCTGCACGGGCAGCTTCTCGGCGACGATTAGTTCGTAGAGTAGGGTGGCACCGACCGTGTTGACGTGAAGGAAGGTGGAAAAATCCGGCATGTAGTCTTGGTAGGCAGCTAAGTGTATGACGCCGTCGATGCCATCGAGCGCGGCCAGCCAGTCGGCGCGTTGGCGCACATCGCCGCGCATCTTTTCCACGCCCTCGGGCAGATAGTCGGGCCAGCCTTCGGGGTGGACCCGCTCCTGGAGGGAGTCGAGGATGCGGACTTGATAGCCCGCGGCGACGAGGCGATCTACGGTGTGCGAGCCGATAAAGCCGGCACTGCCTGTGACTAGAATGTGGCGCATGAGTTGGGGGCGGAGTGCTTCGCTACACAGTACGGCATTTTTCATCAACCGATGGAAACAACAAGGTTCAAATTTTCTTTTCGCAGCATATCTTGTAATGCAAGCTGAACCCAAAAATTTTCTGGTTCGCCAAGTTTTCTGGCAATTTTAGCTGCCCTACTGGGACTTGGAATTCTCCTTTCTTTTTCAATATCACAAAGACTTTGAGGGGAAATACCTAAAAAAAGAGCAAACTCTCTCTGGCTTTTTTCTTCCCCTATTCGATAGCTTGCCAGAGCATTTCCAAATGTCAGACATCCAAAGTCTCTCTCCAAATTAGAAATCCCATATTGTCCTTTAGTAATCATGTTTATTGATCTCCTCAACTTGAATAGAATTAACTTCATCGCCTTCTATTTCGATATAGAAAGCGCGATAGGATTTGGATAGCCTGATGGATCTTTGCCCGCTTCGGTCCCCTCGAAGTGGTTCATCGTGATAGCCCGGGATTTTTCTAACTTCCTGAATACCTAGAGATTCTACCTGAAGTGCCCATCGTTGGAGGTTTCTTACAATATGGATAGGCAACCGATTTAGATTTTTTCTCACCTTGTCAAATAGGACTCTTTCCATCTCCAAATCATACGTCAAAATGACGTATGTATCAAGTTGCCTCCGAAGTTTGTCAGCACCCCGTCATGTTTCAGTGCAATATAGATAAGGCGCGAAATCCCGGCCAAGGGCGTCGCGGTTGACAGCAAATCAGTGTTGTGTGGATTTTGAGGATCGCAGTTAATATTGAACGGATGAAACAGAAAATGCGTTACGCACCCAAGATAGCTCTCGCACTGGTTAGCTTAGTCATCGGGATCGCGCTGTGCGAGCTGGCGTTGAGCTTCCTGCATCCGCAGCTCTTTCGCCGGCCCCCCGTCTGGCGCTATGACTCCGAATTGGGTTGGGGCCACATCCCGGATCGCATCGGCCGCTTGGTCACTCCGGAATTCGACGTGGAAATGCGAATCAATAGCATTGGATTGCGCGATCGCGAGTTCGCGGATGCAAAGGCTGCGGATGTTCGTCGCGTAGCTCTGTTCGGTGACTCGTTTGTCGAAGGGTGGGGCGTTTCCATAGAGGCTGCTGTTAGTCGTCAGCTTGAAGCATGTCTCGGGCAGGAGGAAGCCGCAGTGGAGGTGGCCAACTTCGGGGTGGCTGGTTACGGCACCGACCAAGCGCTGCTGTTTTTCGAACAACAAGGACCGCGATTTAAGGCCGATGAGGTGGTGCTCTTTTTTTACGGCAATGACCTTTGGAATAATGCTTCGCGCCGGGGTATTGGTGCCGAGCGGGGCTTCAAACCCTACTTCCGGGTGCGAAACAACGGGCAACTCGCGCTCGCGGGCGTCCCAGTGAAGGAATCGAGTTTTTGGCGACAGCCCGCAGATTCGTTGCCCCTCGCGGCGCGGTTGCAGCGCTACTTCTCGCAGCACTGGCACTTGTACCGGCTGGTGCAGAAGGCGTGGCAGCCGGAGGTGCCGCGCGGGCAGCAGCAGGATTTTTACGCGGGTCTGTACGGCGAGGATGTGCGCTTTGCTCCGGCTTGGGAACTGACGGGCCGCATCCTCGCGGCCTTTAAGCACAGCGTTGAGCGACACGGTGCGCGCCTAACCGTCGTGTACGTGCCGTCGATCGTCCAAGTAGAAGAGGACAATTGGCGCGCCAAGCGCGAGCTATACGGTCTGATCGGCGAATTTGACCTGAGCAAGCCCAATGCCAAGCTAGCTGGTTTTGCCGAGGAGTACGGATTCGCGCTGATCGACTTGCTCGACGAGTTCAGGGAAAAGGCCCAAACCCAAACCCTGTATTGGCGCGATAGCCACTGGAATGAGGCTGGCCACGCCTTGGCGGCCGAGCGGCTCTGCGCTCATCTGCGGAGGCCCTAGCCGTGGAGTGGCGCAAGGACCTAGGTGCGGTGGGGCTGCTCGGAGCGGCAGTTGCCATTTTCTTTTGGCCGGCCGCTGCGCTAGAGGGGGCATTTTTCGTGCAGGATGTGATGGTGCAAAACCACCCATTCCGCGACTTCTTCGCCCGGGCCCTCCGCGAGGGCCAATTGCCGCTGTGGAATGCGGCTATCAACTGTGGCTTCCCGCTGTTTGCCGAGGGGCAAGCCGGGGCGCTATATCCGCCCAATGTGATGTTGGCGTTGCTGCTGCCCACTTGGGCTGCGCTCAACTGGAACATTGTCTTGCACCTGTGGTTGGCGGGCGCGGGCATGTACGCACTGGTGCGCTCTTTTGGCGCAGTGCGGTCGGCTGCGCTGTGCGCCGGGCTTTGCTACGCCCTGAGCGGGTACATGGTCGTGCGGGCCATGTCGCCCAACTTCATCGCTGTGTGCGCTTGGTTGCCGCTGCTGTTTTGGCTCGTCGATCGCATCCTGAACCGGAGGCACTTTTTTTACGTCCTGCTCTTTGCCTTAGTGATTGGTTTGCAACTGCTAGCCGGCCATCCCCAAGCTACTCTATACGGGGCTGTTGCCGTCGCGGGCTACTGGCTCTATCGGAGCTGGGTGCAGGGTGCGGGATGGATCTTTTGGCCGATGATGGTCGGCGCATTCGTGCTGGGGGCGGCCCTAGCCGCGGTCCAGCTAATACCTACCGCCGAATTAGTGCAGCTATCCAATCGCGGGGCTGGCTTATCGTGGGCCAGCTTTGTGGCGATGTCGCTACCGCCCGAGCGGCTGGTGACCTTGTTGTGGCCCAACTTTTTTGGCAATTCGGCACACGGCACGTATGGAAGTCGGGAGGTGGGATTCTTTATCCAGCTCTGCGCATATGTTGGCGTGGTGCCCCTGTTGTTGGCTTGGGCTGCCCTGCGCGAGCGGCGGGACGGCCAAGTCGGTTTTTTTGCCGTGCTCGCTCTCGTCGGGTTGGTGCTCGCACTGGGCAAATACACGGCTATCTTTTCCTTTTTTTATGAGATTCCGGGCTTTAGCCTGTTCCGCATCCCGACGCGCTTTTTGTTGTGGTTTGCCTTAGGGGCATCCGTGCTCTGCGGCCTTGGCCTCGACCAAGTGTTGCGCCGCGAGCGGCCTCGGCCCGCGAATGGCTGGTTGTTGGCCGCAATCCTCGGCGTGGCCAGTGCGGGCCTGCTGTGGGTCAGCGAAGTCGCGCTCTTTGGCGACGGTTCAGAACCAACGCGCTACATCCACCACTTGCGCGGCGACGGTCTGAGGCTCGTAGGGGCGTTGATAATCGGCGCGTGGCTGCTCGGTCGGCGCGCGCGACGGGCCGCAGCGTGGGCTGCGCCCGTGGTCATTTTTGCCGAGCTGTACAGTTTTGGCGCGGATTTTAACGGTACCATAGAGCCAACTGCGTACACCGAGACCCCGGCGACGGCTCGCGAGATTTTGGCTGACCACAAGGCCGTTGCGCCGCCGAGGATCGTCAGTTTGGTCAACGAGCGGAACTCACCATTTGACTGGCATGGAGGATGGGCCTACGACTTGGCGTCCTATCGGCGTTACAACGAGACCTTGCGGATGTATTCGGGGGGGCTGTATGGATTAGCCAACGCGTTGCCGGGATGGAGTCCGCTACATCTGTATCGCCACGGGGAATTCGCCCGTGGCTATCCGGCATTTGCCGCCTTGGCCGGCGTGGAATACGCGGTGCGCTACAGTCGCGATGAAGGCTTCGAGGTGCGGCGTCTGCCTACAGCTTTGCCCCGCGCGTATGTGATGGGCCAATTCCACCTCGCTACCAGCCCGCGAGCCGGGCTGAGTTACATGGCTCGCGGATTTCCTATGCGGCGCGAAGTCGTCTTGGAGGAAGCGCCAACCGGCTCGATTGGGCCGGGCGGCGCGGCGCAGATCGTCCGCTACGAGGACGAGGAGGTCGCCGTGGCCCTCACCGACTCGGCTGGGGGAATTTTAGTCTTGAGCGATACGTATTATCCGGGCTGGCGGGCCTTTGTCGATGGGGTCGAGCGCCCGATCCTCCGCGCCAATCACGTGTTCCGTGCCGTAGTGGTCCCAGCCGGGGCGCAAGAGGTGGTCTTTTCGTACGAGCCGGATAGTTTCCGCTATGGCTTGCTGGTCAGCGTGGCTGCGGTCGCGCTTTGGCTGGGATTGGCTTGGGGGGGACGGCGGCTGGTCTTGCCGCCGGTGCAGGACTTGCCGGCGGATGCAGGGGCGCAGTGGAGGGTCCGGGCCGCGCTGGGAGCTTTGGTTTTCGTGCTCCACGCAATAGCCACGCAGGGGCCTTTGTGGAGCGAATGGCTCGAACGCCTGCGAATGGGATTGGGGTCGTGAGAGCCGGGATTATCGGCCTAGCCGCAGGGGTCGCCGCGCTCGCGGTCTATGGAATGACGCTGTGCCCGACCGTGTATATAGAGGGGAGCGGCGAGCTAATCGGCGCGGCCTACCGGCTGGGGACAGCGCATCCGACCGGATATCCCCTGTTCTGCCTCAGCAGCCGCTTGTTTGCACTGGCGCTGCCGTGGATTAGTCCAGCCATGGCGATCAATGCCGCGTCGGCTTTTTTTGCCGCTGCATGTTGCGGGGCCTTGGCGGCCTTGCTCTATGGGCGCGGGGTGCAGCCTGTGGTGGCCTTGGCCGCGGCTTTGGCGCTAGCGTTTTCGCGCACCTTTTGGTCCCAAGCCGTCATCGCCGAAGTCTATGGCTTGGCCTTGTTGCTGGTGGTTTTGGTTTTAGCACAAGCCCTTAAAGTGTGTGAGAGCAAGGAGCCGCGCCAAGTGCTCCTCTTGGGCTGGCTCATGGGCTTGGGGCTCACGGCTCACTTGATACAGGTGCTCATCTGGCCGGGTGTGGTGGCGGTCTTGGCTTGGCGTTGGCCCGCACTTTGGCGGCGGCCCTTGTTGCTGGCGCAGGGGCTGCTCGCTGCGCTGGGGGGGTACAGCTTGGTGGCGTACCTGCCGCTGCGCAATGGTCGGGGTACGGGGTTCCATTGGGGGCCGCTCGGCGACTTAGACACTCTGTGGCAGCACTTGAGCGGGACGCTCTATCGCTCGTCGTTTTTTTCGTTGCCCTTAGAAGGTATGCTGCTCAACGCCCAACGCTGGTTAGAGCAGGCCGCGGGCGAGTTCCACCTCGTATTGGTGCCGTTGATCGTTTGGGGAGGATGGACGGCTTGGCGTCGCGATCGCAGTGTATTTGTCTTGGTTGGGGCGGCTATCGCCTGCAATTTGATCGCCGCACTCAACTACCACCGCGATCCCAATGGCCTGCCGGTGTTTTACCTGCTCAGCGTAGTAGGGTTGGCGGTGTGGTTGGGCATGGGATTGGATGCGTTGGCTAGTCGGGTGAAGCCGGTCGTCTCGGTGCCGATTGCCGCGCTAATCGTCGCCTTGGTGCTAATCGCGCACTACGGGGAATCCGACCGCAGCGAAAATTGGGTCGCCGATCGCTATGGTCGCGACATTCTCGCCGACTTGCCCGAGGGTGCGATCCTGATTGTCGAAGGAGACGATGCGGCTTTTTTGCTCGACTACCTGTTGCGGATAGAGGGGTTGCGCCCGGATGTAACCCTGTACAATCGTATGGGACGGGGGACAGACGTACTCGCCTGGAGCGAGCAAGCGCTGCCACCGCTGAGACGAGAACGGCTGCGCTGGCGGCGCGAGGCCGCTCTAGCCCGAGAGGGGAGACCACTTTTTTATTTTGTCCCGCGCCGCTCGCCGATTTCGGGAGGGGTGTTTGTGCCTGCGGGCTTGGTCTATCGCCTGCAAGCACCCGACGACAGTATGGGAGCCGCCCCGCAGATTGAGATGGGCAACGCGTTGGCAACGGATTTTTTCCGCGACCCGTGGGTGCGAAAGATCCAGAGCAATTATTATTTTATGGCCGGCGAGGAGCGCCTGTGGGCTGGGGACCGGGCCGGGGCCATGGCTGCGTATGAACAGGCGGCGGCGATTGCTTTCGACTCGCGCACCGTGCGCTTTAACGTGGCGCTTAAGCTGTTTGAAGTCGGCGAATTGGATCGCGCTATGGACCATGCAGCGGCCGCGGCAGCCATTGATCCTTGGCAGCCTACGCCCTATCGCTTGATGGCGCACATCGAGCGAGAACAGGGTCGCTATGACGAGGCGCGGCGTTGGAACCAAAAAGCAGGCGAGTTGCAGCGGGGGCCTTGATGGGGTATATAAACTGTGGCTGTTCTCCCCTTTGACGCCGTTGAGGATCGCTATGGAAAAATTAAGACGCATACTCGATCCGAATAAGGTCGTCCTAAACCTCGCGGCGCAGCGCAACTTCGACGCCATCCGCGAATTAGCTACCGTGCTGTTGCAAGACGAGGTTGTGCCCGACCAGAAGCACTTACTCGCGGCCTTGATTCGGCGAGAACAGCAGGCCTCCACGGGCATTGGCAAAGGCGTGGCCATACCTCACGCACACGAGGATGGGATCCGGCGTCAACTCTTGGCCATCGGCATCTCACAGACCGGCATTGAGTTTGACGCGATCGACGGCCAGCCCGTACACATCATCGCGCTGTTGGTCACGCCCCTCAAACACCAAAAACAGCACATGGCGCTGCTGGCGGCCCTGTCGCAGCGCTTGCAGCAAGAGGAAGTGCGTCAGCGCTTGCTGCAAGCGGCTGATGCGGCCGAGGTCGTCGAGATTTTCACGGGCAACCCTCCTCTGGGCTAAACACAGCGCAAAAATCATGGTTCCAGAATTTGCTAGGGCGGTGCAGGCTCCCCTATTCGAGCGGCCTTCTTACTTTCTCGCCGGACCGCTCGTAGCGGGGCAGCGGCAGGCTCTGATCGAACGGCTGCGGGTTTTGCTCGCAGCCGGAGTGCCTGGGTACGCGATCTTGGTGCTGTTGCCCGACCGGGCGACCGCGCGGCGCTTTCGCCAAGCAGTAGATCGGCTCGACTTAGGTCCGTACAGCACTGTCGATTTACAGACGTACTACGGGCTGGCGAGTCGGTTGGTGCGGCTGTTTTGGCCGTTGGTAGCTGGCAAGGCTGGTTTTGCTGCGCCTGCGCGCCCGCCGGTTTTCCTCAATTACGAGGCCGCCCAATACCTGATGGGGCAAGTGGTCGAGCCGCTGCTCGCCGAGGGCTATTTCGAGGGTCTGCACCTGCGGCCCCAGCGCATTCTCTCCCAATTGCTGGACAATTTGAACAAGGCGGCCGTAGCGGATTTCGCACTCGCCGAGGTGGCACCGCGCCTGAATCGCGCTTGGACTGGGGATGAGCATCGGTTGCGCGTGTACGAGCAGGTGCAGACGTGCATCGACCGCTACCGCAGTCACTGCCTGCAGCACGGCTTGCTCGACGCGTCGCTGGTCTTTGAGGTCTGCAACCGTCACCTGATCGCGCAAGAGGAGTTCTGGCGCTACTTCACCGAGCGCTATCACCACCTTTTGGTGGACTCGGCTGAGGAACTGGTACCGGTGGCCGGCGATCTGGTAGGGCGGCTCTTGCCGCAATGTGACTCGGCTCTATTGGGCGGAGACGCGCAAGCTGGTTTCCGCATCTTTTTAGGTGTTGATGCACCCGGAGCCACCGAGTTGCAGCAGCAGTGCAAGGAGACGATTGCCGTGCCATCGGAAGCATGTGCCAGCCGGAACATGGTGGCCTTTGCCGACCGCATTGGAGCGAAGTTGGGTCAGGCAACTGGCGGAGCCTCGGGAGGGTCGCCGCGGCAGGCGGTGGCGGATGTAGTACAGGCTCGCTACCGGGGGCAGATGATTGAGGCCGTGGCCCAGCGGATTGTCCAAAAGATCGCCGAGGGCGTGGCCCCGGGCGAAATCGCAGTCGTGGCCCCGCACGCCGACGGAGTGTTGCGCTTCCTTTTGTCCGAGACTTTTCGCGCTGCCGACATCCCCTTTGCGATCGTGCGGCGCTACGAGACGCTGCGCGAAGAGCCCGTGGTGCGAGCCTGTCTGGCGCTGGCCATGCTCGCCCACCCCGATTGGGGACAGCGGCTCTCGCTCTTTGATTTGTCCGGAGCGTTGGAGCGGGCGCTCAAGCCCCTTGATCGGTTGCGGGCCGAGTTGATCGTGCGGCACTTGTACGACCCGCGTTCGGGCGAACTCAAACCCGCGAGCGAGTTGAATGACGCGATGGGCGAGCGGATAGGCCAGGCCGCGCTCGCCCGCTACGAGGCCCTGCGCGCATGGATCGAGGTCTATCGCAGCGACGCGGCCGACCCTTGGGACCACTTTTTGCGGCGGCTATTCGGGGAAGTGCTGTCGCACGCCGCGCTGGAGCCCGAAGACGCCGAGGTGTACAGCAAGCTGATCGCCTCGGCTGCCTCATTCCGCGAGGTAGCCCCGGCTATGGCGCTAGAGGGCGCGGCCATTGGCCAGCGCTACGTCGAGATGATAGGGTCCGGGGTCGTCGCCGCTCAATACCTGACCGATGTCGATCTCGACGAGGCTCCCGAGTCCATTGCCCTCGTCGCACCGGTCTATACCTATTTGCTCTCTGGCCACGTGGCGCGCTACCAGTTCTGGCTGGACATTGGCTCGGCCACTTGGTGGGAACCGCTGCACCAGCCTTTGACCAACCACTACGTGCTGACCCGGCGCTGGAACTCGGAGGAACGCTGGACCGATGCGGTGGATTACTCGATTCGCAATCGCAACCTCTACCGCTTGGTACGGGGCCTGTGCTTGCGCTGCCGCGACGGGATTTACCTCTGCGCCAGCGAGTCGGAAGGGCATGGCTCGGCGCAGGACGGTCCGCTGATGATGGCAGTGCAACAGGTACTGCAAGAGGATCGCGCGTGAGGTTTGAGCCGCGCGCGGGACAGCGCGAAATTGTGGCCTACCAAGGCGGCCTGCTGGGCGTGTCGGCCGTACCCGGCAGCGGCAAGACCGCGGCGATTGTCGCCTTGGCGACTCAACTGATTGCCGAGAGGCGTGCCGAGGGAGGGCAGGTGCTGATTGTGACCTATCAGAACGCAGCCGTGGACAATGTTCGTGCGCGGATCGGCCAGCGCTTGCAAGAGATGGACATGCTGCCGGTCGGCTACGACGTGCGGACCTTGCACAGCTTGGCCTACGGCATTGTCCAAGCCAATCCCGGGCTGGTGGGGGCTGCAGCCGAATTTGTGGTACTCGACGAGCGCGCCAGCGAGAGCTTGCTCGACAAGGCGGTGCGGACCTGGAACGACGACAACAAGGGAGTGTGGGGCCGGTTGGGGCCTGGGGAATACGTGGATCAGCAGTGGGAGCAGGAGTGGCGCGACATTGCGCGGAAAGTCGCCCGCACGGTCATCACCACGGCCAAGAACCGCCGACTGCGGGCCGAGGACCTGCTGGCGCGGATTGGTGGCCGGGAAGACGACAATCAGTTTTTGCGGATCGGCGCGGAAATCTACCGGCTCTACCAGCAGCAAGTCGAGACCATCGGCGGCCTTGACTTCGACGACTTAGTGTGGATGGCCGTAGAGATGTTGCAGCAATACCCGGATTTGTGCAGCCGCTACCGGCGGCGTTGGCCCTTCGTCTTGGAGGACGAGGCGCAAGACAGCGTGCCCTTGCAGGAGGAGTTGATCGCGCTGTTGGCAGGGCCGGGTGGCAATTGGATCCGGGTCGGCGACCCCAATCAGGCGATTATGAGCACCTTCACCGCAGCCGATCCGCGCTATTTGCGCGACTTCTTGGAGCGCGAAGACGTCGCGGTTGCGGAGATGACGATCTCTGGCCGCTGCGCCCCCAAGATCATGGATTTGGCTAACTTTCTAGTCGATTGGGCCGCGGTCGAACACCCGCTGGCCGAGGTGCGCCAGCGCGCGTTCCGACCCCAGCAGATGCAACCCACCGACCACGGCGATCCCCAGCAAAACCCCTCGGACGCGGACAGCATCGTATGGTTCCGCGAATACAATAACCGCCACGATGAATTCGACAGCATCGCGCGCCGGGCCAAGGGCTTTGCCGAGCGCTATCCGAGCTTGACGGTGGCGGTGCTAGTGCCGACTAACCGCATTGGCTACGACATGGCCGAGCGCTTGCGCCAAGCCGGAGCGGACTTTGACGAGGTGCTGCAAAGTCCGCGTTCGGCGCGCCGGGTGGGCGAGGCTCTGTGTACAGTGTTAGAGTTTCTTTCAGACCCTTTGGGCCGCAATCGGCTAGAGAGGTCCTATCGCGCCTTGGTCGGCTTTTGGCCCGGGCCGAGTGGACCGGGGAACGAGGAGGCCGTGGCCATGCTGTTGCGCAGTTGTTATCGGCCCGAAGCACTACTCTACCCAGAGGCTGGCCAGCGAATGGAAGCGGCCCTGCCCCCGGTGGAGCACATCGAGCCGCAGGATTTGGAAGCCATCGACCTGCTGTGTGGATATCTACGGCGCTGGCTGCGGGCAGTTGCGCTGCCGGTAGATCAAATTCTGATGACGGTTGCCCAAGATCTGCTGCAGGAAGAGGATATGGCGCGGGCGCAGCAACTGGCGATCTATGTGCGCACCCGCGCCGACCAAAACGCAGACTGGCAACTGCCCGAGCTGGTGCGCGAGCTAAGCGAGGCTGTGCAGGGCAGGGCGGGTGTGCTTGCCGAGGCGGATAACGCATTGACACCTCAGCCTGGGCGGATTTTTTTGACGACCATGCACAAAGCCAAGGGGATGGAGTGGGATCTAGTCTATGTCATGGGGGTTGATGGCGACTGGTTCCCCCACGACCTCGACGCACGGTTTTTGGGCGAGTACGAATTCTTAGGCGGCGATCCCTGCGAGGACGCAAAGGCCGAGCTGTTGGACCTGCTCGGCGAAATCGGGTCGAGTCGGCTGTCGGCCACGGACCGATCTCACGCCGAGGTGATTGCCGAGCGGCTGCGGTTGCTCTACGTGGCTATTACCCGCGCGCGGCGCTATCTGGTCCTGAGCTGGAGCCGCCAGATTCCGCGCGCCACGCGGACGCAGCCCGTGCCCATGGCCGAGGTGTTCCGCCAGTTACAACTCTATTGCGAGCAGCGAAGCCGATGATACCGCAAGGATTTAATTACAGCCAGAGCAGCCTGACGGCCTTTGAGCGCTGTCGGCGGCAGTTCCTGTTGCGCTACGTCGAGCGGTTGGCGTGGCCGGCACCGCTGACCGACCAGCTCGGTGAGTGGGAGGCCGCAGCCAACCGGGGACGGGCGTTCCACCAGTTAGTGTTACAGGAGAGCTTGGGCATGGACGTGGAGGACGCGGTACAGCGGAGTCGCGATCCACTGCTGGCCGCTTGGTGGCGCAATTGGCGCGAGCAGCCGCCGGTTGCGCCCGAGGGGACCATGTTCGGGGAAACTATGCTCTCTGTGCCCCTAGCCGGGCGGCGTCTCGTCGCCAAGTTCGACCGCGTGGTACTGACCGACGATGGCCGCGCTTGGATATTCGACTGGAAGACTGGCCGCAAAAAGCCCGAGCAAGCCGCTTATGCCCAAAGCTGGCAAACGCTGGTCTATCGCTTTGTCTTGGTCGAGGCCGGCGCGGTCTTGAACGGAGGTCGTGTACTAGCGCCCGACGACGTGGCGTTGGTCTATTGGCATGCGCAGTACCCACAGGCCCTGCAGCCGATTTCCTATTCGGCCGCTGAGCACGAGCGGGCCAGTGCGCTTTTGTCAGAGGCAATCGCCGCCATCGAAGCTCTCCCAGATGCGGATGCGTACGCCAAGACCGACGACGCGAGTGAGTGCCAGCGCTGCGAATTTCACACCTATTGCAACCGGCCCGCGGCGCGGAGCGACGATTGGGACATCGACGAGGACGAGCTGGATTGGGAGCAGATTCCCGAAGCAGAGCTTTGACGCCGATCAGCCCTTGAGTGCGCCGAGCTGGATGCCGCGCACGAAGAACCGCTGGCCAAAGACAAAGAGCACGATCATCGGCAGCATCATCAGGACGCTTCCCGTCATCAACAGCGAGTAGTTGGTCCCCTGCGACGAATCGAAGTAGCGCAGGGCCACCGGCAGGACCCGCATGTGCTCGGAGTGGGTGACGATCAGCGGCCACGTAAAGGACTGCCAAGTGCCCATAAAGGAGAAGATCGAGAGGGTGATCAACGCCGGCTTGGACAGGGGCATGACGATGGTCCAGAAGGTCTTCCAGAGGTTGGCACCGTCGATTTCAGCAGCCTCTTCGAGCCCTCTGGGCAGCCCGGTCATAAACTGGCGCATCATAAAGGTACCAAAAGCAGTGAACATGGCCGGGATGATGAGCGCTTGGAACGAGTCGAGCCAGCCGAGGCTTTTGAGAATCACGTAATTGGGCAGCAGGGTGACGATCCCAGGGACCATCAAGGTGGCCAAGTAGAGCAAAAAGACGGCGTCGCGATAGCGCCATTCGAGGCGGGCAAAGGCAAAGCCAGCCATGGCCGAGGTCACCACTTGGCCGACCATCACGCAGACGGCGACAAAGAGGCTGTTCCAGCCGTAGAGCGAAAACTTGATGTCCTTGTCGCGCAAGACCCGGATGTAGTTGGACCACATGAAGCGCGGCTCGCTGATCTGCAACACGTCACTACCGTACGCGATGCGCAGCCCGTCCTCACCGGGGAAGCGAGCGTAGAGGACGTCGCCCCCGGCTTTTTCCGTTAGCGGATCGTCGTCGCTGCGGAGCAGAGGAAAGGCCGAACGAAAGGGAATGGTGTTGCCGTTGGCGTCGAGAATCGGCTCTTTGGCTTGGACGTCCAACACCGGGTCCCCGACGCGATCCCAGGAGATATCGCGGTAGGTGTACGCCTCGCCGTTGGCGCGCAACAGCGGGGTGCCGTCGGCAAGCTCGACCGAGGCCGGTGGTAGCTGCTCGGCCGTGCGCCAGTTCTGGCGCTGCTGTACGAGCCGTTGCTGCCACTTGTCGCGCAGGGCTTCGGTCAGCAGCAGGGGGGCACCATCGACGAGGACTGGGTTCCAGCGGTTTTTGTACACGGCAAGGCCACCGCGCTCTTCGACGTTTTTGCCGGGGATGGGCTGACCTTCGGGGTCGTAGATCAGGCGGCCCTGCTGATCGCGGATCGGGTCGCCGGGAGCACCGAGGATCACCGGGTTGCCGAGGGTGATGCGGATTGGCTGGTCTTGGGCGTCGAGCAGTGGTTGACCATCGCGGGTTTTCAGCAGGTCGCCTTCGTTGCCGAGGCGCACTTCCTGCGGCCAGACATGGCTCTGGAAGACCTCGTTTTCGCTCTTGAGCGAGGTGAGTACCATCCACAGGAACGGCACGAGCGTGGTGAAGCCAAAGAGGGCGAGTAGCCCGTGGCTCACCGAGTGGATCGCAGTCGTGCGCGCGACTTTAGCCATGCGCCTTTTCCCTCAGTTGACCGCGCCCCGACCGAAGCGCCAGTTGAATAGCGTGATGGCAAATATGATGACAAACATAAACCAAGCCACCGCGGCCGCGTACCCGAACTCTAGGTTTTCAAAGGCCGAGCGGTAGATGTAGTAGCCGAGCGTGACCGTATTGTCCCCATCCTTGCCCGGGCCGCCATTGGTCATCAAATAGGCGATTTCAAAGCCCCCTTGCAGCCCGCCGATGATAGACATGACGCAGATAAAGAAGGTCGTCGGGGCGATCATCGGCCACGTGATATGCCAAAATTGCTGCCACTTAGAGGCCCCGTCGATGTCCGAGGCTTCGTACAGCTCCTCGGGCACGTTGGCGAGGGCCGCGAGGTAAAGGATCATGTTGCCCCCGCCCATGGACGCCCAGATACCCATGAAGATGATGGCCGTCTTGGCCCAATAGGCGGCTTGCTCTAGGCCGAGCCAAGAAAGCCAACCCAACTCGACGCTGCTGGAAAGCCAATTGGGCAGGTCGTCGATGCTGTCGAGACCCGCTAGGAGAGCCATGCGTCCCGACAGCCAAGCCCAAGGGCCGTCGTACTCGTATAGGCCGCTGGCAATCCAATAGAGCGCGGCGACCGAGAGGAGTGCGAACAGGACCTGGGCCGGTCGTTCAGACATGGCCTTGCGCGCCAGAGATTGTAGAACTAAGCCTACCAGTACGAGGATCGCGACGCGCACGGCGAGCGAGAAGTAGGGCCAAGAGAGCACGGGCAGCAGGACGGAGTTGACGAGGCCGTACTTGGGGTTGTAGAGCCATTTCCAGAGTAGGAATAGCGCGACCCCATTGGTGACGGTGGGCAGGTAGAAAACCGTGCGATAGACGATGATGCCGCGCAGCTTTTGCGAGAGGACGATGGCCAATAGGAGCGAGCCGCCGACAGACAGGGGCAAGCCTATCATGAGAAAGACCGTATTGTAGAAATAAAACCAGAGCTTGGGATCGGTCAGCAGCCGAATGAAGTTGTCGAAGCCAATGAAACGAGGTGGAGAGAACGTGTCCCACTGAAAGAACGCGAGACCAAAGGAAAAGAACACCGGCAGGGACGTGAAGATCAAGAACCCGGTCAGATTCGGCGCAAGAAAAATAAGCGCCCAGCGCAGAATTCTCTTTTCGCGGGGTTTCAAGCGTTCATCTCCGCGCGTTGCCGCCGTGCGTAAAACGCTAGGCCGACGCCGATGGCTACGAGGAGGACCGCGATCCCGAGGAGATCGAGCGCGTGACTACGGCTGGAGAGCGTGCGGTTGCGCTTGGCCTTGGCTAGGGACTCGCGCATGCGGACGGACATTTCAGTGACGGCCGCTTGGCCGACCGTGGGGTTGCTCACCGCGCTCTGGTCGGGCATGCGGCTGAGGAAGCGATAGGTCTGGCGGGCTGTTGAGTCGGCGGGCTGGTAGGTTGCATTGATGAGGTTGGTGCCCAGCGCGCCCTGTAAACGGGTGATGTCAAAAGCGGCCCCGTAGGCCGCGGCTTGCTCTGCGACCGGGTGTTCCATGGCGTCGATCAGGGCCGAGCGGTGTTGGTCCTCGTCGGGGAACTCGGGGTCGGGCTGCGAGAAATAGCGCACCGAAAACTGCTTGCGGCTGCCGAAGGCATCTGCGTCCTTGGTCAGCAAGTTGTTGAAATCCGGGCTGGACAAGTATTCTAGGAAGTAAAAGGCCTCCCGCTCGTGCTGCGTGCCCTTGCGGATGGCCGTCACCCGCCCACCCATCTCGCCCGCCTTGCCCCGGTGGCGACCGGTCTCGCTGATCTCGCCCCAAGGGCCGTCGCGCAGGCTCGGGTTGGCGCGGATCTCGGGGTCGCTCATCCAGCGCTCCCACTCCTCGTAGGGCACGTAGCGGGGCATGGGGTAAATCTCGGTGGTGAAGCGGGCCTCGCGGCGCACCTTGATCAGCCCCCAGCGGCCAATGAGAATGGTGCCCAGTTTGCCCGCCGAGTATAGCCCCAAGATGGATTGCCCACCCCAACCGCCTCCACCTGTTTGCGCGGATTGGTCTTCGGCTGAGGGCACGACGTGGAAAGTGTTGACGAGATCGTACAGATACTGGGCGGCTGTGGCACCGGGTGGAGAATCAAGGGTGATCTCAGTCCCATCGTCGTTGAGGAAGCTGCCGCCGGCTTGGTAGATGAAGTTGTTCAACCCCCCGCCAAAGCCCGCCCCGCCCGAGCCAAAGGTTTCATAGCGCCGGCCATCGGCGCTCTTTTTGGTGAGGGCCTGACACAAGAGGACGTAGTCCCACCAAGTCCAGTGGTTCCACGGCAAGGGCGGCATGGCCAAGTGCTGTGCTTGCCGCTCGCGCTGGACTGCGTCGTAAAGCGAGCGGTTGAGAAAGGTGACGCTGACGGTGACGTTGTTGGGGACGGCGTAGAGGCGAAAGCGCTCGTATTCGTCGGCTCCGGCCGGCGCATTGGCTATGGGCACGGCGAGGGCGTTTTGTCGGTGCAACCAGAAGTCGTCTAAGCTCAGCTTGGCCTCGCGCATGTAGTCGTTTAGTTCGACCATGACGCCCTTGGAAGCATAGAGCGCAAAGGTTGCATAGCTATAAATATCGAAGACATCCGGCCCGGAGCCGGCTGCCGCTTGGGTGAGAATCTTTTGCACGTCCGCGCTCGGGTCGAGGATGACGCGCACTTTCTTGTCTTCGTAGAGCCGGTTGAAGAGGGCCATTTGTTCGGTGCGCGCCGGATTGGGATCGGAGGCCCAGCGGATGACCGTGTACTCGCCGCCCGCGGACGGGTCGTCTGGATAGACGGATAAGCCCCAGCGGTTGAGGGCGTACCAACCGGCCAAGATCAAGGCGAGGACGGCGATAGTCGTAGATAGATCGCGCAAAGAGAAACCCGTTGAGGATGCGAGGCGAAAGGGCCAAGTCTAAAAAAAAACGCGGAATTGTCAATGCAATAAAGGAGAGACCTTTTGAATAAAAATAATTATTTACCAATATTAATAAACTACTTGACAGCTAGGTGGACAGTCCATAAATTGACCCCTTCGTCTCTTGCCCTATCAACCTTGAACCTTGGCAAAGGAGGTTTACCTTGAAGAGACTGAGTCTTCTCGCTTTGGTAGCAGTGATGGCTGCTTCAGCCGCTTTCGCGCACCAAGCTAACTATTTCATGCCGCAGATTCCCAACCCCGACAACATGGTCATCGACGGCAACGACGACGACTGGGGCTGGATTGATCCGGCTTTCGCTATTAACCCCGACACCATGTACGAGATCCTCGGTAGTGAGTGGCCCCCGGCCAAAGACGACTGGGATTGCATTCTCTACGTGGCTTGGAGTTCGGCTCCCGACAATTCGCTGTACTACTTTTCTCGGGTTACCGATGACTCGCTGGGTCTCTTCGTCGAGAACCCCCAGGAGTATTGGAAAGACGACTCGTTGGAAATTATCGTCGATGCCGACCACTCGAGTGAAAACTTCAATGAGACCGAAATGACCTCCGGTCAGCAGTACGGTATCCGCGTTCTGCCCGCCGCCGGTCAGAAGGACACTTGGATCTTCAACGTGCCGCAGGAGAGCATCCTGTGGTCCACCGAGCGTCCCTGGTTCGTCTATGAGTGGACGCTCGATCCGCCGGACGCCCGTCCGATGGAGCAGCCCGCTGGTAGCTCAGTGACCTATACCTATGAGGTCAAGCAAGCTGTGTGGACTTTCCACGACAAGACGGGTCCCGACGGCAGCGCTCGCCACAACTTCGCCTCCGACCAGATCATCGGTCTGACCTTCCAGTTTGACGAGACCGAGAATCCCGAGGTGGGTCGCGAGAAGCAGCCGGGCACGACGCCAGTTAACGGCGCATTCCAGGACAACTCGAACGGCTCGGACTTCATCACGGTGGAGACCGAAGGCGCTACGGGTGGCACTGGTGGCACCGGCGTCGCCGACGATACAGCTGTCGAAGCCGATAGCTGGGGTCGGATCAAAAGCTACATGGTCCAATAAAGCGCACTGCTAGCGTCTTTCGCTAGGTCGCACATTGTGCGCAGGTAGGTAGATATAAAGAGAGGTGAAGGTGACTTCATCTCTCTTTATCTATCGCCTCTGCATTGTTTTCAGGAAGGCATTCTCAATGAGGATACGGAACATCGCAACGGTCGGGCTTTTGTCGGCCCTTTATCTGTTAGCGTTTGCCGGGTGTATCTCACAGGTGGGGCTGCGGCGTTTTGCAACGTTCCCCGAGCCAGTTCCGCAACAGGATGAGGCTATGACCGTCCTCGACGACGGCGCGATCGTCTATGCCAAGGATCGCTTGGAGATCTCGCTTCATGTGTTGGATGACGGATTCCTCAATCGCCAGTTTGCGGCGGATTCAAGAAAGGGTGCTGAATCGACCAATCCATACACGTATGGCAATTGGAAGCCCTGGGGCCAAGACTGGACTCCAGAGCGCTTTACCGTAGTCTTGCTGAAGGTCAAAAACTACGAGTATCCCAAGGTTTTCATCGATCCCAAAGCACTGGTGATCACTACGTCGAACAACCGAGTGTACAATGCGCTCGACGGCGGGCTGCTCGAAGATCATTTTAGTCCGTATCTACGGGCTTATGCCGGCAACCAGCGGCAGCAGTTCGAGGCTACCACCGACCTGCTCAAGCGCACCATCTATCCGCCTGACATGGTCTTTTCCGGTCAAGAGTCAATCGGATATATCGTCTTTCCGGTTTTGCACCGAGATGTGAGCAATTTCACCGTCAATGTGCCGGACATGGCCGTGCGCTTCGACTACAAGGGCGAACCGGTGGAGACCATTGATCTCGCATTCAAATTCCAACGCGAAATTTACTATGCGCTTCACCCCCGTGCGGAGACGCCGTAATGAATCAGGGGCCGGCCCGCATTGCGGCGCTGTTGTGTGCCTTGTGCGTGTACGCGCAGTGGCTCAGCGCCGACGAGTGGGTACTCGGGGGGCAAGGGTTTTCTTGGGGAGATCTCGTCGAGGTCCGCGCCCAGATCGACGACCAAAGTAGTCCCGGTGCGATTCAGATCCGCGGCTTTACGCCCGAAGATAACATCATCACCACGCTCGCTTGGAAATACGGCAAGCCCAACGACTTGGTCAGCGAGGGCGGTGCGGCGCTGTGGGACAATACCGCGGCTAGGAATTCCATTTCGCTGTCGATTGTCGATGGCGAAGACACCACAAGCACTGCAGACCTTTTTAAAACCGCTGGCGTCGATCAAGACGGGCGCACCTTCTTTTTAGACATGGGCTCGCGCGTGCCAGCCGATAGCTTGGTCTTCTTCCCCCGGCAAGAGGGGACCTACGCCAACGGCAAGCCCTTTAGCGACGACTTTGTCCGCAAGCACCGGATTTCCGTCAGCGATGGGCTGACGTATGTGAACGAGCAGCCGCTCTTCACCTTACTGCGCGATGTCCCGGTGAACCCCAACAGCATATTCACCATGAAATTTCCCCAGCAGTTCATTCGTTTCATTCAGTTGCGCGTGGGGTCGCGGAGTCCCTTTGAGATCGCCGAATTTGAACTCTACGGCAACGGCTTTGTGCCACGGGCCACGTATCGAAGCCAAGTTATCGACTTGGGCGAGGTTTCCAACTACGGCACCATATCTTGGGCCCAGCGGGCGCTGGAACTGGTGGACGGTGAGTTGGTTGAGTTGGCGGATCTGGGGCAGACCTCGGTCGCAGTGCGCATGAAGACGGGCCAAGACGACAGCCCGCTGGTGCACTTCCAAAAGGTTATTGACGACGAAACGCGAGCCGTCAGCCAAGTAGTGGTCTCGGAAGCGGATTACAACAAGCTACCCTCGGGCGAGAAGGGCGATATCGAGGATGACTCCGATAACTGGAGTGCTTGGTCATTGCCGCTCGAATCCGGGCAATTGATCCCGCTGCCCAGCCCGCGTCCCTATTTTCAACTACAGATCATCATGGAGAGCCAATCCGTGACGCAGACGGTGCGCATCGACTCGTTGTGGATTGAGCATTCGCTGCCTCCGGCTGCTGCAGTCGTCGGTGAAATTTCCTTGGCTGACGAGCCCAACCCACCGACTGACATCGGCGTAATCGACAAAGACGATGCCGTTGTGCTGCCGAGTATCGACGGGGGTGAAGAGGTGCTCTTCGCCTATGACGTGCGAGCTATAATAAACAATAACCAGAACGGTTTTGATGCTTTGCGCATCGACACGCCGACGCCAGCGCGCTTTGTCGGCCTGCAGATGGGCGATCCGCTCGAGCCTGTGGAGCCAGACCAGGTGAGCGCGAGCGATAGAAGCCTCGAAGTGATTTTCACCAGCAACAAGGTCACTTTTGACAACAACGTGCCGCTGCGCGTGCTCTTTGAAGGATCGACCGTGGTATTCGGCACGATTTTCACCGGCACGGTCTGGGATACTCAGTCCGATATCCTCGGCCAGCCCGTGCTCGAAGGCGATGCCAATTTCGATGTCAGCACCAACTCGCTACGCGTGGCCCTGACCCAGAAGTCCGTGGGCGAAATCGTCCGTGCGATAGAGTTTAATCCTGCGGTCTTCACGCCGAATGGAGATGGCATCAACGATCACATCGCCATCAAGTACACCGTAATTCAGATTTCCGAGCCCAAGCCCATTGAGGTGGCCATTTACGACTTGGCAGGTCGGCTGGTGCGCGTGCTGGCCCATCGCGATCAGCCCGGCGGGATTTACACCGAGACGTGGGATGGGCGAAGCGATGCTGACGAGGCCGTACCTCCGGGTAGTTACGTGGTCTCGCTCTCAGTTGACAGTGGGATCGGCAACTTCAGGCGAGTCGGCGTCGTCGGCGTGGCCTATTAATGGTTGATTTAATGGTGTTGACGGTACTGACCGGCGAAAATTCAAAAGGGAGGATTCCAGCGTGAGGTGCATGCTCTACGCAGCAATTGTCACAGCCGGCGTCGCACTCCTATGCGATGCAGCTTTTGCCCAACGGATCGGTTTTCTGACCGGACGCGAACCGCGCGGTGTAGATGTCTATGATATGGCGATGACGCCAGCGCAGCGGAAGTGGCAGTATCCGCAAAGCCTATACCACTTCTATCGTTGGACCGGCGAGGAATACAGCAATTACGCCCGCCAAAACTACGAGCGCTACGTATCTACCGAGCTTGAAGGCTTTCGCACCTACGACCTCTACGGGAACTATATCACTCGTGGTTTCGAGGTGTACAATTGGTCCATGGACAGTCCAGTGACTTCGGGCAGCACAGTGCGCAAGGGTCCCAAGTACAGTAGGTGGTTTCAAAGCTTGATCGTCTCGTCGATGTCCAAGGGGCAGTTTTATTCCTCGATGACCATTGGCGAGGCCCTGCGCACCACCCTGACGCCACTGACCTTTTCCAAGCCGGCCTTCAATGGGGTGCAGTGGGATTTTGCCGCTGATAAGTACCAGATGACACTCTTGGCATCGCGCTTGGCCTCCCCAGGCTCAGCCATCCAGTTTGAAAACTCACTCGGCCAGATCCTGGGCGACATGACGAATCTCTTCGGCGTGCACTCCAAGGTTCAGCTCGGGGATTTCTCCAAGCTGGGCTTTACTTATCTCAACATTGCCAACTTCTCCACGGGTCGCAAGCTGGGCGACAACTCGCTCAAAGGCGTGTTGACCGAAGCCCAAAACGGCGGCAACGTCGAGACGATCGTTCTGCGGCTCTCGGACGATTCGCCCGAAGACGGCGTAGGCGGTGCTCAGCTTTTTGCCGAGCGCATTATCATCAACGGGGTTGATCACCCCGAAATCGTGCCTTCGCCGCGCGGTGGTGTGCGGCGCGCCGGCGTCATCGAGGCCAATGGTGCTGAGACGTTGGAGCTGACCTACAACATCGCCCGCGACTTCCGCCAGCAGCCCGACGACCAGATCACCACGTTTCAGGAGATCAGCGAAATCGAGTTCGAGTTGGTCATCGCCAACGACTACCGGATCGAAAGCACCTCTAACCTCCAAGTCAATGCTCAGGGTGAGCCCGTGTTCTTGGAAGTCGAGCGCGCCCACGGCAACGTCAGCGATGGTTCTAACCAGCGTTTCATCCGCTTTGAATACGGCCTGCCCACCGGCAAGGACATCATTGGCTTCAACTTTGATGTAGACGATATCAAGGGCTTCAACATGCGCTCGGAGCTTGCTTTCAGCCGGGCGTTTCGCCGCTTTCCCAACCAGAACTTCCAAGATCACGCTCTCGCCCAAGACGAGGGCTTGGCCTATTACATCACGGCCTCGCAGGACGCTTATCCGTTTTTCGCCTACGGAGAATTCTACCGCCTGGAGCCTGAGTATCAGACCAATGCGTTTATCTCGGATGCGCGGGGTTTCATCGACTACGAACACCCGGAGCGCTATTCCTTTGAGGCGGTTGACGACAACGACGACCAAGATCGCTTTGCCGACTGGAAGCGCCTGTGGCAAAACGGCGACAACGCCTTTGGCGAATCGCCTTTTGGCACCGGCGGCGCAGCCGACCCGCAGGTCTTCCCTGGGTACGACGAAAACGCGGACTTCATCTCGGACTTTAACCAAAACGACAATAGCGAGCCGGATTTCTCCGAGCCGTTCCTGCGCTACAACGTCGATCCACCCGAGTTTCTCTTTGGCGTTGACATGAACAACAACAACGTCATCGACCGCTTTGAGAACGATACGTTCGCCGATTATCCCTACCGACACGACCGCGATGGCTACAACGTGTACGGGGGCGTTCACTTGACCGAAGCCATCAAGGTGACGATGGGCTACTCCACGGCTGACGAGATTAGCTCCAAGCGCAACTCGCAGATGAGCTATGCGGTGGTCACGGGTCAGTGGAAATGGCCGGGCATTGAGGCTCGGGCTTTTCAATACGCTCGCTCGGTCCAAGACGACATCGAAGACGATGTGATCCAATGGGTCGATCCAGATGGCTTTCGCGAAACCATTGACCCGCTGATCGCCCAAGACACCTTTGTCTGGACCGGCTATCTGACGTTCGATTACCTGCGCCTCAAAAATCTGAACGTCTATAACAAGGTGAAGTACGATTGGTTTAGGCAGCGCGGCGAGCAGGCCGAGGTCAAAGAAAACCGCCTCTTTTTTGGCGCGATCAATAAGGTGGATTACCCGCTGCCGATTACCGACAACCTGTCTTTCTGGCCGCGCTACAAGAGCGTCTACCGCAAGATCAACCCGACCTTTAGCACCGACCTCGACATCACCGAGTGGTCGCAGTTTTACATGCTGACCTCGAAGTACTTTCTCCTGCCTGGGACCTTTATTGAATACGGCGTCGAGTTGAACCTCTTCCGCAACCTCGAAGAGCGCCCGGAGATCTTGCCGCCTGGGTACGTCGATGACTTCACGGGTTCGGTGCTGGCCTTACAGCTTTCCAATCGGTCGGCGTATCTGGGTTATTCGCTGACCATGAATACGGGCTTTCGCTGGGAGCGCCGGGCCTTTGCCGAGGCGACCGAAACCAACTCTCTGCTCTTCATTCGGGTTTTCGCAGGCCTCCAAGACTAGGAGCTGCTATTTCTCTGTGGATCCAAAGCGCCCGGCGATCTCTAGCGGAGATGCCGGGCGCTTTACTGCCTAACAACATGGACATGTGTCTTGCCGTGGTGTGGATAGGGCTAGTCGCCCTCCTCGGAGAGATCGGCTGTTCTGCCCCAGAGCGCCACGTCCTCAAAAAGCCCGCCGCGTCCCAGCCCCTTGCATTCTACCAGCGCGCCTACGAGCAAAATCCCGCCGACCCAGAGATACTCTTGGCCTTGGGGTGGCTCTACCTGCAAAAGGATCGCACGCGCCGCGCTGTTGACGTGCTGTCCGAACTGGTAGCGATTGCGCCCGATGATGCGGATGCCCACTACTACCTCGGCGTTGCCCTCGCCAAAGAGCACCAAAAGAGCGCGGCCATCACTGCCTTCTTGCATGCTCTTGAAAAATCACCGGCTTTTGCCGAGGTGTACTGGGCCTTGGCGCTGCTGTACAACGAGCGCGGCGACGGGTATGAAAAGGCGCTTGCAACAGCAGAGGAGGGGCTGCAACTGGCTGGACAGAGCGGCTATGGGCACTTCGTGTTGGGCTTTGTGCTGTGCTCGCGCGGGGACAATGAAAATGCCAAGACCGCGCTGCTGAAGGCAATTGAACTCGACCCCAGCTTGGCACACGCCCACTACTATTTGGCGCTGGTGTACTTGCGCTTGCAGGACGATCCACAGGCCACGGCGGCGATGGAGCAGACCATTGCCGCAGATCCGGGCTACACCTCGGCCTATTACAGCTTGGGCACGCTCTATGCGCGCACGGGCCGCGACGCCGAGGGGGCGCGGATGATCGAGCTTTTTCAGCAGTTGAGTAGCGCGACGATGGACGAGGATCACTACCGCCGCTTGCTCTATCGCCAGGCTGTGCCGCTGGCGGGTGACAAGCAGGTGGCCACGCATTTTAACTTGGGACTAGTCTATTTGCGTAGGAAGGAGTTGGCGGCGGCACTCGAGCAGTTTGAGGCTGCCTTGGCTCTCGATTCCACGTACGCGGAGGCCAGCCACAACATCGGAGTGATCTACTCGCTGCAAGAACAACACGCGGTCGCCCGCCCCTTTTTGCTGCGCGCAGTCCGCCACAAGCCCGACTACGCGTTGGCCTTTGAAAACATAGGCAACAACAGCTTGGCCCTCGGCGAGTACGCGGAGGCGATCGTCGCATTTCGCCGCGCCTTGGCCCTCGACGGGAGCATGGCCTCAGCCCTCGATGGCTTGGGCACTGCGTTGATTCAGCAGGGCCACGTAGCAGAAGGCCGTGCGGCTCGCGCTGAGGCCGCAACATTGAGGGTACAGCCATAAAATGCGGTGGTTTGTACTGTCCGCAATTTGGGTATTAGCAGGGTGCGAGGGCGAGGAGCCACGGCCCGGTTTCGTCGATGTAGCCGCCGAAGCGGGAGTCCAATTGCGCACCGTATCTGGGACGCCGCAAAAAGAGCACATCGTCGAATGCAACACGGGCGGGACGGCCCTTTTGGACTACGATCTAGACGGAGACGTGGATATATTCATTGTCAACGGCTCGCGCCTTGCCAGATATGCCCCAGGCCGCGAACCCCGGGCCGAGCTGTACCGCAACGACGGCGCTTGGCGCTTCACCGGCGTTGGCCGAGCGGCTGGCGTCGCACACGTGGGCTGGGGCATGGGAGCCACAGCAGCCGACTACAATGCCGATGGGTGGCCCGATCTGTACTTGGCCAACTACGGGCCCAATGCCCTGTACGAAAACGAGGGCGACGGCACGTTTGTCGATGTGGCAGCCGAGCGGGGCGTAGACTTTAGCGGCTGGAGCTCGTCAGCGGCCTTCGGCGACTACGACCTAGACGGCGACTTGGACTTTTACTTGGCTAATTACATCGACTTTGACCCGGCGTTTCGCCCGGTCGATCCGAGCTATTGCACTTGGCGTGGGATCGACGTATTCTGCGGTCCGCGCGGGATGCCGGGCGAGCGAGATCAATTCTATCGCAACGACGGCCCTAACGCGGGTTGGACTTTTACCGACGCCAGCGAGGCATTTGGCATTGCCGACTACGAGTACTATGGTTTTGCCGCGCTGGCCGGCGACTGGGACGAGGACGGCGACTTGGACATCTACATTGCCAATGATTCGACGCCGAATGTGCTCTACCGCAACGACCGGGGTGCCTTTGCGGACGTATCGCTCTTGTCGGCGACTGCATACAGCGAGGATGGCCGCGAACAGGGCGGCATGGGCTTGGCGGCCGGTGACTACGATCGCGACGGTGATTTCGACCTCTTCGTCACCAATTTTTCGCACGACAACAACTCGCTTTACGAGAACAATGGCCGGGGATTTTTTATTGACGCCAGTTTCAGCTCGACCCTGGGCCGCGCGAGCATTAGTTCCTTGGGGTGGGGGACGGGTTTTTTCGATTACGACAACGACGGCGACGACGACCTGTTCGTCGCCAACGGCCACGTGTACCCGGCCGTTGACCGCCGCGACTTGGGGACCCGCTACGCCCAGCGCAATCACCTGTTTGAGAATCGAGATGGCGCATTTGTCGAGATCGGCGCAGCATCGGGGCCAGGCCTAGCGGTAGAAAAGTCGAGTCGCGGCTCGGCCTTCGGCGATTTGGACAACGACGGCGACTTAGACATTGTGGTGGTCAATATCGACGACACACCGACTTTACTGCGCAACGACGGGGGCAATCGCCACAACTATCTGATGGTGCGGCTGCTCGGCACCGAGGGCAATACAGACGCCATTGGTGCGCGGGTGGCGGTAGCGGTGGGCGGTGAGGTCCAGATGCGGGAGGTGCGCGCGGGCACGGGCTACCTGTCGCAAAACGACCTGCGGCTGCACTTCGGCTTGGGGGCGGCGACCGAAGCCGATTCCCTCGTGGTGCGCTGGCCCGATGGGGTGGAAGAGCGCATTGACGGGATAGCGGGAAATCGGCTGATTACCATCCAACGCGGCGCGGGGCTCGTCGCCGAGGGATTTGGGCCAGTGCCGAGGCCGGGGCCGTGAAGGCGCACTACGGAATGGCCCTGCTGCTTTGTTGCAATGCCGCGGCGGAATCGCATTTTGTCGATATCGCGCAATCTGCTGGGGTCGATTTTGTCCACCGCAGCGGCGCGACCGGTGCACGCTACTTGCCCGAGACCTACGGCTCTGGGGCCGCGTTTCTGGATTTCGATGGCGATGGCGCGCTCGACCTCTACTTGGTCAACTCCGGGCGGCTGCCCCAGCTATCAAACCCGCCTGAAGCGGCCAACGCGCTTTTCCGCAACGAAGGTGCGGGCCGCTTCTCAGAGCAGACGGTGCAGGCCGGCGTCGGCGATCGCGGCTACGGCATGGGCGCGGCCGTTGGCGACTACGACAACGACGGCTGGGCCGACCTCTACGTCACCAATTTTGGCCCCAACGCGCTCTTCCACAATCGCGGAGAGGGTCGCTTTGCCGACGCTACGGCTACAGCCGGCGTGGGTTGCCCGGGATGGGGGACGAGCGCGGCCTTTGCCGATGTGGATCTCGACGGAGATTTAGATCTATTCGTTGGCAACTACCTCGACTACCCGATCAAAGATCCGCTCGTGTGCCGGATCGGCAACAGCGAGGAGCGGCTCTACTGCGATCCGCGCAAGTTCGACGGCCAAGTTGATCGTCTCTACATCAACGAGGGCCGCGCGGGCGGTTGGGTTTTTGCCGACCGCACGGAGGCCTTCGGCCTCGCCAGCACGGCCGGCAAGGAGTTGGGGGTCGTTTTTGGCGACTACGACCAAGACGGCGATCCCGATCTGTATTTGGCCAACGACCTCGTGCCCAACATGCTCTATCGCAACGACGGCGCGCGCTTTGTCGATCGGGGGCTTGCCAGCGGTACCAGCCTCAACGGAGAGGGAGTTGCCGAAGCTGGGATGGGCGTTGACATGGCCGATGCAGACGGCGACGGGGATTTGGATTTGTTCGTGACCAACTTCCAGTGGGAGAGCAACACCCTGTACAGCAACTTGGGTGGGGGATTCTTTGCCGACGCGACCGTGACGTCGGGTATCACCCGCGCAAGCATGGCCTTCCTCGGGTTTGGCACGGGGTTTTTCGACTGCGACAACGACGGCGATCTCGACCTGTTCGTCGCCAATGGCCACGTGTACGATAACGTAAAAAAGGTCGATCGAGCGGCTGAGTACGCGCAGCGCAATCAGCTCCTTGAGAACAACGGCGCGGGTGCCTTTGTAGAGCACGGCGATTTCGGCCCAGGTTTAGCGTTGGTGCAGGTTAGTCGCGGAGTTGCCTTCGGCGACATCGACAGCGACGGCGATTTGGATCTTGCGGTAAACAACTCCAACGAGCGTCCGGCTCTGTTGCGCAACGACGTAGATGGCGGTGGATGGTTGGGACTCAGGTTGCGGGGTGCGGAGAGCAATCGCGACGCCATAGGGGCGCGAATCGCGCTGATGACCGGCGACCGCACGCTCGTGCGCGAGGTCCGCCGCAATGCGAGCTATCTGTCGTCGAACGACCCTCGCGTGCTCTTTGGCCTTGGCACCGCCGAGGTCGCCGAGCGAGTTGAGATTCGCTGGCCATCCGGTGTCGTCCAAGTTGTGGAGGCCCTACCCCGGCGGCAATACGTGACCATAGAGGAGGATACGAGTCGGTGATTAAATGGATTTCATTCGCACTGGGCGTTGCGCTGGCAGTAGGCTGCGAGACCAAGCCGGAAGCCCCGTCCCCTCAGCCGGTAGTGCAGCCGCCTCCGGTCGAAGATCCGTTGTTGATCGGGCGCACCCTGTTGCGGCAGAAGCGCTACGCGGATGCGCTCAAGGTGTATGGGGAAGCGCGCAAGCGCCATCCGCAGTCGGGCGAGGTGCTGGCCACGCTGGGCCGGATTCATCTGGCCTTGGGACAGCCTGAAGAGGCGACCCAATTCTACGAAATGGCCGTGGCCCTCGAATCCGATCAGCCCGAATGGCTCGTCGCCTTGGGCAATGTGCATCTGAAGCTGAGCCGCTACGACGAAGCCCACGCCACATTTGCCGCGGCCTTGGCCTTGGACTCGACGTACGCGCCAGCGCGGCGCAACAAGGCGGCCGTGTACAGCAAGCAGGGGCGGTTGGGCGACGCCGCCCACGAATACGAGCGCGCCTTGGCGCTGCGGCCCGAACACCTCCACACCCGCTTCAACCTCGGGCTAGTGTACGCCGGCTTGGGTCGCTATGCAGACGCCAGCGCGGCCCTGCAACAGGTTTTGGTGGCAGCGCCGGAAAACGCGCGTGCACTCTACACAATGGGGGAGATCAAGCTCCAAGAGGGCGATGACGAGGGGGCCGTCGGGTACTTCGAGCGCACGCTGGCGGCGGACACCACATACGCGGAAGCGCATTTGCAATTGGGGCGGATTCAGATGAGTCAAAACGACCTAGTGGCCGCGGCCGAGCGCTTCCGCCGGGCGATTCTAATCGAACCCGGGCTTGCCGAGTCTTTCCGTCTGCTGGGCCAGATCCACCTGCGGCAGGGCCGCGAGGCAGCCGGGGAAAAATCCCTTGCTGCCTACGAGAAGATCAAGCAGGTCGAGGGGGACATCCAGCGCTATCGCGAGCGGCTGCGCAGCGATCCAGACGACACCGAAGCCCATTACAGCTTGGGTTTTATGTACAACCGCTTGGGGTTTACCGGCGTGGCCCTGCCGCACTACGCCCAAGCCGTGCGGATCAATCCCGCGCACGTGCGGGCGCTGAACAACATGGGTAACATCTACTTGCGCACCGGCCACTTTGCTCAAGCGGCGGCCGCCTATCAGCAGATCGTCGAACAAGACCCCGAGCACGTAGCCGCTTTTGTGGCTCTCGGGCAGGTCTATTTGAACCAGCAGCGCACGGATGAGGCTATCACTATGCTCAACCGCGCCCTCGCCCTCGACGCAAACTGGCTCGGTGCCCACCAAGCCTTGGCCGAAGCCTATAAGCGGCTGGGGCAGATTGCCAAAAGCGAAGAACACAAACGCATGGCCGACGCCTTGCTTAGAAAGCAAAAAGATGATCAATAACGCGAGAAAGTGGGCCGGGCTTGCCGCCGGCGCATTCCTTTTATGTTGCGCCCAAGAGCCAGCGGCTCCGGTCGCAGAGAATGGTGGTTTAGCGGTGGTTGGAACCGCCGTAGCTCAAGTCGGCGACGACCCAATCGACGAGCGCGAATTCCGCCGCTATGAAGCCCGGATCCAATCGCAGCACCGCTCGTTAGCCCAAGGGGTGGAAAAGCACCGCAAGCATCTGATGAGTTTGATCGACATCAAGCTCATGGTGCGCGAGGCGTATGCGCGGGGGCTGGACAAAAACCCCGAGTGGATCAAAGCTGTGGATCTAGCCCGGCACAAGGCTATGGTCGAAGCCTACATACGCGAGCAGGTCGGCTTGCAAATCGAGATTTCCGAAGACGAACTGCGAGCCAAATTTGCCGCGCATCCGGCTCGCCACGCGGTGCGCGGGGCGCACATTCTGCTCGACAGCCGTGCCCGCGCCGATTCCATCTACGCGGAAATCGAAGCTGGCCGAGCCACTTTTGAGGACATGGCGCGCAAGCACTCGCTGGACGAGGCAACTGCGGCCAATGGGGGCTGGTTCGATTCGTACTATGCCTTCGACCGGGTTTCAGACCGAGTGTACGAGCGCGTGTTCTCGTTGGACGTGGGCAAGGTCAGCCAGCCCTTTCGCACGCCCCAAGGCTGGGAGATCGCCAAGGTCGTCGATAAGAAATTGGTGCCTTTTGAAAAGTACCGCACGGTGATCCAGCGGGCGACCTTTCTGGAAAAAATCGAGAACTTGCGCAGCGAGCACATCGACAAGCTGGTGGTCGAGAACAGGTTGCGCCCGGTGGGAGAGCAGGTGCGGCGCTTTGTCGCGGCTTGGAACCAACAGCCCGGTGCGCCGCAGCTTGCGCCCGATGAGTGGGACGCGCCGCTCTACGAGTACGATGGCGGTGTCATCACCATGCAGCAGGTCAGCAATTTGCTGCACAATACGCGGCTGGGGCGCGCCCAAATCGACAGCGCCGTGCTCGACGACCGAATCCGCCGCCGTGGGGCACCAGACCTGCTCTTGGGCTTGGCGGCTGAGCGCGGTGGATACGCCGAGCGGCCCGAGGTGCAGGAGAAGGTGGAAGCCGAAAAGGAGCGGCTGCTGCTCCAAGAGTTGTGGGAAGAACTGCTCGAAGGGGCTTTCGCGGTGAGCGAAGAGGAAGCGCGCGCCCACTACGAGGCGCATCCAGAGATGTACTGGGCACCGGAGGAAATCGTCATCCAAGAGATCATGGTCGCCGACGAGTCGCTCGCCCAAGAGTTGCTGGAGCAAATTAGCAATGGGGCCGACATGGGCGCACTGGCGACCAAGCACAGCATCCGGCGCGACGCAGACGAAAACGGCGGCCTCTACGCGCTGCGCGCATTTGAAAAGGTCGTTTACAAGGAACTGATGGATGCGGCCCTAGCCGCGCCTGAAAGGGAATTGCAAGGCCCAATTGAATTGGTCAGTCCCTTGCCGTCTTCCTTGCGCGACTCCCGCTCCTTAGAGAGGGCCTTTTCGATCTTCAAGGTCTTGCAGCGCCGACCCGAGCGAGTGCAAGAATACGACTTGAGCCAACAGAAGGCCCACTACTTGGCCCGCCAAGAAAAACAGCAGCGCGAATTGCGCGTCCTCAATCTCCAGTTGCGAGACAAGTGGCACAGTGCATGGGGCATCAACGACGATGCGCTGGCCCAATACGCGCTCGCCGCAGATAAAGAGAAAACAGCGCCGCTGCCGTAAATTTTTTATACTATTATACTATTGGTCTAGCGGGAGAAGAAATTATGAAACGTCTAGCGAATTTGTGGCTTTGGTTCCTCGCCGTAGCATCGGCTACGGCCGCGGCGGCGGACATTTCTTTGTGGCAGATTGGCGGCAGCGGCCTTCGCTGGGCCGACAGCGACTCGGCCCAAGTAATGATTGACTTTACCGGGTCGAACAACTCGATTCAGCCGGTACTGGTCAGCGCGGATACAACGGTCTTTCCCCTGCTCGAAAACTGGTCGCCAAAAAAAAATCCAGACGAGTTAGGTTTTGTCGATGGGGAGCGACCCCGCGCTTGGAAGGGCTCGGCTGGCACCTCATCGACGGTTGACAATGCGCTCAACCTCATCGACGGCAACGGCGCGACGTACAATCCGGTGACCAGCAATAGCATTAACAGCGAGTACTACACCATTGATTTGGGAGTGCCGGTGCCGTTGTTCCGCTTTGCCATGAGCACGCCGGACAAGGGATTTTTCCGCTCGGATGGGACTCCGCTAGAGGAAGATGCCATCCCGGCCTTTGAGGTGTCTATAGCCCCAGACACCAACAACGATGTGCTGTACACGCCCAACGGCCCCCCCATCGGGGAAATCATCGTCGAGGCGCGCGAGAATGTCGTCCCCAAGATAGTCGCTGATTTTCCCTTGCAATACGTGCGCTATGTCCGCTACAAGCGCAAGAATTCAATCCTCGACGAGGCGACGAATCAGTCGGCCGGCCATTCAGGCACAGCGCGTAAAGGGACGGTGGCCGAGTTTTTCCTCTGGGGAGAAGGCATCCCCAAGCGGGCCACTTACAAGACGACCATTTTCGATCTCGGCGAGGTCGTCAACTTTGGTCGGCTGTTCTGGAAGGCCACGCCCATGCGCCTAGTCAACGGCGTGGCTGAGGAAGCCCCGGACGCCAACGTGCAGATTGAGGTCGAAGCGCGCACCGGGGTTGATGCGGATCCGGACATCTACTACGAATTCACGGATATGGGGACGCGCGTCGTCGTCGAGCAAGCCCGCTATCAGGGCGTGCTGAAAAACCAGAGCTCATCCGTCACCAATGCCGATGGGTTGGGCGGCACCTTAACCCTGTCCACGCGGCCCAAGCCGGGGCTCCGCGCCGGCATTGAGTACGACCAACAAAACTGGACGTTCTGGTCCTTTCCAACGACCGAGTCCGACCGGCCTCTCAATCTCAACCGGGGGTCGCATCTGCAGATCAAGGTGGTGCTGCACAGCGAGCGGTTCGACGAGTTCGTGCGCCTTGATTCCCTGTGGATTGAGACCTCGCCGATCCTGGCCAGTCGCGTCGTGGCCGAAGTGGCCGAGCTCGGCCAGCCCAACCCAGCGCGTGGCGTGGCCGAGGTGCCCTTGGGCGAGATGACGGACTTCACCTACGACATCAAGGCGGAATTCGCGGCTGGTGAGGTGGGTTTTGACGCCCTGCGGATTAGTACCGGCAGCACGCAGACCGAGTTCAAGGGGCTAGAAGTGGATGGGATCGCAACCGACCCGGCCGGGGTAGAAGTTGTGGATGACGGCTTTGTCGTGCAGCTACCGCAGCGCATAAGCAGTGCCTACAATCCGAATTTACGGGTGACCTTTGCCGCCGAAGTTTTCGACTTTGCGCGAACCTTTGGAGGCGAGGTCTTCAACGCCGGTGGCACCGAGCTGCCGCAGCCGGTCGAGAGCGGGGACGTCAGCGAGGCGATCGGCACCAATAGCCTGCGAGTCTTGGCTGCGAGCGCAACCAATCCGCAATTAGTGCAAGATGTGCAGTTTTCCAGCGGCGTGGTCACTCCCAATGGCGACGGAGTCAACGACGAGTTGATCATTTCTTACTCGCTCTTCGCGCTGCCGCAATCGGTGCCGGTGCAGTTGCAAGTGTTCTCGCTGGATGGCCGCCGAGTGGCTCTAGTCCAGCGCGGTCAGCAGGGGTCCGGCCCCCAGCAATTGCACTGGGATGGCCGCGACCAACGCGGTGAGACACTCGCCCCGGGTCTTTATCTTTTGGGCATCGGCGTCGAGGCCGAAGACAAGAGCGGCCTACAACTGCGGCCCATTAACATCGCTTATTGAGGGAAGCACTCATGTCCAATCGAGCCATCGCCTTAGTGCTGCTGCTCACCTGCCACGCACGCGCCGAATTTCTCACCTTCGACAGCCAAGAGACTTGGAAGGCCAACTGGTCGCTCAAGCCGCAGTTAAACGTCTTCACCCCAGAAGGGCACTTGGGGCTGGTCAAATTCCGCAAGGATATCAACGCCGCGCTCGATGCCCATCTCTTCGTCCACCCGACCAATGAGCGTGGGGATGTGGCCGGTGGCATTTGGTCTGCGCTGAGTAATCCAAGCGATGCCCCCCAGATCATCGACGGGGATGCCGCTACCTTTTGGCAACCAGCCAGCGACGATCCGCTCGACAAGTGGATCGTGCAAATCGACTTGGGCCGCGCAGTACTGGCTAAAGAGATTCGCATCCACTTTCCCGATCAGGATGGAGCCAAGCCCTTCCGCCAGTTCAGCATTTTCGCCTCTACAGGTGCCCACGTGGCGGCTTTAGAAGATGTATATCGCTTCGCGCCCATCTACCGCACGACTAAGCCCAACTTGGATACGTATGTCAGCTTTGGGTTCAAGCCAGCCGTGGAGGATACCACCCGCGCGGTGGAACAACTGAGCGACATCGGAGGCAACGCAGACGTTACCATTCCGACATTCACCGGAGACGCCAATACCGCCACTACAGGAGGCCGCAACAAGATCGTAGCGACCGGCCAAGCGGGTTCGCAGGTGGCAGCCAACTCTAGGTGGCAGACGATCCAGTTCATTCGCTTTCTCGTCGATGAGCATCAGCTCGATGGCGCGCTCGCCGAAATCGAGGTCATTGCCGTCGGCGACAACATCAGCCTTGGGGTCGAGGCAAAGGGCGGCACGTACATCAATGGTTCGCGGGCGACCGACCCCTTCTTTTGGCTCGACGGCAACCTCAATACGTACGGAGTCATCGAGGTGCATCAGCAGTTTACCGAGTCGCGCGGCACGGCCTTTGAAGGGGGTTTGTGGTGGCAGGTTGATCTGGGGGCTACCTACTGGGTGGACGACGCGTTCGTCTATTGGCAAAAGGCTGGCGAGCGCTTGGCCGACTTCCGCTTGGGTACCAATAACGCCGGTACGGGGTACACCTTTTTCTCTTCCGACGGGACCAAGACCCTGACCGGCGACATCGACTTTGAACCGTGGATTTTTGAACCGAAGTGGACCAATGCCCGCGAGGAATACAAGCGGCATTACCGCTATTTGTTCAATCCGCGCAAGGTGCGGCACATCTTCTGGCTGGCCCTGCACGACTTGGGCTGGCGCGCCCATCCCATGGAGCTACAGATGTTCTCCCCAGGCCACCCGGCCGAAGTCGTGATCCAATCGAATTTTTTGGATCTGAGCGCGCTCGCTGGCGATGGGCAGCCCAAGGTGATCAAGGCCCTCCACTACGACGCCGATCTGCCGCCTAATACCCAGATCGAACTGCGCTCCCGCTCGGGCAACGAGATGGGCGAGGTGTACACCTTTCACAACAAGATCGGCGAGGTCGTGACCGAGGAGAAGTGGAACAGTTCGCCCAAGGTGCTGCGAGGCCGAGTGGATACCTCGGTCGTCGTCGGGGAGGAGTGGAGCGAGTGGAGCAACGTGTACAAGCTGTCGGGCGAGCCGTTTAAGTCAGACTCGCCGCGCAAATTCGTGCAGTTAGAGCTGGTTATGAGCACGGAAGATCCCGAGGTGGCTCCCACGGTGCGCTCGGTCGAGATAGAGTTCGTCGATGCGCTGGTCAACGAGGCACACGGATCGATTCTGCCGCGCCAAGCCAAACCCAACGAGGCTACTCGCTTCACCTATATGCTGTGGCCGTCCGCGATCCCGGAGAACACGGGCTTTGATCGCCTGCGCTTGGTCGTGCCCGACTTGGTGCAGGCCGATGAGGTCGAGGTGATGGTCGCTGGTCAGGCGGTCGTGCCAACCACTATGAACATTACCGCGGATTCGCTGCTGATCGACTTGCCGGAAGTAGTCCAAGGCGACTCCGTGCAGGTCGCCTTTATCACTCGGATAGTGAGGAACGCCGCAGTCATAGAAGCCGATTTGGGCCTGAGCGACGCGCCCGGCCTGTGGCAGGACGTCGAGCCGGCCGAGCGCCGGTCCAATGTGGTGCTGCTACCCGAACTGGCTGACAGCGACCGCTTGATTGGCGACTTGCAGCTTTCGAATCGGGTACTCACGCCCAATGGCGATGGAGTCAACGACGCTGTGGAGTTGAGCTTTGTCGTCTTCAAGGCTCAAGATGCGGTGCCCATAGTCGAGGTGAGCGATTTGGCCGGTCGGCCAGTGGCCCAATTGACGCCGGTCGCAGAGGGGCCGACCCGCCGCTTTACGTGGAATGGTCAAGATGCGGCCGGTGCCACCGTGCCTCCGGGCATCTATCTCTGGCGCATAGATGTAAACGCGGACTCAGGCGATGCCATTGAGCTGCGCGTCGTCGAGGTGGCGTACTGAACGAATCTGCAACGGCCCGATGGAGTTTGTTTGCCATGTTGAACATTATGAGAATTTCCTCCCTAGTTGTATTCATCACTCTTATGGCCTGCGCCCAAGGATCGGGCATGACCACCAAGCGCCAGTTGAACTTATCTGAGCGCGGGGTATCAGCGATTCCTCCCAGCGTTACCGAGGGACAGATCGGGCCTTTGCTGATCCGGGGCCGCTCGGCCTATCAGGACAAAATCGAGAGAGCGATAGCGCGCGCCCAAACACCGCCGCTGGAAGATCACGGTCTATTCGCCTTTTTCGGCACCGTTAATAAAAGCTATCTCCGATCGCAAGTGACAGATGTCCATCTGGCGATCATCCCCCGGATTATCGGGGTCTTGCAAAGTCAAGGAGATGACTTTACGAACGAGAATGTAGCGCCTGAGTTCGCGGTTTCATTTGTGGTAACAGACCTCCATTTCTGGCAAGAAATAACCCCGTCCCAAGTAATCACTAGGAACCATCGGGCGGGCCACGGTCACGTGTACTTGGAGCTAGAAATAAGGCGCTTGGCAACCAACAAGGTGGAAGCGACGCATGTTCTGATCGAGCAGCTAGAAAAACCCCAATCCGCCGGCATGTACGGGTTGGATGGCCTACTCGATGAGGTCGCGCAGCAGACGGGTCAGGTTGTCGTAGAATTCATGTGGTCGTTGGAACTGTAAAATCTTCTGGCGATGGGAAAATTAACTTCTATATCAACGGGGCTTGCAGTAGCATGAGCGGGAGACGCGGGATTTGTTATGTGCTCACGGCCCTGTTCATCTGCGGTGCGAGCCGTGCCGAGGAAATCCGCTTCGACACCCCAGCCGAGTGGGCGACTTGGGAAGTTCCGGAGGACATCGTCCAGTTTGCAGACGATGGCTCACTGGAGCTGAGAAAATTTCGCAAAGAGATCAACGCTACCCTCGATGCCCATCTCTTCACCCAGCCGACCCAGACCCGGGGTAAGGTCCAGGGAGGAGTCTGGCAGGCCGGCTCCAATCCGACGGCAGCCCGGCGCATCATGGATGGGAATCCGGCGACGGTGTGGCGGCCCAGCCCAGCCGACGACTTGGTCGATTGGGTGGTGACCATCGACTTGGGGCGGCCCGTGCTAGCCGAGCGCATTCGCTTGGTGTTTCCCGACCGCGCAGGAGCGCGTCCCTGGCGACAATTCAGCGTTTTCACGGCCAATGGTGCGCGCATCCAAGCTACGGACGACGTCTTCAAGTTCGACCAAGCCTTTCAGACGACTCAGCCCAATCAAGAGCAGGTCGTCGATATCGAGCTGGTCGGCGAGCGCGACGTAACGCGGGTCATCGACGAGAGCCTCGGGCTGGACCCAGCCGCGCTGAACACCTTCCGCATGGTGCGCTTTGTGCGCGTGCGCGCTGACGAAAAGAGCATTGACGCGGCTTTGGCCGAAGTGGAGGTGATTGCCGCCGGCGACAACATAAGCCTCGGAGTCTTGGCGCGCGGGGGCAGCTTCGACAACGGGCTTTTGGCGCGCGAACCGCAGAACATGTTCGATGGCATCACCGACACGTACGGCAATATATTCACCGTCCAGACCAAGGGCGGCTGGCGCGAGAGCGGGGTGTGGTGGTCGGTTGATTTAGGGGCGCTGTTCTGGCTCGACGAGGCATTCATCTACTGGCAGAATCGCGGCGAGGGCCAGTCGAGCTTTCTGTTCGAGGGATTGCAGGCTGGCACCGGATACCAAATTCTCTTTTCCGATGGGCGGCTCACCATTGCCGGTGATATCGACTACACGCCGCTGATTTTAGAGCCAAGGCCAGTTAGCCGCGCGGAGTGGAATTTGCGTCGCCATCGCTACGTGTTTGCCCCGCGCAAGATCCGCTACTTGTTCTGGCATTCGCTGACCGATACAGGCTGGTTTTCCCACCCCATGGAGTTGATGCTGTTTTCGCCGGGTTATCCTGCGCAGGTGGTGTTGCTCTCGGATTTTATCGACCTCGGCCAACTCGCCGGCGATGGTCGCGCCAAAGCCATAAAGCGCTTGCGTTGGGAGGCGACAACGCCGAATCAGACGCGGTTGCAGGTGCGCTCACGGTCGGGCAATACCCTGCAAGAGTTCTACAGGTTCTACGATAAAAAAGGCGAGGAAGTTACCGAGACGCGCTACGGCAGCCTACCCAAAGTCATCCGGGGCCCCATTGATACCACGGTCGTCGTCGGGGAAGATTGGGGTCCATGGAGCAACTTCTATCAATTTTCGGGCGAGGCGTTTAAGTCGGAGACGCCGCGCCGTTTTATCCAATTGGAACTGATTCTTTCCACCGAGGATCCGGTCGTCGCACCGGTGCTGCACGCGCTGGCGCTGGATTTTGAGGATGCGCTGGTCTCGCAGGCGGCTGGACAGATTGCGCCGCGCCACGTCGCCCCCAACGAGGCGACGCGGTTTACGTATGTACTGCGGACGAGTGCAATAGAGGGCGACACGGGCTTCGACCGGCTGCGTTTTTCCACGCCGAGCGCGGTGGATATAGCGGACGTGCGACTGTCGATCGGCGGCGTGGAACGGGAGTCGAGCGGAGTGCGGGTGGAGGGAGATTCGCTGCTGTTTGTCGATTTACCGGAGACGGTGCGGACGGATTCCGTCACCGTGGCATTCACCACTAAAGTGCTGCATAACGCCACGGTCTTTGCCGCGGACTTGAGTCAGGCGGCGCGTCCGGGGCTGTGGCAGTCGGTCGAGGCGGCCGAGCGGCAATCAAACTTGGTGTTTTTGCCGGATTTACCCGGCAGCGAGCGGCTGATCGGCGATTTGCAGGTTGTGCCGCCGGTGTTTTCGCCCAACGGCGATGGCATCAACGACCGCGTGCAGATCCGCTTTGCGCTGTTCAAAGCGGTGGATGCGTCTCCGAGCGTACGCATTTTTGACTTAGCGGGCAGGGAGGTGGCTGCTCTTGTGTCGTCGGGTGGGGATGTGTTGCAGTCGTTTAGCTGGAGTGGGTTGGATGCGTCGGGTGCTCGGGTTGCGCCGGGCGTGTACGTGTGCCGCATTGATGCGGGAACCGATGCTGGGCAGGGACAAGTAGTACGCACCATATCCGTAGCCTATTGAGGCGGGTTAGGTATGATGCAGAGAATACGCGGGATTTACTGTTTGCTCTTGGGCCTGTTTATCTGCAGTTCGAGTCATGCCGAGCAAGTCCGTTTCGACACTCCAGCCGAGTGGGCGACTTGGGATATCCCAGCCGACATCGTCCAGTTTGCGGGCGACGGTTCGCTGCAACTGAAGAAATTCCGCAAGCAGATCAACGCCGTCCTCGACGCCCCCCTCTTCACGCACCCCTCCCAGAAGCGCGGCGAGAGCCAGGGCGGGGTATGGCGTGCCGGCAGCAATGAGGCGGACGCGCCCAAGCTCATTGATGGCGATCCAGCGACCTATTGGCAGCCCGATATAGCGGATCAGCTCGTCGATTGGTCGGTGGATATCGACTTGGGAAGGCCGGTGCTGGCGCGGGAGATCAAGCTGATATTCCCCGATGAAGAGGACGCTCGGCCTTTGCGGCAATTTAGCGTCTTTATCACTCAGGGTGCCCGGATTCAGGCCCAAGACGATGTGTTTCGCTATCGCAAGATTTTCCAGACGACCAAGCCCAACACGGAGACTAGCATTGCGATTCCGCTGCTGGGCAGTGCGCTGGATACCACGCGGGCGCTTGACGCGGACAGAGACGTTGATTTGAATGCCGAGCAGGATTTCCAGATGGTGCGGCTGATTCGCATCGTTGCCGATGAAAAGAGCCGTGATGCAGCCCTAGCCGAAATCGAGGTCCTCGCTCAAGGAGATAACGTTAGTTTGGGGACCTTGGAACGAGGTGGGCGCTTTGAACACGGCTTACTGGCACGCGAGCCGCAGAACATGTTCGACGGCAATATGGACACCTTCGGCAATATCCTCACCTCGGGGGGGAGCAAGGGCGGCTGGCGCGAGGGAGGGCTGTGGTGGCAGGTGGATTTGGGTGCACTGTTCTGGATCGACGAGATGTTTATATATTTTAAAACTCGGGGTGAGGGCACGTCGAGTTTTTTGTTCGAAAGGCTGCATCACGGGCGCGGCTACAACATCTTGTTCTCGGATGGGCGACTCACCACTGGTGGGGATTTGGACCTGACATTCCTGCTGCGCGAGGACATGGCCATTGACGCAGCGTTGGCAGCCGCGCGGCAGGTCCGTCACATTCGCTATCTTTTTCAACCGCGCAAGATGCGCTACATCTTCTGGCACGGCCATGAGGACAGCGGCTGGTTTTCGCATCCGATGGAGTTTATGATCTTTTCTCCGGGCTATCCTGCGCAGGTGGTGTTGCGCTCGGACTTCATCGACCTCGGCCAACTCGCTGGCGACGGTCGCCCCAAGGCGATCAAGCGCTTGCGCTGGGAGGCGACAATGCCGGAGCAGACGCAGTTACAGGTGCGCTCGCGGTCGGGCAACGTCCTGCAAGAGTTATACACGTTCTACGACAAAAAGGGCGAGGAAGTCACCGAGACGCGCTACAATAGCTTACCCAAAGTCATCCGCGGCCCCATCGACACCATGGTCGTCGTCGGAGCCGATTGGGGCGCGTGGAGCAACTTCTATCAGTTTTCCGGCGAGGCGTTTAAGTCGGAGACGCCGCGCCGTTTTATCCAATTGGAATTGATTCTCTCCACTGAGGATCCTGCCGTCGCGCCGGTGCTCCACGCGCTGGCGCTGGATTATGAGGACGCTTTGGTCGCACAGGCGGGTGGGCAGATTACACCGCGTCATGCCGTCCCTAACGAAGCAACGCGGTTTACGTATGTGTTGCGGACGAATGCAACAGAGAGCGATTCGGGCTTTGATCGGCTGCGCTTTTCCACGCCGAGCGCGGTGGATGCCGCGGATGTGCGGCTGCGGGTCGGCGGTGAAGTGCGAGAACCGCACGCGGTGCGGGTGGTAGGAGACTCGCTACTGTTTGTCGAATTGCCGGAGACGGTGTGGACGGATTCCGTCACCGTGGAGTTTACCACGAAGGTGTTGCGGAATGCCACGGTTTTTGCCGCCGACTTAGGGCAAGAAGCGCGTCCCGATCTGTGGCAGTCGGTGGAGGCAGCCGAGCGGCAAGCGAACTTGGTATTTCTGCCGGACTTACCGGGTAGCGAGCGCTTGATCGGCGATTTGCAGATTACGCCATCGGTGTTTTCGCCCAACGGCGATGGCATCAACGACCGCGTGCAGATCCGCTTTGCGCTGTTCAAAGCGGTGGATGCGTCTCCGAGTGTGCGTATCTTTGACTTAGCGGGCAGGGAGGTGACGGCTCTTATGTCGTCTGGTGGGGATGTATTGCAGTCGTTTAGCTGGGGTGGGCTGGATGCTTCGGGTACTCGGGTGGCTCCTGGGGTTTACGTCTGCCGCATTGACGCGGGAGCCGACGCCGGGCAGGGGCAAGTAACACGCACTATAGCCGTAGCCTATTGAGGAATGCCATGACTGTCGCCCCAGCCGTATACCGCGATCAGAAGTGGATCATCTCGCCCTTTGGCGACCTGTTCTTTTTTATTGGCACGCCGCTTTTGTGCTTGGTGACCATGCTGCCACTGCGGTCCGTGTTCGACTCGCAGACCATCGCCTTCTACGCACTGGCGCTGTTTGCCACTGGCCATCACTTGCCGGGCTTCATGCGCGCATACGGCGATCCAGAGCTATTCAGCACCTTCAAGGAGAAGTTCCTCGTCGCGCCTATTGTCGTGCTCATCGTGACAGCGCTGGCGCAATTCAATACCCTGCACGGGCTTTTCTTGGTGGTGCTAGTGTGGGAGATCTGGCACCTGTTTATGCAGCACTACGGCATCATGCGAATCTACGATGCCAAAAACAAGATTTTCTCCAAGCTCAATTCCCGGCTCGACTGGCTGTTGACCTTGTGTGCCTTTGCAACGGTGGTCATCTACAGCCCCGAGTACTTCCACCGCATCCTCGACCACAATCAGCGGGTTGGCGTGCCCTTCCTGTCGGCCGAGTTGACGTTCCTGCTCAAAAAAGTGCTGTTCTATGTTACGATGGCCGTGCTCGCAGCGTACTTGGCCAATATCGTCCGGCGGGCGATTACCGGTCAGAAGATAAGCCTGCCCAAGATCGCGGTGATGGCGACCACGGTGTTTATCATCTACTACGGCTGGATACATATCAACGACCTCGTCATCGGCTACGCGGCCTTTGCCGTTTTCCACGACATCCAGTACTTCGCCATCGTCTGGGTCTACAACAACAACCTCGTCAAAAGGCAAGAGCGGACTACCAAGCTGTTGCGCACCTTCTTCACCACGCGCACCTTGCCGATACTGGTCGCGTACGTACTGGTTTGCTTTGCCTACGGCAGCATCAACATGATGGAGGGCTTCCTCAAGTCCGAGCAGGCGATCAAAATGGTCGAGATCTTCGTCATCACCTCGACGCTTTTGCACTACTACTTCGATGGGTTCATTTGGAAAATCCGCGACCGCAAAAACCAAGCCAATCTGGGGATTAATGTCGAGGAAGGGTCCAACCGCATTGGATTGCAGGTGTTGCCGAGCGGCTTGGTCTCGTACGCCCGCGAAGCTGGCCGACAGTTGGCCTATTTTGCGGTGCCAGTAGTGGCACTCTCGCTATTCCAGTTTTACTGGACGGCCGACGAGGCCGAGGCGCGGGAGAAGATGGTCGAATTGTTCCCGGACTTGGCCGGTGCCCACAACAACTTAGGCGTCTTCTATGCGCGGCAGGGCGACTGGGAAAGGGCCGCCGGAGAGTATCAGCGGGCGCTAGAACTGGATGCGGGGGCCTATGAGGCGCACAAGAACCTCGGCTTACTCTACGCGCGACAGGGCGTGCTCGACAAGGCGCATATTCACTACCAGCAGGCGATAGACCACAAGCCGCGCTACGTCGAGGCACTCAACGCGCAGGGGTTGGTCTTTTTGCAGCGGGGCGAGTTCGCCAAGGCCGAGGAACGCTTCCGCGAGGCCCTTGACGAGTTCGACTACGCTCCGGCATACAACAATCTCGGCACGGCCTATTTGCAGATGGGAGACTTCCCACAGGCGATCTCCGCCTACGAAAAAGCCGTCGCGCTCAACCGGGCCGACGCTTCGCACCACTTCAACTTGGGGTTGGCTTTGCAGAAGGCCGGAGAAAACGAGCAGGCGGTCGCTGCGTTTGCCGCAGCACTCTCTTTAGAGCCACGCCACGTCAAAGCCTATTTGAGTATGGCGCTTTCCTACCAGCGGCTGGGGCACATCGCCGAGGCGCGGCAGGCGTTGCAGCAGTTGTTGACGGTGGAGCCAAACCACGCCACGGCAGCGCGGCTGTTGGCCCGGCTGTAGGCTCAGTGGCGATGTGCTCGCTGACCTTCGCTAGCTAGCGCAAGGGGATCGACGGCCAAGCGCTCCAAAGCCGTGGCATCTTCGCGGACCCGATACACTTCATTGACCGGCACGTTGGTAAAGGTTTGCACCGCGCCCGAAGGCCAGTGCAAAGTGAGTTCGTCGAGTATCTGAGCCCTCCCCAATCCGATTTCCTGCTGTAAGGTCGAAGCCCCAAAACTCGCGCCCGTACCGGCGAGGATGTGAATCACCCGCGTCTCCGTGCGGGCTTGAATCCGCGTCCCGATCCCGGCTCTATTTGACTTGGTTCCCTCCAGTTTGAGGGTGATCCAATGGTTGCCGTGCCCGGGGTTTTCAAAGAGCACATTGGTGTACACGTCTCCCGAATAGGCTCCGCCGACTACTGCGTAGATGTCCTGATCTCCGTCGTTGTCGATATCTCCGAAGGCGACGCCATGCCCTTTTTGCAGGTGCCCGAAGCCGCCGGAAGTGGTTACATCCTCGAATCGCTGGCCTGCGGCGTTGCGGAACATGCGGTTGGGCATTAGGGAACGGTAGTCGGGGTCACCAGTACCAGCGTAGAAATCGAGCCAGCCGTCATTGTCGAGGTCGCCGAAATTGCAGCCCATAGTATAGAGGACTTTGTCACTGTGGGTCTGTTGGGCCATGTCGGCGAAGGTTCCGTCGCCTTGGTTGCGGTAGAGACGGGGCGGCTCGCCCTTGTGCGGCAGTCCCATGTAGTCGGCGGCCACATCGCCAGCATCGGCTTTGTAGCCGGAGACGAACAGGTCCAGGAAACCGTCGTTGTCGTAATCCCAAAACCACACCGGGAAGCTGAACGTCGGCTGGCTCACGCCAGCGCGGGCGGTTATGTCGGAGAAACGCCATTGGCCGTTGGGGTCTGGGCCGTCGTTGTGGAAGAGCAGGTTGGGTTGTCCGAGGCGGGAGATGTAGAGGTCGGGCCGGCGGTCGTTGTCGATGTCGCCCCAGGCTACCCCTTTGACGAAGCCCTTCACGTCTAAGCCGAGTTCCGGTGCTATGTCGATGAAGGTGCCGTCGCCTTGGTTGCGGAACAGCTCGCAGGGATGTCGCTCTTGGGCGGAGGACTCGTTGCCCACGAATAGGTCGAGCCAACCGTCGTTGTCGAAGTCGGCCCAGGCTGCGGTCTGCGTGGGGTGCAACGTGAGCAGCCCAGCCGCCTCGGTTACGTCGGTGAAGGTGCCGTCGCCTTGGTTGCGCAGAAGCGAGTTGGGATGGAGGCCGTCGTCACCAAACCAACCGCCGCGCAGGACCAGCACATCGGCAAAGCCGTCGTTGTCAAAGTCCGTCTGCACGGCGTTGAGGCCGCCGACTAGGCCGGTCAAACCAGCGGCGGCGGTGCGCTCGGCGAAGGTGCCGTCGCCTTGGTTGCGGAAGTAGCGCAGTGGATCGTCGAGGCCCCAAGAAGTGGCGATGATGTCGAGGAAGCCGTCGTTGTCAAAATCTTCCATAATGCCGCCTCCGGCCAAGCCGAGGACATTCAAGCCTAGGGCTGGGGCCCGGTCGGGGAAGTGGCCGATATCGGCGTCCGCGACGAAGACCGCCGGGGGAATGAGATGGTCGGCTGGCACTTGGTGCGGATACTCGCCTACGGTCATATAGGCGATGTTGAGCAGCCAGCGCGAAGTCAGGTCGTAGGGCGTCTTTTTTAGGATTGCTCGATAGTAAGCGATGGCCGCACGCGATCCGTCTTGCAGCTTGTGGACCCCTTCGGCCGCGATGGGCAGCAGGCAGGAAGCGAGGTTATGGTCGTCGATACAGTTTTGCTGTTCGCCGAGCCGCAAATAGGCGAGGGCGATCATCGCTTCGAGGCTCGGCCGGGTGCGGAAGCGGTGGGCAGCAGCTTGTTCGCGCACCTGCTCAAAGAGGGCAGCCGCTTCGGCGGACGAGCCGGCGCGCAATAGTTCTTTGGCCAGTTCGACCTGCTGGCTGAGCTGTTGCACAGGGTCGTCTGGGGCGGGCTGGCGGCGCAACCAGTCAGCGCGGTGCTGGCTCAAATAGATGTTGTCCTCGGCGTTGGCCTGAGCGGCGAGGGCAGCGAGTTGCTCGGCCATGCGCTGAGTGCCGGGCGTCTGATGGGGCTCGGCAGCGCAACCTGCTAAAAAGAGGGCCAAGAAGGCGATGATACAGGAGTTCATAAGGGTATGGGTTGGAAGATTAGACGACTTTTATTTGAGCAAGGTCAATTGCTTGGTGGCTAAATAGTCTCCGGCTCGCAATCTGTAGAAATAGGTGCCGCTGGCGACCGCGCGGCCGGCGTCGTTGCGTCCGTTCCACTGGGTGCGATAGTATCCAGCGGCGAGATGTCGTGCGACCAAGGTGCGGACCTTTTGGCCGAGCGCGTCGTAGATGGCCAATTCGACAGCGGTCGGGGCTGCTAGCTGGAATTCGATGGTAGTGGCCGCATTGAAGGGGTTGGGGTAGTTCTGGTCGAGGGCAAAGGCGGTCGGTGTGGTTTCTTTGGCTGCGACGGGTTCTAGGCTGGCGATCCATGTAGCGATGAGGTCGGCACCGCGCTCGTCGATGATTGAGGACGCCAGCGGCGGCATGCGAAAGGTGCCCATCGTCAGCATCCGCAGGTAGAGCGTGGAAAGCTGCGGTTCGCCGGGGGAGAGGATGAGGGCCTCTGGCTCGCCTATATCGCCGAGCGTGGGGAAAGCCCCGACTGTATTGGTTTCGGCCAAGGGCGTGTCGTAGCGCAGGTCGATGATGGTGCGGGCGACGCTCTCGGGCCGGTGACAGGGCGCGCAGTTGACTTCGAGGTACGAGCGGGCGCGCTGGTCGAGCCGGACGCTGGGGGCAAAGGGGTTGGGCAGGTGAGGCAAGGAAGACAGGTCAGCCGGCAACTCCTCGGTGAAAAGGCCCTGTTGGGCGAGGGTGTGCAACTGGTCTTGCTCCGCGCCCGAGTGGAGCTGAGCCGTGTGTACACCGAGGACGTAGCCCGCGCCCTTGGTGTGACAGACCTCGCAGTCTTGGCGTGCGGGAAAGTAGTAGTCCTGCAAGAGAAAGCCCACCGGATCTTGCGGGTCGTCGATTACGTAGGTAACGGTCGTGCTGTCGGCGAGCAAGGTGGCGTCGGTGCCGGCTTCGTTCCACAGATAGCTGTAACCGTCCCAGCCCGGAGCATCCACGCGCTTGATGAGGAAGCGCGTTTCGATGATGCGCCGGCTGGCTGGATCCCCGCGCACCAAGTCGAGGTAAAAGTTCTTGATCAGAAGGGTCTGGTCGGGAAAATCCCAAGGCCCACGACTGGCAAAGGCAATGTGCTCATTGGGCGGCAGGCGAATGAATCGCGTCTTTGTGGCTCCGTCCGACCAAAACGGCGCGTTGACTTCGTACGGCACCACGCCAGCCGCGGGCGTTTGTGCGCCGAGGTCGCTGAAAACCTGCGCGTCAGCCAAACTCGCAGGTGGGAACTCCTCGGCGGGCGGCAGAACGATTTCCCACAGCCCGCGCTTGCCGCTCCACTCGATCACATAGAGACGATTGCCAATGATCTCCGCGTCAATGGGGTTGGAAAACCCGCCGACGATGCGGGTGACGCGCGCCTCGTAATTGTCGTCAACTTTCGCCAAGTTGAGGTGCAACAGGTCTTGGCTGGGGTCGTTGAACGGCCCGTTGACGCTGTCGCCGTTTGGGTCGCCCCGGGTCCAACTGAGCGTGAAACCATCGCCTTGGAACGGCTCGGCGAGGGCATGGTCCGCGTCGAACACTAACCCCAATGGCGAACGGTGCGCGGTGAAGGTGCCGAAGCGCACGCCCTCTTTGCTGGCGTCCTTGAGGCGGCCGTCGGCTGGATCGCGGTAGGCGTCGGCGTCTGGCCCGAGATTGATCACCGGATCGGTGAAAGCACGCGGCGGTGGCGGGTACGTGGGATCGTTGTGGTAATAGCCTTCGCGTACAGCCGTGGAGCGGGGGGAGAGGAGGAAGTCGCTGGCCGGGTCGTAATCGGGAAATTGCTGCGGGGTGTCGTCGAGCCCCATGCGCCAGGGGAAGCCGTAGTGATGCCCTTGGCGCAGCCAGTTGAGTTCCTCGGGCATGTCGCGGCCGGGTCCGTTTTCTGTGGTGAAGAGGTCGCCGTTGGGCGCGAAGGCGAAGTCATAGGCGTTGCGCAGGCCCTCGGCAAAGAGGAATCCTTGGTCGAGGAGGGCATAGCGGCTGTTGGGTAGCACGAGGTCGCGAGCGTCGGTCGGGACGCGCAAGACGATAGCGGTGAGTGCGGTTTCGCGCAGCCCGGGGAAGTGCCCATTGCCGTCTTGGATCTCGCCGTGATCGGTGCGCGAGCCGCTGTTGATAAAGAGTGTGCGGTTGTCGGGGCTGACGATTAGCGCGTTGACCTCGTGGTTGTAGATGCAGTCGCACCGCTCGTAGGGTTCGGTTTCCGCGAGGGTGAACCAAGTGCGCTCACCGTTGCTCGGATCGACTTCGCCCTTGGTGATGGTGGCGATGTTGTAGATGGACAGATCAATGCGTTTGAGGACATAAAAGGTGCCGTCGTCGTTGATAAAGATGGCGCTCGGGCGGATGAAGCCGTGGTCAGCGGCTGTGTACACCGTGCTCTCAGGCAAGAGGGTGATGTCGCCGTTGGTCTTGAGGACGTAGCGGTTGGCGGTCGTGGGGTCGCGGCCAAAGATGGCGGCGGCGAGGATGGCATCGATGGGAACGTCGTCGGGCAAATTGTCTGGGTCGAGTTGTTCCCATTGCCGCTCGCCGGTGTCGGCGTCGAGCAAAATCCCTCGGGCGAGGGCAAATTGGCCGCTGTTGCGAGAACCATGGCGATTGGATGCCAAGTAAAACGAGCCATCCGGTCCGATGGCAAAGCCCGTAAAGCCGCTGCTAATGCCGTGGTCGCTGTGGGAGTATGTTGGGATGCGCCTAGCCGCTGTTAGATCTATGCGTTCGATTGCACCGTCTTGCCGCAAAATATAAAGCGCGTCGTCGCGCGGATCTTTGGCGATGCGGATGGTGCCTTGGGAGACGCTGAGGATGCGGCGGATTTCGATGTCGTCGCGGGTGGCTTGCGGGTCGGCGTACGCGGTGGAGCAAAGGGCTGCGAGCGCGACGAACGAGAGACAACGGACCAGCATGGGGTTCCTCAGCGCAGCTCACTTGAGTAGCATAAGCTGCCGGGTGGCGACAAAGTCGTCCGCCGATAGTTGGTATAAATACGCGCCGCTGGCTGCTAACTCGCCCTGTTCGTTGCGACCATCCCATTGCAGGCGGTGATGCCCGGCGGGCAGGGATCCGCTGATGAGGGTGCGCACCCGCTGGCCGCTGATGCTGTAAATGGCCAGTTCGACTTGGGACGGGAGGCCGAGTTGAAAGGTAATGGTGGTGCTTGCGTTAAAGGGATTGGGGAAATTTTGCGCCAGTGCAAACTCGGAGGGTACAACGTCTGCGATCTCGGCGATAGCGGTTTCGGCTGTAGCTTGCGGCAGGACGATTTCCCACAGCCCGCGTCCGCCTCCCCACTCGATAACGTAAATGCGATTGCCGATGATTTCCGCGTCAATGGGGTTGGAAAACCCGCCGACGATGCGGGTGACCCGCGCCTCGTAGTTGTCACCGACTTTCGCTAAATCGAGGTGCAGCAGGTCTTCACTGGGGTCGTTGAACGGGCCGGCAACATCATCGCCGTCGGGATCGCCCTCGGTCCAGCTAAGCATGAAGCCGTCGCCTTGGAATGTCTCGGCGAGCGCATGGTCCGCGTCGAATAGCAATCCCAAGGGGGAACGATGCGCGGTGAAGGTGCCGAAGCGCACGCCCTCTTCGCTGGCATCCTTGATTTGGCCGTCGGCTGGGTCGCGGTAGGCGTCGGCGTCCGGGCCGATATTGATCACCGGCTCAGTGAAATCGCGCGGTGGCGGTGGATACGTGGGATCGTTGTGGTAGTAGCCTTCGCGCACAGCCGTGAACCTAGCGGGAAGGAGAAAGTCGCTGGCTGGGTCGTAGTCGGGAAATTGCTGCGGGGTGTCTTCGAGACCCATGCGCCAGGGGAAGCCGTAGTGATGCCCTTCGCGCAGCCAATTGAGCTCCTCGGCCATGTCGCGATCCGGCCCGTTTTCCGTGGCGAAGAGGTCGCCATTGGGCGCGAAGGCGAGATCGTAGGCATTGCGCAGGCCCTCGGCAAAGAGGAAGCCTTGGGCGCGCAGGTCGTCGCGGTCGTTGGGTAGTACGAGATCGCGGGCGTCGGTCGGAACGCGCAAGACGATAGCGGTGAGCGCGGTTTCGCGCAGGTCGGGAAACTGCCTGTTGCCGTCTTGTATTTCGCCGTGGTCAGTGCGCGAGCCGCTGTTGATAAAGAGCGAGCGGTTGTCCGGGCTGACGACTAGCCCGTTGACCTCGTGGTTGAAGATGCAGTCGCACCGTTCATAGGGTGCGGTTTCAGCGAGGGTAAACCAAGTGCGCTCGCCGCTGCTCGGATCAACTTCACCCTTGGTGATGGTGGCGATGTTGTAGCTGGATAGGTCGATGCGCTTGAGGACGTAGAAGGTTCCGGCGTCGTCGATAAACAGGACACTCGCGCGACTGAAGCCGTGATCGGCGGCCGTGTACACCGTACCCGAAGGTACGAGGGTGATGTCGCCGTTGGGCTTGAGCGCGTAGCGGGTGTTGGTCGTGGGATCGCGGCCGAGGCTGGTGGCGGCGAGGATGTCGTCGATGGGAACGTCGGCGGGTAGGTTGTCCGGGTCGAGCTGTTCCCATTGTCGCTCGCCGGTGTCGGCGTTGAGCAAAGTGCCTCGGACGAGGGCAAATTGGCCGCTGTCGCGGGGGCCACGGCGGTTCGAGGAGAGGTAAAAGGAGCCATCTGGCCCGATGGCAAAGCCCGTGAAGCCGCTGCGGATGCCGTGATCGTCTCTGGAGTATGCCGGCGTGTGCGCGGCTGCCGCTAGCCCAATGCGATCAATCGCGCCGTTTTGCCGCAAAGTGTAGAGCGCGTTGTTGCGCGGATCCTTGGCGATGCGAAGCGTGCCTTGGGGGACGTTGAGGATGCGGCTGATTTCAATGTCGTCGCGGGTGGCTTGCGGATCGGCATAGGCGGTGGAGCAAAGGGCTACGAGGACCACAGAAAAGAAGTAACGGGCGAGCATAGGGGCCTTTCGGTGAAAAAAAAGTAAGAATCGACCCAATTAAGATAGAAGGTTTAGGGGGGATGACAAACAGCGATTGACGCAAGCGCGCGCGGGTTCATAAGAGGTAACGGACGACATGGTCGCGTTATTGGCAATCAAAGCAACTCCACATATGAACATAAGAAGCTATGTCAGAATTAGGTCCAGGTTGAGGATCCCTATCCATCCTTACACATCCTCCCACTTGGCCGTCGTTACAAGAATGAGGAAACCAACAATCATCAGCATAGTCGTTGAATTCAACTGAGGATCCCCGGTATATCCCATTAATGAGCTCGAAACTATAAAATCTCGTTACCGCCCTAATCTGATCGCCAGTCACGGAACACACGATTTCGGTTTCGGTTTCGGTTTCAGTTATAGGTTCGGGGTCGGTTGCAGTTGCAGTTGTAGTTGTAGTTGTAGACGCTTGAGACGCAGACGATTCAGTAGCAGAGCTGTTTTCTGGGGTAGAGGTATCTTGAACGACAACTTCTTCCTCGTCAGACGGACAAATCGGCTCCGTCCACTCAGGACATTCATCACCCGAGCATATAGAATCCTCCAAATAAGGCCGGTCGTCTTGGGGTATGTTTGTAAGCGTATCGAGCGCAGCGGCATTAAAATTAACCGGAAGGTAGTAGGCCCTTGTAGGATTGTCGCCTATTTCTACCAGATCGGCCGGCCTCGGATCGTTGCGATGGTGCACACTCAAAAAATCGCGGTGGTTCACATCTCCGTCTGCTTGCACATAGGCGATGGGATAGTCCTCATCGTCTGCTGACAGCACATATCTGGCAGAAGACGTGTCTCTGTACAAGTGGCCCACATCTCCTTTGTAGATACGCACCACAGAGGAATCATTGTCGATGGCTTCGCTCCAGATACCACAGGTTCCATCACCTGACCGGAAACCAGATCGAACCCTCTCCAAGCGGGTTGAAGTTTCTGATGCCCAATATTGTTTTTTACTTGTACCGTCCATATAATGCGAAAACAGAACGCTGTCGCCGTGGGCTTGGAACCGATAGTCCGATCCATAGAAGACCGTCCACACGGAATCGACTTCCGTGTCGCAAGTCCAAGATATGGCGAGGCATTCGCCGGCGTCCGAATTCACCTTGACTTTGCCGGCGGGTATGCTAATGAGTGCTAGCGGATTCCCGTGTTCTGTGCAAGAAAATCCGATACATGCGACTAAAAGCAGCAAGATTTTTGTCTTGAAATCTCCTTGGTTTAGAGGTTCAGGCAGGATGCTTATTGTAGAGACAGCACTTTTCAATTTACCCTCAGTTTCTAGTTTCGTCTCATAAGACTGGGTTGAGTTAGATCGGCTTGTAGAGAACCGAAACGAGCATAATGGCGGACGCAGATTGCGATCGATAGCTGCGTCTGCCGTTGTCATAAACAGTCCCAGGGCAAAAGGAAAGGAGGCAATTTGGCTTCGCCTTTAGGCGAGACCAAGGCAGAAAAAATCGCCTGTTTCCCGACGACTTGGGCAGTTTAGATCCGTGCCAACCGCTGGGAACTTTTGAGACTTATAGCCTAATAGTGGAACAACAGGGAGGGGTACTCGAGGGGGTACCGTGCGTCTTATGAATAGATACCGGCGACATCTCGGGACTGGAAGTCGGATGTGGCCAAGGCACTAGATGCTATTTGCGGTGATGGCATCTCACATAGTGGATTGATTGCCATCTTCCAGTGCGGCCTCCGACGGGGGAGGGGAAAACTGCCGGTGCCGCTTCAAGGCTGGAAGCCTAAGAAACACAAGGCTTACAGAAATGTCAAACTCTTTTGAGGCCGTGTCAGAGGTTATGCAGCGTCGTCGATTCGGTCGCCAAAGAGGGTGTGCGAGGTGGTGCGGGCGATGTGGACGGCTACGAGTTCGTTGCTCGCTGCTAATTGTGGGAAAATCGCCGTCTTGCCCTGTGGGGTGCGGCCGTAGTAGCGGGGCTGGCCATCGGCGGCTGGCCGCTTGGATGGGCCTTCGACGAGGACTTCGACCGTGCGACCGACTTGCTGCTGGTTGATCTGGCGCGAGATCCCCTCTTGTAGGGCAATGATGTGCTGGAGACGCTCGCCTTTGACGGCTTGGGGGACATCGTCGGGTAGCTTCTTGTGGGCGTACGTGCCTTCGCGCTCCGAGTATTTAAACATAAAAGCCGAGTCGTAGCGGATCTCTTCCATTAGATCGCAAGTCTGGCGGAAGTCTGCGTCGGTCTCGCCACAAAAGCCGGTGATGATGTCGGTTGTCAGGGCGAGGTCGGGCAGGGCGGCGCGCAGCTTGTGCACGAGCTGTCGGTATTGATCAACCGTGTACCCGCGACGCATGCGGGCGAGTTGTTCGTCCGAGCCGCTTTGGACTGGCAGGTGCAGGCTCGGGCACACCGGGCCGACCTCGGCCATGGCGTCGATCACACGGTCGGTAAAATCGACCGGATAGGGCGAGGTGAAGCGGACCCGCTCAATGCCCTCGACTTGGCTGACCTGCCGCAAGAGATCGGCGAAATCCACATCGTCGGCGCGGTAGGAATTAACGGTTTGGCCTAGTAAGGTAACTTCCTTAAATCCCTCAGCAGCAATGTGTTGAACTTGGCGAACAATCTGGTCAGCAGCCACGCTGCGCTCCCGGCCGCGCACAAAGGGCACAATGCAGAAAGTGCAGAACTTGTCGCACCCGCGGATGATGGTCACCCAAGCATTGGTACCGGTTGTGCGCTGGGGGTGGACGCCGCTGTAATTTTCGGAGCGGTCGAGCCGCACGTCTAGGAGCGCGTCGTCGCTGGATTGGGAGAGAAGCTGGGGCAGGCGGCGGTAGGAGTCCGGCCCCATGACCAAATCGACGAAAGGAGCGCGGTCCGGCAGGGTTTTGCTCAGATGTTGAGCCATGCAGCCGAGGATGCCCAAGGTGAGGTTGGGCCGGTGGGCGCGGAGACCGTTGAGCTGGCTGACGCGGCCAATGACCCGCTCCTCGGCGTGCTCGCGCACCGCGCAGGTATTGAGCAGGATGATGTCGGCCTGCTCGGCTTGTTCCGTAATCTGAAATCCGGCGTCGGCGAGAATACTGGCTACAAGCTCGCTGTCGGCTACGTTCATCTGGCAGCCGTAGGTCTCGATGTACACGCGGCGGCCCGCTGGACCGGGGCGCGTTGCCACGGGCTGGTATTCGGTCGTCTCAAGGAGAGGCAAGTTCATCGGCGCGCTCCAAAAGTTAGCTCTTCGCGGACTTGCTCGATTTGCACGTCCACGAACTCGTTGGGCTCGGCCGAGCCGGTGAAGAGCACCTTAACGTAGTTGTCGCTCAAGCCAACCTGCAAGCCAGTGGCCGGATCGGATCGCCCTTCGGCAAGGACTCGGAGCGAACGGCCGACAAAGCGCTGGTGGAAAGCGAGTCGCTTGGCTGCGCTGAGGGCGATGAGCGCTTGTGAACGCTCCTTTTTGACGGCAGCGTCTTGGTGATCGGGTAGGCGCTCGGCCGGGGTGCCTTCGCGCTGGGAGAACGGAAAGACGTGGAGGTACGTCAGCGGCAGGTCGGCCAACAAGGCGCGAGTCTGGGCAAAATGCGCGTCGGTTTCTCCGGGGAAGCCGACCATGACGTCGGCACCAATGGCACAATCGGGGATGCGGCTGGCGATTCGCTCGATCCGCTCGGCGTAATAGGCACGGGTATAGCGCCGCCCCATGCGCTTGAGAATGTGGTCGTCGCCGCTTTGCAAAGGCACGTGGAAGTGGCGGCAGATCGCCGGGGAAGCTGCGGCTTGGTCGATCAGCGCGTCGTTGACATAACCCGGCTCAATGGAGTTAAGACGGATGCGCTCCAAGCCGTCGATTTGCTCCAGTGCTTCGAGCAACTCGACGAGGGCTTCGGGCTGGCCTTGGTCGAATCCGTAGCGACCCGTGTGGACGCCGGTCAGGGCGAGCTCGCGGTAGCCAGCCGAGACCATGCGCTGAGCTTGGGCGACGACTTCGGCGGCGGGGCGGCTCGCGCTGTGCCCTCGCACCGTCGGGATGATGCAATAGGTGCAGTGTTCGTCGCAGCCGTCTTGGATTTGCAGGCTGCCGCGCGTGCGACCTTGGGGCACTGCGCCGTCAATGGCGAGAAATTGCTCGGTGCGCGGCCTCATTGCTGAGGGCGCAGGGGGCTCGGCACCCGCTAGATGCGCTTCGAGCAGTTCGACGAGCTGGGCCTTCTGGCCGTTACCCACGACCAAGTCGGCACCGGCCTCGGTGAGATCTGCTGGCCGCCGCTGGGCATAGCAGCCGGTGGCGACGATCTCGGCGTTTGGATTGCGTCGCCGGGCGCGGCGCACGGCCTTGCGCGAGTCCGCATCGCCCGCGCCGGTGACTGTACAGGTATTGACCACGTACACATCGGCCTCAGAGCCGAAGGGCACGATTGCATAGCCGCGCTCGGTCAGGCGATGGGCGAGCGCTTCTACTTCGTAGGCATTGAGCTTGCAACCCACGTTTTGCAGGGCCACGCGCGCGTTTTCGGATATTGATATTGGAGTGCCCATAAGTCCGTCAAGAAAAACGAGATAGACTATAAAACTTAAAGCTTGGCCCTCTCTGGGGCAATGGGCGATTCAGGCGGGTTCGAGCTGGGCGTACGCGACGGCGATGCGTTTGGTCCGCGTCCCAAAGCGGATGGAGAGCTTCATCTTTTCGCCGTGCCCTTCGCGGCTGACGATCTGGCCGCGCCCCCATTGGGGGTGGCGTACCCACTGGCCAATTGCGAGGAAGTCGTCTTGGGCGACAAACTCGTCGAAGCCGGGCGACTGCTCGGAATCCGGTTCGTAGTGGACGCCTTGGGGGGCCTTTTTGCGGGGCGGTGGACCGACGCGTTGCCGCGCGCGGGCAACGCCGCGCTCCACCTCATAGCTCTGAGCCGTCAGCTCGGCGGGGACTTCGCTTAAAAACCGCGAGGGTTCGGTTGAAAGCAGTTTCCCGTACGCATAGCGGGACAGGGCATAGGTGAGGCTGAGTTGTTCTTGCGCCCGGGTCATGCCCACGTAGCAGAGCCGACGCTCCTCTTCAATGGCTTGGGGCTCGGGATCGTCGACGGCCCGCCCTGTGGGAAAGAGGTTTTCTTCGAGGCCGCAGACAAAGACCAAGGGAAACTCTAGCCCCTTGGCACCGTGCAGGGTCATCAAGGTAATGGCGTTGCCATCGTTGTCGCTTTCGTCCGCCGAGGTCAGCAGTGACTTTTCTTCGAGATAGGTCGCTAACGTCGAGTCTGGGTTCTCGTCGGCAAACTCGGTCATATCGGCCAGTAGCTGGTCGATATTCTGCAAGCGTGCCTCGGCTTCCGGGGTGTTTTCAGCCGCGAGCATGGCGCGGTACCCACTTTTTTCGACGACGGCAAAGCCCAACTCGGGCAGGGAGAGTGCCTCGGTAGCTGCCATCAGCTCGCCGATCAGTTCGGCGAAGGCCGCGAGGCTTTTTTGTGCGCGGCCGCTGAGGTTGGGTACGTCGTCGAGGTGCTCAAGTGCCGTAGAGAGGCTCCAGTCCTGGGCTTGGGCGAAAGCCTGCAAGCGGTCGAGGGAGGTATTGCCAATGCCTCGGCGGGGTGTATTGATGATGCGGCGCAGGGCAATATCGTCGGCCGGGTTGACCAACAGGCGCAAATAGGACAGCAAGTCCCGGATTTCTCGGCGATCGTAAAAGCGGATGCCCCCGACGATTACATAGGGGAGACGGGCGCGTTGCAACTCCTCTTCAAAGGGCCGCGACTGGGCGTTGGTGCGGTAGAGCACCGCGGCATCTCCAAGGCCGTAGCGGCCCAAGCGGTCATAGCGGCGGATGGCGTCGACGACGTGGCGGGCCTCGCGGCGGTCCGAATCGCATTCGACGACCGCGACTGGGTCGCCCTCGGGGCCGTCCGTCCACAGCTCTTTGCCCTTGCGGCCTTGGTTGTGGCTGATGACGGCATTGGCCGCGGCGAGGATGCGGCCGGTAGAGCGATAGTTTTGCTCCAGCCGCACGCTACGGGCGTCTGGGTAGTCGCGCTCAAAATCGAGAATGTTGCGGATGTCGGCACCGCGAAATTGATAGATCGACTGGTCGTCATCCCCGACCACGCAGATGTTGCGGTGGAGCGCCGCTAGCTGGCGGCAGAGCAAGTACTGGGGCCGATTGGTGTCTTGGTATTCATCGACGAGCAGGTGTTCAAAGCGCTCTTGGTAGGTTTGTAGAATGTCCGGGTGGCGCTCGAATTGGCGCACGACCTCGATGAGCAAGTCGTCGAAATCAAGGGCTTGGTTGCGACGCAGTTCGCGTTCGTAGCCGGCGTAGAGTTCGGCGATTTGCCGCTGGTGCTCGTTCGCTTGGTGCGCGAATTCCACCGGATCGAGCATGGCGTTCTTGGCGCGGCTGATTTGGCTGACGACCGCGCGCGGGGCGAGGTCGCGCTCGTCGATCTGGTGGGCGTCGAGAACGCGGCGGATGGTGGCGCGGCGGTCGTCTTCGTCGTAGATGGAGAAGTTGGGATCTAGACCAAACCCCTCGGCTTGGCGGCGCAGGATGCGCGCACAGATCGAGTGGAAAGTGCCGATCCACAGCTCGTTGGCCGCCGGCCCGACGAGTTGCTCGATGCGCTCGCGCATTTCGCCCGCAGCCTTGTTGGTAAAGGTCGCGGCGAGAATGCGCCACGGGGGCACACCGACTTCTTCGATGAGGAAAGCGATGCGATGGGTGAGTACGCGGGTCTTGCCCGAGCCGGCCCCGGCGAGAATCAATAGCGGGCCGCCCGCGGCCTCGGCTGCGCGGCGTTGCACTGGATTGAGGGCGTCGAGTATGGACATCCTCAGTTCGTCTGCATGCGCTGGGCTAGCTTGACTTGGCGCTTGGCTCGCTCGTGTTCCCTGTTGGTGCGGCTGAAGATGTGGGTGCCGTCGCCGCGGGCGACAAAGTAGAGATACTCGGTTTCCGAGGGGTAGAGCACGGCGAAGAGGGCCGTGCGGCCGGGGTTGCTGATGGGGCCAGGGGGCAATCCGTGGTGGCGATAGGTGTTGAAGGGCGAATCCACCTCCAAGTCGGCGTAGGTCAGTCGCTTCTTGTTTGAACCGAGCGCGTAGTTGATGGTCGCGCAGGATTCGAGGCGGCGGTTGAGCTTGAGGCGGCGCTGGAAGACGCCGGAGATAATGGGCTGTTCTTCGACGGCCACAGCCTCGCGCTCGACGATGGAGGCCAGCGTCACAGCTTGGTGCAGCGAGAGGCCGAGCTCCGCAAGCCGCTGGTGCAGCGAGTCGGCGAATACGCGGTGGAACTGGTCGACCATGAGCGTGGCGATGGTGCGTTCATCGACGTTTAGGTCGAAGAAGTACGTCTCGGGGAAGAGATAGCCTTCGAGACTGGGCGCGGTCACGCCGAGTTGGCGGATGAGCCGCGGGTCTTCGGTAGCGGCGATAAAGCGGACCGAGTCGGCTACACCCGCTGCTTGAAGATGGCCTGCGATCTGGTGGCGATTGAGGCCCTCGGGGATCGTCGCGGGTTGGGTTTGGATGGGGGCCTTGAGCAGGGATTGGGCAATGGCGGCTGTCGTGCCGGTACCGTCGAGCTGATAGGTGCCGGCCTTGAGCTGATGACCGAGGCCCTTGAAGCGGACGGTCCAAGCAAAGACGTGTGCGTTGTGGATGAGGTTTTCTCGCTCTAGTAACTGGCCGATCCAGCGGGCGCTCGCCCCCTGGGGGATGTGGATTTGCCGCGCCGGATATTCGTAGGTCGGTTGGTTCAAATACCACAGTGCTCCAAGCGGCAACGCCGTCCCCACCAAGGCGATAGCCGCGACGAATAAGAGCGCCCGGTACCAGCGTGCAGACTTGGCTTTAGTTGACATACCGTCGGCCCTACCTAAAAAGTGATTCGGGTGTGCCGAGTTTTGTGCCCATCCATAGAGGACGCGGGCTGCGAACGTAAGGTGTAGCGCAAAAGTATGGATCGGGTATTTTTTGCAAGCACAACTGAGGATAAAAAATTATAAGAAAAGGTAGCCAGTGTCAATTTGGGTTGTTTTCTTGACGCTAGCGGGGAATCCGGTTAATTTCCCAACTTTTTGTCTTATCGCCTCACCGCGTCCGGCCTTGCGGAGCGGCTACAGGAGATTTCCGTTGGACCCCCAAATACTCATCAGCATTTCGCAACTTTCCCACGTCTACGCAGGTACGCGCAAAAAAACTGGCCGCCGCGCACTCCACGAGGTCAATCTCGACATCTGTTCCGGAGAGACGATGGCCCTGTTGGGGCCTAATGGTAGCGGTAAATCCACTCTCTTGCGCGTGCTAACCACCGCGCTAGTGCCCACCTCGGGTACAGTGCAAGTCGGCGGCGCGCTCTTGGGGCACGATCCGGCTGCGGTGCGTCGCCAATTGGGAGTCGTCTTTCAGAATCCCGCGCTCGACGGGAAAATGACGGTCGGCGAAAATTTGCGGATGGCGGGTCTGCTCTACGACATGGGCCGTCGCGCCGTGCGCCAGCGCAGCCAACAGTTGCTGGAAGTCGTCGGCTTGTGGGAACGGCGCAACGAGCGGGTGGAGAAGCTGTCTGGGGGTATGCGGCGGCGCGTTGAATTGGCTAAGGCGCTGCTACCAACGCCGACTATTCTCGTGCTCGACGAGCCGACGGCCGGGCTCGATCCAGTGGCGCGTCAGGAGTTCTGGAACCAAGTGGAAGCCATCAGGGAGGATGAACAACTCACGGTCGTGGTCTCGACCCACCTCTTAGACGAGGCCGAACGCGCGGACCGCGTCGCCATTTTGCACCAAGGGGAGCTACTCGTCTGTGGCCCCCCAAGGGCCTTACAGCGCCAATTGGGCCGTGAAATCCTCACATTGCGCAGCGACGATGCGACCGCGCTGCAAGCTGCACTGCACCGCGCCATGGGCCTAGAAGGCCTAGTAGTCGATCAAGACCTGCGCATCCCACTCAAAAGCGACATCAGTCTCGACGAGGTATTCCAACGCTTTGGCTCCCAGATCCGCTCGCTGTCGCTGGCCCCACCGTCGCTCGACGATGTGTTTGTGCGCCATACCGGCCAGCACCTCGAGGAGGGGAACGTCGCTTGAACGGCGTCTGGATTTTGGCCCAGCGCGAAGTGCTGCGCTTTTTTCGTCAGCCCTCGCGGCTGTTGGGGAGCTTGGTGCAGCCGCTGATGCTGTGGTTTTTCATGGGCTCGGGTTTTGCCGATAGCTTCATCAGCGGGAGCAGCGAGTTGAGCTACGGAGAATTCTTCTATCCGGGCATCGTGCTGATGCTGTTGCTATTCGCGGCAATTTTTTCCACCATCACCCTCATTGAAGATCGCAGCGTTGGCTTTTTGCAAGGCGTGCTGGTAGCCCCAGTGTCGCGCCTGAGTATAGCGTTGGGCAAGCTGGTCGGCGGTACGCTCATCGCCCTCTTGCAGGTGCTGGTATTTTTGTTACTGGCACCGGTGGCCGGCATCAGCTTGGCCGCGGAGATGATATTGGCGCTCTTGGTTCTCTGCGCAGTGATCGGCTTGGGCTTCACAGGCTTGGGCTTCATGGTCGCGTGGAAGTTGGATTCAGTGGCTGGCTACCATTCGGTGATGAGCGTCGTTCTCATCCCTTTGTGGTTTCTTTCTGGTGCGCTCTTTCCCATTGAAGGGGCTGCGCCTTGGCTTGAGTGGGTGATGCAGTGCAATCCCGTGACCTATGCACTGATCGTTTTGCGCAAGGCGTTCTACTTGGTGCCGGCCCAACTGATAACCGACACGGCGTTTGTGCGCGCCCTGCTAATCACTGGTGGTTGGACGGTGCTGACGACCGTTGGGGCTGCTTGGATGGTGGCCCGCAATCGCGGCCCCTGATTTCAGAGCCGGTAGAGCATTAGATAGACCACCACACCGCTAACCGACACAAAGATCCACACCGGCCAGACCCTGCGGGCCAATCGGCGGTGGCGGGCGAAATCTTGGTTGTAGGCGCGCCAGACTACAAGAGCTACAAAAGGGACCATCAGCGTGGCGAGGACGATGTGGGGAATGAGCACGGCGAAGTACAGGGGACGGGTCCAGTCATAGTGGGGATAGGGTACCGAACCGACCTGAACGTGGTAAACCAAATACGAACAGAGGAAGAGCACGGAGCAGGCGAGGGCGGCCAGCATGGACTTTTGATGGGCTTGGCGTGCGCCTCGGCGGATCTGCAAGAATCCGCGCACGAGCAGGAACACGCACAAGATATTGAGGCAGACGTTTAGTGTGGGAAGATCGGAGCTGGACACGGGTTGAACAGGAAAGGATGTAAAGCATCAATGGCCGCGAGCGTCGGGCAACGATTGCCCGGAGTTCGGAAATTTCCCTAAAGATAGCCCGAGAGCGGGCAGGGGAGCAACTGGTGCACATCCGGGCAGGGGGAAGCCGACCCCGCTCGAACGTAAGCGGGAGGCAAGGGAAGCGCCGACGGTTGGTGACGGGCTGTGCCGGTTCTTCGGCGAAGCCCCCACCCCAAGCGGCGATGGAGCTGATGCTGGAACAGCTTGAGGGGCAGGAGACGCCTCGGCAAATAACCTCGAGATAGCCTCTGGTAGTGCGGGAACCCTGCGGGGCGAAGCGAAAACGTGCTTGACATGAGGAGTTTGATTTTTTTTGTCTTTAACGCAACCGCTTATATCGGCTGCTGTGGAAGCGGTGCCAGTGCAGGGCAGCGGCGCAGCCATGTGCGCCGCCTTGTTTGAGCGGAACTGGATTAGCCCGATGGAAGAACCCAAGGTGAACGATGAACGATGGGCGTGATTCTGTGGAGAGTCTAAGAGGGACCGCATTTCCAGGTTCTATACTTGGGTACCAGTACACCATTTCCGATGGGCTAGCCGGGATACAGGTGGAAGATGTCTACCAGGACCGACGAGGGCTGGTGTGGATCGCCACGGCTGACGGTGGGGTCAGCCGGTTCGACGGGAGCCGGTTCGAGACCTTTGGCCTGGCGGACGGGCTGCCCCATCCGACGGTAATGGCTATTGCCGAGGATAAAGACGGGCGGCTATGGTTCGGTACGTTCGGTGGCGGACTCGCTGCCTTCGATGAGCGGGGATTTCAGGTGTACACGACCGAGCACGGGCTGCCATCCAATGAAATCGTGGGTTTGCAACCACAGGCCGATGGCTCCATACGGGTCCTGACCAGCGCGGGGTTTGGCCTGTTCGCCGAGGGTCAGTGCATAGAAAGCACGACGGCCATTGAGGGCCAGCCCATAGGACGTGTATATGACATGGCCACCGACTCGGCGGGTACGACGTGGCTGGCAACGAAAGACCGGGGGGTCATCAGCTTGGATGGTCGGCACCTGAGCTTAGACGATAGGGGCGGCGCGTTTCAGTGGGCTTGGAAGTTCGCCCAAGACGCCTCTGGCTGTCTGTGGACGGCCTTTTGCCGTGGAAGTAGAGTCGCGCTCAGCCGCTATGATCCGTCACGCCAACGGCTCGACTTGATTGATTTGAGTGCTGAGCTTGGGGAGCCGCAGAGCAAGCGGTTCGGGGCGCGGCATATACGCATAGACGATAAAGGCTGGCTGTGGGTGGCGCGCGCTCGGGGCTTGGTGGTGTACGACGAGCAGGAATGGCATACTTGCTGGGAGTGCTCACCGGGTATCAACCTTAGAGATAATGTGCGTCTGACATATGAGGACCGCGAAGGAAATATCTGGGTGGGATTGGCGGAGCGTGGGCTGGTCTTTTGCGATCCGTTGCATCTCCAGGTCTATACCGAAGCCGAAGGGTTGCCGGATCGGAATATCCGGTGTTTGGCAGAAGACGGCGCAGGCCGGCTGTGGATTGGCACACCAAAGGGCCTAGCCTGCCTAGAGAACGACCGGATTCGCCCGACCGGGACGGATTATGGATCTGGGCACTGGGGGTGGACCGACAAGGGACGCTCTGGTTTGGAGGCGAAAAAGGCAAAGTATTCAAGGCAGGGACAGACCGCCAAACGATTGCCGTGGCCGCAGAGGAAGACACCGAAGCCATTGGGGGGCTATGCCAAGACCAGGCAGGGCGTTTGTGGGTCTGGACAGGGCAAGGAACCTTGGGATGGATCGAAGAAGATCGCTTTGTAGCGCTAGCACAGGGGTTGCCCCGCCGGCAGTATCAAGCCGTGATGCCGGATAGCGAAGGGGGCTTATGGATCGGTGTCCAGAGAGAAACGCCGGCGTTGTACTATAAGGACAAGGCCGATCATCTGAGTGCGCCGGATTATACTGGGCTAGAGACCGTTTATTTTGTAAACGCTTTGTGGAAGCATGAGGGCACGCTTTGGGTGGGGGCGGCCAATGGGCTTTTTGCCGTAGACTGTGCCTCTAGGCAGGTACGCCAGTATATGAAGGCCCAAGACGGACTTCCGGTTCATAAGATTAGGATTCTATCTCTGGCGGCTGACAGCAAGGGGAGTATGTGGATTGGGCTAGAGGGCGAGGGAGTCTTGAATTACAACGGCCGGACCTTCCACAGCATCCGGCTGGGCCCCTTGAGACCGGAGAATATGGCCAATGCTATTCTGTGCGATCACCGGGGTTGGCTGTGGTTTGGAACGGAAGGGGGGCTCATAAGGTACCGGCCCCGCCATACGCGCCCGGGTATCGTGATCCGCCAGGTCGTGGGGGGGCGTCTGTTGGAGGCCCCCCAATCCGTATCCTGTCCAGAGGGTGCGCCCGAGATAGTGATTCATTTCCAGGGCATCCGTTTCGGGCTCGGGAGGACAGAGCAGATGCACTACAGTCACCGGCTGGTTGGTCACAATCCGGCAGCAAAGTGGAGTGAGTTTACGCTTGACAACAAGGTGTCGTACTACGACTTGCCGGCCGGCGAATATCGCTTTGAGGTGCGGACCCAAGATCGGGATGGCTTGGTGTCGGAGGTAGCCCACTTGAAGGTGCGGGTGGTCCCCGCTGCCAAAAGCGCGGAGCATAAGCGGCAGACCTCGGTCCAGGCTGTGCCTGGCCAAAGCCCGACCATAACCAGGCTTCTGTTGCAGGTTGAGCCCGTGGCCAGGACCAATATGACCGTGCTGTTGCTGGGCGAGACGGGTACGGGCAAGGGCCTGATCGCCCGGGAAATCCACGCTCTGAGCTCACGCCGAGAGCACGCCTTTATCCCGCTCAATTGTGGTGCTCTGCCCACCGAGCTGATCGAAAGCGAACTGTTTGGCCACGAGCAGGGGGCCTTTACCGGCGCTGTGGCGCAGCGGGCAGGCTATATTGAACAGGCGCATGGTGGCACCTTGTTCCTCGATGAAATCGGCGATTTGGCCTTAGAAACCCAACAGGTATTGCTCCACGTGCTGGACGAGGGCTATCTGAGACGAATTGGTAGCAATAAGTCCACCAAGGTGGATATTCGGATCATTGCGGCGACCAACCGCGACCTGAAAAAGGAAGCTGAGGAGGGGCGGTTCCGGGCCGATCTATTCTACCGCTTGAACGTATCCACCGTGGTGGTGCCGCCCCTGCGGGATCGCCGGGAGGATATTCCGGTCCTGGTGGGGCATTTTGTGCGTCAGCAGGCCCAAAAGCTGAAACAGCCGGTGCCGAGCCTGGGAGACGGGGTGATGGAGCACTTACAGATGCATTCTTGGCCGGGAAATGTGCGCGAGTTGGAGTCTTTGATCCAGCAGGCCGTGGTGCTGTGCCGAGAGCAGGTTATTGAAGTAGCGGATGTACCGCTGTCGGCTGAAAATGAGGGAGCAGCAGGGGCTCTTGTGCCGCCGGCGTCTGCTCCACCAGTCGGACAGCATACCGAGGCCAAGGACGAAAAGGAGCAGATTATCGCGGCGCTGGAGACGACCAAGGGACGGATCTATGGAGAGTATGGCGCGGCGCAGTTGTTGGGCATGAACCCAGAGCGGCTGCGTTCCCGTATGCGTGCACATGGATTGCAGCGACCGAAGAAATCGTCATAAAGGGGGTGATAGCCGAGCGCTGCGTTCTTGATACGGAAAAATCGTATGAATGATACGGAAAAATCGTATGAATGATACGGAAAAATCGTATGAATGATACGGAAAAATCGTATGAATGAATTGTTGCAACGCTGGCGACGGCAACAAGTGTAAGAAAGTTCATATTTCAAGGTCTTGTTTTTCAATCCTTTAGGGTGATCCTAAAGGATTTTTTTGTGCGCATTGTCGTCGCTGGTACGAAATGTGCATAAGAATTATGCTTGGACCGACATAAGACCCGTTTAGCCTAATTCAAGGAAACTGAACCCATGAAAACCCTCGTTCGCCATTCCGCCGTTCTCGCGTTGCTCGGCCTCATTCTCTTGCCGCTGTCAGTAGCCTATGCTGTCCCCCCGCCGACCGACAGAGTGCATTTCTGTGCGCCGTTCGATTACGAGCAGTGGCGGCAGGAGCACCCTCGGCCTGCAGGCAAGCGGCTGGCGGCTCTGGACACCGGCGAAGAGCGCACGGTGCGGATGATCTACTTTTTGCCCAACGACCGTCCGTATCGCGCCGAAGTGGTTCAGAAGATGAAAGATGAGATTGTCCGCATTCAGGACTTCTATGCCGAGCAGATGCAAGCACATGGCAATGGCAACACAATGTTCCGCATTGAAACCGATGCGCAGGGTGCCCCAAAAGTGCATCGTGTCGATGGGCGACACCCCAATAGTTACTATCTTGATAAGACCCGCATTGTGCTTGAGGAAATTGAACAGACGTTCGATATCGAGGCAAACATTTACCTCATCGTCATTGACCACAGCATAACCTCAATAGGCACAGGCGGTGGTCAGACTGCGGGAGGGGTAGGAAGTCGGTGGTCGAAAAGTGGTGGATTTGCGTTGGTTTCTGCCGAAGAACTCTACTCCTACCCGTTCGACGTTGAAGCCCACGAACTTGGCCATGCCTTCGGTCTAGATCACGATTTTCGCGATGATACCTACATCATGTCGTACGGAGGGCTGGGTCGATATCGGCTATCTGCGTGCAACGCTGAATTCTTGGCTGTGCATACCTACTTCAATCGCAATAGCTCAATTGCGACTAGCGAGAGTGCGCGGCCAACCCGCCAATCGCCGTATCTGTATCCTCCGGGGTCAGCAAGCGTGCCTATCGGGCTCGAAGTCGGCGGAACCAGAGGGCTTCATCAGGTGCTCCTATTCGGCACAACAAGAGAACCACACTCCGCCGCCGGATCCCGAGAAGTGCTGGAATGCCGTGGATTTGCAGGCCAGAAAGAGGCCGTTGCTCGATTCGAGTATGACGGCAGGATTCCATCGTCTCCTTTTTCAAGTCTTTCCGATCTTGCTAGGCATTCGCTTTGGGTCAATGTCGTTGATGCGGATGGGAATGTGGCCGTAATATCCTTTGCGGTTGTGGAAATATCACCACACCGAATTGCCACCTTAGCAGAGCATGTGAATCAGGTCGAAAAGGTAACATTTTCTCCTGATGGGACCATGCTCGCCTTCCTTGCCGCTACTGATACTGGGGGCACCCTTCTTCCTCCCCAAAGAGGGCTTGAGCTATGGGACGTAGCGAGCAGAACAAAAATCGCCACCTTAGCAGATGATAAGGTCTGGTCAGCATCGTTTTCTCTTGATGGGACCATGCTCGCCACCACCTCCGTGTCATCACCGGAGATTAAGCTATGGGACGTAGCGAGCAGAACAAAAATCGCCACCTTAGAAGAGGAGGGCAATACGTACAATATCCACTGGGTAATATTTTCTCTTGATGGGACCATGCTCGCCACCAACGGGCAGTCCTCTGACAGGTCACTGGAGATTAAGCTATGGGACGTAGCGAGCAGAACAAAAATCGCCGCCTTAGAAGAGGAGGGCTCTCCGGTATCGTTTTCTCCTGATGGGGCCATGCTCGCCGCCTTGTCATGGAATGGCCCGATTAAGCTATGGGACGTAGCGAGCAGAACAAAAATCGCCACCTTAGAAGGGGCGGGCCCTCCGGTATCGTTTTCTCCTGATTGGGCTATGCTCGCCACCGTCGGGCCACATGGCACGATTAAGCTATGGGACGTAGCGAGCAGACAAGATATCGCCACCTTAGAAGGGCATATAGCGGCTGTCAGCTCGGTGGCATTTTCTCCTGATGGGGCCATGCTCGCCTCCGGGTCTACGGGTTTGGATTTTCGTGGTTCGGTCTCACTGTGGGATGCATCTGACTGGGGGCCGGGGATTCCTCATAGTCTGACGAAGGTCTCCGGCGATGACCAGAAAGGGTCGGCCAGCACACAACTGGCCAAGCCACTTGTGGTTTCGGTGCTCAATCAAGACGGCTCCCCCGTTTTCGGAGTGCGCGTCGCCTTTTCGGTCACCGCTGGCGGGGGGTTTTTGTCATCGGCCACCAATGCCAACTCTTGTACTGTTGAGTCCTCTGCGTCGTCTATCGCGAGCCACACCGATGCCAATGGCCGAGCCTCCGTCCGGCTGACGTTGGGCGGCGAACCGGGGACGAATACGGTCAAGGCCACGGTCGAGGGGCTGGAGCCAGAGACCTTTACCGCTACCGCCGCTGAGCAAGCAACGCCCCATAGGCTGACGAAGGTCTGCGGCGATGACCAAGAAGGCACGGCTGGCGAACAACTGGCCGAGCCGTTTGTGGTTTTAGTGTCGGCTGAGGATGGTGCGGCGATAGCCGGGGTGGACGTGTCGTTTGCGGTGACCGCCGGTGAAGGAACGCTGTCGTCGGCCACGGCCACCACCAATGCCAACGGCCGCGCCGCGACCTCGCTGACGCTGGGCAGTGAGGCAGGGACGAATACGGTTACGGCCACGGTTGAAGGACTGGCAGCGGTGACCTTTACCGCTATCGGGGAAGAAGATCCCTTGGCCGCTTTTTTCGACCTTTTTGGGAGTGGCAAGCGGACGTCTCTACCCGACCAAACCCAATTGCTGCAAAACGCGCCCAATCCGTTCAACAGCCAGACCGTTCTTTCGTACTTCCTACTGGAACCAAGTTTGACGCGCCTAGAAGTATTCGCATTGACCGGGCAACGAGTCGCGGTTCTCCACCAAGGGCCGCAGCAGGCCGGCTACCACCGGCTCCATTGGGACGGTCGAGACGCCGCAGGGCACCCTGTAGCCAGCGGCGCGTACCTGTATCGACTGGTGACGGACGATGCGGCCTTGACGCGCAAGCTCATCCTGCTGCGTTGACGGCGTAGGCCAGATTCCAAACCGTGTATCTAACTCACTACCGAAAGGATGAACCCATGTCTAAAGCCATATTCTCTACCCTGTCAATACTCGCGCTGTTGCTTTCAGGGATTAACTGCGCAACCGGCAGACCTGGCGGCGGAGGGGGAGACGCATCGTCCTCCACGCCCAACCGGGCCAAAGTGCTGGAGATAGCGATCGAGGTGCTGCGGGCCGCTGAATACGAGATCAAGAGCATAGACAAGAACAAGGGGCACGTCAGCGCGGCCAAGGGAAGCGTAGATTTCACGCTGACCTTCCTCGATCAACCAAAACCGTGTGCCGTGCGCTGGACGATAGACAAAAGCTCTCCCCCCGGAATACGAGACACCCAGAGCAAGACAGTGTCCTGCGTCGGCTTTCGCCCGAAGCTAGAAAGTGCGCTCGGCATCGACTGAAGATGTGGCGACCATGTGGCCCTTGGATAGGCAAAAATGCTCGACGCAGGCTTACCGTTCTTCAAAGAAAAACCCCCGTGCCAAATCTCCTAGCACGGGGGTTTTTCGGTTCCCTCAGGTTCCAAAGAGGCTCACGACCGAATAGCGACAGCAGTTTGAACACCATCAGCATTATTGGGTTTCTTCTACTTTCTGCTGACATAGTGCTGACATGACTTTTTCGCTGCTATCACATATTTTCCGTAAGTCCTTGTTTTTATTGGAGCCGCCACCCGGACTCGAACCGGGGACCTACTCATTACGAGTGAGTTGCTCTACCAGCTGAGCTATGGCGGCGATGTAGTGCAGTAGAAACTAGGCGGGGCCAGCTACGGTGTCAAGAACCGCTCCAGTTCGCGTCGCGCATTAAAAGAAATTGAACAGCTTGCCTATCGCGTGGGCAACGCCATTGCGGGGCCGGTCGGCGTCGTGCGCCTCGGCTGCTGCGCTGTGTTCGTTGGCAACAAAGCGCAGCAGGCCGATCGCGGTAGCATAGCTGGGGTCGCTGACCGTGGCTGGGGCGATCACGTCTTGGGGGACGCCAATGCGGACCTGATGGCCGAACACCTCTTCGGCGAGCGGCGCGATCTGTCCGAGCGAAGCCCCGCCGCCGGTGAGCACGATGCCGGCGGACAAGCGATCGTTATAGGGGGTATTGACGAGAGTTTGGCGCACGTATTCAAAAATCTCGCGCTGCCGAGCTTCGATGATCGCGCTGACCTGCTGCCGAGTTAAGGAGCAGGCACGGCCAGCGGTCGTGTGGTACGTGACGGCTTGGTCACCCTCTTCGCCGGAGCAGCTAACGCTGCCGAAGCGGCATTTGAGCTGTTCTGCTTCGCGGAATGGGATACTCAAAACCACTGAGAGATCGCGTGTTATATCGTCGCCACCCAGTGGAATTTCCTCCACGTGCCGCAGCGGACCTAGGAACACAGCTATATCGCAGGTGCCGGCACCAAGGTCGATCAGGGCCACGCCCATGTCTCGTTCATCTTGCGACAAGGTAGCGTGGGCAGCGCCGACACTTTCGAGGACGACGCCGGCGATTTCAACGCCGACTTTGGCGGCGGCGTGGCGAAAGGCCGTGCATAAATGCTCGTCCGCGGAAACGGTTAGCACCTCAATCGATAGGCGATTGCCGTGCAGCCAGAGCGGGTTTTGCACCAGTTCGTCATCGACGGCGTAGCTCTGGACGAAGCGATGTAAAACCGTCTGGTCATCGGCGATCTGCTCTTGGGCGACGGCAAGTAAGGCGCGGTCCCGGTCCTCTTCGGAAATAGGGTTGGAGCCGGAGATGCCCACCGCGCTAGTATTAGTCTGGGCGCTAATGCCTTCGCCGGCCATGCCGAGATAGGCCCCGGCAATTTTGAGACCGGTTGAGCGTTCAGCCTCGGCTATGGCTGTGTGGATTGACTCTGCTACTTGGGGCATGTCAATGACGGCGCTGCGGCGCAGGCCGGTGCAGGGGCTTTCCCCTAGGCCCAAAATTTTGACTTGAGAATTGTTCTGCACCTCGCCGACTAGGCATAGAACTTTTGATGCACCAACATCGAGAATGACGACGGGGGATCCAGCCATGGTTGGCGAACCTTCCTTCTAAGCGCAGCCGCAAAATGCAGCGCAGTAGGCGCAAAACGAGGACGAACTGAGAGGGGAGAAAAGCGACCGCATAGCAGCGGTGATACGACACAACAGATTGGGGCAATTGGTCCCAATTACTAGGCTCACAACGCCGACAAAGGGGGGAGTCGGTCCACCGTAAGCCTTTTAGTAATAGTTGGGATATGGAAGAATAGGAAAGCTGCCTGAGAAAGTCAAGCCCACCGGCGAGGCGAGGGGATGGCCTTGACTGGGCTGGGGCTTGCGCCTAAGATAAGCAAAATTGCGAACATTAATGGGCGTGCTCGCGCTTGCGGTGCGCCCGCAAAAAGGAGCGAATATATGGCCCGTGGAGTAAACAAAGTAATCTTGATCGGCAATTTGGGCAGCGACCCCGAAGTGAAATACACGCCAAATGGCGCACCCGTAGCCAATTTCAGCTTGGCGACCAACGAGTCTTGGAACGACAAGGATGGCCAGCGCCAGGAGCGGACCGAGTGGCACCGGCTCGTGCTCTGGAGCAAACTGGCCGAGATTGCCGGACAGTACCTCAAAAAGGGTGCTAAGATCTATGTCGAGGGCAGGTTGCAGACCCGTTCTTGGGACGACCAGAGCGGCCAGAAACGCTATATGACCGAGATCGTAGTCAACGACATGCAGATGCTCGATTCTCGCGGCGAGGGCGGTGGTCCGGGTTATGGTGACGAGGGCGGCAGTCGTGCTGGCGGCGGTTCGGACTTTGGTGGTAGAAATGCTGGCTACTCCGACCGGCCGGCTGGCGGACAAAACGCCGGTCCAGCCGCCCAGCCCGAGGCACCTCCACCGGGTCCGGGTGGCGACGACGACGACCTGCCGTTCTAGCGTGTGGCGGGTAGCTTTTTCCACTTGTGGCTGGCCGAGCGCGTCTTTCCCCTAGTTTTTGGCGACTGCGCAGGCGAAGGAGAGATGCAGGCGGCCTTTGCCGCTGGTTCCGTAGGCCCGGATATCGGTTTTTTCCCCGGCGGACCAGCGGCCTTGTCGCATCGCGCGCATCTGGAGCGGTGTGGTGACTTCTTGCGCGCCCTAACCCAAGAGGCCGCTAGCACGGACGAGCGAGCGTTTGCCGCGGGTTGGGGACTTCACGTCTATACAGATATGGCCGTGCATCCTTGGGTTGAGGACCGCGTGGCCGCCTTGCTCCGCGAGGGCACCCGGCCGGCTGCGCCCGATTTGTGGCATCTGCGCTTGGAATGGGGGATTGATTGCCGCTTGTTGGCCGGCGAGGGGGGGGATGGGCTGTGGAGCGCGCGTCTGCACTTTCCCCGCCGCGCTGATGGCCGCAGCTTGTTGGGGGATGTGGGGGAGGCCTTTTACGGCCAAGATGCCGACGAGCGCCTGCTAGCGCGAGGAGGTGAGGCCACCGCCCGGTGGCTGCAGCGAATCCCCAAAATTCTCTGGTGGGGAGGGCACATCCGCGTGGCCGGACGCCGCCCTAACCCTCTGTATACGTTGGCGTTTGCCCACCTAGGGCGCAAGGTTCTCGGGGATTGGCTCGAGCACTGGGTGCGCTTTAAGGATGGTGCGGCCTTGGCTCGCCCGCTACTGCCCTCAGACCAAGCCTACGAGGAGGTCGTCAAGCTAGGCGAATCGGCTGTGGAAAATTTTTGCCAGGGGTTTGACGAGGGTTTCGCCCAGTTGGGTAATCCTGATTTATACACGGGCGAAGTACGCGATGGCTAGCATCGAAGTGCTCCTAAGTTTTGGCATGGGGCTGACTGCCGTGGGGTTGATTTACGTAGGGGTGCGCCTCTGTCGGTCACGGGCTTCTCACTCGCCTTTTTTGGCCGAGCTTTTGGCCGTCCGCGTCCAGTACGCGTTGGCCGGGCTAGTTTTCGGCTTGCTCGCGCCGTTGAACATGCGGCCTATCGTCGGCGCAGCAGCCGATCTGACCACTTCGTTTTTGGTGGGGATTTTCGGGTTGGTGGTGGGATGCAGCGTTGAGTTGCGTCTGCTTAAGAACATTAGCCGACCCCTACTCCTGCTGGAAGTCGGCTATCTGGTCTTGTTGGGCTTGGGTCTTTGGCTGTTGAGCTATGGCTTTTCTCAGGGGAATGTGGAGGGAGCTGCGTTATGGGGAGTTTGCGGCTTGTGCGCTGCTTGCTGGATACGCCAGAGCCGCAGGGGGAGTACGAAGAAGAGACAGAGTTCCGGTTGGTTGCCCTCGGCTAGCGCACTGGTCGGCTTGTTCATAGCAGGCGTGGGGTTTATGCAGCTACGTGCGGGGGGATTCGAGGTGCGTTTGCCGCTGGATTTTCCTCCGATCGTCGTCGAGGGGATGTGGGCAAAATACGGAGCGTGCCTAGTATTGGGTGCTTTAATCGGCCTGATCGTGGACTTGGCAACCCGTGGCCTCAATAAGGGATACTTGTACTATGTGATAGCTGCCGGTCTTTTGCTGGGCAGCGGCATAGCAGGTGCGCTGGGCTTGGAACCCCTGTGGGTGGGGGCTGTAGCTGGAATTTGGCTGGTCAATGCGACGATGCGCCGCTTGGATATTTTGCGTGCCTTAGAGCAGGGCCAAGACATGGTGCGGACGGTGTTACCAGGGGTCGCAGGGTGGGCACTTGGAGCGATGTTAATCGAGGGCGGCTTGGAGTTCGCGTTTGGTGCTTGGGTCTTCTTGGCCTTGGTCGCCGTGATGCCGGGCGTGCGGTTGGCGATGTGGCATGGGATGAGGCAAATGTTTAGCCGCTCTGTGGACCAACGCACCGGCGTAGAGCCGAGGCAGCTTTTGGAGCTAGACGACTTGGGGTTGGTCATCGCCCTGAGCTTGGCGGCCTTCTTGCCCGCCGGACAAGGAGCGGCCCTTTTAGCCGCCGTGTTCTTGGGGCAGCGGCTGATGCACGTAGTAGCGGTGTGGGTAGCGGGTAAACTAGCCGCAGCGTAGGTTGTAAAAGGCGGCCCGTTGCGGATAAATGGCTTGTTGTCCGAGGTCTTCTTCAATGCGCAGCAGTTGGTTGTACTTGGCTACGCGATCGGTGCGCGAGGCCGATCCGGTCTTGATCTGGCCAGCATTGGTCGCCACGGCAATGTCGGCAATGGTCGTGTCTTCGGTTTCGCCCGAGCGGTGCGAGATGACGGCTGTGTAGCCCGCTCGCTTGGCCAACTCAATGGCGGCGAGGGTCTCGCTCAGGGTGCCGATCTGGTTGACCTTGACGAGGATGGAGTTGGCGATGCCCTGTTGGATGCCTCGGTTGAGCCGCTCGGTATTGGTCGCGAAAAGATCGTCGCCCACGAGCTGTACGCGATCGCCCAAGGCTTTGGTCAGTCGCGCCCAGCCGTCCCAATCGTTTTCGTCGATGCCATCTTCAATGGAGACGATGGGATAGCGGTCGGCCAGTTCGGCGTAGAAAGCCACCATGTCTTCGGCGCTGCGCTCTTGGCCCGAAGACCAGTGCAAGGTGTATTTGCCATCGGCAAATAGCTCGCTCGCCGCCGAATCGAGGGCCAGCAGCACGTCCTCGCCCGGCTGGTACCCGCTGCGTTGGATGGCTTCGACAATGATGTCGAGGGCCTCGTCGTTGGAGCGGAGGTCTGGGGCAAAGCCGCCTTCGTCGCCGACGGCTGTGTGGCGCTTTTGCTCTTTTAGCACGGCTTTTAGGTGGTGAAATATTTCGGCTCCCATCCGCAGTGCTTGGCCAAAAGAGGGCGCTCCGACGGGCATGACCATGAATTCTTGCAGATCGACGTTATTATCGGAGTGTGCGCCGCCGTTGAGGATGTTCATCATGGGTACCGGCAGCGTGTGGGCTGCGGGGCCGCCGAGATAGCGATAGAGGGGGAGACCGCAAAATTGAGCGGCGGCTTTGGCGCAGGCCAGCGATGCGCCGAGTATGGCGTTGGCACCCAAGCGGGCTTTGTTGGGGGTGCCGTCGAGGTCGATCATTGCTTGGTCGATTTGGTTTTGTTCGGTCGCGTCTAGGCCCTTGAGCAGTGGCGCGATTTCTCGGCGCACGTTGTCCACGGCTTTGCGGGTGCCCTTGCCGAGATAGCGGGCCGGATCGTCGTCGCGTAGCTCTACGGCTTCGTGTTCGCCGGTGGAAGCACCCGAAGGCACTGCCGCTCGCCCGAGATGGCCGTCTGCGAGGCGCACATCGACTTCGACGGTGGGATTGCCGCGCGAGTCGAGGATTTCGCGGGCGTGGACATCGGCGATCGTAGGCATGGAATTTCCGGCTTTCAAGCGATGAGTGAAAAAATACGTAACCAATTAATATACAAGCCCTTGGGAACGCTGTCAATACGGGTTCTACTAGGCTTATTAATCCCGTTGGGCACTGTTGCCGCCGGAGCGGATTCGTCGGTTTACGTGCCTTTGGATCACTGGGTTTATCGCTTTGTCGAGCGGCTTGAGGCTCAAGGGCGAGCCAACGGCATGTCAGACGGAATTAAACCATACAGTCGCAATAAAATAGAAGAATTACTTGATATAGTTAATAAAAAATATCGCCCCGAGCTATCGCCGATTGAATTGGGCGAACTGGACTTATTGCGCGGCGAGTTTATACGCGAGCGAGCCATGTTCCACTATCGCGCCCACGGCGGAGCTGTTTTCGCCGACTTTCTCGCCCGCCAGCAAACCGATCTCTTTAGCGGTCGGGGACGGTCGGCGGCCGAAGTGGTGTACCGCCATCGCGGCGGCGGCATCGTCCGTGGGCATATAGGCCGCAGCGTGGGTTTTCGGATGGCTTTTGAACAGGTGCGGGAGCAAGGCTCGCGCGATTACGAGTATCGCCACGACCTGTACGAGCGGCGGATTGACCTGCCTCAACTAAAGGGCGGGGCGGCCGATTTTCACGAGGGTACGGCGTACGTCAAGTTCGCGGTGGGGCCGGTAGATGTGCAATTGGGCAAAGATGAGGCCTTGTGGGGGCCGGCCCCGGGACAAAATTTGGGACTGAGCAACAATGCGCCGTCGTTTAACATGATCCGCTTGCAGTCTCAGCTTGGGGCCTTTAAGCTGGTCAGCATCTCCGCCGAACTCCGCCCATGTCCCAATCGGTCCGATTCGCCCCTTTGCGTAGGGACGGCTGATTCAGCGGCCACGTATGCGGTCAACGGCCTGACTAACGTGCGCCTGTTGGAGCGCCAAAAGTACTTGGCAGCCCACCGCCTGGAGGTCGCGCTGGCCCCTTGGCTCGACTTGGGTTTTCAGGAGGTGGTAGTGTACGGCGATCGGGGGCTAGAGCCTAGCTACGTCAATCCACTGATGTTCTACTGGGCCGCTCAAAGCCACCTAGGTGACAAGGATAACCTCCTGATGGGCGTGGACTTGGATATCCATCCGGGGCGCGGGCGGCGCTATTATCTGGCGTACGTGGTCGATGACCTGAAGAAGGCCCGCATTTTTTCTGACGATTTTGCCAACAAGTTTTCCTTGCAGGCCGGGATGCTATGGGTCGATCCACTGGGGCTGGCCGATGCCGAACTGCGGGCCGAATACGTGCGCATTGAACCTTGGCTCTACTCACATCGGTTTCCCATTAACACCTTTCGCCACTTCGACTCGCCGCTGGGACACCCCCTCGCGCCCAACAGCGACCAATGGCAATTGAGCCTGACCAAGCGGGCGACCCGAGACTTAGAGGTTGCCGTATATGTCACGCGCAGCCGCCACGGCGAGAACGAGTTAGCAGCGGACGGCACTATTCGCAACGTCGGCGGCGACATGCACTATGGTTGGCGGCCGGGGGACGAGCGCGAGACCAAGCAATTCCTCGACGGGCATCTAGTGCGGCGCACTACACTGACCGCTGGCCTGCATTGGCGAATTTTGCCCGATCTCCAGCTAGAGGCCGAATACGCACAGGAGTGGGGTCAAGGTGTGCCGCTGCCCCCGGCTTGGGGCCCGGCCGTGCCGCTGGGGTGGCGCTCTGGCTACGGAGATGGTCGCCAGCAGCACCTGCGCTTTGACCTGCGCTTTAACTACTTCTAAGGTCGCCTTATGGAGCTGATGGATCTGCAAAAGGCGGGCTTGCTCTTGAGTGGTGCGATCTACGTGGGTAGCGTTCTCTGGCTGTGGCGCGGCTTGAGTGGGCGGCGATCCGGCCCGGCCCTAGCTAGTGATCAGCCCTCGGTAAGTGCCATTGTCGCCGCACGCGATGAGGAAGAGACCTTGCCGCACTGCTTGGACGCGCTCGCCTGCCAGGACTATCAGGGGCCGTTTGAAGTGATCGTCGTGGACGACCGCTCGCGCGACCGAACTTGGGACATCATAACCGCAAAGGCGGCGAATTGGTCGGCACTCAAGGGCGTGCAGGCCAAGTCTGACGGGCAGTTTAAATGCCCGAAGAAAAGTGCTCTAGCCGAAGGGATTGCAGCGAGTAGTGGGGAAATTTTGCTCTTTACCGATGCCGATTGCCGCCCGCCCGCAGATTGGGTCCGCTCAATGGTGACGCATTTTGCCCCAGAGGTTGGCTTAGTCGCCGGGTACGCGCGGCCCGATCCGGTCTCCGGCGTGCTGGCCAAGGTTTTGGCCGTGGACAATATTGGGGTAGGGGCGCTGGGGGCGGGGAGCTTTGGCATGGGGCACCCGCTGTCGTGTACGGGCCGCAATTTGGGCTATCGCCGCCAAGTGTACGACGAACTGGGCGGCTTCGCGCAAATCGGGCATCTGGTCGGGGGTGACGATGTGTACTTCATGCGGTTGCTGAGTGACCAAGGCCGATGGGCCATGGCGTTTAACCGCCGGGCTGTCGTCCTCTCGCAGCCGCCGCCGGCTAAGCTCTCAGACGCTATTCAACAAAAGCTCCGGCACGCAGCCAAAGGGGGCCACTACAAGGGCCGCGCGTTTTATTTAGCCGTAGGCGTCTACTTATTCCACGGTTTTCTGGCTTGGGGGCTGGTGCAGATGCTCTGGACTCAAAGCTGGAATAACTGGGTCGCGGGTATGTGGTTTATGCGCTGGGCCGTTGACTTTTTGCTGCTCAAGCGGATGGCCGTGCCCAAGGAGCGCGCGCTTCTGCGCTATTTGCCACTAGTGGAAGTTTTATATATTCCCTATGTGCTAATCTTCACAGTTGTCGGTCGCCGGGGATGGTTTCGCTGGAAACCCTGATAAAGGAGCTGATTTGGCCTACCTAATTACGCCCAAAGCACTGCCGCGCTACGTTCGGCGCTACGCTCGCGCATTTTCCTGGAAGCGGCTGGGCAATTTTCTCGCCGTTTTGGCGTCCATGGGGCTATCGTGGATAACCCGCCGGCCCATCGTGTGGGGGCGTCCTTTTATGCTCATGGTCGAGCCGACCAACTTCTGCAACCTCAAGTGCCCCTTGTGCCCTTCGGGCAATGGCGAGATGCGTCGTCCCCGAGGCACTATGGGCTTGGAGGACTTCAAAAAGCTGGTTGACGAACTCGGCGACGAGGCATTTATGATGATGCTGTGGAACCAAGGCGAGCCGTATATCAACAAGTGCTTCAACCAGATGGTGCGCTACGCCAGCGACCGCGGCATCTTCACCTTCACTAGCACCAACGGCCACTTCGTTCGCAACCCGGAGCAGGCGCAGGCCATCGTCGAGTCGGGGCTGGACGAGATGATCGTCTCGCTGGATGGGGTCGATCAAGAAACGTACGAACGGTACCGAGTCGGCGGTCAGATCGAGCGCGTCTTCTCCGGGGTTCGCCTACTGGTCGCAGCCAAAGAGGCGCTGGGATCACAGACGCCGCTGATCAACTTGCAATTCATCGTTATGAAGCACAACGAGCGCGATCTGGCCACGGCTGAAGCGCTGGCCAAGGATCTGCGCGTCGACAAGTTCTTGGTCAAGACCGCCCAAGTTTACACCTCGGCAGATGCCGAGGAGTTCTTGCCCGAGGACGAACAGTACAATCGCTACGAGCACGCGGAGGATGAGTTGGTAGTCAAGGGGCAGCCCGCGCGGGGTTGCAAGGTGCTGTGGTACAGCTCGATGGTCAATTGGAACGGAGCAGTTGCGCCCTGCTGTTTCGACAAGGACGTCGACTTTGGCATGGGGCAGGCCTTCAACGGCCGTTCTTTTGATGAGATCTGGCGCAGCCGGGCCTATATGGACTTTCGCCGTCAGGTCCTCGCCGACCGCAATAGCTTCGACATGTGCCGCAACTGCTCTGAAGGCTATCGAGGCATGTTCTCGCTGATCAAGGAAATCAAGGGCTAATGCCCGCGCTGTCCGCGCCCGAATACCTCTTGGCGTTCTGTGCGCTGGCCTATTTGCTCGGGGCTTGTTGGTTCGTCACCGGGATGCGCCGCCGTTCTAGCAAGGCCAATGCCGAGCGCGTCCAGTTGGTGTCGGTCGTCGTCGCCGCCCGCAACGAGGCCGTTCACATCGCTTCCTGCCTGCGCTCCCTGCTGGCGCAGGATTATCCCCAAGATTGCTACGAAATCATCGTCGTTGACGACGGCTCCACCGACGGCACGGGCCACATCGTGCGCGAGTTCAGCGGGGAGATGGCGTCCGTGCGCTTGCTGCGCACCGAAGGGCCGGGATCGAAGAAGGCCGCGCTCAGCTTGGGGATCACCGAAGCACGAGGAGAGGTGATTCTCACTACGGATGCCGATTGTCAGGTCGCTCCGGGATGGATCCGCGGCATGGTATCGCACTTTGACGATGGGGTGGGCATGGTCATCGGCTTTTCGCAAATCGGTTCGCCATCCGAGATCAAGGGTTGGCGTCAGGGATACGAGGCCGTTGACTTCATCTGCTTGATGGCCTGCATCTGGGGCAGCACCGGTTGGGGCCATCCCATGGCGGCCTCTGGGCAGAATTTGGCCTTTTTGCGGGAGGCCTTTTTCGCCGTTGGCGGCTATGAAAAGATCATGCACCGGGCTTCTGGCGACGATGTGCTGCTCATGCAGGCTATGCGCCGCTCGGGCCGGTGGTCCATTGTCTTTGCCAGCCAGCCTGCAACCTTTGTGCGGCATCCGGTGGCCGCGTCTTGGGGGGGGGTATTCGGCCAGCGCAGCCGCTGGGCCTCCAATGCTCCGGTCCTCGCCCGCCTAGATCCGCTCTTTTTCGGCTATATGCTGCTCACATACATTTTGAGCTGGGCGACGCTCATGGCCCCCTTGCTGTGTGTGGCCGGCTTGCTAGACCCCCTGTGGGCCTTGGGCGCGGTGGGGGCGAAGGTGTGGGGTGAGTGGGGTGTATTTGACGGCGGGATATCGCTATCGGGTCGGCGCGAGTTGCGCCGCTATTTTCCGCTGTGGGTCTTGTTGCAACCCCTGCACGTAGTTTTAGTCGGCAGCCTTGGCTGCTTGGGGATTTTCCGTTGGAAAGGTCGCGTCCACCTGTGGGGTCGGCGCGTGCACGGGGCCGACACTGGCGTCGAGCTATCCCAGCCGTCCCGGCGCTGAAGAAGGGAAGTTGAGGTGGGGAAGCGCGAAGTCGAGCGGGCACAGATCGTCTGTAGGGAATTAAAGAAAACCATTCCCGAACCAAGAGTGGAACTCAACTACAGCAATCCCTTGGAACTGATGGTGGCCACCGTGCTCGCGGCGCAGAGCACGGACGTCAAGGTCAACGAGGTCACCGCAGTGCTATTTAAAAAATATCAGTGCGCAGCCGACTACGTGGCGGTGGCAGCCGAGGAGTTGGAGGAAGATATCCACTCGACTGGTTTCTATCGACAAAAGGCCAAAAATATCCGCGCGGCTATGGCGCTGCTCATCGCCGAGCACAACGGCCAAGTCCCCGGGCACATGGACGCCTTGACTCGTTTGCCCGGCATTGGCCGCAAGAGCGCCAATGTCATCCTCGGCAACGTATATGGCGTGCCTGGCATCGTGGTAGATACGCATGTGGGGCGGGTGAGTCGACGCTTGGGGCTGACCGCAGAAACAGATCCGGTCAAAGTTGAAATGGCTTTGGGAAAGCTCCTGCCGCCGGAGGAGTGGACGGCTTTTGGACAGCGCGTGGTTTTGCACGGCCGCTACGTGTGCAAGGCGCGCAAGCCGCGGTGCGACGAGTGCGCCCTCATGCCGCATTGTGATTATTTCGCCAGCCAGCGGGAATCTAGCGGCTCGGTTGCGGCAGGCGTTTGAGGACGGCGGTTATTTCCGCTGGCGTCTGCGAGGCAAGCATGTCGCGGTGGGTGGCGTCGGCGTGCATCAAGGTCGCGATCTGGGCGAGGATTGGGATATAGCTGCGGTAGTTTTGTTCCGGAGTTAGCAGCAGGAAGATGAAGTGTACCAGCTCAGGGGTAGGACCTTCAAAGTCGATGCCTTGCCGACAAATTCCCAAGCAGCCGATGATCCCCTCCAGATCGGGGATGGGCGCGTGGGGGATGGCTGTGCTATGCCCCAACGAGGTCGAGCCTTTGCGCTCGCGGTCGAGCGCGGCTTCGAGCACGGTTTGGCGTTCGCTGGCGGGGATTTGCTTTTCTTCTATTAGCGCATCAACCATCTGGGCGATGGCATCCCACTTGTCTTTGGGGGCGAGGTTCAAGCGGATGGTGTGCTCCCAGAAAATGCGATTTAACTGCAAGTCGTTGGCCGCAGCCGAGCGGACCATGAGCACTGAACAGGGCACCTGATAGGCAATCTCGTCCGGAATGGAGCCGGCGAGGCGTTCCTCTTGGCGCCAGTCATTCGAGGCTCCGAGGACGATCAAATCGTGGCTTTGCGCCCTTTCGACAATGGCCGGGACCACATCGACGGCCGGGATTACCGTCAACGGCGCGTCGATATCCAGCAATTCTAGCTGCAAGCGCGTATCTGCGGCTAGCTGCTCACAGTAGCGCTGGAGAATCGGGTCGGAGGGGTCGCGGATGTCGCGGACGATGCGGAGAATTTCCAACTCAGCACCCCAGGCTTGGGCTAGATCGTAGGCGATCTGCACGCCTACCAGCGCGTGATTGCCGCCGCCAAAGGGCACGAGAATCCGGCGCACCGGTCCGCGCTTTTTTTCCTTAAAGATCAAGGTATCGACATCGATGTCCTTGGTCAGGGCGCGGTTGGGTGCCGATAGAATTGCATCGCGTTCGACACTGGCTTTCCAAGCCATGAGCATCATGTTGCAGCTCCAGCGGCGCACCGCCCGCTGGATTCCGCTCGTCACGTCCTCGTCTTTTTCCAAATGCGCGATCGTGCCGATGTCGTGGGCCATGGCCCGGTCGGCCAAAGCTTGGAGCTCTTGTTCTATCTCGGGCGGCGGTTCAGCGTCGGGGGTCAGGATGTGGGTCAAGTGCAACTCGCCCCAAGGCGAGGGGGCAAGGGTCGCAGCCAAGTCGACGAGGTTGTGTTCTTGGTGCGGGTTTTCGAGCGGGACTAGAAGGCGGAGTTGAGCAGGTGACATCTTTGTTGTTAAGCATCAAGCCAAGGACCAGCCTAGGCAGTACTAAGCGTTGTTTAATTAAATATAAAACAGACCGTCATCTTTTCCAGTCTTCTTTCTCACCACAGTGGGGTTGCCAGCGAAGGTGCGGTGCGGTTTGTTGTTGGCAATTCAACTGGGAGGTTTGCGTGAGGATATTGATTACTGGCATTACTGGTCGCATTGGTGCTAACTTGGCCCAACAGCTCGTCGAGCGCGGCCACCAACTTCGCGGGTTGGTCTGGCCCCGAGATCCACGAGTGGAAAACCTCAAGAAGATGCAGGTCGAACTCGTCGAGGGAAGTTTGACCGAACCGGCCACGGTCGAACAGGCGGTCGAGGGAGTCGAAGCCGTCTATCACTTGGGGGCGGCCTTTCAGGGCGGAGGTCCCTTTAGCGACGAGGAGTTTTTTGAAATCAACGTGCGCGGGACCTTCAACATGCTGGAAGCCGTGCGCCGAGAGCAGGGAATGGGTCAATTCCTATTCGCCAGCTCGGACGCGCTGTACGACAAGTACGTCCCCGGCGGCATGAGCGCGCCGATTGACGAACAGACGCCGCGCGTGCCCAAGGGAGCGTATGCTTTGACGAAGGCGCTGGGCGAGGAATTGTGCAATGGCTACTGGCAGGGCTACCAAGTGCCGACGACGATCCTGCGTTTCGCCATGGTGCAAGCGGCTGACGAAATTTTGGCGTTTCCTCAGTTCTATCTGAGCAAAATGAAGGAGGTGCACCTGGAACTGGCCGCCCAATGGCAGGGCGAGGAGTGCGCGGTGCTGCTAAAAGACCAGCGCGATCGTCCCTTCAAAAAGCACATCGCCGATGTGCGCGACATCGTGCACGGCTGCCTCTGTGCCTTGGGTAAAGAAAGGGCGTTGGGCGAGACCTTCCAGCTAGCGGGGCCGCGGCCTTTCACTTGGGACGAGGTCAGCTACCGGCTCGCCGCATTGCGCGACATGCCCCACGTCGAAGCAGCGGTGCGGGCCACACCGACCTTTTACGAATTCGACCTACGCAAGGCCGAGGAATACTTGGGATTCAGCCCTAGTTACGACATCGTGCGGATGATGGTCGATGCACTTAACTATCAGCGCGGCGAGGACATCGGGGTACTGCCGCACGGCTGAAGATCAGGTCTCGTGCGGCACTAATTCTGTGGCTATAGCGGCGAGGACGTCCTCGGTGCGGAAGGGCTTGTAAAAAATGGGACACCCTTTGAGGGCTTGTAGCACCTCCTGCAGATCGTCGGATGAACGCCTTTGGCGCGACAGGAAGGCGATGAGCTTGGTGTTGTCGAGCAAGCGACTCGCCGCGACAAAAGGGGCCGGGTCGTCAACCTCGACGCCGAGGAGGATTAAATCCGGGGCGTTGAGTTGATAGTGGTCGAGTCCGTCGTCTCGTCTAGTTGGTTGACGACTTCGACCTGATAGCCGGCCTGTTCGAGTAGGCCGGCGAGGGTGGTCCCAAATATGGGATTGCGGTCGATGATAAGGATTTTGTACAATGCAATGGCTCTGGAAGAGTTTGAGGCTGGGCAAGGGCTTATGATCTCAAAAAATTAAGGGGTGTGTTATACCTACGCAAGCCGGGGAACTGCTTGACAACCCCAGCGACATCGGCTTATACTGGCCGACCTAAAAAGACGGAGATTTATGCGGAGCAAAGAGGAATTAAAGGCCGCTGTCTGCGCGGCGATTGACCAGCAGGGCGAGCAGATCATCGGGCTGGGAGAAGCCATCATGGACCGGCCCGAATTGGGCTTTAAGGAGGAACAGACGGCCCGCCGCGTTTGCGAAAGTTTTGCCGATCTCGGATTGCAGTACGAGCGGGAACTGGCGCTGACCGGCGTGAAGGCTTGGCTCCAAGGACGGCAACCGGGGCCGACGGTGGCGCTGATGGGCGAACTCGACGCGCTCATCGTGCCCGATCACCCGCGCGCCGACCCGGCAACTGGAGCGGCGCACGCCTGTGGCCACAACGCCCAAATCGCCGGGATGGTGGGTGCCGCCTATGGCCTCGTCGCAGCCGGCGTCAGCAAGGAATTGGCCGGGGGGATTGCGTTTTTTGCCGTGCCCGCAGAAGAATACGTCGAGATAGGCTACCGCTTAGGCTTGGTCGAGGACGGCAAGATCGCGTTTCTCGGGGGCAAGCCCGAACTGGTCGAATTGGGTCATTTCGACGATGTCGATATGGCCGTGATGATCCATACCAGCAATTCGACCCAAAACGAGGGAGCGGTGGGAATCGCCCGTTCGTCCAATGGCTTCTTGGCCAAGAACGTGCGCTTCATTGGTCGGGCTGCCCATGCTGGAGTCGCGCCGGAGAAAGGCGTCAACGCGCTCAGCGCCGCGACGCTCGCCCTCAGCGCGATTGACGCTCAGCGCGCGACCTTCCGCGACCAAGATTGCGTGCGGGTGCATCCGATCATCACCAAGGGGGGCGATATAGTCAATATCATCCCGGCGGAGGTGCGGCTGGAAACCTACGTCCGCGCCCGCACCACCGAGGCGATACTCGATGCGTCTCACAAGGTCGATCGGGCGCTGCGGGGAGCGGCGGTTGCCCTCGGCTGTTCGGTTGAGATCGAAACCGTGCCCGGCTACCTGCCGCTGTGCAATGATCCCGACTTAGGGGAGCTTTTCAAGGACAACGCCGCGCGGATTTTCGGCCCCGATCAATACCGAGATTATCCCCACGGCGGCGGTTCCACGGACGCTGGAGACCTCAGCCAGATCATGCCCGTGCTGCACCCGGCCATGACCGGGGCCAGCGGCGTGATCCACGGCCCCGATTGGGGCATCGCCGACCCTGCCGCTGGGTACCTCGCCCCGGCCAAGGTCTTGGCTATGATGGCTATCGACCTGCTGTACAGCGATGCGTCTACAGCCCAGGACATCCTGCAAAATCACGCGCCCAACATGAGCAAGGGTGAATACCTCCAACAGCAAAAGGAACTCTTTCGCCGGGAGCTCTTTGCCGGCGATCAAACAGGGGAGAATACAACGTGAAGCTCGGTATGGTGACTTACAATTTAGGCCGCGATTGGGATTTAGGGACGCTGATTACCCATTGCGAAGAGACTGGCTTTGCCGGAGTGGAATTGCGGACGACGCATGCCCACGGGGTCGAAGTGTCGCTCAGCGGAACGGAGCGGGCCGAGGTCAAGAAGCGCTTTGCCGACTCGGCGGTCGAGTTGGTAGGGTTGGGCAGCGCCTTTGAATACGACGCGGTCGATCCGCAGGTGCTGCAAAGTCACATCGACGGGACCAAAGAATACGTGCGCTTGGCCCACGATCTCGGGGTCGGCGGAGTCAAGGTGCGTCCCAACAACGTCCACGTAGAGGAGGGAATCCCCATCGAGCAGACCTTGGAGCAGATCGGCGTTAGCTTGCGCGAGTGCGGCGAATTTGCCCGCGACCTAGGGGTGCAGATTCGCTTGGAAGTCCATGGCCGCACGACCTCGGATCCAGCTAACATCCGCAAGATTCTCGACTACGCCGACCACGACAATGTCTTCGTCTGCTGGAACTCCAATGCGACGGACCTTGTCGACGGTTCCATCGACGGCAGTTTTGCTTCCTTGCAGGAGGCCATTGCCTTGATCCACATTACCGAGTTGTGGAGCGATTACCCGTGGGAGCGGCTCTTTACCCTGCTGCGGCAGAGCGGCTACGCAGGCTATTGTCTCGCCGAAATCCCCGAAAGTCCAGACCCCCTGCGCCTGATGCGCTATTACCGAGCCTTGTGGCAGGCCCTCGCCAAAGGCTAGCGATGGGCGATGCCTGAGATCGCCTATGTTAACGGTCGCTTCTGCCCACTGGCCGAAGCTGTGGTGTCGGTCGAGGACCGGGGCTATCAGTTCGCCGATGGGGTCTATGAGGTCGTTGGGACCTACGGGGGGTGCCCCTATGCCTTAGAGCCGCATTTGGTGCGCCTCCAGGGCAACCTAGCAGCACTGCACTTGCCGTTGGATATTCGCGAGTACGGCCTTAAGACCAAGCTGATGGAGGGCATTGAGCGGAGCGGTTTTGGCGAGACCTTGGTCTATATCCAAATTACGCGCGGGGTCGCTCCTAGGCAGCACGAGTTTCCCGCGGTCCCGGTTGATCCCACTGTCGTGATGACGTTTAAGGAATTGCGTCGCCTGCCACGGGATCTCTACGACCGAGGCGTCGAAATCATTAGCACCGCAGACTTGCGCTGGAAGCGCTGCGATATCAAGACCATCGCCTTGTTGCCCAACATCTTGGCCAAACAGGCGGCGATGCAAGTGGGGGCCTTTGAGGCTCTGCTAGTAAACGCGGAAGGCCGGGTCACCGAAGGGGCTTCGACGACGGCCTTCTGCATACAGTCAGGGCGATTGTGTACCGCGCCTATTGGTCCTCACATCCTGCCAAGTATCACCAGAGGGATTCTGCTCGATTTGGCCCGCAAGCTCGGTATACCCATCGACGAAGAGTTTTGCACGCTGGATCAATTTAAGGAAGCCGGTGAGGTCTTCATTGCTGGTACTACGCTTGAGGCGATGCCAGTGGTACAAATCGATGATGCCGTTATTGGCGATGGTACGCCGGGGACGATAACGCAGCAGATCCGCGCGGCGCTTATGGAGTCACTGAATTTGACCTGAGTCGCAAGGACAAAGGGTACAAGCAAAAAGGGGGACGCTCAGCCAGAGCGTCCCCCTTTTGCGTTGTTGCTATAGGTTGTTAATGGATGACGACCATCTTGGTTTCGGTCATTTCCTCGACTGCGTATTTGGGCCCCTCTTTGCCCATGCCACTTTCCTTGAGGCCGCCGTAGGGCATCAGATCGGCGCGCCACTGAGTGCCCCAGTTGATGTGGATATTGCCCGATTCCACCTGCTGGGCAAACTGGAGTGCCCAGTTGAGGTTTTCGGTGAAAATTGCAGCGCTGAGACCATAGTTGGTGTCGTTGGCCATGGCGATGGCTTGGTCGATATCGTCGATCCGGCTGATGCCGAGCGCTGGGCCAAAAATCTCGTCGCAGGAGACCTTCATCTCCGGTGCTACGTCGGCTAGGATGGTCGGGGCGTGCATCGTGCCCTCGCGGGTTCCACCGGTGACGACGCTGGCTCCAGATCCAACGGCTTCTTGCACCCAAGCTTCGACGCGCTCGGCGTCTTGGACGCGGATCATCGGCCCCATCTTGACGTCGCTGTCGAGGGGATTGCCGGTCGTTAAGGCTTCGACCGCGGGTTTGAGGGCATCTATAAAATCCCCGTACACCTCGTTGCTGGCGAATACTCGCTGAGTCGAGATGCAGACTTGGCCAGCGTTGGCAAAGCCGGTATTGGCGGTGGCAGCGGCGACCTTTTCGAGGTCGGCATCCGGCATGACGATTAGTGGGGCGTTGGAGCCTAGCTCCATGGTCACTTTCTTCAGGCCGGCGACCTGACAGATGTGTTCGCCGACATCGCGGCTGCCGGTAAAGCTGATTTTGCGGACCTTGGGATTGGAACTGATCGCGTCGCCAATGACGCCGCCCGAACCCGTGACGCATTGAATGGCTTCTGCCGGCAGGCCCGCATCGACAAAGATCTCGGTCAGTTTGAGAGCCGAAAGCGGAGTGTCGCTAGCGGGTTTGATGATGATCGAATTACCGGCAGCCAACGCGGGCCCCACTTTGTGGCAGACGAGGTTGAGCGGGAAGTTAAAGGGCGTAATGGCGGCCACCACGCCACAGGGAACCCGCAGCGTAAAGCCGAATTTACCCGCCCCGTTGGAGGCTCCGCTTAGGTCGAGCGTTTCGCCAGTTAAGCGCTTGGCTTCCTCAGCGGAGAGAACAATGGTCTCTTGGGCACGGGACGCCTCGCCCATGCCCTCGGCGAGGACCTTGCCCTCTTCGAGCGTGATGGTGCGCCCTAGGTCGTCGAGCCGCTCTAACATTAGATCGGCCGCGCGATGGATGATCTCGTAGCGCTCATGGGCGCTCATTGCGGCCATGACCTTGGCACCGCGTTCGGCCGAGTCAATGGCGCGGTCAATGTCTGCGGCGTCGCCCCTGGGGACGGTGTCGACGACTGAGCCATCGTAGGGGTTGACGACGTCCATGGTTTCGGCTTTGTCAACCCATTCTCCGGCGATGTACATCTTCATAGTCAACTTCCTTTTTAAGTGGGTGGTAAGTAATCAACAAGTTAAGTACGCGCTTTTACCTGTCAAGCGAGCTTAGGGTTAAATACCCAAGCGATTTTTATAGTCTAGGGGGCGTCCTTCGGCATCGAGTAAAGGCTGTGGCGGAGCCTTCTTTTGAGTTAGCAAACTGACGATTACCAAGGCGAGGGCGGAAAAGGGCACGGCCAGAAGGTCGGCTGGCAAATCTGTGGAGAGCATCCCCAGCACCTGCCAGGCGCACAGGCCGACCCCTATGGAGGCCAAGGCCCCGGGGCCGTTGCTCTTGGACCACCACAAGCCAGCGGTTAGCGGGACGAACAGCGAGGCGAGGAGTACGGACCAAGAATTGACCATCAAGTCGTACACCGAAGCGGTCCGGAGAGCCAACAGGAGCGATAGCGCACCCAAGAGGAGCACGGACAAGCGCGTCACGCGCAGCGACGACTGCTCTTCGGCATCGGGTTTGAAGTAGCGCAGGAGATCCCAGCCAATGACGCTAGCCGGAGCGAGGAGGGCACTGTCGGCGCTGGATAGGAGGGCTGAGACGAGGGCTCCCATAAAGAGGATCAAGGCTATATCTGGAAGGTATTTTAGGGCGAGGGACATCATAACTAGGTCGGGATCGGCCAAATCCGGGAGGATGACTGCACCCGCCATGCCGAGAAAAACGGGCAACAGCCCAACTGTTATATAAAGCAGCCCAGCAAGATAAGCGCTGCGGTATGCCACCTTTTCGTCGCGGCTGGATAGACTGCGCTGGATTAGGTCTTGTCCCGCTAGGTTGCCGAGGCCGATGACCAGCCAATCGCGCGCATAGGCCAACCAACTAGCCGCGTCGCCACGAGGATAGAAATCGAAGCGGGAGGATGGGATTTGGGCGACGAGGGCCTTCCAGCCGCCCATGTCGCCGACGAGAATCGGCGTCAAAATAAATAGCCCCAGTACGAGGACGGTCACTTGGACGAAATCGGTTAGCGTGACAGCCCACATGCCGCCGGCCCAAGTGTAGACCAGCACGATGACTGCGGCTGCGCAGATGCCGACAGTGGGATCGATGCCGGTGAGGGTCTGCAGAATCCGCCCAAAGGCCAACAAGAGCGAGCCGGTCCAGCCGACATAGGCGGGAATGGTGCAAAGGCTGGCTAGCAGGCCCGCTCGAGGGCCGAAGCGGCGGCTAAAAAAGGATGCGATTGTCATCAAGCCCATGCGCCGCATCAGCCGGACGTAAAAGAAGCCAGCGATGAACAGGCACAAAGCCGCGCCAAAAGGGTCGGCAATGACCGCGAGGATGCCACCCTTGTATGCAGCACTTGCCGCGCCAATGCAGATTCCACCGCCAAACCACGTTGCTGCGAGCGTTGCAGTGCAGAGCACCAGGGGCAGGCGTTGGCCGGCGACGATAAAGTCGGTCGAGTTGCGGACGCGGCGGCCGGCGTATATACCAACGCCGAGCATTGCCGCGAGATAGATACCCAAGCCGATCAAGACCAATGGATTGGCCATAGCAAGATCCTTTGCGAAGATTTGTTATAATAACTAAAGGAGCGAAAATGGCCAATGACGCCAGCCAAGTGGCGAATCTGGCCATTAACAAGTAATAATTTGATCTATATTTTTTCTGTAACACAATGGGCTATAGCCAATTATGGACATGACAAACTTTTGGCATGGTCCTTGCAGCTTAGAGACAACGCATGATAAGCTTCACTCAATCAAGGAGGTGTGCGATGGCTAAGGGAGCCTTTTCGAGGATAAGCGATATCCTCAAGTCCAATATCAACGAGATGCTCGACCGGGCCGAAGAGCCGGACAAGATGATCCGCCAGATGGTGCGGGATATGGAAGAGGCCGTCGGCAAGGCCACGGCCTCGGTAGGAACCGCTGTGGCCAACCACAAGCGGCTCGAGCGCCAGTTCAACGACAAGCAAAGCCAGGTCGCCGAATGGCAGGGCAAGGCCGAACGGGCGGTGGAAGCGGGCGAGGACGCGCTAGCGCGACGGGCGCTCGAGCGCAAGGCCGTGTTTGCCAAAGCGGCTGAGGATCTGGCTCCGGCCGTGGAGGAGAGTCGGCAGACAGCCGAGCAGTTGCGCGAGCAGCTACGCGAGCTAAAGACCAAGCTCGAAGAAGCGCGGACCCGGCAGGGCACGTTGATCGCTCGCCACCAAGCTGCCCAAGCCCGCAAGCGTCTGGCCCAGAGCATTTCCGGGTTGGGTGAGGATGCCTTTTCCAGCTTTGAACGCTTTGAGCAGAAAGTCGAAGAGAGCGAGGCAGAGGCTACCGCCCACACGGAGATTTCGGGCGAGATGGAGAACATTGAAAAAGAGATCCGCCAAATCGAAGTCGACCACAGCGTTGACGACGAATTGAAGGCCCTAAAGGACAAGATGAATAAAGACAAGTAACCCTTTGGCCTACAGCATGTTGCGCAATCTGCTGAATTCGAGGAACTAATGGCTGTGACGATGAGACCGCCCGACGCGGCAAAAAGCGAGGTACGAAGTGCTATGGAAGGGGGATTCAAGCGCCTAGGCGCTCTTTTTCTTAAGGTAATGGCCGTGCCGATGGTGCCGATAGGGCTGGGGTTTATGCTCTACGGCCTTTTTCAAATTCTCCATGCCGATGGTCCAGATTCCCATTTTGAGTTCTTTGCCATTGGCGTCACCCAGACCATTTTCGGCAGCTTGCTCTGGATACTGGCCAAAAAACTCGATGCAGCCGCGCATTTGGTGCGCTACCGACGTCAACAAAATCGCGTAGTGCGTCTGGCCCAGAAGAGGAATGGCCGCCTGACGGTGACCGAAGCGGCGGCCGATACCGGGCTAACCGTCGAGGAGGCCTCGGAGATTCTCAAGCGCTTGGCCGATGGGGGGTTCGTCGAGGTCGAAATAACCGATTCGGGCCTGATGGTCTATCGCTTTCCAGAAGTACTTTTCGCGCACGAGAAACACTGGAGCCAGGGCGTTGAAAGCGCTTGATACAAATAGGCTATAGCTCAGACAGGGAGGGAGTAAATGAGTGGGTTTTTGCAGGTCGCCATTGGCATCGGCTTCATCATCTTGTGCGGCGGATTGGTCAATTGGGGCAATATGTATTTTTCAGGCCGCAAGCGACGAGACAAAAAATCCGAACAGGAAGAAGATCGGATCGTCAAGCGTCTAGAGCGAGTTGAGCAGCGGCTGACCGAGGTGCAGGACGTGATGATCGCCCTCAGCGAGAAAATCGACTACATGGACGGGGTTGGGGCTAAACCTTGGAATGCGAAAAAGGCAGATGGGGAGAAGAGTTGATTGAAAAAGTTGATTCCATCGAAGAGAGGGAAAGGAACTAAATCATGGCCAAGAATAAGGGGATCGTCTTAGGATTCCTCGCTGGTATCGCGTTGTGTGTGCTTTTTTTCTCTGCTTTTCCCAGCCACCCCGGCTCCGACGGTCTGATTGGGCCCGTCATTCTGGTGCCGCTCTTGTTGGCCGCTGTGGCGATTTTCGGCATCGCCAAAGTTGCCGAATACCTCAAGCTCAAGGCGACTGTATCTGAGGACAAGGTCATGGAGCCGAACGAGCTACGGGAGCGGTTGGTCTCAGTTGAGCAGCGGCTGACTGAGGTGCAGGACGTGATGATTGCTCTCAGCGAAAAGATCGACCACATGGACGGAGTAGGTTCTAAGTCTTGGGAGCGCCAAGAACCGCGAGAGCAAGGCTAGGCTGTGAATTGGCTCGACCGCGCTGTAGAGGCTTGTGAAGGTGCGCGTTGGGCCGAAGCGCTGGACTGGTGCGAGCGCGGCCTTTCGCAGGTGCCCGACGACTTGGAACTCCAACACCGCAAAGGGCTTTGTCTCTTGGAACTGGGGGACGAACAAGCGGCCATCGCCGTGCTGGAAGCGGCCGCGGCGAGTGGGCATCTAGCAAGCCACTACCAACTCGGCTTGCTCGCAATGCGCCAAGGGCGGCGGAATCCCCGGTTCCGCGAGCGGTCGCTGGCGCACTTTGAAGCCATCGTACAGGCGGTCGAGGAAGGGCGGGAATACCCCGCTCTCGATCGCGTCTTTTTTGCTCTCGGCAGTCAGTATAACGAAGATCCACAGCGCCGTGAGGAAGCCATCCGCGCTTTCCGCCGAGGGTTGACTCTCAACCCGCTTTCCGCGGTGGGCCACAACAGTTTGGGCCAGCTCTTGCTGCAAGGCGGCCAAGTGTTGGGGGCGATGGGGGAATTCAAGGTCGCCATCCAACTCGACCCCAAGCTCAGTCAGCCGTATGCGAATTTGGCCCGTTTATTTTTTCGCCACGTAAAACCCCCTGAATTAGAACAAGAATACCAGCACATCTGCGAGGAATTTGGGCAAAGCGCGCCGCAGGTTCTCTCGCGTTTGTCGCTGGAAATGGTCGAGTTGGGCAAGGAGCAGGTGTACGAGGGTTTTTACACGAAGGGGCATCGCATCAAAAACCTGATGGGGATCATCGGCAGCCGCTTGCGAGGGCTGGGGCGCAAAGCCGAAGAGTCGCAGCGGGGGGAATTGAATCGCTTAGGGGGCGAATACGAGGCCCTGTACGACGAATGGGTGGGGTTTTTGGAGGCGATGAAAGCGGATAAAATCCACCCGGCGATAATCGATCTCGGTCGCTTGGTGCGCCGGGTGGCTGCCGGATTTGGCCAGCAAACTTGGAAGGCCGCGATCCAGACGCGGATTCAGGAGGGCTTGCCGCGCGTAGAAGCCGATGAGCGGATGCTGCGCGAGGCTATTACCAACCTCTGCCTCAACGCCTTGGAAATTCTCGAAGAGAACCACGGCGGTCGGGTGGTGTTAGGCGCTGGCTACGACGCGGAGCAGTCACTGGTTTTTATTGAGGTCGAGGACGATGGGCCGGGCATTGAGGAAGAGCATTTGGAATTGATATTCGAGCCTGGATTTACCACTAGGGAGCGGGGCAATGGCTATGGTTTGAGCATTGCGCGCCGTATTGCCCAAGCCCATCAGGGCGTGCTGCGCGTCAAGAGCAGAAAGGGCCACGGAACCGTTTTTCGGCTCGATCTGCCGCTCAATTTCTCGGGCGGCGAGACCTAGCCTTTCAGTGATTGAATGAGGACGGGCATGGCAGGTAAAAAACAGAAAGCTGTTTTAATCGCCGATGACCAGCAGGAATTACGCGAGATGTTGGCGGAGAAACTGCGGAGCTTGGGCAAGGAGGTCATCTCGTTTTCCAATGGCCAGCGGCTGCTTGGGCATCTGGCTGCTAGGCCGACGGACGTCGAACTCGTGGTGCTGGACTTTGACTTTGGCGTTGGCCAGCCCAATGGCCTCGAAGTGCTGAAGGAGATCAAAAAGCAGTGGGCTGAACTGCCGGTTATTATTCTCACGGGCAAGGGGAGCGTCGACTTGGCGGTCGAAGCCGTGCAAGCTGGGGCGGCGGACTTTATCGAAAAGGACCTGTACGTCGAGGACAAGCTCGAAGTGGAGATGGAAAAGGTCGAGCGGATGTTGACGGTATTGTGCGAAAACGCCCGCCTCAAGGCCGAAAACGAAGCCTTGGACCGCGAAAATTCGTTTTATCGGACCGAGCTAGGTCAGCGCTATCAGATCGTAAGTCGCAGTCCCCTGATTCAGAATCTGCTTAAGCAAGTTGAACAGGTCGCCTCCATACCGAGGCCCGTGCTGATCTGTGGCGAGCGGGGCACGGGTAAGGAACTGATTGCCGCGGCCTTGCACTACGGGAGCAACCGCCGCGAGCGGGCCTTTGTCAAGCTGAACTGCGCAGCGCTGTCGGATACCCTGCTTGAAAGCGAGCTGTTTGGCCACGAGAAGGGGGCCTTTACAGGTGCGACCGAAATGCGCCACGGCCGCTTTGAAGCCGCCAATGGCGGCACGCTCTTTCTCGACGAGATTGGCAACACTTCGCTGGACTTCCAAAAAAACGTATTGCGCGTCATAGAATACCAAGAATTTGAACGCACGGGCGGAACGCAGACGATCCACGTTGATGTGCGCGTCGTGGCGGCGACCAACGCGGATCTGGAACGGGAAATAGCCAGCGGACAATTCCGCGCCGACCTCTACGACCGCCTGCGGTTTAGCGTGCTCCAACTGCCGCCCCTGCGGGAGCGGCCCGAGGATATCCGGTCCTTGGTTGAATATTTTACTCAGCAGTTATGCGACGAAGTACCGGCGATTGAACGACGCCCGTTCGCCGAAGGCGTTTTGGCCATGCTAGAGACTTACGCTTGGCCGGGCAATGTGCGCGAACTCAAATTCGCCGTCGAACGCGCCCTCTGCGTCGCGCAAGGAGACGAAGTGGTCGTGGAGGACTTGCCTCCGGAAGTGCGCGGCGGCAGCGGCGTTGCCCTTCCGGATGGGGGCAGTTTCGACGAACAAGTCGAGCGCGTCGAGCGCGGCTTGCTCGACGGCGCACTCGCTCAAGCGGGAGGGCGGCAGAAAGACGCAGCCCAGCAATTGGGCTTGACCTACGATCGCTTTCGACACCTGCTCCGCAAATACCAAATCGCCGCCAAATAACCCACCGCTTCCTCTCGGCCGAGTCTTGTTGACAGTGGGAGCGCGCCGGGTATATTAACCGCAAGGTTCCTACACGGTCGGGAGGCGCATGGAAAAAGTTTACAAAGTCGAGACCACACTTTCCCACAACTTGGCCGAACTCTATGCTGGCCTTGAAGAGGAGTTCGCCAACAAAAGCAGTATCCCCCTCTCGGACATGAACCGCACATTGTTGCAAACGGGCTTGATCCACCACCTGACGATGATGAGCGGCTTGGAGCTGATCGAGCCAGAGAAGGCCGCGAGACTAAACGCGTTGATCGACCAAGTAGCGAAGGATACCATGCTCTGGGATATCTTGCAGATGGTGCGGACCTACTGGCGGGATTGTGGTCCGGGTGGTCCGGGTGGTTCCGGCAGCCTCAAAGTCTGATGAGGTGGCTCTAACTCGTTGTACAGATTGCAGTTCAGGGGGATGCGCAGTTGACAACCACCTCGGTGCCAAGTATTATACAACCCGTTTCTCGGACCTCTTCACTATGCTGTTGAAGCGAGCAAATGACCTCCTTTAGCGCCGCGGTATTCGACCACTACCGGCATCCCCGAAACGCTGGGCAAATCGGCGATGCCAATGCCTCGGGGCAAGCTGAAAATCAGGCCTGCGGCGATGCGATGCAGCTTTTTGCCCGCGTCGAAGACGGCCGCATCGTCCGCGCTAGCTGCAAGACCTTTGGCTGCGCGCCTTCGGTCGCGGCTGGTTCGGTGCTCACCGAGTTGCTGGCAGACTCGCTGCTAGTGGACGCAGCTCAGCTAAAGCCAGCAGCTATTGAGGAGGCATTGGGAGGGCTACCGCCCATGAAGCGCCACGCCGCCCAACTAGCTGCTGACGCGGCTCGGGCCCTAGTGAAAAATTACCAGGCCAATACGGCCTAACGCATTTTTAACCTCAAGCCGAAAGGATTGCACCATGGCTCACTCTCTTCCCGATCTCCCCTACGCCTATGACGCGCTAGAACCGATCATAGACGCCCGCACCATGGAGATTCACCACACCAAGCATCACAATACCTATGTGACCAGCCTCAACACCGCGCTCGAAGGGCACGACGGCTTGGCTGCTAAAAGCGCCGAAGATCTCATCAGCGACCTCGACGCCGTCCCCGAGAGCATCAGCACGGCGGTGCGCAATCACGGCGGCGGTCATGCCAACCACAGCCTGTTTTGGCAGATCATGGCTCCAGCCGGGGAGCGCGGCGAGCCTTCGGCTGAGCTCATCGCCGCAGCCGAAGCCAAATTTGGCAGCCAAGACGCAGCCCGCGAAGCCTTCGTGGATGCCGCAACCAAACGGTTCGGCAGCGGCTGGGCTTGGGTCGTAGTCAAGGACGGCGAGCTCGACATTCTCAGCACTGCCAATCAGGATAATCCCCTAATGGACGGCAGCGGAGTTCCCATCCTCGGCATCGATGTCTGGGAACACGCCTATTATCTCCACTATCAAAACCGCCGACCCGACTACATCGCCGCTTGGATTGAGACCATTAACTGGAACGAAGTCAATCGCCGCTTTGCCGAAGCGATGGGGAGTTAGCAGATGGCGATCCAAGTAGGAGATACAGCGCCCGCGTTCACCCTCAAGAATGCGGATATGGAGGACGTAAGCCTCGGCGATTTCGCTGGTAAAAACGTCGTTTTACTCTTCGTGCCGCTGGCTTTCACCGGCGTTTGTACGCAGGAGTTGTGCGAGATTTCCGCCGGAATCAACGCGTACAACGATCTCGATGCTCAAGTTTTGGGAATCAGCGTCGATAGCCCGTTTAGCCTCAGCGCTTGGGCCGAACAGGAAGGGATTGGGATCCCGCTGCTCAGCGATTTCAACAAGGAAGTCTCCGCTGGGTACGGTGCCCAACACGAAGACCTGTTGGGCTTCAAGGGTGTCGCCAAGCGCTCGGCCTTTGTCGTCGATGGGCAAGGCACCGTCCGTTATGCTTGGGTGTCCGATAACCCCAAGGTCCTGCCAGATTTTGCGGCGATTAGGGCCTGTTTGCAATCGCTCAACTGAAGTACTTCGTTTTCGCAGTGGAGTGGGGCAAGGCACAGACGGCTTTGCCCCACTGTTTATAGTGCCCGCAAAGGAAAGTGCGCAATGGAAGACGTGACGGCAGGGCAGCCTAGCGAGCGCGATGCGCCGAGTTGGCTCCAGGGCCAGAACAAGGCCAAGGCCGCCGAAATAGCTGGCCACTTCGCCCAGATCATGCAGGTCTTGGGGCTCGACTTGAGCGATCCGCACTTGCGGGGTACCCCGGACCGCGTCGGGCGGATGTACATGGAGATCTTTCGGGAACTGGACGACCAAGGCGAACCGGAGATTACCTGTTTTCCCAATAGCGATGGCTACGACAACATGGTGATCGTCAAGGATATCGAGTTCTTCTCGGTTTGTTCGCATCACATGATCCCGTTCTTCGGCAAGGCGCACATAGCCTACATCCCCGGGGATCTGATCGTCGGCTTGAGCAAAATCGTGCGCATCGTCGAATTCTACGCCCGCCGACCCCAGCTCCAAGAGCGTCTCACCGAGCAAATTGTGGACTTTCTCGAAGCCAAGCTGACACCCAAAGGATCCATCGTCGTAATGGAGGCTCGGCATTTGTGCATGGAGATGCGGGGGGTGGAAAGGCCCGGGGCGGTGACGACCACTTCGGCACTGCGGGGCCATTTTGCCGAGCCGATAGTGCGCGAGGAATTTTTCAACTTAATCAAGAAAGATTGAAGCAGCACGGAACAAACCCATGTCTGATATCCAAGAGCAGATACTGACGCCGCCTACCAGCGCGCTAGTCGATATTTCCCACCGGGATTTACGCGACGACGAGTATTGGCGCGCCATTCCCGCCTATGCCGATTTGCGGGCAGATGAGTTCCACGAGCATCGTTTTCAGAGCCGCAATAGCGTGACGAGTCTGAAGAAGCTGCGGGAGGTACTCGGTAGCGTCGTTTCAGAGGCGTTTTATCGAGACGTCGAGCAGGGGCTTTTGCGCTCGCCGATGAGCCTGCGGATTTCTCCATATCTACTGAGCTTAATCGACTGGTCGGAGCCAGCCGAGGACCCGCTGCGCATTCAGTTTTTGCCCATGGAATCGCGGATGCGGCCCGATCACCCAGAACTCTCCCTAGATTCGCTGCACGAGCAAGAGGATTCTCCGGTGCCGGGCCTGACGCATCGCTATGCGGACCGGGCACTGTTTTTGACGCTCGACACCTGTCCGGTGTACTGCCGTTTCTGCACCCGCTCTTATGCAGTGGGGTTGGATACCGAGGATGTGGAGAAAGTGCATTTTGGGGCCATTGTCCAGCGGTGGGAGCAGGTTTTTGCCTATATCGCTTCGCGACCCGAGTTAGAAGACATCGTCATCAGCGGCGGCGATGTGGCCAACCTCAAGGCCGAACACATCGAATACATCGGCACGCGCTTGCTCGACATTGAACACGTGCGACGGATGCGCTATGCGACAAAAGCGCCGGCGATCATGCCGCAGAAACTCGTTACAGACCGAGAGTGGGTCGATGCGCTAGCGCGGGTGGTCGAAGCGGGGCGCAAGGTCCACAAGGAAGTCGCGCTGCACACGCATTTCAATCACCCGCGCGAAATCACGGCCATCAGCGGTCGCGCACTCGACGAATTGATGGAGCGCGGCATCTGCGTGCGCAACCAAACCGTCTTGCAAAAGGGCGTCAACGACGACGTCGACACTATGCAGCATCTCGTGCGACAGCTCAGCTATCTCAACGTGCATCCGTATTACACCTTTGTTCACGATATGGTGCGCGGAGTTGAAGAGCTGCGCACGACCTTGGCGACGGCGATCGACTTAGAGAAGGCGGTGCGGGGACAGACCGCAGGGTTCAATACGCCGGCCTTTGTGCTCGATACCATGGGAGGGGGCGGCAAGCGCGATGTCCACTCCTACGAACACTACGATCGCCAGACAGGCATCGCCGTATTTACCAGCCCAGCCGTGCGGCCCGGCGAGGTCTTCTTTTATTACGATCCCCTAGATGCGCTCGATCCACAGAGCGCCCAGCGTTGGAGCGACCCGGCTGAACGTGCGTCTATGCGACAAGCCGCGCTAGCGGCCGCCCTCCAGACGTAGCAAGTGGGAGTCCGCGAGGGGTGGCATTTGCCCTTGTGGACTGGTATACCGTATCTATTTAGTACCAACTAAACCTTAAGACATAAGGCTTATGGCAATGGAATATCCAGATATGATCCAAGCATTAGTGGGCTTGGGCCTGCTCGCTTTGGGCGGTGGTCTGGGTTTTCTGCTGAGTTACCTATTAAAAAGGGGTGTCCTGCCCCAAGTGGAGAGAGAAGCAGAAGACCGAGTGCGGCAGCAGCTAGCCGAAGAAGAGCGCACGGTGCGACTGAGCTTGCTTGAGGAACGGGATGACTGGTATAAAACAAAAGCCCGCCAAGAGGCCGAATTAGAGGATCAGTTGGCCGATTTGGACCGCCGCGATAAGAGCTTGGCTCAGCTTGTGCGCGACCTCAATAGCCAGAAAGAGGAGCAGAGCCGAGCGTGGAATCGCCTCAAAAATCAGGAGCGGCGGATTGGTCAGCGCGAGCGAGGCCTCAAAGGAGAAGAAGAGGAACTGGGCCAACTGCGCGTCGAGTACCAGCAACGTCTAGAGCTGGCCAGTGGACTGCCGGCCGACGAGGCACGCGAACAGATGATGGAGCATCTGGCCAGCGAGGTGCGCGGGCGGGCCGCGGCTATGATCCGCAGCGAGCGCACCAAGGCGCGGGAAGAGTCGGATAGAGAAGCCCAAAAAATTATCGCCCAAGCCATTCAGCGCTGTGCAGTTGAAGAGACCGTCCACTTGGTCACCTCGACTGTGCCCTTGCCCAACGAGGGGATTAAAAGCCGCATCATCGGCAAGGAAGGGCGCAATGTGCGCGCATTTGAGACGGCGACCGGAGTCAAAGTCGTGGTCGATGATACGCCCGACGCGGTGTTGCTTTCGTCCTACGATCCAGCGCGGCGCGAAGTGGCCAGCCGTGCGATGCACCAGCTAATCAGCGGCGGTGGCTTCACGCCGACCAAGATCGAGGAAGTGGTAGAAGAGTGCCGCAAGGCCCTAGACAAAGACATGATCGAGGTCGGCAAGGGTGCCCTCAGCGAGATTGGGGCCAACCAATACCACGCCGATCTGCCCTACTACGTGGGCATGCTTAAATATCGCGCTAGCTTTGGGCAAAACCTCCTTCAGCACTGCCTAGAGGTCGCCCATCTGTCGGGGGGAATGGCTGCCGAGGTCGGCTTGGATGTGCCGTTGGCCAAGCGGGCGGGCCTCTTGCACGATATCGGCAAAACCGTTAGCAAGGAGCTGGAAGGAGGCCACGTCGAATTGGGCATTAAGCTAGGCGATCAATTCGATGAGAATGAAACCGTCAAGGAAGTCATCGCCGAGCACCACGAGGATCACGACCGTCTTTCGCCGATCTGCTTTTTGGTCAAGGCGGCCGATACGATATCGTCGATCCGGCCTGGGGGGCGGCGCGAAGATCTCGAAGGCTATACTCGCCGCATCATGCGCTTGGAAGAAATCGCGACTTCGTTTACGGGTGTCAAAGACGTGTACGCCATCAATGCGGGTCGCGAAATCCGCGTCATGGTCAGCGGCGATCAGATCGGGGATGAAGATGCCGAGATGCTGGCGTTCGATATCGCCGAGCGCGTCAAGACCGAATTGACCTTTGCCGGCCAAGTCAAGGTCGTGGTGGTGCGCCAGACACAGGTAGTGCGCCAGACCGAACGGAGTCGCGGCGACCGGCGCAACAACGGTGCTCGAAACGGGAACAGTCGTCGGCCGCGCAACGGAGGCCGCCAAAGGGACGACAGTAGCTAAATTCGCCCTAATTGAGATGGCTGATGCCCCTAAAAAACTTGTCGTTCTCGGCTGCACCGGGTCCATTGGCGATACGTGCTTCAAGGTCCTCGAAAACCTGGGCGATGGGTACGAGGTCGTGGGCTTGGGCGGAGGAGCAAAGGTTGCAAAGCTGATCGCGCGCGCCCACCACTGGCAACCGCAAAAAATCTGCGTTCTAGACGCCGAGGCTAGAAAACAAGTGCAGGACGCAGTGCCACACGCCGAGGTGGTATGCGGCCAAGAGGGACTGTGCGAGCTCGCGACCATGCCGGAGGCCGATCTAGTAATCAACGGGCTCGTCGGCGCTGTTGGTCTTGCGCCAACGCTGGCGGTGCTGGCGCAGGGCAAAACCGTGGCTATGGCCAACAAAGAGCCCTTGGTTATGGCTGGCGGGTTGATCTTGCAGCAAGCCCAGCGCGGCGGGGGAACCGTACTGCCGTTGGATAGCGAGCCCAATGCCATTTGGCAATGTCTGCAGGGCGAAAATCGCAACAGCCTGCAGCGGATCATCCTCACAGCCTCTGGGGGGCCGTTCTTTGGCCATAGCCGCGAGCAGATGCGCGACATCACTCCGGAGCAGGCCATCGATCACCCCACTTGGAAAATGGGTCCCAAGATCAGCGTGGATTCGTCAACCTTGATGAACAAGGGCTTTGAGGTCATTGAGGCTGCTTGGCTTTTTGGCGTGAGGGTCGAACAAGTGGACGTAGTCGTCCACCGCCAGTCGGTCGTACATGCACTGGTTGAATTCGCCGATGGATCGCTGTTGGCACACATGGGCAAGACCGATATGATGCTGCCGATTCAATACGCGCTGACTCACCCAGAACGGCGCGAGGTGCCGCTCGACAATCTCGACCTCAAGCAAGTGGGCCAACTGAGTTTCGCCGCTCCGGACAGAGCGAATTTTCCCTGTCTAGATCTGTGCTACGAAGCAGGCCGGAGGGGAGGTACCTTTCCAGCCGCTCTCAACGCAGCCAACGAGGAGGCTGTGGGGGCCTTTTTGACGCGGGAAATCGGCTTCCTCGCCATCGCCGATCTGAACAGCGACGTACTGGCACGCTGCGGCACGCAGGAGGCTGTTTCCCTCGAATCCATATTAGACGAGGACCGCAACGCACGGCGGCTGGCCCGGGAGTGGGTCGCCGAGCAGACGGGATAATTTATGACGGAAGACACCAACGCAGCACGGCACAAAACCTTGGCGCTATGCCAGAAGATGCTCCGCCTCAACACCGGGATCATACTCGCAGCGTTCGCGCTGATCATAATTCTCACCACAATCTCGACCGCGGAGTGGGTGCGAGTGGCTGGTAAGGTGTTATACTACCTCATTGTGTCGCAGGCCGTTGCATCGGCGGTGACTTGGTACTACCGCACTCGCTTGGAGAAAGCGCTGGCAAGGGTCGAGGGAGATGGCTCGCATGGAGACCATTAAGGCGCGGGGCAAATTTCACGCCGCCCATCGGCAGCTAGACTACGACGGCAAATGCGCCTACGTCCACGGGCATACTTGGCGCGGCGTGTTTGTCATCCGCACCGAGCGCTTCCCACGACTCGAAAAACTGGATATGTCCGTTGACTTCGGCGCGCTCAAGGACATCTTCAAATCTTTGGATCACAAGATGTTGGTTTCCGCGCGGGACACGACCTTTCTCGACGCCAAGCTCTTCGAGCCACAGGGGGTCGTGGTCATGCCAGGCGAAAATCCGAGTGTAGAAAACGTGGCAGAGTACTGCCTCGACCAAGCAGTCGAGGTCTTGCAAAAGCTGTTCCCAGAACGCGGCCATCAGTACCACATCGAGGTTTCCATCCAGGAGACCGACAACAATTTTTTTGTCGCCGATCGCCTGCTGCGTTGCTGAGCGCTTGGGTGCAGAGCTATGGTGCAGGAAAAAATGATGATCACCGGAGAGGTCGCCGCCCATCTCCGCTGTTCGCCCTCCACGGTGCGTCGCATGGTCCGTCGAGGTCAGATTCCCCATTATAGATTTGGCAAGCTAGTGCGGTTTCGCCTCAGCGAGATCGAGCGCTGGTTGACCCTGCAGCAGGAGGGCGCGGCCCTCTTGCGGGGGAAGTCGACGCCGCCCAATTCAGATCAGCTCTCCCTCTTCCCGACGGGAGGGGAAAATGGCGAATGAAAAAGTGAAAAATGTGGTGGTGCTCGGCGCTGGGGTCATGGGGGGACAAATTGCGGCTCTGCTCGCCTGCGCGGGCCACAAGGTGCGCCTCCTCGACTTGCCGTTGGCCGACGATGAAGCGGGCCGCGCACGTCAGGGGCTGGAGCAGGCCCTCGCGAGCCGACCTCCTGCTTTCTATCTGGCGGAGATGGCCCAGCGAGTCGAGCTAGGGAGCATGGAAGACCTAGCCTGCGTTGGGGAGGCCGATTGGGTCATTGAAGCCGTGGTAGAAGAAAGCGCCCCCAAGCGGGCGTTGCTAGCCCGGCTGGAGCCGTACCTGCACGACGGCTTAGTCATCAGCAGCAATACCTCGGGGCTATCTATCGCCGAGCTAGTGCGCGACCGGTCGCCGGAGTTTTGCCGCTGCTTCCTCGGAGTGCATTTCTTCAATCCGCCGCGCTACATGAAGCTGGTCGAAGTCATACCCGGACCCGGTACCGAGCCGGCCATCGTCCAGCAGATGGTCGATTTTCTTACCGGGGAGTTGGGCAAGGGTGTGGTCCGCAGTCAAGACACGCCAAACTTTATCGGCAATCGCCTGTGGATTTTCGCGGCCTGCGACATGCTGCAGAGGATGGAACGGGATGGGCTGAGCGTGGCCGAGGTCGACGCGTTGACCGGCCCTCTAATGGGGCGACCGCCCAGCGCGACTTTGCGCGTTTGCGACATCGTGGGTTTGGACACGGTTGCGCATGTGGCCGATACTAGCTACGAGAAATTGCCAGCGGACCCGTGGCGGTCGCTTTTTGCCCTGCCAGCGTTTTATCGGCGGATGCTGGAGGAGAATTTGCTCGGGGCCAAGGTCAACGCTGGGTTCTACCGCAAGGCCGAGGCGGGCATTGAGGCCCTCGACTTAGATACCTTTGCCTACCAATCCGTGCAAAAGGTGGAGTTGGGTGCCTTGAGATCGGCACTAAGCGAGCGTTCCCCAGTGCGCCGCCTCCGCGCCTTATGGGACGATTCGGGCCCGTGGGGCCAGCTCGGGCGAGAGCATCTCGCGGCCGTGCTAGCCTACGCCGCCGAGCACGCAGGCGACATTGCCGGCGACATTGTTCAAATCGACCAAGCGATGCGCTGGGGGTTTAACTGGGCGCTGGGGCCTTTTGAGTTGTGGGATCTATTCGGCGTCGAAGAGGTCGTAAGCGCCCTAGAAGCCAACCAACAGCGCGTCCCCGACCTCGCCAGCCAATTGCTGGCCGCAGGTGAAACGCACTTTTACCGCGAGCAGGGTGCGTTTTCTCCGACTCGATTGCGGCGCGAAAGCTGGCAACCACCAGCAGACGATTGGGATACGCTAGCTGCCGAGCGAGCCATCTGGTCCAACGACGGAGCACACTTGGTTGGGTTGGACGAGGGACTGGGGGCGCTGGTTTTCAGTGGCAAGATGAATGCCTTGGGCCCAGCGGCGCTGGAAGCTGTCCACCACGCGGTAGATACGGCTCCCTTTACCGGCTTGGTGCTGGCTGGCGCTGGCTCCTTGTTCTCAGTCGGAGCCGACTTGAAACACGTGGCTAAGCTCGTCGATGAGAGCGACTGGTCCGGGCTAGAAGCATTTGTCGCTGCCTTCCAAGAAGCCGTGCAAGCGCTGCACTATGCGCCTTTCCCGGTCGTTGCAGCTCTTCGCGGCTTGGTGTTGGGAGGCGGGTGTGAGTTCTCCTTGGGCGCTGATGGGCGCGTGGCGACGACTGAACTAAGCATGGGCTTGGTGGAAACCAAGGTCGGCCTGATTCCCGGCAGCGGCGGCTGCATGGAAATGGCGCGGCGCGGCGCAAGCGATATAGCATCTGCGTTTGAGACGATTTTTGCCGGGAACTTCAGTGACAGCGCCTTTCAGGCTCAAGCGTGGGGTCTCCTCAGTGCTGACGACGAGATTGCCTTTGCCGAGGGCCAACTCTTAAAGCGGGCCGTAGCCAAATTGCGCGGTCTGCTCGCCGAGGACTACTGCGTCAGTGCGCCGACGGGGGTAGAGGTTACCGGAGACGAAGGGCTGGCGCTTTTACACGAGCGCATAGATGGAGGCCAAGCTGCTGGGAAACTCAGCGAGCACGACGCAGTGGTAGGGCGTGGTTTGGCGCGGGTGCTTACGGGAAGTGGTGGGGCGCGCCGAGAAGTGGAGGAGCGCGCCTTACTCGATTTGGAACGCGAGGTCTTTTTGCAACTGTGCGGCACCGAGCGCACGCGAGAGCGCATCGCGCACATGCTGCACACGGGTAAACCATTGAGAAATTGAAATAGAAGGGGGCCGTATGGGCTTGCGTAGTGCCGCTGAATTCAAAGAGGGTTTGCGCGACGGACGCGAAGTATATCATCGGGGAGAGCGAGTCGAGGACGTAACCGCGCACGACGATTTAGGGATTGGGGTCGAGCACGTCGCCTTGGATTTTGAATTGGCCGAGGATCCAGCGCACCGCGACCTGATGACTTGGATGGATGAAGAGTTGGGCGAACCGGTCAGCCGCTACTTTAAGACGCCGACGGATGCTGCGGATTTGCTCAACCGACGCGAGATGATTGAGCGTTCGACGCGGCTGGGCAGCAGTGTAGTGTTGCTGATCAAGGAAATTGGCACCGACGCGCTTTTCGCCCTCGACTTAGTCTCCGACCATTTGGACAAAAATGCTGGTGAGCAATACAACGAGCGCGTGCAAGCCTTTCACCGCGAGTGCAAGCAGCGCGACTTGAGCTTGGCCGTGGCCCAGACCGACGTAAAGGGCGACCGCAGCCTCTTGCCCTCGCAGCAAGCGCATCCCGACTACTACGTCCACATTGTCGAAGAGCGAAGCGATGGAATCGTGGTGCGCGGGGCCAAAGCCCATACGACATGTGCCCCGTATGTCGATGAACTTATCGTCTTGCCGACCCGTGCGCTCAAGGAAGAGGACTCGGCCTATGCGGTTGCCTTTGCCGTGCCGGTCAATGCGCCGGGGCTCAAGCTGATCGCCAGCCCTTTTGGCTCGCCGCCGGTGAGCCAGTTTCACCACCCGGTTAGTTCCGAGCACCGCATGATCGACACGCTGACGGTCTTCGACGATGTCTTTATTCCCAATGAGCGCGTTTTCCTAAAAAGGGAGTGGCAATACGCCGGGCCGCTGGCCAACGCCTTCGTCGAATTTCACCGCTTTACAGCCGCCTCGTACAAACCGCCGCTTTGCGACCTCTTTATCGGAGCGGCAGCGCTGCTAGCCCAGTACAACGGCATCACCAAGGCTAGCCACGTGCGCGAGAAGTTGACCAAGCTCATCACCTATGCCGAGACCGTCCGAGGACTGACCTTGGCCGCGGCCCACGATTGTCGCATCGCTGCAAATGGCACGGCTGTGCCCAATATCGTCTTCACTAACTTGGCCAAATTCCACTTTGCCAATAACTATCACCAAGCCGTGTCTTGGGTCCAGGACATCGCCGGCGGGCTGGTGGTCACCGGGCCGTCGGAAGAGGACTTGGCCAATCCCGAGACCAAGGGCTATATCGAACACTTCTTGGGCGGTGGAAGTGGCGTTGATGCCGAGGTGCGGCTAAAGGCGATTAACTTGGTGCGCGACCTAACGGCTTCAACCTTTGGTGGTTACAACGAGCTGTTGGCCATCCACGCCGAAGGTTCATTGGAAACCCAGAAAATCACCATTCTGCGCGATTACGACGTCGAGCGCTGTGTCCGGCTGGCCAAAGAAGCCATTGGCATAAGTTGAGCCAAAGCAGTTTTAAGTGCCGAAAAAAAGTTGCACAAAAAGTTGATTATATAACATTTAAATCCTATATTACTTTACATCCTCTCCTATTTGGTTTATTCAGAACCGTTTTTCGGGTGTATTTCCCCACATCCGAAACTCCCTGCTAGTCCACATTGGGTACCATCATAGCTTAATGCAGCCACGAGTCCCCTGCTGGCTCATTAGCAACAGGAGGCGTCGAGTTATGACTACCTTGCAGACCGATTCTATCGTCGATCAGTATTTCCACGAGATCGAAGATGCTGTCGGGCTATCGTCCGAAGACGAAGTGGCCATCGCCCAGCAAATCAAAGAAGGCGACGAAGAGGCCCTATCCGATCTGGTCAAAGCCAACTTGCGCTTTGTCGTAAGTGTGGCGAAGCAATATCAGAATTTGGGCTTGCCACTTTCGGACCTGATCAACGAGGGGAACTTGGGGCTCATCATTGCCGCCAAGCGCTTTGACGGCACCAAGGGCTTCAAATTTATCTCCTATGCCGTGTGGTGGATCCGCCAGTCGATCCTGCAGGCATTGGCCAATCAGTCGCGCATCGTGCGATTGCCACTGAATCGCATCGGCGAGTTGACGCGCGTCAACAGAGTGCTCAACAAGCTCGAACAGGGACTGGGACGGCCCCCAGAAGTAGAGGAAATAGCCGAAGAGCTAGAGGTCGAACCCGGTGATATGGAGCTCCTATTGCGATTGGCCCAAAGGCCCGTTTCGCTGGAGACGCCCTGCGATGAATCCGAGCCGGATCGCTGTTTCGGCGATCTGCTTCCCGACCATAGTCAGCCTTCTAGCGAGGAGGTGCTCTCCAGTGACGAACTCAAATCCGAGATTTTCAACGCCATGCACGCCCTAACCGAGGGCGAGGCGCGGGTCTTGAAGATGTATTACGGATTGGATGGGCACGAGCCGATGACGCTGGAGAAGATCGGGGCTTATGTCGGGCGCACGCGAGAGCGGGTGCGGCAAATCAAGGAAAAGGCCCTGCAGAAGCTCCGCCATCCCGCTCGCTGCGATTCTCTCAAGGAGTATTACGCGGACTAATTATGCGCTGCTGTGGGGCGAGAAAAGTGGGCGCGTAAGGCCGCTGGCGGCTTGGCCTTATTTGATTTTTGCCCGATTTTTCGTTAATATATTTGCTTATTCCGCGGTAGCTCAGCTGGCAGAGCGGGTGGCTGTTAACCACTTGGTCGTAGGTTCGAATCCTACCCGCGGAGCCACTTAAAAAACGGCCGGACTAACCGATCCCAAGCTTGGGTGTGGTTGTCCGGCCGTTTTGCATTTCTGCAATGGAGCAAAGGCTCCGCGCCTCACTCAAACAGGGCCGCGTATTCGCCGTAGCCTTCCTTGGCCAAATCCTCGACGGGAATAAAACGCAGAGCCGCCGAGTTGATGCAGTAGCGCAGCTTGGTGGGGGGAGGGCCGTCATCAAAGACGTGTCCGAGGTGTGAATCGGCGTATTTGCTGCGCACCTCGACGCGAGTCATAAACAGCGAATTGTCGGTGTGCTCGACGATGTGATCTGGCTCTAGGGGCTGGGTGAAGCTGGGCCAGCCAGTGCCGGATTTGAACTTGTGCTGCGAGCTAAAGAGCGGTTCACCGGAAACGATATCGACGTAGATGCCCGCGGCCTTGTTGTCCCAGTACTGATTGTGGAAAGGCCGCTCGGTACCGTCTTCTTGGGTGACCCGAAATTGCAAGTCCGTGAGTTTGGTGCGCAAGGTGTCGATGGGAGGTTTGGCATATTGACTGCTGGTCGTTGGCATCGGCAGGTCTTTGCTCCACGTCTCTTCGATAAAACGATCTCGGCCCGATCCCCGACGGTAGCGCTGATAGTGCTGGGGATTTTTGCGATAGTAATCTTGGTGATATTCCTCGGCCTGATAAAAGGTAGCGGCTGGGCGGATGGGCGTGACGATGGGTTTATCAAAGCGGCCCGACTCGTCGAGGGCTTGTTTGCTGGCTTCGGCTAAGGCGCGTTGCTCTTCGTCGTGGTAAAATATGGCCGAGGTATATTGATGGCCTCGGTCGTAAAAGGAACCCCCTGGATCGGTGGGGTCGAATTGACGCCAGTAGATGTCGAGGAGTTCGCTATAAGAAACGACCTCGGGGTCAAAAGTGACCAGTACAGATTCTATGTGCTTGGTCGCGCCGGAGCTGACTTGCTTGTAGGTCGGGTCTTCGCGCTCGCCGCCAGTGTAGCCGGAAACGGCTGAGACGACACCCTCGACCTTGTCAAAGGGCGCTTCGATGCACCAGAAACATCCCCCGGCAAACGTCGCTTGGGCGTAGTCTTGGGCGCGGCTGGCTTGCGCGCTAAGCACACACAGGGCCGCGCCGAGCAGAATGAGTAGTTTGGCGTTCATAAGTCCTCCTTTTGCGTTGGTTTTTTAATAGACGCTCCAAGTATGCCAAAAGGTTCGCACTATCAAAAGTACTGCCCTAATCCTACGGACAACTCGTACGAGCTTTCTTTTAATCCGTAGGCGATATCGCCGCGCAGTACCGGCGTGTTGTACACCTTGGGCCAACCCAAGCGGATGCCCAAGCCAGGGGAACAGACCAAATTTGCCCTTTCTCTGGGCGGCGTCCAAGCTGAGCCGCAATCTACAAAGGCGGCACTGGCGAGGGTGTACCAAGGTCGGCGAATCAAAGTTGGACGCGCTTCTACGTTGAATAGTACTCGCCTAGTACCATCGTAACGCCGAGGGGCATAGCCGCGCAAGCCGCGCGCTAGGCCGAGGAGGAGCTGGTCGGCGTCCTCGCTGCGGTGCAGTGCCTCCCAAGAGATGCGCACGGCGAGCGAATGAGCCACCCCTAGCCGAAAGTACGCGATTGCGGATGCCGAGGCGAAGAGGTTGTAAAATTTCCCCTCCCCTCGGTACGTACTGGTGAAAAAAGTCAGTTCGGCGTAGCTGCGCTTGGTCGGCTCGAATCGAGGGGCCAGTTGGGCTTGATAAAAGGAAAAGGTTCGATCTGATCCCAAAGAGCGATGAGCTAAGCCCCAACGCAGCGACAGCCAACTGCCCGTTTGCAAGTCCTCTAGCGGGCCTAAGTCGCGTATGTAGCGAGCGCGCTTATAGCGGGGACGCCACACGAGGAGACCGACGCTCGGCGCGACCCGCGTTCGGTCGGAGGGCGCGTATCCATCGTCCGAACGCGCGGTGAATCGGCGGTGGGTGACTTGTAATTGCACTGAGGGGCGCATCTTTGTCTGCGCACCATAGGAGCGAGTCAGCCATAGGCGGCCGCCGTCGAGTTCGTCTTGATAGCGCGTTGCGAGTTGCCCACCTGTGTACAAACGCTGCACGGCCTGTTGGCTGAACAGGGAAAAGCCATAGGCGTGGCGATCGGCTAGGGTGGCAAAAGGCCGCGAGAAAGTTAGGGCGTGGGCATGGCCTTCAGCACCTGCGGCGAGTTGGGCCGCCAAGGCGCGTCGGCTATTGCCAAGGCGCGGTTCGGCAAAGAGCAATTCGGCCCAAGGACCGGAAATGGCCCGGTCTTCAAGGCCCAAGCGCAGGCGTTGGCCGCGGCCGCGAAAATTGTAGTCGAGCGCGACCACGCCAAAGCTCAACTCATCGATTTGTCCTGAGATCAAGGGGGACAAGGCGCGCGAGTAGAGATCTTCTACCGAGACCGTCACTTCGACGCCGTCGGGGTGATCGAGCGAGCGGATGTGTACTTCGCCGATAAAGAGCAAGCGCCGCAGGTTGCGGGCTGTCTCGGCAACGCGGATGGAGTCGAGGACATCGCCGGCGGCGAAGAGCAATTCGCGGCGAATGACCTGTTCGTCGGTGCGCTCGAGGCCGTGGATGACAATGCGGTGGATGCGCGGGAGATCATCCTCGGCATGCGCATGTCCGGCTAGGAGCAAAAGTGCTGCAAGCAGGAAGATCGAACGTGGGCGACTGTCGCACGACATAGGCTAGGAGACGGGTGCAAGTTGGCGGCTATCTTAACCGATGTGTAGCTAATTTGTCAAACCACAGCCTGCGCAAAAGGCGCGCGGCAAGAAAGTTGACAGCACGGGCGAAAACGGCCTTATTTTCGCGCTCCACAGTTCGCAGGCGGACGATGAACGAGGGCACCCCAACAACCGTTAAAGTGCTGCGCAAGCAGCTAGTGAATGCGCGCCAGGAACGCGACTTGGGCTTGTTGCGCGATGTGGAGGAAGGATTGCGTCAGCTATGCAAGATTGGCTACCGCTGTTGTTTGGTCGATTTCGATCGCTGTCGGCTGCGCTATTACGTTCGCCTCCTAGGATACGAACAGGCGCGAGTCAAGGCACAGATTGAATTTCCCATTTCCCAAGAAGTCGCCCCGGTGCAGTGGTTGCCGCTGTCGCATCTGGCCGATTACGAGGAGGCCGAGAATGCCCAGAGCATTCGTCGCATATACGAGGAAATGGCTCACTACATCCAACACAAGTCGCCACCGCTGAAAGTGGGGACGCTGGCGCTCAACCGACCTAGGCGGCAGCCGCGTAAAAGGCCGCCGCGGCGCGCGAAAAACAGGGTTTGGCTTTACTTAGGAGGCTTGATCGTGCTAGCGGCGCTCGTCGGCCTCATTGCTTGGGGAGGTTTTTGATGCTAAAGGACGTACTTCGACCTTGGCTGCGATCTGTGTGGATGTGCGCTGGGGTCCTTGGGGCTAGCGGGTGCAGCCAAAATTTCAGCGACCAGGAACCGGCGGCGGCCATGGCCGAGCGGGGATTCACCGCCCGTTCCACAACCAGTACGGTGCCAGCGACTCCCTTGGAGCCGGCGAGCGGGCGACAGGCGCTGGGGCCGCTCAGCGCAGTGGCTCCCAAGGGCTGGGTGGCGCAGCAGCCGTCCAGTTCCATGCGGGTGGCCCAATACGGCCTCCCCGGCCCGGCTGGAGAAGCGACGCTGGGCATATTTTTCTTTGGCCCGGGGCAAGGTGGGAGCGTGGAGGCCAATATCGAGCGCTGGTTCGGCCAGTTCAGTGAGGAGGACGGCCAACCGGCCCAAGGGCGGCGTTGGACGCGGCAGGTGGGGGACATCGAGATAACCGGAGTTGATGTCAGCGGCACCTTCTCTGCGGGAATGGGGATGGGGGACGCGGAACCCCAGGCGGACTACCGGATGCTCGGGGCTATCGCCGCCCACCGCTCGGGCACGGTGTTTTTCAAGATGACTGGACCGGCCCAGACCGTCGAGCAATGGGCCGCTAGCTTTGATGAGTTTTTGGGCACTTTGCAAGCCGGCTCCGTTGAGCCCGCATACTGAGGGAACATGTACACGCAATTAGAAGATGAATTCGGCGATGTCGTCGGCAAGGCCCGGCGCGGGCAGGAGATTGCGGTTGCAGCACTGGCCGATCAGGTGGGGCTGACGGTCGGGGATATTGCAAAGATCGAAGACTACGAGCTAATCCCGGCCGCAGATGCCATTGAGCAGCTAGCCCAAGCGCTCGGTTTGCACTCGGGCAAATTGCAGGCGAGCGCAGCGCAGGCGTTTTTCCCGCGCGATCCGGCGGGCCGTTCGATTGCCGGGGCGCGGGTGGAGATGATGGTGCTCGGCAGCGGCTTTCTGATGAACGGTTACATCGTTGGCTGTGCGGCCACGGGCCAAGCCGCGATCATCGACCCGGGATTCGACGCGGATAAAATTCTCCAGCGCTTGGTCGCCTCCGGGCTAACGGTCGAACAAATTTTGCTGACGCACGGACACCAAGACCACATCAGCGCCCTCGCCGAGATTGGTCGGGCCACGAACGCACCCGCGCGAATCCACCGAGGCGATTTGGCCCTGATGGGCGGCTTGGCCGATCAAATTGCAGGTGAACTAGCAGAAGGCGAGGTCGTATCCATCGGCGAATTGCGCTTTGAGGTGCGCTCCACGCCTGGGCATACGGCGGGCGGTATCAGCTTAGTTCACGCGGAGATGGCCTTTGTCGGGGACGCGCTTTTCGCGGGTTCGCTAGGGGGCACTCGTAGCGTAGGCAACTACCGGATGCAGCGCCAAGCTGTGGCCGAGAAGCTACTCGGTCTAGACGCAAATGTCGCGCTCTTTCCCGGCCATGGACCGGCGACTACCGTCGGGGAAGAACGGGAGCACAATCCGTTCTTTTTATAAAATTCCCCAATGGCGTTGGGACGATTACGGGGAGTCTGCCGCTGAGCGGGGGCTTCCCGTTTCTTTTACTTCGTTGAGCGTCCAATCGTATTCGCTGTATTCGATGGCTAGGTCCTCGGTCAGCTTAGCGGCTAGGTCCGGGAGGAGGTACGGGCGCAGGTAGTTGACGATGGTGGGCATGTTCTTGGGATTGGGGCGGTCGGATGGAAACCACGCCGTGAAATCTTCTCCGTACCAGTCGAGAACTTTGGATAAGTAGAGCCGGTTCTCTTGCAGGCGCACGTGGTTGGGGTCTTGGGCAAAGCGCGTTAATGCTTGTTCCAAGTGAGCGTCGAGATCAGAGGCGGTAAAAGCCCGGTTGTCCAGTTGCGGGCAACTCAGGGCCGCGCAGTTGACCGCGAAGTGGATGCGCGGCTCTTGGTAGGTTGGGCGGATAATTTGGTTTTCAATGTGATCCAGCGTCATCTCGCGCCCCCCAGCGACAAAGGTCTGGCGGTTGAAAAAGCCGCTGGCTGCAAAGGCGTCCATGACGCTGGCGGTGGGATAGGCGTCGATGACGCCCCGTAGGGTAAAGGCGTTGTACGCATTAATCCAGTAGGCCAGTTCGTGTTCGCGGGAGGGGAAGCGGTCGGGGTGGCTTGCTGGGCTATAGAGGCCGAGGCTATCGACATAGGAGTCGAGTTGGGCTCGGTTTTCGGCTAGGGCGGCATAGCGGACCAAGCCTTGATCATCGACGTATTCTTGCAGCACTTGGTCGAAGAGGCCGTGATCAAAGGGAGAGGCCGCGCAAAGGGCGGCTGGGACGAGCAGGCACGAGAGCAGGAAGTAGAGTGGTCGCATGGTTTTTCCAATGATTAGGATGGGATAAAAATGTATGAATAGACTAAACATCATGCTAATTACGGCCGATGATATGAACTGGGATGCGGTGGGAGCATTTGGGTGTCCGACCGAGGGAACAACGCCCAATATCGACCGCTTGGCCGCCGAGGGATTGCGCTTTCAGCACGGTCATGTGACGATTGCGGTGTGCCAACCAAGCCGCTCGGCGTTGATGACCGGGCGCTATCCGCATCAGAGTGGAGGCGAGGGCTTTTATCATTTGCGCTACGAAGGTGTACCTATTCTGCCCGCTATTTTGCGTGCTGAGGGATATGACGTGGGCATTTTGGGCAAAGTTCCCCACTCGACGCCATACCAAGCCTTTCAATGGGATATGTCACGCGATCAGGTCCATTTGGGACAGGGACGCAATCCCGAGGTGTATTATCAGGATGCAAAAAGTTTTGTGCAGGATGCCATTGATGGCGACCGGCCATTCTTTCTGATGGCCAATTCCCACGATCCGCATCGTCCGTTTTATGGCAATGACAAGTCCGAGTGGTATGGCGAACTCGACCCTCCGGCCGTGCCACCCTCGCGCACGTTTGCGCCAGAAGAAGTAGTCGTCCCCGGGTTTTTGCCGGATATACCGGATGTGCGGTTGGAAATAGCCGAGTATTACAATTCTGTGCGCCGCTGCGATGATACGGTGGGGCGCTTGCTCGATGTGTTGGATGAGGTGGGCGCGGCGGAGAATACCCTAGTGATGTTTTTGTCGGATAATGGCATGGCGTTTCCATTTGCCAAGACCAATTGTTATTTGAACAGTACGCGCACCCCTTGGGTGGTGCGCTGGCCAGCGGTTATTGAGGCCAGGCGCGTGGATGCCGAGCATTTTATTTCGGGGATAGATTATTTGCCTACGGTGCTGGATGCAATGGGCGTGGATGTTCCAGACGGCGTCAGTGGCCAATCGCTTTTGCCGGTATTGCGGGGTGCAGAGCAGGCTGGATGCGAGCAGGTGTTCACGCAATTTCACCAGACTTCGGCGCGGCGCAATTATCCCATGCGGTGCGTACAAAATGCGCGGTTCGGTTACATTTTTAACCCTTGGTCCGATGGCGAGCGAGCGTTTCGCAATGAGTCACAGAGTGGTCGGTCTTGGCAGGCGATGGAAGAGGCAGCGACCAACGATCTAGCATTGGCGGCGCGCAACCACTTGTTTACGTATCGCGTCTTGGAAGAATTTTACGACTTTGCGAACGATCCCAATGCGCTGAACAACCTGATTGATGATCCCAGCTATGCCGCTGAAATTCAGGGGCTGAGAAATGCGCTTGAATCATGGATGGTGGAGACCGACGACCCGGCCCTTGAAACGTTTCGCGGTCGCGCATCGCAGCAGGCCCTTGATGATTTGATGGATCATCTAGCGGATACGATCGGCAAGCGTGCGGATAAATAGGTGATGAACGTCATTCGACGAGAGTGGGCCATCCTTTGGGGCTTGGCTCTGTTGTGGCTTTTGGTCTTTGCGGCCTCCATGCTCTACCACACGGGTGGCCGCTTGGCCCTGCCGCTGGACGATTCCTTCATCTATTTCCAATACGCGCGGCAAGCAGCCCAAGGGCACTTCCTCGAATACAATACTGGTGCTGTGCCAACGGCTGGCGCGACTAGTCTGCTGTATACCTTGCTGCTGGTGCCGGGCTTTTGGTTGGGGCTGGATGGGATGGGGATTGCGCTGTACGCGTTGGTGTTGGGGGTTGTGTGGCTGGGGTTGAGCGCTTGGTTGCTCCTGTTGCTGGGCCGCAAGCTGAGTGGATCGTTCAGCGGCTGGATGGCTGCGTTGATGTTTCTGTTGTGCGGGCCACTGCTGTGGGGCTACTACAGCGGCATGGCGATCGGCCTTTTTGCCTGCGCCATCTTGCTGACTCTGTATCTGTTCCTCGCCGAAGATCGGCGCGCTCCGCTGGCGGCGACCATGCTGGTGTTGGCGCGGCCCGAGGGGATCGCCTTGGTCTTGCTGCTGATAGCGCTAGTCGCCTATCGCCGGGCGTTGCATTGGCGGTGGGGGGTGCCTTTAGGAGCATACGTGTTCCAGGCCCTGTTGCTGGCTTGGTGGACGGGAGAGGCCGGGGCGTCTGGGGTTGAGGCCAAATGGCGCTTTGCCGAGCCGCACGGCTCGTTGCCCGAGCAACTCCGCGCCGTTTTTTTTGACTTCGCCGAATTTGTCAAAGGAATTCTCGCCGGGTCGCTGGGGCATCAGACCAGCGTCAATTTATATGCGTACGACGGCAACTATCGCCGCATGGTGTTTGCTCCGTTTGTCGCGCTCTTCGTTTTGGCCGAATTAAGCTATCGGCTCTGGGGCGAGTTGTCCGAGCGGCAGCTCGGGGTGGCGGCATTGGGTGGAGCGTGGTTTGTCGGCGGCGTTTTACTTACCTGCACTCTCGTCGAATACGACGCTCACTTCAACCGCTACCAGCAGCCTTTCTTGCCGCTCTACATTCTCTTTGCCGCCTTGGGCTTGGGGCGCTTGGATGCGGTTGGGGGGGAATGGGGCCGCAAGCTGGCGCGGGGATTGGTTTGCTTTTTCGGCTTGTGGGGGTTGATGTCGGTGGGGTTTTTCGCGGTGGCATACGGGGAAAATTGCAGCGACATCCGCAACCAGCAGGTCGAGATGGCGCGCTTTATAGACGCCGAGTTGCCGCCCAACGCGCGCATCGCCGTCAACGACGCGGGTGCCCTGCGCTACTTCGGTCGCCGCCAGACCATCGACTTAGTTGGGTTGACCACGGCTGGGAATAGCGAACCTTGGCGGCACGGGAGTGGGTCGCTATTCGAGCGTTTGGAGGCCATGCCGCCGGATCAGCGCCCGCAGTACTTCGCCATTTTCCCCAATTGGTTCAATTTTCCCGAGGGCATCTTTTTGCAGCCGCTGCATCGGATTCGCGTCTTTGAGCCGTCGATTATAGATGCGGAGAAGGTGTTGTATCAGGCGCATTGGGCTGCCGATCTCAGCGGCGAGGCTATCCGCAACCGGACGCTCTTGGAGGAGGGCTGGCAGGTGGTTGATAAAGTGGATGTGGCCGATTTGGCGAGCGAGCGTCGGCACGGCTACCAATCCAAGGTGTGGGTTCCTGGTAGCGGGGAGGCGAATTTGTTGATGGCGCTGAGTGCTGCCGACGATCCACAGGCTGTGTACATCGACGGGGGTCGGACGGTAACGGGGGGCGAGCGGATGGAGGTGACGCTGAACGCTGGCCGACCGGCGACGGTGATCATGCGCACGGTTACGGGTATTGCTCAGCACTTTGCGGTGGTAGCTAATGGGAAGAAGATTGCCAACGTGGAGCTGCCGGGGGGACGGGGCCGTCAGTGGCTTGAATTGGCCGTCGGCCAGATACCGGCCTCGGATGTGAGCGGTCGCGTTGAGATTGAGACGCAGCCGATCCACTTTGGCGGCGATTTGCGGCCGATTGTTTCGTTTCACTATTGGATTTTGCAGCGGTGACGCCGTGATTGACCATAATTGAGGAGAAAGCCAATGACCGCAACGTCTGCGATCCATCCAGGAGAACATTTAGCGGAGATTTTGGAAGAACTCGGCATCAGTCAGTACCGTCTGGCCAAAGCTATAGGGGTGCCCCCAATACGAATTAACGAAATCGTCCACTGCCGCAGATCGGTTACGGCGGACACGGCGCTGCGGATCGGACAGGCTCTGGGGATGACCCCCGAGTTTTGGCTGAACCTCCAGCGGATGTACGACCTTGATCTCGCCCGCGCCTCGATTGACACCAGTGCTATTGAGCCGCTTGTCGAGGTAGCACCCGTTTCTTAAGAAGTGATCCAACGAAAGCCGCTACGGTCGTAAGTGCATAGGAGAGGACAGGGATATGTTTAGAAGTTTTACCTTGGATTTTTGGGTAGATGATGGTTGGTACGTTGGGAAACTCCGTGAAGTTCCTGGAGTGTTCAGTCAAGGGGAAAGTTTAGAAGAATTAAAAGTGAATATCAAAGACGCCTACCATCTCATGGCACAAGAGGCTATGCTAAGAGAATAACTTTCGGTACTAGCCTTTCTCTACACCCTTCTGCGTCGCTTCGGCTTGGTCTTGGCCGTCAGCGGCACTAGCATTTTTTCGTACAGTCCAAATAGATGTTCGACGCGCTCGCGGTCGGAGGTGAAGCCGCTGCGGCGGTAGAGTCTATCGACGGCGCGGTCGAGGGCTTGGTGTGCTTTGCGGAGGTCAGCGGGCATGAGGTCGGGGTCGTAGAGGTCGGCCAGCGTTGCGTCGGGATGGTTGGTGCGGGCGGCGAGGACGGCGTCGGCGTGGGGCGCGAGGCGTTGGAGGCGTTCTGCGGGGATGGGAGGTAGAGGGAAGGTGTTGTAAATAATACCGATTCCGTATGAAAAGTCGCTTTTGAGCCGTCCGCCGATATTCCTGACCCATGCCATGTGCATTGTAGATGTGAAGAGTCCAAACTGCCAAAGTGTGGCGTTGGACAGTATACGCACTTTATTACTCGGAATCACCGGCGGCTCAAGCCACGCAATCGGGATGTAATCCCGCCGTTCGGAACTGACCTCTGGCACGACCAAAAACGGCGCGGTAGGAATGACGTTGACATTGTATTGCGCCGGGTAGTCAGCAATGGCGAGAGTGCTCTTGCGTTTGCTTTGCGCTCTGAACGCCTTTACGGCCCGCATCCGCTCAACGACTTTCGGCATCGCCTTGAGGTCGGCCGGGCTAGCGTCTTGAAGGGCCAAAATCCAGCGTTCACCACCTTGAATGTGCTCCCGTGCACCGATATAAGGGCGCATAAACTTTTTGGCTGCTGGCTCTTCCATTAAAAACGCGACCCGTTGGTCTGCGTCGAAAATGTAATTCCCGTCATCAATGGGTTGCGAACCGCTCAATAAGGGCGGTAGTCCATTCAGAGCTTGGGCCGATTCCTTTACCACAACCCTCGAATCGGCCAGTCCGCCGGCATCGAACAGATAAGGCGATAGGGCTGCGTGTTGGCTCTCTTGTGGATCGCCTTTGGGAGCGTCGTAGGAAAACAGTCGCTTCTCCCTCGGCGCATCGCCCCGTTTGGCCAGTCCGATAATGACCACGTGAACGTGTGCCATGCCACGAGCGTCCGATCCCCAAGCAAAAGTCCGGTGGGCAAAGGCGATGTCCAGCTTGCAGCGGTCGAACAAGATCGGCCAAAGTTGCGCGACCTGCTCTCCTTGCGTGATGGAATTGGTCGCCACAAAGCCGATTCGCGCCGCGCTCTGCTGCACATATTCGCCAGCCTTGATAAACCAAGCGGTGACGTAATCGAGCGTACCGCCGCTTTTGCCCAGCTCAGCGATGTGGCGCACCTGTTCGCGCTGCTCGGGCGATTGTAACTTCGCACCTACAAACGGCGGATTGCCGAGCACGTAGGAACATTCCTCCGGCGGCAGCAGTTCGCTCCAGTCCGTTTCCAATGCATCGCCGTGCTGGATGTGCGGCGACTTCTCCAGCGGAATGCGCGTGTACGTCTGGCCGAACTCCAAGCTCAGCCGATTGTTCATAATGTGATCCATCATCCACAGCGCGACCTCGGCGATGTGCGCTGGAAACTCGCCCAACTCAATGCCGTAGAACTGATCCACATCTACCACCGAAAGCAGTTCGGCTAAAACGTCGAGCTGGCCGTGCGGGCGAATCTCTTTGAGCACCTCGATTTCCAATGCCCGTAACTCGCGGTAGGCGATGATGAGGAAGTTGCCGCAGCCACAGGCCGGATCGAAAAATCGCAACTCGCCGAGCCGCTGTTGAAAGGCAATGAGTTCGGGAATGCGGCGGTTGTCGCGGCGCGACTGGAGATGGCGAAATTCCGCACGCAACTCGTCGAGAAACAGCGGCTCAATGACCTTGAGAATGTTTTGTTCGGTGGTGTAGTGTGCGCCCTGAGCGCGGCGTTCGCCCTTGTCCATCACCGACTGAAAGAGCGAGCCAAAAATCGCCGGAGAAATGTCGGACCAATTGAAATGACAGGCGTCGATGAGCCGCTGGCGCATGGCGGAATCAAACGACGGAATGAGCAATGGGTCGCGGAACAGGTCGCCGTTGACGTAGGGGAAGCGGGCGAGGTCTTCGTCGAGGTTTTTGGCGCGGCGGTCTTCGGGCGTGTTGAGCACTTGGAACAATTGCGCCAGCCAGCCGCCGAGGTCGGAGCCATCTTCTCGCGTCCGGTTTTCCAACAGGTCGAGGAAAATGTCGCGCGGCTCGAAAATGCCGGTGTCGTCGGCGAAGAAGCAGAATACGATGCGGACGAGGAATTGCTCTAGGTCGTGGCCGGTGTAGCCGGAGGCAGCCAGCGCGTCGTGTAAGTCTCCAACGCGCTCGGACGCTTTGATGTTGACTGGGTCCTGATCGCGGAAGGTCCGCTTCTGTACGCCCAAGATGAAGCCGAACTTTTCGACGTGTTGAGGCAAGTCGGCGAGGGCAAAGGCGACGCTTTCGTCTTCGTCGAGGTCGTATAGCTCAAACGTCGCAAAGTCGCTCAGCAGAATGTAGCGCGGCAGATCGGCATCCTTGAGGCCGGGAAAGTAGGAGAGGGCTTGGGTCTTGGCCTTGGTGAGATCGCGGCCAGCGCTTTTCTGCTCGACGAGCAGCACGCCCTTCCAAAACAAGTCGATAAAGCCGCGTCGGTCGCCGAGCAGTTTCACGGGTTCCTCAAACGCGGCGACTCGGCGCACGGGCACGCCGAAGATTTTGAAAAAGTCGTTGTAGAAAAGCTGGGTCTGTCCCTTTTCGTAGCCCGCGTCTTGCCAGTCTTGGGCGAATTGGGCGGCGCGGGCGCTGATCTCGTTCCAGGACAATCGCATGTAGTCGGAGCCTCTTGTTTGCGGTGCGAAGTAAGGCCATAGCTTGAGGCAGTGCAGCGGCCAAGTCAAGGGAGCAGGAGCCATGCCAACGCTGGGGATTGCGGCTATATTGATAGTATGCAGACCATAGGTATCGGCGCGGTGCAACTGAGGCGAGAAGAAGCCATCCTCTGGGTGATCCTAATCGCCGCTCTCGGCGTGCGCTTAGCCTATCTCTATCAAGCGGTTGACACGCCGCTCTTCGACGTCCTCCTGATCGACTCTGAATTCTACGACCGCCGAGCCCGGGCCATTGTCGCGGGTGATTGGCTGGGCGATCAGCCTTTCTTTATGAATCCGTTTTACTCCTACTTTTTGGCCGCTATCTACGCATTTTTTAGCGCTGAATACTGGTGGGTTGGCTTGGTGCAAGCGGCGTTGGGGACGGGCAGTTGCTACTTGATCTACGCGCTTGGCCGGAAATTGTGGAGCGCACAAATTGGTTTGTTGGCCGCGGGCATGGCGGCGATCTACCAGCCGTATGTGTTCTACGACGGGGCGCTGCTGACCGCTGCGCCGATCACCTTTTTGAATCTCGCGGCTCTGTATTGCTCGACGCACGCGCAAGGTGCGGCGCGTTGGCTGTGGGGCGCGGGCTTGCTGTTGGGACTTTCGGCTACGGCGCGGCCCATGGTCCTGCTGTTTGTTGTGGCGATTGCGGGCTGGTTTGTCGCGCAGTGGGGGCGGCGTGGTTGGCGGCAGTGGGGGTTGGTGGCCGTGGGCTGCGGCCTCGTAGTGGGAGCGGTGGCTTGCCGCAACTATCTCGTCGGAGGGGAATGGCTGCTGACCACGTCCTCAGCCGGGATGAACTTCTACGTGGGCAACCATTCCGAGGCCAACGGCATCTACGCGCAGGTCGATTTCCTGCCCAGCGCCGAGCCGGACTTGGAGCGCGAGGCGTTTATCCGCGAGGCCGAGGCGCGCACGGGACGAGAGCTGACCCCGGCTCAAGCATCCAGATACTGGCTGGTGGCCGGCTTGCGCTTTGCCGTGGAAAATCCCCTTGCGTATCTGGCGCTACAAGGCCGCAAACTCTACATGTTCTGGAACGGGGTCGAGGCGCAAAACAATCTGAGTCTGTACTTGGCGCGGGATTTTGTGCCCCTGTTGCGCTGGTGCGTTTTGGGGTGGGGGATAGTGGCTCCGTTGGCGGTCGTAGGTTGGGTCACTAGTCGCCGCTCGTCCCTGCTCGACTTGTACCTGGCGAGTTATTTGGTCGCGTGCCTGCTGTTTTTCACGTCCTCGGAATACCGCCTGCCCGTCGTGCCGGTGATTCTGCTCTACGCCGCATGTTGGATTGCGAATGTTACGACTTGGGCAATAGACGGGGCGCATCGTCGGTTGCTGGGCTCGTGCCTGTTGGCGGCCTTAGTCGCGTTGCCGATCAACTATCGGGACGCAGGGGCCGAGCGGCTGACTCGCAAACGCGTTGATTACTACAACTTCGGTGCCTTGTACCAACGCCAAGGGGATTGGGCGGCGGCCGAGGGTATGTTCCGCGAGGCGCTGCGCATTGACCCGTCGTTTGCACCGGCCGCCTCTGGTCTAGCCGCTGTATTGGCGCAGCAAGAAGGCGGAGACTCGGACATTAGACACGGGTTAGAGCTCTTCGGCGCGGGGGAGTATGAGGCGGCGATTGCAGCCTTTAGCCGTGCCCAACCCGCGCCTGGTCTGCACAACAACCTCGGCTTGTGCTATTATCGCCTCGGTCAATGGAGCGAAGCCGCCGCGCACTTCCACAAGGCGCTCGCGCTCGATGCCAGCTACGCCCGAGCGCATTTCAATCTCGGCTTGGTGTATGCCAAGCAGGGCGATGACCAAGCCGCGGCCGATGCTTTCGCCCAAGCACTCGAACTCGACCCCGACCACGCCCAAGCTCACTATCGGCGTGGGGAAGTGCTGCTGCGCTTAGGGCGTTCCCACGAAGCAGAATCCCACTGGGCATTTTTGCGTGCTCGTAACCCGGATGACGTGCGCTTGCAGGCGAAAATCGATTCCATGACGCAGGCCAACCCTTGAAAGACACCCTCTGCGTACGCGGTGCCCGAGCGGGCGGTTTCGCCAATGTCGATATGGACTTGCCGTTGGGTCGGATCATTTGCTTTACCGGTCGCAGTAGCAGCGGTCGCCGCGCCATGGCTTTGGACATCCTGTACGCGGAGAGCCGTCGGCGCTACATGCAGGCTTTGTCTCCGACCGAACGCGAAAGCGTCAGTGGAACGGCGCGCGCCGATGTGGACGAGATCTCGGGCCTGCCGCCGGCCATTTACTTGGGGGCACCGCGTCGTGGACGCACGGTGGGGGACTACTTGCAGCTAGACGGGATATTGGCGCAGATCATGCTGGAAGAGGGACAGATGCACTGCCTCGAATGCGGTGGCGACTGTCGCAGCTATGCGGCCGATGAGGTAGAGCGCGAGGTCGCCCGCGTCCATCCAGACACCCGCTGTTTGGTGTTGGCTCCGTTGGCTTTGCGGAACGAGGGGATGTGGCAACAACTCGTGCAGGCTGGATTTACGCGGGTCGCAATCGACGGCCAGATCCAGCGGCTGGAAGGCGATGGGCCAGCATTGCCGAGCGACGAAAGCGAGATACACGTGGTGGTGGATCGCTTGGTGCCAGACTCGAACGCCAGCGTGCGCTTTTTGGAAGCGGTGCGCGTGAGCCGCTCGATTTCGTCGGGACAGACGGTGGTTTGGGTGGATGGGACCAACGAGATGATGCACCTGAACCAACAGCCGACCTGCGGCGAATGTGGTCGTCAGTACGAGCCGCTAGCCTCGGCTGACTTCGGCGCAGGCCAGCCCTTGGCCGGTCAAGTGACTCTGCACGGTCGCACCATGGACGAGCTGCTGGACGCGCCCCTTGGCTCGTTGCGCGATTGTCTTGACGCGGCTAGCCAGAGCCAGGGGCACGCTAAAGTAGAAACCGCGCTCGCCGAGGCCTGCGGCTTGGGGCTGGGGCATCTGCCGTTGAGCCGTCGGCTCGAATCGCTGGCGGCTGGCGAGTGGCAGCGCTTGCAACTGGCGGCCTGTCTCAGCAGCGGCTTGACGGGCATCCTCTACATTTTGGAGGGCTTGGGCAGCCAACTGTCCGGGGAGATACTAGACGCGGTCGCCTCGGGTCTGCGGCGATTGGTCGCTGGCGGCAATACCGCGCTATTGTTAGACCATACGCCTGAACTCGTGGCGGTCGCGGATGAAGTCTGGGCGTTTGCGGAGGGACAGGTGCAAGTGGGGGAGGCGACGGAGGTAGAGCGGGATGAAACGGATGGGAAGCGGGTCGCCGAGCAAGTTAAGCTGGCGTTGAATATTCGCGGGAATGGTGTAGTCGGGCCACTTGCCATCGAGCTGCCGCACGGAAAGCTGACCTGCGTGTGCGGGCCTTCCGGTAGCGGCAAAACCCGCTTGCTGAAAGAGGTCTTGCTACCGTTGCTCAAGGGGCGGCCCGTCGAGTACGTCGCTGCAGGTATGCCGCGAAACAGTCGCGTTGTAACGGTAGAAGCTCCAAGCGGCAAGGCTGCAGTTTTGGAGGGGCTGGGCCTTTTCGAGCGGGTTGCCGACCTATACGCCGCATCGCCGGCTGCGACCGCGCGCGGCTGGGGCCGGGATACCTTCTTGTTGGATCGACCGGGTGGGCGTTGTCCTAGCTGCGAAGGACGCGGCCAATGCTACTTCGATTTGGAATTTCTGGAGGACATAGCGCTGGTGTGCGCCGCGTGTGAAGGTCGCAGATACCGAGACGAGACCTGCGAGGTAACCCTGCGCGGCGCGAGCATCGCCGATGTGTTGGGCATGACCTTGGAACGGGCTTGCACCCACTTTGCCCGACACGACCCAATCCGTCCGCGTATAGAAGCAGCAGTCGGCTGTGGCCTCGGCTACCTTCTTTTAGGACAGGAGGTGCAAGGACTAGAGCGGGGGGAGTGGTTGCGGCTGCGGCTGGCGCTCGAATCGACGCGGGCTGCCCAGCGCACTTGGATGCTGATTGACGACCCGGCCAGCGGCGATCATCCAGAAGATGTGCGCTCGATGGTTGCGGCTTTGCGGAGGCTGGTGGATCGGGGAGCCACGGTCGTCGTGGCCGACCAGCATCCAACGGTGCAGGTTGCCGCGGATTGGGTGGTGGATTTGACGCGCTAAAAACGACCATCTCATTGTGACATATCACCTTGCGAGATGCATCGCTCCTATCTATCTTAAATTGGATATAGTTGTTCAAGTAAACGAGGTGAAAAATGCGGCATCCGAGCCCCGAGAAAGGGGCTTTCTAAATGAAGGTCGTGCATAAGTTACACGAAGAGGTCATTGGCCATCTAGACTTGGACGGGTACGCCTTGTGCGAGCCGCAGGAGTCGGTCCTTGACGCGCTCAAGAAAATGCGCCACCAACACGTCAGTGCCGTGCTAGTGGAAGAGGACGGCCGCTTGGTGGGGATTTTTACCGAGCGCGATGCACTCACCAAGGTAGCCGATCAGCCGGCGACATGGACGCGGCCGGTGGCCGAGTTGATGACCCGCGATCCGCACAGCTTGGATGCCCAACAGCCGATCAGCAGCGCCCTGCGGCTGATGAATGCTGGTGACTATCGCAACGTGCCGATTGTGGATGAAGACGGCCGCATAAAGGGGAATTTGCCCCAACACGAGGTCATCCGCTTTCTCACCGATCAGTTTCCCGAAGACATCTACAATCTGCCACCCGATCCCGAGCGCATCGCCCAAACCAAAGAGGGTGCTTGAGCATGCGTTGCGGATTGAGATTTTTTTCTTTTTAAGGAGGTCGTGTGCATGGCCGAGATCGTGGCCCCATCGGCACCTACGAGTAAGCGAGAGTACTCGCAAGAAGAGCGCCAATCTATAGTCATCTCATTTTCCGGCGATTCGGGCGATGGGATGCAGCTAACCGGCGGGCAGTTTACCAATACCTCGGCCGTGGTGGGCAACGACGTCAGTACCTTTCCCGATATTCCCGCTGAAATCCGCGCCCCGGCCGGGACCATTCCCGGGCTGAGCGGCTATCAGGTCAACTTTGCCGCCAACGATCTCTACACCGCGGGCGACTCGCCCCAAGTGTTGGTGGCGATGAACCCGGCCGCGCTCAAAGCCAATTTGCCCGATCTCGAGCCGGGCGGGACCATCATCGTCAATACCGATCCATTCAACCGCAACGGCCTCCGCAAGGCCGGGTACGAGAAAAACCCACTCGAAGACGACAGCCTCAGCGGCTACGACGTACATCCGGTCCCCTTGACCACGCTGACTCGCAATGCCCTCGCCGACATCGAGGGCATGAGCAACCAGGGCAAGGACATGTGCAAGAATGCCTTTGTCTTGGGCTTGGTGTTCTGGATGTTCGACCGCCCGCTCGACTACACGCTCAAGTTTTACGAGACCAAGTTCGCTGGCCGGCCCGAGGTCGTCGAGGCCAATACGAGAGCCTTGAAAGCGGGCTACTACTACGGCGAAACGGCCGAGACCTTCCAGACGCAGATCTCGGTGCCGAAGCGGCAGATTGTCGAACCGGGGGTGTACAAGCGGATCACGGGCAATGAGGCGATTGTTTTGGGGCTGGTCACGGCGGCGCAAAAGGCTGGCAAACCGTTCTTTTACGGTTCGTATCCCATCACGCCGGCCAGCACCATCCTAGAGGGTTTGGCGGCGCTGAAGAACTTTGACGTGCGGACGTTTCAGGCCGAGGACGAGATCGCGGCCATGGGATCGGTGATTGGTGCGGCTTTTGCCGGCAGCCTCGCGGCTACTGCCAGCAGCGGCCCGGGCATCGCGCTCAAGAGCGAGGGGATCAACTTGGCCGTAGTTATGGAGTTGCCGCTGGTGGTCATTGACGTCCAGCGCGGCGGCCCCAGCACGGGCTTGCCCACTAAGACCGAGCAGGCCGATTTGCTGGAGGTACTCTACGGACGCAACGGCGAAAGCCCGATCCCGGTCATTGCGCCGGCGACCCCAAGCGAATGCTTCGACATGATCATCGAGGCCTTCCGCATTGCCGTTCGCTACATGACGCCGGTTTTTGTCCTGTCCGACGGGTACGTGGCCAACAACTCCGAGCCGTGGAAAATACCAGACCCGGATTTGATCGCGGCCATTGATGCCGAGCCGTACACCGATCCCGATGACTACCAACCTTACATGCGCGACCCGCAGACCTTGGCTAGGCCTTGGGTCTTGCCGGGGACGCCGGGGATGGAGCACCGGATCGGCGGTTTGGGCAAGCAGGATGTGACGGGCAATGTCTCCTACGCGCCCGAAGACCACGAGCGCATCGTCCACGTCCGGGCCGACAAAATCCGCGGCATTGCCGATTTCATTCCCGAGTTGGAAGTAACCGGTCCGGACCAAGGGGATCTGCTGGTCTTGGGCTGGGGGGGAACGTACGGTGCCATTCGCGCCGCGGTTGAGCAAGTGCGGGACGAGGGGCTCGACGTGGCCTATGCACACCTGCGCTACTTAAACCCGTTTCCCCGCAACCTCGGCAATGTGCTCGGTCGTTACAAGCAAGTGTTGGTACCCGAGCTAAATCTCGGCCAACTGGCTATGTTGGTCCAGGCGCACTTCCCCGTGCGCGTCGTCAAGCTGAACAAAGTCCAGGGTAGCCCCTTCCAAATTCGGGAAGTGGCCGACAAAATTCGCCAAGTGTTAAGCTGAAGTAGGGAGATCGAGATGGCCGAAGCTGTTGTAGAAACTGGGTTGAGTCGCAAGGATTTCGTTTCCGACCAAGAGGTTCGCTGGTGCCCTGGGTGCGGCGACTACGCGATTTTGGCCCAAATGCAAAAGATGCTGCCCGAAGTGGGGATCGCGCGGGAAGACATCGTATTCGTCTCTGGGATCGGCTGCTCTAGTCGCTTTCCCTACTATATGAATACGTACGGCATTCACTCGATCCACGGCCGCGCGCCCACAATCGCCACGGGAATCAAGACGGCCAACCCGGATTTGAGTGTCTGGGTCATCACTGGCGATGGCGATGGGCTCTCAATCGGCGGTAATCACCTCCTGCACAGCCTGCGGCGTAATGTCGATCTGAAGATTATTCTGTTTAACAACCGCATCTACGGGCTTACCAAAGGCCAGTACTCGCCGACTTCGCTTATAGGGCACCGCACCACGTCCACTCCCATGGGGTCGATCGACTATCCGCTCAACCCCATATCCGTGGCGCTAAGCGCCGAGGCGACCTTTGTCGCCCGCTCGCAGGACACCAACACCAAGCACCTGAGCTACGTGCTCAAGCGAGCGGCCGAACACAAGGGGGCCGCTTTTGTCGAGATTTACCAAAACTGCGTCGTGCTCAACCCCACGGCTTGGGAGCACACCACGGATTCGGATGTGCGCGACGACAATATCGTGTTCTTAGAAGAGGGGGAGCCCCTCATCTTTGGCAAGGACCGGGATCGGGGCATTCGCATGAACGGCACCGAGCCCGAGGTCGTCGCGCTCAGCGACGTGTCCTCAGATGAGTTGGTCGTGCATCAAGAAGGCCGCGAAAACGCCAGCTACGCCTACATGCTCAGCCGGATGGAATACCCGTCAATGCCGCTGCCTTTTGGCGTGTTGCGCGCCCTCGACAGGCCAAGCTACACCGAGTTGCTGTTCGACCAAATCGACGCGACGACCAAACAGCGGGGCGCGGGCGACCTCGAAGCGCTGTTTAGCGCGGGCGATACTTGGGTCGTCGAATAGGAGAAGAGCTCTTGATTTGCCCTTCGTGTTCCCACGACAATATCTCTGGGGTGGACCTCTGCAAGGAATGCGGCCAGAGCCTAAGCGAAGCGTACCAAGATTGGAGCAGCGCGGAGTTCAGGGGAATTTTTACCGAACCGCTTTCCGCGCTCAATCCGCAGGAGATGGTCTGCGTGTCGCCGACCACTTCGTTGGCCGAGGTCATCTCACTGCTCAAGGAGCGGCACGTCGGCTGCGTGTTGGTGACCAATGAAGGCGGGCAGCTAATTGGCATATTTACCGAGCGCGACCTCCTCTATCGAGTGGCGGGTTTAATCAGCGATTTGGAACAGATCGCGGTCGAGAGCCTGATGACGCCGAAACCCACCGCGCTCAAGGCCGATGCGGCCGTGCAGCACGCGCTGCATTTGATGAGCATCCACGGCTTCCGCCACGTGCCGCTGTTGGACGACGATGACCGTCCGGTTGGCTTGGTCTCGTTTCGGTACATCGTTCGTTTTATCGAAGAGAATTTTTCCTCCGCAGCTTGAGGAAGTTGGCCGCTAGGCTGGCTTCAGTTTTCTTGAAAGGCGGTTGTGCTATGCCATTGAGCCGCACGGCGATATATTCGCTGCTCGCGTTGATCTTGTTGAGTCCCTTGGGGGTTCGGGCTGAATTGGACTGGGCTGCCCTGAACAGCACGCGCGAGGTCACCGAAGCCGAGTGGTTGCAGTTACAACTGTCCGTATTGGGGTTAAAACTGAGCTATCCGGCCTACCGCATCGACCTAAAGCTGACCGAGGACTCGGCGATTGAATTTACCTTTATCGCCAGTAGCGGGATGGCCAAGCATCTGACCGAAGAGCTGGACAAAAGCGAAGCCGACGAGGCCATTTCCTACCACGCACAGGGCATAAGCGACCAAGTAGAAACATTGATCCGCGACGAGTTTCCGGACTTGTGGTCGGGCTTTGACGCCAGAGATGATGTTCGCGGGCAATTCCTCGGCCCAGGCGAGAAGTGGAACGATCCACCGCGCGAGATCGGCACTTGGTTGGAAAACAAATTCTCTTGGGGGCGCTGAGGGCCGGTGCCCTTATTCCGGATCGCGGTGGGGCATTATGCCTTGCGTTGATTCGTCGAGCGAGATGTCCTTGTCGATGACCGGCTCTTCGGTGGTCACGATCCATCCGCGCACCCGCTGACCGAAGACGTTAATCTCCTCGCGCCGGGCGTCTATGACTTTAGACGAAGCGGTGTGGCGTTCTTTGTTAATACAGAAAAAGGTGTGCTGTCGGGTCACGCCTTTTTCTTTTCCTTCCATGCTTTCCATCCGTGCTACCTCTCAAGTTTGCCCAAATTGGTGGACCACATCCACTAACAATTTGACATTTTCATAGGGCGTGTCTGGATAGACGCCGTGCCCCAAGTTGAAGATGTGGGGGCGACCTCGGCCCTGTTCTAGAATGCGCTGGGCAGCAGCGGTAATACTTGCCTCCGAGCCGTAGAGGGCGCAGGGATCTAGATTGCCCTGTAAAGGCATGGTATCTCCGAACAATCCATACGCTGCATCTAGGTCGATACGCCAATCGAGGCCTAGGACGTGGGCACCGACGCGGTCAAAGGAGGACAGGTTTTGCGCCCCGGCAAGCGGGAAGTAAATGATCGGGGCATTTAGCGGTGCGAGGCTGCGGCAAACCCGCTGGAGATAGGGCAGGGCGAATTCGTTGAATTGCGCCGGGGACAACAAACCGACAGACGTGTCGAAGAGCTGGACGGCTTGGGCTCCCGCCTCGATCTGGGCACGCAAGAAGCGGCCAGCGAGATCGCTGAGCAGGTCGAGTAGCCGATGGGCGAGTGCGGGATCGCTGTGCATCATGCGGCGAAAAGCGGGGAAGTCCTTGGCATGGCTCCCTTCCGCCAGCCAAGTGGCCAAGGTAAAAGGCCCGCCGGCATATCCGATGAGCGGGACGGCTGGCGGAAGGGCGTTGCGCGCTAGCCGCGCGGTTTCTAAGACGTGGGCGAGGTCTTCTTCGGGGACGGGGTTGCGGAGGCCGTCGATGTCGGCGGCCGAGCGGACCGGGCGGGCGAAAACCGGGCCGGGTGCGTACGTCAGTTCGCAGCCGAGCGCCTCTAAGGGCGTCACTAGGTCGGTAAAGAGAATGGCCGCATCGACCCCGAGCAGATCGACCGGCATGAGGGTAATTTCAGCGGCGAGTTCGGGGGTTTTGAAAAGTGTGAGTAGGGAACCGTGCCGCTGGCGCAGCTCTCGGTACGGCTTGAGAATGCGGCCAGCTTGGCGCATGATCCAGATGGGAGGGGTCGCCGGTACTTGGCCCCGACAGGCTTGGAGAAAGGGGGCGGATGGATCGGACAAAGCGCTAGCGACCGGGTTCGACCATCCACTCGGGCAGGGCGATGCGATAGGTGACTACGTCTTCCAGCGGCTTGAAGCGGACGCGGTCGCCTTCCATGTCGGCCCGGTAGACGTCGGGCTCCTCGTCTTCGGACTTGAAGGCCAACAGGCGCAATGGGGGCAGTTTGCGGTCGGGCCAGTACTGGCCTACGTCGATTACTATATCGGTTTGGCAGGCAAAGGGCACGACGTCGATTTCCCATTTGCGCTCTTTAATGACCACGGCCCCGTCGAGCTCCACGGGGCCAAATTGCCCTCGTTGCCCTCGGGTATCGACGAATAAATAGTCCTCGCAAGAGGCGTAGTCGATGTGTCCCGAGCCGACATCGGCCGAATAGACCAGCAGCGATGAGTCCTGCCAGGCGCAAAACGAGCCTGGAGGTAAATGGTAGGTCTCATCGTTTCGCTGGACGGTCCAAGGATGCTCCCAGCCGAGGTTGGCATAAACTTCGAGACCATTGTCGTACGTCACCCGCACCTGTCCTTGGGCAAATGCGCCGGAAAGCAGCGCGTCGTTGGTCTCCAGAAGCTGGTCGTCGTGGCCGTAGGTGATGGAGCGCGCAGGGACGCGGAGATAGTGCTTTTGCAGTTCGCGCAGCATGTAATAGGACTTGACCATAGAAGCGATGCCCCACTCTAGCTGGTCGGGCAGCAGACAGGCGTGGCCAAAGGCCGCAGTAGCGGCGAGGTAACGGTCGAGATAGGCGCTGCGGCTGTGCTTCTCACCTTGAGGGATGTTCCCGGCGAAGTACTGGTCAATGGTGCCCAGACCCGCATCGGTCTCAATGGTATGGAGATATTGCAGGTCGAAGTCCACCAGCGGCGGGATGCGGCTGGGGTCGGACCCGACCATGCGGGCGAGATAGCCTGTCAGGACGCCGGCGTAGAACCAGTGGTTGCCGCCGTTGCCGATGGCCAAACCAGCTTGGGTTTGGGAGTGGAGAAGGCTCTGTTGCAGGGCATAGCTGCTTGCCAATTGGCCGGTTGCTGACGCGTCGGCGCCGCAGTCGTTGAATTCCCAAGATGGGACCTCGGCGTGTTCGCTTATGTACAGCGCGTCGCAGGGGTATTTGTCGATGATGGTACGCGCGTGTTCGGGGGCGCGCTCCAGTGCTTCGGACGGCTTGAGCAAATAGAGCCCAGGCCCCGTTGGGGCTGGGCTCCCATCGGCGAGCTGGGCCGCCAATTCGGGTTGCCAATGGGGGTTAGTAGTGGCGATGTGGCGATAGTTGACTTGGAGGCTGGTTTTGTAGCCGAGATCGGACAGGGCGTCGAGGTACTCGCTGAGGGCGTCTTCGCCGCCTTTGGCCTCGGCACCTTCTACCACGAGTGCGGTGTCGCCGTCGCCGTCGTGCCAAGTTTCGCTGGGGTGATTGATCAGCAAGTGATCGATGCCCATCAGCTTGAGCTGGAGCATGTTCTCGTATAGCTCGACGTAGCTCTCTTGGGATGCGTCGATAAAGGGAATGTTGTACCAGACCCAATCGGCTAGCGTTTCGCTTTGCTCGACCTCGACTGCGGAAAAGGCCGGGAGGACTTCTTCGTATTGGGTGGAGACCGTTATTAGCCAGCGCTCCTGAAAATCGCTGCGCTTGCCATCGCCTTGGCTGGTGTAACTACAGCCACCATTGAGCTGGACGAGGCGCTGAGATTCTGCTTCGGGTGGGGCGTACAGAGAGGATGCACGCGAGTAGTGCCAATCTACGAAACTGGATAGAAAGTAGCCCGAGGTGCAGAGGATGCGCGGGTAGTTATCGCCGAAGTTGAAATAGGGGATGGTGATCAGGCTCGGGTGCAAGGCCCCGGTGACTCGGCCGAGCGAGAGGCCGGTGCCCTTGCCTTGCCCGCCCTCGATTTCCACGACGAGGGACTTGCCGCTGATGCGGAACCGGTAGAGAAAGTTGGCCTGTTCTTCCCCTATCTTCCATTGCCAACGGGCCTCGACGCAATCGCCGACTTGCTCGCAGGAGATGAAGTGTCGCTCTACTTCTTCGCTGTCAGGCGGCCAAACCGAGCCGCCCATTTCCACGGCAATCCCGCCGTCTTCGGCCGGTGTGATTGGGTCGCCATTGTTGACTTCTAACTCGATATCGGCGAAGGTTCCATCTATTGGCGTGTAGATAAATTGGACGACGGCAGAGACGGAGCGGCTCTCGAAGACAAAGGAAATACCCTCTTTGCGGATTGAGGTTTCAACTTCTTCTTGGAGCGTGGGAAAGATTGAGGGTTGGCTTTGGCTAGCGGATGCGGGCGGTTGCTCGCCCAGAGCTATCGCCGCCCCTGTGAGTTCTGCCATGGAATGTCCTGACTCAGCGCGTTTTTAAATTTTTCCGAAGTTAAATAACTTAGGTAATAAACGAGAGTATGTCAAACTGGAGCCCCTTGGTTTGACCGAGGGGCAGGTCCGTTCTATCTTGTTGTTTTTTAATAACTAGTCATGTGGAAACCGGCTTGAAATCAGGGGATTGCATAGTGGTTGGTGGCGGGGCCGCGGGGATGCTGGCGGCTATTGTCGCCGCCGAGGCGGGCGAGCGGGTGACTCTGCTCGAAGGCAGCGGAAAGCTGGGGCGGAAAATATTGATTTCGGGCAATGGACGCTGCAACCTGACGAATCGGGCGGCGGACGACCTCAGGCACTACCACGGCACGCATCCGCGTTTTGTCCGCAGCGCATTAGACCAATTTCGCCTAGAGGAGACCTTGGCGTTTTTTGCCGATCTGGGGATCGAGTTCCGCGAAGAGAAGCGGCAGCGCCTCTTTCCGGTGTCGGATCAAGCGCAGTCGGTCGTCGATTTGCTCGCGGACCGCATGCGCTGCCTAGGCGTTCGCGTCGAAACCAATGCCAAGGTAATGGGCATGGGCATGGGCCGCGCCGCTGGCTCGGCTCGCTTTGAACTGCGCGACGCCGAGGGGCTGTGCTATACCGGGGCACGTGTAATAATGGCCAGCGGCGGCGTCAGTCTTGCCCGCTTGGGAGCCGACCGCTCGGGCCTGGATTTGGCCGTGGGCCTGGGGCACCGGCTCACCGACCTCAATCCCGGGTTGGTACCGCTAATCAGCCCGGAAAAATACCTCGCTCGGATGCAAGGGGTTAAGATCCGGGCCGAAGTGCGCGTTGCACTCAAAGGAGGGCGCGAGGCTGTTGATACAGACGATTTGCTCTTTACAAAATACGGGGTTTCCGGGTTTACCATACTAAATCTCAGTGCCCGCTTAGTGCCCGAGTTGAGGGCAAAGCGCGCCGTACTCCGGGTCAACTTCTTCCCCGGCCGCAGCCCGGAAGCAATCAGCCAATTGCTCAAGGAGCGCTGGCAGCGCCATCCCCATCGCTCGCTCGAGCTGAGTTTCGCCGGCCTGCTCTCCAGCAAGTTGGTGCGGCCCCTCTTGGATCATTTGGGGTTTGACGCGGCCCAGCGGGTCGATCAGCTCGGCAAGGGCGCGCGCTGGCAGCTTGCCCAGCATCTGACGAACTGGCCGATTGCGGTCAGCGGCCCGAGGCCCTTTGACTACGCCGAAGTGACGATCGGGGGCGTGCGCACCGAGGACATCAATCCCGACACGCTCGAATCCTTTTTAGTGCCCGGCCTGTACTTTGCCGGCGAGATGGTGGACATTCACGCCGACTTGGGTGGATTTAACTTTCAATGGGCTTGGGCTAGCGGCGTTCTCGCCGGTCGCCGGTTGGGGTCGTGAGCACTGGCGCGATTCGTCTGTGGGCGTAGATTGAAATAGATGCAAACAGATGGAACCGGCCGGGTGGCCGGCATCATTTTGGCGGCGGGCATGTCTACCCGCATGGGGCAGCTCAAACAGCTCTTGCCCTTGGGGGACCGGGCAGCCATTGAATGGATTGCCGAGGTCGTGGGTAACCGGTTGGATGAGGTGGTGGTCGTCCTTGGCCATCGCGCCGAGGCGATTGTCCCGGTATTAGCTCCTTATCCGGTCCGTTGGGTCGTCAATACCGACTATCAAACAGGCATGCTCTCTTCCGTGCAATGTGGTGTGCGAGTCGTAGATACAGAAGCTGATTACTTGATTTGTCTAGGCGATCAACCCCGGCTGAGTGGTGCCGTAGTAGATCGGGTTTTGCAGGCGAGAACACAAGTCGGCGAAGGGATCATCATACCCACTGCCAACGGAAAAAGGGGGCATCCCGTATTGATTCGCAATGCCTACCGAGCGGAAATTTTGGGATTGCCACTGGATGTGGGATTGAACGCGGTGACCAGGGGCCATCCCGAGGATACGTGCGAGCTTCCTGTGGCAGAGGACGCTATACTGGCTGACATGGACACGCCAGCCGACTACCAACGCGAACTGGAGCAGTGGCCAGAGTAAATTATGGAAGACATCCTCACTGAAATTGTTCGGCGCAAGGAGCAGGGCGAGCGAATGGCGTTGGCCTCGCTCGTGTGGAGCACTGGCTCGATTCCCATGAGCGAGCGGGCCAAAATGATTGTCGCCGAGGAAGGGGACGTCGTCGGTACTATAGGCGGCGGGTGCCTCGAAGCCGAGGTCTTGAGCGCTGGTCGCATTGCGCTGGAGACCGGAGAAAACCAGCTCATGCGCTACACCATGACGGAAAAACAAGCCGGGGAGAGCGGCTTAAATTGCGGCGGCAGTGTGCGGATTTACACCGAAGTTATCGAACCGGACGAGGCGACTGATTTCTATGGCCGCGTGTTAACGGCGCGGCAGGCGCGTAGTGGGTGCGCGTTGGCGACCCTGCTCAAAAGCCGTTTTGACGCCACTGGGGAGGGGCGGTTGTGGTTAGGGGCCGACGGCAGCACCTGTGGCTCGCTGGGCACGCCCGCAGCCGACCGCCAAGTGGAGGAGCGCTTGCCCGAAGTGATCACGTGCGAACGCGGCCTAGTCTGCACGCTAGACCTAGATGCCGAACTAGGAGAGACTTCGGAGGTATTTATCGAACCGTTCTTGCCCGAACCGGTGCTCTACGTCTTCGGCGGAGGTCACGTAGGTGGGCAAATTTGCGTGCTGGCCAAGAACGTGGGCTTCCGCGTCGTCCTCATTGACGACCGCCCGGCGTTTGCCAATCCCGAGCGGCATCCGCAGGCCGATGAATGCTTAGTCGCTGGCATGGAGGAGGTATTCGCCGATTTGCCCATCGACGATCAGTCCTACATCATCGCGGCTACGCGCGGCCATCAACACGACGAAATCGTCGTCGAAGCGGCTATTAAGACGCCGGCGCGCTACATCGGGATGCTGGGCAGCGAGCGCAAGAAGCTCATTTTGTGGCAACGGATCGCCGAGCGCGGCGGGGACTCGCAGCGCTTGGACGCCGTCTTTGCGCCAATTGGGGCCAACATCGGTGCGGATACCCCGGCCGAAATCGCGGTCAGCGTCGTCGCCGAACTGATCGAGCAGCGGCGCGGAACGCCCAAAGTGTGGAAGACGAAGAGAAAAGCTCATGGCGGATGAACTGCGCTATGGGGTGGCCGCCTGTCAGGTTGACCAACCCAATCCCACCGACCGCGCTGAAATGGCCCGCAACACCGCCCGCATGGTCGAAATGGTCGATATGGCCGTTGAAGGCTACGGGCCGTTTATGGACATCAAGCTGCTGGCCTTTCCCGAATTTGGCCACGCTGCGCCGATCTATCCCACCGCCAAGAGCTTGCTGGCCAAATTGGCCGTTCCCGTTCCCAACGAACATACGGCCCGCTTGGAGGACAAGGCCCGCGAATTGGGCGTGTACATCCAAACGGCCACTTTTCTCGAAGAGGATCCTCAATGGCCGGGCAAGGTGTTCAACACGACCTGCCTGCTCGGGCCAGAAGGGCTGTGGTACAAGTACCGTAAGGTCAACCCTTGGATTCCTTGGGAAGTCCACACCAGTCCTCACGACTTGGCCGACTATGAAGACGAACTGTTCCCAGTGGCCCAGACACCCATCGGCTGCATTGGCGCGGCGATTTGCTACGATTGGCTCTTTCCCGAGCCACTGCGCCAGCTCACAGCCAACGGTGCCGAAATCCTCGTCCGCGTCTCGGCTTATATGGATCCTTGGGGTGCGACGCCGCCGATGGATTGGTGGACGACGGTCAATCGATGCCGTGCCCTGGAAAATACGGCGTATGTGCTTGCTGCCAATCAAGGGGCCGAGTTGAGTCACTATCCTCCCTTTTCTTGGCCGGGCGGCTCGATGGTGGTCGATTTCGACGGCCGCATCCTCGCGCAAGCCGACCCGGGGACAGGGGAAAAAATCGTCGTTTCCGAAGTCGATATTGGGGCATTGAGGCACATTCGCAAGCGACGCTCCGGTCACCACACCTTGGCCCACCTGCGCAGCGAGGCGTACCCCATGTACGGACAGCCTTACTATCCGCAGGGCAGTTTCTCCGCAGAGAACAATCACACTGTCGCCATGAACGAAGAGCGCATCGCCGAGGTTAAGCAGAGGATAACCCGGCAGTCGTGAAGTGCTATGGCGACCGGCAGATTCGCCGCACCCTGAGCAAATACGACACTCGACAGGTGCGTCGCACCTTGGCAACCGGCTGCGAGTTGCAGATGACGGCAGTAGGCGATGTAGATGCCTTGGTGGACCGCATGATCGAGCGCGAGGGGCGGCTTCAGCGGGTAGAGCGCTTTCCCTACTGGGCTGAGCTGTGGCCGACGGCGTTGGCCATGGCCCGGTGGTTTTGCCATGCCGAGGAGCCAATCCCCAGAGGTTGGGTCTGTGAATTAGGCTGCGGTTTGGGGCTGGTAGGCATTGCCTTAGCTAAGTTAGGCTGGCGCGTCGAAGCGACCGATTTTGTCGAGGACGCGCTGATATTCGCCGCTCACAATGCCCGGCTCAATGGGGTTCAGCACAACCATCGGGTGGCTTATTTGGATTGGCGAAATCCCGTGGGAGAGCCGTGCGAGTGCTTGGTGGGGTCGGACATCATCTACGAAAAGAAGAATTACCGCTATCTCGAGCGCATCCTGCGCAAGCTGCTGCTGCCCGGCGGTCGCTTTTACCTCGGGGATCCGCAGCGCAAGGACTCCGATGATTTCGTCGCGCGGCTCGTCTCCCAAGGCTATAGTCAGCGGCGGGAAACGCAAGTTGAGACGTGGAATTCAGTCGAGTACCAAGTCTCGATTTACGTATTTACCAAGCCTTAGGAATTAGGAACTGACGTTACGCATCGTCAAAGTAATGTCGCCTGCTGCGTAACGTCAGTTAGGAATTAGGAATTGGGGCGGGGGTAATTCGTAATTCTCAATTCCTAATTCCTAATTTTTTAAGCCAACTCACTGCACTAGGGTGAACTTGCGCGTCTGCAGGAACGAACCGGCCTCCAAGCGGTAGAAGTACAGACCGCTGGACACGGCGTGCCCGCGCTGGTCGCGGCCGTCCCAGGTGATGGAATACTGGCCGGAGGCTAGGGCTCCCGACAACAGGGAGACGACGCGCTGCCCGCTGAGGTTGTATACCTCCAGCTTCACGAAGATATCTTCACCCAGCCCGGCAGCGGGGATGGTGAAGGGGATGATGGTGGTGCCGTTGAAGGGGTTGGGGTAGTTCTGCCCCAGCAGGAAGCTCGACGGCAGAGAATCGTCGCTGCCCCCGGTCACGGCCGTGATCATACCGGCATTGTAGTCCCCCGGCGTGGGCTGGTCGAGAAAGCCGAAGTGGGACGGGTCCTCCGGCAGACGCCCATAGGAGACATCGTCGAGCTGGCCGCCAAAGGACACCAGATCCAACAGCGCCCCACCCTTGCTCGCCGCATCGGTGAGGGTCACCACTTCGCCGGATTGCGAGAGCTTGAAGTTGGCGTGCAGCCCCGGGGTGTCGCCTTCATCGTCATCGGCCCACACCACGAGGCTGGCACCTGGAGCCAGTACCGTCCCTCCGGGCAGGCTCCACTTGTGCAGATCTTCGGTGTCGTCGCTGAGGAACATCCCCGATAGGTCAACCTGCTCGTCACTGACATTGGTCAGCTCGATCCAGTCGTCGCTGTCGCCCTGGGGATCGAGGACGACTCCCCGATTGGCCGCCATCAGCTCCGTGATCCAGATCGGGCTGGTGGCGGCCAGCGGCGCGTTGGCGAGCAAGGCGTACACATCGTGCTCTGCACCGGCGGGAGCATAGGCGACCGTGCCGAAGCTGTCGTCGGTGCGGGCCTCAACATAGTAGCGGACCCAACCCTTGTCGGGCAGGGGCAGGTGGGCACCGTAGGTGCCGTCGTTGGCCGAGCCATCGCCGTGGGCGCCGTCGTCGAGCATGACCAGGGTGCTGAAGGCCCCGGTCAGACCGGTGGACCAGTACAGGAATACTTCGATCACGGCGGGCGTGGCCGCGAGGCTAGCGGTGATGTGTGCCTGCGAGTTGGTGCGCTCCGTGTTCACGGCGAGGATCGCAGGAGAAGGCCGATTCACCTCCGCGTGGGACAAGAGGAAGTCGCGCCTCTCCCTCACGAAGCTCTCCAACTCGGCGGGGCTCGCCTCGAAGTCGGCGGTGGTGTAGAACTTGTGGGGGTCGGCTCGCACCTCGGCCTCGATGAGCCGCTCGTACTGCTCCACCTGTGGCCCCAAGGTCTCCCAGGTCAGCGACCGGTTCAGCACGGTGCGCACATGGGCGAGGTAGCGCTGCCGCAGGGCAGGTACGCTCAGTAGCTGGCTGATGACGGGTCGGTCGGCGTCGTCTTCGCCGTCCATGGGATCGCGGGTGCTCAGCCTGGCGTTGAGGGCTTCGTTACCGTCGTACTGGAGGGGATGCATGCGCCCGCTCTCGGGCTCGTAGTAGAGCTGGTAGTCTGAGCCCTTGGTCAGGTAGCTGTCGTCGTCCCCAAAGACGCTCTCCACGGCGAGGAACCACAACCAGCGATCCACGTCCATGATCGGTTCGAGAGCCTCCTCAAGCTGGTCGGCGGGCGTGTTGTTGAGCACCTCACACAGCGCGATCAGGTGCGCCCATGGGTCATCGGTGTTTTCCGCCTTGAGCAGATAGAGGGACTCGTACACGGCCGGATCGTCGCCCTGCCAGGTCAGCGCCCTGTCGCCGCCGAAGGCACCGCCCCCTGGCGGTTGTTGGCCCGGGTTGGTTCCCGTCGTGTCGGCGCTGGGTGGTGCGCCGCCTCGTGGGGGCCGTTGGCCCGGGTTGGTTCCCGTCGTGTCGGCGCTGGGTGGTACCCCGCCCCGTGGGGGCCGTTGGCCCGGGTTGGTTCCTGCGCCATCCGGTTGGCCACCTCCTGCACCGCCGGTCTCGACCTTCCAGCGGTCGCCGTCGTTGCTGGGAAACCACTCGGCCATCATGTCGGCGTTGATCTGCTGGACATTGGCGTACACGCCCCAGTTCTGACCGTTGATGATCAGATGCACGTGGTTGGCCTTAGGCGTGGGGACGTAGTTACGGGCCTCGTGGAAGTAGAGGACCTCGCGCATGAAGGAGGGATCCAGATAGGCATTGTTGAGATTGAGGGTCCGGTAGCCCATCAGGGTCTGGTCTTCGTCGACGAAGTCCATCTCGATGTTGAAGGACTTCTTCTCGGAGTCCCCCGTCCTCGTGTACGACGTGTTGCCGCGGAAGCGCACACCCACCTCGGGATAGGTGACGCCCTCCACGGTCAGGTCGGCGAGGATGTTCTCTCCGGTGCCGTAGTTGGCGGTGAGCTGGTCCCACCAGTCGGCTGGCTCGAAACGCAACTCGAATGTCCGCAGGACCGTCTCATCGTACAGGGTACTGGCCGACGGCCCGGACTGGATCAGGGTGGACCCATCATCGCTTAGGTGTATGCTGGGCGACAGATCGGCCTGCAGAGCCGTCCTTGCCAGTAACAAGAAGATGAGGGGCAGGGCACCCCCGATGGGGCGTGAGAACTGACCGGTTGACATGGCGTTGTCCTTTTTGAATGGCGAGTGGTGGAGTGATCAGTCGTAGTCTTCGTCGAAGAACAGGTTCACGCGACCGATCTGGGGCAGGGCACGCAGTTCCGAGACCAGATGGCTGGAGGCATCCTCGTTCCTAAGACTCACGTAGAAGGAGATCTCGAGATCGTCCCCGGCTTGGGACTGGGTGTTGACGAGATGATGGCGGCGGCAGAAGCGGCGTAGGATGTCGGGGTAAGGAGCTTCAATCCCGGCACTCGGTGTGTAGGTCATCTGCAGCAGGTAGTCGCGTTGACGGCGGGAGCGCGACTGGACCTTCTCGATACCCAGCATGACCAGCCCGATCGCCACGGTCCCGCCGAGGGAGATGGTGGCCAGACCGACACCAGCAGCCATGCCCCCGGCGAGACTGAAGAAGATGAAGACGATGTCGCGCACGTCCTTGACTGCGGTGCGGAAGCGGATGATGGACATGGCACCGACCAGCCCGAAAGCCCGGGCTAGGTTGTTACCAATGACCATGATGACGATGCAGGTGATCATCGCCAGAACGATCAACGCGCTGACGAAGGCATTGGCATTGCTCGACCGGTGCGTGACCCAGCGGTAGAAGCGAGCCACCATCAGACCGCACATCAGGGCCACAGCTAGGTTGGTGGCCGCCTGTTGCGGACTCAAGGCTAGTGGTGAGACTAGGCCACTTACGTCTAGGAAGGCATTCACGGGTTCGTCTGGGCCGATGATCGCCGTGGCAGATCGTGATCGTCGAGGCAGTTGCAGTACTTGGAGAACGAGGCGCGCCTCAGGCCGAAGTCGCTGACGATACTCTTGAGCCACGAAGGACTGGCACCGTAGTGCTTGACCTCGACCACCGTATCGCGCCGTGCCCGCACCACGGGCTGCCGGCCGAACAGCTCGGTGGCTCCGGGGAAGGCGCGACTGCGGAGACTGCTGTCCAGCGTAATGCGCAGATCGTTATTGAAGCGTCCGAAGTAGGCCTCGCGTTCGTAGCGGGTGAGTACCACCGGGCGCAGCCCGTGGCGGCGGATCCGGTACAGGAAACGGCACATATCCTCCTTCGCTCGGTCATCGCCGAGAGCGTAGCGCTCCACATCTCCGGTTGCCAGCAGGGTGTCGAAGTCGCGGTGCAGCGCCCAGGCCCGGGCCTTGGAGACGATGCGGTCGTTCTTGCGCTTGATCTCGAGCACCACCGGGGCGTCATCGGCGCCCTCGTTGTAGCCTCGGAGACGCACCTTGTACCGGTGCTGCAGTCCGTTCACCTTCTGGTAGTAGGCGTCGAAGCCCGGCGTGTCGAAGTAGATGCTGTGGATGGTATAGCCCACCTTGCCCGGCGGCGTGTGCCTGTCCCGGACCACGAAGGGTTCGAGGGCGCGTCGTAGGGGCTCCAGCGTGTCCTGCGTCGCCGGGTACTTCAACTCGTATCGGTCTCTTCGAGCGTCCATCCAAGGTATCCTGTGTCTGTGTTGTGTGTTTTGACGTTGTCGTTGGGTCTGGGTCAGAGCGCCAGAATGCGTTGCAGGCGATCGAGCCAGGTTTGGGCGTCGGCGGCGATACGGCACTGCCCCACCAGTCCGGGCACGAGGGCACCGTCCACGCTGTCCAGCCGGGCCACAACAGCCACGAACTGTCGCCCGTCGATGGCGGAGAACGCCTCGGTTTTCAGCCGCGTCAGTTGTCCCGTCGCCGGTGGCAGACCGGCATCCCACTGCAATTGGACCCGGAGGCCCGGTTGCAGCCGCAGGTGGTCGGTCCAGGCCACGGGCATGATGGCGGCCCAGGCCGTGGTATCCTGTACCACGGCCAGCGTGTCGCCGTGGCCCCCGAGGAAGCGGCCGTCGATGGGCGAGCGCACCACATCCGCCTCGATGTCGAGGCGCACTTGGTCTAGCTGGCTCAGCAGATCGGCGATCCGGGCCTCGATCCACCGGAGCTCCTGCTCGGAGCCGCCCGTCCGAGCCGTCTGTAGCTGGGCCTCGGCGATGCGGACGCGGAGGTCGGCGGCCTCAACGGCGGCCTCGACGAGCTCCAGATCGGCGGGGGCCACCAGGTTGTGCTCGAAGAGCGACCGCTGACGAACCAGCGTGCGCCGCTGCTGGGCGGCCTCCGCCTGCGCCAAGGCGAGGCGCACGTTAGCCTCGCGCACGAGGGAGGCCTTGTCGCCGGAGCGGGCCAGCTCTAGGTAGGCCCGCTCGACGTCTAGCTGCCCCTGCAGCTCGGCCTGTCGCCGAGCTGTCAGCGCAGAGATCCGGCGGCCGATGGGATCACCAGCGGCCACGGACACTCCTGAGGCCAGCTCCGGTAGGGTTTCGAAGCGAATGCGGTCGCCACGCTCGGCACCGAGAATCGTCCGACGGAGGTGACGCCCCTGTAAGTGGTCGGTGAGTGAACCGGTGATCACCCCGTCCGCGTCCTGCTGTAGCACCCACTCCTGGCTCGGGACGGCCCGGGCCGACACGGTCAGACTGTCGGTCAAGGGGTCACAACCGGTTCCTAAGCTGAACACTAGAAGAAGGGGCACCGAGAATCCGACCGATCCCATGGGTCGTGCGATGTGTCTCATCTTCTCCTGTCCTTACGCTTATCGCTATTGACTGTTGCCGATAACAAATGATTCGGGTACTGTCCCTTAGACAATCCATTCCCCCCACTCATTCCCAACAGTGGCGTCTTTTTTTTAACTGATGTTACGCAGCGGCTATCGTCTGTGTCGCCCAATCGCTCGTGGCCGAAATTCCGCTAGGGCTTTCTTCTTCAGAGGATGTTAAGAGGTTGGCCTTACTGTCTTTACCACAGGCGAGTAGAGGACTCAGAGGCACGTTGGCCATAAAAAGCCCGACGGCGCGCAGTGCCCGACGGCGCGAGATGAGCTGGGTGCTGGGTGCTGAGGTAAACTGTCGATTGCCGTCCATCGGTTTATCGAAGCCTGTTGATCCAAGATATTGGGGTGAAATTGAGAATTTTCTGGAAAACTGCGTAGTCGCACAGTATAAGCAACATGCGTACCACGTGAGAGCATGTTCCAGCAACGTGTCGTTTTACAGTGGGCAGAGCCTAGTATTTGGTGCAAAGATGCCGAATACTTGGTGTGGCGAATTCGACCATTTGGTCGAAACAGGGAGGGTTTAGGAAGGCATAATATTATGTTTTTATTTGATCTATGGCCAATTCGACCAAAGTCAAAAAATCGACCGAATGGTCGACGTTCCTACAACAGCGCGCTTAGGTGAGCGGCCACCGAAGCCGCAGTCCCCTCTAAGTCATATCCACCCTCTAGCAAGGAGACGAGGCGGCCCTCGCAGTGGCGGGTGGCTAGCTGGAGCACCAACTCGGTTAGCTGACCATAGCCCTCTGCGCTGAGCAGGATTTGCCCGAGGGGATCGCGGCGATGGGCGTCAAAACCGGCCGATAGAAGGATGAAGTCGGGTTGGAACTGGTCGATGGCTGGAATGATGGTGTTGGTAAAGTGGCGGAGGTAATCGGCGTCGGTGCTGCCGGCCGGAACCGGGACATTCAAGGTTTGGCCGCGGCCCGCTCCCAACCCGCGCTCGTCGGCCGCACCAGTGCCCGGATAGAGAGGAGATTGGTGGATGCTGCTAAAAAATACCGAGCCATCTTCCTCAAAGATGTGCTGTGTGCCATTGCCGTGATGGACGTCCCAGTCGATGATCGCCACTTTGTCGCAGCCGCATTCGGCTCGCAGGTAGTGAGCGGCGACTGCGGCGTTGTTGAAGAAGCAAAAGCCCATGATTTCCTCAACTTCGGCGTGATGGCCTGGGGGGCGCATGCAGCAGAAGGCATGGTCGGCGTGGCCGGCGAGTAGGGCGTCGATGGCGGTTAAAGGGGCTCCGGCTGCTAAGAGAGCAGCATGGTACGTGTCTGAAGAGAATGCGGTGTCTTGGCTCACATAGACGGAATACTCGACCTGTGCGAGGGCCGCTACTCGGTCCAAGTGGACTGGCGAGTGGGCTCTGAGCAGAGCGTGACGCGGTGCTGGCTGCGGCTGTAGGTGCAGCATTTTGTCCCACAGCGAGCGGTCTTTTAAGTGTTGGACAATGGACTCCAACCGTGCGCGGCGCTCTGGATGCCCCTCGCCCGTGTCGTGCAACAAGACGTCGGGGTGATAGATCAAGGCCGTTCTACCCACAGCGTATCACTTCTCCTGCGTCGATAGATGCAATGGCGCGGCGTCCGAGGATGCGGATGTCCTCGGCGATTGCCGCATCGCCCAAGGCGGCGTGGTCGCACCAGCGCAATTGGGTGGATTCGCGGGGATTGACGCGTGCGTGCCCGCTTACCACGCGGCTGAAGTAAATCAGATCTATGTGCTGATGGCCCGGTTCGATGTTCTCTAGGAGGATACACGCGGGTTGGTACAGGACGGCGACCTGTCCCCATTGCTCTTGTCGGCCTAACAATTCGACGGTCAGCCCGGTTTCTTCGCGCACTTCGCGGAGGGCCGCTTCTTCGGGCAGTTCGCCCGGGTCGATGTGCCCGCCCGGGGGCAGCCAAGCCTGCATTTTCTTGTGCCACAGCAAGAGGGTAGCTCCCTCGTGGACGACAAAGGTCGTCGCCGTAAAGTCGCGGGTGATTGCCGCCAAAGTGTCTGCTCGTCGCGCGTTTAGTTGAGGAAAAAGCAAAGGCGTTTGCAGTGCGCCGGAGGGTCAATATAGCCGGTCACTTGGCGGAAAGAAAGCCCGCGACAGACGCGCACTGCATTGACCAACTGTTCTCGCTAATTATTTTACAAGGCTGAGCTTTGCATTCCTTCAGACTGAGAGAGATATGGCTACTGAGATCGTCATGCCCAAATTGGGGCTGACCATGGAAAGCGGCGCAATAAGCGCTTGGTTGGTAGAAGAAGGCCAGGAAGTGCAAAAGGGCCAGGCCCTATTGGAAATCGCCACCGACAAGGTGACGATGGAAGTCGAGGCGCAGGCCGACGGGATTCTGCGCAAAATTCTGGTACCGGTCGGCCAGGAAGTACCGGTATCGACGACGATTGGCGTCATCGCCGCCGCGGACGAAGACATCGACTCGTACGTCGCTGCCGCTCCGAGCGATCCAGTTCCTGCTGCTGCTCCGAGCGCCCCGGCTCCGCCGGCAACTCCAGCTCCAGCGATTCCGGTCGCGCCAACCCCAGCCCCACCGGCTCCGGTGCCCTCCGCTGATGCCGATGGGCGGCGGCCACATAAGACTTCGCCCAAAGCGCGCAAGATGGCCGCTGAGCACGGCCTTGACCTTTCTGGCGTCAATGGCAGTGGCCCCGGAGGTCGGATCGTCAGTGCCGATGTACTGGCCTTGGTCGAGCAAGCTCGGCTAGCCCCAGTTCCGACCCCAGCAGCCCCAGTCGCCGAAGGGCTGATTGAACTGAGCCGGGCCGAGCAAGTGGCCGCTGAGCGGCTGACGGCTAGCTACCAACAGATCCCACACATTCACATCAGCATGGACGTGTCGGCCGTGTGGTTGCAGCAATTCCGCACCGGATACCAACTCGAAGGCAAGAAAATCTCCTTCAACGATTTGATCGTCAAAGCCACGGCCCGGACCCTAAGCGAATTCCCTCGCGTCAATAGCTTGGAAGAGGGCGGTCGCTTCCGCTATGCCTCCCAAATCAACGTCGGCGTTGCCGTGGCGGCCGAGCAGGGCTTGGTGGTTCCGGTCATTCACGACGCAGCCGAAAAGACGGTCGAGGAAATTGCCTTAGAAGGAACGCGGCTGATTGACGCAGCTCGCCGCGGCGAGCTAGGCCCCGACGACATGTTGGGCGGCACCTTCACTATCTCGAATTTGGGCATGTTCGGCGTCTCCCGATTTACCGCGATCATCAATCCTCCCCAAGTGGCAATCTTAGCTGTCGGAGCCATAGAAAACAGGGTAGTAGCTTCTGGGGCCGACGCATTTGCCGTGCGCCCGCAGCTAACCCTGACTTTGGCTGCGGACCACCGCGTCGTCGATGGCGCGCTGGCCGCCCGATTCCTCGCGCGGCTCAAGGAGGTCCTAGAAACGCCCGGCTTGCTCGGCTAGCAGCCTCTCACCTTGACCCTAGCTAGGCCGCCGGTTATCTTCAAAACCGCCCCAAGTTGGCCTTTTCGCCCTTGCGTACTGTGGGTGGAAGAGCGCGTCCTGGCATCGGAAAACAACCCATGAAATTCGAGAAAAAGACCCAGCTTTCCATTGCGTACGCCGTCCTTACGCTGCTGCTGCTCCTGAGTCTGCAAAATTATTTTGCCAACCAAGTTGAAAGCCTCCCGTACAGTCAGTTCCGGGAGTGGATCAAAAGCGGACAGGTCATTGAGTGTACCTTCAGCGGCGAGTTCATTCACGGTCGTGCCAATGTCGATGGCCAAGAGATTAGCTTTCGCACCGCCACCATAGACGATCCCGAGCTCATCGGCTTGCTTGAAGAACACCAAGTCGAGTTTACCCGCCAGCCCAGCAACAATTGGTTCACGCAGCTTTTGTCGTGGGTCCTGCCCGCGCTGATCTTCGTGGGGATCTGGCTGTTTGTCATCCGTCGCATGAGTGGAGGCGGTGGCTTGATGTCCATCGGCAAAAGCAAGGCCAAAGTGTACATGGAGAAGGGGACGGGCATCACCTTCGACGACGTGGCGGGCATTGACGAAGCCAAAGAAGAATTGCTGGAGATCGTCGAGTTTTTGCGCACCCCCGAGCGATTTCAGGCCCTCGGTGGCCGGATTCCGCGCGGAGTCTTACTCGTGGGTTCTCCGGGCACGGGTAAGACGCTGTTGGCCAAGGCCGTTGCTGGCGAGGCGAGCGTGCCCTTTTTCTCCCTTAGCGGCTCCGATTTCGTCGAGATGTTCGTCGGGGTAGGGGCTGCGCGCGTGCGCGACCTTTTTGAACAGGCCAAAAAACACGCCCCGGCCATTATCTTCATCGACGAACTCGATGCCTTGGGCAAGGCGCGGGGGGCCGGTTCTTTTGGCGGGCACGACGAGCGCGAGCAGACGCTCAACCAGCTTCTCACCGAGCTCGACGGCTTCGACACCAATGCCGGCGTGATCCTCATGGGAGCGACCAACCGGCCAGAAATCCTCGACCCAGCCTTGCTGCGCCCCGGCCGCTTCGACCGCACCGTGGCCGTAGATCGGCCCGATGTCAAAGGGCGCACCGCAATTCTTCAGATCCACGCCAAGGAAGTCAAGCTGGGTCCGGACGTAGACCTGCACAAACTGGCCGTGCGCACTCCGGGTTTTGCCGGCGCAGATTTGGCCAATATCGTCAATGAAGCAGCCCTCTTAGCGGCGCGGAGAGATAAAGATGCCATCACCATGTCCGAGCTGGAAGAGGCGATTGAGCGCTCGGTGGCCGGGCTGGAGCGCAAAAGCCGAGTGCTCAACGAGAAGGAGCGCCGGATCGTCGCGTACCACGAGGCTGGCCACGCCATCGTCGGCGAGATCTTGCCCGAGGCCAATCCGGTGCAGAAGATCTCCATTGTATCGCGGGGCATCGCCGCCTTGGGCTACACGCTGAATATGCCGCTGGAGGATCGCTATCTAATGACCAAGGAGGAGCTGCAGGATTCCCTAGCGGCGATCTTGGGCGGTCGGGCGGCTGAGGAGATCGTCTTTAGCGAAATATCGACCGGCGCGGCCAACGACTTGCAGCAGGCCACGCAAATGGCCGAGCGGATGGTCAAAGAGTTCGGCATGAGCCAGCGAATTGGCTTGGTCGCTCACCGCACGGACCGCTCGCAACAGTTGCTGGGCATGCCCTCGGCCGATCGCGCGTACAGCGACGAGACGGCCAAGCTCATCGACGAAGAAATCAAGGGCATCATCGGCGCGGGGTACACGCGGGCCAAGGCCCTGCTCACCCAGCACCGGCAAGCGCTGGAGGATGTCGTCGAGATACTCTTCGAGAACGAGGTGATGGACGGCGACCAACTGCGCAACTTGCTTGCAGAGAACGGAATAGAACTACCACCTAGGCCCCAGCAAGAGGCCCCGTCCGCCAGCTCCGCCGCCGCGCCGCAGGCCAACGGCAATGCCCCACAGTCGGAAGAGCGCGAGGCTCCCTAGCCCACGGCGGCGATGACTTCCAACTCGACGGCCGCTCCCAGCGGCAAGCTGGCGACGCCGACGGCCAAGCGCGCGTGTATCCCCCTATCTCCGAGAACTGAAGCCAGCAGATCGGAAGCGCCATTGATCACGTTGGCGTGGGCCGAAAAACCGGGTGCCGAGGCGACGTATCCTCCCAAGCGGACAATGGAGATGGCGTCGAGATCGCCGGTTTCGGCTTTGAGAACGCTCAGGGCGTTGATGGCGCACAATTTGGCAGCCTCATATCCCGCTTCGACGTCCAAATCCTCGCCTACGATTCCCGCGTATTGGATCTGGCCGGCTAGTAGGGGCAACTGACCTGAGACGAAGATCAAAGGGCCGCTTTGCACGGCGCGGGTATAGGAGCCGGCTGGTTGGGGCGGCGGGGGAAGTTGTAGGTTTAGGTCTCTTAGTTTTGCTTCCGCAGACATGCTAAATCTCCCATGGCTTAGGGCTGGTTGGCGCGAGTAATATAGGACGCCCAATGCTTCCAGCAAGAGAGCGATGAACAGCGTAAGATTCGCCAAAGGGAGCGTCCTTGAACCCTTGGCCAATGGCGATTTTGTGCGCCTGTGGTTGGCCAACGGCCTGTGGTGGCAGGCCATGTGGATGGAAATGCTGGCGCTGGGCTGGCTGGCTTTGGAACTGACCAATTCTCCGTGGTGGGTCCAGGTCATTGGCTTTTATCGAGCCATCCCCCTGCTGATTATGGGTTTGTTCGGCTCGGTGATTACCGATCGCTTTCGGCGGCGCTACATCGTTTGGACTTTGCAGTTGGTCAATGTGCTGGGGACGGGGCTGTTGGCGCTCTTGCTCTTTTTGGGGCGGCTCGAGCTGTGGCATTTGTCGATGGTGTCGCTGGCCTTGGGGGCCTCTTGGGCGCTGGATTGGCCGACCCGGCGCAGCATGGTGCCCGATCTAGTCGGCAAGGCCCGCACGGTTGATGCTATGGTGCTGGAGAACGTCATTCAGGGGTTTACGCGCATTGCGGGCCCCTTGGCGGCGGGCTATGTCACCGCGGCCTATGGTAGCTTGGGTGCCCTGTTGGTGTTGGTCGGGTTGGGCACCTTGGCACTGTTCTTGTTGGGGGGCCTCAAGACAGATTCCAAGGCACCGAGTACAGGCACGTGGGCGGCGGGCTGGGCTGGGCGACAGGGATGGGCCAGTATGCGGGCTTCTGCGCCGATATTCGGCGTTTTTCTTATCACGATCTTTATGAACGTCTGGGCTTTTCCCTACATGAACCTGTTGCCGGTTTTCGCGCGCGACGTATTCGGCCGCGGCCCGGAAGCCATGGGGTGGTTGGGCGCGGCTAGTGGGAGCGGGGCGATTGTGGGCTTGGCCGCGGTCCAGCTAAGCCGCAGCAAGCTGAGTAACGAATGGCTCTTTGTCGTCGGTTCGTTGCTTTCGTGCATGGGAATCGCCGCCTTTGCCTTGAGCGGGACTTTTGGCCTCGCCTTGCTGATGCTGTTTTGCTCTGGGTTGGGGCAGGCGGGTTTTAGCATTATGCAGAGCAGCATCATCTTGGTCGAATCCTCGGACGAGATGCGGAGCCGCGCGATGAGCACCTTAGTCGTGGCCATTGGCGTCGGTCCTTTCGGTCGCTTGCAGAGTGGGGCGATGGCCGAGGCTTGGGGAGCACAAGGCGCGGCGGGCGTCATGGCCCTGCTGGCGGGGATAGGGACTGCGGGAACGGCGGTTCTGGTGCGGGGGTTTCTAGGTAAGAGATAGGTGGATGGATTTCCATTGCACGGTTCGTTCAGCGCATCTACCTTGCAAGTGCGTTGATCCGACCTAATTAAAGGAGCAGATCCCATGTCCCAATCATTGTTCAGCGACGCCAGCCAACGGCTGGAGGAAGCACTTGCGTACGCGTCCATTTCCGACGACGCCATCGAGCGGCTCAAGTTGCCCAAGTCGAGTTTGAAAGTCTCCATCCCCGTGCGCATGGACGACGGTACGTTGCGCATTTTTCCCGGCTACCGGGTGCGCTACGACGACACCCGAGGCCCCACCAAAGGCGGCATTCGCTACCACCAAGACGTGTCCATCGACGAGGTCCAGTCCCTAGCCTTCTGGATGACCTTCAAATGCGCGGTGGCCAATTTGCCCTTTGGCGGCGGCAAAGGCGGCATCACGGTCAATCCCAAGGAACTGTCCCATTTTGAACTAGAACGACTCAGTCGGGGCTATATCGATGCCGTGGCTGACTTCATCGGCCCGGACGTCGACATTCCAGCGCCGGACGTCTATACCAATCAGATGATCATGGGCTGGATGGTGGATCAGTACAGCATTATCAAGCGGCAGATTACGCCTGCGGTTATCACTGGTAAGCCCTTGACCATGGGGGGCAGTCTAGGACGCGATACGGCGACCGCTATGGGTGCCTTTTTCACCATTGAGGCGACTTGGCCCAAGCTCGGCTTGAGCGGCTCGCCGGCCGACACGACCGTGGCCGTGCAGGGATTTGGCAATGCCGGGGCCATTATCGCCGAGTTGCTCTTCGATGCCGGTTATAAAGTCGTGGCTGTAAGTGACTCCAAAGGAGGCATTTACCGGCGTGAAGGACTCGACGTTCCCAGCGTGCGCCAGTTCAAGGATTCGACTCGCACCCTCAAGGCGGTGTACTGCGAGGATACGGTGTGCAACATCGTCGAGCACGAGACCATCACCAACGAGGAATTGCTCGCACTCGACGTCGATATCTTGGCTCCGGCGGCCTTGGAAAATCAGATCACCGAGGCCAACGCCCGCGACATTAAGGCCAAGGCGGTGTACGAACTGGCCAACGGTCCCACCACGCCGGGTGCCGACGAGATCCTGCGCCAGCGCGACGTGATCGTATTCCCCGACATCTTGGTCAACGCCGGCGGCGTGACGGTGAGCTATTTCGAGTGGGTACAGAATCGCCAGGGCCTATACTGGACCTTAGAACAAGTCAACCAGCGGCTCAAGCAGATGATGGTCGAGGAGACCGAGCGCATTTGGGCTATTGCCCAAGAGAAGGGCATATCGCCGCGCACCGCCGCGTACGTCCACGCCTTGGACCGGATCGGCGACGCAGTTCAAGCCAAGGGCACCAAGGATTACTTCACAGATGGGCGGTGACAAGAATCGCGGGCCCGCTCCCTCTCCCGACGCCTTGGATCACGCGGCCCTGGCCTTGGAAATTTTGCAAAAACAACCCGTTCTGCGGGACAAAATCTCCTCTGGGACCCACGTGCCAGGCCGGGAAGTCCCTCGCCTGCTGACCGAAGTTCTGCGTTTCCTCCACCTAGTCGCCGCCGCCGACCAGGTCCTGACCCCGTCCCGCCCCGTCGACTTGGCTTGGCATGAGTTCATCCTCTGCACGCGCACTTATGGCTCCTTCTGCCGCCGGCACTTTGGCCGCATGATCCACCACCAACCCGGGGGCCTGGAGGACGAAAACAACAGCCAATTCGACCAAACTCTGGCTCTGTACCAGCGCTACTTTGGCCCGCCTCCTGCGGCCTATTGGCTGCCCGGAACCGACTGCGGGGCCTGCCGTAGCGCCAATTCCTAGATCCGCCACCGACGAGGATTCCCATGTACTTCAACGGCCAACTCGCCATTGACCCCTCCCAAGAGACCTTAGTCGAAAAGGTCAGACCCACCAAGGCCTTTGGTCGCATGCTCTACTACTTGACTGCGGGTGGTCTATCCGACCGAGAAGAACAGGAGACCTTCACCGCGGTGGCCATCTTGCAACAGCTCAATATGGCCTTGCGCTCTATGGGAGTGACCAATATCGTCCGCCTGACCAAGGACCAGTGCGACTTCTACTTTGACGAGCAGGGCTTGGAGGACGATCTCAAGGCCGCCATGGAACAGTTCCACATGGAGACCGACTACTACGAATCGGAATTGTTCGAGGCCCTCTATCTGGTCGTCGAGCACGCCGACCGGGAACTGACCTATCTCATTGAAATTGAGATCGACCGGCTCCACCCGCCGGACGTGTACCCCATCACCGTCACCGTCAACGGCACGGCCAACGATTTTGCCCAACAGCCCGGGGAAAGCACCGACAGCCTGCGCCAGCGCATGGAACCCGTCTTTCGAGCCCAGGACGCGTACGAACAATTCCAGCGCCAGAAAGAAGCTCATTTCAGCCACTTTATCAGCCGCCTCAACCAAGCTGTGGCCACTTATGTCAAATGCGACGATGTGCGCCAGACCCTCGACACTCGCGTCATTCGCCCCCGAGAGCCAGTGGACCGGCCCGATCAATTGCAAGAGCGGCGCACCGGGGCGGATACGGCTCCTCTCTTCCACGGCTATCACGGCTTTGACGCTTTCTTTCTCTACGCCTGGATGTGGTCGTCCATGTCCTTCCACCACAATATCCACTATCACGACGTATCCGTGGTAGACGAACAGGGCCAGACCGTATTCGATGTCGGGGCTGCAGGTTTCCATGCTGGGGAGAGCAATACCCTCAATCCAGAGGCCGATTTCGAGTCTCCGCCCGCCAGCGATGTCGAGTACCACGCGGACCACAGCTATCAGGACGGCCTCGATCAGACTGCCTCGGGCCAGGAAGCGAGCGCTGAGTCCGGCGCAAGTTCGTCGTGGCTGGATTTTGGCGGTGACAGTGGCGACAGTGGAGCGTCCTGCAGTAGTTGCAGCAGTTGCAGTTCGTGCGGCGGCATCTGAGGGGGGATTCACGCCAGCATCGCCGTCCCCAGTCTACAGACGGTCTTCCTTTTTCAGGGTCTCGGGCACCCCTAACCACAAAGTGAGGGCCGCGGCTAGGCCAATGCCCGCGGCTGCCAATGGAGTTTCGGTCAGGCCGACCCAATCGGCGATATAGCCCATGGCCAAGGGGCTGCCCGCTCCGCCCAAATCGCCGACAAAGCGCCACAGTCCCAAAAACACCCCTCGCCCGTCATCCGGAGCCAGATCGGCACCTAGAGTCATCATGGTCCCCGACCCTATGCCGTTGCCTAGCCCCACTACTACTAGGGCTAGAAGCAAGCCCCAAAAATCCTGCGCCAAGGCAATGGCGGCCATGCCCGCGCCCTGGACGAAAAAACTGGGCACTGAGGCGTACTTGCGCCCCCAGTGGTCCATGATCATGCCCGCCGGATAGAACATGAGCATGTCCACGGCCGCGGCAATCGATATGATCACCCCCACCTCCTCGACCCCCAAACCTAGGACATCGGCGGCGTAGAGCGGCGCGATGACCATGCGAGCCGTGCGCACCATTTGGGCGCACAATTGGGCCGAGCCGGCAGTGAGCAGGGTGCGGTAGTGGCCGCGCACAATATCGCCGACCCGTCCTCTGGACCGGTGGCTTGCTCCCGAGGAGGCTCCGCGGACCCAAAGCAAGACCGTCAGCAAAGCCACCACCGCCAACATCCCGTACAACAGGAAGGCAGCTCGAAAGCCGTACGCCCCGGCCACTAGTCCGCCGAGCAGCGGTCCGGCAAAATAGCCGATGCGTCCTATGCCCCCGAATACGGCAATGGCCCGTCCCCGGAGTGCCGGCCGAATGGCCTCGGCCAGGTACGTATGGCGCGAAATATTCCACAGGGCCGTACCGATCCCCGACACTAGGCGGCAAGCACTCACTTGCCATAGATCAGCAGCTACCAGCAGGCCGAAAATCCCCGATAGGACGCAGCCCACCCCCAACAGCATGGTGCGCTTTTCGCCCACCCGCCGCACCACCACTCCCGCGGGCACATCGCCCAGCAAAGTGCCGATCCCATCCGCGGCCAGGACCACGCCCACCAGACTGTACGATACCTCGAAGGAGCGGGCGAACAAAGGCAAGACGGGCAATAGCAGGCCCCGGCAGACCGACAGGACCAGGGCCGGCGCGTACACCGATAAAAATAAGTTTACTACCACCTCCTGTTTCTGCTTCGACACGTTGGCAATCCTCTTGGTCGCAGTTCCGGCAGAACCTGTCCTACAAAGCAAAAGAAGCTGGTAGGATCCTGGTTGCCGTCAACCTAGCCTATACCTCGCAAAATTGCTCCTAGTGTGGACATCGACATCGAAAAACGCTGGCGCAACGAACACATTATTGTCTTGGTATTACAATCGCAGCCAGACTACAATCGCAGCCAGAATACCGGCAAGAAGCCCAACATCTGTAGGGTGGGAAATAGTCACGACAAGCTGACCATAGATTTTAGCTACTGCTGAATTGATGCCGACAGGGAAGGCGGCTATATTGCGCGGGGCAGTGACGCGATTGGCTGACTTAGGTGTTAAAAGACTGAGCGACGGAGCTATTCTAACGCCCTATGTTATACAGAATTCGCCAATACTTTCTGCTAGTGCTCATCGGCCTCGCCGGTAGCGTCTGGGCGCAAACTGATCCAGTGCATACGCTCAGTGGCTACGTCGAAGATGCTGACAGCGGTGAGAAGCTGATCGGTGCCGTCTTATACGAACCTGCTCTGCAGAAGGGGGCCACGACCAACCGCTACGGCTTTTTTAGCCTGACCCTGCCGGAGGGGCCGCTTCAGGTGGTTGTCTTCCACATTGGCTATCAGAGCGATACCCTCGCAACCCGGCTCGACCAAGACCTCCAGCTAAACATAGCCCTCCAGCCCACGCCCCTAGAAATGGGTGCCGTGCAAGTGGAGGCCGAGCGACTCGATCCGATCCAAGAACAAAGTCAGATGGGCGTGGTGCAGGTGCCGATCCGGCAAATCAAAAATGCGCCTGTCCTCATGGGCGAAGTCGATGTACTCAAGACGCTGCAACTGTTGCCTGGAGTCCAGTCTGGGGCCGAGGGCATGAGCGGCCTGTACGTGCGCGGCGGCAGCCCGGATCAGAATCTGATTCTGCTCGATGGTGCTCCGGTATACAACGCCTCGCATCTGTTCGGCTTCTTTTCGGTTTTCAATGCCAACGCCATCAAGAACGTGCAACTGACCAAAGCCGGATTTCCGGCGCGCTACGGCGGTCGTCTCTCGTCGGTACTAGAAGTCGATATGAAAGATGGCAATATGAAGACCTTTGAAGGCGAAGGCTCCGTCGGCTTGATCGCTTCCCAGCTAACCTTGCAAGGGCCGCTGCGCAAAGACCGAACCTCGTTCATTGTCTCGGCTCGACGCACCTATATCGATCTGCTGATTCGTCCCTTTCTCCCTAGCGACGAGAAGGGGGGCTACCACTTCTACGATCTCAACGCCAAACTCAACCACATCTTTTCGCCCGACAGCCGGGTCTTCCTCAGCGTGTACGGAGGCGACGACCGCTTCTGGAGTGAGTACACCGAGGACAGCTACCGCGAGGAAGAGACGCTCGCGGCAAATTTTGGCTGGGGCAATATCACCTCCACCCTGCGCTGGAACTACCTGTTCAGCAACCAACTCTTCGGCAACCTGACCGCGATCTACAGCCGCTACCAACTCTCCACGGCTGTTGACGACCGCTCCACCATAACCATAGACGGAGAACGGGAGACCGATGCCGTGCGGCTGCGCTACCGGTCGGGGATCCGGGACTGGGGCGCAAAGATGGACTTCGACTACATCCCCAACCCCAACCACTACATCCGCTTTGGGGGTGGCAGCACCTTGCACACCTACAGCCCCGGAGCGACGCAGATCAAGGTCAATCCGGCCGACGGCACTCCCGAGGATACCACCCTTGCCGCCCAGATCACCGATGCGCTGGAGTACAGCTTGTACGGCGAGGACGATGTTCATCTCACCGACCACCTGAAGGCCAACGTGGGGCTACACACCTCTGGTTTCCTCGTCAACGACGAGTTCTACACCTCCTTGCAGCCCCGGGTTTCAATGCGCTACTTGCTGCAATCAGACTGGTCGGTGAAAGCCTCTTATGCCCTGATGCGTCAGTACATTCACCTGCTTTCCAACAGCACGGTTGGCTTGCCGACCGACCTGTGGCTGCCGGCTACCGAGCGGGTGCGCCCCCAGTGGTCGCGGCAGTTAGGCGTGGGACTAGCGCGTCAACTCAAAGACCAGTACGAATTCAGTTTGGAGGGGTACTACAAAACCATGACTAACCTGATCGAGTATCGGGAAGGGGCAAGCTTTCTGGTCGGCTTTGACGAGAGCGAAGACTGGCAGGACAAGGTGGAGATCGGGCAGGGGTGGTCGTACGGTGCCGAGTTGTTCGTGCAGAAGAAACGCGGGCGTACCACTGGCTGGATCGGCTATACCCTTTCTTGGACCAAACGACGGTTCGACCTGCTGAATCAAGGACACACCTTCCCCTATCGCTACGACCGGCGACACGACCTTGCTTTGGTCCTCACGCATCAACTGACGCGATCCACCAGCTTCTCCCTCACTTGGGTGTACGGAACCGGCAATGCCACCACCTTGCCGATCGCCCGGTACTACGGTTACCGCCAACATTCCGTAGGGGGGCGCGAGATTTGGATACCCCATGTCCCACCTTACGAAACTCGGATCTACGGTGACCGCAACAGCTACCGCGTGTCCGCTTTTCACCGCCTCGATCTCGGTTTTAACTTCGGAGACAAACACGGCTTCAGCCTCGGGGTGTATAATGCGTACAATCGCAAGAATCCCTACTTCATCTACTTCGATGACGACTACGATCCCAATACCACCGATATAAAGCGCCGCGCCAAACAGGTGAGTCTTTTCCCGCTTCTTCCTTGGCTCAGCTACCGGTTCAAGTTCTGAATTGTTCGACGAGCCCGTGATGAAAAACCTACTCCTCGGCCTTACGCTCCTTTGGGCATTATCCGCTTGCGAACAGATCATCGAGCCCGACCTTCCCGATCATACCCCCCGCCTCACTCTCCAAGCGTTCTTTACTACCGACAGCACTTGGGTCGCCTTTGTCGGCCGCTCGGCTGGTATTCTGGAGTCCCTGCCCAGCCACGAAAGGTCGGTCGCCGAGGCCACGGTGGAGTTGCTGTCGGGAGATCAGGTTATCGACGAGCTGAAGTTTTTCCAGAGGGAAAGGGTGTACGTATGGGAAAAAGCCCTTCTGCAAGCGGGGAAATCCTACTCTTTGCGGGTATCGGTCCCCGGCTTTGCAACGATCCGGGCTACCGACGCAATCCCCAGACCTGTGCCGATAGCGATTGCGTCGTATCACGTCAATACATCAGTCCGCTCTGAATCCGCGATCAAAGGCGATCTCTCAATCAAACTCGAAATTCAGGATCCGCCCGGCGAGACGAACTACTACCAGATCCACCTCTTTGCTTTATTTTCGACAGGAAGGGAAGAAGGATCTTTCTGGACAAAAGACCCTTCCATCATAGCGGACAATAACGAGGCCGCTTTCTTCGGTACTGCCCCCTTCTTCACGGACGCCCTTTTCGACGGCCAAACTCATGAGATCGAGTTGTCCAGCAACTACAATGTAACCGAGGATACGCGTCTTTTTCTTCAGGTTTTGGACATCAGCGAGACGTACTACGAGTACGTCAAGAGCGCTAAACTCCATGAATTCACCCAAGATAATCCTTTTGCTGAACCAGTGAGTGTGTACAGCAACGTGGAAGACGGGTACGGAATCTTCGCCGGGTACAATTCTCAAACCTTTGAACTCGTGCTCGAGTGAGCGCGAGGGCAGATCCGCTGCGGTTGTCCCTGTATCTGCTGGCAAGCAATCGTAGATTTTAGCTGCTGAATTGACGCTAGCAGAGACGGCGGCTATATTGCGCGGAGTTCACAAGACACAGGAGACGACCATGCCTACTTCAGCGATTGGCGCACAACTGTTTACGGTGCGCGATTATACCAAAACCCCGGATGACATTCGCCAGACCTTTGCCAAGGTGCGAGCACTCGGCTACGAGGCTGTGCAAGCCTCGGCCTTCGGGACGATCACACCAGCCGAACTGGCCGCGATAAGCAAGGCCGAAGGGATACAGACCGCGGCCACGCACACTAGCTACCAGCGCATCTGCGACGAGCCGCAAGCCGTCGTCGAAGAGCACCAGTTGTGGGGATGCCGCCACGTGGCCATCGGCGGCTTGCCTCAGGAATATCGTAACCGCGAGGGCTTTGTCCGCTTCGCAGCAGAGGCTTCGGAGGCAGCGCGTCCGCTCATCGACGCGGGCCTGACCTTTAGCTACCACAACCACAGCTTTGAGCTGGAGCGCTTTGCGGGACGGACGGGGCTGGACATCCTCCGCGAAGAGAGCGATCCAGCCGTCTTTTCCTTTGAAATAGATACCTATTGGATCCAACACGGCGGCGGCAACCCAGTCTCGTGGTTGGACAAGTTCCGCGACCGCATGCACATCGTCCATCTCAAAGACCTGAGCATGGACGGTGCTAAGCAATGCTTTGCCGAAGTAGGGGAGGGGAACTTGGAATGGGGACCTATTCTCGCGGCCTGCAAAAGAGCGCAAATCGAATGGTATTTGATTGAGCAGGACACCTGCCCGGGCGATCCCTTTGACAGCTTGGGTCTGAGCTTGCGCAACCTGCGAGCCATGGGCTTGGACTAGGAGGAACATCATGCAGGAAATTTTTGTCCCTTGGGCGGCTTGGTACGGAAAAGCCCCGTTCAAAATGGAGTTTCCCGATCACTGGGAAGTGGCGGTTCACCACATGCGCGGCGGGCCGGACATCGGCGACGTCGGCATTCGCCGAGCCCTGCAAGAGACTATCGGCGCTCCACCGCTGCGCGAATTCGCCCGTGGCCGATCTTCAGCGGCCATCTTGGTTGACGACCTCTCGCGCCCGACGCCGGCTTTTCGGCTCTTGCCCTATGTGCTTGAGGAGTTGGCTGCGGCCGGGATTGGGGCCGACGACGTAAAGATCATCTGCGCGCTGGCGGCCCACCGCCCGATGACCCGCGACGACTTAGTCAAAAAGGTCGGGTTGGACATCGTCGATACCATGCAAGTGCTCAATCACAATGCGTACGAGAACTTGGAATTCCTCGGCTACTCCAGCCGGGGAGTGCCGATTTGGGTCAACCGCGATATGACCTCCTGCGAGGTACGCATCGCCTTGGGGATGATCACGCCGCGCGGGGGGATGTTTGGCGGTGGAGCCAAATTGCTCATTCCCGGTGCTTGTGGGCAGCAGACGATCATGCTCAACCACCGCCACGTACACGAAAATTTTCGCCAACACCTGTCCGAGGTGGCGAAGATGGCTGGGGTCACCTATATCGTCAATCCACTGCTCAACGAGAACTTGGAGATCTCGGGGTTAGTCGCTGGGGACACGGACGCGGCCTTTGAGCAGGGCTGTGAGTTGGGGCGCGAGCAGTACGCTACCCAAGTGCCCGACGCCTTCGACATTGGCGTGTTCAATGCCTTCCCCAAGGATACGGAACTGTGCCAAGCTGGGTTGGCCATGACACCGTTGAGTGGTACCAAGAGAAACCCCTTCAACGAAAACTCGACCACTGTCATGTGCTCTGCTAGCCCGGAGGGGCTGGGCTGGCACTCGGTGTTGGGCCCGGGTACCGCGCTGCGGGGAAAGGCCGGGCCGCCCGCTCGGCGCACCATTCTATTTTCGCCTGGGATCAACAAGTGGGATGCAGCCTCGCTCTTTGGCGAGGGGGTTATTTTTTGCAAAACTTGGCAGGCCGTACTGAGCGAATTGGAAAACTACCACGGAGCTGACGCAAAAGTGTCGGTCTTTCCGGCTGGCGCGCTGCAACGGGCAGCCGACGCCGAGTATTAAAGAGGAGAAAAAATGCCACCGCTAGCGCGTTTTGGTCTAGAGGGTAAAATCGTCATTGTCACGGGAGCCGGCCGGGGGATTGGCCGGACGATTGCTTTAGAATGCGCCCAGTCGGGTGCGCATATCGCCGCTGGTAGCCGCACCACGGCCGAGTTGGAAACGCTGGCTGCGGAGATTGAGGCTGCGGGCGGGACCTGTTTCCACCATCAGCTCGACGTGACAGATGTAAGCTCCATCGAGCGTTTTATGGCAGCGGTTGTAGCACACTTTGGGCGGATTGACGTGTTGGTCAACAACGCCGGCTACAACAAGGTCGGCAAAATCCTCGACTACGACGAGGAACTCTACGACTTGATTGTCGATGCCAACCTGAAGAATGTGTTTTTCTGCAGCCAGATTGCCGCGCGGCAGATGATCTCGCAGGGGGAGGGGGGCAATATCATCAATATCTCGTCCCAAGCAGGCGTAGTCGGCGCGCCGGAGCGCGGCCCGTACTCAGGTGCCAAAGGTGGCGTCAACAACCTGACGCGGACTATGGCCGCGGAATGGGCTGAGTACCAGATACGAGTCAATGCGGTCGCGCCAACTGTGACCCGCTCGCCGCTGGCCGAAACCGCGATGCGGGAAAGCCAGGCCTTTGCCGATGCGGTGAAGACCAAAAATTTGCTGCGCGGTGCCCTCGCCGAGCCGGAGGAAATGTCGGCACCGGTGATCTTTTTGGCGTCGGATGCCGCGTCGATGATCACGGGTCACACGCTGGTGGTGGATGGGGGATGGACCATCGTCTAAGTGATCCGCAGATGTAGGAACGAGACGATCCTCAGCTCGGATCGTTCAATCGTATAGGATTGAACGATGATGCAGAAATTAGTCGTCATTTTGGTTGGACTGGCGTTGTCGGCCCCTGCGGTCGCTGAGCCGTTGGTGGAGGGGAGGGTGCGCCTTGCTTCGGGCCAACCAGCGGTCGCGGCGCAGGTGCTGTTGTTCGATCTGATCGACTTGCGGCGTGGGCTGGTGGCACGGGCGACGACCGATGCGGAGGGTCATTTCGCGCTGGCGTCGTTGGGCGGTTCTGCACTGCCGCAGGGGGTTGCACTCGGGCAGAATTATCCGAATCCATTCAATCCCTCGACGATTATTCCGTATCAATTGCCGACGGCCACACAAGTGCGGCTGGAGGTGTTCAATGTGCTGGGGCAGCGGGTTGCGACGCTGGTGGATGCGGAGCGACCGGCGGGTTTTCACGAGGCGGCTTGGAACGCGACCAATGCGGCTGGGCAGGCGGTGGCCGCCGGAGTGTATATGTACCGGCTGACAGCGGGTGGAAAGCAGCATACGCGGCGGATGGTGCTCGTTGATGGGCAGGCTGGGGTGGCGGCTGGCGTAGCTCCACAGACGACGTTTTCAACGGCAGCGGTGGATCGGACGTATGGTCTCGCCGTGGTGGGTGCGGGCTTGGCGACCTATGTAGATGCGGATTTTCGGGTGGGGACTACGCCGGTGGACCTTGTGGTGGAAACGCTAGATAGTGCTCCACGGGGGAAGGGGTTGACCGGCGGCATTCTGGGCGATGTCAATGCCGACGGCCAAGTTGATCTGGCCGATGCGCTGGCGGTGGCATTATACATTATCGATTCGTCCATCACGCCGCCGAACAACGGTGATATCAGCCTCGGCGATGTCAATGCCGACGGCCAGCTTACGACCGCCGATGTGTTGCTGATTGCGGCCTATAGTGCCAATCCGTCCGATCCGTCGCTGCCGGCGGGGATTGGGCAGGCGGTTGGTGGCGGGAACTTGGTAGCCGGGGCCTTGCGCCGGCTGACCGATCACTCGGGATGGGACAGCTCCCCCTCTTGGTCGCCCGATGGTCGCCACATCGCCTTCAGGTCCCACCTCGACGAGGATGACGGCAATTGGGACATTTACGTGATGGATTCGGATGGCAGCAATCTGACCCGCTTGACCGATCACCCAGCCGACGACTTTTCGCCCTCTTGGTCGCCCGATAGCCGCCACATTGCCTTTGTGTCCGAGCGCGACGGCAACTTCGAGCTTTACGTGATGGATTCGGATGGCAGCAATCTGACCCGCTTGACCGACCACCCAGCCGACGACAGATCGCCCTCGTTTTCACCCGATGGCCGCCGCATCGCCTTTGTGTCCGAGCGCGACGGCAACTTCGAGCTTTACGTGATGGATTCGGATGGCAGCAACCTGCGCCGATTAACCGACCACCCGGCTGTCGACAGATCGCCCTCGTTTTCACCCGATGGCCGCCGCATCGCCTTTGTGTCCGAGCGCGATGGCAACTTCGAGCTTTACGTGATGGATGCGGATGGGAACAACCCTCGTCGACTAACCGATGACCCGGCCGGCGACTATGATCCCTCATTTTCACCCGATGGTCGCTACATCGCCTTTGTATCCGAGCGCGACGGCAACTTCGAGCTTTACGTGATGGGTTCGGATGGCAGCAATCCGAACCGCTTGACCCACCACTCGGCATGGGACGGCTCCCCTTCGTTTTCGCCCGATGGCCGCCACATCGTTTTTGCTTCTGGGCGCGACAGCAAAATTTACGTGATGGAGCTTCGGGAGGGAGGCGGCGAGATTGCTGCTACAGATGGCTTGGAGGTCGCCGATTATACAACGTGGCATTTGCCGGAGGGGGTCCTCGCCCGCTTGGGAAAAGGAAGGGTTGAGGATGTGGCGTTTTCGCCCGATGGGCAGGTGCTAGCGGTGGCTAGTAGCATTGGTATCTGGCTGTACGACGTAGAAACCTACCGTGAACTGGCGCTTCTCACCGAGTCTATGGCTTGGGTTTCTTCGGTATCGTTTTCTCCGGATGGCTCCATGCTGGCGTCTGGGTCATGGGATAGCACGGTGATCCTTTGGGACGTGGCAAGTCGCACTCAACTAACTACCCTAGAAGGACATACAGCTCGGGTTTCTTCGGTATCGTTTTCTCCGGATGGCTCCATGCTGGCGTCTGGGGCAAGCGATGGCACGGTGATCCTTTGGGACGTGGCAAGTCGCACTCAACTAACTGCCCTAGAAGGACATACGGGTTGGGTTTCTTCGGTATCGTTTTCTCCGGATGGCTCCATGCTGGCGTCTGGGTCATGGGATAGCACGGTGATCCTTTGGGATGTATGGAGCGATAGTCAGCTAGCCACTCTGCAAGGGCATACGGCTGGGGTCGAATCCGTATCGTTTTCTCCGGACGGTTCCATCCTGGCGTCCGGGACAGGGGACGGCAAGGTGATCCTTTGGGATGTATGGAGCGACAGTCAGTTAGCTACTTTGGCAGGGGATAGCTGGAGGGTTTCTTCCGTGTCGTTTTCTCCGGACGGCTCCGTGCTAGCGTCTGGAGGAGGCCCCGACGTCGTTCTTTGGGACGTATCGAGTCGCAGTCAACTGGCCACCCTGCGAGGGAGAGATCCAGTGTCCTTTTCTCTAGATGGTTCCATGCTGGTGTCTGGGGGACGGGACAACGATGTGATTCTTTGGGACGTATCGAGTCGCATCCAACTGGCCACTCTGCAAGGACATAAGGAGGTGGTCGAATCCGTATCGTTTTCCCCGGACGGCTCTTTGTTGGCAGCCGGAGGGTGGGGTAACGTCGTTCTTTGGGACGTATCGAGTCGCAGTCAACTGGCCACTCTGGGAGCGGGCAGTCTGGTATCGTTTTCTCCGGATGGCTCTTTGTTGGCAGCCGGAGGAGGGAGGAGCGTCGTTCTTTGGGACGTATCGAGTCGCAGGCAACTGGGCTTCCTGCGAGGAGAAAGTACGGCGTCTTTTTCCCCAGACGGTCCGGTGTCTTTTTCTTCGGACGGTTCGCTGCTGGTGTCTGGGGGACGGGACAACGATGTGATTCTTTGGGACGTATCGAGTCGCAGTCAACTGGCCACCCTGCAAGAGTCTAAGGATAGAGTCTGGTCCGTGTCCTTTTCTCCGGCCGACTCCATACTGGCGTTCGGGAAACTGGACGGCAAGGTAATCCTTTGGGACGTATCGAGTGGTAGTTCATTGGCCACCCTACAAGGGCATAAGTCTGTGGTCGAATTCGTATCGTTTTCCCCGGATGGCACGCTGCTGGCGTCCGGGGGGCGGGACGGGACGGTGATCCTTTGGGACGTATCGAGTAGTAGTCAGCTGGCCACCCTGCGAGGGCATACGGAGAGGGTCGAATTCGCGTCCTTTTCCCCGGACGGCTCCATGCTGGCGTCTGGGGGATGGGACGACAAGGTAATCTTTTGGGATGTATCGAGTGGTAGTCAGCTAGCCACCCTGCCTCATACGGGTTGGGTCAGATCCGTGTCCTTTTCCCCGGACGGCTCCATGCTGGCATCCGGGGGCTCGGACGGCACGGTCCTGCTCTGGCAACTTGCTTCTATAGTTTCAAGTCAGTAGGAAAGCGGCGGTGGAATGGCTGCTATATGGGGAGCAGGCGGTCGCGGTATTTCGCTAGGCGGCCAGCGAGCATGGAGTCGAGCACGACCGCCGAATGCGCCAGCCCCGCGCCAATGCCGCGCTGGGCCACGTGGACGAGCAGGCGCACCAGCCCGTTGGCATCGTCGAGGTGGATGTGCTCCGGGGCCAATTGCGCACCCGGGCCCGAGTTGTGATAGTTGCCGAGAGGCAGCGCCACCGCGCCTGTGCGATAATCGGCTTGCATTAGCGGGGTCGCTTCGCAAGCACCGCTGTCCATCAGTTTGCGTTGATAGCGGAAAGAGGGCTGTTGGGAGGCCAATTCGTCGGCTAGCGCGCCCAGCCCGCCGCTAATGTCCGGGTCGAACACCCAGAGCCGATCACCCACCCGCAAGATCGGTCCCGCGCCCAGCACCGCTCCAGCCGCCACGCTAGAGCACTCGATGTTGATGTAGAGGGCGCGGCGCGGCAAGAACCCAGCCTCCAGCGCGGCAAGCATACCGACAAAACCCACTTCTTCAGCGCGTGTGAGCAAGACGCCGAGGCGGACCGAGGCTTGCTGGCGTACCAAGGAATCCAAGACGCACAAAGCCACGGCTGCGCCGGCCAAGTCGTCGATCGCCCGTCCGCTCAAGCGCCGATTGCTCATCCGAAAGGCTGGCAGATCCCACATCGCAAAGGTCCCCGGCCCTTGGGGAATGTCGCGTGCTGCGGCCACTTCGAGCAGGGGATAGCGCGTCCCTTCTTCTTCTACTATGCGGACGATGGTCCCCGGAATTCCGCGCTGGGTAGCCGGGCGGTTCAGGTCGAATATGCGCACGCCCGTCGCTAGGGCCTGCTCCAAATCGACGCCGCCGAGGATTTCGAACAGGGCGCGGCCTGACTCCTGTGCGCTTCTCCACACTAAGCCGGGGTGGTCGAGATGGGCAGTCAAGACGATAAATTCATCGTCCTCCTGTTGGTCGCCGCCGTCGTAGAGCAGCAAACTGTTGCCGCAGCGATCGTGGAGCACTTGGATCAGAGGCCGCTCGGCCGCGAATGAGCGCACAACACCGAGGGCAAAATGTTCGTGAAAAGGGGCTGTAGGAGCGCGGATAAGCGGCTTGGCGAACTGGAGAAAGTCGAATTCCATGATACGAGAAAAAACCCCCAAATATCGATGCCGTCAAATCGCATTGTCCCAATCGGTTAAGCAACGTATAATAAAGGCCATCGCAATACAGCAGGGGGCTTCACTTGCTAAGACGTTTGCCAATCCACTACCTGAACCATCTCGCTGGGCGCGACCAAGCCCTGCTTGCGCCGCCCGGTACCCAACAGCTAACCATGCGTGCGTTTTGGGTGGGATCGTTCCTCAGCTTTTTTCTCGCTGTCGGCGCTCCGTACGGCAACATGATCATACGCGGTTCTTACATGGCCTTGGACTTCAGTACGCCAGGGGCCATTTTTTTATTTTTAGTACTCATCGGGCTGCTCAATGTGTTGTTTAAGATTGCCGCTAGCCCGCTGGGCGCAGTAGCGTGGGCCTTAGTTTCATGTGCTCTCTACGGTTTCTACTATGGCTGGCTGGCCTCCCTCGATCCCTTTGCCCCGGGTTTTTTCTTCGCCACCTTCATCGTCGCCTCATCCCTGATCAACATGCTATTGGTCTCTTTCGGGCGGAGCTTGGTCCTCAATCGGGCCGAATTGATTCTCGTGTATGTCATGCTGTTGATCGTCTCGGCTCTTTGCACTATGGGTTTGAGCGAACAAATTCTGCCGATGATCACGGCGGTGTTTTACTTTGCTTCGCCGGAAAACAAGTGGCGGGAAGTGCTCTTTCCTCATTTTTCCGCGCGAGAAGTGCTCGTCAACGACGGGAGCGATAGCAAGACCTTTTACGAAGGGTTGGCACCCGGCGAGGCAATCCCCTACGCGGCGTGGGTCGAGCCTTTGTGCTGGTGGGCGGTCTTTCTCTTGGCGCTATATGTGACTATGGTGTCGGTTGCGGTTATTGTCCGCCGACAGTGGATGGAGCGCGAGCGGCTGCCCTATCCGATCACACAGGTGGGGCTGGCGATGGTGCGCGGCGAGGAGCGCGGGCTTAAGATCAATACCTTTTTTCGCCAACCGGCCATGTGGCTTGGTTTTAGTCTGCCGATTTTTTTTGGCAGCTTGAAGGCCCTGCACCGCTACGACCCGGCCTTTCCAGTCTTCTCCCTGACTTCGTCGATACACTTAGTGGGTAAACAAACCTTGGAGCTGACCGTCAGCTTTGCTATGGTCGGCTTTTCGTATTTCATCAATGCCAATATCGCGGCCGGCATTTGGTTTTTTCACCTGTTGGCCAAGTTTGAAAAGGAGATCTTCGCGCTCGCTGGCGTGACATCCGAACAGAAGGTCACCTTCGGCGTGGCCGATGTTTCCCTAATGGCCTACCAAGGGGTCGGTGCTTTGCTGGCCATGGTCGGGGTTGGCTTGTGGGTGGGACGGGAACACTTTTTCAATGTGGGCAAAAAAGCCCTCGGCTTGGCCCCAGAGGTGGAGGATGGGGATGAGATCATGTCCTATCGCTGGTCTTTCTTCGGCGCTGTAGGCGGGGTCTTAGTCATGTCGTGCTGGCTGTGGATCATGGGGACGCCGCTATGGGTGGCGTTTGTTTTTGTCGTCTTGGCTTTGTGCATCTTCCTCGGCTTGACGCGGATTGTCGCCGAAGCCGGCTTGGCGGCCGTGCGCGCCCCGATGACGGCACCCGACTTGGTGATTCTGGGGTTGGGGACCGACTTGGTGACCCGGACCGGGGTGTGGAATCTGTCGTTGGCCTATATGTGGGGCGCGGATGTGCGGGTGTTCGTCATGGCTACCTGTACCAACGCTCTCAAACTAATCGAGGAGATGGAGCCACGACTGCGGCGGCTAGTGTTTTGGGCTATTATCCTCGCGCTCTTCATCGGTGCCCTCGGTGCATTTTGGATGATTTTCCACATGGCCTATCAGCACGGCGGCGTGAACCTCAACGGTTGGTTTTTCAAAGGCGCGCCCGAAACCGCGTACAACACCGCGCTCCGCAACATGGAGCCAGCGGGCGTACACTGGCCGGGGTTGGGGTTTTTGTCGGGCGGCGCTCTGGTAATGGGAGCGATGATGTGGGCGCGGCAGCGTCTGCCTTGGTGGCCCGTGCATCCCATCGGCTTTCCCATTGGGGCCAACGGCATGCTCAACTTCGTGTGGTTTAGCGTGTTCTTAGCTTGGTTTATCAAGAAAATGATCATGCGTTTCGGTGGAGTGGCCTTGTATCGCCGCAGCCAAATGTTTTTTTTGGGGCTGATCTGCGGGCAGGTTTCGTGTAATGGGATTTGGTTGGTCATAGATTACTTCACAGGAAAAGTGGGGAACTCCATTTTTTGGGCATGAGGTACTCGGCTTATTACATCATCTGCGCCCTCGTGCTGGCCGCAAACAGCGGTTGGACGCGCGAAGACGGGGTACGCGAAACCGTCGCTTATCTGTCGTCGCTCGGCTCTAGGGTGAGCGGCTATCCCGGGGCGGCTAAGGCTGCGGATTACGTCGAGCAGCGCTTGCGCGAGCTAGGGATAGAGGTCGTGCGCGACCCCTTTGATGTCACCGTGCCCATCGACCACGGGGGCGAGTTACTCCTCACAGAGAGCGGGGAGCGCTATGGCCTCTACAGCCTGTGGCCGAACTTAGTCCGCACCTCGACCCTACCCGAGTATGCAGGCGAGATGATCTACGGCGGGGATGGCGAATGGGAGGAGTACGCGGGCCGCGAACTCGATGGCCGAGTGGTGCTGATGGAGTTCAACACTTGGAGCCGCTGGTTGCAAGCTGCTTCGCTGGGCGCGCGCGCGATCATCTTCATTGAGCCGGAGGAGACCACGGCCAATCAAGCTACGGCTAAGTACTCCACGGCACCGCTGGACATCCCGCGCTTTTGGATTGAAAGAGCCGCTGGATTACAGCTCAAAGAGCGGTTGCTCCAACAGCCAGCTTCCGTAGTGCTCAAGGGGCGGATGGACTGGCAGCGCGAAACGGCCTGGAATATCTGGAGCCGAATCCCCGGCACCGATCCGGCGCTGGCCGACGAGACCATTGTCATCGAAAGCTACTACGATGGCATGTCAGTGGTGCCCGCTTTGGCTCCGGCGGCCGAGGCGACCAGCGGCATCGCCGCATTGCTGGCGCTGGCTGAGCATCTAGTGCGCCATCCTCCACGCCGGCCGGTCGTACTGGTGGCCACGGGCGCGCATTTCCAAGCCCGGCAGGGGATTGTCCATTTCCTCGAGCGCCACGCTCGCCGCCATCCCTACTACGCCGAGCGGATGGAAGAGCCACTCAAGCCCAAGCTCTTCATCTGCATTGACCTGACGAGTCAGTCCGACGGGCTGGGGATCTGGAACAATACCTTTAGCTATGATCTCAAGCGATTCTTCGTGCCTTTTGGCAGGCGCTTTACGGCCTATGCCGAGGAGGAGGCCACGCGGTTGGGTCTAGAACAGGATCGGCCGCTGGCCAATGGGATCAGCCCGATTCGCGGTATGGACTGGTCTACTTTTGTGCCGGGTGGGGTCTCGGTCAGTGGGCAGCAGGCGCTGACCGCTGGGATCATCTCGCTGTCGTTTGTGACCGTCAACGACGCCCGCTATATCGTTGATACCCCGTTCGATACGCCTGAGCGGATGAATATCGAAAATCTGTCCCGCCAAAGCCTTCTGCTCAACGCCATGTTGGCGCGCGCCATAAACGACGAGGAGCTGTTTGCCGATCTGGAAGACTTTGGTCCCGTGCTCAAGGACAAATTGCGCTCCCTGCGGGTCAAGGTCCGCTCGTTCCCGCGCCGCAGCCAAGTGCCGGACCGTCCGATCGCCGACGCTATTGTCGTCGTGGATCCCCGGTTCAAATCCCACAAGGGCGTACGCTGGACCCAGTACCACCTCACAGATGACCAAGGCGTCGCCGATATCGACGGCTTGCGGACTGGGGCCTACCCAGTAGCGGCCTACCAAGTTAATCCAGCGACTGGGGCGATCGTCTATGCGCCCGACCTTTCGGAAAGGGCGCAAAAGTTCAGTGGCGGGGTCGTGAACGAATGGATGATAGACAGCAAAATTCGCTGGAATACTAACGAAAAGATCATCGTCGTCTTTCCCAGTATCTCGCGATCCTTCTACAGCATGATTGACCCGCGCTATCTCCGGTCGTTCAAGGGGATCAAAATCGTCGACCAGAGCGGGGTGGCCCCTCGTCAGTTTGGGCTGGCACGAGGAGCTAACGATGCCGAGGCCGTCGGCGTGGTCTTTGGTCCGCTGGACGCCGCCGAGGATGACGGCATCAAGATGATCATCGACAACCGCCTGCTCTTGCTCAATAGCGAAGGATACGAAAACGAGACGCAGGCGCGGGGACGGGGCTACGTGCTCAGGGAGGAATCGCTGATCCGCACGGGAATGCTGGCCGTCGAGGACATGTGGAAGCTCAACGAGGCGCGGCTGCGCACCTTGCGCGAGCACGCCATTGAAAACCAGCGCTTGGCCCGGTTGCACCAGCGCAGCAAGGGGCTAATCGAAGAGGCGCGACAAGCCGAAGAGGCTAAAGATTGGGAGCGCTATGTCGAGCACGTTCGGGCCGCGCTGGGGGTGACGTCCCGCGCGTACCCAGAAGTGCTACAGACGCTCAACGACGTCATCAGCGGGATGGTGTTCTTTCTCGCCTTAGTCATCCCAACGGCCTTTCTGGGGGAGCGGTTGCTGTTTGCGGCAGCTGATATTCGCCGGCAGCTAGCGGGGTTTGGGGGATTGTTGGTTTTGATCTGTCTCGCCATTTCCCAAGTTCACCCGGCCTTTGACATCGCCCATCCACTGGTGATCTTGCTGGCCTTTGCGATCATGGCGATGGCGGCCTTTGTCATGGGGATGATTAACTCCCGCTTCAACAGCTACATGAAGGCCTATCAGGCGCGAGAAGCTCACGTCCACGAGACCGATATCAGCCGCGCCAGCGCCAGCTACGCGGCCTTTATGCTCGGCATTTCCAATATGCGTCGGCGCAAGCTGCGCACCGGGTTGACCTTGCTGACCTTGGTCCTGCTCACTTTTACAGTGCTCTCCTTCACTTCTTTCAATACCCAGATCCGCTATATCGCCTTTGCGATGGATCACGAGGGGACCTACGAAGGGGTGCTGATCCGCGACCGCAATTGGAATGAGCTGAACCGCCCGACGCTCGATTACGCCCGCTCTCACTTCGCCACCGAAGGGGAGGTCGTGCCGCGGAACTGGTACGTCGCCTTTGATGACGAGCAGAAAAAGTACATCGAAGTCTTCGGCGATACTTCAGTAGTGCGGGCGACCGGAATGCTGGGGCTGATGCCGGAAGAAGTGCGCGTCACCGGCATCGACCAAGCGCTGGTGGGGGGCAGCTTCTTCACGCGCGAGGACGAGTCGTCCTGCCTGATGGCCGAGGGCATGGCCGAGACGCTGGGCATAGGGTCGGCAGAGCTAGGCGTGGCGACGGTTCGGGTCTTCGGCCGGGATTTGGTGGTGCGGGGCGTGTTTGATCCCGACCTCTTTGAGGCGGTGCGCGACCTCGACGACGAGCCGCTGACGCCAGCGGATTTCCAGATGTCGAGTGCTCAAGCCCTCGGGCCGGTGACCGAGAACAAAATGAGCATCGCCGTAGATGAATCCTCGCTCGATATTCGCCCGTTCGTCCACCTAGAGTCCGACAATGTACTGATCTTGCCCTATGGAACGCTGCGGGAGACAGGAGGGATGCTGCGCTCGGTAGCGGTGCGGATGGAGGCTGGGGAGCATGCACAGGAACTGATTGAGGATTTTCTCCTACGTCTGGCCATTACGCTCTTTGCCGGTCTGCAGGAGCCGGGCGAATCCGCGACTAAGGTGTTTTCCTACACCTCGATTGGGTTGACCGATGTCGGGGGTTTAGGGGCCTTGGTGATACCGATGTTTATCGCGGCATTGATTGTGCTCAATGCGATGATGGGGGCTGTCTATGAGCGTTTCCGCGAAATCAGCATTTATTCATCGGTGGGATTGGCTCCGCTGCATATCGCCCTGCTCTTTGTGGCCGAGGCCTGTGTCTATGCGATCATTGGCGTTACCTTGGGCTATATTCTCGGCCAGAGTTTGGGCAAACTACTCATCGTGCTGGACCTGCTACAGGGAATAAGCCTCAATTACTCGTCGATGGCGGCGATTGTCTCGGCGCTGCTCGTGATGGCCGTAGTCTTGCTTTCGACGGTATATCCGGCTAGGGTGGCGGCCCGTACGGCCGTGCCCGATACGATCCGTCGCTGGGTACCGCCGGCTCCTAGCGGGGACCGCTGGGAAATGGAGTTCCCCTTTATGGTCAGCGAGGGGGAAGTGCAGGGCTTGTGTGGCTTCTTAGCCAGTTACTTCAGCGCCTATAGCGAGGAGTCCATCGGCGACTTCTACGCCGAAAAGGTCCAGTTGGTCGAGGAAGATGGCGAGCGCGGTCCGGAGTACGCCGTGCAGCTCCTGCTCTGGCTGGCGCCGTTCGACATGGGGGTGAGCCAGTTTATGCAGCTCGAGTTTTTGCCCACCGAGATCAAATCTGTCTATACAGTGGAGATTTACATTCAGCGGATCAGTGGTCAGGACACCTTCTGGCAACGGGTCAATCACCGATTTATCAATGGGTTGCGGAAGGAGTTCCTGCTCTGGCACACCCTCGCCACAGAGTCCAAGGCCCACCATCGCGGAGTCGCCGAGCAGATGTTGGCCGCGGCAACCGAAGCTGAGCAAGTGGAATGATGGAAGCGTTTTTTCAGAGACTGTCTGATTTTTATCAGAAGCTATTTGGTCGCGAGCAAAAGAAAGAGCGACAGTGGGCCGAGTTGGAGGAGTATCGCTCCTTGCTCGAAGCGCCCGACCGCTTTGAAGAGGGCTTTACGATCCGCACCATTATCGGCGTGCTCTTTATCTCGCTGATTATGACCCCGGGCGAGATGTTTCTCGGGCTGTACGCGGGTATCGATATAGGCGTGGCTGCGCAATGGGTGACGGTGATCCTCTTTTTAGAGATCTCCAAGCGTTCATTTACCTCGCTCAGGCGCCAAGAGATCTACCTACTCGTGTACGTGGCCTCCGCCTTAGTCTCCCGCGAGGAAGGCGCATTCCTCGACTTGCTTTGGCGTCAGTACTTCGTGACCTCAGCCGAAGCCGATCAATTCGGCATCTCGCGCATTTTGCCGTGGTGGTGGGTACCCGCGCCCGATTCGGAGGCCATTGCCGAGCGGACCTTTCTTCACCGCGATTGGCTGGCCCCGATTCTGCTGTTGGTGGTCGGGACCATCATGGGCCGCATCGCTTGGTTTACGTCCGGCTACATGCTCTTCCGGCTCACCTCCGACCGCGAGCAATTGCCCTTTCCCACCGCGCCGATGTCGGCGTTGAGCGCCATGGCTCTGGCCGAAGATTCGGGTTCCGAGCGGGAGACGTGGAAGTGGCCGGTGTTCAGCATTGGCGCAGTCATCGGTGCGTCATTCGGGGTCATCTATGTAGGGATACCGGTCGTCACCGAACTCTGGGGATCCAAAGTGACGATCTTGCCGATCCCTTTCTGGGATTTGAGCCCCTATTTCGGCAATATCATACAGGCCACTCCGCTGGCGGTCACCATGCATTTGGGGCCGGTATTGGCGGGGTTGTTCATGCCCTTCTGGTCGGTGGTTGGCTCCTTTGCCGGGGTGATGCTGCACACGGCCATCAGTCCCTTGCTCTACGCATGGGGCTATCTGCCGCGCTGGGAAATCGGCATGGGCACCATCCAAACTACTATCGCCACTGGAATCGACTTTTGGCGCGCCTTTTCCATTGGCATTACCATCGCGGTCACCATCGTCAGCTTTTACCAGCTTTTTTCCACTGGCCGCGAAAAGCAGGCCGAATTGCGGGAGAAGCTCCAACTCGAAGGGGCCGATCAGTCGGGGATGTGCAAGCACTCGGACTGCCACCACCCGGCCGAAGTGAGGGGGTACTGCTTAAAACACCTCGGCCGCGGCGATTTCAACCTGTGGGTCTGCGCTTCGCTGTTTTGCGTAGCGGCGATCTATCCGATCGTCTTGGCCAAGACTTTGTTTCCCACCTTGGTCAGCACCGGTCTGTTGGTGCTTTTCGTGCTCATCGCCTTTGTCTATGCGCCGATCATGTCCTTTGTCAGCGCCCGGCTCGACGGCTTGGTTGGCCGCAATGTTTCGATCCCCTATGTCGAAGATGCCATCCGCTTTATGACCGGCTTTCGCGGGGTCGAAATCTGGTTCGTGCCCTTTCCGGCCCGCAACTTCGGCGGGCACGCCGAGGGGTTTAGGATCGTCGAGCTGACCGGGATGAAATTTACCAGCCTCCTCAAGGCTGAGCTCTTTATGTTGCCCATCGTTTTTGGGGTGAGTCTGATGTACTGGACCTTCCTCTGGAAGTTGGCCCCCATTCCCTCGGAGAGCTACCCATACGCGCAAATCATGTGGCCGCTGCGGGCCTTTGACACAGCGCTCTACTATTCCAGTACGATGTACAACAAAACGTGGCGCGCCGGAGAGGAGTTGGAAGGGGATATTGTGCCCAACGGTCAAGTCGTGTGGAGCCCGAGCAATTTGCAGGACGGCAGTTGGTGGTACTGGCGGGTGAGCACCACTAGGGATTTAGAGGTGCCAGATCCGGTAAAGCGCACCTATGGCGCTTGGTCGCGGACCAGATACTTCTACACCAACTTCAGCGGCGAGGGCGCACCACCGCCTCCAGAGGCCGCCCAGAGGATCGACGCCGAGGCGACTACTCCGTCGGATGGTCCCCAGCTACTTTGGCCCCCCAACGGCATGGCCATTGCCACGCCGAACCCCAACTTCCGGGCTGCGGTCGATATAGCTCCAGGCGATTCGGTTGATTTCTACTTTGAAGTGGATCGCCTGCCCAGCTTTGACGGCGACTTTTTGCAGCGCTCCTCGGACGTGCCCTTGCTCTTTCAGGTCCTGTGGCATGACATGCGCTTTACGGGTAATCGCAAGGACGACGACGGCGACCTCAATATCGCCGCCATCGTCGCAGGTGTAGAGCCGGAGGGGCTGGGAGGTCAACTCGGACTGGCGGAAGGCGACCGCCTTCGCGCGATAAACGGCGTCGAACTTCGCGTTCCCCAATGGGACACGGGGCGCATCGACCGGTATTTTAATCAGGGCGCGGACTCCCTGTTTGTCGCTTGGGAGCGGGATGAGAAAATTGTGCGTCGAGCCGTGATACGTCGTCCACAAGAGTCACTAGGACTTGAATTTGTGGCGGATACTTCATTTGTCGAGGGATGGACTGAATACGACGCGGTGCGCGTCGCTGCCGTGGCTGGGGAAGGGCTGGGCCACCGCTTGGGATTGCAGGCTGGCGACCATCTTATGACGATCAACGGCCGGGACATAGACCAAGATACGTGGCGCAGCGAAGAGGTCGCTGCCGCCTTTGCTGCGGTCGTGGAGGAGACCGCGACCGCGGTGCTGGTCGAGTGGGAGCGGGATGGAGACCGACACGAGGGTTGGGTGGCTGCCACGCCGCCCGTCCAACCGGGGTTGAGCTATCGGGAGGGAGCCATCGAGGGCCTTGACGAAGAACTGGTCAACAACAAAGACGACGATGGCGACGGCCTAATCGACGAGGATACGCACCATCCCCTCGACGGCAAGAAGTGGCCCATCATCATCGGCGCGGCGGGCTTCGGCTTGGCGGCGTACTTTGCTATGGCCTTTTTGGGAATGCCGATCTTTATGATTTGGGGATACGTCCAGAGCGTCAACGGCACGTCGTATACTATCATTCCGCAAATCATTGGTGCCCTGATTGCCCGGCACTACTTTTGGAAGCGGTACGGCAAGCAACCATGGCGGCAATACGCCATGGTCTTGAGCGTGGGCTTCGGGGTTGGCATGGCACTGATCGGCATGTTCAGCGCGGCCTTGTCGATGATCAAAAAGGCCGTTTCTTCCCTGGCCTATTGAGGGGGTGGACAAGGTCCACTATCCCTTGTATTTTCGCCATTTATGGACTTACTTGGGCGCATATTCCGCGTCGTGCGGGCGCACACTGAGAAGAGTGCGGCCAGCGAGCCGAGCGATGCCTACAAATATTGGCAACCCCCGGTGCCGCCCCCTGCACCCGCCGAAGACCCGGTACTCGCCGGATATTACGCCAATCTGGAGCTCCCCTATGGGGCGAATCTGGAGGCCGTGAAGACGGCGTGGAAGCGGTTGATGAAGCAGTACCACCCCGACCGCCACGCCCAAGATCCGGCCAAACGCGAAGTAGCCAACGCGCTCTGTGCCCAGTTGACGCAAGCCTATAAAGAGCTGGAAAAGTCCCTGACAACCCATTAAACTTAAACTAGCATTGGAGGAAGCTTATGGCTGATTTTGTCACAGTAAAGGAGTACGTTCTCGAGTTGGGCTTTGCCATCGCCGAAGAGATTCCCGCCGAGGAAATCATCATTGTCAACGACGAGGAGCGGGGGGTGCAAAACTTGGTTATTGATTGCGAGGATACGGTGCTGGTGGTCGAGCAGCTCATCATCAAGGTCGCTGCTGAAGCCGCCGAGACGTACAAGCGGATTTTGCAGATGAACCGCGACTTGGTCTTTGGTGCCTTAGTCCTCAACGAGGAAGGCGATTCGCTGCTCTATCGCAATACGCTGGCGCTGGAGAATTTGGACTTAAACGAACTGGAGAGCACGATCAACTCCCTGAGTCTCGGCTTAGTCGAGCACGGGGAGGAATTACTGGGGTTTGCCGCCAAATAGGAGGATAGGACATGGCAGGTATATTTCAACGCTTATTTAAAACCGGGCAGGCCGAGGCTCACTCCTTAGTGGATAAGCTCGAAGACCCGATCAAGATAAGTGAACAAGCGATCCGCGACTTAAAAAAGGACTTGCAGGACAGTCTCAAAGCCCTCGCCGAGGTCAAGGCGATTTCCATCAGGCTCAGCCGCGAGTCCGAAGACCACCGGCGCCGCGCCGAAGACTACGAGCGCAAGGCCATGCTGCTGTTGCAAAAGGCCGAGTCCGGCCAGATGGAGGAAGCCGAAGCCGACCGCTTGGCTCGCGAGTCTCTGACCCGAGTCGAGGAGGCCCAGAGTCGGCACACGGAGACCTCCCAACAGGCCCAAGCCCAACAGGCGATGGCCGACAAGTTACAGAGCAATGTCAACGATCTGAAGTCGAAAATCGCTTCGTACGAGAACGATCTGGTGACCCTCAAGGCGCGCACCAAAACCGCCAACGCCACCCGCAAAATCAACCAGCACTTGGCCAACGTCGACTCAAAGGGCACCACGGCCCTGCTCGAACGGATGAAGGAAAAGGCCGAGGAGCAGGAAGCCCTCGCCGAAGCCTATGGCGACATGGGAGACGCTGGGACTGCCGTTGAAGACGAGATTGACAAGGCCCTCGCCGACAGCAAGGGAGCCCAGGTCGATGATTCGCTGGCCCAGCTCAAGGCTAGAATGAAGACGGCGAAATAAGGGCTGCCGCTCGCGCCCATGGGATGAAGGCCCTTAGCCGCAGGCAATTCTTCGGCGCGCTCGCCGCCGCTGGTAGCTGGGCCGCTTGGAGCGGTTGCTCGTCCGACCAGCGGCGGCCAATCCCCGGGCGGATTGTCAACGAAGGCCCACCGCATGGGCACCTGCTGCGCGATGTGCACTCCTGGGCAGACTTTGCCGCGTCTGAGCGCACGTGCGATGTCGCCATTGTCGGCGGCGGGATCTCTGGCTTGGCGGCGGCGTGGAAATTGCGTCGGTCGGGGGTGGAGCGAATTCTCCTCTTCGATCTCGACGACCAGCTAGGGGGCACCAGTCGCAGCGGCCAATGGGGAGACCAGGTATTTCCCTGGGGCGCTCACTACATCAACATCCCTCCCGCCGAAGCCGACTGCATCCACGAAATACTGCAAGATCTAGGCGTCATCGACGGCTACGACGCGGCGAATAAGCCGCTGGTCGCCGCTGGGTCGATGCTGCGCTGGCCGCATGAACGGCTGTTCTATCGGGGGCGCTGGACCGATGGATTAGATCCGTTTATCGACGCATCGAGCCGGGAGCGCGAAGCGTTGTTGCGCTTTGAAGACGAGATGCTGCGCTGGGCCTTGCACCGCGGTCGAGACGGTCGCCGGGCCTTTGCCATGCCTCTGCGCTACAGCACGGCCGATGTCAAGGTGCGGCGTCTGGACCAGATCAACATGGCCCAGTATCTCCGTGAAGAGGGATGGCAAGAGGACCGGCTCCGCTGGCTGGTCGATTACGCCTGCCGCGACGACTACGGTAGCACCGCGGCCCAGGTCTCGGCTTGGGCCGGGATTCACTACTATGCCTGTCGGTTTTACGACTACCGGATCGAGGAGACATATCCAGCCCACACGCTGACGTGGCCCGAGGGCAATGGGTACTTGGTTGCGGAACTCGCTAATAGGTTGGAGGAAAACGAGATAAAGCGGCAGGCGCTAGTGGCGCGTCTGGCCGAAGAGCGGTCGCAGGTGCGGTTGGGGTACATTGATGTGGCGACCGGGGAAAAACGGCAACTGACCACGCGGGCAGTGGTGTACGCTGGCAAGCTCCACACGGCTCCTTATGCGATTGCAGACCTGCCGGATGCACAGGCCAAAGCCATGGCGGCTATCGAGTACAGCCCGTGGTTGGTGGCGGCGATTTTCCTCAAAGAGCCGCTCGCGGCCCAACAAACTACTTGGGACAATGTCTTGTACGACAGCCCATCGCTGGGCTACGTGGTCGCCGACCACCAGCAGGGTGGAGGCCGCGTGTTGATGTACTATTGGCCCTTTGTCGACCAACTTGAAGACGCCCGACACACTTTGCTTGCGCAGGATCATTCATTCTGGACCGAACAGATCATGGCCGATTTGCGCCGAGTTCACCCGGAGCTAGACGACCTCGTAGAGCGCGTCGATCTGTATCGCTGGGGGCACGGGATGATGCGGCCTAGTCCCGGGTTGCTGTGGGGGCCGATGGCTGGTTGGCGGCAGCAGCCAATGGAGCGGATATTTTTTGCTTCGTGCGATGCGCCTGGGCTACCCCTGTGTGAAGAAGCCATATTTTCCGGTATGCTGGCGGCAGAGCGGGCAATGGATTGTCTCGGCGTGGCGTATTCCTCCTCGCTGGGAGGACTTGCGGATGCCTAGGCTGGGTGCGCTGTTTTTGCTGGTGGCCATTTTTTCGGCCGCGGTCTGCGCCATCGTCTATCAGCTGCTCATCGGCAGTGTGTCGTCCTACTTCCTTGGCAATAGCGTTGAGCAGTTTTCCCTAACCATTGGCTTTTTCCTTGCTGCGATGGGGCTTGGCTCTTGGCTTTCGCGCTTTGTCGCCGACCACTTGCTGTTGACGCGACTAGCCCAGCTAGAGATTTGGCTGGGGCTGTTAGGTGGGGTTTCGGTTGGCGTGCTCTACGTGCTCTACGGATACACCGACCACTTTAGGGTCGGTATGTTGGCTTTGAGCACGGCGATTGGCGCGTTGATCGGCTTGGAAGTGCCGCTGATCACCCGGCTTTTGCGCGGTCACGGCACGCTGCGTGCGGCGTTGTCGAATGTTTTATCGCTCGACTACCTAGGGGCCTTGTTGGCCTCGTTGCTCTTCCCGTACATCCTGTTGCCCTTCCTCGGCAGCCTGCATACGGCGCTGGTCGCCGGCTTGGTCAACGCGGTCCTCGGCCTCGGCGTAGTGCTTGCGTTTAAGGGGGCGTTGCTAGAGCAGCGCACCTTCCGCTCGCTAGGGGCGCAAGCGCTTGTGGTTATTGCGGCGCTAGGGGCGCTGGCTTGGCAGGGGGAGGAACTGCGGGCGCGGTGGGAAAGCGATCTGTACGAAGACCGCATCGTCCACAGCGAGCAATCGGCCTACCAGCAGATCGTCCTGACCCGGCGCGACGAACACCTGCGGCTCTATCTCAACGGGCACCTGCAATTCGCCTCTATCGACGAACACCGCTACCACGAGGCCCTAGTCCATCCAGCGCTGGCGCTGGCTCCCTCTCGCGAAAGGGTGCTCATCATAGGAGGCGGGGACGGCCTGACGGCGCGGGAAGTGCTTAAGTACGAGGAGGTCCAGCACGTCGATTTAGTTGATCTCGACCCAGCAGTAACCCGGTTGGCCCAACGCAATATTTATCTGACCCGGCTCAACGACAACGCTTTAAATCGCCGCCAAGTCCGCGTCATAAACGAAGACGGCTTTGTCTTTTTACAGCGCGAGCACATGCCGTATGGCGCGATATTAATTGACTTGCCCGATCCCCGCGAGGAGAGCTTGGCCAAGCTCTATTCGGTCGAAGCCTATAGGTTGTGCCGCAAGTTGCTTAGCCCGCAAGGCGTCTTGGCGACCCAAGCTTCTAGTCCGTATCACGTACGCGAGGTGTACTGGAGTATTGCCGCCGCTTTGGAGGAAGCGGGCTTTGCCGTTCATTCCTATCACTTGCACGTACCCTCTTTTGGCGAGTGGGGGTTTCACTTGGCGGGATCCGCCGGGTTGGACCCGACGGTCGACGCCTTTGCGGTTCCCACGCGCTATATCGACCGCCAAGTCTGGAGTGCCCTCGCGGTGTTCGATGGCGATATGGCCCGCTTGCCCGTACAGGCCAACCGACTTGATAGGCCGGTGCTGGCGCGTTATTATCGACAGGGTATGGGTACTCAGTTTTGAAAGGACATGCCAGATGGGTTTAAGGAAATGGTTTGGTGGTCGCCAAGACGAGGACGAACCGACCTATCAGGAGTATTCGCTCAGCACCATGAAGGTGGGTTTTCTAGTCGATTACGACCTCAAAACGTGGCAAGTTACAGGTCGCGGAAACTATGACTACGAAGGCTATACTACCGAGGAATGGGAATTGCAGGCCGATGGTCAGGTGTGCTTCCTCGAGCGCGGCGTAGAAGACGGCAAAGCCTATTGGACCTTGACGCGGGCGATTGGCATCGACGAGATCGAAGGCGATATTGCCGCGGCGATCATTGCCGACGGCGACCCACCTGAATCTGTACGGTTTGAGAGTGATGAATACGCGGGGAGCACGAGCGACGCGGGCCTGTACCGCAAAGACGGCATCGATGCGGAGCGCGAGTTTGTCAATTGGTCGTTTGAAGGGGAAGAAGGCAAAGTGCTTTTTATCAGCCAGTGGGGCGAGCGCGATTTTGCCGCGTACGCAGGCTTGGAGGTAGAAGAATACCAATTCACCGACATCCTGCCGGTGGAGGAGGGCACTTGAAATGGCTTGGCGCGTAGCGGCCTTGGTACTGTGGGGCCTGATTGCCTGTGGATCGAAAGACCCAGTGCGGGAGCTAGTACGCGACTTAGATCGCTATCCCGAGTACTCGCTGATCGTCGATGATACTCGCATCGAAGGCTCGTTCTTTTCTGACTATTTTCTCCGCTTTCAGGTGTTGACCGCTGCGGGACAGCGCGTTGCCGGGCGCGATACCATCGTCTATCAGGAGCGCCGCACCGATTGGATGGAAGTCCGCGAAGAGACCTTCTACCGCTACGAAAAGTACGTCGGCATGGTCGTGGCCTCCAAGTCGCTGGACGGCCGCCGCACCGGCACCAGTCAAGCGCACCCACCCGGCTACCAATACGTCGGCAATTCCCAGTACGGGTTTTGGGGCGGCGGTGGGTTTTGGCAATTTTACGGCCAGTACGCGCTGATGAGCAGCTTAATGGGGGGGGGCTGGCAGGTCGGGCGCGGCGATTGGGAGGACTATCGCCGCAACCGAGAACGGGGCCGCCCGTACTACGGGCCGACAAAAGGAGGCCGGCCCACCTTTGGGTCGCGCGGTTCGCAGACTCAAAAGACGCGACCGCAATTCTACCAGCGCCAGCAAAGCCGCCGCCAAGCCTTTAGTGGTCAGGTCAAAAACCGCATGGGCCGTACCACCTCCGGGTGGGGACGCGGTTCCTCGCGCTTTGGAAAATAGGGGGAACGCAGTGGATACTTTAATGACGATGGCTCAGACCCTAGTCTATCTTTTGGAGGCTTTCGTCCTGCTCTTTGTCGCCAAGCAGGCCTATGCCCGAGTTTTTCGCCGGGTCGATCTCAAAGACGAACTCTACGGTCGCAACAACCACGCGATGGCCGTTGCGGTGGGCGGTTATTTCTTTGGGATTTGCTTGGCGCTGGGGGGAGCGTTGAGCGGCCCTTCGCTCGGCTGGCAAGCCGACTTGATTGGCATCGCCCAGTACGGCCTCTTGGCGATTGTCTTGATGCTCGTCGCCGGTGTGCTCTGCGAGCGAGTGCTCCTACCTCACTTTAACAACCGCAAGGAGGTCGTCGAGGATCAGAATATGGGGACGGCCTTTGTCGAGGCGGGGATGCACATTGCCAATGGCTTGATTGTTCTGGCTATCGTGCAGGGCGAGGGGCCGCTGTGGAGCGGTGTGGCCTTCTGGCTCTTGGCTCAAGTGGTGCTGGTGGTGGCCGGGCTACTCTACGAGTGGATTACCCCGCATTCGGTGCATAGCGAACTAGAACGCGATAATGCCGCGGTCGGCTTGGCGTTCGGCGGCGTACTGGTGGGCATGGGCAACATCGTCAGCATCGCCGTGGCCGGCGACTACGCAGGGTGGCTCATCGGCCTCAAAACCTTCGGCATGGATGCGGTCTTTGGTTTTGTCGCGCTTTACCTAATCCACAAGTTGACCGATGTGCTCCTAGCACCGAAGGTGAGTCTGGGTGCCGAACAGGTCGAGGAACAGCCGAATGTGGGGGCTGGGCTGATAGAGGCTTTTGGCTACGTGGGTGGATCGACGCTAATCGTCTGGATCTTCTGAACTGCTCTGTCGGCTTCGCTGCCATTGCCACAGCAGGGTTGGGCCGCCGACGAAGATATAGGTCAGATTCGCTAAAGCATGGGTCAACGTGGCGCAGGCCAAAGCGGTGGCAAGGGGCACCGTGTAGAGGTGGTGCATGGCCTCGCCAAAGAGGAAGTGATACGAACCGATCCCCCCAGGCGTTGGAATGATTACTCCGATGGACGATATGGCCATGACTACTAGCGCCGCTATTGCGTCGAGGTCGTACTTTTGGTCCAAGCCCATACCGACAAAAGCCGCATAGATAATAAATACGTAGGCCGCATTGAGCAGGACCGAACTAACTAGGATCTCAAAGTACGCCATCGGCTGCTGTCGCAGGGCGGAGAGCCCGCCGATGAAGGTCTCGATGATTTCGAGGACTCGCTCGCCGCGTCCCCAGGCACGCCGCGCGAGCAGCGGGCGAATTCCAGCCAAGATTTTTTCCCGATAAACCGAAACTAAGACCAAAAGGCTCAGCGCGATCAAGCATCCAGCTAAGGCCAACAGGCCAATGGTGTCCCGATCTGCACCGATCGACGTCCAAAGCGCGGGCAGGGCGATATCGATATAGACGATGAGCCAGAACAAGACGATGAGCCAAAACAGGTCGAGAATGCGCTCCACTACTATCGTGGCCACTAGGGCGCTGATGCTCGCCCCGGTGCTCCACTTGAGGCTGACGCATCGCAGAACCTCGCCCGAGCGCGGCACAACCACATTGGCCGCGTAGCATATAGCTAGGGCGAGCGACGCGTTGAGGTTGCTCACCTGCGGCGCAAAGGGTCGCATGAGGACCTGCCAGCGCCAAGCTCGCAATACCAAGGTCCCCAGCGTCACGATGCACATAACAGCGGCCCAAACCGGCGAAAGGCCGATCATGGCATCCCAGAGTTCCCCTCGGTTTATCCCCTCAAAAGCCCAATAAATAAAAAGCCCCATCAGGCCTAGGCTCAGCCCGTACTGGAGGGCTTGCTTCAGTATCTTGCGCATCGCATTGGCAAACGCAAAATAGGGGATCTGGCGATCCCCTGATGCATGGCGGAAGGAATAGGCTGGGTGAGTTTGTTCAAGCCTGTATGGATCGAATTTTGCCCATTTTCTCTAATAGCTCGATGATCTCCGCGGCTGCCTCCGCGGGCGTTGTTGTATCGGTCTTAATGACTAACTCGGGCTTTTCTGGTTCCTCATAGGGGTCTGAAACACCGGTAAAGTTGGGTATTTCACCGGCCAGTGCCTTTTTGTAGAGGCCCTTGGGGTCGCGCTCGGCGCATACTTCGACCGGGGCACTGATGAAAATTTCGACGAAATCGTCCTCGGCCATAAGGGCCCGCACTCCGTCGCGGTCGGCCCGATAGGGGCTGACAAAGCTGGCGAGGGTTAAGAACCCCCCATCGACAAAGAGCTTTCCCACCTCGCCGATCCGCCGGATATTTTCTTCTCGGTCCTCAGCGGAAAAGCCCAAATTTTTGTTGAGTCCAAAGCGGATGTTGTCGCCGTCTAGCACATAGGCCAAATGGCCTTGGGCGGCCAAGGCGTGTTCAACGGTATAGGCAATTGTGCTTTTGCCCGAACTCGGCAACCCGGTCAGCCAGAGCAAGACCCCTTGTTGATCTAACAAGCTTTCGCGTTGCTCGCGGCTGACATGGCCCTCGTGGCGGACGATATTGGTCGCTTTGATAGTCGTCAAAGTTCACCTCGTGAGTTTAGAGATATATTCCATGGGAAACTCATAATAACGACCATACGGCCTTAATTCGTCAAGGAATTGGCCGCGACGCGAGTGAAGCTATTTTTAATTGACTACTAATAGTCTATATATTTATACTAAATAGTAATACAGAGTACAAGCGCATCTCACCAAGTGGAGGAGGCAAGCGTATGAAAATTGCAATTAGCATCATCTGTGCGGTCCTGCTGGCAACTGCTAGCGAGGGGGTCGTCAACATTCAGAATGTGGGATCGGGCGCGCGAGCGCAGGGGTTGGGCAACAGCTTTGTGGCCATAGCTGACAATGCGGATGCGGTGTTTGCCAATCCGGCGGGGTTGGGGCAGGTGTCTCAGCGTCAGGTGTCCTACACCAATGTGTCGCTTTTGTATGCGGGCATCGAAGGCGACGACTTGGGTCAGCACGTGGTGTCCTATGCGCAGCCGTTGGGCGAGAAGATGGGCTTGGGCTTGGGCTATGAGCGGATCGGCTCTTCTTTGATGAGTGAGAATGGGGCGTTTGTGTCGCTGTCGTATCAGGTGGAGCGTCGGCTGCAGGTGGGCTTATCGGCCAAGTATTTGTTTTGGAGTGTGGGGGCGATCCCCGACGATGATGGCCGGCCGGATCCGCTGTCGAACCAAAGTGCGGGCAACGTAGGGGTTGATTTGGGCTTGCTGTGGCAGAGTCCGGTACAAGGGGCTCAGGTGGGGGTGTTGTTGAAGAATCTCAATCAGCCGAATGTGGCGTATGGCGAGGTTGCCGGGGACGAGGATGCGGGTGCGTTGCCGATGGATGTGCACGTGGGGGTGGGGTATCGTCTGAGCAGTCAGTCGTTGGTGTCGATTCAGTATGTTCGTCGTGATTTGACGGGCGAGGGGGAGAATGGGTTGGTGGTTGGTGGCGAGACGCAGTTGGTGGAGGGCTTGCTGTTGCGGGCGGGGGGTCGTCGCTTGTTGTCGGAGGACGCGGGCGGTGGCTTGAATGCGGGGTTGGGGTATCAGTGGAACCAGTTGGTGTTCGACTATGCGTATGACATTGGTTTGGATTTGACCGAGACCAATGGCGCACATCGGTTCTCCTTCGCATACGAATTCTAAAGTCCATCCTTTGGGTGAATGCGAAAGGGCCGACCTGTTTTGGGTCGGCCCTTTTGTTTTAAGGGCAGGAGTCAGTGCTCGTGAAAATTGGAATTAGCATCCTCTGTGTAGCACTAATAGCAACTTCGAGCGCCGGATTCGTCAATATCCAAAATATAGATTCCGGCGTTCGGTCTCTGGGGCTTGGCAGCAGCTTGGTGGCCGTGGCAGACAATTCGGATGCGGTGTTTATCAATCCAGCGGGATTGGGGCAACTGATGCGGCGGCAGATGACATATACGCACGGGGGAGTACCTGATGATCTGGGACGGTATATGGTATCGTTTGGTATGCCGCTGAATTCAAAGTTGGGTTTGGGCATGGGTTATGAGCGGATTGGCTCGTCGCTTTTGAGCGAGAACGGGGCGTTTGTGTCGCTGTCGTATCAGGCCCTGAGTGGGCTGTATATGGGGGTCTCGGCGAAATATCTGTTTTCGATCTTGAGCCCGACGCTTACCGAGATGATCGCCAACGAGGACGAGGTGGATACAGCAACGGTGGGGGTGGATGTGGGCTTGTTGTGGCAAAGTTCATTTTCCGGGGCGCAGATGGGCTTGTTCTTAAGAAACGCGAATCAGCCGAGCACGGGGGAGTCTAGCGCATTAACATTGCCGACGGATCTGCATGTGGGGGCGGGGTATCGGGTGGGGACACTGGCGTTGCTGTCAGTACAATATGTGCGACGCGATGTGACAAAAATTTCTTTTACTAGGCATCGTAGGTGGATGGTGGGAGTTGAGGGGTACTTGCTGGAGGAATTGGTGTTGCGGGTGGGAAGGCAGGAGAGTTTGGATGTCCGAGGAGTATCGTTGAGTATGGGTTTAGGGTATCGATTGGGGTATCGGGGAATTGGGCTGTTGCTGGACTATGCCTATCGCGAAAATGGGGAACCTTTGGAGCTATTATCGGCGCACCGATTTTCTTTTGCCTGCGAGTTCTAAAAGCCGTCCCGCTTCGGGGACGGCTTTTTTGTTCATTCTACGATGTCTTCGTCCACATCCGTCACCAAAGTGCCTATGTCTTGGCCGTGGCAGATATGCTCTATAGTTCCCTTGTCAGAGAAGTCGAAAAAGTGCATGGGCATCTGGTGATCGCGCGCTAATAGGACAGAGGATTGATCGACGATGGTGAGATCTTCCTGGATGATGGTGTTGTAGTGCATCCGCTGATAGCGCCTCGCTTGGGGATCGGTGAGGGGGTCGGAAGTAAAGATGCCGCTGACTTGATTCTTGGCAAAAAGCAGGGCTTGGGACCGCGTCTCAATCGCGCGCTGAGCCGCGGTGTAATCCGTAGTGACGTACGGATTGCCAATGCCGGCGGCAAAGATGACGATGTAGTGCTTTTCTAGGTGGTGAATCGCGCGCAGCCGAATAAAAGGCTCGGCTACCGTGTTGATGGGAATGGCGCTCATCACCCGGACTTCGGCATCGGATTTAGAGGTGAGAACTCCGCGCAGCATCAAGCTGTTGATCACCGTGCCCATCATGCCGATGTTGTCGGCTTCGGCTCGTTCGATGCCCCACTGACTGGCGAGCGTGCCACGGAATATATTGCCGCCGCCAATGACGATGGATATTTCGACCCCACAGGCGTGCAAGTTGAGAACTTCATCGGCAATGTGCTCTAGGGATTCGGGGTCGAAGCCCACGTCGTGCGTGCCGGAGACGGCTTCTCCACTCAGTTTGAGCAGGACTCGCTGGTATCGCATGGAGGTCAGAGCAACCGCCCCTTTTCGATGGCATGCGCTTCTGGATGGGCCGCGGCCAATTCCTCTACTCGGACGACGAAATGTTCGACTTGCTGGGTAGCTGCACCCGTGAGACGACGACTGCGGGAGATCGTGGAGGTGACCTCCTCTGCGCTGAGCGGGAAGCGAGAATCTGCACCCAAGCGCTGCGCCAACTCGCTGGTGTTTTGGCCTTGTTCGCGCATATCGATGGCTGCGGACAGGGCGTGCTCTCTAAGTGTGGTGTGAGCCTCTTCGCGGCCAGCACCGCGTTGGACGGCCTCCATCAGCAGCGTCGTGGTGGCGAGGAAGGGCAAGTAGCGGTCGAGATCGCGGGCAATTACCGCTTCATAGACGCCCATATCGTCGAGGATGTGGAGCGTGGTTTCGAGCATGCCATCAAAGGCGAAGAACCCATCGGGGAGGGCCACGCGGCGCACGACCGAGCAGGAGACGTCGCCTTCAAACCACTGATCGCCGGCCAGCGCGCCCAGCATGTGGACATAGCCGCCGAGGACGACCTGCAACCCATTGACCCGCTCGCTGCTGCGGGAATTCATTTTGTGCGGCATAGCCGAAGAGCCGACTTGCCCGGCGGCAAAGCCCTCGGTTAGCATATCGTGGCCGGCCATCAGGCGAATCATGCGGGCCAGATTGGCAATGCCAGCCCCGAGCTGGTAGAGGCAGCTGAGTACCTCAAAGTCGAGGCTGCGGGGATAGATCTGGCCGACGGCCCCTAGTTCCCGTTGGAAGCCGAGGTGGTGCCGCACTTGGGTTTGGAGTTGGTCGAGCTGGTCGGCGTCGTCGGCGAGCAGGGTCAGTTGGTCAACGGCTGTGCCGACTGCGCCCTTTAGCCCTCGCAGTGGATAGCGTTGGACGAGTTCGTCGAGGCGGTCAAAGGCGACCAGCATTTCCTCGCCGAACATGGCGAGGCGCTTGCCGAGCGTAGTGGGTTGCGCGGCCGCGTAGTGGGTCCTCCCGGCGACCGCGAGTTCTTTCCATTGCAGCGCCCGCTGGCCTAAGCGCAGAAGGAGAGCCACGTACTTGACCTGCATTTGCTGCAAGGAGCGGAGAATCTGGTACTGCTCGACATTATCGGTCAGATCGCGGCTGGTCATCCCCTTGTGAATGTGCTCGCAGCCTGCTAGGCTGCAAAACTCTTCAATGCGCGCCTTGACATCGTGCCGCAAAACGGCTTCGCGGCGCGCGATGGATTCGAGGTCAACTTGATCCTTGACGCGCTCGTAGGTGCCTATGGCTGCGGCGGGCACATCGAGCTTTAGGTCGCGCTGTGCTTTGAGGATGGCAATCCACAGCTCGCGCTCAAGGACGATGCGACCGCGTTCAGACCACAAATCTTGGATCGCTTGGCTGGCGTAGCGTTGGGCGAGGACATTGGCGATGGACGTAGACATGACGTGATTTATCATAAGCATTGGACTGCATAAATGCCAATGGGCGTTAGATTAGCCCTAGCCACCGCCAATAGAGCAGGTTGAGCGGACAGAGCAGGACCAAGGATGCCGTGGAAATAAGGCCCTGAGCGATGATGAGTTGCTGCATGGAGAGCTGCCGAAAACCATAGGCCACCATGAAAGGCGCTGACTGGTAGGGCAAGAAGGCCAAGGTCGTTGCCATCGCCACGCTGAATGCCGCTGGCAGCGGCGCGACTCCGTGCTGGGCACCTAGCTCCATTAGGGGGATGGTCGCCACACCGGCTACAGCGGCGATATCCATCAGAAAATCTAGGGGCAAGGCGACCAAACAAAGCGAGAGGTGCTTGCCCAGCCAGCCGTATTCCTCTAGCGTCAGATACTCGCTGCAAGCCGCGATGAACAAATGATTAAATCCGGCCTCGTCCAAGGCATGGCCCAACGTGAGCAGAGCGACAATGTAGACAAGGAGCGCGAAGCGCACCTTGACCAAGTCGCCAAAATGAAGCGGCCCCCAACGGGGCCATAGGAACAATACTACTAGGCCCAAGCCAATATAGACGGGTTGGATATGGTGCAGGAGGTCGGTGGCCCACAAACCCACGCCCACAAGGAGAATGTACAGGGCGCGTCGCTGGACGCGGGTCAGCGGTGCGCTACCCGAGGAAGAGGTCCGTTGGATGACATGGCCGTCGAGATGGCGGCCGAACAGCATCCAGATCGCACCGAGCGATACCAGCGTTCGCAAAAAGCCGATGACCGGAAACATCCAATACAGCCAAGTGGCCCAAAATATGGGTACGCCTTGGGTTTTTTCGTATTGACCGGCCAATACTAAGTTGGGTACAGAGCCGGTCAAAAGCCCACAGCCACCAAAATACGTGCTGCAAAGCAAGGAGAGTAGGACAGCGGCCTTGAGATACGGCAATGGGCGAATGTGCAGGCGCTCGACGAGGGCGATGCCAATCGGCATCAAGAACAGAACGCGGATTACCCCAGACGGGATCAGGAAGGCCGTCACTAACCCGATCAGGTGCAATTGGCAGAGCAGGAAAAAGGGGCGCTGCGACAGACGGGACTGAAGCCAAGATGCCAGCGCGTCTCCGAGGCCAGTCTTGGCTACCCCCAAGCTCAGGGCCATGCCAGCGAGGACGAGCCAGACGGTTTTAGAGACGAAAGGGGCTAGGCTCTGCTCGAAGCTCAGCAGGCCAACGGCCGGAATCAGGACGAGTACCCCCACCGAACTCAGCGCGATAGGTATGGGTTCGGTAGTCCAAAAGAACAGGGCAAAAAGGGTGATGCCAAGGGCGTTTTGCACTGGGCTAGGCAGCACAGTCAACGGGGCGGCAAAGCCCAACAGGAGGGCCGCGGTACCCAATAGCAAGCCCACCCATTGTTTGGGCGCTAATTTGGATATGGTCAGGGAGAGTCGGTAGGGCAAGGTACCTTGGGGGCTTGAGGTAGAACAAAAAATAAAAAAGGCTCGGATTTTGAAAAGAGCGGCCCAAGCCTATTATTTTGCATAGAGGATACTTGCAATGGCTCAGCTAAAATCGATCCGCCTGCGCTTTGACAAGCCTTTGACCGGGCCGTACGACCGGCTTTTGCGTCGTCCCGGTCCCGAGGTCGCTGCACTGGCAGCGGGCGAAACCATGGCTATCATCCGAGGTTCGCGGCTGCTAAAAGCCATGCCCTTATGGGAAAGCGAGACCGCGTGTTATTACGCTAAGGGCAAGGCAGACACCGGGTGGTCGCCGGAAGATTTTAGAAACCCAGAGCAAGCCGAGCACTGGGTAGAAAAAGGACTGGTGAATTCGCTGGCCGTGCCCGTAGGTTACTTCAAGCTACCCAATGCCGACTGGGTCAGCGAGCTGGCGACTGACCTGACGCCGTGGACGGCCCAAGCTGTCGAAGCATGGCGGGCGGGGATCGAGCGGGACATTTGGTTGACGGTGCTGAGAGTCTATCGCTGTGCGCCCGTTCAACCGAAGTTCTTGCGTCAAGCGGGCCTGCACCTGCGCGTTAAGCCCTTTGAGGTTGAGCAATTGCAGCCGGTCGTTTTAGAAAGCGAGTTCGAGCGGCGAATGGAGCAGATACAAAAGGTTGTAGAACGACATGCCCGCGGCGGTAGCACCCGTGCGGACACGAGCTACGATGCCCAGGCCTTCACTGCGGAGACCGGCTACAGTGCCGACCAGCTAAAGGGCTGGATTGACCAACTGCGGCGCAAGCAGCAACTCATTCTATACGGTCCACCCGGCACTGGCAAAACGTACTTGGCCGAGCGCTTGGCGAGCTATCTGGTGGATGGCGGCGGTTTTAGCGAACTGGTGCAATTCCACGCTTCGTACGCGTATGAGGACTTCGTCCAAGGGATTCGGCCGCAGGAGGCAGAGGGCGCACTGCACTACGAATTGGCCGCCGGGCGCTTTCTGCAGTTTTGCGACAAGGCGCGTCAAGTAGGAGAAAATCCCTGCGTACTGATCATCGACGAAATCAACCGCGCAAACCTCGCGCGCGTTTTCGGCGAGCTAATGTACCTGTTGGAATACCGCCAGCGCCCAATCGCGCTGGCCGGTGGCGGCCCCGAGTTTTCGATCCCCGCCAACGTCTATCTCATCGGCACAATGAATACGGCCGACCGGTCGATAGCCTTAGTGGACCAAGCCATGCGGCGGCGATTCAGCTTTATCCGTCTGCGGCCTAACTACCAGCTATTGGCAAATTACCTCGAGAATAGGGACGTACCCCCGGAGAAATTGGTCGTGCTACTAAAAGAAGTGAATCAATCCATTGGGGATGGGGACTGCGAGCTGGGCGTTTCTTTTTTTATGGTCGCCGATGTCACAACGGCGCTGGCGCACATTTGGCAAGGCGAGGTCGAGCCATATCTGGAGGAGGTGTTTTTTGATCGCCCGGATCAGATGGCGCGCTTTCGCTGGTCCAAGGTCGCGGGGCGTTTGTAGGATTAGGCGTGCGACGCTACGAACTGATCGAAGAGAAAGTGGCCGCGATTCCCGCTGCCGAGCTTGCGGTCGAGCAAGCCCTGCACCTGCACGCCCAGTATCCAAAAGAGCTGGAGTTCGGCTTTCCCAGCCCGCTCAATGGCCAGTGTTACCAGTTCAGATCGCGGGGCTATGTCGGCGTAGTGCCATTGGGTGCGGATAAAGCCTTGGAAATCAATCCCAAAATACGCTGCGCGCTGCTCATGCCCATGCTGGAATACGCCTATCAGTTGCCCAAGATCAGTGCGCACAAGGCCCCGGCCACGATGGGGGATATTTACGAGTTTTGGGCCGAGGTACTCGCACGCCAGGTGTTGCAACGGGTGCGGCGTGGGCTGTTTTGGGATTATCAAACCCGCGAAGGTCCCAGTCGGTGGGTGCGGGGGCGCATGTACCCTGAGCGCAGCGGTCTAGGCGTCCATCCCTACTGTCGATTTGCAGAGCACACGCCCGATATCCTCGACAACCGCATCTTGGCCAACGCGCTGTCTGGTCTGCGGCGCTTTGCCTTTCGCCGCGAGAGCATTCGGCAAATGGTCGGCCGAGCTTGGTGGGCGCTGAGCGAGCTAAATTACCGCCATATTCGCCCTGCGGATTGCCTCGGCATAGCGTACCACAGGCTAAACGAGGACTACCGACCCATGCATGCGCTGTGTTATCCCTTGCTCCAACAGCGCAGTCCGGCTTGGGGGGTAGGGGCCGAGCAAGGACCGGCGTACCTGCTGCACATGCCGACCTTATTCGAGCGGTTCTGCACGGCATTCATCGACCACAAGCTCAATCACGAGGTCGATCTAAAAGCCCAGTACCACACGCGACTAAAGGGCGCGGCGCGGCTTTCCTTCCGCTTGGACATGGCCCTGTTTTCAGTGGCAACAGGACAGCCACTGGCGGTAATTGATGCAAAGTACAAGACCGATGGTCCCTCGGAAAGCGATGTGCAACAGGTGGTTGCCTATGCGGTGCAGCTAGGCACGCGCCGCGCCTTTTTGCTCTATCCCAGCAGCGGCGTGGACGAGCAGTTTGAGGTCGGCCCAGTGGCCGTGCAAGCACTCGGGTACGATTTCGAAGCCGAGGACCTAGAGAAAGCAGGTCAGCACGTGATCCGCAAAATAGAAAATGCCATATAAAAATTAATATGTAAATAAAAATCACAAAAAAATCTAAGACTCAACCAAAAACAAACTCAAATCAGCCCAGTAGGTAATCACGACCAAACAAGCCAACAAAATCAACAAAAAAGGCAGGGAAACGCGGTAGAGCCGATGTACAGGCTGCTCAAAGCGAATGCTGGCAATAAAGAGATTGAGTCCAACCGGCGGCGTCGAATAGCCGATTTCCAAGTTGGTCAAGAAAATGATCCCGAGGTGAATGGGGTGCACATCGTATGCTTCGGCGATGGGCAGGATCAGGGGCACGACGATGAGGAGGGCGGAGAACATATCGATCATACAGCCAACCGCCAGTAGAAACACATTGAGAAGAATTAAGAACAGCAGACGGCTGCTGATATGAGTTTCGATATAGGCGAGCAAGCGCGTTGGAATTTCCGCATCAATGAGGTAATTGGTATAGGCCATGGCGGCGGCCAAGACGACGAAAATGCCGCCGACGAGTACCATGCTGTCGCAGATAATCTTCGGCAGTTGCCCAATGGATATCTCGCGGCGGATTAGCACCACTACCACCAGAGCGTACAGGGCGCTCAAAGCCGCGGCTTCGCTGACGGCGATTATTCCCCCGTAGATCCCCCCGAAGATCACCACCGGCAACAGAAGCTCCCAGCTACAAGCGACAAAGGCCTGCGGCAATTCGCGCCATCCGGTAGGGCGCTCGGGTGCGGCACAGCGCCGGCCTTGGAACAAGCTGTAGCAAGACAGGGCACCTACCAAGAGCAAGCCGGGGGCGATGCCGGCGATAAAGAGCTTGTCTACCGGCGTCTCGGATACAATTCCGTAGATGATCAGCGGCAAACTCGGCGGAAAGAGCAAGCCCAAGCTGCCCGAGGTGGTAATTAGCCCGAGGGAAAACGAATCGGGCAGGCGCTGTTGGCGCAAAGCGGGCAACAGCAGTCCACCGAGCGCGACAATCGTCATCCCCGAAGCCCCGGTCAAAGCCGTGAAGAGGGCACAGACGATAATGGCCATAATGGCCAGCCCCCCTGGCAGCCAGCCGAGCAAAGCTTGGGAGAAGCGCACCAACCGGGCCGATGCCCCGCTTTCGGCGAGGAGGAAACCCGTGAGGGCGAAGAGCGGAATAGCCGTTAAAGTCGGCGTTTCGGCTATCCGGTACATCTCGATAAAGACGACGGTTAAATCGATCTCGGCGATGGAGAAATGCAAAATGGCCATCGCGCTGATGACCACAAAGAGCGGGACCCCGGCTAGAGCGGCTAGGGTGGCTAGGAGGCTACTCACGGGCGATCTGCTGAGGCGCGGCGGCGGCGCACGCCTGCAAGAGGAAGCGCAGCGCCATCAGGCCAAAGACGAGAGGAAAGCACAATTGAGCGATCCAAGCGGGGATGGCAAAGAAAGCCGTCGTGCCAAACGCGCGTTCGTCGAGCACGAAGCGTCCAGCGATATAAGCTAGATAAGCGCAAAGCGCGGCGGCAAAAAAGTCCGCGCAGCTCAAGACGATGGTTCGCACCCGAGTGGGTAGCAGGCGCAACGCCGCGTCAATGCGGATGTGTTTGTCGAGCCGGGTGGCCACCAACGCGCCGGCTAACCCAATCCACAACACGAGGTGCCGTACGAGACTTTCAGTGCCCAAGAAGGTAACGGAGAACAGGTTGCGGACGATGATCTGCCCGCAAGTCAGTACCAGCAGGCAGGCTACCAAAAGGACGAGAAAGCCAGTTTCAAGGCGGTGGAGGAAGTGCTGGTCGCTCAAGGGGAAGTCTGGCGAAAGTCTTGGAGATGTCGCGCTATTTGTTCGTGGGCTTCACGAGAAAAAGCCCGCCCCACGAGTTCGGCTTCGGCGCTGGTTACGAGCCCCTTAAAAGTCTCTATATCTTTGGGGCTAACCTCGACCAGCGCTAGCCCATTGGCCTGTAACACGGTCATGGCCTCGTCATTTTCTTGGCGGTTGCGCTGATTCAGAGCGGCCATGTGTTGCTGCGCTATGCGATGGATGTGTTCGCGCTCGGCGGCGGGAATCTTGGCGAAAGTTCGCTTGTCGATCAAGAAAGCGCCTAGGGTGTAGTTGATGGGAAGTTGGGTGACGTATTTTGCGCGGGTAAACCATTGGAGGACGATGGTCACCGACGGCGAGGCGTACACCACATCAATTAGGTTGGTCTGCAAGCCGAGGAGGACATCTGGGATATTGAGGGGAACCGAGGTGACGCCGGCTAGGCGAAAGAGCACGGAGGTAAGCGGTTCATCGGGCAATTGCCAGACCTTTTGGGAGCGCATGTCTTCGATGGTCGCCACGGGTTGCTGCGAGAGAATGTGGACAAAGCCGATGTCAGCCCAACCGAGAAAGACATAGCCCCGTTTTTCATATCCCTGCCGGTAGAAGGCATCCATTTTCTTGAGCACGTAATCTACTTCAGCATAGTCATTGAAGAGGAAGGGCATTTCCAGCGCGAGGACATCGGGCAGGGTCTGGCTGATGCCTTGGCCGCCAAAATTACCGCCGTGGAGCTGGCCGATGCGCATCTTGCGCAAGACGACCTTCTCGTCGCCTTGGACGCCGCCAGGATAGATTTTGAACCCCACGTTGCCATCCGTCTCCCGCCGCACATCTGCATCAATAGTGCGGAGGACTTTGGCCCAGCTACTACCCTCCGGGGCTAGGGTCGCAATTTTAAGGAGGTGATTGGGTTGAGCGGCAACAGAGTTGGCTATGAGCGCGGCAACGACCGCAAAAAGTCCCTTAAAAGAAATCATCGGCTTGGTCTAGTAGGATCTGCGCCTGTTTTTGGGCGGCGATATTTTGCAAGGTAAGCTCCGGTACAGCATCCGCCGGGCTCGCTAGAGCTTGGTTGAGCAGGGATTCGTATAGCGCCCGGTCGAAAGTGATCCGAGCATAGAATTTGGCCTTGGCTACGTACACCATGAGCACCTGTCCTTTGCTGATGGCCACTGCTCGGTCGAAGTGCTCGGCAGCCTTTTCCGGGTTGCCGCCCAGCATCGGCGGCAGGGCTGCGTAATAGGATCCCAAGAAGACATGGGGACTCCCGTATTGAAAGGTTTCGTCTTGGTCCACGATCCACTGCATGAGTTTAATGACTTTGGGCAGTTCGGCCAGTGCCGCCATGGATTCGATATTGGCACTGATCCAAGCACCCCAACTCGACGCAGCCCAAAACACGACCGGCAGATCGGAGGCATTTAAATCGTCGGTGACGCGGATAAATTCAGCATACGGGGCTTGAAGTACGTCTGGTTGGCTAAGGCGCAAGGCAAGGGCTTTGAGGCCGTTCACCTTGCCTCGGTGGTACAGGTGCTTGGCCCGTTGGGGATCATCAACTTCGACCAACGTGGCGTAGGAAGTATATATCTCGGCAGCACTTAAGAGCAATTGCGGGTCTTGCGGATTGGCTACCAGCAGCCCCTCTAATAAGAGCAAGAAGGTAGGCACACCCGAGGTGACCAAATCCAAATCGTCGTGGCGGGCGGTGGCCGTACTGACGTCCTCGATCAGCGACCCCACCAGCGCAGACTGCAACCTAGCGGCGCACCCAAGTGGCCCAAAGACGAGGGTTGCTAGCAAGAGCGTTGTCAAGATGTGTTTAGCTACCATTCGGATCCAAAAAATCGGCTAAGAGGGGTTCCTCGTTGGTTTTCTAACCCCTAAGTCCGCGAGTTTTGCCACTATCCATCTGTAAAATAATCCTTGGTGCCTTTGGCTTGGACTGCGTCGCCGATCCGGTCCTCCTCAGCCTCTGTTGCGACGCGTAGGCACTGCCAAGGGTTGCCGTCTTCAGCGCAAGCCGCAAAAACCTCCAAGGCACCAGCCAAATCCTCGCTGCGGGCGCGATAAACAGCGGAAAAGAGCGCTAGATTGGCGTTGTAGCGCCGATAAGACAAGAGCCGCGCATTGTTTAGTTCCCACTGGAGGAACCCATCGTACTGGTTGTGGGTGAACTGCTCCTTAATGAGGGTGAAATCGCGCTGGCGTTGGGCAAAAACGACTTGTCTATCGCGCAGTACAACGCTGCGGGGCAAGCCTAGTGCATAGAGGCTGTCGAGTGCTGCGACGGTTTCAGTCATAAAGTGCCGAAAGAGGGCCGCGTCCGCTCGGCGCGCCTCGGCCTGTTGTAAGAGCGGGGTATCGGTGCCAAAGTGCTGTGCCAAGAAGAGTAGGGACCCTTGGCGTCCGACGAAAGTCGCCAAGCTCTCGTTGTAATCGGTCTGCCCTGGAGCATAGACGAGGGCGTGAGTCAACTCGTGGAGGGTCAAATCGGCTAGCTGGTCGGGCGCGTAACCGAGCATTGAGCTGAGGATTGGATCGGAGAAAATGCCCAAGGTGCTGTAGGCACTGACCGGGCGAACGATTGAGTCATACCCTGCGGCAACGAGGGCATCGCGCTGCTCGTCGGCCAAAGCGCGGCGAAAGAAGCCTTTGTAGGGAAGCTCGCCGACAAAGGGAAAATTCCAAGTATAGGGCGAGAAGCGGTCGGGCGGACAAGCGCTGACATTCCAACTGATCGGGTCGCCACCCGTATCGTAGAAGGTCGTGTACTGGTCGTCTGTTTTCAGGCCCACGCTTTCGGCGTAGCGAAGGATGGCTTGGATCAGCTCTAGTTGCGTCCGAGTTTGCGCGGCCAAGTTGGGTCGGGCGAGGAGGGTTTGGACTGGTACACGATTATACACTACGCGGCTTTGACCGCGAGCGAGATGCCAATAGTAATTGAGATTGCAGCCGCAAATGCCCAACAGGCCAAGCCCGATGAGAATTCGAAATAAAAGAGGCATCCGTGGCCAAGGACACTTGTGCGTCTTAGTAAGGAAAGGAGAGCAGGCCAACTGCCCTAGAGTTTGCCGACGATCTTTTCTCCATCAAAGATCACATTGCCCTCTTTGTCGAGGACGCGTCCGTCGCTGGTAAACTCGTACTTCATGGATTGGCCCAAAGTCAGGTGGCGTTGTACTTCTTCTAAATCTTGGTATTTCTCGATTAGCTTTTCAATGGGCCCCTCAAACGAAGTCTGCTGCCACTTAGGCCGGTTCTTGTTGTGGTCGGCCCGCTCTTCAGACGTCATAATGGGCAGGCGCTCGGCAGCGGGAGTGAACCGCCCAGCCATGGCCTGTTGGCGGCGATACTTCTCGTGGCGCTTTTCCGACTCGGTCAGCATCTCCTCGGGAACGGTTTCAAAGCTGGTATCTTGCTCTCCCCCCTGTTCTCGGCGTTTTTCCTGCTCTTCTTGGACCTCGCGCGAAAGGCGCTCTTGGCGCTCTTGGTCCAAGCTAGTATCGGTGCCCAATCTCCGCAGTACATGTCGCGCGGCTTTGTTCATAGGAATGCGCTGCCTCCCTGAAAATTGCGTGCAGTGAGTTCAAATTGGCTAGCCATAAAAAATATAAGGGGGTCGGGTGATTTGGCAAATCCAAATCACCTTAGTTATTATAAATAGGCATAGTGGATGCTCTTAATGCCGGGGTGCTCAGACCAAGGCTATAGAGCCGAGATTTAACTTTTTGGATGGAGATCAGAGAATGAGTGTTTTATCGCGTTTCTTTTCGCATGAAATAGGCATAGACTTGGGCACTGCCAACACCTTGATATTTGTCAAAGGCAAGGGAATTGTCCTCAACGAGCCCTCGGTTGTAGCCCGCCAAGTCGCCACCCAAAAAGTCATCGCCGTCGGTGCAGAGGCCAAGGAGATGATGGGGCGTGAAAACGCTGGCATTCAAATAATTCGCCCTCTGAAGGACGGAGTCATCGCCGATTTTGAAGTTACCGAGGAGATGATCCGCAGTTTTATCCGCAAAGTAAAAAAGAACCAACTTTTCATGCGGCCCAAGATCGTGGTGGCGGTCCCAGCGGGTAGCACGGAAGTAGAGAAGCGGGCGGTGCGCAACTCCTGCGAGCGCGTGGGGGCCAGAGAAGTCCATCTGGTCAGCGAGCCGATGGCCGCAGCCATCGGTATGGGATTGCCGGTTGATCAAGCCGTCGGCTCAATGGTCATCGATATCGGCGGCGGGACGACCGAGGTTGCCGTGATCGCCCTTTCGGGTCTGGTCGAACACGAATCGCTGCGGGTGGCTGGGGCTGCTATGGATCAGGCCATCGTCGAGTGGATGCGTAGAAAGCACAACCTGCTTATTGGTGTCCAAGGTGCCGAGTCCATCAAGTGGCAAATCGGTTCGGCGACGGAATTGGATACAGAAGAAACTATCCCAGTGCGTGGCCGCGATACCATAGCTGGGCTACCCAAAGTCCTGCAGGTAGATTCGGTTGAGATCCGAGAAGCCCTATCCGGTGCCGTGATCCAAATCGTCGCCAGTGTGCGCAGGGTGTTGGAGAGGATGCCACCCGAATTGGCGGCAGATATTCTCGATAGGGGCATGGTGCTCTGCGGCGGTGGGAGCATGCTGCGGGGGTTGAAGGAACACCTGCTTGAGGCGACGAATTTGCCTACTTACGTCGATAGCGAAGACCCCCTCTCGGCCGTGGTACGAGGTAATGCCCGTATTCTCGAAGAGTTTGATAACTATCGCCAAGTTTTGATCTGATCGACATGGCCAATACTCGGGAACTCATCGTCATTGGACTGGCCGTTGTCTGTGCCCTGATTTTGATGGGCTTACCTCGATCCTATAAGACTTATATCGCCGAAAAATGCCAAGTCGGTTTATCGGCATCGGGCCAAGCCCTGTTTTCGCAATTCAACCGCTATGCCCGCAATGAGGAAAAGAGCCGTTTCCTCCTAACTCAAAACGCAGCTCTAGCCCTCGACAACATGCAGCTACAGGAAGCCGGATGGGAAAATATGCGCCTGCGCAAGGCCTTGTCTTTCCGGCCCATAGACGGGAGTACGCACGTTATTTCTGCCGAGGTCATCGGCCGTGATCCCGACCACATTTACGATACGATCGTCATCAACGCTGGCCGTGACCATGGCGTAGATAAGGATATGCCCGTGGTGACACCCGAAGGACTCGTCGGTCACATTGCCCAAGTCGGCGCGTCAGACTCAGTCGTACAGTTATTGATGCGCACGAGGGTTAGTGCCCTGATCCAAGCGACGCGAGCCCAGGGCATTGTCTCGTGGATTGACGGCCAGTTCCGATTGCGATTTGTCGAATCGAGCAACTCGGTGCGCGAGGGCGACCTAGTGGTGTCATCGGGGTTGGGGGGGCGATACCCCAAGGGCATACCGATTGGCACAGTGGTCGAGGTAAGTCTGGAGAAGCGGGCCCCGGTCTTTTTGCGAGTCATCCTCAAATCGATTGTGGATTTTTCGGTGCTCGAAGAGGTTTTTGTTCTTGGCAAAGACCTCCGCTCGGGCTAAGAGGAGGCTGCTCGCCTTGACAGAGCAGGAGCCATATTATATTCTTTAAAACTGTTTGTTAGCGTGATAGTTAAGGCGATTTCAACCCATCCGAATAGAGAGTACGGTCTTGACAAAAGCGGATATCGTGCGTCTGATCGCCGAGGGTACAGGGCTTACTAAGACGGATACTGCGGCTGTTGTCGATGGCTTCATTGAATCCGTAGTCGAGGCTTTGGAGCGGGAAGATCACATTGAAATTCGCGGTTTTGGTACCTTTAAAGTTGTCGAACGGGCACCGCGCACAGGTCGCAATCCGCGCACGGGTGCCGAAGTGAAAATCGCCGGTCGCAAGGCCCCGACATTTAAGCCCTCAAAGGAATTGCGGGCGCGCGTCAATGGGGAAAACGTAGAGGACAAAGATCCAGGAGATAAAAAAGATGCCCTGTGGCAGGAAGAGAAAGCGGCATAAGATCGCTACACATAAGCGCAAGAAGAGATTGCGCAAGAATCGGCACAAGAAGAAGGATATCTAGGCTAAGGGGCTAATAGCTCAGCTGGATAGAGCGCCGGTCTCCGGAACCGGAGGTCCCAGGTTCGAATCCTGGTTAGCTCACCATTTTTATCCTAGTATGGTCGGATAATTAAGTCGGGGTGTGGCGCAGCTCGGCTAGCGCGCTTCCTTGGGGTGGAAGAGGTCGCTGGTTCAAATCCAGTCACCCCGACCATTTTTATTATTTGTATATAGATCACGAGCTTTTGCTCGTCCATGTCGGGGTGTAGCGCAGCCCGGCTAGCGCACCTGCTTCGGGAGCAGGGGGTCGCCGGTTCAAATCCGGCCACCCCGACCACGAATTAAGTCCCTGTGAGATATTGACTTACAGGGACTTAATTTATTTGCGATATAAAGTATGGCTCTTTCCATCGGCATAATCGGCTTGCCCAATGTTGGCAAATCAACCCTCTTCAACGCGCTAACCGGAGATGGGGTCGAGGTCTCTAATTACCCCTTTTGCACCGTGGCCCCCAATGTGGGTACCGTCGAGATTCCAGATCAGCGCTTAGAGCAGCTAAGCGAAGTTATCCAGCCGGAATCTACAACGCTTACAAGCATCCACTTTGTCGATATTGCCGGGCTAGTGCGAGGTGCCAACCAAGGTGCCGGGTTGGGCAATCAGTTTCTTTCCCACATCAGAGATGTCGATGCCCTAGTGCACGTGGTGCGCTGCTTCGACGACGCGCAGATAAGCCACGTAGATGGGGAGATTGACCCCTTGCGCGACATAGAGACGATTGAGACAGAGTTGCTGCTGGCCGATTTGGCGGTGATGGAAAAGGCCGTGCCTCATCTGGACAAAGTGGTCCGCTCTGAGCCGCGCAGCACGCGAGTGCAAGAGCTGGCGGCCAGTGTCAAGGTCTTAGAGGGATTGCAGCGCGGGACGGGGGCAGCAGCGATGGGGTTGACTGTCGAAGAAAGGGATGCGCTCGCTCCGTATCGCCTGCTGACGGCAAGGCCGGTGTTGTATGCAGCCAATGTTGGGGAAGTAGAGGCCGACGCGCCGGGGCCATGGGTAGACCAGTTGGTCGAGCGCTACGGAGCGGATCGAGTGCTGGTCGCCTCGGCGCAGATCGAAGCGGAAATGGCCGGTCTGAGCCAAGAGGAGCGAGCGGAGTTCATCCGGGAATTGGGGTTGGAGCACGGGGGGATAGAGCGCTTAGTCCAAGCCGGATACAAGCTGCTGGATCTGATTACCTTCTATACGCTCGCCAATGACAAGCTGCAGGCGTGGCAGTTGCCGCGCGGGGAAAAGGCACCGCGGGCGGCCGGCCGGATTCATACGGATATGGAAAATGGGTTTATCCGCGCCGAATTGGCCTCTTGCGATCAGCTAATCGCCATGGGTGGGTGGGCTCCGCTGAAAGCAGCCGGGCAATTGCGGAGCGAAGGACGGGATTACGTCGTCGCTGATGGGGACGTAATCACTTTCCTTTTTAAGGCTTGAGGCCCATATACAAGCAGGGGCGGGAATCGCGAAAAAAAAGGGCCAAATTCGAAGGGTCGCCAAGCATATAAAGCAGTATAAAAACAAGGAATAGAGTAGCTTGACGGCAGAAGCTAGGCCGCCTATCTTCTGCCGTCTAAACGGGAGCTAAATAAAGACCAATGGGACGCGCCTTGGGCATGATTGAGACCCGTGGCTGGGTGGCGGTGGTCGAAGCGGCAGACGTGATGGTCAAAGCCGCTGAGGTCGAGGTGGTCGGCTGGCAGGAAGTAGGCGGCGGGCTAGTCTCGGTTATCGTCCGCGGAGATGTGGCCGCTGTGCGCGCGGCTACTGAGGCCGGTGTCGTGGCCGCGGCGGATGCGGGCGAAATAGTCGCGTTCAGCATCATTCCCCGGCCGCATGAGAGCACGGAAGCTGCATTGCCCCTAAACCGTCCCCCGGCGACAGCATGGTAACTTGGGCAAAAATCGTCTTGGCCATGGCCTTGCTCGGCTGTGCTGTATGGTATCTCGAACCAGCTGAGCTGTTTGTGGCTGCTGGTAAGGTCGGCGGGGACAAGGTGCTCATCTGCGGGGCGATTGCCCTAGTGGGAATCGGCGTGCAATGGCTGAAATGGCAGCTATTGTTGCGCAACCAAATCCCCGAGGTCAATGGGCGTGATGCGCTCTATTCGCTGCTGGGCGGCGCAGCCCTCGGTTTGGTGACACCCAGCCGTTTAGGCGAGCTGGGGCGCGGCGTTTTCTTAGGGCGGAGTCGGACCAAAGCCGCGTTGCTGACGGCCGTGGACAAGTTGAGTTCGGCCACAGTCACATTGGGATTGGGGGCTGCCGCGGCGTGGATTTTATGGCCCCAACTCAGGGTCTTTTTGCTGTTGCTAGTCTGCGTCCTCGGCGCACTGCTGTATTGGGGCTGGTGCCGGCGGAAAACGAGCGGGCCGGTTGCATGGGGATCCATCGCCGGGCTATCTGTCTTGTTCAACGCGGTATTCATGGCGCAATTTTTTTATTTGGTTTCCTCCAGCGTGGGTGCGGACTTAGCGGTTGTGCTGGCGGTGCCGGTGGTATTTGCCCTGAAAACCCTGTTGCCCTTGGGCTTTTTAGATCTAGGGGTCCGCGAGGCCGCGGCCATTTTGGTATTTAGCAGCCTCGGCTTGGAGCCGCAACCTGCTTTTGTGGCCAGCATCCTGATTTTTGTCTGTAATGTGTGCTTGCCGGCTGGCTTGGGCTGGCTGTGGATTGGTAGCCGCCGACTGCGGACGGTGGGAAAGGTCGCCTTATGAATTCGGCGTATGCAATAAAAAAAGAAATATGCGAAGTAGGACACAGGGTCTATCAGCGAGGGTACGTAGCGGCCAATGACGGCAACATCAGCGTCCGCATCGAGGACGACCTGATACTGTGTACGCCGACCGGGGTGAGCAAGGGCTTTCTGAGCGCCGACATGCTGGCCACCTGCGATATGGAGGGTCGGCAGGTAGCGGGGTCGATGAAAATATCGTCGGAAATCCGCATGCACCTCGAAATCTACAAGTTGCGGCCCGATGTTCGCGCAGTCGTCCATGCGCATCCACCGACAGCGACCGGTTTTGCCGTCGCTGGCATTGAATTGACTCAGTGTGTATTGCCCGAGGTCATCGTTAGCCTCGGAGGCATTCCACTGGCGGATTACGGTACGCCCGGCGGTCCGGACATCGTCGAGCCGATGAAGCCGCTGTTGCGGCAATACGACGCCGTTCTGATGGCCAATCACGGGGTGGTAACCGTGGGCCAACACGTCATGGATGCCCACTTCAAGATGGAGACCGTCGAACACTTTGCCCAAATCGCCTTGGTGGCGCACCAACTCGGCGGGATACGCACGCTTGAGGGTAAAGATGTGGAAGATCTTGCGAATTTGAGAGCGCGCTTTGGAATTGGGGACCGGCCGTCCTGTGAGATAGCTGGAGAAAGCGATATAGTCGAACAGATTACCAAGGAAGTTCTGCGCCAATTGCGCTAGCGCAGTTGGCGATGTGAGGGAGCATGAGGTTTATAGGACTGATTGCCGCGGTAATAGGGATAGCCATTCCGGCGAGCGGCCAAGACATCATCGAGGCGGTCCAGCGCGGCGACTCTCTGTTGGCGCAGGGACAGCCTAAACAGGCGTTAGTTGAATACGAAAAGGCCCGCGAGCAGGGTGCTGGCAGCGCAATGTTTCTCAATCGCTTGGCCAGCCTCTACATGCAGACCGGCGGCTTTAGCCAGGCGGCTGAATCGCTGCAACAATCGCTTGCTGAAGACCCCAGACAGCTACCCGTATATTCGGCGTTGGGGGAGGCTTTTTTGGCCATGGGCCAGCTAGATTCGTCCATTTTTTACGTCGAACAAGCGAGTATTCTAGCCCCGTCTTCAACAAAAGTCCACAGTACCCTTGGTTATCTCTACATGCAGGACGGGCAGAGTGAAAGGGCGCGCGAACGCCTCGACCGGGCCTTGGTACTGGACGACAAAAACCCGGAAGCCTATCGCCTATATGGGTATTACTACGCGCAACAGGACTCGGTAGATCGAGCCATTGAATACTATCAAAAGTTGGCAGAGTTATCGCCGGACAATGTCGAAGCCTACAACAACATCGCGTTTCTCCTCGCCGAAGCCGGGCGCTATACCGAAGCACTTGAGTATTACGAATTGGCTAAAGATCGGGCGCAGGATCCCTACTTAATCCAAGCGATCACGGCCAAAATCGAAGAGGTCCAGGCGATGCTGGCCGGTGAGATGCGGGCGCGCTACATATTGGTTGAAACAGAATCATCCGCACTTGAAGTCCTAGAAAAAGTAGCCCAAGGTGCCGATTTTTCCCAGCTCGCGCAGCAGCTTTCCATTGCGCCCAACGCCAGTCAAGGCGGGGATTTGGGTTTTTTTGGGCCGGGCGAACTCATGCCGGAAATCGAGGAAATCGTCGTGCAACTGAAGGTTGGGGAACTGAGTTCGGTCGTGGAGTTACCCATGGGGTACATCGTCGTGCAGAGATTGAACTAAAAATGAAATAAGTCGCGGCCAAGACACCTTTCGATGCCTTGGCCGCTGGGAGGGATACGAACCATGACCGGAATGGCTCGCATAGGTTAAACGCTCCGGGAGAGGGAAGGGTTCCACGCCCGGTAGTATTTTTTTACGGTGTTCAATATCTCCAGAGGCAGCAAGGATGAACGCGGATGACTTGCGCGATGTGACCGAGCGGCTCGAAGCCTTGGAGTCATTGGCCAAACTGTTCGGAAATTCATGGCTCGAGCACGTCAAGAACCAGATGCAGGACGAGAGAATCAGAGCTTATCTGACGGTTTTTGACGATGCCTTTCCCGGGATGGATCACGTCGTCGAATTCGTGCACCGAAATGCCCAAGCCCTTGCTACCGGCGAGGATGTCCAAGAAAATTTTGCTGGCTTGGCTCAGGCACTTCTACAGCGGGAGAGCGAAGGCTCGGATTCTCTCTCAGTAGAGAACGACGTGGAAGTTGTGGAAGAACCCCCCGCTCCCGAGGAGCAGGACGACACCAGCGCCCCTGAGGAGAACGTCGAGGTTGTGCCCGACGACGAGCAGGACGACGCATTAAAACCGACGAGTGATAAAGAAGAGTCGAAAAACGAGGACCAAATAGATGCCCTTTTTGGCTGAACAAGCCCTGATTTATTCCAACAGAACGAGCTGGCATGCCCTATTCCTATAATGCTTGGTTCCAGTGCATCAATTGCGACGACGAGCGCTACCCGCTAAACGAAATAGTCTATCACTGTCAAAAGTGTGAGGGGTTGCTCGAAGTACGCCACGATATGGAACCTTTACAGCGGCGCTCGGGCGGCGAGTGGCGAGCGCTCTTTGATCAGCGCTACATGAGTTCGGTGCATCCGTATGGGAGTTCGGTTTGGGGCAAAAAAGAAATAGTTTGCCCCCTCGTCGAAGACGAGAACGTGGTCTCCATGTACGAGGGAGGGAGCAATCTACTCTGGGCTGAGCGCTTGGGGGCCGAACTGGGCATGGAGGATTTGTGGATAAAGCAGTGCGGCAATAGCCACACGGGTTCGTTTAAGGACTTGGGCATGACCGTATTGGTTTCCATGGTCAACCAGATGATTGCCGAGGGGCAGTCTATACCTGCGGTAGCCTGTGCCTCAACCGGGGACACCTCAGCGGCGTTGGCGGCGTATTGCGCGGCCGCGGGCATTCCGGCGATTGTCTTATTGCCCAAAGATATGATCTCCACTTCCCAGCTCATCCAGCCCATAGCCAATGGCGCGTTGACGCTGGCCCTGCGCACCGATTTCGACGGGTGCATGGCCTTGGTGCAGGAAATCTGCCGCCGCGACCACGTCTATCTGGCTAACTCAATGAATTCGCTCCGCATTGAAGGGCAGAAGACCATCGCTATTGAGCTGTTGCAGCAATTTCACTGGGAGGTCCCCGACTGGATCATTATCCCGGGTGGCAATCTGGGCAATGTGAGTGCCTTGGGGAAGGGGTTTATCGAGGGCAAAGAAATGGGGCTCATAGACAAGCTGCCACGCCTTGCCGTCGCCCAAGCAGCCCAGGCCAATCCGCTCTATCTCAGTTATCTCGACGGGTTCCGCACCTTTGAGCCGCAAACGGCTCGCGACACTTTGGCCAGCGCCATCAAGATCGGCAATCCCGTAAGCAGGGAGCGAGCTATTCGCACTTTGCAACACTTCGACGGGATCGTCGAAGAAGCCACGGAAGACGAATTGGCCAACGCCTGTGCCAGGGCCGACAGCAATGGGTTGTTCACCTGTCCACATACGGGCGTTGCCTTAGCAGCCTTAGAAAAATTGATCGTCGCCGGGCACATCGAGCCCAAGAGTCGAGTCATCGTAATCTCCACGGCGCACGGGCTGAAATTCCCCGATTTCAAGGTGAAATACCACGAAGACCAATTGCAGGAGTTCGCCGTCGAGCCACAGCATCGCAATCTACCCATTGAGGTCGAAGCCGAATACGAAGCCGTGCATCGGGCCGTTCTCAAAGCCATAGAGCAGCGAACGCTGGCCACGGCCCGCCACTGAAAGAGCATATAATGAGCCACACCGACGATGATTTTGCAGGAGAATCGACCCGTTCCGTGCACGGGGGCGTGAAACGAGATAAGTTTGCTCAGTCTCTCATCGAACCCATTGCTCAGACCGCCACCTATACCTTTGCCGATCTAGATGAATTTGTCGCCTTTAAGGCCGGCGAAAAATCGCTCTACGAATACGGGCGCTATGGCAATCCGACCCAGCGGGCAGCCGAGGACAGAATCGCGGCCTTGGAAAACGCCGAATCCGCCTTGCTCTTTCCGTCGGGCATGAGCGCGATTACCTCGGTGCTCTATGCCATGCTGCGCAGTGGGCAACACTTGGTGCTCATGGAAGATTGCTATCGCATGACGGCCAAATTCTGCGAAGTATTGGCTAAATTCGGCATTGAATCGACCGTAGTTAAGCCCGGTGATATGGATGCGTTGGCGGCTGCGGTGCGGCCGGAGACGCGCTTGATTTTTACCGAGTCCCCGACCAATCCCCATTTACACGTCCTCGACTTGGAACAGCTCGTCGCCTTTGCCAAACCGCGGCGTCTCAAAGTTATCATCGACAGCACCTTGGCCACGCCGGTTAATCAAAGGCCGCTCGATTTCGGGGTTGATCTGGTCATCCACAGTGCGACCAAATACCTCGGCGGGCACAACGACCTGATGGCGGGTGCCGTCTGCGGCAAGGCTCCTTTGGTCGAGGCCATTGGCGAATATCAGCGAATCACTGGCGGGATTGTTGATCCCAATACTTCTTATCTCTTGATCCGGGGGTTGAAGACGCTCGCGCTACGCGTTCTGCGGCAAAACGATACAGCCCTGACAATAGCTCGGTTTCTAGAAGCTCATCCCAAGGTTCGCCAGGTCTTTTACCCGGGCCTCGCAAGCCACGTTGATCACCGCGTCGCCAAAGAGCAAATGCGCGGTTTTGGCGGTCTGATCAGCTTTGAGATCGACGGCACCCCCGAGCAGACGCGGAATTTTGTCCATCGTCTAGCCGTGCCTTATATCGCACCGAGCATGGGGGGGGTGGAGACGCTGGTCTCGCATCCGGCGACTGTTTCCTATTACGATCTGAGTGAGAAGGACCGGCTGGCCATTGGCATCACCGACCAGTTGGTGCGCTATGCCGTGGGCATTGAGGACGCTGATGAGCTAATCGGCGATATAGAGAAGGCGCTTGAAGAGGTCTAAGAAATCAGAAGTTCAAGTCGGCCAAAAGCACGGTCCAGGGCAGGGAGGCGACCTTGCGGTACAGGTCGCCGTCGCTGGTCACGGCTTGGCAGCGGAGATGGGCACCTAAGGCAATGAAGCCGGCGGCGTACATACTAATGGAATGCTCAAAGGCGATTTGCGTGGCCTTGCTGATAATTTCGGAGTTGTAGGGCACAATATCTAGGTGCATGTACGCCAAGCTGGCCAAGGCGTCGTCGATATGGGTGCGATCGAATTGCTGGCTTTCCTTGAGGACATGGGCTAGCTCGTATATCGATTGGTCGAGCGCGGTTAGCTCGACCCGTTCTGCTAGCTGCTCTTGGCGAAGTTCAAGGGCCTTGTGAGCATCCACATCGTGCGCTGGAGAAAACCACCGCAGCATAACGGAGGTATCTAGCGCGTAGCGAATCACTGCACTTGCCGTTCCGCGCGCAGAAGCTGGAGCGGATCCCAAGGCAGGGCCTTTTTGCGCAGGCTGTCTTGGAGCGTCATTCCGTGTTCAATAGCGGCCTGTTTCCGCTGGTACTCGTATGTTGCTTCCCTTTGTTGGCAGTACGCCATAAAGGACAAACGCAGGAGTTTGCTGCGGCTTACGCCCTCCTGTTGCGCAACTTGATCGATGCGTTCGAGCAGATCGTCCGGCAGCATGATATTTACGCGCGCCATAAGCCCCTTTCACAGCGGCAAGAAGGATATTTTTAGTCCAGCAATTGCCAAATTAGCTTGGGGCCAATAGGCTGTCAAGGTGCGGCCCTCTTGCCTTAGTTTGGACCGGTCTTTAATGTTACAATTGGGATTAGAACATGAAAAATCACCTGAGAATATTGTCGGGTTCGAGCAATCCAGAGCTGGCCCAAGAAATTTGTGATTACTTGGCCATCGCGCCCGCTCGCCGCCAGATTGTCCGCGCACCGAACGATAATATAAAGGTTAAGATTGAGGAAAACGTACGCGAAGACGACGTCTTTGTTATCCAGACCTCATCATCTCCAGTCAATCATCACTTCGTCGAACTGCTGTTGCTAATCGACGCGCTCAAGTACGCGTCGTCGCGCCGGATTACGGCCGTGTTGCCCTATTATCCATATGTGCGCTCCGACAAAAAGGACGAACCGCGCATTTCTATCAGCGCCCGCCTCGTCGCCGACTTGCTCCAAGCCGCCGGGGCAGACCGGATATTAACCATCACCTTGCACAGCCCGCAAATCGTGGCGTTCTCGCGCATTCCGGTTGACCAACTGTGGGCTACGAGTCTGCTGTGCAATTTTATGCGCATGAAAGACATCAGCAATGCCGTGGTGGTGTCGCCCGACGTCGGGAGTGCCGATGAAGCCAGCGCATATGCGCATCGGCTCGGCTTACCACTGGCTATTATGGACAAACGCCGCTACGCAGACGACGAAAAGACCGAGATCAAAAGTATGATCGGCGAGGTCGAGGGCCGCGACGCTCTGCTTTTCGACGACGAGGTGCTGACGGGGGGATCCATGATGGAGTCGATTCAAGTCCTCAAGGAAAGGGGCGTGCGCCGCATACTGGCCGGTTGTACGCATGGCGTTTTTTCCGGACAAGCCCTAGAGAGGATTGAGGACTCTTCAGTGGAAGTATTTGCCACCACGAATACCATCCCATTGCCGGAGGGCCAGCCGAGGAGCAAAATCGCTGTATTGAGCGTCGCTCGGTTGCTAGGGGATGCGATCAAAGCCATTCACCACGGCGAGTCAGTGAGTCGCCTGATTGAGTGGGAGGGTTAGGTAATGCCAAGTAAACTGAGTATTTTCTCTGAGTTATGGGATTTTATGAAAGTCCGCAAAAAGTGGTGGTTGGGGCCGATATTCGTCACTTTGATTCTGTTGGGGCTGTTAATTGTTACGACCCAAGGGTCGGCGGTAGCTCCGTTTATTTACGCCTTATTTTAAGACTCATAACATATAATATGTAAATGAATTTTAAAAAACTCATACGCGAAATCCCCAACTTTCCGCAAGATGGCGTCTCGTACAAAGACATCACGCCGCTGCTCAAAGACTCCGCTGGTTTATCCGCCGCGGTCCAAGTCATGCTCGCACCCTTTGTGGACTCCGAAGTGGACCTAGTCGCCGGCATAGAGGCCCGCGGGTTTGTATTCGCCACGCCTATGGCCCTCGAATTGGGATGCGGATTTGTGCCGGTGCGCAAACCAGGTAAGTTACCGGCGGCCACGCTGAGTCGCGATTATGCACTCGAATATGGCGAGACGTCCTTAGAAATCCACACGGATGCCATCGCGCCGGGGCAGAAGGTCTTGGTCGTGGATGACGTTTTGGCCACCGGCGGAACCTTGGTGGCGACGTGTCAAACGCTCGAGCAACTGGGAGCGGTTGTCGAGGGCATCAGCGTTTTGGTCGAATTGAGCTTTTTGTCGGGCCGAGACCTTTTGCGCGAGTACAAATTGGCAAGCGCTATCGTATATTAGAACCTGAACCTAAAACCGTGGAGACACCATACCTTCATGTCGAGTGAACGCCGTAAACTGAGCAAGAGCGAACTCCGCGAAGACGAGTTCGTCGAATGGATCATGCAGGCGGTCGAGTACGTCAAAGAACGCGCTAGCCTCTTTGGCGGTGGGGCCGTCGCCGTGATTGTGGTCATTGTGGCCATCAATTATTTCATCGAGTCCAAAGAGGCCGGTCGGCTCCAAGCCGCGGCCCTACTCGGCGATGTGCTGATGGTCGAGCAGGGTGGAGAGCCGACCGAGGCGATCCGCTTGGCCGAAGAGCTGGTATCCTCTTATGCCGGGACCTCGGCTGCCGCCCAAGGGACTGTGCTTTTGGCCAATCTCCACTACGCACAGGGCCGCTATGCCGAGGCTCGGAGCTATTACCAGCGTTACTTGGACAACTACGAGCCTTTGGATGTGTTGGCTTATGCGGCCCAGAGCGGTCTTGGTGCCTGTCTCGAAGCCGAAGGGCAATTTGTCGCCGCGGCCCAGCACTACGAAGCCTATGCGGCCCAACAGGCCGGGACTATCCGCGAGGCCATGGCGCGAATGGAAGCCGCCCGCATATATGGGTTGGCCGGCGACAGCGACAAGCAGCAGGCCCTGCTCGAAGAGGTCAGTCGCACATTCGCTCAATACCCGATTGCCGCTCAAGCTCGCGCTGCACTAGCCATGTTCTAAGGGGCTATTGATGGAGAGTACGGATCTCAAGGTTTTCGCCGGGCGGAGCAATCCCGCACTGGCTGAGGGCATTTATCAGTCGTTGGCTATCGAGCCGGGGCGCATCGAGTTCATCGACTTTAGCAACGAAAATATAAAGGTAAAAATCTGTGAAAACGTGCGTGGCCGCGATGTGTTCTTTATTCAAACCTCGTGTCCGCCCGTTAGCGACAACCTGATGGAGTTACTCATCGCCCTCGACGCCCTAAAATACGCCTCGGCCGGCCGCATCACCGCCGTCCTGCCGTACTATCCGTACGCTTTGGCCGACAGCAAGGACGAGCCGAGGATTTCCGTAGCCGCTCGCTTAGTGGCAGATCTGATCGCCGCAGCCGGGGCAGACCGCATCCTCACCATGACCTTACACAGCCCACAAACTATGGGTTTTAGCCGGATCCTCGTGGACCAATTAAGTGGCGTCCCGGCGATATGCGCTTATTACGCCGATCTCGACCGAGATAACTTGGTCGCGGCCGCTCCGGATATCAGCCGCGCCAAGGTCACCGAGACCTATGCCCAGCGGTTGGGGTTGCCCCTCGTCGTCGTCGATCAGGGTGCCGGGGAAAACAGGGTCATTGGCGACGTCGCCGACCGAGATGTCGTATTCTTCGACGACGAGATCGTTACCGGCACCTCGATCCTCAAGGGAGCCGCCGCGGTCAAGGAGTACGGCGCGCGCAAAATCTACGCCGGTTGCGTCCACGGCACCCTTGCCAAGGAGACGATCGCGAGGCTGGATCAATCCAGTCTCCAAGCCCTCGCCATTACTGATACTATTCCCTTGTCGGCGGAGGCCCGCACACCCATGATACAGGTGTGTTCCGTGGCCCCTCTCTTTGCCAGTGCCATTCGCGCTATCCACGAAGAAACGTCCATTAGCGCGCTGTTTAACTGAGGCGAGGCCGTTTTGAAGATCGCAGTGCTCGCCGATATCCACGCTAATCTAGAAGCGCTAGAGGCCGTGTTGATCGCCGCGACCAACGCTGGTGCTGAGCGCATCCTCTGCTTGGGGGACATCGTGGGATACGGTCCCGATCCTTTGGGCTGTATCTATCGGCTCAAGGAAGTAGAAGCGCAGATCGTACTGGGCAATCACGATCAAGCCGTGCTGGAGCCGGCGCATATCCAGTCTTTTAATCTGCTAGCCCGTCCCTCTCTTTACCAAACATATGAAATGTTGGGGGAAGAAGAACGCGGCTTTTTGCGCCAGGGAGTCTTTCGACGCGTGGAACGCGATGCAGCCCTGTCCCACGCCAATCCCCTCAAGCCCGAAGAGTGGGAGCCCCTCCTTATGTACGATCGCGTCACTTGGTGTATGAGCCAACTCAAGTGGCCATTGGCTTTTGTCGGCCATACACACGAAGCGCGCATTTATTGCAAGATGCGCGATAAGCCCGTGCCGCTGACTTCGGCTAGGGCCGCTATAGGGAGGCACCAGTATTTGGTCGCTGTCGGCAGCGTTGGCCAACCCCGCGACGGCGACTGGCGGTCGGCGTACACTCTGTGGGATACCGACGAACAATGGGTCGAACTCCAGCGCGTCGAATACCCGCTTAAGCTGACCCAGCAGAAAATCGAAAACCTCGGCTACCCCAATTATTTAGCCGAGCGCCTCGCCAAAGGGGAGTAGGCAGGGGCGGGCGCTCATGCAGGGCCGCATTATCAGAGTCTCTGGGCTACAGTGCCTCGTCGAGGTCGAGCGAAGCCACTGGCAATGCGAGCTCCGGGGCCGTCTCAAGGCTGGGTGTCGCAAGACTAGCTCCCCGGTCGTCGCTGGCGACTGGGTCGATGTCGTCCCGACGGCCGAACGAACCGGAGTCATCGAAGCAGTGCATCCCCGCTCTTCCAAGTTCTCACGTGGGGCCAGTGGAACACGTCCGTTTGAGCAGATCCTTTTTGTCAACATGGAGCAATTGGTCATCGTGGTGGCAGCTTGCCAACCGAGACCTCGTCACGGCTTTATCGACCGAGCGATCGTCATGGCTATAAAGGGTAATCTCCAGCCTGTGGTCTGCATCAACAAGGTCGATTTAGTCTCCCACCAAGCCGTGGGTATCCTGACGGCGCCTTATGAGGATCTCGGTTATCCAATCTATCGCACCAGTGCTGTGCAAGGCGATGGGATGGGCGAATTCAAAGAGGCGCTGATCAATCGCAGCACGGCGGTAGTCGGCCAGTCTGGGGTCGGCAAATCAACCTTACTCAACGGCATTGAGCCTGGGTTGGGGCTAAAGACCAAGGAGATAATGAAGCGCCACGATCGGGGTCGGCACACGACCACGACCGTGCATTTGTTCAAGTTGCAAGAAGGCGGCTATGTGGCCGATACACCCGGGGTTAAAGAGCTCCGCTTATGGGGGGTAAAACCCGCAGAGCTAGCGGCGTATTATCCCGAGTTAGAACCACTGCTCGGCCAATGCCAATTCGGCGATTGCAGCCACTTGCACGAACCTAGTTGCGCAGTCCGCGAGGCCGTAGCGGATGGTCGCATTGCATCGGCGCGCTACGAGGGATACCGGCGTATCTTCGCAAGCTTGAGTAGCGATGCGTGAACTAACTATCAAAGATCTGCTAGCCACCTATGGACAGCAATTACGGCTGAAGCTCATCGCTGGTGCCAAGGGGCTACAGCGGACTATCAACAACAGCGACATCCATCGCCCCGGTCTGGCTCTGACAGGTTTCGTCGAGTTGTTTACCTTGGATCAAGTGCAGCTCTTGGGTAATACCGAAGTGGAGTACCTGCGCAGTTTGTCCCCAGACCGACGGCGGCAGGCTCTCGAAATCATATATCAATTCAATATTCCATGCGTGGTCTTGACAGGGCGGGGGCGCGTGTACTCCGAGCTGCGGAAACTAGCCGACGAGTGCGAAGTCCCGCTGCTGAAGTCCGAATTCAACACCGCCGAATTTACCCATCTCATCCGCTTTTACCTCGACGAAGTGTTCGCACCCCAAGTATCTATACACGGGACCTTGGTCGATGTCTCTGGGGTGGGACTCCTTTTTCGCGGCCGCAGCGGCATTGGCAAAAGCGAAGTCGCCTTGGATTTGGTCGAGCGCGGGCATCGGTTGGTGGCCGACGATGTGGTCATCATCAATCGCAAGCCCCAAGGCATTTTGGTGGGGTGTAGCTCGGAGATGCTCCAAGACCACATCGAGATTCGCGGCATCGGCATCCTAGACGTAAAAAAGATGTTTGGCGCGTGGAGGACTCGGCGGCAGAAGCGCGTGGAAGTCTTGGTCAACCTCGTCGATTGGGATGAAAAATATGCTTACGAACGCCTTGGCCTCGAAGACAACAAGGTGGTAATTCTCGGCGTCGAGGTCCCCGAGGTCTTCATACCGCTATTTCCCGGCAAAAATATCACGGTACTCGCCGAGACCATCGCGATAGATTATCTCTTGCGCTTGGATGGGGATTACGCCGCACGGACATTTAGCCAGCGGCTCCAAGAGCGAATTAAGGCCGGTAAAAAACCATGATGACGCTCGGTGTGGCAGGCCATGCCCGCGAGGTAGCCGTCCATCGGGATGCCTTGCGGAGCTGCTGCGATATCGAGCTTGTACATCATGCCGATTGCGGTGCGGTTTTGGAACAAAAAATAGATGGCTTAGTGCTATTGCAGGTGGAGGATAAATCGCATTGGATTGGCGTTGCCACGGAAGCTGGTCTGCACGTCATGGCTACTCATCCCGTACAGGAGCCGTTTGCCAGCAGCCATCCCAATGTATGTGTGCTTTCACGGGGGAGGCATGCGCCCTTTTGTACGGCGTTGGCCGCCCAACAGGGCGTAGCGCATTACTCGCTAGAGCTTTCTTTTGATTCGGCTCTATTCGATCCCATCGGCCGCGAGATGATCTGCAACCAAGCGGCCTTGGAGGTATGCGACCTGTTGCTGAGCACTTGGGGAAGGGTAGATATGCTATATAGTAGGATGCGTAACTTTTTTCATCCCGGGCGCATAGAGGACGTGTCGGTTGCCTTGCTAAGGATGCGCAATGGCGTCGAAGGTTCCGTCGCACTCATGGACTTTCCGGCTGTGGATCCAGTTTTGAGGATTCGTTCGTACGCCCAAGACAAAATGGTCGACAAGTCTTGGCCTTGGGCATGGGAAGTGGACGATCTAGCGGCGTACTATCGCAATTTTGTCGCCTGTATCCAAGGGCGCGCCCAGTCGTTGTTGGGTTTAGATCAAGTGGCTGAAAGCTATCGTCTTTTGGAGTGGATGCGCACGTCGGCGAGGCAAGATACGATTTTAAATCGCAAACAAATAAAATAAATTGTCTTATAATATATAATATGTAAATAAAAAAGAAAAACATAATAATGGATAAACCCCCCACATATTTTGCCCTTGGATTGGCATCTTTCTTATTTGCAATCGTGTTGCTTTTCAACATGCTAGGCCCTATGGCTGTGCCGGTTACCAAAGAGCAGTTCGATCAGATAAGAGAAGCCGATCTCATCGAGTATCTGATCGAAAAACCTCGAGGATTTGCTTGGCAGCTCAAAAAATCCGTGCGCGTCCAAGGGCCCAACGGGGCGACACAAGCCAAGCGGGTAGAGCTAGCCGACCCCGACCCAGCCGTGGCCGCAGATTGGCGACAAAAGGGAGGAGCGGTGCGCCAAGAGCAAGAGGACTCGTGGTGGGGTGGAGTGGTCTTCATCGTCTTGTTGCTCGGCGTGGGGGGATGGCACATCTGGTCTCAAATACGGCTGGATCTCAAAGGAGGAGGGGGGCCACGCCGCCGCTTGCGCGACTTGGAAACCGCGCTCAAACAAGGCAAAATTACCCAGGCCGAATTCCGGCAGCAGGCCGAGCGGCTCTGGGCCGAACTGTGAGGATTTTATGGCGAGCACCATTCGCGTTCTCGACGAAAGTCTCATTGGAAAAATTGCCGCTGGTGAGGTAGTCGAACGGCCGGCTTCGGTCGTGAAGGAATTGGTCGAAAACTCGATCGATGCGTCTGCCACTAAAATCCGCGTGGAAATCAAAGCCGGTGGCAAGCAGTCGATTGTTGTGACCGACGATGGTTCAGGCATGAACAGAGAGGATATCGCGTTGTGCGTGCACCGACATGCCACGAGCAAGATGGCCTCGGTGGCCGACCTGTTCTGTATTCAGACGCTGGGCTTCCGCGGCGAGGCTCTAGCCAGCATTGGTGCAGTCGCTCATTTGGCGATCGAATCGCGTGCGCAGCAAGATGAAGCCGGGACACGCTTGGTGGTGGAAGGGGGCCTAGAGCGCGAGACGCACAGTATTGGTCGAGCGCGTGGCACGACCATCGCGGTAAAGAACCTGTTTTTTAATACACCAGCACGGCGCAAGTTTCTCCGGTCCGTCGATGCGGAAGCCCGCCACGTGGCACAGACCATCATCCACTTAGCCGCTAGCTATCCAGCTCTTGGCTTTGAACTAGAACGCGAAGATCGCCAAGTCTTTAACTATGCCCCGGCATCGCGTCAGGAGCGGGCGGCCGAGCTGTTGGGTATTCCAGTCGCTGAACTGTTGAATCTCGCTCACGAAGAGGAGGGCCTCAAAATCGAAGGGGTCTTAGCCGGTCCCGAACACTGCGGTCGGAGCAAGGGCAAGCAGTATCTCATTGTACAAGGACGGCCCATCTCTTCGCGACTGATGGCTGCCGCCGTACAGCGGTGTTTTGAAGGTTTATTGCCGGAAGGACACCATCCGGTATTCATGCTCTGGATCGATATGGATCCCAAGAAAATCGACGTCAATGTCCATCCAACGAAGCGGGAGATTCGCTTGGCCAACGAAGGGCAGGTCATAGCGGCTATTGAGAACAGCGTCCGGCAAAGCTTGCGCCTGCCCGATGTGCAATCTTTTGTCTATGCTGCGGCCCCAACACCTCGCTTTAGTGAGACCAGTAGTACTGCGGGCGTTGATCTGGTCGGAGAGGAGGACGTTTCGGTGCGCGTGGGAGAACCGGCGTCACCGGTATTGCAAAGACTGCCCACGTCCGGCGAGTCCGACGATCAGCTCGCCCTGACTTTTGTCGCTCCGACCGAGGCCAAAGTCGCCGTTGCCGAAGATGCCGCGATGTGGCAGGTACACAACCAGTACATTCTCGTCGAGGTAGCCGACGGCTTGCTCTTTGTCGACCAGCAGGCTGCGCACGAGCGCATCAGCTACGATCAAGCCATGGCGCAAATTGCTGGCGTGGCCGGAGAAAGCCAGCAATTGCTCTTTCCCATACAGCTAGAAATGGGCGCAGCAGATTTTGAGATCTTCAACCAAGTGCGAGATGATATTGCTAAGCTCGGCTTTGGCGTGCGGGATTTTGGCGTGCGGACAGTGCTGGTGGAAGCCGTGCCCGCCGAATTGGATCGCTTTGGCGAAGGCGATGTTTTTTATCAGCTATTGAACGACGTGCGCGATGGCCAGCATTCGGGCCGCTCTTGGCGCGAAGCACTTGTTTTGGCTTATGCGCGCAAAGCGAGTATAAGGAAAGGTCAGAAACTGAACGCCGAGGAGATGGCGCATTTGATCAATGAATTGCTAAAGGTCGACCAGCCGCACATAAGCCCAGCGGACAAGCCGGTCATGGCGCGGATGAAATTGAGTGATATGGAGCGCTTGCTGCGAAAATTATAGCTTCTGCAATTTTTGCCTTCATACTAACTATAACAGGCATTATCGTTAGTATAAAAACTAGACGAACATCGCATTAAACGCGGCGGCAAAATCCCTCGATGTTCGCTATATTTGGACATTAGACACCAATTGAAGCCCAGCGAGCATTTTTATGAGCGAGCAGCCCGACCGCAATCCTGCGGCCACAACACTCAATCCAGTCGTCCGCAAGCTGACGCCAACACCGGCGTTGGTATCGGACGACCCTTTGGAACAATTTCTCAGCGGCCAACTCAGCGAGCGCACGCGGCGTGCCTATTACGCCGATCTCCAGCATTTCTTTGCATCCATCGGCCTGGAACTAAATGAAGTGTCGCTCGTCGTCTTGCAGTCAATCACCTTTGAGCACGTGGTCGCCTTTAGAAATCAACTCGCCAGCGAAGGCTACAAGCGCAGCAGCATCAACAGAAAATTGTCCAGCCTGAAGTCGTTGTTCAAGATGTTGGTCGCCCTAGGCCACATCGAGAAAAACCCCGCCGACTCTACGTTGGTACGCGGCTACAAGGTCGATGAAACGCTGGCTGGCAAAGCGCTTTCCAATCAGGTGCTGAACAAGATCCAGCAAGCCATTACTGAAGAAAAAGACGATTTAGTCCGCACGCGCGATGCGGCCATATTTCATTTGCTTACGTTCGGCGGACTGCGCCGCTCCGAAGTAGCGGGCATCGCTTGGGAAGATATATCCTTGGAGGGCGTCTTTCACATCCTGCACCTGCCCGAGACTAAATCGGGCGTGGCGCAGGAGATCAAACTGCAAAGCATTGTCCTACATCATCTCGAATTATATAAAGAACAATTACAGGCGGCGGGTTTACCGGCGACCGGCAAGGTTTTCATCAGCCTGTCGCGCAACCAGTCTCGCGGCCAGCCGCTGACCGACCAATCGGTGAATCACATCGTCAAGAAGTACGCCCTGCGCGCTGGCCTCCCCCAAAGCGTCACCGCGCACATGTTTCGCCACACGTGCTGCACCCTAGCAATTGAAGGCGGAGCCAAACCGCAGCAGGTGCAAGCCCATTTGCGTCACAAAGATCTAAAGACGACTATGCGATACTACGAAAACCGCGAAAAGCTGCTCGATAATGCGTCTGATTATATCAATATTGGTAGTTGATGATTTTTTGTTTATTTTGTTTACATATTATATTTTATAAGACATTTGTATTGTTCTCAGATAAACAACTACACTCCTATACCACGATATTAACAATTTTATCCGGCACCCATATAAATCGCTTTATCGCGGTCTCATCGGCCACGTATTTCTGGACGCTCTCCATGTCGAGCACTAAGGACTTGATCTCTTCCTCGCCAGTGCGAACCGGCACTTCGAGTTGTCCGCGCATTTTGCCGTTGACCTGGATCGGTACTACGATCATGTCCTCGGCGGCCTTGGCTGCATCCCATTCAGGCCAGCTCTGGCGACTGAGGTCTCCCTTCCCAAAGCCCGCCATTTCCCATAGCTCCTCGGCAATATGCGGAGCAAAAGGCGCGAGTAGGATCAAGAAGGGTTTGGCAACGGCCTGCGGCACTTCGTCTGAGGATACCAACTGATTGTTTAGCTCGATCAAGGCGGCAATGGCTGTATTAAACCGCAGCCCCTCTATGTCCTCGGTTACCTTTTGGATGGTTTGGTGCAGCTTTCTTTCCAAGTCCGACGCCAACGCAGCGCTCTCTCCTATCTTCACGCGTCGATCCGAATCGACAAAGTTGCGCCAAACGCGCTGTAAGAAGCGCTGCATGCCCCGGATCCCTTCCATACTCCACGGCGCACTCGCTTCGAGCGGCCCCATGTACATTTCGTATAGCCGCAGGGTATCCACACCAAATTCCTCGCCGACTTCTTCGGGCGGCAACCCGTTTTTATAGCGTTTGCCCATCTTGCCGGAAGACCGGTGCAGCGTCTTCCCCGTCCCTCTCTCAACGGGCTCCCCATCGCGGAACTCGACCTCGCGAATGTCGACATACACACCGCGATCATCCTGAAAGGCATCCGCGGTCATCATGCCTTGGTTGAACAGCTTCTTAAACGGCTCGGGCGTGGATACATGGCCTAAGTCGTAGAGGGCCTTGTGCCAAAATCGGGCGTAGAGCAAGTGCAACACGGCGTGTTCAGCGCCGCCGATGTAGAGGTCAACGGGCATGAAGTAGCCTTCCTTGGCCGGGTCGCAGAAAGCTTCTTCATTGTGCGGATCGATAAAGCGAAGGTAGTACCAGCAAGAACCGGCCCATTGGGGCATGACGTTGAGTTCGCGCTGGCAAGCCACCCCGTCGATTTCCACCGTCGTCCACTCCGCTCCGGCCCGGTGCAAAGGCGGCGAAACGGGCCGGGCAGGATCGTCAGAGGTTTCCGGCCTGAAGTCCTCTAGGTCCGGCAGCACCACTGGGGGCGTTACTGCAACGGAATAGCCATCGGGATGCGTGGCCAGTGGAAAGGGTTCGCCCCAATAGCGCTGCCGGGCAAAGGTCCAGTCACGCAGTTTGTAGTTTACCGCATCTTGACCCCTCCCTTGGGCCGTGAGTGCGTCGACGATCTGGGCTTTGGCCTCGGCTGTTGCCAACCCAGTGATGGCGTATGGATTATCACCGCCATTGGCCTTCAGCACTGGAGGCGAATTGATAGCAGTCCCCTCCCCTGCATCCCACTCTTCAAAAACCCCTTCCTCTCCAGTAACTACCCTCACAATGTCCAAGTTATAGGCAGTGGCGAAGGCAAAATCGCGTTCGTCATGGGCCGGTACGGCCATAATCGCTCCCGCGCCGTAGTCCATGCTGACGTAGTCGGCAACAAAAATGGGGATTTTTTGTCCATTGACTGGATTGCGGGCGTAGATGCCGGAAAAGATGCCCGTTTTTTCCTTGGTTTCATCCGCAGTAGAGACAGCAGTCTCAGCTATGTACTGGGCTATGGCTTCCCGGATCGGCTCCCCTCCTCCCTTCCACTGCTCGGGCGTCTCATCCGGCCAAGCAGTGGGCACCAAGTAGGATTCTGCGGTGGGGTCCACCAGCGGATGCTGAGGGGCAAGGACCATAAAGGTCGCCCCAAAGAGCGTGTCGGGCCGGGTGGTAAACACAGGCAACTGCTTGACGACTTCATCATTTTTCGGGTTGAGGACATCGAAGCACACTTTAGCCCCCTTGCTCCGACCAATCCAATTGCGCTGCATCCGCTTGATGGCTTCTGGCCAATCGAGCCGGAAGGGTTCGCCGTTGCGGTCTTCCAGTTCGAAATCCAAGTCCTCTAAGAGCCGCTCAGCGTAGGCTGTTATGCGCATCGCCCACTGCCGAAATGCTTTGCGATATACGGGAAAATCGCCCCGCTCGCTACGGCCGTCATTGGTCACCTCCTCGTTGGCCAACACAGTGCCTAAACCAGGACACCAGTTGACAACGGCCTCCTGCTGGTATGCCAGCCGGTAGTTGTTCAGCACGGCTTGGCGCTCGGCCGCAGTTAGTGCAGACCAATCCGCATCGGTGCTAAGAACTTGGCGATCTTCTGCCGACAATGCCCTGCCAGCGGCAAATCGGGCCTCTAAGTCGGCGATGGGCTTGGCCCGTCCCTTTATTTCGCGTCCATTGCCGTCTTCCCAGACCTCGTCTTCGTCGAAATAACTGTTGAAGAGCTGGGCGAAAATCCACTGGGTCCAACGGTAGTACGACGCCCGCGACGTGACCACTTCGCGGGCCCAGTCAAACGACAGTCCGAGGAACTGCAATTGGCTGCGCATCGCATCGATGTTCTGCTCGGTAACGGTTGCTGGATGGATGTTGTGTTCGATCGCGTATTGCTCGGCTGGCAAGCCGAAACTATCGAAACCCATTGGATGTAGGACGTTAAATCCCTGCATCCTTTTGTAGCGGCTGTAGATGTCGCTAGCGATATACCCTTTGGGATGGCCGATGTGTAGCCCGGCACCGCTTGGATAGGGAAACATATCGAGGATGTAGCACTTAGGTTTACTGTCCTTGAAACCAGGATCTCCCGGTCCCAGCGTTTGATAGGTCTTTTCCTGCTCCCAGTGAGATCGCCATTTGGTTTCGATGGTTTGGAAGTTGTATTGGCCTTTTTTTATTTTAGTTGACATAATTATCCTTATAAGACATTTATGGATAAAGGCGCTGCATCATGCGCGGAAAGGGAATGGTCTCGCGCACGTGCTTGACGCCGCACAACCAAGCGACCACCCGCTCGATTCCCATGCCGAAGCCAGCGTGTTCAACCGAGCCGTAGCGTCGCAAGTCGAGATACCAGCTAAAGGCTTCTTCGGGTAATTGATGCGTGGAAATTTTGTGCTGCAAAACAGCAAGGTCGTCTTCGCGTTGCCCACCCCCGATGATTTCCCCATACCCTTCGGGTGCCAGCAGGTCCATGCACAGGGCCAAGCGGCGGTCTTGGGCATCTTCCTTCATGTAGAATGCTTTAACTGCACTGGGATAGCGGTGGACGAAAACCGGCGACTCGAACTCAGAGGCGATGAGGGTTTCGTCGTCCCCGCCCAGATCACTCCCCCATTCGATGTCGCTACCGAGGGCTGCCAAGCGCTCGACGGCCGCATCGTAAGTCAGGCGCGGAAAGGGCCGACTGACCCGTTCCAGCTTGGTGGTATCTCGCTCTAGGAGCTTTAGCTCTTCGCGGCGACGATCGAGCACGCGGTCGAGCACGTACAAGACCATGCCCTCGGCCAAGGCCATGGCACCTTCCAAATCGCAATACGCCATCTCCGGCTCAATCATCCAGAACTCGGTCAGGTGTCGGCGAGTCTTGGACTTTTCAGCGCGGAATGTCGGGCCAAAACAATAGACCTTGCCCAAGGCCATAGCGGCCGCTTCCATATAGAGCTGACCACTCTGGGTCAAATAAGCTGTGTCGTCGAAATACTCGGTCTCAAACAGGGTCGAGGTCCCCTCACAGGCCGCGGGCGTAAAAATCGGTGCATCCACGAGGACAAAGCTGCGCTCTTCCATGAAATCGCGGCAGGCCTTGCCGATTTCGCTGCGGATCTTGAGAATGGCCCCGGGCCGCATGGACCGCAGCCACAAATGACGGTGGTCGAGGAGAAAGGACACTCCGTGTTCCTTGGGCGTGATGGGATAAGGCTCGGCCTCCTGCACGACTTCGAGATCGCTGACCCCCACCTCATAGCCGATAGGTGCGCGTTCCTCCCGCCGCACTTGGCCGCGGATTACGAGCGAAGATTCTTGCGGCAAGTGATCGCACTGTTCGAACAGTGCGGCTTTGACATCCCCTTTAAAAACAACGCATTGTACCACACCACTACCGTCGCGCAGTTGTAGAAAATGTAGCTTGCCACTCGAGCGCTTGTTGTACAACCAACCGCGCAACACTACTTCTTGGCCTTCATAGCGACCGATATCAGCTACCTGAATCGACTCCATTTGCTTATCCATCACCATATAATAAGAAAAGACTATCGAGATAGCCTCGATAGCCTTCTCTTCCTGTGGCCCAAGACCTCATCTACTTCTTTAGCAAAGCCTTGTGGCTGAGCCGCATCTTGCCGCCAGTATCGATTTCGAGGACCTTGACGGCGATTTTGTCCCCTTGCCCAACGACGTCTTCGACCTTGTCCACGCGCCGATGTGCCAGCTCGGAGATGTGCAACAGGCCCTCCTTGCCGGGCAGAATCTCGACGAAGGCCCCAAAGGGCATGACTCGCTTGACCACCCCGTCGTACTCCTTGCCCACCTCGGCGTCGGCCGTGATTCCTTCAATCATGCGCCGCGCTTCTTCGGCTGGGCCAGCTTCAACCGAGGCAATGGTAATCGTGCCGTCTTCGTCGACATTGACCGTGGCACCGGTTTTTTCGATTTCGCGGATGGTTTTGCCGCCTGGGCCGATGACCGCGCCGATTTTGCTCTGGTCGATCTTGACAAACTCAATGCGCGGTGCCCAACGCGAAAGCTCGGGCCGCGCCTCGCTCAGGCTTTCATCCATAATGGCTAACACCTTGTCCCGGCCTTCCTTGGCGCGGTCGAGGGCCTCCTTAAAAATCTGCAACTGCAAGCCCTGGATCTTTATATCCATCTGGATCGCTGTAATCCCGTCCTTGGTGCCAGCGACCTTGAGGTCCATGTCGCCGAGAAAGTCTTCGGCGTCGCGGATGTCGGTCAGCAGCTCGTACTGGTCCCCTTCCTTGACCAAGCCCACGCCCGTGCCGCACACCGAGGTCTTAACGGGAATTCCGGCGTCCATCAAGGCAAGAGAGCAGCCACATACCGTGGCCATGGAACTGGAGCTGCTCGACTCGGTAATGTCAGACACCAACCGAATCGTGTAGGGAAAGGACTCGACCGATGGGATGACCGGCTCTAGCGCGCGCTCGGCCAAGTGCCCATGGCCGATATCCCGCCGTCCCGGACCGCGCTCAAAGCGCACTTCGCCGACCGAGTACGGCGGAAAGTTGTAATCCAAGTAATAGGACTTAAACCGCTTGCCCTGTAGGTCGTCGGCCATGCGCTCGTCGAGCTTGGTGCCCAATGTCGCTACGCAGAGCGCTTGCGTCTGCCCGCGAGTAAACAGCGCTGAGCCGTGTGTGCGCGGCAGCACAGTATTCTCGCAGGTGACATCGCGCACCGCGTCGAGTGCGCGGCCGTCGATGCGCCGCTTCTCCTTGAGGATCATGGTGCGCATGTCGGCTTTGAGCAGCGTCTCTAGCTCATCCTTGATTAGCTTTTCAGAATCTGGGAAGCGCTCGGCCAAGCTCGCCAAGACATCGGTGTTAATCGCGTCGATGCGCTCTTGCCGTTCTTCTTTGAGCGAGCTTCTGTTGGCCTCTGCAATCCGCTCTTGCGCCAACTCGGCAACAGCTTGGCCCAGTTCGGGATCGACTTCCTCGCTCTCGATGACAAGCTTCTCCTTGCCGACTTCGGCCACGAGTTGCTCCTGCAGCTTGACCAATTCGGCAATGCGCTCGTGGCCAAAGGCCAACGCATCTACCAGATCTTGCTCGGCAATCTCGTGGGCACCTCCTTCGACGCTGACGATGGAATCGGCCGTGCCGCAAACCATGATTTCGAGATCGGAATCATCTAGTTCGGTCAGGGTCGGATTGGCGACGAACTCGCCGTTGATGCGCCCGACCCGCACGGCTCCCATGGGGCCAGCAAAGGGAATGTCAGAGATGCTCAGGGCCGCCGAGGCCCCGATTAAACCCAAGACATCAGCGTCGTTTTCGCCATCGTACGACAGCACCGTAACATAGACTTGGATCTCATAGGGAAACTTCTTGGGAAACATCGGCCGAATGGGGTGATCGATTAACCGGGCACTCAGGGTCTCCTTTTCAGAAGGACGCCCTTCGCGCTTGAAGATGTTGCCCGGTATCTTGCCACCAGCGTAGGCCTTTTCCCGGTAATCTACGATCAAGGGCAAAAAGCCCCGATCCTCTGGGGTATTGGTCCGGCAGGCCGTGACCAACACTACGGTATCCCCGTATTGCATCCACACAGCCCCGTTGGCTTGCTTGGCGATTCTGCCCGTTTCGATCGACAGATTCCGCCCACCTATTTCATGTTCGAGTTTAGTCATTAGATATATCTTTTACTCTTTCCTTTGAGGTTTTGAATTCTGTGCAGCACCCGCGCCAGCGGACTACTGCGGCGAGTGGCGCAGTGCGAGCTAGCGGCGCAATCCGAGTTCGCGAATCAATGCCGCGTACGCCTGCGGGTCTTTCTTTTGGTAATAGGTCTGCAATCTCCTCCTTTTGCCGATGAGTACGAGTAACCCCCGCCGAGTGGCAAAGTCCTTTTGCTGGTCTTTGAGATGTTCGGTCAGGTTCTGGATGCGCTCGCTGAGAATGGCAATCTGCGCCGGGGCAGATCCAGGGCCAGCCTCTTGGCCAAATTTCTCGATCAGTTCCTTCTTGCGTTCGGTTGTTATTGACACCTTCAACCTCCGTATTTCGCGCCGCACTCTCCGCCTTCAGCACTGGAGGCGAACAGCGCACGTGCTTGGTGAATGTCTCTGCGAATTTGTCCTACCAGTTCGTCTGGACGAGCAAATGCGCGTTGGTCGCGCAACTTTTTTACGAGGGCGACCTGTAGATTTTGTCCATAGAGGTCGCCGGTAAAATCGAGTATATGCAACTCGATAACTAGCGCTGTTTCGGCGAATGTGGGCCGAGGGCCGATATGGGCCACGGCCGGCAAAACCCGACTGCCTGGGTATTGGACCTCAGCGGCAAATACCCCCTGCGGCAAAGGCTTATCGCCCTGGGGCAACAAATTCGCCGTGGGAAACCCCAGTGTTCTGCCGCGTCCTTGGCCTCTCGTGACGCGGCCGGAAAAATGAACGCCAGCGCACTCCATCTAAGGTTGGCGCAAAACGCACAGGGGTCGCAATGCCCCCTTTTCCCACCGGGCGAGGCCAAACAAGGTTTCCGCCGCGTCAAAAACCGCGCAGACTTCGCGCGGCCCCGTACCAACTGGATGCTCGATCGCCTTTCCATGGACAAAATCAATTAGCTTGCCTTCGTTCAGTTCAACGGCTTCCAACTCACTCAGTGCCTGCCGCGGATGGACGAGGGCCTTTTCAATTTGGCCCGCGCTACTGAGGCTGGCTACCTGGTCCAGCGTCAGGGCTTTGTCCAGCCCGAGCCCCCCGGCGCGCAGCCGACGCAATTCCGCCAAATAGGCACCCGTTCCCAAGGCGTGCCCCAAATCGGCGGCCAACGAGCGGATATACGTTCCTGCTGAGCAATAGATTCTCACCTTTAGTCTGGGAAAATCGTAGCTGAGAAGCTCCATAGCGTGGATGTGCACACGGCGTGATTTGAGGACGACCTCGTCCCCGCGACGCGCCCGCTTATACGAGCGCACTCCCGCCACTTTTACTGCGGAATGGGCTGGCGGCACTTGGTCTATGGCTCCCGTAAAATTGCGCAGGGCTTGCGCGACGCTGTCGTCGTCGGGAGGCGAGCAGTCCGCTTGGTAGTGGATCGGGCCTTCGGCATCGCCCGTGTCACTTACAGCCCCCAGACGAATCTCGGCCTCGTATTCTTTATCCGCGCCACTGAGCCATCGATTGAGCCGGGTATAGCGCCCCAAGCAAACAACCAAGACGCCGCTGGCTAAAGGGTCGAGCGTGCCGCAGTGACCAATGCGCCGCAACTGCAATAGGCGCCGTAGCGAGGCGATTACGTCGTGGGAAGTGGGGCCTTTGGCTTTGTCGATAACCAAAACCCCGGTCAAAGCTGGATCAGTCATGCTGCGCTCCACCGAGACTATCAATCAGAGCCGTAACGCGCGCGGCGCGCTCAGTGGTATCGTCGTATGCGACCCGCAACTGCGGTGCGTAGCGCAAGCGCATGCGCTGGGCGATTTCTCGGCGCATAAAACCCAAACCCCGGTGCATTCCTTGGAGTATTTGCTTTTTGTCGTCTGCATTGCCGAGCGTGCTGACAAAGATCGTGGCATAGCTCATATCGACGGAGAGTTCCACATCGACGATTTGGACGAATTGTAGCCTCGGATCCTTCATCCGCCCTACGATGTCGGTCAGTTCGCGCAGCAACTGCCCGCGCACGCGGCTAATTCGTTGAGGGGAGGCCACTTGTGCTCAGCGTACTTCTATTTGGTAGTCGAGGATCTGTACTCGGGGATCGCCTTCGACAAAATTGACGATTTTGGTCAGCATCTCGTCGCAGTGTTCAACGGCCGAACTCACCACGGCAACCCCCAGCACGGCCCGCTGCCAAAGCGCTTGGTCATCTACTTCGGCCACGGCCGCGTTAAAGCGGTTGCGAATGCGCCCTTTGAGGCTATTGAGGACTTGCCGCTTGTCTTTGAGCGAATGGCTATCGCCGATGTAGAGTTGCACCGCACAGCTCATAACGATCAAAACGGGTCAATCGCCCTTAGAGCGTCCGCTCGGTTTCGACCACGACCAAGGACTCGACGATGTCGCCTTCTGCGATGTCGTCGAACCCCTCAAACCCCATGCCGCACTCAAAGCCCTCAGCGACCTCGCGCACATCGTCCTTGAAACGCCGCAACGAGGTCAGCTCCCCGGTAAAGACGACTTGGTCATCGCGCAAAATACGCACCTTATTGCTGCGGGCGATGGTGCCGCCTTGCACCAAACAACCGCCGATCGTCCCCATGCGAGACGAGGCAAATATCTGGCGAATTTCGGCCCGGCCAACCACCTGTTCTTCGGTCGTTGGGGCTAAGAGGCCAGCTAAGGCGGCGCGCACATCCTCCATGACTTCGTAGATAATCCGGTAATTGCGAATTTCCACGCCCTCCTGTACCGCGAGGTCTCGGGCAGTAGGTTGGGTATTTACGTGAAAACCGAGCAAAATGGCACTAGAAGCCGCCGCCAGCAGTACGTCCGATTCCGAGATAGCCCCCACCGCGCTGTGAATGACGTTGACCCGCACTTCCTCGTGGGTTATGCGGCCCAACTCTTCGGCGATAGCCTCGACCGATCCATCGACATCGCCTTTGACCACCACCCGCAACTCTTGGATGTGCCCCTGCTGAATTTGATCGTGTAAATCGCTGAGCGTGACCGTGCGTAGCTTGCGATGATCCTGCTCTCGCTTGATCAACTGCCGCCGCTGGCTCAGGTCCTTGGCCTCGCGCTCGGAATTGGCAACGGCAAAAACATCCCCCGCTTGCGGGACTCCGGGCAACCCGAGCACTTGGACGGGTACGGAGGGTTTGGCTTCTTGGACGCGCTGGCCATGCTCGTCGAGCAGGGCGCGCACTCGACCGCTGTAGACTCCGGTAATAAAAGGCTCGCCGATGCACAACGTCCCCTCTTGCACCAAAACCGTGGCCACGGCCCCCCGCCCCTTGTCGAGGTGGGCTTCAACAATTGTCCCACGGGCTTTCTTGTAGGGATTGGCCTGCAACTCGAGCAACTCGGCTACGATGAGGACAACTTCCAGCAAGTGGTCTATGCCCTGCCCGGTCTTAGCGGAAATTTCGGCACAGGGAATCTGTCCTCCCCATTCTTCGATTAAGACTCCTCTTTCTGCCAACTCGCGCTTTATTTTGTCTGGGTCGGCCGTGGGCAAGTCTATTTTGTTAATCGCGACGACTAGCGGCACCTGTGCGGCCTTGGCGTGGTCAATCGCTTCAATGGTTTGCGGCATGACGTTGTCGTCGGCCGCCACCACCAAGATCACAATGTCAGTTACCCGCGAACCGCGTGCCCGCATCGCCGTGAAGGCCGCGTGCCCTGGCGTGTCGAGGAATGTCACACCGCGACCGTCTTCCATGTTGATCACGTACGCCCCGATATGCTGGGTAATGCCTCCAGATTCTCCTTCGGCCACCTTGGTTTCGCGCAGGTAGTCGAGCAATGAGGTTTTGCCGTGATCGACGTGGCCCATGACGGTAACGACCGGCGGACGCGGCTCGGGCTCGCCGATTTCTTCCTCCTCGACGATCTCCTCCAACTCGACTTCTTCGTCCTCTAGCGGGACTACTTCGCAACCCAATTCGTCGGCTAGCGTCTGCATCGTGTCCATATCAAGGCGCTGATTGATGGTCGCGATGGTGCCCATCTGCAGACACAGGGCGATCACTTCACTGACTTTGACGCCGAGTTGTTCGGCGAATTCGCCGAGCGTAATAAACTCGCTGGCCTTGATCTGGCGGATCTCACCGTCTTCTACGTCGCCGTCTTCGCGCGGGCCGCGCTCGTAGCGGCGGCGCGCCCGGCCTTCGTTGAGCTGACTCAAGGTACGGCGCACGCTTTCTTGGACTTCTTTGGCGTCGGGGGTCCCTTTGCGCCGCTTGCCCCGCCGGCGCTTTGGCGGAGCGCCGGACAAATTGGCCTGAGCGGTTACTTCCCGCTTTTCGCCCAATTCCTCGCGGACGCTTTCCAAACCCCCTTCCCCTTGGCCCTTGCCACGGCGGCGACCCCGACGACGACCACCCTCGGCGGCTTTGTCGGGCAGCGGTGCGGTGCGGTCGCCAGCTAGCTCCGAACCGCCCTGCTTGCGGGTCGCCGGGCTCTTTTCGCGGCGGCGTTCGGACCGGGCACCATCGGCCCGTTTGCGACTGTCCTCTTTGGCCTTCTGCCGCTTTACTTCCTCTATCGAGCTCTTCTTTTCTTCGGCTAGCTTGCGGTTGATCGCCTCCAGCATTTCAGGCGTAACTACGCTCATATGGCTCCGTACTTCCATCTCCATGCCCTTGAGCATGGAGATGAGCGCATCGCTGGACAGCTTCTGTTCTTTGGCTACTTGATAAACCCGGCGCTTTTCCAAAACTATTCCCTTAGCTACTCGGCCTTCTGGTCTGCCTCGTCTTCTCCACTCGTACCCACAGCGGGTACGGCGAGCACTTCTTCCTCTTCTTGCTCAGCAGCAGGAACTTCTTGCTCAACCGCCTCTTCTTCCGCTTGCTTAGCCGCAGCTTCTTGCTCAGCAGCGATCAGTGCCTCGATATCGACCTCGCCGTGTTCGGCAAGATAGGCGGCCGCGGCCGTCTTTATCCCGTGGGCAATTTCGTCCGTTTCCAAGCCCGGCACGGTCTGTAACAGCTCTGGCTCGGCCTCGGCAATCGAGGCAATGGAGTCAAAACCGGATGTGGTCAAACTCAGGGCAATCAACTCGCTAATGCCATCTATCTGGCGGAATACCTCCTGGTACTTCTCCTGTTTGGCACGGCGCTCTTGGTATTGCTCGTCCGTGATGATATCGATCCCCCAACCGGTGAGCTGGCTGGCGAGCTTGGTATTTTGACCGCCCTTGCCAATGGCCAGCGAGAGCTGATCATCTTCGACGATCACGATGGCGTGCCGGCGGCGCGAATCCGTGATGCAGCGCACCACAGTGGCCGGGCTTAGTGCCCGGCTGATAAATATATCCGGCTCGTCGATCCAAGGAACGATATCTATGCGCTCGCCGCTCAGTTCGCGGACGATGGCTTGGACCCGCGATCCCTTCACCCCGACGCAGGCCCCCACCGGATCGACTCGTTCATCGCTGCTGCTGACTGCGATCTTGGCTCGCTCGCCCGGCTCGCGGGCCACCCCGTGAATATCGACGATGCCCTCGGCTATTTCCGGCACTTCTGTGGCAAAGAGCTTCCGCAGGAACTCGGGCCGGGTGCGGGAAAGCAAAACTTGGGGACCCCGGCTCGACTTGAGCACCTCGTATATATAGCCCCGCACGGCATCGCCTTGGCGGTAGCGTTCGCGGCGGATTTGTTCTTTGTATGGCACGGCGGCCTCGGCCCGACCGAGGTTGAGGACGATGTCGCCGTGGCTGATCTGCTGTACGGTACCGGATTCGACGAGGCCGACCCGACCAATAAACTCGTCGTATATTCGCTCGCGCTCGGCTTCGCGCACCCGCTGAATGAGAATCTGCTTTGCGGTCTGTATGGCGTTACGGCCAAAGTCGGCGAAATCGAGTTGTTGCACCAACACGGAGCCCAGTTGGGCATCGGGGTCGATGCTGCGAGCGTCAGCGAGGAGCATCTCCATGGATGGCTCGACCACTTCTTCGACGACGGTTTTGCGGGCGTAGACGGCCATTGTGCCTTGAGCCGCGTCGATGTCAACTTCGTAATTCTCGGTATTGCCATAGTGCCTTTTGGCGGCTGAAATCAGGGCGTCGACGAGAGTTTGCACGACCAATTCTCGATCGACGTTTTTTTCGCGGGCAATCTGCCCCAAGGCTTCGACAATGTTCGCGTTATTCATGTTTTTCACTCGACTTCACTACCTACATTTCTGGTTCGATGTTGGCTTTGGCAATATCGGCCCGCTCCACGGATTCGGCTGGCCCATCGAGCTGAATCCGATCGGCTTCCCAAGCGAGCAGCCTCCCTTTGACAACTCGGCCGGACGTGAGCACGACTTTTAGCAATCGGCCACAGGCGCGGGCGAAATCCCCATCAGTCTCTAAGGGCCGGTCCAATCCCGGCGAGGTAACTTCGAGCCGATACCGTCCGGCAATGGGATCTTCTACGTCGAAAAGATCGGCCACTTCGCGACTGATCGACTCGCAGGTGGCCAGCGTTATACCGCAATTTTTGTGAACCAATAACCTAACTAGCTGATTACCGTAGGCACCGCTGAGTTCGATATCGACGAGTTCGGCCTCGTGCTCGCGGACAATGGGTTCGGCAAGAGCGACTAAATCGGCCTTTAATGCAACTTTATCTACGGCGGGAATATGCGCTTTCCCCCTTAAGCAAAAAAGTGGGCTATGACGCCCACTCGGGATTATAAAATATAGAATTATATTAGTTTAGGCAAGACGACTTAACAGCCCTAGCCAAATACCAACGCTAGAGGAGGCGCAAGATCTCACGCAGTTCTTTTTTAGCCTCTTCGAGCATTCTGAGTGCGGCCTCCCGGTCCTGCGCGGATTCGGCATTCGTCTGCTCCGCTGTTGGAGCGGGACGGTCCTGCTGTTGGGCCAGCAAAGCAGGTACTTGCTCGCCAACCTGCCGCAGGAGTTCGGGTTCGTCTTTGAGCTTTTTCTTTACACCCTGCGTGGTATAGCGTTCCTCGTAGAGGAGGCGTTTGAGCAACAGGATGATCCCTATATCGCGCTCCCTGTAGGCCCTGTTTTTCCCACCGCGCGCTCGACGCGGCCGCAAACAGGAGAACTCCTTTTCCCAAGCCCTGAGCGTATAGGGTTGCAGCTGTGTGAGTTCTGCGACTTCACTGATGCTGTAATACAGCTTGTTTTGCAATGGATTCTTCACGGTTGCGCTTCCCTGTACCCCTTGCGCCGACGCCAGACGATGCGCAAGGGCGTTCCCTCGAAATCAAACTCCGACCTCAGCCGATTTTCAATGTGGCGTCGATAATTCCCCGGCACGGAGCGGGGCAGATTCGTAAAGATCGTAAACGCCGGCGGGTTAATTGCGTGTTGGGTGGCGTAGAGCAGGCGAATATCTCGGCCATCTTGAGTTGCCAAGTACTCGCCGGAAAACTGCTGAATGATCTTGTTCAAGCGCGCGGTGGGAATCCGCGTGCGGCGCTTATTGCCCACCGCGGCCACCACTTCGAGACACTTATGGACCCGCCGCCCGGTCAAGCCCGAGATGCACAGCACTGGATAATTGCGCAAGAAGGGATAGCGGTCGCGCAGTTCGAGGCGGTACTCGGCCGCGGTTTTATCGGCGATTAAATCCCATTTATTGATCGCCACCACCAAGCCGCAGCCAGATTTTATCACCTGCTCCATGATGCGGGCGTCCTGCATGACCCATCCCTCGGCGCTGTCTAGGAGCACGATAGCCACATCGGCTTGGTCAATGCTGTTAGCCGCCCGGCGCGTACTGTAGAATTCCACCGGATCATCGACCTTAGATCGCCGCCGCAAACCGGCCGTATCCACGAACAACAGGTGGCTATCCTGCCAAGTCAAGCGCAGTTGAGTTGGATCTCGGGTCGTGCCGGGCTGGTCGTGAACGATGGAGACCTGATGGCCTGCAAGGTGGTTGATCAGCGTGGATTTGCCCACGTTAGGTCGCCCGACCAAAGCGACCCTAATCGCCTCTTCATCCCATTCCGACTCATAGGCTTCGGGCTCGTCGAAGAGCGCAATGAGCGCGTCGAGCAAGGCACCGGAACGCCGGCCAGTAACGGCTGAAATCGGCAGTGGATCCCCCAAGCCGAGCCGATAGAAATCGTCGAGCGACGCAACCGGTCCCACCCCATCGACCTTGTTGATGGCCAGCAAGCACTTGCCGCCCCCGCTGCGCAGCATGGCCCCCATCTCCTGGTCCAGATCGGTCAAACCCGTAGTCCCATCGCAGAGAAAAATAGCTATATCCGCTTCTGCCAATGCATTTGCCGCTTGAGAGCGCACCGCCGAGGATAGCGCGTCTTTGGCACCGGGCATATAGCCTCCCGTATCGACCAAAGTAAAGGAGCGTCCCCCCCATTCAGCCTCGGCGAATATCTGGTCGCGCGTGACTCCGGGCTGGCCGTCGGTTATGGCCCACCGAGTCCCCAAGATGCGGTTGAACAGGGTTGATTTGCCCACGTTGGGCCGCCCGACAATTGCCACGACGGGCCGGCGATGGTTTTCGACGGTTTGGGTGCTCATTTTTCGCGCCCTATGTAATACCCCAATTCCGTTAGCTGCCGTCCCTCACCTTGTACTTTTAGACTCTGGTCAACCCAAAAGCGCTCAAGTGATTCGACCAAGTCGTAGCTCCCTACGGCAAGGGGAATGCCGACTTCTTCCGCCAGTTGGGGCACGGTCATGTCGTCCAGCGTCAAACCCTCGCCATTGATGCAATTGGGCGGCAGCAAGACCAAATCCCGCTCGATTCCATCGCGCACGCGCGCCGCCATATCGCGGCCGGTCAGCAGACCCGACACGGTAATGCCGCGACCGAAAAAATCATTATCTACCGGCAGGAGATCGACCTGGACGTTCTCGATGTCATTCAGCCTAGCCACTAGGGGCCCAAGGATTCGCACGGCCAAGCGACCGGTCAGCAGGCCGATCCGCACGGCCTTGTCAGTTCGTGCTGGTAGCCTCTGGCTCGCCTCGTCCCAAGTGTCGAGGAAGGAGCGGACCATGCCGATGCCGTTTTCTAGCTGGGGAAATGCATCGTAATAGGACGCCGCTGGCATGGATCGACCCGTCAGCAGAAAGATTTCGTCCGCCGCATAGACAAACCGCTCGCCAAAGCGCGCTTTGAATTGCAAGCCCCACGCTTCGGCGGCATCCGCGTACTCAGTGGCCTTAGCCGGGGTCACCGGATCGAGCTGGGTGAGCTTGTGCCGATGATCGGTCAGCCCCACCGGCACCAGTGCCACCGAGCGCACCGCGGGATAGTACGCGGCCAAATCGGTCACCGTGCGCTCCAGATGCGGCCCGTCGTTCCAGCCCGGACAGACTACGACTTGGGTGTGCATTTCAATGCCGTTGTCCGCTAGTTTGCGCAAGCGCGCGTTGATATCGACAGTCTCTTTGGTGCGCCCGAGCATTACTTGCCTTAGCTCGGGATCGGTCGCGTGGACGGAGATGTATTGCGGCGTTAGCCCTTGTTCAATGATGCGGTCGATATCGCTTTCGCGGACATTGGTCAAGGTCACGTACGAGCCGTGGAGAAAGGAGAGGCGAAAATCATCGTCCTCAAAATACAGGCTGCGCCGCATGCCCTTGGGCATTTGGTGGATAAAGCAGAAGACGCATTTGTTGTTGCAACTCCGCAAGCGCATGTCTTCGAAGACTAGCCCTAAGGACTCGCCACTCCGGCGCTCAATTTCAGCCTCGTACAGTTCTTTGTCGCGCTCGATTTCTATGCAGATTACTTCCTCGGCGCTGTTGACCTGAACGTCGATCAAATCGCGTACTTCTTCGCCATTGATGCGCAAAATGCGATCGCCAATGCAAAATCCCGCGCGCGCGCCGAGGCTGTCGGGCTCTATTTGTTTTACGACGACCATAGTCAACTAAGCAATTAATCTACGTATCATAGTGTGGGGCAAGATGTTCTATCGGTAAAGGTATATGGATATTGTGCCGACGGCAATACCTAGGAAGAAATAAAAATCCGCCCGACCCCGTTGGCCAGGCGGATAGTGGAGCGGGAGACGGGAATCGAACCCGCGACATCAAGCTTGGGAAGCTTGCGTTCTACCCCTGAACTACTCCCGCTAATTTTGCGATAAGGTAAAGCGAGGCCCCAACCGCTGTCAACCCGCCCCACGGCCCCATCGATACTCCCACTCGCCGACGATGCGCTGGACGACGCCAGCCTTTCCCCATACATCGAGGTCTAATTCGCGCAAGCGACGGTCGCGGCGGCACCACGTTATTTGTCGTTTGGCCAAGTGACGGGTACGCTGCTTGGTCCGCTCGATGGCTTCCTGCCAAGGGCAATGTCCTGCCAGCGCATTGCATATTTCGAGATAGCCCAAAGTCCCCAAAGCACTGTCGCCTAGATCGTATCCCATTTCGCACAAGGAGCGGACCTCCTCGATCCATCCCTGCTCGACCATCTGCTCAACCCGCTGGTCGATCCGCTCGTAGAGCCGACTGCGCTCCATGGTCAAACTGATCATCTGTGGCTGCTGTACAAGGGGTTGTCCCTTGCGCTCCCGCCATAGCGTGCTGAGCGAGCCCCTCCCAACCATCGCCACCTCCAACGCCCGTAGGATCCGCTGTGCGTCACTCGGCTGCAACCGCGCTTGCACGACCGGATCTCGACGGCCTAACTCCTCATATAGGGAGGCAAGCCCCTCGCAATGCAGGCGATTTTGCAATTCTGTGCGGATCGGCGCGTATTCGGCTTCGTCCTCAAAGCATCCGTCCAGTGCGCTCTGCCAGTACAGGCCTGTCCCTCCAACCATAATAGGCAGGCCCCCTCTGTTCCAGACCTGTTCAATGATGCACCGCGCGGCTCGCTCATACGCTCCCGCGCTGTAGGTTTCCTCGGGAGAAATCACATCGAGCAAGTGATGAGGGCATTGGTTCTGCTGTTCAGCGGTTGGCTTGGCCGTACCGATGTCCATGTAGCGGTAGATTTGCCGCGAGTCGGCCGAGACGATTTCTACTTTGGGCAAGTGCTGGGCTACTTCGAGGGCTATTTCTGTTTTTCCTGTGGCGGTAGGTCCGGTGATTAAGATTAGCGGTTTGTTTAACATATTACTAGTTATATGACTATTCGACTGATTCTTTTTTTAACAAAGTCGGCTCCACGACGATCGTTTTCTCGCGGCGCAACAGCGCCTGCCCAGGCGCGCCGCCACGCGGCTTAGTGACGTGTTTTACCATGGTGTACGCCACGGAGACCTTTTTCGCGGTTTTGCCCTTGCTCCAATACGCAGCTAAGGCCGCAGCCTCCTCAATAGTCTGCTTACTGGGGGCTTCCTTGCGGCCTTCGCTCCGCAGGACGACGTGCGATCCCGAGTACCCCCGGGCGTGAAACCACAGGTCGTTTTGCGCGGACATTTTGTGCGTCAGTACGTCGTTTTCCTTGTTGTTGCGCCCGGCCCACACCGACCACCCTGTAGATGTCCTGTAACGTCGAGGATGGGCTTGGGGCTGCTTGCTTGCCGTTTTGTCGGTGCCTGTCACCTTGCTCTCCAACCAGTTTTTTAGCGCGGCGTCGGCTTCCCAAGTACCGGCATCGACCGCACCAATCCAATGCTCGTATTGGTCGCACTGACGCCTGAGTTCGGCTAGGCGCTGCGGCAGGACTTGTTGGCGGCGCTCGTATTTTCGCGCCGCCTTTAGATACGCTGCGGCATTTTCCGCCAAGCTGCGGTTTACATCCAAATCAATCCGCAGGGTCGCATGCCCCTCCGCATCGAAGAGGTCGGCCAGCTCTACTTGCGCGGGCCGACCGGATAGCTGCCCGATGTTGGCCCATAGCGCGTGGCCCTTTCGCTTGTACTCCTCGGCATGCGCCGCCTCGTCGAATTCGACCTGCATGGCAGCCAAGCGCCGCCGGGCATTTTTCAGCGTCTGGTTCAGTCGCCTGCGAATATGTTGCTGCGTCTGCTGTGTCCGGTGCTGTGCCCGCCCCCGTTGGCACGCCGTCCATATTCCAGCGCCAACCGAGTCAAACTGCTCGTAGGCCCCTTGCAAACGGCGCGGTTCAAGGGCGGAAAAATGCAATCGGCCCGCCTCTTGCCACACGTAGCTCTGGCCTGTTACTGAGCTGGTGTACACCTCTGTGGCTGCTTCCCACAAGGCTGTGGCCGATTCGTCTCCCTCGCCCTGCTGGCTGCGGAAGGTCAACTCGCGGATCACTGAGGCATCCGCTCCGGCCAACCAGCGCCTCGCCGCCTTTTCCAAGGCTGTATCCGCACTCGCCAGCCGGTCGCGCCACGCACAGAGTTCGTCCGTGCCGGGCAACAGGCGGCCCGACGGCTCGGGCGGCTGGTACGGCTTGCCTACGGGCGACTTGTCCTTGGCCGTTCCCCAATAGCCCAAAATCCCGCCATCGGCTTGGCGATGGAGAACAAATCGCACCTTATTGGGAATGAGTTCACACACCAAGACGCCAAAGCTCGGACGGCCTTCGCGGTCTCGGCGCTCTAGGCGCAAGCGCAAGATGCGCTCGCGGCGCTCGGCTTCGACTGCCACAATCCGCGCTCGCACCAAGTACTTTTCCGGGCCATCACTCGCCCGCCAAGACCGCGGCCACGCCTCGCGCCGCAGGCAGAGCAAGCCTTCTCGGCCGCCCACACCGTACAGCCAATCGCCCTCGTCGACTGCGAAGGCCAGTTCTGCAGGCTGGGCATAGGCCCGCTCAATGACCGCCCCTTGCAGGCGTTCCTGCAGCTCCTGTGCGAGGGCTTGAATGGTGAAGTAATCAAACGCCATCTAAGCTTCGACAAGCTTGAGGCTGGTGTTTAGCTTCTCCTGGGTGGCGCGATATTCAGCTTGGCGTTGGCGCTCCTGTGCGACTATTTCGGGCGGTGCTTTGGTCAGGAAGCGCTCATTGGCCAGTTTGGCGTCTAGCCCCTTGAGCAAGCCATCCATCTTTTGAATTTCCCTCTTGAGACGCTGCCGTTCTGTATCTAGGTCGATCAATCCCTCCAAGGGCACGAAAATTTCGGCCGCGGCTGTCATCGCGCTGCCTGAAGCTGGCGGGCGGGCGAGCCCTTGGCCGACTTGCACGGATTCGGCCCGGGTCAACAGCGAGATGTAAGGGATAGCTTGGCGCAGGGTCTGTTCGACCTCGTCCGAAGTAGCTGAAATCAAGACCTCGACTTTGCGCCCCGGCGGGACGTTCATCTCGCCGCGAATGATCCGCACCCCAGTCACCACCTCCTGCAGGCACTGCATTTGCGCTTCGGCCTCTGGATCTATCAGCGCGTCATCGCATTCCGGCCAAGCCGCGACCATGATGCTATTAGTCGATGAGCCGTGGGGTAAAGCCTGCCACAAGGTCTCGGTGATAAAGGGCATAATGGGATGCAACAGCCGCAGGGCGGTTTCGAGCACGCGCACGAGATGCTCTTGGGCTGTGCGCCGCGCCTCGGGATCGCCTCCCTGCAAGCGCACCTTGGCCAATTCGAGGTACCAATCGCAATAGTCGCGCCAGACGAGGTCGTAGATGGCTCGCGTCAGGTCGCTAAAGCGATAGGATTGCATGGCCTCGGTCATCTCGCGCACAGCCACCTGCAACCGGCTCCAGATCCAGCGGTCAGCCAATTCGCTGCGCTCGCAGAGACCGGGCTCGTATCCGTCGATATTCATCAGCACGAAGCGGGTCGCATTCCACAGCTTGTTGCCAAAGTTGCGGCCGGCCTCCGCGCTGGCCGAAGCCTGTACTTGGTTGTTCTCGACCGCGGCATCAAAGCGCACGTCTTGGACGGCCCCGGCTTGTGCTAACAGACAGTAGCGGGTCGCATCCGCACCGTAGCGCGCGACCAAGTCGAGCGGGTTGAGACCGGTTCCCAAGCTCTTGCTCATGCGGCGGCCGTCTTGGGTCAGAATCGTCGGGTGAACCAGCACCGTCTTAAAGGGAATCTGCTCTACGAACTCTAGCGAGGTCATGGCCATCCGCAAAACCCACAGATAGAGAATGTCGCGGGCCGTAATCATCAAATCTGTGGGATAAAAATACTCTAGCGCGTCGCTGCGCTGCGGCCAGCCGAGGGTGGCAAAGGGCCAGAGCGCAGAAGAAAACCACGTGTCGAGCACATCTGGGTCTTGCACCCAATCTTGGCCACCGCATTCGGGACAGGCCTCTGGCTTAGCTACACTAACCACGGGCTTGGCCCCGGCCGCCACCGAAACCCTGAAGTTGCCCTCGCGCAGAGCCTGCTCCCAGTCCAAGTTGCCCATGGCGCTCAGCCCATCGGCGCTGCAATGGGTGCAATACCAAGCGGGAATGCGATGCCCCCACCAAATCTGCCGCGACAAGGCCCAATCGCGTATTTGATCCAACCACTCGATGGCATAGTCGCGGAAGCGATCGGGCGCGTATTGGATATCCTGTCGCACGAGCACGGGCCGCACCTTGGCCGCTATCTCCTTCATGTTCATAAACCACTGCTCCATCGGCAGGGGTTCGACGACTGTGCCGCACTTGTCGTGGTGAGGTACGGCGTGTTCGTGATCTTCTATTTTTTCTAGCAACCCTTCGGCTTCCAACGCGGCCACAACGGCTTCGCGGGCCGCGTAGCGATCCAACCCCGCAAAGCGGCCGGCGGCCTCGGTCATAACTCCGTCAAAGCCGATGACTTGAATTTGCGCTAGGTCGTGGCGCAACCCTAGCTCGTAGTCATTGGGATCGTGGGCCGGCGTGACCTTGACCGCACCACTGCCCAGTTCGGGATCGGCGTATTCATCGGCGACAATGGGGATGGCTCTATCCATCAGCGGCAGTTCGACTTGCAAGCCTATGGCCTCGCGCCAGCGGTCGTCGTTGGGATGGACGGCCACGCCCGTGTCCCCCAGCATGGTCTCCGGCCGCGTGGTGGCGACCACAACTTGCAGCGCACCTTCTTGGGCCGGATAGCGAATGTGCCACAAGTGACTGGCGACCTCGCGCTCTTCGGTTTCTAGATCGGAAATAACCGTGCGGCACTGCGGACACCAGTTGATCATGCGGGTACCGCGGTAAATCCACCCTTTTTCCGCAAAATGCTCGAAAGCCTGCAATACGGCTTCAACGTACTCCTCGTCGAGCGTGAACCGCTCCCACCGCCAATCGTAGCTGGACCCGAGTTGGCGCAATTGGCGATAGATGGCGTCCCCGTATTTTTCTTTCCACTGCCAAATCCGGTCGAGCATGGCGTCGCGCCCCAAGTCGTAGCGATTCTTGCCCTCGACCTCTAAAAGCTCCTGCTCGACCTTCATTTGGGTAGCAATGCCCGCGTGATCGGTGCCCGGCAGACAGAGCGTCTCAAAGCCCTGCATCCGCTTCCACCGCACCACTAAGTCGTGGATGGCGTGTTGAATCGCGTGGCCCATGTGCAGCTCACCCGTCACGTTGGGCGGGGGAATTACTATGCTGTAAGAGGGCTTGTCCGGATTGATCCCCGCGTTAAAAAGACCGTTTTCCTCCCAGAAATCGTACCATTTTTTTTCGATCGCCACGGGATCGTACGTCTTGGCCAATTCTTTCGTCATGCCGCGTCCTTATCTTTGTGTTTAATATGCAGGTTAAATTAAAAATATAACCCATTCCCCTACCCTGACAATTTTGCTCGTCACGCCCGGCTGGCTATTTTGTGTCCAGTTCATTTTACCTGTACCAGAGATTCAATATGGGCAATTGGTCCAAGCTGCAAACCGAACAGCGCAATCCAGCCACCGAACACATCGACGAAGTCTCGACGCTAGAGATGCTGGCGATCATCAATCGAGAAGACGCCCTTGTGCCGACTGCGGTCGCCGCGCAATTGGCCCCCATCGCCGAGGCGGTTGACTTGGTCGCTAGCCAGCTCGGGAACGGAGGCCGACTGTTCTACCTCGGCGCGGGCACCAGCGGTCGGCTCGGCGTACTAGATGCAGCTGAATGCCCTCCCACCTTTGGCGCAAGCCCTCAGTTGGTGCAGGGCTTGATCGCCGGCGGGCCGGCGGCCCTGTGCCAAGCCGTAGAAGGTGCCGAGGACGACCGCGAGGCTGCACCTAACGAATTGGCACAGCGAGAGTTAGGTTCAGTCGATGCAGTCATGGGCATTGCCGCCAGCGGCGTAACCCCTTTCGTTATCAGCGGCATGGAATACGCCGCGCAGCAAGGCTGTCCGACGATCTTTTTTACGTGTAGCCCGACGGCCGCCGAGTCCGTTACTGCCTCGATCAAAATCGTCCCCGAAGTCGGCCCAGAGGTCATCACTGGATCGACGCGGATGAAGGCCGGAACAGCGACCAAGCTGGTGCTCAATATGATCAGTACCGGCGCGATGGTGAAATTGGGCAAGACCTACGGCAACCTCATGGTCGATCTCCAACCCACCAATGCCAAACTGCGCGACCGCGCCGAGCGCATCTTTGTGGCCCTGACCGGAACCTCGCCGCAAGTGGCCGCCGCCCGGCTGCAAGCAGCCGAAGGCGGCTTGAAACTGGCGCTGGTCATGGAGCTGTGCCAGCTAGATCGCACCCAAGCACAGCACCTTCTCGACACCTGCGACGGGAGCGTCAAGGCCGCCACCCTCGCCACCGGAGCAACCCCTTGCAATACGCAAACCTAGGCCGCACGAACTTGCGCCTGTCTGTCTTGGGCCTTGGCACCGTGCAATTGGGCATGGCGTATGGCTGGGACCAACAGCCGCCACCGCCGGATGACCGCGTGATTGGGCTGATCCGCCGCGCCTTGGAGTTAGGCATCAACTACATCGACACGGCAGCAGAGTACGGCCGCAGTGAAAGTCTCGTGGGCCGCGCGTGTGCTGGGCTGAGGTGTCGGCCCGTGATTGCCACCAAGCTCTCCATCCGAGATGCCGACAGCGCAGGGCTATTGACCGGGCAGGCACTGCGTCAGTCCGTCGAGCAGTCGCTGAGTCAGAGCTTGCAGACGCTAGGCGTCGATGTGCTCGAACTCGTGCAGTTGCACAGCCTCGACACGCGCTTTGCAACCCCAGACCTGCTGGACCTGCTAGCACAGTACTGTCAACGCGGCTGGGTGCGATATTGGGGCGTTACGACGTACGGCGAAGAGGCACCGCTCGACGCCTTAGATCATCCCGAGATAATTTGCTCGCTGCAGATACCGTATAGCGCTCTTGACCGTCGGATGGAACGCAAGGTGATCCCCCGCGCCCGAGCGCAGGGTATGGGCATCTTCCTGCGCTCCATTTTCCTCCAAGGCGTCCTGTCGCATCGGCTCGACTCGCTCCCGACTGCGCTTTCTGGTCTGTCCCCTTTAGCCGCTCCCCTGCTGCGGCTAGCGCAGGACGCAGGCATGGACCTGTCCGAACTTGCTTTGCGCTTTGCCGCCTTTGCTTCCGGCGCTCATTCTGCTATTTTCGGCACCACGAGCGTCTCCGAACTCGAAGCCAATATCCGCACGGTCGAGGCCGGTCCTCTGCCGCCTGATATAGTAGCAGCCGTACGCGCAATCGAGGTCGCGGATTCAGCCCTATTCAACCCCGGCAACTGGAGGGTATCTACGCCGTGAATGAACCCATGCCCGGCCAAGCCCTAGACGATTTAGAAACCCCGGTACTGCTACTTGATCTCGACCGCTTTGAATCCAATGTGCAGCACATGGCCGCGTATTGCCGCGACAATGGCAAGGAATGGCGGCCCCACAGCAAGGCACACAAATCCCCGGCCATAGCCCACATTGAGCTGGCCAACGGGGCCTGCGGCATCACCTGCGCCAAATTGACCGAAGCCGAGTGGATGGTCGCGCATGGCGTACCCTCCATCCTGCTGGCTAACCAGATCGTCAGCCCGGTCAAATTCGCGGCCCTAGCTCGCCTGCAACACCAAGCCGAAGTCATTGCCGCAGTCGATAATATCGCCGTCGTTGAACCGATGGCCGCGGCGGCCATCGCCGAGGGCGTCCGCATCCCCGTGGTCGTGGAAATCGACATTGGCATGAAGCGGGTCGGCGTGGAGCCTGGTCCCCCACTTCTCACCTTGTCCAAGGCCATTAGCGACCAACCGGGGCTGGCGTTCAGGGGCCTGATGGGCTACGAGGGCCACGTGCTCGACTGCTGGCCACTGTCGGCCAAGCAAAAGGCCTGTTACCAAGCATTGGACATATTAGTAGAATCGCGTAATCTACTTGAGGACAATGGGATACCGGTGGAGATTGTCACTGCCGGTGGTACGGGTTCGTACGAGCTCAGTGCCCTCCACGACGGGGTCACTGAACTCCAAGCTGGCGGCGGCGTGTTTATGGACGTCATGTATCGCCGGAAATGTCACGTCGAAACGCTCACCCCCGCCCTAACGGTGCTCACCTCGGTCACTAGCCGTGCGGCTGACCGGGTCGTCGTCGATGCCGGCTTTAAGACGCTGTCGTCCGGCCACCAGCCGCCGGAGGTGCTGGGCCGAGACGATCTGCGTTTGCGCGGCCTGTCTGCTGAACACGGCGTCTTCGACATAGTAGAGGGTCAGGCCGGGCCGACTTTGGGCGAGCGAATCGAACTGCTCGTCGGCTATTCGGATTCGACGACCTTTCTGCACAATTACTTCGTCGCCGTCCGCAAGGGGCGCGTGGAGAAAATATGGGACATCTCGGCGCGGGGCCTCTTGCGCTGACGCCGAGTAATAGCAACGGAGAAAACAAATGACTAAAGCCGAGATCGCCCAGCGGCTAGCCCAAAGTACAGGGCTCTCCCAAGTGGACACCGCGGCCGTTATCGAGGGTTTTATCGAAGCCATAGCTCAAGCATTGGAAAAAGGCGACCACGTCGAAATCCGCGGCTTTGGCACCTTCAAGGTCGTGGAGCGCGCACCGCGCACCGGCCGCAATCCCAAAGCTGGCGCGACTATCGCAATCCCCAAGCGCAAAACCCCGACCTTCAAACCCTCCAACGCCGTAAAGAACAGAATCGTCCAGCGCTAACTATGAACCTGCTGTTGATTTCGGTCGATAGCCTGCGCTTGGATTTTGCTCCCGGGGTCAGTGCGGCCGTGCGCACGCCCCGATTTTCCGCTTTGACGCGCGATTTTCACCTCTGCCAGCAGTGCTTTTCGGTCTCTTCGGCGACCCGCCCGGTCCACACCTCGCTTTTTACCGGACTGTACCCGTTTGAACACGGCATCGAAGGCCAGCACTCCCCTGCTATGCGGCAGGGCGTTACCGACCTTTTCGACCTCTGCAGTCGAGCTGGCTATGCGGTCGGCGCGTTCTCAGAGGCTCAGGACATTTTCACTGGCCTGAGCTATGCCGACCACATCGCTCCCCTGCCCACCGACGAGCAGCTCGCCGACTGGCTGCAACGCCGCGAGCCGACCGTTCTCTTTATTCACTACTGGAGTGTTCATCCCCCTTATGGTGCCGCAGATGGGCTGGCCTTTGGGGAGGTGGGTCAGCTGCTAGCGGCTGGGCGCATTGGCGAGGTACAGACGCGTTATCGCACGGCCATTGAACAGCTTTTTGAGCGGCACATCGCCCGGCTGTTGACCGCCTTGGATCTGAGCACATGGGGCGTTTTTATTATTAGCGACCACGGCCAGAGTTGGCGGGCCGACGAACCCTATCACGGTCAGACCCTGTGCAACGATGTGCTGCGGGTGCCTCTGTATTATCGACTTCCCTCGGAAGAACCCACTGGGCGCGACCTCATCTCGCTGATGGATCTATTCCCGACCTTTTTATCGCTATTGCAGTTGGAATATACCTACGATGGCTTTGCCCGCGACATCCGCACCCCTTCCCCACCTGAGTATTACTTGGCCGAAATCGATCCCGGACCGACCGCTCAACAAGGCCGCCAATGGTCCCTTTTCAATGCCAGTGCCAAATTCACCTGCGATCAATCAACCCAGCACGAAACCTTGGTCGAGACGTTTAGCGAGCGGCCACTCCCAGCACTCGATACTCGCCCATACCACCAAGCGTACGCAGCGCTCAGAGAAGCTTCTAATTATGTCCAAGCGGAGTTTGACCAGACCACGGACCGCGACCTCTTGCACCAGCGGCTACGAGCCTTGGGTTATATGGATTAATCTGAGGGGACGAACTCGGGTTTTAGCGCCTGATAATCTTCCCCCAAAAGGGCAAATATCTCGGCCCACCGGCGCGGGTAGGATGAATGGCTGTTATTGGGTGCGAAACCCAGCTTGAGGTAACAGCACAGGGCCGGGATGCGAAAGTCGTCGGTCAGCAGGTATATGGGCCGTGGGCCCAGCGCCTTGGCTTGGGCCACGGCCGCGCTTACGATGAACTTGCCTAGCCCGTGCCCCTGAAAGTCTGGGTGGACCGCAACCCAACCCATTTCCCAGCATGGTCGTAGTTCGCGAGTGCGGTCGTTACAACCCGTACAGGCGACGATCTGCCCCTCGTACTCGATAAAGAGCTGGACCCGGGTTTCTTCTAGCACGCCTTCTAGTCGCCGCCGGTCCCAACGGCCCAATTCGCCGTTGGCCTGTAATAAGGCCAACCAACCCTCCTCGTCGCCCGGCTGGTACGTCCGCAGCCTATAACCGACCATTTCCGGCAAGGCCGGGGCCGCCTCGCGCCCATACCAGAGGATGAGCTGAGGCAAGGGACTCAAGTGCGGCCTTCCTGACGTCGGAAGATGGACGACTTAAACTGCTCGGGGCAATGGGGTTGGAGCACGACTATTTCGCATTGGGGGAAGGCCTCGGCCAAACCCGCTGGTCTCCTTTGGTCGTAGCCGAGGGCAATAATGTTGGGCGCGATCTCGCCGACGATGCGCAAGAAGTTGGATCCCTCGTGGCCGAGGCGAACCTCGGTGACCTCGGGCAGCTTCGCCAGCGCGGCCTTGCGCTCCTCTTGGGATTGGTCGGGATAGTGCCCTTTGATGCGCCGGACATTCTCGTCGCGGGCGACCACGACGAACAGTTCATCGCCCAACGCAGCCGCCTGCGCGATAAAGGAGCGGTGGCCTGGGTGCAGATAATCAAAAGTGCCGCAACACAGTACGCGAGTTTTATTCATGGATGCGCCGGTCTATCCAATACTCAACACCGCGATCCTTGGCAAAAATGCGGCCAAAGCGCTCGGCGTCGGCGCGGTTGGTGAAATAACCGATCCGCACCCGCACGCCAGCATCGCTCTGCACGCTATAGGCCGGATAGCCCTCGCCCTTCAATTCGCGCACCTTTTGATCGGCTCGTTTCGCGTCCCGAAAAACGCCGACTTGAATGGTAAATTCGCCGTCGGGATCAAAAAATACGGGGGTAGCATCACTGGTATCGCCGGCAGCGACTGCATCGCTAGCATCACTGGCAGCGACTGGCGTGCTAGCGGCTCTGGCATCGCTGGCAGCGCTGGCAGCGACTGGCGTGGACACAGAGTCAGCCGGCGTTAAAATGACTATTTCGCTGCGTCCAGCAGGTTCGGATTCGGGGGTCGGCTCGGATTCGGGTACATCGCTGTCGAAGCATCCCCCGATCCAGAGGACTGTCCAAGCGAGCAGCCACAGCCTATGGGAATTCGCCGCGTTCAATGTATAGCCTTGAGCGCGTCAAAGTGAATGCGGAGCGTTTCTTCGATATCCCCTTCCCCGTGGGCGAATGAGGGGAACATGCATTCGTATTGGGAGGGAGCTAGATAGAGGCCCCGCTCTAGGCAAGCCCAGAAATAGCGCTTAAAGCGCTCTAAGTCGACCGTTCCGACGCTGGCAAAATCCACCACTGGGCGCGAAGTAAAAAACATGCAGAGCATGGCACCAACCCGGTTTAGCGCGTAGTCCAAGCCCAGTTTTTGCAGATTGTCGGCCATGCCATCCGCCAAGTCGGCGCAGCGACTCTCCAGCGTTTCGTAGATTCCGGGTTCGGACAACATGTTCAATTGCGCCAAGCCCGCAGCCATGGCGAGCGGATTGCCCGATAAAGTGCCAGCCTGTGAGACTTTTATGCCCAATGGCGACACGTTTTCCATGATTTCCCGCTTGCCGCCGTACGCCGCGGCCGGCAAGCCGCCTCCGACGATTTTGCCCAAACACGTCAGGTCGGGCATCACGCCATAGCGCTCTTGCGCCCCACCTGGGCCGACGCGAAACCCCGTAATGACCTCGTCAAAAATGAGGACGATTCCCTCTTCGTCGGCTATTTGGCGCAGCGCGGGAAGAAACCCTTCGCGGGGAGGCACGGTCCCCATATTTCCGGCTATTGGCTCGACGATAATGGCGGCGATCTGGCCGCTGTTTTCCCGCGCGGCTGCACGCACGGCATCCGCGTCGTTGTACGGCAGCGTTAAGGTCGAATCGACTACGCTTTGCGGCACACCCGGACTCGTGGGAACCCCCAAGGTCAGGGCCGAAGACCCGGCCTCACTCAAGAAGCTGTCCCCATGCCCGTGCCAGCAGCCTTCGAATTTGGCGATTTTGTCCCTGCCTGTATGGCCGCGGGCCAAGCGCACCGCCGCCATCGTGGCCTCGGTCCCCGAACTCACCATTCGCACCATCTCGATGGAGGGCACCATCGCCACGATGCGCTCGGCCAGTGCGATTTCCAGCTCGGTAGGGGCACCGAAACTGGTCCCCTTCGCGCAGGCTTCCTGCACGGCCTGGACGACCCGAGGATGGGCATGGCCGAAAATGAGCGGTCCCCAAGAGCACACGTAGTCGATGTATTCGCGGCCATCGACATCAACTAGCCGTGAACCAACCCCTCGGTCGATAAAGAGAGGGCCACCACCCACTGCGCCGAATGCCCGCGCCGGACTGTTCACGCCCCCGGGAATGACCTGCTGTGCCTGGGCGAAAGCCCTAGCCGAATTCGTTTCCATATGCATCTTTCTAAATAACGCCTAGATTTTCGCTATATCAAGGGCCGATCAGTCTCTCAAGAACGACCAGCCGATAGGGCCGCCCACGCTCGGGCAAGCTCAAGTCGGCCAAGACAGCCAACGGATACACTCCAATCTCCAGATAGCCGAGGAGAAGCTCCAAGTCTGCCACTTGGATAGCGGCTATCCCACCTGAGCGCAAGACGCGCGCCAACTCGGCTAGCAGCGCGGCGCAATCGCCGCCAGCAAAACCGAACGCATAGTCGATGCAGTCCTCTACCAACGGCAGGCGATCCAGCGTGGCAACTACGCCCACCGGCCCACGCCCGCGTCCCGAGGACCGAATCCCGACTAGGGCGTTCGGCTGGAAGAGCTCCTGCCATGCGGCCAGTTCGCCCGGATCGCGACGCGCCCACAGGACGCAGGCTCCCGGCTGCATGGCCACCAAGCGGCCCAAGCAATACGCCACGGCCGCATTCGGCGCAGGGCCCGTCCCTAACCGCAGGCCCAACAGAGCTCTTCGCCCGGTCAGTTGCAAGTGAAGGCGCAGCAGGTTCGGCCCTTTGCCTGGACGCAATCCGTGCTCGTCGCGCAAAACTGCCGCTACGGCCGCGGTTAGTTCGGCTGAACTGAACCGATACCGGCCCTGCAGCGTCGCGCTCAGAGCAAAAGCATTGGCGTCGATTGAAGTGGATTGGGTCTGCGCAAGGCTTTTGACTGGCGTCAGGTCGCAGCGAGCAATGCGTTTACAGATGTATTCAAGCCCTGGTCGGCCCACCGTAACACCGTGCATCTGGCTGATTAAACCGGCGCATTGCATGGCCGAGCGCAATTGCAGAAGCCGCCCCGGACTACGCTTGTACGTAAAAAAAATCTGGCCCACGCGCCCACCCGGTTCGACTTCGACCTGCTCTATCTCGGGCGCGTGCTCGCGCAGTTCATCTAGTGCCACCGCCTCCAATCCGCTGGGCACCGTGATCCAATAGCGATAAATCTTGTCTGCCATTACTCCGCGCATCCTGTGGGCACAATCTGCATCGCGCTCAAGTGCGCCGGAGACAAACAACTCTCCAGCACTTCGAGGATGTCGCCGACCCCGATCTGCTCGTGTACGTCGAAATAGACGCTGGGGGCCGCCCCGCTGGCCGCGGCAGAGCAGAGCATATCGGCCACGTCCTCGGCTTGCTCCCACGCGCGCAGCAGCAGGCCATAAGACTTGCGCTTGGCACGGCCCAAATCCGCGGCCACAACGCACTCGTCAAGGCTGGCCAAGGCGGCGTTTATTTTCTCGCGCAATCGCTCGCTCTGCTGGGTATATCCGCCCACCGTGCAAAAGCAGAACGTCGGCTCGGCATAGACCTCGGCCCCAAAGGCATCGCCGTCGATCAGGCCATCTTCGTAGTGCGCGGCAAAAAAATCGCTCGCTGGCCCCAAGGCGATGTCCAAGGCCAGCTCTAAGGCCAACTCCCGCAAGAGCAAATCGCGTCCCGATTGACCCGCTTTATCGTCGCCGAAAAACAGCAAGGTATAGGGTCGGCTGACCGGCAGTGCCAAAGCCCCGAGCGACTGCGGGGCCGGCAAAACCACCGGCCGCTCCACGCGATTCCATATAGAGCGTGGTCGACTGTACTTTAGCAGGGAGGACTCGACGGCCGCACAAGTAGCCTCTACATCGAAATCCCCGCACAAATACAGGCCCATGTATCCGGGCCGGTAAAAGACTTCGTGACAGCGGGTCAGCATAGCGGCGTCGATCTGCCCAATGCTCTCCCGCGTGCCAGCCATATCCCATGCCAAAGGGCCATCCTGGTACAGCGCCTTGAGGCCGTGCAAAAACCCGATCCACTCCGGGTCGTCGCAGCTTATCTGTAGCTCGTGGTCGATGATTTCGCGCTCGTGGGCAACACCGTCCGGCAGAATGTGTAGGTCCAACGCGAGTTCAAAGAGCAGCGCTAAATGGTCGGCAAAATGTTCAATGCACGTCAGCGAAAAAACGGTTGAAGTAAAACTGGTGCTGGCGTTTACATCGCCGCCGAGGCGGTTGATTTGCTCGGTGATGTCGCCGTAGGGTTTGACAAAAAGGCGGTGTTCGAGAAAATGTGCGGTGCCAGCAGGCGTGGTTTGTACCTGCCCGGAGTCGTGGGTGCGCACATGTAAATCGACCGAACCGTAGTCTATGGACAGCACGGCCGCTTTTTGCTGACTGCCTGACCGTGGTACTGCCCATACGTCGAGAGCGCCTAAGCGGCTGCGGTACACGACTTCTCCCAATAGCGCATCTGCGATCACGTTCTCACGTCCCGTGCAATAGAAAAGCCGTATCTGCTGCGATGCCATCGGCCACGCGCGCAAGCTCTTCGACGCCGACTTGCTCAATGCGCTGCCACAACACTTGCGGGGATTGGCTACCCCCTGTTAACCCTTCCCGCAATTGATAGCGAAAAAAGCCCTCGCGGTCTTCGGCTAGCCCCAACAACCGCGCCCTGAGTAGGTGCCGAGCCGCTTCGATTTCCCTAAGATCAATGGCTCCAGAGCGCAGCGCTTGGAGTTCTTGCTCCACCCTGTCCCGGACCTCGGAATACGCGGCAACTTCAATGCCCGCGGCTACAAAGAGCAGCCCGCTCAGGGCCTCGATATGCGATGCGATGTAGTAGCATAAACCTTCTTCTTCCCGGAGATGCTTAAACAGCCGAGACGGACCATCGCCGCCGAGCATCAGGTTTAGGAGTACCAAAGCCGGATAGTCGTTTGTGCCGTTCGCGTCATAAGCAACTTGAGTGCGATAGCCCAATACCATTTTGGCCTCTCGGACCTCTTGGCATTCAAATATCTCGCGCCGCGGACCAACAATGCGCGAACGCGGCGACGGACGCTGGGGCTGGTTCGCCGCGCGCTCCCAAGTAAAGAGCGACTCCATCAAGGGACGAATCTGCTCCAAGCGCAAATCGCCGCTTACGAAGAGGTCTAGGCGGTCGCCCGCGGTCCGCTCGCGGTGGAAATCCCACAGTTCGTCGGCCTGCACGGCAGCAAAGTCTGCGGGATTGCCCAGCGGCGACAGGCCCATTGGTTCGCCCCGGCACATCTCTTCGCTGCACCTCCGTTGTGCGTAGCCCAGTTTGTCGTTGAAACCATCGGCGATTTGCCGCGCGAGGCGGTGCTTTTCCCGTTCCAGGTAAGCAGGCTGGAACCCGCTGCCATCGCGGAGAACATCTCGCAGGAAGGTCAGTCCCCGTGCCAGTATTCCCTTCTCCCCAAGAAAGTTATCGTCTATGACCTCCAGACATAAATGAACGAACTGATGCTCCCCCAAGCGATCGACTTGCACCGAGTAATGCGCTCCGTAGAGGTCGTCAATGAAGCGGTTGAGGCTCTGGATATTGGGCAGTTTGTGCGTGCCCCGTGCCAACAGTTGGCCACTCAGGGCCACCAGTGAATGTCTCGGTGCACATAGCGGCGTGCTCAGACACACATCCACCCGGATCGTCTTGTACAGCCCAATGCTGTGCAGATGCAAATAGACGCCGTCCGCGAGTTGGACGCGGGTGAGTTCACCTGCGGTGTGCATTGGCGCGCAGTATCCTTCTTAGTTTAGTTTGGCAAGCCGCATGAATCCTCTCGACAACATCCGCGTCGTGCTCGTCGAGCCAGCGACGCCAGGCAATATCGGCGCTACGGCCCGCGTACTCAAAACCACGGGCATAAGTCAGTTGACCTTGGTCAATCCCGGAGCGTGGGATACGCCAGAAGCGCGCACCTTTGCCCACGGCGCGGGCGATATTCTCGACGGTAGCCAAGTCTTCCCCAGCCTCGCTGCGGCCGTTGCCGATTGCCACATCGTCGTCGGCACAACCCATCGGCAGGGCCGCTTCCGCACGGTCACTTCCGCGCCAGAGCCTCTGATTGCCCAACTAGCCTCCCAAGTACATCACCGCCGCATTGCCCTCGTGTTCGGACGCGAAAGGGACGGCTTGTGGCACGAGGAACTCGCACTCTGCCACCAAGTGCTGAGGTTCCCTACGGCCGTGGCCTATCCCTCTCTCAACCTCTCCCACGCCGTGCTCCTGCTCGCTTATGGCCTATATGCGGCCGTGAGTGAACAGCCACCGGACCCACCTGCACAACTGGCTACGGCCGACGAACGCGAGCGAATGCTCGCTCAGATCCTACAAACCCTTGCCCAGATAGAGTTTACCCCGTACAACAACAAGCCGGAGCACTTCGGCCGAGTGCTGCGCCGCTTCTTTAACAAGGTCGATTTGGAAGTGCGCGATGTGCGGGCGATTCAGACGATATGCGGCCAGATCCGCAAGTTCAGCCGCCGTTATCGCCGCAGAGCCGGGCGTACTGGGGCCGACTGATGGGCCACCTGCTCCAAGTCCCAGTCAACCATCTGCCGCACCATTTCCTCAAAGCCGACCTCGGGCTCCCAACCGAGTTTTTCCCGCGCCTTAGTCGCATCGCCCAACAGGGTATATACCTCGGCGGGGCGCAAAAAGCGCTCATCCACGATCACGTATTGCCGCCAATCCAAGCCGACGTGGGCGAAGGCAACCTCGCAGAATTCGCCAATGGTGCGGGAGGTGCCCGTGGCGACGACGTAATCGTCGGGGTCGTCCTGCTGGAGCATCATCCACATCGCGCGGACAAAGTCGCCCGCATAGCCCCAATCGCGGCGGGCATCGAGGTTGCCTAAGCGCAACTCTTGGTCCAGCCCGTGTTTGATGCGGGCCACACCGTGCGTGATTTTGCGGGTGACGAATTCGCGGCCACGGCGCGGCGACTCGTGATTGAAGAGAATGCCCGTGCAGGCAAACAGGCCGTAGCTTTCGCGGTAGTTGATGGTGATCCAATGCGCGTAGAGCTTGGACACCCCGTAGGGCGAACGCGGATAGAAAGCCGTTTGCTCATTCTGCGGCGTTTCCTGTGCCTTGCCGAACAGCTCGCTGGTGCTGGCTTGGTAAAAGCGAATGTTCTCGTCGCAGGTGCGGATGGCTTCGAGCAGCCGCGTCACGCCCAAGCCGGTGACCTCACCGGTTAACATGGGCTGCTCCCAAGAAACCGGCACAAAGGATTGGGCACCTAGGTTGTACACTTCCTGCGGCCGCGCGGCCTGCAACGCCGAAACCAGCGACTTTTGGTCCAACAGATCGCCGGATATCAGTTCGATTTTGTCCTGCAAATGGCCGATCCGCTCGAAATTGACCGTACTACTGCGGCGCACCAGCCCAAAAACCTCATAGCCCTTTTCCAACAGCAATTCGGCCAAGTACGAACCGTCTTGGCCGGTAATGCCGGTGATTAGGGCGCGCTTTTTGCTCATCTCATTCCTCTTGTGAATACATCTCTATAGGCGGACAGGAACAGATCAGGTTGCGATCGCCCTGCGCATCGTTCAGTCTTCCTACGGCCGGCCAAAATTTGCGCTCTAACAGCCAAGGAGCCGGCAGGGCGGCCACGGTTCTAGAATAGGGCCTATCCCACTCGGCGGCCAGCACTACATCTAAAGGATGCGGCGCGTGGACGAGCGGATTGTCGGCGCGGTCCATCTCTCCGGCGGCTATTTGCTGGATTTCTTCGCCAATGGCGATCATGGCTTCGCAAAACCGGTCCAATTCGGCCTTGGACTCGCTCTCGGTAGGTTCGACCATCAGAGTTCCGACGACCGGGAAGGATACCGTAGGCGCGTGGAACCCGTAGTCCATCAAGCGTTTAGCCACGTCTTCTACGCCAATACTGTGTTCCCGTGCCCAGCGCAAATCGAGAATGCATTCGTGGGCCACGCGCCCGTTGTGCCCCTTGTATAGCACGGGAAAGGAATCCGCGAGGCGGCTGCTTAGATAATTGGCATTGAGGATCGCCACCTGAGTCGCTTCCGTGAGGCCCGCACCGCCCATCAACCGCAAGTACGCCCAAGATATGAGCAGAATCGAGGCACTGCCCCACGGAGCGGCCGCAATGGGGCCAATCGACTCGGCCCCGCCAGTGTGGACGAGGGGGTGCGAGGGCAAAAACTCCACCAAGTGCTCGGCCACGGCAATGGGCCCCATCCCCGGGCCACCCCCGCCGTGGGGGATGCAGAAGGTCTTGTGCAAGTTCAAGTGGCACACGTCAATGCCGATTTCCCCGGGCCGGCACAATCCCACCAAGGCATTCATGTTGGCACCGTCCATATAAACCTGACCGCCCGCTTGGTGGACGACCGCGCAAATTTCGCCGATGGCCTCTTCAAACACCCCGTGGGTCGAGGGGTACGTCACCATTAGAGCCGCGAGTCGCTCGCGGTGTGCGCCGGCTTTCGCCCGCAGGTCCGCCAAGTCGATATTGCCCTCGTCATCACAGGCGACGACGATCACGTCTAAGCCAGCCATAGCCGCGCTAGCCGGATTGGTTCCATGCGCCGAGGCTGGAATGAGGCAGACGTTGCGCTGGGCTTCTCCGCGCGTCTGGTGGTATTTGCGCACGATGAGTAGGCCAGCGTATTCGCCCTGCGAACCTGCATTCGGTTGCAGCGAAATGCCCTTGAGGCCGGTGATTTCGCGCAGCATGTCCTCCATTTCGGCGAAAACCGCCGCATACCCCTGGGCTTGCCCTATCGGCACAAATGGATGCAGCCCAGCGAATTCGGGCCAAGTAATGGCCATCATTTCCGCGGTCGCATTGAGCTTCATGGTACACGAGCCGAGGGGAATCATCGCGTGGACCAAAGACAGATCCTTGGCTTCGAGCCGGCGCATGTAGCGCATCATTTCGGTCTCGGAGTGGTGCGACGCAAAGACCGGATGCTCCATGAAGCGCGAGTGGCGGACGTGGCCAGATTCCCAAGCAGGCTCTTCATCGACCTCGTCAGGGAGCTTGCCGCCCAGTAAGGTAAGGATGGCTTGCAAATCGGCCTTGTCGGTCGTTTCGTCGAGGGCAATGCCCCAGTGCCCGTCCCCCAGATCGCGGAAGTTCATCCCCTCGGCCCGCGCCTGTGCTAACAGCTCGTCTCCCCGCGCCCCTACTTCAACGCGAAGCGCGTCAAAGTACTGGTCGTGGACGACTCGGTAGCCAGCTTCTTCCAACCCGCGAGCAAGTGCCCGCGCCTGGCGGTGTATGCGGTGGGCTATGCGCTGTAACCCGTCCGGCCCGTGATAGACCGCGTACATGCTCGCCACCACGGCTGGCAAGACCTCGGCCGTGCAGATGTTGCTCGTCGCCCGTTCTCGTTTGATGTGCTGTTCGCGGGTTTGTAGGGCCATGCGCAGGGCCGGCTGGCCGCGGACGTCCTCAGAGACGCCAATGATGCGCCCAGGTACCTGCCGCTGGAACTCGGGTCGCGTCGCCAAAAAGGCTGCGTGTGGGCCACCGTATCCCATCGGCATACCAAAGCGCTGTGCGCTTCCGATGGCCACATCGGCCCCAAATTCCCTAGGGGGCCGCAGCAAACACAGGGCGAGCAAATCGACCGCCACGCACACCAGCGTCTGCTGGGCGTGAGCCTGAGTGCAGAAGTCGGCGTAGTTGTAGAGCGCACCGTCTGAGGCGGGGTACTGAACCAGAGCGGCGAAAACCCCGGTCGCAAAATCGTATTCTCGGTGATCCCCCACTTCGACCTCCCACCCCCGCGATTCGGCCCGTACCTTGACTACCGCTATGGTTTGCGGGTGGCAGGCCGACGAGACAAAGACGCGCTGGCTGGCGTTTTTCTTTTGTACCGCCCGCAGCATGGCAATGGCTTCAGCCGCGGCCGTGGCTTCGTCCAACAAGGAGGCATTGGCCAAAGCAAAACCCGTCAGGTCGCCGACCATGGTCTGGAAGTTGAGTAGGGCCTCCAGCCGCCCTTGGGCGATTTCGGACTGGTAGGGCGTGTATTGGGTGTACCAGCCTGGATTCTCCAAGATGTTGCGCTGGATCACCGGAGGAGTTATGCAGTCTGAATAGCCCATGCCGATAAAACTGCGGTGTATGCGATTCTGGCCGGCTAGTTCGCGCAACCGCCCCATCAGCTCGTACTCGCTAATGCCTTCTCCTAGCGCCAAGTGACCTTGCATCCGAATTGCCGCCGGCAGGGCCTCGGCCATGAGGTCCTCCAAGCTGTCGGTGCCCACAGCCGTGAGCATAGCGGCTAGGTCCGCGTCCGTAGGGCCGATGTGCCGGCGGACAAAATCATCGCTGGGTCCAAATTCGTCGCCCATGCAACCTCCGTTCACTGCCGAAAGGCAGCAGATAAAGCGTCTCAGTCTTTTTTAGGGGCCGAAGGGACAAAGGGCAGCTTGACCACCACGGCGGGTTGTCGCTTGCTCTTCATGCCGATGTACACCTCGGTACCTATTTTTTGTGCACCGCGCTGTAAATAGGCCAACCCGATCCCCTCGCCGAGTACCGGCGAGTGCGTCCCACTGGTGACGACACCCACCTGCTCTCCGCGTTGGTCGAAAACCGGATAATCCGGCCGAGGAATGCCCCTTTCCAACATGCGGAATCCGCGCAAACGGCGATAACCTCCTGCCGTACGCTGTGCTCGCAGCGCCTCGGCTCCGACAAAATTCGCCTCTTTTTCCAAGTCCAAGGTCCAGGCCAAACCCGCCTCTAAGGGGGTCGTCTGCTCGTTCAATTCGCTTCCATAGAGGCAAAACCCCATCTCGAGGCGCAAGGTATCGCGTGCCCCTAACCCACAAGGCCGGGCACCGGCCGCGCGGAGCTTCGCCCACAGTGCGGCGACTTGGTTGGCCGGACACATGATCTCAAATCCGTCTTCTCCAGTGTAGCCATTGCGGCTGAGCAAGGCTGGTATCCCGGCGATCTCCATCTCCGCGCAGCGATAGTACCCTAGCGCTGCGCTAGCCGATCCCGTGAGTGATTCGACTAGGGCTGCAGCCTGTGGCCCCTGCACCGCGACCATGCCCTGCTCATCGCTCAAGTCCTCGATCTGCACGTCCGACCACCCGGCTGCGCGGGCGGTAATCCACTGCCAGTCAACAGGTTTCCGGCTCGCGTTGACCACCAAGAGGTACTCCTGGTCTGCGAGCCGGTACACGACCAGATCATCTACGCATCCCCCCTGTTCATTGCACAGCGGAGAGTAAAGCATTTGGCCGATGGTCAATTCGCGGACCCGCGCCGGCAAGAGGCTGTCGAGGAAAGCCAACCCGCCCGCCCCGGAGATGGCGATTCGCCCCATGTGCGAGATGTCGAACAGCCCGACCTCTCGGCGCACCGCCCAGTGTTCGCTGCGGATGCCCTCAAACTGGACCGGCATTTCCCACCCCCCAAAGGGTGCCATGCGTCCGCCTTCGGCGACGGCGACCTCATAGAGTGGCGTGCGCCGCAAACCCTCATTTGTCATAGCTTCCCCCTCCCTGCTCAGCGCCGACTAACTCGGCCCACAGTGCTTTCGCCTGCGCGGCGAGTGCGGCTAAGTCCTCGTTGTTGTCGATGACAAGGTCGGCGCGGGCCTTTTTTTCTTTTAGGTCCATCTGGCGGGCCATCCGCTGCCTAATCTCGCACACCGGCAAGCCGCTGCGCTGCTGTACCCGCGACATGCATCGTTCCTCCTCAGCATCGACCACCACCATTAGGTCAAAGTTCCCCTCGTTTCCCCACTCGTATATCAGCGGCGCGTCAAACACCACGACTCCGCTGTCGGCTTCCTCCACAGCCTGCGCCAGCCGACGTTCTATGGCCGCTGCCAGAGGCGGCCGCATAATCGCCTCTAATCGCTGGCTCGCCTCGTCCGACCGCAGGGCGCGACGCCCCAACTTCCGGCGGTCCAAGCGCCCGTCCGGGCCAAGCAGATCGCGGCCGAACGCCGCTTGTAGATGCTCGATCACCGCTGGGATTGCCGCCACTTCGCGGGCCACTTCGTCGGCATCGACCCGCAGCGCACCAAATTCGGCGAGCATCTGCGCCAGTGCGGACTTGCCCGCCCCCATGCCGCCGGTAATGCCTACGAGCACGCACACCTGTGGCCAGCTAGGGCCAGCCAACAGAATTTAAAAGATCGTATCACTATGCTCTGCAATGAGTTAAGAGCTTTACTTTCAGTCAGCAACGACGCGCTGAGATCGGGTAAAATTTATCGAGCTAACCCAGCGGGGTCAACCAACCTGAGCGATGCCCCATTGACACTATATTGAGCATCGCCTATAGTCCATTAATCAGCAAATGGACTCTCTTCTAACGACAGAATAGCACATGGCCATCGTACCCGTAGTAATCGAACAGACCGGCCGCGGCGAGCGCGCCTATGACATTTTCTCTCGCCTCCTCAAGGAGCGGATCATTTTCATCAGCACCCAGATCAACGACCACGAAGCCAACCTCGTCATCGCCCAATTGCTCTTTCTGACCTCGGAAGATCCCAAGAAAGACATCTCGCTCTATATCAACAGCCCTGGCGGCAGCCTTACGGCCGGCTTGGCCATCTACGACACCATGAAGTACCTCCCCTGCGACGTGGCGACGCTGTGCATCGGCCAAGCCTACAGCATGAGCGCAATCCTCCTCGCCGGGGGGACTAAGGGTAAGCGCCACGCCCTCGCTCATTCTCGGCTCATGCTGCACCAGCCTTGGGGCGGCGTTCGCGGCCAAGCAGCCGACATTGAAATCCACGCCCGTGAAATCGTCGAGTGGCGCGACCGGCTCAACCAGATCTTAGTCCAAGATACTGGCCAGTCGCTCGAGCGCATCGAGCTAGTCACCGAGCGCGATTACTTTCTCTCGTCCGCAGAGGCAATCGACTTCGGCCTAATCGACGGCCTGCTGACCTCCGAAAAAGAGCTGGCAGCCCTCGCCGACTAATGCTCTAGCGGAAAGGCGACCACCTCGTCTAAGCAAGACGCGCCGGCGACAACCATAACCAGCCGATCCAATCCCAAGGCCACGCCACCAGCCGGCGGGATGCCCCGCTCCATAGCTGCGAGAAACGCCTCGTCGGCCGGTGCGCCCCCCGCTTGAGCATCCCGTGCAAAGCGCTCGCGCTGCTGGGCTGGGTCGTTTAACTCCGTATAGCCGTTCGACAGCTCCACCCCTCCCAAATACGCTTCCGTTCTCTCGGCTACGGCTGGATCGCCTTCTTTTAATTTGGCCAATGCGGCGAGCTGCCGGGGATAATCGAACAGATGGACGACCCCTAGTTTGGCCAGTTCTGGCTCGACTTTTTCCAGCAAGATCTTGTGGAACAAGTCCTCCCAACGATCCCCTCGTCTAGCGCTGTCATAGCCCAAGGCACGTGCGCGGCGAAAAAGCGATTCTGCATCTGCACAGGTATCCAAGTCGACGGAGGCCCAGCGCACAAAAGCCTCGCGGACGCTGATCCGCTCCCACGGCGGCTGCAAGCCGATCTCGCGTCCTGACCGCACTACGCTCGACCGCCCCAAGACGCTTTCCGCCACATGAGCCACTAAATTCTCGACATCGGCCATGATTTCCTCATAACTGGAGTACGCCCGATACCATTCGATTAGAGTAAACTCGGGGTTGTGCTGCGGCCCAATCTCTCCATTGCGGTACGAGCGGCTGATCTGATAAATCCGCTCAAAACCCACCCCTAGCAACCGCTTCATGTACAGTTCTGGAGAGGGAGCGAGATACAGCTGCTCTTGCGCCTTATCCCCCTGGTACTCTGTGGCGAATAGCTGTATGTGCTCCTCTTGGGCCGAGGCGCGGACTAATGTCGGCGTATCCACAGCGAGAAAGTTCGCATCTCGGAAAAAATAGCGTACCGCGTCTAATACGGCGGCCCGCACTCTCATATTCGCCCATAGTTCCTTGGCGTGGAACCGCGCCCAATCTCCCTGGCACCACTCCACATTACTCAGGGCTAACAAACGGGCTTGAGTAACTTCTATAATGCCTTCTGCAACAATACCATATAACTCTACTATATCCCCGGCCTTTACCTCTTCTATCCGCGCCTTTACGACGAAATCAATCCCACCGCTCTCGTCTGCGATCCTGCCCTTCCCTTCGGTGAAGTGGAGAAGCCGCCCCCGCACGGCTACTTCGCCGACCGCAGTGGCCGCGGAAGCCGCAAGCTGGTGTCGCCACTGCATCCGCGATGGATAATGCCTAGACTGCATTGCGCTTTTCTCACAAAAAAGCCCCTTCTCCAATAGCGCGTACTCGCCGGCGGAAAAGGGACGCAGTTAAAGCTCAAAATCCGGTTGGAGAATTAAGCTCGCTTCTTATTGTACACGAAAGTCGGCGGTGCCTTGTGTTCGATGAACTCCTTGGTAATGACGCATTCGGCGATGTCGTCCCGGGCCGGGAGATCGAACATGATTTCAAACATGATAGTCTCTAAAACCGCCCGCAAACCGCGTGCCCCCATCTCCTTTTCTTGGGTCAATTCAACGACCTTCTTCAGGGCGCCTTCTTCAAACCGCAGGGCAATACCGTCCATCTCAAACAGCTTCTGGTACTGCTTGACGAGTGCGTTGCGCGGTTTGAGCAGGATGTCCATTAGTGCTTGATCACTGAAGGGGTGCAAGATACCCACCACTGGCAAGCGGCCAATCAATTCGGGAATTAAGCCGTACTGGATCAATTCCTCGGGTTCGACTCGCGCCAACAGATTGGACTCGTCTGCTCCCTCGCGCTCGTCGAGAAGGCTGCCAAAGCCCATGGACTTAGTCCCGATGCGCTGACTGATAATTTTATCCAGCCCATCGAACGCCCCTCCGCAGATAAAGAGAATGTTTTTGGTGTTTATTTGCACCAAGGGCTGCTCGGGATGCTTGCGCCCTCCCTTCGGAGGCACCCCCGACACGGTCCCCTCTAAAATCTTGAGGAGCTCTTGTTGGACGCCTTCGCCTGAAACATCGCGGGTTATGGAGGGGTTGCCGGATTTGCGGGCGACCTTGTCCAATTCGTCGATGAACAAGATCCCGCGCTCGGCTTGTTTGACATCGTAATCCGCGGCTTGTAGGAGTCGCACGAGGATATTTTCCACGTCCTCGCCCACGTACCCGGCCTCGGTGAGGACGGTGGCATCGACGATGGCAAAAGGCACTTGCAATATCCGCGCCAACGTCTCCGCCAAAAGCGTCTTGCCCACTCCGGTGGGGCCGATGAGCAAGATATTACTCTTGCTGAGCTGGACATCCGCAGTGCCGGAGTGCACTCGCTTGTAGTGATTGTACACGGCGACCGAGAGCGCTTTTTTAGCGCGTTCTTGGCCGATAATATGCGCGTCGAGGTGGGCCTTGATTTCAGCTGGCTTGGGCAGGGGCCGACCGTTGAGACTGAGCTCGTGCTTGTCGTCCTCTTCCAGCATCTCGTTGCACAAGCCGATGCACTCGCTACATATGTACACCGAAGGCCCCTGAATAACCTTCTCGACTTGGTCGCCCTCCTTGCCGCAGAACGAGCAGGCTATCTCAGACGTTTTTTTGTTCATCTTCCCCTGCGGGCCTGCTCTCGTCGTCTTGGGGCTCTAACGCACTCTCTTCGCTTTCGCTTTCAGAGGAAGCGCCATCGGCTGAGACGGGTTCGGCCTCCCCGGTTTCGTCGGGGGACTCAGTCGCGACCGGGGCATCCGAGTCTGCCTCTCCTGCGGCTTCTTCGGCTTTGTCTTGGCCGGCTTTCATCACGTTGATGGCCTGGAACCCCTTGGCAGTGCGGGTCACCATAAACTCAACTTCGTCATCTTGGGTCAAACTCCGGTCCCAAGATGAAATGTCGCGCCAGTGGACGAAGACATCGACATGGCTATCGGTAGAAATAAAACCATATCCCTTATCGTTGTTAAACCACTTGACTACACCTCGAGTCCAAGTGTTTTCCGCTAAGGCCCGGCGATCTTGGGTTGGGGGGCTGCTCTCTGGACTGGCAGGCAGCGGACGAGACGGTTGTTGTTTCTTGCCCTCGCTCTCCAGAACGCGGGCCAGCAGGTCTTGCTTGAGGCTTTGGCCACCCTCCACACCTTGGGCTATCCACTCGACAGCCGTCATCATACCTATGACGTACGGACTATCGTTGCCGTAGAGCTTGCGGGCGTCCCCTATGCGTTGAGCCAACTCGCTCACTACTGTGCTTTCTAAGTGTATTGAACTACTCAATCTACTCCTCCTACCCCTTTAAAGGGCCTTAAATGCCGCTTAGCAAAATTTGGGATGGGATGCGAGACGATGTATTTAAGCACATCCATATAGGTCTGTCAACCTACTCTAAACCGGTACTGCCTGATCCCTTCGTAGATGGTTTGGCCACTCACTTTCGCGATACCCGTGAGCGGCACGGCGATCAGCATCCCAACGATGCCCATCAACTGGCTTCCCACCATGACGACAAAGAGGACGACCAACGGGTGCAGTTCGACGCTTTTGGCCACCATGGTGGGTTGAATGAGTACGTTGTCGATCAGTTGAACGATCAAGAACATAGCGATTACTTTGGCCACAATCGCCAAACCACCGCCAGTAGCCAAGGCCACAATCGAAGAGCAGACGATCCCGATCAATGGCCCGAGATACGGGATTACGTTGGCCAACCCGGCGAGCAAGCCTAAAGGCAGGGCATAATAGACGCCGATAATGGACAAGCCGCTAATCGAGAGCACCGATACGACGAGGACGGCCAAAAGCTGGCCGCGGATGTAATTCCCGATTTGTTTATTCGCTTGGTACATCAGGTTTAAGCACAACTCAAAATAGGCGTTGGGTACGAATGCCATCAAGCCCCGCGTCAAGCGCCGCCCCTCTTTGAGAAAGAAGAACGCTACAAACGGCACGATCACCACAAAAGTAAGGCCCGAAATCAGGCCCTCGATAAACAGCGTGGTGCCCCCCAACATGGTCTTCATCAGCCGCTCGCCGTGTTCGCGGATCAACTCGGCGAGGCGGAAATCGCTCCCCAAATAGGGCCGTAGCATGGGCTCAATGCTCGAAGCCCTAGCGCTGGTTTCCGTCAGGATACTATCGCCGATTTCCACCAAGACATTGGGGTCGGCCTTGCCAAAACCAATATCGGCACGTGAAAACACAACGGAACCCGATTTGCCAGTCGCTTGGCTCCCAGGGGTCGCGCTGCTATTGCCGTGGACGCGAATGCGCTGGTTGTATTCGTCCTTTCCCTGTGAGTACGCAATCAAGAGCGCGTTTGCAGCCGGTGCGTGGTCTTTGGGCACAAAGCGCAGATGAATTGCCAACTCCTCCTTGGGAGCGATCCCTAGCGGCCAGCGGTGTTCTTCTCTTAGGACGAACGGCTGTTCCCGCGAATCGTCTTCCCAGGCGATCTCTTGGATGATTAGGAGTTTGTCGCCGGTGTTGGCGATGGTAAAAACCCGATCAACCGTTTCTCCCGTCAGCTTGTCCCCAACCTTGAAAGCACCCAGTCCTAACCCCGCAAAAACGAGCAAAAAAACGAGGAGCGTGCTCCAAACTCGCCCCAATCCCCTCCTCTCCATCCAATCGATGATCGGGTAGAGGATATAGGCCAAGACGAAAGCAAAAACAAAAGGAGTGAGAATGCCGCGAATCTCGTACAGGAACCACCCGGCGGCTGCTACGGCCACCAAGCTGATTGCGACTTTAACTTGCCAATTCATTGAAGACTACCTGCTCGCCGAGCCTCTTTTAAAAGGCGCTCGGGGGTGCGTAGCTGCACCGAGAGCTTCTCTATCAGTTCGGATACGTCGGCCGAGGTCTCTTGCGCTAAGCCCTCAACCATCTTCAAGGCAAGTGGGGTGTTGTTCTCTAGGAGTTCAAGTAAGTCGGGGCGGCAAAACACGAGGAGGCTACAAGGCAGAACGGCGTAAACCGAGGCAGGACGCGGCGATCCATCGACAAGGGCCTGTTCGCCAAAAAAATCCCCAGGGGTCAAGGTGGCCAGCTGGTTCTCAACCCCATCGTCGCCCATCTGTGCGACCCGCACTTGGCCGGAGACGACGATGTACATCCCCATTCCGGGATCGCCCTGATTGACAATCGCCTCGCGGGCCCGCCAATCCCGAGGACCGTAGAGCATCTGTTCGATTTTGTACAACTCTCGCCCATTCAGGTCCCGAAAAATGGGCACCCGCTTCAAGAGCTTGCAGGTGGCAGTCTCTTCCTCCTTACGGCCACTCCGCACGCGCTCTTGCAAGCGACGCAAGACATGCCTCCAGAGAGAATCAGACGGCATGTTCAGCACTCCCGTTCAGACGGGCAACGCCCCAAGCCCTCTCGTCGCACAATTAGGCCAATGCGGTCTCTAGCTTTTCGGTGATTTGCCCTTTGGGGACGGCACCAATTATCTGATCGGCGACTTTGCCCTCTTTGAAAATGAGCAAGGTGGGGATGCTGCGGATGCCGAATTCGGCCGCTGTTTTCTGAGCCTCGTCGACGTCCAATTTGCACACTTTGGCCTTGCCTTCGTATTCACTGCTCAATTCTTGGACAATCGGCGCAATCACTCGGCACGGCCCGCACCACGTCGCCCAGAAATCCACGAGCACGGGCAGTTCGGCGTTGAGAACCTCGGCGCTGAAATTGTCATCGCTTAAGACGGTAGGTTCGCTCACGATCAGTCCTTTGCATGTTAGTTTATACTTTTCAACAGGTTACAAACACAACACCTTGTGTGTCAATTATAGTTGTGGCACTACCCATTGTCAAGCCTAGCGCTTCCTGCACAACTTGGCCACCAGCAGTTGCAAAACCAAGTGCTCTTGGCGTCGTCCCTGCGACTTTAGACGCCAATCAGCCTCCTTTAAGGTGCTCAATCCCGCCCACAGCCACGAGGCGGGGCGACGCTGGGCCTGCTCCAAGTACCCGGACAAGAAGAACGGCGCAACCCCTAACTCAGCAGCCATTTTGTCGCGCGGCAGCGACTTGTCCATCAGCCCTTGGGCCTTGAGCAAAAGCTGGAAGTGGCGGGTGACCATGGCCACGGCGCGGGCTGGCTCTTCTCCCTGGCTGAGAAACTTCTGCATCAGCTTTTGGGCCAGCTTGCCCTGCCCTTTGCCGAGGGCATCGGCGAGATCGAACACGCTTGCCCCACGCGTGATGCCAGCGACTTGTTCGACCGCAGAGGCGGTGATCGGCTGGCCCACTCCAGCAAAACTGACCAATTTTTCGATCTCGCTGACCAGCTCGCGCGGCTTGGCTCCCACGTACTGGCTGAGTAGCTGGACGGCCGCGAGCTCGATCTGTACCCCTTGGCGCTTGGCGTGCCGCTGTATCCACTGCGGAACTTGGTTGTCATAGGGTGGCCTAAACTCTAGGGCTCGCCCCTGTCGAGAAAGCTCGCGAAAGAACTTCCGCCGCATATCGACCTTTTGGCCCACTACTAGGAGCCGACTTGTCTCCACCAGTGCTGCAAATACGCGTTCCAAACCGCGACATTGGTCGGTCGTTAGGGCCTCGGCGTCGCGCAGCACAATCAGTCGGTTCTCGGCCATCATGGGATAGGTCTCATAAACCTGAAAAAAATCCAGCACCTCCAAGCGCTCGGCCCGCAGCACGTCGAGATTGAAATCCCGCGTCTGGGCTGGCACCAAGGCTTCGATCACAGACGCGACCAGAGCTTCGCGCTCGTATTCCTCATCTCCATGAAGCAAATAAAAGGGCCGCACATCCCCCTTGGCGATTTCGGCCAGCAGTTGTTCGGGACTTAACCCTCTGGCTCTCTTAGCCACGATCTTCGCGTTCGACCTCTTCTTCATCCAATATGCTGTATTCGGCCTCGGCGACCCGGCTCGGATCAATGCTGCTGCGCTTGTTGGACGAGCCTCGGCGAGGACCGCCCCTTAGCTGTCGGTACGCGGCGTAACACAGCAACACGACCGCCGTCGCCAACAGCAGCTTGAGCAACACGAACATCATGGTTTGTTCATCCCTTCTTCCTGCACGGGAGTTTAACGCAAAAAGCTCCCCCTGTTACCGGGGGAGCTCTACGCAATGCAACGGGCGGCAGACTCAACTAGAGCTTGGCTTCCCACTTGAGCGGGAAGGGTTCGGTCTTGCCGGCCCTCTGCCACAACAGCTCTAGGTTGCCGTATATCTTGGTGAATTCGTCTTCGACGCGCCCAATGCTCTTTTGGGCATTGGGCACAAAGGTCGGGAAGTCCGGCTCGACCAGCTTGCGCATCGCCGCCTTTAAGGCTCGCTTCATGGCATTGTGCAAGGCCCGGAGACGCTTGTCTTCGAGCTCGACCTTCTCCAGCTCGTCGAGCAAGGTCTGCATGACTTCTTCGACGTCGTGGGCCTGAGAGGTCATGCCCTCGGTCGTTAGGTACCCCTGATACTTCATTAGCTTTTGGCTATGGCTTTCCAAGCCCTGCAAAGTCTGGATATAAGGAGTTAACTCATCTTTTTTTTCCCCACAGGCCAAAAGCCCGCTGACGACGAGTGCGATTATGATTGAATTTTTGCGCATTGGTTCCTCCATTTCCCAAAGACATTACTACTATAAACCCAACCTAATAATCTGTCGGGTATGAGTCAACTGGGTGGCGACGGCGATAGAGCACAGCGTTCAATTCGCCGCCCAACAATAATGAAAAAGCCAGCAAGTACGCGGACAGCAAGAGGATAATGGCAGTCCCGAGCACGCCATAAATGATATTGTAATAGCTAAACCGCTCGATGTAATCCAAGGCAATGGCAATGACCCCGGCTAGCCCAGAAGACATCACACTCCCCGGCAACACGTCCCACCAGCGCAGGCGCACGGCGGGCATGATGTAGTAAATACAGGCGGCTGTGGCGACCATGCCGACCACGACCACTGCGCGCCTCAACAAGGCCACCAACGGAGAAAAGTGTGAGGAAGTCCAATAACCCCGCAGCCAACTCTCGACGTGTTCGCCAAATATGATGAGGTTAAAGAAGAAAACGAAAGAAATCCCCAAGACGACGATTAAGACGAGCGAAAGAATGCGCCGCTTGTAAAAGGACCGATGCTCTTGCACTCCGTAGGCTCGGTTGAGCGCCATCATCGTAGTAGACATGCTAGCCGACGCCGGCAATATGACGCCCAAGAACCCGATGACGAACAAACTTTGCGATGAGAGGAAGCTGATGTTGTCTTCGACGGCCTCCAGCAGCGGGACAGGGATGACAATGCCCAAGACTTCGAGCACTTTGATGAAATCCTCAGACGATATGCCTAGCAAGCCCAAGAGGGCCGTCAGCACGAGAATGCCCGGGAAAATGGCAAATATAAAGTCAAAAGCCATGGCCGGGGCCGCAGTCGTGCAATCGTGGCGGTACGTCGCCACCACAGCATCGCGGCCTACTGCTAGGCAGAAGGCAATCCGGCTCCGGAGTCCGTCTATCACTGAGGTCCACCCAGATGCCCCATAATGGACTCGAAGAGATGTCCGTTAGAAGAAAAGGCGTCTTTTCCATATATCGTCGGCACTCCCTGCCAATCGGTAAAGGTGCCTCCAGCTTCCTGCAGAATCGGCAGCAATGGCCCACAATCCCATGGATTCATAATGGGGTCAAAGCTGGCCTCGGCTCGGCCGGTGGCCACGAGGATGTGGCCGTAACAATCGCCCCATCCCCGGCGCAGCCGAGTGCTGGCGACTAGCTGTTGCCACGCTTGTTTGCGGCCCTGTTCGGCAAAGCTCGGCCACGACGTATAGCAGACACAGGCCTGGCTTAACTCGGCTACCGAAGATACCGCAGCCCGCCGGCCATTCCACCAACAACCCTCGCCTTTAGCGGCCCACACCATCTCGTCGAGGGCCGGCATGTAGCAACATCCCACGTCAACCCCATCCGGCCCTTCCCGCGCGATGAGCACCCCGTAGAGCGGCACCCCTTGGACAAAAGATTTCGTCCCGTCAATGGGGTCGATAATCCAGCGCATGCCGGAGCTTCCCTCAACCCGGCCAAATTCCTCGCCAACAATCCCATCGTCGGGATAAGCTTTGGCCAATAAATCCCGTATCTTGATCTCGGCTTCGCGGTCGGCGACGGTCACCGGCGATAGATCTTCCTTCCACTCGGCGTGGATGCCCGACTGGAAGTAGCGCAAGGTGATCTTGCCCGCTTGCCAAGCCGCATCTACTGCAAAATCCAAACAGCTCCGCAGCGACGCGCTCAACCCAAAATCTCGCGGCGGAGGTCGGTGAGTAGCTGCAGAGCCGCGCGAAGATCCCCCACCTGATCGGGAGCGTATTCGCGTTCAATGGTCAGCGGCCCCTCATATCCCAAATCACGCAATTTCAAGAGGAAGGCCCTGATGTTGACGTCGCCTTGGCCAAGCGGCGCATCCTCGTACCACGGCTGGTCTGGGCGGCGCTCGATGGCGGCGTCTTTGCAGTGGACACTGCGGACAAAGCGCCCCACCTGATCCAAGGCTTCTAGCGGCGAGCCGACTTGGTAGAGGATCATATTGGCCGGATCGAAATTGACCGCGAGGTTCTCGCGGTCGACGGCTTGGATAAAGGTGAGAAGTTCGGTCGCGGTCTCCTGACCGGTTTCTAGGTGAAAATGCTGGCCGTGTCCTCGGCAGTGATCGCACACTGTGCGCGCAACTTCGACGACCGCGGCAAAATCCGGATCAGACGTCTCCGGCACAAAGCCCAAGTGCATGCCGACGGCATCTACGCCTAGCGCGGCGGCAAAGTCCGCGATGGCCAGCGTCTCTTCGAGCCGATGCTCCCGGCGATCTAACGGCACCAGCCCGACCGTTTGCTGGGCGATTTCCGGCGTGGTGTAATCGTCGTCGGGAAAACCAGCGAAAACCACGCTGATTTCGATCTCAGCCGCGGCAAACTGGCCCTTGATTTCCGCGGTTTTCTCGGCGGTGCGAAAATCGCGGCCCGGTGCGTGCAGATGCACGGTGGAAACCCCTAGCTCCTTCACCGAATCCAATCCGGCTCCCAAACCCTCGTCAATAGAGGTAAATATGCCTGTTGCCCATTTGTCCATTTCAGCTCTCTCCATTTGATTGCAGACAAATAAAAAGAGGGGACAGCCAAGCCATCCCCTCTTTGGTCAATTCACGCGTCGCTTATCTCCTCGCGTTCCCTTCCTTTTCATTGCGCCGCGTTCCCTCGGCCTGGGCTGCGTCCAAAACGGCCCGCACCCGCTGGCGAAAATTTTTAATCCGATTGTCAACTTCGTCGATAGAATTCAGTAGCTCCTCCTCAACTGCATCTTCTGACATGGCGTACTCCTGCGACTTTTGGGGAGCAGGGGAGCCTGTTGGGGGTCGTCTTCAAGTGCGGCTATAAGTGCGCAAATGATCGCAGCGACTGGGGTGCCGCAAGCGGTGCAGCGCTTTCTCCTTGATTTGCCTGACCCGTTCGCGCGTAAGCCCAAAGCGCATGCCGATCTGGTCCAAGGTCATGGGCTCTTCTCCGCTCAAGCCAAAGTAGAGGCGGAGAATTTCGGCTTCGCGCCCGATGAGCCGGTTTAGGGCCGAATCTATCTGCCCGCGCAAACAGCCGCGCATCACTTCGTTTTCAGGGGATTCTTGGCGCTCATCGGGCAGCACGTCGAGCAAGCTGTGATCTTCTTCGCCGAGAAAAGACGCATCGAGCGACCGCATTGAGCGACCACACAGCAACGTCTCTTTGACCTCTTCAACCGGGACATCGAGCTGCTCGGCAATAGCTTCCGGGTGGGGGGCGTCGGTGCGCTCTTGCTGCAAGGCACGGGACGCCTTGGATATCTTGTAGAGCAAACCGATTTTATTCAACGGCAGGCGGACCGTGCGCGACTGCTCGGCCAGTGTCTGTAGAATGGCCTGACGGATCCACCAAACCGCATAGGAAATAAATTTGAACCCCTTGTCTTCATCAAAGCGCTCGGCGGCTGTGATCAAGCCCATATTGCCTGCACTGACCAAATCGGCGAGGGGGACACCGCGATTTTGGTATTCCTTTGCCACGCTGACCACAAAGCGCAAATTCGCTTCGACTAATCTATTGCGGGCGCGCTCATCCCCTTGTTTGATCTTTCGCGCCAGATTGACCTCGTCGGCCGGAGATAAAGGCTTGGAATGGGCGATTTCAGCCAGATAACTCCCGAGACAATCTTCCATATCCCAGAATGGTGCTTTAGTCATTCCCGCCATGGAACCATCCTCTTCTTTTAGAGTGGGGAGGAAAAGGAAAGCTACACGTGCATTAAACTAAAGATGTGCTATTAACTTAGCCGGGGCCGCAAAACCTGTCAAGCAATTTCTCCCAGCCTCTAAGCCTCTGTAAGTGCGCTTAAAACAGACTGTTGCACGGCCAATAATCGCTCTATGCCCAAAGCTGCCAAATCGAGCAACTCAACGGCCTGCGCACGGGTGAAGGGGCGCCCCTCGGCCGTGCCTTGGATTTCGACGATCCCCTCCGAGCCGGTCATAACAACATTCATATCGGTTTCGGCACGGCTATCTTCCTCATAGCACAGATCCAATAGGAGTTGGTCGCCTACTACCCCAACGCTAACCGCGGCGAGTTGCTCTGCGAGCACATCACCGGGCAGCGTCTGCAATGCCTCTACCAAAGCCACATAAGCCCCTGTTATTGAGGCTGTGCGCGTTCCGCCATCCGCCTGTATGACATCGCAATCGACGTACAGCGTCCGCTCGCCGAGTTGCTCCAAATTCACGACCGTCCGCAGCGACCGACCGATCAGGCGTTGAATTTCCCGCGCCCGGCTATTGGCTTCGCGGGCTACTCGGCGCGTGGAAGAGCCCGGCAGCATGCTGTACTCCGCAGTCAGCCAGCCCTTGCCGGTCCCCGCCAAAAAGGGCGGAACCCCATCGACCGGTGATACCGTGCAAAGCACCTTTGTATCGCCCATTTCGATCAGCGCCGATCCCGCCGCCGTTTTCAGATACCTCGGGGATATTTGCACCGGCCGCAATTGATCGGGCCGGCGTCCATCGCTGCGCTTCTGGCTTGTCTCACTCATTGAGGTGCATCCGATAGTCGGGACCGTCCATGGGGATGGGTTGGCACATCTCTACGAGGCGCGAGTAGATGCGGCCATCGGCGAGGTTTTTGAGCTCATCGAGCGGCTGGTTGGTGGTCACGACCGTGAATCGCTGGTCTCCGTAGCGGGCATCTACGAGGTCGTAGAGCATTTCTATTTCCCACTCGGTCCCCCGCTGGATACCGAAGTCGTCTATAACGAGGTAGGGCATATTGCACAACTCTTCGAGCATTGACCAAGTGTGGCCATAGCGCTCGCTGTCGGCTGAATAGGTGTCGCGCAACTTCTGAAAGTACGTGCGCGACAGGCTGAGGAAGCGGCCCGATTTGGTCCAGCGCAACATGAGCTCGTTGAGCGCAATACAGCCCATCAAGGTCTTACCTGTGCCGGGATTGCCTTGGAGGAGATAACCGCGCTTAGGCTCTGCCGCTGCTTCGATCAAGTCTTGGTGAATGCGTTGATAGACCGTACCCGCTAGTTCGATGTGCGTCCCGTCTGGTGCCGTCATTTGGAAGTCGTCGACGAATTTCCACTTGTAGCGCTCGGGGATATCGGCCTGGCGAAACAGGCGGTTAGTTTGCGTCATTTTGCGGCGATAGGAACGACAGGGACACCACTGGTTGCGCGAATCGTCGTCCCAGTATTGATACGGTGTCCTCCCCCCACAGCGGCAATCGACACACCCGCAAAGCCGCAGCACGCCATAGCGACCTACCTCGACCGTGGGATCGTAGTATAGGCCTCCACCACCGCACTTGGAACAGCGCGTCGCTTCCCGGTTGGGCGCGGGTAAACTCACTGGTGTCGCTCCTTGAGAGCCCGTTCGACGTCGCGGTCGGCTTGGCGTTGGGCCAAAGTTCGGCGCTTGTCGAACTGCTTTTTGCCGCGCACTAAAGCCAATTCCACCTTGGCCTTGCCGCGCTTGAAGTAGATCTTCAGCGGCACCAAAGTAAGGCCCTGCTGTTGGGTCCTCCCGGTCAGCCTGCGGATTTCGCTGCGGTGCAAGAGCAATTTGCGCACGCGCTCCGGATCGTGGTTGAAACTGTTGCCCTGCTCGTAGTGGGCAATGTGGACATTGTGCAGGAAAATTTCACCTCGTTCAACCAACGCAAAGCTGTCCTTGAGGTTGGCGCGCCCAGCGCGCAGCGACTTGACTTCCGTGCCGCGCAAGACAATGCCGGTTTCATAGCGGCCCATTATCTCGTAGTCGTGCCGGGCTTTGCGGTTTTGCACGGCGATCAACTCCCGCTTGGCATCACTTTCCGTTTTGGCCATAACCAGCCTATTTTCACGAAGGAACCGGGCTTGACGGCTGCAAACCCTGCATTTAGCTTTTGCTTTTTAGTTGCCGAAGTGGCGAAATTGGTAGACGCGCATGGTTCAGGACCATGTGGGGGCAACCCCGTGGAGGTTCGAGTCCTCTCTTCGGCACCATTTTTCGCTTCTACCTCCTACCGATTTAATCTACGCGCCTTGTTCCAACCCGCGCAAGGGACTGTCTATACGCGCAGCAGTGCCCACCTTAATTATGAAAGGATATCCCTATGGCCCGCCTTCTGCACACCCGCATCCGCGTCAGCGATCTCGACCGCTCCATTGAGTGGTATTGCACCCATCTCGGCTTTGAGGTCCGGAGCCGCTCCGATAAATCGCCCGCTGGCAACCAGATCGCCCACCTCGAACTGCCCGGCAATGAACACACGCTAGAATTGACCTATTCCGCCGATTACCAACTCGCCGTGCCCGAAGATCTCATGCACCTCGCAATCTCGGTTCCCGACTTGATTGGCTTTTGCGACGCGTTGGAAAACAACGGCATCGAAATATGGCCTAGCGATTGGCGCACGACCTTCCCCACCGGCCGCAAGATGGCCTTTATCGACGATCCCGACGGTTACGAGATCGAGCTACTCGAAGATTGATTGGACTCGCCCTTGTCGCGCAAGTACTGCGGCAAGTAGGCGTCGATGAAGTCCCGCGCCGTCCGGCCTCCGACTAAATCGTGGTTGTGTCGCATCCGCCAAACCTCGAAAGCGGCCAATAAGTCTTCTTCCGGCAGGTCTATCCCCGCCCGACGCGCATAGGACAGAACCATGGCGCGATATTGCTGCCGGCTGGGCAGATCGAGGAAGACCTTGAGCGCAAAACGATCGTCGAGCGCTCGTTCCTCATCGAGGCGTTGCAGTTGCTGAGGGTCGTAGAATTCGGCCTGAATGCCTTGGTTGACTCGGTTGGGACGCTCATCGTCTAGCTGCATCTGGCCCAACCCTTGCGGACGCTCGCCTTCCCGGTCGACTAGGTCCTTGTAGTTGGAGGTCGCATAGAAGACCAAGTTGTCCGGACACGCTTCGAGTCCCCCGTCGAGCATCCGCGAGAGCAGGTGCAGGTTGTTGTCGCCCCGATCTAGGGACACATTGTCCAGCACGCCTACAAAGCGCTGGCAACGCCCCCGGACGAGGGCAAAGAGATCGGGCAACAGATGGTAGCAAGAAGGGGCGATTTCGACGGCGCGCAGGCCGCGATCAAAGAACTTTCCCACCAAGGCCCGTATCAGCGTCGATTTGCCGCCGCCGCGCGGCCCCCAGATCAGCGCATTGTGCGCCCGATAACCAGCGAGAAAATGGCGCGTATTTTCCTCAAGGACTTGGATTCTCGCTTCGTTGCCCTCCAGCCAGCCGAGGGGAAATTCCGCGAAGTGGCGGATGGGTTCCAAGCTGGGCTTGCCCTCCCTATCGACCAAGCGAAAGGCCGGGAATCGGCGCAGCGTACCCCTCCCGCACTCGTGGATCAAGCATCCGAGCGCCTCAGCCAACTCAGCCCAATCCTCGCTGTGGGCAAAACGCTCTTTCAGTTGGCCAACGGCTGTCGGCTCCACCCCATCCCCGGGCATGGGAGCCAACGGTTCGGCGGCGGCACCGATTAACCGCAACCATACCCCCCACGGGGGACGAGCCAAGGCCGCAGCACTTTGCAAATCGCGCCGTGCAACTTGGTATAGCGCGGCGGGCACCTCTGCTGGGACTTGCTCTTCGCAAGCGCACAAAAACGAGTGTTGGCCATCGAGGAGCCGGTTGAGCAACAGCCCTTGTAAATCCGGCGCACCACCACCCCAATCGCCGTTGAGCGCCGCCGCTAGGAGTACATCGGAGCAACGCTGGTGTTGCATGGCTAGCTCGTCCGCCGTGCGCTGTGCCTCTTTACCGGCCGCCAGCCTGTCGGCACACGCCTGCGCACAACGCAGCAAGGAGCGCAACGGCTCAATCTCGGCGGGTCCGAGTAGCTGATTGAAGGGAGAAAGCCGGTCCAAGGCCGCAAGCATGGCTTCGACTTGGCCGGCGATTTGTAGCGTCTCTTCACTCCTTGTCATCTCACTGTGCAACCTATTGATCTGAGTCGTATCATTCGCTGCTAGGCGGGAATGCACCGAAATTCCGTAACTAGTTGGAAGGCAACCAGTAACAAAGAAAAGAACTACCCCCGGGCGGATTCGAACCGCCGACCCACAGATTAGGAATCTGTTGCTCTATCCTGCTGAGCTACGGGGGTTATAGGAGGGACGCTATTCATATTATACCGCGAGAGACCCAAAGTCAAATGTCCACGTTTTTTATCGCATGTATTGACACCAAACTAAACTGGCCTAATTTACAAGACTGTTTTGGCCTGAAGAGGTAAGGCCAGCTTTCTACAACCTCAGCTAAACTAATTGAAATATGGCTCAAGTATTTCCGCGCAGCGCTAACTGGGCTTCCAAAGCCAGCATTCTCGTTGGCCTCGTCCTAGTCGGCAGTATCCTCGCTATCGTCCTCAATATCAATCGCATTTATTTCGTCAACCAAGTCAACGTACCCATCGATCAGCCCGTTCCCTTCAGCCACAAGCACCACGTCACCGGCATGGGCATCGACTGCCGCTATTGCCACACCACTGTCGAGGAAAGTGCTTTCGCCGGCGTTCCCCCGACCGAGACCTGCATGACCTGCCACTCGCAGATCTGGACCGAAGCGCCCATTCTTGAACCCGTGCGCGCCAGTTTCCGCGACAATGTGCCCATCGAGTGGAATCGCGTCCACGACCTACCCGACTTCGCCTATTTCAACCACAGCATCCACGTCAATCAAGGTATTGGCTGCCAGTCGTGCCACGGCCAAGTCGATCAGATGCCCCTGATGTGGAAAGCCGAATCCCTAAATATGGAGTGGTGCCTCGATTGCCACCGCGATCCCGCCCAGTACATCCGCCCGCGCGACCAAGTCTTTAATATGAACTACCAGTATCCAGCCGACCAAGAAAGCTTGGGCGCACAACTCGTCGCCGAATACGGCGTGCAGACCAGCCAACTCACCAACTGCTCTATCTGCCACCGCTAACATGGAAACCAGAAAAAACATCGATCTCTCGGCCATCCGCGCCCGCCTAGAAGCCGCCCAGGGCCAAGAGTACTGGCGCAGCCTGGACCAATTGGCCCAGACCGAAGAATTCGCCGCCATGGTCCAGCGAGAGTTCCCCGAGCAAGCTGCCGAGTTGAAGGATCCGGTAAGTCGGCGGAATTTTCTCAAGCTCATGAGTGCATCGCTGGCACTGGGCGGGCTTTCGGGCTGCACGATTCAGCCCAGCGAAAAAATAGTGCCCCAGGTCCGGGCCCCCGAAAACGTCATCCCCGGTAAGCCGCAGTACTTTGCTTCAGCCACCTCGCTCGGCGGTATTGGCATGGGCATCCTAGTTGAGAGCCACATGGGGCGACCGACCAAAATTGAGGGTAATCCCGAGCATCCCTCCGGCACCCGTGGCTCCAATGCGCTGGTCCAAGCTTCGATCCTCGACCTCTACGATCCCGACCGGTCGCAAACGGTCAAAAACGCCGGTCGCATCAGTGCTTGGAGTATCTTCCTAGCCGATCTGACGCAGCGGCTGAACTCGCACGAGGCCAACGGCGGCGCTGGCCTGCGCATCCTGACCCAGACGGTCACTTCTCCGACCCTCGGGCACCAATTACAGGCTCTGCGGGACAAATTCCCCCAAGCCCAGTGGCACCAGTACGAACCGGTCAATCGCGACAACGCCCGCGCCGGAGCCCAAATGGCGTTTGGCGAGCCGGTCCATGCGTCTTACGACGTAGCCAAAGCCAACGTCATTCTATCGCTGGACGCGGACTTTACCTACAGCGGCGCTGGCAATGTCCGCCACGCGCGGGATTTCGCGGCCGGTCGCCGGGTCCGCGACGGCTCTAAGGCTAGCAACCGGCTCTATGCAGTCGAAAGCAGCCCAACGGCTACTGGCAGCATAGCCGATCACCGCTTGGCCCTAGGTACGGCCCACATCGAAGCGGTGGCCTTAAAGGTAGCCCAAGGGCTTGGCATCGACTGGCAGGGGCCGAGCGTTCCCGCCGACTTCTCAGCCCACGATGCTTGGATTGCGGCCCTAGTCGACGACCTAAAGGCCAATTCCGGCCAAAGCCTCGTGCTCGCTGGAGACCAACAGTCTCCCGCGGTACACGCTTTGGCTCATGCGATCAACCACGCCCTAGGCAACGCGGACACAACCGTACACTACACCAAACCCCTCGAAGTCGAGTCGGTTGACCAGCGCGAGTCGCTAGCCGCTTTAGTCGCCGACATGAACGCCAGTCAGGTCGAATCCCTGTTCATTCTCGGCGGCAATCCGGTGTACGACGCGCCCGTAGACCTCGACTTTGCTGCAGCGCTCGACAAGGTCGGCTACCGCGTCCACCTCGGCCAATACGACAACGAAACGGCGGAACTCTGCCACTGGCACATTCCGGAATCGCACTTTCTCGAAGCGTGGAGCGACACCCGTGCTCACGACGGCCTTGCCACGATCGTCCAGCCGCTGATTCGCCCGCTTTACAAGAGCAAATCAGCGCACGATATCTTGGCGGTGCTCACCGGCCAGCCCGGAGTCCCCGACCTCGACATCGTGCACCAGTACTGGGAGAGCCAAGGACTGGACGCGACCGCTTGGCGCCGTGCACTGCACGACGGCTTCATTGAGGGCGCGCGCCCTGAGCCCCAAGCCGTGGAGCTAGGTACTTTGCAGTTGCCGGCAACGACTGGGAGCCTTCCCGAGGAAGAAGATCTCGAAATCCACTTTCGGCCCGACCCCATGGTGTGGGACGGGCGCTTTGCCAACAACGCTTGGCTACAGGAAACTCCGAAGCCCATCACGAAGCTCACTTGGGACAACGCCGCCCTCGTCAGCCCAGCCACGGCCGAGCGCCTGCGACTCGAGAACGAATTCCTCGCCGAGTTGCGCTTTGATGGGCGCGCGATCAATGCTGCGGTTTGGGTCGTGCCCGGCCAAGCCGACGGCGTCGTCACCCTGCACTTGGGCTACGGCCAACAGCGTAGTGGCCGCGTCGGGCGCGACACGGGCTTCAATGCCTATGCCCTGCGGCCGACGGCGGCTTTGTGGAGCGGCACCGGCCTACAGGTCAGCGGCTCGTACGACCACTACAGCCTCGCCTGCACCCAAGATCACTACAGAATGGAAGGCCGCAATCTCTTACGCCAAGCCTCGCTGGACCACTACCAAGCGCATCCGCACTTTGCCCACGAGGGAGCCCACGATCCGCCCGATGACCTGACGCTGCACAACCGCACGGATCACCAGTACACGGGCTATGCTTGGGGCATGGTCATCGATCTAGGGGCCTGCATCGGCTGCAATGCGTGTGCAACGGCCTGCCAAGCCGAAAACAACATCCCCATCGTCGGCAAAGACGAAGTCCTCAACGGCCGCGAAATGCCTTGGATTCGCGTTGATCGCTACTACCAAGGCTCGCTCGACAACCCCCAGATCGTGCACCAGCCTGTGCCTTGCATGCAGTGCGAAAACGCTCCCTGCGAGTTGGTCTGTCCGGTCGCAGCGACGACGCATAGCGACGAAGGTCTCAACGACATGACCTACAATCGCTGCGTCGGTACCCGCTACTGCGCCAACAACTGTCCCTACAAGGTCCGGCGCTTCAATTTCCTCCAATACGCCGACCGCGATACCGAGAGCTTAAAATTGCAGCGCAACCCAGATGTCACCACGCGCTCCCGCGGTGTAATGGAAAAATGCACGTACTGCGTCCAGCGCATCAATCAAGCGCGCATTGAGGCCAAAAAGGCCAGTCGCACCATCGGCGATGGCGAGATTGTCACCGCCTGCGAGCAGGCCTGTCCCACCGAAGCCATCGTCTTCGGAGATATCAACGATCCCAATAGCCAAGTCTCCACCCTCAAGGCATCGCCGCTCAACTACGGCATTCTCACCGAGTTGAACACGCGGCCCCGCACTACGTATTTAGCAAGTATCAAAAACCCGAATCCCAAGATTGCCGAGGCTTAGCATGTCCGAAACTGCGAAAACGCCTTATCGCCCCCCAGTATCGGAACTCGGCCCGAGCCAGACCTCGTACACCTCGATCACCGACAAGATCAGCGGGATCGTCCTAACCAAAAACACCCCACTGGCGTGGTTCATCTGCTTTGCTGTGGGCTTCTTGTTGCTGCACGGGTTCATGATCGGCGTTCCTTATTTGGTCTTTGAGGGCGTGGGCATTTGGGGTATCAACAACCCGGTGGGCTGGGGTTGGGCCATCATCAATTTTGTCTGGTGGATCGGTATCGGCCACGCCGGCACCCTGATCTCAGCGATTTTACTGCTGTTCCGGCAGCGGTGGCGCACCTCGATCAACCGCGCAGCAGAAGCCATGACCATCTTTGCCGTGCTCTGCGCCGCGCAGTTTCCGCTCTTTCACACCGGGCGGCCCTGGCTGGCTTGCTACTGGCTGTTGCCCTATCCCAATTCCATGGACATCTGGCCGCAATTCCGCAGCCCGCTGATCTGGGACGTCTTCGCGGTCTCGACCTATTTGACAGTGTCGCTGGTCTTTTGGTATGTCGGCTTGGTCCCAGACTTAGCGAGTCTGCGCGACCGCGCTAAAAACCGCATCGCCCAAGTCCTCTACGGCGTGTTCGCGCTCGGTTGGCGCGGCTCGGCCATTCACTGGGAGCGCTACGAAATGGCGTCCCTCCTGCTGGCCGGCCTCTCCACGCCCCTCGTGCTTTCTGTCCATAGCGTCGTCAGTTTGGACTTTGCCGTCGGGCTTATACCCGGATGGCACACGACCATATTCCCTCCCTATTTCGTCGCCGGGGCGATCTACGCGGGCTTTGCCATGGTGCTGACCTTAATGATCCCCATGCGCCTGATCTATGGCTTGGACGACTTCATAACCGAGCGCCATCTAAACAACATGGCCAAAGTTATGCTAGCTTCCGGGCTGATTGTCGGCTATGGCTATTTCATGGAGCAGCTCATCGCCTGGTACAGCGCCAGTGTCTTTGAGGGCTATATGATGCAAAATCGCATGAAAGGCCCGTACGGCCCCTTCTACTGGGCTTTGATTGTCTGCAACATAATCGTGCCGCAGCTCCTGTGGTTTAGGCACTTCCGCACGAGCATGTTCTGGCTATTTTTCATTTCTCAGTTCATCAACGTCGGCATGTGGCTGGAGCGCTTTATCATCGTCGTCACGAGCCTACACCGAGATTTTATGCCCTCTTCTTGGGACATGTTTCACCCGACGATTTGGGACATCGCCATCTACGTAGGGACCATCGGCCTGTTCATCGTCCTGTTTTTTCTGTTCATCCGCGGCCTACCGATGATTTCCATCCACGAGATCCGCAATTTGCTGGTCTCTGGAGACCACAAGTGAGCCATTGAACTTATGTTGCAGCACGAAGAATCAACGCACTACGGCCTGCTGGCCGAATTTGAATCTCCCGATGACTTGCTCGTCGCGGCCAAGGCGACCTTCGCCGCGGGCTATCGCAAGATCGACGCCTATTCGCCCATGCCCGTCCATGGCTTGGGCGAGGCCATCGGCTTTCCACGCACTAGGCTGCCATGGCTGGTTTTCGCCTTTGGCCTGCTCGGCGCCATCACGGGCTATTCCCTGTGCTATTGGGTTTCGGCCATCGACTATCCGCTCAATATCGCCGGCAAGCCCTTGCACAGCGGGCCGATGTTCATCCCGGTGACCTTTGAGCTGACCATCCTTTTTGCCGCGCTCAGTTCGGCCTTTGGTATGTTCATCGCCAACGGCTTGCCCCAGCCCTATCACCCAGTTTTCAACGCGCCCAGTTTCGCCCGCGCCAGCCAAGATCGCTTCTTTCTCAGCATCGAGGCCGAAGATCCCCAGTTCGACCGCAAAAAAACCGAGGAATTTCTGCGCGGCCTGAATCCGCATGAGGTTGTCGAAGTTGAAAAGTGAAATGACCATCGCCAAGCGACGGCTCGCGGCCCTGTTGGGAGCGGCCCTGTTGCTGATTGGCACCGCCGGTTGCGAACTGCGGCAGGCCATGTACGACCAGGAAAAATACGAGCCACTAGAAGCTTCGGCGTTCTTTGCCGATGGCATGTCTTTCCGCTCGCAGGTTGACGGCACTGTGGCGCGGGGCCAATTGATGCTCGACGAGCACTTCTACCAAGGCAAAATACAAGGCCAACTCGCGGAGACTTTGCCGGTGGCCGTGGACCGCCAGTTGCTAGAGCGCGGCCAGGAGCGCTTCAACATTTTCTGCGCCCCCTGCCACGGCAGGACCGGCGCGGGCAACGGCATGATCGTCCAGCGCGGGCTCAAACAGCCACCAACCTATCATCAACAGCGGCTGCGCGAGGTGCCCGTCGGCCACTTTTTCGATGTCATGACCAATGGCTTTGGCGTCATGTATAGCTACGCCTCCCGCGTTCCCGTGGCTGACCGCTGGGCCATCGCCGCCTACATCAAGGTGTTACAGCTAAGCCAGAACCTCGAATTCGACCAATTGCCGGCCGAGGACCAAAGGCAACTTCAATGAACGAGTCGATTACCCAACAGTCCGCTGCCCTGCATCCCTATTTGGACAATCTCCAGCGCCGCGCGCTGATGGTGGGCTTGGCCGGTTTGGCCGCTACTGCGGTCGGCTATTTCACGGCCGAGGAGCAGTTTTTTCGCTCTTACTTGCTGGCCTTTACCTTCTGGATCGGCCTGCCCTTGGGTAGTCTAGGCATCCTCATGATCCACCACGTCGGCGGTGGCACTTGGGGATTTTCGATCCGGCGTTTGCTCGAAGCCGGGACCCGCACCTTGCCGTTGCTGTTTGTACTGTCACTACCGATCCTCTTTTTCGGCCTGCACGACCTCTACGAATGGACGCGCCAGAATGTCGTGCAAAAAGACAGCATCCTCCAGCAAAAGGCCCCCTTTCTCAACGAGCCGTGGTTTATCGCGCGCACCGTGCTCTACTTCGCCATCTGGGGACTGTTCGTCTTCCTGCTCAATCGCTGGTCGCTGCAGCAGGATCAGACGACGGAGACGCACCCGACCCATCGCATGCAGGTCCTGAGCGGGCCGGGCATCGTCATCTTCTTTCTTACCGCGACGCTAGCTTCTATTGATTGGCTAATGTCGCTTGAGCCGCATTGGTTTTCGACGATCTTCGGCATCATCTACATCATAGGCATGGGGCTGATGGCCTGGGGGTTCACGTACCTCATCGCGGTCCCCCTCTCGCGCCGGGCACCGCTACAGGGCGTAATTACCGAGCAGCACCTGCGCGACTTGGGCACCTTTATGCTAGCCTGCGTCATGCTCTGGGCATATACCTCCTTTTCTCAGTTGATCATCATCTGGTCGGCTAATCTGCCCGAGGAGATCACCTGGTACATAACTCGTCTAGAAGGCGGCTGGGAATACGTCGGCTACGGGCTGCTGGCCTTTCACTTTGCCGTCCCCTTTCTCTTTCTTATATCTAGCACCATGAAGTCCAAAACCAAACTGCTCGCCACCATTGCCGCTGGCCTGGTGTTCATGCGCTTGGTCGATCTGTACTGGATCACGGCACCGACCTTCACCAAAGTCCACGCCGAAAAGGGGCCGAGCTTTCACAGCACTGGGATCACCCTACACTGGCTCGACCTAGCCATTCCAATAGGCATCGGCGGCATCGTCTTGGCACTTTTCTTCGCGCAACTGAAAAAACGCGCCCTGATCGCGCAAAACGACCCCCGCTTTGCAGACCTTTACAGCGGCGAAAGCAATCATGGCTGAACAAGCACACGACCAAAACAACGCCGGCTACGAGACGACCGATGCGCGGGTAACGCCACTGGCACAGACCGGCCTTTTTATTACCGCGCTAGTCATTGTTTCCTTTATCGGCATGATCGTCTTATTCAGGGTTTTCGCCTATTATCAGCCGCTCTTCGACGATCCGGTTCCGCCGCTGGTCGAGACCCGCGTTGCCAGCGACGCACCTCGGCTACAGGTAGACCCGCCAAAGCAAAAGTTCGAGTTGGCCCAAAGCGAAGCCGCGATCCTCAACTCCTATGGCTGGATCGACGAACAAGTGAAGGTAGTACACATTCCCATTGAGCGAGCAATTGATCTGGTGAGCGAGGGCAAAATGCCGCTCATCGCTCCGCCAGCGGCACCATGAGCAGACTCATAACGACATTCGCTCGCAACGCGATCTTTTTGGCATTGACTCTGCCGCTTTTGCTAGCCGGCCAGACTGGGGCACAGAACTATACCCAGCAGCTACAAAAGAGCATCGGCATCGACCAGAAATTGGGCGACCAGATCCCCTTGGATCTCGAATTCACCGACTCCAGCGGCGAGCGCGTCTCGCTGAGCCAATACTTCGGCCAAAAGCCCATCGTGCTCACCTTGGTGTACTACGAGTGTCCCATGCTCTGCACCCAAGTGCTGAACAGCCTCTTGCGGGCGATGAACGTGCTGAGTTTTGGCGTTGGCACGGATTTTGATGTCTTGACCATCAGCGTCGATCCAGGGGAAACTTCGGAATTGGCCGCGGCCAAAAAAGCCGAGTACAGCAAAAACTACCGGGGGCGAGATGGTTCTACGGGTTGGCATTTTCTCACCGGCGAGCAAGACCAGATCAAGCAACTAGCCGCAGCCGTCGGCTTTCGCTACGAATACGACGAAGACACCGATCAGTACATTCACGCCAGCGGCTTGATGGTGCTGACGCCGGAAGGCAAACTAGCGCGCTATTTATACGGCATCGACTACCCTCCGCGCGACTTGCGCTGGGGCCTCGTCGAAGCAGCCGACGGTACCATCGGCAATCCAGTTGATCAACTGCTGCTGCTCTGCTATAGCTACGACCCAATGACCGGCAAATACGGTCTCTACATCCGCAATTCCCTGCGCATCGGGGGGCTGATTACCGTGCTCGCTCTCGTTGGTTTTATCGTCGCCATGCTCAAGCGAGATCGCCGCAACAACTTGCATCACCCTCAGCTCAACTAGTTCGGAGCCTTGAACCGCATGTCCGACTTTCCACTTTTTCCCGCCCAAGCCTCCACCATCGCCTGGCAAGTAGATGCCCTGTATGCATTCTTACTCGTCTTGACTGTGGTCTTCTGCCTGCTCGTCTTCGGCATGGTAATCATCTTCGCGATCAAGTACCGCCGCCGCTCGGAAGACGAACAGCCCGAGCAAACTCACGGCAATCTCGTCCTCGAATTGTCTTGGACCATCATCCCACTCTTTTTGTCGCTTTTTGTCTTTTTGCTCGGGGCCGATGTCTTTTTTCGACTCCAGCGGCCTCCGTCCGATCCCTTGGAGATCTACGCGGTCGGCAAGCAGTGGATGTGGAAAATCCAGCACGAATCGGGCAAGCGAGAAATCAATACCCTCCACGTGCCCAAAGGCCAGCCCGTCCGCCTGACCATGACCTCGGAGGACGTAATCCACGACTTTTTCATCCCGGCCTTCCGCGTCAAAAACGACGTGCTGCCCGGGCGTTACACGACCCTGTGGTTCGAGGCCACGCAGACGGGCGAGTTCCACTTGTTTTGCGCTGAGTATTGCGGCACCCAGCACTCGGGTATGATCGGCAAGGTGATCGTCCTAGAGCCAGCCGATTACCACGACTGGCTGATGGGAGCGTCCAGCGGCGAATCCATGGTCGAGGCGGGCGAACGCCAGTTCCAGCAACTCGGCTGCGAGACCTGCCACAAATCCACAGCTACGGGTCGCGGCCCTTCGCTGGTCGGGATTTACGAAAAACCGGTAACGCTCAGCAACGGGCAGGAGGTCGTCGTCGATAGCGACTACATCCGCGAGTCCATACTCCAGCCCACGGCCAAGATCGTCGCTGGGTACGAGCCGATTATGCCCATCTTTGAGGGGCAGATCAGCGAGCAGTCGCTGCTACAAATCGCGTCCTATATCAAATCCCTGAGTGAGTCTGCAGAGTGAACATCTCAACGAGGTCATTCAAGCCATGAGCCACGCAGTTAGCGCCAACGGCGAGCCGAGAAACTATCTCAACGAAACATACGGGATCAAATCTTGGCTCCTGACCCTAGATCACAAGCGCATAGGTATCCTCTATCTAATAACGCTGGCGGTCTTCTTCTTGGTCGGTAGCCTTTTCGCCAGTCTGATCCGCTTTGAGCTGATGACGCCCAAAGGCGATTTGGTCGAGGCCGAGACCTACAACAAGCTCTTCACCATGCACGGCGTGGTGATGATCTTCTTCTTTCTGATCCCCTCGATCCCGGCGGTGTTGGGCAACTTTCTCATTCCCCTGCAGATCGGCGCGCGGGACGTGGCCTTCCCCCGCCTGAATCTCCTCAGCTACTATCTCTACGCGGCTGGGGGGCTGTTCGCCGTGCTGGCCATTATCATGGGGGGCATTGATACGGGTTGGACCTTTTACACGCCTTATAGCAGTACGTACTCCACCTCGTTCGTTTCCCTAGCCTTAGTCGGCGTTTTTGTCAATGGCTTCTCTTCGATCCTAACCGGGGTCAACTTCATGGTCACCATCCACAAGATGCGGGCCCCGGGCATGACGTGGTTCCGCTTGCCGCTTTTTATTTGGGGGCACTATGCGACCAGCCTGATCCAGGTCCTAGGCACCCCAGTGGTGGCCATTACCTTGTTGTTGGTCTGCTTCGAGCGCCTCTTCAAAATCGGCATTTTCGATCCCAATTACGGCGGCGACCCCGTGCTTTTCCAGCACATGTTCTGGTTTTACTCGCATCCAGCCGTGTATATCATGATCCTGCCGGGCTTTGCCGTCGTCAGCGAAGTCATAGCTTGCTTCTCGCGCAAGCGCGTCTTCGGCTATTCCTTTGTGGCTTTTTCCTCGCTGGCCATCGCCGTCCTCGGCTTTCTCGTCTGGGGCCACCATTTGTTCGTATCGGGCCAATCCACCTATGCCAGCATGGTCTTTTCCTTCATCACCTTCTTCATCGCCGTACCCACGGCCATCAAAATTTTCAACTGGTCTTTCACCCTCCACAAAGCTTCGGTTAAGCTAGACTCGCCGATGCTCTACGTGATGGGCTTTATCGGCCTTTTCACTATCGGCGGCCTGACCGGCCTATTCCTCTCCACCTTGGGCATAGACATCCATCTCCACGATACCTACTTCGTGGTTGCCCACTTTCACTATGTCATGGTGGGCGGCATGGTCATGGGGTTCCTCTGTGGCCTGCATTTTTGGTGGCCTAAAATGACCGGGCGCATGTACTCGGAGGGGGCGGCCAAGCTCGGCGTCATGTTCGTCTTCGCCGGCTTCAACTTGACCTTCTTTCCGCAATTTATCTTGGGTTACCTAGGGATGCCTCGGCGCTATCACGCCTATCCCGAGGAATGGCAAGCCCTCAACATCATGTCCACCGCGGGCGCCACCGTCCTCGGGCTGGGCTTCTCGCTGACCATTGTCTATCTCCTCTGGTCCCTGTTTAAGGGCGAGAAGGCCCCCGCCAATCCGTTCCAAGCCAAGGGGCTCGAATGGGACATCCCCTCGCCGCCCACAGCCCACAATTTTGAAGCCATCCCGATAGTTACTTGGGAAGCTTATCCGTATGGTGAGGAAGAACCAGTGGAACCGAGCACTGAGGCCGTACCTGAACGCGCTAAGGAGGATGAAGTTGTCTGATCACGCACATAGCGCCCATCACCTACACCAGTTCGAGACGGCACAGCAGCAATACGAAGCCGCCAGTCTCGGCATGTGGGCGTTCATCATCCAGGAGATTCTCTTCTTCGGGGGGCTGTTTGGTGCCTACACCGTGTATCGCAACACCTATATCGAAGCCTTTACCGCTGGCTCGCACCACCTCGACATCTTCTGGGGCACCTTCAACACCATCGTGCTGATCGCCAGCAGCCTGACCATGGCGCTGGCCGTCCGCTGCGCACAGACCAACGCTGGTCGCAACGCGATTACGGGGTGGCTCATCGCCACGATCATTCTCGGCTGTGCCTTCTTGGGGGTCAAGTACATCGAGTACAGCCACAAGTGGCACGAGCACCTCATCCCCGGAAGTATGTTCCAGTGGAACGACCCGGCCTTCCCCGAGGTTACGCTCGGCAACGCCAAAATTTTCTTCTCGTTTTACTTCGTGATGACTGGGATGCACGCGCTGCACATGGTCATCGGCGTCGGCATCATGTTGTGGATGATCGCCAAGGTCCGGCGCAACGAGATTTCGGCTCAGTACTTCACGCCAATTGAAATCAGCGGCCTTTATTGGCACTTCGTCGATATCGTGTGGATTTTCCTCTTCCCACTGCTCTATCTGATCGGACGCCACTAATGTCTGAACATCACTCTGAACACCACGTCGTCCCGCTCAAGATCTACTTTCTGATCTTCTTCGCCCTGATGATCGGCACAGTCCTCACCGTCGCCGCCGCCTTCGTCAACATGGGCTTTATGAATACGCCGGTCGCCCTGATCATTGCCTTAGTAAAGGCATCGCTGGTCATCTTGTTCTTCATGCACGTGAAATACAGCCCCAAACTGGTCGGGCTTTTCGCGGTCGCCGGCTTCTTCTGGCTGTGCATCCTGTTGGCCTTGACCATGCAGGACTACTACACGCGCGGCTGGGGCGAGGAAGCACCGGTAGAGTTTCTCAAGCAAGGGTCGTTTTTCTAAGTGGTGTCAGTTGAGCATTTTCCGAGGACGAGAGCGTTTTGATCTCAGGCTCATTCCACCACATCAATCTCTGATTACTCATACTCTACATAGGAGAAGTTTAAAATGTCGCTTTTTAGTAAAGCAGAGAGCTTTCTCAAAGCCAGTGGATACGATGTCGAGACACTCGATGAAAAGGATTTCTTGAAAGCTGAGGAACCCGACATTGGTGGTGGCACTAGGACTAACTGTATTGGGATAGCCGAGGAGCCGCCGGAACCATCAGCACAACATCTGATCGAAGAGCGTTTCAAGAGAGTCGCTAGCGAGCACAAAGGCGCGACGCTCAAATTTCTATCCAAGACCGGAACCGGAGGCTACCAAGCCGACACCATTGAGAATTTGCGGAAACGTAAGGTCAAAATCCTTCCACCGGTCCTTTTCTTTGATACTCTATTCAAGTGGGACACCAATAGAAGTGCGGCTTCCGCTGCTAGGAATTTAGCTTAGAGCCTATACGAAAATTATGTTAATCGGTCGACGATCCGAAAAATGATGAGCACCGAAGCTACGTGAATTAATGCTTGGTAATGGGTACTTTTTTTCTCCCATCGGATCAGCAGTCGGCGGAACCGATTATGCCAAGCATGGGTTCGTTCGACGACCCATCGCCGCGCCGGATGCTTCTTTTTGACGGGCCTCTTGGCCCTTTCGGCTTCACTCTTGGCTACGTGTAGATGATAGTCGCGTTCCTCGACTCCTTCGATGACATCGTCGTAGTTATAGCCTTGGTCCAGACACAGATGATGCAAACGATAGACGACTTTCTCCGGCCTTTTCACCACGAGGCCATCCAACGTCGCCAGCGCGACCGTTTTGTCATGCGTATTCGCGCCGGTTATTTCCACCGCCAGCGGCGCACCACGCTGGTCGGTCAACACCGACCGTTTGGTGCCCGTTTTACTCCGATCCACCGGGGAAGGACCCGTCGCTTCGCCGCCCAACGGCGCTTTGGTAATCACCCCGTCGAGGGCTTGCCATTTCCACGCAATGCCCACCTGCGTATCATAGTAGTGCAGCAGGGTTTGCCAAGCGTGGAGAAACACGCCTTGTTGAACCCAGTGTCGAAACCGGCCATGCACGGTCGATCCGGGGGCGTAGGTTTCCCGCGGAATAACCTGCCATTGACAGCCGCTGCGTAACACAAAGATAATGGCGTCGAAAAGGACGCGATTGGGCGTGGACGGACGCCCGACGGTGCCGGGTGGTTTGTCCGGCCCCAGAATCGGGGCAATCAAATCCCACAACGCATCCGGGGTACGCCAGATCGTATCCAGCGAATCGGTCTTGGTGGCCATGGCTTTCCTCCTCTTGGTTGAGGGCAAATGATACGGAAAGCGTAGGTCGCCAAGACCTTGTTATCAACTGGAAAGCAATTTTCGTATAGGCTCTTATAGCGGGGAGGACCATGAGCCTCTGCGGGTGAAGCAGCCCTTCGTTATTCCCGAATTCAACAAACAAGGAGATGACCTAGCAGAATATCTACTTCAAGAAGTACGTACTCGATCACGCTCCTATTCTCGATCCCCAACGCTCTGGATCGTATCAGCTCCGGCTGGGTACGGAAAGACCTTCATGTTCGCTTCTCTGTTCCACAAAGTATACGACGAGTTCCACAAACAGAAGCGTTTACACAATTCTTTTCCGCGGCCCTTGCCGATGATCGCAGAGCACTTGCGTGCAGCGGCCGGACCTAGTATCAAAGGGCTGATAAGCGAATTCATGAAGACAGAGTTTGCTGGGAACCCTCCAGACGAGTTGTTCCCTTGGATGATCGACAACGGCCAAGGGTTTTGGATGACTGATGGTCTAGATGAAGTTATAACCAGTGACGATGAATTTATGGATTTTCTCCTAGAACGTTTTACACAGCCGTCTTCTTCTTCTGCGCCGTTGATGTTGATGTCGCTGCGAGACTCGCTTCTCGAATCCAGAGAGCAACTCCACGACTTTATCGGGACAGAAGGGGTCCACCTCATTAATCTACTACCTTGGGAAAGTCAGCAGAAACGTAGTTTCGCATGGACCAAGGTGTATGGAAGACTCCCCCGGGAAACGGATTCCGATGATCCAAGAGTAAAAGATTTGGTCAAAGTACTCACTAAAGATGAACACGATGGGCTTTCATCTACGCCTTTCTATGCCGATATGCTTGCGGATGAATTTCTGGCAGCGTCCTCGTTGGCGTCTAGGAACGAATTCGACCTGCTTGACTCTGCAGTTTCGGCGATGTGTCGTCGCGAATATGAGAAAGACGGTCCAATACAAGAGACTGTGCTCCCTATTGAGAACTTCCGCGATTGGCTCGAGGAGGTAGCTGGAGAGGCTGTAAAGTCCGGCATCTCTATTGATGAATTAGAAGTATTATCAGAGCTTGTGTTGGTGTTAATTACCGAGGACATTACCCCAGACGAGACTCGAGCGTTAGTTAATCAGATGAAGGTCATGCCTTTCCTTAAGACCAACCCAATTTCCGCCAAGTTTGAATTCACCCATGAAATTCTGGGTGAGTTTCTGGCGGGCTCTTTTTACGCGAAGCAGATGCAGGTCGACGCGGGTCGTGATTGGGGCAGCCTGTATCTTGACCAGCAAGCATTGCCGGGCAACTCAATGCTGCTAAAAGTGATGGCTTGGAATTTCCGAGAAAAGCGAGATGAGCTCGTTAAGGCGATCCACGAGTGTCCTTCGAGTACTATTCTTCTAGGCAACGTTCACCGAAACATTGTCCAGCTTTTAGCTCTGATGGATAATGGCCGGGATCTTCTAGATAGAAGCCCCCTCTCTCTCGAAAGAGCAGACCTGTCCAGAGTCCAATTCGGTTCCATGGATTTGCAGGGGGTGAGTTTCGTCGGTTCTGACCTGAGTCACACAGACCTCAGCAAATGTAACCTTCAGCAGGCCATATTTGAATCAGCCCAGCTGAGCGATACATTTCTACCTTCTATAAGATCTCGAAAACTTGAACAGGCGACTTTCGATAAAATAAGATTCGAGTCCATCCGTCATGGAGAGCGCGACTCTATTAGCTCATATGGTGCTTTTCTGGATTGGGCTGAAAATGCTACGAATGTGCCAAAGCCTAGAGATATCCCGTGTCCATCGTTTCGTCAACTGGAAGCCCTGTTCGGTAGGTTCTTTCACCCCAGTGGAGAACCACGAAGACATCTGTGGATCCCGGATCGAACACTTCTAAGGGGGGGACCTAACATTAGGGACACTGTTGATAAGGTGTGCCAATTCGATTACCTCACGCGAACACACCGCCCCCGGAGCGGCGCTAGCAGACCAACTGCAAACAATGACCGTTATCGCGAAATAGTGGACTTCATGAGAGACTCTGTTCTCTCACCAAGTCTACGCGATCTACTGGCTGATCTTTGCCGAAAACCAGACTGCCGCCACACCGCTTTCTAGTAATTATCAGGCGTAGGCTGTAGGCGGCGCAGTACAGACTGAGTTACCCGCTACCGGATAGCCCCGGTCCGCTACCCTTTTGCCCAGATTCATGCGGCTGGGAGGGCTACAGAAGTTTTTGGCATCGCTGGGCAGCGATGCCCTCCGCAAGGCGTATAGCCGAATGACCGACGCCGAGCGTGAGTCAGTACATCTCTGGATTCGCTCTTCCAATGGCACTACGAGGCCCCCCGATAGAAAGGATGATTATGCGTGGAATAGAGGCTCGACATATCATATGGCTAGTAGTCATCGTTGTCGTTGTAGTGTTGCTACGTGTTGTAGTCTATGAGAGATACCCGTTTGTACATCTTCTTTCCATGAACAGTCTCCATCGGTCATACCATCAAAACAAGCATCCGCATGAGCACTCTGTGATAGGTGAGAAAAAAAATCTTGAGGAGAAGGAGCATCTCGATGCTGTAGAGCAGCTTCATCAGTCTTTGCATCAAGCCGATCAGGAGCACGATGACGATGAAATCCCATGAGTCCCAAAAGGAAGGACAGGAGATATGGTAGGCTATATTTGATAGGATGGGCAATTGGACCATGTGCTGAAGCGAACGTCCCCCAAGGGAGAGACCTTTGTGGGCCGATCATAACGCGCCATGAAGCGATAGCGCGTAACGTCAGTTATTCAGTGGCTCCAACCGTTCTGAGAAAGGCAACCAACTCCTCGTAGCGTTCCTTCTCCCTACCACCTTCGATATGGCCCCCCCAGACAGCCCATGTCAAGGCCGTTTCGGGCATTGACATTAGCCCCGCGATCCACCAAAAATCGCACCACATCTAGATGGCCACCAACGGCAACCTTCATCAAGGCCGTCCAACCGTTTTCATCGCGCACGTGGATATCCGCACCCTCAGAAACCAAAAAGCGCACCAACGCTAAATAGCCGTCTTGAATGCCTGCACCGACATGTCTTGGTTGGCGGCGACCTGCTTGAGGGAATTGAGCACATCCTTTGGTATCTCTATGGATACCTTTTCCGTCGCACGAGGACGGAACGCAAGATCGACTTCACGGGTATCCATACGACTTCCTTTCATGGCGCGTCGCTCGAATGAGCAGCCATCATAGTTTCGGCCAGCGCAAAGCAGCAGGAACTACGGGCTTGACCCAAGCTTTTGCTCCAAGCGTCGCGAGGATAGGGGCAGCCGGGTACGGTCATGCCGTCGAGTTGCATCTGGCCGGCGGCGGCAAAAACCAGCACCGTGAAGACGATATGGGGATTGATGGTGGGCGGGCCGACTAGGGGGCTTTCTAATTGCTCCCAAGTGGCGGTCAGGGTGTGGCGCTCGCTTTGGATGGTCCAAGAAGGATTGCGGTCAATGCGGCCAGCGCGGCTAAAGGTCGCTCGCCATTGGGGTAGATCGCGGTCGAATGGATTGTTGCTGCCGCGAATCATGGTAGCAGCTATAAAATCAGCTAAGTCGGGGTTGTCGGTGCAGACGGCGGTCAGGCCCTCGGAGCCGGGAATGTCGATATAGGCCACCGTTCCCTGACCTGCGGGGCTGTAGGCGGCGCAATACAAACTGAGTTGGCCGCTATCGGCTTGGCTCCCAGGCGGGCGCAGATAGAGAATCCAGTGTTCGCCGGACCAGAGGAGCGGACCCTGACTGAGGGCAGCTTGGGCCATAGATGATTTCCAGCTCCTTGCTCTACTATAAATGATCCTCGTAAAGTCCTTCGCGGCTAACCGCGTAATCGGATAATGGCCGGTAATCGGGGCCAACATAATCCATAAAATCGTCGGCCAACTGATCGGCTAGGGCCTCGAATTTATCATCAGATAGCGGCTCCACCTTAGTCAGTTCCCATCGGACGATCATATAACTTCCTTTATCACGCAATGTCGCGGACGAGCACTAAGATCGCCGCCTGCGGCACGACGATGAACTTCTCGTCATCGAACTTGATTTCCACTGCGTCTTTGCGCAGGAAAATGGCGTGGTCGCCCTTTTTGGCCTGGAGGCCGATGTAGCGCATCTGCTCGCTCCCTTCTTCCCAAGGTGCGCCGTCTTCATCGGCTTTCGGCGGCAAGGGAACGCCCGGCCCCACTTCTTCGATGCGCCCGCTTTGCACATTCTCCTTTTCCAAGGCGGTCGGCGGCAAATAGAGCCCCACGGCCGTGCGCTCTTCCATGTCGTCAACCCGGATTAGCACGCGGTCGCCGACTACGTACAGTTCCTTGTCGCCCCTAATCATCTGCTCCTCCTCGGTTAAGACGCCAGCCGCAAGCACTCGTTGTAGCGCTCAAAGCGCTCCCCTTCCCCCTCTTCCGGATCGACATACTTGAGCCAAAGAGCGCTGTCCTTGTTGTCGCCGCTGAGTTTGCGACGGCTGCCGAGGTTGCTCGGATCGACGCCGTTCCACACCACTTGGCCGTCCTGCATATAGATGAACTCCCCTCGGTAGCGGTCAATGAGCTTCCGCTGTTCGTCTTGGTAGATTAGCCCTTGCTCGCAGGTGGTGCGTCGCCAGTTGGCCACCGTGGCGTCTGGGTCCGTAGATACGGAGTCAAATTCGGCCAGCGGGGCCTCGACCTCGCTCGCAAAATCGATCTCGTTCAAATCCACTGTGCCAAAGCCGTGCTTGGCAGCTATCAACAGGTGATTGCGGTCGCGGCGGAAAGGCGGAGTCGGCCAATCGGAGTGAGGATCGTGGCCCATCAAGGTCATGCCACAGGCATCGGTCGCCACCGGATGATCGCCGGCCATCAAAGCGTTACATATCCGGCCCTCGCCGCCCCATTCGCGGCCCCATTGGCCGGTGAGAGCCTCGACGATGTTGAGGCAGGGTTTGGTAATCATACCCAAGTCCGGCAGGACGTAGGAAAGCCGGATGAGATGGTGGTAATACGACCGCGTCCGCCCTTCCGGCGGGATCATCGGCGGCAAGCCAAAGAGATTTTTCAGGGTCAAGGTAATGCCCATAAAGGCGTGATTCTTCATTTTGGCGATGGATACCACCTCGTCGGCCTCGGCAAAGATGGCGTTGAGTAGGTAGCGGTCGAACATGCAGCCGCCACCGGGCACGTCGTACGTGGCAAAGGGAGGCAAATTCGAGTCCACGTAGCGGACGCCGAAATCGTCCAAAATATAGCGGTAGTTAAAGTCGTCGGGCGTTACATGGCCGTTGCCGTAGGGGTAGGTGTCGGTGGCGACTAGCTCGGCCGTAGTCCGCTCTCGCAGCAGGCGCAGCACCGCGCGGGCCACGGCATCATCGACCAGTTCCCTGCGACGACCAGCGAAGTACTCGATGCGCTCCGGCGGCTTGATCATATTGAATTTTAATACGATCCGCCGCGCCTTTTCCAGCTTCTTCCAAGAGCGCTCTAGCGGATCAGTAGTCCGTTTGAGGGCCTCGTATATTTCTTGCTCGCTTGCCCGATGGTCGCAATGCGAAGCCCTAACTGTGTATTGTCTATTGGCCATAATGACTTTCCCTTCCTGTTGTGTTGGTGGTTTAATCTTCACCGAGGACGCCCACGGTCTGTTCGAGCCGCATCAGGGCAAGCGCCTTATCGCGGCGCGCGACAGCGCTTTGGGTGCGCACCTCTACTAGGGTCAATTGCGCGTCCAGATTTTCCAACTGCGTGCCGACCCCGCTCGCATAGCGCAACTCGGCGACTTCCAGCCCCCTCTCGGCCTGCAATATTGCATCGCGGTGGGCCTCAATGCGCTCGCTCGCTTCTTCGACGGCATAATAGGCCTGCTGGATTTGCAGCCGCACCTGTCTTGCGATCCGTTGCTGGTCGTATTCTATTCGGCGCAAGTCCTGTCGCGCCTGCGCTACTCGCGCCCCGGTGAGCCGCCCATCGAAAAGCGGTATTTGCAATACCAGCCCAGTGTTCCAACTCTTGCGCCACTCCCGGTCGGCTAGGTCGAACCCGTCGCTCTGAAACTGGGTTTGCCCAGCGGCTACCAGTTCCACGCTAGGCCGAGTGGACGCCTGGTCAGCGGTGATCTTCCGCTCGTGCCATCCTATTTCTTGCTCGACTTGCGCCAGCTCTGGCCGCTTCGATAGCCCCAAAGCGACGAGGGCGTCTAGATCATTGAGCTCGAGCGTCGTCTCGGTGCGGAACGTTCCCCGCACTTCTATGGCTTGGTCTAAGTCTAAACCAACAACATCCTTGAGGGCCATAGTGGCCAGCCGCAGGTTGTTTTCGGCACGAATGGAGTCGGCGCGCATGTTCGAGACCTGCACTTGAGCGCGCAACTGGTCGAGCTCAGCGGCCCGACCGGCCTGTGCCCGTGCCTCCACTTGGGACAGGTTGCGTCTGGCCCACACAAGGGCCAGATGCGATACGGTGCGCAACTCCTTTGCTAAAAGCAGATCATAAAAACGCTCCTCCACCTCGGCTACTACGAGTTGTGTTGTCTGCCTTTCGGTCTCGCCAAGCATGGCAAATTGGCGGTGAGCCATGTCCTCAGTAGCGCGAATGCGGCCTCCGGCATAGAGCGGCTGGCGCACGCTCACGACGCCCGTAAGGTTGTTTTCAGTACCGATCCGAACGGCATTGCCGGCAAAAACAAAAGAAGGCAGCAGCCAGTTGCGGCTATACGTGAAGGAGGCATCGACCTGCGGCAGACCTGCCGCCCGCGCTACGCGAAGTTCCTCGCGCCCGCGCAGCAGGTCGATGCGGGCTTGCAACAGGCGTTCGTTGTTTTCTTGGACTAGAGCCAACCCGGTTTGCAAGTCGAAGATCAAAGGCTTGGCCTCTGCGTCGGCGGGGCGACTGGAGACCGCGCCCAAGACCACCAACGAGAACACTCCTATCCCGGTCTTGATCAACATAGCAAGCCGTGTTGCCGCAACCACGCCTCGACTTCGGCTCCCCCCACATCGGCCAGCATAATACCGTCGATTTCGACGCAGGGCGAGGCGTATTGTCGGCTCTTGGCGATCATTTCCTCAAAGGCTTTGCGGTCGCTGGTAATGTCCAATTCCTCGTATTGCAACCCGGCCCTATCGAGTACTGTCCGCACTCCCGGGCTCCAAGGGCAGTACGGATTGAGATACGCTTTAATTACAGGAGCAGTCTCTTCCACTTTGGCCTTTCCGATATACTGGAGACAAGATATATTGACAAAAACATATCGCCCGCCTCTCATCCCTGTCAAGGAAGGGGCCTCTAATTCATGAAACCGCTGGTCCTGTTCCACGGAGGCTGCAACGACGGCTTCTGCGCCGCGTGGATCTACCGCCGTTACGTCAACCCGCAAACCGAGTTTAAGGCGGTTCAATATAACACCGATCCGCCGGCTACGACTGGCCGCGACGTCGTCATCCTCGACTTCAGCTACGAGCGGGTGCAGCTCATGGAGATGCACGATCACGCCCGCTCGCTCCTAGTTTTGGATCATCACGAGACGGCCGCGGACGCCTTAGCCGGGCTCGACTACTGCGTATTCGCCGAAGACAAGTCCGGGGCCCGCATGACTTGGGAACACTTTTTCGACCCTCGCTCTCAGGTCAGTGCCGACGACGTCCCCTGGCTGGTGGCCTATACCGAAGACCGCGACCTATGGCGCTGGACCTTGCCCGATTCCAAAGCGGTCAACGCGGCCCTCGCTTCGTACCCACGCGACTTTGCCGTGTGGGACGAAATAGCCGAGCGCGGCCCGCAAGCCCTCGCCGTGGAAGGCCAAGCCATTCTCCGCTTCCAGCACCGGCTCATCCGGCCGCGCGTCCGCTACCACGGTTGGACCACCATTAGCGGGTTTCGCGTCCCCATTACCAATGCCACGTTTTTGACCTCTGAAATCGGCAATGCTCTGGCCGAAGGGCATCCTTTCTCCGCCGTGTTCTTCATCCGCCCCGACAGCAAGGTCGTGTACAATCTGCGCTCCAAGGGAGATGGGGCCGCGGACGTGGGCCGCATAGCGCGCGATTACGGCGGCGGAGGGCACAGACACGCAGCAGCTTTTACCCTAGATACCATGTTGCCGATGGAAGCTGATGCGTAAATGCCCCCGAACAATGACGGAAATGCTAGCCCACGGGACCTTGCAATGGAAGCCTCAAGAAGACCGTCAAGGAGGACGTGGTGCGGCTCGCGTAGACAAAATCAAAACCACGCAAAACAGGCACCTGCGATCGGTCGCAAGTGCCTGTTTTTTTTGGTGAGCCCACTGGGAATCGAACCCAGGACCTACGGATTAAAAGTCCGGTGCTCTACCAGCTGAGCTATAGGCTCTATTGGCTGCTGTATCTAATTAAAAATAAGCGGTTTGCGTATCCATTGCAAGACTTCCCATCCCACGCGGCGGTTTTATTTTAGTCCAGCGGTATCTGCAAATAAATTCAGTAAGCCAACGCGATAATTTTGGTCGTTTTCTGCGTCTGCGCGTCCCCCTGTACTTCAATGCGCAAAACGTAGTTTCCCGGCGCAACCAGCTGCCCGGATTCGTCTTGGCCATCCCAACTCAACGTTATTGGTCCGGCTGTTTGCTGCCGATCGTGTAGCACCCGGACTTTTCGTCCACTCAGGTCGTAAAGTGCCACGTGCAGCAAGCGGGGCTGGAGGACGTTCAACAGGGCGAATCCTATCTGCAACAAATCGCCAATGCCATCGCCGTTGGGAGTCACGAGCGCGGCCGACACCTCAAGTCCATCAATTAACGCAACGCCGACCGGCAGTGACACGGCAATCGCTTCGCTGGCAACCGCGTCGCTAGCATCGCCCACATCCACCTGTTGCCTTACCTGTCGCTCTCCCCGACCACTGGCTAAGAACGCCTCAAAGGGCATCTGTTGGCGGTATATGGTGCTGGCGAAGTCGAGTTCGATCAACCCAGCCCGCACGAACGGATCAGCAAAGGCAATGTCCAAGCCGCCATCGACTCGGGTTATCTCCACGTCCAACTCCTGCCCCCCAGAGCGGATCTCACCAAGCTCAATATCTGCTCCTGAGCGCATGAGTAACTGATCGAAACCCGTGCTGCCAGCACCGACATCCCAACTAAGATAATAGGTAAACTCCGTGCGCTGCCCTGGTTGGGCTTGGATCGGGTCAATCTCCGCTCGCGTTGCCGCGGCCAAAGGCTCGGCGTAGCTAAGGACCAGTTCGTCGAGGACCGCCCCCTGCATCGGATCGTCACTGAACAAATAGGCCTGCAATTGGACGAAACGCCTCGGCGTCGGCGAGAGTAATCCCCGATCTGACCGCTCGTACGCCTGACTCCAGATACTCCAGTCGTCGCCGGGCGAACGGACCGTATCAATCCGGCCTTTAAAACTCGGTATGAGCTTGTTGTATTTCCTCTCGGTTACTTCCTTGCCGTTTTTGTCGCGGAAGACATAGGATTCCTGCAACAAATTGCCCGTCCGCGAACGAATTTCTACGCGAGTCCCCTCCGGTTTCTCGACCTGCCAACTCAACGCCGTGGCATTGCGCACGGCCCCCAGATCGTAGATCGGGGATTGCATGAAGGTGCCAGCGGGATAGCCTTCGCCAAAAACCTGGAATTCGGCCGTCGTACCCGTGATGCAGCACTGCCTGTTCGGATAGCGCATCCGCAGATAGCGCAGCGGTCGGAGTGAGAACTGCTCTTCAAAGTGGACGATATCGCGCAAGTTGCGGGGATGTTCAGGCAACTCCCCTAAGACCTGCCAGCGCAGCGATCCGTCCGGCGCCAGCGAGCCGTCCGATCCCCAGATGATATACCAAGGGAAGTGAATGGCGTTGCGCCGGGTCCAGCGCCAGTCAACGCTGCTGGGCGCGATGCCAGCCAGATCGCCTAAAATCCGCACCCGATCGACCCAATACAGAGCACCTAAGTCAAAGGTGAATTCAGTGTCGCCCGGTTGGGAAAACCCCCAGTAGCGCCAACTCGACACAATATCGCCGTCAATCAGCGCGTTGCTATTGCCCGTTGACTCGTAGCCTTCGGCCCGCGTGCCGATTTCGTTGAGGATATCGACCTGCCCGCCGCGTTCCCGCATCCCCAGCGAGATATTGTCCCCTACGGCCTCTACCTCAATCGAGCCAATCCCCGCTCCCTCAGTGAGTAATTCCACTTCAATGCGGATAAATTGCAGCGGTTTAAGGCCGTATTCGATGACCAACTCCCGCTGCTGGTTGAAACTGTAGCGGAAGCGATCACTGTAGCGCACAATGCTCGGCAGGGGCAGTCCGGTCGAATCAAAAAAGCGCTCGCCATTGGACAGCAGCACCTGAAACAACTCCAGCGGCGGCCCGTCTTCCCGGAGCCGCAAGACCACGCGCCGCGCGGAAACGACGCGGCCCAGATCGACCTCGACGTACATGTTCTCGGGATCATCGTCCCAATCGGGGGCCCAGAAGCTGCTTGGATCCCCATCGATTAGGTTACCAGCATCGCTGCTGTTGGAGCCTGCAGCGCGGATGCCACCGCCGAAATCTCCAGCATTGGCGACCGCGTCGATATTCCGCCGCACGAATCTGGGGCTGGCCTTCCCACGGCTGATTTTGATTGCGTCACCGGGCCGCTGCCACTCCCTCCAATCCGCGCTAGTCCCGATCCGCAGTTCCTCGCCCGTCGCGGGTGAATATGCCATGCCACAGAGCAGCAAGGCCCAAAGAGCAAACCTCAACTGACGTTGATTTTTCACGATGCGGCTCCCGTGTTCGGGAATAAGGTGCCCTATCCCACGCGATACTTCTCCACCGCCTCCATGTCTAGCTCGACACCTAGTCCAGGCGCGTCCGGCACAGTGACGAAGCCGTCAACAGGCGTTAAGGCACCGCCGATTAGGTCATCCTCGCGCGTGAAATGCAGGCTGTCAGAGGGGATAGTTGCATTGGGAATAGTCGCGTGGACGTGCGTGCCATACGCGCCTGACACGCCCAGCCCTAGCCCCACGACCTGCAACCACACCGGCATCCCGGCTGCCGCGGCCATGCCGGCGCAGATCTGCGCACGCTCGAGGCTGCCGCCCAAATTGAAGCAATCGGCCGCCTCGGCACGGATCGCGCTCAGCACCATTTGCGGATCGCCTAAATGGGGCGCGAGCCGGATGCGGGTGTGACGGCGAAAATCGCGGTACTGATACCAGCCCGGCAAGTATTGGAAAGGATCCTCAAATGCCTCGATGTTATACGGCTCCAATGACTCGGCCAGCCGCAGGCTGGTGCTCAAATCGCCGAAGGTGAAATTCGGATCGACGATAATGCCGTAGTCCGGACCCGCGGCTTTGGTCATCAGCTTGACGGTCTCGACGATGTTCCAAGGCCGCGCCTTGAGCTTGTGGGTCTTAAACCCTCGCTTGGCCCCTTCCTCGGCCATGGCGGCGAATTCGCGCGGCTCCAGCGGCGGCGACCACCAGCCCACCGGCACTCGATCCCAGTGCCTGGACCCCATCAGCTTCCAAGCCGGCACCCCGAGGGCTTTGCCGACGATGTCGTATAGGGCCATGATCATCGCCCCACCTTTGTCCCCCAAGTTGACCTGCATCGGATCGACGCCGATCCACTCGGCCTCCAAGCTGACCAACGAGCCGCCACGCCCGCCTTCGCCCACTCCGTAGATGCCCTCGTCGGTGTGCACTTTAATTAGGCTGATGGGCTGTTCCAAGTAATGGCCGGGACGACTCTTTTCGATTGAGGGGATATGCGGCACCGCGGTGACAAACTCTTCGATCTGGGTGATTTTCACGCTTACACCTCCCTTAGCCAGTCCTCGGGGATATCGATCCCAAAACCGGGGCCTTGGGGTAGCCCGAGCAGGCCGTTTTGTGGCATGTTGGTCCCCGGCGGAACTTTGTAGTGTCGCTGCCCGGATTTTGAAGGGGTTCCGAGATAGCACTCCGCCAATGGTACCCCGGGCAGGGAGCCGATGAAAAACTCGATCAGCGGGGTATTGGGCATCGCCGCCGTCCAGTGCTGGCCATACGGGTCGTTACCCCCAGTGTGCAGGCACATCTGGACCCCTTGCGAATCGGCGTAGTGGGCCAGCTTCATCGCCTCGGTAAAGCCCCCTATCCAGTAGATATCGGCTTGGATCAAATCGACGAGCCGCTCCTGCACGGCCCTCATGCCGGGATGGCGAGTGGACCAGTGCTCGCCGTCAGCCAGCGTCTGCCAAGGCACGCGCTGACGCAGGGCGCGGTGCCCCTCCCAGTCGTGGGGCAGCAGCATTTCCTCCATCCAACGCATCCGATACGGCTTGAGCGCTTCGCAGATACGCACGGCAAAATCGAGGTCAAAAGTCATCCAGCAATCGAGCATCAAGTCGGCATCCGGGCCAATCAACTCGCGGCACTTGGCCATCAGCTCGACCGTGCCGTCGATGCCAGCTTGGCCTTCAACGGGTCCGTGCGGACGGGCCAGCTTGAACTTTTTGAAGCCCAACTCCAGATACCAATCGACGTCGTTGCCGGTGGCGTAGACTTCCATCTGGGTGCGCTGCGGGCCTCCGGCCAGCCGATAAACGGGCTGGTTGAGGGTTTTGCCCCACAGATCCCACAGCGCCAGATCGACTCCGGCGACCGCCCGGGCCGTAAGCCCTTCATTGCCAAAGGAGAGCGTCCCTCGCCACATGCGATCATTGCACCGGTCGATGGCACCCACCTCCTGCCCGACAACTAGGGGCGCTAGGCATTCGGCGATGATCGGCTGGGTTGCATGGCCCGAATCCGTGCGGCCCAAGCCAAAGGTGCCGTCCTCGGCGATGGCCTTAATCCAGATCACCCCGCCCGGCTTGGGCATGATCCGCTCCTCGGGCGCGAATTTATCCATTGGCGTGGCCTGCTTAGGTGCCCAAAGCCACGACTGCTCGCGCAGCGGTCGAGTCCCCTCTTCACTAGGTGATGGAGGCAATAATTCAAAAGTCTGTATGGCAACTATTTTATTGGCACACATAATGTTATGTATAAAAAATTACAACAAAAATGAAGTGATAATCAACACGGTTGCTAGCGATCCCTCACCATATGTTCCTGCGCCCGAGCAAATAACCGCTGCCAAGGGCACTTCAACTACGATCCGCTCGGCATCTACGACTTTCACGAGTTGCCTCCTGAAGTTAGGTTGTCGCGTCTATTTGCCTCTTACAGTTCAAGTTGGCATCCTCTTCCAGCCGCATCATACGCCGCATCGACAAAACGCATAGCCTGCCAGGCATCGTCGCCATTGGTGACGAAAGTGCCCTGCCCACGGCTAGCGGCGACAAAGTCCGCGATGAAGCCCAGTCCGGCCGCCCCGCCGTACCCGGGGGCCTCGCCGACCGAGAGGTCGAACTGGCGGTATTCCTCCTCGGCCCAGCCCTCGGCTTGGCTCTGGACGATGAGCCGGTCGCCGCGTCCTTCCCAATCTTGCATCACCCAAGTCGCATCTCCTGCAGTCCCCCTGAAACACAAGTAGATATCGCCGTAGCGGCGCGGCAGGACATAGCCCGCGTGGAGGCTGCCTAGCGCCCCGTTGTCCATGCGGAATGAAGCGGCAAGTACGTCCTCGACGTCAATACCCGTGCCGCTCAGCGTTGCCTTGTGGGCGCTGACGCCCTTGTACTCCAAACCACTGATATAGCGGATCAAGTCGACCGTGTGGATCGCCAGCCAGTGCAAGATTCCCCCGCCCGCCTGTGCGCGGTCAAAGAGCCAGTGCTCCGGATTGCGCTGCTGGACGGTGCTGGTGACCATCCGCCCTTCAATGGAAACGATGCGGCCCAAGACGCCGGCGGCGACGAGTTCGCGAGCTTTTCCGGCAATCGGATGACAGCGATTCAAAAAGGCCGTTGCCCACAAGACCTGCTTTGCAGCGGCGATTTCGTTGAGACGGGCGATGTCGGCGGCCGTGCGCGCGACCGGTTTCTCGGCAATGACCGGCACACCGGCCTGCAAAAGCTGCGCGATGCGATCCGGCGCTTGGTCGTTGCGCGTACATACTATGGCTAATCCCAGCTTCTCGTCCGCCAATAGCGCGTCTAGGTTGCTATACACCTGATCTACGTCAGTGCATTCTTCGTCCGTACAGACGACCAACCGACCTACCGCCTCGCAGTGCTGCAGCGAGGTCAGCCAACCCCTGCTGTGGGGATTGTCTAGCCCAACGAGGGCCGCACATACTTTATCAGTCATGGTAATCCACTATCTTTCCTTCTCGCGCCGAGTGATAGATGTTTTCCAACAGCGTCACTGTGCGGCGGCCCTCGCGGCCATCCACCCGCAGGGCAGTCCCATTTTCCAAGGCTGATACCACGTCCTCGACGACGTTGGTCAGCGGATTGTCTATGGCCAGTAGCTTCTCTTCCAGCCCGTCACCAAAGACGCGCATCTCGCCCGACAGCACAGCGTCCAGCAACACTCCCCCCTCGCTGCCGTGGACCTCGGCGCTAAAGTAGGGGCTTGCCGGGAAGGTCGTCGTACCCAAGATGCCTCCTTTGGCCCCGCTTTCAAAATTCAAGATGGCCTGGCCAATATCCTCGGTCTCAATATCGTGGTTCATAATCGCCGTTTCGCCATAGACCGTCTTGGGCACGCCCATGAACCACAGCAGGAGATCGATCAGGTGCGACCCCTGGTTGGCCAGCGACCCGCCCCCGTCCATCGCCCAAGTGCCGCGCCAGCCACCGCCGTGTTCAAAGTACTCCTGTGAGCGAAACCACTTAAAGCGCACCTCGCCGAGGATGGGCTTGCCCAACAGGCCCTGCTTGAGGGCCTCGGCGACGCGGTAGTTGTTATCAACGTAGCGGCTTTGGTAATCAACGCCGAGCAACAGGCCGCCCGCGTCGGCTGCGGCGATCAACTCGTCGCAGGCTTTGGTGCTGACGTCCATGGGTTTGGTGGTGATTACGTGCTTGCCCGCTCTGAGCGCCCCAATGCCTATAGAGGCGTGCAGCCCACTCGGGGTCATCACCAGCACGACATCCACATCATCTCGCCCCAAGGCGTCTTCAAGGGCCGTACACCACGAGCAGCCCATTTCCTCGCCTACTTGGCGGGCCAAGTCTTCGTTGAGATCGACGACCACGCGCAGTTCGGCCCCTGCGGTCTCAACCACTTGCTGAGCGCGGTTGCGCCCCATGCCCAGTCCTACAACAGCAAATCCGATCATTTTATTAGCTCCTTAGCAGATTCTTTAACCGGCTACGTAATAGACCTAGCCCGCGTCCGTCAATCTTCCACCACGTGCAACCGCTGGTTGGCAGCCAAGTCTTTGAGCACTTGCACCCCCCCGGCTGGCCAGTGAATTTCCAGTCGCTCGATGCGCTCGGCGGTTCCCAATCCGAACAGGGGATCGCGCTGGCTGGTCGAGAGAAAACCCGATCCCGCCTTCACTTCCCTGAGCTGCCTCCGTCCCCCAGCCCATAGATACAGGCGGGCACCAATGCCGTCGCGATTGCTCTGTCGGCCCTCCAACGCGACTGCGAGGTGGTTGCCTTGGGCACCGTCGTTGCGCAGCAGAGCGAAGCGGTGGCCGTTGTTGACGAGGGCAATGTCCAAGTCGCCATCTTGGTCAATGTCCCCAAAGGAGGAGCCGCGCACCACGTAGGAAGCGGCGAAAGCCGGGCCGCTCTCAGCGGTCACTTCGCGGAAGACGCCCGCGCCCCCATTGCGAAAGAGCTGTGCCTGCTGCGCGTAGGTCACCAATTCGTCGTACTGTTCGATGTTGTCGTGGACGTGGCCATTGCCCACGAACAGGTCGAGATACCCGTCGTTGTCCGAGTCGAAAAACCCCGTGCCAAAACCGAGGTAGTTCAGGCTGAGGTCGCCGAGGCCAGCTTTAAAGCTGATCTCGGAGTAAAACGAGCCGTCGTTGCGATATAGCCCGTTGTTTTCTAACTGGTAGTTGGTGACGAAGAGGTCGAGATCGCCGTCTTGGTCTATGTCGCCGGCATCGACGCCCATGCCCGCTTGGCTAGCTCCGTCCGCGCTCAGCGCGGTCCCGGCCAACAAGCCAGTCTCGGCAAAGGTGCCATCGCCTTGGTTGACGTAGTGGAAATTGGGCGTCAAGTCGTTGGCCACGTACAGGTCGGGGTCGCCATCCCCGTCGTAGTCGCCAGCTACCGCGCCTAACCCATTGCCCTCGCCCGTGATACCCGCTTGGCGGCCAATCTCGGAGAAAGTGCCGTGGCCATCGTTGCGGTAGAGGATGTCCGCAGTGGACGCGAAAACCCTCGGGTCGCAGTAGAAGCGCAGCCCCATGTCCTCGCGCCCACACCAAGGCTGCTCCCCCAAGGCAAAGCGGACGTACTGCGCGGCGAAGAGGTCGAGGTCACCGTCGAGATCGTAGTCGAACGCAACGGCGCTGGTCGTCCATCCCGCGTGGCCGAGACCTGCCTCATCCGTCGCATCGACATAGCCGCCCTCTTCGCGCCGGTAGAATTGATCCAGTCCCCACGCCGTCAGATAGAGGTCTGGGTCGCCATCGTCATCGTAATCCGCCGCAGCCACCCCCATGCCATAGGAGGTGCCAGGTGCACCCGCTGCGTCGTCCACCCGCGCAAAGGCGCGCCCGTCGTTGCGAAAAAGCTGGTTAGAGGCTGTCCCCCGCCCCCGCTCCATGTCCCCGCTGTTGACCAAGTACAAGTCCCAATCTCCGTCACCGTCGTAGTCGAGAAAGGCACTGCCAGCGCCATTGGTCTCGGGCAGTTGCTTTTGCGGCGAGGCCCCGTTGTGGTGGACGAAGTCAATGCCTAATTCGCGGGCGACCTCGACGAAGTGGCTCTGCCCATAGCTGGCTGCCGACAGCAGGAGCACCAAGACCAGGACACCCACTGCTATCCCCTGAGCAGCGGCTCAATATGGTCTTTAGCCCGCAACAAGCCTTCCTGTTGCAACTCGGGCGTCTGCCAGAAGTAGTGATCTTCGAGTTCCACTGAGAGCACGCCATCGTAGCCCAAGTCTTCGAGCCGGCGTATTACAAAGTTCCAATCTACCTCGCCCTCGCCGGGGATGGTATAGCGCCACCAGCCCTCGCCGCACACGTAGGTCGAGCTGTATGCCTCGCCCAAGTTGCCGGATTCGTAGAGCTTTTCCGGCATGATCTCGGTATCCTTGAGATGGACGTGCCGCACGCGGTCGCCAAACTCGTGCAAGAGCCGCTGATAGTCGATCTGCAGGCGCACGAAGTGGGAGGGATCGTAGCAGATGCCCAGCCGTGGCGACGGGCACGCCGCGAAAATCAGGCGCAGGCTCTCGGGCGAGCAGCCCAGGTTTGAATAGTGGGGCCGACCGCCCGGCCAAGGTTCGATGGCGATATTGACGCCCACCTTCTCGGCGTGGGCCACGACCCGGGGATAGACCTTGGCAAAGATCTCAAAGGTCTCGGCTTTGGACATGCTGGGGTCGTCTGGGCCGAGCACGGTAAAGAGCGTGTGGCCGCCGTGCCGGGCAATTGCGCTCAAGCTCTTCTTGATCTCGCTCAAGCCTTTGCGGCGTTTGGCTGCGTCGCGGGTGAGGACCTGGCCGCCGCCGTCCGAAGAACCGATAGCCAAGTCTAGTCGCTCGCAGGTACGGGCAATCTGCCGGGTCAAAGGCGGGGTATCGACTGCGCCGAAACCGTTCTCTGCTAACCACGTGGCATAGGCGTCAAAGCCGATCTGATGAGAAAACGGGGGCATGCGAGTGCCGATTTTCATGGTATGTTCCCTTCTATTGGATTGAATTAAATGGGTATGCGGCGCTGCTTATCTGGGTTGACCCACTGGGTTACTACCAGCGAGACCAGCGCCAAAAGTGCGCCGCTGATAAAAATGATCTCGTAGCCAAAAAAGAGCCAGACATAGCCGCCGACTAAGGGCGCGGCCACGGCCGCTACGTGGTTCATGGTCACCCCCATGGAGAGCGTAGGTTTGAGTTCGTCTGGGGGCGCAATCTTGTGCGCATAGGTAGTCAGTGCGATTCCGCCAAAGAAAATGAGGTTGTCGATGCAATAGAGTGCGTACAGGCTCGGCCGGTGTTCCACGATTGCGTAACCCAAAAAGACGAAGACCAATACGCTATAACTTAGCGTGAGCATGCGCCGCTCGCCAAAGCGATCGACCAAGCGGCCCATCCACGAAGCCGTCAAAGTAATGAGCACTTGGTTGATCATCACTAAGACCATGGTCGTCTCCACCGGCATCCCGTGTACCTTCACGAGGGCAAAAATGGCGAAGGTGATGAACATCTGCTTGCGTAGACCTTGGAGGAAATTCAGGGCGTAGAAGAGCAGATAGCGCCGCTTGAGCACCAAGCGCTTCTCGCCTGCGGGCGCGGCCTGGTTGTCGGCCCAAAACAGGGCCAAGCCGCCCGCGGCCGTACACACCCCAGCCAAGACAAAGACCCCCTCGTAGCGAAGAAATTCTAGCCCCACCATACACACGCCAATCGCCGCCAGCCAAGCCAAGCTGCTGATGCTGCGCAATTGCCCTAGCCAGCGGCCCTTGTCCGCGGTCGGGCCGTAGGCCAAGCCCATACTCTGCTCTAGCGGGAGCCAACAGTGAAAGCCCAAACTCCACACCAGCGAGAACGAGGCCAGCATGAAAACCGAGGACACCTCTGAGTATGCGGCAAGTCCAATACCCATCACCACCAGCGCAATCGCGGCAACTTTCGGCGGGGCACAGCGGACGATCAACGCCAGAAAGAACGCATTGAGGAAACCGGGGACTTCGCGCAGAGCCTCGACGTAGCCCAATTCGTGCGGCTCAATGCCCAGCCGTTCGACGATGAAGTTGTTGAACAGGGTCAACTGCACCCCGAAGAACACCCCCGTCCCGGCCACGGCCACGGCCAAGAGCGCGAAGTTTTTATTCCACTCTGCAAAAGGATTGGCGATGATGGCCCCCTTGTTGATGCAGTGAATTCAAGCGTGCTTTCCCCGCGCGGTCAACCGAGCACCCAGCTACTTGACGCACGGATGGACAGCCGTTAAGCTACCAGCCCCAACTAACGCAAAGGAGATTTTACAATGGCTGACGAACGCGTCTTTGTCGGCGACCTGACCCGCAAGGAATTCCGCGAGCGCATCCAAGCGGGTACAATTAAGGCCGCCATCGTGCCCACCGCCGCTACCGAACAGCACAACGAACACCTGCACATGATCCACGACACCTTTCACGCCAGCTATATGGCCGAGCACGCGGCCAAAAAGCTCCTGCCCCAAGTGGTGGTAGCCACACCAGTGGGCATCGGTGTTTCCGAGCACTGGATGGAGCACATCGGCACTCTGACCGTGCGGCCGGAAATTTTCTGCGAATACGTCTTCGATGTCTGCCATTCGCTCGCGCGGGCCGGCGTTGAGAACATCTTGGTGCTCAACGGCCACGGCGGCAACGTCAAACCCATGATGCGCCGCATCGATGAATATCGGGAAAAACTCGGCGTCAACCTTCGCTTCCAGTCCTATTGGGACGTATATGACCCCGACTACGTACAGCAACACATGGAGGGGGGACGCCTGCCTGGGCACGCCGACGAATTCGAGACCTCGACCATGCTCTACCTAGCGCCGGAGCGCGTCCAAGCCGAAGCCATCGACAACACGGCCGCCGCACTGGGCACCCGCGCCAAGGGCGAGGCCCTAGTGGGGCCAGCCGTGGACGGAGTCGCCGCGCTGTTGGAGCAAATGATTGCCGGAGAGGAAATCGACCTGCCGCCGGTGACTTTCTATCCAGAGGGCAAGCGCAACCTCGTCACCGGTGAGCCGGTTTGAGCACGACCCCTAGCGCCTCAGCCGGCGACTCGACGAGCACATCTACGGCCGCGGCGATCTCTTCGAGCGCGAACTCATGGGTATAAAGCGGTTCGACGTGCAGCTTTTCGGCGGCCATGGCGCGTAGGCATTCGGCTAGGTTGCGCTGAGTCGGCCACTCGACGAAGACCTCGGGATACGCTTGGCCGCGCTCGTACGCCGGGTCGTGATAGCCGGGGCCCGTGCGCGCCGCACTCCGCACATCCACATTGCCCAGCGCAGACCCAAAGCCATGCGTCACCTGCGCTCCCCCCACGAGGACAATACGCCCCATGCGATGTGTATCCGGCGCTTGCTTTAGGCTCTGATAAATGGTTTCCAAGGCATCGCTGGCCTCGCCGCCAAAGGCAATGACGCCGAAATCCATGCCATACCCTTGGGTAAACTCCCCGGCCTGTTCGACCACGTCCTGCCCGGCCGGATCGACGACGCGTTCTATGCCCACCTGCTGGGCAATATCCCGACGGCGCGCAAAGCGATCGACTCCAAAAACGTGACAGCCGCTTAGCTGGGCAAATTGGGCCGTGAACTGGCCGACCAAACCCAACCCAACGACGATCCCGTTTTCCCCGTACAAAGGAGCGGTGCGGCGCACTGCGTGTAATCCAGTCGCCGCCAGATGCACAGACGCGGCCTCGACAAAGCTAACGCCCTCGGGTATGGCCGCGCACAAGTTCTGCGGCACACAGGCCCAATCCGCGTGTAAGGCGTACCCGCCCCCCATGCAGGCCACGCCCTGCCCCACCTCGAACTGCTCTACCCCGGATCCTACCTGTTCGACGACACCGGCATTGGTGTAGCCAAAGGGACGTGGTGGTCTGTCGGGTTGGGGGTTTGCTCGCATCGCCCCGACTCTCCCCAACTCGGTCCCCGGGCTGATCAACGACGCCTCCACCCGCACCATTACCTCGCCGGGTCCGAGTGCGGGCATGGCTTGCTCTAGGCACACTCCCCGACCATGGCCATCAATAGCGGCCACTTTCCGCTGCATAAGCACCTCCTTCTCGTATTGGTTGCGCCTCTGTGGGCTGCTGTATTCCCTATTACTTATATTTACTTATATTTACTTATTACTCTTTCTGCCTATTGCGTCATTCGAGGTCTCGTGAACGTTATCATTGCTGCTGTTTTAGGAGGCGTCCTCTTGGTTGGGGGCGGGTTTTGGGGCCTGCTCCGCATTGCGGATCCCTTCGAGCGCAAACACGTATTGATCCTCGCCGTGTACACCACCGTCGTCGTCGGCTGTGTCATGGGCTTGGTCCTCTATACCAATCACGAGCGACAAAAGGAACACCGCTCTCAGCTAGAGGGGCAAATGGACGTATTCTCCAATCGCCTCTCCGAGCTGAGCACCCGGCTCATTGGCCAGCTAGAGGAAAAAGCCAATCTGACCGCCTCTGAATTCGAGATCCGCTCCCTGCTGCAAAACGAAAAGGATCACCACAAGCGCACCCGCAACCAACTGGCGACCCAAATCGATCGCAACAACGCGCTGCAAAACAAAGTGGATGCCGAGCGCAAGGAGCGGCTGCGTTACCAAGCCGACACGGACCGCACGCTCGAAAAACGCTTCGAGCAGGAAGATGTGCGCTACCGCAACCTCGCCGAGACCCAAAAGCGCTCCTTGGCAAACATGCAGACGCAGTTAGGTTCCCAGCACAACGAATTGACCCGCATGCAAGAGCAGGTCACAACCTTGCAGCGCAATCAGCAAGCGATTATAGACAAGATCGCCGCTTCCCGCGAGACGCAAACGCTCTCGGCCCAAAAACTCGACGCGCTCGCTCGCAGCCTGAGCACTCTGTCCAAAGACTTGCACCAAACCATGACGCAAGTTGATAGCCTATATAACAGAACATCCCCAACGCGCACTGTTCCAACGCCTTAAGGAGGCGACAATGAAACGCTCACTCATCCTTCTCATCGCCCTATTCCTCGCCGCCTGCACCAATAAGGAGCAAGAAATGCTCCTCCTCCAATTGCAAAGCGACATGGAACGCGCCAATGCCGCCATCGACTCGCTGACCTACTCGCTCGACGATTCCAACAGCTTGCTCGACGACATGCGGGCACAAGTGGACAGCACCCAACAGGTCAACGACAAGCTGCTCGAAAACGTGCAAAAGCTCAACAAGGAACTGCGGCACTGGAGTAAATTGGCCACTGAATACAAGGAGAGCAATGAGCGGCTCAAGATCGAAATCGATCAGCTAAAACAGGAAAAGCTAGCGGACCGCTCCACCATTTCCCAACTGCGCGCTGAGGCCGACCGTCTCAATGGCGAACTGCTAGAAACCCATAGCAGCATCCGCCGCCAGAGCGATCACGTTCGCCGCTTAGAGCAGGAGTTGGCCCAGACCAAGGCCGAATTGGACGAGGCCAGGACGATGGCACAAAACGTAGTGTTCCTCTACGCTGCCAACGAGACTCAGCTCAAAGAGCAGGGCTATCTCCAAACCAATCGCCCTTTTGGCAACGGATTCCGCAAGGAATACAGGTTGATTAAAAAGATCCGCCGCGACAGCCCGGGGGCCCAACTCGCGCCCATTGGCCAAACCATCGAGCTACCAGGCGAGGTCGAGGCCCTCGTCGATCACTACGGCAAGCTCAGGAAGGGGGATGACTACGAAATGACGCACGGCGAAGCTGGAGTGCAGGTAGCGTTCCTCAATGAGTTGGCCGGTGGCACGGGCGTCTTGGCAGTACTTAAGGAATAGCTTAGCTCTCACCAAGTGTGGACATAAACCGCCGAGCGCACTTTCTCCCCGGCTTGGTCGGTCGAAAGCAGCGAGTCGGCAAACGACGCGTGTTTGGCCAGCCGTTCGCGGCTACCCCCTTTGAGAAACAGGTGCAAGTTGGCTTCGGGTTCGGCGGCGAGGCGGCGCACCATCCGGCGGAACTCCCATTCGCTCAAGGGGCTGTCGATGGTGTAGCCATCGCGCGATAGCCCCATGTCCGTGCTCGTGTACAGCACGACCCGATCCCCAGGCTGTGGGTCGTGGCGATGCACTCGCCAGACCGGTTGCGTCGCATTGAGAATCATAATGCCCAAGCTCAACATCAGCATCATAATCCCCAAGAAGAGTTCCTTGCTAATATCGTGCTCTTCGAACTCTTCGGCTTGGCGCTTGAGATAGCGGCTCACAATCTTCTGTTCCTTTCGCTAACCCAAGCGTCCTCCTGCCGGGCGACCCGCTGGACCAAGCGATCGGCTATCTTGCGCAGCGGCAAGTAGGCCAAGAGGCCGACGAGCGTGGTCTTAAACGCCAAAACCAAGCCCTCGGCCATGGCGCTGAGCGCCTTAAAGGTCTGGGTAGCCTCGTCGATCTGACTCAATTCCTGCGCGGTCAATAGGATACCGCAGACCGTACCCAAGTAGCCGTACAGGGGAATCCGCGCCAGGTCGCGGCGCACATGCGTCAAAGGGTCGCCGAGGAAACCCACGAGTTCGTCCACCAACTCCTCATCCCTGCTTTTGCATTCGCTGTAATTGTCAGATTCGCGCTGCAATTCCGCTAGCCGTTCCATTCTCTGGCGGCCCAAGGTGTTGGGGCCTGGACCACCCCGTTGCGCCCAAGCTCGCTCCTCGCGACTAAGGTGCAAGCTAATGTGTGCCAAGCTCAACAGATGGGCACCAGCCGCCCAAGCGATCAGCACGTATGAGAAGCGGCCAATCCACGCAAAGACACTGGCTAGCTGCGGATTGATAAAGAGGTAATAAGCGGCCAGCGCCCCGATGATCGACCCGGTTAGCAAGCCCATACTGCTGGCTAGGAACCGCAGACGAGGCACCTTCAGCGAGTACGTTTGGTCGCGCTGGCGCATGTGCCGGGCCCGGCGCAGGTGCAAACAGCTAACGGTGACGCCGCAGGCCAGCACCAACAGGGCGGTGCTGCCTAGTATTAGCTCGTCGTTCAAGAGATCCACCCCTTCGCTCTGAAGAGCTTCCACCACTGCCAGCTGACCACCCCCAGATAGAACAGCAGGCCGGTCACAAGCCCCCACAGTTCCGCCGGCATATTGTGGACGCTGTAGACGCTGCGGACACCCCCAATGGACGATTCCCCTCCACCCGATCCCCTAGTGCGGCCCTCGCCTTTGTCTGAACCGCGTCCAGCCGGGGGGGTGTACTCTCGGCGACGGTCTGCTTCCCCGCGCGCCGTGCTAGTCATGGCGCGCTCCGGCACGACGTGGCTCGTGCCTTTGAGAGCTTGTTTCTTGGGGAAAATCAACTCGCGTTGTTCGACGGGCAGGGCCTCGGTCCAAGCGAGCAGTTTTTTCGCCGCGTCTACGCTTTCAATTTCGGCCAATCTACTTGCTTTCCCGAGGGAAAAAGCCAGCCGCCCGCGCATAAACCCCTGATAGAGCACGTCCTGTGTCGCGCTGCGGCGCGCTTGGAGTTTTTGCGCCAATTCATCGCGTTGCTTTTGCAGGCTCACCAGACGGCTGACAACCATATGCGTCTCCATCGGCTTCTGCGCCGCACTGGCTGTACCCGCGCCGGCCAGTGGCCGGCGCCGCGCTGCGCGAGCCAAGTGCGCGGCGTCAAAGCGAACCTCTAATTCGACCTCGCCAAACAGTGCCGTCCCCCAGATTACTTCGGCTCCGGGAATGTCGGGCAAGCTGTGGCTGTAAAAACGCGGCTCGGCCCGCTGGCCGGCCACCCACCAGCGGCCGTCGCCAGTAGCTAGCACCTTGCGCAAGCGGCCGCGGCCGTCTTGCAGGTACAAACCAGCCATAAAGCCGCTTTCGACCCGGTCGGTATCCCAGCAATGAGCGCGTAGGACATTGGACTCGCGCAGGTACACGACGGGGATTTCGACTCGAGTCGGGGTCAGGCGCGTCTCCCCGATCCGGTGCCCATTGAGGAACAGCTCTGCTTCATCGTCAGCCCAGAAAATCAGTATTAGCTTGGAATTGGCCGGCAAGAACCGATTGTTCCCTTTTCGCTTGGCCAATTCGCGCAGCTTGTCCCCCCCATAGAGGCGGACTAAGGTGTCGATGCTGGCGGACACTTGATTGTACTGTTGTCGGAGTGCCACCACCTCATCGGCCGTAGCGGCCGTGCTCCAACCGACTCCGCACGCCGCCCAAGCCAACCAATGCATCCATCGCGCACAGCCGCTCATATATTGGACTTGGATTGCCCTCCATCGACGTTGATACAGGCACCGGTCACCCATTGCGCCCGGTCGGATACCAAGAAGGCCACGACATCGGCGACTTCCTCTGGGGAGCCAAAGCGGCCAAAGGGTATGTTGGCGTCGATAAAGGCCTGGATTTGCGCTGGATTCTCCTTCATCCGCCGCTCCCAACTCCCTCCCGGAAAGAGAATAGAACCTGGGGCCACGGTATTGACGCGGATGTTCTTTGGGGCCGCTTCAATGGCCAAGTTGGCCCCTAGGCTGATCAGCGCTGCCTTGGCAGCATTATAGGAGATAGGCCCACCGGATTCGCGGCCAAAGATTGAAGAAATGTGGACGATGCTGCCGCCCCCGCGCGCTTCCATTAAGGGAATGGCCGCCCGGCTCACCCGCACGGCCGAAAGAAAGCTCAAGTTGATGATGTCATTCCACTCGGCATCGTCGATCTCGACAAAGGGGGTCCACTTCGAGCCGCCGACATTGTTTACGAGAATATCGAGCCCGCCAAAGCGACTTTTGGCCGCCTCCACCACAGCGGTCGCCCCTTCCGGCGTGGTCACATCTTGCGCGGTCGCCTCCACTTCTGCGCCGCCATTTGCTAAGTCAGTCGCCGCTTCCGCCAGCACGTCCGCACCGCGTGCGCAGATACAGAGCCGAGCACCCTCGGCGGCCAAGGCTGCGGCGATGCGCTTGCCAATGCCGCGACTAGCTCCCGTCACCAAAGCGACTTTGTCTTTGAGTCCTAGATCCAAACTACACTCCTTTTTCAATGCCCGGAGCCAGCGCTCCGGGGTTGGTCGCAAAAAGCGCGATCAGATAAGCAATGCACAACACCAACAACACCAAGCCTTTCCAGCGGTTTAACTCGTAGCCTATGCGCATCAACCCGAGCATCGTCAGCACGATCACCAGCATCCACGGGAACATGAAATTGACCACGTCAGCCGGGACCACCAACGGATTGGCCAGGGCCGAAGCACCGGCAATCCAGCAGATATTGAGGATGTCGGCCCCGAGGATATTGCCTACCGCCAAAGCCCCTTGGCCCTTGCGGGCGGCGACAATGCAGGTGGCGATCTCGGGTATCGAAGTGCCCAAGGCCACGACCACCAAGCCTATAACCACATCCGGCAGCCCCAACGCCATCGCCACCACTGGAGTCGCCTCGACGATAAAGTGGCTGCTGACGACCACGCCAGCCAAACCGCCAACGAATAGCAACGCTACCACCCAGAGACTGCGCGGAGGGGCCTCCTCTTCGTCAATCTCGGTGCGTGGTCGCCGCTTCTGCTCCCAGAACGAGTATATTATGTATAGAACAAAAAGACCTACCAACGCGCCGCCTTCCACCCGGGCCATCGTCCCGTCGGAGGCCATGTACCAAGCCACTAGATCTACGGTAATGAGAAAAATTGCTGCTGAACGCAGCACGATTCGGTCGATGGCAATGGCCGCAGTAGCAAAAAACGCGGCCATGGGCAGAGCTAAGCCATCGTCGTAAATGACCGACCCTACGGCATTGCCCAGCGCCACTTCGGGCTTGTCCCCGAGAGCGGCGGTCACGGAGACTGCCAACTCGGGCGCGGTGGTGCCAATACCGACGATGACGATGCCGATCAAGATCGGGGGGGCGTGGAGGTAGCGCGCAATATCAATGGCTCCCTCTACTAGCCAATCGGCACACTTGGCCAGTAGCGCGAAGGACAAAACCATCAGGGCCACCGCCGTCCACAGGCCCATGTCCTCGCCCAAGCCTATCATATCCATCCCATCCACCTACGGATTATGTTTTGGAATCAGTCGCGGGCGACACATCTAAATAGGAAGACAAGAGCCGCTCGGCGTTTTGGTAGGCGATCTTGTCAAAGGCTTCCGCAGGTAGCTCAAGGGTGCGCAGAAAATCCATCAGTTTGGTGTCAAAGTAGTCCCGACCAAAGAGCAATTTGTCCTGAAATTCGAGAAGAAAATCGCGCCCGAAGTCCCGATCTCTTTGCAGTGCGCGCAAACCCGACCCAGCCGATAAATCGGCATACAGGTTGCGGTACTGGCGCATCATCGGAGCCAAGCGTCCATTCGGCAGCACCGGGCCGCTCGGATAGCTCTCCTTGGCGTAGCGATCGTCCCCGGAAATATGGGCCCAGAATCCCGGGGCATGGCCGATAAAGACCGTCTGCGGACAAGCTGCAGCCGCGCGTTCAAGCGAGTCGAGACTGCCGCCGTACCACCAGTTTGGGCGCGAATAAGCGCCGTGGCCGTGGTCGATTGGATAGTCGAGATGGATCGTAATGGGCAAGCGCATTGCGCCGCAAGCTTCGTATAGGCGCAACGCGTCTGGATCGTCAAACGGCAGACGCACCTTCAGCTCGGAGGCCACCTGTACGCCGTGGATTTCGACTGCGGCCTTGAGCCGATCTATGGCGTCGGGCCGCTTGGGATGCGGCATGTAGCCGAGGACAAAGCGATCGGGCGCTTCCCGGCCGACGGCTAGCACATCTTCAAAGGGAATGCCCAAGCCCGTGGGGGGCAACACCGAGTGATACGAAGGCGAGTATTCATCTGCAGGGACCTCCCACGAGAAAAGCCACATCTGGTCGATGCCCTGCTCGTCCATGTTGCGCAGGATTTTGGCGGCGTTAAAGCCATGCCAATTGGGGTGATTATGCGCGTCAATAAGCATTTATTAATGATATTCTTGCGGGCGAAAACTGTCAAGATAAAGTGAGATTTACCTATGGCTTTTATTAATAATTATTATTGATTAATAATTATTATTCATTAAATTATTAATCCTACTCACAAAAGCACAAAAGGAGCGACCATGAACATCGCAGATCTAAAGGGACAGAAGATTATGCTGGCCGCGTCCGGTGGCCTCGATAGCTGTACCATCACTCATTGGCTTCAATCGCAAGGGCTAGAAGTCGTCGCCTATACCGCCGATCTGGGGCAACCCGATGAGGAGCGCATTGAAGACATCCGGAGTCGGATGCAGGCCTGTGGGGCCGCTGAGATAATCCTCGACGACCGCAGAGAGGCTATTTGCCAAGCTGGCATCCAACTCGTCCAAGCTCAGGCCCGCTACGAGGGAGGCTATTGGAACACCACTGGCATCGCCCGGCACGTGACGGTGGCCGGCATGTTGCCCCACATGCAAGAGCGCGGCATCCAAGTAATGGCGCACGGAGCTACCGGGCGCGGCAACGACCAAGTCCGCTTCCAACTGGCGGCGCAAATGCTCGCGCCACACATCGAGGTGTACGCTCCTTGGCGCGACCCAGCCTTCTTGCAAGACTTTGGCGGGCGCAGCGAAATGATCGCCTACTGCCAGGGGCACGGCCTGCCCATAACCGCCACCCCAGATAAGCCCTACTCCACGGACGCCAACATGCTCGGTTTGACGCACGAAGCCGGCCAGCTCGAAGCCTTGGACACTCCGGCCAGCCTCATCGAACCCGGCATGGGCTGTTTCCCACAGCAAGCGCCAGATACCACCGAGACTTTCACCGTGCGCTTTGAACGAGGCGTCCCAATCGCCATTAACGGCCACGCCGTCGGCCCGGTCGCAGCCATTGAGCAGAGCAACGCCATTGCCGGGCGGCACGGGGTCGGCATTGGCTTACACGCAGTGGAAAACCGCTTCGTTGGCATCAAATCGCGCGGCGTCTATGAGGCACCATCCCTAGAACTGCTCGGCCAATGCTACGCTTACTTGCTCCAGCTCACTCTCGACCGCCGTGCCCGGCGGATTTACGCCATGATCTCCGAGTTTATTGCCGAGCAAATCTATCAAGGCTATTGGTTTGACACAGCGACTCAAGCGAGTTGGAAAGTCATCGAGCACTTTAATCAATTGGCGACCGGAACTATCTCCGTCTCGCTCTACAAGGGCCAAGTCGCCTTTTGCGCAGCCAGCGACGCTCCCCATTCGCTCTACAGCGAGGATACCGCTTCCATGGAGGCCATCGGCGACTTCGACCACCGCGACTCCGAGGGCTTCCTCGGCGTTTTGGGCGTCAGTGCCCGTGTGCTCCATCAGGCTGGGCAAGTTGTGCAACCCAATGGCGGTACAAAGGCTTGACGTCTGCGGGCAACCGGTCGAAAACCTCCCGTTCAATCGGCACCATTTCGTAGTTTTTGCCGCCGGTCTCCACCACCATGGCCTCGTGCTCGGGTCGGCCGATGAGCGTGGGGTTTAGGTTCAGCCACCACGGAGCGTAGCGCACGATGAGAGCGACGCGATCGCTTTTGCTTTGGTTGGGAGCTACGGCGTGCCAAAGCCGGCTGTCGTACACCAAGACGCTACCAGCCGACCCTTCGATCTGGCACTCGGTCGGATAGGGCGCGTCCTGATCCATTTCGGGCATGTCCCCAGCCGCGGGATTGCTCGGCCAGCGGTGACTGCCCGGCACCACGAAGGTCCCCCCGGTCTCAGAAGCAAACGGCGTCAGCATCCAGATCGTCGAAAGGTGCAGGACCGCGTTTGAGTATGGCGCGGGAATGTGCGAGGCATTGGTTGAATTGTAAGGCCAGTCGGCGTGCCAATAGCCTCGCGCATTGCCAGGGTGATTGACCACGCAGTCGGTGCAGGAAATCCGCGCCCAAGCCCCGAAAAAAGACTCGATGACCGCTAGGAGCCGACGCTCGGCCAAGTACGGAGCAAAGGATTGCACCCGATTGATGACCTGTTTGAGCTGGGCTACGCCTGGGGTGCCGATCCGGTGGCCGCGACGGCGAATTTCGGCCAATTTGGCGTCGGAATGTTGGCGATTGCGCTCGACCTCAGCCGCCAGTTCGGCGCATATATCCCCGACCACGGCCTCGGGAATCACTTGCTCGATAACGCAAAAGCCGTCGCGCTCAATGTGCTGTTTGTAAGTAGTCACCTCATCCCCTCATAAGCGGCGCAACGCCGTCCCAAATAATCTCCAACTCGGTCAGCGCGTCGCCGTCTAGGATGGGCACGGGTGCCCGGCAAACCGTCGAGCGAATCAACCCGCGCTTTTGTAAAATCCACTTGTAGATCGCAATTCCGTAGAGCCGCTCGTAGTTCATCAGCGGCAGGAGCTGATAGAAGCGTGCCCGCGCCGTCGCCTCATCTCCCGCTTCGAGGGCATCCCAAATCGCTGCCATAGCGTCGGTCACGTGACAGCCCGGCATATTGCCGCAGGCACCGCGCCGATACTCATCGAGCAAATAGACACCCCCTTTGCCACCCAAGACGCCCTTGCAGGCCGCGCCCGCCAGCGCCAGCGTGCGGCTGACCTGCCAAGGCTCGGGAACGGTCTCTTCCTTGATGTAATCGACGCCCGCCAACTCGCGGCACATCCGCCCCAACAGCTCGCCGCTCATGGGCGTCCCGACTGGCGCATCGAAATTCTGCACGCAGATCGGAACTTCAACCGCGTCTGCCAATTGCTGGTAAAAGGTGTAGCAGCCTTCTTGGCCAATGCGCAATACGTGCGGCGGCATAGACATGATCCCATCGGCTCCCGCTGCTTGGGCGAACTGAGCGAGGGCCACGGCCGGCAAAGCATGGCCGGAGGTGACGGAGGCCACTACGGGTACGCGGCCATCAGCGGCGGCAACGACGATCTCGATCCAGCGGCGGCGTTCCTCGTCGGAAAGGGTCGAGAATTCGCTGGCATTAGCTGGTCCCACCAAGCCCGTAGCTCCTGCTTCGATACTGAACGCGACCAAGTCCTGTAAGGCCGCTTCATCGAGCGCGTAGCTCTCGGTAAAGGGGGTCACCACAATCGGCATGATTCCGCGCCACGTTTCAGTCATGGATATCTCCTTTTAGGTCGGGCAAGCGGTCTCTGCAAAAAGCCCATACATCAAGGCTCTGTTGCAGCCCCAAACTACGTGGTGCGGCTTCATACAACGGTCCGAACCTACTCTTTGTAGGCGACTACGCGCAGACGCCAGTAATCGGCGTGCCAGCCCCCATCCCCGTACAATGCCAGGCGAACAGCGTCCTCCACTGCATCCCACAGCTCTCCGCGCATCGCCGGAGGAACATCCGCTGTAAGCTCCTCGGCAAACATCTCCAACCAGTCGCGCAACCCGCTCTCGCTTTCTAGGCGCGTTGGACGAGGAAAATGACTAGCATAAGCGATGCGCAGTCCGGCCTGCTCCACGAGCCGCGCGTACTCTCCTAAGCTGGGAAAATACCAAGGCGACTGCGGATGAAAGCCCCGAGCAGCCAATTGGTCAATCAGCGCTCGGCTGATGGTAGCGATGTTCCGCTCACCACCTAGCTCGGCTACAAAACGCCCACCCTGTCCCAGACAAGCGGCAATGCACGCAAGGGCCGTTTCCGGTGGCTTGACCCAGTGCAGTGCCGCGTTGGAGAAAACGGCATCGAACGGCTCGGCAAAGGAGAAATCCCTCGCATCGCCGACGACAAAAGACAGGTCCGGGAACTGCTCGCGCGCAGCCTCGACCATCTCGGTCGACAAGTCCATGCCCACGACCTCAGCCCCGACTGCGGCAATCTGGGCGCTCAGTTGACCGGTGCCGCAGCCCAAGTCGAGGATGCGTTCTTCTACTTGGGGATCCAAGACTTCCACCAAGTCGACACCTGCAGAGGTGACATAGTGGTGTTTGGCTTGGTAGCGCTTGGGGTCTTGGAACATATCAGCCCAAGAGGTCGGCGATGACCGTGCGCTCCTCTTTGAGCTCGTCTTCGGTGGCCTTGATCTTGGCACGGGCGAAATCGCTCAGCTCCAAGCCCTGCACGATTTCCCAGCCGCCTTGACCGTCGCTGCGAATGGGAAAGGAAAACATCAACCCCTCGTCAATCCCGTAGCTGCCGTCCGCATAGACGCCCGCCGAGAAAAAGTCGCCTTCAGGCGTGGCACTCTCAACGCTGACAATGTGGTCCAGCGCAGCATTGGCAGCCGACGCGGCCGACGACAATCCACGAGCGTCGATGACGGCTGCACCCCGCTGCTGGACGATCTGGATGAATTCCTCGCGCAACCAAGCGTGATGGCCTATGACGTCGGGCGCTGGCCGCCCCTCAATCCGCGCGTTTTCGGCATCTGGATATTGCGTGGCGCTGTGGTTGCCCCAGATGGCCATGTTGGTCACCGCCGAGACCTGGACTCCAGCCTTTTGGGCGAGTTGGGCTTGGGCGCGGTTTTGATCCAGCCGGGTCATGGCGTGGAAGCGGTCGCGGGGGATGCCGGCCTTGTGGCCGTGGCTCATGGCGATCAAGCCATTGGTATTGGCCGGATTGCCCACCACCAAGACCCGCACATCCGCAGCGGCTCGGGCCAGAGCCTGACCTTGACCGACAAATATCGGGCCATTTTCTCGAATTAAGTCGCCCCGTTCCATACCGGGGCCGCGCGGCTTGGAGCCAATCAGTAGCCCCCAATTGATCCCGTCAAAAGCCTCTTCAGCTTGGTCGGTGATCACGATGTAGTCGAGAAGTGGAAAGGCGCAGTCGTCAAGTTCCATAACTACGCCTTCTAAAGCTTTGAGCGCTGGAGTAATCTCCAGCAAGTGCAGCGAGATCCGGACGTCTCGACCGAAAACCTCGCCCGAGGCCAAACGCGGCAATATAGCATAGCCGATCTGGCCAGCCGCCCCAGTGACGGCTACTTTCACAGTGCGTGCCATGTATTCCTCCTAAAAAAGGGCAGTCTAAAGGCAGTTTTTATACGCAAGCAAAATCTGCCAAAAAAATGCACTCTGTGCAATTCGCGGCCCAGCCATTGACCTCCCCTTGGCTCGCTGATTATTCTACGGTGCTTCCAACACGCGACCCTCGGGCGAAAGGACAGCCATTATGAGCGGCGATTTTGATCTCATCATCCAAGGGGGGCATCTGATTGACCCTAAAAACGACCTCGACGGCCCAGCCGATATTGCCATCAAGGACGGGCTAGTCGCTGCGGTTGCCGACCGAATCGAGGGCAATTCAGCAAAGGTCGTCGACGCATCCGGCCTCTACGTCACTCCGGGCTTGATCGATATTCACGTCCACGTCTATGGGGGCTATGGGGGTTGGCTCTTTCCCGACCAGCACGCCCTGCCCTACGGCGTGACCACCGTAGTAGATACAGGTGGCTCTGGGTGGAAGGATATGGCCGACTTCAAGCGCACCATCATCGACCCTGCCCAGACTCGCGTCTTGGCTTTTGTCAATATCGTCGGCGCTGGCATGATCGGTGCTCCCGAACAAGACGTCAGCGAAATGGACCCCGCGCTCTGCACCGAGGCGATCGAGCAATACCGCGAGCACGTCGTCGGCGCTAAGTCGGCCCACTTTGGCGGCCCAGGTTGGGAGTCGGCCGGCGGCGCGATCGAGGCAGCGCGACAGAGCGATTCCATCGCCATGATCGACTTTGCCCCCCGCCCCACCCGCACGTACGAGGAACTGCTCGAGCGCATGAGCCCGGGGGACATCCACACGCACCTCTATGCCGCCCACATCCCCCTGCTCGACGCGGAGAAAAAAATCGCAGACTACGTGCGCCAAGCCCGACAGCGCGGCATTGTCTTTGACACGGGGCACGGCGGTGGCTCCTTCTGGTTCCGCATTGCCGTGCCCGCCATGGCCCAGAATTTCCCCCCGGATACCATCAGTACAGATCTCCATAAATCCAGTCGTATGCTGCCCAACGCCACCATGCCCATAACTATGTCCAAATTCTTGAACCTCGGCATGTCCCTCCAAGAGGTCATCTATCGCTCGACGCACAGACCAGCCGAGGTAATCGGGCACCCACAGCTAGGCCATCTCAGCGTCGGGGCTGAAGCCGACCTAGCGGCTTTTGCCCTGTACGAAGGGGATTTTGCCTTTGTCGATTCAGGCCGGGCGCGCATGCAGGGCCGGCAAAAACTCGAATGCGAGCTAACGCTGCGAGCAGGCCGAGTCGTCTGGGACCTAAACGGACGCAGCTTAGTGGACTGGGACAAGGCTGGCGAATACCGCAACCTTGCTTAAGACACACAACTGCCTTCGCAAACAACTTGACGCAGCGCTACTCCTTATGTATAATCAGTTAGTTTCGCCTGTACCTATGCTATGTTTGTCATTGCACCTAGAGTATTTCGCTGCTGTAAGACACGGCACAAGACCTGCCGTGCAGGCAACTCCCCTGTACGATGAGAGGCTCTATGCATAATCTGCATGACGAGGAAAACACCCTCCGACTCTATTTCGACGATATTGCTGAGTCCACGCCCCTTTCGAGAGAACGCGAAGTAGAACTGGCCGATCGCATCAAAAATGGCGATATGAATGCCCGCGAAGAAATGATCAGCGCCAATTTGCGGTTTGTAGTCGATGTAGCTAAGAAGTACCAAAACCGAGGCTTGTCCCTCTCCGACCTGATTAGCGCCGGCAATCTCGGCCTCATCACGGCGGCCGACCGCTTCGACGGCACCAAAGGCTACAAATTTATTTCATACGCGGTTTGGTGGATCCGCCAGTCCATTCTCCAAACTCTCGCCGAGCATGTGCGCACCGTGCGCCTTCCGCTCAACAAAGTCAGCTTGCTCAAGGACATTTCCAAAGCCTCGCGCAAATTGGGCCAACATAGCGCCAGCGAGCCTGCCATAGAGGAAATCGCCGCTGAACTCGAAGTCCCGGCCGAAGAGGTTTTAGAGACCATCCTCAGCGCCCGAGCCGTGTGTTCGCTCGACGAGTCCTTTACCGACGACGACGAGCGCAGCCTGCTCAACACCTTGGCCGACAACACGGCCGCACCCCCAGACGCCGACATTCTGAGCGAATCGGCACGGGAGCAGCTCGAAACGGCCTTGGAAACCCTCGAGGAGCGCGAATTGCGCATTATCCGGCTCTATTTTGGCCTCGACGGCAACGAAGCCCTGACGCTCGAGGAAATCGGCGACATGATGAATCTCACGCGCGAGCGCATCCGCCAGCTCAAAGAGCGAGCGCTCAGCAAGCTGCGCCATCCTTCGCGGCACCAGGTGCTTAAAACGCTAGCTAGCGGCACCTGAAAATTCGCCGGGGGGATACCGAAGCGGTCAAACGGGGCAGACTGTAAATCTGTTGGCTTATGCCTTCGTAGGTTCGAATCCTGCTCCCCCCACCACTAATACAGAAAAGGCCGTTTCCCAAAGGAAGCGGCCTTTTCTTTTACTCTGAAAGCCAGATAAAAGCGCGTTTATTACCCCTCTTCTACAATCCGGTCCAGTTCCAAGCTCAAAGCGTCAGCCAGTAAAAACCCCGCCCGGGTCAAACGCAATCTCTGGCCTTCGAGCGCAACGTATCCAACTTTCTCCAGATCAGCAAAGCACCTACTGCTCTGCACGCGACCGGCCTCTTCTTCAGTCAATTCTATCCCCTCTATGGTGCGCAAACCCATCCATAGACGTTCCCTACGAGCCGTGTCCAGGGCTATGGTTTCCTCCCCTGCGCACGGCGACCGGCTCTGGTGCATAGCGTCGAGATAAGCATTGAGATCTCGCGTATTCCAAAATCGCTTCCCATCGATGAAACTATGGGCCCCAAGCCCAACACCTAAGTAAGGAACCCCCGTCCAGTAGCCCCAGTTGTGGCGCGAGCGGTAGCCAAGCCGAGCGTAGTTTGAAACCTCGTAGTGTTCATAACCAGCCGCCACTAGCTGTGCATCAGTCCATTCCAAGGTGCGAGCTTGCCTGTCGTCCGCGACCGGCTTCAGCAAACCCTGATGCTGCCGCTGGGCAAAGATCGTGCCTTCTTCAATCGTGAGGCTATAGACCGAAAGGTGCTCTGGAGCCAAGGCGATAGCCCGCTCGACGCTAAACTGCCAATTGGCCTCTGAGACTCCGGGCACATTGGCCACCAAGTCCAAGCTCACATTGGCAAAACCGACCGCTCTGGCCGCTGCGTACGCCCTTTCGACATCAGCTGCGCTATGCTGTCGGCCTAGGTGCCGCAAATCGGCATCGCGAAAAGCCTGCGCGCCAATGCTGATGCGGTTGAACCCCAGCGCCTTTAGCCCCGCAAATTTCTCGCAGTCAACGGTTCCAGGGTTTACTTCAACGGAAATTTCCGCGTCTCGATGTAGCCCCAAATGTCGCTGAGCAGCCTCAAGCATCTGCCCAATGAGCACCGGCTCGACTTGGCTCGGGGTGCCTCCGCCCAAGAACACGGTTTCCACCGGTCCCGACAAATGGGCCCAAGACTCAATTTCCCGGCCGATCGCCTCGGCATATAGGCCGTGGCGATCTTCTTGGCCAACAACCGTGGCAAAAGCGCAGTAGGGGCAGCGTTGGGGGCAAAACGGCACGTGGATATAGAGGCCCAACGCCATTATTTACTTTTTCGGGATTAGGGTACGCAGAGTCGGTTAGGACGCCTCTTGAGCGTGTATCAGGCTTCCATCTTGAGCGCGGCCAAAAATGCCTCTTGGGGAATTTCTACCTTCCCAAACTGCTTCATGCGCTTCTTGCCTTCCTTCTGCCTTTCGAGCAATTTGCGCTTGCGGGTCACATCGCCGCCGTAGCACTTGGCCGTCACATTTTTGCGGAATGGCTTGACCACCTCGCGGGCAATCACCTTACTCCCCACCGCCCCTTGGATGACCACCTCAAACATCTGCCGTGGGATCAGCTCCTTGAGCTTAGTACAAAGCTGCCGGCCCCACTCATAGGCCTTGTCGCGATGGATAATCACCGAGAGCGCGTCCATCGGCTCGCCATTGATCATAATGTCGAGTCTAGCAAGCAAACCGGCCCGCATCTCCAAATGCTCGTAATCGAATGACGCATAGCCTCGCGACACCGATTTGAGGCGATCGTAAAAGTCGATCACTACTTCGGCCAAAGGCATCTCAAAGCTCAGGATGGCCCGGCTGCCGTCGAGATACTCGGTATTGCGGTAGCTCCCGCGTCGCTCGGTGCAGATTTTCATCACGGCACCGATATATTCCCTCGGCACCAAGATCTGGACGGCGAGAATCGGCTCGCGCACTTCGTCGATCTCAGTAGCAGGTGGCAACAGGGAGGGATTGTCCACATCGATCAGCTCCCCATCCTTGGTCAGAATCTCGTAGAGCACATTGGGCAAAGTCGTGATGATTTCGACCTGGTACTCGCGGTCTAGACGCTCTTGGACAATCTCCATATGCAACAGGCCTAGGAAGCCGCAGCGAAAACCAAAGCCCAACGCTGGAGAGGTCTCTGGCTCATAGGAGAAAGCGGCGTCGTTGAGCTTGAGCCGCTCTAAGGCGTCGCGCAGCAGCTCATATTCCTCTGGGACAACGGGATAAAGCCCGCTGAAAACCATAGGTTTGAGCGGTTGGTATCCGGGTAACGGCTCTACTTCTGCCTCTGCATCAACGACCGTGTCACCGACGTGAGCCTCGGCCAGTTCTTTGATTCCAGCGATGAAATAGCCGACTTCTCCAGTTTCAAGTGCTTGGGCTGGCACCCGGTTTAAGACCAAGTGGCCAACTTCTTCGATTTCGTAGAGTCGTCCGGTGGAGTGGAAGCGAATTTTTTGCCCCTTGTGGATACGTCCGTCAACGACGCGGATAAAGCAAATTACGCCCCGGTACTGGTCGTAGAGCGAGTCGAAAACCAATCCCCGCAACGGCTCCTGCTGACGCCCAGTCGGCGGTGGCACGCGGTCGACGATGGCTTCCATCACCTCCTCGACCCCAACCCCCTCCTTAGCGCTGATTTGCAAAATATCCTCGGCTTCTCCGCCTAGCAGATCGAGCACCTGCTGCTGCACCGCCGCGACCTGAGCAGCGGGCATGTCGATTTTGTTGAGCACCGGGATGACGACCAAGTCGCTGTTTAGCGCCAACAGCAAATTGCTCACGGTCTGGGCTTCCACGCCCTGAGTGGCATCGACGACCAATATCGCCCCTTCGCAGGCGGCCAAACTGCGCGATACCTCATAGGTAAAATCCACGTGTCCTGGCGTGTCGATCAAGTTGAACTGGCAGATTCCACCGTCGGCCGCTCGATAGTGCATTCGCACGGCGTGGGCTTTGATTGTAATGCCCCGCTCGCGTTCTAAATCCATGCTGTCGAGGACCTGCTCCTGCATCTGTTTGGCGGTCAGGGTTGCAGTTTTTTCGAGCAGGCGGTCTGCTAGCGTTGATTTGCCGTGATCAATGTGGGCAATGATAGAGAAATTGCGAATCTGTGCGATAGCCATACAGTTTGTCGGTAAGGTTAGTGTGGCAGTCTGGATGCACGCTGGCGATATAGGCTCTCGTCTACCACGCTAGCCATTTGCCGCACATCTAAGGGACGGGCGAGAAAGGCCTTGATCTCATGACTCGTGGCAAGCGGGTCGCGCAAGACAGCGGCATAATCGACATAAAGCACCTCCATTTGCGGGTGCTCGGCCAACCACTGTTGCACTGCACTCAAGTGCCGCTCAAAGGCGGCGGCCATCGCGGCGTCGGAAACCCGATCACAGGGCTGTCCTCGCCGCGCTAACATCGCCCGCTGCGAAGCCAAAATCTCGTCCATTTTCCGGAGGGCGAATACGATTTTGTACGGCTTGTGCAGCGGCAATTGATCGAGCAATTGGGATATGACCTTGACGGCTCTACCCCTCGCCGATTCGAGCCATGTAGTGTCTCTTTTTAGATGCTTGACCTGCTCGAACTCGTAATATCCTCCGGGATTGTCGGCGTCGGCCTCGCGGATACCGTCTGTTAGAGGCGGCAAGCCGCCAGCAGCCAACATCTTCATCAGCATCGAGGTACCGGAACGGGGCAGGCCGGACACAATAGTTATGTATTCGTCCGGCTGTGGAAGTGAGGTCGAATGAGAATACAACGTCAAGAAAGACGGCCACAGCATAATACGACACACGCTCCCAAAGCTTAGCTCCGGAAGCGTGTGTCGTATACTGTGCTATATGTTATGAGTCAACTTAAAAAACCAGACGCCCACGCAACAGGAGTCCATGCGAGGCACCGGCCATGCGCTGCCAGCGCGAACTCTCCAAGCTCACTGACATCGACGAGTCCACCTCAAAGCGAGTACCTAAGCGCAACTGCACGCGCTCTGGCGCTTGCGTCATCCCGCTGTATACAGTGTAGACTCCCCGACCGCCCAGTGCGGCTAAACCGTAGCCGACCTCAGCTCTGAGTTGGCCTTGCGGGTCCACAACACCCCGGTCCGCTATCTCGGCTACGCTGCGTTCCCACAGCGTCAGGCTGTTCGACTGCGTACCGTAAGTCGGCATCACCCGCAATGACAGCCCTCGACCATTGGTGCCAGCCGAGCGCTGGAGCAGCAGATGCGCTCCCCATTCTTTGTACTCAACCGCGTCGTCGCCGTCACTTACCAGACTCCGCCCCATAGCTTCCAACGTGAAGCCACCGCCCTCATAGCGCAGGCCACCGCCAACTTCTACGCCGGCCCCGGTCAGTCCGTCGCCGCCATCTTGGCGCAGAGCAACCTCTAACTCGGGTGTCACCTGCCCATCCACACCCGCTTCGTAAGCATGGGAGGCTTTGAGTGCCAGCCTCAAGCGGTTGGCATCCACCGTCTGTTCGGCGATCCGGTTTCCTTGTCTATTCTCGACTGCTCCACCCTCGACTTCGACCTGTGCTACAGTAGCAGCAGCCTTGATCCGCAACTGAGTCGGGCCACCAGAAAGCAAGTCGCCGTTAGCCCCTACACTTGCAGTCCGCAATGACGTATCGCTCGACTGCTGGCCTACGGTTCCCTGTTCGTCGTCAATATCGAGGTTGCCGCGCCCTAAGCCCGCTGTCAACCATACCCCCAACCGCCCTGGCGAGAACCCGACGTATGGATGCAGGCTCAACATGCGAGTTTCATAAGTACCATCGACTCGCTCTTCGCCGAGCAGCGGGGCGGTATAATCGAACGATCCTTGGGCCCACGACAGCGCCAAACCAGTTAGCATTTCGGCACCTGGCCGGGCATCCAAACCAATCTGAGCACGGCTTAGGTTGCCGTCCCAATCCAACGAACCGTCGTCGCTAGACATTTGGCCGTAGTCTCCCCGGCCCCAGAATGTAGGACTGCCGGGACAAAGAATGCATCCTCTGCCGAAACCGAACGGCACTGCAAAGGACGAGCCATTCACCACCTGTGACATACTGACCGGGCGATTCTCAAAGATCCGGCCGGATTGAATCATATTGTAGAGAGAGGACTCAGCAGCGAAGCGAAAAGTCTTATTCACATCGCCAGCTCTGTCCATATGCTCAAGGCGATTTTCGATGGCGCGATTCGTTCCATCGGCAATAGCCAAGGCGTACTTGGACAAGATCTGTGCATTGAGTTCCGCAAAACGGTCCGTAGCCGATTCTTCCACTCGGACCTCGAAGCTGAGGATAGCTGCGTCCTCAGCAGTCATATTGTCGTCGAAGTCGTGGGCCGTATATGTCAAAGTATAGATTCCGACCTCTGACGGCGTACCCGAAAGCGTCGGCGACATCGGGTTGGGGTCAAACGTCAGCCCCGGCGGCACGTTATCTAGGGTATACGTCAACTCTCCGAAATCGACCCCGCCATCCGGATTTAGCGAGAGCAAGTTGCCGCCCGAAGCCAAGGGCAACACCAAGTCTTCAATCGCCTCACCATCTATATACGTCTGGTTGGCCACGTCCCCGCTAAAGCTGGGTGCGCCATCTACCGTTATGTGAAAGGTCAACTCAGCCGAATCGCCATCTTGGTCTTCCACCTGGTAGATCAAGCGATACACGCCAGTGTCCGTCGGCGTGCCCGAAAGCGTCCGCGCTGCAGCGTCGAAGCTCAGACCCGGCACATTCATATCTAAACTATATGTCAAGTCGCCGTTGCCGCCCGCAGCCGCTGGGAATTCCCACGAATCCATCGCCTCATTCTGACGCAAGATTCGATCCTCAATGACCGCGTCAAAAAAGGTAGGTGTACCGTCGACTGTCAGGAAGAAGCTCAACTCAGCTGAATCGCCATCTTCGTCTTCCACCCGAAACGTCAACTCATATCCCTCGGCGGGATGCGACACATGAAGCTCCGGCGTACCGGAAATCGTCCGAGCCTCGGCATCAAACACCAGACCCGGAGGCAAATTCTCCTCACTCAAGCTATACGTCAACGCGCCGTTGCCGCCCAAAGCCGCAGGCAACTCCAACGAGGCCATCTCCTCCCCTTCAGGAACCCTCTGATTCGTAATAGTTCCCTCAAAGAAGGGCATAGCATTCACCGCAATCGTGAAGGTCAACGGGGCCGGCTCTTCGCCATCGACATCCGCCACCCGATACGTCAACGCATAGCCTTCGGGAGAATACGACACATTAGGCGACAACTCACCCGAAATCGTCCGAGCCGTGGGATTAAACGCCAGACCCGGAGGCAACTCCCCATCCAAGAAATACGTCAACGCAACATTCCCACCGACCGCCTCTGGCAACTCTAAGCTCACCGCATCGCCCGCCGTGTACTGCTGGTCTTCTACGACCTGATCGCCGAAGCTAGGTATGCCATTCACCGCAATCGTGAAGCGCAACGTCACAGTATCGCCATCGACATCCGCCACCCGATACGTCAACACATAGCCCTCAGCAACATACAAGTAATCGGCCGGCAGCGTACCTGAAATCGCCCGAGCTGCGCCATCAAACGACAGACCCGGCGGCAACTCCCCTTCCAAGGTATACGTCAGCGCGCCATTCCCACCGACCGCCTCTGGCAAACCTAAGCTCACCGCTGCGCCCGCCTCGTATAGCTGATCGTCTATGACCTGAGCGTGGAAGCTGGGCATACCATGCACCACTATCGTGAAGACCAAGGCCTCGGGCGCATCGCCATCCTGATCCGTCACCTGATACGTCAACGCATACCCTTCGCTCTCAGCAGTATACGTCGCATCCGCCGACAGCGTACCCGAAATCGTCCGAGTCGCGCCATCATAGCTCAAACCCTCCGGCAACTCCCCAACCAACTCATACGTCAAATCGCCATTGCCACCCGAAGCCGAAGGCAACACCCAAGGATCTATCGTCTGGCCTTCGGCAAAGGTGACTTGACTCGACACAGCTTCGTCGAAGCGAGGAATTCCATCCACCCGAATCGTGAACACCAACGGGGTCGGCTCTTCGCCATCGACATCCGCCACCCGATACGTCAACGTATACCCGTCAAAAGCATACGTCGCAAATTCCGGCAGATCACCCGAAATCGTCCGAGTCCCTGGATCAAACGACAAACCCGGTGGCAACTCACCATCCAACCGATACGTCCTCGCCACATTCCCACCTTCCGCCTCCGGCAACTCCAAGCTCACCGCATCGCCCGCCAAATACGGCTGGTCTTCCTGCTCCCGGACGAAGCTGGGGATGCCATTCACCCGAATCGAGAAGGTCAACGTCACCGCATCGCCATCGACATCCGCCACCCGATACGTGAACGCATAGGACTCATCATACGTCACATCCGTCGGCGGCGTACCCGAAATCGTCCGAGCATCGCCATCAAATGACAGACCCGCTGGCAACTCACCTTCCAACGTATACGTCAAACCGTTATTCCCACCGACCGCCTCCGGCAGCCCTAAACTCACCTCATCGCCGGCCGTGTATAGCTGATCGTCTACGACCTGAGCGTGGAAGCTGGGCATACCATGCACCACTATCGTGAACTCCAAGACAGCAGGACCATCCCCATCCTGATCCGTCACCTGATACGTCAACGCATACCCTTCGCTCTCAGCAGTATACGTCGCATCCGCCGACAGCGTACCCGAAATCGTCCGAGTCGCGCCATCATAGCTCAAACCCTCCGGCAACTCTCCAACCAACTCATACGTCAAATCGCCGTTGCCGCCCGAAGCCGAAGGCAACACCCAAGGATCTATCGTCTGGCCTTCGGCAAAGGTGACTTGACTCGACACAGCTTCGTCGAAGCGAGGAATTCCATCCACCCGAATCGTGAACACCAACGGGGTCGGCTCTTCGCCATCGACATCCGCCACCCGATACGTCAACGTATACCCGTCAAAAGCATACGTCGCAAATTCCGGCAGATCACCCGAAATCGTCCGAGTCCCTGGATCAAACGACAAACCCGGTGGCAACTCACCATCCAACCGATACGTCCTCGCCACATTCCCACCTTCCGCCTCCGGCAACTCCAAGCTCACCGCATCGCCCGCCAAATACGGCTGGTCTTCCTGCTCCCGGACGAAGCTGGGGATGCCATTCACCCGAATCGAGAAGGTCAACGTCACCGCATCGCCATCGACATCCGCCACCCGATACGTGAACGCATAGGACTCATCATACGTCACATCCGTCGGCGGCGTACCCGAAATCGTCCGAGCATCGCCATCAAATGACAGACCCGCTGGCAACTCACCTTCCAACGTATACGTCAAACCGTTATTCCCACCGACCGCCTCCGGCAGCCCTAAACTCACCTCATCGCCGGCCGTGTATAGCTGGTCGTCTACGACCTGAGCGTGGAAGCTGGGCATACCATGCACCACTATCGTGAAGACCAAGGCCTCGGGCGCATCGCCATCCTGATCCGTCACCTGATACGTCAACGTATACCCTTCGCTCTCAGCAGCATACGTCGCATCCGCCGACAGCGTACCCGAAATCGTCCGAGTCGCGCCATCATAGGTCAGACCCTCCGGCAACTCCCCGACCAACTCATACGTCACATCGCCATTGCCACCCGAAGCCGAAGGCAACACCCAAGGATCTATCGTCTGACCTTCGGCAAAGGTGACTTGACTCGACACAGCTTCGTCGAAGCGAGGAATTCCATCCACCCGAATCGTGAACACCAACGGGGTCGGCTCTTCACCATCGACATCCGCCACCCGATACGTCAACGTATACCCGTCAAAGGTATACCACGCAAACTCCGGCAGATCACCCGAAATCGTCCGAGTCCCCGGATCAAACGACAGACCCGATGGCAACTGCCCATCCAAGCGATACGTCCGCGCCACATTCCCACCTTCCGCCTCCGGCAACTCTAAGCTCACCGACTCGCCCGCCGGATACGGCTGGTCTTCCTGCTCCCGGACAAAGCTAGGCATACCATTCACCCGAATCGAGAAGGTCAACGTCACCGTATCGCCATCCACATCCGTCACCCGATACGTAAACGCATAGGACTCATCATACGTCACATCCGTCGGCGGCGTACCCGAAATCGTCCGAGCATCGCCATCAAATGACAGACCCGCTGGCAACTCCCCTTCCAACGTATACGTCAACGCTACATTCCCACCTTCCGCCTCCGGCAACTCTAAGCTCACCGCATCGCCCGCCGGATACAGATGATCTTCCTCCTCCCGGACGAAGCTAGGCATACCAGCTATCACAATCGTGAAAGTCAACTCAGCCGAATCGCCATCGGAATCCTCCGCCCGATACGTGAACTCATATGACGCGTCATACAACACGTCAGCCGGCGGCAGACCCGAAATCGTCCGAGCCTCGGCATCAAACACCAGACCCTCCGGCAATTCCCCGACCAAGCTATACGTTAGAGGGTCGGTGGACCGACCTACTGGCAACTCCCAAGGCTGTTTTATCTCTTCGCCTGCAGTAAAGGTTGCTTGGGCCGCCGCGACCGCCGCGAAGGTAAGCTCCACCGAAACCGTAAAGGTCAATTCCTCGGCGTCGCTCTCCTCCATATTGGTATCGGAATCTTCTACCCGGTAGGTCATTTCATACGTCCCGGCGATGGTCGGCGTACCCGAAAGCGTCCGAGCATCGGCATCAAACACCAGACCCTCCGGCAACTCCCCGACCAAGCTAGATGACATAGATGACAAGCTATATCTCGGAGGTGCCTCATACTCTCCCACCGAAGCCGCAGGCAATTCTAGAACTCCTATATCATCGCCTGTCCGGTACGATTGATTGGCAACCGTCTGCCCCTCAAAGCTCGGCCTTGTATCGACTTCTAGCTCGAATGTCAACGTGGCCGTATCGCCGTCGGCATCCGTCACTTCGTAAGTCATCAAAGAAATAGCCACTTCCGAAGGCGTACCCGAAAGCGTCCGCGACGCGGCATCGAATGCTAATCCCGGCGGCAAGGGACTTAAGCTATATGTCAAGTCGTCAATTCCAGGCCACGTATTGCCACCTGTAGCCTCAGGTAGCACCAAAGCCTCTATCGCTTCCCCGGCCGAGAACATCTGATCGGCAACCGTCGCATCGCCAAAGCTCGGAGCTACATCCTCCTCCTCTACTGAAATGTTGAATGTCAACGTGGCCGTAGCACCATCGGCATCCGTCACTTCGTAGGCCATCAAGTAAAAGATCTTATCCGGAAAGGCGACAACGTCCGAAGGCGTGCCTGAAAGCGTCCGAGTCCCAGCATCAAATTCCAAACCCAGCGGCAAGGGACTTAGAGCATACGTCAAATCGCCGCTACCACCTGTAGCCGCAGGCAACTCCAGAGCCTCTATCGCCACTCCGGCCTCGTACATCTGATTGGCAACCGTCGCCCCGTCAAAGCTCGGTGTATCCTGGGCTTCAGCCACCGGGACCACCGCCAAGGTAACCGCCAGAAAGAGCATACTCAGGCAGAACAGCGATCTATTCAAAACAAGCCTGTTACTAACTGCACACCCGCTCATAATTGACCCTCCAATGAGAGATTTAAGTTTTAATTTATAGCGCAACGTTATGCGCCAGACCGCCGCCTCGCCGCTCTAACTAAGGCCGCAACCGCCTCCACCCCCGTGATCATGGTTCCTCTCCCTTAGCGACCCTTACTATGCAGCTTAATCGAAGAGCGTGTAGAGAAGCCTGAGATCATTTTTATGTACTCAATACAAAATACGCATCTAATATCCAAGATGCAAGAGGTAGTTTATAAACTATAATGGCCTATCAGCACCTAGCATGTAGATACGGTCAAGATCTTGCAAAAAGAGGGAGCTCGTGGCGCAACTCAGCTTCCAACTTGGAGTGACAAGAGGGACAAACCGAAATCAGATGTTCCAGCTTATTCGCCTCTACATTGGAAGAGAAGCTGCGATAGGGAATCTTGTGATGGACGTCGAGCTGGCGCCCCAGTTCCTCTTCGCTGACCCCGCATACCTGGCAGGTGAAACCATCGCGCGTCCGCGCCTTTAGTGCTTGGAGTTCCCAATTGGCCCCCCGTCGTTTGGAAGCCTCCCCCAAGGAAACCTCTAACGAGGGCATCGTCTCTGTCCAAGCACGGCGGCAGGATGCGTCGCAAAAGTGCAACTGCGCTTGGCCCGCATACCAAGCCGGGACTTCAATCTCTAAGCGACAGTGCACACAGCGCGTAGCGATCTGCGCACTACCGCCAGCAGGGCGTCGCTCGCCAAAATCAAATCCCATCTGATCACTAGCAGACATAATAGACCACAGGGCTAATTTTAGGGCTTTCAGTCCGTTCTGGCCTTCGCTCACCCCTTTTGAAAAGGCATAAAAGAGGCCGAGCCAAATGGATTTCAGAAATCCCATCTTGCCCCCTCTCCCCACGTCCTATATATTTAACAACTTTATCAAAGGAGCGCAAAATTGCCCAAACTCAAATCTGCCAAGAAGCACCAAGTCACTAGTGCCAAAGCCTATGTGCGCAACCGCGGACTCCGCTCGCGGATGCGCACGGCCCTTAAGAAAGTCCGTCAAGCTCCGGACAAAGCCTCGGCCGAAGCCGCTCTACAGGCAGCGATCTCAACGGTCGACAGGACTGCCCGTAAAGGCATTATCCACAAAAATGCCGCCGCTCGCTACAAGTCGCGGCTGAGTCGCCTCGTGCAGACGCTGGACTAGCATTTCCCCTCATTCAAAGGCCCGGGAGCTTAAGTAGCGCAATCCGCTGTCACAGAGGATCGTCGCGACTCGAGCAGTCGATCCCATTTCTCGGGCGACTTGGGCGGCGATATAGGCGTTGGCTCCGGCTGAAATGCCCACCAGAAGCCCCTCTTCGCGTGCCAAGCGGCGAGCCATTTCATAAGCATCGTCGTCGTCAATGACTCGCACCTCGTCGATAACTTCAAGGTTGAGCACCGGCGGCACAAAGCCCGCGCCGATGCCTTCTATATAGCTGAACCCAGCTCCTCCCCCCGAAAGCACCGGCGATCCGGCAGGCTCGACAGCGATGACTCGCACTGCGGACAGAGTCTCCTTGAGCACCTCGCCGACTCCAGTTAACGACCCCCCAGTACCTACACCCGCTACAAAGGCATCAATTCGGCCATCTAACTGTTCCAAAATCTCACGGCCAGTCGTGCGGCGGTGTATCTCGGGATTTGCTGCGTTCATAAACTGCTGTGGCAAAAAGTAATCTGGATGCTCGCGCTTGAGTTCCAACGCTTTGTCGATAGCACCGCGCATACCCTCGGCCGCTGGCGTCAACACAACCTCGGCACCGTACGCCTGCATCTGTAAGCGGCGCTCGCGGCTAGCTGTGTCAAACATGGTGACGATAAGCTTGTAGCCTTTGTAGGCAGCCACCATGGCCAAGCCAATGCCGGTATTGCCGCTAGTGGGCTCAATGATCGTGCCGCCCTTGGCCAGCAAACCTTGCTCTTCGGCGGCATCGATCATCGCCAGAGCGATGCGGTCCTTGACACTACCACCGGGATTGGTCGCCTCCAACTTGCCCCACACTTCGGCTGAATCCCCCCCAACGACTCGGCTGAGACGTACCATGGGTGTTGCCCCGATTAACTCCAACACATTGTGGGCGCGCTTCATCCTACACCAGACCTAACGCTAGCCGCTTGTGCTATGACCCTCAATTGCCACCGGCAATGGCCGGGACGATGGAGACGCTGTCGCCATCGTTAAGGGGCGTGTCCTTGCCGTCGAGGAAGCGAATATCCTCGTCGTTGACGAAAATATTAACGTAGCGGCGGATCTCGCCGCCCTCGTCAAGCAGTTTCTCCGCCAAGCCCGCGTACGCGCCTTCGAGCCCATCAACCAATTGGCTAATAGTCCCCGCCTCGAGTTCGACCTCGGCCTGATTGTGGGTCAATTTCCGCAACGGCGTGGGAATGTGAACAGTAACCGGCATTTCATCCTCCATGTGGTTAATTTAAGCGGCCCTGACGCCCGCATCCTATTTATTCATCAATAGCGAATAGCGGCTAAACTATTTCAATACCCGTTTCGGCGTAGCGATTGCCGTCCCAAGCAAAACATTTGTAGCCTTGCACGTTCCGCTGGCTACCCGCTTCCTCGCCGCATACGGAGAACACTATATACATTGCGTCCGGGTCGTCCGGGTCGTCGCCAGCCTCCTGACTGTTGAATATCCAAGTTCGCCGCTCGTCTTCGGCTGAGAAATAGGCCGCACAATCAATGTGGGAATGGTAGCAACCCGAGACCCGGCCACCGGCCTTTTCCGCCGCTTCCGCAATGCGTAGCTGCTCGCCTGCGTTGATCAAGTAGGCCGTGCGTGCATCGCGGGGATAGCGCTTGGGATCTTCTTCGTGCCGCTGCTGCTGTACATTAGTACAGGCATGGGCAGTGGACACTCCACCCTGTTTCTCCTCGACCAATAGACCGCAACACTCGTGTGGGTACTCGGCCAAGGCTTGGGCGCAAATCCGTTCAAAGTCCCCGCGGGCAATGCGCAGCATTCAGCCATCCTTTCGCGTAGTAATGCTATCGAGGGCCAGCCGCCACATGGGCGTACTCATGTACTTGTCGCCGCCATCGCAAAATATCGTCACAACTACCCCCGTATCTAGCTGGCGGGCAACTTCCAGCGCGGCCCAATAAGCCCCACCCGAAGACTGGCCGACGAGAATTCCCTGCTCGACCGGCAAACGCAGTGCAGTATCATAAGCATCATCGGTATCTATCGGTATTTTATAGTCGATGAGAGTCTCGTCGTAGATACCGGGGACAATTGAACTCTCCATGTGCTTAAGCCCTTCAATGCCGTGAAACGGCTCGGCTGGCTCAGCGGCAATGACCTGGATCGCCGGATTGAACTTCCTGAGACCTCGACCGGTGCCCATCAGCGTCCCGCTAGTGCCGATAGTAGCGACAAAATGAGTGACGCGGCCTTGGGTCTGCTCCCAGATTTCGGGCGCAGTGGTATCGCGATGGGCGAACCAATTGGCGGGATTATTGTATTGGTCGGGCTTGAAGTACTGGTCGGGATCGGCTTCGTATATCCGCTGCGCTTCCCGTATGGCCCCGTCGGAAAGCTCCCCCGGGTCGGTGTAGACCACTTCGGCACCATAGGCAGCGAGAATGGCCTTGCGCTCGCGGCTGACATTGGCCGGCATGGCCAATTTTACCCGATAGCCCTTAGCAGCACTGATCATAGCATAGGCAATGCCGGTATTTCCAGACGTGGAATCCAAAATGACCTTGCCTGGCTCCAGCAATCCGTCCTGCTCGCCATCCTCGATCATCCGCCGCGCCGGCCGGTCCTTGACCGATCCCCCGGGATTGAAAAATTCCAGCTTGGCATACACTTCCACCCGCGGTGGAATCGCCGGATCCCTCAGCCGCAAAAGCGGCGTATCACCAATCTGCTCGACGACCGATCCAACCACAAAAATCTCCCCTCACGATTAAAAGAACCAAACTCCACCATGTCAACTAACCCCAGCCTTTCTTGACACTCTCCAAGCCACCTTCTACTTTATCCTTTTTCCTATCTAAAATCCAATTTATCATTTAGGTGTACCTTATGAAAGAACCGAGCGCAGGCTTGGGCGACTGGGAACGTACGCACGACTGCGGCGCTCTCACGGACAAAGACATCGGTCAACGTGTACTGCTAATGGGCTGGGTCTGGCGCCGCCGCGACCACGGCGGCGTTATTTTTATCGACCTCCGCGACCGCTACGGCATTACCCAAATCGTCTTCAACCCACAGCGCGATCCCACTGCCTACCAGCAAGCCGACCACTTGCGCAGCGAGTACGTCATCGCCGTACAAGGCGAAGTCGAGGCCCGCCCCGAAGGCATGGTCAATCCACAGTTGCCCACTGGAACGATTGAGGTAAACTGCGATCAGCTACGCCTCCTCAACCGCAGTCAGACTCCCCCTTTTCTCATCGAAGACCAAACCGACGCCGGAGAGGAAATTCGGCTCAAGTATCGCTATTTGGACCTGCGACGGCCTCGTGTCCAAGGCAATTTGCTACTCAGGCACCGGGGATACCAAATCGTGCGTCGCCTGCTCGACGAACGCGGCTTTATCGAAGTTGAAACGCCGTTTTTGACCAAAAGCACCCCCGAAGGGGCCCGAGATTACCTCGTCCCCAGCCGAGTCAATCCTGGGCAATTTTTCGCTCTGCCCCAATCGCCGCAAACCTACAAACAGCTCTTGATGATCGCGGGCTACGACCGCTACTTCCAAATCGTCAAGTGCTTCCGCGACGAGGATTTGCGCGCCGATCGCCAGCCCGAATTCACTCAAATCGACATCGAAATGGCCTTCGTGCGCGAGGACCACGTCATGGCCATTGCCGAGGATATAACCCGTGCCCTCTTCGCTCAGTTGCGCCAGATCGATTTACTCAATCCCTTTCCGCGACTGACCTATCGCGAAGCCATGGAGCGCTTCGGCTCCGACAAACCCGACCTGCGCTTCGGCCTAGAACTCAAAGACATAGCGGCAGCAGCGCGCGCTTCCCAATTCCAAGTCTTTCATTCCGTCCTTGACAGTGGTGGTCAAGTCAAAGGCATAAATGCCAAAGGTTGCAGTGGGTTTTCACGCGGACAAATTGACGATTTAATCGCCTTCGCCCAAGGGCTGGGAGCCAAGGGACTCAGCTGGATCAAACACACGGACTCCGGCCTTGAATCCTCCATCGTCAAATTCTTCCCCCAAACCGCTCAAACCCAGTTGATCGAGGCCCTCGAATCCGCTCCTGGTGACCTGATGCTTTTTGTCGCCGACCAGCCCAAGCAGGTCGCCCAGGTACTCGGCGCACTGCGCTTGGAGCTAGCTCAGCGCCTCTCATTAGTACCCGAAGATTCTTGGCAGCCCCTTTGGGTTAGCCAATTCCCCCTGTTAGAACGCGATGAGGAAGCCGACCGCTTTACAGCCGTACACCATCCCTTCACAGCTCCCCTAGAAGAAGACTTCGCCCTATTGGACAGCGCTCCTGCCGACGCTAGGGCGCGGGCCTATGACCTAGTTCTCAACGGCAATGAAATTGCCGGAGGTAGCATCCGGATATTCCAGCGCTCAGTACAAGCCCGTCTCTTTCAACTCTTAGAGATCGGCCCTGAAGAAGCCGCGGCCAAATTCGGTTTCCTGCTCGAAGCGCTCGACTACGGAGCCCCACCACACGGTGGCATTGCCTTTGGCTTTGACCGGCTGATCACCCTGCTCGCCAACGAAGATTCAATCCGCGACGTCATCGCCTTCCCCAAGACGAATAAGGCCGTGGGCTTGATGGAAAACGCCCCTTCTTCCGTCGATTTGGGTCAGTTGCGCGAATTGGGCATTCGGTCGGCCTGAAAAACGCATTGTATAGGGTAGATTTTCACTTGTTCTGCTTGACATCCACTATAGGTCGCCTATATTTGTGCCAATATCCCGTATATTTAAATAAGATCATTGATTGATCCCTAAGCTTAGGTGGAGGAACTACTTAATGAGCTGTCTTTCCTCTTTGTCCAGTTTGAGATACTTGGGCGTCGCCTCGGCGGTAGTGGCTTTGTTTCTCGTCGCTAGCTGCTCGCGTGCTCCTTCGCAAGAGGACATGGAATACCTAGAACAACGACGCCAAGCTACGTTGGCCGCCGAACTAAAAGTAACCGAGCTGCAGGCCGAAAAAGCACAGCTCGAGCGCGACCTTGCCGAGCGGCAAGCCACCAAGAAAGCATTAGAAGCCAAACTAGCCGCTACCAAGAACAACCTCGCCAACTAAGCTATAGATGAGAAAGGGTTTGACCATGAAGAAGCTGTCCGTTGGTGGGTTGGCTTTAGCATTGCTAGTCTTATCAAGCGAAAACATTTCTGCTCAAGAGCAGCAGATGACCTGCGAAGAGTACATGGCTCTGGGGCAAGAGATCGTCAACCGCGAGGTCGCGGCCAACACCCAGATCGAAGAGCTAAACGCCCAGCTCGAATCGCTTAATATGCAGATTGCCCAGCTCGACCGGGCTAACGCCGATCTCGAGGCCGAGATCCTCGCAGTAATAGGCCACTCCGAATCCGAAGTCATGGCCTTTGGACGCCAGCTTGACGCTATTATCGCCCAGCTCGAAGGTCTGATGGCATTGGCTCCAGAAGTGCTCATCATGCGTCGTGGCGAAATCACGGCCATCGAAGCGCACGTCGCCGAACTCGGGCAGAGCAATATAGCCGCCCTGCCCGAAATGATGGATAAGCTAGCGACCATCGACCAGATGATCGCCGATCTCAAAGCGCGTGTAGCCCAACCCGTGGTCATCGACTACAAGGTCATGCGCGGCGACAACTTGTGGAACATCTCCAAAAAAGAACAAATCTACGACGATCCTTATATGTGGCCCCGCATCTATCGGCAGAACAAGGGTCAGATCAAAGACCCGGATTTAATCTACACCAACCAAGTCTTGGCCGTGCCGTTCGGGGTAGCCGAAAATCAGTACTTGGTCACTCGCGGAGATTTCCTCTTCAAAATTGCTGCCGAGCTATACAACAATGCCGGCAAATGGCATAAAATCTACGAGGCCAATAAGCAGCAAATCGTCGCGCCAGATCTGATTTTTCCTGCTCAAGTCCTCGAAATTCCTCAGTAATTACAGCTACTTGATTTAAATAAATTTCAAGACTTAAAGGGGTTTGATTCCTCCCGGGCTTTAGGGAGGGATTTCAAACCCCTTTTTGTATTTTTGTCCAACTATTTACTTAGGGCTATGAAGGACATTTCCATCGCCGGCATTGATCGCCGCTCTCTCTTCGGGCGCAACGATCAGCACTTAGCGCATCTCGAAAAGAGATACGGCATCCGCCTAGTCGCCCGCGGCGACAAGCTCACGCTTAAGGGCTCCGACGCCTCGGTGCGCGAGGCCGACGGCTTCCTCAGTCCCCTCATAAAACGCATGCGCCACGGCCCGCCCCTCGAAGCGGCCGAGCTAGAGAATTTGATTCACTGTAGTCCGACTCTACCTAAAGGCGACCACAGTTCTCTCCCCAACCCCGTAGCCCATACCTATAAGACCGCCATCTACGCTCGCACCGAGGGCCAAGCGAAATATCTCGCCGCCATCGACAACAACGACGTAGTCTTCAGCATCGGCCCAGCGGGCACCGGCAAGACCTACCTAGCGGTGGCCATGGCCGTTGCCGCGCTGAGGCAGAAGCAAATCTCGCGCATCCTGCTTGCCCGACCCGCCGTCGAAGCCGGCGAGAAGCTCGGTTTTTTGCCCGGCTCATTTGAGGACAAAGTTGACCCCTACTTGCGCCCGCTCTACGACGCGCTACAAGACCTCATGGAACCCGAGCGACTGCGACGGATGCAGGACATGAAAATTGTCGAAGTCGTGCCGCTGGCCTACATGCGCGGCCGCACCCTCAACGATTCGTTTATTATTCTCGACGAAGCCCAAAATACTACGCCACAGCAGATGAAGATGTTTCTCACTCGGCTGGGTAGTCACTCAAAGGCCGTAGTTACTGGCGATATTACTCAAACCGACCTCAGCGAAGACCAGCCCTCGGGCTTGGTTGTCGCACCCAAAATTCTGACCGGCATCGCCGGCCTGGCTTTTGTTCGGCTCAACGAACGGGATGTAGTGCGCAACCCGCTCGTGCAGAAGATCATCAAAGCCTACGATAGCTATGAAGAAGTCCACGACTCGGCCGATTCATGAACGCACTTAAATTCAAATGGTTTGACTTCAAACGCCGCAGTAATCAGCCCAAACCTTGGCACCCGCATAGTTTGAGGGTGTTCCACATCGCTTTGGCAGGCCTAGTAGTCGGCCTGCTCACGTACCTATCGCCCTACCAGCGTCCCTACAATGTCGCCCAGCTGCGCGTCGGCAGCATCGCCCAAGAGCGCATCGAGGCCCCTTTTCTCTTTCACGTACCCAAGAGCGAGGCCGAATTGGAGCACGAACGCCAAGCGGCGACTGCTGAGATCCCCACCATCTTGCACCGCGATCCCCTAATTCAAGGGGGTCAGCTTGCCCAGTTAGACTCGGTCTTTGCAGTGATGATCCCAAGGATCCGGGTCCAGATGGCTGACTCGCTCAAACAGCGCGAACTTCAACGTGCCCTCCCTCAAGTCATTGGTTCGCTCTCGCTCGATGCCCTTTCGACCCTCATCGACGTCCTCTCCACGGCCAGCGAGCCTTATGTGCACGATTTCCAAGCCATCTGTCGGCAAATTTTGGCTAATTATTACACCGCGGGCATCATTGCTTCCAAACAACCGATCCTCCTAAGCCCTTCGACCCAAGTCCGCCTCGGTGATCGCGAACAGCACATAGAAACTCTCTATAGTGCAGAAAAGCTCAAACAGGGCGAATTGATCTCGCGCATCCAAACTTATCACACAATCGCCGACCGCGACGCGGTCCAAGCGGTCCACGAACTCCTGAGCCTCTTTGTGGCCCCCAATCTGACCATTGACGAGCCGGAGACCACTCGCCTCCGCAACGCGGCGCAACGCGGAGTGGCCAGCATCAAGCGGATTTATGCCCAAGACGACCTGATCGTCGACAAGCACGCCACCGTCACCCAAGACCACGTCGATGCACTCGATGCATTAGCCGCCCGCATCGCCCAAGAGCAATCCCAACATCCGATCAAGCGCCTAATCCAAGTGGCTGCAGCCGCGACGATCTCCGGACTCCTGATCTTCGTCTTCAGCTACTTCCTCGCCACGCACGAACGCGCTGTTTTTGACCAGCCCGGCCAACTGGTCCTCTTAGCCATTCTGACCGTTGCCACAGCTGCCGTGGCCTCCTATATCAAGACACACGACCTCTCTCCTTACTGGGTACCAATCCCCCTCGCCGCGATGCTAGCGACGATTCTGCTAAAGCCGCAAATTGGCTTGGTGCTCTCGTTTGTACTCGCACTTTTTGTCGGCAACCTCTTCGCCGACTTTTACGTGGCCATAACCTGTGCCCTAACAGCGGCCATCGCCGTCTATGCGGTGCGGCACGTACGCCACCGCAATCAGTTCTACCGCCCCATGATCTTCCTGCCGATCACTTATGCGCTACTCATCGCGGCGGCAGACTTGTTGCGCTTCTTCCCAGTCGAACAAATATACGATCACATCTTACCTGGCATCGTCATCGGCGCGGCCGCCCCCATTCTCACTATCGGCTTACTACCGATTTTTGAAAGTCTTTTTCGCATTACTACGGACATTACCTTGCTGGAGTTGTCGGATCCGAACCGAACCTTGCTTCGCCAACTGGCTATCCGGGCACCGGGGACCTATACTCACAGCCTGATTATGGCCAACCTCTCTGAGAGCGCCGCCGAGGCCATTACCGCCAATCCGCTCTTGGCCCGCGTCGGCTGTTATTACCACGACATTGGCAAGATGAGCAAGCCAGAGTATTTCAGCGAAAATCAGGGATTGCAAGGCGGGCGCAACCCTCACGATAATCTGATGCCCTACCTGAGTATGCTCATCATCGCCTCGCACATCCGCGAGGGACTCGAGCTAGCCGAGGAACACGGCCTCCCCCAATCCATCTCCGATCTGATCTCCCAGCACCACGGCACCACCGTCATCGAGTATTTTTACGAGCGCGCTGTGGAATTGGGAGATCGGAGCGTCCGCGAGGAAGATTTCAAGTACAACGGCCCCAAACCCCAAACCAAAGAAGCCGGCATCCTGATGTTGGCCGACTCGGTCGAAGCAGCGGCCCGCACCCTCACCGAGCGCACCCCCAGCCGGATGCGCCAGTTAGTACACAAAATTATCCAGCAAAAATTCACCGCTGGCGAACTCGACGAGTGCGCTCTAACCTTGCGAGATTTGCTCAGAATAGAGGACAGCTTCATCCGCGTGCTGATGGGCGTCCTACACAGTCGGATGGAATACCCTTGGCAGAGGGCTAATCGCACATGGAGCACCGTCTAGACAGGCCTCTTTACATAGTCCAAGACGCGGATCTCGCCCCCCTGCATGCAGACGCGCTCTCAACCCTACACCAGATCGCCGCACAGGTCGCCTGTGTCCACGCGCTACCGGACGAGGTTCAGCTAGTCCTCATCGACGACGACTACATGAGCTACCTCAACATCACTTATCGCAGCAAGGAGGGCACGACGGACGTCTTGTCTTTCGACTTAGGAGATATACCTGGTCAGGATAGCAGCGGTGAAGTGTACATTTCACTACCCCAAGCGCAGCGACAAGCCGCTGCGCTCAGCGTCCCGCCCTTAGTGGAAGTAGCCCGCCTGTTGGTACACGGCCTACTCCACCTAGCGGGCTGGGTACACGACAAGCCCGAGCAACTAGCCGCTATGGAACGCGAAACAGACCACTTTCTTACCGCAGCTTCCCTCTCCCCCTAAGCAGCCTTGGCCGGCCGCTTTACCGAAAGGAGCCTTTTTGGAACCCCCACAAGTTGACTTATCCTCCATTGTATACGCCGCGCTAGTCGGCGCGATAAGCCTCATTTGGCTCTTCTTAGTAGCCAGCTATGAGACCACCTTCGCCATTCTCTCCAAATCCATATTGGAGAAAATGATCGAAAGCGGCGTATCTCATGCGCGCGCCATGCTCCGCATCTACGAGCCGCGACTGCGACTGCGACTGATGGCTCGCCTCGGCGAGGCCATCGGTGCCACCGTCCTCGCTTTTTCCCTGTTCTTTCTCGCGCAAGCCCTCCTAGTACCGTACATCCTTCTGAGCTATATCCCTGTGGCAGTGGCCTTGTTGGGTGCGCTAGGGCTTTTCATGATCGTGGCGACGCCTCGTCGCATCCGCTTTGACGAAGAGGGCGAAGAAGCGCACATCCCAGTCTTAGCTTTGGCCTATACGCCTGTACACGCGCTGCTACTCCCTTTGACCAACCTCCTCGAACTTCTCAGCAGCTTTGATTACAGCGACGAGGACTTTCGCGCTGAAAAGGAGGAAGAACTGCGCAGCATCGTCGAGTCAGAAGGCGAGTCTGGCGTCCTAGAAGAAGGCGAGCGCGAGATGATCGAGAGCGTCTTTGGCTTTCACGACCGTGTCGTCCGCGAGGTGATGGTCCCTCGCGTCGACATGGTCGCCATCGACCAATCGGCCTCCCTGCAAGACTTGCTCGATCTCATCAAAGACAAGGGCCACTCGCGCCTGCCCATTTACCGGGAGAGTCTCGACCACATCCAAGGGCTTGTGTACGCCAAAGACCTGCTGCAGATCTTGGTGTCCCGGCCCGAAGTCAATCTGGCGACGCTTATAGAAGAGCTGCTGACCAGCCAGCAAGTGGGCGATCTGCGTTTCACCCACGAGCCTTATTACATCCCTGAGACCAAGAAAATCGACGTCTTGCTCAACGATCTAAGAGCCAATAGAATTCGCCTTGCCATCGTCTTGGACGAATACGGCGGCACGGCTGGCTTGGTCACTACCGAGGATCTCGTCGAGGAAATCGTCGGCGAGATTCAGGACGAGTACGACGAAGAAGAGGAGTTACACCACTGGCAGGTCCCCGGTGAGGTGCTCATCGCCAATGCCCGCATCGACATAGACGATCTCAACGGGTTGCTTTCCACCGACTTGCCGAGAGCGGGCTTTGAAACCCTCGGGGGATTTATCTACGACCACTTGGGAAGCATCCCCGCGGAGGGCTTAGTCTTCAAGGCCAATGATCTAGAGCTCGACATCCTCAAGGTGGAAGGCCAGCGCATCGCCCAAGTCAAACTCCGGCGCTTGACACCCGTCGCCGATTGAGAGGGTTGCGTCTGCCTATCTCATCCTTTACATTAAGTGCAAATATTTGTTGCGGGGTGGAGCAGTCTGGTAGCTCGTTGGGCTCATAACCCAAAGGTCCTAGGTTCAAATCCTAGCCCCGCTACCATTTTTTCAGGGAGCCGTTCGCGGCTCCCTGATTTTTTCTATGCCTATCTACAATAAGGTTCCCGACAATCCCACCACCGCTTCGGCCGAGCGCATCCGCCTCGACGAGCGCTTTGTATCCCTGCTCGTCACCGAAGACGCCCAAGACCGCCTCGAAGCCCAAGAGCTGCGCCAGCTCGTCCACCGCGCCCTACAAGCCCTTTCCGACGCCGAGATGCGCGTCATTCAGCTCCGCTATCAGTACAAAAAATCACCCGGCCAAGTCGCGTCGCGCTTGGGCCTTTCCCGCAACGCGATGACTGAGCTTGAACAGAGCGGGTTAGAAAAATTGCGCCAAGGGCTCGAGGATTGGCACCGAGGCGTCTGAATTGCAGCAACGGCTTTTTCCTCTGCTGGCTCCGGCCTTACTCTCGGGCCTGCTCTTCGTAGTCAGCAACCCCAAATTCGATCAGTATTACCTCGCTTGGATTTGCCTGCTCCCGCTCTTTTTATCTCGTCACTGGCTGCCCGCCCAAAGCCACTTCGCCCTCGGGATGGTCGCTGGCCTCGCCTGGGCCACCGGACGAACCTACTGGATCACCGAGACCCTACAATTGTACGGTGCCCTCTCTTGGGCAGCAGCCGCGGCGACGAATGCGCTGCTCATCTTATACATGGCCTTGTATCTGGCCTGTTTTATCGCGGTGTGCCGCCGCCTAAACTTCTCTTCCCCGCTCTTTGCCTGGTCGGTGGCCGGCGTCTGGGTTCTTTTAGAGTGGGTGCAAAACTGGATGTTGAGCGGCTTTCCCTGGCAGCTACTAGGCGACTCGCAGTACCTCAACCTGCCCTTTTTACAATGGGCGGCCATAACCGGCGTCTATGGCCTGAGTTTCCTCATAGTCCTCTTCAATGCCGCGTTGGCCCAAGCCCTCTCACACCGCGCCTTCATCCGCTATCTGGCTCTGCCGCTCTTGCTGCTGGTCGCCGTTCATCTATGGGGTTTCTATCGGCTGCACGACGAGCCAGACCCACCCCCCTCCACTCTGAAGGTCGGCGTCGTTCAAGGCAACATCCCCCAAGACCGCAAGTGGAAAGAGAACCGGCAGGCTTGGACGGCTCAGCACTACACCGCACTCACCCGGGACTTGGCAGCCACGGAAAAACCAGCGCTGATCATCTACCCCGAGACGGCCTTGCCGCTCTATTTCGGCGACCCTTTATACGCGACCTATGTCGATTCGATAACAGCCTTAGCACCGGAGCTAAATACGCCCATGCTGGTAGGCAGTCTCAAGGGGGATTCGCGAGACCGCACAGCTCCGGTCTATAACCGGGCCTTCTTGCTCAACGCTCAAGGGGAAGTAGTCGATTACGCCGACAAGGTGCACTTGGTGCCTTTTGGCGAGTTTCTGCCCTTCCCGAGTATCTTTCAGTATTTGGGGGGACTTACCGCAGAAAGCGGCATCTTCGCCCACGGGGAAAGGCACAAAGTACTGCGGCTTCCGCGCAGCGACGCCTCATTCGGGGTCTTTATTTGCTACGAATCCATCTTTCCGGAAATTACCCGCGCGTTGATGGCTCAAGACCCGGACTTTCTCATCAACACCACCAACGACGCTTGGTTCGGCACCACCGCGGCTCCTCACCAGCACTTTGCACAAGCTGTCCTGCGCGCCGTCGAAAGCGGGCGCGCCGTAGTCCGCGCCGCCAATACCGGCATTTCTGGATTAATTGAACCGAGCGGGCGCATTGCCTATCGCACGCCGCTTTTTGGCACGGTGGGGTTTGCCATAGACGTGCCTCTGCACCGAGGACAGACGATCTACACGCGCTGGGGGGACTGGCCGCTCCTGCTCTGCGCCCTCGCGCTAACGCTAGCCGCGGCCCGCAAAATTGGAATTAGGAATTTCGACTGAATACTACCGGGCAATGCGTCGGATCGTCGATAAAGGCCGTTAGACCCTCCCGCTTGTCTCCCACTGGGCGGGATCGCTCAGTGCGCATGTGAACGGCCAAGCTCCGCCGCGGCCCCGCAGCATGATTGGGACCACTGCCGTGTAGCGTCAGGCAATGGTGAAAGCTCACGCCCCCTTGGGGCAGGGTCGCTGCCACTTCCACCCACTCGTCGCTAGCCAGCGCGGCCAGTTCCCGCTTCTGCTCGGCTAGGTCTTGGCCGAAGAAATCGCTGCCCGATAGCAATCCCCACTGATGAGAGCCGCGCACAAAGCGCATTGGCCCGTCCGCCGAGCCGACCTCGCTCAAGGCGATCCAAGCCGTAAACAGCTCGCTGCCCTCTTCCCAAACTCCCCAGTAGTTGCGGTCCTGGTGCCATCCCACATGGGTTCCACTAGACTCTGCACCCGCGACCGGAGGCTTGTACAGCAACTGCACCCACCAAACTTGGACCCACTCGGCCCCACAGACTTCAGCAGCTAAAGCCCCGAGAGCCGGATGTTTGATCATATCCATAATAGCTCGATTGGCAATTTGGGGCTTCTCAATTTTGCACAGCCGCTGCGGGTCGTCGCCCGGGCTCCAGGACGAAGGGCGGGGCGGCACTCCGGTATCGTACTCACCCCGCCGCACCGCATCCATGCCTTCCACAGCACGATCAACAGCGTCTAAAGGCCATACGGCTGCGTCGTGGATGTAAAACCCATCCCTCCCATACACCGCGTTGGGACTTTCGCTCATCATCGTCTCTCCGAAACCGGACAATCGGGAATATCGACCCACCGCCGCTCGGCTGCGGCCTGGAGAATGGAGTCGGCAACGGCTTGCGCTCGCATTCCGTGATAAAACGAGGGCACGCAATCGCGTCCTTCGCGAATGGCGCTGACGAATTCCCAAGCTTGGTCGTAGCGGAAGGTCTGCACGGGATCGCCGACGGATGGATCGCGCGGCGCATTGGGCCGCTTGAGGAACTCTGCGGGCACGGGCTGGCTCTGATAGGGTTCGCCACGGGGCGCGAAGAGCACCTCGTGCGGCGCGTGCAAGCGATAGACGACCGAGGCATCCTCCCCGTTGAACTCGGCCAAGTCGTGGTCGCCCTGCGGGCCGTGGCCCTTGCTCAACTTGCCCATCTCAAAGACGCCCGTGGTGCCGCTTTTGAACTCGGCGATCCACGCGATCCAATCTTCCACATCCTGCGGTGGGCATGGCTGGCCTTCGCGGGTCTGGTCCCGAGGCACCAACTGCTTGGCCGCGCTGCACACGGCCTCTATCGGCCCCAGCAGATCCTCGGCAAAATCAAGGCGGTGAATGCCCATATCGCCCAGTTCACCCGACCCGGCGTAGCGCTTGTACTGCCGCCAGCCAATGGCGCGCTCCCCCCAGTCTTGTAGGCGCTGAAAACGGGCGTGGCGAATCGCCCCCAAGGCCCCAGTCTGCACCAAGTGGCGGATGTAGTTCATAGCAGGCACAAAGCGATAGGTAAACGCCGTCATATGGCGACGACCCGACGCCTTGCCTCTAGCGTATATTTCCTGGGTTTGGGCAAAGTCCATGCCTAGGGGCTTCTCGCATAGCACGTGGCAGCCAGCGTCTAAGGCTTGGACGATCAATTCGTAGTGATAGACATTGGGCACGGCAATGCAGACCGCATCCAGGGCCACTGCATCTAACAGCGCGTCCAGCCGGTCAAAAACCGCCTCAATGCCCCATTCCGCTTGCCGCTCTTGCCTCAGCGTCTCGTCTGGCTCGCAGATCCCAGCGATCTCGACCCCGGGGATCAGCCGCAGCCCTGGATAGTGTACCCCTGCACAGACGCCGCCTGTGCCGACCAGCCCTACGCGCAGTACATCTTGGTTCATACGACCTCTTTCATTTGCATTTGTATTTGCCTTTCCGTCTCGGCCAACTTATCGACGAGCGCGTGCAACCTCGGCAGGTCCTCAGCGGCCACATCCTCGGCAAAAGGTATCACCGGCCCTCCGGCCAGCCCAAACCGCTCCATAGCCGCGTGCAGTGCCGAACCACTATAGCGCGCCGCCCGTTCACCGCGCAGATCCTCAAACGGCACCATCTGCTGCCGAATCTCCTCCGCGCCAGCGCGATCCCCCGCCGCAAAGCGCTCTAGCAAAGTCAAGCTCATGCCGGGGACGAAGTTAGCCATTCCCGAGCTAAACCCAACTGCGCCAGCAGCCATATAGTCAATACAGGGATCCTCAGCCATACCGCACACCATGGCCGCATCCTCCCCAGCGCCAGCGACAATCCGCTGGAAAGCCTCCAAGTCGTCAACGGCGTATTTGAGCCCCACCACCTCGTCTAGCTGACATAACTCCACCACTTGCTCGACCGGCATAATATCTAGCCGGCGTTGATATAGGACCGTGGGCAACTGAGTCTTCTCGGCAATGTCGCGCAGGCCGACGGCAACACCTCCGGCTGAGGCCGGCCCGACGATGGGCATAATCATCACCCCGGCGACGCCCAAAGAGCGGGCAATCCGCCCCATCTCCAGCGCCCGGCCATATCCCGGCCCGATCCCCGGTACCACCAACGCCTCTCCGGCTGCCGCCTCCACAAAAGCCCCAACAACGGCCTCGTATTCCTCTAAGGTCATATCGTACACCAGCCCCGTTCCGCACGCCGGCATAATAAAATCGACGCCCTGCTCACAGAGAAAGCGCACATTGCGGTCAATTCCCGCCAAGTCAATGCCCCGTTCCCCGTTGCGGGGCGTGATCGCCACAACCAGCACGTTGTGGCACTGTTCCTGTTGCAAAATCTGCATAGTATTCTCCTTTATTTGCTAGGCCCAGACGGTCTCGGTAGAGGTTGTGGCGTGTTTATTGTAGTGCTCTATGTAATCCTCGCGCGGCGGACTGAAGATATCGAGGATTTTGGCCGGCCCCTCTTCGACGATCCCCCAGTGGACCACGTTCGGCGGAATCAAAAAGGCGTCGCCCGGGCCGGTGACGCGCTCCTCTGACCCAATGCGAAAGCGGAAACGCCCGGCGAGCACCAAACCGGCCTGCTCGTGCGGGTGACTGTGCTCGGGCACTTCGCAGCCTTCTTCCATGTCCAAAAACGACAGCATCAGCTGCTCACCAGCTACCAAGCCGCTGTTGATTTGGGGGAAAAGCTCCACAGCCGCAAGTTCTGAGGGATTGATAAAGGGCATAAGTCTCCTCCTATTTGACAAAGCTCCGCAACCAAGCGTCGCCGCGATAGCGTGGCCACAGCGTAACAAAGCGGCCGACCATCAGGCCGCTATAGGCCATCCAAGCACCGGCCAATTCCCAATCTAACCAGTATATAAAAACCAACGCCGCAGGCAAAAACACTCCAAAGGTAGCCAGCGCCATAGCCTTGAACAGATACCCCATATCGCTAGCGCCAATAAAAATTCCGTCAAAGACGAAAACCACGGCGTTCAGCGGTTGGAGCAGCGCGATGAGCACATAGAGTGCGCCGACCTGTTGTACAACTTCCCGATGAGGAGTAAACAGCGCGGCAATAGGCTCCAAGGCCGCAAAGTAGACCAAGCCCAACCCCGTTCCCAAACCCAAGCCCCAGCAGATGATCCGCCAAGCAAACTGCCGGGCCTCGGCAAAAAGGTGCGCTCCTAGGCAGCGGCCGACCAGCGTCTCGGCGGCGTGGGCAAAGCCGTCAACGGCGAAGCTAGTCAGTCCCCAGACCTGCAAAATCACGGCGTTGGCCGCCAGCGGTGCTTCGCCCATCCGTGAGACCATGCCGAGTGTGAAAAAACCGGCAAATTGCAGACAGAGGGTACGGCCAAAGAGGAAGGCATTGGTCTGCATCAAGCGCTTCATCGCGCGCAAATCCCACAGCCTTGTAGGCCACTCCCGCAGATAGGAGCGATAGCGGGAGAGCAACCAAAAAACCCCCGCGGCCAGCGCCGCCGCATTGCCCAGCACAGAAGCCCATGCCGCCCCTTCGACGCCCAGTTTAGGAGCGCCTAACTTGCCGTAGATAAGCACGTAGTCCGCGCCGATATTGACCAAGTTAGCAACGATCGTAACCCAGAGAGGTGCTATGACATTGGCGGTCCCGAGGAAAAAGCCGTTGAGCGTCATAATGCTCAGTGCCAAGGGCGCTTCCCACACCCGGATGGCGAAGTAGCGTATGCCCCAGTGCTGGACTTGAGGAGACCCACCGGCCAACTCGAACCCAATCTGGCTGATCCAGCCACCAGCCGCCACGATCCCCATGCCGAGGCAGACGGCCACAATAAGCGAGCGGTAGAGTACCCCGGCGCTCTGCCGTCGATCCCCTGCCCCGCTGTACTGGGCCACCAGTGCCGTGGTCCCCATCCGCAGAAAGGCCAAGCACCAGAATACGCCATTGAAGATCAAACTCGCCGTAGAGACCGCGCCCATAAAGGCCACTTCCGGCAAATGGCCGATCATCGCAGTATCGGCGATACCGATCAGCGGCGTAGATAGAGCAGCGAGGATATTGGGGACGGCGAGGCTGAAAATCCGGCGGTCGAGTGAGTTCAATCCTCCGCCTCAGGTCGCCAGCCAAACCGTTTCAGGTCGATGCGTTGCGCGGTAAAGACAACGCCCTCGCTGGCCAAAAGCTCGTATTGCACCAAATGACTGCTGCCGCTGCGCGGCGAGACCTTGCCTTGGGCGTTGATAATGCGGTGCCAAGGCAGGTCCGACTCCCCAGGCATCCCCGCCAAGGCGAACCCGACCTGCCGTGCCCGCCCCGGGTAGCCTGCCAAGGTCGCGATCTGCCCGTAGGTGGCAACCTTGCCGTAGGGCACACAGGCGATAATCTCGTAGAACGCCCGACGCATGGGATTTTTAGCAGTTGGGAGCGGCGGCCTCATCGCGCCCTTCCAAAAAGTCTAGGGCCTTGGTATAGCTGCGCTTCTCCAAGTAGTGGCGCAACATCGGTGGAGCTTCCTTGCCCAACTCTTGGCCAAGTTCGTCTAGTCGTCGCAGATGCGTGGCAATTGACTCGCCTTCACCGTTGTCGATAGCCGCCATCAGCGCTTGCAGGGTGGTGTGCAATTGATCTAGTGCCATAGCTCAAGCCGCCATGATGAGGTAGGAAAGCCACTCGGCGTGCGGGTTGCTAATCGCGTAGCGCGTGCCCGGTGGCAGGTGGATCATATCCCCTTCCCGAATCTCCTGCTCTTCTCCATCGACTTCCAAGACACCGCTGTTTTCCAGCACGTAATAAACCTGCTCCAGCTCTTCGCAGCATCGCTCAACCGTCTGTCCACGCGGCTGTACGGCCTCTCGATCAATACAGCGCAGCCCCTGCGTAAAACCCACGCCCTCCTCGCCGACCGGACCTAGTTGGTGCCAGCGCACTGCGCCCGCGCCGTCGCCCATCGCCGGCACATCGCGCCAGTTGCGGATGGCAAACTCACCGCTGTTGGCCGCGATCCTTTGGCTGATCACGTGGTGTTCGAGCCAGTCATCGCTGGTGTCGTTAAACATCTGGTGGTGGATGCCTGACGGCAGGTACACCGCGTCGCCCTCCTGCACGGGAAACCGCTCTTTATCAAAGAGCACGTGGCCGCTACCCGAGAGAATGTAGTACACCTGTTCGAGGTTTTGGTGCTTGTGATAATCCGAATTCTTGCGGCCTTGGAGCGCGTGGCGAGCAAAGCCCTGTAGGCGCTCCAAGCGATGGCGCGGATCGGGGTCGTCGTCGCCATCGCGGTCGCGCAACCCGCCCCAATGCACGGCGCTCAGGTGGGCTATATTGGGTTGGACGTCGCGCCAATTGATGCTATACACCATGTCTTATTCCTCCTGTATTTTACAAAGCGACGATCTGGCGCATACGCGCACCGAGATCGATGAGTTCTTCACGGCTGCCGCCCACTTCGTGGATCAGCGTGGAATCGTATCCCACCGCCCTCAACTCAGCCATGACCGTCGGCCAGTCCGTATCCCCTTCGAGCAGGTTGACGAAGCTGTGCTCGCCTCGGCGGAAATCCTTGAAATGCACCTTCTTAATGCGCGGCCCCAACTCGCGGATCCAGTGCTCTGGATAGCCGTAGGCCATCATGTTGGCCGTATCGAGGTATATCCCCACCCACTCGCTGTCGATTTCATCGATGAATAGCCGGGCTTCGAGCGGGCTGAGCAGAAATTTGTTCCAGACGTTTTCCAAACCAATGGCCGCGCCCATTTCCTCGGCCAAAGGAGCCGTGTCGCTCAACGCGTCCCGCAACCCATCCCATGCCTGCTGATAGGTGCCCTCGGCCGCTAGCTGGCCCGGATGCAACAGCACCCCATCGACCGACAGCGCACCGGCGATCTCAAGCGAACGCCGCAAGCACTTGAGGCACCGCTCGCGCTCGCCGGCATCGCGGCTGAGCAGGTTGCCGCGCTCTTGATACCAAACAATGACGCTGCCGATTTCAACGCCGGCCGCAGCGCACTGCTGCCCGACCTGTGCGATCTCGTCGGCGCTCATGTTCGGATCTAAGTCCTTGCCCTCGGCAAAGACCAGTTCCACGGCTTGGTAGCCAGCGTCCTCGCACAACCGCAGCGTATCCTCCAGCGACATGCTCCCCAAAATGATCTGCGTGATTCCTACTTTCATAACACACCTCTATTGAATATATCTAACGCGCTCAGTATGTTATGGGCCATCGCATTCGGCCCACAATTCGTTTTCCGCCGACCGCTTTGGTCGGCGGTTAGGACGTTTTACCCCTTCAACAAGGAGAACAAAATGGCAAAAAGAAAATCCACCAAAAGCAAAAAGAGCAAAAAGGACTTTCAGATCGGCTTCGTCGGCGTCGGGCGCATGGGAGCTAACATGGCCCGCAACCTCAACGACAAGGGCTTTAACATCTCGGCTGTATTCGATGCCAACAGGCGTTCCGCCAACAAACTAGCCAAAGAGCTTAGCTGCGCCGCTCCCAAAACCCTGGCCGACGTTACGGCCCTCTCCGACGTGGTCATCACCGTAGTCACCGACGACGCGTCCATGCGCTCGATCTTTTCCACTTCGGGCGACTCCCTGCTGACCGACGCCAAAGGCACGACCTTTATCAACTGCGCCACCATCTCGCCTGCGGTCCACGTCGAAGTCGAAAAGCGCGCCGCCGCGGTCGGTGCTTCCTCCCTCGAAGGCTGCATGGCCTCCAGCATCACCCAAGCGCGCCAAGGCACGCTGTACTTGATGTGCGGCGGCAAGCGCAGCGTCTTCAACCGCGTCCGGCCCATCCTCGACGCCCTGAGCGTCGATTTGCGCTATATCGGCACGGCCGGCCAAGCGGCTCAAGTCAAAGCCCTCGTCAACATGGTCATGAACATCAACACCGCCGGCTTGGCTGAAGGGCTGGGCTTAGGCCAAGCCCTCGGGCTGGATCTGAAGACGCTAATGAAGGTCTTCTCTCAGACCGGTGCCAACTCGCGGGTCTTGGAGACCGATGGCGAGGACATGACCATCCGCGACCACGAGTGCTATTTTTCCGCGGACCATGCGGCCAAGGACTCCGGCATCGCCCTCGCACTGGCCCGCCAGAATAAGCTCAGTCTGCCGCTGGCCCAAGCGACCAAGCGCCAGTACGACAAAATGAAAAAACTGGGCCTCGGCGACCTCGACAAATCGGGCATTGCCGAACTGACCTTTCCCGGCCGCAAAGGCTCCAAGTAGTAGCCATTTTCCGAGGGGCAGGTCTATAACGGCCTGCCCCTCTCCCTGCTAGACCCGCCCGTGCCTGATGTCCACCATCCGCTGCGTCAGTTCAAACCGCAGCGCTTCCCCACCAAAAAATCGCACGAACTCATCGACCATTATCGAGAAATAGCGGCCAAATGTCTCGGGCGCATACCAAGCTACATGGGGGCTGACAAAAGCGTTGGGCAGATGGCGCAAGCGGCTGTCTTTGGGCAGCGGCTCGGGGTCAAAGACATCGAGACCGGCAATTAGCTCGCCCCGTATGAGCCGCTGCGTCAGTTCCTCGTAATCCACCACCGGCCCGCGACAACAATTGATCAAAATGCGGCCGCGGCCCAGCAAATCGAACTCCCGCGCCCCGATCATTTTTTCGGTCTTGGGCGTGTGCGGAACTTGGACGACGAGGATGTCGGCGTGTTGCAACACCTCGTCCAGCGAGCCGCGTACAATGCCCAGTTCAACTGCCACTTCCTCGGGCAAATACGGGTCGGCGACGCGCAGATCCACCCGAAAGGGGGCTAGTAATTCGACCAACCGCTGCCCTACGTGTCCGCAGCCGACCAACCCGACTTTCTTGCCGGTCAATTCGCCGTGGACAAAGTCGTCGTTGCCCGCCCGCGCCCACTGTTCCTCACCCGCCATCATCTGCCGATAGACCCCCGCCCCATTGCGCAAACACAACAGCATCAAGGCCAAATCCCACTCGGCCACCGGCGCAGCCGAGGCAATATTATCGGTATCCACGGCCAACACGCCACACTCCCGAGCAGCCACCAAGTCAATGCCCGTGCCAAAGCGATCCCCACTGACGCCGGCGATCCGCAAATCGGGAGCCCCCTCAAATACAACTCGCGTCAGCTCGGGCAGCCGACCCCCGAGGCGGATCACGCCTTCACAGCCAGCCAATGCCTCGATAAAGGCCTGCTCGGATAGCTGTTCCGTCGGCTCGACGACCTCAACCACTTCCCCAAGACGCGCCAAGTCTTCCGGCTGCGCATAACCATGCGGATCCACCAACACCTTAGGTTTCACCTATCATCTCCTCATTCCGACCACGTGGCGAGCCATTCGACGGCAGCTTGCCGCCGCGCCTTTGGCGTCTCCGCGTCCGCTGGCAAGCGGTGCAATTCCCAAGCGATCTCATGCGTCAAGGTCTCGCCCACCTGCAAATAGACCCAAGGGCTTAACAATTCTAACTCGGTGTAATCCGGACAGGTATAAACCTCGGCACTCAAACCCCCGTCCGGGTAGCGCTGGGTCCCATCGCGGCGAAAAAACTCGACCATGACCGCGTCGCCGACAATCCCAGCCAGCCAGCGGTCCGAGTCGGCTCCAGTCTTCTGCGCCTCCTTCGGGTCCGGCACAAAAATGCCAATGTCGCCTTCAATGGTGAAGTTGCGCATGGCTGCGCCTTCGGCAAAGCCAAAGGGATGATAGCGCAGATCGAAATGACTGTGCGGATTGAGCGGGTAGAGCGTCTGCTCGGGCGGCTGGATCTGGGTGACGTTCCAAATGGTGTAGCGCAACGGCTCCACCTTGGCGTCGGCCAGCTTTTCGATCCGCTGGTGGATCTCCAAGCGCGTGCCCCGTTCCGCCAAGCGGATCTCGCGTACGCTACGCGCTCCATTGTACTCGCTCACCGGGCCGGTGATCACCACCCCCTCGGGCAGCAACTCCACCTCGTGTACCGCGCCGTCGAAAGCGTGGTCGGGCGGCCAAGAGTGGCCATTGATTTTGACAAACTCGCTCTGCTGATTGGGCCACACCTTGTCGCCGCCAAAATTGGTCCACGCGTACTGGCCTTCTTCATCGACATTGGGTTGGCCGTCGGGCAACACCTGACCGTGGAGCTTGGGGTCGGACCAGAGGATGTTTTCGCCCCCGACGAACCCGTAGTGCATGATGCGACCAATGGCCGGAACCACGACTACGCGCACATCGGGATTGGCAATTTCAATCGATCTTGCCCAGCCTTTGTACTCGATTTCTTCAACTGTAACTTGGGCCATAGCGGGCGCGGCCAGTGCCGCCAACATAACGCACTGCAATAATTTCATTATATGCTTCCTCATCTGAGCGCCGAAACGCCGCCGCCTTTGATGGCGCGGGCGACTTCCTTTTCGACATCATCTCGCGTGACCATAGTAGTGTCGCCGATGCACTCCTGTACCAAGATGCCGTGGGCGGCTCCCCACTGCACCGCGTCAGCGGCCCCCCGACCGTCGAGCAGCGCCGCGACCACGCCTGAGGCAAAGGAATCACCGCCGCCGGTGCGATCGGCGATCTCGATATTTTCGCGCACGGCCGCCTGGTAGATTTCGCCCTCCTCGACATCGAAGAGCACCGCGCCCCAGTTGATGCGATCCGCAGTCAGCGCACCGCGCAACTGCGTGCCGATGTACTTGAGGTTCGGATAGTCATTGGCGACTTGGTGCAGCATCTTGGTATAGATCGCCAACCACTGATCAAAGCTGGCGTCTTTGGCCACCTTTTCGGTTTCGTAGCCCAGCGCGTCGTCAAAATCGTCCTGATTGCCGACGAGGAACTCGACGTGCGGCACAATAGAGCGATTGATCTGGCGGGCGCGCTCCTTGTCCGGCTCGACCTTGGAGCGGTAGTTGAGGTCAAAGGAGCGTCCTGCACCGTGCTCGCCGGCTTTCTGCATAGCCTCTAGCGCCAGTGCGGCCGTCTTCTCTGAGAGCAAGGTGTAAATCCCGCCAGTGCTAAACCACCGCGTCCCCAACGCGCCGAAGAGATGATCCCAGTCCACATCGCCAAGCCCGATTTCGCGCACCGGAGTGTGGGCGCGATAGTATTCGGTCACCGAAGGCAAGAGACCCTTGCCAGCCCACGTGAAGTTGATCCCATTGTGCAAAGTCCCCTTGGCGTCGGTGCTGAATTGTCCCTTACCACTGTTGTTAAACCAGATGATATGCCCAGTGTCCAGCCCAGCCTCGCGCAGTTGGTTTTCAATGTTGCGGCCAATCCCGTCGTCCACGAGGGCCGTAATGACGGCGGCGCGCAAGCCGAAGCAGTAACTCAATCCCTCGGCGACATTGGTCTCGCCGCCCCCGTGCCAGATCCGGGCGGTGCGCGCCCGAGCCGTGGGCACTTGGCCGGGGTCGATGCGCATGAGAACTTCGCCTAGGGCGATGGCATCGTAGTGGGTTTGGTCTGCTGATTTGAGTTGGATGGTCATGTACCTTCTTCCTCCTTGTGTTGTTGACGTTATTTACGAATTACCCAACGCACGGTAGTGTATCAGTTTGAAATTGGGTTCAGGCTGTGCCACCTCCGAAACGGAAACTACCCGCTACGCCTCATTCAGTGCTCGGTGATAGTTTGATTCGGGAACAGCTTCTTACCGTCGACTATCTTCTTTTTAATCTCCAGATGCGTCTTGGATAAGAGTATATAGCGTTCTGATGTAGGTGGATGTGATCCCGTCAAACTATTACTATCTAACGGACCACGTTCAGCCATTTTCCGCCAGAAGTCGGCGGCATGGTCCGTAGGGTATCCAGCGCGAGCCATAATGTACAGACCGATATAATCGGCCTCTAATTCAAATTCTTGGCTAAAGGACATCGCTCCTGCCAGTGCTCCCTTTCTTTGATACTGTCCGTACGTCGGTATGCCTAAGCCTGTTCCTAAGCCATCCACAAAGGCTCCAGCAAGAGACCCCAAGAAAGCATTCCTCTTCTTTTTGCTGATATGCTTCTCAAAACAATGGGCCAGTTCGTGTGCAATAACTAAGGCAAGTTCATCATCGGAAACTGAATTAAGCATCCCTGTAGTTACACCTATGTTCTTGCCATCGGTATAGGCGTTTACCTGTGTGCCTTCCACGTAGAACGCCGGGTTATCACACATGAGTCTTTTAGTCATTTCTAACGTAAAGGTCGTATCCTTATAGATAGGTTGCACTGAATCATGCGTTGATCCAATACGGCGTCTTACCTTCAAGGAAACTCTTTCGTTGTCTGGCGATTCCTTCAATATTTTTTCAAATGTACGAACCCATTTAAGTTTGGTCCGAACTATTTTATTAGTAGTAGGATCTTTCACATGGATTCTCTTGAGTTTTGCTCTAGTAGATTCCCCTTGCCAAGTCAGGATACGATCTCTTTTTTTCAAACCACCTTTCCAAGCACTTGACCCTTGACGGATATAGGTAACAACAGGATAGCGTTCTTCTTTGTCCAAGCCCATATAATCAAGAAAGAGAGCATTTTGTACAGGATGCTCCGTCTTCAATTTGATTGGATCAAAATACAAGAATCCGTATTCAAATCTAACATCCTTACACATCCCTCTGCTGGCATAAAGTAAGCGGTCTTTAATGAGCTTAACACGATAGTCTCGGTCCATATATTCACGAAACTGCTCCCGGGCCTGAAAGGTTATCTCTGTCTGAAGTTCAGGAAGAGTAACTATAGGCCGTTGTGATGTTGGCGTGGCACAGGCGATAAGGCAAGTGGTCAGAAAAAACAGAATAAAGCGCAGCATAGAAAAACTCCTCTGAATGCTTAGTGATTAGTTGGTGCACTTGGCGACTTCGACAGCATAGCCGATTCTCGGTCGGTGCAAGAACCCCAAAGCCAACCCCTTGTTTTTGCACAATCTGCAAGTTGATCTTGCGCGTCTTTTTTAAGTTGGCCACCCACTTTTTGAGCATCTCTCCGCGATAACCGCCGTCCATCCACAGCTTTTCCAATCGGGGTACGCATACGAACAATACATGCTCAACAGCGCCTTCAAGCCATCGGCATCCGAAGTCAAGGCGACCATCACCACGCATTCGAGGAGGAGACCTTCGCTATCGACCAACAGGTGTCGTTTCGTACCAAACTCTTCGTTTTTTTATACTAGCCCACAACCCAAGTTTTCAAACTGAACCACTACCCAATGCACAGAGCCGTTCGACAAAATAACGGGCACTAGGGCACTGGGCGTGTCGGGCTGCTCGTCTGACATCAAATCCGTGGCGACGAACGAATTTTCTCGAAAAAGAACCTTTTGTCCCCGGCCCTCTACCCATTTTGCGACCGAGTTCCTTCAATCGATCCCAAGGCATTCCGATTAGGGTTTCTGGATCAGCCTCGCAAAAGGTGTCGTCGTCCAACCATCGGCGCATTGCTTTCGTATCGGCAAGAAACCAAGATTCCATCGCCTTTTTCGCAATTGCGACCAAATCAATGTCTCGGGAACCAATGATCTTCTTGCGCTCTTGTACGCACGGCGCACAGGTCTCAGGATCGAGGTCAGCCAGCACAACCACCTTGTCTGGATTTGCCTCCGTCCTAAGATTCTTGACGAAGACTCCGATATTACGGCTGCACATATTACCGCTCCCAGCCGCATCAACTACTGGGTCAATCACTTCCAAGTTGCAATCCTCGCGTAGCCATTTCCGAAACAATTCGCTTTCGACCAGCCGTTTTTCTGAAGCCCCTTCCACCACGAACCCCACAGTCACCATGGCAATCCCCCGGCCAGAAGGTTCGAAAGCCACGCTTCATCGAGGCCCAACGGAGCCAAGTCCTCTTGGGAGATGTTCCCGGCATCGGCTGGCTTCATTCTGGTGCGGCCTCCAACCTTATCCACAAGAACGAGTTCACCGAGATTGAGTACCCGAACAACCGACTCGCTATGGGTAGTCAACCATATAGGATTTTCAGGCGAAGCCTGCTGCCGCATCAAATCTATCAGCTCGTAGATTGCCTTGGGATGCAGCCCTCTTTCTGGCTCCTCAATCAACGTCATTCCACACCCTGAAGGCGCGTCGAGAACGGCGACCAGCAAACAGAGCGCGTACCTCGTCCCGTCTGAAACTTGATGAGCTGGGAACGGTTTCTCAGTCCCTTCCTCCTTGAATAGCAGGGCGATTCTGCCATCCAGTCTCTGCTGTTCAGTCTGGATATTCTCGATCCCTGGGACAATCATTTCCATCCAGTCCTGAATTTCTTCGCGTATCGCTTCATCGCCCTCTAAACGATGCCAGACACTCGCCAGATTATTTCCCTTGCTCCCCAATTGCGTTGAATCAAAGTCAGATTTATCCGACTCCTTTGCACCTGTAGGATCAATTCGGTACACATTCAAATTTCTCAGGAGTTTGGTAAGCGGATGATTTCGATGATAAACCCATAGAGCCGAATAGATATAGATGTCCGAGTCCTCATCTTCACTTACAACGGACCATTCTCCCACGGCGTCAATCTCTGCCTTGTCCCCTTTTCGCTTAATAGCTTGTTCCTCATTGAACTTCAAGCATTCTTTGATTTCGTGTTCGCTGTCACGGTAGTCAATGCTCAACGAATAGTAAACTTCCTGCTGTCCCAAAAGATCACATTCAATCTCAAAGCTAAACGTTTTGGCATCTTCCCCTTCGCGTCTCTTTGATTGGATATTTGCAAAGCCCCCATGCGCACGCAGCGCGATTTCAAGCCCGCCGCGTACAAAGAGGCTGACAAAGTCCAGCGCATCAAAGAAATTGCTCTTGCCCGAGCCATTCGCTCCCGCGAATACCGTAAAGGGAGCAAGCCCCTTTACTTCCAAAGAGTCAATGCTCTTGAAGTTTTCGATCTTCAGTCTGCGAATGGTTTTCTCGGTCATAGCTGCACTCGCACTCGGCTCTTTTTCACCAGGGACTTCTCCAACGCCTCCAACACCGCCACCGGCCCCAACATGGTCTGCACAGTCTCGTCAGTTTTGCCCGTGCGGAACATGGCGCAAAAATCGCGGATACCGCTTAGATACGAGCTTTCGTCGAATGTAATCTGCTCGTCCATGCGGCCCTTTTCGCCGATGGCACTCAGGTGAAAACCGGGCGCAGCGCCCCCCACCAAGTTCAGAGTAGCTACGCAGCCGTCGCGGTAGGTGAGAATAGCCATGTGGTTGGCCCCGGCCCCGCGATGGATCTCGGCCCATCGTATGTCCGTGCCGAGCAGACGCAGCACCATATCCACTTGGTGGATGCCGTAAAAAAAGACGCCGCCCCACTTCGACTTGATGTCGCAGGAGCCAGTAGAAACCACGGCCTGAATGGAGCCGAGTTGACGCATCTTTTTAGCAAAGGCCCGGTACGAAGCCTGTTTGGGCAACGTCGAAAAAGAACAGACCGGCACGCCCAACTCCTCGGCCCGCGCCAAAAAGCGCTTCCCCTCGGCCTGGCGGTAGCAAAACGGCTTGTCGATAAAAAGCGGGATTTTGGCCTCCAGCAGCGGCCGGGCCGCTGGCAGGTGTTCCTTGCCATGGCGGTGATCGACCACCGCCCCATCGACTTGACCGATCAGCTCTTCGGGCGTACGGACGATGTACGGGATTTGACCGGCGGTAGCAGCAGCTTGTGCGTATTGAGCGGTCTCGCCCCACACGTGGGTCACCCGCACTCCGCGCACCCTTTTTTCGACGTTGAGTACCTTGGCGATAGCTGCCGTGTGGCTGTTTTCCGCCCCGACGATACCGATGTTCAGCATCTTACACTTCCCCAAAATTCCACAACTTCAACACCGTCTTGCCCAACACCCACTCCAGATCTTCCGGCGCGATGAACTTCATCTCGTCGCGCACCACCGCCAAGGGCTGGGAGTATTCGGCCAGCGACAGGCACACCGGCCAATCCGTGCCCCACATAATGCGCTGCGGCCCAAAGGTCTGATACACTTCCTCGACCATCCCGTGCGTATCGGCCCAGGGATAGCTCTGCTTGGAGAGCGACCAAGTGTGGCTGATCTTGACGTACACGCGGGGATAGCGGGCCATATCCATCAGCAATTGCCGCTCCTCCGGATTGTCGGGATGGGCGCTGGCCATGTGGTCGATGCAGCAATCCACATCCGGGTAGCGTTCCAGAATCTGCGCCAGATCCGGCATCCGGCTCGCCCCAGTTAAAATCAACATCGGGATCCCCAAATCCTGGGCGCGGGAGAAAATCGGGTCCATCCCCGGTCCCTTAAACCAATCGCCGCTCGCATCCCGCGACGGCGAGAGCCGCATCCCGTGCAAGCCATGCTCCTCCGTCCACATCGACATGTGGTCGGGCGAGGCCGGGTCCTCGGGATTGATCCGTCCCACAGCCATGAAGCGGTCGGGATATTGCTTGATGACGTGGGCGACATAGCTATTGTCCCAGCGGTAGTGAATGACCTGCACTAGCACGGTCTTTTCCACCCCGTTGGCGTCCATCAGCGCCAGTAGCTCTTCCGCGGTGTGGTCTTCGGTGGGCGGGTTGGGATTTTCCGCCGGCCATGGAAAGGCCGGATCGTTGATCCATACGTGGACATGAGGGTCGATAATGCGCATGAAGGATTCCTTTCGGTGAAATGGGCCGCGATAAAATGCGAAAAAGGACCCGTTTGCTCAAGCAAAAGCAAGTACTATACATCTTTTTAAGCCGCTCCTTGAAAAGTTATAGAGACGTGAGTTCGGGATAAGCAGAGGGGCAAAAGCTCGATAGGCTGGTTTTTCGGGTCCAATATTGAGCACGCACTTTGATTGCCAGTTGATCGCCAAGCTCAAAATCAACATGTCTTGACACAGGGAATGGTTTTACCATATAATGTAAATTTTTACATTATAAGCATATGCTACTAAAACGCAAAAGAGATGCTCAACCATGCTGAGATTTCCCGAAGAAATCCTCTTGCTGATCTTCAACAACGAGCGGGGCGACTTTGTCCCCCCCCGCGCACACTCCCTCGATATCATCCTCGCCGGTGCCGTATTGATGGATTTGGCCATGGAAGACCGCATCGATACAAATATTCAGCGGCTCATCCTCATCAATCCAGCATCGGTTGGCGACGACTTGCTCGACCCCACCCTCGCCGACATCGCGCAGTCCACCGCGGGGCACGACATCAGCTATTGGCTCACCCAAACGGCCAAGCGGAGCGAAGAAATCCGCCAAAAGGCACTTGCTCGGCTCGTCGAACGCGGCATTCTCGAATCCGAGGACAACGGGCTTTTCTCCCTGTCGAGCTCGGTGTCGCGCTCCCGCCGTTATCCAACCCGCGATGGGAGCACCGTAGAGGAAGTCCAGACCCGCATTATGCGGGTGCTTTTCAGCGGTGACATTCCAGACCCGCACGATATTATGCTCATCAGTCTCACGGCGGCCAGCGGCGCGTTCGGTGTCATTCTGTCCCGGGAGGAACTAGCCGAAGTACAAGAACGGATCGAGCTGGTGCAGCAGCTCGACATGATCGGCAGATCGGTCGCCAAGGCTCTCCAAGATTTTGAATATCCCGCGCCCTCCGCGCCCCCTCGTTCCTTCCAAGAAATACCCCACGCCCGAGGGTGGTCGCTCGTCGGCAACGCCTTCGCCATGGCCGGCGACATCCGTGCCTTTTTCGCCAAGCAATACGTCGAATTAGGCCCGATCTTTCGGGTGCGGGCATTCAATCGTCGCTTCACCGTTCTAGCCGGCCCGAAGGCCAATCGCTTCATGGCGCACATGGGCAAAACCTATTTGCGTTCGTACGAATTCTGGCGGGATTTCAATCCGGAAGTGGGTGCCATGCGCTCGCTCATCAGCATGGATAGCATCGACCACCTCCGGCTGCGCAAGGTGCAGGTCGCGGGATATTCGCGCAAACGCATTGGAAGCCAACTTGCCGAGGCTGTCAGTATTGCCCGAGGCGAAATCGCCGCCTGGCCGCAAAACCAAGCGATTACCGCTCAATATACCTTCCAGCGCATTATTGTCGAGCAACTCGGTGTGATCATCACTGGCGTCTCTTCACGGGAATACATCGATGATCTGATCGTCTTTGTCGAGACCCTGATGGCGACCCGATTGACGCATCATTATCCCAAACTGATGATGAATCGGCCGCGGGTAAAACGCGCTCGCAAGCGGGTACATGAGTTGTACTTAAAAGTTCTTGCGGCCCACGAACCGGCAAAACGCCGCAACAAGCGCCCAGATATGATTGACGACCTGCTCGAACTACACCGCACCGATCCCCAGTTTCTATCTGAAAAAGATTTAAAAATTTCCGTTTTGGGGCCTTTCATTGCCGGCCTCGACACAGCGGCCAGCATTTGCGCCTTCATGCTCTACGAGTTGTTGAAAAACCCAGATCTGCTCGTGCGAATGACCGCCGAGGCAGACGCGTTTTTCGGCGATGGAACGCCGACCGCGGAGAGGCTGAAGCAGCTCGACGTCACACACCGCATTGCTATGGAAACGCTGCGTATGTATCCGGTGGCTCCCGCGCAGACGCGCATGGTAGCCAACTCGTTTGAGTTCGAGGGATATGAGATCCCGGCCGGCGAATGGGTCATAGTAGGGACCTCAGTACCCCACTGTCTGCCCGAGTACTTTCCCGATCCAGAGCGTTTTGATATTGAACGCTACACAACACAACGGGCCGAGCACCGAAAGTCAGGGGTTTATGCCCCCTTCGGCATGGGCGTGCATCGCTGCCTAGGCGGTGGCTTTGCAGAAGTGTTGATCGCTATCACCTTGGCGACAATCGCCTATGAAACCGAACTGGCCCTTGATCCGCCCGGTTACAAACTGAAAATCAATAATGTACCTACCCCTCACCCCAAGAACTCATTCAAATTTCGCATGGTGCGCCGACGCCAATAGCCGCAAAAAGGAAGTTCCCATGCCCGATACCCATCAGCCCGTTACCACTATGGCCCCCCTACGGACATGGGCGCACCTACTGTGGGAAAACGGCGGCGTGGCACCCCGCTACTGGGGTACATTAGCGCGCATTCTGTTGCCCACTACCCTCGCCATTCCGTTGCGCCTGCTCGAGCGACTGCGCTACGGACGGCGCGTGGCGCGGACAACCATCGACAAACCACCGATCATCATTATAGGATTTGCCCGCAGCGGCACGACGCATATACACAACCTGCTGTGGCAGGATCCACAACATGGCGCGATCTCAACTTTTCAGGCCATCGTACCGACATTTTTTCTCATCGGGCGCGGTTGGCTGAAACGCCAAATGGCCAAGGCCACGCCGGTGACCCGCCCCATGGACTCCGTCGAAGTATCCTTGGACATGCCACAGGAAGAGGAAGTAGCGATTGCCAACACATGCGAGCGCTCAACCATATACTCACTGTCCTTTCCGCAGCAGGCGCTCGCGTATTTTAAAAAATACACCCTGATGCAAGGGCTGACAGCCAGCGAACTAGCCCGATGGGAGCGCGTCTATCTCGAAATCCTGCGCAAGGCCACCTTAGACAACAACGGTCAGCGACTGGTGCTGAAAAGCCCGGCCAATACCGGGCGGATTTCTCACCTATTGCATCTGTTCCCCGATGCAAAATTCATCCACATCGTGCGCAACCCATACCTCGTCTATCAGTCAACGATGCACATGTTTAGCAACTTGCTCCCCCTTCATCAGCTCCAGTCCATGGACGCGGAAGATATGGACGCATACGTCCTGTATGCCTATAAGGCGACGATGCAGCAGTACCTACGAGATCGGGTGTTGATTCCAAATGGGAACCTCACAGAAGTGCGTTTTGAAGATCTCGAACAGCAACCGCTAGCCGAAATGGAACGCATCTACGCCGAGTTGGCCCTGCCGGGTTGGGAACAGGCACAACGCTTCATAAGCGATTATCTCAGCACCTTATCCGACTATCGGAAAAACCGCTTTTCGCTGAGCCAGTTCACCATCGACCGGGTCAATCGGGAATGGCAGTTCGCGCTGGATCACTGGCAGTATCAGCTACCCGATCACGAAAATTGAACGAGGCGGATAAAACGGCCGCGTCCAGTGTCGGTCTAAATCGGCACGTCTCGATCCATCGTTTGTTTGCCCTCACCACTGATATCGCCATACCTTTCGGGGTAGTTTGAGAGAAAACGACGACCGCGCTGTATCTCACCCCCAGGAGACCCTGTCTTGTTCGACCTGATCATTCGCAACGGTACCGTCATCGACGGCACCCGCGCCGACCGCTATCCCGCCGATGTCGGCCTCCGCGCCGACCGCATCGCAGCCATCGGCAACCTCAGCGACACCGAATCACAGCACAGCATCGACGCCCAAGGCAAAATCGTCGCCCCGGGCTTTGTCGATGTCCACAACCACTCCGATGGCTGGCTCTTGCAAAAGCCCAACTTCCTTCCCAAGACCCTCCAGGGCTTTACCACTGAAGTCCTCATGGCCGACGGCATCTCCTACGCCCCGGTTGACGCCACCACCCGCGCCCACTGGCTCTACTACATGCGCGCCCTCAACGGCCTGATGCAAAGCCACTACTCAGGCTGGGAGAGCCTCGCCGATTACATGCAGCTACTCGACGGCCACACCGCGCAAAACACCATCACCCACCTCCCTTACGCCCATCTGCGGGCCATGGCTTGCGGCTGGGATCGCCGCGTCCCCGACGACGTGCAGATGGAAGAGATTCTCGCCGGAGTCGAGCGTGGCATGGCCGAAGGCGCGGTCGGCATTTCAACCGGACTCGACTACATAGCCGAATGCTTTGCCACCACCGACGAACTCGTCGAAGCCTGCACCGCCATGGCGGCCCAACAGGGCCTCTACGCCACCCACGTGCGCTACAAAAAGGGCACCCTCGCCGGCGTGCAGGAAGCCGTCGAAATCGGCCGGCGCGCCGGCGTCCCGGTCCACATTTCCCACTTCAAAGGCACCTCCCCCCAGCAGATCGACGAACTACTGTCGTATGTAGATCAAGTCGCGGTCAACGAGGTGGACTTCAGCTTCGACGTGTATCCGTATCTGCCCGGCTCGACCATGCTCAACTTCATGTTGCCCTATGAGGTGTGGGAGGACGGTCCATTGGGCGTCTTGCCCAAACTCAACGATCCCGCGATCCGCCGCCGCTTCGCCCGCGTCCTAGACCGCTATGCCAACCCCCTCGACCAGATGACCATTGCCTGGCTGCCCGGACGAGACAACGCCCGCTTCATCGGTCGCACCATAGAAGAATACGTCCAACAGGCCGACGCACCCCCGGCCGACGCGCTCTGCGACCTGCTGATCGAAGAAAACTTGGCGGTCCTCCTCGTATTCCACCACGGCGACGACGCCTTGGTGCATCCCTTCCTGTCACACGAAAAATACATGCTGGGCAGCGATGGGATTTACTTCCCCGACGGCGCAGTGCACCCGCGTTTATACGGATCGGCCGCGCGTCTGTTGGGACCTTGCGTGCGCGACCACAAGCTCTTCTCGCTCGAAGACGCAGTGTACAAACTAAGCGCCCACCCGGCATCGCGGTTTGGGCTGACACAACGGGGGCAAATCGTCGAGGGATTCTACGCGGACTTGGTCGTCTTTGACGCGGCGACTGTTGCGGATCGCGCTACCTACGCCGATCCTCACCAGTACTCGGTCGGCGTCGAGCACGTCCTCGTCAATGGAGTTCCCATCGTCCGCAACGGAGACGCAATTGAAGACTTGGGGCCGACTTGGCCGGGTCGCTATCTGAAGTTCAAAGCCTGATTAGTACTCGCTCGTCTGCCCGCCGTTCCAACACTCGGCTGTCTCGCCCTTGGGGTTGAGGAGCGTGGCCGAGTGCTTGCCCAGCTTGACCCACACCGTCTTACCGACGTAGATCCAGCACCAAGAGCAATGTTCTTTAGGGTCGAGCATCCAGACGGTCCTGTCCGGCAACCGCACTAACAAGCGCCCCTCGGCAAAGCGGCGCATCAGGTGCGCCTCCACATAGCCGCCAGCGGCCAAAAGCTGCGCGGTTTTGGGCGAGGGTTCTGGGGATGTAGCCGGCGCGGCGATCAACGCACAGCCTCCGATTAATACGGCGCAGACGACCGCCCCGTGTACCTTATGTATTGTAGTAAGCGCCGACATCTTCCCCTCTTGTTAAGCCTGACACTGTTTTGTAATCTCGTCGATATTGAGTACGCTAACGCCGACCATTAAGATAATACGAGGACCCAGCCAGCCCTACCAAAGCCATCGCGCAACTCTGCGCTGGAGCGGTCCGTGCGGAAGAGGCCGCAAGCAGATAACCACGTCTCGACCCAAAAGCCAAGGAGACAGCCATGAGCAAACGCAGACTGCCCATCGGCATTCAGACCTTCCGCGAGGTCCGCGAAGATACCTGCTACTACGTCGATAAAACTGCCTACATCCGCCGGCTGATCGACGAGGGTAAGCACTACTTCCTGTCGCGTCCACGGCGCTTCGGCAAGAGCCTGTTTTTGGATACGCTCAAAGAATTTTTCGAGGGCAACGAGCCGCTGTTCAAGGGACTGTACATCCACGACCGTTGGGACTGGTCGGTGCGCCATCCGGTCCTACGCCTCAGCTTTGGCAGCGGCAACTTCAAAGAGTCCGGTTACGTAGAGGACGCGCTCATGGAGCAACTCGCCGCGGCCGAACGCCGGGCGGGGATTGTCTCCGAGTATGCCACGGCTCCCGGCCGTTTTGCCTTTCTACTAGAGGCCCTACACGACCAAGCCGGGCAGCCGGTCGCCGTGCTAATCGACGAATACGACAAGCCGATTCTCGATGCGCTGGAAGTGCCGGAAGTAGCCCGCGCCAACCGCGACTTTCTGCGCGGCCTCTACGCGGTCATCAAGGACTGCGACGCGCACGTCCGCTTCACGTTCATCACCGGCGTGAGCAAGTTTTCCAAGGTCAGCCTGTTTTCTGGCCTCAACAACCTCACCGATATCACCCTTGAACCCGAATACTCGGCCCTCTGCGGCTATACCGACGCCGATCTAGACGCCGTATTCGCGCCGGAACTGCCCGGCTTGGATCGGAACCAGATTCGCGATTGGTACAACGGCTATAGTTGGCTCGGCGACGAGAAGATGTACAACCCCTTCGACATCCTCCTGCTCTTTCGCCGCCGCCGATTCGCCGCCTATTGGTTTGAGACCGGCACACCAACATTCCTAGTCGAAACGCTGTTCAAGCGCCGCGTCAGTTCCTTAGAACTCGGCGCGATGGAGGGCAGCGACGAACTACTATCGACCTTTGACGTGGACGACATCGCCACCGAGGCGCTGCTGTTCCAGACTGGCTACCTGACGATAACGGGAGAAGAGGACTTCGGCGGTGAGCCGGTCTATCAGTTGGGCTATCCCAACCGAGAGGTGCGCCAGAGCCTCAACCGCAGTCTGCTGCGTTACTTAGTGCGGGATGCGACGCGCCAGACGGCCAATAGCACCCAGTTGTATCGGCTGCTGGAAGCCAATGACTTCGCCGGGCTAGAGACGCTGTTCCACGCGTTTTTCGCTAGCATTCCCTACGAGTGGTACTCCAACAACGACATCGCCCGCTACGAGGGCTACTACGCCAGCGTGTTCTACTCCTACTTTGCAGGATTGGGCTTGGACATCACCGTGGAGGACAGCAGTAGCCACGGCCGCTTGGACATGGCGGTTTTGTTCAACGGCAATGTCTATCTGTTCGAGTTCAAGGTGGTCGAGTTGGCGTCTGCGGGTGCGGCGATGGCGCAGTTGCAGGAGCGACGGTATGCGGATAAGTATCGCGCCTTGGAGCAGCCGATTTACCTAATCGGCGTGGAGTTTAGCAAGGACGAGCGCAACATTGCGGTGTTTGACGTGGTGCGAGTGTGACAACGGGTATAACCTGTACAAAAAAATCGTCAAGATGCTCCTCCTATGGACATACTACGAATAGGCGAGCTTGTGGCACCGTATGAGTTTGCAAAATCGCATCGCCTTTAGGCGTCTGCTCGGCTAGCGACTGGATGCCCGCCCACACCAAGTTATATTAATCCGCTGTTTCTCGACGGCTTGCGAGCCGAGTTTGAGCAGCCATCAGCCCGAGACGCTGATGGGAAGCCTATCTATTAAATCATAAAAGAGACAGGTTTGAGGCGGTCGTAGGCGTCTCAAAGGATCCCATGACTATACCGAACATTTGCAAAGAGCAATCCTGTAGCGAGAAAGTACAGGAAGGCTATTATTTGTGCCGTGAGCACTCGGAGAAAGAACAGATAGATGCTATTAACGAGTGCCCACAGTGCGGCGTGTACAAAGACGCAAAGCATTCTTACTGCAGAGAGTGCCCAGAGGGTTTGCCGAATCCAGCCCTCCTTGGCTTGGGTTATCGTTTGCCGAATGTGCTTCAACAAGCGCAGCAAGATGAGGCCTCTTCCCATCCCGGGATTCGTCCCACTGAGACGACGGATTTGCCGACTGCACATGAACGAGCGCTTCAACGAACGTATCAGGAGATGACGCCCACCCAATCGCCTATAAATCCAGAAAAGCGCCAGACATCCGCGCTACCTCCTAAGCCACCATCTGAGGTCTCTTCTCGTCCCAAGATTCATCCTCCCGGGACGACGGGTTTGCCGAATGCATATGAACGGCCGCTTAAACGAGAAGTCTCATTGGACCTATCAGCCGATGCGGATCTTCCCGATCGCTTCATTGCGGCACTCGGAGAGCTAATCCGAGAAATGAAGACAAGTGGAGCGGGTCAGAAACGCTATGAGCTTAAGAAAGGTCTTCGCACCGAGACAGCCGGTGATGACATTCACTACCGTTTCCCTTTTACCGATAAGATAGAGCGGGAAGATCAAGTCGAGATTCAAGTCGATCAGCGGCGGGTTGAGGGAACAATCGTGTCGATTGGAGCTGGCCATCTGGTCTTGGCCCTGAAGGAGGATATCGGCGACGAGGTGCGCTCTGCCATGCTTATGATCTATAAGACCGCACTTTTGGAGGCACTCAAGGAGAAAATCGAAGCAGTCAATAAAGGAGAAATCACGCTCAACCGCACTCTCGCCGACGCGGTAGTCCAGCCAGGGGCCTTGCTCAACAGGCCAGTTCATCCAATCCAAGCGAATGGCGGTTCTGAACTAGACGACAGTCAGCGTGCAGCCTACTATACTGCACTTAGGGAGGCAGTAACGTTCATTTGGGGTCCTCCCGGTTGTGGCAAAACCATGACGTTAAGCGCGATTGTGCACTCGGTATTCGATGGTAGAAAGCGGGCTCTGATATGCTCCAACACAAACAAGGCCGTAGATCAGGTTCTTTATAAGATTTGCGAAGTACTTACCCATGAACACCCTGCCATGGAGGGAGGTAAGGTTGTCCGTCTAGGTCGAATCGCCGATGACAAACTGGAGTCCAAATATGGCAAAGATGTGGCAATCGACGAGATTGCGGAGCGGCGCTCAGCCAAGCTAGCGGGAAAAAAGAGGCAACTTGAAGAAGAAATCGCACGGATCGATGCTTATATCGCCTATATGCAGCAGTCTAAGCAGCAACGCGATGAGTTGAGTGCCGAAATACGCCAAATAGAGACAGAGATCGCAGCACTTCGGAAAGATGTGGCAATCGACGAGATTGCGGCGCGGCGCTTAGTCGAACTAGCGGGAAAAAAGAGGCAACTTAAAGAAGAAATCGCACAGATTGATGCCTATATTCAGAAGTTGAAAGAGCAATATGCAACGGCTTGCCAGCGCTTCAAACAGGCGAGGCAAACGCACGATGATCGCCGGTCCGCTAAGGCCGGTGAAGACAGGATGAGTGTGCAAGCCAGCATCGACAAAGCCAAACAGCAACGCGATGAGTTGAGTGCCGAAATACGCCAAATAGAGATAGAGATCGCAGCACTTCGGAAGACAGTGCTAAGGGACGCGAAGATCGTTGGCGCGACCTGTACTACAGCATACCTCACAGGGGAGATCGGCCAATTTGACTTGGTCATCATTGACGAAGCGTCAATGGTTATTCGGCCGGCAGTATGGTTCTCGGCCGGTCTGGCGAGCGAGCGAGTGGTAATCTCGGGCGATTTTCGTCAGATACCATCTATTGTGACGACCGAACAGGAAGCAATCTTCCAAGAGCTAGGGCTCGATTCTTTCACCGCAACGGAACGGACAAAACCCGATGCTCCCGGCCTAGCAATGCTGAACACACAGTTTCGGATGCACCCTGAAATCTGTGAACTTATCTCCGGGCCAATGTACGAAGGTGAACTGAGGACATCCCCAATACGAAAAAAGGTACCTGGTCGTTTACCACCAAATCCGTTTGAAAAGCCCCTCACGATCATTGACACGTCTGATCTTGGGCCGGTCGAGAGCCAAGATAATTCCGGTTCGCGCTTCAACAAACTCCATGCATTGCTCGTGAGGAACTTTGTGTGGCATCTTCGACAGAACAGTGTAATAGAAACCAACCACGACCTCGGCATCTGCACACCATATGCCGCGCAGGCGCGCCAGATCCAAAAGCTGCTCAAAGAGGATAGCCTCGACAACTTAGTGCAGTGCGGAACAGTTCATCGTTTTCAAGGAGACGAACGTCGAATAGTGCTGTTGGAAATCCCCGAAAGCAGCGGACATAGGGCTATAGGGCAATTCGTGCAGGGGGTGCCACCCGACCATATTGGGGCGCGTCTGATCAACGTCGCGGTTAGCAGAGCGCAAGAACATTTTGTGGTGCTTGCCAATCTGACCCACCTAGACAAGCGCTTACCATCGCGCTCGCTTCTGCGAAGTATTCTGCACAAGATGGAACAGCAGGGTCGCGTTGTTCCGGGTGGAGAGCTTGACAAGTTACGTCCCATTGGCAGTGGGCCGACCTACTTACCGCCCGCGTCGCCTTCCAAGCCGCCTTCCTCTCCCAAAGGCCGTGTAGAGCACTCACGATCTACTAACCCACCCACAGGAGTTGCACCCTCTCCTTTTGGACTTCCGCTCGAGGCGGGCCCCTTGCGGGGTATAGAGTTAGGTGATCCCTTTGAAGTAATAGGTGGAATTCTGTCTCAATACAGAGTCGATAATCCCCCGAACCCCCATCCTCTGTTTGACTTTTATCTTGTCTATGTACATGATGAGTTAGGAATACTTGAAATCTCTGGGATAGGAAAGACTAATAAGGATGATGAGTATGGTCAGGCTGTTCGAGATGCTTTTGACCATGTAGTTAAGTCCCTAGATCGCAAGTACGGAGCGAATCTCAGACATATGGTAAACGAGTCAGTATTAGCAGGAGATTTATCGGGGACTGCTCAAACTTTTGACTATTTAAAGCCCTCCAGTACCTGGAATCGCGACAACGACTTTTTGCAGGCATTGAAAAACGGCGACCGTTTCTTATTCAAGCGTTATTTCCTTGAGGGGTATGATCCTCTTTCTGAAATTCTTGTAGGACCATCGGCACCTTCCCCTTATGATAGTTACTTAATTGTAATATATAAATCCATTAGCTTTCGTCGTATTATGGATGAGGCCGAGTCAGCGCAAGACAATGAGGCTCTCTGAGATACCATTCGAACATCCTCACCTCAAAATCCCCAAGGCTGCTTATCAGAAGATGAAAACAAAAAGGGCGGCCATCTCGATGTGCTGAGATGGCCGCCTTTGACTTGAGCTTGACGCTGTTTTATTCGCTTCGTTAGGTATTTGGAGGTATTTAGGATGAATAGACAACAAGCGGAGAGGCTTCTACAGATAGCTGTAGGCAACCATGAGGCACGGTTCAGGGCTGGGCAGTGGGAAGCGATTGATGCCGTGTCGAATCGGAGAGCCAAGCTGCTCCTAGTGCAACGGACGGGCTGGGGCAAGAGTGCCGTGTACTTTGTCGCCACGAAAATCTTCCGCGACGCAGGTCGCGGCCCAACCATCATCGTATCGCCCCTGCTGGCCCTGATGCGCAATCAGGTTGAGGCGGCGCAGCGACTCGGGATACGCGCTGCATCAATCGACTCGTCCAATCGCGATGACTGGGACGCCGTCATCGCGGACGTGATTAACGATCAGATCGACGCCTTGTTGATAACGCCCGAACGACTCGCGAACGAAGACTTTCGCCAGAGTACACTGATGAAAATTGCAGATCGTATCGGTCTGCTCGTTGTGGACGAGGCGCATTGTATTTCCGACTGGGGCCATGACTTCCGGCCTGATTACCGGCGCTTGACCAACGTGCTGAGAATGCTTCCGCGCAATACACCGGTCCTCTGCACGACCGCAACCGCCAACGACCGGGTGATTGACGACATTAAGACGCAGCTAGCTGATTTCCAAATCCAGCGCGGCCCGCTCTCGCGTCACTCGCTTTCGCTCCAAACCATAAGGCTTGACAATCAAGCCTCGCGCTTGGCATGGCTTGCCCAATCAATTCCGCAGATCCCAGGCAGTGGCATAGTGTATGTACTCACCAAGCGCGACGCCGAACAGGTTGCCACTTGGCTGTCTCGGTATGGCATTTCAGCTCGGGCCTACCATGGGGGCGCTGATCACGATAAACGCTGCCAGATAGAAAACATGCTACTAAACAACGAGATCAAAGTCCTAGTCGCTACCACGGCCTTAGGCATGGGATACGACAAGCCAGACCTCAGCTTCGTCATCCACTATCAGGCTCCTAGCTCGGTCGTCGCCTACTACCAGCAGGTAGGCAGAGCCGGCCGGGCCATCCCTAGCGCCGTTGGGATCCTGCTCGCAGGAGAGGAAGATGAGCAGATCCACGACTATTTTCGGCGAACAGCCTTCCCGCCAGAACGTGCGGTTGAGAAAGTACTCGATGCCTTGGAAGACTCTGACGGTCAGTCCATCGCTGAACTACAGAACCAGCTAAACATGCGCCAGAGCCAGATTGATCAGGTACTGAAAGTTCTCAGCGTCGAAGTTCCTTCACCCATCATAAAGGACGATTCAAAATGGCATCGCACCGCAACCGAATTCGAGTTGGATCAGGAACGCATTCATCGACTTTCTAGTCAGAGAGACCGCGAGTGGCAAGAGTTCCAAGAGTACGTCGATACCAATGACTGCTTCATGGAATACCTCGGATACATGCTGGACGATCCCACAGTCGAGAGCTGCGGCAAGTGCGCGAACTGCATGGGAAAGCCCGTGATCGCAACCACAGTCGAGCACTCACTAGAGGTGGAAGCAGTCCGTTTTCTGCGCAGATCGGAACTACCGTTCGAGCCGAGAAAGCGCATTGAAAAAGGAACACTGCCGACCTACGGGTTTCCAAATGACCGCTTAGTACCGGAGTTGCTGGCGTCGGAAGGGCGAATTCTGTCCCAGTGGGGAGATGCCGGCTGGGGCGCGGTCGTCGCCGAAGACAAGCAATCTGAGCACTTCCGAGACGAGCTTGTCCGCGCAGTGGCTGAAATGGTCCTTGAACGATGGCATCCCGATCCACCTGCACAATGGGTTACCTGCGTTCCATCGCTTCGGTGCCCCACCCTAGTTCCTGATTTTGCAAGACGCTTGGCAGATAAACTCAAGCTGCCATTCTACGATGTGATACAGAAAGTGCGAGACTGCCCGCCACAGAAACAGCAGGAGAACACCTTTCATCAATGCCGAAATCTCGACGGCGTGTTCAAAGTCGTAGGCAGAGTTCCGGCTTCGCCCGTCCTACTCATTGACGACGTAGTCGACTCGCGCTGGACGATGACTGTTCTGGCGGCGCTCCTGCGGCGCTCCGAAAGCGGTTTGGTTTATCCTGTAGGACTGGCAAAAGCGGGCATAGGAGGTTGAAATGGCTACATCTGGCAACAGCGATGCGGTGCTGCTCCTGACAGCACACCTTTCCGGCTCTGATGACAGCGGAGCAAAACCCTTAACGACAAAAGAATGGTGGGCATTTGCAAATTGGCTCAAGGAACGGAATGCAACCCTAGAATACCTCTTAGATAATGTGGATGAAGTCTTAGGAGGCAGGTCTGACCCTAGGGGAACTACAGAGCGGATCAAAAGGCTTCTAGACCGAGGAAGTGCCTTGGGGCTTGCCAAGGATCGATGGGCGCAAGCTGGCTTATGGTGGTTGACGAGTGCCGACGACGACTATCCAGCCCGCCTAAAGAAGCGGCTCGGCCAAGCATCTCCCGCCGTACTGTATGGCTGCGGCTGCCGAACGCTGCTGTGCTCTATGAGCTATAGAGGAATCGCGGTCGTCGGTTCTCGAGATGCCTCGGAGAACGATCTTTCTTGGACTCAGGCATTCGGCGAGGCTGTCGCTAATGCCGGTTACTCCGTCGTATCGGGCGGAGCGAGGGGGATTGACCAAGCCGCAATGTTTGGGGCACTGGATAAAGGAGGCACTGTTGTCGGCATTCTTGCCGACAGCCTGCTACGTGCGTCGTCAAGTAAGATGTACCGATCCTATCTGCGGTCTCAGGATCTGGTGCTGATCTCGCCATTTAACCCCGAAGCAGGTTTCACCGTCGGCAAGGCCATGCAAAGGAACAAGTATATCTACTGTCTGTCCGACAGAGCATTAGTTGTTCATTCCGGCATAAAAGGCGGCACTTGGGAAGGTGCCATTGAGAACATGAAGAAACAATGGGTGCCCATCTGGGTCCGCCAAGACAGCGATGGTTCTGGCAATACGGCCCTTTTAAGCGTCCATAATGCACAAGGCCCCCCACAGGAGGTAATCCAGCGGATTTGTGCCTCGGATCAATCAGCCGCCTCATCAGGGCAGATAGAGGCCGACTCCTTATATGCAGACACTGAAGTAGGAACCGCTCCTTCTGGTGCTGGAAGCGTCTCGGAACAGCCCGCGCACATTAGCCCGCAGGAGCCATTGGATAGCTCTGGCTTATACGGGCACTTCATTCAGTCGCTCCGCGAACTACTTGCAAAAGGGTCTATCAAAAAAGCAGAGCTAGAAAAACACTATGACCTTAAGCAGTCGCAATTCGACGCTTGGATGAACAGGGCTATCGAGGAAAAAGTGGTCACCAAGGAGCCGAGGCCAGGGGTGCTTTATCGTCTGAACCAACAGCCCGAACACACCGGTCCGCAGGAGCCATTGGATAGCTCTGGCTTATACGGGCACTTCATTCAGTCGCTCCGCGAACGGCTTGCCAACGGGTCTATCAAAAAAGCAGAGTTGGAAAAACACAAAGCAGAGTTAGAAAAACACTATGGCCTGTTGAAGAAGCAATTCGACGCTTGGATGAACAGGGCTATCGAGGAAAAAGTGGTCACCAAGGAGTCGAATCCGGGGGTGCTTTATCGTTTGAGCCAACAGCCTGAGCACACCAGCCGCCCGCAAGACCAGAGTTCTGACTTATACGGGCACTTTATTCAGTCGCTCCGCGAACGGCTTGCCAACGGGTCTATCAAAAAAGCAGAGTTGGAAAAACACTATGGCCTAGTGAAGAAGCAGTTCGACACTTGGATGATGATGGCTATTGAGGAAAAAGTAGTCACCAAGAAGTCGAATCCAGCAGTGCTTAGTTTGAACCAACAGCCCGAATTGATTCAGTATGAAGTCTAAGCTTGCTTACTAGAGGATTGACAACAAAAAGGGCGGCCATCTCCATATACTGAGCTGACCGCCCTCGTATTGTGTAGCACCAAACTCCCGAGCTACCCGGGCCGTTAGAATATATCTGCAAGCGGCATTTTCCACCCAAGCACCACATCGCCGCCGTCGAGCATGTCGCCTTCGGTGAGAATGCAAATATCGTCAAATGAGCGGTAAATCGTTGCGGTACGTTGGTGAGGGTCGATCACAACGACCATCTGCGTTCCTGCCCGCAGCCAGTCGGACACTTTTTCTTATATCTCGCTATCGCGATCATTTGGCGAATTCCATCTGGCGCAATTCGCCTTGTACGAGTTCGTAGCGATAGCCATTGTGCGGCATCGCCAGCAGCTCGGCGGCGGTCATCTATATCACCCCCTCATCCCGCAACGCCTCCATCTCCCCTTCCGTCAGCCCCAAAACGCCGCTTAAGACCTCCTCGGTATGCTGTCCCAGCAAGGGCGCTGGCCCGCGCAGCTCGACCGGTGTCGCGGAAAACCGCAACGGTGAGTTGGGCACCGTCTGTCGGCCCGCGACCGGATGCTCCAGTTCGACGATCATATTCCGAGCCGCCACCTGCTCGTCGCCAAAAACCTGCCCCACATCGCACAACGGTCCGCTCGGCACACCGACCGCGGCTAGTATATCACACCATTCATCAACAGTTTTCTCGGCTAGCACCCGCTCCAAAATCGGCTCCAATGCCGCGTGATTCTCCGTGCGCAGCGCATTACTGGCAAAGCGCGGATCGTCAGCCAACGCGCCGAGGCCCAAGGCGTCGCAGAACTGACGCCAGAGCCGGTCGTTGCCTGCTGCAATGACGATGTGCCCATCGCGGGCGGCGAAGAACTGGAAAGGAGTAATGGCCGGATGCCGCGACCCGAGCGGCCGGGGCACTTCGCCGGATACGGCGTAGCGGGCAAGGGCGTTTTCCAGCAGCGCCACCTGACAGTCAAGCATGGAAATATCGACTTGCTGCCCCTCGCCGGTGCGCCGCGCCCGCTCTAAGGCCGCGAGGATGCCAATCGCCCCAAAGAGCGCCGCACTCAAGTCGGCAATCGACGAGCCGACCCGCACCGGCGGACCATCGGGCTGCCCGGTGATGCTGGCCAGCCCCCCCATCGCCTGAATGAGCACGTCGTACGCGGGCCGCTGCGCGTACGGTCCGGTCTGGCCAAAACCCGAAATCGACGCGTACACCAAGCGCGGATACAGCGCGTGCAGATCCGCGTATCCCAATCCAAAGCGGTCCATGCTGCCGGGACGAAAATTCTCAATCAACACGTCGCACTCGCCAGCCAAACGCCGCGCCAAGTCCTGGCCCTGAGCCTGCCGCAAGTCAATCGTCGCGCTCTTCTTGCCTCGGTTGACGCTGGCAAAGTACGCGCTCTCGCCGTTTTGGAACGGCCCAAACCCCCGCGCTTCATCTCCCGTACCCGGCAACTCTACCTTGATCACTTCCGCACCCAAATCAGCCAACACCATGGACGCGTACGGCCCGGCCAACACCCGCGTCAAGTCGAGCACCCGCACGCCATCCAATAAATGTTCCATCTCAATCTCCTTGGGGCGCGGCGAGCAAACCGGCTCCTTCGCCGGGCACGGCCACGGCTAGCTCCGGCTCATGGCCCAACTCAGTTCGCAACATCTCTGCAAACGCAGCGCGGCGTTCCCCATCGACGAACGTACGGTGAACTAGCCCGCCGATGTTGCCGCCCCAGCCAGCGCCCAGCCTCTGCACAGCCCCCGCCGTTGGGCCCTCGGCGGCGAGGAACCGATTGACCACCCGCACAGTCCGATCATAAGCCGGCGTCATCCGCCCGTAGCCCCCTGGCAAAAAGCGCAGTTGCGCTCGCTCTTCCCCGCGCTCGGCCCGCTCTACAAGCTGCGCCAAGACCTCGTCTTCGACTTCCCGGTCCAGATCGCCGTCGTGCGAAATGCGGATCAGTTCCAAAGCCGTGGCCATATCGCCCGCATTGAGGTATTCGACCATACCGGCCACTCGGTCCTGCTCGGCCAAGCCATAAACACAGCGTCGGCGAATAAACAACGGCGTGTCCTCGGCTAGGAGTTGGAACTTGCCGGCGACCTCCCGCTGGCACATGGCATCGAAATGCGCCCCGACTCCGGCTGCTTGCGCTTCGGCGGCTAGTTGCGCTAGACTAGTCTGCCGAGGCAACTGGCCCAAGACCCGGTACAGCTCCGCCAGGGACAACTCCAGCGACTCAGGCGCAATATCCCGCAGATAGCGGATGCGCTCGCACACGGCGTGGCTTTTGCCCAACCGAGGCAAAATCAACTCGCGGGCGATAAACGCGCCGAGCGGATAGGCGATGACCGTCTCTTCCTTGACGGCCTCGTCGTATTCGCGCACGACGCCGCTGTCGAGCACTAAGGCTGCATACTCGTCGGGCAACGCAGCCTCGCCTTGCACGCGGGCCGGAAAGACGCCGACGCCGACCAGCTTGCCCGCCCGTCCCAAGATCATCCCTCCGTGATCAGCCGTACCTCCGCGAGTGCCGCGCATCCACTCCGAGGTGCCCAGCCCATCGACCAAATCCGCTTCGGGCATATCGCGGCGCGGCACCAATCCATGCACCCCCATCGTCGCCAGTGCCGTCGCCACCACCAGCGCTGAGGACGAGCTCATACCCCCGCTGGGCGAGACACTGCTCCACACCAGCCCGTCGAAGCCTCCCAAGGCCACGCGATCGCGGAAATAACTCTCCAAGTACACGAGCTGACCCTCCACCAGCACCGACCAATCGCGAGCCAAGGCACTACCCGTGCACTCCAATCGCTGGCGGCAAACTTGGCCGGCGTAGTCCATCAGCGCCTGCCGCTCGGCCACGTGGGCCTTCGGAAGAATCATCTCCAAGTCGAGTTCGATGGGCGCGAAGCGATCTGCTGCCGCACTCAGGCTGCGCAAAAAACTGGCGATCCGCACTCGACGACTGACAGCCGCCCGCGCCACCACCAATGTATCCGCGCCGCGCACCGCCATCCGCACCGAGGGCATGCCTCCGTAGTCGATGTGCATGCCCATGACATTCATCTGTCCGGGACAGCGCGCCACGACCAAGTGGCCCCCGCTGCCGTAACGAGCGGCAAAGTGCCGCAGGGCTTCCAAGTAATTGGCCCGCCAAGCCGCCACCTGCTCCCGCCCGTAGATTCTCCCGAACTCGCCGTCGAAGCGGCCCTGCTCAATGGCGGCCTGCCACTGAGTTAGACTAGCTGTATAGGGATTATTAGAGCGCACCATCCACGCTCAAGGAGATACGACGCAAGGGGCGTATTTTGCGCTCGATCGTCGCGTAGTAATACTGCAGCGCGTTGTCCACTCGCAGGTTGACCCGCAAGGGGCCTAGCTTGTGGCTCAACTGCACATCGAGCAAGTAGATGGGCACATAGTCGCGCCCGCACTCGGCAAAGAGGCCGGATACCCGTTCAAAACGGCTGAGGTATTGGAAGTTTACCCGCCCGCTCGTGGGGCCGCGTTTCCCTTGGAGACCCAGATTGAGGACGTGGCGTGACCGGTAAGGCAGCGGTGCCTGATCGCCGTAGTCGCCGTGGCAATAAGGCGGCAACACTTGATCTGCATCGAGAAATTCCACGCCATCGACCAAGGTATAAGCCGCCCTAGCCCCTAGGCCCAACGGCAAGGCGACCAAGAGCTCGCTTTCAAACCCACCGACCCGTGCCTGTGCCAAGTTCAGAAAGCGGGCTATGGGCACAGTCCCTCCAGCATAGGGGTCTGGACGCGCCTCAATGAATCCTCGGTATTCGTTCCAAAACAGCGCCATATCCAAGGCCAACCACTTCGCCAGTTCCTGTTTGACCCCCACCTCGCTAGACCAAGCCCGCTCGGGATCCAAGGCGGGGTTGGGGCAGACGCGGATACCAGAGGCCTCGGCTTGGGAAAAGACTTCAATCACCGCAGGCACGCGAAAGCCCCGACCGAGCGAAGCTCGCAGCGCGGTCGTCTCCGACAGCCGGTAGGAAAAGCCGGTCTGGGGACTAAATTCCCCGGTGCTTTTGCTCGCGACCGACGGTACCCCGCACGGCCCTTCTGCCAATCCAGAGGCCTCGGAGAGCCGACTCCAGTCGTAGCGCAACCCAACCGTCCACTCAGCCAGCGGACTGATTTCGTACACGCCTTGGGCGTAGCCAGAAACGGTCATCAGGGAGCGCACGCCGAGAAAATCGCTAGGCGAGCGCACCAGATCAGCTATTGAGGCCAGCCCCAGCGTCCAATTCCAACCGCTCAATCCCGTGTAGTCGAACTGACCTTCGCCCGAAATTTTGTGACCAGCCGAAGCCAAGCCTCCAGCCGCCGCGTTGTTGGCAAAATCCGTGCGGTAATACCCCAGCTTGAGCCGGTAGCCCAAATCGCTGTGTACCAATCGATAATACTCGGAATTGAGATGCAGCTTCCACGAGAGGGTATGGGCCGGTGCGTCGTTTTCGGGCACAGCCAGCGGATGGCTGCGGTCGCGCCACTGGATGAAAACCCCGTGGTCGTCCAGAGCCCAGTTGCCCATCACGCGCCAATAGCTCGTCGGCGAAAAGCGATGCACGGCCTTGGCGTATAGGTGGTAGCGGCGGCTATCGCCATTTTGGTGGTACCCCGTGCCCCGGTTGTGGCCCCCATTCAGCGCCAAGCCGGTCCGGCCCAAGACTCGATTGTGACTCAAGTCAAACCCGACAAAGTGCATCGAGGACTCGCGCCAGCGCCACTGGCTATACGCCGGCTGGCTATACAGCCCGCTGAGCAGCCGAAAGCGGGTGCCCGGCTCACGCGCCGGATCGCGGGTGAGCACGTTGATTACTCCGCCCAAAGCCCCCGTACCGTACAGAGCCGAGCCAGCTCCTTTGACCACCTCCACGCGCTCGACTTGCTGCAGGGGCACGGCATCCCACTTGATGTCGCCTATGTCCGACGACAGCATTGGGAATCCATCCACCAACATCAGCAGCCGACTGCCCGTGCCGCGACTGTAGCCGCTCGACCCGCGCACTACGGGCTGGCTACCTACTTGACTGATACCCGAGACATAGCGCAGGGGGCCTGTCAGCGAGAAGGCGTTGTGATCGGCGATGCGCTCGGCATCGGCTACTGAGATACTAATGGGAGCTTGAGCAAAGGTCTGAGAGCGGCGGGCAGCAGAGACGACTAGCTCGGGAACTTCGACAGCCGTAGGTTCGAGGGCGACGACGCGCTCCTCCTCCCCGGGCGCAACGCCGCGCAGGGTGTGCGAGCGATAGCCAATATGCGAACAAAGCAGATCGTATTGGCCGGGCGGCAAGCCCTCGACTCGGCAGTAGCCCTCTTCGTTGGCGTATCCCCCAAATTCCGTCCCCAGCACCGCCAACGTCGCGCCGGGCAGTGGGGTTTGGTCGCTGGCGTCGAAGACGCGGACGACTATATCAGCGGCCGAGCTCGGCCAGCAATTCAGCAGGCAAAGCGCGCTCGCATAGAGCAGTGCTAAGCTCGGTCTCATGGTCCAATACAGCGAAGTTGACCTCAATGTCAATATCGGTAGCTACCTCTCCAGGGCCGACTTCCACCGACGCGGGGAGGTCGGCTCCAGGCAGGTAATAGCAGCCCAAAAGCGAGGTAAGATCCCAGAACTGGTCCTCTTGGCGCCAAGCCACGACAATCCACTGATATACGCCTTCCCCATCTAAGGGGACGAAATAGTCGTACGACTCAACCCTGAGCGCGACCTCAGTGTCCCAGCCGTTGATGCGAAAAAAATCGGCCAGCGAAGCAGGTGGCTCGCGATAGACGGCCACGGCCACCTGCCCCACATTCTCGGGCCACTCGCCGACAAAGTGTAGCCGGCCAGCGATCCCGGTCTGCCCAGTGGCCTCGGCATCGAGACCGCGGTCGCAGCCCCAGCACAAGACTAGGGCTGCGACCAAACACCAAAGCCGCACGGCCTGTTATCCAGCAGCAGCGGCAGCTTCGGCAGCAGCGGCAGCAGCAGCCGAGACTTCGGCGACATCAAATTCTGCGCCGTTAATGGTTATCATCCCGGTAGCAGAAAGGCCGTCGGCTCCAACCGAAAGCTGCATATCGAGTATCAACTCGGCCTCATGCGATCCAGAAAGGGTAACCTCCCCGCTCATCGGAATGGGATCCTGCGTCAGGTCGATGTTCAAGGCACCGTTGGCGATCAACGCGCCATCGGGCGAATAATCCTGCAACGTCCAATCGTTGCCGGCGATCTCCACCGAGCCGCCGCCTTCCCCCGGCACCGACGTCGTACCCGGGATCAGCGCGGCGAAGAAGATATTCGTAAAAGTGTTGACCAGCGTGCCATATAAGCCAATGACTTCGGGCGTTAGCTCAGCCGCCACCGGCTCGGGCTCCACGGGCGCGGCATCGTCGTCGTCGCCACCACAGGCGACCAGCACCAGAGCACCGCACAGGACCAAGGCCGTGGTTTTATCCAGCCATTTGCGCATAATACTATCCTCCTCCAAAAGGAATTAAGTGCGCCAAGCCGTGCCCGACGCACAGGATGGTAAATAGTTGCCTCGCTCAAGAAGCAGTTTCGCTTCCCCGAACGTAGCGTTCCAAAGCTTTTTCGTCCAGTACGCAGCCCAACCCCGGCTGCATGGGCGTGGGCACGTACCCATCGACAAAAGGGATCGGCTCGACGATCAGGTCGTCTTCGCGAGTCCAGCTCCCGACAAAATCCGAGGCCATCGTGCAGTTGGGCGCAGCCGCAGCCGCGTGGACATACGAGGTATCGACAATGCCCAAGTCGTTGCCCGAGCCATGCCAGCAACGCAATCCCGCAGCTGCGGCAACCGCCGCGTTCTTCTGAAAGCCCACGAGACTGCCACCCAAGTTAAAACAATCGACGACCTCGGCCTTGATGGCGCGGATAATCTGCGGCCCGCTTCCCACGTGCATGGCCACCGGTAGGTTGATGGCCTCGTGGATCTGGATATAGCCTTCCAAATCGGACTTAGGGATGGGGTCCTCAAAGACCTCGACATTGCCCACGGCCTCTAGCTGCTGCGCCAACTCGATGGTCTGCTCGGCCGTGTGGAAGCGCTCGTTGGGATCGACCGTCACCTTGAAATCCACGCCGCCCACCTCGCGCATGGCCTGGAGCCTTTCGACCATCGGCTCCTCGATCTTGCACTTGATCTTGACGCCTTTGAACCCGTGCTCAAGCGCCCGCTCGACCGCCCGCTTGCCGTCTTCCGGCGTCTGGTGCCCCATCCAGTAGTCGGCGCGCACCCGATCGCGCACTGCGCCGCCTAGCAGCGCGTGTACCGGAACCTGACGAGCCTTGCCTACCAAGTCAAAAATCGCCATCTCAAAGGCGTCGTACGCCGGCCCAGTTCCCACCGTCGGCAGTTCCTCCGTACCGTCGTGCCGATCAGCAAAAATATCCTGCAAGGTCAGTTGCTCGGGGTCTTTGCTCAAAAGCTGGGCTGTCCCTTCCCGGACCTGTTCTATCGGCACGCCGCGGCCGGTCTCGCCCAAGCCCACTAGCTCAGTATCCGTATTCAGGCGCACAATGTGCTTGGGCACTTGGTCCCACCCGGTTTCTGCAACCCATTCCGGGCTGTGCACCCGACCGGGGATCGTCGGCACCACTACGGTCCAAATATCGACAGACGTTATTTTCATGGTATAAAACTCGTCTTTCCATCGACGGTCAGCGCAAACTCCGCCAATAGCTGTGCGGTGTGGTCCAAGTCAGCCCAAGACGCGATCTCAACCGGCGTGTGCATGTAGCGCTGCGGCACGCTGACCAAGCCGGTGGCCACCCCGGCCCGACTGAGCTGGATGGCGTTGGCGTCCGTGCCCGTGCCTCCTGGCTCGGCTTGGATTTGATAGGGAATTTTCTTCTTTTCTGCCACCTGTACCAGCCGCTCGGACACGACTGGGTTGGCGTTGGCCCCGCGCAAAATGACCGGCCCCCCGCCCAGCTTGCACTCGCCGACTTGGCGCTTATCGATATCTGGATGGTCCGTTGCCCACGTAACATCCACGGCAATACCCACCAGCGGATCAATTCCGTAGGCGCTGGTCTTAGCTCCCCGCAGCCCCACTTCCTCCTGCGCGGTAGCCACCGCATATACCGCGGCGCGGCACTTGCGCTTGGCGCGGCTGACCCGCCGCAGCGCCTCAGCGACCACCCAAGCACCAGCCTTATTGTCGATCCCCCGCGACACCACCAACCCGTTGCGCAGTTCCTCAAAGTTGGCGTCGTAGGTCCCCGGATCGCCGATAGCCACCAGTTGCCGCGCCTCGTCCGCGTCGGCTGCGCCGATATCGATCCACAAGTCGTGTTTGTCCGGCACTTTGGTCCGATCCGCTGCCTTCATCAGGTGAATGGGCTTTTTGCCCAACACGCCCAAGACCGACCCTTGCGCTGTGTGGATGCGCACCTTGCGGCCCGGCACGATCTGCAAGTCAAAACCGCCGATAGTGTCAAAATACAGATAGCCCTTGTCGTCGATGTAAACGATCTGGAAACCCAACTCGTCGGCATGACCGGCGAACATGATCTTGGGGCCGCCGGCTTCGTTGTGGACGCCAATGGTATTGCCGTGGACATCGACCTCGACGCGGTCGGCGTACTTTGCCACCGCGTCCTTCCACACCGCCCGCACTGGCCCTTCGTACCCCGAAGGACCGGGAGCACTGAGTAGATCGACGAGAAATCGCTTGGATGCTGGACGCATAGGTCTCCTTTAGTCTGATGTCGCGGGTTTACAGCAGGTGCCAATGGCGCAGACCGCCGTGTTGACGACGAGACCAATCACCCCAGCGTGAAAGCCCCAGATCATCGGTTTGCCCCCAAAGGTCAACCCCAGCGCCACTGCCAGCCCGCACACCATGCCCGTCAGCGCCGTCCGCGCCGACAGTCGCTTCCAGTACAGCCCTAGGAAAAAACACGGCACAACTTGGATCAAGACCTCGAACTTCAACTCCAACAGCCGCACCAAGGTGGCATCAGTGCCAATCGCCACGGCGACCAGCACGGCGACGATGACCCACGAGCAAATCTTGCCCACCTTCGTCAGCTCGGCCTCGGCAGCCTGCGGCCGGAAATACGGCAGGTAAATATCCTTGGTGAACATCGACGAGATCGACAACAGCGCCGAGTCCGCAGTGGACATCAGCGCCGCCAGCACTGCGGCAAAAATCGCCACCACCAGCCAGTAGCCCAGCGCAGACTCACCCATCACCAGTGCACAGAGCCGGGCCAGCACCTGTTCGCTTTCGGCTTTGGTCAGATCGGGCAACACCACCGCAGCCGTCACGCCGCACACCAAGGCCACCAACGTAGTAGTAAGCGGCATAAAGGCCATCAGGGCCAACGAGCGCTTGAGTACCGCGACCGAGCGGCTAGCGTACAGCCGTTGGATCGCCTGCGGGTAGATGGCTGCCCCGCAGCCCAACAACAGCGCGTAGCTGATCCACTTGTTGGCCCCCTCTAAGCTCGGCGCTTGCACCTTGGGCGGATCCATTTCGCTCAGTTGGGCCACCACTTGCCCCAAGCCACCACCTAGATTCTGCGGGATGAGAAAAACCAAAATGCCGAAACCCAACAGCAGCACGCCTCCCTGCATCACATCCGTCCACGCCACCGAGCGCATCCCCCCCAAGGTCTCATAGATGACCATAATCACTGCCAAGCCGATAATACCATAGCTGCCGGGAATCGCGCCGTCGGTAATCCCCTCGACCGCCGCGCCCATCGCCTTGAGCTGGGCCAGTGCGTAGTTGCCCAGCGCGTAGATCATCAAGATCGTGCTCAGCAGTGTCAGCACCGACGAGCGGAAGCGGTGCGTAATGTAGTCGCCAGGAGTGATAAATCCCTCTTTGCGCGCCAGCGCGACCAAGCGCGGGGCAAAGAGCATGTAGCCGATGATGATCGAGAACATAAAGAGCACCGACGCCGTCCACTCAAAGCCGATGCGATAGGTCTTGCCCGTGTAGCCAAAAAGCGTGTTGCCGCTGTATTGGGTCGCATAGAGCGTCAAAAAGAGTACCAGCAGGCCCATCGAGCGCCCCGCCAGATAGAAGTCGGCCATGCTGTTGGAGCGGCGGCGCGTGCGCGCAATCCACCCCACGCCGATCATTGAGACCAAATACAGCCCCACCGCGATGAGAGCGCCCGGACCAAATACCATGCCGCCCATCACTCTTCCTCCTTGGTATTAATCCAGTAGCGGTTGATCACAAAGGCCGTCCAAACGGCCAACAGCAGCACCGCCCCCAACGATACCGCCACCCACAGCGGAAAGCCCAGCACCAGTGGCCCTCGATACCCTTCGGGCCAGTACCAGGGAACGGCCACTGCGTAGAGCAGCAAATAGACGATCCAGATGTAACCGACCTTGCGCGGCTCAGAGACGAGTTGTTCTTGAGAATCATTCATAAGCAGCAAATCAAAGCGCAGACACCGGAATTGACAAGACCCAGTCTTAAATCCTGTCGAAAGGCACTGTGCTCGCCCCCTGCGGCCGGGGTCCGGTGGGACGGATGGGCATGTTTTCTGGGGCTTGGTATTGCACGTCCAAGTGCGGCGTCTCCAGCCGTATATGGCCTTGGTGACGCGAATCCATCAGGGCGTCCAGACCGCCGCTTACCAGCAGGGTGCGCTCCACCGGGTACTGCGGCTGGCCCGTGAGAAACATCTCTTGGATATTGAGGCCCAAATAGCTGAAGTGGGGATAGGGCGGCCCGTGCAAGCGCAGGCCCGTGGCCTGTACCTCGCCGTTGACGCGGGCCGCGTACGACCATTCCTCAACGTACCCATTCAACTGCAGCAGAGCAGCCTTGAAACCATCCCTGTATTCCAGCAGAAAGGCCGCTGGATTTTCGCAGGCCTCCTCCATGGGTTTGTCCGAAGTTTTGCCCACGGCCGCGGCCGCAACCGCCAACTCGCGCGACCACAAGCCGTCGGCACCGGCCTGCCACACGGCCTCGCCTTCCAAACACTGCACGGCCGCCAGACCTGTCTCACCGCCCCGACGCCGCTCGACCATGGCCTGCAGGCCCTCAAAGCCGTGGTAGCCGTAGGACTCAATGCCGCCAAAGCTGAGCATGAGGGCGTCTTCAATGGGGGCATCCCGCTCGTGTTCGAGATAGGGGTCGCGCCAGCCCAAGGGCACTGAAGAGCCGGCCATAAAGGGGACGTTCAGTTCCACGGCCCGGTCGTACATCCACTTGGCGTCGCTCCAGTTGTAGGACAGGTGCTTGTCGCTGAACACCGGCACCGAGCGGCCGGAGGTGGCCATAACGCCGCAGATCTGTTCAAAGAAAAAGCGCCGGGGATACAGGTGCTGGCCCTTCTCGTTGAAGGCGTACGTGCCGTGTTCGCCAATGGAAATTACGCCGTCAACGGCCAATTCGCCGCCACCCAGACACAGAGCCTTGGGGATGCTCTGGTACACGGGTATATCGTATTCTTTGGATACTTGTAGGCCGATATCATTGTCGGGTATCTGGTCCAGGTACATGGAGGCGATATCCACCTGCGGCTCCTGCATGCCCTCGTCCGTGGGAAAACCCTTGATGAACTTGCCGACAATGACGTCGGCGTGCGCCGGGACGCGGTATTCGGTGATAATGGCGGCGATCTTTTTGCGCTGGGCCATAGCTGCCTCTCTATTGTTTGGATTATGCTGGATCAAGATAATGTCCCGGCGGCAGTCCGCAATCGCATTGGGAACTTTGGCCGCCTCTCTGAAAAACCGGCCGCATTTACTTCGTTGGGCTATTTGGTCTATATATAGATGTTAAAACCACATAAATCAGGTCGCAGGAGGTTCTGTCAATGACCAGTTCACGGCCCATCCAATGGGGCATCCTCAGCACCGCCAGAATTGGCGTCACCGCCTTCATTCCCTCGGCCCGCGCCACGCCCGGTGCCGAAGTCCATGCTGTGGCCAGCCGCAGCCAAACCACCGCCGATGCTTTTGCCCGAGACCACGACATTCCCGTGGCGCTGGGCAGCTACCAAGCCCTGCTCGACCACCCGGACATCGACGCGATCTATATCTCGCTGCCCAATTCGCTGCACGCCGAATGGACCATCAAAGCTGCCGCAGCCGGCAAACACGTCTTTTGCGAAAAACCGCTAGCCGTCACCGCGGCCGAGGGCCGGCAAATGGTCGAGGCTTGCCGCAAGGCCGACGTGCTGCTCTTTGAGGCCTTCGTCTTCATGCACCATCCCCAAAGCCGCCGTCTCAGGGAAATCATCGCAGCCGGCGAGATCGGCACCCTGCGCCACATTAACGCTGGCATGACCTTCGTCGTCAACGACCCCAGCAACATCCGCCTGATTAAAGCGCTGGGCGGCGGCAGCATTTACGACGGCGGCGTGTATCCCATCACCTTTTCGCGCTTCATCGCCGGCACCGATCCAATTAGTGTCCAGGCGTACATGCGCTTTGACGCGCAAGCCGGAGTGGACGTGGCTACCTCGCTCATTCTCGAATACCCCGACGGCCTCACCGCGACCTTGTACTGCAGCTTCGAGGGCCGCGGCGGTGCTCATGCCCTCATCACTGGCGACCAAGGCCGACTGGTTGTGCCCTCCCCATACCATCCCGGCGCGGAGAGCAGCTTTGACGTGGTTATCGGCTCCGATGAGAGCCACAGCGAGACCTTCCAGACCGGCACGCCGCCTTTCCAGCCCGCCATCGAATTTTTCCAGCAATGTCTGCGCGGAGAAGAGACCCCCGCCTATATGGCCGACCATGCCGACGGCACGCTCAGAGTGGTCGAGGCAGCTTTTGAATCGGCCCGCAGCGGGCGGCGGGTGGAGTTGTAGGAAGTTAAGGATCAGAGGGTAGTGAAGAAGAGCCAAAAACATGTCGAGTTGAAGATACTCTAGGAGATACGATGCCTAATCTCGATTACACCGCGTATGGATTCCCTTCCAATTGGGGATCGCAACTCAACGGCCCAAATTCGGTAGACATTCAGTGGTCGGAACTGGTCTGGGCTGCTATTACCGTAGGGCGTAGAAGTTGGGATGACGTAATCCAATATGGCTCTCTCTCGCGGTTAGAGATAATCTACCGATCCGCGATACTCAGGGCGAATTTAAGTTCTTCATCCCAAGGAGGATTCACAAAAACGGACGCTTACAAGAGCCTTGATCCATCTGAAAAATCTGCAGTATCCTATTTCTTTGGTCTTTCATTCGCAAATCTTGCGGCACAGAGGCTATTAAGAATACCTTGGCTTGTCCATCTAGATCGCTTTTCGGACCTCCCAATTAGACTGAGAGGTAATCGACGGCCGGATCTAATCGGTAAAAATTATCAAGGAGAGTGGGGTGTTTTTGAAGCTAAAGGCCGAACTAATCGTGTCGATCAAAGAACGATTCAAACGGCGAAAGAACAGACTCGCATGTTAAGGAAAATCGACGGGAGTGATCCATCAATCAGGGTTGCCTCGATCTCGCACTTTTCCGATGACATGCTTAACCTGCACTTGGAAGATCCAGACGAGATTGATCCAAATGCTATCGATTTTGAAATCTCAGGTGGAGCAGATCAATTTCTGAAATACTACTACCAACCTTTTGTATCCCTTATCGAACACAGTGGAACATCCCACGAAGAGACAATAGATCGAGGGACAGATTTTGTTAGGATAGGAAGTCGAGAAATAAATATTGTCAGCCTCGCAGAAATAGATTTGGTTGTGGGATTAGACGCTCAGGTGCAAGAGATCTTGACGTTAGGCTTTCAGGAGCGAGATGTCCCGACAAATTCCGATCGTCTTAGGCCCCAGCTCCTTAATCATCTTGAGGGTATCTTAGAAGCAGCCCATTCCATCGACGACGATACCGCTTCATTCCTAGGGCTAGACGGGGTTTTTGTTCGTCTAGGGGCATCATGGGACAGTGTCCTGATCTCGGGAAGTGAATAGTCTTGGCGCAAATTCACTGGCCGGTCGCCGCGAATCTGCCTGTTGACACACGATTCAGACAGAAATGCTGTCGTCCCCTTCTGGACTGCTAATCCGTATAGTGAGATGATCGGTGATGTTAACCTTATCGCTTAGTCCAACAAATATACGATCGAGAAATTCCATTATGTAATCCTTTGTTGTGCTTTTTGAATCGAGGATGACCTGTTCGATATTATTTGAATGTTCTGCAACTTTCTTTGCCCCTTTTTGAAATCCTAACGGACTTACGATAATACCACTTCTGCTCCCGTATCTTGAATTTCATATGCCACTTGGCCAACATAGCCCTGATTTATTTTCCTGTTGTGCTGGCGGCACTCGATAATAAGAAATCCTGTCTCGTTGTCTTTTATACCTTTTGCATCGATTTCCCATTCAGTTCCCGATCTACCTAGTATCTTTTGTTTTCCTTCAACGCGACCAAGGTTGAAGTGCTCTGCAAATTGATTAAGGAGATACTGAGCTACTTCTTCGTAAGATCGCCATGTAGTGCTAGACATGTTCAACTCTCTGTTGAGCAAATGAACAAACGGTACCTGCGAAGTCACCCTGAATTTCCTCTTTGGCACCAAGGTGCTGCTCTAGCCGATCAATCAGTCCCATAAGCTCGTCAACCTTAGCAACGATACGGTATTGCTCGGCGAGGGGTGGAAGCGGCAAGGGAAATGGCTCAAGCAGCTTTCTAGATACCGCCTTAAATGTTGTGCCGGTTCCCATACCGTCAAGCTGTTCTTCAAAGGCTCGAAGTGTCCACAGTAGATACTCTGTTGGCATCCCCACGAGTGGCCGCAATGCTGCAAGACCACGACCAATGCAGCAACGTTCCATTGCAATGTTGGTAGGGCCTATCGGAGCCCTCACTGATAATAAGACGTCGCCCTTATCGGCTAGCTTAGTAGGCTTTGTACACCAATAGCGTACAGTAGGAAAGCGGTCTCCGAAGTCCGCCTTGCCCTGATAGAACGGCAGGCCATCTCCATTTTGATTATAGAACTGCGATGAAGGACTTTGACCCATTTCTAAATGATAAAGATTTCCAAGCCTTATCCACATCCAACTTTGCGGGACCTCAAAACTAGCTTCGTGCTGTGATACTGGAGATAGCGTTTTAGGGACCCGTATCTTTTTTTCTTTAACCAATTTCGCTCTCTCTTCCGCAATTCGATCTAGAAGCACTGTGGCCAGTTCATCCCCTTCGTCTTGCGGCACCAGCCGCCCCCGCACCGCAAGCTGAAGCACAGCCTCGCGTAGCGGTACCAAATTAGCGGGAGCAGTGAACAAGTCGTCCATCCGCTCGGCAATGCGCGTCCATGCAGTCCCAACCTCTTCTGGTGTAGCGGCATTGCGTAGCGCGGCGAGGGCTGAGTCCCGGGCTGTGGTGCGGACGGCCTCTCGGCTACACCGCGCAGCCTCCAGCCGATCAATCAGCCCCATAAGCTCATCGACCTTGGCGACGATGCGGTGTTGTTCAGAGAGCGGCGGTAAGGGCACTATATGAGTCGCCAGTGCTCTACCAGTCAAATGCTTGATAGTAGCTCCTGTGAAGAGGGTGTTGATACGCTGTGACCACGTGTCGCAGCGCAGGAGATATGCAAGATACCAAGTGCTGATACCGCACCAAGGTCGGACGCGATGCAGGGCCTTCTGAAAGACCATTCCATCAACATCCAGCCCGCATACAGCCGCCCGACCCGGCTCGCCGCCCTCACACACAATTAGGTCGTTTTCTTTGACCGAATACTCCTCTAGCTCGGTATCTTCAAGCCGCAGTTCAAACACATCTGAGAGATCAAACCGAAACCATTGGACATTCGCATTCCGAAGATACCGACGATAGGGGCCTTTGTTCTTGGATTTGTCGAGCATCTTTCCAAGACGGCTGTTTGCAATATCTCCCAAGCGAATCCATTCCCATTGGTCAGGAACATCAAATGGAGCCTCATCCGTTGCTACTGGGGGTACCGGCTTCGGAATTCTGAGCTTTCCTTCTCTGAACAACCGGAATTTCTCGTCCTCAATGCGTTCCAGCAGCACCGACGCCGGCTCCTCTTCCGCATCCTGCGGCACCAGCTTCCCTCGCACCGCAAGCTGAAGCACCAATTCCCTCAGCCGCTCAATGCCCCCCGGTGCCTCCGCTATCACATCAAACGCTGCAATAAACTCCCCCGGCGTCATCCCGTCCGCTCCAATGCCTCAGCCAACGCCCTCTTCAACTGCTCCCGCACTTCTGCCGCTGCCGCTCGTTCCTTCTCATATAACGCCAGCAATTCATCCGGGTCGCCGTGGCCCCTCTCAACCGTATTGGGGTTGGCGATGTCGAGGTTGAAGTTGCGCTCGCGGATCTCGTCAATGCCGACCTTCCAAGCGAACTCGTTTTCAACCCGATTCTCCCACCACGCCTTCTCCGGCTCAAACTCCTCAATCCGCATCGGCTTGGTCTTGGAGTAGGACTTGTAGCCTTCCGGGTAGGGATGCTCGTAGTACCAAACCTCGGTGGTGGGCCTCCCCTTCTCGAAAAACAGCACATTGGTCTTGATGCCAGTGTACGGCGCGAACACCCCCTTGGGCAGACGTACGATGGTGTGCAACTCACACTCTGTGAGCAGGCGCTCTTTCAGGCGCGTCTTCACCCCCTCACCGAACAGAGTGCCGTCCGGCAGCACCACCGCAGCTCGGCCACCGGGCTTGAGCAACTCGACAATCAGCACCAAGAACAGATCTGCGGTCTCGCGGGTGCGGAACTCGCGCGGGAAATTGTGCTCAATTCCGTCCTCCTCCATGCCGCCGAAGGGCGGATTGGTAAGCACCACATCTACCCGGTCGCGCATACTGATGTCGCGCAGGGGCCGGGCGAGGGTGTTATCGTGCCGAATGCCCGTCGGCACGTCAATACCATGCACAATCATGTTCGTGGTACACAGCAGGTGCGGCAGCGGCTTCTTCTCTACGCCTTGAATACTGGCCTGAAGCTGCGCTTCTTGTGCTGGCGTCTTCACATCTTGCTGGCGAATGTGCTCAATGGCGCAGGACAAAAAGCCGCCGGTGCCGCAGGCCGGGTCGAGGACAGATTCCCCGAGGCGAGGATTAATCATGTCCACTGCGAATTGAGTCACCGCCCGTGGCGTATAGTATTCGCCAGCATTCCCGGCACTCTGGAGGTCTTTGAGCAGTTGCTCGTAGATATTGCCGAACAAGTGCCGATTCGTAGCGTCGTTGAAGTCAATGTCTTCCTCGATCTTGTTGACCACCTGCCGCAGCAGAATACCAGACTTCATGTATTGGTAAGCGTCCTCAAAGACGCCGCGCACCAAACGGCGGCGACTCATCCGCAGATCCTCTTTCGCACTCGGCGTTTCGACCTCCATACCCTTGAGCGCGGGGAACAGAATCTCATTGACAAAGGTGAGCAGTCTATCGCCGGTGGCTCCTTCCCGGTCAGCAGCCCAAGCACTCCAGCGCAGATCTTCCGCGGTGCGGGTCTCGCCTTCCTCCATCCAAGTTACGTCAACCAACGGAGACGCGAAGTCATCTTCGATCAGTTCCAATTCCTGCTCACGGTCGTTCCATATCTTGAGGAACAGCAGCCAGACGAGTTGACCAATGCGCTGGGCATCGCCATCGACACCCACATCCTTGCGCATGATGTCTTGAATGGACTTGATGGTGGTAGATAGGGCCACGAGAGTCAGTCCTTGGCTCGGAGGCGATTCAGCGCACCAGACCAATTGAGAATGCGCAGATCCGCCGTCACCAACTGATGGCCAGCCAACGCGGTGGCAACAATCAAGCGATCCGCCGGGTCAGCGTGGAAATCCCTCAGACGAACAGCCCGAATGCCGATATCGCCATTGATTGCGATCTCGACAATGCCCTCATCAAGAAGCTTGCGTCGCCATGAACTGACAGACTCGTCCAGTTCAATTCGCCTTTTGTCCTTTAGCATTGCGACTTCCCAGAACGAAATCGCGGAGACTGCCACTTCGCCTTCGCTTTCAGCGCGGGCGATCACTTTGCGAGTCCTCGGTCCCAATCTGGCGTCCCCGGTCCTCAGCCACAGCAGAACATGGGTGTCGAGTAGGATCAATCCTCTCCCTCCCATGTCTTACCCGTCTCCGCATCCCACTGCACATCGATCGGTTCAATTATATCGTCGAGGATGCGAATTTTGCCCCGATCCCTGCCAAACATGCTTGGCTCCTCGTCGCGATAGGGTACGAGGCGCGACACTGGGCGGTCGTTCTTGGTAATGACAATCTCGACGCCGCTGTCGGCGACCTCGTCCATCAGCTTGAGGCATTTGGTCTTGAACTCAGATGCCTTGATCGTCCGAACATCGGTTGGGTTGTCATCATGTGTAGCCATAACACTATCCCCCAGAATGTGTGCTGATTATCACGATTAAGATGAAGATGTGGTATTGCGCATTGATTGCAAGTCGCACTAGGCGGCGGTATCGTAGAGGGCCTTTGAAAGCTCTTGCACGGCGGCAATGTACTCGTTCCTGCCACCGAAGTACCGAACCAACTCTATGGGTGTACCAAGGTCGGCCAGCGGCTGCACGCGCAGGACTCCCAAGTCTTCGACCGAGACCAGCCCTTCGTCCGCGTACTTATCGAGCAGAGCGTCGAGCACGGCGCGGGCTTGTTCGCCGTAGCGGGTAAATACGTCCCGCTTCTTCACGTTCTCAGCCCGCTCGCGCCGAGTGAGCGGAGGCTGACCATAGACCACATGGCAGATCAGATCAAAGGCGTCCATATCCCGACCGACCCGCTCGCGCAACGCTTCAAAGAACACGCCCTGCTCGCTCAGCTCGTCGATCACCGCCGCCTTCCGATCTGCTTCAGACCAGCGCTGCAAGAAGTCGTCTATAGTCGCGTACTCCGCTTGGACGGTCTTACGGGTGTAGTCGGCCAGCGACTCAGTGATGAGCCGACCCTCCTTGCTATAGTACTGGACGCGCTCGGCGATAACCTCCACCTCGACGCCGCTGACGACGAATTTCTTGGTGCCTTTTGGCGGTGGGCCGATTTCTTCGTCGTCCCCGTTTCCTCCCACATCGTCCGGCGGCACCGGACTGCTGTCTCCCTCAGACTCGACGATCACCACCGGCTCTCCATCGAAATCTGGGTCGGCAAACAGTTCAGTCGCCCGCTTGAAGTCCATAATGGAGAACCATAACTTGCCCGCGTCTTCGTGAATACGGGTGCCGCGTCCGATGATCTGCTTGAACTCAATAAGCGACTCAATGCGCTGGTCGAGCACAATGAGTTTGCAAGTCATCACATCTACTCCGGTCGTCAACAGCTTCGAGGTGGTCGCGATGACCGGGTAGCGCCGCTCAGGGTGGATGAAGTCGTCGAGCGCGAGCCGGCCATCCTCGCTATCGCCGGTAATGCGGACCACGAATTTCGAGGTATTGCCAGCTTCCTGCGGCAAGCACTTGGCGACCTCGTTGACCAGTTCCGAACGCATCCTCTCAGCATGATCGATGTTCTCACAGAAGACAATGGTCTTGCCATAGGGGTCAGTCTCCAACATATACGCGACGATCTTCTCGGCGACGCGCCGGGTCCGCTCATTCAGGACCAACACCCGGTCCATGTCGCTCTGGTTGTAGATGCGGTCTTCGATCTCTTGGTCGAGGTCGTCAGTCATGCCCGTCGGCGGTCGCCAGCCTTGCAAGTCCTTGTCGAGATCAATGCGCACGACTTTGAAAGGCGCGAGAAAACCGTCCTCAATGCCCTGCTTGAGGCTGTAGGTATAGATGGGGTCGCCGAAATAACTGAGCGTACTAACTTCGGTGGTCTCCTTCGGCGTCGCCGTAAGGCCGAGTTGGATGGCTGGCTCGAAATAATCTAGGATCTCCCGCCACGCACTGGCCTCGCGAGCACTACCTCGGTGGCACTCGTCAATGACCACCAAGTCAAAAAAATCCCGGCTAAACTGCCGGTAAATGTTCTTATCCTCTTCGTTGCCGCTGACGGCTTGGTAGAGCGCGATATAAATCTCATAACTCGGGTCCATATCGCGGTTGCGGACCTTGGTCATCACCGGGCCAAAAGGCTTGAAGTCGTTAGTGGCAGTCTGATCCGCGAGAATATTCCGATCCACGAGGAACAGCACCCGCTTGACCTTCTCGGCTTTCCACAGCCGCCATATAATCTGAAAGACGGAAAACGTCTTGCCAGTGCCGGTGGCCATGACCATCAGCACTCGGCGCTGTCCCCGCGTAATGGCTTCGACCGCCCGCTGAATGGCAACGCGCTGATAGTACCGAATCTCCTTGCCCGCCAAGTCTGCGTAGTAGGGCTGACGGACGAGCTTACCGGATTCTTCGTCGAGTCCCTTCCAAGCCCGGTACTGCCGCCACAACTCGTCCGGGGACGGAAACTCGTCCAGACCAATTTGCTTTTCTATGGAGTCCGACTGACCGGTGCGGTCGTGGAACAGAAAGGCGTCGCCATTTGACGAAAATACAAACGGCACGTCGAGAGCTTCGGCATAGCCAAGTGCCTGCTGCATCCCATCGCCGACCGGGTGGCTGTTGTCCTTGGCCTCGACCACGGCGAGCGGAAGATTCGGTTGGTAAAATAGCAAATAGTCAGCGCGCTTCTTCTTGCCGCGAGAGCCCATCTTGCCCCGGACAATCACTTGGCCAGCAGTAAAGGTGTATTCTCGGCGGATTTGCGTGCGCTGATCCCATCCGGCCCCGATGATCGCCGGAGTGATGAAGGCGTCGCAGATCTCCGCTTCGTTAAGGCGCTTCTTGTCCATCCCTGGTTCTCAAATCGCATAGTCGTGTATAACGGAGTCGATACAAATTCGGCTAAGTGCCCTATTTTCGCAAAAGGGGTGTCTTCCCGTCAGACTGAGACATACACCGGACTTGACCAAGCCGCTTGCCTACTGTGTAGTGCAGAGTCATCTTAAAGAGAAACAATGGAGCCTTCTTTATGGACTACAGAGTACCCCTTGTCCTGACGCCACAGCCTGAAGGCGGATACACTGTGACCTCCCCTCTGTTCCCAGAATTGATAACAGAGGGTGATTCTATAGACGAGGCATTGGAAAACGTCGCGGATGCGTTCTCTGCCGTTATTGAACTATATGAAGATCTAGGACGCTCATTACCTCAGCATACCCAGATTCTCGACGCAAATAGCCCCGTGTGGTTGGAAACTGTAGTGTCCACCTCGTGAAATATCGCGAAGTGGTGAAGAAACTATCAGCCCTTGGGTGTCAAGAGCGTGTGCGTAAAGGGGGCGGTTCCCATCGGAAATGGATTGATCCTATCTCTCAACAAGCCACTGTTATTCCAGATTGGGGCAATCGCGATCTGAAACTAGGAACGATTCGTGCTGCAGTTCGACAATTAGGAATCGATTGGCAACGTTTCTTGGATGCCTAGCCTCTCGTTGAAAACGTCCCTCCCTCAACCCAACACATACACCGGACTCGACCAAGCCATCTGCCCATCGCACTGAATGGCCTTGATGAAATAAGCCACCCGTCCCTCCCCCGGCGGCTGATCCACAGTCTCCAACGTCAATCCCAGCGCTTCCACCCGCTCGGGATAGCGCTGCACCACCAACCGCATGTCCAAGCCGCCGTAGTCGAAGCACAGCGGCTCGTGTCTCAGTCCCGCCAGATCAATCTCCGTCGTCCCCGCCGCCGACTCGAACACCAAGCTGCCCACCCGCCCATCGTCCAGCACCAGTTCAATGCCGTCGCAATCTCCCGTGGTCTGCGATTGAAAAGCCACGCTCTGCGGCTCAGTCGCGGTGATGCCGTCGGCTGCGGAGTCAAAGCTAACCGTAGTCGCCTCCAAAATAGTCGCCCGAGTGGTGCGGATAACCCCCGACCAATCCACCCGCCGACCGCGACCGCGCATACGCGAGCCAGACCACATCAGGCGCACCCTGTTGGAATCCCCCAAATCCCGAAATTCAGGCGGCTGCACTTCAGCGAGCAATTGCCGACCGCGATACACTTGCAGCGCCTCCAGCGGTGCCGCTCCCACAACCCGAGCGCGAATATCCACCGAGTCCACATCTGTCACCACCGCCCCCATGAGCGCGCCAGCTATCTGTACATCTAGAAATATGCGCGCACCAGTCGTGCCATAACAGCGCCGCCTGCACAGAGCCTCCCACACGCCCGTGCGTGACAACTCGCCAGCCAACACGCAAGTCAGACCACCAGCAATGCCAAACTCGCCAGCACCCGGCCCTTCAGCCCCAGGCCGCCCTTTGTGGCCGTCGCTATTGCACATGACCCCGACCACGTGGCCGCAGTCCAGCGCGTCGAACAGCATCCACTCAAACACGCCCCAGCTCGAGACGACCTCCACCAGATTGTGCGCCTCGGGGTCGAAATATGCCTTCACGTCAGCCCAGCGCCCGCCCACATGCGAGCCGATAATCACTTGGGCGCGCGGCACCAAGCGAGCGAGCCGGGCGAAAAAGACATCAGCCGGATGCGCGGGCGACACCTCGTCCTCGGGCACGTGTGGGATCTGCCAGTGACTGTTGCGCACAATGGGCAGCCCCTCGGCAAAGTAAAAGACATTGCGGTCCCCGCCGGCCGGAGAATTAGCCGACCACTCGTAGCCGGGAAAGACCACGAACTCGCCGTCCCGGTGAAAAGTCCGTACCGTCTCGTTGAGCCGCTGCCAGTCTTGGTCGTCAACCTGGAAATCATTGCCCTGATGCGAGGCAAAATCCACCCTCGCCCAGTCGCGGGCAAAAGTGAAGTACTCCTCCTCCGTGCCTATGCCGACGGTAGCGTCGGACTGGGCGTGCAAATCCCCCCAGTAGCGGTGCCACTGCGGCGCTGCTTCAGAAACGGAGATCGGATTGCTGTAACAGCGCAAGCCACCCGCCGTCGCGATCAGCCGTCCACTACCCAGAGTGCCAAAAGACACCCTACACCCCTCGACCACGACCTCCCCCTCCCCTTCCCAACCCAATTCAACCGCCCCTGTCACCGCCGTCGGATTGCCCCACATATCCTGCCCTTTGACAAAAACCTCCACCGCCTCCCCCACCACCGCCTGACTCGGCGCTATGCACACCAATTCCACGGCCTCGCCCGCGACAATGGGAAACTTGGGCGAATCCGCCACGGCCCGAGCCACCGCAGCATTGGTCGGATCGACGAAAACGCGGAATTCGTGAGCTGACTCGACAAAGGTCTGCACCCTAATCCCCGGCGAACCACCGCTGCGCTCGCCCAAGACCACGGTCACCGTATCGCCGGGCGCGAGGGACCCGTCGTACACATCAATCACCACGCACCAAATCATCCACGGCCGCTCATGACCCTTGGGGGCAAAGCGAGGTGCCAGCTTGGCCGCCCCATTGGTCTGCACCGTGCAATAAGCTGGCGCGGCTGGATCGCTGAACTGGGCCGGCTGCATATCGCAGGCGAGGCGCTGGGCGATCTTAATGGTGCCGCCCTCGTCAATACCGTAGCTACCCACGGTCAGGGCCAAAGTCCATTGCTGATAGCTGCCGGCCACCACCGGCGCGCAAGGTTCCAACGCCACCGTCCCCAGCCGTTCCCGCCATTGCTGTTTCATTCTAAAACCTGTCCCGCTAAGTCCATGTAGTGAAGTCAAAACGCAGTGAAAACATAGCATAAGTTACGCATCGTTCTACCTCTGTGCTAGCTCGTGGCGTTTCTCCTCTCTGTCGTGCGAAGCGTAGCGAAGTATCTCATGTCCAAGAAACTTGGGCCTAGCATCCGTTTATAAATGGTATAGGATAGCTATATTTGGTATATCAAACGTGCTCGGATGGTGTTAGCAGTGAATCGGGCTAGAGGAGCGTCGCCAAATTAAACGTGGAGGACTAGGCAACCGAATGATGAATGCGGCGATCTTTCGTTTTGGAATACTCCTAGCACTGGCGACCCTTGGGGCCTCTACGGCGACAGCGCAGACCGAGCTCTTCTTTGCCACCGGCGTCGATAGCACCGGCTGGGCAGAAGCGCAAAGCAATGCCGATGGTCACGTGCTGATCGAGTCGCCGCAGTATCCGCGCGGCCTGTGGCTGCACTTGGTCGATGAAGCGGGGGATGCGCTGGCCGGTCTTCAGGTCGAATACCAAGGCCGCCCCGATAGCTTGGTGGCGATTCGCTGCGTCGATCCAGTCGGAAGTGTGCGGGAGACGCTGGTTTGGACCCGGCCCGACGGCGACTCTCTCCGCTTGATACTGAAGCCCACGGGATTGGACGACCTGCCAGCGGGACTCACTTCCATCGACTGGCAGATTGACCCAACTGCTAGCGCTTTGTTAGAGCCGGTCAATGAGACCCAGCTAATCGGCTGGGAAGCGGTGGCATCGTTTCTGCAAGCGCACTGGCAGTATCAAACCGAGCGAGTACCGGTGCAACTCAATGCCAGTATCTCCTTCGCTGTTGAACTGGACCGCCCAGAGACCATAGAGACGCTGGTGGCGCATCTGCAACAGATGTATCGGCCCGCAGGAACCTCGCTCGGAAAAAACACCGTTTTGAACGTACAAGTACTTAGCGGAGGCTCTGCTCTACAGGAAGGCGTACTCCTCTATCTCTCTTTGTTCGCCGATGCCAATCTGGAGCGCGTGGTACGAGAGGCACTGGGCCGACCGCACGGTCACCTGACACCTGAGGACGTCTCTTTCCTGACCAGCATCTCGGCCTACTATGATTCTATCAGTAGTTTAACGGGCCTCGAAAATTGTACTGCCTTGGATACGCTGATTTTGGCTCGCAACCGGATTACCGACATAACCCCATTGGCCAACCTAAACAACTTGCAAAAACTGGATCTGTCGGCCAACTGGATTACCGACATAACCCTATTGGCCAACCTAAACAACCTGAAAGAACTGAGTTTGAGTAACAACCGGATTGCCGACATAACTCCATTGGCCAACCTAAACAACCTGAAAGAACTGAGTTTGAGTAACAACCGGATTGCCGACATAACTCCATTGGCCAACCTAAACAATCTGCAATCGTTGTATCTGAGTTGGAATCAGATTACCGACATAACCCTATTGGCCAACCTGAACAACCTGAAAGAACTGAGTTTGAGTAACAACCGGATTGCCGACATAACTCCATTGGCCAACCTAAACAATCTGCAATCGTTGTATCTGAGTTGGAATCAGATTACCGACATAACCCTATTGGCCAACCTGAACAACCTGAAAGAACTGAGTTTGAGTAACAACCGGATTGCGGAGGTGAAGCCTCTAGCTAACCTGAACAACCTACATACGCTGAGTCTGGAATCCAACCAGATTACCGACATAACTCCATTGGCCGACCTAAACAACCTGCAAGAACTGTGGTCACGGCACAATCAGATTGCAGAGGTGGGACCACTGGCCAACCTGAACAACCTGCGAGCACTGTATCTGTCGTCCAACCAGATTGATGATATAACCCCGTTAGCCAACTTGGACAACCTGCAAGTACTGGAATTGCGGCACAACCAGATTGACGACATAACCCCATTGGCAAACCTGAACAACCTGCGACAATTGGGTCTGATATCCAACCAGATTACCGACATAACCCCGTTGACCAACCTGAACAACCTGAGCCAATGGCTGTATCTGTCGTCCAACCAGATTACCGACATAACCCCGTTGGCAAACCTAAACAACCTGCGAGCACTGAGTCTGTCGTCCAACCAGATTACCGACATAACCCCATTGGCAAACCTAAACAACCTGCAAGAACTGGGGCTGCGGCACAACCAAATTGAGGACATAACCCCGTTGGCAAACCTGAACAACCTGAAAGGACTGTGGTTACGGCACAACCAGATTACCGACATAACCCCATTGGCAAACCTGAATAACCTGAAAGAACTGTGGTTGCATGACAACCAAATTGAGGACATAAGTGCCCTAGTCGCCAACACTAGCCTAGGGGAAGGCGATGAGGTATATTTGACAGGCAACCCCCTCAGCGACAAAGCCCGCAACGAACAGATCCCCGCCCTGAAAGCAAGAGGTGTAGACGTCATTTACTAGCTTTTTCGCTAACTTAACCGGCATTATAGAAAATCTGCGCGAAATTAAAATCGCCCCTGAGAAAGGACAGCAGTGTGAAGGCCGTACTGACATATGATATGGGGGAATCCTTCGTCGAAGAATTGCGGACGGCGTTCCCCGAGTTGGACTTCTGCCCGGCGTATGGGTATGGCGAAGCAGAGCAGGTACAGGAGGTAGCAAATGCGGAAGTTGTGTTTGGGTTGATGACACGGCCCGTATTTTTGGCGGCCCAAAAACTCAAGTGGTTACACTATGTGGGTATCGGCTTCGACTCGGTCGTGCGCAATATACCGGAGTTTCGCACGGGCGACGTGGTGATGACCAACGCGCGCCAGACGCACGTCGTGCCCATGGCCGATCACGTCTTCGCCGCCATCCTCTCGTACGCCCACCGGATCCCCGAACTACTCGAAGACCAGCGCAACCACCAGTGGAATACCCCGCGCTACGTGCAACGCATCATCGAATTGGCCGGAACCAAGATGGGAGTGCTGGCGATGGGAGATATTGGCCGTGGCGTGGCCACTCGGGCCGCAGCATTCGGAATCGAAGTGTACGCAGTGGATATCTTGCCGATGGAGCCGCCGCCGGGGGTGTGCGCGGTGTGGCCGGTCGAGCGTTTGGATGAGATGGTGGCGATGGTAGATTGGCTCGTGATAACGGCCCCGCGCACCAAAGAGACGACCGGAATGATCAATCGCCAACGACTCGCCTTGCTCAAAGAAGGAGCGTTTGTCGTGGTCGTCTCGCGCGGGGGAATCGTCGATGAGGAAGCACTGGCCGAGGGCCTACACGCAGGCCGAATCGGCGGAGCCGCACTCGACGCGACGGAAATCGAGCCGCTGCCGCCCGACAGCCCGCTGTGGGACGCGCCCAACATGCTGCTCTCGCCGCACACCTCGGCCGAGTCCGTGCAATTGATCGAGCGTCGCAAGGCCATCTTCGTGGAAAATCTGCGCCGCTATTTGGCGGGCGAAGCACTTTTGAACGTGTGCGACCTAGAGAAAGGGTACTAAATGACGGCAAAACCCCACTTGCCCCCGTCCCCCATTGACGAAGGCAAAGTCACCGTAACCGCCATCGAATCCGTGCAGCCGCTCGACCTGTTCCCCGACCTGCTGCTGGTGCGCATCCACACCGACGCCGGACTCATCGGCCACGGCGAAACCTACTACTGCGCCGAAGCCGTGCAGGCCATGCTGCACGACTGGATGGCGCGCCGGCTACTCGGCGAAGACGCGCTGGCCATCGAATCCCACTGGCGCTTTCTCTACGAGCGTGCCGCGAACTTTGGGGTCCGAGGCACGGAGATCCGCGCTTTGTCGGCGCTGGACGTGGCGCTGTGGGACATTCTCGGCCAAGTCTGCAACCAGCCGATCTATCGCCTGCTCGGCGGGCCAGTGCGCGACAAAATTCTGGTGTACAATAGCTGCGGCAACCCGCAATACGGGCCGAGCACCACCGGGCGCAAGGGCTGGCCGGGCTTTGGTGCCATCGGCGAGCCGGGGCCGCTCGGCGATTCGTGGAAGCTGTTCCACGAGCCAGTGGCGCTGGCCGAGGAACTAGTCGAGCTAGGCTACAGCGGCCTAAAAGTCTGGCCCTTTGACCAAGCGGCCATCCAGTACGGCCCGGCGCGCATTCCGCACCGCGCAATTGAGGAAGGCGTACAACCCCTGCGCGAGATCCGCGACAAAGTGGGCATGGACCTCGACATCTTCGTCGATGGCCACGCGCATTTCCAGCTCCCAGCGGCCCTGCGCATCGCCGAGGCATTGCGCGAAGTCGCGCCGCTGTGGCTGGAGGACGTGATCAAAATGGACAATCTCGACACGATCGCCGACTTCCGCCGCCAGAGCCGGATGCCTATTTCCGTCAGCGAGATGCTGTTGAGCCGCGCCGATTACAACTCCGTGCTGATGCACCAAGCCGCCGACTACGTAATGATCGATCCGACCTGGGTCGGCGGGATTTCCGAGACCGCGCGGATTGCCCATCTAGCGCAGACCTATAATGTGCCGGTCAGCATGCACGACTGCACCGGCCCGCTGACGCTCTTCGCCGGTTTGCACGTGGGAGCGGCGGTGGCCAACTGCTGCTATCAGGAAACCGTGCGGGCGCAGATCCAGACGGTGTATCGAGACCTGATCGACGTGGAGGTGGAAATCAACGGCGGATATGTGAATCTGCCCCAAGGCAGCGGCTTGGGGGTCAGACTAAATCCCGATTTGTTCAAGCCGGAACGCCCCGGCTATCGGATTTCGCAGCATTGATTGCCTCTTTCAAGGACTTGCGAGGGTGCGAATTTCGCGCACAAACTTGTCGAACGAAGGGCACTGCCGCGCTTGGTCTAAATCCATTCTGCTCGCAAATGCCGCTTGGTCAATGGTCTCGCGATACGTCAAACCCGTAGGCATATTGTTCGATAGCCAACCTTTCGCGTCTCGAATGCCTTCAGCATTGGCAGATGCTACGAGGCTATCAGCAAGCCCTCTGAAGCCCGCCAGTGAATCGGCGGCTGCAACAAACCACGACTCAAACTCGCTTTTTGCAATGACGACCGATATGCGTCTATCAGGACGGCTTTCGGCTGCACGGGCCGCCATCGCAGGTGCCAACTCCGCAGGACAGTCGTCGTCGGCATCGACCAGCACGACAATCCCGTCTGTCCCGGAGGTGCGTCGCGCCGCTAAGTTGACAGCTCTTTCCAACTCTCCCGGCTTGAGCAGTTTGTCCTTTGGCACGCGAATAGGAGGCTCTACCACAACGTCGTAGCGCTGCAATTCCTCGTGCAGAACCCGTCGCAATAGAACCCGTACTGCTGCGACATCGCCGTGGCCTTCTACGATGGCGATCAATTTCACAGATCTAACCCGAACAAATTCAATTGTTTAACGCCAAGCTCTGTCGCTTGGGGGTCCGGCCTAAGCTGGTCCATGCGCAGCAGCTCGCCAGCGGTATATAAGTGCTCGCGCAACGCTGATCTCCCCGCCTCGTCCAAGGGCCCAATTTTTGTATCGCCGTCCTCGGAAACGACGGCTTGTATGGCGCTGTCGGGTAGTGCTGCATCATCGAGCAGATCGGGGCTGTGGCTGGTAATGAGCACTTGTCGGTGATCGCTCGCATCGCGCAAACTATCCGTCAAAACGCCAGCCGCGGCCGGATGCAGAGCGACCTCGGGTTCCTCAATGGCCACCAACCCCGCCGGGCCCTGGAACAAAGCCACGAGTACGCCGAGAGAACGCAGAGTGCCGTCTGACATATTGGTGGCGAGGAAGCGCCAAGGATGGGAAGATCCCCTGACGTCCTGCTTAAATTCGAGCATCTCGCGCGGGCCGACGGCCTTGGGATCCACCGCATGGACGCCCGGTACGACCGTTGCGAGGTATTCCTCCACGCGGCGTTTCACCGCTGGGGCGCGGTCCTTCAGTGCGGCAAGAACGCTGGCCATGTTCGATCCATCGCGGTTGAGTAGTTCGCCTGGGTCGGGCGGCTGCGGCTCGCGGATGCGTTCGGGATTCAGGTTATAGAAACCCATCGAAATGAGGGCGTCGTACAGGGGGCGAAACGCCTCTATGCCGGAGACGTTGACTAGAAAGAGGCGGTCCTTGGGAATGGCGGGGACGGGTTCAATACTGATGCGCTCAAGTTCGCCTTCCTTTATTCGGTAGTAAGCTTTAGCCGCACCATCTGTCCCCGGATAAATTGCACATTCCTCTTCGGCGACTAGATAGGCCCCCTTTTTCGCACCAATTCTGAAGGCATAGTGACCAAATCGGCCTTTGGATAACTGAAACTCAATGCGAATAGTAAAATGCGTGGGATGCCCACTCGACCGCCGGCGCACCTCGTGGATACCTCCACGGTCGCGGAGGGCGTGGTCCAGCGAATAGCGGAGCGCGTCGGCGATAAATCGGAGCGCATCGACAAAATTGCTCTTGCCGCTGCCGTTGGGTCCGACTAGAATCGACAGAGGGCCGAGGCTCACATCACACGCACCGATACTTTTGTAATTGCGGATAACGACGCGAGTTATTAAACGGGTATCTGACATGTCTGGCTATTAATCGGATTTCGAGACGTTGAGGAAGAAATCTCCAAGCCGTCAAACGCCTACCTCGTATTTCGGCTACCCCTGAAGAGGACGGCTGTGTACTGACTTATGAAGGCTTTCTCCTTTAGGTACAAGATAGCCCTATAGGTGATCCAAAAACAAGGTCCCGGCTTATAGGATGCGGACTAGGAAATTCGATAATCCAGCTATTGTTAATCTTGCAGCTTGGACATTACCGTTGTAAAAAATAAAAGCGTCTCTAGTATTGTCATCGGACAGTGAAGAGGCGTTTCAACATATCTTGATTGCAAAACTTTGACGGAGAAAGGTCCATGGAAAAGGTCCGATATTCCGATTTGTTGCCGTGGGAGTTTCGCCAGCGGCTGGCGGCTCGGCCAGTTGCCTATCTGCCGCTGGGCACGCTCGAATGGCACGGCGAGCACTTGCCCTTGGGCAGCGACGCGATCCAGAGCGAAGGGCTGATGATCGAGTGCGCCAAGCGCTTTGGCGGAATCGTCATGCCGCCGATTCACCTCGGGCCGGATCGAGCGTGGGATCGCGGCGGCGGCGAAGTGCTCCACGGCATGGACTACGCCTATACCACCGAGCCGCACCGGCAGCTAGACGGCAGTTGCTACTGGGTGTCGGACGGATTTTTCGGAACCCTAGTCGACGCGATCTTAGCGCAGGTCAAGCGCACCGGTTTCAAATTCGTATTCGCCGACGGACACGGGCCGAGCCGCAGGGCTTGGCGCGAAGCCATGACCGAGCGAGAGCAGCGCTTCGGCCTCAAGCTGGCGGGAGTTACGGACGAAGTAGCGCGGGAATGGAAAAGCCAGATGGACCACGCCGCGCGCAACGAAACATCGCTGGTAATGCACTACCAGGAGGATTTAGTGGACCTCGGGCAGTTGTCTGCAGACCGGAGCGTGTGGCCACAAGGAGTCGGCGGCGAAGATCCACGCGACGCCAGCGCCGTATACGGACGAGAGTGCATGGAGCGGTCCGTGGAAATCGTCGGGAGGCTAATTGCAGCAAGCGGGGTTTGACTACTGTGCTGTGCTGATGTTACGCATGGGCTCCTAGGTATGGGATGCTTCGCTTCGCTCAGCATGACAGAGGCGGGGTGCTCCTTCCTTGTCATGCTGAGCGGAGCGCAGCGGAGTCGAAGCATCTTATACCTAAAGGGCCTATACGTAACATCAGTTACTGTAACAGACTGCTTATCACTGGCGACCGCAGTCGCCATCCTTGAAAGGACGACACATGAAAATCACCCAAGTAGAGACCATTCGCTTCAAAACCATCACCAATACCGAGCGCGACTCCGACGGCCACGGCCATCCCGGCCCCGAGCGCGAAACCACCCAGACCCTGCTGCAAATAGGCACTGACGAAGGAGTCTCCGGCTACTGGTTTGGCGCCAATGCCCAAATCATAGACAGCCTCGTCAAACCCGCGATAATCGGCGAGGACCCCTTTTACCGCGAAAAAATCTGGCGCGACCTCAACCATCGCCAGCGCCTCAATCTGGGCACGCTGTCCGACTCAGTACTCATGGCCGTTGACCTAGCCTTGTGGGATCTGGCCGGACGCGCCCTAGAGCAACCCGTGTACAAATTGTTGGGCGGCTTGCGCGACAAAGTGCCAGCCTACGCCTCCACCATGTGCGGCGACGACCTCAAAGGCGGCTTGGCCACCCCCGAGGACTACGCCAATTACGCCCAGTGGTGCATGGAGCGCGGATACCCCGCCTTCAAATTGCACACTTGGCAACCCCCCTACGCCGGCGCGCCCGACCCCAAGCGCGACATTGAAGCCTGCGCGGCCGTGCGCGAGGCCGTCGGCCCCGACGTACCCTGTATGCTCGACCCCTATCACTACTACGACCGCGAGGCCGCCCTATTCCTAGCCAAGGAACTGGAAAAGCTCAACTATTACTGGATGGAAGAGCCCATGGACGAACACAGCATGTCGTCCTACATCTGGCTGTGCGAGCAAACCAGCTTGCCGATCTGCGGCCCTGAGACCTGCGAGGGCAAAATGTACGTGCGCGCCGAGTGGATCAAAGCCGGTGCCTGTGACATCAGCCGCTGCGGCGTGGGCGACGTGGGAGGCCTCACCCCCTTGATGAAAACCGTGCATCTGTGCGAGTCGTTTGGCATGCGCTGCGAAATCCACGGCGGCGGCCCCGGCAACCTGCACGCCCTGTGCGCCATGCACAACGGCGAATTCTACGAACGAGGCCTGTTGCACCCCTTCATCGACTTCGACCAGCCCGCTCCGTGGCTACACGAGCACGGCGAATTGATGGACGAGCAGGGTTTTGTCCACGTGCCCCAACGGCCCGGCTTAGGGATGAATATCAACTGGGATTACATCGAGAAGAATAAAATCTGAGCTAATGATCCATCCATCGACCAAGGAGCAAGCCATTGGCCTCCATGACATTTCCAAAAGATAACTGGGAGACGGTCCCTGCTGATGAAGCAGGCTTCGACCCCGACCGCCTAGCCAAAGCCAAAGTCTGGCTGGACGAGCGCGTAGCAGACCGTAAGTATCGCTTCGCGATCGTGCGGGGCGGCAAGCTCGTCGTCGAGTGGAACCATCGGGTCGAGCGCGATGAGAAGCTGGCGATAGCCTCGACGTGGAAGTCAATGCTGTCGAATGTATTGGGCATCGCCGTCGCCGAAGGGAAATTGCCTTCGGTTGACGCGGCGATCTACGATTACTGGCCCGAAGCTATGGACGTGCCGGAAGGGACAGGCCCCAAGGACGGCCGCTACGCCTTCCCAAAAGACCGCCAGATTACCTTCCGCCAGCTCATATCAAATACCTCCGGCTATATGAAGCCCGGCGAAGCGCCCGGGACGGTGTTCCACTACCAGAGTTGGGGAATGAATATCCTTTCGCACGCCGTGGCGCACCTATACGGCTATTACGACGCGCAAGACCCGGAGAAATCCGACGGCTGCATGCGGCTGATGCGGGAGAAGCTCGCAGAGCCTCTCGGCGCGGCATGGGCGTTCTCATCGGGCGCGATGGAACTGCACCCCTTGGCGCGACAGCATATTTTCGGCTATGGCACGAGTATCTCGACCACCGCGCTCGACTTGGCTCGCGCCGGGTGGCTGTGGTGCAACTATGGCCGCTGGGGGGATGTACAGCTCGTGCCGGAAGCGTGGATGCGCGATTCAACTCAGGTCGCGCCGCATATCAAGGCGCACTGCCCCGAAAATGACTGGCTCTACGGGAACGGGTTCTGGAGCAACTCCGAGGGCATGATCTGGCCCGAGTTGCCGCGCGACGGCTTTCATTCGTGGGGTGCCGGCGGCCATTACACCGCCGTGTTCCCCGGCGAGGAGCTGGTGATCGTGCAAAACCCGGACCCGCTCGGGGTGCGCGGCGGCGAAGGGGCCAATCCAGAGCTAATCGAACTGGTTTTCGCGGCCTGCGACTAGACGGACGCGATCGCTTAAGGATTGACGCTGACTTGCGCCCTTCAGTCCGTGTCGCCAACTCGCTCCCGCTGCCAGTCCTTGCGTCCGCCGTAGTAGTAGCCCTCGTCGAAGAGAGTTGCCGCCGTCTGCGCTATGGTTCGCGCGTACACGACCATATCCACGAACCTCCCATCAACCCGCAGCCGCCGCTTGAATCGCGTCTCTTCGTCGAACCCCACTTCCTCAAGTAGCTGCTTCTGATCGTCGTCGCAATCCGCCAAATAGACGTGCAGGACCGCGATCTCCAAGTCCGCGCACCGCTCGACGGCCGCACCGAGCAAATCCGCAGCTTGGCCGCTAAAGGCCGGTGCCACGCGAAAACTCAATATGCCCGTGTGCTGCTCGGCAAAAGTCCCCCGCCGTTCGACCGTGGCCAAACCGACCAAGCGGCGCTTGGCGTTCTCTAGCGCGAGGCAGAACCCGCGCCGGCCTTCTAAGCGCCGCAAGGTCTTCACAAAGTGACTCTCGTAACGAGTGTCGCGGAAACTTTGGCTCAGGTAGTCTTTCACGATCCACCTCGGCTCAGGATGATTGTAGAGCACCGAGGCCCCCGGCAGGTCGGCCCAAGTGGCATCGCGAACCTCGGCCGGACTGCCACCGTCGAGATACTCGCGATCAAAGTCTTCAGCACCGGGCGCTAAGTAGCGCATTCCATCCCCGACGAAATAGCGGAATCCGTGGCGCTCGTACAGGCTGCCAGCATGGGGATTAGCCGTACACAGATAGAGGGCCAGCCCCCCGGCCTGCGCGAACTCCTCCACGAGCCGACCGAGCAGAAGCGAGGCGATCCCCTTGCGCCGGTGCGCCTCGTCGGTCCAGACGAACTCGACGAGCCCCACTTCGCGCGTATTCGCGGGCGTCTGGCAGCCCATGTAGCCCACCAACTCTCCGTCAATCTTCCCTAGGTAGTAGGGCGTGTACAGCCAAGGGCGCAGATTCCCTGCCATCAGGTCAGCAGCGATATCACGCCACCAGCAAAGGCTGTGTTCTCCACCGGGGAAAGGCGGCTCGCACACCTCGATCGTCAGCTTTTCTCCGCTGCCGAGTTGAACTGTTGTCTCTGTGCTATTCGTCATTTCCACCTCACAGAATACGAGTGGACGCGGCCCGCTCGGCGAGCGCCTGCCAGATCGCCGCCACCACGGCCCAGTAAATCGCCGCCTGCACAATACCGGAGCTGGGCAAGATCTCCACGTCGTACCCCGGCACCCGCGTCACCGCATCGCCGAAGGGCCACTTTGGCCGGATGACGTAGCCCGGCTGCGGCGGGCCGTCTGATCCGTCCCCGGTGATCACTTCGACGACCCGCGCACCCGCCTGACGCGCGGCTTGATAGGCTTGCGTTGGCCGCCGGTAGTATCCGAGAAAGAAGAACAAATCCCCTGACTCCAACTCGCGCTCAAGTTCGGCCACCGACGGCGACTCCCCATCGAGCCGCGCTAGGCGACGCATGTACAGCGGATCGCCCGGCGCTCCGTGCTGATACACGGGAAAGTGGGAGATCATGCCCGCATGAATGACGCCGCCATCGTTGAGAACCTGAGCACAGACCGCACCGACGCGGTCAATCGCCCTCGCCTCCTCTTCAATTAGAGTACGCAAAATCGCTCCGATCTCGTCCAGATACTCCCCACCCACCTGTCCTAAAGGAATCGCCGGTACTCGATGCGTCTGGTGGAACCGCGAGCCGATAAACCGGGCATTGCGAGCCCTCGCCCCTGCCACCAGCACGCTCTGATACATGGCAGGCATCCGCCCGATCCGGGTCAAGGCGGCCACGATCTCGCCGGTAAAAGTCCACAAGACAACCAAATTCTGCAGGGAGATCAGCGGGTAGCCCTCGCCGCCAAAGGGAGCGGTCACCACCTCTGACAGGGAAATTGCGCTTTCCAAGAATAGGTCGGCCCCCATCTGCGCATCCGCCCCAGCCCACGAGGCCGGCCCAATGCCGACGATCAGGGCACCCGAGGCACGCAGGTCCCGCAACAACTCCAACTCCTGGTCCGGCGGGGCACCCGACCAACCGAGAATTACCACGTCATTCGGCGACAGCGCCGTCTCGGGCGTCCACTCCTCGGCCAGCATCAGCCCTCCAGAGCGAATGAAGCCCTCCGATGTAAAATCCGGCCGCGCGCTGGCCAGCAGCAGCCGTCCATCTGCCGCAAGGCATCCAGCAACCTGATCGGCGGCCTCCGAGATTACCGACAGCCGTGGTCTCAGGCCCTCAATGCCTGCCAAGAGTGCCGCGAGATAATCCACGCAATTCACTCTGCCGCAGCCAGTTCTAGTGCCTGTAGTGCACCGGCGGTCAGGACCCGATCTGCGTCATCGCGCAGAAAGCGTCCCTGGTAGCTCGCCCTCGCATCAAGGACCTCGTACCCTCCATAGGGCACCTCCTCACTCGTCGGCACGTATCCGATGGAGCCATTGGCGTACCCCACGGGCAGGGTCAAGGCGAAAGGTGATGCCTCGGCAATGGCCAGCCCCGTCTCGACGAAAATCTCCCCCGGCAGGCCGATGAGGGCCACGTCGTCCAAAGCCACAACCTGCAACTCCAAGGGCAGCCCCGTGGCCACCGAGCCGCTCTGACACGCTTCGAACCGCTCCTTTGCGGCAAAGTAGTGGCGGCAGACCTGCCAGCTCCGGTGGTGCTCGCCTTCGAGTTTGCGAAAGGCCGGCTCCCACTGCGCTAGTTCGCGCTCGCACTCCTGCTGCGACGGCATGGGCTGGAGGGGTAGTTCAAAGGCGTGCTGGGCACAGCGCAGTCGGCCACCCCGTCTCAGATCGGCTCGGTCCAACACCGTCTGTAGCACCGCGTCACCAGCTCTGGTACCGTGACGCGCGGCGAGGGCGAAGGTGCCGCGCGGATGAGGGTTGATATTGCCGGCACAGCCGTTGACGAACAGCGCCGTCACGCCCGGCAGTTGGGCCTCGATCAACTGCATGGCGTGGCCGATCCAGTCCGCTGTGAACAAGTAGTTGTCGCTTACTAGGCAGGTCCCGTGGGCCGCGTGCTGATAGATCACCGCCAGCGGCCCGCCGTCGTCGCGCTCGAACCACACCGCATCGACCCAAGGTGCCACCGCTCCGTCGGGATTGACGCCAATGCGGGTCGTGCCATCCGCCTGTCGCTCCCGGCGATTGACGCCGACCTGCAGCGGATGACGGCCCGTGCCCCAGCGCACGGGCACCGCCGAGGTAGCTGCCTGCAGGGCGGCACCGGCCATGTAGTGGCTCACCGCGTCGATATAGGTGGCGACTTGTTCCTCCAGCGGCGAGAAATCAGAGTACGTCAGCGGACCACCGTGCGTGTGCGAAAAGGCGAGGAATACGTGGTCCGCAGGCACCCCCGTCGCCGCGTGTACCAGCTCTCGCACGCGAGCGACCTGCTCCGCCCGCATGCCGAGCAGATCGTTGGCAATGATCACGGCCTGAGTCGAGCCGTCGTCGAGGAACAAGGCGTGAGTGTTGAGGTGGTCGTGCACGCCCTCGGCTCCGTGGTCGCGGGCACCGTACCCGCCCATGGGGCAGCCGATCGGTGGAGTAATCCGGGCACCGCCGGTTCCAGCCAACAAGTCGTTCATTATCCTTTTCTCCTGCTCTCGTGGTTAAGGGCCCCGCAGGACCTTCTCAATGGCAGCACGCACAATCTTTTCCGACCGCCCCGATACAAAGGCGTCCACCGGCTCATATCCCCCCTCGTCAAAAGAACTCGCCAGGGTTATATACCCGGTCCCCAAATCCCCGTATCCCGCTACCGCGACAAAGGCATCTGGGCGACTCGCCTGCGCGTGCAGTTGGTATTCGATAAAGATCTCGCCCGGCAAATGGACCACTGCCACCCGGTCGTTGAGGTGCAAACAAGTGATGGGAATGGGCCGCTCGCGGCGGCGCAGATACGTCAGCATGAGGGCGGCTTTGCTGTGTACTTTGGCCCCGGTGGCCGACGAGGCGATTTGCGCCAGCAGTTTTTCCTCGTCCATATCCTCCCTCGGCGGCAGCCGCACCGGCTCAACCATCCAGCGCACGCGCTCCAGCGGCTGCCGCGTACTGCCCTGCTCCGCCTCCAACATAGCCCGATGGATGCGCTCGGTGAACAATGCCCGGTTGTCAGCTATACCGTCGTTGTACTTGCCTGCGGTGACATTGCCCGCGCAGCCGGTGAAGTATATGTGCGGCACGCCGCTTTCCTCCCTGCGGCGGTTGCGAGCCAAGCCGACGAATTCAGGCGTCACCAGCCCGGTGCCATCCTCGCTGGTGGGATGGACAGCGTAGTAGTGCAACAGCGCCAGAGCACTCTCCCCTTGGTAAAAGCCAATCGTCTTGAGTATGGGATCGATGATACCCTCGGGAGCGTCCCGCACTTGTGGATCGCGGCACTGAGTCCAGCGCACCCCAGCCACCTTGCTGTCTGGCCCCATCACCCGCCGATTGGAGGCGATCCGCTCGACTTTGGCCTGCCCCACCGCAATATCCGTGCAGGGCCGTAGCTTGGTCATAGCCTCACCCGCCACTTGTGCCGCTTGCGCCCGCACCCTTTCGGCCCAATCGCCAGCCATGATGATATTGGGGCATCCGTGGGCGTCGAGAATGTCCTGGGCATCGCGGTCGGGCCAAGGCGTATCGTGGGCGTGGATGCAGTGCACGGCCACGCGCTCGGCCTCAGTACCTACGGCCTGAGCCAGTTCCCCGCGCCAGCGGTCGTAATCGCCGTTGCTCAATTCAGCCCAGTCCAAGGCACACAAGACCATGGGCGATTGATCGTCCGGCACTAAAATCAGTCCCAAGGCGGACAATGGGTCGGCGATGCCCTTGGCCGGTGGATACCACCCCGCACAGAGCGGATGGCCCAGGGGCGGTGTAACGTCGGATTGAAACGTGGCGAGTTGGATCATAGCTCCTCATGCGGGGTGATTGCAGGTATTCAGCGTGCCCTAATATATGCGGCCACCACCTTGACAGGCCACCACCCAAGTCAATTATTGGAGACCCAATCCGTGCTTTTTCCAATAGGAGCTTCCCATGAAAATCGCCCACATCGAGCAAATCCCCATCGCCATGCCCCTAGCCCAGCGCTACGACAACCACGCCGGTCGTATGCGCATGTACGACATGGATCAACATCTAGTGGTTAAAGTACACGGCGACAATGGTTTAGTCGGCTACGGCGACTACGAAGACAACCCCAGGCCCGTACCCCAAGCCGAGATCGACGCGCTCATCGGCACCAACCCTTTCGATTATCTGCTCAACAATTTCCATCTGGCCTTGGGCATGGCGCTCTACGACCTGATGGCCAAGCACGTAGGCGTGCCCGCGTACAAGCTAATGGGGCAAAAAGTGCGCGACGCCGTCCCCTGCGCCGCCTGGACTCGCCCCTGCCCTCCCGACGTTTTCGCCGGCGAAATCCAGCGCGCCGTCGATCAGGGCTACCGCGTCTTCAAAATGCACTCGGACGCCCGCTACGACGTCATCGCGCAGACCCGAGCCGCGGAAAAGGTAGCACCACCCGGCTTCAAACTGCACTGGGATCTCAACCACAACCGCACCTTGGGCACAATCCTGCCCATCATCGCCGAACTGGAAAAATCGCCAATCGTCGGATTTATCGAAGACCCGCTGGTGTGGAGCGATATCGACGGCTGGCGCACCCTGCGCGAGAAGACCAAAATCCCCCTCGTCATGCACGTCCCCCAATTGGGCGGCATCCAAGAAGTGATTCGCGGGGTCGCCGATATCTACATGATTGGCGGACGCATCGGCGACACCCTGACCTCGGGTTTTGCCTACGGCAAGGCCAATATCCAGTGCCTGATCCAGCAATGCGGCAACACCCTGATGAAGGCCCTCACCCTGCACCAAGCCGCGGTCCTGCCCACGGCCTCGGCCCATATCGTCAACATAGACGACCAGTTCGAGTCCGACATCGCTGAAAAAATCCCAGTCGTCGAGGGTTTTTCACTTGTGCCCGAAGGCCCGGGGCTAGGCGTGGAAGTGGACGAAGAAGCCCTAACCCAAGCCGCCGCCCGCGCCCACCTGCCTAGGTACGACTACATCGGCGTGGTGCACTTTGCCGGCGGCCACAAAGCCTACAGCTTGGGCAGCCCCAATATCAACCGCCTGACCGGTACTGAAGAAGGCCGCCTCCAGGGTCTCAACTTTGAGTACTGGACCGACGACGGCTCAGCCGAATACGCCCGCGTCCTCAAGCGCTTGCAGGAGGAAGGGCCGTTTATCGAAGGTTAGGAATGAACAGCAAGAAAATTCCCGGTAAAGGCGAAATACTCAATCAGGTCGCTATGTCGAGGGTAGGGCGTTTATGAGCATTCGCTGAGTCGATCGGCCCATATTTGCAGAAACTCCTCGGGCGTCGCAATGCTCACTCCTAGCTGGGGGAAGTCGCTCGGATTGCGCGTAATAAGAACATGGGCTCCAACTCGAACGGCAGAATGAAATTGAATGGCATCCTCGAAATCGTCGCAGGCGGAGTCGATAGCTTGATTGATGATTTTGGCGTCGGGGGCCACCGAATCGAATGTATCCCGCAACAGTTTCAATACTTTTTCGGCCTTTGTCTTGCTTTCGGCTTTTCGCACAATGTAGTAAATGTTGTTGAAACTAATAGCTGAAATGAACGCCGTAATCTCCCCGCGCTCGGCCAGCGTCCAAACGTATGCAGAGGCTCGATAGTGGGGTTCGCGGCGCGTGAGTACATCCAGCAGAACATTGGTATCCACCAGCGCAATCACTACCGCACCCCATATTTTTCCGCAAGCGCGTTTTCGAGCAACTCGCTCTCCGCTCGGTCCATTGGCAACTTCACGATTCCAGACGCCCTGAGCGCAATCGGGCCTAAGGCGTCTTTAGGATCGCATTCTTGGTCAATCGTGCGAAAAAGCCGGACGAAAAGTGCCGAAACGCTGGTTTTCTTTTTAGCTGCGATCCGCTTGGTCTCGGCGATAACTTCCTCTGGCGCACTCAGGGTCAGTTTTTTAACGGCCACCTTAGCCTCCTTTGGACTGTATTTATACGTATTATTTTTTTGAAAAATTACGTAATTTTAGCCTCAAGTGTCAAGCATATCACGCGTAACACTCCCCGATCTCAATTTGCGTAATCATGCGATATTACCTTGCGCTCCAATTGTCCATAGCCTTACTGGACACAGTGTTCCGGCGAAATCTCTTCCCTTTCGGACATCAAGAATACCAGTCCTGCAACGCCGGATAAAGCGCCCGGTAGCGCTCAAAAGCCTGCCGGTAGTATTCCACCCGCTCCCGGTCGCAGCGCACCGTCTCGGCCAATTTGACTGTGCGCTGGCAGGCGGTGGCAAAATCCGCATAGAGCCCGCCGCCAATGCCCGCCAACAACGCCGCTCCTATCGCCGATAGATCGTCGGTAGCGATCCGCACCACGTCCCTCCCCAAAATATCGGCCTGGATTTGCCGCCACACCTCTGAGTGCGAGCCGCCCTCGCCGATCCGCAATTCGTCAATAGGCAAGCCGATTTCGGCAAAGCAGTCGAGCGAGTGCCGCAAGTCGAAGACGACTCCCTCCAGTACCGCCCGCACCAGATGCCCCTTTGTGTGCCCCAGCGACAGCCCGACAAAGCCGCCGCGAGCGTGGGCATCGGGACGCGGCGTGGCCCTTCCTTCAAGCCACGGCATGAAAAACGCCCCCTCGGCCCCAGCGGGAACCGCAGCCGCAGCCTCGGTTAACTCTTCATAGCTGCCCCCGAATTCCTCCTTAAACCACTTGAGCGAGGCTCCCCCAGTAAACGAGCAACCCAGCCAAGCGTATTTGCCGGGAATGGGATGGCACATCGGCCAGAGCTTGTCAAAGGCCCGTGGATCCAGCGTCTCGGCAAAAGCCGTGGCGTGCGCCGCCGTGCCGATTCCCAAGCTGATAATGCCCGGCTCAATCACTCCAGCGCCAAGGATCATGCAGGGCATGTCCCCGCCGCCAGCGACGACAGGCGTGCCCTCGACCAGCCCCGTCTGCTCGGCAGCTTCTTGAGTTATGGCCCCGACCACTTCTGGCGAATCAACCAAGTCCGGGAACAGCCCCGTATCGACTTCCAACGCCTCCAAAATTTCCCCGGACCACTGGCGATCGTGCAGATCAAAAGCTGCAGTCGTCGAGGCATCCGACACCTCTGCTGCTATCTGTCCAGTGAGCCGGTAGCGCAGCCAATCCTTGGGCAACAGCATCCAGCGACTCTGCTGGTAAACATCTGTCGCATGGTCTTTTACCCATAAAACCTTCGCCAGTGTATTAACCGGCCCCAACCGCATTAGCGTCCGCTCCCGCAGCAAGTCACCCGCGCGCTGCTCGGCCCAATCGCACTCTGCTTGCGAGCGGTGATCGAGCCAGATTGGCACCCGCTGTAGGGGCTGCCCGGCGCTATCGACAAATACCGCGCCGTTGATCTGCCCTGACAGGCCGACACAGGAGACCTGCGCTGGATCAATATCGGCGATAGCCTGACGCGCAGACGCGCACAGCCCTCGCCACCAATCCTCCGGGTCCTGCTCGACCCACCCAGGATGCGGCTTATAAAGCGGATACTCGGCCTGCCCCCTACCGATGAGGTCGCCTACCTCGTCGAGGAGAACGGACTTGGTGCTTCCCGTGCCCAAATCAATGCCCAGTGCGCAGCGCATCTGCTCCTCCTATCCGAATCGGTCCACGTTGCACAAACTCAGATCAAAACCCGGCTCCTCCCCCTGGACCACGCGCGCGATCACCGTCCCGGTCACCGCCCCCAGCGAGACCCCAACCATGGCGTGCCCGGCCGCCACCGTGAGGTTGTCGTAGTCCCGCGGCCGCCCCAAAAAGGGCAAGCCATCCGGCGTACAGGGCCGCAGGCCCCGCCACACCTCGATTAACTCCAACGCATCCGGCGTCCACGCCGGTACGTAGCGCGGCACCGCATTGACAATCGCGGCGACCCGGCGGCGGTTGATCGACGTATCCATACCTGCTAATTCGAGCGTACCGGCAAAGCGCAGCTTGTCGCCCATTGGAGTGGTGCCGACGCGGGCTTCCACCATCATCAGAGGTACCTCCGGGCACGGATCCGGCTTGTGGACGGTGACGCTGTAGCCCTTGGCCGGCTGCACTGGCAGGGACAGGCCCAGCCCGCGACCCACACCCGGCGACCACGCCCCGCTACACAACACGACTTCATCAGCGGCAAAATCCCCGCGCGTCGTCTCGACTACTTGGATGCGACGCCCCTGTTTGCCAAACCCCAAAACCTCGGTTTTCTCGTTTAACTGCACCCCGCGCTCGACGCAGCGCGCAGCTAAAGAGCGCACAAGACGCGCCGGGTCCAAGTGGGCGTCTTGCGCGTAAAACGCCCCGCCCACGCAGTCCAATTCCACGACCTCGGCGCGCTGCTGCGCCTGTTGGGCATCGATCATTTCCACCTCTATCCCTATCTCCTGCATCAGTTCGGCCTCTTCGTGGACGCTTTCCATCCCCTGCTCGGTCTTGCACAGTAGGAGCCGACCCTCGTGCCCAAAGGCAAAATCCAATTCCGCGGCCAACGCCTCATAGAGCCGAAAGCTCTCCAAGTGCATATCGCGCAACAGCGGCATGGCCTGCCGCACTCGCCGCATGGTGCTGGCCTTGCGGAACTGCCAGAGCCAAGCCATAAGGTCGCGGTCCCAGCGCCATTTGATGTAGAAGGGACTGTCCGGGTCGAACATCCACCGCAAGCCCTGAGCGATGACCCCCGGCTCGGCCAACGGCACGCTGTGGCTTGGGACGATCAGCCCAGCGTTGCCATACGAACTCCCCGCGCAGACCTCGTCCTTTTCGACCACAGTAACTTCGCGGCCCTGCTCCTGGAGAAAGTGCGCCGCGCAGATACCAACGACTCCGCCTCCAATGACCAGCACATCTACCTGTTGCGTCATAACCCAACCTCGCGTTTGTCCGGCACCTTGACGCCGGTGGTGTTTCACTCTACGTATTCAGAGGGACATTATACGCCGAAAACCTGCGTTGAGCCACCAGCAGAAAGGAACCACCCATGCTAGATCGCGCCGTGCGCATCGGAATGATCGGCTGCGGCACCCAAGCCAACGTCCACTTTGCCTGCCTCAAGTCCCTGGGCGCGGACCAAGCGACGGTTGCTGCCGTCTGCGACCTCGACGACGAGCGCCTCGCTGCCGCCTGCCAACTCTGGCCTGCAGCCCGCGCGGCCAAAGACTACCGGGATATGCTCGCGCCCGGCGACCTCGACTTAGTCATCGTCGCCACCATGCCCAACACGCACGAGGCCATGTCCTTGGCCAGCCTCGACGCCGGAGCCTGCGTGTTGTGCGAAAAGCCCTTCATGATGAATGTCGCGCAGGCCGAAGCCGTCCTCGCCAAAGCCGCGGCGACCGGGCTGCAAGTCCAACTCGGCACCAACATGCGTTATATGCCGAGTTCGCGATATTTGCACGACTTAGTCCAAGGCGGCACCATCGGCGAGCCCGTGTTCGCCAAGGCGTGGGGCTGCCACGACGATCCGCCCGTCTGGGGGCCGCACTACCACCTAGCCACCTCTGGCGGCGGCGTCCTCGCCTCGACCCTGGTCCACACGCTCGACCTAGCAATGTGGGTCGGCGGCTCGCCCAATCCGCTCACCGTCAGCGCAGCGACCCGCCGCCTCTTCCCCGGCAAGCGCGGGTCCAAGGTCGATACCACCATCCACGCGCGCTACGACGCCGAAGACCTCATCAGCGGCTTGGTGCGCTTTGACAACGGCACCTTTTATTCCTTGGAGGGCAATTGGTGCAGCGAGGTGACCAACTTCCACAGCTTTGAACTGACCACCACCCGCGCCACCATCACCGGCGAGCCCTTTGCAGTCAAGGTCGATATCGAAGGCGAGATCGTCGATCAGACGCCCCAACTCGACGGCGACGGCTGGTCCCAAAGCGTCCACACCCAAGACGCCACCCTCATCGCCCAACTCCGCGCCGGCGAGCCTTGGGACATGCAGGACGCCCGCCAGCTACTTAACCTGCAAAAGGTCGTCGATGCCTGTTACGAATCGGCTCGTACGGGTCGAGAGATTGTATTATAACCAACACGGCCACAACAAGTTGACACGAATTATTACAACTATCCGTAAGGGAAACTCATGCCCCAGCCCAACGCCTGGACGCCCGCCGAGGCCCACAGCACAACCGCCCTGCTGCACAGCCTACCCCACCCGCTCACCGCCTTGGCCGACGGAGACGTCCCCGCCGTAGTCCTGCGAGGTGCCTATCCGTCCAACCACTGCCGCGACTTGATGCGCCGCTTTGAGGAGCGGGGCTATTTCGATCCGGCCACCGTGGGCCAAGCTTCCCAACTCAGCGGCGGCCCCTATCTCGACTTGGGCACCAGCCTCGGACGGCTCGGGTCCGACCCAGCAGCCTTCTTCGCCCACGCCGCCCACACCCACGAGTTGTTCGCCACGCTCTTCGAGGGGTTTACAGACCCAGTGCGCACGATGTACGCGGCCCTATCCGACCTCGCCGAGGGCAAGGTAGTTCAAACCGCGCGCGAACCAGACGGACGGCTCTACGGGCCAGCCATCTTCCGCATGTATCACGCCGCCGAAGGCCACAGGCCCCACTACGACTCCGTGGCCAAGCGCTCCCGCCCCGGCTACGAATACGCAGTCGGCGACTTCCAGCGCCAATTCGCCGGGGTGCTGTGCTTGCAGACCGGCGATGAATCAGGCGCCGACGAACCCTTTATCTACCGCTGCTGGGGCACCCAGCCTCACGTCGAGGAAGTCCTGCGTGACGACCGCTTCGCCGAGTACGCCGCCGAGCACCACATCCCCCGCGTCCAAGTCCGCCTAACACCGGGCGATCTCTACTTCTTCTGCACCGAAAACATCCACGAAGTAGAGCGCCTAACGCGCCAGCGCCGCCGCGTCGTGCTCGCCTTCTTCTTCGCCATGTCGGCGGACAAACCGGAAATTTTCGTCTGGTCCTAGATATGCCCATCACCCGACCCATCGACACCTTAGTCCTCGGCGGCGGCATGGCCGGCACCTTTGCCGCGCTCGCCGCCAAAACACCCGAGACCACCGTTGCTATTGTCGAGCCAGCCAATGTCTTGGGAGGCCAAGGCACAGCCGGGGGCGTCGCTGGTTTTTGCGGCGACAGTCAGCGCGTCAACGCCCCTTTCGCCCGCCTCGTCGAGACCTTGGCCCAGCACGAGCTCATCGCCGAGTACGACCCGCTCGCCGACCGCCGCGCGTACGACTTGGAATTGTGCGCCTTCTTTTTGCAAGAAATGGTCGCCGCAGCGGGCGTCGAAATCCTCTTCCACGCCCGCGCCTTAGCGGCGCAACGCACCGGCGGGCACATCGCCTCGGTCGAGGTTGCCTGCGCCTCGGACCGCATCGAGTTCCAGCCCGGCATGGTCGTCGATGCCACCGGCGACTGCGCCCTAGCCCACGCGGCCGGGTTTGCGACCATCCACGAGGGAGCCAACAAACAACTGCCCATGAGCCTTTACTTTGTGCTGTGGGACACTGGCCGACCCGTCACCCCCTTCTTGCCGCCGGGCTGCCCGACTTGGGACGACGACGAGTCCCTGCCCATGACCACCTTGCACGTCTTTCCCTCCGGCAAGGTCGAAGTCAAGATGAAGGTCGTGGGGTTTGACGCGGCCGATGGCCAGAGCCTGTCCCGCGCCGAACTACACGCGCGGCGGCAGATGATGGGCCTGATTTACTACTTGCAGACCAAGGGCTACGCCGGGACCCGACTCGACACCCACGTCCTCGCCTCGGTCTCCCGGCACATCGGTGCCCGCGAGGGGCGGCGCATCGTCGGCGAATATCTCCTGACCGAGGAGGACGTCACCCATGCCTGCACGTTCCCCGACGCAGTAGCGGTGGGCACCTACCATCTCGACTACCACTGGCCCGACCGAGTAGAGCGCGCCGGTACGGGCATTACCACCATGGTCGAGCCGTATCACATCCCACTGCGCAGTCTAGTGCCCAAAGGGGCCGCTAATCTGCTAGTGGCCGGGCGTTCGGCCTCGGGCGACCAGATGGCCATGAGTTCCTTCCGCATCCAAGCGACCTGCGCCCAGATGGGCTTTGCGGCTGGCACGGCGGCGCGGATCTGCCAGCGCGAGGGACGCGACTTGCAGGACGCACCCCTCGCCGCGATCCAACAAGCCATTGAGGCCGGCGGTCAGTCGCTCGATCTGTCTGCCTACGGCGATTACCTGCGCCACTTAATCCACATCCGCGAGCACCTCTTTGCCGACGACCGCCCCTTCGCCCAGTGTCACGCCTCAACCTTGGTGCAGCTCAAAAACGGCGCGTTTCTCGCCGCGTGGTTTGGCGGCACCCGCGAGGGCCAAGCAGATGTCGGAATATGGGGAGCCGAGCGGCAGCACGGACGTTGGTCGGCCCCGCGCTGCTTGGCCAAGGTGCGCGACTGCGCCCACTGGAATCCAGTGCTCCACGCCAGCGGCGACGGCTGCGTCTATCTGTTCTTCAAGGTGGGCGAGCGGATAGCCGAATGGGAGACTTGGGTTGTAGAATCAGCCGACGAGGGCCAAACTTGGACCGAGCCGCGGGCACTAGTGCCGGGCGACCGGGGCGGACGCGGGCCAGTCAAAAACAAGCCCCTCGTGCTCGCCGACGGCACGTGGTTAGCCGGAGCCTCGCTGGAAAAGGAGGGATGGGAGGTCTTTGTCGATCTCAGCGCGGACCGCGGTGAGACTTGGCAGGCCAGCGATCTCATAGCACGCGACCCCTCGCTCTTTACCGGCCACGGCGCGATCCAGCCGGCGCTTTGGGAATCGGCCCCAAGGCAGGTGCATATGCTGGTCCGCACCACCTGCGGGCGGATCGGCCGCAGCGACTCAGCGGACGGAGGACGGACTTGGTCGCCGCTCTATCCCACAGACCTGCCCAACAACAACAGCGGCCTCGACACAGCCCGCCTCCACGACGGCACCCTCGCCCTCGTCTGCAACCCGGTAGAGCGCACGCGCACCCCGCTCTCGATCCTACTCTCAACAGACAATGGTCAGACGTGGCCGCGCCGCTTGGACTTAGAAACCGCCGACGGCGAGTACTCCTATCCGGTGATCATCCCTACCCAAGTCGGCATGGCCATTACCTATACGTGGAAGCGCGAGCGGATCGCCTTCTGGCACGGGTCGGTAGAACAAGTGCCTAATACCGGCTAGCATCATATTGTCAGCGCCGCCACGTCGTGCCCGCCTTCTTTTTCGCCATGTCGGAGGACAAGCCGGAGATTTTCGTCTGGTCCTAGGAGAATTCTGATCCGATGGATTGGAACCAAATAATTGCGTTCACAGGCTCGCGACTCAGATCAATTGAACCCGCTAGGCTTACACGTCTAGGGGTCGAAAGTGTCCAAAACGCGTCCGTCTTCGGCGACGACATCAATGGCTTGGTGGAGAACCTGGCAGCCCGGCCAAGTCTCGTCGGTCACGGGTTTAGCCGCCGACGGGCTAGCCACCTTATACTCTTCGGCGGCGTCCAAGTTGACTTCGTAGCCTATGTCGTTCATCGAAGCGATCGTGATGGCTGAGAGGGGGGCCCTGTAGGGACTCACCGGACGAGTGGTCATCAGTTCGTCACCAAAAACAGATGTGTTCCAATGGACACCCCCTGGTTCAGTGGGAACTTTTTCCCCGCGATAGCTTGAACCGCCCAAGACATCAAACCACCGTCGCGCCATCACACCAGAAAAGTAATTGTGCTGCAAAAGCTCCAAGTCCTCCCAAATGATTCCAAAACCCAAGCAGTGTCCTATCTCATGGAGCATCACTCTATAGATATCATCGTCGTCATATCCGAACAAGAAAGGAGAAATTTCGAGGAAGCTTAGGATCGGCAATTCCCCTTCGGTCCGTACCGCGATTACCCCTCCTATACCCGCCATAGAGTGGCCTATAAAGGTGCCCGAGCCCACGAAAATGCGTACATCGTCTACTACATCCGTGACGGTCACCTGCATTAAAAAGTCCCACAAGAACCTATCATAAGGGGAAGACTCAAAACTGATGTCGGGCAGATCGCCTGTAATAACTTCCTCCCATTGATCCGCCGCTCGCCGGAGAAGGGCCTTCTCCTTGGAGGGCATGTACTCACCATAGACCAATTCGATTTGGAATGCGCCGGAAGAGCCGGCATTTTTTGGCTCTGGCTCCGAGCTTGGCTCTGGCTCTGGCTCCGGGTGGTCTGACGAGCTAGCCGTATCTTCACAGAAGGAAAGGCCCACGTACTCAAAATCACTGTCCTCGACCGTCTGCCACGCTTGGGGAAGGCATCCGGTGAACCGATTCCAGCGGATATATACTTTCCGCAGGTTGGCAAGTTGTCCTAATTCGGGCGATATCGACCCACTTAACTGGTTGCTACTTAACCATAGCTCTTCCAGTTTTTCGAGATTGCCCAATGCGGATGGTAGCCGCCCACGCAAGCCATTCTCATGCAGCCACAATTTCGTAACCCGGCCCTCTGAATTCACACCAACTCCATACCAGTCTTTTAGGGGAGCACTACTGAGCCAGTTGCTGTTAGAATGCCAGTTGTCGCCGCCGGTTGCCTCATAAAGCACGACTAGCGCGGCCCGATCCTCCTCTTGCGTCGCCTCCTGCTCGCTCACCGTGATTTTCACAGCAGAGGAGCAGTTGTTATCGGTATTGATCTCGCCACTGACGCTGGCCACACACGCGCCGTAGTACCGCTCCACTCCTACACTTGCCGTCAACTCAATCGACTGCGCACTGGTGGCCGAGGCGTCTAGGGAATCTACTGCGTCGGTACTCACTTCCGTGTCACTGGCAGTAATCGTCGAGTTGTTGGAGCGATAGTAGTGCAGCATCGTCGCCGCGGCCTGCTGGTCGCCTTGGTTATGCACGGTGACATGCAAGGTGAACGCCTGCCCCGGCGTCAGCACGACGGCGCTGGCCGAAGGCGATCGAACGATCAGGTCCGGTCCCCCCTCGCTGGACGTACTATCCGTTTCTTCTTCCTGCGTCTCGTCGCCCCCTTCTTCCTCCTGGTCATTGAATGTGTCGAATATGCCACAAAGAGTACAGTCGTCATCAGTGGCTTTGCCAGCCGGATGGAGTGCTATCGACCTTTCTGGAGCATCATTTGCCTCTTTAGATGCAGCGCTGGGGGAATCTGAGGAAAGAGGCAGCTCTTGTGAGCAGGAGAGGAGGAAAAGAGACAATAAAAAACAAGATAGACCGCGCATCGGGATATTATCCAGTAGATAGGTGGTTGGCTGGCTTTAGAAGCATTGGCATCGATTTGCCTTGTGGATTGCCTCGGTTGGGAGCATGGCTCCAACTATCTCTGATGAATATACATTCCAATCGGTCAAGGAATGTCCGTTTTGTAAAAAATTAAGCGTTGGTTTTTTACGACCCTTTCCGTAAGAGTATTCCAAATAACCCAACGGCTTTTTCGTCTGATCTTAGGGCTGCATGTCCTCGCCGCGCAGCAGAAAGGCACGGATATCGTAGCGGCCTGGACGCTCGACCGGCAAATCCCCCGCCTCGATCATCACCTCCAGCGGCGAAGTCATCGTCCGCAAAGGCAGCGCGGTCACCTCGTGTAGCCGCGCCGACTCGTACGTGGCCATGATGATCTCCACGGCCGCCCGACCGTTTTCCGCTTGGCCGCGATGCTCGACCTTGCCTTCGATCCACTCCACGATCTCGCGCTGCTGCCCAACGCTGGGGTCCTCGCCCTCGCCCGGACGCTCCTCCCAAGTGCCGGTCTGGCTATTGAGCAGCCGCACCTTGCTCTCGTCGAGTTCAATTATGCCCTCCGAGCCGTAGAAAACCCCACCTTGATAATTCGGGCCAGCCAATTCCTGCAAAAGTTGGCCGATGGCCCCGTTGTCAAACTGCACGATGCACAGGCTGCGATCCTCAATGGGGATGTCGCGCTCAAAGCGCTCGGTCTTGCGCTCGACATTGCCCATCACCCACATCGCTTGCGGATCGCCCATCACGTAGCGCATCATGTCCAACAGATGCGAGCAATCGTTGAGTAAGCCCTGTCCGCCGCGCGCGTTGACCTGCCGCACCTCGCCGATGGCCCCTGCTGCCACCAGTTCCTTAGCCAAAGTCCACGCCGGATTGAAGCGGCGCTGATGGGCAATCGCCAGCTTGACCTGATTGCGCCGGGCGGCGATTAGCATGTCGTCGCAATCGCCCAGACTCGTCGCCATGGGCTTTTCGCACAGCACCGCTTTGGGCTTGCGCGCACAAGCGGCAATCGTCATCGGCGCGTGCAACTTGTGCCAAGTGCAAATCGAGACGATATCGAGCATTTCGTCGTCGAGCATCTGACGGAAATCCTCGTAGTGTTGGGCGATCCCATGCCGCTCGCCGAAATCCTCCCGCGCCGCAGCCACCGGATCGGCCAGCGCCACCACCTCGACTTGGTCTACCCCGTTCCAGCCGTTCATATGGTAATTGGCGATGCTGCCGCAGCCGATAATGCCCACTCGGTACTTTTCTGCCATGTCGTCTTCCTTTGTTAGAGGTTAGCTAATCCACTCGACAATCGCATCCTCACTCATCCCCTCAGCCTCAACCACAAGTTGCGCTCCCTTGCCCGCCGCGCGATAGCATCGCCTAGCGACGCGCTCCGGGAAATAATCTCCTACCCCATGCACCAATAGCCGCCCCGGCGCGCACAACGCCAGCGCCGTCCGCACATCGCCCAACGCGCGAATCCCCGGCGCAAAAAGCGCTCCGGTCCACGCTTCGTCATCTCCTAAATCGCAGCCGCCCCAGTCCACCGCAGTACTGCCGACGCCACAAGCCAGCGCCCGGGCAAATAGGCACCAGATGCCAGCCTCGCCCTGACCGACGAGGTGGCGCTTGCCCACGCGCAGGTGCTGGTCCAGATAGGCCAACCCCGTGAGGATGTCCTGCACCCGGCAAGCCATCGTCGCCTGATTGTATGTGTGGTACAAAGGATCCATCTCGTCGTGCCCCTCCCTCTCTGTCCTATCGGTCAGAAAAGGTGCGACGACCAGCACAGCCCCACCCGCCTGTAACAAGCCCTGCGCCAGCGCACCCGGCTCGTCGCCACCCCAATTCTCCTCGGCAATCAGCGTCGCTGGCACCTTGCCTTGGGGGCCACGCGAAAGAAAAAACGTCGCGCGCACCCGCTCCCCCCGGCCCACACGCCCCAAGACCAAATCCTCGGCCACATAACCTTCTTCCCGCCGAAATCCCAAGCTCTCGACCGCTACTTGAGGCGCAGCATCCACCCCGAGCAGATTCGCCAGTGCCGGGCGCGTCTGCCACTGGAAGCGATGGATGCGAGCTGATGCCAACCGCGTGGCCAATTGCTTCTCGCTGCGGGCGATCACGGCGTCAAAGACCCCTTGCGCGTCGAGCGCATGGGCTGGTTTTTCGCGCCCGTTAAATACCAGCAAATCCTCGTCCTGCTCCACGGCAAACGCCTGTTCGGCGACCCGTCCTTGCCCACCGAGCAGGTGGCGCTTGAAAAACGCGTACACCGCCTCGCGGCTCGGCTGATTGTAGTTGTGCGGAGCGTCTATCTGCACCTCGCTCACTTGGTCCCGTGCCCCATAGAGGCTATAGATAGCCCGCACCGCTGGGAACTCAACCTCTGGCGTGTTCGCCGTCCAGTCGCCGGTACACGACACCATCAACAAGGGTCTCGGCGCCATGCAGCTCGCGATTTCTACATTGTTGATGTCCAGCCGCAAGTGGCCCTGATTCTCGCAGCGACAGCCGCCCTGCATGAAGGCCGAGACCATGTTGACGGGAGCCGCCGCCTTGATCCGCTCGTCAATCGCCATCAGCAAAAAGGTCTGCGTCCCCCCACCGGACGCACCCGTGCAGCCAATGCGCTCGGCATCCACATCCGCCAGCGAGGCGAGGAAGTCAACCACTCGAATGCTGTTCCACAGTTGCAAGCTCAGCGCGCCAATCCCCCACAAAGCCTCGCGCCGCCCCCCAATCTCCCGATGCACGAATTGGTCGCTGTCGTTGTATCCGACCATGTCGTACGAAAAGGCCACCATGCCCTGCCGCGCAAAGTTGATGCAGCGCCCAGCAATTGACCCCAGTTCAGTGTTTTCGAGACGCCCCCGCCCCCAGTGGCCGTGCGGACAGGCAAGCGCCGGAAAAGGCCCCTCTCCCAGCGGCCGGTACAGATTGCCGCAGACAAAGAAGCCGGGCAAGCTCTCGAAAAAGACCTTTTCCACCGCATAGTCCTCCCGCTCAATCCGCCCAAAGACCTGCGCCTTGAGCGGCGTCTTCTCCGGCAGCGGCCACAATCCCGCACAGACGAGAATGTGACGACGAATCGCCGCCGCCCGCTGCTCCCACTCCGCCAGCGTCCGATAGCGGCGCAAAGCCCACGGCGTACTAACGTGTTTGGCCGCGCCTAGCCGTGTATCCATTTCCAAATTCCTTTCTGTTGGGAGAGGTAGGGTGCCACTGGTAGATCCTCATTATTAAAGCTGCCGCTCAGGAGAGCTTTTGCGTTGGGCCGTTTTCACACCCAGTAGAGCCCGTGCCCCTGTTCGCCCGTGATCAGGTCGACGATCAGCCAAAAAGCGATAACGGCGAATTGACCGAGGATAAGCCCGAGAAAAAAAGGCCGCACGGCCTTGAGCACCCGGGGGCCGCCGTAGCGCGTCAGCACGGCCTTGAACAGCCACACTAAAAAAACACTGAACCAGATGTGGCGGGTCAGCATCATCTGCGAGACGGCAAAGCCCATGGGGTGGATGGGGAAGGTCAGCAGATGACTGCGGATCCAGTAGAGGGCGGTCATGACCGCCCCGCCCAAAGCCATCAGGCCCAAGCCGCTGTAATCTGGTCCGGCCGGATTGCGCAGATAACTGGCCGCAAAGTCAACGGTGTAGCGGGGGCCGCTGAGAAAAAACCAAGTATTGGCGTTGTTGGCACCGCTTTCGTAGGCGTAGTACAGGGTCGTCCACACCGATACGCCCAGACTCAGGACCACTGCCAGTATCATGCTGCCCAGGACCAAGCCTTTGTTGCGGATCGATTCGGTCAGCTTGAGGCCGTTGGCCGCCGCAGCCATGACAAAGGTGCGCACATCGCTCATCCACACCTGGCCGAAGGAAAGCACCCCGATGGTGCCGGGAGCGCCCAGCACCTGGGTACCGAAAAAACTGCGGACCACCGTGGGAGTGATCAATTGAGCTCGGGTGGCGGCCAAGCCCGATTCGCAGAGAATGCGGGTGATGCCCAGAAAGGTAAGCGAAGCCATCAGCACAAAAGTAAGGGCGGCCCACCAAGGCACCCCGATGGCAATAAACCATCCGGTCATCAGCGCCAAGCCCAGAAACAGTTGCAGATAAACAGCCCGGGCCGAAAAGTCGGCGCTAGAGGCGGTTTCCGGACGCAGGGCCGCCTTCCAACTCTGCCGCAGGTGCCGACGGGCGATCCACAGGGTGTGGCCCACCAAGGCCATGAGGGCACCGAACTGGACGAAGGCCATGATCGGACCGCCATCGCTCTGCGAGTAGATATCGAGGTCGAGGGTGCGGGTGAGGCCGATAACGCTGAAATAGCTTTTGACTACGTAGCCCAGCAAATAGAAAAACCAGACGCTGAGTGCCACTTCTTGGTGAATGAGGTAGGCAAAGCCCATCATGGGGAAACTGAGATTGATGGTCAGGCTCTCCATGCCGTGGAAAACGGGTACGCTGGTGTTGAGGACGATGCGGGGGATGAAGTGGAAGTAGGCGTTGAGGCCGTTGAGCGAAGTGACGATGAAGGGGACGGCAAAGCCGCTCCACATCACCGGATTGCGAAAAAAGGAATTAAGCGCGCGACCGGGCTGCTGGGTGCCCATCATTAGGGGCAGTTGGGCCAAGGGATAGGCCAAGCGCTCGTATTCGATCCACTGGCGGCGGAAGAGAATAGCCAGCGCGATCATGACCATGTACAGGCCCAACAAGACTGGCAGCCAGTTCAGCAGGGGGCGGATCCAGGCCATCCAAGGAATGGGCTGGTCGCGGGCAATGCCCTCGTAAAAGCCGCGGATGACGTCCTCGCCTTGGGGCACCAGCCAGTGCGGCACAAAGGGATGAATGAGTTCGGCCCATTGGTTTTCGGGGGAGGCCAGATAGGAAATCGCCGGCAGGATGGGAATCAGGTACAGGGTCAGCCCCATGGTACATATAGAACAGGAAATGGCCGCCATCACATAGGCAATGGCCAGTTCCCCCGCAGACAGAGATAGATAGGGGAGGAAACGGCGCAGCAGACCATTGACGAACAGGGCGAGGAAAAACAGCAGGAAAACTGCGGCCGCGGTGGTAAAGTCAATAGTCAGGTAGGAACCGCGCACCACCAAGCTATTATAAGGCCCCCAAAAAGCGACTAGAACGCTCAAGGCCGTCCCCACGGACAAGGCCCAGAGCGGTCGGACGGGGGCCGGGGTCAATGGATCGGCGTTGGCGACCACGACCTTACCAATTTGAACGTCTTGCGCATACCATAGATATATCTAAGCAGAGAATTAGGGCAAGAGGAAGGTAGCAAAAGAGGAGCTAAAGCACAGCGGTGTAAAAAAATTCTCCTCACGCCTTAACCGCACCCGACATCAAACCGTCTGTCAACCGCTTTCTCACCAACAGGAACAGCAAAATCGTGGGTACCGTCGCCACCACGGCGGTGGCCATCAAATAATTCCACTCCACCACGTTGTTTTTTTCCCAAGCATAGAGTGCCATGGTAATCGGCTGCATGGTCCGTTTGGAAACCAGCACCAGCGCAAAGATGAATTCGTTCCAAGCGCTGACGAAGGTGAAAATGGCCGTAGTCGTCAGCCCGGGGGCCGTCAGCGGCAGGGCGATTCTGAAGATCATCCCCGTCCGCGAGAGGCCGTCGATCATGGCGGCATCCTCCAATTCCTCGGGGATGTTCTTGAAAAACCCGCGCAACATCCAGATGGAAAACGGCAGGGTTATCGCCGTATTCACCAAGACCAAGGCCGTGTATGTATCCAGTAGCTGTAGGGCTTTCATCATCTCAAACAAGGGGATGAGGACAATCACCGGTGAAAACATCTGCACCACTAGGATGCCCATGCCGAATAGACCGCGGCCGCGAAACTTGATGCGCGCCATGGCATAGGCCGCCGGGGTCGCCACAATGATGTTGAAAAATACCGCAGCCAAGGCAATGAACAGACTGTTCAACAGGTGCCGCGCCATTGGAATGCGGACAAAAATATCCACGTAGTTGTACCATACAAACGCGCGCGGGATCAGCGTCGCCGGCGATTGAAACACCTCCCCCATGGTCTTTAACGAGGTGCCAGCGACGACCAACAACGGAAAGAGCGCAAAGAGCGCAAGCCCCGCCATAAGCGCGGTGCGCAACAGCGCGACGGGCAGTGTGGAAACGGATCTCACGACTCAGCCTCTTCCTTGTAGAAGAGACGCCACTGGAGAAAACTGACGGCGACCAGCAGCAAGAAGGCCAAAAAGGCCATGCTGCTGGCTTGGCCAAAGTTGAAATAGCCAAAGGCGCGGCGAAAGATCTCCGTGACCATGATCTGGGTCTGGTTGGCCGGCCCACCCCCGGTGATCACGTAGATGAAGACGAAGCTGTTGAAAGACCAGATGAAACTGATCAGCAAAACCGCCAGCGCGACCGGACGGAGCAAGGGTACAGTGATATACCAAAACTTCTGCCACGCCGTAGTCCCATCTATAATGGCGGCCTCGTACAGATGGACCGGAATGGACTGCAAGGCCGAGAGGAATGCAAAGGTAGTAAACGGCAACGCCGTCCACAGCCGGGCGAACAGGGCACCGCCAAACGCCGTAGAAGCACTCGTCAACCACTGCACGGGATGATCGACGATATGCAGCGACAGCAACAACGCATTGAGGTGTCCGTACTCGCCATTGTACATCCACTTCCAGGCGATGGCCGCCACTACCAGCGGCGTAGCCCAAGCGAGAATCAATGAACTGCGGATCAATTCGCAGATGATCGTACTGCGACTCAACAATAGAGCAGCGGCCAAGCCCGCTCCCACATTCATCAATACGGCGAGCACTGTCCACACGGCCGTGTTTTTGAGCACCAGCAGAAAGATATCGTCCCCGACGAGGCCCGTATAGTTCTGCGCCCCCACAAAGACCTCCCCTTTGTAGGAGGTGTGGTAGAGACTGGTCTTGAGGATTTCGACAATGGGAAATCCCATGAACAGCAGCAGCCATAGGGCCGCTGGCGCAATGTAAAAATAGGCCAGCCGACGTTTCTCTCTTTCCACAATAACTCCCCTACATTTCCCGTGCGAAAATGCGGCCTCAAGGCATGGGCAGCGCCGGGTTTTCCAATTCCTTCATCAAGCGATCGTACACGGTGTTGAGCGCCTCGGCAGGTGTCGCCGTGCCCGCCAAAACCATCTGGATCGCCTCGCCCCAGCCATCTTGGATCTTGGTCCATTCTGGATGTTTGGGCGTCAATTGCAGCAACTTTCTTTGCGCCTGATAATTCTGTATCGGGATCGACTGGTAGTAGGAATCGTCGGCCACGTTCTTCGTCATGGGTACACCCCCTACTTCCATATCGATCAACCGGCGATTTTCCAAGCGTTGGATAAAGCGCATAAATTCGTACCCTAGGTCTTTGTGCTGCGAAGTGGAAAACATGCCAAAGACATCGACGATGAGCAGCATCTTGCGATCCTCGCCGTCTGGGATCATCAAAGGCTCGCATTCAACGCCTGCATCCCGGCACATCTGGTCCTGCCATGGTCCGCTGAACAACATCCCCACCTTGCCCGCGGCCATTTCGGCATAACATTCGTTAGCATTCAAGTTCAAAATGCCCGGAGGCATGACTTGGTCCAAAAGGTGCATATTGGTCAAAAACTCGACGTAAGCAATGGCTTGAGGGCTGTTGATCGCTAGCTTGCCTTCTCGGTCGAAGAAGTGGGCCCCAAACCCCCACATCATTGCGATCTGATCCTGCATCAGGTGTTTCTGCCGGCCGGCACCGATACAAAACCCATAGCGCTCCGGCGGCCGGCTGAGCGCATTCGCCAGCGCGCGGACCCCCTCCCACGTCGTCGGATCTTCGGGTACTTCCGCCTTCTGCATCCAATCCCGGCGCACGTAGAGCGTCCGGTTGGCCCCCACCAGCGGTACCCCATAGGTCTTTCCCTTGTACTCACCCGCGCCCAGGGCGACGTCAATCCACGCTGCACGCTCGGCAGCACTCATAAAAGCATCGAGCGGCTCCAACACGCCCCGCTCCGCATATTCGGGTATCATGCCCATGAACAGAAAACCCAGATCGGGCAGGTTGTCGCCCTGGATCATGGTATTGTAAAACGTCGGCCCTTGGTCATAGGAGACGTATTGCTGTTCAATGGTCACGCCGGAATGTTCCGCCTCAAACCCCGCTTTCCATATCCCGTAAGTTTCGAGTTCAGGCCCCATCCAGACGATCTTCAAAACCACATCCCCGTCATCGGGAACGTCGGCGCAGCCGGACCAGACCGCACCGAGGACCAGCAATATCCACGTGAAGAGGCGACGAGTCGCACCGTTCGGAATCGTCATAAAAGCACTTTCTCACTTGGGTAGGTTGCGAACATTGGATGTCGTGCAATTTTTCGCCAGCAGTCAAAATAGGTAGAATACTAAGCCCACAACAGCAAATTGCATTTCATCTTGGAGGATATCCCAACATGAAGCGAAATCTGACTGGATTCCTAGGACTAGCTCTGCTAACCCTTGCTCCTGCATTCGCACTCGAACGCCCCGACAAAGAGTTCGCAATCTTCCAGTTCCCTCCCACTATGATACCTCGCATCGATGGGCAAACCGACGACTGGGAGATCGTACCCGAATCCTATGTAATTGGCACCGAGGAACTCGCGGAAACCGTCAAGGGCAAGGGCACCAACCACGATCTGGAAGACCTAGACGTCGCCGTGCGGGTGGGCTGGGTCAATGGTCTGAACCGGCTCTACTTCCTCTACGAAGCCCGCGATGACTACTGGAACATGCACTATCGTCGCGGGGACATTTTTGAAGTCGCCGTCGATGCGGACCGCTCGGGTGGTCCCAACATACACAACCCCCAGTTGGATGAGTGGGACAGCCACTTTGCGTTCAAGGGAGTGCACGCGCAGAATTACCATATTTTCACGCCGCCAGGCGAGGGCCGCGACTGGGCTTTTGTCTGGGGCTGCCAGCCGTGGATCGGTCGGTTGCCCTACGCCAACCACGCGTACTCCTACGATTTTGCCGAGGGCGAGAGCGGCCGGCTGGTGCTCGAATTTTGGATTACCCCTTTTGACTACGCCCCCTATGAAGGACCCGAGCGAGCAGTGGTGTCCAAGCTGGTAGAAAACACCCTCATCGGCCTGTCGTGGGCCGTGCTCGACTACGACGAGAGCAACAGCTCGTACGAAGGCTTCTGGAACCTCTCCCACGAGACCCGCATGGACTCAGACGCCTCCAATTTGTGCGCCTTTCGGCTCATGCCGCTCGCGAGCCGTTTTCGCAAGCCACTCGAAGCGCAGTGGGAATTCCAAGTGCTGGACATGGACCGCAGATTAGTGGCCTTCAAAGACCTTTCCCACGGCACCATCACCTCTTGGTCGTGGGATTTTGACGATGGCACTACTTCTGCCGAACAACATCCCATACACCAGTACAAAGAAGCCGGGGGATACACGGTCGTGCTCACCGTCCAAGGCCCAGAGGGCACAGCGCACCGCGTCAAAGTGCGGCAAGTCGTGGTGCGCTAGCGGCTCAAATGTACCCAGTCGATCCATCCGGCCGCACCGGGCAGGTGCGCTGCCAGTGGACGTATCGGTCTTCGCTGATGGCGTCTTCGTTTACATCAATGCCCAAGCCCGGTCGGTCGCGCAGTTCGAGGTAGCCGTCCTTGGGCAGATAGGGATCGTCTACCCAGTCCTTCCACTCGTTGCTCAAAGGCGAAATGTACTCCAGAATTTTGAAGTTGGGCGTGGCCGCCGCAAAGTGCACGTTGACCGCAGTGGCCACCGGCCCCATGGGGTTGTGCGGTGCTATAGTGACGTAGTGGGCCTCGGCAATCGCGGCGATTTTGCGCATTTCGAGCAGGCCGCCGCACACGCACACATCCGGCTGGATGATGTCCACGGCTTGGGCCGCCATCAGGTCGAGAAATTCCCAACGGGTGTACAGGCACTCGCCGGTGGCCAAAGGGATCTGCATCTGCTGGCGCAGCCGCGCCCAAGCAGCGGTATGCTCAGGACGCAAAGGCTCTTCGTAGAAGTAGGGGTCGTAAGGCGCCAGCGCATTGGCCAACTGCAAGGCGCGGACCGGCTCGAAAATCTTGGCGTGGGGATCAAAGGCAAATTCAAAGTCCGCGGGCGCATGCTGGCGAATCTCCTCAAAGTATTTGGCCGCCTCCGCGCAAATGCGCCCCCAGCGGTCGACGTCCGGGCTAAGCCGGAACGGACTGAGCTTGAAGGCCGTAAAACCCCACTCTTCGTTGAGGCGCTGGGCGCTGTTGGCCGTCTCCTCGCCGTCGCGGCCACCTGCCCCCTGGTACACGCGAACCCGATCGCGGCAGGAACCGCCCAACAGCATGTACACCGGCAGGCCAGCGGCCTTGCCGGAGATGTCCCACAGGGCGTGGTCAACGGCCGAACTCACCGCTAGGCCAACGCCGCCGGGGGGAAAGCGGAATTGCTGGGTGAGTTTGAGCATGATGTACTCGATGCGGCGCGGGTCTTCGCCCTTGATCATTTCGAAGATATAGTCGGCAATGGGTTCTATCGACCGGTCGGGGCCAATGGAATACGCCTCGCCCCAGCCGTGGATGCCCTCGTCGGTTTCGACCTTGATCAGCCCGCGGTTGCGGCCGCTGAATAGCCCCATGAAGGTTTTGATGGCCGTGATTTTCATCTTGATGTCCTCCTCTTGAGGAAAAGTTGGTTGAGGGGTAATTACGCCCTATTTTCTCGGCGAGCAGAATGCCGATGATCTAACCATAGATTCAACTCGGGGAAACAATGCAATTCGTCCAATTGACCCACGCGCAGCGCCGCGCATTTGAAGCCGACGGCTTTCTCATTGTCCCACAAGTCATCGATGCTGCAACCGTGGCCTGCCTGACCGACGCAAGCGATCGCTTGCTGCAATCGTTCCTCGACGATCCAGCGGAGCTTCAGATGCAATTGCGCCAGGGCGTCGTCCAGGAGGAAGCGTTCGACCAACTCGTCTCTAACTCGGCCACCGTTCCCCTAGTCGTGCAGTTACTCTCGCCCAATATCCATCTCCACTCGGCCTCGGTGATCTACAAAAAGCCCCAAGATCCACATACCACAGAGCCGAGGCGCGGCTGGCATCGCGATATTGGCATTGCCGAGGACCTAGGACAAGCCGGCTTGCCGCGTATCGGCGTAAAGGTGTGCTACTGCCTGACCGACTTTGCCGAACCCAACTCCGGCATGACCATGATGGCCCGAGGCACACACCTCAATGAGACACCCCTAACCATTCCCACGGGTGCGGTCGATCCGCCGACGGTGGTTGATCCGCTCTTGCGCGCTGGCGATGCCATTCTCTTTGAAAACCGCACGTTCCACACGGCCGCCCCCAATTTGAGCCAGCGCACCTCCAAGGTGATAATCTACGGCTACGCCTACCGCTGGATGAAGACGGATCAATACCTCGATCCACCAGACCAACAGGTATTGCAGCGGACGACCAACGACATCGACTGGCAGCTCTTGGGCGGCTATCTCAATGTCGATGACCCTCCCCAAGCATTGATCGACTGGTCCGAACAATACGGTGTCAATCCACCCTCCGTGACCTGGACTACAGACGCTCTGTAGCTTCCCGGTCTGCCAGCTAGGAATAGGTGTTGAGAAAAGCAGGGGAAAAACTCATACTGAGACAACCCTGCTACCATTAGTGCTGGAGCGGTCTGTCGCCAGTATTGGCGACACAATGTTGCCGGCGCTTCACGAGGAGCAACAATATGACGGATGAGAAATCGGCCTTTTTGTTCATTGATGATGCGGTTATCGAAAGTCTCGACAATGTCATAAAAGGGGTCGTCCCCGCCAAGAAGGTTTCGCCAAAACCACTGATCGAGAAAGATCAAGCCTGGGAAGAGGAATGGCTAATCGGCAGCTACATCAACGTCATGTACGACGACGACGAGAACATCTTCAAGATGTGGTACGGTGTGGGCCGCAAATTGAGCGACGAGCGCGGCGACCAGGCGGACGGACTGGCTTACGCCGTCTCCCAAGACGGGATCCACTGGGAAAAACCCGTCCTCAACCTCTTCGAGGATGGCGGTAGCAAAGAGAATAACCTAGTCTTTCCATTTTTCAGGTGGGGAGCTGGGACCGGCGTCATGAAAGACCCCATTGAAACCGATCCAGCCAAGCGCTACAAGATGCTCTTCATGTTCCAGAGCGGCGACATGATATTCGCCGGCATTGTCCAGCCGGTCTGCGTGGCGTATTCGGCCGACGGGATCCATTGGGACGTGCCCCGACACTGGCTCAACCCCGTCATTCCCGAGGGATCAGATACCCATCTAGTCGCTTATTGGGATGCCAAAATCCACCGCTACGTCGTTTATCTGCGAGGCCGGCCCAACGTGCGCATCATTTGCATGGCCGAGAGCGATGATTTTGAAAACTGGACCCCGCGCCAGATCATCGTCGCCCCCGATGAACTCGACCCCCCTCAGGACCACGAGTTTTACGGCATGAGTTCGCTGGCGTATCGCGACTTGCGCATCGGCTTCCTGTCCGTGTTTCACACGCTCTACGAGGGGTGGATCGCCCAGAACCAGATCGAAGATTGGATGCCCGCATGGATGAACCAGATGGACGTTCAGTTGACCTATTCAAAGGACGGCCGGACCTGGCATCGAGCGGGCAACCGCGAACCCATCCTGCTCTGGGGTCCCCAAGGCAGCTATGACTGTGGCTCCGTCTATCCCCCGCACGCCCCTTTTGTCCTAGGCGAGGAGATCTGGGTCTATCACGGCGGCTCGAACGATCTGCACGGCGAGCCTCCACGCGGCGGCGAGGAAACCCAGCGGGGAATCAATCTGGCGAAGATCGAAAAGGACCGCCTAGTCTGTCTGAAAACGGACGCTCAAGGGGTTGTGACCACGGTTCCACTGAACATTGATCCCCATGCATTGTGGATCAACGCCGACGCGAGCGACGGCTCACTGCAGGTGGAACTCGTCGATCCGTTTGACCGGGTCGTGCCGGGTTTTGGCCGCGACGATTGCATACCCTTCTCGGGCAATGAGACAGAATACCAGATACAATGGAAAGGAGCTCCGCAAGACGCAGACGGGAGCAAAGCGGGCGGCCTCGAACAGAAGATGGTCTCACAGATGCGAGGGGGGCTCAAGGTCAAAGTGTATCTGGACCGCGCCAAACTATTCGCTCTCTATGCTTCTTAGTCAAACGCCAAGTTCCACGCAACTAAGCCGCCCCGCCGCCAAGCTGCACACCACGCCGCCGCGGCACGGCCACAAACCGCGAATTTCCGCTTCCAGCGCCACAGAGCCCACGCACCTACCGTCCGCATCACAGGCTAGCAACACGCCCTTTTCCACGGCTGTGACAATGTGCTCCCCCACCGGAACGACGGCCCGAATCCACTCGCCGATCTGGACGTGCCAGCGCAATTCCCCTCGGTAGCTGAAGGCGTAGAGTTCGCCGAATTCACTAGCTGCGATCAGGCCGAAGGGAAAGGCGATGAGCCCCACAACTTCGCCGACGATATTGACGTGCCAGACCTCGGCCCCATCCTGCGGTTTGACCGCGTAGATCCAGCCGTCCTGCGTGCCGTAGACAATTTCGCACACGCCGTCTCCATCGACATCGACCAGTTGCAGATGGGTGAGGCCAATGCCGCGACGCGGCGTAGTAGCATTGCCCTCGGACCCCACCTCTTCAAAGGTCGTCCAGCGGAAGGACCCATCGCTGTTGTGCACATTTAGTGGAGTAGAATATTCGGTTCCCGCAATTACCTCGGCCTGCCCATCGCCGTCCACATCCGCTGCAACGAGCGCCGTGATCGCGTGATAGCGCACCCACTCCGCCCATTCGAGTGTGCCATCCGCGGCAAAAGAGTTTATGTACCAACCCACGGTAGACGCTATTACACTCGTGCGGCCCTGGCTCTCCAGATCAGCCACAGCTAGGCCGGAGACTTTTGCACCCCACCCCGAGTTTTTCAAGGTCTGGGCCCAACGCTGCTCGCCGCTGTGGCCTTCGAGTGCGGCCAGTTGACCATCGTCCGTTCCCACCAGTGCTTCCACGGCTCCATCCGCGTCGATATCGGCCAAGAGCAGGGCACTGGCTACCCGACCTAGGCCCAGTTGGTGCGACCACATCGTCGCACCGTCCCCGAGCCCCAGTTGGACGACCTCCCCTTCCTCAGTGCCGGCAAGTAAAACTTCATCGTGGACTGCTACAGCACTTATCTCGGTCGAACCCAAGTCCCGACTCCACTTGACGGTCCAGCCACCTTCTGGCCGGAGTCGGGAAGGTTCCACCACAGCGGGGGAAGGTTCTGGAGCGACGGCGTCTATGGCGTCGCAGATGCGTTGCGCCATTTCGCTCTGTCCCACGTTGAGCGTCGCATGAGACTCGTCAAACGTCTGCCAGTCCCAATCCTCGCCCTCGACAAAGCCCAAGCGTTCAATGCCCTGCAAAGTCAGGGTATCTCCCTTTAGAGAGATCGCGAACATTTCGGCCTCAATTGCCAGCGCGCCCAAGCGGGTATGGCCGACGCCCAAAATGGTCGTCTCTCCTCCGTCGCGGATTTCGACGCTCCTTTCATTCAGGCGCGCTATGCGGATGTCGGGATGCGGCGTCAGCAGATTGATATAGACGAGATTCTCCCCCGGCTGCATGGTGCGGGCGGCTTGCTGGTGCAGGACGTGGAGTATGTCTCCGGCGTGTGGATAGTTGGACCAGCGACTTTTCACGTGCAAGTCGGCGATGATTTCCTGGGCCGACCCATCGGCATTGTCGATGTAGAAGTGCTCGCCCTCCTGGTGCAGACACACCTTAGAACCGCTGAGTTCAGCTTCGCCCACCAGCCGCCACAAGCAGTAGCAGCGGTAGTCCCCGGCCTCGGTGCATTGCAGTTGGTCAATCACCGCAAAATAGCGCCCCTTGCCCCAGAAGATATTGCGCCGCCAGTCAACGCCGTTGTACCCATCAGCCTCGGCCTGCACCAAGCCAAGAGCAGCACTTTCGCTGCTGTAGTTCAGCGAGGCCAACAGCGGCATCAGCAGCCCATCTCCCGGCGGCTGCAACACGCCCACGCCATCGCGGATGACGGCGATGGAATTGTGGAATTTGGGTGCCGCCCGGATATAGTCGCCGTCCCCCAACCAAGCTCGGTCGTTCCACGTCAGCCGGACGATGGTATTGCTGTCTTCGTGCCCGTGACAGAACGTGCCGCTCCCTTCGAGCAACAAGTACTCACTCATCGGGTCGAAATCGCGCCGCAGCGAGAGCTTGTCGAAGTAGTCTTTTTGTGGGTCGGGCTGGTTATCAGCCGGGGCGTACGCGCGCACCCAGCCCAGCGCTTTAGCCGGCAATTTCATCGCGTATATACCAAGCAGACCGACCGGTTCCTCGGGGACGCAGTCGGCGAGCACCAATCCATCTTCGCTCCATTCGACGCCAGCATAAAGCCCTCGCAATACGTGCGCCAGCGTCGGCCTCTTGCCCGCACCCAGCCAGTTGAGGAGCCACAAATGCTCGGGGTTGCGCGCATACCAAGTGGAAACCATCGGTGCCCACAAGCGGCCTTCCCATCCCTGGGACGAAGAAAAAGGCGCGTACCCCGAGGTATCTCCGTGGTTGCTCTCGCTGCGCATATTGTCCGTAGTCACCACCGCTAGCGTGCACAAATCGGCGATGTGGCCCTTCTCGATATACCCATAGTCGTTCTTAAGCAACCCGTACGAGAGCGTCTCTTGGGGCACGAGCCAAGCGTACCCCACGCCACCGTCGTCGTTGGATCTGTAGCAATCGCTCTGGCCAGCAAAAATTCGCTCCACCACTTCCCCAGTGGGATCGAATTCGCGAATGCCGTAGCGCTTGCTCAGGTAGTTGTGACCCGCAGCCAAATCCATGGCGATATAGGTGGTGTGGTTCTGGCGAATCTGGTCGGGAGGATTGACTGTTTCCTCCATATAGAACAAGCCGGCCAAATGGCGCAGCAGCTCGCCCATCATGGTCGCCACCCCACGGCGGTCGGCCTCGGTGTAGAACGGACTATCCTCGATCAATTCCCAGAGATGAATGAGGCTGTGGAAGTGAAAAAAGCAGTGGTAGGTCTCCGGGTAGTCGCGCCGCTGAGCCAGCCAAGGTTCTAGGGAACCGGCGAAAATGGCCGGCACGGCGCGGCCCCACACCGGATGGTCGGTCAGATAGTAATACCAAGCGTAGGTCTCCACCCGACCGCCCCGAAAAGGCGTGGAGACCCAAGCGCCTTCCCAAGTTTTAAGATCGTCCTGTACCATCTTCTCTAGTTGTTCTTCCTCGGGAAACAGAGGCAGAGGATGCTGGAACTGAGCGGCGTGTACCCGCTGCAATTCCCCGTCACCGGTGCGGACCAAGTCCTCAAACACCGCAAAGGCAGCCAGCAGCCCTGCCCCGCTACTGGCCCCGAGGACGATACAGTTTTTGCCATAGCCGAAGGGATCTGAAATCGACTTGACAAAATAGCCGTTCCCGCCGGGGAAAAAGGTATCGACAAAACAGCAGCGGGCCGTGTAGAGCCGCCGCAGCGCGGCATTGTTCGTCATATTGCCGCAGGCGATCACCTGCGCACTACCAAAGAGCGCGTCGGTAAAATCCCGCTGCCCTACAATGTCGGGTGCCCGCCCCCCCACGGCGGCGATAAGACCCTGGAGTTGCAAAACGGGCGGGGCCGCTTGGAGACCGTCTGGCACTACTATGACTGTATCTGCGGCGAGGTCGGTACGGGGAAAGTGTCGAGAGTGCGCAAAGGCGAATTCTGTCATGTCAACGAATAAATCCTTGCAGTACCTGCCACTCCTCTTCGCTCATATCTGAGTAGTGCCAGTAGATGAGGCTCTGCAGGCCGCTGGCGACAATGGCCTGCAAGAGCAATTCGAGTTCGTTGGACGAGATCCGCACCCCACCGTGGTGCAGGCCGACCCAAGGTTTGAGGCGCTCCACCGGACCAGTGCGGAAAATCATCTTGGCAATTTCCCCAGGTACGGTCTCGCGAAAAAAGGCTTCGTTGAGCGGCGCCGACAATTCGTCTAGGGTGCGCACGCCGGGCATGGTGAAGCCGAACAGTTTAAAGACAAAATCCAGCGCCAACCCCTCGTCCACACCCTCGTTCAGTTCCACCAGCGTTTTGGCGTAGCGGTACACCGTCCCCTTCAGCCCGTCGATACCGTGCTGCCAAAAGTAGAGTTTGGGGGCAATAAAATCGGTCACTTCACCCAAGCGCCTGTAATTGTATCCGGTCAGCGGCGCAAAGGCCGAGATTCGGGGGCCGCAGGCCAGCTTCAATTTCGGGTCAATCTCTTTGACGCCGCGGTAAAATGCACCCACGTAGTGCTCAATACACGTGGTCTTAAAGCGAATCCAGTCGAAGAGCGCGGGATCCTGTAAGAGCAAATCCACCGCGTCAAAAGGCCCGGTCTGAGCCTCGATAAAACCGCGCATCACAGCCGGACTCAATGCGCTCAGGCGGGCCCGCAGGCGCTCGGCCGCTTCCTGCATGGCGGCGAAATCGCAGCCCAATTCCCGCGCCTTGTTCTCGCAGTGCCGACAGAAACATCCGAATACGTCGCTGCGGTGTCCCGGCTCAATCTCGTAGCCGTATTCAGGGCCGTCGAGCACAAAACCGCCGGTGTCGGGATATTGGGCAAAGGTGTCCCGGGTGCGCGCCAAGCCGTAGCGCACCTGCTCGGGATTGTTCAGACACGAGCCCGACTCGAACCAGCCGAACTGTCCCCAATCGTGGAAGTAGATAGCAAATCCCTTGTCCGCGGCTGCTTTTACCGCATCGCCAAAAATGCGGCTCGACGCCTCTAGGTCGGCGGGCAGTTGCGGCGGCTGTTTTTCACAGCCGTGGTAAAAATCCACATTAGGGGCAAAGGAAGGGCCCTGAGTCTCGCCTTGCCGCAAAATCAGATCGCCCAACACCAATTCCCTGATGCCCCCGTCCCACAAGCGCTCGATAATGTAGTCCGCGCCGTCGTTTTCAAATGCCTGAATCTGTCCCATGAACATTACAGGTCGCATGAGCTATCCTCCTTTGTCGCGGTCTAGTCCGTTTATTTTTCCTCTAAGGCGAGATATTTGTCGAAATCGCGGCGCGCCCTATCGAGATATGGATGGTCTCCTGCTTGGTAGCATTTGACGCGCGCTTCGAGCAGATCGCGCTTCCAAGGCACGTGCGGTTCCAGCTCGTTGAGCACCTCTATGCAGTTCTGCGGAAAATTGAGTTCATAACCCAGATTTAACAATGCATTCAGCCGCGTCTCGCGCGCGTAATCCATGACAAACGGAGAACGCAGGGCCGCGTATAACCGCTCGGCATGGGCTTCATCCCGACCGCCGAGGTCCACCGCTAGCGCCAAACCGCGCTGCATGAGTGCCGGCCAAGCCCAAGGATCGCGGCCGTACCCCCCGAAAGCAGACTCCAGTGCGACGACTGCTTCCGGTATCCGCCCCTGACGCGTGTGCAAAATGGCCAAGATCACATCCGCTTCAACAGGCTGGAGGACGCGCAACTGCTCGATGTACTGGGCAGTCTCCTCGCGCTGGTTGATCGCCATCATGTAGGCCACAGCCGACACTTCGTGCAGCCCGCGCGGCTGACGCGGCTGACTTTGCCACCAAGCCAGCCCATTGCGCGACCGCGTCTCCCACCAAGCCGCTAGCGCTCGCAGGCGATATCGCTGGTGCGGCGTCAAATCCGGGTACCGGGCCGGGCGAATCTGTTCCCCTTGGCCAATCAGAAAGGCGAGGTGCTGGTCTGTAACCCATTCCCAGTCCACGTCCCCACCCATCACGCGAGGCCGATCTTCTCCTCGATCACGCGCCAATTGTTCCACCGTCTCGATATTGAAATGCCTCCCCAGCCCCAGATGGCGGGCAAAGGCGTACTCCACTAGGGTGAGATCGTCCGTATTCAACGCCTGCTCGCGCGCCAATTCGCGCGCCACTCCGGGGCCGGCTACGTAGTGGGCGAGAAAGCCTTCGAGGTCCGCGGTGCGCCAGACTGCGGCCAGCGCACTGCGGTAGGGCTCTTCGGCGATCCGGGCGCGCAGCCTGGGCACATCGTACGACACCGGCCCGGCAGACGACAGCAGCAGCAAATCCCCGCGCTGGGTCTGCCAAGTCTCCACGTGCGCGAAAACCGAACTCAGGGTAGCGTAGATGATGCGGATGGTCTGCTCGTCCACCTCGTACATTTGCACCCATTGCGCGAACAGGCCGCCGTCGCGCAGCAGCGGAGCAACCCCTTCGTAGAATTCCCGCGTGTACAGGCTGGCGACTCCCGCCCGGTAGGGATTGGAAGGCTCGGAGAAGATGAGGTCGTAGGATTGCCGGGTAGTCAGGACGACCTCCCGCCCATCGCCGACGACAGTATGCACCTTGGGATGGCCGACGGCGTTCACATTGACCGGCCCAAAGGCGCTGGCCGCTTCGACCACAGCCGCCTCCAGCTCCACCACATCGACGCGTTCCATTGCGTCGATAGCCGCCAGCCAACCGGCCGTAGATCCGGTCCCAAGTCCAATGACTAGGGCGTTGCGCGGATGTGGATGCAGAATAGCTCCAATCATCCCACTCATAATCTGAGTGGACGCGTCCCCCACCGCCGATCCTTCGCTCTTGCCGTTCAAAAAGAGCACCGGCCCCCGGTCGGACACGCGAATGGCCACCGAGCTTTCAATACCTTCCCGCTCCCAGCGCACGGCGCGCCGCTGCCCTTGCATCCAGCCCCGAATCTCGTTGGCATTCAAATTGGCCAGCATTTTTAGCCCTGCTCCAATCGGAGTGTGCCGCCACGCCGCCGTGGGTCCGGTCACCAACAATAAGGACGCGGCGACCACGGCCAAAGCGACGGCTAGGCCCGACTGCAGGCCAGCCCATTTTGCGCTTTCCCCCTCCCTTCCGCCTCTCGTCCACGAAAACGCAGCAATACCGCCTCCCAAAACCGCGAGCAGCACTACCACGAGTTGCCACGCACCTGGAGCGGAAAGCCACGGTAGCAAGACAAAGCCACCGAGCAAGGCACCCAGAATAGCACCCAGTGTGTTCCAAGCATAAGTCCAGCCCACGTCGAGCCCGAGCTGACGCGCGCCGGGCCCCAGCAGCGCAATGAGGAGCGGGAACTGATACCCCGCAACAATAGCTGTGGGCAGCACCACAATACCCACCACTACGGACCACGAGAGCACCAGTCCGCCAAAACCCAGCGTCCCCCACTCGCGTAAGCCGCCCGCCAGCACAGCTAATTGATCGCCCAGCGCAAAGGGAATAGCTACACACAGCGCTTCCAAGATGCACGTCAGCGCCAACCCAGAAAGCGCAGGTGCTCGCTTCCGCCCCCACAACGCATAGGCGGTCCCCCCCAAGCCAATGCCCAGCAGCGCCACAGCTAATATGAGGCCAAAGGTATAAGTGGTACCCCCGAGCAACGGCGCCAGCATCCGGTACCAGACCAGTTCCATGAGCAGAAAGGCCATCCCGACCACTGCGGCGGTGGCAAAAATCAGCAGTCGCACGTAGCCAGAGCGCTGCACCTCTCTATCTACCGCTAGCGCAACAGCCACCTCCTTGTCAAAGACGGCTGGGTGAGCGCGCGCAATCCAGAGGGCACAGCCGCCGACAACGGCGTTTAGTGCGGCGGCGGCCCACAGGGTCACATCGGCCCCTAGGTGTTCCAGCAGCGCGAAAGTGGCCAGCAAAGCCCCGGTCACAGCGCCGAGCGTATTGATTCCGTACAGCACGGCGACCCGGCGTCTCCCAGCATCCTCGTCGCCCCCGACAGCTCTGGCCGCGGCGGGCAGCGTTCCCCCCATGAGAAAGGTCGGAACGGCCAGCGCACACGCGGTAAGCCCGAGTCGCACCAGCGTGGCCACGACCGGCCCCAGCGACAAGACTCCGCCCAGGGCGACGTATAACTCGCGCGCTATCCACACCAGCAGTGGCGTGAGGGCAGCCGAGGCCGCAATGAACAGTTCGAGGTAGGCGTATAGGGCTAAAGGCCGCGGATTGCGGTCAACGCGCCGCCCGAACCAGAACCCGCCCGCGCCAAGGCCCCCCAGAAAGACGGACAGCACCGCGGCCGAAGCCAACGTAGAGGCACCAAAAACAAAGCGGAATTCGCGCAGCCAGACCATCTGGTAGATCAGGGCGCACATCCCCGATCCAAACAATAAGCCAGCGACCAAAATCACGTGTCGCACCATTAGCCATTAAACCTGTCTGATGTAAATCCGCCGTCGGTGTAGCCCCCGATCGAGCCGCCACGTTTTGATGCTAGCGTCGTCGATGTGCATGGTAATGTCGTAGAACCCCATCCTCGCGGGTTCCCATGCATGAGACCAGAGCGTCCAAGTGTCGTTGGTCTCCTGCACGTAGGGCATGTTGACCGGAACTGGGTCTCGGTCCTGGCCGAACCGAATCATCAATTTGTCGGTCGGCCGCTCGCCCCCCCACATCAGACCAACCACCCGGTAGACGATCCGCTCGGCGACACGCCATTTTTCAATGCGGATGGGCAGTGCCGCTTGGTCGATCAGCGCGGGATCGAAGTCCCTGGCGAACTCGGGGGTGCCCTGCTGGTTGATGCGGCTGGCAAATTCCAGCATCTGACTCGTCGCCATTGCGCCATCGTCGATTAAAACAATCTCATTGACCCATTTGATGTCCACGCAGCTAAACCACCGGGGCACGACTAGGCGCACGGGGAAACCGTGATCGCGCGGCAGCGGTTCGCCGTTCATCTCGGTGGCCAAAAAGGCACCGTATTGCTCAAGCTCCGCAAAGGTAAAAACCCAACTTGCCCCCGGAATCGAAGAGTGTGGTTTGGTTGAGTACTCGTCAAAGCCTGATATCAGGACGCGGGTCGCTTCGGCTTTGATGTTTAGCCTTGCTAGCACCTCGGTCAGGGGAACGCCCGACCACTGGGCCGAGCTCATCAGACCAAAGGGCCGACGCTGATTGCCGGCGCACTCCAGCAGCACGGTACCCATGGGTTTGACCAAGGGTTTCAACTCGTCCAGACCTATTTCCACTGGCCGCTCGACCAGTCCGCGCACCGCGATCTTCCACGGCTGGGCAAAATCGAGCAGATCGGAGCAACGCGTGCGCACAAAGAAGCGCTCATTGGGGGTGATCAAGGTGGCGGGCGTGAGCGCGGTCAAATCAGTGTGGAATCGCGCGTCGAGTCCATCGCCTAGTTGCAGGGGCTCTTTGCCGTCGAGGAAGCTCAGATTCTCCAGCAATTCGCCGCCAGCAAAGGGGTCGGAGTCGCTCTCTGGACGGGCACACGAAAAACCCAAGGCCAGCGCGCCGCCCGCGCCAAGCGTCTGCTGGATAAACGTCCTGCGCGTCCATTCCTCCATCGATTGCCCTCCTAAGGTAGCCCGAGTTCGACCCACTGCGCGACTAGACGCTGGATGCGCGGGCTTTTACTGTGGAAGAAGGCCTCCGAAAGATAGTGGGCTATCTGTGCTGCGGTTATCACGCTAGCTCCTTTTATTTTTTCAGAGCCGTAGCCACGGCTTTCAGCACCTCCAGCCGCATCTCGAGCAATTCCTCGGGCGTGCCGCTGTGCAGGTCCACCTGTACCAAATCGGCCCGGCCATCCTGCCTGTTGACCAAGCGGCCCGGACCTTCCCGATGGAGCTGTGCCAGACCTGCATCGCCGGTTTTTGCCGCGATGCTGCCCAAATGGCGCCACAATTCGACATCTTCAATGCCTTCGCGCCAGGCCTCCCGCCGCTTGCTAGTGATTGGCCCCTGCTCGGTGGCATAGACCATGCCGTAGCTTGGATAGCGGCCCGCGTAGTCGTTGAACTGTCCACCGTCGTCTCCCCAGACCCACATGCCAGCACCGTCCAACCCCAACTCGACGGTGGCCATGTGGTGCAGGCGATAGTACCGGTGGGGATCGCTGGCTTTGGAACTTCCCACCACGTACTGGGAGCCGGCGTGTTCTTCCGCCAGCACGTGGGCGAGAATTTCGGGGTTTTGGCGGTAGTACTTTAGCGGACAGCAGTGGATATCAATGGCATCGGGATACTTTTCCAGCATCTCCAGCGAAATCTGATGATCCTCCCAAATGAGGATCGTCGGATCGACTTCCTTGGCAAACTTCGACGACGGGATAATGTATTTCTCAAATCCCTCGTCGCCGGGTTCATCGACCCAGTAAAAGGCCCATTTCTCCGTCGGAAAGCCCCTCGCCTGCATGTGGTCGCGGATTTGCCGCACCCACTCCTTGAACAGGACTTCGTGTTCGGGAGTGCCGACCTTTGGCACATCGGTCGCGCGGTGATAATTGAGGTCCATGTAGCCGAATTCAAAACCGGTCCACAGCAGCCACTGTCTCACGTAGGGCCGGTACGCGAGCATCTCGTCGAGTTTGGCGAAATCAACCTCAATCGGTCGGACCAGCTCACCAGTCGCCTTATCGACCTTGGGCCAGGGGATGTACGCGTGGTGCAGCACATGGGCGTTGGCATAGCAGCGCTCGAGTTCCGCAGCGGCCTGCTGCTCGTACCCCTGCGATGGCGTCCAAGTAAAGTAGCCCCACGACTGGGCGATATACGTCGGATCGGCTGGCATTTCCACCGGGAACACCGTGGCGCTGAGCGGAATCTCAAAGTGCGCATCGCCGACGGTGACCGCGACCTTGCCCTCGTACTGTTGCGGCTTGAGGCCCCGCGAGTGGAGCACCAGCCACACTTGGCGCGTCATGCCCGGTGGCAAGATCGCGCCGCCATCTTCGAGGGGAGGTAAAGCGTCGTCGAAAAACAGGAATCCACTACCCACGACATGGGTTGCAATATGCCGTGTAATCTGCGCGTCCGGCCAGACATCCCCTCCCTCAATCCCTCGCAATGCGCCCACTTCGACCTGAATCGTCAGCGGCTCAGTGGTATTGTTCGACACGTTGAAAGCGACCGGTTCGTACTCGCCGATCATCATGTCCGCGTGCAACTTGGGCGCGACCTCGGTTACCGGCCGTGCAAACGGGTTGGTTCGGTGCGACCACATCGAGTCGGTCGGCTGCCAAATGATCGCAACTCGGTCATCGCGGCGGCTAAAATAGGCACCCATCGCCGCGCAAATTCTACGACCGACCTCGGTGTGAGGCAGTCCCTTGGAGTAATCCATTTCTTCGCCACCGCTGCCGGCGAAAGCAACGCGTTCCAAGGTTCCAAGTTGGCGCAGAATAGCGGCCGCGTCTGCTCCCTGTATGGACATCACCTGATCGCGGGCAGCTTGGACAAAGTAGAGGTCGATATTCTTCTGCACAGCGCTCTCGGCGCGTTTTAAAGCGTCACTTTCGATCGCGTCTCGGTCGATTCCGGCCTTTGCGAAAGAAACAGCCGCCGGGTCGCCGTGGCCCTGCATCACCTCAATTTCGTCCACGAACCCGTAAAAGCCACCCTTGGCAACGTATATTGCCAAATGGCGCCCGCGGGTTTTCAGACCCCGGGCGACAAAGCGATGGCGCACGTATTGGTCCTGGGGAATGGCCTCATTGATCAGATCGGCCACATAGTGCCAAGTCTGGCCGTCGTCGGACACATAGGCGAAGAGCGCCGCGGGAAAGGTGACCTGGGACGCGCCGGAAGTGGTGTCAAAACCAAGAGCATCGATAGAGTAAACATCCCCCAGGTCGAGCGAGATGAGGACGCCGGGCTTGCGGCCGAATTGCCAGCCGACTGTTCCCTTGTCGGTCCAGAAGCCAGTGTCGCCGGGCTGCCAGAACTCGCCGTCGAACAGATCGGTCTCATCGCCCCCGGCACACAAGCTATAGTTGGGCTCTAAAGAAAAAGTCGCGCTCTTGCCCAAGGCTAGGTTCGTTCCCGCCAGCGGCTCTATTACTGTATCAGCACTGGAGCCTGTCGCCGTGGCTATGCCCAAGGCGACGATACAACACACTTGCCAGCTATGCATCCGATTCCTCCCTCTCGCACAGGGCGAGGGTCAATGGCTCATTGAGCGCCGTGTTGCTGAACGTAATCCTGCGCCTCTTTGAGCGCGGGCAAATCGGCATCGGCATTGCGCCAGATGTCGAGGAGTTCGCGATAAAAACGCACGGCTTCTCCCCCGTTGCCTAGTGCCGCTTCGGCCCGCGCCAAACCGAGCACGTACAGCGGGTCCTGCGGCCGCATCTCTAAGAGCTGGGCAAACAACGAGCGAGCCTTTTGCGCATGGCCTTGCTCTACGAGCAGTTCCGCGTATAGCTCACTGCCCAAAATGTCGGGCGGGACTTTTTCCAGTCGCTCCCCTTCCATGGCCCGTCGAGCCGACTCCAGCGCGGCAGTGGCATCGCCGCGCGCCCGGGCGTGGACGGCGTCGAGGTAGTGGGCCACGGCCTGAAGGTAATTTTTGAATCTCCCCAAGACCGGCATGTGCGAGTAGGCCCGCACGCGTCCGACGGAGAGGCGAAACAGCGAGTCCTGCCCCGCCACCGCAGCGCGATAGCCAATAAAGCGCGCGCCCTGGCCCGGCCGCATGGAGGCCACATCGACTTCCTCTGTGACCGGCAGTCGCACGTCGGTGTGGCCCACGGCCAGCGCGACCCGTTGGTACCGGCTTTTGAACATGATCGCATTGTAGGGGATGAGATCCAGTTTCTCGCCTCGTCGCTGGGCTTCGCGCACAACGGCGTCGAATTCGTCAATTAGACCCTGGGCATCCTGCAAACGACCGAGCTTCAAATAGGCGTCCAACAACCAATCGATCGAATGGAAATCGCGCTTATACAGAGGGCGACCCGTCCGCTCCTGCCACTGTACAGTCGCCGCGTAGGAATCCTCATTTGAAGCGGCCATCTCCTCCCACATGCCGAGCCAGCGAAAAATGTGGCTCGGCATGTGCAGCGCGTGCGACGAAGCCGGCGCTAGACGAGCATAGAACCGGGCCAAGTCCAAGCCCCTATGGGCGAAGGTGCGCGAGTCGTACATGTGGATGAGATAGTGCACGACGCCGGGATGCTCCGGCCGACGCTGGTACACTTCCTCCAAAATGGCGGCGAGCGGCTCCACAAACGCGGAATCGTCCCAAGTAAATCCCCTTTGGACTCGGGCGGCGCTCATGCGGGCCAATGCCGCGAAGACGACCGCTTCGTCGTCGTCCGGGTAGCGCGCGGCGAGTTGTTCCATGGCCGCGGCAAAAGCCCGGCGACCTTTTGGGCTGCCTCGCTCGCGGTAGAGCGGCCGCAGCGCATCGACGAATCCCTGTTCACGCACGGTCCATTGCAGCTTTTCCTGCGCTTGCAGTTCGTCCAACTGGTCGAGAATTGCTTGGCCGGCCTTTGAATCCTGCACGCCCCGGGGGCCCTGTAGCGGCGCATCGTGCGTCATGGCCTCGCCCCAGTAGGCCATGGCAAAACTGGGGTCCAGTTCCCGTGCCTTGCGAAAGTGGTCCCGTGCCTCCTCGTACCAGAAACTGTGCAGTGCCAGCACCCCTAGTTCAAACTCCTCTTGGGCCGCGGGCGCACCGGAAGTGGGAAAGTCGATGCGGCCGAGGAGCAGAGGCTGATTTTGCGGCGATTCTTGGGCTTGGTCTGGCGGGTGCTCTGCGGTGCCACACGCCCAATACATGGTTGCCGCTACTGAGAAAACAAGGACTGATATTCGCTTTGGCGTCACGATCGATTTCCCCCGATGCTGGAGAGCAACAACCCAGCGCGCTTGAACCTCGCCGTTCAGCACTTCACCAGACCCCTTTCACACCACTGAGCCAGCAGGTTGAATTTTCACCAACGATTGACGATAAAGATACTAACAGCCTATCCGAAAACCTACCCATCGGCCCGAGCGCGAGCGCACCGACCGGGTACCCTCTACATCGCCACAAGCCAGTTTCAACGACTGGAACCTCCAACTAGCGGCGAGAAAAAGATGACACAACGCCCTTTCAACGCTATCTTCCGAGATACAATTTGCGGGATGAACGTCGATGGAAATAGCACGATTTCTTTCCCTATTCTGGGTTTTTTCTTTAGCGATCGGTTTTGGGGTTGAGCCGGCCTCGGGTCTAACCATTTACCGGTTCGGCGGTGAAGATCGGCCCAAACCTCCTGAGGAAGGCCGAGACGGGGTGGACTTCATACAGTTAAACTGGATGGATTTCGATGCCGAACCTCATGGGGAAATCATCGACTTGAACGTGGATAGTGCCGGTATCCAGCCTCTCAAACGCAATCCAGACTTCAATATAGCACCCGGAATCGAAGAAAAAGGAGGGGCACATTTAAGGGCCAATATAAATAGAGAAGTGTGGGATGGTGATACGGGTACTTTCTGGCTGGCGGAAAAGTATCTGTGCGCCGAACACAGTATCAGATCTGGAGCCTGCACCGATGATTTCAGTCGGGCGGGCACGGCCAATATCTACCTAGGCGGTCTCTACAACATCGACCGACTTCGGGTGATATCCGGGTTTACCGACCCAGGCCGAACCGTGGGCATCCTCCGCGTCCACCTCGGCCCGCGACCCATAGTCAACTACGGCATCGTTCCGCCGAAATCGCCCTATATTGTCGAAGTGAGAGACAACCGGGAGCAAATCCTCGACATTCCCATCCCATCGCACGAGGCAGTAGAGTTTGTCCAAGTGGCCTTGGCCGAGCACAACACGGACTGGGAAGTGAACGAAATAGAAGTCTATGCCAAGGGGTTCGTCAAACAGGCCACTTATATTTCCGATGTCATCGATTTCGAGCGGCCCATGGCTTGGGGAGACCTGCGCTGGTCCGGGGTTCAGGAGCCTGGAGCCCAAGTCCTCATCCGGACCCGTAGCGGCTTAGACGACGATGCGGACGTGTTTTGGCGTTTCACCGGCCGCGGCAGCAAAGCCAAGGTGAGTCGCGCTGGCTACAAAGGTCTCAAACTCAATGAACGGGCCGGCATCACCCACGACCTCGACCACTGGACCTTTTGGTCAGCCCCCTACGACTTTGCCGACAGCAGCGGCACGCCGATGGTGTCGACGAGCCCCAGACGCTACTTCCAGTTCAAGATCGACTTTCTGCCCCGTGAAGACGCCGGCGGCCGGGTGGGCTTCGTAGAGTTGCGCGCCTCCGAGCCGGTGGCGACGAATCTAGTGGGCGAGGTCTGGCCGGTCGAAGCAAAAGTAGGGCAGCAATCGTCCTTCACCTATGCGTTGCGGCCGACCATTCACTCAGGAGATGTCGGCTTTGACCAGTTGGAAATTGAGACCTCCTCGATCATCAGCGCGGTGGAGGCGGTGCGCATCGGCGATGCGCCCGTGACCTTTACAGTAGAAGCCGAGGAGCCACATCGGCTGGCGGTCAGTTTCCCACGCCTCCAAGAGCAGGATTCGGGGACGCTGATCGAGGTAGATTTTGCAGCACAAGTGCTGCGCTACGGAGCAATCTTTGCGGCGCAAGTGTCGGACAGCGACCAGCCTTTGGAGGTGCCGCAGGGAGTCAATCCGGGAGACGCCACGGCGAAATACGAGGGCAACCGGGTGTCGGTGGCCACCGCCGCGCAGGAGCAGAGGCTGTTGCAGGTGCGAGTCGAGCCGACCATTTTTACGCCCAATGGCGATGGTCGCAACGACGAGATAGGCATCTTCTATCACATCTTGGAGATTACGGGCAGTGCGCAGGTAGCGGTGGAGGTGTGGGACTTGTCGGGTCGCCGGGTGCGGCGGGTGTATTCAGACGCGGATGGGATCGGCGAGTACGAGCGGGCGTGGGATGGTCGGGATGAGACCGGCGGTTTGGTGCCGCCGGGAATTTACCTGTATCGGGTTTCGGTCGATGCCGACCGGGAAAAGGTCGAAAAAACTGGTGTCGTGTATGCGACGTACTAAAAGGTGCCTGTCGAGGAATTTGCGTCTATACTCTCAGTACACACTAGCCACGACAGTGGCCACCGAGGATTCACCAACACTCTCTGCGTCCACCTCTGGACCGACCCGACAGATATACAAGCCAGGCGGCAACAGCACTCCATCTCGGTCCCGGCCATCCCAACTCACCTCCTGAACACCAGCGGCGTGCGCTACGGACTGCGCTCGACGGTGCACTAGCGATCCGTCGAGCGCATAGACCTCCAATATCAGCGAAGCCTGCCCCGGCATCTTAAATACGGGGAAGACGAATTTCACCGCATCGTTGATGCCATCTCCGTTCGGTGTGAACGGATTTCCCAGCACCTTCAGATCGCCTACCAGTCCACCGGCCACCGGCGTCAGTACGGTCAGGCCCTCGCCCGAAGTTGTCGCGTCCACCCGCTGCCACACCACCGCCCCTTCCTCGCCCAAGCCCACCGAGACCAGAAAGGCATTACTCGCCAGATAGAACACACTCGAAAAACGCAGTACTACCTCGGACTCGGACTCTCGGACCACCTCGGGCAGGTGAACCCATAACGAATCAACTCCGGTTTTAATCTCCAGTTCACTCGCCGAGTACACCTGTCCTCCCCCCACCTCCAGTTCACTCCCTAGTCCCACGGTCACATCCATCAACTCCACCTCGGCACTCGGAGGCACTTCAAAGAGCACCTGATCGAACCCCAGCCTCTCCGAGCCCGCCTCGTTGGATGGAATGGTCAGCGACAACGCGAACGCCTCGCGGCGACCGCTCTGTTGGGCTCTGCGCGGCGCGATTTCGCCCAGAATCTGGTGCACCAGCGGATTCCTCAAGCCGATATTGAGGCGACGCAATACAGCCGCCTGGTTGGGATCATCCGAGAGCAGAGCAGCCTGAATCATGATATAGCGCCGAGGACTAGGCGAGGTGATAGTCGTGCCGGCTCGCTCGTAAAACGGACTCCACGGACTCCAATCCGTCTCGTCGGGCACAAAAGCGACCGTCGAATCCCCGCGCAGAAACGACAGCATCTTGCGATAGGCCGCCTCGTCCACTTCAACCCCCTGTTTGTCGTAGAAATGCTTGTCCTCGGTGAGTCGGTTCCCGGTCCGAGTGCGGATCTGTAGCTGAGTGCCGGGCGGCGTTTGGGCCTCCCAAGAGATGGTGAAAAGAATGCGGGGGGTATCTCCCAACTCGATCGCCGGCGTTTGCAGGGTGACCTGCGGAAGAAAACCAGAGCCATAGAGCAGAAGCTCCTTTATGCCAGAACGGATCAACCCGGTAGTGACTACGCGATAGTCGAACCTGAAAAAGCGTCCCTTTATGGGGGAGAAGATATTGGCCTGCATGAACGTATTCGTCGGCAGCGACCCGGCGGGTGCAAGAGCCTCGCGGCCAAGCGTGATATCGTCTCTGCCGCGCGCAACTACAGATGTAAATATCTGGCTACCATCGGGCGCCAGACTGCCATCCGAAAGATTGAGTACATAATTGGGGAATGTGGCACTGCCATAGACAATAAAGGCGCGATCGACCCAGTACCAGGTGCCCAGGTCCAATAAGAGATCCCGATCCCGGTTCTTGATCAACACCGTGAAATCGTCATCCCGACTGCCTATACCCTTGGTGGAAAATCCCGCTTCTGCACTCCAGACGGTGGTATAATCGCCGTCAACTATATTGGATTGTCCGCCCGCTTCCCCAAATCCCTCGATCGACCCTCCACGCTCCTTCCAGCCCAAACCAATATTCTCCCCCACCGTCCACACCTCCACTTCCGCCAACCGAGGACGCTCCGAACGATAATAGCGAATCGGGCCCCGCAATTGGGCATCGCTTATGGTCTCATATTCCTCCTGCGTCACCTCCCGCTCCACCCCCGACGACTCCCGACGAAAATAAAGCACATCCCCCCGATCCGACGACGGCAAACCCTCCCAACCAGACGCGCTCACCTCCGCACCACGACGACCATCACTAGCCGTGGCCACGATCTGCACATACTGGACTAAATCCCCACTCAATCCCGGATCCGACGACTTGGCAGGACGCAGAGCATATTCGAAAACCCGCTGCGTCTTGTTCAACCCCTCGCTGCGACCGGCCACCCGGTAGTCTAGGCTCTGACTGCCCTGGAAGGCCTCGTCGCCATTGGAGGTGAGCACCTTGAACTGCAAAAACGGATCGCCCACCCCTTCGGCAACAAATTTCACCACCACTTTCTCGGCCCACACCACCCTCCCCAGATCCACCTCGACCCACCAGTCGCGCAGCGGCGCGTCCAGCTCCGGCTCCCAGTAGGTTTCTTCCAGCCCGTCCATGAGTTGCGCCGCCCCGACGAAATTGGTCCCCGCCCGTCGGATGCCTCCGGTCACGTCCTCGCGGCTGAAGGCCCCTGCGTTCAGCGCGGCATTGATCTGCCGCTGCACAAAATGGGGCCGAGCCCCTTCGGCGCTAAAATCCACACTGCCCGCGGGAAAATTCCACTCCGGCCAGTCGCTCTCGCTAATGATCAACTGGTTCGGCTCGAGGCGATAGCCCTGAGCCCAGACCGGAGCGGAGAACAACAAGGTACAGAGAATGAGGCGCAGGTTCATCGCACTCTATCCTTGTCCGATCGGCCCTCGATCCTTTCGAGGAGCCAAAGCGCCTTAGTATGCGCTGGCACCTCGGCCAGCACCTCTCGCGCAGTCCGCTCGGCCAATTCTAGTTGCCCCGCCTGCAAGGCTTTGCTGCCGCGGGCGACGATCAGGTTGGCCAAGGCGTACAGATTTTGTTTGCGCATTTGTTCAATGCGGGCCATGCGCCGCCCATCGAGCGCTGCAGAGGTCGCCTTGTGCAAGGGTTTTTCAATCTCAAGTAAAGCACCCACAGTGCGCACCTCGATATCTTGATGCGGATCGAGTTCATAGTCAAACCTAGGCACGTCATCCGCGAGAATCCGCCCACCGCGACTTAGGGTGCGCAGATCCTCAGCCGACGCTAGGAAGCTCCCCAAGACGCTGTCGGACTCGTTGAGCCACCCCGTATTCGCGTCCAGCGGGTGCTGGTAGTGCAGATCGCGGCGAATTTCGGGCCTTCCCAGCCTCTCTTCAAGAGATGAGATGTCGAGCGCAAAGGCATCCGCCCGGCGGCCGATCAAGACGAACTCTGGCCCATTGAACCAGAGTTGACTCTGCGGAAAGACGCTGATGAAGGTGGCGACAATGTCGAGTATCTGCGGCGTGGAAAGCATCCGCACCGGCACGAATTGCGTCACTAGACCGCCGGGCTCTAGCCGCTGTCTGAGGCGTTGGTAAAAATCTTTGGTGTAAAAGGAAATGATCCCCGGGCGAAAGAGTTGGCCCACTTCAATGCCGATCACATCGTAGCGGGCTTGGCTGTGGCGGATGTAATCCCGGCCGTCTTCTGCCAAGGCGCGCACCCGAGGATCGTCCAGCCAAGTCGCGCCAAAGTAGCGGCGGGCGAGATCAAAAACAGCCACTTCCACATCTAGGCAATCGAGCCTATGGACATCCCACAATAGAAACCGCCCCGCAGCTTGGCCGGTACCCATACCCACTACGAGTACATCCGTCTCATTGCCATCGCCGCGCAACAGCATGGGCAGATGGCCGGCAAAGGTCTGTTGGTTCTTCTTGTTTGACCCCTGCCACAAGCGGTCAATCCCGAGCAGCACCTTGTCTTCGAGTTGCACCACGGCAAGGCTGGCACCTTGGCCTTCCACGACTTCAAGTAGGGTTCCCTCGGAAGACAGATGGTCGTGGGGCAGCCTCGTTTCGAGCAGGGTCGCAACGAGCCCCCACCCAATTACACTGAAGGCGATCAGCAAGACCGCGACGCGCCGACCTATCTGACGTCCCGCCCCTGCGGCAAAGGCCACGCAGCCCCCGACAATAGCCATGCCGGTGACCGTCCGCAGCGCGAGGTCGAGTCCCAACCAGGAAAGCCCCCAAGCCATGATCACCGCGCTCGCAATGGAACCTGCGGTATTGATGGCCGTCAGCCGACCAATCGTCCAACTCGCATCGGCGACGTTCTTCGACACCAGTCGGACCACGAGGGGGAACGAAGCCCCCGAGGCCAGCGCGCCCGGCAGCAATATGGCACCGTGCAAGCCCATGAAGTGGTTGGCGCTTATCAACTCTGGGGCGGCCTGCGCGAGCGCCGTCCAGATGTCCCGGGGCAGCTTCATGGTGACTAGGACGCTCAGTCCCGTGAAAGCCTGAAGGCAGCCGAAGACGACGACTGGATGCCGGCTGCGGTCGCACAGCGGCGCGATGACGAGGCTACCGATGCCGATGCCGAGCAGGATCACGACGAGCGGCAGCGTGTACGCATACACCGAACTGGTGATCATCAGCGGCAGGTAGCGCGCCCACAGAATCTCGACGGCCACGCCGACGAACCCAGTCAGAAAGAACAAAGACAGCAGGACGGGTACTCTCAGCGTCCTACCCGCGTCTATAGATTGGTCTTCTTGGTCGAGCCGCTCGGGCAGCGGCGCGGAGTTTGTTTGCCAACAGACCAGCAGCATGGCGAAACCACACAAGACATTGAGACCCGCCCCTAGGTAGATGGTCGTAGCAAGCCCCAGAACCGGTAGGGTCACAAAGCCAGCCAAAGCCGCCCCAGTGGCGGCCCCCAGCGCGTTGATGCCGTAGAGACCGCCCGCGGCAAAGCCGAGGCTGCGGTGTCGGCGGATGATCGCCCGAGCGAGCAAGGGGACCGTCGTCCCCATCAGAACCGTGGGCACGAGGATCACGGCCGCCACCAAGACCAAGCGCGCCAGCGCGATCCACGGGGCCGAACCATCGGCCCAGCGATAGAGCATTCCATAGCCATCGTCGGCCATGTCCAGTAGCGTGTTGCTCGCTAGGCCCAACACCGCGATAGCCAGTTCGACGATCCCGTAGATTCGCAACGGACGGTGCAGCGACGTCGACAGGCGACCGGCTAGGACACTGCCCACGGCCAGTCCGAGGAAAAACACGGCGAGCACCGTCGCCAGGGCGAAGGTCGTACTGCCAAAGAACAGTCCGGCCTTTCTGATCCAGCAGACTTCGTAGAACAGGCTCGCGGCCCCTGACAGGAACAGGCAACTGAGCGCCGTTGCCATCTCGAATGGAGAAGGCCCTGACGCCCCATTGGGGGAAGCAGGCTTTAGCTCGGCCACGTTGGGCAACTATACTTGGGTGAGGAAACTGTCCATGTGGCCGGTGAAATAATCGATGACCAGCCAGACTCCGGCCGCCACAATTTCCCCCAGAATAAGACCGAGGAAAAACGGGCGCAAGCTGCGGTACAGTTTGGGGCCGCCATACCGCAGGATGACCAATTTGAGGAACCAAGCGAGGAATACGCTGGCGTAAATATGACTGGTCTTCCAATTGGCGCTGATCAAATAACCCAGCGGACTGAGGGGCCACCATAAGACTTGGTGCCGGACCCACATCAATCCCGCCATCACCGCCCCACCAATGCCCATGAACAGCCAAGCGTCGAGACGGGGGCCCGTGGGCTCTGAGGCAATGCGCGGGGCCATATCCGTGGGACCAATACCCCCCTTCCAGCCAAAAAAGAGCGGATTGAGGTTGATGCCGCCGTATTTATAGGCCAGGTACAGAACCATATACGTAGAGCCTATCAGGCTGACCACAATGGCGATGACCACAGCCCAGAACAGAGGGCGTTTGGAGCCTCTGATGACTTCGCTCATTTTGAGCCCATTGGCCACCGACGCCATCACAAAAGAGCGGATTTCGGAGTGCCAGCCATAGGAAAAACCCAGCACCACCAGCCCGGAAGCGCCCAAGACTTGGGTGCCGCCCCCCGAAATGACAAAGGTCGAACTCATCACCGGCGGCCTCATGGCCGGGACGCCACCTTCGGTCACAACGCGGGTCAGACTGAGAAAAATCACCATGGCACTAAAGATGAACATCAGGGTTCCCAAGAGCGGGAGACCGCTCACCCACAGGCCAAAGCCAAAGAGGAACAGCGAAGCGAACAAACCCAGCACCGCCTGCCGATAGGACACCACCTCGCCGGAGTCGTCTATTTCGGGTGCGCGTCCAAGCGCCTTGCGCAATACATCGCCTAAGTGTTCGCGCGACCCCCATAACATGATCAGCACGAAGATGATCATGGCCCCCATGCCCTGATGGGAGGTGTACGTATCGCGGGCGTAGTGGTCTATCCGCTCCGTACTCTGGATGCCGACGACGTTGAAGATCCCCTTCTGGATTAGGGTGAGAGTGTGGAAAATCCAGATCGAAGCGGAAATGTCGAGACCGACAAAATAGAAGAAGCCGAGCCAAGACGGACTGAAGGAAAACCAGAGAATGACCGTGTCGCGGAAAATGGGCAGCCTGAAGTCCCGCTCAATTAGCGGGAAGTAGGGGTAATAGGAATTCAACCCGTTGATGCTGATCAGAATGAACGAAAAGGCAAAGGCGACCCACATTGCTTTATTGGTAAAGAAGGACTTACCGATAATTCCCTTTCTCTCCTGCTGGATCATCTCCATCGGCACCTGGACCAAGGGATAGACCAGTTTTTCGCGGTCCACCCACTGCTTGCGCAGGATGATCATCGTGAACGTCATGACCAGACAGAGGGAGAGGAAGAAACCATACCAGTAGGTCAGGGGCACAATCCAAGGCCCCCAGGGAATGGGGGCACCCTGGGGCAATCCTTCGTAGAAATAGCGCGCGACGTTTTCCCCCTGCGGAATGAGCCAAGTGGGGATGAACTGGTTGTAGATCTCGGCCCAGTCGTTCTCAGGGGTGGCGTAGTAAATCGGACCCACCAGTTGGGGCAGCAGGACCGGCGTCAACCCCATGCTGGGGACGCAGCAACTCACTATCATCATGATATAGATAGTGATTAGTTCGGTCTGGGTAAGCGCTAGGGGCCTGCGGATGAGAGCCACTAGGCCGCTGGCCAGCACCAGAATGAAGAAGAAAAACAAGGCTGCCGGCGTGCTAAAATTCAGGGTCAGGTACGACCCGCGTATCATCAGGGTGCAATACACATCGAGGAAATTGATCAGAAAGGCGAGCACTGCACCGATCAATATGCCCCTCAGGGGAATGCCGGTGGCACTTTGCTGATCAGCTTCCAAGTTGGTCTCTTTCGTCAGGTATTGCAGGTACTCTGTGGGGATTTTCTTTTTCACACCACCCCCTGTCCCAAGCGGCTATAGGGACCGGCTAGTTCCTGCCCTGGGTTGAGCAGGCGGTAGAGGAATGGAATCAGAGGAACGATGTGCCACAAGCCGCCAGCCTCTGTGGGATTGACGGCCTGCGCTGTGGCAACGCCGGGAGGAATTTGCGTCTAGACTTCTCAGTACACACTGGCCACGACGGTGGCCACCGTGGATTCACCAATACTCTCCGCGTCCACCTCTGGCCCCACCCGGCAGATATACAAGCCAGGCGGCAACAGCACTCCACCCTGGTCCCGGCCATCCCAACTCACCTCCTGCACACCGGCGGCGTGCGCCACGGGCTGCGCTCGACGGTGCACTAGCGACCCGTCGAGCGCATAAACCTCCAATATCAGCGAGGCCTGCCCCGGCATCTTAAATACGGGAAAGACGAATTTCACCGCATCGTTGATGCCGTCTCCATTCGGCGTGAACGGATTCGCCACAACCTCCATATCGCCTACCAGTCCACCGGCCACTGGCGTCAGCACGGTCAGGCCCTCGCCCGCGTCGGTCGGATCCACTCGCTGCCACACCACCGCCTCTTCCTCCCCCAGTCCCACCGAGACAAAAAAGGCATTGCTCGCCAAGTAAAACGCGCTCGAAAAACGCAGGGCTACCTCGGTGCCGGCCTCTTGCAAGACCACAGGCATGTGAATCCACAGCGAGTCAGTGCGGGCTTTGACCCCCAGTTCACTCGCCGAGTACACCTGACCTCCCCCCGCCTCCAGTTCGCCCTCCTGACCCACCATCACATCCACTAACTCCACTTCGGCGCTAGGGGGGATTTCAAAGAGCACCTGATCGAACCCCAAACCCGCCGACCCTTCCTCGTTGGGCGGGATCGTCAGGAATAGAGTAAACTCCTCGGGTTGACCGCTCTGTTGGGCTCTGCGGGGCGTTACTTCACCTAGAATTTGGTGGGCCAATGGATCTTTCAGACCAATATTCAGGTTGTGCAACACCGCGGATTGGTGGGGGTCGTCCGAGATCAGAGCAGCCTCAATCATGATATAGCGCCGAGGACTAGGCGAGGTGATGGCCGCACCGGGTTGCTCGTAAAACTGGCTCCAAGGACTCCAATCCGCCTCGTCGGGCACAAACGCCACCGTTGAATCCCCCCGCAGAAACGACAGCGTCTTGCGATAGTCGGCCTCGGAGATTTCAACCCCCTGTTTGTTGAAGAAATGCTTGTCCTCGGTGAGTCCGTTTCCGGTCCGAGTACGAATCTGCAGTTGGGTACCGGGCGGCGTTTGGGCTTCCCAAGAGATATTGGCAAGGATGCGGGGGGTGTCTCCCAACTCGATCGCCGGCGTTTGCAGAGTGACCTGCGGAAGAAAACCAAAGCCGTAGAGCAGCAGTTGCCTTATATCGGCTCCCCACGCTACCCGCCCGACGTTGATCAGGCGATAGTCGAACTTGAAATAGCGCCCTTTTATAGGGGGGAAGGCATTGGCCTGCATGGTCGTGTTCGAAAGCAGCGACCCGGCGGGTGCAAGAGCCTCGCGGCCAAGCGTGATATCGTCTCTGCCGCGCGCAACCACGGAGGTAAAGACCCGGCTTCCATCAGGTGCCAGACTACCGTCCGAAAGACTGAGTATATAATTGGGAAAGATGTTATTGCCGTAGACAATAAAGGTGCGGTCAACCCAGTACCAGGTGCCCAAGTCGAACAGTAGGTTTCGGTCCCGGTTCTTGACTTGCGCTCCGGCAGCTCCGGAAAACGACACCTCTGCGTTCCAAGCAGTGGTGTAATTGCCATCGACTATATTGGATTGCCCGCCCACGCCCCCGAAAGCCTCAATCGACCCTCCGCGCTCCTTCCAACCCAAACCTATATTCTCCCCCACCGTCCACACCTCCACTTCCGCCAACCGTGGACGCTCCGAACGATAATAGCGAATCAACCCCTTAAAACGAGCCTCCCGAATCGCCGCATACTCCGCCTGAGATACCTCCCGCTCTACCCCCGACGACTCCCGACGAAAATACAACACATCCCCCCGATCCTCCGTAGCCAAACCCTCCCAACCTGACGCACTCACCTCCGCCCCGCGACGACCATCACTAGCCGTGGCCACTATCTGCACATACTGGACCAAATCCCCGCTCAAATCCGGATCCGCCGACTTGGCAGGACGCAGCGCATACTCGAAAACCCGCTGCGTCTTGTTCAACCCCTCACTGCGACCAGCCACTCGATAGTCTAGGCTCTGACTGCCCTGGAAGGCTTCATCGCCATTGGAGGTGAGCACCTTGAACTGCAAAAATGGATCGCCCACCCCTTCGGCGACAAATTTCACCACCACTTTCTCGGCCCACACCACCCGACCCAAATCCACCTCGACCCACCAGTCGCGCAGCGGCGCGGCCAGTTCCGGCTCCCAATAGGTTTCTTCCAGCCCATCCATGAGTTGCGCCGCCCCGGCGAAATTGGTCCCCGCCCGTCGGATGCCTCCGGTCACGTCCTCGCGGCTGAAGGCTGCTGCATTCAGTGAGGCATTGATCTGCCGCCGCACAAAATGGGGCCGGACCCCTTCGTCGCTAAAATCCACACTGCCCGCAGGAAAATTCCACCCCGGCCAGTCGCTCTCGCTGATGATCAACTGGTTCGGCTCAAGGCGATAGCCCTCCTGGGCCCATGCCATAGCGGCGAACAACAAGGTATAGAGAATGGCTCGCATACTGTTCATAAGATCTGCTCTACCCCCTTGCGACCTAGTAAACCACTGCAATGGTTCCAGTTTGCTGATCGTCCCCGTTTTTGGCCTTCACGACGATGCGGTACATATAGAGACCGGGTGCCACCAGGTCTTGCAGATCGTCTCTACCGTTCCACGAAAAGCTGAATCGGCCGCTCTCGTGTAGCCCTTCCTGCTGGCGCAACAGCCGACCGGACAAGTCGAAAATTTCCAGTCTCAAAGGCACGTTTTCCGTCACCTGTAGCAGATTCAAAGAGAATCTGGAGATATCGTTCACTCCATCCCCATTGGGGCTGAAGACCCTAGGCTCAACCAGTAGGTCTGCCAGCAGACGCGGGCTCAGCGAAGTGCGCACCGAGAGGGTTTCGCTCACGAATTCGGGCGCGGCATTGCCCGGGTTGATCCGCTGTGCCAATTCCAAGGGACGCTCGGAATCCCGAACCCAGCCGTCGAATGGGGTGCCGTAGCGCAACACGGGTGCGCGAAAGTACACCTCGACTGGCCCGCCTAGATCGCCCGCTTCCCGGCGCGGCGAAAGTTTCACGGAAAAGAGGGTTGAATCCGGGCTTTCGACCTGGACAGACCAATCGACTAGACCAGTGGCCCGCACCGAATCGACACCGGCAAAGCCAAAGGGGGTCGCTATTTCAATCTGGTCGAAACCAGAGTGGTCCGGCGTCATGGTGGGCGAAATCGCGTACGTGAATTGCGAGACCTCTCCCAAAGGCACTTCGGGAGGGTACACTTCTCCCACTACATTTTGGGCCAAAGGAGGCTTGGTGACCGAAAACTCGACGAAATTCACCTCCCCACCCTGCAAGGCATCGGGCTGGAAATCGACGCGGAATTGGAAGACATTATTGGGGCTTGGGGAAATCACGGAGGTGCCAAGGCTATCGGCGAATTCATAGGGGGGCGACCAGAAGCTCCAGTTTTCGGTATCGTAGGTAGTTTCCGCAGCTTCGCCGGTTTTCAAGCCGGCATAGCCCTTGGCATCCAGCAGCTTCCCATTCTCGTCAAAGCGAGAAAGCTCGTCCCCCCGTCCGGTATTGCGCCAGTACACATTGGGGTCCAAAGTCTTGCCAGAGCGCGAGTGAATATCGATTCTGACCTCTGGGTCTTTCTGGCCCTGCCAGCGCATCTCGCCTAAAATAGCCGGTTCCTCCAAGTCGAACATCTTGCTGACATAGGAGGCCCTATTGACAAAACCCTCCCCGTAGATCTCCACCTCGGCTATTTCCATGTTTCTGCTGGTCGTCACGGTGATCTGCAAGCCCACCTCCGTGGCCCGCATAGTGGGAAAGACTGCCTCTATGGTGTCCTGGGTATTTTCTACCACGGAAAAGACCGTCCTACCGGGATCCACGCCGCCGTATTGTCCTCGTTCTACAATCTGGGGAATCGTGCTAGTAGTGACTAGGAGTTTGTCTGGATAAAGGGAAGTGCCCTGTGTGCTGATGAGCCGGACCCGGTTTACGGAGAAAGCCCCCCCCAAATCGAAGATGAGCCAACTCGAGCGGTCCCCGGACAGGAATACAAAGCCGTAGGGCTGCTTTAGGTAAAAGGTACTGAGATCCCCATCGACCATCCGCGTAGCATTGCAACCGTCGAGGAGAAATTGGTATCCCCCGCACCCGCGCGAAAAGGGCCCACCGCCGCGCGTCAAACTAGTCAGGGCAATATTGTCCTCTGGGGTCAGGAAGAGGGGCCGCAGGACGCCCTCGGCAAATGCCCCGTCGTCAAAACCGTCCTTCTCCAGAAAATCACTCCACGGCACTGGGGTGAAAGTGACTGCGGGATCCGCTGCCTCCGGTGGCGGCGGGAAATTTTCGCCGCCGATGCGGAAAATCTCCAAGGCACCGGATTGACCCGCTAGCATGGCCAAGGCCAAAGCGGCTATAAGCAGCGAAATCGGCATCGTTCTTTTCATGCCGCTACCTCCTCAAGAGGTCGCGCACAGGCGCGCGTTAATCGAGTCCTGCGACTACAGTAATAAACTGCGATATGCCCGTAGAGGGATTTTGTCCCTTTTCGTCTATGCGGTTGATCCTCATGCCCAACTGGGTGGTCAAAGCATATCCCAAATAAGCGCCTGTATTGGAATACTGGAGCGCCAGCACCAACTCCTGAAAATCTTCCTGCAGGCCTAGGGCTTTCGCATCTTCTTCGAATTGGTTGAATAAGGTGTACTCGACGCCCACCTGTACTTCCGAGCCGGTCAGTATAGGCGTCTGGCCAATGAGGAACAAGATCAGGGTATCCTCTTTGCGCACCGGCTCGTTGCTCAGCAAGGGCGTTTCGAAACGCAGTTCGTTTTTGATCTTGGGAAAGAGCCGAAAGCGTCCCCACTCTTGCCGGTACTCGGCCTTGTTGATAAGGCCGAAAAACTGGTACCTGTCGCGAAAGTCCGCCTGTTCCTCTCGCTGAGACCAGACGTCGTATTTCACTTTGTTGACCAGTTTCAGCTTGGCACTTCCGGTGTAGTCAAAACCGAGATAGGCGGAATTTATCCACGTATTGGGAGCGGCCAGCAAGTCTGGAACCCGCTGCAGGTTCGCCTCGGTACTTGCTGGCTGCACCCACTGGACGACATCGTCCGGGATATCGTCCTCGACCAGCTTGACCATGTCGAAGACCCGCAGCCGGCCTAACCCAGCTATATCCCGATCCCAAGTGAACATCCCGTAGCTGCTGTTTTCCTCCCGGTCGCTGGCCAGCGTGCGTTCCTGCTTGCGGCCAACCGTCACCCGCATCCCAGGCATGATGTGAGCACCTACATAGATATTGCCCCCGCGGCGATCGCGGTCATAGGGGAAATCGGGCTCTTCGTCGTTTTCAAAGCGATCGATCCAGAAATTGTTGTTCATGTCCACCCCGAAGAGGAACTCGGGGCGGTCGACGCTGTAGCGCAAGAAAGGTTCTTCGTAATCGGGAATGTAATTCGGCCGGAAGTCGGTGTCGTTCTGGTTGAAATCGGAGATGAAATCGTTGTTCTCGTCCCAGCCCGGAAAAATTTCCCGGTCCGGTCCTGCTTGGTTGACGCGCTGCCAGTCGGGCGTGCGATCCTGATCGTCGTTGTCCTCGACGAATTCGTAGAAAAACCGGCGTTCGTTGGTGTAGTCGATGTCCCCGTTCGCTTCCGTGAGCAAGCCAGTAGTGCCGTAGTCGTAATCCATGCTGTAGACTTCGCCAAAAAGGAAGAAGGCATAGCCCCGCCTCGCCAGATTGATCATCCAAGCACTAGCCTCGTCGGAGTCCATGAGGTGTTCGGTAAATTTGCGATTGGGGTATTTACGGAAACGCCGGCTGCGATCAAATTCGGCGTAGAGATCAAAGCCCAGCAGATCGTTTACTTCGATGGTACCGCCGAAGATATCGTTGCCCGTGGGCAAGCCGTAATCAAAGCGCACCAATTGCAGATTGGAGCCGTCTTTTACATTGCCCGCGGCCCGCGCCTGAGTCAGGAAGACTGGCTGGCGCTCGGGCAGATTGGTCTGGCGATCCGACCCCATCTCAATGCGGTAGTCGTTGGCTACGGCCAATTCGATGGTGACCTTGCGGATGGTGGAAAGATCCGGGCCATTGTACGAGCGGTTCTCGCTAGTGAAATCATAGGTCAGCACGATCTGCTCGCTGCCGTCGGCCGCGAGAAAGCCCCGCCGGCGAAACCCCCCGTTGATGAGGGCACTGAAACCGATCTCGCTGCCGCGCACCGTCTCTTTGCGAATTTCGACCTTCTCTTCTCCGTCGTCTGTTACAACCACAACCTCGGTCTCGGCCTCGATGATGATATCGTGGGAAAACAGCGCGGCTCCACCTTCGCGATCCGTGGGTGAATCATCGCTCAGACGAACGAAAATTTGGCTGATGGGTTCGAGGTTCTGCCCCACGGTCAGGGCTCCGCTTATGGGGTCGCCCTCAAGGCTCTCTAGTAGGGTCTGGGAATGATGGGCGTTGACATACGTGGCACCCACCTTGACAAAATCGCCGATCTGACTCGTTGTCCTAAAGCCGAGGAGATTGGTGCTATTGGTCCCTTCCACCGTTATAGTGCTTGCTCTGCCCGGCGAGCTGATGCGCGACATCAACACCGTAGCCGCGTACTTGTCGGACTGGATATCTATCTGCACCCCGTCGAAAGCCGGCTTGGAAAAAGTCATGGGCGTCAGCGTGGTGCGGATCTGTTCGCCAATAGTCAGGGCCGTGTGGTACTGGCCGCTGCGGTCCGAGGAGATAACCAGCCGATTGAACCACGACCCAAATCGCGGATCTTTGAAAATGGCGCTGCCGAACTGCTGCGGCTGCTGCTGGCGCCAATCGTAGATGAGCCATCCTTTGGTGATGAAAGACCCATATAGGTCGTAAAAATAATCCCCCTCTATATCGGGACTCAAATAACGCTGGTAGTGGTCCCGGGCATAATTGGTGTACTCCCATTGTTTCCAGCGATAGAGCAGGAAGAGTTCCTGCGGCACGTACCAGCGCCGCACGGCTGGGTCCAAGGCATCAAAGAGCACGCCCGAACCCACTGGTTCGTACGAGACCTCGCCGCCGCGCTGCAGGCCCAATCTGTGGCCATAATCGAGTCCTTGGGCTACGGCTCTGTCGGGTACTGCTGCAACACTCAACAGTAGTGCGATACCCGCAGTTGCGAGGAAAAGCTGTCGGCCCGCACGCGCACTCCATCTGGTCATATGGCCCCCCTGTTTTGATGCTAATAGACGACTGCAACAGGACTGCTGCGGCTCACCGTGCCGCTGTCCGTTGCCACTTTCACCTGCAAGACGTAAAGGCCCGGCGGCAAATATCGACCTTGGTCATTCTGGCCGTTCCAGTGTATCAGATGACGCCCACTCTGGTTTTTTTCTACCGGCAATTCCGCCACTTGTTTTCCGGCTAGATCGTAGACCTGCAAAGAAACCGGAACGCCGCTGATCAAATGCAGTAGATCGTAGCTGATTATCGTCTGATCGTTGATCCCGTCTCCATTGGGCGTAAAAGGATTGGGTGTCACGGTCACCCGGTGAACGACTGGATCCTGCTCCAGCGGCACCCGCACGCTCAGATCGTCGCCGAGCAGCGATCCCGCCGAATCTCCTTCTTCAATTTCTTGGGGCAAGCCATCCGCCTGGCTGTCGCGCAGGCGCCCGCTAAAAACCGTCTCGTAGCGCAAAATCGCAGCGTCGAAAACCACCCGCAGGTCGTGGTCGCCGCTCTGGTGGGGAAAGGTTATAGCCAAGCCACCCTCGTGGAGCTCCGCGACGAAATTCTCCACCTCCAAGTCGTCGAGGTGCAGCGACCGAACCGTGCGCACCGGAACAGAGCTATCGATCTCCAAGTGGTCGAAACCTCGGCTGCCGACCACTTGGACGGCATACGTAAAGGTCGTATCCACCCCGACCGGCACATCCTGGGGCCATATTTCCCCGACGATGGACTCCGCCACTGGGTCGGAAAATTCAAAAGCCAGCGAATCCACTGCGGTGCCGTCCACCAGACCATCGCTTTCGAAGTCTAGGCGGAACTGGAAGTACTGCCTCGGTGCCGGCGAAAGAATCGGGGTATCTCCGCTCAGGTAGGGAGCCGACCAGGGGCTCCAAGCGTCCGGCTCATCTGTGGGAGACGGACTGCTGCCGCTGCGGGTGCGGATAAAAAACCGAGACTTTTCGGGATGTCCCACGGCCTCGGCAGCCCAGTGCAGTTGGCCCCAGAGCGTGGGTTGATTAAAATCGAAGACCTCGGACAAATAGTCTGCTTCGGGGACAAAACCCCGCCCGAAGACTTCAAGCTCGTCAATTTCCCAATTGGATCTGTCTGTGGCCTGCAAGAGAAGATAGCGCACATAGCGCAGGGGAAACTGCACGTTTACAGTATCCTGGCTATTGCCAGTCTGCTGATCTATCTGGGCGAAGAGATTTTTAGTCGGCAGCCCGTCGATGGACTCGGCTACGATTTCAGCCCCGAAAATACCGTCGTTGATGAAGAGCGCATAGCCCCTCATGAAGTCATCCGGAAAGGAGGTGCGCGGGAAAAAGCGGATGCGATTCACCCCAAATCGGGCACCTAGGTCGAAGATCACGAGAATGCCCGAAGCCGTTATGTTCTTGACTTCAAAAGCCGTCTGAGGATCTCCGTCCACCATGCTCTCTAGGTTTGCCGCCAGCGTCTCCTTGTCGCCCCGCAAGACGGCCTGGGCATTTGGCGAGACCACTCTGCCACCACGCGCTAAAGTCCCCAAGGCGATGTTGGTGGTAGTATCGATAAAGCTGGGCAGGATCCACCCAGGGCGGCTGGTAAAATCAATGATCGGCGCGGCCGCGGCGCTTTCCTCCCAACTATTCCCGCCGGCACTACCGCCGACCACCCGGATATCTGCAGCCTGCGCTGCCGTCGCCAGCGCTAGCCAGAGCAGCACTAGCAGGGGCCGGTAAACCCGCGAGATTGAACAATCTCTCCTCATCTGCAGCTCCTGCCCCTTTCGGTCCCGTACGACCACGTATACAAAAATGCCGCCATGCCAGAAGAAACTCTCGGCATGGCGGCATGGCGATCATGTGCAGCCAAACCTCTACTGCGCAGTGCAATTATTCGGCAAAGGTGGCCTTTATATGGCCCCAGGTCTTTTCCTCCACTGCCGTGCCCGGTCGGACTTGCGAAGACCAGTCGATGTCGGGATCAACCGGACTCAGAAAAAAGTCGCTGAGGAAATCAGCGTGGTGACAGCTATTGGTGTCGCCACTCAAGGTCCAGTAGCCATCGTAGCCGCCCCCATCGTCCGAATCCAGAACCGTGAAGTTGAAACCGAAGATCTCACCTTCTGTGAGAGTATGTTGGACACTGTTCGGCACATCGGTCCAACGCAGATCGTTCCACGGGGTGTACATGTACTCAGCATAGAAGTTGCCGGGCTCACCTGGGCCGCTGGTGCAGGTGAAGGCCGCGTCGCCAAACGGTGGCAAGGCGTGCTCATAGGTCTTGTGCCAAGCATAGCGTCCGTTCGGGCGCAGACCGTACCCCTGGGCCTGCTGGCCGTGCAGGATGTCTTTTTCTTCCTGAGTCAGGGATTCGTCTCTCCAAGAGTTGAACTGACCACCGCTGTGGTCGCCGTCAATCTGAATTTCTAGGAAATCGCGGGCATTGGCGGAACAGCCACTGCCTTTGGCGTTGGGCCAACTGTGATCGCCCACCCAGACGGCATCGTCCCAGCGATCTTCCATGATGTAGACTTTGTTGGTCTCCGGGCTCCAACCGACGAAGGCCCGCAAGGCCAGATCCGCGGCATCGCGCTGAGTGCCCAATCCGGTCACCGTCTCGGTCAAATCCTCGTGGGTGATCAAATAGGGATCAGTAACCACGTCCCAATCGGACAGATCACTGTCGATGATGGGAAGGTGTCCGCTGGGAAAGTGAACAGCCGGCCTCACCACCCCTTCGGGCAAATGAGCCCAGCAAGTAGTGGAGACCAAAATGGCTCCAGCAATAAGGGCAAATTTCTTCATAGCTTTAAACTCCAAGGTTGAGGTCAATGCGAAACGTCTGGGCTCGGCCCAAGTCCTAAGCTGATTTACTCCGCTGAAAAGTGCATACCTCCTTTCTGTCACAAGATATTGATTTTTAAAGATTTATTTATACTACCTACCGGAACCATTCCGGCGGTGTTTTCGACGTGATGTTATATGTTGGTTTATAATTATGAACTAGGATACGAAATTCGACGAATGAAAACCAAGTTTTTTTTCCCAAGTAGCCTGTCCGCGTCCCTCCACGTCCAATTTTGCATTGGCTCTACCAAGGAATGGCGTCGTACAGAAAATCCCCCGCTTCCTTATGAGCCCGACTATTGGGATGAAAATCCGTCGGGTGGACCCAGTAATCCCGTTCGTCCTTGCCGGCAAATCGAGCGAGGAGATCGACATAGTGTATCCCCTCCTGCTGAGCAAATGCTCCGAGCGTTTCGTGTACCTCTGTCAAGGGATAGGCTTCGAGTTGATAGAACACGGGGAAGACGACCAAAGAGAATTCAATACCCTTATCGGCGCAGGATTTCTTCATCCGGCTGAGCAACTTCCGGGTCAAGGTCCAACCTAGGTTATCTTTGTAGAGTTGTCGGTACCACTCAACAGTGTCTCGGGAAACCTGCTTCCTCTCCAAACGCGCGGCAAACCAACGCAGCGCATAGCTATTCCTCCCCGCCAGAAATCGGGTTGCCCCCGCATTGGGACGCAAGTGCATAAAATCGGCCAGTTCCCTTTCCATCTCCAGCAGACGCCCGCTCCTAAATGGATCGTTCAGGGTAAACGAGTACACGACGCGCTCGACCCGAGCAAAATACTCGACATAGCGCTCCATGGTCTTGGCGACCCGCTTGATATTCATGCCCGGCGCACAGGCATTGAAGATCTGATAGCGCTCCGCTGGACGCTCCCGATTCAATCGAGCCTCCAAGACGTGCGAAAAGCGCTCCTCGACTCGAACCCCCTGCCCAAAGCCAAAGGAGTCGCCGATCACCAAGACAATTTTGGCATTTTGCGCGTCGAACTCAGCCATCGGTCGCTCGCGCAATTGCTCTTCGTTGCGGCGCATCTCAATGGCATTGGGCACTTTGAGCGGCGCTAGATTGGCAAGGGTGGAATCATTATTGGCATTGCCCAGATAGGTCAACTGCCCGTACGGATGTGCCCGCCGCAGATTCCAGTCAGGAGTGCCCGCGAAGTGTTCATCGTAGCACCACAGATCGAGGCTCGGATCGGCCGTTTCGTAATAGACCACGGGATAGATCCGCTCGGACCGAGCCAAGAGCCAAAAAGAGACTTCAATGACGAGCGCGGTAACGGCCAAACTGGCAACTACCAGCAACAGCTTACCGCTAATCTCGATTCGATCCATTTTTAACGACTAAACCGATGTTTTATCTATTCCCCCACCAGCCTAGCCGCGTCCCGCCGCGGTCAATTCCCGACCCAACTTTTCGATGTTCTCGTCGAAATAGCGCACCTCATCTTCGTACGAGGCACGCAGGTCTTTCAACCAACGCCCGAACAATTCTCGTGCTCTCTCCTTGCGGATACTAGCCCGTATCTGCCTTTCGCGCTCTTCGTAGGGACGCGCTTTTGATTCTCGCCGGCTGATAATTTTGGCAATAGAATAGGAAGGCCCGACCTGTATGGCACCGATGAGCGAACCGATCTCCCCCTCAAAGGCCGCTGTGACCAAATCCCCAAAGCGCGCCGTCTCGTACCAGTAGAGATGGTAGTGCCCCTCTGTTTCGCTGGCTCCCGGCCGCAAGCTGCGGGTGGCAGCCAGTTGCCGCATGATGTACTCTTCGGCCAACTCTTTTGGACTCGATGCTGTGGCTATTTCCTCGATGATCCCCTCTGCTCCGCCCCGCTCGTCCAGCCGCTGACGGAGCCATTCCAGAACCGCGAGATCGTCGTCCATCTCCCGCAGTTCCTGTACCTCCTCGGTCAGATCCCGCCCGGTCTGCTGCTTTTGTTTCATCCTCGTGAGCAGGTCAACCAAAGGAGAAGACCGGCGGAAAAGGACGCGAATCTCGGCAAGCAGTGTCTCGGCCTCGGCCTCGCTGGCCAACTGGATCTCCACCACGTTCACCTCCGAAGCGGTCCGGTACTGGTCCTTGGTCTCTTCGTAGTAATCGAGTACCTCCTGTTCGCTTATCTCTTCGTCAGTAGAAGTGGCGATTTGGCGCATGGTCACAATCAGCACTTCTTCTTCTTTGCGCTGGACCCATTCTTCGAATTCGCGGTCGAGCTCCAACTTATCCGCCTCCATCCACATGAGCTGCGGTATTATTACGTCGCGTTGCAGAAAATGGTCCACTCGCGCACTGTCGGATACATCTCTGCCTTGGCGAATGAACGGGGATTGCAGGATGGCTTCCCCGAGCGCAATCTGTCCCCCTTCATACCTGAAGAGGGGCGTCTCGGCCGCACCTTCTGGAATCTGGAACGTCTTTTTGCCAGTCTCCGGATCCGCCTGACCGCTGCGCAATATTTCCATCAGGATACCCAAACCGTGCGGATCCGGCGTCAATAGGAACTGCTCAGCTAGCGAATCCGCATACGCCTTTTTGCGGGCGTCCAACCGCTCTTCAGACAGTGTTTTAAAGAGAAAATCCCTAGTTTGCTCGTAGGTCCCTTCTAACTCGTTTAGGACCTTGAAAATTTCGTAGCCCTGCGGAACGGCTATGGGCTCTGATATTTCCCCTACTTTGAGACTGAAGAGTATATCGCGCACCAGTGGGACGGCGTGGAAGCGGCTGTAATACAGGGGTTTCACACCCCCGAGCGAAGCCGTGCGCGAATGAGTCGAAAATTCGCGCGCTACTTCCTCAAAAGGTGTACCGGCCCGCAGGGCCGCCATCGCCTCCTCGGCACGCTCTCGGGTGGGTACGACGATGTGGGCAATTTTGATCCAGCGCTCCCAGTTCTGCTCGGCAAACACGCGCCGCATTTCCTCCTCGGTAATGACAACCTGGTTATCGACAGCGCGCTGCTCGATCTCTCGTATCAATCGCCGCCGCAGGGCCGTCGCCACCTCGCTGACAAACGCCGGACTCCGGTCTAATTTGCCGGCGCGCGCTTCTCGGAGAATGAGCGTCCGATCGACCAGCGACTGCAAGTATTCGCGGACTTTTGCGCCGCCCTCCTGCTCGCTCTTGGCCCACTCAGCCACATTGTCGATCAGGTAGCGTATATCTCGCTCCGTGATCAATTCTTCGCCCACCTGAGCCAGCGTCAATGCCTCCTTTTGGTCGCTCGGCTCCTGCTGTCCACAGGCGACGAGCGCCGCAATGCCCAGTACGCTCCACATCGACAACTTTCGCAAGTACATATTCTCTCCTATTAACGCGGCCAGAGCAGCGCCCGCGCCGAGTCAATGCGCGGATGCACGGTCTCTCCCGGGGCAAAATGCCGTTCCTTAGACGCGATGATGTGGATGGACGCCCCGGCCCAATCCACCCATAAAATCCACGCGGCCCCAGCATCCTCAACGACGCGCACCACCCCCGGTACCTGCCCCCCTGCGGGCTCGATGTCTTCCGGCCGGACGCCTAGCAACATCTCGCCCGCGCCATTCAGCGCCGGCATTCGCTCGACGTCGTTCGGGCCAATCCACACATCCCCGCGCCGCTGGACGCTGAGGATGTTGATCACAGGTTGCCCCAATTGGCGCGCCACTACGGGTGAGACCGGCTGGCGATAAATAACCTCCGGACTGCCCTGCTGCAAAATCTGCCCCTCGGCCAGCACGGCAATGGAATCGCCCATGGACAGAGCCTCAGCTTGGTCGTGAGTCACGTAGATCGCCGGGATGCCCAACTCCTGCCGCAACAGGGCCAACTCTAGGCGGAGGGACTCCCGCAGCTTGGCGTCCAAATTAGTCAACGGCTCGTCAAAAAGAAACAGCCGCGGTTGCCGCACAATCGCCTGCCCAATAGCCACCCGCTGCATTTCCCCACCCGACAGAAGAGCAGCCGGCCGGTCTAGCAGCCGCTCAATCTTCAACAGCTCGGCCGCCCAGCCGACGCGCTGGTCAATCTCACCACTCGCCATCTGCCGACGCGGTGCCTTGAGTGGAAATTCCAAGTTGCGCCGCACGCTCCAGTCGGGATACAGGGCGAAGTGCTGGAAGACAAACGCAATGTCGCGGTCGGCCGGCGGCCAATGCGTCACCTCCTCGCCGTCCATCTCGACTTGGCCAGCATCCGGCGTATCTAACCCGGCGACGATCCGCAGCAGCGTGGTCTTGCCCACGCCGGTCGGCCCCAGCACCACCAGCATCTCGTCGCCCCCCAGCGACAGGTCGATGCCAGATAGGACCTCGGCCTTGCCAAAGTGCCGCGTTACTCCTTTTAGCTGCAACCAAGACATCTTAGAATGCGTTCGCTTCGTTGGAAACATCGACCGCACGCAAGAAGCCGCTTACTAACGCGGCGGAACGGTCTTTGATTTCGATGAGAAGCGTATGTTGGGAAAGAATCGGGCCAAGCGCAAGCTATCGGCTGCGCCTAGCCATTGGTCGTGCGGTCAACGCGTCGATAGAGAAGTAGCAAAGGAACGAGCGCAGAGGTCGGCAGCATCCTCCGCGCCCGCTTTGGTTGAATCAATCGCCCAGATAGACCGGCGCGGGCAGCCCTTCAAGCGAGCAGAAGAACTCCAATTCGTCGTCGGCCTCATCGGTGACAGGTTTTGCGGCTGTTGCTGAGGGCAGCACGTAGGGATCGGCCGCGGAAAGATCAACCGAGTAGCCCAGATCGCCCAGCGCTTGCAGCGTTATGGCTGAAAGTGCCTCATCACTAAAACTTAGTGTCATAAGCTCTCCGGACAGGATGCTAGAACGCCAATGGATCCCATCTCGTTCGGTTGGTACTTTCGCGTCTTGGTAATCTGTGCCACCGGCTTGATCAAAAGCCGCAATAGCTTGTAGCCCGGCAAAATGAGTATCACCATTTAGATCGCGAAGCATTCCGCTATCGTGCCAGATGGTACCGATTCCCAAAACGTGTCCTATTTCATGAAGTCCTGCCTGCGCTATCCTCTGGAAGCTATAAGAAAGCAGTGGTGAAACTTGAATACAACCAATAAGCGGCAAGGAGCTTGAGTGCAACGCAAGGGGGGCCCCAGAGAGTCGATAGCCATCGTTGGGCTTCGTTATATAAATTCGCAGATCATCTATTTGTTCACCGCCAAGTATATTAATCGGTTGACCGCCACATGTTCCAGACCATGTTCCAGAAAACGTGTAACTTGGATGCTCAGTCTGTATAGCCGCTTCCCAACGCTTCGCAGCATGGTGCCATATCTCCCGCTCCTCTTCTATGAAATCACCAAGAAAGACCAAATCAATATTGAAAGGGCTTTCTATCTCTGTTAGAAAAGGCGAAAAAGACACCCCGACACCACGGCTTTGTAACGCTGGGATATGTACATCGATAGAGACTTTACTTAAAGGGTTATTCAGAGCCTCTAGGTCTTCCAAGAAAAGCAGCTCTACCAATGGTGATAAATCTGAAATATTATTCCGTGAAAAAGATATATCTTGTAGATTGGATATATTTGTCAATGGAGTGAGATCAGAGACCTGATTGATACTAAAATATAAGCCCTGCAGGTTAGTTAAGTCGGACAACGGGGTAAGATCGGAAACCTGATTATCAGCAAAATCTAAGAACCTAAGATTAGTTAAATCGGACAACGAAGTAAGATCGGAAACCTGATTGCTAAGAAAATATAACAATATCAGACTGGTTAAATCGGACAACGGGGTAAGATCGGAAACCTGATTGTCAGCAAAAGCTAAGCGCTGCAGGTTAGTTAAGTTGGACAATGGAGTAATATCGGAAACCTGATTGATACTAAAACTTAAGACCGCTAGATTGGTTAAGTCAGACAACGAAGTAAGATCGGAAACCTGATTGATATTAAAACTTAAGGACTGCAGATTGGTTAAGTCGGACAACGGGGTTAGATCGGAAACCTGATTGTCAGAAAAACTTAAGAGCTGCAGATTGGTTAAGTCAGACAACGAAGTAAGATCGGAAACCTGATTGATATAAAAACTTAAGGACCGCAGGTTAGTTAAGTTGGACAATGGGGAGATATCTGAAACCTGATTGATATTAAAACTCAAGGACTCTAGGTTGGTTAAGTCGGACAATGGGGAGATATCTGAAACCTGATTGATATAAAAAAATAAATCCTGCAAGTTGGTTAAGCCAGACAACGGAGTAAGATCGGAAACCCGATTGTCAGAAAAACCCAAGGTCCTCAAGTTGGTTAAGTTGGACAGCGGGGTTAGATCGGAAACCCGATTGCTATTAGAAGCTAAGAACTCCAAGTTGGTTAAGTTGGACAGCGGGGTTAGATCGGAAACCCGATTGCCAGAAAAAGCTAAGGACTGCAGGTCGGTTAAGTTGGACAGCGGGGTTAGATCGGAAACCCGATTGGCTTCGAAAGCTAAGAACTCCAAGTTGGTTAAGTTGGACAGCGGGGTTAGATCGGAAACCCGATTGCTATTAGAAGCTAAGAACTCCAAGTTGGTTAAGTTGGACAGCGGGGTTAGATCGGAAACCCGATTGCTATCAATGTTTACCCATGTCAGGTTCTTCGCTGTTCCTAAGCCTCTAAGGTCCTTAATCCCTAGATTTTTTATGGACAGCACCGTTAAAGTATTCATCTCATCTTGAATGATCGTCTCACCGGGACTCTTCCCCAGCGCTTGCTCTATGGATGTCCTCAAAGCAGTATCTGGGATAAGAACCTCAGCGCACAACTCACAGTTGCTTTTCCCAGCAGGCGCGGTCGGCGGCGGCTCTTTTGAGCAAGAGAGAGCACAGAATAGGGCGAGAGCTAAGATAAGGCGCAGCATGTAAGAATATCCTTTCTTAACGTGAATTCGGGTTAAGCAGCCTTCTAACTGGAATCGTGCTTCCGTTTAGTAGAATACGTTTACATTGTATAGTACAACCATTCCCTCTGTCAAGACATATTGATTTGGAGCTTGGCGATCATCTGGAAATCAAAGCACGTACTCAATAGTGAATCCGAAAAATTAGCCTGCCGACCGCTGTCCGACACGGCTCACCAGAGGTTTTCAGACCGCTTGCTTAAAGCCGCTTGCCGCTCGCCGGATCAAACAACAGCACCCGAACAAAGTCCAAGCCCAAAGCCGCCCCCACGGCCACCCCCTCCCGATCTGCCATCCGCATGACCAGCCGGCCGCACTCAGCCTGTAGGTGAATGTAGCGGCACGCGCCTTGGTACTCATCGCGCACCACCTCTGCCCGCAGCCGACCTTTGACAGCCGGCCGCACGAACTCCGGCCGCACCCCAAGCGTCGCCGACCCCGGTCGCATCGGCTCGGCCAGCGGCCAGACCAACCCAGGCGCGACAAAGCAGTCCTCGCGAATTTCCCCGGTGATGAAGTTCATGCTGGGGCTACCGATAAAATGCGCCACAAACAGGTCGGCCGGCTGGTCGTACACCAAGGCCGCAGCCCCACTCTGGCGAATCCGGCCCTCATCCATGACCACCACTTGATCAGCCAAGCTCATGGCCTCCTCTTGGTCATGGGTCACATACAAGGTGGCGATCCCCGCGTCGAGCTGCTGGGCGCGGATCATCTCTCGCATCTCCAGCCGCAAACCCGCATCGAGTGTGCCCAAAGGCTCGTCCATCAGGTAGATCTGCGGCCGCCGCACCATGGCCCGCGCCAAAGCCACCCGCTGCTGATCGCCGCCCGATAACTGCCGGGGATAGCGCCCGACCAACGCACCCAACCCCAACCGCTCGACAATGTCGGCCACCCGCTGTCGTCGCTCCTGCCGATTCAACCCCATGCTCTCCAGCGGGAAACCGATGTTGTCCTCGACCTTCAGGTGCGGATAGAGCGCGTAAAACTGAAACGCAAACCCCACGTCCCGCTCGGCGGGCGAGCAGTCGGTGATGTCCTCGCCGGCCAACACAATCTGCCCAGCCGTCGGCTTTTCGAGGCCAGCGACCATCCGCAGCGTAGTCGTCTTGCCGCACCCAGAAGGCCCCAACAGCACGGCGAACTCGCCCTCGCCGCAGTGCAAATCAATGCCCTGGACCGCACGCGTGCCGTCGGCAAAGGTCTTGACCAACTCCCGGCACTCGAGAAAGCTCATGACTCGTCCATCTGTCGCCGCGAAGTCACAACGTGCAACAGCGTGCTGAAGGCAGCAATAAAAAACCCATACTTCAGCCCCGTCCCCCAAAACGGTTGCAGCATCAACCCCACTCCGGCGACCATGCCCACGCGAGCGCAGCGATCTAACCAGCGGTTCATCGCTTGATCGTCCCAAAGGTAACGCCGCGCAACAGATGCTTGCGCACCAAGATCGTGAAGACGATGATCGGCGCGACAAAAATCAGCATCCCCGCGCTAATCTGCGCCCACGGCAGACCCGACACATTACCCTGCAAACCAGCGAAGTAAACCGGCACCGTAACGGCCTTTTGATTGTTGAGCGTCATGGCAAACCCGTACTCGTTCCACGCCGAGATCAAGCAGAACACCGCAGTCACTGCCATCCCGGGCACAGCCCGAGGCAGGACGACCAAGCGGAAGGCTTGAAAGCGAGTATAGCCAGCCACCAGCGCGGCCTCTTCGTACGCCGTGGGTATTTCGTCGATAAAGCCCTTCATCAGCCACACGGCCAGCGACATATTGAACGCCGTGTACAGCAGCACCAATCCTAGATGGCTGTTCTGGAGATCGAATTCGCGATACATCATCAACACCGGCACCACCACGGCGAGGGGCGGCAAAAAGCGCGTCGAGAGGATGAAGAACAGCCAGTCTCGCCCTCCGGGGATGGCAAAGCGGCTAAAGCCATAAGCCGCGCAGGTGCCAATCAGCACCGAGCACAAAGTGCTGAGCAGGCCAATGACCAAGCTGTTGCCCAAGTAGTGGAAAAAGGCGTGTTCCCCACCGGCGTACACCGCGGCCAGTTGGCGATAGCCGTCGAGATTGGCGTGGAAGTAGATCCCGTCGTCCGCGACCTCCTCGGCCCAAGTAGGCGCGAACTTCGGATGTACGGCAATGCTGTCGTCTCGCGTCTTAAACGAGGTCAGTAAGAGCCAGATCAGCGGCAGCATGGCCGCGCAAAAGTAGCTCCCGACAAAGGCGATGCGCAGCGCTTTCACTGTGCCCCGGCCTCCTCGCGCCGCTGCACTGAACTCATGTAGCGCACAAACACACTAGCCAGCGCCAGCACCAGCACCAGCACCACGTACGAATACGCCGCGCCCAACCCCACCTTGCCATCGCGGAACACCGCCTGATAGAGCAGTGCGCTCACTGTTTGCGTCGCGGGATCGTTGGGGCCGGTAATGGCCATGACCAAATCGAACTGCTTGATCGCGTCCGTGGCCCGCAGCAGCACGGCCAGCCCCAAAAGCGGCGCACACAAAGGCAGGGTAATTCGGCGGAAGACCTTCCACCGCGAGGCCCGGTCAATGGCCGCAGCCTCGTACAGATAGCCGGGGATAGCGTTGAGCGCCGCCAGTGCGATCAGCATCATAAACGGCGTCCACATCCACACGTCAACCAGCAAAATCGACAGCAGCTTGAGGTCGGGATCGGTAATCCACTGGGGTTGGCTCAGCCCCAGCGCGCCGAGGCATTGATTAAGGATACCGTAGTGCCCGTTGAGCACCAGCTTCCAAAAGAGCGCGATCACGGCCGGCGGCAACATCATCGGCACCAAAAGCGCGGTCAGTGCAAATGACCGGCCACTGAAGCGATCTTTGAGCGCCAGCGCCAAGGCAAAGCCCAAGACCAGTTCCGCAGTCACGGCCACGCAGACAAAGAGCGCAGTCGTCCGCAGCGCGGCCCCATATTTGGCGAACTTGAATGCCACGGCGTAGTTGAATCCTCCCACGAATTTCCACGCCCCGCCGACCAGATCTACATTGGTGAAGCTGAGCGCGATGCTGTACAGCAGTGGGAAGACATTGATGCCAATGAGCAAAATGAGGGCCGGCCCCACGAACGCATACTGCGTCCAATCGCGACACCGGCCCGTACTACCTCTCACGCCGCCCCCTATTCCATCTCTAGCAAGCCTGCTTCCATCAGAATCATCTCGTGCTCAGTGGCCAGCGCGTCGAGGGCGTCGGCGCTCGCGCTCGTCCCGTCGAGGGCTGCGCCTAAGTGGCGCACGGCCGCAGCCAACAGCTCGTTGTACACCGGCACGTTCCAAAAGTCCTGCAAGTGATCCAGCGACGCGGCGAACACGGCGTTATACGGCGCAGCCGCGGCGAATTCTTCGCTCGCCAGCAGTTCGGTATTGGCCGTGAACGAGCCGGGATACGCTATCCATTTCTCCTGGATGGAGGTCTGGGAAAACCAAGCGATAAACTGCTTGGCCCATTCCTGCTTTTGCGGCGTGGTCTTGGTCGAAATGCTAAAGCCCTGCCCGCCCAGCGAGATAACGCGCTGATCGCCGTGGCGCGGCACCATGAAGAAGCCGACTTGGTCGCCCATGCTGGCGACGATGCCCGGATAGAACGGGAAGTAGTCCAAGACCATGGCCGTAGAGCCGTTGGAGAAAGCCTCTAGGTTGAAGAAGTAATCGGCATTCGTACCACCTTCAGGCGTGAATTGCAGCAGGGACTTGAAAAACTCCAGCCCAGCCACAGCCCCCTCCGTGTTGAGATGGCCCTGCACCTTGTAGCTCTGCGGGTCGCCCCACGCGCCGCCCCAAGCCCACAAAAAAGGCTGAAAGCCCATGACGATGGAGTCGTAGCCCCGGCCCGTCAGCAACGAGCAGCCATAGCGCTTTTGCTCCGGGCGGTGGAAAAACTCGGCTACGTCGCGGAATTCCTCCCACGTGTCGGGCGCGGTGAGCGGACGACCGTAGCGAGCGGCAAACGCCTCCTGCTCGGCTGGGTCTGTAAACCAGTCCTTGCGATAGACAAAGCCAATAGCATCCGTCTGACAGGGCGCGGCGAAAAACCGGCTGCTGCCCGGCGGGTATTCGCATAGATAGCGCGCGGCGCGCGGATGGATCGCGCTCATATCAACGGCCTCGGGCAGCCAATCGGTCAGCTCCAGATACAGCCCCTTGGTCGCGCCGCGGCCGATCCACTGGCTGTCGCCCACGACGATATCGAAATCGGTTTGCTTGTTGCCGAAATTGAGAAAGACTTGGTCTTGATAAGCCGGCCAGGGAATCTGGTACACCTCGACGGCAATCCCGGTCTCTTGGGCGAACTCGTGGCCCAGCTCTTGTAGCGCCGCAGCCGGATCCCATTGCGCCCACCAAATGGTAATCTTTTTGTCTTCGGCGTGCCCCATTTGCACCGCCAGCAGCAGAACCGCCGCCAACCCGAACATCCGCATTCTCATACGGTTCCCTCCTCTTAGAAGCGTTTTTTTAATGTCGACACAAGCGCACTTACCTGTTGAGCACGCCCGTTCAATATCCGTCCGCTTGACTCAGCGTGCAATGGTCACCTCTAGGCCCTAGCAAAGCTCCACACCTGCAGAGCCGTGCGGTGGAAGAGCCACGCCTTGTCGTCGTCGGTGAGAAAATCGACGTGGTCGCGGAACATCTCCAAGGCCGGCCCGTACCCCACCCCTTTCATTACGCCGGGGAAATTGGTCCCCCACATCAGCCGCTGCGGCCCAAAGGCGTCGTAGATGCGGCGGAAGGCGGGAAACGTATCCGCGTGCGGAAAGGGCAACTCGGACTTGTGCGCCTGCGGCGTGAATTTCACGTACACCCTCGGAAAGCGCGCCAAGTCGAGCACGTGGCTCAACAGCGGAAAGGGCGCTTCCTCATTGGTCGGCACTCCGCCGATGTGGTCCAGCACCACCGGCACCTCGGGGAAGCGGCCGATGATAGGCTCCAAGTGGGGCAGATTGGCCGCTGGGCCGTGGACGATAAAACAAGTGCCCAACTCCTCCGACCTCCGCCACAGCGGATCCTGGTCGGGGGCAGCCCATTCCGAGGGGTGGTCGAGCCGCGACGAGTGAATGCGCAAGCCGCCAAAACCGTCCTCGCGCACTAACTTTTCCAGCCGGTCGGGCGCGTCCGGGGCCTTGGGATCGACTAGGCCAATGGCGGCAAAGCGGCCCGGAAAGCGGCGCAGACAGTCGGCCACGTACCGGTTGTCGAACAAATAGTAAATCGGCTGCACAATGACCGCTTTGTCGACCCCAACCTCGTCCATGGTCTGGTTGAGCAATTCCACGGAGCCACCGCCCACCTGAGTCCGGCCCTCGGCAAAGGGATAGCGCTCCGCGTCTTCGCTCCACACGTGTAGATGAGTGTCGATAATCACGAGTCTCTCCTATGGTAAAAACTGTATCGCATAGCCCACACTAACTATCATTGTCCACCACGCACTCGGGGGCCAGCGCCTCCACGGCTAGGCGGGCGACTTGGGCAATGGCCTCGGCGGCGGCGGGTCCATCGCTGCAGGCCAAGGCAAAGGCCACCACGACCAAGGGCCCATTTGGCAAAAACACAAGGCCAGCATCCCCTTTGATGATGCCGCTGGAGCCGTACTTGTGCGCCACCACCACATCCGGCTGCAGATAGCACCGGATCATGCGGGTATCCCGGCCAGTTTTGAGCAACTCGATCATGGCTTTGGAGGCCTCCGCACTGACGACCTGTCCGCGATATATAGCCGCCAATAAAGAAGCCAACTCGCCGGGGGCGGCCACATTGTTTTCCAGCGAATCCCCAAAGGATACGCTGCCGTAGTCAAGACCCTGAGTGCTGACCCGTTCCCTGTACACCGCATCGTTGGCCCGCATGGTGGGCATCTCGTCCATCCCCACCATGCGGTAGTGATAGCGACCCATGGTCGCGGCGGCCCGCACATTGGCACAGCCCAGTCGGTCGAGGGTGGCGTTGATCTGGTCCAGCCCCAGCAACCCCATGAGGAAATCAGTGGCAATGTTGTCGCTGATGCCCATCATCAGGCGGGCGTAGTCGCGCAAGGTCAACTCGGGCTCGTCGCGGGCGATTTGCAACACCCCCGAGCCGTGCGTCGAAATATCGCCCCGCAGCCGGTGCCGGTCGTCCAGCGACAGCCGTCCTGCCTCGGCCTGATGAAATAACTCGACCAATACGGCAATTTTGATGACCGAGGCCGTGGGAAAGCGCTCGTTGGCTCTGTGCTGATGCACTTGGCCCGTAGCCAGATCTTCTATATGCCAGCCCATGCGGCCGTCAAAGGCCGCGGCGATCTGGCGCAGAGCCGCATCGGGGAAAACGCCCATGTTCGACTTTCCTTCTTACCTACTTGGCGGGACGAAGTGCTCCTGCTTCAAGCCCTCACGCGGCTGCCGCAAATAGATATTCTCTCGTCAATGCGCTTTGGCTTTAATCTGCCCCCACGACTTTGCTTCAACATTCGTCAGCGTCACGCCAATGGGGTGCCATGCGGGGGAACCGTCTCCCGCCGGATGATTGGTTATGTTGATCGGGTTGGTCCCGTCCGCGTTCATCACAAAAATTTCCCCATTGTCATCGCGGGTTGAGGTAAAGGCAATTTGGGTTCCGTCTGGCGACCAAACCGGAGACCCATCATCGGCGGGGTGGTTAGTCACATTGAGGGGATCCGCAGTCCTTGTAATCACCTCCCCTTTCAGGAAAGGTAAGAGTTTATTGTAGTCCTCTGCGCTCACTTCAGCCCCATCCTTACGAAAATAGCGCTGCTCCCTATCGTCTGGATCAATTATATAAATCTCATTATCACCTGAGCGATTGGAGGTAAAGGCAATTCGATTCCCTTCTGGAGACCAAGTAGGAGAAATGTCGTCCGCCGGATGGTCCGTCAATTGGATGAGATCCGCTCCCAATGCAATCACCTGCCCTCTTAAGACACGTGGGAGTTTATTGTAGTCCGCTTCGCTTACCTCTTTCCCATCCTTGCGCGAATAGCGCCACTCTTCGATCTCAGTATTCATCATATAAATCTCATTATCACCCGAGCGATTGGAGGTAAAGGCAATCCGACGCCCGTCCGGAGACCACACAGGGCTCGCATCATCAGCCGGATGGTAGGACCTATTCACCAACTCCGTTCCATCCGCATTGATCACAAAAATCTCATCATTGCCGAAGCGTCGCGAGGTGAAGGCGATTTGGCGTCCATCCGGCGACCACGCCGGCGCTCCGTTCCCAACGAGATGATCCGTCAATCTAACGAGGTCGGTCCCATCCGCATTCATCACATAGATATACCGGGCACCCACTCGGTTTGCTATAAAGGCTATTTTGGTTCCATCGGGAGACCAAGCAAGGCTAGTGACTTCCGTCGCAGGTGCAATCTGCACCCAAGCGTCCGTAGTGAGTCGGACGAGGTTGGCCCCATCTGCATCCATCACATAGATCTCAGGCGTGCCGTCGCGATCTGATCCAAAGAGAATCCTATTCGTCGCTTGGCTGTAAACGGAATTTGCCAACAGCAGCACAGAAACCACACTGAACAACAAGCTCATTAAACGCATGACAAACCTCCTTGGAATAGGTTGCAAGATAATCGCGTCGTCTCCAGCGACAAGGCGACGATGCGTTCCTAATTCGCGCTAGCATCCCTCACTATCGTCGGAGTTCAGCTTTTCCAACACCTGCCACTGTTGGCGCTGGCGACTTTCAGCCGAGTCGAAGACCTCGCGGACGAAATGGTCCCGGCTTTTGCCGTCGGCTAGTTCGGTCAAGCGGTTTTGCAAGTCATCAGGTGAAGGGTCGCGCCCGAGCGCCGCGCGGTACACCCCGCGCACGAAATCCGCCGTGTCCGTTTCGTCGAGCAAGTCTTGGGCCTCGTAGGCGAAGGCTTTGAGGGTATGGGCTAACGAAGCCGTCAACCACGCCTTATGCTCTTCAAGCGAACCCAAAGTGCGGTATAACTCAGCGCACAGTTCCGAATCACCAGCCACCTGCTGAGCTTCTTCCGCAGACTTGCCTTCAGACCACGCTTGCAGAGTTTGCACATAGGTTTTGGCCCGGCTCCGGCGCTGGTCGTCCATTTCCCAATCCCGGGTGAGCACATCAACGGCTGGACGGCCGGAGTAGTCACCCTCGCCGATGGCACGGACGAGTAGGTCGAGGTTGTCAAAGGCTCGGTAGTGAGTCAGCGAATCGAAGCGCGAAATCAGGGCGCGGATGTGGCGCACCGCGTCGGGCAGTTCCTCCAACGGAGCGACTTGGGCGTCGATGCGGTGCATAGCCTCGTCGGGCTCGTCGTGGTGGTGCAGAATATTGCGCCAGTGGGAATCTGTCATATGGTCTCCTATCGAGTTAGATATTGAGCAAATTGCGTGTTATACGCGGAACAAATGGCCCTCAATGGGCAGACTCACTTCAATGCCCGAAGTAGCCGCCTGCAAACCGGCCTCCATAATCTCCTGGGCGTTCCGCGATTGGGTGGCGTTGGTCGTCCCCTCGGGCGATTGTCCCGAGCGGATGCAGTGGAGAAAATGCGTGGCGGCATTGCTCTGAGAGGCAAGCAATTCGTCGAGCTCCACCTCTGTTCCCTCGCGATTCTGGCGGGTATGCACCGTCACCTGATTCCCCACCACCATAGTCCCCTCCGTGCCGTAGAGCACCACGTCGTGGGGCGGCACGTGGGACACAGCTTCGGTCCAGCTCATTTCCAAGCGGCACAAAGCCTGGGGATAGCGCAGCACCATAATGCCGTTGTCGTCAACCGGCAGATGGGTCTTGAGCAAGCGACCGGCCATGGCCACGACGCTGTGCGGCCGCCCCAAAAAGTAGAGGCACAGACTAGCGCCATATCCACTGTAGTCGTTAAAGGCCCCAGCTCCGTTGAGTTGGGCATCGAAGAGGAAGCCGCAGAATTCATCGGAGCAGCCCAATTCGTCGGGGCCGCAGTGGCCGCCGCGCCACGTGAGCTGCCACAATTGCCCAATGGCCCCTTCCCGCACTAAGCGATGAGCCGTATGCAAAGGCCGCGACCAAGCCGTGGGCCAGTTGACCATCAGACAGGTCTGGTGGCGCTGGGCGGCGACCAGCATGCGGTCGGCTTGTTCGAGGGTGGCGGCCATGGGCTTTTCGACCATCACGTGGATACCCCGGGTCGCGCACAGTTCGACGATGGGGGCGTGGTGTGCGGTAGCCGAAAAGACAAAGGCCGCGTCGGGAGTTTGCGCGTCGAGTAGGGCCTCGTACTCGCCGTACACTTGGTCGCAGCCCGTGCGCTCGCGGAAGCGATCCTGGAGCACAGGGTTGGGGTCGGCACCTCCCACGAGGGAAGCTCCCTCCTGATCGGCTAGTTCCTTGAGGTTGCCCCACAAGTGGTCGTGGGCCATGCCCAGCACGGCGACTTTGATCGGGTCAGTCATGTAATAAGCTCCTGAGTGTTGTTAAGGTGTGCGGTATAGGGGACGCAACTGCTCTGGTCAATCTATATCCCTAGGGACGTAAAGGGCAAGCCGCCTTGAAAGAGAAAGGGCCGACCGCTATAATATCCTTACTACTGTATAGCGGAGGAGTGCTTATGAAGATCGTTGCCCCACCTTCCCCAATCACCTAATTTTGACACGACGGTATCTTGCTCAGCAAAAACGAGAATCAACTCAATAAGACGCCCGAAATTTAAGGGCATTTCCTCCTGTGCAGATTCTTTAACATCTATGAATAGTATCAACTTAAGTCAAAGCGAGACAGCATCTGCAACCGAACTAGCAGAAAGCTATCGCCTAGATATATCCCGAAAATTAGTTCCCAGGAAACGTTCGGAAATGGGGCAGTTCCTGACTTCTGTCTCTATTGCTCGGTTTATGGCCTCGCTTTTTGACTCTGTCGAATACGGTCAGATTCGCCTTTTAGATGCCGGTGCCGGAGTCGGTTCTTTAACGGCCGCTTTTGTAGAGGAATTTTGCTCTCGTACTACTCATCCCCAGAAGATTTACATCAAGGCTTACGAATTAGAGCCGACGATGATTGAGTATCTACAATCTACGCTTACCAACTGTCGCCGATTGTGCCGGGACAACGGAATCGACCTCCAAGAGAAAATTGAAGTTGAAGATTTTATTGAAGGAGGCGCTAAGCAACTGGCAAATGACTTATTTCAGTGTCCTCCAGCCAAGGAGTCTTTCACTCATGTAATCATGAACCCTCCCTATAAAAAAATCCACTCCAATTCTCCACATAGAAAATGGCTGCAAGCAGTGGGTGTAGAAATCTCAAACTTATATGCAGGATTTCTAACAATCGCTATCGAGATGCTAAGACCGGGGGGTGAGCTTGTAGCCATCGTACCTCGTTCGTTCTGTAATGGTCCGTACTTCAAATCCTTTCGCAGATTTTTACTCGAACAGATGACGATCAAGCGTTTTCATGTATTTGAATCTCGCACTCATGCATTTAAGGACGATGAAGTACTGCAGGAAAATATAATTTTCCATGCGGTAAAAGGAGGAACCTTAGGAACTGTCAGAATCACCTCAAGTCATAGTGTAGAATTCTCCAAGGAGTACGGAGAAATGATCGTAGAGGATATGACCCAGAGGACAGTCCCCTATACCAGTGTTGTCAAGCCCGAAGACCCAGAGAAATTTATTCATATAGCCACTACTGATTTTGAACAGCATGTAGTAGATCGGATTTCAGTATTTAATTATACGCTAGAAGATTTAGGCATCGAAGTATCCACTGGTCCCCTAGTAGATTTTAGGCTGAAAGACCATTTGCGCCAGAAACCTGGACCAGGTACAGCACCCTTGCTTTATCCTGCCCATTTTGATGCCAATGGACTGACATGGCCCAAGGATGGGAAGAAGCCCAATGCCATTAATATTACACCTGATTCTGAAAGGTGGCTTTGGTCTAATAATGGCCACTATGTAGTGACCAAACGCTTTACTGCCAAAGAAGAACGAAGGCGCATCGTAGCAGCAATCTATGATTCATCTCTACCTGCCCGTAAAGTCGGGTTTGAAAATCACCTAAACGTATTCCATCGACAAAAGCAGGGATTATCTAAAGAAATAGCCTTGGGGCTGGCCGTCTATTTAAATTGCACCCTAGTCGATAAATACTTCCGCCAATTTAATGGCCACACACAAGTCAATTCTGCCGATCTCAGGACAATTCATTATCCAAGCCTAGAGACCTTAGCTAAATTTGGTTCCCTGGCCAAAGGTAAGATTCCGTTACAAAAGGATATCGATTATCTGATCAACCAGGAAGTCAGTAGAATGGGAAAGGAATCCATGATTGATCCAATCCAGGCGCAACAGAAAATAGATGAGGCACTGAGTCTCTTGATAAACTTCGGCCTTCCCAGAGGCCAGCAAAACGAACGTTCCGCACTGACACTGCTTGCCATTTTGAACCTCAAACCAGATGGAAGCTGGCAAGAACTAGAACAACCGCTGATGGTTATCACCCCTATCATGGAATTTTGCCGATCTTTCTACGGCAAAGAGTACGCGCCCAATACTCGTGAAACCTTCCGCCGTCAAACCATGCACCAATTTGTCGAAGCGGGAATCGCACTTTATAACCCAGACGAACCAGATCGTCCCGTAAATAGTCCCAAAGCATGTTATCAGATCAGTCCGGAAACTTTTGCAGTCATTCTCACCTATGGTACAGACCAGTGGAATCAAACCCTTTCTTCATACTTAGAAGAGCGAGAAACCCTAGCTCAACTTTATGAGATGCAGCGAAAAATGCAGATGATTCCCGTAGAAGTTGAAGAGGACTACGAAATTGCTCTCACTCCTGGTACACACAGCAAGCTAATTAAAGATATCATCGTCGAATTCGCACCCCGATATGCTCCGGGAAGCGAAGTGATTTACGTAGGCGATACGGGAAGCAAAATTGGCTACTTACAACAAGGCAGATTGTTAGAGCTAGGAGTTGAGGTGAATGAACATGGAAAAATGCCGGACGTAGTGCTCTATTATCAGGAAAAAAATTGGCTTTTTTTAATTGAGGCCGTGACAACCCATGGGCCTGTAAATAGCAAAAGACACCGTGAACTTTTTACATTATTTGCCAAGGCTGTACCTGGTTTAGTATATGTTACGGCCTTTCCAGACCGCACGACAATGGGAAAGTATATAACTGAGATTTCTTGGGAAACTGAGGTATGGGTTTCGGAAACACCAACGCATATCATCCATTTCGATGGGGACCGATTCCTTGGACCCTACGAAACTTCCTGAAATCCCGCGGCTAGTATTCGGAGACATCGCCGACTTCCACGCCGTCCATTCTCGAAACAGAAAGGAAAGGATCAACCATGAAAATCGCTTTGGCACTCGGACCAGACGCCAGCGCCGTATCGACCTTTGGCACCCAGTGCGGCGTCGAGCACGCCGTTGGCACCTTCGGCCTCGCGCCGATACCGGATAAACCGATCACCGACGAAGCGCAACCGTTCAGCCGCCAGTCTCTGGCCCGTTTCAAGGCGCAGTACGAGAAAAACGGCTATCAGCTATCGGTCATCGAAAGCCGTCCACCCATGGAAAAGATCAAGCTGGCCCAGCCGGGACGCGATGAAGAGATCGCCGTCGTCTGCGAATTCATCCGCAACATGGGAGCGGTCGGCATCCCGGTGTGGTGCCCTGCGTGGATGCCGATCCTCTTCGTGATCCGCACGTCGTCCGAAATCCCGACGCGAGGCGGCGCCAAGGTGACTGGCTTCGACCTCGAGGAATTCAACAAGACTCACCCCGCTGGCGAGCACGGCGAGGTCACCGAGGAGGACCAGTGGGACAACCTGAAATACTTCCTCGAGCGCGTTGTCCCAGTTGCCGAAGAGGCCAACGTCAAGCTCGCCATGCATCCCGACGACCCGCCCCTGTCGCCGATCCAAGGCGTCGCCCGCATCATCAGCAGCGTTGAGAACTACCAGAGGATGGTCGATCTCGTTCCCAGCCCGGCAAACGGCATCGGCCTCTGTCAGGGAAACTTTGGCCTGATGACCGACGACCTGCCGAGCGTCATTCGCCATTTCGGCGAGCAGCAGAAGATCCACTTTGTCCATTTCCGCGACATCAGGGGCACGCCGGAAAAGTTCGACGAGGCCTTCCACGACGACGGCAAGCACGACATGGCAGCCTGTGTCAGAGCCTATCGCGACACCGGGTACGAAGGGGTCGCCCGCCCCGACCATTTCCCGCAGCTAACCTACGAAGATTTCGTCGATGTGCACTCGATGGAGCGTCTCTACGCCATTGGCTACATGAGAGGCCTGATCGAGGCGGTGTACAGCGAATGACTGCCCCACCGGTCGCAGGTACCTAGCTGCGATACCGTCTCTCAGGAGAATTGCTTGTGAAAGTAGCCATTATGGGTGCCGCCGGGTGGGTCGGCCGGGCCGTGCTGGAAAATTTCGCCGGTCGCCACCAAGTCCGCGCCTTTGATCACAACCCCGAAGCCTGGGCGACATACCACCGCTTCGACGGCGACTGGGAGGGAGAAAAGCTCTACGGGGACATCGCCGACTTCGACGCCGTCCACAGGACCCTGGAAGGTATGGATGGCGTCGTCCATCTAGCCGCCTACTTTGGCTACGAAAACCCACCCGAGGACGATGTGAATCCCTTTCTCATCAACCTCAAGGGGATGTGGAACGTCCTAGAGTCGGCCCGTCGCCACCAACTCAAACGAGTGGTACACATGGGCTCCTGCGTCGTGCAACATCCAGACGGCCTTTTCCTATCGTCGGATGTCCGCAGCAAGGAAGGAAGCCTGTACGGCATCTCAAAGCGCCTGCAGGAGGAAATGTGCCGCCAGTTCCACGACGCCTACGGCCTGCGGATCATCGTTTTCCGGCCCTGTAGCATCGGCGACAGCAGGCTCGGCATCAGTCGAGACGGCAACCCCGCTCGCGGCGGCGTTAGCTGGGTCTGCCGACACGATTTGGCGGAAGCCTGCCACCTAGCCCTCACATCCGAGACCATTGATTTCGACATCATGCACACGGCCAGCCATCCAGATGCGGATAAGTACTGCAATGTCGCTCGGTCTCGGGAGCTGTTGGGTCTGGAATACAAAGGGCACTTCCCCGGCGACTAACCCCTCGGATAAGAATAAGGAGCACCATGCCCCACTACGACATCCTGCTCAAAAACGGCCACCTCATTGACCCCAAAAACGGCCTTGACGACCCGGCCGACCTTGCCGTCAAAGACGGCAAAATTGCCGCTGTGGGACCACAGTTGCCTGGTACTGCGGAGCGAGAAGCCGATGTCTCCGGCCTCTACGTCACCCCCGGCCTCATCGACATCCACCTGCACGTGTACGGCGGCTTTAACGCTTGGCTCTTCCCCGATCCCCACAACCTGCCGCACGGGGTCACCACCTGCGTCGATACGGGCGGCGCTGGATACAAGGATATTGCGGATTTCAAAGAGACCATCATGGACCAGTCCATCACCCGCGTCCTCGCCTTTGTCAACATCGTCGGCGCGGGCATGACCGGCCCGCCTGAGCAGGACACCACCGATATGGACCCCGTCCCCTGCGCTGCCGCGGTCGAGCGCTACCCCGAGCACATCGTCGGAGTCAAATCGGCTCATTTTGGCGGGCCGGGGTGGGAATCAACCGGCGGGGCCATCGAAGCGGCGCGGCGGGCCGGCAGCATTGTCATGGTCGATTTCTCGCCCAAACCCACTCGCACGTACCCCGAATTGCTCGCCCGCTACAGTCCCGGCGACATCCACACCCACTGCTACTCCATGCGCACGCCCATGCTCGACGACAACGACCGCATTTTCGACTTTGTCTGGCAGGCCCGCGAGCGCGGCGTGATTTTCGACTTGGGCCACGGCAACGCCTCCTTCCGCTTCCACATCGCCGTGCCGGCCATGGCCCAGGGCTTCCCACCCGATACCATCAGCACCGACCTGCACCGCCGCAGCCGCCTGCTGCCCAATGCCACCATGAATATCACCATGTCGAAAATGTTAGCCTTGGGGATGCCACTACAAGAGGTCATCTACCGCTCGACGCAACGCCCCGCCGAAGTCATCCGTCGACCCGAATTGGGCCACCTGAGCGTAGGCGCTGAAGCCGATGTCGCGGTGTTGGCCGTGCACGAAGGTCGTTTTGGCTTTGTCGATGCCACTCGCAGCACCCTGCAAGGCAGCCAAAAAATAGAGGGCCGCATAACCCTGCGAGCTGGTGAAATTGTCTGGGATCAGGACGGTTTGAGCTTGCCGTCTTGGGAGGAAGGGGCGCGCTAACCGCTCGGCTTACTGCAATCCGGCGTAGAGGGTGACAAAGCCCTAGGCAGCTACCTTGAAAGCGGAAGAGCCGCCCGCTATATTCCTCGCTCGCAATCCTCGTCCCCTACTCCCCATCTCCGACCAACCTCATGTCGCGCCTAGGAATTCGCTGGGTAGTCCTCTATTTCCTGTCCATTCTCGTGCCAGCCGCCCTATTGGCCTTTCTGAGCGTGCGCTCGCTGCGCGATGTCCGCGACAGTGTACGTCAGGAATTGCGCTCCAAGGCAGTGCTAGCACAGGACGCCTTCGACCGCTTGCTCAACAGCCGCGCCCAACTCCTGTCCGCATATACCGAAGAAGGCGCAATGGACCCGCGCCTGTACGCAGGTTTTACCGAGATTGCCCAAATCTTCGCCGTCGATCCCACGGGAGTGCTACTCCATCCTGCGGTGCTGCCCTTGCGCTTGCAGGAGCGCCGGGAGGCCTTTGCCGCGCAGATGGAAAAGGCCGCAGAGCACGAATTCGGCCACCAGGACTGGACGGGCGGCGTACAGCTCTACCGCCAAGCATGGAAGGAGGCGGCCAGTCCCGCAGAGGAGGCCGAAGCCCTCAACGCTCTCGCCCGCTGCGCCTATAAAGGAAAGGACATGGCGATGGTCGAGGGAGCACACCAGACGCTGGCAGCCCTCTACGGCCACGTCTTTGACGCTGACGGAGCTCATCCCGTTACCTTGAGTCACTTGCGCTTGGGACGCTATGCCGCGCCCGAGCAGGCCCAAGCCAGTTTGATGGCTTGGACCGAGGCTCTGCTCAAAGGCCGCTATCCCCTCTACGCAGGCTGCCAGCAGGCTCTGCAAGAGGCCCACACGTTGGCCCAAGGTCGGCTCGTAGCAATGGAAGATCATCCCGTTCTGCTGGAGCGGTTGGCCCTGATCGAGAAAGCCCTCGATTTTGCGCTGCGCTTCGGCCTCGTGTTGGAGAACCACTGGGCTACGGCCCGCGAGCAGGGTTATCTCTCGGGAGTGAACGACGCCGGAACGAGTTTCCTCATGTACCTAGGCGCGGCTGAAGGTGGTGGCGCGGTGGGCATTCTATTCGACTGGGCCGAGCTGACTGGCCTAGTGCAGGAACAGGTAGAAGGTCTGGCGGAGCGGGATTTTTCCCTTGCTCTATTCGACGCCGACGCAGAAGCCGATTTCCTGGCCGCGCATCGGGAGGCCATCTACGAGACCGGGCCGGCTAGCCGCTGGATGGACCGAGTCCGTCTAGGGATCTGGGCGGCCGATACTTCTGCGGCCACCGGGTACTACCGTACGCGCAACTATCTGGTGGGCGGCGGCATTTTCGCCTTGGCCGTATCCGTGGTCTTAGGTGGGCTTATGATCCTGCGGGACGCCGGGCGAGAGGTGCAAGTAGCCCGCCTGCGGTCCGAATTTGTCGCCAATGTATCGCACGAGTTGCGCACCCCGCTCACGTCCATCCGCATGTACGCCGAGACCCTGCTCATGGGCCGCTACCGGTCAAACGAACAGATGCAGGACTATCTGACCACCCTCCTGCACGAAAGCCAACGCCTGTCGCGCTTGGTGGATAATGTGCTCGATTTCGCCCGCATTGAGCGCGGCGACCGGACCTATCAGCGCCAACCCTGCGATCTAGGGGCCGTGGCTCAGGCCGCGCTGGAGACCTTTGGCGGAGTATTCGCCGCAGAGGGCTTTGAGGTGGAGGAAGCTATTGCTGCGGAACTGCCCCCGGTACTGGCCGACCAAGAAGCGGTGGAAGGTGCCGTAGCCAATATCCTAGGCAACGCAGTCAAGTTCTCGTCCGAGCACAAGGCCATCCGTCTAGCCGTGGAACAGCGCGAAGCTGAGGTGATTGTAGAAGTGGCCGACCGGGGCATCGGCCTCCCCACAGGCGAGGAGGAGCGCATCTTTGCGCAATTCCACCGAGGGGCCAACGCGGCCAGCACTGCGGGCGCAGGACTGGGATTGTCTCTAGTCAAAAACGTGGTCGAGGCTCACGAGGGCCGGGTGGAAGCCTCCAACCGGCCGGATGGAGGCAGTGTGTTCCGTCTGTACTTTCCGGTGCATACCGAGGACAAAGCCCATGCCTAAAATTTTGGTCGTCGAGGACGAAGCGGCCATCGCCCGGGTGCTAGTCGATAACCTGCTTTTTGAAGGCTACGAGGCCGAGGCGGTCGCCGATGGAGCCGAGGGGTTGGAGCGGGCCTTGGCTTGGCAGCCGGATCTGATTCTGCTGGATGTGGTGCTGCCCACTATGGATGGATACGAAGTGTGCCGCCGACTGCGGGCGCAGGGAGCGGCCACACCCATCATCATGCTCACGGCTCGCGGCGAAGAAGTCGATAAAGTCCTAGGCTTGGAGTTGGGAGCTGACGACTACGTCACCAAACCAGTGGGCGTCCGCGAACTCATGGCTCGGATCAAAGCGGTGTTGCGGCGGGGTGAGTTGGCACCAGCCACGGGTGCGGTACTGGAGTTCGGACAAGCGCGAATCGACTTCGACCGCTACGAGGCGACCGTGGATGGCCAAACCGTGCATCTGTCCCCCAAGGCATTCGGCGTGCTACGCCTCCTATGGGAGAGCAAGGGGCGTGCCCTGACCCGAGCGCAGATCTTAGAGCAGGTATGGGGCTACGAAGTGTACCCCACTACGCGCACGGTAGACAATCACATCGCCGAATTGCGCAACCGCTTGGAGGCCGACCCGGCCCAACCGCGCCACATCCTCACAGTACACGGAGTCGGATACCGCTTTGTGGAGTGAGGCCAGAAAGTACAATCTTTTTGCACGTCCATGACAAAACCATGACAACTCCGACAATGCCGACGTTTAGGTTCAAAGGTGAGCTCACAACTGCGCATTCACCCACCTAAACAAAGAGGTCCATCATGGAGCGCGTTACCGCGATTTTTCTCAGTTGCGTATTGCTGACCGCCGGCAGCTTACAGGCCAGCAATGTCGAAGAGACTTATCAGGCGGCCCTCACGCAGGAGAAGGGCGAGGGCAATCTGGAAGAGGCCATTCGCCTCTATAAGCAAGTGATTGAAGCACACGAAAAGGGCGAGGGGGACGAAAACATGGCAGCCCGGGCGCAGCTACGCATCGGGGTATGCCAAGAGAAGCTGGGGCTAGCACAGGCGCGCCAGACTTACGAAGCTGTGCGTGACAAGTACCCCGACCAGTCACAGGTGGGGGCGGAGGCGGCACGGCGTCTGGGATCGACTCACCAGCGCGAGGCAGTGATCGAGCAACCATCCCACCGCACGGCCTCTGAATCCTATATCCGCCGACAGTTGCAGCAGGTAATGGAGCGGGCTAAGCGGCAAATTGAGCTGACCGAGCGGCAGATGGAGGCCATCCAGCGGCAGCTAACGGAGCAGACTAAACGGCAGATGGAACAAGTCAAGCAGTTAACGGAGCAAACTAAACGGGACACAGGTGCCGACTCAGTGTTCATCGACGAGCAGGTGCGCCGACAGTTAGAGGCCACCCAACGGCAGATGGAACAGGCCGAGCGGCAGTTGGAACAGCAGATGAAACAGGCTGAGCGGCAAATTGAGCAGGCCGCGCGACAACTTGAGCGACAGCTAGAGGCCATCCAGCGGCAAGGCGTCAGCTTCGAGCGGACTAGGCCTCGACACTTCTTAGAGGGTGGCTCAGATCAGCGATACTACCACTACGCCAACACGCCTCCAGTGATCCTCAAGGGGATTGTGCCCTTCTTAGAGGGTGGATTGGAGCAGCTCTACCAAGCCTACGCATACACGCCTCCGGAGGTCCCCTATCCCCATGAAGAGGTGGCCAAGATGCCCATGCAGTGGAAATTCCGCCTTGAGGTGGACGGGTTGTATCCTCAACGGCACGCCTACGCCGCCCCGGACTTCGACGATTCGGAATGGGCTACCATCGACATTGGACGAGCTTGGGAGGATCAAGGCTACGCCGGCTATGACGAAGGGGCTTGGTACCGAACCACTTTTACCGTGGCGGCCGATTCTGTGCGACCGGTGCTCATGGCTTTCGGCGGTGTGGATAAAGACGCCTTTTTGTATGTCAACGGCCAATTGGTTGGTCAGCACCACGTATGGAACCAGCCGTTTATCCTCGATATCAGCGACCATGTAGTACGCGATGGCGAGAATGCTGTAGCGCTATATGTGTACGACGGGAAGCTCATGGGAGGCGTGTACGGCCTGATCAATGTGCATCAGCCCACGAACGAGGTGGAGACCGACGACTTCGCCGCCAATCGAGGCGGGAGCTTGGATATGGTGCATAGAAGGACCATCGGAACTCAAGTGAGGGTCTTAAAGCCTTCCTATAGTAGCTATGCTCACCGGCCCCCGCGGATCCCCTATCCCCACCGGAAGGTGGGCGCGGTACCCATGCAGTGGAAATTTTGCCTCGATGTGGGAGAGCCGGACCCTCAGCGAAATCGCGAGTATGCCAACCCGGACTTCGACGATTCGGAATGGGCCGATATCAGCATTGGACAGGCTTGGGAGGATCAGGGCTATCCCGGATATGACGAAGGGGCTTGGTACCGGACCCAGATCGAAGTGAACGCAGAGAAAGGCCGGCCAGTGCATCTAGCTTTTGGTGGGGTGGATAAAGATGCTTATGTATACGTCAACGGCCACTGGGTCGGCGAACACCGCGTGTGGAACCAGCCGTTCATCCTCGATATCAGCGACCACGTGGTGCGCGACGGCGAGAATACGGTGGCGCTGTACGTGTACGACGGGACGGGCATGGGGGGCGTGTACGGCCTGATCAATGTCCACCAGCCCACCAGCAAAGAGAATCTCGACCGCTATTTGGCCAATCGCGGCGGCTCGGCGAAGCGGAGCTTCTGGAGTCGCTTTTTCTAGCACCGGGTCCGGTCGCAAGTGCTGCAACCGCCCTAGCTATGGTGAATCACGCTCAGAGGAGATAGACAATGAACAAGGCGGCATCAGCCTTAGCACGTATGAAGGGGCCGGTGGTCCCGCTCAATTTGTGCTTTGACGAGAACGGCGCAGTAGACCACCAAGCAGTGGCTGCGTACGTGGATTGGCTCAGCGAGCAAGGAGCGCCCATTCTGATGTTGACCTACGGCAGCAGCGAATTCGCCTGCCTAGATGACGAGGATATATGGGCGGTGACCGAGACTGTGGGCCAAGCCTGCGCTGGCCGGGCTTTCTGCATCGGCGGTACGGGTTTTTGGAAGGCGGCAAAGACGCGGGATTATCTAGCCCATGCCCAAGCCGTGGGGATGGACGCGGTCAAAGTCCAAGTCCATCCCTATTTGGGCAATACCACGCCGGTTCTGGTCAATTACTTCGACGCCTTGGAGGGAGCTGCTGATATCCCCCTGCTGCTGTGGGCTGGCGGCCAGCCTCCCTTCCCCTTGGAAGCCGCCGTGGAACTAGCCCAACGCCCCCACATCATTGGCATGAAAAACGACGGCGACCAATTCTACACGTATTACGACCTGATCCGCCAAACGCGCGAGTTCGGTTTTGGCGTGATCAGCGGCGGACAGATGCGCAACTTCGCCTTTGGCTATCCGCTCGGCTCCCCCGCCTATTTGTGCACCGTGGCACCCTTCCGACCCGACATTGCCAATGCCTTCTACAATGCGTTGGTCAACGGCGATGCCGCCGGAGCCTGGGATTTGGTATACCGCTATGAAGAGCCGTGGTTGCAGTGGGCCATCAAACACAACTGGCTGGCTTCCATAAAAGCGGCCATCCAATTGAAGGGCCTCTACCCCAACCACCTCTTAGGGCCGCCCCATCCAGCACCAGAGCCGGGCCTCGTCGAAGAGGTCAAAGCCCTGTTTGACGAGATATACGAGGGGGAATTTTAATTCACAGCTTAACGGCAATGAGGTGCGACTTTTCCAGCGACAGGATATAGGTCAGGTAATCGGCAGTCCCGTCTAAGCGGCTTCTGAAGGCGGCCCACTCCGGATTCTGGTCCCATTGTTCGACTTTGGACCAGCCATCGACAAAGAGGAACGCCCTTGCCACCAGCCGACTTTCCAGCATGGTGAACATGGGCGCAAATGCGGGTAGGCCGAAATCTACGAAGACAAAATCCACGCGCTCGGGGAGAGCCGCGATAAAGGCATCCCCCTCCCCAGTGTAGCATTCCACCAAGTGACCCAGACCAGCTTGGCGCAAATTGGCCTGCGCCGCCACCGTTTTTTCAGGCACCTGATCCAAGCTGAAGACGCGGCCCCCGGTGCGTTGAGCCGCAGCGGCTAGGTGCAGAGTAGAATAGCCGTGCGACGTGCCGAATTCGACCAAGGTCCGGGCCTGTTGGTGGATCGCGGTCAGACAGAGGTAATGGGCCACTTGGGGGCTGACGGCCCTGAGACGCAACGGGTCCGTGGACCCGGCTTGACGCTCCTGTTGGTCGCGTCTGTGCAGACTGGCGACAAGAGCTTGTTGCGTCGGCGTGAAGAGATTCTCGATGCGCATTCAGCCGGCCTCGGCAAAAGGCGGCACCACCCCGTCGTCCAGCGGAAAAATGGGGCGCACGCAGTGCTGGTAGGGCAAGGTTTTGAGATTGGCGCTAGTGGACCCGGGCACGTCGACAGCGACAATGCGAGCGGCTATGGCCTGGTAGTGGGTGCGGAAACCGTTGGGCGATTTGCACACGACCAAGTCGTAGTCGGCCGGATCGTGCCCCTGGCTCTGGTACACCTTGCGGCCGACGATAGGTGCAGCTTCTTGGGTCACCAGCAGCGTGAGATTGCCGCTGGTCAAAATGGCGGTGCGACTAGGCGGCACTACATACCCGAATTCAGTAGTGAAGGCCCCGTCGGACAGGCTTTTGACGTACAAAGGCAATTCCATCGGCGCAAAGCGCTCCGAATCGAGGGTGCCGCCCAAGGGCCACGTGAACTGCCCCCCTACTCCAGTCCGATAAGCGGCTTCCACCGCAGGAGCATCCACTATGGGTATGAGCGCGCGCTTGCTGTAGTTGTATTGGAGTAAGCCCTTGAGAATGGCGTTGCTGTCGCCGCTGGCACCCGAGGCCGTAGAATCCGCAGCGTCGGAAAACACCGTAAGGCCCTCGGTCTCTTCGGCCAGACGCACGGCTTGTTCGAGCGGGGTTAGTTTGGGGATCCAATAGGGGCGATTTTCCCACATAAAGCGGGCCAATTCCAGAGCCAATTCCTGGGCTTGGGCTGGATCGTCGTCGGTGGTGACGATTGCATTGGACTGCAAATCGGGCACGTCGGTAAAGGGATTGCCAATGATGACGCCAGCAGCCAGACCACCTATAGACGCCTCAATTTCCTGACAGCGGCGGATGGCTTCGCCAAAGCGGCCACTGGCGGTGATGAGTTCGTCACCACGGGCCAATAATGGGATGGATACGCGAGCGGTGGTGGGCTTGACTTCCCCGTCCAATTGGCGCAACAGCAGACGGGCTGCGCGCTGGCCAGTATCGCGCATATCCGTGTGCGGATAGGTGTGGAGAAAAACTAAGGCGTCGGCTGCATCGACCAGCCGTTGCGAGATGACCGCGTGCAGATCCATGGCCGCGACAATGGGCACATCCCCGACGATTTGCCGGATGCCAGACGCGACACGGCCTTCGGGATCGATTTCGGTTTCCCCGGCCATGGCCCCGTGCAGCGACAGACAGACCGCATCAACTGGGGCGTGGGCCTCGACAGCGGCCAACAATTCGCCGATGAGACGCTCCATATCGGGACCAGCGACCAAGCCGCCGGTCGTATTGCACCAAGCTCCGTACGTGGGAACCAGTTCGATGTCGGGACGAGCCTCGAGAATCTCGATATTGCCAGCCAGCGTGGAATTGGACGAGCGGGTAGCGTCTAACAGGTCTGCCCCCCGGTGGATAGTGAAGTCGTCGTAATAAGTGCGCTGGGGGTTAAAGCTGCCGACTTCGTGGTTGAATTTGGCCAAAAGAACGCGTTTCATAAGGAACCTTCGTTGGATGGGTTGCAAGGACACAAAGCTGGCGTGAAACTTAGTGAGACAAAGAGTCCGCGCCAAAATGTATGAATACTACTTGCGAGAGGAGCACACTTATGAACGTCCCCCCTACTGACGGCATCCGCGTCGCCGTCACCAACCTTGAGCAACTGGTCGTCGAGATTTTCAAGGCAGTGCCCATACCGGAAGATCACGCTCGGCTCATCGCCGGCAAACTGGTCGAATGCGACCTGCGCGGCGTCGTCAGCCACGGCACCCTCCAAGTCAATCGCTACGTCCGCTCATTCCAAGACGGCACCGTCAACCCGAATCCGCAAATCCGCGTGCTCAAGGAAGGCCCAACCACCGCCGCGCTCTCCGGCGACGGCGGCTTGGGCTACCTCGTCGCCACCAAGGGCATGGAAATGGCCATCGCCAAGGCCCAAGAAGTTGGAATCGGCGCGGCCACCTCCACCTACCACGGTCATCTTGGCAGCACCGGCAACTACGCCCGCATGGCCATGCGCGCAGACCTGATCGGCATCTCCACCTCCGGTCGCAATGCCTCCGATCGCTACGATCGCGATTCGACGATCCGGGGTTCCATCCAAGGCAGCCCACCCTTGGCCTTCGGCATGCCGTCAGGAGAGGGCAAACCGACCTTCCTACTCGACTTCGCCAGCCACTACGCGATCGACGACGAGACCTTCCTGAAGTACCCGCCGGTTTTCATCAAGGCCATCGGCATCTCGCACGTGGGCAATATCCTATCGGGTACGTTGGGAGGGCAGATGCTGACGGAGTTTTCGCGGGACAACATCGAATTCACAGGCGCTGATCAGTCAGGCTTCTTCCTCGCCCTAGACGTGAACTGCTTTTCCGATCTCGACGCTTTCAAGGCCGACATGGACCACCTGATGGACGAGGCCAGTCGCATGAAGCCATTGCCCAGCTTCAGCGAGTCCTTCCTCCCTGGCGGCAAGGAGCTAGAGCGGGAGACCGAGTACCGCCGGGATGGCGTACCGATTTCGGCACAAGCGGTCGAAGGCCTTGAGGAAGTGGCGGAAGAATTCTCCATCGCCACTCCGTGGCAGCGCAACTGAGACAGCCTTCCCCAGCACGCGACGCGACCCAAAAACGGAGCTTAAAAAATGAATATCGCGCTCATCGTGATTGACACCCTCCGCTACGATTATATCGGCGCAAACGGCAATACCTGGATCGAAACGCCGAATATCGACCGTTTTGCAGCGCAAGCATGGGCATTTGACCGCGCCTTCTGCGCTAGCTTCCCAACGATCCCGTACCGAACTGATGTCATAACCGGTCAGTACGGAGGTCCTTTCCATCCGTGGCAGCCGCTGCGACACGAACGACAGACCCTCCCCTCGACGCTGGCCGAACGCGGCTATGCCACGCAACTGCTCCACGATACCCCACACCTGGTCAACGGCGGACACAACTTCGATTGGCCGTTTCACGCGTGGACGTTCATCCGTGGGGCCGAAGTTGATCGCGACTGGATCGACGATTCCGCGGCCTGGCCGGACAACTGGTGCCACCAACCGATGTTTGCATGCCTCGGCGAAAACGCCGCGAGAAGCGGGCTCCTCCAGACCTACGCCCGAGCGAACCGCAACCGCAAAAAACCGGAGGATTGGAACTGCGCAAAGTTGTTCAGGAGCGCGGCCCAATTCCTCAAAGACAATGCGCAGCGCGAGAATTTCTTCCTCTGGGTGGATTGTTTCGATCCCCACGAACCGTGGGATGCACCGCCCGAGTTTATGAAAAAGTACGACGCGCGGCCGGACTACGATGGACGCGTTGACCCGCGCAGCTTCTTCGGCGGACGAAACAACAAAGACCTCCCCGACGAGGCCAAGGAACACATCAAAGCGCAATACCCGGCGAAATTGACCTGGATGGACCACTGTTTTGGGCAATTCTTGGACGCGCTCGAATCCACCGGGCTCGACCGGAACACGGCCGTCATCTTAACCGGCGATCACGGCACCAACGTCGGTGAGCGCGGCACCTTTGGCAAAGGACAACCGGTGCGCGAGGCCGAAGCGCATGTCCCGCTCTTCATCCGCATGCCGGATGGCGATACCGGACGGAGCGATGTTATTGTGCAACCGCAAGACTTCTTCTCCACGATCCTCGCAATCCTCGGCGAACCGGAACCGGAAGGCATTGAGGGCTGTGATATTTTAACCCCCGCCCGGCGCGGTGAAGCCGGCCAACGGCAGCTCGCATTGGCAGGTGGAAGCCTCGAACGCTGGAATCAAGCCGGGCAGAATCCGCACTTCGTTCTCTTTACCGCCTTTGACAAAAACTGGAGCCTCGAAGTCGCCGCAAAGCCGGAACACTCGCGCTTGACACAACTTGGTTCGTTGGACTGCGTTGAGAAGGCGCATCCAGAGGTCGTCACCCAAATGCACACCGCCGCAATTGATGAGCTCGAACGCCGTGGCACGGACCCCGGATTAATCGCTTGGCTCCGCAACGGCGGCGAAGGCGAGCTGCCCGCCAATACCCAATACTGGGACGGGTATCCCGGCCCAGCCGGTTTTAGGCCCTACTTTGCAAAACTCTACACTGGCCATTGATAAAGGAGAACATTATGCCGCGCACCTACAGAGCCTGCCTGATCGGATGTGGACGGATGGGCGCGACCATTGACGACGAAGTTGAAGGGCGTCCGGATCGCGATCTGTGGCAACCGTTCTCGCACGCCGCAGCCGCGGTCGCCTGTGACATAACTGACCTTGTCGCGGTCTCAGACGTGGTCGCCGAGAAAGCGGAATCCATACGGCAACGCTACGGTGCCGAGCGCGCCTACACCGATTATCGCCAGATGATTGAAAAGGAAAAGCCGGACATCGTCTGCATCGCCACCCGACCCGGACCGCACGCGGACATCACGGTCTTCGCCGCTGAAAACAACGTCAAGGGCATCTACTGCGAAAAGCCGCTCTGCTGTTCGATGGAGGAAGCGGATGCTATGGTCGACGTCGTCCAAAGGTACGGGGTCAAATTCAACTACGGTACGCAACGCCGCTATATGCCGGTCTATCGCAAGGTGCGCGAGTTAGTGGATGCCGGTGAAATCGGCAATATCCAGTGCACAATCGCGCAATACGGCGCGTTTTCAGCGCTCTGGGGCTTGACACACGCCGCCGACATGCTGCTCTTCCTCGCCGGCGACCCAGAAGTCGACTTCGTCCAGGGAACCATTGTCTGTAGCGATGCGGATTGGGATGGCAATCGGCTGGACGTCGATCCGGCGATTACCAGTGGCTACATCCACTTTGCCAATGGCGTCCACGGCTATAACACCGCGGGCACCGGTCCCGAATTCGAGGTCTGCGGTAGCGAAGGGAAGATCCGCATCCTCAACAATAGCCGAGAATGCCAATTCCGCAAAAAGAGCCAGACCTTCTTTGAAGAGGTTCCGTTCCCAGACGTACCCCGTACCACCGGAACAGTGATGGGCATCACGGACATCGCAGAGGCGATTGATACAGACCGCGAGACCAAAGGACCGGTTCACCTCGCTCGCCGGAGCCAAGAGATGTTGATGGGCATGATCGAATCGCACCGGTTGGGCGGACAACGCGTCGCGCTCCCAATGACCAATCGGAGCCTGTACGTCGGCCGCCGAGACTGGTGATATAAATGCCTTCAAGGGTTGACGAGGTTGCATGGGATTCTGACAATTTTGATAAAGGCTAAGAAGGGGGCAGGATGGAACATAGGGTAGCACAGGCGTCGTTGTTCAATGAGAAGGACGCGGCGGATAAGGGATCAGTCTTCAGCGACCCGGCCTTTTCCGGCAACAAGCGTCTTCCCGTCCATCGCTGGGTGCCGTGGATTGCTGGATACTCTCAGCAGTTTGTCCAAGATGCCCTCAAGCGCTATCTGCCAACTCATGGAACGGTGCTCGACCCCTTCGCTGGAGTAGGGACGACCTTGGTCGAAGCCATCCTCTCAGGTCATCATGCCCTAGGATTTGAGATCAATCCCTATGCGGCGCTAGCCTGCCGTACCAAGCTAAATGCCTGTACCCTCGATCCCCAGACCGTGCGGGCAATGCTCACGAGGTTCTGGACGTTCTATGAGTCGGCGGCTGAGGACTCCTACACACCACATAGTACCCCACCGCCAGGTTTTAAAACCCGAGGCGCATTCTATAGCCCCAAAGTGCTGCACAAAGTGCTCGGCGTACAGGACTTCATAGCGGAGCTAGAAGAAGGCCTGTTGCAAGACCTCTTTCGGGTTGCCTTTGGGGCGACCATGATCACCTACTCGAATTACTCCTACGAGCCGAGTCTGGGCCGCAGATCTACGGCTGGCAAGGCCGATATTGAGGATTTTCCCGTGGGAGAGACGATTGTCCAGAAGCTCACAGATATGGCCCAAGATATCGAGTGGATGAAGGGACAGTTGAACAGAAAGCATCCTGACAACGAGGTGTTTCCCGCGTCTTTCTTTACCTGCAAGGATCACCTTGCCGCCGACTCGGCAGATGCACTCATCACCTCGCCTCCCTATTTGAACAACTATCACTACAACCGCAATACCCGACCTCACCTCTACTGGTTGGGATTTGCAGAGGCTCCCCGTGACCTCAAGCCGCTAGAAGAGCAAAATTTTGGCAAATTCTGGCAAACGGTCCGAGATCAGGAGTGTGTAGATCTCAGCTTTGAACTAGATGATCCAGAAATCCAGGGATGCTTGGAGGCATTGCGAAAAAAACACCCGGAGAAAGGCGTGTACGGAGGCAATGGCTGGGCCAATTACGCCGCCTCGTACTTCAACGATTGCTACCGCTTCTCCAAATCAGCCCATTACGCGCTCAAGCCAGGAGGGACAGCCTTGGTAGTGATCGGCAACAGCATCCTACAAGGGATAATGGTACCTACGGATCGCTTCTTGGGTACGATTGCTGAGGCTGCTGGGCTAGAACTGGTAGATATTCATATACCTAGAGCCACCCGCGTGGGCAACAGCATTATTAAGTCCGATGTACGAGTCGCCAAGGCCAAAGACGCCCACCAACTCCATGAAGCTGTGGTGGAATTACGAAAGCCTTAGCTGCTGAATGTTAGAGCGACTGGGAAAGGTAGGGACAAGCTCCTTGCCTTTAGGCTGGGGACGCTGACTCCCACACCCGCTCCTCCAGCACCCCTTCGCACTCCCGCCCATCCTCAAAGACCACCCGCACCTCCACCTGTTGCCGGTCAAAGTCGGCCGGCAGCTCCCACAGATGCGTCGCCAGCTCGCGCGACGATTCAGCCAGCGGATCAATCGGTGCCAGCGGCCCCAAGTCCCCCACCTCGACCTGCGTGCGCGGCGAACCATCGAACACATTGACAAAACGGCGACCCGAAGCCTGATGTCGGCACAGTTCCACCGCCTCGTCTTGGTGCGGCTGGAAGGCGTGGTACTGGCTCTTGAATCCCCCTTCCGCATCGACCTCGACCACCCGATACCCCTGCGGTTCGCGTCCTTGCGGGCCGCGGCTCTCTAGTCCTGTCTTCCACCAATTGCCCGACACCGCCGCGGTGGTCATAACCTCCATAGCACCGACGAAGTGGCGGTCGTTTTCATGGTGGTGGCCGTGCAAGGTGATCACCCGTTCAAAGGGCTGCAATAGCGTCAACAAGCGCCGCGCCCCGGCAATCTCATTGGTGGGAAAGGCCATATCCGGCACCTGACCCGAGCGCTGTGGAAAGGTCGTCGATACCGGCACGTGGCTAGCCACCACCAGTGGAGCGGCCCGGTCCACCTCCGCCAGATCCGCAGCCAGCCACTCCAACAACCCCTCGTCGGCCAAGACGTGCCAGTTAGACGGGTGATCCTCGGTCGGCTCGAAATAGTGCACCACGTCCAGCAGCACAAAATGGACGCCGCCAATATCGGCGCTGGCGTGCACCGTCCCCCCTTGCTCCCGAGGCAGATAACCGCTGCACATCTCGTGGTTGCCGTGGCTCAACAGCACCGGCATAGATACCCTCTCCATGGTCTGGGCGTATTGCGCTAGCGCCTCGGGTATGAGGCCCACGTCGCCGCCGTTGATCAGGACTTCAGGCTGATGCTCCAGCATCGATTCCACACACAGCTCAAATCCCCGGAAGGCGTCTATCCCGGAGTCGAGGTGAATGTCGGTGAAGTAGATGAATTTCATCGGATTATTCCTTAAGAAGAGTTCCTAAAATTGTTTTCGGGCGGCTTTTGAGCCGTCCCCAAGACCGATCTTCAACCGACGTAGAAGCAGTTGCCGGATAAAAGCCGGCACCTAAGACAAAATCTTGGCCGAGGGTAGAATAGGGAATAGCATAGCTCACTTTAAGCGAGCTGGTGTCCCCTTCTATCTCTGGATTGGGCCAAAGGTACTCGACAAAACCGCCGCCTTGAGCCGCCGCCGCGATGAGTTCTTGCGTCATCTTGACGCCGTTGGCGTCTTCAAGATCGTAGATGTTTTGGCCTTCAAGGTCTGGATCGGCTCCGTTAAGGATTAGGACCCCATCGGTCGTCCCAGCAAAGAGGTAGATAGATCCCTGCTTCCAAACCCCTTCGGTTCTGAATTCCTGCAAGATAGCCAGATACTCGGAAAGGCTTGTGGCGTTGTCCAAGTACGCCTTCGCCGCATGCACAAAGGCTTTCAGGGTTTCCCGATCCACCACATCGTCGGCTGTTACCTCCGGGTCTTGAGCGATGGCGGGATACGCGGCGGGCAAGAGGATGGTTAATGCCATAATGAGTACTGCTGTTAGGTGTTTCACGACGACTCTCCTTTTTGAGAAGCCAAGCGGCGGTCTTGCTCTCTCAACATTTCTTCGATGTACGCTAAGCACGTGTTGATCTGGCATCTCCTTTCCAAATATGGATGGACACGGCTCTTCCTTTTTCTTGCTCACTTCAGTAATCAATATAAACTTACCCTACAAACGCAATTGCTTCTGGTCGATGCACAAGCGGATCGCATGACGGCTATGGCTGGAACGAGTTCTCCAAACGGCAGCTTTTACCTGTGGAAGTGAGGATTGTATGGCCTTCGCCCGTGTCTCCCATCCCGCTCTTTTCCAAGCCCCTCTAGGTCGAGGCATCGCCACCGTCCTCGGCCCCCAAGGCTTGCGTCTGACCGGCCTGACTAGCTTTCACCTCGACGAGGGGCCCGACTTTGCTTGGCTCAATATCTACCGCACCCTAGCCGACGGCCGCCAACTCGAAATCACGCGTGAGCGCACCCCAGACCAAGTAATCGAGGAAGGCGATAGCGTCGCGGTACGCTGGGCGGCCTGCCCTGCGGTGCAAGCCGAATTGCAGGCACACTATCGCATCGCTGGCCCCGACAGCCTCGACGCCACCTTCAGCGCCCGCCTAGCAGCCGATTACCAACGCTTTGAATTCTTTATAGCCAATTATTTTACTCCCCACTACACGCCGTACTTTCCCGTGCAGGACGACCGCACCCACCCCGAAGGCGTCACTTGGTACCAAAAGCAGTGGTACGGCCACAACGAGGCTGAATCGTGGGCGCGCGATGAAGACGCTGAAGCCGTGTTCCGCGACGGCCGCTGGCTCGATGGCTACCCTCTCAACTGGCGTCGGGGACCGTACTACGCCCATGCCCTGACTCTGCAAGAGCACCGCTACGGCCACGCCATTCTGCTCATGACTCGGCCCGCCGACTGCCTAGGCCTGTCGGGTTACAACAGCTACCACAACGCCCAGTACTTCCACTTGGGCGGCGACGACGTCCAAGCCGGCCAACACCTGACGTTCACCATTCGCTTGGTTCTACTGACCGAATGGGACGATCTACAGGCAGAGGCCCTGACGCGCTATCATCAATGGCTGGAGGAATAATGGAACTGCTCAAATTAGGCGTCGTCGGCTGCGGTTGGGCCGGCCAACAAGCCGTCAAGGCGGCTCAGGCTAGCTCCTTAGTCGATGTCGTTGCCTTGGCCGATATAGACGAGCCGCGCCGCAGCCGCGTCGCCAGCGAAGAAGGCGTACCGCGCCAATACGGCCCCTACCAAGACCTGCTGGCCGACGACCAAGTACAGGCCGTGCTCCTAGCCGTCAATCCGCCCGTCCGCTACCCCATGGTCCTGGATGCTTTTGCCGCTGGCAAACACGTCTTGGTGCAAAAGCCGCACGCGGTGCGGGCTGCGCACATCTTGGAATTTGAAGCGGCGGCCGAGCGCGCTGGCACCACGTTGCAATTCTGCTACTTCATGCGCCACTTTCCCCACAACCGCAAATTGCGCGTTGCAGTACGAGAAGGCCGCATCGGCGAGCCGTATCACGCCCGCATTTTCCTCAAATTCAACTCGCGCCCGCCGGCCGACAGCTTTGAAAGCTGGACCAATGTGTATGGTCACAAGGGCGGCGCCCTAGGCCAGCACGCCTCGCACGAACTCGACCTAGCTTGGTGGTGGATGGGCTGTCCCAAGCCGCAGTGGGCCTTTGCCGCCAAGCATACCATCGAGCCGCTATATCACGGCCCCGAGGGTGCGGCCGAGGATTATTTTTCCGGCCTAGTCGGTCTGGAAGGCGACAAGACCATCCAGATAGACTGCTCGCGCTGGCTGCACTGCGACACCCCCACCACCGTGGAATTGTACGGCAGCGAGGGTGCTTTATCTCAGGGAGTTATATGGCACTGGGAAGACGGGGAATTCACCGAGCGAGAAGCCGCCGCAGAATCGGATATGCCCCACACCCAACCGCCTGCAGACGGCCTGTTCTTCTACCACGAAATCGAGCACTTCGCCCGCGCCGTAGCCGGCCAAGTCAAAGCCGATGTCGATGCCCGTGACGCCTATCACTTCATGCAAATACTCGACGCCTTATACGACAGCGCCCAACGCCGAGAAAAAGTAATGATCGATTGAAGAAGAAACTCACGGACGCCAAGCCGCTTTCAGGGCACCCCAGCTAGTTGGGGCAACCGCGCTGGCGACATCAATGCGCTGGAATTCCACGGTTTCGACCCCATCCTCCTCCGTAGTAGTAATGAACAAAGTATCCCCTTCAATGGCATAGGTGCTATTTATCTTCTCGAATTCACCGAGTCCTAATTCAGCAAGGAACTCGTCCTCATCGAGTTCAGCGAGGAACTCATCGACGAACGCCTGTTCATACGCTGGGTAATCCTCGTCGGAGACTCCCTCTAAGTCTGCGGCTAAACGGGCGAAGCCACGGGCGAAGCCGATGTAGAATTCCTTCATGAACTCGCTGAACTCGACGGGGGTCATCTTCTTATCGTCGACGATATAGTACAATTCGACTATATCAACCCAGAGGCTGTCGCCCGCAACTCGATAGGTGCCGGTGAACTGGATAGAGAGCGCCTCTATGGGAGATTCGACTTCGCCTTCGCCCCCCTCGATGTTTTGGTCGAGCGCAAAGGTTCCATCCGCCTCGAAGGTCAGGCGCACGGTAATCTCACTGATTTCCTCATCGATATAGGTCCCCTCCCAAGTGCCGTGGAGTGCCTCTTCTTGGGCGGCGAGCGGCAGGGCGAGCAGACAGAGGAACGCGATAGACGGCAGAAGCTGATGCATGACGGCCTCCTTTGAAGGGCAAAGGACAAGACGGCGAATAGTGATTAAGAGTACTCCGGGACAGCATCCACAGCAAAGTGGAACAGAGTCCACCCCCAGTTGACGGGGTAAAACTCAGACGCTACTATCCGTCTTTCGTTCCACTTCCCCACAGCAGAAAGCATGCGCCATGACCGAATCCACTCCCATCAGCAAGAACATCACCCAAGGCCCGTCCCGGGCCGGGGCACGCGCCATGTACCGGGCCGCCGGTTTCGACGCCGACGCCCTGCGCAACCCCCTCATCGGCATCGCCAATACCTGGACCGAGCTCGGCCCCTGCAACTTTGGCCTGCGCGGCCTAGCCGAGCACGTCAAGACCGGCATCCGTCAAGCTGGCGGCACCCCCCTCGAATTCAATACGGTGGTGATCTCCGACGGCATCACCATGGGCACCGAAGGCATGAAAACCTCGCTCATCTCGCGCGAAGTCATCGCCGACTCCATGGAACTGGTGGTGCGCGGCCACATGCTCGACGGCTTTGTCGCCCTCACCGGCTGCGACAAAACTACCCCAGGGGCCATCATGGCCATGTGCCGCTTGGACATCCCCTCGGTGCTGCTCTACGGCGGCTCGATTATGCCCGGCCGCCACGACCAAGTCGACATCACCATCCAAGACGTGTACGAAGCCATCGGTGCCCACGCCACCGGCCGCATCGACGACGACCAATTGCGCCTCATCGAAGAAAACGCCTGCCCCGGAGCCGGGTCCTGCGGCGGTCAATTCACTGCCAATACCATGGCCACCGCGGCCGAGATTCTCGGCGTGGCCCTCATGGGCTCGGGCTCGGTACCGGCCACTGACCCGCGCAAGGAAGCCGTCGGCACCCAAGTCGGAGGCCTAGCCGTCGAGTTGGTGCACCGCAATCTCACACCCTCGCAGATCATCACTCGCCCTGCCCTCGACAACGCCATCCGCTCCATTGCCACCACCGGCGGCTCAACCAACGGCGTGCTGCACTTTCTGGCCATTGCCCGGGAAGCCGGATTGGAGCTGGACATTGAGGACTTCCAGACCTTGAGCAGTTCCACCCCACTCATGGTTGACCTCAAACCGGGGGGTCGCTTTGTCGCCCCCGACTTGGACAAAGCCGGCGGCATCGCCCTAGTGGCCCGCCGCCTCAAAGAAGCAGGCCTGCTGCACGAGGAAGCCCTCACGGTATCGGGCCGCACCATTGGCCAAGAGGCCGACCACGCCGTGGAAACCCCCGGCCAGCAGGTCGTGGTTCCAGTCGATAAACCGCTGAAAAAATCGGGTGGTCTAGTCGTGCTCAAGGGCAATCTCGCCCCCGAAGGCGCGGTAGTGAAATTGGCCGGCCACGAACGCGCTCAGCACCAAGGCCCAGCCCGCGTCTTCGACAGCGAGGACTCGGTCATGCCAGCCATTGAGCAGGGCCAAATTCAGCCCGGCGACGTGGTGGTCATACGCTACGAAGGCCCCAAGGGCGGGCCTGGGATGCGCGAGATGTTAGCCGTCACCGGTGCCATCGTGGGAGCGGGTCTGGGCGACTCCGTGGCCCTGGTCACCGATGGCCGCTTTTCGGGTGCCACCCGCGGCCTGATGATCGGCCACGCCGCGCCCGAAGCCGCAGTGGGCGGCCCCTTGGCCGTCCTGCAAGACGGAGACACCATCACCATCGACACCACGGCCGGCCGGTTGGACGTAGCGCTAGACGAGGCCGAAATTCAGGCCCGCTTGGCAGCTTGGGAGGCCCCGCCGCCGCGCTACACCTCCGGCGTGATGGCCAAATACGCCCGCTCGGTATCGTCGGCAGCCCAGGGGGCGGTGACCAGCTAATCGTTGGGGGATCTGACTTCGCTACGACCCCTCCCACCGGCTGACCACCTGCTTCTCCTTTTGGATGCGCTGGTGCAGGTCCTGCCATTCTTGCGAGCCATCGTCCTCCCAAATTTCGGTGCGCACGCCCTCCACATAAGTTCCCGGCGCACTGAGGTTTTCCATGTATATGCAGGTGTCGTCGGGATAGACGATAGCGTTGATCAGCCGAGGTTTCGGATGGATGTAGAGCTGCCCCTGACGCGCATGTTCGTCGAGCGTCTCCTGCGGCACGCGGTATTGCTCAACCGCCGCTTCATCAACCTCGACGCCGAGGCCAGGCCCATCGGGGACCCGCTGGTGCCCGTTGATCACTCGAACAGGCTCAGTCAGCAGATGGTGGCTGTACATATTGATACAGCTAATCGCCGGCCACCTCGCGTGCGTCAGCACCGAGCCGAGATGGGCGTCCCACGTGGTCGTCAACCCATTGCCGACGATCTGCAACCAGAACGGCATGGAGACTTCCGCAGCGCATTGCCCCTGACGCATGGTCATTGATTTCCCACCCCCAATCACAAAGCCGTCGCAAACTTCTTCGCGCACTGCCGTGATAAACGGCGGCGAACCAAAGTGCATGGCCACCGGCCTGTTCACGGCCTGACGGATCTGGCGATTGCCGAGAATGTCCTCCTGCGGGATGGGTGTTTCGAACATGGCCACGTTTTCGTAGCGCTCGAGCCGCTTGATGATCGGAATGGCATTGGCCGTGTTCTCCCAGGAGCCGTTGGGATCGAGATCAAGGTGAAAATGAGGGGGCACCACCTTGCTTACGGCGTCAACCTGCGCGACGATGTCGTTCCAGGGCCTCGGCTTGTTCTTGAGATTCGTGTATCCTTGCGCCACGGCATCGGCCGCTTCGGCGGCCCAGTTTTTCGGTGAGGAGTGACTGCACCACCAAGAGATCGGCGTCCAGTCGCGCACTTTGGTGCCCAGCAGCCGATGCACTGGGACTTCGAGTATCTTGCCGACCACGTCGAACAGCGCCATCTGCAAACCAGCGCCGAGGCTGTCTTCGTTCATCAGGTCAGCCGGGCTTTGACCGATTGTGCGCGCAACCGCATCATCGGTCACCCGGCCGTAGGTGTAGTGAATGACGGTCTCTCCCCAGCCCACGTGGCCCGTGTCAGTGGTGACCTTACACAGCTCGAGGATGGACCAGTTGTAAACCGACTGGCGGGTTATCTCCTGCTGTCTAGGCGTGAACGGGACATCGACGATAATGCGTTCGACATTGGTGACTTTCATGGGATTTTCCTTTCAGCAGAGATGAGGTGGGCAGGATGGTTGAAAGGCAGATGGATCGCTATATCTTTAGCGGACACGGAGGAGTTCCGGATTGCACTGGTAAGATAGTTTCACCGTAACCAGCAATCCAGTTTTCGGTATCCACTAAATAGCCACCACAGAGAGGTTGCCGCAATGACTGACCGCAAAGCCCCCAGACGCCGCCCGCCTCGCATTCGCCTAAACGCGGGTGCCTGGAGTCCACTAGTCGACATGATCGACGTCTTTCCAGGCCACCGTGGCTCCAGTCGGCACGGAGAGCTGGAACTCTACGACGCCCCGCTTGGTATCCGCTTTGAGATCGAGGAAGCCATCAAGTCCGAGCCAATCCTCCAAGCGTCAACGGAGTGGGAAGGCACCCACGTCTCGCCGCTCTACATCTGGCAGCGGGACGGGCGCTATCACTTGCTCTACGACTGCGAGGGCGGCCAGTGTTACGCGGTCAGCGACGATGCGTACAACTGGACGCGACCCGTCCTGAACGAGGTCGAATTCAACGGCTCGTCTGAGAACAATTTGCTCGCCAACTCGTGCAAAGGGGCTACCGGCATCTTCGAAGACCCCAACGCACCTCCCGAAGAGCGCTTCAAGGCGATGGGTGGTCGCATGTACTGGTGGGACCCAGACACCGGTGAAGAGCTGTCTGGCGAGGAGCCGTCCCGGCGCATCAAGGCGGAGCAAGAGCAAGAGAACTACACCGGTCCCCGAGCCGAAATCACGGGCCACATGTTAGCCTGGACGTCAGCCGACGGCCTCCACTGGACACCCTTCCCAGAGCCGCTGGCATACCGACCGGTCAACGGCGGCATATCGGCCCGCTACGACGAACACCGAGGCAACTACTTCGCCTACATCCAGCTAATGGGCTATCCCGCCGAACTGCTCGACGGAATTGGTGTCAACAGACTCGAACAGGGCATGCAGATCCGCACGATCGGCTTTTCGCGCACCTCCGACTTTGCCAACTGGCCCGCCCCGAAGCTGGTCCATCACCCCGATACCGAGGACCCGCCCGACATCAGCTTTTACGGTGCCAACTACTTCCCGTACCCCGGCCGCGACGACCTGCACGGCATGCTCATCCCCGTGTACCACCAGATCGCCAGCACCATCGACGGGCAGATCGCCTTCAGCCGCGACGGCCTCTACTGGTCCCGTCCCGAGCGCCGGCCGATCCTGCCGCTGGGTGCCGAGGGAGACGGCGACGAATGCATGGCCCACTTCTGGCGCAGCGGTCTCGTCGAACTGCCCGATGGCCACTGGGCCTGTCCATACGCGGCCTTCTCAGTCATTCACGATTGCCCCGCCGACAAGGTGCCCGAGCTCTTTCCTTTGCGGCAGCCGCAGCAGATCCGCTGGGCGCGCTGGCGTCCACACCGGTTCTGCGGAGTGCGAGCCAACGCTGAGGGCTGCTTTTCCCTACCCTCCCTCTTCCGCGTCCACGACGAGTTGCGCCTCAACTATCGCTGCGAGCCGGGCGGCTGGATTCAGATTGAACTGCTGGAGAAGCTGCCGTCGTTGATGCTCCCCGACGCCGATCCGCTGCCGGGATACACCTTTGCCGAGTGCGACCGACTAACGGGAGATTGCGAAGACCGAGTGGTAACCTGGCAAGGCCGCTCCGACATCTCCGCGGCTGGCGAGGCGGTCGGTATCCGAGTGCGTATGCTCGGTGCCAAGCTGTTTGCCTATCGCGTCTAGGGTTTTCGCCCCACCCCTTTCTTACTCTTCGGCCAGTCCCATCAGCCGGCGACCGACGTCCGTGAGGCGATTCGGCGTCCAAGCCGGCTCCCAAGTCAATTCAACAACGACGGAACGGACGCCCGGTAGCTGTTCCAGCCGCGCCCGCAGTGGTTGGGCAAGGAAGTTGTACTTCGGTCGCCCCCGGTGCGGCATCGTCATCACCACGCGAACGTCGTTGCCGTGCGTGCGCACATCGTAGATGTAGCCCATGTCCACCAAACTGGCGTCCACGGTGTTGAACTGGTCCTCGCGCACCTCCCGCATGGCTTCCCACAGCGCGCGCTTCCGTGGCCAGTCAGCGGGACGCTCGCCGATACGAGCCAGCGGTTGGCCCCCTTCCGACGCCTCGTCGCTCCAGTCCGCAGACGCGGGCGCGTCCACCGCGACAATCAGAGGAGACAACAGTCGCTCGCGCAGCGCTTCCAGCCCAGCGGCACCGCCCTGCTCGGGATATGGGGCCAGCAGGTAGGCGTTGCGCTGCAAGAGAGACAAGCCGGTCTGGAGCCAAGCGCTGTCGCGCAGCATGGGCCGGCACCAGACCGACGCGTGCGGCGGCTGGCCCGGCTTGGCATGGTCGAGGGTGACGTCGAGGTGCTGATAGAGCTTGGCTTTTGACGTCGCCTCCGGACCGGCAGTGGGCGATCCTTCGAGGCGATGGTCCAGATAGATGGCGAAGAGGCTGTCCCGACTCTGACGATGGTAGAAGCCCACGCCCCAGACGTGGTCGATCTGCTCCGGCGGCACCGGACCCTCGTGGACGCGACCGGCTTCGTCCATCCACAGAGATGCGTCGAAAGGCCGGCCGCCGAAGTACCACTCGTCATCACGGGCCACATGCGCACAGAAGTCGCGTGTGGCCTCCATCCGGCCATCTTTCAGGAAATAGGGGACCCCGGCGTAGAACGTATAGGTCAGGTCCATGAAAAAGCGGCTGGGCGTGAATAGCGGGTGTACTGGACTGTGAGGGAAGCCAAAACGCCGCACCCGGGCGCACAAGGGACCGCGCACCACTTCGTAGTGGGGACACTCGGCCCAGTTTGTCACCCGCATTTTCTGAAAGGCACCGGCCGTGGTGTAGTCGTGAGCCCAGTCGATATTGGGTGGCTCGCCGTGGCCGTTCCCGTGCGTGGACAACCGCAGTCCGCCTAGGTGCCACTTGGGTGTCAGAGACTCCAGTTGACCCATCTGCTGGGAGAGGGCGGCCACGTAGTGGGGAGTCTCAATCTCCACCCCGACACCCTCTCCCCGGATGCTCAAGCAGCTCGGGTAGTCGGGCAGCTCGGCGGCGGGGTTGCCGCAGAAGATGAGAAACACAGCCTGACCAGCGGCGGAGACGTCGGCCTCAAAGACCAAGTGGGCGAACCAGTATGGACCGCGACGGACCGCGTCATAGACTTGGCTGCAAACCTCGCCCGGCCGACCGCTGTCGAGCCGGGCTACACGCAGTTCGCGTTCCGGCGCGGTCACCCTTTCCGCGGGCATCGCCACGAGGAGATCCAGCGGCTCGGACTGCCGCGCCTGGCCAATGGGCTCGCTAAGCCGCACGGTCTGGCACAGCTCCCAGCCGTCAGCCCATCGAGACCAAGGCTTGGGTAGCTGCTCAGTCAGGTGCCACCCAGTGGCGGGCAGGTCAACAGGCCCTGGGTCTGAACGCAACATCCGCTCGTTGGCGATGGTGTCCTTGATGGAGTCGGCCACGCCCAGAGCCAACTCGTGGTTCCCCGTGCGCAGCGCCTGCCGCAGAATTTCTACCTTGGTGTCAACATCGTCGGTGCGGTGGGCCCAAGTGGGTTCAAGGTCTCGCGCGTCGGCGGCCATTGGTATGTCCTCCAAGTAAGAATTTCACTAAAACATCACGTGGTATATTATTGTGAAAAGGCGTAAATTTTAAAGTAATCCTAGCCGCTTAGAACCGATAGTCGCGGCAGCACACACTGCCAATCCCCAATTTACCCATGCCTCTCACCTTCCACTGCTCCGCCTGCCAGACCCCCTATCCCCAATCCCCGGCCCCCTACCGCTGCCTCGCCTGCGACGCACCCCTCGAATGCCGGTCCCCCACCCCGACCTTCCCCCTCGACCAGATCGCCGCCCGCCCCGCCGACATGTGGCGTTTCCGCGAAGCCCTACCCCCGGTGGGCGACCCCATTTCTCTCGGCGAGGTCCGGACCCCTCTAATCCCCTTCGATCTGGAGGGCATGACGGTCCTGGCCAAATGTGACCACACCCTGCCCACCGGCTCGTATAAGGACCGCGGGGCCGCCCTGCTCATGAGCTATCTACACGCCTTGGGCATAGAGGAAGCAGTAGAGGACTCCTCGGGCAACGCTGGGGCCGCCTTAGCCGCGTACGCGGCCCGCGCCAAGGTGCGCCTCAAAGTCTTTTGTCCGGCTTCGGCCTCTGCGGGCAAGCTGGTGCAGATCCGCCTGTACGACGCCGAACTAGTTCCGGTGGAAGGACCGCGTCCCCGGGCTACCGAGGCGCTGCTCGAGTACATTGACCGCACTGGGGCCGTGTACGCCTCGCACCTGTGGCACCCCTTCTTTATAGAAGGCCTCAAAACCCTCGCCTTTGAACTATCCGAGCAACTAGACTGGACCGCCCCCGACGCAGTGGTCTGTCCGGTGGGAGCCGGCAGTATCTTACTCGGCCTGTACCGCGGCTTCCTCGATCTGCAACGGGCCGGGCTAGTCAACCGCCTGCCGCGCCTCATTGCCGTCCAAGCCGAACACGTCTCGCCGCTGTACCAGGCCTTTCACGCCGGCTTGGACGTGGTCGCCCCGGCCGCTTCTCCGCGCCCTACCCGGGCCGAAGGCATCGCCTTACCCCGCCCGGTTAGAGACCGCGAAGTCATCAACGCCTTGCGCCAGTCAGAGGGTTCCGTAGTCGCCGTCTCCGAAGAAGCCATAGTCCGGGGCCTGCGCCAGTTGGGCCGGGCCGGTTTTTGCGTGGAGCCCACTTCGGCTGTGATATGGGACGGCCTGCTCCAAGCCCGGGCCGCCGGTCTGGTGCAGCCGGGTCAACGGATCGCAGCCGTGCTTTCGGGTCACGGCCTGAAGGCCGCCCAACCCATCGGCGAATTGCTAGCAAATTAGTACGCCTTGTAGGGGCAACTCTAAGAGTTGCCCCTTTTCGGATCCCACCGACTTGGGCACCCCTAAGGGACGCCCCTACACCTACCGGCCGATTTTCCTCCACCCCCAAAAAAATTCTTGACTTATCCATTGCAATATTGTACTATCTAAGTAGAACACTGTTACAATAGGACAAAAACTACAACCAGAAAGGAGTGCCAAGATGCCGATCGATTTTGATCCCACCCGACCCATCTATCTGCAGATCATCGAGGCGGTCAAAAAGCGCACCGTCCAAGGGGTCTATCAGGCCGGCGGCCCCTTACCGTCGGTGCGGGAAATGGCCAAGGAGATGGGCGTCAATCCCAATACCATGTCCAGAGCCTACATGGAATTGGAGCGCGAAGGATTTATAACCACGCGACGCGGCGAGGGATCGTCGATAACCGAGAGCGCCAAACGCATCGACAGTGAGCGCCGCACCTTAGCCGGGGCTGCGCGCGACCGCTTCGTCGCGGAGATTCGCGACTTGGCTCTCTCACGTGAACAAATCGACGACCTACTGCGCGAAATTTCAGAGGAGGTGACACTATGATAGAAGTAAAGAACCTATGGAAGCGATACTCCGGCGTGACGGCCTTGGGAGGCATCTCCCTAACCGTCGCAAAGGGTCAGGTAATGGGCATTCTCGGCGAAAATGGCAGCGGCAAGAGCACGCTGTTCAAAATCCTCGCCGGCGTCGCCCACGCCAGCGAAGGCAGCGCCAGCGTCTCGGGCCAACCAGTCGGCGTCCAAACGCGCCGCATCACTTCGTATCTGCCCGAGATCAATCCGTTCTACGACTGGATGCAAGTCGGTGAACAGCTCGAATTCCTAGCCGCGTTCTTTCCGAGCTGGGACATGAACAAATCCCACGAGCTGCTCGGCTTGATGAACGTCGATAGCCACCGGAAAATCGGCACCCTGTCCGATGGTCAGCGGGCGCGGCTGAAAGTCGTAGCCGCCTTTTCGTGGCCGAGCGAATTGGTGCTCATGGACGAGCCACTGGGACGGATCGACCCCCCGTCGCGTCGGCGCATCTTGGAAACCTTACTCAGTGAGTTTCGCGTCGGCGAGCAGACGATTCTGATATCGACCCATCTCGTCAGCGAGGTGGAAGAACTGATAGAAGAAGTGGCCTTCCTGCGCCACGGCGAAATCGCAGTCAGCGGCAATATCGAAGAGTTGAGGGAAAATCGCGGCCAGTCGCTCAGCGACATTTTCGAGGAGGTGGTAACGTGAATACTTGGAAGACGTTGTATATAAAAGAACTGAAAGACAACCGCACTCTGTTTCTCGTGCTGGTGGCGATGACGGCCTTTCTGGAAATCGTTGCGGTATGGTCTATAGGGTCCAGCATCGACCTGTGGTCGCCCGATATACAGGGGGAAAACTTCTCGCCCCACTTCATGTGGAGCGTGGTGCCTTACGGGGTGCTGCTGATCCTGCCCTTCTTGCTCAGCCACTCGTTTGTCCAAGAGGTAAAAGGACAGACCCATTATCTGCTCCTCTCCCTGCCGGTATCGCGCACGCAAATCTTCGCGGCCAAGGCTGCGGCCGTGGCGACGCTCGGCATCGTCTTATTCGCCTTGAGCAGCGCCGGTTTCATCACCGTGGTTGGCGAATTCCGTGAATTCGCAACCCGCATAGCGGGGATACGCATTGCCCCGTTTACCGCAACGGATATACTGGTTATCAGCGGCGTGTTCTACCTGTCGGCGATGGCGGTGTTGCTGGGCATTGCCGGCGGGGTTGCCGGCCTGAGGTTGGTAGTGCAGCGCTTTGCCGGCCTCGCGTCTGCGGCATTCGCCATCTTCGTGCTGTACTGCTATTTCAGCACGCTGCCCGAAGTACTCTCCCTACCCAAGATCTTCGGCACCTACGAAGTACCGTTCTGGATCGACTCCACCGTTTCTGGTGCACAGATAGACATGGATTCGGATTCTATCGAGGTCAGTTTCACGTTCCTCGCGTACTCGATCCTCGTCGGCCTAGCGTCTATGGGGATCGGGATGTGGCTGTTCGAAAAACGAGCCGAAGCCTAAGAGTAGGGGGCGGTTTGCAAACCGCCCCCTACCCTCAGCCCACGTGCGGCGATTCGGTTCGCAAACCGCCCCTACCCTCGGCCCACGTGCGGCGCTTGCGGCGGTGCAGCGCCACATCGTCGCGGTAGGCGTCGGTATCTCGGTCCAAGCCGGTCTCGCGGTCAAGGAAGAGCGGGAAATCAGAGGCCGGGGGTTTGGCGTTGTGATAGGCGTTGGTGTAGGAACGCATGATGATGCGCTGCTCGCGGTTGAGCGTCTCAAGCCAAGCGGGATCGGATTGGAGGCGGTCGGCTGGGGTGACCCAAGCCGGGCAGTAGGCGTAGAAGATATTCTTGCGCACCACGTCGCTCTCGTTGGGCTCAACGCGATGCCAGATACTCGAATGCATGAAGGTCATGGTGCCCTTGCGCGGGCAGACCACCTTCTCGTCGGGAATCGGCTGGTGGCTGTCGTACTCATCGACGTATTGCTTGCGGTGGCTGCCGGGCAGAACCACTAGGTTGCCCATCTTCGCCCGTGGCAGGTCGGTCAGCCACAAGCCGATCTTGATCTGCAGCGGCAAATCGGGCGAGAAGGTGCCGTACGGCACGGCGCGGGCACCATCGGGATGCCAGATATTGTAGCGTTCGCCGCCGGGCGGACGGATAAAAAACTGGCTCTGATGCAGCTTGAGCAATTCGCCGAAGAGGTCGTAGGCGTAGCCGATGTGCCGGGGGTGATCGATGAGCGCGGCAAAGGCGGGATCGCGCTCGACGATATTTTGGCAGCCAAAGGTCTCCCCCACCCGGTATTTGGGGCTGGATTGGCAAACGCGATCAACCGCGGCCGTGAGTTCGTCGATGGCCGCTTGGTCTAGGGCATCTTCAAAGAAGAGAATCCCCTCGCGGTTGAAGGTTTCCCACTCGTCGTCGGTAAAGCCGGGCGGGGCGATGCGGTAGGCGGAATCGGTCATGGTGCAGGCTCCTCGTGTGAAAGGTCAATAGGTGTGGGCTAGCAAAGGTCGGCCCGGTACCAGCTCTTGCAAAAATTCGCCGCAAGGCAGACAGCGTATTCCCTGTATCTCGACCCGCTCATCTCCTCTATACAGCAAGCACACCTCGGCTTCGGGATAGTCTTGTTTGAAAGCGCGCAGGCTGCTGAGATCGCTCGGACGAATAGTGCGGGTATTTTTGATCTCCAAAGCCCAAAAGCCTTCCGGCCCGTAGAGGACAAAATCGACTTCCCTTCCCGACTTGGTGCGCCAAAAGAACAGAGTGTAGTGCTCACCGCCGTACGCGTTCCAAGCCCGCAAATGCTGCGCCACTAGTCCTTCTAGAGCGCTGCCGTGTATTTCTTCGGGGCGATCAAGCGGGCCGGACGGCCGCAGCGATTTGAAGACGCCGGCATCGAAGAAGTAGAATTTAGGATGGGCGATTAGGTGCCTTTTGGCCCGCTTGGCAAACACCGGCACCCGAAAACACAACAACAGATCTTCCAGAATATCGATGTACCCCTCGACGGTCTTCCGCTCGACCTGGCACTCCCTAGCGACCGCGGAAACACTCAGTACCGATCCATGCGAAAAGCTGATGGCTTCCAAAAAGCGCGAGAAATTGCCGACGTTGCGCACCAAACCCTCCATTTGAACTTCTTCTCGCAGGTAAAGAGCGGCATACGCGCCGAGCGCTTCGGCAGGAGATGCTGAATCCACAACCAAGGGCACAAGCCCAAAGCGCAGGGCGCGCGCTAGGTCAAAAGTAGCCCCGAGTTCAGCGGCCATAAAGGGGTGCATGGTCTTGAGCACGGCTCGGCCAGCCAGTAGGTCAACCCCGGTGCGCTTCAGTTTTCTCGCGCTAGAGCCGGTGAGGACGAACCGGAGCGATCGGTGCTGCTCAATGAGCTGATGGACCACATCGAGTAACTCGGGAAGCTTTTGCACCTCGTCGATGATGACAGTGTTCTTGGCGGGATTGCCAGCGATGAGTTCCCCCAGCCTTTCAGGACGGGCCGAGTAGAGCCGATACGTCTCTGGAGAGAGCAGATCCACGAGCAAGGCGTCCTGCAAATGGGCATGAAGCCAGGTCGATTTGCCTGTGCCGCGAGGACCAAAAAGAAAAAAGCTGGTCTCCGATGCCTGGAAAAATCGCCTCTTTATTTCCATTTTTCCTTCTTTTTTGGAATTATTAACTCCAAAATACCACTTAATGCCCGTCTGTCAAGCAAACTGCTATGTCGATGCAGCTTGTTGAATACGCTGTTGATCGAGGAGAGGCTATCGCGCCGTCAGTGGCGGCGGACACTCAGCCGTAGAAACTGTCTGAACCGCGGAAAGGTGCCTAGTCGGCCACAAGCTGCGTCAAATTCTATGCGCGGCGCTGGTACGCAATGGCGTAAAAAGCCTGCGACTGGCCGCTGCGGTTCGGCTCGCTGCGGTGCCAGGTGTAATTGCTGAAGAACAATCCGTCTCCCGGCCTAGTGGCAATTAGCCTCTCCTCGGCAAAATCCACCTGCTCCAGAGGCACGCGATGGCGCTTGAACGGCTGGAAGCCGTCGTCGCCCACGTGGCCCATGGGTGGATCGTCGTAGTACGATTCGTGCTCAATGAGCCGCCAGCCTTGGTGGCTGGCCGGCATCACGGCCAAGGCGCTGGCTTCTACCCCGACTTCCGTCAAGGGGATCCAACAGTTGCAACCCAACTCTGGAGCTATTTTCCAGTAGAACGAATCCTGATGAAAATAGCTGCGGCCCCCCTGCTCTTCGACGATCGCGGCGTGCTTGACCCCTATCTGATCGGTAAAGCGTTCCACTGGCCCCTCCAGTAGACCCGCCATGGCTTCGGCCAAGCGCGAATGGTCGGCGATCCGCGAAAACACCTCCTCTTGGCTGGCCGGCTGCTGAATGCCGCCTGGCAGCGGACTGCCCCCAGCGGCTTTATAACGACTTGGATCGAGCACCTGGAAATGTCTCTCCGACCAGTCGGGTACGTCCACAGCTATTTCCATGGTGCGCTGGCGAGCGGCCTCGATCAGGTCGGTCGGGATCAATTTCTCAACTAGGCAATAGCCTTCTTCGTGGTATTGCCGCAAATGCGTCTCTGTCGCTAAAACCATAATTTCTCCTCCCGCGAGTTATGCGTTCAGCCCTACCCTACCTCGACGTCAGAGCGGTACGGCACGCGCCCGTGCAGCAACGCATCGCAAGCCGCTCCCACCGTTGGATTGCCGCCGGTCAAACGTCCCATAGCCCGGGCTTGGGCCACGGTCAAGCCGCCGGCAAACAATCGCGTAAAAGTGTTAATGTCGCAGCACAACGCGTCTTTATCTACCTTTTCCGAAACTTGCACCTGACCTCCTTCAACCTGTACTGTCGCGACTATCGGCTTGTCGGCACTCACCACCCAATCGGCGACTTCAAACGAGACCGTCGCCTGCAAATTTTCAGGCGGCTTGAGATGTGTTAGAGCTTGGGCCACGTCCAGTACGCGCAACGCCAAGTCGAACTCAACGGATGCGTTAAAGCGCTCTGGGAATGCGCCGAGCAGCAAGCTGTCGGGCGGCAGATCGAGGTTCAAGGCGGCCACCCCATCCATATCAGCCAAGGACCGTACGAATTTTAATTGAGCGGCAAAAGAGGCCCCGTGCAGCTCTCGCACGGTGATGCGTTTGCCTTGGGCGAGCCCCAAGTCCCCTATTAACATCAGAGCCGAGCAATCTACTGCTCCACCGTCCCCCTCCAGCACCCAAAGCTCGCGCTGTATCTCCTCCTTTTGCCAAAACGCTTCCGAGCGCACCGACTGCCCATTCCGCAGCTGCGCTCCCTCGGTGTACAGCCGATGTACGGCACTCGCATCCTCCGCAGTCGCCCGCCGCACCTCCCCCACTGTCGCCGTGGCTTGACGGACCAAATCCGGCCATACTTTCAGTTCCAATCTCGGGGCCGGACAAGCCCAACCGAACTTGCCATACCACCTAAAGGAAAAAGGCCACAGCGGACTAACGCAGCAACCGCGTTCCCGCAGTATGTGAATGGTCTGTACCATGAGTCCACCGGCGTGACCGCGCCGCTTATACTTGGGATCGGTAGCCACTCCGCCGATGGCCCCGGCCGGAATCTGCGTCGCGCCCCACCACAGCGATTCGAGCTGATAGCCCAAGGCGCACACCATAGTCCCCTCCCCATCGAAGCCAGCCAGCGCCGTCTCATCCTCCCCGTACCAATCTTCAGTGTGTTCCATAAAGGCGCGTCCGGCCACCAAACGAACGCGGGGTATATCCTCCGGCCCTACTTGGCAAACATCCAGGTCTTTATTGTAATGAGGTTGTTGCATCCCAGTTCTCCTCTTCAGGTCATTGTCCTACCAGCCCGAGTATCGCTATTATACCCAACAATGAGAAGCGACCCACCCGGATCGTCAAAATGAAAATCATCAATCGCAGTATCATCAACTCGACCTTTCCCTCGCTCACGGGCCGGCGGACCTTGGCGTGGCTGGTTCTAATAGCGACTTCTGGCGAAGCAGCGGGCGCGGCGGACTGCGGTGACTCGGTGTGGGACGCTGACGACGACGAGCGCTACGTCGCCCGCTTCCACGAGCACCACGGGCCGATAGAACCTGTAGCGCCACTGGCGACGTATCTGGAAATCCGCAACTACGACCGCTTCAACGGGGCCGTCCTCGACGACCGACTGGCGCTCGTGGCCCGCAGTGGTGCCGATCAGGGCTGGTCGCCGACCGTCGGCGTGGATTCGTGGAGCGTGTCGCTCAACGAGATGTACCGGCACACGGGGGATCGCCGCTACTTCGATGAAAATCTCAAGCTCGTCCGCGTCGTCATCAACAACCGCGACGACCGGCGCGTGCCCCAAGAGCAGTTGTGGAACGGCTCGGTGGTGCCGCTGTGGAGCGACGGCACCTACTCCTCGCGCGGGCGCGAGACCTACGTCCTGCACACCGGATTGATCGCCTATCCGATCTTCGACTTCCTGCTGCTCGCCCGCGAAGATCCCGACCTGCTGGCCGCCTTCGATCCCAGTGAGTACGACCACATTATAGCAGCCGTGCAAGAGGCAGTTGCCTTCCACGACGCCGAGTGGGTTGACGGCCCCGGACCATCCGAGGGCTACTACCACCACCCGCCCGACTACCAAGACTCCAACTACGCCGCTGTGCCCGTGCCGTTCAACTGGCTCAGCGCCATGGGCCGCGCCCTGTGGACCTCCCACCTGCTGACCGGCGACCCTGAGCACAAAGATCGCGCCATTCGCTTGGCCCACTACTGCAAGAACCGTCTCCATCCAACGCCCGATGGTGCCTACATCTGGGAGTACTACCTGCCGCGAGAGTCGATTCGGCACCAAAGTAAGCAGTGGAATGAGGTGTTCTCCGAGGATACCGGCCACGCCGCCCTCAGTCTCACCTTTCCGATCCTGATGGCAGACCACGGCCAAGTCTTTGACGCTAGTGACATGATGCGCTTTGGCCAAACGGTCCGCTGCGGCTTCGGTCGCCTTGGCGGGGGCGTGCTGCTCGGCGAGATCAACGGAGATCCGACTCGCTTCGGGCCGGCTCAGGTGAGCGTCATGACACCCTTCCTGCGCCTCGCTCCCTACGTACCGGAGGTATTCCCGATCATTGCCGCGTACTACACCTATTTCATCGACTCGGAAGGACCGCTCGAAGGAGCGCTGCTGCGTCGCTTCGCGCCCGCCGCTACGGTGCCCACGGCTGTGCGTGAGGAATTGGCGAGACCGCTGGTGGCGGCGCTTGCGCAGCCCTACCCGAATCCCTTCAATAGCTCGGTGCAGATTGAGTATTCCCTCGCAATCGCTGCTGCGGTGCGCCTAGAGATATTCGACGTATCCGGGCAGCGACTGCGGACACTCGTCAACGCCCAGCAAACCCCGGGAATGCACCGTGCATACTGGGACGCTGACGGCGTTGCCGCCGGTCCCTATATCGTCCGCCTGCGGGCCGGCGAGCGGAGCCAGACGCGCAAGCTCATGCTGCTCAAGTAGTCCTCTGGCGCGACTTGCCATCCCAATTCGGGACGTCCGTCGTGAATCGCCATCAGCCCGGTGCCGATCTCGTACAAAAACGCGCAGTTGCAAAAACAAGGAAATATGGAGATGAAAATTATCAATCGCGGTGTCATCAATCGCGGCGAGCCCAATTCGCCGCGCGCCTTTTCGACTTTTCCCGCCCTGACCCCGCTGGCCGACGGCTCGCTGCTGTCCACCTACCGCGTCGGTAGCAGCAAGGATTCAGCGGACGGCACGGTCGAACTGAAGCGCTCGGACGATGGCGGACAATCTTGGGGCGCACCCGAGACTCCTTTTGCCACGACCTTAAACGGGCTGAACGGTTCGCTCCGGGTCGGCTATGTCACCGACCTAGGCAACGGCCACTTGTTGCTGGCCGCCATGTGGGTGGACCGCCAGACCTATCCGGGGCAACCCCTCTTCAACGAAGAGACCGAAGGCTGCCTGCCCATGGAGATCGTCTTGGCCTACTCCCACGACCTAGGGCGCACTTGGTCCGACTGGCGCATCGTGTCCGTCCCACCAGATGTTGGCCCGCCCAGCCTGACCAACCCCGTCCTCATTCTGCCCAGCGGCCGGCTGGCCTTGAGCATCGAGACCAATAAAACCTATTTGGACCGGGGCCAGTGGCTACAGCGAGTGGTGTATTTGTACTCGGAAGATCAGGGCCAGACCTGGGGCGATCCCGTCACCACCTGCCAAGACCCCACCGGCCGTATCTTCAACTGGGACCAACGCGCTGGCGTCTGTCCCGATGGCCGCGTGGTCACCTTCACCTGGACCTACGATCGGCAGACGACCCAATACCTCAATATCCAGCGCCACCTCAGCGCGGACGAAGGCGCCACTTGGTCTGCCCCCGACGACTTAGGTTTTCCCGACCAAGCCGCGCATCCGGCCATTCTGCCAGACGGCCGCGTGGTCTTGGCCTGGGTCGATCGCTTTCAATCGCACTCGATCCGCGCCCGCCTAGCCCTGGCGGGAGACGCCCCCTTTGACGCAGCCACCGAAGTAGAACTGTACACCGCTGAATCCTCGCAATCCGCTGCCGGCCAAGGTGACACCGGCGACCTGCTGGCCGAAATGGGTCTGTGGAGTTTTGGTCTGCCCTTTTCAGCGGTCCTGCCCGACGGCGACGTCATGGTCGTCTATTACGCCGGCGACGACGCCTGCATGGAAGTGCGCTGGGCTCGTCTATCTTTATAGGAGGACACCCATGCAGCAGCGCCCTAACCTACTCTACATCCACTCCGACCAGCACAATCCTTACGTCATGGGCTGCGCTGGCGACCCGGTGGTGGAGACGCCGCATTTGGACCGCCTCGCCGCCGAAGGCGTGCAATGCACCCAAGTGTACTGCCCATCGCCGGTGTGCGTGGCCTCGCGCATGGCCATGCTCGCGGGGCGCTACCCCAGCGACATCGAGGTGTGGACCAACAACCAGATCCTCGATTCGGGGGTGCCGACAATGGCTCACGCCATGGGAGCGGCTGGGTACCGGCCGGTGCTGATCGGCCGCATGCACTCCATAGGCCCCGACCAATTGCACGGCTATGTCGCAAGGCCGGTAGGCGACCACTCCTCCAATTGGCCCGGCGGGGGGCGAGCACCAGCCATGAGCCGCGGGAGTCTGAAGCAAGCCGGACCGGGACAAAGCTCGTACCAAGTGCACGACGAGGACGTGACCGCAGCGGCTGTGTACTTTTTAAATCAACTGGGAGTACAAAAGCGCGCCGGTCAAGCCGAAGGCCCCTTCAGCCTCAGCATCGGCTTTATGCTGCCGCATTCTCCCTATTTGGCGCGGCGCCCCCTATACGATTATTACCGAGCGAGAATTCGCCCGCCTTCGGTGCGCGAGCCTTTTGGCGATCACCTTCATCCGGCGATCCACTGGTGGCGGAGCCACGGCGAGTTGCAGGAGATACCCGAAGAATGGGGGCTCAACGCCCGAGCCGCTTACTGGGCCTTGGTCGCCGAGATGGACGGCATGATCGGTCGCATTTTAACGGCTCTGCAGGAAAACGACTTGGCCGACAATACCTTGGTGGTGTACAGCTCGGATCACGGCGAGTTGGTCGGTGAGCACGACTTGTGGATGAAGCGAACTTTTTACGAAGAGTCGGCCAAAGTGCCGGCCATTGTCTCCTGGCCCGGCGTATTGCCGGCTGGGACGCGCTGTGACCGAGTGATGAGTGCCTTAGACCTCAACGCCACCATGCTCCAAGCCTTGGGTGCCCCGCCCTTGCCCAATTCGCCGGGGCGGTCGGCGCTGGAGTTGCTACGCGAGGGCCAAGGCGATTGGGAGGATGTGGCCTTTTCGGAATACGCCCTCCGCGAAGGCCAAGTGCAGCGCATGGTGCGGCGTGGGCCATGGAAGCTAATCTACCACTGGCGGGAGCGCCCCCAGTTGTTCAATCTAGAAGAGGATCCCCACGAGCAGGTGGACCGGGCCGCAGCCCCGGAGTGCCAGGAGTTGGTGACCGAGTTGACCGACTTAGTCTTGGACGGATGGGATCCGGCTCAGGTCGCGGCGCGGCTGGAAGCGCGGCAGGCGGATATCGACTTGATCCGCGAGTGGGCCGAACAGACCAACGCACCCGACCAGTTCCGCTGGGATCAGCGGTCTGAAATGACCTATCGGGAACCTCCATCTGGTTGATTCCCCTCCTTTAGACGCCTATATTGCCCCGCGTCAGGAGCATCCCCATGAGCACAGAACTTTTCGACTTGACCGACCAAGTAGCCGTGGTGATCGGCGGAGCCCGCGATTTGGGCCGCGACATGGCCGAGAGCCTAGCCGACGCCGGCTGTCATCTAGCCATCACCTCCCGTCAAGAAGCCAATGCCCAAGCCACGGCTGAACGTCTCAAAGAGACCTACGGCTGTGAGGTGTACAGCGCCGCCCTCGACATCTGCGATCACGCCGCCCTCAGCCAATTCGCCCAAGACGTGCGCCAGTGGCAAGGCCGCGTCGATGTAGTGGTCAACAACGCCGGCGGCGGCTTAGGGCTGGCTACCACCGACCTATTCGAGCGCAAGCCCGAAGACGCCCGCCTGCTCATCGACACCAATTTGACCGGCCCCCTCTTCTCCTGCCAAATCTTCGGCCGCATCATGGCCGCACAAGGCTCGGGCTCCATTATCAACATCGCCTCCATCGCCGGTCTGGTGGGCCGCGACCGCCGCATGTACCAGCGCAGTGGCTTGGGCCAGCAACCGCTGGACTACGCCGCGGCCAAAGCCGGCGTCATCGGTCTGACAATGGACGCGGCCGCCTATTTAGCTCCTATGGGCGTGCGGGTCAATGCCATTTCGCCCGGCGGCTTTGAGCGTGGCCAACCCCAAGCCTTTATCGACGAGTACAGCGACGCCACCGCCTTGGGCCGCATGGGCCGCGACGGCCTAGACCTGAAAGGAGCGGTGCGCTTTTTGGCCTCGCCCGCCGCCGACTATATCACTGGGCACAATCTGGTAGTGGATGGCGGTTTTTGCATGTGGAAGTAGCGTCTTAGAGGATACTCCAATGAGCGAAATCCCTTTAAAAATCACCTCCGAACAACAGCGACAGTTCGACGAGGACGGCTTCTTCCTCGTCGAAGACGCCCTGCCGCCCGACCGCATCGCCGCGCTGTTGCAGCGGCTCGACGAGTTGTACGACCGCTACCGCCGTGAGCGCAATATCGATCCCGGTCAGGCCTTTCAGATGCGCAATATCGCCACCGACTCCCTCTTTAAGGAATTGGTGGACTACCCACCCATTTTGCCTCTGGTTGTGGACCTGATGGGCTACAATATCCAGCTCCGCACGTCGCACCTCGACGTGCGCCCGCCGCAGGATCCAGCCGATGGGGAGCACGAGTTGGGTGCCCCGGACAGTTTTTTCCCCTGGCACGCCGACGGCCCCAACTACGGTTGGCCCGAGGTCAATGGGGTACTGCCGTTTATGGAGATGAAGGTCGGCTATTATTTAACCGACCTGACCCAGCCGTTGAGCGGTGCCATTTGCGTTGTGCGCGGCAGCCATCGTCAATCGCCGTGGATTGACGAGGATACGCGCCGCGTCGATCCCGCGCGCATTGTCGAAGTCAACGTCGCCCCCGGCACCGCGCTAATCTGGCGCACGGCCTTGTATCACTGCCTGACCCCGAATCTGTCCGACCAACCACGCAAATGCCTGTACTACGGCTATCAGCACCGCTGGATCCGCCCTTCGGATTACGAACACCAAGCCCCGGAAGTCTTGGCCGGGTGCGACCCAGTGCGGCGTCAGCTTTTGGGCGAGTTGGGCACCGGCAGCACGGCCTATGCTGGCGACGATCCCTTGGTGCTGCCGGTGTCGCGCTACTGGCGACCCAAAGACGAGGATATCCCGCTCAAGGCTTGGGCGGAGAATTACCGGTCTAACCTGAAGGAGGAGACCGTCCCGTGACCCAACAAACCTTGCGTCACCTCACCCCCGATCAAGTCGAACGCTTCTACCTCGACGGCTGTCTGACTGTCGAAGACGTGCTGACCCCCGACGAGGTCGCCTCTTTAGCAGCCCACACCGACCGCATCGCCACCGGCGAGCTAGAACACATTCCCGACACCAGCATCCAACTCGAACCCGTCTTCCGCCGCGGCGAAAAAGCCGTCACCGACCAAGTGCTAGCCGTGCGCAAACTGTACAACATAGCGGTGTACGACGACGTAATGTGGGCCCACGTCACCCACCCCAAAATCGCCGACATCATCGCCGACCTACTCGGCACCGACGACATCAAGATGTACGGCGACCAGCTCTTTATGAAAGCTCCGCGCACAGGCTCGGCGCAGGGCTGGCACCAAGACTCGGCCTCTTGGCGCGACATTTTCCCCATGGACTTGGTCTCCGCTTGGACCGCCATTGACGCGGCCACCCTCGACAACGGCTGCCTCAACTTTGCCTTGGGCACTCACCGCTGGGGCATGTTGCGAGGCGAGCGCTTGGCTCCTTTTGTCGCCGATCTCGAAAGCGGTGGCTGGCCCATCCGGCACGCTCCCCTGCGCGCCGGCAGCATCAGTTTCCACCACAGCCTAACGCTGCACCAGAGCAACGCCAATCGGACCGGCACGCGACGCAGGGGCTATGCCGTGCACTACATGCGCGCGACTTCCTGGCGCGACGAGGCGGTCACCGACGCGCCTAAGATGCCGCCCTTTAAACAGGTGCGGGGACGGTCTTTTCCTGGGAGGGTTTGAGGGAGTATAGCGGCTAGCAGCGGAACTGAGTGAAAGGTAAAATAAAAAATATCGAGCCGAAGAGGCTATCTTCGACGGGATCTGGCCACAGTCTCTTTGAGAAAGTCCACCACCTCTTGTAGGCCTTTTTCTTTAGCCAATCTCAAGGGGGTTCTGCCACTATTATCTGGGGTGTTTACATCAGCACCCTTGTTCACTAAAAAACGCACCACCTCTAAACGGCCCCACTCGGTGGCTTCCATCAAGGCCGTCTCGCCGTTATCAGTTTGGGCGTTGATATCGGCACCCTTACCCACCAAAAAGCGAACCATCTCCAAATCGCCAACTCGCACAGCTTGTATTAAGATCGTCTCGCCGTTATTAGTTTGGGCGTTGATATCGGCACCCTTGCCCACCAAAAAGCGAACCATCTCTATGCCAGGAGCAGCTTGCATCAGGGTCGTCCAACCGTATTTAGTTTGGGCATTTATATCGGCACCGTTTGCTACTAAAAAGCGAACCACCTCCAACTCGCTGTCCCGCACAGCTTTCATCAGGACTGTTTCGCCGCTGCTGTCTTGAGCGTTTATATCAGCACCATTTTCCACCAAGAGGTGAACCATCTCCCAATCGCCCTGCCGTGCCGCTTGTATCAAGACCGTCTTGCCGCTGCTGTCTTGGGCATTTATATCGGCACCGTTTGCTACTAAAAAGCGAATCACCTCCAACTCGCCAATCCGCACGGCTTTTATCAAGGCTGCCTCGCCGCTATTGTCTTGGGCATTTATATCAGCACCGTTGTCCACCAAGAGGCGAACCACCTCCAAAGCGCCCTTCCGATTCCGAACCGCTTGCATCAAGATTGCCTCGCCGCTACTGTCTTGGGCATTTATATCAGCACCGTTGTCCACCAAGAGGCGAACCACCTCCAAAGCGCCCTTCCGATTCCGAACCGCTTGCACCAAGGCGGTCCAACCGCGTTCATCTTGGGCGTTGATATCGGTACCCTTACCCACCAGAAAGCGAACCATCGCCAAATCGCCGAGCCGAGCCGCTTCCATCAAGGCCGTCTTGCCGCTATTGTCTTGGGTGTTTAGCTCGGCACTGTTTGCTACCAAAAAGCGAGCTACCTCCAAATCGCCAATCCGCACGGCTTTTATCAAGGCCCCCTCGCCGTATTTATCTTGGGCGTTTACCTCGGCACCGTTTGCTGCCAAAAAGCGAACTACCTCCAAGTCGCCGACCCGAGCCGTCATCATCAAGGCCGCCCTACCGTCATTAGTTCGGGCGTTTACCTCGGCACCATTTTCTACCAAAAAGCGAACCATCTCTACGCCATTGGGAGCAGCTTGTACCAAGGCCGTTTCACCGATATCTGTTCGGGCGTCTATCTCGGCACCCGCACCTACCAAAAAGCGAACCATCGCCAAGTCGCCGACCCGCGCCGCCATCATCAGGGCCGTCCAGCCATATTTAGCTCGGGCGTTGATATCGGCACCCGCACCTACCAAAAAACGAACCATCGCCAAATCGCCCTCCCGCGCCGCTTGCATCAGGGCCGTCCAGCCGTATTTAGTTTGGGCGTTGATATCGGCACCATTTTCTACCAAAAAGTGAACCATCTCCAAATCTCCGCCTAAAACAGCCCAGTACAAGGCCGTCTTACCATCCTCAGTTCGAGCATTCGCACCTGCTTTCGCCACCCAGCGCTCTACCAAAGAGCGCACCACCTCTACATGGGCAACCCCTATCTCTGGATCGCCGCCCCAGGAAGCCAAGTCCAAGGCCGTCCAGCCGTTTTTATCTTGGACATTTATGTCAGCACCATGGTCCACCAAAAAACGTATTACTTCTACATGGCCTTCCCCAGCGGCCACCATCAAGGCCGTCCTGCCGCTGCCAGTTTGGGCGTTGATATCGGTGCCGTTACCCACCAAAAACTGCACCATCTCTACATCACCTTTCCCGGCGGCCACCATCAAGGCTGTCTCACCTTGGTCAGTCCGAGCGTGGATAGCCATCCCTGCATCCATAAATAGCTGCACCGCGAACAGATCCCCCTTTTCCACGCGCTCGAAGAAAGAAGACCGGGTATATTGAATCCCCCGCTCACTTAGCTCGCTGCGAGCCTGCTCAGGGGTTCGGAGTTGGTAGGAGTCGCCAGCCGCATCCAGCTCGACGATCGTTTTGTCTCCTCTACCCTCACCATACGCGATACTCATCAGCAATAGGCTGACTAGGCCGATCACACCTTTCCAACCTTTCATGCCGCCGTCTCCTTAACTACAATCTCGCCAAGCTGCTGGCGCGGCCCAGCCTGAGCAACTTGTATCTTGTCGTCCTGTGCAAAAAAATACTCAACAATTGGCTGATTTGCTCCTTATCAATCATGGTCCAAGGCTTGGACAAGGATAACTAGCGCGCTATCTTGATCCTTGGTCGTCCGAAGATCAGAACGTGGACAGAGACTACAAAGGAGCAACGCCGTGGACAAATACCTCTACACGGTCTCAGAAGAAGAAAAATACTACTTCGACCTGCGCGGCTACTTAGTGGTTCACAACGCCCTCACCGCCGAGGAAGTAGGCGAATGCAACGCCGCCATTGACCACTTCGCCGATCAAATCAGCGCCTACCCCGGCACCCTCTCCCGCGACTCAAGCGCGCTGCAAGGCACTACCAGCCGCCAGCAGCTCACCGGAATGCTCGGTTGGCCGCCCCCCTACCGCGAACCCTTTCGCCGCCTACTGGTCCATCCCACCGTCGTCTCTCGCCTCAACGAATTCAGCGGCCCGGGCTTTCGCCTCGACCACGGCCCCCTGCTCATCAGCGCCACCGAGGGAACCGAAGGGCACTACTTGCACGGCGCGGGCGAGCCTTTTAGCCCCGCCACTTGGTATCACCAGCAAAACGGCAAAATCTACTGCCGGGGCATCACCGTGGCTTGGCAACTGACCGACTGCAACCCTGGAGACGGCGGCTTTGCCGTGATCCCCGGCAGCCACAAAACCTGCGAGCCGACCCCACCCGAAATCCGCTCGCTCGCAGCATACGGAGAATTAGTCGTCCAACCCGCCATGCGCACCGGCGACGTCCTCTTCTTCGCCGAGACCGCCACCCACGGCACCCTACCCTGGAAAGGCAAAACGCAGCGGCGCTCCGTGCTCTACAAATACGCTTCCCGGGGCGCGGCCCGAGCCACGGGCAAATACTTCACCCCACAGGTGCGCTACGGCGCTTGGACCGACGAACTCACGCCCGAACAACAAGCCGTCCTCTACGGACCAGGCGTCCACCACAAGGGCCTGCCCCTGCTGGAATCCGATGGCCAAAAAACCTCGATTGCGGAGAGCTAAAATGGATGCGCGCGAACGCTACTTCTGGGATCTCACCGGCTACTTAGTCGTCCGCAATGTCCTCACCGCCGAGGAATTAAGCGCATGCAACGCCGCCATCGACCACTGCATGGACCAGATGCAGCAAAGCCCCGACAACGGCGGCACCCAAGGCAGGTCGAACGCGCTCCAAGGCACCGGCCAACAGACCCTCCCCAACCTGCTCGAATTGCCCCATCCCCACTGCGAACCCTTCCGCCGCTTGCTGGTGCATCCCCAAGTCGTCTGCCGCCTCAACGCAATGTGCGGCAAGGGATTCCGCCACGACCACGGCCCTTGGGTCTCCTACAGTCCCAAGGGAACCGAGGGCCTCATCCTGCACGGGGCCGGCGAACCCCATAGACCCTACGTGGCCTACCATCACCAGAACGGCCAGTTCCATTGCGCGGGCGTCACCGTGACCTGGCAGTTGGCCGACTGCAATGCCGGCGATGGCGGTTTTGCCTGTGTGCCGGGCAGCCACAAAGCCAAATTCCCCATGCCCGCCGGCGTGCGTTCCTGCGACGAGCCGCTAGACGTGGTCCACCAGCCCGCGCTCCAAGCCGGCGACGTCATTTTTTTTATGGATGGAGCCCAAACCCACGGCACCCTGCCCTGGAAAGGCGAGGCACCGCGCCGCTCGGCACTCTACAAGTACTCAAGCCGCACCGCCACCCGCGGTGGCGTCTCCATCGAGTTAGCAGAGCCGGAAGTCTATTGGGACGAGGCTATCGTAGAGGGTATGACACCCGAGCAACGCGCCGTCATGTACGGCCCCTGTTCCAGTATAGCCCAGAAGCTGCATTTGCAGGTGGACGCAGACGGCAACGTCGTGCACGGCAAGTAAATTTTCCAAAGGAAATTCTGGGGCGCGGACTGGTCGCCGCCTTCGGCCCGGTCGCTAGCGTCAAAGTCGCGTTTAGTTGCGCCAACAGCTATATCTCAGCCCTAACTACCCGACACCAGCCTCACGCCCTCGCCGAATTTCCCGCCAAAGCCTCACTGCCAGCGGAAAATCGCCGTCCGCCAGAGCGACTAGTGCTCGCACTTTTAGGGAATCGGGGGATCGGTGGAGGGCGCAAGCGCGGCGGGCACAGGCGCGGGCTTGAGTGCCACAACCGCGTTCAAGTGCCGCATGTGCCTGTCGCCGATGGCGGCCTGCGGCGCGTTCAACCGCTAGCACTTGGCGCAAATCGGTCTGACAGCGATGGCAGCAAAGGCCCCCTCGGTACGGGGCCTTGCACGTCGGACAGCATTTCACGCGGGCTACTCCAAATAGAAGAGAATCTCGTCGAGTTCCCGCTTGAAATTGGCAACCTTCTCGGCCCGCCCTGCCCGTAGGGCATCGCGCAGATCCTCCATCAGATTGACGATCTCTTCGCGATCTTCGGCTGGAGCGGTATCGAGCGATTTTTCGGCCCGCTCTAGGGTATCGCGCATCTCCTCGGGCACCTCGACGTGGCCGGCCTCCTCCACGGCCCCCCCTTCCTCCACGCCCCAGAGCGCCTCAACTCGCTCCCTCGACGCGCTGAGTTCTTCTGCGGTGGAACGCCCCATAGCGTCTTCGATTGTGCCGTGGATTTCCCGGCCGGTCGCCCGCTCCACTGCGTGGACTTTTAGGAGGCCGTCGAGATCCAAGCTGTAGGTAAAGAGGATGCCCTGCTCATAGGCGTCTTGCTGTCGATTTAAGTCGTCAAAGATAAAGGTGCCGATTTCCACGTTCTTCAAGGCGTCTGGATCTTCCCCCTGATAGACTTTGATCTCCACGGTCTCCTGATCTTCAAACATCGTGAAAAACACCTCGGTCCGAGTGGCTGGGAGTTTGGCGTTGCGCCGGATGAGGGGAATGAATTGGTGGGCGTAGGGCATACCGTAGAGTTCCCCCATGGCACTGGTGCCAAAAGTATAGGGCGTGATATCAACCAGCACGGCCGGCACGGCCTGACCCATTTCGATCCCCGCCTGCACCGCCGCCCCCAGCGCCACACACAAATCCGGGTCCACGCCGCCGTGCGGCTCCTGTCCCAATCGCTCCGCAAGGAGTTGGGCAATGCGCGGAATGCGGGTTGAACCGCCCACCAGCAGAATGCGGTCGAGCTGGCTAGGGCGCACATCGGCGTCGTTGAGTGCCCCACTGACGGCCTGCATGGTGCGGGCGAGCGGCTCTTCTAGATCGCGCTCGAAGTCGGCGCGGCTCAGTTCGCAGGAAAGATGCAGAGCCTCGCCGTTGACCGAGGCGATGTGGTCCTCTTCCACGCGGGCGTACGGCTGATGCGAGAGTTCGATTTTGGCCCCTTCGGCTACCCGTCGCAGCCGCGCCTGCAAAAGGCGGTTCTGGCGGACGTCTGCGAGGCCCAACTCGGTTTCGAGGTGGACGTTGAGGCGCTCGAGGAGGACCTGATCGAAATCGTCGCCCCCCAAGTGGTTGTCTCCGGTGGAAGCCAAGACCTCAACCACCCCTGCTTCCATGCTCACCACCGAGACGTCGAAGGTGCCCCCGCCTAGATCGTACACGAGGATTTTGCGGTGTCCCTCGCTGCTGCTTTCGTAACTGAGCGCCGCGGCCGTAGGCTCGTTGATGATCCGCACGACCTCTAGGCCGGCGAGATCGCCGGCTTCCCGGGTGGCCTGCCGCTGGGCATCGGTGAAATAAGCCGGTACCGTGATGACGGCCTTGGACACCGGCCGACCTAGGGCGCGACTCGCCCGCTCTTTGAGCGCCTTGAGGATAAAGGCCGAAATCTCTTGCGGCGTGTATTCGTCCGCCCCCATCGGCACCTTGGTCTCAGACCCCATCAGGCGCTTGATAGAAAGCACTGTGCGCTCGGGGGCGACCGCGTACTGGTTGCGAGCTTGGTGCCCGACGATGACCTGCCCCATCTCATCGAGCCCCACACACGAAGGTAAAATCGCTTCATCGCCCTCCCAGACGATCTGGGGCGTCCCCCCGGAAATGATCGCCACTTCCGAGTTGGTCGTGCCCAAGTCTATACCGATAATCGCTGCCATGGAAATCACTCCTGTATGTCGAGGCGGTTGACGGCTACCTCGGCCAAGCGCAGCACGTAGCCATCTCGCGTAAAACCACAGAGGAACTCCTCGACGACCACATGGTCTGCAAACTGCGCGACTCGGCGCGTCTCCACCGCCCGCATCGTGCGCGCATCAAAGGGATGCCCTACAGTCTGCAAAAGCTGGACGCCGAACTGGGCCAGCATCCGGTCAAAGCGTCTGAGGGCCAACTCATAACCTTGCACCACTCCGGCGATCCCCGGCGCGGGACGCCGGAACAGCCGCGGTGGTCGGTGCAGCTCGACTGCCGCGGCTTGGCCGCGCACCAAAGCGTCGCGGACCTCAAAAAAGGGCCGCAGACAGCGATCCTCGGCCGCCCTAGCGACGCGCTGCTCAAAGGAAGCCAGCTCCTCGTCCCGGCGCTGCGCCCAGTCTGCGACCGTCTCGTATAGGGTCGCCGCCTTTTCCAGCTCCCGGCCGGCCTTGGCCTGTTCTCGGTTCTGCCGACGGGTCTCCTGCCGCAGGGCGGCCATTTCGGCAAACAGGTCGCGCAGGTCACACTCGGCGGTTTCCTCGCCATCGGCCTCTAAAGGATCCTCGTTCCACTCCTCCAGCCACTGCCCAAAATCCGCTAGGGCCTGTTGCTTCCAGTCGTCGCCCTTGCTACCCATCTTTGTCGTCGCCTTTCATCGTCGTCTTGCCTTCTGCGGCGAGGAGCGTTTTTAAGCCCGGCGTCTTGCGCTCAGCCGGACGCGCCTGGACCAAGGCCGCGAGGGCCAACTCAAAGTCGCCGTATTGGGCCATCCCGAAAATGGCCGATTCCACGCGGGAGCGCACATCCTTCAGGGCCTCGTAGGAAGCCGTAATTTGCTGGAAACGCTCGGGGTTGCGGCTAGGCGGATGCGTGCGGATTAGCTGCAAATAGCGCTGGCGAATCTCTTCTTGGGACGCGGCCGGGGAAAGTCCCAAGACCCAATAATGAGCTAGCATATCGCTGCTCCTCTCAACGATGTTTTTTCTTTTTTCTGCGGGCGAAGAGTAGAAAATACAGTTCGGGCGAGAGGTCGTCGCTCAGCTCCGCCGCTTCGCACTCGCGGCCGATCCGTTCCAGATCTCGCCGCGTCTGCTGGCTAGACTTGAGGGAGCCGGCAAATTCCTTCAATGCGGCCAGCGGGGCACCGCGCAGGCTGCTTTCGTCGATGAAGTCCTCCAGCTCACTCAGTTCGTCCGCTATATCGCCGTCGCTCAGCTCCGGTATCGCCAAGGGCTCGGCCTCGTCGCCGAGCAGCATCTCTAAAGCCTCCTCTAACGACCCGTCTTCCCCTGCGGGCAACGGCGGCAACCCACCCCCGAACAGGGGCACGGGCCAATCCAGCGCGTCAAAGCGGAACTGCTGTAGGGCCTGCCGCAAGGGGCCGTGCGCGTAGCTGGCCAGCCGCACCGCAGCCGCCCGCAGCCGCGTCTGGTCGGCGGCATCTGCCGCGTCGAGGACTTCGGCAAAGCGCCTTGAATCGTAGTCTTGGCCCTCTTGGTAGCGGATCACCGCCAAGTAGAACAGGAGCAGCGGGTCGCGTTGGGCCTTTTTGCGGCCCCGCAGGCGGCGGTTTATTTCGGCGCGCACCGGAGCGTGCTGGTCGCAGGCCAGCAGGATATCGAAGAAGGCGAGCAGGTGATCTCCTTCGAGGCGCTCCATGAGTGCGGTCCACCAGTCGGCGAGGACCGGAGCTATCTGGAGGCGGTCGTAGAGGATGCGGAAGTCAGTGGGCAAAGGGGCGATGAGCTCGAGCACTGCGTCGGGGCCGAGTTGGTCCAAGACCGTTGCCTGGCGATTGAGCAACGCCTTCAGAGCATTTCCCATCTCGGGCTTGACGTTCTTGATATGGCTGTTTTCCGCCAAATCGTGCAGCAGCAGGGCCAAAGTTCTGAGTCGGGCACTGGGCGGCAGGCACTCTAAGTGGGGAGCGACGACCTCGGCGGCATCCCGGCCGGCGGATACCACCGCCAGCAGGAGACGCTTCACCCGCAAGACGAACGCCAGCCGCGGGCGCTCCAAGTCCTCAGCGCGCTGGAGATCTTGGGCTGCCAGCTCAAACCTTCCGCGTTTGCGGCTCTGATCGGCGGATTTGAGGAAACCGATGGCCTGCATATCCAAGAGACGCTCGTCGTGGGGAGCACACTTGCGGCTCTCAGCCAGCGACTTTTCGGCTCGGCGATACGCATTTTTGGCATAGTGGAGAGCCGCCAGTTCTAGGTGGGGGTCTGGATCGTCTGGGAAGCGGGCCGCCATATCGCGCAAGGTCTTTTCGAGCTTGGCTTGGTACTCGGGGTGGCCCCGCAGCAGATCGAGAAGAAAGCGATAGCCTTCGCGGTTGTCGGGATCGGCCGCGAGGCTAGCCGTCATCAATTGGGCCAATACCATCCCGGGATCGTCGAGCCGTTCGTCCAGCAGGGCGGCGAGCGACTCGACCATTTCGGCCGGCAGGAAGTGGGGCTGAAGACCGACCTTGTGGCCGGTCCGGGCCATGGCCTCCAGCACGCGGCCTCGGGCCACGGCCCGATCTGGCGCATGGGGAAACGCCACGGACAGCAGGTCGAGGTACACAGCCGCCGAACCGGGCTCCCACCTGTCGGGAGACATCTGCTGGATTAGCAAGCCAATCTGGGCCGTGGCACTAGCCACCCGCTCAGTCGGCAGCAGACGCTGCACCAGCCCGGGAATGGCCTCGATGGGTACTTTGTTCCGCGGAACGGCTAGCCCAACCACCTGCAGCAGGGCCATTTGAGCTTGGAGGGGCTCTTCGGGGTAGAGGGCAACAGCCAAGCCGGGGATAAGTCGTTCGATATCGCGCAGACGCCCTTTGTGGATGGCCTCGCCCAGTTGGTCGGCCAAGGCCGCGCGGGCCGTCCCTAGGGCTTGCTGCACGGCCGCCGGCCCGTCCACTCCCTCGCCGGTACAAAGGCGTCGCCATTCGGCGACCACGTGCGTCAGGGCAAAGTCGGCCGGCAGCAGGTCGAGAATCCGGCGCAACCCCTCGTCATCGCCGCTGCCGAAACACACCATGGCCTTGCAAAACAGACGCCAAGCCGCAAACGGGGAGCGCCGACCGATTCCTCCTAGCAGGCCGAGGGCCCGCTCCCAGTCCCCGGCATCCATAGCTTCGAGACTCGATTCGACCTGCCCGGCGTCTCGCCGCAGGGGATGATCCACCGCGAGAACTTCGAGGTCCTTCCAGCAGCGTTGGATCACGAGGAGGTCTGCCAGCATCCGCTCGACTTGGAGAATGGGCGACCGTTGGGCCTGCAAATAGTCCGCATAATCCGCCAAGGCTTCGGCCCCATCTGAGTGGCGGACGTACTGCATCCAATCTTCTTCGGCTAGCTGCTGGAAGGCAATGGAGACTCGGTGTTGTGCAGCCGAGGTACGCATCGCAGCGGCTTCTTTGGCCAAGCCCTTTTCCGCCAACTGACGGGCGCGTTGCATGCAGGCACAAAAGAGCAACAGCGGCAGTTCCTCCAGCGCGGGGTCGCCGTGTTGAGCCTGCCTGAGCAGGTCGAGTGCTCTGCGTCCATCCCCCTCAGTTAAACTCTGCCGGACCTGCACCAACAGATGCTTGGGCGGTACGCGCCTCTGTTTTAGCCGTTTCCGCTTTCGCTCTCTGCGGCTGTGCTTACTGGGCATTATACTCCGCCTGCCGAGGTTGCAGAATTGTACGTTCTAACCTAGTTATAAATAGTAAATTGCTCGCACCCGGCAAAGGGCATGTGATCCCCCTCGACGTACTGCGGCCTCGGCGCGTACTTGTTCCCCACTGCGGGGACTATTTCGCCCCGACACATAATGCAAGGGCTGCGATCTACGGTGACTCTGGTGCTAGTCGGAATGTAGCGCAGGGTAAGCCCAACCCGCCATTGGTCCGAGGTATTGGCGTTGGACCCGTGGATGATATTGGGGTGGTGAATGGAAATATCCCCCGCCTCCAGTTCCATATCAACGGCGTCGGCATCGTCGATATGGTCGGGATGGATACCGACACCAAGGACGAACTTATCCCTATCGAGATCGACCATCTCACTGCGCTTGAGCAGGCGCTTGGTGTGCGTCCCCGGCAAAACCCGCATACAGCCATTATCCACCGTCGAATCCGTTCCGGCCACCCACAACGTAGTGACCTCCATCGGCTCCAAAGGCCAGTACGAGCCGTCCTGATGCCACTGCACAGCTTGGCCGGTGCTGGGTTTTTTGGCGATATAGTGCGCCGCAAACATGGCCACATTGGGTCCGAGGAATTGCGCCGCAATATCGACCAACCGGTCGTCGGTGACTAGGCGGTGCATAAAGGGATCGTGCACCATCAATTCGTGGTGCAATTGCTCGGGGCGCGTTCCCGGATTCTTTTTGACCAACCAGTGGACGTGCTCCACGGTCTCGGCGGCTAGTTCCGCATCAATGGCCTTGCGGGCAATGCAAAAGCCCCGCTCGTCGTATGCTTGACGCAGTGTCGTTTCCATTGTTCTCTTGCCCTCCTAGGCTCGCCACGCGGGGTGGGTAACATGCAGCAAATAGGCCCGTTCTGGCACGGTGATGATCGTCTGCGTACCCTTCTCAATATAACCCAAGTCACCTGCCTCGTATTGCACCGGCTCCTGACTCTCGACTTGGATATCCAAGCGCCCCTCTAACATGAAAAAAACCTCGTCGTAATCAAAGGTCCACACCAACTGGCTGGCCTCTTGATACTCGGTAAAACCGGCCGACAATTTGTTGCCAGCGCCAATAATGGGATCGGAAACCTGCACCGTGGCACCGGGCACGTCAAAAGCAGCTAAATTTCTCTGGTCCTTCTCGACTTTATAGATCATGACGCACTCCTATTTCGGGTTCTTTTTATTTAGCTTGAATTTCGCCATATTTCCTTTGCTCATGGCGCGTCGCTCTCCGGGCAGATATGATAGAGTAACGTACGGGAATCCCGTAGTTGCACCAACAAGGGCACTCGCCTCCCCAAGTGCCTAGGCCACAGGAGCTAGCCGCTTTGTCCCAACCATCCATTCCTCCGGCCACAGCCCAAATCCTGGGACTGCCCCCCCAGGACTTGACCCCTTTCTTTGCCGACCGCTCCTGTGCCCAAGCGCTAGAACGACTCGAAATCCTAGCCGCCTGGATGGCCAAGATAAATACCCAAAACCACGACGGCGTGACCTTGACTCCAGCCTTGGTGGAACACCTGTCCAGCGGCGATATCCACGTCCGTATCGCCGATTTGGACCAGCGGCACCGGGCAACCACTCTGGGCCAATTTGACCCGGACGACCTTTTACAACGGGAACTGGAGTACCGACGCTACGCCTCCGAGGCAAAACGCCAGCCGACTTGGCCTCAGGACGAGGTCGAACGACGTCACGCCTTTGACGCTTTGGAGATCCTCCCGCCCCAGCAGGAGGAGGATTGCCACCTAACCGATCAGGACTGCCTTGAAGTCCAGCGAGCGGCTTGGGAGGCGCGCGGCCTGCTCGATTTCCTGCGCCATTTCCGCGCCCACACCCAAAGGCCCATCGTCGTGGTCGGCAACGAGCGCTACGGCCGCCTCTTTGTCGTCGATCCCTTGGAGCCGCATTTGGCCGGCGACTTTGCCGTGCGCTACGAGCGCACCCCTTCGCACCTCTCCATGCGCCTGACCGTGCCCCACTATACCGAGCGCTTTCAGCGCAATGGCTTTGCTCCCGAGTTCATGCGCCACTTGAGCACCCATATGCCCCACGTGGTGCTGGTGGACGTGTGCAGTCCCCGGGGCACCGAGCGCTATACCAAAGTCCCCCGTGGCATCCGCGATCTGGTCAATTGGTTCATGGTCTTCAACCACCTCCGCGCCCAAGGCGACCGCAGCCAGTACCAGGATCAGAGCGGCCTACCTCATCACCTGCTGGACGAGTTGGAAAAGTGGTACGAATTTGTAGTCGTGCAGAGGCGCATTGGCCCGTGGATCGAACCCGGTCCGACCTACGCCATCAGCCACTGGGCTCCCGAACTGAAAGAGGAAGTGCTCATGGGCGATGTGGCCGTCCCCCGGCGGCCAGCCGCACCCGGCGACGAGCCCCAAGTCATTTTGGCCAATCCCGCTCTGTATCGCACCGAGGGGGCGGACTTGCCCGAATTCATGCGCCGCACCCAGCCCTATTACTTCAACGACCCGGAGAAGCGCATCCGCGAAGAGATTGTCCCCGGTTTTGGTGCCCACGGCTTTGAGACCCGCGTGCGGGGCTGTACCACGGATCAGTACGTGGCCGCAGTGCAGCGCGCGATGGGTCAGGCCCTGGAAAAGTGCGAGTATAGCTAGGCATGATTCGCTGCCGACTCACCATTACTTCGCCCCTGTCCAGCGATTGGGGCCGCATTCCCTTTTCGCCCGTCGTCGACTTTGGCCGTCTCATTGCCCAGGTCGGGGCCCAGGGCGTGCTCGATCCCAATTCCATTGTCGTGGTCGATCTCGCCAGCGGTACACCCGTCGCTTTTGCCCGCAGCGAGGACCTGGCCTACGGCGACCGGGGCCGCATTGAGTGGACTATAGACGAGCCCGACCACATTGAATACGAAATCCGCTTTGCTACGGCCGACTGCCGGCCAGCGCTAGTGCCGCAGTCCTATGTCCCCTTGGTGGGCAACGGCGACCTGCTGCGCTACAACGCCCCTAGCCCACGCCCCTTGGTCCTGAGCAATTCCCTGCATCTGATCGACCTGACCGGCGACGGCCGGGCCGACCTAGCCGGCTGCTGGAATTACTACCACCGTCCCGGCGCGCCCGTAAGCGGCTTGGTCTGCTGTCCGCGCATTGGTGCCATAGAGGACTTGCTCTTTGGCGATATGGTGCGCCTGCGCTATGTCGAGGACGGCGAATTAAAGCACTTCCCCGGTGTGTACATGCGGGTCGCCTTTGCCGATATAGACGGCGACGGGCTGGTCGACTTGGCCTTTGCCGATCGCAGCCACAGTCAAGTCACCTTCTTTCGCAACACGGGGCAGCGCGACGAGGACAACCTGCCGCTCTTCGCCCCCTATGGCTCTATTGATACCCCTTTTGCTAGCATTGAGCACTTGATTCTGCAAGATATCACCGGCAACGGCGCGGTCGATTTGGTGGTCAACGGCCACCTCATTGCCAATCTCACGGCCACCGGCGCTCCCTTCCGGTCCGGCCCGCCCCAAGACTTGGGCAGTGGCCCGCACATCGCCTTTCTCGACCTAGATGGCGACGGCCGTTTGGAACTGATCGGCCTAGCAGGGAGAGCTTCCGCCTACCCGCCCCCGGACCAGCCACACGCGCTTCACTGGCGCTGTCTCACCAGCACCAACCCCATTCAGTACGGCCCGCCCCAATCCCTGCCCGACGTACCCGACGCCGCGGACTGTACCCAACTGGCCGCCAGCCAAGAGCGCCCCGGGCTCCTGTTGCAGTGCAACACCTATCAGCATCTAGTCTTTTACGAATTGACCGGCCCCGGCCAGCTAGTGAAGCGCGGCCCTCTCCAAGCCCCATCGCCCCCGGTCTCTTGGAGCGATCAGGCTTGGCCTTGCGCGGCGGACTGGGACAATGACGGCGTCTGGGATCTGGTCATTGGCGGTGGCTATGGCTGGCCGCGTCTGGTGCACAACCGGGGCGATAACCAGCGTCCGGCCTTTGACGAACCGCAATTGATCCCCTCCACTGAGGGACCCATCCGGGTACTGCGCGGCGATTTGCTGGGTGGCGATCACTGGCACAATATGGGCTACCCCTATCCCGTGCTGGTCGATTGGGACGGCGACGGCCTGCTCGACCTGATGCTGCCCAACGAGACCAACCGCATTGTCTGGCATCGCAATATAGGTACTGACAAAGTCCCTTATTTTGGACCGCGCCAATTCATCGAAGTGGAAGGCTTCCCCGACTCGCCCCAGACCCGAGCCGAATCGGGCCTTTTGAGCGCCGACCCCAACTTGCCCAATCACCCCTACCCGACCGATCCTCGCTCGCCTTTCTTCTGGCGCACGGGCGCTGCTTTTGCCGACTGGAACGGCGACGGCCTAATGGATTTTATCACCCACAGCCATCAGCGCCAAGCCACGCTTTTTGTTCAGTACATGCACGGCGATGGTCAGCCGAGGGTCAAAGCGGCTGGGCCAGTGCTATTGGAAGACGGCCGCCCCATTGACGATAGCATTGTCGGCCGACAAAAACACTGGACCGAATCCTTCCGCGCCTGCGACTGGGACGGCGATGGCTTGATCGATCTCATCTACAATCTCGCCGGCACGGGCGAGATCTACCTCTTGCGCAATATCGGCTCGCCGCAAGAGCCTGTCTTTGCGGCCCCCCGGCAATTCAAGTGCTACGGCACCCCCATTGCCTGTACTATCCACGGCCCCAGCGCTTGGGCCGGAGATCTCAACAGCGACGGCAAGCCCGATCTCTTGGCCTGCGTCGAATGGAGCGTGTATCCCTTTTTCGCCCACGCTGCCCTGGAGATGGAGCGCCATCCGCAATATCGGATCGAATTGGTGGCGTCGGCAGGAGAGCGGTGTCGCTGAATCGGAGTCGTCACTCTATCTTCCGTGGAAACGAGAATCCGTGAAAATGAACACTGCGGATCCCGGCGCTTCAACCTCTAAAATCTCGGTGCCAGTCCAGCCATTGTATTGCTTGCCCGGCAGTATGTCTAGCAGGGCAACCGCGACGGACCGGGCCGGGATGTCTGCTTGTCCACTGGCCCAGACTTCACCCTCGTCTCCCGGACTACGCAACCGCGCTTTGACGCCTTTAGCGTCTTCTTGACCCAAGTTCATCATCAACAGGCGCACGGTCGGCGGTTCGCGCATACTGCCCCAAGGCCCTCCATCGTGGCCAGAGTGGAAATGCGGCAGGGCGAACTCCGACGAACAGAAGATGGCTGGCTTTTCGTAGCGCTTGGTGAACACCTTCCCCAGTTCGAGCAACTCGGGCGCGAGGCCGCTGCCGTCGGTAGGAGTCTCTAAGAACCGGCCGCAGATCTCGTCCAACTGATCGTCCGTCAGCGGACAACTGTTCTCCTTGAGCTTCCACTTGCCAAAGAACCCCACGCCGGGCGACTCGGGCGCGACAAAGCGGATCAAGCGAATCTGTTGTTCCAGTTCTTCCGCCGTTTGGGTCCACCGATAGTTGCCTTTGTCCTTGCTCTCCTTGCCCAGCCCTAAAGCCACCACGGACTTGTCCAGAAGACCGGTAAGCCGCGCGGCCTGAAGCTGAAACGGGATCATCCACGCGTCGTTGAGGTCGAAATAGGTCTCCAGCAAAACTAGCTCGACCGTCTGCCGGTACACCGCCGCCAACTCCGGCGCAACCGGGCCTCGCATCTGCCAGACTGTGATTTTCAGGTCCGGCCTCTTTTCGTGCACGGCTTGGAGGATCGCAGCCGTGTGCTGATCGATGCCTCCGTCGTAGTCCCAACCAAACTCGTCGATGTTGACCACCGGATTGGGATTGTCTGCAAAGTCTATCTGGGCCAAGACGTCGGAAGCCTCGGCGACGTTCTTGCGCAGAAAATTGTAGTGGACCACCCCCTCGGAGACGATCCCGCCCCTAGCCTGCCAATACTTCCAATCGCCGCCTCTGGTAAAAGTCTGCGATGCGAGTTCCGGGTAGGCTCCGTAGAAGGCGATCACCTTCTCCAGCCCCATGACCTTTTTGGGACTTTCGCTCGTACTGGTCGGCCTGCTCTCGGCGGACATGGTTTGGGCTCCCTGCAGTGTTATGATCAACGCGCACGCGCAACACCGCCATAGGTGAATTGAGTGATGGTTTTTCATAAAGTCCTCTCGCGGTGCTGACGTGGCTACAGACATCGTCTGCACAATATAATCATCCGAGTGGTTGCGCTGAAGATCAGTTGCAGGTAGTGGCAGATTGTTCGCCATAGCATTTTTCGATACTTTGAACGCCCTGTGCAGGCTGCTGACGCGCCCCCAATGCTGGAGTTTACCAAGGAGACCCGACGTGAAGGTGGCTAGTGTCGAACTCACCAACCTCGACGTGCCATTCGAGCAGTATGCTGGCCAGCAACTGCAGTACTGGATTGCGCCGTGGCGGCTCGTTCAGGTATGCAAGCTGACGCTGGACAACGGCGTTGTCGGTTGGGGTGAGACCATCCCGAATGCCACCCATTCCCGGGTACCGGGTGACATCGCAGAGCGCATCGTCGGCGAAGAGGCAGCAGCTCTATTATGGTGCGACGAGCTCGGTGCCGGCGTGCAGATCGCCCTGTTCGATGCCGTGGCGAAAAACGAAAACGTCCCGATCTGCGACCTGCTTGGGCCGCGGGTGCGCAACGGGTGTCCGATCTCCTGGTGGACCTGCGACATGGGCCCAGAGGATTGGGCTCGACAGTGCGAGATGGCGGTTGCGCGGGGGTACATGTCGGCCAAGCTCAAGACGAGGCCGTGGCAGGACCTGCACGCCTGCCTGCAGGCGGTGCTGCGCGTAATTCCGCCGCAATTTAGACTCGACCTCGATTTCAACGGCCACCTAGTGAATGCCGCTAATGCGGTCCCGCTGCTAAAATCGCTCGAACAGTACGAGCAATTAGCAATGATCGAGACCCCGATACCGCAGGAGGACATTGCCGGCAACCTCCAAGTTCGGTCGCGGATCAACCGGCCCATCGCCATGCACGTGGACAGGCCTCCGATCATGACGGTGCTGCGCGACGACATCGCGGACGGCCTGATTATTGGGGGCGGTGCCTCGCAACTGATGCAACAGCAGGCCGTAGTCGCGGCCGCCAACAAGCCGTTCTGGCTGCAACTAGTCGGTACCGGCATCACCACAGCTTGGGCGGCTCACGTGGGGGCGGTCTGCCCCGAGGCCCGGTGGCCGGCCATCACCTGCATGAACATCTACCAGAGTCAGCTGCTGCAGAAACCGATCGAAGTGCAGGGCGGCTATTACCCGGTTCCCGCAAGGCCCGGTCTGGGTGTCGAGATCGATGAGACGGCGGTGCAGCAGTACGCGGTGGACTATTCGACGGTACACGAGGTTCGCCACTTTTATCGCTATGTCCGCTCCGGCGGCGCGCGCACGCACATCGCCGGCAACAGGAGCGCTTTCCACGGGCGCTACCGGCAAGCCGGATTGCCCCTTTTCGAGGCCGGCTCGACGCTCGAGGTCATCGCCGACGACGGCAGCAGCGAATTCACCGAGTTCTACAGCCAGATCGAGCGGCGCGGCGTCCTCTTCGGGAAATAAGCACCAGCGGCGTCCGGCACCGAGTTGTGAACATCCTCAGAGGAGAATAGGTGAGGATCACCGACACCCGACCAATAACTATGCCCAACTACTGCCCCGCCCCCCACGACTGGCAGCGCCTCAGCCCCGCTCAAGCTGGCTTCGACGCCGACAAACTAGCCGCGGCCTTGGCCTTCGCCCAAACCCAAGAGATCCAAGCCTCCACCAACTTGGCCGACATGCTGCCCAAGGGCGACCGCCACCCCAACGACCGCCCTCTAGGCCCGCTCAAAAAACGCGGCCCCACAGCCGGCCTGATCGTGCGGCAAGGGTATCTGATCGCCACCTTCGGCCCAGTCGACAGCGTCGAAGTAACCTTCAGTTGCGCCAAGAGCTATATCTCGGCGCTGGCCGGGGTGGCCTTTGACCAAGGGCTAATCCGCGACCTCGACGAACCCGTTGGCCGTACGGTCGCGGACGGCGGCTTTGACGCGCCGCAAAACCAGTCCATCACTTGGCGTCATTTGCTGCAACAAACCAGCGAGTGGGAAGGCGAGCTCTTCGGCGTCCCCGATTGGATCGACCGCGGCCGCGAACTAGGCCAAGGTGCTGCCGAAGCCACGGTGGGCGGCGCGGCCTCCAGCGCCGACGATTACCGCTCTCTCGAACCGCCCGGCACCTTTTGGGAGTACAACGACGTGCGCGTCAACCGCACGGCTCTCAGCCTGTTGCGCCTTTTTCGCAGCCCCTTACCCCCTGTGCTCAAAGAAACCATCATGGACCCCATTGGGGCCTCTGCCACTTGGGAATGGCATGGGTACGAAACCTCCTATGTCGAAGAAAGCGGCCAACGGGTCCAATCCGTCTCCGGCGGCACCCACTGGGGCGGTGGCCTGTGGATTACCTCCTACGACCACGCCCGCTTTGGCCTGCTCTTCCAGCGACGAGGGCGCTGGAACGACCACCAGCTCCTCTCCGAACAGTGGATTGACCACTCCCTCACCCCTTGCCCCATCAAGCCCGAATACGGTTTCCTGTGGTGGCTCAACCACCAACACGACATGTCCGATCTGGCCTGTCTCGACAGCTTTGCGGCACGCGGGGCCGGCGGCAACATCGTCTTCGTCGAGCCTGAGCGCGAGCTGGTCATTGTCCTGCGCTGGTGCGGCAACGCCAAAGCCGTAATCGACCGCATCCTCGCCAGTGAAGTTTGAGGCCCGACCAAGAAGCAACCGGGGCTGGCTTGACTACGTTATCCTAAGCATGTATAAAAGAACAGACGTTGGAACCCAATGAGGGCAACATCATGGAAAATCCGCTGCAAGCAGTAGAACTGATCGGCACAATTGATGAAAAGGGGCAACTGCATCTGGACGCGCCAATCTCCGCAGTTGGCCAAGGGCGAGTTCGCGTTATTCTAATCCCGGAAGAAGCTGAAATCGGAGAGAATGAGTGGCTAAAAGCGGCGGCTAGTAATCCTGCTTTTGACTTCCTAAAAGATCCAGACGAAGACATTTATACGCTGGATGATGGAAAGCCATTCAATGACCAGAGGTAAAATCGTCCTCGTTCCCTTCCCTTTCGATGATCTATCAACTGCCAAAGTAAGACCCGCCGTCTGTCTGACTATTTGCCCAATAATTAAAAGCACCCTAATTTACTCTAAGGCATTGTCTTATAAAAAATTAGACAGCTTCCAAATCGATTAGACTAAACGCTCAGCGAATCCGCCGCGTAGAGTTAGCTCGTGCGGCGACCATAAAAGGGGGCCGCGCAGCAAGCCACAGCGCGGCCCCCTTTCCTTTTCAATCCTAAGAGAATCCATGACCCAACCCGAATCCGCAACGCAAGACGCAGTGCAAACGGTGCACCGCACCGATATCCGCAATGTGGCCATTATCGCCCACGTTGACCATGGTAAAACCACCCTAGTCGACGGTATGCTCAAACAGAGCAATGTCTTTGAGGCACACCAGCAAGTCGCCGAACGCGTCCTCGACTCCAACGATCTCGAGCGCGAGCGCGGCATCACGATCTTGGCCAAGAACACGGGCATTATCTACAACGGCACGACCATCAATATCGTCGATACCCCCGGCCACACCGACTTCGGTGGTGAAGTCGAGCGCATTATGAATATGGTCGATGGCGTGGTGTTGCTCATTGACGCCGTCGAAGGGCCGATGCCGCAGACGCGCTTCGTCCTCAAGCAAGCGCTAGAGCGCGGGCACAAGGCCATCGTCGTCGTCAACAAGATCGACCGGCCCGCCGCCCGCCCCGACGCAGTGATCGACGCCACCTTTGATCTTTTTATCGACCTCGGAGCCAACGACGAACAGGCCGACTTCCCCGTGGTGTACACTCGGGCCTTAGAGGGCCGCGCCGGACTCGCACCCGATCAGCTAGCTGAAAATCTAGTCCCCTTATTCGATGCAATCATCGGCCATCTCCCGCCACCGCAGATCGCAATAGACGGTCCGCCGCAATTATTGGTTACAACCTTGGAGCACAGCTCGTATGTCGGCAAGATCGCCATTGGCCGTTTGAGCAGTGGTTCGCTGGCCGCTGGTCAGGCCATTGTCCACATCAACGCCGCAGGCGAGATGCAGCCGGCCACGGTCGGACAGGTTTTCGTCTTCCGCAACCTCAAACGCGAGCCGGTCGCGCAAGTCCACGCCGGCAATATCGTCGCTGTCTCCGGCGTACCCGCCGTCGGTATCGGCGATACGCTGACCTGCCCGGCCCGACCCATGGCGCTGCCACCGATCAAAGTCGAAGAGCCTACAGTACGCATGCTCTTCAAGGTCAACGACAGCCCCTTCTCCGGGCGCGATGGCCGCTTCGTAACCAGCCGCGAACTCCGCAAACGGCTCTTCGACGAGCTAGAGAGCAATGTCGCGCTGCGCGTGGAGGACTTGGAGCGTTCGGGCGAGTTCGTCGTGTCTGGCCGCGGCGAGTTGCACCTAGCCATCCTGATCGAAACAATGCGGCGCGAGGGCTACGAGCTAGCGGTGAGCAATCCCGAGGTCATCTTTCGCCCGAGTACACAGGGGCTCCTCGAACCTGTTGAGCTGGTCTTTATCGAGGTGCTTGCCGAGTACTTAGGGCCTGTTAGCGAAATACTCGGCAAAAGGCGCGGGCGGCTACAGGACATCCGTCACGGCGATGACGGCGTAGTCTATGCCGAATTCTTCGTTCCCACCCGCGGTATGCTCGGGTTTCGCCAGCCCTACTTAAATACCACGCGCGGTACGGGCACCTTCAACACGCTCTTCCACGATTACGAGCCGGTAGCTGGGGAGATCGACGTGCAGGAACACGGCTCGCTTATCTCACACGAGCGCGGCACCGCCAGTGTTTATGCACTGGAGCATCTACAGCAGCGCGGCACTTTTTTTATTAGTCCCGGCGAGGAAGTCTATGCCGGTCAGGTCGTCGGTGAGACCATCCGCAACGAAGACTTGGTCCTCAATGTCTGCCGCACCAAACACCTGACGGGCCACCGCACTTCGCCCAAGGCCATATTGGATTCACTCTCACCGCCGCGCATTCTAACGCTTGACGAGGCAATTGGATATCTGAACAACGACGAGCTCTTGGAAGTGACGCCCAAGGCCCTGCGCGTGCGCAAGAGGGAACTACAACACAGCCTGCGCTACCGCGCCGAAAAAAACGCCAAAAAAGAAGAAAGACCCATGTCCGAAGTATCCGGTTCGAAGTAGGACGCCGAACGGAAAAAGGAAGAAAGTTCAGGCCCGTTAGCTCCATTGCCCCCGATCCATAAGCCCGCAGTATGTCAGACCAATATCTGCGAACAATTCGCCATTTCAATCGCGACATACACCTGTATCTATTCGCTTCTGGGCTAGTTGGATTTTGCCTGTTCAGCGGCATTTACTCTCTATTATTCAATTTATATTTGCTGCGGCTAGGCTACGGTCCCGCATTCGTCGGCCAGGTCAACGCCGTCGGTGGCTTAGCCTTTGCCCTATCCAGCCTACCGAGCAGTTTCCTCGGCAGCCGTTGGGGCAATCGCCGCACCATGATCCTCGGCCTTGGCTTGGCCATTGTCGGCCATGCGCTGCTTTCCCAAGCTGAGTTCGTCCCTGCTATCCACCAGCAAAGCTTCATTCTCAGCATGAACTCCCTCGGCTTACTCGGCATCTCGCTGTATATCGTCAACGGCTATCCCTATTTGATGGCAGTCTCCAGCGCCGCCCAGCGCCACCACGTATTCTCGCTCCAAGCCGCTCTCTTTCCCCTAGCGGGTTTCGCTGGCAGTTTGGTCGGGGGTTTCCTACCGGGCGGCTTTGCCAGCCTCTTACAACTTTCCCTCGACCATCCCACCCCCTATCGGCACACATTGCTCGTTGCTTCCCTGCTACTTACCCCGGGCGTGTTTGCCCTTGTGGCGACGAGTCAAGAGGCCCGCCACGACCACCAAGAGGACACGCCAACGGATGCCGCTCCCTTGCCGCTGAAGCTCATCCTGCTACTCTCTTTTATTGCATTTCTTTATACCGCCAGTGAAGGGGCAGTTCGCACTTTCTTAAATGTCTATCTAGATGATGCATTAAATGCGAGCACCGCCTTAATTGGCACGTTGGCCGCCTCGGGACAATTACTCGCCATTCCCGCCGCCCTCATGATGCCCTTTCTAGTGCAGCGTTTTGGTCGTACCCGCACGTTCAATGGAGCGGTTTTGTGCTCGGCCCTGATATTGGTCCCCCTCGCTTTAATTCCCCATTGGGCCATTGCCGGTTTATGCCTTATGGGCACGATGTGCCTGGCGGGGGTCCGCCGACCGGCCTTTACCGTTTTCCAACAGGAAATGATGCCACTGCGCTGGCGGACCGCCATGGCCGGAGCAGCGGCCACCATGACCGGCTTTGGTTATGCTGGCGTATCGCTAGGTGGAGGTTATGTGATTGAAGCGGTGGGCTATCGCGCTCTATTTCTTGCAGCAGGATTCTTAACTGCCTCTGGCGCAGCGATTTTTTGGCTTTGTTTTAGGCAGCGCGACAATCATGCGGACGAACCGGACGGCTTGCTGTCATAGCAGAAGGCACTTCTCAGGATGGGACTGTTGACTGCTCAGTTATTGCTTTGTGCTGACCTTCTCCCTTCTATATTATCGTTAGTGTTACTCATAGCGAAGGTACAGTCCAATGCGCGGTACTTGGCTCTTGGTCCTGGTCCTCGCGGCCACGGTCAGCCACGCTCAGATTGAAAAGTGGCAGATCGGTGGCAGCGGCCTAGCTTGGGACCAAGGCGACTCCCTGCAGATTTTGGTCGATTTTGCCAACGCCCCCGGTTCGATCCAACCGCTCTATCTACAGCCAGACCAAAACCTCCTTCCCCTGCTGGAAAACTGGCAGTTCTGGCGCGTTCCCGGCGTGAGAAATCTCAGCTATGTCGATGGCTATATGCCGCGCGTTTGGAAGCGGTGGAATGGCAGGGGAGGCGACCCGACTCAGAGTGGCGTCTTCCTAGTCGACGCAGACTCCACCACCTACAACGCACCTCGCTCGGAAGGAATAAAGGATCTGTTCTACACCTTCGATACCGCCGTGCCGATCCCCGCTTTGCGGTTCGGATTCTTTACACCTTCCCAAGGTTTTCGCTCCGATGGCACCCCACTGAACATCGATGCCACCCCGGCTTTCGACATCTCCATTGGCGACGAATCGGAGCCGGCTATAGTCGGACCTGCCAGCAAGTTTGGTGGCGAGGATTTCTGCATCAACAACGTCGGGATCTGGCTTCCGGGCAACTGTCCAGAATCTTGGCAATTTGACGGCTACGAACCCTTTCAGCAGATGATAGCCAACGTGGCCGAAAACCTCGATCCCACTGTCCACGTCGACTTCCCACGGCAGTACGTGCGTTACTTCCGCTGGCGGCGACAATTCTCGGTGGTCGATGAAGAGGCGGTCAGCACTTGCCAAGACTGCGGCAGCGAGGGAGTACAAGCGCAAGCGCTAAAAGGCTCGATCGGCGGTTTTGAAATATTCGCCCAAGGCGTGCCGCAAAGGGCCGTCTACCTCAGCCAAATCATCGATCTCGGCGAGGTCGTCAACTTCGGCCGCCTACATTGGTCGGCCACAGCGCTGCGCCTAGAAGACGGAGTGGCAGTGGAGGCTCCCGACGCTGCGGTCTGGCTCAGGGCCGAAGTCCGCGTCGGCCGCGACGGCGATCCCGCGACTTACAACGAATTCACCGATCTCGGCCGCGAAAAAGAAGTGTCGCGCGAAGACTATGAAGCGCTCACGCCGCCGTTCAACCGCGAACCCCAACCCGGCCTACGCGCCCCGGTCGGTTACGATAGTGATAATTGGTCTTTCTGGTCGGTACCTTTTACCGAATCTGGAGGAGATCTCAGACTCAGGAGTGGATCGCACCTGCAATTCAATCTCGCATTGGAGAGTAGGGACTTCGACGCATGGATACGTCTCGACTCGCTGTGGATCGAGACGGCCCCGCTCTTGGCCGATGCAGTTTACGCCGAAGTGGCTAAGCTTGACGATCTGCAACCAACGCGGGGTATCACCGAAGTGGAATTGGGTCAACAGACCGAATTCGTTTACGAAGTTCGCGCCGAATTCGACGATGGGACCCAATTAGGCTTCGACGCACTGCGGATCCACACAGGCAGCAAAGCCATCTTCCGCAGCCTAGCAATGGGCTCGCCGTTCGCCACAATCAATCCGGCCCAAGTAATAGAAGGAGAAGACGGCCTGATCATTCATCTAAGCGAAAAAATATCCCGCACCAACAATGCTCCCATACGCGTAGTATTCGCCAGCGAAGTCTTCGAACTCGCCGCTACTTTTACTGGTGAAATATTTAACGCAAGCAGCGAAAGCCTGCCCCAACTGATCGCTCCCGGCGATGCTAGCGAGGCGATCTCGACAAGCAGTCTACAGGTGCTGGCTGCCGCGAGTAAGTCGCCTGATTTCATCCAATCGCTTACCCTCTCCACTCCAGTGCTGACTCCCAACGGAGATGGCATCCACGACCAGGTGGATGTCAGCTATTCCTTGTTCCGCCTCACCACCCCAGTACCCGTAGCACTAGAAGTTTATGCGCTCGACGGCCGGCGAGTCGCTTACATCGAGCAAGGCCTACAGGGATCGGGATCCCGCCAACTCGGCTGGGACGGCCGCGATCAGACGGGCCAACTATTGTCACCGGGCTGCTACCTGCTCTCCGTCTCGCTGCTAACCGAAATGGCCCAGACAAAACAACTGCTGACGCTAGGCATCGCCTACTAAAGGAACAACCTGTGCGGTCTCTACTGATCTGTATCCTCTGTTCTACCACGCCCATCGGTGCCGAGGTCCTCCGTTTTGACAACACCGCCGCGTGGTCAACTTGGGAAATGCCCTACGGTTTAGTCGAGTTCGGAGACGCAGGCCAACTGCAACTAGTCAAATTTCGCAAGGACATCAATGCGACTACTAATGCTCCTCTTTTCACTCATTCTACCCGCTCGCGGGGCGACAACGTAGCAGGTGGCGTCTGGAAAGCCGGCAGCAATCCGGATGCCGCCGGACGGATCATCGATGGCGATCCCGCAACCTTTTGGCAGGCATCTCCCGGCGACGCTCTCGACGACTGGTCTGTGCAAATAGACCTCGGCCGCGCCGTACTCGCCAAGGAGATCCGCCTCGAATTTCCCGACCAAGATGGTGCCAGACCTTTCCGTCAGTTCACGGTTTTCACCGCCACCGGCATAACCTCCGATCCACTGAAAGACGTATTCCTCTACCGGCCAGTCTATCTCACTACCCAGCCCAACCAAGACACTTCCATCGTCATCCCCCTTTCATTCGACCTACAAGACAGCGCTCAGGTCGTCGATCCCAACCTCGATATCGAATCCGCTGACATCGCCCAGTTCCGTCTCGTCCAATATGTCAACTTCAATGTCGAAGCCATCGATCCTGAAGGTGCCCTAGCGGAGATCGAGGTCATCGCCGTCGGCGACAATATAAGCATAGATACGCTGCGCCGAGGCACCGTCATAGACGGGCTCACCGCCCGCGGCAACGAAGATATTCTCGACGCCGACATGAATACCGGCAACGCTATCATTCCCGTCGCCTATGAAGGAAGGGTCCGCTCCTGGCAGGAACAGGGCACTTGGTTTTACATCGACCTCGGTGCCACGTTCTGGCTCGACGGCCTCTTCATCTACACGCTCAGCCCCCGCGAGGGTACTGTCGGTAGTCTGGCCAGCGCGCCTCGGGGATTCAACTTCTTGCATTCGGATGGCACGCGGCTAATTAGTTCAGAGCTACCCACTCCCGCAGCCTTCGACTTCACCCCCCTCATCGTGCAACCCGACCTCGCACCCCTGCGCTATCTGCGCTATTCTTTCAAACCGCGCCCAATCCGCTATCTGTTTTGGCACCCCCATACGACTCAGGGCTGGAGTTCGCGTTGGTCCGAGATGATGCTATTTTCTTCAGGATATCCCGCCCAAGTCGTTCTGCGCTCCCCCTTCATCAACCTTGGAGAAGCCGCAGGTGATGGACGCCCGAAAGTCATCAGCAACCTTTCATGGGACGCCGATCTTCCCTCCGGAACGCACATCGAACTGCGTTCGCGCTCGGGCAATACCCAAGGCGCAGTCTATACTTTTCACAACAAGATCGGTGAGATTGTTACAGAAGAAAAATGGCTCAGTTCACCGAAAGTCCTCAGAGGACCGGTCGATACAACCGTTGTAGTAAGCGAAGACTGGGACGAGTGGAGCGAGGAATATACTTTTTCCGGCGAAGCCTTCAAATCGCAGAGCCCGCGCCGCTTTATGCAGTTGGAGATGATCCTCTCGACAGACGATCCGCAAGTAGCACCCGAAGTCTCCGCACTATCCATTGAGTATGAGGACGCGCTCTTGCTGGGCGTACTCGGCCGCATCGAGCCCAGAACCGCCCAGCCCAACGAGGACACCCGCTTCACCTATTCGGTCTTGCCCACAAGCAACCCCGAGGACTCGGGGTTCGACCTGATGCGCTTTGATCTGTCTGCTGCGGCATCAGACATTGATGTGCAAATAGGCGGCGTGACCGTCGAGCCATCCTTTGTCGACATCCGCGCCGACTCCCTGTACATCGGCCTGCCCTTCGCCGTTACATCCGACTCAGTCGAGGTCAGTTTCACCACCCGCGTAGTGCAAAACGCCACGCTCTTCGGCCTAGATCTGGGTTCGAGCGAACGGCCCGACTTGTGGCAATCGGTCGAGGCGGAAACGCGCCGTGCCAATATAGTCATGTTACCCACCCTAGCAGACGCCACCCAGCTCATCGACGAGCTCTCGCTTTCCTCCCCCGTGCTGACCCCCAACGGCGACGGTGCCAACGATGAGGTCCAGATTCGCTTCGTCGCCTTCAAGGTGACGAAGCAGACGCCCCGGGTGCTGATCTACGATCTAGCCGGACGCCCAGTATCAGAACTCCCACCACCGACTGTACAAGGCGCAACCTACGTCTTTAGCTGGACCGGTCGCGATGCGGCTGGAAACCTTGTGCGACCGGGTGCCTATCTCTATCGCATAGACCTAGGTGCCGACGCGGGCGTAGACACCACCTTGCGCACCGTCGCCGTTGCCTATTGACCCACCCTTACCTTTGAGTCTTTAGACCGTAATCGACCGCATCCTCGCCAGTAAAGTTTGAGCAGCCAGTTTTAAACCAGCGCGTCGGCTAGCTCCTGGGCCTGGACCATGCGGGCGTATAAACCATCTCGGGCCAGCAAATCTTGGTGGGTGCCGCGCTCGACAATGCGGCCTTGGTCCAGTACCAAGATGAGATCGGCCCGGCGCACAGTGGACAGGCGGTGGGCAATGACCAGGGTGGTGCGATTGTATATGAGCCGCTGGATAGCTTCTTGGATGAGGACCTCAGTTGCCGTATCCACGGAGGAAGTGGCCTCGTCGAGGAGCAGCACCGGGGCGTTTTTGAGCAAGGCGCGGGCAATGGAGAGACGCTGCTTTTGCCCGCCCGACAGGCGCACGCCGCGCTCGCCGATCAAGGTGTTATAGCCTTCGGGCAGATCGCGGATGAATTCCTCGGCATTGGCCGCTCGGGCCGCTTCCTCCATGTCGGCTTGGCTGGCTTCGGGGCGGCCAAAGAGGATGTTGTCGCGCACGGTGCCGTGGAAGAGAAAAATATCTTGCGGGACGGAGGCGATGTGGCCGCGCAGATAATCCAACGGCAGGCTCCGCACATCGCGGCCCCCGAGTTGGACTTGGCCCTTTTGCGGGTCGTAGTAGCGCGGCACCAAGGCGGCAATGGTACTCTTGCCAGCACCCGTGGGGCCGACCAAGGCCACCACCTGTCCGGCTTCTACCTGGAAATCAATATCGTGCAACACGGGCTGGTCTGCCTCGTAGCCAAAAGTGAGACAATCGAAGCGCACGGACCAATCCAAATGGGCTGGAGCCACGGCATTGGGCGCGTCAACGATAGTAGGTTTTTGCGCCAGCAAGGCGAAGACCCGCTCGGTGCTGGAAGCCGCTTTCTGCAGCACATCGTTGATGGAGGCCAAGCGCAGGAACGGCTCGTAGATATGCGCCATATAAGCGATAAAAACAAAGAGGTCCGCCACGGAAATGCCGCCTTGCAGCGCATCAGTGCCCCCCACCCAGATCACCAGCACCACGCCTACCCCGCCGGCTCCTTCGATTAGGCCGGAAGGAATAATCGAGATCTTGTTGGCGTCGATCATGCGGTCGCGGAAGGTCTGGCTGCGGGCCTCGATGCTGCGGGCGCAGCGCTCTTCCTGGACAAACGATTTGATGACCGAGACGCCGGAGAGGTAGTCCTGCACCTGAGCCACCAACTCGCCCAAGCCTCCCCGCACTCCAGCCCACATGCCCCGCACCCGCGAGACGTAGCGAAAGACGAGGAAGGCGGTCAGTGGAATGGGCAGCAGCGCGATGAGCGCGAGGCGGGCGTCGAGGATGAACAGCACGGTCAACATGGCACCGGGAATGACTATGGCGATGAAGGTCTCGGGAATGCCGTGGGCAATAAAGTCCTCCACAGTCTCCACGTCGTTGATGGAGCGAGACATGAGATCGCCGGTGCGGCGCTGGTGGAAAAAGCGGTGCGGCATCCGTTGCAAATGGCGGTACACCCGAATCATAAGCCGGTGCATGACTTGATAGGCAGCCACGTGCGAGTACAGGCCGTACCCATAGCGCACCAAGCCCCGGATCAGGTAAGAGCCCAGCAGCAAGAGGGACAGCTCCAACAGACCAGCCGAGGAGCCACCCCCTTCAGTGAGCCATTGAATGAGGCGGCGGATGACTAAGGGCGGCAGCAGATTCGCGGCGACAAAGAGGAATCCGCAGCCGATGGTCAAGGCTAGGAGAGTGCGTTGGGGATAGACGAGGCGATAGAACTGGCGGATGAAATTCACGGGGTGGTCGGATCCATGGTTTTCGGGCCGAGGTCAAAAATAGAACAGCAGCAGCGGGATTTCTACCTCGTCTGGGGTCAGCCCCCCGTGGGCACCGTGCTTTGTCATCTCGAATTTGTCTTTTTCGTACCACCAGACCGACTCGCCGGCAAAGGGCAAGACGACCAAGTTGCCCACTCGGTCGAGAAAGCGGGAGGACAGCGGCAGTGGCCCAAAGAGCCCGGCTTCGATCAGATCCGTCGTACGGCAGACTTGGGCACAGCCTTCGAGTTGGCGGGTCAACAGGGCGTGGGCTTCGTCGAGCCGGTCGTCTTCAACGTAAAGAAAGAAATCGCGGCACGCGCCGCCTGGCACTAGGGGGCGGCCAACGCTGTCGGTGCGCAGCATCGGAACCAAACCGGGAAAACGAGTCTCGTCATTGAGATACACGGTGGTTTCCGGATTGACCGCAGCCTGACCGTGATCGGCGATGAGAGCGAACAGAGTGCGCTGCAAACGGCCAGATAGCGGACGCCAAAAGAGCCGCTCAACCGCGGTCAGAAAGGTATCGATTTCGACTTGAAACTGCGATGAGGCCGGCCCGTAGCAGTGGCCTATAAGGTCGATCTGGTCGAAGTAGAACAGGAAATAGGCCGGCCCTGAACGCGGTTTTTGCAGTAGCATGGCCAGATTGGTCAGCGCCTCGGAAAAGGTGTAGCAGGGATGGACTTGGGCACCTTGCAAGTATGTGTCAGAGCAGGTCGAGGGAGTAAAGGCGCGGCTTTGAAAAACGAAACTCTCGACCCCTAACTGCCCCAACTCTTGGTACAACGTGCCTTGGGGGAAGACGGTTTGAGCCGCTTCCCGAGGCAGCGAATTGGGCTGTTTGCTGTCGGCTCGGGCAAAGGGCAGCGGGGTGATAATAGCGTCAAGGCTCGGTTCGTAGTACTGCCATTCAAACACGCCGCTGCGCCCGACCGGCTGGCCCGTGTGGATGCAGGTGATGTGGGCGGCGGTAGTAGATGGAAACTGCGCGGTAAGACGATTCACCGATCCCTCGCGGCCAATATCGCTTAGGAAGGGATAGCGGTCCTGGTAGCGCTCGAAAAAGCGCCAGCCAAAGGAGTCAATAAAAAAGAGCACCACCGTGTCGCAAGGACCTACAGCCGTCAGCAGCGTCGGGTCGAGGCTGGGCGATCCTTGGCCGGTCAGGATCCATTTGATGGTGGCCGGCAGGTCGGCAAAACAGTGGCCGTTATAGCGGGGGCGGATGAAGCGGTCGTCGAGCACGATGCGCAGAAACTCACAAAAAGCGCGTAATCCCAAAGCCCAAGCGCCAGTTGCTAGGGGCCGCGTCATCGGGTGCCCCCACCAAGTACTGAGCTGGACTGAGGCGCGTATTGTTGGTGGCGAAGATGTAGAAGGTATGCCCTCCCGTATCTATGGACAGGCCCCAAGCCAGCGAATTGTGCGAGCGGCCCACTTCGCCCGGCAATAAGATGCCCTGGTATCCGGTCAGGGTCGGACTGTACTCCAACCACACGCCCCACATATCGTCAAAGTGATACTGGACGTAGGTTCCCAGCGTAAAGGTGTATTGCGTCTCGACGCTGAAAACGGCGCTGTTGTACAAATAGGAAGGCACCAACCCGATGCCCAGCTTCTCGTCCAGCAGCGCATTGAAAATCAACTGCCCATAGTACTGAAAATTGTCAGCCGCAGCCGCCTTGCGATCGACAATAGCCGGCATATCCGTGTTCCAAGCCACGCCGACGTTTAGGGCCAAAACCGCTGGCAAGCGCTCATGGGGAAATTGCAGCCAATGGTACTGCAACTGCAGATCCAAATTGTCCAGCATATTACTCCGCCCCAAGGTCGCCATCAGCCGGTCGCTGAGGCCGTAACTGAGCGAGGTGCGGATATTGGCTGGCCCATCAAAACCGAAATTGGCCTTGTACCCCTCGTCAATGGCCGGCAGAAAGCGGTGCGAAATCTCGTAGTGAAAATCGCCTTGGGACAGCGTTTCCGCGGTGGGGTAATTGGCCGTCCTGATAGCGCTGAACAGCTCCAGCCGGGTCTCGACCGGCGCGCTCGTCTGCCACGACGGCTGAGCACCGGCCAACGCCGGCAACAGCACTCCCAAGCACAAGACGCGAATGTTCACGGTCAATCCCTCCTGCCCTATTGTACGTGTTTTAAGTAGAACGAGACCTCGATGGCAATTTCTTGGCTCACCTTGACAAAGGCCGCCAGGGAAGGTGCCTCGATGTTGTAATCGGCCAGTTTAAAGGTAAAAGCCGCTTCGACCTTGGAGCGCCCCTCTTCCACCACTACGGTACCGGGCACTTCTACGGCGCGATCCACCCCGTGTAACGACAAGATTCCCTTGGTTTTGACGCGGTAGGCGACCACGGCGGAATCGACGGCGGTGTGTTCGGCAATTTCCCCTTTGTACACGGCTTTGGGCCACTGGTCCGTGTCCAGCACTTGGCGCATATCGCGGTCTCGCCTGCCAATGCCCGTATCAAAACTGGCTAGGTCCACTTCAAAATGCAGTTGGTCCTTGGCCACAAAAATCGAATCGCCTTCCCAATAGATAAAGCCGTCGATTTTATCGGTCGTGCCGGTAAAAGTGAGGGCCACCACTTTGGAAGTGAACGCGACTTGGTTGCCCTCGGCCTTTTTATCGACATGCCATTCGCCGCCGTGGACGGCTAAGGGCGAGCAGATCAGGAACGAGACGAGCCAACGCATACACGTTGCCCGGTGCGAATTAGTCGTTGGGAGCCCCATTTTCTATCCAAGCGCGCACCGTTTCGAGCGCGTCCGGTGTCAGGTACGGCCCGCCAGGAGGCATCCGGGCTCCATCGATATCGGCATCTGCCAAGAGTTTGCGATACAGGTAGCTGTTGTCGGGATCGCCCGGCTCGACCAGCGCTATGCCACGGCTGCTCTCCACATCGAGTATGTTGTCATATGCTTGACCCGCAGACAGGTTGGGCCAAGCGCTGTCGCCGTGGCAGCCGCTCAAAGCGCAGGAAACATCGAATATCGTCTCTTGCACCTGTGTAAAGGTCGCCGGCCCTTCGGCGGCAGAATCGAATACCATATCCGTGCTCGTGGTCGGACCGGAACAAGACGTCCCCATCCATACCAACGCGACGAGCACGACGAGCGCTTTCATAGCCTTTTCTCCTTGGGATGCACTACATTCGCAACCTAAGCACACCGGTCTAGCTCTGCAACACGCGGGAGGATGGGCTTTTGAATTTAGAACGTACTAGTGTTAAGGGACACCTGTACAGAGCGCAGAGTTCTCACAAGCTCTGCTCGATCATCGCTACAATTCTGTATGTATCTTTCAGCTAGCCATACGCGCCGTGATCGAGGAAGCCGAGCAGCCGTTTCAACCGGGGGTTCGCATTTTCATACACATGCGGCGGCATCTGATAGTTCATAAACGGGTAGTATTTGTGTCCGACGATCCGGCGCGCATACGTCACCTGAGTGATGTACCGCGTGCGGTCGCTGCGGTTCGGCCCGCCGCGATGCCACACCTGATTGTTGAACATGACGACGCTCCCCGCCGGCGCGCTGTTGTGGACGATCTTCTCTTCCCACTCAGAGCCCTCGATCTCGACCGGCTGTTTGCCGAGCAGGTGCGTTTTCGGAATCACTTCTGTCCCGCCGTGCGCCGGCGTATCCACATCGGTCAGATAGTAGTTGGCCGTGAAGAACAGCACCGGGAGGTGGACGTTCGTCGGCGGCTTGCCATCTTTGACGACGTAGTGCGGAGCATCGTCCTGATGCCACGTCGAAAGGCCGCCGCCCGGAAACGTCTGGAACGAGTTGTTGTGAATCACGTGGCAATTCGGTGCTACCAACGCCTCCGCAAAGCTCACAATCGGTTCGAGATCGAACAGGCGCAGGCTCGCTTCGCTCGTCTCGAATAGCCGATGCGCAAGCTTCGTGCGCTCGCCGTAGTTGTTCAGTCCATTTGGATTGTCCGCCAGCGCTTGGTCTAAGTCGGCCCGCAATTGCGCACACCAGTCCGGCGGCAAGACGTTTTCAACGAGCAGATACCCATCGCGGTGAAATTGCTCGATCCACTGGGCGATCTGTTCGGCGGATTGTTGGACCCCGGCGAGGGGCTGTTTTTTTGGCATGATCGCTCTGTCCTCTTGATGGAATCGTCCTCGGTGAGCAATCAAACGCAACCCGACTACCAACACAAGACTTACTCGGTATATTGACGTAGCATGGGTTCCGTGTTACAATGCTATTCATGATTCAATCGTTTCGACGTGCTGGCACCGAAGACATCTTCAATGGACGGGATACGCGTGCCGCGCGGGGCACTTGTCCATCGTCATTGTGGACTGTAGCTGCACGAAAGCTTGAACAACTGGACTCAGCCGATGAACAGCGCGACTTACGCAGTCCACCTGGCAATCATTTCAAGGTATTGCGGGGCACTCGGTCTGGACAATGCAGTATTCGGATCAATGACCAATACCGAATTTGTTTCGCATGGTCGGATGCTGGTCCTCAGAATGTCGAAATCGTCGACTATCACTAGTTACTGAACAAGAGGAGTCGATTATGGTGCGTATTCCAACAGATCGCGTTCCGACTCATCCGGGTGAGATGCTACTGGAGGAGTTTCTAAGTCCCTTAGGTTTAACGCAGCGCGAATTGGCTGCCGCCATTCACGTTCCTTACCAGCGGGTCAACGAATTGGTGAATGGGCGACGTGGCATTACCCCGAGTACAGCCCTACGCCTAGCAAAGTATTTCGATGTGTCGCCCGCGTTTTGGCTGAATCTCCAACTGCGCTGGGATCTGTATCACGCTACCCGATCTGAAGCCCGGGAACTAGAGGCGATTGAGCCACGTGCCGTAGGGGTACCCACCTAACCCAAAGGAGCCGCCATGTACATCCAAGACCAACTCCCCCACGACCGCATTACCGACGACAACCTGAGCTACTACAAAGCCATTGGCGTCGATTACCTGACCATCAACTCCCTCCCCCTCGACCTGCACACCTATCCCGAGATGGTCGAGTTCCTGAAAGGGGTACGCACCCGCGCCGAAAAAAACGGCCTCCGCTTGTACAACGCCGCCTTAACTGGCCCGGACGAAATAACTCTCGCGCAACAAGATCGCGATGCCAAAATCGAGGAGTGGTGCAACTGGATCCGGGCCATGGGCACCGTCGAGGTCCCTACCCTCGGCTACAATTTCAAACCCGTGGGCAACTTCCGCACCCCCTCGGACACCGGCCGCGGCGGTGCCCACTACAGCACCTTCACCTACGCAGAATACGAAAAAGAGGGCCACGACTATCCAGCAAAGCACATCGACGAGGACGGGATGTGGGCCAATATCGCCTACTTCCACCAGCGCATCGTCCCCGTCGCCGAAGAAGCTGGCGTTACCTTGGCCTTACACCCGGACGATCCCCCGCTACCCGAGCCAATGGGCGGCGCCGCGCGGATCGTCTCTACCTTGGACCAATACGAGCGCATCTTCGCCCTAAATTCCAGCCCCAAAAATGCCATGCTGTTCTGCCAAGGCTGCGTCACCGAAATGGGCATTGACGTATTCGAAGCCATCCGCCGCATGGGCCGCCAAGGCAAAATCGCCTACGTCCACTTCCGCAACGTACGCGGTACGCCCAAGGATTTTAGGGAAGTCTTCGTCGATGAGGGCGACGTCGATATGTACCAGGCGATGCAGACCTACAAGGAGGTGGGCTTTAACGGGCCGTTTATGATGGATCACACCCCGTCCATCCCCGACGACACAGGCGGCCGCCAAGGCCACGCCTTCGCCACTGGCTTCATCCGCGCCATGATCCAAGCCGTCTATCGCTAACATGACAACTCAGATCACCACCCATGGCGAACATTGGCTAATCAACGACCAAACCACGTACAAAGGACAGCAGTACCGCAGTTGGGATGTCGAGGGTTTGTTAATGAACAGCCGCATGACAAACGCGGTATTCGACGACGAAAATTCCGTGACGCGACCCCTTTGGGCGTATCCAGACACGGGCGAATGGGACGCGGATCGCAATACAGATGAGTTTATCGCGCAGCTACCAACCTATCGGGCGCACGGATTGTTGGCGGTGACGGTCAATCTACAGGGCGGGAGCCCTACGGGATACTATCGCGAGGCGGGTTTTCGGGAAATTATGGCCGCGCGACGCATGGATGCCAGCGACGATGTGATGTGGGCCGGCCTGCCAAGTCCGGCTTCGCAACCTTGGCACAACTCGGCTTTTGCGCCCGATGGTTCGCTAAAACCTGAGTATATAAGTCGGGCCGAGCGGATTGCATCAGCCTGCGACGAACTGGGGATGGTGGTGATCCTCGGCTATTTCTACTTCGGGCAGGACGAGCGTTTAACGGACGAGGAGGCGGTGTGCCGCGCGGTGGATGGGGCGACGAAGTGGGTTTTGCAATCGGATTACCGCAATGTGCTGATCGAGATCAACAACGAGACAAATGTTCCGCGTTACGAGCACGAGATACTGCAACCGCATCGCGTGGCTGAGTTAATCGACCGGGCGCGTTCCCACAAACTGGACGGGCAACGATTGTTGGTGGGCACTTCGTATGGCGGTGGCCGGGTGCCGGACGACGATGTGGCGGCGGCGTCGGACTACATCATGCTGCACGGCAACGGCGTTACCCAACCGGCGCGCATCGCTGAGATGGTCAAGCAAACCCGCGCCTTGCCCAGTTACACGGCAAAACCGATTCTCTTCACCGAGGACGATCACTTCGCGTTCGACGAGCCAGACAACAACTTCCTGTCTGCGCTGTCGGCCTATGCGTCGTGGGGCTACTTCGATCCTGGGGACGCGGCTGGCGGTTCGTCAACCTTCGGCGATTACCGCGATGGCTATCAGAACATCCCGGTCAACTGGGGCATCAACACGGATCGCAAGCGCAGTTACTTTGAGCTGTTGGCGCAAGTTACTGGGACGCAGGGGTAAGCCGAGTTCAGGTTGGCAACCAATTAGTCGATACGCGGCAGATGCGGCAGGTGGTCGAAGTGCTGGTCGCGAGAAAAAAGATGAAGGCCGTGCTCAACTACCAAGGCGGCAATCCAGATATCGTTAGTAGGGATGGGCGTGCCCTGCTGACGTAGCTGATAAAAAAGCTGAGCATAGTGCCGCGTGGTGGCTTCGCTGGCATAGAGCACGGACGTCCGAGGCCGACTGAGAAAACGCAATAGGATGCGTTCGTTTTTGCCCGCTCTGGTGCCGCATTGGAAACCAGCGCGCAATTCAGCCAGAGTGACGAAGGGCAGGAATATCTGTTCGGCTAGCTGGAGGCGGTCCAAGACTACTGGATCGCCGAGACAAAAGTCGCGGTAGCGGTTGGTGTCTAGAGCAATTTTCACCGCCACAGCTCTGGATCTACTTGATCCATGGCTTCGACAGCTTGGTCGAAGGCCGGATCGTCCACCCAAGTGCCCGCCAAGTCGTCTAGGTCGTGGTGACGCACGGCCTGTTCCGACAAGCCCAAACCGCGCTCAAGTGCCCACAGGGCTATTTCATTCAGGCTCTTGTGTTCTTGGCGAGCCCTTTTCCTGAGTTCCCTGTCTAGCTGCGGCGGCACTTTGCGGATGGTGTATTGAGTCGATTTCTCTGTCATGCCTGCAATATAGACGGCGTGTGCAGGCACGTCAATCTCAGTCCGCGGCCGCCCGGATCGCTTCGCCCATCTTCCGCAGCTTGACCTTGGTGTTGTTCGGGTGCATAGACACCAAGACGGCTCGCGCCAAAACGTCGAGCGAGTCTTGGCATGTATCCAGCTTGTATTTGACCCGCGCCTTGCGGTTGGCTGGTAGCTTAAAGGGATTCAGCGCCGAATGGTGCGCGCCTTGGTAGCGCAAAATAGGCTCCCAGCGCGTATAGACGTGGCGACCGGTATCCATGGGCAAAAAGGAGGACACGCCTTGGTCGGCCAGTCGGTTGCAAAAGGAACGCGCCTCGTCCTCAGTGGCAAATAAAAAGCCTAAATGCGTGCCGCACTCGTAGTCCAAGCTGTTGTTCTTGATCGACTCCAACCCCGCCTCTAACCCGATCTGTAGCAACTCCTGCTTGTGGGCGCGCATGGTCTTGAGCATCCCCCGGATCCGCCGCAATTGGACGTTGAGTATGGCCCCCTCGACTTCTGAGCCCCTGAAGTTGGGGCCGGCAAATTGCAGCTCTTCGCGCTCTTCTTCGGGGTTCCAATAAAAGGAGCAGCAGTCCACTGCCACCGAGCCGCGCTGATGCACCGCCTCGGCATTGGTTACAAACGCCCCGCCCTCGCCGCAGGTCATGTTCTTGAAGAAATTGAAACTAAATGCGCCGGCGTGGCCCCAACTGCCTAGCATCCGGCCCTCGTACCCGCCACCCACCGCCTGACAGGCGTCTTCGAGAACGAGCAATTTGCGTTTGCGCGCGATCTTAGTAATGCGCTTCATATCGCAGGGCAGGCCGACCATGTGGACTGGAATAATTGCCCTAGTATGCTTGGTAATTCGCCGCTTTAAATCTTTGGGGCACAGCGTCAAGGACTCATCTACATCGGCGATCACTGGAATGGCCCCAGCTCCCAGCACCGCCAACGCGGTCGCCATATAGGTATAGGCCGGCACAATCACCTGATCCCCCGGTCCCACGCCCAATCCCACCAGTGCTGCGTATAGCGCCGAGGTCCCCGAGCGCGTCATCCGACAGTGCTCCACGCCCACGTAGCGCGCCCAATTCCGCTCAAAGCGGTCGCACTCCCCACCCGATCCATAGCGGAAAATCGCACCGCTGTCGAATAGCTTCTGTAGTTGCTTGATTTCTGCTTGGCCAATGCGATACATGATGCGCTCCTTTAGACAAGTTCCAGTTCGACCCAACGCCGAACTGAATTAATAAGATAAAGGGCGTCGGCCCGCGCCAATTCGCCGATGGGTAGCGGGCGCTCGCAAAGTTGGCCCTGCGCCAACAACTCGGCGCGGAACGTGCCGGCTAACAGCCCGGATTCGACCGGGGGCGTGTAGCAGACGCCGTCGCGCTTCAGCACCAAGTTGCCGATGCAGCACTCAGTCAGCTCGCCGCGCTCGTTGTGCAGCACCACGTCGTCGCAATCCGGACGGGCCGCCAACTGCCGGTCGTACATAGCCCGGTGAGTCGTCTTGTGGTACAGCAAGGGATCGGTGCTGTCCACCGACTCGGCGGCCAGCGCCACCCTCAGCCGTCGCGGCGGCGCAAGCGCTTGGTGCTGCACGCGGATCTCGCCGTTGCGGGCCAGCAGCAAGCGCACCCTGCACTGGCCCTCCATCGCCTTGGCCGCGTCTTGCAATTGCTCACGCACGCGGTCGTCCGCATAGCAAAATCCCCAGTACGCTGCCGACTGAGACAATCGCTCTAAATGACTCTCTAACAGGAAATACGCCCCCTCTTCGTACAACAGCGTCTCCAACAGTTCAAAAGAAGGACACGGCCGGGCGCGCAAAACCTCAGCCTTGATGAGGCATTCGGCGTATTCCCCCGCGGCCGACGATTCCCAGACGATCCCCCCCCCTACGCCAAATTCGAGCTGTCCGCTCTCCCGGTCGAGATGCGCCGTGCGAATCGCCACGTTGAAGCACGCCTCCGACCCCGGCGACACATAGCCCATGCAGCCGGTGTACATGCCGCGCGGGGCGCGCTCCAGTTCGGCGATGATCTCCATGGTCCGCACCTTGGGCGCGCCGGTCACCGAGCCGCAGGGAAAGAGCGCAGCAAAGAGGTCGGGCAAGCTCACGCCGGCTTTGAGTTGGCTTTCCACGGTGGATGTTAGCTGCCACACCGTGGGATAGCGCTCGACCGACCACAGGGCCGGGACCGCCATACTGCCGACTTGTGCGATGCGCCCTAAATCGTTGCGCAACATGTCGGTAACCATCAGGTTCTCAGCGCGGTCCTTAGCGGAATTTTGCAGGTCGTCGGCCCGCTGTTGATCCTCGGCTGCAAAGCGACCCCGAGGCCGGGTTCCCTTCATGGGCCGCACCGTGCAACGCCCGTTGCGCAGGCGGAAGAATAGCTCGGGCGACGCCGAGATCAGCACGTGTTGGCCCAAGTCGAAGTACGCGCACAGCGCCGACTCCTGCACCTCCCCCATATCGCGGTACAATGCCAGCGGATCTCCCCGGAAACGGCTGTGCAAGCGCAAGGTGTAGTTGACTTGGTACGTGTCACCGGCCGCAATATAGGCGCGGATGCGCTCGATGGCAGCCTCGTACTCCTCACGCGACACCGACGGACGCCACTCGTCCAACTCGTAGGTGCTCAAGCCAGCGCTAGGTGCAGCTACCGGCGTCCGCTCCTCAAAAAGGCCAAAGTAAACCAAGGGAAGCGCACCAGACGGGAGGGTGGTAAAGACCGGGTCCAGACCGGCCGCAGCCTCATAGCAGACAAATCCGGCGGCGTGCAACCCTTGCTCCACTGCTCGCTCCACCGCGCTGAGGGCCGGGCGCACCTCGTCCGCCGCTACGGCTACCACCTCATCCACCGGATCAGCAAACGCAAAGGAGCGCTCCTGCCCGCAGCGGACATACGACGACAGCAGCACTGGACTTTCTATAACCATGTCTTTGGAAAAGAATCCTCTTAGCGTCCCAACGACGCCGATCATTGGGAACGCTAAGATCGTTGTCTAGCCTGCCGCCTCGCCGGGCTGGTACTCAATGCGCCGCATAAACCGCTCGCCCACATCGTAGTTTGGCTGGTCGGAGACAAAGCGCCACAAGCGCACGCGCTGCATCAGTTCGTAGCGCTGCTCGTTGCCCTCCCAGCCGTGGTTGGTCGACAGGATGCGACCAATCTCAGGGTCGTCCAGATCTGCGGTGTCAAAGTTGCAGACCTGTGGCCGCGTCGGGTTGAGCCGCAACTTGTACATGAAGCGATCCCGATCCGTGTAGTTGCTGCGCGCCCCGTGCCAGACGCGGGTGTTCCACACGTACATGGTCCCCGCCGGGCAGGTCGCCCAGATCTTGCCGCGCATGTGGTGGTAAATGGAAATCTCCCCGGTGCGCACATTGCGGAATTGCGTTCCCGGCACCAAGAAAGTACCGCCCATCTCGTCTGTGGTATCCGCGGGGAACAGCGAGAGCTGGATATCGAAGTAATGGTCGCGGAAGTCGATGACCGAGTCTTGGTGCATATTGGGGCCCTTGGTTTGTTCGGCCTTGGTCAAGTGCGCGGCGTGGTGGTCGTACAGGGGATCGGGGCCGACCAAGGAGTGGATGAGTCCCTGCACCTGCGGCAGGCGGAACGTATCGCCCAAAGCCGTGCCTTTGGGCCAAGTCTCCTCAAAGGGGGTCCCCACGGCGAGATAGCCTCGGTTGTGGTGCATTTCCTCAAGGCAGGCTCGGCACAGATCCTTGGGCACCATTTCTTCGAACTTCAAATACCCCGAAGCGACGAATTGCGCCATCTGCTTCGAGTTCAAAAGATGCTCTTTCACGATGTGGCTCCTTCCTCTTTTTGCAGTTCGTTAAATTTCGACAGCACGATCTGGTAGGGCAGCGGCCCCAGTTCATAGCCCTCTTGGGGCGAGCGATGTTTGAGTTCCGACATCTGGATGACTTGCCAGCCGTCGCGCATGGCCGCCATGGCGTTGTGGTAGGGAGGATCGTTCTCCTCGACCAAGTCGCCTAGGCCCGTGCCCTTGGAGGCTTCGTAGCGCGCCCAAGCGACGACTTGAGCGTCGAGCGCGGGCGTGGTCTGAAAAAATACTAGAATGTCTTGCACTGCGGCCATGAAAAGCCTTCCGGTGATATTGGTTGAAATTGCCAAGCGGTATCCCATCTAAAATATGGAAACGACAGACTTGTTCCCAATCGGGAGTATTATGAGCGGTTCCAGCCTCCGCAACAAATTCGCTGGCACGCAATTTGCGCAGGACCGAGAGAAGCTATTTAATACCCCAACATCCTTTCTTCTATAAAGGAGACTCACAATGAAAGACCTGCTCTTATCGTCGGCGCTGGCCGCCATTTCTTTGGCGCTTGTCGCCACAGGAGCCGCCCAAGCCGACACCGCGCACCAGTCCTTTGCCGTGGAACCGGGCGACCGCCTAATAGTGGCCACCGAATGGAGTGCCATTGAGGTCCATACTTGGGATCGCCCCGAGATAGAGCTGATCGTGGAACGAGCCGATAAACTCGATCTAACATACGACCAAGAGGCGGGTACCACGACTATCCGAGGCCGCAAAAAAGGTCCCGGCCTGTTCGACTTCTTCGGCCTTGTAAGGGGACGCGCGCCCCTGTTCCGCCTCACGGTGCCGCATCAGCACGATTTGGAACTGAGCACCTCCGGCGGTGGCATTGAGGTAGCCGATCTTCAGGGCCGCGTCTCGGCCCGGACTTCGGGCGGCAGTCTGAGTTTTGGCCACATCGAAGGGCCGATCGAGGGCAAAACTTCGGGTGGGTCCATTTCTATAGAAGGCTGCTCCGGTACAGCGTCGGTGTCCACTTCGGGGGGTTCCATCCGCATTGGCGAGGTGGACGGGGAGGTGCGAGCTAAGACCTCGGGCGGGTCCATCCACATCAGCCGGGCCCAAGGCTCAGTGCAGGCCAAGACCTCGGGCGGGTCCATCAAAGTGGATGAAGTGCTGGGGCCGATCGAGGCTCAGACGTCGGGTGGCTCCATTCGCGCCCAACTTTCGCAGCAGCCTCCCGGTCCCTGCCACCTCAAGACTTCGGGCGGCAATGTAGAGGTCTCCCTCGCTGCGGATATCGGTTTACAGGTGGACGCCCGCACGTCAGGTGGGCGCGTCTCCACCGACTTCCCGGTAGTAACGCAAGGCACGCTGGATAAAAATAGCCTCAAGGCCGCGATCAACGGCGGCGGTCCCCTCATGACCCTGCGCACCTCGGGCGGGTCTATCCGCCTGCGCAAACTGTAGCGCTGCACAGCACCGCCTTTTGGTCGAAGGGGTGCGGCGCGACGGCTTCAGGTCGTTGCGCCGCACCCCTTTTTTGCGTTTTTAGCAGTCTGCCCTGGCGCGAACTCTCGGTAAAAAGTACGCCTCTGACCGACCAGAAATGGGACCGGTGACAGTAGACCCTATCGCTGAACCGACCGCAGCAGCTAGTACGTCCGCGCCAAGGGCGTCCACCGTGAGAGCGCGTCCAACTCTGCTAGTTCCTCATCCCCCAACTCCACTTCCAATGCCCCAAAGACCTCCTCCACGTGCTCGGGGCGATCTGGGCCAATAATCGGCGCGGTAACATCCTCGTTGGCCAATATCCAAGCGACGGCAACTTGCGCCGGGGTCTTGTCCTGTGCCCGACCAATTTCGGTCAGCTTCTGCACGATGCGCTCGGCTTGCTCGTTCATGGCCTTGGCAAATCGCTCGTCGTCCTGCCAAGCGCTATCCGCCGGAGGCTTCTGCCCATGTCTAAAGCGGCCGCTCAACAGGCCGACGGCCAGCGGACTGTAGGTCATCATGCCGAGTCCGTACTGCCGACACAAAGGCAACATCTCCGGCTCTATCTGACAGCGGTGCAACAGGTTATACTGATTTTGCAAGGTAAATAGTGGATCCATTCCCCCGCGATCGGCCGTCCACAGCGCCTCGACCACTTGAGCAGCGGTAAAATTGCAGGCCCCCACGTAGCGCACCTTGCCCTGCCGTACCAAATCGTCAAACGCCCGCAGCGTCTCGTCCAGTTCGGTGTCTGGATCCCAGTTGTGCAGCAAGTAGATATCCACGTAATCCGTGTCCAAGCGCTTCAGCGACCGCTCGATCTCGCGCATGATGGCAAAGCGCGACAGGCCTCGGTCGTTGGGGCCGTCGCCTATCTGGCTCCAGACCTTGGTAGTAATCACCAGATCGTCGCGCTTACCCTTGATGGCCTTGCCCAACAGCTCCTCGCAGCGGCCCTGAAAGTAGAAGTTGGCGCAATCGATAAAATTGCACCCTAGATCAATGGCCGTCTCGACCGTGCGCATAGCGGTCGCCTCGTCCGTATGCCCATGCCAGTATCCCCGAAAAGCCGTGCCCAAACACAGCCGCGAGACTTTGACTCCGGCCCGTCCCAATCGCACGTAATCCATATTCTCTCCTAATCTAATGTTGGTTGATAAGTCGTATGTCGGCGTGTTTCTCCCCTGTCATGCTGAGCGCAGCGCAGCCGAGTCGAAGCATCCCATACCTAAATATCTGTCGATTATAAGTTTGTAGGTGTCCGCGTCCTTACCAAGCCATTGGCAAGTCGTATGTCGGCGCGTTTATATGCCTCGCCAAGTCGATTTCGAGGCGGATTTCAGTCCCCGGCGGCAAAGATACCGCAAAGTGCGCGTCATTGACGGCAACGCGCTTGGTCGTCTGCTCCACCGGCGGCGCAGCATAGCTTCCCACCGTGCCTGGGTACTCACTCTCCAAGGAACTGTACACTACCTCCCCAAACCGATGCTCAGCCAAGGTTCCAGCTTGCAGCAACACCTTGCGGCCGTCCAGCGCACTGAGGTTTACCAAATGCACCACGAGGCGATCCCGTTCCACAGTCTCGACGAGCGCGGCCACATCCGCTGGCAGGCCCGGGCGCTTGCGCTCGGCGTCAAAGTAGCGCAGTGGGGCCATTAAGATGCCGCCATTGTACAGGAGCTGAGGCGCACCCAAGGTCAGTTGGATGAGCGCCTCGGTCGTCACCGGATTTAGTTGCTGCCACCAGTGGATGTGGTTGTCGCGGGGATCAGATTCATCGCGGCGGATAAGCTCCATCCGCCGATAGACTTGCGAGAGAGCAGCTTGGAGGATCTGCACCGGATAGTCGGGGTTTTCACCCTTGAGATAGCAAAACCACGGCGGCTCGTGGTACGCGTCCTCTTTGTTGTGGAACGGCACCACCGTGCGCCAGTCGTAGCGCTCTTTGGCGCGCAGCATTTCGAGCATCTCCCAATCGACCGCCGCCCCGCTCGCGTTCCACAGCGCAGCCGGATACATGGCCGCCAGCGGCTGAAAGTCCGACCACCCCTTGGCTCCGTAGCAATAGGGCACCACAAAGCTAACCTTGTCGTCGCCGAGCGCGGTTAGCTGGCCGATCCAGTGCACGCCCAAGCTCATCTCGATTTGGCCCAAGTCGGCCATCTTCCCCTGCTCTAGCACCTTTCTGAGCTGGGTGCGGGGCAGTTCGAGATACTTTTCCTCGCCGGTCAGCAGATAGCAATGAGTCCCGGCCAAAATCGCCGCCATGGCGATGTTGTACAACCCGTGCGGCCACGTCCAGCCGTACATACTCCCGTACCAACGTCCCTCCATGTATTCCCCGACCTGCCCACTCAGCCCCACATTGTCGGGCAATAGGCCCCCATTGGCCGCGGCTCTTTCGATCCACGCATCCACGTATTCGAGCAACCAAGCGCGGTATTTATCGTCGCCGGTCAGGTAAAACGCGTTGGCGATCAGCGAGGTGACGTGTAAGTTGGTGGCGCAATCGCCCCGGGTCATGCGCTCCTTCATGGCCTGCCCCATGCGCCGCGCCTTGGCCGGATCCTTGAGGTCGGCAGGCTCATCAATCCCCTCTAAGTCCTCGTAGGGCAAGCCATAGCACGCCATCCCCGGGCTGTACCCATACGACGGCTCCTCGTCCTCTTCGTACAACCAGCGCGGCCCCTTGCTGCCGTTGTGGGCGCACTTGATGATCTTGTGCTCTGGGTCGTAGTTGAGGGCGTCTGGGTCTTCGTTGAGATAGAAGCCAGCAAAGCGCCGCGCCCGCGCCACATTCTCAGCGTGGGTCGGATCGGCCATGCACAACAGGTAGAAGTAGATGTAGCTCTCGCTCTGGTGGAACTGGTCGTAACCGATCTCGTATTCCTTGTCCACGTGGCCGTATTCTACCATCAGCTCGGTAGTAGCCTCCCACTGCCGCTGACCGAGGGCGAGCAAATGGTCGCCACCGCCGAGCAAGTACAGCAGTGGCCAGTTGTAGAAGCTCTCGTAGAAATCGTCGGCCCCGTCGCGGGAGTGACGCAGGCCGTCGCGCCAAATCAAGCGGCCGTCGGGGTGGGTGTACTTTGCCAAAAATGGATGGACGGCGTCCTCCATTGTCTTGATTAACTGGCGCTCCAGCACGGCCCAAGCGGGCGTTTCGACAAGCGGCACGGTGGCTTCAATAACAGTCATAACTTATTCTCTCTCTTCCTATTACCTCACCCTTTCCCACCCTTCACACTCCACACTGACCCCGTAGTGTACGTATTCCGCTCCGAGCACAAAAACTCAATCACCTCGGCTACCTCCTCCGCGTCTGAGTAGCGCCCAATCGGGTTGCCCGGATCGCGCAGGTGCTCCTCGTCAAAGCGCGGCACCACCATGTCGGTCAGCGCCCGACCCGGCTCGACGCCATTGACGAACACCCCTTGCCGCGGCCAAGCGTCACCCAGCGCCTGAATAAACGACCACACCGCCCCTTTGGACACCGAGTATGGCACCTGATAGGGACTGCCATGGCGCCCACCCGAAGAAATCGTCACGCAGCGCCCCCACCCCCGCTCCAGCATGTGCGGCACCGCCGCCTGATGAGCATAGTACACCCCGTGGACATTGATCTGCATAACTTTGGCAAACTGCGCGGCCGTCTGCTCGAAAAAGGGTTTCTCCCACCCCAACACACCGGCGCTGCACACCAAGATATCCAGCCGCCCAAAAGCTGCCACCGCTTGGGCCACCGCCTCGTGCACCTGCTCCTCATCGGTCACGTCCGTCTCGACAAAAAGCGCCTGCTGCCCCATCGCCTCAATCTCCCGCACCCGCTCCTGCGCTGGTTCGGCCAGCAGATCGACAATGACAATGTGCCGCCCGGCCTCGGCCAAGCGCAGCGCAGTCGCCCCCCCAATGCCGCGTGCCCCCCCTGTAATCAGGGCTACCCGCTGCTCCACAGGTGCTGCAAATCGCAAATGTGCCATACTATCCTCCCCTTGCTTGCGCGGTCGCGCGGTTTTTATAAGAATAAGCAGTCTAGCACCACTAATAACCAACCTTGCCCCTTTACGATATATACGGAGCACACAAAATGAAAATCGAACAGATCGAATCCCTCCTCATCGGCAATGGCTATGTCGTCCGCATCACCACCGACACCGGCCTGACTGGCATCGGCCAAACCGCCTGCTGGGGCTATCCCACCGCCGTGCAGAGCATCGTCGATGTCTTCAAAGAATACCTCATCGGCCAAAATCCCCTCCGCATCGAACACCACTGGCAGCACCTCTACCGCATGGCCCCCTTCCGAGGCACGGCCATCATGGGAGCCGTCTCAGCCGTGGATATCGCGCTGTGGGACATCAAGGGCAAGCACTTCGAGGTGCCGGTGTGGGAGCTGTTGGGCGGCAACGTCCGCGACAAAATTCGCCTGCATCTGCTCTCTGGGGGCAGCACTCCAGAGGCCAATTTCAATGCCGCCCAAACCGCTGTTGCCGAAGGATTTACCGCCATCAAGTTCGACCCCATTACCACGGACTGCCACGACAAAGGCCAAGCGCGGATGATCCAAACCGCCGTCGAGTTGACTGCGGCCGCGCGCGAAGCCGGCGGCCCGGACTTGGACCTAATCATCGAGCTGCACCGCAAGCTGACGCCTATGGTTTCCCTGGCCCTCGCCGACGCCCTCAAGCCCTTCCATGTCTTCTTCCTCGAAGACCCGATCCAAATCGACAGTATCTCAGCCCAAGCCCACATCGCACAGAAATCCACTGTGCCCTTTGGCAACGGCGAGCGCTTTGTGTCTATATGGGAGTTCCGCGAATTGTTGGAGCAGGGCGGTCCTCAGTATTTGCGGCCGGATGTGGCCTTGGCTGGCGGCATCTCGCACTGCAAAAAAATCGCCGCCATCGGCGAGGCCTACCACTGCGCGGTAGTGACCCACAACTTCTTGGGACCGCTGATTACCGCCGCCTCCCTGCACCTCGACGCCTCAATTCCCAATTTTATTACCCAAGAATACACCAAAGGCGACGAAGGGCCGCACCACGCAGTCTATCGGTGCACGTATAAGCGCGAAGGCGGGTACATCCCTATTCCCCAAACCCCGGGCCTCGGCGTGGAGTTAGACGAGGCATTAATCGAGCAAACGCCCTACAAACCCATCAACAATGCTTCCACACCGCTGCGCTCCGATGGCTCGGTGTCCTATGCCGTATGAGAGAGGTCTCCACCTGACGTCCTCGGCCAAGTAGAAATTATGTACGGAAACATGCCGACAACCATTACCCTAACACAGGAGGCCACATGAACGTCCTAATTTTATCCGGCTCGAACCATGGGTTTGCGGCCAGTGCCCCGGTCATCCGCGACTTTTTGAGTGCGCACGACGATTTGTCCGTCGCGCTTGACGACGACAAGGACGTGTTGGCATCAGACGGTTTGCGCGATTTCGATGTGCTGGTCCACGGAACCGGCTTCACGCGAGGTGAGCGGCAGGAAGACGGCACCGTGCAGCAAGTGCCCGTACTGACGCCCGCGCAAGAAGATGGACTGTTCGATTTTGTCGCCGGTGGCAAAGGGTTGGTCGGCATCCACGGCACTGCGTGGTGTATTGGCGGCAAAGCCGTGGACCTGCTTGGCGGTCACGCCAACTGGCACCCGCCAGGATTGACCTTCACCGTCTCCATTGCCGACGGCGATCACCCCGTTACGCACGGCGTGCCCGACTTTGACGTGGAAGACGAGATTTACATGTCGGCGTGGGACCCGGCCATCCGCATCTTGGCCACCGCTGAGTGGAGCGGCAAGCAGCATCCCCTAGCGTGGGTCAAGCCCTACGGCGCGGGGCGCGTGTTTTATACGGCGTTGGGACACGGTCCGGGAACATTTGCGCGTCTAGGCATGCAGCAGATGATGGCGCAAGGAGTGCGGTGGGCTGGGGGAAGCCTATAAAAACCCACCCTTCGCGTCCGACCACTGCCCACAGCGGATTTCCAAGGTCCGCGCCACCGGCGTCCGCAGGGCGATGAGCACCCGCAAACGCCCTTCGTCGATCTCGCTATTGCGCATCCGCCACATGGTGTGTTCCATAGCCCCTAAGCCAATGCGGATTGCGTCGTTGCCCACCCGGTAGAGCGCGTGGCCTGCTTTGAGAAAGACCGTGTGCCCAGCGCGGCCCTCGACGAGCGCACTGTCCATCTCCAAGGTGCCGCCCGGCTCGAAGACCCCCTCAATCTGAAAGGGTACCCCATCAACACCCCCCGAGGTGCGGATGTGGAGGTCAAAACCGCCGGCCACCTCCTCGGCGTGCAACTCGACTTCCAGCGGCGGCAACTCATACGTCTCCCGCCGACCTCTCACCTCTTGCCAATTGTCGGCATTGACTCGCTCGGCAATCGGCAGCCAGTAAATCCCCCCTACGTAATCCTTTTCTGGGTAAATCAGGTTGCGGCCCTTGTGCTGCATCCGCACCCCCTTGCCCGCCGCGGCAAACTCCTCGCCGATAAATTGCCCGGTAGCAAAATAGGTCGATGATATCTTCACCGCCGCCAATTCAGCCTGTCCGCAGACCACGCTAAAGGGCGCGGTCAGGCCAGCCGCAGCCGTAGCACTCACCGCGCCTTGGCGCACCCGCCACAGACCGGACGCGGGATAGACGCGGCTATAGCGCTCGGGCAAAGGCGTCCGCTCTATACGCGCCGCTCGCCACTCGGGATGCAGGACGTAATTCGGCAGGCAGACCAAACCGCTGCCGCCGCGCGCGACCAACAGATCGGCCACGGCTGCGTAAAAGCCATTGCCGTCTAAATGGGCCAAGGCGTGGTAGCCGTCGGCCAAACCGGTCGGCACGGCCCGCGTGTCGCGATCTTGTCGCGTGGAAATGCTCGTCACCGCAGTGGCGTCGGCGTGGAGGAGATGGTAGGACAAATCCAAGTTGCGCCGCACAGGCTCTAGCAGATCGGGTCGATCGAGCACGTGTGCCGCGCGGATTAAGGCTCGATTGACCACGGCATTGTACACGCCCGTGCTTCGCTCGCTGTACTCGCCGTCGGCGTTGATATCAATGCCTTCGCCGAGGTACGCATCCACAGTCGCGCTCACCTCAAGTTCTGGATAGAGAGCTTGGGCTTGAGCCAATGCGGCGACCAGCACCCAGCGGTGATTGGGCGTGTGGAAGCCGCCGCCGGCCATGCCCGGGGCTGCGGTCTGTATCAGCTCACCCAAAGCGTCCGCAATCTCAGCGGCTCCCGCGTCGTCCGCAGCCTGTTGCCGCGCCGCAAACACAACCGGCGCAATAGCTTGCACCACAAAGCCTGCGTCCGGGGCCGAGTCGAAGTTGGTGGTCAACAAGTCGAAACAACCCGACGGATTCCGATGCCGACGGGCAAACTCAGCAGCGAGGAGGATCCGCTGCAAAAGCTCTTCGCTGCGGTAGTGGCGCGACTCGGCCAGCAAATAGGCATAGCCAAGCGATGCGACCGCGCTGATACTTTGCGAACCCACCAGCCGGTCGCCATCCATAAAGCCGCCGCGATAGGGACTTTCTGCGTCCAGCACTTGGCGTGTCAGTACACCTTCGACCTGCTGGTCTAGCTCGCCAACGAGCGGCGCGTACGCAATCATCGTCGCTTCTGCTCCAGCGACCGATAAGCAGCCTCGGTGAATTTGGCTACTGCCACGGCAAAATCCGGCTGCTCATAGCCCTTGCCACCATTGCGAATCCAGCGCAAAAAAGCCGCGTCCGGCGTGTCTTCCTTCACCCGCTTGGGCACCTCCAATGGCTCCCCGTTCAGCAACACCTCCCGCACTTGCCACTGATGCAGATGAAAGACCAAGGTCCCCTTATCGCCGTGGATGGACAGCCGCTCGTCGTGCCGGCTCGCGCTGCCGATAAAGCTCAGCGACCCCAGCGCACCGCCGCGAAACCGCGCATTCACTACGGCATCCATATCCACCCGCTTGCCGCGCTTGTCCATGAAGGCCGAGACCTTTACCGGTGTCAAGCCGGTAATCCACAGCACCGCAGCCACCAAGTGACTGCCGGTGTCCATGAACATCCCGCCTCCTGCCAACTCGGGCACCATCCGCCATCCCCTGCCGCCCCAATTTTGCGTCACATACGCGACGACCCCCTTGATCTCGCCGAGGGCACCCTTCTGCACCAGTTCCCGCGCATACGCATACGCCGGGTAAAAATGGCGCTGATAGCTTACTACCAACAGGCGCTTCCGCGCGGCGGCCAGATCGATTAGAGCCTGGGCATGGCGTGCCTTTGTCGTCAGGGGTTTCTCGACCAGAACGTGCAAATCCCGCTCTAACGCATAGCGCGCCTGCTCGTAGTGGGTCGAATGCGGCGAAGAGATCAGCACCCCGTCGAGCGCATCTGCGCCAATCATCTGCCGGTAGTCGGCGTAATAGGCGGCGTCAGCTCCCCACGCTTCCAGCAATCTCTGCGCCGATGCCTCCTCCGGGTCGGCAACCGCCACCAGTTCTACGCTACCATCGGCTTTTAGCCGGGGAATGTGGGCACCGCGCATGTTGCCGCCACAGCCAATCAGGCCGACGCGGATCTTCCTTTTAGCCATTGCGTTTCTCTCAATCTGCTAGGGGTTGTAGTAGGGTCCTTCCCAAGCGGAGAATTAGAATCTCAGCCGAGAAAAGCATTAGGTTCACCATCGGGCTCTCGCGCCTTAAGCCTTTGATCTTTTGTCCAGATATGTACCCGCCATGCTTGGCCTCGATAAGTCGTCTGGCGAAGACGTTTAGCCTCGTCAATGAGGGTGGTATCAACAAGGCTCATCCCTTCTTCACCAGAGTGTTCAACAAAGCCGTTTATAAGTCTCTCTACTGCGCTCCTGTCAATTGGTGGCAAAAGATTCCAAGGATGACCTTCACGGATGCTGGAGACTGCGGTATCTCTGAGCTTCATCGATAGTTTTCTTCGTGACCTACCATCTGGTACATCGGCGATGTGGCCTGCCAGTTCAAAGATCGCCGGCAGACTAACGTACAATCTCGTCCCAGCCTCTACCGCCACTGCAAAACGCTTTCTTACCTCAGAGATCGCCTCTGCTGTGGAATAGTGGGGCACAGCAAAAAGCTCGCAGAGATAGCTTGTATCTACCACGTAAACGGGGGTGACCGTCACGACAAGTCCTCTAGCCAAGCCAGCACCTTCTTCTTTTGCTGTTCCTCAAATTCTGGAGCCAGATACTGATCAACAACCCGTCGCGTCACCAGATCGCCAAGGCGACCGCGCTCTATGAACTCGTCGTATCGAGGCAGTTCGTCGAGCCGAACTAGGCTGGCGCTCTCATTCTCGTCGTCCCAAGTACATAAAACCACCCCTTCTAGCTGCTCCCGCGTGAGGAAGTTCATAGTGGCTGGATTGTGTGTGGTTACCAAAACCTGCAAGTGGCGATTCTTGGCAACTTCGGCAATCGCCTCAGTGAGAACCCCAACTCGACTAGGGTGCAGTCCATTATCAAACTCCTCAACAACGATACGAGAGCCTTCGGAGACCGTCTCAAACGCGGTGAGAATCGCCAGTGTTCTCAGTGTTCCATCCGACAGAACACGTGCATCGACCTTGTATCCTGAACTTTCTTGAAAGCCGAAAATCACGTCTTTCAGCTCCGTCAGCGTGAAACCGAGCTTCTGGTATGGCTCGTCAGGCAACTGACGAATCTTCTCAAGAAGTCGTTGTAAGGTCGCTCGCTGATCTTCATCTCCCGTACTGAGTCCATACAAAACGGCCGACAAATTGGATCCATTCCTCTTCAGAATGGTGTCCCCAACGCGCTCATAGTTACGCATCAGTTTAGGATCGGGATCAAAGACAAAAGACGCTTGCAGATGCAACATGGCACTCTGCACAAGCCGAAGATACTTTTTGTACGATGTATTCTTCGAGGCGGCGAATTCTCGATACTGTGATAGCATTGATCGGTCCGAGGACACCTGTACCTGCGGCTTTCTGCCGCCTCGCGCGAAATTGTCGTACTGGACCGTGAGGTCACGGGATGTAGAATCCGGCTGTTTTGGTAGGGTCTCATAAAGCGTCCTGTCTCCAGCCTTGAGCCTTTCGTCTATAATCTGCGGATATGGTCGCGTACAGATTTCAACGTCATATCTAAATGGGCGTCGCTGGCCTTCAAACGTGACACCTGCAGAGAAACCAAGCTGGAATCGGTCTCTCCCCTCCCGGCCACAAGCCTGCAACCCGCCTCGTACTTCGGGGCCACTACTTCCCCTCCCAATGTCGCCGATCTCGTATAGAGGCTGACCACGAGCGACAAAGGACAGCAGTTCGATGGCCTCAATGACATTACTCTTTCCCGATCCGTTGGGTCCTATTAGCAGACTGAACGGCCTGAGCAGGTTAATCTGGGCGTCGGCGAATCCCTTATAGTTTTTTAGATGGTGCATGTAGTCGCTCTCCTGAAATGTGCTTTCCCCCGGCAGAGAATCTCCTGCGGCGCGACTGTGCAGTTTACGTGAATATACGGGGCGGCTCCGCCTCGGCGTCTCAATTCACTAGGTTAAAAAGCGGCGCGACCCCGCCGAACATTCCCGGAAAGCGGAACACGGCCTCGTCTTGGTCGCGGATGCGGTCGAGGACTCCTTCGTCGAGCAAGGCGCGCTGGCGGTCGAAAAGGGCTTGCTCCTCTGCGACTGCGTACGAGCCCTCGCGCCGCGCCTGCTCTTGTGCGGCAGTAATTTCAGGGTCGCCGGCCAGTTTTTCTGCCATAGTCCCCAAGAAGCGTTCCAGTAGCGATCGATGTCCACCGTCGGACGCCCGTGCAGCCGCCGCGTCAAAAGCAGCATGGCATTTCACCAAGCGCTCGCGCCAGTCGTCGGGTACCTCGCCGTCGAGAGTAAAGGGCGCGGCGTGGCCCAACAGCGGCGTGCGGTCTTCAGTCTGGAAAGCCACCAGTACGCAATGGTTTTCCAAAGGCCGAGCGCGAAACCGGACGATGCTCCCCGGCTCAATATCGGCGATCTCCCCAACGGCGAGCGGCTGCGTTTTCACTCCATCCATGGAGAACACGTCTATATACGCCTCGGCGCAGAAATGAGCGAGAAGATGCTCGCGGGGCCTTCCTTGTATCCCGCAGCGCCCAAAAGGCAGCGAATATACCCAGTCGCCATCCGTCACGTCATGGCCCTCCTCGCGCAACTGACGCAGGGCGCGGCAAAGGCGCTCGGCCTCGCTCGCCGCATCCGTAGGCCGCGGCGCAACCGTCCCCGTTTCGCCTACCTCCACCCGATAAGGCACCCCGTACCCAAACAGCCGCGCTCTCAACGGATCACCCATCTCGTCCTTCCTCTAGCAGCTCTTCGGCGTACTCGGCCACCTTGCGAAAGGCCGTGGCGTATTGCTCGATGATGGTGGCGTCGTAGTGCTTAAACCACGGAATCGAATAGATGCGACCCGTCATGCGCTCGGTCACCGGCAGACTGCCCGGCCCCTGCCGCAAATCGCGATTGGAATGGGCAATGCGCGTGGGTTGGCCGTGTCCGTAGATGTCGGCCTCGTTGAGCACCGGGTGCAGGTGCATCAGTTCATTGGCACCCGGCATGATCCTGTACGCCCCAGTCTCGGCCGTGACTGCCGCGCAGAAGCGCTCGACCGGTAGGCCACCTAGTTCCTCGGGCGCGTACAATCCCTTGGCCGCGTACCATCCGCCCATCGTCGAACCGCTGTCGGCCGGCGGCCGGTGCGCCTTGATCCCCGGGACGCCTTCGAGCAGGTCCCAGAAGTAATTCATCGCCCGCTGGATCTCCTGCATCCGCTCGTCGTAGTGCTTTAGCTGGGTGCGACCCACCGCCGAAGACAACTGATGCATCCGGTATTTGTATCCGCCCAGCGGCATCCCGGCATAAGGCTTTAGTGCGGGATCTTCTATGGAGCGAGTTCGCTCATAGTGTCCAAAGGCCGCGGCGCGATCATACAGGGCTTGGTCGTCGGTAACCATAAAGCCCCCCTCACCACAGGCCAGCGACTTGCCCGACATAATCGACATGGCACCAATGTGGCCGATTGTGCCCAGCAGCCGCCCTTTGTAGAGTCCTCCCTGGGCATGGGAGACATCTTCAATCACCTTCAGCCTGTGCCGCTCGGCAATGTCCATGATCGGATCCATATCGGCTGGATAGGCACAGTAATGCACGGGGACAATAGCCTTCGTCCGCTCGGTAATGCGGTACTCGATGTCGTCGGGATCCATCGTCAGGGTGTCGGGGTCGATTTCGGAAAACACCACCGTCCCTCCCAGCGAGAACACCTGAAGCGACGTGCCCCAAAAGGTCATGCTCTGCGAGATGATCTCGTCGCCAACGCCGACGCCGCAGGCCCACAGCGCGGCCTGGATCGCTGCGGTACCCGTGTTGTGGCAGAGGGCGTGCTGCAAGCCGAAGTAAGACTTCAGATCCTCTTCAAAGTCCAGAGTTAGGTCCCAGCCCGACATCGCCCCGCGCCGCAGCACGTCTAGCACGGCCGCCTCGTCTTCGGCGGTGATAATCGGCCAGCGAAAAATATCGCCTTCGTCAGCGGTGACGGCCTTGGGACCGCCGAATAAAGCCAACTTGCTCTTAGTCATGCTATAACCATCCTAAGTCGTTCATATTGTAATGTATTGCTATATCATTCTGAGCGAAGCGAAGTCGAAGAATCCCTTCCGTGTGCTAAGAACCCATAATTTTTCGCAGCCGCGCTTGCGTCGGCATGTAGTTGCTCTCCCACACCTGCTGCACCACCCCGTCGGCGATATAGGCCAAACGCGGAAAGCCGTGGCCAAAGGTTAGGCGACGAAAGTCCGTTAGCGATATGGTGGCAATGTCAAAGCGCGGTTGCAGTTGCTTCTTGAAGTCAATCATTTGCGGTGCATCCTGCGCGAAACTCGTCAGGGCAATGAGTCGTGGCAACTGGGGGTCTTGGGCGATGACGTTCATCTTGGGCACGGCGTTTTTGCAGTGGATACACGTGGGGCTGAACAATTCGATTAGGTACTCGCCCTGCATCAGATTGACATCCACACCTTTAAGTGCCAAACCGGAGAGCCGCACCCCGCTTTTGAGGTCCGACTGCGAAATGCGCTCTAGCTCGGGGAAAAACCGCACCCCGCCTACCGCCAGTCCAACGACGAGTGCGCCTAACACCATCCGACTCGTCTGCGGCCAGACGGGCGCGCCACCGGTCCCCCACCAATTGGGCCGATCAACTACGGGCGCGGCGTTTGCACTGCGGCGCATTCCCCACCAAGCAAATAGCAGCACTGCCAACATCACGCTATCTTCTATTGTCGCTTCTCTTGGCCCGCGCTCGACGAGGGCACCAAAGCAGCCGCAGTCTATCGAGGCTCCCATGTGCCAAGCCTTGGCCGTCAGCGCGGTGAACGCGGCCATCAGCACCGTCGCCACCGGCAAGCACAGTCGCGGCTGCCAGTTGAGCAGCAATGCCCAACCGAGTAAGAATTCAATCGGCCCCAACACAATGGCCGCCTTGGCGACGGCCGACGCGGTCTCCCATTCCACCACCCCGAGTAGCTGCGCATAGGGAATGGCCTCCCAATAAAAAAGCACCGGCTCCCACGTCTTAATCGCCCCAGCGACGAGATACACGACTCCGATAATCATCTGGCCGACGCGCGCGGCCTTGCTTATACCATCCATATCAAGTGCTCCTCAGTTGGTCAATTCGGCGAATACGGTCGAGAATACGCGCCGCGTCTGCCGCATGCATGTTTCCACTTCGCCTTGGAAAGTCGCTACGTCTTTGGTGCCGAGAGCGCGGCTCAAAATTTCCAACTCTCGGCCGGTCGGCAGGGCGTCGCTAGCCTGTTCGCTAGCGAGACGCATGCCCTTTTCCACGGCCCGCAGATACTCGTACGCATCGAGGAGAAAATGGCCCTGCTCCGGGTCTAAACAGCCCTGTTCAACAAGCAGTTGCAGCGCGCGTCTCGTGCTGCCCACGCGCAAGTCCCGGTCTCGATAGCCCCACTTGAGTACGAGTATCTGCGCCACAAACTCGACATCGACGATGCCACCCGGGCCGCGCTTGATGTTGATGCGCGTTTGGCGTTTGCCCTGCGGCTCCATCCGCTGGCGCATCTCCTGCATCTGCGCGACCAAGGCCGCGTCCACTTCCCGACTGTACACGAAGCGCTCAATCGCCCGCAAGACCCGCGTGCCGAACTCGGCATCGCCGGCCACTTGGCGGGCGCGACTCAGCGCCAGCCGCTCCCAAGTAGCCGCCCGCTGCGCCAAGTAACGGCGGTAGCCAACCAACGAGATAGCCATGGGGGCGCTAGCCCCTTCGGGCCGCAGTCGCGCATCCACCGAGTATAGCCCTTGCTCGGCCAACAGGGCAATAAGATCTTGGCTGAACTCGGTGAAAAATACGCTATTGGGCACGCCGCGTCGCGTCTTGCCGTCGCTTTCGTACACGAAAAACAAATCTAAATCCGAGCCGAAATCTACCTCGCGGCCCCCAAACTTGCCCGCGGCCAGTACGGCGAAGCCCACGTCGCGGCCCTGCCGGCTGCGCGGCTTGCCCCACCGCCGCACCAACGGACGCCAAGCCAGCCGATAGACCGCTTGCAACACGTCTTCACCCAACTCCGTCAGCCGCAGGAAGGTCTCCTCTTCCGTCGCCAACCCCATCAGGTCGTCGGCCCCAATCCGCAGGAGGGCTTGGTTCTGCATCCGCGCGATGGCGTGCAAATCGCCGCGCACCAACCTAGGCTCCAACTCCTGGCTGGCTTGGCTAACTAAGTTGTCTAACAAAGCCGGGTCGCGGCGCAAAAGATCGGCGAGGAAGCGGCTTGAGCCACAGATGGAAATGAGCAAGGTGCGGAAGCCTGTGTGCTCTTGCAACAAGGAGTACAAAGCACCTGGCGCACCATATGCCTCGACTAGCTGGGTGAAGCGCAAAAGCCCTTGATCCGGGTCGGGAGCCGCGGCCAGCGAATTCAGCAATTCCGGCAACAGAGCCTCAAAGTGCGCACCGCTCCCGCTCATCAACAGGCCCATGGCCGCCAGCCGCTGCAAGCGGCGATGTGCGGCGGCCCCATCGACAAATCCCCGCGCCACCAAGTCGGCTTGTGCTGTCTCGCTGCCATTTTCGACTTCCAAAAGCCACGTCGGTGCACGCGGAGCCGCCGCGTCGCTGTAAAATAGCGCAGCAAACAGCCGGCGCACCCGCAGCCGATGCCCGGCTAGTGCGCTGGCAAAGGTCCGTGCATCTTCATAGCCCATGATCAGGGCCAAGGCGCGCGCATCTTCTGGGACGGCGTAGTCAGGACGGCCAGAGGCAATTTGCAGTAGGTTCTCAACCCGGCGAAAAAACTCGTACGCGTTCTTTAGCGCACGGGCCTCGGCCGCAGTCAAGGCCGACACCTCGGCCAAGCGATCGATGGCAGCCAGCGTGTTGTGGATGCGCGCTTGGGGATGGATGCCGCCGTAGAGCAGTTGCAGACACTGGACGATGAATTCGATGTCGCGGATCCCGCCCGCTTGCAGCTTGATGTTGTTTTCGCCGCGGGGGCGCTCGCGGATACTCGCCTCGATCCGCTCCTTAATCCGGCGGATTTCCTCGTGCGGTGCGGAGTGGAAGTGGGCCGGGTAGACAAAGGGCCGGAGCATAGCCTCGTATTGCTTGCCCAGCGTCTGCGAGCCCGCCACGCGCCGAGCCTTGATCAGCATCTGCCGCTCCCACAGTTCTCCGCGCGTCTCGTAATAAGTCCAACTAGCGCGCAACGAGTGAGTCAAGGTGCCGCTTGTGCCCTCGGGGCGGAGCCGCATATCGACGCGGTAGAAAAACCCTTCCTTGGTCGCCTCGGTCAGCACTTGGACTAGGCGCTGGCCCAAGCGACGGAAAAACTCGCTGTTCTCCAGCGACGTCCCCTCTCCCTCGGGTTGCGTCTCGCCCTCGCCATCCCATACGAAAATTAAGTCGATGTCCGAGCTGTAGTTTAACTCCTGCCCACCGTATTTGCCCAAGCCAACGACGAGGAAACGCGCTGGACGGCCGCGCTCATCCAGCGGCTGTCCGTGTTCCTCCCATAAGGCGTGCTCGCATGTTTCGAGGGCCAACTCGACCACCACGTCGGCTAAGTCGGCCAGCTCTCTCCCAATTTCCGCGACTGGCTTGGTGCCGAGGACTTCGGCGGCACCAATGCGCAAAAATTCGCGCCGATGCACCCGCCGCAATACCTCTAAACGCTCCTCGGGCTCGGAGACATGATCGATATCGGCGCGCAAAATCTGCCCTAGGTCACTCCGCTCCGGCGACTCGACTAGGTGCGGAGTCTCGGCCAACAGCCACAGCATAAATTCGGTATTGCGCACCAAGATGTCGGCGAGGAAGGTGCTGTGGCTCACGATCTGCACCAAGCGTCGGCACAGGACGGGGTCGGCTTCCAAGTGAGAAAAAAGGGCTCGCGGGCTGCCGTACCCCATGGCCAAGCGCGTCAACTGCTGCAGCCCTTCGTCTGGCTGGCCCGTTGCGGCCAACTCGGCCAAGGCAAGAGCTGGCAGCGGCGCGGTTTGCGGCGGACTGCCGATCCGGTCCAAGGTCTCTAGGGCCTGGACCGGATCGGCAAAACCCAATTGCGCTAGTGGATCAAGGGCTTTGGCCGCGTCGGCAGCGAGGGCGCGACGGGCCAGTTCCAATGCAGAGGGCACTGCCGGGGACTTCAGAGGGCGGTTTCGCCGGTTTCGCCGGTGCGGATGCGGATGGCCTCGACCAGTTCGGAAACGAAGATCTTGCCATCGCCGACTTCACCGGTGGCAGCCGACTGCATAATGGCCTCCACCGCTTCGTCGAGTTGGCCATCGCCGACGGCCAACTCAATGCGAATTTTGGGCATGAAGTCGAGTTGGTACTCGGCCCCGCGGTAGATTTCGCTGTGGCCGCGCTGGCGACCGCAGCCGCGCACCTCACTGACCGACATTCCAACGAGGCCAATCGCAGCCAAGGAGCTTTTGACTTCGTCGAGTTTGAAGGGCTTGATAAAGGCCACGATGTTTTTCACGGCATCCTCTCAACGGGCCGAAAAGCGAGGCTTGCGGCCGTAGCTTACGTCGCCAGGCGCTGGCATCTGGGCGACGCCGAGGGGCTGCTGTTGACTGCCGTGAATGGGGCCGATGCAACTGGCTGGGATTTCTTCGGTTAGCACCACCGCGCCGCGAGCAAAAAAGCGACAGCCCTCCTCGTGGGCCTTGGCCGCGAGAATCTCCACCACGCAGGGGGTATCGCGTTGGTGGCTGTGCGACTCGGCCGCCTCGCGCGTCAGCGACAGATGCACGTAGTAGCGATCGCCCGGGGAAATGCCCTCACGGGCAAAGCCCTGGGCCGCGCTGCGGGTCGTGCCCATGTAGAGCTGCTCGGGCGGCGGGTCCATAGGCTCGCCGTCCATATCGACGAAAAAACTGTGCCCGTACAGCGCGCGGATGCCGAACTCATTCAGTTCAAAGCGATACTGCTTCGGGGCCTTGACGAGGTCGACGATTTCGGTTTCGGCCACCTCGGCGTAGCGTTCTTGTACTCCTTGTACCACCTGATCCAACGGCGCGTAGCCGTAAGCATCAATCTCCAGTCCAAATTCGTCGGGCCGATGCCTGAGCATCAGCGAAAGCAACTTGGAAATGCGACTTGTATTGGCCACTGCTCATCGCGTCCTTTCAGCATTATGATGTAAGGGCGACCGGCCGGTCGCTCCTACTGTGGTCTTAAGAATTCCACTGTGCGCGATAAGTTTCAATGGCCTGGGCAACCGCCTCGTCGGATAGGGCGATGATTTGGGCGGCCAGCATGGCTGCATTGCGGGCGTTGTCAATGCCGACGGTCGCCACCGGGATTCCCGGAGGCATCTGCACGATGGAGTAGAGAGAATCGACTCCACGGAGCGCACCCGAGGCAATGGGGACTCCGATGACCGGCAAGGTCGTATGCGCCGCCACCACGCCGGGCAGGGCTGCGGCTAAGCCGGCACCGGCAATGATCACCTTGAGGCCGCGGCCAGCCGCCTCGCTGGCCCAAGCCGCGGTGCGCTCGGGGTTGCGGTGGGCCGAAGATACGACCATCTCGTAGCCGAGGCCTAGCTCTTCGAGTACCGCCGCGCCCTTGCGCATGATGTCCTCATCCGAGGTACTGCCCATGATTACGCCAACGCGAATATCTGCCATCTAAAAATACCCTCCCTGCAAATTCTATCGCGCACAGTAACGATCAAACGTTAAAATAAGCCAAATCGCCCGCGCGCGACAACCGCCCTATGAAGCGCTCATCTTGCGGCGCAGGAAGGTGGGAATATCCAAGTCCCCAGCTGCCGGACGCACCGACTCCTCCGGAAGCTCCTGAGGCGTGCTGTTGCCGTTGCGCAGATACGTGGGCACTTCCAAGGAGGTACCCGAGGTGCCCCCATTGCCGACGATGACTGGGCTGCCGATGGTCAGCGGATCCGCATCCACGTCTTGGGTTTGCGTCGACTCCTCTTGTTCGCGAGCTGGTGCCTCGGCTTCGTCGCCCTTGTTCGTGTTGAAGCCCGTGGCTATGACTGTTACGCGGATATTATCGGCTAGGCTATCGTCGGTCACAGTGCCGAAGATGATCTCGGCATCCGAGCCGGTGGCTTCGTGGATCAGCGATATGACCTCGTTGGTCTCGTAGAGCGTGAGCTTGGAGTCGCCGGCGATATTGATCAACACGCCCTTGGCACCGGCGATCGATACGTCCTCCAAAAGCGGGCTGTTGATCGCCTTGTGGGTGGCCTGCTCGGCCCGCTCTTCGCCGCTGTGCTCCCCGAGGCCCATAATCGCGTCCCCACCCTTGGAAATCACCGTGCGCACGTCGTTGAAGTCGAGGTTGATCTCGCCCGGGATCGTAATCAGGTCGGAAATGCCGCGCGTGGCCTGCATCAGCACTTCGTCGGCCTTGAGAAACGCCTCTTGGAGCGTGGTGTCGCGGCCGCAGACTTCTAGCAGGCGCTGGTTTTTGATCGTGATCAGGGTGTCAACTTGGTCCTTTAGCTCGACAATCCCGCTGCGGGCGTTTTTCATCCGCGGGGAGCCTTCCATTCGGAAAGGCTCCGTGACGATACCCACTGTCAGGGCTCCTTGATCGCGGGCGATTTCCGCGACTATGGGCGCGACCCCCGTGCCCGTGCCGCCGCCCATGCCAGCCGTGATAAAGATCAGATCCGAATCCTGCAACTGCTTGGAGACTTTGTCTTTGTCTTCCTCAATGGCTTGCCGCCCCACTGTCGGATCGGCACCAGCGCCCAAGCCCCGCGTAACGCTGCTGCCAATGCAAATGGGAAAGTCGGCCCGCGAGGTTTCCAGCGCCTGCGCATCCGTGTTGACAGCGACAAATTCGACGCCGTGCATCCCGGACTCGATCATGCGGTTGATGGCATTGCCACCGCTACCACCAACGCCAACGACCTTGATTCGCGCCCGATGCTCATTATCGATTAACCTAATTGCCATGGTACTCCTCCTTGATTTTGGGACCAACACCGCCGCTAGTCCCTATGGTTGTAACCACTTTTTTACGCGCCCGAGAACTGAATCGAAGGGCTCTTCGACCAGCACCTGCGCTCCTTTTTGGTTCTTCTCCTGCTGTTGCTCCGCTCCGTAGAGGAGCAAACCCAGCGCCGTAGCATACGGCGGGCTGGCCAACTCTTCGCCCCCCACCAACCCGACTGGAACGCCCAAGCGCACGGGTAGGCCAAAGACCCGCTCGGCCAAGGCCACGACTCCGGCGGTCTGCGCTCCCCCGCCCGTGAGGACAATGCCCGCGCCTAACTCGACATTGGGCAACGCGGAATAGACTTCCTTGCGGGCTAGCGCCAATATCTCCTCCATCCGTGCCCCGACGATGTAAGCTACCGCCTCGTTAGACGCGACCGTGCACTTGACCTGCTCGGCCTCAGTCCGCGTGGTGCGCAATCCAACGCCGATATCGTTGGTCGCGTTCTGCCCACCCAACCCGATGATGCCCGAGTGGCGCAACCCCTTGCCAACGAAGACCACCACATCGGTTGTGCCGCCGCCGATGTCGATCAGGCAGACCCCCATCTGCTGTTCGTCCTCGCTGAGGACGGCGTAGCTCGAAGCGAGCGGCCCGAGAACGACACTGCGCACGTCCACGCCAGCGCGGAGGATGCTGTGGCAGATATTCCGCACTGCAGCAACCGAGCTGGTGACTACGTGGACACTGGCCTCTAAGCGCACGCCATACATGCCCACGGGATCGAGAATGCCTCGCTGGCCATTGACGACAAATTCTTGGGGCAAAACGTGCAACACCTCGCAGTCGAAGGGCACTTTGACCACGCCGGCTGCCGAAAGAACTCGGGCGCGGTCCTGTGCTCCGATCCAGCCACCTTCGCTGCCGACCGCCACCATCCCCGTGCTGTTGAGGCCGGCGATGTATTCGCCGGAAATGCCAGCGTACACCGAGTCGATTTCGACCCCGGCCCTCAGTTCCGCTTGGCGGATGGCCTCGCCAATGGCGTACACGGTCTTCTCCGCATCCACAATCGCCCCGCGCTGGATCCCCTCTGAGGGATGCTGGCCCATACCAATAACCCGCAGCGGCCGCTCGGCGGTCTGCTCGGCCACGACAACGCAGACCTTGGTCGTGCCCAAGTCTAGCCCGGCGATAATGGTGCTGTGCTCCTCGTCCCAGTTCATCCCGATTTTGCTTTCTTTTTGCCGACGACCATCTGGCCGGTGTAGCGCAAGTCGATATAGGCCGGGTTGGGATGGTTCCGATGGACGCGCGGCATCAACGCGCGAATGGTGCGGAGTTGACGGGCAGCCTCATTTGCAGACAAGCGGAATTCGGGTCCGTCGCCCGCCAACTGCAGGCGAATGCCCTCTCCAGACATCGGCTGGATGCTGGTTACATTGAGGCAAAATTCCGCATCCGCAGTCGTGGCATCCTCCCACCAGTGCAGTATGGCCAACAGCGCGGAATCCGGCACGGCCACGCCTGGCCGCAGCGAGTCGCCGGCGACGGACAGTCCGGATATGACGGGCAAATTGCGAGGAGGGGCGACCGGCCGAGCGCCCGTACTGCCTGCAGGGAGCAGGACACCATCGGACGCTACTCCATAGGTCTGGCCCAAATCGACCCAAGCCACTTGGCGGTACTCGACTATATCGACGGCAATGCGGTCGGGCGGCTTGCGCATCACGAGGGCCTGCTCGATCCAAGACGTGGCCTCCAGCCGCTGCGCGACCTCGTCCAAGTCGATGGCGAAAATATTAGTACCAGCCACAAGGCCGCTAGCAGCATGTACGTCCTTCCCATTGAGCTGCTGCAACCCATTCACCTCAATGGCCTTCAGACCAAAGAGGGAGGCTTGGCCGAAGTAGGTGGCCACCTGATAGGCCGCCACGGCACTGCCCGTGACCAAAATCAAGAGCGCAATCAAAAGCCAGCGGGCCTTGTGGCGGCCTCGGGAATCCGCTGTTAGCGGATTCTTGCTCTGCTTGGTTTTCTTGCGGTTCACGAGCGCTCTCCATCCGCCAAGGCCGCGATCAGTTCCGCAGCCGTCTCGCCGATGTCACCGGCTCCCATGACCAGCACCAAGTCGCCTTGGCGACAGCTATCCACCAAGTGGGCGACGAGTTGCTCCCTGTCCGGCAGGTATTCCACGGCTTTGTACCCACGGTCGCGCAAGGCTTTTGCGATCAGCTCGGAGTCCACACCCGGCAGCGGGGCCTCCCGTGCGGCATAGACTGCTGCTAAGACGACGCAATCGGCCGCGGCTAGCTCGTGGGCAAAGGCCGTCGCCAAGTCGCGGGTGCGCGAATACAAGTGGGGCTGAAAGACGGCGATGACTCGGCGACCGCTCTGCCGCGCGGCAGCCAAGGCCGCGGCCAATTCAGTCGGGTGATGAGCATAGTCGTCCACGACTAGCACGCCGGCGAATTCTCCCTTGCGCTGAAAGCGACGGTCGGCCCCGCCAAACTGCTCCAAGGCATCGGCGATCACGGCAAACTCCACCTGTAGCGCACAAGTCAGCGCCGCGGCCCCAGCGGCATTGCGGACATTGTGTACGCCGTGGACCTGTAACTCGATTTCGCCCAGCTTTTGCCCGTCGAAACACAAGGCAAACCGGCTGCCCCAAGCCCGCTCTTCGAGCTCGGCGATTCGGTAGTCGTTGTCGCCATCCATGCCGTAGGTCTGATGGGGACGCTGCAAATCGGCCAGCACCCGTTCCCCGACCAGCCCGTCCCCGGCCAACACGCTGCGACCACAAAAGGGCAGGCGGGCGAGAAATTGGCCGAAGGCCCGCTCAAGGGCCTCCAAGCTCCCATAGTAATCAAGGTGTTCGGCGTCCACACTTGTCACGAGGGCCAAGCTCGGATACAGGTGCAGGAAACCACCGGCGAACTCGTCGGCCTCCACTACGAAGACCTCGCCACTTCCCACCTCGGCCTGCGGCCGCCCGTTGATCCAGCCCCCGATCAAGACCTGGGGCTCGAGGCCGGCACGGCGCAAGATCGCCGCCGCCATCGAAGCGGTCGTCGTCTTGCCGTGCGTGCCGGCGACAGCGAGGGTCAACGGCGCGCGGGACAGCTCTCCGAGTACCTCGGCTCGGCTCGCCGTGGGAATGCCCTCGTGCACAGCCGCCTGCCGCTCGGGGTTGTCAGCCGGCACGGCCGCCGAATACACCACCAGATCCACGCCCTGCACGAGTTGACCGTCGTGCCCCACCGCGACGGCAAAACCCTCTTGGCGCAACAGGGCGATGCTGGGCGAGCCGACCTGATCCGAGCCGCTTACCACGCAGCCCTTGGCTGCGAGGAGTCGGGCCAAGCCCTCCATGCCCGCTCCGCCGATGCCGACGAGGTGCACGCGGCGATATTGGTCAAATAGCGTCTTCATCACTGCCAACGCACCAAGCCTTCCTGGTGTCCGGGAACTGTGCGAGCCACCCCGAGTAAGATGCCCACCCCCGCCATGTTCCCCATCAGCGACGAGCCTCCATAGCTAACAAAGGGCAGCGGCAGACCCGTGGTGGGCAGCACGCCAATGACCACGCCGATGTTTAACAGGGCGTAGGTCGAAATCATCGCCGTAATGCCAACGGCGACCAAAAAGCCATAGGTATCGCCAGCGCGAGCCCCGATGCGCAGCCCGTAAAACGCGAAGGCCGCGAAAAGTCCTAGTACGGCTAGAGTACCCACGAGCCCCATTTCTTCCCCGATAACCGAGAAGACGAAATCCGTATGTGGCTCAGGTAGGTATTGCTCTTTTTGCATGCTGTTGCCCAAACCCACCCCGAAAAAGCCGCCGTTGCCCAAACCATAGAGCGACTGCGAGAGTTGGTAGGCACCAGGCGGATCGCTTTCTGGGTCAATAAAGCTGAGCAAGCGGCGCATCTGATATTTTGAATGCAGCAGGGAAAGCCCAATGACCAACAGCGCCAGCACTCCGGCCCCGGCCAAGTGGGGCAAGCGCATTCCGCCGACCCACAGCATGATCAAGGCAATCACCCCCAGTGCAATGGCCGTCCCCAAGTCGGGCTGTAATACGATGAGCACGAGGGCAAAACCGACGACCAACAAGCGGGGAATAAACCCGCGGCTAAAGTCGTGTAGCTCGTCGCGCTTCCGCACCAAGACATCGGCCAAGTAGAGCACCAGCGCCAGCTTGGCGAACTCGGCCGGCTGAAAGACCAAGCCGCCCCAAGCTGGAATGCTCAACCAGCGCTGGGCAGCACCGTGGCCCCACGCCAAGACCAACAAGAGCGACAACAGGGACACCAGCATGATCGGGCGTGAAAACCGTGCCCACCAATGCAGGGGCAGCCGCGAGAACGCGAACATGAGCACCAAGCCGATGAAGACGCGGATGGATTGCTTCTTGAGAAAGAACCCCGAATCGCCAAAACTCACGTTGGCCAAGACCGAACTGGAGCTATAGACCATGACCAGCCCTAGGCCTACCAGTACCAGGCAGATCAGCAGCACGTACATGCTATCGCGCTGAACAGTTATCATCAGCGAGGGACTCTTAGATTGTTAGGGGATTGAGAATGCGCCCGGTGGGAGCGGGCTAGCCCAACTGCTGCAGGATGCGCTCGACGACTCGTTCAAAGGCCATGGCCCGAGAGGCCTTGACTAAGACCACATCGCCGTGGCGCAATTGCGCCGCAGCGCATTCGCCGAGCTGTTCGAACTGATCGAAGTGACGAGCTGCGTCTTGGGCCATGCCAGCCGTGCGGGCCGCAGACACCAAGTGCGCGCTTTCGCGGCCAGCGGCCAGTACGACATCGGCGCACGCGGCGGCCTTCTCGCCGACCTCCGCGTGCAACGGGCCACTCTCCGCTCCGAGCTCCAGCATGTCGCCGAGCACGGCGATTTTCCGCGCACCGGGCACGTCGCCGAGGAGATCCAGTGCAGCCGACATCGAGCCGGGACTGGCGTTGTAGCAATCGTCGATTACTGCGATCCCATTCTTGCGCACGATCTCGCCGCGCTGATTTACCGCCCGAAACTCGGCGAGGGCGCGCTGGATCCCTTCCCAAGGCACGCCGAGGATGCGACCGACAGCGGCCGCGGCCAAGGCATTGTACGCATTGTGTCGCCCTGGAACATTGAGATCAATGGGAACAGAGTGTAGAAGGAAGTGGCCGCAGCCCTTCTGGTCGAGTACGAGCCTCTCCCCACGAAACTCGCTCTCACGCACAAAACCGAAGGCCAGGAGTCTCCCCTTTGTCCTCTTTACCTCCTGAACCACGACACGGTCATCGGCGTTGACGAGAGCCGTTAAAGACTCGTCCAGATAATCCAGAAGCTCCCCTTTGGCCTTGGCCACTCCTTCTACAGACCCGAAAAATTCTATGTGTGCAGTCCCGATGTTGAGCAAAACCCCAATGGTAGGTTCGGCAACCGAACACAGGTAGCGAATGTCCCCTATCCGCCGCGCTGCCAGTTCCAACACCACCGCCTCGTGATCCGGCGACAGTTGCAGCAGAGTACGGGGCACCCCTATCTCGTTGTTTTCACTGCTAATGGTTTTTAAAACGCGGTACCGCTGCCCCAACACCGCGGCGATCATTTCCTTGGTCGTCGTCTTGCCTGCGCTGCCTACGACGGCCACGACCGGTACCTCCCAGCGCCGCCGATAGGCTCGCGCTATATCGCCCAGTGCTTGCAGCGTCGAATCAACGGCCAACAGCGGGCCGGGAGCCGCCCGGTCCAACCCTGGCCAGCGGCGTTCCACTAAGGCCGCGCACGCACCGCGATCAAAAGCGGCCTCGACGAAGTCGTGCCCGTCGAAGTGCTCACCTCGCAGCGCGACGAACAGTTCGCCCTCGTCAATGGACCGGCTGTCGGTCGCCACCGCTTGCAGGGCACAATCCGGCTGGAGACTCCCGACCGGGTCGGCAGCCGTCCACTCCACCATCTCGCTCAGGGTCACGGCGCGCATAACGGCTGCCCTTCCCTGGCACGCAAACCCCGCAGCACGCGCCGCGCAACTTCGCGGTCGTCAAAAGCCACGACGCGGTCGGCTAGTTCTTGCTGCTGTTCGTGGCCCTTGCCGGCAATAACCACGACATCCCCGCTGTGTGCAGCGGCGAGGGCCACAGCAATCGCTTGTGCGCGATCGACCTCGCTGTGAACCGCGCTGCTGTCGGGCACGCCAGCGGCCATCTCGTCGATGATGCGCTGTGGATCCTCGCTGCGCGGATTATCCGACGTCAAAACCGTCCAGTCGGCCAACTCGCCGGCGACGCGGCCCATCTGCGGTCGCTTGCCTCGATCTCGATCTCCGCCGCAACCGCAGACGCAAATCAAGCGACCGCTTCCTAAGTCGCGAGCGGCGTACAAAACCCTTTCCAGCGCATCCGGGGTGTGGGCGTAATCCACGATGACCGCGAAGTCCTGCCCTTCGGCGATCCGCTCGCAACGGCCCGGGACGCTTTCTAGAGCCGCCAATCCGCGACACAGCGCTGCGGCATCCAGCTCCAGTGCCAACCCCGTGGCTACGACGGCCATAGTATTGTAGTAGTTGAAACGACCGATTAAACGCGTCTGTACTTCAATAGGCCCGGCTGGGGTATCCAAGCACAGGTGCGTTCCCTGCGGACTAACCTCGGCGCGTTGCAACCGCACCTCGGCCTCCGGGCCACAGCCGTACGTCACGACGCGCGCCTGAGTCCTGCGGGCAAGTTCGTCGGCGCGGGCATCGTCGGCGTTAATCACCGCAATCGCGCCTTCTTGCAGGTCCTCGAAAAGCCGAGCCTTGGCCGCAAAGTACGCCTCCCAAGTCCCGTGAAAATCCAAGTGATCGCGAGTCAGATTGGTAAAGACCGCCGCCCGAAAGGGAATCCCCTCTACCCTCTTTAACGCCAGCCCATGGGACGATACTTCTAGCACGGCCGCTTGCTTGCCGGCATCAACAAATCGACGCAGTACGCTGTGTAGCTGGACGGCCTCGGGCGTAGTATTGTCCATCTTCTCCAATGCGCCATCGCACCAAAACCCCAAGGTTCCCAAATACCCGCACGGCAGTCCGGCGGCTTCGAGGGCGTTCCTGAGTAGGAAGGCAGTAGTGGTCTTGCCATTGGTGCCGGTGACGCCGACGTTGAGCAGCGCTCGTCCGGGAAAGGCGTAAAAGCGCGCCGCCATGCGGGCCAATGCGGCCCGGCAGTCTGCCACCTGCACCCGCGTCACGCCAGCACAATTGATCTGCTCTTCCACCATCACGGCGCGGGCACCGCGAGCTATGGCATGGTCGACGAAGCGGTGGCGATCCTGCTCCTGTCCCCCGCGTACGGCCACGAAAAAGTCGCCTTCTTCCACGCAACGAGAATCGCAGCAGATTTGCCCTATATCAATATTTAGGTCGCCCTCCACGCAGGCGTCAGGTAGCTCTTCGAGCAGGTATCTCAGTTCCATTTAAATACCTCTCGAACCTTGGGCTGGAATGTTTCCGACGAGGCCTGCCTGCTGCATTTTCCACGGGCTGCGGGCAACTCCATCGCCCAGCGTGCAGTTAATCCGCTCGACGCGACCGACCTGACCCGGCAAGGGCGATTGACTGAGGACCACAGCGCCTGAGCCAGAAAAGGCGACCGGCAATCCCCGCATCTGCGCATGGAAGCGAGCGACGGCTTGGGGCATGCCGCGCAGGTCTGGCACGACCGGCACCTCTTTTTGCGGATGCTTGGCTGCCGGCTCGACCAACAGGCCGCCGGGCAGGCTAATGATCCGCTTCATCGTCTGGCGGAAAGCCGGGGCCGCCACGCGTCCTCCCCATCCGTTCTCGCGGGGGTTTTCAACCATGATCACGCATACGTACTGAGGATTGTTCGCCGGCAGAAAGCCGACGAACGAGGCAATCCTAGCGTTGGGATCGTAACCGCTGCCATCGGCTAAGGCGCGCTGAGCCGTGCCCGTCTTCCCAGCCACGGCCACACCTCCGATACGGGCCTTTTGCCCGGTGCCGTTTTCCACGACTCCGGCCAGCACTTCGCTCAGCGTCGCCGCCGTCTTTCGACTCACGACCCGGCGGATCGGCTGGGGGCCACCGCGCGCTTCCAAATGACCGTCCGAGCCAATCGTTCCGGCGATGATCCGCGGTGCCATCAGCACGCCGCCATTGGCAATGGCTCCGTACGCCATGGCGAGTTGCAGGGCCGTCACGCCGATTTCCTGCCCGATGGCGATGGTTGCCAGCGACCGCTTGGACCATTGATCGACTTCCTGTAGTAAACCAGGCGTTTCCGCTGGTAGATCAATGCCGGTGCGAATGGCAAAACCAAAGTTGCGGATATGTTCGTAAAAGCGGTGCCGCGACAGCCGCTGCGCCAACCTGATCGTGCCGATATTACTCGATTTTTCAAAGACTTGGGCAAAGAGCAAATCGCCGTGGGGCTTGACGTCGCGGATGGTGTCCCCATTGGCCAACCTGAGCGTCCCCCACCCGCAAAAGATGCGATCTTGCAGACTGATCAGCTCGTCTTCGAGGACGGCGGCAGCGGCGATAGTTTTGAAGGTTGAACCGGGTTCGTACACGTCGGTTATCGCGCGGTTGCGCCGGCGATCCGGCGACGAGCGGGACGCCTTATTGGGGTCAAAAAGCGGCAGATTGGCCATGGCCAGAACTTCGCCACTACGCGGAGCGATGATGACGCCCAAAGCCCCTTGGGCCTTTGATCCGTCGATGGCTCGTTGTAGCTCTTCCTCGAGAATTCCCTGATAGACTACGTCGAGGGTCAGCACTAAGTCGCGGCCGTGCTCTGGCTCCTCGCGTCGCTGTTGCCGTCCGGGCACATGCTTGCCTTTCGCATCGACGTATCCCAATATCGAGCCGTTCTTTTCGCGCAGCATATCGTCAAAAGCCCGCTCAATCCCCTCGCGGCCGCTATTGTCGATATTGGTATGCCCGATGAGTTGACCGGCCAGCGGCCCTAAGGGATAGTGGCGACGGGTCTCCGGTATTTGGAACACCCCAGCGTACGACACCCCGCCAGCGGCTGCGTCAACTACCTGGCGCGCCAAATAGACAAACGGCTTGTCCCCGCGCAATTGGCGCTCAATGGACTCGGTCCGTTTACCGCTCAGGGACGCGAAGTGGGCAGCTACACCCTTGGGATCCTCAATCTGATCGGGATGGGCGTAAAAAGACGTAGCCGGGACATCTACGGCCAAGCTGTTACCGCGCCGATCCACGATCCGGCCTCGACTCGCTTTCAACTCAACGCGTTTCTGGTACTGTTCAAGAGCCTCAGCGCTATACGCCTCGTGCCTGAAGATTTGGATTTGCACGAGGCGTACGGACAGACCTAGCCACGCTATCGCGCCCAAAACCGCGATCCAACGCAGCCGATTAATGCCCGTATGTTGCACCCGTGGCCCCATCAATCGCCTTCCCAATGCGCCAATGCGCTGCCCATGCCATCCGCGGTTTTTTCGGGATAGACCATGCCGAGCTGGCCAAAGGCCACCTTCTCGACAAAGCCAGAGTTTTTCCGCACCAAGATAGCGGTCAATAGTTTGGTGCGCTCCCGATCGAGTTCTACTATTTGCGCCTCAGCCGTCATGATGCCACCGGTCACCCGGGCCATTTCGACTTTCTGCCAGACGTGGAAAAGAGCCGCCCCGGCTAGTATCCCGATGAGAAGCACGCACTTCGCATAGGAAATTCCGCCTCTGCTCATGTCAGCCTACCTCGGTTTTTTCGTAAATTCTCAAAATGGCGCTGCGCGCTCGAGTATTTTGTTTGACCTCGGCTTCGCTCGCCCTCTGCAACTTGTGACTCACCCGCTTGAACGACGGTTTCCGCCCGCAGGTGCAAATGGGCACTCGCGGCGGACAAATACAGCCGCGTATCAGCGCCGCTAGATGCTGCTTGACCAAGCGATCCTCCAAGGAGTGATAAGCCAAGACGGCCAACCGACCGCCGGGCTTCAACGCCGTCTCCACAGCCTCCAACCCCGCCTGCAACTGCCCCAACTCGTCGTTGACGGCAATGCGCAATGCTTGGAACACGCGCGCCAGCGTCTTGTTGAGCATCTGGGGCCGCGTGGCCGCTACGACCTGCCGCAAAGCCTGCGTAGTCGTCAAGGGTGCGAGTTGCTGCTGCCGATAGATCGACCGCGCGATGCGCCGCGCCCCGCGCTCTTCCCCGTAGTGTGCAATCAACTCGGCCAGTTCGACCTCGCTGCTCGCTGCGATCAATTCGGCGGCTGTTGGGCCAACTTCTGCATCCATCCGCATGTCGAGCGGCCCGTCGGCCTGATAGCTGAATCCCCGAGCCGGTGCGTCGATCTGATGCGACGAAACCCCTAAGTCGAACAGGACTCCGCTCAACGGCCCTATCTCCTCTTGCGCCAGCAGCTCGCTCAATTCGGCAAAGCGGCCTTGCCGCACGACGACCCGCGTATCGGCTGCCAACCTCGCTCGCGCTACCGCCACGGCCTCCCGGTCGCGATCCACTGCCAGCAGCCGCCCCTTGGGGTCGAGGGCTTGCAGCACAGCCCAACTGTGGCCGCCGCCGCCGGCCGTCGCATCCACGTACGCTCCGTCCGGATCGGCGACCAGCCCTGCGACCACTTCCTCGACCATAACCGGGATGTGGTATACCATGTCGGTCTCTGTTCAGCATTTTTATAGCTTTATACCAAAGCTTTCGAAGCCATCCGCCACTTCTTCCATCGGCGGAAACTCCTCGCAGTCGTCTGGATTCCAAAACTCCAACTTCTCCAAAAGGCCAATGATCACCATCTGGGCATCGATATTGGCGAGCGTCAAGAGATCTCTCCGAATACCGATGCGCCCCTGCCGGTCCATTTTGACTTCAGTTGCACGCGAGAGCATGGAACGAATAAAGGCTCGCACTTCGGGATTAGTCTGGGGCAAGTCCAACAGTTGTTGCGCGGTCTTTTCCCAGATGTGCTGGGGATAGGCCGTTAGGCAGCGGTCGAAACCCCGCACTACCACGAGCGTGTCGTCGGCTTCTGGCGGTAGTTTCTTGCGAAACTCCGCAGGCACAAAAATCCGCCCTTTGTCGTCGACGGGAACCTCGTGTCTGCCTGTGAAAAACTGTGCCATTTGATTCCCACACCAAGTTAAAACTTCCGTTCCACCATTTTCCACCACTTTCCACCACGTCCCAAAATACACCTATATCAATAGGACTGTCAAGCACATTTTTAATACATTCTTTCCATATTTTTCAAGTAGATACGACGATTTCAACCATCTTAATACACAAATTTGTGTATATATCACACTTTTTTGTGTGCCCCTCGACTGCCGTCCGCTCTCTTTAATTAGCTCCTTTACTGCCACATTGACATAGAAAAGGGGTTGGCCAACGCGCAGACCAACCCCTTTTGCTTTGTCCTCAGCGGGTATCTTTATGTCGGCATCTTCTCCATAACCCGGCGGTAAATCGGCTTGCCTTGGGCGAGAAACTTGTCTTCGTAATTGGTCCGCGCCCCTAGCCACTCGACATCCACCTCCACTAAGCACTGGCTGGTTTCCAGCGCGGAGAGCATGACCTCGAAATAGTCGGCGTAATCGGTGGCTAACCACAACTGGCCGCCCGCGCATAAAGTGCGCTCGACTTCGCGCAGAAATTCCTCATTAAAAAGTCGCCGCTTGTGATGCCGCTTCTTGGGCCAGGGATCGGGAAAGTAGATGTGATAAGCCCGCACCGATGCCGCGGATACGAAGAATTCGACGAATTCCCGCGCATCTACGTGTGCGAACCGCACGTTGTCGAGGTTGCGGCGCACGGCGCGCTGGCGGGCAATGCGCAAGTATTTAGCCGCCCATTCGACCCCGACGAAATTCACGGTGGGCTGGCGACTGGCCGCGTCGATGATAAAGCGCCCTTTGCCAATACCGATTTCGACCTCCACCGGATGATCGTTGCCAAAAACTTCCCGCCAATCCAACGTCGGATCCCGGTCTGGGTTATCCGGTAACGCCAAAAAACCCTCCCCGGTCTGTTTCATCAAATTATCCTTAAAAAAAAGGCGCTCCCCCTAGGTGCGAGGGAGCGCCGTCCAAACAACACTGAGAATCGAGATCAACCGGCGGCCTCGCTGTGCGAGGGCAGGCCGCAAAACTGCTCGTAGTTGATTAGCTCGGTGACGGTCGGGTTGTCGCCGCACACCGGGCACTCGCTGTCGCGCCGGAGCTTGAGTTCGCGGAATTTCATCTCCAGCGCGTCGTAGAGTATGACCCTCCCTACCAAGGAAGTGCCCTGCCCCAACAGCAGCTTGACGACCTCGGTCGCCTGCACCAGCCCAATGATGCCGGGCAAGACTCCTAAGACCCCACCCTCGGCGCAACTCGGCACCTCTCCGGGCGGCGGCGGCTCGGGATAGAGACAGCGATAGCACGGGCCGTCCCCGGGCACGTACACGGTAGCTTGGCCCTCAAAGCGAAAAATGCTGCCATCCACCACGGGCTTTTTCTGCATTACGGCTGCGTCGTTGACCAAATAGCGAGTCGGAAAGTTGTCGCAGCCATTGACCACGATGTCGTAGCCGTCCATGACTTCGAAAATATTGTGCGACGTCAGCAGCTCGTAGTGCGGGTGTACCTCGATGCCGGGGTTGATGTCGAGCAACCGGTCGCGGGCCGCCTCGACCTTGGGTCGGCCGAGATCGGACTCGCCGAACAGCACTTGCCGCTGCAAGTTGCTTTTATCGACGATGTCGGCATCGACCAAACCGATCTTACCGACGCCAGCCGCGGCCAGATACAGGGCCGTCGGGCAACCCAAGCCTCCCGCTCCCACTAGTAACACCCGGCCCTTGAGCAACTGCTGCTGCCCCTTCTCCCCTACCTCGGGCAGGATGAGATGCCGAGCGTAGCGCTGCGAGTCCTCTTCAGAAAGCAGGCCGCCCTGCTCGATTTCATAGCCAGCGTCCTTCCAGCCTTTGATGCCGCCGATCATGGATTTGGCATTGGTGTAGCCCATAAAGGCTAAATCGCGTGCTGCCAAGGCCGAGCGATTGCCCCCGGCGCAATAGAGCACGATTTCCGCGTCGCGATCTACGGTCACGTCTTCTTCGACGTTGAGCTCCAAAAAACCGCGTGGGATCAACTCGGCCCCGGGGATATAGCCGTCCATGACTTCTTCCCGTTCGCGCACATCTATGACGTGAACCGGCCGGCCAGCTTGGAAGGCCGCTTGGACCTCAGCCGGAGTCACTTCGGCAATTTCGGCCTTTACGCTCGCTAGTAGCTGATTGGATGTAACAGTCATACTCTCTCCTCAATTGCGAATGCACCGTCGCGCAAGCGCTCGACCTGAGCAACGGTGCGGTCAATGGCAAATTCTATTTCGGCCATAGTATTAAAACGTCCCAACCCAAAGCGCAGAGACGCTCGCGCCAAATCGTCGCTTGCGCCGATGGCTGTGAGGACATGTGAAGGCGCGCTCGTCCGCGATGAACAGGCCGCACCCGAAGACAGCGCGATCTCGCGCAATCCCAAGAGCAGTTCAGTTCCGTCCACCCCGGGGAAGCTCACGTTGAGGTTGCCCGGCAGGCGCTCGTCCTCATGGCCGTTAATAACCAAAGGTCCGAGCGCAGCCTCCAGCCCGGCACACAGCCGCCGCCGCATCTGCACCAGCCGCGCCGCTTCCGCGGGCAGCTCCTCGCACCCCAACTGACAGGCACGCCCTAAACCGACGATGCCCGGCACATTAAGGGTGCCACCACGCAGGCCGCGCTCCTGTCCGCCGCCCTCGACTTGGGCTTGCAAGCGCACGCGCGGCTTGCGCGAGCGCACGTAGAGAAAACCGACGCCCTTGGGCGCGTATAGCTTGTGACCGGAGGCCGAGAGCAGGTCGATGCCGAGTGCTTCCACATCGAGCGGCACCTTGCCGACGGCTTGAGCCGCGTCGCAGTGCCACAAGACACCGCGCTCGCGGGCCAGCCGCCCAATCGCCGCCAGCGGCTGCAAGACCCCAATCTCGTTATTGGCGGCCATCAGTGAGATAAGGGCCGTCCGCGGAGTGATTGCCGCCGCTAGCTGGTCGAGATCAATCTGACCGTAGCGGTCCACCGGCAAATACGTTACCTCCACCCCTTGCTTCTCCAAGGTGTGGCAACACTCCAAGACGGCCTTGTGCTCAGTAGCACAGGTGACTATGTGTGCTCTGGGCGGCGCCATCTGGACTGCGCCTTTGACGGCCAAATTGTTGGCCTCTGTAGCTCCGGCCGTAAAGACGATCTCCTGAGCGCGCGCGCCGATTAACCCGGCAACCTCTTCCCGCGCCTTTTCGACCGCGTCGACGGCGGCCAAACCAAAGGCGTGGGTCTTGCTGGCCGCATTGCCGAAGTGCGTGTCGAAGTACGGCAACATGTCCGCCAAGACGCGCGGGTCAACTGGCGTGGTGGCCATGTTGTCCATATAAACTGGAATTTGCACAGCCCGTCGCTCAGGCACTGAAAGACTCACCGCATCCACAGGTAGTGCGAGCGTTGGGATTTTCGATCTTAAAACCTGCTCCCATCAGCCCGTCGTGGTAGTCGAGCGTCACGCCGTTGAGGTAGAGGCTGCTTTTCATGTCGACGAAAACTTTGACGCCGTCGATTTCAAAAACGTGGTCCATGTCGCCGGCACGTTCCTCGAAATCCAGCTTGTACTGGAACCCCGAACACCCGCCGCCCATCACGCCCATGCGCAGCCCGTGACTCTCGTTGCCCTGTTCACTGAGCATATCCTTAATCTTCTCGGCTGCGGCTTCCGTTATAGTTACCATATTATATTATTCCCTCAAGATTCGTAAATGGCGCATTCGATGAGGTCGGGAACCTCGTCGTGCCGCCGATAGACCTCGCAGTGGTGGCAATCCCGCTCAATAACTTTGACCGTACAACAAAAACAGCCACTGAGAATTTCAATGGCCCGCCGGTTTCGCTCCTTCATAAGTGAATACTGGCGAATGCGCTCGTCAATCCGGCACTCTTGCTCGGTTAGATGCTCGACGAGCATGCTCGCCAAGCCACCTCCCGACTCGCTACCGTGCTTCAGGTTAAAGAACGCGCTGATGTGCTCTAGTCCAAACCCCAAATCCTTGAGGCTTTGGATGATTTGCAAGCGGCGCAATTGCGCTTCCGAATACAGGCGAAACCCGCCTGCGGTGCGCTCTTCCGGCTCGATGATTCCCAATTCTTCATAGTAGCGAATCGTGCGCGGCGTAACCCCGGCCTTAGCGGCCAAATCCCCTATTTGCATGGAGACATCCTTCGCTGCGAAGTTTCTAACAAGCAATGTAGCAATGTACTTGACGTGAACGTAAGTGTCAATGAATCGACAACAGACCTCGTTTCTATGATATTTTAAATCAACACCTCCGAAAGAGCGAGTATCCCCGAGGAGATAAGCGCGATGATCGCTCGCATTGCATTCTGCCTAGTCTGGCTAGCCACTCCACTTGCGGCTACTACAGTCCAGCGCTTCGATTTGGCAGCTCTGACCGCTAACGCCGAACGCATCGTCGTCGGGGTCTGTAGCCAAGCCAAGCCCCAATGGGTGCGCGGACAGATCTATACCCGCTATGTGTTCTCTGTCTCCCAAACCATCAAAGGACCGGCAATCTCGCAACTGGAATTGCACCTGCCCGGCGGACATCTCCAAGGCGCTGTTAGCCGCATCGTCGGCATGCCCGTCTTCGCCCCTGGGGATGAAGCCGTGCTCTTTCTCACTGCGGCTAACGCCTTGGGACACTCCTGGCCGATCGGACTGGCTCAAGGACACTTTGCCATCAAGCGCAGCGCCGCCAACAGACCGCGCGTCTTTCAAGAGTTAGACGGCCTTGCGCTGCACACCAAGCCACACAATGCACCCAAAAAGGCACTACCCGACGAACCCGTCCAAGGTATGCCGCTCGATCAGTTTTTGGCGCGGGTGCGCGTCCTAACTGAAGATCAAAGCCCGGAGACACGCGATGCGCATTAGCGGCCTACTGCTTGGCAGCCTGCTCGTCGCCGTGCCCAGCCACGGCTTTCTCATCCAGACCTTTGAATCCCGATTTGGCAACCAAGTCCAGCAGACCTGGAACCAACCCGACCGCATTTCCTTTGTGCTCCACGCCGCTGGTTCCGACGACCTATCCCCTGCCCAGACCCATGCGTTGATCCGCGAAAGCTTTCAGGTCTGGAGTGACGTGGCTACGGCACGGGTGGAATTTGTCGATCAGGGCACAACCCGCAGCGTCCCAGCGCAAAGAGATGGGCGCAACCTGATCTACTTCGACGAGACGGGACGCTACCTAGACGCCCCACCTGAGACCGGCGTCATCGCCATAACCCGCATCCGGTCCCATTTTGCGACCGGCCATATCACCGACGCGGACATCATCTTTAACGGGCGCGACTTCCGCTTTTCCGCTGGTCTATTTGTTCAGCCCGGCAATTGGATAAATCTCAAAGACGTAGCCGTCCACGAAATCGGCCACCTGCTCGGGCTTGAACACACTCCCCTCGATGGCCCCCCGCATATCCGCCCGACCATGAACCCCTTCAACCACAGCGACGACTCCGGCGAAGCGCAAACCCTCGAACCCGACGACATCGCTGGCGTCAGCTTTCTCTATCCGGCCATGGGCTACCAAGACAGCGTCGGCAGCATCGCCGGCCAAGTCCGCGACTTCGACCAACAGCCACTCTTCGGCACGCACATCATGGCCGAAAACCTCGACACCGGCGAACTGTTCAGCACCGTCTCGGGTGCCGACCCAAACGCCGTCACGGTCGGACACTACCGGCTGCACGGCTTGACGCCGGGCCGCTATCGCCTAAGCCTCGCACCCATTGCAGGAGAAATTAACGAGGAAAACTTCGGCGGCGTTTTTACTGATTTTGCCACTGGATTCCCCGTGGAGTTCTACGACAACGCCCGCGACGAAACCTATGCCCCCATCCTCGACTTGGCCGCTGCCCAGCACATCGGCGATGTCGATTTCATCACCGATTTTGCCGTGCCCGGCTATCCCTTCGTAGCCCCCATAGCCATAGTCTCCAATACCCCCGATACCCAAGGTCCTTATCCGGTGCGCGTTGCAGCCCGTGATGCCGCCAGCGTGTGGCTCCTCTATCAGATTGACGGCGGGAGCGTCCAGCACCGGCAGATGCGGCGGCAAGACAGCCTCTTCGTCGCTCAAATTCCCGGCCAGCACGTCGGCACGCACATCGCCTATCAGATCGAAGCCCACGGCGACGACGGCAAGGTCTCGTACTTTCCCTATGAGAACGCTTGGCTCGATTTCACCATCGTCGAGCTAAGCGGAGCCCCGCTGGCCTTTACTGCCTTGCGCGGCGACGACGCCATCGGCGTGGTCGATACAGGTACCCGCCGCGAGCTAGCACGCATCCCCGTCGGCGACGAGCCGATTCAAATGATCCTAGCCGGCAATCAACTCTTCGTGTCCAATCTCTCGTCGAACGACCTCCGCATCATCGACACCGCAACCTTCCAGGTCCAAGCGCACATCGAGACCGCTGTCCAGCCCCTCGACCTAGCCCTTACGCCTGACGGCAAAACGCTCTACGCGACCAACTCGGGCACGAATGCGCTGACTGTCGTCGATGTTGAGTCGGGCCAAGCGCGCACCGTTTTGCTCGATGACGCGAGTGAAGGACTGTACGGCATCGCTGCCACGGCTGACAAGATATTCACTACCGACATCGCTGGCAGCCAAGTCCTCGTCCTCTCGCCGCAAGGCCGCATAACCGACCGCATCCCAGTGCCACCGAAACCGCGCTCGCTCGCGCTCGCACCCGACGGCAAGACGCTGTACGTAACCAGCATGGACACGGGCCGCTTGACTGCCATCGACGCCGAAGGCACAACCGTCTCGCGCTCCATCGACTTAGGCGTCAGCGGCACCTTTGCCATCGCGCCCAGCCCCGATGGCCGCAAGCTCTATTTGACCGCACACGGCGAAGGTGCCCTACTCGTCGTCGATGCAGTCAACGGAATACTGCACAAAAAGCTCGCCATCGGCCGCAATCCACGAGCCATTGCCTTCTCGCCCGATGGCACGCAGGCGTACGTCACCAGTTCCTTTTCCAATGAGATTCACATCGTCGATGCCGTGCGCGACTCCGTTGTCGGCCACTACGCAACCGGCCAGAACCCACGCGGCATTGCGCTAGCGCAGCCGGTTTGGCCCACGGCTACAGTCCAACATCCCACCCACTTCGCCCTAGCACCGGCCTTCCCCAACCCCTTCAACGGCGCGACGCAAATCACCTACACACTCGCCGCCGGGACCCCGGTCGAACTGCGCGTGTACAACGCCCTCGGCCAAGCCGTGCGCACCCTCTTGCGCCAGCATCGGGAGGCGGGGACGCATCAGATTCATTGGGATGGAAAAGACGATCAAGGACAGGTGCTAGCCAGCGGCACCTATTTGCTCATCATGCGTGCGGGCGCGGTCCGCCAAGCGACGAAGATGTTACTCTTGCGCTGACTCTACTGAGTCGATAAACCCATCGACGCTAAAATAGCGAAACCCAGTATCGCAGAGCATGGTCACCAGACGGGCTTCTGGACCTAGGGCACTAGCTACCTGCAAGCTGGCTGCTACATTGGCCCCAGACGAAGGCCCCAACAGCAACCCTTCCTCGCGGGCCAAGCGGCGAGTGCAGTGAAAAGCCTCGTCGTCGTCTATCTGCACGATCTGGTCGATCAATTCTCGATCGAGGACTTCGGGTACAAAACCCGCGCCAATCCCCTGAATGCCGTGTAGGTCGGCTGTACCCCCCGAGAGTACGGGCGAGCGCTTAGGCTCAACCGCCACTACGCGCACATCCGGCACGGCCTTCTTGAGCACTTCCCCAACGCCGGTTATGGTCCCGCCAGTCCCGACTCCAGCGACAAAGGCGTCTAGCTCACCGCCGGTGGCCGCGAGGATTTCCTCGGCTGTGGCCCGGCGATGGGCCTCCGGGTTGGCCGGGTTAGAAAATTGCTGGGGAATAAACACGCCTTCGGGATCGGCAGCTTTGAGCTCTTCGGCTTTGCGGATGGCCCCGGCCATGTCTTCGACTGCGGGCGTCAGCGCAATCTCTGCGCCGTAACTGGCCATGACTTGCCGCCGCTCCAAGCTCATGCTCTCGGGCATGGTCAGCACTAGTCGGTAGCCCAATACGGCCGCGGCGAGAGCCAGCGCGATCCCAGTATTGCCACTGGTAGGCTCGACGATGGTCATGCCCTTTTTGAGCTGGCCTGCTGCCTCGGCCGCGCGGATCATGCTGACGCCGATGCGGTCTTTGACGCTGCCAGTTGGGTTGCGCGCTTCGAGTTTGCCGTAGAGCTGGCTGCCGTTGGCCGGCGCGACTCGGTAGAGGCACACGAGGGGCGTGTCCCCCACTAACTGCAACATGTCGTCTGCGGTCTTGCGCTTGCTCATCCCTCGGCCTTTAGCTGCTTCACCAAATCCGCGACCGTGGACAGCGGCTGCGAGCAAGTCGCGTCGCGGCACACGTACGCCCGACCGCCAACCGCCAACTTCCCCTCCAACAGCGGCAACGCAGCCTCGGCTTCACCCACCCCAACGCCAGCAGCCAACACGACCTTATTGGGCACGAAGCACCGGTGCAACGCAGCCGCAAAAGCGCTACACTCGGCTTGGTCCCCCACCAAGGCAACCTCCGTGGGCCTAGCCAAGTAGAAGTCGAGCGCACAGAGCATTTGCGCTCCGGCGGAGGGAGCACGGCGCAATAGCTGTTCGAAAAGGACGAGCGTCTGCTCGCCCTGCTGCCACAACGCCTGATCGCCCTTCATCGCCGCCAAGCGCAAAAGAGCCAACGCACCCATGGAGTTCCCCGAGGGAATGGCGTTGTCAAATGGGTTCTTAGTCCGCACGATCAAGTCGGTCGCCTCGGCCCCCACATAGAAAAATCCCCCGTGCTCTCCATCCCAAAATCGCGCAACCATCTCGGCGGCCCAGTGCTCGGCCGTGGCAAAGAAACGCAACTCAAAACTCGCCTCATACAGGTCGAGCAGGCCGTTGACCAGACAGGCGTAATCGTCCTGATAGGCTGGAATCCGCGCCTGACCGTCCTTGTAGGTGTGCAGGAGACGGCCGTCGCAGACCATGTGCTCCAAGATGAAGTCTGCCGCCTCAACAGCCGCTCGCAGGTAGCGGTCCTCCCCGATGACCTGATAGGCACGGGCCATCGCACTGATCATCAGCCCGTTCCAAGCCGTCAGAATTTTGTCGTCGCGCCCAGGGGCAATGCGCTGTTGCCGCGCCGCAAGCAGCACCTCGCTCCCGCGCTCTACTACTTGCGCCAGCCGCTCTGGCTCTACTTTGAGGAAGCGGGCAAACCCTTCTAGCTCGTTTTCCACGTGCAAGATATTGCGCCCGTGCTCAAAGTTGCCCTCGGGCACAACGCCGTAATAGCGGGCAAAGAGCGCGGCATCTTCTTCGCCCAACAGTTCCTCAATCTCCTCTAAGAGCCAAGTAAAAAACAGGCCTTCTTCGCCCTCGCTGTCCGCATCCTGAGCCGCGTAGAAGCCGCCTTCGGGCTGCGTCATCTCGCGCAGCACATAGCCGAGGGTGTGCTCGACGACCTCGCGGTAGAATTCATCTTGAGTCGCCTGATAGGCTTCGAGATAAGTCCACACCAGCAAGGCGTTGTCGTAGAGCATCTTCTCGAAATGAGGTACTAGCCAGCGCTCGTCCACTGAGTAGCGGTGAAAACCTCCTCCAAGCTGGTCGTACATCCCTCCCCTAGCCATGCACTTGAGCGTGTGCTCGGCGATTTCTAGCGCGCGCTGGTCACCTCGTCTGGCATAGCGCCGCAACAGCAGGGACAAGCTCATGCTCGGCGGAAATTTGGGCGCGCCGCCAAACCCTCCGTATTGGGGGTCATACGTGGATTTGAGTTGCTCACATGCCCCGTCGAGAATCTCTTCTCCGGGGACGCCGCCCGGCGTCAAGAACTCGGCGTGTTGCTGGAGTGCGCGCATGAGTTCGGCGGTCTTTTCGGCGACGCCAGCGCGGTTTTCCCGGTAGTAATCCGCTATCGCTTGCAGCACCCTGGGAAAGCCCGGCCGCCCGTGGCGGTCTTCGGGGGGGAAGTACGTCCCGCCGTAAAAAGGCTGCAAATCCGGCGTTAGGAACACTGTCATCGGCCAGCCCCCTTGGCCGGTCATGGCTTGCACCGCCGTCATGTAAATCTCATCGACATCGGGCCGTTCCTCGCGATCGACCTTGATGTTGATAAAGTGCTCGTTCATGCGCTGGGCGATTTGCTCGTTTTCAAAGGATTCGCGCTCCATGACGTGGCACCAATGACAGGCTGAATACCCCACTGAGAGCAAGATGGGCTGATCGGCGTCCCGGGCCGCAGCCAGTGCCTCCTCACCCCAGGGATACCAATCGACGGGATTGTGGGCGTGCTGGCGCAAGTACGGGCTGGATTCGTCGGCGAGGCGGTTGGTGTGCTTGGGATCGGACATAGTTATGATAAAATACGATTCGATGGGCGTTGGCGATAGAGCTACCTATTGGCGTTGCGTCTGCAGGTAGTCTTCTAGCTCGCCGACGATAGCGCGGAAGTGCCGCTCTGCTTCAGCGCGAAATTCCGCATGCTCGCGGCGGCAGTGCAGGGGCCACACTTGTTCCCGATAGCGCCTTTCAAGCGCTTCCTGATAGGCCGAGGGCAAGGCCGCAATCTGCAACGCGCGAATTTCGCCGAAGCTGATATTCGGCGTGCCCACTCCGTTGGCGTAGGCGGCGATCTGCTCGCGCCCCAGTCTCGTCTTAAAGAAAAACCAAGCGTAAAACGGATTGAGCCCCTCCAAGCGGATCAAATCGACAAAACAACCCACATTGGCCGGCCCGTTCCCCAAATATACCGCGAGGCGGTTCCGGCCCAAGGCTCCGGCCCCAGACCGCGACAACAGCAAGTCCCCGAAGCGCACGCGGCTGCGCGGGGGATCGTGCGCACTGGCAGGCGCGACGCACAAAAGCGCACGCTCGTCGAGCCCAGTTTCAGCAATGTCGCCCTGTCGGATAACCGGCACTCCGGCCTCTACGTGCTGAGGATGGCTACCTGTAACAATCGGCCCATACGTCAAATGGCAGATGTACTCTCCCAACGGGACCAACCGCAAGCGGCCTGCCAAGCGGCGCACAAAAGCGCGCCCTTGCCAGAAGCGCGGGTCCCAACGCTGGGCGCGCAGTGTGCGCTGCTCTACAGTCAGGAGCGTAGCCTCCTGTCCACGGCGGGCCGGAGTACCGAGCAAAAGCCCGGAGCGCTGCGCGTACTGCTCCACGCTCGGGTTCTTCCCGACCGGCGCGATCAGCCGCGCCTTGGTCCGGGCCAGCGGCTTGCTGTAGCGCAAGACGACTAAGGCCGTCTGCACCTTGTTGAAGGCTCCGGGCAGGGCGACGACGGCCCGCACCTCAGCGCGCGTTAGCAGCCAGTCGCGCGCGCCCTGCTGCCGGGCATTGGCGAGAATTCCCTCGGGCAATATCAGGGCCAGCCAACCAGCGGGCCGGATCAGTTGCAGTGCGCGTTCGACAAAAAGCAATTCCACCGGGAAGGCGCGCACCTGCTTTTGTCCATCGAGTAGCCTAAAGCGCTGGGCGAGCCGGTAGGGGCCATCCTCCCCGAACAAAGACAGCATCGGCCCCAACTTGCCAAAAGGCGGGTTGGCCACCACGCAATCGAACGACCCGTCTTCCACCTCGGGAAAAGTGCCGAGCAAGCCGTCGCCAGTGTAAAAACGATCGGCCTGACTGCGCCCCCGCTCAGCTAGTCCCTCGTCGATCTCAATGCCCGTAGTTTCATAGGCTTGCCCGACGACACCCAACAACGCTCCTTCGCCCGCCGCTGGATCAACCACGCGTGAACCAGCAGCCAGATCGCTTCCCGCGAGCGTGCGTACCGCGTCCCAAGCCAGTTGTGCTACCGCTGCGGGCGTAAAGTGCTGCGCTAGCGTCTTCGCGTTTCCCTCGTTACTCATTGGTGTGTCCCATTTGGGGCAATGGCTGCTTATGGCAGTTCGTCAAATAATCTATATAACAGATTGTCGAACAAACTATTATGGGTGTTATATGACTCACTGGCACACTTCCTGCTAACGCCATAGCCACACGGTCCGCCAGCGGACATCTCACTCATTCATCTATCAGGAGAAAACTTCATGCCGACCCTAAGAATGCCCAACATCAACCAAGTCGCCCTCAGCGGCCGCTTGGTGCAAGATCCCGACTTCCGCTTCATGGACAACGGCACCGCCCGCCTGCGGGGACGGGTCGCCGTCAATCGCTCCTATCGCGACCGCAATCAAGAGTGGCAAGAGGAGACCTCCTTCTTTGACATCGTCCTCTGGCAGAAAGCCGCCGAGACCTTGGCCAAACGCCTGCACAAGGGCACGCCTGTCTTTATCACCGGCCGCCTGCAAAGCCACTCTTGGCGCGACGACAACGACCAGCCTCACTTCCGCGTCCAAGTGCAGGTGCGAAACCTGCAAATTCTAGAAAGAGATGAGGAAGACCTACAGGAGGAAGACGCGCAGGAAGAAGCCAACCTCCAAGAGGCTTGAGCGAGTGGAGTGTGTGCAGGCAGGCGGGTGCAGTCGGCGGACGAACGAGACGTGCCGCGCCCAGCCTGCGCTTATCCCACTCGCTCGAAGAGAGTAGCAATGCCCATCCCCCCGCCAATGCACAGCGCGGCTATACCCAGCCTGACGCTGTGCTGTTGCATCTGGTACAAAAGCGTGGTGGCGATGCGCGCACCACTGGCACCGACTGCGTGGCCGAGAGCAATGGCCCCGCCTTGGACGTTGACCTTGTCCCAGTCCCAACCCAGCTCTCGGCCCACAGCCAAGCTCTGGGCGGCAAAGGCTTCGTTGAGTTCGATCCGATCTACGTCTTCGAGCCGGGTACCGGTCTGAGCCAACAGCTTGCGGATCGCTGGTGCCGGGCCGATGCCCATAATGCGGGGATCGACGCCAGCACTGGCCGTTCCCCGAAGATAGGCCAGCGGCACCAGCCCACGCGCCTTGGCCCCTTCTGCGGTCATCAACAGCAGCGCGGCGGCTCCATCGTTGATCCCCGAAGCATTGCCCGCAGTTACGGTCCCATCTTTCTTGAACGCCGGTTTGAGCTGACTTAGCTGCTCAACAGTAGTCCCGGGACGCGGATGCTCATCTGTTGCAAAGATGGTTTCCCCACCTTTTTGCGCGATGGATATGGGCACAATCTGATCTTTAAACGCCTGCTGCTCTTGGGCGCTGGCCCACCGCTGTTGACTCCGCGCGGCAAATTGGTCTTGCTCGGCGCGAGTAATCCCGTATTCTGCGGCCAAGTTCTCGGCCGTAACCCCCATGTGACAGTCGTAAAAACAATCCCACAGCCCATCGAGCAATAGCATATCCTCGACCTGGCCGTGTCCTAGTCTTTGGCCCCATCGCCCCCCATGCAGGACGTAGGGTGCCTGACTCATGTTTTCCATGCCCCCCGCCAGCACCACCTCGGCTTCGCCGGCCCGCAGGCTCTGAGCGGCCAACCCGATGGCTTTCAACCCCGAGCCGCAGAGCTTGTTGACCGTCGTTGACGGCACCTCGTACGGCAATCCAGCGGCGATGGCCGCCTGACGCGCCGGATTGGCCCCGGCCCCACCCTGATAGACCATGCCCATCAGCACTTCATCTACTTCGCCCGCTTCCACTTGGCACTCTGCCAATGCCGCGGCGAGTACCTTGCCGCCCAACTCCACAGCCGTCACGTCTTGCAACGCACCGCCAAAACGGCCCGTGGCCGTGCGCCGAGCGCTGACTACAACTGGATCTGCCATATTCTGCCTTTCGCTTACGCGTAGCCGCGTTGACGCCGTGCAGCCACTAACTTAATTTTTCACACACTGGATATGGGGCTGTAGCTCAGCTGGGAGAGCGCGGGCTTTGCAAGCCTGAGGTCGTCGGTTCGATCCCGATCAGCTCCACCATACATCGCGTCACACACGGATTGGACACAAGGCCGGCCTGACTGCGACGCACATTCGGTGGTCGGTACCGTTCCACCGAAAAGCCCTTCCTTTTTACTCCATCAAAAATAAACGTTGCTTCGCTTAAAGGCGAGAACCGCATAGTTGGTCAAGCAGAAGTCGTCCGCACAACCCTGCGACTCGGCGAAGTTAGCCCTTACTGGAGGACAAGAGATGCCGCACGACAAATGGAGGCTCATCTACGTCAGCGACCCCTCGGGCAATGCTAACTACGATTTTGATCCGGGCAGGGCACGTCCCCTCATAACGTCACACCCGGCCAAGCCAGAGGAGTTGCGGCGCATAATCGACAACGTCGCCGCCAACAAGCCCGATACCTTTATCCAAGAGGTCTATAACGCCGGCTGGACCTTGTACTTTCGCTCCCCGCGCTTCGAGTACGACGCCCGTCCCCAGCACCGGCGCTTTATTCCCATGATGGACGACGGGATCATGCCGCTGCAGGTGATGCTCGACCAAGCCCGCAAGCACAGGATGAACTTCCTCGCCGGTTTTCGCATGAACGACAGCCACGGCGCACCCGACCAAGGGGGGATGTTTCTCCACAAGAACCCGCAGTGGAAAATTGCGGAGATGCCGCAGGGCCTAGCCTTCGTTCCCGGCAACAGGATGGATTTTACCTTTGCCGAGGTGCGCGATTACCTCTTTTCAGTGATGGCGGAAGTCGTCGATCAGTTCGACGTAGATGGGCTTGAGTTGGTCTTCCGCGAAGGTCTTTACTTTCCTGCTCCCCAAGGCGATAGAAGCCTCGCGCGCGCGCGCCAACCGCTTATGACTGAATTGATCCAGCGGGTGCGGGCCATGCTGGACCAAGCTGGAAGCAGCCGGGGCCGCGACCTGCTGTTGGGGGTCCGCGTCCCAGAGACGTTGGAGGAGTGCCACAACTGCGGTCTCGACGTGCCCACCTGGATAGCGGAAGCGCTCATCGACTACGTCGCTCCCCAAGATGCCATGTATTCGGATTGCAACGCCCCGCACCAAGAGTTCAGCCAACTCACCAAGGACACCAAGTGCGAACTCATCCCCGGCCTCCTCCCCTATTGCGCCAACCTCGACCGCACGGGTCCGCCGTTGACGCTCGAAAACTACCGCGCCTTGGCTCACTCGTTTGCCCGCCAAGGTGCCGACGGGGTTTCCATGTACAATTTTCAGATGCATTGGGATGCCTTCTGGAAAGCGACCCGCGATCCAGGCTCAGAAGCTATGTATCCCCTGGCTCTTAGCTACCTGCGAGAACTGCGGGATCCGGCCAAAATTGCCGGGGGCGCTCGGCACTATCTCTTTCACCCCATGTGGGGTGGCTCCACAGCCTTTGGATCTCCGGGCAAAACCGCGGGTGGGATCGTCAGAGACGATAAGATCCTGCTTGAGCGGACCGAGAAACAGCCTTACGGGCAGTATCATTTTCGCCTGTACGAAAACTTCGACGAGATCGTCTTCGCCAAGCTGTTCTTCCGCGCTACGGGCTTGGGGCCTTACGACCAGATTGAGGTCGATATCAACGGCACGACTATCCCCGCCGACAAAGTGCGCCACATCTGGCACAGCGATGGCCGGCACCCGAATCAGGGACGGCCGCTCCCCGCGCATACGACCTGCATTATCGATCTATCGTCGCCGCCGATACGCGACGGCGACAATGCCCTCGGCGTCCACTTGCTGTTCTCCGGCCTCCCCGAAGGGGCTGTCGTCATCGACGAAGTAGAAGTGACTGTGCTGCCGCGCTAGTTGTTGCTTTTCAGCTAAGGAGGAGCCTTGTCGAGAAGCGATCCCGAGTTCTGGAATCGACGCACGAGCGCAACGGCCATATGGACTAACCTGCGCTGGACCCTCACCCACGTCTGGTCACACGGCCGAGGGCCAGCCTTGGGCATCGTCGCCGTGCAAATACTCCTAGGCATCCAGCCCGCGCTACTCATCTACATCACCCAGCACCTCATCGATACTGTCGTCGCCTCCGCTGGTGCGGGAAGTGCTGGCTTTGAACAAACTCTGCCGTGGCTTATAGCATTCGGGCTCGTCCTCCTACTTACAAGCGATGTGCTATGGCAGATTCGGGACGCCCTCCACTTGCGGCTCGAACAAAACTTCGAACACGCGCTAGGCCGTCGCTTTCTGGCCAAGGCGTCGAGGCTGCCGCTCGTCTTCTTTGAGGTGAGTGCGTCTTACGATCGCTTGGAACGCGCCAAAAATCCAGGCTTGAAGCTCGACCGGTTCTTCTTCGCGGCCATGCACCTATTCCAAGCCGGCATCCGAGTCCTCTCCATTACGGCCATGTTCGTCCCTGTCTCTCTGTGGATCTCGCTGGCTCTTCTAATTGTACTGGTACCGCAGATCCGGCTGGCGATTGAACAAAGCCGACGGTTTATGAGCTTCACCTACGGCCAGACTGAGGAAATGCGCCGGGCTGGCTACGTCGATCGGGTCCTAACTGGCCGGGGCGAACAAAAAGAGATGCGCCTTTTTGCCCTCCGCCAGACCCTGAGCCAGCGGTGGCGGGCCATGCGCCAAGCATTGCGGAAGCAACTCTGGCGACAACAGCAGCAACAGGTTCGCGGGGGCCTTCCCATCACCTGTTTGCGTTTCGGCGTCTCGGCCGGTGTCGCCGTTGCGCTGGCCTATTTTCTCGGCGACCGGCTCCTCACTCCCGGCCGTTTTGTCGCCCTGTTCCGGGGCGTGGACGACATGCTAGGGGCCGGTTCCAGCCTCGGCTATTTTTCGCGGGAACTGCAAAACCAAAACGCTGAAATCAGCTATGTGCGCGAGTTTCTCGACCTGCCCGAGGACGACGGCGCTTGGCTGAAACGACCACCGGCCGACCACGAACCAATCCAGCCCTTCCCCAAACCGCTACGCGAGGGATTTGCCGTCGAAGATGTCTGGTTTGCCTATCCGGCAGCGGACGCCACCGAGGGCGAGAACTCTCGTCCCGTCCTGCAGGGTGTAAACTTGCACCTCAAACCCGGAGAACGGGTGGCCCTCGTCGGCGCAAACGGCGCGGGAAAATCGACCCTCGCCAAGCTCCTGTTGGGCCTGTACCAACCAACAGAGGGCGAGATCACTGTCGATGGCGTCCACTACGGCGATATTGACCGAACAAGCCTTGCGAGCGCAGTAAGCGCCGCATTCCAAGACTTCTTCAACTTTGAACTCACCGTCTCCCAGTCAATCGGCATCGGTGCCCTCGGCAGCGGCAGTAGCGACCGGGGAACCGACTTGTGGCCGGCGTGGCTGCCACCCGATCCAGCAGTGGTAGAAAACGCAGCGCGGCGAGCCGGGGTCGATGCTATCGCCGCGCGCCTGCCCCAAGGCTACGACACCCCGGTGGGACACGTCCTCGACGGCGGGCAAGGACTTTCCGGGGGCGAGTGGCAGCGCCTAGCCATTGCCCGTGCATTCATCCGCCAGCCTGAGTTGCTGATCCTCGACGAGCCGACCGCGGCGCTGGACCCCATGGCTGAGGCCGAGGTGTACCGACAATTCGGCGAACTGCTCGTCGGCCGCACCGCGCTGTTGATCAGCCACCGGCTTGGCTCAGCCCGCATGGCCGACCGCATTCTCGTCCTCAAAGACGGCCGTATCGCCGAGCAAGGACACCACGACGACCTAGTGGCAAAAGGCGGCGTGTACGCTGCCATGTGGGAGGAACAAGCCTCGTGGTACCGGTAGCCCTCCAAGATGCAAAGGCGGCCCGCCCGCCTACCATGCGCACGCTCCTGCGCTTTCTGAGGTGGATGATCCATACAGACCCCCGCTACTCTATCGTCTTATTGGTGCTCCAATTCGCCACCGGTCTGCTGCCAGCCGCGTCAATATGGGTTATGCGGGCACTCTTCGATCGCAGCCTCGCGGTGTACGAGGGGCACCTGCCCGTAGAGGACATGCTGGTGTGGATCGCTCTGTGGATCGTGCTGGCACTCGCGCACGTGGTGTTCAGATTGGAGCTTTTCTTTTTACTCGTTGATCGGCTAAAACAGGAGTTAGAAGACCGGCTACTCACCCAACTTCAGCACAAAGCAAGCGTCCTGCGACTCGAAACCTTCGAGCGTGCCGATTTCCACGATGTGCTGCGCCGGGCACAAGAGGCAGCCTCGCCCGGCTTCTTTCTCAACCTCATCGGCGAGGTCCACACGATAATCACCGGCACGCTGACGGTCGTCTCCGTCGCCTTGGTCGTCGGGCTGTGGAATCCGCTGCTCCTGATCGCCATCGCCTTGGTCTCAGTGCCGCCGCCGCTGGCGCGGGTGCTTCAAGAGAAGAACACCTTTTACCTTAAGCGCGAGCAAACCCAGCGCGAGCGTCTGCGAGCCTACTTGGAGCGCATTCTCACCGAGCGCACCGCCGCCAAGGAGGTGCGCGTCTTCAACCTTGGAACGACCCTGCTCGGCTGGTGGGAGCATCTCTACTGGCAGGTGGCCGACCGGCTCTTTCAGCAGCGCCGCTCGCAGTCTCTGGTCAATATCTTGCTAGCGGCTTTTAGCCTCGCAGGTCTGGCCGCCGGCATCGGCTGGTCGGCTTGGGCCGTGGCCAACGGCGGCCTCTCCCCCGGGCAGTTCGCCGCCATGATGGTGGCGCTGCAGCAAGTCAGTACGCATGTCGATTTGGTTTTCTTTCGCTTCGGTTATCTCGCCAACCGCCTCCTGTACATCGCCGACCTCTTCACCTACCTCGACCTAGGCCCGGAAGACCCAAAGGATGGCGAGCCAATCGACCGCGTCGGCGAGGTCCCGATTGCGGCCAACAGTCTCTCCTTCCGCTATCCACAGGCGGAACGCCTAGCAATCGACGACATCTCATTCACCATCCAGCCCGGCGAGCGCGTGGCCCTCGTCGGTGCCAACGGCTCGGGCAAGACCACGCTGGTCAAAGTGCTGTTGGGATTGTTCCATCCTACACAGGGGAAGGTACTCTACGGCGATGTCGATCTAAACCAGGTGGATCGGAACGGCCTGTGGGATCAATCAGCCGCAGTGTTCCAAGACTACACCCGTTTCGCCTTTTCTCTGGGTGAGAACATCGGCTTAGGACGCACCGAGCGAATGGGCGACCAAGCGGCCGTCGAGCACGCCGCGCATCAAGGCGGAGCCGCCCCCATCGCCGAACAACTACCGGAACGCTACCACACCCTTCTCACCAAGGAATTTGCCGGCGGCACCGAACTGTCCGGCGGCGAGTGGCAGCGCGTCGCCATCTCGAGGGGATTCATGCGCAACGCCGCCCTGATCGTACTCGACGAGCCGACCGCGTCACTCGACCCCCAAGCCGAGGCCGACGTGTTTCGACGCTTCCTCGCCATGTCCGGCGAGCGGACCACCATCGTGGTCTCCCACCGCTTGGGATCGGCTAGGCTATGCGACCGAATCTTGGTGCTAAAAGAAGGACGCCTGCTCGAAAACGGGACGCACGGCGAATTGCTGTCTCAAGGGGGAGAATACGCCCGTTTATGGGCTTTGCAGGCGCAGTGGTACGGCGAGGTATAGGGTTCGCTATGAACTAAAATGCATTCAGCATCCGCTCCCCGCCCAGAATCATTGCGGTCTGACCGAAGAGTCGTCGGTAGCAGTCGATACCTGGGCGCGAGTTAAAGCATCATTTCGTTGAGCAGCTTGTCCGAGGCCGCGGTAGGAGGTACTTTTAGCGCGCATTTCTAGCGCTCGCTCCATCCGGCGAATCCGCAACCAAGAGGTTTTCGATGAGAGCATTGCACGCGTCCACGCTCAGCGCCGCCGCTTCGTGAGCCGTGGCCACCTCTTATCCCATTGTCAACGGTGCCGAGCACGCCTGGGTGCTCCACGCCCCCCGCTTTAAGCCCGACCCGCGTCTGTCTAACTGCCCCGGTGCCAAGCCCGACTATGAGCAATCGGCCGAGGACCTCCTCGAACACATGCGGACCTATGGAGTCGACAAGGTCGTCATCAGCCAAGTGTGCTACTACGGCCGCGACAACCGCTATGCCAGCCATTGCGTACAGCGCTATCCCGACCGCTTTGCCGCCATCGGCCTTTTAGTGGGGCACCGGCTGCACGATCCGGCCGATCCGGAAAATCCAGCGCGCTTGGAACGGGCTGTGCGAGAGCAGGGCTTGGCGGGGCTGCGCTTGAGTCCCATCTACGACCGCGACGTGGTCTGGCTCAGTGATGAGGTCAGCTATCCGCTGTGGCACCGGGCCGAGGAGTTGGGCGCGGTGTTCAACATCTTCCTAGCGCCGCACCAAGTGGGACAGGTGGCGGCCATGGCCGAGCGCTTTCCCGGGGTCAAAGTGGTCATCGACCATCTGGCGATGATCGACATCAGCGCCCCCGATAGCGAGGGCTTTGGGCCGCTGCTCGATCTAGCCCGCTGGCCCAATGTGTACATTCGTACCTCGCTGCACAATCCTTCCAAGGAACGACCGCCCTTCCGCGATGTATGGCCCTTTTTGGAGCGGGTGTACGACCGCTTTGGGCCGCGGCGGATGGTATGGGCCAACTTTTACGAACTGCTCATTATGCAGGAGTTGATCCCCTTTTTCAGCGTTGAAGACAAGACGTGGATTTTGGGGAAGAACGCTCTAGAGATCTACTTTAAAGGTCGGGGCTGATAGCCCATTCCGCCGATTGAAGTCCCTACGGATCTACCTGCTGATAAAACTTCTTCGCGCCGTTCTCAATCGTCATAATGACCGCACTTTTGGTCGGGTGGCGATTTTCGTTGTAGCCGGCAATGCGCGTCGCCCCAGCGTACTGTTCGGTAGCTAACAGTTGTTGCCGTATCGCATCTGCGTCGAGGCTGCCCGCGCGCTCTGCGGCTTCCAAGAGCAAGCGCACCGCATCGTAGCTCACTGCATCGCCGCCCGTGGGTGCAATCCCGTACAGAGCTTGATATGCGTCGATGAATGTGCGCGCACTCGGCTCGTCCGTGTCCGGCGAAAAATGACTACTAAAAAAGCTGCCATCCACAGCGGCTTCCTCATTGTCCAACAGCGTCGGATTGTCCCAAGCATCGGCCCCGAGAAAAAGCGTCGGTTCCCCAGCCGCGTTTTGCAGCGGCAGGGCACGCGCCTGCTTGGTCACCAGCGCAACCTCCGGCGGCAGTCCCGAAAGAAAGACCGCCTCGGGAGCCGCTTCCGCGATGCGAGCCAATTGCTCAGCGAAATCCGTCGCACCGCTCTCGTAGAACTCGTCGGCGACGATCTCCCCGCCAAAGCCGCTAAAATGGTCGGTAAAAAACTCGGCAATCCCCTCGGTATAAACTTCCCCCCGCTGCGTCAAAACAGCGACTGCATTTACTCCGAGCGCCTCTTTGGCAAACTGCGCCATGACGCGCCCTTGAAACTGGTCGGTGAAAGCGGCCATAAAGACAAAGTCGCCAGCAGCGGTCACCGCTGGGTTGGTGGCCGCCGTAGTAATCATCGGCACGCTGTGACGCTGGGCTACGGCCCCCACTTCAATGGCGTGCGAGGAGCGGTTGGGGCCAACGAGGGCGACGACTTCGTCTGTGAGAATCATGGTCTCAGCGGCCTGTACAGCAACCGCCGCTTCCTCTATGTTCATCCGCGTGACCAATTCAACGGATCGGCCCAACAACCCCCCGCGCTCGTTGACTTCATCTACCGCGATCTTAGCCCCATTCGGATAGGTAATGCGGTCGCCCGAGACGAGGAACCCAATTTTAACAGGGCCACCATCTCCGTCCGCAGTGGACGACAGGGAACTCTTATCCTCACAAGCGACGAACGCGATGGCCGCAACGCAGGCGACATAAAACAGTTTCATGGTAGATTCTCTTCTAAAGGAGTGGATGGATTCGGTGAACCTTTACCCGCTGATGTCCGCCTTGTAAGGTAAAGGACTGATGACGTATGACCAATCCAAGCGATCAGCTATTAGCCGAGCAGGTAAGGCAGGGCAACGAGCAAGCTTTCGTCCGCCTGATTCGACGCTACGAGCGCACCCTAGTAGGATTAATCCGCCATCGGCTCGGCTCCGGCGACCAAGTGCAGGACGTACTGCAGGAAACCCTATTACACGTCTGGAGCGGCCTGCGCCGGGATACTCCCCGCGATGTGCGGGCTTGGTTGCTGCAAGTGGCCCGCAACCGCTGCCGCGATTACTTCCGCTCGAGCCAGCGCCGCGAGCTGTTTGTCGAAACAGAGGCTTTGGCACCTATGGTCAATCGCTTTGGCGTGGCCCAAGCTCGGCAGCGAGAAGCCGCCGCGGCCATCGTCGAGGCCATGGAAGAAGTGCCCGACCGCGAGCGAGCTGCCCTACAGGCCTTTTACCTAGACGGCCTGAGCATTGCCGAAATAGCCGCCCGCCACCGCTGTCCCGATGGCACGGTCAAGCGCCGCCTGTCGCACGGGCGCGACCGAATCCGCACGGTGCTGGGCGTCACCCCCAAGACGAGGAGCAAGACCATGAGTACTAGCCAACAACGACCCTTTCCCCAGTACCGGCCCGAAATACGCATTGAGCCGAGCCAGGAGGAACCCTTCCGCATTGATTTCAAGGAGATGGCCTGGTGGTTCATCGTGCCGGAAGTAGAAGACCGCGTCCGCTATGGCTCGTATGGGCCACCCAAAGAAGGCGACGCACCCTGGAAACTGTCCGAAACCGTCTCACTGGCGGCCCGCCGCCCCGCGATCATCCACGGCCGTCCTTGCGTTGAAGTCGAAGTGGAGAACCAGCATTTCGACCAAGACGGTAAGATCCTCAAACGCGAAGAGGATCGCCATGTCAAAATATGGGGTCATCTGGCCGAGAACGCGGTGGAGTGGATCGCGATAGAATCGCTGCGCCCCGACGGCACGCGGGAACTCATGACTGTTCTCGACGAAGGATTCTACGACGATTGGGACCCATCGCCGCGCCTGATCGAGGATTGTGGCTGCCTGCGCCCCCAGGCTGACGGCTCGTTCGCAAGCCAGACCGACGCACCTAAAATAATAGGCGCAGGGATGTTCGACGTGCATATCGGCCAGCAGCGTTTCACTTGCCTGCGCGTCTTTGAAATCGAGCAAGAGGCCACCGAACGCGATGTCATGGTCGAAGCCTATATCACCCAGGCCGGACGCACAGTGCTATTCCGTCGTTACAACGGCAACCGCTGGGCCAAAAGAGACGCCCCGCCGCACAACTGGGGCGAGGAGATGACTTGGGAAGAGGACCTACCCCACACCGACCGCATAGTCATCGACGGAGTGACTTACGTCCACTATTACGACAACCTGACGGACGTGGCCTGCGGCATCGTCGATTGATGTCAATGACGAGTAGTGGGACGATCCGCCAGCGGTTTTTGGGGATGCTACAACCCATTTATCCAATCGCAGTCCGTTGGGAAGTGCCCTCTGATCAAGGCGTTCCGCCGTGCCCCTGCGCCAAGTAGCCTTTCAGCAGTTGCGCGATTTTTGCTGCCGCCTCTTGGCACAGCAGGGCCATAGGCTCCTTGCCGCCCGGAGTAGCTTTCCGCACCGACACAGCCAAAGGAGGGTTCTGTTCAAAAAGAATTCTTCTTTCCGATAGGAGAATCAACTGCACGCCGATGTAGGCAACGCCGAAGGCGCGCCTTTCGGAATCATGCCAGAAATTGAGCCTCATAATATCAAAGACCAACTTGTAGTCGCCTTTCCAAGGGAAATATTGCATGGGCGACTCGCCAATCTGCTCGACCAAGGCGGCCACTAGCAACTGATGGAGATCGGCCGTCTGCTCTTTTATATGTGATACATCAATCGTGCCGAAATAGGAGTAAGTGGGGCTGCCGGCCAAATTCTCTCCTTCGGCGATAGACTGCTCCAGTCCTTGCTCGAATTTATGAGTACTGCGCCCGGCAATAAGCAACCCCGACTCCGAGTCCGCTGGCACCTGTGCGATGACTTCGTTGCTTCCCGCAGACGGCGGTGACATGATGCTGACTGCCCTATGGGCTATCTCGGTCACATCGTCGGGGACAACCGAGTCCAAAATCGCCCGGTGTGCTTCCTCCAATAAGTTCTGCGCTAAAACGGGCACCTTCATCTTATCCTCGGGAAACGACGCTGCACTAAACGAATGCCATTTCGCTACGATCTCGCCACTCCTGCGGTCCTTTAGCTCGTAGCGCCCCATAAGACCGCGCTGGGTGAGGATCTCCCGCTCACTCGTTTCCGCCACCCATGCGGGAACCGGGACTTCGACAAATTCTTTGGCTATTATGCTCTCCTTCTCATCGCGCGCAAACCAAGCCCCGTACATACTCAGCTCGTACGCCGGCTTTAGGTTGTAGGTCAGGGGGTCTTCGTAGCGCGTGACGTGTTCAAATAGCCCCAGACCCTCCACTTCCTTCAACAGTCTCCACTCCAAACCATTGGCCTCCCGATTCGTGAGAGAGGTAAAAGCCCTCTCGGCTCCACGCCACGAGTACGGATCGGAATCCCTCGCCAAGACCAAGACTGCTATGTTCCTCTCGTTCAGATCCTTGGGTGCTTTACCGCTGCCACTGACGGTGCAACCGCACAGACAACAAAATGTAACAATGAAGAGGATGATCAAATGGCCGTATCCTACATGGCTCTGGTGCCACAAAAACGAAGAGCTCATATACATATCCTCATTTTCCTGTTGACCCTAAAACGATCATGAGTATTTTATAGTATAGTCTAAAATACTAATATCACAATAAGGAAAGTCGGCAGGGATGGAGCCGCGCTATATCAAAGATAGTATTGAAGCGGATCTTGCGAATAGGATGGTATTCATCGGCGGGCCACGTCAAGTTGGCAAAACAACCCTTGCGCTATCTCTACTGGACCGCAGCCAAGACGAGTCGTCGCCAGCTTATCTGAACTGGGATGTGTTGGCCGATCGCGAGGATATTCTGGCCGCACGACTTCCCGCTGGTCAAACCCGCGTCATTTTTGACGAGATCCATAAGTACGCGCGCTGGCGCAACCTGATGAAAGGATTGTTCGACAAAAACAAGAGTGCCATTTCCTTCATCGTCACCGGCTCGGCGCGCCTAGACCATTATCGCAAAGGTGGCGACTCCTTGCAGGGCCGCTATCACTACTACCGGCTTCATCCATTCACATCAATGGAATACGGGCGGGCACCCAATGACGCGCTCGTGGAGCAATTACTCAAGTTTGGCGGTTTTCCCGAACCTTTTCTCAGGGGCGAGGAGCGCTTTCAGCGCCGCTGGCTGCGCGAGCATTCCGCAAGAGTCCTCTATGAAGACCTTCGCGATCTAGAGCACGTCCGCGAGGTATCCATGCTAGACCTGCTGCTGTCGCACTTGCCGGCGTGCGTAGGCTCCCCTCTTTCAGTCAACAGCCTCAGCAAGCTGCTACAGGTGGCGTACGAAACCGTCGAGCGCTGGCTGACGATCTTTGAGCGGCTGTACCTGTGCTACCGCATTCCACCGTTTGGGGCCAAGCGGATTCGGGCTGTCCGCAAGGAGAAAAAGCTGTACTTCTGGGATTGGTCGCGCGTGGCCGACCGGGGTGCCCGGTTCGAAAACATGGTGGCTGGTCACCTGCTGAAGTACTGCCACTATGTCGAGGACACCGAAGGGCATGAGATGGAATTGCGCTTCATTCGCGATACGGACAAACGCGAGGTGGACTTCGTCGTTTTACGCGATGGTAGAGCGGAATTCGCCGTAGAGTGCAAAAGCGGCGAGCGAAATGCTGCGCCCGCCTGTAGGTACTTCAGGGAGCGGACAGATATTCCCCGGTTCTATCAGGTACACCTCGGCACAAAAGATTTTGGCAATGCCACCGCCAACACGCGCGTCCTGCCGTTTTCGACCTTCTGCCGCGAAGTAGGGCTACCTTAATCTGGCGTCCCAAAACTTCCCCAACCTTTCTGTTCCGCCGTCTCGCGGATATGAGGAACTGCCTCCTGTCGTCGCCCACATCCTGACTTTTATCGTCAGATTCTCTTTACAGGATAAGGAAGATACTTATTCCAAGTCGAGATATTGAAAACGCCACACTCAGCAACGATTTTCCGTTTCCACTGCTGCTTTGCAGGTTCGGGCAGTGCTTCGGACAGCGGGAGTTTCTTTTTAATGGCTTCGATTCTAGGCCCCAGATGTCCTTTAGTCAGTGCTTCGCTAGCAATAAGAATCCAGTAGTCAATTGGCTTATCGACCCTTTTGCATGCCCACTCGTAGAGGAAGGAATCGCGAAATTTATAGACCAGATCATGGTCTAGGCACTCGTTTTGAAAATCTTCAATGAGCGCTTCACGATTCTCGCTTGGCGCACGAGGATGCTCGAAATCCTTGATTTCGATGAAGGACACCCGGCCTTCAAGCTCAACTATAATGTCCACAGCCTTCATGCAGTGAGACAATCCGTGGGAATTGTCATCGAATTTCCTAGCATTTGCACCGCGAGGAAATGTGATCTGGATATTGCCCTCCACTAGAGTCGTCATTATTCCTCACCCCTCAGACTGCGCTCAACCTCGCGGTCGTACAGGCTATCGAAGGCTTGGGCGATGGCATTCGGATGGATATCCAGATAGGCTTCCGTTGTGTGTAAAGCGATCTGACCGTTTTCCTGGTGGTGATAGAGCGAGTGAAAAGCGATTCGATCCTGAGAATTCATCCGCAAATCTAGCTCCTTGAGGATCACGTAGTCATGGGTGGCGATAAAAACCTGTACGCCCATGCGCTGTAGTTCGAGGAGTATTTCGACAAGCGGCCCAAAGAGCTTGGGATTGAGGTTTGTTTCTGGCTCATCCCAAAAAAGGATGGAACCTTTGGACATCGTTCCGTTCCGAATTAGTCGCCACAGAAGTCCGAGCTTGCGCATCCCCTCAGCGAGGAGCATAAACTCCAAGTTTCCTTGCTCGCTGCTGAGGAAGAATTCTTCACCTTCAGTCGTAACTTCCCCACCGATTATCTGTTGTAAATCCGCGAGCAAGCTGTAATCACGGTCCATCGGATCACGCAGGAGGGGCAGGTAGGCACGGTCGAGAATATCGGCGTAAATCTCCTCAAAGTGAATTTCGCGCTGTGCATACAGGGAGCGAAAACCAGGGGCATTCGCGAGCATTTCCTTCACGGGGATATAGACACTTTCGGCGGGATGCTCGCACCATTCTTTTGCCTTGGCGACCGGGACACCACCGGAACGCATTACAAGATTGTGGAAGTAAGTATGGATAGACAGGGTATCATCGCGGAAAACTCCGACATGACACTCGATAAGATCATGTGAACTCGTTTGCGGTCGTCTGACTAGCCGACCGAGGTGTTGAAAAGACGGCATGAATACGCGAATGAGCTTTTCCGCGAAATCTGCTTTTGTCTTGCTGATGTCACACGCCGCATAGGCGACCTTCATAAGATGGGTCTTACCGGTTCCGTTGGCACCTACGAGCACATTGATGCCTGGAGAGGCAATAAAATCAAGCTCTTCAAAAGCCGTAAATTGACTAAACCGCATTTTTGTGATAGCCATTTTATCTCCTAATATTGCTGTCTATATTCATAGCAATCCATGGGTAAATATATAGGTCTGGTTTTAGCTGTCGAGCACCTTTCAGGGGTTTCCTCGGATCGGGACAAGCCGCGGCTACCGGCGTCCCGTCCTAAAAAATAAGTCCGCCACCACCGGCTTATTGACTTTTTTTAAACATCCACGTTCTTTGATTTTATTCCCCTTTAACCAATAGGAAGAGGTCCTACAATGACTACGACTAACTCTAAAAAACGCAAACTTTTCAAACTCTTGGCCCCGCAAGCGGAAAGCGTCTGTTTGGCCGCCTCCTTCAACGATTGGGACCCGCAGGCCCGTCCACTGAAAAAGGACGCCCAAGGCCTGTGGAAAACTTCGGTCACTTTGCCTTTGGGCAAGCACGAATATCGCTTTGTGGTCGATGGCGAATGGCGCGATGATCCGCAGTGCGAAGAGCGCCATCCCAATCCCTTCGGTACCAACAACTGCATTTTACACGCTTGATTCACCACGCCTAAAGGCGTACCCCCTCCGTCTCACGACGTAAACGGCACGGAAATCCCCTCCGTGCCACGGAGACGAACCTTATTCCCCGTCGTGAGGCCAGTATTCGCCGCGGGCGTTCCAGCCCGGATACTGCGCTTCCAAGGCGTCGAGCGTCTGACGGGTGTAGTATGGATGGTCGGGTGGTGGGAAGCGGAAGAGCTGGCGATAGGCAGCAGTGAGGCCAGCGATAAACTCGCAAAAGTGCGGGTTGCGCCCCACGTGGGTATAGTGCTCGACCCCTTCCCAATAGTGATCGGCGCGACCATAGGCAAATTTCCAGATATAGCGCTGGCCGTCAGCCCGCCGATAGTCGCTGGCGGCGTGCCAAGAGTAGTTGTGGAAGATAGCTACCGAGCCACCAGGAGCGACCATTGGCTCAGCTCTGGCCGCGTCTTGGTGCTGGCCGTCGGCGGCGGCGACGAAGAGAGTCGGGGCCTGATCCTCTTCGACATCTTCGAGGCAGAACCAGAAGTTGAGCTGGCTGTGGTGCCGGTCGGATGCAGTGGGCGGCAGTAGCGAGTTGTTGCCATTGTCGATGTGGAACGGCCCACCCTTGCGGCCCGGATAGGAGACCAGACCCAGTCCGGGCCGGTAGTGGATTTGGTCCGTGCCGAGCCAGCGTCGGGCAAAGGCGATGGCTTCGCGATCAACTATGGCGCGGTTGAGGCATTGTTCGGGATAGGGAAAATAGCAGGAGCCAATGCGATCGGCGGGCGGATCGGCCGCGACTTCGTCCCAAGGTTTGAGGATGCGGCGGAGGGCAGCGGCCATTGCGGCGCGTTGGTCTTCGGGGAAGTAGTTGTGGACGATGACGTAGCCGCACGTGGCAAGCGCTTGGAATACTTCGTCGTTTAGTCTTTGCTCCTGCATGTGAGTGTCCTTTCGTGAGCTGGGAGTCGTCACGACGGGAACGGCACCGGAATCCCATCGCCGTGCCACGGGAAGGCGTAACTCGGCGTATTGCAGAAGCGGTCTAGTCCCGCTCCGACGCGAATCGCCGTTGACGGCGGCAGTTCCACCGAGAAGTACTTCCCTTCCACAGTGGTCGCCACCTCCCCATCCTTCCCCGCGGCGCGATATTTGAGCTGCGTAAAGCGGTGCTCGCCAAAAGCGCCGGCCTGTACAATAAGGCGGCGCGTCTCGTGCCGCGACGTGTTGACGAGTTGGACGCCGACCGCGTCCGGTCCCAGTTCATCCACCAAGGCGGCCACGTCTAGGGGTAGCCCCGGACGCAGGCGGTCGGCGTCGAAGTAGCGCACCGTAGCGCGCAACAGGCCGCCGTTATAGACCGACTGCGGTGCTCCCAGCGTCACTTGGGTCAGCCCCTTGGTCAACACCGGCTGCGACGGAAGTTGGTTAGTCGCAACGATCTCCAAGTGACTGCGCTCGTCGGCGCGCATGGCCTCGTAGGTCTCCAGGGCCTGCTGGTACTCCGCCCGCAGGATCTGTTCCGGCCAGCTTGGATTCTTGCCGTCGTAGTACTGGAAGCGGGCGAATTCAGTATTGCCCCAGTTTTTCTCGCCCAAGGCCGTGCCCACGTCGTTCCAGTCGCGCTCCACATCGCCATCGCGCACCGTGGTAATCAGCTCGTAGTCCTCCCGGGCCATGGAAGCGTGATACAGGTGCATGATGTCTTGGCCCCGCAACGGAGTGGGTTCCAGCCAGTAGCCCCGCATCTCAATGCCGTCGCTTACGTGCAGCCCCGGTGCTGGATTCCAGTCCCAACCGTCCGGCCCGTAGCGCACCGGCACGAGCAACTGCCCGTCCTCCCGCTTCCTGCCGTTGTCGACTTGTAGCTTGATTTGCGAGCGCAAAAAGTCGAGGTACCCGCTGTCGCCGGTGAGCAGTTGGGCGCATTCAACCGCGATGTTGATCCCGTGGTACATGATGTTGTAGCCCTGGTAGTGATTCCAGCCGTACTGGCCGCCCCACCACACGCCCTCGCGTCCCCCGCCAATGACGCCTTTGGCATCGACGTTGTCCGGGCAGATGCCACCGTTTTTCTCCGTGCGCTCCATCCAAGCCTCAGTGTAGTCGAGAACCCACTGTTTGTACTTGTCGTCGCCGGTGTACAGATAAGCATTGGTCACCAGCGCAGTGGCCGCCAAGCTGTTGGGCGTGTCGCACTGCAAGACGAGTCGGTCGAACAGATCGACGATCTGCTTGCGCCGCGCTGGATTTTCAAACCACCGAGTCTCCAAGTTTTTGACGATGGGATACAGGCTTGCGCGCACTCCGTAGTAGTTGGCCTGTCCGCCCAAGCCGCGCCCAGCCAGCAGCATGGTGTTGGCGTATTCCGCGTCCGCGTGGAGCTTGGGTCCTTGGCTCGAATGGAAGGGCGAGCGCAAGATGCGGTATTCGGGATCCCAGTTGGGAGCTTGGGAATCCTCGCCGATGAACATGGCCGCAAAACTCCGCGCCCGCCGCATGTTTTCCGATACCGTGTGGTCGGCCACCCCAAAGTCGTAAAAGGCCATATTGCCCTCGCCCAAGTGGTGCCACTCCATGGCCTGTTCGAGGTTCCAGAACTCGTTGTAGATGGACGGCCGGAAGACCTTCTTGTGGTCGTTGTAGCGCGTGCGATGATTGATGCGGTCGTCGCTGATGCGGGTGACAGCGTTCCAGTTGCGGAAGTGGAGGTCGAGCAAATCGTCGGCCGCGCCAATCGCGTAGAATAGGCCAAAGTTGTACAACTGTTCGTAGAGATCATCGACATCCTCGGCCAACAAGGTGCCGCCCCCGCGCTCAAAGTACTGCCGGGCGAACAAGCGGCCCGACTCCTCCATCAGTGCGATCAAATTCCGCTCCATCAAAGCCCAAGCCGGTGGAGCCGCAACTTCGGTCGCCTCAATCTTGGTCATATTATTTCCTACCATCGCCTGTTACCTCCTGTACGCGAGAAAGGGTCGGACGTAATTCTAGGCGGCGGTACACGCGCGGGCAAGCGGCCCTCATCCGCTTGGCCGCTCCAGACGCATCCGTTACCTTAAAACCCCATGAACAGTAAAGACTATCTACACGACCTCTTCGGCTGCCAAGGTCGCAAAGCCATCGTCACGGGGGCCTCCAGTGGCTTGGGAGCCGAACTAGCCCGCGTCCTCGTCTCGGCCGGTGCTGACGTCCTCGCCGTCGCCCGCCGCCAAGAGCGCCTCGAAGCACTGGCCAACGAATTGCAAGACCGCGCCGGCACCATCCACGTCCACGCGGCTGACCTCAGCGACAACGCCACTATCGACACCCTGCCCGAGCAAGCGCGTGAGCAACTCGGCGGCTGCGATATCTTGGTCGCCAATGCCGGCACAGCCACTCGCGCCCGCCTCGAAGACATGGCTGAGCAGGACTTCGCCGCGGTCGTCGATCTCAACCTCAAAGCTCAGTGGCTACTCGCCAAAGCCTGCTTTCCCCTGCTCCGCCAATCTGAAGCCGGCCGCATCGTCAATATCGCCTCGATCTACGGCTTGGGAGCCTCGGTAATCAACGGCTTGAGTGCCTACACGGTCAGCAAGCACGGACTCGTGGGACTGACGCGCTCGCAGGCGGTGGAATGGAGCAGACATGGCATCACCGCAAACGCCATCGCCCCCAGCTATTTTCCCACTGAAATGACCGAGACCGCCCTCGACAACGAGAAGATGAGCACCCGCCTACGCACCTTTACGCCACAGGGGCGATTTGGTCAACCCACAGAGTTAGCCACCGCCCTGCTTTTTTTGTGCTCAAAGGCCAGTGGCTATGTCAACGGAACCGTCGTACCAGTGGACGGCGGCTGGACGGCGTGGTGATCCATCTGCTAGGAATTGATTATGAAAAAGCGTAATAGCCGTGCGCGAGCGGTCGCCCAGCGTTCCTACAGCGGCGGCGCTTCCAGAAAAACGCGCACCCCCATATCGGCGTAGCGCGACCGGCTCTCAGCCGTGCCATTGCGGAAACAGACTGCGGTATCCGTCCCCTGCAAGGCCCCGACCACGTGGCGCACGCAGTCATCGACGCTTTTGAGATGGGGATGTCCCCGGTGATTTAGATCCATTTGCAGATCGGTAGGGCCAAAAGAGAGGCAATCGACCCCGGGCCGCGCCAAGTTAAATGCATTCGTCGCAGCCGCCACGGATTCGACTTGCAGCCACAACACCCCGTACTGGTTCCACCAATCCGCATACGCTTGGGGGCCGCTGCTCGCATCTCCGACGCGGGCACCGCCGCCGTGGCTGCGCACCCCTTGCGGCAAGTAGTAGAAATTGGCCACGGCCTCCTCAGCGGTCGCCGCGGTTTCCACTTGGGGCACCTCGATCCCCGAAGGCCCCAAGTCCAAGCAATTGCCGATCAGGTACGCGTGGCGCGTGTGCTTGATGCGAAAGTGCAGTGGCAGGTCGAACTCTCCGACCATGCCTGCCAACGCGACTAAGCGGTCTTCGCTATAGGGCGAGTGCTGGCTGTCGACAAAGACAAAATCGCACGCGCCCAACTCGGCGATTCGCTTAAATGCATCGCGCCCAATATCGCCGCGGATGCCAAATCCTATCACCTGTTCGCCCCGCTTGATCTTCTGTTTCAAATTCGCTGCCATGCTCAAATCTCCTGTAAGAGGATGCCCACGCCTCGGTTAGGCGTAGAGTCCGAATAGGCTAGCCGCCAACCACAGCAGGATGTTGATCTGCAAAGGCCGATCATTCCAGACAACTGCCGTTGGGTCGCCTCCCTGCCCTCGATGGTACACTAGATAGAGATAGCGCAACACGCCGTAGAGCACAAAGGGAATCGTCCATTGCAGTCGCGCGTCTTCTGCATCTCCCACGCCCATCGCGTACAGCGCGTAACAGACTATGGTCAAGGCCGTGAGAACGGCGATCATCTGGTCGAGAAAGGGCACGCTGTATTCTTCGAGGATGGCGCGGTGATCCGCAGCATTATCAGCCAGTTGCACGATCTCCTGCCGGCGCTTGACCGCCACCATGAAGAGCACCAGCGCAAAGATACAGACGATAAACCAAGTGGAAATAGACACCTCGATGACCACGCCACCGCCGACGGCGCGCAGTAGGTAACACGCGGCCACGATCAGCACATCCACCAACACTACGTGCTTGAGCCGAAGTGAGTACGCCGCGTTTAGCGCCGCGTAGAGCGTGGCCACCCACCCCAAATGCGAGTGCAGCCAAAACGCCCCGACCAGCGCAAGGGCTAACGAGACCAAAGCCGCCCCCCAAGCCAACGGGACCGACAGATGACCGGCGGCAATCGGCCGGTGGCACTTCTCGGGATGCAGGCGATCGTGCTGGCGGTCGAAGATGTCGTTGAATAAATAGACGCCCCCGCTCAGCAGAACGAAGCAGAGAGCCGCCCCTAAGCTGTGTATTAGGTAGGAAAGTTCAAAAAGGCGTTCGGAAAATACGAGGGCGGGAAAGACGAAGACATTCTTGATCCACTGCCGGGGGCGCATGGACCACAGGATGTAGTAAAGCGACAAAACAGGGCTATGCTTCGGCACAACCGGAGAACAGGGGCCGTTTAGACCTCCATGATCTCCTTTTCCTTGTTCTCGATGATCTCGTCAATAGAGGCCACGTATTCAGCGGTCAAATCCTGCACCATTTTTTGCGCACTGCGCGACTCGTCTTCAGAGATGTCCCCGTCCTTTTGGGCCTCCTGGAGCAGATCAATCCCGTCGCGCCGCGCATGCCGCACTGCGACCCGCCCCTCCTCGGCGCGGTGGCGGGCGACTTTGGTGATTTCTACCCGCCGCTCCTCGGTCAGTTCGGGGATGGGCAGCCGGATGATGGCGCCGTCATTAGCCGGGTTGAGCCCTAGGGCTTTATCGGCGAAGATGGCTTTTTCAATCACGGGAATCAGCGTGGCTTCCCAAGGCTTGATCGTCAACAAGCGCGGCTCGGGGACGCTAATCGTCGCTACTTGGTTGAGTGGCGTCTGTTGGCCGTAGTAATCCACCCGCACGTTGTCGAGCATAGCGACCGAGGCCCGCCCCGTGCGGATAGAGGCTAAGTCGCGGCGCAGAGACTCAATGGCCTTATCCATAGCCTCTTTTACTGTTTCAATGACCTCTTCCAACATGGCGGCCTCAATGTGCTTTCAGGCGTCTTCTCCCAAGACGAACCGCTCGAAGCGACGCACGGTAATTTTCTCGCCGATTTTGGCGGTTATTTCAGTGACTAATTCGCCAATGGTCTGATCGGGATTTTTGACGAAGACCTGTTCCATCAAGCAATTTTCCTGATAGAACTTCTCCATGCGGCCCTCGACAATTTTCTCGGCAATGTGCTCGGGCTTGCCCTCGTTTTTGGCCTGTTCGAGGAAAATGGCCCGCTCCCTTTCCACGGCGTCGGCGGGTACGCCCTCCCGCTCGACCGCCAAAGGCTGGGAGGCGGCAATGTGCATGGCCACATCCTTGGCGAACTCTTGGAAGTCGTCGGTGCGGGCGACGAAGTCGGTTTCGCAGTTGACCTCTAGCAGTACGCCGAGGCGGCTACCCTGGTGAATATACGCTTGGATCAGCCCTTCGCTGGCGTCGCGGCCCGCTCGCTTCTCCACTGCGGACAGGCCCTGCTTGCGCAAGTACTCAATGGCCTTTTCGCTGTCGCCATCGGTCTCTTGCAGGGCTTTCTTGCAATCCATCATGCCCAAGCCCGTCTTCTGCCGGAGCATTCGTACGCTTTGTGCGGTAATCTGAGTCATCGTTGCTTGCTTTCAAAAGTAGTTGGTCTGACTATGCAGTGGCCTCGGCTACATCCGCCGGGGCTTCTTCGGCTGGTCCGGTCTCTACGGCTTGTTCGGCCTCTTGCTTATCGTCGCGAGCCGCTTTCTCGGCCTCGGCCTCAGCCTTGCCCTCAATCACCGAGTCGGCGATGAGGCGCGTGATGAGAGCGATCGAGCGGATGGCATCGTCGTTGCCGGGGACCGGATAGGTCACCAAGTCGGGATCGCAGTTGGTATCGACGATGGCCACGGAGGGAATGCCTAGCTTGGCCGCCTCGCGCACTGCAATGTGTTCCTTCTTGATGTCTATGATAAAGACCAAGCCGGGCAAACCGCCCATGTTGCGGATGCCGGCCAAGGTCCGCTGGAGGCGGGCGCGCTCTTTTTCGAGCAGCAAGACTTCCTTTTTCTTGAGGTTCTCGTAGGTGCCGTCGGTTGAGATGCGATCGAGATGCTCCAAGTGCCGGATGCTTTGGCGAATAGTCTGCCAGTTGGTCACCATCCCACCGAGCCAGCGCTCGGTGACGTAAAACATGCCGCAACGCTCGGCCTCCTGCCGCACGAGATCAGCGGCCTGCTTCTTCGTGCCGACAAAGAGCACGGCGCGCCCGGCGCGTACCGTCTGGCGCACGGCCTCGCAAGCGGCTTCGACCATACCGACCGTCTTTTGCAGGTCGATGATGTGGATGCCGTTGCGCTCGGTGAAGATGTAGGGCCGCATTTTGGGATTCCAACGTCGAGTCTGGTGCCCGAAGTGGGTCCCTGCTTCCAGCAAATCGCGGATAGTGAAATCAGCCATGATGTGCTCCTAAATGTTAGTTGGGCCTCCGCCTCCTTCACTTACACACAGAAGCCCCGCGGACGCCGGACGCCCACGGGACACTCTCTGCCGTGCATCGGGAAGCGTGTGTATTGGAATGGGACTAGCGCTTGGAGAATTGGAAGCGCTTGCGCGCGCCAGCCAATCCGTACTTCTTGCGCTCTTTCTCGCGGGCATCGCGCGTCAGAAAGCCGCCTTTCTTCAACGCTTCCCGCTTTTGCGGGTCGTACTGCAGCAAGGCGCGGGCAATGCCCAAACTGGCGGCACCGGCTTGACCGCGCAGGCCGCCACCGCGAGTGGAAATGTGGATGTCGAATGTGTGCCGAGTCTCGGTCAGATCCAGCGGTTGCACGAGAATCATCTCCAAAGAATCCCGGCGCAGGTACTCGCTGACCACGCGACCGTTCATGTAAATACTGCCATTGCCGAGTTGCATGCGCACTCGGGCTACCGAGGTCTTTCTGCGACCGGTCGCTTCGTAGTTTTCTGCGGGCATGGACGCGTTGCCTTTGGCTTAAAGTTCGAGTGGTTGGGGGTTTTGCGCTTGGTGCCGGTGTTCGCCGCCGACATAGACGCGGAGCTTCTTGAGCTGCATCCGGCCCAGCTTGGTGTGCGGCAGCATACCCCGCACAGCCTTGCGGATGATCCGATCGGGATGCCGCTCGGCCATGCGGCTATAGGGAGTGACCCGCAAGCCACCAGGATAACCGGTGTGGCGATAATAGACCTTACTTTCGGCCTTGTTGCCCGTGACCCGCACCTTGTCGGCATTAATCACAATGACGTGGTCGCCCACATCGGCATGCGGGGCGTATTCGGGCTTGCCCTTGCCACGCAGCACTTGGGCAATTTCCGAAGCCAGTCGCCCTAACACTTTGTCCGTGGCATCAACCACGAACCACTGCCGCTCGATTTCGCCCACTTTAGGGGCGTAAGTAATGTCGTTCATCGTCTTTTCTCAGATTATATATTAATATAGAAATTATTTAACCTAAGCCCTCTATCCCTGCTTGTCAAGGTTGGACCGCCCGCCGCTTGCGCCACCAGCGCCAGAGTAATACCACTCCCACCAAGCACAGTATTCCCACCAATAATCGATTGTATTGCGCGAGCAGTTCGGTGACCTGCTCCCAGTTCTCGCCTACCAAAACCCCGGCGTAGAGCAGCAATCCGTTCCAAACTGCCATGCCGATCGCACCGCAGAGCGCGACGGTTGGCCAAGGCATGCGGCCTAGACCAGCACCAATGGCGATGACCGACCGAATGCCGCTCAAAAATCGGTTGCCTAAAATGAGCGCGACGCCGTAGCGACTGAGCCACCGCTCGGCTTGGGCCAGCTTCGCCGCGCCCCGGCGACCGGCGAAAAAGGCGCGCGCCCGGCTATAGCCCAAATAGTACATGACCAAAAAGCCTGCCATACCCCCGACACACGTAGCAAGAAAAACCGGCCACATTTCCAAGAGGCCGCGCCCCACCAAATAGGCGCTAAACACCACCACCGTATCGCCCGGTATGGGCGGCACGATATTTTCCAAAAAGGCACTAAGCAATAAGATGCCATACGCCCACAGCGGATCGACACCAGACAGGGCCGCGAGTAGGGAATCCAGATAGTCTGCCATGCTTTAGAGTGCCAAAAGGGCCACAGCTTGAGCCTCCATACCCTCTTCGCGCCCGACAAACCCCAAGCGCTCGGTCGTCGTGGCCTTAAGCGAAACCTGACTCACCTCTAGGCCCAAGGTCTCAGCTAGCGTTTGGCGCATCGCTGCTATGTGCGGCGCGAGTTTGGGCCGCTGGGCCGCGACGACTGCGTCGATGTGCTGGATTCGCGCCCCTCGTTCTGCTATCAGAGCGCCGACCTGTTTGAGCAGCACCAAGCTCGATATGTCCTTGTATTGCGCGTCCGAGTCGGGAAAGAGCTGGCCGATATCCCCGGCCGACAGCGCACCCAAAAGCGCGTCAATTATGGCATGCGTCAGCACATCTGCGTCCGAGTGGCCCGCCAACCCCCGCTCAAAGGGCACGACGACTCCGCCCAATATTAGGGGCCGCCCTTCCTCCAAGCGATGCACGTCGTAGCCCTGTCCTATGCGCAAGCCCATAGTAGGCACCTCCTCCCTTGCGCGCACTCGCCACTCAGCCCAAGCCAGATCCTCGGGCGTAGTGAGCTTGCGGTTATCGGCTTCGCCGGGCACGACACAGACCGCATGCCCCAGCCGCTCGACCAGCGCAGCGTCGTCCGTAGCCACCGCGTCGGTCCCGGCCGCGTGATATGCCCTCAGGAGCAACTCGCGATCAAAGCCCTGCGGAGTCTGCGCCTGCCACAACCGCTCGCGATGCGGCGTGCCGACGACCCGATCATCCGTCACTTCCTTGATCGTCTCCACCACCGGCAAAGCGGGCAGTGCCGCTCCGTGCTCGCGAGTGGCGGTGACCACCCGCTCCAGCAGCTCCTCCGAAATAAAAGGCCGCACCGCGTCGTGTACTAAAACCATATCGGCTCGGGTCTTCTGCAATCCTCGATACACGGATGCACTGCGTTCAGCCCCCCCGGGCACGATGGCTGCGATTTTGCCAAAGTCACCACCCTCGCTCAATTGGCGGCGACAATAGTCCATGTCCTCGCGCCGCACGACCAAGACGATATCGGTCACCAGCGGGCTCGCTTCGAGACGCGCGAGTACGTGCCAGAGCACAGGCCGGCCCCCTAACGGGAGGTACTGCTTGGGCTGATCTGCTCTCATGCGCTCCCCCCGACCAGCGGCCGGAACGATGGCGGTTATGCGTTCCACAGCCTCACACGATCATCATGGCATCGCCATAGCTATAAAAGCGATAGCCTCGCTCGACGGCCTCGCGATAGGCGGCCAGAAGCCGTTCTCGCCCGACGAGGGCCGCCACGAGCAACAATAAACTTGAGCGCGGCAAGTGAAAGTTCGTCACCAACATATCGACTGCTTTGAATGCGTAGGGCGGATAGATAAACGCATCCGCAAAGCCCCCGCAGGCACACACATTGCCCTCGGCATCGACACTCGACTCCAAGGTCCGCACCACGGTAGTACCAACGGCGACGATGCGCCCACCAGCCGCGCGACAACGCCTGAGTGCGGCCGCCACCGACTCGTCGATTTCGCAGTATTCAGGCTCGAGGACATGCTGGCGTGGGTCGGCGCTGCGCACCGGCTCGAACGTGCCCGGCCCCACGTGCAAGAGCACCTTCAGGACCTCCACGCCCTTGGCAGCAATCTCAGCAATTAACTGAGGGGTAAAGTGCAGTCCAGCCGTGGGCGCGGCAACGGCTCCCGGGCGCGCGGCATAGACGGTCTGATAACGCTCCCGATCCGCAGCTTCAGGCGAACGCCGAATGTAGGGAGGCAGCGGTATTTCCCCGACCTCTTCCAGCCGCGCCAACACGTCCTCGACGGCAAAGCGCACGCGGAACCGCCCCGGCGCAACCTGCTCGACGATGTGCGCTTCCACCGCTCCGTCGCCAAACTCCAACCGCGTCTTTGGTTTTAAGCCTCGCCCAGGCCGCCCCATCGCCAGCCAATCGCCCGCCGTTAGCGGCCTGAGCAGCAGCAGTTCAACCCGGCCTCCGGTAGCGACTTTACGCCCCTTGAGCCGAGCCGGCACGACCTGTGTTTGATTCAATACTAGAGCATCGCCGGGCGCGAGCTGATCGACGATGGCACCAAAGTGCAAGTGCTGCAACGAACCATCCGCCCGGCTCAAGAGCAAAAGACGCGATTGGTCGCGCTCGGGCGGCGGATGTTGGGCGATTAGTGCATCGGGCAGGTCAAAATCGTAGTCCACCAATTGCATCGAGCAGTCCCAACCTATCCCCGAGACCGCGTAGGACGCCACCGCGCATAGCGAAAAATGGTCCAGAGAATTTTGTATCCGGCTCGCAACGTGCCGCTGAGCGTACCGGTGATCTTGGAGGTGCCGATGCGGCGGCGATAGCGCACGGGCACTTCGGCTGAGCGCAGGCCCAGCCGAGCGGCTTTGACCTGCATCTCCGCGGTCCAGCCAAAGTTGCGGTCCTGCATCTCCAACCGCCTGAGCGCGTCGTAGCGCAATGCACGAAAAGGCCCCAAATCCGTAAAGGTGACGCCGAACAGCAGGCGAATTAGCAAGGTGGCCAACCAGTTGCCAAACCGAGCTTGGGGCAAGAGCGCGCCCTTTTCCCGCTGACCCAAAACCCGCGAGCCAATAACCATATCGGCGGAGTCTGTGACTATCGGGCTTACTAAAGCTGGCATATCCTCGGGGTAATCGCTGTAGTCGCCGTCGAGGAAGACGACGATATCCGGGCAATCGAGCTGGGCGATGCCCGCCAGACAGGCTTGGCCATAGCCGCGGTGCGGCTCGACGACGACGTGAGCACCCAAGCGACGGGCCACCTCAGCGGTCTGGTCGCTGGAGCCATTATCGACGACGATAACCTGCTGTGCGAGGTCTGGTATGTCTTGCAGCACCTTGCCGATGGCTTCTTCTTCGTCGCAGGCGGGAATGACAACGGCAATAGCCGGAGACGAGTCCATGCGCTGGGCACCGCAGGTGGGGTTTGCCTAGAGATTTTCCTCCAACCAGAGGAATAACAGATCCAGCGCCTCGGGCACATTGTTGAGCAATGCAAAGCCGTGGTCAGCCGAGTCTGTAAAAACGCGCAAATCCTTTGGCTCGGCCGTCCGCGCCTCTAGGTTGCGAGCGAAATCGACATAGCTGAGAATGACGTCTCCAGCCTCAATTTGGTCTTGATCGCCCACGATAAAGAGTATCGACCGAGGTGCAAACGATTCAAGACCGGTCCCGATGACCAACGGCTCCAACGAAGAGGCCCCCCACAACCCGGGCGAGAGGGAGACGCTGGTTTTTATCAGCTCGGGGAAAATGCCTGAACTCACATAGGCCACATTACCTCCCGAGCCACTGCCCACAACCGCGACGCGGCTGACATCGATATTGGACTGGCTCTGCAGCCAGATCAGCGCGGCATGGACATCGAGAAAGCCCAATTCCAGATCGATCAATTCCAATACCTGTCGGTCGTCGGGCAACGGGGTTTGCCCGTGCCCGCGCATGTCGATGGCCAAGACAGCGTAACCGCGCTCGAGCAAGGCCACGTACGTGTCGGTGGCACCCAACCAATCGGATTTATTCCCGCCGAGATCGTGCAGGAGGATCACCACCGGCAGACTGTCGGCCTCCGGCGCACCAAAAAGCGCGCTCACCTCGACGCCGTCGTTGGACGGGAAGCTAACGGCTGAAATGGGATAGACGCGGCCCGGGCCCTCGGGCAAATCGGGGCCGACGATATCGAGCCCTTCTTCCGAATCGCTGCACCCCATGACCCCAACGGCGAGTAGCCAAACCCACCTATATAATATCTTGCTCATAAGACCATAGTCCTCGCCAAAAAGCGCGTTGCGAGCGCGCGCAATTGGCAACGCTCCTAATTTTCGTAACTCCTTGAATCTGAATAAACAATCTCACCCTCTAGCTGTCAACTTATCCGCCTTGACGGCAAAATTCTTTTGCCGTATGCTGCCGCCCTATGATCCGCGTCGAAAAACTCAGCCTTAGCTATCGCGGGGAACCACCCGCGTTGCACTCCATTGATCTCCACATCCGCCCTGGAGAAAACATCGCCCTCATCGGCGCTAATGGTTCGGGCAAAACCACCCTCGCCCGCTGCTTAAATGGCCTGCAACAGCCCCAAGCGGGCCGAGTCCTCGTCAACGGCATGGACACCAGCGACCCGACCCAACTCCGCTCCATCCGCCAGCTAGTCGGCATGGTCTTGCAAAATCCAGACGATCAGCTAGTCGGCACCACGGTCGCCGACGAATTGGCCTTTGGCTTGGAAAACCTAGCCCTAGCCAGCGATGAAATTCACCGCCGCGTCGAGGAGACGCTCGCCGCCTTCGACCTCGAAACCTATCGCCGCTCTCCACCGGACAGGCTCTCCGGCGGCGAGAAACAGCGCGTGGCCATTGCCGCAGTGGTAGCGATGCGACCGCGCTATCTCGTCTTGGACGAATCGACAGCCTTGCTCGATCCCGGCGAAAGGCACCAAGTAGCCGAGCTGCTCCAGCGGCTGCGCACTGCATACGACATCGCGACGATCCTCATCACCCAATCCCCAGAAGAAGCTGCTCGCGCCGACCGCATCATCGTCCTCCAGGCGGGTCGGGTCCATACAGACGGCCCGCCTGCCGCCCTCTTTGCCGATCCGCCCAAACTCCGCGCCCTCGGCCTCGACCTTCCCTTTGCCAGTGCCCTCGCCGCTCACTTATCGCTAGCCGATAACCACTTGGAGCTAGCGGCCTTGTCCGACGCGCTGGCTGTGCTAAAACCCCAGACGTATCCAGAATCCTGGACTCCGCCCTCGCCGCCACCACCAGCCCCGAGCAAACTAGCAGCCGAAGGGCTTGCGCATCTCTACGACGAGCACCTGCCCACCCGTCGTTACGGCATCCGCGACATTGACCTAGACATCCCCTCCGGCTCCATACTGGCCCTCGTGGGTACCAATGGCGTGGGCAAGACCACTCTCGCCCAGCACTTCAACGCCCTGCTCAACCCCTCGCACGGTCGCGTGCTCCTCGACGGCTGCGACATCGGCTCCCAGCCCCCAGCGCGCGTGCGCCAGCGCGTTGGCTTGGCCTTCCAGTTTCCCGAACTCCAGCTTTTCGCCGAATCCGTGGCCGAGGATGTGGCCTTTGGGCCGCGCAACCTCGGCTTTGCTCCCGAGCGCGTCGAGCGCCTCGTGGCTAATACACTCGCCATGGTAGGCATGCCGCTGGAAGAATTCGGGCCGCGCCAACCCCTCTCACTGAGCGGGGGCGAAAGGCGTAGCGTCGCACTCGCCGGCGTCTTAGCCATGGACCCAGAGGTCTTAGTGCTCGACGAACCAACCGCCGGCCTCGACCCCCAGACTACGGCCCGCTTGTGCCAGCTCTTCGCCGAGCTGAGCAGCCAAAGCCGCACCCTCGTGCTAATCAGCCACGATATGGAGCTAGTCGGCCGCCTAGCTACCCACGTAGCGGTTCTGCGCCAAGGCCGCATCGAGTTGCAAGGGCCGGCCCGCGCCGTGCTCGCCCATCCCGAATTCGAGTCCATCAGCGGGCTTGTGCCTCCGATGGCCGTGCAATTGGCCCGCCACCTGAGGCAACGAGGTCTAGCCCTAGCCGGCGCCCCGCTGACCCTAGACGAAACCATCGACTGGCTCGCCCCACTCACCTCACTCACTCATGTCTAAATTTTCTGCTGACTTGCTCGTCCACCAAGGACGCCTCATCGACCCAGCCAACGGCACCGATGCCCTAGGAGACATCCTCATTCGCCAAGGCAAAATAGTTCAATCGGCCCCCAACCTCCCAACGCCTCCAAACGTACCCGTCTTGAGGGCGGCCGGCTTGGTCGTCGCTCCGGGTTTCATCGACATTCACACCCACCTCCGCGAACCAGGATACGAACACAAGGAAACTATTGAGACCGGCACCGCAGCGGCAGCGGCCGGCGGCATCTGCGCCGTGGCCGCCATGCCCAATACCGACCCTCCCCCAGACAGCAGCGACCATTTGCAGCTAGCACTAGAGCGAGCGCAGACGGCCAGCGTGCGCTACTATCCAATCGCTTGTGTGACAGTGAACCGCCGAGGAAGCGGAGCGCTCGCCCCTCTTGAAGAATTGGCGGAATTGGGCGCGGTGGCCTTTTCCGACGACGGCGACCCAGTCGAAGACGAAACCCTGATGCGCCGCGCGCTCGAAATCGCCCGCGACCTCGACCGACCCATCTTTCCCCACGAAGAGGTCAAATCGCTTACGGCCGGCGGCTGTATGCACGCAGGAGAAGTAGCAGCCCGCCTCGGCGTCACGGGGATGCCAGCCGCAGGTGAAGAGGAAATGGTCGCCCGCGATATAGAACTCGTCCGCCAGACCGGCGGGCCTTTGCACATCGCCCATATCAGCACGGCCGGTACCGCACAATTGGTCCGACGCGCCAAAGCCGACGGCCTACCCGTGACCTGCGAAGTGCTGCCCCATCACTTCGTACTCACCGACCGCGAGGTCGAGCGCCAAGGCACGGCCGCCAAGATGAGCCCGCCGCTGCGCGAGGCCGCCGATGTCGAGGCCATGCTCGCAGGGCTCGCCGATGGCACCATAGAAGTCATTGCGACCGACCACGCACCCCATACGGCCGAGGAAAAAACCCAATCCCTAACCCAAGCTCCCATGGGCATTGTCGGCCTAGAGACGGCCGTCGGCCTCACCTTGACCTATTTGGTGGATCGCGTTTTGTCCCTGCAAGAAGCCATCGCGCGCTGGACCTGCCATCCGGCGCGCATCTTGCGACTTCCCGGGGGGGCGCTCACTCCGGGGATGCCTGGAGATCTAACCCTGCTCGACCTAACGCGCGAATGGGAGGTCGTCCCCGCGCACTTCCGCTCCAAATCGCGGAACACCCCCTTTGCAGGTTACCACCTAAAGGGCAAGGCCGTAGCCACCATCGTCGGCGGCCAACTCGTCTATAGCGAATTGGCCGCTTAATCGAGGGGCTTGAACGCGTCCGGCCAATGCTCAATTTCTGCGCCGGTTGCGCGCAGCCACACGGCGATCACGTCGAAGCGGCAGACCGGATCGGTGGTGCAGTATTGGATATAGTGCCGGGCAGCCCGCGTCAGACGCTGCCGCTTGGCGCGATCCACCCTTTGTTCGGGGCGGGACGCGCGCTGGCTGGTCTTTACCTCGACAAAGACCAATTCGCCCTGCTCTTCGGCCACCAAGTCGATTTCGCCTCCAACAGCGCGATAGCGACGCTCCTGTATCCGATAGCCCCGTTCTTCCAGATAGGTCGCCGCCGCCGCTTCACCCTGCCGCCCAATGTCCCCCAGCCTATTGCGCTGCTCCCGATAGGCTCCCCTCAGAGCCGTCAGTTCATCGGCGGCCAACTCGGTGGCGGCCTCTTTGACTAACTGTCCCAACCGCGCTAGCTCGGCGAGGTTGGCGCAGTCGTAAATGCCCTCTTCAAAAGAAAGAAAAAGCTCTGAGCGCGGCTCGGCGACGCACGCAGCCACCGGACCAAAACTGCGGCGGTGCAGCGGGCAAGGGCCATGGGCGTCAAGTGCGGCTAAGTGCGCGGCACTGCCGTAGCCCTTGTGCGCGGCAAAGCCGTATTCGGGATAGTGGACGTCGCATTCGCACATCAGGCGGTCGCGGTGTACTTTGGCCACAATCGAAGCCGCGGCAATCGACAGCGAGCGGGCGTCTCCGTCAATGATGGCTTGCTCGGGATAGGGGCTGCGCGCCGGCAGGTGCCCGTCAATCAGCACCCGGTCGGGCGGGGTGGACAATTTCTCCAACGCCAAGCGCATGGCCTTGAGCGAGGCCTGCAGGATGTTCAACCTGTCGATCTCCTCGGCCTCGACCTGCCCTATCCCCACGGCTAGAGCCTTGGCCACGATCTCCTCATACAGGACTTCGCGCTGGGTTCGCGACAGCTTCTTGGAATCGTCGATCTTGGCGATGGCACAGTCCGGCGCTAAAACGACGGCCGCGGCCACCACAGGACCCGCCAAGCAGCCGCGCCCAGCCTCATCGACGCCAGCCACTCGGCTCACCCCTTGGGCCCAAAGGTGCCGTTCAAAGTGCAGAAGCCGCTCGCGCCGTTGGGACTCTGCCTGCTCGCGCGCATCGCGCCGCCGCCGCTCGACCACCAAGCGCCGGACGCCAACGCGGCGATCCTTTTCGAGCAAGGCCCAGCCCGGATCGCCGCTTTCCCACTCCGCCACCTGTGCGCGTATCTGGGCGATCGTCATTCCGGCGAGTTCAGGCGCGGCGTCCCGTTCGCAGGAACGGCTCATGCCAGCAGACGTCTCATCTATTGACATTAAGTATCGACCTTGTATATTTGCGAAAAGCTACCAAGGGGAGCCTTAACATGAAGCGCTACACGGCGTTAGTTGCTTGCTTGTGCCTCGTTTTGCAACCCGTCATGGCCCTCGCCGAGACGGAACCGGAATCCATTGCCGGGGCAGACACCCGACTCTACCTAGCCGATGGCAGCTTGGTGGAAGGCAATCTGATCGAAAAGGCCCAAGATCTGGTCATCATGCGCGTCAACGACAAGATCTTCACTTTCGACAAAACCGAAATCGACAAGATTATCACCCTCGAATCGTTGGGCGGGGGTGCCCACACGATCTCGGTGACCGAGTTCCCCTATATCAGTTTTCTCGGGGGAGCCCTCGCCTTCGGCTTGCTCTCTTGGCTGCAATTCGACCGGGCTTCCGACAACGAAGCCGAAGCGGCCCTCAACCGCGAACACGGCCAGCTATCCCGCGCCCAAAAGCTCGACGATAAAGCCGACCGCGCCCGCCTCTACGGTTGGTCCACGGCCGCGCTTGCCGCCGGCAGCTTCGGGGTGGCCCTGATCCCGCGCAAAAGCACCCGCCGCATCTTTCCCGAACTCAGTTTCCGCGACGGCGAGCCGCGCATCGGCGTGTCCTACGTCTATTCGTTCTGAGCGCCTTCCGCACCCCGCAAGTGCTGCACTAAAGCCTCTAGCCCGAGCACATAGCTAAAACTGCCAAACCCGGCGATTTGCCCGAGACAGACGGGCGCGATAACCGAGTGTTGGCGAAACGCTTCCCGGGCGTGAACATTGGACAGATGCACCTCAACGGTCGGCAATCCCTTGGCCGCCACGGCGTCGCGCAGGGCAAGGCTATAGTGGGTAAAAGCCCCCGGATTGAATAGCAGGCCCTGCTCTTGGGATTGGTGCAGGGCGTCGATTAGTGCGCCCTCGCAGTTAGATTGATAGCAGCGCACCTGTACTCCGAGCCGCTGCGCGTGATCGGCGATCAACGCGTCGATTGCGGCCAAGGTCTCCCGACCATATACCTCGGGCTCGCGCGTTCCCAGCAAGTTGAGATTGGGTCCGTGTAGGACTAGGATACTAGTCAAATTGACCTCCACTGTTTCGCGCTACCACGCAAATCCACGCTTCTTTTGCCAATATGGTATCGACCTCTAATTTAGCTTCTGTAACCCAGCGGCAAAAAGCCGCTTCTTCCCGCGCCAGCAAACCCGAAAACGCGATCCGTCCATCCGCTGCCAACAAGCGGCGCAAAGGGGCTAATAGAGGTCGCAGCACATGGCTTTGGATGTTGGCTAAAACCAAGTCAAAAGGCCCTTCCGCAACGGCCTCCACCCCTCCCAACCGCACCTCAACCTGCTCAGAGCCAATGCGGTTGTGCGCCAAGTTTTCCCGCGCATTGGCCACGGCCTTCTCGTCGATATCCACGGCGAGTACTGACTCCGCCCCCAGCATTGCCGCGGCAATGCTGAGAATGCCACTGCCCGTCCCCAAGTCCAGACAGCGCACCCCAGCACACAGATAGCTCTCCAGCGCCTGCAAGCAAAGCTGGGTCGATTCGTGCCCTCCCGTGCCAAAGGCCATTTTGGGATCTATGCGCACGGCGATTTGACCCTCGGCTATATCGACCGGAATCCACGAAGGGTGAATGACGATCCGCTCGGTGGCCCACACCGGCGCAAAGAACCGCCGCCACTCGGCCTCCCAATCCTGCTCCTCTACGCATTCGGCACCTATCGGCGATGCCAAGCCGAGCGCGGCGAGTCTATGCGTCAGTTCGCGCTGAACCTCGGCCAAATTGCACATTGGCTCAGCCGCAAAGTACGCGCTCAACCGAGTTTGCTCCCCCAGTTCCTCGGCCTGAAGGCCGCAGCTACCCAGCTCGTACGCCCACGCACTCACATCCTCGGCGCAAGCCGCAGGGACCTCTAGCCGCAAACAGTGCCAAGCCCGTTTACTCACTGGCCTCCAAGCGTCTCAGCTCGGCGACGAGTCCCTCGCCAACTGCGGCGAAAAGGGGATCCGGCTCAGCCCGTCCCTCATCCCCATTCTGGCGGATTGCAGCCGAGAGGGGCAACTCACCCAAGAAGGGCAACCCCAACCGCTCCGCGGCCTCGCGCCCGCCACCACACCCGAAAATCTCGTGGCGTTGATCGCACTGGCTACACAGGTAGTAGCTCATGTTTTCGACGATCCCGAGGATGTCCACCTCGACCTTGGAAAACATGGCAATGCCCCGCTCCACATCCTCCAATGCCACGCTCTGCGGCGTCGTCACGATCAAGGCACCGGACAGGGCCACGGCCTGACTCAAGGTGAGCGGCACGTCGCCGGTGCCGGGCGGCAGATCGATCAACAAATAGTCGAGTTCCCCCCACTCTACCTGATTCAAAAACTGCTGCAACGCCCGGGCCAACAGCGGCCCCCGCCAGACCACGGGCGCGTCCTCGCCGGCGATAAAACCAATCGACATCAGGGCGACCCCGGCCTTGTACACCGGGCGCATAGTGCCCTCCTGCCCGGTTGCGGGTTGCTGCCTGATACCCATCATCAAGGGAATGCTCGGGCCGTAGATGTCGGCGTCGAGCAGGCCAACGCGAGCGCCTTGGGCCGCCAGACTGACGGCCAAGTTGATACTTACAGTCGATTTGCCCACGCCGCCCTTCGCGCTGGCAATGGCGACGGTGTGGCGCACTTGGGCTAAGGGGCCAGTTTGGGGAAAGGACAAGCGTACCTGCTTTTAGTACTGGAAGGCCTTGCGCATTTTGGCGAAGAAGCTCTCGCCTTCTCTGGCGACGCGCTCTTGTTCGAACTCAGCGAGTTCGGCGAATAGTTCGCGCTCTCGTCGGCTAAGGCCCTCGGGAGTCCACAAGACGACCTCGACTAGCTGATCGCCGACTCCGCGACCATTGACGTCCGGGATGCCCCGGCCACCCATGCGGAAGACGCGCCCGGATTGGGTGCCAGGGGGGATCTTCAACATGGCCTTGCCAGACAGGGTCGGAACTTCTACCTCCGTGCCTAGGGCAGCTTGGCCAAAACCCAAGGGCAATCGGTAGATCACGTGGTTGCCATCGCGGATAAAATAGTCGTGCTCTTTTTCCTCTATAAAGACCAAGCAATCTCCAGCCGGTCCTCCGCGCGGCCCAACTTCCCCTTGGCCGCGCAACGGAATGTAATTGCCTTCCTGGACGCCGGCGGGAATGCGCACCGTCAGGGTAGTTTGGCCGCGCTCGCGGCCCTCACCTCGGCACTCTGGACAGGGATTGGACACAATCTGGCCCTCCCCTTCGCAGGCTGGACACGTCACCACGGTCATCGACTGCCCGAAGATCGTGCGCGCCATCTGTTGCACTTGACCTCGCCCGCCGCACGTACCGCAGGCTTTGCGACCCGCTCCACTGGCTGCGCCGGTCCCCTCGCAGCTTTTGCAGCGCTGCAAGCGCGTCAGGGCGATGTTCTTTTCCACACCCTCGGCGATCTCTTCTAGCGTTAAGGCCACCTTGATCTTCAAGTCGCGACCCTTCGGCTTCGCCGACCCTCGCGACCGCCGACCACCGCCGAAGAAACTCTCGAAAATATCGCCGAAGATGTCTTGAAATTCACCGGCGTGCGTAAAATCCGACCACTGAAAGCCACCGCCGCCGAAATTGCTCTCAACGCCGGCGTGGCCATAGCGATCGTACGCGGCCTTCTTCTCGGGGTCCGAAAGCACCTCGTATGCTTCGGATGCCTCCTTGAATTGCTCCTCGGCCGCGGCGTCTCCGGGATTGCGGTCGGGATGGTACTTCAGCGCCTTCTTGCGGTAGGCCCCTTTGATCGCGCTTTCGCTGGCGTCTCGCTCAAGGCCCAACACCTCGTAGTAGTCCTTTTTGGACATTTAGTTCCTCAATTCTCCGCGCTCTCTGCGCTCGCCTTGCTGACGACAACGCGTGCGTAACGGACCACCTTGTCGTTGAGTTTGTAGCCCTTCTCCATCTCCTCAATGACCGTGCCGGGAGCGTGCTCGTCATCTGGGACTTCAGCTAGGGCTTCGTGGACTTCGGGGTCAAAAGGCTGTCCCACCGACTCGATCTCAGCTAGCCCATAGCCTTTGAGAACATCGTTGAATTGGCCGCAGATCAACTCGACGCCTTGCTTGAGCAACTCGGCTTCTTGGGTCTCCTGCTGGAGGGCGCGGCGCAAGTTGTCCAATATGGGCGCGACCTGCAACAAGACATCGCGCAAGGTCTCATCTCGCGTTTCCGCACGCATCCGCACTGTGCGCTTGCGGTAGTTATCCAACTCGGCGACCGCCCGCACATAGCGGTCATAATTGGCTGCCGCCTCGGCGCACGCCGCCTCGAGCTCGGCTGCCCCATCGGCCTCCGGCTCCGCTGCTGTTCCCTCTGATTCCGTTTCTTTCTGTGGTTCCGCCGTTTCTTCCTGTGACTCCGCTACTTCCGCCTGCGACTCGACGGCACCCTCCGTGCTCGCCTCGTCCACTGCGACGCGGTCCTGAGTTTCGCGCTCGCTCATCGACGCTCCTTACTCTATAACTTGTGAATTAAGATTGGGACAAAAACTCGTTAGCAGATCAGATCGGCCGCTCGGGAGGCCGCGCAATTGACCAAATTCACCAAGGGCCTGTAGGGCATGCGCGTCGGGCCGATCACGCCGACTGCGCCTTTGGCCCCGGCGACCTCGTAGCTGGCCGTCACCATGCTGCACCGCCCCATCGCCTGCGGCCGGTGCTCGGAACCGATGGTGATGACCACGCCGTGTCGCTCGCTCATAAGCTGGGCGAGAAGGTCTTTTTTCTCCACCAAATCGATCAAACCGGCCACTTCGCTCGGATCGTCAAATTCGGGTTTTAGGCACAGATTGCGGGTCCCCGAGATGTGGAGATCAGCACCGCTCGTGGTGGCCAAGCCTTCGATCTGCCGCACGACGGCCTCCACAACCGGCTGCGGCACTGGCCCCAACTCGACCATTCGCTCCTCGACCGCGCGTTGGATTTCAGCCATTGTCAGCCCGTGCAAGCGCTCGTTGAAAAGTCGGCTCAACACCTCTAAATCGCGCTGCATCACCGCGCTATTTACTTCGACCATCAAGCTCTTTGTTAGGCCACCACGCATCGTGATGATGAGCAGCAGGCGACGCTCCCCCAAGCGCCAAAGCTCTAGCTTGTGAAAGATGCCTTGATTAAAGCGCGGGGCCAAAACCAACCCGAGTTGGTTCGACAGATCGCCGATAGTCCTCGCCAGTTGATGCAGAATCTCCTCGTAATTGCCTTCCTGTTGTGCAGCCTCTAGCTGCTGCCGCAAGGCGATCTCAGCCTCGTCCAAGCCAGCAGCGGCCGTGGCCATGCAGCGCTGCACGTAAAATCGGTATCCCTTCTCAGAGGGAATGCGGCCGGCCGAAACATGGGGCTGGGAGACGTAGCCTTTATCCTCTAGGGAGGCCAAGGTATTGCGTATGGTAGCCGAACTAACGCCTAGATCCTCGCGCCGGTTCAACGTCTGTGAGCCAATCGGAACACCGAGGGCAACGTGGACTTTGACCAAGGCAAGGAGAACTTGGATTTCGCGTTTGGACAGTGGGCTAGTGGACATGACCAGAAAGTATCTCTAGCAGCATAAACGCCAGATAAATACTGAGGTTCTGAGATATAATAAAAGCCGCCGATTGCTTGTCAAGGCTCGCTTGCCAACTTGCTTGACAGCCGATTTACAGAATCGTACTATTGAAACTTTGCTTTTTTCCAACCACCCTAGAGCATTTGTTCGACGCGAGAAAGGAATTCTCATGGCCAAAGCTAAAGCCAAGACCAAGGCCAAAGCTAAAACGAAGTCATCCGGGCCTAGCGCCGTCTCATCCGCGCTGGCCTTAGCACGCAACCAAAACGCGCAGATGGTCGATTTCAAGTTCGTCGATCTGCCCGGCACCTGGCAACACTTTACCATGCCCATCGCCGACTTGGAACCCGATGTGTTCCAAGACGGCCTCGGCTTCGACGGCTCGTCCATCCGCGGCTGGAAGGCGATCGACGAATCCGACATGCTCGTCGTGCCCGATCCAACCACCGCGGTCATGGATCCGTTCATGGCCGCGCCGACCCTGTCGCTGGTCTGCTCGATTGAAGACCCCATCACCCGCCAGCCCTATGCCCGTGATCCACGCGGCGTCGCCCAGCGCGCCCAAGCTTACTTGCAGCGCACCCGCATTGCCGACACGGCGTTTTTTGGTCCGGAAGCGGAGTTTTTCATCTTCGACAACATCCGCTTCGATCAGCAAGCGCATCTGGGTTTCTACGAGATCGACTCGGCCGAAGGTCGCTGGAACAGCGGCTCGGACGATGGCCCCAACCTCGGCTACAAGCCCGACTACAAGGGCGGCTACTTCCCCGTGCCCCCCACCGACTCCCTGCAAGACATCCGCACCGAGATGGTGCAGACGATGCTTGCCTGCGGCATCGATGTAGAAATCCACCACCACGAGGTCGGCACCGCCGGCCAAGGCGAGATCGACATCCGCTTTTGTCCGTTGCTTATTTGCGGCGACCGGATGATGCTGTACAAATACATCGTCAAGAATGTGGCGTATCGGCACGGCAAGACGGCGACGTTCATGCCCAAGCCGCTGTTTGAGGACAACGGCACGGGCATGCACACCCACCAGAGCCTATGGCAGGGCGACAAGCCGCTGTTTGCTGGCAGTGACTACGCCGGTCTCAGCCAGATGGCGCTGCACTACATCGGCGGGCTGTTGCACCACGCGCCGGCGCTGTTGGCGTTTACCAATCCGACGACCAACTCCTACAAGCGGCTGGTGCCCGGCTACGAAGCGCCGGTGAACTTGGCCTATTCGCAGCGCAACCGCAGTGCATCGGTGCGCATCCCGATGTATTCGCCTTCTCCCAAGAGCAAGCGAGTGGAGTTCCGCTGTCCGGATCCGTCGTGCAACATCTACTTGGCGTTGTCGGCGATGCTGATGGCGGGGTTGGACGGGATCGAGCGTCAGCTTGATCCGGGGGAGCCGCTGGACAAGAATCTGTATGACTTGTCGGCGGAGGAGCGGGCTGGTGTGCCGCAGACGGCGGGTTCGTTGGAGGCGTCGTTGGATCACTTGGAGCAGGATCGAGACTTTCTGCTGCAAGGGGATGTATTCTCCGACGACTTGATCGACGCGTGGATTGACTACAAGCGCACCGAGGAGGTCGATGCCCTCCGCTTGCGGCCGCATCCCTATGAGTTTTCTCTCTACTACGACGTGTAAACAACTATAACTACGGGTACTCGGAGCAAGGGAAGATTTCCACTGGGGGAATCTTCCCTTGCCTATATACACCCAACGGCCACACCTCGTGAAACTCGTCATCGGCAGTCGCGGCAGCCAACTTGCCCTCGTCCAAGCCCACGAGGTCCGCGACCGCTTGCTAGCACTGCACGACGGGCTGGACGTTGAGATCTCCATCATCCGCACCACCGGCGACGCGACGACGGATTCGCTGCGCAGCTTGGGAGGCACGGGCGTTTTCACCAAAGCCCTCGAAGACGCCCTGTTGGACGGGCACATTGATCTAGCGGTTCACAGCCTAAAAGACCTGCCGACCCAGATGCACCCCGACCTCACCCTCGTTGCCACGCCCGAACGCGAAGATGTGCGCGACGCCCTCGTCGGCCCCAGCATATCCTCGCTGGCCGACTTGCCAGATGGCGCACGAGTCGGTACGGGCAGCCTGCGCCGCCGTGCCCAACTCAAGGCCCTGCGGCCCGACCTAAACGTTATAGATATTCGCGGCAACCTAGACACCCGCATCGACAAAGCCATGCGTGGCGAGTGCGATGCCGTCGTCTTAGCCGTTGCCGGACTCAACCGCCTCGGCTGGCAGGAGCGCATCGGCTGCTACCTGTCCCTCGATCAGGTCCTACCCGCACCCGGCCAAAGCGCTTTAGGACTGCAAATGCGCGCCGATCACCCCGCGCGTGCCACCGTAGCAGCCCTCAATCACGCTCCAACCCTAGTCGCAGTGCAAGCCGAGCGCCATTTGCTACACACTCTGCGCGCCGGGTGTCACGCGCCCGTCGGCACTTGGGGCCGCATCGAAGGCGACCTCCTCGCACTCGACGGCTTGGTGGGCCATCCCGAAGGCACTCAGTTGCTGCGCGCCGAAATGCGCGCACCTCCCACCTGTGCCGAATCCCTCGCCGAATCCCTTGCCAAATCCCTACGCGCCCAAGGTGCCGACGACCTCTTGCAGGTACCCTGATGTCCGCTGAATACGCCACCTCAGGCACCGTGTACATCGTCGGAGCCGGCCCCGGCGACCCCGGCCTGCTGACTCTCAAGGGCCTGCGCTATCTGCGCGAAGCCGATGTCGTCCTCTACGACGACCTCCTCGACAGTCGCTTACTCGACCTAGTGCCCAACACGTGTGAGCGAATCGCAGTCGGCAAACGCGGCGGCCGCAAAAGCCCCACCCAAGACGCGATCCATGCGCTCCTCGTCGACCGCGCTCGCCAAGGCCATGTCGTCGTCCGACTCAAAGGCGGCGATCCCTTCATCTTCGGTCGCGGCGGCGAAGAGGCCCTGCACTTGCGCCAATCCGGCATTCCCTTTGAAATTGTCTCCGGTGTCTCTGCGGCCTCTGGCGTCTTGGCCTACGCAGGCATCCCCCTAACCCATCGCGGCACCGCCTCGGCCGCGCTGCTAGTCACCGGCAACGAAGATCCGGCTAAGCCCGACGCGACCATCGACTGGGATCAGCTAGCGGCCTTTGACGGCACCCTCGTCATCTTCATGGCCGTCCGCAAACTCGCCAGTATATGCCAGCATCTCGTCGCTCGGGGCCGCCCGGCTTCGACTCCGGCTGCGGCCATTGAATGGGGCACTTGGCCCGACCAGCGCACGGTCGTCGCCGATCTCCAGCACCTGCCGGACCGCGCCGTTGCCCAGCAAATCCGCTCGCCAGCCCTCATCGCAGTCGGCCCCGTCGTCGCACTGCGCCAAGAGCTCAACTGGTTTGAGAACAAACCGCTCTTTGGCCGCCGCCTGCTCGTCACCCGCAGCCGCGAACAGGCTGGCCCCCTCCAGCAACGCCTCGAAGCCGAAGGAGCAGCCGTATCGACGCTGCCCCTCTTAGACATCGGCCCACCCAATGACTGGACGGCTGTGGATGCGGCCCAAGACCGGCTCGGGGACGCGGCTTGGGTCGTCTTCACCAGCCCCAACAGCGTGACCTTTTTCTGCGACCGGCTCTACCAGCGCGGCCTCGACGCCCGGGCCTTTGCCGACACGCGCATAGCAGCCGTCGGCTTGGCCACATCCTCGGCGCTGCGCCAACAGGGCTTAATCCCCGACCTCGTACCCTCACGACAATCGCAAGCCACGCTAGCCAGCGCCTTTGCCGCATTCGACGTGGCTGGCCAAGAGATCCTCTTGCCAGCCTCTTCCATTGGACGCACCGAACTCGCCGATACGCTCGCCGCACGCGGTGCCCAAGTTCACCACCTAACGACGTACGTAAATCGCCTGCCGGATCAAGTCGATCTCCCCGCTGCACTAGCCGAGAACAAACTCGACCTCATCGTCTTCGCCAGCCCTTCCAGCGTCCACAATTTTCATCAGGTTCTAGGATCAGAACGCGCGGAGGCCGTCTTCGCCCGCACCCACATCGCCTGCATTGGCCCCACCACAGCTGAAGCCGTGCGCCAGCTCGGGTTTACCGTTCACGTGCAACCCAGCGAAAGCAGTATCCCCGCGCTCGTCCAAGCCATCATCGCCTTCTACGCCCCGTGAAGACCTACCCCGCCGGCAAGCTGCCTCCCGCTGAATTAGGCCGTCTGCTCGACGCTTATACCCACCGCCACGAACGCCTGCTCGTGCCACCGACCGTGGGCGAGGACGCAGCGGTCATCGACTGCGGCGACCGCTTGCTAGTGGCCAAGACCGACCCCATCACTTTCGCCAGCGACGAGATTGGCTGGTACGCAATCCACGTCAATGCCAACGATATTGCCGCCATGGGAGCTACGCCCCGCTTCTTCCTCAGCACCATCCTCCTCCCCGCAGAACGCGCCACGCCCGAGTTGGCGGAATCCATTTTTCGCTCCATCCACCAAGCTGCCGAGGACTTGGACATCGCCGTCTGCGGCGGCCACACAGAGGTGACCTACGGGCTCGACCGTCCCTTAGTCATCGGCCAAATGCTCGGGGAAACCACGCGCGACCGCTTGGTGCGTTCTTCGGGCTTGCGGCCCGGTCACGCCCTGCTCCTGACCAAGGGCTTGGGCATTGAAGCCACCGCCATCATCGCCCGCGAAAAACGCGCGCAACTGCTCGATCACGGCTGCACGCCCGCCTTTTTGGACGCCTGCGCCGACTTTCTCCACACGCCCGGCATCAGCGTCGTGCGCGATGCCCAAGTCGCCGTCCAAGCCGGACGAGTCGCCGCCATGCACGATCCGACCGAAGGCGGGGTCGCCACGGGCCTGTGGGAATTGGTCACTGCATCCGCCGTGGGCGCAGAAATCGACTACCACGCGCTACCCATCAATCCGGCCACAGCGCGTCTCTGCGCGGCCTTTGAACTCGATCCCCTCGGCGTGATTTCCTCCGGTGCACTGCTAATCGGCTGCACAGCCGATTCCGCCGACGCCATACTCGCCGCCCTGCGCGACGCCAACATAGCCGCAGCCCACATCGGCACGGTCCGTCCCCCTTCTTTCGGACTTCAGCTACGCCGCGAAGGCCATCTGACGCCATTACCCACTTTCCCAGTGGACGAAATCACCCGACTCTTTGCCTAAAAATGACGACCCGAAATCAACATTACGTTTGGAGCTCTTATCTTAAGAGCTGGAGTCGAGGGAAGGACCAAGTATATTGTTTGCGTAATGGGAGTCTGTTTCCATCAAATGTTAAAAACATAATGATGGAGAGAGATTTCTATAAACTAGTTCCATTAACCAAAGAGGACATTCAATTTTTTGAGTATTGGTTGAAAGAGAAGTGCGAAACGGGAATGCGGGGAGTTAATCAATCAACGTTTGACGCCTTCAAGAAAGTCGCTAATGGTAATATGATTATACAAGGAATGAAAAATCCGACGGATGAGGAGAAGTCACATTCCCTAAAATTGATGATAGAACTCGAAGATAATTTACATGGAGATATAGAAAACAGGGCAATATCTATAATAAGAAGCCGTCTGAAAACTCTAATTTTCATTTGATTCGTTTAAGTAGCAAGTGGATCATGGCAATCTGTATCAAGGCTTCGCTATGTCGGGTCAAGACCTCATAATCTCTCGCATGTCGGCGAAAATTCATCAACCACGCCAAGGTGCGCTCGACGACCCACCGGCGTTTAACTACGGTAAATCCACCGCTTGGTTTGGCGACGACTTCCAAGTCTATTTTGTGCGTCTTTTTTTGGTTAGCCACCCACGTTCGGATCGTCTCGCCTTGGTAGCCGCCATCAACCCACAGCTTACGTAACCGAGCCACTCCGGCGGCCTTCAAGCGAGTCAACACCTGCTTGAGACCCTCTCGATCATCGACATCGGCGGCGGTGACCACCACCTGGCGAAGCAAGCCCGACGTATCCACCAACAGATGCCGTTTGCGGCCTTTGATCTTTTTGCCAGCGTCATAACCGGTTGTTGTACCTTGGGTTGCGGTCTTGATCGTCTGACTATCGACACAGCCAGCCGACGGCATCCCAGCCCGTCCGTTTAGGCGGCGCTCCCGCTGGGTCAGCTGATCCAACACCGGCGACCAAACCCCTTGCAGGCTCCAGCGACGAAAGGAATCATACACCGTTTTCCATGGCCCAAAACAACCCGGCAACAAAGCCCAAGGACACCCCGTCTTGTTCAAATACAAAAGGCCATTGACGATTTGGCGTCGATCCCGCGGCGGCCGACCCGGACCGCCTGGCCGCCAACGCGGCGCGGGCAGCAACGGTTCGATCCGCTGCCATTGTCCATCGGTTAGATCGGTCGCATATTGCATACTAGGCGTACTCATCATACAAGCCTTTCTGTTCAGATTTTGTCGCGAAACCTGAATATGGCTCGATGAGTACGCCCGTTCAAATAGCGGCTACATGAAGGGTTTTCAGACAGCTTCTAAGAGAATTGCGTCAAGAACGCTTGGATTTTCTTGACGACCAAGCATCTGCAATCAATTTTTTTCAATTCATTGCTCATCAATATTTCAGAACTAAAAGGATGCGAGAACGAATTGGCGAGACTCTGGCGACATTAAGTTCGGGATATGATTTTAGTCGTCTTCGTCATGTGTTTTGTTATTGTTTTGCAGATAACTTTGGAGCGAGCTTGTTTGTTGATCGAAAAAAACTGGAAATTGCATTTCTGAAAGATCGAAATAATAGATTGATTACAGGAGACCAGCCAATAGTGAATCTTGCTCGTAAGGAAAGTATGAAGCATGACGACGTGGCCCTATATTATCCATTGTGCCCAAACCTTGCCGTTTTGGTCTCCATCAAAAAACTTCAGCGTAGATCCATAGAAGTGTCGAATGAAGTCGCGAAACAACTAAACGAAGCGATAGCAGCCAATGCCAATCAATTCCTGGTTGGGGCCTCAAAAGCACTGCTGAAAGAATTCATCAATAAACCATTCAAACAATCGAACGTACTGTCTTTGATAGCATAGGTGTCATCTTAACTTCCGCTAGTAGACCTGACCCATCCGATCCCGATCTGACGCCGCAAAAATTGATTCAGGCGAAACATGTTGGCGGGCTTGGCGAAAGTGATAATTTACTGTGCTACGCATACATGGCGATGTGGGTGACAGGGCTTGAATGGCGTTATGGGGTTGCGCTGAGAGGATTCGCAACGAAGCTGAACGCGGGGTTCAGTCACGCATTGATGAGATTTTTCTGGAAATTTCCGGAACTTTCAACGCTCTTGGGAGAGTAGAAAGGAAATCTAATGTATAGGAAGTCTTGCAGGAGATCGGATCGATCTGTGGCCATCATGACGCTAGCGCTTGGGATGGCCATGTGCAGCCTTTCCCATGCCAATCCCCCTCCCCCAGCCGTAGTCTGGTGGTCGGCACCAGTCATGCCCGGTGAAATCGTCCTCCTGCACGGCGGAGACTGGGGCGGCGATCCCAAGGTGGAGATAGCGTCGATCCGCGACGCCGAGCCGGGCAAGGCGGCTACGGGGCAGGCACCCGTCATCGGTGATGGGCGCGTCCTTACCCCCATTCACCGCACAGAGACCGGTCTCAGTTTCGTCCTGCCGAAAACGTCGGCTGGCCTGCACATATGTCGGGTCATTTCGGGCGCGCGCGGGCCATCTGCGCCTTTTGTCCTCAACGAACCAACCCCGTGGTGGGTCCAAGGCGATCGCGGCCGGGCAGCATCGCCCGGCGGATGGCTGCGTGTCTTCGGTCGCAGCCTCTCCTTCTACGAAAAGGCTCAGATAGCCCTGAAGCAAGGCGACGACCACATCGAACTACCCCTACAGCAACAAGACCAGTGGTCGGTGACAGCCCCCCTGCCGACGAAGCTCGCGCCGGGAGCCTACGAGATCTTCGTCCACAATGGCCACGGCGGCCCAGCCGGTTGGCGCCGTGCGGGAACCGTGGACATTGCCGTACACAAGGAGGTCTGGGAGGATCGAATTTTCAACGTCGTCGATTTCGGGGCCGTGCCCAACGACCGGGCCGGCGACACTCAAGCCCTGCACGCGGCCTTGGCCGCGGCTGGCCAGAGCGGCGGCGGCATCGTCCACCTGCCGCGAGGCCGCTACCAGATCCAGGGCACCCTGGAGATTCCCCCGTTCACTTTACTGCGAGGCGAGTCCCTAGAGCTGAGCCAGCTATACTGGCCGGACGTGCAGAAGCCACCGGCGGCGTTGATCAAAGGTAGCCATAACTTCGGGGTGGAAGACCTATTCATCACGTCCGGGAACTATCTGAATGGCATCGTCTCCGGTCGCCTAGCCGACCCCGCGAGCGGGCGGGTCATCGTTCGCCGGGTCCGGATGCGCCTCTTGCGAGACCAGTACGTCAGCACCGAGGAACGCCTTCGTCGCCATAGCCTGCCGGGCCATGCCCTAGACCTCGAAGGCGAGTTCATCCGCGTCACCGACTGCGACATAGTCACCAGCGGTCGCGGCGGGAGCTTCGCGCTGCGCGTTCGCTACGGACAGGTCACCGACAACCGGTTTATCAACGGCGGCAACTCCATCTCCGGCTCGGAGAACCTGATCTTCGAGAACAACACCGTGACCGGCGGCGGCGTCAGCGTAACTCCTGCTCCGCTCTACCAACGCAACATCTACTTCGCCAACAACCGCCTAGAGCGCAACTTCGCCCACGACCGCGAGGCCATGACCCTCGACGGCGGTGCCCACACCTATCGTGGTGCCGTAACGAACGTGGTAGGTACCCGCCTCGTGCTCGCCGATGAGAGCATGACTTGGCGCAACGGCGCTGCTCACTGGATCAACGGCGGCATCATGGTCTTGGCCGGCCGGGGCGCGGGCCAGCTACGGCGCATCCGCCACATCGACGACAGGACCGTCGAAGTAGATCGGCCCTGGACCATCGAGCCGGACGACAACTCCCTGATCGCGATCTCCTATTTCCGCGAGCGCCACCTGTTCGTCGGCAACCGCATCGAGGACGCAACCATTGCTCTGCAACTCTACGGCTCCCTCATCGAAGGGATCGTAGCAAGCAATACGAGCGCCCGGGCCGGCGGCTTCCACAACTTCGGCATGTGGAAGGGCGGCGGGCCCGAACCCTCTTGGTACATCCAGTATTTCGACGATGAAATCCTCGAAGGGAATGCCTACCGCGGCCCCATGAATGAGATCCCGTCGCTCGACTCACATCTGGCCATCCGCGACCGCGGGCACTCGGAGACGGACTATTCCTTTACCCGCACCTGTCTGGCTCGGCGCTGCATTCTGCGCAACAATGCCCGCATCGAGGTGCTCGGCGACGGCATCGCCGACAACATCCTCATCGAGAACTGCTTGGTCGAGAACGCCGACGTCGGGCTGTACGTGGATACTCGCGCCGAGGGCGTGATCCTGCGGGGCAATCGCTTCGACAACGTCCTCCAACCCATGACCGGTGCCATCGAGCGCGCCGTCACCCATCCAGCCGATTGCGTACTCGCCGCCCTGTCCGGTGCCCAAGCGCAACTCGGCGCAGAGGCACCCGCCGCCTGGACTCAAATCCAGCGCGAGCTCAAAACGCTTGCCGTTGGAGGCGACCTAGCGTCCAAGTCCACGGCTACAAAAGCCAGAGCCTCCCTCGCAGAAGCGGTCGCTGCACTAGCGTCCGACGGTCCAAAGGAATACACCGCCGACTTGATGCGGACCCTGCTGGGCATCGATGTCGCGGTTGACACGGAAGCCCTCTCCACCGCCGCGACGACGGCCCAGGCGACCTCCGTACCCGCGCAGGTATCCATCCCCTCATGGTCGCTGCCGGTGTCGGTCGCGCTGCGCGTCAATCCGTTCCCCGGGTGGACAGTCGCATCGGGCCCGGCCCAAGAGATCGAGCCGGGCGAAATCGGCAGCTTTGCCCTGCAAACCACCGTCCCCCGAAAAGTGGCCGGCCCCTTCGACCTTCCCTTCACCTGCGACGTGCGCGGCGACGGCTGGCGGTTGTCGTTCACCAACCACGCCGGACCGTCGCGGCTCACTGTCACCGACTGGCTCATCGTGGGGCCCTTCGAGAACGAGAGCGGCGAGGTCATCGACACAACCGTACATCCCCCGGAGTTGAAGCTAAACGTGACCGCCCGCTACGAAACCCGGAACGGCGTGCAGGGCTGGAAACCGATCCGCACTACCGCCGACGGGAGGCTCAATCTAACCGCCCATTTTGCGGACGCGGATCGGGCCGTCGCCTACGCCGTAGCCAGCGTGCGCGCAGCCCGGGACATTCCGGCGATGATCACCTATACCGGTATGACCCCCACGGATGGGGTCCTGCTCTACGTCAACGGGCAGCAGATCGGCACGCCCTGGCGTTTCAACCAGTGGGGCTCGACGCTGCTACGACAGGGAAATAACGTCGTCTTCGCCGTGCTCTCCAACCTCGACCACGACTGGCGTGCAGGCGTGCAGGTGGAACCAATGGCTCCCCTCGCCCCCGGCGAACTCACCGCCGTCCCCGCCAACGATCTCTCCAACGTGACGGCCCTGAAGAGTGCGGCCGCAGTGGTACCCGAAGGCCGAGATCTGCCCCGCCTCGACTGACGGCGCGGCACCAAGTTCGGGGCGTTGCACAGGTTTGCGATGATGGGTTGGAAAACATTCTAAATAAATCCCATGACACAAATAATCTCCACCGTTGACTTTGACCGCGATGGCAAGCAAATCGGCTGGTTGCACGTGCCGCATTCGGTCACTCGCAGCGCCTACGGAGTACTGCCCATCCCGGTCGCCGTCATTCGCAATGGCTCCGGGCCGCAGGTCCTGCTGACAGCCGGCAACCACGGCGATGAGTACGAAGGCCAAGTGGTCCTGACGCGCTTGATCCAAGAGGTGCAGCCCGAGCAAATCCGCGGCGGCCTCATCATCATACCGGCACTGAATCAGCCAGCCGTACTAGCGGCAACGCGGGTTAGCCCACTGGACGACGGGAATTTGAACAGGACCTTCCCAGGCGACCCTGGGGGCGGGCCGACGTGGAAAATTGCGGACTATGTCGAACAACATCTGCTGCCTCGGGTTGAAGTGATAGCCGACTTCCACGGCGGCGGGGCTTCCCTAGACTACCGACCGCACGCCAGCACCCACTTCGGCCCGGACGCGTCCTCTGAGCACAAGCGCCTAAGCCTAGATTTGGTTTCCAAGCTGGGGGTACCGCACGTCATGGTTTTCGAGAACCGCACGGATAAGGGAGGACTACCCGATGCCGCCATCCGGCAGGGCGTGATCTCTCTGGGCGGGGAATACGGCGGCACGGGTAGCGTATCGCGGTCCGGGGTAAAGCTGGTGCAACAGGCGGTTGACCGATTGCTGGCAGCTCTGGGAGTTAAGGGCACGCTGCCGGATGACCTTGAACTGCCTCAGGTCCTCCACATCTTCGGCCCCGACGCGTACGCTTATGCACCGGAACCAGGCCTGTTCGCTCCGGCCACCGATCTGGGCGACGAGGTGAGTGTCGGCGATCTGTGCGGTCAGGTTCTGTTTCCAGAGAATCCTTCGCGGCCCCCCGTGTCCGTCACTTTCCGAAGCGAGGGTACGGTGGTCTGCAAACGGCACTCGGGCAGGGTAGAAGCTGGAGACTGCGTCGCCCATTTAGCAGCCCCGGTAAACGACTGACCCTAAACCTCACTCAATCTCATATACCACCGTGACAGTCACGGTGACAGCGAGTTCACCTGGGGCAATGGGAGTGGAAGAACGCGCGGCGTCATCGAAGGAGGCTTCCGCAGTCGCAAACGGGATTGGCGGACCTTCGAAATAGGTGTTTTCAGTGATAGTAACAGGTTCCCCTAGCCTTACGCCACTTGCTTTCGCTAAAGTTTGCGCTTTCGCTTCAGCATCCTTTACCGCCAAACTACGCGCCTGGGTTTGCAATGGTGTGGTGTCATCGATCATAAATTGGATCGAGTTAATAACAATGCTATTCCCTCCCGCTGCGGCGGCATCATCTATGACATCACTGAGAGTCGCCAAGTCTCGGACCTTCGCTCGAACGGTGTTGTTTACTCTATAACCACGAAGTACGCGTCCGTCGTCTGTATAGTCATACTGCGGATGGATACTGAAATTCTCCGTTTTAACGTCTTTTTCATCAACGTTGTTTGCTTGCAGAGCAGCTATTAACGCGGTCATTGCACCCGCAGCTTCTTCACGTGCCTCAGCAACGGACTCTTTCTCAACAGACACACCTACATCGAGCGTTGCAATATCTGGTTCACCAGTAACTGAACCGCTCCCGGTTACATGGATAGTTCGGTCCGTTGTTGAAGACGATAATACCTCCGAGGCAATATTCACATCACAGGCAGTGAGGGTTAGAATCAGCAATGTGCCGACCGTTAAAGACCAATAATTACACCTTTTCATTTTTCCTCCTATGAATCTCGACGAAAACAAGCCCTGACCGCCAGCGGGCCGCCCTCTAGCAGGACCAGCACCTGAACCAAGAGCGCCGCAACGCACAACCAAGCCGCTCCAAAGACGCCGACACCGCTTGACCTGTTCCCTGAAAGGCCCTTTATAATTCCTATACAATTCCGGGAGTTGCTGCAAGCTTTCTCGAATTAGAATCCGACTACTTTTTAGAAACCGCTTAGAGTACATATTGGCAAAGTATGAAGAGTTCGCTAGATTCTTACTATAAAGTTGGAGTCTTCAAAAAAGTAGGAATCAACGAAAGGATCACGCGATGGCCGTCGCCAAACTAACCTCCAAAGGACAACTGGTCATTCCCCAAGCCATACGCCAGCACCTGCACCTACAGCAGGGCGACAGCGTGGATTTTATCATCCAAGACGATGGCGAAGTGGTCGTCAGACCGGCCACCCGGGATGTGCGAGACCTAAAGAATATCCTGCCGAAACCCAAGAAGGCCGTATCGCTAGAGGAAATGGATCGCGCGGTGCGCGAGGGCGCGGGAAAAGCGCTGTGAGGGGGCTAGATACCAATGTGCTGGTGCGCTATCTAGTGCAGGACGATGCGGCACAGGCGCGGCGCGCGGGAAAAGAGATCGAAGCGGGATCGGATGCGGGCGAGATCTATTTTATTGCCGATGTCGTCGTCTGCGAACTAGTATGGGTGCTCGATCGGGCCTATGGATACAGCCGGGCGCAGATTGGCGACGCGCTGGAGGGCATTCTGCAGACGCGCTCATTTCATTTTGTGGACAAAGACCTGCTCTGGCAGGGGCTGGGCGATTACAAAAAGGGTAGGGGCGACTTTGCCGACTATGTGATTGGGCGCGCGGGCGAAAAGTCCGGGTGCGAAAAAACGCTAAGTTTTGATCGCGCTTTAAAAGGCGATGTGCGATTTGAAGTGCTTTGAAAAAATTCAGTCTATAGCAAGGAATATTCCATGTCACTGCACGAACCCTTTACAGAAGAAGAACTAGCGCCGATTCTCGAAGATTTTTACCAAAACGGTGCGACCATCATCCGCAACGTCTTATCCCGGGAAGAATGCGAGCAGATATGCCGACGCGTCGACCAGATCTTCGCCGAACCCTATTTCACCGAAATGCGGAATGTAAAAATAAGGCCACAACTCGATGGCAAAGCGCCCATCGTCGTCCATCGGCTATTTGAATGCGACCGGATGTTCCGCGACCTGCTCGTGCGCGAGCCTATCATCTCTATTGCCGAAACAGCCCTCGGCCCACAGTGCCACTGCATGGCGCAGGGATGCATCTTGAACCGCAAGGATATGGGCATTAACCGCTTTCACGTAGATGATAGCCTAGAATTTCCAATTGCGGACGACAATATCAGCAGCCATGACCGACGTCTGCAGATGCCCGTTTTTCGCATGTCATTCCAGATCGCCCTGACAGACCAAGACGAAGACCAGTATGGCCCCAGCCAATTCGTGCCGGGCAGCCACTATGCGGGCAGACAACCCAACGATCCAGAAAATCCAACCTTCGACGGCCAAGGCCCCACCTCCCTGCTCATGCAAGCGGGAGACCTCTACCTCCTCAGCAGCCAAACCTGGCATCGCGGTGCCCCCAATACATCGGATCGCGTCCGCTATCTCTTTTACCAAGTCTATGGTCAGCGCTTCGTCGCCCAGCGATTCTGGCCCTATCTCAACTATCACCTGCCCGATTATGTCCTCGAAGGCGCCGACGAACGCCTCCTGCGCATTCTCGGGAAACACCCCGAAATGGCCTATGGATAAGTGTCTATTCGTTGCCTCACTCACCCGGCACAAATTACCGCAGATAATGTACGGCTATAGCGACAGCTTGAACCAAGACAACACCAATCAAGTCCAAAGAGGAGATCATTAGTGACGTACCAATTTCAGCCGGGCGTGATGTACCTCATGCCCACTCACTTCGGACCGATGACGGGACCGCGGCGCAGCCCCGACGGCAAGAAGTATGCCTGCATCGACACCCCCAAGTCCACCAGCTACTCAGTCAGCTTCCTGACCGATGCCGAACAACTCGAGGAGTTACTGCCGGAGGGATTCGCGCTGCACGGCGAGCCGGTGGTGACGGTGTATCAGACCCACATGAAGGAGATCGAGTGGTTGGCCGGACGCGGCTACAACATGATGGGCGTGACCTTTCCGGCGACCTACACCGGCCAGCGCGACCGCGCAGAGGGACCGTTTCTGACTGTCCTGTGGGAGAACATGACCGAGCCGATCCTCACCGGCCGGGAACAGCTTGGATTCTCGAAGATCTACTGCGAACTGCCGGAACCGGCCGTGTGCCGGGGCGAGACCCACGTCACAGCAAACTGGCAGGGATTTCGCTTCTTGGACATGAAACTGACCAACATGCGCGAGGTAGCACCTGCTAACTATCCAGCACCGGCAGCGCCGCGCACCGACGGCGTGCTAACTGGGCACCTCCATTACAAGTACATCCCCCGCACCGGCCACTGGGGCGAAGCGGATGCAGCCTACGCCTGCCTTACCCCGGCGGAGGGCAACAACAGCCGCCTGACCGGGCTGTGGCAGGGCAACGGGACGGTCGAGTTTCACCCGGCGCGCTGGGAGGACATGCCAACTCAGTACATGATCGTCAACGCGTTCCACAATCTAGAGATCAAGGAATTCCGCGGCGGCACCATCAGCGAGACTGTAGGCAGCAAGGATCTCAGCGACCAGCGCATGCTGGTGTAGAGCTGCGGACGAAGCTTTCACGGCTAGAGGAAAATCACTGCGGCGTCACGGCTCCCGCAAAGGGTCCGTACATGCCCTTCCCCCATTCGATCCGAGCCGTTTCCACATTTGCGACAACTTTGGGGTCGGCCGGCGCTGATGCGATCTCTGCACCATCCTGGGCGATCACAATCCGGTCACCATCAGCGATGAACTCAAGTGTGGTTTCCCCTTCTCGCCAGGCCACTGGACCTGCGGCGCATCCCAGCTTACGCATCCGGTGAACCGTCCGATACTCGTTCCAGACCTCGTCGTCGTGCAGAAACTCCAGTCTCATGTCCCGTTCCGGACAACTCTTCGCGCTGGTCGATATGAAGAGCGAGTCACCCATCGGGGCCAGACCCGTGATTCGATTACCCCAGTCGTTCCAGACGAGCTCTGCGCCGTGCGTCTCGTTGTAGCCAGTAACCCGGTCTTCCCAAGGGTGGTTCATCTCGTCCGTGATTGCGGGATGCTCGAACATCCTGCGGACAAAGTGCCATCCGTCACCGTAGTGATCGTAGCGCCATAACTCGGCCCACGGCCAGACCCCCACGTATATATCTCCTCCAAACAAGCAGGTTGTCTGCGCCTCGCGTACGGCGGTCGAAACACCGGGCACTACCGGCGGCCAATCCTCCAGGTGCCGCAGCGCCATCCCCTTTTTCGCGTATTCCAAGAGGTTCCCGGTCGGATAGTGGCCGATCAGCATTAGATCGTACCAGTTCAGCATCGAATAGAGCTGGTGACTGACGCCCGTCTGAGACTGGCGAATGATCCTCCACGCCGAGCCGTCGAAGACATAGACTCCTCCGACGTTCGAGGACTGAATGATCTCGTCGCCCAACTGCCCGGCAGAGAAAGAGGTTTCACCCGCATAGCGCAGATTCAGCGTGATCGCCTTGTCCAGATCGAGAGGACCGTCACCCGGCTGCCAAGGGACCGCATGAAGCTTGCTCCATGCGGGATCGTTGTTATGATAGAAGACGAGGTGGCCGTGAGAGTAATAGAAATGGTGGTAATGGCCCTCGTCGGGCTGCATCAGGATCTTCGCGCCGTCGGACCATACCTCGCCGCCCTTGAACTGGAGCAGTTTTCCAGCGACGCGCATCATCCCCTCGCCGCTTGTCGTCTCCTTGACGCCAAACCTTTCATCGACAACCCAAGTCTTGGATTCATCATCGTACCATCGCGCAGTGCGATCGAGCTGATTACTGAACTGGTAAACCTTGCCGTCAAAGTCGAACAGATAGTTGCCGCCGTCGTCGGATGGAAACGGCAGCTTCTCGTACGTCACCTCTCCGCCATCGTGACGCACGAAGAACTGCAGCGTCCAGCGGTCCATGCGGAAGTGCGTGTTGAAAAGCCCCATGAACCCCGCGCCAAGCAGCACCTGACCGTCGCTGTCTCGGGCTTCAAACACGGTTCCTAGGTTCTGCCCGAGATCTTTCCCGAAGTTCACCTGCGCAGTGATCTGCATGCCTATCCCCGTTTTGGGCTAGCTTGCGGCGACGAAGGCTGACACCAGCTAAAGCACGGCACAACTAGTGCTGCAAGGCCGGGGCCGTCAACACCCGCGCCGGGCCGTGTTTGCTTGCAGATATAGGACACTCATGCCGTAGACGATGAGGCACGGAATCGTGAAACGGACGTTTGACCCGCTCTTTTCGTGCTCGAGCGCAACCGGCTCTCGCATCTCCGGATAGTGCCATTCAACCCGCTCTACCTGCAAGCCGTCGGGTATTCACACTCTGCGTGGAGTGGCCCGACCGGAAGCGGCATTTCGATTGCGGCTTCCTCGTCCTGCCGGTAGTTGATCCAGTGAATGACCACCGCGTCCACATCTTGTGGGCACCATGCCCGCACCCGCACGAACCAAGGGGCATCGGTGATCAGCCGGGGCCGGCCGACGAACTCCTCTAACCTCTCGCCTTCCGCCGCACTCAGTCTCTGTATTTCCGGTAAAACGAGAACATCGTAGTCACCGGCGCGCTCCATCAACTGTTCGTCGAGGATGATGTCGAAGAACCAGTGGCCGTCCTCCAGATGTTGTCCGAGTCGCTTGAGCGTGTCGAGACAATCCATCTCCGCCTGCATCTCGGCTCTCTTGGGCTTCGAAGGCCATCTGCGGCCTGCCCTTACCCCTCGAAAAACGCTTGACGCGAAGAGATGCCGGGATTCTCTTTGAACTCCCGTCGCCCCTGACACTGACACAAGGCGAGTTCAGTTGGGCACCGGAATTAGAAGGAGGCTTTGCATCATGAAGTTTCAGCTAGCCATCAACATGGAGCGCCTGACCCCGGATCTGGACATGACGGATGTCGAGCGCCATACGCTCGAAATGGTGCAGATGGCCGACGAAGGCGGGTTCGCGATCGCCTGGGCGGCCGAGCACCACGCGCTGGAGATGACCATCGCGCCCAATCCATTTCAGATTCTGACTTGGTGGGCCGCCCACACGTCCCGGATTCGGCTTGGCTCGGCGGTGGTGGTGGCAGCGTACTGGCACCCCATCAAGGCCGCGGGTGAGGCTGCGTTGCTCGATCTCTACAGCGGCGGGCGACTCGAGTTCGGCATCGGCTCCGGTGCCTACCAGCGCGAGTTCGACCGCATGCATCCGGGCCTGAAGCGCACGGACGGATTCCGCTACATGTACGAGATGCTGCCGACGGTAAAAGCATTGTGGCAGGGTGACTACGAGCACAAGGGCGAGTTTTGGTCCTTTCCCGCCGCGACGTCAGTGCCCAAACCGCTGCAGAAACCCCATCCTCCAATCTGGATCGCGGCGCGTTCACCGGACACGTACGACTTTGCGGTGAAGAACGAGTGCAACATCCTCTCTTGGCCCCTGACCCGTCCCATCTCGGAAGTCGAGCTCTATAAGGGGCACCTAGAGAGAGCCCTAGCCGACAACCCCGGCAAGCCGCGGCCAATCTTCGCGACCATGCGGCACACAGTAGTGTACGATCGCAAGGAGGATTGGGAGGTGCCGGTGAAGGCCGCGATGCGCCAGTTCGGCCAGTTCGAGAACCTATTCAAGAATCTCGGCGACGTTACCGACGGCTTCCCCCGGAAGATCGAACTCTCCGAACTGGAGAACCGCAACGAGTATGACCCACACATGCTCCATCGCAACCTTCTGTTCGGCACCCCGGAAGAGGTGATCGCGAAGCTCAGAGCCTACGACGAACTCGGCGTCGACCAGTTCACCTACTACGCGAGCTTGGGCCTCGGAATGAAGGAGCAGAAGCGGTCGCTGGAGCTGTTCATCAAGGAAGTGATGCCGGCGTTTGCGTGACGAAGCACACCGCCGCCATGCCCGAACGCGGGGGGAGTCGCCGAGCCGAGAACACCGGTCCTTTTTTCGCGACATCCCAACTGGTCGTCGTGTCGCATCCACAAAATGTTGCAATTACCTTAGAGAGACAGGTACATGATTAAACTGGGTATGATCGGCTGTGGCGGCATGGGGGGTGCCCACATGCGGCGGTTCCACACCCTCAGCGATCGGGTCGCATTGACCGCGGCAGTCGATGTTGTTCCCGAGCGCGCAGAAGCCGTCGCGCAACAATTTCCGGGAGCCTGTGTGGCGACGGATTATCGCGAGATTTTGGACTCGGTAGATGCCGTATTGCTCGCGCTACCCCACCATTTGCACGCTTCCGTCGGACAGGCGTGTCTCAATGCGGGCGTCCACGTCTTGCTCGAAAAACCCATGGCCAATAGCGAAGCCTCCTGCAAAGAACTGATGGAGGCATCGGCAACCTCGGGCAAAGTGCTGATGATCGCGTATTGCATGCGCTTTCATCCCATTGTCCAGCGTTTGCAAGCATTATTAGAGGAAGGCGCGTACGGCGATGTATTTCAAGTGTCGATCTGGACCGAGCAACTCACTCGCTATCCCCCCGATCACTGGGCTTCGAGCCAAGAGCGCTTGGGCGGCGGGCAGTTGTTTAGTCACGGCTGCCACTACATCGATTTGCTGCTCTGGTTTTTGGGGCGACCCGTGCAGGGCATACACATGGGCACCAATTTTGGCACGCCGTGGATGGAGCGCGAAGGCACCAGCAATGTGACGATGGAATTTGCCGATGGCCGCCTCGGCTATCACTTCGGCACTTGGGGCGCGCGGGGCACCCGGCTGCGCTACTCCATCCACGCGCATTGCACCGAAGGTATGCTCGACGCCGATATCTCAGGCGGCAAACTCGTGCATATCCTACGCGGTCAAGAGGAAGTTCTGTCCGAAGCAGAGCCGGGCAAACACACGGAAAACGAGATGGCCCATTTCCTCGACTGCATTGAAACCGGGCAAACGCCGCTGACCGATGGCAAAAGCAGCTTGCAGGGCTTGCGCGTGATCTGGCGGCTATACGAAGCCGAGCAAGCAAGGCAGATTGCAGATTTGACGGGCTTGGGTTTGGACGAGGCCTAATCTGCGACTACGCACTGTATTGCTCAATCTTCGCTTCGTCCACCTCAACGCCCAGTCCTGGACCCAACGGCACGCGGATGCGCCCATTTTCAAACTGCAACGGTTCAGTTAGCACATCATCCGTCAGGCCGTGGTAGCAGGTGTCGTTCGGCCCGGAAAAATTGGGGGTTGCTGCCGCAATGTGCGTGATGGCCGCGGTCTTGAGTCCGAGGTCGTGCGAACAGTGCATCAGGCACGGCACGTCATACGCCTCTGCAACAGTAGCGACTTTCTTCACAGGTAGCACTCCGCCTGCCGCTGGAGTGTCTGGCATCAGCATATCAGCAACCTCGTTGGCGAGCAAGTTCACGACGGCGTCCGCAGTGCTAACGCCCATGTTCACCAAGATACCCATGCCGATTTCCGTCCGGCACCGGATCAGCGCATCGGGGTACTCGGGAGAGCACGGGTCTTCAAAATAGCGAACCCCAAGGTCTTTCATTTTTCGCATTACAACTTCTGCCTCTTCGGGCGAATACCCGCTATTTGCATCTGGGCGGAGTATGGCTTCGTCGCCCACAGCGGCTTGTATCGCCTCGGCAATCTGCAGGTCCTGTTCGGAGTCGTCCCCCGCTTTTGTTTTCAAGAAGCGAAACCCCCATTGCTCTATGTACTCGCGGGCAGTTGCCGCTGACTCCGACGGTGCCTTGATCCCCATGCAGGCGCAAAAGTCCACTTCCTCCCGCACCACGCCGCCGAGCAGTTTACAAACGGGCAAATCCGCGCCCTTGCCCATGGCGTCCCACAGTGCCATCTCAATGCCAGACATCGGACCTTTGCTGATGCCCCCTGCTTCCAGCGCTGCAATAGCCCCTTCGATATTGGCCACATCTTTGCCAGCCAGCATTGCGTTCGGATCCGTTTCAAACCTGCCCGTCCCTTCGCCCCACCCCACTACATCCGCGTCTGTTTCAATTTTCACGATCAGTCCCGCTGCACCCAAAGTGCCACTACTACCACCGCGCCCGACGTAAGGGCCAACGGGCGAAGCGTATGGGATTGCGACGCTGGTTCCTGTGATTCGCTTGATTTTCATCTTGGCACCTCTGAATGAGAGTTGTGGTCTCCACTTGGCGTAGCCTAACACCCTTCGTGCCTTGTTGTCAATGTTTGGTTGGTTCCTGTTGACGAGTATGCAAGGGGCGTTACTTTACCACGGTCGCCGTTCAAGCAAGCGCCAAACGCAGTAAAAAATCGACCTTTTACGGAGGTCAATCCGCCGGTTATGGTGATCTCAAAAAAAGACAAAGAAGTGTACGCCGAGCAGGGATTTCTCATTCTGCGGCAGGCCTTCACTAAAACCCGCATCGAGGCGCTGCTCGAAGGAATTGAACGCCTAATCGACAAGGGGCTTGCGGGAGAATGCGAGATAGGCTGGATCGACCGCGAGCGCCGTCTGCCAAGCCGCACCGGCCACCTGCTTGCCCCCGACAAGTACCACCCCGCCTTCGCCGACTGGATCGACGCGGATCTCGCACCCCATCTTGAAGCCTTGGTCTCCGGCCCGGGAGTGCGCCACAGCCTGTTCGGCATGCTCGCCAGCGGCGGCGAGAAGCCCTACACCCAGAATTGGCACCGCGACCTCTGCAAACCGGGCGACGAGGAAGAAACCGCGTACTTGCGCCGACACGAGGGCACCTTCGTACAGTTCAACGCCCCGCTCGTTGCCGGAGACCGCTTCCTCAACATCGTCCCCGGCAGTCACCTGCGAGCATCGACGGCCGCGGAAATCGAAGCGTCCCGCAGCGAATCAGGGGACATGCCCAACGCCCACGTCGTCGAACTGGAACCGGGCGACATCACCTACTACAACGCCAACCTCTGGCACCGAGGCTGGAACCCGGAGGGACACAAGCGCTGGACCATGCACTGCGCCTTCTGGAATTCTGGGACGACGGTGATGACTCACGAGTACGGACAGCGCGAGACGCTGACCCAGCAGGGGCATCTGGAGCAAATGCCACCTGTTACACGGCAGTACATCCAGAGCTACCTCGACAATTATCCCGAGGGAGACCCGCCCTCCATGTTTGACCTGTAACTATAGCTTGATCATCCAACCAAGTCTTGCTTCGCCCGCAGTGAGTTCGGGATTTGGTTTTCTATGTAGGACCTTACTGTGGCGGTGCTTCCGTTCCTTTGGCTTTCAAATGGTGTTTGATATGAATGTCTCTCTGGTTGCCGGTCTTCCTGACACTTTGCGTTGCGTCAACGTTAACGGAGTAACCCAACCCCACCATCTCAGCTTCATCGAGAATCACTCTCGCCGCCTTCGCCAACGCAAACGCTCTTTCCGTGTCGATCATCGCGCCCATGCCGCGTCCGCCAACGTTCGCCTCGAAGTATCTCCATTTGTTGAAGGTGTGGCGTCCTCTCCTGAGCACTTCTTTGACTTCAGCGAAGTCGGCTTCGACCCGCACTCTACTATCTGAGGGTAAGTCGCGGTACAATCGGAACAGATCGTGGCTCTTCCTAGCTTCATCCTTCTGGGTCAGGCGTATGGCCTTCATCGCCAACTCGCACGCAAAGGCGGCCATCATTGCGACCGTCATCGTGGAACCCATTCTCTTCATCAGTTCGTATTCGCGGGTCTTGGAATGTTCGCCTAGCTCTTTCTCGGACAGGTAAATCGTTGCACTACCATCGTCGTTCACATCGAAGTCCGAGAAACGGGCTACGGACATCTCTCTCGGTAGCCGCTCTACTCCCGACATCAAGACCCTAGCCTGCAGAAAGAGAAATCCCGCCGACCCGGCTGGAAAGTCACTTCGAGTCAGCCATCCATCCTTGTTTCCCTCGGACGCCTGCGCCTCGACACGTTGGAGGAACTCCTCCCGAGTTTGACGGTCCATGTGAGGGAAGACCTTTTGGACGAACGTTGCGTCGTCGCTGTACTTGGGAGCGTGTCCCCAGCCCATATTCAACATATTCAACCCACTCTCGTTTGACATTCGCTCGTATTCGTCCTTGGCGTCGTCCCCTTCGAGGAGCAAACCACATACGCGGCACCGGATTCCCGTCAGTAAGTACTCGTCATCTTTCCTACCGATTAGCCCTCCCCAGCAGCGCTTGCACCGCCCCTTCAACCTAGCCCGTCCTTCGTTTCCAGGCCTAAAATCCCCTAGATTTATCCACTCATCATCCAAGTCCCAATTCCATTCGATCTTTACCGGGCCACTGGTATTCGACGCGTCGGCCTGCCCGCTGGAGTCCTTATCCATCATTGTTGCTTCCTTTCCTAATTCGGTTGAATGTTGGCTTACTCGCCCTGCCTAGTTACACCGGCAGATGTTGCTCGGTGCCTGGCTCGGCTACTGCGAACCCTATCGAAGATCAGGGAGCCTACCCTGCCCCCGGGTGCGTTCAGCGCCTTGAGAGAAGCCTCCAAAAGATTCTTATTTTATCTAATACGTTATAAAAATTGATGCGGCAGATTTTGTTTGCAAACCCGATGCAGTAGTGATATGCGATACTGTGATGGCATAAGAGGCTTCAGCATTTTAGTATTATTTGCACAGTAAAACGGAGATAGACGGCAATGAGCGCAAAATACGAATGGCACTGCGTCACTGAGAACGCGGCCTTCGCGGCTCGCGACGGCGCTGGCGCACTGGTGTTCCATGATAAGATGTGGCTGCTGGGCGGATGGAATCCCGGAGATAAAGTCCATTTTCCGATAATCTGCAACAGTGAGGTTTGGTCGTCGGCCGATGGTTCCTCCTGGACGCTTGAGAATCCCCAAGCGCCCTGGGAGGGGCGGCATACGGCCGGATATGTGGTGCATGACGGCCGGATGTGGATCGTGGGCGGCGATTGCAATCAAGGACATTATCAGAACGATGTCTGGAGCAGTACGGACGGCATTCATTGGGAGCTGGCACATGATCACGTGCCGTGGGCTCCCCGGGTGCTCCATTATACCCTAGCCTTCGACGACAGTATCTGGGTGATGGGCGGGCAAACTATTCCTAATTTTGCCGACGCCGACGAGGTCTTCCACAACGACGTGTGGAGTTCAGAAGATGGAATTAGCTGGACCCAAGTTACCGAGAACGCTCCGTGGGTGCCCAGAGGAATGATCGGCGGAGCCGCTGTGCACGACAACAAGATGTGGATTCTGGGTGGAGGCACATACGATACGCCTGTAACTCCCATGCGCAATTTCTACAACGATGTCTGGAGTTCGGACGATGGGATTAACTGGAAACGGCACATAGCGCACGCTCCGTGGACACCCAGGCAATACCACGAGGTGGCCGCGTTCGATGACCATCTGTGGGTGTTAGAAGGATATGCGGCAGAGAGCGGCAATCGCCGCGATGTATGGTATTCACCCGATGGCGTGGACTGGACCGAATTGCCCGATACCCCCTGGGCACCCCGACATGCCGGGAGCGTGTTCGTGTACGACGGGTCGCTGTGGATGGTGGCGGGGAATAATATGGAGCCGGATGCCTGGCGGCTTTCGCGCAAGGAATAGGTGTTTTTATGGACCGAAGAATGGCAGAATACCGCGCTCAGGGTTATACCGTATTCGAGGGGCTGTACGACGAAACCACCATGCAGACCTGGCGCGATGAGCAGGATCGGCTGCAAGCCATCTCCACAGAGGGACCCGATGTGCGAGAACCGACCACTTGGTTCGGCAATATGCTCGAACGAGCGCCGCAACTAATGTGGCCAGCAGTGGCTCATCCGATCATTCTCGACTTTGCCGAGCAGGTAGTGGGACCTCTCGTGCAGCTCGACAACCTCACCTTGGCCGCCTTCCCCTCCGTGGATCCGGGAGAAGCCGCCGACAAGGCCAGTGGTTGGCACCGCGACCGCTGGTCTCGCATGCCCAACGGCGCGTACGAACGCCCTCTGGCCTTCAATGCCATCTGCTATCTGCAGGATCTAGACGACGAGTCCGGGCCGCTCAGGGTGCTGCCCGGTTCTCACGTCGAGCCCATTGCCCTAGCCGAGGAGGAGGTCCGCAAGCCGCACCAAGACGAGCTATTGATCCACATGAAAGCCGGCGACGTGGTTTTGACCCACAATGGCCTGCTGCACTCGGGGACGCCTAATACCTCGGGACGCAAGCGCTACTTCTTCAGTGTGTACTACAACATCTCCTGGCTCAAACACACGGATACGTTCACCGGGCCCAACTGCCAACAGCTCATCAATTGGGCCCGGAGCCGACAGGACCACCGGGCCCTGCGCCTGTTGGGTCGGGACGAGCACTTGCAGAGCCGCGCCAACAGCGGTTTCCTGCAGCCCGACGAAGTGTGCTGGCATCAGTGGACCCAAGCCGACCAGCGCGCTCTGGAAGAGGCCGCCAGACGGGAATAGTGCTCGCGATGTTAGCTTTCAAACCACCTAAACCGAGCGTGACGACGATTCAAACTATACAAGCTCTGATACCGCTTGTGAATCGCTTGTATTTGAAAGGGCTAACGCTGGATGTCGATGCAGAGTCCATCGCTCGGTTGGAGGCCATACGTGGGCATTCTGCGGTCTTAGCCCCTAACCATCCGGCGCACGAAGATCCTATGGTTATGTTCCTCTTGTCGAAGCGGTTATCGCAACCGTTCTACTACATGGCGGCGCGGGAAGCCTTCGACAGGGGTAGATTCGGGGCGATCCGATGCTATCTGATGCAGCGGTGCGGTGTGTACTCGGTCGTGCGAGGCACTGTAGATAGAGATGCCTTCCGCACGACGCGGGCGCTCTTGTTTAAGGGCGACTGGCCGATTGTCATCTTTGGCGAAGGGGAAATTTCGCGCCAAAATGATACCGTCATGCGCTTTGAGAGAGGCATCGTCCAGATGTGCTTCTGGGCGTTGGACGATATGGAAAAAGCGCAAGTCGGCAAATCGCTCTACGCTGTGCCCGTCGGCATCAAATATCACTATCCGCGCGACATGTGGGATTCTATTGACGCTGCTCTCACGAGGTTGGAACGGTATATCCTCCCGCCTGCCGAACAGACGCCAGTAGAACGCTACGATCGGTTGCGCCGCATCGGTGTCGCGATAGTCAGGACACTCGCAGCGGAATATCAGTATGAGATGGACGAAACCGTGTCCCTTGATGTACATATCGAAAGGTTGAAAGATGCGATCCTGTCCCATGCCGAAGGAATTATGGGTATCCAAACTGAAGCCGACATACTCACAAGGACACGTGCGTTGAAAAACATAGTCGATGCCGAAATCTATAAAGACATTGAGCAGATGACGGAGTACGAGCAAAAAATACATGGAGAGCAGCTCCAGAAATTTCAACAATTCTATCCCGATCTAGAGCGGTTGATCAATTTTATATCAATCTCTGACGGGTATGTTGCCGAAGAACCGTCGCCAGAGCGGTTTCTCGATGTGATTCTCCGTCTTGAAAGAGAAGTCTTTGGCAGGTCAGAAATGCGCGGGCCGCGGGTGGCATCCGTCCGCGTCGGCGAACCGAAAGATCTCCGGGAATATTACGACACCTACAGAACTCAGAAGAGAGATACGGTGGAACAGATAACCCATGAACTTGAAACATCGGTGCAGAGTTTGGTCGGTGGGTTATCCTAATTTCATGCAGGTAGCGCCCCGCCAGTTACCTTGACATCAACGAAGAGCACTAGCTACTTTCCCTCCTGTACACAGAGGATCGTCCATGCCCTTCCAAACCCACTTCGACTTCCGCCATCCCACCCGCATCGTCCACGGCCCCGGGTCCATCGCCTGCTTGGCGGATTGCTTCTCGCCGGCCGACAAGGTCCTGATCGTCTCCGATCAGGTCTTAGGAGAAATCGGCACAGTGGAAGCCGTCACCACCGCCCTCGGCGATATCCCCCATGCCGTCTATCTCAAAGACGGTTCGAGTGAGCCGACCCAAGAATCCGTCGAAGAAGGTGCCCAGACGTACCAACAAGAACGCTGCAACGCCATCATCGGCCTCGGCGGCGGCTCGCCTATGGACGTGGCCAAGATGATCGGCGTACTCGCGTCCAACGCCGGACGCATCACCCAGTATCTAGGCAGCGACAAAGTCGCAAACGACCTGCCTTACCTCGCCTGCGTCCCCACGACCTACGGCACCGCCAGTGAAGTCACGCCCTTTGCCGTGCTGGACAATCCCGCCAGCGGCAACAAAGACCCCGTCATTAGCTGGAAGATCGCGCCCCAACTTGGCGTCCTCGACCCCGACCTGTCGGTCGCCCTGCCCGCCCTTGTCGGCGCAGCTACTGGCATGGACGCCCTGACCCACGCACTCGAATCCTATATCAACTTAGCGGCCACGCCCATCACCGAAGGCATCGCGCTGCACGCCATCCGCCTCATCGGCGACAACCTGCGTCTGGCCTGCGCCAACGACCACGCGCTAGCCGCCACCGAAAACATGCTCATCGCCAGTATGCTGGCTGGCGTCGCCTTTTCGCAAACGCGCCTCGGCAATGTCCACGCCATGTCCCATCCAGTCGGCGCTCACTACCACGTACATCACGGGCTGCTCAACGCCATCTTGCTGCCCTACGTCATGGAGTTCAATTGGTTTGCCTGCCCCGGCAAATTTGCCGCCATCGCCGAGGCGCTCGGCGGGCATACTTCCGGGTTAGACCAACGCCAAGCCGCGCTAGCCGCTATCGCCTCGGTGCGGCATATCAACGCCGACTTAGGCATCCCTGCCAAGCTAGGGGATGTCGGTGTCGATACGGCCCGCATTCGCACGATGGCACAAACCGCCATGCAGAGCGGCAACATTGCCGTCAACCCGCGCAAGACCAGCCAGCGCGATCTCGAAGTTCTATTCCAACAAGCCATTTAGGAGGTCCACTATGTCCCTACCCCGCATGCTCCGCGTCCGCCAGCATTTCTCCGCGCCTACCGTCGAGGACATTCCCGCGGCCGTGCGCGCCGAAGTCCAGCGCCTCGACTTAGGCCCCAAAATCAAGCCCGGCGAGACCATCGCCATATCCGTTGGCAGCCGGGGCATTGCCAACATCGCGCTCGTGATCAAAAGCCTCGTGGCCGAGTTTAAGGCCCTTGGACTCCAGCCCTTCCTCGTCCCCGCCATGGGCAGCCACGGTGGCGGCATTGCCGAGGCGCAACAGGAAATCATCGAAGGCTACGGCGTCACTAAGGAGTACACCGGAGCACCCATTAAGTCGTCTATGGAAACGGTACAGGTAGGCGCAACCGAGGACGGCGTCCCCGTCTTTTTCGATAAATACGCCTATGAAGCCGACCACGTAGCCGTCGTCGGCCGCGTCAAGCCGCACACCGACTTTGTCGGCGAAATCGAGAGCGGCCTGCACAAGATGATGCTCATTGGCTTGGGCAAACACAAAGGCGCGGCCCTGTACCACCAAGCCATTGTCCACTACAGCTTCGACCGCATCGTCCGCTCGGTCGGCCAAACCGTCATCGACCAATGCGGCGTGCTCATGGGGCTGGGCTTAGTCGAAAACCAGTACGACCAAACTGCGCTCATCAAGGGCGTGGGAGCCGACGAATTCGTGGAGCGCGAAAAGGAATTGTTAGTCCTCGCCAAGGAATGGATGCCGCGCCTGCCCTTCGACGAAGTCGATCTGCTCATCGTCGATGCGATCGGCAAAAACATCTCCGGCGCTGGCATGGACACCAACGTCGTCGGCCGCAAATTCCACGACAACCACGCCGCTGACAAGGAATACCCCAAAGTCACCCGCATCCTAGTCCGCGGCCTGACCGAAGAAACGCACGGCAACGCCTCGGGCATCGGCACGGCCGAATACGCGCACAAGCGCGCCATCGAGCAGATGGACCGCGAGATCACCTACATCAACTGCATGACCGGCAACCACCCCTCGGGCGCACACATCCCGCTCTACTTCGACACGGACCGTATCTGCATCGAAAAGGCTTTGGAAACCGTCGGTCTAGTCGAGCCTAAAAACGCCAAGGTCCTGCGCATCCACAACACCTTGGAGCTAGGCGAACTCTTCGTCTCAGAAGCCTATCGCTCCGAAGTCGAACAGCGCGAGGACTTGGAAATCATCGCCGAAGCCGAGGAAATGCCCTTTGACGAAAACGGCGATTTGCCGCTTGCGTTCTAGCCCATGACCAAAAAATCGCGGGGCGTGTCCCCTATTTTCTTAGACGAACAGTCTCAACATCCAGCGACCGTGGGCTATACTCGTCGTCGCATTGTGTTTGGCTGGTACGGTGGGAAGTTCTCTCATCTCAACTGGCTGTTACCTCTGCTGCCGGAGTGTCATCATTACTGCGAGCCATTTGCCGGTTCCGGGGCCGTGCTCATCAATCGGGCACCGGCTCCTGTCGAGACCTATAACGATCTCGACGGTGAGGTGGTGAACTTCTTTCGAGTACTGCGTGACCAGCACCAAGCACTGATCCGCACTATCGCCCTGACGCCGTTCTCACGCGAGGAATACTACTACGCCATCTACGGCAGCACAGAGGACATTAGTGACTTAGAACGCGCCCGACGTTTCTACATCAGAGCGCGGCAAACCCGCACCGGATTAGCGCAAACGGCCTCCCTCGGTCGTTGGGCCAACTGCAAGAATACGAGCCGTGCTGGTATGTCTGGCGTGGTCTCCCGCTGGTTGGGAGGCGTAGATGCGCTCGACGAGATTGCACAACGTCTAATCCGAGTCCAAATTGAGAACCGACCCGCTGTCGATATAATTCAACTCTACGATAGCCACAAAACCTTGTTCTACTGCGACCCTCCCTACTTACACGCCACTCGTGGCGATGCCAAAGCATACGGCTTTGAAATGGACGAAACTGAGCACCGCACGTTGGCGGAAGTCGTCAATGCGTGCGAGGGCAAGGTGGCCGTGTCCGGCTACCATCACTCCTTAATGGACGAGCTGTTCCCACCCGATCACTGGTTCAAGACGGCGGGCCCGGACAAGACCATTCATTCCACCAAGGACAGCCGGCGCGAAGTGCTGTGGACTAACTACGTTCCGCAAGATCAAAAGTGATAAGGAGAGAACCTTGACGAAAATTTTTGTTCCATCAGCATGTCCAAACGACTGGAAGGCTTTCTTGGCTGATCCTGACAAACAATGGGCGCGTGGAAAATCCGCGAGGGCACTCGCCCATTGTTGGGAAGGTTGCAAAGGATTCCCCCCGGAAGTCAGAAAGATTCTTAGTCAATCCGACGTCTTACGTGAAATTGAGCCATTGCTGATATTTCCGGAATGGAAGGTCCCGCTTCCCGGCAGAGGGGGTGCTTCACAAAACGACGTATGGGTTCTGGCTAAAACCCCAGATGGGCTCGTTTCAATCGCAGTTGAAGGAAAGGTGGATGAACCTTTTGATCGAACTTTAGAAGAGTGGAAGGCTAATGCAAGTCCGGGCAAACAGAAACGCCTCGAATATCTCGTGTCGCGCCTTGGCCTCAACTACGAGCCACCCGGCCATATTTATTACCAGCTATTGCACCGCACTGCATCAGCTATCATTGAAGCAGAGCGATTCGGCACCAAGGCCGCGGTCATGTTAGTTCATACATTCAGTCCAGAAGATAAATGGTTTACGGAATACTGTGAGTTCAGTCGACTTTTTGGGATCGAAGCCGAGATTGGTGTCCTTGGAACGACACGAGCCCGAAACGAATTGCCTTTGTACCTCGGATGGGTACATGGAGAAGAGTGCTATTTGTACGCGTAAATTCATAGCCTAACAAAGTGCTGCGGACGCAAGTCAGGATTAAAAAATGGACAACAACTCACAAGACTACCTATTCGACCTCCAAGGTTATTTAGTCTTAAAAAATGCAATCTCGGCAGCGGATTTGCGCGAGATGAACCAGTGGATCAACGACCACGAATCGTATGTAAAAGAACCGTGGTCAACCGATGGTGATCCAAAGAAAAAAGGCCGCTGGATAGGTCACATAGAAACGCACACCTACAATGAAGAAAATGGCGTCAACTTCCAAAGTATCATCGAGGGTGGCTCCGTTTTCGAGAAACTAATAGATCACCCCGCCTGGATCGACTTGGTCAAAAAGTACATTCACTCCTCAGTAAATGGCCTTTCCATTCACGAGAATTTTCTCAACGTCCGCGGTCCAGGTGGTTACCTCCACATTCACTGCGGCGGCCATGTTCCGCTCAGCTATTTGACGTTTCGCCAGAACAACACGGGAGAATGGATGGTCGGGCAGATTAACGTATTGATGGCCCTCAACGACATCGGCGATGGCGATGGCCCACCGGTCCTAATTCCGGGCAGCCACAAGTGTACGGAAATCCACCCTCGGCTAGAGGTAGATGGCCGAGGCTTGATTTACGACGATGTGAGCGGCAAACCCGCTGGGACCGCTACCGCCATGCAAGAAATGTATTTGAAAGCGGGAGACGTTTTGTTATTCACAGATGCGATAACACACGGCGCGGCAGAACGCACCAATCCCGGTTATCGGCGAACGATTGTCTATCGCTATTCCCCGAAATACGTGCGCGAGCGATTAAACTATCAAATTTCAGAAGACCTGTTACAGCGCTTGACTCCAGAAAGACGGGCCATTATTGAACCCAATGCGCCGCGGCGACCGCCATCCGCATGAGGCGAAATTAGTGAGCTACGAAATTAGTGCCGCTATATTGATCGTCTAGCACAAGCGCCTTATTGGGCAAGCACAGAAAAAGCGGTCAGTACGATTTTTGAATAGTTCGTTATTCTATCTCCGAAACATAGGCCGGCTCCGGCAATCCCGATACATCGCAGAAGGGTTGCCGATCTCGATCCGCTACGGGCTTGGCAGCTCGCGGCGCTGAGAGTGTATAGTCATCCGCTTGGGACAGATCGACCGAGTAGCCCAAATCCGCCAGTGATTGAAGTGTAATCGCCGATAGCGCCTGTTTGCCTCTTCCTTCTTGCGTCATTAATTCGTTGCCAAATACAGAATCTCGCCAATGACTGTTATCGTGCCACCCGTTAGGAAGAAACCCCACCACGGGTACTTTTGCCCCTGTATAAACGTCTCCACCTGCCTCATCAAACGCAGCGACTGTCAACGGTCCGTTAAAATGCGGATCACCGTCTGGAAAATCCCAAGATGGTTCCTGCAGCAAGCCGTTGTTTGTCCACGTTGCGCCAAACCCCAAAACGTGCCCGACCTCATGAAGAGCAGTAAAATGTATATTGTAGAAGATATCAAAAGGCTCAAATTGCATACAGCCAACAACGGGCAGATGATTGTCGCGTAATAGCGAAGGCCATCCCTTTCCAATAATGGAAAGGCCCCCATCATATCCAGGCTCGATAAAGCCGACATAGATACGCAAATCGTCTATGCGCTCTCCTTTGCGTATTTCAAAAGACTGGTCGCCGCAACTGCCCTGCCAATCAGAGATAAATTCGTGGTCGGGTAAATCAGCCGTAAAAATAGACGCCCAGCGCTGCGCTGCGAAGTCGATTTTTCGCTTTTGAGAATCGCTGAAATCTTCAAGGTACACTAACTCGATATTAAAAATGCTCTCAACTATACTATGGAAAAATACAAGCACTCCCCTTTCTTCAAGGGTATGGATTGTTTGTAATTCCGAGTTAAGAGGATTTCCCCAAAGATCCACCTCCTCTAGGGCCATCAAATTCAAAAGTGGCGATATATCCGTAATCCGATTGTCGCTAAGATTGAGCCTTTGCAGGTTAGTTAGATTTTCCAACGGCGATATATCCACTATCCGGTTTTTACTAAGGCCGATACCCCGTAGACCAGCCAGATTTTCCAACGGCGATATATCCGTAATCTGATTGTAGCTAAGGCCGATGCTCCTTAGACTATCCAGGTTTCCCAACGGCGATATATCCACTATCTGGTTATTGGTAAGCGTTACAGACTCTAGATTAGTCAGATTTTCCAACGGCGATATATCCGTAATCTGGTTGTCTTTAAGCCAGAGGCCCACCAGATTGGTTAGATTTCCCAACGGCGATATATCCACTATCTGGTTATTGGTAAGCGTAAGCGATATCTCGGATGACGTCGTCAGGCTTCCCAACGACGATATATCCGTAATCTGATTACCTTGAAGCCAGAGCAGTTGCAGGTTGGTCAACTGAGCAAACGTTGAGGGAATACTCCCATTCCCGCTTGGGCTTGGCTCTTCATTATTGCCTTGGAACACATCGAAAAAGCTATCAAAGGAAGTCTGATCATCTCCTAGAAGTTGCTCACCTCCCAATCGGTTATCATGGAGCATCAACAAAGTTAGACTTGTTAGGTTGCCGATCTCCGTCACGTCCGTTAGCTGATTGTTTCCAAGCCGAAGTTCTTTAAGGGCCGTCAACTCTTTTATTTCTGGTGGGATTGCGCCCTGTAACCCATTGCCAATTAGATCTATCGCTATGACTCGCCCAAATGCATCTACATCAACGCCATGCCATTTGTCTAAGGGAGCATCTGTTAACCAATTGGTCTTATTCTTCCAATTCTCGCCGCCTGTTGCATTATATAACGCAATCAAGGCATCTCGACCTAATTGATCATCCTCGCCGCAAAAAAGAATCTCTAATAGGTCAAAATCCGCATATTGAAAATGATCGGATAGGGTAAGATTTCGTAAGGTATTAGGAATACACCCTGTCCACTGATTTCCCATTAATTGTAGTCGTTTCAGGTTCGTCAATTGGCCTAATTCAGCCGGGATCGAACCCGTCAACTGATTGTGTGCAAGATTAACCTGTCTCAGGTTCGTCAATTGGCCTAATTCAGCCGGGATCGAACCCGTCAACTGATTATCCCTAAGACTAAGAACTTCCAGTTTTGTCAGTTGGACTAGTTCAGACGGGATCGGACCCGTCAACTGATTATCCCCAAGACTAAGAACTTCCAGTTTTGTCAGTTGGACTAGTTCAGACGGGATTGGACCCGTCAACCGATTGGAGTTCAACCATAGTCTTACCAGTTTTGTCAGTTGGACTAGTTCAGACGGGATTGGACCCGTCAACTGATTATGCCCAAGACTAAGTCTTTCCAGATTTGTTAGTTGGCCTAATGCAGGCGGGATCGGACCCGTCAAATTATTGAGGAGCAACTGTAGTTCGTACAGATTTGTCAGTTGACCTAACTCAGGAGGAATCGGACCTGTCAAATCATTGCTATTCAACAACAGGTATTCTAGGTTTGTCAGTTGGCCTAACTCAGGAGGAATCGGACCCGTCAAATTATTGTTATTCAGATATAGTCTTTCCAGTTTTGTTAACTGGCCTAGTTCAGACGGTATATAGCCAGCCAAATTATTATCTCTTAACGATATGGAACTGACGCGTTCCGCAGTAGTATTAATTCCATACCAAGAGGCTAGCGGCTTCTCGCTCAACCAATTGGTGTTATCTTTCCAATTATCACCATCCGTTGCTTTGTAAAACGCCTCTAGCACCGCCCGATCTGACGCGACATCGTCGGCTATGGCCTTACCAGCTTGAGGAGGCGAAACAGGCGCATCTTTGGAGCAGGACAGAATACCGAGTACCGCGATGGATAGGAGAAAACGCAACATGGAAGCCTCCTTGAGATAGGGACGCACTTACAATTCTGCATTTGAATGCAATGCTAATCATGGCGGTCTAGAGTACTAAGAGGCTGTCTGAAAACCCATGATGTAGGTCGAATTTGAAACGGCGTACTCATCGAGCCATATTCAGGTTTCGCGACAAAATCTGAACAGAAAGGCTTGTATGATGAGTACGCCTGGTATGCAATATGCGACCGATCTAACCGATGGACAATGGCAGCGGATCGAACCGTTGCTGCCGGTGCCGCGCAGGCGGCCAGGCGGTCCGGGTCGGCCACCGCGAGATCGCCGTCCAATCGTCAACGGCCTTTTGTATTTGAATAAGACGGGGGGTCCTTGGGCTTTGTTGCCGGGTTGTTTTGGGCCGTGGAAAACGGGGTATGATTACTTTCGTCGCTGGAGTCGGCAAGGGGTCTGGTCGCCGGTGTTGGATCAGCTGACCCAGCGGGAGCGCCGCCTAAACGGACGGGCTGCGATGCCGTCGGCTGGCTTAGTCGATAGTCAGACGATCAAGACCGCAACCCAAGGTACAACAACCGGTTATGACGCCGGTAAAAAGATCAAAGGCCGCAAACGGCATCTGTTGGTGGATACGTCGGGCTTGCTTCGCCAGGTGGTGGTCACCGCCGCCGATGTCGATGATCGAGCGGGTCTCAAGCAGGTGTTGACCCGCTTGAAGGCCGCCGGCGTGGCTCGGTTACGTAAGCTATGGGTTGATGGCGGCTACCAAGGCGAGGCGATCCGAACGTGGGTGGCCAACCAAAAAAAGACGCACAAAATAGACTTGGAAGTCGTCGCCAAGCCAAGCGGTGGATTTACCGTAGTTAAACGCCGGTGGGTCGTCGAGCGCACCTTGGCGTGGTTGATGAATTTTCGCCGACATGCGAGAGATTATGAGGTGTTGACCCGCCATAGCGAGGCCTTGATCCAGATTGCCATGATCCACTTGCTACTTAAACGAATCAAATGAAAATTAGAGTTTTCAGACGGCTTCTAAAAGCCGATGCGACTGTCAAAAATGTCTACTCCACTCTTGTGGCCCATGCGGCGAAGCACTGGACAAGAAGCGGACAGCCCGGTTTCTTTGTTCGCAAACAATATCCACCCAATCCACAAAGACCTGATCATGACTACCGAACACATCGGCATGACCCGCGACGCCATTGACACCCCCGTCCTCTTGGTCGATCTCGACGCACTCGAATACAACATTGCCCTACTCGCCGAGCACTTTCGCACAGTGGGCAAAAATCTCCGGCCGCACACCAAGTCGCACAAAACCCCGGCCATCGCCCACCTCCAGCTCACAGCCGGCGCGCAGGGGATCACCTGCGCCAAGGTCGGAGAGGCCGAGGTCATGGCCGACGCCGGCATCCAGGACATACTCATTGCCAACGAAGTCGTCGGTCGCCGCAAGATCGAGCGCCTCATGGCACTGGCCGCCCGTTGCAACATCATGGTCGCGGCCGATGCCCCACAAAATCTCGCCGACCTCAACGAGGCCGCCCAAGCCTACAAGGTCAGCCCCCGCGTACTCGTGGAGGTCAACATCGGCCACAACCGCTGCGGCGTCGCACCCACCACCGTCGTCGACCTCGCCCGCGCAGCCGCCCAAGCACCACACCTGCGCTTCTGCGGCCTGATGGGCTACGAAGGCCACATCATCGACCTCGAAGACAAAGACGCCCGCGACGATGGTGCCCGCACCTGCCTCCAGCGCCTCGTCGATGCCCGCGACGACGTGGAACGCAACGGCCTCGACTGCCCAATTTGCAGCGCCTCGGGCACAGGCGATTACTATGTAAGCACTTCCTTCGACGGCATCACAGAGGTCCAAGCTGGCTCGTACGCGCTAATGGACGCGGCGTACGCCAAGCTAAACTTAGGCTTCAAAAACGCCCTCAGCGTGCTGACCACCGTTACCAGCCGCCCTGCGCCCGAGCAGGTCATCACCGACGCCGGCCTAAAGAGCTTGACGCCCGAGCACGGCTTCCCCCTCGTCAAGGACCGCCCCGACCTAGAGTGTCACGCCCTGTCCGAAGAACACGGCCGCCTCAAGACCGTAGCCGGCCCCTGCACCGATCTCCACCCCGGCGATCTACTCGAATTTATCCCCGGCCACGGCTGCACCACCGTCAACCTCCACGACCACCTCTACGCGCTGCGCGCCAATCGGCTGGAGGCGATTTGGGAAATCGCCGGTCGCGGCAAAGTCCGCTGACTACGCATCATCTATCCACGCCTGCAAGCCCCAACTTTCCAACGATCTCTGGATAGAAGGAGCAAGTTGCTGAAAGCGCAAAGTCAGGCCCAGTTGCCCCAAACCGATTACGTCTCGTTCGAGCAATGGACTGATGCTCCGCACTTCGTTAGCCACTATACAGACCTCCCTTACCCCCTCCTCGACATACGATTCCATGCAGTCATGCAGGATATCGAACTCCGTCTTGTTGATATACCCCATGAGTTCGATGGTTAAGGTCCGACCACAGCGATTCAATGTGTTAATACGCACCATCTGATTATAGACCACTCTTAGAGGGCCAAGCGCCTCCCTCACAGATGTTTCTTGATTTTTGCCACAACTTCCTCAACGTCAAATAACCGCAAACGATCCTCCACAATTAGCCCTTGTGGATCGACCAGATAATACCGAGGGATGCCGCTTACGTTATAGGCTTGCGCCACTTGCTCCGAGCGCACGTGGACGCCTTTGATCTCGTGTTTGGCAATGGCCTGTTTCCAAGCTCCTTCATTCGCATCTAACGAGACGTTGAGGAAAACGACCGGCTGAGCGGCTACTTGTTCTTTGATCTTGCGGAGAGTCCCCAAATCGGCTATGCACGGTCCGCACCAACTCGCCCAGAAATCCAGCAAGACCACTTTGCCTTTGAACTGGCTCAGCGATACAGGTTGGCCATCGAGGTCATTGAGAGTGAAATCGGGAGCGGGTTGCCCCGGTTGCAGCGTCAAGAGCTTGTTCAGTTCCGCTTGGATAGCCTCGGTGTATTCGGGGAAGGGATTGCTCTCTGCAAAGGATTGCCAGCGGGCATCCACAAAGGCTTCGCAGTCGAAGCTAATTCCAAGCATCAACTCCCTAGCCAGAGACCAATAGAGTACTCGCCCTTGCAGTTTCTGTTGGGCGAGGTCGTATCGTTCTGGAATTCCTCGAAAAATTGGAAAACTCGGTCCGGCAAAGATAGAGTCGAGTTGGGCTTGGGTCTCCTCCGACAGACCCAAGGCCGCTAAGTCAATCCTCTCGGACAGCTTGGGCGGTGGACTATCTTGGTACATGGAGTACATGGAGTCGAGTTCGGCTTGGGCGGCCGGCGATAACTCCAAACTCGATAAGTCAATCCATGCCGACAGCGGGCGATTGTTTACGTATTCGTACCACTCTCTATTTTTTGCCAGCGGCAAATGGAAGGTCAACTTCCCGTCCGTCGTATCGATCCTCGTGGTATCTTCCATGCCGAAGGTCATGTGATGGTCCTCATAAGAGTCGAGTTCGGCTTGGGCGGCCGGCGATAACTCCAACCCCAACCAAGCGGCCTTTTTGGACGCACTGATCTTTTTGCGGTTTTCGTACATGGAGTCGAGTCGAGCCTGGGCACTCTCCGCTAATCCCAACCCCGACAGATCGATCCTCTCCGATAGTTTGGGGCGGAGGCGGATGTTCGCGTTGTACATGGAGTCGAGGCGGGCGTGGACGGCCGGCGACAGCCCCAACCCCGACAGCTTGTACCTATCGGCAAGTCTAGATGGCCTGCGCTCCTCCTCCGCTAGCGCGTTATCCACCTCCAAGTCTAGCGCGTTCACCACAAACCAGCGGTACTCCTGCACGCCAATCGCCTTTTCATCCATCAAGGGGATTTCTTGTAGGAAATCGTAGTAGTCCGGGGGAACCGCTCGCCTGTCGGAGGGTTTGACGTTAAATCGGCGCATCCAATGGCCGTCTCTAAACGCAAACATCGGATAGGAAATCATCTGATCGGCCCACTTGTAGTTGAAAAAGGCCGTCATATAGTCGATGAATCCCGCAGAAAGCGCGTGTTTTTCGCGTCCTTCGGCTAGTAGGGCAAATTCATCCCGCCGCCGCTGTTCTATTCGGCGCGTAAACTCCTCGGGCTCCAGCCCATTGTCTGGGTCGAAGGCATTATGTTGAGGCCAGAACTCGGCTAAAAAGCGATTGTTGTCCGCGCCCCGGCCGCTAAAAATCAGGGAATAGGCGGGCGGGGCCTCATCTTCGGTACTGTCCAAACTGTCAGATTCCACTGCCGCCGCAGAGTCGGCCTCCGTCACCTCGGCAAAGGTGACGACCGCATGTAGGCTATCGCCGGGTTCGACAAAGAAGGGGATGCGGAAGTATCGCTCACCTCTGTAATACCCGGTGACGAAAGTTCCTTTGGAAACGTTCAAGAGCAGGGCAAAGCTGTTTTGCTCGTCCAAGACGATGGGGTGTTCGGACGGTCCGGGAGCGAGTAGCGGTTCGTGGTGGAACGCGATATCCCGCGACGGAGGGTTGTGGACTTCGCCGGTGACGATTGCGGCATGTGGTGCTTGGGCTAGCCCTATACTCGCGGTACTGAGCAGGGCGACGAGGATGCGAAGGTATAGATTCATTGGTCTTTTCCTTTCCAATGGTCTGTGAAAGACCTCCTCCCTCATGGGAGTTTGGTCGTCTTCTTGGCTTCTATCTGTCCGTCCACCTCGACTTTATAGATATACACCCCGGCGGCTACCCCCTTGCCCACCTCGTCGTGGCCATCCCAAGTAAAACGATGCACACCCGCTCCAAGCGGCCCCTGCCACAACTGCCGCACCCGCCGTCCCAACACATCGTACACGGTCAACGACACCTGCGCCGCGTCCGTCGCCAAATCAAGGGGGATCACTACAGCCGGATTGAACGGATTGGGATAGCTGTCGCCGAGCCGATACTGTGCTGGTCGAGCTATCGTCGGCGTCATCACCGCAGTCATCTGCTCGCCCAGCGAACTTTTGAGCACATGCACCCCACCCAACAGCGGATCTAACACGACCAAGTCGAGATCGCCGTCGCTATCGACATCTCCAGAAAGCACTTCTACCCCATGCCCCTGCAGGCGATGCCTTTCCACTGCTCGGGTTGGATTCACGCCACCGCCCCATTCGACAAATACCCCAAGGCCCGATGCGCGGTCCCCACCGACAAACACCCAATCCTCGACCCCGTCGGCGTCCAAGTCGCGCACCATCACCGACGAGCGCAGAAACAGCCGCTCGTCGTACAGTACCTCCTCTTCTACTACGCCCCCGGCTCCCCCTCGCTGTACGACCAAGCCCTTGAGACCTTCGTATCGGACGCGGGTGAGCGACGTCAGCATATCTACTTGCCCATCATCATCAAAATCGTCCACTCCTAATGCCTCCTTCCCCGCATCGAATTCAAATATCTCACCTCTCTGAAGCTCGTCGCGCAGGGCCCCCACGATCCGCGTGTTCACTCGCCCGGCAATCGGTAGCCACAGCACCTCCAGCATTCCATCACCCGTAAAGTCGCCGATCTGAGCGGCCGCATGGTTTTCAGCGGCAGCCACCTCGGAAGAGGTCCACATCCCGTTCTCTACATCCCAGACATCTAACGTGCTGCCTTCCAACGTAGTGTGCCCTACAAACAACTCGCCATCGCCATCGCCATCCCAATCCGCCACATCCCTCAACCAACGATCATCTATCTCGGTGAGCATTTCCAGTTGGAGATCCGGCCCAATAGACCAAACCTCGGTCGCGAGTTTCGGCACCTCGGTGAGTCGAGAAACCACTATTTCGTCTTTGCCATCGCCGGTCAGATCGCCGGCAAGCACTTCTATCGCCCCATAGCCGACTTCCTCTGTGCGTACTGTCGCAAAGGTGCCATCGCCGTCGTTGAGGGCTATGGTCCAGCCGTCTTCCTCTGTAATAGGCCTCTCACTACTATCCCAAGAGGCGAAAAGATCTGCATCGCCATCGCCATCCAAGTCCGTCAAGATGCCAGCCCTCTCTCCATAAGCTGCCGCTCTCCCTATACCCGGCGCAATCGAATAGAAAACCGGTGGGGCAAAAAGTCCGGGGCCATCAAAGCGGAAGTACTCTACGTGCGGCGGAGGGAGTTTACCCTGTAGGGATTCTTCAAAGCCGCTCAACTCAATCCAGTCAATCTCAATCTCACCAACCACGTCGTCCTCGTTCCGGTCTAGGACAAAATTTAGCCGAATATCCCTTAATAGCCCTTCCCACGCGACCTCGTCCTCTCCGACGAAGGAAAACTCTACTTCCTGCCACTCGGTGGTGTAAACGAAGTCTGTTTGTCCTGAAAGCCTAAATAGCCTTTCGGGCGGATCATCTTGGCCCCAAACCGGATACATAAGGTTGTGCTCATTGGTCCAGGTGAGCGAAAAGGAACCGACCGTAGGGCTGTGATGTACGGTGCGGAATCGGACCCAGATCTGGTCGAACAAACTCGAATCGTGCCCTATGGTGGGAGAAATCAATTCGACACTTGGCCTAGACCGATCCTCGATGACAGAGGGCGGGACGTCAATCTTCCACACGCCGTCTTCGACTACCCCCGGAAACTGGTTAAATTCACGCGGTCCACCCCATGTAAGAGTTTCTTTCGCGACCCATCCTTGCGTCGTCCCATCGTCGAACTCCCAAATGATCGCCGTGGCGGATCCACTCCATAGCACTACGCATACAACAACGGCCAGCTTCAACATGCCATCACCTCCATACCGAAATCCGCAGGACGGCTTCCTCACAGGTTTTCCTCGATTTTTACCACAACCTCATCAACGTCAAATACCCGCAAATGATCCTCCACAATCAGCCCTTGGGGATCCACCAGATAATACCGAGGGATAGCACTCACATTATAGGCTTGCGTTACTTGGCCGTCCGAGCGCACGTGGACGCCTTGAATCTGGTGTTTGGCAATGGCCTGCTTCCAAGCCCCTTCATTCGAGTCCAACGAGACGTTGAGGAAGACGACCGGCTGAGCAGCCACTTGGTCTTTGATCTTGCGGAGGTCTCCCAAATCGCCAATACACGGTCCGCACCAACTCGCCCAAAAATCCATCAAGACCACCTTGCCCTTGAACTGGCTCAGCGATACGGGTTGGCCGTCGGGGTCATGGAGGGTGAAATCGGGCGCGGGTTGCCCGGGTTGCAGCGTCAAAAGTTTGCTCTGTTCCGCTTTGAGAGCCTCGGTGTATTCGGGGAAGGGATTCCTCTCTGCAAAGGATTGCCAGCGGGTATCCACATAGGCTTCAAAGCCATGCTTAATTCCATTCTTCAATTCTCCGGCCAGAAACCAGTAGAGTACTCGCCCTTCTAGTTTTTGCTTGGCTAGGTCGTATCGCTCTACAGCCCCTAGGAAGGGAGAAAAACTCCGTCCGGCAAGGATGGAGTCGAGTTGGGATTGGACCGCTGGCGATAGACCCAAAGCCGCTAAGTCAACCCTTTGGGATGGCTTGAACAGTTGACGATTTTGGAACCGATTCTGGTACGTGGAGTCGAGTTGAGCTTGAACAGCCGGCAACAGCTCCAAACTCGACATGTCAACCTTTGCCGATAGCGGGCGATCGTGTAGGTATTCATACCACTCGTTGATTTTTTCCACTGGCATATGGAAGGTCAAGCTCCCACCCGTCGTATCGATCATCGTAGTATCAGTATCTTCCATATTGTAGGCTACGCGATGCCCCTCGTAAGCGTCGAGTTGGGATTGCTCGGCTGGCGATAACTCTAGTCCCAACCAAGCAGCCTTTTCGGAGGGCCTCATCCCACCATCGAATTGGTTCTGGAATATTTGGTACATGGAGTCGAGTTGGGATTGGGATCCCTCCGCCAGTCCCAACCCCGCCAGATCGATCATCTCCGATAGTCTGGGGACCCTGTTCGCTTCGTACATGGAGTCGAGTTGGGCGAGGACGGCGGGCGACAGACCCAACCCCGACAGCTTGTACTTATCGGAAAGTATAGTTGGCCTATACGACTTCACATCTAGGTCTAGCGCATTCTCTACAAACCTGCGATACTCCTGCACGCCGATAGCCTCTTCATCTACCAAAGGGATTTCTTGTAGGAAGTCGTAGTAGTCCGGGGGAACCGCTCTTCGGTCCAAGGACTTGAAGCTTAATATGCGCCCCAAAACGCCGTTTATAGACGAAAACCGCGTATAGAAAATCATCTGATTGGCCCACTTGTAGTTGATAAAGGCCGTCATACAGTCGATGAAACCCTGAGAAAGCGCGTATTGCTCGCGCCCCCCAGCTAGTAAGGCAAATTCATCCTGTCGCCGCTGTTCGGCTTGGTGGGCAAACGCCTCGGGCTCCAGCGCATAATCTGGTTCGAAGGAAAGATGCTGAGGCCAGAACTCCGCTAAAAAGCGATTGTTCTCCGCTCCCCGACCATTGAAAGTCAGGAAGTAGGAGGGAGGGGCCTTATCGGCGGCACTCTGCAAACTGTCGGGTTCCGCCGCCGCAGAGTCGGCCTCCGTCACCTCGGCGAAGGTTACGACCGCGTGCAGACTATCGCCGGGTTCGACAAAGAAGGGGATGCGGTGTTCATCTTTGTAATGCCCGGTGACCAAAATTCCCTTGGGAACGTTCAAGAGAAGGGCAAAGCGGTTTTGCTCGTCCAAGGCGATGTAGTGTTGGGACGGCCCGGGAGCAAGTAGCGGTTCGTGGAGGAACTCGATTTCCCGCGACGGAGCGTTGTGGACCTCGCCGGTGACGATTGCGGCGCGGGGCTGGCTTTGCGCACTTGCTTCGGTTAGACAAAGGCTCAGGGCCATTAGGGCGGCGGAATATACGTTCATCAGATTTCCTCTTCTGTTGGGATTTGAGGAGTGACCATACGGTACGCGGCTGAGGAGACATATGCACATTCCGTGCCATGTACCATGTCTTGAACAAAAAATCCTTTAGGATCGACCTAAAGGATTGAAAAATAGAATACTTAAAATATGAGATGAGTCTTTCGATGATGCGCAGCCTCAGCCGTCAACACAAAATTTTACACGACTTTCCGTGGACCGCACACGATTTTCCGTGGGCTTTCCACGACTTTCCGTGTTGAGCGACTCAGGTAGCGATTGCTTTTGGATTTTGCGCTTGTGAAAGATAAGGCGGGGTTGGAACAGAAAGGCGCGTAGAGGTGGCGGGCACGCCACCTCTACGCACGAAGGGCAATTAACGAGTATCTGTCGAAAGCAGCGCTTTGATCCGTCCCCACGACTGGGCCTCGACGCTCGTAGCAGTAGCAGCAGGGACGACAGGTTGCCAAACGGGATAATCTCCGCCCAAACCATTGGTCAGATTGACTAAGTTGCTCCCGTCTATATCCACAGCCCAAATCTCCCCAGTGTCTGGGTAAAAGGAGAGAGAAGTGCCAGAACTGTTGAAAATGGTGTATGAAGTGAAGGCTACCCTCATGCTGTTGGGTGCCCAAGTAAGAGGAAAACCAGCAGAGGCCCAAGAATCGCCGACATCCCGAAAAAAGATATCTACGGGTTGGCCGGACAGGAGAATGGCCGTGACCCTGTCTCCACCTATCACAGGGAATTCTTCACTGATCATAATGAAGATATCTCGGCTCTCTTCGTCATCAGCTTGGCCATCTTCGTCACCATGTAGAACGCCGACGTGTGCCCGTTTGGTTTCGTCTGGAGAAAGATAGCGATGGTCCCAGAAGCGGCGGATTATCAAAGCCGCCTCCCTCCATTCCACACCTCTCCATTCCACAAGTGAAGATCCGCTGCCGTCCGGTGCCACGGCGAACAGCTCAGAGCGATCCCACACAAAGTAGTAAATGCTTTGACCGTCTTCAGACCAAAACAGGTCATCTGCGCTATTAGGACCTATTTTTTTAATATGGTCTGTTAGTTGCCTTCGATTGCCGCCGTCGGCGTCCATCACCCAGATGTCCCTACCGGAATAATCGGCACCAACGTCGAGATAGGCGATCTTCGTGCCATCTGGAGACCAAATCGGACTAGCGCAATACTGTCCTTGGGTTAGATTCAAGGGGTTGCTCCCATCCGCATTCATAATCCACACGTCATTGTACCCCTCGCGGTGGGAGAGAAACGCGATTTTACCATCGGCTTGCCCCCAGCCAGCGACGGCTAGCCCCAGCGTTGCCAAACAGACGATCAGTAGGGATCGATAGGTCATAACGTAGCTCCTTGCAGATGGATGGATTGAATAAGAAGGTTAGATATATGTCATGGGACTATGGTACTGAATGCAGCGATTTGATCCGTCCCCACGACTGGACTTCGACGCTCGTCGCAGTAGCCGAAGGGGAAACTGGTTGCCAAGCGGGATAATCTCCGCCCAAACCGTTGGTCAAATTGACCAAGTTGCTCCCGTCTATATCAACAACCCAAATCTCATCGTCCCCTTGCTCGCTAGCAGCAGAGAAGGCGATTCTCATGCTGTCAGGCGACCAAGTGGGGGCGAGAACCACTCTCTCCCAGCCGGGTTCAAGTTCAGCTTGTTGATAGGGTAGATCGGGAAGGAGAATCTCCGAGAAATCTTCTATCTGTTTAGGCCCCTCACTGGAAGCGTAGCTAACTAGGCGTAGGTAGGCATTGCCCTCGTCGTCCTGCAACACGACTTCTGCTTGTTTGGTTCCGTCTGGAGAACGATTATCGCGGAAACGGCGGGCTATCCCAGCCCCCTCCTTCCAATCCACGGGTGAGGAGCCACTGCCGTCCAGCGACACAACGAACAGTTCATTGGGGGACCCCCTCCTATAGAGGTAAATGCGACTCCCGTCTTCAGCCCAAAAGAGATCCTCAGGAGGTCTCGGATGTCTGGGCGCTGCTAGATATCCCACTTGTTGCGGATTGCCGCCATCGGCGCCCATCACCCAGATGGCACCTTGGGAATAATCGACCCAGAGGACACCATCGGACTCGAAAAAATCGTCAAAGGCGAGATAGGCGATCTTCGTGCCATCTGGAGACCAAGCCAGGCTAACGCACGAAATATGTCGGCCTGGGGTTAAGTTGACGGGGACGCTCCCATCCGCATTCATAATCCACACGTCAGAATTCCCCTCGTGTCTGGAGAGAAATGCTATTTTACCGTCGGCTTGTCCCCAGCCAGCGACGGCCAGCCCCAGCGTTGCCAAGCAGACGAGCAGTGAGGATCGATAGTTCATAACGTGGCTCCTTGCATAAGAGATCTATTCTATAGCTATGATATGCACATTTCGTGCCAAAAACTCAAGCACCGATAAAAAATCCTTTAGGAATACCCTAAAGGATTGAAAAATATAATACTTGAAATATGAAACGAGTCTTTTTACGAAGTGCGGCCTCAGCCCTCGATACAAGACTTTACACGATTTTCCGTGGAAAATGCACGACTTTTCGTGTTGGCTGCCTACGACGTCTTCGGTCGGCGCAACCCGTATTTCCGCATGCGGTAACGCAGCTTCTCTGGATTCATGCCCAACAAGCGCGCCGCACCCCGCTCGCCATAGATCATCCAGTTGGTCGCTTGTAGCGCCTCCACAAGCTGCTGCTTTTCGTCCAAGCCCTCGCCAGCCGCTGGCGCTGGAGGGACCGCATCGCCAGCCCTCCGACCACCCGACGGCAACAGCAAATCGCCAACTCGAATCACCCCATCCTCGCACAGCAAAACCGCCCTATTGATCAGGTGCTCCAACTCGCGCACATTCCCCGGCCAAGCATACGCCTGTAAGTGTGTAACCACCCCCTCGTCTATCGTCGGCACCGGACGCCGCAAGTGCTGGGCATACCGCTCGGTAAAATGCGCCGCTAAAGCCGGTATATCCTCCTGCCGCTGCCGCAGCGGCGGAAGCTCTAAGGTGAAGACGCTCAGGCGGTAGAACAGGTCTTCGCGGAACGCGCCCTCTTGGATCGCCTGCCGCAGATCGCGGTTGGTCGCCGCAATGACCCGCACGTCCACGCTCACAGGCTGCTCGCCGCCGACGCGGGTCAGGGCACTCTCCTCTAAGATGTGCAGCAGCACCCGCTGAGACTCCAATGGCAAATCGCCGATTTCGTCCAAAAAGAGGGTACCCCCATCAGCCAATTCAAAACGGCCGAGCTGACGGCTAGCCGCCCCAGTGAAGGCCCCTTTCTCATGGCCGAACAGTTCGCTTTCGACCAATCCGGCGGGTAGCGCCCCGCAATTGACTTGGATGAAAGGCCGCTTGCGGCGGGTACTTGTCTCGTGGATGGTCTGCGCGAGTAAGCCTTTGCCGGTACCAGTCTCACCCAGCACTAGCACGGTCATCGCCGTATCGGCGACGCGCACGGTCTGTTCCATCACTTGGCGCATGGCCCAGCTCTGGCTATGCACGACATGGTCAGTAGCTCGCAGGACGCTTTCAAGAGCGTGAATGCGTTCGGTTTTGGCGTCGGGGAGAACTCGAATCTCCACGCTGGCGACCTCGGACATCAAGCCATCGCGGTCCATCGTCCGCACCTCAAAGCGGTAATCTCCCACCGGCAGGGAGCTATATGCGACTGCATTGGCGGCCGCAAACGCACTCCACTGTTCCATCGGACTGTGGCCTAACAAGCGGTAGCTGTAGCGCATCTGACCCGTGCCAGTGCGGAAGCTGATGCCTTGGAAATGGATGCGGATCTCAGGAGTGCTCTCGGGGCAGGATACGGCTTCGGGTGCAGCTAAGAGCGTGCCGGCCATCACCTCGCGGATGACCAAGCGCGGCGGCGTGTGTCCTGGCTGGTAGGCGACCAATCCCGCCCGCGTGCCAAACCACAGCCGACCGCGACGGTCGCACAGGACCGCTTCGACCATGTTTTCGAGGGCAGATGGCCCTAAGCGGATGCTTTGAAAGGTCTGACCGTCGTAGCGGAGGACGCCGCCGCCGCTGGTACCCATCCAGATATGGCCCTCCGGATCAGCAGTCAGCGCCAAGATGCCATTGGCCGACAGCCCAAACTGTTCAGCGGTAAAGTGGCGCACCTTCCGCGATGAGAGATCAAGGGCGAACAGCCCCTTGGCCGTACCCACCCACAGGATGTTTTGGTGCTCCCACAAGACGTTGACATAGGCGATGGACTCCGCTTCGGCCATATCCGCTGGGTGGAACTGACCATCCTCGTAACAGTAGAGTGCCGGTACTCTTCCATAGAAACCAACCCAGAATACTCCGTTTTGGTCTTGCAATAAGGCACGGCACTCGTCGATTATCCACTCGTCGAAGGGGGTGAAGCGATTTTCCGCTATCCAGCCAAAACAGCCCCGGAACGTGCCGACCCATATACGCCCTTGCCCATCTTCGCATAGCCCCGAGATTTCTCCGGAGTGAACCTCTTCGGCCACCTCAATCACTTGCGGCGTTTGGCCCTCCCATCTATATACCCGACTAGTGTCCCCACCACTCCAGACCCGCCCCTGGGCATCTACCACCATCGCCGAGACGATTTCCCCCATCTCGACCGGGCGAATCTGACCCTCCTCCATGCAGGCCATGCCGCCCATCGTGCCGATCCACATCCGTCCCTCATGGTCTTCTCCTAAGTGGCGAATCTCTCGGTCCGGTAGGCCGTCGGCTTCGGTATATCGACGTATGCTGGATAGGTCGCAAAAAATCAGCCCACCGCCCCAAAGTCCGATCCAGATATTGCCCTCGCGGTCCTCGTAGCTCAGGCGCGAGTCTGAAAAGTCAATGTCCGGCAAGGAGGCGGAAAAAGAGTACCACTCCTGCCCGTCGTATACCACCACACCCCGACGAGACAGCCACAACCAGCCCCTCTCATCAACCCACACGTGCCGCGTCCCGTTCTGCACCCCTCCCCCGTCCCCAATAGCCACGTTAACGAGTGCAAACTGCTCGTTCTGTGGATTGTAGCGGCCGATCAAGACTTCGCTACCCGTATAACGGAAGGCAATCCACAGATGGCCAGAGGGGTCCTGGGCGAACTTCCAAGGCTCTTGAATCGCCTGGGCACCGGTATCCATACACCGCCCATCCAAACTGATAACGCCCCAGTCCAGTGCTGCCAACCAAGTGGTACCAGCCGCGTCGGTAGCCATGTCGTACACCCGACCCAACGGTTGGCCACCAACTTCGGTTATGCTCCTTATGCAGCGGCCCTCGGCAAACCAAGCCACGCCCGCACCGGTCAGCACCAGAATCGAACCATCTGGCTGGGCTTGCAGACCCACAATCTCATTGGAAGGTAGGCCATGCTCAGTGGTGTACACCTGAAAGCTACGCCCGTCGTACGCGGCAATCCCACCACCGAACGTGCCGAACAGCAGCCGTCCGTCCGCGTCCTCGGCAATGGCCATGACCGTCAGATTGGGCAGACCATCTTTGAGGCCAAACGTATCAAACCGGGCGCTGTCGAACCGGCTGACGCCGCCGTCGGCCGTGGCGATCCAAAGAAAGCCCTGACGGTCTTGGTAGATGTCTTCCACGTGCATCCCAGCCAGCCCATCAAAAACTGTGTACTGGCTGCTCAACACATGCTCAAAGGATATGTCACTCATACTCGTCCTTCCGAGATCCTGGCTTTAATACATGGCCCACCCCTAAGATACAACTGCCGACACTCCAAATCTGATCCTAGACTGAGGTTCCCTCAAGTTGGATTTTACCAGACGAATATACTTCTTTATTATCCCATGCAGCCCATTCCTTCTCCATCCTCGCCCCTCTTCCCCGGATTTACCGAACGCCGCCTCGCTCTCGCCGACCAAGTCGAAATGGCGTATATCGACAATAGCGGCAGTGGAGACCACCCCCCTTTAGTGCTGCTGCACGGCATCTTTGACAACAAGGCCACGTGGTTCCGCTTGGCCGCACGCCTGCCTGGCCACCGCATCGTCGCACCCGACTTGATCGGCCACGGGCACAGCAGCAAGCCGACCTTTGCCACACACCCAGCGCACGAGCGCTACTCACCGGACATGCAGGCTGGCTACCTCGCGGCCTTTATCGCCGCACTGGACTTAGACGATGTAATCCTCGTGGGCAACTCGCTCGGCGGAGGCTTGACCCTACGCCTGTATCTCGACTTTCCCGCGCTCGCAGCCAAGGTGCGCGGGCTAGTGCTCATCGACGCGGCCGGCTACCCGCACAAACCCCCCGCGCACGTGCGCGCCCTCGGCAGCTATCCGGGCAAGCTGCTAGCCCATGCCCCGCTCCACACCCTAGCGCGAACCTGCGGCCTGTTGCGCTTGGCCACTTGGCGCACCCTCCGGCGCTGCTTTCACGACCGCCGCAAAATCCCCCCCGAACTCGCAACGGTCGCCCGCGCCGCACTTGAGACTCCCGACACCGTGTATGCCTACCACTACTCAGCGCGGAACCTCATCCCTCCCGACATAGCGACGTTCCACCAGCGCTTTGGCGACATTACCTGCTCAACCTTGGTCTTGTGGGGTGAACAGGACCGCATCCTACCCGTGCGCTCGGCCCAGCTTTTCGCCGCCGCACTCCCCCGCGCCGACCTCCACATCTTCCCCAATTGCGGACACGCGCCCCACCTCGAATATCCCGACGAAACAACCGATTGTATCAAACGATGGATAAAAGAGCGCGATATTGCATAATTACTTATATTTGAATGAGCAAAAAATTTGGCCCTCCCCATAAATATGCCGGCAACTATTATCCAGTACCGGCGTCTAAGCAACAGAAAGCCTTTTACAAGGAGGGACAATATGCCACTCTATCGCCACGCAGAAGCCTCGGGAGGCCCAGACGATATCCTCGTGATCGAGGATTGGGGCATGCTCGGGCAAGATCAGCCCAGCTTCGAGTTCATCGACTCGCGTACCATCAAAGCCCATCCCCTCATCATCGAAGCCCTAATCGCTGACTCCGAGCGTTTGTGGACTCTCGAAGAAATACTTGCCGATATAGAGGACTGACGCGCTGTTCGCCCCCCCCCAACGCGTCACTTAGCAAAAAACACCTGTTAGTCCCTCCCCCGTCCTCTTCTTCTTTCTGGCAAAAATTCAGTCTATTCCCTAGCCATCTACGTCATTATAAGTAGGACGGCGATCTACGTTTGTGATATATTGCCCTGTAGAATATCCACATCCAATGTATGAGGTTCCATGAGTTCACCTGAGTTGCGCTTTGAGTGCTCCAAATGTCGTCACACCGCCTACGAGACCGGCGAAATCCGCGCCTCTGGCGGTTTTTGGTCCAAGATATTCGACGTGCAAAACCGCAAGCTGACAACCGTAACTTGCGAGCAGTGCCGCTACACTGAATTTTACGCGGCCGACAGTTCGCGTCTCGGCCACATCTTCGACTTCTTCACGGGATAGCGGCCGCGGTCAATTGTAATCCGGCCCGCCGACCGGCCCCAGCAGCGCGCGATTTTCTTCGGGCGTCTCCACTTCGTCGAGAAAGTCCACCAAGGCTCGCTGCATCCGTTGTGCCACCTCTGGATGAGCGTCAATCACGTTTGTCTGCTGCTGAGGATCGGCCTGCATGTCGTACAGCTCTGGCGCACCGCCGTGTTCACCATACGCCAAATAGGTCCAGCGCTCGTCGGTCACCGTCGGCCCACCATTGCGGATAAAAGTCGAGCTGAAGGCGTACTGCCGCGGCCACGCGGCCGATCCGGCCAGCAGCGGCCCGAGCGAGTGCCCGTGCATGGCTAGGTCGCTCTCTTCCACGCCAGTTAAAGCCATCAGCGTCGGCAGCAAATCCACCGACTGCGTCAATGCGCTCACCCGCTGCCCGCCTGTGACTTCGGGGGCGGCGATCAGCAGCGGGATGTGGCTGATCTCTTCGTACAGGGGCCAGACGCGGTCGTCCTCGGGGTGGATGTTGGATTTGCCCGTGCGGTTGTGCTCGCCGACGAACATGCCGTGATCCGACGTGAAGATCACCACGCTGTTGTCGAACAGCCCGAGCTCCTCAATTTTGTCCAACACGTAGCCTATCCACTTGTTGACCAAGTAAACCTCGGCCGCGTAGTGCGCTTGGAGATTGGCCAACTCCTCTTGGGTGTAGGCGGTTGCCGGGCCGTAGTTCGGGTGGATCATCGGCGGGCCGTCGTATCCCGATGAATCGTAGCGGCCCACGAGATGTTCCGGCGGGTCCCATGGCTCGTGCGCATCGAAGAAATCCACCCACAGCAAGAATGGCTCACTGCCTTGGTTTTCCTCCAGCCAGCGGCTCGCCGTCTGCGCTGTGCGCACGCAGAAGCGGTCTTCTTCCCACGCCCAGTCGCGGTTAGTCCACGAGTGAAGAGTCGCCAAATTGCCAAAGCGCGTGTTCGCCATATGCGGATCGACGCGCGTCTTCGCTCCGTCTACCTCCATGCGCGGCGGCAGGTCGCCCTTCAACAGCGGCTTGTCCCCTTCCTGCCCGCGAATCCAATACGCCCCGTCAAACCCCCGATCGAAATGATGGACGCCCTTCATCAGATGCGGCGTGTCGCAGATAAGCTGGTTCTGATAGCCGGCCGCGCCAAAAATCGTGCTCAGCACCGGGATGCCTAGGTCGAGGGGTTTCCAGCCGTGGAAGGGAAAACTGTAGCGGCCAGTAAAGAGATCGGTGCGGTTGGGAATGGTCGGAAAGCTCGACAAATAGTGCCGATCAAAGCACACCGCTCGCTCGGCAAAGCGATCGAGCGCCGCCGTGCCGATCCATGTATTGCCGTTACATCCCAAATAGTCGTAGCGAAAGGTGTCGCTGACCAAGACGATGATGTTCATAAAGACGTATCTCCTTGTGTTTACAATCCGACGTTACACTTCACGACGTCAGCGCGCGGCGCAACGCGCTCTCTAATTCGGGATACGCAAACTCGAAACCCGCGTCCAACAGCCGCGTCGGTCGCACCCGCTGACTGGCCAGCAATCCCTCCTCGGCCAGCTCGCCCAAGACCAGCTTGGCCGCAAACGCCGGCAGCGGCATCAGCGTTGGCCTCCGCAGCACGCGCCCCAACGTCCGCGTCAGCTCAGCATTGGTCACCTGCTGCGGCGCGGTCAGGTTCACCGGCCCCTGCAAGGCATCGTTTTCCATAGCATAGATCAGCGCCGCCACTGCGTCCTCCAAGCTAATCCAGCCAACGTACTGCCGACCATCGCCGATCTTGCCACCCACTCCTAGGCGGAAGGGCAACAGCATCTTGGCCAGCGCCCCGCCTCGGCGACTCAGAACAATCCCTAAGCGAGCCTGCACAACGCGGATACCAGCTTCGGCCGCCACCCCACTCGCCCCCTCCCACGCTCTTCCCAACTCGGCCAAAAACCCCTCGCCGGTGTCGCTTTCCTCGTCTAGCTCCTCGTCGCGCCGATGGCCGTAAATGCCGATAGCCGACGCGCAGACCAGTACCTTCGGCGGCGCGGCCAATCCCGCCAAGCGCGTAGCAAGTAACTCCGTCGTCTGCACCCGGCTCTGGCGCAACTGGGCCTTGACGCTTGCTGTCCAGCGTCCGGCGGCGATGTTCCGGCCCCCTAAATGCACGGCCGCCTCTATACCCACTATAGCCTCTTGTTCCAACTCGTCGGCTTCTGGATCCCAACGCAACTCCCCTTGCGTCGGCTGCCGCCGCACCAAGCGCACCACTTCGTGCCCTTCGCGTTCCAACTGGCTACAGAGCGCCGTACCGACCAAGCCGCTGCTGCCCGCTACCAATATCTTCACTAGCGATTTCCTTTGATCCCAAATGCCATATTAGTATCATATCGTCCATGGCGCTACTTCCGAGCAAGAATTTACCGTCAAGCAACTCCAAATATACGACTCGAATAGCCGCCTATTTTATTTCCTCAATGGAGAATGTCAGATGAGAACCAGCAGATTTTTATTATTCCCATTCCTATTTTTTATCACAATCAACTCATCTGCACAAGACGGGGAGGTCGATTTTTCCGGGGTTTGGTATCTACAGAAGGACAGAAGTGAACCCTCCAATATCTCTAGCTGGATTGCTTCTCTTCAACTCGTCGTTATCCAAGAACAAGACGACATAGCGATTGAGCGAGTGTATAATAGCTTCGCCGTTTATGAAAACTTTCCCCTCGATGGCACAGAAATTTCGTCCGAATTCAGAAACTTCCCGCGCCTATCCAGTGCCAATTGGACCGCCGACGGACAAAGCCTCATCCTCGCAACTAAAACCGTCTTTCGTCGCCGAGGCAATGAATTCGAAATCACTACGAGCGAAACGTGGAGTCTGCAAGAAGGTGGACAAGTCTTAGTCATCGAGTATGTATCCACTTCTTCCCGGCGCGAGACCAAAGCAACACTGATCTACACCCAAGACGAACCCGTCGGTCCGCGAGAATTCATCCCGCCAAACTTCAACTTTTATTCGCTCAACCGAGACCGCAAAGCAAAATCACTGGGCTGGGCGCAAGAACGCGTCGAGGAGGATCTCGGACGCGGCATGGTGGCCCTCGCCAGTGGCGAAGGCCAGATTTACTTGGGCTGGCGGTTGCGCCAACAAGACTCCGAGGACATCGCCTTCAACGTCTATCGCTCGACCGATGGCGGCAAGGCTATAAGACTCAATGCTGCACCCCTGAAAGAAACTACAGATTTCGTAGACGCTACGGCTCCCCTAGATCGGGAGAACACTTGGTGGATACGGTCGATTATAGCAGGGCAGGAACAACAGCAGGAGGCGACGGCATCCGCCACGTTGTCGGCCAATGTTCCCGCGCGACAATACATCTCAATCAAGCTGCGCGACGATTTGCCCGAAGACGGAATCCACAAGATCGGCATCGGCGACCTCGATGGCGACGGCGAATATGATTTCGTCGTCAAGCGTCCCAGGGGCCGGGTGGATCCGGGCATTCCACGTCCCAGTCCAGACACCTTCAAAGTTGAAGCGTATAAACGCGATGGTACCTGGCTATGGCGCAATGACTTGGGCTGGTCCATCGAGTTGGGCACCTGGACCTCGCCGATGATCGTTTACGATTTTAACGGCGATGGCAAAGCCGAGGTCGCTCTGAAGACCGGCGAGGGCGATCCGCGCGGAGCCAACCCGCGCATCCTCACCGGGCCAGAATACTGCTCTGTCTGGAATGGCGAGACCGGTGCGGAAATCGCCAAAGTAGCCTGGATCGCACGCGGCAAACCCAGCGATTGGGGCGACGACGTGGGCAACCGCATGAACCGCAATATGCTGGGCGTGGCCTACCTCGACGGCAAAACCCCCAGCCTGCTCGTGCTGCGCGGTATCTACGGTCTGATGAAAGTAGACGCCTGGTTTTTACAAGACGCCCAGCTTGAGAAAGCCTGGAGTTGGACCAACGAAAGGGCCGGCTGGAAGTACCAGGGGCAGGGGCAGCACAGTATTCACGTCGCCGATATCGACGGCGACGGTCGCGACGAAATCCTCAACGGCTCACTGGCCATCGACAACGACGGCCGCACTATGTGGAGCACTGGCTTGGGCCACGGGGACCGGTTCTACGTAACGGATATAGATCCCGAGCGTCTCGGCCTAGAAGTGTGGTACAGCTATGAGGATCCCCACCCACAAAACGGGGTCAGTCTTTGGGACGCTCGCACCGGCAATCTCATTTTCGGCACGGACAGCGAAACGATCGACAACGAAATCGACCGCGCCCTCGTCGGCGACATTGACCCCGCCTATCCAGGTATGGAAGTCTGGGCGGACCGTTTCTTTTATACAGCCAAAGGCGAAGCCATCCCGGGAGACATCCCTCCGCTAGATGGTCTAGTCTGGTGGGATGCCGACCCACTGCGCGAACTGCAAACCCGAGGCCGCGTCTCCAAATGGCAGGGGCCAGTTTTGACCAGCGATATCGAGGGTAATGTGATGGCCTGGGCCGATATCCTCGGCGACTGGCGCGAAGAAATCATAACCTATACCTCTGGGGAACTGCGCATCTACACCACGATCATACCAGCCATCGACCGCCGCGTCTGTCTTATGCAAGATCCACTCTATCGAATCGACGTAGCTTTAAAGGCAATGGGATACGACCAAGTGCCGATGACCAGCTATTATCTCGGCAGCGACTGATTGCGTCTCGAATCTAAAATTATTTCCAAGCAACTTATACATGCGGAGACCAATAAATGACTGAATCGACGCAGCGCGACATTGACCCACGCCGTCTGCAATTGGCGTCAGATCCGTACCGTCCAGCCTACCATTTTATAGCCCCGCTCAACTGGATGAACGATCCGAACGGAACCATTTTCTGGAAGGGCCGATACCACATCTTTTACCAGTACAATCCCAATGGCGCTTTCCACGGCACGATCCATTGGGGCCACGCCTCCAGCGAGGATTTGGTTCACTGGACGGACCACCCCATTGCCCTACCGCCCGGCCCGGAGGGAGCAGACCGGGACCAGTGCTACAGCGGTGCCGCGTTTATCAACAAAGAAGGAGTGCCCACATTCATCTATCACGGCTTGCCAGATGGCATCTGTTTGGCCACCAGCGACGATGATATGCTTATCCATTGGGAAAAGTACCCGGCAAACCCGATTATACCCAATCCGCAGACAGGGGATGAATATCGGATCGCTGGTGCCCCATGCGCTTGGGTCGAAGGAGATACCTACTACGCACTGACCGGCAACAGTGGTGCCGCCCCGCCAGACGCGGCGTATCTATTTACCTCCACAGACCTCGCCCATTGGGAGTATTTGCATCCCTTCTACGAGGGAGGCCGGTTCACCGAGTGGGGCGAGGACTGCGGCTGCCCGGACTTTTTCCAGTTGGGCAATAAACATGTATTGTCCTTCACCAGTCATCCGCGCGGGGCGCAATTCTACATCGGCACGTACGCCAACCACAGGTTCGCCCCCGAACGCCATAAGCGATTGGCTCTCGGCGAAACAGGCCGTCCCGGTGTGTACAACGAGGGCTTGACGCTGCTGGACGACCAAGGGCGCCGCATTATGTTCGGCCGCCTCCACGAAGGACGCTATAGTTACGTCCAACGCGCCTCGGGCTGGGCGGGGATGTTTGCCCTGCCGATGGTTTTGTCGTTGTCCGCTGACGGAGATCTGCTCGTGGAACCCGTTCCAGAATTGGAGATGTTGCGCAATGAGCACGCGCACTTTTCCGACATCCAGTTGGCCGCGGACGAAGAGTATCAGCTCGACGTAATCAAAGGAAACCGGCTGGAAATTCGAGCGGTGTTTGAATGGGAAAGTGCCGAAGAATTCGGCCTGAAGGTTTGCTGTTCTCCAGACGGCGCAGAGCAAACCCTCATTCGCTTCAACCTCAATCCATGGTCAGCCAACCGCGCACCGCAAGAAATTAGCCCGCTCAGGGAATTGATTTTGGACGTAAGTCGGTCCAGCATCAGTCCAGAGGTGAGCAATCGCGAATCGCAACGGAGTGCGTTTGACTTCCCCTACGGCGAGCCGCTAGAATTGCGCGTATTCGTGGATCGGAGCGTGGTAGAGGTCTTCGCCAACGACCGCCATTATTTGGCCAAGCGCATCTATCCCGCCCGGCCGGATAGCCTCGGCGTCCAGCTATTTGCCCGCGGCGGCAAGGCGACGGTGCGATCGCTGGACGTATGGCAGATGGGGGCGATCTGGCCTATTGAATAGGGTCGTTTCGCGGTTTCAGTTGCGGAACGCTGAACTAAGTCGGTACCCAGCCCTTTTGCCGCAATTCCTCTTCCAGCAATTCCAAACACTCGTCGATGATAGCTAGGGATTCGTCGAGCTGTTCTTTCGTAATGATCAACGGCGGATAAAAGCGCAAATCGTCGCCCGCAACCCAATCGGCTCCCCCGCTAGCGCCCGAAATGGCCAAACCCCGTTCCAAGGTCAGTTGGGGCACGCGCCGCGACACACCCCACTCAGGGGGGAAAGGCTTGCGGCTACGGCGATCCTGGACCAGTTCAATACCCAGCATTAGACTCTTGCCGCGCACTTGGCCGACGCAAGCGTGGCGCGTCAAGCCCTGGGCCTTTTCCTGCAAATAGCCCCCCACCTGAGCGGCGTGTTCCACGATGCTTTCTTCTTCCAGCAGGTCCAGGACGGCCAAGCCAGCGCGCATAGACACGGGGTTGTTGACATAGGTAAAAACGTGCGGCAGAGCTTGGCCGCTGCGCGTGAGATCCCGCCGCATCTGTTCGCTTAGCAACACCCCTCCCAAGGGCGCGTATCCACTGCTGGCCCCTTTGCCGAAAACAATCATATCGGGCACCACATCCCAGTGCTCAATGGCAAAAAGTTTGCCGGTGCGGCCAAAGCCAGTGATGATCTCGTCGGCAATGAAGAGGACGTCGTGCTCGTCGCAGATCTGGCGGATGAGAGGGTAGTAATCGGGCGGCGGTACCCCGGCGGCGACCCCAGCCATTACCACCGGCTCGGCGATAAAAGCGGCGATGTTGTCGGCCCCGACCTCGCGGATGGTCTCTTCTAACTGGCGGGCGCAGGTCAAATTGCAGCGATCTTCGCAACCGGCAAACGCGCAGCGATAGGGATAGCACGAGGCAATGTGCGGAAAAGCCGGTAGATACGGCTCAAAAGGTGCTCGCAGTCCCGGCATCCCAGTCGCCGCCAAAGCACCCAAAGTAGCGCCGTGATAGCCGCGCCAGCGACCAATAATCTGGTGCTTTTGCGCCTGCACTCGCTGCACATGGTACAAGCGGGCCAGTTTAATAGCCGTCTCCACGCCTTCGGACCCGCCCGAGACAAAGTACGCGTGGTTCAAATCTCCGGGGGCTAGTTCGGCCAAGCGGTGGGCATACTCAAGGGCTGGCTGGTTGGTAAAGAACGTCGAAAAGCAATAGGCCAGTTCCCGTCCCTGAGCGGCCATCGCCTCAACGACTTCATGGCGACCGTGGCCCAAGGTGACGTTGCCAGCCCCAGCCGTGCCGTCGATATAGCGATTGCCCGCTTCGTCGTACAAATAAATCCCCTCGCCTTTGACGAGAACCGGGTAAGTGTAGTGCGGGTCACGGTGGAGAAGCGCTGGATCGGTGGCGGTCATATTCATCCATCCTCATTTAACTGCGGCAACACCTCGCGCAGCACCTTCGCAAAGGCTTGCCGCTCGGCTGCCGGCCCCACGGTTAGACGGATGCAGCGGTCGAGCGGAGCCACGCCCGGCATCCGCACGAAGACTCCATGTTGTAAAAGCACCTGCATCAGACGCCGCGCTCGCTCGCCACTACCCACGTCGAGCGCCACGAAATTAGTCGCCGAAGGCACCGTTTTCAGCCCCAATTCCGCCGCTAACTGCGCGTACTCCCACCGACCTTCCTCCACTTGCCGCACCACTGAGCGCACGAACTCATCGTCGCCCAGCGAAGCAAGTGCGCCAGCTTGGGCGATGCGATTGACGCCAAAGTGATTGCGTACCTTGTCGAGCGCGGCCACCATATCGCGGTGCGCCAGCGCATAGCCGACCCTAGCCCCTGCCATGCCGTGCGCCTTGGAAAACGTCCGCAGCCGCACCACCTGTGCCCGTTCAGTGTCCAGCGGCAATAGATCATCCTCCGGCGCAAAGTCGATATATGCCTCGTCGAGCAGAAACACACAATTCGGTGGCAATTCCGCGATAAAATCCCGCAACTCGTCGGCCCGCTGATAGGTGCCCATGGGATTGTCGGGATTAGCCACGTAGATCAGCTTGGGGCGCACTTCCCGTGCCTTATCCAACAGAGCCGGCAAGTCCTCCCGATCCGCGCGATAGGGCACCTTGTGTAACACCGCCCCGTGCCCCTCGACGTGGTAGTTAAACGTGGGATAGGCCCCCAGCGACGTCACCACCGCGTCGCCCGGCTCGGCAAAAAGGCGCACCAAAAGCCCCAAGATTTCGTCAATGCCCGCACCCAAGGCGACCTCTTCCCGCGTCACCCCGTGCCGCACCGCCAACGCCGAGCGCAGTTCGTACCCCTCCGGGTCGTTGTACCAATGCACTTGATCCACCGCCTCCACCATGGCCTGCCGCGCCCGCGGTGAAATCCCGAAATTGCTCTCGTTAGCCCCAACCCGCAGAGCGAGCGGCTGCCCCTGCTCCCTTTCCAACGCCTCGGGCGGCACAAAAGGAACGGTCGCTGGCAGAGCGCGGACGATGCGCGTAAACGGCAACACGAGTTAAGACCACACGTAGATTTCGTCGTCGTCTTCGGCATAGCCAATGAAGACGGCGAGCACCGCCCGCGGATCGTCCCCCTGTACTGCCGGGACCTCGTGGATGCAGCGCGTATTGAAGAAATACAAATCGCCCGGCTCTAACGCGACCTCGCAGTGCTCCACGCCCTGTGCAGCCGCATACTCGTGAAAACGGCCCTCGGCGATATACGGCTGTACCTCCTCGCTCCACAGGCAGCGATGCAACACGGCTTGTACCCCAGGCCCCGCAGAATCCGCGTTCTGCACGCACAGCACGCCGGCAAATTGGTGGGTAAAGCGCGCCACCTCGTAGTTGAACCGCTTTTCGCGCAGAACTACGTGGTCGATGTGCGGACTATAGGAATGGCTCTCGTAATGGATGCGAAAGATGGCTGGGCCGTACAAGCGCCCATCGCGCTCGCGCGCCGTCTTAACCGCCTTGTTCGGTGCCAACGCCTGCAAGCGCCGATAGAGCAACTGCACTGGGTCAATCAAACCCTCAAAAAGGGCGGCAAAAAGCGCGTGCGTCGCCTCCGCATCAGCCAAAAATGCCTCTTGGTCGCCCCCCAAATTGCCGAGGCTAGTGCCAATGTCGATGCGCGAGCGCTCGTCGCCCGATGCACGCAGCAACCCACGCTCGGCAAAGCGCTCCATCAGCCGCTGACAGTCGATCGGCGTGCAGACCTGGGGCAGCAGGATCGCCGGTATCTCCGCCCGAGCCAAGGCGCGGAGCGGGTCGGCGCACTCGTCCGGTCCCACGGGCCGCCACAATGCACTCGCGGCGTTTTCTTCGTACGTTGTTCTCTGCAAATCAAAAGCTCCTATGGATAGCGTTACGCAAATCGCACTCGGCGCAGCCGTCGGCGAAAAGGTCTTAGGCAACAAGGTTGGCAACAAGGCTCCCCTGTGGGGCGCGGCCTTGGGCATCCTCCCAGACCTCGACGTATTGGGCGCGGCCTTTCTGTCGGGGACTGACCAATTGGGCTTTCACCGCTGGGTGTCGCACTCCCTGCTCTTTGCGGTCGGCGGCGGCCTCGGGATCGGCTGGGCGCTTTCTAAGCTACACCGCGCCGCGAGCTGGCGCGAGTGGTCCGCGCTGGCGTTCTGGGCAATTCTCACGCACGCCCTCCTCGACTGCTTCACCGGGTACGGCACCCAACTGTTCAGTCCGTTCAGCAATTATCCGGTCGCCTTTGGTTCCATCTTCGTCATAGACCCGCTCTATACTCTGCCCTTAGCCGTCGGCCTCATCGCCGCCCTATTCCAGCGGCAACTGCACTGGCGACGGCGGCTCAACGCGCTGGGCCTGTGCGTGAGCACGGCGTATCTGCTCACTACCACCGCAATTTGCCTGCACGTGCGCAGCACCTTTGCCCTCGCCCTCGCGGACCAGGGTATCCCCTACGAGCGCCTGCACGTCGTGCCGACCCCGTTCAACGCCGTGCTGTGGTCGGGCTTGGCTGGTGAGGACGACCACGTGTGGGCCGGGCTGTACTCCCTACTCGGCGACGACTCGGCGATCCGCTTCCGCCGCATAGAGCGCAACACCCACCTCATCGCCCCCCGACGCGACGACCCACCCATCCAGCGCCTGTTCTGGTTTTCCCGCGGGTACTATCGAGTCGAGCGCCGCGACGACGCACTCTACTTCTACGACCTGCGCTTTGGCCGCTCCGACTTCTATCTCGACTCCACCGGCACCTACCTCTTCGCGTTCCACCTGTTGCCGGATCCATCCCATCCCGAGCGCATCGCCGACCTCCAGCAAATCGACAGCAACCCGTTCGAAGACCAAGCCCTAAAGCGGCTCTGGAATCGCTTACTCGGTATCTAGCCCCCACGCCTGATCGACGTCGCGCTGGTATGCGTCAACCTTGCCCTCCAGCACGTCGGCGACCTGTACCACCTGCCCAGAGTGGCCGGATTCGTAGATAGCCTCGCTGACGGCCTTGCTGCGCAAACCTTCCTCCACGTCGATTTCCACCGGCCGCCCCTCGCTCAACGCGTCGATAAAATCCCACAACTCCAGCGTCACGCCGCCGGTGATCCCATACGGGAAGAGCGCATCCTTTTCCTCCTCGCTCAGAGTTGCCAAATACATCTCTTGCAGCTCGGACATGCTGTGCGTAGTTCCGTCGGCTAGCTGGCACTCACCATTGGCCTGAAAGGCGGCCGGATGGAAAATGTCCGTGTCGATGATCGACCCCTTCTCGCCGCTCAGCGTCAGTTGGGTAAACCCTTTGCCCGGCGCACTGATCGTCCACGACCACGTACCGATTAAACCGCTCTTGAAGTTGAATATGCTGGTCCAAAAGTCCTCGGACGCGCTATTGACAATTTCCTCGCCTTGGCGATGGGGGCGCGGGTAGATCTGCTCAACTCGGGCGTACACGCTCTCGATCTCGCCGAACCAATAGCGCATGGTATCAACCCAGTGCGCCCCACTGTCCATGACCATACCGCAGCCGCCCAGCTTGCGATCAATGCGCCAGTGCCAATTGGGCACTTGGGTCGGATCGTTCCACCCGGCCTGCACGGCCCACCACATCTTCGGCGCACCCAACAGACCGTCGTTAAAGGCCCAGTGGATGGTGCGCTGGCCCAAGGCGCGGCGGCACTGCTCGGCCGTGGCGGCGACCCGCCCGCAGCGCTGCGCCGTCTGCGCAATCTTCTTCGAAGCCCGTACTGTGACGCCAATCGGCTTTTCGACCAGCACGTTAACCCCGCCCTCCAGCAGTTCGCAGGCCAGCACGTGGTGCAAGCCATGCGGGCTGCATATATCGGCCCCATCGAGCGCGTCTTCCCCTGCGAGCAACTCGGCCACGCTCGCATAGGAGTTGACCTCCCAGCCGGCAAACCCGTTGATGCGTGCGGCAAAATCCTCGGCACGCGCGGGTACCTCATCTACAGCCGCAACAATGCGGAACCGCGTCTCGCCCTTTTCCAACAACTCTTCGTACCCCCGCAAGTGAGCCCCAGCCATACCGCCACAACCCACCATCGCCAATCGGACGACCTCGCCCTTCTTGTTTTCGCTCATTTCCACCTCCACAGGTTGGTTTTGTGGTAAGGGCGACCGGTCGGTCACCCCTACGTAACGTCATACATGAAATCCCCTCCATCACCACCCCAGCACCTCCGTCAAAAACGCCTCCACCCCTGCCTCATACATGGCTGCGTCCTCACTAAAAGCCGAACTATGGCCACCCCGCAGTTCGGTAAACGCCTTGGGCTGGCTGGCGGCCTCGTACAGCCGCTGGCCGTGCTCGAAGACAATAAACATATCGTCGCGGCTGTGGCTTACTAGCACTGGGCATTGTACCTGCTTTAGGTACTCCAGCGTGGGATACTCATAGCGGGCGAGCAAGTCGCCCGGAAAGATCGGATACAACTCTTGGCCCAACTCGGGTATGGAAGTAAAGGTCTCCTCCAAAAACAGGGCGGCCGGCGTCTTGTCCCGCGCCAGCCGCGCGGCGATTGGCCCGCCCAGCGAACGGCCGATAATCGCAATCTGATCCGGGGCTAGCCCGGCCTCTTGCACCAAGTAATTCCAAGCCGCCTCTGCATCGCGGTGCGTACCTTCCTCAGAGGGCGTACCCTCGCTTTGGCCATAGCCGCGGTAGTCAAACAGCAAAATCCCCAAGCCCAACCGGTGGGCGTCCTCGGCCACTGCGAGCAGATGCGATATGTTGCCCGCATTGCCGTGGCAAAAAAGCACCGTGCCCCGCGCATCGGTCAACGGTAAGTACCACCCTGTCAGCCGCACTCCGTCACTGGCGACTAGCGCGACTTCCTCGTAGTACATCCCCACCGAGGCCGGCGTAGCCTCTATGCGGACACTCGGCCTGTAGACGAATTTTTCCTGAAAAAAATAGAGATAGGCCGCGGCCAAAACGTAGCCCACCGCAACCAGCATGACGATTCCCAGCACAAGGCGTCCTGTAAGCGGCATCAGGGGCATCAGTATCAGATCCTCCGACTGAGTAAAAAGCAAAAAATGCCTGTCTACTTCCAATAGGGCACTTGCCACTGGCGACTTATTCTACAATTAGAATTATTGACACACCTAGTACAAAAAATGCTAATTTAGGAAAGAATACCTATCCCACCCCAAGGATTCCCATGTACATCGTCCTATCATTCGCCCTCAGCATCGCTACTGCTGCCCTCTCCCAAGACGAAGACTACCCACCCGAAACGCTAGTCCCCGAAGTCGATCTGGGATTGCAGCCGACCCCGCTGGTTGTGCCCGAACCCTTTCGCGATGCCGTGCCCCAAGACTTGGTGCTTAATCTCCCCCCTGGCTTTTCGGCTAGCGTCTTCGCCCACGAGGGCCTGCGCAAACCTCGCTTTATGGCCTTTGACCCCAATGGCGTGTTGCACGTGGCCAATATGGGCGCTGACCAGATCGTCGCCCTGCCCGACCGCAATCGCGATGGCGTTGCCGACGAGCGCATTGTCTCCCTGCGCGGCCTCAGAGAAGCCCACAGTCTCCTGTTCTACGAGGGTGCGCTCTACGTCGCCGAGGAGCACCAAGTCATCCGCGTACGCGACACCGACGGCGACCTAATATACGAACAAGAAGAAGTCGTCCTGCCCGACGTTCCCTGGGAGGGTTGGCACGATACTCGTACCCTCGTCGTCGATCGTCTCAACGACAAAATGTATCTGTCGGTCGGCTCGCCCTGCGACCTGTGCCGCATGGATGAGAGCTTTCAGGTCGTCGGCAACACCACCAATCCAGTACCCCATCATCCCGAGCGTGGCACCATCTTGCAATTCAATCCCGACGGCAGCGGTCGCCGTATCTTTGCCACCGGCATCCGCCACACCATCGGCATGGACTTCCACCCGCAGACCAACGCGCTATGGGCCAATCACAACGGCCACGACCTCGAAGGCCGCACGCGGCCGCCTGAGTGGATTGACATCATCGGCGACCAAGACTTTATGGGCTATCCTTTGGTCCACAGTCACCAAGTCTGGAGCGACTTTACCATTGATGGCTACGAAAAGGTACTGCCCATCACCCACCAAGACAGCCTCCTCGTCGCCACCCAAAAACGCCCAGTGGCCTTGGTGCCAGCTCACTACGCGCCGATGGGTCTTCACTTTTACACCGGCGACCAGTTCCCCTCCCGCTACCACAATGCCGCCTTCGTCGCCTTCCGCGCCGGCAAAGCCAAGCTCTCGTCGCACCTCGGCTACTTAGTGGCTGCCCTCTTTAGTCAACCCGATGGCAGCGACGCCCGCATGGGCAGCTTTATCACCGGCTTCCAGGCCGGCAAGACGCAAGGCGATGTCTGGGGTTTCCCGGTCGGGCTTGCCTCCGATGCCGAGGGCAGTCTATACGTCACCAGCGATAACCGCAATAATCTCGTCATCAAGATCACCTACAGCCCCATCGGCGGCTCGTGGGAACCCCAGATACCCGACACCCTGTCTGTCGGCGACGCGCTCCAAATCCACGCCACCGTGCGCGTCGAACGGCTCATCGCCGACGGCGGACCGCCGCGCCTAACCGCAGACCTAAGTTCCCTAGGCGGCTCAGCAGATCTGCCGCTGGTCGCCCTAGACGACCAGACCTACCAACTCGACACCCGTTTGGAGACTGCCGACCTGCCCAAGGGCCTCTACAAAGTGGTCGTGCGCCTCGAACAAGAGGTCGATAGCGTCTTTAAGGGCATCGACTTTATCCACCTGATCGCCCTCCTGCCGCCGGACTTGTCCGTCTTTGATGAGAGCGTAGCGGCCGACTGGCAGTTGGTCGGCGACAACAGTGCCCAAATGCAGGTCACCGGCGATGGCCCTATCTTCTACGGCACCCGCACCGTCGCTGTCGAAGCGGAGCCCAAAAACTTCTACACCCCGTGGACCATTGAATTTCGTCCAACCACTCCCGTCGATCCCCTCGGTTTTGCCGGCCTGCGCTTCGCCTTCCACCCCGGCGACACCGAGCTGCCCACCTTTCCCATCTTCGTCCTCTTCATTGACGGTCTCGGCGTGGATTTGGCGCGCGATCCCGAGCAGTTCCATATCGATCTTGAGCGCCGCGAATGGCAGGTCCTGGAAATCCCCTTTACGGCCTTCGATCAGCCTAACTACTACGGCCCCGGCCTCCGCGACCAAGTGGACTGGATCGACGCCCTCCGCTTCGAGGGCAACATGACGGGCACCTTCTACTTAGACGATGTGCGCCTAGTGACGCGCATTCCGTCCGCGCCGCGCGTACCGACGGCCATCTCAGAAGTATTCAGCACGGACCAACCGGCGGCCTTCGCCCTCGCCCAGAACGTCCCGAACCCTTTCAACAGCAGCACCACCCTCCGCTTCGCACTGCCGCGAGCGGCCGACATCGAATTGGCCATCTACAATCTCACCGGCCAAAAAGTCGCCCGCCTCGCACGCGGCTGGCACGCAGCCGGGCACTACACGGCCCATTGGGCCGGGCGCAACGACGCTGGTATGCGCCTAGCTAGTGGTGTTTACATTTATCGCCTGCGCGCCGGTGAGCAAGTCCAAGTGCGCAAGTTGCTCTTGTTGCGCTGAGCGTCTAAACCCATGTTCACTGTCCTCTTGTTCCTCTGCTTGGTCGCCGCCGCTGAAGCCGACCAATTGCGCTTTAGCTCGGCGCGTCAGTGGAGTGATTGGCAACTGCCCATCGGCGCAGTCAAGGTTGCACCCAATGGCTCGATTCAGCCGGTGCGCGTTACAAAAAATACCGACGCCGCACGCGATGCCCTCCAGCTAGGCGGCGGCATCCGCCGGGCCGGCTCCAATCCGAGGGACGCCAATGCGCTGCTCGACGGCAACCCAACCACCGGCTGGGCACCCAACCCAGACGACGACCCAGACGACTGGTTCGTGGAAATCGATCTCGGCCGCAGCGTCTCGGCGTACAGCATCGCGCTCGTCTTTGCCGACGACGCGCCCCCTTTTGAGCTGTTCGACCTCTTGCTTTCCTCCGGCGAGCCGCAACTCGACCAAGTCGCCAATCCGATCGCAGGCTCCCTGCTTTACCGCATTAAGGAACGCTTCAAGGAAAACGCGCGCCACCTCGTCACATTCGCCCCAGGCGATGCGCTCTACCTGACGCCGATCCGCTTCCTGCAAATCCGCAACCTCAAGCACGTTCCCGACGCCCGGCTCGTCGCCGTCGAGGTCCAGAGCATCGGTGACAATCTCACCCTCAACCTCATCGAGCGCGGCGGGGCCATCGACGTGGTCATCGACGCCTTTGTCCGTGCCGAAGAAGTCACCTTGGGCAACGCGCTCAACCTAGTCGATGGCTCAATCTTCAACCGCTGGCGCAATGGGCGCGAACCGCGCAACACTTACAACACCTGGAGTCACATCACCATCGACTTAGGGGCCGTCTATCCAGTGGACTTCGTGCGCCTGATTACCGGCATAGCCATCCGCGGCGGCTTTGGCGAACACCTTTTGCGCACCCGGGCCGGGGCCAGCGGTCCGCGTTCCTTCAGCTACAAGAACTACGAGGTCCTCACCTCGGACGGCACCATCGCCCCCGACGGCACCCGCATCTGGACGCGGCACTTTGCCGGGTACCCCGACAGCGAAAACCACAGAGTAGGGCTAGCCGACCACCAGTTCCCCAGCCTGCCAGCCCGCTACGTCCGCATCGCCTGGCTCATCTGGGACGCTACCTGCGCTGCAACCGCGCCCGACGCCTCCTCGCGCTGGGGCTGCTACGCCAACGGCTCAGCCGAAGAAATCCAAGTGTACGGCGAGGGCTATCCCCTCGCGGTCCGTCTCCGCTCGCCGCTCATCGACCTAGAAAGCGGCAAGAACCTCAACTCGATTGAGTGGCAGGCCCAGACTCCCTTAGGCACCCACATCGAAATTCGCTCGCGCACGGGCAACGAGGTTGTAGAGCAATACACTTTTTACGATAAAAATGGCAAGGAAGTAACCCAGAGGCGCTACGACAAACTGATCCCCAGTTTCAAGGGCAGAATCGACACCACGCGCATTCCCGGGGCGGACTGGAGCCCCTGGAGCAATATCTACAGCGCTTCGGGCGCGGCCTTCCAGTCGCCCTCGCCGCGCCGCTTTATGGAACTCGATGTGCGCTTGGCGTCCGACAGCCCGACGCAGGCTCCCCACTTCGACTGGCTGGCCGTCAACTTCAGCGACCCACTGGCCTCCAAGGTCGTCGGCGAGGTGTTCCCTCTCCAGGTCGAGCCTGGCCAAGAGACCCTGTTTTCCTACTTTCTGCGACCCTCGACGACCCAAGACGGCTTCGACCAAATCGCCATCGAAGCCACCACAGCTCCCCGATTTGACGCCGCCTTTATCGATGATGAGCCCGTCGAGGTCACCACCGAGGCCCTCGACGAGGGCTTTCGTGCCACCTTCCCGCGCCGCATCCGCAGCCGCCAGCTCGTCGAGCTGCGCTTCACTGCCCCCATCTACTTACAGGCGACCCGCTTTGATGCCTTTCTCGAAGACAGCCAAAAGGCACAACGGCAACTCGTGGACCCAGGCGACGCTGCCCCCCAAGTCGAGAGCAGTTCCAACGTCGTGCGCCTGCCTGTAGCCGACCAGCTCTTTGCCAGCCTCTCGTTCAGCCCCGCGCTCATTACGCCCAACGACGACGGGATCAACGACCAGCTACTCATTTCCTTCGACCTCATCAACGTGCTCTCCGCCCGCCCCTTGCACCTGCGGCTCTACGATTTGTCCGGCCGACCGCTTTTTGCCCAAGAACGGGACGGCCAAGCCGGGCACATCGAATGGCACTGGGATGGCCGCGACCAAGACGGCCAGCGCGTGCCACCCGGCCTCTACATAGCCGAGTTGCACATCGCCGGCGACGCCGGCGACCGCAGCGCACGACGCATAGTGGCCGTGGCCTACTAGGTATGCCTGATCGCTTGTTTGAATGGAGAGCCAAAGATGCCTTATTTCACCTATACACAGCTATCGACATCCGCACCGCTGTGTCCTTCTGTTCCGCTCACCGCGCGAAGTGTTCGATAAATACGGGATTCTCTGATGGGACTCATCGACTGGGGCATCGTCGTCGTTCTGAACGGCGGTACCATCCTCTACGGATTGAGCGCAAGCTCCTGCTCGGCGGCACGTACGACGCGACAGCCGCGACCATCACTCGCATCACGCCCGGGTGAGTGGTCGCGCTCGCCTTCGTCATCATCGGTATCGCCTATTCGGTCGTGAACCACACGCAGGCGATCGCCATGTTCGCTCTCGGTTGTGTGCTCACTTTCTTCGTGCTCTGGTAAGCGATATGAAACTCGGGATCGTCCTCCACCCGTTCAGCGATCGGAACCTGTATCTAGCCAAGCAGATCGGCGTCAGCGAGGTCGTTTATTGCGACATCAACGACGATGACCAGGAGACGACGCGGCGTTTTCCCGAAGCGGACGAGCTGATCGCCGTGATCGGATTCAGCGGCGTGATCAGGCCCGACCACGTGCCGAAGCTGGAGGGAGAATCGGGCACCGCCAACGGATACACGCTGCTCGGCCGCCTGTACGCTGTCGGCTATCTGCGCGGCATCGCCGAATCGGTCGGCATTCCGCTCACCTGACAGCCCCTGCAACGGCCTCCTGTATCTCTGATCGCTTGCTTGATCTCCAATAACTGTTGCATCGTCGTTGCGATACTTTTTCAAGAAAAATGATTTAAAAACATCAAAATTATGACATGTTATGACACGTATTATAACTTTAATACTTATATTGTTGACACATAAAGACATAATAAACAGATAGTTATAACACAGATTGCGCTTAATTGCGTAATTAATTGCGTTTTTTGGCTTATTTTTTCTCTTTTGACGCAATTCCAGATGGCGGTTTCCCTGGATACCAGCGAGCGGCCCTCGTAGCTCCAACTTTATAGATGCGGCCCTCGCCTTTCAAACCCCGAAGCAAACTCTGCACTTGATCGCGTGAAAGCGCCGGTAGTACCTGCCTCAGTTCCCGTAACTGACTCCCTTCTCGTCGGTTATCTTGAATGTGCTTCAGCAGTAACTCCTTGTTCGTCTCGCGGTCCAATCCACGCTTGCGCGTATAGACTCCTGCCTTACCGATGTGTCGGTAGAACTGTCGGGACAGTAGCAGCCGCACGCCTCGCCCGCGTCCCATGCGCTCGATGATCCCCTGTTCCAGCGGCGTTGTTGCATGAATATCTATAAGTCGTTGTTTTACAGTAAGTTAGCGCCTTGGCATCAAATTTCGTAAATTGTTGTTTTCTAACGAGTTACCGTTTTTCGTGCAACAACGCCTTTCTGAGAAGTAGGTTCAGTCAAGCCCCGCGGTCAGGCCGTCTCCTTTTCAAAGCTCTCGTTCAAAGCGGAAAACAGAAACTCTGCGTTGTCGAGAATTTCGTCCGCAAGCGTCGTTCCTTTTTTTGCCCATGACGACACAAGATTTAAGGAGACCAAAACCTTCCAGCCGGTCGGTAGACTAATCGCCTGACGCTTAGCAGCGGCCTTAATCTGATCCGGCAGGCTTCCGACCGAGCGGTCCCCCTGATCGAGTTGCAAAGCCTTGCCCAAGACTGCTTGGAGTCCGGGAATGATGAGTGCCTCGCCTAAGATATCCTCTATCTCGACCTCCTGCCCGGGTCGGTTCAGTACGTCATCCAACATCACAATGCTAGAATTATGATCGACATAGAGTTTCTTAATCAGTGCGTCTCGACGAACACGTCCCGCATCGTCCCCATCCAGAAGGACCACAGGTCGAACCTTGTGGCTGAGGAACAGCGAAGCTAAGTGTCCGACTTGTTTCGTGCCGCCGCAGGGCGTGATGTAGATATCGTCTGGTAACGACATCCGACCCGATTTCGCGCATTGCTGCGACAACGCTTGCAGGTAGTAGAAATCTGTCATTCCCTCTACCAACACGTTCTTGCGATGCTGGAAAAGTCCGCGAATCATCGCGTATCCGGCGGCGGCTTGAAGCGGAAAAATCGTCTCTCGGTCCTCCGGCCATGTCTCAGCCGTGATGCGCGAATGGCCGGTATCGTCCTCGGTGACCGGCCTGATCCGATGCAAGTGTTCACCATCAATCAAGAAGGGGGAGTGGGTTGTGTAGGCAAGCTGGCTCTTTTCGGTGAGTTTCTCGAAGAACGCGATCAATCCCTGCTGCGCGGTAGGATGCAGGTGCAAGCCCGGCTCATCGAGCAGAAGAATTGCGTCCTTATGTCCGTCGTCGGATTCGACGAGAAAAACGAGGTAGAACGAGAAGAACCACTGGAATCCCTTGCTGCGGGCTTCCAACTCTATTTCCACGTCTTGGCGAAGGTCGTCGGTAATCCAGATTCGGAAATAATCGCCGTCGGCTTGATAGCGAATCTTGTGGCGACGCTGTGACCACCATTCGGAAAATTTGCCGCTAATTTCGCTAGAGGCGGAGCTCAGGAGAATAAAGCGTTTGTCCTTGCGCTGCTGATCAGCGGCGACCTGCTCCGGCGTCGGAGGATAGCCCTGTTCCTGCATTCGCCCCACTTCTCTGTCGCCAAGCGTCGTAATTTCCTTGGGATCGAGCCCGACATGCTTGAACATCGCATTGATCGTACGGATACGAGAATCGTTCGGATCGCGATTCAGGTCTTCTATAAAGCGCGGCAGCCAAATGGCACTATCGAGGATGCCGTAATTTTCAAAATAGATCAGAACGGGGAGATTGTGTTTGATTTTTTCGTCGATCTGGTCAATGACTGGGCCTTTCTTGGCAACATCTAGAGCTGGTTCAACCGCTTGCTGAAGTGCTTCTACCATGTCGGCGGTCTGCGGGTTGCTCCAGCGATCCACATCCATGCGTAGCTTGGTCAGCAGATTCGCGCCCTCATCGCCACGGAGATCGGCTATGGCCTTCAGCGCGTCTTTCCATTCGGTTGCCCAATTAGCCAGCTCCGTGCGCTGCTGCGCCGTGTATTCCTCTTGGTTCGGGTCTGGTGCCGTAAGCCGACGGGCACTCGACGCGAACGCCTCAAGCGCGTTGAGCACCGGTTCCGGTTCGAGCGGTTTCTCTCCTATCGCAGGCGCATACTCGAACTTGAGGGAGCCATCGTAGTAACGGGTCGCAGTGACCTTCTCGGGAGATTCCCCATCTTCCTCAAGTAGTTCGCCAATTGCAATCCGAAGTTCCTCTGGAATCTCGAACTCGACCGAGCAAACCGGCCAGTCCTCACCTTTCGATCCGTTGGAAACGTAATCGCGTGTGTAGCGGTCGCGCGGAAACTCTCGCTGAGCATCATAGGCTTCAGGAGTAGCAGGGTTGAATTTGTGCAGCGCCTTAAGCAGCGAGGTTTTGCCCGACTCGTTTCTGCCAACAAAGGCCGTGATTTTCTCTAGTTCTATCCAATCGCTGTCATCTATATTGCGAAAATTCTGAACGCGAAAGCGGATGGCTTTCATATGCAATCTCCTCTGTTTAGTTCTTTACGGTGTCTAGTAGCTCCAGCAAGTCCGATCCGTCCGTGTCGTCGGATAAATTGATCACTTCATACATGTATAGTTGCCAGAGACAACATCGGCAATCAGGCTTGGGCGATATTATAGAGCAACTCGATCCAAGGGCGGCCCAAAACTTTCGCGCCACCTTTCCGCGCTGCAACCGCTGCTTGTCGCACTGCACTTCACTGTCCCATATATCTACAGGCAACCCGGCACAACGCATCGTCGCCGTAGCCTACTAGGCACGCCTAATCGCTTGCTTGATCTCCAATAACTGTTGCATCGTCGCCTTGGACACCGTGCCGTCCTGATACACCCCGACATTCATCGACACCGGGATTCTGCGCGCCCCAGCCGTTTTGATGAACTCAATCAACTCGGCGGTGCGGTAAAGCGGCGGCGGAATATCGGTATCCGGCTCTTCATGGGTCCATTCATCATCGAGAAAAAACCAGACGTGGGGCTGAAGATCGCCGTAATGTTCGGGATCGGGAAGGGCGAGAAATTCCCCGACTTCGCCGGCCCAGTACTCCTGAAAGTCACTTGGTTTGCGGGTGAACCAGCTATTCCAAGCGACAATGCGGTCTGGATTGCCTACCTTGGCGGCTGTGTACAGCGGTTCAAAGCGATGGGAGACGTTGAAGGGACAGAAGTCGAACCAGTACCCAGCGACCTTCCTGCCGTAGCGCTCGCCTATCTCTTCAAATATGGCGCAAAAGTTGCGGAAGTACGATTCCCTGTCGTCGTTCCAGCCGGAGGCCTGCCCCCACGGTATTTCAGGAGTATCGTCGCTACTCCTGCCACCGGGATAGTAGAGAATCAGCGGAATGCGGCGGCGCTGCAAGGCATCGGCTAAATCGCCAATCAAGTCGCGCTCGCAGGTATTCCTAGGCAAAATGCGCTCTATCGTCTCAATCGGCGCTGGGTAGAAGTGCGGGGCGTGGGTCGAGGTGAAGATGACGTATCCAGCACCCGCTTCTTCCACCATGTCGGCGAAAGGCTCGACGGCAAAGTCGGCAACAGCTTGTGGAAAGGGCTTGGGCTTGCCACAGCGGGGCTGCGACAGGGCGGTCCAGTGAAAACTCAAGCCGTACTGAGCGTCGGCAAACCAGTCGGTGCTGGCGCGCCCGCTCCGTGCTCGCGCGGCAATGCCGGCAAGCCGCGCAACTTCGGTCGTCGGGAGAACCGACAACGAAGTAGGCAAAAAGCCTCTCATGGAAATGCGGCCGAGCTTGTACTGCCCGGCCGCATCCTCCACCATCTGCTTGGTCAGACTCTCTTTAGACAGTTGGCAATCAAAATTCCACAAATAAGCGCGTGTACCAGAAAGCACCGTTGTAATCCCAAGGCGTGCTCTCCGGGCGCAGATTGCCTTGGCCAGCGGTCTCTTCGGGCGCGGCTTCGGGCACTGAGTCGAAAATATTCTGCGCTCCCACGCTCAACTGATAGCGCTCGGCAAAGGTGTAGCCGACTTCGGCATCGACGATGACGCCTCCGTCGTAGGAGTCGAGATCGCCGCAACTGTTGTCCTGGAAGCGGCAGGCTTTCCAGGCGCTAAAGTAGCTGGGCCGCAGCATACCGTTCCAAGCGCCCATTTGGTGGCTACCGGTGATCACCAAGCGATGCTTGGGGTTCATGTCCGCCAGTTCCACCTCGCGCCGGGGCGTCATCAGTTTGAAGTCGATCGGTTCGTCCAACTCCTTGCCGAGGAATTCGTTAACGGTCCGCACCTGAGAAAAATCCTCAAGCGTGGTCCGGGTCCAGTTATAGGCGACATCAATGTGGGACAGGGATTGGACATCCCACGTCCGCGTCCACGACAGCACCAAGTCAATACCTTGGGTGCGCGTGTCGAAGTCGTTGGAGAAGAATTTGACCTCCTGGAGGACGCTGACGCCCTGCAGGGATTCAGCATCCCGGATGATCGCGGCGATTTGGTCGGTGATCTGGATATTTCCGGTCAGGGCGATGCGATCCTCAATAGCAATGTCGAAGTAGTCGAGGGTCATATCGAAATCGTCGGCGAGTTCCATGGTGGTGCCGACGGAAAATCCCACGGACTTCTCCTCGGTCAGTTCCTCACCGCCCAAGGCCGCGGCAATGGGATGGGTGGGCGGCACCTGTCCCTGCTCGGTCAGACCGCCGGTGCCGGAGAAGCCAGTGGTCACGGCGCGAAGATTGGCCTGACCGGGCGACGGGGCGCGGAACCCAGTGCTGATTGTCGAGCGCAGGTTGACCCGATCACTCGCCCGCAACAGGGCCGAGAGCTTGCCGTTGAGGGTATTGCCAAAGTCGGCGTAGAAATCCTCGTAGCGCACGGCCGTGCCTAGCTGAAGCTGCGGCACTACGTCCGCTTGCAAATCCAAGTACAAGGCATAGTTGGGGCGATCCCACTTGCCGGCGTTGTCCGGGTGCAGCCCCTGATAGCCATTGGAACCACTGCTGAAGCCTTGGGCCGCAAAGGGACCCACCACGTAGGAGGCTTCATCGCCGGCCACGGACTCGAAAGTCTCCTGGCGCCATTCCGCGCCCCAAGCAATGCCGAGCGGCGACGCCAAACCACCCACCTCCATCGCGTACGAGAAGTCGAGGTTGGCCGCGACTTCGGTCTGGATGTAGTCGCGCGGGCGGAACGACGTCGGCGTATCCGGCCCCAGCGAGGCGTTGATGGTATTGAAGATGAAGAATTCGATATTGCTGCGGGCGGCGCTGACGCTGGCGTCCCACTTAAGGCCACCAGAGCGGGCACCGCGCAAGCCAGCCACCAAGCTGACATCGCGGATGTCGGCTCCAAAGCGCGGCGTAAAACCACCGGGGAAGCGCTCGTTGAACAGAAAGAGATCGCCCTGATGCTCATCGACGAAAGCTTGGATCTCGTCGAAGCTAGCGTCCAGAGAGGTCACTTCCAAGTTCGCGGGATCAATGTCGTCGTCCGGGTCGAGATCGGCTACCGCCCGTTCCGTACCGATGCGAAATACGCTGCTGCGCGCCGAAGAGGTGCCCGGAGCGCGGAAGAAAAAGCCTCCTTCGGCGCGGCGCTTGGCCCAGCCGCCAAAGCTATAGGCTTCGGCCCCATTACCGAGATCAACTCCAGTGTTGAAAAAAGTGTTCCACACGCCGTCGAGGTCGGGGCTGCCCCAAATCTGCGCCGGCTCCTCGACGGGATAGCCCCGCTCTCGCAACGTCGCAGCATTGGCGCGTTGGCCGCTGCGGATGGTTGGATCGCTCTGGCGGTACTCGACGCTGACGTTGAAAAAGCCGTCCTCAGTAAGCGACAGACCGACGTTGGCGGCGACTTGGGACAAGCTACCGTCGCCCTCGAAGTACTGGCCCCCCCGCGTCTCCACCAGCACCCCTTCGGAGGCTTCGCGCAATCGCAGATTCAGCACTCCGGCGATGGCATCGGACCCGTACTGGGCTGCCGCGCCATCGCGCAACAGTTCCATCTGCGCCAAAGCAATAGCTGGAATCACGCTCAAATCCGGCCCTTGCGATCCCGTATTGAGCGAACTGCCCAGCAGCGCGATTACTCCGGAGCGATGGCGGCGCTTGCCGTTGACCAGCACCAGCAGGTTGTCCGGCGGCAGGCCCCGCAGCGTGGCCGGGCGCACCAAGGTCGCTTCGTCGTCAATACCGTGCCGCTGGATATTGTACGACGGGGTCAAGGTGCGCAGCATGTCGTCCATATCGACCGCAGCTTGCGTGCGCAGTTCGTCGGCATTCAGCACATCTACGGGCGCAGCCGACTCCTTCTCCGAGCGCGGCGCGTGGCGCGACCCCACGACGATGGCTTCTTCCATCAGATAGACATCCTCGGTATAGGCCTCCTCCTCGTCCTCTGTCTCAGCATTTTCGGACCACGCCGCCTGCCCAACGACGAGCGAACCGACAAGAGCGAGACTCAGGGCAGCCGGCCCCAACAGACGCATTAGACCGGCCAAGTCCTCATATATGCTCCGCATAATAAACCCCTCCCGAGTTAAGTGATTGGAGCTGTTAAAGTTCAGACAGCCTGTAAAATTCTTTTGGCTCATTATGGATTGCAGGGAGCTATTCCCAGAATGCCTTTAATGAGGCTTTCTAGGAGCGCTTTGCCCCTTTTTCTTATGTTATGAACGAATTGAAAGAAGCCCAGATACAACGGGAGTTTTTCCTGCGAGATCCCTCGGTGGGGTCTCAACCAAGAGCGTAACAAGGACCAAAACCCTTCCATCGTATTGACATGTACTTCACCAAAACCATCTTGATCGTCATCCCGTGCGAATTCCCCCTGGCCATGATGAACCACGGCATGGGTATAGCCCCAAGCTTCCAGCCGCCCGTAGATGTTGTACTCATCGGTATAAATGAGTGTGCCCGGGGCAATCGCCTTTTTAATCAGCGGCTCAATGGTTTTTTGCTGGACATTCTCCAGCATCTGAATGCACACCTCTCCCCCGCGTTGAATCATGCCTAAGATCGGCGGTTTTTCTCCGGCTAAGGTGCCCCGCCCTCGACGGCCTTTGAGTCGGTTGCGTCGTCCTGTTCGGCCTTTTTTTTCACCGCGGTAGGATGCCCCTTATGACCGGCCACAATATAGACTTCATCGCACTCGACTACCCCATCAAGACCAGCGGGCTCCTGCTGGGCGACGAGGCCTTGCCGCAGGTGCGTGGTCATGTGCTGCGCATCATCTTTATTCAATCCCAATTCTTGGGCAATTTGCCGGTTGGATAGATTTAAGCCCATGAAATACAGACACAAAATCCAAACCCGTAACGGTTGGTGGTGACCCGCTAACACGGTGCCGGTCAAATCATCAAAGTCCCGAGCACAGCCGTGGCATCGGTAGCGTTGGCGATCAGGCTGCGTGTCATCAAAGCCCCGCTTAATAAGCCGAGCCGAACCACAATGCGGACAGAAAATACCATCGGACCAGCGCAAGGCGCGAACCGTTTCAAAGCATTTGGCATCATCGATGAGATGTTGGATATTGACCATGGTGAAAAGCCAGATTGGAAGGCAAGGAAAAAGGGCGCACAGCACCAAGATAAGCCGGTGGGATTACCCCTTCAAGACAACTCCCCGGAATCCATAATGAGCCATTCTTTTATTGTAGAGAATCTTATTATACTTGATCATGCTTCTATAAATAGATATTTTAGAAGCATGAAAACCACTGTTGATATTCCTGAAGATGAGCTTGAGGATGCCATCAGGTTCACGCAAGCGAAGACCAAACGCGAGGCCATTGTCGGAGCCATCGCGGACTTCAACCGCCGCATGCGCATGGCGGAACTCGTCCAATACGCCGGCACTTGCCCTGATCTGATCACGCCGCAAGAGCTTCAGGCCGCGCGGCGGCAAGGCTGAGCCGTTGATCCTCGTCGATACCTCGTCCTGGATACACATGCTTCGTCCGGGCGGCGACCCCACGGTTCGCGCTCGCGTCGAAGCGGCGCTGACCACGGGGCAAGCCTGTTGGTGCCCACTGGTGCAGCTCGAACTGTGGAACGGTGCCTCCGGGCAACAGGAACAGAAGGTTTTGCGGGACTTTGCCCGCACCCTCCCCGAGCTTCCCATCGACGAAGAGGTTTGGCAGGCGGCCTGTGATCTCGCGCGGCGAGCACGAGCTCAAGGCGTTACCGCACCGGCCATCGACGTAATCATTGCCGCCTGCGCCCGCCGCCACGGTGCCGCGCTCGAATCCGCAGATACGGACTTCGAGCTTCTGGCATCCGTGAGCGAGTCAATGGGATAAGGCACTGGCGTCCCTTGATCGAACAGAATCCTCACGGAAGGACCGAATCCGCCAATGCCTTCACTTCGTGATTGAGAACAGCCTCTACCTGCCAGCGACGCCGGAGAACGCTATAGACCCGGCAATTCGTTTACCTTGGCCGCGGCCTCAGTCCACGTTGTTACCTTTTTCAATACGCCTTCGCTGATGTCGTCACAGAAATCGACAATCCGGCAGCGGTCGAAGAGCAAACCAGCGTCGCGCGTAACGTCGTACCATCCAATCCGAGATAATGCCTCTGAAATCAAGAACATACGTACGGGGGAAACAGCCGGATTTCTGAACAACCACTTGTCGCAGAATGAATCGGGCTGAAGCTGTGTGAGTGTGTCCTTATAGTTCGTACCGGTCTTGCACTGCCCAAAAGTAATTAGCTTTCCAGGTGAACCATCGGTGAAGTCTTTCCACGCGACAACATCCAGTTTGCCATCCCGTTCGTTCAGTTTGCCATCCCGCTCGTCTGGCGAAGCATCGCTTTTTTTATAGAATCGAATACCCTCCTTCATTCGTTTGCAAAGATCATCAACCTTTCCTGGAAAATCATCCATTCCAGCAGCGGTGCCGAATACGATGCTCTCAGCACGAGCACCAAGGTATCCCCGGGCCGCTTCCGAGGCGAGTTCCTCAAAGAGGAGTGCGCCATCAATATCAGCATGAATCCGGTTATCTTTCATGTTCAACCGGGTCGCGAGAAGCAGGTACTTGTAAATGACGTGCTTGTGGTTCCCAGCTTCCTGGCTGGTACGAAGAGTGTATCCATGTTTGTCAATTACAAACGGATAACCAGCTCCACAATCCTTTTTGCGTTGCTCAATCTCTAAGTATGCATCTTCAACGACTCGCGGTGCTTCCTCCTCTTCTGGCACACCGTCAGAGTAATCATTTTCCTCAAGCCTGCCGAGATCGGCGGATAGGGTATTTATCGACGTGCTGTTGCGCTTCCAACAATCCAGTTCGGTGTAGTCGGCAAGCTCTTGTCTGGATGCTTTAGGAGATGGCGTCCCTGGCCATTTGAACATCAACCATCCTCCGTGAGGCGCGTCTTCTTACCGGGATTGTGCTTGCGTACCATCTCGTCGTATAGATCATCCGCAAGATTCGCCACCGCTCCGGCAATTCTGAGTAGTTCCTCGGAACCGTCGTAGCCGGTGGAAAGCAGGCCACGTGCCTTCTCAAGGTTTCTCTTTGAGGCAAGCAGGGACTCCTCGAAAACAGTGGATGACGGACGGCTCGCTTCGTAGGCATAGACGAGGGGCTGACCATCCCGAAGGGCGGCGATAGCCTCCTTGTTTCTCACGACTGCATCAAGCCACCGAAGATGGGGGTTCTGTGTTTCGATGACGGGAGGCGTATCCCTCTTTTTACTGCCGTACATCCAGAGACAAAGTTCACCCAGTTCATTCTTATTCTCAATAGGAACCGGATTCTGGTCCTCCTCGGTTTCCGGTAACAGGCCGATAAAAGCACTGATGCCGTCATAGTCGAGTCCGGTGTAGAGATGGGAGAAAGAAAAATGGTTTCGCCAGCGGTCATCGCGATGGAATACCTCCAGCCGCTCAGCTTCCTCAATGACCATAAAGCCACGGAACAGCCTCTGAACGGTCCTGTGGGTGTCTCCAATCTGTTTTGCGATGTCTTCCAGCTTGATGTCAAAATTTCTATGTACATTGGCGATATATCGGGACTTGGCGTAGCTGCTCCATTTGGCTGGGCCGTTCACATGTTTGAAACCGAGATAGCGCCAAGCACCTTCGCGAGTCCCACGCACAATGGGAAGCTCTTGGAGCCCTTTCTTAGCGTCTTCGGTGATGTCAGGAAGATCCACCTCCACTTCGAGAATCGCGGGATTCAGAAGGACTTTGACTGCAGCAAGGCGGCGGTTTCCTTCAATAACGACTTTCTTCCCATCCTCTTGCGCGACGATCAGAGGCTCATGAGGGAAGAAACCACTGGCTGCGATGGACATCACCACTTCTCTAACGTCCATCTTTTCCCACAGCTCTTGTATCACGTCGGTTTCCGTTGCATCGTCAGTCAGGTCAAACTCAGAAAATCGGGGATTTTTGATGTCGAATGACAAATCCGAGACTTTCATCAGGCTGATCTCCGCGGTATTCATTGAGGTCTCCTTTTAAGCCGGCACTGCTTCCTCATTATGCGTGTCAATTAATGCAACAGAGTCAGGAAGTTGAACATGGGAAGGCGCAATCAGTAGCTCCCTCGCCTTTTGCTTGCGCTGGAGACTGTACTGAAGCGAGAGATGGAAGGTGCCACAGGTTTTATACAAATCTCTAATGAAATGTGCATCGTCGTAGGACATAACCCAGTTAAGCGTTTTCTGCCGCCGTATATAGTGGGCAAGGGTTTTGTGGTCTTGCTCCTTATAAAAATTCATATAAAGACGATTGCCGTTTGACCAGTAGGGAGGATCGAGATATGCGAAGACACGTTTTCGTTCATTGCCAAGGGGCAGATGTTCGACGAGAAACCTAATCGCGTCCATGTTGGTTACGTGTATTTGCTCACGTTTTTTCGCAATTGCGAGGACTCGCTCCGCGATACTCTCTCTGTAGAAACGAGCATCAATCCGCCATTTTCCTGTTTGCTCGTAGCCGCCGATAGGAGCGCTTCCGAAAAGGACGCCAGAGCGATTGCAACGATTCAGGTAGAAGACAGAGAAGCCAAGGTCAAAAGATTCACTGGTCTCAGCGTTCAGATAAATGCGCTGTTGTCGTTTCCATTCTTCAATACTTACCGGGACTGATCGGATGGTCTTGACGAACCGGTCTGGCTCGTCAAGGACAGCGTTCCAGAAGGCGGTGATGCGATGGTCTATATCGTTCAGGTGAAGCTCTGAAACGACACCTTCACGAAGAAGGCGTAACGCAGCGCCCGCACCTCCGGCAAAGGGTTCAAAATACGAACAGTCAGAGAGGTCATTCAATTCGATTACCCGACCAAGGAAGGCTGTAAGGGATGCCTTTCCACCAGGGTACCTAAGTGGACTATCGAATCTCATTCCCGATTGGCCTCTCTGCATTTGTTTCTCGCTATCCATGTCCAATCTGGAGTGTCGGTCTCACCCGTTACATCGTCAACGCATCAAGTTGCTACGTCCCACATGGATAGGTTGACCGCTGCCCCTACGTTCCGTTGACTGGCAATTACATCAGCTATCAGGTGGGTGGGCTATTCCTATGGCAACTCGATCTGACGACGGACGCGGTCATTTCACTTTTAGGGCTAAATTAATAATGCGGGGTGTCGGTGCAAAGATAACGATCAAACGAATGGCGTGGCGCAGATAGCAACCGGCCAATGTCCTCATGCCCCTCACCCCCACAAGAAAAACGCACCTAACAACGCAACCCACACCGCTTCGAGGAAATGCCAGTACGCGGCGCAAGCTCGCACTGAGAGCAAATGCTCGCTGTCGAGCCGATTCATGCGCGCCTTCCACGCCAGCATCGACAACGGCACCATGCCGCCCACCACGTGCAGCGCGTGAACTACCACCAGCGCAAATGCAATGCCATAGACACTCACCCCCAGGGCCTGGTGGCGGTCGAGTAGCTGCATAAGCGCCGGCACTTGTACAGCGATAAACAACGCGCTCGTCACCCAGGCCCACGCCAACCACCGCTGCAGAAGCGGGAAGTGCCCGCGCTTGGCGTTCTGCGTCGCCTTGTACATCGCCAGCCCAGCGCCCAACAGCACGGCCGTCGAAACGATAAGCGCCAGCGGCAGTTCAATCCGCTCGCTCCCCTGCAGAGCTGGGCTAGTCATCCGCAGGTAGGCAAAAGCCGCGATGCTGGCCCCAAACAGCATCGCCAGCGAAATCAAAAACAGGACTAGCCCCAACTGGCGGCGACCTCGTAGATCGGGCGAGTTCCAGTTCATCCCCAACGGTACTCAGGCGGGTCAAACACAAACCCGTGGAAAAAGCGCCGCTGCGCCGGCGACAGTCCCTGCAAAAAGGCTTGGTCGTAACGCCACTGCTCGGCACACGCCAGCATCCACGGATGTTCGTACCCATAGTACAGCATCACCCGCTTGCCCCCGCTCCGCGTAAAGGGACCAGCCGTATGCCACATCGCATTGTGGAAGAGCACCGCCGTCCCCGGGCCGCCACATATCTGCACGGCCCCAGGCATACCATTCCCTGTATCTGGCTCTAGCAGAGCCTTGTGGCTGCCGGGCACTAAGGTCAGGTTGCCTTGATCAGGCGCACTCATGTCGCTCAGGTAATAGCCCACCTTGAACTGCAACAGCGGAATATGCGGCTTGAGATTGCGGAAGCCATCCTGAATGCCGTCGATGTGCCAGCCTTGCCCGTGGTAGTCGGCGGGTTCGATCTCGTAAAAGGCATCCGTCGAGTGTAGGTGCGGCATCTCGTTAAACAGACCGTGGACGTAGGCCATCATCGGCTCGTAGTCGAGCATTTCCAAAAAGAGCGAATCTTCGGCCAGCAGGTGCATGACCCGTACGTTGGCCGCGTCGAGCTGGTCGGCAAAAGCTGGCTCGTGCTCGCGCCTGAACTGGGAGTCGCGCCGCCGTTCAATGGTGCGCTCCAGCGCCGCGTAGAGCGCCGCGACCCGATCCGGCGCGAGGAAGTCTTCCAGCACCAAGTACCCGTTGTTGTCGAAGAAGAAGCGCTCGGCATCTGTGGGATGGTCGGTCATAATCGAAGCCTCCTAGGGGGTCCACTCCCCCATCATCTCGGCGTACTGGCACGCCTGACCGACAATGTCCACGCCGACTTCCTCAGACCACGCCGCTAGCAACCGGCGATACACCGGCCCCACTTGGCCGTCACCTACCGCCTGAAAATTAAAGCGCGTAATCGGCACCATGCAGATCGTGGTGCTGGTAAACCACGCCTCGTCGGCTTGATGCACGTCGTACGGCTCGATGTCGGCTTCGCACAAAGGAATGCCGAGTTTGCCCGCCAGTTCCATACACGCGCCGCGCGATACGCCGCGCAGGATATTGTGTCCTTTGGGCGTTATTACTTGGCCGTCGCGGACCATGAAGAAGTTGTTGCCCGTCCCCTCGGTGATAAAGCCGTGCTCGTCAGTCAGCAGCGCTTGGGCTCCGGCCTCCATCTGCGCAGCTTGCAACTCGGCGATCTTGTAGAAGATGCGGCTGCGGTTTTTGGCCTTGGGGTCAATGTAGCGCGAGGGCACCGACTGTTGGGATGGGACGACGAAGTGCGCCCCCTCCTGATAGAGATGCGCCATCCCGCCGGTGTGCCGCACCAGCGGAAAGACGTTGATGGAGACAATGGGGGCCGTGCCCTCCTTGACTATGGTATTGTACAGCGGTAGGGCACCGCGCGTGACGTCGTGCATGATCTGGAAGTCCAGCGCGCCGATTACGGGCAGGTTGCGAGCAATGGTCTCGTGGGTCGCCTCTTCCATCTCATCGATGTCCAGCCCGCAGTCGATCTGCGCGTATTTGAGCGAGCCGTAGAGCCGCTCTAGATGCTCGCGTAGCCGGAAGGGCTGTTGCCCAAAGCTCCGCGTCATCTCAAAAACCATGTCCCCATACATCAGCGCGCAGTCGAAAATCGAAATCCGCGCCTCCGATTCGGGGACGAACTCGCCGTTGAAATAAACCAATCGCTCAGCCATAATGACCTCCTCGTCTCACGGCGTCGGCGCAGCCGCTGGCAACAGCCCTTCGGCCTTGAACTCCGCCCACAAAGCCGGCGGAATCTCCGCCTGCATCACGCGTGCGTTGTCCTCCAGTTCGGCCACCGACGCCGCACCGGGCACCGCCGAAATCACCGCCTCGTGCCCAAAGGGAAATTGCAGTGCCGCGGCCCGCAGTTCAACGCCGTGCCGGTCGCAGACAGCCTTGAGCGCCTTGGCCTGTTGCACCAGATGCTCAGGTGCGGGCAGGTAATCAAAAGAGACCGGCTGACTCAAATCGCGGGCGAGGATGCCGCTGTTGTACGGCCCGCCCATAGTCAACTTCACCCCTCGTTCTGTGCACAGCGGCAAAAACTCGGGCAGCGCCGACTGGTCCAGCAGCGTGTAGCGCCCAGCCAACAGGATGTAGTCCAAGTCAAAGCGCTCGACCATCCGCCCAGTGAGCTCCCATTCATTCATACCCATGCCGATGGCCTTGACCGTGCCCGTCGCCCGCAATTCGACCCCGGCCTCCAGCGCTTCGATAAATTTCTCGTCGGTGTGCTGCCCTTTGAAATCGCTGTCGTGGACGAAGAAGATATCCACCGCCGCCAATCCCAGCCGTTCCAAACTCGAATCAAGCGAGGCTCGCAGCCCTTCGGCGCTGAAATTAAAATCGTAGATATAGTGAGGAATCCCGTCCTCGCTGTAAGGCTCCAAGTCGTCCGGGTTTTCAGGTCGCAACACCCGCGATCCCTTGGTCGAGATGGCGAACGACTCGCGCGGGAACTCGCCCAACACTCGCCCGTAGCGCACCTCGCTGCGCCCGTCGCCGTACATCGGCGCAGTATCAAAATAGCGCACACCCATCTCATAGGCCCGGCGGATGATGGCCAATGCCTCGCCGTAGCCGCTGCCTACAAAAATCCCGTCGGCCAGAATCATCCCACCCAACGGCGCGCCACCCAACCCCAGCCGCGTCACCTCCACGCCCGTATTACCAATCGCTACTTTTTCAAAAGGGTTCATACTCACTCCAGTCCGTAGAGCCGCTCAGCATTGCCGGCGAGCAATTTGGCCTGCTCTTCCTCCGGCCGCCCGGAGACAATCTCCCGCAGCGCAGCCACCCACGCCCCCAAATTCGCCCCAAAGTTGCACACTGGCCAGTCGCCGCCAAACACCACCCGGTCCGGCCCAAAGCTGTCCAAGCAGTGATTGACCGTCGGTGCCAACGTGTCGGCACTCCATCCTGCGGGTGCCCGGGCGATGATCCCGGATATTTTGCAGACTACATGCTCTCGTGCGCCCAGTGCGGCTATGCCGCGCTCCCATTGCTCTTTGGTGTGGCTGAACGGATTAACTGGATCGTGCTCCGCCGCGCCGTTGACGATCTGCGGATCGGCGTTGCCGCAGTGATCGACGATGAAGAGCGTGCCCGGACACTGATCCACCAAGCCGACCGCATCACCCAACTCGCTCGGCCGCAGGCACAGATCGAAGCTCATGCCGATCTCACCCAGGTACTGCACATCTCGGACAAAACCCTCCTGTAGACAACGGCCCGGCTCAGCTTCGGGCACGTGCAACACCTGCCGCACGCCCTTGATAAAATCATTGCCCTTAAAACGATCAATATAAGCGCGAAAACCCTCCTCCCCTGGACTGCCCCCAATCACGGCCCCGGCCATTGGATTGTCTTCGGCCCTGCACAAGCCAGCGACAAACTCTGCTTCCGCAATGTGCTGCGCAGCGGCGACATCGACTTCCATATAGACGGTCCGGGCAATACCAGCCCCAGCACCCGCGGCCAAGTAATCGCTCATCAAGTAATTTTTCCGCAACGAGTCCATTCCCTCGCCCTCCAGCCACGGCAGCGCAAACTGCGCCAAATCCCACATGTGTTGATGCGTATCGACGATAGGTAGCATGATCCTTCCTCTATTTAGTGGTTAAATCTCAACCCTACACTCGTACACCTGCGCCCACCCGCTCCGATCCGACGCAAAAACCACGTAGCGCCCATCCGGCGAAAAATTCGGGTGCGGATGCGTGTGCTGCGGCGCGTAGACCTCGACCGGGCCGTCGTCGTACGGACAGTGGTCAATATTCCAGTGTTTGCCCTCGTTGCTCGACTGCGACCGACAGAGCAGTTGCGGCGCACCGATCCCATCGTTGGGGTCAAACATCTGCAACCCGCTATCGGGAAACGTCGTATCCGCCACCATCCACGTGCCGTCGCGGCTGACCATCGGATGCCAAGCGTTGAACGAACAGACCGGGCGCACGGCCCCCGTATCGACATCGACGCCAATAACCCCGTGCGGCCAGCGCGTCGTCAGCAGCTCCCGCTTGCGCGGATGCCAAGTCTCGTGGACGATCCACTCGTTCCCTTCGCGCGCGTACGCCAGCCGATGGTCGCTGCCATCCCTATTTACCACCCACATCCGCTCGTAATACGGCCCGGCATAGCGCAACAGCGAACTGTCATTCGGATGAAATTCTGGATGGCCAATCGAATCCCGCTCCACGATCACCTCACTCGCGCCGCTACAGGTATCGATCACCACCAAACGCGCCACAGCACCCATCTTCACCGGCACCGCCCACCACTGGTCGTCGTAACTGAGCGCCGTCGTCCCCATCGCCGCTGCAACCATGCCTTTTTCGCGCATGGCCTCGGTGGCGAAAGAAGCCAACTGCTCTTCCCGGCAAGTTTCAGTATCCACCCGCCAAGCCCCTTGCCCGTCGGTGAAATAGACATAGCGGCCATCGTGCGACGGCGCGATCGAAAACTCGGCTAATCCCTCGTGCTCAGTTAGCTGCAGCAACTGCCCGGAATCGCGCAATTCCAGAAAAAGTTCCGCTCGGCCCGTGCGGTGCGAGACAAACACCAGATGCTGCATTGCGTCGTCGTACGCGGGAATATAATAGAACGGATGGTGGTGAATGGACGCGTGCGCCGTAATCTGGCGGACTTCAGCACCCGTCTGTGCGTCGCGCAAAGTCCGCGACTCGGGCGGATAAAGCGTGCCTCGTCCCACGTCAGGGCTGGGCGTAGTTGACCGACATCATGCCCTCTACGTCCATCGGATCGATGCCGTACTGTTTGGTGAGGCTCTGGTGCATCGGAGCGTCCGCAGCCGCCTCGTCGGCCAATGGCAGGGCTATCCGCTGCCCCTCGTTCTGCGCCGACACATCGCAGGCCACATTCATCGCCAACGACATCAATGCGTCTTCGTCGTCGAACTCGCTCTGCTGCACCCCCCGCACGGCGAGCGCAAAGTCGGCAATATGACTCATCGCCGACGCGCCATAGTCTTTGCGCAGATTCGAATACGCATTGGTGCGGAAGGGATTTTCGTATTCGATCCGGCCCGTGCTGGTGTCTGCATAGCTCCGGGTCCAGCTATAGCCGTCGTCCTCGGCAATGACATCAACAATCTCGTCGGCAATCGAGCGAATCGTCTCCACTCCGTGCTCGGGGTCAACCCCAGCGTCCGAACAGCGCCGAAGCTGCATCTTGGCGATCGTGAAGCCCCCTTTGCTCGCTCCCACTCCCGGATCCTGCGCCCGATAGAGCAGCGTCCCCCGCTCGCCCTGCCATTCGGTGTACCCAGGCCGCGGATGCCGCCCCAACCAGCCTTTGCCATTGGCGAGCTGATCGGCGACCATCTCGCCATCGGCAAAGCCGAAGTAATGCGCCGTGAAATGCTCGCCGGAGTGAAAGCGGTGCGGCATCGAGCGGAAGGACGGCGTCTCCATCGAATGCCCAATGGCTTGCGCCCACACGGGATGGCCAAAAAAGCGCACCCAGCGCGAGTTGTTGTGATACCCGGTGTGGTCGGCGTAGCTGAAGATGCGGCCAATGCGGCCGATAAACCCGCTGTCCTTCACCGTCAGGGCGAAGCGGTCGCAGGCAAAGCGGAAGAAGTTTTCCGCCACGCGCACCACCACCCCCTGTTCTCGCGCCACCCGGATCATCTCCCGCGCTTGAGCTATCAAATTGCACCAAGTCGTCTCGCACATGTTGTGGATGCCGTGGCTCGACAGGTATATCGAATACGCGTAGTGCGACGGCATCGGCGTAACGACCAATGCGGCCTCGGCAATCCCGTCTTTGACCAATTCGCGGACGTCGTAATAAGCCCGCGCGCCGAGCGCGGCAGCCGCCCGGTCGCAATGCTCCCGGACCGGATCGACGCAGGCCACCACCTCGACCCAGTCTGTAAGCGCCGGCAGCAAGGGCTGATAAATGGTGCTAGCGCGATTGCCCGTGCCGATCAGGGCGACTTTTACTGGATCATCTAACTTGGGAACTTCCATAATAGACCTGCTCTTTTATTTGCGTACGCAACCGTAACCAAGCGCCTCCAACCCCTGCCGAATGCCCGCGATCTCCGCCGGGGCCAAGTCCCGCAGGGGCCGCCGCATCTTCGGCGAAGGGAACTTGCCCAGCAGCCAGCGGGCGCACTTCATGCGCTGATGCGCACTCGACGACGGCTCGCCAAAAGCATAGACGATGCGGTTAAGCGGCTCGACCTTTTTCTGCACCTCTTTCGCCCCAGCTAAATCCCCATCCAACGCCCGCTGCACCAGCTCGACGATCAACTCGGGCACAAAACCAGCAAAGCCGACCAGCGCCCCATCGGCCGCCTCCAGCAAGCTGGGCAGCAAGAATTCGTCGTGGCAGGTGATGATCGGCACGTCCGCGTTGACCTTTTTCAACTCTTGGTAATCGTAGAGCCAGCGGCTCATGTCGCGGGTGCCCATTTTGATGCACTTGACTTTGGGAATCTGCACCAGCGCCTTCATCTCGTCGAGCGTATAGCCGGCCTTGGTCCACGCCGGATACTGATGCACCACAATGTCGATCCCAGCCGAGGCCACATCCTCAAAAAAGCCTACCGCGGTCTGGCTCGACCGACCGAAGCGCAACCAGTGGTGCGGCGGCATCAACAAGATCGCATCGGCCCCGGCTTCCTTGGCCGCCAGTGCGTGGTCAATGCCCTCCAAGCTACCTTCGACCGACACGCCGGAGATCGTCTTCACTGCGCGCCCAGCAGCCTTGACCGTCTCGGCCACGATCTGCGTCACCCGATTGCGCTCGGCTGGACGCAGCGACATGATCTCGCCGGTGTGGCCATTGCAGGTCAAGCCATCGACGCCATCGACTACGGCCAATTCGGCGATATAGTCCCGCAACCCTTCTTCGTCAATCGACTCGTCGGCGTGGAAGGGACACAATGTCGCGGGAAACACACCCGCCCAAGGGTGGTCCCGCCAAGTAGTAGCGGACATAGGGCATTCCTTTGGCTATGTGAGGCCGGGAATTAAGGGAGGAGCACTTGGTCCGTCAAGCGGCCTTGACACCGCCTCAACCCCATTCGAGACTACCTGCGCCATATCACCCAACACCAAGGAAGGCCCACCCATGACTGCCACTATCACCCATGTCGAACGCTTCACCCTGCAAGTGCCGTTTGTCGAGCGCGTCCGCCGCGAGATGGAACGCGCCGGCATCCACACCTGGTCTGAGCTTGAGATCACCCGCGTCGAAACCGACGCTGGCGTCGTCGGCTGGGGCGAGACCATTCAGAACTACACCTGGGGCCGCGTCCAAACCCACGAGCGCGTCCTCGGCCAATCGCCCTTTGCCATTATGTGGGACGACTCCTTGGGTGCTGGCCTGCAAATGGCCCTTTTCGACGCCGCAGGCAAACTGGCCGGCGTACCGCTCTACAAGCTGTTGGGCACCAAGTGCCGCGACTGGTGCGCCATTTCGTTTTGGGACCACGACATGTCGCCGGAACGCTACGCCATCGAGGCGCAAACCGCAGTCGAACTCGGCTACACCTGCATAAAAATCAAGACCCGGCCGTGGTTCGACGTCCGCGAGACCATCCGCCAAATCAGCGCCGTCACGCCCGATCATTTCCGCATCGATGCCGATTGGAACGCCTTTTTGAACAACGCCTCCAACGCCATCCCCCTGTTGCGAGAACTGGAGCAGACCTTCCCCAAAATCAAAATTTTCGAAGACCCCATCCCGCGCCACGACGCCTCCGGCAACCACTTCCTGCGCACCCAGATCAGCACCGCCATCGCCCACCACTACGGCGTGATCCATCCCCGCGAGGCCATGGAGCTAGGCGGCGTCTGCGACGGCTGGATCTTGGGCGGCGGTGTCAACGCGATCACCAGCCAAGGACGCACGTGCGAGGCGCTACGCATGCCCTTCTTCCTACAAATGGTCGGTGCCGGGCCGACCACCGCACTCTCGCTGCACCTGAGCGCCGTGCTAGCCCAAGCCCAGTGGCCGACCATCACTTGCCACGAGCTATACGAGCACAGCCTGCTCAAACAGCGAATCGAAGTCCTCGGCGGCCACGCCCGGGTGTCCGAAGCACCGGGTTTGGGCATTGAAATCGACGAAGAGGTGCTGGCAAAGTACCGCGTCGATCAAGCCGACCACAGCCTGCCCAAACGGCTGGTCAAGGTCACCCGCGCCGGCGGCATCAAAATCTACTTTGCCAACTCCGGACAGAAGTGGACTTTCTTCCAAGGCGGCAATCACCCCGTTGACGAATGGGGATCGAACACCGAGCTACTCGACGACGACGGCAGCACCGAATTCGCCGACCTCCACGCCCGCGCCACCGAATCGCCGGTGATGACGGCGGAGTGAGGTGCCCCTAAGCGACTACACGTAGGTGTGTATATTTCGGTTGCAGACCGGGCGTCCGCGGGCACAAGTTCGTCTTCAAATGAGGAACTAAATCATGTTTGGCGAAGTTCCATAGTAGTCCGCATTTAGCCACAAGGAGGCTCCTCGAATGAAAAAGAGACTGCGGTTCAACGCTGCCCTCCTGTTGGTCGCTTTCTTGTTTATCCAAGACAGCCGCGCTCAAGATTATGCTCGATGGGGTTTGCCCGATGGGGCCAAAGTGCGTCTTGGCAAAGGTTGGCCATCCGGTGGAATCGCGTACTCGCCCGATGGCACGCGGCTAGCGGTAGTCAGCGCCGTTGGCATTTGGATTTATGATGCATACACTGGTGCCGAGATCGCCCTAGGCACAGGGTATACGGCTTACGTCGAGTCCATGGTGTTTGCGCCTGATGGAAAAACCATCGCCAGTGTGATCGCGGACAGCACGGTGTGGGTGTGGGATGCAGAGACTGGACAACTCAAAACCACTCTGGAGCATACGGCTCGTGTTGAATCCGTGGCGTTCTCGCCAGACGGAACCACTCTCGCCAGTACGGACGATGACATGGTGCGGCTGTGGGATACAGAGACTGGACAACTCAAAAATACCCTAGTAGGCCATACACATCCGATCTTTTCCGTAGCGTTCTCGTCGGACGGAACCACTCTCGCCAGTACGGACGATGACACGGTGCGGCTGTGGGATGCAGAGACTGGACAACTCAAAAATACCCTAATAGGCCATACGGTGGCGGTTACGCTAGATGGAAAAATTATCGCTTATGCGGACTGGGAAACAGTTCAGCTATGGGACGCATCAGCACAACTCAAAACCACTCTGGATCTGGAAGAACAGGAGAATAGCGTCTCCCTGCCAGGAGATCAGAGTAGCGTCTTTTCCGTGACGTTTTCACCGGATGGAAAAACCATCGCCGGTGCGGGTTATGACAACACAGTGTGGCTGTGGGACGTGGCCTCCGGACAACTCAAAAATACCCTAATAGGCCATACGGTAGCGTTCTCGCCAGACGGAACCACCCTCGCCATTACTAACCGGATCTTTATGCTTCGAGTATGGGACGGAATCATCTCCACCAATGCAGACTATAACACAGTGCGGCTGTGGGACGTGACCTCCGGACAACTCAAAAACACCCTAATAGGCCATACGGATGACGTCGACTCTATGGTGTTTTCACCGGATGGAAAAACCATCGCCAGTGCGAGCGCGTACGACGGCACGGTGCGGATGTGGGATACAGAAACTGGACAACTCAAAAACACTCTGGACCACTTTAATTTTGTCTTTTCCGTGGCGTTCTCGCCAGATGGAAAAACCATCGCTGGTGCGGTCGGTGACAAAGCGGTGCGGATGTGGGATACAGAAACTGGACAACTCAAAAACACTCTGGAGTGGCATGGGGGTGCCGTCCTTTCTGTGGCGTTTGCGCCGGATGGAAAAATCATCGCCAGTGCGAGCGCAGACGGCATAGTCCAGTTATGGGATATGGCATCAAGACAACTCAAAAACACCCTAGTAGGCCATACATATGGGGTCGAGTCCGTGGCGTTCTCGCCGGACGGAACCACCCTCGCCAGTACGGACTATGACACGGTGCGGCTGTGGGATGTAGAAACTGGACAACTCAAAATCTCGCTAGACCACTTTAATTCAGTCTTTTTTATGGCGTTTTCGTTCTCTCCAGACGGAACCACCCTCGCCAGTGCAGATTCGGACGGGACGATTCGACTATGGGATGTGGCTACCGGACAACTCAAAAATACAATGGAGCATACGGCTCGTGTTGAATCCGTGGCGTTCTCGCCGGACGGAACCACCCTCGCCAGTGCAGGTTCAGACGGGATGATTCGACTATGGGATGTGGCTACCGGACAACTCAAAAATACAATGGAAGGACATACGTATTACGGCCGTTATGGCGAGTCCGTGGCGTTCTCGCCGGACGGAACCACCCTTGCTAGCGTCTACTACGGCACAAATCGGCTGTGGGATGTGGCTACCGGACAACTCAAAAATACAATGGAAGGACATACGTATTATGGCCTGTCCGTGGCGTTCTCGCCGGATGGTGCTACCTTAGCCAGCAGCAGTGACGGCGGCACGATCCTACTGTGGGATATGTCGCCCTACATCACTCCCTCAACACCGACGGCAATTCAATCTTCGCCAACGCTGCCGACGCAAACGGCCCTCCTAGCCAACTACCCCAATCCCTTCAACCCAAACACCTATATCCCCTATCAACTCCACGCTCCCGCCCACGTGCGCCTGACGATCTACGATATCCGGGGAGCCTTGATCCGGAAAATCGATCTCGGCTATCAACAGGCGGGTCCGTACCTGACGAGTACCAGCGCCGCCCATTGGGATGGCCGCGACCAACGCGGTCAGCGCGTCGCCAGCGGTGTATACGTGTATCAGTTGCAGGCCGGGCCGATCATCCACGGCCGCAAGATGCTCCTCGTCAAATAGGTTCTGTTTTTCCAAAAGTAAATAGTATATATTTCACCTAAGTGTGGAGTCGCCGGAATCCCTCCCCTCCTCCGGCCATGCCCTCGCAACCCTCCCCGGGCCATAAGCCCCTCGATCGGCGAGTCGTCCCATGCACTTCGACGCCTACGATCTCAACGCCGCAATCTACGATGAGATGTTTCTGCCCGACGGCACGCCCCGCGAGCACTGCCGTGAATTATACGACACCCTGTGCCGGCTTTCCGACGAGGAACTCGGCGCAATCCAAGAGCGCGTAACGCACTCCTTCTCCACCGAAGGCATCACCTTCACCGTCTATGGCGACGACGAGGCCGACGAGCGCATCATTCCCATCGACTGCGTGCCCCGGCTCCTCTCGGCTGCCGAGTGGCGACATATAGAAAGCGGCCTAACCCAGCGCATTGCTGCCCTGAACCGCTTCCTAGAGGACGTGTACGGCGAAGCCAGCATCATCGCCGATGGCGTTATCCCGGCCGACGCGGTGCGCGGCTGTCCCCAGTACCGCATTGAGATGCGCGGCGTCTCCGTCCCCCACGGCACGTGGGTCGCCGTCTGCGGCACCGATATAGTGCGCACTCACGATGGCTTTCTAGTGCTTGAGGACAACCTGCGCGTGCCCTCGGGCGTGTCCTATATGATCGCCAACCGCAAAGTGGTAAAAACCAGCTTGCGCCGTCTCTATCGAAGCTGCCGCGTGCGAGAAGTAGAGCACTACGGGCAGGTGCTACTCCAGACCTTGCGCGACCTCGCCCCCGAGGGATGCACCGATCCTTGCATCGTCCTCCTGACGCCCGGAGTCTATAACTCGGCCTTTTACGAACACATGTTCCTCGCGTATGAGATTGGCGCATCACTCGTGGAAGGCCGCGACCTGCTGGTCAACGACGGCTTCGTGTACATGCGCACCACCACGGGGCTACGGCGCGTCGATGTGATCTACCGGCGGGTGGACGACGACTTCCTCGACCCCCTCGTCTTCCGCCCCGACTCCCTGCTCGGGGTGCCTGGGCTACTGCACGCCTTTAAGCTCGGAAACGTGGCCTTGGCCAACGCACCGGGGACGGGCGTGGCCGACGACAAAAGCGTCTATGCCTACGTCCCCGACATGATCCGCTACTACCTAGACGAGGAGCCAATCCTCGCCAATGTGCAGACCCACCTGTGCCGACGACCGGAGGACCTGGAGTACACCCTCGACAACCTCGACAACCTAGTGGTGAAGCGCGTCGGCGAATCCGGCGGCTACGGTATGCTCGTCGGTCCGCACGCCACGCCCGCCGAGCGCGCAGCCTACGCCGAGGAGCTCCGCGCCGACCCAGCCGATTTTATTTCCCAGCCGGTGCTCGATCTGTCAAGCGCACCCTGCTTTATTGAGGGCCGCGCCGAGCCGCGCCACGTTGACCTGCGTCCTTTTATCCTCCACGGCCGCGAGACCCGCATCGTACCCGGGGCCTTTTGCCGCGTGGCACTGCGCCGAGGCAGTCTCGTGGTCAATTCCAGCCAAGGGGGTGGCGGCAAGGACCTCTGGGTACTGGAGGACTGACATGCTCTCGCGCAGTGCTCAAGGGCTGTACTGGATGGGCCGCTACCTTGCGCGGGCGGAATATCTGTGCCGCCTGCTGCGCTTGCAGGTGGAAGCACTGGTGGACCGGCCAGTTGCTGAGATCCATTTTGGTTGGAGCCGAATCTACACGACCCTGGGGCGGCAACCACCTTGGGGCAATCTTGCGTCCAATGAGAGCGACGACTACACCTTGGCCGATTCCTACACCCTAGCGGGCGATCTCACGTTCGAGCGCGACAACCCCAATTCAGTGCGGAACTGCTTCGCCCTCGGCCGCGAAAACGCCCGCCAAGTACGCCACTGCATCAGCGCCGAGATGTGGACCTGCCTGAACTTGGCTTGGCTACGCATCCGCGACCTCGACATCGAGGACATCTGGAAGGTCTCCCCAGAGAGCTTTTACGCGGAGACCTCGCGGGAAATCGACACCTTCGCCGGAGTTGCCGAATCGACCATGTACCGCGACGAGGGCTGGAACTTCATGCGGCTCGGCCGGTTCATCGAACGCGCCCAGCTTAGAGTCTCCTTGCTCCTCGCGCAGTGCACCGCTAGGCGCACGCGGGGTGAGACCTCAGATGCGGACTGGACGGGCCTGTTGCGTTCGTGCAAGGCATTCGACGCTTACAAACGCAACTACAGCGTCGAGATCCAGCCGGACCAGGTGTTGGACCTGCTCGTTACCGATCCCCTGCTGGCCGGCTCGCTGTGCCGCGTACTCGACGCGCTGGCGACCGAGCTAGCGGCCATCGGCGTGAGCTCTAGCTCGCACGCGGGTGATGCGGCCGAGCGGCTCGCTGGCCGACTCGGCACCTTGATCCGCTACGAGTGGCCGGATCGGGAAGACCGAGAAGCAGTCCTCGCGCAGGTGGGCGACGACTGCCGGAAACTTCACTCACTCGTGATGACCGCGTATATCGACTACGCCATCGAGGACTCTCCAGTGCAAACGCCATGACCGGAGCCGTCCACTACGAAATCGAACACATCTCTCGCTACTCCTACGCGGCCCCAGTCCAGCAGTGCGTAATGCTCCTGTGTCTGGAGCCGCGCCAGGACCGAAGGCAGCGGCTCATCGACTTTGAGATTGAGACGCAACCTCCGGCCAACCTAAACCGCGAGACGGATTGTTTCGGCAATACGCGGCACCTCCTCGATCTCCACCAAACGCACCAAATCTTAGAGATCACAACCCGCTCCACGGTCGAAGTTGCGTCCGCCCCACCACTCCCAGCGCGCTTGCACACCGGTGCCTGGGAAGAGATCCGTTCCCATAGAGAATCGTGCGCCACTTGGGATTTCACCCACTCGAGCGCACTAGTGCGTCCCTCGCCCACACTCACCGAGTTCGTCAACCGGCATGGCATCGCGCCTGGGGACGACCCACTCGAAAGTCTGATGCAACTGTCGCATACACTCCACGACTGCCTGCAATACATCCCGGGAAGCACCACCGCGGAATCCACCGTCGAGCACATCATCGAAACCGGTCGGGGCGTCTGCCAAGACTACGCCCATCTCATGATCGCCATTGCGCGCTCTTGGGGTGTTCCCGCCCGCTATGTCTCGGGCTACCTAAACCCAACCGATCAACCCGACGAGCAGGCACCAAGCAACGCCACGCACGCCTGGGTCGAATGTCGGCTGCCAGAGCTTGGCTGGGTCGGCTTCGACCCAACCAACCAGAGCTTCGCCGGTGAGGGCGGGAAAGTACACATTGCAGTAGGACGCGATTACCGCGACGTGTCGCCAACGCGCGGCGTCCTCCAAGGCGGCGGAGAAATCCGTCTCGAAGTCGATGTGCGGACGCGTTCTTTGTTTTATTGAATCACCGTAGGTATAAGTCTTAACTTGAGGGAAAATTCAACCACATCACATGGGAGGGAATCATGAATACGCTCAAGCGAATCTGTGGCCTATATCTCGTCTTGATGGCGGTCGCGGTCGCAGTCCACACCGTAATCGAACCGCTCTATCACGTCTCCAGCGAAGGACAGCCGTACAGCCCGTTTTGGTCCGTCTTGGATGGGTTGATGGCGCTGGCCATAGCGTTGGGCGTGATATTTGGCTACCTCCGCAAGAAAGCCGCTGACAGCGAGGGGGACAGCGGAACGGTGACGCGCGAGTTTGTTGCCGCCAACGTCCAGTTTTACGGCTTCCTGTGCGTGGGCATCATGTTCTTCTGGAACTGGTTTATCCTGTACAGTCCTGAATTCACGGCCGTAGGAGCGGAAACGGCCTCCCTCGTGTGGATCCTCATCGACGCTACACTGCCGCTGCTTACAGGCGCGATGGGCGTGTTCCTGCTGCGCGGCAACAGCGACGGCTAGGACAGATGACTGTAGGGGCGACCGGCCGGTCGCCCCTACAATTACAGATAATCCGCAATTCGCTTGGGCTGTCCATCCACTGTCGTCTCCATCGCCGCCGACGCCTTACCGCCCTCCAGCTAATCCACAAACTCTACGAGATATATTTCTTCTTCCCGATCTCGCTCAAAGACGATTCTCTGATTATCGGAATCAGGCGACCACGCAAGGGAGGATGGCACATTACCATCGTTCCCAGCGCCGTATGTGAGTCTTTTCTCGTTGAGCCCATCAGCGTCCATGACATATACCTCCATATCGCCATCACGCTCAGACACAAAGGCAATACGTTCCCCATCAGGCGACCAAGCTGGACTGATATCGTAGCCTTCAGCCCATGTGAGTCTTTTCTTGTTGGAACCATCGGCGTCTATGACATAGATCTCATATAAACCATCGTCAACCGAATGCAGTGAACTGTAGGCAATACTTGTACCATCAGGCGACCAAGCGGGATCAAAACTCCTATTGTCCTGCGTAAGTCTTTTCTTGTTGGAACCATCGGCGTCCATGACATAGATCGCAATAGAGGAATTGCGTATAGATAAAAACGCAATTCGTTGACTATCGGGAGACCACGCCGGCGGGTACCACTCCGGCAGCCAGTCATCAACATGTCGCGTGATGCTTTTCTTGTTGAAACCATCGGCGTCCATGACATAGATCTCTCTGCTTTCGCGATTATTTATACGATGACTAGATACGTATGCTATACGCCGACCATCAGGGGACCAAGCTGGAGGTCCGTCCTGAGAGTAATTTTCTGTTAGTCGAGTTTCGTTTGTTCCATCAGAGTCCATGATATGAATACTCTCGTAACCGTCGCGGGTAGAGACAAAGGCAATTCTGCCACCGTTAGGCGACCACGTCGGAGCCCATTCACCTGTTTCGTGTGTCGTTAGTCGGATTTCGTTTGTTCCATCAGCATCAATACTATATATATCCCACCAGCCATTACGACTAGAGTAAAAAACAATGCGTTGACCATCTGGTGACCATCTTGGCCCACGCCCACTATGTGTGAGAAGACGAGTCGAGGGGTCGGGCGTGGTATCCTCGTCAGCCTCGTCGTCACCGGACGCGATATCCCCGTCCGTTCCGTCTTGCGTCGTCTCGTCCTCTTTTTCTTCCGGTGTCTCCTGCCCGCTCACCGTGATCCTCACAGCAGCGGAGCAGTTGTTATCGGTATTGCTCTCGCCACTGACGCTGGCCACACACGCGCCGTAGTATCTCTCCACCCCTACACTTGCAGTCAACGCAATCGACTGCGCACTGGTGGCCGAGGCGTCCAGTGTATCTATTGCGTCAGTACCCACTTCCGTATCACTGGCAGTAATTGTCGCATTGTTGGAGCGATAGTAGTGTAGCATCGTCGCCGCGGCCTGCTCGTCGCCTTGGTTATGCACAGTAGCATGCAAGGTGAACTCCTGCCCTGGCGTCAAGGTGCTATCGTTGACTGAAGGCGATTGAACGATTAGATCCGGTCCCCCCTCGCTGGACGTACTATCCGTTTCCGCCTCTTCTTCCTGCTGATTGTTGAACCCGCCGAAAAAATCGCAAAAGGCACAGTCGTCGTCCGTGGCCTTGCCCGCCGGTGCCGTAGGCTTCTGCTCGCCAGAGCAAGCGACGAGAAGGACGATAAGAACGTAACGCATGACGATTCTCCTGCGTTAGAGAAAAATAACGTGAATTCGGGTTAGCGACCTTTTAATTGGAGTCGTGCATCTGCTTAAAAAGCACACGATTGCAAAGGGAGTGAACCCATTCTCTCTACCTCTGTCAATCAAATAAATGTCGATTTTGAGCTTGGCGATCATCTTATTCCGAACTCACGTTAAAACAGGGAGACCTTACACATAATCCGCAATTCGCTTGGGCTGTCCATCCACTGTCGTCTCCATCGCCGCAATCACCAGCGCGAAACTCTGCAAATTATCTTCAATCCTCGTCGCCGATGCCTTACCGCCCTCCAGCCAGTCGACAAATTCCTTGAACAAATACTCGTGGCTGGCCCACTCCATGGCCGGCGCTGAATACACCTCCACCTCCTGCCCCGCCCGATAAATTCGCACCTCGTCTCCCGTCCCTATCTCGACCGTTCCTTCCTCGAACTCCAAGCGATAGTACTCGCGGTGCCAACAACTCGTAATCCCCGCCGCCGAACTGTTCCCCTCGTACGCCGTGTGCACTCCATTGTCCATCCTCATCAGATAAAACCCACTCGAATAATGCTTAAAACTCGACCACGCCGGATTCCACCCAAACCCTTGCAACACCTCGCAATCTCCCCCGGCTAAAAAGCGCATCATATCGAAGTGGTGCACTGAACCTTCAAAGAGCAAGCTGAAATCCATGTCGTGTCGCCACTCCTTGCCCCACGACATGTATTGGCGATAGTCACAGGCGTAGCGGCCGAAGATGTGCTGCAGCCGCCCAAGTCGCCCCTCCTCGCGAATCCGCACCACCTCCTGCTTGTTGGGCGCGTAGCGGTAATTCTGGATAATCGCGCACGGCAATCCCGTCTCCTCGGCCTTGGCGGCCATGGCCTTGGCCGCTGCCAACGTATCGGCAATCGGCTTCTCGCAGATAACCGGCATCCCCGCTTCTAGCGCGGCGATGGCCTGCGGGCTGTGGAATTGCGGCGGAGTGGCAATGCCGCAGAAATCGGCCTGTACCTTGGCGCAAGCCTCTTTGTAATCGACAAAGAGCTGATCGTCACCCAAACCGAGCTTAGCTCCTTGCGCTGCGAGTACTTCCTCGTTGACATCCACCAGCCCGACGATCTGGATCCGGTCGCCAAGAAGCTCGGTCATCCGCTCGATCCAGCCCCCGGCCATGCCGCTAGCGCCGATCATCAAACACGTCTTAACTGCCATACCATCTACCTTTGCTTGTTTGGGTTGAGGAACTAATAGGCCAAGGCAAGGGGCCGCAAGACCGTCTCGTCACTGCTCGCCGCGCCCGGATCAATCCGGCAGAGATACATCCCCGGCAACGCCAACGCGCCGTCCGCAACGTGCCCCGACCAGCGAAAGTACCAGCGGCCGGCCACCTCGCTGCCACCCGGCTGGGCCACCAACCGACCGGCCACATCAAAAATCTGCACTCGCGGCTGAATGCCCTGCGCCTTGAAAACTATAAAGCCGATCTCCACCGCGTCGTTGACCCCATCGCCGTTGGGCGTAAACACCACAGGCTCAATCTCCACATCGCCAACGAGCGCAGATTGGACCGGCAGATCGGGCAACAACACGATATTGGACCGGCGCTCGCTCGGGACTACCGACTGCCAGATCCCGGGGCGCTCGCCCGCACCTAGATCGAGTGCGAACAGCGCTGCATTATTCCACAGCCGCGCCGTAAAATCCACTTCCACCGAATCGGCAACCACTATGCGCGGTAACAAGACCAACAGTGAATCTCCCTGCAACCTCACCGCCTCGGGCGCGACCTCTTCCCCTCCGATCCGCAGTGCCACGTTACCCGTGGTCGCGCCGGGAATGTGCAAGCGCAAGCGATCGAAGCCGCTATCCTGCCCGTCGGTGCTCGGCCACAGTGTATAGGTAAAGCGCGTATCCTCGTTGAGCTGAGCTTCCCGAGGCCAGATCTGCCCACGCGCTGACTGCACTAGCGCATCGGTAAACTCTATCGCCAGCGCATCTACTGCCGGCGCCGCGTGCGGGTCGTCGGTTGCGAGAATCATCTCCAATTGCACAAAGCGACGCGGGCTTGCCGATTGGAAGGCCTCGCCCGAAGACTGGTACACATTGCTCCAAGCGTCCCAATCTTCGCCGACGACTAAGGTTGTGTCGATTTCGCCTTTTAACACCTTGGGCAAACTGTTCCACTTCTCCTCGGTGACGATGTCGCCTTTGCGGTCGAAGAAAGTGTACAGTTCCTGCAGTGCATTGCCCGAGCGCGAACGCAACTGGATCTTGGTCTGCGGCGGCAGGTCTGCCTCCCATATAATCCGCTCGATTACTTGGGGTCTGCCGTTGCCCGCCTGCGACGCCAAGTCGATAAAGTCCGAGCGCATGTTCACCTGGGCCGGATGACCCGAGGAAAAAAGCATCGCCTCCAGGCCCCAGCCAAACCCCTGCGGCGTCCCGTCAATTTCGTGCCAAAGCAGGTATCGGACCTTGCGCGGGGCGAACAGATAGCGCTGATGAAAGAGCCGGCCGAGGCACCGTGGCCGACAACTATCTTCGACCAGGACCTCGTAGTCAGTCTGCTCGGGCACCGGCAACCCCGATCCGGCAGCCGGGCGGCCGTCGGACACCAGAAATAACCCACCCGCTGCCGAGGGATTGCCGCCTTGGACTTGGCTGCGCAGCCCTTCGCCTAGCTGGCTGAAGTAAATGAACAACTCGTCGAGAAAGAACACCGCCCCCAGATCCACTCGCCACCACACGCCGGCCTCCAGCCAACCTCCCTCGGCACTGGTCAACAGCGCGAAGCTGTCCATATCGCCATCGAACATCAGGGCCGCGCCCGTAGTTCGACCACCTTCGAGAAAACCGCCACCGCGCCCCGCCGTGCCCAAGCTCACATTGTCTCCCACCGCCAAAACCTCGACCTCCGCTAGCCCCACGCCCGGGCTGTGCTCGTCGATTTCGATAATGATATACTGGACCACTTGAAAGCGCTTCTCGCGCTCTAAATCGAGCGCTAGCCCCTCATCGAGCACATAAGTACTATCGGTTCTTAGATACTCCAAGGGAATCACCAATTCGGTAGCAGTATTAGGTCTAGAGGTGCGATAGACCGCTTCAAACTTGAATACATCATTGAGCGCCTGGATGCGGGCACCCGAAGCGACAAAGACGCTAAATTGCCGCAAGGGCCGCGCACCCCCGCGGTCGGGAAAGACCAAGCGGATCTGGCGCGCCAGCACCGGACGCCCCAAATCTAGCTGCACCGACCACTGATCGAGCGCATCGTCGGGGTCGGGTTGCCAGAAGGTTGCTAGATCGCCATCGACAATCAAATCTGCCGTCTGCGGATTGCTCTTGGCCTCCCAGATCCCGCCACTCACTTCGCCCCGCTCCTGTGTTGGATGGCGAAAGTCTCCGGCGTTGGCCACGGCGTTGATCTCCTTGCGGAACTTCGTCAGCCGCAACCTGCCGTCGGCATCGATCTGCACCAAGTCGTTGGGCATCTGCCAAGTTCGCCATGCCGCCACACTGTCGAAGCGGAGTTCATCGGCCCATACCGCGCCGATTCCCAATAGTAGCACATAAAACGAGCGCATCACCATGCTCTCAGTAGATCAGTGTTAACGGGCGCAACCGACGGCTCCCCGTCCGCTCGGCTTCGGGCGCTATTTCAACTATGTAGAGACCGGGCGACAACAAAACTCCATTCTCATCGCGCCCATCCCAGCGCACTCGCTGTGCACCGAAGCGCTGCACACCCAAGGACCGCTTGGCTACTCGCCTCCCATCGAGCGAATACACCTTGAACACCACGGGGACATCCTCGGGCAACCCCACCAGCGCATAGCCGATCTCGACCTCGTCGTGAACCCCGTCGCCATTGGGCGTCAGCACCCTAGTGGAAAAATCCAATCCCACCACCGGCCCATCGCTTTGCTCGGCCATCCCCAAGACCCGCAGACTATTGGTCCCTAGTTCAGCACTGGCATCGCCCGGTTCGACAGGCTGAGGCAGTTCATCAACGCCTGCATTATAAACCTCGCCCGAAAACGTCCAAGCCAGCGAGAACACATCGGCGACAAAGACGACCCGTGCCCCCTCCGCAGACCCCGGCCCAACCCGCTCCGGCAACACGACCTCTAGTTCCTCGTCGCCCTCGACGACTGCAACCGGCTCGACGGCCACCGGCGGCTCCCCCATCTCCAGCCGGGTAAACGCAGCCCACGTCCCGGTGCGAATCCTCAGCGCGTCAAAGCCGGCCCCCTCACCGACAAATTCGCCGCGAATATCGTAGATCAGTTCCGCCGCTTGACCCAACGGCACCTGCGTCAAACCTCCCGCCGGCTGCACGTCGCCGGCTAGCGCCACCTCGCCCACGACCCGGCTAGCCAGCAGCGGCGCGGTTTCAATCCACAGCGAGTCGAGCCGCACAAACGCAGCAAAGTCCTCGCTTTTGAGCGTAATCCGCAACTGGAAATGGGTCCCTCCCTTGAGGCCAATTGTCTGCCCCGGCTCAGAAAAGGGCAACGACCAGAAAGACCAATTATCGCTATCGTACTGGATAGAGGCGCGCATTCCCGGCCGGGGATCGCGCAGGCGACCGGCGCGCCAGCGCGGCTGCAGCACCAAATCGTAGCGCTCGCGCGTCACCTCCTCTTCGCCGCCGCGATCGGTGTATTCGTGGTAGATGTTAGGATCCCCGTCGCGCCCCGTGCGCACCTCCACCTCCACTCCCACCTCGGCATCGGGAGCCTCCACCAATTCGCCATTGACGGTACGCAGGGGCGTCGCTGCCCAAAACAAGCGGCCGAAGTTGACCGGCTCTTCCAATTCGAAAATCCGCGAGCGATAAACCGCCTTGCGCGCCACCCCCTCGCCAAAGAGTTCAAAGTCGCCAATGGACCCCTTGAAAGCGGTCCCCGAACCCACGCTGGTGTTGCCTCCCCTTCCCGAATCCAACAGCGAGGTCTTCCGCTTGTAGCGCACGAAGCGCACGTATTGCCTAGGAAATTCGATCTGCACTCGGGCGACAAAATTTTCGGCCACATTGGCAATCAGTGGACCAATGCGCTTGTAGGGTTGGCTCCCTTCGAGCCAACTCGGATCGCCTTCCGCCGCGATAGACACCTCGTAGGCTGGCACGGCGTCCTCAGCAAAGGGGATACCGTCGGAGCGAAAGCCCCGAGGCGGAGTAAAAAAACCAAAGCGGTGCGCCGGTACCGGCACGGCTAAATCGATGGTGTACCAAACCGATTCGGGATTGGAGGAGACCGGCGGATTGAAAGACATGCTGTCGCCATCGACCATATAGGTGCCATTGTGGGCGGTGGTCTCATTGCCCTGCGAGCCCTTCCAAGCCCGTGGCGTCTCGCCTTCGACATAGGACAGTTCACGCGGCTCTTTGAGCGGTTCCCAGCCAGTAAAGAGCGACAACAAACTCTGGTCGGGGTCGATATAGACGGGCTGAATAGCGCCGGGCACCGAGTCGAAATCGACGAGCACCACAGCAGAATCGCCCTCGCTCCAGGCTAAGCCCGTGCCGCCGAGTTGCCAATTGTGTCGCTGGGCACCGCTAGCCGTTGCCCAGCAGACCAGCAGCAGCCATGTGAAGGTCTTGACCGCCATGACACGCCCTTTTTGTCAATTGTAACACAATGGTAACATGGATTTAAGGTCCGACAAACTGTGCAAAATTCCTTATACTAAGTGTTTCTTTATAAAGTGCCTCTTTTATCCACATCCCCAAATTGAATGGCAAACGCATGCGAAAGCGCGCAATTGAGCAAGGAATTTTGGTTTTTCCCGTTGGCGCTGCAACCGAGGTGCAGGTTGCTGGCCGCACTCTCCTCCAGCGCGGAATCCGCACCATGGCCAGCGCGGGCATCAAGCGCGTCTTGGTCGTGCTTCCCCCCGACCATGCCCCCAGCGGCAAATCTCTAGCTCCCGACCTCGACATCCAAGTGGAGCAAACCACTCCAGAGGCCGCTCGCCTACCCAACGCGTCCTTCCTGCTGCTCAAGGGAGATTGCGTCCACCACCACTCCTCGTTACAAGCCCTCATCGACGCAGGCCTGCAACGAGACACCCTCGTCGCGCAGACCAGCGACAGCGATCGCGTCAGCAGCGGCGCCTTCCTCTGCGCGCCTGACGCGTTGCCTCCGGATGCGCTAACCGGCGACCTCTGGAGTTCTCTCGCAACGCGTCCGCACCGCCGCGAAGACATCGCGCCGCACCTGTGGCAGCGCGTGACCGACAAGCCCAGCGCGCGCGCCGCTAAGAACATGCTCTTCGACCAAGTGAGCAAGGGCACCAGTGGCACGGTAGCGCGCCTACTCAACGTGCGCATCTCCGTGCCCATCAGCAAGCTCATCGTCGATACTGGCATTTCGCCTAACATGGTGACCTTTTTCATGGTCCTGTGTCCGGGCCTGTTCGCCGCCTATTTGGCGACGCAGCCCGACGACTATCTGCGGCTCGCGTGCGCCGGTGTCCTCTGGCAACTTGCCTCTATCCTCGACGGCTGCGACGGCGAAATCGCCCGCGTCAAGCTGGCCGAGACCAAATTTGGCGCTTGGTTCGACACGGTCACCGACAACCTCGCCTATCTCTTCGGCTACGCCGCACTGATGGCTGGTATGTGGCATCTCTATCCCGACAACTACCTGCCCATCTACGCCGGCATCTCTGCCATCGCCTCGATGGTCCTGACCCTAGTCCTGCTCTACAGCTACGCCTTGAAAACCGGCACCGGCAGCCTGCAATACTACCTCGGCGACTTGGGCAACAAGGTACCCGATGGCGAAAAGGACTGGAGCTATCGGTTCCTAGAGCGCACTGGCTTTATTACCAAGCGGGATTTCCTCTCGTTGTTCATTGCCATCGGGCTGGTAGCCAATCTGTTGCCGATCGTTTATTGGCTCCTCGTCGTCCTGATTCACGTGGCGGCGCTGGGCGTTTTGACCACCCACTATCGGCTGATGGGCAACCAGCGCGCCGCCCAGCGGCAGATCGCCTCGCTTCCGGCACCGGCGGTCAACCCAGAGGAAGTTGCGTGAAAGCCCTGCAAATTTCCATGGTCGCCTTTGGCTTCCTGCTGCTGGGCTATCTCGTCGGGCAGCTCGGGGTCGATGAGGTCCTCCACCACTTAGACGCGATCAAGTGGATGTTCCCCTTGCTGTTGCTGCCCTCGTGCGCTTGGCATCTCTCCAACACGATCGCCTGGAACTTCGCCTTCCCGCCCGACGCCTTCAAACCGCGGCTGCTCACCCTTTTTGCGGCCAAGCTGGCCGGCGAGGCGGTCAATCAACTAACGCCGCTGGCCAATCTCGGCGGCGAGCCGGTCAAGGCCTATTTGCTCACCCACAGGACGCCTGGCCCGCGCGGCATGGCCTCGGTGGTCGTTGACAAAACCGCGCAAATTGCTGTTGGCCTGTCCTTTACCGTCCTCGGCCTAGGGCTGCTTTTTTATTACCACGACGTGTCCGAACTCATTCCCTTGGAATACCGGATCTTGTTCGCATGCCTGCTCATTATCAGCTTGGCGGCCTTCTGGGTCTTCTACAAGCGTCAAGAGCGCATGTTCACGTCCCTGCTCAAACTACTCCGCTCGGCCGGCCTGCGCACCGACATGATCGAGCGCAATATGGGGCGCGCAGCGCGCATCGACACCAATATCGGCACCTTTTACCGCACCCACCGCACCCGCTTCCTCCGCGCCTTGTTCTTTCAGAGCATCGGCTGGTTTATGGGTACCTGTGAGACCTACGCCATCCTCTGGGCACTGGACGCGGGCATTGGTTTTTGGTTTTGTTTTCTACTCAACGCCTTGGGCGCGGTCATCAATGGACTGTTCTTCTTCATGCCCTCCAATATCGGAGTCATGGAAGGCAGTCTTGTATTCCTGTTTTCCAGCTTGGGGCTGGATCCGTCTCTCGGCTTGTCTTTGGGTCTTACGCGCCGCCTGCGCCGCGTGTTCTGGATTTTCATCGGCTGGACCTTCCTCAGCTACATGAGCCGCACCGCGCTCCAACGCCGCCCTGCAACGGCCTTAACCATGCTTCAGGAACAAGAGAACCCGCGCTGACCCCCTGTCCCCCAAGAGATAGAGCAATGCATCGACACATACTCGCTTGCCTAGCGGGCTGCTGCGTCCTCTGTTTCTACACTGCCTCTGCCCAAGATGCGCCGCCGGCTGGAAGCGAGTACGAAGCCCCTCCTTACATCGTCATTGAAGACTTTGCCTCCACGCCTCTAGACAGCCTGCCTCGCGACTGGCGCTGGCGTGGTAAAGACGACGACAAACCCAAGCTCTACGACGTCCGCGAGGCCAACGGACGCCGCTACCTAGCCGCACAGGACACCGGCCACTCGGTCGTCCTCACGAAGCGATTCCGCTGGGATCCCCGGCAATATCCAATTATGACTTGGTGCTGGCGTGCCGATGCCCTGCCACCGGGGGGCGACGAGCGCTATACTGAGACCAACGACAGCGCCGCCGGAGTCCACGTCATTTTTTCGCACAACTTCCTCGGCATCCCACGCCAGATCAAATACGTGTGGAGCACGACCTTGGCCCCAGGCACGGTCTCTCGCCGCAAAGGCATTGCCCGCCCCTGGTTTGTCGTGCTCCAAAGCGGGCCGGAGAAGTTGGGGCAATGGCTCCAAGAGTGGGTCGATCTGGAAAAAGATCACGAGCGTATCTTGTCGTCCGACCTACCAAAAAAAACCCTTGGCATAGCGTTGCTCACCGATGCCGATGCAACCCAGGGGTACGCTGCGGCCGCCTATGCCGACTTCCGGGTCTGGCCGCGGGCGGCGCTGGCGCACATCCCCAACTACTGCGTCGGCCTCCCTCCATGAGGATCTGCATCGACGCTCGCTCCCTACGCGACGTGCCCACCAGCCTCGGCCGCTACGCCGCCGACCTCGTCAGCCATATCGCCAAGCTGGACCGCGAAAACGAGTACATCGTCGTCCGTCGGCCCTCGCGCCACGGCCCCATCGCCGATCAGGCCAACTTTAGGGAGATTTTCTCACCGCACGACATTTCCTCGGCGCACAACATCCTCACCGGTGCCCGAGTCATCAACGCCCTCGACGCCGACGTGTATCACTCCCTGTTCCACTTTCTCCCCGTTGGCGTGCGCGCTCGGCGCGTCGTCATCACCCTGCACGACCTGATCTGGGTGGATCACCCCCACCTCGCCGACGGCCGGCGCTGGCGGCGCTGGGTTAAGGGGTCGCTCGGCAGCTTCGGTATCCGCCGAGCCATCGCCGCAGCAGACCACATCCTCGCCGTCTCGGAAAGCACGCGCCAAGCGGCGCTCGACTACGGCGTCCCCGCCGACAAAGTAACCGCCATCCTCCACGGCGTTGCCCCCGCCTGGCACTCGGACAACTCGGAACCGGCCCCGTTTGACTTGGGCCACGCGACTGACCAAGACCGTGTGCAGCGGGATATTCTCGCCGGTCTTGTAGAACGGCCTTTTGCGTTTGGCCTAGGCAACAGCTTGCCGTACAAAAACTTACCTCGGCTGGTACACGCTTTTGCTCAAGTCGCCCCAGACCATCCCGATCTCGCCTTCGTATTCGCTGGCCGCGGCGAGGGCAACCCTGCGCTCGTGCGCTTGGCGCAGCAACTCGGTCTGAGCGACCGAGTGCTCCTCGCCGGCCAGCTCAGCGACGAGCAAATCCGCGCCTGTTTTGCCCACGCGCTCTTTTTCGCATTTCCATCGCTGATAGAAGGATTCGGGCTGCCCGTGCTCGAAGCGATGGCCGGCGGCTGTCCGGTGCTCACGTCGAACTGTTCGTCGCTCGCCGAAGTTGCCGGAGAAGACGCGGTGCTCGTCGACCCCCTCGACACTGCGTCTATCGCTGCCGGGATGCAGCGCCTGCTGACCAATTCCGCGCTCCGCCAACGGCTATCGCACCAAGGACGACAGCGAGCCGCGGCCTTCACGTGGGAAGACGCGGCTCAGCGAACTATTCAGTTGTATAAGCAGCTATAAATCGTAACTGTTCACCGTAGCATCAGCATCATTAGATGCTAGGCGGAGAGCCCATGGGATGCGGGCCGTTGGTCAGAGTGCTTCGGCGAGCGTGGTCGTACACCGCGTCCTGTATTTCGAGGATGCGCACGGCTTGGTCGATATTGGGGGTGAAGGACCGCCCCTCTGCCAAAGCAGTAAGAGCTTGATCGACAATGGTCGTCATGCGCTCGCCGTGTGACAAATCCTCACTGAATTGCACGCCCTCGGTAGTGTGGACTTCGATGAGGGGCTCGCCCTCCTTACCGTACTGTTGGAACACCATGGCGCGGGTGCCGATAAAGCGGAAGAAGTGGTCGCCGCTGCGCACTCCTGACGGATAGGCGTAGCCGCTTTCAATAACGCCGGTCACACCCCCATCCGTGCGCAGCATTCCCAAGCCAATATCCTCCACTATACGGCCGTGCGTCGCATTGGACATGACGGCACCGACCACGTGTACCGTCTGCTCGCCGACGAATTGCAGGAAAGTGTCAATGCCGTGGGCCGCCTCTACGGCCCAACTGCCGCCGCCAGAAATGGCCGGGTCGTTGTGCCAAGCCGAGGGCGTCGGGTCGTAGCGCGAGGGCGGGCCGTTGTTGAGGCGGCTGCTGTATTGGACCAAATCGCCCAGCGTGCCGTCAGCTAACAGACGCTCCACAGTGGCAACGATGCGGCTGGCGCGGTTGGGCAAGGTGAGGGCGCTGAAGACCCCGTGTTTGGCCGAAGCTTCGGCCGCGGGGCGGAGCCGCGCAGCGCAATCGGCAAAGGGTTTGTCGAGCAGGTAGAGAATGCGCCGATCGACGCAGGCCTGTACGTGATCCGGCATTTCAATGTGCTTGCCAGCGACTAGGGCCGCATCGGGCTGCGCGGCGTCGAGGCACTCGCCCGCCGTGGCAAAGCCCGGGCATTGGAAAATCTCTGCAAGTTGTTGGCGCGGGCCTTCTTCCCCATCCATAACCCCGACTATATCGTGCCCCAAGGCGCGGATGGTCTGGCCGATGCCGCGGCCGTGGTGGCTGTACGACAGGATGACTAGGCGCATAGGTCGGCCTCCTGCTGGCGGCGCAAGGTGAGCAATTCGGAGTCGGGCAGTTCGACATCGTCGTAGGTGATTAGATCGTCTTCGGGGATATCGCGGGTGAGCACGGCCCGTTGCGATAAACCTATGGGCAGCAGGTTGCCAGAGCGGGCGAGAGCGGCTTTTTCCAACAGACCGTACGCGCAATAACCGCCCTCGCCGTCAAGCACCGTGCCAGCGGCGAGGGGCTTTTTAGCCGCGGTCACGACCTCGGCGTAATGGCCGATGGGATGCCCTGATGTCTGGCCGTCGAGGGCGATGCGCGCCGCGCTGATGGGCATTTCGTGGCCGACCCAGTGCTGCGGGCGGTAGATCATGCCGTAGCCGCTGCGCTGGCCGATAATCATGCCGATGATTTCGCCGTACGAGCCGAGTGATTCCATGGCAAAGGGCGTGGCCCCATCGACGACGCAGTACAGGCCGCCGCGCAGACCGCGCTCGACGGCCTGTTCGTTCTCGTCGATGATACTGACCGCCTCGACCACGCCTTCCGCGTTGAGCAAGCCACCCTTGTTCCGATGGCACAAAATGTCGGGGATTTGGCGCAAGTCAGACGCGGGAAAGTGCATGCCGCGCACATCGGGCACGAGGCCGCTCATATTGGCCAGACAGGCCATTTCAATGGCGTGCTTAGTGCCGTCTAAAAATGAACCAAACATCTGGGCGTTGTAATCGCGTCCGGTAAAGCCGTACAGGCGCGGCACATCGTCGGGATTGGCTTTGCGGAAGGCAGTCTTAAAGCGCGTGCCCTTGCCAGCGGCGATTACCCTGAAGCCGAGGGCGCGGGCCCAGTCCCACAGTTCTAAGGCGCAAGCCGGCTCGTCGCCGTACGCGGCGCTGTAGAGCACGCCGGCCTGATTGGCCAGTTTTTTCAGTTGGCTGCCGACGACTACATCGGCCTCCACCGTGACCATGACTAGGTGCTTTTTTTGCGCGATGGCATAGCGAGCGTGAGCCGCCCCAGCCTCGACGTTGCCCGTGGCCTCGATAACTAGGTCGAGGCCACTCTCCATCAGAGCGCGGGCATCGCCGGTGATGGCGTAGCGGCCCGCCTCCATGGCCGCATCAATGGCCGCGGGACCGTCGACTGTGTCTATCTGGTCGTCGGGAATCTGGCCCCGGCCGTATGCACGCCGGGCTTTGGTTAAATCCAATTCGGCAATGGCAGCCAAGCGCATGCCGGGGGCGTGAGCCAGTTGCGAGGCGATCTGGGTGCCAAAGGTGCCGGCTGCGATGAGGCCGATCTGAATGGGTGTGCCTCTTTGGTCGAGTTCGCGCAAACGGTGGTACAACATGGTCTGTCCTTTCTCAAGAAGCCATCTTGGATAGGCCCCGTACAGAAGTCGATAGCCAAATTTTCCGCTTAGACTCAGGGCGGCGGATTGGCACCTGCCGCCCACTCGGTTTTGGCGATGCGCATATCGCAGATGGAGTGCGCCTTGTCGCCGGGTGGCTGGGTGATGTGGGCTACGACGCAGAAGCCTACTTTGGCAAAAGCGGCGCGGCTGCGGGGATTGTAGTCGGCAATATCGCAGGCGAAGATAAAGTCGGCCTTCTCCTCGGCAAAACCGAAATCGACCAATGCGCGGATTATTTCCGTCCCCAAGCCTTTGTTCCAGTACTGCTTCTCGCCAATGGACAGATCAATGCGGCGGCAGTCGCAGCCGTGATGGGCCTCCATAGTGCGCGACAGATTCATCTCCTGCAACCAAGCCTCGGCGATGGGCTGGCCGTCGAGTTCGGCGATAAAGCAGAAGGCAGCTTGCGAGATGCCGCCGTAGATGCGCTTGATTTGGTCGAGCGTATAGGCCGTCACATCCGCGCCATCGGCGTAATACAACACATCGGGATCTTGGTTCCAGCGCAGCAAGATGTCCCAATCGGCGTTGGTCATGGGACGCAGGTGCAGGCGGGGCGTGTGCAGGTGGACGGCGTGGGTGTTGAGGGAGGGCGGCATGGCACCTATGACGACCTAGCTGATCGGAGCTATATAGTCGCGGACAAGGCGGCGAACTACGTAAATAGATAGGATTTCATGCTATCTATTTCTCATCTGTATCGGTCTAAGCAGGTGGTTCGTCTTCTTCGGACGACGGTCTAGGCGCGTCCGGCTTTCCCTTCGGGTCTGGAAGCTCCTCTGAGGGAATTGGGTCGGCCTTAGCTATCACCAACGTCGCACCCTCAAGTCGTGCTGCCTTCTGATCGAAGGTATACAGGGAGTGGGCACCCACTCGTTCGGCTGCGGCCAAGATCATCAGGTCGGAAAAACCCGCGTCACCCGCCCGATAGCTAGAGGCCGCACGGCCCACATCGTCGGCAGCCTCAATTATGAGTTCCTCGGTCGCTACCAATTCTTCCAATATCGTCGCAATCTGGTCACGGGAGTAGCCATAGGCCCGTTCCAACACCCAGACGGTCTCGACGGTAACTTCACGACAGACGTAGCCAAGACGATTTACCGTAAGTGACTCCAGTAATGACCGGGCGGCTTCTGCCTGTTCGACATCATCGCGTACCAAATAGCGGACGAGAACATTGGTATCGAGTGCGATCACGCCTCACAAGCCCCATCGGCTGCGGCCTGTTCCATCTCCTCCACACTGACGGCAGGACCATCGTGCTGGAGTGCGCCGAACAGCCGACGGATCGGGCGCACGGGCAGCATTCGCACCTCGCCATCGGAAATGACGTAGCGCACCCGGTCCCCGGCCTTTAGACCAAGCGTCTCCCGCACGGACTTAGGTAGTGTCGTCTGTCCTTTTTTTGTTACAGAGGATTCGATCATGGCAATGCCTCCAATCACCTTGTAATATACGGTAATGTCGCCGCTGATACACCCGATTCGGAGAAGGCCCTGTCTTCGCCTAATCGGACGCAGTCACCGGCCACCTACCCTCGACCGAGTAGGCTTCGTCCTCGCCAGGCCACGGGGGCATAGTAACAGCAATCGCAGCGAGCGGCTCGTCGCCCAAGGCGCGAAACTGGAAGTGGGTGCCCAGCGGAATGGTCAGGCAGACGCCCGGCTCGACCGCCACAATTTCCTCGCGGTCGTCCTGCCGCCGCCACATTTGGCCACGACCGGTGAGAAAAAACCATATCTCTTCGACCGTGCGATGGGCAACGGCCTTGGATGTCTGGCCGGGTTGGAGTTCAAAATGCGCCATGCCGCCGCCTTGCAGGCCCAATAGAATGCGCACATCCGAGCCGTCGGGGGCGGTCACGTCAGGGGTGACGGGTAGTTTTTTAGTGTCGAATTCCAAGGTTGGATTCTCCTAGATAGTAGAGGCTAACGAGGTTCTCGTCCTAAAAATATCGCGTTCAATACCTGCGGGAAGGATTTCTTTACCTGCGGGAAGGATTTCTTTCCCGCAAGAAGCGGTCGTTCAAAATACTATCGGCCAGCTTGACCCCCTACCAATAATGCCTATTTATTTCCCCTGTCCTGTCCGATTCGAAAATCACCGGAGACGATCCCATGCCAAAGCTAAACATTGTCGGTGCCGGTACGCCCACCCCCACTCGCGACCGCTGGGGCACCTGTTTCATCCTCGAAATCTGCGACCAGCGGCTGATGATCGACTGCGGCCCCGCATCGACCTTTAAGATGCACCGCCTGGGCATCCCCTGCACCTCGGTACACAACCTGTTCTTTACCCACCTGCACTCCGACCACATCTCCGATTATCTCTGCTTCCTGATGACGCGCTTCGACCAGTGCATCGGCACCGAACCAGACCTGCACGTTTACGGACCTCCCCCAATCAAGCGCATCACCGACGGCATCTGGAGTCCCAATGGCCTCTTCTGGTACGACGTTATCGCCCGCACCAATCATCCCATGAGCGTCCACGCCTACCAGATGCGCGGCGGCGTAGGCGATTCCAGGCCGGAACCAGTGGTCCACGCAACCGAATACGCTGAGGGAAAAGTAGCCGCAGGAGAAGGCTGGACTTGCTATGCGCGCGAGGTCAAACACGCCCAACCCTACATCGAATGCTACGGCTTCCGCTTTGAGACCGAAGAAGGCGTCGTCGCCTTCAGCGGCGATACCGCGCCGATTGAATCCGTAGTCGAGCTAGCGCGGGATGCAGACCTGTTCGTGATGGAGGCCGTGCATCGGGAGGAGAAGATCCAAACCTTCCCCAGCGTCATCTCCGAAACCGGCACCCTAAATGCCGGGCGCATGGCCGCCGAGGCCGGTGCCAAGCGCTTGGTAATCAACCACCAGTCTCTGACGCTCGACCCCGCAGAAGAGACCACCCAGGGAATCGCCGAGGTAAAAAGCGTCTTCAACGGGCCGATGTACTGGGCGCGGGACATGATGGAAGTGGCCTGGTGATCGGTTCAGAGTCATGGCGTCCTTCCGCTTCGTCCGCCTCAACGCCACCATGTACCCAGCCAACGAGCTGGAGCAATCGCTGTACGCCAAGTTCGGCATCGAACCTGAATACGTCGAGGAAGAAGACCCGCAGGAACTCATTCGTCGATTAACTGGCTGCGACGCCGTCGCCGTTGTCTCAACCGGCTTGCCCGCGGCCGTGGTCGCATCGCTAGATCGCTGTCGCCTGATCTCTCGCCTCGGCAACGGCACCGATAAAATCGCCGTGCAAAAGGCCACGGAATGCGGCATCATCGTCTCCAATGCCCCCTTCTTCTGCGCCGAGGAAATGACCGACCACATCATGGCCATGCTGCTGTCCCTAGCCCGCCAACTGCCGAGGATGGAGCAGTTCATGCGCGCCGGCCGCTTCCGCCAAGCCCGCATTGAATCCACCCAGTTGCAGCGGCTGTCCACCTGTGCGCTGGGCATCGTCGGCTTTGGGGCCACCGGCGAGATGGTCGCCCGTCGCGCCAGCGCCTTCGGTCTCCGAGTGCTAGCTACGCGCAGAAACCTGCAGGCACCCCTGCCGGACGACTTGGACATCGAAATGGTGGACCTAAAAACGCTACTCGCCGAGTCCGACTTCGTCTCCTTGCAGGTGCCGCTCAACGCGGACACCTACCACATGTTCGACGAAAAGTTGCTGCGCAAAATGAAGCCGGGGTCTTACCTTATCAACACGTCTCGCGGTGCCTTGGTAGATGAAGATGCGCTGGCGCGAGTCCTACGAGAAGGGCCACTGGCCGGAGCAGCGCTGGACACCTACGAGTGGCTCAACGTGTTCACGGACGAAGATCAGACCTTGCAGCATCCGCTCATGGAGCTGGACAATGTCCTGATGACCTCTCACGTCTCCGCCCACTCGGTGCAATCTGGCGAAGACGTAGCGCGCACTGGCGTCTGCAATCTGGCCTCCATCCTCAAGGGCCACTGGCCAGCGCCGGAAAACATCGTCAACCGAGGTGTAGTGCCGAGGTATCCGCTAAAACCGCACGATGCGAAACTGTACGCCAGCGCGTGATCGCATCAGTGCCCAAAGAAAGGAAGCCCATGTCTTCACAACGCGTCATCCTCTTTGTCTTCGACGGACTGCGGCCCGACGGCTTGCAACAGGCCTCCACCCCCCACGTCGATCGCTTGATCAGCCAAGGTGCCAGCACCTATACAGCCCGCACCGTAATGCCGTCGTCCACCTTGCCCTGCCACACCTCCATGTTTCGCGGCGTAACCCCACAACGGCACGGCATCCTCACCAACACTTGGGTGCCCCAAGTCAGACCCGTGCCCAGCCTCGTCGACGTGCTGCACCAAGCCGGCAAGCGCACGGCCTTCTTCTACAATTGGGAGCAACTGCGCGATTTGGCCGACCCAGGCTCGCTGGACCGCTCGTACTATATGAACAATTGCCACGAGCCAAACGGCGATGAGGACTTGGCCAGCTTGGCCGCGGCGACGCTGCGGGAATGGACGCCCGATTTCGCCTTTGTCTACCTAGGCGGCACTGATATAGCCGGCCACAACCACGGCTGGATGTCGGACGAATATCTGGCTGCTATTGGGCGGGCCGATGCGGGCATTGGCACGGTGTTGGAGGCGGTCAACCAAGAAGAGACCGTGGCCATCGTCACCAGCGACCACGGAGGACACGAGAGCACTCACGGCACGGAAATGGACGAGGACATGACCATCCCGTGGGTAATCGCCGGTCCTCCAGTGTCTCCCGGACGGAGCTTGCAGCAGCCGGTGAGCATCATCGACAACCCGACGACCATTGCCGCTCTGCTCGAAGTGGCACCCGCGGAGGATTGGGCCGGACAAGTGGTGCGGGAAGCCCTCGCATAACGAACTAATCTCAGCGGTAAAAGGGCCGCGGCCTCAGCAGACACTTGATGACGTGGGTGCCGGCGCTCATGTAGAGCACGCCGGGATTCCCTTCGGTCAGGGCGTAGAGTTCGGGCAGGGGCGGATCGTTGAGATAGGTCAGGACGCGGGACGAACCATCTATGCGGAACAGGTCAAAGCGCGTCAGGCCGTAGATAAAGCCGTCAGAAGCGCAGATCAGCGGGAACATCTCCACCCCTTCGGGTACGCCCATCAACCTAGTCCCCTCCGAGCGCAGGGGCCCTATCACTTCTTCTACGACAAACCGCTCTGGATCGAAGACGAACAAACGGCGATTGTCCGTGGTGCCAAAAACCAGTCCCGAGGGATGAACGGCTAAACTCGTGACCGTGTTGGCCCCTTCCACTGGCCGCAGTTCGCAAATGCGCTGTTTCGTCTGGGGATCAAAGACGAACAACAGGCCGTCGCGGGTGGTGATTTCCGAGCCGCGCCCCCCGTAAATACTGGTACCACCGTACACATAGCGCTGGTCCGCGGCCACGCATTGCACGCTTTGTTCGGGGTCGAGATAGATTTCCCTATCATCGAGGCCGGTCGCGGGATCGTACGAGGCCAAGGAGCCGCCAGGGATGCCATAGTTGCTGCGGTTGGCCACGTAAATGCGGCCATCGGGGCCGGTCACCGCCTCAAAGGGTCGGTTCTGGTTCTGGCCCAACTGGCCCCAGTTGCGCGGATTGCTGTCGCCCTCTGAGCCGGGATTCCACGGCTGACTCGGGTCGTACACGCCGATGTTGGAACCGCCGTAGCTGCCGACGTAGAGCTTGTCTTGGTGGGCGTGGACGTGGTAGAGTTCGCCGCCAGACCAAGTGTAACCTAAATCCTCTATGGCATCGGTATCGGGATCAATGGTGCACAGGTGCATGCCGTAAATATTGGTGCCGTAGATTTTGCCCTCCGGCCCTCTACCCAAGGCGCACACCGCACTGCCACGACTGCCTTGATAGACTTCAAAACTACGCTCTTCCCGGTCGCCGGTATCGGGATCTACAATAGTAGCGCGGCCCTCCTCGACTTGGGCGAAGACCAAATGGCCGTCTTTGCTCAGCCCCGCTATGCCGGCGAAAGGACCTTGGCAAATGGAACGGATGTCCAAGGTATGGGCATCGATGGCGACCAATTGATCCTCAGCCCAAGCGTACACCACCCCGCGTTCGCTGGCGCGGCTGTTGCGGCCCAGGGCTAAGAGCGCGAGCGTCGCGCCAGCAACGGGGCTGTCGAGGCGGGCCACTTCGGTGAAATCGGCGTCGAGTACGCGCACTTGATCGCCAGCAGCTAAAAACAGGCGCTTCCCTTCCGATACAGCGCCTGTAATCCCCTCGGCTCCGGGCGGCACATCGCTCAGTTGACCGCTTTCCACATTGTAGATCTTGTTCGGAACAGCCGGATAGCCGCTGAGCAGCAGCCAGCTGTTGGGCAGCAATTGGATGTTCACTAGACGGTCGGTAGGCGGAACAAACGGGCGACAGAGTTTGTCAAAGCACCGCTTTTGCGGGTCGTAGCAAAACAGTTCGGCCAGTTCATGCCCGCCCATGTACAATAGGCCGTCGCGTTCCTCAACGCACAGGAGACGCTGATCGCCGGGGGCGGGACGCCCTAGGCTGCTGAAGGTGCGGGTCTGGGCGTCAAAGACCATGAGATGGTGGCCGTGGTCGGCTGACAGGCCGGACATGATCAGGGCGTAAATGGTCCCATCTTGGGCTTGGAAGACGGAGCCGTGCTCGCGGCAGGGCATGGGAAAAACTTCCAAGCTGCCGGTGTCGAGGTCATTGCAAAAGTAGTGAGCCCCATCTTGAGAGAATTCAGCACCCCAAGCTAGGGTGTGCCCATTGGCAGGGTCGTAGGTGATGGAAAAGCCGTTCCACACAGCCCCTATAAAGGGGATACCCAAGTCGTAATAGGCCACGCGCGGGCGCAGGGTCCGCGGCAAGGTGGGGGCGCGGGAGGTGAGCGGTTGCATAGAGGCTCCTGTGGTTTGCGAGTGGTGAAATTAGTCGCCCTCAAAAAACTGCCAAAACCCCCCGCAAGTCCACCCCAAAAATCCGCATCACCATGGGCGCACCAGCGAACAAACCTTCAGCGCCTACTATTGCAAACGAGCTTGACCCACGACCAGCAAAATTCCTTTATTTGCCTTATATCCCGACCACATGCTGGCCCCCTCCAGCAGAAAGAAGCTAGCGGTAACTGTATGAGAGCAATGACGCGGCGCTCGCTGCTCCGTGCCGGCCTTACCGGTTGCTTGGTCGCCCCTTGGTGGCATGCACTGCGGGCCTTTGCCGCCCGTCCCGCTGAGTCGCCAACGGCATTCGGTGTGACCGATACCGAGATCATCCTCGGCACGTCCGCCGCTTTCTCCGGCCCCTCCCGAGGGTTGGGCATCGAACTCTATCGGGGTGCCGGTGCGTATTTCACCCACGTAAATCAGCAAGGGGGCGTGGCTGGCCGCACCGTACAGGTCAAAGCCTACGACGATGGCTACCAGCCCGGCCCTTCGGTCAAAAACACCATGCAGCTGATGCTCGACGATCAGGTGTTTCTACTGTTCGGCTACGTTGGCACGCCGACGGTGACGCGCGTATTGCCCATCCTCAAAAAATTCCAAGACCGGAACATCCTGCTATTCTTCCCCTTTACCGGCGCCCAACCCCAGCGCGAACCGCCCTATGGCGCCTTCGCCTTTAATCTGCGCGCCTCCTACCGCCAAGAAACGGCTGGTCTAGTCGATAATTTCGTGCGCATCAACCGCCGGCGCATTGCCGTGTTCTATCAAGCCGATGCGTACGGCCGCAGTGGCTGGGCCGGCGTGCGCAGCGCCCTGAAAAGGCACGGCGAGCAAATCGTCGGCGAGGCCACGTATCGGCGCGGCGAACGCTTCACCGGCACGATGCGCAAACAGGTCGAAATCCTCAAGGAAGCCAAGCCCGAAGCGGTAATCTGCATCGGGGCCTATGCAGCCTGCGCGGCCTTTGCCCGCGATGCCGTCGATCTCGGCCTACAGGTGCCCTTTGCCAACCTGTCGTTTGTCGGTAGCGAAAATCTCCTCAAGCTGCTCACCGAAGGGCGCGACGACAGCCAGCGCTACACGCAATGGCTGGTCAACTCCCAAGTGGTGCCCAGCTACGAAGACACCTCCATACCCGCAGTCCAAGAGTACCGCGACTTGATGAGCCGCTACGCCCCACAGCCGCCTGCGGAACTGTTAAAAGACCCCTATACGCCCTTTGACCACAGCTTCGTTAGTCTCGAAGGCTTTATCAACGCCAAGTTGCTGGTCGAAATTTTGCACCGCCTCGGGACCGAGCCGCAGCGCCACCAACTCGAAGACGCTGTATTCTCCGTCGCGGACTTCGACCTCGGCATTGGCGAACAGGTCTCCTTTGGTCCCGACCGTCGTCAAGGACTCCAACGCGTGTACTATACAGTGGTCGATGAAGGCCGCTTTGTTCCTCTGGACGATTGGCGCGCTAGGTTTGCATGATGATAAAAGTACAAAAGCTGTTTAAGAAAACGCTGTTCGGCGTCTTTGCCCTATTTGGCTTGATTGGCCTATCGACCTCCATTCTGTGCGTCTATACGGTCGATACGCACCTGTCAGCCGAATACGAGAGCAACAGCCGCGACATCGCCAAGACCATTGCCGATTCCAGCGTGGACATTCTCCTCAATCGCGACTTGTCGGCTTTGCAGTCGCTCATCGATCAGTTCGTCGAGATTCAGGGCATCAAGTACATCTACATCACCGACGAATCCGGCGAGTTTCTCGCCCATACCTTTGTGCCGGGCATTCCCGCAGAAATTCGCGCCAGCGATCCGTTTAATATGGAGACAGTGGAGCGCAGTCTGCCCGGGATGGGCGATTTCGTCGAAGTGGGCAGCCCGATTCTCGCCGGCGTTGCCGGCACGGTTCACGTGGGCATGGACACTGGTTTGATTGCGCTAAAAATTCAACGCGCAATCGGTCAGCAGGTGTACCTCTTCTCTATCATACTCGTCGTCGGCGTCTTTGCCGCCATCTGGTTGGTCAATCTGGCGGCCAAGCCACTGGGCGCGCTCTTGGGCTATGCCGTGAGCATGGCGCGCGATGGAAAAGCCGACGACGACAACCTGCTGGCACGCGAAGATGAGGCTGGACACCTAGCTCGACTCTTCCTCTACGTCGCCGACAAAGGACAAAGCTCACCCAAAAACGCGGAGTAAATCTTGCACGAGTAACTGGCCATTGAGGTCTAGGGAACATGGCGCAACAAAGGCTACATATCCCGCGCTCGCTTATGGCGCTGTTCTGCACGGTCCTACAGGTCTGTTTTGGGACGGTGTACGCGTGGAGTTTCTTCCAAACGATCTTGGTGCGGCAATTGGGTTGGTCTTTCACGGAAACGGCTTGGGCTTTCAGCCTGACGATCCTTTCGCTCGGCACTTCGGCGGCTTGGGCCGGCGCACTGCTACCGAAGGTCGGACCGCGGCGCTTGGCCGTGACCGGCAGCGTCATGTTCTCGGTCGGCTATATGCTGGCGAGTCTGGCGCTGAAGTGGGACATGCTCGCGCTATTCTACGTGGGGTACGGCGTCATCGGAGGGGCAGGGATCGGGCTGGGCTACGTCACGCCCGTGGCCACGGTCGCCAAGTGGTTCCCGGACAAAAAAGGCTTAGCGACCGGCATCGTCGTGATGGGATTCGGGGTGGGTGCCTTTCTGTTGAGCAAAGGCTTGGCACCCTTGCTCGTATCCCACCTAGCAGGCGATCTGTCCCATGTCTTCTTGGGGCTCGGGGTGATCTTCGCCTGTGTCCTAATCCCCTGCAGCTTGCTGTTGAGCAATCCCCCCGCTGCTGCCGCTGAAGCGGTTGCCGAACAGACGCTCAAAGACGAGTCCGATTCAGCGGTGCCTTATCTGCGCTCCTCTGAGTTCGCCCTCATGTGGATCGTCTTCTTCTTCAACATCGCCGCCGGCATCTCCGTCATCAGCTTTCAGTCGGAACTTCTGCAGGAAGTTTGGGGGTTAGCCGATCCAACCGTAGAACCAGCGACGCTGGCCGAGTATGGGGCTACGCTGATCGCCGTCAGTTCGCTGTGCAATGGCGTGGGCCGGCTGTTTTGGGGCTTGCTCTCCGATCGGCTGGGGCGCGTCCAAGTTTTCAGAATTCTGCTCGCCAGTCAGATGGTCGTGTTTGGCATTTTGATGACCGAGCGCAATCCCTATGTCTTTTCGGTCCTCGTTTGTTACATCCTCTTGTGCTTTGGCGGTGGCTTTGCCACCATGCCCTCTTTCGTGCTCGATGTTTTTGGCCCACAAAAGATGTCGACGATCTACGGCACCATTTTGACGGCCTGGGCAGCGGCGGGAATTTGCGGGCCGCTGTACGTGGGGTACCTGAAGGATCAATATCCCGACCGGGCGTTTATCTATTGCTTCCTGATCGGCATTTTGATGCTTGGGCTTGGCTACGTATTCTCTTATCTGCTGAGCGATGATCGCATTCGTCTCCGCCGGCCGACCCTAGAGGATACGCTGCGTCAGTATGGCATTTTGCCCGTGGGACAAGGTAACTAATGGATGTACGTTGATACCTCCATGCGGCTGCGCGATGGCCGTCGAACTCTATGTGCAGACATGTGGTTAGCTGTTGCCCTTCCCCCCCTTTTTCTATATATCCCATAAGTACAGCCTGTCAAAGATCGTTCACGCCGCCCGAAGGGGATCGTTCAGATGAGCCGACGTCTGGTATTGCCACTGATAGCCTTGGTATTTTGCGCCACGCTGACCGACGTGAGTCATGCGCTGACCATCTACCGCATCGGTGGCTCCGACCTGCCGCCGCCCGAGCGCGACACGCCTTTCGACTTCATCCAACTGGAATGGGCCGATATCGACGCCAAGCAGCACGGCAGCACTCTGCTGACGGAGATCAGCACGACCCTCGCGCCCGAGCAACTAGACCCCGCAGTCAATCTGACACCGTTGCTGGACGAACGAGGCGGGAAGATCGAAACGCTGCGCTCGATCGTGGGTTGGGCCGATTTTCCCGCCCGCGACGCGCCGATGTTCGACGGCGATCCCACCACTCACTTTCTCGGCGACGGCGATTGGGGCGGAGACTATGGCGCGATAGAAAACAAAGTGCTGGTATTCGATCTGGGTGGGTTATTCAACATCGACCGGGTGCGCTTCTATCCCCGCGAAAAGCACCTCGTAGATCGCTTTATCCAGACCTTTGTAGTCGGCATCAACGACGGCGACCCCCTCAAGGACGGAACCCGGGAATACCTAGTAGGAGAGAGGTGGGCGAGGCGGCCGCCAGGCGCTCGGAAAGATTTTGAAATCGTCCTCAACGCCACCGAAAACACCCGCTCCGATATCGTCATCGAAATGCCCGATCGACCGATCCGCAACATCCTATTTGAAGCGCCGGCCAACATCCGCGGTGCCTGGGAAATCGCCGAATTTGAAATTTACGGTTCTGGTTTTGCGCCGCAGGCCACCTACGTCTCCAATGTGATTGACCTAGGCCAACCCGTCAGCTTGGGCCGACTCAACTGGTCCGCGCAGAAGGACGAAGGCGCGGCGATTGATCTGACTATGCGCAGCGGCGACGATTCCGATCCCAACACCTACTGGCGCAAAACCTTCCGTGGCGACGAGACTACGCGCTATAGCGATGGCAAAGCCTTGGTGTTGGCCACGTACAACAGACTGGACAAAGGGGAGCGAGCCGGAATCACGCCAGACACCGAAAACTGGCAAACTTGGAGCCCTCCGTACGATCTGGTCCTCGGCAGCGGCGACCTCGCCGGCAACAAACCGCGGCAATTCGTCCAGTTCGCCGTCCAGTTCTCTTCCACCTCGGCAGCGGGCGGATGGCTGCATTACCTGCAATTTGAAGTATCCAATCCGCCGGTGGCATCCCAAGCGCTGGCCGAGATCGTCCCGGTGGAGGTGCCAGCGGGCGCAATAACGCAGTTTACCTACAAGATCCTGCCGCGATTGGCCGGCACTGATCTGGGTTTTGACAGCATTGAGATCAAAACGCCAGCGAGAGTCGCCAGCATTGATCAGGTCCGACTGGAAGGCTTGCCAGTGGACTTCACCGAGGTTCGCGTGGAAGAAAATGAATTTGAGTTGCGAATTCCCCGCATGGACCTGCAGCGCACCAACGAATTGCTGGAAGTGGATTTCCAAGCTCAGGTATTCCAGTTTGGCACGATATTCGCGGCGCGGATTTTCGATAGCGAGCAGCCTCACGAAGTGCATCAGGAGGTCACGGCAGGAGATGCCGATCAACTGGTCGATAGCAATACCTTGAGTGTCGGTCTAATAAATATCGACAAAAAGGCGGTCAATGACCTGCGCTTGACCTCGCGGTCATTCACTCCGAATGGAGACGGCGTCAACGATCAGCTAAAAATTCAGTACGAATTGCTCAACCTGGGTGCTGTACCGGTAGCTATTGATCTATACGACCTTTCGGGGCGGCGCATCAGCGAGCTATACCACGGCATCGCGACCAGCGGCCGCTTTGCAGTAACTTGGGACGGCCGCGACGCCCAAGCCAAATTGGTGCCGCCGGGCCTCTATATCCTGCGCCTAGAAGTGGACAGCGACGGGGGCATAAAATCGGAGCAACGAGTGATTTCGCTGGTTTATTGATCTGCACACTTAGCGAGTGGTACGAGATATGGAACGGATTCTGCGGTACATACGTTGGACGGCCTGGTCAGTGGTTTGCTGTACGGCAGCGTACGGTCAGGGGGCGGGACACCGAGTGACGTCCGATCAAGTAGTGGTCAACAGCGCAGCGCACTGGCGCAATTGGACCTTTCCCAAAGGGGTAGTGGAAATTTCGTCCAGTGGAGCCTTGACGCCGCACCAGTTGCACCGCGACATCAACGCGGTAGGAGACATTGCCGCTTATCTGCAAGCCCGCCCACCCGATGGCATAAAAAAGGCCCCCGAAGAAATTACCGTCCTAGACGGCATCCAAGCCGGAACCGCTGGCAATCAGGCGGATGTGGTCAACCTTTTCGACGGCGACCTAGCAACGTACTGGCAGCCCGACCCACCCACAGGTGAGGGCGAGCTGGCCGGCCAGTGGTGGTTTACCGTCGATCTAGGGCGGATAGTGATCGCCAAGAGCATCGTGCTGAAATTCGTCGACGAGGCATTGGGCGATCCCTTCCTACAGTTCGACGTGCTGGTGTCCCAGGGCAACAAGCCCACGGGTAGTCGTGGACCCTCTCTCGAATACACCACCATGTTGCGGACCCTCAAACCCAATAAGGAACAGCGGCTCTTCGAGATCGACATGGACCTAGAGCGCGAGTTCGAGGGTGTCGGCATTCGCTTTGTGCAGGTGGTGGTGACTGGCAGCAATTTTGGCCGAGGTCGAGAAGTGACTCAGGCCGAATACGATCAACTCGCGACCGACGAGCGGGGCGAGGTCGATTACTTTAAGCTCCATGCGAACGGGCGCGAGACCCTAGTGCCCCAAGAGGTACACCGCCAACTTGAGTCCGAACAACAAGGGTCGGTGCGCTATTACCGGATCGAGCGTCCGCGGCTAGCCGAGTTGGAAGTGTGGGCAGAAGGCGACGAGATCCTCACCGGAGCGTTGGACAGGGGCGGTTTTGGCACGGCTTCCCAGACGGCCTCGATCAATAGCTTGATTGACGGGCAGATCGAAAGCAAAGTGCAGTTCATCTACACCTACGGCAGAGGATCGCTCAAATCGCCCGAAGGGCAGGTACTTTTCGATTTGGGTGCCTTTTACTGGATCGACGCCTTCAGGATGGCCTACGGCGGGTCTAGGTTTTCCAATTACCGGCTGGATTTTTCGGACGGCACGCTGGCCGCCGACGGCAGCATCAAGTGGAATACCGCCGTCGATCGCGAGCAGCGCGGCGGCGGTGGAGTTTCAGCCTTAGGCTTCGGCTTTTACGAAGGCAACGATTTCGCGCGGCTCAAAGCCCGTTTCTTTCGCTTTGCCTGGAAGCAGTTCGAAAGCACCAGTTCCACGGGTAAAGGCGGAGCCACTGGGCAGCCAGCAGAGCTACAGCTATACGGACGGGGGTTTCTGCCCGAAGTAACGCTGGCCTCCGATCTAATCCGTTTGGGTGGCAGCCGCAACCTGCTCTCTGTCGAGTGGGATGCCGACGCGCCGCCCGGCACGAGCGTGCTGATCCAGACCCGCACTGGCAACGAGTTGAGTGAAACCCTGCATTACTTCAAAAAAGACGGCACGGAAGTATCCAAGGAAGACTACGACAAGCTGCTGTCTATTTTCCGCGGCGAGATCGTCGCCGAAGAAACCGCCGGTTCCGACTGGGAGCCGTGGAGCCAGCCGTACGAAGACCCGACCGGTTCGCCGGTGACTTCGCCCAGTCCGCGCGAGTTTCTGACTTTGCGGGCGACCTTGCTGTCGAACGATCCAGAGGTCAGTCCGACCTTACGCTCGATTCGGCTCAACTTTAGCAATCCCGTGGCACAGAGCATCACCGGTGAAATCTCGCCGTTTCAGGTGGACCAACTGGGTAAAGAGCAGATGTTTTCGTTCTATGTGCGTCCAGACTTCGGCAGCCGGGATCCGGGCTTCGACCAGTTGCTGCTGGTGGCACCGTCCGATATGCCCCTGCGCTTTGTGGGACTATATGCTGGTACCGAGGACGCCTTCGGTCCCAGCGCCGACTTGTCCAGTATAGCTATACCTGACGTGGAGGTGATTCAGACGCGTGCGGACAGCCTGCAATTGGCCTTCCCGCCGGTGGAACCGCGCTCAGGCGTAGAAGTGCTACGGCTAGATTTTGCTACGGCGTTGTTTTCCACGGGCGCGGTGATGCGAGCGTTGTTAAAAAATAGCGACGCCGGCGAAGGCAACTGGCAACGCGTCGATGCCGGCGAGGCCTTAGTCGGAATCGAGAGCAACACTACAACGCTGGTCGGTGCGGTGCAGAGTACCTCACTGCTAACGGAGGTGGAAGTACTACCGCAAGTCTTCACACCCAACGGCGACGGCGTCAACGACCAAGCTCAATTCGCCTTCAAGGTGGTGCGAGTGGGTGACGATAGCCCGGCAGAAGTGGAAGTTTTCGATCTGGCGGGCCGTCGGGTGCGTCGGTTAGTGGAGCAGCGAGATTTGAGCACCGGCTCCTATTCCATCGGCTGGGACGGCAGGGATGACGCGGGAGCCGTGGTGCCGCCCGGAGTGTATTACGCTCGCTTGCGGATCGACACCGACACCGAGGGTGCTGGCATCGATGGCGAGCAGGTCCTGAAAACCATTGCCGTCGCGTACTGAGAGGATCAATCCAAAATGGATGAGGAGCAGCGCTTTGCTTTTGACACGTGGGGTTTTCTCACAGTAGAGGATGCAATCACCCCCGAACAGGTTGCAGACCTCAAGGCCACAGTAGATGCAAAAGGCCCGGAACTCCACTCGCAGCACGCGGACCGCGGCGGTTTCTGGTCCCAGACTTTCGTCGATTTACTGGACGTGCCGGTAATTTCGGAAATCCTAGCCGAGATCTACGGAGGCCAACGACCCGGTGGCCTCCCACCCTTCCGCATCGACCATATCAACGTGCACACGCACGGCACCTTCAACAAAAATCTCGCCGGGGGCACCATCCACGGCGGCAATGGACGCCTGCTAAATCCCAATCGACCGCACGAGCTAATCACGCATTACTTCACTCGCGATCCCGCAAACGGGACGTTCTCCAACGGTCTGGTCACCGTGGCGTACGAACTGGAGGATACCGTTTGTAACGGAGGTGGGTTCGGCTGTTTGGCGGGCTCGCACAAGGGACATTATCCCGTCCCTGAGGCGTGGGTCGATTTGTCCAAGGGGGTGCATCCGATGGTCACGCGCGTGCCGGCCCGCGCTGGCACGGCCATTATCTTCACCGAGGCCCTGTGTCACGTCACGCTGCCGTGGACAGCGCCGAGCACGCGGACCACGCTCTTTTACAAATACATGGAGCGCGGGGAGACCTATTCCGGCCCGGATAATTTTTTTAGCCCAACGGACGCCGACCAATGGGAAGGGATCGACGAGCGCAAACGCGCGATCCTCTCTCCCCCACCCCAAGCATTTGTCGAACGCAAGGCAGAGCTAGCCAAGGCCGCTTCGCAATAATCACGCCACCGTTTGAAACCGCTCCCACGCCTCGCCAGCGGCAGCGGCTTGGCGCTCCAGTTCGCTGCGCCAACCCACGACCTCCCCCGTTTTGATACGCTGGATATCAAACCCCGCGTACCGGTCTTCGAGCGTATCCCCTAGCGTCTGCGTTTCGGCCCAACGATCCCACGCCGTCTGCATCCACTCGTACGGCAACGCCTCGCGCACCGCGGGATCGAGTTGCCACGCACTGCGCGCGTCCGCCACCGCCGGCTCCCCGGTGAACGGACCCGACCACTTCGACCAGCCAATGGACAAGGTGTTGCGCTCGCGCTCGGGGACGGTGTGTCCAGTGTGGATCGTGACCCCATTGCGGATGAGAGCTTCCCCGGGCTTGAGCCGGATCGACACTTGGCCCGGCAATGGGTCCTTTCTGTTCCAACTAGGCGTGTACGGCACCCCTTGGTCCTTCATGGATTGCGGCAAGAGTACATCGTGCTCAAACGGCGTGCGCCAGCGCTCGTGACTGCCGGGGATGAGTTCGTGGCACTCGTCGTCAACCAATGCCAAGAACATGCTCACGCCGTTCCGCTCTGTGAGCGACTTGGCGTTATTGGCGCGGATTTCTTCCCAGCGGACTTTTTCGACTTCCTCGGAGTAATCCTCCGGGCTTTCCCCTCGGTTGTCCCGCTGCGAAAAATAGGGCTTTCCCTCGCCCCACCACGTCACGTCGCGGTGCCAACTCGGCCCATTCTCGTGGTGCCGGGGATTGCACCACAGCAGCAGACCACTCAACGACATATCTTCAGGCCCAAGCCCATTGCACCAAGAGGCGACGAAATTGAGGAAATCGTCCGAGCCGTGGAATTCGGCAAAGCAAGGCTCCTCAAAGGCCGGATGGATAAGGCCCCGAATCGCCCACGGCTCATTGCCACCGGCGCGATGCACGTAGCCCTTTGAGCAGTCGATCTTGCTGTAACCATGCTCGGGCGCACACGCTTCGGTGACGCGGCGACCGGCCTCGCGGAGCACGGGGATCCACGGATTATCGACAAAGTCGGTGATGATGACGAAACCATGCTCCCGCAAGTGTTCCAACCGCTCGGGCGTGGCCCCGGGAGCGGCGAGTTCGGACTTGGAGTCGGCAAAAGCTGTGGCGCGGTAGGTCTCCTGCGCCGGAGATTGCTCGGTAGTCATTTTGCACCCTCTCTTTTCGGCGGATGGGAAGGTTGGCCCTGTTATCGGGCTTAAGCTACGTTTGGCCTCATTAGCTTGTCAATGAATTTTAACCCCTAGAAGTTTTTTCGCTAATTTAGATATCTCAAACTGACAAACCGCAAAGGCAATGGGATGCAAAAAATCGCCTCGCTATTCCTTCTAATGCTATGCAGCGCGCCGCTCCACAGCGAAGAGTTTTTGCACCGGGCCGCCGTGGAAACCATGGTCAAAGCGACGCGCTATTTTCGCGGCCAAGTGGCCACCAACGGCGGCTATCTCTGGCTCTACCAAAGCGACTTTACCCAACGCGAAGGGGAGGGCATTGCATCGCCGACCACCATCTGGGTACAGCCCCCGGGCACCCCGTCGGTCGGCATGGCTTTCCTCCAAGCCTACGACGCCACCGGAGACACCCTCTTTCTCAACGGCGCAGTCGAGGCAGCGCAAGCCCTCGTCTGGGGGCAACTGGCTTCGGGCGGTTGGGATTACCGGATCGACTTTGACCCAGAGAAGAGCAAAAACTGGCACTACCGACGCGATATCGAACAGGGCGACCGCGCAACCGGCGAACGCCGCAACCGCACCACCTTGGACGACGACAATACGCAGAGCGCCCTGCGCTTGCTCATGCAGGTCGATCAGCATCTCGATTTTGCCGATGCGGATATACACCGCGCTGTCCTCTACGGACTAGAATCTCTGCTCAAAGCCCAATACCCCAACGGCGCTTGGCCCCAACGCTACAGCGAGTGGGCCGATCCCAGCCAATTCCCCGTCAAAAAGGCGCGCTATCCAGCGAGTTGGTCCCGCCAGTATCCCAAACAGCACTATCTCGCTTATTACACCTTTAACGACAACACCATCGCCGACGTCATCGAAACCATGATCGAGGCGCACAAAATCTACGGCGACGAGCGCTGGCGACGAGCAGCCGAACGAGGCGGCGACTTCATTATCCTGGCCCAGATGCCCGAGCCGCAACCGGCTTGGGCGCAGCAGTACAATTTGGCGATGGAGCCGGCTTGGGCGCGCAGATTTGAACCGCCTGCCATCACCGGCGGCGAGAGTTTTGGCGTGATGCAAGTTCTGTTGGAACTCTATCTCGCCTACGGCGAGCCGCGCTTTCTCGAACCGATTCCCCGCGCCTTAGCCTGGGCTAAAGCAGCGCAATTGCCCGATGGGCGCATGGCCCGGTTCTACGAATTGCAGACCAACCGACCGCTCTACTTTACCAAGGAATACGCGCTCACCTACAGCGATGCAGACTTACCGACGCACTATGCCTTTAAGGTGGGCAACCGCACGGGTCGCATTGAAAGCCTGTACCAGCGCATCCTCAAAGAAGGTCGAGAAACTATCCTCGCCGAACGCGCTCAAGTACGCCCGGTCGCGGCGGAACGGATCCAAGCCATCATCGACGGCCTCGACACAGAGGGCCGCTGGCTAGAAGAAGGTCGTCTGCGCAACCCCGAAGACCGCCACGCGCCCATCGTCGCCGAGGTCATCTCCTGCCGCACCTTCAACCGCAATCTCACCCTCCTATCTCAATACGTGGCCAGTCAGAGTCGCCCGTAACACCCGCTTGCATTTGGGGTAGATTTTGGGCCGTATAGGGACGCGTTTGCAGAGTAAATAGAATCGGGCGTATTTTATCCCATATTACGCATATCTTCCAATAAAGATAGAGAGGAAGCCATTATGAAGCGTCTGATCGCAGTACTCATATTGGGGCTAGCCAGTCTCTCGCCCGCCACAGCCCAAGACCCAGAGCGCCCTAAAATAACGGCCAGTGAGGTGGTGGACCGAGAAACATTGAAGGCTTTTGTAGAAGGAGGAAAAGAATACCTAGAGGGCATCAGAACTCTTACCGAAACCGCAAAACTGCGGGCCATCTTCAGAGCCGAGGGGGATTGGAAATCTGGCTCCACGTTCCTCGTGATACTGATCAAAGACGGTGCCGTTCTCCTGCACGGAGGCGATGCCGCAATAGACAACGAAGTCCTGATTGATGTCGAAGACGGCAAGGGCAAGAAAGTCGTGCAAGAACTCCTCGCCGCGGCCGGCCGGGGCGGCGACTTTGTCGAATACTATTGGGACGATCCAGCGGTAGAAGGGGACGCCAATCCCAAGGTAAGCTACGCGGTCGAATACATCTCTGGTTTATTTGGCAAGCCCCTCGTCTTGGTCGGCGGCTATTATCAGGATGTGTCCCGTGTGGTCACCAAAATCCCGGAGATGGCACGCCCCGAGGTAACGGCCAGTGAGGTGGTGGACCGGGAAACCCTGAAGACCTTTGTAAAGGCGGCGGCCCAAACCTATCGAGAGGCTATGCTTGGCGATTTCAGTGGGCACACACACGTAAAGAAGGCATTCAGGATGGAGGGGAGCTATTGGAAGTCCGGCTCCATCTACACCTTCATCATGAGCAGCGACGGTTACGTGCTCTTTCACGGAGCCGATCCATCCCGCGAGGGCATAATCGCGCTCGATCTCGAAGACAGCTATGGCGTCAAAATCATAAAACGGCTCATCGATGCCGCCACCGCGGGTGGCGGCTATGTCGAGTATCACTACAATGATCCGACGGTGGAAGGAGACGAAGCCTTCGGCTCGCCCAAACTGACCTACGCCGAAAGCTTCCACCTGCCAGACAGGGACCAACCTTTTATCGTTTGTGCCGGCATTTATCTGGAATCCGCTACGGCCGATTAAAGGCCGCTCTTCGGATCTGCGTCTCGCTAAAAGAAGGAGAACTTTGTGAAGCGTCTGACAGCATCAGTCATTTTGGGGCTAGCCAGCCTCTTCCCCACCGCACATTCCGCCGTGGCCCAAGCCCCAGAAGTAACCGCCGGTGAAGTGGTAAATCGGGAAACCCTCAAAGCCTTTGTCGAAGCGGCAAAAGCATCCTTAGAGAGCGCCACCAACTTTTCTGAGGTCGCCAGCTTGGTGGGAGCATTTAGGAGCGAGGGGGATTGGAAGGCCGGCTCAATGTACCTCGTCGTACTGACTCTCGAAGGCGTCGTGCAATTTCACGGAGCGGATCTGACCTTTGAAGACAAAAACGTGCTCGATCTTGAAGATGCACGTGGCACCAAAATCGTCCAAGAGATCCTCGCCGCTTCCGCCGCAGGCGGCGGCTTTGTCGAGTATTACTGGGACGACCCGGCCGTAGCAAGCGACGCAGATGCCGACTCCCCTAAGCTGACTTACGCTGTCCCGGCAACCATACGCGGCCAAGAGTTTATCGTAGCCGCTGGCTTTTACATGGATCTGTCCGGCGTTGGCGATGAGGCAAACATCTTTGAGATCTTGGAGATAACAGCCCGAGATGTGCAGGACCGGGAAAGTTTGAAAGCCTTTGTCGAAGGGATCCGGGTGATTATTCCCATCCTTGAGGAAAACGGTCCTGCCTACTTGGCAACTATCCAAGCGGCAATCAGGACCGAGGGCGAGGATTTCAAGTATGACTCGATCTACCTCATTGTCCTGAATACCGAGGGCCTAGTGATCTTTCACGGAGCCAGCCCGGACTTCGATGGACAAAACATGATTGATCTCAAAGATGCCAATGGGGTCAAAATTGTCCAAGAGATTATCGCCGCAGCCGCTGCGGGCGGCGGCTTTGTCGAATACCACTGGGATAATCCAGCAGTAGAAGGCGACGAAGATATCCACTCACCCAAGCTGACCTACGCGATCCCGATTAAGGTGTTCGGCCAAGATTTTGTCGTCGCCGCAGGCATCTATCTGAACGCTGCTACGGCGGTGGAGAGCCAGTCTTGGGGGCAACTCAAAAGTGGCTTTTAGCTAAGGACACGCATTATAAAACGCACTTAGACACACAGACGAAGGGCAGGGATATGGTAGAAGGAGGAGCGGCAGAAAAACGAGAAGCCGATGTAGCGAGTGACGGCCTCCAGATGGCACCCGAACAGATGCTCGATCTCGCGCGCAAGGCCGCCGAACTCGTGGTAGAGCGGATTGACGGCCTGCCCAGAGCAAATGCTTGGGAAGGAGAATTTCGGCGCGAACTGGAGAAGTGGCTGCTGGAGGAGCCGCCCGAGGCTGGCCGACCGGCAGCGGAGGTCATTGAGCAAGCAGCGCGCGATATCCTCCCAATTGCAACGCGGTTGGATCACCCGCGTTGCTTTGGCTTCATCCCCACAGCGCCCACTTGGCCCGGAGTGCTGGCCGACTTCATGGCCGCCGGATACAACGCCAACGCCTGCACTTGGCTGGTCGCCAGCGGCCCGAGCCAACTGGAACTGGTCGTCATCGACTGGTTGCGGCGCTGGATCGGCTATCCAGAGAGCGCCGGCGGGTTGTTGACAAGCGGCGGCTCGGCAGCCAGCCTCGATGCCTTTGTCGCGGCGCGGGAAGCAGCCGGCCATCCCGAGCGGATGACGGTGTACATGAGCGACCAGAGCCATAGCGCACACATCCGTGCGGCCAAGATCATCGGCGTACGGCCGGATTGCATACGCCTGCTGCCGAGAGACGAGCACTTTCGCCTAGACATGGAGACGCTCGCACACGCCGTGGCCGACGACCGCGCGGCGGGGTTCAATCCCATCGCGGTGTGTGCCAACGCCGGCGCGAGCAGCACCGGGGCCATCGATCCGATTGGGGCCATGGCCGACTACTGCGAGGCGGAAGGCATCTGGCTACACGTCGATGCAGCGTACGGAGGCTTCGCCGTCGTGACCGAGCGCGGCAAGAAGCTCTTGCACGGAATCGAGCGCGCCGATTCAATTGGGCTAGACGCGCACAAATGGTTCTTCCAGCCTTATGAGGCCGGCTGCCTACTGGTGAAGGACCTGAGTACGCTCGAGAACGCTTTCGGCGTACATCACGACATTCTCCAAGACACGATATGGGGCGCGAACCACCCGAACTTCTCGGACCGCGGCCTGCAACTGAGCCGTTCAGTGCGGGCGTTGAAGATTTGGATGTCGGTGCAGACCTTTGGGATGGCTGCGTTCCGGCAGGCTGTGTCAAAGGGAATGGAGCTGGCTGACCGGGCCGAGGAATACGTCCAGGAGAGCCACACCCTAGAGATGTTGACCCCTGCGTCGCTGAGCATCGTGTGCTTCCGGGTCAATCCCGCCGACACGGACCTCGACGAGGAAGCCCTCGAAGAAGTCAACAGGACAGTGCTCGCCCACGTCTTTTGGGACGACGACGCCTTCGTATCATCAACCCTTCTGCATGGAAAGTTTTCACTGCGGATGTGCATCGTCAACCACACCACGACTTGGGACGATGTGCGCCAGACCTTGGAGGCTATCGAGCGATTTGGGCGGGAGGCGTTGTCCTAAGTTCGCTGAGAATGCTAGACAATAAGGGGAGATTTCCATGGCACCGTCTTCCACCCGCGTCACCGCCAGGCTAGCCAATGCTTCAGAGCGTCGCAGCATCGCCTTCGAGTACCAGCAAACGCCCATCTACTATAAGCCCATCACCATCGAAGTCCCTCTCGATGAAAAGAGCGGCCTCGCAGTAGAACTGCCGTTTACCGAAGCGCAAATGGTTTCGGTCGATCTCGGCGATGAGGTCAAGCTCTTTCTGGAACCGGGCGACCAGTTGCACATCGACGCGGACTTGCTCGACCTGCCTCAGTCCCTCCGCTTTTCCAGCCAAGGCGCGGCCAACAACCAGTTCCTCGCCGCCCTGCGAGCTCGCTTCCCCGATTATCTGCGCATCGACTACGAAGGCCTAGAAGTAGATGCCTTCCGCAAAATGATTGACCAGCGGCGTCTGGAAATGACTCGCTTTTTGGACGAGGGTTGCAGCCAGTACCAACTCACCCCTGCTTTCGTCGATTACTATCGCGCTGAAATCGCCTATGAATGGGCCAATTTCATAGTCTCCTACCCCACTGACTACATGTTCGCCAATGGAAACAGAAACGAGAACCTCCCCGCGAACTATCACGATGCCCTCGATCAAGTCGATCTGGTTGACGAAGCGGCTATCGGCACCACCGATTACCGCACCTTTCTGGAGCGCAATTTCTGGCGTATAGAAGAAGAAGCCGCGACGCGAGCCTTACGGGAGCAAGTATCCGAGGAGCAACGCCGAGCCTTTATCCAACCCCACACCATCGAGTACCTGCCAGACTTCATTGTACGGTTGGACGAAGAGCAACGACGAGGAGACTTAATCCAATTCCACAACGTCGTCTATCACTTGGCCAAGCGGCTCTTGCACGGCAAAGTCCTGTACTTTTTTCTCGCCGGGGAGATCATCGATGACTTCCAACAGGGCCGTTTTGACCAAGGCGAACAACGTCTAGCCGAATTCCTCCAAGACAACCCCTATCCCGCATACACTGAAGTAGTAGAGGAGATCGTACGGGAAGCATCCAAACTCAAACCCGGACAACCCGCCCCTGACTTCACCCTCGACGATCTCCAAGGCCGAAGCGTCTCCCTGAGCGATTTCAAAGGTCAGGCGGTTTTCCTGGACTTTTGGGCGAGTTGGTGCGGCCCGTGCATCGGGGCAGTACCCTATCTGGAAGAAATCAAACAGCAGACCCGAGACCAGAAGGTGATCTTTTTGAACATTTCTTTGGACTCCGCCGACAAGTGGCACCAAGCAGTGGAAGAGCACGGTCTGACTGGCGTCCACGTCCACGCCCCAGGCGGCTGGCAAGCGGCGGTGGCTCAGTTGTACCAGGTCCGGGGCATACCCTCCTATTACCTAGTGGGTCCAGACGGCCGGATGGATGGTCGTGTTGACGATGTTGACGATGTCGCAGACGTGGTCTCTCGTATCGAGGAGGTACTGTCTGGGAAGATACCGTCGTCGAAAAGCAGATCATCGGGGATAATTATCAAAGGGTAGCCGGCTTGAGCTATCTCGGTAACACGCTTTTTGCAGGCGGGCTCGTCTGATAGATTTTTTTCGGCCTATTAACTGTTGCAGGATGCGACAATGTTGCGACTCGCCAAATTTTCCAATAAACCAATCCATAACCCACCTAATTTCAAATGGTTAGCTTCTTCCTCCGCTCCTTCAGCGCTATTTGATCGTCGCATTATGCGTCACCGTGGAATTTCCCACCTCCACATCTCGATCATATAACATCCTTTATATAAAAGACTTATCCGTTTTTCGACGACTTGGCACAGATTGTGCATTAAGACGTGGGATTAAGCATGTCTTTTCCCATGTCATTCGCACTAATCAAAAGCAAGGAGATCATCATGAAGCGTCTAACCGCAGCACTCATCTTAGGGCTGGCCGGCTTCTTCGTCGCCGCCTATCCCGCCGCCGCCCAATCCCCGGAGACAACCGCCAGCGAGGTGGTGGACCGGGAAACCCTGCAGGCTTTTGTCGAAGACGCCAGAGCATGGTCGGAGACCTTTACCGACCCGAACGACTTCGCCCCATATACTATCGCTCTCAGTAGCGAGGGCGATTGGAAACACGGCAATACGTACCTCATCCTCATGCAGGCGGATGGCACGGTGATTTTTCACGCTGGTGATCCGAGTGCCAACGGCAAGCACCTGAACGACACCGAAGACGCCCGAGGGAATAAGGTGGTGCAAGCCCTCATCGAAGCCGCGAATGCCGGCGGCGGTTTTGTCGAGTATTACTGGGACGATCCCGCGGTGGACGGCGACGAGGACACCCCCAAGGTCGCCTATGCCACCAGCTATGTCTCCGGCACAACCGGAACTCCGATAATCCTAATCGGCGGCTATTACCAGAATCTCTCGCAAGCCAGCTTGCCTCCGCTAGATCCGTCTATCATGCCCATCCCCGAGGTCACGGCCGCCGACGTAGTGGATCGGGAGACGCTCAAGGCTTTTGTGCATGGTGCAAAAGAGAGCTTTCTCACTGCCGTGGAACAAATCGGGCTCGAACAATTCATGCAACAACGGGCTATCTTCAGGGAAGAAGGCAGTCCCTGGAAAAAAGGCTCCGTTTACTTCTTTGTGTTTTCCACGGACGGTTACGTGTTATTTCACGGTGTCGATACGTCGCTAGAGCTCAATACGAGCGACCTCGATAAGGAGGATGTAAACGGGGTTAAGTACCTCCGGGAAATTATTAGAGTGGCCAAAGAGGGCGGCGGCTTTGTCCAGTATAACTTCGACGATCCGGCGGTGACCGGCGACGAAGACACGGGTTCGCCCAAGGTGACCTACGCTGAGCTCTTCACGTTCCGAGATCAGGACTATGTCTTTGGTGCCGGGTTCTATACAGGAGCCGCTGCTACGGCGGTTGAAGAACCATCTTGGGGACAGCTCAAAAGTCGCTTTTAGCTATAGGACACGCATTATGCAGGTGGGCTTGGCCAATAGATTTTTTGCAGGGTCGGGCGTATCTTATTCCATATCATTCATACTTAGCAAAAGAAAGGAGATCGTCATGAAGCGTCTGACCGCAGCACTCATCCTAGCGCTCGCTGCCCTCTCGCCCGCCGTGCATCCCGCCATCGCCCAAGACCCGGAGGTAACGGCCAGTGATGTAGTGGACCGAGAAACCCTGAAGGCCTTTGTACACGCGGCAAAGGCGTATGCAGATAACGCCTCAAGCCTTCCCGAGTACCTAGCTGTCTTGCAGGAATTCAGAACCGAAGGACCTTGGAAGCAGGGGTCCATCTACCTCTTTGTTTTTACCACTGATGGCACCTTTCTACTCCACGGAGATAATCCAGATCTCGAGGGCCAAAACATGATCGACCTCGAAGACGCCAACGGAGTCAAAATTCTTCAAGAGCTCATCGCAGTGGCGGCTGAGGGAGGCGGCTACGTCGAGTATCTTTGGCCCGATCCAGCAGTAGAAGGGGACGAAGAAACCGGCTCGCCTAAAGTGAGCTACGGCATCCCCTATAGTGCTCTCGGCCAAGATTTTGTCTTGGGCTCTGGCTTTTATCCAGCACCCGCTTCTACGGCGGTTGAAGATCAGTCCTGGGGACAGCTCAAAAGTCGCTTTTAGACAAACACACTTGAATGAGTGCTAAAGAAATGAATGGGGGCATCCGGTGTGGCTTGCAACAGCCTGCGGATGCCCCCAAATATTTGTTGTAAGATAGCGCGCCCCAGATCTTCCAAACGGCATTCAATAGTAGACCAGAATATTGCCCTGCATGCCGGTGATGCCATCAATCGCGAACCAGAGCCCACCCGCAGTTACATTGCCCAAGATCAGCCCTAAAAAAAACGGCTGGAGCCGCTGGTACAGAGTCGGCCCCCCGTACTTCAACACCAAATTCTTGAGCGCCCACACTAGGAAAATACTCAACCAGATCTGAGTAGCCACGGCCGTTGTGGCAATGGGAAAACCGACCGGGTGCAGAGGCCACCACAACAGGAAGTGCCGCGCCACCATCAGCCCCACCATGACTATCGCACCCACCAGCATGTAGAACCACCCTTCCCAGTTCACAGTCGTCGGATTGTCGATCCAGCCGGCCACATCCCCGAAGGGATTTTGGGCCCGCACAAAAAAGTACTGGTTGAGGTTGATGCCTCCGTACGTGTAGGCTTGATGCAATAGAAACCAGTTCGATGCCAGCAGACTAACCACCAGGGATAAAGCCAAAGCCCAAAAGAGCCGCCGCCGATTCAGTCCCTCACCGTGAAGTTCTCCGTCGATCTTCAGCACATTGGCACACGCAGCCATAGCGAATATGCGCACCTTTAAAATCCAACCGTACGTCATCCCCAAGGCGACTAAACCCTCCGAGCCAATCGCCGTCGTCCCCACAGTTGAAGTCATGAGTGGCTGGGGATAAATGGGAGCGCGAATGGTCGCCAACCCGGCTTCGGCGACAAAGCGGGTCAAGCCCACAAAGAGCACAAAAGCTACGAACAAGAACCAAAATACCAGCCAGCCCGGCAGCCCAGATTGCTCAAGCCACACGCCCAGCACCACCATGCCAACCAAAATGCCGAACACGGCCGTGCGATACGAGAGCATCTCCGTAGAGTCGTCCACCGTCGGATCGCCCCGAAAAGCCTTGCGACACACGGCCCGCAAATGGTCTCGGGCCACCCACAGGCTGAAGAGTACAAAGGCGATCAGCGCCCCCATGCCCTCGTGCGCCGGGATCGCAGCTGACGTACTATAGCCGGTCATCCGCTCGGTCATAGCAATCCCCAGAATCCCCAAAGTGCCCTGCTGCACTGTCAGCAGCAAAAAGAAAACCCAGATTCCCAAGAGTACCTGTAAATTGACGAAATAGGCGAAACCCAAGCTCATAAAACTGAGACCGATGGGTAGGACTAAAGTATTGCGGAAGAGAGGCAGACTAGTCTCCAAGGCGATTGCGGGGATGTAATTGTAGTAGCTGTGTAGGGCGTTCAAACTCAAAATGACGAATGGGAGCGCAAAACCCAGCCACATCAGTGGACGCCGAAAAAACGGCCCCCAAAGTCTTTTGCCCTCCCCTTCCGCAATCATCTCCAACGGCAGTTTCACCAGCGGATAGACCAACCGTTCGTGCTCGACCCACTGCCGGCGCAACACCACCATCATGCACAGCATCACGAAACACAGTACCAAAAAGAAAAACCCCCAATAACTCAGCGGTTGTATCCACACTCCCCAGGGAATGGGCTCGCCCAGCGGCAGGCCCTCAAAAAAATGGCGCACGGCCTCCTCGTCCTGGGGCGCAATCCACTCTTTGAGATGCGGATGGATCAGGTCGGCCCATTCGTTTTCCGGCGTGGCGTAGTACAGCACGCTAGCGATCTTGGGGACCATGTGCTCGACGTACCCTTCCGTCGGCACGGTGGCGGCCATCATCGTCATGATGAATACCACCCCTAGCTCTGCCCGGCTTAAACCCAGCCGGTGGTAGAGTCGGGAGAGCAAAGGGTGGAGGACGGCGACGAAGAGAAAAAAGACGAACAAGGCGATGGGCACGCTGATGTTGAGAGCCATCCATGAGGCATTGATGAAGGTGCTGTGCAAGGCCCCCATGCTGGTGGCCAGCGACAATGCGCACCCCCAAATCACAGCCTTCGCCGTCAAACCCGAGGACTGAGGCTTTGTCTGCACTGCTCCTTGGGCCGCTGTATTCAAGGCTCTCGCCTCTCTTTGATCGACAGAACCTGATTGACGGGGACATCCTCGATTCGCTGGACCGTCCCACTGGTCCAACGCACTTCGACCAAATCGACGAGCTGCTTGGTGCCCAGCCCGAAGTGCAGTCGCGGATCGCTGATCGACAGATAGCTAGAGCCGCTGCGCACCTGCCGCACCTGGACCAGATCGCCGGCGACCACTTTCACTTGGGTGCCCACGCCGTCCCGATTGCCGTGGGTGCCCTCGGTGCGCACCAGCAACCAGTTGTGCGCGTTGCCTCCCTCATTGCGGACCAGTTTGGCTGGCCCGCCGCCATTGGTCGCTAGGATATCGATATCCCCATCCCCATCGTAGTCGCCAAAGGCCGTGCCCCGGCCGACCTGCGCAAGGGCGAACCAGGCGCCCGAGTTAGTGTCCGCCAAGGCGAAGCGACCCGTTCCATCGTTGAGAAAGAGCTGGTGCTCTTGGGCGTATTCCACACCGGACTGGAACAGGGCGATTTTGTCGAGAACATGGCCATTGGCCACGTACAGGTCGAGGTCGCCATCGTTGTCGTAATCGAGGAAATTCGTGCCAAAGCCCAGAAAACGCCAACTTGGCCGTCCCAAGCCGACGGCCTCTGTCACATCTTTGAAGCGCCCGCCCTCGTTGCGATAGAGCGTGTTGGTCTCGTGGGAAAAGTTGGTGACAAAGAGATCAAAGTCGCCGTCGTTGTCGTAGTCGCCAAAGTCCACCCCCATACAGGCTTCGTCATCGCCGTCGGCGTTAAAGGCCGCGCCCACCTGCAGCGCGACATCGGTGAAGGTGCCGTCCCCCTCGTTGCGAAAGAGATAGTTCTCCATGCCGTCGTTGGCGACAAATACGTCCTGGTCGCCGTCGGCGTCAAAGTCCCAAGCGACCACGCCCAGACCCTTGCCAGCCAAATCCACAATGCCGGTTATAGCAGATACGTCAGTAAAGGTCCCATCCCCCTCGTTGTGGAAGAGTGCGTCGGGTACGCCCCCGTAGTCGGAAGGCGCGCAATACGAACGGGTGCGCTCGGTGATGGCCAGCAGCCCTAAAGGGGTCGTGCCGACAAAGCCGCCGCACACTTTGTTGGTAGCGAACGTGAAATCGACGTTGTTGACCACGTACAGGTCGAGGTACCCATCGTCGTCGTAGTCAAAAAAGGCCGCGCTCGAACTCCACTGCGGAGCCGCTACCCCGGCCCGATCCGTCACATTGGTAAAGGTGCCGTCCCCCTCGTTGCGGTACAGCACATTGCGGCCGTAGTTCGTCACGTACAGATCTTGGTCGCCGTCATTGTCGTAGTCGGCCACCGCGCAGCCCATGCCATAGCCCGTATCGTCGGCCCCGGATTCCCGGCTGATATCGGTGAAGGTGCCGTCGCCATTATTGCGGTACAATACATTGGCAGCACGCCGATCGTTGGCGTCGTCTAGCATTGAGAAGTCGATGACTCCCGACTCCGCAGACCTCACTTGGTCCGGCCGCTCGACCCAATAGGTCCCTCCCCGCCGGTGGTCGAGATTGATGGGCGCAGTTTGGATGCCGCCCAGATCAAAGCCATTGACGAGGTAGATGTCCAAATCGCCGTCGCCATCGCTGTCGAAGAATCCTCCGCCAGCACCGTACGTCTCTATCAAGAAATACGTCCCTGAAACGCCGTCGATGTGGACGAAGTCAATCCCGGCCGGGGTCGTGACATCCCTAAAGCGCACGGGCGGCGGGGCTGTATCGCACCCTAGGTACAGGCAAAGACCAACTAAAATCGGTTTCATAATAGGCTTTGTGGTCGCCGCGTTTCCGCTCTACATCGCCCGGACATCAAAACGACTCCGCGATCGACTTTACCGAACCGTAAGCCCCCCACAGTCCCAAGGCAAACAACACGCCCATGAGGACGTTCTCCCACAGGCGATTCTTGTACTCTGCGCCGATGTACTCCGCCTTGGCGGTAATCCACCACAAGCCACCCACGAGCAGGGGGATCAATACCACTGAGGCACTAGCGACGAAGACGGTCATGACGACAAAGCCCGGCATACCGGGCGCAGTCCAGACGACTGGGGAAATCAGACACCAGACTACGACCCACCGATAGCTCGGATGCGCTTGGTACGCCTGCAACTTTACTTCTGGACCGGCCCGCCAGCGTTGGTACCCGTGGGAGCACAGGGCACCAAAACCAAGAGCCTGCCCCACTAGACCCGTGTACAGGACGGCAAAGAGTCCCAGATAGAACAATAAACGGCCACCCTCTCCGAGGATCGTGCTCAGCAGTCGGGGCAGATCGTCCATCTCTGCGATGGTCAAACCGCGCGGATGGAGCACTTCGGCACCCAGAGTCCAGATCGCTAGATCAAGGACGATTAGGACGACAATCCCCAGCAGGAGATCGTAGAACTGCACGCGGCGGAACGCAGGCCCGATCCAACCCTTTTGTTCTAGGAAGTAAGGGTAGACCAGATTGGCCAGCGATCCGCCGATGGTCCCGATCAGCCCGATGGCTACTATGAGCGAACCAAAAGGTCCAACCTGTCCGGGCAGGTCGAAAGCAAAGACGCCTTGCAGGATTTTGGTCGGGGAGGGCCCGACCCACAGGGCCGCGCCCAGGAAGGAGACCGAGAGCAAGCCCAGCAGGACCTTGAAGAGCAACTCGAGGCGGCCGTACTCCGGGCGGAAGACAATGACCAGCGTCACCAAATTCCAAAACAGACCCCACAGCCAGACGTACCCGATGCCCGTCACATTGACCGAGATTTCGCCGATCCCCACAATGAGGTACGCGCCCTGGATGTGTCCGATGACGAAGCCCATCAGCGCTAGAAAGGGAGGATACCAAGGATGCAGACGGCCCAGCCCATCCAAGACTCCCTCGCCCCGCTGGTTGCACAATTGGTATTTGGCGATCAGGGATACGAACAGGAAGCGCACCACCAGCGCCAGCGCCAAAACCCACATCAGCGCGTACCCATAGTTGCCACCGGCCACGGCCGACTCGACCACGTCGCCGGCACCCATCCAGGTCATTGCGATGACTATGCCCGGCCCAAAAGAGCGCAGGTACTGAAAAAAAGTCCGGGGCACCTGTGGGGCGGGTGCGCCAGTGGTTTCAGCAGCAGGAGATTTGTCCATCGGATTCACCTTGGAGTCCATAGGGAAATTCGCTTTGTGACCCGCAAGCGAGCGAGGGGTGGCGTGGGCTAGCTATATCTATGACTACTCTTGGCGCACCAATCGGGCTCCAGTGCCGGCATTGCGGCTGGTCGGGTCACCGCCCGAGCGATTGGCCGACCGCAGGACGTGGCCGTAATTGCCAAAGGCCCCGCCGCGACCGACGCGCAAAAAACCCTTGGCCGGCCCCTTGGGATCGACCTCGGGCGAGCTATTGTAAGGCTCGTTCGAATACCAGTCCTGAACCCACTCCCACACATTCCCGTGCATGTCGTGCAGGCCCCATGGATTGGGCAGCTTGGTACCCACAGCGTGGCCGTAGCGCTCGTCCACCTCCCAAGTGTTGTCCGCGTACCAAGCGTGCTTTTGCAAAGCGCTATCGTCTTCCCCAAAGGACCACGGCGTCGCAGTGCCAGCGCGGCAGGCGAACTCCCACTCCGCAGCCGTGGGAAGGCGGTACACTGCTGCTCCGGCCATCCGATTGAGACGACGCGCGAATTCCTGCACATCTTCCCATGAGATGTACACGGCCGGATGGTGCGGATTTTCCTCGACATGGCTCTTCCCTGCCCACGGTCGCGATTGCATGACACTGGTCCACTGAACCTGCGTGATCTCGTACTTCCCGATGTAGAAGCCCCGGCTGATGGTAACTCGGTGCTGCGGTCCTTCGTTCTGATCCCGTCCGGGTTCCTCGAGGGGCGAGCCCATGAGGAAACTACCCCGGCCGATCCACACCATGTCCATGGTCGCATCACCGGGTAGTTCCACGGCGATGGTCTGGCCCGTGGGTCTCCGCACCTCTTGGATGTATCCGGTTATCCCGGGCGCAAAAAAATATAAAGCTCCAGCTAGTGCGCCCAAAATCGCCAGGACCAAGAGGCCAATCACTCTTCTTGACAGGCGAAAAGCGAGCATCTATATCTCAACAATGAATGTCCACCTAGTGAAAGTACGTCTCTACACAGTCGCCGTCTCTATAATCTTGACGGCCTGCAATATCTCGTCCTCCCCACCGCAGCAGGGGCCCGGCACAAAGCGCATGGCCGCTCGCCTCGAAAAAATCGCCCGCAATCTCAACCCTGCGACAAATACCTATATCAATGATGCAAGAGTCGAGTACTTGCGCCAACTCGACCTGCCCGCCGATCCGGTCGACAGACTGCGCTTACAGGTGCATCTGGCGCGCGAATTCCTGCGCGCCGGCCACAGCCAAGAGGCCATCGACCGCTTTGTGCACCTAAAACAACAACTCGGTGCGACCAAGACCAAACCCAGCGTGCGTAAACTCCTCGCCTTGTCCTATCTCCGCTTAGGTGAACAGGAAAATTGCTTGCAACAGCACACGAGCGAATCGTGCCTCTTTCCCATCGGCCCGGCCGGGGTGCACCACAACCAGCGAGGAGCCCGGGCCGCGCTTGGAGAATTCACCGCTATCCTACAAGACGAGCCCGGCGAAATGACGGCCCGCTGGCTCATCAATATCGCGTACATGGTCCTGGGTGAATATCCCGACTCCGTGCCGTCGCAATGGCTCATTCCCCCAACGGCCTTTGTCTCCGACGGCGACATCGGGCGCTTTGGCGACGTTGCCCCGCAACTGGGGCTGGACGCGGTGTCGCTGGCGGGAGGCAGCATCGCCGAGGACTTTGATTGCGACGGCTATCTGGACATCATGGCCTCATCTTGGGGCCTCCGCGATCAGCTCCGCTACTTTCTCAACCGGGGCGATGGCACCTTTGACGATGTCACCGAAGAGGCCGGGTTGAACGGTGTCGTCGGCGGACTGCAAATCGTCCACGCCGACTACGACAACAATGGCTTTGCCGATGTGCTCGTCCTGCGCGGGGCTTGGTGGGAAGAAGACGGCCGGCACCCCAATTCGCTGCTGCACAACTACGGCGATAACTTTTTCGACGATGTCACCGAAGAGGTCGGCTTACTCGCCTTTCATCCCACCCAGACGGCTGCCTGGGGCGACTACGACAACGACGGCTGGCTCGATCTGTACATTGGCAATGAATCTTTTCGCCATAATATTCACCCCTGCCAACTCTTTCACAACCAAACCGACGGAACGTTTGCCGATGTGGCGCAAGAAGCAGGCGTTGCGGTCTCGGGTTACGTCAAGGGCATCGTCTGGGGCGACTACGACAACGACGGCCAACTCGACCTGTACATTTCGCGGCTCACCGCTCCCAATCTCCTCTTCAGGAACGAGGGCGAAAACACATCCGGCCAGTGGACCTTTGCCGACGCGACCGCCCAAGCCGGGGTGGCCGAGCCCGTCTGGAGCTTTCCGGCCTGGTTTTGGGACTACGACAACGACGGCTGGCTCGACCTATTCGTCTCTGGGTATCACGCCAATGCCGGCGATCTAGCAGCCGAATACCTAAACCTACCCCACGATGCCGAATACCCCCGTCTGTACCGCAACCAAGGCGACGGCACGTTCGCCGATGTGACCCGCCAAGTCGGGCTCGACAAGGTGCTCTACACTATGGGGTGCAATTTCGGCGACCTCGACAACGACGGCTGGCCCGACTTTTACGCGGGTACGGGGTCGCCTTCGTTCCGCTCAATCATGCCCAATCGCATGTTCCGCAACGCTGAGGGCCAAGCGTTCCAAGAAGTCACTACCTCGGGTGGATTCGGGCATCTGCAGAAAGGTCACGGCGTGGCCTTTGGCGACCTCGACAACGACGGCGACCAGGACATCTACGCGGTCATAGGGGGCTCCTATACCGGGGATCTGTCCCACAATGTCCTCTTTGAAAATCCCGGACACGGCAACCACTGGCTCACCCTCCTGTTGGAAGGCGTGCGTTCCAACCGCGCCGCCATTGGGGCCCGCATCCGAGTCGGGGTACACACCGCAAGCGGCCGTCGCGATATCTATGCCACGGTGACGGCCGGGGCCAGTTTTGGCGGTTCGAGCCTACAGCAGGAAATTGGTCTGGGCCAAGCGACTACCATCGAGTCGGTCGCAGTCACCTGGCCGGCTTCTGGTGAGACGCAACTTTTCACCAACTTGGCCAGGGATCGGGCCTATAAAATCCGCGAAGGGGATCCGGTTCCAACTCCCGTCGAACTGCAAGCCTTTGACTTGTCGCCGGCTGATGCCAATAATGCACGCGCCGGGCGCGACCACCGTCCCTGAAGAGCTTGGAAGTCAGCGTCATCCGGTCTGATTGCCATCCCGTCCTAAAATGGCCTTCACTCGTTCTAGCTCCTCCCCCATCAAGCCTGTTCCATTGGACGCTCCGGCGTTCATTTCCAACTGCTCTATTTGCTTGGCCCCGGCGATGATAGTCGACACCACTGGATAACTCAGGAGGTACTGGAGGGCGGCTTGGGCCTGGCTGCGCCCCGCCCGCTCGAGAAACCGAAGTTCTTCCACTTTCTGCAAAATGACTTGGGCGTCCACCACGGCCCCTTGTTCGTGCCAGCCACTGCCCGTGAAGGCGTGGTCGGCCCCATACTTGCCGCTTACCAAGCCCCGGGCCAGACCCTGTTTGACCACGACGCCCACATCCCGCTCGGCCACCAGCCCGAACATGGCGTCCGCCATATCGTGGTAGAGCATGTGGAAGGTGGGCTGCAGCGAGTCAATCAGGTCCTGTTCCAGCAGCCAGACACCGGCGTCGATGTGGTTGACACTAGCTCCCCAGTAGCGAATCTTGCCCTGTTCCTTCAGGCTCTGCATGGCCTCCAGCCAATTGTTCTCCTGCAGATGATGAAGCTGTGGACTGTGCAGTTGGTACACATCGATATAATCCGTCTGCAACCGGCGCAAACTCGCCTCTACAGCCTCTTCAATATGCCCAGGAGAAATATCTCGTCCTTCTCGGGGGATGACACTGCCGACCTTGGTGGCCAGAATCATCCGGTCGCGGCGTCCCCTCAGCGCTTTCCCCAGCATGATCTCACTCCGCCCTTCCTGGTACACGTCCGCTGTATCAACGCAATTAATGCCCAGCTCCATGGCCCGATGCACCATGGCGATGTGCTCGGACTCGGTCAGCTCTTGTCGACCCAGCATATTGGTGCCATAGCCGATTTCGGAGACCTTTAGTCCAGTCCTGCCCAATCTTCGGTAGTGCATGTTTACCTCGCTCAAAAATAGACTAGGATATTTCCCTGCATGCCCGTCGAACTATCGATCAGAAACCACGCGCCGCCCGCAGCCACATTGCCCAGAACCAATCCCAAGAAAAATGGTTGAATTCGTCTGTACAGTCCAGGCCCTCCGTACTTCAAAACCACGCTCTTGAAGAACCACACTAGGAGGACGCTCACCCAGATCTGGTTCGTAACCCAAGTCGTGGCGATGGGAAAACCGACCGGATGCAGCGGCCACCACAAAAAGTAATGCCGCGCCAGCATCAACAACACCATGACCCCGCCGCCCACTGTCACGTAAAACCACCCTTCCCAGTTCACCGCCATCGGGTTGGCAATCCATCCCGCTACATCTTGAAAGGGCTTTTGCGATCCCACGAAAAAGTACTGGTTCAGGTTGATACCGCCGTAGGTATAAGCTTGGCGGAGGAGATACCAAGTCGAGCCAACCAAGCTGATGACCACCGCCCATACCATCGCCCAAAACAGCCGCGCTCCGCCGCCCTGCGCGTGCAGTTCCCCATCGAGCTTTAGCCCGTTGGCACATGCGGCCATGGCGAAAATGCGCACCTTCAAAATCCACGCGTACGTCATGCCCAACGCCGCCAAGCCCTCCGCGCCGATGGCCGTGGTTCCCACCGTAGAGGTCATAAAGGCCTGTGGATAAATCGGCGCTCGGATGGTCGCCAAGCCCGCCTCGGCCACAAAGCGGCTCAACCCCACGAATAGGACGAAGACTACGAACAAAAACCAAGGCACCAACCAACCCGGCAGTCCCGACAGGGTCAGCCACGCGCCCAAGATAGCCAAGCCGATAATCGTCCCGAACACTGCGGTGCGATAGGAGAGCATTTCCCCAGAGTCGTCCACGGCTGCGTCCCCCAAAAAAGCTTTGCGGCACACGGCCCGCAAATGATCCCGTCCTACCCATAGACTAAAGAGCACAAAGGCAATCAGGGCACCCATGCCCTCGTGGGCGGCAATCGCCTCCGAAGTGGCGTACCCGGTCAGTCGCTCTATCATGGCGATGCCTAGGACGCTGAAGAGGCCCTGTTGGGCGGTGGTTAGCAGGAAAAAGACCCAGATGCTCAGGAGCACCTGCAGGTTGACGAAATAGGCAAACCCCAAGGTCATAAAGCTGAGGGCGAGGCGCAGGCTCACTTGGTCGCGGAACACGGGGATACTGGTGTCGAGAACTATCGCGGGGATGAAATTGTAATAGCTGTGCAAGGAGTCGAGACTCAGCAGCGCGAACGGTATAGAAAATCCCAGCCACATGACGGGATTGCGGAAAAACGGCCGCATCAGCGAGCCGTCCTCCTCGATCATCTCCAAGGGCAGCTTCACCAGAGGATACACCAAGCGCTCGTGGTCGATCCACTGCCGCCGCAGAATGACCATCGTGCACACCATCACGAAACACAAGGTCAAAAAGAACAGCGCCCAATAGCACAGCGGTTGTAGCCACGCCCCCCACGGAATGGGTGTCCCAGCTGGCGAACCCTCGAAAAAGTGCTGCACAGCCTCGCCATCCATCGGCGCGAACCACCCCTTCATATACGGGTGGATCAAGTCCACCCAGTCGTTCTCGGGCGTGACGTAGTAGAACACGCTGGCGATTTTGGGCACCATGTGCTCGACATAGCCCTCCGTCGGCACGGTGGCCGCCATCATCGCCATAATAAAGACGATCCCCAACTCGGCGCGTCTCAGCATCAGCCGTTGATGAACCAGACCGAGGAGGGGATTGACCAGACCCGCGAAGAGCGCAAAGACGAAAAAGGCGATGGGTACGCTGATATTGAGGGCCATCCACGAGGCATTGATAAAGGTCGAGTGCAGCGCGCCGATCGCAGCACCCAGCGAGAGGACACAGCCCCAAAAAAATGCCTTGCAACTCAGACCGGAAGACGCAGTTGGCGGTTCGGAATCCCGAGGTGCCGGCTGCTGGCTCATCGCATGGACCTCAGTTTTTAATGGGTTCTCGCTCTCCGCGGGGGTAGTAATAGCCGATCTCGCGGTCAAAGGCGTACTCGATATTGATCGTTTCGATCGGTTCATCGCGGAAGTTGAAACGCAGGGCGATATCGCCGAGGCGCAGGCGCACTTTGCGGACCTCTGGATGGAGATCCGCAAAGGCGATGAAGCCTTCGACCTCCTGCCCGCTAAAGACCACCCCGCCAGGGTACAGCGTTCTACTCAGCAGATCCTTCCGGCCCTGGAAAGTGGTGTAGAGTTGGCCGACATAACCGGTAATGTACTTGCGGTAGTATTCCTCCATATCGGTCTGGCTCAGCGCTGGATAGCGGCGGCCGTTATCGCTGATAATGGTACTTTTTGCCGGATCGATCAGGAGTTTCGGGTACTGATAGTTCTTGACTTTGAGCTGGAAGACGGTAAAGCGCCGGGGCGTGGTGCCCGTGGAAGGATCGCGCCAATTGCCAAAGGTATAGGGGTTGGTCGATTCCGTGCCCTGGAGGGATTGCGCTGGGAACAGCCTGTTCAGTTCGCCGTCGGAAAACGGCCGCACCGATATCTCCAGCCGATCGGCCACATAGGTGACCGTCCCATCATCGCTGACGATCATACCAGCAGCTTGGCCCTCTTCATCGAGAGGACGCAACGGCTCGGCGTAGTATTGGTAGCCGTACCTACAGCTAGAAAGACCGAGCACTAGGACGAGAATACACGCCCATTGTCTGCCGCCAAAAGGAACCAAAGCACGCATCGGCAATGCCTTTTTCTAGTACGCTACGGCCACTGCGCCACCGCGGACCTGCGCGCCGACGGCGGCGTCCATTAAAATCCGATAGATGTACACCCCCGGCGGTACGAGTTGCCCAGCCCCATCTCTACCGTCCCATAATGCGCGGCCGAAACCGCTGGACTGGAACATCTCTTGGCTCCAGACGAGGCGGCCTGAGAGGTCGTGGACTGCGATTTCAACGGGAACGGGTACCGTGGCCTGGAACAGGTTATACGTGAACTCCGCCCGATCATTCACGCCATCCCCATTGGGCGTAAAGGGATTGGGGTGAATCTCCACCTCAGCCAGCAACTCTCCCTGCTCCTCCGGGGAAAAACCGACCAGCAGATCCTCTGAATTGAGGTCAATGTGCACATCACCGGGAACAATTGGCTGGGGCATCTCGTCGCGTTTGCTGTTGAAAACTCGACCTGCAAAGCGCGTGCCCGAAACAAAGACGCGGCAGTCGAAATCGACTTCGACTAGGATCGCATCCCGGTCGATCAAGCGCTCGGGGAAAAAGACTCGCAGACGGCTTTCCTCCACCTCGGCGACAAAATCGTCCGAGCTTATGCCAGCGATCCGCACCTCTTGCACCACCGCGGCAGTAGGTGTGTCGATCTCCAATCCGTCGAAACCGGGGTCTCCGGGATCCACGCGCGGCCTCAGCGCATAGGTAAAGCGCACGAGTTCGCCCGGAGAGACGAGCGCGGGCCAAATCTCGCCGACGACCTGCTCGACCAAGGGCGGAGAAAACTCGACCGCGAGAGAATCAATGCGGGAGCGCGACAGCGGGAGCGCGCTTGCAAAGTCGATTTCAAACTGGAAATAGCGCGCAGGTTTGGGGGCGACCAAGGGTTCTCTCCCGGTGGGCGGATAAGGCGCGGACCACGGGGTCCAATTTTCCGTATCGGCTACGATGGGGCCCCTCGCCTTGGGGTGCAGCGCCTCGTATGCGCTGCGCGATACGGTCTGTTGGCCGTTCTGTCCTACGCCCGTAAAGCTGAGGTAGATATTTGGATCGGGCGTCGAGCCGCTCCGCGTGCGAATCTGCAGGGTACTGCCGGGATCGTCCACCGCATCCCAGGTCATAGCCCCCAGAACGACTGGCTCGCCAAAGTCGATGATGTCGGATGTAAAGGTGGCCGAGGAGGCATACCCCTTTCCCCAGACCTCCACCTCGCTGAGTTGCCAGAGACGGGCGCTGGGCAAGCTGATTGTATCGGATAGGGCCACATAGCGCACCAAGCGCGGCGACATTTCGATATGCGCTGTGTCGCCCTCGGTCTGCTCCACCTCGGCGACCAATTCCCAATTGCGCACGAACCAGTGCCAGTTCCTCTGCCTTTGGGGAAAGGCGACGGGCTGTTTGCCGTCCTCGATGAAAACCTGGAACCCTTCGATAAAGCGGAACTCAAGTCCTTCGACCGACGAAAAACCAATGCGATCTACGCCGAAGGGTGCCCCCAAGTCGACGACTAAGACGACGGCGAAAAAGGGGTCGTTCTCGCGCGTATTGACGATATCAAGTTCGATGGGAGGCCAGCCGCTCAAACGGTCGCCGTCCACTACATTTTTCAGGCTCTCGAATTTTCGCCAAGTGTAGTTGGTCAGCACCCGCGCCGAGTCCAACTGTCGCGGGTTGAGGGCGAGGTTCTCGCCCGACACTTCGAGCGGCTCCAGCCAGCCGGAACTCTGCTCGTCGCTCAGCAGCTCCAAGGTGCCGATGGTATTCCAGGGGCGCTCCTGCCCGCCGACGGTCCAGAGGTCCACGGCTGCGGCCCGTGCCCAGAGACCCAGGACGAGGAACAGAGTAGCAATGCGTCTTCTGGCCATCAATCCAGTCCGGCGAATATGACGAGGAACGATTCGACGCGGTTCTGTTCCCGGTTCTCAAAGCGCTGCTGCTGCACTTGCGTCCCCAAGTTTATGGTCACCTGATATCCGAGGTATGCCTGGGTAACAGACAGCTGCAGCGCACCGACCCAACCCCAAAAATCGAGCTGCGCCCCGGGTTTGTCGGCCCAATCCCAGAACTTGGTCAATTCCGTGCCGCCTTCCAGCTCGAGATTGGGCATCAACTGCACCGCTAGCGTTAGAAAGAGGATCTCGGACAGGTCGTTTTTGCTGCCCACGCTTTCCAGGTAGGCGGTCTGGTGCCGGTACATGTTCTTTAATTTGGGATGGAATACGAGCGCTTCAGTGAGTTGGAAAGAGTAGTCGAGTTTGTGGATCAGGCCGAGGAAATGGGAGTCGTCGATGATCTCCGGTTCTTCCCCGGGCCGGGTGAGCCGGGCGACATTGTCGCCGCGCTGAGCGAGGCCTTCGTATTTGACCTTGGCCGACGTGTTGAAGCGGCCCCAAGCTTGGTCGAAACCAATAAAAACCGAGTTGACGACCGCGTTTTGGGCCAGCATAGGATCTTCAAAGGGAAATTCACTCACGCCGAACGTACCCGGCGGTTGCGTCCAAAACAACTGGTCGTCGATGATGTTGTCTTCGACGAACTTGAGCTGGTAGAAAAAGCGGAACTGGCCTAATGCGACCCGGTCCTGCTGCATTTTGAAAAGCAGATAGGAGAAGCGACTGCTGCGATCGGCCGACAACAGCCACTGGTTTGAATAACCCCCTAGCAACTGGACCCCGGGGAAGATATTGAGGCCCAAGTATCCGTTGTATCCACGGTGGTCCCGTTGAAACGGATAGTCGGCCTCGTCATCGTCCTCAAAGCGGTCGATTAGAGTGTTGTTGTCCATGTCGATGCCAAAGAGGAATTCGGGCGGGTCCACGGTATAGCGGAGGAAGGGTTCGTCGTAATCGGGTCGGGTGTTGTCGTTCTGGTTGAAATCCGAGATAAAATCGTTGTTCTCGTCTAGACCGGGAAATATCCCGCCTCTGGGGCCACCGGAGATGGATCGACGTTGACTTTCGTTGGGTTGCTGAGCCCGGCGCCAGTCGGGGAAGCGGTCTTGGTCGTCGTTGTCGTCGACAAATTCGTACACGCCGCGCAGCTTATTGGTGTAGTCGAGCTTACCCTGCTGATCTTGGATGTACATGGACGTGGAGTAATCCTGGTCCACGCTGAAAATTTCGCCGTACGCAAACCACGGATAGTACCGACTCGTAGTGCGCGCGGTCAGGTATCCGACTTGAGCGGTGTTCGCGGCTCGCACGTGTCTTTCGAAATTCACATTGGGCAGTCGGCGCCACTGATTGTTGTTATTCCACTCAGCCAAGATGTCGAGTCCGGCGACATCCTGGACCTCGAGCGTCAGACCGTAGATTTCGTTGGCCGTCGGCAGGCCGTAGTCAAAGCGGACGAGACGCTGGTTGGAGCCGTCTTGGACATTCCGCGCGGACTTGGCCACGGGCAGGTACACGGGTTGGTCCGAGAAGTCGGTCTGTAAGTTGGAAGTAACTTCCACCAAGTAATCATTGGCCAATACCAGTTCAAAGACTAGTTTGCGGATCAATTCGGGCTGGGCGAACGCGTAGGTTAGGACGATTTGCTCAGCTCCGTCGGCGACCAAGGCCCCTCGGCGTGGAGTGCCGCCCTCGACTAGGGGGACAATATCGAGGGGTTCGGTGTCCGCATTCGCCAAGACGCGCTCGGAAAAGAGGATAGCTCCCCCCTTGCCGTCTTCCGGCGAATCGTCGCTGATGCGGATTTGCACTTGGCGGATGACGTCGCGATTCTGCTCGGTCGTCAAGTTCCCCGCGCGGATCCCGGCCAGACTCAAATCCGGCGAAGTCCGCCCCAGATGGGCATTGACGTACGTGCCGCCCATCTGGACGAAATCCCCTATCTGCACCGTCGTCCTGAAGCCGAGCAAGTTGTTGAAGTCGGTGATCTTCGATTCGTTTACCTCCCCCCCTTCGAGCGCTATGGGCAGGTTGACCCGGGACATGAGCAAGGTCGCCGCGTATTTGTCCGACTGGAGATCAACCTGTACCCCATTGAAGGCCGGTTTAGAAAAAGTAAAAGGGGTCAGGGCCGTGCGGATCTCATCGCCGACCGTCACGGCGAAGTAGTACTGACCCCTTTGGACTTGGGTCACGACCAGCCTGTTGAACCAAGAATTGAAGCGGCTGCTCTTGAGGATGTCGCTCCCAAAGGTCGTGGGCTGCTCCTGGGTCCAGCGGTAGATCTGCCAGCCCTCGGTCACGTAATTCCCGTAGAGATCGTACCAACGCGTGCCCTCCAGTTCGGTATCCACGTAGCGCTGGTAGGGGACTCTGGCGTAATTGGAATACTGCCACCAGTCCCACTTGTACTCGGCGTAGAGTTGCTGGGGGCGATACCACTTCTGGATGGTGGGATCAATGGCCTCAAAAAAGGTCTGGGCCCCCGTCGGGTTCAGCGTCTGCGCCCGGCTCGGTGGCGGCACGGCTGCGAGCAAGGCCACTGTGATTGCGATGTATTTGCAGTAGGTCACGGAAAACCGCCTCAGTAGGCTACCCCGACGAGCCGCGTAAACTCCCTCGTCGGCTCGTCGCTGTCGATGCTCAGGCGAAACAAGTACACCCCAGGAGGCACCATATTTCCCCCCCCATCACGGCCGTCCCACAAAAGGACGTACTCCCCGCTGGGCCCGGACTGGTCGCGCAGCCGGACGACTAGGCGACCGCCCAGATCGTACACGGCTGCCCGGAGTTGGCGGGACGCCTCCAAGCCGACCAGCGCAAAGCGCACAGTCAACTGTTCATTGCGCCCATCCCCATTCGGGGTGATCACCGACGGATTGATTGTCGGAGTGCGGAGACCGCTGCTGCCGGCGGGTAGGAAAACTCTCAGGTCGTCGCCTAGCTCGTCCGGGCTCGCATCGCCCGGATCGATCTGTTGCCAAGAGTCCGGCTCAGCCGAGCGCCGTACAAACCCCTCAAAGAGGGTGGCATTGAGGAAGACTTGGGTGGCGAAATTCACCTCGATCAGTTGTGCGGCCTGCACCGGAGTCGGCAGAGTGAGGACCAGTGAGTCCGCCGCGGCCCGTACGGCAACGGGCTCTACTTCCTCGCGATTTAGTTTCAGGCCCCCAAAGACAGGATGGGTTGGAACGCGGATCAAAATCTGGTCGAATCCGCGAGCCCCAGACCCGAAACTAGGACGGATGAAGTAGGTGAATTCTTCCGGCTGACCCGGTGTAGCCACCTGGGGAACGATTTCGGCGACGATCCGTTCGGCCGCCGGATCCGTGAATTCAAGCGCCACACTGGACAGGGCTGGAGCCCGCTGCGGATCATCGCTGATCAACTCCACCTGTATCTGGGCATGGCTGCGGGGGCTGGGCGATTGAAAGCGCGCACCCGAATACTCGTAGGGCAGGCTCCACGGACTCCATCCCGCGCCCGGAATGAGTTCGACTGTGGGCTCTTTCTCACGTTTGAAGGGCGGCAGCTTGTTCCAAGCCTTTTCAGTGTATTCATTGCCCTCCTTGTCGAAGTAGTGCAGTTTCTCGCCCAGCTCGTTGCCCGTGCGCGTGCGCACCGCCAGTCTAGTGGCCGGCGGCGTCTCGCCGCTCCAGTGGATGGCCGTCAGGTTTTTGGCCCCGCCTAGGTCGATCAATCCGGAGGTCAAGGTGACGCCCGGAATGAACCCCTCCCCAAAAGCCTGGATTTCCCGCACAGTTGAGACGCCCGTGCGCCGCTGGTTGCGATTCGACCAGAACAGATAGCGCACCTTGCGCGGGGGCAGGTGCTCTTCAAAGATGAAGCGCTCGGGAGCGGGATTGTCTTCGAGTTCGGCAATCTCTTCCCAGACTAGGTCGTCGAAATCGATGAACTCGCCTGCACCTGCGCTGCTACTGCGCGTCCCGTCCGAGGCAAAGAGTTTGTACCCGAAGACCGGAACGTTGCGCTTACCAGTGAACTCAAAGGACGTGATGATGCGCACATGGTCTACCCAGAATAGCGTTCCCAAGTCTATGTTGACCCACCCCCACCGCTTGGGGTCGCCGACGAAATTTCCCAAGGAATTCCAGCCCGTATTGTAATTCCCGTCTATGATATCCGAAGCAAAGGTCGGGGGCTCGCTTTCGTCGCCTCCGGCCGGTGCGATGAGCGCACCACCCCCCCGTTGCTCGCTGCCCAAGACTATATTGTCGCCCAAGGCGCTGACCTCGATTTCGGCCAGGCGTGGATTTTCGGCTGTACGCAAGGCCCGAAACAGAACGAAGCGCACGAACTGCCTAAAGGTCAGCTCGCCTCGGCCGCTCAATTTCACGTCCTGCGGCAGGAGCGGATAGGTGAGTTCGTACTGGGTATTGGGACGGGTCGTCTCGGCCAACAAGCTGTATTTCTTGAGTCCAGAGCCAAAATAGACTGCTTCCTCGCCTGTGGAGACAAATACCTGGAACATGCTAAAAGGATTGCCCGAGCGGGCGAATTTTACCGCGATCTCCGTGGCGGAGACGGCCCGGCCCAGATCCACTTCCACCCACCAATCCTCAAGGGCAGCGCCAGCGGCAGGGGTCCAAAATGTCTCCTCGTCGCCGTCGAGTATGAGGCCGGCCATTCTGGAGTTCGTGCCCGCCCCGCGTATGCCACCCGGGCGCTCTTCCTCGTCCCCAAAGTCGCCCAGTACTGAGAATTGGTTGGCATTGAGCGCAGCGTTGATCGATTTGCGGATGAAGACCGGGCTGACCCGACCGTCCGGCGAAATCGCAATAGTCCCCTCGGGAGCGCTCCACGCGCGCCACTGCGACGAGCGGCTGAAGCGAATTTCACCAGCCGACGCACCCCAGGGCCAGAGAAGGAAAAGGCCAGCGCAAACGACGAGCGCCTTCGCTGTTGAAGTTGCTTTTCTGCTGGTGTGCCCCACTTTCTCTCGTCCTCTCAGTAGACCAAGGCCACAGGTACGGCCCTTGCGTTGGCCCCCGTGGCCGAATCTACGCTGATGCGACACACGTACAACCCTGGTGCGGCTAAGGATCCCTCGCTCGCTCTACCGTCCCACTCCACCGCGTGAAAACCGCTGCTCTGCATGCCATTGAAAAGCGCCCGGACTCGCCTGCCCGCAAAGTCGTATATAGCCGCTTCGACGGATACGGGCTGGACGAGTTTGAATATGCTGTACTGAATGCGCATCCGGTCGTTGAGCGAATCGCCGTTAGGTGTAAAGGGGTTGGGCGCTATGGCCAAGTTGCCTAAAATGGTACTGTCCAATTCCAACTCGACCGAAAAATGATTGGTGTTAAGATCGATGCTGGCATCGCCGGGCAGGACATCTTGGGCTAGTTCAGCGGACTGGCTAGCGAACACGCGAGAGGAAAAAAGGGTCCCGAATTCGATCACCTTGGCATCGAATTTCAGTTCCACCAGTACCCCGTCTTTTACGACGGGATGATTCGGAAAGCGCACCGTCAGAAGAGAATCCGTCGCTTCCCAGGTAAAGTCTTCTGTTGGTGTACCGCCTATGGTCAGTCCGCTCAGGCGGGCCCGGGTCGGAGTGGACAGTTCCACCGCATCAAAGCCCGCATCGTCATCGAGAATGCGCGGCCGCACGTGATAGGTAAAGGGCGTAGTCTCCCCGGCGATGACGAATTTCGGCTCGATTTCGGCCACTACTTCGTGGGCCGGTGGCGGAGAGGAAATTTCAAAGGCGAGCGAATCCACCTGAGCCGCTGCGGCAAAGCGATCGCTGACCAATTCGACGGCAAACTGGAAATAGCGCCGGGGTGCCGGCGAGCGGATGCGCGAGCCACTCGTTGTGTGCGGTGGCGACCAAGGGCTCCAGTTTGCCAGATCGAGCCGTTTTACCTGCTGGTTTTCCCTCAGGTTATCGTACTGGTCTTTGCTTACTTCTTCGAGTGTAGCTCCTCGGCGCCGGTAGTAAAGATAGGGATCGGAGGTCGAGCCACTGCGGGTGGTCACCTGGATTGCGCCGCCCGCATCGGTCTGGGCGGCCCAAGTCAGCGCTCCCAGAGTAGCCAGGCCGCCTAAATCGATGACGTTGGACGTGTACACCGCCTGCGGTGCAAAGCCCTGGCCATAGACTTCCAATTCGGCGATTTCCCAAGGCAGCGGACTGGTGAATATCAGCATGATCCACCGGACATAGCGAGGTGCTATATCGACTGTGACCACCTCGCGTTCGTTGCGGGTCGTTCGGGCCGCCAAATTCCAGACTGGATCGCCCCGCAGCGGGTCGCTTTCGTCGCTAACGTACAGTTCGTATCCCCGCAGAAATCGGTCTCCCTGCTCAATGCGGGGATAGAACGAAACCTGATAGACGCCACTGAAAACCCGGCCCAGATCCAGAATGATGCGACCCCCTATCTGTCTAGAGTGCTCAATGGGAAAAATCGTGGCGATTTTCCCGTCGATCAGCGCCCCCAAGCCGGCCTGGGGATCGGCCAGACCCCGGACCGAAGGCTGCGGGCTGTCGATATTGCCGCCTTCGGCCAAGGCCCGCAAGCTGAGATTTTCGTCGGGCGATATGCGCTCGGGCTGTAGCCAACCCGGACGACTCGCCAAGTCAATGGCTTGCACAGTCCCCCACTCTTGCCACGGACGCTCACTGCCGCCAAAAACCAGTACTTCCCGGGCACTGGCGGCTTCGCCGACCAAGAGGGCAATCAGCAAGAGGGACTTAAATGGCATAGCCATGTACCTGGCATAACTCACTGTGCGGCAACCCTTATCGTGAACCCACCTTCAACCCCTTCGGGTGCGATGCCAATGCGGATGATCTGACCGGGAGCCACGAGGGCTGTCTGCGGGGGGAAGGACGACCCGCCTTGCGCGTTCAGGGGCGAACTAGGCCAAGCTATCTCCACTTCGAATGGTGCCGAGGCATCTTGAAGCACGCATTCGATCACCGCCGTGCTGTTGGCCTCGATCCGGGCGTTCTGCTGACAGGCGGCAATAGTGATCTCCATCTCGTCGATAAATGAATTGACGACCCGGAGTTCAACGGCTCCTTCTCCAGCGCGGGTCGTCTCGGTAGAGAGCGGAATCTCCTCTTCGCATCCGCCCAGCATAGCCGTTGACGCCAAGACGAGAAAAACGCGCAGCATTCCCATGGCGGCTCTGCTCAGTTCTGGCGGCGGCCGTCGATCAGGATTATGAAGCCGCTGCCCGTCCCTCCCGGGACGTTCCTGATTTCGACGACCTGCCCATACGACACGGTGACGGTTTTTGGCGGAGGCGGAGCATACCCTTGTCCAACGGGTGGATTCAGCCACACGACGACGACATCGAAGGCGTTGATATCATCCTCGATCAGGCACTCGACCGATTGGATTTGGTCGGACAAGAGGCGGAATTTCTGGAAGCAGGCGGCGATACTCACCTCTACCTCGCCGCGGAAAGAATTGACGAACTTGATGAAGCGGCTGGGCTCACCTTCCTCGATGTCCTTTGGCAGAGTCGACAGATCGATCTCTTTTTCGCAGCCGCTCGACAGAAAGATGCCCGTGCCGAGCAGGAGCAAATGCGCGCATCTCAGCATAGATCACTCTTTCATACAATACAGCGGTTCAGCCGGTATTCCGGCCGAACCGCTGACACTAGAGCCCCGAGACACTCCCCCGCGCTGGGTGGAATCCCGGGATAGGTACAGATGAGCCGTTAGTCTGCGAAACTGGACTTTATGCGGGCCCAGGTAGTCGACTCGACCGCGGTGGGGGCAGCGGCCTCGACATCGGGGTCAACGATGAGGGTGAAGCTGTTCATGGAATCCCCGTTGCCGGTCGCTCCGCTCTCGTTCGATGTGGCCCAAGCCCCGTCCCAACTGTCGCCGCCGTCCCAGTCGTCGCCCTGGAACATGAGGTGGGTCTTCGTGTTCTCAGTCAGATCCATGACTGTGCTGGTCTCGGCTCCGCCTTCGCCGGTCGATACGGCCGCGTCGAAGAAAGAGAACATGGTCATGCGCCATTCGTAGTTAATGGTCACATTTTCATCGCCGTGGCTCCACGGCTTGCCGCTGGCCGGGCCAGTGGCGAAGACGAGGTGGGGCGGCTGATTAGCCCAGAATTGGGAGTAGCTGTCGCTGAAGCCCTGCAGGGCGAACACATCGGCATCGCCGGCCGCCTGAAACGTCCATTCTTGGCCATTGCTGTACACTCCGTCCGGATCAATTGCACCACCACTGTGATCGGGATCCGAAGCAAAGGTCCAGCCGTCGTCGCCGACCGTGCGGCTGCCGCGCAGCAAGTCGCGATCGTAGAAGTCGTCGAACGTGTTGATCGCGAACCAGAGTTGATTACCTTCGTCGACGCCCGTCCACGCCACGCAGATGGTGACGTCGAAATCATTCAAGTCGAGCCCGTCCGGGCCGGCGCGGCTAAGCAGCGCGTCCCGTTGAATGATGGCGTAACTGGGGAACCAACTCCAGTCGGTGAGTTCCCCATCAATCTCCATTTGTTGGGCAACTCCGGCTGGAATGTGGATGGCGAAGTAATCCGGCGCATCGGCCGTGGCTGGCACTGCCCCTAACAGGACCGCCAAGCTCGGCACTAGGATAGAAGAAAATAATCTCATCTCGTTTCGACCTCCTTTGAGGAAGAGGGTAATTGTCCATCCGCTACACGAGTGCGAATGGAGCAGATGACTTTCCCTAAAGGGCCCTATAGCCCTAAGGGAAGGGACTTAGGAAATCGACCTAGAGAAATATATGTTGATTATTTTCTGATACTTAGATCATAGTTGCGATGATCGTTACAAAGACCTTACTCCTAGCTAACTGCAGAATTTCCATTCAATATATTCACTTTCGGCCTAGGATTCAACCAAATTCTTCGCCTCGGTTGAGCTGAATATCTTGATACACCTATTTGCCCATCCTACTTTTCTTGTGACACCTGTCTGTCCACTCTGAATTGAGGAAACGAAAATGGGACTGGCTGTTGCGCCGGAGCGCTGGATCTCGCGCCGAGCGCGGCTCGTACTGATAGTGGTTCTGCTGACGGCCTGTGCTCAAGACCACGGGGAAATGGCCGTGGCCATAGTTGGGACCAGGGAAATCACCGCCGAGGAACTTCGCCACTTCGTGCGCCATCTCGCGCCGAGTCTGATCAGTGATAAAGCAGGACAGCGAGCCCGGGAGGACTACCTACAGACTCTGATTGACCGGGAAATCGCGCTCTTCGAAGCCTATGAAAAAGGCTTGCACCAAGACTCCGATTTGCTCAAAACACTCGACAAAAAAAAGAGCGAATACCTCCTCTCCCTCTATCGCGACCAGGAGATCCTGCCCCAGATACAAGTGTCCGAGGAGGAGATCCGCCAGTTTTTCGACCAGCAGGATATGGCGCGGGAGCGTCGGACCACTGCCATTTTGGTGCGGACTCGGGAGCAAGCGCAGCAAATCCGCGCCCAACTCGAAGCCGGGAGCGATTTCGGCGAGTTGGCCAGAAAGCATTCACTCGACACTTGGTCGGCCCTGCGGGAAGGCGAGTTGGGATTTGTCACCCGGGCTGCTGCCGAACGACTCTTGGGGATCCCCGTGGAGGTATTCGACACGCTTGGCACCGGCCAAGTATCGTCCCCTCTGCGCCGGGGCCGCAACTATCACCTGATCCGCTTTCTAGAAGACCGGTCCACGGATCTGCAAACTCACCGGGAGAAAATAAAGACGCAGTTGCAGGAAGGGAAGCAACGGGCCCTCGAAGAGGAAAAAGCAGACACTTTGGCACGCGAATTCAACTGGCAACGGATCTCTGCAGGGACGACTCTGCTGAAGGATAAAGGTGCGGCCTTGGGAGAGAGCGGCAAGTTGCAGCTCACCGACGAAGAAAAACGCGTGCCACTCTTCACTTATGAGGGCGGGGCCATTTCTTTGGCGGACTACATGGCGGTGTTGCGCCAGCACAGGATCAGAGCGCCTCGGGCCTTGCTAGACAGCGTCTTTATCGGTTTGCTCGGACGCCGCTTTTTGCAAAAGCCCGCGCTCTTTGTGGCAGCCGCCGAGCGCCTTGGCCTCCCGGAAGATCCCGAGGTGGTAAAGTGGGTCGAGAAAACCAGACGGGAGTTGTTGGTCAGGGGCATAAGACAGCGGGAAGTCATCGACCAAATCGCCATTGACGAGGCAGATGTCCGGCGATTCTACGAGGAAAACGGAGAAATGTTCCGCCTCCCAGAGCAGATCTGTTTTGACGAGTTGCTGGTTGGTTCGAGGCGGGAAGCCGAAGCAATCAAAACAGAAATCACCGCTGAAACTGATCTGAGCGCCCTAGCCAAGGAGCGAGGCCTGCGGGTACGTCAACGCAATGAGGACAATTTGCTCTGCTTGCGCAGTATCCACCGAGCGGACTACGCGGAACTGTGGCAAGCGTTCCAGACGGCTCCCCAAGGCGAGTTGCGCGGACCGATCTACATCCCAGAGGGGTACGTTCTCTTCAAGGTGGTTCAGCGTCAGCCGCCGCAGCGGGAGCCCTTTGAGCTAGCCCGTAGGAGAGCGGAGGTCGCCCTGAGGAAAGCGCTGAAAAAAGAGCTTTTTGACGCGTGGATCGCCGATCTGCGCCAGCGGTATGAAGACCGCGTCAAAGTCTTCCCCGACCGCTTGGCAAAAGCTCTGCCGGAAACGCTGCTGGACAGCCTTGCCAGAAATTAATACCATGTGCAAACCAAAAGGAGGTTCTCATGCAACTCGAACTACCCACACGCTGGCAACGCGACTACGACGTGTACGACCGCCTCGAGGAACTCGGCATCGACTTGGGCCGCAGAGAAGATGCCATCGCTCCCGAGACCAACCGCATTCCCAGACTCATCTTCACCCCTTCCGGCTTGCTCTTTTTTTCTGGATCAGGCGCAGGCGAGGGGCCGGTCACCAACGACGAGTCCTCGGTAGAGAAAGGGCACAGGGCCGGCAGGGACGTGGGTCACAAGCACATCTGCGTACTGCATTGGGGTCTGCACCCCTTTGGCACGCTGAACGACGTCTGGTATTGCGTCAAGTGCATCGGCATGGTGCATTCGGCCCACCGCGAAGAGTCCTTTACCAACGCTCCTCGCGTGGTGGACGGATACACGGAAGTCTGGCACGATGTATTCGGCGGCCCCCTGTCGCGTCGCGCCAAGGAAGGCCAGCCCGACGGCCGCTCCGGCTGGCACGGCCGCAGTGCTCTGGGCGGATTTGAGATCAGCAACTTGGCCATTGAACCGGAGATGATTGTGCAGGTCGATCCCGATCTGGCGATCCGCGTCATCCGGGAGCGCGGTCCTCACATTTGAACTATGGCTCTACGGGCTCTTAGTACCGCTCTCCCACGTCGAGTAGGGTTTTCCCTTCCATCATCGCCTCGAGGTATTCCACTACCCGATTGACCGCTTCTTCGGACAAAATCCTTCCCTTTTCCGCATCGGCCTCCAAGGGCGTCTTGTCCTCCTGGTCCTGCATGGCATCATGACGGATTTTCTCCGGGAACATATGCATGGCCAGCGAGGTCTCGAATTCCTGGGCGTGTCCCGGGGCGCTCTTGGTGACCATGTGCTCGTCGACGAGCGCCCGCGGAATTAAGTTCCAATAGGGATGGAAGTGCAAATTCACCCCCGGAGCTGTTGACTCGAAAAAGAGGCGCCACTGACGGATTATGCTATTCACGGGTTGCACATTGCCGCCGTGCCCGTTGAGGATTAGGATGTTCTCAATGCCGTGACGGGCAAAACATTCCACCGTGTCAAAGAGTACGGCCAGCCACGAGCCCGGCTTGGCCGTGAGACTGCCCTTGTGCTTCATGTGGTGCTCGGAAATGCCTACGGCCATGGGCACGGCCACGATCACCTTTGGGTACATGCGCAGGGCTGTTTGTTGCGCTACCCAAGTTGACGAGGCAATATCGTGTTCAAAGGGCAGGTGCTCAAGGTGCTGCTCAATGCTGCCGGTGGGAATGATCGCGGCCTGGAATTTCCCGGCCTCAAGCCCTTGGCGGAATTCGCGCCGGGTGTAATTCTGCAGCATAACTTCTCTGTTCTCAGTCACGGTGGACCTCCTTTTAGTGGGATCAATGCCCGAAAAGCATGGATCGAGTTCCGAAAATCCCATCTCCGATTCACATAGAGCACCCATGCTGGACGCTCGGAAGCGAGATACGAAATTTGGCTCCTGTACACAAGCCGCATTGTGGTTGATGACGGTATCTATTTTTTTATTAAAAATGAGGTGACACCCACAGACGGCTCCCATGAGCCGGTTCCGAATCCGTGCTATCCTTCGCTCCGCACCGTCGACCAACCGTAGGTTCCCATGCCAGCTCCCAATATCGTCTATATCCACTCGCACGACACCGGTCGCTACGTCCAACCCTACGGCCACGCCATACCCACGCCGCATATCCAGCAGCTAGCCGAGGAAGGCGTCCTCTTCCGCCAAGCCTTTTGCGCCAACCCCACCTGCTCGCCCAGCCGCGCCTGCCTGCTCACGGGCCAGTGGGCCCATTCCTGCGGCATGACCGGCTTGGTCAATCGCGGCTGGACCTTGCCCCATCCCGAACGGCTACTGACCCACACCCTGCAAAAGGCCGGTTACACCACGGCCATGACCGGCTTCCAGCACGTGGTAGCGGACGTCGACGATGGCGGCTTTACCCGCCTGTTGCCCCAAGAGGCTCCCGATACCAAAACCGAAGACCGAGCCACCGCCTTTTTGGCCGAAGATCATCGCGCACCCTTCTATCTAGACGTGGGCTTTAGCGAAACCCACCGCCAAAGACGCGGTTTTGCGCCCCAGCCCCAAGACGAGGATCCCACTGATCCGCGCTATGTGCGACCGCCCGCGCCCTTCCCCGATACGCCCGAGACGCGCCGCGACATGGCCGAGTACATCGACGCGGCCCGCACTCTCGACGCCAAAATGGGCCGCGTCTTCGCCGCCCTGCAAGATAACGGCTTGGCCGACAATACCCTCGTCATTTGCACCACGGACCACGGCATTGCCTTCCCCACCATGAAGTGCAATCTCACCGACCACGGCCTTGGCGTCATGTTGGTGCTGCGCGGCCCGGGCGGCTTTAGCGGCGGGCAAGTGGTCGATGCCTTGGTCAGCCAAATCGATATCTATCCAACGGTCTGCGCTCTAGCCGGGATCGCATTGCCCGATCACGTACAGGGCACCTCGCTCCTGCCGCTAATAAACGGCCAAACTCAGGAAATCCGCAGCGAAATTTTTGCCGAAGTGAACTACCATACCTACTACGAACCCCAGCGCTGCATCCGCACTTCGCGCTTCAAGTACATCCGCCGCTTCGACCAGCGCCAATACCCAGTCATGCCCAATTGCGACGACAGCCTGACCAAAGACTATTTTATAGACCAAGGCTGGCGACAACGCCCCATAGAGCCCGAACGGCTCTACGACTTGGTCTTCGACCCGCACGAAACCCACAACCTAGCAGCAGACCCGAATTGCCGAGATCACCTAGAGGAGCTACGCCAACGCCTCGACCAATGGATGCAAAACACCGACGATCCCCTAGCCCACGGACGCCCCGTAGTGCCGCCCACTACCGCGGTAGTCAACGACCCCGATGCCCGCTCGGCCACGGAGCCGCACCACCCGGCCCGCGAATTTTTGGGCATCTATCCAGCGTGAGATAGTTTCCGAAGGCTTATCGGTATGCATCGTAAATTAGCTAACGTATAACTCAATGAGGAGGTTTATGCCCATGAATAATCCATTCAGAAAATTCTACATCGCGCTGCTCACAGCTTTCGTAGCAGCGTGCGGCGGCGACGATGAACCACTCGGCTTTGAGGCGGGACCACTCGGCTCCGTCGAGGTCGGCGCGGGTGAGGCCGTGCAGATCCGCTCGTTGCTCTCGATCACCGGCGCGGCATCGCTGGGCGGGGCGTTGCGCAACGGCGTCGAGTTAGCCGTGCGCGACTTCGGCGACATCCACGGTCGCGCCGTCGAACTCGGCGAGTCCATGGACAGCATGTGCTCGCCAGATGGTGGACGCGCGGGTGCCGAGCAGATCAGCGCCGACCCGCAGGTAGTAGGCGTCATCGGCACGTCGTGCTCAGCCGCAGCCGTAGCGGCCTCACCGGTGATCAGCGAGGCAGGACTAGTGATGATCTCGCCGTCCAACACCTCGCCGCTGCTCACGTCCGACCTCGCTGGCAACGCCAATCCCAACTACCACCCCGGCTATTTCCGCACTTCCAATAACGACCTCTATCAGGCCAACGCGGTCGCCGACTTCGCCTATAATGAATTGGGACTGCGGCGCATGGTGGCCGTTGACGATGGCGACCCATACACGACAGCTCTCGTCAGCGCGTTTGGCAATGCGTTTGGCGCACTCGGCGGCGAGATCGCGGTCACTGCCCGAATCAACAAGGGCACCACAGACATGACAGAGGTCCTCACGGAATTCGCCGCCGCCGAACCGGACGGCATCTTCTTCCCGCTCTTTGAAGCGGAAGGTACGCCCTTCGCCGAGCAGGCGCGGGCGTTCGACGGCCTAGAAGATGCGACGCTCATCACGGGCGCGGCTCTCCTCGTGTCGGAATTCCTCGGCACGCCGCAGTCGGCGGGCATGTACTTCGCCGGGCCGGAGTCGGACCACGGCGCAAACGTCAATGCGGCGACCGGCAAAAACGCAGACGACATACTCGCCGCCTATGAAGCCGCGTACGGCGGGTCGCCTACTTCTCCGTATTGGGCGCACGCGTACGACGCCACGACCGTGCTGCTCACTGCCATCAAATCCGTTGCCGTGGAAGAGGGCGGCAAATTGTACCTAGACCGCGCAGCCCTGCGCGAGGGAGTCGGCGCGACGGCCGGCTTTCAGGGAATTATCGGCGCGATCTCCTGCGACGATTTTGGCGACTGCGGCACTGGGCGCATCAACATCTACCACCATACAGATACTAGCATCACGGACATCGCACAGTTGCCGGTAGTGTACCAGTTCGCGCCGTGATCCCGCCAGAAAGCTGAGCCTCTTTTGTCGTCAGCCCGCGCAAACGCAAGCATCCGCTACGAGCTAGACGAGCCCTGTCCCCTACCCGTGGCCATAGGGGTCGGGGTGCAGGGTATCATGATAGGGCTGGCACCGACGGTGTTGATCGTCGCCATCACCGCCCTAGCAGCCGGCCAAGACGAACGCTACCTGTCGTGGGCCGTCTTCGCGGCGCTGATAATCAGCGGGATCGTCACTGCGCTACAGGTGGCCAAGATTGGGCGACTGGGCGGCGGCCACGTGCTCATTATGGGAGCCACGCCCAACTTCATCGCCGTCTCAGTCTTAGCCATCGAAGCGGGCGGCCCGGCCATGTTGGCGAGCCTCATCGTCCTGTCGTCGCTCTTTTACCTAGCATTGGCGGCGTGGCTGCCGTTGCTGCGCCGCATTATTACACCGGTCGTCTCCGGCACGGTACTCATGCTGATTGCAGCGATGATCCTGCCCATCTCTTTTGATAGACTACAAGAAGTCCCCGCAGGCGCTTCCGTGGCGGCGGGTCCGTGCGTGGCGGCGGTGACGCTGGTTGTAGCCACGATGTCAATGCTCCGCGCTCCCCGCACTTGGCGGCCGTGGTCGCTACTGATCGGCATTGCGGCGGGTTGCGTAGCCGCAGCACCGTTCGGCCTGTATGACTTTGCGCGCTTGAGCGCTGCCTCTTGGGTTGGGATCCCCACCAGCGGCTTTCCGGGGCTGGACCTAACACCGAGTGCGGGTTTCTGGGCGCTGCTGCCGATGTTCCTAATCGTCACCCTCGTCCAAGTAATCAAGGGCATTGGCGACGGCGTGGTCATTCAACAGGTGTCGCGGCGCAGACCACGGGCGATCGACTTTCGTCTGATTCAAGGCTCAACCTACGCCAACGGGGTGGGCGTTCTGCTAGCGGGCCTTACCGGGACGCCGCCCACGACTTCCTATTCGTCGTCCACCGTCTCACTCATCAACCTCACCGGTGTCTCAGCGCGCAGCGCTGGATATGCCGTGGGAGGTCTCCTCGTGGCGTTGGCGTTTTTTCCCAAACTAACGAGCGTGCTACTCTCCATTCCCAGCCCGGTCATGGGGGGGTTCTTACTAGTCGCGATTGGGATGCTCTTCGTCGAGGGGATACAGACCCTCGCGCGAGCCGGCCTCGATCCGCAAAAGGCCATCGTAGTAGGACTGGCGTTCTCCATCGGCCTTGGTATGCAGCATCAAAACATTCTCGCGGACCTGCTGCCTAGTCCTTGGGGTGCGTTGCTCGGCAACGGCATGACCGTCGGCACGGCAACGGCGCTGGTGCTAACCGCGTTCTTGGAGCTAACCAGCCCGCGCAGCCGACGCTTGGAAGTTCGGTTGGATATCGCCGACCTCCCCCAAATCGACGCCTTCCTCCAAGAGGTTGCCGCCAAGATGAGTTGGGACGTAGCTGCGACCGAGCGGTTGCGCTCTGCGGGTGAAGAAACCCTGTCGAGTCTGTTGCAGCCGGACGACGCATATCCGGCGGGCAAAGCTCCGCGCTTAATCGTCGTCGCACGTCCCGAGGGTGGAACTGTGGAAATGGAATTTTTAGCGGTCTTCGACGAGGAAAACCTAGAAGACCGCCTCGCGTATCTAGACGAACAGACCGAAACCTTCGATGAACGAGAGCTATCGTTTCGCTTGTTGCGCCATTACGCTTCTTCGGTGCGGCACCAGAAGTATCACGGCTTAGACATCGTCACGGTGCAAGTGACTCGGTAGAAAAAGGAAGCTGCCTGAAACCCCTCGCGGCCTCGCACGACTGCAAACGGGGCGGCCGCGGCTGTCCACCCCGTCTGCTCCACCTTGCGCTCGCGCTCGGACACACTCGGCAATTCCAGACAGCTCCTTATCTCAACACATCCCTCAAACGCTTCCCATTAAGGCGCAGCGTCAACAGTAAGTCGTTCGCACCTATGGATACTAATGCAGAATCCGTGCCAAGTCGGTGAAAAATGTATAAGTTCCTTTATACAAAAGATGTTATATGATAAAGGCGTCAGAGTGGGAAATTCTGAGATGATGCACAATGCAACAGTCAAATGACGCTGAGAGAGGAACAAGAGGAGGCTAACTTTTTTAAATTATGTGATTTATAGTGTGGTTTATGAAAAATTTGGCAAAATGTGCTGATATGCAACACTGTTGCATATTACGACAGCAATATAGGTCGAACCGAGGCGTCTTGGCATTACGCGATATGGACATCGTTGCGGTACAAGTAGCGTGGTAGGAAAAATCGGAAGCTGCCTGAAACCCCTTGCCGCACGGCGCGGCTGGCCTCCCCATTTGCTGCGCCGAAAGGTAGCACGGCGCAGCGCTCGCGCTCGGACACACTTGGAAGTTCCAGACAGCTTCTTCAGCTTCTTACCACGACGTATCCCCCATACGCTTTCTCTTAATCGCTCAGCGTCAACAGCAGTTGGCCCTTGCTCCTACTTGAGGTAGAGCAGTCGCTGAATCTGCACACCGCCGGGGTAGTGCAGGCGTGCCAGATAGACCCCCGTCGATAGCTCTGCACCGTGCAGGTCGCGTCCATCCCAGTGTACCTGATAGAGCGGCTTGGACTTGGTCCACCAGCGTGCGCACGAGCTGGCCCAAGGCACTGTAGATATTGAGCCGCACCGGGCCGGCCGTGGCCAAGCCATAGGCGATCTGCGTAGCGCTGTTAAAGGGGTTGGGATAACTGGACTCCAGCCGGCTGACCGTTGGCTTTTCCCTAGCTGCGGCCACCAGCTTATCGCTGGGTCCCGACACTGTATGCGACAGGATCGCCGACAGCACCTGACCTTATTTTGTGCATACCGTGCCCTGTACGTCGCAGGCGCGTCCGCCCTCAAGCGTGATCGTCACCGCCTCATGCGAAGCAGGTTTTATCCCAATGCTCCACAGGTCACTGCGCTTCTTCACTCGGCTCGCGTTCGTCACTTGCCCCTCAGACACCGCGAAGCTGTGATCGCGCAAGGCCTTGTAGCTCGTCTTGACCGGCGCACTAAATTGGATCCGAATCTCGAACGCACTCGTCCCGTCATGGGCGGGCGGTGCCTCCGCGACTTCCGCGATCAGTTTATTCTGTGCCACCGCAGGCCCAAGCATCACTAATACGACAGCGAATCCCCATGCTAGACAGCGTGCCCACTCCATCAATCCTTGAAGCGGCCCGCCGAAGATCGGTTTCTGCTGTCTCAATAGACGCCATGAGCTAAGTCCAGTCCTCACCACAGTGCATTCCGTAAATGATAATTCCTGATTTCTACAAGTCATATTTATCCCTCCCCAACAAATATGAATTGATAATGAACAATCATTTTTTACTGCTATATATACATCCACAGATCCCTGCTATTGCGATCTAAAATCATGACTATAATGCAATATCTATACCAAAGTGAGTGCATTGGATAATTATACTTGTAACATATTATTTTTATTTGACATAAAACTTATTCAACAAACAAAAAAGCCAGTCTAAATTATTCCAAAAAGACGATATGTCGTCCGGAAATAATTTAGACTGGCTCTCTATTGCTGAGTAACAACACAGTACAGCTAAAGGCGGCATATCGTCCTGAGACGATATGCCGCCTTTAGCTAGGACGTTCGATACCCAGTTTTTTCATCTTGCTATACAAAGTAGAAGGAGGTAAGCCCAACAAAGCCGCCGCACCTTCGTCTCCTTTTATATGCCAGTTAGTCGCTTTGAGTACTTCGATAATGTAGCGACGTTCAAATTCATCCAAAGGGACGATTTCTTGGCCTTGGGAAGCCGGCAAAATTATACTCATCAGTCCGAGATCTCCCACTCTGATTAGAGAGTTATTGCACGCTATTACAGCCCGCTGTATGACGTGCTCCAACTCCCGCACATTCCCCGGCCAATGATAGGCTTGTAACACATTTATAACATCTGGTGTCAAAGTATCGATTTGCTTACCTAGATGCTTTGCCATGCGATTCTTGAAAAACTCAGCTAGGTGCGGTATATCCTCCTTGCGCTCGCGTAGGGGCGGCAGATAAATCGGAAAGGCGCGGAAGCGATAATAGAGATCCTCGCGAAACGTACCCTTGCGAACCATTTCCTCTAAGTTGCGATTGGTCGCTGCTACGATGCGCGTCTTTACCGCCAACGTAGCACTGCCTCCAATGCGCTCAAAAGTGCGATCTTCCAGCAACCGCAGCATTCTAACCTGTGTCGCTAGAGACATATCGCCAATTTCATCTAAAAAGAGCGTACCGCCCTCGGCCAGTTCCACTTTGCCCAACCGACGAGAAACAGCGTTGGTAAAAGCTCCTTTTTCGTGTCCAAAGAGTTCGCTGTCGATCAGCGATTCAGGTAGCGCACCACAGTTGACCTGTATAAAAGGTCCATCGCAATGAGGACTTAGTGTGTGTAATACCCGTGCAGCTACTCCCTTACCGACACCTGTTTCACCCAAAATCAGTACCGTCATATCAATGGATGCTACTTCCATCAGTTTGACTTGGAACTGATGCATTGCCACGCTCTGACCAATGAGTCCCATCATCATCACCTCCCACCACTGTTATTTTTATATTTTTTACTTGTATCTACACATCATATTACATTGATTCGCCTTTTGAAGTTCAGGTTTGAGAGCAATGGAAATACCCATACCGCAAGAGTCCTTTTATGTAAAGCGACTTCCACCTTAAAGACGTTCCTAGAAAATTTCCGTTCCTAAAGTGGAACAGTAGAAAAACATAGGAAGCTGCCTGAAATCCCACCCCTAGCGGTCCCACGCGACTGCAAGCGTGGCGGCCGCGGCTGTCCCCCCCGTTTGGCCTCCACCTTGCGCTCGCGCTCGGACACACTCAGAAATTCCAAGCAGCTTCTTACCACAACGCATCCCTCATACGCAATCCATCTCAATCGCTCCCTTAATGTGGATTGATGCCGTACGCAGACTGCTATCCTTGCAAAATCCGTGCCGACGTGAAGTGACACCTAATGCTATTCGTGTAAGGTTCTATTTTTATTTGGGATATGAATTATAAAAAAGAAAAGAGCCAGACTGTATCATTCTCTATGGACGATATATCGTCCATAGAAGACAGCCAGACTAGCTCTTATGTTGTTTAGTAATAGACTGTTACAACAAAAAGGCTATTTATCGCCTATGAGACGATATATAGCCCTTCATAGCTCGGTAGGAAAAGTGGGGATCAAGCCAGAGGCGCGATAAATTCGCGCACCGCCGCAGCGCATTCTGCTGGTTGTTCTATTTGCAGCAGGTGCGTCGCTTCAGGCAGGAAATCGTAGTCCACGGTCAAAATGTGACTAAGATCGAGCGTCGGCAGATAGGAATACGGCAAGGTAGGATCGGCACCGAGGACCTTTATTGGACAACGGAATGTTGCAAAGTCCACCAGCACAGCATAAGGAGCAGCGTACTCTACGACCTGCGCTTCGTACTCGCGCGGACAGCGAAGCTCATAACCCTCTCCACTCTCACATTCGCGCAGCGTCGTCCTTCCCACCAGATCGAAAACCCCGGGCACGACGCGCTGGAAAGTTGGTATATAGGGAAGAACATCTACAAGCTCTTCCCTAGTCCGGAACTGAGGCGTGCGGCGCCGAGTCATAGTGGCCACGCGCTCAGCGGCTGCATCGAATTCTTCATAGCTAGCACCGCGCTTGCACAGAGGCGGATCAAACAGAACGTATGCCGAGAACCCACTACCTTTCGTAGGCGATAAAAGCGTGGTCAGCGCCGCAACCGAATGGAAGACACCTATTTTCGGTTTCTTCCCGTAGTGATGGTCAATCGCTTCGAGGATGAGGTCGTGATCACTAACAAAGGTCGGAACATTGTGATTTTGCGGGGAGCTTACAGCATTCCAACCGTGGTTTCTGAGATCGTAGATGATCAGATCGAAATCGTCGGTCAGCAGCGACCAGAAGGGATAATAGAGATCGATCGCCAGACCATTGCCGTGGCTCAGCACGAGTCGCGGCCCCGCCGGATTTCCATGACGACGCAAAATGATGGTAGTGTCATCGTCCACGCTAACTTCGCTAGTGGAAAGCGGCTCAGGTATTTCCCAGACCGTTTCTGAATTCGTAGTCAATTGGGATCCGGGTCTAGTTCATGGGCGATGGCAGCCGCGAAATGCTCGTTGCCAAGGTTCTCCAACCGCCATCTAACGATCGGCATCTGCGGAAACTGAAATACGCTCGTCGTCTTACCGTGACGCATAGCCAATGGGATCTCAAATCGAGACATATCCAAAGAAAGACCGAGACCAATCGCCTTGATCAAGGCTTCCTTAATGGTCCAAAAATTGAAGAACAAGTGCAACTTGCGACATCCACGCGCCAATGCCAGCTCAGCTTGTTCGTCCGGCCCCAGCACGCTACTGATTAATCCATCGAGATCGCGCGGCGTGCTGCGTTCCTCCACATCTACGCCCAACCGTCCTGCCGCTGCAACCGCGATCAGTCCATGCGCACCGCTGTGACTGACGTTGAAGCTAATGGGAGCCGCCACTCCCTGCACCACCGCATACGGCTTTCCGTGATCAGACGCACCGAACGCAAGCTGTTCATTGCGGCAACCGAGCTGACTACAGAGCACGGCGCGGAGTGCTGCACGACACAAGGCAAATCGACGGCGCGGACCGTCGTGCTGATAGCGTTGCCAACGTGCCTGCTCTTCCTCATCGAGCCACGCCCACGCCTCCGTCTCGCGGACCACATGAGGCGTCAGATCGACGTGTAGGACCATAGCATGGCCAACTTCTCTGAACGAACACCACCAGCACTCGGCAACGGAACTAGGCATATGTCGGAACGCTACCATGAGCATGGAAACGGCGGCTTCCCAATCGGTAGTATCGGCCCGACTGAAAAGCCGCCGATTTTCGCAGGATCAGCGGACGATCTCCCAAGGATGTTTATTGGGAATCGATAAACTCGACTACTTCTTGGAGGCTGTTAAGCTGCGTGCAATGTTCGGCGGTAAACGAAACGTTGAACTCCTGAGAGACCAATTTCGCGAACGCAACGAGATCCGTAGAGGGGACGCCGGCTTCCATGAGGCTGATGTTCAGATCTTGGGGCACATCTATTGGCTGCCCATCTACTTCGAGGTTTTCGCTGATGAGATTTCTGAGGCGATCTCCGGTTGAAGCCATGTTCGTAATCCTTTCTCAATGGTGGTAGATGGTATAATGGCATATGGCTTAAAACAATGGGCAAAATAGAAAGGTGCAGACGTTACGTCAATCCACCGTACTCAACGCTCCACGCTCGAAGCGGGCCGCGCCTCGATCCAGTGGCGTCGGCGCTGAAACGGATAACTCGGCAGCGAAATCCGGGACCGCGTCTCCCCGGCAAACAACCCCGCAAAGGAAACCGCTAACCCCGCCTCGTACGCTTCCGCAACCGCCGCCACGAAGCTGTCATCTCCCTGCGAGTCCCGCCACAGACTCGACAACACGACCGGCACTCCGTTACCATCCGCTGACTCTGGCCAAGCCGAGGCTACCATCGGCCCCAGCACCGCGTCTGGACCAATCTCCACGATTATCTGCACATCCAGCTCGGCCAGCGTCTCCACACAGCGGTCGAACGCTACCGACTCACGCGCCTGCCGCTGCCAGTACACCTCGTCGAGCGCGTCCCCCTCCATCACCCGCCCTGTCGCACTACTTACCAAGGCAAGCGTTGGCGGCGCAACTGCGCTGCCTTCCATAGTCTCCCCCGCGCCCCGCGCCGCTGCAAGCCGCAACCCCTCCTCCAAGCCGAACACCCCCGCCACCTGCGCTGCCGCAAGCTCTCCGAGACCCCGCCCGACCACCACGCTCGGCCGAATCCCCACGCTCGCCCACAACGCCGCCAGTGCGCACTCCAGCGCGTACAGAGCTGGCTGCGTCCACGCCGGATCGTCCAAAGCTCCCTCCGCCCGACCAAACATCGCATCCAGCAGCGAAGCACCTCGTTCTTCCCGCAGTACCGCGTCGCAACGATCCAGCACCGCCCGCACCACCGGCTCGCGTTCGTACAGCGCCTGCCCCATGCCGACCCATTCGCTCCCCTCTCCGGTAAACGCAAACGCCACCTTCGTCGCCGCTACTCGCTCCAGCCGCTTGTCCGCGATCGTCTTCAGCCCGTCCCGCAGCGACGCAACATCACGGAACACAATACCGGCCCGGTAATCAAAATGACTCCGCCCTACGCCTGCCGTCCACGCCATGTCCGCAAGCATCGTCTCTGCGTCCCCTTCCCCGTCGCGCTCGTCCATCCACGACAGATAGCGCTCCGCCAATTCCCGCAACGCACCGTCCGCCTTTCCCGACAGCGGTAGGAATCGCGTCCCCCGCGTCCGAAGCTCTTCCTCCGCCAGCGGCAAATCCACCACCGATTCCGGCAGAGAAACAGCTACAGGTCGCGCAGAACCCGCCGGTAACTGCATTCCACCGTCTGAGTCGGAAGGATACCCTTCCACCACGACGTGGGAATTCGTCCCCGAAATCCCAAAGGCGCTCACCCCTGCTCGCGGTGGCCGTTCGGGATGGCTTGGCCAGTCGGTCATAGCCGACACCACCTGTACCGGAAGCTGGGCCCAGTCCAAGTGTGGGCTCGGGTCCTGGAAATGCAGATTCTTGGGGATCATCCTCCGCTTCATCGCCAGCACGGTCTTGATCAGGCTCGCAACTCCAGCAGCCGGCTCCAGATGGCCGATATTGGTCTTCACCGAGCCGATCAAAAGCGGGCGGTCCGCTTCGCGCCCCTTACCGTACACCGCCGCCGCTGCCTGCACCTCAATTGGATCGCCAAACCCCGACCCGGCCCCATGTGCTTCCAAATAGTCCACTTCCGCCGGGGCAACACTCGCCCGCGCCAGCGCCGTCTCGATCACCCGCTCCTGCGCCGGACCATTCGGCACCGTCGGCCCAGCACTCGCCCCATTCTGGTTGACCGCGGACCCACGGATCACCCCCCAGATGCGGTCGCCGTCGTCCTCCGCCTTACTCAACCGCTTCAGAACGACCACTCCGCAGCCTTCACCCCGCACAAAACCGTCCGCAGCGCCATCGAAGGCCCTACACCGCCCGCTCGCCGATAACATCCCCAACTCCGCCATCTCCCTAGTCAAATCAGGCGACAGAACGGCGTGTACGCCTCCAACCAAGGCCATCTCCACTTCGCCCTGCTGCAAGGCCGCGACCGCATAATGCACCGCGATCAGCGACGACGCGCAGTTGAGTTCCACCGGCATCGTCGGCCCTTCCAAACCCAGCGCGAAGGAAACTCGCCCGACCGTCATGCTGCCGGCGGTCCCCAGATAACTGACGCCGTAGTCGCCGCCTGTCATCAGGTCCCGGTATTCGCTGGCGGAAATGCCGGCATATAGCCCAGTGCGGCTGCCGCGCAACTGCTCTGGATCCATCCCCGCATCCTCGAGGGCCTGCCAGCTCGTCTCCAGCAGCATCCGTTGCCGCGGGTCCATCAGGCGCGCTTCAATCGGCGCAATCCGAAAGAACCTCGAGTCGAATAGCTCAATCCCTTCCACAAACCCACCCTGACGGTACGCAGCGTACTCAGTGGGAAGGTCCTCGGCAAGATCACCCCAAGAACCGGAATCTCCGCGTCCATCCGTCACCGCATCTACACCCGCTTCGAGTTGGCTCCAGAATGCCGCAATATCCGGTGCACCGGGAAATCGGCACGCCATGCCCACAATAGCAATGCCGTCCTCCTCGCTCTGCACCGTCGGACGGCTCTCCGGTTCAGGTTGCACTTGAGGAACGGGTGCACTACTAACCTCGCCAAATTCCCCGACTAGATGACGGGCGAGAGTGGCGATATCCGGGTAGTCGAACACCAGCGTGTTCGGCGCTGTGTACTCCCCGGCAAACGCCCGGTTGAGCCGATTCCGCAATTCCACCGCCATCAGCGAGTCCATCCCCAGGTCGAAAAAACCCACCGTAGGCTCGGGCACCGACGGCATTCTCAGCACCGCCTGCGCCTCTCCCTGTAGGAAAGAGACCAGCAACGCCTCCCGCGCCGCGGCCGGCGATTCCCGCAGCAGGGACATCAGATCGTCCGACGTAGCAGCGGCATCGGCTTCGCCCTCTTCATCCACAGACAGCAGGTAATCCAAGAAGGTCGGGCGTCCTTCGAGAGACTCTCCAAACGCGACCCAGTCCCTCGCCAGCACAACGCTGGTCGCAGCGTCCTCGCGCACCAGCCGGTCGAACGCTCGGAGACCCTGCTGCGGGGTGATCCATTCGATTCCGGTCGTCGCGGAACGCTGGGTCATCCGCTCCCGCTGTTCCTCGGCTTCGCCAATCTCCGACCAAGCGCCCCAAGCCATGGCCTGTCCGGGGAGCCCTAGCGCACGCCGATGAGCGGCGAGCTGATCGAGGAACGCGTTGGCCGCCGCGTGGTTCGACTGGCCCGGATTGCCCAGAACGCCGGCCACGCTTGAAAAGAGGACGAACATGTCCAGATCGCGGTCGGCAGTCGCCCGATGAAGGTGCCAGGCCCCCAGCATCTTCGGCCACATCACCGTCTCGAATGTCTCCCAGCGCTGATTGCTGATCGCGGCGTCCGACAGTACGCCTACGCTGTGGATCACACCCCCGAGCGGCGGCAGATCCCGATCCATCCGCGCCAGCATCGCGTCCAGCGCGGCGGTGTCCGTCACATCGGCGAGCTCCACCTGTACCCTGACCCCGCGCTTGCGCAGCGCGTCAATCTCCACCTCTACCTCGGGATCGGGTGGCCGCCGGCCGTTGAGCGCGATGGTACCGGCACCGCGCTCGGCCAGCCAGCCAGCCACCGCGCAGCCGATCCCGCCGAGGCCTCCAGTAACCAGATAGGTCCGGTCGTCGCGCAACTGGCCCCGGGCCAGCGGCGAATTGGTGAAGACGATTTTGCCGATGTGACGCCCACCCTGCATGCACTTCATCGCGCGCCCAGCCTCGGCCACAGGCCAGCGAGCGTGGATAAGCGGAGTCAACTCACCGGCCGCGAACCGCGCCATCACTCGCCGCAAGATGTCGCCAGCTCGTGCGGGCTCTTCCTCCTTGAGAACGTCGATCATGAGGATGGCGTAGGAGACATCTGGCCGGACCGCCGCCAGCTCGTCCTCGCTCAGGATGTCCACCCTACCCATTTCCACGAAGCGGCCGCCTTGTGTAAGGCACGAGAGACTCGCCTCGATGAACCCCTCGCCGGTCAGGCTGTTCAGTACCAGATCGACCCCAGTGCCGTTCGTGGCCGCAAGGATGTCCTCGCCGAACGCCGTCGTGCGGCTGTCGAACACATGCTCCACGCCGAGCGAGCGCATATAGTCCCGCTTGCGCTCGCTCGCTGTGGCGAACACCTCTGCGCCGGCCGCTTGGGCCAGTTGGATGGCCGCCAGACCCACGCCGCCAGCGCCGGCGTGAATCAGCACCCGGTCGCCGGCGTTCAGCCCCGCAAGCTCGAACGAGAGCGCCGCCGAGACGAACGCCGTCGGAATTGTCGCAAGCTCAGTGACCGAGAACCCCGGCGGCGCGGGCATGATCATCTTTTCCAAGGTCACCGTCTCCGACCCGTAGTTCCGGAAGGTCATTCCGACGACGCGATCGCCCACCGCAACGCTGGAGACGCCGTCTCCCACCTCTATAACCCGACCGCAGAACTCCCCACCCATGAAGTCATCGACAAGGCCGAGCGCGATGAACACGTCCCGGAAGTTGAGGCCAAAGGCTTCGATCGCGGCACGCACTTCCCCCAGCCCCAGCGGTTGCTCAGGCTCCGGCACCACCTGAATGGCGTCGAGGGAGCCGCCGGCATCCGGCTCCAGCGTCCATCCGGGCTCGTCCGGTAAGGCCAGCCGATCGGTGATCGCCGCAGCGCGGATCAGCCGGGCACCTTGGCGACGGCCAAAGCGATAGGCGATGTGAGTTTCGGAATCGGGATACATCAGTTCGTTCACAATGTCGGCTAGAGACACCGCGTCTCCGGGATCGAGATCGATCATCCTCGGCTGCAACTGGTGCGCTTCGCGCGCCGCCACCTTGCCAAAGCCCCACAACGTGGCACCGGCAAGCTGGCCACCGCGTTCCTGCTCCAGAATCTGCGCGCCGCACGTCATGAACCACATACCCTTGACTGGGGTCAGGTCGGCGTCGGCCACGCCCTGCACCAGCGCCAGCGCGCTACCCGCTACCCGCCTCGCATCCGCCGCCATTTCCCCGGTCGTCGCCTGCGGCCCGTGACCGTCCAGTGCCGCCAAATGCACGACGCCGCTGAGTGGCACATCGCCCGGCAACTCACTCACGACCGCTCGCCACGACTCGCGCTGCTCCATGTCCACGGTCGTACGGACAACGCCGGAGCCATCCTCCACCGTCTCCCCGTCCCCTCCCACCAGCACCACCATCTGATTCCGCGCCGACAATTCCGTCGCTAACTCCTCCGCCACACCACCTTCATCCGCAGCCAAAATCCACGCTCCTGCCGGCTCGTCAACCTCCACCGGTCCCTGCGCCATAATCACCCCCCGATCGGGCATCCCCACCGATTCCGACTCATCTACTCCTATTACCTCGACCTCCCCGAAACCCGCATCCCCAAGCGCCTGACGCCATACCGCCGGGCTAGCGAGCGCGTGGTGCGGGCGGTAGCTGTCGGCGAACCGCCACCAGCCATCCAACTGTCCAAAAGTCAGATCCAGCCAACCCTGGCCGCGCAAATTTTCCAGCGCCACCAACTGTCCCGAGGGCGCGAGCAATTCCCGACAGTGCGCCAGCGTCTCCTCCAGATACCGCGTCGCATGCAGCACATTGGACGCGAGCACCAAATCGTAGTCGTGCGAGTCAAAGCCTTGCTCCACCGGGTCCTTTTCAATATCCAGCACCCGGTATTCAATGCCTTGGTCCCCGAAGCGCGCCTCGGCTTCGGCAAAGAATCCCGCCGAGATGTCCGTGTACGTGTAGTCGAACCGTCCCTCCGGCAGCTCCGGCAGTACAGATGCAGTCGCCGACCCGGTACCTGCCCCGACCTCCAACACCCGCAGCCGCCGGCCATCCGGCAACCCGGCCACGAGCGTCTGAATCGCATCACCCAGCATCCGATTCGCCGCGCGCGCCACTGGCGCCTTCAGATACAAATCAGCCGCACTCGGTTCCCCACTGCTGAACAGCAACGTGAGTGGATCCGCCTGGTCGCGCAGCACCTCCGCCAAGGCAGCACCGGAGCGCCGGAATAGCCCGATCTCGTTCGAACCGTGCGCGTACAGCCCAGCCATCTGGGTCGCAAATTCGTCGGGATCGCCCGGCATTCCTTCCGGCAACGAATCGCCAGACCCCACTGCCACGACAAAGCCGTCGCCCGCCTCCTCCAGCACCCCCGACTTGGCCAGCATTTCGAGCATCCGGCGGAAGAGGCGCTTGTGATCGTCGATGACCTGCAGGCGCTGCCGCAAGTCCTCGGAGTCCACCGCCTCGCCCACCTTGCGTTCCCACCCCAGCTTGTCCAGCGTCAACAGGGCGAAAGACCGTGACAACCGCTCTAGGTCTCCCAGCAGGGCGTCCCTGTCTTCAGCCCCGACGCCTTCGGCCGCCAGGTACTGAGTAAACAAGTCCGAACCGGCCGCAACAGTCGCCGGACTCGGAAGGAAATCCGCAGGCGGCATCCCCTGCGCAAGAGGCTGGTCTCGCCACACAACCTCGTACAGCAGTTCATTCAACCCTTCTACCGCGGCGAGCAGCGTCGCCCGCGTCGCCCGCTTCACTGCGTAGCCGCTCAACTCACCGACCAGGACCCCGTTTGGGTCGTAAATGTGCAGATCCCCGGCCATAACTTCCGACGGCTCGTCCGCTTCCTCCCCTCGTGGATCCTCCCTCAGACGCACGTGGCAAATCAGCCGATCCGGTAGCCGGTCCTTCAGCCACAGCCGTTCCCAAGCGAACGGCAGATAGGTAATTCCATCTTCGCTCCGGCCCGGATTGCGCGCCGCGGCCAGAACCTGAAAACAACCGTCGAGCAGCAGCGGATGTACATCGAGCTCTCCCTGCCCGAACGCTTCGGGGAAAGACACCTCGCCCAGCGCTTCACCCAGCCGGGACCAAACCGCGGCCAACGTGCGGAATCGCGGACCGAGATCAATCCCCACCTCGGCCTTGGCGCGGTAGAAAGCCGGCACATCCACCGGCGACAGGCTCGCCTTGAGGCTTTCTATATCTAAATGCGGTTCGGCTTCCGGGCCACGGGAACCCGACGCGATCTGAGCCTCGGCGTGCAGCGTCCATTCCTCCCCGTCCTCTCCTCTGCTGAGAATCCGCACTCGGCGCGACCCCTCCTCGGCACGGTCGAGCAAAACCTGCACCTTCCGGCCTTTTTCGCCGCTCCCGTCCTCTTCTTCCGGAAAAATCAGCGGATTGTGGAGCTGCATGTCCTCCACCGCTGGCGATCCAGCCTCGGCGGCGGATGCCAAGGTCGCCATGGCTCCGTAGAGAGCGCCCGGCACCACGAGCCGACCAAATACCCGGTGGTCGTTCAGCCATTCCGGATCTGAGGGGAACACTTCCATCTCAAAGGAGATCTCCCCGCTGGCGGATTCGTGCCGATCACCTAACAACGGGTGGCCAGCACTCGTCCGCCGCCGCTTCGGTGCCTCGATCCAGTGTCGCCGGCGCTGGAACGGATAATCCGGCAGCGCCACCCGGCGTCGGGTCTCCCCGGCGAACAGCCCAGCAAAGGACAGCGAAAGACCCGCCTCGTAAGCGCCCGCAACCGCCGCGGTAAACGCGCGGTCCGCTTCTTCCTGCGACACCTTGGACGAAGGGCGCAACAAGCTCGACAGCGCAACCGGCGGCCCACCTACGGCCGAGTTCGGCCACGCCAAGGTCGCCATCGAACCCAGCACTGCGTGCGGACCGACCTCAATGATCAGATCGACACCCAGTTCCGCCAGCGTCTCCATGCTCGGAGCAAACGCCACCGGCTCCCGCGTGTGCTTGCGCCAGTACGCCCCATCCAGCAGTCCATCCGATTCCAGCACCCGTCCCGTCACATTGCTCACCAGCGTCAGCGACGGCGGCGCAATCTCCATCCCCGCGACTACGGTTTCCAACCCGTCCAACATTGGCTCTACCAATGGACTGTGGAAGGCGTTGTTGGTGCGCAAACGGTTGACCCGAACGTCCTCCGCAAGGAAGCGCTCCTCAATCGCCATGACCTCTTCCTCCGGCCCGCTCACCACCTGATGCGCCCCATTGTAGGCCGCAATGCTCAGCCCCACCCCCTCAGAAGCAGCGTTTAGTTCATCAATCGTCGCTTCTACCTGCGGCACGTCCGCAAAAATCGCCGCCATGGCCCCTTGCGGCAGCTTGGCCGTCAGTTCACCCCTCGCCGCGGCAAACCGCACCCCTTCCTCCAAGCCATACACCCCCGCCGCTTGCGCCGCTGCCAATTCCCCAAGACTGTGCCCAAGCACTGCACTCGGACGAACACCCACGCTCTCCCACAGCGCCGTCAGCGCGCACTCCAGCGCAAAAATGGCCGGTTGCGTCCACGCCTGATCCGACAAATCTCCGGCGCGGCCAAACATCACATCCAGCAACGAGACACCGCGATCTTCCCGTAGCACCGCGTCGCAGCGGTCCAGCACCGCCCGCACCACCGGCTCAGTGTGGTAAAGCTCCTCGCCCATGCCGACCCAATGACTACCCTGCCCGGTATATACAAACGCCACCTTGGACGGCGCGGGCGGAACCGGCCCTGCGCCCGCCTCGGCAATCGCACTCAGCCCCTCGCGCAGCGACTCAATATCGCTGAATACCACGCCCGCCCGGTGCGCAAAATGACTCCGCCCCACACCCGCGCTCCACACCATGTCCGCCAGCATGGCCTCTGCGGTGCCCGCGTCAGCAAGCTCGTCGAACCACGCCAGATACCGCCCCGCCAAGTCCCTCAGCGCCTGATCCGATTTCCCCGCCAGCGGCAAAAACCGCGTCGCGCGCGGACGGAGCGCTTCTTCCGCAATCGGCTCCGGCAGATCAACGGAAACGGGCCGCGCTGAACCTGCGGGCAAATGCACTCCATTAAGTCTAGAAGCAGCGCCGTTCGGCCCCCCATATCCCTCCACCACGACATGCGCATTCGTGCCCGACCACCCAAACCCACTCATCCCCGCTATCGGGGGACGACCGTCATGGTTCGGCCAGTCCATCGCTGCCGCAGTCACCTGCAACGGCAGCCCTTCCCAATCCACCTGCGGAGTGGGATCCCGAAAGTTCAGGTGCTGTGGAATCGCGCCCTGCTTCATCGCCAGCATCACCTTGATCAGCGCGGCGACCCCTGCTGCTGACTCCAGATGGCCGAAGTTGGTCTTCACCGAGCCGATCAGCAGCGGGCGGTCTGCGGTGTGTCCCTTGCCGTACGCCGCCGCGGTCGAGCGCAACTCAATCGGATCACCTACTTCCGTTCCCGTCCCGTGCATCTCCACGTAATCCACATCCGAGGGCAAAACCCCCGCCCGCAGCAACGCTGCCTCAATAACCCGTTCCTGCGACGCCTCGTTGGGTACCGTCAGTCCCGCACTCGTCCCATCCTGATTGACCGCCGAGCCTCGGATCACACCCCAGATCCGGTCGCCGTCTGCCTCTGCCTCACTCAGTCGTTTCAGAACCACAATTCCGCAGCCTTCGCCCCGCACGTACCCGTTCGCAGCCGCATCGAACGTTTTGCAGCGCCCATCCGGTGCCAACATCCCGGCATTGGCGCGCAACTCGAACAGCCGCCCGGACAGGATCGCGTGTACCCCCCCTGCAAGCGCCATATCGGCCTCGCCCCGCTGCAAGGAGACGACCGCCTGATGCACCGCGACCAACGACGACGAACAAGCAGTATCGATCGACAGCGCCGGTCCCTCCAGACCCATCACAAAGGCAACCCGCCCGATGGCCGTATTCAGCGAAGTGCCGGTAACGGAATAGAGGCTGGTGGCCGGCTCAGAGGTGTCGCTGGAATTCAGGATCAGCCCCCGGTATTCGTTGTTGCTGATCCCAGCAAACACCCCCGTGCGACTGCCCTTTAACCGCTCCGGGTCCATCCCCGCGTCCTCAAGGGCCTGCCAGCTCGTCTCCAGCATCATGCGCTGCTGTGGGTCCAGCAGATCTGCCTCAATCGGCGAGATCCGAAAGAACTCCGAGTCGAACTGATCAATGCCATCAATGAAGCCTCCAAACCGACAGGCTTCGCTCTGCACAGCGTCCGGGAACAACTCACCCAAGCGTCCGACGCCGGAGCCGGGAACGCCCTCCGTCACCGCATTTTTACCGGCTGCAAGCAGACGCCAGAAGGCTGCAAGCCCCTCCGCACCGGGAAACCGGCACGCCATACCCACGATCGCTATCGGCTCTGTGGACGGGGAGGGCTGTTCATTGGAAGAATCGAGTAGTTTCATGGCGTTTGTCGGCATACCCTTTCTGATGGGAAATTATACTATATCGTCTAATGTAATAGGTAGGTTGCATCCGGTCATCTCCAACCTGTGGCGGAATTGCAGCCAAAGATAGACCATGGTACCTTACGCCGCTGACCAACACAATCAGGAGACATACATCAATGACTAACAGAGTATTCCACGTCGCATTGCTTGCGGCGCTCGCGGCAGGATGCGGCGAGGATAAACCACTCGGCTTTGAGGCGGGATCGCTCGGCGCGGTCGAGGTTGACGCAGGCGCGGCTGTGCAAGTGCGCATCATGCTGCCGCTCGCGGATTTGCAGAACGTGCTGATGCCTTTTTTTAGTTTATTTTTATAAGGAGCTTTAAAACAGTCTCTAAGTAATGCAGAGGAGAAAAATAACATGTCTTCTACCGTGCCGATAGAAATACCGCGTGAAATACTCAATATCACGCATATGACACCTGAAGAATTGAAGCGAGAGTTGGCAGTATATCTGTTCCAGCAGGGCAAGTTGTCTTTCGGCAAAGCGCGAGAAATGACCGACATGAGCGCGTGGGATTTCCAGTTCATGCTGGGAAGCAGAAATATCTCTGTTCATTATGATGTGGAGGATTACGAGGAAGATCGGGAGACTTTAAAGGAGCTTGGTCGTCTGTGAGCGTAGTGAGCAATGCTTCTCCACTCATCGGCTTAGCCCGGATAGGCAAGCTGGAACTTATACGACAACTCTATGACGAACTCGTCATTCCAGAGGCCGTACAACATGAGGTTGTCGTAGAAGGCGCAGAATTGCCGGCCGCCGACCAAGTCGGGAAAGCAGCTTGGATTAAGCCCCAAGTCGTTTCCAACAAGCAGTTGGTTCGCGTACTGCAGGAAAATTTAGGCGCTGGAGAAGCCGAAGCCATTGCTCTAGCCTTGGAAACAGAGGCGGAATTACTTTTGCTCGACGAACACCGAGGCCGACAAACCGCCCTGCATCTGGGTTTGCGCTATACAGGGATAGTCGGGGTACTGATCGAGGCCAAAAACAAGGGCTGTATAGATTCGGTAAAAGAACACCTAGATAGTTTGCGCGACATAGCTGGATTCCACGTGAGTGAGCGGCTGTACATGCGCGTTATACAAGATGCAGGCGAGGCGTAATCTTGGAAGTAAGAGATTCTTCGACTCCGCTGCGCTCCGCTCAGAATGACAATTCGCCTGCTGTAGCGCTCCTAGGCGCTGTCACATCCCAGAACCATCACCTCGCACTGGTGCAGCGTCGGCCACGGATCGGGTGTCTGCAAACCGTCGAGTCCTATGAGGACGAGGTTTTCGCCGCGCTGGATGGGGGGATTTTTCACCACGAGCCAAGTACCGAGCTGGTTTTCTAGCTTCGCCGCACCGGCGAGCGAGACAGCGCGACCATTGACCCGGCAGAAGATGCGGTCCATGCAGGCTTCGTAATCGGTGAGGTGCAGGCGCAGCTCGGTGCCGAGGATGCGACCGTCGGCGAGGCCAGCTTCAATGTCGTCTTCGATGATGAGCGTCATCTCGTACCCAAGACCGCCGGTCGCGCGCGCCGGCATACTCAAGGCGCGAGGCACCTGCGGGTAATGGTCTCCGGGCGTGTGCTGGACGACACCCCCCAAGGCGGAATCGGACACGGAATAACTGCGGTCGCGCCGCGCCAACCGCTCGGGATCGGCCAAGTCGGTGAGAAGATTGAGGTGGTCGTCGTTGTATTCCTCCTCCTCAAAGGGCGAAGCGCGGTGGTGCCGATAGTCGTAGTTAAAGATATAGACTCCGGCAGCCCCCTGTTCATATCCATTCAGCGCCACGCTCCGCAGGACCGCGGGCACGCCGCGTTCGTACCCTTCGTGCGGCGAGGTCAGATGCGTGGCACCGTCAAAGCCAACGTAGATCGGCACCTTGCTCTCCTCGGCGCAGGCAACGGCCTCAGCGATGTCGATGCGGGCCGGGCAGTACGAAGCTGAGGACATCACGAACAGATCCGCCACCGGCTCGCGGATCCAAGCCGAGGCGTCGATACCAATGCCCCGCGCCTCGGCGAGACAAGGGGGCACCCGCGTCAGCAGCGAGATCGCCTTCCCCTTTTGCTCGCTGTGGCGGCGCACTATGGCATGGGCTTGGCGCATGAACTCGGTAAGGGTGTCGAGGTTATCGAGCAAGCGGCCGGGCCGGAAGTAAGGTGGGCCGCGCATCCAATCGAGTTCAATGCCGTCGAAGTCGTAGCGCTCTAAGGTCTCATCGACGAGCCCGAGAAAGCGGTTGCGCACCTCTTCCTGCTCGTAGTCCCACTGCCAACAGAAGTTCCAGCGGTCGGCCCCGCCCGAGCGCGTCGGGGTCGGGGAGCCGATTAGCAAATCGGGCCGCGACTTCTTGTGGCGGCTGCGCACCTGCCACTCGCGCGCTTCGTCGGAAGTGTGAGCATCGTTCATGCGCATCGACGCAATCGCCGCGATGCCGTGCCGCCGGCAGCCATCGATATAGACTCGCATCAACTCGCGGCCGTCGGCAATGACCGCATCCATGCAGTTGTAGAGCTGTTCAAGGCGGTTGAGTTCAAAGCCGCCGGCCGTCATCTTACGGATTGGCTTGCCATCGGCATCCACGTCGGGATCGGGGTCCCAAACTTCCGTGTCATCTCCCCACATGGCCGAATGCGGACTGCCGCGCCAGACCACGTCGTCGTCAATCCCAATGAGTCCAGCGAGCGCGTCAACACCGGCCGGGACCAGTTCGTCGAGCTGATGGGTGACATCGTCGGGATTGCGGTCGGGCAGGTAGAAAAGCATCCAGTTGCCGTCGGTATTGAAAATCAGGCGCGGGAGTTTGGTCATCGCGGTCTCCGTTGTAGAATGCTGCGGCTGAAGAGGCGGAGGAAGGTAGTTTGCCCAAGATGGAGTGTCAACGAAGCGTCGAGCATGTCTTCCTTGACAGACAAACGGCAAAAATTGAGCTTCACCTGCTCAAGCGAGAGCCCTGAGCCTATATCTTGAACCCTCTACCCTCCATCGCCAAAAGCGCCGTCGTCCTAGCGCTACTCGCCACACCAAGCCAAGCCCGGGAAACCCCCGTCGTCCAAGCCACCCGCACGCCCACGCCCCCTAACATCGACGGTCGCCTCGACGATGCGGTCTGGCACCAAGCCCCGACCATAGCCGACTTTTTCCAACGCGATCCCGTCGAAGGTGCCCCGCCCACCGAGCAGACCCAAGTCCGCATCCTCTTTGACGACGATCATCTGTACTTTGCCCTGCGCTGCTTCGACAGCGAAGCCGACCGCCTAGTAGCCAACCAAATGCGGCGCGACGCCGAGTTGGATGAAAACGACAACATCCAGATTATCCTCGATCCCTATAACGACCGCCGCAGCGGCTTTTACTTCAGCACCAATCCCCTAGGTGCGCGCCAAGACCTGCTGCTCACCGACGAGGGCCGCACCCACAACCAATCCTGGGACAGCGTCTGGCAGAGCCGCACCCATATCGACAGTTTGGGTTGGAGCGCCGAAGTGGCCATTCCTTTCGATCAGGTGCGCTATCCCGATAGCGACCAAGCCGTATGGGGCATTAACATCGGCCGCGCCATTCGCCGCAAAAACGAGGAAGTCTTTCTCGTTCCCCCGCCCCAGTCCTATGGTTTCCGGGGCCGCTACCGCACCTCGCGCCTCGCCGTCCTGACGGGTCTGGGCCGGTTGCAGAGCCGCCCACCCCTAGCGATCTCCCCCTTCTTCCTGAGCGGCACCCAACGCGATTTCACCGCCGACGGCCCTACGGAATACGACCTGGACCTAGGCCTAGATTTCAAATACGGCCTCACGCCCTCGCTGACCTTGGACCTGTCCTACAAAACCGACTTTGCCCAAGTGGAAGCCGACCAAGAGCAGATCAACCTCACCCGCTTCAGCCTATTCTTCCCCGAAAAGCGCGACTTCTTCCTCGAAGGGGCCGGAATTTTTGAATTCGGCGAACGCGTCGAGCGGCAGGGCTCCGGCGGCCGGCCACCCACCCTGCTGTTCTACAGCCGTCGCATTGGCATTGAAGAGGGCCACAACCTGCCCGTATTGGCCGGAGGCAAACTCACCGGCCGGGCCGGCCCCTATCAAATTGGCACTCTGCGCATGACTACTCAGGCCATGACCTTTGTCGATGAGGAGGAAGAACACGAGGATCAAGTCGATCTAAGTGAGGACACCACCCTCGATACCCTGCGCTTACATGTTCTCGACACCCTACACGTGGCCCAGACCGACTTCACAGTCCTGCGCATCAAGCGCGACATGCTGGGCCGCTCCAGCCTCGGCTTTATCGCCATCGACAAGCAACCCGGATCCGAGGCCGACTACAACCGCACCGGCGGCGTGGACTTCACCCTGTCCCTGTTGCAGGCCGCTCTCAACTTGCGAGGCTTTGCCGCCAAAACTTGGACTCCCCAAGTGGAAGGCCGCGACCGGGCCGGCCTGCTGGAACTGGACTACCGTCAAGGCCGCTTTGAGACCCGCCTAAACTATCTGGACGTGGAAGAAGATTTTACGCCCGAAGTGGGCTTTGTGCCGCGCACCGACATCCGCCGCTTCAAAGGCAGCGGACGCTACCGGCCCCGCCCGGACATCGGCTGGATCCGCATGTTCTCTATCGGGCCGCGCTTTACCTATCTGATGGATCGGGGCAATACTTTGCAGAGCCGCGACTTTCAATTCTCCGCCTTTGTCAATTTGGAAATAGGCGACTGGTTCGGGGGGCGCTATCGCCAGCGCTACGAGCTTTTGGACGAGGCTTTTGAGATACGCGACGACCAAGAAATCCCTCCGGGCGCGTACGAATTTGGCAGCTACGAGTTCAATCTCTTCGCCAATTCGAGCCGCCGCCTCTCGGGCCGCACTTCGTACGAATACGGCGATTTTTTCAACGGCACCCGCCAGCGCGTCTCCACTGAGGCCATCTGGCGCTATAATGCCCGCTTGGAACTAGAAGGCACCTACGAGTTCAACCACATCAACCTGCCCAACGGCACCTTCAACACCCACCTGTTCGGGCACCGCTTCCTCTATTCCTTCTCGCCCGACATGTTCGTGCGCGGCTTCTTGCAATGGAACAGCGCCCAAGAACTAGTAGGCGGCAATTTCCTGTTCAACTACCGCTACCTGCCCGGCAGCGATCTGTTTCTCGTGTACAATCAGGTCTGGGATACAGAGGGAGGACTAGAACAAGCCAGCCGCTCGCTGCAACTCAAAGTGTCGTATTACTGGCAGCGCTGAGGGGGGTCAGGACGCGTGGACGGCTGCGCGACCAGTGGGGTCGGGCGTCTTGCCACGGTCTCCTTGACAGGTCGATACCATCTCAACGACATTGATACGGAACTGACCACGTCAGTGGTCTGACAAGTTTGTCCGCCGCGCATACGAGCGCCAAGGCAGACAGGACTTTCACCTAGGAACAGGGAGGACACGGAAATGAATGTACGGAATGAGGTGTTGCGCACGGACGAAGATATGCAAGCTCTTCTCGATCAAGAAATCGAGGGTTCGGTCGTGATGGTGCATCTGTTGAAATTCAAGGCCAAGGCGGAATACGCAGATGGCCGCGAGACGGAACTGACGGGCGCCGAAGCATATGGAATCTATCGCGAGAAAATGGTCGAACGCGTGACCTCGGCCGGCGGACGTCTTGTGTTCTCCGGGGTCGTGAGGCATTTGGTGCTCGGCGAGGTGGAGGGCATATGGGACGAGATTCTGGCCGTCGAGTTCCCATCGAAGGAGACTTTTGTCGAGGCCATTTCCTCTCCGGAGATTGCCAAATGGGGTGCGCATCGCAGGGCCGGCCTAGCGGGCCAACTGTTGATCGCGACCACTGAGCAGGGGTAGCATCCGCGACGGGTCCTGAAAGATCCGGCCACCGGAGTGCGTAGGGCATCCTCGTGCTTCGCCTATCCGGCAGCGATTTGTTCCTCGTGTACAATCAGGTCTGGGATACGGGGGGAGGATTGCAACAAGCCAGCCGCTCGCTGCAACTCAAAGTGTCGTACTATTGGCAACGCTGAGCAGGCTCAGGACGCGTGGATAGTTGCACGATCAGTGGGGCCGGGCGTCTTGGCACGGCTTCTTGACAGGTCGATACCATCTCAACGACATTGATACGGAAATGACCACGTTAGTGGTCTGGCAAGTCCAACTGATAAAGGTGACGCCCGTGCTATCAAGGCTCTATGTGGACAACTTCCGTTGTCTGGAAAACTTTGAACTCGGTCTCGACGAGACGAACGTTTTCCTAGGTAGGAACGGCACGGGTAAAACCTCTGTTCTGAACGTGCTCAGGAACATCCAGAGTCTGGTCGTGCGGGGATCGAGATTGGATGCAGTGTTCCCAGCCCGAGACATTTCGCTCAACAGCCAACGCAACGAACAGCGATTCGAAATCGAAACCCGCGTTGACGGCGAAGCCTACCGTTATTCGCTCATAGTGGAGCATGACCTCTCTCGTGGTATGATGCGAGTCGGGGAAGAAACGCTTGAATATGACAGTAACCCGATTTTCGAATTCAAGAACGGAACCGCACAGCTATATCACGATGACTATTCCCAAGGGCCTTCGTATCCCTTCGACTGGTCGCAGTCCGGGATCGGCTTCTTAAACGAAATGACCGACAATAGGAAGCTAACGCAGTTCAAGAGGGAGATCGCCAATTACATAATCGTTAGCTGCTGCCCGCCTATCATGTCCGCCGAAACGAGAACCGAAGATGAGTTCTTGGAGCCCTTGATGCAGAATTTCGTCGGCTGGTACCGTCGCGCTGTCCAAGAGAATATGAGCTCCATCGCTCCGTTGTTCGAGACGCTCCGTGGAGCGCTCCCGGATTTTGACTCAATCAATCTGACGGAGTCTGGAGAGAACTCCCGCGCCCTCAAAGCAATTTTTCAAGGGCCGTCGTCTGAACTTATTCCCTACGGTTTCGATCAGCTCTCCGATGGCCAACGAGCCCTGATCGCCTTATACAGCCTGACCCACCTCTCTACGGATCGCCGAGTTTCGCTGTTCATCGACGAGCCCGCTAACTATCTCGCCCTTGGGGAAGTACAGCCTTGGCTCGCCGAAGCGGTCGAGCGGGTTGGTGAGTCATTGGGGCAGGTTGTCATCGCATCGCATCATCCCGTGATAATCGATTACATGGCGGGCGCGAATGGCAGATGGTTCTTCCGCGACGGAGACGGCCCAGTGCGGGTGAGCAAGGAACCGAAGGATACCGTCGATGGTCTACCGCTGTCCGAAATCATAGCCAGACGCTGGGAATGAGCGTCCGAATCGTATTACTCTGCGAGGACGCGGCCACAGACACGTTCGTACGCCGATTTCTGCGCCGACGGCAATTCAAAGCTCGCGACATCACAACGTTGCCTCTTCCACATGGCTCCCAATCCGGCGAGCAATGGGTTCGAGAAAAGTATCCAAGCGAATTGCAGGCCATTCGCAGTCGACAAAATGCCTTCCTAATCGTCGTCATTGACGCGGACACACATACGACGCAGACCCGACGATCCCAGCTTGATGATGAGTGTAGGACCCAACAAGTGCCTGCGAGAAAACCAGCAGACCCCGCGATCACCATCGTTCCGCGACGGAATATCGAGACTTGGTTTGCCTACTTGGACGGCATATCGGTTGACGAAACAGTAGATTACAGCGCCTATAAGTCGAAGGATCCCCGTCCCTTTGCCGAAGAACTGTACCGAATGTGCCACGAGGCCCAAAAACTCAGGGCACCCGCACCGCCGTCCTTGGACGAATCGTGCCAAGAGTATCGCAAGCTCGAACGTTGAGTTCGTCCGTTGCATCCTGTCAGCTCAATGCGCCGACACGAAATCCACCTTATCGTAGATTCGCTCTATCATATTTGCTTATGCCAAGATCAGATCAGGACAACGGAAGTATCTTCGACGACCTCAACGAAAACGCCGTAACGATAGTATTCCGTAACCTCCTCAACCGGTATAAACCGGTCCGGAAGGCCCTCCAGAGGACGCTTCCGGAAGACGTGCAAGAGGAGGTCAATCTTTCCTACATCAATTCCGTCGAAACTCACCGCTCGGGAGGTAGTAGGGAGGGGATCCCGGATCTAATCATTCGCGGACACGGTTTCGTGCTCGTCATCGAGATCAAGGTCAAAAAGGAGAGGGGTCTACAACCCGCGCAGCAAGAGGCATACGTTCCATGGACCAAAAAAGCCATTCAAGATGAACAGACAGGTTTCGTCACCTTCTTGATTCCTGCCGGTTATCATCACCAAGAAGACCTCAAGGCCCAAGCGGATGAGGACGATCAGAGAGGCCGAGTACGGATTCTTCCTCCTATATATTGGAACCAACTCGTCAAAGAACTTGGTCCCCCCGAAGAGCTTGCAGACGAGCTGATACGCGAGTTTTACAATCATCTATCCGAAAGGTTTATCCCAAAACCCGTGATATTTTTCACTGAGGAGGTCCGTCTGATGTATGACAGAGAAACGGCAAGTGGAATTTCTAAGCTGATGAATATAGTCGAACAGGTTAAGGAAAAGCTGAAATCCTCCGGGTTTCAGATCTCAAAACTCAACCCCTATAATTACGGGTACTGTTTCTCTTCTCTAGTGTACTTTGGAATCTGGTGGCAGTTCTGGGCCGAGCACAGCTTTCCTCTCTACGTGGCCATCTCGAGCGAGGCGGACCAAGCGATACAGGCTGCATTCAGAGAACAGTATGGAAAACGAGTTCTGCCATTTGAAGACGACGAAAAATATTTAGTAGTCGGATACATGCCCGAGCCGTGTGTGGATTGCAACGCACTGATCGAGACCATCGTCAAGGATATTGAAACTCTGCTACGGGAGGATGGCTCAGAAGAATCCTCAGAAGATGCCGAGACATCGTAACGGATTCGGGTCACCTCCGGCAGTCGAGTAAACCAACGCTAGCTGAGAAGGCGTCAATCGAATCCGCCCGCCCCAGAGCGGCCATATTTTTCCATCGACAACCTCCCTCAATACAAATAACGATCGGCAACGCATTGGGCGATCTCCGCCACGGTTGTCTCCGTGCCCTTCATAGCATCGTGTACCCGATAGTGCCACGGCTCACTGCCCAAGCCAGCGCGCCAATCCCGAATGGCTTGGACATTGTCCTGTCCCGCCTTTTGCAACTGATCGAGACTGCCGCGCACCAGCGCTTGATTTTCCATATCCGCTAAGTCGAGCGTGGCCATCTGTTCGGCGACCCAATAGACGCCGCGCGCCAATTCCACATAGGACCGCACCACCCGCGTCTCGTGGGCCAAGTCCGCTTCCCCAAGGCCCCCGACAATTTCCAAGGCCCGGTCGCAGACCGCGACTTTGGCGTCGAAGTCCTCGGCACTGAGATAATAGCGAAACATCCCCTCGCCCAAATAGGGCCGCTGCCGCTGCCGCACCATCTCCGCGGCCTTGCCCCAAGAATAGCATATCGGGAAATCGGAATCGTACACGTCGAATTCCACCGGCCCCATCAAGGTCGCCCACTCAGCCACGGCCTCTGGCTGGGCATAACCTTCCCGCCGTGCCCACGCCAAGGCAAATTCCGCCTCGTCGCGGCCTTGCATATTCCAAGCCCACTCGGCCAAGGCGTGGATATTGAAGCTGCAAATCTGACGCTCCGGGCCGCCCCAAGCCATCATGGCGTACGCTCCACTATAGCCCCGCCGCATCAGTTGGCCAACGTAATCCCTCATGCGGTGAGCCGAGCGCTGCGGCACCTTGAACTCGGGCGTATCGACCTTGCCATTGGCCGCAATGGGCACGTCGTAACTGGCGATCCAGCGCCCCTCGGCGGCATAGTGGTCCAGCAGCGGATTGGCCATCAAATCGCGCGGCCGGTGCAGCACCCTCTCCAGTTCCGTAGCACAGGCCCGCTCGATTTTCACCTCTGGGGGCAACTCATCCAGCACCCGATAGTTGCGCACGGTGGTGGTGGTCGATAAAAAGATGCGAATCTGCAAATCGGGATAGCGCTCTTGGGCCTGCCGCCAAGCCGCGACAAAAGCCCGCGATTCCAGCACAAACTGCCCCACCGCCGTGCATTCAAGACAGCCGCACTGCCCCGGTCGTTCGCTCAACCAACAGCTTATTTCCTCGGCCCCTTGTTCGGCGATATCCTCCATCCACTCTTGTATGATTTGCACCAGCAGAGGCTGCGAAGCGCAGGGAGCCCGGTGCTGATTGCCCGTCTTATGGGCAAAATAGCGCCCGGTCAGAGCACTGTCCCCCTTGCCAGCTAGTTCGGGATAGGCCCTGAAAAGGCCGCAGTCGTGCAGGAAGTTGAGGTGCAGGATATAGGGCAAATAATTGAAAGCCCGCTGCCGCGCCACTTCGAACTGTTCTCGGTCGATGGTAGCCCGATTGCGCTGACCGCGTTCAATGGGATGCAATTGCGTCGAGGCCATTTTGCCGTAGTTCAATTTGAGCGTGGCCAGCCACGGGATCCAAGTCGCAGGCTCGGGAAAATTCCACAGGCCCCGCTCGTCCATATCGGGCCAGTCGATCACCTCGGCCAAGGGGATGTGTACCTGCTCTTGGCTCATTTCGGGTTCGAGCAATTGGATCAGGGTCTGGCAGGCGTAGTACACACCGCGCTCGTCTAAACCCGTCAGCACTAAGCCGTCTCGCCCCCGTGGCTCAATGAGGTATGCCTGAGCCTTATTCTCCAAGCTCTGGAGCCGTTCAATGGCCGCGCTGTTTGCCGCAGCCACACCAATGTCGATGGTAAAGGCCCCCCCATCCGGCTTTGCTTGTCCCTTTTCAATGAACAGCGCTTCCAACTCGGCGGCACCCTGCTGCTCGATTGGTCCGGCTTGATCCCGCAGCGCAATGCTTACTTCACCCGGCTTACAGCGAACGCTGTCGGCAATGCGAATCTCGTGCGGCAGGGGCAGCAGATAGGACGTCCATTGCGTCGGATTAGTTGTAGTCATAATACAGGCTCCTTTATTGGCGCGGCCTTTTCGGCGGCGTGGCCGATACGCCTTCCATGCCGCCGCTGACGCGGAGCACTTCGCCGGTGATCCAAGACGCCGCTGGGCTGCACAAAAAGGCCACGCCTTGGGCAATATCCTCCGGCTCGCCCCAGCGTCCCAAGGGGATGGCCGTGCGAATGCGCTCGATCATTTCTTCTTCGGATATCCCTAAGGTGACGCGGCGCTGGGCCATATTGCGCTGATTAAATTCCGTGTACACCGGCCCTGGGCACACGGCGTTGACCCGGACGCCGTATGCAGCCAACTCCAGCGCCAAGGTCCGGGTGAGGCTGATAATACCAGCCTTGGCGATGTTGTACGCAGCTACCAACGCGGCTGGATTCTGGCCGTTGATCGAGGAGATGTTGACGATGCAACCGGCCTCCTGTTCTTCCATGATGCGTCCGACAGCACGGCAGCAGTAAAAAGCCCCGGTCAAGGTCACATCCATCACCCGGTGCCATTCGGCGTCCTCCAACTCGACTATCGGGGCCACCTGCTGACCCGTGCCGGCGTTGTTGATCAGGATGTCCACCCGCTCTTCTTCGGCGACCAGCTCGGCGAAAAAGGAAGTCACCGCAGCGCTATCGGTTATATCGAGTGCCACGGCCCGCACTGTGAGCCCCTCGCCTTGGAGCTTCGCGGCCTCCTCGCGCGCCTTATCTTCCTGTCGGTCAGCAATGACCACGCTGGCCCCGTCGCTGGCTAACTGCCGGGTGATTCCCAGCCCTAAGCCCTGAGCACCGCCTGTGACGACGGCGATTTGTCCGTCCAGTGGACGGTTTTCAAGCTGATTCATCGGATAACCTCATGCCGGTTTGGGATGACTGTAGCTATAGGCCATAATTCTTCGCCGTCGCGCCGCATATCTGCATGATGGCGTCGCGCTCGGCCGCGCTAAACTCCTCTTCGTATTGGGGCTGATACGCAACTTGCTCGGCCCAGCCCTGCACCCACGCCTCGTCAGCGTCCAAGTTGCAAAACGCCAGAATGTCCGTAATTTTTTGCTCGGCTGCCGCGCACAAGTGCTCAAACGGCAGCACCAAACAGCGCGTCTTAAGCGTCTCGTGTTGCAGCACTTCCTCGTAAGTCCAAGCGTAGATCGCATTCCAGTATTCAGCCCACCCCTCGGCATCGCGCCCTTCGCCCCACAGCGTTTGGATGTGCTGCGTCTTCTCCGCATCGATGGTGATGGGAATGCGCTCGTGGCCAAACTCGAAGTGGCCGGCGTTGCGCAGGTATTGGCGGTGAATTGGGGATGAGAAATGGGCCAAGTTGCGCTGGTGCTGTCGCGCCATAGATGCGATGTGCGCGACCGGATGGCGCACGGCGATGACGAAGTGCGCGTCCTCGTACAGCTTGGCCAGATACGCGATCCGCGTGATATTGTAGTTGTTTTTGCAGACGATGCGATCCGCGTCGCGGCACAGCAGCAGCTTCGCCAAGGTCGCCGCGTAAACAGCCTCAAATTCCGGGTGGTTGGTTTGCCGTTCGACTGCGTTGTTCACATCGGGATCGTGCAGGTAGGCGAAAAACTGCATCCACAGGATTTCTTCCATGGCTTCTGGACTGTATGCGTTGACCATCATGCCGTCGGCATGTGCGCGCTCTTGTTTGCGCGCTGCGCCCAATCCGACGGCACGGAAGATATGGTCGGCCCAAAACGGCGTAAATGCGCCGTAGTAATCGCAGTATTTGAACGAGGTGAGGCGCGGATGAGACGCCAGTATGTTCAGCAGCAGAGTCGTGCCAGCACGCGCCAGTCCCGTGATGTAAATGGGCGCATCCACCGCCCGCCGCGCCAACCGGCCCTTGAGCACCTGCGTCTCCAGCTTACCCACGTCAATCCAAAAATTCGGATGCGCATGCACCAGCCAGCCGAAAAAGCGCATCAGCCGCGTGTGATTAAAATCCGTTTCCATAGCTTATTCGTTCTTACGTAAGGATGCTAAAGGCTCATTATGGATTGCAGGGAGCTATTCCCAGGATGCCTTTAATGAGGCTTTCCAGGAGCGCTTTGCCCCTTTTTCTCATGTTATGAACGAATTGAAAGAAGCCCAGATAGAGGGGGAGTTTTTCCTGCGAGATCCCTCGGTGGGGTCTCAACCAAGAACGTAACAAAGACCAGAGCCCTTCTATGGTATTGACATGCACTTCACAAAAGCCATCTTGATCGTCATCCCGTGCGAATTCCCCCTGGCTATGATGAACCACGGCATGGGCATAGCCCCAAGCTTCTAGCCGTCCGTAGATGTTGTACTCGTCGGTATAAATGAGCGTGTCCGGTATAACAGCCTTTTTAATCAGCGGCTCAATGGTTTTTTGCTGGACATTGTCCAGCATCTGAATGCACACCTCCCCCCCGCGTTGAATCAGGCCCAAGATCGGCGGTTTTTCTCCGGCTAAGGTGCCCCGTCCTCGACGGCCTTTGAGTCGGTTGCGTCGTCCTGTTCGTCCTTTTTTTTCACCGCCGTAGGATGCCCCTTATGACCGGCCACAATATAGACTTCATCGCACTCGACTACCCCATCAAGACCAGCGGGCTCCTGCTGGGCGACGAGGCCTTGCCGCAGGTGCGTGGTCATGTGCTGCGCATCATCTTTATTCAATCCCAGTTCCTGGGCAATTTGCCGGTTGGATAGATTTAAGCCCATGAAATACAGACACAGAATCCAAACCCGTAACGGTTGGTGGTGACCCGCTAACACGGTGCCGGTCAAATCATCAAAGTCCCGAGCACAGCCGTGGCATCGGTAGCGTTGGCGATCAGGCTGCGTGTCATCAAAGCCCCGCTTGATAAGCCGAGCCGAACCACAGTGCGGACAGAAAATACCATCAGACCAGCGCAAGGCGCGAACCGTTTCAAAGCATTTGGCATCATCGATGAGATTTTGGATATTGACCATGGTGAAAAGCCTGATTGGAAGGCAAGGAAAAAGGGCGCACAGCACCAAGATAAGCCGGTGGGATTACCCCTTCAAGACAACTCCCCGGAATCCATAATGAGCCATGCTAAATATGAACATAAACGTACTTAGACAAGCCCAAGACCGCATCGCAGAGACGATTAAGGCCCTTAAGAAGACGCGAACTGAGCATGAGGATTACTTGAAGCCGATTGAGACGCGCACACGCCAATTGCTGATTGACCCGATGCTTGAGGCATTGGGTTGGGACGTTCGGAATCCCGCTCAAGTTCACCTTGAATACAAAGGCACCTCGGGCAAACCCGATTACGCGCTATTCTCGCACGGCAACGTGGTCGCACTCATTGAAGCAAAGAAATTGGAGATACCGCTAGCCCGTATCAAAGTGGAACAGGTGATAAAGTACGCGCGGGACAGGGCACTCACCAGTTTGAAATACGTCGTGTGGACTAACGGCGATCACTGGCAGATCTGGTCAATAGAGGAGGATCAAGAAGAGTCGTTCCAGCTTTCTAACACGCAAGAGTACGAATGCGCGGCAAAGGTAATACAGCTATTGCATAGCGCGCTGGAGGTACAGGAGGTGTCGCCGACGCCTGATTCATCGTCAACAGCACCGAGAAGTCGACAGGAGGCCGTTGAATCTAATGGAGGACAGGATCGAGATGGTTGGATGCCGCTTACGTCCTTAAAAAAAGCGAAAGGCCAACAACCTCCGGCATACATCAAGTTTCCAGACTCGAGTACAAAATCGATCAAGAAATGGACCGAGATGTGGGTCAGCGTTGCAGAGCACTTTATTGAAACTGGCAAAATTTCAGCGAAGGATTGTCCAGTCCGTAGGAAGAAGAATCCAGAATATTACCTTTTGCACACTAAACCGTTTCACTCAACTGGTGCGGAGTTTTTAAGAAAAAAAGAAATTGGGAAGCTATGGTTGCATCTCAAAAATGTCCAGAATGTTCCGAATTACTGCTGTTACCTCCTTGAGGAATGCGGCATAGACCCCTCCACCGTCCTCGTTAGCACCAACCAGAGCTAGCCGCCGTTGACAAAAAGCGTCCCACCGCGATACACTTACATGGTTGAATGAGGGGATCGTGAAAATTACCAAAGGAGCTTTCCATGAACCAACTAACGCTGAGTGGATTTGACGAGGAATTGGCCGGCCGAATTCGGCATCTGGCCAATCAAGAGGGCCTTTCGCTGAGCCAAGCCGCGTTGAGGCTTTTGCGCTTGGGGGCCGGTCTCGATCAACCAAAGGACACCGACGGCACCGTTGGGTCGTCGTTGGACCATCTAATTGGGACTTGGACGGCTGAGGAGGCCGCTGAGGTGAACAATGCGCTTAAAGACTTTGAGCAAATTGACGAATCTATGTGGAAATGAGGATTCTCCTTGACACCAATGCGTATTCGCATCTAAAGCGAGGGCATAGTCAAGTTGCGGCATTAGTCCGCATGTCCGAGGAGATTTTCTTGTCGGCCATCGTCATCGGCGAGTTGCTCTATGGCTTCCGGCAAGGCTCGCGCATCAAGCGAAATATCGAAGAGCTTCAATCGTTCCTCGACAGTCCCTATGTCACATTCATCCCCGCAAGTCGCGTGACCGCCAACCATTACTCGCGAATTGGGCGGGCCTTGAGAGCAAAAGGGCGTCCCATTCCATCGAACGACATTTGGATCGCTGCTCACGCGCTGGAAACCGGGGCCGATCTCGTTTCACATGATCGTCATTTTGCAGAGGTTGACGGAATCAGATGGACATACGTCTCGACTGAGTAACAGTCGGCAATCTTCCACCTCGCCCTTGCTCCCGACATTCGCATCCATGCCGACGACAGAGAGTTGACCGACGACGTTATCATCCGCTACGAACAAGGCCAAGTGGTCGGCCTGACGATCCTCCATACCAGCCAGCGCATCCCGGAAGACAAAAAATAGCGCCATCTCCGTCCGCAAAGGAGCGACCCCAATGGCATTAGACAATCTAAAAGAAACCATCGAAACGCTGCGAGAGCGCATCCAGACGCATCGCACATATTTGGAAGGCAATGAGACGCGGACGCGGCAGGTGCTCATTGATTCCATGCTGCACAAGTTGGGATGGGATGTTGGAGATCCCAATTCCGTCGAACTCGAATACCGTATAGGTCGAGATTGGGCTGATTACGTGCTGATGGGGCGTGGACGACCGATAGCCGTGATTGAGGCCAAGGCTCTAGGGAAGCCGCTGGATGATAAGGAAACGATGCAGGCACTCAACTACGCGAACACGGCTGGCATTCCCTACATGACCCTCACGAATGGCGATCATTGGCGGATGTTAGAAGTATTTAAGCAAGCCCCGATTAAAGATCGAATCCTGATGAATTTCCAACTGACGCAAGACGAACCGTACGCTTGTGCGTTGCAGGCTTTGGGTCTATGGCGACCTAATTTGGAGAGTGGCCAGCCGAAGGAAGCGGCAACGCCAGTAATGATAGAAAAACCCGCACACGCCGAATCAGAGCCTACGACATCCAAATCAAGCAGAGGAGAGAAGGTCTCTAAGCCGTCCAACAATGGCGATTGGGAGCCGCTTACGTCATTAAAAGTAGAAAGGGGGCAGAAACCTCCGGCCTCCATCAAATTTCCGAACTCAAGCCCAAAACCGATCAAGTATTGGATCACTCTGTTGGAAACCATTGCCAAGCACTTGATTGAAACGGATAAACTGTCAGCGCGGGATTGCCCAGTTCCAATAGCAAGTAAAGGCAAATCAAAACAATACCTTATACACACAGAACCGATTCACGCGAGTGGAAAGGAGTTTGTAGAGAAGCGAAAAATCGGCAGCGAGCTATGGTTGTATAGCTTTCTCGGCTCAGTTAGTGTACACAAAAACGCCTGCTGGCTCCTCGAGAAATTGGGCATAGACCCCTCCACCGTCCTCGTCGGCACCAACCGGAGCTAGCCCCCGATGTCGTCCCTCTTCCACAAACTCTACATCGCCACCCTAATCTGCTGTCTCCTATTCCTCGCCTTCATCTACGGCGTAGTGTCGGCGATCTTCCACCTCTCCCCCGCTCCCGACATCCGCATCCACGCCGTCAACGCCTACGGCCACCTCGCCTATCTCTACGAAGACCTCACCGACACCAAAAACCAATACACCAGCACCATGTGGTTTGAAGACGCCAGCGAGCCATCCGGGGCCATCATCCACAACGCCGCCGCCATGCAGCCCGGCCTGACCCTCGTATCCAAAAACGCCACCGCCGCCGTGCTCATAGACTCGCTCGGCAACATCGTCCACCAGTGGCAATGCGACTTTGCTGAAGCCTTTGACGAAGACGATTTCGCCGCCTTCCCGCAGCAACCCGACATGCTGCACTGGCACCGCACCCATCTGTACCCCAACGGCGACCTCCTCGCCAACCACGACTACGTCAACCACTACCCCTATGGCTACGGCCTCGTCAAACTCGACAAAAACTCACAGGTAATCTGGAAATACACCGGCACCGCCCACCACGACTTCGACTTCGACGACCAAGGCAACATCTACACCCTCGTCCAAGAAATCGGCACCACACCCATCGGCAACATCCAACCCCCGTACATCGAGGATTTCGCCGTAGTCATCGACGGAGTAACCGGCCAAGAGAAGCGGCGCTTTTCCATCTTCCGCGCCCTGAAAAACTCGCCGTATCGCAGCGTGTTCGACCGCTGGCAAACCACCCGTCACAGCGAAGTCACCCACACCAACGCCATTCGCCTAATCCCACCGGATTGGGCCGCAGCCGCCCACATCCCACGCGCCAAAGCCGGCGACCTGCTCATCTCCCTGCGCAACCCCAACGCCCTCATCATCGTCGATCCCATCGAGCAACAAGTGATCTGGTACGGAGAAGGAATCTGGAAACAGCAGCACGACCCAGACTTCCTGCCCAACGGCCGCGTGCTGCTCTTCGACAACCAGGGCCTGCGCGGCCACCCCTTCGGCCAAAGCCGCGTCCTGGAAATCAATCTATTTACACACGAAATTTACTGGGAGTACAAGGGCACCAGCGCCGATCAGATTTTCGACAGTTGGATTCGCGGTGCCCAACAGCGGCTGCCCAACGGCAACACCCTCATCACGGAATCGCAACGCGGCCGCCTGCTCGAAGTCACGCCAGCCGGCGAAATAGCCTGGGAATACTACAACCCAGACCGCGCCGAATACCAAGGCAAACCCCTGCGCGGCATGATGACCCAAGCCCAAAGGATACCCCAAAATGCCCTGTCATTTCTCGAAAATTAGCCTCGTTTGCGCGCTGCTGCTCCTGTGCAGCAGCGCCGCCCACGCCTACATCGGCCCCATCATCATCATCGGCGCAATCGGCAGCATGTTCGGCTGGGTCGCCGCCGTGGTCCTCGCCGTCGCCCTCGTCGCCTCGTACCCCTTTTACGTGCTGTACCGCCGCAAAAACAAACGCAAACAAAGCAAGGAAGAGTTACCCTAGCCCCCGCGCTCCCGCAGCAACTGCATCCCGTGCGCCAACGCCCCAGGCGTATCCACATCCTGCCACCAAGCCGCGCCAACGTCCAAAGCGCGCAACCGATTCTGCTCTATCAGCATCCGCATCCCATCGGTCAAGCTGCAATCGCCCCGACGCGCTTCCACCTCGCTAAGGTGCGCCACCAACGTATCGCTGCAAGCGAACAGGCCGGTATCAACGGCATTAAACTCCGTCAGCTCCTTGCCAATCGCCGCAATGCGCTCGCCTTCTAACCGCACCTTCGTCGCATCGTCCATGTCGTAAATTGCGTCCAGTTTGCGATCCACCGCTAACACTACCTCCCCGGGACTTAGGCTAACGCCGCGCATCGCAGAGATCATCTCCGGGTCGAAAAGATGATCAGCCATCAGTAGGAGGAATTTCTCCGCGAGCATCCCGGTCGCCGCCAACACTGAAATCCCATTGGATAGCTTCCATTGCGCATTCTCGACAAACCGCAGCCCAATCCCCAGATCACTCGCCCCGTTCAGAGCCGCACACACATCTGCGCCACAATGCCCCGTAACTACCACAATCTCCTGCAGGCCGCTTCGCTCCAGCATCCGGCAGGTGCGCACCAACAGCGGCTCGCCTTCTATTTGCACTAGAGACTTGTGCGACACCGGCACGTGGTCGCGCAAACGCGAGCCGTGCCCGGCGGCCAAAATAAGCGCCTGATCAATCACAGTATCTCTCCTCCAATTAGCCGATGATAAACACCCTATTGCCGGTCTTGCCGGTAAAGTAGTCGATGACAATCCACAGGCCGTTGCACAGGCTCTCGCCCATAATCAGCCCCAAGAAGAAGCGTACGCTCGCCGCGTAAAGCGCCGGTCCGCCAAAGCGCAGCACGATCCGCTTGATCCCCCAAGCAATGAAGATGCTGAACCATATCTTGTCCATCAGGTGATTAGCCGCCACCGCAAAGCCCAGCGGATGCAACGGCCACCAAAGCACGTGATGCCGCGCCCACATCATCAAGAGCATGACCGCGCCGCCACCGGCGCAAAAAGCAAGTCCGTCCCAAGCCACGCCCGCTGGCTCCAGCCCGCGCACCGCATAGTTGTACACAGTGGACGGCCCACCCTCAAAAAACCACCCCACCAAATTGATCCCCCCGTGCCGGTATGCCATGTGCAGCACCATCCAGCATGAGCCAACCGCGCCAATCAAAATCGCCAAGCACACCCCCCACATCACCACCCGCCGACTCGGCCGCGTCATGTCCTCGACCAGCTTCAGCCCGTTGGCCAAGAGCGCCATTATAAAGATGCGGATGTCGGCACACCAGATATAGGCCAGCGACAAATTGAACACCCCGCTGGTACCAATCGCGTTGACGCCCAAGCCGTGTATCATCAGGTCCGGCGCGATCATCGGCGAGCGCACAGCCGCCAACCCCGCCTCGGCCACAATCCGGCTAATCCCAATAAAGATCAATAGCGCCAATCCAATAAACACCGCCGCCACCCATAATTGCACCCCCATCAGCCACAGCCACCCCACCATCGTCGCCACGCCAGCCAGCAAGGCGCAAACCGCGCCGCGATACGGAATGATCTCGTCGCCATCGTCGATGTCGCGTGCGCCCCACAACGCCTTGCGAAACACCCGCTTCAGATGTTCGCGGCCCACCCATAGGCCAGCCAACACCAGCGCCAGTAACGCGCCGCCGCCTTGATAGGCCAGATAGGGCTGGGAGGCAATGCCATAGACGAATTTCTGCTTGGACGTCAGGCCCATCAGCAGCAGGACCTCGGACTCGGCCCGGACCAAGAGCTGGAAGATCCACAGGCCAGCCGAGATACTCGTGTTGATCAAATAAGAAAAGCCCACCATCGCGAAGATAATCCGCAGTTGCAAGCGCTGGCCGAAGTAAGGCATGCTCCACTGCAAGTTTACATTGGGCATCGACGGCTCGTACTGGTGCAGGGCCTCAAGCGACCCCCACAGCACCGGGATGGCGCAGCCATACCACATGGCCCGGCTCTTAAAAAAGCGGTTGACCAAACCCCGGCCCTCGCCCTGCACCATGGCCGCCCCCACCTGCGCCACCGGGTACGCCAGCCGCTCGCGGTCCATCCACTGCCGCCGCAAGATCACGGCCGCGGCCACCATCGTCGCGTAGAGCGCAATGAGAAACACCGCCCACCACAACAGCGGCTCAGCCCAAGCCCCATAAGGGATTTCTCCCCCTTCGAAGAAAGCGCGGTTGTCCTCGCCGTCGTCAACCAAGATAGCGTGCTCGGGCAACAGCGGGCCGAGCTTTTCCTGCCACTGGTTTTGCGGCGTGCCGTAATAGGCAAAGGCCGCGAGAATGGGCAGCAACTGCTGGCTCATGCCCATAGTACACAGGGCCGAGACCATCAAAAGCATGATGTACACCAAGACCAAGTCGGCGCGGTCGAGAGCCAGCGATCCACCGTGCCAAACCAAGACCGCATTAAGCAACACCGAGGCCACCAAAAAGGAGGCAAACCACAGGCCCGGCTTGAACAGGTCGATCTGCGGCTGGGGCAGGTAATACGCCAGATAGAGACCCAGTGCTACCGCAGCCACGCTCAGCGCCCAAACACCGTTCCGCGCCACCACCTTGAACAGGACATTGAGCAGACCGATGAGTACGAGAAATAAAAAAATCGCGCCTGGGGTATTGAAATCCCACGCCATAAAGGTCGAATGCATGGCCATGTTGGTGTATGGCGCGCCAATGGCGAGGAAGAAGCTGAGGAAAATGCCCGTCCAAAAGCCGCGCCAAGTCACGCCGACCGCAGCCCCCGAGCGGGATTTAGGAGAGGTAGCAAAAGTGGAGGGAATGGACCGCTGCAAACTTCAATACTCCACGTGGATGTCGGCCAGCACAGGCGTTTCCGCGACCAAGGCCTGCACGCGACGCAGATGCCGCTGCCCAGCCCGGCTCAGCGCGGACTCGCCCCCCGCCAGCAAATCGCGCTGTTCCAGCGCGTCGGTCGCCAAGTCGAACAACATGGAGCCGCGCCAGCTATAATTGATGTACTTCCAATCGTTGGCCACGACCGCATAGCCTTTGCGCGACCACTGCACGTGTTCGTCCGTGTTGACCACCACGATCAGGCGGTCGGGCTCTAGCGGACGCAGGAGCGAGCGGCCGTCCAGTCGCTCCTGCCACGCAGCAACCGTGGAATCGGCAGACAGCCCGAGGAGGTCCAACGCCGTCGGCACCAAGTCCGTCAGCGCGACGCGCACCTGCGCGTTCTGACGCAACTGATCGAAGCTGGTCCCTAGCCGCTGCCGGTGCCGCTCGGGCACGACAGCAAAAAACGGGACGGCAATCGCCGTCTGGTAATACGAATCCGTGCGATGGAGTTTGTGGACGGCGTCGAGGTCTTCGCCGTGGTCAGCCGCAAAGAGCACAATTGTATTTTCCGCTAGGCCCTGTGCGGCGAGGTGGTCGAACAGCCGTCCGAGCAGGTGATCCATATAGGCCACCGCATTGTCGTAGCTCGCGTCCGGCCACGGCTGCCAATCCGGCGGCGAGTACCCTGGATAATGCGTGCAATTGAACTGCAAAGCCACCACAAACGGGCCGCGTGCGGCAAAGCGGTCGATGGTTGCGAGAGTCTCCCCCATCATCCGGCGATCGTCCATGCCTTCGGAGTTGACGATCTCAGCGTCCGAGCGCTCCAGCGTAAATACGAGATCCAGCGCGTCATCGACGAAAAAACCTTCAAGATTGTTCCAAGCGTAACTCTGCGCCGAGATCAGCGCCGTCTGATAGCCAGCGGCGTGGGCGTAGTGCCACAGCAACGGAAAGGTGTGCTGCTCCACGGGCGGGCGCGACGGGAAAAGCCCGGTCAGCATGGCCGGCAGCGCCACCTTGGTCGCCGTGGCGTTGGACACGGCCTTTTCCATCTGTACCCAATCCGATGGCCGCGCCTTGCGCAACGCCGTCAGCCGAGGCGTGGTTTGCCGCTCGTACCCGTAGAGGTCCATGCGGCTGAGCGCGACGCTTTCCCCAATCACCACGATGAGGTTCGGCGCGCTCGCATCCACAGGCGCGCCACTGTAAATGGCCGCCGCTGCCGGGCGACTCGCTTGCAACAAGCGCCCGTGCACCCCGCCGACGATCGAGTGGACGGCAAGGTCAACAGCCAGCTTCGCGGCCGCCGCATCCGGCACCATGATGCTCGCGTGGCGGTGCACCGCGCCAAAAGCCACCGCCCCAGCCAAACACAGCGCAACCAAAATCCTGCCGTGCGCTGGCTGGCGTCCCGAGCGCAGCTTATAGCGCCACCAGCCCACGATAACGGCCACAATAGCCACCCAGACAACCGCGTCTCCCCAATCGGCTTCGTTATGAATATACCCCCACACCTCGCGTGGGTTGCCAGCCGAATGCACGAGTGCGTAAGCCGTCGGCCAGCAGTAAAATATCTCGTGGAAGCCAAGCCACACCAAGGCCAGCACGGAGGCTACCAAGCCAACGACGAGGACGAACGCAGCTTGCCAGCGCGGACGCAACCGACTACTGATCACAAAGAGACCCTGCCACAGCACCAGCGAAAACGCCACCGACAGCCCCCACCACGCCCACTGCGTCAAGCGCAAATCCAGCGTCGGTCGCAGCCACAGATCGACGGCCACCCCCAACAAGGTGATGGGAAGCAAGGGCAACATTTGCTTTCGCACGGCGGAATCGTCCATCAGAACCTAGCGAATGGCCGCTGCACTGCATTGCCTACGCGCCCAAGATCTCCAAGCGCTGCAACTCCTGTTTGATCTCTTCGCGCCCCGCCGGCGGTACATTAATCCGAGGCGGGCGCACCGCACCCCCGGCCAGCCCCATCAGCTCCATCGTCGTCTTGAGCATGCCGGCGTCGTCAAAGCGCGAGCGCAATCGCTCCAAGGGGGCCAACTGCTCCTGCAACTCGATCATCTGCGGCCAATCCTGCTGTTGCGCGGCGGCGAAAAGCGCCAGCTCTAGCTGCGGAGCAAAGTTGACAAAACCAGCGGTAAAGCCCTCGATCCCAGCCTGGAAGCGGAAGTGCAACACACCCGGATCGTGGCGCTTGTTGCCGATCCAGACGAAGCGGTCGCCGAGCCGCTTGATGGCGCGGAAGAGGTTGTGCGGCTCAATGCAGGGATCCTTGATCGCGGCGATCTGCGGCACCGCAGCCAGCCGTTCGAAAAGTTCAGCCGACCAGCCCTGCGTATTGTAGGGCATCAGCGCCAGCCCCGACCGCGTCCCCAGCGCCTCGTAGTATTCATACACCCCTTCGGGATCTTCGGGCACTTGGTGGCGCGTGTAGGGTGCCATCGCCAGCGCCACGCGCAATCCCAACGCCTCGTAGCGCGGTGCCAAGTCCGCGGCCTCGCCCAAGTTGCCGGGCAAGGTCGGCACCACCAGCGCCCGCTCCCCCACCGTCGCCAACGCACACTCGGCCAGCGTCACGCGCTCGGACGGAGCCAACGCGTCGTTTTCACCGGTCCCGCCAGCCACCACAAAAACCCGCACTCCCCGGTCAGCAGCCCACGCTATATTGCGCACAAACCCGTCCAAATCGAGTGCGTAGAGGTCATCGCGCTGATAAATGGTCAGCGCATAGGCGTGGACATCTTTTAACTGATCCCGCAAGGCATGGTCGATCATCACATTCTCCCGCGTCGTAGTGATTTAATGCGCCACTGAGCCATCGGCGTGGAAACTGCCCTTAATCGCCCAGCGCTCGTACGGGTATTTCGCCAGCGCGTCCTCGACTATTTCAACCCCAATCCCCGGTCGATCTGTCAGTAGCCGATAGCCGCCCTCGACCCGTAGTTGCTCATCGACGATTTCGGTCATCGGCCCGTTGAGGGCGTTGTGCTCGGTGTGCGTGTAGTTGGGAATGGCCGCGGCTAGCTGCGCGAAAGCCGCGTTGTTAATGGGGCTGCCCATCAGATGGGGGAACACCCCGACGAAAGTCATCTCCGCCAGCGCGGCAATTTTCTTCACCTGCGTGAATCCGCCCGCCAAGGATAGGTCCGGTCGAATAAAGCTGACGATCTGGCGGTCGATCAAATCCTTAAACTGGAAGGGGTTGTAGCACCGCTCGCCCGTGGCGATTGGGATGTTGATGTTCTGGGCGACGTACTCAAGGGCCTCAAAGCTCTGCGGCGACAGCGGGTCCTCGTAGTACAGTATCTTAAAGGGCGTCAACTCCGTGGCTAGCGCAATCGCCTCTTCCGGCCGCAAATTCCGGTGGATCTCCAACCCCAAATCCATCTCGTCCCCAAGCGCCTCCCGCGCCGCGGCCACCAATTCCACGGCCGTCGAGATGTTGGCCGTACTGGTGCGCTGCTCAAACCCGCTGACAAACGGCCCCATCCGAAACGACGTAAACCCCTGCTCCATCCGCTGCTGCGCACTCTCCCGCACTTCCGCCGGCGTCTGCCCACCGACGTTCTCGTACACCTTTACCTTGTCGCGGCACTTGCCACCCAACAACTGATACACGGGCAAACCCACCGCCTTGCCGAATATGTCCCACAGCGCAATGTCTATCGCGCTCATCGCCGCGCTCATCGCCGCGCCCATAAAATGCGCCGACCGCGACACCACCTGATAGTGATGCTCAATGCGGAGTGGATCCTTGCCCACGTAGTAATCACTCAACTCCCCCAGCGCCTCTTTTACCACCCCGTGATGCGCCCACAATCCAGCTTCTCCATTGCCGACGATTCCTTCATCGGTATAAACCCGCACCAACAAAAACCTGCCCACCAAAAACGTCCGAATCTCCGTGATTTTCATCTTCCTTTCCTTTCTAGTACAAACTCATCAAGCCTTCTGCGCCTTTAATCTGCTTCTTTTCAAAGCTCGGACTGAGCCACCGCGCGTGCGACTCCCGCCCCGGATTGCGATACGCATACACCACGCACCACCGCGTGTCGCTGTCTTCCTTGCGCGGAGTGACCCCATGCGCCGCATGCGTCCACATCAACACCACCGTCCCCTTTGGCACCGACAACTCCTCAATAGCGAGCGGTTGACCACTAACCGGATGCACCTTCCCTGCCATCCACCCCTGCGCCAACGCGGCATCCGATTCCGCGTTAATGCCCGGATCTCGATACAAGTGGCTCCCCGGCACCACCTTCAATCCGCCGTCGTCAGCCGCAAAGCCATTGACGTAAAAAAACACCCGCACAAAACCCAGCGCTGGATCGTCGTCGGAATACTCGTGGCTGTGCCAATTGCTCCCCGGATTACCCCCTTCGCGATTCAACGTCACGCAGTGGTCGTAGCGAATCTCTGGCCCCAACACGCGGCGCACTAAGTCCACCAGTTGCGGATGCCCGATCAGGCTCTCCAGATAGGCGTCGAATTCAGCGGCAAAACGCGAGGGAATATATTCCTCGTCATCGCGCGGCAGTGCCTGAATGCGCGCCAGCGCCGCGGTCAACTGATCGCAAGCCGCGTTAGTCAAGACACCCGGCAGTGCGATGTGCCCGTCGCGGTCGAGGATTGCCCGTTCGTCGGCTCCGAACACAAAGGGGCGAAACAGCGCTTCCATAACTCAAATCTCCAGTCGGTTATGATTGCACCTCTTCGAAAAGCGAGGCCCGCGCATGAAAATACGGCGGCTCAAAAAGCAACGCCTGCCGCTCGGTCAAGGCAATGCCGTCCGGCGGCTTGATGTGGCCTTTGGACCACGACTGCTGCCCAGGACTGTATTTGAACAACAGCGAGCGCCGCTGGTGCGCAGCCTGCCACGGCGCGGTACCATGTGTAAGCGCCTCGGTAAAAATCACCACCGACCCGGCTTTCGCCTCCGGCACTACCACGCATCCGGACTCGACGTGGGCCTCGCGGATTTCCTGCGGACAGGGATAATTGACCTTGTGGCTGCCCGGAATGCAGCAAAAACCGCCCTGTTCCGGGCCAGTATCGGCCAAGTTCCAGGAGACCACCGTCAGCCCATTGTACATCTGTCCATTGCGGAAGTGGTAGTACTCCGGCGGATCGTAGGGCGTATTGCCTCCATGCAACCCGAGCCGTTCGGCCCCGGCCTCCAAGTAAATCGCATAGTAGTGGTCGAGCCGAAACCCATCGCCGAGAATCACCTTGAGCAGCGGCATAATGCGCTCGTGGTCCAGCAAATCGACAAAGGACTGTCCCCACGTCAAAAAACCGCCAGTGTGCAGCCGCCCCTCCACCTGCTCGACATCTGCGTCCATCTCTTGAGCGTCAATCAGCCGATTCAACTCGGCGACAGCTTCCACATCCAACACATCCTCGACGATTAGATAACCCTGTAGGTCAAACAGATAGCGCTCTACTTCGGTCATGTTTCATGGCTCCTATTTGGGGGTCGTTAAGCGGGGGGGGCGCACGACTTGAAGGATTTGTTAGGGGGAGAAATCTGGCTTAATCGGGCTTAAGGTACAGCGAAATCGTTCTACAAGTTCTGGTTCAGAAAACTTTTCAGCGGCTCCAGTGCAGAATTTTCAAAGTCCCAGTAGCGAGGATCGAAAGGATTTTTACGAATGCCAAGCACTTGCTTGTAAGCATATATCTTTGCCTTCATATCAGGAAGCTCATATCCGCTCATGTACTTACTTATGCACTGCTTGTATTCCTCAAAGCAATCAAAAATTCTTTCATGTTCTGAGTTTATTATTTTTTCTAGCAAATCTTCCACGGCTCCATTACTATTGTCGTCAGGAAAAAGAAATATCTTAAATCCTTCCAATCGTTCGAGAGTATGCTCAATATCGGTTTTGGTGTTTTCACAATTTGAATCGGCGTCAAAGATAATTAGAACCTGCGAGCCTCTATCCAAGGCATCTTCAATTATGGGTTCGCTGGCCTCAAGCTTATCCTTTCCGTTTATTGGCAAGAATCTAAAACTTTCATCAGGATATCCCAAAGTTTCAATATAGGACTTTAGAAAATTCTCATCCTCATTTCCCTCGACAATAATCAGGGTTTTGTCAGTTACCTTACTGGCGGATATCGATGCCTGCATCTAAGGCTTTCTCCAATCGCTCCAGCGAATATCTGTAGGCTTTGATCTTGTCGTCATCGAGCTTGCTCAGCCAGAAACAAGCGACTGAATCCGATTTGTCCTGCAAGGCAATCCGTAAGCCCTTGATAACATCACTGCTGTGGGTTGTCATGAATATCTGTGTATTGTTTTGCTTGGAAGATTCCAATACCATTTCCCATAAGTATTTTATGGAAGAGACATGGAATCCGTTCTCAATTTCGTCGATTAGTAAAATCTCATTCCTAGCCCAATAGATAGTGGAGAGTATATTCAGAATACATAATATCCCATCTCCAAGATGGTTGATCGGCAAGAAGTTATCCATTCCAATATCGACCATCACAATACCATTCAATCCAATCCTTATATCTCTCACTTTTGGCTCTATGGATTGAAGGCTACTCACTAGTACGTCCTTGCGCTTTTCATTAAGCATCCTGTCAACCATATTTGGACCATATGACTGACCTAAAAACCAGATATGTGTAGTTTCTTTGTAATCTTTATCTAGTTGAGAATTAAACGGATTGTCTCCTGATTTCGCCAAACTCATTGTGGCTTCGTATTGACGATTTTCTTTCGCCGAATTAGTAAATCTAAACTTTAGCCCATTCAATGATTGATCCGTTGCAGAACTTAACACACCTGTTTGGATCGCGTCTCTCTCTCTACTGGTACCTGGACTGTTCGAACGAACGGAAGATAGCTGCCCATTATTGAAAGTTCCATATATCGGCACAACGTTAAGTTCTCTACTTCCTGTTCTTTGCCTACCGGACAACCTAAATCCTTCAGTATATTTTTGGTTATAAAAGAAATTCTTCAGGTCGGAACTCTCGTTGAGGAGCAATCCCCTCCAATTTTCTATCATAGAAAGCACGGTGGGATTTGACATTCCAGTCAACAAAAACGCCGATTCCAACACTGAGGTCTTCCCGCAATTATTCCTTCCGACAAACAGATTGATCCGTGCGAGGTCGTCGATTTCCAGCGACTTGATACCCCGGAAATTCTCGATTTTTAGCGTCTCGTAAAAGTGTTTGGCCATCTTCTGTTCTGTCCACTAGGCGAATGAACGGGAGTGGCGGTACATCGAGACCTCTTTTGCCTCGAATTCGGCGACCACATTGCGGAAGTCTAAACCCACTTATAATCCAGTCCCTTGTAATCGTCCGCTTCCGCGCCGCTCAGATATGATTTGTACTCGTTCAGGCTGTTGCCCAAGTCCATAAGACGCGTCTTCATACTACTTTTTCGCCTGACACCTGTCAAGCACGTTTCGTCTCAGCTCCCCGCTACCGCAAATGCCGATCAGCCTAGTTGCACCCGACCTGATTTCCGCTTTCTCGACTCCAGATAATATACAGTAGCATCACGGCTTTTCCCTTTTCAATCGCGCGTACTTTGCATATCCTTCTCAATCAATCCTAACGGGTGAAAACATGCTGACAACCGACGAAATGCGCTTCTTCAAGCGCAACGGCTACCTCATCAAACGAGGCGTACTCGACCCCGCGCTCTTGGAGCGAGCCCGCACTCGGCTGTGGGACGGCGCACCCCCGGACCGCCGCCGCGATAACCCCGACACTTGGATTGGCCCGTTCCGCGAAGACGAAGAAAACCCCGACGGATCCAACCACCGTCGCGGCTTTCGCTGGAACTTCCGCGAGCCGGGCGGCGAGGAGTGGATGGTGCGCCTGCTGGCCACCGAGCCCAAGGTGTGGGCTATGGCCGAACAAATGCTCGGCAAGGGCCAACTCGTCCAGCCCGAGCGCATTCGCGGTATCTACTGCACCCTCCCCTACGGCGATCATCCGCCCCAAGGGCTAGGCTGCCACACCGACGGCCACCCCTTTCATCTCGGCGTGGTCGGCTACATCGACGACGTACCGCCCAACGGCGGCAGCTTCATGGTCTGGCCCGAAAGCCATCGCGCCTTCTACCCGACCTTCACCTCGCAGTACCTCCGCGATCAAGACGAAGCCGCGTACGAAAAAGTGCGCAGCGAATTCAACCAGCGCACGCCCGTCGATACCCACGGCCAAGCCGGCGACATCGTCTTCTGGCACCACCGCCTCGGCCACATGGCCAGCCCGAACACCTCGCGCCAACTGCGCCAAGCCGTGCTCTACGATTTTCTCAAGCAGGACATCGAACAAACCCAACAGGAGCCGCCGCAAAAGGACATGTGGCGCGACTGGTCGGACGAGATGCGTGCCATCGCCATCTAGCCGGCAAACGCATCCGAAGGCACGCCGCGCACGCCTGGATCGACCCGCACTAGCGACCCAGCCAAGGGCTGAGCCTGCCGCTCCTCGACGTCCAAACCCCGGCAAGCCGAGGTGATGTAGAGCTGGTCCAGGTCCGCGCCGCCAAAGGCGCAGGATGTCACATTGGACATGGGCAGTTCCAAGTGGCGCAGCAACTCCCCAGAGCGGGAGTCGTAACACAGGACGCACCACCCTCCGAACACGGCGATCCACAAGGCGTCTTCTTCGTCGATGGCCATCCCGTCTAACACCCCCGGCCCTCCGTACTCCACCACCACGCGCTCGTTACTAATGGCCCCACTGTCGCGGCAGTAGTCATATGCGCGCACATTGTTCAAGCCGGAGTCAATGAAGTACATGGTCTGCTGATCGGCGCTCCAGACGATGCCGTTGGATATGCTGACCGGCGCGACCTTCTGACTCACCGAGTGATCTACGTCGAGACAGTATAGCGCGCCTTGGTCCCGGGCACCCCCAAACTCCATCGTCCCAGCCCACAGTCGCCCAGCCGGGTCGCACTTGCCGTCGTTGAAGCGATTGGCGGGGATCTCACTCTCTGGGTCTTCGCTGAGGGGCACCATGCGCTCCGTCCGCAAGTCGATGTGAGCAAAGCCGTTATGCAAAGCCACGACGAGACCGCCGCTCTTCCGCTTGACCACCGTGCCCACGGCTTGGCACGTGGGGATAGTGCGGTTGATTCCGCTCACCGGATCGTACACATAGACCTCGTGGCCGAGGATATCGACCCAGTACAACAACTCGTCATCCGCATCCCAAACGGCCCCTTCGCCGATGAGCGCGTCCTTTTCCACGACTAGTTCGGGTGCTATCTTTTCCTTGTTCATCTTGGATTTCCTCCTTTTGAGGCAACACTAGGTTGCCTGCCGTTCTCTGTCAAACGCGCCGCTCAGGAGCACAACGCCATGACTGCTTTCACCTATCAAGACTTCGACCGCCAGCTCTGGGAACGAGAACTCGAAGATTTCGTCCCCGCCACGGTTTACGACATGCACACGCACATGTGGTCTGAGGACCACCGAGGCTCCTTGACGGGCGCGCCTACCGGTCTGCGCGAGGAGATCGACTATCAGGACCACCTCGACTGGGGGGCCAAACTCTACCCGGGCCGCACCTTCCACATGCTGGTCTTGGGCACTCCAATGCCGGGCATGGACGCCGCCGGGCACAACGCCTGGATGGCAGCCGAACTCGCAGCCGACCCCGAATCCGCGATCAACATGATGGTCACCCCGGACATGACGCCCGAATACGTGGCAGCCCAAGTCGATGGGTACGGCTTCCTCGGCCTCAAACCCTACCGCACCTTTGCCCCAGACCCGGCCGGCGCTCGCATCTGCGACTTCCTCCCGGAATCCCTCATCGAAGTCGCCCACCACAAGAAGCTGGCCATCACCATGCACCTCGCCAAACCCACCGGCCCAGCCGACCCGGACAACCAGCGCGACTTAGCGCGCTACACCCGCGAATACCCCAACGCGCAGTGGATTTTGGCCCACTGCGCCCGCTCGTTCAATTCCTTTATGATGGAAGAGGCCGTCCACTTTCTGTGCGACCTGCCCAATATATGGTACGACACCTCGGCAGTGAACGACCTATATGCACACTATTTGCTGATGAAACACGAAGACCGCAAGCGGGTGATGTTCGGGTCAGACAACGTGGTCGCCGGCTGTGCCCGCGGCAAGTACATCACCTATGGCCGCGCCTGGCTGTTCTATCCTGGCGACGATTCCGGCACGCCGCACTGCGACTCGCGGGCCACGCTCGTCATCTACGAACAGCTACGCCAAGAGCGGCAAGTGGCCGAAATGCTGCAACTAACGCCCGCGGAAATCGAAGATCACTTTTTCGGAAATGCTCAGCGGTTTCTGGCGATGATGCGCGGTGGGAGCTAGTGCGTTGGCGAGGAATAAACCTCTAAACGCCAAGGAATTCGCCGACGAAATCCAAGCCTTTGCGGATTTTGGCAAAGAGACGAACATCCTCGACTTTCCCGATCCCGCCATTTCCATTCCGGTGTATGTTAACGAGTTCTGGACTTCCAAGCAGCGCGCCGCCCACTCGCTCCACGAGGTCTCCTATCGCGCCTGTTTCAAGCCGCAATTGCCGAAGTTTTTCATTAATCGCCTGACGCAACCCGGCGACGCGGTGTACGACCCGTTCATGGGGCGTGGCACCACAGTCCTCGAAGCGGCGCTGTTGGGCCGCCGCCCCATCGGCTGCGACATAAATCCTCTCAGCGAGCGCCTAGTCCGCCCTCGCCTAGCCCCACCCGCATGGAACGAGGTAGAAACGCGCTTGACGGCGCTGGACCTCGATAAATCGAGCGAGGTCTGGGACGATCTCCTTGTTTTTTATCACCCCAATACGCTCCGCCAAATCGTCAACCTGCGCTCCTATCTCCTCACGCGCCGCCAAGAAGGGCTACTCGATAGCGTCGATGCGTGGATTCAGATGGTGGCGACAAACCGCCTGACCGGGCACTCGCCGGGATTTTTCTCCGTATATACGCTGCCGCCGAATCAGGCGGTGTCCGTCGAGTCGCAAAAACGCATCAACCAAAAACGCGCTCAAGTGCCGCCTGAACGCGACATAAAGGCCATCATCCTCCGCAAGACGCGATCCTTACTGAGCAAGCTGCAAGCACACGATCTGGAAATGCTGACGGAGAATATCCCCCTGCTCGTAACCGGCTCGTCTGACAATACCTCCGCCATCGTCAGTGGATCCATCCAACTCGCCGTTACCTCGCCGCCCTTTTTGGACATCGTCAACTACCAAGCAGACAACTGGCTGCGCTGCTGGTTTAACGGCATCGACGCCAAGGAGGTGGCTATATGGCAATTAAAAAAACCAGCGGACTGGCAAGCAGCGATGACCTGTACCTTCCGAGAGTTGCACCGGGTACTCGCAAGCGGGGGCTTTGTTGCCTTTGAAGTGGGCGAGGTCCGCAATGGCAAAATCCTACTGGAAACCCTCGTCGTGCCCGCGGCCATAGAGGCTGGCCTCAAGCCGCTGATGGTGTTGGTTAACGATCAGATGTTCACCAAAACTGCAAACTGCTGGGGCGTGGACAACCGCACAAAAGGCACCAACACCAATCGGATCGTCCTGATCGGCAAGCCGTAAAGGAATTGCCCATAGCCCCTATCCACCCGCGGAAATCGAGGACCACTTTTTCGGGAATGCTCAGCGGTTCTTGGCGATGATGCGCGGACAGGGTGCGTAGCATTCGTCACCCCCTCGGCAGCGGCAGTTCCACCTTCGCATTCCCCTCCGCCTGCGACCACAGCGCGGCTACCATGATCTCCAGCGTGTATCGGCCGCGCTCAGCCGGAGACGAACTGCGCGCCTCGCCCTGTATCGCCTGCGCCAGTTCCTGCACGGCCGGAATCAAGTTGGCACCAAACGGACTGGCATAACCCCGACCCGGCGGCGGCGACACCGCCTCGGGCGTCCCCTCAGAGGTATCGGTCTTCCAAGCCATGCACTGCTGATCGGTCAGATAGAAACGACCGTCCGTACCCTGTAAGTCCAACTCGAACATCTGCGGCGTCCGCTTGGCGCAATTAATCAGCCCGCGCACCCCATTGGCAAACTCCACGATGATCGTCGATCCGGGATCGAATTGCGGGTCCCTGCCGCCCCGGCCGTCGTACACCGGGCCGTAGTCTTCAAATCCGCGCTCGTGTGCGGCGAGCACCCACACCGGCGCGGCGTCCGCAAAAAAGCACACTGCATCAACCAAGTGCGTCCCATTGCGGAAGAGCATAGCGCGATGGCCGCCTAAGTGGGCCACAATCCTCGTCAAGCTGCCGATCTCGCCGCTGCGGATAGCCGTGCGCACGGCCTGATAGGAAGGCAGCCAACTGCGCGTGTGATCCACTGACAATACCGCATTGTGGCGGGCGAGCGCGTCGATGATGCGGTCGGCGTCCTCCGCCGTGGTCGCCAGCGGCTTCTCGCATAAAATGCCGCGCACGCCCGCAGCTACCGCATCGCAGACCGGGTCGACGTGGAGGTGATCCGGGGTGGCCACGCTCACCACGTCGAGGCGCTCCTGCGCCAACATCTCGCGGTAATCCGCGTATTCGGCGATTGATCCTCGCTCAATCTCAGCTCGTTCGTAAAAACGCGCCAACACTTCCGGGTTTATGTCGCAGACCGCCGCGAATTCGTATTCCGGGGCACGGGCGTACGCGTATCCATGCCCCCCACCCACGCCAGCACCAATAACAGCCGCGCGCAACTTGCCTTCAGACATCGCTCATTCCTTTCTCAAGTGTTCATGCGCTCGCGCACAAAAGCCGCTGACGCCGCCACCTGTTCTTCCTCTAGGCTGTGCAATATCAACGACCCGTCAAAACCTATCTGCCGCAAGCACGCCAAGTAGTGATCGTAATCGAGCAACCCCGTACCCGCGGCTTGGTGTCCAACATCGCCGTCCTGCTCCAAGTCCTTGGCGTGGGCCAGCCGAATCGAATCCCCGAGCAAGTCGAACGCCTCGTCTAAGACCTCGCGCATTCTCGGTAGCTGGCCAGCGTGGAACAGGTTGGCTCCGTCGATAACCACCTGCAAATGCTCGGATTGCACCTCGTCGAGCAAGCGCCGCGCCTTCTGCGCTGAATCCACCACATTGTTGACCTCCGGCTCGAACACGAGAGTCGCGCCCTGCGCCTCGGCGATCTCCACGGCTTTCCCCATGGCCGCGACCATCTCAGCCCACGCGGCCGGCGTGCTGTTGTCGGGATGGCCGCCCCACATATAGTCGGGATTGCGCGTGCCCGTGCAGGTAGTAATCAGTTCCGTCCCCAACTTACCACTCGCAGCGGCCAACGCGGCGAGCCACTGCATCCCAGCGCGACGCTGTTCTAGGTCGGGATCGATGATGTTGAAGGTCCCCGACAGCGCGGCGATCTCAATGCCGCGCGTTGCATGCGCAGCGCGGATGCGCTCGCAATCGGCGTCCGTCAACGCCGCTGGATCAATACCCGCAGCCGTCAAATCGAGCTGCACGGCCTCCAAGCCAGCGGCCTGCACCCCGTCGAGGCTCTCCTCCAGCGTCGGTCGCTCAAAAACCTTGTGGAAAATCCCTAGCTTCATTTTGCGTCTCCCCAGCTTCGACCAACCCCCGCTTCGACGCGGATCGGCACGCGAAACGGCCGGCCCTTTGCGTCTTCCACAGGGGATTCCATGATTGATGTGATGAAATCGACGTATTCGCCAGCCTTGTCCCGAGGCGCTTCGAGGAGCAGTTCGTCATGGACCTGCACGAGCATTCGCGTTTCCGGCGGGAGCATGTTGTCTAAGGCGATCATCTTGTTGCGGCAGATGTCCGCAGCAGTGCCCTGAATCATCGAGTTGAAAGCGGTGCGGACGTTGCCCTCGGGGAATCGCCGCCGCCGGCCGAACATGTTGACGATATGTCCATGCCGGCGCGTATAAGCAAGCACATCCTCGCGGATCTGCCGCACGTTTTTATAGGTCGTGAAGTAGGCTTCAATGAACGCTTTTGCTTCTGCGAGCGAAAGCCCCGTCGCAGACGCCAACGCCTTCGCGCCCATTCCGTAGATCAGGCCGAAGTTGAGCGCCTTTGCCTGCTCCCGTTCCTCGGCAGTCACCTCTTCAATCGGTTTGTCGAAGATGTCAGCAATCGTCTTTTTATGGAGATCGACATCTTGTTCGAACGCTTCCATCATCTTGGGGTCCTGAGCGTAATGAGCGGCGCAGCGCAATTCGACCTGCGAAAAATCCACGTCGATGAGAACGTGGTCCTCCTCGGCGACAAAAGCAGAGCGGATAGTCGCTCCTCGGGGGATTGCTTGCAGGTTCGGGTCGTTCGAGGAAAGGCGTCCGGTGATCGTCCCCGTCTGATTGAAGTTGCAGTGGATGCGACCCGTTTCCGGCGAGACGAGCTGTGGAAGTTTATCGACGTAGTTCGTCAGCAGAGTCGTTAGTTCTCGGTGTTCGAGAATGAGCGGGACGACGGGGTGGCGATGGCGCAAGGATTCGAGCGACCATTGGTTGACGGACTGCCGACCACTCCGCGTCTGGCGGTCTGACGGCAGCGCTAGGTCGCCGAACAACACTTTGCCGAGTTCGACGGTCGAATTGACGTGAAACCTTCTACCGGCATGCGCCCATATTCCCTCTTCCAATTCGCGGATGCGCAGCCGGTATTCGCCCCCGACGCGTTTGAGATGATCGCTGTCGAGGCAAATGCCCGTCTGTTCCATCTTCCGCAGGATGCGCATCGTCGGCAGTTCGTATTCGTAGTATAGATGGGCGAGCGTCGGCAGTTCATCAATTTCCGCTTTAAACAATTCGTACAGGCGGAACGTATAGTCCGCGTCGGCGCAGGCGTATTCGGCGAGGTTGGGATTTTTGCCGAACAGCGTCAGTTGATTGAGGTCGTTGAAGTCAACGGCTTCCTCGTCGAGCAGGTCCCGCGCGAGCCGTTTAAGCGACTTTGAGCGGTTTTCGTCGAGCAGATGAGCCGCGAGGAGCGTGTCGAAAATCTCCGCGCCTTCAAGGTCGATGCCGTGGCGTTCGAGAATAGTCAAATCGAACTTCGCGTGATGGAATGCGAGCCGCTTTTGCCGCAGCATCTGCTGCAGCTTCGGCGCGTCGATCTCCTCCGCGGGCAGCCAGAACGCCCGGCGCGGCTCGCCGCAGAACGAAATCCCGGAGAGGCGCGCACGCATCTTGTTCAGCGAATCGCACTCCGTATCGACGGCAAGCGCGGAGTACGGCGCGATTTGCGACAGGTTGCTCAGAACGCGGTAGTCCTTCTCCGCCATGAATCCCCTCTATTGCGATGGGAAGTCGAGCATCGCCAAGCCGCTCAACGCAAAAACTGCAATGCGTAGAGCCGCGCGTCCCGCATCTCAAAGCGCAGCCGCACCGGCGTGCCCGCCAGCTTCCCAATAGGCTCCTGCCAGCTCACCTCCTTACACACCCCATTGCCCATCACCGCCTCGGACGCTTGCACCACTTGCCCGCTTTCGTCCAACACTTCCACCCGCAGCCACCCTCCGGCCCCGCCATCGACGTTCAGCACCAACCGCTCGCCGGCAAATTGCAACAGCGGCGTCGTAAAAGACCCGCCGCCATAGCCAGCCACCGCCGCCACAAACCCATCTAGCCGCAACGAGGCGCGAAAAATTCCGCTCGCTCGCGCCTGCTGCTGGTCCTCTCTTCCACCGTGCCGCCGCGCCGTACCGTTATAATACAGCCACAACTCGCCGCCCACCGGAATAAACCACGGATTGGCAAACAGCATCCCACTCAACAGGCCGTCGTCCCAACCCTGGCGCAAAAAGGCCCGGCGATCTCCTTGCCGCTGCCAGCTAATCCCGTCGCGGCTGCTGAGTAACTGCACGTCCATGGTCGCCGGGAAGTCGTCCTCGCCCCAGTGATAGTACGCCGCCGGCAGCATAAAATAAGCGTCCTGCGCCGCGTCGTATTTGGTAGCACAACTAGTGTAGAAGTCAATATTGGGCCGGGGGTCGTCGCGCTGGAACGGCACCGGAATCTGCAAATCCTCCTCATCCGCTTCAAAGACGATCTCCTGAGCAGACCAATGCCTGAAATCGGGCGAAGTAATCCGCCCAACGCAGCGGTACGAACCCTTGCCCTCGGCTGCTTCGGACAAGTGCTGGGTCTCCCTAACCCGCGTATAACCCACGTATAGGCCAAGCCGGTCGTCCCAGAAAAACATATTCTGCGTGTCGCACATCGTCCGCGGCGGATTCGGCTGGTCTGGATAGTACTGCCAGTGCAGCCCATCGGCCGAGTACATCGCCCACAGCCCCGGCTCGACGCCCTGCGCCCGCTCTTCATCGGTCGGCTGGAACTTGGTCCACAACTTGTAGCGCTCCTCGGCTGCCGCCCGCTCGTCGCGCAACACAGTCGCCCCCTGCATGCTCTGCTGCTCGACCAATGGCGCGACGATATTATTGTCCCGGCTGCCGCGAAATTCCACTAGGCCCAGCATTGGCTTTTCCCAATGCAACCCATCCGCGGATTCAGCATAGCCTAGCCGCCGCGCCCCCTCCATCGGCAATCCCGTTTGCATGGTCGCGTCGTACCACATCCGCCACTGGCCATCCGCCTCCCGCCACACTGTGTTATACGCCCCAATCCCCCATTCTTCCCACGCCCGATCGGGCCGCAACACCGGCTCTAAGTGCTGCACCGGCGTCCCCATTTGCAGCGCGATCCCCTCGCGCTCGGCAAAAAACCGCTCGTCGATAAAAAGCTGCTTCCTGTCGCCTATATTTAACATGGAGACACTCCTTTTGATGCGGTCAAGTTGGTCGACGATAGCTGCGCCCCATACTGTATCCCGCCAATGAAGCTAGGGCAAGGATCATCTAACACCTTATTGACACCGCGCATCAGACCTCATAAATAATAAGGCCGTTAAAAACCCGATTTCTGGATTGCACTAACAAAAAACTAAGGAGTAAACATGACTACAGCGCACGAAGAACTCGTCTTTGCCGATGCGTTCGACGGTGCCCTCGATCCCGAGTGGACTTGGCTGCGCGAACATCCCGGCTTTTGGCGCTTGCAAGACGGCCTAGAAATTCGCGTCGAACCGGGCGTGGCCCCTACCGTGCAAAACGCGCTTTTGCGCCCCGCCCCGGACCGCAGCGCAGGAACCTGGGCCATAGAAGTGACGGTGTACAACCACACCCATCCCATCCAGCAGTACGAGCAGGCCGGCATCACTTGGTACCAAAACGGCGAGCCTGTCTTCAAGCAAGTCAAAGAATTAATCGACGGCGATCTCTACATTATTCCCGGCCGCAAGCCCATGCCCACCCAGAGCGTGCGCCTGCGCCTCGTCGTCACCGCCGACTCTTGGGAAGCCCAGTACCGGCCCGAGGACGAGGACCAATTCCACACCGCGGATCGAGGCGAGTTGCCCCCGCCCGGCGACGACCAAGTCAGCATCCAGTGCTACAACGGCCCCGAAAACGCCGAGCACTGGATCCGCTTTCAAGACTTTCAGATCAAACGCCTCTGCTAGCGAAACCAGTCGTAATTCAACCCCAACGACCGATCCTGCAACGGCAACTCCACCCGCTCCCCACCCCGCGCCGCGGAAACCTTCAACGCCACCTCTACCTCTAAGGCTACACCTACGCGCCGCCCCGAATTCTTCGGCTCCTCCATCTCCCCGGCCAAACACCGCATCACATCATCCACGCAATACACCGCCCCATACGGCACATTGAACTGCGGCTGCGGCCAATCCAGCTCCGCCACCGCTGACCCCGCTGGCCCTTCCACCTGCTGCCACAACCGCCATCCCTTGCCGTAGTCGAAGACCATCTCCCCGCGCTCGCCGCACAACCGCACCCCCGGTGCCCCCTTGCGGAAATGCACCACCGTCCCATCCGCAGCCACCAACATTCCCTGACCGGCGAACTCATCGCTGCCCGACTCCCGCCGCGGCTGATCCCCCGTACCGACCACCCAAGCTGGAGGCGCGTCGAGGAAATAAGACCAGTTCTGATGCTGCGCCCCAGCGCCCGGAGCCTCGATCGACACTAACTCGCCGATCGCCCCTTCTGCAATCAGCGCCTTGGCCCGCGCAAACGAAGGATGCGTCGTAGTAATCGCCCCGCAACACAGAGGCACCCCCGCCGAAGCGCAGGTACCCACCATCCGATCCACTTCCCCTAACGTATGCACCATCGGCTTTTCAGTGACGATGCCCTTGGCCCCGCACTCGACGGCCAGACAGGTAAAATGCGCGCGATATTTGGTATTGGTACATACCGCGACAATATCTGGCCGCTCCTTGCGCAGCATGGCCTCGGCGTCCTCGTAGAGCGCCTCAATCCCATAGCGTTCGCCATAGGCTTTGAGCCGCTTGGGATCGCGGTCAGCGGCGATGACCGTCTCTACCTCGGGCCGATCCCACAGCGCCTCGGCATACGAGGTCGGGTTGCCCTCGTCGCCGGGATGATCGTAGTGGTGGAATTTGCGATGGATATCCAACGGTGGCGTGGGCCGGTCGATATCGTCGATTTCAAAGCGATCTCCGACCCGGGCGGCCAAATCGTAAAGCAGGCCCATCCAGCCTAGGCCGATAACTGCGGCGCGATACATGAGCAATCTCCTTTGTGGTCGAAATCAATCGGCCCGCAACACCGCGTTGTGCGCGGCCAGATCCCAAGTCTCGTTGTACACCAGCGGCTGGGCCCGTGCGGGCGGATAGCCGGGGGGCGGATTATTGGGATCGAGCAATTCCAGCCGATCGCGGCCCCGAGGCGCATCGAGCCACTCCCGCTCCTCGGGCGCGGCTTGCACCGGACGCCGTAAAATAAACTCCACCCGGTCGCGGCGCGAAAAGGCCGCATGAGCGACAAAGACTCGATGCACGTCGCGTCCATCCCAAGTCGCCAGATCCGGCAGCAGTACCGGGCCGGTACAGATCTGATATTGACCATCATCAGCGTTGAGATTCATGACGTTGATCGGATATTCGAGCTCGACCTCAATGCCACTCGCCTCGTCCTGATACACCGAGCGGGCATTTTGCGCGTCGCCAGCAAAGGTCGAAGCCACAATGGCGTCGGCTTCCTCCAGCGCCTCGGAGGCAGGATAGGAGCGGATGTCGATGGTGTAATCCTGATACGCATCCGCCAGCGAACGCGCGCTGACCGCCTCGGGCTCCGTGCTCGGCCGCTGGGCAATCGCCGGAATCGAGGAGCGGCTAAAGGGCATCCGCCACTCGCCGCTAGGAATCTGGAACAGGTTTTCGCTAGCAATGGTGTATTCGCTCCGGCAGGGTGCGCCCAAAAAGAGTTCTGCCAACTCGGCCCCACCACTATCGCGCAAAACGCAACGGGCCTCCAAGGTGAAACGCACGTGATAGACTTGGCCGTGCTCGCCGACGAAACCACCGGGCCACTTGTAATAAGGGTCCGGCTTCCAGGGATGGGCCTTCCATGTAAAGGACGAACGGGGAAAATTAATCATCGCCATCTCCTGCCGGGGAACTTGCCCCGGCTGCTATAGGTTCTCATCTTACAACGCCAGATTTGTAGTATAGCAAAAGGCATCTTTAGGTAAAAATGCCTGATTCACTCTCACATCAATAGCCAAGGAGAATTCCATGACTCGCCCTAATGCACTCCGTTTCGCATGGGTTGCTGCTCTGACATTCGCTCTTTCCGCCGAGGCGACTTTGGCGGAAACCTACGTGGTCGATGCTTCGCACTCTTCGGTCGATTTCAGCATTCGCCACCTCGTCGGCCGTACCAAGGGCCGCTTCGGTGACTTCAGCGGTACCATCAGCTACGACGCTGCCAAGCCCGATTCCTCCAGCTTTTCCGGCACCATTCAGGTCATGAGCATCGACACCGGCAACGAGCGCCGCGATGGCCACCTGCAAAGCGACGACTTTTTCGGGGCCGAGACCTACCCCACCATCACCTTCGAATCTACCGAGGTCACCAGCGCGGGCGAAAACACCCTTAACGTGAAGGGCAAGCTGACCATGCACGGCACCACCAAAGAGGTCACCCTGCCCATCGAGATCCTCGGCACCGGCACTAATCCGCGAAGTGGCAAGGCGCAGATCGGCCTAGAAACGAATTTTCCCCTGCTATGCTCCGATTACGGAGTCAATAGCTGGGAACGCTTCAGCGCCGTGCTCGGAGACGAAGTAAGAATTCAGGTGTTGATCGAGGCCAACGCAGAGTAAGTCAGGATCAGCTAGTCGAGCGGAACCAGTCGGCCATCCATTCAAAGTACTCGACGAGGAAGGCGTGGTTCCCGTCTGGCTGGTGGACCCGGAAGCGCTCTGGACAGCCCGCGTCTGCGTACGCCTGCGAGACGACCAGGATCAGTTCGTCAACCCCCTCGCGGGGCATGTCCTCGTCCTCGGTCGGGGCGATCATCATAAAGGGGCGCGGCGGCATACAAGCCGAGACGATTGCGGCGTGGTCAAAATGGCGCAGTAGATGGGGAATGAAATAGTAGGCGCTGTGGCGGTCGGCGGCGGTGTGGTGGATTACTTGCGCCATGCTGCCCACCCCACCGCAGACAGGCACCCCCGCCCAGATCCACGGAGCGCAAGCCATCGCATACCAAGTCGCATTGCCGCCCAGCGACATCCCCGTCAGCCCGATCCGGTTGGGATCTACTCCCGGGGTGGTGGCCAAAAGCCGCGCCCCTTTGAGGGTCTCCTCGACCAGTACGCCCATTTGCGTGCGACCGTACGGTGCCAGCAGCTTGTTTTCGGTCGCCCATTCTGCGAGGCTGCTGCGCCGCGATTCGCATCCTTTGGGTGAAATGGCCAGCGTTGCAAAGCCGCGCCTCGCCAATTCGCGCGCCCAGCCCATCAGCTTCTGCTCCATGTAAAAGCGCGGGTGAGCGATTTCTTCGGCCGTCCCCCCAGTACCAGGAACGCAGACAATACCGGGCCGTTTGTACTCCGATCCTTCCTGCGGCACCATGAGAATTCCCGGCACGGTCTCGCCCAGCGAATTCTCGTACCTTATCCGCATAATGCAGAGGCCGTCCTCTTCTTGCCGACTCTCTGTGGTATAGTCAACCGAGGCAGGAATCTCTTCTAGGCCGAGTAACTCTACCAGCTTCGAGCGTACAGCCTCGGCGGGGATCGCATCGGGGTAGGCCGGGCGAATGCCCTTGGGAATAATAGATTGCGTAAGAGGACTCAAAGTCTTCTCTTTAGAGAAAATTATTTTGTTTCGAAGGCTTGAATTTGAGAGTATGAAAGACCTCCCTACTCGTCAAATAGCGCAACAACAGAAGGGGAAGCCATGAAAATACTCATTACCGGTGCCGCCGGACGGATCGGCTCCACCCTCGTCAAGGGGATGGGACAGCGCCACCAATTGCGCGGTTTTGACCGCGTGGAAATGCCAGACCTAGCAGACAGCCAGATAGGCGATGTGGCTGATTACGAGGCTTTGTTGGCAGCCGCCGAGGGCATGGAGGCCATCATCCACTTGACGGGCGTCGATGGCGAGTGGGAAAAGGCTCTGCCCAACAATTTTATCGGCACGTACAATATGTTGGAAGCAGCCCGCATCCAAGGAGTGCGTCGGGTGGCGTACGCCAGTCGCGCCGGGGTACACGGCCCCCTGCCCGAGGACGTTACGCGCCACATTGATATGCGCCCCCAGCCAGTGGGCCACTATACGGTCAGCAAGCTATTTGGCGAGCACATGGGCTATTCCTACTCCCAGAGGCACGACCTAGAGTTCGTCGCAGTGCGCATAGGCAATTTCAACATCAACCGCGATCAGCCCGAGCACCCGCACCATCTCAGCCACGGCGATGCCGTGCGAGTCTTTGAGCAAGCCGTGGTACACCCCGGGGTGCGCTACGAGATCGTGTACGGAGTGTCGGACAGCACTTGGCCGCGCTACGACCTCGACCACGGGCGACGCGCCATTGGCTACTATCCGCAGGATAAATCAGACTGGCATCCCGAGGAGGAATAAGCTGTGATCAAATTGAGTACAATGGCCCGCGAGACGCCCACTACCACCATTGACCAGGTCATTGAACAGGCCCGCCAGTTGCAGTTGGACGGCGTCGATTTCCATTTGTCGGGCATGGACCGCAGCGTCCAGTATATCAACCACGTCAAGAACCTCTGTCTCAAAAGTGGCTTAAACATTGGTTATGCCGGGGCCGGCAGCTTTGTAGGACTACCCGAGGACCGTGCCAAGCGGATGGAGCAGGGCCGCGCCGACGTCGATGCCGCAGCTTTGTTAGGAGCGCAGGTGCTGCGCGTTTTCGCACGCCATAAGTGGCCGAGTACCGTCGAAGAACAAGAGGCCCTGTGGCGTCCGATGATCGAGGATTTCCAAACGCTTGCCGACTACGCGGCCCAACGCGGAGTCATGGTCGCCCTGCAAAACCACGACAACGGCAGTTTCGCCATGACCGCAAACCAAGTACTGCGCATCCTGCGTGAGACCGAGCGCGACAATTTCAGCTTCCTATTGGATACCGGACAGTGGCTGGGGGCCATTGGCTCGCATCCGCGCGGCGAGTTCGATCCGAATGTCGATTTGTACAAAGACTATCTGGAGCCGACCGCGCCTTTTGCCACGTACGTGCGGGCCAAGATCTACAAGATCGACAGCGGCGTTGAGGAGTTTATCGACTACCAGCGCGTGTTAGAAATTCTACGCGAAGTAGATTTCAACGGTACGATCGGCTTGGTCTTTGAACTAGGCGAGTTCAACAGTTGCAGCCATGAGGAATGTATGCGCTTAGCCGTGACTCATTTGCGCGAAGTGATCGCCGCTAGCTGATAAAACCGTTTGGAGCGAGTTCGCCAGCTTATTATCATGGACCTTCGTTTCTACATTGACCTCGACACCGATCAGCCCCACATTTACAATCACGACGTCGCAGAGTACGAAGTAGAAGATGTGATGCGCAACGCATTGGAAGATCGCCCTGCTCGCAACAGCACCCGCGAGGCCCTAGGACAGACCCGAGGCGGCCGATATTTGCGCATCATTTACGTGCGCGACGATTACCCTGCTGATAGCATCTTCATCATAACCGCTATTGAGCTACGCGATAACGAATTGCGAGCTCTCCGCCGACGCCAGCGCAGGAGGCGATACGATGGACAAAAATAAATATCCCGAGGGGTGGAATCAGCAGCGCGTCCAAGAAGTCATTGACCACTTCGAAACCCGGACGGAAGAGGAGGCTATCGCCGAAGACGAGGCAGCCTTCGAGCAGGGTTATACCGCGATGCAGGTTCCCCGCCAACTGGTACCTATCGTGCGCCAACTCATCGCTCTGATGGATCAGAAAAGCGATGTTGCTACCTGATCGCTATGGATCTACGGCTAACCATAGCTAGTGATCACCGCCCGAGTAAATCCATCTAGATTGAGTTTTGCCAGCCCAGAAAGGAATAGCCATGTCCGCATCTGACCCGAGCACCGCCAAGCCCCTCCTCTTTCAACAGAGCCGCGTCGGCTACGTCGAGATAGACGAGGTTGACCTACCCCGCACCAATGCCGCCGGCAAGCCGGTAATTAATCCGACGCCGGAACAGAGGTACTTGTTCGATACCCAGGGTTGGCTGTTGATACCCGGTCTGCTCAGCGACGACGAAGTGGAGGAGATGCGGGCCTTTTGCTACCGCTTGCACCAGGAACCTGAATCGCTACCGGAGCCGCAGCGCAGCCCTATTGGCGGCCCCTTGGAAGAACTGACCGACCACCCCTTTATCGTCGGTTTTATGAACGAATTCCTCGCCCATCCCGACCTGTCGAGCCAAGACTGCTACGGTTTTCGCATGGAATCGACCAGCCTAGCTATGCGCCAGACCGGGGACGGGGGCTTTGGGCCTCACAACGGCAATGGCCTGTGGCGCTTGCCCGGCGACGGACACAACTACCGCTGCGTGCCCGGCAAGGCGCGCAGTAGCTTGACCTGCGTGGTGTGGGAATTGAACGAGGTCGATGCCAGCGGCGGCGGCACCCTATTCATCAACGGCAGCCACAAGGCCGCCTTCCCCCTGCCCGCCGGAGCCCAGAGCCTCGATTCAGACCTTTGGACTCGCTACACGTGTCCGGCCGGCTCCCTACTCATTTTCGCCGAGAGCACCACTCACACCGCTTCTCCGTGGGGCAGCACCAACCACGAGCGCTGCGCCATCTTCAGCCGCTACAACTACGTCGATAGCAAATGGCACAAATGGCAGCCCCATCCCGAGGCGCTAGAAGCCATGCCGCCCAAGCGCCGCACGCTCTTCCGGCCCGTCCACGTCGAAGGCAATCTGATATGACGCGACAGTAGAGTCGAAAATTAGTGATCGTCGCCTGAGTAAATCCACATAGATTGAGTCTTACCAGCCCGCTCAAAACCGAGCTTATTGTAGAAGTGGATTGCCTCGCCGTCCGCAACCAGTATATATTGATGAAATCCTTCGTACATCGACATAAGTCTGCTCATCAAGGCCGATCCAATTCCCCGTCGTTGATAGTCCGGATGAACCAGCAAATGGGGATAGTACACAACTAAATGACCATCAGAGATCGCATTGCCCAATCCGATCAAGCGATCTCCATCCCAAGCCGTCCACAGCGAGTGTGAGTTTAGTAGGCCGTTGTGGAGTTCAGTCGGCTTTTTGGCCGCTGACCAATCATTCGCTACATACAGTTCTCGTATGGCTTCCAGGGCAATATTCCGCTTGTCGCTATAGGAAATCGTTTCGCTAGTCATACGCATCTGCTCGTCAGCCAATTTCTGTCGGCACCATGCTACCGTAGTAAAAGAACTCTCCGGTTGTTTCAACTGAGCCGCTCCAGCCAAGATCGAACAATTGCCGTTCCAACCGAGCCGGATCGTAGAATATTTTTACGATGTTAAACGTCTGACCGTCATTCAGCTTCCGCTCCATTACGCCCGAATCGTCAATTGCAGCGTGATCCCGTGCGGTTACTTCTTGCGTTGCCAGCCCGTCAACAAAAAAAGCTCTACCCCCCGGCTTCAGAGCGGCGCGAATCATCTCCCAAAGCCTATTGAATTGCTGTGCCGGAACGTGCGACAGCCAGAACCCAAAAAAAACAAAATCATACTTTTCGGTCGGCCACCACTCGAACAGATCCGCCACCACATACTGCACCGGAGCGTTACCAATCTTGGTGCGATTGATCTCAATCGTCTCGGGAGAAGCATCTATGGCCGTCAAGTCAGCGGCACCCTGTACCAGACATGCTGTCCACAATCCCGTGCCGCAAGCCAGTTCAAGACACTTGCCAAACGGTCGCTCCCGCTCAATTGCCGATCTCACAGCATCCAATTCCGCATGCCACTGAAGGTTGTGCTCCTCGCCTCGGTCGTATCGCCCCTGGCGCGAATGCCACTCGTCATACTCGGTAGCTCGCGCCCGGTAATAGGCGACTTGTTCCTGCAAAATTGATTTGTCAGCCATCTCTTCTACTCGTTTCGATTTCGATATTAGGCATGTGCCGTCACAATGGGTTGAAAATAGCCAGACTGCTCAGGCTCATGCCAGGTGATTTTTGCAAATCCAACTGCCTCCAAAGCCGCAGTAAGCTCATTGCGTCTCATTGCTCTGTAGCGAGTCCTAATCTCCTTCACCCGCCAGTCACTCGATGCCTGAGTCATTATAAAAAGCCGCAATAGATAGGTATCTGATTCCTCGGACCAGTCCCAGAGCTGAAACACTATTACTTCTTCCTCATGTGTACCGCCGGGATTCATAGCAATAAACGATGGTTTTTCAGCGAGCAACCGATCGTAATCGCGAATACTGGCAACAAACAATCCTTTGTCCGTCAACACGTGCCGGATATTTCGCAGAGCAAGCGTTAAATCTTCGTCAGTCAAAAGATGCGGCAGAGAATTGTCACAGCTAATCACTACATCGAACTTCTGGTCAAACGCACATTCCAACTCGCGAACATCAGCAACCGCGAATCGCACATTTAGTCCTCGCTTGGCTGCTTCTGATTTCGCCCGTGCGACCGCCTTCGGACTAAGATCGGACGCAAAAACTTTGTATCCTCGCTGCGCCAGGCCAATTGCCTGAGTGCCTATTCCGCATGAACAATCCAAGACAACCGATGCACTCGCTGAAGACTCACATTGCATCAACTGATCCAGCACGGATGCCTGCCGTTCGATTCCCGATTCCCAATCGGCGTAAACGTGATGGTAATCAGCAGCTAGATCATCGTAAAAGCGTTCGACGGATTCACTCACCTTGATGAATTTCTCAACAAATCTATGTTTCTTGACTGAACACTATTGATCGCCCGGGAACTCCACATAATCAATTTCCATTGGCTGCTTGAGCCGCTCCTCCAGTTCCAGCAGATCCGATCGACCATCCGGCACACCCTTCTCTATGATCCCATCGGGATAGATCGTTACCGTGGTCATCACTTTCATAAGCGCCTTTTCTGCCCTCGTCCGCGACACGTGAATGCCGTCCTTCGCAACGGCGATGCAAGAATGGGTAATATGACCCTCGCCGATGAGCCGGAAGAGAAGAGCCAAGACGCCGGACTCTGGACGCGCTGTAATCCCCTCAATCTCATCGTAAACAATCCAATCGCCAAAATCCAACAAGTGATAGGTAATCAACTGCTGATTAGTCACCCTAACTGTCGGCGTCGAAAGCGTATCTATGTACGAATACTGGTCTGGTATGCCTGGCTCGTCTGCCCACCTGATCCGCACATTCAAGGCCAGTTCCGGCATCGGCCCTTCCACCACTTCACGGATGACCCGATCTAGCCGATAGTCCACTTCCATATTCTGTTGATATTGATAGTTCAGCAGCGCGTACTCTGGTACTGTGTCCTCCGTATGCCCGGTCACCTCCAAAAATGACCGAAACCAGTCCTCGTGACCGATAAACAGTGGCAGTCTGTCTGGATCGCGCTCCCTAGCTTGCCGCACGAGAGAAAACACCACCTCCGCCAACCACGCGCCATTGGTCGTCGCTGTTAGTTCATAATCACCATAATGCTGCCGCATCGCCTCCAACACCTCCGACCGATCCACCACATTATAGTCTCCTTCTGCACCTACCAATTGATCTGGTAGTAACAAAAGACAGAAGACAGTTGCGATCCTCAGACTCCCAACGTATCGAAAGCTTGTCATAACCTATATCCCTTGTCCATAAAAGGTGAGTAATCTATGGGTCATTGACGTGCAGATCTTCAAAACGGCAATTGCAAGATTCCTATTGCAGTAATTCGCCGGGGATGCGCGAGCCGGGGTATTCCTTTTCTGGGTCGCGCTCGGCGATGATGGCCGGCACTTCGTCGGCCCAGTAGTCGGGTACCGTCTCTGGACGCCGGTGCCAAGCCAATACCAAAGTGCGGCGTTCGTCGGTCTGATTGCGATACGCCGAGTGCAGCACGCGGGCGTCGGCCAACACCAAGTCGCCGGCCTTGACGCATACATCGACTTGATCGGGATGGTCGCTGAACATGGTCGGGTGGTCTTCTTCTATGAAACGCGCCCCTTGCTCGTGGGCTGGCACCATTTCGTCGTGCAAGGAGATGCGCTTGTGGTGCGTGCCGGGGATAACTTTGAGGCAGCCGTTTTCCGGCGAGGTGTCGCTCAAGTAGTAGGACACAAAAATGATCTGCGGCCACGGCGAACAGCTCCAGGGATCGTTCCACTGCATCCAGTCTTGGTGCCAGTACAGGGCCGGTTCGTCGGGGTCTTTGGTCAAGAGGATAATGCCGCCCGTGCTGGCAAAGTCGCCTAGGCCCATTTGTTCGAGGGCGCGGCGCGTGGGGGGCCAGTCGAGCAGCCTCTGGATAGTCGGGTTGTCCTCCCCGCGCGCAGTGACATGCTGGCCCTGGTACTTGAAGTCGGGCGGTGGCACCCAGTCATCCATCATGCGCTCGGTCTCGTCGCGCAATTCCCGTAAGAATTCGTCGCTGAGAATGTTATCAACCACGCAGAATCCATCGCGCAATAACTGTTGGCGTTTCTCTATGGCTTCTTCAGGAGTCATCGAAAACCTCGTCGAAAGGTGTGGAGTTAGCTTCAATCTTGATAAGGCTCGGTGCGGCCTCCGGTCAAGGCGCGGTCAAAGCTCGGACGCATCAGTTCGGTTAAAACGGGCGGCAGTTCACCCTGCTGCGCTTTGAGTGCCCACAGCGGCGGCACGGCGTGGGGCGGCTGCACCAAGCCGGTGCGATCATCGGCTTTTTTGTACGCATATAGGGCACACCAGCGGGTCTCTTTGCCCGCTCCCTTCGGAGCTACGCCGTGTGCTCCGTGCGACAGGCAGCAAACGACCGAGCCAGGGGGCAGTTCGAGATGTTCGATGGCCAGCGGCTTCCCCGTGATGGGATGGACGCGTCCCTTGAGCCAACCAGCTTCGATCTCCTCGTCGGTGGCCGCTCGGCAGTTGTCCGGGTCGCGAAACAGGTGGCTACCGCGAATGAACTTGAGGCCGCCATCGTCGGCGGCACTAAAACCCTGGGGATAGCACAAGGTGAGGTTGGTATTGGGCTGGGCCTGGTACTTGGCCAAATCGCGGGTGGGGCCACAGTCGTAGCCAGCACCTATCTTGTGGCTGTGCCAACTGCCGCCAGCGTAACCCGGCGGCCGGGTAAGGAGCTGGTTGTGATCGAAATACACGGCCTCCGTGCCCAAGCACAACTTCTGTAAATGCAACATCTGCGGATGGGTCAGCACGTCCATGAGGAACGGGACGTGGCCAGCGGGGAAATACTCGGTAAAAACGCTGTGCCGCCGCAGGGTCAGCACGCCGACTTCGTCGGTTCTTTGCGGCGCTTTCTGGCTGCCGCCCAAGGCACCGGTAATAGCCTCAGCGCTCAGTGGGCACTCGGGCGGGCGACGACCCAAGGCGAGCCAGTCTATTTGCCTCCAGTCCGCCTGCAAAAGAGCGTCGTTGCGCTGTTGGCCGTACTGCAGCACCTCAATCCAAGTCTCAATGACGGACGGAGGCACGATGCCTCGTAGCACAGCGTACCCATCGCGCAGATAGACGTCGCGGTCGAATTGGGCTTCTAGCTTGTCCCAGTCAAAAACATCGCGGCGTTCAGCCTCCAAGCGATCCCAATCTTCTGCTACCCATTGTAGAGGCGTCGGCTCGTCCCCTAGGAAGTCCGGCCGACTCGCCCGAGCCAAATCGCTGGTGGAACTGTGCAGAAAGCGCTCCCACAGCGGATCGGCCAATTGGTCTTCGAGCAAGGGATTAGGAGGCATTGACATCACGAATTCGTCACCTCGTCAACACCTTCAAAAAGCGAGGGAAAAAAGCGATGCGGATCAGCTGGCTCGCCAAAGAGGATCTGCTGCCGCCTGGTTAGGTCAGCCGGCGGTTGCACGCGCCTGTTGGTCCAGGCCATTTGCGAGACGCAGTACTTGTAGAGCAAGGCACGCCGCTGGTGGTGCCCATGCCAAGCGGCCGTCCCGTGCGTCAGGGCCTCGGTGAACAAAGTAACCGAGCCAGCCGGGGCCGAGGGGATGATCACGCAAGGAGCCTGTTCAGGCGCATCGGCAATCGGTTGCGGCAGGATGAAATTGCTCTTGTGGCTACCGGGAATGCAGCAAAAGCCGCCGTAATCCGGGCCAGCGTCGGTCAAGTTCCAAGTCGCCACGACAAAGCCGTTGAGGATTTGGTTGTCGCGCAAGGGATGGTACTGGCCCGGCTGCGCCCCGGAGGTGGGCGACGTGGGGCCGTAGTCACAGTGCAAGACGCCTCTGGCCATGCCGTGGCGCAAACACAAACCGTAGATCCGGTCGAGGCGGAAGCAATCGCCCAAGCGGAAGCGCAGCACGGGCATGATCTGGGAGTGGTCGAGCAGGTCGATAAAGGGCTGACCCCAGTCCAAAAAGCCCGGGCCGTCGGGAGCGGAACCAAAGCGGTTGCCCTTTGCCGGCGGCAGGTGCGCGTCGAGTAAGTGGTTGAGGGCAGCCACTTCCTCGGCGTCGAGGACATTTTCGAGCACCAAATAGCCCTGCACGTCGAATAGGTATTGTAGTGTCTCGAGGTCGTTCATGGCTACAGTGAGGCAAGGGTGGTGAAATCCCGAAAATTGTATCAACGGCCTCCAATATAGCCAGACCTATGGCGTGCTTCAATGAGGACGAGCAGGGACGCCCAGAAATCGTTGCCGTCGAGCTTGCATACACATCATTTTTGATGTATGATGTAATCTATGTCGCAACCTTGGCACATCGTCTATTACGAATCTACAGATGGACAATGTCCCATGCGTGAGTTTATCGATGCTCGGAGTCAACGGAACCAAGCCAAACTGCTCGGTTGGATTGGGCTGCTTGCCGATCAAGGTCCTCACCTGCCTCGCCCTCACGCCGACCTCTTGGAGGACGGGATTCACGAACTGAGGGTTACCTTATCCGGCGATCAAATACGCTGTCTATATTTCTTTTGTTATCGGGATTTTATTGTTCTTACCCATGCGTTTGTGAAGACGACGGGCCAAGTGCCCAAAGCAGAAATTCGGAAAACCCGATCAATGCGGATAGACTTTTTGAATCGGTTCGATGAACGCCAACTGAGAGAGTATTTCTGATGCAGACCTTTGCAGCCCATCTCAAAGAGAAACTCCAAGACGAGCGATTTCGCAAAATGTATGAGGAGGAGAGGCAGTTGGCTGAACTGTCCCTGCAACTTGTAGTCGCCCGAGATAAGTCAGGTAAATCGCAAAAAGAGGTAGCGCAACAAGCCCAAGTAACTCAGCAGCAACTGTCCAAGTTAGAAAACGGTGCAAGCTGCAATGTTACTACTCTCCTCAAAGTGTGCAAAGCACTGGGCTTAAAACTGGAACTAGAAGAGTCAAAGGAATTGGAACCCGCCGGATAGCATCTCATCTTGCCACATCTTGTTGCTTCATGAGGCTGGAGCGACAACACCCAAGAAATCCGACCGCACCTACTCCTTTCAATAAGATCGGAGGGTTTCAAGGTCGCGGTCCCGCAGTTCAGATTTGGCGATAAACGAAATAACCGGGAACGCTTCCGTACCCACCTCCGCCAACTTGGGCCGCAGGTGACGTATCAGGCCAAAGGTTCGCTGAGCACCGAGGCGGTCCTTGTTGAAGATAGCTTTGATAACAAGTTAGAAAACAACAATTTACGAAATTTGATACCAAAACGACAACTTACTGTAAAACAACGACTTATAGATATTCATGCAACAACGCCGAATATATGTGAAGTAGTCAGCTTTCAAAGCAGAGGCTTCAATGAGGCCGGAGCGTTTCCACCTCGGAAATTTTTCTGGCGAGAACTTCGCTCACAACCTGAGCAACCTCCTGTGCGCTTTTTTCAGCAAGTCGATTTCGTACGGCGTCAGCATTCGGTAAGAGGTCGAGGTGCCCATTATCCGCTTGAGTTTGACCGTCGAAGGAGTAAGGCCAGTGTTCTCACTCTCTGAAGGCTGCTCTATGTTGTTGACCTTAACCATTTTTTCAGCTTTCGGACAGCGTGCGCCTACTTCTCACTTTAATGGCCCTCTTCCTCGCTCTCATCATGCTCTTCCTCGCTAGGAGAACCACCAATCCGCAAAACATGGCCATCCAAATCCTCAACTAGCATTTCCCGCGCCCCCCAAGGCCGGTCAACAGGCTCCTGAGTTATGACCGCCCCCGCTGCCGCGTACTCCTGATGTAGCTTGTCAACATCGCCGACGTTGTAGTAGATCCACACAGGTCGGGCACCCTGCGAATTCTCGGCGAGAAAGACGTGTACCTCGCCATTGGATATGGAGGCAAAGGTCTTGTCCTCCTCCTCGGCGGGCCAGTCCCAATCCTTGTTGAAACCGAGCACCGAGGTGTAGTGCTCAATGCTCGCCTCGACGCTTGCGACGTTCAGGATCGGCGTCATCGCGGTGAACGCCGTGGGTGCGGAAGCCTTGTCGTGGTCTTCATGAGCTTCGGCTATTGAGCCAACTCCGATGGCGATTCCTGCAATTACTACTGCTGCGGCAATGCTGCGACCTCTCATGATTTTCCTCCCGTGGATAAGTTCAATCCGGTAGAATTCGATTGTACCGCGCACGTCGAACCCGATCAATGTTGACAGCCGCCCCAGCGGTGGTTCATCCATCGTCTCAGAGCCAGCCGGCCCCCGCTTCATGCTCGCTCGACGTCAAACGCCGCCAAGTTGCGTTCATCCTTACTAAATTCCACGCCAATCAGATAAATCGGCTGCCCCAAGGCGCGATACTTATCCGCGTAGCGCCGCTCCTGCAACTGCGCCATCGCCGCACCCGCAGACGCCAGCTCGACCACCTTGAACTCGAATAGATAGACGTTGCCGTTGAACAGAACGGCCATGTCTAAGCGCCCATGGCTACTGCTGTCCTCCACCTGAATATCCAGTCCCAAGCCAGCGAAATAGGAATAGAATACGCTCGCGTAGTACCCCTCGTAATTCGCAATGTCATTGTTAGTGTACCACTCATAGGGAATGCTGGCGAAAAAAGCGTGGAACAACGTCTCCAAGCCGGCGAAATCATTGACTGACAGCAGTTCGTATAGCCGTACGCTGTTGGCCATCTGCTGCGATGAGTCCTTCACCAAGTAGCGCAGCAGGCTGCGATTCAAGCTCTGCCTCACTTCCCGGTTGGGATAGCCCAAGAGATAGTGAGGTTCACCGCCAAGGTCCTCTTCGTCAGTTATCGTCAGGTAGCCGGTCTGGAACAACAGCGCCTCGGTCGCCATGTCGTCCACGTCGAAGGTGGACAACAGGGCGCTGCCGCCCTCCATGCTGCCCAACTCCAAGGAACTGACGTGGCGCTTGCACAGGGTTTCGATTAAGAACGTCGGCGTGCCGGTCTCAAACCAATAGGCACCGAACTTGCGGCTGTCGAACAGCAGCAGGATGTCGAAGGGATTGTACACCTTCTCGTCGCCGAGCCAACTGTAGCCGTTGTACCAGTCGCGGATCTGATCCCGGTCCAAGCCTGGTAGTTCTGGTGCGAATACCGTGGCGAGGTCTGCCTCGGTGTAGCCACAAATAGCGGAGTAGCGCGGATCAATGGTGATGTCCTTGAGGTTGTTGAGTCCAGAAAACAAGCTGACCTTGGAAAACTTGCTCACCCCCGTAATGAAGGCGAAGCGGATGTGTGCATCGCTGGATTTGATCATCGCGTACAGATCGCGCAGAAAGTCGCGGTTAGCGCGGGCGACGTCCGGCACCTCCAGCGCATCCAAAATCGGCTTGTCATTCTCATCTACCAGCACTACAACACGCTGCCCAGCCTGCCGACTCAGTGCCCCAAGCAGATGGCGAAAGCACGCCGAGGCGCTCTCGTAACGGGTCGTAACCCCGGCCTCTTCTGCCAAATCTTGTAGTTGCGCCATCGCGTCTTCGTGCAGACCACCCCGCTCGTAGTAACTGCCACCGCTGAAGTCCAGCCGCACAACCGGATACCGCCGTGACCAATCCCAGTGGTCGTGGATGTCCAACCCCTCAAACAGCGATTTGTTGCCCTCGAACACCTCCTTGAGCGTGTCCAACAACAGGCTTTTGCCAAAGCGGCGCGGACGCGACAGAAAGTAGTGCTTGCCCTCGTCGAGCAGCCGGCAGATGTAGCCGGTCTTATCGACGTAGTAGCAGTCTTCCTCGCGGATCTCGCGGAAGGTTTGAATGCCGATGGGTAATCTGCGTTTGCTCATGGGTGCATCCTCCAGACAGGGCTTTCAAGCGGCCAAAGTACCGCGCACACCGAACCCGGTCAACATTGACAGCCGCCCCCCGGCGCGAAGATATTGAGGGCTGTTCATTCCAACGCAGGAGACCCACAGTGACCAACAAACCGCCGAATGTCGTCCTCGTCTTCGCCGACCAATGGCGTGCCCAAGCCTTCGGGTACGCCGGCGACCCCAACGTGCAAACCCCCAATTTGGACGCGCTGGCAAGTCGCAGCATCAACTGCACCCACGCGGTGTCTGGCTGCTCAGTGTGCTCACCGGCGCGGGCCTCGCTTTTGACCGGTCAATACCCCCTCACACACGGAGTCTTCGTCAACGATGTAGAGCTGGGCCAAGACGCCACGAGCATCGCGCAGGCTTTCAGCGCAGGTGGCTACGACACGGCCTATATCGGCAAGTGGCACGTCAATGACCGCGGCCGCTCTAACTATATCCCACCCGAGCGGCGGCAGGGCTTCGAGTACTGGAAGGTGCTCGAATGCACTCACGACTATAACCATTCCGCGTACTATGCCGGCGACTCAGACGAACAGCTCGTATGGGAGGGCTACGACGCCTTGGCTCAGACCCACGACGCCCAAGCGTACCTGCGCGGTCGCGGAGACAAACCCTTCTTACTAGTCCTGTCGTGGGGGCCACCGCACGCCCCCTATCACACAGCCCCGGAAGCGTACCAAGCCCTGTACGATCCGGCCGCTATCGCCCTGCGGCCCAACGTACCCGCCGACTGGGCCGCGAACGCCCGGCAGTGGCTCGCCGGGTACTACGCTCATTGCACGGCTTTGGACGACTGCGTCGACATGTTGCTGCAGACCTTGCAGGAGGAAGGGCTGGAGCAGGAAACGATCTTTCTGTTCTTCTCAGATCACGGCGACATGCTCGGCTCGCAGGGCATGGACAAAAAGCAAAAGCCCTACGAAGAATCCATCCGCGTGCCATTCCTGCTGCGCTATCCGGGGATGGACGCCGCCGAACTCGACGCACTGATCGACCTACCCGACATCATGCCAACTATGTTGGGCCTGTGCGGCCTACCGATTCCTTCCACCGTGGAGGGGATCGACTTTTCCGCGTACCTACAAGGCGGCCCAGACCCCTCGGACGGCACCGCACTCTTGCAGTGCCCTCATCCCTTTGGACAGTGGTGGACCGGCGTTGGTGGCCGATCCTACCGGGGCCTGCGCACCCGTCGCCACACGTACGTGCGTGCCCTAGAGGGGCCGTGGCTGCTCTACGACAACGAGGCCGATCCTTTCCAACAGGACAACCTCGTCGGCCAGCCCGGCCAGCAGGACCTGCTCGACGAATTAGACGCGGCCCTCACGCGCCGCCTCGCCGCAGCCGACGACCCCTTCCTCCCCGGCCCAGCCTATCTCGAACGCTGGGGGTACCAAGTAGATGCACGAGGCACCGTTCCCTACACTGGATGAGAAGTGAAACCCCAACCAAAGGAGCACGACATGTATAAAGCTGGAGTCATTGGCTGCCGCGGCATTGGCGTGGCCCACGCCACCGGGATTGTCGGGTCGGACCGCGCCAGTCTCGTGGCGGCTTGCGACCTCGACGAAGAAACTCTCCGCGAGTTCGAACAACGCTGGCCAGACGCGGACCTCACCCTGTACCGCGATCACCGCGAGATGCTCGACCGCGAATCGCTGGACATCGTCACCGTCGCCACCTCGGATCACCGCCACGCCGACTTAGTCGTCGATGCGGCCAACGCCGGGGCCAAAGGCATCTTTTGCGAAAAGCCGCTGGCCACCAGCCTCGCAGACGCCGACCGCATGATCGCCGCTTGCGACGCCAACAACACCACCCTGTCGGTCGATCACACCCGGCGCTTCATACCCCTGTGGCGGCACGCCAAAGAAGAGATCGTCGATCAAGGCGTCATCGGCCCGGTGCAATACGTCATCGGCACGCTCTCCGGCCCCCGCGCCATGCTCTTCCGCAACGGCACCCACACCCTCGACGCTATCTGCTACTACGCAGGCGAGCAGCCTCAGTGGGTGGTGGCCGAACTAGAGGAAGGATATGAGGACTACGCCGAATACCGCGGCGACGGCGGCCACGTGCCGGCCACCGAGCCGGGTGCCAACGGGTACATCCACTTTTCTGGGGGTGTACGGGGCTTCTACATCGGCGGCTCGAAGACCACGCCAGCGCCCAAGCAGCAACTCGAAGTGGTCGGCACCACCGGACGACTAGTTATGGTCAGCGACGGCGGCACCCTGTATCGCGGCGAAGAGCCGGAACCCCTCGCGCCGCCAACTTGGCCGGTCGAGGGCATTCCCGCCGGCATCCACGAGCTGATCGCAGCCATGGACCAAGGCGTCGAGTCAGTATCGCCGGGGCGGGCCGGACACACCGTAGTAGAACTGATTATTGGATTTTTAGAATCGCAAAAGCAGGGCAATGTGCCGGTGCCCATTCCAGTACCGAGATAGTTACGCATGGGCTTATTAGGTATGGGATGCTTCGCTTACGCTCAGCATGACAAGGAGAGTGCGCGGCAGCCTCTGTCATGCTGAGCGGAGCGCAGCGGAGTCGAAGCATCTTATGCCTAGATATTTATGCGTAACGTTCATTGGATGACTGTCGTGTAGTAAGCTCCCCTAACCCATCTCCACAACTACTCGACCATCCTCCACGCCCACCGGATAAGTCCGCACCCGCACCTTTTCAGGCTCGCACAGCGAGCGGCCCGTGCGCACGTCGTATTCCCAGCCGTGCCACGGGCAGCTCAGAATCTCGCCCGCGCGTCCCAAAACAATCTCGTCTCCCGGATGCCGCGCCAACGCCGTGCCCCCAACCCGACCGTCCGACAGCCGCGCCCCTTGATGCGGACAAACATCGCGCAGCGCGTACCAAGCCTCCCCCTGCCGCACGATGGCCAAGCCCCGCCCCTCGACCTCGACCCGGCGGACCTCGCCGTCGGCAAAGGCATTGACCGGCCCTACGTCAACGCGCCGCAAAGCCATAAAATGCCTCGGCATTATCGACCATGATGCCCCGGCGCATCGCGCCGTCAATCGCTGGCGGCAGGGCGCGGGCCGGCGAGTCAAAGTCCCAATGCGGATAATCCGTAGCGAACATCAGGAAATCCTCGCTGCCGATCATGTCGATAATCTGCAACAAGTGCTGGGGATCGTCTGGCTCTTCCATGGGTTGGGTCGTGGCGCGAAAGTGCTCGCGGATGTATTCGCTGGGCCGCTTCTCCAGCCACGGCACCTCGCTGCGCAAGCCCCGGTAGTTCTTGTCCAGCCGCCACATCAGCCCAGGCAACCACGCAAATCCCCCTTCGACAAGCGCGACGCGCAACTCCGGAAACTCGCAGAACACCCCCTCGCAAACAAGACTGATGACCTGCGCCTCAAAGGCCTGCGACATGGCCGTGTGATCTTCGATGTAATAGGAAGGCCAACCGCAGGCCGTGATGGGCTGACCGCTGCCGCCGAAGTGGATGCCCACCGGCAGACCGACCTCGCAGGCCGCGGCAAAAATCGGCCGGAACTGCCGCTTGCCATACGGCGCGCTCGACCGCACCAAGAGCAGCACCTGCACAAAGCGCGAATCCGCCGCCGCCCGCTTGATCTCCGCGACCGCTACGACCGGGTCGCTGGCATTGACCACAATCGATCCGCGCCAGCGCGGATCGTGATCGAGCCAAGCGTGCGCGGTCCACTCGTTGACTGCACGCATCAGCGCATTGGCAAAGTCGAGGTTGTGCAGAGAGGTCATGCCGTAGAGCGGATTGAGCACGGCGATATCAATGCCCCAAGCATCGAGCAACTGAGTACGGGCAAAATCGGGATCGCCGCCCGGCCTTAAGCCCGAAGGCGGCCAAGCATCGCGCCGCGCAGCTTGGGCAAAACCCTTGGGATAGGTCGGCCCGGGCGGGCCGCTAAACCCGGATTGCCGCACGTACGCCTGCCAGCGCGCCGACAAATAGGGCATGAGGTCGTCGATGGAATTCGGATAGTTGTGGACGTCGCAGTCGATCAGCGAAACGTCAGCCGAGGACGCGACTTCGACGGCGTATTCGGTTTGGGACATGGCAGCAATTGACGGTAAGGGGTGAATGGTTTTTAGAAGAATGGGTGCGAACACGGGCTGCGTCAACTCCTCGTGCGCGGAAGGAGCAGATTTGTTCACCAACCTCGTTTAGTAGTATAATACCCCTTTATGCCTACCCCACTCGCCGACCTCCAAGAGCGCTATCGCTGCGCCAGCCCGCGCTCCCGCGCCCTTTTTGAACAAGGTCGCGCCTACACGGCCGGTGCGGCCAAAGGCGCGTATTACTACCCGCCCCATCCGCTCACCATGGCTCGCGGCCAAGGCTGTTTCCTATGGGATGTCGATGGACGGCGCTACGTCGATTGCGCCAACCACCACACGGCCCAAGTCCTCGGGCACGGGAACGAGCGCGTGGAAGCGGCCGTGCGCGAGCAAATGCAAAAGGGCATTGCCTTGGGCGCGCCCACCGGCATTGAGAGCGAGATCGCCCGTGAAATGTGCGACCGGGTAGATACGCTGGAGCGGATTCGCTTTGTCAACTCCGGTACCGAGGCCACGCTGCACGCGATTCGCTTGGCGCGGGGCTACACCAAGCACGGCAAAATCGCCAAGTTCGAGGGCGGCTACCACGGCAGCCACGACGCCGTGGAGGTCAGCGTAGCCCCACCCCTAGACCAAGCCGGCCCCGCCGACGCGCCCGTTGCCCTACCAACCGCCGGCGGCATGTCCCCGTCGGCCGCATCCGAAGCCATCATCCTCCCCTACAGCGATCCAGAGGCCGTCGAACGGATCGTCGCCGCGCACGCCAGCGAACTCGCCTGCGTCCTCTTCGACCCCAAGGCCGGCGTCCTAGACATCCAGCCGGATTTTGCTCGCGCCGTGCGCGACATCACCCGCCGTCACGGGGTCTTGCTCATCTTCGACGAAATCGTTGGATTCCGCACGAGCATCGGCGGACTGCAAGAAGTGTACGACATCGACCCGGATCTCAGTTGCTTTGGCAAGATCATCGGCGGCGGCTTTCCAGTGGGGGCCTTTGGCGGCCGGGCCGACCTGATGGACCTGTTCGACAACTCGCAGCAATCCACCGGCCTTTTTCAGAGCGGCACCTTTAGCGCGCATCCCGTGGCCATGGCCGCCGGGCTAGCAACTCTGAGTGAGCTGACGCCGCAAACCATCGACCATTTGAACGCACTCGGAGCGCGTTTAAAGGACCAACTCAACGCGCTCTTTGCCGACCGCGCAATCTCCGCCCAAGCGGTCTGCACGGGCTCGGTCTTCAGCATCTACTTCGCCCGCGGCCCCATCGCCAGCTACCGCGCTCTCGCCGCCACCGACAAAACTCTCATTCAACCGCTCTTTCTCTCGCTCATCGAGCAGGGGTACTTCCTCGGCCCAGGGCTAGGCATGTGTGCGCTTTCTGCTCCCATGGACGCCGAGCACATCGACGGCTTAGTCGCCGCGGTGGGGAACGCGCTGGCGGAGATAGCCTAAATACGGAGCAAACCATGTCCGTGCTTACTCCCGAACAAGCCGCCCAGTACCAGCAAGACGGGTACACCATCTTGCGCAATGCCCTCTCCGCAGAGGAGGTGAGCACACTCCGCACCCATATAGAGGGAATCGCCTCGGGTGACCTGCCCTTCCCGGAGGCGAACATCGAGTTCGATCCCAACGCGCCCCGGCAACGCCACATCGATCACTTGCGCAAGATCAACGGTCCGTCCGAATGCGATGCGTTCTTCCTCGACCACGCCGCGCGGGAGCCCCTCCTCACCGCAGCCGCCGACCTGCTCGGCCCAGACCTCAAGCTCTTTGGCGACCAAGTTTTTATCAAGGGGCCGGGCGGCATAGAAAAGACCTATCACCAAGACTCCGCGTACTTCCACATCGAGCCGATGGCCCTCGCCACCGCTTGGGTCGCCTTAGACGATGTAACCCTTGAAAACGGCTGCCTGTGGGTCGTGCCGGGCAGCCACCGCAAGGGGCTGGCTGACCACAGCGAGGTGTGGATGGTCGGCGAGCGGCAAGACAAGAAAGTCCCCGACGCAGCCATCGACCTCCAGCGCGAACAGCCCATCCTGCTGCAGGCGGGCGACTGTTCCTTCCACCACAGCCTGCTCCTGCACCGCTCCGGTCCCAACCAGACCACGACGCGCCGTCGCGGCATGGCCACCCACTACATGAGCGCCCGCTCGCGCTGGACGGGTGCTCCCCAAGATAAACCCGACTATCCCCTGTTGCGGGGGCGAGAACACGCTAACTGCGTCTAAGACCTCTCCTCCAACCAAAAGGAACACCCATGAGCCAATACTGGATTGAAGACGGACAAACGCTGCTGTTCATCGGCGACAGCATCACCGACTGCGGTCGCCGCGGTGCCGAGGCCCCCTTGGGCAACGGGTACGTACGCCTGTTCACCGAGTTGGCCACGGCCCGTTTCCCCGAGCGGCGAGTCCGCTACATCAACAAAGGCATCGGCGGCAACCGCGTCACCGACTTGGCCGCTCGCTGGCGGGACGACGTGCTCTATCACCGGCCGGACCGGCTGTCCGTCAAGATTGGCATCAACGACCTGCACAGCCATTTGCGCGGTGCCGAAGACGGCGTCGATCCAGCCCGCTTCGCCGCCGTCTATGAACAAATACTAGCGATTACCCAAAACGAACTGGGCTGTCCCCTCGTATTGCTCACCCCGTTTTACATCTCCACCGACCACAGCGGCCAGACCTTCCGCAGCCAAGTGCTCGAACTGCTGCCTCGGTATATCGAAGTAGTGGAGCAACTAGCCGAGCGCTTTGACGCCCGCCTAGTGCGCCTGCACGACGTCTTCCAACGACAACTCCAGTACCGCGACGCCGACACCTTCTGTCCCGAACCGGTCCACCCCAACCAAGCCGGACATTTGGTAATCGCCCAAGCCCTGATGGACGCTTTGAGCGCGTAGCGGAATAGCAGCCGGCACGTACGGTGCGGGTGTCCTTCGCCTTGCGGTTGCGACCTTTCACAAAAAGGAAACTCTGCGTACTTTATAATTTCCCTCCTGATCCACACCCGCTACCCCAAGCAGGATAGGATTCGGCCGACCATCTCTTGATGATTGAACTGCGTACACCGAGTACACCCTAACCCTATGTAGGAGAGTATGTAATATGCCGCTTCGCTTAGCCCTATTCGCCTTCGCCGTTGCTCTGTGGAGTTGTGGAGACGACGATTCTGCCCCAACGGCGGCTGCCGTCGATTCGATGATCGCCACCGCGGATTCCATGCTGGTCGCTGCCAATACCATGCTGGCCACCGCGGATTCGATGACCACCGCCGCCAATGCAATGGTCGCCGCAGACGCCGATTCGACGATAGCTGCCGACGCCGCTTCCATGCTGGCCGCTGCTAATGACATGATGACTACCGCGAATTCGATGATCGCCGCCGCCAATGCAATGGTCGCCGCAGACGCCGATTCGACCATTGCCGCCGATGCTGCTGCCATGCTGGCTGCTGCGAATACCATGATCGCCGCCGCGGACTCCATGCTGGCCGCTGCTGGTTCACTGCTGGCTCCAGAAGCGGTTGTGCGGCCAACCGGGGAGTTAAAGCCTTGGGATCTGTCGTCTATTGTCACGGCTGACGAGGTCCGCGCCATGCCTCCGGGCACGACCGTATTCATGCGCACTGAATTTGCCAACGGCGAATTGGCTGATCTCGAAATGACGTTCGTCCAAGTGGTCGATGATTTTCTGCCGCCCATGCCGATTTACATGTTCGAAGCCTCGGATCCTGCTCTGATACAGATCGGGGGCGTTGCTGCGGGGATGAGCGGTTCGCCCGTTTTTACGGAACAGGGTACTTGGGGTGCCATTGCTTATGGATTTAATGGCCAGACCAGCCCGCCGTACTACGGTTTTGCCACCCCCATAGAATGGGTCATTGGCACTCAGGGATTCGTGCCAGCGGCCAAACCCATGGCCACTTGGGAAGGGTACAGCATCAGCCCCCTAGAAATCCCCTTGCTCAACACGGGACTCAATGGCGCGCGTCCACTGCCTGAAGGGCGTTCGTCCCTCCTGAGCAAGACCGTTGCCGCTGGGCTAACCCAAGAGCGCCAAGTTAGCTTTGAGGCCGGCAGACCCCTGACGGTTGGATTGCTGCTCGGTGAGCTTACGCTAGGCGCATTGGGAACCATATCGTATGTCGATGACAACCGGGTCTATGGGTTTGGGCATCCAATGAATAGTTCTGGTCCGGTAGAACTTCCCATAATCGAAGCAAAGGTGCTCGGCGAAGTTTCCAATTTGGCCTCAGCGTTTAAGTTTGCAACGCTGAACCCAACGGTGCGCGGAACCCTGACCGAAGACCGTCTGCCCGCGGTGCGCGGTGTGCTCGATCAGGAACCAGACTTAGTATCCATTAAGAGCGCCTATACGTTTCCGTCAGGGGGCGAACTCGAACTTAATCACAGAATGGCCGTTGGCATCAGCCCATATACCTCGCTCGATCTCGTCGCCAATGCATTCTTTTATCCCTTGTCCATCCGGGTCGACAACGATCCTGAACACAGCATCCGCGTTACGACGGATATTGCCTTTGCCGGCTCCGATTCAACACTCACTCGCTCCCGGCTCTACTCCTCACCAGGCGGACGGCTCTTGGCCTCAATTTACAATGCCTATGACGACGTGTCATTCGCACTTTCGGAACTTATGACGCGGTTAGATTACGCCGTCTATGTGCGCGAGGCCGAGGTGCAGGTCGAAGTGATCCCCGGGACTCGTTTTGCCACCGTAGAGCAGGTTATGACTGATTCGGTTTTCGGTCTTGGCAGTACGGTGAACATTACCACTGCGCTGCGCGTAGGACGGACTGAGGACCGAGAAGTAGAGTTGGCCCTCAGCGTGCCGGATACGCTGTGGCCTGGCTTTTATCAACTCGAAGTGGGATCCGCCGCAACATTAGGACCCGATGAGCTATTGTTCGCTCCACCACAGTATGGCCCTCCCGCTGAGGAATCGCTTGATGATGTTTTTGCCCGGCTGAATAAACCCGACGAAAACGTCCTCTTAAAAGCTCGCTTGGCATTTGTCGCGCCATTCCCTCCCCCGCCACCGCCGCCTGAGCTTCCGCCTGAACTCCCGCCTGAGGGTGAAGGTGAAGGCGAAGGGGACGGGGACGGAGATAAAGGGAATGAAGGGGATGAAGGCGAAGAAGGTGAAGACGAAGGTGAAGAGAGTGAAGGTGAAGGCGAAGGCGAAGAAGGTGAAGGTGAAGGTGAAGGTGAAGGTGAAGGTGAAGGTGAAGGCGAAGACGGCGATCCCGAAGGCGGCCTTGATGAGCCGCCGCCGGGGGCTTTTCCTCCCGGTCCGCCGCCGCCGCCCCCTGGGCCTATTTCTACGCAGCAAGACGTAGATCTATTGCTCCAAGGTATTCAATTCCTTGAGATAACAGTGGTGCCAGGGGAATTTTTAGAAGAGGAAGCAGTAGAAGAGGAAGTAGAAGAAGAATAGCCTCCTGCACCTATTAAAACGCGGGAATTTCAAAACCGCTTCTCAATTCCCGCTATAAGTTGTGGAGCCTTTATCTGCGATTTCTTTTGCAGATAAAGGCTCCTTTTTTAATAATCCGCCACCGACCCATCCCGCAGTCGATTATCCGGCCACTTAAACTGCCGACCGCTCTCCTGCCCCACGGCAATGGCCTTTTCCTCGTCAATCTCCACTCCCAATCCCGGCCCCTCGGGCAGCGACGCATATCCCTCCGCATCCAAAGTCCACGTCTTGTGCGCCACGCCTTCGGGCAATTGGTGATCGTAGCCCTCGTGGATGAGGAAAAACGCTACCGATGCCGCCACGTGTAAGCTCGCCGTCAGGCCCAAAAACGACATGGTGCAATGCGGGGCAATCGGCACGTGATGCGCTTCGCACAGCGCAGCGACCTTCTTCATCTGGCTGATGCCACCGCCGTGGCCGCAGTCGGGTTGCAGGATATCGACGACCTGAGCCTCCAAAATCTCGCGTACCTCCCAAATGGTGCGGTCGCGCTCGCCAGTTGCCAACGGCACGGGCACAGCCTCGCGCAGCTTGTGCATGGCCTCGATGTTGCCCGGCACCCACGCCTCTTCCAAAAAGAGCAAATCGTCCGGCTTGAGATAACCGGCAAACTGCTTGACCAGCGGCAGCGGCAACATGCTGTGCGCATCGAACATCACCGCCCCGTCCGGCCCCACCTTGGCGCGCGCGTCGGCCACCCGCTGCACCAACTCCGCCACCTCGGCCGGCGTCCCCGCGTGATACTGCGAACCCCCAGGGCCGACCTTGAGCGCCTTGGGGCTGGGATACATCCACACCTTGTCGCGGCAGGGGCCGCCCAACAGGCGATACACCGGCACTTGATAGAGCTTGCCGGCAATGTCCCACAGCGCCATGTCAATGGCCGAAATCACGTGCACCATCAGCCCGCCGCCGCGCAGGTTGCGATGGGCGCGGAACAGTCGCTGCCAGTGGTGCTCAATGCGCGTCGGGTTTTCGCCGACGATGAGCGAGCCCAGCGACTCGGCCAAGGCGCAGGCGACCTTGGTCTCCATGTTGTTGATCTCACCCCAGCCGACCACCCCCATATTCGTCTCCACCTTCACGTAGCCCTTGGCCCCCACCGGAATGGCCGTCAGGCGCTCGACCCGAATAGCCGAGCCGCGATCTTCCACTGTCATGTGCTTCCTCCTAGTTTTAAGATTTGCCTCTAACGCCAAAGAGTATAAAATTTGTGCCCCATCAACCTCATTGACCAAACAGGAGATATCATGGTCGAAACTAACGACATCCAACGCCCCTCCAAAGACCTCGTCGACGCCCTCGCCCCGATTTCCAGCGCAACCGCGGCCGGCGAACTGGCCCGCTTGGGCATCCGCGACCCCCACATCCAAGGCCCGGTCGCCCGCACCCCGGGCAAGCACGTCGTCGGCCCGGCCCTGACCTTGCAGTTCATGCCCAAGCGCGAAGACCTGTATGCAGTCGATGAATACGCCGACCCAGAAAAACAGCTCCATCGCCACGCCCTCTACCACACCCAACCCGGCGACATCATCGTCGTCGATGCCCGTGGCGACCTGCACAGCGGGGTCTTCGGCGAGATGATGCTCACCTTCTTCATGGGACGTGGCGGCATCGGCGCAGTCATCGACGGCTGCATCCGCGACTTCCCCCAAGTGCTCAAAGACCTCGATATCGGGCTTTGGCTGCGCGGCACGACCCCCAACTTCCACACCCAAACCAACATCGTCCCCTTCGCGGTCAATGTGCCCATCGCCTGCGGTGACACCCTCGTCATGCCCGGCGACATCATCGTCGCCGACGACGACGGCGCTACCGTTGTCCCGGCTCAGCTCGCCCCCGAATTGACCGAAAAGGCCCAAGCGCACGCCGAGTGGGAGGACTTCAGCCGCATGAAGCTGGCCGAGGGCGGGCACCTGCGCAAGTACTATCCGCTCAGCGAAGAAGGCCGCGCCGAATACGAAGCCTGGCGCGCCGAACAGGGACAATAGCCATGGCTCCGCGCCCCAATATCGTCTTCGTCCTCACGGACGACCAAGGCTACGGCGACCTAGGCTGCCACGGCAACAGCGCAATCCGCACGCCTTGCCTCGACCGCTTCCACCAAGACGCCGTGCGCTTCACCGACTACCACGTCGGCTCCACCTGCGCCCCCACCCGCGCCGGCCTGCTCACCGGCCACTACTGCAACAGCGCCGGCGTCTGGCACACCATTGGCGGCCGCTCGCTGCTGCGCGCCAACGAATGGACCCTCGCGGACGCGCTCACTGGCGCAGGCTACCGCACCGGGCACTTCGGCAAGTGGCACCTCGGCGACAGCCCGCCCTACCGACCACACGAGCGCGGCTTTGCCGAATCCATCTACCACGCTGGCGGCGGCATCGGCAACACGGGCGATGCCTGGGGCAACGACTACTTTGACGACACCTACTTCAAAAACGGCGTCCCCACCCCGTACGAGGGCTACTGCACGGACGTATTTTTCCGCGAGGGCCAGCGCTTTATCGCAGAAAATGCCGACCAGCCCTTCTTCTGCTACATCGCCACCAACGCGCCGCACGGGCCGCTCAACGTCGAGCCGCACTACGTCGAGCAATACCGCGACGCCACCCCGCACGAAGAACGCGCCCGCTTCTACGGCATGATCACCAACATCGACGAAAACTTCGGTCAGTTGCAGGCCACGCTCGACGAGTTGGGTATCGCCGACAACACCATCCTCATCTTTATGACCGACAACGGCACGGCCACGGGTGTCGAGCTAGACGCCGACCAATTCCCCCGCGAAGGGCCGGGCAGTTACAACGCCGGAATGCGCGGCAAAAAGGGATCCCAGTACGAAGGCGGCCACCGCGTGCCCTTCCTCATCCGCTATCCCAACGGGCACCTCGCCGGCGGCCGCAACATCGACGCGCTGACCAGCTACGTGGATTTCATGCCGACCTTGCTCGACTTGTGCGGGATCGAAGTCCCAGCCGGCCGTACCTTCCACGGCCAGAGCCTAGGGCCACTGCTGCGCGGCGCGGACGATTCAGCTTTGGCCGACCGCGTCAACGTCTGCGACACCCAGCGCGTGGCCCATCCGGTCAAATGGCGCAAGAGCGCGGTGATGAAGGGCAAATGGCGGCTCATCGACGGTCGCGCGCTCTACGACCTCGGCACAGATCCCGGCCAACGACAGGACATCGCCGCCGCGCAGCCCGACGTCGTCGCCGACCTACGCGCTGCGTACGATGACTGGTGGGAGCTCATCTCCGAGCAGTTCGACCGCGACGAGCCGATGGCCCTCGGCAAGGACGACCAACCGGCCAAACTCACTACCCACGACATCCGCAATGAGGCGTGCAGCGCCGTCTGGAATCAGCGCCAAGTCCGCGCCGGGCAGATCACGAGCGGTTTTTGGGCTGTCGATGTCAAAGAGGCGGGACGCTACCAGATTGAACTGCGGCGCTGGCCCGAGGAAACCGGCTATGCGCTTACTGCGGAGATTGAAGGCGACGACAGCGGCTGGTATCGAGCCGGCATCCAGCCGAAAAATGCTCCAGCCTACGAGGGAGGTGTCGCCCTCGCCCTTGGCTGGGCACAGCTAACAATCGGCGGCCAAAATCTCCAGCAAGAAGTCGATCCCGCCGCGACGAGCGCTTGCTTTGAGATCGACCTCGTCGCTGGCCTCGACCGGCTCTACGCTTCGTTCCACGACCACGCCGAGCGGACCATCGCCCCTTATTACGTGTACGTGCGAAAGTTGTCCGCCTAGCGTGCGGTTGCTTCAGTGCCGAGTACTAGACGTTGGTTTTCAGAGATGCTGTGACAGATCGCGGGGACAACGAAACGATTTTGTGACCACTCATTTTTTGCTGCTCGCGGGCAGCACGGCAAATCGCCTTAATGTCGTGATGAAACTTTGCGGCATACACTTGGCGATTGCGGCGAACTTCTTTAACGATGGAATCGTGCCACATGATGTTATATCTCCATTAGTTCTTGGGGCGTACAGATTGTTGGCGGTTCATAATTGAAGGAGCGGCAGATTGTCTCGATCTGAGGGCGTAGTATAGCGTTGGCTATATGGGTACAATTCCAAGTTAGAAGATATTCCATGCCGTGAACAGTTGCGACCGCAATGTGCAAGGCATCGACTTGTGCCTTCTCCGGTAGAGGTAGCTGGTCAACCAGTCCATTGGCTAAAGTCTCAACGGCTTCGGTGACATCGAGTTGCCGAATATTAGCGATCATGTCCAAGCGCTCTTTGGCAGCAAGCGCGTCTCCTAGCGTACATTCGTCAATGACAAATTGCGGAATGAAGATGTCAAAATTTTCGCGGCGTTCGTTCCACCAATCGTGGGTTAATCGCTGGTTTGCCGCTGTGATCAAATCACGACTCGGTCGCGATGTGAGATAACCGATGATGCTGGTTTCGATGTAAACTGTAGAACTCATCTTCGCTCCTTGTAGATCCACCCCCAAGACAAAGGATCAATCTTAGAGGGTTGTTGTCCAGACTCATCCCCCTAGCGCACCAGCAACAACTTGCGCGTCTGCCTCTCGCTTCCAGCCCGTAGCTGATATAAATACAACCCCGAAGCCAGCGGCCGTCCCTGCCTGTCGCGGCCATCCCAATGCAGCACATGCCGGCCAGCCGACCGATGACCACTAATCAGAGTCGCTACGTGCTGTCCTGTGAGAGAATAGACTTTCAGTTGGACCTCTTGGGCGCGGTCGAGGGTATAGCGGATCGCGGTCTGGCTGTTGAACGGATTGGGGAAATTTTGCTCTAGGCCGAAGTGCTGCGGAGTCGCGTCTTCGCGCGCCTCGTGGACGACGGTCGGCACGGCAAACTCCGTACGCACCAGCCGCAAATCGTCGATGTAAAAGTGCCCCTCTAGATTGGCAGCAAAGCGCACGGTCTCTATCGGCCGGTCGATGATGCCAAATGCGCTTAGGGAGATTTCAATCACCTGCCATTCCTTGCGCCCCAAATCCAGATCGTAATCCCCTGCTCCTTCGCCCAAAAGCACGACCCGCTGGAAGCCACCACTTTCCAACACCACCTCGACCACATCGCCTTCAGCGGGCACCACATCGCCCGGATGGATCGCCAGCCGTAGCGCCCGATAGCCCACCGTCTCGATAGGTGCCGGCGGCTCCATGTCCAACTGCCAAGGCAACAGCCGCGTCAGAGGGTCGCCCGTCAGCACGCCGGCCGCGGTGCCGGTAAAAACCGGGCCGCTGCCGTCGAAGTCAAAGCTGTCCAAGCCCAAACCGGCATTGGCGGTCCAGCCCGGAGCCAACTCGTCATCGGCGATCGCCAAGTCCTCGGCTGGCAGCACCACCAGCGTGTGCGAGAGCGCGATTCCAAACGGACCTTCCGATGTATTCTGCGCCACACTCACCACGATTTGCTTGCGGCCGTTGGCTTCCGCGCCCGCCAATGCGGCCTCCAGCCGGTAGCGTCCGTCACCCAAATCGGTAAGCGACGTTTCAGCACTGCCGCCCAAGGCACTCAGATCGGCGCTCACTACCGGCTCAGCGGCTTCCCGGTCAAAGCGCGTCAGCGCAATCGCAGCAGACAAATCGAGCGGCTGACCAGCCAAGACCGTATCCGGCGGCCCAACTTCCCACTGCCCCATCAGCGGCCCAACCCGCACCCGGAAAACCGCTTGGGTCGTGTGATCGCTGGAGACGTAGAGCGCTCCCTGGGCGTCGCTTTCCAAGCCCACGGGCTTCCCCCATACCCGGTTGCTACCCGAATTGGGACGGAAGCCGGTGAGGAAATCGGCTACTTGAGAATTTTGCCCATCTGGGTCGCTAAACACTGCCACTACCTTATAGCCGGGGTCGTTACCCCGCGTACCGGCGCGCAGCGCGACGAAGGCTTGGTTGTGGTATTCGGAGGGGAACTGGTCGCCAGTGTAAAAGTGGATCGCCATCGGCGCTGTGTGGGCCGGGACCGTGGCAACCGGCTGCTCCATCCGCTCCACGTCGAGCGTGTCTTGGCGCGTAAAGGGCGCAATCGAGCGAAAGTACTCGTCAATCTCAAAGTCAACCCACGCCTGATAGCCGTGCGCCAGCGGCCAGCCGTAGAACCCACCCTCGCGTACAATGACAATGGTCTCAGGAGGCAAGTCTCGCCCGCTGCGGTCGTGGCCGTTGTTGGTCGCCCACAACTCGCCGGTGAGCGGGTGCAGCGCCAAGCCTATGGAATTGCGCAAACCGCGGGCGAAAATCCGCCGCCCGGTGCCGTCGAGGTTAAAAGCCAGCACCGTAGCGCGTTCGGGGTCGCTCTCGCGGCACAGATCGCAGGAGGATCCTTGATGCACATATATCCGCTCGTTGGCCTCGTCAAAGACGATGGTGTGCGTAACGTGCTCAGCGGCGCCTAAACCGGGGATCCACGTCGCCAAATCGGGGATAAAGACCTCGCGCTCTTCGTAAAAACCGTCGCCATCGCCGTCGTGGAAGCGCACCACCTCATCGGTATCGGCCACGTACATAGCCCCTTGGTAAAAGGCCACGCTATTGGGCCACAGCAGATCGTCGGCCACCGTCTGCACCTCGTCGGCGCGGCCATCGCGGTCGCGGTCGGGCAGCGCTACAACGCGCGCGGTGCGGTTGGGGTCGGCGCGCCACTCGTTGTTGCCTCGGGTGCCCATGACGGCCACGTGCAACACGCTGTCCGGGCTCCACGCCATCAACCGTCCCTTGCCGACATCCTCGGCGAACAGCTCGACGATAAAACCGGGAGGAACGTTCAAGGTCCGATCCTCCATCCCCGCAACGGCGACCGGCTGGAGTTGGAGGTCGATTTTTGGAGTCACATAGACCTCGCCGGGCGCTTGGGCGTAGACGCTGCTGACGAGGAGGCAAAGAGCGATGAGTAAACGCATCGTTGGCAACCTTTCTTGCAAGTAGAGTAAAAACTTGTCTATAAAAACGCACCCGCCCCCAATAAGGGCAAAACGCACAGTGAGTTATTCGCAACCCCTACTCCCTGTGAATCCAACCCCAAAACAGATTATCGCGCTCATTGCCCGCCGCCAAGTATGCAGCCTTGAGCTGCGACAGCGCATCGCCAGCATAATCGGTAACAGGTCGCCCCTGCTCGTCCAGCGCGAGGCCGTATTGCCCAGCGGCATTGATACCGAAGATCGCGTTTTTCATTGGGCCGTTGGCCGGGCCGAGCGGCGCTAGATCGAGTTTGTCCTGCAAGTCGGGTGGTAGCTCAATCCGGCGAAAGGCCTCAATCTGCCATTGCGGCGAGCCAAACCAAATCGAATCCGTCCCCCACAACACGTGATCAACACCGAGTCCCTTGATCAACTTGGCCACCATAGCCGCAGCCAAGCGCGGATGCGTAATCGCCAGCGCCCCAAACGACAGACCAATATCCGCGTACACATTCGACACCCCGTATTCAGCGGGGATAGCAGCCAGCTCGTCGATCCAAGCCAGCCGCCCGGTGCGCTCAAATTCCTCACTGACCGATTCGGCGTCTCGCCACATCTTCAAGCCCGCGTGATAGATGTGAAAATTCAGGTCGGGCCACGCCGCCGCCGCGCCGCCCACGTCCTCGACACTGGCGTATTGCCAGTTGGGAATGCTCTCGTAATCAACCGGCAAAACGCCCTTGTGGATGCAGATGTTGCGCACGCCGAGCTGGCGAGCCTTTTCATAGGTGGGCCACGTTAGTTCTTCGTCATCCAGACGCCAGGGTCGGTCAAAGGTGGGGTGGTAGCCCAGCACGTCGCCGATAGTGTAGCCCTTCCAAGAGTCCACCTTCAATTCCGTCGCCGCCGGTTCCATCAGCTCCAAGTATTCCGGCGCACTCGGCCAGATGACCCCGTGGGCGAACATCCGCCGCGTACCGGCGATCTCGTTGACTTGGTCTCGCGTGGCGACCATCTGCCGGTCGGACAACAGCGTCTTTTCGGGATCAACCGAGGGCGAGGTACTCAACAGCGCGAGCGTGGTGTCGCTGTCGAAAAACATGTCTTTGACATAGTAATCGAACTTGTAGTACTTCAGGTCGAGTTCCTGTTCGACCAACTCTGGATTCCAAGGGGTGCGGGCTTGGTTGTTGCCCCGCGCCACATCGCGCAGCCAGAGCTGGCCTTCCCAAGTGTAGTCCTCGCGCACGTGGTGGGTGTGAACGTCAAAGATAAACTGGTCGCGGGTCTGGCTGCGCTGGTCTGCGGCAGCCTCGGGGTCTTCGGCCTCGGCCGGATCGACGCGATAGACATCGCCATAGACTTGATTCATCGCCATAAACGCCGCGGCCATGCCGCTGGGGGAGCGGAGATAGCGCTGGTGAGTCATCCCCTGGCGACCCGCGTAAAAATCGGTCTTTTCGCGCATCAGCGCCTCGGCCTGGACCTGGCGGCAGGACTGCGGCGGCGGGAAGCACTCGCCGCTAGATACGACTTGAGTCGGGATAGGCGTCTCGATCCGCTTGCGGTAGCCGCGCTGCAAGTGCTGCAACTGTCTTGCGGTAAGCCAATCAGACATGGTTCAGATCCTTTCTCGTGCCAGAATATACGCCACAATAGCCGTAGCGCATTAACCCGCCGCGTCTTATTTTCCCGCACACACCTCACCCGGAGAATTCACCATGCGCATCGGCATCATGGGCGTCCACTACGGCCACATCGGCGGCATGATCCAATCCGCCTTACAGGCAGCAAACGGCCAAATCGTCGGCTTGGTTGAAGAAGACGACGCGCTCTGCGAACGCTACGCATCCATCCCCCGCTTTGCCACCTTAGACGACATGATCGACTGCGCCCAACCCGAGCTGATCCTCGAAGGCTTGATCCACCACGAGAAAACCGCGCTCGTGGAGACCTGCGCCCGCGCTGGCATTCACCTGCTGCTCGACAAACCCCTCTGCCGCACGCTCGACGACTGGGAGCGCATGCGCCGCGCCGTGGCCGCCAGCGCAATCCACGTATCCATGTGGTTCACCTCGCGCAGCTATCCGCCGTTTATCGCCCTGCGCCAAGCCATCCTCGACGGCGTGCTCGGGGACATCGCCAGCCTCATCTCCACTCACCCGCACAAGATCCGCCGCGACACAGCCCCGGCGTGGTATTTCGACCCGGAGCAGTACACGGGCGCGTTCCACGACCTCGCTTGCCACGGCGTCGATCAAATCCGCTGGCTCACCAATGCCGAATGCGTCGGCGTCCACGCCCTCACCACCTGCAAGCGATTCACGGAAGAGCCGCGCTTAGACGACCACGTGCAGGCTTCCTTTGAGTTATCCGACGGCGCGTTGGCAACCCTCACCGCCGACTGGCTCACGCCCCAAGCCGCACCCTCGTTTGGCGACACCCGCTTCATCGTCATGGGCACGGCCGGCTCGGCGCACCTACGCGCCTATGCCGACAACCACCTGCTCATCGCCACCAACGAGCGCGAACCGTACACACCCGATCTCCCCGCAGACCAAGGCGGCGCATTCGTCGCCAACCTGATCGACGCCATTGAACGCGGCACCGACCTCTTCATCCCCACCCGCTCGGTGTTCGCCACCGCCCAAGCCTGTCTGCTGGCCCAAGAGTCCTCCCGACAAGGGGGCGCATTCCTCCGCATTCCACCCTTTGCGCTATGAGCGATAACCATGTCCACCGACCTCATTGATCCCAAAAAGCACCACCAACTCTTTCTCGACAGCCGCGCCTTAGTCTCCGAGCAAGGCACCACCCGCACTCTGCATCCGCCCAAAAAGTGCGGCCCCTGCATCATCGGCGGCATACAGAGCCGCAGTGCGCCCTTGTGGAACCCAGACGAGGCGCACTACGAATGGTGGTACAACGGCCCGCAAGCCCGCTTGGCCATCTCCCGCGACGGCGAGCATTGGGAATTGCCCTCCCTCGGGCTATACGAGTTGGACGGCAACAAAGACAACAACATCGCCTGCGACCCCAACGGCCCGGGCCTGTACCACATCGTCCGCGACGAGCGCGACCCCGACCCGAACCGCCGCTACAAGGCCCTGTTCGGCAGCCACGGCCGCGACGGTGCCATTTCGCCCGACGGCTTTGCTTGGACCCCGCTCCCCAGCTCCTTCGTCCCCAGCCAAGACGAGTCCCAGTTTGTGTACGACCCCTATACCGAGCAATTCCTCGCCATGGTCAAGCAGTCCACCGAGTGGGGCCGCTCGGTCTGGCTGGCGACCAGCCGCGACTTCGACCACTTCACCGAGCCCGAACTCATCTTCCACGCCGACGAAACCGACTGGAAAAACTGCCGCCAGCGCGTCCGCACCATCGTCGACGACCCAGCGTACATCACCCCGCCAATCGTCGATGACGAAGACTACCACGCCGAGATATACAACATGGCCGTCATGCCCTATCAGGGGCTGTACATCGGCTTCCCCACCGTCTTCAACCCCATCGGTGCCATCCCGCCACCGGCCACCAATTTCACCCGCATCAACCAGATTGAAATGGCGGTCTCGCGCGATCTGCACACTTGGGGTCGCGTGGCTGACCGCACGCCCTTTATCGGCATCGAACCTTGGGATGGGGAAAACTACGGCACCAGCCAGCTCCTGATGGCCGGTGCGCCGCTGGTGCGCGAAGACGGCGAGATTTGGATTTACTACAACGCCCTCCGCATACCGGGCAGCGTGGAAATGTACCAGCGCTTCAATCGCTGCAAGGAGCTGTTCCGGCTCGGGGTGGACGAGCGCCACTTCGCCGACCCGGGCGCGCTCTGCTTGGCCAAGCTGCCGCCCGACCGCTTCGTCTCCATCGACGGTGACCAAATCGCCACCCTCGTCACTCAGCCCTTCCACTGGCGCGGCCAAGACCTCTACCTCAACGCCGACGCCCGTTGGGGCGAAATCTACGCCGAAATCCAAGACGCCGAGACCGGCAGACCCCTCCCCGGTTTCTGGGTGCCCGGGGAAGAACCGCCACCCTTCACCGGCGACAGCCTGCGGGCCAAATACGAGTGGAAACACCCGCACGATCTGGTATTTGAAAAACCAGTGCGCCTGAAGTTCTATCTGCACCAAGCGCGGCTATACGCCTATTGGCTCGAAGACCGCAAGGATGCATGATGTGCTGAATAGGAATCTGCCCGCGTCGAGAACTGCCACCACGGCTGCACACGCACCGACAGCGCGATTTCCTCGCTGCCGCTACGTGCCTTGACCTGCTTTTGCAGTACTAGAAATTCGTAGGAGTGGGTTTGTGGAAGCGCGGTAACACTCGCTTCTGTACGGTTACAGATTCGGCTAGCCCGAAAAGACCTTAACGGTTACCGTCACGAGCAAGCCCATCATCGTCGCCCACATGCCGATCATCGTGCCGATCAGCCAGCGAAAGTCCCGACGATGGCTGCTCTCCAAGCTGTTCATGCGGCTCTCTAAGTCGCTCTTCAAGCTGTTTATACGGGCCTCTAACTTGATCTCTAAGCTGCTCATGCGGCTCTCTAAATCGCTCTTCAAGCTGCTCATCTGGGCCTCTAAGCTGCTCATGCGACGCTCCAAGCTGCCTAAGCGGTCGTTGATCTGCTCAATGATGCCTTCGAGGCGACCAAGGCGGTCGCCGTAGTCGAGGGGAGAACGTTCTGCCATGCCTGCCAGCTCCTTCTTGGTAGGTTAATGTACTCACCGATGGGCACCCATTCAATAGAGCACCCTGCTGTTCGGCAAAAGCAAAACGCAGACCAGAAGCGCTAGCTTCAGCGCACCAGCGTCATCTTCCCGGTCCGCACCCCACCCACAGCGGCTAAGCGATACAGGTACACGCCGCTAGCCACCGCCCGCCCCATGTCGTCGCGCCCATCCCATCGCGCCACGTGCCACCCCGGAGCCGCCGCGCCCTGCACCAGCGTCCGCACCTGCTGGCCGTTCAGCGCATAGACTGCCAAGTGCACCGGCCCAGCGGCCGGCAGCGCGTAGCGGATCGCGGTCGCTGCGTTGAACGGATTGGGATAATTCGCGGCCAACGCCAAGGCGGCTGGCTGCGACGCGGCCTCGCCGAGCACGGCCGTCAGCGCCGGGCCCACAATCCGCAGTTCATCGAACCAGAACTGGGTCCCGTCTAAGGCGTGGTGCTCGGCCACGATGTCGAAGCGATCAACGGCTTGCCAGTCGAACGCGCTGATTGGATTGAACCACTCATTCTCCCAAGCTCCGTGTTCGGTAAAGTCGCCAAGCGGCACCCGCACCTTATGCCACGCACCGTCCCAAGCGGCCACCTGCTCATCTATTGTATAGCGCATGCGCCAAGGGTGATCGTCCGGGTCTTCGGTATCCGTATCGACCAAGCGAATGTCAAACGACGATCCCGGCGTATCCCCCCGCACCCAGAACTCGACCGCATAGCCCGTCGCCGCCAACGCGGACATATCCTTGAAAGGCTTGAAGTCGAAGCCAATGAACCCGTAGAGCGGCACCCCAGTCCAGCGCATGCAGTAGCGGCCCACCGCTGGATCCGCCTCGTCATAGTAATCGACCGTGCCTGCACTGAGGTGATTGGACTCGATCATGTGCGGGCCGAGGGAGTCCTCGTAGAGCACAAACCCCTGTTGGTCCGGCTCGGCGACAAAATCCCGTTGCGGCGGCACGTTTAGCCCCAACGCCTCCAACAGCGGCACGTTCAGATCAAACTCGAACAACTCGTCCGACCCTCGCTCGAACAGCCCAAAACCGCCTTGGTAATCCCAAATGGTCCACGCGATCCCCCGCTCCTCCATGTGCTGCCGCACCACCTCGTACCATAAGACGCGGTCGCTATTATCGCTGTTGGGACTGTACACCCCAAACTCCCCGCAAAACAGCGGCACGCCGCGATCCTTCTGAAAGGCTGAGGCCTCGTCAATCAGTATGCGCACCTGCGTGATGGTGCCCTCTTGGCTGTAGTTGCCCAGCGCAGTGCCGACCCACGTGCCCTGTAAGGACGAGGGCAACGCCGGCATCCGCGCCTGATCGTAGGGAAAGGGCACGCCGCGCAGCAGCACCAAAGAGGGATTGGTCCAGCTAGCGCCTTGGTGGGTAAAGACAAACGGCTCGTAGAAGTGAAACGTGTACACGAGGTTGTCGTCGGCAAAGACCGGCATCCGGTTCAGGTTGCGGAAGCTGTTCCAGTTGGCCGGGCCAACGACGATCGCGTGCTGCTGATCCACCTGCCGGATCGCGTCGATCACCTGCTGCTGAATCGCGTTCCAAGCCGCGTCGCTAATGCCGTGCGGTTCGTTGAGGATCTCGTAATAGAGCTGGGCCGGATGCGCAGCAAAGTGCGCGGCAAGCTGGGTCCACACCGGTACCAACACATCGCCGATATCCGGCGACGTACTCACCGCCGGATCAAACGAGTGGTTGTCCAAAATCAGATGCAGCCCCAGTTCGTCAGCCCAACCTGCAATCTGATCGAGAAAAGAATAGAGCAAGGGATCGATGCGGTAGTCCGGCGGACCGCTGGTCATGGCGTGCAGATTAATCGGCAGGCGCACTACATCGCAGCCAAGCTGTTGGATCTGCTCGAAATCGGCCCGGCCAAACTTGGCAAAGTGCACGTTCTGCGCACTGGACGCTTGCAGCCAATTGGTCAGATTGACGCCCCGGCTGAACGGAGCCTCGGCACCCCACGCCGCGACGGCCCCCACCAACAGGAGCCAGAGACTGATTGCTTTTGATTTTAACATGGCAGGAAGTTAGACGCACCGCCGCTTCCAAGCAACGCGCACGGCATGGGGAAAATTGCAGGCTTTCATTCCCCGCCTGAATTGCCTATATCTCTGACCACAAAATCGTCTCCCATGCCCAGCAGGAGCCACGCCGTGAAAATCACCGACATTGCAGTCATCCCCCTGCGCCTTCCCTACGAAAATCGCATCCGCAAGGCCTTCCACCACTTCGGCATGACCGAAGAGGTAACCGTGTACAAATTCCGCACCGATACCGGCCTAGTCGGCTTGGGCGAAAACCCCGGCCCGCCCTTTGAGCAGAGCTTGCTCGACGCCTACCTCGGCACCAACCCTTTTGACCACGTCATGGGCACCGGGCGCTTCAACCTCGACATGGCCTGTTACGACCTGATGGGCAAACACCTCGGGCTGCCGGCTTGGAAGCTAATGGGCCAACAGGTGCGGGAGTGGGTGAACATGGGTTGGTGGATGCCCAGCATGTCGCCCGAGGACTCAGCCGCCGAGGTGCAAGAAGCCGCCGCCCGAGGCTATCGCGGGCTGAAATGCAAGGCCCGCGCCTTCTACGACGTAGTCGAGCAAGCCCAAGCCATGCAGGAAGCAGCCCCGCCCGACTTCCGCATTGAATTCGACTTCAACGGCGCACTCGTCAACGTCGAAAGAGCTTTGCCCATCCTGCGCCAGCTAGAGCAGATTCCAATAGTCAAAGGGATCGAGGAGCCGATCTTCGCCTATGACATCGAGGGCTGGCGGCGCTTGCACCAGGAAATCCGCATTCCCTTCTACCTCCACGGCGTCAGCACCATCTTCGACGGCCCCTCGCGCCAGCCTTCCGGCCCCTGGCTTGGGCTGCGCGCTGGCGATTTCGACGGCGCGCTCTGTAGCCACGAGACCATCCGCAACGCGCTGGCCGCTTCTTGGGCCTTTGCCGCGGCCAATACCCCGATCCTCTTGCAATACGTCGGCACCGGCATCACCGCGTCCTTCGCCTGCCACCTCGGCGCGGTCATGCACACGGCAACCCTGCCGGGCGTAACGGCCCATCACACATACGAAGACGACCTAATCGTCGAGCCGCATCAAGTTCAACGCGGCTTTATGCAGGTGCCCACAGGCCCCGGTCTAGGAGTAGAACTAGACGAGGACGCAATCGAGCGCTACCGCGACGTGCCCGCGCCGCAATGGCCGCGCCACTTCTCCGTCGTAACCCTGCCCGGCGGCCTCGAACACTACTACCGCAACCTGCGCCAGGCCGAGCGCCTAATGAAACAAGGCGTTGACGAAGCCTTCGCTCCCGGCGTCCGCCTCACTGAGCGCGAAGACGACGGCAGCGCGGACTTCGATAGGCTCTGGCGCAAGCTCCAAGAACGCGACTGGCCCATCTGGGCATAGAGGAGGCTCCCGTGAAAATCACCCGCATCATTCTCCACATCGTCAACGTGCCCGAGCGCCACTGGTGGTGGTCGGACGACGTGTACGGCCAGCCCCTGCACCAGCGCGCCGAGCACGGCGTCGCCGAAGTCGAGACCGATCAGGGCTTGACCGGCCTGACGCTAGTCGGGCGCTTTACCGCCTTGGACACTATGCGCCAGCAGTTTGAGACTTGGCTGGGGCAGGACGTCCTCCAAGTCAACTTGGCCCAAGGCAACGGCCCCATGCAGAGTGCTTTTGAACAGGCCGTACTCGACCTGCGCGGCCAAGCCTTGGGCGTACCTATCTGGCAACTATTGGGCGGACGGCTGCGCGACCGCATCCCGGTCACCCAATGCACCGGATACAAAACGCCCGAACACACTGCGGAGGACGCCCAATGGGGGTGGGAACAGGGCTTCCGCGCGTACAAGATGAAGTGCATCACCAGCCGCGAGCAAACCCCCGAGGAGCGCATCCGCTACGTCACCGACCGAGTCGAGGCCATCCACCGCGTGGTCCCCGACATGGTGGTGCGCCCGGATATTCGCTGGCGCTTAGAAGAAGTCTGGGTGGCTCAAGAACTGGCGCGCCGCCTGCAGGGCCATCGCATGGATTCGCTCGAAAGCCCCATTGCCAAAGGCGCGCACGGCGGCACGTTTTCCGAATGGCACCGCCTGCGCCACACCATCGACCTGCCCATTGGCGACCACGTCGGCGACGCGGCCGATATGCTGCACCGCTTTCAGGCCGAGGCCCTCGACTACGTCATTGTCGGCGGAGCCAGCCACTTTGAAACCCTGCACCGCTCGCATCTGGCGCATTCGCTGGGGCTAGGCGGCTGGTCACAAACCGTAGCCTATGGTCCAGGTGCCGCTATGGGCCTACACGTGGCCGCCTGCATGCCCCATTTGACCCAGCCCTACGACATGGTCGGCCCCATCGCCTGGCAGCATTCTTTAGTCAACGAAGAATTCGTCCTTGAAGAAGGCAGCTTCCTAGTCTCCGACCGGCCGGGTTTGGGCTATACCCTCGACCGCGACGGCGTCGAGCGCTACTTAGTCGAACGCCACATTTTCCCTTAGCATACAACGCCATGGCCGAAACCCCCGAATATCGCAGCCGCTCCAACACCCCCTTCGCGCTCGACTGTCCCCTCGACAAAACGCTGACAGTCGCCGCTTGGGTCGAAAGTCCCTCCGCCCGCGCCGAAGCCATGCAGCCGCTCGTCTCGCAGTGGCAGCCCCGCGCCGCACTCGACGCCTTCTCCGCCTATGACGCCGGCCACACCGACGGCTTGGTGACCCAAGGCTACTTCGGCGCAGTATTCGACGGCCGCTATGTATACTTCTGCCCCATCCGCGACCAGAATGAGCGCACTTCCGTCCACGGCCGCGTCCTCCGCCTCGACACCCAAGCCGACTTCAAAGACCCAGACGCTTGGGCCGCCTACGACGCCAGCTACACCGACGGCTTGCACACCTCGGGCTTCTACGGCGGGGCCTTTGACGGGCGCTATGTGTACTTCAACCCCCGCGACGACGGCACCGTTCACCACTCGCGGCTCTTGCGCTACGACACCCAAACCGACTTCAAAGACCCACGCGCTTGGGCCGCCCATGACGCCCAACTCCCCCACTCGGGACAGGGCCTCGCCTTTGACGGACAGTACCTCTACTTCTGCCCAGGCTATACCCGGTCGTCAACGGGCGGTTTGGACGACGAGAACAGCGGCCACATCCTCCGCTACGACACCCGCGCACCCCTGAAGGATCCCACGAGCTACGCCGTCTTCAACGCCCAACAACTCCACCCAGAGGCAGCCTGTTTCGACGGTGCCGCGTTCGACGGACGCCATATCTACTTCGCGCCGCTCAGCAGCGGCCACGTCCTTCGCTACGCAGTCGCCGGAGATTTCGCCGACCCGCAAAGTTGGGACCTGTACGACGCCCGTCCCTTGGGGATGCAGATGAACGTCGGTGCCGTGTTCGACGGGCGGCACATCTATTTTTGCTCTTACGGCAACAGCACAATGTTGCGCTACGACACCGCCGCACCGTTTGACGATCCGCAAAGCTGGGACACCCACGTTCCCGTGGAGACCAGCGGCTTTGACGGCGGCTTCTTCGACGGACGCTACATATACTACGTGCCCTTCACCCGCGCCGCCGCACCCGGCGAGAGCGTCTTCCACGGCTCTTGGCTCCGCTACGACACGGCCGCGCCGTTTGACGATCCAGCCGCTTGGGACACTCACGACGCCAGCTATACTGACGGCCTGCACACCACCGCGTACAACGCCGGCGCATTCGACGGACGCTATTTCTACACCGCTCCCTGGCGTGGCGACCACGACGGCAGCCACGCCCACGGCCGCGTACAACGCTACGACACCCTCGGAGCAGACGGCGCGTTCTCCCTGCGCTACGGCGACGTGGGCCACAACGGCGGACTCTGCGCGGCCGTGCCCGGTCCCAGTTTCATCGTCAATACCACCGGCGGCGCAGTCAGCATTGCCACTCACCAAACCCTCGCGCCCGGCGTCCATCACCTCGCCGGGGTGTACGACGGCGCGTGCATCCAACTCTACATCGACGGCGCGCTCGCAGCCTCGCGCTCAGCTTGCGACCATCCCTTGCAACAGACATCCATTCTCGTAACCATCGGCCATATCGCCGGGGGCAGCGCCCGCTTCCAAGGCACCATCGCCGAGGTGTATTTATCCCCTGTCGCCCAAAGCGCCGCTTGGGCCGCAGCAACCTACCGCGCGGGTGCACCAACCTAAAAGGAGTTCCTTCATGGACGAAAAATACACGGTCGCCATCATCGGCTGCGGTCGCCTCGGCCAGCACTACGCCGAAGTCTATCAAACCCTGCCCAACACCGAACTAGTTGCCATCGCCGAATACAACCCCAAGCGCCGCCAAGCCGTCGGCGAGCGCTTCGGCATCCGCGCACTCTACCAAGATGCCCAAGACCTCTTCCGGCACGTCGTCCCCGACATCGCAGTCGTCGTGCTGCCCGGCAAGTACATCAAGGAGGCCGTCATCGCCGCCGCTCAAGCTGGCGTCAAGGGCGTCTCCACCGACAAACCCATTGAGGCCCGCCTGTCGGATGTCGATGCCATGGTCGAGGAATGCGAAGCGCGCGGCGTGGTCTTTGCCGGCGGCAACCTGCAACGGGCGATAGGCGAGGTGCAAGAAGCGGCCGGCTGGCTACATGCTGGCGAGTACGGCTCATTGCGCGGGGCCAGCGTCCACGGTTGGGGCGGCGAGATTTCCGGCGGAGGCTGCCAGCACATCGCCGTCCTGCGGCTCTTCACCCAGGCCGAGATTACCCAAGTCATCGCTTGGGGCACGCCGCCCGAAGCCCTCGCGCGCGACGACGACGAGGGCCTGATCATCAACGGACAATTCTTGCTCAGCAACGGTCTCGTCTGCTCAGTCTTTGGCCAACCGACGCCCAGCCGAGGCGTGGACGTGTGGACCGACGACGCGCTCGTGCGCTGGGACTGGGGACCGCCTGAAATTTTCCAAGGCCGTGACGCACAGGGTGCCCGCATAAAGGCCGACCGCCCCTATACCCCACTCGAATACCCCCGCTTCTCCTACATGGGCACTTCGGTGCTGTCGTTTTTGGATGTATTAGAAAACGGCGGCGAGCTGTACATCTCCGGCCACGACCTGCGGCAATCACTCGAAGCGGCCATCGCCGCCAAGTACTCGGCGCTGTGGGGCAATGTGCCGCTCGACCTGCCGCTCGCCGACCGCTCACTCGCGCTCTATCCTAGGGCCTATCGCTGGCTCGGCGGCGACCACTCCGGTCGTTCGCAAACCTACGAGGAGGCGCTAGAAGGGACGCTTTTCCCTCGGTCTTCTTAGGCTAGCGCCACCTCGTCGCCGTTTGTGCGGTGGCTTCTAGTTACCTCTTCCGTTATACTTCCGTTTATGGACGCCTACAGGTCGTACATCGAGGCTTGGCAAAAGCGCCTGCGCCAAGAGCGGGAAGCCCTCGACCAAGCCGCCCAACAAGCACGGAAGCAGGCGCAGGTCTGCGCCAAAGCCCTAGTCGAGGAATACGGTGCCGAGCGCGTGTACCTGATTGGCTCACTGACCAGAGGTAGCGGCTTCCACCTGCGTTCCGATATCGACTTGGTCGTCGCAGGTATACCACCAGAACGCTACTTTGCGGTGCTAGCAGACATCGCCGAGCAGGCGAGCCGCGAGGTCAATTTGATTCTACTTGAGTCGGCGACGCCAGTCCTGCTCGAATGCGTTGCTAACGAAGGAGTGCTGCTGTATGAGCGCCCAGAAATTCCTGCTGCAGGCCGACATTGACCGCACGCTAGCGCAGGCTTCCAATAGCGGAGGAACCTAATGATTCATCTCAAAAGTTTTGAGGCAATTCACTACCGTGGTATAGACGGCTTGTCCCTACCAAACTTGAGTCATGCAAACTTGGTCACTGGTGTCAACGGTATTGGAAAGACATCGCTTGTGGAAGCAATATGGCTCTTCATGGGAAGGTATAAGAACGAGTTATTGAAAGACAAAAATATCCTAAGATCCTATCATCCAGTAACAAATCCAGTTTCAGAATTATCAGACTGTTCTATAGACCTTCGGGGAGTAGAGGATGGAGAGGAGTATCAATGGGGAGCTAGATTTGATCCCGTTGAGCAAGTCGTGCGAGAGTCCGCCTCTTCAATTCAACGCGTAGGAAGCCGGATAGTGCAAGGAGGCTCACGACCAGAGTCGGACAATCGAGATTGTATTATTGAAGGCACAAGGTGGCAGCTTGAGACGCCAGATGAGTACCTGCAACGCTACTCTGTCATGGTTAGAAAAGGGCATAAGCAAGAATTGACAAGCGCGATAAATCTGATTCTTCCAAAAATCGAGGATATAGAAATACTGACTGACGAGACGGGAAAATCCTACCTGTCCGCAAGTACATCTACTAACGATCAACTACCACTTCAAGCCCTTGGAGGCGGAGTGGTCCGGCTATTCAGGCTATACTTGAGTTTCTTCACCGCCCGTAACGGTATGGTGCTTATCGACGAAATAGAGAATGGCATTCACTATTCGGTGATGCGGGATCTCTGGGATCGCGTACGTGACTGGATGCGAGAGTGGAATGTACAGTTCGTGGCCACGACTCACAGCGCCGAGTGCATTGATGCGGCAATGGAGGCTTTTGCCGACGAACCCGACGACTTGTCCATACACAATCTCTTTGAAAACGAGTCGGGAAACATCAAAGCTGCAACGTTTACTGGCGAGGCCCTTGAAGGTGCGCGGAATCTTAACTTGGAAGTCCGATGATGATCGCAACGGGTCGAGCCGGACTTCCGAAAATCGAGCTAACGGCAGACCGACTTTTGCTTGTCGAAGGCAAAGATGAGGTGAACCTGTTGGGGAGGCTCATCAAGGACTGTTTCAAGGACGATGGTCAGGGCATACAAATATTGGATGTTGGCAGCAAGGATAACTTCAAACCAAACTTGATCGCGATAAAGGTAGCTGCCCAATCTAGACCGACCCTCCGTTCAATCGGCATTATACGAGATGCCGATGACAACCCGAATGGCAGTTTCGATAGCGTCTGCGGCAGCCTTCGCAGCGCCGGCTACGAATCACCAGCCGCTCACGCCGAATTCTCGGACGCCGCTCCGTCAATTGGTGTGTTCATCGTGCCCGACGGCTCCCAACCCGGGGCTATTGAAACCCTCTGCCGACGCTCTGTAGAGGGCGAGGCTGCGACCGAATGCGCCGACGAATACATGGAATGCTTGAAAATCCATAACGCCCTGCAATCAAAAAACGAAGACAAGACCTTCGCTCACGCCTATCTCGCCGCAATGAGGGACCCCGTAGCCAGGGTTGGTGAAGGCGCTCAACAAGGAGTATGGGATTTCCAATCCCCGGCGTTTGGTGCCCTCTCTCAGTTTGTTCGCGATCTCTCCTCGCTAGGCTAGCGTAAGGTCCGGAATCATAGCACCAGCAGCGCCACCGCTCAGTGATTCACCAAATTTAAGTAGGAGTAGAATCATTAGTGAGTGACCATATCGATTTCAGCCCCAAAGAATACCAACAGCGGCTGAGCAAGCTCAGGGGGTTAATGGCGGAGCGCGGTATCGACGCTGTGCTAGTCACCACTGAGGCCAATCACCGCTACTTTACGGGCCATGTGACTCACCGCTGGATGCACCAGTACACGGCCATGTTCGCCCTGCTGCCGCTGGAGGGCGAACCGCTGCTTATTGTGCCCCCGCAAGAAGCCTGTATGTGCGAGGAAGATTCCTGGATACAAAGCATCCGAACCTTCCCATTAGAACATATTCTCCAGGGTGTCGATGCCATTACCGACGCCGTGCACGAACTCGGGCTGGAAGAAGGCCGCATTGGCACCGAACTCGGCGGGATAGTCGCGCTCAGGATGCCTTGCGAAGATTTCGACCAGTTGCGGCAAAACCTGCCCAATGTTGATTTTGTCGATACGTCCGCCCTATGTTGGCAGTTGCGCGCCCGGAAATCGAGCGCCGAAGTGGAACGCATCCGCGAGGCAGTGGCCATCACTGATGCAGCGTATCAGGTCCTCTTCGAAGAGGTCAAACCGGGGATGAGCGAGCGGGAGCTCTGTCGCCTGCTCGCGGTCGAACACCTCAGGCGCGGTGCCGAAATGCCGGGATCGATTACCCTCGCTCCGTATATACCCGACGACATCCGGGTCGCTAATAGCACCCTGCGGCGACCTATTGATCGCGTGCTGACCGCGGGCGAAATGATCACCCAAGACGCCGGCGGCGTCTATCGGGGCTACTGGTCAGACTATACGCGGATGTTTGCGCTGGGACGGGCTAGTGCTGCACACCAAGACGCCTATCGCGTCGTCTACGATTGTTTGCAGGCGGCGATAGAGGCCACCCGGCCCGGTGTCCCCATCGCCGATCTGGTCCACGCCGCGAAGGCGACGATGAGCGCCTCGGGCCATGCCGACTATGCCGCAAAGGTCAAGGGCATCGGCCATGCGATGGGGCTGGAGATTATCGAACCGCCCTTTATCGCCTTTGAAAACGAGGTGATTTTAGCAGAGGGGATGGTCTTCACCATCGAACCCGGACTCTTCACCGCTGACGCTTTCTGTATGCTCGAAGAAGACGTGCTCGTCACCGATCGCGGCTACGAGGTGCTATCCAAGCCCGCAAGCGCTGAGTTGCCGATCCTTTAAGACCATCTGCCTCGTTAGGTATGGTCTCATGCGCGGCGGTTGGATAATTAGGGCAGCGCCACCTCGTCGCCGGTCTCCTCCTGCCAAACGCGAATCCGCTCGCTCAGTTCAACGATCCGCGCTTGGTGCTCGGGCCGGTGGTATAGATTCTCCAACTCGTGCGGGTCCGCGTTCAGATCGTATAGCTCGCCTTGACCCTTGCCGTACAGGTTGAGCTTCCAGCCATCGGCTGCAACAATGGTGCGGAGGGGATGCACCAAGCTGCGGTTCGGCTCGGCTTCGCCGATCGAGGCCGGCGGATGGCCATCGGCGCCGCTCCACTCGACAAATATGTCGTTGGCCGTCAAGTCGTCGCGACCGCACAGCACCGGCACCCGGCTCTGCCCCTGCAAATGGTCCGGCTCTTCTATTCCCAGCAAGTCGAGCAGCGTGGGCACCAAGTCGATGTGGCTGAACTGGCCGCCGATCCGCCGCGGCTCCACGTCCAACATGGGCGCACGCAACAGCATCGGCACCTTAATCGACTCCTCGTACATCAGGGTCTTGCCCAAAATCCCGTGATCGCCCATAAGTTCGCCGTGATCCGACGTGAAAATCACAATGGTGTCGTCGGCCTTGCCGCTCTCGTCCAAAGCCTGGAGGATCTTGGCCACCGAGCGATCCACCAGCGTCACATTGCCCCAATAGCGAGCCATCAGCCCGCGCCATCCAGCCTCGGTCTGCAAGTCCAATCCGTAGTTTTCCGAGGCCGAGTAAAAGGCCGCCATCAGCCGCACGATCAAAGGCACATCTTCCGGCGGAGGCTGCCTAAAGCTCGGCCCAGTCGGCAAGGTCTCCGGATCGTAATATTCGTTGAGCGGCCCGGTGTGCGGCGGATGCGGCTCCAGATAGCTGACGCACAGCGCAAACGGCGCGTCGCCGCTCTGGCGGATGTACTCCGCAGCTTGATCACCTAAAAACGCCGCCTTGGTGTATTCCTCCGGCATGGACGCCTCGGCGTGGCGCGAGAACACGCGCTGGCCAAGATTCTCCGCGTCGGGCGCAAACCCCCGCTCGACCAAGAAGTGGTGATACGGGCTGAGCACGTCCAGCCGCTCCGGCGCAGAATAGCAACGCCGATACGAGTCTTCGCTGCCGACCCACGTCTCAAACCCGTGCTGGGGAAAAATCTCATCCCCTAAGTGCCACTTGCCCATAAAAGCCGTCTGATATTCCGGCGGCAGCATCTCGGCAAACGTCGGCACCTCAGCGCGCAGCGGCACATTGCACGCGGGCACGCCAGCGGTATGCGGCCACAGCCCGGTCAGCATGGTCGCCCGCGCCGGACTACACACTGGCTGGCTCACATAGGCGTTTTCAAAGACAAAGCCGTCCGCAGCCAACCCGTCGAGCGCCGGAGTCTCGATCTGCTCGTTGCCGTAGCAGCGCAACGTATCCACGCGCTGCTGATCGGTAAAGATGTAGAGTACGTTGGGATGTCCCATAAAACCTCCTAGCCCGGCTGATCCCCGCGCCGATTCGCCTGCGCACGCGGCGTCAGATCAAAATAGGTCTGGTGGCCCGCGAAGAAGCGCTCTAATTCATCGACCATGAGGCGAAAAAAATGCGGGTATTCGTCGCCCACGCGCCCGGAAAAGTGCGGGGTCAAAAACACGTTGGGCAGATCGATAATCTCGCTGTCGGCCGGGATCGGCTCTGGGTCGAAGACATCAAAGCCCGCAGCAATGTCGCCGCGCTTGAGGCGCTCGATCAGGGCCGCAGAGTCGAAAATCGGCCCGCGCGACACATTCACCAAAACCGCTCCCGACGGAATGAGCTCCAACTCGCGCTGGCCAATCATGCCCTCGGTCTGCGGCGTCAGCGGCGCGACGCAGATGATCGCATCGCACTGCGACATCACATTGTCCAGCGACGTTAGCAAAAAGCCCAACGCCTCGGATAGCTCCTGCGACAGGTACGGATCGTGCACCCACAACTCGACCTCAAAAGGCCGCAACAGTTTCATTAGCCGCCGCCCCATGTGGCCGCCGCCGATCAACCCCACTCGCTTGCCCGTAAGCATCCCAGCCATCGGCTGCATGGTGGACCGGTCCTGAGTATTCCTATCGAGGATGCGGCGGAAGAGCGCGCCGGCATTGCGCATGGCAATCAGCGTCAGCGCCAAGGCCCACTCGGCCACCGGATAGGACGAGCCATTGGTCGTATCGACCGTGCGGATGCCCCGCGCCCACGCCGCGTCCAAGTCAATCCGCGTGGCAAAGCGGTCGCCTTCCAGTTCGCCGATAAATCGCAACCGGGGGGAGGCTTCCAAGACCGCCGCATTAACCCTCGGCGCGCCGTGACAGACGACGAGCGCATCTACTCCAGCCAATTCCTGTGCCAACTGCGCAATGGCCTCGGCGTCTTCGCTAGCCTGGTAAATATTGCCGCCCTCGCAGGCAAACCACGCCCAATCGGCAACCTGCTCTAGACGCGTCAGCTCCTCTGGCGGCAGGTAGCCATGGCGTACCCGTTCGCTACAGGCGATGAGTACTTGCGGACGATTTTCCATAAAAATCTCTCTTGGTGGATGGGAATGATTTGAACGATTCGAGTTGTGGATCGTCTTGTGTATCCTATTCTGTGTCCATCTGCGGATCCTCTTGTAAATGATGTAGGATTCCTACGGCGGTTCGCAAAGCACAGAGCTAAATAGCATATTTACATCCGCCCCACAACACTGGAGATACCATGCTGGCCCTCGAACCCGTTGCCCCGGACGCCATTGACCGCGCCGCCGCCCTCTTTCACCGCGACGGTTTTGCCGTGGTCACCGACGCCCTGACTGACGAACAATTCGCCTATCTTAAAGAAGGCGCGCACCGCGTCGTGGCCGAGCAGACCGCCGCCATCCCGCTGGAGAAAGCCAACCGGGATTTTGCGCGCTATTCCTTTGGCTCGCAGATCCACCATCCCGAATGGGCCATGCTCGTGGACTTGCCGACCATCTTGCCCATCGTCGAAGCCATTTTTGCCAGCGACCAGTTTACGTGCAGCGGTGGCGGCGGCGATTATTCCCTGCCCGGCGCAAAAATCCAGCCTCTGCACCGCGACATGTCCGACGTGATCAACGATCCCGAGCAGCGCGTCACCATCATGGATCTGCCCACGCCCTTTGTCGTGGCCAACTTTCCCATGATCGATTTTAGCGCAGAAAACGGAGCCACGCGCTTCATTCGCGGCACCCACCGCTCGCGCCATCCCATCCCCAGCCTCGAAGACGAACCCGCCTATATGCAGCACTCTATCGCCTGTGCGCCGGCCCGCTCGGCCCTCATTCGGGACGTGCGCTGCTGGCACGGTGGCACACCCAACACCTCTGATGACGTGCGCATTATGACGAGCGTCGGCTATTACGCGCCCTGGTTTCGCCGGCCCCAAGGAGATGGGGAAATGCCCCGTGCCCTGTACGATGATCTTTCAGAACGCGGCAAGACGCTGTGCCGTTATCTTGTTGCGTTGGATTAGCCGTCATCCGGCAACCTAAAAGAAATACCAATACACCGCGCTGTACACCAACAGCAATCCCACCGCTCCCAGCCAATAAACCCGATCCTGCTGCCGGGTCGGCATCAGCGTCTCGTCGCCTTGCTCCAAGAGCACCGGTCTCTCGTCGCCAAATGCAAAGCTAAAACCAAAAAGCAGTGCGCTGGCCACAGCAAAAATGACGAAGGCCGCGTGTAGGAAGTGCATTTCCAAGAAGGCCAGCCCCAATCCTTCTTCTCCACAGACCAGTCGGTTGAGCACCGCCGAGTCGTTGACCAGCCACAGGAAGACGCCAAAGATGGAACCCGCGATCAGGGTCGCAAAAGCCCCTTTGCGCGTGGGCCGCTTCGACACCATGCCCCACAGGAAACAGGCCACAATGGTACCTGGTATGTAGGAGCCAAACTTGGCCAGATATTCGTAGAGAAAGCGGAACTGCGGAATGACCACAATCGCCCAGAACACGCCGATAATAACTACAGCAGCGGCCAATATGCGCCCTGCCCATATCAAGCGCCGCTGAGTCGCCGCGGGCCGATAGGGCTGATACCAATCCATGGCAAACAGGCCCGAGGCCGCGCATATCTCCGAGTCTAGCGAACTCATTAGCGCCGCGATCAACCCGGCCAAGACCAAGCCCACCAAGCCGACCGGCAGCAGGGCTTGCACCATCGCCGGATAGAGCTGATCCGGACTGGCGACCTCGATTAGCGGCTGCGCCCCCTGTGCCATGACGTAGCCCATCAATCCGGGAATCAGAATGATAAAGACCGCCACTATTTTCAACAGCCCAGCCAGCAAACCACCCATCCGCGCCTCGTGGACGCTGCGGGCCGCCAAGGCGCGCTGTACCATGACGTGACTAGTCGCACCAAAGGCCAAGGCATGTATCGTCAGACCCAGCACCACACCGGTCCAAGGCACGTTGGGATGGTCGAGCGGCTGTATCAGCGCCAGCATGTCCCAGTTGTCCGCCCCTTGTAGCTCCTGTATCCGCGTCTCAAAGACGCCCCAGCCTCCCAGATAGCTCAACCCCATCCAGAGCATGGCCACGCCCCCAACGACCAACAGCAAACATTGGATAAAATCCGTCAAGATGACGGTGCGCAAACCGCCTGCCATGGCGTACGGCCCGGCCGCCAGCGCCAAGATCAGCACCCCCGGCACAATCGACTCAAACCCGAATAGCACCTCCATCACCCGCCCGCCAGCGTACAGAGAGCCAGGGATGCCGGCAAAGGTAATACTCACCAAAGTGATTAAAGAAAAGAAACGGCGGCTTTCTGGCCCGTAGCGCCGCTCCAAAAACTCCGGCGTGGTGTAGAGGCCCAGCCGCATGTATATGGGTAGGAAAACCGCTCCCATCGCCACGAAGGCCAATACCCCGGCGAGTTGGTAATTGGCCACCGCCAAGCCTACGACAAAGGCCAAGCCCGCTTGGCCGACGAACTGCTCGGCGGAAATGTTGGTGGCAAACATGGATGCGCCGACAAAGGGCCAGCGCATACTGCGTCCAGCGAGGAAGAAGTCGCTCGTGCCGCGGACGCGGCGGCTAGTCACAACCGCTATGGCGACGACCACGAGCAGGTAGGCTACAATGATCGCACTATCGAGCGCGGAAATATTCATTTCACTCGAACTCACCACGGCTCTTGCAGCGAGTCCTCAAGGGGTACCAAACAGCAAAGCGGTGTCGGCACGTTCCTGCCGACACCGCTCGCGTTAGCAAGTTATAGTTTTCACACTTCAATCCAACTGGCCTTGCAAATGGCTCTTAATCCGTCCCCACGAGACGTCCTCCACGGCCGTCGGCTCGTCGGCACCTAAGCCAATCCAATCGAGCATCTGATCGCCCTTTTGGTCTTGCGCGGCGGCCGCCCCCAAGACCAGCACGTTGTGCCGGAACGGCGATGCTTCATCCGAGGCCACTGGCTCGCGGTCGTTGAACTTGGGACCGACGTGTATTACCTGATCTTCCTCAAACACGTGGCGCACGCTCTCCTCGGGCGTCGTTGCATAGGTATCCCACAGAGCGCAGCGGAACTCCATGGTCCACGTGACATTGGTCGATCCGTGCCCGGCCCCCGACGGCAGCAGGGTCCAGCCCACTTCAAACCAAGGCGTTGGCTCGCCGTTGTATATATCCGAACTCCAGCCGATCTCCGGTAGGTCGATGTATTCGAGCTGGCTGTTGTACGCAACCGGCTGACCCGGCCCCGGATTGATGCGGAGGTGGTAGCGCTGGCCATTAAACACGTGGTCCAAGTTTTCGCCTAAGAAGTCGCCGCCCGAGTGATCGGCATCAAACGTGATCTGGATGATGTCGTCCGACCACCAGCGCTTCTGATCGGATTCGAGCATCTTGAGCGTGTCGTCGGCCACCACAGCGTAGAAGTAGAAGCGATTGTCCGGCGGCGCACTCCACGCCATCCAGAAGGCCGCGTTGAAATCCTCGCGCGAAATCTCTTCGCCCTGCTGGCCAAACATCTGATCCGTGGTGATGGCAAATTCCTCTTGGTCGAGCCAGCCCCAGTCGTCGTCATTGCCATCCATGACCATAGAGGCTGGGTCGGGCACCTGCGGATAAAAATACTCGGTCCCCACGTGCCCCCAAGCAATCGTGCTGATGAGGAACACCAAGGCTCCTCCTAAAATCATCTGTGCATGCGTTCTCATGTAATTTTCCTCGTTTTAGAGTAAAACAACTCGACAAAAAGCATGCTGCTCGCCTTTACTAAAATCCCTCCTTTCTCGGCACGCAATGGAAACAATGGGTAATATATATACAGCCCCATAGATCGGACAACCACAGCTATCGCTCAAGTCAATCCTTCCCTGTTACTTCACGCCGCGCTTTCGTAATACGGCGACGGTACTGTTGGATAGACGCGGAATACGTGCCGGAATACGTCGTCCGTCTTGGTTCCAACTTCGGCTTCTGAGTAACCGTCTGAAGGTAAGCCGGTCTCGTCGCTCTAGAGGAAATTGCGAATCACAACACGGACGGCATCTCGGGTCGCCTCCTTGTCGCACCACTGATTCACGCGGAGCTTCGCAGCGATGCGCTCGTTCAGGTCGCCGACGGCCACGTTCAGTTTGTCGCCTCGGGCGTCGTAGTAGAGCGGCACAGTGGCCTCGTCTTCTACGGCGCGCTAGAAGTCGTAAATAATCAGCAGTGGTCTGCTGGACGAGAGTGTCTTCGGTATAGGGCACAGGAGTCATTGGGTATCGCTATCTGAGACGATCCCCTGTTACAAAGCGACTCGATAGCGTCCTAGGTCATCGACATTTGGATCAACCGCGATGCGGTCAGAGGCCAAAGGCTGAAAATCCTCACCACTCATCGGCTCGTGTTTCTTCCAACGACCACGCATTTCAACCAAAACGCGCTGCCTTGACGGCGCTGGCATAGGATTAACACGCACGACCTTCGCGTTGTAGTCATTGGGGCCTTCGGTCATGGCCATGGCCAAATCGCTCACGAGATAGCGCGGCGTCCAGCCGATCATATAATAGTCCGTCGTCTGGATTTGCACTGCTAGCTTGGTCGCCGGGTTGGTCAATTCGAGAGTTACGTACAGTTCTTCTTCTGGTTTCAGTTCGTTAATCCGCTCTTGAGCCTCTTTACTTACACGTTGCCAACTGTGCAGGAAAAATCGACAGGTAAAATAGCCATCGGCATCCTTTTCGAGCTTCGGGAATACCTCGTAAGTATCCGTGACGCGCGTGCCGCCATTGACCGATAGAATTTCGAAAGGGGTCGCATCCTCTGGGAGATCGAGGCTGCGAAGGTAGGACGGACGATCCGGCCTGCTCTTGGCCATGACGCGATTCCTGAACAACGCAAACAATTCTGAGGAACGATACTCTCTATCTAACTCGGGGAAGCCGATCAATGGAGGGAATCCAATTTCTTTTTCTGCTCTCTTCGCACCGCCGATGTAGCGGAAGCGGTAAAACGATGACTCGACATCCAACCTACCCACCGGGAACCATGGATGGCTCTTCTTTCTTTTGTCCTGATCCTGCCATGCCAAGAACAAGGTTTTCGTGCTCATCAGACCATCTCCTTTAACTGTCCATAATTATAGTATAATAGCTTCACCGCAAATTCTCGCGCCAAAAAAGTCATCCAATCAGGAGGAATTCTCTCGACTATTTCAGAAAAAACGCTCTCGTTTATCTCTGCGAGTTTCAGGACTACTGGACGGAAAAGGTCTGGATAGGTACGGACCGCCCGCCGCACCAGTTCCAGTGGGCTAGGGCCGCGCCGTTCGTCTTCAGACCAGTAAATCGCGCCGCGTCCTTTTTCTACATAACCGCCTACGCGATTTTCCTTCAAGAATCTATTGCGGCGTTCGTCGAGTAGTTCCCGTCCTAGCGAGGTAGCGTGATCGAAAGACGGTGCCAGAAAAAGAATACCCCTCAAGCCATTCCCCTCGCGCTGCCGAAGCAACCCCCAGTTCTCGTGATGACGGTCCGTATTGCCAATCAGCGCATCCAGCACCGCGTACTCCGCAAGAGTATGTTTCGCTCGACTCGCAGCTTCAGGCTTTTCAAAGACGCGGTCCATTCCTGCAAAGATATTCGCCAGTGTATGCTCCGACTGGTGGAATTTTTTCTTGGGATCGTAACCGCCAACAGTCCACTCCAATAATTCGTTGCCGTGACATAATGCCCTGCCGCCGCGAGCAAAGGATTCTGTCGCCGAACCACGATCACCTTCAAACTCTGCTAATTCTACCTTTGCGTGTCTGATTCCGAGTACAGACGCAACTTCCTCGGCAATTTTCTCTGCCCAGTGTTCCCCTGTGTCCGACCGGGGATATTTGAAGAGCCAGTTTACATCGTCATCAGGATCACGATACCAGAACTTTGTCTTGGTTCCCATATCTTCCCGATCAATGACCCATTCAGGTTTCACTTCAACGATGGGATGCGGGTCTGCCATAGATGGATTCTCAGCCGAGTTGTTCTAGGTAATCGGCAGTGGTCTGCTGGACGAGAGTGTCTTCGGTATAGGGCGCGGGGGTCATTGGGTCTGCGTCAAGCGATCTCGTAACGCTTGGCCCTTGTCTGTTAGCCGATACCGCTGCTTGCTGCTTCTGGGTTTGTCGGGGATGGTCATTTCCACCAACTCTGCTTCAATGGCCGGACGCAGATAAAGAAGACGGAAGTTCTTTTCTGCTTTGAGTCCAAGAGCCTTCTGCAATGAATTGCGGTCCATTGCTCCGCTCATAACCTGAAGAAGTCCCATAACTTCGGGTGTGGCTTCGGGTGTGACTTCGGGTGTGACTTCGGGTGTGACTTCGGGTGTGACTTGGTCCCGACTTGGTCTCAACTTGGTCTCAACTTCTGCGGTCGGCCTGAGAAAGGTCGTCGTCACCCAGTGCTCGGACACGTCGATCACCGGCTCCGGCACCCCGTGCTCTCGGCAAAGCTCTCGAATACGCCGGATGCCGGAACCGATTTGCTCCACCACGTCCATGCGGTACAACATGCCGAACAGCAGCGGGTTGCGCGGGACGCTTTTGGTGCCCAGATCCGCTTCCTCCATCCCTGCGGGCAATCCGCCTGGACTGACGATTTCGATCCGGTCCTTGAAGATGTAAATCTGGACGTTCGCGGTCGAGCGGTAATCGCGGTGGGCAACGGCATTCGCCACCGCTTCCCGCAGGGCTTCTTCGGGCAATTCTGGCCGTTCCTGCCGCCTCACGTGCTTGATGATGTACTCGACATTGATTTTGGTGAGAATCCAAGCGACTACTTCGTCTATCATCGTCGGAATGTCGCTGTGGAAGTCCCGCCGATCGAGAATCCTCACCTTCTCGGTCCCCATGAACAGGGCACAAGACACGTGGGCAGTGGTCGTGAACCTCCGAATGTCTCGTGCCAGCAGCCATGCGCCGGCGTAGGTCATGCGGTCTTGTACATCGACTAGGCCGAGGTTTCGGAGGGCCACGAGCCGCTCCATGGCCGCTGGAATTTTGGCGCGTTCACTAAATAGCGTCCAAGTCTCGTCATCAAGGTCGCTTTCCATGGAGAAAATCTCACAGCGCTTTTTGTCAAAATGAAGACGCCCAACCGCGTAGAACAGGTTTTCCACTTCCTCATTCGACATTTGCTGACTGCTCGCCCCGTCGCGTATGAAGAATCGTCCGCCAAACGAGTAGGGCTTGCGTTCCTGCGGCGGCACGACCACGCACAAGACCTCACCGACGCTTTCCACCTCCACCGAAATCGGCGGATCCGCCGACCGTGCAGTGCTTTGCACCCTCGACTTTAGCTGATTGTGGTCGGCTACACCAACGATCTCCCCGGCATCCGAGACCCCGAGCAGGATCACCCCGCCGGTAGCATTGGCGAAGGCGCACATCTCCCGTCCGAGATCGGAAGGCATGGCCCGCTTGAACTCGGTGGTGAAGCCTTCGCCGAGGGCGATGAGGTTATGGAATTGCTCCTTAGACAGGGCCGAAGTGAAAGTCATAATCTACCCGACGCACGATCAGTCTATTGACGCATTGTAAGGAGAGCCTGCTTTGCTCAATTGGCCGCCCGAAAATAGCCAAGTTAGGGATACTTTTTTCCTGCTCGTACTCCTGATACTGAGATATACGTCGATGCGAGATGCCATACGTGGTCTCAAAAGGCATAACACCAAGTCGAAGCAGGCTAAAGTACGAAGGATAGATAACTCCGTCGAATTCCGAGGTGTATGCGGCAGTGGCAATCTCGCGAGTAATTTCATATGAGTGTTTTCCTGCCAAGAAAAGCATGTGAACTGCCATATCGAGACTCTCGAATTCTGTCCCATGTTCATCCCTTAACAGGACGGATAGGTCAAGAAGGCGCAGTGAAGTGTTCGGAGTCAGAGTGGCCACATAGAGGTCGTCTTCTGCTGTTACTCGACATTCATGCATACATACTTGTAAGTCCGGTGAAGCGTATAATACAGGGAAATTAGTCGAATCGAAGCGTCCCTTGCCGATAGCAGAGTTAGGTGGACTATCGTACTCCGAAGGTTTAGCAGGATTGCTCGGTTCTTTGCGAATCCGATAGAAATGGTGCTCTGGTCCAACATTCCTTGTTGGGTAATCGTGCAAAATTCGGTTGACAATATTCTTTCGGGTGCATCGATTCTGAAGTTCCTTCAATGGCTCAACTTCGCCAATCATCCAGAGTCTCGGCCCATAGGGGAAAAAACCTATGCTGAGAAGACTTTCAAACAACTTAACATCGGATACAAGCCAAGGTGATAAGCCGATAGATGTTTTCTGATGTTCGTTGAATTGGATTCGTGGCGCAGCTCCATACTCGCAACGATGCAGGGAACCCCAGACAAAGAAACGATACGCCAGTTTGAGGAGGACTCCTTTTGTGAGTTTCTTGCTGTCTATTGTATTACAGTTTGGGCACACACCCGTTTCTTCCAGCCCAAGTCGCTCAGCATCCAAGCGCAGACCATGATCAGAAAAGCAGGCCGAGCAAGCAATTAGCGGAGTAATCGGGTCATGTGCCATTATTCAAAATCCTGAAAAGTCATGTGATCCCTTATAATCCAATCTTTCCATCTACCAACCGATGTCGCCTTCCCAATAATCTGACACTTTGGTGGATTAGGTACCACCTCCGACAGTCTCACATATGTCAGCTATCTTTTTTGTTCTCATCCCGCCGGCACGCCGTCCTTGAACTTCAAGCAAACAACCCTACATCCCCACCGCAAACACCTTCGCCCGGCCCATGTGCAGGCGAATGGCCACCTGCCTGCCGCGCAAGGCCGACAAATCGCTGCTCCCGCGCCACGTCGCCACCCCAGCCAACTCGTCGCCAGCCAGCACGTCGGCCTCCTCTAACCCAAAGCCCTCTATGGCCTGCACCGGCGCGGCCGGCGAAGAGGGCGGCTCGACCAGTTCGGCTTTGATCCAACCGCCTTCCTTTTGCGTCTGAAAATTGAGCGTTAGCTCGCGGCCCTCGCACTCGCGTTCGACCAGCGTTACGCGCCCCTCCACCGGCGCTTCGAGAGCTACCAACCGATCCCGTTTCCATGTGGCCCAACGCCATTCCGCAGGGAGGCCCGGGTCGTACCTTTCTCCCCAGTCGTGCAAGTCGTACTGCCCAATGAACATCGCGCCCCACGTCTCCGAGTCGAGCGGGACCACTTCCGGGAAGGCAAACACCATGCCGTACCCTTCTGGTTCGCAGGATATGATGGGCTTGCGCTCGGGTCGGCTCCACAGCAAGCCGTCGCGGCTAGTCGCCAATTGCACATCTACCGTGGCCGTCCAGCGGTGGTACATGGCTGGGAACATCAGGTGGAAGCCGCCGTGGGGATAGCGGCAATAGCCCGCCGCGTACACGTCGTCGTCGATGGGATCTTGCGGATCCGCGCCAAATACCGGCCGCGGCGGCGACCAATTCCCAAACTCCGCGCCCTCGGTGCGGCGCACGATGCGGCGGCGATCTTGATGGCCGCGCAAATAGGCCACGTATTGACCGGCTTCCGCGTCGTACGCGGCAATATTGTGGCTGTCGAGTCCGGTGCGGCCCACGTTCAAAAGCGGCTCCTCCAAGAAGGTCCACTGCTTGCCATCGGGCGATACCGCACCTGTAAGCAAGCCGACGAAATACAAGGCGTCAGCCCGCTGCTCTGGCGTGTAACCAGCCTCTTGCATGGCGCGGCGAATGGCCCACTTGCGCTCCCGCGTCATCGCAGGCACCGGCGCGCCCTCGTGATAGGTAATGGAATCGCGCGCCATGGCCTTGTAACGAGCCTCCGGCGGGGCCACGGGATCCACAAACACGGATTGCAGCCCAAAGTCGCCGAAGCGGAAGAGCAGGTTGTTGGCCGTGCTACCGTCGTACTCTTGCAAATGCAGGGCCGGTCGCTCCCAACACAAGCCGTCCGCGCTCTCGGCGTACGCAATGAAGGGAGGTTGATCGTCCCCAGCGCCGCTGGCGATATACCACATCTTCAGCACACCGTCATCGCAGAGCACGGCTTGTGGCGACAGACCGCCCGCCTCCCAAGGGTACTCAGGCTCAATGAAGACCGGGGATTTACTCGCCTCCTGCACGGCCAAGCGCACGCCGACCGGCGGGTCTTGCACCCAGGCTTGGCCGCCTTCAATGCCGGCTTGACCGGCCCATACGCCATACCAATCGAGAAAGGGCTGTGGCATGGCTTAGCCCGGCCAGTTCTGGTGGGCCAAAAGGCGCAAGCGGTCGGTTTCGCTCAGGTGATTTTTGATTTCTCCTGCGAACTCTGCCAAGGTCTGCTCTACCGTGGCGTCGGACGTGTCGAGGGCGAATTTCTTGCGGATGAGCGAATCGCGGTATTCCTCCTCAAAGCGCTGCAACACGTGCTCGATGTCCTTTTCCTGCACCACCGGCCGCTCGTGCGGCTGCTCGCGCATGCGCTGGGCAATGATTTCGGGCCGCGCGCGCAGCAGCACGAGTACTGTGTCGGGCGCGTGCTGCATGACCTCCTCGTCGAAGGAACGAGCCAGTGCGGCGCGGTCGCCGTATTCGCCGCGGCCCCCGTAGCCGTAGTATAAGGGCGCGTACACGGCTTCTTCAATGTGAAAGCCCACCAAGTTGTGGTCCGGGTCGCTGTAGAAAGCAGAATGAAAGTGGTAGTTCATCATGTAGCGCTGAAACATCTCCTTCAGCCGAGGGCTGAGGGCCAGCAGTTGCTCCTGCTCCTCTACGGGGAACTCATTGCAGGGCAGGCTGAAGTGATCGTGGAACGTGCGCGACGAGCCAAAAGTGCGCTCGGTCCAACCGACGATGGCATTGGCCAAGGTCGTCTTACCGGCGTATTCGCAACCTACGAGAATCAGTTTCATGTTTCCTCCTTTTCTGAACGCCTAAAGGGGCGCAATTGGCAATCTAATAAACAACGGCAATTACGCGCCGCCGACTATAGCTTTCCTCGTCTCCTTCGACGCGCAATTCCGCCACGTACAGCCCTGGCGTTACCTTCGCACCCCAACTCCCCCTGCCGTCCCAAACCCAAGCCCGACCACCAGCCTCGCCCTCCTCTTCCCGCACCCACACCAGCCGCCCCGCAAGGTCGAAAATCCGCAGGCCGATCCACCGCGCAGCCAAGACATTGACCAAGTCGAATTCCACCCGCAGCGCGTCGTTGACTCCGTCGCCATTGGGCGTCAACGCCAGCGGCCCCATCGCCACGTTGGCCAGCAACCGCGCTCCCACGGGCAAGCGCACGGCATTTGTGCTGCTGGCGACCTCTGCGTACGCGTCGCCCACATCCACCCGCTGCCGCAACAGCGCGTCGGCAGACCCTTGGGCGATAAAGGCGTCAAAGCGCGTGGCATCGACAAACACAGTACCGGCAAAGCGCAACTCCACTAGCTGACGGCTCTTGACCGGCGCGGCCAAGGTGATGGCCACTCCCCCTTCCGTCGGTGTGGCCGTCGCCTCTACCACTTCGCCCTCTACCAACACCTCGACGAACTCAATCGGCGCGGAGCTCTCCACCTCCAAGTGGTCAAAGCCACGGCCTGCCACCTGTTGCGGACGAATGTAATAGGCAAACTCGGTGCGCTCCCCAGGCTGCACTTCGACCGGGAAAATCTCCCCCACCACTTGTTGCGCCACCGGATCGCCGAACTCGATCTCCAACCAATCTAAGGCCGCCCCCACATCCGACCGCTCGGACACCAAGGCGATATCTAACTCGGCGTATTGTCGCGGCGAGGGCGACGCGAACGGCTCGCCCGGCTGCAAGTACAGCTTGCTCCACGGGCTCCAATTGGCCCCCGCCGACAGCGCGGTGTCGATCCGGCCCTTAAAAGATGGAATGAGCTTGTTGTACTTTCGTTCGGTGACAACCCGGCCGTTTTTGTCGTGATAGGTGATGTCCATTTGCAGGTCATTGCCCGTGCGACTGCGCACCTCCACCCGCGTCCCAATAGGCGCGTCGGCTTGCCAGCGGACCGTATGGATCTGCTTGTCGCCGCCGAGGTCAATCAGCGGCGAGGCCAGCATCACCCGCTGCGGATAGCCCTCGCCAAAAACCTGCAGCTCACGCGTGCCACCCCAAAACTGGCAGGGCGGCACAATGCCGCAGCCCACGCAAGCGGCCGCGCAGGCCGCATCCCAAAACACCCATTCGACCCGCACGTAGCGCGTTCTGATCGGCGCAAAGTGGTGGTTGGCGATCCCGAGCTGGCGATTGGATGTCGTAGCTTTACCCGCGAATTGCCGGTGCCAGATGCGCGTGCCATTTGGTGCCAGCGAGCCATCCGAGGTCAGCACCTCGTAGCGGTCAAAGTTGAAGCGGAATTGCCCAGGCCGCGACAAAAAATTCCCCACGATGCGCACCAAATCCACCCAATAGACCGCGCCTAAGTCCAAGGTCATGCGCGAGATCACATCAACCGGGCGATTGATGCGGCGGTTTTCCGTCCACAGGGAAAACCGGCCGTCGGCCAGCGGCAATGAGTTGGCAAACGACGCAGCGTCGCCAAAGCCGTCGATATCGACGATGATTTCCAAGTCCCCGCCCTTGGCCGCCAGATCCAAGGAGAGATTGTCGCCAATGGCTTCGACCTCCACTTCAGCCAGCGCAGCCTCGGCCTCACAGTCGAGCATTTCGACGCGGACAAATTGCACAAACGGATCGCGCACTAGGTCCAGATCCAACGCGATCTGGTGCCGCTGATTTTCCTTGAAGCGCTCCTTCACGCGGTACACGAGGCTGCCTTCAATGGGATTGCCGACCACGTCGATGGCTGGCTCCCCAGTGGAAAGCAACACGTCAAACAGTGCGCACGGCAGCGCACTCTCTAAAAAGGTCAGTGCGACCCGGCGCGCGGCCACGGCTCGTCCCAAGTCGATTTCGATCCACCAATCGTCTAAGTCGTCGGCCAAGTTGGGATTCCAGCCAGTCAGCCGATCTCCGTCAATGGCCCGCGCCGCCGCCAGCGCATTGGAGCCAGCCGCGTGAATCCCACCGCCAAAGGCCGCGGCATCGCGCACGGGATCGACGTTTTTGCGGATTTCGACCGGGCGGATCACCCCAGCGTCGTCAAGCGCAACAATCCCCAGCGGCAAGCGCCATGTCCGCCACTCATCAGCCGCGTCAAAGCGGAGCTGCTCGGCGGCGAGCGAACCAGCTAGCCATAGTACAGCAGCGGCGTGAAGGAATACTTTGCAAGCCATGGTGCCCCCTATGACATCGATCGCCTCGGCTAACGTTCCCACCGCAAGCGACGCAAAGCCATAGTATATCGAATCGCACTTCTCCATCCAATCCGCGCTTGCCTCTTACGTATTGCCCTTGTTATTGTAGAAACAATACACGCGTCGCCCACCAACCGCGCACCCATCGGAGGAAAACCATGCCCGCGCTCACCCCCAGCCAACTTGATCACTTTGCTAGCGAAGGCTACGTCGTCGTCAAAGACGTCCTCGACCCGGTCACCACCCTCGACCCAGTCATCGACGAATACGCCACGGTCCTCGACAGCTTGGCCGACGAGCTCTACGCTCAAGGCGAAATTACCTCGCGCTACGAAGAGCTCGAGTTTGGCGACCGCTACATCCAAATTTGCGTTGAAACCGGCCGCATCCACAGCCAGTTCTTCGACTTCTCTCTGCCTTTTCAAAACGTCCAGTCCGACACCCCCTTCTGGGCCGGGCCGGCCGTCTTCCGCGCCTTCACCGATCCGAACCTGCTCGACGTCGTCGAGTCGCTTATTGGCCCGGAAATCTACTCCAATCCCGTCCAGCACGTGCGCATCAAACCCCCCGAGCGCTACCTACCCAAAAACCAGTTCGGCAACGCCATCCTCGGGGCTACCCAATGGCACCAAGACCACGGCGTCGTAACCGAAGAGGCGGACGACACGCAGATGCTAACGGTGTGGTTTTCCCTGCAAGACACGCCCATCGAGAAGGGGCCACTGATGGTCGCGCCCGGCTCGCACAAAAGCGGGCTGCTGCCGCACTGCCCCAACTACATGGACAACGCGCCCCAGTTTGCCGGAGCCGCCCAAGTCCCAGAAAAGCTCTTCGCGGCGGATCGGGCTATTCCCGTGCCGGTCGAGCGCGGCGACGTCATCTGCGTCCACAAGCAGACCGTCCACGGCTCCTATCCCAACGTCAGCGACGAGGTCCGCTGGAGCTTTGACCTGCGCTACAATCCCACCGACCAGCCCACCGGGCGCATCGCCTTCCCCGGATTCGTCGCGCGCAGCCGTCGCGACCCAGACAGCGAGTTGCGCGACCCGGCCGAGTGGCACCGGCTGTGGCTAGAAGCGCGGGCCAGAATGTCCGCTATCAACCAAGACGGCCAGATCGACGTCCCCTTCCGCCGCGAGCAAATGGCGCATCCCCTGTGTGCCTAAATGCCATGCAGCCATTCGATAGCTACGCCGACCTGCTCACCTGTATCCAGGACAACGGCCACACTCCACAGATCCTCGGCCGCGCGCCCGACGGACAACCCATCGTCGCAGTCAAAAGCGGCGGCGACAAAACACCGGCCATTTTTATTAGTGCCGGTAGCCACGCCACCGAACAAGCTGGCGTCAGCGCGGCCTGTGCCCTCATTGACGAGATCGAGACCGAGCACCAGCTCTACACCATTCCCAGCCGCGACCCCATCGGCATGAACGGCCTCGCCTACGCGCTCGGCCTGAGCTTAGACGAAGCCCCGAATCTCGGCGGCCTCGACGACGTCGCTCCCTTGCTCAGAAAGCGCGGCGAAGTCCTCTATGAAGAAGGCGATACCGTGGTCGCCCTCATCGGCGAGTACGGCTACGCAACGAGCAACCTGTACAACCATCCAGTAGGGGACTGGATCGAAGCACTCAAGGGCCGTCGGCTCTACTTTGCCGCCAGCAATCCCGGCGTCGAACGCGCGTACACGCTGATAATTGACCCCGCCGGCGAAGTCCTCCACCTCAACCGCTTCCACGACACCCCTTGGGCACCCGTCGAGTCGCGCTGCACTCGCGACCTAATGGCCGCCATCCAGCCCGGCTTGACGCTGGACCTCCACGAGCACGGGGGCGATTTCTTCTGGTTTTCAGCACGGCACCAGCGCACTCCCAGCGACCAAGAGCGAGAAGAGCGCATGGCCGACGCCATGATCGCCGCGGTCGCTGCGTCGGGTGCAGCCCTACCCCCGGCCGACTATTTGCCTGGATCGTTTTTTACCCGAGGGCTGCACGGGGTCTTCTGGCTCAACGCGGCCCAGCGCGGCGAAGGACTTAACCTCGCCGACTTCGCGGCCCATACCTACGGCCCCGCTTTCACCATTGAGACCGGCATGGCATTGAGCTTTGCCGACCGAGTCCATGCCTCCAAGCTAGCGGCGAAAAAGGCCGTAGAGGTGTTTGCAGAACGCCACGCCGGATGCCCATCGGCCACGCCCTAAGCCGCTTTCGGCTGCGGGAATTCAACCGCAATGTCCGGCTGTTTTTCGCTTTTGGCACCTCGATCAATGCCGGCATGGCGCTTTTTTCCCTGCTGTACAACCTCTATCTACTACGCCTGAGCTACCAAGAGGATTTCATCGGCCAAGTCGCCAGCATGGCACCGCTGGCGACTGGCCTATTAGCCCTGCCCATCGGCATCCTGAGCGACCGCCTCGGCCGCCGGCCCTTTCTCATAGCCTCGGGGCTGCTGCTGGCCATCTCCCAGTTGGGCCTGTGCTTGACCACATCGCCAAGCGCATTGTTGACGTTCTCGTTTATCGGCGGCATAGCCATGGCCTTCGTCTGGGTCAACCACGTACCCTTCCTCTCGGACAACGCCCACCCAGCGCGCCGCGCCGAAGCCCTCGCCATCTGGTCGGCCCTGCAAATAGTCGTCCGCATGCTCTTGAGCCTAATCGGCGGCTTCATGCCCGGGGTCATGGGCTACTTCCTCGGCCTTTCCACCGAGGTTCCAGAGCCCTTCCGCTATGCGCTGTTCTTCGGCGCGGCGTGTTCGCTCATCGCCGTCGTGCCACTGTTGTACGCATCCGGTCAAACCCGCCGCGAAAGAGCACCCGCGCCGACCCGGCGTCGCCCTGAGCACGCCGAAGCCCGAAAATCGCCGGACGAGGACGAGCCGACCGTCTCACCGTGGCGCGTCTTTGCCGCCATTACCGTCTTGAGTGGTACGCGTGGCTTCTCCATGGGGCTGACGTACCCGTTTTTCAACGTATTCTTCGAAGCCGAGCTGGGGGTCGGCCCAGCTGCGATCGGCGCGATCTTCTTCCTCAGCCAACTCGCTAGCCTACCAGCAACCTTCGCCGCGCCGACCCTGGTGCGCCGCTTCGGGCCGACGCTGACCATCCTTCCGTCCCGCATTATGGGCGGCAGTGCCCTCGGGATCATGGGGGCCTTTATCAGCCTGCCATTGGCCGTGCCCATGTTCCTGCTCGTGCGCATCGGCGAAGTCATCGACAACCCGTCCGACCAGCACTTCTCCACCCAAGTACTGCCCCGGCGCTTCTGGGCGCGAATCCAAGGCCTCCGCGTCTGCGGCTTCCAGCTTCTAAACTTCCTCGGCAGCCTCATCGGCGGCATACTTATCCTCGACTATGGCTACGGAGCCGTCTTTGGCTTGGCCTGCGCGTCGCGGATTGCCAGCGGCTTGATCATGGCGGCTTTCTTCGGGCTGCGGCCAACGCATTCTCTTGCAGGAGAGCGCTAGGGCCGGAACTTCCCGCACAACGACGAAGTTTCTATTAACACAGGAACTCCGTTCTGGTAGTGGTTAATGAGAGATTACCACTGGTGTGAACATGAACGGCTAAAAATGAAAAAAGCCTATTTGTTCAATGTCGCCCTGTTGTCGGTCAGTGTCCTATCCGCGCCGGCTAGCCGCGCTCAAGACTATACGCGCTGGAATCTGCCCGAAGGGGCCCTCGCCCGCCTAGGCAAAGGACGGGTGAAGTCGGCGGTCTATTCAGCTGATGGGACGCGGCTGGTGGTGAACAGTAGCATCGGCATCTGGATCTACGATGCCCATACCGGTGCTGAAGTTGCTCTGATTCCGGAGACAAGTGTCCCAGTGGCTCTCTCATCGGATGGGGCCACCCTCGCCAGTACCAGTGGTGGTATCGACAAAATGATCCGGTTGTGGGATGCAGATAGTGGACAACTCAAGGCCATCCTAGAAGGATATACGGCTGGGGTCTTCACGGTGGCTTTCTCGCCGGATGGGGCCACCCTCGCCAGTGGCCATAAGGACAACACGATCCGGCTGTGGGACGTGGACAGCAGACAATTAAAAAACATCCTCGAAGGGCATACGGATTGGATCTCTTCAGTGGCTTTCTCGCCGGATGGAGCCACCCTCGCCAGTGGCAGTTGGGACTACACGGTGCGGCTGTGGGACGTGAACAGCGGACAATCAAAGAACACCCTCAAAGGGCATGACGGGAGGGTCGCATCTGTGGCTTTCTCTCCAGATGGGACAACCCTCGCCAGTGGCAGTTGGGACGGCACGGTGCAGTTGTGGGATGTGGACAGTGGGGAAATAAAGGACACCCTAAAATGGTATAGGACCTGGATCAGTTCCATGTCATATTCTCCGGATGGAACCACCCTTGTCGCCAGTGGTACTTACGACGGCACGGTGCAGTTGTGGGATGTGGACAGTGGGGAAATAAAGGACACCCTAGAGCTGCCGGGGGATGTCTATTCCGTGGCATATACGCCGGATGGGGCCTCTCTGGTCGTTGTCAGTAGCCTCGACGTGGCATATACGCCGGATGGGGCCTCTCAGGTCACAACTAGGGGCCATGGCACGATGCGGCTGTGGGATGTGGACAGTGGGCAAATAAGGGCCACCTTGCCAGAGCATACAATCTGGGTCTCTACGGTGGCTTTCTCACCGGATGGAGCCACCCTCGCTAGTCGCCATATGGACAACACGATGCGGTTGTGGGACGTGACCAGCGGACGAATGAAAATAAAGAACACCCTGACATTGCCGAGGCATATAGTTTGGAGTGGTTCGGTGGCTTTCTCACCGGATGGAACCACTCTCGCTAGCGGCCATGGGGACGGCGCGGTGCGGTTGTGGGACGTGACCAGTGGAAAGGCAGGACCCATTCTCCTCCAAGGAGACTTGGGAGCTGTCGTTTCCGTGATCTTTGCGCCCGATGGAGCCACCCTCGCCAGTGGCGGTTTCGACGGCACGGTGCGATTGTGGGATACAGATAGCGGACAGCTCAAGACCACCCTCAAAGGACATAACGGGCCGGTCTCATCCATGGTCTATTCTCTGGATGGAACCACCCTCGCCAGTAGCAGTAAAGACGACGCGATTCAGTTGTGGGATGTAGCCAGTGGACAACTCAAGGCCATCCTCAAAGGACAGGTCCGTTCGATGGTTTTCTCACCGGATGGTGCCACCCTCGCCAGTAGCAGTAAAGACGACGCGATTCAGTTGTGGGATGTAGCCAGTGGACAACTCAAGGCCATCCTCGAAGGACATCTGGATGATACAGGGGATTGGATTACTTCGGTGGCGTACTCACCGGATGGGACAACCCTCGCTGGCGGCGGTTCCGATGGCACGATTCAGTTGTGGGATGTGGTCAGCGGCCAACGCAAGGCTACCCTTGAGGGACATACGTCTTACATCCATTCCGTGGCGTTTTCGCCGGATAGTAAAACCCTGGCCAGTGCCAGTCGGGACGGCACGATTCTGCTGTGGGACGTGTTGAACATCCTATATCCACCAGCCGATATATCCGTTCCACTCGGTTTTGCTGTCGAGCGTTGGTTGAGGTCGGAACCAGTCGCTATTGATCTTATCACGAATCGCGAGTATGGCACGGGGATCATTGGTGCTACAATCCTTAACGCTGCATCCGATGATGGGGAGGTATTACTCTGGAGATATTCGGCAGACAGCGAGGAACTAGTCGCCCGCATCCCTGCCGAGTTGGTAAACGCAGTGCCGACAGTCCGTTTCGATCAAACCGGATTGTTTGACAACAAGTTGTTCTTGACGATCAATGCTGGCCCGGATGGACAGCCCACAACCCATGTCTTAATCGTAGAGCCGAATGGCGAGTTTCGCGACCCAATCCACATCTATAGTGAAGAAAATCCGACTCAAGCATCCATTGAATTCATCAACCAGCCAAACTACCCAGCAGGTGCCTATATCTACTATGCAGACTTCGGGCGAGACCAGTCTTTCTACCGGCTGGACGAGTCCTTCAATCCCCACCTAATCGCTTACCATTCCCTACCTAGCGGCAGAAGCGATATCGATCCAATGGACCTGAAGGCCGATCCGACTGGAAAATACGGCGGTCTGCTGACGCTCTCCGATACCGACCTCAACCACGACGAACTATCTGGCTTGTACCAACTGCAAGCCGACGGAGAATGGCGAACATTGGTGCCGCCTGCACCTGTCACTGAGCGTCAATTTCAGGGAATTGCGTTTTCTAACGCTGGGCCGCTCGGCAGCGCTCTCTATGTCGCAGACGCCGTAACGGACAACATTTGGGTCGTAACCCCCAAAGGGGTACTCGAAGCCTTTGCGGTCGGCTTTACTAATCCGCAGCACATCGCCATCGGCCCGGAGGGAACCGACATGTGGGTTACCGATCAGACGGGATTGTATCGGATCTTCTCGACCGACCCATCCGATTGGGAAGCTGCCGAGGCTACCTTGCCGGTCGCCAGCAGTCTAGAGCCCAATTACCCCAACCCCTTCAAGAGCTCCACCCAGATCCCCTACCGCGTCAGTGCCCCCGGCCCGGTGCGGCTGGTGATCTACAACGTCCTCGGCCAGCCGGTGCGCACGCTGGTGGACGGAGTCCAAGCTGCCGGCGCGTACCAGGTTTCTTGGGACGGCCGCGATCATCGCGGCGCACGCGTCGCCAACGGGGTTTACTTATACCGGCTGCGGGCCGGGACAGTCGCCCGGGTGCGCAAGATGCTGGTCCTAGAATAAAGCAGCCTATAACCGCTGCGGCGGAGTCTGGACACCTTGAAGGAAATTAAGTAAAATTCCCACAAGAGGTCCCCCATGCGACATGCGTTTGCCCTTGCATTAATGCTAAGCGGCCTATCGGCGCGCTCATGGGCAGTAGATGAGTTTCGCCTCGGCGGCACGGAGCCGTGGGCGGAGTGGACGTGGCAAAACAGGATGATGGACGACTCTACCGACCCGTCCGTACTCCAGCCGCGCGAACTCAAACCCGGCGAGAACTTGCTCCCCCAATTAGGGCCTTGGTATCGCTGGCGATCCCCCGGAGAATCCACGTATCGCTTGGGGGATGTCCGCATCTGGCGCGGCATCAATTACCTCCGCCCACGCGCCGAGCCACGCGACTTTGTCGATGGCGACCTCACGACCTTCTTTGCGGCGCAAACCTACTCCGAGTCCAACGAATTTTACACAATCGACCTCGGCGTACCCGCACCGGTGGATCGCTTTGCCTTCTACCCGCCCGAGGGCCGCGACGCGCTCACCCAAGAGCCGTATCGCCCCAACTTCGCCTTTGCCAAATACGAACTCTCCGGCAGCCTTGATCCAGTGGGTGTCGCCAAGGAAGAGGGCACCCACTATCGACCTTTGGACATCCTGCTAGCCAGCGTCGATCTAAACACCGAGGCCGTCGTACATATCGAGTTCCCACTGCAATACCTGCGCTTTCTGCGCATCTACTTCTTCCCAGACATCGGCCGGTTCTACACCAAGTTCGCCTTGGCTGAGCTAGAGGTGTCCGGCCGGGGATTCCCGCCCCGAGCGATCTGGACGTCTCAGGTAGCCGACCTCGGCCAAGTGGTCAACATCGGACGCGTGCGCTTTGGCGCGAGCAAGTGGCGGCGCGCAGGCGACCAACTCGCGGCTGCGCCCGGCGCACCCACATCCGCGCAAGTAGAAATCAAAACTGGCCTAGACCCCACCCCCACTGGCTATCACGGGTACGACGACATCGGCCAACTGGTGGAAGTAACGCAAAGCGTATACGAACGTCTCAAGCAGCGCACCTGGCCTTGGGATCCCCCGGCCGTGGGCTGGCGCGGCCCCATCATCGACGACGCGGATAACTGGAGCTTTTGGTCGCCGCCGCTGCGCCGTTCCGGCGAATTACCCCGCGTGCCGAGCGGCCGCTACCTGCAACTGCGCCTGACGCTAGCAACCGAAACGCTGTGGGATTTTACGCGCTTGGATTCGCTGGCGATTGAGTATTCTCCGCTGCTGGCCGAACGAGTGGTGGGCGAGGTAGCCGCGGCCAGCGACCTACAGCCCATAGGCCATATCGCCGAGATACCAGCCGGGCAAAAGATCGAGTTGGTCTGCGACCTGCGGGCCGAGTTCGCGGCGGAGCAAACCGGTTTTGATGCGGTGCGTTTAACCCTGCCCAGCGCGGGTGCCCTGCTCGACTTGGAGATGGGCGAGCCCCTACAGTCAGTGAATGCCGACAGCGTAATCACCGAACCCGAGGGCCTAGCCATCTACTTGCCCGAACCCATCCGCGAAGGAGGCACGCAAACGCTGCGCTTGCATTTGGAAACCATCATGTACACGGCTTCGGGCACGGTGCAAGTCGAGGTTTTTACGCGCGCTGCGCAGAGCCTGCCGCAGCAAGTAGAAGGGGGGGATGCCAGCGACGCTCTGGGCACGAATCAACTGCGCATGGTCGCCATCGGCCAGGCATTGGATGAGGTGTTGGGCGCTATAGAAGTGCAGCCGACCGCGTTCACCCCGCAGGGCGACGGCATCAACGACCACGTAACGATCCAGTACAACTTGTTCCGCTTGCTAGTCCCCGCCGAGGTAGAACTGGAAATCTACGCGCTCGACGGCCGCTCCACGTGGCGGCAAACCCTCGGGGCACAGCTCAACGGCCGCCATCAAGCGCTGTGGAACGGGCGCGACGAAGAAAACCAACTCGTCGCACCCGGGATATACGTCGTGCAGGTCCGCGCCAAAACCGACCACGGACAATCGGCGCAGGAACGCAGCCTCGCCGTGGTCTATTGAAACGCGCTTTTTACCTCGCAATCACCAAGTTCATCGACGTCGCCGGGCAGCTCTGCGCTGCGGCGGACAGTCACTGAAGTCCCGGCGCGGGTCCTCGCTGACCACATCTGGATAATAGAGCGGCTGGTCCGCTTCTACCAGCATTCCGTCTCCACGCATGATCTGGTTAGACGTTCGGGGCTTTATCCGGCTCGGATACTGCTTGCGATATTGCGCACTTTCCCGCCTGATCGATTCGATGGCTTCCGCAAAATCAAAACCATCGAAGAGCGCGGACTTGAGGTTCTCCAGTTCGGCGGCTGTCTCCCCTGCGGCGCGGCCTACCAGATTGCGCTGTTCGTCTGGATCGTCTATCAGATCGAAGGCCAAGTCCTCGTGGGTGTGGAAGGCAATGTACTTGTAGCGCGGCGAGCGGATCATGCGGTATCCTTTGCTCAAGTTCTCGACGATGACGCCGGGGCGGGCTGCCAGAGCCAGGCAGGCATCACCCCGTACCGCCGGTGCCAAGTCTATGCCGTCCAGATCGTCGAGCAAGGGCGCGTCGGTCAGGCCGCAAAGCGTGGGAAAGATATCGGCTAGGCTCACCGGCGCAGGGATTTCAGCCGGCGAGAGCTGGCCCCTACGGTGCTCCGGCAGAGAGACGATCAGCGGCACCCGAGCAGAAGCTTCGTGCCAAGTCTGTTTCCACCACAAGCCGTGCTCTCCAGCCAGTTCGCCGTGATCCGAGGTATAGACGATGACGGTGTTGTCGAGCAGCCCGTCGCGCTCCAGGACCGCTAAAAAGTCCCCTATGATCTCGTCCAATTGATCTACGCAGGCAGCGTAGGCCGCCCGGGCGCGCAGGGTCTGCTCCGCAGTGATCTCTTCGGCGGGATGTCCTTGGGACGCGCCGCTATCCGACCTCAGAGCTTCCAAGGTCATGGGGTGATCCTGGGCGTCCCCGTTGCGGCCCACCTTCGGTGGGGTAACTCCCTCGGGATAGTAGCGCTCGAAAAAGCGGCGAGGTGCGTTCATCGGAAAGTGCGGGTGGACGAATGAAGTGTACATCAACCAGGGCTGGTCCGGGTGGGCGTGTTGGTGTTCGCGCAGCCAAGCCGTAGCCTCGCGCACGACAAACTGCTCCTGGAGCAGGGATTCGGGGATATCGCTGAGACCAGCATCCTCAATAATGGAGGGCATGAAGATGTGATCCTGGACCCCGGGCAGAAAAAGGGGGTCTTTCTGATGGCCTGGCGAAGGCGCGTTAAAGTCGCCGTAGGGGCGGGCCCCGAAGCCGGCGTACTGACGGGAGCCTTGCAGGTGCATCTTGCCGACGGCGGCCGTGGCGTAGCCGTGCTGCCCCAAGTGCGAAGCAAAAGTCGGGGTGTCGGGCCACAGCACCGGGCAGCGGTGCGAGTGTCGGCCGGACAGCATCGACATGCGGCTAGGCGTGCACAGGGGCATCTGACAATAGGCGCTTTCGAAGTGGGCACCCTGCTGGATGAGGCAGTCAAGCGTTGGCGTGCGGCAGGGTTCGCCGCCGCGCTCTGGAGAGCGGGCCGAGACGAAGCGGAAACTGTGTTCATCGCTGAGGAGAAAGAGGATATTGGGGCGATTGGGCATGGGTCTAGCTCCTGCCGAAGTTAGATCATCGCTTGGGCAAAAATCCACAAAAAATAAAGCCCCTGATTGCTCAGGGGCTTGTAGAGTGGTGCGCCGAGTGCATCCCTCTTCTCAAAACCACTCCATTAGCGCAATTGACGGCCCAGATGGCTCTTGACCCGGCCCCAGGAGGTGGATCTTACCGCAGTCTCAGCCTCAGCCTCATCCGCTTCCAGCAAAATCCAGTCGGGATGATACTGTGCCTTCTGGCCTGCTTGGGGTTGAGCACCAATCATGACCATTCTATGTTTAGCCCCTTCTCCGTCACTGTCGCCAACTCGCGCCCCAAAGTGAATAATTTTATCGGGTTGGAGAATATGCCTTATGCTTGTCTCGGGGCTTGTATCATGAATATCCCATAAAGCAGCGCGGAACTCCATGGTCCAGGTAATGTTGGTCGATAGATGACCGGCCGCTGCCGGCAGCAACGTCCAAGCGATTTCGAACCACTCTGTGGGCTCGCCATTGTACAGGTCCGAACTCCAACCTATTTCCGGGAGGTCGATATACTCGAGCAGGCTGTTATAGGCCACCGGCTGACCGGGAAGTGGCTTGATGCGGAGATGGTAGCGCTGCCCATTGTGAACCTGATCGAGATTTTCCCCCAAGAAGTTCCCGCCTGAGTGGTCGGCGTCAATGTAGATTTGCACATGGTCGTCGCTCCACCAGCGTTTCTGATCCTCCTCAAGGAGCCGCAGGGTATCGTCTTGAACTCTGATGAAGAAATATACTCGATTGTCGGGCGGCGCACTCCACCCAGCGAACCAAGAGAAATCTAAGCCGTCCCTTTGAACATCCCCTGTAACACTGTCCCACGTCTGATCCAACCCTATCTTGAAATCTTCCTCCATCCAGCCCCAGTCGTCCTCGTTTCCATCGATTGTGATCGCGCTGGGATCGGGCACCTGGGGCATGAAATATTCTACATTCGTATGCCCTGTGACCGACGTGTTCAGACCGAGGAATAGCGCGCATCCTAAAAGCATCAACGTGAATTTCTTCATTAGCAATATGTCCTCCTAATGAGAGTGTTAGAGATTATTTTCTCTCCTCCTCCACGTGAATCCACCTCAAGCTCTGCGCAGGGACCTCCTCTCGGGCAATGGATCAAGAATGTGTACATTGCCTAGCAAGATAACTTTACATTTCCAGTTTTACAAGTAAATATTCTATGCTTTGGAACGATTTTGATACCCTACACATCATCCCCAGAAGATCACATTGCCGGTCATACCGGTGAAGTGATCAATGATGAGATAGAAGCCTCCCGGTGAGATGTGTCCCAAGATCATGCCAAAGAAAAAGGGACGGGTTTTCATGTAGAGTCCCACCCCCCCATACTTGAGTACCAGCACCTTGATTAGCCAAGCCAAAAACATGTTAAACCACAGAGCGGTCATGATCCATATCGGACCGATCGGATACCCTAGGGGATGGAGCGGCCACCACACATAGCGCCAGCGGGCGATCATCAAGCCCGACATGATCACGGCTCCGATCCCAGTGTTGATCCAGCCCCACAGGTGCGGCGCTTTCGGCGAGTGAATCATATTCCCCATGAAGTCGTAGGCATCTCTCTGCGACCATATCTTCAGATTGAGAGCCCCGTACTCGTGGCTGAGGTTCATGATCACCCAGATCGACCCGACCAAGGCCACCACCACACTCAGAACCAAAGCCCAGAACAGCGGCCTTTTGCTGCTTTCCAATTCCTCCCCCAACCTGAGGCCATTAGCACACGAAGTCATCACGAAACTGCGCACTCCGGCCGTCCAGAAATAGGTTGTCGCCAAAATGACCAAGCCCTGCGACCCGATTGCCGACGAGCCCACCGCCGACACTAAGATGCCGGCTGGCACTACCGGCGGCGCACCATCCGACAGCCCGCCTTCAGCCACCACCCGGGTATAGCCGTAGATAATCACTGCCGCTAAGAAGAGCAAACTCAGCGCCACCCACAAAGGCATGCCCGCCAGCCACAACCATCCCACCAGCACCAAGTTGCCGATAATCAGGACAATCACAGCCGTCCGATAGGAAAGGATCTCTCCGGAATCATCCACCGTCGAATCCCCAGTAAAGGCCTTGCGGAAAACCTCCTTCAGATGCTTGCGCGCCGTCCACAGGCCGCCTAAAAACAGCACCAACATCGCCCCCATCGACTGGTGCGCCAGAATCGGATCCTGCACCGCGTGGCCGCCTCCGAGAGTCTCCGAACTGGTGATGCCAAAGACTCCGAAAATTCCCCGCACTATGTTGAACAACAGGTTGAAAAACCACAGACTGAAGGCAACCTCAGTCTTGAGGAAGTAGAAAAACCCCAAGATATTGGGCCGCAATTTGATGTGTAACTCTGAAGTATCGCGAAAGATGGGCACGATCAAACGCACCATGTCTATTTCCTCGGCGATGAGGAACACATCCGGGAAGTAGTTGTAGAGCCCGTGCAGCGTGCCCCAGAGAAACGGTACTGCAAAGCCAGCCCACATCACCGGATTCTTGAAGAAGGGGGGGATGCGCTCGCCCGCCCCACCTTGCTCGGTCATGGCCAGGGGCACCTGTACCAGGGGATAGACCAACCGTTCGTTCTCGACCCACTGCTTGCGCAGCACGACCATGCTGGCAATCATCACCAAAAACAGCGCCCAGACGAAAGGGGTCCAAGCCAAAAACGTCGGCACCCAAGCTTCCCAAGGAATCGACTGCCCTTGTTCTCCCCCTTCGTAGAACGGGTTCAGGATCTTGGCGTCGTGCGGCATCAACCACTGGGGTATGTATGGCTGAATCAGGTTGCGCCAATCGTTCTCGGGGGTGGCGTAGTAGAAGGGAGCGGTGATCTGGGAGAGGAAGCGGGCGCAGAAGAGGGTGGGAATCGGGGAGGCCATGACCATCATGATGTAGATCACCAGCAGTTCCTGCTGGCTCAGGCCCGCCCGCGGATGGATCAGTCTGAGCAGGGGATTCACCAAGCCAGTGAGGAGAGCCAGAAGAAACACTGCGCCCACCGTGCTGGTCCCTAAGGCCATGAACGACCCCTGCAGGTAGAGGGTCCCATACGCAGACCCAGCCGAGACAAAGAAGGCGAAGACGCAGCCCAGCAGGAACGCCCTGAGCGTGAACGCCGAGGTCTCTAAAGGGGGGGGAACTTCAGTACCACGGCTCCCGGACGTCCCTTTCGCGGAGCGAAAACCCAGCGACATCACCCTCTCTCACGTTTCCTCTGTTACCCGACCACCAGATTCATCGACGGCGACGGGAAGCTCTGCGCTGCTGAGGACAGTCACTGAAGTCCCGGCGCGGATCCTCGCTGACCACCTCTGGATAATAGAGCGGCTGGTCCGCTTCGACCAGCATCCCGTCGCCACGCATGATCTGGTTAGACGTTCGGGGCTTTATCCGGCTCGGATACTGCTTGTGATATTGCGCGCTTTCCCGCCTAGTCGATTCGATGGCTTGCTCAAAATCAAAACCATCGAAGAGCACGGACTTGAGGTTCTCCAGTTCGGCGGCTGTCTCCCCTGCGGCGCGGCCTGCCAGATTGCGCTGCTCGTCCGGATCGTCGAGCAGGTCGAAGGCCAAGTCCTCGTAGGAGTGGAAGGCAATGTACTTGTAGCGCGGCGAGCGGATCATGCGGTATCCTTTGCCCAAATGCCCGACGATGACACCGGGACGTGCTGCCAGAGCCGGGCAGGCATCACCTCGCACTACAGGCGCTAGGTCAATGCCGTCCAGATCGTCGAGCAGGGGCGCGTCGGTCAGGCCGCAGAGCGTGGGGAAGATGTCGGCTAGACTCACCGGTGCGGCGATTTCTGCCGGCGAGAGCTGGCCCCGGCGGTGCTCCGGCGAGGAGACGATCAGCGGCACCCGAACAGAAGCTTCGTGCCAAGTCTGTTTCCACCACAGGCCGTGCTCCCCAGCCAGTTCGCCGTGGTCCGAGGTGTAGACGATGACGGTGTTGTCGAGCAGCCCGTCGCGCTCCAAGACCGCTAAAAAGTCCCCTATGATCTCGTCCAACTGGTCCACGCAGGCAGCGTAGGCCGCCCGGGCGCGCAGGGTCTGCTCCGCAGTGATCTCTTCGGCGGGATGCCCCTGGGACTCGCCACTATCCGACCTCAAAGCTTCCAAGGTCATAGGATGGTCCTGGGCGTCCCCATTGCGGCCCACCCATGGCGGGGTAATCCCTTCGGGATAGTAGCGCTCGAAAAAGCGGCGAGGTGCGTTCATCGGAAAGTGTGGGTGGACGAATGAAGTGTACATCAGCCAGGGCTGGTCCGGATGGGCGTGGCGGTGTTCGCGCAGCCAAGCCGTGGCCTCGCGCACGACAAACTGCTCTTGGAGTAGGGACTCGGGGATATCGCTGAGACCGGCATCCTCTATGATGGAAGGCATGAAGATGTGATCTTGGACCCCGGGCAGGAAAAGTGGGTCTTTCTGATGGCCTGGCGAGGGCGCGGCAAAGTCGCCGTAGGGACGGGCTCCGAAGCCAGCGTACTGACGGGAGCCCGGCAGGTGCATTTTGCCGACGGCAGCCGTGGCGTAGCCGTGCTGCCCCAAGTGAGAAGCAAAGGTAGGGGTGTCCGGCCACAGGACCGGGCAGCGATGTGGGTGTCGGCCGGACAGCATCGACATGCGGCTGGGCGTGCACAGGGGCATCTGGCAATAGGCGGTTTCAAAGTGGACGCCCTGCTGGATGAGGCGATCGAGCGTCGGCGTGCGGCAGGGTTCACCGCCGTGCTCTGGAGAGCGAGCCGAGAGGAAGCGAAAACTGTGTTCATCACTGAGGAGAAAGAGGATATTGGGGCGATTGGGCATGGGTATAGCTCCTGTGAGAGTGTGCAAAGATTTCAGTAGCGGCCACTGGCAGTGCAGAGCCGCAACAGCTCAAACCTTACAGAGACTCCGAACCACGAACCTACAGGAGTTCACTCGGTCGGCTATTCCGTCAATAGCTCGGGCGCGACGTCTGCTCCGGCACTGGGATCGGCGCCCTCTTTGGCACGGTCCAAAAGCTCGGACAGCTCCCCGACCACCTCGGGGTATTCCCCATAGCGGTTGTGCCGCTCCGAGATGTCGTCTCTCAGGTTAAAAAGCTCTCCTGGGAAATCGTGGTCTGAGTAGCCGCGTTCCTCTCTGTACCAGTCCGGCTCCCGGGCGTCGCCGCCGCTGGGAGCGTCGATGAAGACCCAGTCGCCGTGGCGGATGGCGAACTTGCCGTTGAGGCTGTGGTGCACGGCAAAGCGGCGGGTCGGCGGTGCGGCGTCCCCGCGTAACAGGAGAGGCAGCATACTGACGCTATCTTCGCCAGCACCTGATGGCAGCGAGACCCCTAGTATTTCCGCACAGGTCGCCATCAGATCGCTAAGGCTGAATAGCTGGCTGCACACTTTGCCGGTCGGCACCTTTCCCGGCCAACGGGCGATGGAGGGGACGCGATGGCCGCCCTCCCAAGCATCGTACTTGATGCCGCGGAGATGGCCGTTACTAAAGTGACGGTAGTCGGGCATGATGGTTCTGTAGGCGAAGACTTCGGGGCCGTTATCGCTGGCGAAGATGAGCAGAGTGTCTTCGGCGATACCTTTGCGATCGAGCGCCTCCACGACCTGGCCGACGCACCAGTCCACTTCGCAGACGAAGTCCCCGTACTCGCCGGCCCGGCTCATGCCGCGAAACTGCTCGGTAGGCACGATGGGGGTGTGGGGCGCGGTCATGGGGAAGTATAAAAAAAAAGGGGCTTCCCCCGACTCCTCAATGTAGCGAACCACGCGCCGGGTCAACTCGGGCATCACTTCCTCTAGATTCCATCCAGGGGCCATGGCACCGGGACGACACGTAGATGGATATGGCAAGCCTTCTATGTCCTCCGGCTTTTCCTCCGTTGGCTGCACCTGTACGCGGTCCTGTTCGAGCCAAGTATAGGGTGGAAAATTGGGCAGGTCCTGTCCGAAGTAGTAGTCGAAACCCCGGTCAACAGGCCCGCCTTTGATGGGCCGGGTGAAGTCGATGTTTTTGCCCAACTCAATCCGTGCCTGGTCGTGGACGCCCAGTTCAACCCCCTTGTTAGTCGGTTCTCCGTCCTTGGTGGGCCAGTCCCAGCCCAGGTGCCACTTTCCGATGCAGGCGGTTCGGTAGCCCTGTTCGCGGAGGAAGCCGGCCACAGTCAACCGGTCCGGCTCGATCAGCGCCGGGTCCCACTCCCAAAGCACCCCCTGCTTCAAGGGCGAGCGCCAGCAGTAGCGGCCGGTAAGTAGAGCGTAGCGGCTGGGAGTGCAGATGCTGGACGGGGCGTGGGCGTCGGTAAAGCGCATGCCTTGGGCGGCCAGCCGGTCCAAGTTGGGAGTCGGTATTCTAGAATCGGGGTTGTTGCAGGCCATGTCCCCGTAGCCCATGTCGTCTGCGAAAATATAGACGATGTTGGGGAGTGACTTCACGATGCGGCCTCGCCCTCGTCCGGGTCATCGAAAGTGAAGCCCCTGATTGCTCAGGGGCTTGTAACATGGTGGGCGATCCCAGACTCGAACTGGGGACATCCTGCTTGTAAGGCAGGCGCTCTGACCAACTGAGCTAACCGCCCGGCTTTTAAGCATAGTTATTCCGGCCCTTGCGCGCAAAAACGAATGCCGTCCATTTGGCACTGTTGATCTCCTGCCCTAGAATTAAAGGCCGACGCGAATTAAAGATAACACGACATGACCATCGCCACGCACGCCCTGCTGCTCCCCAACCAAGTCGACGAAGCCCTCGCCGCGCACTTTGCCGCGCTCGGCGTCGGCACAATCGCCGCCTACAAGCTCTGGTGCCACCGGCACGGCCTAAGCACGGAGTTAGATAAGACGCCACAAGAGCGGTCTGAGGAACGGGCGCTTTTCGCCTCGTTGCAGCCCTCGGTAGACCCGGCAGCCAGCAAAGAGCACGACCCGCGCCGCGCCGCACTAATCGGCCGACTTTTCAACGGCGAGCTAGCGGACGAAAAGCTCAACGACCTGCTCTCGCGGCTACGCGTCGAACGCAACGCGCTGGCCAGCGACCCAGATGCCCAAAAGGCCCTCGGACGGCTAGTGCTGCACGTCGAAAAATACGGGCACTTGCTGCGGCCCATGCCAGTGCTCAAGCGCCTCGGTGCCAACCGTGCGAACACCTACATCGCCGCCCTAGGGCAGCTTGCCCGGCACCACCGCGATTGGTTGCGCCCATTGGAAGAATGGCGACCCGACACGGCCAAGGAGCGACCGCAGTTCCAGTCGCTGTCGCGGCACCTGCTCGCCCGCTACGAGGTCCCCGCACCCATGGACACCGCTTGGCTCCAAGGGCATTCCGCGGAAGCCTATCAACAGCAGGAGTGGTTCAAGCACGTAGCTGGCGGTCAAAACCTGCGTACCGCGGGTGTGCCGATGAAGGTCACCAAGCGCATGGCGCATATCTTCATGCAGATGAAGCATCCACATCATACCCTGCTTCAAGCACTGCGCATCGCCCAAGTGGAAGCACTCGACGGCGATTCCCACTGCTCTTGGTACGTAGCCGCCACGCCGCTGGGCGACTCGTTGGAAAACGAGGAGTTTTGGATCTCGGTCATCCACTTCTACGTCAACAACTACCCCATGCTACACCGCACCTACTTTCTACCAGTCTACGACTACATCCGCCACCAGAAATACCTACCCCAGCAAATCACACAGCCCGACGGCACCCAAATCACAGGGCCACCGCCGCAACCCAACTTCTGCATGAAGGGCCGCAGTGCCGCCAAGTTGCTCAACCAAGTAGATCAATGGCACGAGACGTTATCGGGAGCAGAAGACGTGCCGCTCAAGACGTGGGCGGCTACGGGCCTAGCTGATTTCCGTCTCGAAGAATACGACGCGCAACTCAAGTGCAACCTCGTCTGGACCATATACGAACTCTGCACCTCACAACAGCTCCAAGCCGAGGGCCGCATCATGGGCCACTGCGTCTTTTCTTACACCGACCAGTGCCTTGCTAGCGACACCTCGATCTGGTCGCTACGGGCGCTCAACGCCGACGCCGAGGAGGCCCTTGAAAAGCGCGTCCTCACCATCGCCGTTGACAACCGCCAGCGGGCCGTCACCCAAGCCCGAGGCAAGTTCAACATGGCACTCAATCAACGGGAACGCCTAGAAAAGAGACGTCGGGCAGGGTCCTTATACGTGCATTTGTTGCGCGAGTCAGCGCGGATTTTGCGCTTGTGGAGCGATAAGGTGGGGTTGGTGCAGAAGGGCACGTAGGGGCGGCTTGCGAATTACACTACATGCCCCCATGGCTTTCGAGTGGGTCGTCCCAGGCCACTGCGAAGGCATCTGGCAGACGGAAGTCTCCTCGGGTATCACCCACTGGCTGGGTCGCCATCCATCTCAACCCGTACACTCCTGAGTTGTGAAGAAGTTATAGTGACCATTCCACGAAAGGTACTCCATGCAAATCACCAAAGTCGAAATACGCACCGTAGCCCCGCCGGTTGACCGCTTCACTTGGTCGGACGATCTGCCCGATCAGTATTCAACCAACACGGTCGTCCGCATCTATACAGACGAGGGCATCGAGGGCGTAGCCGGCGTCTGGAACGCGACCTCCTTTGACTTCGAGCGCTATACCGCCGAATCCATACGCCACCTAGCCCCCATCCTGCTGGGCAAAGACCCGCTCTTGCGGGAGCACATATGGCACGAGATCAGGCCGCGCGTCTTTCCGCTGCCGCCCCAGTCATTGGCCGCCATCGACATTGCCTTGTGGGACTTGGCCGGCAAGGTAGCGGGGCTGCCGCTCTACCGGCTGTTGGGCGGAGCGCGCGACAAAATCCCCGCCTACGCCAGCACCCCGCTCTTTGAAGATGTCGAATCCTATCTGAAGAACGCCGAGGAGTTCATCGCCCAAGGCTTCAAGGCCATCAAGTTCCACACTTGGTGCATACCCGAGCTAGACCTCGAACTCGCCCGCGCCGTCAGAAAGCAGTACCCCGGCAACGACATCGCCTTCATGCTCGACGCCGAGAACAACTACGACCGCGACGGCGCCCTGCGCGTCGCCCAAGAGCTCGAAGCAATGGGCTTTACGTGGTTTGAGGCTCCATTGCACGACTCGGATCTCGACGGCTACCGGGAGCTGACGAGCCGAGTAACCATTCCCATCCTGCCGTCCGGCAACTGGTTCCAAGACCTCCACACCTTTGCCGAAGCCCTTCATTCAAAGGCGTGGGGCCGCGCTCGCACCGACGCGGCCATGATGGGCGGGATAACGCAGACCAACAAAGCAATCGCCCTCACCGAAGCGGCTGGCATAAAATGCGAGATCATGTCGTGGGGATACAGCCTAGTGTCAGCAGCCAACCTGCATCTGATGCTGGCTCACGACAACTGCTCCTATTTCGAGCAGTCGGTTCCCTGCGAACCCTACGAATACGGAATGCAAGATGTCATCCGCGCTCAACCCGACGGCTATGCTTATGCGCCCGCCGGGCCGGGTCTCGGCCTCGCCGTGGACTGGGAAGCCATGGAGGCGGCCACGATCCATTCGATTGTCGTCGAGTAGGACATCCTCAACCATCTATTTTTCGCAGACGGCGACTCCGATGTGACGGTAAATACCGTCTTGATCAACCTGTATTGTGCCGTCGCCCGCGCCGTAGATATTGCCTTGGTCGCGGGCCGAGTAATAGAGCAGATAGCGGTCGCCGTCTGCGAGGACGCACGGCGTTGAGGTGTAGCGGCCGTCAAAGTGGTCGGGATGGCGCGTAGCCGGGAAGGCCGAGCGCTCAAAGTGGTGCGTCCAGTGCACTCCATCGGCCGAGGTCGAGGCATAGATTTCGAAAATGCCGTCCGCCACGTGGCAGCCGTACCACATGGTATAGGTGCCGTTGTTTTCTAGGACATAGGGATAGACGATGCTCCTGTGGGTCTCATTGGCTACGACCGCTGGTTCGGCATCGCGGCTCCAGTGCAGACCGTCGGCCGAGGTGAAGCGGTAGATGTGGCGGGCCATGGCGCGGAAATCGTCGTCTGCCGCTGGTGCAGAATTCATCCACATGCGATAGCGGCCCGGGCCATCCTTGAGTACACAGGGGCGGCGACCGCTCGGGTAGAGCGGCTCGGGGTGGACTTCCCACTGGCGGCCATCTGGGCTAGTAGCATAACCAAGCATCTGCCGCATAAGAGGACCTTTGCTGGTGGTGCCGAGGCGCTGGCTCATCACGAACCACATTTTGTACAGACCTTCATCGGCATCGAAGAGGACGTGCGGTGTCTGCCATGCTTGGCCCACAGGGGTCTCGCCCGTGCGCAGAATGGGGTTGCCAGGAAAGGCCGTCCAGTGCAGGCCGCCCTCCGATTCGGCATAGCCCAGATTCATGTCGCCGTTGCGCGTGGCACTGCTGTTGCCTAGATACCACATCTCGTACCGGCCATCGACCTTGATCACCGTGGGATTGTAGAGCGTCACCCGGCACCAAGTCTGCTCTGTGGTCATGGTCGAAAGCACGGGCTGAGACGACCGCTGCCAAGCCAATTCGTTGAGAAATGTATCTGCCATTTTACTATCCAAAATGTCACTCGCCGATCATAGCAGCAGTAAGACGATCTATGAGCGCATCGTCGGCTGGCAGCAGACCAGAGGCCGGCAAACGCCGCAATAAGTCGGCCCAGCGGTCGTGCTGTGCCTGCGCTCGTTGCAGGTAGGGCATGGCCTCTTCCTCGCGGCCCTCGGAGGCCAAAGTCACCCCCACCCAGAAGGGAGCCTCGCCACCCGTCGCCGCATCGGGCACCAGTTCTGTCGCTTCGCGGTAGGCATCCATAGCTGCCGCCATGTCCCCCGCAGTCACCCATTCGTCGCCCTCGTTGAGCTTGTGATAGGCCCGCGCCAGACGCACCAAACGGCGCAGTTCCGCCACCGGTTCGGGATGGTCTTCCACGCGCAGGTCGAACACTCGATCGACCCACGGCCTACCCGTATCCTCGGCAGAGACCACGAGGATGGCCGCGGACTGCCGGCCGCGCAGATCGCCCCCCTCGGCCTCGGCGACCTCCAAGGCTACAAGCAGCCGCTCGGCCAAATCGCCTTCGGCATTTTCATAGGCGTGCGCCATAGCCGGCCACACGCTGTCTCGGTCCATCAGATTCGCCTGAACGCTGTACTGGGCACCGGTCTGATGGCCAGTAGCGGCAATGGCCCGCTCGCCCGTGTGGACGGCCACATTCCCAGCGGCATCGACCATAGCCACTTGCCGCACCGCAGCGTCAGCATCTCCCGCAAGCAGAGCGGTGAGCGACGCCTGAGCCGTCTTGCCCATGGCCATCAGCTCAAGGCCGAGCGGACCGTAGGCCGGGTCAACAAGGGATTGAGTAGCCACCGCGCCGACGCCAGGACGGGCCCACGGAACGATAGGCCCCACGGAAAACCAGTGGGACTGAACGGCGACACCGAGCTGGCCGGTAAGGGAATCGCGGGCGACGATGGAATAAGTAGCCACAGGTCGCCGCCAGTCGGGTGCATCGGCCGCGACTAGCTGGGCCGTGGCGAGAATTAGGATGAGTAGGCGCATGATTCCTCCCAAGTGTCGATGGATGGGATTAACTTTTCTCGTCCTTTGCCAACGGCTCAGTCGGTGCTTCCTTGCTGTAGAGCGACGACCCGCGCTCGTACGACACGAACACCTCGCCATTGTCCACGTCCAGTCGCGGCACGTTGTTGTTGAACACATCGCGGTCCGGGCCGCGCATCACCGCCAACTGGGCATCGCTCATCCCCTCGACCAGTTCTCCCCAGCGGTTTTCCGGATGCACCATCTCGCCGCCGCTGCGGTTGAAGTTGCGCGACGAATACTTGATCAGGATGCCCCGCCGCGCAATCTCGCTCTTCCAAGCCAACGCCCCGTGCGTCGTGCCGCCGTCGCCGAAGAACAGCACATCGCCGGCCTGCATCTCGACGTGTTTGACCAGCCCCATATCGCGATCGCAAGTCCGCACGCCGGGAGGCAATTTGTAGTATGCCTTGTGGCTACCCGGCACGCAGGCAAAACCCCCGTCGCCCGCCCGCACGTCCCTGAGCTGCCAAGCCACAGTGACCGCCTCGCAATAGCTGCGCCCATTGTGGTACACATAGCCGCGGCCGGGGTTGAGTGGCTCGTTGGCGTCGTGCAGCGAGTGGCCGCTGGTCCCCTTGACCGAGACAAAACCCGTCGCTCCACCCATCCGCCCACCGCTGCCGCCCATCCAATTCAGCCGGTGCTCAACCGCCGGATGCGCAACCATCCGCCGGAACGGTTCGCAATACGGCTGGGGCAAGTCCAGCAGTCCATTCAACAAGGGCCGCCCAGTTCCCGCCAGACTTTTGGACCCCCGCGCCAGTTCTTCGCCGACTTGGACCCGGTCCTCAAAGCGGTCCACCGCCTCGTTGGCTGCGTCCAACCACTCCTCGTCCATCACCCCGCGCAAAACCAGATAGCCGTTAAGATCCCAAAAGTAAAATTCCCGGTAGTCGATGCCGCTGTCGGGATCTACCTGCAAAAGCGACGGATGAAAAACCCCGGATTCCATCCGCGTCTTCTTGCCATCGGTCACAATCGTCGGCGGCGGAGTCGTAGTTTGGTAGCCCGGCTTGTAGAGCGAGGCCCGCTGCACCTCATTCAATTCGGCGTGCCACTCCGGGCGCGGCTCCGCTTCAGTCTTCGACCCCGTCCCCGCGCTGCGGATCGCGCCGCGTCCCACGAATTCGTAACTCAACAGCCGCTGCCGTCCTTTCCCCTTCCACTGCCGCATCCCCTGCGCCGTCGCCAGTGCCACGATCAGCAAATCTCCTGCCTTGAGCTCCGGCTGCAAGGTAAGCCCCATATCGTCGGCCCCTGTCGCCACCTCCTCTGGCGTCGCCACATTGCCCTTGTGGCTGCACGGCACCAGCACAAAGCCGCCATCCCCTTCTTCGACATCCTCCAGCGCCCACAACACCCGCACCCCCTCGCTGAAGCGCCGCCCGTTCTGGAAGTAGTACGCAATGGCGGGATCCCGAGGCTCATTGCCACCCACCAGCGGCGCACTCGTATCACAGGCCTCCTCACACCAGACTTCCGGTGCGCGGTCGAGGATAAACCCTTCGCCGACGAGCTGGTTGAGATACCACACCAACGCCGGATGCACCAGCAAGTCGCGGAATGGCTCCCGCGCCTGCCCCGGCCAACCCAGCATCCCCTCCGTCGCCCCCATGGTGTCGATCTCCCTATTGAGCCGCTCGACCTCCGGCCGAGTCAACGTCCCCGGCACATGCAAATACCCAGCCACGTCGAAACAGTAATTCTCTTCGTTGGTCATCACATCGCGGTCCATTTGGACACCTCCTTTGTCCGGTGTGGTGTTTAGGCGGCCACGGAATCGCTGACCTCAACTGCAAGGCGTAACCCCAACTCGCGCAGAACTGCGGTCAAACTTAAAAATTGGGGATTACCTTGGTCGGACAGCATTCGATACATCGACTCGCGATTGAGCTGAGCGCCCTCTGCAAGCCGCTTCATGCCGTGGGCTTCGGCTACATCGCGCAGCGCAAGGAGGAACACATCAGGGGAGCCATCCTCAAGAGCAGCAGTCAGATACGCAGCCGCTTCGCTGGGATCTCTGAGATCCTCAAGTAACCCTTCCTTGTACGGGCGAGATGCTTTGCTCATAATGACCTTCTTCTATAGTCGCGCCATAAAATCTGTATCATACGGCCAGCTCAAAAAATCGGGCCATTCCGGGTCGCGGCCCTGCTTGGGTAAAGCCTAGGCCCAAGCGATATGCCTAGGCCAAGCTACTCCGCAAAATACACCCGGTATCCCGGGCCAAAGTCCAACTGGAGCTCGATGACGCCTCGTCCTACCGGCCCCAGCAGTTCAGTCGGAGACCTACCTATTATCGAACGGCGTTCACCTCGAGCTGGACGCCCTCGTGCTGCTGAATGCGGCTGATGACCTCGAATAGGTTGCGGGCGTGGGGATTGCCGGACGGTCCGAACATGCGCATCAGACTCTTGGGCGGCTTGTTTGTGAGGGAGCCAAGCTCCTCGAACCCGATGGTGGCGTTGATGTAGTCACGCAGTACGATCTTGCCAGCATCGACGTCCCCGGCAAGCAGGCACTCGACGCCTTCCTTCAGCAACCCCTCTCGAAATGCCGGGTCGCGCGTAGCGCGGGCCAGCACAGTCTCCTTGAAGTCACGGGTGAGCGGCATGTTTCATACCTCCTGTTGCATGTAGATATAGTAACGCTGTTGTTACCATATCGCAAGAATTCGTATAGACAGATGAATGGACGCCGCCCCACCGACGCGATATATTGCGCCTACCAATCACAACAGGAGAACACGCTATGGCTCTAACCCCTTGGATCCGCATCGGCCAGCCCTTAGAGGCGGTCATGTCCAACTACGAACGCATCTTCGACGCCTGGGAACAAGGCGGCATCCGCGGCCTTGTCTTTGGCCGCCTGGTCTTTGCCGACGAGCAGGGCCAGAGTACCATCCCCGCGTTCAAGGGCGACCCCGCGCCCTACCAAAAGCGCGGCCTCAACGCTCAACTGCGCGACGTGCCCCTGCAACCCGACAAAGAAAAGCTCCTACACGCCATGCTCGCCGACGCCAAAAAACGCGACTGGACCGTAATGATCTTCGCGCCCGCCTCCGGCACCATTGCCGCCGAGGGCCTACCGCTGGAAGAAGACCCCTACGGCACCCAGCTACACGCTGCATCTTGGGAGGACATCTTCGCGGCTTTCCCAGAAGCCGACGGAGGCATTGTCGATGGCTGGACCGAGTCGCCCTACGAGCTGACGTATCACCACGGCAACGCGGTCTTCCGCCCGCTCAACGACGGCCAGCGCCGAGAAGCAACGGCTAGAGGCTACGACGCTGAACGCTTGGATCGGGGCCGCCAGCATTTGCACCAGCGCTTCCAGAGCTTCACGCCCGCCGAAGTGGACTACTATGGTGACCACGGCGTGCTCGCGGAGATGAACCTCTTCGACATCAACGAAGACGCGCTCTACTGGCTGCGCTGGCGACGCGAAGACGGCATCCGCCAAGGCCGCGACTTCCGCCAAGCCATCGACGAGTTGCCGCGCCAACTGCTCTTGGGCAACGGCCCGCGCTCGGCTGTGTTTTCCGGCATGACCGCGCTCGACTTCCACGCTTGGGGCCAGATCGTGGATTTGCTCCTAGTCAAGCACTACTTCTGGCATCGCGGCTTTGACGGGATGTACGGCACAGTTGCCCGCTGGGTGCAGCAGATTCAGGAGTGGAATCCGGTGTTAAGCGAGGCGCAATGCTGGACGGTGCTCCGCGCTTGGCTCGGCATCCGCCTGCCCGAGGTGGAGTGCCTAGCCGATATGGAGTTGGGATTTCCGCAGGCGTTTTTCGACGAGGTGGTGCAAGAAGAGACGCGCCGCGCCATCGCCGCAGTCGGCGACCCGCAAAAGATTCTGCCCTGGGTCGATACCGGGCGCATGCCCCACGGCGGCGACCCCATGACCGCCGGCGATCTCTACCGCATCCTCCAAGCTTCAGAAGCGGCCGGGCTACAGCGCTTCCTCTTCCACAATCACGCCCACCTGACCGCGGCCGAATGGGCAGTTATCTCGCGGATGTGCGGCACGGCGTGGGACGAAGATCCGGACGGCTACTGGCCTCCGGCAACGCCCAAACCTGGGACGTTTTAAGCACCCCGCATCCAGCCCGAGCCCCCCCGCGAGCGCACCGCATTGGTCGCTAATGAATGCGCGCTGCATGAGGATTATCGCAGTCCAGACTGAGCCATCGATCCGTCGCTAGCTGCTCGGAGTAGATTGACAGAGTATCAATAACGGGGCCTTATTATAGAGTTGCGGCGACAAGTAATTCTAGCACCCGATCCCATAAAATAGTCTTTTCACAGTCTGTAGCACTATGAAATGGAGCAAGTATGAGTATCCCGTCTAACAAGAAAACCGCTGAACATTTGATGCACTTGATAATGACCCGCAATGGGGATATTCCTAATTTCTCCGTATTGCTAGGTTCTGGAGCATCATCAACTTCAGGGGTTCAAACTGCTCAAGGTATGATTGAAGAATGGCGGAGCCTTCTCTTTAAGCGTTCCAAGAGTGACGATGATTATGAGAAGTGGCTTACCCATCAGGGTTGGTTCGAGCATGAAGATGAGTACTCGATACTATTCGAGAAAATATATGATCAGCCATCTCAAAGGCGGGTCTATGTCGAAGAATGCGTCAAGAATGCACATCCAAGCTGGGGCTACGTATATCTTATCAATCTTCTCTCTAAGCGATTCTTCGATGTCGTCTTTACTACGAATTTCGATGATCTGATAAACGAGGCTTGTTATCTCTACTCAGAGGACTTACGTCCAATAGTTGCCGCTCAGGATTCGGCTATTCAGGGAATCCGTGTAACGTCCGGACGTCCGAAAATCATCAAACTTCACGGTGATTTTCTGTACGATAATATCAAGAATACACTTGCCGAACTTGAAACACTCGAAACCAATACGAAGAGAAAACTGAACCAATTCGCACAAGAATATGGACTTGTCGTCCTCGGGTACAGTGGTCGTGATCGATCCATAATGGACACTTTAGAGCTTCTTCTCAGGGACGAAGAACATTATAAGCAGGGAGTGTATTGGTGCATTCAACGTGGAGCAAACAGATCAGGTAGGTTGGAGTCCTTGCTCAGAAGAGATCGTGTGTATTTGGTTGAGGTCGATGGATTTGATGAGTTCATGGCAGATCTCCATGAGGCAGCACAATTGATGCTTCCCAAGCCTATTGCACGACCTCTCGATATGGCCAGGGATCGTGCGAGGCTATTCGTTACTATCGAGGAAAAGCTGGAATCTCACCCTGTTATCAGCACTCATGTTGAAGAAGTGCTGGAAAATATTAACACTCATACCCCAACACTTCCACCAGCTATCCAAGCGCGCAAGTTGTCCTCAAAGGGAGAATTCAGTGAGGCTATTTCCTTATGGAAGCAAGTTTATGAGGAAGAACCGACCAATGCACTTATTGCTCATCATTATGCTGACGCTTTAGCTGGTGCTGGCAAAGATGAGGAACTGGTTAAATTCATCTCCATATCGCCTTTGCACATTGTCAATAAGATATACTTCTTTCTTAGAGCTAGACAGGACCAGAAAGTCATAGATCTAGCGACTGAAACTTTAGCTGAACCAACCATGATTAATAATAAGGATAGTGCTATTATCAGAATCAATCGTGCAATCGCACTGAAGAGACTTGGACGTGCTGAAGAGATGATGTCAGACCTTGAATCTTTGGAACAGAATATAGATCCGGCAGAGATAGGAATAAAAGCAGGAGTCGCAGCCTTGAAAGGAGAAAAAGAAGAAATGTTCACCGCATTAGAGGACGCCTTACACAAAACTATCCGACCTGAAGACCTAATGGTGTTTCCAGTATTTGAGGACTACAGGGACGATCCAGACTTTATCGACTTCGTCAAAAAAGAAAATGAATCCTCCACAATCACGCCCACCTGACCGCGGCCGAATGGGCGGTCATCTCGCGGATGTGCGGCACAGCGTGGGACGAAGATCCGGACGGCTACTGGCCTCCGGCAACGCCTAAACCCGGGACGTTTTAAACAGGATCAAACCATGGCCAAAAAACGCACCAAACAACGTCCCATTCGCGTCGGCGTAGTCGGCGTCGGTCGCGGCCGCTCCTTCATGCAGGCGGCTGCGGCGACCGGCATGGAACTGGTCGCCATTTGCGATATATGGGAAGAGCGCCTCATAGCAGAAGGCAAGGCACTCAACGTATCCACATTCGTCGATTACGACGAATTCCTCGGCGGCGACATGGACGCGGTCGTGCTGGCCAACTACTTCCACCAGCACGCGCCGTTTGCCATCAAAGCACTCAACGCCGGCAAACACGTAATGAGCGAAACCGCGGCCTGCCACACCTTGGGCGAAGGCGTGGCGCTGGCGCGAGCGGTCGAGAAAAGCGGCAAGACCTACATGTTCGCCGAGAACTACCCCTACATGGTCTTCAATCAAGAGATGAAGCGGCTCTACCAACAGGGCCGCGTCGGCGACTTCAAATACGGCGAGGGCGAATACGTCCATCCCGACCCACCCGAAGTGAAACTGGCGCGTAGTTATGGGCGCGACCACTGGCGCAACTGGATCCCCGCCACGTACTACTGCACCCACTCCATCGCCCCGGTCATGTACATCACCGACACCCGCCCCGTAAAAGTGAACGGCTTTGTTATCCCCTTTGACTTTGCCGACCCCACCCAAACGCTGCACATGAACCGCAGTGACACCGCCGCAGTAATCATCTGTCGGATGGATAACGACGCGGTGATGAAGTCGCTACACGGCGCGCTGCGCGGCCACGGCAACTACGTCCGCATCCACGGCAACAAAGGCGTGATGGAAAACTGCCGCCACGGCGACAAACAGCGGCTGCGCGTGTGGTACGAGCCGTGGGAAAAGCGCAAGAGCGATCCAGTCGAAACGGTGTACAGTCCCAACTTCCCCGTGCATCATGGCCTAGCCACTCGCACCGGACACGGCGGCGGCGACTTCTTCACCAGCTACCACTTTGCCGAGGCCATCCGCACCGGCGAGCCGCCCTATCTCGACGTGTACCGCGGCATCGACATGAGCATCACCGGGATCCAAGCGTGGCGTTCGGCACTGAACGACTCAGCACCAATGGAAATACCCGACTTCCGCCGCGAGTCAGTGCGCAAAAAACACGCCAAAGACGACTGGTCGCCCGACCCCGAGCGCAAAAAGAAAGGACAGCCACCAAGCAGTATCTTGGGTGCAATCGAACCAGACGCCGCAGCGAAAAAGCTAGCCAGCAAAGTCTGGGCAGACCAAGGCTATCTCGGCGATTGATTCTTCACAATGCGCTCTTGGGACGCTCCTTAGTTGGATCGAAGAACGGCACCCGCACCACCTCGGCATCCACAATGCCATCCTTTGGCAACTGGACCTTCACTTGCGTGCCCCTGCTCCAGTGCGACCGAGGCATGACGGCCAACGCTATGTTCGACTCCACATTCGGTGACCAGAAAGCGCTGGTCACATAGCCTACGTCATCGCCCGAGTCGCGGTCCTTAACAAGGTAGAAATCTTCGTTGTACCAAGTAATCGGCTCGCCGCCGACCTTCAGGCCGACCAGTCGCTGCTTAACGCCCTCTTCCTTGATTCTGACCAGCGCCTCTTTGCCAATGAAGTCATCTTTGTTCAGGTCCACCTGCCAGCCAAGCCGAACTTCAAATGGATTGTTCTCTATATCCATGTCCTGACCGTAGGACAAGATACCGGCCTCCAAACGACGGACGTGACTCGGAGCGATCACACCCAAGTTGAACTCTTCTCCCTGTTCCAAGATATACGGCCAAACATCGTCGGCGTGGAGCATGGCATCGTGCAGGTATATCTCAAACCCAACCTCGGCGGAGAAGCCCGTACGCGAAATCGTGACCGCATGGCCGTTCAGCGTATCGTGAATCAGATGGTAGTATGGGATTTCTCGGATGTGGGAACCGAACATCTTCTCCATCAGCAACACGGACTTGGGTCCCTGTATCTGGACTGGAGACACATCAATCTCGTGGATATCAACGTTGAACTTGCCGGATGCGTTGACTCCCTGCGCCCAAAGCAGGAGATCAGAGTCGGAAATACTAAACCAGAACTCGTCGTCAGCCACCCGCAGCAGCACTGGATCGTTTATGACGCCGCCGTACTGGTTACACAGAATCACATAACGGGCTTGCATGGTAGGCACTACGGTGTGGACATCGCGGGTGATGAGCATGTTCACAAAATCCGCGGCGTCAGGCCCCTTGATCTGGATCTGACGCTCGACTGCCACATTCCACATGCTGACATGTTCGGTCAGGTACTTGTATTCCGCAAACAGTCCCCCATCCTCGGGTTTGATATACGCGCGCGGATGATACATGTGATTGTACACCGTATATGCCCAGCAGCCTGCCGCCTTTGACAGGTGCCACCACGGGGATTTCCTGATGCGGGTAGATATGAGCATCTGGGCGTCGCTGTTGCCGCTCTGCCGCAGATTAATCGGCAAGGTACGCCGCTTGAGATCGTCGATTACCAGAGTTTGTGCCATCTGAGAACCTCCAGTTGTTTGGATTTCTATATCAATTCAACACGACGCAACACGCAAGGGTTAACAAAACTCACACCTTCATCTTCTTACCTTCCGGATCGTACAGAGGCTCCTGCACAACCGTTACTTTAAGCCGCTCGCCAAAGTATAGAATATCAACGCTGGTCCCCACCTCGGCGTAGTCCATCGGCAGATAGCCATACACGATGCCGAGGCCGATAGAGTGCCCGTAGTTGGCGCTCGTCACGTAACCCAACACGCGGTCGCCGCTCAGGATTGGCTCCTTGCCCATGACGACGGCGTTAGGATCGTCCAAAGTCATACAACACAGCTTGCGTATCAGACCCTCAGCGCGAATTTCTCCCAATGCGTCCCTGCCCAAGAAATCGCCTTTGCCCATCCTCACTGCGAAACCTAGGCCCGCCTCGTACGGATTGTACTCAGTGTGAATGTCGTTCCCCCACAGTCGGTAGCCTTTTTCCAGCCGCAGCGAATCGAACGCGCCTCCACCTGCCGCGATGACGCCAAGCGGCAGGCCAGCTTCCCACAGGACATCCCACAACCGCAAGCCCTGCTCAACGGGCGCGTAGATCTCCCAGCCGAGTTCGCCCACGTATGAGATGCGCAACGCCAGCGCGGAAACCTCGGCTATCCGTATCGACTGCGCGGTCAAGTAGGGAAACCCCTCGTTGCTTACATCGTCCTCACAAACCCGACCCAGCAAGTCGCGCGCTCTTGGCCCCCACAAGCCGATGCAGCACAGCCCCGACGAAATGTCAGCTACCCCGACCGATCCGTCGTCCGCTAGATGCGCCTGAATCCAGCCCAGATCGTGGCGTCCCATAGCTCCTCCCGTGACCACCATGAAGCGGTTCTCACCCAAGCGCATCACGGTCAGGTCGCACTTGATTCCGCCCCGAGGTGTGAGCATAGACGTGTACGTGACAGTCCCGACGGGCTTGTCCATCTGATTGGTCGCAAGGTGCTGGAGCGCAGCGAGCGCCCCTGTTCCCGTCACCTCGAACTTGGCGAAGGGAGTGAGGTCGAACAGGGCTACTCGCTCGCGAGTGGCGACGTGTTCTGCGGCAACCGTCGGCGACCATTCTCGCGCCTCCCAGCCAGTTCGCGACGCACCGGTAACAGTGAGCGAGTCGAGCAAGCCCTCGTTGGCAGCGTACCACTGGGGACGCTCCCATCCCGCGTTCTCGAAGAAGACAGCGCCCAATTCTCGCTGGTGCGCATAGAACGGCGTCAGGCGGAGGTTGCGCGGGTTGGCTATCTGCTGGCGCGGGTGGATGATGTCGTACACCTCGCGGTACTGTTGGGCAGCCCGGGCGCGGACGTAGGATCGACTGTATGCGTGTGGATGGAAGCGTCTTATGTCGCACTCTCGCAGGTCGCAGGTCGGCTCGCCGTTTGCAATCCACTCAGCGACCGCCTTGCCGACGCCACCGGCATGCGTAATCCAGACGGCCTGCGCCGACCAGAACCCGCGCACCTGGGGCGCTTCGCCAAGTACGGGAAATCCGTCGGTAGTGAACGAGAAGAGGCCGTTGAACTTGCGCGTCAACCCCACGCCCTTAAGGCTCGGCAACACTTCCCCGGCCGCGGCCATCGCCTTCTCAAAGTGAGGCGGCGTAAACGGCATCTCGGCCGGAGCAATCGGCGCTTCCTCGTGGTCGAGAATGTCATTGGCATCCACTAAGAGAGGTTCGTGCTGGTACGAACCGATGCCATAGCATTCGCCGACCTGCCGGAAGTACACAGCCTCGTCCTGGTGGCGCAAGAACGGCTGCGATATATCCTCGGTTGCCCCGGCGAGTTCCCGCAGTGGCGTCGTAACGGCGTAGAGATGTTGCATCGGCGACAGCGGGATGAGCACCTCGGCAAGCCCGCCAACCTTTGGTGCCCAGATGCCGGCAGCAGCTACTACCAAGTCCGTCTTGATGTCGCCGCGCGTGGTATGGACCGCCGCAATGCGTCCATCCACAATAGCAAAGCCGGTAACCTTGACGTTACTGTAGAACGTGGCGCCGTTCCGTTCCGCCTCTCGCGCCATCGCTTCAGCCGGCCTTGTCGCCTTCGTCTGGATGTCGGAAGGAACATACAGCGCGCCCAAAATGCGGTCGGACAGCATGGGAAGCCGACTGCGTGCCTCGTCGGCGCTGAGCAGATGAGCCTCCACACCCCAACTCATGCCATACCCGGCCTTGCGTTTCAAGTCAGTGAGGCGCTCCTGCGTCCAGGCCACTTCAAGGCTACCTAAGGTCTTGGCGCATGGCTCGCCCTCGAGTTCCAACTGGCTCCACAGCTCAACCGTATAGCGCGCAAAGCCCGTCATGGTCTTCGACGGGTTGAGCTGGAAAACGAGGCCCGGAGCGTGCGAGGTCGAGCCGCCGGTCTCGAACAGCGGTCCTTGCTCGACGACGACGATATCCCGCCAGCCGAGTTTCGTCAGATGGTATGCAACGCTGCACCCTGCGATGCCTGCGCCAATGATGACGCCCCTAGCTTGCTGCGGCAATGTGGTATCAGACATCTCCTATGTCTCCCGCGTCAGATCATCGGTTGCGATACGGGTGTTTTCCCTCAGACATCCATCGTCGGTGGCCCATCGTAGCCAATACTCTGCCACCCGGCTACGTCGCCGCCCCTGAGGCGATAGGGATGCGGATACAGCTTCAGCGTGCGGTCCGCAAAAGGCAGAGACACCCGCTCGTGTCCCCGATGAGCTGAGCGCACTAAGGCAATGGCCACTTCGAGCGAGTGACGGTAGTCGTCGCCGCTGCTATACGGCTCAGTGCCGTCCCGATGGGCGCGCATCAGGCGCTCGATCGTATAGGTGAAGGCGTCGGCCGCTGGCTGATCCAAAAAGTCGGGATACACCGGAGAAGCCGCCGCGCCGATCCCCTCGATCAACACGGGCCGCGGACGTGCCAAAAAGACCTGTCCGCGCTCGCCGGAGACCGAGATAAAGGTCGGCACGCGACCATCCGGCTCAGGGGCGACAACCTCGCAGACAATGCCGCCGCTCAGACCCAAGCGTCCATACGCGGGTACATCCCCCTCCTCTACAGAAGTGCCTTCCGCCACGTACCCCGGCACCGCTGGCAGGGTGTACCCTTCCACCCACTCCACATCCATCCCAGTGAGAATGCGCAGCGCAGCAATCTGCACGCAACCACCACCCGATACTTCGGTCGGCAGCCCGCCAGGAATCGCCGCTGCCGTCAGCCGACCAATGTGCCCCTGCCGCACCCACTCGACCACCTCGGGCATATGCGGCGTTGCCCAACCAGCCTGAGCGCAGCCGAACAACGTGCCGTGCTCCCGGCAGATGCGGATTATTTCGTCAGCCTCGTGCAGTTCGTGAGAAATCGGCTTCTCGCAGGAAACCACCCGCACGCCAGCGCGGGCGCAGGTAGTAACGCAGGGATAGTTCTGGCCCACCGGGACCACAGCGGAGACGATATCGGGCACTTCAGCCGCCAAGAGGCCATTGAGATCGTCGTACACCTTCTCCACACCGTAGCGCCGGGCAATGACATCCCGCCGCTCTCTGGCGCGATCGACGAGGCCGACAATCGTGCAATTGGGATGAGCGGCGTACGCGCGCGTGTAATAGCGTCCCCACGTACCGGCCGCACCGACGACGGCCACCCGGTATTGTTCATTAGTCATTGTGTGTCTCCTAATTGACGGGAAGATAGGTCGCAATTATATTTTTGCGCGGAGAATGAATGATGCAGAATCTACGTGCTGATCGCCACTATTATTATACCCCGCTTCATAGACAGGGGTAGTGCGTCCGCTTTATCGTCTCAACCGCGTTTACAAGCCCCTGATTAACAGGGGCTTTTTTTATGCCCAGAAGGGAACACAATGAACATCATACCCGATCTTGAATTTCGCGGCTTGATCTACCAAGTCACCGACCTCGACGGCCTCGCCGAGCGCCTCGCCGCCGGTCCGATCGTGCTCTACAACGGCTTCGACCCAACCGCCGACAGCCTGACGGTGGGCAACCTCGTGCCGATTCTGCTCCTGCGCCGCTTCCAACTCGCCGGCCACAAAGTCATCGCCTTGGCTGGTGGCGGCACCGGCTTGATCGGCGATCCGGGCGGCAAAACCGAGGAGCGCCAGCTCAATGCCACCGACGTCGTAGCCGAGTGGACGCAGCAGGTCAAAGCTCAGCTAGAGCGCTTCCTCGAATTCGACGGCCCCAATCCGGCGATCATGGTCGATAACCACGACTGGCTCGGCCAACTCGCGGCCATCGACTTTATGCGCGACGTCGGCAAGCACTTTCCCGTCCCCTACATGCTGGCCAAGGACTCGGTCGCCTCGCGCCTAGAAACGGGCATTTCCTACACCGAGTTCAGCTACATGGCGCTACAGGCGTACGACTTTTTGGTCCTCAACGAAAAATACGGCTGCGAGTTGCAGACCGGCGGCTCTGACCAGTGGGGCAATATCACTGCTGGCACCGATCTGATCCGCCGCTCCGCCGGCACCCGGGCCTTTGGCCTGACCTGTCCGCTAGTAACCAAAGCAGACGGCACCAAGTTCGGCAAGACTGAGGCTGGCACAGTCTGGCTCGACGCCGCTAAGACCTCGCCTTACCAGTTTTACCAGTTCTGGATCAACGCCGAGGACCAGAAGGTCATCGACCACCTGAAAACGTACACCTTCTTGGAGCAGGACGCGATCCTCCAACTCGCCGAGGCTGTCCGCGACCAACCCGAACGGCGCGAAGCACAACGCACCCTCGCCGCTGAAGCAACGACCATCGTACACGGAGCCGATGCTGCTCGCCGGGCCGAACGCATCTCACACGCGCTCTTTTACGGGGAGTTTCAGGACTTATCCGAGGAAGAAATCCTCGAAGGCTTTGACGACGTGCCAACGCACGCTATGGGTGAGGAGGGATTAGGACTGATCGATCTGCTCGTCGCGGCTGGCGTCTCGTCCTCTAAACGCCAAGCCCGCCAAGACGTGCAAAACGGCTCAATATACATCAACGGCGAGCGCTGCACGGACATGGCGCGGCGCATGCGGTGCCAAGAGGGCCTACACGGCAAGTACCTAATCGTGCGCCGAGGCAAGAAGCAGTACACCCTCGTCTGCTAGCTACTCAGGCCGCAAAAGCGCTAAGAATCGCTCAAAGTCTTGGGTAAAATCGCGTTGGATGCACACGGCTTTGGCTGCTAAAGCCGCCACCTTGTCGGGATCCAAATCCGCGGTGTATGCGTGGCGAAACAGATGGCGGAATCGCCGCAATTCATCTAGGTCGGAAGCAGTTTCTGCGGATAGGAGCGCCGGGCGGATGCCCTCGATCTCTAGCTGCATCCGCCTAATCATATCCGCGTGATACCTTGCTTCGTCGATTTGGTTCTCAAAGAATCGCGCTACTTCCTCAAACAACTGCTCAAACGCGCCATAGAGGTTGTGGAGCTGGTACCCCATGCTGTCTATCCCTTCGGCACTATGGGCAAACGCGCCTAGGCGTTTCTCGATGCGATCACCGATCCGGCTGACATCCCGGAAACGCGCTCGCAACTCCGCTTCTAGAACTGAGAAAGCCCCTTTATCCATACACTTTTACTCCAGACTGAGTAAAGGATTGAGGGGAAGGATGCCGGTCGAGGTCGATTACGTCCACTACTCTGCCGGTAGCGTCCTCTAGTTTTTTCATCAGCTCAAGCACAACAGGCGAGCAGCCTCCCACGGCCACGTCAATGTCGGACGACTCTCTCCAAGAATCGGGCGACCGCAGCGAGCCCACAATGTACGCGGCCTCAATTCCGAGAGACTCCCGCAGTTCTAACAGGGTGCGACGGACACAGTCGAACAACTCGGCTTGCTCGGCCGCTAGCCGCTGGCGTCGCGCTCTTATGGCCTCGTCGAGGATGCTGGTGTCAAACATACTTTCGCCACTTGGGCTTTACTCCCACTCCACCGTGCCCGGCGGCTTGTGGGTAATGTCGTAGAAGACCGCTTCAATCCCCGCTAGTGCCAACAGCCGCTCGCACACGTCGTCCAAAAACGCCTGCGGCAACGGGCAAAAGTCCGCAGTCATAAAGTCGGAAGTCGCTATCGGCCGCAACACCACGCTCTCTTGCACCCCATCAGACGACAGCGGCAGCAGCACCGTCGGCATCTGGGTTACTTCTTCCATCAGCCCGTGGCGCTCCAACGCCTCCATGCTGATAGTATCGGCCCGACGCAGGAGATCGAGTCGATCGCGCGTTAAATACCCCGCTTTGATGTTTTGCTGCGGTCGCGGTGTCGGCCCCAGCAGGTAGATCACCCGATTGATTGACGGGAAGTTATTGGTCAGCTCGGTGGACAGCGCCTCCAACGTCTTCCACTCGCGCTGGCCGGTAACAACCGCTGGATGCGCGTAGGTCCGCGAATCGCCCTGCACGCCGACGCTGCGCAACGGCAGCACATCGAGCGCCAGACCGAATGTCGCCGCTACTTTCTGCGCCTCGGCAACCGTTTCGTGAGCCAAGCCATTATCAGCGCTCTCTGAGTCTGGCCCATCGCTGCACAAAGCCCGAACCGCCAGCCCCGGCCCTGGGAACGGATGCCGCCAGACCAAGTGGTGCGGCAAGCCGAGCGTCTCGCCCAAGGTGCGCGCCTCGTCCTTGTAGAGCTGATCTAGCGGCTCGACGACCTTGCCCTCGGCCAAGAGCTGATCGATGACACCGACGCGATTGTGGTGGGTCTTGATGACCGCGGCGTTTTCCGTGCCGCCGGACTCAATCGTATCCGTATAGAGCGTCCCCTGGCCCAACAGCCACTCGTCCGGGTCCAGCGCCAGCGCTGCCAGCGCCCGGTCGCGGACGCGGATGAACTCCTCGCCAATCTGCCGCCGCTTTTCCTCTGGGTCGGCAATCCCCGCTGTGGCGGCGAGAAATTCCGCGCTGGCATCGACGACTTCCAGATTGTGCAGGCCCGCGCCCTTCATCAGCCGCTCGACCATCGCGGTCTCGCCCTCGCGCATAAAGCCGTTGTCAATGTGCAAGCCCAGCACCCGCTCGGTGCCCAAGGCGCGGTTGAGTAGGAGAAACGCCACCGACGAATCGACCCCGCCGCTGACGAATAGAAAGACATTGCGCCCCTTCGCCTGCTCTTGGAGCCGCTTTATCGTCTGCTCGGTGTAGCGCTCCATCGTCCAGTTCCGCTCAGCACCGCACAGCGCGGCAAAGTTATCGAGAATATCCATGCCCCGGACAGTGTGCGTCACTTCTGGATGGAACTGCAAGCCGTATATCTTGCGCTCGGCGTCGCCCATTGCCGCCACCGGGCAGTCCTCGGTCGCCCCCAAGACGGCAAACCCAGGCGGCAGAGCCGCGACGTGGTCGCGATGGCTCATCCACACCCGCTCGCGCACGTCCAACCCGGCCAGCACCCCCTCTGCCTTGTGGACGTGCAGATAGGCCGCGCCAAACTCGTGAGTCTCCCCCATCTCGACTTGGCCGCCCAAACGGTGGCAGATCAGTTGATGGCCATAGCACAAGCCCAGGATCGGCTTGCCCATCGCCAAAATTTCGGGATTGTACGCCGGGGCTTCCGGGTCATAGACGCTGGCCGGGCCGCCCGACAGAATCAACCCGTCGGCGTCTTGCAAATCGGCAACCGCGGTCTCTGGCGAGCGGATCTCAGCATGGACGCGAAGGCGGCGAATGCGGTTGGCAATCAGGTGGGCGTACTGCCCGCCGAAGTCGAGGACGACGATGCTCAAGGTTTACACCTGTCCTTTCAGGCTACCCCACGAAATGGGCATTACATTCGTCTGCTCTGCAGTAGGATACAACCCAGCGCCAATGTAATAGGATGTACCATCAATCTCGATGGGGGCCACGTAGCTTACCTTGGGGGATTCGTCTTCGCCTTCGATTGCGGGATTATCCCAAAGATATTCCACAAAGCCGCCCCCAGCTTGTACCACCACAATAGCCTGCTGGACGATCTTAACGCCATTGCTGTCTTCTTGGTTGATATTATTGACCCCTTCGCGCGAAGGGGTGGTCGCATGGAAGAAGTTCGTGCCGTCAAGATCGACGATGAAAATATAAATTGGCCCATGTCGCCATTCTTCGTCGGTCCTGAAGGACTCCAAAATGGCCGTCCGTGCCGCTTCGTCTTGCGCAGACTCCAGCAGGCTCTTCGCTTCCAGCACGAAATTCTTCAACGTTTCTCGATCCACCACATTCCTTGCGGCAGCAGCGGCTTTCTCTGCTCCACCGAGCAGCCCTATCGCAACTAGGACAAATGACAATACTCGGATCATGATTTCCTCCCACAGTCGGTTAATGAGTGGTACTAGTACATAAAAAGGGCTTTAGGTATAGGCTCGCCCTCTGCCTTGTGGTTTATACCTGTCCTTTCAAGCTACCCCACGAAATGGGCGCGACATTCGTCTGATCTTCAGTGAGATACAATCCAGCGCCAATGTAATAGGATGTACCCTCGATCTCGATGGGGGCCACGTAGCTTATCTTGGGGGATTCATCCTCGCCTTCTATCGCTGGATTATCCCAGAGGTATTCCGTAAAGCCGCCCCCGGCTTGTGCCGCCGCGATATTCTGCTGTGTGACCTTGACGCCATTGCTGTCTTCTGTGTCGATACCATTGACCCCTTCGCGCTCGGGTTGGGTCGCGTGGAAGAAGCCCGTGCCGTCAAAACCGGTGATGAAGATATAAATCGGCCCATGCTTCCATTTTTCGTCGGTCCTGAAGGACTCCAAAATGGCCGTCCGCTCCGCTTCGTCTTGTGCAGAATCCAGCAGGCTCTTCGCTTCCAGCACGAAATTCTTCAACGTCTCTCGATCTACCACATCCCTTGCGGCGGCAGCGGCTTTCTCTGCTTCACCGAGCAGCCCTATCGCAATTAGGACAAATAACAATATTCGGAGCATGATTTCCTCCCGTAGTTAGTTAATGAGTGGTAAATAGTACGTAAAGAGGCTTTAAGTATATAGTCAAGGCACATCGGCTCTTTTCCCTTCCTAGTAAACGTATAGGACGCGAGCGCGCCGCCAGATTATATTTGCTCACATGGCCTCCACACCCACCCCATCCCAACGCCTGCGTCCCGAGCTTGGGCTAATCGGCACCATTGCCCTCGGCTTGGGTTCGATTGTCGGCACCGGCGTCTTTGTCAGCATTGGCATTGGCGCTGGCATCGCTGGCCCGGCGGTCCTCGTCGCCATCGCCATCGGGGCGCTGGTCGCCCTCTGCAACGGCCTGTCCAGCGCCCAGCTAGCTGCCAGTCATCCGCTCAGCGGCGGCACGTACCAATACGGCTATGAGTACGCTTCACCAGCCATCGGCTTTACCGCCGGGTGGATGTTCATCTGCGCCAAGAGCGCGACCGCAGCCACCGCAGCGATGGGACTGGCCGGCTACCTGCTCAACGCACTAGATCAGGCCGCATCTATCACCCCGGTCGCCTTGGCAGCCGTGCTAGTACTCACCCTCATCTCCCTCCTAGGCATCAACCGCACCAACAAGGTCAACATCGCCATCGTCGCCGCGACGCTTTGCTCGCTGCTCGCCTTCATCTTCGCCGGCACTCCCAGCGCCCTGCATAACCTGCACTTGACCCCATTCTTGGGAGAACAAGGCTGGTCTGCCCTATTACAAGCCAGCGCCCTGATGTTCGTCGCCTATACGGGCTACGGTCGCATCGCCACACTTGGCGAAGAAGTGCGTCAACCCCGCAAGACAATCCCCCGCGCCATCATCGCCGTGCTGCTGATTTCTATGATGCTCTACATCGGCGTCGGTGCCGTCGCCATAGCCGCCGTAGGGTCGGAGGCGTTCTACGCGGCCACCATGGACAAGGCCGCTCCCCTAAAGGTCATCGCCCACACTTTTGACGCGCCCGGCATTTCTTGGCTCCTAGCTTTGGGGGCTATCACCGCTATGGCCGGAGTGCTGCTCAACCTAATCCTCGGTCTGTCGCGAGTCCTGCTGGCCATGGGCCGCCGTGGGGATATGCCCCGGGCGCTTGCCCGCCTCAATCGGGATCAGACTACGCCCTCTATTGCCGTGGTGGTCGTTGGGCTGGCGATCACCGGGCTAGTCCTCGTAGGCAACATCAAGACCACCTGGTCCTTTAGCGCCTTCACTATTCTGGTCTATTACGCCATCACCAACTTCTGCGCCCTGCGCTTGCCAGCCGATCAACGGCTCTATCCCCGGTGGATAGCCATAGTGGGCCTCGTCGCCTGTCTGGGATTGGCGTTTTTCGTCGAGCGCACGATCTGGCTTAGCGGCTTGGGACTGCTCTTGCTCGGCTGGTGCTGGCACCGCGTGGCGCAGCACCGCATGGCGAACAATTAGCGCATGGAACGAATGGACGATCTCTCGTTGTCCCTAACACTGATTTACGTACGGGGTCTATTAGATAAAGCGGCGGCGCTAGTGTACTTTTGACGCCGCTACCCGATCCTTCACCAGCAGCGTCGGCCTCTGCCAGCAAACATCGTCGCGCGTTGGGTGGTCGCAGTTGTAGTGGACGCCGCGGCTTTCCAAGCGCTGCCGCGCCGAGCGGGCAATGAGCTGAGCCACGGTCGCCAAGCTGCGTAGCTGGACTAGCTCGGCGTCGAGCCGGTGCTCGCTGTACAAAGCTTCAATTTCTCGCACCATCCGCTCCGTCTCTTCACAAGCCCGCTGTAAGCCGCAGTCGCTGCGTACGATGCCCACCTCGTCCCACATCAAGCGCCGCAATAATTCCCGCCGCTCCTCCAGTGCATCAGGCGCAACGGCATCGCCCCTATGTTCCATCTCGAACCGCCCCACAGCCACGGGCGCGACGGTACTGGCATGCTCGACAGCGCGACGCGCAAAAACCAACCCTTCCAACAGCGAATTGCTCGCTAGCCGATTGGCCCCCTGGAACCCACTCATCGCCACCTCGCCGGCCGCGTATAGACCCGCAATATCCGTCTGACCGTACACATCGGTCCACACCCCACCGCAGCTATAATGGGCCGCGGGCACCACCGGAATCGGCGTCTTGGTCATGTCCACGCCCATCCCCAGACAATGCTGATAAATGTTCGGAAAGCGGCGTCGAGTCTGGTCGTCGTCTTGGCCGGTGACATCCAAATAGACGCACTCGGCACCGCTTTGCTGCATCTGCGCGACAATCGCCCGCGACACCACATCGCGCGTCTGCAATGGGTCGGTAAACGCCGCGCCGCGCTCGTCAATCAGCACGGCACCAAAGCCGCGCAAAGCCTCGGTAATCAAGAACGAGGGCCGCCCCGGATCGTAGAGCATCGTCGGGTGAAACTGCATAAACTCCATGTTGCTCACCCTAGTTCCAGCCCGCCAAGCCATGGCAATCCCATCGCCGGAAGCCACGCGCGGATTGGTCGTATGCAAAAAGACCTGCCCGCAGCCGCCCGTAGCCAGCAGCGTAACCGGAGCCACCGCGGCGATGGGGTCGGCTTGCTGCGAGTCCAATACCCAAGCCCCGTGGCAGCGCCGCTGATCGTCCACAATTAAGTCTATAGCCAAATGGTGATCGTACAAAGTCACCTGTGGCAGCGCTTGCACGGCTGCGACCAAGGCGCGCGTCACCTCACGGCCAGTCATATCGTCCGCGTGCACGACCCGCGCGTGGGCGTGCCCTCCTTCGCGCCCCAACGCCAGCACCCCAGGCCGCGCTTCGTTGAACTGCGCACCAATCGCCAGCAGCTCATCCACCACCTCCGGCCCTTCAGCCACCACCCCTTCGACAACCGTGCAATCGCACAGGCCAGCGCCCGCCGCAAGCGTGTCCTGCGCGTGGCTCGCAACCAAATCGGCCGCATCCATGACCGCAGCAATGCCGCCTTGCGCGTATTGGGTGTTAGACTCGCGCCGCTCGCGCTTGGTCACCACGGCCACGGACCCGTGCTGAGCGGCCTTGAGAGCAAAGAACAAACCGGCAATACCGCTGCCGAGAACTAGATGATCCGCCTCGATTTTCATTTGATAAAGACCATTTTTTTAGCGTAGGCGATCGGCCCGACGCGCAACACATAGTAATACATGCCACTGGCCACGCGCTCCCCCTGCTCGTCGCGGCCATCCCAAGACGTGCTGTACAACCCTGGGGCTGCCAACCCCTCAACTAAGTGCCGCACCAAGCCACCGGTCAAGGTACGGACTTCCAATTCGACCATGGTCTGGCCGGCGACAATGGGGTCGTTGATCCCGATTTGATAGTCGATTTGCGTACCCGCGTTGAACGGGTTGGGATAATTCTGTCCTAAAGCAAAGTTCAGCGGTATGCGCGGGTCGAAGTTGAGGAAGGGCCGCCAGTTGACATCGCCGCTGATCCGGGCTTCAATCCAGCTCTCGTCCTCGTTCCCCCACCAATTGTTGATCGCCTGCAGCGGTTGATCGGTTTGATTGTCGATTAACTGCTCGCCGTCTTGGACGCCGTTCAAGACCAGCCGCGCCGGCACCACGCTTCCCTCCACCCGCAGGGCCAACGCATTGCGGAAGAATTGATTGCGCACAATGCGCGGGCGCGCACTTCTAGTCCAAAGGCCGACCTCGTGATTGTACAGCTCGTTGTTCTCGATTTCGACCTCTCGCGTCTCCACGCAGTAAATCCCGATTACACCGGCAAACGCATTGCCCGCCACCTTGCCGCTGGCACTCCGCCCCAAGACCAAGTTGGCCTCCTCGGGCACAGCCGAGCCGTTGGTGTTGAAACGACTGTCGAGCAACGACAAATACCCGCCCTCGCGCCAGAGACCAGCGCGGCCATTGTCGTGCAGCTCGGCTTGGTTTATCCGCGTCAAGCCCGGACCGGCGATCCAAATGCCCACTCCCCCCGCTTCCTCGACGTGCACGCGATCTAAAAGAATCTCCTCTTCGACCTTTTCTAAGCGAATGCCGTCCGCGCTAGCGTGGCGGATTGTCACATCTTCTAAGGTAATGGCGTGGTCGATTTCCTTAGCCAATAGGCCATGGTGGGCATGGTCGATGAGGACGCTGCGCAAATAGGCCGAAGCCGTTGGCTGCAGCACGATCCCCTGCCAATCTCCGGGCTGTGGATCGGCTGCCGCCGAGCGGAAAACGGTCTGCCCCTGCCCCCCAACGCCGACGCTGAGCTCGCCGTACACTATCAGCTCCACGCGCGCCGTATCCGCACCCGCAGCCAGCGCGTCTGACCCCACTAGCACCTCCGCACTAGTGCGAACATCGAGATGTCCTCCGGGCAAGACGGTCACGTCGCCGACGAGTTCAATGCGGTCTCTCCAGATTTCCATGTCGGTAATGGGGCCGGCGCGGCGGCGATCTTGCAGCTTGAGGTCGGCTACCACCCGGTCGCCCTCGCGGCGGATGTGGGTCACGCTAACCCCAGTCGTAGACGCCGGATTGGACGCAGCCCAAAAGTCCGTAAATTGCTCGCCGTCAAACACGTCGGTAGCGTCGCCAAGGTTGCCGCCAAAATCCTCGCGATAGCGGTCGTCGTGCGCCCAAAAGTCGAGGTTGTCGCGGCCGGTAAACGGGGATGGCTTGCGGCCCAAAGGAAAGCCCGCATCGCTAAAAAGCCCATCGGCGCACACTAAGTCCACCTGTTTGTTGTTTTCCACATTGTTGCCGTTGCGATTGGGATTTATGCGCCAGATCAGCAAGCCTTCGCCGGGCAGATTGCGCTCGTAGTAGCTGTGCTGGCGGCTGCGGAACGCCACGAGGAAAAAGTGTTCGGCGGGCGCGGATGCGGGCAGCAAATACACGTCGCCGCCAGCGCTGACATCGGCAAAGACTACGTCGTCTTGGTCTTCGCTCAGCACGTTGAGCTGTTGGTTGTTTACTCCTAGCCAGCCGAGCTGTCCCAAGCTCCAAGCGCAAAAGGGATTGGGGCCATCTACCTCGTTCCAGCCTCGATTGCCGTGACCCATCAAGCCCCAATAGCCAATACCGCCCGAGTCGTCGTCCGGCTCGGTCCCAGGGTCGCGATCGTACAAGTCGGGTAGCCCCAGAAAGTGCCCAAACTCGTGGGCCATGATGCCCACGGCATCGGCGAAATTCTTCCCGCGCTGTACGGAGCCGCTTTTCGACTGGACCCGGATGAAGCCGCCGCGCAGGGCGCGGTCTTGGCTCACGAAGTCATTGCCTAACCCAAGCCGGGCAACGCCTGTGGCATCTCCGACGATAAAACCCGATGGGGCCGAGGCCGAGACAATAAAAATGTAATCCACGTATCCATCGTCGTCGCCGGAGTTGGGTACTCCGTCGGGACCGTCGTTGTCGTAGCGGGCAAAATCCACATCGGCATCAACGGCTTGGATGATCTCGCGGGCGAAGCGGCCATAACCGGCCTCCATGCCTGCGTACGAGTCGGCATTACTGCGGGACGCGTACCAGCGGGGCAGCACCTCGCCGGTGAGTTCGAACTGCCCGCGCGACATCTCTCGAAAGAAATGGGTCAGGCTGCCCGGCTGCTCGGTGAAAATCTCTGCCGCAAAAGACGGGAGCTCACGGCCCAAGCCGCTCTCATCGGCAAAGTGCGCGAAGATGGTCAGGGCGTGGATGTGCCCGGTTTGGGAAACGACGTCTTGTAGGGGAGCCGCGCCGACCTCTGCAGCCGCGACCCAAGCGACGACGAGCGCGTTTTTGGTAGCGGGTTTAAGCATCAAACTTAGGGGGAAGCCAGAGGTCCATTTCAATTTGGACCTAGCATATTTGATGCCCCAAGCAGGACGATGCAGATGAAGAGCCGTTGATGGCTACAGAAAATGGATTGGGACGGAGCTTTTGTCGTGGGAGACATGTTTCAAATTATCTGGGCGTCTAACGCTTGTCAATATGACCTCTGGTCCAGTCGAGTTGCATACCACCGTAGTGCCTCAGCCGCTGGTCGCGCTGGATGCGATAGCGGCTGCTCAGCCGCCAACCCCCATAGGCGACCGCCACGAGCGCGTAGCCACGCCAACCCGTGCCATAGAGCGGACGGATGCTCACGGCCCCCGGCAAATCCATCTCGTATTCGTAAATCCGCGTCCAATACGAGTCCGTGTGGAAGCGGCTCACGTGCAAGGTCAGCCAGCGCGCCTTAAATCGCACGCTGCCCAACAAACCCCACTCGGCGCGAGCCGCGCGATGCCAGCGCGCCAACTCGCCGCGCCAGCGCCAAGCCCCTCGGTCCAAATCCAAACGCCATTTGTGGCTGCGCTCTTGCACCAACCGCTCATCTGCCCAGCGCGGCCGCAGGCGTCTCTGCCACTGCCCACGCATAGCCCAGCGGCGGCCCAACTTCCGCCGCAACTCGCCGCCCCAAGTAGCATACGTAGCTGGCACGGGTATGAAGTAGGAACGCGCCGGCCGCCGGTACACATCCGCATACGCGCGCCAGCCCCTCCCGCCGACCTCGGCGACGCCACCCTGTTCGTTTTGCATAGCCGAAGTCCCCGGAGCCGCGCCAAAAAAGCTGTGAAATCCCGGCGCGTAGTAGCGGCCCAGCATCCTCAGCCGCAGACCTCCATACCGCCCTCGCAGTTCCCCGACCATCCCCCAATGCCCCGTCCCATCGCTGGCCAACGCCAACGCCGCGCGACCCCTATCCCAATCCACGCGCACATCCACAGCCCCCATGCGCTGCTTGTCGCCGACAAAGTCCCAAGGCGTCCGCCCATTCCGGCGTAAGTCGATCTGGTGAGAAAAATCCAAGGCCAGCAGGGTCGTACCCCACTGCCAATGCTCGCCCTGCCAGTGCAGCCGACCGCCGCCAGCCCGGATACCCAGCAGGTCGCGGCCAGCCACCTCGGTCGCAGTCACGTGATAGCCGCTCTCGGGCAAAGACCGCACCTGTCCTTGTTCGTCCAAGCGTCCATCCCGATGCGTCCAGCCCCCGAGCACCATCCCGTTCCACGCCCGCCCCTCGTAGCGCCACGCCGCGCCGCGCAGGGCATGGTTCTCCCCGCTAGAGCGATACCCCAAGCGCTTGCTGTCTCCCGCCGGCATCCTCGGCGCAATGCTCCCGCGCCGGCTGCGCCCAAACACCAAACCCGCACCCGTGCCGGGCCGCAAATCGCCGACGACCCATTCGGACCGCCGCCTCTGCACTGCGTAGTAAAACGTCCTAAAATCGCTCCACCCGGACTCACCTGGGTCGCGCTCGGCCAAGCCAAAAAACGCCTGCCCACTGACCGGCGCGACCTCCACCCGCTGATACAACTGCCACCGCTCCCGAGCCACTTCAGCCCCGCGCACTCGCCACCGCACGGCTGCCGCATCTAGCCCTCCCAGATCGTCCCATCGCCGCTCCAGATAGCCCGCGTCCTCCTCCCCAAAATCCCCCTCGGCCCACACCGGGCCGACCAACACCAACAACCACAGTCGCCACATAGTCTTGCCTCCTTTGTCTGGACGCTTGCAACGCCTGTGCCATGAGGCGGGTCAGTGGCGGAATCAGTGGCCAGTGTATCCTTTATTACCTATTCTGTTTCCTTTAGGTTACAGTCCCGAGCAGCAGTCGCCGAGGCGGCTTGGGCGGTTTGCAGTAATGACACCGTCCCCCAAGTGACCATACATGAGACCCCGTAAATACACTATTCTGCTCGCCAGTGCCCTACTCATCGCCTGCAGCAATGACGACAATCCCATTGACGGAGATAGAGATCATACTGGTAATACAGACAGCTATCGACGGGGGAAACTCACCACTGCACAAGAGCACGATGGCGAAGACCATGTGATTGGGAATGCAGAAAGCCATTGGCGAGGGATCGAGATTCGGGGCGAAAGTAGATGTTCCCCTTATGATCGCAGCGACTATCGCTACTCTCAGTCTGTCGAGGATGACATTATCGAAGAACTCGGCGGCATATACAGTCCTTACACTGGAGAGTGTTTTTCTAGTAAGCAGGAGACGGAAATTGAGCACATAGTCGCGCTTTCCGAGGCGCATGACAGTGGGCTATGCGAGCCTATTCCCAATATCATGCAGATACGTCAAACCTTTGCTTCCGATCCGCTCAATCTGACGCTTGCCAGCCCTGCATTAAACGGTTCCGATAAGAAGCACTACGACGGGGCCGAATGGATGCCGCCCATGAATAAGTGCTGGTTTGCACAGCGCATCGTCGAAGTGCGGCAAAAGTATGGCCTCACTATTGACCGGCCGGAGGCGGAAGCACTGGAGCGCATACTTTCGGCCTGTTCCTCTGTCGAAATAGAATTTATTGATTGTGCATCGGCAACTCCGAGTGCCAAAGATTCAGATGCGCTCAACGAGTATGACGTTGACGGCGATGGGCGCATCTCTTGTGCAGAGGCGGAGCACCATAGCATAGCTCCTGTTTGCAGCAGCCACCCAGTTTATCCATTTATAGACGAGGAGGACGACGACGATGGCATCGTATGTGACGATGAGTATTCCTATCCGCTCGAATATGATGATGACGGCGATGGGCGCATCTCTTGTGCAGAGGCGCGAAACCACGGTATAGCCCCTGTTTGCAGTAGCCACCCAGTTTATCCGTATATAGACGACGACCGCAACGGCATCGTATGCGACGACGATAATGCAGATACCTTTACCGGAGTAGATAGCTGCTCAGCGGAGGCTCTCAACGAGTATGACGACAATGGCAATGGGCGCATCACTTGCGCGGAGGCGCGGAGCCACGGCATAGCTCCTGTCCATAGAGGGCACCCAGCTTATCCGTGTATGGACGATCGGGATAACGACGGCGTCGTATGCGAATGAAACACAATCCGGCTCAAATCGTCGCTGGCCGTATTCTATCGGAGTCTGTACCGTTATTTTATCTGAGACTTGGACGATCGCGATGAAAGAAATAGGTATTTCCGAATTCAAGGCGAAGTGCATAGACGAATTGAAGAAGGTACAACGGACGGGGGAACCGCTCCTCGTGACCTTGAACAAACGGCCCATAGCCACGATCAACCCATACCGTGAAGAAAGCCGCTCGAACAGAGAGCTAGGTAAACTGCGCGGCAGGATGACCATCCACGGCGACATCGTTCATACTGATTTCGGGGATGAGTGGGAGATGGATTCGTGAGGATCCTACTCGACACGCATGTATGGATCTGGTCGCAGGAATCGTCGGAACAACTCGGTTCAGACTCACGGAATCCCGTCGCCGACTTTGAGCAGAGAACCGGGGTTACATTACCGAAAGACATAGCAGCAATGCTAACAGAAAGCGAAAATCAACCCCCTAAATTCTAAGCCCAACCCCACAAGGAGCACCCCACATGAAACTCACCACCTGTAACGAGTACTTCACCGACTGGCCCATTGAAGAGGTCTTCGACTACGCCGCCGACCTCGGATACGAAGCCGTCGAAATCGCCCCCTTCACCCTCGCCGACAGCGTCGAAGACATCCCCGCGTCGCGCCGCGCCCAAATCCGCGCTGCCGCCGAACGCGCCGGCGTGGAAATCGCCGGCCTGCACTGGCTCTTGGCCAGCCCCGACGGGCTGTACATCACCCATCCCGACCCAGCTATCTACCAACGCACCTGTGCGTACTTCAAAGAGCTAGTCCAATTCTGCGGCGACCTCGGCGGCCAAGTGATGATCATCGGCTCGCCCATGCAGCGCAACGTGCAGGAAGGGTGGGATTACCAAGAATGCTGGAACCGGATGCGCGGGGCCTTTGAAGACAGCTTGGAGTTGGCCCAGCAGCACGGCGTCTATCTCTGCATAGAGTCCCTGAGCAAAGAGCAGACGAACATCATCACCACCGGTGCAGAAGCGCGCAAAATGATCGCCGAGATCGACCACCCCCACTTCCAGACCATGGTCGATGTGTGCTCCGGCTCGACCGAGGAAATTCCCGTCGCCCAGCTTTTGCGCGACTCCGGCCAGCACCTCTACCACGTCCACGTCAACGACGCCAACAAACGCGGCCCCGGCTTTGGCAACACCGACTTCGCCAGCGTCATGCGGACGCTCAAGGAGCTGGATTACCAGCGCTACGTCTCTGTAGAAGTATTCGATTTTAACCCAGATCCGCGCACCATTGCCGCCGGCAGTTTGCACTACCTCAAGGGCCTTGCCGACGCACTGTAACGCAAGCCCACCTCCCTTGACAGTAGCGCCCTTTTTGCGAACTTTCGGGCGCTCATAAAGAAAGGATTTCTCATGCCCAACTACACTCTCAACCACGTCCACCACGAGGCCGTCGACGTCCACGCCGCAGTTGACTGGTACAAAAAGCTCTTCGGCGCGACCAACGATCCGCCCTTTGAGCGCGGCGGCGCGACTTGGGTTCCAGTCCACATCGGTGCCGTGCAAATCACCGTCACGGACCGCGAGTTTGCCCCCATGGAATTGGGGCGCTACCAAGGCTACGACCACATCGCTCTCACCTCCGACGACTTCGACCAAACCCTCGCCGACATCGCCGAGCTCGGCGTCGAGATCTGGATGGGGCCGGTGACGCTCGACGACGGCAACCGCATCGTCTTCATCAACGGCCCAGACAACGTCAAGATCGAGTTGATGGAGCAAAGCTAGGATGGAAGTCCGCCCCTTCGGCTTGTGGCCCAGCCCGCTCTCGCCCGACGAGTTGGCGAGTTCCACGCGCCTTCGCGATGTGGCTTGGGATACCGACGGCCGCACCCTCGTCTGGCTGGAGGGACGGGGACCGAAGGGCGTGCTCGTCTGCCAAGAACCGGGGACTGCTCCGCGCGACCTCAACGCCGCGCTCTCGGTGCGCGCCCAAGTCGGCTACGGCGGCGGCGACTTTGCCGTCGCCCGCGGCCACGCGTACTTCGCCGAGCACTGCGGCCGCCTCTATCGCCAGCCGCTAGCCGGTGGCCCAGCCCAGCCGATCACGCCCCAGTTTGGTCACGCCGCATCTCCTACGCCTGCACCAACGGGACGTCATCTCGTATACGTCCACACGTACGAGGACCGCGACACCTTGGCCATCGTCGATGTCGCCGGGAGATCTTGGCCGCAAATTCTCGCGGAAGGGGCCGACTTCTACATGCAGCCAGCCTGGCACCCCAAGGGCGACCGCTTGGCTTGGATCGAGTGGGATCATCCGCAGATGCCTTGGGACGGCACCCGCCTAGTGCTGGGCCAGCTTGCGCGCAGCCGCCACGGACTGCCCAGCCTGCGCACAACTGAGGTGCTCGCCGGCGACGCGGACACTGCCATTGCCCAGCCTTGTTTCTCGCCCGACGGCCGCTATCTGGTCTATGCCTCGGACGAGCGCGGCTACAGCAACCTCTGGTGCCGCGATCTCGCCAACGGGGACACGCGTTGCCTGTGCGAGGACGCCAACGATGTCGCCACTCCCGCCTGGGCGCAGGGCATGCGGGCGTTCTCGTGGGCCGCCGATAGCCGCACGTTGTATTTCGTGCGCAGCGAAAACTCCCAGCGCTTAGCGTACGCGCTCGACTTCGCCAGTGGAGCAGTCGCCAAAGTCGAAGCGCTGGCCGCCTACACCCATATCGAACAGCTCGCGGCGGCCCCGCGCGGCAAGGGCTTGGCCTGCATTGCCGCGGCCAGCGCAATCCCCGCCCGCATCGTCGCCGGTACGGCCAGCCAAGTAGCTGTTCGCGCCCGCTCCGCCAGTGAGTCGCTTGCCCCCGCCGATCTCTCCACACCCGAGCCGGTTTCCTGGGCCAGCGAAGACGCCACGCAAGTCCACGGGCTGTACTATCCCCCGGCCAACCGCCGCTTTACCGGCCGCGGCCGGCCGCCGCTGATTGTCATGATCCACGGCGGCCCCACCGGTCAGATAGAGACTGGCTTTGAAGGTAGCCATCAATACTTTGCCACGCGCGGCTGGGCCGTTCTCGACGTGGATTATCGGGGCAGCACGGGCCACGGGCGCGCCTACATGACCGCCCTGCGCGCCCAGTGGGGCCTTCTCGATATGACAGACGCCATCAGCGGTGCCCAGCACCTCGTCTCCAGCGGCCTCGCCGACCCAGACCGCCTCGTCATCATGGGTGGCAGCGCCGGGGGCTACACGGTTTTGCGGGCGCTTACCACGCGGCCCGGCTTCTTCCGCGCCGGCATCTGCCTCTACGGCGTGGCCAACCTTTTCACCCTCGCCGCAGACACCCACAAATTTGAATCCCGCTACCTCGATTCCATGATCGGCCCGCTGCCCGCAGCGGCTGCGGTCTATCGCAATCGCTCGCCGGTCTATGCCGCTGACCAGCTACGCGACCCGATCGCCATCTTTCAGGGAACCGACGACCAAGTCGTGCCTCCGGCCCAAGCCGAGGAGATCGTCGCCTCGTTGCACCGCCGCAACATACCACACGTCTATCATCTGTACGAAGGCGAAGGCCACGGCTGGCGCAAACCCGAGACCGTGCGGGCCTTCTACCAAGCCTGCGAGGCTTTCATCCGCCAGCACGTCCTCTTCTCCTAAAGCCCGCCCAAAGGAGCATCCCTTGCCCTACGAAACCGTCATCGGCATGGAAGTCCACGTCGAGTTGCAAACCGCCTCCAAGATGTTTTGTGCCTGTGCGGCCGATCACTTTCAGGTGGAGGCCAACGCTCACATCTGCCCAGTGTGTACCGGCCAGCCCGGTGCCTTGCCTGTGATCAACGGTCGCGCCGTCGAGTTGACGGTTATGACCGGCATGGCTCTCCATTGCCAAATCAAGCCCCGCAGCGTTTTTGCGCGCAAAAACTACGTCTATCCCGACCTGCCCAAGGGCTACCAGATCTCGCAATACGAGCAGCCCCTGTGTGAGAGCGGCTGGATCGAGATCGACGGCGAGAGCGGCTCCAAGCAAATCGGCGTCGTCCGCGTCCACCTTGAAGAAGACACCGGCAAGCTCCAGCACGCCGGTAGCTCCAGCCTAGTAGACTACAACCGCGCCGGCGTGCCGCTGATGGAAATCGTCACCGACTCCTCGCTCCGCTCGGCCGACGAGAGCTATGCGTACCTGACCCAGATCCGCCAGATCGTCCGCTACCTAGGCGCGTCCTCTGGCGACATGGAAAAAGGGGCCATGCGCTGCGAGGCCAACATCTCGATCCGGCCCGAAGGCAGCCGCGAGTTGGGCACCAAGGTCGAGGTCAAAAACCTCAATTCCTTCCGCGCCGTGCGCAGCGCCATCGCCTATGAAGCCGAGCGCCAGCAACAGATCATCGAAACCGGCGGCCACGTCCGCCAAGAGACCATGGGCTGGGACGAACGCGCCAACATCACCCGCTCGCAGCGCAGCAAAGAGACCTCGGACGACTACCGCTACTTCCCGGAGCCAGACCTGCTCGTCGCGGAGTTAGACGACGAGTGGATCGCCAACGTCCGAGCTAGCTTACCCGAGCTGCCCGCTGCTAAAGCCGCACGCTTCGCCGATTCCTATGGCCTCAATCCCCAAGAGGTCGCCGCTTTGGTCGAGGACCATGCCGTGGCCGCGTATTTCGAAGAGGCCGCACAGATACAAGACGCCGACCCCAAACAGGTAGGCAACTGGATCACCGGAGAAGTTTTCCGCCGCCTCAATGCCGAGGGCCGGTCGATTGAAGACATCAAGGTCCAGCCAGCCGCGCTCGTCGAGTTGCTCTCCTTAGTCAAAAAGGGCACGATCAACCAAAACGCGGCCCGCGAAGTCTTTGGCCAACTGTGGGAACAGGGCGGCTCGCCCGCCGAGATCGTCGCCGCGCGCGGCCTCGGGCAAATCTCCGACAGCGGCGAACTCGACCAAGCGGTGGCCGAAGTGATCGCCGCGCATCCCGACGCCGTCGAAAAAATCAAGGGCGGCAACCACAACACCGTGCAATTTCTGATGGGTCAAGTAATGCGAGCGACGCGAGGGAAGGCCAACCCGCAGCTAGTGCAAGAATTGTTGCGCCAGCAGTTGGAGATATAAAACGGCGCTACGAAGAGAAGCTCGCGCTCGTCAACACCGCACTAGGGCCGCTGAATCCACATCCTAAATTGTAGTATATTCAGAAGATACGTCCGAATATACTACAAAAAGTTAGCTAGATGACGCTAGGCCCATGAGCTGCCCTTGACGGTGATCATTGGTTCTGTTATATTGCATTTTATGACAAATATAACAGAATTGCACGATATCCCGACCGTATTACGCGCCATCCGCTCCCACCTCGACCTCACCCAAGAGCAGCTCGCCGAGCGGCTCGGCGTGTCCTTCGCCAGCATCAACCGCTGGGAGGGCGGCACCATCAAGCCCCAGAAGGCCGCGCAGGAAGCCATCGCTGCACTCGCTATCGAAGCGGGCGTTGACGCGGCCGAGCCAACCGAAGCGGCCGTGGGCGTGACGCAGCGGCGGAAAGGCAGAGGCCGTGCGGTCGTGCCTTCGACCAAGCCCATGGAACAAATGCTATGGGACGCAGCCTGCTCCATCCGCGGCGAGAAAGACGCAGCAAAGTTCAAGGACTACTTGCTGCCGCTCCTCTTCCTCAAGCGGCTGTCCGATGTGTTCGACGACGAGATTGAGCGACTAGTCGAGGAATACGGCAACCGAGACATCGCGCTGGAAATCGCCGAGAGCGATCACGCGCTGCTGCGCTTTTACCTGCCCTCGGAAGCACGCTGGGGCATCATCAGCGGTCGCGAAGACTACGAGTGGCCGCGCGACGACCAAGGCCAAGGGCGCAGCACGCAGCCGAGAGACATCGGCGAGCATCTAACAAAGGCAGTGCGGGCAGTCGCGCGGCAAAATCCCTCGCTTTCGGGCGTCATCGATTTTGTCGATTTCGCTTCCGAGCGCAACGGCGAGCGCGACATCAACCCATCCAAGCTCGCCGCAGTTATCGAGATCTTTTCCGACCCGCGTTACCGGCTCGGCCTCGCCGACGTGCAACCCGATTTCCTCGGCCGCGCCTACGAGTATCTGCTGCGCAAGTTCGCCGAAGGTTCCGGCCAGAGTGCGGGCGAGTTCTTCACCCCCACCGAAGTCGGTTTCCTCATGGCGCACATCATGCGCCCAAGGCCCGGCGAGGATTGCCACGACTACGCCTGCGGCTCGGCTGGCCTGCTCGTCAAGCTCCAACTCGTCGCCCGTGAACTCGACCCCACCAGCCGCGTGCCGCTCAAGCTCTACGGCCAGGAACTACAAGCCGAGAGCTATGCCGTCGCCCGCATGAATGGGATCATTCACGACATGGAGATGGAAATCGAGCGCGGCGACACCATGATTAATCCCAAATTCAAGACCGCGACCGGCCAGATCGCCACGCACGACATCGTGGTCGCCAATCCCATGTGGAATCAGCCGTTTAGCCCGGAACTCTTTGCCAATGACCCATTCGACCGCTTCCGCACCCAGGGCGGCGCAACCACCGGCAAGGGCGATTGGGCTTGGCTCCAGCACACGCTCGCCTGCCTGAACGAGCGCGGGCGAGCGGCGGTGGTGCTCGACACTGGCGCGGTGACACGCGGATCGGGTGCCAAGCACGAGGACCGGGAGCGCAACATCCGCAAATGGTTCGTGGAGCGAGACTTGATCGACGGCGTGATTCTATTGCCAGACAACCTTTTCTACAACACCAGCGCCGCCGGCGTGATCGTGGTGCTGTCGAATCGCAAGCCGGAGGCGCGGCAGGACAAGATCGTGTTGCTCAACGCCAGTCGGCGCGTGGGCAAGGGACGGCCCAAGAATTTCATCCCGGAGGAGGACATTCGGCTGATCGCGGCGGCGTTTGGGAAGGGGGAGCCGGTGGAGGGGGAGGTTGCTGTGATTACGCGGGAGCAGGTGGAGAAAACGGACTACAACTTGAGTCCGAGCCGATGGGTGGGGCAGACGGATGCAGTGTCTCAGCGCCCGATCAAGGAAATCATTGCCGAAATGCAGCGCCTCGATGAAGAGGCCCGCGAGATTGAAGCGTCAATGGTTCAAATGTTGGCCCGATTGCAGTAAGCGCACACTCAATGACATAAGGAGGCAAGAAGATGGGAGCGACACACGTAACTGTCAGGATCACGAACCCCGCTGACTCGGACAGGTACTGGGAGGGACTATTCTTGGTCGATACAGGAGCCACAGATTCCCTTGTGCCCAGACCGCATCTAGAGGCTATCGGCTTGGAGCCCGAGGGGAAGCGCGTGTATGAGCTGGCCGATAGCAGCGAGATCACAGTGGACGTCGCCGTTGCCAAGATCGAGTTCATGGGCGAATTCGTCGGCGGGACGGTCATCTTCGGCGACGCTGACGCAGAGCCGCTGCTGGGCGTGACGGCGCTGGAATCCGTCGGCATAGAAGTGGATCCGGTGAATCAGCGGCTAAAGAGGCTGCCGGCCGTGCGGCTCAAGGGAATGGCGTGACGTCAATGAATGAAGCATGGACATGGCTTCCTTTGAGGGAGTTGACAATCCGAGGGGCAATTTGGAACCCTCGTGCTGATCCCCGTCCATCAATCCGTTACATCGATGTTTCGGCCATTTCGCGGGATGAACTCAGGATCGTCTCAGAGGCAACATACTCGGCGGATAACGCCCCGAGCCGAGCGCGCAAAATCGTCGAGGCCGGGGATACAATTTTCGCGACGGTCCGCCCCACGCTACGGCGGATTGCACAGATACCGGCGTCTTTGGATGGTGAAATTGTCTCTACGGCCTTTTGTGTCCTGCGACCCGACCCCCAAGCGATTGAGGCGGATTTTCTCTACTTCGCCACCCAGCTTGAGTCCGTGATGGAGGACATCGCCTCAATGGAGTCGGGGGCAAGCTATCCGGCGGTGCGGGATGTTGACGTTCTGGATCAAGTAATCCCACTGCCGCCTTTGCCTGAGCAACGGGAAATTGCCGCTGTCCTCAACATCATACGCAGAGCTTTGCTTCATCAAACCCAATGTGAAGCGAATGCGACTGCTCTCAAACGCGCCGCGATGCGGGAGCTGTTCACGTGCGGCCTGCGAGGTGAGGCGCAGAAGGAAACTGAGATGGGGCCGGTGCCGGAGAGTTGGTTATACAGTAGCCTCGGCGATTTAGCTGAAATCGCATATGGAGCTCAAGCCGCCGTCGCCAATGCCACAGATCCCGCTATTGGCACTCTGATACTTACCAACGTCAATTTAGACCTTGAGGGTCACATCAATCTTGAAAAGCGTAGATATTACAAAGTTCCAGAGGCACAGCGTGAGAGATTGAGTCTTCGCAAGGGAGATGTGCTCTTTAATTGGAGAAGTGGAAGTGCGAGCCACGTTGGAAAAACAGTCCTCTTCGATTTGGACGGCGAATATACGTACTCATCATTTATTTTGAGGTTTAGACCTCATAGACTGGTCTCGAACAAGTACCTGTTTCGGTGGCTAACGTATTTGCGAACGAGTGGGTTCTTCACATCACAGAGAAATGTGTCGTCAATTAACTCCGTCTATAACGCGAGTTTGTCAGCAACGATTCCTGTCTGGTTTCCTGACGCTGAGCAACAGAGCGAAATCGTCTCCATCCTCGACGCCATTGACCGCAAAATTGACCTGCATCGCAGGAAACGGGCGGTGCTTGACGATTTGTTCAAGGCGCTGCTGCACAAGCTGATGACGGAGGAGATTCGGGTGGGGGAGCTGGATTTGGCCGTCAATTACCATAGTCGATCCGCGTGACGCGGTTGGACTCGTGGGAGAAGAGAAAGTGAATTCGAAACGATTGAGGAAGAGAATGGAATCAATGCGGTCATGTTTGGAGGCTGCAAGCCACTTGGACGACTGCCCTGCTTATCCAGTCAAGGTATCCGCAATCACGTCGCCAAGCGTCATTCAAGAAACAAAGGAACGACACAGATTATCGAGGAAGCATATATCCCATATGCTCAACGCTGTTGTCCTCGAAATTGCCATTAAGGTTATATGGGAACTCGACAATGAGAATGAGTGCAGGTACACGCATGACATTGCCATGCTGTACAAGGAACTCAATGAGAAAAGCCAGCGAGAGCTAAAGGAGATATACAACGAGAAGTTGGCTATGCTAGCTGGATTAGAGGGAACGGATAAGAAAGGGCAACAAGTAACGCTTGGAGGCTTGGTCCAGTTTCAATCGTTACAGGATGCACTAGTAGCAAACGAAGACACGATGAAGAACTTCAAATATGATGGCGACTTCAACGGAAAGAGTAGCGCAATGGGCAGCGTAATCTGGGACGAAAAGACACTGTGGACTGTCCCGCCGCTTGACCATGTCCACTTTCCCGAGGCCCTGTACCGTTACACAGTGGAAAGAGTAGAAGGGGCTAACTCAAACGAGGGGCCTGCTCATGAACTTCGACCACATCCATAGCCCTTGCCGCAACCGGCGAATCGGAAACGCTGGAGTTCAAGACTACCACCGGAACACGCCGGGAGACCTGCCTGCAGCAGGCAGGCGGCCATGACGGTGTGCGCCTTCCTGAACCAGCTCGGCATCAAGCGGCTCGCCATCTTCGGTTCAGTGTTACGCGAGGACTTCGGACCAGAGAGCGATATAGATGTGCTCGTCGAGTTTGAACCAGATCGCATTCCTGGACTGCTAGGTATTGCCGGCATGGAGCTGGAGTTATCTGAGCTATTCACAGGACGCAAAGTGGACCTACGAACCCCCGAGGATCTGAGCCCCTATTTCCGACAAGACGTTCTGGCTACAGCAGAAGTGCAATATGATCAAACATGACGGAATGAACCGCTGCGCCTATATCTTCCTCGACGAGTCTCTAAACTTCGACTTCAGTACGAACAGTTCCCGCTACTTCGTGTTGAGATGACCATATCAAACTAGGAAGGTAGTCAGATGGAATACTCAGTGATGCTTGATGTAATTGATGAACCCGGATTCGAGGGCTATTACTATGCCCACATCCCGGCACTGGAATTGACGACGCAGGGGAAGGGAATAGACGGCGCATTGGCGGCGGCCAAAGAGTTGGCGGAAGTATGGATTGCCGAGAAGTCCGCCCGCGGGGAATCGGTGCCACAGGAGTCAAGTGCGGTCATTGCCCGCATTGAGATACCCGATGCCGTTCTCAGCTCGTGAGGTCCTCAGGAAGCTACGCCGTGCGGGGTTCGTAGAGGTTCGACAATCCGGATCACACAAAGTGCTTCGTCATCCCGATGGAAGGCAGACCTATCTGTCGATGCACCCTGGTACGATACCAACCGGGACACTACATAAGATCCTAAAGCAAGCCGAACTGAGCCGTAGCGAGTTTATCAATCTTTAGCCGAGTGAGACCCAGCGTACCTTGACCACGTGATCGGAAGCTATGACAAGCTGTGACATGGAGCTATGACAAAACGTGGAAAAGCGGGCGGGGACAGTAAAGGGGGTCTTAAGGGGTGCTATTATGTCTCATTCGCGTCAGGCCAGCCTATCCAAAAGCGTACGGTGATCCGCTCTGGCCACGATCACCAAAGGCGGCGAACGCCATAACTATCGAAGAGCGATTCAATGGAAACGATTACCCTCCCAAGCCACCAATTCCTCTTCTGGCAGCGGGTCAAAGAAGCTGTCGTCGAATTTTATCCGGTCCTTCATGGAGCCGAATTGCCGCTTACCTTGCTTTTGGACACGCACTATCCGGGCGACCGACGTGCCGCTACGGGCGATGACGACTTCCTCCCCTGCCTCAACTTTCGCAAGTAAGCACGATAGGTTGATCTTCGCTTCATGGACATTCACTATTATCATCGCCAACTCCTTGAGAATAAAGTTAGCCGATGATATAGCCAACCAAGGAACTTGGCAAATGGAGAGCCGTTTGTGACCACCCTCAACATCACCGAAGCCACCACCGTCCAGTTCCCCATGGTCCGCCACGCGGCCGAAATCGGCTGGACACCCATCCCGCCCGCTAGCTCCCTACAAAAACGCGGCGGCGAAGCCGGGATGCTATTTCGCGATGAGCTTGAAGGAGCACTCGGGCGATTTAATCCCTGGATAACAGACGATTCCATCCGCGCCATCGTCGAACGACTCGAAGCGATCTCACCGACGATTGAGGGCAACCGCGAGATGCTCGCTTGGCTGCGCGGGGAGCGGCAGTGGTACGACGAAGCCGAAAAGCGATCCCGATCCGTCCAGCTCGTCGATTTCGCTGCGCCCAGCACCAACATCTTCCACGTCACTTGGGAATGGAAGCTCAAGCCACCAGCGCGCAAGGGCAATCGTGCAGACGTGATGTTCGTCGTCAACGGCGTACCAGTTGCCATCATCGAGCATAAGCACCCCAAGGACGCCGACGCCATCGAGCGGGGCGTCACCCAGTTGCGACGCTACGAGCAGGAGACGCCGGAGCTGATGGGGGCGACGCAACTCTTCAACGTTACGCACCTTCTCGACTATTGGTATGGCGTCACTTGGAACATAGCGCGCCGGTCCATGGCGCGTTGGAAGGAACGACCGGAGGAAAACTACCGCTTCGCCGTCCAGTCGTTCTTTGAGCCGACCGATTTCCTGCGCACATTGCGCGATTGGATCCTGTTTTACGTCGAAGATGGCGAGACGCGGAAGTCCGTGCTGCGCCAACACCAACGCCGAGCCGTGGACCGAATCGTCGAGCGCTGTGCCGAGCCGGCGAAACGGCGCGGACTTATATGGCATACCCAAGGCTCCGGTAAAACCTTCACTCTGCTCACTGCCGCTCGTCTGATCTTGGAACGCAAGGATGAATTCAGCACGCCGACGGTGGTAGTGGTAGTGGACCGAACGGAACTCGAAGGGCAACTCAAGGGCTGGGTCGAACGGCTGCTCGGCGAGATGCAGCAGCAGGACATCGCGGTATGGCGTGCGAACTCCAAGGACGAGTTGCGGGGTATGCTCAAAACCGACAAGCGCGGCCTAATCCTGTCCATGATCCACAAGTTTGAGGGGCTGGAGAAAGACGCCAATACCCGCGACAACGTGTACGTATTCATCGACGAGGCACACCGCTCGGTCGCCAAGGAACTAGGCACCTATCTGATGGCAGCCGTGCCCAACGCGACGATCATCGGATTCACCGGTACTCCGATTGACCAGACTGCATACGGGGAAGGCACCTTCAAGATATTCGGAATCGATGACGAGTTGAACTATCTCGACAAGTACTCCATCGCCGAGTCGATTGAGGACGAAACAACGCTGCCGATCCGCCACACCATGGCCCCAAGCGAAATGACGGTACCGGCAGAGCGGCTCGACCAGGAGTTCTTCGCCCTCGCTGAGATGGAGGGCGTCACCGATGTCGATGAGCTCAACAAGGTCCTCGACCGAGCTGTCGGCCTGCGCACCTTCCTCACTGCCGACGATCGCATCGAAAAAGTTGCTGCATTCGTCGCCGATCATTTCCGCGATAACGTGGCACCGCTCCATTACAAAGCGTTCCTCGTCGGCGTGAACCGCGAAGCCTGTGCCAAGTACAAGCGGGCGCTCGACAAGCTGCTGCCCCCCGAATGGACTGCGCCGGTCTATACCGAGAATGCCGCTGACATCGTCAACCGCCCACTCGTTGCGGAGTACCAGCTTCCGCCGGACCGCGAGGCAGATACGCACCTGATGTTCAAGAAAGCGGATGCGAATCCGCAGATTCTCATCGTCACCGACAAATTACTCACAGGCTACGACGCGCCGCTCCTCTACTGCCTGTATCTCGACAAACCCATGCGCGACCACGTGCTCCTACAAGCCATCGCGCGCGTGAACCGCCCTTGCGGCCCACAAAAACGGATCGGCCTCGTGGTCGATTTTGTAGGCGTGCTGCGCGAACTGAAAAAGGCGTTGCAGTTCGACTCATCCGACGTCAGCGGCGCAATTGAGGACCTCGATCTCCTGCTAAGCGACTTGCTCGACAAGCTCAGACAAGCGGAAGCTACCTACCTCGCCGATGGGGAAAACGGTGGCGCAGATGAACGACTGGAGAGGCTCGTCTATGGGCGTTTTCTAGAACCTGAGCAGCGCAAGGAATTCTTTGCAGCCTACAAGGAAATTGAGGCACTTTGGGAGATCTTGTCGCCTTCGCCAAAGTTGCGCGACCACATCGAAACCTTCAGGCGGCTGGCGCGACTCTACGAGACTGTGCTCAACGCCTATGCCAACGGCACCAGCTACACGGCGGACTTGGCTAACAAAACGCGGTTTCTGGTACAAGAGAATGCTACCCAAGAAGGGCTGGGCCGTTTGACGAAGACCGCGACGTTTGACGTATCCACCCTTAAATCCCTGCGAAGCGAGTCAGGCTCGGACGAGGCCAAAGTGTTCAACCTCGTGCGCGGCCTCCGGCAGGAAATCGAGAACAACCCAGACAAAGAGTCCGTGCTGCTGCCCTTAAAGGAACGCGCCGAAAGCATCCTGAAGGAACTGGAAAATCGCAAGACGACCGCGCTGGCGGCCATGGATCGGTTGGCTGACCTCGCTGCGGAGAAGGATACTGCCATCCGGGCCGAACGGAATAGCGGGCTATCGTCGCGCGCGTTCGCCGTCCATTGGGCGCTAAAGGACGACGCCAAGCTGAAGATCGCTGGCATCAACACCTTGGAGTTGGCACAACGAGCGGAAATGCTTCTCGACCGCTTCCCCAACGCGTCTGTCAACGCCGATGAGCAACGACGGCTGCGCACGGCCCTCTATGTTCCACTGCTGCGCCTGCAAAAGGACGAACGAAGCCGCGTCGTAGAGCGCATCCTCGGCATTTTGGGAGCAAGCATCGATGCGGACGCCTGACGAACGGCGCGAGGTCATGCGCGAGCGCGTCGCATCTTGGGCACGGCGGCTGAGCGTCCAGCCACGGCAGGTGCGCGTGCAGTACATGACGCGCAAGTGGGGCTCATGTTCGACCGCAGGTATAGTCACCCTTGCCGCTGACCTCGCCGATCAGGACTTAGGCTTCCAAGACTTCGTCATTGTCCACGAACTGCTGCACCTGCGCGTGCCCAACCACGGCAAGCTCTTCAAAGCCTTGCTAACAGCTCACGTGCCCGCTTGGCAAACGCATGCCTCTCAGCGCACCAAAGCCAAGCGCCCCACCCCAACAAACGAATCCGCCACCAATCGATAGAAGTAAATCCCCGAAGCCACCGCTCGCCCACCTCGGTCGCGCCCGTCCCAGACGAATCGGTAACGACCAGCCGCTAACGGCCCGTCCACAAGGTGGCGCACAGGTCGTCCCAACGCATCATAGAGCACCAGCTCAACCGACACCTCCTTCGGCAGATCAAACGACAGCACTACCTCGGCGTTGAAAGGGTTAGGATAGGCCGGATGCAGCGCAAAGTCGGCAGGCAGAACCACCGCCTTGGACGCCCCTTCCTCCGTGCGAAACGGCGTCCACGCCACCACACCCTTGACCTGCGCGGCAATCGCTGCGCTGTCGGCTGTGCCCCAGTAGTTGTCTTGGGCGTTGAGTACCTCAGCACTCAAGTTCTCAAGGGCCGTAGTGTTGTTGGCAAAGGTGTTGCCACGAATCGCCGTCGGCACCCGCGCTCCTTCGACCTGGATGGCCACGGCATTGTCTGCAAAGCGATTGCCGACGATATGCGGCGCAGAATCCACGGATTGGAGCGCTGGCGTCCCGCGAACAAACTCGCTGGTGCGAATCTCCAGCGACTCCACGCCGGTCAGTTCCAAACCCCGGCTCCCGACGAACGAGCCCATCTCAATCGCCCCTCTCGTCCCCGGCCCCAAGCGCAAGCCCGCGGCAACGTTCGCCCTGAACGTCGAGTTCCATATCTCCACCAGCGACCCGGCAATTTCAGCACCAGCGCGCAAGTTGCGCTCGACTAGCACCTGTGCAAGCACCACGCGCGCCGCGCGCCCGACGCGCAAACCATCACCTTGGTTGGCGACGAGGCGGCTGTTGTGCAATTCCACTTCACCCTGCCACGTCTCCAAATCCATGCCGTGCGCAGTGCTTTGCTCAATCTGCGATTCCCACATCTCAATGCGCTGGCCGCGGCCGCCGATGGCCCGTATCCCAACTCGCGGGTCCTCTGGGTCGAGGCGACCGTTGTCGATTACGGCGACGCGGATGGCCTCTAAGGATGCGTTGTTGAGCAGGACCCCCTCTTGGCCGTTGCCCTCAATGGTAGTGTTCCGCAGCGCGAGTTGCCCGCTGCCGGCGACGACTACAGCCGGACCAGCGATGAAGGTAAATTCGGTCCGATCTACCTGTGCTTGGCCGTTGAGCCTCAGCAGCAGGCCGTTGCCACCACTTTGGCGTATCCCGGAGTCGGCAATGCGCAGGCTCGTCTCCTCGTCAATCTCGCCGCTAACGGCAAAACCCGTGCGCGTTAGCTCGGCGTGCCGCACCTCGACTTGGGCACCCGGCAGCACGCGAATGCCATACCATAAGCCGTCGTTTTCCGGGCCGGGATCGGTGGTTAGCTGCGCCCGCTGTCCGGCCATTCCCTCAATCGTCAACGCGCCTTCCACGATCAGCTCGGCTAAGTCCGCGGACACGCCGCGCCGACTGAGATCAGAGCGGGGAAACGACACATTGCTCGGGCCGATGTGCAGTTCGGACCCGACCGGCACCACCAAATCCGCGTACACGACCTGCTCGCCCAGCCATTGCGTCCGCCCCGGAGGCAGGCGGAAGCCGACAACCCCGCGATGGGCGTGCTCAATGGTGACGGCTGCGGGATCGACCGCTTGCCCATCGAGCAAGTAAATGCCCGACCAATCCAAGGGCCCGGTGCGTGGCGCACTCGACGCGAATGATGCGCCCTCGCCGATTTTGAGATCGCCATAGACGATCAACTCACTGCGGTCTGGATCAAACCCCGTGCCCTGTGCATCGCCGCGGGCAAAGCGAACCTCCGCACCGGCGTCAATAGTCAGCGTTGCGCCCGGTGCCACCACCACGTCCCCGTCCAAATCCACCCGGCCCGTCCACGTCGCGTCGCCAACAATGTGGCCGGGGCGTTGTTCCCGGATCACATCGACGACCATAGCGGTGCCTTGCGGGCGGATGTTGTCTATGGCCACGCCCAATGGCAAGTTCCGCGCAAATCCCGTATGCCCACTCAGAGCCGGATTTGTGTCCCAAGCGAAGCGGCGGAAGCGTACGCCGTCAAACGGATCGGTCGCGTCGCCTTCATTGCCGTTGTGCATCGAGGAATACGCCGAGTCCCGCGCCCAAAAGTCGAGATGGTCCAGTCCTTCCACTGGATCGGGATCGCCGTTGGAGGCAAAAAGCCCATCGGCGCAGACCAAATCGACCTGTTTGTGGCGTTCCTCGTCGTTGTCTGCCTGCTCGTCTATGTGCCAGATGAGCAAGCCGTCTTGCGGGATATTGCGATTGTAGTGCGAGCCGTCAGCACGCCGGTGCTCCAGCAGGAAGTACTCATCTTGGGTCAGGGGAATCTTGTACACCTTCCGGTCGCTGAAGATCTCCCCAATCGCCAACCCCTCGACGCTCTCCATCACGTCCACCACTTCCACCCAACCAAGGGTGACCAACGACCAAGCCGAAAATGCGTTGGGGCCATCTTCCACGCCCCAACCCAGCGTCCCTCGGCCCATAATCCCCCACTTGCCAATGCCCGCTGAATCGTCCTCTGGGGCCAACTCGGCCACAGTCAACGCAGTCTGATCGAAGAGATCGGGCAACCCCAACACGTGCGCAAACTCGTGGCACATCGTCGAGGCCGTGACGCTAAAGGTGTGGCCCCGCTGCGTGGTCCCGGCGAAGCCCGTGAAGCGACTTCGCACCCGCACAAAGCCACCGCTGGCCGCTGGGTCGCCGCTGATGTAATCGGTGTCTAACCCCAAACTGGCAATGCCAGTGGCCACGCCAATAAAAAAGTCGCGGGGCGAGGTATGCAGATTGATGAAGACAATATCGACGTACCCGTCGTCGTCGCCGGAGTTGGGCACTCCGTCGGGGCCGTCGTTATCAAAAAGACCGAAATCGACGTCTGTATCCGCCGCCGTGAGTACCTCCAAGTTGAAGCGTCCGAATTGGCCTAAGCTGCCTGGAATCTCGGCCAGATAGGTCTCGGCGCTGTCACGCGAGCGATAGCGCCGAGGCAAAACTTGGCCATCGACGTGGAGCCGTCCGGCCGACATCTCGCGGTAGAAATGGGCAAAACTGCCGGGCAACTCATCGTCGAAAAGGTCGTTCGCCCAAGGGGGCGCAGTGGCAGGGGCACGCTCGTCTGCAAACTGCGCGAAGATAACCAACGCACTCAGATGCTCCGGCGTCTGCACAACCTGCTGCGTCGCCGACTCCAACGCCGCGCAGGCAAACTCAGCCGCTAGGGCTTGGGCTGGGAGGACCAAAAAAAATAAAAGGAATAACCTACAAGCTATTCCTTTAGGGCTGGTCCCATAGTGAAATTTCGGAAAATTAGCGCCAGACATCGCAACGATGTGTTATCCGCTAGATAGTCCCATGAGACAGATTCTGCTACTACGTCGCGAAGCTACAAACTCTCCCAGACTGACCGACTAATCTCGGCCTGCTGTAAAATCTTGTTCAGAAGTCCACGTCCAATATCACCGCGATGTGGGTTGGGCAACACAAGACGCTTTGTTTCTCGAACCATATAATGGTGATTACCCCCAGGATATGGGCCTTCAAATCCCAATTGCTTCAAATATCGAGTAAGGTCGCGGCGACTAATCGGCCCAAATTTGGGCATCACACCGACTCCGGCACGCTATCCAAACGCAACCCATCCACCTCTGGAAGCGGGTGATCCATTCTCAATCCAAGGATGATCCAGCCTTCTAGCACAGATTGCAGTTCTTCGCGGCACTGTTCTAAAGTATCCGCATTTGCATACACGCCTTGAAATCCGGCGATTTCTCCATAAAACGTTTGATCGTCGAGGATCTCGTATGTCGCGTGCCTCATCGCCGATTGGATATAAGTCGTTAGCATAGAACGCTCACTTTCAAGGTTCATTCCACATGGGACGCGATGTTCTGCTGTCTCCCTTGAGTGAGAATATTCATCTTTTGTATGGAAAAACGCGCCCGGTCAGACTCGCGGCATACATCAAAACTTATCGACCGGCATCTGCCGACACTCGCGGATGAAGACTTCGGCTTCGCGGCCATAGGTGAGAAAGGGATCGTCGAGGCTGAGGAACTTATCGTCGCCCACGCAAATGGAGTCCCAATCAATTTGGTAGCGCACCTTTTGATCGGTCAGCGCCCTCATCACGCTGGAGCGGGCACAAGCACGGGTATTGGCCGGGGGATGCGTGATGGCTTGGTTGATCTGCTCGTCGGTAACGATTCGCTTGACCATCCCGCGCTCGTACAGATCGAAGTAGAGGCTTCGCTCCGCGTTGAGATTGTGGTATTCCAAATCCAAACTTTGGATCCAAGTGTCCTGCCAGTCCAATCCCTCTTCCCGCATGAAGTACTCCAACAGCCACTTCTTAGCCACCCAATCGACGCGATCGACCAAGCACCCAGGGTCGTGTTCCAAGGCATCGATGACAAAGCGCCACTCGTCCAACACCCAGTCGCCTTCTTCGTCCCGGCCGCGCAGGTAGCGCTCGGCCAAGTCGAGATACGCGCGCTGTATCTCCGTCGCCGTGGTGTAGCGGCCATCCTCTAGCTGCACTTCCCAGCGATAGGTCATGTCGCGCGAAATGTCGCGGATGGCCTGCACCGGATCGAGCAGTTTGATGTTATCGCAGATTACGCGCTCTTGCTCTTCCAAAAGCTGCAACACCAAGGCCGTGGTCCCCACCTTCAGAGCCGTGGCGTACTCCATCATATTCGAGTCGCCCACCAACAGGTGCAAGCGGCGGTATAATCCCCAGTCGGCCAGCGGCTCGTCACGCGTGTTGATGATCGCGCGGCTGAACTGGATCCACTGGTAGATCTCGGTGACGATGTGGTCGGCCCGCTGCGAGAGTTGGAACTCGACGCCTTCGTCCTCGGCACTGCCGTACTCGAAAATATCCGTGTGGCAACCGACTCGACCAGCCCCGGCGAATATCTGGCGAGTGACGAAAAAGGGCAGCATGGTCGGCAGCAGCACTTGCGAAAACGGCACCTCCCGCCGCACGAGGTAGTTTTCGTGGCAGCCAAAAGTAGCCCCTGTGTAGTGGTCGATATTGTTCTTGAAAAAGGCCGCGCTATCGGCCAAGCCAAGCTGATCGAGCGCACGCTGCACCAACCGCTCGCCGGCCCGATCGGCAGCTACCAAATCAAAAAGCCCAGTGCATTCTGGGGTGGCGTATTCAACGTGGCCCATGTCGATGTACACACGCCCGCCGTTGAAGAGAAAGCCGCCGTTGCCAGGTGGCTCGTCGCGGCCCCGATAGTGCATATCGACAATGCCCAAACCCTCGCGGTAGAACACACAGTCTTTGGCCTTTATCGATACGAAATCGGGACTCAAAAAGGGATCCGAAGCCGGCGGGAGACAGCCGTATTCGGTTTCTATCCCGTAGATGCGACCTTCCATACTAGACCTCGAAGTAGGAAGCGAGTGGCTCGGCTAGTTGTTCCGCAGTGAGCAAGCGGAACTTCGACTTGGCGGCGCGGTCGCGGTCGAGCACCGCGGCCTCGATTGTCAGCCCTTGCAAACCGCCCTTCAGAAAATCGCAAACCGCCTCCGCGCTGGGCACCTCTCTATCTCCATCGCGGGCGTCGAGGACCAACCGGCCCAATCCCCACACCTCCAACGCCGCGCCCAAGGCTTGGTCGAGAGGAAGCTCTGGGCTAGTCTCTTGCAGTTGTGCCGTCATGGCCTGGGCGCTCTCGGCATTACCGCTGATGGCCGCCACCCCACCACTTTGGGCAAAAGACCCATCGGCGTCAATAGTAAAAAAGGCGTCTCCACCGCCACCCGGGTCTAGCTCGGCCATCATCACGCGGGCGACGAAGGGCGAGCGAAAGAGCTCGTCGAAGGCCGCCTTCATCAGCGGGCCAATGCCAAAGCTGACCAATCGCTGTAAGGTCACGTCATTGGCCGACAAGTTAAATCCTTCGAGATGGGCGATGTCGATGACGGCTTTGCGCAGCTTTTCAATGTCGGCTGGGTGCCCCACGGCTGCAAAGGCAATTTCGTCGTACACCTCAAAGAGCTTGCGCGGGCCTGGGGTAGCTGTCAGCAACAGTACCCCGTCGGCATACGTCGTGCCCACCACTGGACTGCCGCTCGCGAGCTGGTCTTCCACGTACTCGCGGCGGTTGTTGATGGCCTCGACCCAGCGATAAGGTTCTTCTAACATGCCCCTCAAGCCCCTTGGTAGACCGCGGCCAAATCCGCTTCGGGTACCGTGATCAAGCCCGCAGCCGTCACCTGCACGACTTGGGGAAAGATGTGCGCGGCCTCGCGAAAGCCACCAGTAGCCGTGTCGTATTCAGCGGCTGTCTCCAGCATCTTGATCACTATCTCAACCGCTTGCTCCCCGGCCATTTCCCGCAGCGGCTGCGGTCCCCAGCGATTTTGGTAGTACAGCGCGCCGCGTACAATGTGTGCACCCGACCCAGTGGCACAAAAATCCACGCACTCGAACTCAGCCCCCAAGAGGTCGTAAAAGAAAATCTTGCCCTCCGCGGCCTCCTGATCAAAGGCCGCAAAAATTGGCACCACCGCGCCAATCCCCTGCATGGCCAACGGCAAATTCTGGCGCAACAGCCGCGACAAAGTCCGCACCTTGCCGTCCAAGCTCAGCCTTTGGAGCTGACTGCGGCGATAGTACTGCACCGACATTTCCAACATCCGTGCAATGTCCCACGCCACCGCTGGCGAGCCGGCAATGGCCATGACCGCTTCGTCGTCGATGATCAGCACCTTGTCGGCGCGGTCGTACACCACCGAGTTGCCCATGGTAGCGCGGCGGTCGCCCGCTACCACCACCCCGTCGGCGCAGCGCACCGCTACAATCGTGGTACCCTCGACCGGCTGCAAAGACGTTTCCGGAGCGGCGACCAGGGCGTCGGGCAAAACCCCTCGCTCCTTGAGCAGGTCGAGGAAATCGCAGCTTTCCATCGGCAGCTACTGTCCGGTGCGCTGGCGGTAGCGACGGGCCTGATTCGGATCTACTCGGCGCATCCGCTTGAGGATGTCGTCCGTGCTAGGGCGCTCGACCCGTGGCCGGCGCGGGCCGGTATCTGGCCCGTCGTCGTTGTCGTCGATTGGCTTGGTCGGCCGGGGCGCGCGCTCCCGGTAGGAAATAAAATCGCTCATGGTCTCACCTCCGGTTTCGGGTTTCTACCCAGTCTGGCGAGCAAATCCTCGACGCTCGCAGGCGCGTCTAAGGCTTGGTTATAGTGATAGCTCCCAAGCCTGAAGGCAAGGGCTTCTTGGTCCCCATGCCTTCGAGCCGGCTCCTTAACCGGCTACCTTGGGCTTTTACGGCTTTGCACCGAAGGTGTGCTACCCCACACCTGAGTACTTGCTCATCGCATCGCATGAGTGCCTGTTGTGGCATTGTGGCCAGCCTCTTCCGCTTTGCCGCTCCTCTATCGGAGGGGCATCCCGCCCGGTCTTATAAGAAACAAAGGCGTGTCCCCGCCAGAGCGGGGGTGACCTTCACAGGAGGCCACTGAGTCCGTGCCGAGCGTCCAATCCCCTCAGAGCTGCGATGCGTGTTTAAAGATGTCGTGTGTTCGCGCTCTTCACAACCCCATGTATCTCGCCAAGTAGATCCCAAGGGTGTACGCTTGCCTACTAGGCCTCCGGCGATCCCATTGTTCCGCGTCTCGATGATGGTGCACCCGTGGCTTCCCTCGGCGGCAGGACGCTGCGGAACGGGCGATTAGATGTGCGTCTTTGATCTCCCTAGGCGTGTGAATAGGCACTGCAACCACAGAGATTGTCGCAGTGGATGAGCATATTCATCGCTGTGCATCTTGTTCTTTGCAGTATTCCCTGAGCTTCCAGAAAGATTCCTCTTCAGCGACGAGTTTTATCAGCTCGCTCGCCGCATTATAGAACAGGCACTCTTGCTCTTCATACGATTCCGTTCCAGCAAAAACGTCCAGCAGGGGCTTTCGAATGTGAATGGGAAATCTCTTCTTATCTTCCTCACTTATATCAAGAGATTTTAGATGATGGTGAAATTTCCATCCATCTTTTGACTCTTTAACTTTACTTGACAAATTTCTCACTAATTCCTTGTAGTGATCATTTTTGGTATAAATATCATGTAGATGGTTCTTATCAAAATGAAGAAGCAAATAAAAATCAGGCCCCTTATCATAATCAATAGGCCCTATTTGGTAGTGGAGATCGTTCAATAGAACGCCTACAAATATTCCTGGGATCCAGTTATCGTTATCTAATAGACGTAACCCCATCATACAGCCCCAAAAATTACCGTGATAATCTAAATCATAATCCTCCTTTATTATTTTTTTCCACTTTTCTTCATGTTCCTCTCGTTCTTTTACTCCATGTATGAGTTTTCCTAAATTTCGCTCCATATCCTTCGCTTCATGCTCCATATCCTCCGCTCCGTAGTAAGACCGTATCGCCTCATGGGATATAGGTACTGGAGGGCCTAGGCCTTCACCTTTTAATAACTTCTGAAAGTCTTTGAGTAGGAAGGAGATACCGCCATTTTCCTTTTGTTCCCAATCAGATATGAATTTGTATATATCGCTCCAGCACAAAGCAAGATCAGGACATTGTTCGTGCTGCTGTTTTGTCGCAGTAATTAGAACGATGCAGCTTTCGTCAAAATTGGCTTTGGCGTATTTTCTGTAATTATTGATCTGATTTTCGTGAAGATAAGTGTTACACCGTGCCTTGTGTTCAAAGACAATCGCCTTTTTCTCCTCTTTGAAGAGACAAACCATATCGGGATATGTGCCGTCAAAATTGGCTTGGGTACGCCATTCGCAGTTGTAACTACTCACTTTCAATGACAGATCTTTTCTCAAATGTCGAAGAAAAAATTCGCCGAATTCGGGATACTTGTTCAGAAGCCATGCAAAGCCCTCGGTGATGAAGTTTTCCAAGGGATCTTTTCCCTCTCGTGGAGAATACTTTCTTAGTGCTTCAAACAATCCGGTTTCCAACTTCTCTCTCCTTTGCATTTCTAACGGGCTCCATGCTCAACTCACTCCAATCATTCACGTTGCATCTCCTATCCCTTCACCGTCGCCAGCCTAGCGAACAAATCCTCTACATCCACAGCAGCATCCAACGCGGCATTGTAACGCGCTGCTGTCTCCTTGCCAACACAAGCCTTGAGGTCGATGACCTCACAGCGGCCGTCGAGTTCTAGCTCAATGCTATCCCAATTGAGCGAGCGCACCGCTGGGGCAAATTTCTGCAACATCTTGCCGCGGAAATAGGCCCGCGTGTCTCCGGGCGGCTCAACCAACGCCCGGCACACCGCCTCCTCGGAGACGACGCGCTCCACTTGGCCGGCGGCTTCGAGCGTCGGATATAGCCCCTCAGCCGGGTCGATGTTGTGGTATTCGAGGTCTTGGCTTTGCAGCCACGCGCGGTCCTCCGGCCGTTCCCAATCGAGCCCCTCGGACTCGGCAAACGCATCCAACAGCCACTTTTTGGTCACCCAATCGACGCGTCCCACCAGCTCTTGAGGATCGCGCGCGAGGGAGTCCAACACGTCGCGCCAAGCCGTGAGCACCCAATCGGTCTCCTCGTCGCGGCCCTGAAAAACTCGCGCCGCCGCTGCCATAATGGCCGTCTGTATCTCCAGCGCCGAACTCGACCCGCCCTCGGACAAGGCCACCGGCCACTGCTGGGACCCGTCGCGGGAAATGGTCTTGAGCGCACCGATGGGATCGGCCAAGGCAAACCCGGGCAACGCACCGGCCTCTAGCAGGTCTAGCACCAAGGAAGCCGTGCCGACCTTGAGCGCAGTGGCGTATTCGCACATGTTGGCATCGCCAATAATCAAGTGCAGGCGGCGGTAGTGCGCTGGATCGGCGTGCGGCTCGTCGCGGGTGTTGACCAGCGGGCGGCGGTGCATGGTATCGACGCTGGCGATGACCTCGAAAAAATCCGCGCGCTGGCTTAGCTGGTAGGTGGCGGCCCGCGCCCGGGTGTCCTGTTCGACGCCGACCTTGCCAGCCCCGGCAAAAATCTGCCGCGTCACCACAAAGGGCAGCAATCCGTTGATCACCTGCTGGAAGGGAATGTCGCGGCTGAGCAGAAAGTTTTCGTGGCAGCCGTAGCTATGCCCCTCGAAGTCGGTGTTGTTTTTGTACAAACGCACCACGCCCCGGTCGCGGTCCTCGGTGCGCTGGCGTGCACACTGGAGCAGAATTCGCTCTCCAGCGCGGTCGACGGCGACCAAGTCGCGGAGACTATAGCATTCTGGGGTGGAAAATTCAGGGTGGGTGTGGTCGTTGTACAGGCGAGCGCCGTTGTGGACGATCAGATCGCTTTTCAGGTCCGCGAGCTGGATCCGGCGCTGGCGGTCCTTCTGCAAGTGGACGGTCTCGTCCTTGTCGTTGCGAAGTTCGGCGACTTCAAAACCGCGCATGTCGAGCCGCGGATTTTCGAGCGCGTAATTCCACAACGCGACAAAATCCTGGCGCACATAGCAGCGGATCAATTCCATGGACTCTACCACCACGTCCATGGACTCGTCCTCATCAACCTGGATGCCGTACTCGGTTTCTAGCCCGCAGAGCCGCTGCATGAGCTGGGTCAGATCACCTGACCGACGCGCTTTTCCGGTGCCTTTTCTGGCTGGGGTCTGACTGGAATCACCCGCACCACGTTCTCCGGCTCGTAGTCGAGCAGCTTGAGCCAGTCCTCAACGCTGTCCGAGGGCGGGAACACCTCGTTTTCGCGGTATTCAGCCCGCGTCGCCTGCCGCAAATCCTCGCCGCGGATTCCGCCTTCGGGATCGCCCTCGGCGATGGCGCGCTTGATCGCCATCTCCTTGGCCCGCGATACCACCGAGGCGACGATAGCCCCAGAGATCAGGTCGCCGCGGTAGAGCACTTCTTGGCGACCACTGCGCAGTGACACCTCCAAGAAGCGGGCTTCTTCGCCTTTGGAAAACAACTCGTCTAGACCCTCCTGTATCAGGGCTTCGCGCGCCGCAGCCTCCCCGCCGTGCTGCTCCACCTCGGCGGGGTCGAGCGGCAACTCGGGCTTGAGGTAAATCCCCAAAATGTCGCCGGCGGCCTCGTAGTTGGGGCGCGCGACCTTGATCTTGCGGTCGATGCGGCCGGGCCGGAGCACGGCCGGATCAATCAGATCGTGGCGGTTGGAGGCCAAAATTAGCACCACGTCGTGTAGCGACTCAATGCCGTCCATCTCGGTGCAAAACATCGGCACCACCGTGTTGGAGATGTTGTGGCTGCGCATCGAGCGCCGAGTGCCCAAGATCGACTCGGCTTCGTCGATAAAGACAAAGGGCAAATAGCCCTCCTTGCGCTTTTGGCGCGCCTGGGCAAAGACCTCGCGCACCATCCGCTCGGTCTCGCCGAGCCACATGTTGAGGATCTCCGGCCCCTTGATGTGCATGAAGTACTCTTCCAGCTCCAATCCCTCGACCTCGCGCATGTGCTGCACCAAGTTGTACGCCGTGGCCTTGCCGATGAGGGTCTTGCCACAGCCCGGGGGGCCGTAGAGCAGGAAGCCCTTGGGCGTCGAGTACTCAAAGCGCTCGAAGAGTTGGGGATGCAATGTGGGCAGTTCAATCGTGTCGCGGATGGCTTCAATCGCCTCTTGCTGACCGCCGATGCTCTCCCAAGGAGTTGGGGGAACGTCCTCGATGAAGTACTCCTTGCTCTCGGCGGACTGCAAAACTTCCAGCGCGACCTTGTAGGCCGGGTCCATTCGCACTTCGTCGCCGATTTGCAAATCCGCGTCAGCCAATTCCGCGGCGCGCTCTACGACGACCTCTTGGGTGCCGTGCGCTTGGGCGATCCGCAAGCGGCCCTCTGGCAGCAAATCGCCGACCTTGGCCACCGGCCCAGAGGGGCTGTGCCCCAAATTGCCGACGACCGCGTACGCTTCGTTTACCAGCACTCGGCAACCGATCTTGAGCTGGGACACATCGACGCGCGGGTCGATGTTGGCATAGTACTCGGCGCTGCCGACGAAGACCGTGGCAATCCCCTCGCTCGGCATGCCGAGGAAGATACCGACGCGATTGGCCGGTGCCGTCACCTTCTCTAGCGCGGCTTCCATCTCCACGAGGGCACGCCGCGCCTCCTGAAAGGAAATCTCCCGCTCCATGAGCTGGCGCCGGAGACGGTACAGCAGGGGCCGGGCCGGGTCGCGGTCTGGAGCCAGCGCGAGCAGTTGATCGACCAAGCGCAACGGCTCGGCGTCCTGTTCCTGCTCCTCTGGCTCTTGGTCCTGGTCGTATTCGTGTGATTCCCTGCGGTTCATGTCATCTCCCGCTAGTAGATAACGTCGCCAAGACGCCCGTAGCGCACTCGGTTGGGCAGACGCCAGACAAAGGTGGCCACCACCGCGGGCAGAGACGTCAATCCCCTGTAGTAAGGCCCTCGGGTGTCGGGCTCCCACGACCAATAGATAATCATAGCTTTGCCCTTGATCAACCGCTTGGGCACGGCGCGAAAGTAGCGGCTGTCCGAGCTGTTGTCGCGGTTGTCGCCCATCATAAAGAAATGGTCTTCGGGCACGATATACGGACCAAAGTTGTCGCGGGGATTGAGCTCCCGTGGATAGTACGCCCGGTCGGTGTGCTTAGCTAGCGGCGGTTCTTGCATCGGCTCGCCATCGACGTAGAGCACCTTGTCGACAATTTCTACTCGCTGCCCCCCGACGGCGACGCAGCGCTTGATCAAATCGCGCGCCTCGTCCTGCGGGGAGCGAAAAATGACGATATCGCCCGGCTGCGGCTCCCTGAGCGCGGGTAGGCGGAACAGGGAAATGCTCGTCAGGGGCACATCGACCGGAACGCCGTAGACAAACTTATTGGCCAGCAGATAATCGCCCACCAAAAGCGTATCTTCCATCGAACTAGAAGGAATGTAAAAGGCCTGCACCACACTGGTGCGAATGACCAAAAACAAACCCACGACAGTCAGTATCGAATACAGGTATTGGCCAAGTTCAGACTTTGGCTTGGCGCGCTTCATCCGCATCATCTCCTCAGCTCTGAGTATAACAAACTACCCCCCTAGCCGCCATTTGCGCTTACCGCTCTGGAACCTTCACCACCTGACCGGTTTCCCAGCTTTCGATGAGCGACTCAATTACAAGCTGGACCCGCAGGGCGTCCGCTCCTTTGGCATCCACCTGCGCGGGCGGGACTTGGTTGCGCAAATCGTCGATCCAAGCGTTGATGCGCGCCGGAAAGGTATCCGCAAAGCCGCCCATGCCCCCGAGGTGGTCGTAGCTTTCCACCTCGCGCGAAAAACGCGGGTAGAACGTTAGCTTCTCGCAGGCTTCATTGATGATGATCCGTCCCTCCGAGCCGACCAGTTCCAAGGTCTCCAAGCCGTAGCTCCCCCCGGCGTCGTACGACCCAGTCAAATGCCCAATGACGCCATTCTCGTACAGCAGGTTCGCCTGCACATTGGACCAGATCTGCCGCCCTTTTCCCTTCTTGAAAAAGGCGTGTGCCCGATCCACTCCTCCGGCAAAATAGCTCATCACGTCCAGCGAGTGTGGATGCAGGGCACGGATGTGGAACCACGGGCTCGACTCGTTGGGATTGTTGATCCACATCGTCATGTTGACTATCTGTAGCTCGCCGAGCCGCCCGTTGGTCAGCCATTCCTTGGCCTGGACCGCCGCGGGCGTGAAGCGGTGGTTCAGGTTGATCCCATAGGGCACCTGTTTTTCTTCGGCCAAGGCCACCATTTCCCGCGCCTTGGGAATTTCATTGGAAATCGGCTTCTCGCCCAGCACCGGAATGCCGGCCCGCAAAAGCGCCATGGTCGGCTCGTAGTGATCGCCCCCGTTTTCCACCCCGGCCGTGGTCACCGAGCAGGCGTCGAGTTGCAGGCCGCTGGCGACCATCTCCTCGACCGAGTAAAAGGCCTGCGCCTCATAGGACTCGGCCGCTTTGTCCGCTTGCTCCTTAACCATGTCGCACACAGCGACGACCTTTGCGTTCTCGTTTGCCGTGTAGCAACGGGCGTGATTGTTGCCAATTCCACCCATACCGACAATCCCAATGTGAAGCATTGTAAACTCCTTTTTAATTTTTAAGCGGCCACCGGCATTGGCAGTTCCACTCCCAACTCGGCCGCCAAAGTTCCTATCTCGGCCCAAGCTTTCTCATCTACGTGCAGCCCATCGCGCCGCCGCGTCTGCAACCGCTGGTGCGCTCGCTCTCCGGGCAGCAACACCTCGGCCACTCCGGGAGCCGGCGGACACGATTTGACCCACTCGACAAAGCCTGCAACCTCGGCGTAAAACTCGTCCAACGGCAGGAAGGCCGCGACATTGAGCACGGCGATGAACAGTGCGTTGCCCGTGCGCTCGGGGGCCTCTTGCGTCATCCCGGCCCCGGAAAGCGACCCAGCCAAGATATCGACTAGCACGGAAAGCCCATAGCCCTTGTGCCCGCTCTGCGGGAAACCGAGCGGCAAGATGGCACCAGCGGGCGGACCATAGTACGCGTCCACGCTCGTCGTCGGACCGCCCTCCGCGTCGATCAGCGTCCCCGGCGGCGCATCCTCGCCCCTGTTGCGCAAAAGCCGCATATCTCCGCCGGAAACCATGCTCGTCGTCATGTCCAGAATCACGGGCCAATCGCCGCCGGTGGGAATGCCGCAGCAGATTGGATTCGTCGGCAAGCGACGGCTACGGCCGCCAAAAGGAGCCACCGCATCATCGCCACCGTGGCCATTGGCCGCGATCAGGGCGATGCAGTCGGCGCGAGTAGCGATCTCGGCAAAACGCCCCAGCCGCGCTACGTGGTTGCAGTCGCGCACTCCAACGACCGCCACTGCCCCGTCGCCGAGCTTGTCCAGCGCCCAGCGCACGGCCTCGGTTGCCGTCACCGGGCCGTAATTCCACTGGCCGCTCAGCCGCCCCCCGCACTCGCTTTCGTCCAACACCGCCAACTCAGCTCCAGGCTCGACTTGGCCGTCGCGCACCATGTTCACGTATTGGGGTAGCCGCAACACGCTGTGGGTATCGTGCCCCATCAGCCCGGCTTCGACCAAGTGCTCGGCCACCAACGCAGCGTCAGCCGAGGGAACGCCGATCTGTCGTAAGCAATCGCGTACCAGCGCATCGAGATCTTCGGCGCGCAAGGTGGGCACTACCGCTCCTCCGCCACGACCAACAGGGCGTTGACCACCGGTCGCTCGCCCGTGGGATCGGATGGCTTGTTGACCACCTGCTCGCTTACGACCATCGTCGTCGAGCCGCCACCGTCGAGGTTTAGCCCCTGATAGGCATTGGCCTTGGCGTGGGAAAATTCGTCCAAGCGCATGCGCATAAATTCGGCCAATTCCTGCAAGCTCATGCCAACGCTGTACCCTGGCTGCCGTCCATCGACCACCACTAGAAAGAGCACCCGTGCATCTTGAGAATACCCAATCGCCGTGCGCGGATGGCGCTTGTCGGCAAAGCTGCGGCTGAGCCGTTCCTCTTCTACTTCAATGGATATTTCGCCGTTGCGCAGGATGCGCGGGCCACCGCTGATGGCTTCCATTAGCTTGGCGTGGGCCGGTGCCAGCCGACAATACAACCGCACCGTGTCGCCCAAGGCGATCTGTTCGGTCTCCTCGCATTCAGCGCCAGCGGCCAACAGCCACTGATCGTGCTGGAGGGACAGTGGCCAAGCCTCGCGCCGGATCTGTTGCACCTGAAAGGAGATCGTGTCGTTGGCAATGGAGGTGCTGCCCAGCCCTTGTAACAGAAAGCCCGTGGCCGCTTGCAGCGAATCCCCCTGCACCTGCGCGCGGTCGTTGAGCACAGACAGTTCCCCTAGCGTTGGCTCGCGGTTAAAACCCACGACATGCAGATGTTCGCCCGAGCCCGTCAACAGGCCCAATTCCATCTTGTACACTGCGATCAAGGGCTGGCCTGACTCGGTAATGGCAAAGGCCGAGCGTCGCTGTGGGATGCGGATTAGATTACCGGACTCGATGTACAACCCGGCTGGCTGGCTGGACTCACCGGGAAATAAAAAATCCCCGTTTATAGCTGCTAAAGAGCCCGTGGCCAAGCTGCTGGTCTTTTGCGCCTTTTCCTGCTTGGCCATGCGCACGCGGATGCCCGCCTCCCAAGCGCGCGGCAGATCTATTTCCACAACGTGTATCCGCCACGGCCCTTCGGGCAAGTGGATCTCGTGGTACACCACCCCGGGCGCTAGTTCCTCGGTGTTTTCCCGGGCGCAACTCGAACTCAAGGACCACGCGAGAATCGCGAGGAAGAGGCGGGTGGACACCTTATGCGATATAGCCAAAAGAAGTGAACCTCTGTGGCAAGGGGACGAGAGGCGCACTATGGCCCCCCTCGTTGAAACCGTCCAAAGGTAGCCCTGCGCTGAAACCGTGTCAATTTCTTCTTCTAATGACTGGCCCGGCCGCAGACCAAGCCCTTTATTTAAAAAAAATGCGAAAGGATACTGAATGAAAGCCATACTCGTAGGATTGGGCGGCAGGGGCCGCTATTGGCTCGACCAATGCCAGAAGCAGCAGGACATCGACATGATCGCCTGCGTCGAGCCGAGCGCACAAAACCGCGAGCGCGCGGTCGCACAATGCACACTCGCCGAGCATTCCATCTACCGCGATCTCGACGAGGCCCTCGCGGCCGTGCAAGCCGACTTCGTCCTCGACGTGACGCCGCCAGCCATCCACGAAGAAATCGCCATGCAGACTTTTGCCGCGGGCCTACACCTGCTCGGAGAAAAGCCCCTCAGCGACGATTACCAAGCGGCCCGGCGCGTAGTGGAGGCTGGCACTCAAGCCGGCGTTGCGCACATGATCACTCAGAACTACCGGTTCAACAGCTTGCCACGCACGACTCGCCGCCTGCTCACCGAAGACCTCATCGGCCCAGTCGGCCAACTCGATGTCTCGCTCTACGTCAATTGGGCTGACTCACCCGGCTCGCACTACGTCACCGAGCCGTATATGTTCCTCACCGACATGGGCATTCACCACTTCGACATGATGCGCTACACCCTCGGCCAAGACCCCGTGAGCGCGCACGCCCTCACCTGGAACCTCCCCTGGGGCTGGCACCAAGGCGACGCCGCCCAGATGATCCTCTTCCGCTTTGCCGACGGCACGGTCGCCACCCATCGCGGCATCGGCTGCACGGTCGGCCACGTGCCCGCCGGACACAACGGCGAATGGCGCTACGAGGGGCCGCGCGGCACCCTGACGTGGGAGGGCTTTGACCTGTACCACACCCACTCGCACCGCGCCGACCCCAAAATTCGTCGGCAGATCCCCCTCGACGACGATGGCGGCCAAAACCAGAATCCCGTGCTGCGAGAATTTGTCGCTGCCATTGAAGAAGGCCGCACGCCCGAGTGCAATGCGGCCGATAACCTCAAGTCCATGGCCATGGTTTTTGCCGCAGTCAAAAGCGCGATGGAAGGACGCGAAGTATCCATCGACGAGTTATAGACTGACTCTTTCTTCATTGCCACATCTTGCGACTAACCCCTCCTTAATTAGGATTATGACTCTACATCTTTTTGATACCTATGCTCGCCAAGAGCGCCCCTTCACACCACTCGCGCCCCCCCAAGTCCGTCTGTATGCCTGCGGCCCGACTGTGTACAACTACCAGCACATCGGCAACCTGCGCACTTATATCTTCGAAGATATCCTGCGGCGCGCCCTCGAATACAGCGGCTATGAGGTCCACCACGTCGTCAACATCACCGACGTGGGGCACCTGACCTCCGACGCGGACACTGGCGAGGACAAGATGGAAGCTGGCGCGCGGCGCACCGGCCTGACGGCTTGGGAAATCGCCGAGCGCTACACCGCGGATTTTCAAGAAAAGCTCGAATGGCTCAACGTGCGCGCGCCCCACGTCTGGTGCCGGGCTACCGACCACATCCGCGAGCAAATTGCGGCCATCGCCGCCATCGAGGAAAAAGGCTACGCGTACCGCACGGACGACGGCCTGTACTTCGACACTTCGCGCCTGAACGACTACGGCCACCTCGCTCGCCTCGACATCGAGGGTCTGCAAGGCGGCCAGCGCGTCGACCTCGGGCAGAAGCGCCGCGTCACGGACTTCGCGCTGTGGAAATTCAGTCCAGCAGACACGCAGCGGCAGATGGAATGGGACAGCCCGTGGGGGCGCGGCTTCCCCGGCTGGCACATCGAATGCACCGCTATGGCGGCCAAGTATTTGGGTCCGTACTTCGACATCCACTGCGGTGGCGAGGATCACGTCCCGGTCCACCACACCAATGAGATCGCCCAAGCCCAAGCCTGCTACGACACGCGGCTAGCCGAATTCTGGCTCCACGGCGCGTTTTTACAACTCGACGGGGAGAAGATGTCCAAGTCGAGCGGCGATTTCCTCCGTCTCGAATCCCTCGTCGAAGAAGGGTACGATCCCCTCGCCTACCGCTTTTTCTGCCTCGGGGCGCGCTACCGGGCCAAGCTCTCCTTCACTTGGGAAAGCCTCGCCGGCGCGGCCACGGCCCTCGACCGGCTGCGCGCCGCCGCCCACGCCTATGGTGCGCCGTCTGAACCCAACGACCGCTACGTGGCCGAGTTCAAAGAGCGCGTCGAGGACGACCTCAACATGCCGCGCGTCCTCGCCCTGTGCTGGGAGCTTGTGGCCGATGATCTCCCCGACGCAGCCAAGAGGGCCACGCTTCTGCACTTTGACCAAGTCATGGGCTTGGGGCTGGCCACGTGGACGCCGCACGAGGAGGCCATACCCGACGCGATTCACGCGCTCGTCGCCCAGCGGCAACAAGCCCGTGACGCCAAGGACTGGGCCACGGCCGACGCCCTGCGCGACGAAATCACCGCGGCCGGCTACGAAATCGAAGACACCCCCCAAGGCCCTAACATTCGCCCGCTCAAAACCTAACCGAACGGACGCTCATGTCCCGCATCCTCGTCGCCGAGTGCAAACAAGAAATCTCCTCTTTCAACCCGGTCATCGGCACGTACGACAACTTCTCCATCCGCCGCGGCCCCGAGTTGCTCACCTATCACCAAGGCCGCGAGACCGAGCTGTGCGGAGCCTTGCAGGTCTTCGCCGACAGCCACATCGACGTCATCCCCACGTACGGGGCCGTCGCCCCCTCGGCCGGGCCTTTAGACCAACGGGACTTCGAGCGCCTTGCCGCCGAGCTAATCGACGCAGTCACGCCGCACCTGGCCGACGCCGACGGCATGTACTTCTGCCTACACGGCGCGATGGGCTGCACCGAGGAACTCGACCCGGAGGGCTACTTGCTGCAGGAAATTCGCCGCAGCGCCGGTCCCGATTTCCCCATCGTGATCTCGCAAGACCTCCACGGCATCCTCACTCACCGCATGCTGGAGCACTCGAACGGCCTCGCCATTTACCACACCTACCCACACGTCGATCTGGCCGACACCGGCCGACGCGCCGCGTACCTGCTCCTGCAAGTTCTCGCCGGTGCTCAGCCCGTAGTGGCCCGCGTGCCGGTGCCCGCGCTCGTGCGCGGCAACGAACTCATCACCGCCTCCGGCGTGTACGGCGAGACCATCCGCTACTGCCAAGCCCTAGAGGAACAGCCCGACATTCTCGCCGCCGGCATGATGATCGGCAACCCATTCACCGATGTGCCCGAGCTGTGCTCCCAAGCCATCGTCGTCGCCGATGCCGACCCCGACCTCGCCCGCAACGAGGCCCTGCACCTTGCCGCTGACTTTTGGGAACACCGCGCACTCATGCAGCCCGAGCTCGTGTCGGTCGAAGACGCCGTGGCCCAAGCCCCCCAATACAGCGGCCCCGTGCTCTTCACCGACGCGGCCGACGCCCCTTCCTCGGGCGCAACCGGCGATAGCAATGTGCTCCTCCAAGCCCTGCACGCCAACGGCTACTCCGGCCAAGTGCTCGCGCCGCTGGTGGATGCACCCGCCGCGTACATGGCCCACGACGCTGGGCTAGGTGCGCGCATCCGTGTAGTCTTGGGCGGCTCGCTCGACTCGCGCTTTGCCCCGCTCGATCTAGAAGTCGAAGTCACCCAACTCGGCGACGGCGAATATCTCTGCGAATCTTGGAACACGCCTCAGCACGCCGGACCTACAGCTGTGCTGCAAAACGACAACCTCACCATCGTCTGCGTCAGCCGCTCGGTGCCCTTTATCGATCGCTCGGTCTTTATCGCCCACGACATCAACCCCAAGGACTACGACCTCATCGTCATCAAGTCGCCGCACTGCCAGTGGCACTTCTTCGACGAATGGGCCGAGATAAACTTCAACATCGATGCCCCCGGCTCGACCAGCGCGAACTTGCCCACCCTCGGGCACAGCATCTGCCAACGGCCCATGTACCCGCTCGAACTCGATGCCCCTTTTACCCCGGTCGCCGAAATGTTCGGCACAGGAGCCTAGCTTATGCCTGCCATCAAACAATCCGTCTGCTTCAATCCCTTCTCCGGCAGCGGCCTCAGCCCGCAGGAACTCGTCGCTGCCGCCGTCCGCATCGGCTATCAATCCGTAGAGATGGCGGCCCAAGAGCACTGGCCGCTGATCCAAGACCACGGCCTCGCCATCGCCATCGTCTCTGGCCACGCCTCCCTACCCGACGGCCTCAACAAACCCGAGAATCACGACCGCATCGAAGACGAGCTTCTCGCCAACATCGACCTCGCCGTCGAATGCGGCATCCCCTCGCTGATTTGCTTTTCCGGCAACAGCGAGGGTCGGTCCTCAGAAGAGGGCCTCGCCAACTGCGTCGCCGGTCTGCGCCGCGTCACCGGAGCCGCCGAGGAAAAGGGCATCACTCTCTGCATGGAATTGCTCAACTCGCGCGTCAACCATCCCGACTACCAGTGCGACCGCACCGCTTGGGGCGTGGCCCTGTGCCGGGCCGTCGACTCGCCCCGCTTCAAGCTGCTCTACGACATCTACCACATGCAGATCATGGAAGGCGATCTCATCCGCAACATCACCGACCACATCGACTGCATCGGCCACTTCCACACCGCCGGCAACCCCGGCCGCCAGGACCTCGACGACCAACAGGAGATCTACTATCCGCCGATCATGCAAGCCATCGCCACGACCTCCTACGATGGCTACGTCGGCCACGAATACCGGCCCAAGGGCGATCCCACTGACTCGCTGGCCCACGCTTTCTCCGTCTGCAATGTCTGAGATAAAAGTCGCACCCACTGGCGGTGCGCTCGGCGCTGAGATCAAAGGCCGCGACCTGTCCGCACCGCTTGCGCCCGACCAAGTCGCGCAGGTGCGCCAAGTACTGCTCGACCACGGCGTGGTCTTCTTTCGCCAGCAGCAACTCAGCGACGAGGACCAAGTGCGCTTCACCGCGTACTTTGGCAAACCCGTACCGCATGTGCGCAAGCAGCGCTCACGGCGGGTCAAGGAAATTTTCCTCATCTCCAATGTCAAAGAAAACGGCGAGCCAATCGGCGAACTAGGCGACGAGCTGATCCCCTTCCATTCGGATCTTTCCTACCTGCAGCGCCCCGGCACCCTATCGGTGCTCTACGCGGTGGAGATTCCCTCGGAGGGCGGCCAGACCCAGTGGTGCAATTGCACCGCCGCCTACGAAGCGCTCGACGACGCTTGGAAAACCCGCCTCAAGGGAATGCGCGCCGTGCATCGCCACTATGTCGAAGCGCAAAACCCCCTCGAACATATCGCCCACCCCATCGTCCGCACGCATCCCGAAACAGGTCGCCGCTCTCTCTACGTGGGGCCGCACCTGACCAAATACGTCGTCGGTCTCAGCCGCCGTGAAAGTGACGCCCTACTCAGCGAACTGTACGCCCATCTCGAACAGCCGCGCTTCATCTGGACCCACGAGTGGCAAGTCGGCGACCTCGTCCTCTTCGACAACCGCCCGACCATGCACCGCCGCCTCGCCTTCCCCCCAGACCAGCGCCGCCTGATGAAACGCACTCAGGTTTTCAACGACGAAATACCGGTGGAATAGGACCCATGTTCAAAGCACTCATCTTACATGAGCACTCTGCCCTTATCGAAGAACTCGACGAAAGCCGTCTGCCCGCCGGCGACGTAGAAATCGCCGTCGCCTATTCCTCCCTCAACTACAAAGACGGGATGATCCTCAACGGCCTAGGCGGCTTGGTCAAAACCTATCCCCACATCCCCGGCCTCGACCTCGCCGGCACCGTCGTTCACAGCCAGAGCAACCAGTTTCAACCCGGCGACCAAGTTATATGCACTGGCTGGCGCGTCGGCGAAACCCACTGGGGCGGGTACGCGCAAAAGGCGCGGCTCAAGGCCGACTGGCTCGTGCGCCTACCCACCGGCCTCACGCTGCGCACCGCCATGGGCTTGGGTGCTGCGGGTCTAACCGCGGCCATCTCCTTAGAAGCCCTCGAAGCCCACGGCCTCGCGCCCGACAAAGGCGAGGTCCTCGTCACCGGCGCGGCCGGCGGCGTCGGCTCCTTATCCGTCCTGCTACTCGCCTCGCTGGGCTACCAAGTCGCCGCATCCACGGGCCGCCCCGAACTCGAATCCTATCTGAAGGACCTCGGTGCCCAGACCATCATCCCGCGCCAGGATCTAGCCGAGCCATCCAACAAACCCTTGGAAAGTGCGCGTTGGGCCGCCTGCATCGACTCGGTCGGTGGCACCACCTTGGCCCGCGTCTTAGCCCAGATGAACTACGGGGGTTCCGTCGCCTCGGTAGGCTTAGCCGGCGGTGCCCAACTCACAACCACCGTCATCCCCTTCTTGCTGCGCAGCGTCAACATCCTCGGCATCGACTCCGTGTTCTACCCAGCCGAGCGCCGCGCTGCCACTTGGGCGCGTCTGGCCACTGAACTGCCCTTGGAAAAATTGGAGTTCATCTGCACTGAGGTCGGTTTAGCCGACGTCCCCCGCCTCGGCAAGGATATCTTAGCGGGCAAAGTCCAAGGACGCGTCATCGTCAATCCCAACCAGTAAGGAAAAACACACTATGCGCCGACTAACGCTTCTACTCCTCACCCTCGCCATCACCCAAGCTGGAGCCGACCCCAATATGCCCGGTACCGACCGCATCACCTACTTCGGCTACGAAGACTGCATCCTCCTCGAAAACGACCACACCCGCGTCGTCCTCACTTCGTCTGCCGGCCGCGTCCTTGAATACTCGCGCAAAGGCCCCAACGCCATCTACCTCGACCCTGCGCAAGAAGGCGCGACCTTTGAGGACGGTGATCCTCGCTTCGGTCCTACTGGCGGCCGCCTCGACATCGGCCCCGAAATGATCATCCCCGCTCATCCCGACCTCTGGCTTGGGGAGTGGGAAAGCCAAATCACCGGCCCGCGCTCGGCCCGCCTGATCAGCAAAAAGGACGAGCCTACCGGCGTCCAACTCATCCGCGACTTCCAGCTCGCCGAGGACTCCACCCACTTGAGCGTCACCCAAACCATCAAAAACGTCTCCGACAGCGAAAAACACTGGGGCCACTGGAGCCGCACTTTTGGCACGGGTGGCGGCATCGTGCTCATTCCCCTGACGCCGAGCCGCTTCCCGGATTCCTATGTCATGTACGGCCCCGGCCCAGTCATCAACTACCGCCCCGAAGATCCCAACATCCGCATCCGCGACAACTTCCTCGAAGTCCTTTCCACGCCGCTTAGAGCCAAGCTCGGCATGGACTCGCAAGTCGGGTGGTTTGCCTATCTCGACCGCAACGACCTGCTGTGGGTCAAGCGCTATCCGGTGTACCCCGACCGCCCCTACGGCGAACTGGCCGGGCTAACCATCTCGATATGGTATTACAAGGATCTGATGTGCGAGTTGGAGCCAATCGGCCCACGCGAGGATATACCGCCCGGCGGCGAAGCCTCTTTCACCGAGGACTGGTGGCTCCTGCCCTACACCTATCCCCGTGACGGCAGCGACCTCGACCTAGAAGCCATCAGCGCGCTAGTGGAACGAGAGGCGCAATGAGCATAAAAATCAGCGGCTAATCCAGCCAGCATGGCACTGAGAAGCAGATCACCAGAATTTGTCATGCTGAGCGGAGCGAGGCATCTCAGACCGCCTCTACTGTCGCGTACTTAAGCCGCCAGAATTTTCTCGTACACCGCCATCTGCTCGCCCTCGCGCTCTGCTGGATCGGCTAGCTTGAGCCAGACCGCCTGATCCCTTTTGCCAGCGGCGACCTCCTGCACAGCACCCGCTTGCCCAGGATCAGGCCCGCTCCAAATCACCTCGCCGTCCTGCAAAAAGACGTAATTGCCAGCGTGGGCGTCCAAAATCCGCTCGCTGTGATCGCGGTAAAAAAGCGCCTGCTCGCTGGCCGTCTGCCGCAGCCGCGCGATCTGCTCTGGCGGATCAGCTTTCGCCGAGTCAAATTCAGCCACCGGCGGCGTCAGGCCCTCCATGGCAAAGTCGATTTCGTCCAAATCCACTGTGCCAAAGCCGTGCTCGGCGGCGACCGCCACCGGGCTACGGTCGCGGCGGAAGGGCGGCGTCGGCCAATCGAGCCGTGGGTCAGTACCCATCAGATGCGAGCCGCAAGCGTCGGTGGCAATGATGTGGTCACCGGCCACCAAGCAGTCGGCGATCCGGCCCTCGCCGCCCCACTCCATGCGCGCCTGGCCGGTCAGCCCATCGATGATGTTGAGGCAAGGCTGGGCAATCAGCCCCAAATCGGGCAGGACATACGAGAGGCGGATGACGTGGTGGAAGTACGTGCGCAAGCGGCCGTGCGGCGGAATCGGTGGCAGGCCGAAGAGATTTTTCAGGCACAGGGTAATGCCCATAAAACCGTGATTTTTCATCTTGGCCAGCGAGACAAAGGCATCGGCCTCGCCCAAGGCCGCGGAAAGCTGGTACTCGGAAAACATGATCCCACCGTCAGGCACTTTGTAGCGCTCAAAAGGCGGGTCGCCAGCCTCGACATATTCGACGCCGAATTCCTCCAAGATCGGCTTGGCGTTGAAATCGTCGCCCGGGCGCTGCCCCGGAGGCGCGGAGCTGGTATCGAGCGCGAAGATTTCCGCGTCGCTGCGCTCCCGCAACAGCCGCAATGCGGCCCGCATCACGTCGTCGTCCACCAATTCCTGCCGCCGCCCGCCGATCCGGCGGATAGCATTGGTGCGCATCTGCATGTTGATCTTGATGCCGATCCGCCGCGCCTTTTCGATCTTAGCCCACGACCGGTGCAAGGGCGCGGTGATTTCCACTAGCCGGTCGTAGATCTCATCGAGCGACGCTTGGTGGCTACAATGAGTCGCGCGGACGGTGTAATCTTTCTGATTGCTCATAGCTCCTCCTAATTGTGAATGGACTTGGACAAATTGCACATCAAGCCGCCGATTGACAAGAATTGGCCACACTCTTTATGTACTTAGTAAATGTTCAACCCCCGCTCCCTCCCTACCAAGGACTAACAGTGTCCAACCTCCGCCTACAACTTCCCTGCGCCTTTCTTGGCCTCCTGTTCGCCGTTTCCAGCGCCTACTCAGCCGACTGGCCCTCCTGGCGCGGCCCAGCGCAAAACGGCGTCTCCGAAGAAACCGGTCTCGTCGCATCTTGGTCGCCTATCTGGCACGCCGAATTCACCGGCCGCTCGACCCCCATCGTCCTCGACGGACGAGTATTCGTCATCGGTCGTCGCGGCGAGGGCATCGAGCATGAGGGCGTTGTCGCCGCCTTTGACGCCCGAGACGGCACCCTGCTCTGGGAACACGCCTACAACATCTTCCACACCACCATTCCCTTCAACCGCGTCGGCTGGGCCAGCCTCGCCGGCGACCCAGAGACCGGCTACGTCTATGCCCATACTGTCAGCGGACTGTTCCTTTGTTTCGACCGCGACGGCAAAGTAGTATGGTCGCGCTCGCTGACCGAGGAGTTCGGGCGCATCTCCGGCTACGGCGGCCGCGTCCACACGCCCGTCGTCGATGAAGACCTCGTCATCATCAGCTACCTCAGCTCCAATTGGGGCAGCCACACGCCGGGCCGCCACCGCTACTTCGCCTTTGACAAGCGCAGCGGCGAAACCGTCTGGATCTCCACCCCGGGGGGCCGGCCGCTCGACACCACGTACTCCGTGCCCATCGTCGCCACCATCAACGGCGTCCGCCTGCTCATCGGCGGCAATGCCGACGGCTCCATCTATGCCATGAAAATCCGCACCGGCGAGACCGTGTGGGGATTCAAACTCAGCCGTCGCGGCATCAACTCTTCAGTCGTCGTCGCCGGCGACAAGGTGTACGCAGCCCACGGCGAGGAAAACCTCGACAACACCGCCCTCGGCCGCGTCGTCTGTATCGACGCCACCGGCCAAGGCGACGTTACGAACACCCACGAAGTCTGGCGCTACGACGGCATCTTCGCCGGTTATACCAGCCCGGTCGTCCACGACGGCCGCTTGTACATCACCGACAACTCGGCCAACATCCACGCGCTCGACGCCGAGACCGGCCAAGTCCACTGGATTCACAACATCGGCACCGTCGGCAAGGGATCGCCCGTGCTGGCCGACGGCCGACTCTACGCACCAGAGGTCAACGGCCGCTTCGCCATCGTCGCCCCCGGCTCCGACGCTGCCGAGACGCTCGACCTCGCCGAGATCGCAATGCCCGACGGACGCCCAGCCGAACTGTTCGGCTCGCCAGCCGTAGCCTACGGTCGCATCTACCTTTCCACCGAAGCCGACGTTTACTGCCTCGGCGACCCAGAGGCGCAGTTCAAGGTCACCGCGACCGCAGCCGACTATCCACGCGAGCAAGCTGCCCCAGACGCAACACCGGCGCATCTGCAACTCATTCCCGCCGAAGTAGTAGCCCAGCCCGGAGCCAGCGTCTCGTTCCGCGCCCGCGCCTTCGACGCACACGGTCGCCTAATCGGTCCGGTCGCAACCGAGTGGTCGCTCGTCGGTCCAGTTGGCCAACTCGATGACAATACGCTCGTCCTCGCGGACGCACCCAGCGGCGGCAAAATCGTCGCCAGCGCTGGCGAATTGACCGCCGAGGCGCGCATCGCCGTGCTGCCGCCGCCAACTTACAGCGAAGACTTCGAAGGTTTCGCCGCTGACTCCTCACCAGCTTGGATCGGCACGGGCACCAAATTCAAGGTGCGCGAAATGGAAGGCAACAAGGTGCTGGTCAAACCGCCCGCGGCCCGCGGCCTGCACCGCGCCAACACTTATATCGGCGCGCCCGAGCAGACCGGCTACACCATCCAAGCCGATCTGCTCGGCACCAAGAAGCGCCGTGCCGTCCCCGACATGGGCCTGATCGCGAATCGCTACACCCTCGACATGATGGGCTACCACCAGCAGTTGCAGGTCCGCACTTGGGCCGCCGAATTGCGGATGGCCAAAACCGTGTCCTTCGCCTGGGAAACCGACGTCTGGTACACCATGAAGATGCAGGTGGAAATCGAAGGCGATATGGCCCACATTCGCGGCAAGGTCTGGCCCCGCGACGAGCCGGAGCCAGCCACGTGGACCATCCAAGCGGTCGATCCCCTGCCCAACCGCAGCGGCAGTCCCGGCATTTACGGTTATTCCCCCGCCGAAATCTACTACGACAACCTGAAAGTTTGGTAATGACTATAGCTATTTGCTACCTCATCCTCGCCCTAACCGCCTCCGCCACTGCCCAAACCGCCATGTGGGGCGGCTCGCCGGGGCGCAACCAAGTCTCGGACGAGAAAAACCTGCCCACCACTTGGGACGTCGAGACCGGCACCAACGTCAAGTGGAGCGCCACGCTCGGCTCGCAGACTTACGCCGGACCCCTGATCGCCGGTGACAAAATTTTCGTCGGCACCAACAACCAAGCCGAGCGCGATCCCAATCACAAGGGCGATCGCGGCGTGGTGATGGCCTTTTCCTTAGAGGACGGCACCTTCCTCTGGCAAATCGCCCATCCCAAGCTGCCGGCCGGCCGCGTCAACGACTGGCCACAGCAGGGCGTCTGCTCCACCCCTTATGTCGAAGGCGACCGCCTCTACTACGTCTCCAACCGCGCCGAAGTCGTATGCCTCGACACCGAGGGCTTCCGCGACGGCGAAAACGACGGCCCCATCGCCGACGAGACCGCCACCGCGCCCACCAACGCGGATCTCATCTGGAAATTCGACATGATCGCCGAGTTGGACGTCTTCCCTCACAACCTCGCCACCAGTTCGCCCATAGGTGTGGACGGTCGCCTCTTCGCCCTGACCAGCAACGGCGTGGACGAGGGCCACATCCACATCCCGGCCCCCTTTGCCCCCAGCTTCATCGCCCTCGACCTGCAGACCGGCGAACTCCTCTGGGACAGCGACCTGCCCGGCGACCAGATTCTGCACGGCCAGTGGGCCAACCCCGCCTACGGCGAGGCCGGTGGCCGCAAGCAGGTAATCTTCCCCGGCGGCGACGGCTGGGTCTATGCCCTCGCACCCGACACCGGCGAGCTAATCTGGAAATTCGACTGCAACCCCAAGGATTCGGTCTGGGAGTTGGGCGGGCGCGGCACCCGCAACAACCTCGTCTCCACGCCCGTCTTCCACGACGGCGTGGTCTATCTCGGCGTCGGCCAAGACCCCGAGCACGGCGAGGGTGAGGGCCACCTGTGGGCCATTGACGCCAGCGGCACCGGCGACATCACCGAGACGGGCGCAATCTGGCACTTCGGCGGCGAACACTACAACCGCACCATCTCCACCGTCGCCATTGCCGACGGCCTGCTCTACACCGCCGACCTGAGTGGCTTCCTCTATTGCCTCGACGCCAAGACCGGCACCCATCACTGGACCCACGACACGTTCGCCGCGATCTGGGGCTCGCCCTTTGTCGCCGACGGCAAGGTTTATATCGGCGACGAGGACGGCGACGTCGATATACTCAAGGCTGACAAAGCGTTCGAATTACTACACGAAACGAATCTGGGCAGCGCCGTGTACACCACTCCAGTTGCCCGCGACGGCGTCCTGTACATCGCCTCGCGCAACACCCTCTTCGCCATCGCGGAAGAAAGCCAATGAGCGTCTCACCAGACAAAATCGCCGCCGCCCGCGACGACCTCGACGCTCACGTCCGCGCCATCGTCGAGTGGCACTTCAGCCCCGAGACCGGCTGCCCCTTCTGGCTCTCCTACGCCCAACAACTCGACTTCGACCCGCGCGAGCAAATCCGCTCCTATGACGACTTGGCCCTGCTCGGCCACTTTGAGGACGAGTGGCTACGCGGCGGCCCAGTGCGCCAGTGGGTGCCCAAAGCCTACGCCGACGAGCCGATCTACGTCTTTGAGACCGGCGGCTCGACCGGCTTGCCCAAATACCGCATCAACATCCGCGACTTCCACACCGACTACGCGCTTTACAGCGAGAGTCTGTCCGAGGAGGATTTCCCCAAGGGAGCCGACTGGCTGATGCTGGGGCCTTCGGGGCCGCGCCGCCTGCGCCTCTCTATTGAATACCTCGCCCAACTACGCGGCGGCTTGTGCTTTCTGGTGGATCTCGATCCCCGCTGGGTCAACGAACTCATCCGCGCCGGCAAGATGCGCGACTTAGAAGACTACAAAGCCCACGTCATCAATCAGGCGCTCAAGATCCTCAAGGCCCACGACAACGTGCAGTGCGTCTTCACCACGCCCCGCCTCCTCGAAGCCCTCTGCGAAAAAGTCTCCCTGCCCAAACTCGGCATTAAGGGCATCTTCTGCGGCGGCACGGAAATGAACGCCCAGTTCCACCGCTTCGCCCGCGAGGAGTTGGTGCCCGGCCTCGCCTTTGTGCCCACCTACGGCAACACCCTGATGGGTCTGGCCTGTCCCAAGCCTTTCGACCCGGCCGACGAATACGCCATCACCTACTACCCGCCGCAGCCGCGCGCCGTCATCGAGCTGGTTGATCCCAAAGACCCCGCGCGCAAGGTCGGCTACGGCGAGACCGGCCAAGTCATGCTCACTACTCTGACCAAGGAATTTTTCATGCCCCGCTTTCTTGAGCGCGACGAGGCTGAGCGTGCCGAGCCGATTGATGCGTATCCTTGGGATGGGGTTAAAGATTTGCGGCTACTGACGGAGTTGCAGGAGTCTGTGGTGGTGGGGGTGTACTGAGTTGTGAGTTCTACGATTGAAGAAATTCTTCTGTGGTTACACTCGCTTGCTTCAGAATTGCCGCTAAGGTTCCTTCCGGCAAATCCCTAGGTGATTGGGGCTCGTCCCATCCGACTATGGCGTTTTGAGCGCGAAGGGAAGCCGCTCCGAATCGAGGATGCGTAGGTACCTTGAGGCTAGGTGGGTAATATTTATTGCTGAGGTGTTAGCATCTCGGCGATATCTGCCGGTAACTTAATCCCATTTCTATCCTCGAAATTCGCAACGCTTACGTAATCGTCCTGAAACGCAGTGATGATATTTATCCCCTTGTCTCTGGCAACGGTCAGGTCTGATTTGGCATTTTTCCATGCTTGCAGGTACAACCGTGCCTCGCCGCGATTGTAATAGGCCTCGGCAAAATCGAGTTTGAGGTCTATTGCTTGGGTATAATCTTCAATGGCACGATCATGCTCACCCTTTCTCACGTAAGCCGCACCGCGACCGTTATAGGCCTTAGCAAAATTGGGATTCAGCTCTATCGTTTGAGTATAATCTTTAATAGCACGATCATGCTCACCCTTTTCGTCGTAAGTAACACCGCGATTGTAGTGAGCGTCAACATAGTCACTTTTGAGGTCTATCGCTTTGGTAAAGTCTGCGAGGGCACGCTCAGAATCACCGGTTTCCCCATAAGCAATGCCACGATTATTATAGGCTATGGTATAATCAGGTTTGAGGTCTATCGCTTCGGTAAAGTCTGCAATAGCCTGATCAAAATTCCCGATTGCCCCACAAGCAATGCCACGATTATTATAGGCTATGGCAAAATTGGGATTCATCTCTATTACTTTTGTAAAATCTAAAATGGCATGGTCAGGATCGCCTTTTTTATTATAAGCATTGCCACGATCATAATAGGCGTTAGTATAATCAGGTTTGAGGTCTATCGCTTCGGTAAAGTCTGCAATAGCCTGATCAAAATTCCCGATTTCCTCATAAGCATTGCCACGATTATAATAGGCGTTAGTATAATCAGGTTTGAGGTCTATCGCTTTGGTAAAGTCTGCAATAGCCTGATCAAAATTCCCGATTTCCCCAAAAGCAATGCCGCGATTGTAATAGGCTATAATATAATCAGGTTTGAGGTCTATCGCTTTGGTAAAGTCTGCAAGGGCACGGTCAGAATTACCTTTTTCCCCATAAGTAATGCCACGATTATTATAGGCTTCGGCATAATTGGGTTTGAGGTCTATCGCTTTGGTAAAGTCTGCAATAGCCTGATCAAAATTCCCGATTTCCCCAAAAGCAATGCCGCGATTATTATAGGCATTGGCATAATTGGGTTTGAGGTCTATCGCTTCGGTAAAGTCTGCAAGGGCACGGTCAGAATTACCGGCTTTCCTATAGGCCATACCACGATTGTAATAGCTATCAGCATCATCCGGTTTCAGTTGTATCGCCTTGGTAAAGTCTACGATAGCAGGATTATAATCGCTTTTTTCTTTGTAAACCACACCACGATTGTGATAGCTATCAGCATCATCCGGTTTCAGTTGTATTACCTTGGTAAAATCTGCAATAGCAGGATTGTAATCACCTTTTATGCCGTAAGTAGTACCACGACCATAATAGGCTTCGGCATAATCAGGCTTGAGGTCTATCGCTTTGGTAAAGTCTGCGAGGGCACGCTCAGAATTGTCGGTTTCCCCATAAGTCACACCACGACCATAATAGGCTTCGGCATAATCAGGCTTGAGGTCTATCGCTTTGGTAAAGTCTGCGAGGGCACGCTCAAAATCTCCTTTTTCCTCGTAAGCAATGCCGCGATTATAGTATGCCTTGGCGAGAGTAAGTTTATCCGACTGTAACGAGCCAACTTCAGGATAGGAGACTGCACTTCGTGCACTCATTATAAATCTCCTTCTGGGTTAAGTAACGAGATAACTTCATCGTAGTGTTCAATAGCATCATCTAGGCCCCCTCTCTGGTGAGCCTCAATACCACGTTGCAGAGAATCTCGGGCATCAGGTCCAATGTGCTTCTTATTTTGAGCATGCAAGCGGGCAAAACCATCAAAGTCAGGATAGATACTTGCTTCAGTGATTCCTGATACTTTGTCCAGAGATGTCAGAATACCTTCCTTGCTATTTTTTAGGATGACGCACTCGGCCTCTGTTTCAACTTGGGCACCACCAAAAATAAAGACAGATTGCTGGGCGATAATACGGTTGTTCTGATATTTGGGTTGCCATTGGTAGAGCGGATATCTCCCATGTTCATCTTCCCTAAAAAAGTAATCAATATCTTTTTCTATTACTAATTTGGGAGTTATGGTTTTGGATCGAGCAGAATCATCGCTACGAATAGCAAATACTTTACCATTTTTTGCTTTCCCTGTAGAACTTTGCTGGCAGGCGAACCATAGGGCAACCAATGTATTTCGTGAAAAGTCTATCAGGCAAGTAGCCGCGCCGAAATGCTGGAGCTCTGCAAGAAGTTCCAAATCGGATAGTCGCTGACCGTTTCGCTGATCATGACCTAGAAGACGTGCTTCTTCTATTAACTCCTGATTGATTCTGAGTAGTCTACCTGGATTATTTTTATCTGCGTTTGGCAAGCGACGATAGGAAGATGCTTCTATCTTATAGGAGTCTTTTGAAACACCACGAAACAGATATTGTCCGTCGTTGAATTGTGCTGCCCATTTGATAAAACCATCCAGAGTCTTGACGCGACGTGACTCTTTTTCTCCCATACTTTTTGTCCTCACACAATAGCGCTTTCTTCATTGTCTAAATCACGAACCATCTCATCGATTTCGTAAACATCGTAGAATTTGATGTGTTGTTGATCTCCTCGCGAGTGCTCCGCAATCCCCTGCACGCCTGATCAGGCTTGTGCCACTTGGATAACATTACGTACATATATATTGAATCTCTGTCAAGGGCTGAGCGTATGCAGCATTCGTCCGAGTTCCCAGTATGGTTGGGTTTGTTTGCGGCTGGCACGCATCTGGCCCGTATCAGGATCAACCCGAGACATGAGGGAGCCTTCGTGACGCACCAAGCGATGCCAGCGAATTTAGTTACTGATTTCGGGCGACACCGGCAGAGCCTCAGTACCGTGTCTCTACATAAATTGCGGCCCGCCCAGAACATGAATAGCCGGACTTGTTCTTGTGGGGATTAAGCTGAGAGGTCCTTTCCTTTCGGGTAAATGCTTGCCGCAATAAGCGCATTCATAGATATAGCGCGGCCCGCTGGGCCGATCTACTCGTCTGGTCTTGGTCGAGACGCTCGTGTCGGCACCTACCGGGCTGCAGTCGGCGGGATGACGGCTGGGCCTTCCGGGCTCAACTCCACTTCATAACGCGGGATAAAACTTTGCCCGGTTGTCTGCGCGCCTTGGATGCGGTCAATGCGGTAGCTGCGATGCCCACCATCGGAGGCCCTTATGGCGTGCAGAACAATATTGCCGTCGCGGGTGCGCCGCAGGGAATAGGGCTCAATCCGCCGGACAGATTCCAAGTATTCCAGGTCCACGCACAAGTGGTTGGCGGCGGCAAAGCGGATGATCTCCAAGAATGACTGGGTAGCTCCAGAGACCGGTAGGTGCAGTGTGCGTTCCCTGAGCACGGTTTCACCAGCGGCCATCTGGTAGGTGCCTGGCACAGTGGGAGCCACGCCGGTTTCAAGCCAAGCAAAGAAATCGGGAAGTGCGCTCCAGAAAGATTCGACGGGCGGCAGAGCCTGAAGCTGGTGGCCCAGCATCGGTTTCCAGGAACCTTCTAGATCGTCCCTGTGTATCTCCAGTTCGACGAGGGTCGGGACAGGGATACCGCGGTGAGTACATTTTTGCTGCAGAACGTCGTGCAGAACAGCGGACTGTGGCCGTGCTTCGGTGTTGCGAAAAAGATTGATGACATCATAGAGATCACGGGGCCGGGCACGGTCGCCCAAAGCGCGGACCTTCTCACCAAAGGCTTCCTCATAGGCGTAGCACCTGACAGTGATCCCCTCTGCAGGCGTATCGCTGTAGTCGTGAAAGATGACACGCTCCGCTGGCGGCAGGACAAGAAGCTCATCGAGTGTCAGGTCAAGCTTGATACGCGGTAGGCCGCCTGAGCGCGGAGCGATCGGTCCCCGGTAGCTGAGTTTGCCTTGGCAGGACACCGTGCCACGCGGGTTTGGAAAGAGCTCGAATTCCTGCAGCTCTTCGGGAATCTCGATGCCAGTCTGCTCATAGATCCATTCGCCGATCTCGCGGAAGACAGAGACCAAGAATTCCTGATCAATGGGAGGGGGATCCGTGAGTGTAAAATCAAGGTCTTCGGAGAATCGGTACGTTTCGAAGTAGCATTTCTTAAGACAGGTCCCGCCCTTAAAAATCCAGTTTTCTGCGAGAGCGGCGTGCTGATAGATGCCGGCGAGAACCCAGCCGAGCACATAGTCCTTCTCAACGACGTGGGGCAGTAAGCCAAGGGTACCCGCGATATCGAGAATTTCGCGGCGGTCGATCATGCGGACGCGGCCTTGGCCCAACTCTCAGGCATAAGGAGGCGCCATCGGGATATGAGACGGCGGCATGAAAGCCCTGGGTCAAGTTTGGCATTGCCTTGGGTCAGACGCGCACGACATGCCTCAACAAGGGTGGTAGTGCCGGTCCCGCGTTCTGCCAGAAAGCCCAAACGCTTGAACACGGCACCGTTACCGAGCCGGTCTGCATAAGCAATCAGCTTGTCATCATCCCTGTCCTTGCGGTCGAAGTAGGTCGCAAGACAGTCGGCAACATGCTGGATGCCAGCTCCAAGGTCAGGATTGTCGAGCATGTCGATGATGGTGCGATGAACGTCCGATACGGCGATCTGGGTTCTTCCACGCCAGACGGTCTTCGTCCCGAAGATCATACCCTGCCGGACATGCTTTAGGGTAAAGTGTGCGCCATGGCGTTGCTGGCTTTTCGCACGCACGAGCTGCGTTGTCATCACAACAATATCGCGGAAAATCTGCTCCGTCAGATCCCAGTGTTCGGCGGCAGTCCGGCCACCGATATAGGCCGGCTTAAAGAGCGCAGGCACCAGCACCCAGGGATCATCGAGAACCTGTTCGCTGGCAAGAGAGTCAAGGCCAACTGGTGCGTAGGCACCCGGGCCAACGCGCCGCAGCCAGCCCTGTCCGCTCCACCGGGAGAGTAGCTTGGTGGCGTCGGAACGGCTAACGCCAAGGGCATCTTCAGCGTCGGCGATATGAATGATGTCGCCGGATGCCCGAATAACGTCGGACAGCCTGCGGCGTCCCTTAGGTATGGCGATCTCTGAGCTCATGGCAATGTAATGTATAGTAAAACTGCAAAAAATCGCGTTTTATGTGAATTTTTGTCTATACAATATATAAAGGAACGGATGAACTCTCGCAACAAGACCATCAAGCGCACATATCATCTATCAAGGCGAGCAAACCACAAATCCTCCGACAGCGAGGAAATGTATCTGATGTTCTGGCTGCATTTTCCACCCGATACGGTTGATCTCCAGCATAGGCATGTATATCGTCTATACACATGCCTGGAAAGGAGTAGGTAAAGGTGGCCAGAGTTCAGCTAGTGATCCCCGATGAGGACCTCGAACGCTTCGTCCGTCAGGCGCAGAGCGAGGGCATGACCTTGAGCGAGTGGCTCAGGGCCGCCGCCCACCGACGGCTCGAAGAACAGCAGCGATCCCACCCCTTCGAATCCCCAGCCGACCTTGAAGAGTTCTTCCGCACCTGCGACGCGTTGGAAGGCCCCGAACGGGAACCAGATTGGCAGGAGCACTTGGCCGTCATCGCCAAATCGCGAAAACGGAACGCTGCACGGTGATACTCCGCGTGAAAGAACCGCGCCTACAGACCTCTTATAGATTATAATTGCTCATATATCGTAAAGGCTTACTCCAACTCCAAACCAAAAACCAAAAACCAAAATCTCATGCACTTACCCATCCTTCGCGCCGGCCAGCCCTACACCAGCCTCGACCGCCTCGTCGTCGCCCACATCGCCACCGGCCAATCAGTGGCCCAAGTCAGCCAAGCCAACCGCGGCCTAATCGCCCGCGACTTAGCCGCCCAAGAGCGCAACCGTCAAGCACTGCAAGCCCTCACCGTCGCCGAATTAGTCGCCATCTGCCAACGCGCCGCCGACCTCTTCTTGCACGCCGAGCTGCCTTTGGGCGATGACGGCCAAACCCCGGACGACTACGTCGCGCAAGTCTCGGCCACCACCGGCCTGCCGCAGTCGCTGGCCCGCGCCAACATGGACAAAATCCATCGCGTCGGCGTCGAAATGCCCGCCGTACTCAGCGGCCTGACCCGAGGCCTAGACCTAACCGTCCTCGACGATGGCCCAAGTCCGCTTCATTTTTCGTCCCACGCCCAAGCCCTCGGCTGCATCCTGCCGAGCAATTCGCCCGGCGTCCACGCGCTGTGGCTACCAGCCATCCCGCTCAAGACCCCGCTGGTGCTCAAGCCGGGCCGCGAAGAACCGTGGACGCCTTACCGCATCGCCCAATCCCTGATCGCAGCCGGCTGTCCACCCCAAGCCCTGAGCTACTACCCGACCGACCACAGCGGCAGCACCGAAATCCTACTCCGTTGCGATCGCTCGCTGCTATTCGGCGGCGGCCCTACCGTCGCCCCCTGGCGTGACGACCCTCGCGTCCAACTACACGGACCAGGGCGCAGCAAAATCATCATCGGCGCGGACAAAATCGACCAGTGGGAGCACTACCTCGACCTCATGGTTGCCTCAATCGCTTCCAACGGAGGCCGCTCCTGCCTCAACGCCTCCGGCATTTGGGTGCCCGCCCACGGCCGCGCAATCGCCACCGCCCTCGGCGAGCGCCTGAGCCAAATCCAAGCCCGTCCCCTCGACGACCCCCAAGCCCAAATCGCCGCCTTCTCCAACCCCGCAGTAGCGCACCAGTTCTCAGCCCTAATCGACGGCCAACTCGGCGACGCGACGGACACAGCCAGAGACCAAGGCGAACGCGTCGCCGAGACCGGCGGCTGCACTTTCCTCAACCCAACCTTAATCCACGCCTCCGACTGGCAGCATCCGCTCGCCAACACCGAATACCTCTTCCCCTTCGCCTCGGTCGTCGAAGTCCCGCAAAAAGAAATGGTCGCGCGCATCGGCCCAACGCTGGTAGCCACCGCCCTCACCGAGGACGAACACCTAACGCGCCAACTGCTCGCCGCACCCCACATCGAACGCCTCAACTTCGGCCCGATCCCCACCCACCAAATCGCCTGGGACCAGCCGCACGAGGGCAACCTCTTCGACTTCCTCTACCAGCAGCGCGCCTTGCAGCGCAGGGCCGGATGACCCCTTTCGACTTCGACCCTTCCATCCGCGTAGTTTTTGGTGCCGGAACCCTCGACCAGCTAGGCGACCTCGCCAGCGCATTAGCTGGCCCCCGTGCCCTGCTCGTAACCGACCCCGGCCTCATCCAGGCTGGCCTCGCCGAACAGGCCCATCACGCACTACAAAACGCCGGCCTAACGACAACCACTTTTTCCGCCGTAGGGGAAAACCCCACAACCGAACACGTAGCCGCTGGCGTCCACCACGCCCGCGCCCACGGCCCCATCGACCTAATCGTCGCCTTGGGCGGCGGCAGCGCCATGGACTGCGCCAAGGGCATCAATTTCCTGCTCACTAATGGCGGCCAAATGCAGTCCTACCAAGGCTACGGCAAAGCCGCCCAACCCATGCTTCCCTCCATCGGCATCCCCACTACAGCCGGAACGGGCAGCGAGGCTCAATCCTACGCCCTGATCACCTGCGCCGACACGAATGCCAAAATGGCCTGCGGCGACTGCAAAGCGCGCTTCCACACTGCCATCCTCGACCCAAACGTGCTGGCCAGCGTCCCCCAGCGCGTCCGCGCCGACGCCGGTATCGACGCCCTCGCCCACGCCGTCGAAAGCTACGTCTCCACCCGCCGCACGCCGCTCTCGCAAATGTTCGCCCGCCAAGCTTGGCAGTTGCTAGCGCCCCACTACGAAGCAGCCATCGCCGATCCCCAAAACGCCGCCGCCGCCATGCTCCTAGGTGCCCACCTAGCCGGCACCGCCATCGAAAACTCCATGCTCGGTGCCGCCCACGCCACCGCCAACCCCCTCACCGCCCACTACCCACTCTCCCACGGCCGCGCCGTAGCCCTAATGCTGCCTCACGTAATTCGGTTGAATGGTCAAGTAGTGGACGATCTATACAGCGAACTGTGCGCAGACATCCAACTCAACGGCAGCGCCCTAGCACTCGCCGCCTATCTCGAAGAGCTATGCGCTATGGCCGGACTACCGCGCCGACTCGCCGATTGTCAGGTCGCCGCAAGCGATCTACCCACCATGGCCCAAGAAGCCGCTGAACAGTGGACCGGCACCTTCAATCCGCTTCCCTTACAAGAAGCGGACTTCCTCCGGCTTTACGAGACGGCGTTTTAATGGGAAAGAGGAAAAGAATGAGTGGTGAAGCATTAACGGCTGATTTTTCAGCTACGATCTAGTTCGCCCTTCAATGCGTCGATATCCACCGCAGAGACATCCACTTGCTCACGGGATAAAGCCATAAGGAAGTCAGTGCGATCCAGACCGGCTATATGAGCGGCCTTTTCTTGCGAGATCACGCCTCGTTCATACCAGTGGATAGCTCCGGCTAGACGCAGTTCAGCAACGAACTCCTCTGGCGAGCGACGCAAAGCGGAGAACACTTCATCCGGCAATTCTACGGTGACTTTAGCCATAATCAACATCCTGCTTTATCCCTGCTTTATCTACAAAAGGACACCAGCGTGCCAGCGCTGATCCTCCAGTAGCACATGGTCAGCTTGTCCAGCGCTGCGTTCGAATTTTATTCATCTTCAAAACTGCCCATAGTGCGGGAATGGATTTAACGCCGGACCTGCCTAATTTCACGAAGAGCCTGCTGAACGTTGGTTATGAGGCCCTCGTTCCCAATCGCTTGGGCTATTTGCAATGCTTTTTCCAGATCTAGTACTGCCTCGTGCTTTCTGCCTACCTTGGCCGTCAAAATCCCCCGCTGGTAGTATGAAACTGGAGCATTAGGGTCTAAGTTGATAGCCTCTGTATAATCAGCGATGACTCCTTTGAATTCATTAATGTCGGTTGCCCCAGATTGAGATAACAACATCTCCCTTGCAGCTCCCCGATTCTGGTAGTCACTCGATTCACCAGGGTCTACCTTAATAGCCTCGGTCCAAGCAGCAATAACTTCCTCATATTCACGTTCATCCATTTTCTGCATGGCGCTCTTCCTATATTGAGAGGCTGCAAGTTGGGTATACGGTACGTCCTGCCTGTGCTGCTGTGCAAAACCGTCAAAATCAGGAAACAGCATCGCTTCAGTGATACCATATACTTGTTTCAGAGATTTACGAATTTTTTCTTTGCTATTTCCGTCAATGATGCATTCTGTATCAGGATTAATTTCGATAGCCCCAAATAAAAAAATAGATTGTTGTGCCATAATACGGTTGTTCTGTTGCGGAGGTTGCCATTTATATAACTGCTGGGGGACCTCGCCTTCATTGCCTAGAAAAAAGTAATCAAGATTTTTTTCAAGCAACTCTAGCGTAACCTCTCTAAATTTGTGTCCTTTATCTGTGCGCACTGCGACAACCCTACCACCTTTTGGTGACTTCTTAGACTCTTGCTTGCAAGCACAACACTCTTTTGATAAGTCATCTGAACCCTGTCCGCAAGCGAACCAGAGCGCAACTAGTGCATTATAGGTAAAATCTATTAGACAGGTAGCCGCCCGGAAGTGCTGAAGTTCAGCAAGTATTTCCAAATCCTTCAGTTCCCGCCCATCTTTTCGACCGTGCCCTCGAAGACGTACGTCCCGGATTAATCCTCTATTGATTTGAAGGAATTTCTCAAAATTTTCGTTCTGATTCTCACCACCGCCCCCCGTATTTTTCACGCGGCGATAAGCGGATGCGCTCATTTCGTACTCTGCCCTTGGAACACCTCGAAACAGATATTCTCCGTGATTGAATTGCGCTGCCCATGCCATGAAACTTTCCAGCGATCTGACTCGTGTAGTCATTTAATTTGCCTTCTACAAAGAAATTTTTCAATTGTGAACCTACGATGAATCCTACTGCTAAAAGCCTATCTCCTTAATACCAAAAGTACAAGCGGTTGTGGCGCAGGCGGATCTCTCGGCGGGACTAATGCCGATAGCCCTACCTTCCAGATAGCGTCGGATAGAGGCCGAATCGGTCCGGGCGACGAGGCACATTCCCCTCGGAGTACAACCGAAAATCAAGCTCTCGGTTTCTATACCGCATCCAACGTCGGCGCATTGTCCTGACAGTAAACCGGCCGGAAGAGCGTCTGTCGCTTAAACGGCATCTCTTCTAGGTGCTGCGGATGTGGCTCCCACCTATGCCACTTGTTGCCAACGGTATTGTAGCAGTTGAAAATGGCAACCCGATCGGCGGTTTCGTCAATCCATTTAGCACCAGTATGCGTGATCGCCTCCGTGAAGATAAGCACGGAGCCTGCGGGACAGGTGTAATCCTCCCACAATGCAGAGTTGCGATCCTCTGTTGATTTGGGAGCGGGAAACGCCCCCTTATGGCTGCCGGTGAGGAACATGGTTCCACCGCAACCTTTTTGCACCGGGTTGAGTTCCCAGACCACGCGCGTCAACCCGCTGTGCGCCTTGTCGTAGTGCAGATGATAGGTATGAGAGTTACCGGGAAAGTTGAGCATCCCACGTCCCCCATGTGGTCGGAAAGCGTCATGTCCGTTCGCACGAACGGTTAGAAACGTGCCTTCCAGCCGAAATCCATAACAGTCTTCGTTGGCATAGGCCGAGGCCAAAAATTCGTGCATGAATCCGCAGACAACTGGATGATCGGTTAAACTCTCTAAAGGACCACCGATGGAATAGCGGTGGTGTTCGGGAATGGATGACGGTTCCTGCTTGAGCTGGTAGCAGAACTCGCGCATCTCTTGAATCTCTGATTCGCTGAGGACGCCGGGGATCAGCAGCCACCCACGAGTATCAAAGAGATAGCGTTGGTCTTCCGTCAGTGGGATCGGCGGTAGATTATCAGCATTCGTCGTAGGATTCGGCATAATTTTCTTCCTCTTTTGGGTGTCTACCAGATCGTGAGAAGTCGCATTACCGATACTGCTTCGCCTGAGTATTGAACATCTGCGCGTATCTGCCGTCCTCGGCCACGAGTTGCTCGTGACTCCCCTGCTCGACAAGCTCTCCCTGCTGCAAAACGAGAATGTGATCGGCCATGCGCACGGTGGAGAAGCGATGGGAGATGAAGACAGCCGTGCGGTCTGACGTGAGTTCGGCGAAACGCGAGAAAACATCGCGTTCAGCGAACGCATCGAGAGCGGCTGTCGGCTCGTCCAAAATGAGTACCTCCGCCTCTTTCATAAACGCACGACCCAGCGCGATCTTCTGCCACTCGCCACCAGACAGATCAACACCCTCGTCAAATTCCTTTCCCAGGATCGTGTCGTATCCTTTCGGCAGACCCTTGATGAGGTCTGAAGCACCGCCCTCGTATGCCGCGCGTTCAATCCGATCATTATCGTCCAATAGGTCCACTTGGCCAAAGCCGACGTTCTCCTTGGCTGAGAGGTCGTAACGAACGAAATCCTGGAAAATCACCCCGATTTGGCGACGCAGGCTTGCTAGATCGTACTCCCGGAGATCTCGTCCATCTAAGTAAATAGCGCCTTCCGTGGGGTCGTAGAACCGCGCCAAGAGCTTGACGACAGTCGTCTTACCAGCCCCGTTCTCCCCGACAATAGCTACCGATTCGCGCACTCTGAGAGTAAAAGAGACGTTCTTTAACACATACTTGTCGGAGCCTGGATACCGGAAGGAGACATTCCGGAACTCAATGCCCTGGGTTAGACGATCAGGGACTGGTACAGGCGACGCGGGCGGAGGTGCCAGCGCCCCTTCAACTGAGCGCGGGTCGAGGTCGAGGAACCGAAAGAGAATCCCGGCAAAGATCGTATGCTCGTAGAAAAACCCAAGATTACCGAACAGGTTGGAGAACCCAGCCCGTCCCTGCTCGGCGGCCTGGAACGCAAGTGCCACAGTGCCCACGCTGATATGGCCACCCACAGCCCGCACCACGGCGTAAGCCCAGATAGATGCCGTCCCCAGCATCGTAATCAACCCTAGGAGAAAACCAAATCGTTCTTGGGCGAACCGGAGGCCAAATGTTTCCTTGCCGAATAACCCCCAAAAATTGTGGAATCGCCTCAGCAATTCCTCGTGCAGCGCAAAGATGCGGATCTCCTTGACTGCCTCACGAGAACCGAGTAGCCGCGACATGTATTCTGCCATGCGCCGGTTACTGGCCATTGCTCCGACCAATGAGAAGCGCTTGCCAGCGTAATGACCACCGACGATCACCTGCGGTGCCGCAGTGACGAGCAGTATTATTGGCGCTGCCCAGTGTACTGAGAGCAGCACGGCCAACATAGCTATAAGTCCGGTCAATGAAGAGACGATTGTCAGGGACAAGGCGGCGAGGTTGTAAGCGCGATAGCTGCTTTCGCTCCTAGCCTTTTCCATTTCATCGAAAAAGGTCGGGTTCTCAAAGAAGGCGATGTCGAGCTGAGCCGCCTTCCTTATGATCAAATATTCGCTGTGGGTTCTGACAAGGTACCCGACTTTTTCTATCAGCCCATTCGCCACCGCGCTACATATAGAACCCAAGATCCAAACGCCGAAAACACCAGCGACCGGTATCAGTAGCCCAATCCAGTCCACTGCGGCTCCATCCGCATTACCCACGGCGCTGATTACGTTATCGATGACAATCTTGGTAATCCAGACCTGCGCGGCCGGGACCACAGCACCGAGTATGCTTACTCCGACGGCCAAGATGGCTTGCAACCCGGCCGCATCCCAAACTAAGCGGGCGCACCGAGGGTAATATTCGATTATCTGGGCTATGGGCCGGAGAATCGCGAACCCTGAGCTTTCCTTATCCGACATTGCAGGCTACTACCATTTCCCTGTCTGAATGCGGTCAAACCGAACCGTGCAGCGAATCAAGGGCATCAGATCTTGAGTCTTGTTGTCGGAGTTTCCGCGTTTACGCAAACTCTGTCAAGGCAGGCACCTTCCACCAAATTAGCAAAATTTTGCCCTCTTCTTTACTTTCGTTCATATCCCTCAACCAACAGAATATGCCACTCTACTTCTTAACCTTACTCCTAGTCACCACCGCCGCTGCCGACACCTGGAACACCTTCCGCGGCAATCCCCAACTCACCGGCGTCGCCACCTCCGACCTCGCCCCGCCCCTAACACTACTGTGGGCCTACCCCACCCAAGACACCATCGAATCCACCGCCGCCATCCACGAAGGCACAGTGTACGTCGGCTCGCTCGACGGTCAGCTCTACGCACTCGACTTGCGCACCGGCGCGCTAGTATGGCAGTACCAAGCCGACGGCGAAATCAAGTCCTCCCCCACCGTTGCCGACAGCACCGTGTACTTCGGCGACGAGGCTGGCACCTTCCACGCCGTCGCCATCCAAAGCGGTCAGCGCCGCTGGACCTTTACCGCCAACGCCAGCATCATCTCCTCGGCCAACTACGCCGACGGTCATCTCTACTTCGGCAGCTACGACCAGCACCTGTACTGCCTCGACGCAACCACCGGAACCCTGATTTGGAAAATCGCCACAGCGGGATATATTCACAGTACGCCGGCGCTGTATGAAAATCGCGTCGCCGTGGCCGGTTGTGACGGATACTTGCGGCTTTTGAATGTCGCCGACGGTACGCAGCACCAGCAGCTTGAGCTAGGCGGATATGTAGCCTCTAGCGCCGCCATCCACGCGGACCGCGCATACCTAGGCACCTTTGGCAACGAAGTACTCGGCGTCGATTTAGACACAGGAGAAATCCACTGGCGCTACGCCCACGCGATGCGGAAATTTCCGTTTTACTCGTCGCCAGCCGTCGCCGACCAAGCAATCGTCATCGGCGGTCGAGACAAGCTCGTACACGCCCTCGACCCACAAACCGGCCAATCCTTGTGGACCTTTGCCGCGGGAGCGCGGGTGGATTCCTCGCCGGTCATTGCTGGCGAGTATATTTACGTAGGTGCCCGTGCGCTCATCGCGCTCGCGCTCGCATCGGGCGCGGAAATCTGGCGCTTTGAAACGGGCGCGGCCATTGCCGCTTCGCCGGCCATCGCCGCCGGCCACCTCGTCATCGGAGCTACCGACGGCGTTCTGTATTGTTTTGGGAAAGAAATCAAACCATGAGTTCACTCGGCAGCGACCCAGCAACTACCCGTGCCGACCGCACCGAAACCGAGGTCGGCAGCGTCTTCGTCTCCAACTACCCGGCCTATTCGTTTTGGAGCGAGGAAGACGTCCCTCAGGTACACCGCGCACTCGCCGACCCACCGCGACCCGACAGCACACTCGGCCTCTATCTCCACATCCCTTTCTGCCGCAAGCGCTGCAAGTTCTGCTACTTCCGCGTCTATACGGACAAAAACAGCCAGCAAATCCAGACCTACTTAGACGCCCTCGCCCGCGAGGTAGAACACTACGCCCAGCAGCCAGCAGTCAAAGACCGGCCGCTGCACTTTATCTACTTTGGCGGCGGCACCCCTTCTTACATCAGTTCGCGGCATCTCCGGGCGCTGGTAGCACGCCTCAAAGACGTCATGCCCTGGGACCACGCCGACGAAATCGCCTTTGAGTGCGAGCCGGGTACCCTGACCCAAGCCAAATTAGAAGCCATCCGCGACATCGGCGTCACTCGCCTCAGCCTAGGGATAGAAAACCTCGACGACGAGATTCTGCGTCACAACGGCCGCGCCCACGTCAGCAAGGAAATCTACCAAGTCGTGCCCTGGATCCACGCGCTCGACTTCGATCAGGTCAACGTCGATCTGATCGCCGGCATGGTCGGCGAGACGTGGCCGAGTTGGCGTCAGACCGTGCAAAAAACCATCGAGTTCGACCCCGACAGCGTCACCGTCTATCAGATGGAACTGCCCTACAACACGGTCTATTCCAAGGACCTACTCACTGGCGACGGCGAACCGCTGGCCTTGGCCGACTGGAAGACCAAACGCGCCTGGCACGCCTACGCCTTCGAGCAATTGTCCGCCGCCGGATACGTGCGTTCGAGCGCCTACACCATGAAGAAAACGCCCGACGCCCGCTTCGTGTACCGCGACGCCGTGTGGACCGGCCAAGACATGCTCGGCACCGGCGTCGCCTCTTTCTCACACCTGAGCGGCGTCCACTATCAGAACGCGCCGAATTGGGACGAGTACCTCGCCGCCATCGACCGAGGTGACCTCCCCATCCACCGCGCCTTTGCCACCAACCGCGAAGAACAACTCACCCGCGAGGTGATCCTACAACTCAAATTGGGCACGCTGGACACCGCGTATTTTCGCACCAAATTCGGAGTCGATATCGTCGCCCACTTCGCCACTGCACTCAGCGGCCTGCGCGACGAGGGCATGCTCCTATTCGACGCGGACTCGATTGAACTGACCGACGAGGGCCTCATGCGCGTTGATCAGCTCCTGCCCGATTTTTATCAAACCCAATACCGCAACACACGCTATACCTGAGTAGGAGGTAGCATTGAAAAGCGCAATCGCATTTCTACTGTTCCTAAGTGCCGCCGCACAAGCGGCCGACTGGCCTCAGTGGCTCGGCCCTCAGCGCAACGGCATCTCCAGTGAAACCGACCTCTTCACCGCCGAGCAGCCTTTTGCGGAGGCGTGGCGCGTCCCGCTCGGCAATGGCTTCTCCGGTATCTCCATCGCCGACGGCCGGGTCTTCACCATGTTCGCCCAAGGCGATGACGAGTTTGCCATCTGCCTCGACGCCGAGACCGGCGAAGAACTCTGGCGTCACCGCACTGGCCCTTACTACAAGGAGACCCAAGGCGGCGACGGGCCGCGCTCGACGCCCACCGTTGATGGTGAGACCGTCTATGTACTCGGTGCCACCGGCAAGCTTTTCGCGCTCGCAGCCGCGAGTGGCACGCCGATCTGGGAAAAGGATTTGGTCGCCGAGTTCAGCAGCGAAGTGCCGAGGTGGGGGTTTAGTACCTCCCCATTAGTCGAGGGCGACCTGCTCCTAGTCGAAGCAGGCGGCCACGACGGCAACTTCGTCGTCGACATGGCCATCGACCGCACAACCCCTGTCACCGCCGTAGCCCTCGACAAGAACACCGGCGCAACCGTTTGGACCGCCCTCAACGAAAAGATGAGCTATTCATCGCCCATCGCCTTCACCGCGGCCGGCACCCGCCAACTCGCCTACTTCACAGCTTATTCGCTCACCGGCCTAGCACCGGAAGACGGCCGCGTTTACTGGCGCTACCCTTGGAAGACCCGCTACGACGTCAGCGCCGCGACGCCCGTTTTCATCGCGCCCGACCGAATTTTTATCTCCACCGTCAACGGCAACGGCGGCACGGTCTTGCAAATCAAGGGCAACGGCGACAGCCTCGCCGTCGAGCAGGTCTGGCAAAACAAAAAGATGGAAAACGAGTTCGGCACCTCGGTCCTCTACGAGAACCATCTCTACGGCTTTGGCGGCTCAATCCTCAAGTGCCTCGACGCTGCGACCGGCGAAGAAAAGTGGAAGACCCGAGGCTACGCCAAGGGCACCCTGATCATCGCCGACGGCCACCTCATCATCTTGGGAGAACAAGGCAATCTCGGCCTAGCCGAAGCCACGCCGGAAGGCTTTGTCGAAAAAACCAGCTACCCCGCCTTCAACAGCCGCTGCTGGACGGCCCCTTCGCTGGCCAATGGTCGTCTCTACCTACGCGACGAAAGCGAAATCGTCCGCCTTAACGTGCAAGGAGCAGCCCAATGAGTATCGCCCGCAATGCCCTGTTAGCTCTCGTCTTATGCGCCTTTCCAGCCATAGCCCAAGATTGGTCGCAATGGCAATCAACGGGCTGGCCGCAATGGCTCGGTCCCGACCGCAACGGCATTTCGCCGGAGACCGGCCTGTTCGGCGACGAGCCGTCGTTTGAAGAATCCTGGCGCGTCCAAGGCGGCAAGGGCTTTTCCGGCCTGTCCGTAGTCGGCGATCGCATCTATACAATGTACATCCACAACGGCGATGAATACGCGGTCTGCCTCGATGCTCGCAACGGCGAAGTGCTATGGCGCACCCGCACCGATAGGATGTTACCGGAACGACAGGGCGGCGACGGTCCACGCGCCACCCCCACCGTGGACGACGGGATGGTCTATGTCTCTAGCGCCTACGGCAAACTCTACGCGCTCGACAGCCAGACCGGCTCGCAAAAATGGAGCCACGACCTAGTGCGCGAATTCGGCAGCAAGAAGGCCCGCTGGGGCTTTTGCCCGTCGCCTCTAGTCGCAGGCGACCTAGTCCTAATCGAAGCCGGCGGTACGGACGGTCATTCGCTGATAGCCTTTGACAAAACCAGCGGCGACGTCGCCTGGAAAACCGGCAGCGACAAGCTGGGCTACTCCTCTCCCATCACCGCCACCATCGGCCAAACGCGCCAAGCGGTATTTTTTACCGGCTACGGGCTGATCTCGGTCATGCCACAACACGGCCAGATACTGTGGAAACACCCCTGGAAGACCAGCCACGACGTCAATGCTGCCACCCCGGTTTTCATCCCGCCCAATCGCTTCTTTATCTCCTCCGGCTACGGCACGGGCGGCACCGTGGTGGAAGTCTCCGCCACCGACGGACGCTATGAGGTGGCGGAGGTCTGGCGCAACAAAGAGATGAAAAACCACTTCGCCACCTCCATCTACTACGAGGGGTATCTCTACGGCTTTGACGGCTCGATCCTCAAATGCCTCGACGCCGAGACCGGCAGCGAAAAGTGGAAGACTCGGGGCTACGGCAAGGGCACCCTGATCGTCGCCGACGGCCACCTCGTCATCTTGGGCGAACAAGGCAATCTCGGCCTAGCCGAAGCTACGCCCGCAGGCTTCGTCGAAAAGGCTAACACCCAAATCCTCCGCAGCAAATGCTGGACGGTCCCCTCACTCGCCGATGGCCGGATTTACCTCCGCGACGATAAGGAAATCGTCCGCCTAGACGTGGTGGGGACAGCCCAATGAGCACTGCGTACACCGCCCTGTTCGCCCTCGTCTTAGGCGCCCTGCCGGCCTTGGCCCAAGATTGGTCGCACTGGCAATGGACGGACTGGCCGCAATGGCTTGGTCCTCACCGCAACGGCATCTCGTCGGAGACGGGTCTGTTCGGCAAAGCGCCCTCTTTTAAAGAGTCCTGGCGCGTCCATGCCGGGCAGGGCTCTTCCGGCCTGTCCGTAGTTGGGGATCGCCTCTATACAATGTACATCCACAGTGGAGAGGCATACGCAGTCTGTCTCGACGCCCGCAATGGCGAAGTGATATGGCGCACCCCCACCACCGGCAACGATCCATCGGGACGGCGAGACAGCCGCAGTCCGCGTGCCACTCCCACGGTTGACGGCAAGATGGTCTACGTCTTCAGCGCCAATGGCAAACTCCTCGCGCTCGACAGCCAGTTCGGCACCGAAAAATGGAGCCGCGATATAGTGCGCGAATTCGACAGCGTGAGGGGCGGTCGGAGCTTTGCAGCGTCGCCGCTAGTCGAAGGAGACGTCGTCTTGATCGAAGCCGGCGGTAAGAGTGGCCATTCGCTGATAGCCTTTGACAAAACCAGCGGCGAGGCCGCCTGGACTGCTGGCAGCGACGAGAGGGGCTATTCATCTCCCATCATCGCCACCATCGGCCAAACGCGCCAAGCGGTATTTTTCACCGCCTACGGGCTGATCGCGGTTGCGCCGCAAAAAGGCCGGGTGCTGTGGCAATATCCCTGGATAACCAGCCAATCCACCAACACTGCCACCCCGGTTTTTATTCCACCCAATCGCTTCTTTATCTCCAGCTACGGCATGGGCGGCACCGTGGTGGAAGTCACTGCCACAGACAAGGGCTATGAAGTGGCCGAGGTCTGGCGCAATAATAACATGCAAAACTACTCCGCCACCTCGATCTACTACCAAGAGCATCTCTACGGTTTCGACGGCTCGACCCTCAAATGCCTCGACGCCGAGACTGGCGAGGAAAAGTGGAAGGCCCGGGGCTACGGCAAAGGCACCCTGATCGTCGCCGATGGCCACCTCGTCCTCTTGGGTGAACGCTGCAATCTCGGCATAGCCGAAGCCACGCCCGCAGGCTTCGTCGAAAAGGCCAACACCTCAGTCTTCTTCCACAGCAAATGCGAGACCGTTCCCTCGCTCGTCGACGGTCAGATCTACCTCCGCGACACTAAAGAAATCGTCGGCATAAACATAAACTTGATGGGAGCAACTCAGTGAGAAATATCCGTAGCACCTTGTTAATTTTTGCCTTGTCACTAACTACAACCCTCGCCCATGCCCAAAGTGTCGACGACTCACTCCACGTCGTCGATGAGACCATTGTCACCGGCTCGCGACTGGCCATCCCCCGCGCCAACGCCATCGCCACTAAAATGCCGCTGCCCCTGCGCAAAACTCCCTTGAGCGTCGGGATCGTTCCTCAAGCCCTGATCGAAACTCAGGACGGCGCAACGCTCAGCGACGCGCTGGCCAATGTCAGTGGCGTCGGCGTCCACACCAATTTCGGCGTCCACGACCTGTTCTATTTGCGCGGCTTCGACTCGCTCGCCAACGGCTTGGTGCTCTCCGACGGAGTCCCTGAGCCTGAAGCGACCTTCTACCAGCTCTACAACGTGGACCGCGTCGAGGCCCTCAAAGGCCCCGGTGCCTTCCTCTACGGCGGCAACCCCCTGTCGGGCACCATCAACCTCGTCCGCAAACGGCCAGACCCGGCGAGTGACTTCGCCCGCGTCAATGCCTCCTTAGGAAGCTTTTCCACCTACCGCGCCACCTTCGACGCCGGTCGTGCCCTACCCGACCAAAACCTCGCTCTGCGTCTCAACGCGCTGTGGCAGGACGCGGAAAGCTACCGCGACGACAAGACCAGCTCTATCGTCGCCGTAAACCCAACGCTGCGGCTGAACCTCGGCGAGCGCTCGACGCTGCACCTCGACTTTGAGTATTTGACGAGCGAACATCGCTCCGACTCAGGGCTGCCCATCGTCAGCGGCACCCTGCCCGATGTGCCGCGCACCCGCTCATACCAGTCGCCCTTCGACCTTTCCGAGCAGACCATCGTGCGCTTTCGCGCCGATTACGAATGGCATCTAGCGCCTAATTTCACCTTGCGCGACAAACTCTACTACACCAGCCTCGACTGGCCCTCGCAGGGCACCCTCTTCAACGGGGCCTTCCCCAATGCAACTGGTTCCCTAGACCTCGCCCGCACGTTGCTCGACCTCGACGACCAACAGCGAATCATCGGCAACCAACTCGAAGGGCTGCTAGAACTGCAAACTGGCGGCATTGAACACCAATTCCTCTTTGGCTTGGAGATCGCCAACCTCGCCGACGATTTTACCCTCGACGTGGCATTGCTTTCGTTCGTCGATCTGTTCACGCTCGACGCGACGTTGCCGCCGAGTCTAGCTCCCTTCATGCCAGCGGAAGCCGGGACCGATTCCCTCGTGGTCCCCCTGCCGGACCAAGCAACCGCCGCCCAAGCCGCCGCGCAAACACTGGCACCCTACTTTATCGATCGCATAATCTTCAGCCCCCACTTCGAACTTTTGCTCGGGGGCCGCTTCGACCGGATCGACTACGAAGACGACCTCAACGCCACCAAGCGCGATTACCGGCAATTAAGCCCAATGATCGGCGCAATTTTCGCTCCGACTCAAACCTTCTCGCTCTACGCCAATACAGGCCGCGCCTTTGCCCCGCCTTCCTCCCAAGTAGTAGGCGACCGCGACCCCGAGGAAAGCACTCAGTACGAAATCGGTGCCAAAGCCGCGCTGCTCAACGGCAACCTCACCGCCAACCTCGCCGTCTTTAACCTCGACAAAGAGCACATCGCCATCCCCGACGACAACGGCATCACCCAACAACTCGGCGACCAGCGCACCCGGGGCCTAGAGTTGGAATTAGCAGCGCGTCTAGCCCAAGGCTGGTATGCCCAAGGCACCTATGCCTTTTTGGACGCCGAATTGACGCGCTTCAACGAATCCGTATTCGTCCCCACCGCCGATGGCTTCGTCCCCCAGATCTTCGACCGTACGGGCAATGTGCCAGCCTTTGCGCCTGAACACCTTCTGACGCTGTGGGCCGCCCGCGACTTGGGCGAAAACCTCACCTTGGCCGCTGGCATTCGCTATGTCGGCAGCCAGTTCGTTGCCGAGGACAATGTGTATCAGATCAACGGTGCGCTGACGCTCGACTGCGGACTGACCTATCGGCGGGGGCCGGGGCTGCTGCGGATAAACCTCAAAAATGCGACTGGCAGCGAATACGAGACCCGAGGATTCGGTGCCGCCTCGGTCATCCCGGCCGCTCCTTTCTCTTTCAAGGCGACCCTCGGTTATTCGCTATGAGTGCCTGCGAACATCTCAGCCGCGACGCGCTGGCGGAGCACCAGCTCCAACGTCTGCATGCCCTGCTGGGCCAAGTGCTGGAGACGAACGCATTTTACCGCCAGAAGTTCAATGCGGCCGGGATCACGCAGGCCGAGGACATCGCCAAACTCGACGACTTGACCCGCCTCCCCTTCACCACCCGCGCCGAACTGTCTGCCGATCAAGTCGCGCATCCGCCCTATGGCACGAATCTCACCTATCCGCCCGAGTGCTACACTCGCATCCACCAGACCTCCGGCACCACCGGCCAACGCCTGCGCTGGCTCGACACGGCCGAAAGCTGGGACTGGTGGGGCCGCTGCTGGGCCCAGGTCTATCGCGCCGCGGGCGTCAGCGATCGCGACCGCATCTTTTTCGCCTTCTCCTTTGGCCCCTTCATCGGCTTCTGGAGCGGGCACCAAGGAGCCAGCCACATCGGCGCACTGATCGTCCCCGGCGGCGGCATGTCGTCGTCACAGCGCCTAGACGCCATCGTCGAAAACGAGATCACCGTCCTCGTCTGTACACCGACGTATGCCTTGCACCTAGGCGAAGTCGCCCGCGAGCGCGGCCTCGATCTCGCCGCCAGCAGCGTACACACCACCATCCACGCGGGCGAGCCGGGCGCGAACCTCCCCGCTACCCGCGCCCAACTCGAGCGCACTTGGGGTGCCCGCTGCTTCGATCACGCCGGAGCCACTGAGGTCGGCGCTTGGGGTTTCGACTGCCGCGAACAGGCGGGCTTACACCTCAACGAGAGCGAGTTCATCTGCGAGATCGTCGATCCGCAAAGCGGCGCACCCGCCGACGAGGGCGAGTTGGTCATCACCAATCTCGGCCGCACAGGGATGCCGGTTATCCGCTACCGCACCGGCGACCGCGTCGCCCTCAATCGCACGCCCTGTGCTTGCGGCCGCACCTTCCAGCGGCTCCAAGGCGGCGTCATCGGCCGCCTCGACGACGCCTTGCTCATCCGCGGCGTGGTCGTCTATCCCAGCGCCATTGAAAACGTCGTGCGCCAGTTTCCCGCCGTCACCGAATTCGCCGTGGGCATCCACCGGCGCAAAGCACTGGACGAGCTGGAGGTGCGCCTAGAACTCAACGGTGATGCCAACGACACCGCCGACCAAGTAGCACGCGCCCTCGCCCACCGGCTGGGCCTGCGCGCCGCCATCGTCATCGCCGCGCCAAACACCCTGCCGCGCTTTGAACTCAAAGCCCAGCGCTTCACCGATCACAGGAGCGACACGTGAGCGACGTCATCGTCATCGGCGGTGGCCCGGCCGGCAGCACCGTAGCCGCCCTCCTAGCTGAAACCGGCCACCAAGTCCAGCTCTTTGAGCGGGAGCAATTCCCCCGCTTCGCAATCGGCGAGTCCCTGATGCCGGAGACCTACTGGACGTTTAAACGGCTCGGCGTGCTCGACCGGCTCAAAGACAGCGCCTTCCCCCGCAAGCACAGCGTGCAGTTTTTCGGCAAATCGGGCCGCGGCTCGACACCCTTTTATTTTTCCGACACCAACCCCCACGAAAGCGCAATAACTTGGCAAGTCTTGCGCGGTCCCTTCGACGAGATGCTCCTCGACAACGCCCGCGCCAAAGGCACCCAAGTGCATCAGGGTGCCCGGGTCCTCAAAGTCCTATTCGAAGAAGACCGCGCCACCGGCGTACGCGCCAAACTCGCCAACGGTCAAACCCGCGACTTTACCGCGCGCGTCGTCGTCGATGCCACCGGCCAGAGTGCGCTGATCGGCCGCAAGCTCAAGCTGACCCAGCCCGAGCCAGAGTTGAAGAAGGCTTCGATCTACACCCACTATCGCGGCGGCCAGCGCGACGAGGGCATCGACGAGGGCGCGACCTTGATCCTCCACACCGAGAACCGGGATTCCTGGTTCTGGTACATCCCCCTGCCCGACGACAAGGTCAGCGTCGGCGTGGTCGGCGCGATCTCCTACTTGGTGCAAGGCCGCCGCGAAGACGCGCAGACCATCTTCGATCAAGAGCTGGCCAAATGCCGACCCATGCAGGGGCGTCTGCAAAACGCCGAGCAACTCTTTCCAGTAAAGACCACCAAGGACTTTTCCTACCGCGCTAGCCGCATCGCCGGCGAGGGTTGGGTGTTGGTCGGCGACGCGTTCTGCTTTCTCGACCCGATGTATTCCTCGGGCGTGTACCTAGCCCTCAAATCCGGCGAGATGGCCGCCGACGCCATCGCCGACGCCTTTGCCAAACAAGACTTTTCTGCCGAGCAGTTGGGCGGTTTCGGCCCCGAATTAGTACGCGGCATGGAGGCAGTGCGCAAAATGGTGTACGCTTTCTATTCCAAGGACTTCAGCTTCGCCGAATTCCTCAAGCGCCATCCCGAATGTAAACAGGGGGTCGTCGACGTGCTCAGCGGCAACCTCTTCAGCGAACACGTCGAGCCTATTTTCGGGCCGATGAGCGACGTGTGCGAGATGCCCGCCGCCGTCCCCTTAACCCCACAACCGTCAGGAGCAACACCGTGAACACCACCGTCCGCTGGCTCCTCTACCTGGGGATTATAATCCTCTATCTCCTGCACAACGACCTCTGGCTCTGGGACGATCCGCGCATCGTCTTGGGACTTCCCATCGGCTTGCTCTACCACATCGGCTTCTGCGTGGCCGCCACCGGGCTGATGGTCTTGCTGGTCAACTACGCCTGGCCGTCCGAGTTAGACGCAGAGGACGAGGAGCAAGCGGCATGACCACGACCATCATTCTCTGCTATCTCGGCCTAGTACTCTGCATCGGCGTCCTCTCCAATCGCTTCTTTCGCGGCACCGGCGAGGACTACTTTGTCGCCAGCCGCTCCATCGGCCCCTTCCTGCTGCTGATGTCGCTGTTTGGTACCAACATGACCGCGTTCGCCATTTTGGGAGCCTCCGGCGAAGCCTACCACACCGGTATCGGCGTCTTCGCCCTGATGCCTTCGGGTGCGGCCCTGATTATCCCCACCGTCTTCTTCTTCATCGGCACCCGCGTCTGGGCGCTCGGCAAGCGCCACAACCTCCTCACGCAAGTCCAGTACTTCCGCCGCCGCTGGGACTCCGACGGCTTGGGCCTGCTGCTCTTCGTCGTCATGATCGCGCTGCTGATCCCCTATCTGCTCATCGGCGTCATGGGCGGCGGCATCACCCTCGCCCAAATCACCAAGGGGCAGATTCCCCAATGGGCCGGCGGCCTGCTGGTCTGCTTGGTGGTACTGGCCTACGTCAGCTTCGGCGGCATGAGAGGCACCGCCTGGGCCAACGCCTTCCAAACGCTGGTTTTTATGATCTTAGGCGGCGTGACCTTCTTCGTCATCGTCGATAAGCTGGGCGGGCTGGACAGCGCGCTAGCGCAAGTCACGGCGGCGCACCCCGAGCTGCTGATCAAGGGGGACAATATCAGCCCAATCAAACTGTTGACCTACACCTGCATCCCGCTCTCGGTCGGCATGTTCCCCCACCTTTTCACCCATTGGCTCACCGCTAAAAGCGCTCGCACCTTTCGCTGGCCGCTGATGTTCTACCCGCTGTGCATCGCCATCGTCTGGATCCCCAGCGTGCTTTTGGGAATCTTCGGCAGCATTGACTTCCCCGGCCTCAAGGGCGCGGCCGCCAACTCCGTGCTGGTCAAGATGATCGACCTACACGCTCCCGGTGCCCTAGCCGGCCTGCTCGCCGCCGGGGTCTTTGCCGCGATTATGTCGTCGCTCGACTCGCAGGTGCTGTCCATCAGCAACATGTTCACCCAAGACATCGTCCGCCACTACCGCAAGGGCGACGAGTTGAGCGAAAAGGCCCAAGTGCTGTGGGGCCGCCTCTTCGTGATCGCCATCTTCGCCGTTACCTACGTACTCTCGCTGGTCTCGGCCCGCAGCATCTTCTCCCTCGCCGTCTGGTCCTTCACCGGCTTCGCCGCGCTTTTCCCAGTGGTTGTCGCCGCCCTGTTCTGGAAGCGCAGCACCCAGTACGGTGCCTTTGCCTCCGTGCTCACCGTGGCCGCGCTGTGGTGCTATTTCTTTTTTCAGGGGTGGAAAATCCCCGGCTATACGGTCGGCATGACCGGAGTAATGCCCGTGGTGGTGATCCTAGCGGCTTCTGCCGTGGCCATGGTCGTCGGCTCGCTGTTGACCAAGCCACCGGCCAAAAGCACCGTCGATAAATTCTTCTAGCGATGCGCGTCGCCTACATCACGGCTGGTGCGGCCAGCATGTACTGCGGTAGCTGCATCCACGACAACGCGCTCGCGGCCGCCCTCTCGCGCCGCGACGCTGATGTCGCTCTGATCCCGACCTATACGCCGCTGCGCACGGACGAGGAAAACGTCTCGCTGGACCGCGTCTTCTACGGCGGCGTCAGCATCTTCCTGCAACAGCAGTGGTCCTTTTTTCGCCGCACACACCGCCTCTTCGACCGCGTCCTCGACTCGCCGTTCCTGATCCGCACCCTCGCGCGCTTGGGCTCCTCTACCAATGCCCGCGACCTAGGACCACTCACCGTCTCAATCCTCGCCGGCGAGGAGGGCAATCAACAAAAGGAACTCACCCGCCTCATCGCTTGGCTCCAGCGCGATTTCAAACCCGACGTCATCCAGCTAACCAACGCCATGTTCGTCGGCATGGCCCGCCAATTGAAAGCACAGTTAGGTGTCCCCATCCTCTGCGCCCTTCAAGGAGAGGACCTGTTCTTAGACGGCCTAGTCGAACCTTGGAAGTCCCAAGCCTTGAAAACCCTGCGCCAACGCGCCCAAGACATCGACGCCTTCATCGCCCCGTGTGCGTATTACCAAGAGCACATGGCCGAGTACCTACAGATACCGCACACCAAAATCCACGTAGTGCCGCTCGGCCTCAATCTGACCGGACACGGCCAAGAGCCACCGCCTGCTGACGGCCCCTACAAAATCGGCTACCTCGCCCGCATCTGCCCGGAAAAGGGCTTTCACCTGCTCGTCGATGCGTTCCGACAATTAAAAGAACAGCCCGAATTTGCCTCCCTGCGCCTCGAAGCCGCCGGCTACCTCAGCGCCTACGACAAGCCCTACTTCGCCGAGCAGGTGCAAAAAATTCGCGCCGGGGGACTAGGCGACTCGTTCACCTACCACGGCGAGGTTGACCGCCACGAAAAAATCCGCTTCCTCTCCTCGCTGCACGTCTTCTCCGTACCCTCGGTTTACGCCGACCCCAAAGGTCTGTCTATCCTCGAGGCCCTAGCCAACGGCATCCCGGTCATCCAGCCCAACCACGGCGCGTTCCCCGAGCTGATCGCAGCTACCGGCGGCGGTCTCCTCGTCGCACCCCATTCCCCGGAGATCCTAGCCAACGAGCTTGCCGCCTTGCTGCGCGACGAAAAGCGGCGACGCCAACTCGGACAAACCGGCCAAGAGGCGGTCCACAGTCGCTTCCACGCCGATGCCATGGCCGAGGGGACGCTCGCCGTGTACGAGCAGTATCTGGAGAAAGGATTAGGCCCTCGAATCGGTGGGCATTGAAGTGGGCCCGCTCAATCAGCGGCTGAAAAGACGTTACCTACAATACCCCTCAAAACAATGAGGTAAGCAAAAATTTTCCTAACCGCGAAATTCCCCTTATTAGTCAGCTATGTCCACAGCCCATATCAAGAAGGTGCAGTTGACGTGCTAGGCGTCGTCTTGGAAGTTCTAACCAGTAGCGGGGAGAAGGCCCGCGAGACAAATAAAAAAGGAACGAACATGGGAGCCACGCACGTCACCGTAACCATTCGCAATCCGGCTGCGCCGCACCGCACTTGGGAAGGGCTGTTTCTGGTCGATACTGGGGCGACGGATTGCCTCGTCCCAAGACCGCACCTCGAAGCCATCGGTCTTGAGCCGAAAAGTCAGCGGACGTATGAGTTGGCCAATGGCACTGAACTCAAGCTCGACATCACGACCGCGGATATTGAATTCATGGGCGAAATCGTCGGCGGCACGATTATCTTCGGCGCGGCGGACGCCGAGCCGCTGCTGGGGGTAACGGCTCTCGAATCGGTGGGCATTGAAGTGGATCCGCTCAATCAGCGACTGAAAAGACTCCCTGCGGTACGGCTTAAAAGGGCGGGCGCGGGAGCTACTCCTTAATTTCAAACGCAATCACTGCCCAAATGCGATGTCGGGGCTTTGCGCGTTAAATCTTCCCGGCGCTGACAAATTCCCGCAAGAGCGCCAAGAAAGCCTCCGTCGCCGGCGAGCGTCGCCGTCCCCGGTGCTCGATTAGGCCTATTTGGCGTTTGGCCAATCCATTGACCTGGATAGCGCGTACTTTCCCGGCGGCGACTCCTGCTTCCACCGCCACCTCTGGCACCAGTGCAATACCCAACCCGATCTCCACGTAGCGCTTGATAATCTCGATCCCACCGAGCGTCATTTCGACCTGCAACGCCAAGCCCTCGCGCTGGAAAACCTCGTCGAGCAACTGCCGGCTAGTGCTCCCGCGTTCCAAGACCAGAAACGGATATTCGGCAAGCTGTTTGAGCCTTATCCTGCGCCTTTTGCCCAGTGCGTGGTCCGGGGGACAAATAAGCACATCCCGCCGCTCGAAAAGCGACTCGCTGACCAAGTCGCGGTGCTTGACCGGCAATGTCGCCAACCCAAACTCCACTTCGTCGTTGAGCACTAGATTGCTCACCTCCGGCGACATGCGATTGCGGATGTCCAACTCGACCGCCGGGTAGCGGGCGCGGAACTCGGCGAGCACGCTGGGCAAAACATAGGTGCAGTTGGTATCGCTAGTCCCAATGGCCAACCGCCCGCGCAAGACCTGCTTGAGCGCCGCAATATCGTCGCGCGCCTTCTCCAGCCGCGAGAGAACCGCCTTCGCATGAGTAAAGAGAATCTCACCGGCCGGCGTCAGACGGAGTTGCCGCCGATTGCGCTCAAGTAGAATCTCGTCCAGTTCGTTTTCCAATGCTTTGATCTGTAGGCTGATAGCCGGCTGCGTCAGAAAGAGTTTGTCGGCTGCCCGCGTAAAGCTCTGCTCGCGGACGATTTCATAGAAACTGCGCAATTGATAGAGGTCCATTCGGAGTCCTTACATTTGTATTAATTATCCTAAGAATAAGATATATAAATTTTTATTATGCTACAATTTCACTTATCGTCAGAAGCGTCAACCAATCCACTTCTTAAAATGGAGGTGCGCCATGAGCGCCATCATCGTCGTTGACGCCTTCTGGGGCGATTCGGGTAAAGGCAAGGTTGCCGCCTTCCTCGCGCAAAAACACCAAGCCGCCTACAGCGTCCGAGCTGGGGTCGGCACCAACGCCGGGCACAGTATCCTCTTTGCCGACGGTGGAGAAATCCGCACTCGGCAGTTACCCTGCGGCTTTCTCCATTCCGATACACAATTGCGCGTCGGCAGCGGCGTCGCCGTCGACCCCGAGCAGTTCTTCGCCGAACTCGACCAGCTAGACCCTAACTATGGGCTGCGCGAGCGGACCCGCGTCGATTACCGCTGCCCGCTGATCTTGCCCGAGTACCGCCAACGCGAAGCGACTGACGTCTTTCTGCAGGAACACGGCACCACCGCTAGCGGCAGCGGCGTCGCCCGCGCTGAATTCGCCCTGCGCAAAGCTCGCCAAGCCCGCGACGAGCAGATCCTCGCGGATTACACCGCCGATGTGGCCCGCGAGCTCAACGAGAGTTGCCTGCGCGGTGAAACCATCGTCGTCGAAGGCAGCCAAGGCACCCACCTGTCGCTAGCCCTGAGCGATGACTATCCCGACTGCACCTCAGACAACTGTACCACCGCCGCCTTTGCCGATGACGTCGGACTCAACTGGCGTCATATCGAAGAAGTCTGCTTAGTAGTCAAAGCACTGCCTAGCCGCGTTGGCACTGGCCCCTTACCACTGCAACTAGCGGAGGCGGAGGAAGACCGCCGGGACATCGCCGAATACGGCGTGACGACCGGGCGACGGCGGCGCAAAGCCTCGGGCATCTCCTATCCGCATTTGGAAACCGCCGTCCTACTCAACGGTCCCACCCAATTGGCCCTGACCTTCTGCGACCACCTCGACCCCGAGGTCGCCGGGGCGCGCCACCGCAGCGCATTGACCGCGCCCGTCCGACGCCTCATAGACGAACTGGAGACGCGATTCAACATTCCCGTATCGCTCTGCGACTGTGGCGTCCATTTCGAGAACCTCATCGAGATCGCGTGACCTCTCGACAGCAGCAAGTCTCCTAGCCACATTATGAGCGAACGCGCAAGCGAAAGGATTACTCCATGACTTGGCTCGTCTTCGCTCTTCTCACCGTCTCTTGTTGGGGCCTCTACGGCGTCCTGCTGCACACCGGCCAGATCGCCATGGCCGACCCAGTAAACGGCCGTTACAAAGCCTTCCTCTTCGTCGGCTTGGCCTATCTGCTCACCGCGGTCTTCGGCTCGTTGATCGTCCTAGCCTACAATGGCGCGAGTTGGATCTATCCGGCCAAAGGCGTCTTCTGGTCCACCGCCGCTGGTATCGCCGGGGCCATCGGCGCGTTGGGCGTCCTGCTCGCCTTTGGTGCCAAGGGGACGCCGGCCGTGGTCATGTCCATCGTCTTTGCCGGTGCTCCCATCGTCAACGCAATCGTCGCCGTACTCATACATCCACCCGCTGGCGGCTGGGCGGCTGTGCGCTGGCCCTTTGTCCTCGGCATCGTCTTGGCCGCTATGGGCGGCTGCCTAGTCACGTTCTTCCGACCTGGCAACTGACGTGTCCGTCGAATTCCGCACCCGCCGTCGCGTCGAGTGGGCCGATACCGACCAGGCTGGTATCGTCCACTTTGCGCGCTTCTTCGTCTTCATGGAAGCCGCCGAGCACGCCTTCTGGCGCAGCCTAGGCCTGAGCGTCCACAGCGAATGCGACGGCGACATCATTAGCTGGCCCCGCCTTACCGCCGAATGCGAGTACTTCCGCCCCGTCACCTTCGAAGACGTCCTCGACATCCATGTACACCTCGAAAAGCAGGGCAAGAAATCCCTCAGCTTTCGCTTAGACTTCCACTGCGACGGCGAGCAGATAGCTCAAGGCCGACTTAAAATCGCCTGCTGTATCTGCAATCCGGGCGAGGCCATCCGCGCCATTCCTATCCCAGACTTTATCACCCGCAAACTGGCGGCGCACCCATGAACGCAGCCCCGGCCCTCGAAGTAGCCGACGTCTGCAAGCACTTCGCCCTCGGCGACCAGACCGTCAAAGTGCTGCGCGGCGTTTCGCTCCGCGCCGAGATAGGTCAATCCTTGGCGCTTATCGGCCCATCCGGCTCGGGCAAGAGCACCTTGCTGCACCTGCTCGGCACCCTCGAAGCCCCAACCTCGGGCCAAATCGCCATCGGCGGACAAGACCCACTAGCCCTCCCCGAACCACAACTCGCCCGCTTCCGCAACCAGCACATCGGCTTCGTCTTCCAAAACCACCACCTGCTGCCCCAGTACTCGGCCTTTGAAAATGCCCTAATCCCCACCCTCGCCTTTCCCCAAGCCGACCGACGCGAGCGCGCCCGCGACCTTTTGACCGCCGTCGGTCTGGAGGAACGCCTGTACCATCGCCCCGCTGAACTGTCCGGCGGCGAGTGCCAGCGCGTGGCCGTGGCGCGCGCCTTGATCAACCAGCCTGGTCTCTTGCTCTGCGACGAGCCTACCGGCAGCCTCGACCGCCAGACAGCTACCACCGTTGCCGACCTGCTCTTCACACTGCACCGCGCCGAGCAAGCTGCCCTCGTCATCGCAACCCACGACCTCGAGCTAGCGGCGCGGTGCGACCGCCGCCTACTCTTGCGCGAGGGGACGTGCGTCGAAGCCTGATCTACTACTGGCGGGTTCACCTAGGGCTGCTGCTGGGGACTGCTGTCGCCACAACTGCCCTGACCGGTGCCCTCCTAGTCGGCGACTCCATGCGCGGCAGTCTGCGCGATTTGGCTTTAGACCGCCTAGGCCACATCGACTACGCACTGCTCGCCGCGCACTTCTTCCGCAGCGACTTGACCACCGAGCTGCTTGGAGGCCACGCACCTGTCATCCTCCTCAACGGCAGCGCCCGCCACGCCGAAACCCAAGCGCTCGCCGCTGGCGTGCAGATCCAAGGCATCGACATCCGCTTCTCCGCACTCTTTCCCGAAAGCGGCCCCGCCTTGCGCGATGCCCTCAAACCAACGCCCGGCCAGCCGTTTCCCGCGCTCGTCGTCAGTGCCTCGCTGCAACGCGCCCTCGGCCTTGAACTAGGCGACGCGGTCCTGCTCTCGCTGGAGCGTCCCAGCCGAACTTACCGCGAATCCCTCTTTGGCCGCCGCGCCACCGACGATCTCGTCACCACCCTGCGCGTGGTGCTCTCCGGCGTCTTGCCCGACAGCGGGGCGGGGCGCTTCGGCCTGCGACCGCACCAGCACCTGCCGCTCAACGCATACCTCGACCTCCAAGACCTCCAGCGCGCCCTCAACCAACAGGATCGCGTCAACGCCCTACTCATCGCCGCGCCCAACAGTCAACACCAAGACCTGCAACACGCTCTCGCCCAGCACCTAAGCCTTGCCGATCACAAGCTCGACCTCGCGCAGCACTCCAACTACATCGAACTCACCAGCACCCGCTTCGTCCTCGACGATTCGATTCGCACCGCCGCCATGGCGAGTGCCGCCGACCAACAGCTCAAAACCGCGACCTTCTCGACCTATCTGGCCAACGCCATTGAGGGCAACGGTCGCCAAGTCCCCTATTCAACCATTACCGCCCTCGACGATCCCACCGGCCTCTACCTTACGGACGGACAGCCCGCATCAGCTCTCACCGACGACGCTATCTACCTCGATGCTTGGACAGCCCAAGAGTTAGCTGCAACCCCCGGCGACTCGATCTCCCTGACCTATTACGTCGTCGGCCCGCGCCATGAGCTTCGGACCGAGCAGGCCTACTTCCATCTCCAGGGAATTGTGCAGATGCGCGGCTTGGCCATTGACCCGACCCTGACGCCTAAATATCCGGGGTTGCAAGAAGAAGGCGATATGTCTGCTTGGGATGCGCCCTTCCCCATCGACATGGGGCAAATCCGCCCGCAGGACGAAGCCTACTGGGATCAATACGGGGCCGCACCCAAAGCCTTCGTCGCGGCCAACACAGGCCAACGTCTGTGGAGCAGCCGCCACGGCTCCCTGACCGCCATCCGCTTCTATCCGTCCTCGTCCGCCCAGTACGAGAGTCTGCACCAAGATTTGCTAGCACGCCTGTCCCCAACGACGACTGGCTTCTCCTTGCGCCCCGTCCGCCAAGAGGCCCTGCTAGCATCAACCGGGGCCACGGACTTCAGTGGCCTCTTCATCGGCTTCAGCCTCTTCCTCATCGCCGCGGCCGCATTACTAGTAGTCCTGCTGTGCAAGTTCGGCCTCGAACAACGCGCGCGCGAAGCAGGACTGCTGCTCGCCACCGGCTACCCCCTCGCCGTCGTGGGTCGGCGTTTCTTAGGCGAGGGCATTGCCTTGGCCGCGCTGGGCGCGTTACTCGGTCTAGCCGGTGCCCCGCTCTACGCCTATCTGATGCTGGCCGGCTTGCACACCTTGTGGTTGGAGGCTATCGGCACGCCCTTTCTCTCCCTCCACGTTAGCTGGCTCAGTCTAGGAGTGGGCTATCTATCCACCTTACTACTGGTCTCGCTAGCGCTGTGGCGCACTGTGCAGCGTTTCCACCGAATGCCCGTCCGTACCTTGCTCGCCGGTGCCCTCGACACGGCAACGCGTCTCCCGCGCCGTCGCAGTGCCATCCTCGCCGCACTTGGTCTGATTATAGCTCTCACCCTAAGCGTCCTAGCCGGTACGGCCGACGCAGCCACGGCCGCCGCGCTTTTCTTAGGCAGCGGCACCGCGGCCCTGTTGGCACTATTAGCCCTGTTCGCGCTATGGTTGCGCGCTCCAGCATCGCGCCGCCTCAGTTCCAGCCTCGGTTTGGGCCTCCTCAACAGCACCCGCAAGCCCAGCCGCAGCACCCTCTGCACGTCCCTCGTCGCCTGCGCCACCTTCGTCATCGTCGCCGCTGGAGCCCACCGACAAGTCGAGTGGGCAGACGATCCGGGCACGGGCGGCTTCGCGCTCATCGCCGAGGCGGAAATCCCCCTGCACCAAGACCTCAATAGTGCGGACGGTCGCTTTGAGTTGGGATTGTCAACAGACTTGGGCACCGCGCGCTTTTTTCCCTTCCGCGTCCTGCCCGGCGACGATGTGAGCTGCCTCAACCTCTACATACCTCAGACCCCGCGCGTCCTCGGCGCACCGGCCGAGTTCATCCAACGCGGCGGCTTGTCCTTCCGACAGACCCTCGACCCAACGCCAGACGAGCGCGCCAATCTCTGGCGATTGCTCCAGCGCGATTTAGAGCCGGGCGTCATCCCAGCCATCGGCGACTTTAATTCAGCACAGTGGATTTTGCACAAACGGCTGGGCGACGACATCTCGATTGCGGAGGGTGTGTCCGTGCGGTTGGTCGGGCTGTTGGACGGCAGCCTGTTCCAGAGCGAGTTGCTCATTGCCGAAGATCGCTTCGCCGCGCACTTCCCCGAGCGCGAAGGCTACGGCTACTTCCTAGTCGAAACGGAACAACCAGCCGCCGTTGCCGCCACGCTAGAAAAGGAGTTAGCGGCCTACGGTCTCGACGCTACCCTGAGCGCCGAGCGCCTCCGAGGCTACCGCGCCATCGAAAACACGTACCTGGCGACCTTTCAGACGCTAGGCTTGCTCGGGTTGCTCTTGGGAACTCTGGGTTTGGGGATTCTCATTCTGCGCAACGTCCTCGAACGCAGTGGCGAGTTGGCGGCCTTGAGCGCCTGTGGCTTTCGCCGCGCCCGCCTGGGGGCGATGCTGCTCTACGAGCACGGCTTCCTCCTGCTAGCGGGCGAAGGGATCGGCAGCGTCGCCGCCCTCATCGCCGTGGCCCCTCGTCTCTTCGACCCCGCGCCCTTGCCTTGGGCCTCGTTGACCATCTCGCTCTGCTTGGTCTTCACCACCGGCCTGCTGGCATGTGCTGCCGCCGCGCACTCGGCCCTGCGCCGCCCCCTGCTCGCGGCCCTCAAGGCTGAAGGGTAGGACAACGTAAAGGGCGATTCGCGGAATCGCCCCTACCGGCCAATGCAGTACAGATACGACTCCGTCCGCAGGAAAATCCGCCCCCCGGCGATGGCCAGCGACGATAGCGTATAGGCCCCGTCGAGTTCGTTAGTCGCCAGCACCTTGTACTCTGGTCCGGCCTGCAGCACAGTCGTCACCGCATTTTCATTGACCACGTAGAGCTTGCCGTCGGCTAGGACCAGCGAAGAGCTAACCGTCCCCTGGGCCGTGCGCTCCGGTCCCCACACCACCTCGCCCGTCTTGGCGTCTAGACAGGTAGCCCGCCCGCGATCATCGACCATGTAGAAATAGCGGCCATCGGTAACAGCCGACGGCACGTCTGGTCCGCCCGCCCCCGTCCACTTCCACGCCAAGTGACTCTCGCTAATGTCCCCCGTACCACCAGCGCGGAACGCTAGCACCGGATTGCGGCGACTGGTCGCGTACACCATCCCCGCGACCGCAACTGGCGACCCAACCACCCGGTAATTCCGTTCCTTGCCCGGATTCAAGCCCCCCGCCCGCCAAACCTCTTCGCCGGTAGCCGGATCGTGCCCTGTGACATAGTCCCCGCCGGAGACGACAATCTGCGTCTGGCCGTCGTGTTCGAGCACCACGGGCGTGGTATAGGCATCCGGCGACTCGCCCGGCGCGTCGGTCGGCCGCTCCTGCCGCCACGCAACCTCGCCAGTAGCCGCATCAAAGGCGATCAGGTAGGAAGCATCGTCCGTGTTCATCCCGTGCAGGACCTCGACGAAGAGCTTGCCGTCGTAGAGCAATGGCGAGGAGGCGTAGCCCCACATCAGGCCGAAGGATCCGTGCTCGGCCTGCAAGTCGTAGTGCCACAGTTCCTCACCATCCATATCAAAGGCCCGGATCATACCCGTACCCGTAACGGCCAGCACGCGCTCGCCATCTGTGACTGGTGAAGGCGAGGTGTTGTTGTGCTTGCGCCAATAGGCATTGCCCTCGGCGAGCGTGCGCTGCCACAACACGCTGCCATCCGTCGCTGACAAGCAGCCCAAAAGCAGCTTTTCGCCGCCCTGAATTTCTTCGCCCGAATTGGGCGACGTCAAAAAGACCCGCTCCCCCCACACCACCGGCGTGCTCCCGCTCCAAGAGGGCAGCTTCTTGCTCCAGACTACATTCTCGCTCGTACTCCAAGTAGTAGGCAGGTCCACGGCCTCGCTGACGCCGTTGTGGTTGGGACCGCGCCACTGGGGCCAGTATTCTTCAGCACCGGCGCACAAAGCAGCCAAAAGCAGCAGTGAGACGATTGCGTAATTTTTCATGATTTGCTCCTCTCTATTATCAGCAAAACTGCACACTAAGCCGTCAATTGACAAACATCACCAGTTGCCGATCATCACCACGCGCTCATATACCTCGTTGTCAGGGCAGATAGTCCATAGGACTGGCATACGCGAGATAGACTGCCGCCAACCCCATGCTGAGCAAGCAAGTAACAACGACGAATACGCACATGCGGTGCATGTCTTCAGGCTGGCCGCCTTCCGGGTCGTTCGCAGCACCCAACCACAAGTCTGTAACCTGCATCCCATCTTGCCAAATAGGGCCAACCAATCGCCTCTGCAACGCACCAGCCGCCGTCGCTTCGCTCCACCCAGAATTTGGCCCCGGAACGAGCGCGTGCTGCTGCCACCCAACGACAAGGGCCTTGCGCGCCGAACAATGCGGCAAAAAAAACGCGACCACAATCATCAATACATACGTCAAGCGCGCTGGCAAAAAATTCAACACGTCGTCAAGCCGCGCACCACACCAGCCAAAACAGCGGTAGCGCGGCGTCTTAAAGCCGACCATCGAATCCATCGTGCTGATGACCTTAAAAAGCACGAGGCCCGGCAACCCCAAGAGCGCGTAGTAAAAAATCGGCGCGATAAAGCCATCCACTGCATTTTCGCTCAAACTCTCCATGCCCGCCCGCCGACACGCCGCCGCATCCATCCGCTCAATGTCGCGGCCCACGAGCATTGCCGTCGCCTGACGCGCACCTTCCAAATCCGCAGCGCGATCAATGGCCAAGCCGTGTTTACACAAATCTTTGAGTGCAATAAGGCTGTACAAGACAAAGGCGTGAAAAAGCCAACCTATCTCCGCGTGGACGCGATACAACGCAATCACCAACGCGCAAATCAGACCCACCCAAAACGCCGCCAAAACGCAAAACAGCACGCACCCACCGACGTATCCATCTAACCGCAGGCCGCGCAGCACCCGCTCAAAAAAAGACAGCGTTGCACCCACCAAGCGAATGGGGTGCAACGCATAGACCGGATCGCCGACGAGACCGTCGCAAACAACCGCGCAAACGAGCAACAGCAGATCGGGCGCGAGTATGGTCAGGTCCATTTCAGACGCCACCCCAAGGCCAAAGCATCGTACGCAATCGCCAGCCAGTCGCTTTCATCCATTCGTAGTTGTTCGTAACACGACAAGTAGGCTTCAGGTTTGGCCGCCAGCGCAGTCGCCAAAATAGCAGCTTGCTGGCGCAAGACCGAAGCGGCCAGCTCCTGCGACAACGTGCCATAGCGCACGCGATCCCAAACCGCGGCAAACGCATACGCCGAGGCGGCAACGCGCGGCTCGTACACCACGGACTTGAGATTCTTTTCCAACAGCCCGAAATCGTCCGCACTCAGGCGCTTGTCCATCGCCGCCAACAAGTGCTCCTCTTTCATGCCAAAGCGCTTGAGCGCGTGCACAATGCTGCGCGTATGCGACGGCTCCAAGCCATTTTGCCAGCGCAGACTCTCCAACGTGGCCTTGCGCACGGCCTTGCCGATCAGTTCGCCCAATTTGGCGTGATGCCCCGCGCTGGTTTTCGGTTTTCTGGTGGAGTCTAAAGGAGCGGCAATGCCGTATTGATCCGTGCCCGTGCCGGTTGCCAAATCGCGCGAATAGCGGCTCGCAATCGCGAGGTCGCGCAGAGCTGCCGACTTGCCTTCGGTCATAGTCACCACAGCCCGCGCCATCGCGCCCGGGGAGAGCGGCCAATTGACGAACAGCATGGTGTTGATCGTACCCGCTTGGGGATCGTCTTCTTCGTGCCAAGTAGCCGGGTCGCCCGCGCATCCCGCATTGCCCTCCACCCCAGCGGTTACCACGGCGCACACGCGCAATTCAGCGTGCGTTTCTACGACGCAAGCCGCATAGTTCACATTGGCCGCCGTGCCCATCAGGGCGACTTGATCCGGGGGCCAGTTGTGCTCCACGCATACGTGGTGGTGATAGCCGGTCTCGCCGAGTTGTTTGAGCAAGGCAAAACGCACGTCATGCCCTTTACCCTCGCAACTCTGGTGGTTGACCAAGTAGCGAATGTCGTTGCACAACCCTCCGTTACAAGCCGATGTACTCAGCACCTGATGCGGCGTCTGCAAGCGGGCAATCAGCAAGCGACCCTCGCGCGTCAGATCGTAATACTCATGCTGGTCAATAACGTCCATCCCTAGCGAATGCCCGCAGGCAAATCGGCCAACAAGCCGGCAAAAAAGGCTTGCAAACACTGGAATTTTTCAACGGAAAAAAGCGGATGTTGATAGACGAAATAACCGTGATCGCGGTAGAACTGCACGTCCTCGGCGGTCACGTGCAGGGGATGGGAAGTACTCATCGGCAAATACCTTTCCTCGTAGTTGCGGCCTCAATATACGGCAATCCATTCACCCGTGCAGAATCGGATGCCCTGCGCCCTTAAACCAGCCCCAGTCGAGCACAAACGACAGAAAAACCCCGCAGAAAAACCCCACCACCAGCCCGATAAACAGCGGCTTGAGTCGCTGGTAGAGCGCCACGCCGCCAAAGCGCAAGATCAACGCCTTGCAGGCCCACGCCAAGAAGACTGAGAACACAATCCGCTTGACCATCCACGTCGAGGCTACGGCCAATCCCACCGGGTGCAAGGGCCACCACGCGATCCGATAGTGCAAAAACGCCAACACCACATAGCCCACCACCCCACTGCCAGCCAAGCCGAGCTTGTCCCAGTCAACGGGCGCGGGATTGCGCGTCTGCTCGGCGACCCAGTCAAACGCTCGGCCTCCTGCACCCCCAGCCGCATTGAAAAACCACGAGCGCAGATTGCTCGCCCCGTAATCGTAGCACAAGTAGATCATAAAGCTGGTGGTCGCGACAAAGCTGACCACCACCGCCAAGCCAATGGCCAAGGCCAGCCCCCCACTGCGTCGATGCGCGTAGTAATCGTGCAGCTTGAGCGCGTTGGCTGCCGAGGGCATAAAAGTGGATTGCACATCGCTACACCACGCAAAAGTCAGCCCCAGCGCGACCAAGTTTTGTGGGCCTAACGCCGAGCCAGCCGCGGCCACGAGCATGCCTTGGGCACTCATAGGCGTCGTCAAATAGTGCAAACCCGCTTGCACCACGAGCCGCGTAATGCCCAAGAAGATCGTCAGCGCGGCCACCAAATAGAAGGCAGCTAAGTGCAGATCCAAGCCGCTGCGCCACAGCCAGCCGAGGATAAAACACAGCCCGGCCAATCCACCGCCCACGGCGACCCGATAGGAAAGCATCTCGTCGCTGTCGTCGATCCGCCCGGCGCGGCCCAGTGCGGTGCGCCACACGGCCGCGAGGTGACTGCGCGCCATCCACAAGCTCCACCCCACCATCGCCACAAAGGCCCCCCAAGACTGCCACGACAAGGGCGTCAGACTGATCACAAACGGATCGGCGCGCAAATTGAACAGGCCCATTTCGGTGAACAGGCCCAGTTGCACCAAGTAGAGCAGATGGAAGAACCAGACGCTAAACGAAATGGCCAGCGGGGCCAGATACATAAACCCCAAGACCGGGAAGTACAGCAGCAGGTTGATGGGCGGCGCGTGAGGAATAAGGGAAAAGGCCCATCCCTGAAAGACGGGCACTTGCGCCAAGCCGGGGTAAAAGTAGCTGGGAATGTTGAAGGCGATCAGGCCAAACGGGACGGCAAAACCGATCCAGAACACCCGAGTCTTGAGCGCGGGCGGCAGCGCCGATCCCGGGGCCTGTTCGGTCAGCATCAAGGCCACCTCGGTGAGGGGGAAAGTCAGCCGCTCGCGCTCCATCCAATGGCGGCGCAGCACCACCACCGAGCACAGGCCGACGAAGTATATGGCCAGCACCAACAGCAGCCACCACAGCAGCGGCGCGGCCCACGCCCCCCACGGAATGGCCAAGTCTTTGCTCGGCAGGCCCTCGTAGAAAAAGCGCATGGCGTCGTGCGCCGGATCTGGGATGGCCCAATCCGGCAGATAGGGATGGACGTATTCATCCCATTGGTTGGTCGGGAGCGCACCGTAATAGGGCTTGGAGATGATGCTGAGAATCAGGCCGACCATGAAGATCGGCATACCGCTGGCGACCAGTCCCATGATAATGATGGTAATCAACTCGGTCGCGCTGAGGGCGCGTTTGAGCAGCGCATTGCCCAAGACCAAGAGAAACAGCGGCGCACCCACGGCAATGGGAAAGTACGACCACGTCATTTCCGACGAGCCGACCATCCATATCGAATAGGGGCTGCCAATGCTGATGGCGACGACCAGCCCCAGACCGAGCAGCATAGACCGCCAGCTCAGGCCAGACCCGGGCAATTCCACGAGGTAGCGGTCGCTGAGATGGGCGAGGTAATGGGTGGGTATTCTCTTTTGCACAGGGTGCGTTTCTTGGCAAGATTAATGGAGGGCAAAAAAGGAGACGGTGAGTCCATCGGTCAAGGTCGATCGCTTTATTCCGCGCGGCGAGTTAGCCGACTCTGCCGGTGACACACTGATGGCTGCATATCTACTACGGCCCCATCAACCCACCTTTTAAGGAAGGCTCTCTTGCTATGATCACCCGAGAATCAAACTCTAAGAACTTGACTTTTAATGTCATTGACGTTGAAACTGCAAATGTCAACCGGAGAACGATTTGCGAAATCGGGATCGTTCACATTGAAGATGGTCAAGTGCGAGATGAGTGGAGAACGCTCATTGACCCAGAGGAGCGGTTTGATCCGTGGAACGTTGAGATCCACGGTATAGACGAGGAAGTTGTTAAGGGAAGCTCTACTTTGCCGGAAATGTGGGACGATTTGAGCAGCCGCCTTCGTGGCTCTGTTTTGGTGAGCCATTCGTCTTTTGACCGCACTGCATTTGAGCAAGCCACAGATTACTACGAACTAGAGCAGCTTCAAGTAACTTGGCTTGACAGTGTTCGGATTGCCCGTCGGACTTGGCCTGACAGGTATGGTAGGAGGGGTTATGGGCTTAAAAGCATTGCCGCTGATTTGGGTATAGTATTTAAGCATCATCGAGCACTTGATGACGCTAAGGCGGCTGCACAGATAGTGTTGAAGGCTTGCGAGATCACCAATCTTGACATCGACGAATGGCTTGCTAGCGTAAAAAAGCCTATTTCTAAATACTCAAACTAATACACTGCGCACGACGAGCCGACTGATGGCTGGCAAACTGCCGCGAGGGAAGGGAGAAAATGGAGCTTCAAGAGAAAGGAGCGTAGGACGCCGGGTGCTCAGAGCTTGATGACGGCGATGAGGACGCCAGTCATGGTCACCAACATGCCCATCATCCAAAGGAAATAGGTGTCCATGCTCTTCTGGAGCGCGCGAAGCTGTTCGCTCAACGAGCGGTGGAGCTCGTCAATGCGACTATTGGTTTCATTTATAAGGTCGTCCAACGAGCGGTGGAGCTCGTCAATGCTGTTGTTGACGGTCTCTAATTGGGTATGCAGATCTCGACGTAGGTCTTGAGGTTTGGAGGTCGCACGGGCTTGGGAGTCAGTGTTTTCGCTCATGGCTGGTTTCCTCGGCGGAAATATAAACGAAGGACTAAAAATCACCAACAGGCGGCTTCCGCTCAAGCGCCGCTGGACTCCCCTATGGCTACGGCCTCAGTTGCTCCTCCACGATCCGCAAAAAATGCGCTTCCTGTCCAACCTCTCCTCCCACCAAGCGAGCGTATTCCCGCGCATCCTCCACCCGCCCAGCCCAAACCAATTCTGCTGCCAACGCCTGAAACAAACTCAACGCATAGCGGCGGCGAAAATCCTCGTCTCCAAAAGCGCGCTCCAAGTGCAGTAAGGCCGGATCGCGTTCTGCGAGAAGATGATAGAGCTGGCCCTTAACAAAATCGACGAAGGCCGTGCCCACCGCCGGATCGTGTGCGAGAAACCCCGCCTGTTTCAGCGCGGCTCGCACCTCGTCCCGCTGCCCGTCGGTAAGCGCCAGCCCCTGCATCTTGATGCACCACCCCCACTGCACCGCCGCCCACAACCCGCGCCGCGTAAACGGCACCTCGCGCCGCGCCGCCGCGTAATAAACCTGCGCCCGCGCAAAATCCCGCGCGGTAAAAAGCTGATCCGCCACCGCCAGCACCGACGGCCCCTGCCGCCCCTGCTCGATCCACTGCTCAACGCCGCGCCGTTCCCCCGGCGACAACCGCTGTCCCTCCATAGCCGCCAGTTGCTTGAGATAGCGCGCATTGTGCCCATTGTATTGGTGCAAGGGCGCTTGCGCGAGCATCGCCCCCATCTTGTTGTACGCCACCACGCGCTCCACCGGCAGGTCGCCTAAATCGCGCCGATACGCCTCCGCGTTCCGCAGCAATCCCAAGTCAATCGCCGCCAATCCGGCGACGCTGTGAAGAACAGTCCGCGCCAACAAAGCCTGCCCAGCAACAGAGCAGTGAACGTGATCCACCATCCACTCCCAGCCTACACCCTGCGCGGGCGCAGCGTCCGCAAACGCAGCTTCCACATCCGCTAACACAGCCCCATGCTCTTTGGCGACTGCGCGAATCACCGCATTGTGCGCCGTGGGAGCGCGCCACGGCATGGTGTCTAAATCCCGCGCCTTGCGAAAGGCCCGCTGCGCTTCGGAGTCCCGTCCCAACCGCTCCAACGCGCGACCTTGCAAATACCACAACCAAGCGTGTTCGCTCGCAAGAGCTGCCGCTTGCTCCAATTGCTGTAGCGCCCCCTTAGCATCATCCGGCGCAACATATCCCCGCGTCAGCACCTGCGCCGCTTGCTCCACCTGCGCCTTCCACTCCTCGTCCCCTTCCGTCGAACCAACCGGCGCAAACCCCGCGTCATTCGCCACGATAGTACACAGCACCAAGGGCACCTGCGCTCGCTCGCAGAGCTGACTCACGCACCGCAAATTGTCGCGCAAATTCTGCTCCGCCATCGCTCGACCGGAGCCGTGCAACGGCACCTCGCCGCGCACAGCCGCCATTCTTATCAAATCCGTCGGCTCGTCCTTAGTCCCAATGCCCCCTAGCAACCCATCCACCAGATGCGTCAAATGCAGTTGCCGCAAAAAGTACTTCAGTCGCTGATACCGCCCGGCTCCGTACAACCCGTAAAATTCATTGTGCCCGGTATAGACGACGACCAGATCCGGCGACAGCACCAACGCATCTTCCACCACCTGCGCCACCGCAAAGCTAGCAATGGAAGTAATACCCAAATTGACGACCTCCACCTCCCGCTCCGGCCACGCATCCGCCAGCATTGCCTGTAAAAAAGACGCCGCGGCCAAACGACGCGGATGGGGAAAACCCTGCACAGTGGAAGCGCCGACGAACACGACGCGATAGCGGTTGGCCGGCGCGGGTTCCACAAAGAAGTGCTTGCCCATCTGCCCCGCTGCGGCCAACCGGCCCTTGTACTGCGCGAAAAATCGCTGCGCATAAAACCGACTCGTCGCGCGCAGCGATTCGCCGCTCGCCTCGTCCTCGGCTAAAGTCACAACCAACGGCGACGGTCCCAATCCCGGCACGAGCCGCAGCAAGCCCTCGGCCCCCACCACCAAGGCCACGCCGACCGCTACAGTCGCCAAGCGAAAGAACCAGATTCTATTCGTCACTTGGTTCCTCGTGGTCGCCCCATCATTGCGTACACATTCTCCAACGCTTCATATAGATCCTCACGCGGTGCCGCCACCACAGCCTGTTCGAGCACCTCGGCCGCCTGCTGATATTGCCCCAATCCCACATAAACACCGGCCACATTGCTCCACACGTCAGCGCGTTCCCGCTCGTGCTCTAACACATTCAGGAAAATGGGCAGCGCGCCGCGCAAATCGCCGCGCATCGCCCGTAGTGAACCGAGATTGAACCAAGCCTGCCAATACGACGAATCGAGCCGCGTGGCCTGCTCGTATTTCAGCAGCGCTAAATCGTAGCGGCCTTGTTGCAAATAGGCATTGCCCAAGTCGTTGTGCGTGGCGGCCTTGCCTCGCTCATCCATCGGCGGCAGATCCCAATTCACCAACAGCATCAACAGGGCGAGAACAGCCGTCGGCAAAAGCACTTGGCGCAAGGATTGTTGTCGCCATTTCGCGTACAGCCAACTTCCTCCGTACCCAGCGAACAGAATCAGCAGCGGCACAATCGGCAGGCGATAGCGCGCCGCGACAAAAAAGGAAATTACCACGAAGCTATAGCCAAGAACGAAAAGCACCGGCAGTGTAATACCCTGACGCCGGATGTACACCAGCAGACCCAGCAGCGCGAGCGGACTTACCAAGCCAAAGGGAAAAGCCACCCCCCACTTCCACAAGGTACCAGCGAGAACGCTCGAATACTTGCGCCAATAGTACATTTCCTGATTGCGCTCTATTTCATCACCGCGCCAGAACTGGGCAATTTTTGCCGCCATCAATCCCATGTAATCGAGAGGCGCATTCTGTATATATTCAAGAGCCTGCTTATAAAAGAACAGGGACTTGGACGAAGGGCGCGTAACCCCTTCCCGCAGCGGCAGAGCAACCAGTTCCTCCCATTCCCATCCCGGACGCAACGCAAGCGTCTGCTCGGCGTTCGCGTTGTTCCCTAGGTAGAAATTCACCCCCCCGTTATAGGAGATCGGCACGAAATCCCCGCCGATGGTGTAATTTCTCAGCGCCACCGGCGCAATCGCCAGAACCGCTCCCAGTAGAAAAGCAACAACTGCTGTCGCAGCCTTTTTCCGCAACCAATAAAACAGCCAGATAGCCACGCCCGGAATCAAAGACGCGAGAATCGCCGCAGTAAGCGACGCGAGTCCCAGCGCAAAACCCGCAGCCGTAAAAATGGATTTTGTCGGCCGCTCAACCGCGCGCATTAACAGCAAGAGACTTACAAGGACAAAAAAAGTAGCTAGCCCAGCCGGCAAGAGCCGAGCGTCAAAATAGATCAGCGGCCCGTACACCGCCGCAATAAGGCCGCCGATAAAACCGATACCTGGGCCAAAAAGCCGCCGCCCGACCAAGTACACCAACGCACAGGTAAGGCTGCCAATTAGCGCCTGCGCAAAGCGGGATACGTAGTAAAAGGATTCTGGAAATACGAGCTTGATTACGCCCAAGAAATAAGGATAGAGCGGGGGTTGCCAGAACGGGCCTTGGCCGCGTCCCAACCAGTTGCCTGCGGCTAGGCTGGCAGCCTGTTCGGAATACGTAGCCGCGTCCACCGCCGGCATAGTAAAAAGAGGACTAGCCGACATCTGGAACGCATGTATCAAACGCAGACTCAGCGCCAGTACAAAGACGATCCCTCCCCAATGCCAGAGCCGCCTCATAGGACTCTCAGTTCGACCGTTTTAGCGGACGATTACGTCCCACACCTTCGACATCCGCGCCTTCCCCTCGGGGCCTTCGACATAGAGCGTGACTGTATAGGTCGTCCCAGGCTCTGCGTACTGGTGGATGGGGTGTTGCTCGGTCGAGGTGTTGCCGTCGCCGAAATCCCAATGCCATGAGTGGATATCCCCATAGGACAAATCCTTGAAAGCGACCAAGCGGCGTTCCATATCGAGGACGGTAAATTCCCATTGCGCCTCGACCGGGTCGCGCAAGGCTTTTTCCAGCGGCATCAGCCGAAAGCCGACCAGTTCGGAGGCGTTGCCGAACATGGTCGTTTTGTGAGATAGGTTCCAAAAGCCCTCAAACTCCTGCTGTTTGACCTCGACATCATCGTAGTCGAGAATGCACCAACTCAGGCCGATCAAGGTGCCCTCTTCGAGCTTCGATTCCACGGCGCGCTCCGGTCCGTCGGCGGGGGCGTAGTCGAAAGGAGTGATCCAGAATTCGAGCGTGTAGTGCCCGCTGTCGCCCGGCGCAAAATCGTAGTGCGCCGCCGCATTGGCCCAAGGCAGTTCGTAGATCCACTGATTGGCACCCCAAACCATAGTCCAAGGCTTGCCATCGGCCGGGGTCAGAACGTGGTAGTTTTGGGCGTGGACGCCGTGGAATTTGAAGTGGCCGTCGAGGCCCTCCAAGCCGTTGGTCTCCTTGTCCTCGCGCAGTTGGGGGATCAAAGGACCGCCGGACAAATCGCCATCGACGACTATCTCCAAAATGTCGTTGTGCAGATCGCGGTGGCTGAAATCCCAGTAGTCGTCATAGGCTTCGTAGAGGAAGTAGAGTCGGTTTAGTCCCTTGACCCAGCCGACGCGCACAGTGACGTCTAGATCGGTGGTATCGATCGGGCTGTCGTGCACGGTGTCTTTCAACTGATCGATGCCAACGGCGTAGTCAGTAGGAACCATGTCCCAGTCGGATACATCCCCATCGACGCGGGGGATCTGATCGGCGGGGAACTGAAAAATTTTGAAGGTGGTATCCGGCCGTTCCAGTGCGGCGGCAGACAGTGCCCAAAGCACGCTAACAGTTAGGATCGCGCTGCACTTTTGCATGTGCCGATTCCTCCGCTCAAATCCGGTTGTCATCGATATAATCCCAGTTGTAGGCTATTCCCAGCCCCGGTTCCTGCGACACGTGTACGCATCCTTCGCCGTCCATGGGATCGGCGATCTGTCCGAGATGCGATGGGCTCTCGTCGTAATCACGCCCAGGTCGCAATAGACCGCGTTCGTAATAGCGGCAAGTGGCTTCGGGAGTGGCCGCGGCCAAATGCACGTGCGGAGCGCCCACCCCGTGTATTTCACATTGCACGCCGTAGAGCTGGCACAAGTTGATGAGCTTCCAGCAGCCGGTGATGCCGCCGTAGTTCACATCAATGCGCAGCATATCGCAGGCCCCCTGCAACAGCCACTCGGCCCGCGCAAAAGGACCGCCCTTGACGTGTTCAGGGGAACAAATGGCAATGGAGGTCTGCTGCGTCAGGCGGCGATAGGCCTCCACCCGCGTCTCGACCATCGGGTGTTCCAACCAATAGTAGTTCAATTCTTCCAATTCCCGCGCGACCCACAGCGATTCCTCCAAGGTATAAACGCCGAACGGATCGAGCATCAGCATGATATCGTCGCCCACGGCCTCGCGCACGGCACGACAGATTTCCACATCCTCTTTGGGGAATCCCGGAAGTTGCGGCGCTGGTTCCCGCGTGTGCGGATTCCAGCAGATGTTGGCGTGTACCTTGAAGGCTTCATAACCGCGCACTACGCACTCCCGCGCCAATTCTTCATACACCTCGGGGCCACCCAAGTTCGGGTACGTGCTGGCGTATGCCTCGACCTTGTCGCGAGTGCCGCCCAACAGTTGGTACACGGGCATGCCGGCTTTTTGCCCCGCCAAATCCCACAGCGCGCAATCGACAATGCCGAGTTCGTGTTCGGCGAGGCTATGGCCAAACGTGGACATCTGATCCATCCAATGCCATAGCTTCTCGCGGTTGAGTGGATTCTCGCCGACTAGCAGGTTTTTGATGGCACCTTCCATAGTCGCCTTGTTGCCGCCCAGCATGTGCCCTGTGACACCCTCGTCAGTAGAGATTCTGGTGATCGCACTAGTGCCTTCCACTTCCTCGTCGTCAATCCACACGCCATAGCCCCAGCGCGACCCAGCACTCCGGCCTCGGTGTTTGGTGCGAAAATGAATGACTTCGACATCGGTGATTTTCACGATTTGTCCTCCTTAATACTCTTGCTCAAATTTATGCCACATTTCTTTGCGAACATTGGTTTCCTCTTAAAGCGTCGCGTATGTAGTCAATGTGCTCCTTGAGTGCCATTATCCATATCTCCTTTTCCCAATTGTAGTGCGACAGCACTGATTGTCGAAGTTGAACAGAATGTTGTAAACTGTTTAGGCATTATCAGCCAATTCTAAAACTCTTCGTTTTAAGTCTTCGGACAACCACATTCCGGCATTTTCAAGATCATTGAGAAAGGGGGCCACAGATGTGATCATATTTTTTCGCTTAGCAGAAGCCAATAGACCAACAGTGCCAATAACTCGGAGACCACATATTTCGGCCTGATGTCTGGCGTTTAGATCATCCAAAATCACCCAATCAGCATGACCGTCAAGAGCAAGAAGAATTACTTCTCGTTCACCAGCCCCAAGTGAGTCCACTGCTTCTGATACAGATCGAAGTTCTATTTGCTGAATCTCAATCCAAGGATAATCGGTAAGATCAGGGACACTGACACCTTGTGCCCTTCCCCTTGCCAACTCTGTGACCACAGCTTTAGGCACGAGTACCCTATCAAATTGGCGGCGGAGCAAAGTCAATTGGTCTATTCGGTAAAAGTAAAATAGTGGGGATGTATCGACGCTACAGGTTCTTGGCATGGAAGAAATCCTTTGCCAATTCTTCCGGGGACAGATTGATGGCCGATACTTGGTAGGACTTCAAGGCATCTAAAAACACGACGCGATCCATATCTGCAAACCGAGCAGCTTGCCCAGAAGACAGTCGTCCGAGTTCAAATAGTTTGACGGCTATCAGTAGCCGTCCCTTTTCGGCGAAGCGCTCAGGCGTTTCGCTAAGGGTTTGCAGTATATCGTCTGGACATTCAAATGTAATTTTAGACATTGTGTACTCCTTCTGAAAAATCGCTTTCGGCTTCTACGATCTCAAATGTACGCCACATTTTTTTAACTTCAGCTATGTCCTGCTATAATAGTGATAACGTACACAGCTTCGACTACTGGGGCAACAATGTCTTGAGGTTGTCTTCGTAAACGACGACTCCAGCTTCGTAGTCCCGCCGCAGCCCCATCAAAAACGCATCCGCCAAGCGGCTTTCCTCGGCGCGTTTCAACAGCGCCCGCGCCCGCTTCGCCGCCGTATCAAAAGGCTCGGGTGCGCTGCCGAAATTCGACTTCAGTACCTTGAACACCGAATAGTACTCGCCGCCTCGTGGCATGGCCTCCGGGCCGACTACTTGAGCGGCCTGCGCCGTCACTGCTAGCGGGCCGTATAACCGACCGACCTCGGCGCTGTGCACAACGTCGATCAATTCTGGATAAAAGGATTGTTCAAAGGCGTGGATGTGGAATGTGCCCTGCGTGCCTTTGCCCGCCGTCCGCAAGGTGTACTCATCGGCGAGTACTCCCATATCCTCACCCGCCTCAATTCGCTCTTTGATCCCCACGGCCTCTTCCCGGGTTTGCACCATGATCTCCTGCAGCGTGACCTCCTCCGGTGCGGTGAACAACTCGGGCCGCTCGTCGTATAGTTTCCTAATGGCCTCCGGCTCGATATGGACTTGGTCCTTGACCGCCGTCTGTCTAAGCGCCAACAGCAACAGCGCATCTTTACGGCGCTCATACCAGCTCACAATCTGCTCTTCGCGGTCAATCTCCCTTTCATAAGCCACGTGCAGGAACAAGGTGCGGGGCAACAGCACGTCTTCGGCAAACCAGCGCACTGACTCGGCAATGTCGCCTGAAAAGCCCATCTTCAACTCTTCGGCGTAATCCCCAAAATCCCCCACCGTGACGCTGCCGTCGCGGAACTGAAAGAGCACTGCTGCGCGTTCGGCCTCGGTGTACTCTCTGCGCCCTGCCGCAACCCATTCCTGCAACTGCGGCAAGGTCTCGGCGTTGGCCTGCAAGTCGATGTCGGCCCGCAGTTGCGCCAAAAATGTCTCTATCAGTTCGGTCGTCTTTTCCTCTCGCAGCTTGGCCTCCAGCTCGTTGCTCGCGGTGGCAAAGCTCACGGGCCGAGCGTGCATAACTTGATAGATGCCGAACTGACCATTGGGCAGGCGGATCGGCTCGGAGTACTCGCCGACGGCAAGCGCGTTTATGTATTCTTGCAGGTAAATCGGAATGCGCTTGGGAGTCAGATAACCGTCCAGTTCCCCTCCCTGCGGTGCCGTCGATTTGTGCTGCGACCGGCTGACCGCTAGTTCGGCAAAATCCCGCCCGTCGGAGAGGCTTTGCCGGATCTCCTCGGCTTCTGCCTGCGCGTCGACGATGATCAGGCGCAGCTTGACCTCGCGCTCCTTGTCCGCGGCTTCGTAGGCCGCGCGTAACTCCTGCTCATCGACGTGGACCTTGGCGAGGAATTCGCGCTCGAACAATAAGCTCAATACCCGTTCGGCTTTCTCCCGCTGTAGCTTCTGCACCACTTCTGGTGCCTCGTCGAGTCCCCTTTTAATCGCTTCTTGGAGGAAAATTTCCTTATCGATGATCGTCTGTAAATAGTCGCGATAGCCGTCTAAGCCGGATTTCTTCGTCTTCAGTTGTGCCGGCAAGCGCTGTTCAAAATCGATCAGTTGGGAGGCCGTTATCCGGCGATCCCCTACTTCGGCCAAAACGGGGTCTTCTAGTTCTTCAGCATCCTTTGCACAACCCATAAGTGCTAGGAAAATCCCACTACAAACCAAGGACAGGTACGCTTTCATAGATTCAGTACACTCGCAAGTTTTGGGTGAAATGGATCAAACCGCGACGGCCAGCAGACACTAGCGGATACTGCCATATACCGTCACGAAGGACAGGGCGCCCGTCTCCCGAGCGCTCGGCTGTTCAAAGCGCTCCAGATAGCGTCTGCTCACCCTTATCCCCATCAGGGTTTGCAGGGTATAGCCCAGATACGGCTTGTCGATGGAAAACTGCACGGCGAGCGAAGTTTCATTGAAATCCCCGGTCATATCCCCGACGCGCAAGCCGGCGGTGGCCGTCTCGTCTTGGATAAAATCGCGGAAGATCAGGTACTCGACGCCCAACTGCAACGATACGTGGTTCAAAAAGGAACGCCGCAACAACAGCGAGGAAATCCCGCTCCAGTCTTGGCGGTCGGCTGTCGAGGCACTGGTTAGACGACCGATATTATAGGGCGTGTCGTCCATGAAGAGTTCGTGCTTGAAGCGCGGTTGCGCCGTCAGCCGGCCCAGCGAGAACTGGTAATCTATGCGGTTGATCAGCCCCAGCCGCCGCGTGTTGCGGGCGATCTTGCGACCGGCGCGGTCGCGGGCATTGGCGTCGCGCTGCCGAATGAATTCGTGGATGAACTTGCCCTCGCTATTGATGCCCTTGTAGGTCTTGCCGGTGAAACCAACCCACAGCCGATTGACGACGGCGTCGCGCATCGCCAGCGGATCCATGACCGGCTGCATCGACCCCGGCGAGTCCAGCGGCCGGCCCAGCTCGGGCCGCGCTGTCACCCACTGGACCACATCGTCGGCGATATCGTCTTGCACCAGTTTGAACATGTTGTAGACCGCCGCATTGCCCACCCTCGGGAAACTGCGCTCGTAGGCTAGCAGGGCGTAGCGGGTCAGGTTCTTTGCGCCAGTGGACAAGCGCTGCACTTGCTCTTGCCCCGCCATCCACTTCAACTCCGGCGTCAGCCACGCCCCCAAGTAGGCGTTGTACCCGCGCCGGTCGCGCTTATAGGGATAATCCGGCTCGTCGTCGTTTTCAAAGCGCTCGCCCCAACCATTGTTGTTCAAGTCGATGGCGAAGACGAATTCCGGCCGATCGACGTAGTGGCGCAGGAACTGCTCTTCGTAGTCGGGCATGAAATTGGGACGCACTGGCGTGTTATTCTGGTTGAAATCGGAAATGAAGTCGTTGTTTTCGTCGAGACCGGGGAACACCGCTCCATCGGCCAGCCCCTCTTTGTCGCGCCGCTGGTCGAGGCGAATGTCGTTGTCGTCGTTGTCATCGACCAAGTCGTAGAGAAATTCCGACCGCGCCTCTTCGTCGTCGCTGTAATTGATCCGCCCACCCTGATCGACGAGGAACGACGTAGTGTTGTACTCGGCGTCCATGCTGAACGCCTCACCAAACAGGAAGAAGGGATAAAATTCTCTGGCGACGTTGACCATCCAACCCGTCGCCGACTCATCCCCCAACACGCCGGACGCGCTGTGGTGCGTCTGACGAGCGATATTGGGGTACTGCCGGAATTGGTGGTTGACATTGTACTCGCCGTACATCCGAAAGCCCGCCCAATCGCTGACCTCAAAACTGAATCCGAAAACCTGGGTCGCCGTCGGCAAGCCGTAGTCGAAGACGACCCACCGCTGATTGGAATTGTCTTGGACGTTGCCGTCCGCCCGCACCACGTTTAAGAACTTGGATTGGGCACCCAAAGGCTCATTGTCGGTCTGTACGTCCGAGGTGACATCAATCCGGTAATCGTTGTTGAGTAGGAAGCGGAACTTCACCGAAGTAATGTTGTTGACCAAGTCGGCATCGTCGATGATGTCTTCCAGCGCCATCACCGCCGGGTCTTCCGAAGCGAAATTGTACCGATAGGTGATCTCGCCCTCGCTGCCAACTCCTTCGGCAACGGGAAAACCATTGCGCGTAGTACCGCCCTCTATCTGCGGCAAAAAGCCAAGCTGACTGCCCACCAGCACGGTGTCGCGGTCGCCGATTTGAGTATGCACTTCAACGTCCTGGTTGAAAACCGTAGGGCCACCCACGCCGTCCTCGGGCGAGTCGTCCGTTATGCGGACGATGATCCAGTTGATGCGATTTTCCAGTTGGCCATTGGTCAGCTTGCCCTTGAAGGGATTGCCGCCACGGTCGGATTGCGATCGGTCGTTGTGGGCGTTGACAAAGGTCGCGCCCAAGCGCACGGCGTCGAGGGCCTTCCATTCGCCCCGGAGGCCGAGTAGATTGGTAAAGTTCTCGGTGACGATGGGGACGCGCACGCCCGGGGCGATCTGATGCACCGGCAGACTGATCCGCGACATCAGCACAGTAGCGGCCAAGCGGTCGGCAGCATAGTCAAATTGCACCCCGTTGAACCTAGTTTTGCGGAACGTCATCGGCGTCAATGTGGTGTTAATCAGGTCGCCGATGGTCACTCCCAAATAGTGCTGGCCCTTGGAATCGGTGGCGATGAGCAGGTTGCTGAACCACGAGTCGTAGCGCCCGGACGGCTTGAGCAGTCCCGAACCTCCGGAACTAGTCGGCTGCCGCTGCCGCCAGTCGTACACCAGCCAACCCTTGGTCAGATAGCGCCCGTACAGGTCGTAGAAATAGTCGCCTTCCTGCCCAGGAGAAAAATAGCGCCGGTAGGGATCCCTAGCGTAATTGGTGTACTCCCACTGCCAGCGGTATTCGGAGACGATTTCCTGCGGCATGTACCAGCGCTTCAACGCGGGCACGAACGCTTCCTGCTGCATACCGGGACCCGTGGCATAATAAGAAACCCGGTCGGCCTCGTTGACCCCCAAGCGGTTGCCGTAGTCGAGCTGGGCACCTGCTGGAGCCAACCCGATCAGCAGGCAAATCGCCGCCCACCGCATGCGTGTCCCCATTGTTAGATCGCGTCGCGTCATTCTACACCAGCGTACACCGAGATAAAGCTAGTGCCAAAGGAGCGGCTCTCGCTCTGTTTCACTAGGCCATCGTCACCCAACACCACGGCCTCATCCCACCGCTTGGTATAGCTGACGCCGAACTGAGTGGTGAGCTTGTAACCGAGATAGTGTCCGAGGGTCGTCCACTGTACGGCCAAGACCAAGTTGCGGAAATCGCCCGTGTCTTGGGTCGGGCCGTCGTCCAGCAATCCGTCCTCGTCTAGGACCAACTCGCGGAAAACCAAATACTCCACTCCGCTTTCGAGGAAGGAGTTATTCAACACCGGCAGTCGCGCCTGCAAAATGCCGATCCCCATCCACTCCTTGCGATCGGGATCGCCCTGTAAAAAGGCTGTCTGATTGAGGTATTCGCTTTTCACCTTGGGTTGCAGCACGAACCGGCCGATTTTGCGGGTGTAATCCGCCTTATTGATCAAACCCAAAAACTGCGAGCTTTCATTGAGGATCGGCGCATCGCCGCTTTTGAACGCCTGACCGCGCTGGCTAAAGAGGCTGTATTTGAATTTGTTGATCACGTTCAGCTCTTTGAGCGGCTCGTAATCGAATTGCACGTAGCTGTCATTAACCCAAGTATCTCTGGCCGGCAGGATGTCTTCGACAAGGGCCAGCGAGACTGTTTGCAGGTATAGCGTTGGCTCGCGGCGCACGTCGGGAATATTATCCGCGACCTTTTTCAGCGAATTGAAAAACCGCAAGCGGCCCCATTGCGAGTGGTCGCGGTCGTACGCGAAAACGCCGTAGATCGCGTGGCTGCGGCGGTTGGAAGATAGCTCGTCCTCGCGCAGTCGCCCCACCGTCAATCGCGCCTCCGGCGTCAGGTGTTGGCCAACGTAGACATTGTAGCCCCGGTGATTCGTGCGATAGGGATAGTCGGGCAAGTCGTCGTTTTCAAACCGGTCAATCCAGTTGTTGTTATTGAGGTCGATGCCAAAGAGGAATTCTGGCCGATCGACGCTGTAGCGGAAAAACGGCTCTTCGTAATCCGGGATGCGATTGCTCAGCGAGATGTTGTCGTTTTGGTTGAAGTCCGAGACGAAGTCGTTGTTTTCGTCCCAACCGGGGAAGACGATTGCATCGGGACCGCCCTGGCCCCAGCGGCTCCAATCGGGCGTGCGGTCTTGGTCGTCGTTGTCATCGACAAACTCATACATCGAAGTGCGCGTGTCGTCGTAGTACACGTTGCCGCCCGAATCGACAATAAACGCCGTCGTCGAGTAATCGGGATCCATGCTGAAGGCCTCGCCAAACAAAAAGAACGGATACGCCTGCTTGGAAACGTTGATCATCCAAGCCGCCGCATCGCGGGCGTGGGTAACTAAGTTGCGGTCTGAGTCGGCGAGCGTGAGGTTGGGGTACTGGGTGTAGTCGCGATTAATGTCGTACTCGGCATAGGCGTCAAAGCCCATCAATTGCAGCACTTCCATGGTAAATCCGAACACCATGCTAGCCGATGGCAATCCGTAGTCAAAGACCACGCGCTGCTGATTTGAATTGTCTGTCACATTGCCTGCGGCGCTGCGGACATCGAACAGCACGGCACCCGCTTGCGCCAAGTCCAAACCCGTAAGCGGCGGGCTGGGCAAGCTACCGCGCCCGATCTGGCGATCCGACCACACCTCGATCTTGTAGTCGTTGGCCACCACGAGATCGAACTGGATATCGACGATCTCCGTCGGTCGCGGGCCAATGTACGCCAAGTCGGTGAAGTCGTAGTTGATGACGATTTGTTCCTCGCCGTCGGCAGCCAAAAACCCCTCTCGTGGGAAGCCGCCGGTAATCACCGGCCATTTGGTCGGATCGGCTACCACCTCCCGCAAGCGGAATTTTGTGCGCTTCTTGGTGTCAAAATCCTCGGCGGTAATGATGATGTCGTGAGCAAACAGCGCCGCCCCACCTTGGCCGTCTTCCGGCGAATCGTCGCTCAGCACCACGGCGATAACCCGGATCGGATCGCTGCCTTGCCCGGCTCCCAAGGTGCCGATGAACGGGTTGCGTTCAAACGCCTCGGCCAGCGTTTGCGAGTGGTGGGCATTGACCATAGTCGCGCCGACCTTGACAAAATCCCCCACCTGCGCCGTGGCCCGTCCTCCCATCATATTAGTCGCGTTGGTCGAGGTGCTGGGCTGGAGTGCAGGAGTGGTGCCGAGGATCGCCTCGCTGGCGCGGGAAAACAACAGCGTCGCCTCGTATTTGTCCGCGGCGAAGTCCATCTGGATGCCGTTGAAACGCGGCTTTGAAAAGGTCAGCGGGGTCAGGGCAGTGCGGATGCGCTCGCCAATGGTTATCGCCAAGTAGTACTGATCGCGCGAATCGGCAGAGACCGTAACGGCGTTAAACCACGCATTGAACCTAGGGTCTTTGTAGATCGACGAACCAAATTGGCCCGGTTGCGTCTGGTTCCAATCGAAAATCAGCCAGCCCCAGGTCTGATAATTCCCGTACAGGTCGTAAAACGGCCCGCCCTGGCGGTTGGTGTTGACGTAGCGTTGGTACAGGTCTCTGGCGTAATTCGAGTACTCCCACTGGCGAAAGCCATAATCGACGTACAGCTCCTGCGGCACGTACCATTTCTTGAGCGCTGGGTCGAGCGCATCGAAGAGGACGCCCGGGCCGCGTGGCTCAAAGGTGGGTTGGGCACCACGCTGGGTCCCGAAACGACGGTCCAGCGACTGGCCGGTCGCCCCGGTCGCCGGCAATACCAGTGCCAAGAGGACCAGCCACGCAGGTATCCCCCTAGTTCTGCCCATCAAATTCCTCCGTTAGAAAACAAATCTTCCTAGTCATGCTGAGCGGAGCGGAGCGAAGTCGAAGCATCTAATACCCAAGAAGTCCATGCGTACGTACCATCCGCTAATAAACCATCTCGACGATACCCACGACCGCTTCCTGTTTGGCATCAGTGGCCAAATCGACGCGGAAGAGGTAGATACCCGGGGGCATCTGTTGTCCGGCAGCATTCGTGCCATCCCACTGCGCTGAGAAACTCCCGCCCCCCTGCTCGCCCGCAAAGAGCGTACGGACGCGGTTCCCGGCCAGATCGAACACGCGCATAGTAAGCGGCGCAGCATCGACCAACCGCACCAGATCGCAGTGTATCCGCGTCTCGTCATTAACCCCATCTCCATTGGGACTGAAGATGCGCGGTTTGGCCGCGACGTTGATCATGAGGCGGCCACCCGCCAACGGCACTCTTACCGCTAAGTCGTTCGGATCGGCGGCCCCTATAGGTATTAAATCGTCGTCCGCCGCCCCCAAATCGGCCGCATTGCCGCCGATAACCCGCTGACCGAGGTCGTCAGTAGTGCTGTTCCAAGCCGTGCCGGTAAAGGTCGTGCCAAACCGCAGCACGCGGCACTTGAAGCGGATCTTGAGCACTGCCGCCCGCCCTTCGGCCAAATCGCTTTCCGTGATTGCGGGAAAGCGCACTCGCAGGTGTCGCTCGGTCACCGATTCCACGGCAAAAAGACCGCTGTCGTCTTGCACGGGCAGATGGGTCAAGTCCACGCCAGTAAAATCCGCGGTTTGCACCTGACCGTCGGCATGCACCACCTCGATAGTCTCGACCTCTTCAGAACGCACGGGCGTGGCGATCTCGAAAACATCGAAACCCAGATCGACGCCCTGACGCATCTTGGTCGGCAGAACGGCATACGTAAACGACACTGGGACGCCCAGTTCGACTTGGCGCGGGACGACCTCGCTGATGATCCGCTCCGTCAGCGGCGGATTGGATACCGTAAAGGCGAGCGCACCCAACGCCCGGGCGGATTCCAAGTCTTGGCTGTCGAATTCGGCCTTCAACTGGAAATAGCGGCGCGGGCCGGGCGAAAGAATGGGCACGCCCAACTCATCATCGCCGATGTTTGCGGCATTTATAGCGCCCGCGGTTAGCTTATACGGCGGCGACCAGCGGCTCCAAGCGACTAAGTCGGAGCGCACGTCGCCCTTATCTGAACTTCTCAAATCGTCGTATTCGTCCTGCGTCAACGCCACCTGATTGCGCTCGTCAATGGGCAGGGCGTTGAAGAGGTCGAGGGCTTCTTCAACATCGTCAATCGAGTCCAAGTCAACCGCATCGCCCGCAGCCGTATTCGCGACCGCTCCTTCTCGCCACGGCACCTCCTCCCCACTTGGATGCAGGCGAGTGAATTCCAACGGCGTGTCGTCCCAGCCGCTGCGCGAACTGATCAGCAAGCGCGACAGGCGTTCGGTGCCGAAGTGCTGCTCCTCCCAGCGAATGCGTCCCCACAGTGCCAATGCCTCGCCAAAATCGAAAATGTTGGAAAGGTAGTCGGCCCTTGGCACGAAACCAGAGCCAAAGACGCGGAATTCCGCAATCTCAAACCCCACGGTGGTCTGCGATTTCAGGCGGATATAGCGGACGTATTGCGGCGGGATGGTCAGTTCGACGACCGGCTCTTCGTTTTCCGTCTCCAGTTCGACGGTAGTCAGCACTGGCTGGTTGGCCACTTGCGTTTCTTCGCTGCCGTCGTTGAGCAGCAGCTCAAAGCCCCGCAGAAAATCGTTATGGAAAGGGAAATCCGGGGCGGGAAAATCGGGGTGTGCATTGCGGGGGAAAAACTGGATCCGCTCGACGCCAAACCGCGCTCCGAGATCAAAGTCCATGATGACTCCAAGCGAGTTGACCTGGCTCCCGCCGCGGGCTGTCTTGCGCTCAAAGGCGGTCGCGGGATCGTCGTCGATCATAAAAATTAGCTGGTCTTTTATAACCTGCGACAAGATGGTCGGCGCACCGAGGCGACCGCCGCGGTCGAGGAGATCCAAAGCGATATTTACGGTCTCATCCGCCTGTTGCGGCGACAGCCAGCCCACCTGACCATCGGCGTCAAACTCAAGCACATTGCCCGGGGTATTACTAGCCTCGACCTCGGTCGGACCGGTTTGTATCAAGGCCGCGATAGTCCCGCCGCCGCTTTCCCACGTCAAACCGTCCTCGCCGCCCATGACAATGGTGCGGCGCTCCGCCCCTAGATTCTGCACCGCTAACAATACCAGCACCAGCGCCTTCACGCGCGGATACAACACAGCCGACTATCTCCTTATAGCTTGGTCAATACGCCACGTGCAGCAGGCGCTGAACCCCTGTTTGCCGCACGTCGCGATCCGAATCCGCATCAATGTCGATGCGCAAAATGTAAATTCCGGGTGGCACTAGCTGTCCTTGCTCGTCATCGGCCGCCCAGTCGAGCACGTATTTCCCGGCCACTAGAGGTTTCTGGGTATCGAGTCGGCGCACCAGCCGACCGCCTAGGTCGTAGATCCGCACTTTGACGGGGCGTGCACCACTCAATCGACGCACGGTAAAATCAATGGTTAGCGCGTCGTTGACTCCGTCGCCGTTGGGCGTCACTACCTCTGGCTGAATTCCTAGGTCGCCGAGAACTTTGTTGTCCTGCACCGAAGCGAGGATTTGCAGTCCCTGGCTCTGGGCCAGTTCGGTCACGTCCGCCGGATCAACTTGTTGCCACGAGTTGGCCAACGACGAATTGCCCAGCGCCGCCTGGAGCACTGCCCCAGGGGCAAACAGCGCCGTCGTAAACCGCACCTCGATCAAATCGACCTGACCACCCCGCTTTACCAGCCGGTCGAGGCGCAACCAGAGCGAGTCGGAGCGCGTCTCCATCACCTGCACATCGGCCAGCTCTTCGGCTTGGCCGCTTTCCCACTGCGCCGAGCTGCCCAAGCGCAACGCGCCGAATTCGAGCGACATATCTGGCGGCGTGCGCACTAGGATCTCGTCAAAGCCCAAATCCTGCGCCGCGAAGGTCGGCTTGACGAACAGCGAAACCTCTTGCGGCGCGCCCAAGCGCTCAAAGACCCCAATGTCCAATTCGCCTTGTATTTGTTTCGCTACCGGTGGATTGAAGTTCAAGCGGATGGAGTGCAGGCTGGCGGCGTGCATGGGATCTGTGGTCGTCAACTGAGCGCGCAAGGTCAGGTATTGGCGCGGGCTGGGCGAGGCAATAGGGTCGCCGGAACGCGCGTAGGGTGCGCTCCAGTTGCTCCAGTCGGAGCCGGCCACCTGCAGGGTGTCGATCCGGCCCTTTTTGAAAAAACCTAGCTTCGCGTATTTACCTTCCGAGACTTCCACGCCGCCACTGTCGTAGTACCGGTACGCTTCGGAGACCTCATTGCCAGTGCGGGTCTGGATTTGCACGGACGTACCCGGGGGCGTGTCCGCCTCCCATTCGATCGACACTAGATTCTTGGCTCCCTGCAATGGGATCAACCCCGACTCCAGCGCCACCTCGGGGTGGTGCCCCTCGCCGTAGATCTGCACTTCGCGGGGGCGCGCTTTATTTCCCTCCCGGCCCGACTCACTGCTGGCAAAAGGATAGGCTATGCGCATAAAGCGGGCTGGCGTCGGCTGAAAGGTGTTGACTTCATACGCCGTGCCCAAACCGCGAATCTGTTCGGGAACTACCCACAACCGACCGCCGCCAGGAGCGGGGGTGCCGTCCGAAGTCTGGATTTCGTAGCGATGAAAACTGGCTCCAGCCAGTCGGCCGCCAGCAACGCTGAGGCTGTACCATAGCTGCACGGTGTCGAGCCAGTAAGAAGCGCCTAGGTCGAACTCCAGAAAGCGCTCGCCGAATTCCACGTTCCCCGTCTGAAAGGCTTTGAGATTGAAGGTCAGATAGGTGCCTTCCCCATCTACTAGATTGCCCACAGACCCATCGTGGGAACTCTCGGCGCTACCGTTGCGGTCTAAGATCATGCCCTGCGAAATGTTCTTGCCCAACTCATAGACGGCCAACTCAGCCAAGCGCGGCCGCTCCCGCCGATAATAGCGCACCGGGCCGCGCAGTTGCGAGTCAATCGCCTCGTAGATCGCCTCCTCGACCTCCACTTCCCCCTCCCCCACTTGCTTGTAGAAGACCACGTCTCCCTTGTCGCGGCTGGCTAATGCCTCGTATTCGTCAGCCGACACCTCCACGGCACGCGCGCCATCACTTTCGGTGACCACGACTTGCACGAAGCGCACCATATCGCCTGCAAAATCCACGCCGGGAGTGGGGTTGATCAGCTCCCCTCGGTTCAAGTCGAACTCGAACTCGCGCTGGTTTTTGTTGTCGCTTGGCGTCCGGTACACCAAGTGCATGGGCACCTTGCCCGCGATCTTGTTGCCCTGATCGGCGTTGTCGGCCGTCAGCACCGCGAACTGCAAAAAGGGATCGCCCTGCCCCTCGGGCACAAATTGCAACCCGACTCGCGTGGCATTAATCAGTCGTCCCATATCGACCTGGAACCACCAGTCCCGCAATGGGCTGTCCGGGTCCGGCTCCCAATAGGTCGTTGGGTCGCCATCGAAGAGGTTGGCGACCGCCGCCTTGTTGGTACCGGCTTCGATCGCGTCGAGCACGGTCGCGTTATCGGCGAGGCGCTGCAGGTGTTGGACAATGTCCGTTACGGCGTTATGGTCCTTGGGCACGAAGGCCGGAGCGATCTCCCCACTAGCAGAGATACCCAGTGTTCCCTCGACAAAGGCCCAATTATTCCAATGGCGTTGGCTGTTTACAACGACGTGGTCGGACCGCAATGCGTGATTCTGCGCCCCAACCAACCCCCACAACCCAAGACCCAAACCGAGCGCAAGTGCGCACTTTCCGCTGACCATAGCCCAATCTCCTGAACTAGCCGGTTTCAATAGGCGACCGCTACGACCCCTGCGCGCTGCCGCCGCCCCTCCTCGGTCTCTACCTCGACGCGGCAAATGTAAACACCGGGTGCCACCTGCTGCCCGTGTTCATCCAAACCGTCCCACTGCCGCCGGTGGCGACCGGCCGCGTCGAGACCATTGTACACTTCGCGCACTAACCCGCCGGCCAAGTCCCGCACCTCCACCACCACCGGGGTCGGTGCCACCAGTTTGAGCAAATCATAGGCGATGTCTAACCCGTCGTTGACGCCGTCGCCATTGGGCGAAACAACGCCCCCAGCTAGGTCTAGCACACCGAGGACCCGGGTGCCTAGCGCAAGGGCCTGCACCGAAAGGCTATTGCCGTCCCTGAGCGCCGTGGCGTCGCCGGGCTGCACCGGTTGCCAAATTTCCTGTGGGGTTTGGCTGTCGAACACGCGACCGGCAAAGGTCGCTCCGTAGCGAAAAATCTCGGCGCTGAAATCCACCTCCATCACCTCTTCAGTACGGTCCACGTCTAACCTAGGCACGCTCACCACCAGCCGTTCAGCCCCTTCTTCGACTCGCTCAAAAGCTACCTCTTGGCCCCCGATCCGCACGCCATCGATACTCACTAGCCGTCCGCCTTGGGCCGAGATTTCCAAATGGTCAAACCCCGGGTCGTCAAGTCCGATGGTAGGCCGGACGGCATAGGTGAACTGCGTTACCTCGGCCGTCTCCACCTGATAGGGATCGATTTCTCCCACCAGCGTCGTAACCGCCGGCGGGGACGCAGTGAATTCCAAGTAATTCATCCGGCTGCCCGCGGCGATGTTCGACTGAAAATCCAACTCAAGCTGGACAAAGCTCCGGGGCTTAGTCGCCGACCAGCGCGTCCCAACACTGTCGCTAAAATCGTAGGTCTTCGACCAGAAATCCCAATTTGCCGCGTCGCGGGTGATCTTGCCGCGTTCGGAAATTTCCAACCGCCCATACGTGCGCAAGGTCAGCGGATTGCCCCTGGCGTCGTAGCTAACCTGCTCGTCGCCCCGGAATGTATGGCGCCAGTATATGTTGGGATCGACATCGCTACCGCTCCGGCTGCGGATGTTGACCGCGGCCTCCGCGGCCTTGGTCCCCGACCAGCGCAGCTCGCCTAGCGAGACTTCTTTGCCGAGATCGAGGATGTTGGAAAGATACGAGGCGTTGGGCACATAGCCGGGCGCAAAGATCTCAAACTCGGCGATCTCCCAGTCCCGAGTTAGCTGCGACGGCACGAACATCACCACGCGGCGGATGTATTCGCCGGTGAGTTCCACTTCTACGGTCGAGCGGGTGTTTTCCTTGACCTCCAACAGCGCGTTGAAATACATGTCCTTGCGATTGTAGAGGTCGCGGTGTGCCCTGTTGATGAAGCTCAAACAATTGTCCGTCCTGCCAGCGGTACAGAGGTCCACGCTGCTGATCCCGGCTTCTTCATTCGTCAGCGTATTGGTCCAGATGTGGAAGAGTTCGATGTAATTGGCTTCGTTGCCAGCGCGCGTAAAAAAGCGGATTCGATCCACCGCAAACAAACCGCCGAGGTCGAACAGTAAAACTTTGCCGAACCGCAAGTCATCTCCCACGTTCACCTGATTGGACCCCTTCTTCTCGTAATAGGCCGTCGCGGGGTCGCCGTCGTTTATTAAGATTATGTCATCGGTTTCGACCCAAGCCTGAAAACCCTGGGTCTGTAGATAGCCGCCGCGATCCTTGACCGTCGGTGCGATATTGACATCCGCAGGGAAGAACAACGGGGAAATGGCATCAGGGGCAATCGTCAGGGATTCGCTTATCCCCTGCAGGTCGGGATCGAGTTCGGCCCAGCTAAATTGAACTAAATCGGCTTGTCCGCTGGCTACTTCGGGCGGCGGTGGCAAGCCCTCACCACCTAGCCGATAGACGGTCAATCCTGCGACCGGGATACTACTCGCGGCCAACAAAAGCGCGGCGCAGAAGCCTCTGAATGCGACCATGACTGCATCTCCCACGGGGAAGGCAGAAATCAGAAGGGGAGATGCGCGAGACACCTCCCCTTCTGAGACTAGCAGTTACTGATAGTTGGGAACGAGAAGCGAACTACTGGATATAGGCCGCCTTAATGCGTCCCCAGCTTTCTTCCTCTACCGCGGTTCCAACGCTGCTGAAATCCACGCGAGGATCCATCGGAGCTAGCAAAAAGTCTGAGCAGTTGACGCAGTCGAACCACATCTGGATGTTGGGATTGATGCCCCAGCCGCCAGCGCTGGCTCCGCCATTGTCCTCTGCGGTGTTGTCTATGTCGTGAACAACCCAACCCAGACCGATGGTATTGCCCTCGGTGAAGGTGTGGACCAGGCTCTCGTCGGGACCGACCCAGTGGAAGTCATCCCACGCGATCGTCATCACCTCGATGCGCGCCGTGGCCTCGCCCGAGTTGACTTCGCCGTCTAGCTGGAAACCGTAATCGCCCCACGGAGGAACGTCGTGCCAAGTGGATTTGCTGTTGAAGAACCACTTCCAGCCGACGGCCCGGTTGGCGTCGGGCATTTCGGGCCAAACGTAATGAGCGTTCTGGGCGAAGCGGCCCTGGTTGCGGTCGCGCTCGTCGGCGTCTTCGAAATCGTCGGGGAGGGCAAAGTGCCGGTCGCCGCCGTGGTCAGCGTCGATCATGATCTCCCAGCTATCGTCGCCAGCTGCGGTCTGACCAAAGCCTGTGCGGACCCAGAGATTATCGAAGCGCTCCATCATAAAATAGAGGCGGTTGGTCCCCGCGCTCCAAGCGGCCACCACCCGAAACGACAGATTGCTCTCGTCGTTTTCATGGCCCAAGCCGAGATAGTACTCGAAGTGCGAGTCAAAGGGGACGTAGTAATCCTCAGGGACGATATCCCATTCAGAGAGGTCCCCGTCCAAGGTCGGTTCCAGGCCAGCAGGCCATTGGAAAAGCGTACCGGAGTCAATGCCGGGTATCGGCACGTGAGCCGATACCGCGCTGGCCTGCAACATGATGCCTAGGGCCAAAATACTCGCGATGCTCAAAATCTTCTTCATAATGCGATTCACCTCATGGATTCGTGGTTTGAACATTCGTCAAAAAAACTAAAAGTGAGCTTCTAATGCCTAAAATGGCCTTTCTTTACCTCCTTTCAACAGCTCTTTATAGTTGATAAACATCGGCACAATATTAATAAAAATACAGATAACGGCAAAAGACAACTATTTGCGCAGCACTCGCGGCTAATTCGCAACTCCCTCATCCAAATACCAAGTCTCTGGATAGTACGGCCACGTCCAGCGCGAATCCCAACCCCAATAGCCCTGGGGCGGCACATTGTGCAGCTTGCGGCTGACCACGACCGGATGCGGTCCTAAACCAATGACGCCGAGTGCCCACAGATTCTCGGCTTGGCTGCGAAGGATCTTCTTGCCCATCGCAATGCGTTCGTCCTCGTCCGTAGTGCGGCGCAGTATCTCCCACCAGCCGATCAGCTCCTTGATCTGCGCTGGCGGCTCCCACCCGAGCACGCCGTCTGAGAAATACCACCGCGTCCACTTGGACCACTGGCTCTGTTCCCAACCGCCATTGGTCGGCACGTACCAATAAGGCTCAATGGGAAAGAGGATATCCGCGTTGCGGTCGGCGTGCCAGATGGTCATGTCCATCAAGCCCGCTCTAGCGCGGATCCGCTGCAGTGTGCCGCTGATTTGTTTGAGATTGACGCTTACCCCCACCTCGCGCCAGTGGGCTGTGACCAAGTCCAAGGTAACCTGCTTGGGCGTCTCGCCGATCATGTACTCCAAGGTGATTTGCAACGGTTTGCCGTCGAGCCGCTCACGTCTTCCATCCCCGTCGCGATCGACAAGTCCCATCTCATCGAACAAGGCATTGGCCCGCGCCGGGTCAAACTCCGCCCACGCCGTGGCAAATTCCGGCTCGAAGTAGCGGCTCGCAGACACCACCGTGAGTTGACGCGGTACCCCGTACCCGAAGTAAACGATGTCGTTGATTTCCTCTCGATTGATGGCCAGCGACATCGCCCGGCGGAAGCGCACGTCCTGGAAAATCCGCCGCAACCCCTCGTCGGGATGATTCAAATTGAACTGCAACACTACGTCCGATCCGTACGGCCGTGGCCAGACGTACGTGGAATAGCCATTGTTCTGCTCAAAGCGCTTAAACAGCGGAATATCGGCCGTCATAAACTGCCGTCCAGCGAAGTCAACCTGTCCAGTTGAGGCTTTGGCCGCCATGATCTCGGAGCTATCGACCCGTTGTACCTCCAAGTAGTCGATATAGGGTAATTGGTTGCCCTTGGGATCCACCTTGAAATAGTAGGGGTTGCGGCGCAGCAGCGCGCGCGTCGAGGTCCGGCTGACCAATACGTACGCCGTCAGCACCGGGCGGTTGAAGTGAATCAGGTCGGTCGTGCTATTGACCGCCCCGAAATAGGTTAGCCAGTCCTGCAAACCCAACTCTGCGGCTTCGCGCTCCAACTGTGCGGGATCGGTAAACGCCGGGTGGTAGCGGCGCATGAAGTGCGCTGGCATCGCCAAGCGCGAACTGTTGTGGGCAAGGTGGTTGACAAACAGCGGCATCGGCTGGGGAAAGTGATAACTAAAACTGTGCGCATCGTGCTTTTCGAACCGCGCGCCCTTGAACCGAGGCTCCACCACCGGCGTGAGCTCCTCGTTCATCAGCACGTGGTCGAACCAGAACGCGTAGTCGTCAGCCGTTACGGGATGGCCGTCGGACCACTTGTGGCCCGGGCGCAAGGTGATCCGCAAAGTCCGCGCACCATTGAGGTATTCGGCCTTGGCCGCAAAATTCGGCAGATTCAACCGCATTTGCGGCCCCGGACGCAGCACCCCTTCGGGCACGTTGATCAGGCTTTCACCTGCGAAGAACAACCGGGCCGTGCCCCCATAGCGGCCAATCTCGCCAAAGGGTTCAACCACCACCGGGTCGTCGGGCAGGCGCTCGGCGACCGGCAGCAATTCACCGGTAGCCACCAATTCATCGAGCATCGGCGACTGGCGGAAGGTCTGCAATCCCACGGTCGCAGCCGTAGCCGGCGGCCGGAACCAAGCCTCTGGCCACGCGCGCTGCGGGATGTCTCCCGTCGGCACCGCGCGCTGGACATCGACCGCTGCGGCCGGGCGCTCCGCTTCGACCGGCGCACAGCCCAACCACGCAACTGCGCCTATATTCCACACCATCCTACCCCATCCAATCACCTGCATAACCTCGCTCCTTTTACCCATCTTCTTGACTAATCGGGCAAAGTTTAATAATCTGTACTCCTTTAATACTAAACGTCTCCTTTGCGCAACTAATTGTGCCGCCAGGAAAAACCATCATGACCGCACAGCCCCAATTACAGCAAGAGCGAGAGCAAGCCCCGCCCCCCAAGCCCCAATGCGCGGCTGCCCGCCTAGTCTACGCCGCCCTCGCCGACATCCCCATCCCCTGCCAGTTTACCTTTGCACAAGGCGAGACCTTGCGCTTGGGACCGGCGGGCGAACCAGACTTTAGCGTCGTCTTCCACTCCGACGAGATACTCAGCAAAAGACTCGACGAGTACGCCATCGGTCGCGCTTACGTCGAGGGCCAGATCGAAATCGAGGGTGATGTACACTCCTTCCTAGATATGCGCCAGTACGCCAAGGGCAAGATCAGCCCCGGTTTCCTGCTGCGGGCCTATCTGCAACTTCTCTGGAGCAACCGCATCCGCCTCAACCGCGCTGCCATCGCGCACCACTATAACTTCGGCGACGATTTCTACTTGGCGATCGTCGATCGCCAGTACCATCTCTACTCGCAGTGCCTCTTCCACGACGATGACGAAACGCTGGAACAGGCCGCTGAGCACAAATTTGCCACCATGGCCCAAGCCCTGCGCCTGCAAGCAGGAGACCGCCTACTCGACATCGGCGCAGGCTGGGGCGCAGTTACTCGCTACGCTGGTCCGCGCGGCATCCACTGCACGGCCCTGACCATTGCTGAGGACTCGCATCGACTGCACCAAGAACTCATCGCCGAACAAGGGCTGACGAACTGCCAAATCCTCCTTGAAGATTTCCTCGAGCACGAGCCACCCGAGCCGTACGACGCCATCGTCATTTTCGGCGTCATTGAGCACATCCCCCACTACCGTGACTTTGCCGCGCAAGTGTGGAAATGCCTCAAGCCCGGGGGCCGCATTTATTTGGACGCTTCGGCCACGCTCGAAAAGTACAAGGTGAGCAACTTCGTGCGTCGCTATATCTACCCCGGCACCCACACGTACCTGTGCCTACCCGACCTGCTGCAAGAGTTCCTCATGCACGGCTTCAAGGTGGAGGAAGTAGTAGATGAAACGCACGAGTACGCCCTGACGCTGGACCACTGGGCCACTCGCTTTGAGGCTAACCGCCAGACCATCGTCGAGCGCTGGGGCGAAGCGGTTTTTCGTGCCTTCCGCCTGTACTTGTGGGGCGGAGCCCACGCCATGTACAACCACCATCTCCAAGCCTACCACGTGGTGGCCCAACGCACCGAGAACCCCGGCATCCGGCCGAGCTTTTTCAAGCGCCTGCTCTACTTCATCCGCAGTCTCAAATAGGCGGTTTCCCACGTCCCGCACCACCCCTCCGTCCGCTTTCTCTCTGCGCGCCGTCCTCACGGGTTTGCTCCTCGTCGGGGCGATCAGCGTACTAAGTCCTTGGGGTATCCTCATAGTCAAGGGATCGCAGATCACCAGCAATGCCATCCCTCTAATCGCCGTCCTCTTCCTCTTTCTATTGACCGCCGTGGCCCTGCCCCTGCTCAAGATGCTGGGCCGTGCGTGGGCTTTTTCTCGCGCCGAACTCATCGCTGTGTACGCCATGATGCTGGTCGGCGCGGTCGTGGTCACCACTGGCTTCACCGGCAGCTTTTTATCGGTCATCACCGGAGCCGCGTACTACGCCACGCCGGAAAATGCCTGGCAGGAGCTTTTCGTCGAGTATATCCACCCCTGGCTGGCCCCCACCAACACCGAGGCCGTGCGCCTGTTCTACGAAGGCCTACCCCAAGGCAGCGCCATACCGTGGGCCGCTTGGAGCCGTCCGCTATTCGCCTGGACGTGCTTTATCTTCGTCTTCTACTGGGTCCTCTTTTGCCTCGGCGTGTTGCTCAGAGGCCAGTGGGTAGCCAACGAGCGGCTCGTCTTTCCCCTCACTCGCCTGCCCTTGGCCATGCTCGAAGACGCGGACTCCGCGCCCCTCTTCGGCGGCCTGTTTAAAAATCGCCTGCTGTGGCTGGGCTTTGCCGTGCCGCTCCTCATTCACTCTTGGAACTCGCTCAACTACTACCACGACGCCTTCCAACCTATCGCCCTGAGCGGTAGCCTATCCCTGCTGCAAGGCAGCGTCGGCCTGCCCTGGCGAATCAACCTGCCGATCTTGGGCCTAGCCTACCTGATGGCGCTCAGCGTCTCCTTCAGCATCTGGTTTTTCTTTTTGTTTTACACCCTAGAAAAAGTCGTCTTCGCCCGCATCGGCCTCGTCATTGGCGGGGGCGATATTTGGACCTCGGGTGGCGGCTCAGTCCCCGTCTCTCACCAACAGGCCGGTGGCCTCTTGGTGCTGTCCCTCTTCGTGATGTGGACCGCCCGCACGCATCTGCGCCGCCTGTGGAGCCAAGCGTTAAAAGGCGAACCAGCCCCCGGCGAACTCATGGCCCCGCGCACGGCCTTTGGCGGCCTAGCCGTCGGCATGACGTTCATGGTGGCTTGGCTGACGCTCACCGGGCTCTCCCTGTACGCGGCGGTGCTACTAGTGGTAGGGGCACTCATCGTCTTTATCGGTCTGTCGCGCATCGTCTGCGAGGCCGGGATCCCCGGCTGCCAGACGCCGATGGCCCCCCAAGCCTTCATCACCCGAGGCATCGGCCCCGAGACCCTCGGCCTTGGCAACATGACCGGCTTGGGTCTGAGCACGGTGTGGATGGGCGAGACCGCGGCCAACATGATGAATGCCGTCATGCACAGCCTCAAGCTCACCTCCGGCGACTCGCCCGCGCCGCGCTGGCTGCCTTGGGCTTTGTTCGCTGCCATCGCCGTGGGGCTGCTCGGCTCGATCTGGTTTACCATGACGCTCGCCTATACCTACGGCGGCATCAACCTGCACGGCTGGTACTTTAGCGGCGCACCGCGCTGGCCCTTTACCTATATGGCCTCGGTGTACAACGCGCCCGAGCCGTCGTTTGCCCCGCGCCTTGCCTTCACCGCCAGCGGGAGCTTTGTCATGGCCGCCCTGCTCTTTTTGCGCCACCGCTTCGCGTGGTGGCCCCTGCATCCCTTGGGATTCCCCATCGCCTCCACCTTCACCATTGTTTACTATGGCTGGTTGTCCATCTTTTTGGCTTGGCTACTCAAGGCGACGATCCTGCGCTACGGCGGGGTGCGCGCCTACCGCGCCTTGATGCCGTTCTTTTTGGGGCTGATCCTCGGCGAGTTCACCACGGCCTGCCTATGGCTCTTCATCGACGGGGCCTACGGCGTCGAGGGCAACATGATCTTCAACTTCTGATTTGGCCCCGTAATATACGCTTAATTTGACTCGGCAAGCGAAATGCCAGACACTTGGCACAAGCTTAAAGAAAAGGAGCAAACGGCCATGATCCGCAAAGCCTTTGTCATGCAGGTTAATCCCGACCAACACGCCGAATACGAAGCGCGCCACAACCCCATCTGGCCCGAGCTAGAACAGACCCTCAAAGAACACGGCGTCCACAACTACTCCATCTTCCTCGACGCCGACACCCACCAGCTTTTTGCCTACGTAGAAATCGAAGACGAGGAGCGCTGGAATAGCATCGCCGCGACGCCGGATTGCCGCCGGTGGTGGACCTACATGAAGGACATCATGGCCTCCAACCCGGACGACAGCCCGATTGCCAAGGATCTGCGCGAGGTTTTCCATATCGACTAGGTAGGGGGCGGTTTTCAAACCGCCCCTACAACACGTAATTTATCTAAAAAACCATGCACATTTTGGTCATAGGTGCCGGAGCCATCGGCTTCCAGTTGAGCAAGCAACTGAGCCAAGACGGGCACGACATTACCCAGATCGACACCGATCCCAGCCGAGTCAAGCGCGTCAGCGAACAGCTCGACATCATCGTCGCCGAGGGCAATGGCACCAGTTTACAGGACTTGCGCGGGCTCGGCATCGAAAAGGTGGATCTCGTCGCCGCCATGACCACCAACGACGAGGTCAACCTGCTCGCCTGTAGAATGGCCAAGAAGCTGGGCGTCCAATCGGCCATCGCCCGCATCCGCAATCCCGAATTCACCGCGCCCGACTTTATCTTCAGTCCCCAAGAGCTCGGCGTCGATCAGTTCATCCACCCCGAAAAGGAAACCGCCGACGCCATCGTCCGCCTCATCCGCCAGTCCAGTGCCACCGATCTGGTCGAGTTTGCCGAAGGCAAGCTGGTCTTGCTCGGCATGCGCCTCAACCACCAGTCCTCCTTGCTCCACGCTCCTTTAGCCGAATTGGGGCGGCAGTTTGCCGACATCCCCATGCGCATCGTCGCCATCCAGCGCAAGCAGCAGACCTTGATCCCCAGCGGCAGAACCACGCTGCTGCCAGAGGACCGGATTTTCGTCATCAGCGATCCCGACTTCATTCCCTCGGTGGTCAGCTTGACCGGTCTTGCCGACCACCGCATCGAGGATATCACGATCCTCGGCGGCGGCCTCATTGGTCAGTTCATCGCCCAAGAGCTTGCCTCGCAGACGCGCATCAAGCTCATCGAAAGCCAAGCCGAGAAGTCCCGGCAAATCGCCGACCAACTCGCCAACGTGTTGGTCATCCAAGGCGACGGCACAGACTACGACCTGTTGGCGGTCGAGGGCCTTGCCGACATGGACGCCTTCATTGCCGTTACCGGCAACGACGAGGTCAACATCATCTCAACGCTGGTCGCCAAGCACCTCGAAGTGCCGCGCGCCATCGCCTTGGTCAACAACGTCGATTACATGCCCATCACCCCGGCCATCGGCCTAGATTCGGTATTGAGCAAACAGCTTTTGACCGTCAACGCCGTCCAGCGCTACGTGCGGCATCAGCGCATCGCATCCATCGCCAGCTTGCCCGGCCTCGACGTAGAAGCGGTCGAGTACATCGCCCACGGCGGCAGCAAGATCACCCAAAAACCCCTAATCTCCATCCGCCTGCCCAAGGATTCGATCATCGGAGCTGTCGTCCACGGCGATAGCGTGATCATCCCTCGCGGAGACACGCGCATCCAGTCCGGCGACAAAGCCGTGGTCTTCGCCCGACACTACGTCCATGAGGAAGTAAGAAAGATCTTCGGGGGCTAAGGAGCGCATGCGCCCCGCGGGGACATTTCGGGTGCTGGGCGTCCTGCTGACGCTGTTTAGCGTCACCATGTTAGTACCCGCTGGCGTATCCCTCTTCTACCGCGACGGAGCGGCAACCGCCTTTCTGTTAGCCTTTGCCATTACGCTCGGCACCGGGCTTGCCTGCTGGTTGCCCACGCGCAAGCAGCGCGCTGAGTTGCGGATCAGGGACGGCTTTTTGGTGACGGTCTTGTTCTGGGCCGTCCTAGGCTTGTACGGCTCCTTCCCGTTGATGTTGTCCGATCAGCCTAAACTGAGTGTTACCGACGCCGTATTTGAGTCCCTCTCCGGCTTGACCACAACCGGTGCCACCGTCATCCAAGGCCTAGACGACCTGCCCCGCTCCATCTTATTATACCGCCAGCAACTCCAGTGGTTCGGCGGCATGGGCATCATCGTCCTCGCCATCGCCGTATTACCCATGCTCGGCATCGGCGGGATGCAGCTTTTTCGCGCTGAGATCACCGGTCCTATTAAGGATTCAAAGCTGACGCCGAGGATCACCCACACCGCCAAGGCCCTTTGGTTTATCTACTTGAGTTTGACCGTGGCCTGTGCCTTGGCCTATTGGCTGGCCGGCATGGAGCCTTTTGACGCCATCGCCCACAGCTTTTCAACGGTTGCCATCGGCGGCTTTTCAACCCACGACGCCAGTATCGGCTTTTTTAACAGCCAAGCCATCGAGTTGGTCGCCGTCTTTTTTATCGTATTATCGGGCATAAACTTCACGTTGCACTTTTACGCCTTTCGCCAGCGGTCGCTGCATCCGTATCGCATCGACCCCGAGGGCCGCACGTATCTAGTTATTTTACTGATCACCGCCCTAATCGCCTGGCTGATCCTCTTTACGCACAACGAGCACGACGCTCTCGCATCCCTGCGCTACGGCCTCTTCGCCACCGTGTCCATTGTCACCACCACCGGGTTCAGCATTGCCGACCATTCGGTCTGGCCCAGCGTGCTGCCGTTTTTGTTGTTCCTTGGCTCGTTTGTCGGCGGCTGTGCTGGCTCGACGGCAGGGGGCATCAAAGTGATGCGTTTGTTGCTCATTCTAAAGCAGGGCAGCCGAGAGATCACGCGCCTGATCCACCCCAACGCCGTCCTTCCCATCAAGGTGGGACGGCGGGCTGTTCCCGATCGAGTCATGGAAGCGGTGTGGGGATTTTTCTCGGTGTACGTGCTGACGTTCACGCTCATGTTCCTCGCCGTGCTCGCCACCGACTTGGATCTGACTACGTCTTTTTCAGCGGTAGCCGCCTGCATCAACAACTTGGGACCGGGCCTAGGGGAAGTCGTCCACCACTACGGCGACATCAATGCGGTCGCCAAGTGGATCCTGTGCTTTGCTATGCTGATTGGGAGACTGGAAGTTTTTACGCTCTTAGTGCTGTTCAGTCCGGCGTTTTGGCGCAAGTAATATCCTCGGCAATGGCGGCGAGTGCTTCCCACGTTCAACTTTACTAACGATCCTCCCTATCTCGCTCCCTAATTGGCCACCCAAACTCAGAAAACTTCTGCGCTGCCTCTTCATCCGGAAATAGGATCATCTGCGTCTCCTCGCCTCCGACTCCATCAATCGCCTCATCCCCCTTACGTAAGACATAAGCACAAGTACCAATCGGGCCGACCAGCAACTTACCGTTAGCCTGAAATTCTTGAGATGGTTTAAGACTGATGGCAATAAAGCGTTGGTTCTCAACAGTGACCTCTTCGACAATCTCCCCAAAAAGTGAATGCAAATTGGTTAATGCACATAGCCCATGCCATGCCGCACTCGTGACATCCACTGATTTGTGATGGACTGGATCGAAAGTGACCTCAAATAACCGAGAAATCGACTTGCGCAATTCCGGGCTATCTAGAATTTGGCTCCCAAGATTCTTCGCGCTTTCAAATACCTCCTTAGCTTCATTCTTATCCTCGATACTAAAGAAGTCGTCCGCATCTTCAATGTTTTTGATATAACCAATTCTGACAGTTTCACTCTTCGAACTTTCAATAGGAACACCATCCACTTCGACATCCTCGCTACTTCGCTCAATAAAATTCCCTGCATGTCTTTCCTCTTCAATTTCTAATCCAGACATGAACTCACCGCCGACTCTTGATTCCGACATCAACGTGACAATTACTTCCCGCCTCTGAATCACGCGTTCTCTTTCCTCTCCATTGACCGCTATGGTTCTCGTTCTTGTCTCCTCTTTTCTCCACGTTTGGCTGTTCTTTCGCGAATAACTCTTCGGCGTGACTGCAGGGGGATCTTCACCCTGTGGCTCCTTCTGCTCTTCCAACCCTGTATTGAACTGGACTGTGCTTTTTTTGCCTATCGGCGAAAAGGAATCTTTCATCATTCCCGAGACACGCAAATGCTCGTATCGATGATTTATTTCGTCCTTCCCAACAATCACGAATCTATACTCTCGCTGATCAGCATGTTTCTTATCTTTAACGAACAATGGATATACCATTGCCAGAGTCGCATCCTGGCGAGCTTCCAAGAAACCATAGACATCGTCTGTGTACAGCACAGGACCATGAAGCACTTGCAGAAAATCATGCATCGTTACCAGCGGTCTCGTACCTGTTGAATTATGTGTGAATTTGCCATCAGTTCCCTTCGCGCCGAACTGATCGATATACATAAGGCCCAATGCCTGGGCAAACTTAGTTGGTTGATGTATCGTAGTATAGTCGTTGTAAGTCGGAGGTAACGCCTTTCGTAACCTTTGCCATTCATTATCTGACGTCGGTTGAATTGCGGTACAGAATATCCACGATCCTCCACCAAACGTATATGATTCCGCCTGATTTTGGGAGGTCCGGCTAGTTTGCGGTCCCAGCTTCACTTTCGTCATACCAAGTTGGTGGAGCGCCTCTTCTTGTTCTTGACGTTCTTCTACATACTCATTTTTCTCAGACTCCTCTTTGCGGTTGTGAGCCCGACCCTCCTGTTCGTCTTGAATCAACGTCTCACCTACGTCTTGAAATCTATGAGGACTAGATATGAGTATCGTAGCGCTGTGTGCCAAACTGAACTCCGCTTCGACACCCTTCACAAGGATATAATCCGGCCGTTCGTCTAGCGATTTACCAATGTCCACATATTGAGACAACAATAGCTGACCCCCATCCAATGCGATTTGTGCGTCGCTCATGACAAATGGTTTTGGGTTCGAAGACGCTTCAACGATGTCCAACATTTAGATCCTCACAAGAAACAATTGTTGATCGGTACGCCGTTACTTGTTTTTACAGCGTATTGCAATTCCATGGCACGAATCCCCGCGCACATGACCTCTTTGCCGGATATACAAGCCTACCACCAGTCGGTCGGCGAGCGGCATCCTAAGCCACTGCATTCGTTGACCTTCCCAGATGCTCCGCATTCGGCCCCAACAACGACAGTCATCGCATCGAAATCGGTCGGTTTCAACCCCTTGCGGGCATCGTCGCCGCCCTTTGTCGTTCTTGCCGGCTGTCAGAGGGGGCGAAGAGGTCCCAGAAGTAACACGAATTCCCTGCTTAAGGATTTCGGCGCTTTCAGGGGCAACCTGATACTTCCGGATGAGCCCTACTTCGCAGACTTTTACGCTCTTAGTGCTGTTCAGTCCGGCGTTTTGGCGCAAGTAATATCCTCGGCAATGGCGGCGAGCGCTTCCCACAGATAGGCCGCCAAGCTGTAATCAACCCACAGACGATACGCACGCTGCCCATCCTCGCCCTGCGGTAGCACCCCGCAAGCCGCCCCGGCCACCTGCGTGTACACCATCCGCTCTGCTGGCTCACGGGCCAAATCCACTGCGCAAGCCTGCGCCAAAATGCCTTTGGCATCATCCCCTTGCACCACCAAGGTCACCGACTGCTGCTCCACCCGATAGACTCCGTCCCCCGCAGCTTCCAACGCCGCATTCAGACGCGCCCACAGCTCGTCTTCGGGGCGACACTCCAAGATCAGTTCTCCTGCGCCCACCCGCGCCAAAACCCCATCCGTTCCTACGGGCCGCGTGTCGTATATCCGCGTCGGCAGAGCGAGCGCGTGCTGCTCAGCCCATTCGACCAAGCGCGGACCCTTGGCTCCGAGCTTGACCATATCAACCGGATGGTGCAAAGCGGCTTGCACCGGAGCGGATGCGTCAGCGACGAGATGGGCGATGGGGCTTTTGCGCGTCGTGGTCATAGCGAAATTATGTTTTGCATTCTCCCGTCAACAGAAACTAATACACCGGCAGGCGATTGCCCACCATCCCAGTGAACCCATCGACGATGAGCCAGATCCCCGCAGTGACGATCTGACCGAGGGCTATGCCGAGAAAGAAGGGCACGGTCTTGTGGTAGAGCGCTGCGCCCCCAAAGCGGAGAACCAAGGTCTTGACGAACCAAGCGAGAAAAATAGAGAACCAGATATGGTTCATAACCCAAGCCATGCTCGCGGCAAAGCCCAAAGGATGCAGCGGCCACCAAGCCCAGTGGTTGCGCGCACCAATCAACGCACTCATCAGCAAAGCGCCGCCGCCGGTCCACAGCCAGCCAATGGCGTCCGGGCCAGTGGGATGGAGTAGTTGCTGCGCGGCGAACTTGGACGGCTCGGCCGCAAAGGTGGAAAAATACTGCCGGTGGAGGTTGACGGCTCCGTGCGTATAGGCCAAGTGCAGCGTGTACCAAGTCGATAGCACAAGGCTGATGAGCATGGCCGCGGCCAAACCCCACAGCAACCGACGGCGGTCCCCCGCCAATTCGCTGCCCAAGCGCAGGCTATTGGCCAAAGGAGCGGTCATAAAAACCAGCAGATCGCCGACCCAGACCAAGGTATAGCTCAGCGCCACCATGCCCGGCGCACCCAAGGCCGGCACCCCGACAGCACCGACGGTAAATCCCGCGGGAATCATACCCGAAGTAATAGTGGGAGTACCAGCTTCGGCGATGATGCGTGTCAGCGCCACCAAAAGACCCAGCGCCACCACTACCACCAACGCGGCGATCCATATCGGCAGCCCACTCTGCCACAGCCACACCACCATGCCCGCTGTGCCCAAGACCAACCCAACTACGGAGAAGCGATAGGACGCCATTTCTCCTTCGTCTTTCCCCGGACGCAAAAAGCGGCGTCCGACCTCGGCCAGATGAGCGCGAGCCGTCCACAAGCCATAAATGACGAGAACGGCGCAGGCCCCTATCATCTGATGTCCCATCCCCGCATCGGACCACGTCCCCAATTCGGCGGTATGCTGCAAATGCAGACTGTGCAACAAGCCCTCTTGCAGGGCGTGGAGCAGATAGAAAACCCACAGGCTAAAGGAGAGCTGGACGCCAATGAGGTAGGCGAAACCGAGCATCAGGAAGTTTATGTCGAGGCGCAGGACCACGATCTGCCGCAGCAGCGACAGCCGCGTCTCCAGCACGGGCGAGGGCATGGCGGGGAAATAATGATGCAGCGCCTCTAAACTGCCGAGGACAAAGGGAACGGCCAAGCCCAGCCAGACGAGGCGCTGGCGGAAAAAGGGCGCGAGCCGGCTTTCCTCCGCGTCTTGGACCATGGCCAGCGGCACTTGCGCTAAGGGATAGGCCAGCCGCTCGTTATCCACCCACTGGCGGCGCAGGATATTCATCAAGCATATCAAGGCCAAGTAGAACGCCGCGTAGAACGCCAGCCAATGTCCCAAGGGCACTAACCAGGCGTCCCAAGGGATCGGCGCATCGCGCCCCACGCCCTCGTAAAAGTCCCGGATAGCCTCGATGTCTGCGACGACCATCCAATCGGCCAAATGGGGATGGATCAACTCGGCCCACTGGTTTTCTGGAGTAGCGTAGTAGAAGGTGCCGGTGATCATCGGCAGCAGCATCCCCACCACGCCACGCGTGGGAATGGCCGTGGCCACCGCCATCATCGCAAAGATCGTCAGCAACTCGCCGCGGCCAAACGCCCACTCCCGCCGCACAGCCCCCAAGCCCACCTGCACGGTCAGCAGTAACACGAATAACAAGAAAAACGCCGCCGGCGTCGCCGACGAAAGCCCCAGCCGCGACCCTTGCATCACCATGCCCCCATAGGGCACGCCGATGGCGATGAGGGCCGCCAAGAGGCCGCCGGTGAGCAGGGCGCGCCCTGTAGCACCCCGGCCTGTGGTCTGGTCGTGGTGCCCTACGCGCTGGCGATAGACAGCCGGTATTCGTCGGAGCAAGACCAGTCCTTTCCTAGCGCCGCCCCAGCAACGCCTGATACGCTACCAAGGCCCCGGCTACGCGGACATTCAGCAAAGGTCCCGTACCGTATTTCGGGAGTTGGGGTCGGGGCTTCTAGGGGTTCGGCGCGGCAGCTAAAGAAGAGCTATACAGCGGTGAGGATAGGAAGGGCGAGAGAGCGAGGCAAATGGGGAGCGCTCATTTGGAACCTTTGCCTGTATTGTTTAGTCATTCCAACGTATGTTTCCGCCAATAATAGTCTGGTTCACCTTCTTCCTCTTAGGATACTGCGCGGCTGATTCCCAGGCCGAGGTCGTAGTACAGGGCGTAGTGCGCGACGCGGAGACGGGAGAACCCTTGCCGCGTGCCAACATCGAGGTGATAGGTCAAGCGTGGGGGACTATCGGCGATGGCCAAGGAGCCTTTCGGCTGGTGGTAGATGCGTTGCCAGTGACGCTCCGGGCGACGCACATAGGATACGCGCCCGTCGAGTTGCTGGTGGACGAGGCCGGCCCTCTGGAATTCCGTTTGCAGCCGATACCCCTCGAGATCGAAGGCCTGATTATCGACGGCGACGACCCAGCGGTGCGCATCATGCGCGAAGTGATCCGCCGCAAACGCACGTGGGCACCGCTTGCGCACCGCTACCGGGTCGAGGCGCATACGCGGCAGGTCCTCTACAGCAATCAGTACATCGCGGCGATCCGCGAGAGCCTAGCCGAACTGTATCGGGATCGAGACCAGGGACTACGCGAGCAGTTAAAGGCCAAAAAGCACACGGCCAACGTGAGCGCTTCAATGCAGGTTTTTGCCACGGCGAAGTATCTGTTCAACCTCTACGACGACGAAATCGCGCTTCACGGACAAATTTTCTTAGGGCCGACGCACCCGCAGGCACTGGAGCATTACTCTTTCCAACTGGTCGGCCACAAGGACGACCACTACTTCATCTCGATGCAGCCAAAAACCAATGCCTTGCCCGGATGGACGGGTGCGCTGGTCGTCCAAGACGGCGAGTATGCCTTAGTAGAGGCGCAGCTATGGCCGAACCGCCGGCTGCATCCGGCCGGTTTCGCGACCGAGAACGGGCTTGGCTACCGGCTCCGGCAGCACTTTGCTCGCTTCGCGCATGGAGCTTGGTTGCCGGTGGAAACCGAATACGAGATCGAAGGGCGGTTGGGCACAACAGCCGGCGGCGAACGCATCCTGCGCCTCCGCGGTGCACCCACACCACAGGCGCGGCTACGCGGCTGGACCTGGCTCAGGGGCTATGAGTTCGACGCGCCGTCGATCGATTATGCGTTCAACGTAGGACAAACCCTCTTGGTCGAGCCGCACTCGCCAACCTGGGACAAGTTCCTAGACAAACGGCGAGCGGAGCGGCCCTTGACCCGCCGAGAAGCGCAGGCTTTTGCGGACTTGCAACAAGGGTTCAAGCCGCTGGCCAAGCAGGCGGTCTCCGCACTCTACCGGCTCTACGAACAGCGGGTGGGCGAGGAGGTACCCGCTGTGATCGAGGAGGATCCGCTGGCGCGAAAAAGCTTGGTCAACGACGCGCTCTTGCGCGATGTCGTCGCCGGGGTGACCGGGGTCCACCTCGACACGAGCCTGACGTTCCTCGGCCTGCACGTAGTAGAAATCCCGGCAGCAGCTAGGGGCAAGCTCACCCCGGAGCTGTGGACCAACCGCGTCGATGCGCTGCATTTCGGCGCGCGCTGGCGCGGCACTAACCTGCTCGGCCAGCGCACGGGGGTCTACTTCAAGGGAGGCTACAACACCGGGCACGGGCGCTTTTTTGCGGGCGTGGGATCAAAGCGAACTTGGGGTGCAGATGGCCGTAGCTTCACGGGCCTGTACTACCAGCGCGGCACCGTTCCACGCTATCCTTCGTCGCTCTATACACTCGCCGACAACAGCTATCCCTTTCTGCTCAGTCTCGACGACTACTTCGACTTCTACTGGCGGACCCGCTGGCGCGCCGAGGCAGGCTATCGCTTGGCGCAGCAACACAGCGTCCTAACATTGGCGTTCAATCGGGAACGGCATAGCAGTTTGCGCAAGGAGACAGACTTCAGCTTCTGCCGCACGCAGTCCAAAGACAGTTACGTCTATAAGCACCTCTGCGCTGGCCGTGACCTGACCTATAGGGATAATCCCCCGATCCGCGCCGGGCGCATGACGTCACTGGAACTGGTGCTCGATCTAGGGGGACTCGACCCCAAGGCGTGGCATCGCACCCGACTCGCGGCCGAGTACAGCGACGAATGGATGGGGAGCTTTGCCCGTTTTGTCCGCCTAGATGCCCGGCTCGACTGGCACGTCGAACCAACGCGGGGCAGACTCTGGCCGGCTGAGTCCAACTATCGGCTCCAGGCCGGTGCGGGTCTTGGTCAGGTGCCGATTCAGCGCCACGGGACCCTAGATGCTAGTCTGGTGATCGTCGCCCCTTTTGGCACATTTAAAACCCTGCACAACCGCCCATACACAGGCCAACACTACGCGGGATTTTTCTGGGAACAGCGCTGGCGGATCGGCCTCTTCGAGCGGTTGGGACTGGGGTGGCGCGCCCAGCGCTGGGGATTGGGCTGGGCACTGCACGGGGCTTCGGGCCGAGTTTGGGGCCTTGCCGAGGCCCCATCTACACTCCTCCACCACGAGCTCGGCCTATCGCTGACCCTGCTCGATTATCTCAATGTAGAATACACCCGCAGACTGGATCACCAAGAGGGGCACTGGAGCCTGAGTGCGAAGAAGGCATTTTGAGAGGACCGGTTGTACTGACTAGCCTTTACTTTTTGCGGATGCAGCTTACCAATGTCGAGTGGCATCTAGCCCCTCACAGCTTCTGCCGCTCGTCCTCGGGGTCGTAAAAGGGCAGCGCGGTCACTGCCGCCGTGCTCGTCGAGCCGTCGTCCAAGCGCACTTCCACCTGCGTGCCGGGTGCGGCCATATCCGCTTCGACAAAGGCCAAGCCCAGCGGATAACCCAGCGTCGAGACCGGGGCGATGCTGGTTATGCGACCGGCGATCCATCCCTCCCGCATGATCAAGTTGCACTCCTCGGGCAGCTTGTCGGCAAAATCAGCGGGCCATCGCACGCCGACGAGCGTGCGCCGAGCTGGACGCGCAGCGTAGATTTGCATACTGCGCTGGCCGACGAAGAAGCGCTTTTTTTTGCCAATGGCCCACGCCAACCCCGCTTCTTGGGGATAGGTCAGCGCGTCCGTGTCGTGGCCGACGATCAAGTGCCCTTTTTCCAAGCGCAACAGGCGCTGCGCCTCCACCCCAAAGGGCCGCGCACCGGCCTCCACCAGCGTCCGCCATACGTGCTCCCCCTCCCAAGCCGGCACGTGAATCTCGTATCCCAGTTCGCCGACAAAGCCCACCCGCATCACCATTGCCCGCACCCCGGCCACTTCACCCTCGCGCACCCGCAGATAGGAGAAAGGCCCCGGCCGCAAATCGATGTCCGTCAACCCCGCCAGCGCGTCGCGGCTTTCTGGACCGGCCAGATTGAACGCCGCCAGTTGTCCCGTAACATTGCTCAAGGTCACGTCCAAGCCCCAAATCGCGGCCCAGCGCAGCATCTCTCGATAAAAGGCCGCCGCGCCGCTGCTAGTCGTGGTCGCGTAGAAGCGGTCCTCGCCCAGCCGCGCAATCACCCCGTCCTCGATTACGACCCCGCTCTCGTCGAGCGCCACGCCGTAGCGACAGCGGCCCATCGACAGCTTCTTGAAGCGGCCTGTATAGAGGCGTTCGAGTAGCTCGCCAGCGTCCGGACCGCTGACCTGCAATTTGCCCAGCGTGCTCACATCAATAATCCCTAGACCTGACCGCACCTGCTGCGCCTCCTGCACAATGCACTCGTCGCGGCTGGTGTCGCCGCAGGCATAGTACTCGGGCCGATACCAGTCGCCGGCGTGGGCAAAGACTGCGCCGTGTTCGCAATGCCAATCGTGAATCGCCGTCCGGCGCATCGGGTGGAAGCGCCGACCGGCCAAATGCCCCAGCGGCACTGGCTGGTAGAAGGGACGGGCGGTCGTCGAGCCGGTCGCGGTGAGGGTGTCGTCGTTGAGGTTGGCCAAGATCCGCATCGCATTCATGTTGGATAGCTTGCCCTGGCTCGGCCCCATCCCCACAGTGCTGTAGCGCTTGAGCAGTTCGACGCTATCGTAGCCTTCTTGGTGGGCATCGACGAAATCCGTCAAGTGCAAATCCTCGTCGAAATCCACGAAGTTCTTTTTGCTCGGATGGGCGAAAATCGGATAGCTGTGACTGCGAGGTTCGTGCACCGGTGGCGGAGGCGCGGGCACTTCGCCAGCGCCGTGGCCAGCGTAGTGTGCTGCCCTAAGCCCAGCGACCCGCCCGTCTTCCCGCTGCGCGTCTAGATCGTACACCCCGCGAACGCGCCCGGCGACAAAAACCCCGGCTGGACACCAATGTGGCACGAGTTGCTCCAGCGCTTCGTCGTACGCGAATTGCACCCCCGCTTGGCTGGGCAGTGCGGCGTTGGGCATCCAGCCGACCGAAGTGGCAAGGCCGTCGCAGGCGATCTCTTTGCCGCGCTGAGCGTCTATGGTGGTGCCATCTAAAAAGAACGGGGCTACCACGGCACCGCGTAGGCCGGTCTTCTGGCCATTGGGCACCGCCGTATAGACGGCGCAGCCGCTGTGGATCGGCACCCCGGCTGCGGTGATTTTTTCCGCTAGAGCCGACGATGCCGCGTCGGGACGCAAATCGGCAATGGCTGCCACCTCGACTCCCGCATCGAGCATGTCCAGCGCCATCCTGTACGCATCGCTATTGGCCGCTAGCACCACCATGCGGTCGCAGGGTTTGACCGCGTACAACTTCACCAACCGCTGGGCGGCCGACCCGAGCAGTACACCCGGCAGATCATTGTGCCCAAAGACCGCCGGCTGCTCAATCGCGCCGTTGGCATAGACGACCGCCCCGGCTCGCACCTTGGTCATCCGCACGGCGTCAAATAGGGCGATCCATCCGTCGGTGTAATGGCCGCCGGCCACCGTCCCGCAGCGTACCTCGACATTTGGGAGAGCGGACAGAGCTGCGACGAGCGCTTGTACTGCGGAGTCGCGGCCCTGCCAAGCCATGCTGCCGCCCACACGCGCCTGTTCCTCGACCAGCAAAACGCGGGCACCGGCTTCTCCCGCGGCCCTTGCCGCCTCCAGCCCGGCCGCACCGCCACCCACGACCAGCACATCGCACCAAGCGTACTTCTTGGGACTAGCCGTGGCCTCTTGGTCGCGGTTGATCTGGCCCAAGCCCGCGATCTGGCGAATGATCCGCTCGTGGAAGGGGAAAAGCCATCGAGGGCGGTGAAATGCCTTGTAGTAAAAACCCACCGGCATGAAGCGGCCCAAAGACTCCAACCACTTGAACAGATCGCGTTTCAACCCGCCGATGGTGTTGACGGCCCGCAGATCCATGCCCAGGGCCAACGGCTCGCTATCACCGCGCAGATGCGTGCGCTCGCCGTCTGTAAACAGTGCATTGGCGTCGTGGCCGGCCAAGCTGTACACCCCGCGCGGCCGGTGGTACTTGAAGCTGCGCCCCATCATCTGCACGCCATTGGCCATTAGCGCACTGGCGATCACATCGCCGGCAAAACCGCTGAATGCCTCGCCTTCAAAGCGGAATTCAATGGGCTGCGTCCGGTCGATCCACTCCCCGGGCTGTGCGGGCAGGCGGCGCTTCACGCTTGGTCCTCCTCGCCCCACAAATAGGTGCGAACGATCTCGTCGCGGGCCGTGTCGCGCTCGGCGATAAACCAAGTGCTGCTGGCACTGTGGTACCACCACTCGCGCTGAATACCCGGCTCGCCGGAGCGGTTGAACACGTAGTCGGCCCACCCAGCATCATCCGCTTGCTTGGGATCGGGCATGGGACGCACCTCGCCGCCGAAGACGAATTCCGCGAGCGGACGCGGCCCGTTGATTGGACAGGTGAGGATTTTCACGACCGCCCCCTTGCGTGGCTAGTGGCCAACGGACGCCGCTCCCTTCTCGCCGACCAACTCAAACGCGCCAAAGCGCGACAAATTAAAGGCGCGAATCAGCGGATGATCCTCGTCGTGGGCGATGGTGTGAGCCATGGTATAGCCGCAGACCGGCGAGGCCTTAAAGCCCCACGTGCCCCAGCCCGCGTCAATGTAAAAACCCGCAATCGGCGTCGTCCCCATGAGCGGCGAAAAATCCGGAGTCATGTCGCACAAGCCAGCCCACTGGCGCAGCACCTTGACGTCGCCCAAGCAGGGAAAGAGGTCGAGCATGTGGCCGGCTAAGCCCTCGGCAAAGTCGAGCGTCGAACGCATGGACGTCAGCTCGTAAGGATCCAAAGACGCACCAGCGACCAACTCACCGCGCGAGGATTGGCTGACGTACGTGTGCAGACTGGCCGATACGACAATCGCGTCGAGCCACGGCTTGAACGGTTCGGTGACAAACGCCTGTAGCGGATGTACCACCAGCGGTGAGCGCAAGCCGACCATCCGCTGTATCTGCGGCGTCCAGCCCGCCACCGCGCTGAGCACCTTGCGCGTCTGGATAAAACCGCGATCCGTGTGCACGCCCGCGACCCTGCCATCGGCGATTTCAATGCCGGTGACACTGGTCTGCTGGTGGATTTCCACGCCTTTGCTATCGGCCCCGCGCGCATACGCCCACGCCACGGCGTCGTGGCGAGCGATCGCACCCGGCGGGTGGTAGAGCGCGCCGACAATGGGCGGTTGGTACCCGCCGCAGTTCAGGTCGATCTCGGGGATGGTCTTTTTAATGAACTCCGGGCCGACGACCTCGGAATTGATGCCGAGATGCTTGTTGACCTCTGCGCGCCAGCGCTGGGTGCGCAGCGCGGCCGGCGTGTGCGCCAAGGTGAAGTGACCGCGCTCGGAGTAGAACAGGTTGTAGTCGAGCTTCCGCGACAAATCGCGGTACAGATCCACGCTGAACTGGTAAAAGCGCGCGCCCTCTTCCGTCAGATAATTCGAGCGGATAATCGCGGTGTTGCGGCCGGTGCCGCCGTGGCCGATGTAACCCTGCTCCAAGACGGCGATGTCGCTGATGCCGTGCTCTTGGGCGAGATAGTGCGCCGCGGCCAGCCCGTGCCCACCGCCGCCGATGATCACTACTTCATAGCTGTCGCGCAACCGCTCGGGCGAGCGGAACATGCGCGGCGCGGGACGCGATCGCCCCAAGCCGTATTTGAGCAACCGGTAAGGCATGGCGGGAGTGACTCTCCTCTCGTCGAACGAGAAAGATCAAAGACCGATTTCACAACAGTGGCCGAGGAACCGTGCGAATGCTTGGTCGCTCTTGCCCTCAACCCCGATAAAAATGACCCGCCTAGGTTCGACCGACCTGCGGCGCATCGCTCCTCAGCCGATTTTCGGGATACCACCGAGCACCCCCGCCCGGTACTTGGGATAGAGCCGGGCGTCGCGGCGGAGACCGCGCACATCTTGGGCGCTGTACACGCGGGTCGCGCCATCGCGGTCCTTCTCGACGATGAAGACCTCCTCCTTCTCCAGATTGTCGAGCAGGCCGACATTGTGAGAGGAGACGAAAAGCTGTGCGCCGGAAGGATTGGTCTCTTGGGAGCGGAACCAGTCGAGCATTTCGCCAGCGATATCCACGTGAAGATCACCGTCGACCTCGTCGAGGACCGCGGGAATGCCGTCTTTGAGGGCGAGGTAGAGCTGAGGCAGCAGATGGAACAGCCGTCTCGTGCCGTTGGACTCGAAGGGCAAAGGAATCGGCCTGTCGAGCCCGCGATGGTCGAAAAACACCTCCTTCTTGTCGGCTTGCTCCAAAATACGCATGTCTTGAATCCCCAAGTCGCTGGCCTGGATGTGTCTCACGAGCCAATCTCTCACCTGGGGATCACTCTCGTCGAATGCGTCCACCATTGTTTGGGTCGGAAGCTGCCATTTCTCGCGGTGAAGGATGTTGGAGAAATAAGAAAAAGCGCGCATCCATTCTGCAATACGCGCCGCCAAAGGCACATTGAGCAGGGCGAGCGTGGCAATCACCGAGGCGTCCTCCCGAATCGCCTTGAGGCGATCATCCTTCGGAGTGAGCCCTAGCTCGCTGGAAACGTATATAGGCTCTTCCGGAGCACCGCGCTCGAAAAGGCGGCGGGGACGCCCCTTGGGAAAGTAGGACAGCACTTCGCACTGGAAGAAGGTATCCTTGACGCCGGCGTCACCGCGTCTCACGGCCAGTTCATAGCGGAACAGATGCCGGGCTTGGTCCGGTGCCAGCCAATCCGCTTCGATCTCCACGCAAAACCGCGTCGGTTTGTCTCTGGTTTCCGTCGAAGAGAAAGGGAGAAAGGTGAGCGGGCTGGTCTCTTCAGCAGGAGATGCGGATGAGGCGATGCGGGAGATAGCGAGCAGCGCATCCAGCAGGGTCGTCTTGCCCGATCCATTGGGTCCCATGAGCACAACGACAGGGGGGAGCCGGATATCCGGCTTGGCCGCACTGCGCCGAAAGCGTGGCAGGGCGGGAGCAGTCCCTGGAATGCGGAAGTCGAGAACTACTTCCTCGCGGACCGAGTAGTAGTTGGATACGGAAAATGTGTGAATCATTTCTCAATGATAACGATTTTTCGTTGAAATATCAATATAACTTGCTCAAAATGTGGTCGTACATCAAACTCAAACAGACGTCAAATACCGGTCGATCTCCCAGCGGCTGACTTGGCTGTCGTACTCGGCCCACTCGTCGGCTTTTATCTTGAGGAATTCGTCGGCGATGGGGCCTAGCGCGCTCTGCACTACTTCGTCCTCGCGCAGCGCGTCGAGCGCCTCGGCCAGCGACTGCGGCAAAAGCTGTACCCCTGCCGCTTGGATCTCGTCGAGGGAGCGCTCGTACATGTTGCCCAGATTGGGCTCGCCCGGCTCCAAACCGCGCTCAATGCCGTCGAGCCCGGCGACCAGATAGGCGGCTAAAGCCAGATAGGGATTGGCCGCAGCGCTGACTGTGCGGTCTTCAAAATGTCCCTCGCCAGCCGTGCGGATCATCTGCGTGCGGTTGTTGTCGCCATAGGTGATAAACGCCGGCGTCCAAGTAAAACCCGAACGGCTCGAATAGATACCAGCGCCGAGTTGGAGACGCTTGTAGCAGTTCACCGTCGGGCTGGTCACCGCGCAGAGGGCGCGCGCGTGGTGCAAAATGCCGCCGAGGAAGTGGTAGGCCAGCTCTGAGCAGCCCAAGCCCCGTGCGTCTCCTTCGTCCAAGAAGATATTTTCGCCCGACTCGGCGTCGGCGATATGGTAGTGCGCGTGCAAGCCGCTGCCCGTGCGGTCGGCAAACGGCTTGGGCATGTGCGAGGCGATCGCACCGTACTTCTTGGCAATCTGCGAAGTAGCCATTTTAAAGAAAATGATGCGGTCAGACGTCGTCAGCGCGTCGGCATAGTCGAAGTTGACCTCAAACTGCCCGTTGGCATCCTCGTGGTCGCACTGATAAACCCCCCAACCCATGTCGTTGAGCGATCGAGTCAACTCCTGCAAGTACGCCATCGCCGGTGACATGGAGCGAAAGTCGTAGCAGGGCTTGGCTAGCGAGTCCACGCCGTCCGGGTCCCAGGGCCGGATCGAACCGTCTTCATCGCGCGCGACGAGAAAGTGCTCCGGCTCCATGCCCACGTTGAAGACATAGCCCTGTTGCGCGGCGTCCGCGAGTACCCGCTCGAGGTTGGTGCGCGAGCAATAGGGATAGGATTCCCCATCGACGAAGAGATTGCTGGCAAAACGCACGGTGTTCGGCTGCCAAGACAGCCGCGCGTACGAATCGAGATCAATCCGCGCCAGCATGTCGTGCGAGTGCGGCCCCTGCCCCAAACCCCAAATAGACGCGCCGGCAAAACCCGCGCCTTCGTCAAGCGCGTCGTCGAGCGCCGTCACCGGCACCATCTTCACTTTGGGCGCACCAGTCATATCGACGAATTGTACGAGTAGGAATTCAATGCCCTCTTGGGCGAGTCGTTCTTTGATCTCAGTGCGTTCAGTCACAGCAAGCTCCTTTAGTTGGCGTGTTTCCAGGAATCCAATCCGTCCCGGCCAAGGGAATTTTGGCCATAGCCGCTGCCTCAATGGTCAGCGCTGCCAAGTCCTCTGGCTCTAAATTGTGAACGTGCGATTTGCCGCAGGCGCGGGCAATGGTCTGGCACTCCATGGTCATTACCCGCAGATAGTTGGCAAGCTGGCGGCCTCCAGCCACCGGGTCGAGGCGCTCGGCCAAGGTGTCGGTCTGGGTCGAGATGCCAGCCGGGTCTTGGCCGTCCTGTAAGTCGTCGTAAAAGCCAGCGGCCGAACCAATTTTGCGGTACTCGGGATCCAAATGTGGGCTGTTGTCGCCCAGCGCAATCAGTGCAGCCGTGCCAATCGAACAAGCGTCCGCCCCCATTGCCAAGGCTTTGGCCACATCCGCACCGCTGCGGATGCCCCCAGACACAACGAGCTGCACCTTGCGATGCATGTCCAACTCGTCGAGCGCTTCCACCGCTTGGCGCACGGCTGGCAGAGTCGGGATCCCCACGTGCTCGATGAACACATCTTGAGTCGCGCCCGTGCCGCCCTGCATCCCGTCGAGCACCACCACGTCGGCTCCGGCCTTGATCGCCAAAAGCGTGTCGTAGTAGGTCCGCGTCGCGCCGATCTTGACGTAGATCGGCACCTGCCAGTCGGTAATTTCGCGCAACTCGACTATTTTGATCGCCAAGTCATCCGGGCCAGTCCAGTCGGGATGGCGGCAGGCCGAGCGCTGGTCGATGTCCTTGGGCAAGGTCCGCATCTGGGCGACGCGGTCGCTAATTTTCTGGCCCAACAGCATTCCGCCACCGCCGGGCTTGGCCCCCTGGCCGAGCACTACTTCAATGGCATCGGCCTTGCGCAGGTCGTCGGGGTTCATGCCGTAGCGCGAGGGCAAAAGCTGGTACACCAAAATCCGCGACTGTTCGCGCTCCTCCGGCGTCATCCCGCCGTCGCCGGTCGTGGTGCTCGTGCCCACCTCGCTGGCACCGCGACCGAGCGCCTCTTTGGCCTGCGCCGACAGCGAGCCAAAGCTCATCCCCGCGATGGTGACGGGGATGTCGAGGTGAATCGGATTTTTGGCGTAGCGCGTGCCCAGCACCACATCGGTGTCGCAGCGCTCGCGGTAGCCCTCCAGCGGGTAGCGTGACATACTCGCGCCCAGAAAGACCAAGTCGTCAAAATGGGGCACTTGGCGCTTGGCTCCCCAGCCGCGAATGTCGTAGATCCCGGTCCGCGCAGCGCGCTGGATCTCGTAGATGACGTCGCGGCCAAAGGTCGCCGATTCGCGCAGGCCGTCTTGGTTGTGGTTTGGTTGCGTCATAGAGTGTCTAGTACTGGGATGCGTTGTCCACCTTGAAGTTGTAAAGCTGACGCGCCGACCCGTAGCGGCGGAACTCTTCTGGGCGCACATCGGACAAATCCGCTCGCGCCAACAGCTCGGCCAACGCGCTCAAATGCTCGTCGCGCATGGGCTTTTCAACGCAGTCGGCCCCCAAGCCCGCAACCCGGCCGCGCACGAAAATCCGCGCCTCGTACAGCGAGTCGCCCAACGCCTCGTCCGCATCGCCACAGACGACTAGGTTGCCAGCTTGCGCCATAAAGCAACTGCTGTGGCCGACCGAGCCGCCGACCACAATGTCGATCCCCTTCATCGAAATCCCACAGCGGCTCGACGCGTCGCCCTCGATGACCAGCAGGCCGCCGTGTCCGGTAGCTCCAGCGCACTGGCTGGCGTGGCCCTTCACCCTCACCAGCCCCGACATCATGTTCTCGGCCACCCCGACCCCGACCATCCCGTGGACGGTGATGTGGGCGCGCTGATTCATGCCAGCGCAATAGTAGCCAACGTGGCCTTCGATATCGATTTCTACGGATGCATTGACTCCGGCGGCCACGGCGTGCGCGCCTCGGGGATGCAGGATCCGCCACGGCGTCTTGGCCGTCTCCTCAGTCAGGTCGTGCAGACGCTGGTTGAGCTGGCGCAACTCTCCAGTCGCCAAGTCGAAAACCTCCGCACCCATCAATCGGCTCCTCCCCAAGTGTACACCCGCGCCGGCTTGGGCTCCCACACCTCTGCGTCGTCGATCCCAGGCAAGCTCGATAGCGCCTGAAACTCGCTGGCCATCGCCACGTACTCATCCGTCTCAGCCAGCACCGCCGGCTTGCAGGCGATCGGGTCGCGCAAGACTGCGAAGCCATCGACCGTGCCAATGGCAAAGGTATAGAAACCGTCTAAGTCGTCGAGCGCCGCTTGCAGGGCCCCTTGCAAAGTATCTCCCTCCTGCATCCGCCACATCAAATAGCCGGCAGCCACCTCCGAGTCGTTCTCCGTGCGGATCTCGATCCCCCTACGCTCCAGCCCCATGCGCAGCCGATTGTGGTTGCTCAGCGACCCGTTGTGTACGAGACAGAGGTCCATGCCCGTGGAAAAGGGATGCGAGCCATCGGTGGTCACCGCGCTCTCAGTGGCCATGCGCGTATGGCCGATGATGTGCGTGCCGCGCATCTCGCGCACGCCAAAGCGATCGACGATCTCAGCGGGTGCGCCGATTTCTTTGAGGATCTCGATGCTGCGGCCGATGCTCATTACCGTCAGGTTAGGGTCTGAACCAGCCAACTCTCGCCCGAGTGACTCCGCGTCGGCGCACACCGCGATGACCGCGTAGTTGGCGTTGACGCGCAGGCTTGCCTCGCAATCAAAGCGCGCGCCGAGTTGGTCGGCTAGCCCTTGCCAGTCATAGTCGTCGGCCTCGTGCCGCAAGGTGACCTTGATAAAGCCTTCCGGCGGCTCATTGCCATAGAGCGCCAACCCCGCACTGTCAGGGCCGCGATCGCTCATGCAGATCAGCATCTCGGCGAACAGTGCGCCGAGTTGGTCCGCCAAGTCGCGTTTTTTTACATATAGCCCAACAATACCGCACATTGCATACTAGTCATTATTTGTAGGGGGCGGTTTGCAAACCGCCCCCTACGCTTGGTCTGCCGCTCGAAGATAGAGTAAATTACACAATCGCGCAGAGCGCAACAAACACAGCGAGGCAAATGCGCAAACGCATCGCGCTGGCTGTACTCAAAACCCATAAAGGCGGATCAATGGCCAAATTTTCAGCGGTACAAGCCCTTACTTTCGACCTGTTCGGCACTGTCCTCGACTTGGGCGGCAGCCTGATCCCGGCCATCGCGTCCTACCTGCGCGATAAAGGGTCTTCAGTCGCGCCCGAACACCTGTGGAACCAATGGCGGGCGCGCCAGCGCCTAGAGCAATATCAGGACAACATCCTCCTATTGGGCCACAGCGGCTATTTGGAGACCGTGCGGCGGGCCTTGATTTACGTCTTGGCGTTGGAGGGAATAGATGCGGCCAAAGGAGATATCCCCCGGCTCATGGCAGCTTGGCAGCAGCTCAACCCCTTCGCCGATGTGAGGGCGGCGCTAGAAAAGTTGCAGGAGCGCTACCGCCTAGTTGCTCTGTCCAACGGCGAAGCGGATTTTTTAGTTCACCTAGCGACCAACCGCATTGGCTGGGACTTCGACCGCATTATCTCGGTCGAGGAAGTAGGTGCTTTCAAGCCGCATCCTGGGGTGTATCGCCGGGCTGCGGCCTCGCTAGAGCTAGAAATGGGACAGTGCATGATGGTTTCGGCCAATTCATTCGACGTGATGGGCGCGCGAGCCTGTGGCATGAGGGGGGCCTTCGTCAATCGCAACGCCCTGCCGTACGAAGAAACGCCGTACCGACCCGATGTCGAGGTGGGAAATTTTACCGAGCTAGCCGAGGCGCTGCTGTAAAGTCTCCCATGCTACTCGGCTATACTACCAACCCACGTGTTATTTCCTGCTTGTAAGAACGGGAACTCGTCCCCTCAGCTATATCCCACAGTATAACCGTGCCATTCCTTGACCCGAGAGCCGAGTACCGTGCCTGTCCCTTTCCCAGCAAGGATGCCAGTGTGTTCAAAGTTACCGCCTAGGTCAGCGCGTCACGCTCGATTTGATGAATCCCCAAGAGACGGCCTCGACCGCTGACTCTTCAGGATCGCCGGCTACTACCAGTGAATCGGCTAACGCAGCATCAGCCGGTCTTTCTTGGTCATCTTCGGATGTCAAGGTCTGGGGGATCTCTTGGTCGATATCGATATCCAGATTCGGATTATCATTTAGAAGTGCGCGAAGCGGCAACGTATCTGTAATCGGATTATCATCAAGCGATAACTTTTTAAGATATACCAAGTCTGCAAGTGGAGTGATGTCTCGGATTTGATTATGATCGAGATACAACCTTGTTAGCGAATCCGCTAGTTCAGTGAGCGGGGTAAGGTCGCGAATTTTGTTATACGAGAGATATAACAGCGTCAGTTGCTTAAGTTGTGCCAGCGGGGTGAGGTCACTGATCTGATTAACCTGAAGGAATAACGTTGTTAGCTGAGTGAGTTGCGTGAGTGGACTGAGGTCGCTAATCTGATTAGCTCCGAGCGTTAACCATGTCAGTTGCTTAAGTTGTGCCAGCGGGGTGAGGTCGCTGATCTGATTATCCGAGAGCTCTAACTTCCTTAGCTGGGTGAGTTGTGCCAGCGGGGTGAGGTCGCTGATCTGATTACCCGAGAGCTCTAACTCCCTTAGCTGGGTGAGTTGCGCGACTGGTGTGATGTCAACGACTTGGCTCACAACACTTAACTCTCTTAGCTGTGTCAATTGGGCGAGTGGGGTGATATCAACGATGTAATTGCCCATGATTGAATTGCCCCCGAGATTCAGTTTTGTCAACTGCGTGAGTTGCGCGAGCGGAGAGACATCAATGACTTGATTGCCCCAAAGATCTATCCGGCTTAACTGCGTGAGTTGTGCGAGGGGAGCGAGATCAGTGACATCCTGACCTCTAAGATCTATAGTTATGAGTTCAGTTGCATGTTCCAAGCCGGTGAGGTCGGTTATCACTGGTAAATCTAAGTCCTTTACTGCTGACTTACTAGCTGACAATGACTTTAGTTTTGCCAGTTCCGCTTTAGGAATTTTGAGAATGTCAGTTTCGGGCATTCCGAGCAGTTCGTTGATGTTAAATGGACTTAGAGTATCAAACCTTATTGATATGCGCACCATTATGGCTAGACTGCGATCAGAGAATTCCACAACGGTGTCAGGTGCATCCTGACCGTAACTGATGTCTTGTAACCCAGATGCCAACACCACCGTTATCATAGTTAGAATTGATACGGTAATTTTTCGATTTACAAGTAGCGTTTTCATTATAAACCTCTTTCCTCTTTCATTATTAACGTGAGTTCGGGTTAAGCGGTCTCTACTTGGCGTGGTTCATCGGTTTTTAGGGCCGGTTTTTCCGATTGGTGGCAATAGGCAAGTAAGCCGCCGATGCGGTTGACCATAAATAGGGAACCCGAAAAACTAGCCTGTCGAGCTTTTGCTACTCTGCTTATCCCGAACTCACGTATTATTATTTTCGGTCGTCGTTGGCTCCAGTAGCATAGTTCCGCGGTCAAATGACCAAAATGGCGTTCCGAGCCATCTCGTCCCAATCCGGTTCCACCGCGGGACGGTCGCTCCAAGCTATCGACATAGCACCATCCTCTACGACGACCGTACCCCGGCAATCCAGTTTCTCCTCGGGAGGACGCGGCTGCACGCCCATGGCCTCAAAGACAGGGTCGTTGCCGATGGACAGGATGACCTGGGGATCGCCGCCGTGTACTTCGACGCCAAAGCTTTCGGCCAGTTGGGCTTGTTTGACCTGACCCGTGATGCCGATGCCCCGCTGCCGGACAATATCCGCGGCCTGTAGCGCCAAATACGGTGCCGTATTGTAGGGTTGTCCGCCGATGGCTCCGATCCACTCGAGGGTCAAAACCGGAAGATCGAGGGCGGCGCACAGCTTCTTCAGCCCCATGATATCGTAGTCCTGCAGCGGCTCTTCGATCCACCTGTAATGGTACTTCTCTAGGATGCGGCCGATTTTTATAGCCTCCTCGACTGTGTACGACTCGACAGGATCGTGAAAGAGCAGGATATCGTCGCCCAGCGTCTCCCGCAGCTTCCTAGCCATCTCCCCGTTGCCTTTCACCCCCCGATACGAGTGATCCTTGCAGCCGATGAAACCCTCTTCTTCTACCCGTTTCACCGCGTGGGCCACCAAGTCGTCAATGGTCCGCCCACCGACATTGCAGTACGCAGGAACGCTTTCGCGACAGGCTCCGAGCAGCTTGTAAATCGGCAGGCGGGCACTTCGACTCGCCAAGTCCCACAACATCCGGTCGATGGTGTCGAGCAGCCCCCTGCCCGTGTACATAAACCGCTGAGCCATCCAGAACCGCTGCCAGATGTATTCCCGGTCAAAGGCATCCACGCCGATGAGCATGTGGGCATACCGAGCCAGAAACGCCTTGGCCTCCCATTCCAGCTCCCGAGGATTGTAACCCGTGGCGTAATTGGCGTACGCATCCAGTTCGCCATCCGTCACAAGCCGGATCATCAGGCTATACGTCGGCTCCGGTTCTTCCCCGGTGAACGTAAATCCCTCGGGGGCGGCGGCACCGAATCCCTGGTCGTGGGTAAGCAACCCGGAGATCCCCGGCGGCACGGGGCCGATGCTTCCTCTGGCCCCGCAACTTTCCTGCCGCGTCGCGGGTTCGCCCTGCAATAGGTAACACTTGATATCTCGAATCTGCATAGGGCCTCAGCTCTCAATCAGTTCCTCGGTGTGCTCGTTGACAGCACCCATGTCGATCTCCATGCCCAGTCCCGGCGCAGCGGGAATCTGGATGTACCCATCGCATATCTGCAGCGGATTCTCGACGAACGGCGAAGACGCTCCGTTTTCACTCACCTCCAGAAAGGGCGCATTGCGGATGGTACCCGCCAGATGCAGATGGGCGAAACCGTCGCAGATCCCCAAACCGTCCAAATGGCAGTAGGCCCCGAAAGCTTCGGCACAGCGAGCGGCTTTGAGCACGTCCGTCATACCGCCGGCCCGCGTTACTCCGGTGCGGACATGGTCTGCCGCCTGAGTCGTCATGACCTGTGACGCTTCCATGGGACTGGACACGCCCGTACTCGTCGGGGTATCTATCGCGGCGGCTAGCTGCCTACCGCCGGACATGTCGTTATCGGGCCGAGGCCGATCAAAACAGAAAAAGTCCGCATCATCGAGCGCCCGGCCGATCCGTATCGCTTGGTCAAGAACCCACCGCGTCCGGCCGTCCAGCAGCAGGCAGAAATCCGGTCCTACGGCCCCACGCACGTCCCCTATCAGGCCGATGAGCGATTCTTCGTCCAAAAGGGCATCGAATTTGTACGCCCGGAAACCTGCACGCAGCGCTTCCTGCGCTTCCTCGACGATCCCTTCCCCCGAGCTTTGCTCCGACCTCCTGCAAACCGGAATGCGATTGCGAAAGCCGTTGACATGCCGATGAACCCGCTGACCGGCAACCTTGGCCGTGAGGTCCCACAGTGCGACATCGACACAGGCGCACAGTGCGGCAGGCACCCTCCCGTCCGTTTCGTTGAATGTCTGCCATATCCGCTCGCGATTGACGGGATTCGCATCAAGGAGGATGGAGGCCGCCGTGGCCACGTCGGTCTCGGCGACCGTGGTCGCAACACCAGTACAGTGACCTTCTAAGCCCGCGTCGGTCAAAATGCGCAAAAGACCAGCGGGCTGATGGACGATTATTCGGGATATAATCATGGGCTTCTCAATGATGTAATGCGATGTGTATTATCGGCGTGCAGTATAGATCGTCAGAAATGAGTTTTTTCCGGCGTGACATGACCCGCGTCTCACCCATGCCTTGACTCCGTTCTGTGTAATATCGTTTTAGTCATCCTTTTGAATTCCATGTAACACTTAGAAACGCTTTGGGCGTGTGAGCCAATGGCGCCATCAGCCGGTTTGAGAAAAAAGACTGGTTTTCTCGCTTCTTGAGCCATGGGCATTAGGCTCTGATAATGGCGAACCAGCCCCACTCGATTGGGATCGTCTTCTTCAGATGCAGAATCTTTTGTTTGCGCAAGAACATATTCCAGATACGTAGTCGGTATTCTCTCGACCCATCTCTGGTACGCTCTAACGGGACGCCTTTTTCGCTCGATATGCTGCATGACAATATACCCTGTAGGTGTCATTGCGCCGGAGGGAAGTGGAATGTGCAGGTTGTCTGGTTTTTGTTTCAGCCTCTGCTCCCAGCCAGAACGCCACATTCTCAGCGTAGGCCCAAGATTTTTGAGACCCTGAAGAGAATAGAGGTCAGGAGCCAGAGGGGAGATTACGTAGTCCGCGGCAATCAAGGACGAGCGGTTGATCGCCCCAAGATTTGGTCCGACGTCAATAAGAACAATATTCGCACCAACCGCCTCGGCAGCCATATAAATAATTCGATAAAACGCAGTGATAGCACGAAACGCAGCAGGATCGTGATCCAGGCAGCGGGGCCAACTGTCCGAGAGCTTATCCTCAAACTGGGACAGCCCAAGATCACCAGGAATCAGATACAGGCCGTCCTGAATGATCTCCGTATGCGCCGGCGCAATGTCGCCAGTTCCTTCTAAAATTGGTGAGATACAAGGCAGAATACTCTGGTGTTCCCGCTCCTCCTCCGGCCAGAGCGTTTCCAAGCGCTCTTCATCCAGAAACATGCTCGACAGATTAGCCTGCGGGTCCAGGTCGGCTGCCAGTACCTTTTGCCCCTGTTCCATCATCATCCAGGCAATGTGATAGACCAATGTCGTTTTCCCCACACCGCCCTTATTATTGAAAAAGACGATTGTTTTCATGGGTTGGCTTCTAACACTTTTACAAGGAAAAAGGTTGCCTGTCCAATATCAAACTCAGCAGGCTGGTTGCCGTTTGTGTGCAGAGCAGCCTGGACTGTCGCTATCCCACGTCCGAACTGATTGACATAGGCAAGATTTTTCATGGCCTCGGCTATCTTGGGATTCCGGTAATCATTCTGACGAGGGAAATCAACGGCAGCACCGTAAAGCCCGCCTGGATTCTGAATTTCGATCCGGTCGGAAAACTGATAAAAACGAATCGGCGCATTCGACTGATAGTCGCGATGCATAACCGCATTCATCAGCAACTCGCGAATAGCCCATTGTGGATACGGAGTTACCTGTTGTTCCTGTAACGCGGAAAGTGGGACGGGACGGGATGGAAAGAGCGTTTGTACAAACGCATCCAATGTGCGAAGGTTTGTGGGCAGATCTCCCGTGAATCTTCGCTCGTCGAGAATGTCAGATTCCAAGTCGGTTCCATCGTAGCGGACGTATTGAATATACGAGCCAGGCAACCAATCTTGTGGCGCTTCCGAAAACAACAAAGCTCCGCCGTTCGTGACACACTGGTTCTGTTCGTCCCATAACCCCAGAGCAGCCATCTGCTGGAATGTGTCTCGATTGTTCTCTTCGATGATCTCCGGATCCACGGCGGCAGTTCGGTAATCATGGAAGAGTGAGTGGACAATTTGATCCTGTCCACAGCCAAGACAAGGCTGCATATCAAATGTCCTAGCCTTGTGTATTCTACGCTCGGTGAGTCTGCGCTCGTCCTGTTCGTTAGCAATGCCCCGACGCGGTCCCACCCGAACCCAGCCCCGCCCCTGGTAGCGGACCGGTGGCATATCGGAAGGCTGTACTTCCACCACAGCAATATCGCCTTCGGAGAAAGAGCGTTTCTGAACGGTAAGAGACGGCAAGGGAACAATCTGGCCGGAGTCACGATGGCTGGCAAGATTCTTAAGAAGTTGATCTGTGATATCAATACCTGCAATCTTTCCGGTTTCATCCTCTGCACCAATAAGCAGATAGCCTGGTTTACTGTGATTCGGCAGGTCGTTGGCAAAGGCACAAATAGCTTTGCAGAATTTATCCGTATCGTTCGTGGAAACGGTACGCTCCACATTGTCGGCCTCTATATCTGTCAAAAGAGCCTTGATTTCTTTATCGGTTAACACGGGACCTCCTCTTCGGCGAACAATTCAGCTAGCTTATAGTTGCCACTGGTCATGCCGAAATCCAGTTCGCGGACAAAGGGGGTGCGAATGTACGTGGTCGCTTGCACAAGCTCACCGTCAATTCGACAGCAGCGAAGGCATATAGGTATAATATAAAGAAAGACCCTTTTCTGGATTCTTTGTCAAGAGGCTGAACGCACGTAAAGGGTAGGGTAAGCTCCTGAGATTTCCTTCAGCAAGGCTTTGCAGTACAGTTGGTTGCCTGTCGGCCACCTATCGGGGGTACAACCACCTTTCAGGACTCTCCAAGCCGTATGGCCCTTCCAGAGGCGATAGGACTCCATTTCATTTCCTGTCTCGGAGATTCCCAAAAGAGCGAGTTTGCTCCCTTTATTTTTCGCGAGATTGATTATCTGTTTCTCAATCGGTCAGGGAGCAAAAAGTAGCAAGTCGTCATTCCCTGCTGTACTCGGTGCAATACTACACAGGGCCGTCCAAGTTAGTATTGGACGGCCCTGCACAATTGGGATGCTACCGAATTTCAACCGCCAAAATTATAGGACACGGCCAGCTTCAGCCGCCGTCCCTTGGGGTCGTGCGTAAAGCCGTCGTACGCTTGCTCGATGTTGACCAGCGGCGGCATCGTATCGAGTAGGTTCATTCCCGACAGCGCGATGTTGACGCCCTCGGACAAGTCCCACAGCAAGCTCATATCCCAAGTGACGAACGAGTCAATGGTACCGAATACTTCTTTAACGGCAGCATTATCGGAGTTCATCGATCCCCGGTCCTCGTACGAAGAAATGTAGTTCAAGAAGCTCACCAAGCGATAGGCTCCCCAGTAATAGCCCGCCGACACCTGTCCCTTCAACTTCGGTAGCGAGGTTGCAATGGGATTGCCAAAGTTTAGGTAGCCAGCCGCGTCTGCCTCCTCTTGCAGTGCCAAGTTGCCAAGCGTCAGGGCCTTCGTCCTGTACTCCAACGTGTACGTAGCGTCCAAGTTGAGCGAGACTTCCCCGGTTCCAGTATCGGTGCGTCCGCCCAAATGCAAATCAATCCCCGAGGTCTTGACCCCCGGCCAATTGACGATATCAACTTGCACTCGCTCAAGTTCGGAAGCCGCGCACGTGCCCGTGCCGATCCCATCCGGGCAGACGATGAACTGCTTCAGAGCCTCATTATTATCGTCATATAAGGCAGTAATAGCCCCATGCGGCATGGCCCCGATGACATCCTTGAAATCGTAGCTCCAGTAGTCAAACGTCGCATCAAGGCCCTCCTCAGTGACTAAGACGAAGCCCGCATTATAGGTAAAAGCCTGTTCGGGTTTGAGATCCTTGCTGCCGAATCGGTCCACCGTTTGATAGGCACCCGTCTCATTGATCCACTCGAGCGTCGAAAGCGGATTTTCATTTACGTCGTCCAGCGATGGGGTGCGAAACGTCGTCTGCACCGAGCCGCGCAAAAACACGGATTGAGTCGGGGATTCCACTAGCTGATAGCGCCAGCCAAACTTGGGGTCGAAACTGCTCGCCACATCGTGGAATTCGTAGTTGGCGGCCAGTTGGGTGTCAAAGCGCGATCCCAAGCTCAGGGGAATCTCGGCAAAGAAGCGATGCACGGTCTGCGATTCATCATACGGCCGATTCACATTGGTGAACGCATAGGGACCAAACCGGTCCTCGGCTGAGCACCCGTCATCGCCCACCACCGGACAGGGATTGATGGTCACATCGCCCTCGTCGTTGGGATCGCCGCTGGCATTGAGCAGACGGAACTGGTAGCCGGCCGCGTAACTAGCGACATCCTCGACCCAAGTTCCGCTCAGCGTCGCATCGGCGACCAGCAGATCCGCAGTGCTCTGTAGATCGACTTCCTGATTAAGCCAGTGCCGCAACTCGGGGCTGTTGGCGAGGTTGGCGCGGTAATCGGGATTCGCTTGGCTTGCAAACTCCGCACCGTATTGATCCGCGAACTCGATGGCATTGCCGAAGGGGTTGTAATACTGGCAATCCCCCTGACCCGCCACTTGGCCGTTGAGCGGGCCGAGCCGCATCCCAGCAAGGGACGTGTTATCCGCCTCCACGCCAACGCCGCAATCGGGTCCGCCAAACCCGCGGAAACCGAGGAACAGCCGCTCAATGTACACCCCCGGCAGATTGTAGTTGCCCTCGGTGCGGGAATAGGACAGACCTAAATCAAAATGGGTATTTTGACTAAGGTCGCCATTGGCGGAAGCCGCCACGCGCCACGTGCGGGAGTCGCGGCCCAGTATGCGCCCGGGACCCGAGTTGCCAAACGGGCGGCCATTGAAATACCAGTTCTCGCCGCCTTGGCATTCGTTGTAGTACAGGTCGCCTTCCTCAGCGCCGTAGTCCGCGCAGAAGGCATCCCGGCCCGGGTGGTCGGGCGCAACCTCCATGATGCTCGTATCTGTCAAGGGGAAGGGCGGATACGAAGGGGTCGTGAACCACTCGGGAATCTCAGCCTGGGCAACCAGACCCTCTAAGTGATACTCCATGCCATTGTCCAGCTCACCGTTGATCTCGGTAAAAGCCCGGATATGGCTCATGTCCTCGATCAGATTCTCGTACTGCTGATAGCGGAAACGGCAGGTCCAAGATTCCCGGAAGCCGCCAAACTGCTCGCAACGCGGGGCGTGGATAGCAGCGGTCCAGGGGGCCGGCGCGCCAACGGCGAAGGTACCCGGATTGCCCAAACTCGACCAGCCAAGACGCTGCCCGCCGCCGTGCCATGGCTGCAACAGATAATCCCGCTCGGAGGCCGGTAGCGCCTGACGGCCCCTCCATTCCCCGGCAACAATCGCATGAGCACTGCCGAGTTTCCCACCCCAGATCGCGCCGAGGTTGCTATCGCCCGCGCCAGCGATATACTCGTGCGCCCCCGAAACCTCAAAACCCTCGAAATCGGCACGAGTCAAGAAATTGGCGACACCTGCCACCGCATCGGAACCATAGATAGCCGAGGCTCCTTCCTTGAGCACCTCAACCCGGTCCACGGCGATGGAGGGGATGGCATTTACATCGACGAAGCGCCCGCCGATCAAGCGCGCTGGCACATAGGTCTGGCGGCGACTGTTGATCAACACTAGCGTCCGCGAGGCTCCCAGACCGCGCAGATTGACATTGGCAATGCTCTCGGAAAGGGTCGCGGCTTGATTGGCGTTGTACCAACTGCTGCGCTCGCCGATCACCCCGTGGCTGGCGCTCAAGTTCTTGAAGAAATCAACCGCCTGCGGCGACCCTTGTTCGGCCATCTTTTCCCGGCCGGTCACGGCGACCGCGTAGGTCGAGCTGATATGGGAGTTCTTCACCGCGGTGCCGGTCACCACCACTTCCTCCAATTCGACTGCACTGGACATCAGTTCCAACTCGACGGTCGCGGTCTCTCCCGCGACGACCACGACGGTGGTGCTTGCGCTTTTGTAGCCGATCAATTCGGCTGCTAGCAGATGCTTGCCAGCGGGGACGTCGGCTATGGTAAAGCGACCGTCTTCGCCCCATTCCGCGCTCTTGTTCAATTCCGCGATATAGACTTGGGCAAGATCCAGCATCGTGCCTTTCTCAGCATCGACGACAGTGCCCATAATGGTACCCGTTGACTCCGCCTCAGTGCGAACGGCGGACAAGACCAGCAGCAGGGTCATAAAAATGCACTTGCTCCAGAGTCGCATATGGCCTCTCCTTGTTTGGGTTAATATGTATTATGTAAAGGAATTAATGTTTGATTTCTCATAAATAACCAATACTATACTACTATCTAGTGGCTCTGTCCAATCTACCTCTTTAGAGAGCAGGCGTTATGAGATCGATACTCGGATGTCTCATAGGGCTAATCTTAGTCGGCGATGCCAGCGCCGAGTCGCTGGTCCAGGGATGGGTGCGGCTGGCTTCGGGGCAACCGGTCGACGGCGCACAGGTGCGGCTGTTTGCTCCGACCGACCTGAGCCGCTCGATCCGCACTACCACCGATGAGACCGGCTATTTTGCTCTGCCCCTAGCGCCGTTGAGTACGACCCCCCTGCCGCAACAGTTTTACTTAGGGCAGAATTACCCCAACCCGTTCAATCCTTCGACAATCATTCCCTACCAACTGCCGGTCTCGACCCGGGTGCGGCTAGCAGTGTTCAACGTCCTAGGCCAACGCATGACGACATTGGTAGATGCGGAGCAGTCAGCGGGTTTTCACACGGTCACATGGGATGGCACGGATGCGTCAGGACAGAGCGTCGCGGCAGGGGTCTATCTCTACCGGCTGGTTGGCGATGGGATGCGTTTAACTCAGTCGATGGTGCTACTCGACGGGGCGGTCGGAGGCCTCTCTGAGGGGCCGGCAGACACGGAGCTAGCGGAAACAGCGCAGATCTATGGATTGACCGTCTCAGGCCATAGCTTGATCCCCTACGTGGACCCGGCCTTTCGGGTAGGGACCGATGCTGTCGATATCGCAGTCGAAGCACTCGACAGCGTTCCCCAAGATAAAGCGACGGTGAGCGGGCTGTTGGGCGACCTCGATAACAACGGTCGCGTCGATTGGGCCGATGCACTGCTGGTCGCCCTGTACAGCGAAGACTCCTCCATCGCCCTGCCCAACAACGGCGATATATCCTTGGGCGACGTCAGCCAAGACGGGCAGATTGACCTAGCTGACGCCCAGCTTATCGAGATATATAGCATCGATCCGTCCGACCTGTCGCTGCCTGCGGAAATCGGCAAGCCGGTGGGTCCGCCGCCACCACCCGAAGACCCGCGCCTGACGCAGATCGAACTACCGGAAGGATTCCACATCCGCGTGTACGCCAAAGGGGTACCCGGCGCTCGCTCGCTGAGCCTCAGCCCTAGTGGCACCTTGTTCGTCGGCACCCGCTCCAGCGGTCGCGTGTACGCAGTCCGCGACGAAGACGGCAACCACAAGGCCGAGCGAATCATCATCCTCGCCAGCGGTCTGAACAGACCCAACGGCGTCGCCTTCAAGGACGGCGACCTGTACGTAGCCGAAGTCAGCCGCATCCTGCGCTATCGCGACATTGAAGCACACCTCGACAACCCGCCACAACCGGAGATTGTCAACGACGCTTTCCCAACAGATCGCTCGCACGGCTGGAAGTTCATCCGCTTTGGCCCGGACGATTTGCTGTACGTGCCGGTCGGCGCGCCGTGCAACATCTGCGCTTCCCCCGATCCGTACGCGTCAATCGGCAGGCTGGATCCCTCCACCGGTAACTTCGAGGTCGTGTCGCGGGGCGTGCGCAATTCCGTTGGCTTCGACTGGCACCCAGAAACAGGGGAAATGTGGTTCACGGAAAACGGCAGAGACTGGATGGGAGACGATCTGCCGCCCGACGAACTGAACCGAGTAACCGCCGAAGGGCAGCACTTCGGCTATCCCTATTGCCACGGCACCAACATTACCGATCCAGCTTTCGGCGCTCAGCGCGGCTGCGACGAGTTCGTTCCGCCAGTCCAAGAACTCGGCCCACACGTAGCAGCCCTCGGGATGCGCTTTTACACTGGCAACATGTTTCCGGCGGAGTACCGCGATCAAATCTTCATCGCCGAACACGGCTCTTGGAATCGTACCAGCAAGATCGGCTACCGCCTCACCCTAGTGCGCTTGGCCGTCGATGGAGCGGTCAGTTACGAGCCGTTCGCCGAAGGTTGGCTACAGGGAGAATCGAGCTGGGGGCGGCCTGTTGACGTTCTCGTGATGCCCGATGGTTCTCTGCTGGTCTCGGACGATCAGGCCGGTCTAATCTATCGAATCAGTTACTAAGGCCGCGTATATAACACCTCGAAGCGGTCCTTAGCCTCCCAGCCCAAGAGCCGCTTGGCCTTGTCGGGCCGGTACTTGTCGTGCGGCAGCCGCGCACAGATAAAGAAATCCTCGTACCGCGACGGCATCTCGGGTGCTCGGAGCCCATACAAGAACGCCTCCCCAGTATCCTCCCACGAAGTAACGTATGGATGCACGCCCTGCCCATGTTCCTCGGACAGAATTTCCCGCGGCCGAAAATGCGTATAGACAAAGGTGAGCACCTCCAGGCCCTCGCGCTCGGCAAACACGCGCGTAATGTGCCCGCCGAGATACTTGCTCACTGCGTAGAGATCGTCGCCTGGATGCAGTGGGATGTCGGCTTCCACTTGGAAGTCGTTCCAATAGTCGGCGTTGTGGTTTAAGGAGGTGTGAAAAGGTCCGGTGTGGATCAGCCTTTTTATGCCGCAGGCGACGCAGGCTTTGGCCACGTTATACGCACCGACCATATTGACTTGGAAGGCCAGCACGGGATGCGGTCGGACGACGGATACATTGATCGCCGCGTCCATGCTTTCGCAGGCAGCCAACACTTGCGCGTAGTCAGTAATATCAACAACCCGATTTTCGTGTGGCGGCCCCAACACCTCCGGGATCGGCGCTCGGGGATTTTGCGGCGGCGCGGCTGCCACCTCGGTCATCGGCCGGATATCGGTCACCCGCAACGTGTAATGCTCTTTGAGCGCGGCAATCGCGGACGCGCCGACCGGCCCACCCGTTCCAAACAACACCACCTTGCCTTCGTTCACCGTTGCCATAATCTCCCCTTTAGGCGAAGCGCCCGCTCGACGCTACGTGAGCCAGTAACCAGTCGTGTCCTCCACGCTCGGCAGCTAAGGCTTGGCGCACCGCTTCCACCGCGTCGTCGGCTGTGGTCTCCGCATCCAATTCGCCGAGGCGCAGACAGCGCACCTCTATCTGACCAGTGCGGGCGATTTCGCGGCCGACTAATTCGGCCATAAGCGGTGCCAGCGATCCAGCTTCCGCCTTCGGCAAGGCATTCCACTGCGGATCAACCACATATTCTTCCGGGTAGTCGCGCATCAAATCGAGATCACTCAGCAGCACCGCTTTTTCAATGCCAACAGCACAGGCGGCCGTCAGCGCCACGTAAGTACTCCGCGCCGCGACATCGAGCAGGGCCCCTTCGTCGTCGCCAACCGGGTCGCCGCCCACCGCATGGACGATGGCCTCCACGCCTGCCAGTGCCGGATCTAATGCCTCGCACTGGAGCAAATCGACCTGCCGGTAGCCAGCTAGGTCGCTGGTCTCTTCTGCGCCAAGTGCCACGACCTCAAAGCCCGCACCCAACTCAGCCGCTAGCAACGCCCCCCAAGGGCGATCTGCGCCGATTACCGCCACGCGCATAGCATTTCCTCTACCAAGAAAGTTTCTCAGACAAGTTGTGAAAAAAATAATTATCGTCGAGATATATCAGCCGCGCCGTGTGCTCCGCCTGACCGACGTACACCTCCTGCCCGGGGGCTAAGCTGCATATTTCGCGGCCATCGGCAATGAGCGCCACCTGGCTGTCTACAGTCTCGGAGCTGACGCGCAGCCGCACCCGTTTCTCGGCCGGCAGGATCAAGGTCCGCGACGTGAAGTTGTATTCGTTGATGCCGTCGAGCAACATGCAGCGCACTTCCGGCATGACCAGCGGCGCACCCATCGACATCAACAGCCCAGTGCTGCCCGTCGGCGTGCCGACGACCACGCCGTCGCCGCGAATGGTGCGGATTTTGGCATCGTCAACGAAGACATCCGTAGAGAGCATTTTGTGATGCGCCCGCAAGGTCACCTCGTTGAAGACCAGACTCTCGCCGCAGGGATGGCGGCAAGAGAGCACCAAGCGCTCGCTGACGAAGTACTGGCCATCGACTAAGAGTTGGACGATGCGCGCCAAGTCCTTGCGGTCCCCAGCGGTCAAGAAGCCGACGGTGCCGAAATTGATCGCCAACACCGGCCGCTGGGGGAAGCGCGCAAAGGCGCGGAGCACCGTGCCATCGCCTCCAAGCGCAATAACCAAGTCCAAGTCATCCGGGGGCTCGTCGCCCTCGATAAAGCACACCTCGATCCCATGCGGGGCAAATAAGTCGCGCACCTCGGCGACCGGATAGTCCAAATCCTGGTCGCGCAGCAGGACCCCGACCTTTTTCAGTTCGAGTTGCACCGACGCTAGCTACCCGGCCCGCGCTTGTTTGCTGGCCTGGGCCTCGTAGGCCTTGATCAGTGCCTGAGTCCCCTCTTCGGCACAACCGGCGCGTTCGACGATGTTGAAAAACTGGTGGGCGATGCTCACGGCTGGCAAGGCCAGCTTGACATCGTTGGCCGCCTGCAAGACCAACCGCAGGTCCTTTTGCTGCAAATAGACCATAAAGCCGGGGTCAAAATCGCCAGCGGCAATGCGCGGGCCCAAATTGCTCAACTGCCAAGAGCCAGCCGCCCCGCCGCTGATCGCGTCGATGACCTTTTGCACGTCCAAGTCGGAGGTCGCCGCCAGCATTAGGGCCTCGGCCATGGCCATGTTGTTGACCGACACCGCGATCTGGTTGCAGAGCTTGGTCGTCTGACCAGCGCCGTTGGAACCAATCAAGTTGATATTGGTGCCCATCGCCTCAAATACCGGCAGGCACTGATTAAAGACGGCCTCGTCGCCGCCGACCATGATCGACAAGGTGCCGTTGATCGCGCCGACATCGCCGCCACTGACGGGCGCGTCGAGCATGGCCACGCCCCGCTCCTGCAAGGCCGCGGCCACTTCGCGGGTGACTTTGGGCGAAACCGTGCTCATATCGATGACGACTGCGCCCTCCTTGGCTCCGTGAATCGCGCCCTCTTCGCCCACGAGTACGTCCTCCATATCGGGCGTGTCCGTGACGATGCTGATGATGACATCCGCACCCGTCGCCGCCTCCTTGGGCGAACCGACGCGCACGCCACCCGCTGCGACCACCTCGTCAACGCGCGGCCGGTCGCTGCGGTTGTACACGTTGAGTTGATAACCGACTTTGAGCAGGTTCTTGGCCATGGGCGCGCCCATGATCCCCAAGCCGATAAAGCCAATTTGCGTCTGCCCCGGTGCTGCTGACATGATTCCTCTCCAATCTAAAACGTGAAAAAGCGATGTCTGTTGTCTTCTATCTCAGCCGTGTCGTACAGGTGCGCGAACCAGTTCTGTACGGCCTCTTGCTCGCGCTGCGCCTGCAGTTGAGCGATGACCTGCTCGCGCTGCGCGGCGAATTGCTCCTCATCCACCGGCGTCTTCTCCAGCAGCTTCAGCAGGTACGCGCCGCGCTTGCTGCCCTCGGCGACCTCGATCACTTCGCTGAGCCGGCCCTTTTCCAAGCGGAAGGCCGCGCCGATCACCGCGTTAGCGCGGCCTAGGCCCTCCACCGATTCGGAGCGCGAGAAAGCCTCGGGGCTGTGGAACTCCACTCCGGCGTTTTGCGCCGCCTGCGCCAAGGTAACCCCGGCTCCTACTTCCCGCCGCACGGCCTCTAGTTGGGCTGCGGCGCGGGCGGCCTTTTTCTGTGCGCGCACCAACAGCTCAAGCTGGTCCCTTAGCTCGTCCAAAGGCACGGTGCCCTCGGGCCGCTTGGCCACTAGCTGCACCACCCACAGCCCCAAGTCGTCCTCGATGACTTGGCTGACGGCCCCAGGCTCTTGTTCAAAAAACCAGTTGACGAGCCAAGTGGTGTTCGCGCTGATGCCCGGCACAGCTTGGCTCTTGCGCAGGAAATTGGTGGTCGTCGCCTCGGTGCCAGAGGCTGCCAGCGTGGCGGCAAATCCCTCGGCCGCGGCCTGCTCTTGGAACACCTCGGCCCGGCTGCGCAGGCTATCCTCAGTCGTGCGCGAGGGCTGGTGTCTGAGCAAAATGTGGCGGGCATGCACCCTCTCCCCGCCGCTTTCCTCCAAGCGTTCTTCCACCTTGATCAGATGCCAGCCATAGCGCGTCTGCACCGGCCCGGAGAGTTCGCCAGGTGCCAAGGTGAAGGCGGCTTCCTCAAAGGGCCCAACCATCTGGCCGCGACCAAAAAATCCGAGGTCGCCGCCACGGGCGGCGGAGCCTTCATCGTCGGAGACCACCGCAGCCAACTCGGCGAAATCCGCGCCGGCCTCGATCTCTTGGCGAATTTGCTCAATCTCCTCTTTGATTTTCAGCGAATCCTCAGCGCTGGCCACTTTGGGAAAGTACGCATATTCCAGCTTTACTTGGTCGGGATGTTCGTAGTTGGCCACGTTCTCTTCGTAATAGGCGGCTACGTCTTCTTCTGAGACCTCGATCTCGTCATCCGCAACGTCGCTGGGGGCGAATGCGTATTCGACGTGCACCTTTTCGTTGACCTCGGCAAAGTACTGGTGCGCCTCGTTGGGACTCACTTGGGCGGTGCCCCGCAGCACCCGCTGTAGCCTATAATCGAACAATTGCCGCTCAATCGTACTCTCGATCCACAGGACTAAGGCTTGGTTGTTGGGATCGCTGAGATTGGCCGGATTGCCGATGAACTGGGCGTACTTGTCCATGTCGAACGCGCCATCGGTTTGAAAGGTCTCGAACTCGCGCACGGCCTGCGGGGGCTTGTTCCGCGTGTAAAAGGCGATTTCCCCATCGGTCACCTCAAAACCCAAGCGCTCGTACTCTTGGCTCAGAATGATCTCGCGGACATAGTAGTCCCACACCTGCTGCACGAGCAGGGCCTGATCGGTGCGCTGTTCCTGCGGCATCTGGCGCGCTACGCGCCGCAGCGCGTCTTGGAACTCTCGGAGCGAAATGGTCTCGCCATTGACCACGCCGACCGCATCGCCGGCGTCGTTGGGGCCCGCGCCCGAGTAGTCGGCTCCCCATTCGACGACGATCAGGCCGATGAAGGCGAATATCACAAACCACAAAACGAGCACCGTCTTTTGGCGCAATAAAGTCATCATAAGCTGTAGTTCTCCTGCTATCTTGCGTTTTTTTCGTTGGCTTCAGCAGCCAGCCGGTTTTTTAGCTCCGCGGGATAGCGGAGCAGACAAGCCGTACAGTGACCGCCACCCAGATCGACGAGGCGTGGCACCACGCGGGTGCAGATCGCTTCGCGCTCTGGGCAGCGCGGGTGAAAGGCGCATCCCGAGGGCACGGCCGCCGGATTGGGCGCGTCGCCCTCCAAAATGACGCGCTCCCGCTTAGTCCGCGGGTCGGGCGCGGGTACGGCCGCCAGCAGTGCGCTCGTATAGGGATGGGACGGCTGGCGGTAGAGCTGATCGCGAGTCGCCACTTCGACTATGCGCCCCAAGTACATCACGGCCACCCGATCCGAAATGTGGCGCACTACGCTCAAGTCGTGAGCAATAAACATATACGTTAGGCCCAAATCTCGCTGTAAGTCTTGCAGCAAGTTGATGATCTGGGCCTGCACCGAAACGTCCAGCGCGGACACGGGCTCGTCGGCGACGATAAACTGCGGTCGCACCGCCAAGGCCCGAGCAATGCCAATGCGCTGGCGCTGGCCGCCGGAAAACTCGTGCGGGTAGCGCCGCGCACAATCCGCCGGCAACCCGACCATCTCCAGCAACTCCCCCACTCGCTCGGCCAATTCGGCGCGCTCGGCCAGCCCGTGGACCTTTAGAGCCTCGCCGATGATGCCGCCCACCGTCATCCGCGGGTTGAGCGACGCATACGGGTCTTGGAAAATAAGCTGCATGTCCCGCCGCTGCCGCCGCATGGCTTCTTTGCCCAATCCCAACAGATCAACCCCGGCAAAGCGCACCTGCCCGGCCGTGGCCTCGACGAGCCGCAGCATGAGCCTGCCCAGCGTGGTCTTGCCGCAGCCGCTCTCGCCGACTACACCCAAGGTCTCGCCGCGCCCAATTGCCAGATCGACTCCATCGACGGCCTTGACGTGGGCCTGTACCCGACTCCAAAACCCTCGGCGCACGGGAAAGTGTTTTTTAAGTCCCTTGACCTCGACTAAAGGCGCGACTTCGCTCATGCGTCCCCCGCTTTCCAACAGTTCGCCCAGTGCCCGGGCTCAATCTCCTCTAGCGACGGCGCTTCCGCCCGACAGTGGTCGTCGGCCAACGGGCAGCGCGGGGCAAAGCGACACCCCGGTGGGAAGGCGCGGGCGTCGGGTACCACGCCCGGAATGATGTCCAAGCGCTCCTGCTCGTCGTCCAGCCGAGGGATCGAGCGCAGCAAACCGCGCGTATAAGGGTGTCGTGGGCGGGCAAAGAGAGATTGCGTTTCCGCGTATTCGACAATTTGTCCAGCGTACATGACTGCCACTTGATCGGCAGTCTCGGCGATCACGCCGAGGTCGTGGGTGATCATCACAATCGCCATTTGCAGGGACTCTTGCAGCGACTCCAACAGCGCGAGGATCTGCGCTTGAATCGTCACGTCGAGAGCCGTGGTCGGCTCGTCGGCAATCAGCACGTCTGGATTGCACGACAGCGCCATGGCAATCATCACCCGCTGGCGCATCCCGCCCGATAGCTGATGGGGGTATTCGTCGATCCGCTGTTCGGGCGCTGGAATCCCCACGAGTTGCAGCATCTCAACCGCCCGGGCGCGCGCTTCCTGCATGGGAACCTGCTGATGCAAAACTACGGCCTCGGCGATCTGGAACCCGCAGGTCAGCACCGGATTGAGGCTCGTCATCGGCTCTTGAAAAATCATCGCGATGTCGTCGCCGCGCACGCGGCTCATTTCCTCCTCGTCCAGCGCGAGCAAGTCGCGCCCCCTGAGCAGGATCTGCCCGGCCTCAATGCGGCCCGGCGGATCGGGCACCAAGCGCATAATCGAGAAGGCGCTGACGCTCTTGCCGCAGCCACTTTCGCCGACTAGCCCCAACGTCTGGCCCTGTCCCACGGCAAACGACACCCCATCGACGGCGCGGGCGACGCCCTCTTCTGTATGGAAGTAGGTCCGCAAATCGCGAACCTCCAGCAGGGGATCCTGCGCGATCATGCGCTGTCTCTTTCCCAAGCCGCAGCTCGGTTTACCTCGTCGGTGGCCAGCACACTCCAGCGCATTGTTGCGCCGAGTTGGCGACTAAAGCCCTCGACCAAGCAATTGACTAACTCGGCCCGGTCAATTGGCTGCCCCATGCAAGACTGCAAATCCGTGCTGTGCGCTCGCACCTGCCGGGTCCATTTTTGCCGCGCGTCCTGGTCAATCCGCATAAGCTGCGGCAGGCGCTCGTGCGCCCGACCGAGCAAGATAGATCCGTGTTGCAGCAAGCGGCGTCCGTAGCGCCGCTGCGCGCTGCCGACCAGCTTGCGCTGCTGGCACTTGAGCTCCCAGCGCGCCGTGCTGCCAAAACAAGGCCCCGACCGCCAGGCCCGACCGTAACGGCCAGCCCTTTCCAACTCGACCGGAGCCCCGAAAAGCCGCAACCCTTCGGCCAAGCACGCGCCGATCTTGCGGTGCGTGGCCTCTATCCCGCCGCCCGCGACTAGTGCCTCTGGGACGCAGGCGATGCTATAGGTCAATTCCTCCCAGTGCAGCACCGCGCGCCCGCCGGTGGGCCGACGCACCACGTCAATACCCAGTACGCGGCAGGCTTCTACGTTGGTCTCGCGCTCGGGCTGCTGGTTCCAGCCACAGGATACAGCCGGCGGATCCCAGTCGTAGAACCGCAGCACCGGACCTTGGGCCGCGTCGGCAGCGAGGACCTGATCAACGCCCATGTTGTACGCGCCACAGTTCGCACCCGTATCAACGACGCGCCAAGCAAGGCCCATTAGAGCGCTTCCAAACTCTCGAGGGCGTCCTTGGCCGCCATCTGTTGCGCCTCTTTCTTGCTCCGTCCCTGCCCCCAACCCATGCGTTGGCCAGTGATGCACACTTCGACTCTGAAGATCTTGTCGTGGTCTGGCCCATACTCTGCGTGCACCAAGTAGCGGGGGTGACCATTGCCCTTGCTCTGCGAGTATTCGAGCAACCTGCTCTTGAAGTTGAACTTTGCGTTCGGTTGGACTATTTGGTAAAAATCCGCCAGCACCGCGCGCCGAACACAGGAGCGGGCGGCCTCTAAGCCACCGTCGAGATAGATCGCCCCAATCAACGACTCCAAGGTATCGCAGAGGATCGACGGCCGCTGTCCGCCGTTGGATTCGCGCTCGTCCTCACTCAACAATACAAAGGCTCCCACCCCAAGACGATCCGCTTGGCGCGCCAGCGCCTTGCGGTTAACTAGCTGCGACTTCATTTGAGTCAACTCGCCCTCGCCCTTGTTTTCAAAGCGGCGGTAGAGGTAGTCGGTGACCAACAACTCCAACACAGCGTCGCCGAGAAATTCGAGCCGCTCGTTTGACTCAATGCGGTCGCTGCCCTCCTCAGAGTACACATACGATCGATGCTTGAGGGCTTTGACCAACAAATCCTTGTCCTTAAAGTGGTAGCCCAACAGCTTTTCGAGAGCGTGCCGCGAATCCGCGGTATGCTCTTCTGGGGCACTCGCCGGCTTGCGGCGATTCCACAGGGTTGCAATCCAGCTCATCTGCCTAATTCCCGCTTGAAAACCTCGTTTGCACGGGGAGTGCTCGGGGGATGCTGGGGAAGTGCGTCAGCCGGTGAAGCGACCAAACACCAGCGCCACATTGTGGCCGCCAAAGCCAAAGGAATTGTTGAGGGCGTAGTCTACCTGCACGCGGCGCGCCTCATTGGGCACGTAGTCGAGGTCGCAGTCGGGGTCGGGGTTTTCGTAGTTGATCGTCGGCGGCAGCACCCCGCTTTTGAGCGCCATGATGCAGGCGATGCTCTCGATGGCTCCGGCGGCCCCCAACAGATGCCCGGTCATCGACTTGGTCGAACTTACGGCCACGCTATCGGTCTGGCCGGCGAAGACCGTCCTGATCGCCGCGGTCTCCTGCTGGTCGCCCATCGGCGTCGAGGTGCCGTGGGCATTGACGTACCCGATATCACTCGGTTCCAAGCCCCCATCCTGCAGTGCAATGCGCATGGCCCGCGCCCCGCCCTCGGCCTCTGGTGCCATCGCCGTCTGGTGATAGGCGTCAGCCGTAAAACCGAGCCCGAGGAATTCGCCGTAGATCTCGGCCCTGCGCCTGTGCGCGTGCTCCAATTCCTCCAAGATGACGGCTCCGGCTCCTTCGCCGAGCACGAAGCCATCACGCCCCACGTCAAAGGGCCGACTGGCCCGCTCGGGCTCCTCGTTGCGCGTCGATAGGGCCTTGGCTGAGGAAAAGCCGGCCATGGAAATGGGCGTGACGGCCGCTTCCGAACCCCCAGTCACCATCACGTCGGCTTCCCCGTATTGGATCTTGCGCGCCGACTCGCCGAGGGCGTGGGCAGCCGACGAACAAGCCGACACCGTGCCGTAGTTGGGCCCTTTGGCTCCCAGATCCATGGAGATCATGCCCGGGGCCATGTCGGAAATCATCATGGGCACGTAGAACGGACTGATACGCCTAGGGCCTTTTTCTAACAGGATGGTGTGCTGTTCTTCGTGGGTCTGGATTCCGCCGATGCCCGAGCCCCAGATGACGCCCACGCGCTCGGGGTCCACCACTTCCATGTCGAGCCGAGCGCGGCTAGCCGCCTCCCTGGCCACGCACATCGCGTAATGCGTGAAGGCGTCGTTGCGGCGCACGTCCTTGCGGTCCATAATCGCCTCCGGATCAAAACCCTTGACCTCGGCGGCGATCGTAGTCCGGTGTTGGGAAGCGTCGAACTTGGTGATCGGCCCGACCCCAGAGCGACCCGCTAGGAGCGCGTCCCAGAACGTCGGCAGGTCGTTGCCGTTAGGCGCTAAGACCCCCAAGCCCGTGACGACGACTCTGCGCCTCTGCACTGGAGGGCCACTCACGCCTTGCTGTTCTCCTCTAGATACTTAATCGCGTCGGAGACGACCGACATCTTCTCGGCGTCCTCATCCGGGATGTCGATCCCAAATTCCTCCTCAAAGGCCATAACCAACTCGACGGTGTCGAGCGAGTCGGCCCCCAAGTCGTCGATAAAAGATGCCTGGGGATTTACTTGATCCTGGCTCACGCCGAGTTGTTCGACGACCAGATCTCTCACGCGCTCTTCAATAGAAGCCATGGTGTGTTCCTCTTGGGATAGGAGTGAACAGTTGTACCGCTGCGATACGTCGCCGGCGGTCTTAAAATTAGAATCTAAATATAGGCGATAGGCAAGTTTTTAATACCTACCACATGTCACATGGCCATGCCGCCGTCCACAGACAAGACCTGACCAGTGATATAGGCGGCTTGCTCCGACGCTAGAAATGCCACGGCGTGAGCCACGTCTTCCGGCGTCCCGGCCCGGCCCAGCGGCACCGTGGCAATCATCTGCTCCTGCTGCTGTTCCGTCAACCCGTCCGTCATGCCCGTTTCCGGCACCAGCCCCGGGGCCACGGCATTGGCAGTGATCCCGCGCGAGGCCAACTCCCGCGCCAAGCTCTTGGTCAGGCCGACCAACCCGGCCTTGGACGCGGCGTAGTTGGCTTGGCCGGCATTGCCCAACAATCCCACGACCGAAGTGATGTTGATGATCCGCCCACCGCGAGCCTTGAGCATGGGGCGCACTGCCGCTCGGACGCAGTTAAAGGTGCCCTTGAGGTTGATCGCCAACACCTCGTCCCAGTCCTCTTCCTTCATCCGCATCAACAAATTGTCGCGGGTGACGCCGGCGTTGTTGACCAGCACGTCCAGCCGACCCAACTCCGCAATCGTCGCCGCCACCAACTCGGCCGCCTGTTCGGCGTCGGCGACATCGGCCTGGCGCACGAAGCAGCGACGACCTAGTGCCTCAATGGCCGCGGCCACTTCGCCAGCCGCCGCCACATTGCGAGCGCAGATCGCTAAGTCCGCGCCCTCTGCCGCCAAGCGCAGAGCAATGGCCCGGCCAATGCCCCGCGACCCACCGGTTACTAGCGCGACTTTTCCGTCCAACAGTCCCATGTTATTCCGCTCCTTGTGCCGCGGCGATTTCTTCCACGGTACCCGCCAGTGCGACCGCCAGCTTGGGCGCGGTGCGGCGCACCAACCCCCTTAGCACAGCCCCCGGGCCCACTTCAAAAGCACTGTTGATGCCCATACTGGCCAGCCGATGCACAGTCGCGTTCCAGCGAACCGGACCCGTGATCTGATGGATTAGATGTAGCCGCAATTTTTCTGGGTCTTCCACGGGCTCAGCCGAGACATTGGTCAGCACCGGCACGCGCGGCCGCGCAAAGGGCACCGCCTGTAACAGCGACTCCATCTCCACGGCTGCCGACGCCATAAGCGGCGAGTGAAAAGCCCCGCTAACGGCCAATTCGACGACGCGCCGAGCACCGGCTTGAGAAGCCAACTCACTCACCCGCGCCACCGCGTCTAGCTCACCCGAGACCACGACTTGGCCCGGAGCATTAAAATTAGCGGCTACTGCGATCCCCACATCCGCTACCTGTTGGCACAAGGCTACGACGTGGTCATCCTCCAAACCGATCACCGCCCCCATCGTCCCCGGCCACTCGCTGCCGGCCTCCAGCATCAACCGACCGCGCGTCCCCACCAGCGTCAGGGCCTCCGCAAACGAGAGCACGCCGGCTGCTACCAGCGCCGAATATTCCCCGAGGCTGTGTCCAGCTACGGCCACAGGCTGTAGTCCGGCCGCGGTGAGCAACTCGTTGGCGGCGATGCTGTGGACAAAGACGGCCGGCTGCGTAACATTGGTTTGCGCCAGTTGCTCGACCGGGCCCTCAAAGCAAAGCGCACTGAGCGAAAAACCCAGTACCTCGTCGGCCTCGGCAAAGCGCACCCGCACCGACTCGTGCTGATCGTACAGGTCGCGGGCCATACCCACGGCCTGCGAACCCTGTCCCGGAAACAAAAAGGCGCACCCGTCCATCTCAGTCCCCCCAGCGAAACAAGGTGCTGCCCCAAGTGAGGCCGCCGCCAACGCCGGTCATCAGCACCAAGTCGCCGCGCTCCAATCGGCCTTGATCAGCGGCTTCTGCCAAGGCAATGGGAATCGTCGCGGCCGTGGTGTTGGCGTAGCGGTCGATATTCATCATCACTTTTTCCGGGGGGAGATCCATGCGCTGGGCCGCGGCGTCGATAATGCGCTTGTTGGCTTGATGCGGCACAAAAAGCTTGAGGTCTGCGCCCGTAAGACCGTTGCGCTCCAGCAAGCTGGCCGACACTTCAGCCATTTTTTCCACGGCGAACCGGAAGACCGTGCGCCCCTCTTGGCGGATGTAGTGCATGCGCTGATCTACAGTCTCGTGCGAAGGAGGATACAGGCTGCCGCCGCCTTTGATGTGCAGGCATTCGACCGCGGCCCCATCGGCGTATAGTTCAAAGTCGATCAGCCCGGCCTCATCCTCGCCGCGCTCCAGCAACACCCCGCCCGCTCCATCGCCAAAGAGCACACACGTCGTGCGGTCCTCAAAGTCGAGGATGCTGCTCATCTTGTCGGCACCAATGACCATCACCCGGCGATGCGCGCCGCTTTCGATGAACTGTGCTCCGGTCGCCACGGCAAAGACAAAGCCAGAGCAAGCCGCCGACAGGTCGTAGGCCCAGACCCCGCTAGCGCCGATGGCGTGTTGCACCAAGCAAGCCGTCGCCGGAAATATCATATCTGGCGTAATGGTCGCGACGATGATTAGGTCGATGTCGTCGGGATCGATTTCACGGCGCGCCAACAGCTCTTGGGCCACGGCGATAGCCATCGTCGAGGTCGGCTCGTCCTCCGGCAGGAAGCGCCGCTCGGAAATGCCGGTGCGCGAGCGAATCCACCCGTCCGAGGTGTCCACCAGCCGCTCCAGATCGGCGTTGGTGATCACCTTGTCGGGCAGAAAGTGCGCCGTGGCCGTAATGGCCGCGCGAAATTTTTTCCCCTCTTCAGTCACGCAAGCATCCGCCCCGAGCAGCCTAGACTTCAGGCTCGACGTATTCGCGGCCTCGGTAGAAGCCGCAACTCGGGCAGACGCGATGGGGCAGGGCGGGCTGTCCGCAGTGGGAGCAAGTAGTCCTCGCCGCCGCCTTGATCTTCCAGTGAGTGCGCCGCTTGTCGCGACGGGTGCGCGAAATTCTTCTTTTAGGTACTGCAGCCACGGGGAACTCCTCTCAAGAACCTTCTTTGGGTTGCGAAAATTCGATCTGCGCGAGCGCGGCCCAACGCGGGTCCACTTCTCGCTCCTGTTCGGTGGCGGGTTCGTCGGCCCCATCAACTCCGCAGTGCGGGCACCGCCCATCGGCCTCCGGGGTGGGTATTCGCATCGGCAAGTCCAAGATCACGGCCTCGCGAATGTACGCGCACAAATCCAACTCGCGCGTCCCCGGATCGACGATCTCGATAAACCCATCTTTTTCGGCCGACGCCAATTCCTCAGGGGTAGCCTGACGGCGCTGCAAGAGCAAGCGAAACCGCGCTGAGACTTCTTCTTGTACTTCCTCTAGACAGCGATAGCACTCGCCGGCAATGCGGCAGGTAATGACCGCGTTGATCTTAAAGTTGTCGAGGGCGCGCTGCACCTCGACGCGGGTTGCAACGCTGGAGGGAAAGGCGAAGAATTCGTCTTTTAGCCCCAGTTCCTCTGCACGTAGATCAAAGGCGAGCGCATTGGGTCCCTCTGCGAGGTCGTCGAGTACTAACAAGGCGCTCATGGGATTGCTCAGTCGGCAAAGAAAAACGCGATTTCAGACTTGGCGTTGACCGCTGAGTCCGAGGCGTGCACGGCATTGCATTGCACGTCCGTGCCAAAGTCGCCGCGAATCGTGCCCGCCGGGGCCTCTGTGCTGTTGGTCGGCCCGATAAAATCGCGCAAGTGCGCCACGGCGTCGGCGCGCTCTAACACCATCGGCACCGCTGGCCCCGAGGTCATAAATTCCACCAATTCACCGTAAAAGGGCCGCTCCCGATGCACGGCGTAGAAGGCCCCCGCCTGCTCGGCGGATAGCTCGACCATGCGCAAGGCGCGCACCACAAACCCTTCGCCCTCGACGCGGGCAATAATTTGGCCGATAGCGCTTTTGGCAACCGCATCGGGCTTGACGATCATCAACGTGCGTTCCATAGATATAAAATTTATTTCCTTAGCAAGTGTTTCCCCTAGTCAAACGAAATCTTGGAAGATAGGAGCCAATTGGTTTTGTGTCAATGGACGGCCCGCGCAACAAAATGCCCTAAGTATCGCTTTCATAACGAGTTCGGCGCATATTTCTTGACAGGGTAACACGCCTCTCCTAGATTGGCCAATGCTATGGATCATCCGCTTTTAGCCGAAGAAGGCAAGGTCATCCGCGACCCGGTTTGGGGCTACATCCACTTCCCCGACCCCGTCCTCGCCCTCGTCGATACCCGGGCCTTTCAGCGCCTGCGCAACATCTCCCAGCTCGGCTACGTGCATCTGGTGTACCCAGGCGCACGCCACTCGCGTTTTGAGCACTCGCTGGGCGTCTATCACTTGGCCAAGCAGTTTTTGACCCGTCTCCTCGACTCGGACCCGCCCCTAGTGCTGAGCGACGAGGACGTGCGCGTCTTCATCGCCGCGACCTTGCTCCACGACATCGGCCACTATCCCTTCTCGCATACCCTCGAAGAGCTAAGACCCTTTTTCATCCGGCACGAAGAAGGGGCCAGGCAGATCATCGAGGACCAAAACGGCGAACTCTACCAGACGATCGCCGATAAGTTCCAGATCGATCCAGCGCGGGTAGCCAACGTCATCGACTACGAAAACAGCGGTCTCGCAGTTCCCCCCGAGGACCTGCTCTTGGCCAATATCCTCAGCAGCAGCCTCGACCCCGACAAAATCGACTACCTCCTGCGCGACTCCATGTTCTGCGGCGTGCCCTTTGGCGAGAGCGTCAACCGCGACCGACTGATCGCCTCGATCAAGTTCGACCCGGAGCGCCAACGGCTGGCCATCACCAGCAAGGGCGTCTCCGCTGTCGAGGCCCTCGTCTTTACCAATTACCAAATGTACCGCAACGTGTACTGGCACCACGGGGTGCGCTCGGCGTCGGCCATGTTCAAGCGCGCAGTGCAGGAAATCCTCCTCCATCCGCACAACCGGCTCGACTTCTCCGATTTCCACCGCCTCACCGAGAGTGGGCTGATCGCTCGTCTCCAGCGCGAGCAGGAGCGCCTCGGGCTGGAAACCTCCGCCCAGCTCCTCGAAGGCACGATCCACCGCCGCCTCTACAAGGTCGCTGCCGTCATTCATCCCAGCGAGCGCACCCAGCCTCTGATGAACCGCCTCGACTTTCTCTTCCGCCATCCCTACAAGCGCCGCGACAAGGAAATCGAGCTGTGCCAAGTCTTCGGCCAGCGGCTCGGCCGCACGTTCCAAGGCCACGAGATCCTCATCGACATTCCCAGCTTCAACAAGACCCCCGAAGTCGATCTCAGAGTCTTCTACGGCCGCACGCTTCCCGCCGACAAGACCGACCCCCTGACCTTTGCCGATCCAGAGGTCTCCCGCCTGCGCGATTCGCTGCTGCACAACTTCGAAGACCAAGCCAAAATTTTCCGCATCTTCTGCGTTGACGACCCCGACCTGCGAGAGCTAGTGAGCAAAGAAGCCAAGCAATACCTCAGTTGACGAGTTGAATTTTCTGTCAAACGCCGAACATTGTTGCGAGGAGCTATCCGATGAGACGCTCAATTGCCAGCCGGAAAGCAATCGCCGCCATATTCACAGCGGCATGGTCAATCTTTGGAGCACAGAGCGGCTACGGCCAGCCGCCGGTTGAGGAGGGCAAAATCTACTGGACTCACCCAGAGAGCGGCATCCATCGCTCTAGTTTAGATGGCTCAAATGTCGAACAGCTAGTCATCCCAGATTTACGAGGTCCGAACAAGATCACTCTGGATATAGCTGGCGGGAAGATATACTGGACGGAAAGGGCGGTGGCTGACATCCATCGGTCCGACCTCGACGGCTCAAACGTCGAAACCCTCATAGAAGGATATGGCCCCCCAGGATGGAACTGGATAACAGACATTGCCCTCGATGTAGCCGGAGGCAAAATGTACTGGACGGAGGGGATCTCACACGGTGACTATATTGAAGGTATCGTTGCGCGGGCAAACCTCGACGGCTCCAACATCGAAGTCCTCCTTCGGGCAGGACATGATCTAGAAGACATTGCTCTGGATTTGGTCAAAGGCAAAGTGTATTGGACGAACGCGGGAACGATCCAGCGAGCGGACCTTGAGGACCAAAGGTGGGTCGACCGCGAAGAATATTCCCCCGACTATATATATGAACATATCGGATATGAATATATCGGACTAGGCTCTACTATGAGTATTGCCCTCGACGTGGACAGGGGCAAAGTGTACTGGACGGGCGCGGGAACGATCCAGCGAGCGGACCTCGACGGCCAAAACGTCGAAGAGGTCCTCACCATCTCAGATGGCTATCCCGAAGAAATCATCCTCCTCGACTTGGACCGAGACCAGATATACTGGACCAATCCGGGCACGCAGACGATCCAGCGAGCGGATCTGTACGGTAAAAACGTCGAACCCTTCTTCGACTTAGGCAAACTCCATCTCACGGGTACCCTAGCAGACATCGTCCTCGACGTGGACGGGGGCAAAGTGTACTGGACGGACGCGAGTCCGGAAAATTGCCGGGTGTGTTGGGGTTCGGGAACGATCCAGCGAGCGGACTTGGACGGCCAAAACCGCGAAATCCTCTTCGATCCAGTAGTGAGGGGACCACACGGCATTGCCCTAGGCATAGATAAGATGTACTGGACCGACGTAGTGAAGGGGGCCATCCAGCGGGCCGACCTAGACGGCTCAGGCATGGAAGTTCTTGTAACCGGGTTGGATGAGCCGAAAGGTATAGCCCTGACAGCCGAGAACAAAATCTACTGGGCCGACTCGGGAGCAGGGAAAATTCAGGCGGCAGACTTGGACAACTCTCAGGTCGAAGACATCGTCACCGGGTTGAATCGTCCAGATGCCATTGCCTTGGACAGGGACAGATCCAAAATCTACTGGACGAATCTCGATACCGTCTTCCGCTCCAACTTGGATGGCTCACACATAAAAAAAATTACAACAGTAGTGCGTTTCTTTGGCGGCACCAGTTCCTTGGGTATCGCCTTGGACAGAGACAGATCCAAAATCTACTGGACGCATCGCGATACTGTCTTCCGCTCTAACTTGGATGGCTCACACATAAAAAAAATTACAACAGTAGTGCGTTTCTTTGGCGGCACCAGTTCCTTGGGTATCGCCTTGGACAGAGACAGATCCAAAATCTACTGGACGCATCGCGATACTGTCTTCCGCTCTAACTTGGATGGCTCACACATAAAAAAAATCGTCACTCTTGATTATCGTTGGGATGGTTGGAACGAAGCTATCGCTCTGGACCCCATTGGGGGAAAGATATACTGGACGGGCATGAGTGTCGGATTCAACAACGATTGGTTTAGTCCTTCACCAATGTATTCAGAAATCTTCCGTTCCAACTTGGATGGCTCCAATGTCGAGAAAATCCGCTCCGTGGGAATAGAAAGAGGCTTGGCCTCCACTGGCATCGCCTTAGACATCCCCCACCCGACTTTCGTTTCAACGCCCAGCACCACACCGGCCATACCGACCACCAGCGGGCTAGACCCCAATTTCCCCAACCCCTTCAACGCCAGCACCCAGATCGCCTACCGCCTCGCCACGCCCGGCTTGGTGCGGCTGGAAATCTACAACGTCTTGGGCCAACCCGTGCGCACGCTGGTAAACCAGTTCCAGTCCGCCGGTTTCTACCAAGTCCGCTGGGACGCCCGCGACCAGCGGGGCGCTGAGGTGGCGGCCGGCGTCTATCTCACCCGCCTGCGCCACCCCGACGGAGCGCAGACGCGGCGATTGCTCTACCTCAAGTAGCCGACCGAAAACGGCGACTATTCCTTGCATATCTAACGCGATGGAGCTCACAGGATATACTGCGGGATCTTCAGCAGTTCGCCGTCCTTCAGCGCCGACTCGTGCGCGACGATGCCGCTGACCGTCATGTTAAGTGCTTGGGCCACGTCGATGAGGGGCATGCGGTCCAGCAGGATCGCCTCGACGAACTCGCACATCAGGTAGCCGTGGGAGCCGCCGTGCCCGCCGGCATCCACCCCCGGAGGAAGAGGTGGGCGCTTGAATGTTGGCACAGGGTCCTGCCCGTCATGCTGGAACGTGCCGTAGAAGGTCCCCTTCTCCGTGCGAATTCGGCCCGTCTCCCCACCGACACCCGGCGTGTCCCAGCTAACCCCCATCCGCGCCATGCCGCCTTCGCTAGTGCGAAATAGCGCAATTTCAGTGCCAAACGGGTTGCCGTAGCGGTTGTTTGCAGCCTTCAGATGATCGACGCTGCTGCTCGGCACGCCCATACAGGAGACCTCGGTGAAGCTCCCACCGGTGACGCCCATGTAGTAAGCATTGGAGTGCGTGGGATACCACTGCGGGGGACACCCAGTGCGCCAGCCTCCGTGCGCGGCCAGCGGCGTCGGGAAGTAGTGCCAGTATTCACCCTCTGCATAGACGACTTTTCCCAGCGCGCCGGATCGGTACAACTCCCGCATGATATAGAGATCTTCGTGAAAGTACGAGGTCTCGAACATCATGTAGCTGCGGTCGGCAGTCTTGGCGGCGGCGAAAAGCGCATCCGCATCCTCCAGTGATCCCCACACGGCGGGCACGGCCGATGCAACGTGTTTGCCGGCTTTGAGCGCGGCGATGGCCAGCCGGGCATGGCTCGGGGCGTCGGTGGCAACGAAAACGGCCTCAAGCGAGCCGTCCTCGATCAACTCTTCGCACGAGGAATAAGCGGTCGCGCAGCGGCATGCTCTGGCCAGTTCGGCCCGCTTGTCCGGGTCCAGTTCGGCCACCGCGGCGACGGTCACGTTCGGATGATCTTGGAAATGGAAGGCCGCGCCGAAGTTGCACACGCCATACCCGGCGATACCTACGCGAATCACGCGGTCGGACACGGGTTCCCAGTTCTTCGACGCCTCGTAGTCGGTAACTGCCCTCTCGAAACCCTGGATCGGGACGGTCTCCGCCGTCGATTCTGGATCACTCTTCTGGTTCATGGTTCCTCCTTTAGTATCTCAACCTCGCGCCTCCATCCACGTGGTGCGGATTAGGAACGATAAAGTGCCCTTACCGATACGTTGTCAATACGGCCCCTTGACAACGCGTCCGTAAAGGCTTCTTAATCATTCCGATCCGTACGCGCTATTGCGGCGGATAGGGAGCGATAAACGTGGACGCGCGACAGGAGAAGCTGCTCAGAAGAACCTTCCTCGACTACCAGTCGACGGCCGAGTTCATGAACAATCCACTCATCGTGTCGCGGGCGGAAGGGCTCTACTACTGGGACACGGATGGGAAACGCTACTTCGACGGCATCAGCGGTATCTACTCAACCCTGCTCGGCCACCGTCATCCGCGCATCGCAGAGGCCATGCGGGCCCAATGGGACAAGCTCGCATTCGCGCCGCCCATGCACGGCACGGCCGACGTGACGCTCGACTTCGTCGAGAGGCTCGGCAGCGTCACGCCCGACGACCTCAACTACGTGAAAGCGTTCAGCGGCGGCTCGGAGTCGATGGAGGCGGCGATCAAGTTCACGCGCCAGTATTTCAAGCAGTCGGGCCATCCGAACAAGTACAAATTCATCAGCCGCTACCAAGCCTACCACGGCGCCACTATGGGAGCTATGGCGGCCAGCGGTACGGGAGAGCGCAAAACCCCATTCGAGCCAGCCCCGCCGGGTTTCCTCAAAGTATTCCCCCCAACGCACTACCGCGATCGCTTCGGCGACTGGGACGAGGCCAACCGGTTCGCGGCGCAGCAGTTCGAGGATGTCATCATCAGTGAAGATCCAGCGACGGTGGCTGGCATCATCCTTGAACCGGTGTCGAACACGGGGGGTGTCATCACGCCCACGGATGAGTACTTCCAGATCATCCGCGACACCTGCGACCGCCACAATGTCGTGCTCATCTACGACGAGATCATCACCGGCTTCGGTCGCACAGGAGCGATGTTTGCCGCCCACACCTTCGGGGTGACGCCCGACATCATCTGCGGCAGCAAAGGGCTGTCGAGTGGCGCCATTCCCCTCGGAGCGCTGATGGCGCGCGAGGGGATGGGGGAGCACTTCTACGAGCCCGGCGAGAACTTCGCCCACGGGCACACCTACGCTGGCCATCCACTGGCCTGCGCGGTCGGCATCGCCGTGGTAGATGAGATCGTGGAGCGCGGCCTCGATACCCATGCCCGCGAGATGGGCGACTATCTCGCCGCCAAGCTCGAAGGCCTGAAATCGCTCGGCGTCGTGCGGGAGGTGCGGGGCAAGGGGTTGCTGAGGGGGGTTGAACTGGTAAAGGATACGTCGAGCCTCAAGCCGTTCCCGGAACTGGGCCGGGCGCTCAAGAAGACAGCTCTGCAGAACGGAGTCATCCTGCGGGTTGATCCGAGCTGGTTCGCCGTCGTGCCCGCCCTCATCATCGACAAGCCCCAGGTTGACGAGCTCTTCGACCTCGTCGAAAAAAGCCTCAAGGACGCACTCGACCAGATCTGATCGTCGGCTGCGTAGATTCCGTTGAGCTATCCCTGACAAGGAGATCAAACATGGCGACGATACAACTTCCCGTACGATGGTATTCCGGCTACGGCCCCGACAATCCCGACGGAAATCGTTTCGGCGACCTCGACCTGCCGTTGGCGACCACCGCCTTCATGATCGTGGATTCGGACTGCGGCGCGGGGAATCCCTGCGTCGAGGAGGGGATTGCGCCCGCGCTGAAGGCCGCCCGCGCCGTCGGCATACACGTATTCTTCATCCACAACGATTTCTCCCTGTGCGACGAACCGGGCAGTATCAAGCGCGAGATCCACGGCACCCGCTGGGGCAGCGAAGATGCCGCCGACCGCCCGGCACCGGAGCGCAGACCGCTGCAGCCGAACTACTCGCCGTCGATTCAGCCCCTCGCCCACGAGCCGGACTTTCCCAAGCGGGAGTGGTCGGGGTTTCACGAGACCCACACCGACTATCACTTGCGCTGCCACGGCATCAAGACCCTGATCGCCGTGGGATTTTCGCAGCGGTCCTGCCTCTACTTCACCTGTGCCGGCGCGGTCGAACACAACTACCGGGTGGTGATGTTGCGGGACTGCACCCATTCGGCCGAGTATCCGGATACAGTGGACGACAGCCTACCGGAAGGGGGGTGGTTGCGCAAGATCATGCTGCGGAACTTCGAGCACGTGGTGGGCTACACCTCTACGGCGGCAGAGTTCGTCCAAGCCTGTTCCGCCCTAGCCACAGCCCCTTGACAGAGCATCTATAAAAGCTTCTTATCGTTTTCCGATTCGTACAGTAGCGCAATAGGAGCACGAATAATGGAACAAATGACCGAGCATGAGATCGAGACCATCATCCGGGAAGTCACAGACGAGGAGGTCGCCTTCTACCACGAATACGGCTGGGTTATGATGCCGCGGCTCGTCGATCCGGAGTTCGCCACACAGCTTTTGCGCGTCGGACGGGAGTTCGCCGATCGCAACGCCCAAGAGGTTGGCCCCGGCAAGCCGGTCGCCGGTCTGGCGCGGAATCAAGAGACCGAGCCGTTTCGTTCATTCATGTTCAGCGAACGCATGGCACAAAACGCGACGCGCCTCGTGAACAGGAAGCGGTTCAAGGGCGTGGACATTCCGCTCCGCTACCGCGTGGATCTCCTCCTCAACAAGCCCCCCGGAGGAGCTGGGTCCGTCTATCACCAGGACTCGTCCGAGCACGGCTCCGACCGAGTCGGCGAGCTCCAGTTCTGGCTAGCGCTAGCGGAAGTCACACCCGAGATGGGGGCCATGCGGTTCGTCAGCCGCTCCCATCGCGAAGGACCGCTGGGTTCGGTGTTCAACGACGACCAAGGCGACCTGCTCAAGCAGTTCCCAAATCTGACGTCCGTGCTGGAGCTCTCGCCGCCCTTCCACTACCAGCCGGGCGACTGCACCGTGCACCACGGCTACACCGTCCACGGCGGCCCGGACAACACCACCGACAAGCCGCGCTGGTCCTACCTCTTCTCGTACAGCCCCGCCGACACCCGCTACTGGAACGGCAGCGCCGGCAACTGGGGCAGTGAGCGGAAGCGCCTGAATGACTCAGACAATCCCATGGTGTCCGCCGAGGCCGGACCGTGAACCTCGAAGGACACGTCGCAGTCGTCACTGGAGCTAGCCGTGGCGTCGGACGGGCAATCGCAGATGCGCTGGAGGCGCGCGGCCTCGCCGTCGCAACCGTCGCGCGCCGCTCGGCGCAATTCACCGCAGATGTCTCGAACCCGGCCGCTATTGACCGCCTCAAAACCGCAGTCGAAGCCGAGCTCGGCCGGCCTACCGTTCTCGTCAATGCCGCCGGGGTCTTCGGCCCGATCGCCCTCGTACAGGACAGCGACCCCGAGGAATGGGTCGAAACGCTCATGATTGATGCGGTGGGACCCTATCTCGTGTCCCGTGCGTTCCTGAGCGGAATGCTGGACGTCGGCTGGGGCCGGATCGTGAACCTTTCGTCTGCGGCGTCGCTGCACACACCCGGGCGGCTGAACAGCGCCTATGGCACGGCAAAGGTCGCGCTCAACCAGTTCACCCGCCACCTTGCCGCCGAGCTGGAGGGGACCGGCGTCACGGCGAACGTCATCCATCCCGGCGACGTCAAAACCGCGATGTGGGCGGATATCCGCGACAAGACGGGCACCCTCAGCGAGCACGGCTACCACGACTGGGTGGCGTGGGTGGAGCAAACAGGTGGGGATCCGCCGGAGAAAGCGGCCAAGCTCGTAATCGACATCATCGAGAGCGACGTCAACGGGCGCTTTCTCTGGATCGACGATCCGCTTCAGACCCCGATCCCGAGTTGGGAGTAGAGAAAGGCCCAAGTTCAATAGTCAGAGCTTGGGCCTTTCTGTGTGAAGATCCGAATTTCAAACGAATAACACTACCTGCGAAAGAAATGAGTTGACAAGTGCTCTATTAACTCTATTTTACAGAGTACTCTGTATAGATTGGGTAACTTTTGTCACCAGAAAGAGCCAGCGTCCCGTTGCCCTCGGGGCGAATACCACACAAGGAGGATTTCTCATGGAACCCAAAGTGACGCAGAAGCTCGAAGAGGACGTATCCTTTATCCGCCAGGCGGTGGAGCAGAGGGATGAGGGCCAGTACCGCGTGCTGGGGATCACCGTCCTGTGGGCGGTGATCATCGCCGTCGGATACACTCTGAACGATTTCGCCGTGGAATACTCGGCCCTGTTCTGGACCATCGCCCCCGTGGCTGGTTTCCTGCTCAGCTTCGGCCTCGGTGTTTGGCAGGGAAGAAAACAGGGAATCCGCAGTCCGGGGCTGGGGAGGAGACATGCTCTGCACTGGGGCACCATCTTCTTCGCAGGAGTGGCGGTGACTTCCATCGTCCTCTCCCATCGTATCGACGGTCGGGTCATCGGGCAGCTCTTCGCCCTCATCTCCGGTGTGGTGTTCTTTCTGGGTGGGCTACACTTGGACCGGCGCACCCTCTGGCCGGGGGTCCTGCTCATCTGCGGGTCGGTTGCGATCGACCACATCCAGCCCTATCCCTGGACCATAGTCGGGTGGGCCACTGCCGTTGGCCTAGTGGTCAGCGCCCTATGGATGAAACCAAAGGATGAGGGAGCGAAGGATGAGCAAGTCCTCGCAGCCGGCTGAAGTCACCTCCAAGGGGCTGGTGAAGCTGGACAAGCTGCTGGAACATCGCAGCCGGCTCGGAGCCTGCGCACTGCTGGCCAGCGGGGACTCCATGACCTTCACTAGCCTGAAGCAGCTTCTCAAGGAGACGGACGGCAATCTGGGAGCGCACCTGCGCAAGCTGGAGGACGCCGAGTATCTCGGCGTGTCCAAGCGCTTCGAGAACCGCAAGCCGGTGACTTGGTACTGCCTAACCGAAAAGGGTGCCAAGGCCCTGCAGAACCACCTCGAAGCCCTGCAGACGGTAATCCGGGGGGCGAGGCCTTGATCATGCGCCAAGATGCCGGAGACATTGAGGGCGCAAGGGAAGCCTTTGTCAAAGCCCTCGGGATTGGATAGTTAATCGCAATGAATGAGAATGTTCTCCTGCAATTCATTGATCCGTTGGGCTATAGATATTCTTCATCTCCCAGGCATCCAAAGCAACCAAGCGCACATCCCGGCCCACCGCCCGCAGTGCCACGCCGACGCTGTCTTGGCGGCCGGGATACACCCGGACAGCGAGGCATTGCCTGTTGTTGACAAAGACTTCGACGATGCTTTTGTCGACGAATACCCGCATCTTGAGATTCTCCTCCGGCGTCAGGAACACCGGGGCAATCTCTGGAGGCCGCGATCGAGCCTGCGGCTGTATCGATGCATGGGAAGAATCGAGGGCGACTAGGCTGTAGGTGCCCTCACTATTGGGCGGCGTACCGGCCCCGCTACCGGGCTCAAGGGGCTTGACGCCACGGTCTCGGTAAAAGGCGATCCGGGTATATTCCTGCTGATCCGGTGAGCGCAAAACATCCAACTCGATCAAGGGCGCACCATTGGTCTCGACCTCGAGGTTCAGCTCGATAGCATTGCCGGCGAGCTGGTCGAAAACGGTTTCGCTATTGCCCTTGATGGTGCAGTCGGCGATCTGCGTATGGCGGCCGCGCAGCGATTCGATATCCCCGGTCGGTTCAATCTGTACATCGCCGCTAGCGCTCAAGCTCAGGTGCCGGGGCAGACTCATAAGCTGCTGCCCTTCCCAACAGCCAAAGTGGCGGACCTGGCGTTCCTCCTCGCTCCAACCCGAGCTCGGCATCCCCCAATTGACATTAAAGATCGCAATCAATCCCCCCTTGCCGTCGGGGGTGGCCGATGGTGCGTGTATCCCCCCAGGCCAAGAGGCACCAAAGTTGAAACGGCCGTAATCGCGGGCGATCAATTTGTCTCGCGCTTGGTCGTAATCGCCAATCAGGTACTGACCACCGTTGCGGTGGCTGTAATACAGCAGCATGTGTTTGTCGCCTATGGGCCAAAAATACGGACAGGCCCCGTCGTCGCCGTTGGCGCTAAACAGATCGTCTTCGACAAAAGGGTGCAGGTATTCCCAAGTTTCGAGATCCTCCGAGCGAAAGAGAAAATTCGTCCGGCGCTGCAGGCCCCGCGGACCGATAGGCAGCGTGCCCCCTGAAAGCGAGTAGTAGGCCCCGTCCTTTTTCCAAATGCACGGATCGTAAACCCGGTAGGGTTGACTAAGCTCGTCGCCCTTGGGCTCGGGGATACCCCCGGGCACTTTTTGCCAATTCAACAACAGGGGATCGCGGCTGATGGCGCTCACATTGCCTAGTTGGTGGCCGTAATAGTGGACTATGACCCGATCCCCATCGACCAGCGACGCGCCCGACCAGCAACCGTGTTCGGGATGGGGGTAGATGGCGTAGGGCAAATCGCACCAGTGGATTAAGTCATCGCTGACTGCGTGGGCCCAGTGCGGCCGCGGGTCTTCAGGGGGAAAGGCCTGGTAGAACAGGTGCCAGCGACCCTGCCAAAAACACAGCCCATTAGGATCGTTTAAGCGGCCGTCCGGGTTGCAAAAATGGTATACGGGACGCACGGGGTCACCGGCCTGAGCCTGCCTAGTGGTCCTAAAGCGCTGCAGGAGCGGGTTTGTTCGCAGTTGGGCTTCCTGCTCGGCGAGGGTATCGCCAAAGCTGTACTGGGCAACGGCCGAGGTATGATCGGATTGCATATAGTTAGACTCTCTTGGTTAGGTATAGGTAAAATGCGAGAATCATCAGCCGGCGAAGGGAGCAGCCCCCAGTCTGTTCACGAGATCTCTTGGAGGAATGCGAGCACGTCTCCCACTACATCGGCTTGAATGTCGTCATCAGGACCGTTGGTCAAGAAGTTTGCTACTCTTCTAGGGCCAAGTCCATCGTGCGTCGCGAAGTCCTGCCGGATGATGGCGACCGCTTTTTTGACGTGGGGATCCTCCAAAAATGGCCGAAGGCACTCCGACGCATTTCTGCCCTCCTATTCCACGAAGCACATAGGAGAAATCGTAGGCATCCTTGTTCGCTCCGCGGTTTCTGAATGCCAAAGCCTTGAGGACGAGGAGAGCACCCGGTCCGCAGACCCATATAGCCCTTACCGCCTCTTCGCCGGAGGGAGTGCGCCAGACACCTCAACCTTCCGACGGTCTGCAAAGGCAAGGTGGAGGCCCGGTGTGATCAGGGCGGCGAAGCCCTGTTGAAGGTGGCGCAGTGTACCCCCGCGATCGCTTTCTCCGCTCGGCGGGATGAGGAAATCGATGGTTATAGGACGTTCGGAGTCGTGCCGCCAACGCTGATTGGTCACATTACCTTGGTCGTTGACATCCGGTGCAAATCCGGCGTCTCGCAACCGGACACTCAACTCCTCGTATCGCTCCTCCTCCAAAATTGATAGTGCAAGCCCCAAATCCAGATCCCTTGTTCCGAGGTGTGCATCCAGTCCTATCGGCAACTCGCTCTGGTCAATCAGCAGCGAAGGCGCGAGACCACCAACGACAACAAGGTCGTCGAGCAAGTCGCCAAGCACTGTTGCGGCGTAGAGGCAAACGGAACGGACAAGTCTGAGGTACTCTCCGCTATACCCTTCGAGAGTCGCTGGCTTATCAAGCATCGTCGCCCCGTGGCAGAAACTGGCTGCGGATCTCGTCGGCCGCTTCGTGCGCCCGTTCGGGATGGGCCTTTAAGTCGAGGTAGGCTTGAACAGGATGGACACAGCGTATGCCCTCCACCTCGTCGGCACCGTGAAAGACGCCGGCATCGTTGGGCACGACGAGCCAAGTGTTGGCCCCCCTTGCCCCCTCGCGGAAACCGAGCGCTCTCGTCAGCCCCGTTGACGGCACCTCTTCAAGGTACACGGTCGAGAGACGAAAGCTCGTGTACCGCGTCCATGCCCACGCGGCGGCTAAACCCGTCACGGCGTAAGGTACGGTGTCTTCAGTCAACGTCCATGCGATTCCGCGTGTGAGGCTGTCGCCGGCTGTGGCCGCGATGTGGCCAGGTATTAGCAGCCTGTGCCTATCAAAGCGATACTCCTCGTGCCAAGCGTCGAGCAGCCTGTTCGCATCGCCGATCGCAATGCCGCCTGCTCGACGGACCACGAGTTCGCTTTCGGCCAGCTTTCTGATGACCCTGCTCACGTATCCCTCGTCTAAGCCGGTGGCAATCGCGAGGTCTCGTTGACGAGGTGCCTCGGTAGGGTGCATCAGTAGCCAACGAGCGATCCGCGATCCCTTCGGGCCGAACGCACTTTCGACCCGCCCAGGGCGGCGGTAGCGGTTGGCGTGCCCAAGCACTTCGACATAGAGACCAGGAGCGACGATGCTCGTGTTGCCAGATAGGTCCAGCCACCCTACACCGCATTGCTCGCAGTGCGCTCGGCCCGCCTCTCCCATATAGGGAACGGCCACCAGAGGAATCACCGAGCAGGGCAAGCCGCTAGTCGCCCGCTTTAATTGCTGGACCGCATGGGCCACTGGCCCGAGAGCACCAGAACTCTTCCATTCCAATGCAAAGAAATATCGTCCTGCTGTGACGACAGAATCAAAGAGGAACGAGCTTCCCCGGCAGTTTGCATCGTACCGTACAGAACTTTCCCTCCCCCATTTTTGGAGGATATCGACTAGCCTCTCCGATGCTTGGCGGATAGCCTGATTTTGAAATTGCCGTTGCATACTTGTCTATATAACGTATATTGCTCGAATGTGCAACTCCCTTTATATAGACAATTCGAAAAACTCGACAGGAGAAAATATAGTGGTTCTATCCTGTGTATTCTCGCCACTAAGAGGGGCGTGCCAACACTCCTCCAATCGACCTGAACGCGTAAAAAAATGACCTACCCACCCCTCTACCTGCGTCCCAACAGCGAGCGCACTGTGCGCAACGGCCACCCCTGGGTCTTCTCCGGTGCGGTCGCACGCCCTCCCCGGGATGCCGACACCGGCGATATCGTCGATGTCTTTGACGCGCATGAGCGCTTCGTCTGTCGCGGGTTCTACAATCGGCGCTCGCTGATCCGCGTGCGCAGTCTCACCCAAGACCCCAGTCACTCCATCGACGCGGCCTTCTTCACAGAGCGCATCGCCCAAGCCATCGCCCTCCGCCGCAGCGCTGGCCTAGCCGCCCACACCAACGCCATGCGCCTAGTCCACGGCGAAAGCGACGGCCTGCCCGGCCTAATCGCCGACGACTACGCCGGCTACCTAGTGGTGCAATTCCACACCGCCGGCATGGAAAAACAACGCCCCGCCATCCTCGACGCGCTCCAATCCCTACTCGCCCCCCGCAGTATATACGAACGCAGCGATGTAGGCACCCGCCGCGCCGAGGGGCTCAACGACCGGCCCACCGGCCTACTAGCCGGCGAAGCACCGCCCGAATTCGTCGAGATCGAAGAGCACGGCACGCGCCTCTACGCCGATCTCTATCGCGGCCAAAAGACCGGCTTTTTCCTCGACCAACGCGCCAACCGCTTCTACCTTCAGCAACTCGCCCGCGGCCAGCGCGTGCTCAACCTCTTCTCCTATTCGAGCGGCTTCTCGGCCCACGCCCTCAAAGGCGGCGCATCCCGCACCCTCGACGTCGATATATCGCCCCAAGTCGTGCCCGCCGCCCGCCACACCCTCGCCGCCAACTGCCCCCAAGGCTCCCATTCCGACCTGTTGATCGCCGATGTCTTTCCCTTTGTGGACGAGCTGGCCGACCGCGGCCCCCGCTACGATATCGTCGTCTGCGACCCACCCTCGCTGATGCGCAAACGCAGCCAGTACAAACAGGCCATGGGCGTCTATACCAAACTCAACCGCAACGCCTTCCGCCTGATCGCCGACGGCGGGCTGCTGGTGACAGCCTCGTGCTCGGCGCGAATTTCCCAAGAGGACTTCTTCCAAATCGTCCGCCGCGCCGCCGCTGGTGCCCGAGTCCGCACCCGCCTCCTCGCCTACAACCTACACCCAGCCGACCATCCAATAGACCCAGCCTTCCCCGACGGACGCTACCTCAAGTGCATCTTCGCTCGCGTCCATCGCCCTTCTTGATGCGGGCGAAAGGCATACCCTCATTATAATAGCCAACCTGTATCCCTTTCTGCTAGAAATTCGCAAATCTCTTTCTATAATTTTCGTTATCTGATGTGTGCATAAAAGGAACTTTATCGGCCATGCGTTGTCTCCCTGTTTAAGGTTATAGAGCGAATAGAAGAGCTACCGGGCGAAAGGAGACTTAACCTATGATGCACTCGATTGCCACTCGAAAAATCACTGTGTTCCTGTTCGCAATGGCGTGGTTGGCCTTCGTCGGGCAAGATATGGCTGCGGGACAGCCGGTCGAAGGGGGCAAGATATACTGGACCCATCCAGACCAGGGCATCCATCGGTCTGACCTCGATGGCTCAAATCTCGAAACCCTCGTCATTCCAGATTTACGGCGTCCGAACAAGATCGCTCTGGATATAGCCGGGGGGAAGATGTACTGGACGGAAGGAGCGGTGGCTGACATCCATCGTTCCGACTTAGACGGCTCCAATACCGAAACCCTCATAGAAGGATATGGCCCCCCAGGACGGAACTGGATAACAGACATTGCCCTCGATGTAGCTGGAGGCAAAATGTACTGGACGGAGGGGATCTCACACGGTGACTATATTGAAGGTAACGTTGCGCGGGCAAACCTCGACGGCTCCAACATCGAAGTCCTCCTTTGGGCATGGACAGGACAGGATCTAGGAGACATTGCTCTGGATTTGGTCAGAAACAAAGTGTATTGGACAGATGCGGGAAGGATCCAGCGAGTTGACCTTGAGGACCAAAGTTGGGTCAACCTCGACCTCGGAGAATATCCCCCCGACTATGAATATGAATATATCGGACTAGGCTCTGCTAGGAATATTGCCCTCGACATGGATGGAAGCCAAATGTATTGGACGGACGCGGAAACGATCCAGCGAGCCGACCTCGACGGCCAAAACGTCGAAGAGGTCCTCACCGTCTCAGAAGGCTACCCCGAAGAAATCATCCTCCTCGATGTGGACGGAGGCCAGATATACTGGACCAATCCGGGCACGCAGACGATTCAACGAGCGGACTTGGACGGCCAAAATGTCGAACACTTCTTCAACTTAGACCAACTCCATCTCACGGGATCCCTAGCAGGCATCGCCCTCGATTTGGACGGGGGTAAGATATATTGGACGGACGCGGGGCCGGAGCGTTGGAGTGTCCGGGGGACAGGAACGATTCAGCGAGCCGATCTAAACGGCCAAAACCGCGAAATGCTGTTCGATCCAATCGTGAGAAGACCACACGGCATTGCCCTCGACATGGACAAGATGTACTGGACCGACGCGGTGAAGGGGACGATCCATCGAGCCGATCTAAACGGCCAAAACCGCGAAGTGCTGGTAACCGGGTTGGATGAGCCGAGGGGCATTGCCCTGATAGCCGGAAGCAAAATCTACTGGACCGATTCGGGGACAGGAAAAATTCAGGTGGCGAACTTGGACGGCTCACAGATTGAGGACATCGTCATTGGGTTGGATCGTCCATATACCATCGCTTTGGATAGAGGCCAATCCAAAATTTACTGGACGGAGTCTGATAATTATCAGTGGGGTACATCCCAGCTTTTCCGCTCCGACTTAGATGGCTCGCACATTGAAGACGTCTCAATCTCAACAGTGGCTTTCTCGAACATCGCCTTGGACGAGAATAGAGCCAAAATCTACTGGACGGGTACGGGTAGCGATGACATCTCCCCTGCCATCTTCCGCTCCGACTTAGATGGCTCACACATCGAAAAATTCGACATCCTTGATTGGGCACATTCGATAGGAGCCATCGCTCTGGACCTCATTGGAAACAAGATATATTGGACATCCTTGTTCGTCGACCCGACCTCCAGCAATTGGAATTACCCTTCATCAGTGTCTTTGCAAATTTACCGTTCCAACTTGGATGGCTCCAATGTAGAACACATCCTCTTGACAGACGGATACGGCCCCCCCACCGGCATCGCCTTGGACATCTCCCATCCGACTCTCGTTTCAACACCCAGCACCGCGTCGGCCATACCAACCACCAGCGGCCTAGACCCCAATTTCCCCAACCCTTTCAACGCCAGCACCCAGATCACCTACCGCCTCGCCAGCCCCGGCTCGGTGCGGCTGGAAATCTACAACGTCTTAGGCCAGCCCGTGCGCACGCTTGTGAACCAGTTCCAGCCCGCCGGCTCGTACCAAGTCCGCTGGGACGCCCGCGACCAACGCGGCACGGCGTTAGCGGCGGGCGTCTATCTCGTGCGCCTGCACTACCCCGGCGGCTATCAAACCCGGCGATTGCTCTTGCTCAAATAGCTGCCAAGCCCGAGTCTCTCGCCCATCTTGACGCTGCCGGGCGAAAGGCATATCCGCGTTGCAATATGTCAATCTTCTCCTTGTTTAAGTCAGTTTCTACGCTATATTTCTGACAATATTCTGACATTATATCAATAGATACAATCATGCCAAGCCTATCTCAGCATATCGCCAAACGCGCCGCCGAACTGCCCGAGGGATCGCTATTGTGCCCAAGGGCGTTGCTCCATCTCGGAAGCAGAGCGGCAGTCGATCAAGCACTGTCACGCCTCGCACGTCGTGGACAATTAATGCGGGTCTGTCAGGGCGTCTATGTCCGGCCTATAGAGACTCGCTTCGGTCTGCGCCCGCCCGCAGTTGAGAAGGTCATTGAAGCACTGACGGAACTGTGGGGGGAGACCATTGTTCCCTGTGGCGGTGCGGCGGCGAACTTCCTCGGCCTCACCACTCAGACGCCGGTGCAATCGGTGTACCTGACCTCTGGCCCCAGCCGTCGGTTGAAACTCGGCGCACTGACAGTGCATTTGCGCCATGCCCCGCGCTGGCAGTTGGTAGCACCGCACCGGCCAGCCGGCGATGCGATTCGCGCCCTCGCTTGGTTAGGAGAGATTGAAGAGAACCTCGGCGCGATTGCGGGCAAACTCTCTCCTGCCGACCTCGACGAGTTCGTTGGGTTACGCGTCCTAATGCCAGCGCGAATTGCAGAACTCGTGAGCGCACGGATCGTCAATGCCTGATGTGCTATTCCAGTCCCTTTCGGCCAACGACAGACGCGACGCTCTGCAAGTAGTCGCCGGCTTGAGTGGCCGTCGAGCACATCTGCTGGAAAAAGACATCTGGGTTATACAGACGCTGCACGCTATCGCCGGAACTCCGTTCGACAGGAATCTGGTCTTGAAGGGAGGCACATCTTTGGCGAAGGCGTATCACGCGATCCAGCGGTTTTCAGAAGACATCGACATCACCCATGACATCCGCGCTTTTGCGCCCGACCTCGTAGCCGATGGTGGCGAGGATACGCTTCCGGTCAGCCGCAGCCAAGAGCAACGCTGGACACGGGCGATCAGGAAACGGCTGGTAGCATGGGTTCAAGACCAAGCACTGCCAGCTATTGAAGCAAATCTGGCCCAAGCGGGACTCTCCGTTCAGCTTCGCGCTGAAGGAGATCGGCTGTACGTTGGCTATACGCCGTTGTTTGCCGACTATGGGTTCGTAAGGCCGGAAGTGATGGTCGAGTTCGGGGCGCGCTCAACCGGAGAGCCTCGCGAAGAGCGTTTGACCGAATGCGATGCTGCCGCCTTCATACCGGACATCGTATTTCCCTCGGCCCGTCCATTTGTCATGCTGGCCGAGCGCACGTTTTGGGAAAAGGCGACGGCCATACACGTCTTTTGTCAACAGCAACGCCGTCGAGGGGAGCGTCTTTCTCGTCATTGGTACGATCTGGTCCGGTTAGACGATGCCGGCTATGCTGAAAGAGCGCTAGCCGACCGCACAGGTATCGCTTTATCCGTTGCGCGGCACAAGGCGATGTTTTTCCGCGAAAAGGACGCCTCTGGCAGTTGGATAGATTACGAAGCGGCGGTCTCGGGTGGCTTGCAACTACTACCACAGGGCCATGATTATGAGGTGCTTACCGACGACTACGAAAGAATGTTGAGCGACGGCATGCTCTTCGATAACGATGAACCTTTTGACGACTTGATTGCAAGGTGTGCCGATATCGAAGAGAGGGCTAATCGCCGCTAACCACCTTGAATTCGTCCAAGTCCGCTGAATCGGGTAAAGCCCGCGTCTCTCGCCCGTCTTGACGCGACCCAGCAAAGCGCTTATCCTCGTTGCAATATGTCAACCCGCATCGCTTTCTAATGAAGAATCTCTCCGAAGATCTGCGCCTCAAACTCGACGCCCTACCCAATGAATCCGGCGTCTATATTATGAAAAGGCGCGACGGGCAGATCATCTACATCGGCAAGGCCAAAAGCCTGCGCGACCGGGTGCGCTCGTACTTTCGCACGTCGGGCGGCGATGGCCGGCGTCAGTTCAAAGCCCTAGTCCGCAACATCGCCGATATCGACTACATCGTAACGGGCAACGAGCAGGAAGCCCTCATCCTCGAAGCCACCCAAATCCGCACGCACAAACCGCGCTACAACATCCTGCTCAAAGACGACAAGAAATACCCCTACATCCGCATCACCGCCGAGCCTTTTCCCCGCATCTTCGCCACCCGCGACGTAGTCCGCGACGGCTCGCGCTACCTCGGCCCGTACAGCAACGTCCGCGCCATGCACACCACCCTCGACATGCTGCGCAAAGTCTTTCCCATCCGCGCCTGCAACGCCCAGTTGCCCTCAGACAAGGTGCCGCTGTGCCTTGAATACCACATCAAGCGCTGCGAAGGCCCGTGCGAAAATCTCGTCTCGGCTGACGACTATCGCAAAACCGTCGAGCGGGCCGTGCGCTTTTTGCGCGGCCAGAACGCCGAAGTAATCCGCGAACTGCAAAAGCGCATGACCGAAGCCGCCGAAGACATGCGCTACGAGAAAGCCGCCCGCTTCCGCGACCAGATCCAAGCACTAGAATCCATGCGTGCACGCCAAAAGGTCGTCCTCGACGACCCAGTTGACCGCGACGTCCTCGGCATGGCCCGCAGCGACGACGAAGCCTGTTGCAGCGTCCTCGAAATCCGCGAGGGCCGCCTGCTCGGCAAGAAGCACCACTTCCTCGGCGGGGTCATGGAGTCGTCAGAGGGGGAAATCCTCTCGGCCTTTGCGCGGCAATTCTACTTGCAAAACGACTTTGTCCCACCCGAAATCCACCTACCGGCCCAGCTAGCAGACGCCGACGCAGTCGCCGCTTGGCTAGCGCAAAAGGCCGACGGCAAGGTCGATTTGGCCACCCCTCAGCGCGGTGCCAAAGCGCAGATGCTCGACATGGCCACAAAAAACGCCGCCCAAATGCTCGCCGAACGCCAACACAAGCGCGAGCTCAAGCGCGACCGCATCCCCCAATCGGTCTATGCCCTCCAGCGCGACTTGCAGCTAGCGGCTCCGCCTCGCCATATCGAAGGCATCGACATCTCCACCTTCCAAGGCGCACACCCGGTCGGCTCAGTGGTCTGCTTTATCGACGGCCGGGCCAAGCGCAGCCAGTACCGCTACTTCAAAATCCGCGATCTTGCGCAGCCCGACGACTACGCCGCTATCCACCAAGTAGTACATCGCCGCTTCCGCGGCCTGGCCGAACGCAACGAGCCGCGGCCCGACTTGCTGCTCATCGACGGCGGCCCGGGCCAACTCACCAGCGCGGTCGCCGCCCTGCACGAGCTAGACATAACAGACCAACCCGTCGTCGGCCTCGCCAAGCGCTTTGAGGAAGTCATCCTGCCGGGCCAGCGCGATCCCCTGCTGCTGCCCAAGACCTCGGCCAGCCTGCGCCTGTTGCAGATGCTGCGCGACGAAGCCCACCGCTTCGCGCTCAAAAACCACCGCCAGCAACGCGCCAAGAGCGCGCTCAGCTCGACCTTGGACCATGTCCCCGGCATTGGCCCGCAAAGGCGCAAGGCCCTGCTGGTTGCCTTCGGCTCGGTCAAGCGCATCGCCGCCGCGCCAGCCGAGGAAATCGCCGCCCTCCCCGGCTTTAGCCGCAAGCAGGCCGACGCCTTACTCGCTCATCTCAATAGCCCGGATCATGGCCCGTCCAAAATCCACGCCTGAACGCCCGCTGCCAGCGGCCCTGTCCGATCCCTGCGAGCGCTTCCTCAAGGCCATGGAGCGCGACAATGGGCTGGCGGCCAATACCCTCGACGCCTATCGCCGCGACCTCAACCGCTATCTGCACCACCTGTCGGCCCAAGGCGTCGAGAGCGTAGAAGCCGTTCAACACCAGCACATCGCTCGCTTGCTCCACTCGCTGCGCGACGCCGGCCTAACTGCTTCCACCATGGCCCGCAACCTCACCTCGATAAAGCGCTTCCACCAGTACTTACTGCTCAAGGGCGCAACGACGCACAACCCAGCCGAACTCCTCGACCCGCCCAAACTGGAGCGCCGCCTGCCCGACGTGCTCTCGGTCGAGGAAATCGCCGCCCTGCTCGCCGCAGCCGACCCCGACGAGCCGCTGGGCCAGCGCGATAAGGCCATCCTCGCCGTGCTCTATGCCACCGGCATCCGCGTCTCCGAACTGACCGCGCTGCAACAGGAGGCCCTGCTGCTCGCGCGGGGCCTCATCCGCATCCGCGGCCGGCGCGAGCGCATCGTACCCATCGCGGCCAAAGACGCACGCACGCTCAGACGCTACCTGCGCCAAGGCCGCCCCCACCTCGCCCGTCCCGACTCAAACGACCACGTCTTTCTCAACGCCCAAGGCGGGCCGCTCTCGCGGATGAGCGTGTGGAAGATCATCAAAACCGCTGGCGACAAGGCCCAAATCGGCAGGGAGATCAGCCCCCACACCCTGCGCCACTCCTTTGCCACGCATCTGTTAGAAGGCGGTGCCAATCTCCGCGCCGTACAGGAACTGTTGGGCCACGCCGACATCTCCACCACCCAGATCTACACGCACCTCGACCTCAGCTATCTCAAAGAGGTGCACAAGACCTACCACCCCCGAGGTTAAATGGAGTCGCAGCTAGTCGTCGCCGCAGGGATCAACAAGTACTTCCCCTCTGGGGTCCAAGCCCTGCGCGACCTCAATCTGGAAATTAGCCACGGTCAGTTCGTCTCCATCGTCGGCCCTTCCGGCTGCGGCAAATCCACCTTCCTCCGCCTCGTGGCCGGCCTCGACGCGCCCACGAGCGGCGAGCTGCGCGTGGAGGGCCACGATCCGCTCGGCCTCGCCTTCGTCTTCCAAGACGCCACCCTGCTGCCTTGGCGATCGGTCGCGCACAACATCACCCTCCCCTTAGAACTGCGCCGCGAAGACGCTGCCGAGCGCGTCGCCCAAACGCTTGAACTGGTCGGCCTAACCGACTTTGCCGCTGCGTACCCAGCCCAACTATCCGGCGGCATGCGCATGCGAGTCTCCATTGCCCGCGCACTGGTGACCCGCCCGCAGATCCTGCTCCTCGACGAGCCTTTTGGCGCGCTCGACGAAATCACCCGCCAGCGGCTCAACGAGGAACTGCTGCGCCTGTGGCAGGAAGACCGCTGGACAGGCCTTTTCGTCACGCACAACGTCTCCGAAGCTGTGTTCCTCAGTCAGCGGGTCCTCGTGATGAGCGCGCGCCCCGGCCGCATCCTCGCCGACATTCCCATCCCGTTTCCCTATCCGCGCTCAGCGTACCTGCGCAGCGCCCCTGAATTCATCCGCATCGCCAACGGGATTTCGCGCCAACTCGCCCACGCCGATGACTCATGAAACGACTGCGCTCTTTAACAACTAATGTCCTGCCCCCGCTGCTGTTCTTCGCCTTGGTTGTATGCGCTTGGCAAGGCGCAGTCTCGCTCTTCGGGATCGAACCTTTTCTGCTGCCCGGTCCCCTGCTCGTGGCCCAAGCCATCGCCGACAACTTGCCGCGCCTGCTGTCGGCTACCTTGCTGACGGCCTCGGGCGCCCTCTTGGGCTTTGTCCTCAGTTTTGCCTTTGGCTTCTTGGTCGCCCTGCTGTTTTCCCAGTCGCGCCTCATCGAGCGCAGCCTCTATCCATACGCGATTTTCTTGCAGACCATGCCCATCGTCGCCATAGCACCGCTGATCATCCTGTGGATCGGCTATGGTCTCCAAGGCGTAGTAGCTGTCTCCTTCATCATCGCCCTCTTCCCGGTCATCGCCAATACCACCGACGGCCTGACCCGCGTCGATCCCCACATCCTCGACTTCTTCGCACTCAACAAGGCCAACCGCTGGCAGGTGCTGTTCAAACTCCGCATCCCCGGCGCTGTCCCCCAAATGCTCGTCGGCGCCCGCATTTCCAGCGGCCTGTCAGTCATCGGCGCGATTGTCGGCGAGTTCTTCGCTGGCTACGGCACCGAGGACTTTGGCCTCGGCTACTTGATCATCCTCACCAACGGCCAAGCCAAGACCGATTACCTGTTCGCCTGCATTCTGTTTTGCACGTTGCTCGGCTTGGGGCTATTTACCACCGTGAGCAGCTTGAGTAATTTCTTGCTCAGACGCTGGACGGGCGCGCCCGAGTAAAGGGCGACGCGCCAACTCTCACCACAATCACTAGGAGAACTCTCGTGATGTTCAAATACTCGTTCTTGGCGGCCTTCCTCGCGCTCGTCGCCTGCGCCGCTGAAAAAGAAGCACCCACAGCCGACGCCCTACCCAAGGTCCAACTCGCGCTCAACTGGTTCCCGGAGGCCGAACACGGCGGCTTGTACGCAGCCGTAGTCCACGGTTATTACGAGGAACACGGCGTTGAGGTCGAAATCCTCGGCGGCGGCCCGGACTCGCCGGTCGTCCAGCGCGTGGCTACCGACGCGGTAGCCTTTGGCATAGTCAATGCCGATGACATCCTGTACGCGCGTGCCCAACAAATCCCCGTGGTCGCGCTCATGGCGTCCTACCAGATCAATCCGCACTGCATCATCGTCCACGAGAGCTCGGGCATCGACTCCATTTCGCAAATCAAAAACATCACCTTGGCCTTGTCGCAACGACCGGCCTTCTCGCACTATCTGCGCTGGAAATACCCCTTTGAAGGCGTCACGATCGTCCCCTATCCCGGCAATGTGGCCCAATTCCTCGCAGACGAGAATTTCGCCCAGCAGGGCTACGTCTTCAGCGAGCCTTTCGTCGCCAAGACCAAAGGCGGCGACCCCAAGCCCCTGCTCGTAGCCGACACCGGCTTCAACCCCTATGCCAGCGTGCTCATCACCACCGCAGAGCGCATCGCCGCCGAGCCAGAACTCGTCGGTGCCGTAGTCCGCGCCAGCGTCAAAGGCTGGGAGAAATACCTCGCCGAGCCAGAGGCGACCAACCGCCATATCAACAGCCTCAACCCCGAGATGGGGATGGACATTCTCGCCTATGGGGCCGCCGAATCCATCGCCATGATTCTCGACCCAGTCGCCCAACAAAACGGCCTCGGCAGCATGACCTTGGAGCGCTGGCAAAAGCTATTGGAACAAATGGTGACCGTTGGCCTGATCAAAGAGGGTGTGGTGGATCCCGCAGCGGTCTTCACCAACCGCTTCTTGCCCTAAGCCCTTGGCCTTTTTGCAGGACATCGCGCTCGGCCGCTACATCGCGCTCGATTCGCCGATCCACCGCCTCGATCCGCGCACCAAGTTGGGAGCCGTTTTCGCGCTGACGCTGGCGGCTTTTGCAGCGCCCAACGCACTCGCCCTGCTGCTGCTTGGAGTTTTTCTACTGGTGGCCACCGCCTTGGCGCGAGTGCCTTTGCGCCTCATCCTGCGCCAGCTCAAAACCTTTGCTTGGCTCTTCCTGTTCACCTTTGTTCTCCACGCGCTGCTCACGCCCGGTCGCCCCGTCTTGCCGTTGCCCTTTTCCGATCACGTCCTGACCGCGGAGGGCCTGCGCTTGGGGGCCTTTTTCACCGCGCGGCTGGCCGCGGCCATTGTCGCCGCCACGCTCTTGACGCTCACGACCGCGCCGATGGAGATAACCAGCGGCCTAGAGCGCCTCTTCAGTCCCTTGCGCCGCTTCGGCTTTCCGGCCGGTGACATGGCGCTGATGATCTCCATTGCCCTTCGGTTTATTCCCGTACTCCTCGACGAAGCCGAGCGTCTGCGCAAAGCCCAACTAGCGCGTGGGGCCGATTTTAGCGGCCCCTTTCTGCGCCGCATCAAAAACCTCGTGCCCCTCCTCGTGCCTCTCCTCATCGCAGCCTGCGGCCGCGCTGACCGCCTCGCCTTGGCCATGGAGAGCCGCTGCTACGCCAGCGGGGCTGCGCGCACCCAGTATCGCCCGCTGCGCTTTGACCGTGCCGACGGTCTATCCGCCTTGGTAGCCCTAGGCTTGGTCGCGCTCGTGTACTATCTGCGTTAGGGCGATGCGGACGCTGCGCTTGGTACTCGAATACGACGGCACTGACTTCGTTGGCTGGCAGAGCCAAAAGAGCGGCCGCACCGTGCAAGACGCGCTCGAACAAGCCCTGCACACCTTGCTCAAAGAGCCGGTCCGTCTCATCGGCTCGGGCCGCACAGACGCGGGAACCCACGCCCTTGGACAAATAGCTCATTTCCAGACCGATGCCGCGCTGCCCACGCATCAGCTACTCCGCAGCCTCAACGGCCTCTTGCCCCCGGACATTGCCGTGCGCACTGCCGACGAAGTCGCCGCGGACTTCCACGCCCGCTACAGCGCAACCCGCAAGCGCTATCGCTACCGCATTCACCAAGGCAAGGCAGCCGTCAACCGCACTCAGGTGTGGACCTATTATCCGGCGCTATCTCTAACACCGATGGCCGCAGCCGCCCGCTCGCTCTGCGGCGAACACTCTTACGGGGCCTTTTGCAAACAAGATCCCATTCCCGAGCACCTGACCTGCCACGTCTTTGACGCAGTCTGGACCCAACGCGGCACCGAGCTAGTCTTTGAAATCGAGGCCAACCGCTTCCTTCGCCACATGGTGCGGATCCTCGTCGGCACCATGGTCGAAATCGGCCGCGGTACGAGGCCACCGGAGGCCATCGTCGAGTTGCTCGCCAGCGGCGACCGCAGCGCGGCTGGCGCCACGGCCCCTGCGCGTGGCCTCTGCCTGCTGTGGGTGGCGTATCCCGATAGCCTTTAGCGCGAAAATGCACAAAAAATTCCAGCGGCACATTGAAAATTTCACCTGCGGGAATTGCGGCTTTCACGCGCAGGGCGATGGCTATACCAATCACTGTCCTGAATGCCTCTGGAGCCAACACGTCGATGTAAACCCAGGCGACCGCGCCGAGCACTGTCGTGGCTTGATGGAGCCGGTGGGGTTTACCAGCAAACGCGGCGACTATATCCTCGTCCACCGCTGTACCAAATGTGGCATTGTGAAAAGGAATAAGGGCGCCAAAAACGATCGCTTTGAGGCGATCCTGAGTCTGCGTGGCGAATTGCCCGACTAGCGGCACTGCGAGATAGCTGTGCAATACTTGCAACTATGTGTATGATTATTATATAATTTATAATCACTTGTCGTTGGCGAAATTTATTTCCCGAGGAACAATCTTGCGCCTTATTTGCTCACTTGCTCTGCTGGCATTGATTCTGAGCCATGCCGACGCGTCTATTGGGGAGTCGCGCCGCACGGCCGTAGTGCAGGCCGTGGAGCGGGTTCAGCCCTCGGTGGTTAGCCTTTACGTGCGCTACCGCGAGCGCGTCCAGCATCTATACAGGTATCGCGGCGATCCTTTTTGGAACCTTTTCTCGCCTTTTTACTACGTACCCCGAGACCAAGACCGCGTCTCCACCGGCTCGGGCTTTGTCGTCGATGACGAGGGCTATATTCTCACCAATAGCCACGTCGTCGGCGATCCGCGCCAGTTACAAAAAATCACCATCTCTCTACCCGAGCCCGACAGTCGCACCTTTGAGGCCCGCTACGTGGCCTCAGACCCCAATTTCGACCTCGCGGTCCTCAAGGTAGATGACGGCAACATGCCGGTTGCGCCCCTTGGGACTTCGGGCGATATTCTGGTCGGCGAATGGGCTATTGCCATTGGCAACCCTTTTGATTTGGGACCTACCGTCAGCATCGGCGTCGTCAGCGCCCTAGATCGCGACTTTTCCGAACCCCAAGGCGATTACTACTACCGAGACATGATTCAAACCGATGCGGCCATCAATCTCGGCAATAGCGGCGGCCCCTTGGTCAACGCCGATGGCGAGGTCATCGGCATCAACAGCTTTATCTACACCGGCGGCGAATACGCCAGCGGCTCTATTGGCATTGGCTTCGCCATTCCCATCGACACGGCCACGAGCTTCTTGGAGGAAATTCGCCAATACGGCCAAGTGCGTCGCTCTTGGACCGGTATCCTAGCCGTCCAAGACATCACCCCGCCTCTAGCGGAGTATCTAAGGCTCGATTCCACCGATGGAGTCCTAGTTGTCAGGGTAGCTAACGACAGTCCGGCCCAACTAGCGGGCCTCGAAAAGGGTGACGTAATCGTCGCGGTCAACGACGAGAAGATCCGCAGCACCGATGAGGCCATTGGCGTGCTGCGCGGCTTGCGCGTCGGCGAAGTCGCCGCGCTCGACGTGGTGCGCCACAACGAGCACTACAACCTAGACCTGACCCTCGCAGAGCGTCCCCAGCGGACGCGGCGCTAGGGGCAGGAAGGATGCGAAAATGAGGAAGTTCATACCCACCGCGTTTACCATCGGCAACCTGTTCTGCGGGTTCCTCGCCCTGCACTACGCCTTTAACGGCAATTATGTGCCAGCCGCTTGGCTCATCTTCTTGGGCGCGGTATTCGACAAAATGGACGGCCAACTCGCCCGGGTCATGGGGCGCGACTCCCAGTTTGGGCTCCACTTCGACTCCATCGTCGATGCCTGCACCTTTGGCGTCGTGCCCGCGGCCATCATCTACCAAGCCCATCTGCCCACCGGCTGGGGGCTGGCGCTGGCCTTCGCGTTCCTGCTGTGCGGTGCCGTGCGCCTCGCCCGCTTCAACACGCTGAGCCTCGAGGGCGAGCGCGGCGAATTTTACATGGGGTTGGCCATTCCCACGGCTGCGGTCTGCCTCACCCAATACGCGGTCTTTGTCAAAGCGTGGCCCATCCCCCACGCCACGCCGTTGGCCGTGCTGCTGATTTTAGTGCTGTCCTTCCTGATGGTCAGTCGGCTCGATTACGACAGCGTTCCCAACTTTCGCGGCACCTCCCTCGGCGACCGCTTCAAACAGCTTTACTTTGTCACCACAGTCGGGCTGACCATCTACGACAGCAGCTTTTTCTTTCCTATGACCATCGTGTACGTCTTCTCTGGGCCCATTCGCTGGATCGTCCGGCTCGTACACGACGACGTCACGCAACACGCCTGAGTTATCATGCTGCACGATAAACCCCTCAGCCATCTCATCCTCATCCTCTTTACGACGATGATCGGTGCCAATATCATCGGTGAGATGCTGAGGTTTATCCTCATCGCCATAGTCGGCCCCGATACCATCGTCGAACTCGCCCTTTTGCGCTACGTGGAGTATTCCATCGGGCCGCACATGTTCAATCTCATCATCCTGTCCTTTTCGTTCGAGCTGTCGCTAAAGTTCAACCTAATCACGATGTTGGGACTCTTCGTCGGCTGGTACTACTTCCGCCACAGCTATTGAACACCTCTTTCGGGAGCTAGAGCCATGTTCGGTATGGGCCATTGGGAAATACTCATCATCTTCGTCGTCATTCTGCTCATCTTCGGTGCCAAGCGCATCCCCGAGATGGCGCAGGGCTTGGGCAAGGGCATCCGCGAGTTCCGCACCGCCATGCGCGATGTGCAGGACGAAATCGAGGCCCCTAAGCAACCTACTCAGCCTACGGCCCCACCGGCCCAAACCGAGCCCCAGTCTAAAGACAAGGACCAAGCCCAGATCGAGCCCCAGTCCAAAGACAAGGACCAAGCCGCCTCCTAACTCATGGCGCTCAACCAAGCCACTGCCCACGAACTCAGCACTCGCCTGCAACAAGGGGAAATCACCGCCCGTCAGCTAGTCGAGGCCGCACTCGACCGCATCGACGCAATTGACGGCCAGATCAACGCCTTCATCAGCGTCGACCCAGAGGGGGCCCTAGCACGCGCCGACGACATCGATCAGCAGCGGGCGGCGGGCGCGGCTTTGGGGCCTTTGGCGGGCATTCCCTTGGCCCTCAAGGACGTCCTCTGCGTGCGCGGCGGGCGCACCACCTGTGGCTCGAAAATCCTCGAACACTTCATCGCCCCGTACGACGCCACAGCCGTCGAGCGGCTGCGCACTGCCGACGCCGTCTTCATCGGCAAGACCAACATGGACGAGTTCGCCATGGGTTCGTCCTGCGAAAACTCCTATTTCGGTCCCACCTTAAACCCCTGTGACCCCGAACGGGTGCCGGGTGGCTCCAGTGGTGGCTCGGCCGCGGCTGTAGCCGCCGACGAGACCATCCTCGCCCTCGGCTCAGACACCGGCGGCTCGGTGCGGCAACCGGCCAGCTACTGCGGCGTCGTTGGCCTCAAGCCCACCTACGGCCGCGTCTCGCGCTACGGACTCATAGCCTACGCCTCCTCACTCGACCAAATCGGTCCCGTGACCAAAGATGTCGAAGACGCCGCTCTCCTGCTCCAAGCTATCGCCGGGCACGATCCCCGCGACTCGACTTCCAGCACCGCACCCGTACCGGACTATCGGGCCACGCTCAACGGGGACATCCGCGGCCTGAAAGTAGGCTTGGCACGCGAGCACTTTCCCGCCGCACTCGACGCGGAAGTAGCCGCTGCGGCCCAAAATGCAGCCAACGCCCTTGCGGATGCAGGGGCCGAACTCGTGGATGTCGAGCTACCCGTAGCCGGCCATCCCGAATACTGCATCAGTACCTATTACATCATCGCCATGGCCGAAGCATCGGCCAACCTCGCGCGCTACGATGGCGTCAAATACGGCTATCGCGCCGAGAGCAGCACTGACCTGCAAGAGATGTATTTGCACACGCGCAGCGAGGGCTTCGGCACCGAGGTAAAGCGCCGCATCATGCTCGGGGCCTATGCCCTGAGCGCCGGCTACTACGACGCGTACTACCGCAAGGCCCAGCAGGTGCGCACCCTGATCCGCGAAGACTTTGACCGCGCTTTTGCCTCTTGCGACGTGCTGATCTCGCCCGTGGCCCCAACCACTGCCTTCCGCCTCGGCGAACAGCTCGACGACCCCTTGCAGATGTACCTCAACGACATCTACACGGCCTCGGTCAATCTCGCCGGGATTCCGGCCATATCCGTGCCCTTTGCTCAAAGCCACGGCAACTTGCCCATTGGCGTCCAACTATTGGCCCCGCCCCTCGAAGAAGCTCGCCTGCTAGGCGCAGCTCATGCCCTCGAACGGGCCGCCGCCTGAAATCTGGAGACCAACTATGAGATACTGCGCCCTCGCGGCCTGCATCCTACTTTCGACCTTGACGCCCGCCGCAGCGATCAACCCCAATGCCGGCACCACGGGTTTCAACTTTCTCAAAATCGGCGTCGGCACCCGCGCTGCTGCACTTGGCGGGGCCTACGCGGCCGTGTCCGGCAACATCGAGGCTTCGGCCTGGAATCCCGCCGGGCTCTTTGGCCTAAGCGAGCGCACGGCTGCCCTCGCCTACAACAGTTATTTCGTCGATTCCCAAGCCGGCTTCGCCTCCATCGCTGCTCCCAATGGGTCGCGCGTACACGCCCTGAGCGTCCACTACGTATCCTACGGAGACTTGTGGCATACCGATGCAGAAGGGCGCGATTTAGGGACCTTCTCGGCGACCGACCTCGCTGCTTATCTGTCCATCGCCCAACAGCTCGGGCCAGACTGGCTAGCCGTCGGTGCCAATCTAAAAGCCGTTTATTCAAACATCGCCGATTTTTCTTCAGACGCTTATCTCGCCGATCTGGGTCTCCTCGTCCGCGCCCCGGTCGAAGGCACGACCCTCGGCGCGGCAATCGCCAACCTCGGTTTTGTGCGCTCGGGCTACACCGAGGACTTCAAGGACTCGCTGCCGGTACACATCCGCTTGGGCATGGCCCATCACCTCGCGCACATGCCGGTGCCCGTGCTCTTGGTGGCCGATTTCAACCTGCCCAACGACAACGACTCCTACCTAGCCTTCGGCCTTGAGGTCCAGCTCGCCCCAGGCCTTTATATCCGGCCCGGTTACACCACCCAACAGACCGGTAGCCAAGACGAGGAGCCACTGGGCCTGAGCGCCGGGGCCGGCCTAATCATGGACCGCTACGCAGTCGATTACGCCTACTCGTCCTCTCCCGACTTAGGCCAAGTTCATCGCGCCTCGATCATCGGCACCTTCTGAACGCGCCATGACAGGCCTCAGCTCGGAGCAACTCGCATTCTTCCACGCCGAGGGCTATGTCCACGTACCCGATGCCTTGTCCTCCGATGATCTGGATCCAGTCCAAGAGGAACTGGAGGAAATCGTCGATCAAGCGGCCCAACGCCTGCTAGCCGCCGGCAAAATAGAACGCGACTATGCGGAGCTGCCTTTTGCCAAACGCCTGATCCCCCTCGCCAAAGCCGACGCCAGCGCCACGGCCGGCATCAACTTCCCCGCCAATCTGGGGCCCAATATCTTCGCCTTTTTGCACAACCCACGGCTGCTCGATCTGACCGAATCCTTGGTCGGCCCGGAAATCTACGCCAATCCCTGCCAGCATATCCGCGCCAAAGTCCCGGCCAGCGACGAGTACGCCGGCAACTTCTCGCAAAACGAATGGGCGCGCTCCACCGCTTGGCACCAAGACCTAGGTGTGTTGTTGCCCGAGGCCGACGACACGCTCGTCGTCACCACCTGGATCCCCCTCGTCGATGCCGACGAGGGAAACGGCACCCTGATGATTTATCCCCGATGTCACAAGGAGCCGCTGCGCCGACACGTGCGCCCGCCCGCCGACCAAGGCGGCAGCTTTACCGTCGTCCCCGCAGAACTGCCGCCCTGGGATCCGGTCACCATCCCCGTCCAACGCGGCGGCCTGATCGCCATTCACTGCCGCACCCCGCACGGCAGCCAACCCAACCGCTCGGACGCGATTCGCTGGAGTATGGATTTACGCTGGAACGACGCTCGCAAGCCCAACGGTCGACCCCACCTACCCGGCCTCCTCGTCCGCAGCCAAGAGCATCCCGAACTAGTGATCCACGACCGCCAAGAGTGGCTGACGGCTTGGAAATTCGCCCGCGTCTCCAGTCGCGGTGCTCGCACCTATCGCTGGATCTGAGGAACTGTCTGGTAGTGGAAGAGGCGTTACCCGCAGTCTGCGCTGCTGTGTCCCCAATGGGCCATTATCGCTGAACACAACAGAACACTTCCTCCGCATAACTATCTGTTTATAAATAAAATAATAGCATCGCCGACGGCTTGGCCTGCTCTTTGCATAAAGCAAGGGCATGGCCCGTCTTCTGCCCCTCGTCCTTCTGCTTGGGTTCGCACCCCTCGCCGAAGCCACAGTCGTCATCAGCGAAGTACTCGCCGATCCGCCTTCGGATGACGCTGGCGACGCCAATCAAGATGGTGAACGCCATTCATCTCACGACGAGTTCATCGAACTCTACAACGCCGGTTCAGCACCCGTCGATATAAGCGGCTGGAGATTGGGCGACAGTTCGGCATTAGTAAACTTCTTCCAATTCCCGTCCGACGCTGTTATTGAACCCGGCTCATATGTCGTCCTTTTCGGCGGCGGCAACCCAACGGGGTTCACCGTTCCCGTCTACACCGACGACGGAACAATTGGCAGTAGAGGACTGTCGAACGAGGGCGAGGACGTCCACCTGATTGACGACACCGGCGATACGGTCGCAGTCATCTCACACAACAGTTGGCCCAGCGACCAGTCCATCGTCCGCAATCCACCCGACGGCGAAGCCTTTGAACCACACAAAGATGTCTCGCCGACTGGAGAGCCTTTTTCACCCGGACGCGCCACAGATGCCGAACCGGAAACGCCAGAACCGGAAACACCTGACCCGCCTGAACCCGAAACGCCGTCCGAACCTCAACATACCTATCCTCTCTTCATCAGCGAAGTACTCGCCGACCCGCCTTCGGATGACGCTGGCGACGCCAACCAAGACGGCCAGCGCGATACGTACGAAGACGAGTTCATCGAACTCTACAACGCCGGTTCAGACCCCATTTCTTTAGCTAGCTGGCGATTGGGCGACAGTACCTCACCGGACAACCACTTCCAATTCCCAGACGATGCCGTCATTGAACCCGGCTCGTACGTCGTCCTCTTCGGCGGCGGTAATCCAACGGGATTCACCGGCCCCGTCTATACCGATGACGGGCGCATCGGCAACGGACTGACCAACGGCGGTGAGGAGATTCACCTGACCGACGACAATGGCATAGAAGTCTCGGTCATCTCGCACAGCCCTTGGCCCACCAAACAGTCCCTCGTCCGCCATCCCTCCGACGGCGACGCGTTAATCCCGCACAAAACCGCCTCGACGATCAAGGCCCTCTTCTCTCCCGGCCACACGCACATCATCCCCAAACCAGACTACCCCCTCTTCATCAGCGAAGTGCTCGCCGACCCCCCTTCCGGTCCTGCTGGCGACGCCAATCGAGACGGTCGGCGCGACACGTATGAAGACGAGTTCATCGAACTCTACAACGCTGGTACTGATCCTATCTCCTTGGCCGGTTGGTGGCTAGGCGACAGCACGGCTCCGAAAAACTCCTTCCAATTCCCAGTCAACGCCGTCATTGCACCCAACTCCTACGTCGTCCTCTTCGGTGGCGGCAACCCAACGGGATTCACCGGCCCCGTCTATACCGACGACGGAAAAATCGGCAACGGACTAATCAACAAGGGTGAGGAGATTCGCTTAATCGACAACAATGGCCACGAAATCGATGTCATCTCACACGGCGCTTGGCCCAACGACCAATCCCTCGTCCGCAATCCGTCTGACGGCGACGCATTAGTTCCGCACAAAACCGCCTCGACTACCAAAGCCCTCTTCTCCCCCGGCCACACGCATATCATCCCCAAACCGGACTATCCCCTCTTCATCAGCGAAGTGCTCGCCGACCCGCCTTTAAGGCTGGCTGGCGATGTCAACCGAGACGGTCGGCGCGACACCTATGAAGACGAGTTCATCGAACTCTACAACGCTGGCACTAGTCCTATCTCTTTGGCCGGCTGGCGGCTGGGCGATAGCACGGCTCCGAAGAACCACTTCCAGTTCCCGCCCGGCGCGGTCATCGCCCCTCGCTCGTACGTGCTCCTCTTCGGCGGTGGTAAACCATCGGGATTCACCGTCCCCGTCTACACCGACGACGGAAAAATCGGCAACGGACTGACCAAGAATGGCGAGGAGATTCGCCTGATTGACCACAATGGCCACGAGATCGACGTCGTCTCACACGACGAGTGGCCTGCCAAACAGTCTCTCGTCCGCACCCCACCCGATGGCGGTCCTTTCGTCCCGCACAAAACCGCCTCGCCGATCGAATTGCCCTTTTCACCCGGCCACACCTCAACCACGCGGCCCATTTTGACGTACCCCCTCTTCATCAGCGAGGTACTCGCCGATCCACCTGAAGGGCCGGCGGGCGATGCCAATCGAGACGGACAATACGACCCATATGAAGACGAATTTATCGAACTCTACAACGCCGGTTCCGTACCCATCTCCCTAGCCGATTGGCGACTAGGCGACTCAGGATCCCTACGCAATTACTTCCGCTTCCCAGCCAAGGCCGTCATTGCCCCTCGCTCGTACGTCGTCCTCTTCGGCGGCGGCGATCCGTCGGGATTCACCGTCCCCGTCTATACCGACGACGGTACCATCGGCGATGGACTGACCGACAGCGGTGAGTCTATCCACCTGATCAACGACTACGGCGATGAGGCCGCATCTCTCTTCCACTCCACTTGGCCCGACGACCAATCCCTCGTCCGTACCCCGTCGAGCGATAGAGCTTTTGTCCCGCACACCATTGCCTCGCCGAATGGGGACCCCTTCTCACCTGGACACGCCCCAGAAATGCGGCCCGCCTTGAACTACGCCCTCTTCATCACTGAAGTGCTCGCCGACCCACCTTCCAGTGCCGCTGGAGACGCCAATCGCGATGGCCAGCGCGACCCGCATGAAGATGAATTCATTGAACTCTACAATACCGGTCCCGTTCCTATCTCCCTAGCCGGTTGGCGGTTGGGCGACGCGGGATCCCTGAGCGATTACTTCCGCTTCCCAGCCGACGCGGTCATCGCCCCTCGCTCGTACGTGCTCCTCTTTGGCGGCGGCGATCCGTCGGGATTCACCGTCCCCGTCTATACCGACGACGGTACCATCGGCGATGGACTGACCGACAGCGGTGAGTCTATCCACCTGATCGACGATCACGGCCATGAGATCGCGTTCCTCTTCCAATCCAATTGGCCCCCTGCCCAATCTCTCGTCCGCACACCACCAGACGCCGGCGCATTTGTCCCGCACAAAACTGCCTCTCAAACCGGGATCCCCTTTTCACCCGGACGCGCCACAGAAACTCCACTCGAATCAGCGTCCAAAACACTTGGAACGATATCTACAACATCGCTCCAAGTGTGGCCCAATCCCTTTAACACAACCGCCCATCTCGGCTTCCATCTCGACCAAGCCGCCTTTGTCCATGTGGCCATCTACAATGTCTCCGGTCAACTGGTGCGCACGCTGGTGGACGAGTCGCTTGAAGCCGGTGTACACCAGACGCGATGGGATGGCCGAGACGAACGTGGCCATTCAGTGGCTACTGGTCCGTACTTCGTCCGCTTCCGCATGGCGCATGGCCCCCCGCGCTACGCCAAGCTCCTCCTACTCCGCTGAAATTAAAAAAGCCCCATCTCCACACGGGGAGACGGGGCTTCCACTAAGCGCGGCCTGGAAATACGTCAGCTTTGATAGGCCTTTTTAAACTCGTGCAACAAGGCCCGCATCTTCTCCACCTGCTCCACGTCCACCGTCTGCTTGCACTTCATGGCCCCCCGGAGCATCTTGTGCAAAAGCACTAGCTTCTCGGTATATGCAGCCATCCCTTCGTCTCCCTCTTCCACCTCCTTGAGCCGCTGGGTCATAAAATACTGGGTGACGACGTGCTGGACTCTATTGGCGTGCTCTTCCTTGTTCGCCACCCACCGCGCCAACTGATTCGCGCTTTGGGCGTCGCTTTGTCCCGCTAGCACAGCGATCTGCTTCATGGCCTTCTCAATCGTCGTCAGATCTTCCGCAATCGCGGCAAAACGCGCTTCGTCTCCATAAATACCGCAGGGGATTTCGCAGTGCGCCAACAGCGGCGCGGTTGTGGCCAAAAGACAACAGGCAATCAGGATCATCAGTTTTCCGTTCTTCACAAGGGCCTCCTTGGCAAAATAGTTTGTGGATATGGGCAAGGCAGTATAGGGCGATTTCAACGGCAGGGCAACGGCCCTAATCGCGCCAAGTGCGCGAGTCTGCGCGGATGAACCAGCGGTTGATCGCGCCGTCCTCGTCCAAATCGACAGCTTCCTCTAATTGCGCCTCAAACTGGTGGTCTGTCACTTGGATGGCCGGCGGCCAGCGGAAGTGCTGCAAGTCCCGAGCCTCCATGCCGAGCGAGTCCAAGCTGGTCGCATAACGGCCGTGCTCGCGACGAAAGCTCTGCTGGCGGTAGTAGAGCCCGCGCAAAACTTGCTTGGCCTCCTCGGCGGCGGCCGGGCGAAAGGACACCTTTTGCCGCCCGACGACCTCGGTGGCAAACTGCACAAACCCCCACTTTTCCGGGTAGTGCATATTAACCAGCCCTTGCGGCGACCAGACCCAGTTGTCTGGGCTATGGCCCTCTATTTTGATGTACTTGCCCACGTCGGTGGCCAAAGCCCATTGCACCCGCGAAAAATTAATCCGCCATTGATCGCCATCCATCGGCGGCACCTTCTTGTGTGTAGCCTCGGCCAGCACGGCCCACGGAAAGGCCATCTCCACCGACCAGCCTTGGTCCTCGTCAGTGGGATCGTTGATGCTACCCCACACCTGCACAGCCGTTTGTAGACCGGCGATGTCCCAAGCACCTACGTAGGGGCCGCCGTCGCGGTAGGGCTTGATCATCAATAAATCCCACTCCGTGCCGAGCGCATTAATCTCGAACTCGTAGTACTGATGCGTATCGCCGTCCGGGTCGATAAAGACCTCGAAGTCGTTCTCTTGGTAAATCGTCGCATCGCGCCTATCGATGGTAGCCCACACGTGCGGCTCCTCCAGATCGGCGGCTATATATAGATACTCATCGTCCCACAGCATCTTGGCCCGCGTCTGCAGGCTCGGCGCGGGCTGGCGCTCGCCCTCAATATCGACAAAAGGCTCCGTCCAATCCGCTCGCTGCCAAGACGGTTCGTCGAGATTGCCGTCGATGTCGATAGCCCCGGCCGTGCGATGCGCCACATAGGTCCGCGGCTCAATACTTTCTACGTAGTCGATGTCAAAGCGCGGTTGCCCCTCGGCGACAGAGGCTAGCAAGGCCGCGCCCAACATAGCCCAGTGCAACATGGCTTCTCCTTTGTTTGCTCGTTCCCAAGTCTGACGCCATTGCATCAATATATTACTTTGCGCTACTTTTGGGATATACAAAATATCAACAATTCACCCCAAGCAGGCCTACGCCATGACCGACAAAATGGCCCTCTACAAGAGCGGCATGAACAAATTCGTCCAGCAAGACTTTGCCGGAGCCTTGGACGACTTGGCTCAAGCCATCGCCCTCGACCCGCAATTTGCCGATGCCTACCAAGCTATGGCGCATTGCCACGAGAAGCTGGGCGACCTCGACCAAGCCCTCAGTGCAGCGCTAAAGGCCGCCGAGCACGACCCCGACGACTTCCTCGTCCACACCAGCCTCTCCATGTTCTACCAGCGCAAAGGCATGATCGCCGAAGCCGAGCGGGAAAAGGCCATCGCCGCCAAGCTGCAAATGGAGAACCCACTGTAGGCTCGTGCAACTCGGCCCGCATCAGCTCGACCCCTTCAAGGAGGATATGCCCATCCTCACCCTAGCGCCGATGGCCGGGGTGAGCAACTGGGTCTTCCGCCTTATCTGCGCACGCCTCGGAGCACAGTTGGTCGGTGTCGAATTTATCAACTGCCGCGATATCGGCATCCGCTCGCGCAAGAGCATGCAGATGCTCGACTTTTCCGACGCGCCCATCTACGCCGACACCGGCATCTCGCTGTTGGCCGCGCAAATCTACGGCAACGACATCGATCTGATCGCCAATGGGGCGCGGGAATTCGAGCGGCGCGGCGCGCAGATAGTGGATATCAACTTCGGATGTTCCGTGCCCAAGATCGTCGCCAAAGGCTGTGGTGCGGCCTATTTGCGCGATCTCGATCGGCTCTATCAAGCCGTCGAGCGCACGGTCAAAGCTGTCTCGGTTCCGGTCATTGTCAAGACTCGCCTAGGCTGGGACGAAGAAGAGATCAATATCCTCGAAGTGGTGCGCCGCTGCGAGGACGCCGGGGCCCAAGCCGTGGCCATTCACGCCCGCACCGTCGTGCAAAAATACAAGGGCCAGGCTAACTGGCACTGGATCAGCCGCGCCGTCGAGGCCTCCTCGCTGCCCATCATCGGCAACGGCGACGTGCTCACCCTCGACGACGCCCGCCTCATGCAGCGGGAAACAGGCTGTGCCGCGGTCATGGTCGGGCGGGCGGCTCTGGCCAATCCCTGGCTCTTTTCCGGCCGCAGCGGCGCAACCCTTTCAGAGCGCATCGACTTGGCGTTGGAGCAACTACGCCTGATGACCGCGTACAAAGGCGAGCGCACCGGCGTCCGCGAGACGCGCAAGCACCTCGCGCTCTACTTCAAAAACCTGCCCCGCGCCTCCGAGCTGCGCCGCCGCCTGCTGACAACCGCTTCCTTGGCCGAGTTGGCCGATCTGTTAGCTGAGTGGAAAGAACCAGCAGCCGAAGAAGCCGACCTCACCTTATCAGCCACCGAAGCCGAAGCCCTAGCATGGGGAGGTAATGGGTAAAGCTACGTTTAGAAGCGTGTCGCGCCTAAAGGCACGATGAAGCTCAAAACTAGGGGGCGGCCTCTCACTGTAGCTCAGCGCCGCTGGAGTCGAGGGCATCCCGCCCTTGAAAAACGCTTGACACCCAAGCCTCTCGACGGCTGCACAAATTTGATTCCGACGCGATAGATCAGATTTTATCCTACATGGATTTAGCCGTAGTCCAAAGGAGGCATATTGTGAAATACCTACTCACCTCAGCAGCCATGCTGATTTTCGCTTGGTCAATTCCTAGTTATTCCGAGCCATCGGTTAGTCGGATTAGTCGTGGTCTTATGCTCAAAATGCACGGCCTTGAGGTGGACGCAAAGCGGGCCTTTATCGACCTGCTATACAACGACGAGGCCCACGAAGAAGATAAGGCAGACGCCTTATATCAGCTTGGGCTTATCGCCTTCAACAATAAGGACATAGGGCTAGCTACTGAAACGTGGAGTCTTCTTATTGATGAGTTTCCCAATACAGAAAAGGGCCGGACTGTATCAGCGGGGATTAAATACCTTTTGGAAGATTACGATGCCTTGGTCCTTGAGAGCGCGAAGGAAGAGATACGCGATAGGGAGGAAGTGATGCGTGATGCGTTGGCTCAATCCTACCTTCTTAACGCTCAGTTTTGGTGGAGCCCTCCAAAACAGTGGGGTATATACACTTCCCATATCAATCAGTTTACTATGGCCCGAGAGTGGTACGATAAGGTCGTAACGGAATTTCCAAGGACAGATGTGGCTAAGAAGGCCATGTCTTACAGATTCATGCTGTATAAAGACGGGATGGAGGCCTACAGGGAAGAAAGGCAACTCTTGTTCGATGGCTTAAGGAAGGAAGAGATTCCGAATGCAGTCTTGGAATTGTCTCAGGATTTTGAACCCCGTATTTTGCCCCTCACCCATGAGTACAACAAGTTTGTAGAGGACTTTCCCGGCGATGCGGTCGCTCATATCATGGAGTTACAAATAGCTCAGGAGTACCATATTGGGGTGAAACTCATTGCTACTTGGCTCGGTGAACTGGAAGGTATGAATCTTGGAATAGCTCGCCAAATAGTTCAACGTGCCGATAATATGGCAGATGAGTCTGTTCGCTGGTGTTCCCTTGTCCCTCAATCCCATGGCATTGTTCATCAGGCAGCCCAAGCCACTATAACTGATGTTCGTGTTTTTCAAGCCTTAGTCCAAGACTTATCCAATAATCATTTAATGAAGACCCGTATTAGTAGGCTAAGAAAGACGTCCAATATAGTTCATACCAAGGAAGTCCCCAGCGACGTTGAGAAGTATCAGTTTCAATTTGATGAGAGCTGGTTTAGGATGACGCATAGCGACATCAGTGTTCGAGTGGATGGAAAAATTCGTTCTATTCCTATTGAGCAGTTCGACCAAGCTGAGGGTGTCGGAAAACTCTTGAAGTCAATGATTAGGGAAGCGAAAAAGCAAGAAAAGGACTGAAGTCGTCCAGTAAAGCTACCGGGAGACTACCCGCTAACTCCGCTTTCGTCGTCTCCCGCGTCCGAGAAGTTGGTTATTGCGACTTCGCCTTCTGGAAACTCGGCGACGATCTTCAACCGTCCGCCTAGTGCTTCGATGTAGGAGCGAAGAGTCGAGACGTACATATCCGCCCGCCGTTCCATCTTGGCGATGACGGGTTGGTTCACCGCCAGGGTCTCGCCCAGTGCCTTCTGAGTCATAACCCGTGCCTGCCGTAGCTCGTACAGCGGCATGGCGGCCCGCAGTTCGGCCTTTTTCGCCTTAATGCGCTGACGGCGCTCCGGCGTGAAGTCTTTGGTCAACTCACTAAAGGGACGGCGACCGCTCATGGGATCAATCCTCCTTTCGCAGAGTTTCAAGATTGTTCTATACTAACATCATGGATACATTCACGGAAATTTAGCTCTAAGGCATCTAAAGCAATGAAAATCAAATCCATCGACCTAGTCCGCGTCGAACGCCCCGACGGCCCGACGCTCAGCACCCGATCTCAAGCCGGCTCGACGCTTTCCGCCTCGACGGCTCCTGCCCAGCAGAGCCAACCCCGCCGCAAGGCCTGGCCCACCGAAATCGAAGTGGCCAACCCAATGTCGCGCTTTCCGCGCTTCAAGCCCCGTCGCCAGCTCTACGCCGCCCAGCAATGGCCCGGCTTCGCAGTCAAAGTCACGGCCGAGGATGGCACTTGGGGCTTGGGCACGGCCGCGGGTCGGCCTACTGCCGCTGTAATCGAGGACGCCTTCGCCCATATCCTCATAGGCGAAGACTGCCTGGCCATCGACAAGTTGTGGGATATGATGTTCCGCGTCTCCAAACCCTTCGGCACCGTCGGCATTGCCACCGTTGCCATCAGCGCCGTGGACCTAGCGCTGTGGGATCTGGCCGGCAAGCTGCAACAAAAGCCCGTGTACCAACTCATCGGCGGCCCAGCCCGAGAGCGAATCTTCACCTACGCCACCGGCGACGACGTCGATTGGTATCGCGAGCTGGGCTTTAGAGCCTTCAAACTCCCCTGCCAATACGGCCCGGCCGACGGCCTGTGGGGCCTAGACCAAAACGAGCGGCGGGTCGCCGAAGTCCGCGAGTTGATCGGCGACGATTGCGAACTCATGCTCGACTGCTACATGGCCTTTGACGTCGAATACAGCGTCCGCCTAGCCGAGCGCCTCAGACCCTACAGGTTGCGCTGGCTGGAGGAGTGTTTGATCCCCGAAGACGTCAAAAGCCACATCAAACTCAAAGAGTGCCTGCCCTGGCAAACGCTGGCCAGCGGCGAACACTTCTACACCCACTACCCCTACCAGCAAATGATCGAGCACCGCGCCCTCGACGTGCTGCAACCCGATATTCATTGGGTCGGCGGGCTGACCGCCTGTATCAAAATCTGCCACATGGCCGAGGCCGTCGGCCTTGAAGTCTGCCTCCACGGCGGCGGGCGCGACCCCTATGGTCAACACTTGACTTGGGCAATGCCCAACACGCCCTGGGGCGAATACTACATCGGCTCGGATCCGGGAATCCCGCTGGAGGAAGTAGCCGAGCCGGGGGCGCTGGTGCCCAAAGACAGCTATCTGGAATTTGTGCCGCACGGACCGGGTTTCGATTTGGGGATTGAGGAGGATTGGCTGGTGCCATTCAAGGCCTAGGGCCGCTTGTCCAGACGACCGATTTTGCGTATTTACCTTCTATAGATCGTCTGTCTCCCGAAAGTCCTGCCCATGCGCCGCATCTTTGCCACCCTCTTCCCACTTCTGCTGCCCAGTGTTCTGTCGGCACAAATAAGTACCTGGCAGCTCGGCGGCAGCGGCGGCCTTGCATGGTCGGCGAGCGATTCAGTCCGCATCTTCATCGACTTCGATTCGGTCCCCGGGGCCATCCAGCCCATCTACCTGACCTCGGCCCAAACCGTCTTTTCTCACCTCGACAACTGGTCCCCGTGGAAATTTCCCCGCGAGATCGGCTATGTCGATGGCCAGCGGCCCCGCGCTTGGAAGCGGGGCTTGGGCGACTCGCGAACCGTACACAATGCCACGTACCTAGTCGATGGCGACAGCACCACCTACAACCCCCCGTCTTCGGACCTGCGGAACTTCGATTGGTTTACCTTTGACGTGGCAGTGCCCGTCCCGGCCACCCGCTTCGGCTTTTTCACGCCACCGCGTGGGTTCCGCTCGGATGGCACTCCGCTAGCCGACGATGCGGTACCTGCCTTTGAAGTGAGCGTCGCCACCGAACCCGATCCTGAATGGCACGGGCACAACGCCTACGCGCGCATCGGCCCGCTCATAGCCGACGTCGCCGAAAACCTGTCTCCCACCGTGCAAATCGACCTGCCCCGTCAATACGTCCGCTTCATCCGTTGGCGGCGCAACGAATCCGTACTCGATCCGACCTTTGTCCTCCAAGAAAACTCGCTATCCGGCCAAGCGCGGCCAGGCTCCATCGGCGACTTTGAACTCTATGCCCACGGGGTCCCACAGCGCGTACTATATCTATCCAAAATCATCGATCTAGGCGCGGAAGTGAACTTTGGTCGGCTGTTCTGGTCGGCGACCTCCATGCGGATGGCGGACGGCACCTTGGTCCCGGCCCCCGAAGCGGCGGTCGGGCTACGCGTCGAAGTGCGCACCGGCAGCGACCAAGACCCCAACATCTACCGCGAATTCGACGACAAGGGCCGCGAGGTGGAAGTCTCGCGCCAGCGTTACGAGTTTGACCTCAAGGAGTCGCAAGGCTATGGGTACGTCGCCAGCGATCGGCCTGGAGTCCGGGCGTCCGTGGCCTACGACGAGGACAACTGGACCTTCTGGTCGCCCGCCTTCACTGCCCCTAACCAGCCGCTCAACTTGCACAGCGGCTCCCATATCCAGTTCAAAATCACCCTCGACAGCGCGGATTTCGACGCCTTTACGCGCCTAGATTCGCTGTGGGTCGAACAGGCACCGCTCCTAGCGCGCCAGATCGTCGGCGAAGTCGCCCGCCTCGACGACCCGCAGGCACGCGGCTTGACCGAAGTGGCCCTAGGGCAGACAACGACCTTTAGCTACGATATTCGCGCCGACTTCGCCACCTCAGAGCGAGGCTTCGACGCGCTGCGCATCCGCACCGGCAGCCGGGTCCACTTGCAGACGCTGGCGATGGGCGATCCTCTGGTGCCCGTCGAGCCGCGCCGAGTCGAGATCAACGACGACCAGTTCTTCATCGAGTTGCCCGAGCGGGTCCACGCCGCCAACAACACACCCATCCGCATTGAGTTCACTGCCGACGTCTTCGTCTTCGCCACGACTTTTGAAGGCGAGGCCATCGACACCGCGACCGAGAGCTTGCCCCAACCCATCCGGGGCGGAGATGCTACGGCCGCCGTATCGACCAATAGCTTGCGCGTGCTGAGTGCACAGGGCGGTCGCGTCAACGCAATCCAGAACCTGCGCTTTTCAACGCCGGTCTTGACCCCCAACGGCGACGGTGTAAACGACCTGTTGCAGGTTTCTTATTCCCTCTTCCGCCTGCCCGCTAGCGTACCCGTCGAACTGCGGGCGTATTCTCTGGATGGCCAGCAGGTCGCACGCCTGTCGTTTGCACCGCAGGCTTCTGGACCGCAGCACCTTCGCTGGGACGGACGCGATGCGCAGGGACAACTCCTGCCGCCCGGCCTCTACCTGCTCGAAGTGGCGCTGCAATCCGACGAGATCAGCGAACGCCTGCTGCACCCGCTAGGCATCGCCTACTAAGATGCGCTTTCTCGTCGCCTGTGCAGCTTGGCTCGCTTTGCCGACCGTTCCCGGCTGGGCCGAAATGCTGAGTTTCGACAGCGCAGAAAAATGGCAAAGCTGGACCATGCCTGCCGGGCTGGTACAGGTGGATGCAGAGGGCGTGTTGCGCCTGACCAAATACCGCAAGGAAGTGGACGCCATCCGCGACGCCCATCTCTTCACCCATTCCACCCAAAAACGCGGCGAAGTGGCCGGCGGAATCTGGCAGGTCGGCAGCGGAAGCGCGACAGCCACAAACGCCATCGACGGCGATCCCGCGACCTTCTGGCAGCCCGACCCGGCTGACGAACTCAAAAATTGGTTCCTCGATATCGACTTGGGCCGCGCCGTACTCGCCCGCCACATTCGCCTGACCTTCCCCGACCAAGAGGGTGCCCGCCCGCTGCGGCAGTTCACCGTCTATGGCACCACCGGCGCGCGCATCCAAGCCACGGCCGACGTTTTCAAATACGATCCAGTCTATCGCACCACCCTACCCAACCGCGCCACTTCCCTGACCATTCCCCTCGAGTACCCGGCCGCCGATACCGTCCTGACGGTCGATCCAGCTATGGCCATTGATCGAACCTTTGAAAACCGCTACCAAGTGATTCAGTACATCAGTATCGTCGTCGAAGACCAGAGCCCAGATGCAGCGCTCGCCGAAGTCGAAGTGCTTACTGTGGGCGACAATATCAGCATCGGCACCGCCGAGCGCGGCACCTTCCTCAACGGCACGGTAGCCGCCGCCCCCAATAACCTCTTTGACGCCGATATCAACACCACTAACCTCATCACCTCTGGGCGCGGCGACCAAGGTTGGGAAAAGGCCGGTACCTGGTTCTACGTCGATCTAGGCGCTGTGTTCTTCGTCGATGAACTGTTCCTCTACGTACTCCAACCTTTTGAGGGCACTGCGGGCTATCACCGCGGCTCGGCTGGCCCTGGTCACAACATCCTAGTCTCGGACGGCTCGCTCAGCGTGGGCACTTCCCTGCCCGTACCTGCGCCGCTCGACTACAGCGACCTGCTCACGCACGTCAATCCCAAGGCGGATGGCCTCTATCGCATACGCTATAAATTTAGGCCGCGTAGGATGCGCTATATGTTCTGGCACGGCCTGACCGACCGCGATTGGCAAGAATCCAAGTGGGGCGAGTTCATGCTGTTCTCGCCGGGCTATCCCGCCCAAGTATCGCTGCGCTCCGGCTTTATCGACCTCGGCCAGATCACCGGCGACGAGCGGCCTAAAGTCATCAAGGGCCTGCACTGGGACTCCGACCTGCCGCCGGGAACCAGAATGCAACTGCGCTCGCGTTCGGGCAACGCGCTGGCACCGATCTATACCTTCCACAACAAGATCGGCGAAGAAATAACCGAAGAAAAATGGAATAGCTCGCCCAAAGTGTTGCGCGGTGCCATTGACACCGCGCTAGTCGTCGGCGAGGACTGGGACGCTTGGAGCAATGTGTACCAGTTTTCCGGCGAAACCTTTAAATCGCAAAGCCCGCGTCGCTTCGTGCAACTGGAGTTGATTCTCGCCACCGACCACCCAGAAGTCGCGCCCACAGTCAACGCACTATCGATTGAATTCGACGACGCGCTGCTCCAGAGTGCCCGCGGGCGCGTCGAGCCGCGCAGTGCCCCCCCTAATGAGGAGACAGCCTTCACCTATACTCTATTGCCTCGTGCTGGCCCCGATGACGTCGGCTTCGACCTAATGCGCCTCGACCTGCCGGGTCCGATCAATCTGTCCAGCGTGAGCGTGGAAAAGGGCACAGCAACCGTCTCGGCGGCAGCTTCCCTGCGCGGAGACTCCCTGCTCATCGCCTTACCCGATCCGGTCCGAGACGATTCGGTCCGCGTCCACTTTACCACCCGTTTAGTGCGCAATGCCACGCTCTTTGCGCTGGACTTAGGCTCCAGCGCGCATCCGGGCCTTTGGCAGTCGGTCGAACCGGCTGCCCGCCGTGCCAATATCGTCATGCTGCCCGAACTGACCAGTAGCAGTCAGCTCATCGACGACTTCTTCGTCTCCTCATCGACACTCACGCCCAACAGCGACGGCATCAACGACCGGCTGGAGGTGCGGTTCGTCGTCCTTAAAGTCGAAGGCCGCGAGCCGCGAGTGGAAGTATTCGACCTCGCCGGGCGCAAAGTAGCCGTTCTCACTCCAGTCACCGAGGGGTTGCACCGCCTCTTCACTTGGGATGGCACTCAGGCCAGTGGCGCAACCGTAGAGCCTGGCGTCTACGTCCTGCGCGTCGATCTCGGTGCCGACGCCGGTGACGATACGGTCCTGCACACCATCGCCGTCGCCTATTAGGCCTCCTATCCCAGCGGTAATTATTTAATTCGGCGCACAGCTCTTTTTGCGTTATCTTCCCGCTAGCATTTCACCTCGGCGGAGGTACCGTGTCCGATGCGCAGTGTTTGGCCTTTGATTCTAATTTTCGCCATCGCGCCCAGCCACGCTCAAGTAGCAAAGTGGCAGTTTGGCGGCAGTGGCATGGCGTGGGACCAGCGCGACTCCCTCCAAGTCCTCGTCGATTTTGCCGACGGTGCGATCCAGCCGCTCTACTTGCAGCCAAATCAAAACGTCCTTTACCTGCTGGAAAACTGGGAGTTCTGGCGCGATCCCACTCTGCACAATCTCGGCTACGTCGATGGCCAGAAACCCCGCTTTTGGAACCGCTGGAACGGCGCTGGCGGCGATCCGACCCAAAGCGGCGTTTTCCTAATCGATCGCGATTCCACGACCTACAACGCCCCTCGTTCCGAATCGGTCGGAGCCACGTTCTTCTCCTTCGACACTGCCGTGCCGATCCCCGCCGTGCGCTTCGGCTTCTTCACTCCCTCGCAGGGCTTCCGCTCTGACGGCACACCCCTGCCCTTCGACACGGTCCCGGCTTTTGATGTCTCGATCGGCACGGACTCTGAGCCGGCCGTTCACTGGGGCGGCAACGATCTCTTTGAAAAAACCATCGCCAATGTCGGTGCCAACTTCGAACCCTCCGTGCAGATAGAATTCCCTCGCCAGTACGCTCGCTTCTTCCGCTGGCGCCGCCAATTGTCGCTGGCCGACGAGGAAGCCCTCAACATCTGCCGCGACTGCGGCGGCCAAGGCAACCAAGCCATCGCGCTCAAAGGCTCAATCGGGGGATTTGAGGTCTTCGGCCAAGGCATACCGCAGCGCGTTGTGTATCTCAGCCAAGTAGTCGATCTGGGCCAAGTCGTGAATTTCGGTCGTCTGCACTGGGCGGGCACGCCGCTGCGCTTAGTCGATGGCGCGGTCGTCGCAGATCCCGACGCCCCCGTCTGGCTCAAGGCCAAGGTCCGCGTTGGCCGCGACGACAGCCCGGCGACCTACCACGAATACACCAACATCGGCCGCGAGAAGGAGGTTTCGCGCGAGACCTACGAGACGCTCACCGCCCAGCTCAACCGCGACCCGCGACCCGGGATTCGCGCCTCCATCGGCTACGATTCCGCCAACTGGTCTTTCTGGTCAGTGCCTTTCACCGAATCGGGCCAGCTCATCCGGATCAGGAGCGGATCGCATCTACAGGTGGATCTTTCCTTGGAGAGCCGCGACTTCGACGCTTGGCTGCGGCTTGACTCGCTGTGGATCGAGACCGCGCCCCTACTGGCCGCCGAGGTCTTCGCCGAAGTGGCGCGGCGCGACGACCCGCAGCCCAAGCGCGGCTTTACCGAAGTCGCCTTGGGCCAACAGACCGAATTCGTCTATCAGGTGCGGGCCGAATTCGACGGTAGTACCGCTCCTGGCTTCAACGCGCTCAGGATCCACACCGGCAACCCCACCGCCTTTCGCGGCCTCGAAATGGGCGTCCCACTCGCTCCCGTCGATCCAGTCACAATAGAGGAAGACGACGGTTTGGTGCTGCAATTGCCCCGGCGCGTCACCAGCGCCAACAACGCGCCGGTCCGCGTGATCTTCGCCACCCAAGTCTTTGAATTCGCCTCTACCTTTACCGGCGAGATCTTCGCCGCTGACAGCGAATCGCTTCCCCAGCCGATCCTCGCCGGCGACGCCGGTGAAGCGGTCTCCACTAACAGCCTGCGAGTATTGGGCGCGAACGACGAAACACCTGATTTCATCCAATCGCTCGCTTTGTCCACACCGGTGCTGACCCCCAATGGCGACGGCGTCCACGACCAGCTCCAGATGCGTTATTCGCTCTTCCGCCTTCCCGGTGCGGTGCCCGTGGCGCTAGAAGTGTACGCCTTGGACGGCCGCCGTATCGCCCGCCTCGACAAGGGCCTGCAAGACTCCGGCCCGCGTGCGATCACCTGGGATGGCCGCGACGAGACCGGCCAGCTCCTGCCGCCGGGCCTCTACCTGCTCTCCATCGCCCTGCAAACCCAGTCCGTCCAGGCCAAACAGCTATTGGCCGTGGGCATTGCCTATTAACGGCCAATGCGTCCGCTGGTGCTCTGGGTACTCTGTTTGGCGACCCCCCTCGCCGCCGAAGAATTCCGCTTCGACAGCGCCGCTAGCTGGTCAACCTGGAAGCGACCCCACGGCCTAATCGAGTTCGACGACCGCGGACGGTTGCAACTAGTCAAATTCCGCAAAAATATCAACGCCGTAGCCGACGCGACCGAATTCACTCATCTCACTCGCTCGCGCGGTGCCAACGTGCCGGGCGGGATCTGGGAAGCCGGCAGCAACCCGACCGCGGCCAGACGGATCATTGACGGCGACCGCAAGACCTTCTGGCAAGCCTCTGCCGACGACCCCCTCGGCGACTGGTTCGTGCAAATCGACCTCGGCCGCACTGTGTTAGCCAACGAGATCCGCCTGCACTTCCCCGACCAAGCAGGGGCCCGTCCCTTCCGTCAGTTCACCGTCTTCACCGCCACCGGCATCACTTCCGACGCCCTCGACGACCTCTTTATCTTTCGCCCGGTCTATCTCACGACCCAACCCAACCGGGATACCACCGTCTCGATTCCCCTCGCTTTCGACATCCAAGACAGCGCCCAAGTCCTCGACCCCAATCGCGATGTCGATCTAGAAAAATTCAACCAGTACCGCCTCATCCAGTACATCAACTTCACCGTCGAAGACTTCGACCCTGAAGGCGCGCTAGCCGAAATCGAAGTCCTCGCCGTCGGCGACAACGTCAGTTTGGGCAATGACCTGCGCGGCGACATCATTGACGGACTTACCGCCCGCTCCACCGAGAATGTCCTCGACGGCGACATGAACACTGCCAGTTCCATTCTGCCCGTGGGCTTTGAGGGCCGCGTCCGCACTTGGGAGGATCAGGGCACTTGGTTTTTCATCGATCTAGGGGCCGTATTCTGGCTCGACGAGCTTTTCCTCTATGCGCTCAGGCCGCGCGAGGGCACGGTCGGCAGTGTGGCCGGTGCGCCGCGCGGTTTTAACTTTCTCTATTCGGACGGCACCCGCGTCATCAGCTCTCAACTCCCCATCCCCGAATCCTTCGACTTCGCTACCCTGATCGATCAGCCCGACGCCGAACCCATGCGCTATCTGCGCTATCTGTTCCAACCGCGCAGGGCCCGCTACCTGTTCTGGCACGCTCATACCCCCCGAGGCTGGGGTTCGCGCTGGACCGAGCTGATGCTCTTTTCACCGGGTCACCCCGCCGATGTGGTCATGCGCTCGGACTTTATCGATCTCGGCACAGCCGCCGGCGACGGCCGCCCCAAAGTCATCAGCAGCCTCTCTTGGGACGCCGACATCCCACCGGGCGCTCACCTGCAAGTGCGCTCGCGCTCGGGCAACACCCAAGGCGAAGTCTATGCCTTCCACGACAAGATCGGCGAGCCGGTCACCGAGGAGAAATGGCTTAGTCTGCCCAAAGTGCTGCGGGGAAGGATCGACACCACCGTCGTGGTCAGTGAGGATTGGGATGCGTGGAGCGAGGCGTACAACTTTTCCGGCGAGGCATTCAAGTCGCAAAGCCCGCGCCGCTTCGTGCAGTTGGAGCTGATCCTCTCGACCGACGATCCACAGGTGGCACCCGCAATTGACGCGCTATCGCTTGAGTACAAGGACGCGCTGTTGCAGGGCGCACGAGGTCAAGTTGCCCCCAGAGTCGCCCTGCCCAACGAGGACACTCGCTTCACTTATACCCTGTTGTCGGCGGCCGATGCCGCAGACGCGGGCTTCGACTTGCTGCGCTTTGCCCTCCCCGCTAAAGCGTCAGATGTCGAAGTCCGCGTGGGCGATACCCACATCGAGCCGTCTTCCATAGCCATCCGCGCCGACACCCTACAAATCGCCCTGCCCCGCGCGATCACCGCCGACTCCGTCCAAGTCAGCTTCACCACCCGCGTAGTACACAACGCCACGCTCTTTGGCCTCGACTTGGGTTCGAGCAGCCATCCAGACCTGTGGCAATCGGTCGAGCCGCTGACGCGCCGCGCCAATATAGTCATGCTGCCCGAACTGACCGGCACGACCCAGCTCATCGACGACCTCTCGATTTCCTCGCCAGTGCTCACCCCCAACGGCGACGGCATCAATGACGCAGTGGTCATCCGCTTCGTCGCCTTCAAGGTCGCGCAACACACGCCCCAAGTGCATATTTTCGACCTCGCCGGACGGCCGGTTGCTGAACTGGCGACTCCGACCATCGACGGCTTGGCTCACGTCTTTACTTGGAACGGACGCGCCACCCAAGGCGGTCTCGTACCGCCCGGCACCTACCTCTGCCGCATTGACCTAGGCGCTGACGCTGGCGACGATACGGCACTGCGCACCATCGCCGTGGCGTACTGATATTGCTTAAATAGGATAATCGCTTCTGACGCGTTATATTAGCGCATGATTCGACGGAAGGAGAGCCATTATGCGCCGTGCCTCAATCGTCCTGTTCACCCTAATTTTAGCGCAAAGTGCTACCGCCCAGATTTCCCACTGGCAACTAGGCGGCAGCGGCCTATCCTGGAGCGAAAACGACACCACCCGCCTCTTCATCGATTTCGCAACCACCCCCGGTGCCATCCAGCCCACGTACTTCACGCTGGATGAGACGGTTTTTTCCCACATCGACAACTGGGCCTTCTGGCGCGACCCCAGCGACCGCATCTTCGACTACCTAGACGGCGAAACGCCGCGGATGTGGAAGTGGAACAACGGCATACCCGACCCATCGGAAAACGGCTCTTGGCTCATCGATGACGACCCTACTACCTATAATCCGCCCAAAGCCGACCTCGTCGAAAAAGAAACCTTTACCATGGATTTGGCCGTGTCAGTGCCAGCGGTGGCCTTCGGCTTTATCCCGCCCAGCGAGGGTTTTCGCTCCGATGGGACCCCACTGGAAACGGACTTCATCCCCGCTTTTCAGGTAACCGCCTCAGTCGCGCCCGAACCCCCGGTGCTCGAAGGCAATGTCAACCCACTCTCCACCGTCATCGCCGATGTTGACAACAATTTCACCCCACAAGTCCGCATTGACTTCGACCGCCAGTATCTGCGCTTTTTCCGCTACCAACGGCGACTTTCGCTCCTCGACGAAGACCGCCTAGTCCTAACCGAGGCCAACGCCTTGGTTGCCTTCGCCCTGATCGGCTCGATCAGTGAGTTCCAGCTCTTCGCCCAAGGCGTGCCGCAACGGGCCATCTACAAGACCCAAATAACCGACCTCGGCGAACCCGTGAATTTCGGGCGGCTGTTCTGGCAGGCGACAAAATTCCGCATGATCGATGGGACCCCAGTAGAAACTCCCGATGCAGCGGCGCAGATCAAGGTCGAAATTCGCACCGGCCTAGACGACGATCCCGCCGTCTATCACGAGTACATGGACACCGGGCTAGAGCGCGTAGTCTCGCGCGACCACTATGAAAACGCACTGCGCACCCGCTTCGTGCGCATCCACGCCATGGCTGACCTAATCGAACGCCAGCCCAAACCCGGCGTCCGCGCGTCCATCGGCTACGATTCGGATAATTGGACTTTCTGGTCAGCGCCCTTTGTCGAATCGGGCCAACCAATTAACCTGCGCAACGGCACCCATTTGCAGTTCCGCGTCACCATGGAAAGCGATTCCTTCGACGACTTCGTGCGCCTCGACTCGCTGTGGCTCGAAACCGCCCCGCTGTTGGCCGCCAACGTGCGCGGCGAAGTGGCTCCCCTAGACGATCCGCAGCCCGCCAGCGGGATCACTCAAGTCCCCCTCGGCAAAGCGATAGAATTCGTCTATGACCTCCAAGCCGACTTCGAAGCGGTTAATGCGCCCGGCTTCGACCTATTGCGCATTCGCACCGGGCACCAAACCGAACTCAAAAGCCTGCAACTAGGCGAGGGCCGCACGGAAACTGCGCCCGCCGAGGTCACCCAAGAACCCGAGGGCCTACTCATCCACCTGCCCGAGCGCATCACCCGCGCCAACAATCCGCCGATCCGCATTGTCTTTGGCACGGAGATATTTGAATTCGCCACTACCTTCCAGAGCGAAGTACTAGACAGCGAACGCGACGTTCTGCCGCAACCTGTAGTCGGTGCCGATGTCGGTGAGGCCCTTTCGACTAACAGCCTGCGCGTGCTCGGCACCACTGGGCAGACAACCGCTTTTATCCAGAACCTAACCTTTTCCTCTGCGGTCTTTACACCCAATGGCGACGGCATCAACGACGAACTGCACGTAGTCTATTCGCTGTTCCGCTTGCCCGAAGCCGTGCCCGTCGTCCTCGAGGTCTATAGCCTCGACGGGCGGCGCGTGGCCCTCGTCGAGGCCGGTTTGCAGAACGCGGGCCCGCAGAGCTTGCGCTGGGACGGCCGCGACGAAACAGGTCAGTGGCTGCCGCCTGGACTCTACCTGATGGCCTTAAATCTGCGCTCGGAATTTGCTGCCGACCCCCAATACCGCCCTTTGGGTATCGCCTACTAAGGAGGATTCGATGCAACGTGTAATCATCGTCTGCCTCGTGCTAGCCGCCCCACTCGCGGCTGAAATGCTCTCCTTCGACAGCGCCGAGGAATGGGCCCAATGGCAACAGCCCTTCGGCTTGGTCCAGGTCGGCGAACAAGGCCAGCTCTCGCTCGTCAAATTCCGCAAGGACATCAACCTCATCGAGGATGCGCATCTCTTCGTCCACGAGACCCGTACTAGGGGCGATGCCGTTGCCGGTGGCCTCTGGCAAGCAGGCTCCAACGAGGCCGATGCTCGGCTAGTCATCGACGGCGATCCCACGACCTATTGGCAACCCAGCCCAGACGACGCCCGCGAGGATTGGTTTATCACCATCGACCTAGGCCGTGCGGCGCTAGCCCGCGAGATTCGTCTAAAATTCCCCGACCAAGAGGGAGCGCGCCCGTTCCGCCAATTCCGCGTCTTCACCACTTCCGGCGTGCGCATCTCGGCCACGGACGACCTCTTCCTCTACCGCCAAGCCTTCCGCACCACGCGACCCAACGCCGAATCAGAAATTGTCATCCCGCTGCGCTACGCCGGGCGCGACAGCGCGTTAGTGACTAACCCCGACCTCGACTTAACGCCCGCAGAACGCAACCACTACCAGTTGATCCAGTACATCCAAATTATTTCCGAAGAGCAAAACGCCAACGCCGCCCTCGCCGAGATCGAGGTAATCGGCATTGGCGACAACATCGCCATCGGCACCGGCTTACGCGGCAATTTCGTCGAAGGCGACGGCACCGGCTCTACCTTCAACCTCTTCGACGCCAACCTCAACACCAACAACACCGTCACCGACTGTCGCGGCGCGCTGTCGGAATGGTCCGAAGGCGGCACTTGGTTCCGCGCAGACCTAGGCGCGACGTTCTTTATCGACGAGATGTTTATCTACTCCATGCAGCCCGACGAAGGCACCCTCGGTTTCACCATCTCTGGCACTGGGCCGGGCCACACCATCCTCTTTTCCGACGGCACCCCGGCCACAGGCACCGCCCCCCTCGTCGAAGTGCCCGAAAACGTTGACTACGACGAGGTTTTCACCCATGTGGCCCCCAACGCCGACAACCTGCTTTACATGCGCTACCTATTCGCGCCGCGCAAGGCTCGCTACCTGTTCTGGCACGGCGTTACTTGCAGGGGATGGGGCGTCGTCAAGTGGGGCGAGATGCAATTGTTCTCTCCGGGTTATCCAGCCCAAGTCGAGTTGCAGTCGGCCTTTATCAACCTCGGTGAGGTAGTAGGCGATGGGCGACCCAAAGTCATCAAGTCCCTGCACTGGGACGCTGACTTGCCTCCGGGCACCAGAATGCAACTGCGCTCGCGTTCGGGCAACGCGCTGGCACCGGTCTTTACGTTCCGCAATAAGCTCGGCGAAGAAATCACCGAAGAAAAATGGAAGAGTTCGCCCAAAGTGTTGCGCGGTCCCATCGACACCACGCTGGTTGTCGGCGAGGACTGGGACGCCTGGAGCAATGTGTACCAGTTTTCCGGTGAGTCCTTCAACTCGGCCAGCCCCCGCCGCTTCATGCTGCTGGAGATGATCCTCGCCACCGACGACCCCGCCGTCGCCCCAACCGTCAATTCGGTCTCCGTCGAATACGAAAACGCCCTAGTTCAAGGCGCGCGCGGCAGCGTCGCCCCCCGCGAGGCCAGCCCCAACCAAGACACGCGCTTTACCTACACCCTTTGGCCCGAGACCGACGAACTCGACAGCAGCTTCGACCTAATGCGCTTCACCGTCCCCGAGCCCGTTGACCTCCAGAGCGTCTCGGTGATGGTCGGCGCGGAGCAGGTCGTTCCAGCCACCTTGGACGTGCAGGCCGACTCGCTGCTCATCGCGTTGCCTCAGGTGCATACCGGCGACTCGCTGCAAGTAAGCTTCACGACCCGCCTGCTGCAAAACGCCACCGTCTTTGCCCTCGACCTCGGATCAAGCGAAGCACCGGGCCTGTGGCAGTCGGTCGAGGCAGCCGAGCGCCGCTCCAACATCGTCATGCTGCCCGAACTAACTAGCAGCAGCCAACTCATCAGCGACTTGCAACTGGCCTCGGCGACCGTAACCCCCAACGGCGACGGCATCAACGACCAGCTAGAGGTGCGATTCGTCGCCTTCAAAGTCGAGGGCACGGAGCCGAGGGTGGAAGTCTTCGACCTAGCCGGACGCCAAGTAGCAGTCCTCATCCCAAGCACCGAAGGCTCGCAACGCCTCTTTACTTGGGATGGCCGCGACATCGACGGAACGAGCGCAGCACCCGGCCTGTACGTCCTGAGCGTCAATCTAGGTGCCGATGCAGGCAATGACACCGCGCTCCGCACTATCGCCGTGGCGTACTAACCCTATGACCGAACAAACCTACGACTTATTAGTGCGCGCCCCGCGTCTCTTCTGCGCCGATAGCGGCCTAGACGGTCCCGGCGCAGTCGCCATTCGCGGCGACCGCATTGTCGCCTCCGGCCCCGCCGTCGAGGGACCAGCCCACACCGTGCTCGACTTCCCCGACGCTCTCCTGCTACCCGGCCTAGTCGATCTGCACGCCCATCCAGCCCGTGGCCAATCGCGCTTTGGCATCGACCCGGACATCCACTTTTTGCCGCGCGGCGTCACCACCGTCATGTCCCAAGGCGATGCCGGGGCAGTGAACATAGACGACTACCGCCGCACCGTGATCGAGGCCTCGCGCACCCGCGTGCTCCTAGCCATCAATCTGTGCAAACACGGTGAGACACACCCCGTGCGCTGCTTCAACGACTTGGCCGACGCCGATGCCCAAGCCTGCGCCGACGCCATTGCCGCGGACGACCGCAACATTTGGAGCATTGCCGTCACCGTCACCGGTGGGGCCTGCGCCGACGATCTCGACCCGCGCCCCATTATGGCCGCTGGGCTAGAGGCCGCGGAATTGAGCGGCAAACCACTGCTGGTGGGCACCCGTCTCAAACCCGACTGGCCCCGCCGCGAGCAACTCCCCCTGTTGCGCCCCGGTGACGTGGTGACCTACTCCCTCAATGCCCTGCCCGAAAACCTGATGGACGGCGACCGCATTGCCGACGACGTATGGGAAGCTCGTCAGCGCGGCGTCCTCTTCGACTTGGGCCACGGCATGAACTCCTTCAGCTTTCCCATTGCCGAGGCCACCATTACCCAAGGCTTCCTCGTCGATACGGTTTCGACCGACCAATACAACCGCCACGTTGACAGCCGCCCCCAACACGACCTGCCCCGCACGATGTCCAAGCTCATCGCCGCTGGCATGGCCGAAGCAGATGTATTCGCCCGCGCCACCGCTCGCCCCGCCGAGGTGCTAGGCCTAAAGGGCGAAGTCGGCACCTTAGCTCCGGGGGCTTGCGCCGACCTAGCGGTACTGCGCTGGAACGAGGAGGCCCTGCCCCTGCGCGACGTCAACGGCGAGGAGCGGCCCGGCGGCTGTTGGGAGCCGGTGGCTACCGTCCGCGGCGGCCACGTGGTTTAGGGCCGTCCATTTTAACAAGAGGACCAAAACACCATGGCCGACAAACTAGCGCGCGGGATCTGGCCCGCGCTCGTCACCCCATTCACCGATGACGGCAGCGCCTTGGCCCGCGCGCGCGTCGAGCCGCTCATCAGGCACCTGATCGACGCTGGCTCTAGCGGCTTCTTCGTCTGCGGCGGCACGGGTGAGGGAAGTGCCATGAGCGTACCCGAGCGCAAAGCCATGACCGAAGCGACCATCGCCGCGGTCGCCGGTGCCGTGCCGCTGATTTTCCAAGTCGGCGCGACATCTACGGCCAATGCGGTCGAATTGGCCCAGCACGCCGCGGACGCTGGCGCGGACGCAGTAGCTTCGGTCGCACCAGTAGATCAGCCCAACGACCTCCAAGCCGCAGTCGCCCACTACGCAGCTATTGGCGCGGCCACCGACCTGCCCTTCTACGTGTATTGGCTCGCCCACACGGCCGACAAGGACGTTACAGCCGAACAGTTCCTCGAAGCGATGGAAGCCGTGCCCAACTTCAGCGGCCTCAAGTTTACCGACAGCAACTTCTACTTCTTCCAACGCCTCGTGCAGCTAGGCGGCGACTACCTCAACCTCATCTCCGGCCCCGACGAAATCTGCCTCGGCGGCATGGTCGCCGGCAGCGACGCAGCCATTGGCTCGACCTACAACATCATGCCTAAAATGTTCGTGGAAATGCGACAGCACTTTGAAGCCAGCGATATCCAGCCGGCCATGGCCCTGCAAGCACGCGCCAACGAGGTCATCTCCACCTTGTTCCACTTTGACCTGCTAGCGGCCGTCAAAGAGATGTTGGCCATGCGCGGACTGCCTGTAGGCCCTGCCCGTCCTCCTCGCACCCCGTTCGACGATGCGAGCCGCGCCGCGCTGTGCCAAGCGCTAGACGACCTCGGCTTCGCAGTGGAATGAGGGCCATTCCCCTCCCGGACGGCGACCTGCGCTACGCCCCCGACTTTTTGGCCCCTGACGAGGCCGACCAATTCATGCAGCAACTGTTGGACGGCATTGAGTGGCAACAACACCACGTCGTCATCTTTGGCCGCCAGCATCCCACGCCGCGTCTTTCGGCATGGCACGGATCCTCAGAGGCCCACTACGCCTATTCGGGGCTGGCGCTGGAACCGCGACCGTGGACCGCGCCGCTGCTAGACCTCAAGACGCGGATCGAAGCCGCCGCCAACTGTCCCTTCAACAGCGTCTTACTCAATCAGTACCGCAACGGCCGCGACAGCATGGGCTGGCACAGCGACGACGAGCCAGAGTTGGGAGCTAATCCGACGATCGCCTCGCTGAGTTTAGGTGAGACGCGGCGCTTCCTCCTGCGGCACAAACGCCGCGACCATCCCTCAGTCGAAATCCTCCTCGGACACGGCGCACTGCTCATCATGCGCGGCCCCACCCAAGCCCACTGGCAGCACCAAGTCCCCAAGACCCGACGCCCGTGCGCCCTGCGCCTCAACCTCACCTTCCGCCGCATCGTCGCTACTGGACAACCTCCCACCGATGCGCCTTAATCCCCTGCCCTTGCACCGCCGCTAGCGACTCTACCCACCGTCGGCACCATTCGTCGTAATCCCTCAACTCAGACGCGGGATTGGACCGACTGCGGGCCACGAAGTCGGGATGGAAGGGGCGACCGGTCGGCGTCCCCGTCTCCTGATAGCGCAAATCCATGCTCCAGCGCACAGTGTCCGCATTGTTGGGCGTCGAGCGGTGCGGCGTCTGCTTGTTCATCAGCAACACGTCGCCTTTGTCCATCGGCAAGGTGAGCGCCTCAGTCTGCGGCATTTCCTCGTCGATGATCACCGTGCCCAAACCCTGCTTGATGTGGTGCTGTACCAGTCCGTTCCGGTGCGCTCGCGGCAAAATCTGCAAACAGCCGTTTTCCGGCGTCGCCGCGCACAGCGGCAGCCACACCGTGAGGATGAAGTGTGGGTCGGCCTCCTCCCAAGTAACGCCGGCGTCTTGGTGCCAAGGGGCCACGTGCGGGTCGCTGCCGCTCGGCGTCACACCCGCGGGCAGTTTGGCGCGAGTGTGCTGAATCGGGCTGCAGGTAATCTCCGGCCCGACTAAACTCTCGACCATATCGAGCAGGCGGTCGTTGCGCAAAAATTCAAACGAGGCCCGCCCGCGCAAGTGCATGATGTCGAGTTCTCTGTAGATCGCGTCGTCTTCGCGGCAGATCGAGACGAGGCGGCGGTCGAAGGGTTCGTCCGCATACAAGGCCGAGATGTGGCCAGCCGCCAACAGCTCCTCGGCGCGGCGGCTGATATACTCTTCGTACTCGGCGATGATCGGGTCGAGATCGGCATCGGTCAGCGCACCGCGCAGCAGCAGATAGCCGTCCGCCGCAAAGTGGACGACCTGTTCGGGGGTTAGGTGCATAAGGCGTTCTCCTTGATGGATGGTAGCGTGCAGCGATAATTTACAATTTTTCGTTGGGGGTGCGCTAACATTGTTATCTTGACAATGCCTTTACCGTTTCACGAAGGAGAAACCAACCATGCCGTGTAATGCCCCACGAGCCGCCGCCTATATGCAGCGCTACGACCTAGACGGAATCATCGCCAGTTCGCCGGTCAATATTACCTATTTCACCGGTTACCACTGCTGGCTGGACGGGCAGTTCAAGGAATTCATGGTCAAGCCCGGCGGCAGCGGTGATTTGCTGCCCGCGTTTGCCTTGTATCGGCCCGCAGGACGCCCCGGCCTGACCGTGTCGGCGCTGTTGGCAGTCAATGCCTTGGACTTGCCTGTGGATCTGTGTCCCTGGGGCGATGCGCCTCTTGAGTGGGGCGCGCCCTCGGGGCCGATGGACGAGGCGCAGCAGCGCTTGTGGCAGCAGTTGCAGGCGATGCGTTCGGAGGCGACGGCAGTGGACGCCTTAGTGCATCTGGTGCGGCAAGCGGGCTTGACCGAGGCGCGGTTGGGACTAGAGACGGAGGGTGTCCCAGCACCTTTGTTGGCCGCAGTGCGAGCAGCTTTGCCCAAAGCCGAACTAGTCGATTGCTCCAACATGATCCGTCTAATCCGCATGGTCAAAAGCCCCGCCGAACAGGCGCTATTGGCCGAAGCGGCGCGCATTGGCGAACAAGCTGCTGCCGCCGCTTTCGCAGATGCCCAGCCCGGCGTGCGCCTGCGCGATATGCAGCAGCGCTTCCGCGTCGAAGTCGGGCTCTTAGGCGCGGATGTCGATCACTTTGCCTACGGCATTCGGGGCCTGGGGCTGGCCACGGAACCGGACTACGCCTTGATAGAGGGCGACGCCCTGTACGTGGACTACGGTTGCCTGTACCGCAACTATTGCTCGGACAGCGGCGTGACGCTGGCGGTGGGCGGGCTGGAAGGCGAATGGGTCGGCAAATACCAGGCGTTGTACGAGTGCATACAGGCCGGGCAAGCCGCTTTACAAATCGGTGCCAAAGCCTCAGACGCACCGCAAGCCATGGGAGACGTTCTCGGCGAACGCGGCGTGGCGGCCTCTTTCCCCCACGGCCACGGCATCGGCCTAGAAGTGCGGGACTATCCCATCTTAGTGCCGGACAAGGGTGGCCACATCGCCGACGAATGCGTTGACGAGGCCGCGGATTTGCCGCTGGAGGCCGACATGGTGCTCAATCTGGAGGCGATGATCTTTGCGCCGGGGCGGGCTTCTTTGCACATGGAGCAGAGCTTTGTCATCGAGGCCGACGGCAATCGGCCCATAGTGGAACAGGACCGCGCACAACCCGTGGTGCCCTAACTCGCCAATCCCTCGGGCAAAGTCTCGATATAAGCACCAATCTCGTCGCGCACCCGCCGATACGCCCCCAGCGCTTCTTCTTCACTGCGCGCATCCCGCGCCAGCTTCGGCGGATCGTCAAAGGCCCGGTGCACCACCCGGGCGCACCCCGGAAAAATAGGACACTGTTCGGCCGCGTGGTCGCAGACCGTGACCACCCAGTCGAAATCGATGTGGCGGAACTGGTCAACGTGCGTCGATTGCTGGGCCGAAATATCAATGCCGACCTCGGCCATCACTTGCACGGCGTTGGGATTGAGGCCGTGGGTCTCGACCCCCGCTGAGTAGGCTTCAAACCGATTGGATTTTAGCGCTCTGGCAAAGCCCTCGGCCATTTGGCTGCGGCAGGAGTTGCCGGTGCAGAGAAAGAGGATTTTGGTCATGGATATTAGAATAAACATCCGCGCACGGGGTCGCTATGCTCGCCAAGGCAATGGCCGTAGGGCTAGCGGCGCGGAGCCCCTACTCTGAGGAACTCCTTCGCGGTGTATGGTGTTATTATGTACGGCGGGCACCTAGACGACCCTAAACGGCTTACATCCGTCTTCAGCCAGAAAGAGAACCTCCGATGAAACAGCCCCGGTTGTTCAGTCTCAGCTTCTTGTTGGTCGCGCTCCTGTTTGTACAGAATAGCCGTGCCCAAGACTATATCCGCTGGAATTTGCCCGAAGGGGCCCTCGCCCGTTTAGGAAAAGGAACGATCCAAGGGGGCGTTGCGTACTCGCCCGATGGCACACGACTAGCAGTAGCCACGACCATTGGCATCTGGCTCTACGATGTCCGCACTCCTAACGAAGCCACCTATTCGTGGAATTTTGAATTCACCGAGCCGCGGAGTTTTTGGGGTAGATGGGTCTATGATATCCCCACCCACAACGAAGTCCTCTTACTCTCAGGGCATACAGGGTGGGTTTCTTCCGTGGCGTTTTCGCCGGATGGAAGCACGATAGCCAGTGGCAGTGGGGACAGCACGGTCGTGTTGTGGGATATGGACAGCGGCCAACAAAAAGCCACCCTCACAGGGCATACAGGGTGGGTTTCTTCCGTGGCGTTTTCGTCGGATGGGAACACGATAGCCAGTGGCAGTGGGGACAGCACAGTCGTGTTGTGGGATATGGACAGCGGCCAACAAAAAGCCACCCTCACAGGGCATACAGGGCGGGTTTCTTCCGTGGCGTTTTCGCCGGGTGGAAGCACGCTGGCCAGTGGCAGTGGGGACAGCACGGTCGTGTTGTGGGATGTGGACAGCCAACAACAAAAAGCCACCCTTTCACCCGCATCGTCTTGGGCCCAAGTCCGTTCTGTGGCGTTTTCGCCAGATGGGAGCACGTTGGCTAGTGGCAGTTTGGACGGTAATGTCGTGTTATGGGATGTGGGCAGCCGCCAACCGCATAGCACCTTCACAGGTCATACATGGCAGGTCAATTCCTTGGCGTTCTCGCTAGATGGTAAAACCCTCGTCAGTGGCAGCTGGGATAAGACGATCCGGTTGTGGGATGTGGACACGGGTCAACTGAAAGCCACCCGCCTCACAGGGCATCGGGATGGAGTCCGCTCTGTGGTGCTTTCGTCGGATGGGAACACGCTGGCCAGTGGCAGTATGGACGGCAGGATCAGGTTATGGGAAATGAACAGCGACCAACCCCCAACCGTCCTCACAGGTCGTATGGAGTGGGTCAATTCCTTGGCGTTTTCGCCGGACGGCAAACTCTTGGCCAGTGGCGGTGAGGGCAGCACGGTCGCGTTGTGGGATGTGGGCAGCCAACAACAAAAAGCCACACTCAAAGGGCATACAGGAGGGGTCTTTTCCATGGCGTTTTCACCGGACGGTACAATCCTTGCCAGCAGAGGTTCGTCGGACGGTACAATCCTGCTGTGGGAAGTGGCTACCGGTCAACAAAAAGCTGCCCTCACAAGTCATATGGAGAGGGTCTCTTTCTTGCCGTTTTTGCCGTCCGGCAATTCCTTGGCGTTTTCGCCGGACGGCAAACTCTTGGCCAGTGGCGGTGACAGTGACAGCACGGTTGTGTTGTGGGATGTGGACAGCCGCCAACGGAAAGCCATACTCAAAGGGCATAGGAGGTGGGTCTCTTCCTTGGCGTTTTCGCCAGACGGCAAACTCTTGGCCAGTAGCGGTGGGGGGATCCTGCTGTGGGATGTAGACAGCGGCCAACGAAAAGCCACACTCAAAGGACATGGTGTGGTGGCGTTTTCGCTGGACGGTACAATCCTTGCCAGTGGTAGTTGGGACGCCACGATTCTTCTATGGGATATGTCGCCGTACATCACCCGCTCAATACCAACGACGATTGAGCTTTCACCGCCACTACCGACGCAAACAACGCTGCTGGACAACTTCCCCAACCCCTTCAACCCAGACACCTATATCCCCTATCAACTGCACACACCCGCCCACGTGCGTCTGAGCATCTACGATGTCCGGGGGGCCTTGGTCCGAGAAATCGACTTGGGCTATCGCCCAGCGGGTCAGTACCTAACGAGCGCCAGCGCCGCCCGCTGGGATGGCCGCGACCATCGCGGCAAGCAGGTCGCCAGCGGCGTGTATTTGTACCGGTTGAAGGCCGGGCCGATCGCCCACGTGCGCAAGATGGTCCTCGTCAAATAAGGACACAGCGCATATTCCCCTAGCTCAATTAGGCAATCCTATGATAGACATGAGACCCTTGCAGCGATTCACCGTCCTCGTGAGTGCAATGGCCTTGATAGTTATGAGCTTCTCTGCCCCCCTTTACGGACAGCGCGTAGGAGAGCGTCTCCGTGTAACCTTAGACGGCGAAAAGATGACTGGGACTGTTTCGGCGACGAGCCAGAGTGGATTTGACCTCAGACTCTGGGGCGGCAAATCCCGCTCCGTCGTGCACAGCGAGGTAGAACTGCTGGAGCGGAGCCTTGGGACACAGACCTACAAGAAACGCGGATTCACTATTGGGTTTGGTGCCGGCGTTCTTATGGGGATCTTCCTCATTTTGCCCCCCGTTGACCGGAACTGCACCCCTCACATTGGGTGCGATAGAATAACCGCTGCAGAAGCGATTTTAGGCAGTGCCATGTTGGGCACGTGTCTAGGGCTTACGGGCTTGGGCATCGGTGCCATTGTGCGGAGCGAAGAATGGGAGACCATTCCAACACCGTTTATGAGTGGAGCGCTGCGGATCAAACCCGCGATTAACGTGGCTCTTGATCCGCGAAAGAACCCCAGACCGATTATAGGTGCCCGCATCCTGTTCTGACCCTGTAGAGAAAGAAAAAGATCATGCCGTGTAATGCCCCCAGAGCCGCCGCCTAAATCCCCTACCACCTTGCCACCCCTAGCTCGGTGAGCAGGGCAAAATATGACGCACAGCATGAGATGATCTACCGATAGACCTTTCCTCGGGGTAGCACTCGCAACACAATCAAGGCCTCTTCCTCAATGGTAAATCGCACACGCCACTCACTTACCCGTAGCCGCCACTCGCTCTCTACACCGCGCAGTTTCTTCACATCACCATGCCCCGTCTCGGCAAAACGCTCCAGCGCTTCCACCACCTGACCGGCCACAGCCGGACCTACCCGCCGCAGATCGCGCCGGGCTCGATTAGTCAAGCGGACAGGACGACTCACAGATCTAGTTCTCGCTTCACATCCTCCAAGGAGTGTGTACGACCAGCCTGCAGGTCCTCGTATGCCTCCTTAACGGCTCGTCGTTCCTCCTGAGTCTCGGGTTCATCATCGTAGGGCACCGATGCAAGCCGATGTAGCAAGAGGTCTCCTTGGTCCCGTAGATATTCCAGATAGCGCTCCGCAGCGTGGCATTCCTTCTCGGGTAATTCATCAACTAGACGATGCAATTTTTCTTTCAAAGTCATGAGTCAACATCTCCTTACACCGATTGCGAATTGTCTCGACAATATCTCTTTCTTACCCATATCAAGTCAAGATGGAACTCGGTCTGTAGTCCTTGGCTGGAGAAGACGGTCGTTTAGCCGCCCAATCCCTCGGGCAAGGTCTCAATATAAGCACCAATCTCGTCGCGCACCCGCCGATACGCCCCCAGCGCTTCTTCTTCACTGCGCGTATTCCGCGCCAGCTTCGGCGGATCGTCAAAGGCCCGATGCACTACCCGGGCGCACCCCGGAAAAACAGGACACTGTTCAGCCGCGTGATCGCAGACTGTTACCACCCAGTCGAAGTCGATATGGTGGAACTGATCAACGTGCGTCGATTGCTGATCCGAAATATCAATGCCGACCTCGGCCATCACTTGCACGGCGTTGGGATTGAGGCCGTGGGTCTCGACCCCCGCTGAGTAGGCTTCAAACTGATTGGATTTTAGGGCGCGGGCAAAGCCCTCGGCCATTTGGCTGCGGCAGGAGTTGCCTGTGCAGAGAAAGAGAATTTTGGTCATGGGTATTAGGGGTTGTTTTAAAAAGTGGTTCACTATGCACGTCCTTGTTAGAATGCTAACTTAAGGAGTTACGAACCGAGCCGCCTACCGCCAGATTAGGTCTGAAGCTACAAGATTTCTAAAAATGGTATCTCCCAATCGGATTCTCATAGTACTCTCGTTAGCACTTGCTATTTCCGTTCCAGCAGTATCGTCCCCGGAAGAATCCCCTCCTCCAGGGCACAAAATCCACCGCTCCAGCCCTCCGCCGGGAGCCAAGACCCATGTGGTGATTCCAGGGGAACGGTTCCGCGCCGGCGGGTTCAAACGCTGGCTCTACGGCAGCGATTACCGGGATCTCTGGGCTACTCCCATCGAGGTTACAGTCCTCGACCTCGACCGCGTAGGCGGAGGCTTGACGCCGCTTCGCACCGGTGGAGCCGGGCAGTCCATCTCTCTTCACTTTACGGGAAAAGACGGCCGCCGCTATACGGTTCGCTCCTTGGATAAAGATCCTATGAAAAGGAAATGGGACGAACTCAAGAATACGGTCGTAGATGACATCCTACAGGACATGATCAGTGCGCTGCTGCCCACCGGGGCTCTCGTGGTCGATCCGCTGCTGGAAGCCACCGGTATCCTCCATACCAAGCATACACTCGTCGTTATTCCAGACGATCCCCGGCTGAAGGAGTACCGCAAAGATTTTGCCGGCCTTATCGGAATGCTACAGGAACACCCTTCTGAAGGACCGGACGATACGCCCGGCTTTGCTGGTTCTCGCAAGATCAGCGGCACGGATAAGCTGTGGAAGCGCTTAGAAAAAACGCCCTGCAACCGCGTCGATGCCCGCGCCTATCTAAAGGCGAGGCTGATGGATTTTCTCATCAACGACAGGGATCGCCACTACGGTCAGTGGCGCTGGGCGCGGTTCCCCGCTGGCGATTGTCATACTTGGCTGCCCATACCAGAGGATCGCGACCAAGCCTTTGTCGACTTCGATGGGTTTGGCATGGCTGTGGCGCGTAGAGGGCTTCCGATGCAAATCGAGTTCGACGACGTGTATCCTAGTCTGGTGGGCCTATCGACCACGGGCTGGGAGCTGGATCGCCAGTTCCTAGCCGAACTCGATAAGACGGCATGGGATTCGGTCGTAACGGAGTTCCGCAAGGACCTACCGGACCTAGTCATTGAGGATGCCGTGCGGAAGCTCCCTCCACCGTATTACAAAATCGTTGGAGAAGCGCTTACAAAGGCCCTCAAATCGAGGCGGGACGCATTGCCTGAATTTACCCGCCGATACTATGCGTTGATTACCCGCGAGGCCGAAATCCAAGCGACCGATCAGGACGAGTACGCCCACTGTGAACACCTGCCGAGCGGCGACCTCTTAGTCCGCATCGGTCTCATGGAAGGTCCGGATGGAGCAAGGAAGACGCCCTATTTCCAGCGCACGTTCCACTCCCAAGAAACCCGGGAAGTCCGCATATATCTTCGGGGAGGAGCCGACCGCGCGGAGATAGCAGGAGGCAAGGGACAGATTGCCGTCCGCATCGACGGCGGAGGTGGTACCGACGCGTTCACAAACTCATCTCAGGCCGAAGCCTCAAAGACCCGGTTTTACGATTATCGCGGGAAAAATAAGTTCGCCAAAGGCAAGGGCGCGAAAATCGACAAGCGCCCCTACAAGCGTCCTCCCGCACGGATTCTCCGCGCGCGGTATGCACTGGACTGGGGTATGCAGGCGATTGCGTTCCCGATCCTTATAGCCAATCCAGATCTGAGCGTGTTCGTCGGCGGTTTCGGTAGCCGGCAGTATTTCGGCTATCGAAAAAACCCGTTCTCTTCGCGTCATTCCTTCAACGCCGGGCTAGCGGTCAATCGTCTCAAGCCATCAATTTCCTATACCGGCACCTTCCGCCAACTGCTGCTCGATCTCGACGCAAAAATCTATCTCAAGTACTCTGGTCTTCAAGTAATCCGATTCAACGGATTCGGCAACGCAACGGAGATCCCGCGTCCGTCTTCTTTTTATCAAGTAGAGCAAAATTACTTCGCCTTCGCCCCATCCCTCGAATTTCGCGCAGAAGAGCATACAGGAGATGCGGGAGACATGGAATCGCTGCGCTCGAAATTAACCATTGGCTTGGGACCGATTATCAAGTATTCAAACACGCCGCTGAGTTCCAACAAGGACAAATTTATCGGTTCTCTGGATCACCCGGTGTACGGCACAGATTCCTTCGGCCAAGTAGGAGCACAGAGCGAAATCGCGTACGATACGCGCGACAATCCGGGATATGCTACCCGGGGGTTCTTTGTTAGAGTCACCGGAGTCATCTATCCGGAAGTTTGGGATGTGGCGTCGGCCTTTGGCAGCATCGCTGGAGAAGCACGCACGTACGTGACAGCTCGCATTCCGACCAACCCAACCCTTGCCTTGCGAGCGGGCGGCAAGAAAGTGTGGGGAACCTTTCCCTTTCACGAAAGCGCCTTCTTGGGCGGGCCCGGCTTAACCGGTAGTGGCACGTCTGATGGCAATGTACGTGGTTTTCGGAAGAACCGGTTCGCGGGAGACGCCGCACTGTACGGCAGTTCCGAACTGCGGCTGGTGCTAGCCAGAATCAAACTCTTGCTACCGGGAGAGTTGGGCCTGTTCGGTGCTGCCGATGTCGGTCGAGTGATTTTCGCTGAAGATCCAGACGATGCCGATACATGGCACACTGGCGTGGGAGGTGGATTGTGGCTGTCTTTTCTCCGCCGGCTGCAGACCATGAGCGTGGCAGTCGTAAACGGCGATGACTTGACGGGAGTGTATCTGCGCGCTGGTTTGGTGTTCTAGCTAATTAAGGAGGGATACATAATGCTCAACAACATGATCATACGTCTGCTCATTTACTATGCCGCATGGCTTTTAGCCCTCAGCGGGATTTTTCACCTCTTCCCTCAGATCCTCTATTACGTCGCCCAAGAGCGCAAACGCATCTTCGTAGCAAAGTCCTTGGAGTTCGGGGCCGAGACCGCTCCATTTCCGCTTGGCAATATCGAAGAAGGAGTGTTGCGGCTCGTCGATCCAGCACACACCATTCCAGTCATGGTTGCTTTGGTGCTGGCCTTCGGCGTTACGCTCCCCGTCACTTGGGTATACCGCTGGACGCGGCCGCGCAAAAAATACAGTCAATCCTTTGCCCACACCCTGCTCGTGATACCCACCTCCATAACGCTGGTCGTTTTTTTGGTTAAGGGCAGTCTAGCCCTCGCCTTCAGCTTGGCGGGTATCGTAGCTGCTGTCCGCTTTCGCACCTCACTCGAAGAGCCGATGGATGCCGTGTACATGTTCATGGCCATCGGGATAGGACTAGCGGCTGGCACCCAGCTTACTACCGTCGCGTACCTCGCATCGTTGGTTTTCGTCGCCATAGCGCTGGGTGTGTGGAAAAGCAATTTTGGTGCGCGGCCGGCCGTAATATCCGGCTGGACCATTGTTTATCCTGAAAAAGCGGCCCAAGTCTCTGAAGCGGGTGACACGACGATTGCCTCCCAGAAACCTTGTGACGCGCAGATCGAAGTACATGCAGCGAACGTCGAGGAGGTGCAAAAAGCAACGGATCTGATCCTCAATTCCAATACCAAGCGCTGGCAGGTCGCAGACGTGATCAATAATGAGGATGGAACAGTCGTCGTGGTGTTTGATATTTGGTTCAAAAAATCCGTCAATTCGCTCTCCCTTGTCCGGAATATCGAAGAAAGCGGCAAAGATTATATCAACAACGTAAGACTAAGAGGTAATAACTCGTAATGTTCACGCGGCCCGCACCGCAAACAAATCAGCGTCTTGTAGCACCACCCGCAGGCGCACCGGACGGCCCTTGAGGCCGGACAAGTCGCCGCCTGTTTTCCAAGCCACTGGCGCGTCGAGTTGATCGCCGTAGACCGGGTCCATCTCCTCCAAGGCATATCCGGGCAGCGGCTGACCCGACTCGTCCTGGAGTTCCACCCGCAGTGACCCCGCCGCCGAGGTCGCGTAGTTGAGGCGCAAGGCGGCCCCTTCCAACAGCAAGGGACGGGTGAGCAATTCACCGCCTCTATACCCGGCCCGCACCGAGGCAAAGCCATGCGGTCGCACCACCACGCGGCGCAAGCGGTTAGTTGACCAGCCGTAATTTTCCGAAAGGTACATGGACCATTCGTCGTCGGCAGTCTGCACCAAGCCGGGGGCGGGCGTGCAACTGCGGTGGGACCAATTCCGCTGATCCGTGCCGGGGCGCACCCAAGCTTCCATAAAGGGGCGGTCCCAGTGGACGCCGTCGCGGCTGCTCATAAACACCGCGTCGGACAGGCCCGACCCAGGATAATCCATCGCCGCAATGTCGAGCTGGCGCTCGGGCAAAAAGCGCATGGGGAACGACAGCAGGATGTGCTCGGCACCAGGACAAGGCGTAGTGGCGTTGGTGTAGAAGTGCTCCAACGGCACGTCGTCGGCGTACTGGTGAGGCTGCGGCGATGTCCAGTGGATGAAGTCCTCGGAGATACAGCTTTGGATGGCCCGCACTCGGCCGCCGGTGCTGTCGAAGTAGCGGCTGAAGAGGCGATAGCGCCCAATGTAGGCGTCCCACAAGGCGACGTTGACCGAGTCAAAGGCCCCGGTGACGTCCAAAGGACCTTCTTTGACCGGAGTCCAATGAAGGCCGTCGGGCGAGGCAAAGCCGTGCAAGTTCGCCTGGCCCGTGCCGCCCACGGCTTTGAAGCGCTGCTCCGGATCGGCCGCGGGATTGGCGTCGAGAAAGACGCAGAAATTGTGGCTCTCGTGGCCCTGAATGAGGACGTTGTTTTTGCGCGTGCCATTGAATTCGACCAAGCCCAGTTCAGGTTGCGTAAAGTGAATGCCGTCGGTGCTGACGGCCAAATTGGTGGTCTGGCTGGCGGCACCGTCGGCGTAGTCTGCCCCAATCGGATAGAAGCCTCGGTAGTATAGCAGAATGCGGTTCCCGTCCTGAGTGAGATTGTAGCAGCCCGTGCAGGCGTTGTCCCAAGACTGGGAGACTTGATAGACCACTTCGCGGCGGACGGGCGGGTGCAGGTGCAGAGCGGCCCCATTGAGGTGTTCAATGAGAAAGTGATCGACGAATAATTCGCGGCGGGATCCCAAGGCAATGGGCGCGGTCATGGCGAGACTCCGGTTAGGGGCTGATTGAGAAATAGCGTAGTTTTGCAAGGAAAATACTGCGCCTTGTGTCAGTGTCAAAATGCTGGTGGGACGCAACCTAGCACAGGCCGTCGAATATCTCCCTTGTGCTGTTCTCTGTAACCATATATAGTTACATACATGGTCAGCCAGCAAAAGCTGCTCGACAAAGCAATCCGCAATTCCAACGGGTTGCGCTTCAACGAATTTGAAACTTTGCTCAAACAATCTGGCTGGACTTTTGACCGACAACGGGGCTCGCACCGCATATGGTATTCATCCCAAGGAGTGCGCTTGTCAATACAGCCTAAGGGCAATCGGGCCAAAGGCTATCAAGTCGAGCAATTTTTACAATACTATGAGGAGGAACAAAGGGATGGCGGATAACTTCGACGGTTTCTCGGTCAATCTCTTTCAAGATGAAGACGGCGATTGGTTGGCGCACTTGGTGGAAATGCCCGGCATTTCGGCCTTTGCCGATACACCGGCCGCAGCGTTGACAGAGTTGGCTGTAGCTTGGGAAGCGGCCAAGGAAAGCTACCGAGCTCACAACGAGCCGGTACCAGTCGCCCCTGCCCGGAAAGAATACAGCGGTCAATTCAATGTGCGGATCGATAAACGCCTGCATCGACGGCTGGCGATGGAGGCTGGGCGGGCCGGTATTAGCATGAACGCCTTGGTGGCCCACAAACTAGCTCAAGATTCACCGCGCCTCTAGGCGTGACAACAGCTCCATCTACCGAATAAATAGGCTCAAGCTCTTATTATCGCAAAGCAAGGCGACCACCTCTGGCAGCCTCAGCGCGTGTTATTCCATCACCTCGGCCTTGACGATGACTGCGTAAGTACGCTCGTCGATAGTGGCCCCCCCGACGATTATGGAGTTGCCGTTTTTGATATTGAGTGTGGTCTTCAGCAGTCTGCGAGCCGGTTCGGGTGCTGTGCGTGCAGCGGAAAAGTTATGCACGCGAATTACCCCTTGACCCTCGTCAATGAAAGCAATGAATTCTTGGAGCGTGATGCTTTGAAACTCAAACAGTCCGACTCCGGCGGGAAGGATCTCCTCAATGCGGTCCCCGTCCTGCGCTCGGGCTGGCGCGGTTAGGATACTGCTGCCTACTGCGGTAACTAGAGCACATATAAAAATTCTGGCGTCCATCGCATCATCTCCTTTTACAAGAAGGTTTGGGGCAGAATCCAGACGACGTCGGTGTCGGAATCCGCCAAGTGCAGAAAAACCTGGGTGCCCGACGGATACGCAATGGATTCGACCGTGGGGTACTTGCGCTCCAGTTCGGCGACGCTGAGATCTTTTTTGCGGTCTAGGCCAAAGACTATCTACCGAGTAGCCAAAAGTTGGAGATAAACCGGATGATCGCTATTCTTTAGTTGGAGTTAGGAAAAAAAGAGAGCCGACCATGACTGAGAACGCAGTAGAAGACGAGCACGGAAGCGAAGCGTACGACCCCGATCTCTACGTCCCGACCGGAGAAGCCGAACCGGTCAACGGTTTGGAGCACGTCGGCGACGCTGAGATCGAGCGCTTCAAAGCGCAGGGCTTCCTCGCCGTGGAGGGTGCCTTTTCGGACGCGCAGATGGCCGATGCCATCAAAGCGGTGGAAGATCTGATCGACGGCAAGAATCAGGGATTCAGGGGCGTGCAGTTCGAACGCGGCGTCAGGGATCAGCTGGCGGGCGCTTCGGATGGCAAGCGACAGACATTGGTGCGCAAGCTGCAGCAGTGGGTCGGCTTCGATGCCCGCCTGGATTCACTGGCCCGGAACGCGCGCCTGCTGGACGTGCTCGGGTGCATGATGGGCGAACCAGCCAAGCTCTACCGCCACCAGGCCATGCAGAAACCGGCCCGCATCGGCCGCGAGAAACCCTGGCACCAGGACCACGCGTACTTCGATCTGCCCATGGACACAGAGATCATCAGCGTGTGGATCGCCTTGCAAGAGGCGCATTGCGACAACGGCTGCATGTACGTGATCCCGGGCAGCCACCTCGAAGGGCCCGTGATCCACTTCAGCAGACGGGACTGGCAGATCTGCGATACTGACGTGGCCAGGGAGCGCATCGTCGCCGTGCCGCTCAGGCCCGGGGGCATTCTGTTCTGGCACGGTCGGCTGCACCACGGATCGCCTGCCAACCGATCGGATCAAGGCCGGCGATCCCTGCAACTCCACTTCATCCCCTCCAGCGTCAGCGAGGACGAGACCTCAAGAGAGGAACGCCTCGCCGTGTACGGCAGCGAAGGCAAGGACGCGACCTGCTGAAGATTATTCATCGACTTCAACTGATGTTGAGACGTCCACTCCACTCTCGGGGTAGTGCACGGCCTGTTCCATGAAGGTGATTTCTTCCTCCGATAGGAAGTCGAAGTGGCTGGCGCGTTTCCGCGCTGAGAGTCGGCCGTTGTTTTGCCAACAGAAGCGAATGAACAGATCGATCTGCCGATCGGGCATGCGGTCAATTCAACGTTCTTCCTGTCTTCGCCAGTGCTTTTGTCGCACCAGCGGCATCCAGCCAAACCGCTTGTAGAACCTTCCTGCACCCGCTTTTTCATCATCTCGCGCAACAGACAGCACGATCCGATCGCACCTAGCCATCCGTAGCCATTCAACGGCGTGCCGGACGACCCACGAACCAACTCCCTGATTGCGCATCGTTTCGCTCGTTGCGAGCTCCGAGAGCTCAGCCCATCCTGCCAATGCAGGCAATTGGCCGCCTTGCGTGAGATCTGAAACACATTCGCAGTGCGCAATGTCGTTTCCATCTAACCGCGCGACAAATCGCGTGCCGAATTCCCCTGCATCGCGATGGATCGTTACGCCTCTTACTGGCGGCACACCAAGAGCAGAGACCTCATTCAGCGTGCCACCATAGACGGATTCGTCAATGTCCTCATTAGCTGAATAGCCAAGTTGCTCCACCAAACCGCTTATGTGCGGCCAGACATCCGGTATTCCTACGCACGCAGGAACCGGCAAGGGACCCGAGATCTGCTCGTCCACCACCTGCCAAGTGTTCATCTGTCGCCGGCACTCTGTCATAACCGCCTCGCCAGCTTCGCGCTCTTCGGGCCAGAACAAGATCCAGGCAATCTCCCCAACTCCCTTCCAGCGCGTGTCGTCGCCGTATCGGCGGAGATGCGCCGCCGCGCAAACGCGATCCCTGACTATGCCAACAATGGACTTTCTTTCGACAACCCAAGGATCAGTAATGTACTCCTGCGGCTCGCTCTGCAGGCGCTCCCAAAAGTAATCGGCAGTCAAGCTCCACCCAGGTATCACGGTGCTAAGATGACTGTTGACGAGCGCCAAGACCTGGGGAAGATGAGAGCGATCTAGTGGTGCTATTTGTACCATATTTAGCTCCTCGGATAGATCGTTAGCTTCCAAAAGACGTGTAGCTCGCTACCCCTTGCCGCTCTCAAAATCCCGGTACGCGCGGCTAGCCGTGGGCACGGTCTGTCCCTGGTACTTGCTGCCCAGTCCCGGCGAACCGTAGGGGCTGTCCGCTGGCGTCGATAGCTGCAGGAACGATAGCTGCCCGATCTTCATGCCCTGATACAGCGTGATGGGCAGATTCGCCACATTGCTCAGCTCCAACGTCAGACGTCCCTTCCAGCCGGGATCCACATACCCCGCGGTCGAGTGAATCAGCAGCCCGATGCGCCCCAGCGAACTCTTGCCCTCAAGCCGCGCCACCAAGTCGTCCGGCAGCTCTATCGTCTCAAGAGTGCTGCCCAGCACGAACTCGCCCGGATGCAGCATAAACGGCTGCTCGCCGATCTCCTCCATCTCGGTTAAGTCGCTCAAGTCCTCGCGCACGTCGATGAATGGGCGGCGCGAGTTGCGGAACACGAGAATGTGTTTGTCGAGATGCACATCAACGCTGGCCGGCTGAATGCACCCCTCCCCCAACGGCTCGACGACGATTTTGCCTTCTGCCAGTAGCGTCTTGATTACGCGGTCACTGAGAACCATTTTTCCTCCAGACTTTATAATGTATTTGGGAATTATAAAGGACCTTCTAGGGTGCTTGGTCAATCCGCGTGAACGTCTTTGGATGTGCAGGCGCAGAAGGCCGCTGGTGGGATCCGTTCCTGATCGTGGACGTTCCATCGGTCCACTGGAACGTCCACGATCCGTAGGGCGTCTTGGAATTTGCCGCACACCCGATCATCTCCGAAGAAGGAATCGATATGCACCAAAAATGGATCTTTCCTCTAACCTCTAATCGGTGCCAAGCGGTTTTCCCAAATCAATCACGCCATAAATCCGCAGCAACTCTCTGCAAACGCCTCGTCCTGCTGTCCGTCCTCGCGCTCGGTTGTGCCCAAGAGCCAGTGGAGAATCTGCCACAAACCGTCCTGCCGGAAACCGCCCAACTGGTCAGTACAGTAACGTCGGGGGCCGTGTCATCTGGAGATGTCATCAAAGTCCGGTTCGTCAAACCAGCCATCGACACCAGTCTGGTCGGCCACACCCTGAAGAAGAAGGTATTCACCTTTACCCCGCCCATAGACGGCATCACCCAGTGGGAAACGACTCAGGCGCTAGTCTTCCGTCCCAACCGTTCCTTGCCCATGCGCCAGCCATACCAAGGCCGCTTAGACCTTGCGGCCCTCCTGCCGGCGCGCGCCGCCCTGCAACCCCTGCACTTCGACTTCGCGGTCGCCGGGCGCGAAATCCTCGCCCTCACAGGAGATTTCGACCTGAAAACCACCAACGACCCCCGCTATCTGATCTATCAGGGCCGCCTCAAACTGACCGAAAAAACCGATGTCCAGAGGGTGCGCGAGGCCGCGACCTTGCGCCGAGGCGAGACCCTGCTGCCCCTGACTTGGCAGGCGGATGCCACCGGCAAGGTCTTCACCTTCACCAGCGCCGTCATCGAAAGGGATACGACCCAGCAGAGCTATGCGCTGATCGTGGACGATGAGACACTGGAGATCTCCCACCTATACGAGAAGGACATCCCCCTCGCCCCGCTGCAGGACATGCGCTTGCAGGAGGTGAAAAAGGAGGAAGAGGGCGATTATCCTCGCCTGATCCTGATCTTTTCCGACGAATTGGACCTGCGACAGCATATCGAAGGGCTGGTCCAGGTGCAGCCCGAAGTGCCGGTTCGACTGAAGGCCACGGGCAAACAGATCCTCGTCGATGGGGATTTCGCCCACGGCCAGACCTACGAGTTGGAAGTCCACGCCGGCATTCGCAGCCGCTGGGGCACTCGCACCGAGAAAGCCACGCGCCAAGAGGTCGGTTTCGCCGACCGCAAACCGCAGTTGCGCTTTGCCCGCGACGGAATGTTCCTGCCGTCGTCCAAAGACAAGCGGCTGCGCTTTGCCACTCTCAATCTGCACCGCGTCACGCTGGAGGTGAAGAAGGTCTATGCCTCCAACTTGGGGCAGTTTTTGCAGACGGAGCTCCTGCACAGCAGCAAAGAGCGGCGCGATTCCTTCCAGGATTACTACGTGCGCCGCGTCGGCGTACAGGTGGCCCGCGACACGCTCGAAATATCCGATCAGCGCAACACTTGGCTGGAACACGAACTGGACCTCGGTGCCCTGATCGCCGAGGACGAACAGGGCCTATTCCTGATCGGGCTCAGCTTCGGCCAGGACGACATGCTCTATCGCTCCTCCACCAGCGCCGCCAGCGAGATTCGCCAGCACTATAGGCAGCGAAACCGCGGTCGGAGGAACGCGTATTACTCAGACCCCAATTCTCCTGGTTACATCCGCGCCCACGGCCGAGCCTACAAGGCCCTGATCGTCAGCGACATCGGCCTGACCTACAAGCGTGGCCACGACCAGCACATAGTGTACGCCACCCGCATCGACGATGCCCAGCCCCTGTCCGGCGCGGAGGTCCGCCTGCGCACTTATCAGAACCAAGTCGCGGCGCGGGGCACCACCGACGACCGGGGGCTGGCGCGTTTTGAGGACGTGGGTGAGGATATCTTTTTCGTCGAAGCCGAACACCAGGGACAGCGCAGCGTGATCAAACCCAACGACATGGCCTGGAATCTGTCGAGCTTTGACGTTGGTGGCGCGGAGTCGCGTCCGGGCATTCGCGTCTTCATCTACACCGAACGCGGCGTGTACCGCCCCGGGGACGAGATCAACATCTCGGTCATCGCCCGCCACCAAGACTATACCTTCCCCGACGACCATCCCGCCACCTGCAAGCTGTTCAACCCTAGGAATCAGATGGTTTTCGAACAGGTGCAAAGACAGGGCCGGGAAGGGCTATACAACTTTGCCTTTGCCACCCGTCCCGAAGACCCCACGGGCAATTGGCGTGCCCAAATCCTGATCGGCGATAGCACCTTCGATCACGTGCTGAAAATCGAGACCGTCGTCCCCTATCGGCTCAAGACCGAAATCGCCACCGCCAAAGAGCGCCTAGGCCGTGAGGACGAGATCCTGAGCGCGGATCTGCACAGCACCTACCTCTTTAGCAGTCCGGCCGCAGGGCTAGCGGCGGAACTGTCCGTTGCCTTACACAGCATACCCAAGACCTTCCCGCATTACCAGGCATTCAGCTTCACCAACGAGCTGATCGACTACCAGCCCGTGGAGGCCGTACTCTTCAAAGGCCGACTCGACGCCAAGGGCCGTGCCCATGTCGAGTGGACTCTCCCGCCCCTCGTCAATGCGCCCTCGGCTATTCAGGCTGTGCTCGCCGCTAAAGTGCTAGAAAAAGGAGGCCGCCCCAACCACCGGCGGCACCGGCTCCCCATTGATCCATACGATCACTACGTGGGCTTGAAGAAACCCGAGTTCGACTACGGCTATACCCGGGTCGGGGTGCCGGTGCAGGTTCCCGCCATAGTGACCGATGTCGAGGGCAACCCTGTGGTCGGCCGGAATTTGCGCTACCGCGTTTACCGGGGAATGACCCACTGGTGGTGGGAATACGAAAACCGCGAGGCATTCCAGCGGCGCTTCAAAAGCGACCGCCGCACCGAACTCGTCTCCGAGGAGCGGGTCGTCTCCGCGCTGACGCCCATTGACCTGCTCTTCAAGCCTGACGACAGGGGCCAGTACCTCATCGAAGTCGCCGACGGCGACGACAAGGGCCATACCGCGGCCTTTTTCGTGCGCGCCTATCACTGGGGCCGCACGTCGTCAGGCGAAGACAACGAGGGAGCACTGATGTTGCGAACCGACCGGGAGCGCTACCAGCCCGGCGACGAGGCCGTCATCCGCTTTCCCGTGCCCCAGGAGGGCTCCGTCCTCTTTGCCGTCGAACAGGGCGGGCGAGTGATTGAGTCCCACTGGTACCGCCTCGACGGTACCCAAGAGGAGGCCAGGATCCCCATTGCCATCAGCGCCGCGATGATCCCCACGGCCTATGCCTCCGTCTCTCTGATCCAGCCCCACGCCCAGACCGACAACGACCGGCCCATGCGCTTGTTCGGCGTCGTTCCCATCGAGGTCCACGATCCGGCTACCCGCCTCGACTTCGACATCCACATGCCCGATCTGTTGCGCCCTGGCGAGCCTTTTGCGGTGGAAGTGCAGAGTGATGCCGACTCGGCCGCGTTCACCATTGCCGTAATCGATGAGGGCTTGCTGGCCCTGACCGATTTCCACACGCCGGACCCCTTGGAGTCCTTCTTTCAAAAACAACGCCTAAGCGTGCGCACCTTCGACCTGTTCGCTCACGTCATCGGCGTGGCCAAGGGCGACCCATTCAAGACCTTTGCCATTGGCGGCGGTTTTGCCGCCAAGCAGCAGGCGCAGCGCGACCCGCGCCGGCGCTTTCCCTCGGTGTCTATGTTCACCGGTCCCCTGCACACCGACGCTGCAGGCCATGCTCGAGTGCAATTTGCCATGCCCAATTACGTCGGCGCAGTGCGGACCATGGTCGTGGGTACCCGGGGGAAAAGGTTCGGTCACGCCGAGAAGACCACGGAGGTCAAGAGCGACCTGATGGTGCTCTCGACCCTGCCCCGAGTCATCGGCCCCGGCGACCGGATTGAGGTGCCGGTCACCGCGTTTGCCATGGCCGAGAGTCTGGGCACCATAGAGGTGTCAATCGCAGTGCAGGGACCGCTCGCCATCGTTGGCGAGGCGCGCAAGCAGGTCGATTTCGCTGGCGCGGGGGAACGCGACCTATCCTTCCGGCTGCAAGCTGACCAAGCCGTGGGGTCGGCGACCGTAGTGGTCGAGGCCACGGCTACCGAAGCGCACGCCGCACGGCAGACGCATCTCGAGGTCCGGCCCTCATCGCCGCCGATCTACGAGAGCACTGAGCGCGGCGTACGTCCCGGCGAGTCGGCGTCGTTCACCGTGCCGAACAAGGGAATGTCCGGCACCAATCAAGCGCGGATCAGCGTGCGACGCTGGCCCAATTTCAACTTTGACAACCAGATGCTGCGCTTGGTGCGCTACCCATACGGCTGCTTGGAGCAGACCGTCTCCTCGGTCTTTCCCCAGCTCTATCTCAAGGACCTGCTAGACCTCAAACCGGAAGAGCGCCGGATCGTCGCCGCGGATATCGACGAACGCATAAACGAGGCCATCCTCCGGCTGCGGCGTTTTCAACTGCCCGACAACTCCTTCAGCTTGTGGCCGGGCCAACGCCGACTCTCCGCATGGGGTAGCACCTATGCCGGACACTTCCTGATCGAAGCCCGCAGCTTGGGCTACCACATTCCCGACGACATGCTCCAAGGATGGCTCCGCCATCAGCAGACTCAAGCCACCCTGACCCGCGACAGCCTGAAGGGGCGTGTGTACCGAGTCTATCTGCTGGCGTTGGCCGGCGATCCGGCGCTTGGCGCGATGAACCTGCTCAAGGAGAATTCACTGGGCAGTATGACCAACGTGGAAAAGTGGCTGCTAGCCGCGGCGTACCTGCATGCGGGGGCCGGGCGAACGGCGAACGAAATCGCCCGCACCGCCGGCGTTAAAGTCGAGGACTATCGAGAATTCGCCAACACCTATGGCTCGGGCCTGCGCGACGAGGCCCTCATCCTCGACGCCCTGCTCGCCTTCCAGCGCTGGGACGCGGCCGACGCGTTGGCCAAAGAGGTGGCCCACAGCATAAACAAGGGCTGGCACTCTACCCAGGCGACTAGCGTGGCATTGCTGGCTCTCGGCAAGTACGTCCAAGCCCTGCAACAGGACCGCGGTCCTCCGTCTCCGCTCACCGGCCACATCCGCCTGCCCGGCGGCGAGATCGTGCCCTTCAGCACCGACGTGCTGGGCTACCAACAGGAGATCACCAGCGGCTTCGGCGGCGACGTCGAAGTGCGCCTGGATTCCGCCAATACCGTGGAGCGGGCCTTCGTCGCCCTCGACTGGGAAGGGATACCGTTGCGGGGCGAGGTACAAGACGAGGAGAGCCGAATCAGGCTCAAAGTGGAATGGCTCGACGAGGATGGGGTACGCATCGTCCCCGACACCCTAGCCCAAAGCACCACCTTTTGGGGCCATATCCGCGTCGAAAGCCGCAGTCCCCACCACGTCCTCGAAGAAGTGGCCCTCACCCAGCTATTGCCAGCCGGCTGGGAGATTGAAAATACCCGGCTGTCATCCAAGACTCGACCCGGCTGGATGAAGAAATGGCGGCTCAACGCCGAAGAATACCTCGATATCCGCGACGACCGCATCAACTGGTTCTTCGACCTGCCTCGCCGGGGCCAAGCGCTCGATTTCGCCGTCAAGCTCAACGCAGTGACCCAGGGCGCATTCTCCCTGCCGCCGACGCAAGTCGAGGCCATGTACGACCGCGACTTCCGCGCCCGCAAAGCCGGCGGTACGGTCGTCGTCGGGCCGTAGGCGACCTTTTTGCAGCCGCAGGATGTCATGCGCATCGCCAGATATGCCTTATATCTCCTCGCCGGTCCGACCTTGGGTACGGCTCTGTACTTCTTGACCCCCCTGCCACGGTCCTTATTCACGCCGGATTACAGCACCCTGATCATCGATCGCGACGGCCAGATCCTGCGTGCCTTCCTCAGCGACGGCCAGCAGTGGTGTTTCCCCCCCGATACTAGCCTCGCCGTGCCCGCCAAGTTGCAAACGGCTGTCCTTCACTTTGAGGACCGGCACTTCTACCGCCACTTGGGCGTCAACCCGCTCGCGTTGGGCCGCGCCCTGTACCAGAACGCCGCGGCCGGAGTGGTCAAAAGCGGTGCCAGCACCATCACCATGCAGGTAGCGCGGCTGATGCGTCCTAAAGAGCGCACCTATGTCAACAAGGCCTTCGAGACCCTGCTGGCGCTCAAAATCGAACTCTACTACGCCAAGGACGCGATCCTGCGCCTCTACCTCGACCACGCGCCCTACGGCGGCAACATCGTCGGCTACCAAGCCGCGGCCCACAAGTACTTCCGCAAACAGCCCAATGAACTGACCTGGAGCGAGGCCGCGACCCTCGCGGTGCTGCCCAACGCGCCCGGGCTCGTCTCCCCCACGGCCAATCCGCAGCAGCTAGTGCAAAAGCGCAACCGACTGCTCGCCGACCTACAGAGCGCCGGTTACTTCAACGCGGAGACCTTGCGCTTGGCCCTCGCCGAACCCGTACCCACGCAAGCCTTCCCGTATCCGGTTTGGGCACCGCACCTGTCGCGTGCGCTCAGACGCAGTCGCCAAGGCCGCCTCATCAAGACCACCATAGACGCCGGCCTGCAACGGGAACTGGAAGCGCTAGTAGGACGGCACCTGCGCTACCTCGATCACCAAGGCATCGGCAATGGAGCTGCGCTGCTGGTAGAAACTGGCAGCGGCAAAGTCCGGGCCTACGTCGGCTCGCAAGACTTCTTCGACCCGGCGCACCAAGGGCAGGTAGATGGCGTGATTGCGCCGCGCTCTTCGGGTTCGCTACTCAAGCCCTTTCTCTACGCCCTGAGCATGGACGCCGGCCTGATCCTGCCCCAGACCCTAGTCAAGGACGTCCCCACTTTCTATAGTGGGTTTTCTCCGCGCAACGCCGACGAGCGCTACGACGGTTTGGTGAGAGCCGAAGAGGCTCTGGTGCGCTCCCTCAATGTCCCGGCCGTGCGTCTCTTGCGGCACTATGGCCTGTTTAACTTCTACCGCTTTCTCCAAGACGCTGGCGTATCCACCCTAGTGCGCTCGGCCGATGACTACGGCCTGCCGCTGATTCTCGGTGGTGCCGAAGTCACGCTCTGGGACATGGCCCGGCTTTTTCGCGGCCTCGCCCGCGGTGGACAAATCGAGCCCCTGTGCTACTTGCAGGAGCAGACCGAACCCACGCCGCCGCCGCCCCTCATCAGCCCAGGTGCCGCCTATCTCGTCCTAGAGGCACTGCGCAACGTGCGTCGGCCCGGAGTTGAGTTCTACTGGCACCAGTATCAGGACCAGTGGCCCCTCGCTTGGAAGACCGGCACCAGCTACGGCCAGCGCGATGCTTGGGCGCTAGGCGTGAGTCCCGCGTGGACCATTGCCGTCTGGGTTGGTAACTTCTCGGGCGAGGGCAATCCCGCCCTGAGCGGCGCACGAGCCGCCGGGCCGTTGCTCTTTGACATTTTCCACCGCGTCCCCAAAGACCTCGACCAAGCGTGGTTCCCGCGACCCGACGCCGACCTGACAACCGCGACGCTCTGCCTCGACAGCGGCCGGCCAGCCAGCCCCCATTGCCCTCATCCAACCCGAGCCCTGATGCCCCGGCACGGGCGACCCATGGTCCGTTGCCCCTACCATCGCAGCATCGTCCTCAATGAAGCGGGAACCCATCAGGTGTGTTCGCTGTGCTGGAAGCCGGGCGACTACAGGCTAGCGCGGCAAATGGTCTATCCAACCGATGTCGTGCAATATCTGCGGGAACGAGGGCAGGTACTCCACGATCCGCCGCCCCACAAGGTGGACTGCCCGGTGCAACCCGAAGCCAAGCCCCTGCAGGTACTCTACCCGACGCCAGAGGCTCGCCTACAGGTCGGCCGGGACTTCGACGGCAAGCAGCAGCCCATCGTCCTGCGGGCGGCTCACAGCGACCGGGAGCGGGCGTTATTCTGGTATGTGAATCGTCGCTTCTTGGGCCGCACCGTAAACCAGCACCGCTTGGCAGTGTCGCTAGAGCCGGGTACTCACGCGCTGGAGATCGTCGATGCGCACGGATTTAGGGATCGCACCCGGTTCTACGTAGTGCGATAACCGGAGCACCAAGGACGCATTTCATATAGAACACTTCTGGTGCTTACTCTATCTTAAATAGCCCAGAGCGCGGCCTAGCGGTCGCTTTATTCCCCGCAAAAACGGACGCCGAGTGAACGTTAGACCAACCACCATTCCAACGCAGAAAGACGGACATCATGGCCTTCAAATACAGCTTGCAGTGCGACACGCTTCCGTGGGTCGGATACAACGTCCTCGAAGAACCCGATGTAGTAATACAAGCCGCCGCAGAAGCCGGATACACCGGCATCGATCTGCCCGGCAATCCGGAGAAAATGGATGGTCGCGAATGGCGTCGTCGGGTAGAGGACACCGGCCTCGTCGTCCCGGAAATCCTCGCGGCCTGGGGATACTACCACGCCGGCGAGGAGCGCAACCTCGCCAGCTCGGACCCAAAGAAAAGGGCTCACGCCGTGCAGTACGCCAAGGACACCGTCAATTTGGCGGCCGACGCTGGGGCCAGCTTCACGGAACTGTGTGCGGCCCAGCCAGCGGTTCCCCAGTTGCCGTTTCCGCTGGAGCCGGTGGAGACCCTGCGCGACAACTTCCGGCAGTCAATCCGGGAAATCTGCGAACACGCTGCAAGCCGCGGCATCACCATCCTGCTGGAGCCGCTGAACACGTACGAGGGCCTCCCCGGTGTGCTGACGACGATCTACGAGGCAGTCAACTGCGTCGATGAACTCGGACTCGACAATCTCGGCGTGCAGCCGGACGTGTATCACATGAACATCGAAGAAGGCTCTATCCCAGATGCGTTGCGCTACGCCGGCTCGCGGATCAAACACTTCCACCTCAACGAGACCAACCACTGCCAACACGGGACTGGCCACGCCGACTACCAGGAGATCTTCAGAATCCTAAAAGGAATCGGCTACGACGGGTACCTCTGCACGTACATGCCCAAGACCACGCAGGCGATCTTGCAGAGTGCGCCGGGCAATCCCTACGTTCCCGCAGGCGTCGCCACCAGCGGTGCTGGAACGCGGCCCGATCTCGTCACTCTCCTCAAGGGCTTGCTCTCCTTTCTGCAGGAAACGGAGCGAACGGTAGATCAATCGCGCGAGTTCTACGAGGCCGACGGCTGGCGGAGTTGACGGCAACGGATGTAGATTCAATGCGACCCCGAAAGGAAGGAAACAAATGACCAACAATTGGCTCACAGGAATTTATCTGACCACGGATGAGGTCCTCAAATACCCCGATTACGTCGAGCGGCTGCGCGATGAGATCGGTCTGAATACGGTGGTTCTCTCCTTTACAGGCCAGCTATCGGAGGAGGTGCTCGCCCTCAGTCCCTATGGGGGACGCACGCCGACAGAAGAGGAACTGGGCAAACTCGTCATACGGCATTTCGATGGTCGGCCCGTAGATCCGAGGGAATACCAGCAAGCCCAAGCCCTGTGCGGTCCCGGCGTCGCAGCCCGAGGCGACGACGAAGCGTTCAGAAGGGCTGTGGGGCAACTGAAGGAAGCCGGCCTGAACGTGTGGACATACGGAGGCGCTTGGACGATCCGCCGTCTCATGTTCTGTCCATCGCGTGAAGATGTGCAAGACTGGATCGAGGCCGCGTGCGTGTATTGGGTGACCCAGTACGATCTCGACGCGCTCGACATCACCCACTTCCGCTATCCGATGGGCAGTTTTCCCCTAGGGCTTTTTGGCTGCACCTGCTCTTCTTGCACAGCCGCCGCCCAAGAGCTCGGTTACGACATGGGAGCGATGGTGGAGGACTTGCAGCGCGCCCGGGAGGGCCTGCGCCAGCTCGACGGTGCTCGCCTCGGCGAGGTAGTCCGTCTCGGGATTGGTTTCTTCGATGTGGTCCATGCGCTCGGTCTTAGGTCGGGAGTACTCGACTGGGTCCGCTTCCGTTGTGACCTCGTCGTTCGCAATCTGGCGCGCTTTCGGGCGGCGGTACACGCGGCGGCCCCGAACAAGGCCTTTGGCACCGACACCTACCCTGCCTCCATGGCCCTGACGGCGGGCCACGATTACCGGCGCTGGGATGAGATGGCCGATTTTGCCAGCCCGCTGGTGTCCCACATCTCCGCCTTTGTCTGCAACACGTTCATCGAGTGGGCTCGCTTTCTGCAGGAGGAAATTCCCAACCTGCGGGAAGAGGATGCCCTACAGCTTGTCTATCGATTTACAGGGTACGACGGCATGGGGTTGCCGGAGACCATTGCCGCGTACGGTGCTGACGAGCCGGCGACGCTGGCCTATCGGATCCCCACAGCCGACTTGGTTTTGCGGGATCTGGTGAAGGCAAAACTGTACCTACCAGCGGACATGCCTTCCTATCCGATTATCCACGGAGAGGGTTGGCCGCCAGAGGCAATCGACCGCATCGTCAGCGAAGCCCGTCGGCTGGGGCACAATGGCATCGTCTGGCAGGGCACGGCCGAACTGATGGAGTACGACTTCAAGCGCTGAGAAGGTGCGGTGAAACCAACCAAGGCTCCCTTTTTTTCGCCCTGTCCTCAGCAAAGATGCCTTGACAGAGTTGAACCAGCTTAGTTTCATACGACTTAACAGGCTGCCACAAAAACCCGCCGGCACCATGCGCGCCATGCCATGCGTCGGCGGGTTTGGCTTTTGTAAAACCAACGTCAGGAGGACTATCATGCTCATAGCCACCAGCAATCAGGTCTTCACTTTAGAGAATGGCACGCCCACGCAATGCTTGGCTATCGACGGCATCCGCTGCCTAGACGAGGGCGTCCATTGTTCCGCCATTGGCCTAGCCGACGGCCAAGTAGTTGTCTTAACCAATGGCCAAGCCCAACCGCAGGCCACTGGCATCGGCGATCCAGTGGAGTGCATCGCCCTGCTGTCCGAAAAGCCGCTGCAAGTGCTGCTGGGCACCGAGCCACCCCACGTGTACTGTCTCGACGGCGACGAGCCAGCGCGCCGGATAGAATCCTTTGACGCTTTGGAATGCCGCCAGAGCTGGTACACGCCTTGGGGCGGACCACCGGCCGTGCGCAGCTTGGCTCACAGTGGCGACTGGGTTTTTGCCGACATCCACGTCGGCAGCATCATGCGCTCGCCCGACCGCGGCGCAACCTGGGAGCCGGTGACCCCGGACTTGCACGCCGATGTGCATCAGGTAGCTACCGCCCCTATGGAGGGACGCCTGTACGCCAATACCGCAGACGCGGTCTTTGCCAGCGACGACTACGGCCACTCTTGGGAGCATCGAAAGGAGGGCTTGGCAAGCCGCTATGGCCGCGCCGTGGCCGTCCACCCGAGCGATCCCGACTGCCTGTTGGCCAGCGTCAGCAAAGGGCCTAGTCATGGCAGAGATGTGCAGGGCAAGCTCTACTTTTCGCACGACGCGGGCCGCACCTGGGCCCAGGCGCTTGCCGGTTTCCCCGAGGCCAAGGGCAATATCGACACCTTCCACATCGCCTTTGACGCCGAGGGGATTGCTTGGGCGGCAGTCGAGGATCAGCTCTATCGCAGCGAGGATAGAGGCGAGAGTTGGTCTGCGTTTTGGCAAGCGCCCGCTGATATTGTCGCCGTGTCCTGCGCTCGCTCGAACGGGATCTAAGCATTGCAACTTCTTCTGACGCTATTAATCCTAGCCAGTTGTTCCACCACCGGAAACATGCAGTCGCCGTGGCCTGCATACCCCGTAAATCCATTCGTCATCCAATTGGACATTCCCGGCCCTGAGGATTCTGCCGGCGGCCTCATTGTCGCCGATCTGAATGGCGATGGACGCATGGATTACTTGGTCACCGTCCCCAATTATCTCACGGCTCATGCCCACGATGGCCGCAAACTCTGGGTACTCGAAACCGATCTCTGGATAGGCGGCTCCTCAGAGCGCATCGGCCTACCCGGCCATCACGGGCCAGGCGTTCAGGCTGCAGACATCGATGGCGATAAACGAGTCGAAGTCCTATTCCTTACCCAAGATGGCACGCTCCACGTAGTCGATGGCTCCACAGGACGCGAGCAGTGGAGCGCAAAGCCGCCCATTCCCAAAGGCACCCAACGCTGGGAGCATTTGGTCGTCGCCAATTTCCGTGGCGCGGGAGATCAAGATCTACTCCTCCAAACCACCAATGTCGAAGGCTACCGCATGGGTCGCTTCCTAGCAGCCTATGCGCTAGACGATCTCCGTCGCGGCCATTTTGTCCCCCTGTGGGAACGCGACGATTTCGTCTCCTGTGCCCACAACGGCGCGCGACTAGCGGACCTGAATAGAGACGGACAGGACGAAGTAATCGGCGCAACGGTCGTCTCTGCCGATGGCAAAATTTTACTGCAAATTCCCCTGCGCGGTCACATCGACTCGATCTTCATCTACGACGTGTTGCCCAATGTACCGGGCCTGGAAATCGTCGCCTTGGAAGAAGGCGGCGGCAATCGCGTTTTCCTCTACAACCACGAACAACTCTTCTGGGAAACGCACTTCCGCCATCAAGAACCCCAGAATGCAGCGGTCGGCGAGTTCGACCTAGAGCGGCCGGGCCTGGAAATATGGTGCCGAAGCCGCTATAACGAACATCAGAAGCCTTTCATCTTTGACGCACAGGGCGAGAAGATCGCGGATTACCAAATGGACGATGTAGCACCCGAGGGCTGGACCGTAAGAGGCGTCGAGGTCATCCACAAGATCGATTGGACGGGCGACCGCAAGCAGCTTGCCGCAGCCAAAGAGCGCCATACCTCCGGCGATATTGGCATCTTCGATCCGATCAGCGGTCGTTTTCTCCATCACTTTAAAGAAAAGGCCGACCGACTCTATGTCGCCGATGTGGCCGGAGATTGGCGCGAAGAGCTAATCGTCTTGCACGGCAACCAACTCCACATCTACTTCAACGAGTCCGAGAATCCAGGTTCCGACTATCCACGCCTGTGGTCGCAAGACCACTACCGCCGCAGTAAGATGACTTGGAACTACTACAGCCCATAAGGTCAGGTGACAATGTCCATTCTACCGGGAAAAATCAGTGATTTTCTCAAGGTCGCGGTCGCTGCCGCCGGGCGCGGCGACCTTCAAACCGTTCAAGCCGTATTGGCGCTGAAGCCAGCATGGATCACCCGCATCGGCTCGCACGGCCGCACCATGTTGTGGGAAGCTGCGTACCGGGGACGGCTCCCCATGGTCGATTACCTGCTCGATCAAGGCGCAGACATCCACGCCTGCGGCTGTCACTTCACGCCGCTGCTAGTCGAAATCTCCCCCTACTGCGCCGCGTGCTACAAGCGCCACCACGCAGTCGCCGACCTCCTCCTAACACGCGGTGCAACGACCGACATTTACACCGCGGCCTTCCTCGGCGAAAGCGATGCAGTCGCCAACTACCTCGACCGAGAACCGGAGCTGGCAACAGCCGAAAAAGTCCAACACGATTCCAGTCAGCGCATGACGGTTTTGCACTACGCCGTCAGCGCCGGACACCTCGCCATCGTCTCGATGCTATTGGAGCGGGGTGCCGATCCGCGGCCGTACAGTGGCGGGCTGATTCGCTTTGCCGTGTGGCGGGATCGCGCCGACATCCTCAAAGCCCTGCTCGACGCCGGGGCCGATCCCACCCACGCCGAGGCCCCTCGTGTCGGCATCGTCAATACCGAGATCATCGAATTGTTGACCGCTCGCGGCGTCGCCGTGGATGTGGACCACGCCGAGGGAGGCTGGCCGCCCCTTGTCTTCCAGTCGCGCGGTGACCGCGGCGGCAGTGTCCAGCGCGTGCGCGCCCTGCTCGACGCCGGGGCCGACGTCAATGTCAGGAACTACAAGGGCCAGACGGCATTGCACTGCGCCGCCAAAGCGGGATTCGACCAAATCGTCGCCCTGCTGCTCGACCGTGGGGCCGAGGTAAACGCCAAAGACGACAAGGGCACAACGCCCCTAGCGACTGCGTTGCGCTCCAAGGTCAAAGACAAGGATCGGCTCGCGGTTGTCATCGGCCTGCTCACCGACGCTGGTGGCGTTTGAGCGCTGATGACCCGGAGCGGACGTGAGTGCTTGCGATTTCATAGTCGATTTATGTTATTAGCGTATTACGGCATTAACGCTAATAAGGATCATTCTTATTTTCACACCTGCAAATAAGGGAACATTGTGAATCTCGGCAGTGATAGGACACGCCGACCCCACGGTCGCACGATCCAATGTCCGAGCGGCTATCGCGCCTACGTCCCGGCACCTCTGCCGCCACCGATTACCTGGGATGAAGAACTCGTCGCCGCTCTTTCCCGCGCCGACCAAGCAATAGGCCGGCTCGCGGGCGAAGGTCGGCGGCTGCCGAACCCGCATCTCTTCATCAGGCCATTCCTGCGCCGAGAAGCCGTGCTCTCCAGCCGCATTGAAGGCACGCAGACAACCCTAGGCGAATTGCTTGCCTCACAGGCCGGGGCAAAGGTCGAGCAAAGTTCCGCTGATATGCGCGAGGTCGCCAACTACGTCGTCGCGCTAGAGTTCGGTATCCAGCGCCTAAACACGTTGCCACTGTCGCTGCGCCTCGTGCGCGAACTGCACGAAAAGCTGATGCGGGGCGTGCGGGGCGACACGGCTACGCCCGGCGAATTTCGCCGCAGCCAGAACTGGATCGGCCCGCCCGGATGTGTCCTGAACAACGCCACCTACATTACCCCGCCACCCGAAGAACTGATGGCGTGTCTAGGCGAGTGGGAAAACTTCCTCCACGACAACACCCTGCCCCCTCTAGTACACGCCGCGCTCGCCCATTCGCAGTTCGAGGCCATTCATCCGTTCTTAGACGGAAATGGCCGCGTTGGCCGCCTACTCATCACGCTGCTATTCATCGCCCGTGGCGTCTTGCCGGCACCACTTCTATACTTGAGTGCCTATTTAGAAGCCACGCGCGAGGAGTACTACGCACACCTGCTTGCGGTGACTCAAAACGGGCAGTGGGAGGAGTGGCTGACCTACTTCCTGCGCGGTGTGGCACTCCAAGCCGAGGACGCTATTGGCCGCATCCAACGCATTGACGAATTGTTCCAGCATTGGTCGGAGCAACTCGCCGGAATGCAATCGGGACAATCGGAGAAGGTATTGGAGCTTTTTGTCGAAAACCCCTTCTGGACTGTGAGCGAAATTGCACAAAGGCTAGCGGTCGCCTATACCACGGCGCGGCGCGGCCTCGACCGGCTGGAATCGGCAGGCATCGTCGCGCTGATTGGAGAGGCGAGACGCAATCGAGTGTATTGCGCACGATCCATGCTCGAAGTGCTGGAGGCACCGTACAGCGCAGAACAAGTCGGAACGACGCCTCTTGACCAAGCTCCCTAAAAAACCCTTTGTAACGCCTACACCTCAGCCCTAACTTCCGGCCCAACAGGAAAAGAACAATGCAACCAACGCCAACCACCCCAAACGTGCAGCAAGTCCCGCTCCTGACCGCGAGCCAGATAGCCCAGTTCAAGCGCGACGGCTTCCTCGTGCTCCCCGCCGTACTCGACCCCGAACTCTGCGGCCAAGCCAGAGACGCAATGTGGGCCGAAATAGCAACCCACCTACCCCGCATGAAGCGGGACGATCCCTCCACTTGGGGACCGCTCACCGAAGAAGAAAGCGCCGCGCTCAACGCGCAGCGGCCCGAGATCGGCGGCGACCCCTATTTCGCTGGCAACGGCCACCGCTTCTACGTCCGCAACGGTGCCGAACAATTTATGCTCGACTTGGCCCCCCGGGCTTTGTGGCAAGTCGCCGAGCAATTGCTTGGTGAGGGTACGGTAGTGTGGCCCGCTGGAGAGGATGACGCTGGTATCACGACGGGTCCGTGCTTCATGTGCGACGACGCGGTGGGAGGGCTGGCCACTCACTTGGGCAAAGAGATCGAAAGGTGGCCAGAGAACGGGTCCTTCACCACCGAGGCAGCACTGCGCCTGCCCAAGACCGGCCCGGTGTGGCTCAACGGCCAAGGGACGCGCGGCTTGTATTGCACCCTGCCCAACAGCCCGTCTCCCGGGCCGGAGTATCACGGTGCCCACTCCGACGGTGCCTGCTACGGCCGCTGGCGATTGCAAATAGCGGCCTACGTCGACGACCTGCCGCCCAATTCAGGCGGCTTCACCGTGTGGCCGGGCAGCCACAGCCGGATCTGGCGCGATCAGTGGGAAGCCTTTCTCGCAGGCGAAAAGCACACGGACAAACACTTGGCAGAACGCAAGGCCGGCGGCTACAACGATCCCGTCATCCAACGCATCAAGGTCGATACCCAACCCTTCGATTGCCACGGCCCCGCCGGCACGGTGGTTTTATGGCACACCAAAATTTTGCACATGGCCGGGCAAAATTCATCCACTGACGTCATCCGCCAAGCAACCATCTACGGTTTCCTCAAAACGCCAGCATCCCTCCCCGATCCACTCGTAGTGGATAACACCAACGGCGACATCTGGCGGGACTGGTCCGACGAAGTCCGCGCCATAGATGGGTAGCGACCACCCTCAAGAACCCAGCGGTTCGACGGCGACCGCAGCACCTGAACTCGATGAGGCGAGGGCGGCGTCGGAAACCGCCTGCACCCAGTAGCCGCTCTCCGCGTCACAGACCGGTTTTTCACCGCGCTCCGCGGCGGCGGCGAAATCCTCAATCATCGGCAGATCGAACAGCTTCTCCTGCAGCGGCTCCACCTCAATCCTCTCAGTTCCATCGGGCAACTCCAGAATCAGGTGATCCGCCGTCAACTCCAGCGGGTCAATCAGTATCCTGCCGCCATCGCCGTCGATCTGGGCAAAGTCGTGACGCGGTGGCGAGGTCAGGATCGTCGAGTGCATGCCGATCCCGCCACCCTCGAAGCGCACGATCAGGGCGTCGGTGTCATCGACGGGCCAGTCGTGGTCGACCGCGTCAACTACGGCGCTCACCGACTGCGGCCGACCGCCGAAGTTCAACAGCACTTCGATGCGATGAGACGCCATTTCCATCAGGGCACCGCCGATGCCCGGTTCGATCCGCCAATCCCCCGCTTGCGGATCCCAGCGCCCGCTGTAATGGGTGCGCGCGAAAACGACCCGGCCGATGCGGCCCGCAGCGATCAACCGCTTGGCCGCGACCACTTGCGGACAGGTGCGCCGGCGGTAGGCGACCGCCAGGGTCACGCCGTGAGCCCGGCACGCAGCGATCATTGCGCGACACTCGGCGGCGTTTCTCGCCATCGGCTTTTCGCACAGTACGTGCTTTCCGTGCTCCGCCGCCAAGCAGGTGTACTCGCAATGGGTATCGGTCGGCGTCGACACGATGACAGCCTCCACCCGGTCGTCGCGCACCAGCTCCGCCGCCGAGCTATACGCGCGCGGGCCATTAAATCGCGCCGCGAATACCCTAGCTGCCTCGAGGTCGCGACGGCAGACAGCGACGAGGTCGGTCCGTTCCGAAGTTAGCAGGCTCGGCCCGAACGAATTCTCGGCTATGGAGCCGCAGCCAATGATGCCAAATTTCATGGTGAAGTCCTTGTCTCGGCGAGGAGGAGGCCCATCTTCGAGCCCGTCTCCCCGTCTTATGGTTTAGCGCTCAACTCCCTCGCCCATCTGCGCCGTGGCGGTCAGCTCTTCCCACTTCGTCTCCCCAAAGCTGACGTTGTACTCCATGTTGAAAAGCAGCCGATCTTCGGCGAAGTGGAAAGTCAGTAGGGGACGGAAGGGCGTCTCGTAGAAACAGAGCCTCACGTTGTAGGTGTCGTCCGCGCTCCATGCGCCGCTGGCGGCGATCGGTTGAGAATGGTCGCTGGTGAATGAGGTGCTGCCCTCTACCCAAGCCCCGTGGCCGATGCGGATGGGATGCTCGCCGCCAGACGTGTCCTCGACGGTCACCAGCGTTTCCTCCTCGCCGAAAGCAAAGGTGACCGCCCGCAGGTTGCGCTCGTTGGGCGCAAACAGGAACCTCCGCCCCGAATGTTTGCCAGCCAGCGCGGAGGTGGACAACCCTTCTTGCGGCGCGAGGGACAGGTCCCCCAACCGCTCGGCCAGCGGGCCGTTATCGACCGACGGCAGGGCTTCATTCTCCATCGCCGGCAGCAGGTGATCCCAGACTAGATCGAGCACCTGCTGCATGTCGCTCACGCCGGCGGTGATGGCCATCACTGCGTCCTGATCGGGCATGACGATGCAGTACTGGCCGAAGGCACCGTCGCCCCGGTAGGCATTGTACCGGCAGCGCCAGAACTGGTAGCCGTACCCCTGGTCCCAGTCGCTGTCGGGGTCGCTGCCATTCGCGGTCTGCAAGGTGGTAGCCTCCGCCACCCACCACTCTGGGAGCAGCCGTCGGCCATCCCACATCCCCCGCTGTAGCAGCAACTGGCCGAAGCGGGCGATATCCTCGGTGCGAACTTTCAGTCCCCAGCCGCCGACGTTGTAGCCCTCGTCATCGCTCTGCCAGGTGGCACCCTCGATCCCCAGGGGCGCGAAGAGCCGCGGTGTCAGGTAGTCGATCAGGGTCCCCCCCGTCAACCGCTGAACTATCAAGCCGGCCATGTAGGTAGCTCCCGTGTTATAGACGAAGTGGGTCCCGGGCTTGAGGCCCACCGGCACGGCGAGAAAGGACTCAGCCCAAGTGTCCCGCTCGGTCGACCAGAAGGCGTCGGCCTGCTCCTTCAGGTGACCGGTGTTCATGCGCAGCAGATCCCGCACGCGCATCGCCGCCAGGTTTTCGTCCGGCTCGGCAGGAGCTTCCTCGGGAAAGTAGTCGAGGACCAAGTCGTCGAGGCTCATCAGCCCTTCCTCGACCGACAAACCCACCGCGGTGGCGGTGAAGCTTTTGCTCAGCGAGTAGAGGCGATGGGGGCTGTCGGGGTTGTAGGGGTACCACCAGCCCTCGGCCGCCACTTTCCCTCCGCGCAGCAGCATAAAGCTGTGCAGGGCATCGATCGAATCCTCGGCCGCATCGACGAAGCCGAGAATGGCCCGACTGGAGATACCCTGAGCCTCGGGGGTACTGCGCTCAAGAGCGGCGGCTGGTTGGTTGACATGGAGAATCAGCATAAACAGCAGGAGAAAGGCGCAAAACATGAGCAAAATCCGGGAAAGAGTTGGTGGTCTATAGAGAATGGATAGGTATTAAGAACAGGCATTTGAACCTTGGTCAACCCCTATGGACTGATTGCCGCACGCCTCCTAGGAGACGGGGTTGTCGTCACATACCATGCTCGGGCGGTTCGATCCTCGGGAATAGTCCCGTCCTGATGATTGCTATCCGTTGTTCTGCTGGCGATGGACATCTAACTCTTGGTCCTGTCCTTGAAGAACGGTCAGTGCATCCCACGTCGCCGGGAATCCTCCGAAGGCGCTCATCTGCAACACGACCTCCTCAATCTCCGTCTTCGTGGCTCCACAACCAAGGGCTCGGTCGATGTGAACGGCAAGCTGTTCCAGTCTGCCGAGAACCGTCAAGGCCGCGATCGTACACAGCAGACGGGTCTTGATATCCAGCCCGTCCCGTCCGTACAGGTCATGCATCACGTGCGTCATCACGAGTCGCTCAAACTCGGGATGAAGTGTGCGCATCTTCTTGGCAGAGGCCTCTGCAGCGGCTTCTCCGAGCATCGTCGAGAGAATTCTGCGCCCTGCTTCGTAGCGTTCACTTTCAGTCATACATCCTCCCTGCTTGTTCTCTATCGAGTGAGCGGCTAGTTCGTATGGGCAACGTAAGAGAGCGGGCGGAATCTGACCTCAGCCATAGGCCCCTTTCTCGTGGCGGCCGAGCAAGCGCTGCAGACGCGGCGAAGCTCCCTCCATCACGTGCGGCGGCATGCGGTAGTCGATAAAGGGGTAGAAGCGCTGGGAGATAAAGCGCTTGCTGTACGTGACGCCAGCCATGAAGCGAGTGCGATCCGAGGCATTGGGAGCACCCCGGTGCCAGATCTGGTTGTTGAACATATACGCGTCGCCGGCCCGGGCGAATAAGGAAATCGGTCCAGTCCCGCAAAATGTAGGTTTGTCTTGCTCGGCGGGCCCGCGACCAGCACGGTGGCTGCCGGGCACGATCTGCGTGGGGCCGTATTCAATGCTTTCCACGTCGCTAACCGGGGTGAAGATTTGCAGCACAAAGCAGGGCATGGTAATGCACGGATCGTGCTGTTCCACCGCATCGGGCAGGGGAAAGTGGATCAAGTCGTCGAGGTGCCAGCCGCCGGGGCCGTCGGGCACTTTGCTGGAGTCGGGCTCGGTGTACAGGGCGTTTTGCGACATGAGGTGGCAGTTGTCGCCCAAGATGGCTTCGGCCAAGCTAACAAACGGCTCGCGAACTACCAAGTCGCGGAATGCCTCGCTATATTCGAACATGCGCATGAGGCTGATGCCGCGAATGTGATCGCCTGCTTCGTCGTTTAGGATGCGGGGATCGGCAACTTTGCGCGCCATGGCCTCGCGCAGGGCTTCGACCTCGTCGGCTGCGAGGACGGGCCCTAGATGATAGTAGCCGTCGCGGTTGAATTGCTCAATGATGCGCTGGGTTTCTTCCGACGAGTACGGCTGGCCTGCTGCAATGGGACTGGACATGGGACATTAGCTAGGCAAAAGGGTGGACAGGTCGGCTGCAAAATAGTGCGCGGCCTTGCTAACGCCAAATTAATACAAGGCTAGGCCATCGAATTTTGCGTCAAGTGCCGCTGCAAAGGAGGCTCCTATGAAAGGACGAGTCACATGGCTATGGGTAGCCGTCATCTGCCTAAAGTGGAATGCCGTTGGGGCATCGGGACAAGAGATCGACGTGCATCTATCTAAAATCGACGCAGGGGTGGCTTGGGTTAGTTCGTACTGGGGCTACAACGCCCCCAAGTTAGTGTACGATGGCGAGAATTATTACACGGTCGCTTTGTGGGGACCGGAGCAGGCCACGGCACAGGGAGCGCTCTACCAATTGCGCGACGGGCAGTGGCACCGGGGCTACGAGTGGGACGGCTTGAACTACCAGCCGGGCATGGTATTGCTCGACGAGCAACGGCGGCTGCTCCTGATCTATCCAAAGATCAACGAAAAGCCAGTCATCCTGCGGGCCACAGCGCCGGGACAGATCGACCAGTTTGAGCAACTCGAAGTGCCGGACGCCATTGGCAAGGCCGGGTACATGGGTGCTGGCATGTACGATGAGCGCCTAGTCATCGGCTATATCGGCGATCCAGCGACCTATACCTTCAAGACGGCCATGCTCGATTTGCGCACCGGCACTTGGGACGGACCCTACGTCCTCGCGCCAGCGCAAAGAACAGAGGTGCCGTGGACGACTTGGCTCTACCCAGTCATTCAGCCCGATGAGACGGGTTATCACTTGCTAGTGAGCAATCAGCCCGACCCCAGGGCGCTCTACAACCGCATCCTCTACATGCACTTGCCCTACGGCGACCCCGGTCAAATCGAGCCCGAGGTCGTAGTCGAGATCGCGCCCGAAGGCGATTTTATCGCTTTCGGCGAGGCCATGTGGCGCGACTTAGATGGCTACATCTACGTCACCGGACAGTACCAATCTCCCGGACAGGCCAATCAACTGTTCGTCTTTGTCCGCGACCCGCATACGGGCGCGTGGACCCGCCAAGCGCTGAGCAATGCGCAGGTGGCGGCGGCCTATCAAAGACCCGGTGGAAGTCATGCCGTGTGGGTAGCCAGCACGTACGGGGCTGACTTGCGACTCTATAGATCGGACGATCGCGGGAATAGCTGGCAGGAGGAGCCGCTGGTCGATTTGGCCAGCTACGGCCTAGTCTCCAGTTTCTTCCTCCACGGCATTTCCCCGGCCAGCGGCAGCCTGATGCCGAGCTTGCCCACTGCGGTATTCAGCGCCGGGCCTCATCCTAACTACGAGTTGTGGTTCGTCCAGTTCGATATTCCCGAGTCGGCAATGGCCACCGCAGTGGAGGAAGTAGAGTCGCCGGACGCGACCGGTGCACCGATTTTGGTCGCCAATGCGCCCAATCCCTTCAACAATTCGACCCAGATACGCTTTTGGCTGCCCGTGGCGGGGCCAGTTGATCTAGCGGTGTACAATCTCCAAGGTCAGCACATCGGACAGATAAGCAAGGGCCACCAGGAGGCTGGCTGGCATACCATTACCTGGACAGCCGGCGATCTAGCGACCGGGGTGTACTTGTATCGCTTGCAGGCCAGCGGCACTGAGGTCGCGCGCAAGTTAGCAGTGATCCGTTAGCGCGATCAGACCGCTCCTGCGGCCTATTGCGCCGCCTATCCACCCGCCGTACCTTGGCCCCATGAGCTTGCGCATCGGCATCGTCGGCACGGGCGCTTTTGCCCAGAGCTTTATTCCCCTCTTCAAAGCGCATCCCCTCGTCGGCCAAGTCGTCCTCTGCGATTTGGACCGCGAGAAGTTGGCGGGCAACGCGGCCAAACACCAAATCGCCGATACCAGCCCTTCGCTCGACGCGCTCTGTGGTTCGTCCATCGACGCCGTTTGCCTCTTCACCCAAAACTGGCTCCACGGCCCCCAATCCGTCCAAGCCCTAGCAGCGGGCAAACACGTGTACTCAGCCGTGCCCCCCGGCATTAGCCACGCGGAAATAGAAAACCTGATCGCGGCCGCCGCGCGCAGCAACAAGGTGTACATGCTCGGCGAGACCAGCTATTACTATCCCGGCGTGCTCTACTGCCGCCAGCAGCACGCCCGCGGCGCGTTTGGCCAGATTGTCTATGGCCAAGCCGAGTACTACCACGACTGGGATCACGGCCTCTACGACGTGGCCCGCTGGCGCGGCGGAGAAAACTGGCGCGAGACTGCTGGCATTCCGCCGATGTATTACCCAACCCACTCGACGAGTCAGATCATTTCCGTTACAGGTGCCTACATGACGCACGTGTCCTGCCAAGGCTTCCGCGACGAGCACGCCGACGGCATCTACCAGCGCAACGACTGGCTAAACCCCTTCAGCAACCAGAGCGCCCTGTACAAAATGTCCGACGGCAGCACCTGCCGCATCAACGAGTTCCGCCGCATCGGCCACCCCGGCTGCGTGCAGATGATCCTCCAAGGTACCGAAGGCTGCTTCGAACAATCCGCCAGTGGTGCCCGTTGGCTGACCAAAGACCGCGCCCAACAAGAAGACTTGGACCAACTCCTTGCCTGCTCCGGTCAGCCGCGCCAACCCGACGATCCCATGGATAAAGTCACCGCAGCCGACGGCACCCACCTCGGCGCATCAGCCGTTCACCCGATCGAACTCCTGCCGCGCGAGTTCGCCGGCCTGCCCAATGGCCACGCGGGCGCGCATCAGTTCCTCGTCCACGACTTCGTCACCGCCTGCGCCAGCGGCCAGCTTCCACCCAACAACGCTTGGGATGCGGCGCGCTACATGCTCCCCGGCCTCGTCGCCCACGAGTCCGCGCTCCAGGGGGGTACCCTCCTCCCTGTACCTGACTTCGGCGATCCGCCCGACGGAGAGTAAGCCCATGAAAAATTGGGCTGCATGGCTTTGGCTATTCCCCGCCGCCCTGACGGTCCTGGGGTTGCTAGCGGGCCCTGCCTCCTGCCGCACGGGATCAATGCCCACGGGACCCGTGCCCGCCGCCCTGCAGCAGCCCGAAGTGGCCGACCTCGAGCCGCTGTTCTGCTGGGCCACCCCGGTGCCCGATGAATACGCCAACAACAAATCGGGGTACACCGCTTGCGTGGCAGGCCCCGACGGCAAGGTCTACCTGGGCACGGCCAACTACTACGACTACGGCGACTGGCTGGCCTATGACCCCCGCGACCGCAGCATCGAGAGAGTAGTCGACCTGAGCCGGACTATCGCCGAAAACCTGTACGACATCAATACCCAGGGCAAGACGCACACGCAACTGGCCATCGGCCCCGACGGCCGCATATACGGCGGCACCAAGCAAGGGCACGAACTATTTGCCACCAGACCCGAAATCGGTGAACAGGCCGGCGGTTATCCCGGCGGTCATTTAATCGCCTATGACCCGCGCACGGGCTTGGCCCAGGATCTTGGCATCCTGCGCACCCAGGACGGTCTGATGAACGGCATTGTCGACCACGAGCGCCGCCGCATCTACTTCAAAACCGAACCGCGCATGCACTTTCTCATCTACGAGCTGGACACCCACCAAGTGATCGACAAAGGGCGAGTGGGCACCTGGAGCCGCTACATCGACATGGACGACCAGGGCGATGTGTGGATACCCAATCGCGGCAGGATGACCCGCTACGACGTGGAAAAAGATGAACTCGTCGAGTACAAAGTGCGCGTCCCAGCAGGCGCGTCGCCCTACGAAAAACCGTACGCCTGTGTAATTGGCGGCGGCGGCAGCAAGCTCGGGGCCGATTTCAACCGCCGCGGCATGAAGCTCTACGGAGGCGACCTCAGACAAATTCAGGAATTCGACCTAGCCAGTGCTGACAGCGGAGTCGTGCCCATGCGCTATGTCTGCAATGCAGTCCCCGAGCCTTTTGCCGAGAGCAGCGACATCCACACCATGATACAGGACGCCAAGGGCCGGATCTACTGGACCGCGGATGTGAGCCAAAACCCGAAGCAAACCCTGATTATGCGCTACGATCCGCACCGGGGCCAAGGCGAATGCCTCGGTTACGTCGTCGATGCGGAGTTTGCCGAACACCGGGATTTGCACAATGGCCTGGGCTCGATCCAAGGCTCGGCAATAGGGCCAGATGGAACCCTGTACATCATGGCGACCTATCCGTATTACATCCTCGAATTTCCCCGGCTGACCGCGGATTGATCATCCATGTATCGGATAACTTTCACAAGCTGCGCCATTTTCGCTTTTTCTCCGCTGCTGGCCGGCGCTGAACCCGCGCTGGATCTAGAGCGAGAAAGCACCCGAATGGTCCCTCTGTTCGAGGCCCTGCCCGTCAATGAGTGCATGGTGACTGCAATGGTCCACCGGCAGCGCGACGGCCTGATCATTGGGGCCACCTGCGGCAAGAAGGAAATCTGCCTGTTCAGCTTTGACCCGGTCAGCACGGCAGTGAAAAAACTCGACTGCTTCGAGGCCCTGTGGTGGGACGAGCCGCGCTTGGCGCTCGGACCCGAAGGGGATATTTATCTGGGTGCCCGCCGGGCATACGACAAGCAGTTCTTCTTCGAGCGCCCGCGGCAGCGCCCCCACACCCCCGGCACATTCAGACGCCGCGACTCAGTGCCGCCACCCCACCTGATGGATCCAGCAGCCCTAGGCATGCCCCTCCGGCACTACTCGCCCGCTGGCCGCTTGCTCGCAGAGATCGCCCTGCCTGAATTTCCCGAGCCGGACGGGGTAGGGGCCCTAACCGTCGACGCCACCGGGCAAATACTCTGCGGCCTTACCGCGCCTGGAGGGCGGCTTTTCACCGTGGCGCTGTCGTCCGAATTGAAGGAGCAAAAGGACTACGGCGAGGTAGTTCCCCTGCCCCAACACCACCACACCCGTCCGATCAGCAAGGTCCTGCTGGCCGCAGACAACGGCAAGATCTACCTCAGCGGCACTAGCACTGGGGCTGGCAACGACGACATGGGGCGCATCCTCGAACTGGATCCCCTCACAGGCGTCCTCAAACCCCTCGATGCCAGATTGCCAGCTGTAGTGGGGCGACGGCGATTCGCCGCCATCGACGCCGCGGTAAAACTGGACGACGGCAGCTTTATCGCCGGCACGACAGACGGCTATCTGTTCCGCTTTGACCCAAAAGCCGCATTGGTAGAGGGTTTTGGCAAGCCCCTGCGGCAGCACCGCATCCCGGGGTTAGCCCAAGGGGCGGATGGCCTGATTTACGGCGTGGGCGGCAAAGAGGGAGGGCTGCCGCGCTTGTTTGCCTTTGACCCGGTCCAACGCCGGATGTACCTGGGCACTTGGCCGGGCGGCATGCAGCCAGAAGGAGGACACCGGACCTTCGGCGATATCGGCGCGGTCGTCAGCACGGCCGATGGCACCCTTATATGCGCTGAGCGCGAGCGACGCGGTTACCTGCTGTTGTACTACCCGCAAGACAGGCCGGAGCCGCCGGTGACTGCGGGGACCAAAGCGCGCTATACCGCTGCCAGCGCCACCCCGTCCAAGTGGGAAAGCACCCTTGCGGGCGAGGCGCTCGCCAACTGCACCCGCGACCGTTTTATCGATTTTTCTGCTGCCTCTGGTGCCCTTGGCCTAGCGCCCACCTATCTGCTTGCCGATGCCATGGCCCGCAGTTCGAAAATCAGCGAACCCCTGACAGACGAAATCGAGGTAAAAAAGGTCTTCGAGTTACCATCGGCAGTCGAAAAAGCCGAAATCCTCTTTTTCGGCGGAGGTGGTAGCGAGCAAACACCCATGCTCATCACAGTCAACGGGCACGAGATCCGCCACGTTCAAAACAGAGAAAAAATGCTCACGGGCGGCTGGGACCGGGAGACCATTCCCGGCCGCTACCTGCAGCAAGGTAGCAACGAACTGATCTTTTCGGGAGCGGGTGTTCTGCTCATCGATGCGGATAAGCCCGGCAAAAACAGTTTCAAGCGCCTTTCCGGGGGGACCAGCGAGTGGAAGAGCGACATACTCGGGCCCGAGAACAATCTCTCGGGCGAGTACGTCGTCCGCATCCGGGTCCACGGCTATCCGCCCGAGGGTACTCTGACTTCCCCGATAATTGATATGGCTGCAGAATATGCCCTGCCCCCCAAGGTGGAGATGAGCGACCTGCGTCTGTCCGCCGATCTGGAGCTGCGGCCGCCGACCGCGGTCCAGTTCGCAGTGCGCACTGGCTCGACGGCCTGGTACGCGCCAGATAAATGGAGTCCCTGGCGGGCAGCCGACTCGGCCAATACTCTGCCCGGACAGCGCTTTGTACAGTGGCGAGCGACCCTTTCCAGCCGGGATGCCCGCATCACGCCCCTAATAAAAAAAGTGACTATTGAGGTTTCCAGCCGGGCCAGCGGGGTAAATCACCCGGACATCGAGGTGATCGAGGCACCGGACAATGCCATTGCGGTCTCTTCGTACGATTTCGACTACGCCGATCCACACCATCCCCGCATGCGCCACCTGCGGGGAAAATACCGGTTGGAGGAAATAGTCGCCCCCGGCAAAACGGAGATGGAGAAGTTCGCCCTTTTGCGCCAGTGGGTGCGTCGGCAGTGGGAAGGATGGAACGAAAACGAATACAACTACTGCCCACAGTGGGACGCGCTGGAGATCCTCGAACTGGCTCCGCAGAACCTGGCGCTGGGAATGTGTACCCACTATGCGGCTGTCTTTGCCCAGTGCGCCGCGGCCCTAGGGTACCATACCCGTCCCCTCATCGTCGACCACCACTGCCTAGCCGAGATCTGGTCGGACCAGTACGGCAAGTGGATTCTCCAGGATCCGGGACTCTTGCCAGGACACCAAGTGGCTTTCCAGTACGAAAGGGGCGGTGTGCCCATCAATGCGCTCGAAATGCATCGCAGCGCCGCAACCAACAAGGCCGAAGATATCGCTATCATTCCCCCACCACCCATTCCCATAGACCAGATGCGGCGGATGTTTGTCGATCTATACCTGCGCTTCGGCATACCGCTGCGCAACGACCACCTGTACCGCTCCGAGCCCCAAGAACTGGAACAGGGTATGAATCAGTACCACTGGGACGGCCATCTGTGGTGGACCGACAGTCTCGACCCGAGGTACCCGGAATATTCGCTCCAGACCACCCGGCCGGAGGATTTCTACTGGTCCTTGAACAAAACGAGGATCGACCTAGAGGACACCGAGACGACCGCGACCCTGTCCGTGCAATTGTCCGGTCCCATTCCCAATTTCGCCCGCTTTGAGGTCAGCTTGGACGAGGGCGCATGGCAGGAGAGCGACCCGTCTTTCGCGTGGAAACTGCGCCCAGGCAGCAACGCGCTGCGGGCAAGAGCGGTCAATACCATGGAGATCCAAGGTCCTGTCAATCAGGTCGTACTCGAGTATCGCGGCAATTGAGCGCGTGGCCTATTGCGTCGCCCATCCGCCCGCTGTATCTTGCCCCACCATGAATTCACGCCTCAGCATCATCGTCCAGAGCTTTATTCCTCTCTGTAAAGCGCATCCTCTCGCATGAACAAAGTAGAAATCCCGCCGCCCGAAGGCGTCTTCGCCCAGTCTTGGTCGCTGAAGAAACTCTTAGGTATGCTCGCCGTCTTCGGCCCCGCGGCCATCGTCGCCTCGGTCGCCATCGGCGCTGGCGAGACCATCGTCGTGGTGCGGGCCGGTGCTTGGGCCGGCTATGGCTTGTTGTGGATGGTCTTGCTCAGTTGCTTGGTCAAGGGCGTCTTCTTCACCTATCTGATCGGCCGCTACACAGCCGTCAGCGGCGAGCTGATCGGCCACCGCCTCGTGCGCCTGCCCGGGCCGCGCGGATGGCTGCTGTTGACCATTCTGCTATTTGAGATGATCGGCGCGCCCCTCGCCTGGGTACCCGTCTCCAAGCCCTGCGGCGACCTCTTTCACTTCCTGCTGCGCGACATGCTGCCCGCTGGCGAGGAAGAAGTCTTCTGGGAAAACGCCATAACCTCGGCCTTTATTGCCTTGGCGCTGCTCTTTGGCATCCGCCTGTCCTTTGAACGCCTCGAAAAGCAACAGCTCCTCATCTGCGGGATCCTAGTCACCGGCACCATCGCCGGCACCCTCATTGTGCGTCCAGACTTTATCGCAGCGCTTGTGGGGACCTTCCGCTTTGGCGACCTACCGCCCTTCCCGGAGTGGGCACCCGCGGACACCGTCGCGCATCCGCTGCTGACGTTGGGCACCACCTTTGGCTACGTCGGCGGCGGGGTCATTAGCTACATCGCCTACGCCAACTGGGTCGGCCTGCACAAGTGGGGGCTGACAGGCCACCAAGATATCGAGGCCATCCGCGACCGCGCCTCCCGCAGCGAGACCATCGACTACCTACCCGACGATCCCCAGCAAATCCACCACCTGCGGCAACGCGTGGCGCCGCTGCGCTGGGACGTGGCGCTGGGAGCGCTGGTCCTCTTCATTGTCACTGGGGCCTTTATGATTTCCGGGGCGGCTGTGCTCTTCCCGCTCGAAACCCGCTTTGAGGGCTGGAACTTGCTGACGCACCAAGCCCACGTCTGGCGACAGATTCATCCGAGTTTGGTGTGGATTTACTACGTCTGCATCCTCGCCGCGCTATGGGGCACCCTGCAAGCCCTGCCCGAAATCTACGCCCGCGTGGCGCAAGAGTTTCTCGCCGCCCGCTGGCCCGACCGCACTTGGGAGTACCAGGCGATCAAGCGCGTCATCTGCCTCTACATCTTCGCCACCACCATGATCATCGTCTGGAACAACATCCCCTTCGACATCCTGACCCAGATCGCCGGCTTCCTCATCGCCAACTTGGCCATTGCCATCATGATGGTGGCAGCCATCTATCTCAACTTCAAGCTGCCCGCCTCCTATCGCACCCGCGCCTGGGTCCTTATCGGCGCAGTGCTCTCGACCGTGGTACTGATCGCCTCCTCCGCCGTCAGCGGTTGGGGCTTGCTGGGAAAATTGGCGGGCTAACTCGCACCCCGGCCCAAGCGGCAGTCTTCGGCAGCAAGCCACTCTGCATACGGGCGCGGCATAGGGCTAGGCAAGCCCATACCGTGTTCCTCGCGCCAGCGCAATAGTGGGTGCTCTCGGTCTGCTTGCGGCAAATCCACGCGCTGACCTCGTGCCCCCGACTCGAAAATCCCCATCAATATCTCCAGCACGTGGCGGCCAGCTTTACCCGAGCACTCGTGCGCACGGCCCTCGTCGAGCGCCTGCACGTACTCGTCGGCGAACTGATAGTCCTCCACAGCAGCCGGACCCGCCGGGTCGTAGTGCTCGGGCACTATGGGGGCGAGCGGCTGCCACTCGGATTGGCCGGGGGCAAAGTGCGGCGTGGACAAAAACCACGGGGCACCGCTCTTCCAGTAGAGCCGGCCCTCGGTGCCGTAGATCTCGATCATATAGGCCGTTGAATCCACCTTGGGGAAGCGGTGCTGCAAGAGGGTGCCCGAAATCCCGCATTCAAAGGCAAGGGCCGCGGTCACGTGCTCGCCGGCGATGTAGCCCATGCCGCTCGGCGACGGCACCACATCCTCGGGCGTGATCGGACGGCCATCGGTCAGGGCCACGGCTTGCACGCTCTGCACCGGCCCAACCACGCCGAGCATGGCGTTGAGCGAGTGCGTGGCAATATTCATCAGGCCGTAGCCGCCGTAGTAGCCCTTGCCGCTGCCCTGCACATAGCGCAAGCCGCCAATCCGGCCCTCGGCAATCGCCGCTTTGACCGCTTGCAGCGCACCGCCGCTGCGCCCTTGGTGATGCACGGCCACTTGCACCCCTTGTTCCGCGGCTCTGGCCAACACCGCGTCGGCCTCGGCCAAGGTCGTGCAGATCGGCTTTTCAATGTCGATGTGGACTCCGTGCTCCAGCACCCGCATAGCCAGCGGATAGTGGAACTCAGTACCCGTGGGAATGGCGACAATGTCCGGAGACTCGGTCTCGATCATCCGGTCGAGGTCGTCATAGCGGGCCGCAACCCCTAACTCGTCGCCGAGGGTTGCCAACAGCTCGGGCACAAGGTCGCACAATGCCACAACCTCAGTGCGGGGATGCTGGTGATACGCGCGACCCGCAGCCGTGCCTCGGCCGCGGCAGCCCAAAATAGCGACTCGGTAATGTTGCATGGTGCAATCTCCTTTCGCATCACTTTTGATCGATTAACTCAGCCTTTTTCCAATACGCAGCAAAGTACTGGCGCAGCCACGCCAGCGTAGAAAATCGCAGCGTATTAAAGCCTCCCCAAGACCAGCGCAGCGGCCACTCTTTCCGACCGGTGAGCCGTTGGAAGAACCGTTTGCGCTCCGCACCTGCCAGTTCCACCTCGGCGCTAAGCCGCGCCAACTCATAATCGTACGTCCCCTCCATGAGCATGCGGGCGTGCCGCGCGACCTTTTCCGGCTCCAGCACCGCCACCCGCGGACACACCATACCGGCCTCGCGCCGCACAAAGGCGCGAATTTGCGCCGAGGGCAAAGCACCCTGATGCGCAATAGCTTGCCGGGCAATCGAGACCGGATTCATCGCCCCGTACGTGCGGCAGATCAGCGGGCGCACCGGATAGATAGTACAGCTATGGTTCTCGCCGAGAAAGGGACAGCGGCGAGGCCGCTCCTCGGTAAAGCTCAGCAACTCTTGGCGACGCTGCGGGGAAAAGTGCTGCTCCACATAGGCGACGATGTGAACGTATTCGGCCCGGTAGAGCGGGAACATGGTGGCGTAGTAGTTGTCGAACTCCTCGTCCGTGAGCCAGCAGCAATCACCCGTACCCGCGCACCGCGTCGCCGGAACTTGATCGTAGAGCATCTCTAGGTCGCGCATAACTCCTCCTGTTGTAAGCTAGCGCACCTTTGCTATCAACGCCGCAGCCCGCTGCCGTATCAGCGACTCGCTCGCCGGCGCGATCATCTGCACGCTCGGATAGAACTTGTAAGCTAGGTCGATCTCGTAGCCGCCGCGCGCGTACTCGTCGGCCGTGGGCACGTAGCCAATGCAGCCATTGGCAAAGCCGCACAAGACGGCTGGCTCATGCGCGGCCTCCAAGTCGAGCTGACAGCGCGCAAAAAGTTCACCTTCCATACCCAAAAGAACCAACTCGCCGAGGGCCAATGCCTGCATCTCAAAGGACTGGACCCGGGCGCACTCCGCGCCAGCTTGCACCCATTTGCGCATAGCCACAGCCCATTCGAGCTGCGCTTTGGATACCTCGCTGCCCCGCGCCAAACGCGCCCGCAGGTGCCACTTGAATTTCTCTACCTCAGCACGCCAACGCGGCGGCAGGGGCCGCAACGGCAAGTCCAACCGCTCGTGCGCCCAGCGCAGCGCCGAGACCTCCACGGGCACAGCCGCAGCCCGCCCCTCCAGCACAGCCCGCCCCAACTCCTGCCCTAAACTCTCCACATCGGCAAACGAGCCGTTGGTGATTCGCGGGTTTACATCGCCGCAGGCACCGTTGACAAAGAGAGCTTGATCGCCGGTCTGCGCCTCGATGTAGCGCGCCGCCACACCGGCAAAGTCGCTGCTGATCTGGAGGTTGTCGTAGCCCAAGACTACCGGATGACAGGCGTGGTTGAAGATCGTGGCCCCTGTGCCATCGGCAGCGACAAAACGCAACACGTGTGCGTAGGGCACGACCGGACCAGCGGGATTTTGCCCGATCCGCGTACCCTGCGGGTGCGGTTCGCGGCGGTTGATGCCGATCTGCACTTGAGGGCGCGCATAGTACAAACGGCCCGGTCGGCTGTCGGCAGCAGCACCTACCACCACCTCCACCACGGCGTCCACAACCTGCTCCAAATAGCCACTGTCGATGCGCCCCATACCCCGGAAGGGAAAGGTCAGCGGACCGGCGTGGGTGTGGGAAGCGCAGATCATGATGGCCGCACCTTCAATGTCGGTGGCACGTCCTATCTTCTCCCGAATCACCCGCACAACATCCGCGTCCAATCCCACCAAATCGACGGCGACAAGGGCGACGCGCGACGCGCCTTGGCCACAGACGAGGGCCTTGGCCATGAGGCGGTCGCGAATGTGCGTGGCCCCGGATCGCCGCCCCCAGTACCCGCCCATTGCGATGCCGACCGGCGGCGTGATGTCTGCGGTCGCCGCACCAAAGTGCAAGGTCACTGCGGCGGCCCCTCTCTCCAGTTGGCAGGCAGGACGACAATCGGAGTGCCTGGGCCACAAGCATTGTACAGCGCACGCAAATCATCGACCCCGATTTGCAGGTCCATAGCACTTGGACGGTGCCACGCCGGACTGGCGTAGATCAGCAGCCCGCTCGCGAAGTACAGGGCACTGGCAGCCGAGGCGTCGGTGACCAAATTCTGTTCCCAGTCAAACGGACTAGACACCAAGCCTCGCCAAGGGTTACTATGTCGATAGCGCCGCAACCGGGCCTCGAGCGAGGATTGCACCGACGGCTGTACTCCAAGGGAGTCGGCTGTGATCGGCACGCGCCGCAAGAGCGCCTTCTCGTGCATCAGCCGCAACTCACCCGCGCCCCGATCCACCAGCAAGTACGGCGCGTCCGCTTCTATGGCCTGCAACCAAGCCCGCAACGCGGCGTTGACATAGGCCAAGTCCTCGGCCGACGCCGCGCTCGCGCCGCACGCCAAAGCCCAGAACAACGCTAGGTGCTTCATCGCTAATTCGCTAGTAGATAAAGACCGGCCAGCCGATTTCGACGGCTTCGTACAGGTACTCCAGATCCTCACTGCCCACCCGGACGCAGCCGTGGGTGATGCTCTTGCCCAAGTTGATTTCAAAGAGCGTGCCGTGAATCATAAAATCCTTGAGAAAGTACAAGGCGTACGAGCCCAAGACCCCGCGTTGAAACCGCCTCGGGTCCTCGGCGAAGATTGGGATCTCCTCGTCGTTTTCGACGAAGAACCAAGTTGGACGAGTCCACAAAGGATCGGCTACTTTGCGGCGGATGGCGAAGCGGCCTTTGGGGGTGTCGAAGGTCCAGCGATGCCATCGCTTGGCACCTTCGAGCTTGCGGCCGCTGCCCGTTGCGCAATCAGCTTGGCGCAACACCTGCTCCCCCTCGCGCAGCAGGATTAGATTGTCTTGGGTGTTGATGACGACGTAGGGCGTAGCTAAGTCGTGGCGCTCAACGGCTTGCACCAGTTGCTGATGCTCTAACGAGAGCGCGGACGCACGTGCGGCGAGTGGCCCCCACAGCAGTGCGGAAAAAAATAAAGCGACCGGGAGCAATTCCCGGCCGCCTGTAACTAGAGCTTGCAATGGCACACACTCAGAAGCGCTCGTACCAAGGGCGCATCTCCTCGACCAGCGCGTGATATCTATCCACGGCCACCATCACGCCGTCTGCGACCTCCGTGGCCTTCAGATCCGCGCTCTCGGCGAGGGACTCGGCATCAGAGAAATTCTCGCTGGCCACCGCAGCTTCGGCCGCTTCTACATCGGCGTCGGCCATGCTTAACTCAGCGCTTAGTTCCTCAATGTCAGCTTCCGTGCCCTTGCCAGCCGGCGCTTCCTCTAGGCTGGTATATGCAGCAACGATCGCGTCGCGGGCAGCGGCAATCGCGGCTTCGGCCGACTCCCGCTGGCGTTGCTTTTCAGCTTCCGCAGACGACTCCGCCTGCATGGCCTTGCTCTTGGCATCGGCGATTTGCGTTCGCGCCTGCTCAAAGTCCTTGAAGAGGAAAAAGCGCTCCGCTTCGGTGTTGGTCGTTGTTTCGGCTTCGCTGTACGCGCGCTGCGCGGCCGAGTATTCGTTGGCGGCAAAGCGCTCGGCACCGACGGTCCGGGCCGAGTCGAGAGCCTGCTTGGCCGCATCTAGCTCAGCTGTGGGGGGGTCGTCACAGCCCGCCAAAACCGCGACGGCGACAAACAGCGATATTGCCCGCATTTTCATGGTCCACCTTCCTGAGTTTGAACGTTCTGTGCTTCCCTGATATATCAAAAACAATCTAAAGGGAACTACAGGGGATTGTCAAGCGCAAACAGGGCGCGGCAACGCGGCTTTGCGCCCTTCAGAATCTCGCATTTTCCTCGTCGTCCGGCGCAAAATCCTCGTCTTCTTCCCCGGGCACTTCGTAGATCCAACCACAATTTGGACACAGGGGATACTCCGCATCCTCCCGGCGGGTTTGGCACTGAGGGCAGCGCTGGCCAAAGGGCGACCAAAACTTCAGCACCACGACGACCAGCAACAATACGGCTAACAAGGTGTAGAACATCTGCGCCCTCCCGGCTTCTCAGCGGCCCCGCTTGGCTGCCTTGAGCTTGCGCAATTGGCGGCGGCGACCCCAGCGACTGCGCTTGACGCGCCGACCCGAGGGCGGCCGCAATTGCCCGTCGGCGACCAGTTCGTCGAGTACTCGATTGAGCTGGTCTGGCCGATTGGTGATGATCCCTTGCACCCCCATAGTCGCCAAATCGCGCATGGCAAGATCCTCGTCAACGGTCCAAACCCAGACCGCAATGCCCCGCTGGCGCATCTCTTCGAGGAAGGGCGGGGTCAGCGCCGCGTACCACATCGCCAGTGCGTTGGCTCCCACTTGCAACACTTGGCGCACGAGGCGGCGCGCACGCACCCGCGAGGGCGTAGTCGGCAACTGGCCGACCAACAGGGCCGTGGGCAGGGTCGGCGCGAGCAAATTGAACCGCTGGACGGTTTGCGGATTGAACGCTTGTACCACGACGCGCTCGGTCGCATTCGCCGCTTCAATCACCTGCAGGACGCGCTCGGCAATGCCGTCGGCCTTGATCTCTATCAGCACGAGGGCCTGATTACGCGCCAAGTCGAGAACCTCTTCGAGCAGGGGAACGCGCTCGCCGGCAAAATCAGCGCTAAACCAGCGACCAGCATCGAATTCGCGCACTTCCTCGCCCAAGAGGTCGGCGACCAGCCCCGTACCATTAGTCGTCCGGTCCAGTGCTGCGTCGTGCAAGACCACGATCTGGCCGTCGCGAGTGGCGTGGACATCGATTTCGAGGATATCGACGCCGAGCTGGAGGGCCTTTTCGCAAGCGGCCAGCGTGTTCTCAGGCGCCAGTCCCGGACCGGATGCGCCGCGATGAGCAATGCGCAGGGGCGTGATCATCTCAAGCGCCGAATTTGTCGAGCCGACGCGCGTGGGCCAACGCATGAGCCATCAGGCTGGCCGCCGGCGCGATTCCGAGGCTACCGGCGCTGCAACCGCGTTCGGAAAATTCACCCGCCGCATCGGCCAACGTCCACTGGCTAGCTATGACCGTAGGCACGGGATGCCAACTGTGGCTGCGCATAATCGACGGGGTCGAGTGGTCGCCGGTGACGATGAGCACCTCGGGCTGCAGCGCGAGCAACCTCGGAATGTACTCATCCAACTCTTCTAGTAACCGCACCTTCAAGTCAAAATCGCCGTCCTCGCCCGCGCTGTCCGTTTTCTTTACGTGGACATAGAAAAAGTCGTAATCTGCGTAGCGGCTTTCGAGCAAGGCGAACTCGGATTCGAGGTCCCAGCCGACTTCTTCGACATCCATGCCCACAGCGCCGGCTACGCCGCGGTACATGGGATATCCGGCAATGCCCAGCGCCTTCAACCCGTACGCCTCGTCCATCGACATCAGCTCTGGATAGCGACCAAATCCGCGCAGCAGCACCATGTTGGCTGGGTGCTCATCAGCGAGCAATGCAGCCGCTTGCGCTAAAAAGGCATCGGCCACTTCGACGGTGCGCTCGGAACCCGGCGCGAGCGCCGACAGGGGCTTGGGCGGCACGCCCGTCACCTGTGGGTCCGAATCCGAAACTTGATCGCCCAAGCCCGCGCCGCGCAATACCACGCCAGCGCGGTACTCCATCTCGGCGGCGACCTGCACCTCCACTTCGGGCACCGCGACTGCTTTTAACACTTCGCAAAGCTGGCGACCTTTTTCCGTGGGGATGCGACCAGCGCGGCGATCGCTCACCCGGCCCTCAGCATCCACCGTGCAAAAATTGAGGCGCGCCGCCACGTCGCCGCGAGCAAAGTCCAGCCCCAAGCCAAGGGCCGAAAGAGCACCGCGACCGATTTGGTTCTGCCAAGGATCGTAGCCAAAGAGGGCTAAGTGGGCCGGGCCGCTGCCCGGAGTAAAACCGGCCCCTAACGGCGAAAGCAAGCCGCAGGCACCCCCCTTGGCCAGCGCGTCTAAGTTGGGCAACTGGGCCGTCTCCAGTTCCGACTTACCCGTGGCGGGATGGGGCAATCCGCCCAAGCCATCGATGACCAACAGGACGATTTTGGCGTCGCTGTCCCGGCTGCACAATTCCTTGGTGTATTGGGAGCTTATCACGTTCGCATTCTCCAATTCAGCAGGAAGCTCTCTAAGCCGCCGGCTCCCGCAAGTACAAATCCTTGAGCACCATCTGCACGGCACCGTTGCCAGTATAGGTGTCTGCCTCCAGCTCGAAAGCCGCATTCAGCCGGTCACCCGACCGCACCTGGTTCGCGAGGTCTTTTTGATTCCACCACAGCGCAGCACAGCGGCGGCCTCCTGCCTCCAATTCGGCCTTGAAGTGGCGGCCTTTACCAATCTGCTGCGACCAAACCACCCGGCAGTCCTCTATGGCAAAAACCGGACGCCGGTGGCCGTTGCCAAAAGGCTCTAGCGCGGCGAGTTGCTCCACCGTGTCCAGCTTCAAGTCGGCTGGCTTGAGCATCAGGTCGATGTCCAAGGCGGGTTGTAGCGCCTCGGCACTAATATGGGTGTTGGCGTGATCGATCAGCGCGAGGCGAAAGGCCTCAAAAGCGTCAACTGCGAGCGAAAAACCCGCGGCCGCCGGGTGGCCGCCATGCGTCTGCAAGTGCTCTTCGCAGGCGTGGATTCCCTCGCTGATGTCGTAGCCTGGGATGCTGCGGGCCGAACCTACGCAGAGGCCGTGGTCGCCGCCTTGGGTACACACGACTGCGGGGCGGGCGTATTTTTCGCACAACTTGCTGGCCAACAGGCCGACGATCCCCAAATTCCACTCCCCCAGCACCACGATGATGTGGTCCTCCACATCTTCCTCCGGGCCGACCTGTTCCTCGACCTCCCGTATGCCCTCGCGCTGCCAAGCCTGCCGCTGGGAATTGAGCTTGTTGAGTTCGTCGGCCAACTGCGCGGCCTCTCCCTCGCTTGTGGAGCGCAAAAGCCGCAGCGCTATATCAGGCGTCTTCAAGCGGCCGGCGACATTGATCCGCGGCCCTAGGCGAAAACCCAAACTGGCAGCATCAAGGGGCTGATTCCCGGAATTGGCCACCCTCTTGAGCGCGCGCAGCCCGAGGCGCTCGGTGCGCTGGAGAATCTGCAGGCCGCGTTGGATAAACAGGCGATTTTCCCCCAGCACGGGCACGATATCGGCCACTGTCCCCAAGGCCACGAGGTCGAGCAATTCGTTGAGATAGCGGCGGCGCTCCTCGCCAGCGAGAAAAGCTGCGCTGAGGGCCTGCACCAGCTTGAAGGTGACGCCAACGCCAGCCAAACTTTTGAACGGATACGCGCAATCGCGGCGATTGGGATTGACGATGGCAAGGGCGCGCGGCAATTCGGCGAGTTGCTGGTGGTGATCGACGACGACGACCTCCACGCCGCGCGCTTCGGCCAATTCTAGGGCTTCGTAGGCCGAGATGCCGTTGTCAACCGTGACGATGACGCGCGCGCCCTTTGCTATGGCGAGTTCGACCCCGGGCGGCTTGAGGCCATATCCGTCCTTGTGGCGGTCGGGCAAAAGGCAGTCGCAGTCGGCACCCACCCGTTCGAGAAAATCCATCAGCACGGTGGTGCTGCAAACCCCATCGACGTCGTAATCGCCGTACACGACGATTTTCTCGCGGTCGCGGATGGCGCGTTCTAGGCGCGCAACCGCGGGTGCCATGTCCTGCATCTGCTCGGGCGGGTGCAGGGATTCAGGGCCCACTTGCAGCGCGGCGCGAGTCAGGCCACGGCCAGCGAGCAGATCATCAATTAAGCTGTCGTACGGATCGTCGCGGATGACATTCCAAACCGGATAACGGCGCATAAATCTCAGATTATTCACATAATAGGGAAATTGGTATAACGCGGCTCAGACAATAATATCACACCCAGCAAAACCCGGTCAAGGCAGGGCTAACGCGCTTGCTTAGATGCTAGCGTTGTTTACATTTGTTCGCTGTGCTTTTTGAACTCAATCACTCGGGGAAAGTGCATGTTTCTCTGCTATATAGCCCTTCTCGGCATCGCCGCGTTGCCCCACCTCGCGGCCGCCGGCAACAACGCAGACGCTGAAATTCTTATCGGTGAAGAAGGCCCGTTCTGCGGGTTTGCAGCGAATAGCACCGTGGAGTTCAGCGTCTCGGCGCGCAACATGAGCAGCGTGCGCCAAGTCAAATTCGAGTTTAGTTGGGAGCCAGCCAACGCCATCGCCGCCATCGCGGGCACAATAGGCGAGACCGCTAAAGCCAATTCCTTTGTCGCCCCAGGACCACCGCAAATAATAGGCCAGACCGCCCAATGGGGCATAGCGACCCTCGGCGGGGCAGGGATAGCAGGCGAGGGCCATCTCGCGAACATGGCGTTCACCGTGGCCGACTCCATCAGCCCCACCACGCCCATCGACATCTACCTCGACGTGGTGTCGCTCGGGCCTTCTTTTAACGAGCGCGACGACATCCGCCCCCAAGTCGCGTTCTTGCGCAATTACTGCGATGCCGAAGGACAGGCTTTGCCAGAGGGCATCTTCTTCCGCTCGGCGGGGCAAAACCCCTCCTTTTCTGCAACCGGCACCGGTGGTCTAGCCGACGGTAGCGCCGGAGAAGTCCTCGTGTCGGCGCGCTTCTTCCAAGCTGGTTCTCTCCGCGCGGGCACGGCCTTTACCTGGGACATTACCAACTCCGGAGCAGGCCCAGCGTACGCGTTGATTAACGGCGAGGCCATCCCCATCCCGGCTGGTGCGGCCCAGCAGGTGACGACCACCAGCGACGAGCGCGGCCTGACCTATCTCCTCCTCGACGCCGAACAGGCGACCACACTCGTTTTCAATACCTGCGCCGAAGGTTCATGTGCAGAAAACCAAGTAGTATGGGAGGACGCTGCCACGTCCATCTCAGAGCCATCCGGCTTTGCCCTGCCGCGCGAACCCACCCTCGCTCAAAACTACCCCAATCCCTTTAACGCCGGTACCACTATCCCCTTCGCCATCCCCGAGGGAGAGCCTCGCTTTGCCCGAATTGACATCTTCAACATAATAGGGCAAAAGGTGGCCACGCCCTTTGCAGCGAACACATCTCCGGGGCAGCACGTGGTCCACTGGGATAGCCAGTCGGCAACCGGTGCGCCAGCGGCCAGCGGCCTCTACATCTACCGCTTGCGGACGGATTCGGCCGAACTGCACCGTCCCATGCTGCTCCTGCGCTGAACCGTGCGCCCTCCCGACCCAGCCCGTCTTGCCGCAGCGCGCCTGCTCCGCGACCTAGAGCAGCAGGCCCAACCTTTCGACGAACTGCTACAAATCCTCGACGCGAGCTTGCCGACCAACCGCGACGCGCGCTTTGCCCGTCAGTTGGTCCTCGGTTCGGTGCGGTGGCAGAAGCGGCTCGATTGGATCATCGCCACCTGCTGTGCACGCCCGGTCGCCCAACTCTCGCCCTGGGCCCGCCACATCCTACGCCTCGGCACCTATCAACTCTTCTGGCTCGACCGCGTGCCTCAGTCCGCGGCCGTCCATACCTCGGTCGAGCTAGCCAAGCACTTAGCACACCAAGGCATCGCTTCACTCGTCAACGCTGTACTCCGCAACTTGCTGCGGCAACGCGCACAGATAAACTACCCCGATCAGCAGCAGACCCCGACCCATTATCTAGCCGTGTACCACTCTCACCCAGAATGGTTAGTCGAGCGCTGGGTCGGCCGCTGGGGCCGCGAAACCGTCGAGCACTTGCTCGCGGCCAACAACCAACCCGCCGCGCTCAACATCTACCTCAATCCACTGCGCGCCAGCCGCGAAACCGTCGCCGAGCTCGACCTAGCTCCAGTCGAGTCGAGGCCGGGCTTTTACCGAGCAGCAAACGGCGCGAACCTCTTTGCCTCGCGCGCATACCAGCAGGGGCAGTTTCAGGTCCAAGACCCCAACGCCGGCTTGGCCGTGGACCTACTCGACCCGCAGCCGGGCGAACGTCTGCTCGACTTGTGTAGCGCACCCGGCGGCAAGGCCGTGCAAGCCGCCATTGCCATGGCCGACCGCGGCTGGGTCGTAGCCGCCGACATTTCACTGCCACGGCTCAATCGAGTGCGCGAAAACGCCCGACGCCTGCGCCTACGCACCATCCGCCCAGTGGCCCGCGACAGCACGACCCCTGGATGCGGCACCTTCGACCGAGTCCTCGCCGATGTGCCCTGCAGCGCCACCGGCGTACTCGGGCGGCGACCAGATGCTCGCTGGCGTCGCAAGCCAACCGAATTTGCTGCCTTGACAGCGCGCCAACAGGTGATTCTCCAACGCGCGTACGAGCACTTGCGGCCCGGCGGCGTCTTGGTGTACAGCACCTGTAGCTTGGAAGAGGAAGAAAACGAAGCCATTGTCGAGCGTTTCTTAAAGCAGACTCCGACCGCGCGGCTGGAGCGCGCCGATACCCACTTTCCCGCCCAGCCCTGGGCCGGCCGCTACGCACTGACCATACCGGGCCAACACGCCGGCGACGGCAGTTTTGCCGCGCGCATCCGCAAGGCCGCATCGTGAAAAACATCCTCCGCCAATTGGTCTTGCTCGCCGCGGGCGCATTCCTCGCCGGCATCATCGCCCTCGTCCTACTCGACGAGATCGTCATGCCGTACCTAGTCGATACGCCCAGTGTCCAAATCCCCGATCTTAAGGGCCTTTCTGCACCCGAGGCAGCCGCACACCTCGAGGAAGCAGGGCTGAAGATGACCATCGGCGATTCGCTGCACCACGAAACCATCCCCGCCGACGCGGTCGTCGATCAAGACCCCAGTGTTGGGCAATTGGTCAAAGAAGGGCGACGCATCGTCTTAATCGTGAGCAAGGGACCGCGCTACTACGAAGTCCCCGATGTGCGCCGCGTCAGTATGCGCGAGGCGCGTTTGCAGCTAGAGGGAAATCAGCTCAAAATCGGCCAAATCCGCTACCGCTCCTCAGAGACCCTCCCCGAAGGCGCTATCGTCGAGCAGTCACCCCCTCCCGGTGCTCAACTCGCCTTGGGCAGCTCGGTTGACCTCTGGGTCAGCAACGGCTCACCCGCAGCCCTCAAACGCATCCCGAATCTAATTGGCCTGTCCATCGGAGCTGCGGAGGACACCTTGCGCAAATACGAATTGCGCATCGGCCACATTGCCAAGCGCATCGACGAGCAAAAGCGCGTCGGCACGGTCCTAGCGCAATCGCCGCCGGGCGGGCAGCGCATCTCGCGCCACAGCCGCATTGACCTCGTCGTCAGTGCCGCAGCGCCACCCCCGGAACCAGACGCCTTCGACGACTGGGAGGAACCATGAACGCCACGCGCATCGGCCCTTCTCTTCTGGCCGCCGACTTCGCCCATTTAGCTGACGACATCGAGCGCGTCGAGCGCGGCGGGGCTGATTTTCTCCATCTCGACGTAATGGATGGGCACTTCGTCCCCAACATCAGCTTTGGCTTGCCCGTCGTCGCGGCCGTGCGCCAAACCACCCGCCTCGAACTCAACACGCACCTGATGTTGCAAGACCCCTTGCCCTTTATCGGCCCCTTCAAAGAAGCGGGGTCGGATTCGCTCGTCGTCCACGTGGAACTCGAGTCCGTCCAAGCCGTACTCGACGCCATCCGCCAGCACGGCCTTCAGTGCGGCCTCGCGGTCAACCCAAGTACGCCCGTCTCTGCCCTCTATCCCTATCTCGACGAACTCAACTCGGCTTTGGTCATGTCCGTCGAGCCGGGATTTGGCGGCCAAGCCTTTCAGCCCGCCGCCCTCGACAAAATCCGCGACCTGTGCGCGGAAATCGAGCGCCGTGGGCTAGACATACCCGTCGGCATCGACGGCGGAGTCCAGCCCGGCAATGCCGCCGCCTGCCGCCGAGCCGGCGCTCAGTGTCTAGTGGCTGGCTCAGCCGTCTTCAGCGCTCAAGACCCAGCCCGCGTTATCGCCGACCTGCGCGGCTGACCTGCCTCTGTTGCTATATCTATATATTAAATTTATATTTTAGCTTCTTTGTCGCATTTTACCACTCGACGCATCGGCCCATGTTTGACCGACTTAGCGAACGCTTTGACGACCTCTTCCGCTCACTCCGCGGGCAGGGACGCATCACCGAGCGCAACATCGACGATACGCTGCGCCAGATTCGCCGTTCTCTGCTCGAAGCCGACGTCAACTTCAAAGTCGCCAAGGACTTCATTCAGCGGATCAAAGAGCAGGCTCTCGGCCAAGACGTCCTCAAGAGCCTGACCCCGGGCCAACAGCTAGTCAAAATCGTCCACAGCGAACTCGTCGCCCTGCTGGGGGGCAATAACAGCCCGCTCAATCTCGCCGAGCACCCCCCGACCGTCGTCATGCTCGTCGGCCTGCAGGGCTGTGGCAAGACGACTATGACTGCCAAACTAGCCCGCCAGTTCAAGGACAAAGGCCGACCGCCACTGTTGATCGCCGCCGACGTGTATCGCCCGGCTGCCGTAGACCAGCTCCAATCGCTGGGAGCCTCTATCGACGTGCCCGTCTTCAGCCAACCCGCAGGTGTCGACCCGGTCGCCATCTGCCGTCGCGGCATCGACCAAGCCCGCCAGACCCACCGCAGCATCGCGCTCATAGACACGGCGGGCCGCTTGAGCATCGACGAAGAGATGATGGACGAGCTGGATCGCATCCAGCAGGCCGTCGAACCGCACGAGATCCTCTTTGTCGCCGACAGCATGTTGGGCCAAGACGCCGTAGAAACCGCCGCCCGCTTTAACCAGCGTCTCGCGTTTACCGGCTGCGCCCTGACCAAGCTCGACAGCGACGCCCGCGGCGGAGCTGCCCTGTCGGTCCGCGCCGTCACGGGCCAGCCGATCAAATTCGTCGGCACCGGCGAGAAAATCGAAGATCTAGAGTCTTTTCACCCCGACCGCATGGCCTCGCGCATCCTCGGCATGGGCGACATTGTCTCGCTAGTGGAAAAGGCCGAACAGGCCATGGAGCACGACAAGGCCAAACAGCTAGAAGAAAAGTTTCGCCGGGCCTCTTTCACCTTTGAGGATTTTCTCTCGCAGTTGCAAGCCGTGCGCCGCATGGGGCCGCTCGACCAACTCATGGGCATGATCCCCGGAGGCGGCAAGGCCGCCAAGAACATGCAACTCGACGACAGCGCATTCACCCAAGTCGAAGCCATCATCAACTCCATGACCCGCCAAGAGCGAGTCCAACCCAAAATCCTCAACGGTAGCCGCCGCAAGCGCATCGCCCGCGGCAGCGGCACGAGCATCCAAGAGGTGAATCAACTAGTCAAACAATTTCACATGATGCAGAAAATGATCCGACAGATGGGCCGCGCCAAAGGCGGCCGCTTGAAGATGAAAATGCCCCTTGTGGGCTAGCATCCTTCCCAAGGAGAATAGCATTGGTCAAACTTCGCCTTAAGAGAATAGGCAAACGCAAACAGCCTTATTACCGGATCGTCGCCGCCCACGTCAGCGTCGCCCGCAACGGTCGCGCTCTCGCAGAGGTGGGCCTCTACGATCCCATGAACGCCAGCGTCAAAATCGATGAAGAGCAGGCCATCGAGTGGCTCAACAAAGGCGCGCAGATGAGCGAAACCGTCGCCGACCTCTTCCACAGCCAAGGGATCTTGGCCCGCTGGAAGGGAGCGGAGGGTCGGGTGCGCGACGACGCCCTCACCGTCGACAAGCCCAAGCGCCGGCGCAAGAAAGCGGCCGCTGCGCCAGCCGAGCAAGCAGCCACTGAACCAGAAGCCGCTGAACCAACTGAACCGGTCGAGCAGGAAGAAGCTGCGCCAGTCGAGCAGGCAACCGCTGAATCAACCGAATCGGCCGAGCAAGAGGAAAAATAGAGGGACACCCTCATGGCCGGACGCGTCGCCGTAGCCTATATCTCCCGCCCGTGGGGAGTGCGCGGCGAAGTTCGGGCCGAGGCCCTGACGCACCGCGTCGAGCGCTTTAGCGACCTGCGGGACGTCGTCCTCCAGTGCGCGGGCCGACCTGATCGGCCACTCGAACTCGAGCGCTGGCGCGTAGATGCCAAGAGCTTGTTGCTCAAATTCGCCGGTATCGACGCCCCCGAACTGGCGCGTTCCGTTTTGGCCGGAGGCTATGTCACCATCGCCCCAGAGCAGCGCGATGCTCTGCCGGAAGGCACGCACTACATCGACAACCTAGTGGATTGCGCGGTCGTCAATTCGGAGGGGGAGCCATTGGGTCGCATCGCCGAGGTCGTATCCATGCCGACCACAGACGTCTACGTGGTCCGCGGCGCTAAAGGCGAAGCCCTCGTGCCGGCCGTCGGCGACTTTGTCGTAGAAATCGCGCCGGGTCGAGTCGTCGTGCGGGGCGTTGAAGAGTTATTCGAGTCATGAAAATAGACATTGTAACGCTCTTCCCGGATTTTTTTGCCTCGCCTTTGGCGACCAGCATGATGGCTCGCGCCGTGGCCCAAGGCCTGCTGACCGTCGAGACCCACGACCCGCGCGATTGCGCGACCGACAAACACCGCACCGTGGATGACGCGCCTTACGGTGGTGGCGGCGGCATGGTCCTCAAGCCCGAGCCCATGTACCACCTCTGGCAGGAGCGAGGCCTATCGGCCGGCCGCTGCATTTACCTAACGGCCGACGGCCAGCCGCTCAACCAAGCGCTTGCCGTCGAGCTGGCGCTGGAGAAGCAATTGGTGCTGCTGTGCGGGCATTACAAAGGAGTCGATGAGCGGATCCGCACCGAGCTTATCGACCGTGAAATTTCAATCGGCGACTACGTGCTCACCGGTGGCGAGCCGGCCGCTCTCGTCCTCATCGACGCAGTGGCCCGGCTCATACCCAATGTGTTGGGCAACTTTTCTTCGGCCTTGGACGACTCGTTCCAAGAGGCCGTACTCGATTGCCCTTGGTACACTCGGCCGGTTGAATTCCGTGGCCAGCGCGTCCCCGATGCGCTGCTCTCGGGCGATCACGAGCGCATAGAGCACTGGCGGCGACGGCAAGCTTTGCGGCGCACGTTTGCGCGTCGGCCCGACTTGCTGCAACAAATCGAACTCGACGAAGAAGAACAACAGCTCATCGCCACTTGGCGAGAGCACGGGCTAGAAGAAGCCCCGTAACAAACAAGGTGATACAATGGACGCAAGCATTCTGCGCGAACTAACCTCAGACCAACTCAAGACCGATCTTCCCGAATTCGGCGCTGGCGATACCGTGCGCATCCACGTGCGGGTCATCGAGGGCGACAAGGAGCGCACCCAGATCTTTGAAGGAACCGTCATCCAGCGCAAAGGCAGCGGCATCCAAGAGACCTTTACCGTGCGCAAAATCTCTCAGGGCATCGCCATCGAGCGCATCTTTCCCATGCATTCGCCGCGCATCGCCAAGATCGAGCGCCTGCGCGAAGGTCGAGTGCGCCGCGCCCGCCTCTTTTACCTGCGCGGTCGCAAAGGCCGCGCCGCCCGCATCCGCGAAAAGCAGGCGCGGTAAGCAGAGGCCATGGCCCCACGCGGCGATCTGCCTTTTACGCGCAAAAACTGGTCTTTGGCCATAGCCGGCTTAGCCGCGATCGCGCTCGGCTATGTGTTTTTGCGCATCCCACCGGCCGAGGGTTTCCTCTCCCTCACCCTAGCGCCAGTACTCCTAGTCGTCGGCTACTGCGTGCTGGTTCCCATGGCAATCTTGGTCCGGGACCAGTCAGCGGACGAGGAAGACGAGGCTGAACAAACATGACCAGCGCCCAACCCATCATCGACGACGGCGTCCGCGCCGACTACACCCCAGACCTCTATCGCTACAACATCGAGGCCCAGCAGGTAGCCCGCTTCGCTGACATTGGCCCTGAGCAGGTAGCCTTCTTTCACGAACAAGGCTACCTCGTAATAACAGAGGCGTTTTCTCCTGCCCAAGTCGCCGACGCTGCCGCCGCCGTGTACGACCTAATTGACGGCAAGCAGCCCGAATTTCGCGGCGTCCAACTGGAAGTCTCCGCACAGGGTCAAAAGCTGACGGGCACAGCGCGGCGCAGCGCAGTGCGCAAGCTTATGAATTTCGTCGATTGGGACGAGCGCTTCCAACCCCTAGCCGCCGACCCGGATCTCTTGGATGTCCTCGCCCGCCTGATGGACGACACGCCCGTTCTCTTCCAAGAGATGGCCCTGCTCAAGCCGCCTGGGGGCCGGGAAAAACCCTGGCACCAAGACTGCGCGTACTTCAACTATCCCTTGGGCACCACCATCATCGGCGTTTGGATCGCCCTCGACCACGCCGACGCGAATAACGGCTGCTTGCACATCCTGCCCGGCACGCACCGCGAGGGTCCGATCAATCACTTCAAGCGCCGCGATTGGCAAATCTGCGACACCGATATCCAGACCGAGCGCGACGTCGTCGTGCCCCTCGCCCCAGGTGGTTGCCTGCTCTGGCACGGCATGACCCACCACGGCAGCCCGACCAACCCCTCGCAAAAAATGCGCCGCGCCCTGCAACTACACTACCGACCCGCCAGCGCCGGTCAGATCGACACCGACGAGCGCATGCAGCACTTCGGCGGCGAGGTGCGCGGCGCTGAGTGCTGAGCTCTACTTCGATCTGCCTTCATAGCCCCAGCAACGTCTAAGGAGGGCAAATCCGATGCAATTCATCCAACGCCTTCGCATGGGCGGCTTGCTGTCGTTTCCTCCCGATATGGACTTCTTTGAATTACAACCATTGAACGTCCTTATCGGTCCGAACGCCTCGGGAAAAACAAACTTCATTGAGGTATTGGAACTCCTGCGTGCCACACCGACGGACTTCGCTGCCGCAATCCGAGACGGGGGCGGGGCTCAGGAGTGGCTATGGAGAGGGAATGACCGACAAACCCCTGCGACCATAGAAGTCGAGATCGATCCATTTCCATACGATCAACCGTTAAAATATCGTCTGTCGTTTACCACTATCGGCCACCAAGTCAATATCATTGATGAGGCTATTGAGGATCCGACTACGCAGGGAGTTGAACCATACTTCTACTACATATTTCAACAAGGGCACCCGGAGATCAAGATTCGCATGAGGATACCGGGTAGACAACAACCCGAGGAAAGAACGTTGCCACGGGACGAACGCTCACTAGATCAATCCGTTCTTGCCGAGGAAAGAACGTTGCCATGGGACGAACGCTCACTAGATCAATCCGTTCTTGCCCAACGCAAGGATTCAGACCTCTATCCCGAACTCTTTTTTCTTGGACGGAGGTTCGAGACCATACAGATATTCCGCGAGTGGACATTCGGTCGTTATGGCGCACTGCGTCAGCCACAACGCGCAGATCTTCCAGAACAATGGTTACTCCCCGACGCGAGTAATCTTGCCCTAGTACTCCACCAGATCGAACACAGGTACGGGCCAATATTCAACGAGTATATGAAGCGCTTCTTTCCCCGGTTTGAGCGCATGTCTACTTCGATCTCGGGGGGCACTGTACAGTTCTATCTGCACGAATCCGGTTTTTCCACGCCGATTCCTGCAACCCGGCTATCCGATGGCACCATCCGATTCATCGCGCTGCTAGCGACCCTGCTGTCCCCATCACCTCCGCCGTTGGTTTGCATTGAAGAGCCAGAACTCGGATTGCATCCCGACGCAGTGGCTCTGCTCGCTGACCTACTCGTCGAAGCCTCCCAACGAATGCAGCTTGTGGTCACGACGCATTCCGACGCCCTTGTGTCGGCGCTGACCAATCAGCCGGCCGCCATCGTCGCCTGCGAGCGGCCAGGGGCCGGTACCGTGTTGCGCCGCCTCGATCCCGAAAAGCTCGCCAGTTGGCTAGACGATTACCGACTCGGCGACTTGTGGCGGATGGGCGAGCTTGGAGCCAACCCTTGAGCGGTATCGCCATCTACATGGAAGGCGGAGGGAACGGTAAAGAAAATCGAGCTGCCCTTCGTCAAGGGATGGACACGTTTCTTGAGCCGCTCAAGGAAGCGGCTAGAAATAAGGCGTTGTCCTGGAAGTTGGTCTGTTGTGGCACACGTAACGAGGCATTCCAACGATTTCAAAATGCCGCCGACAATAGCACCGATCCGGTAAATGTCTTGCTGGTAGACGCAGAAGGGCCGGTGAACCAGTTGCCTCGTCGCCACCTGCGAGATCGAGACGGATGGAATCTGAACGTTACCCATGAAGATACTGTTCACCTCATGGTGCAGGCGATGGAAACTTGGATTGTCGCTGACTCGAAGGCTCTGAACAGATACTATGGGCAAGGATTCAGGGCAAATAAACTCCCAAAAGCGACAGACCTTGAGACTGTGCCCAAGACTACCGTTGAACGCTCCCTAGGTGAGGCGACGAAGGACACGCAGAAGGGGCGTTACCACAAGATTAGGCATGCGAGCGATTTGCTGAAACGGATTGATGCAGAGAGGGTGAGGGGACGATGCAGTCATTGCCAACGGTTATTTGACGAGATCGGGCGGATACTCAATGCGGTCTGACATAAGAGATCGGGGCGACGATATTCGCTTGATCTCGGCCAGACCGGACACGCCGCGTGAATTAATTTTCCGTGAACAGCAATGAATGCTCTACCTGTGAATGAGACAGCCTCTTAGATCACGATGCCCACTTGAGCTTTTTCTTTGTCTGGACGCAATCCTGAAGATACAGATTGATCAAATTCTGGTATGGAATACCCGTTTCGCCCGCCAAAGCCTTGAAATACTCAATCACATCCGTCCCCAAACGAAGCGTAACCTGCTTCTTAAGATGCTTTGCATAGGGATTCCGGACGGACTCCGAGAAATCGTATTCTTTTCTCATCCCATGAACCCTTCGTATTGTCGCTGTTCGTACCTGTTGGCCTTTCGAGCTAAAATAATCCTGATCACTGTATCTAAAATTCACCCCTCATCCAAACGCAACGTCGCCTCATCAATAAACCCACCCCCCACTTGGCGCGCAGCCAACGCCGCAGCGCGCTGAGCAGCCGTAGCAATCCCCTCCCCCCGGTGCAGACGATGCGCCAAATACGCGGCGAAGAACACGTCGCCGGCCCCCGTTGGATCGGCTACCGTCGCCACCGGAGCTGAAGCAAACTTCGTCCGCTCTCCCTTCCTATTCGCAACCCAACCGCCGTGCGAGCCTTCGGTGACGACCCACTCGACTACCGAGCAATCGCGCATCAACTGGTCCAGCGTCAGGCCGCAATCGGCGAGCACGAGTTCTAATTCATCGTTGGAAGTTTTGACGTAGTCCGCGCATTGCAGGGCGGCATACAGACCGCTAGCAACCTCTTGGAACACCTGCGTCCCCTCAATCCGCCGCACATAGCCTTGGACGTCCAAGCTCACCACGCCGTCTATCGCCGCTAGCACATCCTCGGCCAGATCACGCGGATGTAGCGGCCCCAAATACACATGCTCCACGCCGGCGAGCACCGGTCCGAGTTGCGCTGCGGCAATCGGCGCGGCGCAAGCGAGCAACTCCTGACGCCGTGCATCGCCATCCACGTAGTTGACAAAACAAGTCGTCGCCGCGCTCTTGCCCACATAGACTGCAATACCCCGTTGCTGCAACACCGCTAGCATCGTCCTGTCAGCCGTAGCGACATTAGTCAACACCCGCGTCTCCACGCCCAACTCGGCAAAGGTCAGCCCAGCATACGCAACCACCCCCCCGCGTTTGTACGCGGTCACGCCGCCTTGCACCACGCGGTCAATCGTCGCCGAGCCAATGACTGCCACCGCGCCCATATCTTTTCTAATTCCCCGTCCGCCGGGGGAGGAACAACGTCGCAACCAGCGAGAGGGCCGCGACCACGGTGGCCAATGCGAAGGCGTCGCCGAGGGCACCCGCGAGAGCTTGGGTGAAGTGGTCCGCGACAGCATCCGCCAACCCGGTGCCCTCCGAAGCCCCCGAAACAATGCGTACACCCGCACCCGTCGCTGACTCGAGCCATCCCTCTGGAAGCTGGGCGCGGGATGTCTCTGGCAGGAGGTCGCTGAGTCTCGATTTGGTGCGCTGGGCGACCACTGCTCCCATGATGGCGACGCCCACCGTGCCCCCCACCGCCCTGTGGAACTGCAAGGTCGAGGTGCCCACGCCGAGATCGCGGCTAGCCACCGTGTTCTGCACCGCCACCGTGAAAATCGAAATCACGCCACCGATCCCGACGCCCAGCGTGAAGATGCGGGCGACGACCGCGGCAAGACCGGTTTCGGGGTTCAGGGTGGAAAGAAAAAGCATTCCCACCGCAGCCAGCGCAGTGCTCCACAGCGCATGCACGAAGTAGCGTCCGCCAGAACGGGAGAGCAGCCGCCCCGAGACCACGGCACCGGTCACGATGCCGAAGATGATCGGAATCAAAAGGGCACCGCTCCGTCCGGCGGAGGTTCCCTGCACCGCCTGAAAGAAGAGCGGGATGAAGATGATGCTGCCGTACATAACGAACCCGGTGAGGAAGCTAATCACCAGCGCAACGACCACCGTCCGGATCCGGTAGATGCCAAGCGGAATGATGGCATGGGGCGACCTAGATTCGACGACGAAAAAGAGGCCGCCCGCAACCATGCCGAGAGCCAGCAAACCCAGTATCTGCGGGGATCCCCACGGATATAGAACGCCCGCCGCCGAAAGTGCGAAAAGCGAGGATATCGCGGCCACGACCAACAGGACAATGCCCGGATAGTCGACCCGGGGCTGCTCCCCTCCGAGTCCCGACGGATGCGGGTAGGAGCGCACGAGCATGATCCACACCAACATCCCCAGCGGCAGATTTATCAGGAATGTCCAGCGCCAATGAAAGTGATCGATGATGAATCCGCCGACGGGCGGACCCGCCACGGCGGCAAAGCTGAACACCATGCCGACGATTCCGTGATACCTCCCCCGCTCCTCGGGAGGCGCGAGGTCGCCTGCAGCCGCCATGCTGGTCACCATGACCACGCCCCCACCGATCCCTTGGATGGCGCGAAAGAGGATGAGCTGGTCCATGCTCTGGCTCAGCGCGACCGGGAGCGAGCTGAGCACCAACGCGGCGACGCCGAACAAAAAGAGCAATCTGCGCCCATACAGGTCGCTGAGCTTTCCCGCGATGGGCATGGCGGTCGTCGACGTGACCATGTACGCGGTCGAAGGCCAGGCGTACCGGGAGAAGCCTCCCAGATCGGCGATGATCGCGGGCAGGACGGTGGCCACAACGGTGTTCCCGAACGCCGCCAGAAAAAGTGCGGCCATCGTCCCCCCGAGCACCCGTCGCCGTTGCCCGCGGCTCATGCTCCCGCCGGTCATGGTGCGCTACGAGGTCTCGGATGGCGGCGAGCCATAGTTCCACTCATCGACCGCGAACCTCCAGTGCGCATCGACCTGCTCGCGCACGCGGAGATCGGGCTCGTACTGGTTCTGCTTGTACGACGACAGCGTGGCGGCGTAGTCCGCGATCGGGGGCTCAGCTCGCTCCCAGTCGAGGCCGAAGCGCCGGTAAATCCGACCGATCTCCCCCATCGGATCCCGGCGCAAATCCTCGAAACGCATCTCGATGAACCGGTCGGACGGAATAGACGACCGGTCCCTCAGATAGTTCTGCATGATTCTCTGGTACATGCGGACGGCCCCGGCCTCTAGCTCGGCCGGATCATAGTCCTCCATGGTATACGACCTAGTCAGCGTGGACAGCATGTGCATGTACGACGGATACAGGTCGTAGGGATTGCGAACGATGTGTATGTAGTAAGCCCCCGGAAACATCTCCATGATCTGGGGGAGTCGTCCCAGATTCGGGGTGGCCTTCTGCACCACTCGCTTGCCGCCGTGCATGTAGGTCGCCTTTTTTACAACCTTCATGTATCCCCTGCGCCACGCGCGAACCTCGGCGTCGCTGCCCTCCATGAGCACGTACTTCTGGTGCAGCTCTTCCATCAGCGAGGGGAAGGTGAACGCGTGTGTGACTGAACGGTGCGAATGCATCGCGTGCGCGAAGACCTCTTCCTGCGGCAGATCCATATCGGCGGCCACGTTGTCGATGCCCCGGTTCTCGGGCACCCGCGACGCCAGTTTCTTCTTCAGGCGCTCCCCGCCAATCAAGCAGAACGGGATCGCGGCCTGATAGTTGGAACAATAACCTAGGTTGGGGTCGTGTGCCAAGAGGTTATGGAGGAAAGTCGTGCCCGAGCGCGGAAAGCCGAGGATGATAATGGGGGGCTTGGTGATTTGGGTCCGCGCGACCGGCAGGCCGTATAAAGCCCATTCTAGCCAGCGCGGAACGGCCGTGATCAGACTGGTGATGAGTGCCTGTCTGAGTCTGGCCCGGTAGGGGTGCCTCACACCGCTCACCTTGGCGAGAAGCCGGAACCAAACGCGCAAAGGGGCCATCGACATCGGATTGAACTCTTCTGGCTGAGCCATAGTAGTAATCTCCCAAATGCAATCGACTAACGTGAACCGCTGGTTCGCAATCCCGGCCCGGCCTGTGTGCGCTCTCTGGCCGAGCCTCGCCTCGCTGCATGATGCGCCAGCCGGGTGACGGCCCAGCCGAGGGCCGAGCGCCGCCCGGCGGAAGCGATGTGCGCCCAGCCGTCGACTCCTTCGATGGCGTGGAGCGTGCGCTTCAGGCAGGTCTGGGTCAACCGGTGCGCCCGTTCGTTGTCGAGGTTCGCCGAGCCAGCCACGATCACCTGCCGGACCAAACAGGCGAGCACCGAGGCGCGGTAAAGCTCCCGGCACTGCTCGATACTGAACTCGCGGACGCCCCGCGCGCAGAGCTCACCGTGATACTCCTCTAAGAGCTCCCCCTCGATCCTCGGCCGCAAGTCGCGGCTCACGCTGGTACATACGAAGTAGGCCAGATCGTACAGGCCGCACCCGATGGCGGCAGCCTGCCAGTCCACGATCGCGAAGCGCTCGGCTTCGCGCGGAGAGAAGAACATGTTGTCGAGTCGGTAGTCGCCGTGGATGAAGGTCTTTGGACCGGAGGACGCGGCGGCAAGTTGAGCCGCTGCGAACGGGCCGAACGCGGCGGCCAGCTCGCGGTGACGGGAGCTGAAGGCTTCGGGGAACCGGGCGAGGGCAGCGGGGAGGCTCTTCACGTATACGAACTGGAGAGCCCATCTGACGAGAGGGCGAAATATCTCCTTGAACTCCGACAGTGGATGCTCGGATGACGCTTTCGCGATCCGCGCCTCCGATCCGTCCTCGGACCGCCGCACGATGGTCCGGTCCGTCTGGCCCCAGAAAGGTGCGTGAATGCGAGCGGCTGCCCGGGCGGCCGTTCGCGCCTCGCTTGCGTCGGCCCCCTGGAGTTGGTCTCTTCCGCGAGCTCGCCCGTCCCACCAGTTCGCCACATCGTCCAGCACGAGTACGAAGCGATGGGTGCGCCCGTCGAATTCACCGAAGAGCAGGTTCGGCGTCGCCACCCCGAGCGCAGGTGTCACGCGGCGGTAGGAGAGAAACTCCCGCCGATAAAGCGACATCCGCCGGCACATGCGGAAGGCCTGCGGATCGTCGCTGGGCAACTTGACCACCACGCTGGCCGGATAGTCCCCCCTCCCGGCAATCTCGACCCGGAATATGCGACTGAGTTGCCCCACTCCCGTGCCTATCTCCCGCACATTGACCGAGTCAATGCCGCCCTCGCCCCGCTGCCGAGCAACGCCTTGGGGAGCGATCACCTCGTCAAGCCACTGGGGGGTGATGGTCTCGGGGCCGTCGATCACGACTTCGCCTCAGATTCGGCCGCGCCGCACGATTGGCCCTCGTTTCTGCGGCGAACGAGACGGAATCCAACCTTGCGGTGCGGACGATACGAAGGATAGCCCGTGGCCCGGATCGCGCCGTCCTCGGGCGCGGGGTCGCGCTCAAACTCCCCGTAGCGCAGCATCGTGGCGATGACCGTCGCCATCTGCACTTGACCGAACGCGCCGCCCAGGCAGGTGTGCGGCCCGAGGCCGAACGGAGCAAATGCACCCTTCTGCTTTGATTCCATCCGGGGCGGCAGGTGCCGTTCGATCTCAAAACGGTCGGGGTCCGGGTAATACTCGGGATCCTTGTGAACCACCGTGGTCGCGACCATGAGCGAGGTTCCGGCGGGAACCCAGTGTCCTTGGAACTCAAAGCCGTTGCAAGCGGTCCGCATCATCGCCGGCGTGATCGGGTAACAGCGAAGCGACTCGGTCACGAAAGCATGGGTGTTCGCCAGTGCGCGCACGTCCTTGGCGTTGGGCATACCCTTTGCGAAGAGCGCATCTGCCTCGGCCCTAAGTACCTCCAAGTACTCAGGTTCGGAGAAAAGCCTCAGGACGGCAAAGCTCAACGCCCCGGCTACGGTATCCACGGCTGCAATGTACGGCCCGACCACGGCGGACATGAGGTCGGTTTCGGGCAGGAATTGCGGATCTTGGCGGTGCAACTCCAAAAAGGCGTCGATGACGTCATGCGGGCACCCCTGCCGGAGGTCGGGATCGTGCAACTCGATCACCTCCCTGCAGAGCTGCCGGATCCGACCCCTCACCCGAGGTATGCGATGCGCGTACATGAACCGAGGACGATCGCGTCGGATGGCAAAAAACAACGTGTCGAGGTAGTACTTGAGATCGTCGAGGTAGTCGCGAGGTGACAGGCCCGTTGCCAAGACGCCTACCTGTTCGGTTACGATCCGCTGCACGGTCTCAAACGCCCGCAACCGCGGTCCCATGGGCCAAGCGGTCACATGGCGCTGGGCTATCTCTATCGCCTGATCTATGTCTCGCTCGATCACCTCCCTTGAGTAGCCGGCCTGAGCCACGCGCCTGAGCCTGACGTGATCCGCACCGTCCATCGATATAATGGCGCGATCGGTCTCCATGACCCGGCAGAGCTCGCTGAACTCCCGGTTTGTGCGCAAGTGCGTACGTGCGTGCCGCAGTACGAAGGAATTCCCCTCCTGGCCGGCCAAGACGACGATACGACGCCCCGGCACCCGAATGCGAAAGATAGGCCCGTGTCGACGATAAAGCTTGGTCAAGAAATCGTTCAGGTCGCCGGTCATGCCGAGGGCGTTGCCCAGCAACGGCAATCCGGGCACCTTGGGAATCGGCTTGTACCGTTGCTGGGGGGCGCTCCGGCTCGCCGCCAAGTCCTTGTCGATTGCGATGCGGCTCGCCCGGCACAGGAGATTCAGCGACTGCACCGCCTCGATCCGTGCGCCCACCCGGTCGAACTCTCGTGCGCTCAGCACCTTCTCAAATACGCGGCAGGCGGCGGCAAGACCGATCAGGTCGGCCTCCCACGGTTGGGGGATCTCCTCGTTGAAGAGAATCCGCATGACGCGCACCTTAACCTCTTCCGCGCTGTCGCCCTCCACGCCGGGATAGCGCTTCGCGTGCGCCACCGCGGGGGCCAAGAAAAAGTGGTCGCCGGGGTCCCGTTCCAGAATGCCCCGCTCGCACAGGCGGTCCCGGGTCGCATCGAGTATCCGCGTGCCTAGCTGCAACCCTATGCGGCGGATCCAGTATTCTGGGGTGTGAGTCTCCGGGCTTCCCGCGATCAAGGCCAAGGCGGGATCAGCGATGGGATCGCCCAGCGGCGTCGGATCGAGAAGCTGAAGGTTGGCGGGATCGGTGTCTATGCGATCGTGCTGAGCGAGCTCCAACAACGCCGCGGTGGCAAGGCCGAAGTCCAAGGTCCGCCCTTCGAGCGAATGGAGGTCACCTAAGGCGTCGTCCTGCAAGAGCAGGCAGAAGTCTTCGGCGAAGGTAAAGGCTCGCATCATGTCAATCCAACTCGAGTTGGTGGCACTTGCCTAGTAGCACACGTTTGTGGTCAAACGTCTGCAAACCTAATACGAAAATTCCCTGCTGTCGATTAAAAATAAAGAGCACATCTTCTCGCGGCACTTGCCCGCCGGCTTGCAACTTAAGACCTCCGACCTCACCGAGACCGAAGCCCAAGTGCGCACGGCACTTCCTCCCCTGACGCCCTTGCCCGCCGATATAGTCCAGCGGTTAGACCAGTATTACAAGGCGGCACGTCCCTCTCTCTGGCGGCGGTTTTAAAAAAACAGCCGCATAGCTGTCACCCCCAACACCTGCTCCTGCTCCGCCGCGCTCAGCCCCAATTCTTCGGTGAACACCGCCAAGTGCTGGGCATAGGTCGTGTTTTCCAACCAGTGCTCGCACGGGAAATCCGATCCCCAGACACAGCGCTCGGGACCAAAGGCCGCAAGCAAATGGCGCAATTGCGGGTGCGTATCGGCGAACGGGTACTCCTGATCCGAGCTGGTCACTGCAAAGGTGAGTTTGGCGTGGAGTTGGTCAAAGCGCGCCAAATCCGCTACTTGGCGCACCGCCGCGTCCTCAATCCCATTAGCCCCCACCGGATAGGCGCAGTGGTCCAGCACCACCGGGACGTGGGGGAATCGCTCTAGCAAAGCCGCCAACTCGCCGAGTTGCTCCTCGCGCAAATGGGCGCAGATTACCGCGCCCACTTCGCCAGCCCGACGCCAGAGCCGCGCCGCCCCAGGCTGGTCGTACCCCGCAGGCGCGGCTTCGAGGCGGAGTCCCTTGACGTTGTATTCAGTCACCAGCCGCTCCAACTCGTCCGGGCTATCGTCCCCAGCCGGGTCCAACGTGCAGACCCCGACCGTCCAGTCGGCATTGGCTCGGGCCGTATCGGCCAACAACCGATTGTCCCAGCGATAGGCCGACCCAGTCTGGATCAGCACCACCCGTCCGATGCCATTGGCCTGGACCTCACGCCGCAAGTGTTCGATAGTCCCCACGCCCGGCTGTGGGCGGAAGGGATCTTCTATCATGGGGTATTGCGTCTCATCGCCGTGGTAAATATGTGCGTGTGTATCGACGATCATCGCCGACTCCTTTCCATTGTCTATGCAACGGGAACATAAAGAACAACTGAACAGTTCAAAACTTGCCCGAATCCAGCCGCTAGGTATCTTCTTGTGCAACTTTTCCGATAGAACTCCTGCATAATCCATGCGTCTATTCCTCAAGCGGGCCTTGCTCGCCTTGCTTCTTTTAGCACCAGTGTTGTACGGTGCCTTCGCCCTAACATCGCACCCCGTAGAGCCGCATCCCTACTTTACATCAGAGGACATCTTGGTCATCGCCCACCGAGGCGGCAAGGGGCTGGCTCCGGAAAACACCCTGACGGCCTTTGCCCACTCGGCCGCGTTGGGCGTCGATGTGCTAGAAATGGACTTGCGCCAAAGCAGCGACGGCGCGCTCGTCGTCCTGCACGACCGGCGCGTTGACCGCACGACCAACGGCCACGGCGCAGCCGATAGCTTGAGCCTCGTTCAATTGAAACAGCTAGACGCCGGCTACCACTTCAGCCCAGACGGCCAAACCTTTCCCTATCGCAGCCAAGGAGTCGCAATCCCCACTCTAGATGAGGTCTTTACAGCCTTTCCCAACATGCGCTTTCTCATCGAAATCAAAAATGACTCTGATGCGCTAGTACGCGACTTCTGCGGAACGATCCGGCGCTTCGAGCTAAGCGACCGCGTCATCGCCGCTTCCTTCCACAGCCGTCCTTTAGAAAACTTGCGCCAAGCTTGCCCCGAAGTGGCGACTTCGGCTTCTTCATCAGCGGGAATGTCCTTTATATTTCTCCACTGGCTGAGGCTCGACGCGGCTTACCACCCGGCCAGCCAAGCCTTTCAGGTCCCGGCCCGCTTAGGCAAAATCAACCTGATAGATCGGCGCTTCATCGCCCGTGCCCACGCCCACAACATCCAAGTCCACATCTGGACCATCAACGATCCCGATGCCATGCAGCACTACCTCGACCTAGGCGTCGATGGCCTAATCACCGACTATCCCGACCGTCTGCTCCACATCCTGAACCGCCAGCCCGCAGAGGAGGCATCATGGGCGACCCAATAGCCCTGAACGTACAACACCTGACCAAAACCTACGGCACGGGGCCAACCTCCCTGACCGTCCTCGACGACGTGAGTTTCTCCCTTGCGGCCGGTGCCACCTGCGCAGTCGTCGGCCCCTCGGGCAGCGGCAAAACCACGCTGTTAGGATTGTGCGCTGGGCTGGATCGCGCCAGCTCGGGATCGGTCGCGCTCGACGGCGTGGATTTAGACGGTCTCGACGAAGACCAGCGCGCGCATCTCCGCAGCGAAAAGGTCGGCTTCGTCTTCCAAACCTTCCAGCTCATCCCCACCCTCAGCGCCCTCGAAAACGCCATGGTACCGCTCGAATTGCGCCGCGAGCCAAACGTCCGCGAACGCGCCGTTGACCTGCTCGACCGGGTCGGCTTGGGTGACCGGCTGCATCACTATCCGGCACAGCTTTCAGGGGGAGAGCAGCAGCGCGTGGCCCTCGCGCGGGCCTTTATCAATCGCCCCGCGCTCCTCTTTGCCGACGAGCCTACCGGCAACCTCGACGACGGTACCAGCGGCAAAGTGCGGGACTTGCTCTTTAGCCTCAACGAAGAATCCGGTGCCACCCTAATTCTGGTTACCCACGATCTGACGCTGGCCCGCCTCACCCAGCGAATCATCCGCCTCCAAGGCGGCCGGGTAGCCGAGGATCAGCTAGTTCCATGATAGTCTGGCTCGGCAAAATGGCCTGGCGCGACAGCCGCAGCCACCGCCGCAAACTGCTGCTTTTTACCTCTTCAATTTCCATCGGCATCGGTGCGCTCGTCGGCTTGGGCAGCCTCAGTTCCACACTGCAAGAGGCCATGGACCAACAAGCCGCCGCGCTCTTAGGTGCCGATATGTCACTGGCGAGCCGCCAGCCCTTCACACCCGCCACCGAGGCACTCATCGACTCGCTCGGCGGCGTTCAGGCGCGCCAAGTGGCCTTCAATTCCATGATTTACCTGCCCAAGAGCCAAGGCACCCGCCTCGCCCAGATCCGCGCCCTTGATGGCCCTTTCCCCTTTTACGGCGAGCTAAAAACAGCACCGGCTGAGGCCGCGCAGAGCTTCCGCACCCAGCCCCATGCCCTCGTTGACGAAGCGCTCATGTTGCAGTTTGACGCGGCAGTCGGCGACTCGATCAAGATCGGCGATACGGTCTTCCTCATCGGTGGCCGCCTCCTGCGCATTCCCGGCGAGAACGCCCTCTTCAGCGACATCCAGCCGCGCGTCTATATCCCGATGTCCTACCTCGACGACACTCACCTGATCCAACGGGGCAGCCGCGTCACCTACACCGCCTTCTTCCACTTCCCCGAGCGGGATGTTCAAGCGATAGCCAAATCCATCCGCCCGCACACCCGAGGCGACCGCCTCCGACTCGAAACCATCGAGAGCCGCAAAGCCCGCCTCGGCCGCACCCTCAACAACCTCTATCGCTTCTTAAACCTCGGCAGCTTTATCGCCTTGCTGCTCGGCGGCGTAGGCGTGGCCAGCGCCATCCACACCTACACGCGGCAAAAATTGTCCACGGTCGCCGTGCTGCGCAGCCTCGGTGCCACGGCCCGTCAGACTGTCCTGATCTATCTAATCCAAGCCGGGGGCATGGGCTTGATCGGCTCACTCACTGGAGCTTTGCTCGGCGTCGGAGTTCTCTACCTGCTCCCCAACGTCCTCGCCGATGTGCTACCCCTCCAAGTCGAGCCGCGCTTTGATTTCCTCGCCGTTTTGGAGGGTCTCGGCCTCGGCGTCAGCCTGTCGCTGTTGTTTGCCGCCCGACCACTGCTGGCCATCCGCAAGACCTCGCCGCTTTTGACCCTGCGTGCCTCCTTTGAAGACGACCAACCAGCCGACAGTGGGTGGCTGCGCTGGGCTTTGTATGCGGGGATCGTCCTAACGACGGTGCTCTTCGCCTACCGACTCACCGACCGCTGGCCGCTAGCCCTTGGCTTTGTCGGCGGGGTTGGAGCCGCCTTTGCGCTCCTAACGCTTACGGCTCGCTCAATCATCTACGGCACGCGGCGCTTCTTTCCCGCCTCTTGGAGCTATATCTGGCGTCAGGGGCTGGCCAACCTCTACCGGCCTAACAACCAGACTACGCTGCTGATGTTGGGCCTCGGGTTAGGGACCTTCCTGCTCAGCACTCTCTTCCTAACCCAGACCAACCTGCTGTCCTACATCAAAAGCGTCGGCTCCGACCAAAACCCCAACGTCGTACTCTTCGACATCCAAAACGACCAGCGCCAAGAGCTAAGCGCCCTCGTCGCCGGGATGGATCTACCGCTGTTGCAACAAATGCCCATCGTCACCATGCACATCCACAGCGTCAAAGGCCAACCCGTCCGCACCATACTCCGCGACACCACCGCTAATCGACGCCGACGCGGCAATTGGGCCTTGCGGCACGAATACCGCGCAACCTACCGCGATTCCCTCACCAACACCGAAGAGATTGTCGCCGGCACCTGGCGCAGCCAACCCTCGGGCGACACTCTCTACGTCTCCTTGGAAACAGGCGTCGCTTCTTCTTTGGGCGTGGGCGTGGGCGACTCGCTGGCCTTTGACGTCCAAGGAGTCCCTATCGATGTGGTAGTCGGCAGTCTGCGCCAAGTCAACTGGCAGCGCATCATGCCTAACTTTCTGGCGGTCTTTCCTTCCGGCATCCTCGAAGCCGCACCACAATCCCACGTCCTCGTCACCCGCGCCGCCACAACTGAGCAAATGGCCGCCTTGCAGCGGTCCACCGTACACCGATTCCCCAATGTCTCGGTTATCGATCTCGGCAGCATCCTCAGCACCGTCGATACCATCCTCGACAAGGTCTCGCTAGTGGTGCGCTTTATGGCCTTTTTCAGCGTCTCGGTTGGCCTGATCGTGCTCGTCGGCGTGATTGCCAGCAGCCGCTACCAACGCATAGAGGAAAGCGTCTTGCTCAAGACCTTGGGGGCCAGTCGCCGCCAAGTGGTAGCGATCATGGCGCTCGAATACCTGTTTTTGGGAGCTTTTGCCGCGGCAACCGGGGCGATTTTGTCGCTGGGGGGCGTCTGGGCCTTGAGCCGTTATCTCTTCGAGATCAGCTTTGCGCCCGACTACCTGCCGCTGATCCTCGCCTTTGCCGCGGTCAGTCTGCTAACGGTCGCTGTCGGCATGACCTCCAGCCGTGGCGTCCACTCCAGCCCACCCCTCGAAGTCCTGCGCTCGCTCGGCTAGCGGCGCAACTCCTCCAGCACCGGCCCCAGCGTCGCCCACACGGTTTCGGCGACGATTTGGTGGCCTTCGACATTGGGGTGGTTGCCGTCGGGCAGGTTTAACTCAGGTTGGTCGCCCACGCCTTCTAACAAAAAGGGGATCAAGGCTGCGTCGTTTTTCTCTGCCAACGTCGGGAAAATCGCCGCAAACGCCTCTGTGTATTCCGCGCCCAAATTGGGCGGCATCTGCATCCCGGCGATAACTATGGCGACTTTGGGATTTTTCGCTTTCACCCGCTCGACGATTTGTTGCAGGTTGGCGTGGGTGTCTTTGGGATCTATGCCGCGCAAACCGTCGTTGGCTCCCAATTCGAGGACGAAGACGTCAATGGGGCGGCGCAAGAGCCAGTCAATGCGGCGCAACCCACCGGCTGAGGTCTCGCCGCCAAGCCCGGCATTGAAGACTTCAAAATTCCAGCCGAGCGAATCAATCCGCGCCTGTACCAAGGCCGGGAAGGCCTGTTCGCGGTCGAGGCCATAGCCAGCGGTCAAGCTATCGCCAAAAAAGAGAATGACGCGGCTGGAGTCCGCCTCCTCGGCATAGACGCTGCCGCTGAGTAACGCCAAGGCCAATGCAATGTATTTCACCTGAACAACCCTCTTAGTTTTGCCCATGCGCTTCTTGCTTATTAAAGCGAAAAATTCGCTGCGCCCGCGCCGATAGCTGGTCCATAATCTCCGTCGGCAACGGATCGGCCGCCTTGTATTGGTAGCCCAAGCTCGGGAAATAGCGATGGTACACCAGCGACATCATGGTGCGGCGGTGGTTGGTGCGATTGGGCGTGGCTCGGTGCCAGACGCGCATGTCGCGCACCACGGTAGAACCGGCAGGCATATTGGTGCGCAGCGACGGCAAGCTCAACGCGCGCTCTTCCAAACCGCCCGCTCGCCCCACATCCGCCGGGTCTATCGTGGCCTCGTGATCCGTGATCAGATGCGACCCCGGCCACACCTCTGTGCTGCCGTTTTCCTCTGTAAAGTCCACCAACGGGATGTTCACGACCATCATGTGCGGCGGCATGGCAATGGGCAGATCCGGGAATAGATGCAGTTGGTCGCGGTGGATGACCTGCGTCTCCAGCCAATTGGGCTCTGTGGAGTTGCAGTGATAGGGTAGCTTGGCCCAAAAATCCTCGCCGAGCATGATGTCCATGATCTGCACAGCCCAAGGGTTTTCAATCGCCAGCGGATCAATAAAGGGCGGACGCAACAAGTCGCCCGGCATCCGGCCTTCCAAATGGCCGTCCCAAGCCTCGCGCATTGCATCGCACCACGCCCGGTCTATGGTCTCCTCCAAAATGACAAAACCCGCTTCCCGCACTTGGCACACTGCCTCGGCCAAAGTATCGGCGGCGAGGCGCTGCTGTTCTATTTCCCGTGGCGACAGTTTCATAAACCCTCGTCGATTCTCCCTATATTTCCCGTCATGGTCAAGGTCTGATCCCACTCCTATATTAAGCGCCGATTTCCTAAACTACACCTCGGAGCCTTCATGCAAACCACTATCTTAGGCCGCACCAACCTAACCGTCTCACGCATGGGCTTAGGCGCTGGCGGCCACAGCCGAATCGGGCGCAACGCCGACCTAACCGACGCCCAATCCGCCGACCTCGTCCGCCGCGCCTTAGACCACGGCGTCAACTTCATTGATACGGCCGAAGGCTACGGCACTGAAGCCATCATCGGCCAAGCCCTACAGGACCGCGACCGCACCTCCATCGTCCTCTCCACTAAAAAATCCACCCGCCACGAGCAGGTTACCCCTGACGCCTTGCGAGCCAGCCTCGACCAGAGCCTAAAGCACCTACGCACCGACTACATCGACCTCTACAATCTCCACGGCGTCGTGCCCCAAGACTACGCCTATCTCGTCAACGACATCTATCCCGCGCTGCAAAAGGCGCAGCAGCAGGGCAAAATACGCTTTGTCGGCCTCAGCGAGATGTTCAACGAAGACTTCGAACACACCATGCTCCAGCAGGCTCTAGCCGACGACCTGTGGGATGTCCTGATGGTCGGCTTCAATCTGCTCAACCAGACCGCCCGCGCCAAGGTCTTCGCGCAGGCCATCGCGCAAAACGTCGGCATCCAAATCATGTTCGCCGTCAGAAAGGCGCTTAGCCACCCCGACAACCTACGCGCATTCACCGACGCGCTCGTCGAAAAGGGGCAAATCGACCCCGTCGATCTCGACGCCTTTCCCGACTTCCTGTTGGCCGAAGCCCCATCCCTACCCGATGCCGCCTACCGCTTCTGCCGCGACGAGCCTGGCGTCCACGTCGTCCTCTCCGGCACGGGCAACGCCGCCCACCTCGACGCCAACCTCGCATCTTTCGCCCGCCCGCCGCTGACGCAACAGACACGCGACCGACTCATCCACATCTTTCGCCGCGTCAATTCTACTACGGGGCAAGCCGTGTAGGGGTAATGGTTAGTTTAGGGACTAAAAGACGGGATGGCTAACTCGTCTTTTGCACGACATGCAGGAGAGTTGTCCAAACCCCCTAATAGAAGCGATTGACGGCCCCTAGTCGCCGTGCTATCCTCTAAAAAACTTAGGACTTGAGAGGTTTCCGGTGAATAAAATCGGAGAGCAAGAGATACGGCGCGTCGCCGAACGCATTGGTCGCCAAGCAGACGCCGAGCAGGTCATCCTATTCGGCTCCTATGCCCGAGGCGAGGCTACCGAGCACAGCGACGTCGATTTACTCGTGATCGCCCCAAGCGACCTACCGCGCTTCAAGCGCAGCCGCGCCCTATATAAATCGCTACGCCCGTATCCATTCGGCATGGACTTGCTGGTATATACCCCGGACGAAATAGAAAAAGGCCAACAGTCGCCTCTTTCTTTTGTTTCCACTGCGCTGCGCGAGGGCAAAACCGTCTATGTCCGCCGAGACTGAACTTGCCCGCCAGTGGCTGGCTAAAGGCTGCACTATAGGAGAATCCAATGAGTACTGAATACACTATCGTCATCGAGAAAGATGAAGACGGTTATTACGTTGGCAGTGTCCCCGGATTTCCGGGCTGCCATACCCAAGGAAAGTCAATCGACCAGTTGCTCGAACGGATGGAGGAGGCAATCGCACTCTGGCTTGAGGCCAATAGCGAAAACGCTCCGAGTCCGCTTGAACTGGTCGGCGTTCAAAGAATATCCGTATGAACAGAATGCCGCGCGTGACGGGTGCTCATATGGTCCGATCTCTGCGGAAAGTCGGTTTCGAGCTTGTGAGGCAACGAGGGAGTCACGCGATTTTGAAGCATTCTGATGGACGGAGCACGGTTGTGCCTATTCATAGCGGTGAAACGATCGGCGTTGGCCTTATGTCCAAGATTCAGAGAGATGTAGGGATTGATCGAGAGGAATTCATTGATCTGCTCGGCAATTGATCCAACAGCGGCTGCAAATATCGAAAAATGGCTGATACATTGCAGCGATGATCAGGTCAGGCTGTGGCGTCTTCATGGTTGGGTTCCATTAGTTCGTTGGGTGTGCTAACTCGTCCAGCGCCACATTGAGCACGCCCGCAAGTCGGCGAAACAGGCCGAGCGTCCCAGGCTTCTGTCCGTTCTCAATCTGCGACAGATACCCTTTCGAGACTCCTACCCGCTCGGCCAGCGCGTCCAGCGTGAATTCGCGGTGCTTCCGCCACACGCGCAAGGGCGATTCGCCAGCGAGAATGGCCTTTACGACTTCGCCCGGAATCGTCTCGCCTGCTGCGTCCTCGGCCCATGCCCGTTCGATAGCCGCAGAATCGGCTGCATCTTCAAGCGTGGCGACCATGCGACGGTATTCCTCAATTGGGACGACGGCGTTCTGGCTCGCCGTCCTTCTCAATGATCTGCACATCCTGTTCGTTCATCGACAATTCGTTTCGGTTAGACCATCAAGTGTTCCATAAGAACATGGCCAACAGATCGGACTGTCCCAGTAGAAAGATCCAAAGCAACTTCTGCAAGATGATTGCCTTCAGATTGGTGCTTTATCTCGGATCGTATCCAAGCTCTCAGTCGTTCCGGCTGATCATAAGTTCCTAGTAAAAAAGAAGGAAAATTCACTTTTTCAAAGCTTGTAGGCTGCGTTTCGAGGCGGCTGAAAGCAAGCTCACGGACCTGCTCGTCACGTGCGAAGCGTGCAGCCACGGCGCGCGAGCATGAAGGCAGAAATTCCCATATATCGCCGCGGAGCTTCGCCATTCTTGTACTGATCTCGGTCATAAATTCATCCGGAGGGGAACTTGCTGCTAGCAAATAAAACCCAGCCGGAAGCAGGAGTCTTGTCATTTCAGTTCGCTCACTCAGTTGTTCCCAAGCTTGGGAGTCTGGCCAGCCTGCACTGAGGGCGATAACCAATGCACTGGAAGTATTCCCTTGGGTTACAAGGGAGTTGAGCATGGCGAACGTGTTGGTATCGTTGGCGAACTGTTCGGCGAGTATTTCTGCCGCAATAATACCTAGATTTGTATTTATCCAATCACTTATATGAAAATCTCGAACAAGGGTGAGGCATAATTCGCATAAACGTGGCGTGCCTCGCCAGTGACGGGCGCAAAGTTGCAGCGATGGCGTAGTTAACGGTTTTCGATCGTCTATCTTAAGCCTATCAATAATATTGCCCAACAAATCAGGATCTGTCGTGCATGCGGCCATTTCCGTTAGAAATTCGTCTGGTAACCAACCTACTCGGTCCCAGAAATTCTCGCCGAACGCCTCCAATACTCGGTCCCAGCGGAGGGCCAAATGTGCGGCTGGCCGGAGATTAGTTTTCAGTACTCCGCCAGAGCCTATATCCTTCATTTCATCTCCCGACCAGACATCTTTTACGATGTCGAGTCGGTCGAGTTCGAGTAGGGCGGAAAATGCCGCTTGACGACGCTCTTGGTGGTCTGGTCCGATAACGAGTAGGCCTTCGCTCAGTTTATCAAGAAGTTCAGAAGGAACATGATCTCGCCGTTTCACAGATGTCGCATAGCCGATTGCTGCCGCAGTTTTCACACTCGTGTCTATATCTTCATCGTAGTTAGAAAGCAAACTATGTGCGAAGTCATCTTCAGGAGCTAAGCGTACAAGCCGGTCCACTACGATCAAACGGAGATGAGCAGGAAGTGGACTGCCTAGTTTAAGAAGCTCACAACGGATATCATCATTTGAACTGTAGACTCTGGCAACGGTATTCAAGTCACCTTCACGATTATGCAACTGATACAACGCCATCTCAAACACCTTAGGATGATTAGGAAAGTGTTTGATCAGGTCACTTATCCCCCAAAATGCTGCACCCGATGGGACCTGGTCAGTATACTTTCTCATCGCTGCTTCTATCACTTCTTCGTCAAGCTCATTAGCCCCAAGCTTGATCATTCCGATTAAAGCACGTCGAGCTATGAATTCTGATTCCCCGCTCAACATCTCTAATAAACGCCACCTACATAATTCTTTATCTTGAAGAATATTAGGTAAAATATCTGCGGCATGCTTCGCAACGGTACTATTAGCTAACTTCATTAAGGCGACAGCAGCTCCCTCATCCTGCATACCCCATCCTTGTAACAACCATCGGGCTTGGTATTCCGTGATGACACCAGTTTCGTCATCGGCTTTAAGCAAATATCCTTTTGCACGTGTGGAACGAGAGATTAGGCAGAGTTCAAAATCCCAAAACAATTTATCATTTTTCTGTTCCATTCTTTGCTCTATCCAGTCATCGATAACCAAACCTAACTTTTGATGGCCAGCAAACGCTTCCACGAGGCGTTCCCAGTTAGAATGGAGGCCAAGCGAATGGCCCGGATAATCTTTTGTTTGGAACAGGTGTGCAATAACGTTCGCAACCTCGTCATCTTGTGAAAATCCTTCCAACAGTATAATTCCAGCGTCGTCCCAATCGAAAAATCCTTCGTTCTGATAACACTTGGTAACACTCTGAATCGCCTCGTGTTTCACTTCAAGATCGCTAGGCCAGCCTTCGATAAGTGCCCGAATTCGGCCTTCACTCCAATACCATGAAGCGAATCTGTATTTTCGAGAGATATCTATCAATATTTCCCGATCCTTCATGTCATGTTCTCTTCGCTTTACTCGATGAATTAACGCGACACTCTGTAACGCACCATCGGTGGATAATCGGGCGTCTTTTAAGATCGCAGTAAGCTGAGGATCAGTCCTCCATCCAAGGCAAAGTGCATGAAGAGCATAAGCAAGTAGGCGCGGTTCCGTAGGCTTGAAAAGCAGCTTAAATAGCTGTTTTGCGATGGACGGATCTCCACCAAAAGCTTTAGCAAGGGATTCTACTGCGATTCGCTGATGCCAGTTTTCTTCATCAAGTAGTCCACGCCAGAGTACTGATTGTGTTTCGTCATTTGGGGGCCATGTCGCAACAGCTTCATAGAACCCTCGACGATAGGGATGTCGCAAAGGATACCAGCGTTGAATACGGGACTCTACAAGTGATCGCAAGGCATCGGATTCAAGTCCATCAAGCACGAGCTCAACGAGTCGCTCACGAGTTCGTTCATGAACACCGGTCTCAATAATATCAAACGTCTCTTCCGCCAATTTTCTAGCTATACTTGCCGAACAATGGAGATCTCCAAAGGCGATTTCAGCTAGGAAACTCTGTCGAGCCAACTCCATTTCAGGTGGTAATTCTATGTTCTCGACAATATCAACGAATTCGTCCACCTCCCCCTCTCGGGTATTCAGATGACACAGGCATAAAAAAACATCGTGCCACTGAGGGTTCTCAAAACGTTCCTTCACAGCCTCCTTTTGCTGTTCAAACGGTAGATTTGATAGATGCTTTGCAGAGAGGAATTCTTGGAATGAGCGGTGAAGAAATCCAATATCTACCGATGACTTTTCGACAAGAATCCCAACTGCCTCGGCACCAATAGCGAGGAGTTCCTCCGCGATCTCTAGTGCTTCTCCAGAAGTCTTGTACAAGTGTATTTTGCAGAAATTCTGGAGCGCATCTTGGGCAGCGGTCCTTTCGAGAGCATCGCTCCCTGATGAATCATGAATTTCCCAAGCTAACCGAGCCAATGCCCGCTCACGATTCTCCGGACTCAAACTCCCAGTGGTCCCGCGTGCGTAAGCTGCCTTTTCACGGCGCTTGGGCTGTTCTTCCAACAGCAAACGGGTCAATTCTTCGTATGCCTTGAACCTACTCCGAGGGAGACGTATTCTCTGAATAGCGAGAGCAATAAGGCCATTAAGTAACAGGGGGACTTCTGCTAGACGAGATAGACGGACATCACGGTCAAGGTCTTGCATGTTTTCAGAGGCTTCTGCTTTTGCTCTCGTCTGTATCTGTCTTATAGCGCTGGAATCACTCTCTTCGTCAGGAGCAGCAAACGCGTTTGACCTATGTAGGAACCATCGCTCAGCCAAGATACGTTGTTGCTCATTGGTCAAGCCGGCGAGTCGAGCTTTACGCCACTTACTACTTAGTCCACCGATGCGTGCATAACCCAGTGGACGACTGCTGGCAATTGCCGGCACATTCCGCTCTCCTACGAATTGTTCAAGCAGAGTAAGTGCCGTCCCAGCGGCAGTCTCATCACTCCATTCATCAAGTCCGTCCACGAAAAGCAGCAGACGCGAATCCTCCAATGCCTGCTGGACCAATGTAATTAAATCCTTTTCAGCAGAGACTTTTTGAAGCCAAGCCGTAAGGAGATTTGAAAGTGAACACTCTGTTTCGAACTCTCCGACAAGTCGCGTCCACATGGCAAAAGGAACCCATACAGGCAGGTATTGTCCCCAACGAAGAGCGCATGTCTCATAGCGAGGCTCGGTACTCAGAAGATCGAGTAATACACAACGAAGCAGAGTACTTTTGCCTATACCAGGGTCTCCTAAGACAACCGATTGTTTGGAATCAGAAAGCCAATCAATCGCAGGGCGGCGCACCTCCAAGGTTCGGGTCGTGACTCGTGTCATATGGGACGGAGATGAGTCTTCGGTTACATTAGTAGGAGGTGGTTTGTTATCTGGCTCTCCTGATGAACGATTAAACATCTCGGTATGAGAAACCTGCTGTTCCTCTATAATTTCGGGAGGCACGAAGCGATCAACTAAAGAGAGAGGTTGATGATCGGGATTGATAGAACCTGTAAGAGAGGGGAGGCCAGGATCGGTGATCTCAAAATGTTGTGTATAGCAACGCCGGAGTAGCTGTCGTAGCCGTATGACCTCCGCGGATTTTAGGCGACGGCTCGATAGTTTGCCAGCGGCTTCTTCACCACAGAAAACCCGCACCCATTCACGTCCAAAGAAGTCATCTACTAAATCTGGATGGTCTTTCAGCCGTTCGGAGATTTGCGTGATTCCAAGTGGTAGGAATCGGATATTCTGTTCGCGGAGGCGATCACCTTGTGCTTCGATCGCTTCTACGAGATTGGTTTCTTCGGTACTTACCGAGAGTGTAAGCACAAATTCATCGGTTTTCGAGACCCAAGAGCCGTTCAAAAAATCGGAAACTGCTTTTTCTATTAGTGAAGGGCTAAACGTTTGGTACCGTTTACACTGCCAAACTGAATATCTGGATGATTCCAAGCTGCGAACATAGACGTCTATACCTTCTTGTTTTTGCCCCGGAAGTCCGTATTCCTGACATCTTTCTACGTTGCCGCAACGTTGTGCGAGACGAGCACACAGTCTCTGGAAAGAATCCCAAGGCAATTCGCTCAGTGGGAGGATTTGGGGTCGCGTGTCGACAGGAAAAGAAACGTACGATTCAGGGGGAACCCATGCCTTCGTGTATTTCTGTGGATTTTCCATCATAGTGAACCTTTAATTAAAATTGTAAATCCCGAGCAGACAGTATCAACATTCCCCCACCCTCCTCACCACCCCTACCCCTTAAGCGCCCCCACAGTAATCCCCTTCGTCAGATATTGCTGCAAAAAAGCATACACCAACATCGTCGGAGCCATAATCAGCACCAACCCGGCAAAGGCCATGCCCCAATCGCTGCGATACTGACTGACAATGGTGATGTTAGCCAGCCCCAACGGCAGCGTGCGCAACGCCTGTGACCCCTCCCCGGACAGAAACATAAAGGCCATGAAAAACTCGTTCCAAGCCCCCAAAAAGGCGAAGATACCCACCGTAATAAGCCCCGGCCGCGCCAACGGCAACATAATCGACCAAAACGCCCGAAACTCCCCCGCCCCATCGATCAGCGCCGACTCGTGCAACCCAGAGGGCAAAGACTTGAAAAACCCCGTGAGGATAAAGATGGCAAACGGCATCCCAAAGGCCACATAGACTATCAGGATACCCAGCCGCGAGTTGAGCAGTCCAAAATCCTTCATCTGAAAAAAGAGCGGCACAATCGACAGTTGCAACGGAATCATCAGCCCGGCCAAGAAGTAGAAAAACATCGGCCGCACGCCGAAGAAGCGAAAGCGCGCCAGCGCGTAGGCTGCCATCGCCGCCAGCAGCATGGAGACCGCCACCGTCGAGATGGTCAAAAAGACGCTGTTAAAGAAGTAATCGCCGAAGTGCCCCTTAGTCCAAGCGTTGGTAAAGTTGATCCATTGCAGATCGCCAAGCTCGGGCAGGCTGAAAGGGTTGAGGAAAATTTCGCGATCCGTCTTTAGCGAAGTGTATAACAGCCACAGCATCGGATAAACCACAACCGTCAGATAGCCACACAGTGCCAAATAGACAAAAGGTTTGGCGAAAGAAAATTTGCGTTGCTCGGCCATGTTCAAAACTCCACAGCTTCGCGCTTCATTGCGCGCAAGGTCGCGGTGGTGCCAAAGAACACGATCAAAAAGAGTAACACTGCAATCGCCGTAGCCTCCCCCACCTTGAACTCCGTAAACATCGCCTGCACCATCCTCGTGCCAATCACGTGGTTGTCAGTCGTCGGCCGCTGGTTGGTCAATAGCCAAATCACCTCAAACGCCTTCATCCCGCCGATGATCATAAACACAATCGCTATCGACAGCACCTCCCAAATCAGCGGCACGGTAATCGACCAAAACTGCCGCCAAGCCGAGGCCCCGTCGATGTCAGCCGCCTCGTACATGCTCTGCGGAATGCTCTCCATCGCCGCCAAAAACAGCACCATGTTGAACCCAGCCGCACCCCAAATCGACATGGGTATCAGCGCCCAGTAAAGATTGTCCTGTGCCAGCCAAGCAAACCCCGCAAACCCCTCCAATCCCAAGGCCACCAACACCGTGTTGATCGGCCCACCCTGTGGATTGTACAAGTGCATCCACAGCAGCGTCGCCGCGACTCCGCCGAGAATGTTGGGAAAGAAGAACACGATGCGGAAGAGCTTGGCCCCTACTACCTCGCGGCTGATGCACACCGCCAGAAAAAGCGCCAGCGGCAACACGCAGAGCGGGATGACGAACATGATGAAGAGATTGTTTGACAGCGCGATCCAGAACTCGTCGCTCTCAAACAGCAGCCGCTGGAAGTGCAACAGCCCGACGAAGACCATCTCCGTTAGCCCATCCCAGCGCATCGCGCTCCAGACAAAGGACTTGATGCTGGGCACCACCACGAAGAGCGTATAGAACGCCGCCGCCGGCCCGACGAAGAACACCACCCCAGCCCAACCTAGGCGCACGGTGCTAGTAGGTCGGGACGCCTGACCAGCCTGTCTCTCGCGCCACTGCCGCGCCGTCGTGTACAACCAATAACCCATCGCCAGCGCCAACAGGCCCAACAGCAGCGCGGGTTTCCACAAGTGGCGGATGGTAATTTGGTCGGGGCTCTGGCTGCGGTTGCGCACCGCCTCGGCCGCCGACTCCAGCTCTCTAGCCCCCTCCTCCGGCGTCATCTGCCCATTGACGATCTTGAAGCGCACGTCGTTGAGGAACTGATCCATCTCTGGGAAGCCCTCGCCCGGAGCGGTGCCATAGCTCGTAGTCGCCTGCTGCGCCAATTCCACCAAGTCCTGCAAATCTTCGCTAGTCCGCCCCTCCATCGCCCCATTGACGGCCACCAAAACATCGCGCATCTCGGCAAAGGTACCCGCCATCTCCCGCGAAGTCATAAAGCGCAAAAAATCCACGCCCAACTCGGGATGAGCGCTGTTTTTGAAGGCAAAGTAATACCCGGCACCAGTATATATGGCACCGGGTTCGCCAGCTCCTCCCTCGACCACGGGCAAATTAAACGCTCCCAAGCGGAAGCCATCGGGGATTTTGCCCATCATCTCGCTTTTGAGCCAAGAGCCGCAAAAAACCATCGCAGTGTGCCCCAAGAAAAACTCGAGCTGCGCCTCGGTATGGCTCATGCCGAGGGCACCGGGCTGGAAGTGCTCCTGCGCCGTGCGCTGAATAAGCCCGAGCGCCGTCACGAATTCGGGATTGGCAAAACTGCCCGGCACCAGATCCTTCTGTTCGTAGAACCGCTCGCGGCCAGCGAGATGGTAATAGGCGTTGTCAGTCACGCCGCCGATATAGCCCGGATAGCGCCCCTGAAAGGCCAGCGGCCAAACCCCTGCGGCGCGGATTTGCTCGCAGAGGGCGAAAAACTCGTCCCAAGTGCGCGGCGGCGTCCAGCCGTGCTCTGCGAACATGTTCTTGTTGTACCAGACGACGTAAACCGAGTATAAGAAGGGGAGGCCGTAGACCTTGCCCTCGTACTCATACCGATCGAGGCTGCCGGGCAGGAAGGACTCGCGCCACGTCCGGTCCCCGTCCCAACTCGGCCCGTCCAAATAGTCGTCGAGGGGCAGGATTTCGCCGTTGCGAATCAGCGCCCAGTAGTTGAGACCGGCGTTGCTAACTTCCGGAAACGTCCCTTCGAGGATCCGCACCCGCACCTTGTCGGCGATGCGCGGATCGCCGTAGAGATCAATCTGCACATCGGGACGGACCTTTTCGTATTCGCGGGCCGCAAAAAAGAAAAAATCCAATCCCGCACCGCCCTCAAAAATGGGCACTTCAACGCGAGTCGCCGCTTGCGCTGTCACCGAGCCGCAAAGCAACCCCAGCACAACGGCCGTCCAGCCGATGACTTTGTTAGGTGTTGTTATTTTCAAAAGAACTGCTAGAAGTCGGCGGTTGCTCTAGGCCTGTTTGTCATAGCAACCTCTCGTAGAGAATTGATAAAAACAGCCTCTTGCATAAAAGTACCCCTGCGAGAGAAATGCTACCTCTCTCGCAGGGGGTGGTAAAAAACAGAGAACCTACTCGCTAAAACTCGCCTTGATCCGCGCCCACGACCGGTCCTCAACCGCAGTCGCGTCGCCGGCACCGACTAGCTGGCCATCGACGAAGCGCTCAGCATAGCGGAAGGTCGCCGCTTGGCCGGAGAGGGTATGATAGCCCCGGTACTGCTGAGGCGCTTCGTCAAAGTCGGGCATGGCGATCTGGAAGCCGATGATGTGGCCGGCCTCTAGGTCCGTAGCCACGCTACCCTCTTGATCGGCGAAGATAATATCGTCATAGGGCGTGACGTAAATCTCGAGGATAGACGTGGTTGGCCCTTCGCCCACCGACCCGCCACCGCCATCACTCAAGGGCGGCGAGTTGAGCCAATCAGCCCGGCCGGGATAGCCCAAAAATCGCCCGTCGGGCGAATCGAAAATCGCGTTCCACTTCTGAGCTTGGCGGTTTTGGTTGAGCGCCTTCTCCTCGTCGGTCATGGTTTCGCTGTTGCCGAAATTGTACTGGCCACCGGAGTGGTCGCCATCCACCATGAACTCGACCGAGTCGTGCTGCCACACCGAAGCGGGCGCGCCGCCGGCGTACTCGTTGATGTACACATTGTCGGTGCGCTCGGCCGCGAGGTAGAGCCGATTGTTGGTGTTGTTCCAGCCCAGCCACACCCGATAGTCCATATCGGCCGGATCGTACTGGGCACCATCGCCGACGGTTGGATCGGCGAAAAAATCCTCAGGCGTGAGCGAAGCATCGCCGACCACATCCTCCCAGTCGGAGATGTCCGCATCGAAGAGGTCAAGATCCCCCAGATCGGCGTCCGGAATCTCGAAGATCAGAAAGACCTTTTCGCCGATGTGGGCATGGGCAGTACCGGCCAGCACAAGGGCCAGCATGAGGCAAAACGTACTAATGAGTCGCATAAAAGCACCTCCTTTGGGTTTGCTTTTAAGTGAGTGTCGCCTAGTGTAAGCGACCTTGGTTCAGCCTCCGAGCACATCCTTGCTTTCCACGCTCGGACACCAAAATTTTTCAATAAACTCCACCACTAAGCCCGTGCCCGCGTCGTGGCTGACGTACGGCGGCATAACCGGATTGTACATCGCGTCAGTCAAGTCGCGGATCAGCGCCACATCCACTCCCCAACGCACCATCTGCTTAATGGCAAAAGTCCGATGCAAGACGCACATATTGGTATGAACACCCATAATCAGCAGATGGGCAATCCCTTGGTGCTGCAAGTAACTATACACCTCCGTCCCCTTGTCCGAAATAATATCCCGCTCTTGGTCGATCCCAATCCCCGGATGTTGCCGGTCCCAAGCCTTGTAGGTCTCGGTCTCGCCTGTGTCCGACCCGTGATCTGAGGCATCCACCGGCAGCGGCGGATCCGGGCGTTCGGCATCGGGCGGCGGCGCAACCTGCGGGGCCGCCAGCGCGCGCTGACGCGCCGGCGCATCGGCGAAAAAATCCATAGTGTCCGAAGGCGCGTGGACGATCAAGCCACCGGCTGCACGCACCGTTTTGACTATCGCGTCCATTCGCTCGATCATAGCGTCGAGGCGCTCGACCGCACCACGACACCAATGGCCATTCCACACGTCGCAAAGCAAGAGCGCGGTCTGATCCACTGCCCATTCTTGGGTGCTGGTCTGCACTTCCCAGATAGCGTGGCCGCCCTCGTCTTGTGCAAGGCACTGAGAACGCAAATTGAGTCGCAAAACGTTGCTCATGTTGTCCTCTTAATCGGTTTCGCCCGACCAGTAATCCACCGCGTCGGCGCGGCGGAAAATGCCCTGTCGGCCCAAGGCACGGGGGAAGACCTTATCGGAATCGGGGTATTGGACCAGATCGTGCGGCAGGACGTTGCTCAAGGCCAAGAGCACGCAGGGCTGCTGGCCTTGGTTGGTGAACTTGTGCGCGCTGCGGGGACCGGGTGGGAAGGCGATAAAGTCACCCTGTTCCACCGCCACTGGACCGCGGGGGCCAATCAGCGTACAAGTCCCTTCGAGGATGTAGAACATTTCCTCTTCAAAATGGTGGAAGTGCTGTGGAAACGTCGATTGACCAACAGGTAGGCGGATGAGGCGGTAGCCCAAATGTCGCCCACCAATAAGCGGGTCAATATCCTTGGTCTCCCATTGATAGCCCTCGGCCCCACTCCAAGGCGTCCAGGGAATATCCTCTACATTGATCTTATTGATGTAAATGTCGGTCCGTTCTTCCAAGCATTCGAGCAAGAGTCGGCGGGCGTCGTGCAGAATGGAGTGCCCATCGCCCATCAACAGAGCGTCAAAATCGAGCTGTAATAATTTGCGCAAACCCAAGGCCGCTTGAGCCGGATCGGCCAGCTTGGCATCCGCTAGCAACGTGATGCGACCCAGCGGCGCACCGACGACCAGATCGCCGGCTAAGACCAGCTTGAGGTCCGGCCAGTACAAGGCGATTTCTCCCGGACTCTTACCGTGCGCCAAATGCACCACTTGGAGCCCAGAAACGATTTCCTCGCCGTCGTCTAGCTGACGGTCCGGTGGCTGTTCAAACAGGTCGGCATCGGCGCGATGGGCGGCGATGTGAGCACCGGTGCGGTCCCGAAAAAAGGCGGCTTCGCGCTCGTGATCGCGGTTGGTCAACACGATCCAAGCGGCTCCGCCCAATTGATCGAACTGCTCCAAGTCAGCCGCTGTCATGGGCACCGGATCGATCAAGACATTGCCCTCATCCCGCACCCACAGATGGCCGTTGAAGTCGATCTGGCGCTCTTGGCTGAAGATGGACCAAGAATAGAAGTTTGTAACGGCGATTTCTTTCACAGTGTATATCCGGCGATTTTAAGAGAGGCTGAAATCTACAAACAGGCCCGCACAACATCGCGTGCATTCAACAGATCATCGCGACTTCTGTAGTACTCTAAGACGAAATAGGGCACCTGCGCCCACTCCTGCAATGCGCCAATGTAGGTCGAATAATCCAAGCACCCCGACCCTGCCGGCCCGTAGTCGACGACCTCGCCGTTTTCAGCAAAGCGCGCGTCCTTGCCGTGGGCGATTGCGATATCGGCACCGAGCATTCGCACTGCGCGCACCAGCGGAGTGCGGTCGGGCACGAAGTTCGCCGCGTCCATGCAGACTTTGAGCGCTTTGGACCTCACTCGGTCCTGCAATCGCAAAAAGCGCTCCGCCCCATCGACACTTCCCCCGCGCGTCATTTCCACCGCAATGACAATACCAAGCCGCTCCGCCGTCGCGCAGGCCGTCGTCAGCCCTGTGCATAACCCCTCGAACACCGCCCGGTCGTCAACGCCTTCTTCTGGATACCCCGACGGATGCCACACCAGCACCGGCCGCGCGCTGTCGCCGAAACGACCTTCAAGCACCGAGGTTTTCTCCACGCAGCGCATCAACCTTGTGACATCCTCCCGGACCATCCCCTGTGGCCCGACCAGATCGACGTGCAAAGTCATCGCCGCCAGTGCGACATCGGCCGTCTGTAGCGCTTTGTCGATATTTTCCACCGACGGGTCCCGCGCATCCCCGTCTGCTCCCCCGCCGAAAAACATCTGCACCGCCTCGAATCCCTCGGACCGCATCTCTGCCGCCGACAGCAGGCGGCCTGGCATCAACGCAAGTTTCACGGTTCCCTCCTTCCAAAATTCGAGCCAGCGGCGAGTACAACTCCCTACCGCTTCTCTTGGTATTAAAACGTTCCCTGCACGTCCATCACCTGTCCGCCCTCCTCCTTCACCTTAGAGGTAGCCACCCGCTTTTGCAGCTCTTCGTAGTACAAGTCCTCGTCCACCGGAATATGTACCCAATCGTCCGTCCACGTCGACAGCAACATCGCGTTGGCCAACTCCACGCCGTTGATCCCCTCAGTCCCCGCAGCTATAAGCGGCGACCCCGTGCGGATAGCCTGCACCCAGTTTCGGGTAATCCCCTTGTGCTCCTCGCCGCCGCCGCCCGGGATCTCGCACTTCCAAACCTCTGGACTGCCAAACCCATGCGGCCATTCCACGAGGAACTTGCTCGCCGACTCTGTCGTGCGCCAAAAGGTGATTTTGCCCCCTTCCAACACCACCTTGCCGCGGTCCGCTGAAATCTCCAGCCGATTGGTCCCCGGAGCCTCGCCCGTAGAGGTAATAAAAACGCCCGTAGCGCCGTTTTCATATTCGACGTAAGCCGTTACATCGTCTTCAACCTCAATGTTGTGGTATTGCCCAAAGCGGCAAAAAGCCCGCACTCGCTGCGGCATCCCGCAGATCCACTGCCACAGGTCAAGGTTGTGCGGACATTGGTTGGCCAACACGCCGCCGCCCTCGCCAGCCCAAGTCGCCCGCCAGCCGCCTGAATCGTAATAGCTCTGAGCGCGGAACCAGCTATTAATGATGTAAATCGTGCGTTGAATCGGCCCCAGTTCGCCGGATTCGACGAGCGACTTCAGCTTTTGGTGCTCGCCGCGCGCGCGCTGATTGAACATCATGCCAAAGACCCGGTCGCTTTTGGCCGCGGCTTCGTTCATCTCGCGGACTTGGCGCGTATAGACCCCGGCCGGCTTCTCGCTCATCGCGTGCAGGCCGTTTTCGAGCGCCTGGATCACCAGCGGGGGATGGAAGTAGTGGGGGGTAGCTACGATTACAGCGTCCACGCATTGGGCCGCAAACAGGGCGTCGGCTCCGGCGAACGCTTGTACGCCCGCACCGTATTTGTCTTGCACATCCGCGAGCCGAGCAGGGTCGACATCGGCTACGGCCGCGAGCTCCGCACCGGCGATTTCGCCCTTGGCAATATAACCAGCATGGCTGCTACCCATGCCGCCAAGACCGATGATGCCAATTCGCACCTTGTCCATTTAGCACTCCTTGTCATTATCTCGATTGTACAGGTTTAGCTCTGAAGAATTAAAAAAAGAACGTGGATCGCCAGACACGCCAGCGTCACACATGATGCCGCAATATACCTCAGAATCTGCCGAGCGGTCAAACTCGTCAGTGACAGGCGGGAGAACTACCGGGCGCGGTTTTTGAGTTGATCGAGCATGACGGCGACCAAGAGGAATTTGACTGCTATGATTCCCTTGCACGCGTTTGACTGTATCTTCGCAGGGTAAGTAACTTGAAGCTGACGAGATTCTTCTTGCCGAGAAGCGAGATCTGCACAACTAAAAAACCGATATGAACAAGCCGAACATACTGATCTTCATGACCGACCAGCAACGGGCGTGCTCCGTGCTACCTGACAACGCGTACAAGGCAAAAACACCCGTGCTTGACGAGTTCCGCAAGGAAAGCGTCACCTTCAGTCGCGCCTTCTGCCCGGCACCGCATTGCTGCCCGGCGCGTGCGTCGTTCATGACCGGCCTGATGCCGACCCAGCACGGCGTCTGGCACAACGTGAACGTCGCCAATGCCATCACCCGTGGCTTAAAAGACCACATCCGTCCCTGGAGCGTGGACATGCGGGAAGCGGGTTATCGCATGCTCTTTTCGGGCAAGTGGCACGTCAGCAACTATCAACAGCCGCACGACTATGGCTGGGAACACGTCGCTCCGGGAAGCGCACACCCCAGCAGACGACTGAGTCGCGACGAGCAAGACGCCGCAGCCCGCGAACGCGAACTGCGCAATTTGCAACGGCATGCTGGAGACCACGGCGTCAGCGAGCGTGTTCCCGGCGAGATCAGGCGTGCGGGGATGCGTCCGTACATCCACTATGGCGACAACACCCATCCCTTCCTAGCGCAGTATTTCCGTGACGGAGAAGAAGACAACCCATTCGGCGACCGCACGGTGGTCGATGCCGCGCTGGCGAAAATTGATGAGCTATACGGGAACGAGCCGTGGTGCCTGTATGTTGGCACCCTCGGTCCGCACGATCCCTATGTCGCGCCCAAGCGGTTCCTCGATCTGTATGAAGGCGTGGAGTTCCCACTGCCGGACACCTTCGACGATCCAATGGACGACAAACCGGCCCTCTATCGCCGCACCCGCGACCGCTTTGCTCAGTTGACGCGCGAGGAACACCAGGACGCGATCAGGCACTACTTGGCGTTTTGCACCTATGAGGACTGGCTCTTCGGGCGGCTAATCGACAAGCTCAAGGAGCGCGGAGAGTACGAAGACGCGATCATTCTCTACCTCTCCGACCACGGCGACTACCTAGGCGATCACGGCCTATGGTGTAAGGGCCTGCCGTCGTTTTTGAGCTGTTACCACGTGCCGGCGATCGCAAAGATGCCGGGCGGGCAGCAGGGCGTGGTGCGCGACGAGTTCGTGTCGCTCTGTGACTTCGCGCCGACATTGCTCGAGATGGGCACAGCGGAGAGCCCGGTGGAGTTTGCCGGTACCAGCCTGATGCCGTTGCTCAAAGGCGAAACACCGGCCGACTGGCGCGATGCGCTCTTCTTCCAGACGAATGGAAATGAGACCTATGGCATCCAACGCTCCACCGTCACCGATAAGTGGAGATTCGTCTACAATGGATTTGACTACGACGAGCTATACGATTTGGAGAGCGATCCCGGACAGATGCATAACCTCGTCCCTGATCCGCAATACCAGCCAGTCGTCGAGGAGATGTATCGCCGCATCTGGACGTTCGGCCTTGCGCACGAGGAACACTTGCTCAACGAGTACATTATGACCGCGATGGCGGATTACGGGCCGGGGATTGCAGCCGGAAAGTCTGCGCGCTGATCTCATCCCCAGCGGAGCGCGGCGATGGACAGTGGTCCCTTAGCGAGAAGTAGATGACACAAGCCCTTGTAAAGGCTAACTACGGCGTATCAAGACGAGCGGTACTCCTAGGACTGCTCGGCAGCTTCATCATCGCCGTCGGCGAGCCCTTCGGCGTGCTGGTACTGCGCGGCTCACCCATGGGTGCCGACTTTTCGACCGGTGCGGCGATCTTCCTCTTCCTGCCGCTTACTTTGATGCTCAACCCGCTGGTCCGCCTGCTCGGCGGGCCGGCCCTGAGACGTGGCGAGCTAGTCACCATCTATATCATGATGCTTGTCGCCGCGGCCATCCCCTCCTGGGGCTTCACCCTCAACCTGATCCCCCTACTGGGCGGCTTCTTCTACTACGCCACCCCCGAAAACGAATGGGCGCAGTTAATCCAGCCGCATATCCCGCCGTGGCTGGTGCCCGATAGCCGGGACGCGGTGTGGAAGCTCTTCGAGGGCGGCACCCGCGGCGAGCCAGTCTCCTGGGGAGCTTGGGGACCGCCGCTGCTGATCTGGAGTCTATTCGCGGTCACCATCTATTTCATCACGCTTTGCCTGCTGGTCATCCTGCGCAAACAGTGGATCGAGCGCGAGAAGCTGCTCTTTCCCATGGCCGTGCTCCCCCTGGAGATGAGCGCCGAAGAACCGGATCGGAAGCTGCCGCCCTTCTTCCGCAACTACTTGATGTGGATTGGCTTTCTGATTCCCTTCCTGATCAACAGTTTAGAAGCGCTGCACAAGTACTACAATTTCATCCCACCAATCAACCTAGACGCTTCCATCCCGATCCTACAGAACACGATCCACCTGCGCTGCTCGCCCCGTTTCGAGGTCATCGGCCTCTCCTATCTGCTGAGCCTAGACGTGGGATTCGGGGTCTGGTTTTTCGCCTTCCTCGCCCTGCTGCAGACGGGATTGGAGCGCATGCTCGGCTGGAGCATTGGTCCGGTACAGCCCTTCTCCGACCCAGCCTCACCCAGCGTCGCCCATCTGGCCCAAGGCGCTCTGTTGTTCCTAGTGTTCGCCGGCTTCTGGCACGGTCGCCGCCACTTGCGGGACGTGCTGCGCAAAGCCTTCGTCGGCGACCCGGATGTCGATGACCGTGGCGAATTGCTCTCCTACCGGACGGCAGTCTTCGGCACTCTGCTAGGCAGCCTGCTGGCACTAGGCTGGCTGTTGGCCGCGGGGCTAAACCTACTCACGGCAGCGGTTTTTCTCGCCATGTCCATGGTCATCTTCATCGGGCTGACGCGGATCATCGCTCAGACGGGCCTAGCCTCATACCGGGCCACGGTAGCGGCCCCTGTCTTCACGGTCAATGCGCTGGGCAGTTCCCTAGTGGGAGCGCCAGGGCTGACCATTCTAGGGCTGAACTTCGCTTGGGCAGCGGACGTGCGCACCTTTGTGATGGCGTCGGCGGCGACCGGCGTGAAGCTGGCCCAAGAAACAGCGCTGGAGGGACGCCGGCTGTTCTGGGCCGTGGTTGGAGCCATCCTCGTCACCTTAGCCGGCTCTGCCTGGGCCATCGTCGAACTGTCCTACCAGTACGGCGGTATCAACCTAGTCGGCTGGCAATTCAGCGGTCTGCCCACATTCACCGGCAACTGGATCACCCACAACCTCAACAATCCCCAACCGACCCAGTCCTGGCACATGGCCTTCACGGTCCTAGGCGCGGGCCTCATGGGCATTATGTCCTACGTTAAGAACCGCTTCGCCGGCTTCCCAATTCACCCCATCGGGATGACCTTGGGCATGACAGCACCGATGTACCATCTCTGGTTTTCGGTCTTCATCGCTTGGCTACTAAAGGCCGCCATCCTCAAGTACGGCGGTGCTCGGGTCTATACCCAGCTACGCCCCTTCTTCCTCGGCATGGTCCTAGGCGGCTTCGGCTCGGCCGGGTTCTGGCTTATCGTCGATTACTTCACCGGCATGACCGGCAATAGCTTCACCGTCTCCTGATCGTCGTCCGCTACGGCGCGTCGGAAATCATAGACGAATCTGTTCCCAACCCGAAAACGCGATCTTGATCAACAATAGGGCTGATGTCATTTTGCCGACTCGGAGGCTAAGCTTTCGTAATCTGCCTCCCTCACGATGGAAGCGATATTTGCGCTCAGGCATCATTTTCCTTACTTTCAAGTAAGAAATAAACACTCGAGGAGGATCTCAGCATGGCAACAGCAACGCTAACAAGCAAAGGGCAAGTCACAATTCCCAAAACCGTTCGCGATGCTCTACAACTCCGCGAAGGCGATAAAGTCGATTTTATGCTTACGGAAAATGGTGAAGCACTCCTAACGCCTATGACCAAAACAGTAAAAGTAGATGAAATCTTCGGGAAGTTGTATAAATCTGACCGAGAGCCTGTTTCGGTTCGCCAAATGAAGTCTGGAATTAGGCAAAAAATGAAGGTGCGTTTTAAGTGAAAGCATTAGACACAAATGTGCTTGTTCGCTTTCTCGTGCGGGATGATAAAAAACAAGCAGAAATTGTGTATAGGCTTTTTAAGAGAGCAGAAGGTAAAAACGAACCCTTTTTTGTTCCTTTGCTCATCGTGCTTGAAACCATCTGGGTCCTCGAATCTGTATATGAAATCTCACGAGAGGAAATCCGCACGTCTCTACAGGAACTTCTCCTTATGCCTATTTTGATATTTGAGGCCCAATCTGCTCTGCAAAGAACGCTCTCGTCTGCTCAGACAAACAAAATAGATCTTGCAGATTTGTTAATTGCACATTCAGCAAAATTTTCAAATTGTGATGGTGTTCTCACTTTTGATAAAAAAGCATCTAAATTTGCGCTGTTCGAACAGTTAACGTAACCGACATTTCTACTTTACTAGCAACAAGAATGTGAGATCTACACACCGCCATCGAAATGCTGCCTTCCAACTCTTTAATCCTGCGGAGAAACCCATGTACAATCTCAACGGCAAAGTCGCCCTCGTCACTGGCGCGGGCGGCGAACACGGCATTGGCCGTGCCATCTGCCAGCGCCTAGCGCGCGAAGGCTGCGACCTCGTAGTTAATGACTTGCACGCCCAGCCCTATAGCGACTCTGGATGGGGCGGTCTGCCCGCCCTCGTCGCCGAAATCGAAGCCGCCGGTCAGCAAGCCCTCGCGGTAGAAGCCGACGTGTCCGACGCCGACCAAGTCGAAGGCATGGTGCAAGACGCTCTCGCCCGCTTTGGCCGCATCGATCTACTGGTCAACAACGCTGGCTCGCGCCCAGGGCCAGATCGCGTCCCGGTCGTCGATCTGAGCGAAGCCGCTTGGGATCAAGTGCAAACCGTCAACGTCAAGGGCACCTTCCTCTGCTCGCGCGCCGTGGCCCGGCACCTAATCGACCGCGGCAACGGCGGCAAGATCATCAACATGTCCTCTACGGCCGGCCGCCAAGGGATCCCGCGCTACGCCGCGTACTGCACGTCCAAATTCGCCATCATCGGCTTTACCCAATCCCTCGCCGGCGAGCTCGCGCCCCACCGGATCAACGTCAACGCCGTCTGCCCGGGCAACACCCTCACCGAGCGCACCCACTACATCGCCGCGGGTCTCGCCCAGCGCGACGAGCCAGACGCCGACACCACAGCCGCCCTAGTCCACGACCTTGAGGAACAAACGCCCTTGGGCCGCATCGGCACGCCCGAGGACGTAGCCCGCACCGTAGCCTTTCTCGCCTCGGACGAAGCCGAGTACCTCACCGGGGTATCGCTGTTAGTGGCCGGTGGATTTCAGATGTGAGGATAGTGGTTAAGGTCTGATGGCATCCTGGACACCCACGTAGGGGCGACCAGCCGGTCGCCCCTACTCCTTGACGCTCCCCAGCATGATCCCGCGCACGAAGTACTTCTGCACGAACGGATAGACCAACAGCATCGGCAGGATGGTAACGACCACGGTCGCCGCCTTGATCGTCTCGGGAGTAAACTCAGTGATGTTCGGATCGACCAACCCCTGCTCGATCAGTTCGATGCTGTTTTCGATGACGATCCGCTGTAAAAAGGTCTGCAACACCTGATTCTCGTCCGACGCGATGTAGAGCATGGCGTCGAACCAGTGATTCCAGTGCGCCACCGCCGTCCACAGCCCAATCGTCGCTAGCACTGGCTTGGAGAGGGGCACGTATATCCTAAAAAGAATATTGAACTCGCTGGCCCCGTCGATCTTGGCCGACTCGGCCAAGCTTTCGGGAATGGCTTGAAAGAAATTCTTGACCACGATGATGTTGAAGGCCGTCAACATCTGCGGCAGCACCAGTGCCCATATTGAGTCGATCAGACCGAGGTTTTTGACCAGCAGATAATTGGGCACAATACCGCCGCTAAAGAGCATGGTGAAAAGCACCAAGAACAGCAGCGGACTGCGGTGCGGCATTTCGCGTCGCGCCAGCGGATAGGCCGTCAAACAAGTAAAAAAGAGCGTCAGCGCCGTGCCCAACACCGTGCGTAGAATCGAGTTAGTGAACCCCGTAACGATCTCGGGGTTGGACAGCACCATGCGGTACGAGGTCAGCGAAATGTCCCTCGGGTAGAGGTGCAGGCTCGCCCGCATGGCCTCGGCAGCGCTGCTCAACGACATCGAAATCGTGTAAACAAAAGGATAGAGCGCCATCAGCCCGACTAAGCCCAACACCGTCAAATTAAAAACGTTGAAAACCTTCTCACCTCGCGTGCGGCTTACCATATTCCTTGCTCCCCTCCGCTGAGCCGCCGGGCCAGCGAGTTAGCCAGCACCACCATCAACAAGCCGACCACGGATTTGAAAAGCCCGGCACCCGTAGCCAACCCAAAGTCCATCAGCACGATTCGCCGCAGGACGTAGGTGTCGATAATGTCGGCTGCGTCGTACACCATGGGATTGTACATATTGTAAATCTGGTCGAAGCCAGCGTTGAGCACATGGCCGAGATTGAGGATGAAAAGCGTGATAATCGTCGGCACCAGCCCCGGGATGGTGATGTGCAAAGTTTGCTTCCAGCGTCCGGCCCCATCGACGACAGCCGCCTCGTACAGATCGGGAGAAATCCCAGCCAAGGCCGCCAAGTAAATCACCGCCCCATAGCCAGCCGCCTGCCAGATCCCCGTGGCAATGACCACGACGATAAACCAGAAGTCGTTGGTGAGAAACTCAATCGGAGAGACGCCGAAGAGCTGGGAGATCTGGTTGGCCGGGCCGCTCTGCGAGAAAATCATCAGGAAGATGCCGCCCAAGATGACCCACGAGAGGAAGTAGGGGATATAGGTCACCGTCTGTACGGTGCGCTTGTACCAGGAAACGCGGATCTCGTTGAGCATCAGCGCCAGTGCAATTGGCGCGAAAAAACCGAACAGTAGGCGCAATAAACTGATGGTGACCGTGTTGCGCAGGGCATTGGGAAAGTCCGCCCCGCCGAAGAGGCGAAAGAAATTCTCCAGCCCGCTCCACTCGCTGCCCAAGATGCCGGCGCTCAGGCGAAACTCCTTAAACGCGAGCACCAGCCCGAACATGGGCAGGTAATTGAAGACGAGGAAAAAGGCCAGCCCCGGTGCCACCAGTAGCAACAGCCCCTTGTGCCTGCGGTACTGCGTCAGTATTTCGCTCATATAGCCACTCTTTCAGGAATTAGGAATTGAGAATTAGGAATTACGAATTACCCTGCCCCAATTCCTAATTCCTAATTCCTAATTCCCAAGCATCCTCGCTTGACATCCTAGGCCCCTTTGTTTAGTTCCACCTGCGCCATGCAACGAGCGTCCATCGAAAATTCAACCGCCTCAGTTCTACTCTGCGGCCCAGCCGTACTCCTCTACCTAGCCTTTTTCGCCCTGCCGACTCTGCTCGGGTTTGCCTACGGCTTAACCGACTGGTCTGGCTGGACTAAAGACCCCCGCTTTATCGGCTTGGACAACTTCCGCGAGTTGCTCGACGACGACCGCTTCTTCGCCGCTTTGCGCTTCACGCTCTTTGAAACGGCCATGATCGTCGTTGGCTACACCTCGCTGTCGCTGGTCTTGGCCGTGCTTCTAGACCGCATGAAAGTCATGCGCGGCCTAGTGCGCGGGCTATTTTTCTACCCGTTTATCCTCAGCATCCTCGTCAGCGCCCTGCTCTTCCAATATCTGGCCAACTACCGCACCGGCGCCATAAACACCCTGATGCGCGCCTTTGGTTTCGACGCACTGGCCCAAGACTGGATGGGCGATCCGGCGCTGGTGCCCTACTTCATCCTCGCCTTGGTCCTCTGGCACGGCTTAGGCTTCTACACCACCATCTTTCTCGCCGGGCTACAAACCATCCCCAACGAACTCTACGAGGCCGCACAAATCGACGGAGCCGGCCCTCTGGCGACCTTCTACCGCGTCCAAGTCCCAGTGCTCATGCCGATGATTAAGACCAATTCGGTCATCGCCTTGATCACCGGTATCAACCTCTTTCCGCAGATTTTGGTCACCACCCAAGGCGGCCCCGGCTACCGCACCTTTACCGCCGGCTACTACATCTACTGGCTCGGCACGGAAAACGACCGCCAAGGCTATGCTTCGGCCATTGCCTTTGTCGTCTTCGCCTTCTTAGTCTTGGTCGCCGCCCTGCAAGTCGCCTTTTTCCAGCGCCGCGAAACCGACCTATGAAGCGCCGCCTGCCTCTCTTCGAGATCGGGATGCTGCTCTTAGGACTGCTCTACGTGTCGCCCTGTGCTCTAGCGCTGCTCAACTCATTCAAGACCCTGCCGGAAATCGTCCGCTCTCCCGTGGCACCTCCTGAGGCACCAACCCTCGAAAACTACCACTACATCTTCACCGGCATCAAGCTAGCCGCGCCAATGTTCAACAGCCTGCTGATGTGCGTTGCCGTCATCACCACCCTCATCGTCGTCGCCTCCATGGCTGCGTACTCCCTCACGCGCCGCCGCATGCGCACCGGCAATTTATGGCGCATCTTCTTCCTCGCCGGGATCACCGTGCCGTTCCAGATCCTCATGCTGCCGCTCTTGCGCCAATTCAACTACCTCGGCATTGGCTATACGTACTTTGCCCTCTATCTGCATTACGTGTCCTACGGCCTGCCCCTGTGCCTGTTCATCTACAGCGGCTTCATGCGCTCCATCCCGCGCGATCTCGAAGAAGCCGCGCTGATCGACGGCTGCACACCCTTCGGCACCTTCTGGCGCGTGATCTTCCCGCTGCTGACTCCCTGCACGGTGACGATCATCATCTTTTGGGGCCTCTTTACCTGGAATGACTTTCCCCACGCATTCATCCTCATGGGCACCAACAAGGGCGAGTTGGCCTTCGTGCAGCTCTGGCGCTTTCTCTCGGACAAGTACGTCAAGAACTGGAACTACATCTTCGCCGGCGTCGTGGTCTTGTCGCTGCCCGTCACTATACTCTATCTTGCCATGCAGCGCCGCTTCGTCAAAGGACTGACCGCTGGTTCCATTCGCTGAGGATTTCACTCCATGCCCTTTGCCAAATTCGCAACCCTTACCCTCGCCGCTCTCCTCGCCTTCGGAGCCTGCACTAGCGAGGAAGACGCCAGCGTCGTGCGCGTCACCCGCAACATCGGCGGCCGACCCGGCTTCCAGGTCCACTGGGACATCTGGAAGGCCACCTTCGAGCGCCAGAACCCCGGCTGGACGCTGGAGCTGATCGACTTGGGCAACGAAGACGCCGGCGCGTACTACCGCCGCGCTATTGCCACCGGCGACCTGCCCCACGTGGTAATGACCCTCGACTACACCAAATTCCTAGCCAATGGCGACCACCTGCTCCCCATCCCCCGCGCGATCTACGACCGGGTGGGCCAAAACTTGCCGCCGTTGCACAACGGCCAGTACTACACGGCCCAAGTCGGCCGTCAGATCACCGGCATCGCCGTCAACAAGCGCATCTGGGCCGAAGCCGGCATCACCGAGCCGCCGCAGACTTGGGACGCCTTTATCGCTGCCTTGCACCAGATAAAAGCCGCTGGGTACAAGCCCCTCGTCTATGGGGGGCGCGAGTGGTCGGCCGGGGTACCCCTCTCCTACGCGATCCAGACCAACCTCTACGACCCAACTCGCCCAGCCGACGAGCCTTCTTGGACGGTGCGCCGCGACCGAGGCGAAATCACCTTTGCCACCGACCCGCTGATGCGCCCCATCATGGAACACATGATCGCGCTTATCGACAACTTCGTCGAGAAAGGCTCGCTGAGCGATGGGTACAACGAAGAACAACGCGACTTCTTCAACGAGCACGCCGCCACTTGGATGATGGGCTGCTGGATGAGCGGCGACGTCGAGCCGCTACAGGTCAACTTTGAAATCGAGTACTGGCCCATTCCCTCCATGACCGGCCACCAACCCCTCTTCATCAACACCTCCAACCAGCAGCGCGGCTGGTCCATGACCTCCAGCGCCCAAGGGCCCTACTACGACAAGGCCCTCGCCGTACTCAACGCCTACTACCACCCACCAGTCTATCAGGCGTATCTCAACGCCGAGGGCATGTTGCTCAACGCCACCCAAATCGCAGGCGTCGATGGCCCCAAAAGCACTTGGGGGCCGACCCAGCATCTCTTCGAGCGCATGAGCACTAACCTCGACCACTGGGGCTGGACGCCCGGCTACTTCATCTCGATTGAGGACTACCCTCCCACCGGCTTCGTCCTCACCTTGGCCCGCATCATGCAGGAGATCCAGGCCGGTAATCGCGACATTGATGCGCTGATCAAAATGCTCGACGACGACTGGGAGGCCGGGCGCAAGGGAAGCAAGTGATGCGCTCCGCCCTCGAATGGACGCTGGCCATGGCGCTGTGCGTCGGCCACAACTTCATCGGGGTGCGCAGCTACATCCTGCTCGACCACTACTCGGGCTACGCCGATCACTTCAACACCGTCGGCGTCATCTTCGCCCTGTTCTGGGTCGCGCTTACCGCTCTCCTGCTCGCGCTGATCCGGCCCTTCCTGCGGCTGCCGACTTCGACTTTTGCCCTCATCTACGCCGCACTGATGGTGGCCACAGTCATGCCGACCATGGGCTTTGGCGGCTATTTTATCCCCTTACTCGCCGGCGTCTTCTACTACGCCACCCCGGAAAACAACTGGCGCGAACTGCTCTGGGACCACATCCCCGACTGGGCCGCCCCGCGCGACCTAGAGATGATCCGCAACCTCTTCGAAGGTGCCCCAGAAGGTGCGCCGTTGCCGTGGGATGCCTGGCTCGGCCCTTCTATTTTCTGGGGCCTGTTCATGGTCGCCTTCTTCTTGGTCAGCTTCTCGCTCATCGCCCTACTCCACCACCAATGGGCCAGCGGCGAGCGCTTGGTCTATCCCTTGGCCGTAGTACCAACGGCAATGGTCGATAGCGTGGAAAACCCAGCCAAAAGCCTTTTTAGGAACCCGCTGTTCTGGGTCGGGTTTTTCATCGCCTGGATCATCCCGACCGTCAACATGCTCGACCAAGTGTTCGACTTTGAGACCATCAATAACTTCGGCATCCCCTCCACGCGCATTTTTTTGCGCCGCATCGGCATCTCCTATGGGATCAACGTCAACTTCCTCGTCGTCGGCCTAGGCTACTTGCTCAACCTCAACGTGCTCTTGAGCGTCTGGCTTTTTCACATCCTCGTCTATCTCGAACACGGCCTGTTGGGCTTTTTCGGGGTTGGCGTCAACCTCCCTGCCCAGCCGCACCAGCAGGTCTCCGTGCTGATGTCGCATCAGCAGATGGGGGCGCTCATCTTCCTGATCCTCTCGTCGCTGTGGATGTCGCGCGACTTCCTCAAAGACCAGTGGCACACTATAGTCAGCGGCGCAAGAGGTCCAAACACACACCTGCCCTCGCCGCGCACCTCGGCGCTGATGGGCGTTGTCGGCTTGGTCTATATGGCGTACTTCCTCCACGCCACCGGCCTTTCCCTCGGCTGGAGCTTGGCCTTTCTGCTGGTCGCGCTGTTGGTCTTCTTGGGCACGGCGCGCTTGCTGGTGCAGACCGGCTTGGGACGGCTGCGCGCGCCTCATTCCATCCCGCCGCTCTTTACCAATATTTTCGGCACGGCCTATTTCGGCGATAAGGGTCTCACCGCTATGGGGCTCAACATGGTCTGGGCCGCGGACGTGCAACTGTTCTTCATGGGCACGATGGCCCACGCCTTCAAGGTCTGCGAGGAGGTCAAGGAAAAGATCAGCGCCCGCAAGTTGCTGTTCTTTCTCGCCTCCGCCCTCGTCGTCAGCGCAATCACCACCATTGTGGTCTATATCTGGCTGGGCTATCAGCACGGCATGATGCACGGCTTCCGCTGGTACTACATCAACTCGCCGCTGAGCAAGTGGGGCTGGGTCGCCAAAACGGTCAACAACCCACACCCACCCCAACACCTGACCACCCTGTTCACCGGCATCGGTGCGGGCCTCGCCGGACTGCTTTCCTTGGCCCAACACCGCCTCGCCGGCTGGCCGCTGCACCCGGTAGGGCTGGCCGTGGCCCTGACCAATACCGTGCGCGGCGACTGGTTTGGGATGTTCCTCGCCTGGCTCGTTAAATCGATCCTGATCAGCTACGGAGGGGTCATTCTCTATAGGAAAGTGCGGCCGCTCTTTCTGGGGTTTATCATGGGGGCTTGCGTCGGCGTGGGCGGGTCGTCTTTGGTCTATTCTTTCTACTACTTCTAACCGCTCACCTGCTTGACCCTGCCGACTTCGCCGCTCTCCAAGCGCACCTTAATCCCGTGCGGGTGCGTCGCCGACTTGGTCAGAATGTCCCGCACCACGCCCTCGGTTAGCCGACCCGTGCGCTGATCCTGCTTCTGCACGATGGCAACGCGCATCCCACGCTCTATATCGGCCCGTCTCGTTCCGTTCATCCCCGGTCCAACCACACTGGACTCAGCCACGCCCGGTGCCCATCCTGTTGCCGCAGCCGCAGATAGTAATAGGTCCACGCGCCCTCTGGCGCTGGCAATTCAGCCCCGTCGATTTCCACGTCCCAAGCGTTGGGCGCGTCCTGCCAGACGCACTGCCCGTTTGCAATGATCTCCACCCGCTCAATCGGCGCAGTCCCGTGCAAGCTAGCGGAAAAATGCATCTGCTCGCCTTCTGCCAACGCCCCCTCCGCACCCGAGCGTATGCCGTTGACCGCATAGTCGCAGACGATCGGCACGCCCGAAGTCGCGTAGGTCCAGCGCTCGTCCATTGCCTGCCACACGGCCTCGCGGGTCAATTCCGTCGCCCGGAAACAAGTCATCCCCACGTAACCTCCCGGATTTTGCGTCGGGTGTCCCTGGTGGTTGTCAGTCCCGGCCACAAATCCCAAACGCCAGCCTTGGGCGAAGGCATCCTGCACCGAAGCACCCAACTCTCCTAGGCGAATACCCCAGTAATCATCTAGCGCGTCGGCTTCAAAATTGCCCCTCCCCTGGACGATTTCTACCAATCTGGCTCGCTTGTTAGGGAACTCCCAGTGGTATTGAGACCAGTAAAACGTCTTGCCCATGACCTCGCGGTGCTTGCCGTACTCGATGGGCTGTCCGCAGTTGGGATGATGCGGCACCATGACCACGTCCTCGTCCCAAGTCACTTCCGAGGGGCAAAGATCCGGTTTCCAGTGCCAAGTGCCGCCATCGACCTCCGGCGTACGCAGATAGAGGTTGGCGTGCCCGTAGGCATTGGAGCTTTCCCACGCGGGGATCGTCACAAAGCGGCCCGGCTCGTAAAATTCCTCATTAACCGCCAAGCATTCGGCCCATCCGGGGCCAATTGGCGCGTGGTCCGTCATCGCGATCACGTCGAGATTGAGAAAGTCGCGGGCATAGGCGTAAGCCGCGCGCGGCTCCCGGTCGCCATCCACCGAAAGCCGCGTGTGGAAATGGATACCGCCGAAGTAGTGGCCGCGCTCGCCGACTGCTTGCGCCGGACCGCTCTGAGCTTCTAAATCGCGCTCCACATCGCGCACGGTGATGCGGACTGGACCGTCAGCCTGCACTGCAATGCCCTCAACTACACCTCGTCCATCGGCACCAATTACTACCTCATCGGGTAACCCGACAACCGCGCCGTCGGCCTGCAAAGTCACCGTCCCCCGGTAGCTAGGTATTGGATTGATATGATCATCCGTCGCATAAACTACGACCCTGCGCTTCCCCTCCGCATCCGTCGTAGCAGAAATCCTCCCTTCCAGCCGCGTCAGAATACCAGGAGCGTTGCTCAGTGGAATCGGATCTCCCACCTTCTCGAAAATCTCGGCTTCAGGTCGCCGCACCCGCACTTGCAAGGCACCGCTTATATCCGCGTGCGCCGATGGCACCACGCCAAATGGAAAGACAAGCCGCGCCCCCGCGCTTAACGACTTGGTAACTTGGATGGTACACAAGTAGAGCTCATTGAGCGGCCGTCCCACCAACCCGCCGCCAGCCGGCCCATCGCCGCCTCGCGTCATATCGGTCCAATCGCGCGCCAATCCGTGACCCAACACCACCACGCCCTCCCCCCCTTCGACAAAAGGATCTTCAAGCGTCCACTTGCGGGAATAGGAATGGAAAGAGCTGATCGAAACCCGCACATCAGCACCAGCTTCCAAGCCCGCCGGACAAGCGACGAATAGCTGCAAGGGCTTGCGCTCCTGATCCGTGGCGATGAATTCCGTCTGTCCTTCGTAGTGTATCTCTAATTGTTCGTACATATTGCCTCCTCGATTAGACAAACTTCTGATCATGTATTGTGAAGGGAGATGTCGCGTACGACTGAAACAAAACCCGTCCATCAAAGGACAAAAGCTGCTGAAGCCTTCGGCTGTAAACAGGGTGATCTATCATCTTACTGGCCTCTGTCTTTTGAACCCATGCAACATCGAGCGTCTCTTCTCCTATCTGGGCGTCCCCAGACAACCAAGAACCAAGAAAATCGAATATCACTCGATGATTGCTGAGGTTGCTATACACGCCGACAAGTCGATCAGCCGAAACCACGACGTTAGCCTCTTCTCTAACTTCGCGGATGACTCCATCGAGGACGGATTCCCCTTCCTCGATTTGGCCACCTGGAAACTCCCATCCCCTTCTTTCTGTTTTAACCAGCAGCACTTCGTCTCCCCGTTCCACGAGCATTCCAGCAGCGACGATATGTTTTGGCGGCTCCAAGTGCATTTATTCATCCCAACGGGCACTTATATACCGGACCACCCCGTCTTCTTCATTGGTGTCGATAATCCCAGTAGCCTGTTCCTTAAGAGCGGGAATCGCATTGGCCACTGCTAGGGCCTCGTCAGCCATCTTGAACATGTCCATGTCGTTTACTTGGTCGCCAAAGACGACTAGGCGGCTGTCTTCCAGTCTTTGCATACGCTTGAGACTCAGGATACCCTGCTCTTTGGTGGCGCGAGCATCATGGATGGTCAACCAGTGCCAACCAGGCGAGTACTGATTCTCGTAGCAATGAGTCTGGATCCGCTTGGCGTGCCGCTGGTTGATCGCCTCATCCAATTGCTCCAGTTCCGGCCCCGGGCCGATAACGGTGAGACAGACCACTTGGTCGTCGAGGCCGCATTGCAAGTCGGCTAAATAGCACAGGCGCGGATCTTGGTGGAGTCGCCTATTCTGTAGATACCAAGCCATGCCGTCGTTGGTAATATCGCTATCGCGGTAGTAGAGGCGGTCAACTGTGCCGTCGTAAGTCGAGATAAAGGGAACGTAGCCTGCGTCGGTTATTTGTTGCCACAACTCGGACAAAACGTCGCGGTGCAGATCGTGGATCAGATAGTGTTGGCCGCTGGCCAGATCGGAAACAAAGGCACCGTTGAATTCGACCACCGGCAAGCGCAGAGGTAAATCAACCAGTATGTGGCGCATGGAGGCTATGCTGCGGGCGCTCGCCACGGTGAAAAGCAAACCCTGATCCAACAGCGCGTTGAGGGTCTCCTTGCTGTACTGAGATAGCGAAGTATCGTTGCGCAGCAGAGTGCCGTCTAAATCGGAAACGTATAGGGGAGAGGTCATCAACGAAAACTACGCTAGCCTACTGCCCACGCCAAGAAGCGGTCTTATTCTTAGCGGTATTGGTATCTACCATCGCCAGCAACGCATTCATCTGCTCGCGCGTCTGTGGCACGTTTCCACTGTTAAAAATCTGCTGTTCTATTTCGTCTGTTAGGCCCATTTTTTCGCGTTCCGCCCACAGCAAGACTTTCATGTAGGATACTGTTGAGGCGTACTCAGGGTCTTCCGATACATCTCGTGTCTCGCTGGGGTCTGCTTCCAAATCGAAAAGCTGGTAATGGTCGTAGTTGTGGTTGTACCAGATCAATTTGAAATTTTTGGTCCGTACGCCGCAGTTGGCCAATTCGCCATCTGGCTCGATATCAAAATGCTGGTAGTAAAACGCAGTTCGCCAATCATCCGGCGTGTGCCCTCTCAGGAGGGACACGAGACTTCTTCCCTGGATGTCCGCGGGAATAGGCTGCCCGACGTATTCCAAAAAGGTCGGTGCATAGTCGAGATTGATCACCATGTCATTTGTATGGGATCCCGCTTCAATTTCTCTGGGATAGCGGATTAAAAATGGAACCCGTAGGCTCTCCTCATACATCATTTTTTTATCGACCCATCCGTGTTCGCCCTGAAACATCCCATTGTCTGAGGTATATACCACAATCGTATCTTCGGCCAAGCCCTGTTCGTCGAGGTAGTCGAGCAGCCGCCCAATATTATCATCTACCGCGGCTACACAACGGAGATAATCCTTGATAAAGTACTGGTAGTTTCTGTGTTTCTGATCCTGCATGGACAATCCTTCGGGCATAGCATCCCAGTGCGTGATATTCCACTGTTCATGTACTGTTTCCAGCTTGACCTGCAGGGCTTCGGGCGGAACTGGACTGTCTCCGAAATCGTGGTCAAATGTCTCTGGTTCGGGAATGGTTTCATCCTCGAACATCGCTTTGTGTTTCTCATCCGGCTCCCAGTTGTAATGGGGCGACTTAAAATGGCACAGAAGCATAAAGGGTTTATCGGCATCTCGTCCTTTGAGCCAATCTAGGCATTTGTCAGTTACCAGATCTGTCGAATATCCCCGACTTTCTTTCCATACAGGACCAAGTTCGCTAGGTTCGATAAATTTGGGATCAAAATAAGAACCTTGTCCCCACATTACGCTATAGTGATCAAAGCCCGTTGGTATGCTGTGCAGGTGCCATTTTCCAATAATCGCGGTCTGATATCCCGCTTCCTGTAATAGACGGGGGAATGTTTGCTGCGAGCCGTCAAAAATATTCCCCCCAATTGATGTCTGTCCGTGGAGATGTGCGTATTTTCCGGTCAATATGGATGCGCGGCTAGGCGAACACAAAGAGTAAGTCACATAACAATTGTCCAGACGCATTCCACCATGGGCAATCCGATCCATATTGGGGGTGTGGTTAATCTGACTGCCATAGCAGCTCAAGGCTCCCGTTCCATGGTCATCAGTCATGATATACAGAATATTGGGGCGTTTATCTGCCATTTTATCTCCTCTTAGAAGTTATTGAGTTAAAAAGACTATTTCGTACGTTATTTGCCTATATAGACCTCTGCGAAAAACACCAACACCTCCCCTTTGCGCGAGGCGTCTGATACGAGAACTTATCAGACGTAATTAGCCTCATTCCACGCCCCCATCAAAAACGCCGTGCGATACTGCCGCGTCGAGATCAGCCAGTGGCACAGGAGCTTCTCGCCCTGCCCAACAATCTCTTGGTAAGCCTGCTCGCCATACAAATTGCGAGCCTCGTACGGATCGGCCTCCAAGTCATAGAGTTCGCCGCAATCGCCTCCGAAATCCTCCGGCTGATAATGCACATAGCGCCACCGACCCCAGCGCAGCGCCTTACTGTGCCGATGCTCGGTGACTGCCACCTCGTGTACAGGATCGGTCCCGCCCCGCAAAAGCTCGCTGATATCCGTCCCATCCATGCCCTCCATCGTCGGCAGACCGCAGAGATTCATAAACGTCGGGGCCAAATCGACATTTTCCACCAGCGCGTCGCAAACCCTCCCTTCGACTGCAACGCCCGGCACCCGCCAGAGCATCGGCACCCGACACACCGCCTCCGAGCATATGCCGGGGGCCTTTTCCTGAATGCCAAAAGCAGTGCTGTACGCGCCGTGGTCGGAATTATAGACGACGATCGTATCTTCGGCTAACCCGCGTTCGTCGAGGTAGTCCAAAAGGCGGCCAATGCAGTAGTCAACCTGCGTCACGCAGCCCAAATAGCCGCGCCAGATATTGCGCGCCCCCTCCTCCGGCGACCATTCCTCCCCCTCCCAAGCCCGCTGAAACCGCGCGTGCATATCGCGGAAATGCGGCGGACGCCCCGACGGATCTTGGTAATAGGTCTCCGGCAACGCGATGTCGTCTGCATACATATCCCAGAACTTCTGGTCCGGCGTATAAGGCGCGTGCGGGCGCGGCAAAGAGACCTGCATACAAAAGGGATATCCCTTGCACCCCTCCATAAATTCAATCGCCCGATCCACGCACCAGTTCTCTACATTGTACTCCAGCGGCAGCTCTGATGGCCGGGCGCGGAACTGGTTCTGAGGAAGACCAACCGGGTGTTGGGCTGGGTAACCGGTGATGCGGAAGTTGTCGTTTTGCTCCAACAGACCGGCTCCCGCCAAAAATGTTTGATACGGCGACAGACCGCCCGCGGTCGGCACCGGCGTCGAGGTACCAGACATCCAGTAGTCAACGTGATCTAGAAGCCAATCGCGTGGCTGGTTGGGCACGTGCGTCTTGCCGATTACCGCTGTCTTGTACCCGTGCTGCTTAAAATGGCCGAGAAAACTCTGCATCCCCTCCGGGCGCGAGCCACCCAAACCGAAGAACCCGTGGTTGTGGCAGTACTGTCCCGTGTACATGCTCATGCGGCTGGGCGTGCAGATCGGATTCTGGGTGTACGCCGCTGAAAAGCGCATGCCCTCGCTGGCCAGCCGATCCATGTTGGGCGTCAGCGCCTGCGCGTGGCCTTCGCAGCCCATACAGGCCGCTTGGTGCTGATCGGATAGGATGTGCAGTACATTCATTTGATACCTCGTTGGCTCTCTAGTCGTCCTCACCCTCGCCGACAACATTGGGCTATTCCGACCTCGGCTACTACAGCTCCGAAATCCGAATATCGTCTTCTATCAATGTCCGTTCCAATGCTCTGTCCCAGTCCATGCTGTCTTTCTCAAACGTTGTTTGTACGCATCCGGGCAATTGCCGTCCGCAGATGTACATCTCAGGAGTGCCCCAGTGCTCAGTGCCTTCGGGAATCCTTGGTCTGTTCCCGGTACTCTGAATAGTCGCCTTCATGTAATGCACGATATAAGCCCGCCGAAACCGATCTGATCTGTTGGGTGTGCTGCGGTGTAATAGCGCATTGTTAAAAAATACCAAGGCACCCTTTGGCACTTCTACTGGCATGGCCCGTTCTTCCATCTCGTCGGACACGGTCACTCTTTTTTGCAATAAATAATCATCGCTCTCGACCTCGCTGTGATCTATTATACCCAGACGGTGGCTGCCGGGGATCACCCACAAGCATCCGTTCTCTTCGTCTGCATCATCCAGTGCTAGCCAAGTTCCAATTGTCGCTTGGTCTATGGCGTCGCCCACGCTGCTGACATACGTATTGCGGAAATACCACGAGTCCTGATGCCACGCAATAGGCCGTCCAGTGCCCGGGGGTTTGAAAAAATACAGATCGTTTGGACAGAACAGGTCTCGCCCCACGATCTCTGTGACCGCATCTAGCCGCCTTGGGTCGCGGATGTGTGATCGCACCAATGCACTGAACCTGTGAAGTCGCGTTATACCGTTTAACGATGCAGGTCCAGAAGTCGCATCAGTTCCGGCATTGCGTTTCAGAATTGCTTGCTTCTCTTTCTCTGTCAACACGTCAGAGGTCTCGATGAGTTCTACGAGGTCTTCAATTCGGTCGCGCAGTGCATCAATCTCATAAATGTCAAAGGCATCTGAGCGAATAAAGAACCCATCTTTTGCATACTTTTCGTGCTCTTCCGAGGTCATTCCATGCGTTGTAGTGTAAACTGTAGCCATAAAATTCTCCTTTATAAGTCGCGCCTTTCTCGGGGCTGTGAGATTTCTTATAAGACAATTAGCTTTACCCCAATAAAGCTAATCGCTATATTTAAGCCATGACGAATGCGCTGTACGAACTGACGATTAAGAGACAAGCCATCAAAGCCTTGCAAAATATGCCTCGTCAGAACGCCCAACGCATTCGCCGCGAATTGGACAAATTGGCCGAACACCCCAACCGGCGGGATATTGATGTCGCTAGCTTGACAGGACGGCCCGGTTTTCGCCTCCGCGTTGGCGACTGGCGGATCATTTTCACGCGAGACGATAAGGCTCGGGGAATTGACGTGCTGTGGATCGTCCCGCGCGGGCAGGCATATAAGCGATAGGAGCACCCCATGCACAAGCCACAGGTTATTCTTGACGACACCGGACAGCCCGCCTTTGTCGTGATCCCTTGGCGCGATTATGAACGCCTTACAAGCGAGGACGCGGAGGCGATATTGAGCGATGAAGAACATTATGACCGCGCCATGGCAGACAACGGCGAATCCTTTCCCATTGAAGTGATCGATCAACTTTTGGCCGGACAAAATCCAATCAGTGTGTATCGCAACTACCGAGGTCTGACCCAGAACGCCTTGGCCGCCGCCGCCAACATCAATACGGTTTATCTATCCCAGATCGAAACCGGCAAACGCACCGGCTCGACCAAGACGTTGGCCGCTCTCGCCAAGGCGTTGCAGGTAACAGTAGATGACCTCATTTGACCCCTTAGTATATTTAGGAGTCCCTTTATGTCCACCACCTCCCAACGCCCCAACATCGTCCTCATCCTCGCCGACGACATGGGCTATTCCGACCTCGGCTGCTACGGCTCTGAAATCCGCACCCCCAACCTAGACGGCCTCGCCGCCGAGGGCCTGCGCTTTTCGCAGATGTACAATTTCGCCCGCTGCTGCCCCTCGCGCGCGGCCCTTCTAACCGGCCTCTATCCGCACCAAGCCGGCATCGGTCACATGGCCGGCGGCATCCCCAACGCCCCCGGTTATGGCGGCTACCTGCGCCACTCAGCCGTCACCATCGCCCAAGTGCTCAAGGAGCGCGGCTATCGCACCCTAATGTCGGGCAAGTGGCACTGCGGCAAAAGGCCCGACAGCGCCGACATTCCCCCCGAAATGCAGCACGGCTTCGACCGCCTCTTTGGCCTCGGTGCCAACAGCGGCTACTTCGGTGGGCGCACCTGCACCCTCGACGGCGAACCTATCGCCGCCAATCCCACCGACTTCTACCTCACCGACGCCATCTCCGACCACGCCGTTGACTTCATCTCCGCAAGCGCCGACCCAACCCTTTTTCATGTATGTCGCGTACACGGCACCGCACTGGCCGCTCCACGCCTTTGAGGAAGACATCGCCCGCTACCAAGGCCAGTACCGCCAAGGCGGCTGGGACGCAGCGCGCACCGCTCGCCACGAAACGCTCAAAGACCTAGAAATCGTCAGCTCCCACTGGGACATATCGCCCCGCGACGAGGACGCACCCCCTTGGCATGAAGCGGCCGACCCAGATTGGGAAGACCGGCGCATGGCCGTGTACGCAGCCCAAGTAGATCGCATGGACCAAGGAATCGGCCGCATCCTCGCCAAACTCCGCGAACTCGACCTAGAGGACAATACGTTGGTCATTTTCCTCTCGGACAACGGCGGCTGCGCTGAATTTTTGTGCGAGGATGGCAACCGCATCGACCGGGTCTTTTTACGGGGCCTCACAACCCGCGACGGGCGGCCCGTGCAAATGGGCAACATACCCGGGCTGATGCCTGGAGCCGATGACACGTACATGAGCTACGACGTGCCCTGGGCCAATGTCAGCACCACCCCCTTCCGCCGCTACAAGCGCTGGGTCCACGAAGGCGGCATCGCCACCCCCTGCATCGTCCGCTGGCCGGCCACCATCAAACAACCCGACTTGACGCACGCCCCCGCCCAAATCATCGACATCACCGCCACCCTCATCGACGCAGCCGGCGCATCCTATCCCGCTGAATACGACGGCCACGCCATTACCCCCCTCGAAGGCGAGAGCTTCCTCTCCCTCCTCACAGGCCGCGAGTGGTCGCGCGAAAAGCCTATGTACTGGGAGCACGAGGGCAATGCTGCCATCCGCATCGGGCCGTGGAAACTAGTCTGCGAAACCAGCGGCCAAGGCGGCTGGGAGCTTTACAACATGGACGAAGATCGCACCGAGCTCAACGACCTAGCCGAGCGAGAAAAAGCCAGAGTGCAGAAAATGGAACAGCGCTACCGCGAATGGGCTGATCGCGCCGATGTCCTGCCCTGGCCTATAAATCCCGACACCTGGAAATTCCCCGGCATGAACCAAGACGGCACCTTCTACATGCGAGGACAGCACGGCCACATGATCTAGGACGCCCTTACTGCACCACTCCTACCTTCCGGTAAATCTCTGCACAACCCCTACTTTCCGGTAAATCTCCTCGCGCACCTTGTAGATTTCCCGCGCCTCTTGGGTCATCTCCGCTCCACCCCGTTCCGTCCATTCGGCCACGAAATCGTCGAAATAGTCGATATCTCGCTCGCCGCGTATGATCTCGGCGTAAACCGTCATCTGCAAATTGCGCAGATCGCGCAGATGCTTGATCGACGAAGGCACCACGTCCGGCTTGCCGAAAAGTCCGGCCTGCGCCCACTCGGTGCGCTGATAGCGCTCGCGGTGTTGCAGCATGGCCGTCGGCAGGTACTTATCGGCAATGGCGGGCCGGACCCCGCAGGGCGCAAAAAAGCCACCCGGGCCATCGACGCTCAACGTGGTCAGATGCTTGCTGGCAACGTTGCGGTCGTCGTAGGGCGGCAGATGGTACAGGCCGCGCTCGGCATCGAACTCCCAATGCACGCCCCGCTGGCCCATCCGCACCTCGACAAAGAGCTTTTCCTCAACAGCTAGTGCCTCGAAAATTTTGAGCATCCGCACCACCTTCTCAGGCGCGGCTGCCACCTGCTTGCCAAAGACAAAAACATGGGCCGCCGTGCTCCACACCCGCGCCCCACGGATGCCCTCCGGTCCAGCCGGAAACGGCCCGACCACCACCTCGGCACCCGGCTGCAACTCGGCAATGACCGACACCAGCGATGCCTTGTTGTACTGGTCAAAGCTGCTATAGCCGCCGTGGCTGAAGAGGTACCCCGTCTTGCCGCTGACGAATTTCTGGTAGGGTATTGGGCTGCTCTTGATTTGGCCAATCGCAAAGTCGGGGTCGATCAGCCCGTCGACGTACCACTTGCGCAAAAGGCCCAATATCTCTTTGGCCTCGGGCCGAGTCCCGCCCCATACGACCGCGCCGTCGCGCAGCATCCAGCCGTGCGGCACGATCCCGTAGGCCCCAAAGACCGAGCCGAAGACATTGAACCAAGCCTGCGCGTTGGGACACATGCCGTAGGTGTCCTGTATCCCATTACCATCCGGGTCCTCGTGGCGAAATTTCCACAGCGCCGTGTACATCTCATCGAGGGTCTCCGGCACCTTGTCGATACCCACGTTGCGCAGCCAGTCCATCCGCCAGATTCCCGGCACAGGATAGCCTAAGCTGCTACCCCATGTGGGGATGCCGTAGTTGTCCCCCTTCCAGTAGGCGTAGAGCCACGCCGAGGGCGCGTACTCGTTGAGATAGCGCACGTAGTTGGGCGCGTGTTTTTGGATGACCTCATAGGGAATGGGCAGCGCATAGCCGTGGTGAGCGTCCTTTTGCACCACGACCGGATCACCGGCATAGAACAAATCGGGCACATTGCCGCCAGCAAAGACCAGCGGCCGACGCCGCATATAGGCAAAATGACTGGTAAACAGCGGCTTGAAATCGACGTTGAACCGCGCTTCGAGCCGCTTCTCGATCCAGGTCCCCTCGCGCGCAGTGGGAAAGCGCGGAATGCTCATCCAAGAGATTTCGAGCCGCTCGGCCGGATCATCGACGACCGCGTCCCAGTCGATACTCAGCTCCGCCCCTGCCGCCTGCATCTTCCGCGTCTGCCGCTCGGCGAGGGCATACATAGCGCTGATGCAGGCGAAAAACGCCAACAGGGCGAGAATTTTTCTCCGCGTCATGGTATCCTAAAAAATAAGGGAGGCAGATCGCAGTCGATCCACCTCCCTAAGTCAAACCCGCAAACTACCGGGACAGCTACTCCATGTACGAAGCCTTGATGTGGCCCCAGCTATCGTTCTCGACGGCGGTCGGCAAAAGATCCATCTGTGCCGGCAGCAAGATGAAGTCGGAGATGCACTTGCCATCGCCGTTGCCGCAGCGCTGACCACCCAAGCGCCAAGCGGCAAAGCGGGGGTCGTCGGCGTCGCCTACATCGTTGTCGATGATCGAGATGCCCAGACCGATGATGTCGTTTTCACTAAAGTCGTGCTGGACGCTGTTTTCGGGTGATTCGTGATCGAAGTCGTCCCAGCCCACGGTCCACCACTCAACTTGGAAGGTCGCCTCGGTGGCGTGTGCACCGTTGAGATTGAAGGAGTTGGGGCAGCACGAATAAGGCTCGACGTCGTGCCAAGTGGCGCTTGAGGCCCAAAGCCAGTTCCAGCCAATCGGCTCCAACGACGGCCAGCGGTAGTGGCTCATCTGGTTGAAACGACCCCGGTTGCGCAATACCTCTTCCTCGGTGTCGAAATCGTCGGCACCAAACCACGAGACATCGCCGCCGTGGTTGGCGTCGAGGTTGATCTCAAAGCTGTCGTCGCCACCAGCACCACCTCCGCCTCCACCATCGCGATCCCACAGATCGTCAAATCGGTCATAGACGAAGTAGAGGCGGTCCAGCTCGTCGTTCCAGCCCGAGGTCCAGCGGTAGTTTAGATCCGCAGTATTGACCTCAGCCCCAACCTCGCCGGCCACCACCACGTGCAGAAGCTCGCCGTTAAATTCGCTGAACGGCGTGAGCCACAAGTTGTCGGGCACTACGTCCCACTCGGAAATATCGCCGTCCATCACCGGCAGATGCGACGTGGGCCACTGCCAGACACCCAAGATCAGCCCTTCGGGCGCGTGCGCAAAAGAAGGCGAGCTCAGACCCAAGAGCGATACGGCCACACTCAGCGTCAATAGTTTCCTCATCGCTTATCTCCCTCTCTTAAAATGGGGATTGATTGAATAAATAAAATCCTCGTGCCAATGCTAAGTTGTTAGTGATAACAAATGACGCTTATGTTGTCAATGTCTTATTCTTACTGACTGACGTTACGCATCTATGTCAAACCGATAGTGTAGCGGCGGCGCTTGTGGGCGTCCAAACGAAAAGGGCAACCCTCAGGGTTGCCCCTACAAGGCGTAACATCAGATTCTTAATATGATCCGGGTCGTCTTACTCCTCCTCTTCCCATTAGCCCCTAATGCCCCTCAATGGACCGGATCGCTTCTTCCACCGTCCGCCGTCCCTCGCTTCGCACCCCAATCTCGACATACGCATCGCGCGCCTTTTGCAGCGCTTCTAACGCCCGTGCCTGCTCGCCCTTCTTGCGATACACCAACCCCATATTGCCCAAACTCTGCGCCTCCCCCTGCCGGTGCCCGATCAACTGAAAAACGTGCAGGGCGTCGCTAAATGCCTTGAGCGCCTCGTCCAAGCGACCCTGCTCGAAGTAGATGTTGCCGATATTGCTCAGTTGCGCGGCCTCGCCTTGGCGGTTGCCCTCCTGGGTGAAGACGTGCAGGGCGTTTTCAAAGGAAGTGAGCGCCTCGTCGATTTTGCCCTGGCGGAAGTAGATGTGGCCGATGTAGTCGAGTTGGGTCGCTCCCTCAGCATAGAGATCGAATTCGCGGTACAGCGCCAAGGCCGCACGATGAGCTTTTATAGCCTCATCCAGACGATCCTGCTTTTGCAGCACCTGACCGATCTTGCTCGACTGAACGGCTCGACCGCGCGGATGGCCGTGGGCGACGTAAATCTCCAGCGCCGACTGGTACGCAGAAAGCGCCGAATCCAAGCGACCCTGGTACAGATGCACATCGCCCATGTGGTCCAGTGCCTGCGCCCGCTTGCCCGGGTGGCTATCATACCGCCGGTAGAGCGCAAACGCCGACTGGTACGCGGCCAGCGCCGAATCCAAACGGCCCTGCTGAAAAAAAATGCGCGCCATGCGGTCGCGCGTCTCGGCCTGGCTATCCACCTTTTCTTGCGCCTGATATATAGAAAGCACCTCGCGGTAGGCACCCAACGCAGCCTCTAGATCGTCCTGCTGCTGGTAGATTTGTCCAATCCGCGCTAGCTGGGTTGCGCGGGCTGTGTCGTCGGCTAGGTGCTCGAGGACCGCCAGTCCCTCAGAAAAGTAAAAGTGCGCCGAATCGAGCCGACCCTCGTCTAGGTGGATGTTGCCGATATTCGTCAGGCCGCCGGCTTGGCCGCGCAAATACCCCTCGTCCCGGTAGAGCGCAAGTGCCTCTGTAAAGGTCGCCAATGCCGAATCCGCCGCGCCTCGGACGAAGTAAACCGTACCAATGCGATCGAGGTCTCGCGCCAGCCCAAGTTGATCGCCGAGACGCCGATGCCTATCCCACGCCTGTTTTAGAAAGCCTAGCGCCTGCTCTGGATCGCCCTGCATGAAATAAGCCGCGCCCAAATCGCCAAGCACTTGGGCCTCGCCAGCGGCAAAGCCACTCTGCCGGTACAGCGTCACCGCGTCTTGGTAGGACACCAACGCCGAGTCGATGCGCCCTAGGCGCTGATGGGCTTGGCCCAGATTGCCCAGCAAGGCAGCTTGAACATCTGTAGTCACCCTAGCGGGTTCCAGGCCCTTAGCCAACGCCTCCCCAGCCCTTTCATACTCCCCATCACACAACAGCGCGACCCCTGCATTGAGCCAGACCGCTGGCGACGGTCTCCGCGCCGCGGCCTGCAAATAGCTCGCAGCCGCAGCATCGCAACGCCCCTCGTCGAGATGATCTTCGCCCGCAGCAAAGTGCGCCCGCGCTGCAACCGCCTCTTCGCCCTCTTCCGCAAAATCGACCCGCGCCGCCTTCAGCACCACCAATCCATGTGGGCTCTCGTAGAGGACGAGCGGCGCTTCTTGGGCGGATTCGCAGGAGGCGAACAACGCGAGCAGTAGGATGCGATAGATCACTTTGACAGCAGTGCGTCGAGCAGTACGACCATTTGCTGCGACGTCTTCCTACTCGGCCTCGTCTTGTAAGCTCAATACCGGCCGACGGTCGAAATGCACCACCCCAAAGCGCTCGGGCACGTGGAATTGCGGCTTGGGCGTCAGGGTATTGGACCAAGTGATGTATTGCAGATTGATCGCGCCGCCCGTGCGGTACAGGTTGAGACGCCACACATCACCAGCGGTCGGTGGCAGGTTGGGGGCGTATGGAGCGAAGACGGCAAAGGGGAGAGCGATTTCAGCGGTCCAGAGTGTGTCCTGATCCGTCTCTTGGTTAAGTGTTCCTTGGATATCGATAGCCACCTGTACGCCCTCGCCGTTCCATGACGACGAACGGTCAGCGTGCGGCGAGCGGTCCAGAATCGTGCCCAAGGCGTTGAATTCAAAGTTGAAATAGCTGGCGACTTGGCTGGTGTCTGGGGCGATGAACACCTCGACGCAATCGTCGCGCGACACCGGGCTATCGCGCCCGATCAAGGTAGCCGAAATGTGCGGGTCGTGCGCAATAAAGGCGACGTACAGATGCACATCGTCCCACAGCAAGCGGGCTTCGGTGCGATCCTTGGCCCCTTCAGTCCACCAAGGAAAGACGAACTGGTCGATGACTTGGGCGGCCTCCCAGGAAGGCTCGTCGAGGTGGCCGTCCACGGCGATAGGCCCGGCGACGCGGAGGATGGTGTGGTGCGGCAGGGCATCCTCCGCGGGAGCGTCAGAAGCGGTCAGGACTAGGCAGAGAGTAGCGATGAGATAGCGCATGGGGGCTTCCTGTCGATCGCTTCAGAAGCTGCTCAGATTTCTTCCTTTTCGGTGGCCAAAACGACCTTGTCGACATCGAGCCGCTTGGCAATCTCCATGACCTCGAGCACAAGACCGTGCCGGGTCTTCTTGTCCGTGCGAATGATCAACGTCAAACTGCGGGTCGTCTCTTTCTCGCGGGCGAGCAACGTTGGAAGTTTTGCCATACTCACTAGCTGGCGGTTGAGTTCCATAGTACCCGACTTGTCGATCGAGGCCACCAATTTCTTCTCTTCGACGATGGTAGCTTGACGGGCCTGGGGCAACTCCACTTGCAGACTGTAGGGCTGTTTGAAAACGGTGGTGACCATGAAGAAAATGAGCAGCAGAAAAACGCAGTCAATCAGCGGCGTCAGATTGAGGTTTTCATCCTCTAGGTCTTCTAATATGGAGGTCCGCGGCTGCACCACTAGGGGGCCTCCTCTTTGGCGAAAGCTATACCCGCGACATCGGCCGCTTTGGCCGCATCTACCACCAAGACCACGTACTCCTGAGCAACATCGGCGTGCCCCTGTATGATGATATTATCGTTGTTGGCCTCTTTCATTGCCCGCTTGATCCGCTCGACTAGGGCCTTTGGCACCACATCCTCGCCGCCGATCTGGATGCGGCCTTGGGCGTCGATGAGGATATTGATGTCTTTCTTCTCCTGCTGTTCCGTCGCCTGGCTCTGAGCTGGAAGGTCCACGTCGAGTCCCTTGGAGTGGATGAAAACGGTGGTGACCATGAAGAAAATGAGCAGCAGAAAAACGCAGTCGATCAGCGGCGTCAGATCTGGGCCTTCGTCCCTGGTCAGGCTTTCCCGTTTGCGGCTAAGCACCAGGGCCATTAGCTAGCTGCCTCCTCCCCGTCCAATTGCTCTTGGCCGACCACCAGCAAGGTGTTGACGAAAGCCAGACCATAGACTTCGAGACGGCTGCGGTGGTGTTCGGCGCGCCGAGCCAGCGAGCGATAGGCCACGATGGTGGGAATGGCAATCGCCAGCCCCGTGGCCGTGGTGACTAGGGCCTGAGAAATGCCGCTGGCCACCACCTTGGGATCGCCCGTGCCAGCCACGGCAATGGCCTTGAAGGAAGTGATCATGCCGAGGATGGTGCCGAACAGACCTAGTAACGGCGAGATATTGCCGATGGTATTGAGCACCACCAAGTAGCGACTCAGATAGACCTTGCCGGCTTCGTCTGTCTCCAGCACGAGCTCGTCCTTGAGGTCGGAGAGTTCCTTTTGCTCAAGCAGAAAGCGGGAGAGATCTCCGGCACCGGCCTGTTCGGCCAAGCGAGCTAGACGCTCGTTGGTCGGACGGAATTCGCGGCGTTCGAGCATGAGGGTGTCAAAGCGCTTGAGCAAGGAGGCAAAAATAAAACACAGAGGGCCCTTGTGGTCGGCGCAGTACTGGGCGGCGGCTTCTTGCCCTCGATCTGCTAAGGCTCTTTCCGCCTCTTCGAGAGTCTGTTGGGCGGCCTGCTCGTCGGGAATGCGACTGAGCACCCAGATTCTTTCTAAGATGAATGCTAGTGAGAGAACGGCGCACAAGCCCAAGGGAATCATCAGGATGCCGCCGGCTAACAGAGTTTCCATAACGCATGCCTCCCGCAATAAGTTTGTGCGGCTCGTTGAACTCGAATAGGACGCGCAGGGCCGTAATATACTTTACCGCTAGCAACATGCCAAAGAAACATATGCCCCGTTTCCCTACTGCTGGCGTAAAAAGCCCGTTCTCAAACCGCATGGAGAAATACTTGCAACCGCATTTGCCTTTTCTTACAGTTTGGACTAATCCGCAGAATTTGGTGTGCTGGCGTGCTCTTTCTCGTTGAGAGGTACTATGACACCTCTGCTCATTGTAGGCACTTTGCTGGGGCTAGTAGTAGGCTCGTACTTTGTACCGACCCCGGACGAAATACAAGCTTCTTTCAAGCAGGCGCAGAAATTCTACGCCGCTGAGGACTACGAGCAAGCCATCGCGACCTACGAGCGCATCAATGCCATTGAAAGCCCGCTGCTCTACACGGCGGAGATTGAGGTCGCGGTCGGCGAGGTTACGGCCCCAATCAAAGAAATCGCCCTCTACCAGACGGGTAATAGCTACTTCAAGCGCGCCCAGGAATCCCAGCACCGTGCCGCCCGGGAACGCAACTCCGAACGCCAGCGCCAACTCGCCGAAAGGACAGCGACCGATTTTGTAGAAGCGGCCGCCTACTTCCGCAAGACCGAAGCTCAGACCACCTCCTCGCAAATGCGGGACCTAGCCCGTAACCGGCTCATTAACTGCCTCTATGAAAGCGGCGATTACCAGCGCACCATAGAAGAAGGGCGAGCTTTCCTGCAGAAATATCCCGGCAGCCAATACTTCGACAACGCCCTCTACAATATCGGCTGGGCCCATTTTGAATTGGGGCAGTACCGGGAAAGCATCACCGCCTTTGAAGAATTGGTGCGGCACGCTCCCAAAGGGTACCGCGCAGACCGAGCACTCTTCCAAATCGGCGAAGCCTACTTTCTGCAGCAGCGCTACGATCAGGCCACTTCCTGGTATCAGGAGGTAGTAACCCGCCAAGACATCGACCACCTCAGCGAGCGCGACCTGTTGAAGATGCGGCGTGAGAAAATAGCCGGCCTGGTGGACGAGACCGCGCTAGAACTGGCGGCCAAATCCCAGATCAAAGTAGGCGATTGTCGCGCCCAAAGTGGGGATTTTGCCGGTGCGGCTGCCGCCTATGGCAAGGTTATAGCCGCCTTCGCCCAAGAACAGAAACTGGTAGCCGAGGCCTATATCCGCCTAGCCGATATGTACACCCAAGGCGGCGACGACCAAGCGGCAGTGCGCACCTACCGCGAAGCCATTGACGGCAGCCGCAACCGCATGTTTCAGGCCAGCATGCAATCCCTGCTGGCCGAACACTACTACGGCACTGGCAACTATCAACGCGCCATCGCCGAGTATCAACTCTACCTAGATGCGTACGGAGATGTAGCCCAAGCCGCTGGTCTGGCACCGCCTTGGGCCCTGTACAAGATTGGGCGTGCCCATTACGAGCAGGCCGAGGTCCAGCGCGAAGCCGTGGACGACGACGAGGCCCGCTTGGCCTATGCACAGGCGATCTCCACGTATGAACGCATCGCCGCCGACTACCCCAGTAGCGAACTAGTCCTAGCTGCTACCCCGTTTAATATCGCCCTGTGCAACCAGATGCTCGGTGCCTTGGGCAGTGCCGAGCACATGGCCCGAGCGCTGGAGCTCTACCAAGAGATCGTCGCCTCCGATCAAGATCCAGATTACGTGCGCAGCGCCCTTTTCCAACTGGGCCGCATCCACTATCGGCAAGAGAATTTCAAGCAGGCTATCGCCGCTTACGAATCCATTCTGCAAAAATACCCCGAGGCCCCGCAGCGCCACGGGGCCCGTTTCGAACTGGCTCTGTGTTACCGAGATTTGGGCCAGCCCAGCAGGGCAGTGGAGCTATTCCGACAGCTCGATCGCACTTCGAATCTGTTTCCCAAGGCCATGCTCGAAACGAGCAACCTGCTGGCTGCGGCGGGCGATTTCTCGGGGGCGGTGGAGGCGCTGGAGGCGGGTTTGGAGGCCAGTACAGATAAGAATGAACAGGCCCGGCTCCACTACATGAAAGGGCGCACCCTGATCGAAATGGAGACATTTGTTGCCGCAGTGGAGGCATTGGGACGCACCATCGAACTAGCCGACGACGAAGAGGTGCGCCTAGGTGCCCTCTACGGCCGCGGCGTAAGCCTGCTCAAACTAAAACGCTACCAGGAGGCGACAGCCGACCTGAAGATGCTGCTGCACAGCGACAACGAGGAATTGGCAGAGGCGGCCCAGCGCATGCTTGGTCTAGCCCATCTCGAATTAGGTCATCAGGAAGAAGCTATCGAGGACTACCAAGCCCTAGTAGCGGCAGCAACTGATTCAGTCGAACGCGCCGAACACCTAGTGGTGCTGGCCGAACTTCACTACAACCTAGAGGAATTCGACCAAGTCGAGGCCCTATGCCAGCGGATTCTCTCCTTGGACTTGCCCGCCGTACGCGGTGAGCAACCCTATTTCCTCCAAGAGAAAGCCTACTTCCTAATGGGCGACGCCCACGGCTCACGGGGCGATACCCAAGCGCTAATCAACATCTATCAAGAGGCACTGTCCCGCTACCCAGACTCCTATTATTCGGCCGATATGCGCTTTGCTCTGGGGCAGGCCCTATTCGAGCAGGAAGATCTCGCGGGAACCGTGCTAGTACTCGAAACCTATCTGCAGAAAACGCCTAGCCATCGCAACCGTCCCTACGCCCTCTACTATCTGGGATACGCCCATTTCAACCTGACTCAGTTCGAGCAGGCCGCGGCCGCCTTTGCCGAGCTAGCCGGCGCCTATCCCCAAAGCGAACTGGCACCCGACGCACTGTTCCGGGCTGGAGAGGCCCATTACAACTTGGGACAATTCGAGACGGCGCAAGGGCATTACCAGCAATTGCTCGAAATGCACCCGCGATCAGACCTGGCCGACGACGCCCTCTACAATCTGGCGTGGTCCCATCTCAATATGGAACGGGAGTCCCAAGCCATCGCCGCCTTCCAAAGCGTGGTTTCCGACTATCCCGGCAGCGCTCTAGCGGCCAATGCCCAGTTCACTATCGGCGACTTTTACTACAATGAGAAGGAATACGACAAAGCCCTGCAGGCCTACCAAGAAGTCCTCCACCGCTTTCCCAGCAGTCCGGTAGCGCAAAAAGTTCCCGAATTAATAGATGATCTGCGCGAAGTAGTGGCCTATCTGCGCTACGCCGAAGTCGAGGAGATTTTTGCCCAAGCCCTTGAAGAGCAAGACCCGGCCCAGTTCCGCCAAGCGGCGGCTGGCTTTGCGGAAATCGCGCGCGACTATCCCGGCACTGAAAGCGAGATCGGAGCGCTGAGCAATATGGGGGTCTGCTACGAGTCTTTGGGGCAGTGGAAGGACGCGGTGCAGGTTTACGACCAAGTCCTCGATCGCCTAGCCGACGAACAGGCCGAAGCCCATCGCTTTGCCCGCATGCACAAAGAGTGGATCGAAGCCAACCGTTTATAGGAGTACCATGGCCGCTCAAATCGATGCCAAACGCTTCGCCACGCCGACGGACGCGCTCCGTTTGGAGGAATTGCTGCGCCGACAGCGCGGAGTGCTCTACCGAGCGCTAGCAGTGGCTATTGTTCTGTTGGCCATACCCGTAATCTACCTAGCTACCAAGGAAGAAGAAAAAAAAGCGCCCAAACCCCCACTGATGCACCTAGTGGTGCGCAAGCCGCGCCTGACCAAAGCCTTTGAGTTTGAGAAACAGCAAATCCCCAAACGACAGATGACCCGCCAAGTGCAGGCGGCTAAGCCGCAAATCACCCGCAAACCCCAGATTCGCCTCCCCGACCTAGTCGGCAAGATCAAGACCTTCCGCTTCGGCGTTGCCAGCGGTGCTGATCTAGGCTTGGAAGTGGTCCAGCCCGAAGTGCAGCGCGTCGCCATCAAAAGCCCCAAAGAGCCGGAGAAGCGCATCAGCATGCAAGAGGAATTCCTCGACTTGGAAGCGCTGGATATCGGCCGTTATAAGGGGCTGGTAGTCCAGGACCCGGCCGACAAACAGAACATTACCGGCTTCGTTTACCTCGCCCTAGCCTGGGGCAACGACTTCAAACCATCAACCCAGCGGGCCATCTTCGAGCTAGTCGAAGCGATTAATGGATTTACCCAGATTCGGGCTGAAGTGGACGACCATCTCTTCCTCGATTCGCGTGCTATCTTCCGGGCGCCCTTCGTGTACATCTCCGTCGATCAAGCCTTCGAACCCACCCAGCAGGAGATCGCCAATCTGGGTGCCTATTTGCGGCAAGGCGGCTTTGTCATGGTCGAGGCCATGGGCGAGTTGGGCCGGGATGCCGCCACCGAGTACACCCCGGCCGAAGCCTCGCTGCGGGAAATGCTCAAGGCTTCGCTCGGACGGGATGCGCGCTTCAAGGTCATCCCCAACGATCACCCCATATACCACAGCTTTTACGATTTCGACGATGGCCCACCGCCAAAGCGGACTCAGGAAAGGCTTGTGCACAGCCGCGACTTTCATCCCGAAGTGCCCTTTCTCGAAGGCATTTTTATAGGCGAGCGACTAGTGGCGATCTTCACGACCAAGGAATACGGACGCGCTTGGGAAAAGGAATTCCGCAACGAGCCACAGCTACAAATGGGCGTCAACCTAGTGGTGTTCGCCCTGACTCAGCAAGGCTCCATTGCCCAGCAACAGATCGATTTCTACACGGAGCAGAACCAATGAGTAAAGAGGATAATAGCGCGACGGGACGCGGTCGATTGATCTGGATCATTGCTCTGTGCGGGCTGCTATCAGGCTGTTTTCTCTTTCCCACGGCCATCAAGCGCGAGACCCTACTGTTGCCGGTCGTCGAGTCCGCGGCAACGGAAGGGGCCTATAGTCTGCAGGAGAATGACGCGATCTCTTGGGAACTGGCCGGTCTGCGCCTCGAGGTAGAACACATGACCGACGCCAAGCTCAACGCCCTCTTCCCCGACGAATCGGGGCGCGGCAAGTACTCGACTAATCCCTACACCTACGGCGACTGGATCGATACGCGCCTAGGTTATACGCCCAACCGCTTCACCGTTTTCAAGGTCACTATTTTCAATCGCACTCAGCCCAAAGTCATGCTCGACCCATTGGCAGCCGTATTGGAGACCGACCAAGGCCAGTTCCTGCGCGCCTACGGCATCACCTCATCGTCGCCCTATGGCAATTTCGAAAACTACTACCGCTCGCAGCGGGGTCAGAGCGGCAACGAGTTCTATCGCTTTGAACTGCGCATGGGCATGGTGCGCAGCTATAACTACGAAGAGGGCCAGCCCATATTTAAGGGCGAGAATTACGGCGGTTTTATCGTCTTCGATCCAGTTTATCCCGAAACCGAGGAAGTAGTGTTGACCTTGAAGGACTTCGTCTTGCGTTTCGGGGCTTTTGACAAACCCGTGGAAAAGCAGGACCTGCGCTTTGCCTTTAAACACAAAGTGGAAAACCGCGTCGTGCAAAAGGGAGCAACCAGCGGCAAAACCGCCGAAACACTGATGATTTCCGAAAATGGCCCCAGCCAGATCATGGGTAACCTACCCGGTGAGCGCACCCGCAGCCTGAGTGCCATTCGGGCCGTGGTGCGGCAGCGTTTGTCAGGTCTCAACCGCTGCTTCGTCGAAGCATTCGACAAAGGAGAGGCCACTGAAGGCACAGTGACCATGCGCTTCACCATTGAGGTGGGCGGAGCCATTTCCGAGGCCAAGGTCACCAACGAGAGCGTGGGTAGCCAAGCTGTGGGCCAGTGCATGCAACAAGAGGTTCTGCGATGGGCTTTCCGGCCCATTGATATAGGGGCGCTGCAAACGCCAACGGCTGGTGCCACAAGTGGAGAGAATGGGCTGGCGAGCGGTCCTGGAGCGCGGGCCACAGCACCTCGGTTGACGCCACTACCTGTATTGGTGACGTACCCCTTCACTTTCAAGGTGGAATAGTGCAATTCAGCATATTCTTTGCAACTTTCTTTTTGCTAGCTGCGTGCGGCCGGGAAGAAGCGCCGCTGCTCGCGGTACATCAGATATTGAACAAAACCGGAGCAGCCCTGAAGGAGCGCCTGGGCGAGCCGGATTTCGACTTTGTGCGCTCCGCGAAAGTAACCACTCTACAGTGGAGAGATGCGGATGGAGATAGCACTTGGGTTTATGTGGATTTGATACACGGCAACGCGTCTTATGTGACCTATACATTCAAAAAGATGGACCCCTTTGATACGACCGAAGCACTGCGGCGCATTGGCCTGTCAGTGCCGGAACAAGAGCCGGAACACGTATGGGAAAACGGCTCAAAGCGCTGGAAGCCCTTCGGCCAATACCACCGTCTAGTGGTCAATCCAGTTACCAAAATCGTCACTGTAAGCCTCGACTTCGAGTCGGAAGCACAACGAGAAATAGCTGAGCAATGAAAGTCATACCACCGGTAGTAGGTCTTGTTCTGGCGGTGCTCTCGCCCGCGGTTGCGGCCGAGTGGCAGATAGCGCAGTGGGACCAAATCGTCTACTACCGGCTTACTTTCAATGTGGCTGAAGCGACACCGGCCGCATTGAGTCTAACCGCGGTCAATGAATACGAGGTCTTCCTCAACGGCGACGCGGTGGGTAGCGATGGCGACTGGACGACCGTAGAGGAACTAGCGGTCGAACTGCAAGGCGGAGACAACCATCTAGCCGTGCGCGTGGAAAACTGGGGCCAGGGCAACGGCAGCGGTCTGATCGTCGAAGTGGTCGCCAGCGAACAGGTGTGGCTGAGTACTACCAGCGGTCTGCAAGAGGTCTGGCGTTGGAACGGCGACCCCCAGCAAGGCACCGACTGGCTGACGGCAGATGTGAGTGAGATAGCAGGTTGGACAACAGTGCAACGCGGTTGGCTGGAGCGACACAGGCTTTCTGGCTGGGACGACACTCTCGGAGCGGAAGTAATTGCCGGCTATCCGGGGGGCATTGACGTGGGCGGCGACGGGCTGAGTTTGCGCACAGTCGAGGGCGAAAACCTAGCACTTAGTCAATCGGCAAACCGGCCGGAGGTATTTGACGGCCAAGCCGAAAGCGTCTGGACGATCGAACCCGACGAACTCAACAGCTTTGCCCGCGTCGATCTCGGCATTCAGCGCCTGCTCGGCGAAGTGCGGGTCTTTACAGCCGGAACGAATGCCGAAGAGTTTGCCGCCAACACCCTGCAGGGGTACGCCGTCGAGGTCAGCAACGACGGTTTTCAGTGGCGCGAAGTCGGCGCCATTCGCGGCATTGCCGATTTTGCGCAAACCGCCGTCGCCTTTGAGCCGATTTTCGGCCGCTTTTTGCGCGTGGTCGCCATCGAACTTGATCCACTGCGGCGGGCCCGCATCGCCGATATCCAAGTGACCGGGCAGGGAGTGGCTCCCGCGGGTACGTTCACTTCGGCACCGCTGGATCTGGGCTTGCCCGGCCAGCGCAAGCTCTACGACCACTTTCGCTGGACCGGACAGCGGCCCGCAGGCACCGCCCTGAACATGCAGTTCCGCACTTCGAACGACGGCATCTCTTGGAGCGACTGGAGCCCTGAGAGTGGCACCTCAGAAGCCGCTCTGCAGGTGCCCGAACCGAGGGATTTGCTGCAATACCGGGTCAATTTCTCCACTGATTTCGAAGACGTCGGCCCGCGCTTGGATAGTCTAATCATTGCTTTCGCCGAGCAAACGCCCGCCTCGGCCGCCCGCGTCCGGGTAGAACCGAATAGAGGCGTAGTGGGACGCGAAGCCGAATTCGTCTACCATCTCGAAGTCGAATTCGACGAGGGCGATTTAGGCGTGGAGCGCATCCGCATCGATATGCCGAGCTTGGCCGAGGTGACAGAAATTGTGCTACCCCCGGGGATGGGAATTGCCCGCACTACTATTTCGGGCGATGCGTTGGAGTTGGTATGGACCGATCTCTGGCGCCAGTCCGGCCAGTTGCAACTGCGTTTCAGGGCGCGGTTGCTGACCAACCAGTTCACCTTTTCCACGCGTCTTTTCAGCCCAGAGGCAGCTATCTCACTCGACGCCGAAGAGGACACTGCCTCTGATCCAGACACCGGTGTCGCTTACTCTTGGAATGTGCGAGCGCTCGACGCGTTTGGACCTATACTGGACCAAGTGCGGACCAATCCGCCCGTTTTTACCCCCAACGGCGACAACATCAACGATCATACCATCGTTGAATTCGTCCTCTCTCGGATCAGTGTGCCGCAGGAAATAGACGTGGACATTTTCGACCTAGGGGGCCGCTTGGTGCGCCAGCTAGACACCGGCTTGCTGCGCGGCGGCCAATACGTGCGTCCTCCAGCCGGAGGCGACCCTGCGCTCAGTCCGGGTTTTTGGGACGGGCGAGACGACGATGGCACTTTGGTGGTGCCAGGCCTGTACCTAGTGCGGGTACGGGCCCAATTGGACCAGGGCGACAAAACCGCCTTGTGCTCCGTAGCGGTGGTGTACTGAGATGCGCTGCTTTAAAACAACCTGCCTGCTTTTGCTGATGCTGACCGGCTTTTTTGACCGGTCTCACGGCCAGTACCTCAATCGCGAATACTATCCTTTGTGGGCCAACGAGGATTATGAGAACTACGCTCATTTTTCCTACCGCGATATCCGTCTGCGGCGCCTGGCGGGCGGCTTCTTTCTCGACGAAGAAACACGCGTTTACGATCCCTTCGGCTTCACCCTGCTCAACGGTGCCGATCTCTACCGCACCCAGGAATTCCGCACCATTTCGCCCTTTGGCGGCAGCATCATTTTCAAAGACGACGACTACCGAGACCTTTTTCAGAATCTGGTCGTCGCCAGTGATTCCTATCAGGACTGGGGTTCGTCGGTCATCCTCGGCCGGGCCGTGGAGGCTCGCTTCAAGCCCATGATGTTGTCGATTAACCGCATGAATGGCATCCGCTGGGACTCCAACTCGCAGCGCAATCGCTTCACCATACTGGGCTCGCGCATTTCCGAACCCCTGCGCAATTTCGCCTCTGCGCGGCCACTCGACTTTGTGACCTATCTCTTCGGCGGACACTGGAAAACCCAGATCGGCAGTGTCTTGCAATTTGGTGCCTCGTACGTCAATACCCATATCACCGACACCTTGCTGGGGCGCCGGGAGGGCTCTTTCCGCAAAGGTGCTTTCCCCACCAACTTGGTCACACCCAGCGAAGTCTTTCTCGCCATCAGCGATGATTCGCCCGCAGATGGCAGTGGTGCTCAAGTCCACGATGTCCAGATGATCGTCAACGGCCAGCCCAGCCAGACAGCGCCCGAAGTGCGCCGGATCGTCGGCCTCGTATCCCTAGGCAAAGAGCGGCGCATGATTCCCGAACGCCTGCGTTTGGAAGACGTGCCACATCTGCGCCGCCGTCAGGCCTGGCTGCCATATACCGTTGGTTTCGGCAGTCTTTTCGGTTCGCGCGGCGGCCTCTTTAATAATGCCGAATCAGTGGAGCTAGACGGCGAAAATGTCCTCCAAGCCGACGGCGACGACGTATTGCTATTCCGCTTTGAAGTGCCGCCCGAGGCCGAACATATCTCCTTTAGGGTCCTAGCGGCCAACGACTATGCCATCGACCTAGGTGCCCCCGTTGGCCGGAGCGGCGTGGTCGGCTCAGTGTGGGAAGACTGGCGCAATGTGGTACGGGCCGCAGGCAACGTCCGCAATGGTTCGAATATGGGATGGGTTGAGTTCGACTACGGCTTCCCCTCGGGTCTGGAGCTCTACGGTGCTAATCTCGAACTGGATCTGCTCGGCTTCGAAGTGCGCGGTGACCTCAATACCAGCACCCACCACTTTATCTTTCCCGTCCAAGAAGGCCGACGGCACAAGCGACCTGTGAGTGCTTATTCGCTGAAGGGCAAGCGTCTATTCGCGAACTTCGCCGTGGGCTGGGAGTTGTTCCGGGTGCCACCCCAATACCGCACCTCTTTCACTTATTTCGACGAATTCATACCCGCCCTGAAAGAATTCGAACTGGTCGACGATAACGACGATTTGGACCCCTGGCCCGATTCCTGGGAACACGACGATCCCCTAGACCTGCGCTTCCAAAACGACATTACCCAAGCGGCCATTGAGGTCAAAGAAAACCTCTTTCCCGGCTCCCTGCGCGACGTCGGTTTCGGGGTATTCCCCGGCCTAGATGACAACGGCGACGGCATCTTCGACACCAATGTTAACAACAATCTCTTACCTGACTACCAAGAGCCCTTCCTCATGTACTTCGTCGAGTCCGAAGACTTCGTGTACGGCGACGATTTCAACAACAACGGCGTGGTTGACTCGCGCGAAAACGACAACAAACCCGACTACCCGTACGAGCGCGACAGCAAAGGACAGCATGTATTCTTTACCTTCAACCCCACTTCCCAACTCGAGCTGCGGCTGGGCGGACACGCTATCGACCAGATTGCCGGGGAAGGTCGCAATCGCTCCCTGTACGCCAAACTTGAGTACCGCCGGCCACTGTTCGACAATATTCACCTAAAGTTGCGCCACCGCAGCAAGCGCGTGCAGGACGACATTCCCGACCCGCTCTATCAATACGTATCCAATCCACTGCTGCGGGGGCGCTACGAAATCGGCTTGCGCGAAGATCCCTTGCGTTATCGCAACAGCCATGCCCATCTGAGCTATGTGAAATTCAACTACACCGGTGTCGACCACCTGACGCTCAATAACACTTGGCGCTACGAACTCAACCATCGCTTGGCCGATACCTTTGACGATGGCCAAACACAAAATTCGGGCAGTGACTGGTCTTTGGCCCTAGTAAATCGGGTCGACTACGCCTGGCAACCGCGCCAGAAATTGACGCTGACCCCCATGCTCAAATGGACCTATCATCGCTCCGACTCAGCACTGTTGGGCGACCTAGTCGACGAGACCAACCTAGCGCCAATCGTGCGGCTCGATTTTTTCTTAACCGAACGCACCACCATAAAGGCGGGCATCCAAGGCTTTCCCCTCTTGAAGCATCGCTTTCGCGATGCCGTGGCACCTTCCAACGATTTCAATGCTTGGCACTATATCATCGGCTTGCAAAATAACAGCAGCTACACCGGCTACCGGATCAGCATGAATCTAGGACTGCGAAAATCCTTTGCCGACTTTGTCCACTCCAGCACGACGGGCACAGTAGAGACTTCGGAGTTTTTCCTACAGGTGAGGACGAATTGAGTCCATGCTAAAAGCGATCTCAACAGGCGCGCTTATAGCGGCCCTAGCAACGATGGCGCGTGGCGAAGGCGGCCCCAGACTTATCGAGCCCCACACCACGGGTGCCCGCCTAATGCTCTACCGCCCCGGCCTGCTCACCTACGACAACTACGGCCTAGAGGGCTACCGGACCTGGCCCCGCAATGTCATCACGCGCACGGCCAACCCCGTGTACGACGAGTTCGGCGACTTTCTGGTAAACGGCGTCGAAGTGTACCACCTGCAGGAGAACCGCCGCTTCGACGATCCGGCCCAAGTATTCAGCGGCAGCACCATTGCCAAGCCGAACAATTACGAGGGTTTTCTCAACCGCCTGATGGTGGCCGACGACAGCTATAATAGCTGGCAGACGCGGCTGATCATCGGCGACCGCATCCGCACCCATTTCTCGCCGTTGATCCTAGATCTGGCCGCCCTCAATGGCATCCGCTGGGACCTAGCCAATGAAAGGCACAACTTCTCGGTCCTAGCCTCGCGCATGGACAGGCCCGTACTTTCCCAAGAGGACGCCAGCGCCTTGAGCACCGCGGCCTTCGCTTCGTACCTGTTGGGCGGCCACTGGCAATGGCGCTGGCGCACCATAGATATGAGTACCTCTTATGTGAACCTCTTCCGCATTGACACCCGCTCGCCGCCCGATTGGAACGGCATGAAGGGTCAGTTGCCCAATCGGGTACAGGTAATCGATTACTTGGTGGTCCGCATTGAAGACACCTCGCCCTTGGACGGCAACGGAGCCCGAGTCTTCGACGTCAATATCCTGCTCAACGGCGAGCGACGAGGCGACATTGAACCTTTTGTCACGCGCCACAACACCGAGGATTTTAATCCGAACTTTCCCAACAAGGACTTCTTCTTCAAACGGCCAATTCCTCCCTACGTGGAAGTGTTAAAGGGCCACCGCTTGGGCACCTATCCGTTGCAGACACCCGAACCCGACGGTTCTTTTCGCGCCGATGGCAAGGACTATGTCCTGTTCTGGTTCCCGCTGCCCGAGGACGAAGAAGTGGTGTCGGCCTCCTTCGAGGCCCTGCTGAGCGGCAATTATCGCGTCAGTGTGTCGGAGATCTACGCCGTTGACCCGCGCGAATCCCGCAACGAACCAGCCCAGCGCAACCGCGCCACTTTTTACAAAAGTTTGGCCGGCTCCAAAGGACGTGGATCCGCCGGTGCCGATGTTGAACAGATTCGCTTTGACTACGGTCGCCAGACCGGCCTCACCTTGGCTGGCCTAGGCCTGAGTACGGACGTAAAGGGCTTTCGCTTCAAGGGTGAGTGGGCCCACAGCTTCAACTTTCTCCAGTATCCCGTTCACGAACACCGCGGCCAGCGCCACGACCGCGGTGGCCACGCCTATCTGCTCAATATCGAGCGGGAATTCACCCCGAAAATTGCCGTGGGCGGAGAGCTGTTTCGCCTCAGTCCCGAGTACCGCACCCAGCTTTCGGTGACCGATCTGACGCTAGGGGTGTACGCGGCCAGTGGCACCGGGCCATTCGCTGGCGAGCTGGGTTCGACCGACGAGAGCCTGAACAATACCCTCGACCTAAACACGGTCGACGACAACGACGACAAGGATCCTTTTCCCGATGATTTCTTTATACCCAGTTTCGAGGACCAAAACGGGGTTTTCCCCGGTCTGGACAAGGACCAAGACGGCACCCCCGACACCAACCGCAATCGCAACCAAGTACCCGACTATTTCGAGCCCTTTTTGCTCTACGACGTCAATCCGGACGATTTCGACTACGGCGACGACCTGAACAACAATGGCGTCATTGACGTGCGCGAAAACGATAACAAGCCGGACTACCCCTATGACCTCAACCGCAAGGGCTACCATCTCTTTGTGCGCTTCCAGCCCCAGCGTGCGCTGGAACTGACCTTTGGACGCTACGATATGGAGGCCATCTGGGGTGGCCAGCGGGCGGATGTGTGGTACGCCAAAGCCGAGTACCAGCGGCGCTTCGGCAGTTGGGGCGAAGTGCGGGCAGTGGATTTCTTAAAACGGGTACAGGACGATATCCCCGATGGAGTATTCCGCTTTGGCGACGTGGCCAATTTCGACATCTTTAATCCGCGTGCCACCATTGAGACCTTTGTCGAAGACGAATTGTTAATGCGGGACAGCGCCGTCAACACCGCCTTCGTCGACTTCGCCTTCCGGGGGGTGCGCAACCTCTTTGTCGGTGCCAATCTCAAGTTCGAAGTCAACCAACAGCTCAGCACTAAAAGCGGCGACAATGCGATTCAGCTCTGGACCTCGGTGCTGCGAGCAGATTACCGCTGGCGTCTGGGCGGGCTAGAAGTATCGCCGCGCTACAAGCTCATGCTGCGTCGCCGTACCGATGACGGGGGACGCATTCAGCCGGTGTCCGAGGTCTTCGGCTTCCCCATGATAGTGGCCGACTTCAAATTCACCGAGCGCACCTTCCTGCGCGGCGGTGTCCAAGGGCTATCCGTGCTGCCTAGCATCTACCGCAATGGCCAAAATGAAGACCAAGACTACAACACCCGCGATGCGCTTTTCATGCTGGTCAATCGCTTTGAATACGCTGGTTTCGATATGGCGCTTACGGCCGGCTACGAGATCAGCCGACGCCGCATGAAGGACCGCACCCGGAAATTCGAGGATATTGATTTCGAACAGTTTTTCATCCGCATGGTCGTGGGATTGGAGCCGGTACAATGATGTGGATGCAAACAGACCAAACGGGTAAATCACCGCCTTGGCAGTTGCGCCCATTGCTATTGGCCGCGGCCTTGCTGGTGGGCACCACCGGTCATGCGGAGGAATGGGCCGTTGACCAGTGGGAGCAGACCGTGTACTACCGGCATACCCTCAATGCACCCGAGGAGGGCTCTGCCCTGCTGCGCCTGACCGCGGTAGACGAATACGAGGTTTTCCTCAACGGCGAAACCATCGGCAGAGACGACAATTGGACCACCATGGAAGAGTACCCGGTCGAACTCAAGCGGCGCAAAAACGAGCTGGCCGTGCGCGTCGTCAACCGCGGCCGGGGCAATGGCAGTGGCCTAGTTATGGAGGTAAGCGCCGCCGAGCAGGCATGGGTCAGCACCTTTGGTGCGTTGCAGAATTTGTGGTACTGGAGCGGCGAACCCCAAAAAGACGAGGGCTGGCTGACAACGGATGTGAGCCGACTGGACACTTGGCAGCAAGTACAGCGCGGCCAGCTAGACCGGACGGGCGTATCCGGCTGGTCTGATACGCTGCAGGCAGATATAATCGCCGGCTTCCCCGGTGGCATCGACATCGGCCAGCCAGCCGGCGGCCTGAGCCTGCGTTCAGTGGAAGGAGTGAACCTAGCATTCAGGTTGCCCTCCAACCGCCCAGAAGTATTCGACGGTCGCTCCAATACCGGCTGGACCGTAGATCCGACCGAGTTGAACGCCATTGCCCAAGTGGATCTGTTAAACCGGCGTCTAATCAGCGAGGTGCGGGTCCTGACCCAGGGGAGAAACGCCGACGAGTTCGTCCAGAATACCCTGCGCGGCTACGCCGTCCAAGTGAGCAACGACCAGTTTGGGTGGAGCGAGGTGGGCGTGCTGCACGGCATTGATCAGCCCGAGCGCACAGCCATTGCCTTTGCCCCGGTCTTTGCCCGTTACCTGCAAGTAATCATCGCCGAGGTCGATGCGGTGCAGCGCGCCAAAGTAGCCGAGATTCAGGTGCTGGGCAGCGGTGTTGCGCCTGCGGGTAACTTTGTCTCGCCGCCCCTAGACCTAGGACGCCCCGGAGAGCGCAAGAATTTTACCTCTGTACGCTGGGGCGGCCAAGTGCCGGCTGGCACCGCGCTCGGGCTGCAATTCCGCAGTTCGAACGACGGCAGCACCTGGAGCGATTGGAGTGCACCTATGCACACCAGTCCGGCCCTGCTACAGGTACCCGAACCACGCACTTTCCTGCAGTATCGGGTCAATCTGGAAACTCAAGTCGAAGATGAGGGCCCGCGCTTGGACAGTCTGATTGTCGATTTCACCGACCAGATACCTGCTTCGCTGGTCCGCGGCTGGGTCGAGCCCAATCAAGCCGTGCTGGGCCGCGATACCCTTTTCACGTATCGCCTAGAGCTAAGTTTCAGTGCTGACGACCTAGGGGTGGAGCGGGTGCATGTTGCCCTGCCCAGCCAGATCGAACTAGAGGAAATTGTGCCCCCACCCGGAGTGGAAATCGCCGCAACCACCGCATCGAACACCGCGCTGGATATAGTACTGGCCGAGCCCTGGCGCCAAGCGGGGATCCTAGCAATGCGCTTCCGCGGACGGCTGCTGAGCAATGTTTTCCAGTTCCGCGCCCAAGTCTCTGGTCCAGACGGAGGCGCGACGCTGGATGCCGAGGAGAACATTGAACCCGATCCAGACAGCGGTCAGCCGCGCTCGTGGGAGGTATCTGCCAGTGGTGTCGAAGGCTCCCTATTGAGTCAAGTGCGCCCAGTACCACAGGCATTTAGCCCCAACGGGGATGGCATCAATGACGAAACAGCGATCGAATTCACTCTGGCCCGAGTGAGCGAGCCCCAAGTAGTAGAGATGGACATATTCGATGTCCAAGGCCGGCCTGTGCGCGCCCTATATGCAGGCCTCCTGAGCGCAGGCGAATACGCGTCGGCCTCGGTGCCGAGCCTATGGGATGGCAGGGACGATGCCGGTGAACTCGTGGCACCGGGGCTCTACCTAGTGCGCGTGCGGCTCCTTCTCGAGCGCGAAGAAGAAAGCCGCCTGCGCGTCGTAGCCGTGGTGTACTGATGGAAATGGGCAGATCGTGAAAAAGTCGACAATACATATCTGCGGTGTGCTCATAATGCTGCTATGGGCAACAGTCCCAAGCTTGGCGGAAACGCCGCGTCTGGGCATTCCCGAGATTCTGCCTTCCCAAGACTTTCTCTGGCGGCAGTTGCCCCAGTATAATAACTATGCCTTTCAGGGCTATTCCAATTACCCGGACCACACCTTCCCCTACGCCGACCGACCTCGAGCCTTCTACGATTCCTTCGGCGATCCCCTCATCACTGGTTACGACCTGTACGACTGGACCGAGCGCCGCACTCTGGGTCAGGAATACGGCAGTAGCATCTTCAAGGATCGCAACCAGTGGAGCACGGTTTTCGATTTTCTGGTGGTGGGCCGCGACAGCTATAACGACTGGGGATACAGCGCCATTGTCGGCGATGGGCTGATCGCCCGCTTCACGCCGTTGACCCTGTCGCAAGTTGACTTTAATGGTGCCCGCTTCGACTTGGCCACGCCTTATGCCCGCTTCACCTTCCTAGGATCGCGCATCGAACGTCCTCATTTTTATGTCGAATCCGTTCCCTCCTGGGCCATCGAACATACGCACTTTGCCGACGATTCAACCATCCTGCTGGGGACGCGACTGGAAACGGATATTGGGGCCCTGCGGCTAGGTCTGAACGGCGTGAACACGCACGTGTATCAGAGCACCCAAGACAACAACAGCCTCAAAGGCTCCCTGCGGCCCAGCCTGCCGTCCATGGACCAAGTTGTCGTGCGCTTTACCGACGACTCACCCCAAGACGGCCGTGGCGGTGCCTTGGTGCAAGAAGTGCAGCTCGTACTTAACGGCGAAGCCCGGCCCGATATCGTGCCAACAGTGATTCGCCACTTCGAAGGCGTGGACACGCAGGTGGGCACTATCTCCCGGCTGACGGGCCAATTCAACCCGACTATTTACACCAACCCCCGGGGTTATTACCAGACCCCCACGCTCTACTACCGCGGCAGAAACGATATGCCGCTCTTTGCCGATTACCTCTATCGCGCCGACCACGAGGCCGGCATTGACGTGAGTAAGAATACCAACCTCGAAGGGCTGCTGGCCACCTTCAAACTCGAATCGTCCGAGGAAATCCTCCAAGCCGATGGCAACGAGCACTTGGTGTTCCTCTTCGATCTGTCGCAGGAGCCTTACGTGGAATCGGTAGCCGTGGAAGCGGCGCTGGCCAACGACTACCGGGTAGAAGTAGCCACTCTCAATCTCAACAACCCGCGGGGACGTGGCTATCCCAATCAGTACCTGAGCACATTCTACCGGCCTGTCCTGCGCGCCGAGGGCAATGTGCAGGACGGCTCCAATCTGGCCAGAAGGCGGATCAATGTGGGCGAGAACACGTCGCTTTTCACCTACAGCGCCGATATGCACCTTTCCCTAGTTGGCCTAGAAATCAACGGCGAATACGCTCGCTCAGCGCGCTACTCCCGCTTTCCGGCGCGTATGGACGAGACCGCGCTGTACGACCGGGGGCCGCGCTTCTCCGAGAAGGGATCGGCCTGGTACATCAATGCCGTACGCTGGTTCAAGAGAGGCCGCCTAGGGGCCGAAGCCTTTGCCACGAATCCAGACTTCCACACGGAAATGCGCACCTTTGTGCCATTCGAAATCGGTTTGACAGAAACTACGCTGGCCGGCCTGACCAACAACACCATATTCTGGGACCTGGTGCAGGACAACGAGGACGGCGACCGCTACCCGGACAAGCGCGCGGGCAATCTGCAGGGGCAACCCAACGACCGCGAAGACGAGGACATCGACGGAGTGTTTCCCGGCCAGGACGACGACAACGACGGCCTGCCCGACACCAACCGCAACTTCAACGATGTGCCCGACTACGTCGAGCCCTTTCTCATGTACTACGTCGAATCCAACGACTTCTTCTACGGCCTCGACCGCAACAACAACGACGATCCCGATGTGCGCGAGGACGACCTAGACCCCGATTACCCCTACGACGCCGACCAGCGCGGCATCCACCTATTCGGCCAACTGGATCTGACGTCCCAGTGGTCTTTGGGGGCGGGGCGCTACGACATCGAACAAATCGCTGGCGGCGGGCGCAACAAGTCCACCTACGCGTTGGCGACCTACCGGCGCGAAGAACTGGGATGGCTGCAGCGGCTGTTTTTCGAAAACCATCTGCGCCGCGTCAAAGACGATATCGCCGACGAATTCTCCGTACTGGTCGAACGACCGAAACGCATAGATACAGATTTTCGCGGCTTGGTCGCTGGCAATAAGCCCTCTTTCACCAACAATTTCCGCGCCGACCCGCTGCTGTATCGCAACAGCTACGTCAACGATACCTATCTAGAGAGCTGGCTCAATCCCTGGTCCACCCTCCAGATGGTCCACAAAGTCCGCCTGCGTTTTAACTGGCAGCAAGCCGGCCCCTTGCCCGGCGGCCTAGTCCAGCGCGACAAACGACTCGACTACTTCACTTGGGTCAGCCGCGCCGACTACACTTGGCATTGGCACCGGCTACAGATCCAACCCCAGTTCAAGATTCTGCTGCTGCGCCTAGTTGACCAAGCCGCCGACCGCCAAACCGACGGCCGCTACGCCCCCCGCACCGTGCGCTCGGAGCTCAGTGTCATTCCCATCCTGCGCTGTACCCTGCCGCTGATGCAGCGCAGCCAGCTACAGCTGGGCATCCAAGGCTTGGGGCCGCTACCCTACCGGGTCGAGGACCGGGTCAATGCACGCAATAGTTTTGACCAGCACACATTGTATCTCAACGTGAACAATCGCTCAAAGTATTTCGGCTACGATCTGCGCACGATCGTGGGATTGCAGCGGGAGGTCAAGGCATTTGACGAGGAATCGCGGGAGAGCGATGCCTTTGATGCGCTGACTTTTTTCGCCCGCGTCCTCATCGGCTTTACCGAATATGGACGGTTCCTATAACTGGCAACCAAGCCGCATTCTCCGCAAAGGACAACACCGTGATTTCTCCCATTCGCAACCAGCGCCCGCCCTACAAATTGCCGTCGAATATTATCTACTTTCACGACTGGCGCTACGTCCATCACGGCAGTCATTCGACCGGCTGGCGCAACGCCGAAGGTCAATGGCTGCGCATCTGGACCAACGACGAGCGTCCGCCACTAATACACGAGCCGAATTACATGCCCATCGGCATCCGCCTGTGCGCCAAACCGGCGACTAAGAGCGAGCCCTTCCTGCTGCCAGCGGCGGACGAAGGCTTTATCTGGCCCGGCACCGTGATCCGCGAAGAGGGACGCTACCGGCTCTGGTACGAGTTGTTCGCGGGCGAACATGTCGGCCACGAAAAATACCCCATAGGCGCGGCCGACTACATCTGCTACGCCGAATCGGATGACGGTGAAAACTGGCGCTTTCCCACGCAGGGGCGGATCGATCGCAAGGGCTCCAAGGACAACAATATTGTCTACGGGCTGCCCCAGGTCGAAGAGACCGGTTTGCACGGTGCCACCGTGTTCAAGGATGAGCCGGCCTCTGCGGAGGAGCGCTACAAAATGATCTACATAGGCCAGCTAAGCCCGGCGCAAAAGGAGCGCTACCTGCAGCAGAGGCCCGACGAGGTGGGGGCGCTCAATCTAGAGGCAGAAAAGTGGGACGGCCTGTTCGGCGCCATCTCGCCCGACGGCTTTAGCTGGACGCCCATCCCCGATCCACTCGTCGCTCAAATCAGCGACACCCTCAATGTCTGCGAGTACGATCCAGTGCTGGGACAGTACGTGGCCTATTGCCGCAGCCATTTCTTTAACCGCCGCAGCATCGGTCGCACTGCTGCTGCAGATTTCCGCCGCCTGCCCCTGTCCGAGGAAGTCTTCTGGCCCAACGCCTCGGCTGAACCCTACGATTTGTGGTACGCCAATTCCAAAACAACAATGCCGGGCACCACCGACTACCACCTCATGTTCCCGCTGCGCTGGCGCTTGATAGACGATTCCTTCAGCTTTGTGCTGGCCGCCAGCCCGGACAATGTGGTGTGGAACTTCGTGCCCGGCGGACCGGTGTGCGAACCCGGCGATGGGGGCATATGGGTCGAAGGGGCGGTGTCAGCCGGCATCGGCCTAGTGCCTTTGCCCGGCGAGCGCATGGGCATCACCATCTGCGGCTCGCCAGAGCCGCACAAGCACCTGCGTCAGCCGCCGCACGGGCACATTGCCTGGGCCTGGTGGCCCAAGGGACGGCTCGCTGCTCTGGAAGCACCGGTAGAGGGACGTTTCAGAACCTTTCACCTAGCAATCGAACAACGCCGCGTCCACCTCAACTTCAAAACCGCGCCCGGAGGCAGCGTAAAGGTGCAGGTCATGGACCGCAAGTACCAACCCCTGCCCGGCCGCTCATTCGAGGACTGCGACTGGCTAGTCGGCGACCACCTAGATCGCGAAGTGACCTGGAATGGCGAGGCCGACCTAGGCCACCAAGGCGAAGGGCCGATCTCGCTGGGTTTTCAGATGCGCTGCGGCGAACTCTACAGTGTCGAGTTCAAAAATCCCGCCTGATGTCCATTGATCAAACCCAGAAGCTTGGAAAATCAGGTGCAAGAACCTCTTAACAAAATGCTTGACATGCTCGTCTAAAAGTCATATCTCCTTACGAAGGAATGCAACCACAACCTATTGAATCCTCTCAACTTATTTATTTTCATTGAGTTATTGATTTCACAGCAGGTAGTCATTCACTGTTTCCTCAAACCAAGGAGGCACCATGCGTAAATTGCGCATTTTGGCCATTAGCTGGTCAATAGCAGCACTCGCCGTCGGTGCAACGTGGGCACAGGACGAGCAGACCTACCCCTCAGGCCCTGATTATGGAGACTCATTTGAGCTACCTGACATCTCCGGTGAGTTCAATCCAATGGTCGTTTCCACTCAGGATGTGGCTTACGACGGCAACGGTAGCGTGGACATTCCCTTCACCATCAACCAGCGCGCCACGGTCTGGGTAGTGATCTACCGCAAAGGCAGCAGCGAAACCGGCGAGCGGGGGCCAGCCGGCGCTTGGCTGCGCTTAGAGCCCCAAGACCTGTACATTGCCACCACCCCGGGCCAAGCCTCCGAAGCCGGCGATGGCACCGTCACTTGGGACGGCAACGACTGGGAGGGCAATGCCGCGGGAGCCGGCGACTACGAATTCGACGTGGTCGCGGTCAACAACCTCGACAAGCCGGTCCTGGCCGGTCCTGGGGCGGGCCCCTCGGGGTTCACCGTCCCCAATATTGACACCTCGCAGGACCCGCCCGAAATCTGGGTCCAGGAATACGAGCGCGAAGTACCCGACCGGGGCCACAAAGCCGGCGACATGGTCCGCGGCACCTTGGGCACGGACTATCTGGCCAACCCCAACGCTTGGGAGCGCTGGAATTTCGACTTCGGCTTTGAAGGTGCCCGCACCCTAGGCGGCATGCGCATAGACGATCAGGATCAAGAGATTTTTTGGACCTCCAATCACAGTGGAGAGCTTGGCGGGCTCTACAAAATCCGCATTAACCGCGCCGCTCAAGCTTGGGACCGAGTCACCGACTTCGGCACCGATGGCTATTCGCCCAATGCCAACGGCGACCGCATCGTCGAATATCAGCCCAGAGGCGATGTGGTGTTCAACGCCCTCTGGGGCAGGCAAGAGGTGCCCTTTAACGCCGTTGAATTACGCGACAAGACCACTGGCGAAATCACCCAAGCATTCGATATAACCGAGTTCTACAACGTGACCAGAGTCGATGATGACGGCAACGAGAGCGTCTCCGGCGCAGGCCCCGCTCAGATCTCGGTGACCGACGACGGCATTTGGGTCTCTTCGTGGGCCCACCCGAGCATTCTGCGCCTAGATCACGACGGCAATGTGATGTGGGCCAACCGCAACGGCGATTTGTGCGGCGACGCTATTTCCAATGAAGAAGCCGCCGCCATCGGTGCCTTGGGCGGCTCCTCCATAAACAACTTGGGCGTCACCGCCGACAAAACCGGCAACATCGTCTTTATCAATGCCGGCAGTCGGGCGGCGACCATAAGCGCACTGGGACGCGACGGTGCCTGCGCCTTTGAAATCGAATTTCCCGCTAGCTGGGGCCGGATGCGGCCAGGAGGCACCCGTTTCCTCCTATTGCAGGAGGGTGGTCCCTACGACGGTCTCTATACGAGAAACGGCATGCGCTTAGAGACCTTTTCCTATGGCTACGGGGACGACGAGACCTCTAACCCCTACGGCCCCCATCTGCTGCTCCATACGCCTGTGGCCTTGGCCTCGGGTAAGTTGGGTGCCGACGCCACCGCCATATTGGAGGTGGCCGCCAGCACCCCCGACGCATATAGTCTGGGCAATGCCACTCCCAACCCCTTCAACCCGAGCACCGTCATCGAGTTTACCGTACCCGATGCCGAGGCACACGTGAAGTTGCAAGTCTTTAATGCCGCCGGTCAGCTGGTGGCTACCTTAGCCGACCAGACCATGACCGCGGGCAAATACCGGGCCGATTGGGATGCGCGCGACGCTAGCGGCCAGCTAGTTTCCAGCGGCGTTTATTACTACCGCATGGAGGCGGGCTCGTTCGTCGAATCGCGGCCGATGACCTTCCTCAAGTAAAAGGCTCTGCACCCACAGCAAAACCGCAGGGGCTTCGCTCCTGTAGCCTCAAAGAAGCCGTCTTGGGTCTTTTCCAAGACGGCTTCTTACTAGCCGAGGGAGATAAGGGCACTGGTACCAACAATCAATTTTCTGCTCCTAACCGCTCTCCTCGGCGCTGCTATCTGCAATGCCCAGCCCCGCTTCGCCGATGCAACCCGGGAGGCGGGGCTGGCCTTCCGCAACTGGTACGGCAATAACAACGCCCTCACGATCCTAGAGACGACCGGGTCGGGTGCCGCCTTTTTCGACTACAACGGCGACGGCCAGCTCGACCTGTATATCGTCAATGGCGGCCTGGGCTTTACCGGTCCGCGCTATGCCGATCTGCCGCGCGATGTGCAGCCTCCGCCCGACGGCGCAGTTCCGCGCAATGCTCTGTTCCACAATCGGGGCGACGGCACCTTCGCCAATGTCAGCGAACAGACCGGTACCGACGCTAGCGGCTGGGGCTCCGGCTGCGTGGCCGGGGACTACGACAACGACGGCGACGCCGATCTGTACACCACCTACTACGGCCCCAACCTCCTCTTTGCCAACCAAGGCGACGGCACCTTTGCCGAGATCGGCACACTAGCCGGGGTAGACGACGATGGCTATGGCACGGCCTGCGCTTTCGGGGACTACGACAACGACGGCGATCTGGACCTTTTTGCGGGCAACTACGTGGTCTTCGATCCAGAGACCACCCTGCTGCCCGGCGAACAGCGCGACGGTTTCTTCGGCGGCCAGCGCGGGGTGGCCAGCGTGGCCTCGCCCGAAGCGTTTGCCGGCCAGCCCGATGTGCTGTATCGCAACGACGGCAACGGCGCGTTTGCCAATGTCAGCACTAGTGCCGGGCTCAATGCCGTCCTAGGCAAGACGCTGGGAGCCACCTTCTTGGACTGGAACGACGACGGCGATCTGGACCTCTACGTGGCCAACGACGCCACCCCCAACTTCCTCTACACCAACCAAGGCGACGGCACCTTTGCCGAAGAAGCCCTAGCCCTAGGGGTGGCCTACGACGGCGATGGACGGCCCGAGGGCAGCATGGGTCTGGCTGCTGAGGACTGGGACAACGACGGCGATCTGGACCTAGCGGTGAGCAACTACGAAGGGCAGACTGCTACTCTCCACCGCAACGACGGCCGCGCCTTCGCCAATATCTCCTTTGCCGCTGGCGTCGCTCGCACTACGCTCATGCCGCTGCAGTGGGGCACGGCTTTCTTCGACTGGGACCGCGACGGCGATCTGGATATCTTCATTGCCAACGGCCACGTCACTGCTGCCCTAGAGGACTATTTTCCACAGTCGAGCTACGCCCAGCAGAACAACCTCTTCCGCAACGACGGTGCTGCCTTCGTCGATTTGAGAGCGCGTGCCGGCCCAGGTCTACAGATCGTCAAGTCGAGCCGGGGCACTGCGGTCGGCGATTACGACGGTGACGGCGACGAGGATCTTTTCGTGGTCAACAAAAACGACGTGCCCACCTTACTGCGCAACGACACCGCCAGCGACAATCACTGGCTAACCATCCGCACCTTGGGCCGCAACAGCAACCGCGACGGCATCGGTGCCAGAGTGCGCCTAGTTGCCAGCGGCCAGCAACAGCTCAGAGAAGTGGCCGCTGGCTCGAGCTACCTATCGCACAACAGTCTGTGGCTCACTTTTGGACTAGGGCCAAGCGCCGCAGTGGATACCCTAGAAATCCGCTGGCCCAGCGGTCTAATCGACCAATACACCCAAGTAGCAGGAGATCGTCTTGTGGTAGTAGAAGAAGGACGAGGCATTGCCACTGTAAAACGCTGAACCTACGGTTTTTCCCTCATAGCGCGGAGGATTTGTTGCGCCATGCGCTGCAAGTACTCATCGTCGCCAATGTCGATAATGGCGCGGTACTGCTGGATGGCGGCTGCCTCATTGCCCTGCTCCTGCAAGATGGTGGCCAACCCAAAGCGCGGGCCGGCAAAGTCGGACTTGAGGCGGATGGCCTGCTGATAGACCTGGACCGCAGCAACCCTATCGCCGCGGGCGTGGAGCGCGGCACCTAGGTGGTTATAGGCGCGGACATGGCCCGGACGCAGGCGCAAAGCAGCGCCGAACGATTGCACTGCCTCGTCGATCCGCCCCTGCTTTTTGTAGGCCAGACCCAGATTGAAGTGGGCTTGAGCGTAGTCGGGATTTAGTTCGAGGGCGCGCTGCAAAAGTGCTATAGCACCGATAACATCACCGCGGCTATAGAGGATGTGACCTAGATTGTTGTGGGCGCGGCTGTGCTTGGGATCTAAGGAGATGATCTGGCGGTACTGGGCGATGGCCTCTGCTGCATTGCCTCGCTCATAGAGCAGCAGGGCCAGACTGTAGCGGGCTGGAACGTAGGTAGAATCGGCCTGAATGGCGCGCCGCAAGGATTGGACCGCTTGCTCCGAGTCGCCTTTTTTTTTGAGGGCCAAGCCTAGATTGTAGAGCGCCTGTACGTGGTCGCGCTCGAGCTCAATTGCCCGGCTGCACGCGGCAATGGCCCCTTCCACATCGCCCAGTCCGTAGAGGATGGCCCCTAGGTCGCTGTGGGCTTGGGCGCAGTCGGGGTCGAGTTCAATCGCGCGGCGGTAGGACCGCACCGCACCCTCGACATCCCGGCGGCTGTACAGCACATTGCCTAGGTAGCTGTGCACCAACGCGTGTTCGGGGTCGAGGCGCAGGACCGTGCGGAATGCTGCCAGCGCACCGTCCACTTCGCCGAGTTGAAAAAGGGCGACGCCCAGTTCAAGGTGGGCGGCGAGGCGCTGAGGGTCGAGTTCAATGGCGCGGCGATAGAACGGCACCGCGCCCTCCAAGTCGCCTTGCTCAAAGAGCACCTTGGCGCTGTGATGGGCAATAGCAGCCGCCCCGGAAGCGTCCCTAGCCTGAGCATGGGCAGTGGTGGGGGCAGCAAGAAGAAAAAAAACAACCAAGCGAGCCATATTCTATGCGATTCGGGAGACAGCAATACCGCAACTGACCATAAAATAGGCTCTTTCTTCCCACAACACAGGTTTTATACCAATTTGAAGACTGATGTCCTACTGTTTTCAACGGCCCTGTAGTCCATGAACGGTCTGCCGCAGATCACCGCGCGCGCACTTGTCCTAGGTGCCCTGACCATAGCTGCCAACTTCTACTACATCGTCAACGTTGGCCAGCGCCTAGGCATAGGCAGCTACGTCCACTCGCAATTCCCCATGGCCACGTTCATGCCCTTTGTGCTGTGGCTCTTCCTCAATACCGCACTCAGGGCACTCTGGCCGCGCCTGGCGCTCAGCCGCGGCGAATTGCTGACCCTGTTTTCCATGCTCTGGGTGGTGGGTACGATTCCGCAGTTGGGCTGGATGACCTACTGGGTCTCAATTGTGGGGGCACCAAGTTACTTTGCCACGGCCGAGAACCAGTGGGAAGAAACCTTCTTCGACTACCTTCCCTGGCACGTCTTTGCCAATGCCTCTCCCCGAGTAATCGATCCGTTTTGGTTTGGCCTGTCCGAAGGGGCTTCCATTCCCTGGGACGGGTGGATCGGCGCCATCGGCCAGTGGCTCGGCGTCTCTATGGGCATGGTAGTCTTTGGCTTCTGTCTGATCGCCCTTTTCCACAAACAGTGGGTTGAGGCCGAGAAGCTAACCTTTCCACTGGCGCAAATGCCCTTAGACCTGACTCAAGGCTTTGAGGACAAGCAGCGGCCCGAGCTATTTCGCAAGCCCGTCTTCTGGATTGGCTTCGCCTTGGTTTTCTTGCCCATACTCTACAATATCGCCACCTACTTCGCCCTAGGCCTACCACCCATCGAATTCTACTGGAAATTCTACGATCTTTATTTGACGCCGGACTTTTTTCTAACCGTGCGCATTCTGCCGCTGATCATGGCCGTGACCTATTTGTGTCCAGTGGACATCCTCGGCAGCATGATTTTCTTCCACTTGCTGGCCGCGCTCAAGATAGCCATAATGAAGCGGACCGGCTTTTCCATCGGTGGCTTTGCCGTGGGTGCTGCTGGCCAGCAACCCGAGGCGCAAAACATCATCTACATGGAGAGCTACGGCGCCTTAGTCTTCATCGGCCTGTGGTCCATCTGGCTGGCCCGACGCCACTTGCGTCAGGTGTGGTACCAAGTGTGCAGCGGCCAGGGCGAGCCACGCCAAGTCGCGCTCTACCGACTGGCCTTGGCTGGCCTAATTCTGTCGGCGCTCAGCGTCATCGGCTGGGGAGTGCAACTGGGCATGAGCTTGCCCGTGGCTATTGGCGGTTTCCTGCTGATGACGCTGACCTACTTCGTCATAGCCAAACTCGTCGCTGCCACTGGCTTTGCCTATCTCTTGCCCAATAAGCCCCATATCAAGGGCGATTCCTTTCTCATCGAGCTAGTTGGTTCGGCCTTCCAGTCGCCGCGCAGCCTAGTGGCGTTTAAGGTATTCACCAGCAATGCCTTCTTCGGCACCTTCCGCATCCCGGCTTGGCCAGCGCTGCCCCACTGCTTCCGCCTGTTTTCCCTAGAGCAGCAGCCCGGACGGCTGACGGCGATGGTCCTAATCGCCTTTCCCATCGGATTCGTCGTATTGGCCATCGAGACGATCAGCTTGGCCTATGAAGGAGGCGGCCTGATTTTTCTCGGCGGCAAGGCCAACTGGATATTCCAAGATATGGTTTATCTACTCAACAATCCCATGCTGCCCGACCTGAACAAGTGGGCGGTGTGGTTCTTTGGCTTTGGCGAAGCCGCGCTCATCGCCCTGCTGCGCGGCTATTTCCACTGGTTCCCCCTCCATCCCATCGGTCTGGCCTTCCAGCACACGTTCGGTCTCCGCCTCTACTGGTTCAGTCTGTTCATCGTGTGGATTGTCAAAATAATCCTGCTGCGCTACGGCGGGGCCAAGTCCTACATCGCCGGCAAACCCCTGTTCTACGGCCTGGCCATCGGTTATGTGGTTGGAGTAATTTTTTCCATGGTAGTGGATCTGATCTGGTTCCCGGCAGAGGGACACCGCATGCACGGATGGTAATAGCTAACCACCGCAAACCAATTTGAGAAAAGAGGCCCCCATGCAACTGAATATCTCCATCAGCCTGTGGAATTACATTCACTATTTCCCCTTGCGAAAAGGCGGCACCAGCTTTTCCCTAGACCGCGGCTTGGACAGTCTGGCAAAAGTCGTCGACGAAGTGGCCGCCGCTGGCTACGGCGTTGAGTTGTGGCCCAAATGGGCGAGCTGGGAGTGGACGAGTCCCGCTCGGGAAGCTCTGGTGTCCCAACAATTCGATCTCTACGTCGAGGAGCACCGGCCTCGGCTGGCGCAAATCCTGCGCGGCGTGCGCTCGAGTTGGCACACGGGCGGCGACAATACCATTGAGAGCTACCACCGCCAAATCGACACAGTAGCGCAGGTGGGCAGTCAGGTCCTAGTAGTACACGCGGCCAATCTCTATCTCGATGGCCCCGACCCCGATTTCGATTTTGCCGCCCAAGTGCTGGAGTACGCGCGCCAGCACAACGTCAAAATCGCGCTGGAAAACGCCTCCGAAGGCGAGCAAGAAGAAGACCCTGAGTTGTGGAACCTGTCCATTTTGCAGCGGGCGCTGGCGCACTTCGCCGACCTTGGAATCTGCCTCGACACGACCCACGTGCAAAAATTCAAACGCTTTCCCCTCAAAGAGTACGTCGATCGGCTGCAAGACCGCATTTGCCACCTGCACATCAGCGATGCGCTAGGCGATGACGTGGGCATCGGCCGCCTGCACACTGTGCCGGGCACCGGCAAAATACCCGCAGCGGATTGGCGCTACCTACTCGACGCCCTAGCGGCGATCAATTTTCAGGGGGATGCGGTACTCGAAATCAAACCTCTAACCCCAGTGCGCATCGCGCAGCAAACCGACGAATTCTTCGCCACCGTCGCCCAATCGGCCGACGTGATGGGCTAACATTTATTAAGGAGAGAATGTGATAAAAAACAACTTCGACAAAGGGCCAGAAGGCTGGTGTTCGTACGACTACCACGCCAGCATGGTGGCCGACGGTAGCAATATCTTCATCCTAGCCACTTGGGCCGCGCAGGGCGGTGTGGACAATGGGAGCTTTATCTGGACCGATCACCGGCGCTGGAGCGCCGATACCCCGGAGCGCCCCCTGTCCATCCTGCCGCTGCTGTGCTACCGCAGTTGGGTCGGCGCTGACCCGCTCGATATGCGCCAGTCCGCAGTTGCGGTCCACCTGAGGGCCGATCGGCTGCGTTTGGACGGTGCCCAGTGTTTCTTCTGGGTACACGCCGCTAGCACGCGCTGGCACTACACAACCCATCCTCTCGCTCTAGAGGAGGGCGTTTGGACGGCCAATCGCCTTGCACTTGCAGCAGACGAAAACCAATGGCACCGCAGTTGGTCCGCCGACCCGGGCCATCCCGTCGCCCTCGAACAGGTGTTGAGCCGGGCCGAGAGTTACGGTTTCTCCTTCGTCGGATTTTCCAGCGAAGTTACCGGCAGGTTGTCAATGAGCCAATTTTCTCTCACCGCTGGGACGTAGATGGTTCGCCCATGCCCTTAGATGGACATGGAAAATACCTTGGCCCGCGCCAGGTACAGGCGCACGGCCACCTGCTTGCCCTTTAGCGCCGCTAGATCGCTCTTGCCCTTCCACGTAACGACTTGGTCTAACTCGTCTCCCACCAAGACATCGGCCTCGTCTGCACTGAAACCCTCCAAAGGTTGAATCGACTCCACAGGCTCGATCGGCGGCGTCACAATTTCCACCTTGATCCAGCCGGCTCGCTTGGTCTGGAAGTTGAGACGCAATTCTCCGCCCTGGCAAACGCGCGGAATGGTAGTTACCCGTCCTTCCAGCGGCGCTTCCAAGGCCACCAGCCGATGGCGCTTCCATATAGCCCAGCGAAACTCGCCTTCAGGTAGCTCAGCCGGGCCGTGGTCGTGCCGGCTGTAGCGGCAGTCGTACGGCAGGCCCCACTCCTCCTCATTGAGCGGCACTAGATTGGGAGCGGCGCGGATGCAACCATACCGCCCTTCGTCGCTTTCGAGGGTGATGATGGGCTTACGCTCGGGCCGCACCCAATTCCACCCATCCCGACTCACCGCTAGCTGGACGTCTTGCTCTGAGTCGAGCCGGTGGTACACCGAAGGAAACATCAGATGCAAGCCGGGCACCCCCGGATAGTGGCAGTAGCACGGCGTGTATATATCGTCGGAAACGTGGTCCTGCGGGTCGGCCACTAGGACGTAGCGCGGCGGGGCCCAAGCGCCGAACTTTTTCCCTCCAGTCTTGCGCACGGCTCGGCGACCGGTATAGCCGAATTTGTTCTCATTGTGGAACATGCCGCGCAAATAGGCGACGTATTCTCCGGTTTCCGGTTCGTAGGCAGCGACATTCTGGGTGTCGAGCACGCTATTGCCGACGTTTACTAAGGGGGTGTCGAGCACCGTCCAGCGCAGCCCGTCGCCAGAGACCGCACCTTGTACCACATTGTCCCGGCGGACGCCGAACTGTTCCTCCACAACCTGCATGGTATTGATGGTGGGATCGTCCCCAGTACCAGTCTGGGCACCCAACTGGCGAAATTGCACCCAATCCATTTCCGCATCCACTTCCCCGTTGCGGTAAAATACGGTTTTCGGGCCGATGGCTTTGTAGCGCTCCTCGGGATCGGCATGGGGATCGATGAATACCGAGTTGAGCTCAAAATCGCTGTGCCGCGAAAGCAGATTATTGGCCCTAGTGCCACCGTACTCCACTAACCCCAAGTTCGGCCGTTCCCATTCGAAACCGTCCCGGCTCTCTGCATAGCCGTTGAACCGCGCCCCGCCTTCTTCCATTCCCGAAGTCCAAAACCACATCCGGTAGAGCCCGTCGTCCAAAAGGACGTACGGATACGCCATGCGGGCCTGTTCCCAAGGCTGTTCCGCGCGAAAGAATACCGGAGACCTGCGCGCCGGTTGCACGGCTAGCCGCACGCCCAGCGGCGGATCCTTTAACCAAGACTCGCCGTTTTCGTTGGCACAGGCTTGGCCCGCCCAGATATCGTACCAGTCCAAAAATGGTTGGTGCATCAGTATTCTTCCTCCTCTCGTACTCCGGCAGCCTAGCCCGCTACTTCTCTGAAAACGCGAATAAAATTGCCTCCCATAATCCCGTCGATCACCTCGGCTTGGTGCCCGCGCTGCTGCAAGCCCTCGACGATATTTTGGCTCTCGCCAATATCCTCCAACCCGACCGGCCGGGCGTTGACCTGGTCGAGCAGGTCCGTACCAAAGCCGACGTGGGCAGCTCCAACCAGCGCAACTATGTAATCAACGTGATCCAGCAACATCTCTAGACTGGCTGTTTCTCCCGCAGGCCCCAATGGCATCGGACTAGGGCAAATCAGCCCCCCGGTAGCGGCCACCGCCCGGAGCTGGTCGTCGCTCAAGTAGCGCACTGTGTCCCGCAACGCCCGCGCATTGCCGTGCGTGGCAATAACCGGCGCGCGGGCGACTTCCAGCGCATCCCAAAAACAGGCCTCAGCCAGATGCGTGATATCGACGAGCATGCCCAGCCGGTTCATCTCGCCAATGACCTGCCGGCCAGCCTCGGTCAGCCGGCCCGGCGGATTGACCTCGCTGTCGTAAAGCCGCATGGTCGGCCCGTTCCACACCTGCGTCGCCGTGCCCAAGGCATTGCGTCCTTCGTGCACCAAGCCGAGGTGTCGCAACCCCAAGCGATAGAGCGTGCGCAATACGCTCAAGTCGCCCTTGAGCGCATCACCCCCCTCTAGGCCCAAAACAAAGGCGACTTTCCCACTCTTATGCGCCTCTTCGATCTGATCGGCAGTAGTAGCCAACACTGCGTATTCCCCGGCTTCGCCTTCGAGTTGGCGATGCAGATAGTCGATGATCCGCAAGAGTTCCTGCAGGGGATGCCGACTGCCGTGAGGACCGCCGATTCTCGCATCCGGCACCCAACAAGCGGTTAGCTGAGCCGCGACCCCACCGGCGCGCATCAGGGGCACATCGGTCAGTCCACCCAAATCCTGGTGCAGCTTGCGCCCCGACTTGAAGGCCAGATCCAAGGTATGGCCATGGGCGTCAATGATCGGCACCGTTAAGGAATTGTCCATTCTCAACCCTGTTTATCAGATCCCTGCACCGTCTGCGATTTCAAAGCCTATCCCCGGTTCGATAGGCGTACAGGCTCGTCGCATTATCGGCGCGAAAGTGGCGTTGTTGCACGAAAAACGTTAACTCGTTAGAAAACAACAATTTACGAAATTTGACACCAAAACACTAACTTACTGTAAAACAACGACTTATAGATATTCATGCAACAATGCCACCCAGGATCGTAAAGATTATTGCCCTTCACAGTTTCTCTCCATAGATTGGCCAGTGATATAGGATTTGGTAATGTCGATGATGAGTTCCACGTCGTGGCGCGCCTCAGTGATCGGTGTGCGGCACTCCACCCCCTCGGTGATACAGGCATGGAAGTGGCGCAATTCTGCGGAGAAGGCGCTCTCCCAAGGAATGGCCGGCTCTTTGCGATAGCTAGTGCCGTGCTCGTCAATGCCTTGGATAGTCAGGGTAGAGAGCACGCGGCGCGAAAAACCGGTCGGATAGGTGAGCAGCACGCGCTTATCGTCGCCGTAGATTTCCAGCGTCTCGCGAAAATCCCACAGCTTTTCCAAGTCAACCCGGCTGATGACACAGCGCGCGCCATTGGCGTATTCGAGCACCGAAGTAATCGAGCGGTTGTTCTTCCAGATTTCCGTGCTAATCACGGCGCGAGGCGAGCCCACCATCGTGCGCAAGCTATAGAGGTCGTGGATCAGGCCATAGGTGATGCCGCAGACCGGCTCAGCCCGCTCGAAAAGGTCGCCAAAAGCCTGGCACAGTGTCTCCCTATACGCGCACTGGCGTTGGGCGGCGATTGCGGGACGCTGTGAACCCGCGTATTGCACGTTGAAATGTGCGTAGGCATGTATATAAATCCCATAAAAACAACTTCGACAAAGGGCCAGAAGGCTGGTGTTCGTACGACTACCACGCCAGCATGGTGGCCGACGGTAGCAATATCTTCATCCTAGCCACTTGGACCGCGCAGGGCGGTGTGGACGGTTCCATCTGCTGCGCTACCACGGGGTCCTGGCCCCCCGGGCTCGGGACCGCACTCGCATCGTGCCCGCCAAACCAGGGGATCGACGCCTGAGGACCGCGATGAGAGCCCCCCCCTGCGCCCATCGCCTGGGCTGGGCGGCCCTGCTGGCCGCGTGTTTGCCGCCGACCTCAGCGAATGCCCGGCCTGTGGCGGGCGCCTGAGGATCCTCACCGCCCTCACCGATCCGGTCTCGGTCCGGACCTATCTGGAGGACGAAGGGCTGCCGCCGGTGCCCCGCCGAGGGCCCCACCTGAGCCCCGGTTCGAGTTCGCCGCCTGACCTGCCTTCTCGACCCGTCCCGGTCGCCGGGCGTACGGCTGGGTGTGCCCCTCAACGGTCCCTCAGGCCCCGGATTGATCCGGATACGGGCCGACAGGCAAACCAAACGGTACTGCACGCTCGGTCAAACGAGCTGCAAAACGATCAGCAGCAGGCTTGCCCTGCCCCTTGCGGGGCGTTCGGCACCTTGGCAAAAGAAATAAAAAGGGGCCTCATTCTTCCTATACTTTGGTCGGCATCGATAAACTTCAGTCGGCCCGCCGCCAGCGGAGAACGGGTTCGGCATCGACAACACCCGAGCGCCGAGCGGCCGTCCTAGCGCGCTCGAAGAGTTCTTGCGCAGGAGAAACACTCAGAATGCCGAGTAGCGCAATCAACGCCAAATGTCACACTGCTAGCCGAAGCAAGAGTCACCTCCATAATTGGGACTTGAGCCTTGCCCACGTCTCCGGAGTAACTGAGCTCGGCACCGCAACTCTTACGCCCACGTCACCATCCACCAACGCCCAGGCACGATTGCGAGGAATCTCCTTACCCAGAGCGAGGCGAAAGCCATTGCGGAAGTTGAAGCCGCGACCACGCGCTCCATCATCACGCGGATCCTCTTGCGCTGCCCAATAAAAAGCAGGATCGAAGTTCATAAAGGGTCCGGTATGCACAAGACCTGCACCAGGAAGGTCTTCCAGGTTTACACACCCAAAACGGGTGCCACCATCCGGAGCCGGAGCATCTCCGGGCTCGCAGTTCTTGAGGTTACCCAACGTGACATAGAACAGATGGCCCAATTCCGAGGCCGCGTTGCCGTCGGCATCGACCCATCCTCCGCCTGGCCCGGTGTTGGCATATCCACCGTCTGTCAACCCTTCCACACCAAAGTTGAGATCGTACTCCACGGTATTGATCGGTAGGTCGTTGGGAAGGCGCCAACTGGAGACTCCGAGGTAGCTGGAAGCGTTCATGGCATCCACCCACTCATGGGCAGTTTCCCAGTTCATACCGCCGTTGCTTGCATTAATACCCGAAACGCCAAAGTTATTGCTCTTTGCCAGGTTGGCATCTTTCAACCAGGTAACGTCAAGATCCGTATCGTAATAGGCTTCCACGGACCTGTTGATGCCATCCAGGTCGCGCCCCAACAGGTCCGCTTCGGCGGAAGGCATGGAAATAGCAGTGCTAAGGCCCGTGCAGAGCATGGCGGTCAATATAATATGTGTTAGTTGTCGCATTGGGAAAGTCTCCATTGTTATTTTTTAAGTGCGCGTCATGATTTCTTAGAAGCCGTCTGAAAACCCTTACTGTAGCCGCTATTTGAACAGGCGTACTCATCAGGCCATATTCAGGTTTCACGACAAAATCTGAACAGAAAGGCTTGTATGATGGGTACGCCTAGTATGCAATATGCCACCGATCTAACCGATGGACAATGGCAGCGGATCGAACCGTTGCTGCCGGCCCCGCGCTGGCGGCTTGACGGTCCGGATCGGCCGCCGCGGTGAAGTTCCCCCGAAGTCCAAAACCACATCCGGTAGAGCCCATCGTCCAAAAGGACGTACGGATACGCCATTCGGGCCTGTTCCCAAGGCTGTTCCGCGCGGAAGAATACCGGAGACCTGCGCGCCGGTTGCACGGCTAGCCGCACGCCCAGCGGCGGGTCCTTTAGCCAAGACTCGCCGTTTTCGTTGGCACAGGCTTGGCCCGCCCAGATATCGTACCAGTCCAAAAATGGTTGGTGCATCAGTATTCTTCCTCCTCTCGTACTCCGGCAGCCTAGCCCGCTACTTCTCTGAAAACGCGAATAAAATTGCCTCCCATAATCCCGTCGATCACCTCGGCTTGGTGCCCGCGCTGCTGCAAGCCCTCGACGATATTTTGGCTCTCGCCAATATCCTCCAAACCGACTGGCCGAGCATTGAGTTGGTCGAGCAGGTCCGTGCCAAAGCCGACGTGAGCAGGTCCGACCAGCGCAACTATGTAATCAATGTGATCCAGCAACATCTCTAGACTGGCTGTTTCGCCCGCAGGCCCCAATGGCATCGGACTAGGGCAAATCAGACCCCCGGTGGCGGCCACTGCCCGGAGCTGGTCGTCGCTCAAGTAGCGCACTGTGTCTCGCAGCGCCCGCGCATTGCCATGCGTGGCAATGACCGGCGCGCGGGCGACTTCCAGCGCGGCCCAAAAACAAGCCTCAACCAGATGCGTGATATCGACGAGCATGCCCAGCCGGTTCATCTCGCCAATGACCTGCCGACCGGCCTCGGTCAGTCGGCCCGGCGGATCGACCTCGCTGTCGTAAAGTCGCATGGTCGGCCCGCTCCACACCTGCGTCGCCGTGCCCAAGGCATTGCGTCCTTCGTGCACCAAGCCGAGGTGCCGCAGTCCCAGGCGATAGAGCGTGCGCAATACGCTCAAGTCGCCCTTGAGCGCATCGCCGCCCTCCAAGCCCAAAACAAAGGCCACTTTCCCGCTCTTATGAGCCTCTTCGATGTGATCGGCAGTAGTAGCCAACACTGCGTATTCCCCGGCTTCGCCTTCGAGTTGGCGATGCAGATAGTCGATGATCCGCAAGACCTCCTGCAGGGGATGCCGACTGCCGTGGGGACCGCCGATCTCCGCATCCGGCACCCAACAAGCGGTTAGCTGAGCCGCGACCCCACCGGCGCGCATCAGGGGCACATCGGTCAGTCCACCCAAATCCTGGTGCAGCTTGCGCCCCGACTTGAAGGCCAGATCCAAGGTATGGCCGTGGGCGTCAATGATCGGTGCCGCTAAGGAATTGTCTGTCATCGACCCTCCGCAGCCTTCCGGCGCGTTGCCTGTCGGCGTGCTTCGCCCGCGGCCGTGAGTTTGCCCTCCCCATCGTAGTGGCCGTCCTCGTGCCCGGCGACTAGGGGACCGTACAAATCGGGCCGACGCGCAACAAAGCGCGACCGTCCTTGAGTGTTATCCTGTTTCGGCAAGTGGACGTATTGCACGCTGACGCATTCGGTTTCGTACTTCTCTAAGTGCAATTCCCCGCTGGGGCTGATGATTACCGCGCTCCAAGTGTTGGCGATGACGATCCAGCACTGATTGTCCCGAGCCCGCCAGCGCATTTTCTCGGTATTGTCCGGCCCGCCGCTGCCGTCCATGGGAATGAAAATGACCTGTGCCCCCTGGACCCCCAGCACCGCGCAATTGTCCACAGTGCGGTCGCTACACAGCAGAAAGCCCAACCGGCCCAAGGGCGTGTCGAACGGCTGCAGCGCACGCCCTGGCGTGATGGCGTACTCTCCCGCGGTGGTAATTTTGCGGTAATGGGCGATCACCTCGCCTTGCGGATCGAGCATGACACAGGCGTTGAACAGGGTCTGCTCCTCCCGTTCCAGCAAGCCGAATATCAGATAAATCCCCAATTCTTTGCACAGCTCGCCCGCCCGCTGGATATAGAATCCATCCGGCACGGTCTGAGCAATTTCCAACATATCCGCCAATTGGGATGTGGGGTCTGCATTAAACACATAGCCATCCAGCACGGACTCGGGCGCGACAATCACTTGGGCGCGACGCCCGGCCACCTCCCGGACATAGGCCTCCAGCCGCCGGAAATTATCCTCCAATTCCCAAGGGGCCGATTTCAAGGTGACAATTCCCACCAGCATGCTCTGTCTCCTATCAAAGGGTAACGGCGAAAAGCTGGGCGCGCGCCATGCGAAAGCGCAAATGGATCTTCTGGCCCTTCAGCGCCGACAAATCCGACTTGCCCCGCCAGCTCACCACAGCCTCCAACTCGTCCCCAGACATCCGGTCGCAGTCGGCAAAACTGAATCCTGCTAGGGCGGGGACCAGCGCCGCGCCCTTTCGATTGGGCAAACTACCGTCGACGATTTCCACTTCGACAAAGGCACCCGGCAGCAAAGTCTTGAAGTTGATCTTGAGCTGCTGGCCAGCGCATAGCTGTTCGCTCAGGGCAAATTCCGCCCAATCGTCCGCTTCCCAAGCCACCAGCCGATCGCGCTGCCACGTGGCCCAGATGTACTCGTGCGGATGCTCAGAAGAGCGGTTGTGTGGGTGCGGACAGGCTAGGGTCAGCACGCCCCAGCGGTCTTGATCCAACTTCACCAGTTCTGGCGTCGGGTAGAGGCTGCCATAGCGCTCGCTCACCGGAATAATCGGTTTGCGTTCCGGCCGGTACCAAAGCTGGCCGTCGTAACTGGTCGCCAAGTACACATCGACCAGATCGCTGGCCCGGCGATAGGGACTGAAGAACATGAGGTGCGGACCGTGCGGATGGCGACAATAGCCCGGCGCATAGATATCCCAATCGGGCGGATCGTCTGGCTCGGCCGTGAGCACCATGAGGTGGTTGTCCCACGGCCCGCGAAAAGTATCGGCTTCGTAGCGCGACACTGCCCGGCGCCGCTGGCGACCGCTGCGCAAATAAATGACGTATTTGCCGCTATCGGCATCGTAGGTGAGAATATTCTGCGTATCGAGCAAAAAGGGCGGTGCCATGATCGGCTCGGGCAGGTGAGTCCAGCTATAGCCGTCGGCCGACACCCCAGCGGTAACCACCACCTGCGAGGTTATGTTGGCACCGATTTCACCGGCATCTCCGGCCGCCTCGCGCTTGGCCCGCAATTCCAGCACTTCCGCCCGACTAACTGGCTGGCCGTCCACCTCAAACTTGGCGGTAATACCGATAGCCTTATAGCGCTCCTCGGCGCTGCCATTGGGATCGCGCATGACGTTCATGTACCCATAGGACGAACCCACTTGGTCGCAGACAAAGAGGATATTGTTATCCTTGGAACCCGCGTATTCGACCCGCCCCAACTCGGGCCGCTCCCAGTGAAAACCGTCGCCACTCTCGGCGTAGCACCACAGTCCGGGCACTTTGCCCGGCACGTGGCCGGCCTTCACCCAGGGATCTTCGGGGTCGGCAAAGCAGCAGTACCACAGGCGATAGCGATCGCCTTCTTTTATTAAACTCGGGTAATGAATATTGCCGGCTTCCCAGCGCTTTTGGCGCGCCATGACCGGATCAGAGCACTCGGCTTGCTGCACGGCCAAGCGGATGCCGGTGGGCAAATCCTGGGGGAAATACAGCCCTTCTTCGTCGTGGCTGACGTAGCCGGGCCAGATACCGTGCCAATCGAGTGCTGGTAGGGTTTTGGCCTGTAACTCGTCCATTTGTCTTTTCTCCTCATCCTCGTTAAACGCGAGAGTTATCCCCAGTTCGAAAGGCATACAGGCTCGTAGCATTGTCGACGCGAAAGTGCAAGCGAATCTTCCGGCCGACAAAAGGCGTCAGATCGCGCCGCTCTTTGCCCCACGTGATCTCGCAATCCGTCTCGTCTCCCCGTGCCAACCCATTGCACGAGTCAAAGTCAAACCCCTCCGGCACAGAGGCCTCCGCAATGACGCGCACCTGCAAATGCCCGAACAAACAGGTGGCATTGACCCCGAGCCTAGGACCGATGACTTCAATGGGTTCAGTCATCAATTCGCCGCCCCCGATGCCGCAACGCAGCGCCACAAAGCGATCCTTGCCCAGGGTCACTAGCCCAATCGAACTGGTGGAATTGCCCTCGGTACCGTGGGCCTGTGGACGGCCCGAATACCACATGTATAGCGTATCCCCCACAAGAGCGGGAGGATTAGACGACAGAGAAGACCAAGCCCCATCCCAAGTGCCCGGCGAGCCAACCGGCAAAAATTCCTCGCGACGACCCACCCGCTGCCAGTGGTCCAGATGCCGCGCCGTAGCCAGTTGCACCGGGCCTAGCTCCGTAGCCGAGTGCAGCATGCCGATGAAACCAATGTACTGGCTGCCATAGACAAAGGGCGTCATCACGTATAGCTGGTCCCTCGGATCGTCGAAATCGTCCGGTTTGACAATGGTTTTCAGCGGCGTCCAGTGGATGAAATCCTCGCTGCTGGACAGGGCAATGACGCGGCGATACTGCTTCCACTCGAGCACGAAGTGGTCCATCAAAGTTTCATAACGGCGCGAAGTAGCTAGATAGCGCCGCTGCATGGGATCGTACACCAGCGCGCCGGCATCGCCGGAGCGAGGCACGTAATTGCGGTCGTCCAGCCGCCAGTGAATGCCATCTGGCGAAAAGGCCGCGTACATGCCGTGGTGGTCTCGGATTTTGTCGAAGAGCACTTTGCGCAGGGCACTGCGCTCTTGGCGGTCCATCGTGGGCGTTTCCTGCGGAGCGTCCGCAGTGGGGCGCTGCTGGTACATACCCATCTTATACCGTTTGGCCAGATCTTGCTCCTGCGGGTCTTTGACCACGCCCCACGGATCTAGGCCGTGCTCAACACCCGGCGGCGGATAGACGATGTTGTTGGCGCTGGACCCTTCGCAGACCACGATCCCCAGTTCCGGCTTTTCCCACGCAATGCCGTCTTTTGAGGTCGCGTAACACATAAAGTGCCCTTGGCCGGTGCGCTCGTACAGGTCGTTGTTGATCGAATAATACCACATCTTGAAGCAATTTTCGTCGTCGTCGTAGAGCACCGAGCCCCACAGTTGCACGGCGTTCCCCTCCCAAGGCCGGTCGGGTTTTAATACCGGCTCCGTCCGCACGCGCTCAGGCCGCTGCACCTTGCGCACAAAGCCGGGATGATCTTGTACTTCCACGTCATCGAGAAATAGATGCAACCCAGGGTCGTATAGATTATTGCCGTTCACAGTTTTTCTCCACGGATTGGCCGGTGATATAGGATTTGGTGATATCGATGATCAGTTCCACGTCGTGGCGCGCCTCAGTGATCGGCGTGCGACACTCCACTCCCTCGGTAATACAGGCGTGGAAGTGGCGCAATTCCGCGGTGAAGGCGCTCTCCCAGGGAATGGCCGGCTCTTTGCGGTAGCTAGTGCCGTGCTCGTCAATGCCCTGGATTGTCAGGGTGGAGAGTACGCGGCGCGAAAAACCGGTCGGATAGGTGAGCAGCACGCGCTTATCGTCGCCGTAGATTTCCAGCGTCTCGCGAAAATCCCACAGCTTTTCCAAGTCAACCCGACTGATGACACAACGCGCGCCATTGGCGTATTCGAGCACTGAGGTAATCGAGCGGTTGTTCTTCCATATTTCCGTGCTAATCACGGCGCGGGGCGAGCCCACCATCGTGCGCAAGCTGTAGAGGTCGTGGATCAGGCCATAAGTGATGCCGCAGACGGGCTCAGCTTGCGCAAAAAGGTCGCCAAAAGCCTGGCGCAGTGTTTCCCTATAGGCGCGCTGGCGTTGGGCGGCAATTGCGGGGCGCTGTGAACCCGCATACTGCACGTTGAAATGGTCGAGGTGGAGATAATTGCTCGGATGCAGGTGATTGATCTGGATAAAGCTGTAATCCAAACCCTCCACCTCTCTTTTGGCTAGGGCAAAGGCCGGGTCATAGGCCTTCATGTAGGCGGCTTGGCCCACGGTGCCAGCTTTGTGCATGGCCGCAATCATGGCGTCGGCTTCCTGCAGGGACGCGCAGATGGGCTTTTCGATGAGAACGTGTTTGCCAGCGGCAAAAGCAGCAATTGCCGCGTCGCTTTTGGGATCGGCATGACAGAGGAGAACTGCGTCGATATCAGCGCTCAGCAGGTCGTCGAGGGTGCTGACGTGCCGGGGGATAGCAAAGCGCTTGGCGACATAGGCCGCCTGATCGGGAGACAGGTCGCAGACAATGGGAACGGCAAATTTCTCGTCGAGTGCCAACAGATTGGGTAGGTGCTGGACCTGAGCTATGGCACCACAACCCAAAACACCAATGCGCACGCGGGCCATAAACGAACTCCTGTTGATAATCTCCGGCTGCCAAGGAACGTTTTCCCTTGAAGTCCAGAGCCGTATTTGGTTACCTTTGCCCCTACGTCCGACAGATTCGGAATCAATATAAGTCGCCAGCCAGTGAGATCACAGGAAAACGAGATGATGACTCCCGAACAGCGCTATTTTTTCGATCTAACCGGTTATCTCCATTTGCACGGCGTTCTGAGTGAGAGCGAACTCCGCCCCGCCCAAGATGCAGCCCAGCGCTACATCGACACGCCGCCGGATCAGCTACCAGAGGGTTTTCGCATTGACCTCAACCGCGAGCACTTCAACTGGTATCTCTACGCCTTCGCCTTTGACAAAGCCCTCGAACGACTGACGATGCATCCCCAAACCTGGCCCATCCTGCTCGAACTGACCGGCGGCAAACCCCGGCTAGGCGGCGGCAATATGATGGTCGATGTCCACGGCAAACCCTTTCATCCCCTGCATTCGGGACGCGAGTCAGCCCTGCGCAAAGGCCAGCCGGGCTGGCGCCGCAGTTTTGTCAAGGACGGTAAAATATACAACAACGACTTGGTATTTTTCTTTTATCTGACCGACGTTTTCCCCGGCGACGGCGGGCTCATTGTCGTACCCGGGTCGCACAAGGCCAATTTCCTGCGTGAACATCACTATTTCTATCCAGAAAGCTACACCGCCGACGGAGGGTACAACGACGATTATTTTAGCACCGAAGTGCCCGAAGGAGTGACCAATTTTACGCCTAGAGCTGGCGACGTGGTCATCATGTCCGAACACCTCACCCACGGCGCGCTCTCCTGGGAGCCCAAAGACCGGGACCGCCGCTTTCTCACCCTGCGCTACGGCGTACAGCACATCGGCCCCTCCGACCCCTTTCCCGACGGCGTCAAGGCCCAATTGTCGCCAGAAACCTTGGAACTGATCGCCGTGCGCGACTTCAAGGACCACAAAGAAATCACCACGCGCGATACAGTAGAGTTGACCCTATGAACAAACCGATGCGCCAGCATTCCTTCCAAATCGTTGCACAAAGAGGTGCGGCATGACCCCCGAACAGCGCTATTTCTTTGACCTGACCGGCTACCTTCACCTCAAAGGCGTGCTACAAGAAGCGGAACTAAAAGCGGCCCAAGACGCGGCTCAGCGCTACATTGACACGCCACCGGAGGAGGTGCCCGCCGGCCTCGAAATCAATCTCGAACGCGAGCATTTCAACTGGTATATCAATGCCTTCGCCTTTGACAAGCCCCTCGAAGCGCTGACCCTACATCCCAAAACTTGGCCCATCCTCAAGGAATTGACCGACGATCGGCCGCGCCTGACCAGCGGCAATCTGATGGTCGATGTCCACGGCAAGCCCTTTCATCCCCTGCACTCCGGCGTACCTGGGGCGTCGGCCCTCAATCCAGAGCAGGGACGCTACAGTGCGATCGGCGGCAAAGTCCAGTGCAATGACCTAGTCTTCTTCTTCTACCTGACCGACGTCTATCCCGGCGACGGCGGGCTTATTATTCTTCCCTGTAGCCACAAGAGCCACTTCGACTATCCGCGGTCGTTCTTTTATCCCGAGAGCTATACGACAGAGGGTGGGTACAACGACGAATACTTCAGCACCGAAGTGCCCGAGGGAGTGCTCAATGTAACGCCCAAGGCCGGCGATGTGGTCATCATCTCCGAATTGGTCACCCACGGCGCGCTCTCTTGGGTGCCCAAAGACCGCGACCGCCGCTTTCTCACCCTGCGCTACATGCAGCAGCACGAAAGCGTGCGCGGCGGTCTAGACCGTTTCTCCCCGGAGGTTAAGGCCCGACTTTCGCCGGAGACCTTGGAACTAGCCGCACCCGCCTCCTTTACCCACACCAAGGAAATCGTCACACAAGAAGTCGTCGCGCTGAGCTGAGCGCTCAATCGATCTCTTCTAGCGCAATGGCCCGAGTCCAACTAGCCGTGACCCGCTGCATCTTGAGCGGCAGGGCGATGAAAAAGACGCGGTCCTTTGTCAGTTGCTCCAGCCCCAAGAGGGCGTCCACCATGGGAATGCCCTCTTCCAGCAGCCGGCGCTCGGCATCGATGTGGGCGTTGGGCACAGTGGATGGACCGTAGTACAAATTGCCGCCCGAGGCCAGCAATTTGATCCGCGTTTCAATAAAAAAATCCAGCACATCGGCTTCAAAGTAGGGTAGCTCTCCGCCGTGTTCGGGGTTGGTGCGCACCAGCACAATATCGCCGCTTTTCACTCCTGCTTGGCGAAATTCGTCGGCGCGGATTCCCTCTCCTATCCCCTTGTGCGACAGATCGCAGACCACGGCCTCGCCAATGTACGAGGCCAATGGCATGCCGGCCATGTCCGGTCCTTCATCGAGGTATTTGTAGGCTCCCTCGCAGTGCGTGCCATTGTGCGTCTGACTCTGAATGAAGTGCATCCGAGCCCCGTAGGCCATAAACTCCTGCACCTCCACGGAGCGACCGAAAAAGGGCTCGCCGTGCAGGTAGTGCCCGTCGATTTTCTGCTCTCCGGGAATCATCTCGTGCGATAGGTCGACAATGCGGTACTTGCTCAGATCAATCATTTTTTTCTCCCTCGAGGACGACCTCTCGATGAACATTTGTGGGGATACTTACCTGACCGAATAGCCGAAAAAGAATATCCAAAGCACCAATTTTACCTAGTGCCATTAGAGGGCCGGAATTACAAAAGACCTTCACGCCAATTCTTCTTGAACTTGGGTCTCACTCCAGCGGGGTTGGATTCCAAAGGCCCGAGCCTGTTGTACTACTTCCTGTTCTGTCAGACCGGCAATTTCTGCTGCCCGGCCAATCGAGATAAGCCCCCGCTTATAGAATAACAGTGCCTCCTGGATTTTGACTTGGGACAACCCCAGCAACAATAAATCGCCTAGACGATCTTTGTAGGCTTCCAGCTCTGCCATTTTGTGATCGGGGACTTCGACGGTTGTCTTTGCCATTAATAAGCTCCTTTGGTTTTGTAAAGTTTCGCACTCTTCCTGAAGCGTCAATCCTCATGCGACATGCCCGACCCTTCTTGGTCCATAGCGAACTCAATAGCGGTAAACGGATCTACATCAGGCACCGGATAACACTCACACTCATAGGCTTCTACTAGCAGAAATAAGGCTTTTAATTCATCCCCCTGCGGAGTGCCTGCGGGCGATCCCCATAGTTCATCAATACGGGCCATAGCCTGTGCGTGATCAGCTTCAGTGCGAATAGGCTCTAAGCGGTGCATAGTCATGCTTTTCTCGCATCGGATTATTACGCCACCGTGCGCTACTCGTAAACCTTCCCCCCCGTCTTGTGATCCTCGATCCAATCCCAGTCCACCTCCACGCCCAAACCCGCCCCCTCCGGCACTTCCACACAGCCATTTTCATCCACTGAATCCAACTCGTCGAGCCAGCGCCGCTCGCTGTAAACCGCTGGCTTGGTATCGTTGACCAGAGGGTGTACCAAGCCCAACTCGTAATAATTGGCATTGCGCAAAGTCGCCATGATATGGCGGTGCGCCAGACTGCCGCCGTGTAATTCCACGTCCAACCCGTGCGACTCGGCCATAGCGGCGATCTTCATCACCCCGGTAATGCCGCCATCGACACTGCTATTGGCGCGCACGAAGTCAGTGGCACCAGCGGTAATCGTATCGGCCTTGGCCTCCAGCCCGCGCACGTGTTCGCCCATCAGCATCGGCGTCTTGATAAGCTCGCGCAGCTTGACATGGGCAAAGCGCGAAAACCCGCCGCCCCTGAACGGATCTTCATACCACATATAGCGCGCCTCGTCGCAGGCACGACCCACCTTGAGCACATCCTCAAACGTGGGAAAACACCCGGCCGGATCGAGCAACAGGTCCATATCGTCGCCCACCGCTGCGCGGATGGCTAACACCGCTGCTACTTCACGGTCGATCGGCCCGTTGACCCAGCCGTGGATCTTAAACGCCGGGTAGCCGTATTGTTCCTTGCAGCGCAGCGCGAATTGCGCGAAGTCGTCCGGTGTCGTCAAACCGCCGTTTTCGTCGCCGTGGTAGGTCGAAGCGTAGGCCGGCAACTTTTTGCGCCAGCCCCCGCCCAAAAGCTCGTAAATCGGCGCGTCGTAGAGCTTGCCGGCAAAATCCCATAGCGCGGTGTCCACCGCGCCGGGTGGCGTGCCGTCCTGGCCGCGCCGCGAGCGCTTGAGATCGTGCCAGATGATCTCGCGGTCCAGCGGGTTGTGACCGAGCAAGTACTGCGCCGTGCGGCCGTCGATGCCGCCGGGCGCAGTGCCGCTGACCCCGGCGCTGGTCTCGATGGTCAGGAAGCCGCCACTCTGAGGCAGACGGCCTCCTTTTCTATAGACCGTGTCGAAGCCCAATTGCTCCTCCAACTCCATATCGGCGATTTCGTAGTTGAAATGCGTCGTAGTGATACGGGTGATCTTGATATCTCGTGCCATCGCTAGCTCCTCTGTTTTTGTGAGATCTCGTCTCAGTCCTAATCTTCATCCGCCGCCAGCGGCCCCACCGCACCCAAACGCAGCGCGGGATAGAGCGTTTCAAAAAGCGGCGTGTCGCCCGTATCTCGGGCATAGCGCCAATAGAGCCGCGTCATTTTTTTGACCTGCTCGTCATAGGCGGGATCCTGCGCCAGATTCTTCATTTCATAGGGGTCTTCGTCTAGCTGGTACAACTCGTCGAAATCAAAGCCATTAAACACAAACTTCCACGGCCCGTCCCACACCACCCGCTGCGTCAGCCGATGGCGATTGCCAAAGTATTCGGCATAACCTCGGGTCCATTCATCGGCGATCTTCGCCGGTTCCCGCAACAGCCCGACAAAAGAGCGTGAGTCGGCCCCATCAATAGGCTCGCAGTCGGCCAGTTCCAACAACGTCGGGCACAGATCGTGCAAGCCAACTCGGCCCTGACAAATAGCATTCTTCGCAATGTTAGGCCCACGCACAATAAGCGGCACTTGATACACTTCTTCAAAAGCGGAAATATCCTTGAAGAACAGACCGTGCGCTCCCAACAAATCCCCGTGGTCGGCACACATCACAACAATCGTGTCGTCGAGTTTACCCATCCCTTCGAGAAAGTCAATCACCCGCCCAAATTGGGCATCTATTTCGCTAATCGACGCAAAATAACACGCCCGCGCCGCGCGCTTGTGCTCCTCGTTGAGCTGACGCCAAATGCCCTGCGCCCGCCGATAAAGCCCCGGTCGGTCCGCCAAGTCATCATCGGCATTGGGCGGCGGCGGCAGCTCTTGATTCGCATAGTGTTCATACCATTCGCGGCCGGCGATAAAGGGATCGTGCGGCTCCTCAAAGCTGACGAAAGCACACCACGGATCGTCCCCTTGTACCACTTCTTCCAGATAACGCAGCGCCAGCGTCGTCGTCAGCCCCATGCTGCGCTCTTCCGCCGGCCGGTCGGTCACCCCGTAGAACAGATGGGGACCATAGCCGTGCGGCGCTTCGAGATAATGCGCCGGATCGCACTCCGGCCGCAGCGGCCTATCTCCCAGCACCTCGGCGACCAAATCATTGAAAAGCGCACCGCCTCTGACTCCGTTGACCTGCCAGCCAAAGCGACCCAGCGCATTATCGCGCTCGATGTGCCACTTGCCGAAATACCCCGTGCGATAGCCAGCGTCCACCATGCGCTCGGCCCAATGCTCCTTATCGGTGCGCAGCGCATGTAAATCCGGCACCTTGGGATAGAGCACTTCCAGCACCCCGTGGTTGTGCGGCATCAACCCGGTCATCAGGCTTGCCCGGGTCGGCGAGCAAATATTATTGGGCGTATAGGCGCGAGTAAAACGCACGCCCTCCCCGGCCAGCCGATCCAAGTACGGCGTTTGGCAGACGTGATCGGGATCGAGCACGCGAGCCTGCATCTGGTCGGCCATCAAAAAAAGAATATTGGGTCTATTGCTCATCGTTATTCGTTCCATTGTTCGACGAAGGTAGCGAAATAATCCAGCTCTTGGTCACCGCACACAGTCTCCGCCATTATCTGCAGATTGCACAAGTCGCGTAGATATTTGATCAACGACTCAGCAAGTAGTGAGGGAATAACTGCGGATTCGCGCAAATGGACCGCAACCTTCAATAGGCCACCGCCACCGTGCGCAGCACCTCGGTCCGTTCCGCGCTCAATCCCCCGGCGTCAACGGCCACTCGGAGCAACGCGCAATAGACGCCCGGCGGAACGCGCACCCCCTGTTCGTCCGTGCCGTCCCAAACAATCTCGTACTGGCCAGTAGTCTTCGATCTTTGCTCGGCAAGCTCGCGTATAAGCCGACCGCTCAGATCGTAGATGGCAACTTCCAACGGGCCATCGTCGTCCAAGCGCACGACCTTGAAGGCAAAAACCGCATGGTCGTTGACGCCGTCGCCATTGGGCGTAAACGCCGGCGGACGCACCTCCACGTCGAGTAGCAGCTCTCCCCTCGTCGGATCGCCCACCAACGTCGTCGTATTGCCCGCCACCGCGTCGAGCGCGTTGCCCGGGTCCACCCGCTGCCAAGTGCCCTCGCCCCCGGCGCTGTGCTGTAATGACGCGCGTAGCACCGCACCCATGCCAAAGAGCGCCGTGCTGAAGTCGAGGCGCACGACTTCAATGTCCGTATTGGGCCGAATCTCGGCAAAGGACAGGCGCAGACTGTCCGCGCCCGTGGGAATAACCTCGACGCCCTCCACCTCGTGCTCCTCCCCGGCTGGCCCCGCGTACAGCCCCGCAAAACCGAGCGCCATATCCCCCGGCGCGACCAGCAGCAACTGATCGAAGCCAGGGTCGCGGCGGTCGAATTGCGGCCGCACGTACAGGGAAAAGGGACGCTCCACGCCCAGCGAATCGACTCGGAACGGCGCAATCTCGCCCGTCAGCCCTTGGGCCACCGGACCAGTAAAATTGAGGCGGATTGAGCGCAGCGCGGCGCTGATGTCCGGGTCCTCAGACAGTATGGTCGCCCGCACCTTGAGGAACTCGCGCGGACTAGGCGAGGTAATCGCACTACCCGTTGGATCCTCGTAGGGCTGGCTCCAGCCGCTCCAGTCGTCCCCCTCCACCTCCTCGGCGACAATCGGCCCTTTGAAGATGTCCAACAGCGTCGGATTGTTGTACTCCTTCTCGGAAATCTCCGTACCATCCTTTTTGAAATAGTGCAGCACCTCGCTCAACTCGTTACCCGTGCGCGTCTGCACCAGCACGCTGGTGCCCGGCGGCGTATCGGCGTCCCATTCTATCGACAGCAGGTTCCGCCGCCCGCCCAGCCGCACCAAGCCAGACTCAAGCCAGACCTCGGGCTGGAACCCCTGGCCGTAGAGTTGCACCGAAGCGGGAAATCCCCGGTGCCCACCAACGGCCACGATGATTTGCTCCCACACTAGGCGGAAAAAGCGCGTCTTGATCAGTTCAAAGTCGTGGCCCTCATACTCCTTGCGCGTACTCGACTGCTGACGGCTGGCCACGGTCGTCCATTTGAGGCTGCCATCAGCGTTGAGCGCACCGTCCGAGGCGTCGAGGCGGTAGGAGCCAAAGCTATAGCGGTCACGGAGCGCCTGACCGCCGTAGGCAATGCGGAAGGTGTCGATCCAGTACGTCGAACCCAAATCAAAGCTCAGGTGGCCTTCGGGACCGGGAATGGTTTGGCGGTTAAAGGAGAAGATCAGATCCACGTAAGTCTGCACGTTGCCGTCGATGGTCCGCCCCACCGGCAGCCCTTGAGAGGCAAACACGTCGCCGCCTCGGGCCAAGGCGGCAATCATCGCGTCGTCGCCCTCGTGCCAAACTTCGAGTTCGGCCAGCCGGGGCCGCTCCCAGCGGTAGTAGGAGACCCCGCCCTGCTGGTCGGCGGGTAGCTGCGCATAATCTGTCTCATCGACCTCGGTCAGCCGCCCGTCTCGCTGCAACTTGTAATAGACGACCGCGCCCTGCTCGGCAGAGGGCAGCGCTTCGTATTCCTCCTCGCTGACCTCAAACCCGCGCTCAAAGTCCGACCCTCGCACCACCACCTGCACCAGCCGCACTCCGGTGCCGGCGAATTCTTGCTGCGGCACCGAGATCGCCGAAGTCGGCGGGGCGTTGATCGGCTGATCCGACAGTTCCTGCTCCTCGGCCTCCGCCTGTTCGCCGAGCGAAATTTCCAGCAGCCGCTCGGTCTTGTTCGGCTTCAACGTCCGCCACACCACATCGAACTCCGGCTCCTCCGAAGAGATGAACTTCTCCGGCACCTCGCCGTCGGAGATCAGCACATCGTACTGCAGGAAGGGATCGCCTAGACCTTCTTCGACAAACTTGAGCACGATGCGCTTGGCGATTACCAGCCGCCCCAGATCTACCGTAAACCACCACTGCGAACCCAACTCCGCAGCATCCGCAACCGGCTCAGGTTCCCAGTAGGTGGTCAAGTCCCCATCGAGCACATTGAGCACGCCGGGCGCATTGGAACCCGCTTCTATCGCATCCGCAAGCGCGATTTCCTCGGCCGCCTTCTCCCGCGCGAGGTCTTCGGGCGGATGCAGGCGCAAGAAGTGGACGATGTCCTTAGTAGCGTCCGTGTTACGGCGCAGCTCAAACGGCGTCACCGTACCGCTGTTGTCGATCGTCAGGGTACCCACCGGAAACTCCCAGGCACGCCAGTGCGCAGCGCGGTCGATAACGAGCTGATCCGCGGTGAGCCGGTAGCCACTCCCTTGGGCATGGACCGCAGCTACCCACAGCAACACAACGGCGATGTAGCGCATAAACCCTCTCCTCCTAGTACGCTAGCGAGACGATGCGCGAGCGAGCCTTGGTGCCGCCATCGGTCTCTACCTCAAGGCGCAGCACGTACAGCCCAGGAGCCAGCAGAGCACCCGTTCCGTCCCGGCCATCCCACTCGGCGGCAAACTGTCCACTCTGCGCCGGGCCGCGGAAAACCTCGCCGATCCGCGTCCCCTGCAAATCGTACAGCACCCCCGCCACTTCGGCATTCCCGATCACATTCAACAAGTCGTATTCAATCCGCACCGCATCGTTGATCTGATCTCCATTGGGCGTAAACGCCGCTGGCACGAGCCTGAGTGCGCCGACCACCTGCCCGGCGATATGGGTCAACCCCACGCTCAGCGTATTGCCCTCGACCAACTCGACCACTTCGCCCGGCGTCACCACTTGGCGCACCTCCTGCGGCCGAGTGCTGTCGTACACGCGGCCCGAGAACAAGGTGCCAAACTTGAAAACCTCACAGCGAAAGACCACCTCAATCAACTCGCCATCGCGCGTTTGGTCTATCCGCGGAACACCGACCTCAAAACCGCGCTCATCGAGCCGCCGCACCTCAAAGGCGACCTCTTCGCCGCTGTAGCGCACCGCGTCAATGCCCTCCGCCTGAGTCGGCGTGTCAATCTCAATCGTATCGAACCCCAAGTCCTCGGCTTCTAGTCGCGGCAGCAGCATATAGGTGAACTCGGTCGCCACGCCCGTGGTCGCCAAAACGGGCGCAATCTCGGCCAACACCAAAGCAGCCATCGGCGGCCTAGACACGGCAAACTGCACGAAGTGCAGCCGCCCCCCTGCTTCTACCGTGGACTGGAAGTTGGCCCGGACCTGCACGAATTGCCGAGGTTGCGTCCCCTGCATCAAAGCACTACCCAACGCCAAGTCGTAGGCCGCACTCCAGCCCTCCCAATTTTCCGTATCGGGCGTGATGCCGGCCTGCTGAGCTGTCTCCAGCCGGTTGTACGACCGCAGCGTCAAAGGTCGCCCCCGGGTATCTAGCCGAGTCCGCTCGTCGCCGCGGAATGTGCTGCGCCAATAGGTGTTCGGATCGCTGTCGTCGCCAGCGCGCATACTTAGCTCGATTTGCGCGCCGGAATCGACTTGAGTGCCCCAGCTTAATTCGCCCAGCGCCGCACGCCCGCCCAAATCGAGGACATTGGACACGTAGCGCGCCGTCGGCGTGAAGCCCTTGCCATAGATCTCAAACTCGGCGATTTCCCAGATGCCTTGGGTATTTTCGGGTGCTTCAAAGAGCATGCGGCGAATCGGTTCCGGCGGCAGCTCAAGCTCGACTACCGGAGTCGTGTTCTCGGTGGCCTGATGCACGATGTCGAAGTCGATGAAAGAGCCGCGCGTGCCCACAGTGTATTCGCGCGTGCCTTCCTTGAGCGGATTACCGTCGCTGATGCCGATGATAAAGCGTTGCAGAAAGCGCTCTTCCTCAAAGCGCTCGCGCGGATAGAACTTGACGCGCTCGACCGTGAAGTTGCCCCCGAACTCGAAGATCAGGCTTTTATTGCGCACGCCAATGCCCGAGGTCGTCCAATGCCCGTCGCCCAAGAAGACGGTCTCGACGTCTTCGTCCCACAGCACAGCCTCAGTGTCGCCGCTTTGCTCCCAGCCCCGCCAGACCAGCGTCTGCACCCGGCCACCGCGCTCCTTGAGGCGCGGTGTCAGGTTTATTGACGGATCCAGTTGCTCTGGCTCAATAAAGTCCGCAGCGATATTCAGCGATTCGACGTGGCCGTGCTGCGCCGATTCCACCCCCTCCCAATCGAGCTGCACAAATTCTACCCCCTCGGCCAACTCCGGCACCGGCAGCGACGAACCACCGATCCGATAAATCGTCAGCGCGTCTGCACCGCTAGTCAGCCAAGCGAGCGCCAGCACAAGTCGGATACAGGTCTTTAGCATAACCGTGGCCCCTCTTTAGTAGCCCTCTGGCGATATAGCCGGTAATAATCCAATGATGCGCCAAAGAAGCTGGAAGAGCTAAACAGCAACAACTCGCTGTTTTCCTTCTCTATTTTCTGAGGGAATAATGTGGATCTCAATATCGAGATTCAGTCGATTGAGAAACGTCATTAACCGCTCAACACTGTAATGGTTAAAATTGCCCTTCTTTAGCCGAGATATTTCAGGCTGCTTCACCCCTAAAATCTTCGCGGCCTCTGCCTGGGTCAGCTTCCGATCTTCTATAATCTGGAACACTTTAAATCCAAGTGTCGCCCTGAGAAACAATTCCTCTGCGTCTGGCAAGCCGAGATCCTCAAACACATTACCCGAACTCTTTTCAAACGTAATCTTCTCGCTCATAATTCATTCGCCTCCAGTTCCTGCGCCATTCTCAGACGACTCTTGATAAGGTCTATCTCTTTCTTTGGAGTTTTTATTCCGCGCCTTGATTTTTTCTGAAAACAATGCAACACATAAACCCGCTCTCCAATTTTCACTGCATACACAGCGCGGTAAGTGTCTGTTCTATGATCCGCCCGTATCTCAAAAACACCTGAGCCAACGCCCCTGAATGGTTTGGCTGCTGGCGACATGCTTCCCGCCTGTGCAATAAACAGAGCGTCTCCTATATCCTTTTGAACAGACTCCGGAAATTCCTTCAGCTTTGCTTTAGAATCCCCGACCCATATAGCCTCTTTTAAGTTTAGTCTTTCGTGATTCATAAATCATTACAGCAGTATAACCAATTGGATATAAATAGGTCAATAGTCGGTTATTATGTGCCTTCTCTACAGAGTCTTGTAGTAGGCCCGGATCTTGGTAGCCATGAGTTCTCTACGCCCTTGCAAGAAAGTGTCATAGCCTTCGACACTTGCGGCGTTCATTCCTTCAGGGATACAGTGGGCCGCAAGGTTTTCTTGCAACTGATCGGCATCGGTTATCCCGCCATAGTGAGTTGCTCCGTTTCTACACTGCTCCCACAGTTCTGAGAAGTATTTTTCTGGTGGCAGAGCCCCGATAGCGATGTTAATTTCGCTCTGCATCATCACATAGTTGGCAATCTGATTGTAGCGACCACGCTGGAAGCCGTGCTTCTGCAAATAGCTGCGCGGGAATACATGATGAATGTGCCACTGGCCTTCCAGAAGGTCGCGCACGGTGAGGTCACGTGACAGGAATCCTTTGTCGTTCCCTCTTACTTGGCTTGCGAGGAAGACATTAAAATAGGGACTGCTAGCCACCGAGGTGTCCATCTGTTGAGGCAAACCTACCTCCCAGAAGGCATCCGAGAGCTCGGCTCGTTCGATTGTGTCCAGATACCGGCTTACACCCTGTCTAGTGATATTTCCAATATCGACGCCGAAGGCGGTTTCCGGTGAGTTGGTGTATCTACTTGTCAAGATCGACATCACGAACCATCGACGCACGAGCGTCTCAATTTGCTCAGGGGCCTCACCCTGCGAGCGTAACGTCAAGAAGAGGATGTAGGCGAAATTGACGGTGTTCTGGGATCTGATCAACGATGAATCTACGAACCCTGCCGAGCGCAAGATCATGACGAACCGTTTGAAGTTGGTCTCGTTCATGTAGCGTAGGATTCCATCTCGGAGTGTATGAAAGGCCTCTTCTGCGGTGGCTTCCTCGAACGTACGTGTTTCGAAGTTGCGTCCTGAGAGTAGAGCGACTAAGTCCTCTAAACGCCCGCGTTTGAATTGCGACGTAAACGTGACACGAAGCATATCGGTGTATGAGGGATCGTAGAGGTCATCCTTCTCATTCTTCAGCCACTCCATTGCACGGAAGTAGTCCGTCGAGGCGAAGTCAGCATCTTTGGCCAAGTCGTTATATGCTTCCGGCGCGACAGCCAGATGGCAAAAGTAGTCGATGCACTTTCGTAACAGATGTCCGCCGTACTGTTCACTGGCAGCCATCTTCGACATTGCGAAGTCTGCCGCATTGAGCGAGACACCCTGCGAGTTTATGCGGACAAAGATTTCCGCGACAGTCTCAACCTCCAGATCGGAGTTCAACTCGATGACGCCGAGCGAATTATTACGGATACCGCGAAGACGTTCCATGCGATCATCGATTTCGTATTTGTCTGCAACATGATTCGCTTCGCAGTAGTCATCCACTAATTGACGTATTCTCGCGTCGGGAGCGAAGACAGTGGATACGTCGGCAATCCATCCCCGATCCCGGCGTATGGCAGCGTTTGCCACTTCAAAACGCTCCTCGCCAGGATGAAAGGCGATAGATATCCGTGTCCGCTTGTAGTCTTTGTTGACAACCTGCTCCCCATGTAAAGCGGCAAATAGCGCCATAACACGCTGCTGACCGTCAATCAAGATACGTTTCCCTGTCGATTGGGTACCATCCTTTAGGCGGACATCTGGGTTCCGCCAAGCGATGAGATACCCTACGGGATAGCCGTTGTAAAGCGAATCAATAAAATCACGCACCTTTGCCGCGTTCCAGACGAAGGGACGCTGGATCTCAGGAATAGCGATCTCATCGGATTTGATCCAAGTCAGCAGGGCCTCGATAGGGTGCTGATTAATTGAGTAACGTTGAATGGGCATCTATCCTCTCTTTCGATTTGTGGCTCTGGTATGCGAAATTGGTGCAGTGACCTCATTGCTCTAGCGGAGAAACTCCCCACTCTTTGACACGATGGCTGGATTGTAACTCCCTGTTACCCCATAGTGGGCCATTCCTATTACTCTACCTCACAGACTCGCGAATATCGACAAAAACGCCAATCCCGCGACCCGCGTCTCGCGCTCTCGCCCGACCACTTCCAAAGAACGCCGATCAAAGCGCAATCCGAGCTGGGTCGTCAATCCGTAGCCTAGGTACTCCCGCTGATTGCTCAATTGCACCGCCCACACCGTGCCGCGGAAATCGCCCGTCAGCACATTTTCTACTAGGACCTTTTCGTCTTGCAGCAACTCGAAGAACAGCCGCTGCTCAAACCCCAGTTCAAGCTCTGAGCCCCGCATCACGGGAAAGCGGACCAACAGCGACCCAATCCCATCCCAGGAACGGCGGCGACGCTCGGCCAAGGAAAAGGGAGATTGGCTGAGAAATTCACTTTTGAAGCGAGGCAAAATCGACACCGTGCCCCACGCGAAGACACCGTCGATCTTGTCGATCAACCCCACAAAACCAGAAGTCTCGCGGCCATTGCGGCCCAACGGCCCCAGCGAACCAAGTTGCGCGTCGCGCTGATGCCACCAGTCCCATTTGAAGCGGTGCTTAGTCTTCCAGCGCCGTGGACTAGCGTATTGCCATTCGGCGTAAAACGTATTGATCCAAGTGTCTTCTGCCGCCAACAAATCGGGCACGGCGATATGCTGCCCGCTCGTCTGCCCAGCGGCCCCAAATTCGAGCGTCGGCACAATCCACTGCGACAGCGGATCGGGGATGGTATCAGCGGCCTTCTTCAGCATGTCAAAAACCCGCACCCGACCGCGGCCGGGCCAATCCCGTTCAAAGGTAAAGAGACCGTAAGCAGTGTGATTTTTGCGGTCAACCTGCCGCATATCCTGACGCAGGTAGCCGGCAGAGAGGCGGATTTCGGGGTTGACCTCCACGCTGGCGTAGGCGTTGTAGCCCCAGTGGTCTTTCTTGTAGGGATAGTCGGGCAAATCGTCGTTTTCAAAGCGCTCGGCCCAACCGTTGTTGTTTAAGTCAATGCCAAAGAGAAACTCCGGCCGGTCCGAGTGGTGGCGCAGAAAAGGCTCTTCGTAGTCGGGGAAGAAATTCTCCCGGTCGCCGTTGCTGTTCTGATTGAAGTCGGAGATGAAGTCGCCGTTTTCGTCGTACCCGGGGAAGACCGCCGGGTCGGGCACTCCATCCGAGCGCACCTGGAAGCCGCCCAGCGCAGTCGATTGCGGCGGTACCAATCCGCCCTGGAAAAACCGTTTCTGGTCGGGGTGGCGGTCCTGATCGTCGTTGTCCTCGACGAAGTCGTAGAGCTTGTCAGTCGCTTCGGGCGAGTAGTCAACTAAGCCGCGGCTATCGACCGGCTTGAAGCTGGTGGCGTAGGCGTCGTCCATGCCAAAGCCTTCGAGGGAGAAGCGCCAAGGGTCTGCGTGCCGCACGAGATTGAACAGCCAGCCTACCGCGTGCTCGTCGCCCTGAATCCCCGAAAACGAGCGATGCGATTCACGCGTCGTCGAGGGGAATTGGCGGTACTGGGTACTGACGTTGAATTCGCCGTACAAATCGAAGCCCCACCAGTCGCGCACCTCGGCAGTAATACCGGCAATCTGCGAGGCAGTCGGCAGGCCGTAGTCAAAGACAACTTCGCGCGGATTGAGCTGATTCTTGACATTGCCAGCGGCCCGCGTCACCACCAAAAACTCCGGGATACCGATGCGGCTGTTCTGCCGGTCGGAGGCCACTTCGATCCGGTAGTCGTTGGCCAGCACAAAGCGGAAACGCACGTTTTTGACGCGGGTGATGGCGTCGTCGGCCTCGTCCAGCCCCAGATCTAACCGGCGCTGCAAGGCCAAGCGCAAAGTGCCCTCCTCGCTTTCGCCCTCTTCGGCAGCCAACGCGTACTGCAGCACAATGCTCTCCGCCCCATCGGCCCGCAAGAACCCACCGCGCTCCTCCCCGCCTTCTATCACCGGCGCAAAGCCAATGCTACCGCCCGTAAAGGTGGTGTCCTTAAAGACCATCCGCACGCCACCCTCGACCGGCACCTCGCGCCTCAACGCCGTGGTGATCTCCACCTCCGTGCCGAACAACACCGGCCCACCCTCGCCGTCTGCGGGCGAATCATCGGACAGCCGCACGATCAGCTTGTTGAGCCGTCTCCCTAGCTGCCCGGTCGTCAACACGCCTTTGAGCGGATTGCCTTCAAAGCTCTCGCGGTTGCCGGCCCCATTGTGAGCATTGACCAACGTCAGGCCCAAAGTCGCGTTGGCCCCCAAATCGGCCTCCAGACGCCCGGCGATCAAACTGGTAAAGTTGTCCTGCGAGGCGGTCGGAATATCCGGGTCGATCTCGACGATGGGCAGACTCGGGCGCGAAAACAAACCAGTGAAGCGCAAATGCCGCGCCGCAAAGCTCGTCACAACGCCATTGAAGCCAACCTTACGAAAAGTCATCGGCGTCAGGGTGGCGAAGATCTCGTCGCCGATCATCAGCGAGTAGTTGTAGTCGCCGCTTGCATCCGAGGAGATAATCAGCCGGTTGAACCAAGTAGCGTAGCGCCGCTCTTTGGTCAACTGGCTGCTCTCGACCGTGCGCGCCTGAGTCTGTCGCCAGTCGTACACCAGCCAGCCGCGCGAGATCAGCTTGCCGTAGGTGTCGTAGAAATACGAACCCTCTTGGTTGCGGTCGATGTAGCGCCGGTACGGCTCGGTGGCGTAGTTGGTGTAGCGCCACTGGCGGCGACCGTACTCGTCGAACAGCTCCTGCGGCATGTACCAGCGCATAACCGTGGGATCCAACGCCCCCATCAGCACGCTTGGCCCTTGGGCATTGAAGCGGACTTCGCCCCTTTCCTGCCGCCCTAAGCGATAGCCGTAATTCGTCTGCGCTCCGGCTTGTAAGGCCAGTGCCAAGACCAACGCTATGTTAGTTGTCCAACGCACGGTTCAGAGCTTTTTCAAACTACCCTCGAATTCATCGCCAAGTACATGGGCGACAAAAGTATGTGACTCGAAAGAGCTATTTCGTCCTGAGTACGGAGTTTTTCAACTGACCCCACGATATAGGCTGGACAGAGGTGCCCACGCTAAACAGCCCATCGGGATAATAGACCCAGTCAAACCTTATATTCGTTACATGTTTCCAAAGGGACTCGTAGGCAATCGGCCTATATTCTTCTCTTACATCGTATCCCACATCGAAGACATACAGGAGCGCAACTCCCCCTTCGCGGCTCCTAACCGCATAGGTGTGGCCTTCTGCAGGAGGATTACTAGTAACAAAGTCGAGCTGCAAGTCGAGAGGGATGCCTTTGGAAATCAGAAGACCAAAGTCAATCTCCCCGAGATCGACCATGCCAGTCTCGGAGGCAAGAGTTTCGTAAACTGGAAAGTAGACGCAAGCGAGCTTCCCGCTACCGTTGCTGAGGAAGGCAGTGCGCGACACCAGTTCAAAGTCATTAGAAGCCTCCGAATGCGTTCCTTCACTAAAGTCAAATCCCTCGTCTGTTCGTACCTGACCGACCTGACCCAACCCGGTAGATGCAAAAGACTGATAGGATAAACGTACCTGCTCATAGACGATCTCTTTCCCAGAAATCGTCGCTGAGATCGGCACAAGTTCATTCAGAAAGGAGGCCCCCCCACATGAGGTTAGTTCTTCGACTTCGATATAAACTATTCCTACCCCATAGTCCTGTAGAAAGGCAATTCCTGCATTATATGGACTACTGATAAGGCGAAAAAAGACTCTGGAGAGCCAATACGGACCATAAGAGCGAATGAAATAGGCCTCCGCTGTGCCCGATCCCCGTGGAAGTGTATGTGTGTACTCATGAGGATTACTAGTAACAAAGTCATATACTGGAATATCCTGCCCGTTCCAGCGAAAAACTAAAATCCCCTCGCCCGACAAGCGCACCTTTTTACCGCCCCAAAAGAAATAGGGTAAGGGAGGCCAAGCATACTCGGTATCACTAAAAACAAAGTACTCTAAGCCATCAATCACTTCCGTGTGCGTGATCTCGATGGTCACTGTTTTTACGACAGATGTTAGGGAATCGGGCGGGGCCCCAAGCGGATACCCAGGAATATCAAAGGGGGGGCCATGCTTGTACATGTAATTCATATAAACATGCTCGTACGTCCAGCGATTGCCCACTTCCAAAAGGACGTAATCGAGCGGATTGATCTCTACGGCATCATCGGTTTCCTGAGCATCCCCAGCAGCGGTATAACCAGCTAGAAAAACCAGCAAGAGCATTAGCAATCTCATCGCAATCCTTTCCTCACAGCTTTCCCAAACTGCCCTCGACAATTTCCACCGGATACTTATTCCGCAAATTGCGCACAAACCGCACGTAGGCCCTTTTCGACTTGTCGATCCGCACGTAGGCGCGGGCACGGCGCTGCGATTCGGCGTTGTACGGGATCTGCTCGCGCGTGCGCTCCAGCACCTTGAAGACTGAATAGCCCCGCTCGGTCTTCAACGGCCCGCCTACCTCGCCGACAGCGACCTCCTGCACAGCATCAGACAACACGGGGAACAACCCTTGGGTATAAGCATTGAGCTGCATCTGGCCGCCGTGGTGCAAGCTGCCCTCGCGCCGGGTGTGGCGCTGGGCCAACGCTGCGGCATCGCCCCCCGCACGCAACTCGTCCCCCAAGCGCTGGGCCAGCGAATCCGACGCTACCAAAATCTCGACAATGGTCGTAACCTCGGGCCGAGCGAATTTTTCGGGATGTGCGTCGTAGAAATCGCGCACTTCTTCTTCGGTTACACTCACGTATTGATCAACCTCCTGCCGACGCAATGCGCTGAGCATTAGCTCCTCGCTCTTAAACGCCACGGTCTCTTTGAAACGCTCATCCTCTGCCAAGCCGACCGCCTCAATCTCCGCACTCACGAATAGGTCGGGCAGCACTCGACGGTGCAAAAACTCGGCCACGTGGGCACTGTCAGCCACCTGTAAACTCCTGCCGGTAAGACGCTCGTACGCCGCCAAAAAGCCACTGACGGTAAGTTCGCCGCCCCGATACGCGCAGAGCACTTCGGCTTGGTCCGCCATGACCCCGTTCTCGACGAGCCGCTGAATTGCAGCCGGGCGCGGCATTGGTGCGTACGCTTGCACGAGCGAATCGCGGAGCGCCTGCAACCGTTCCTCGCGCTTTTGCACCGTCAGCTCCTCGACGATGATCCGCTCCGACGCGCTCAGCGGCGCTGGAATCTCGTCGAGGACTTTGTAGATCACGTAAAAGTCCTCGTGACCGAAAACCTCTCGCACCGGCGCGGCAACATCTCCTATCGCCAACCCAAGCACCTGATCGACCGTCTCTTCCGACATCTGGTCCCGCGTCTGATATATGCCAGTGTCGCCGCCTCGTACGGCAGTCCGCTCGTGAACCGAGTGCGCGCTGGCCAGTTCGTGGAAATCAGCCCCTGCGGTGAGTTGGTCAGTAACTGCACCTGCTTCCTCCAAGCTCTCGACCATGATGCCGCCTAAGCGCAGGGCGCGATGCCGGCCACTCGCTCGGTGATACCGCTCTATCTCCTCGGGAGTAATCTCGATCTTGGCGACGACCTCGCGCTCCATGTACAGCGCCATCAGCCGAGCGCGCTTGAAGCGGGCCAGTTCGCCTTTGAACCAACTGTCTTCAGCCATGTTGGTGGCGTCCGCTGCGCGCAGGAGCAACTTTTTGTCGATCAGGCTTGCGAGCACTTGGCGCTGGCCTCCCTCTTTCATCCCCGCGGGAATCCGCGCGTCAAACTCCCTGAACTCCGACGCGGTAATCGGCTCGCCACCTACTTGGGCCAGCACCAACTCTTCAGGCTCTTGGGCGCAACCCAGAGCTATGATCACTAACAAGCAAAAGCGCAACACGGCCTCACTCCAAACCGGCAAATACCGTGATAAAAGTCGTAGTCTCATTCTTACCCTTGTCGTCAGTTTTGAAAACGCCCGGCCGGTCGCTGTCCTCAATCACCCGTTCGCTCAGGATGCGACCAAAGCGCAGGCCCGCTTGCGTGGTCAGCCGGTATCCCTGGTAATCGGAAGTCGTCGACAGTTGCACTGCGATGTGGGTCGAGCGCCAATCCCCGGTCTCCTGCAAAAGCCCCGCCGCCCGCAACGCATCCTCGTCTTGCACCCGATCACTAAACCACAACTGCTCTACGCCAGATTCGATAACCGTGCGCCGCATGACCGGCAGGCGGGCGATCAACTGCACGGTCAGCGCCCATTCCTCGCGCCGTTCCTCGTCGACTACGAAAGGCGTCTGCCGCAAAAACTCGCTCTTGCACCTCGGTTGCAAGTCAAAGCGGCCAAGGCCGTAGCTGTAGTCCACCTTGTTGATTAGCCCCAAGAAACTCGCGGTACTTTCCAGCGGGCGACCAATGCTGTCGCGCGGGTCCTCAGCATTTTGCTGGAAGCGCTCCCACTTGAGCTTGTTGACCAAGTTCAGCCCCTCGATGCCCTGATAATCGAATTGCGCGTACGAGGTGTTGATCCAAGTGTCCTGCGCCGCCAAAATGTCGCGCACCACCGGCTGGATCGGCGCACCAACGAAGGGGGTCGGCTCGCGCCGAGCGTCGGGAATGGTGTCCTTGGCCTGCTTGAGCATGTTGAAGACCCGCAAGCGCCCCAAGTCCGCGTAGTCCCGATCCAGCGTGAACATCGCGTAATTGGTCTCATTGAACGCGTCGGTCGCTTGGGACGTCTCGTCCGTGCGCCCGATGGTCAGCCGCATGTCCGGCGCGAGGTGGATGCCGCCGAAGAGATTGTATCCCCCCCGGTCCGGCTTGTACGGGTAATCGGGCAGATCGTCGTCCTCAAAGCGGTCGATCCAGTTGTTGTTATTCAAATCAATGCCAAAGAGGAACTCCGGCCGATCGACATTGTAGCGCAGAAACGGCTCGTCGTAGTCGGGGATGATGTTAGCCGCAGTGGCGTTGTCGTTCTGATTGAAGTCGGAGATGAAGTCGTTGTTCTGGTCCCAACCGGGAAAAATCGACCGGTCGTTAGTCGAGCCAAAGCGAATCCAGTCGGGGAAGCGGTCTTGGTCGTCGTTGTCATCGACGAACTCGTACAAGTGCCGCTGGGTATTGTCGTATTGCACATCGCCCGTGGCACTGACCAAGAAGGCGGTCGTCGAATAGGCATCGTCAATGGCGTAGACTTCGCCGTAGAGGAAGTAGGGAAACACATTGCGCGAGACGTTGAAGTACCAAGCGTCGGACCCTTCGGATGAAACCGCGTGCTCTTCGCCCTCGTTGAACAGTGCGGCATTGGGAAACTGGAAATAGCGCTGGTTGCGATCCCACTCGCCGTAGAAGTCAAAGCCGAGGACTCCGGTGCCCTCAATAGTGAAGCCGCCGACCAGATTAGCCGTTGGCAGGCCGTAGGAAAACTCGATCCGCTGCAAGTTCGTGATGTCCGCGACATTGCCCTCGGCACGCCGCACCGCAATCAACGCTGGTTGCGCAGCGTCGATCACCTCGGCGGTCAACGGCGGGGGCGGCACGCCGCGCAAGCCCGTCTGGCGGTCGGACCACATCTCGACCTTGAAGTCGTTAGCCAGCACGTAGTTGAAATCTACTCCGACAATGGTCGTCGGGTCTGGACCAACATAACCCGGGTCGTTGAAGTCGTAGTTGACGATGATCCTCTCCGGCCCGTCCGCAGCCAAAAAGCCCGGACGCCGGAACCCGCCGAAGATGACCGGCCACTGCGAGCCGGGCCGGACCACCTCCTGCAAAGTGGAAACCGTCTCCCTGCCGGTATCGAAGTCGCGGCTGGTAATCCGCACGTCGTGGCTGAACAGCGCCGCACCCCCTTCGTTGTCATCGGGCGAATCGTCGCTCAGAATCACCGCAATCGCCGTCAGCGGTGCCGTGCTCTGCCCAGCGGTGAGGCTGCCAGCGACCAAATCACCGTTGAACATGTCGAGCAGCGTGTTGCCGTTGCTGGCGTCCATCACTTGGGCACCGATCTCGACGAAATCACCTACCTGAAAGGTCGCCCGTCCGCCGAATAACGAGGTGATATTGGTCTGCGTCACCGGCTCGGTTATCCCGCCCGAAAGCTGAGTAGAGCCGCGGATCGGCTCGCTGATGCGCGAGGCGAGGATCGTCGCCTGATACTTGTCCGAGGCAAAATCCACCTGTACCCCATTGAAGTCCGGCTTGGAAAACGTCATCGGCGTCAGCGTCGTGCGAATCCGGTCGCCGACCGTGATCGCGTAGTTGTACTGCCCCTGCGAATCGCCGCTGATGGTCACCGCGTTGAACCAACGGTTGAAGCGCGTACTCTGGAAGATGCCACTGCCCAAGGGCTGCGGCTGGAACTGACGCCAGTCGTAGATCAGCCAACCGCGCGTAGTGAAGTTGCCGTACACATCGTAGAAGTAGTCACCCTCGCGGGTGGTGTTGACGTAGCGCTCATACGGAGTGCGGGCGTAGTTGGAGTATTCCCACTGACGCCAGCCGTAGTCCATGAAGAGTTCCTGCGGCACGTACCACTTTTTGACCGATGGATCGAGCGCACCAAAGAGCACGCCCGAACCAGTCGGCTCAAAGGTAACAGCCCCGCCGCGCTGGACATTAGTCTGGCCCCAGGCCGAGACACCCACCATCAGCACCAGTCCCAAGATGACGAAACATTTTCTCATAGCGTGTATTTTCCGTTCAGTATGCCACCACAACCGCAGCGACCGCTCTAGCCTGGCCCGTCTTGGCGTCCAGCGCGACGCTGAACACGTAATTGCCCGGCGGCACCAACTGGCCCGCGTCGTCGCGCCCATCCCAAGTCCGGGCAAAGCGCCCACTCTGATCCAGCGCGTCGTACAGATGCCGCACCGGCCGGCCAGCCAGATCGAAAATCGCAACCCGCAGCGGCGTGGGGCGGCCCACATTGGTCAGATCGTATTGCAGTTCGGCTTGGTCGTTGACGCCGTCCCCGTTGGGAGTAAAGACCGACGGTTGGGCGCGTACGTTAATCAGCAGTTCGCCGGAGATGGGTACCTTCACCGACAGATTGCCCTCAAAAGGCGTACCCAGCGCCTGCGTGTCCGGGTCGCTCTCCCCCAAATCGGCCGCATTGCCGGCCACCACGCTCTGTCCCAACTGGCCCTCAGATGCGGTGTTAAACACTTGGCCGCTAAACGTGGTGCCGAAGCGCAGGACCGCATTTTCAAAACTCACCCGCAATTCCGTGTCATCCTCACCCACAGTCGGAAACTCAATAGCAAAGGCATCGTCGGCCACCTCTACGACCGCAAAATCGCCGCGCACCACGGGCAACGCGTCGAGCACCGCGCCGCTGAAATCGGCTTCCAGCACGTCGCCCTCGGGAGGCTGTATCCGCACCACACCTACTCGTTCCACCCGGAGCGGAGTGGCGACCCGCAAGCGATTAAAACCCCGGTCCTGACCGGCGCGGAACTTGCTCCGCACCGCGTAGGTGAAGTCCGTCTGCTCACCCAAGGCCGCGCTGCGGGGACCGATCTCGGCGATCAATTCCTCGGCAAAGGGCGATGGCAGCACGTCAAAGGAAAGGCCCCCGACGCCCGTGGCCGCCTCAAAGTCGTCGCTGAAGAACTCGATCATAAACTGGAAATAGCGCCTCGGGCTTGGCGAGACGATAGGCCCGCCCGCGCCCTCAGTGCCCAAGTCCGCCAAGGAGACGATGCTGTTCGCAGGATAGGGCGGCGACCACGCGCTCCAGTTGCTCACATCGTTGCGGATTGTCGCCCGGTCGCCGCGCGCAAGTTTCTTGTAGTCGGCCTCGCTCAGCGCCACCTGCTCCCGCTCTTCCTGCGACAGCGCATTAAAAGCCTGCACGGCGTCGCGCAAATCCACTTCCTCGTTGTCGAGGATCTCCGCGACCAGCGTTTGCAGGGCCTCGTCTTCAATGTCTTTGGCGAATTTCCACGGCACCCCCACCTCGCCCGTGCCCAAGCCACTGCTAATCCCAGTGCCGCTGCTGACCCCTGCCCCATCCGACTGCAACCCGACATTGCCCCCACCAACGCGGAAGATCTTCTCGCCAGGCCGCACCTTGTTGAATTCCACCGGCTCGGGATCAATACCCGTGCGCGTGCGCACCGCGATCCGCGAGAGCTGCGAGTCGCCGACCTGCTCCTGCACCCAGCGCACATGGCCCAACAGCGCCAGATCGCCAAAGTCGAAAATGTTGGAGATATAGACGGCCTCGGGCACAAAGCCCGTGCCAAAGACCTGGAACTCGGCGATGTCAAAACCCAACGCCGTCAGAGATTTGAGCCGCACAAAGCGCACGTATTGCGGCGGGATGCGGATATCGACGACCGCCTCTTCGTTTTGGCCCTCCAGTGCCACGCTCGTGCGGATGGGCACTCCCTCGCGCTGGGTGTCCGGCGTGCCGTCGTTGATGAAGATCTCAAAGCTGCGCATGAAATCGTTCTGGAAGGGGAAATTCGGCGCGGGGAATTCGGGTGCGGCGTTGCGCGGAAAAAAGCGGAAGCGATCGACGCCAAAGCGCGCGCCCAAGTCCAAGTCGATGATCAGCCCCAAAACCTGGGCACTCTTGGCCCCGGCACTCAAGCGCAGATCGAGGCCACTCTGGCCGTCGTTGTCGATGAGCTTGGCCAGTTCGCCGCGGACGTTGAGGTTGTTAGGCGAGTTGATCGAACCGCCGCGCGACTCAGTGTTGGCCCCGAGGGCGATGTTTAGCGTGGTATCGGCGCGCTGGGGAAAAATCCAGTCCGCAAAACCAGCGGCTGCAAAGTCGATAACGCCGCCGGGCGCGTTGGTGTTCTCAACACTTTGGGCACTGCGAATGACTTTGGCTTGGATCTCGCCGCCACCATCGCGCCAACTCAGTCCACTCGCACCGACGACGATGGTGTCGGCAGCAGCGGGCAGGAGGCTAAGGGCGGTAATGAAAACGGCGCAAAGAAGGGGACTTTTCATGGCTATTTGTTATGCTTTTCCGCCGGACTTGTCAAGAATCCGCCGCGCAGGCGATAGGGTAGGAAGGCCAGCGAATTGCCGAAAAATTGGGGCCAGTGCTCTTATGGCCTCCTTTCGGGTTCTATATTAAGATCATTAATAATTAGCGGCGGTGGTTGCCGAATCATAGAGGACGCCTGTCAGCCGTCGCCATGCTGCGCCTTTGACGTTGCTCATTTCATACAGGGAAAGAGACAAGCATGTTTGACCAACTAAGCCGTTTCATGGCCCTACTTGCTCTGTGTGGACTATTAATCCGGCCGGCAATGGCCGCGAGCGCCGATAGCCTTTCGACACAGAAGGGAGTCATGAGAACCGGGGAAACCGAAAAATCCGGCCTAGCTCAAGCTGCGCAGACGGTCAGCGATAGTACGGAGCAAATAAAAAGAAAGAGAACCATCGACCGGTTGGCCTTGTTTGGGATCAGTGTCATTGGGGGAACCCTAATCGGAGCTGAATTGGGACCTGTAATACTGAAAGAGCCGGAGGACTGTCCAGATGGTGGTTTTTTTAAATGTGATCTCAGGGATATTGAGGGCGGCCTACTAGGCTTTTTGGTTGGATCTTATATCGGCATAATTTTGGCGTCTGACATTTTGGCGTCTGACTCGCCCGATCAAGTTGAGACTCTGAGCAAGCCAGATGAAGCCCAGCGTTTCTCCATCGGTCTGGGGCCAGACACTAGAGGACGCCTATCAGCCATCGCGACACTACGATTTTGAAACAAAATAAAGGAAGAGATCCCATCGTGTCGATTATGCTCGCTGTAATTACTCTGTTCGCGATGCTCATGGTAGAGGATGCAAATGCTGATCAAGCCGTCAATCATACCAGCAACACGCAGCCCCCGGACACCTCTCCCCACTACTGGACGGGCCGGATCGAACAGAACACGACATGGCGCGACACAGTATATGTCATCGGCGATGTGACCATTGTGTCGGGAGCAATCCTGACCCTTGCACCCGATACGAAGGTCCACTTTATGCCTTACCACGATGATACCCAAGACGGCTTAGACTCTACCCGAGCGGAACTGATCGTCGAAGGGCGGCTCCATGCCCATGCGGGCGGCATCGTCTTTCGTTCGGCGAATGCTGCTTCGTTGGGAGCCGACTGGTATGGCATTGTCGTCAAGCGCGGTGGCATCGCCGACGTATCTAACGCCACGATACGAGACGGCCTGCGCTGTCTGTATGCCAAGATGGGCGGGCGCGTCACGATGGATCATATCGCCTTTGCCAACTGCGGGAAGCAGACCGCACAATCGTTTTCTCGGAGATCGGCGGCTAGCGATAGCCTGTCGGAGCAGATGAAGGCGATGATAAAAAGGTATTATACGGAAGACATGACCCTACGGCTTGCCAAAAAGGTGGCCGGTGGGACTACTTTTTGTTTCGGTTTTACAGTCATAGTGCTTTGGGGGTCTGGGAACGCATTAAGTGACGGTTCTTACTCCGATAGCGGTCTTGAAGGGGCAGCCCTTGTTTTATCTAGCGCAGCTATCGGCACTAGTATCGGATTCCCGTTGGGTGTAAGTTTGGTTGATCCTTATGATTCTTTTCCCAAGACCCTACTCGCCGGTGTTATACCAATAGGTTTATGGCGAATGGGTAACTCCGTGGAAGAGTCCGGGTTCTGGCTGGCATCCATCGTCTCTGTTATTAGTTCACTCACGGTGTCTGAACTATCGCGCAAGCCCCCTCAAGCCCGCCGCGTCTCGGTCGGTTTGATCCCAGACCCCAAGGGGGGCCTATCAGCCGTCGCCACGCTGCGCTTTTGAACGGTCCATCTAGGTTAATCCATACCTAGAGGAGACGAACATGTTCGACCAACTGAACCGCTTTATGATCCTGCTCGCCCTGTGCGAACTGTTGACTCAACCGGCGATGGCCGCGCCAGACGGCGATCAGACCTTGGTCGTGAACGGCGATACCTTGGTGGTGCAAATGGCCGAACTCCTGCCAACGGGCTATCAGACCGTAGTTGTGGACGGCGATACCCTGACGGTGCAAGTCTTGTCCGAACCCTTGCCGATAGAAGACCCGTCCTCAGCCGTCAGCGACGATAGTCTCTCAGTACAGAAGCGAGCCACGGAAATTTCTCCGCAGGTAGCGGTTGGAGACAGTGCGAGTACGACCAAAGAGATCGACCGCCACTTGATCCGCAGCGTATTTATGGGCGACTTTCCCCGTTCTGCGTCGGCGGATAGCTCGGCGGTGGAACGCGGGAGGGTCACGAGGGTTATTCTCAAGTTTGGCACCGGGACTCTAGCTGCCTACTACTCTATTCAGGGGGGTGCGCGGCTTACGGCGGACGAGTCTAGTGATCTTAGTGGCGTTATAGGAGCTGCTCTCGGCGCGGCCGTAGGCTATCTTGGGGCAGTCCCAGCAGTAGTAACCCTGTGGGATCCATACGATGATCCTGATCGTCTGGTGTTGGCCAGTTTTCTAGGTGGACTAGGTAGCTTGGCACTCCCTAGTACGTGGAGACTATGGGGGATATACGTCGGCTCGCCAGCCCTAGCTACAATTGCGTCCGAGTGGTCGCGCAAGCCCCCTAAGGACACCTCGGACCGTCGTGTCTCCTTGGCTCTAATGCCCGACAGCCGAGGGTATTTGTCAGCCGTCGCCACACTGCGCTTCTGAAAGTCAACAGCCCGTATGCTACCAAAACTCTCATTTGCTGCCTTGCTCTTCTGGGGCACCGCCTCGAGCGCCCAGACGCCCGCGGCAGATACCACTATCGCCGGCCAAACCCTTCCCTTGCTCCCCATTGAGACGCTAATCGCCCAGCTACAACACCCGGCCAACGGCCCAGCCGTCGTCCACCGGCAAGTCGCTTTTCGCGGACGCCTGTTTGCGCCCACTTCAGGACTCGACACCCTGCGCGTCCCCCTCGACTTGGAGGAAGTGTACTTTCTCGACGAGGTATCCTTCAGCCAAGTCGCGTTCCTCGCCCCAGTGCGCTTTGAACGCGCCCACTTCGCCGGTGGCCTCTCCTTTGCCGAAGCGCACTTTACCGCCGCCTTCGCCCTGCGCGCGAGCCATCTGGCCAAACACGCAACCTTCCAAAAGACCCACTTTCTCGGCGACGCCGACCTAACCGCAAGCCGCTTCGCCGGAATCGCCTCGTTCGTCGGTGCGCGCTTTGCCGGCCATAGCGCCAATTTTGCCCAGACCCAATTCGACAACGCCGCCTATTTCGAGCAAGCCGCCTTTGCCGCGCCAGCCACCTTCACCGACGCCACCTTCGCTGGAATCGCCTCTTTCAAGGAAACCACTTGGGCGCAGCCCCTATCCTTCGCTGGAGTCCGCTTCGCCGACCGCGCGTTGTTTTGGGACGCGCGCTTTGCCGAGGAAGTGTCCTTCGACAGCGGACGCGCCGACGGGGAAGTCGCCTTCGACCGAGCGCGTTTCAGCGGCGAAGCGTCCTTTACCGACTTCACATTCGCACGGGCGGCGCGCTTCCGCAGTGCGACCTTTAGCCAAGCCCACTTTGACGGAGCTTATTTCCGCCAAGAAGCCGACTTCAGCGAGAGCGAGGGCCGCGTCATCCGCCTCAGTGCATTCTTCAACCGCTCCCTCGACCTGAGCCGCGCCGCCTTCGCCCTAATCGACCTACGGGCAACCGGAGCGGATTCGACCTTCGCTGCGAACAGTCGCCTCTACTTGCACCAACCGCGCTTCGGCCGCCTCCAAGTGCGCTGGCCCCAGCTAGCAGACCATCTCGCCGCGTCCGATTCAACCCACGCCGCCACTCTCGACCCAACCTACGCCGCCTTATACCACCAATTCCTAGCCCAAGGCTTGAACGGCGACGCCGCAGCCTGCCACGCCGAACGCATGGATCACCAGCGCCTCGCACGAGCTTGGCACGAGCCAGCGCGTTGGGGCTTGGAACTGTGGCGTCTGAGTGCGAATTACGGCACGACCCCCCAGCGAGTGATCGCCTTCATGCTCGCCATTATCCTCCTCTGCGGCCTAGCGTACCGCACCGCTTCCGGCTCTATGCGCTCCGCCTCCGGCTCAGACCAGCCCACCCTCGCCGACTGCATCGTCTTCAGCCTCTATACCTTCATCCACCTCAACTCCCGCGCCTGGGACGCGACGGGCAAGCTCAAACTCCTCGTTGTCGCCGAGGCCCTGCTAGGCTGGGTCTCCTTCGGCCTGCTCATCGCCGTAGCTTTGGCCCACGTGCTGTGACTTGGCCTCTGCTACCTTATTGCTGGCGATCCGCTACCAGCACCCCCGATGACCCATTATCAGTAGTCGGTATTGAGCTACTAGTCGAGTTATTGTAGCCGGGAACAATCGTCTTTGTGCCTCCAAATGAGAAAGGAGTATATTCTAGCTTACACTATCCATGCAGTGGATCGCAGAAGCAGGCACTCAATGGACAAAACTTTCTCTTATTTGGAGACCCTGTCGCGGGAAACCGAAAAATCCGAGTCCGAAGTAATGACACTGGCGTTTCAGAAAGGCGTCCAGCAGATGTGGCGGGAACGCATCCTCGGACGCTACCTACGACGAGAAATTACCCGCGACGAAGCGATAGAAGGAATGGGCGTGGATTGGGTGGAACTGGCCGAGCGCCAGCATCAGGCTATGATGGAGGATCTTGAGTGGGCCATGGGCAGGTAGAACAGGCCGTCGCTGATGCAGGTCCCCTCATTCACCTGCACGAAGTAGGACAAATCGATCTACTGAATTTATTCGTGACAAAGACCATAGTAGAAATCGCCATTGAGCAGTTGGCCTGAGCAATCTCATAAAAAAGAACTCCCTCAAGCGATATTATGCTGGTGGACGAGAAGGACCCCGGGCCGTGCTTCCACGGCCTCGGCGTCCTCCTTGCGAAAGGGATCATTCGATCACCTTATTGCTGGCGGTCCGCCACCAGCACCCCGCCCCTTGCCCAGTTCTCGCGCTCGCATTCTTCGAGCACTACCGTAGTCCCCTCCCGGGGCGCATCGCAGGTATCCACTATGGCTTGGGTCAGCGCTTTGACTAAGGCCCGCTTCTGCTCGGTGGAACGCCCCGCGAGCATCTTCACGTTGATAAACGGCATTGTCCATCCTCCTGTTTAGTGGTTAGTGACACTATCATTAAATCGTCCGCAACTGCATCACGCAAGAGGGAGGATTCGTCCGCCTGCAAACGCGGCGGTCTATATATTGGTACCGTTCAAAGGAACCTCATACGATGTACGACCACATCCTCCACCAGATGCGCGACAAAATCCGCGCCAATGAGTATATTGTTCCCGATCATCCTACTAGGACCGGCCCAGAGAGCAACCTCATGATTTGCGACTACTGCGGTAAAGACGGCGCGAAGCTGCGCTACAAGACGCAAGTGTGCGGCCCCAAGAACGATAAGTTTCTAGTGGATAAGGTGCCGGTGGTCCGCTGTCCTCATTGTCATCAGACCTATATGACGGCCCAAACTGCTAAGACGCTGGATCAACTCGTCCAGCAGCGCAGGGAACTGGCTCGGCCCCAAACCCTCGACGTCATCGAATTCGCCTGATTGAGTCCTACAAAATATGGGGTCTCGCCCTCGCCCTCTGTGCCTGCACCCCCCAAGACCCCCCAGCACCGCCAGTGCATTTCGCCGACGCTGGAGCCGCCGCTGGCATTGACTTCGTCCACTACAACGGCTTTTCCGGCGAATATTACTACGTCGAAACCTTCGGTGCCGGAGCCGCCTTCCTCGACTACGACAGCGATGGTCGCCTCGACCTCTATCTCGCCAACGGCACCTACCTAACCGGCCATCCCCCGGACCAACCGCCGGTCAACCGACTCTACCGCAATGCGGGTGCGGGCACCTTCGCCGACGTCACCACCCACAGCGGCAGCGCCGACCCCGGCTACGGCTTTGGCGTCGCGGCCGCAGACTACGACGCCGACGGCGACACCGACCTATTCGTCGCCAATTACGGCCCCAACGCCCTCTACCGCAACGACCACGGTACCTTTGCCAAAACGCCGGCCGACCTAGCAGATCCGCGCTGGGGCTCCAGTGCCGGCTTCCTCGACTACGATCTCGACGGCGATCTCGACCTATTCGTCGCCAATTACGTGCGCTACGCCCTCGACGATGAATCCGTTTGCCAACAAGGCCAAGTGCGCTCGTACTGCGAGCCCAGCGTGTACGACCCCACCGGCGACCTCCTCTATCGCAACGACGGCAACACCTTCGCCGATGTCACCGAGGCCACCGGCATCACACTCAAGGGCAAGGGGCTGGGCGTCGCGCTGGCCGACTACGACCGCGACGGCGACACCGACATCTACGTGGCCAACGACGGTACCATGAACTTCCTCTACGCCAACCAGCACAGCACATTCGCCGAAGTGGGCTTGATTGCTGGCACCCGCTACAACGAGCACGGGCACGCCGACGCGGGCATGGGCGTCGATTTTGGTGACTACGACCGCGATGGCGATGCCGACCTCTTCGTCACCAACTTCGCCTTTGAAACCAACGCCCTCTACCGCAACGACGGCCAAGGCCAATTCGCCGTCGCCACCCAGCGCTTGGGATTGGCCGATCCCTCGTACCGGCTCCTCGGCTTTGGCACCAAATTTTTCGACTACGACAACGACGGCGACCTCGACCTCTTCGCCGCCAACGGCCACGTCATCGACCGCATCGCAGAAGTGGATTCGAGCCAAACCTATCGGCAACCCAACCAGATGTTCCGCAACGACGCTGGCCGCCGCTTTGCCGACGTCTCGGCCGCATTGGGACCGGATTTCCAAAGGGCCAACGCCGGCCGCGCCACCGCGGTCGCCGACTACGACGACGACGGCGACCTCGATCTCCTAGTCACCACAGTAGCAGCCCGGCCGCGGCTGTTGCGCAACGACGGCGGCAACGCCTATCACTGGCTGCAAATCCTGTTAGTGGGAAAAATCCACCCCGACGCCCTCGGTACGCGGGTGGAGGTTGTCGCCGACGGAATACGCCAAGTGCAGGAGCGCCAATCGGGCGGTAGCTATCTGTCCAGCCACGACCCCCGCCTGCACTTCGGGTTGGGCGCGGCCACGAGCGCCCAAGTGGAAATCCGCTGGCCAGACGGGATGCATCAGACCTTAGAAAAGGTCGCCGCCAATCAAGTGCTCAAAGTCGTCCAGCCGGACCCCTAGCGGCCCAACGCCCGCGTTTGTATCTCTTCGTAGAACTGACGCAAGCGCTCGCGCTCGGCGGGCAAATGATCGACCGCTCGTTGGAGGACGTGCGCCGCTCGGGCTAAATCGCCCATCTGCCCGTAGAGGCGGATCATCTCCACGTAGGCTGGTAGCAACTTGGGATTAGCCTCGAGCGCGGCCTCGTAGTAGCTAAAGGCTCCCTCTATATCTCGCTGCATGATCCGCACGTGCGCTAAGTTCATCCACGGCTCGACTTGCCGAGGGGCCTTTTGCGCCACCCGCGCAAAAATTTCTTCGCCGCCTGCGAGATCGCCCAGCGCCGCCTTGATCCCACCCAGATTTAACCACGCCTGCCAGTACTCGGGATCCTCGGCCACCGCCCGCTCAAACGCCGCCAGTGCCCGCTCTTTGTCTCTGACCTCGGCATAGGCGTTGCCCAGATTGTAGTGGATGGCCGCATCCCCCTCCATGTCCATCGGCGCTAGGCGGCTGTTGGCCGCCAACGCAAAGGCCAAACAAACGGCCAACCCCAGCCCCAAGTTGCGCCAGTAGCCCACCCGTCCCCAGTCCCACAGCGCCCACAGCCCGTAGGCGGCAAAAACTATGAGCACCGGCAGCACTGGCACCCGGTAGCGCGCCGCGACAAAAAATGCGATCACCCCCAGACAATAGCTCAGCACGTACAGCAGCGGCCACGTCGGCCCGATCCGCCGCAGACTCAGCAACATTCCCCACAGCGCCAGAGGAGCCACCAAGCCAAAGGGGAAGGCAATACCCGCTTTCCACAGGGTCGCCGACAGCACCGTTGAGTACGTGCGCCAGAAGTAGATCGGCTGGTTGCGCCCCCGCTCATCGCCGTGCCAAAACGCCCCTAACTTGTGCCCCATCAACCCCAGCCACCCCGTCGGATCGCCCCGGATATAGTCCCAAGCTCGCGCAGCAAAATAAACCGACTTAGCCGAGGGCCGCTCAATCCCCTCCCGCGCCGGTTGGGTGATTAAATCATCCCACTCCCACCCCGGGCGAATGGCCACAGTCTCTGCATAGTCAGAGTTATTGCCGATATACAGGTTGATCCCCGCGTTATAGGAAATCCCCACCCCGTCGCCGCCGATAGCCCAATTGCGCCAAGCCACCGGCGCGATGGCCAAGACCACTCCGAGTGAGAACGCACCGGCCCAGATCAAGCCCTGCCGACGAGGGGTAACCCACAAGAGGACGATGGGCACGGCGACCGCAAAGGTCAGCACCGTCGGCACGGCCAACGCACCGACGCCAAATGCCGCGCCGGCACCCAAAAATCCCCAACGGCTCGGACGACGCCAGACGTGCAAAAGCACCACTAGGGCTAGCAGATCGACGAAGGCGGCCAGTGAAGCCGGCAACAGTTCGCCGTCAAAAAAGATCAGCGGCCCGCACAGCGCTGCGCCGACCCCAGCTAGTAACCCTACCGCCGGATTGAACAAAGTGCGCCCAAGCCACCAACTCATCGCGCAGACCAGCGCCCCTAACAGAGCCTGAACAAAGCGCACGACGTAAAAAAATGATTCTGGGAAAAGACTCTTTACCGCCCCGAGGAAGTACGGGTACAGCGGCGGCTGCCAAAACGGCCCCTCGCCGACGCCCAACCAGTTGCCCGCAGCCAAGCGCTGGGCGTGATGGGTGTACGTCTTGGCATCGACCGCCGGATGTGCAAAAAGCGGACTCGCATCCGCTTCGAAGATATAGGCGACCCGTACCGCGAGGGCGAGGACGAAGACGAGCCAGCCTAAGCGCCGGGCCAAGTTGGCATCGGCGCGCTCATCCATTGAATGTAAGACTCATCGCCTGCAGATTGATGATAGCCTTGGCTTCCGTCAGGAAGTCCATCCCCAAGATCCCATTGATTTCAAAACCATAGTCCATGCCTCCCACTTCAAGATCAAAGTTGACCAATCCCTTCTCACCGACCTGCAAACAATCAACTCGTCGCCTAAATACGACTTCACTACCCCCTATACCGCGAATAGTCGAAAGCCGATCCTCGGGCAAAGGAAAAATTCCGATAGAATCAACCAAGTCGGCAGATATCACCGTGCTAGCCGAGCCAGTATCAACAAGGACTTGTGGGATCTCAATCGTTGATCCTCGATAGGCAATAGATACCGCTGTAAACGGAAGATCATACTTTCGTATCAGTTGCATGCGGAGCGCGGATTCCCAACCACTGTTGCACTTGAATATCAAGTGAGTCACGACTGGTATGGATAAAGTAAAACTCCCGTTCGGGATACTGCTGGTGAAGGAGCCGATACCGTTTCATGGCAGCTTTGCCATCGGGACATTCCTCAACAACTGTTAAGCGATCAAGGTGCCGCCGTGAATCGGGGGTTGTATGAGCTTCTAACGCCTCAACAATCAGCCATTTATCGGGATGGCTTCTGCATATCTCAGGCCACTGCATACAGGGTTTTCCTCCGGTCGAGTATTTTTAGATTCCATGTTAGGGACAAAATGCAACATCTATACTTCATTGCCTGCGTCCCCTCATCTGTTCTATTTATAAAGATATAAAGAAGCCCATTTCTCTTCTCACCCCAATTCGCAATTCGTCCATGTCTCGCCCTCCTGCAACCTCTTTCCTCGGCACCTGTTTTTCCTTCGGCCTCGTTCTAGTCTTTACCGTCTGCATGACCTTTACCAGTGTGCGGACCTATGTTCTCTATGGAAACTACACAGGGCTGACCGATCACTTCAACACCATCGGCGTCATCTTCCTGATCTTCTGGCTTGCGGTCGTCGCCCTCGCGCTGCGCCTGCTCCACCCGCTCTTGCGCCTCTCGCCAGCCAATTTCGCCTTGGTCTATGCCGCGCTCATGGTCGCCGTGGTCCTGCCCTCCATGGGCTTTGGCGGCTACTTCATCCCGCTTCTTGCCGGCGTCTTTTACTACGCCACCCCAGAAAACAACTGGTCCGACCTGCTCTGGCCGCACATTCCCCACTGGGCCGTCCCCCGTGACCTCGAAGCGATCCGCCAGCTTTTTGAAGGAACGGATGCCGCCGCGCCCGTGCCTTGGGCCTTGTGGGCCGGGCCGCTGTTGTGGTGGGGCCTCTTCATGCTGGCCTTTTTCTTGGTCAGCATCGCGCTTATCAGCTTGGTCCATCACCAATGGTCGCGCCAAGAGCGCTTGGTGTATCCCCTCGCCGCCGTCCCCAACATGCTCCTCGAGAGCTTGGAAAACCCCGCCGCGTCCATTCTCAAAAGCAAGCTATTGTGGCTGGGGTTTCTCATCGCCTATGCGCTGCCGACCGTCAACATGCTCGATCAAGTATTAGATATCGAGATCATCCACGGCTTCGGCATCCCCGGCGGCCGCATCGAGATCCGTCAATTCGGGCTTAGTTACGGGCTTAACACCGACCTGCTGGTCGTGGGCTTGAGCTATTTGGTCGGCCTCAACGTGCTGTTCAGCGTCTGGTTTTTTCACATCCTCATCGCCGCCGAAGGTGCCCTGCTCAACTGGCTGGGCATTTCCCTATCGCTGCCGGCCCAGCCCCACGCACCATCCAACGTGCTGCTCGCCCATCAGCAGGTTGGCTCGCTCGCGTGTATCGTCGGAATCTCGCTATGGATGTCGCGCCACTTTCTGCGTCGCCAGTGGCGGCTGATCATCGGCGGTGCCCCAGACTCCGACAGCCCGATCTCGCCTCGCACCGCTGCTCTGCTCGGACTGGTCGGACTGACGTACATGAGCGGCTTCCTCTGGGCCAGCGGCCTGAGCCTGATCTGGAGCATCGTCTTCCTGCTGGTCGCGCTGGTGATCTTCTTCGGCATCGCCCGCCTGTTGGCCCAGACCGGGATCGGCCGCCTGCGCGCTCCGGCCTCCGTGCCGCCGATCCTGACCAATCTCGTGGGCACCGCCCCTTTTGGTGCCCAAGGACTGAGCGCGATGGGGCTAAGCATGGTCTGGACCGCCGACCTTCAGCTCTTTTTAATGGGCACCCTCGCCCACGCCTTCAAGGTCTGCGAGCCGGCCCGGCTCAAGATCAGTGGACGCAAGCTGGTGTTCTTTTTGTCCGCCGCCATGATCGTCGGCCTCATAACCACCATGGTCTGCTACATCTGGCTGGGCTACCGCCACGGACTGCTCCACGGCTACCGCTGGTACTTCGTCATGTCGCCGCAATACCACTGGTCTTGGGTCGCCAATTCGATCAACAACCCCAATCCCGCCGAGCCGCTAGTGGCCGTGTTCCTCGCCATCGGTGCCGGCCTCGCTGGGCTGCTCGCACTGGCCCAGTACCGCTTCGCCGGCTGGCCCTTGCACCCAGTGGGACTGGGCATCGCCCTGACCAACACCGTCTCCATTGACTGGTTTGGGATTTTCTTGGCCTGGCTGATCAAACTCATAGCCCTGCGCTACGGCGGCATTCAGCTCTACCGCACCCTGCTACCCTTTTTCATCGGCCTGATCTTGGGCACTTGCGTCGGCGTCGGAGGCGCTGCGCTGGTCTATGCGTTCTACTACTACTGAACCGACCGCTGCAAGATTTAATCGGGGTCGGCTTCCACCCCTTCGAGACGCGCCATCTCCTCGGCCCCTAACTGCCAATCGAACAAATCCAGATTGTCGCGCAAATGGGCCGTTGAACTGGCCTTGGGGATGACGATCATATCCTTTTGCAAAAGCCACTTTAAGGCCACCTGCGCTGGGGTTTTTCCGTGTTCGGCGGCCACCTGTTTTAGGACCTCGTCTCGGGCTAGATCGCCCTGGGCCAGCGGGCGGTGCGCCGTCAGCACCACGTTGTGGGCGTGACAATGACGCCGCAGCTTCTCGCGGTTGTGGCGCAGATGGTATTCCACCTGATTGGTGCAGATCGGCAAGCCAGTAGCGGCCCGAGCTCGATCAGTCTGCTCAATGCTAAAATTGCTAATGCCAATGCTTTTGGCCTGACCGGCCTCGTAGATTTTTTCAAACGCAGCCAAGGTGCGCTCCACCGGCACGCCTTGACCAGGATGGTGAATGAGCAAGAGATCGACGTACTCGGTTTGCAGATCGCGCAGAATCTCCTCCATCTGCTCCAAGGTCGCCTCGTACTCCAAGTGCGAATGCCAAATCTTGGAGGTGATGAAGAGGCTTTCGCGGTCGGCCCCGACCTCCTTGAGGACTTGGCCAATGGCGTCCTGATTCTCGTACATCCAGGCCGAATCCAGATGCGTATAGCCCAGTTCGAGGGCCTCTTTTACCACGTCTTTGCACTGCTGGCCGCGCAACATCCAAGTGCCCAGCCCCAATTGCGGAATGGCATGGCCCGAGGCCAAGGTAATATCCGGCGTACTCATGTCGATTTCTCCTCGTGTGGATAGCTTTATTATCCTACAAAATAAAACAGGGGAAGGAACCCGAAAGTCCCTTCCCCTGCTTGTTCTCCTCTATCGAAGAGGACTAAGGAGTCCCCTGACGAACCACCTGCTCGATCAGGTTACCCGTAAAAGAAAGTCCCACTCCATAGGTCGGACCAGCGAAATACCTACTGCCGCTGACCGTCATACGCGCCGAAGCTTCAAGACTAACGTTGGGGTGGAGGCCAACCAAGACCGTCGGCACCAAATAGGTGACGCTTTGGCTAATTCTTTCTGGGGTGCCTGGGTTGCTTATGGCGTCGTACTCCGCTCCTACGACACCTTCGTATTTGAGGGCAACGAGGAGTTTGTCCATGGGACTATAGCCTGCCTCGGCGTTAAAAACGAGCTCTGCGCCGGGGGTGTAGCTGCGATCGATGACATCGGCCTCACCGGCGGCGGGATCCGTGTATTCTCCGCGCAGGCGATACCCGAGATCGACATTGGCGTACATCGGAACGGGCCAAAAGGACCGGCCGAGTTGCGCCACAACGTCAAAATCCCATTGGCCTCCAGTTATGGAAAGGGCCTCGGGCACGGGCCGATAGTCGCCGACGGGGAGTTTGAAACCAAGCTTTAGGGTGCCGACAAGACCCGCTTGCTGCAAGAGGTTGATCTTGGCAAATCCGCGCAAATCGCCTATACCCGACTCCGTTTCTAAAGCAGGCGGCGGAGTCGCGACCTCATTACTCTCATCTTTATCGACAAACTTATTGCTGATATAGGGCACCTGTAGGCCGAGGTCGATCTGGTCCGTCAGGCCGTAGTACACGTTGAAATAGACCTGCTGCGATTGGTAGCGGGCGTCGGCGGGAATTTCAACCGCGTTTCCATCCGCATCATAGTGCTGATCGGTCGATTGCGACATGTGAGTGACCATGCTCCATACGCGGCCCTTTCCAAGGGTCCAAGCGCCTGCCGATGCCATCTGCGGCAGCAGGATACTGAGGGCAACGATGAGCAAGGGGGTTGCGTGCCGGGTGAATTGCTGGTGCAGAAATTCTAGGCATACGTTTGCGGTGCGGGGGTAAAGAGTCATTCTACTCCTCTCTGATAAAGTCCTCGAGTTTGGCTAGAAGGTTATCCAGCAAACTTAAAGGACAAAATTGTAGTATCGGCTTACAAAGTACGCCCAAGAAGGCTATTGCTCAAGGCGTCGGAGCCTCGGCGGCGAGAGGGGTTCTAACTTTCCACGCGGCGAAAGTAATCCTCGGCGTCGTCTTGCGGCACATACCCTAAGTCCTTCTTGGTCGCCTCCAAGTCAAAGACGCGCCGTCCATTGCCGCTGACCACATAGGCCAGCAAGTATTGGGCGTCAACTTCCAAAGCCCGACGATGGGCTTCAATACAATCGCGGTGGCTGAGGAACATGGCCCGCATATAGTCCTCGGCAGAGGTGCCGCGCCTGGTGGTCGGATCGTCCTCGGCAATGATCCAGCCGATGCGCAGACCGACGAATTCGAGGCCGTAGCGCTGACTGTACAGCTTGCCCATGTTTTCGCCGAAGAGCTTGGAAACCGCGTACATGGAGTCTGGATTAGGCGGCTCGTCTAAACGCATGCGGGTGCGCTTGGACGGATCCAAGGTCTCAGGAGTGGTCAAAATAGTATTGCCGTGCTGAGTGTGATTGGTCGAGGCAAAGACCAAGCGTCGGACCCCGGATCGGCGGCACTCTTCCAGCACTTGGTACATGCCCTCGAGGTTGTGATCCCGCACGCTCTCCCAAGGGGCGCTTGGGCTAGGATCAGCCGCTAGATGAATCACGGCCTCCAAGCCCTCAAACGCCCCTTCGACCTCTGCGGCGCGGTCAAAATTGACGATAGTGGCGGGAAAATCGACCGGGCGGCGCGTGAACGCCTTGAATTCGTATTCGGCTCCCAAGCCGGCTAGCAGCACGCGGCCGATGGTACCGTTAGCCCCAGTCAGGCCAATGCGGGTATAGCGCGTCATTGTATGCTCCTTTCATCCCACGACAAAGGTCCGTTGGCTATTCTCGCGCAGCACGAGCTCCCGGCCAAAAGTATGTTCGCCCGCGCCGGTCAGCCGAAAGTGCTTAATCTTGATCTGCCCATACAAAACGTCCAAGGCAATGCGATAGCCCGACGGGCGCTGGGCAATGCGCACCGTGCCCCAAGCAGCGCCATTTGACCAGAAAAAGGTCCCGGGCTCTGCGGCAAAGGCGATGGACTTTGTAACCCCCGAGTAATTAAATCCCGTCAGCGCCAGCACCCCGGCCCAAGCCACCATGGCGCGGGCGTAGTGATGGCCGCATTCGGCTTCGTCAAAGGGACTGCGTTTCGCCCCATCGTAGCGATTGCGAATGTCGCGCATGGTTTGCAGACCGTTTTTGCGCTGCCCCTCGTAGAGCATGCCAATGGCCGCGGTGTATTCAAATCCGGTCATCACTTCCGTGAAATAGGGAAACGGGTTGTCGGGCCGCTCGCGGGGATAGCTCGCCATGAGCAAGGCCGACTCGTCGCCCAAGGCATAAGAGCGCATGCAGTTGAAGTGATCCGTCAGCTTCTTGCGGTGATTGTACTTGCGGATGCTCCTGAGAGTTTGGCGCACGTGGGCGCGTTTGGTCAGATAGCCCAAGCCGCAGACGTGGGCGAAAAACTGACCAACGAGCTGATCTACCAGACAACCACTGCCGAGTTGGTAATCGGGATCGGAGAGTTCGGCCGCGCCCATACTCAGCCGCAGGGATGCGGCCACTTTTTTGGGCGGCTCAATGCGATGCTCGTAGTATTCGCCATTGAACAATTGCTCGTCGATGTAGGCGCGGCCACTCTCGTAGAGCCGCCGGCAGGTTTGGGCAAAGTCGGCTTCGCCCAGATGGGTCGCCATTTCCTCGCCGGCGCGCAGAGCACCCAGATACCATATCCCCATTTGTGGATTAGGGCCGTAGTATTCGACATCCATGGTATTGTGCTGACAGCCCTCCATAACGCCGTCGCCATCGCCGTCCCATCCCCCTTCGATCCAGCAAAATTCAAGGGCCTTTTTGACCTTTGGCCAAATCGATTGCAGAAAGGCATCGTCGCCGCAAAGCTGCCAGTCGCGATAGGCTTTCATAATGCAGCCCATCTGACCGTCGGCCGCGGCTTTGCCAAATTCACGGGCGCGACTGAGGGGCAGGTGGACGCGAAAGTTCATCATGCCTTGGTCGTCGGTGGCGTGATTGAATTCGGTGTCGCGCATCGTGCGGGCCAGATCGCCAAAGAGAAATGCCGTACTTTGTTCGTAATTCCACACATGCGTACAGGAGCCCATGCAGCAGCCGCTGTGATCGTTGTATCCCTCCCAGCCAAATAAACGTCCATCGGGGGTGCGGAAGCACGTTTGCGTCCGCAGGGTGCTGAGATTGAAAAGGGCGGCTTCCTTGACTACCTCGGGCAGGTCGCTGGCCGCGAAGGCTTGGACAAAGCGCACGGTCTGTTGTTCGAGCTTTTTGAGCTTCGGCGCGGTTTTGCCGGCCACGTCCCACGCATCGCCATAGTGCGTCGCATAGTAGTTGCCAAGGTAGGGGTCGTCGCCCGGCGACCACGTGTGCCGATTGGGAAAATGCCACGTCAGCAAGAAGGTGACGGTCTTGTGTTGCTTGGGCAAAATGTTGGTGCGCACCACGAGCGAGGCACTCGGCATGTCAACCCCTTCGCTGGGGCGCTTTTCCACCCGGCCATCGGCGGCAAAGTCGTCCCAAAAGTCGAGCAGCGACGTGCCCCACCCGGCTTTTTTCCACGCCGTGCGATAGGTAATACCGGTTTTGGCCGTGGTGGTCAGGGCCATAGTGCCATAACTGATGGCAGCGGGATCAACCCCTTTGCTATCCATGAAAATGCCCTGACAGTGCGTTGCCCGGCGAAAGCGATTGCGGTTGGCCTGGGCCAACTCCTCCACGCCATCATTGCCAATGAAATTGGGTAGCGAGCCACACACTGCAGCCGTGACGCGCTTGTTGGTCCGATTAGTCAGCGTATAGCGCAGCACTGCGATGGGGATGCCGCTGTCATCAGCGTTGGCGGGAATAAGCGGGTTGAACGCTTCGAGACAAACCGCGACCGGAACTTGTGGATCGGACAGCTGGACCTGGGCAAGTGGATAGGCCGCGGCAAACGCACATTGTGCAAAGCGCGGCAAGCCGTGATTGACCGCCACACTGCCGCTCGCGCCTTGGTATTCGGATACATCCACCGGCCCTTCGAGCGCCCGAGCGACGGACGGACCGCCAGCGGGTTTGGCGTACAGGGCAAAAAATGGCCCAACTCCTCGCCCCTCCTCGCCCCTTGGGACAAATCCCTTGGCCGGGCGGTTCATCAGTTCCCAGTCGCGCAAATCCCCGCGTCCGCCCAGTGAAACTGTGCCTGTGCCAATGCCGCCAATGGGCATGGCAATGCTGGCGAGATGATCCCGATCGTAGTGCTTGAGCATCGGCCAATTGGACATTGTGGTTACTCCTCGTCGTGAATGTAGATTGAGCCAAAAGGGGATAGTTTGCAGCGCCCCTACAGCAATCCTAAATGATTGAACGATTCGAGAGGCAGATCGTCTTATTTCTGCGTCTATCTGCGTCTATCTGCGGATCTAAGGCGTCGGAGCCTCCGCGTCGATCAGCCCTTCCTGCTTGAGCTCGGCCCAATAGTCGGCGGGGATTGCGCGTTCTAGGCAATCCACATTGGCGGCAACTTCTGCGACGGTCCGCGCTCCGGGAATAACCGTCGCCACCGCCGGATGCCCAAAGGGAAATTGCAGCGATGCGGCTGACAAGGGCACCTCGTGCCGCGCGCAAACTGCCTCAATGCGGCGCACCTTCTCCAACACATCTTCCGCTGCCGGCGCGTAGTTGTAATACGCACCTTCGACCGCTCCGGTAGCCAAAATCCCCGAGTTGTACGGCCCGCCAATGACGATCCGCACCCCTTTCTCCGAGCACAGCGGCAACAACTCGCGCAGCGATTCCTGCTCCAGCAGTGTATAGCGACCAGCCAGCAAAAAGGCGTCGAAGTCCCCAGCGCGAGCGAAGTCAGCTAGCATCTGCCATTGGTTCATACCCAAGCCAAGCGCCTTGATCACCTTTTGCTGACGCAGCTCGTCGAGCGCGGGATACGTTTCGGCCATCACTTGATCGAAGTACCCCCGCTCGCCCGGCGTCCAATCCGGCTCAATGCTCCTCGCCTCGTCCGGGTCGTGGATCAGCACTATATCGAGGCGGTCCATTTTGAGCCGCTCCAAACTCCCCTCAATCGAGCGCAACACCGCGTCGCGCGAGAAATCGAAATAGCTGGTCATTTCGGGCGCATCGACGAACAGATCGACGTAGTCGTCTCCGGGTTTCCGCTCCACCAGCGTATAGCCCACTTTCGAGGAAAGGACGATCTCGTCGCGATTGTAGCGCGCCAGCCCCGGCCCCAAGCGCGTCTCGCTCAGGCCGTAGCCATACAGCGGCGCAGTATCAAAGTAGCGCACCCCAGCCGCAAAGGCCGCGTCTAACACGTCCAGCCCCTCCTGCTCGCTTAGCACCGAGTACATGTTGCCAAAAGTCGTGCCACCCAGCCCCAAGCGCGTTACCTCCAAGCCGTGCGGTCCAATTTTTTCTTTATCTCCTGCTCGCATTAGTTTTTCCCCCTCAAAAAATCGGGATCCGATTGCCGGTCTCCCCAGTGATATAGTCGAAGAGTACCCAGAATCCCGAGACAAAAATGTGCCCCAAAATAAACCCCAAAAACAAAGGCCGTAGCTGTCTATAAAGCGTCACGCCGCCGTATTTGAGCACCAGCGCCTTCAAGACCCAGCCGATAAAAATGCTGAACCACGTCCAGATGATCGTCAGGGTCGCGCCGATGGGGAAGCCGAGGTAATGTACCGGCCACCACATAAAATGATGCCGAGCGTACATCAACAACCCCATGATCGCCGCACCGATTCCCGCGAACATGAAGCGCGGCCCGATCTCGCCAAAGTCGTTTAAGGGATGCTTCGGGTTGGCGATCTTATAGGCCGAGTCACCGTGGACGATCTCGCCGAAGCGATTGTAGAACCACCAGTCCAAATTGATGCCTCCATACTGGTACCCCATCCACACCACCATCCATATCGAACCAACCAAGCCAACCACAATCGAGAGCATCAGTGCCCAAAACAGCGGCCGTCCCCGCACTTGGCCAATATCGGCCAGCTTGAGTCCATTGATCGCCGAGGCCATCACCATGGTGCGCAAATCGCCCGCCCAGCTAAAGGTCATCCCCAAGCTCACCAGCCCCGATGGACCTATCGCCTCTGTGCCCACTGCGTCGATTACAAACGGCTGCGCCGTCATCTGCGCCCGCGCAAACCCCAACCCGCCCTCGGCGACGATCCGCGTCAACCCGTAAAAAATGCAGAAGGCGACGAAAAGAAAAAACAGCGCGACCCACCAAGGCACACCTGATAGGATCAGCCAGCCCGTAGCGTACGCACTGGATAGGACCAAGACGATGAGCGCCGCCCGATACGAGAGAATCTCCTGCGAATCATCCAATCCTCCCTCGTTGTACAGAGCCTTGCGCCAGACCTGCCGCAGATAGCCGCGACTGTTCCACAGCCCGTAGAGCACCAGTACTAGCATGGCCCCCATACCCTCGTAGGACACCGACATCGAGCCTTCCATAAACAGGTCGCGGCGGCCGGGCAGCGAATAGCCGAGGACGTTCTCGGTGGTGATCTGCGCTTTGGTCAACAAGTGGAAGAGCCAGATGCTCAACCCCACGTCTAAGCTCAAAAAGTACGCCAGCCCCAGCGCGACAAAGTTCACGTTGGTCGTCAGCGTCAGCGCGTGGTTAAACAGCGAGATGTTATTGCGCAACTGCACTTCGGGGATAAAGGGGAAATAGTGGTTTAAGGCGTTGGTGCTGTATAGCAAAAAGGGCAGCGCGAACCCGATCCACAAAAGCGGCCTTTTAAACAGCGGAGTGATGATGGACCCGCTCTTGCCTTCTTCGGTCAGGTCGATGGGTAGCTGCAACAGCGGAAAGGTCAAGCGGTCGTAGTCAACCCATTGGCGGCGGACGATCGACGCGATGCAGATCATCATCAGGTAGATCGCCAGAATGAACGAGACCCAAGCCGCAAGCGGCACCATCCAGTGTTCCCAGGGGATGGGCTGACCCTTGGGCAAGCCCTCGAAGAAGTACTTGATCGCGTCTGGGTCCTGCGGCACCATCCACTCGCGGACGTAGGGATGCAACAGCTCCGACCAGTTATTCTCGGGGGTGGCGTAGTAGTAGATATTGGGCAACATAGCGATCAAGTTGCCCGTAAAGCCCCACGTAGGAATGGCCGAGCCAATGATCATCATCGCGTAGATGACGATCAGCTCAGAGCGATTAAAGCCCCAAGTACGGCGCATTAGCTTGAGCACGGGATTGATAAAAGCCACTACCAGAAAGAACAGGAATACCGCGCCGGCAGTGATGTAATCGGAGGACATGCCCGCGGTGGCCATCGCCAGCCGAGCATAGGCGAAGAACATGTTGATCGCCAGCGAGAGCAATGCACCCACGGCGAACGAGCGATAGGTAAAATTACCGGGCATCAGAGCATCTTAGGACATAATTTATTTTGCCGCAAATGGGCGGCGATTTGTCGCCGGCCAAGCCGCAGTCTATACTTAACGCGCCTTCATTCACACCAAAGGATACCCTATGGCAGCTCTCAAAGTCGGCATCATTGGCCTCGGCGGCATTGCCCGCTCTCACTGTGATTCAATCGCCCATCTCGACCAAGTAGAAGTCGTCGCAGTCGCCGATCTATTCGAAGAAAAGCGACGCGAGTACATGGACAAGTACCATATTCCCAAGGGCTATTCAACGCACCACGAACTCTTAGAAGATGCCGACGTCGATGCGGTCGCCGTCGTGCTCGGCCACCAGTTGCACCACCAGCTCACCATCGACGCCTGCCGCGCCGGCAAGCACGTACTCGTCGAAAAGCCCATGGCCATCAGCCTAGAGCAATGCGACGCCATGGTCGCTGCGGCCGCCGAAAACAATGTCAAGCTGATGGTCGGGCTGTCGCAGCACTTTTACAGCACCAGCCTCAAGGCCAAGGAAATCCTCGATTCCGGCCAGCTCGGCCCTGTGATTACGGCGGTCAGCTACATGTCGAAAAACTGGAATTTTGCCGGGCGGCGTCCCCAGTACCGAAGCCGCTTCCACGGCGGCGGCATGTGGTTGACCAACGGCGTCCACGTCGTCGATCGGCTCACGTGGGTGATGGCTTCGCAAGCCGCGTCGGTCTCAGCTTCCATTGGCACTCGCGCTCACTACCAAGCCAGCGACGATTCCGCCACGGCCTTTATTCGCTACAAGAACGGTCTCGCGGGCACGGCTGTAGCAGTTGGATACACGGATGGCGCGCCGAATTTTGAATGCCAAGTGATCTGCGCCAACGGCTCACTGCGCTTCAGCCAGCACGGCGAGAAATACGTCAAAGTAGGCCAGGGCGATACGTGGGAAGATGTTCCGTTTGAGGATGCGCCGACCGAGATGTACCACGAGTGGGAGAGCTTTGCCGAGGCCATCGCGCTCAACATCGAGCCGCCGACCCACGGCCAATACGGGCGGCACATCATGGAAATCCTCTTCGCCGCCGAAGCCTCGTCCCTCACCCGCCGCGAGGTCAAAATAGGCCGCCGCCCGCATTGGCAAACCCAGACTTCTGGCGCGCCCGTAACTACCCAGCACGGCTGGATTTAAGAAGCTGTCTGGAAGTATTCGTCTGCATACTCAGCGTTGATGGTATGCCTCCTGTCATGCTGAGCGGAGTCGAAGCATCTCCCTCATCCCAGATGGTTCTAATGCTCCAGCGGCGTCATATCCCCGGCCTGCACCACTTCCTCTAGCTCCGCCACGCTTGCCGCGCCACTGGACACGGTCGAGACCCGCTCATCGGCCAAGGCCCAGCGAAACGCGCTCTGCGGTAGCGTGGACTCCTCCTGCTCCAGCCGAGCAATCGTCGCCCAAGCGCGTTGCCGCTCTTCCTCACCCTCAAACCGACGCTCCACCGCCGCACGCTGGTCCTTGCCAGCGACGTACACACCCCCAGCCAGCACCGTCGCCAGTACCACGCCCATATCGCTTTGCGCGGCGGCTGGCAAGACTTCCTCCGCCGCTAACTGCACACAGGGATGGTAGTCGTGGTAGCACAGCACCGTATCAAATTCACCGGTCGCCGCCAGCCGCGCCAACAGGGGGATGGCCCGGCCCGTCACGCCGATAAAATCGCACAGCCCCTGTTTTTGCGCGGCGCGCAAGCCCTCTAACGTCCCGCCTTTCTCCACGATCCGCTCCCAGCCCGCCATGTTCACCTCGTGGATCTGCGCCACCGTGAGCTTAGTTAGACCCAGCAATGCCAAGCTGCGCTCCAAACTCTGCAAGACCGAATCGCGCCGGTAGTCAAAGTCTTCCGGTCTAAACCCGACCTTGGTCGCCAAGTAAAAGGGGCGGCGCTCCCCAGCCAGCGCCTTGCCCAGTAGCTCTTCGCTCGGCCCGTAGAGCGGAGCTGTATCTATGTAATTGCAGCCCAAATCCAGCGCGCGCCGCACAATCGCCCGAGCGTTTTCCTCGGCGCGTTCTGGATCCTCTTTGCCCCCCAAGTAGGCCCCGCCCAAGCTGACCGCGCTCACCTGTAATTCCGTGCGCCCAAATCGCCGATAGCGCATGGTTGTTCTCCTTTTATCCTACCTCTACGACTTCTTCCCTCTTGACAGTAATCCGAGTAGTCAGCCCAACTCGTGCGGCCATGTTCACTAGCTTGTCGATGGTGAATTTGCTGATTCGGCCATTGACGAGCTCACTCGCACGCGATTGCGTCACACCAAGCTGTTCGGCTGCCTCTTCCTGAGTGAGTTTCTCTTGGTCAATGTACGCCTTTATGGCATCCATTAGCAGAGAACGGAGCTTGAGGTTAGCCGCTTCTTCGGGGCTGTCCGCAATAGCATCCCAGACGCTCCGGTAAGTATGAATCTCCATTGGCCATTTGGTAGTGGTGTCAGTTTGAAAAATATTTCCATTGGATATTCGCTAGTCCTCTTTATGTAATAATACATTTAAGTCGAGGCCATTTTCTTTAAATGATACTTTAGAATCGAGTCCTGTATGTAGTAATAGTTCAGCCTGTCGCAATGTCTTGGCTACCTAGTTGAGTCTATGGGTTCCCCTTTGTTTTTAAAGGCTAGTACAAGTACAGAAGCAGCAGAATAATCTTTTTCTAATTCCTCTGGTAGAGTTTGTTTTGTGATTGCTATTGCTTGGTCTGTTGGTATTCCACCATTGACCATTTGAAGGACAATGGATGACCCTGTAAATGCTCTCATTGCTTTTTTGGGGTCTATTTTGGCGGCCTTTAGCACTATTTCAAGATCGTCGTCTGTTTTTGATTCTTGAATCGCGCTAAGTACGATATGTACTGTTTCAGGTCCGCCAACTTCTTTAAACATTTGCTGAAAAATATAAATAATTAAGTGTTTATCCATTGGTTTGTGCTTGGTCCAACTTTCCATCGGAACACATAGCAATAGCATAAGTGCAATAAGGATGCTTATCATTGTGCTTCCTTTCTGTAAAGAGGCGATTCGCCTACAACAGGCTATTAACCGTTATGATGATTTCTCTATCAGTGTATTCGTCGAAGTCATCTGGAGTCATTGTCGGGCTATCGACACTCGAAAATATCGAAGAATTGGTTTATGTCACAGTTGGCAGGTAACACCTTATCAATCCTTCCAGCGTGGTCGCGCTGAACATGATGGGCGTGGACAAATCCCTTCATAAGCGCTTGATCGAGAGGTGTTTTATATTCGGTGAATTCGGACATCTTGCTTTGCACATGGGGAGAACCAACCGCGCACACATGCGTGATCGTACCGACACTGTCAACCATCGACACCTCTTTAACAACCCAATAACTGTGCTCCTTGGGCGAAATTATTCGGCAAACGACAAGATCGCCAATGTCAGGGCGAGGAGTTTGTTGAAGCTGGGGAGAAATGGTAATATTGGAAGTAGCCATAGGAATTGGTCTCCCGTGATTGCGCCCTTTAGCGTCGGCTAACGCTAAAAGGCAAAGGAGGCGCCCCGCTTTCTCCGTGAGGAAGCCAGCGGGGCTATGAAGTGCTACTGCATTTAATTTTATAATTTGTGTGCGTTGCGTCAAAGACTATAAGATTTCAAACTGAACCACTACCGCTATTTCCTCTATCTTGACTTGGCTTCTCCGTCTCACAGACCAAGCTCCTCACGAACGCGCTTCTGGAGATCGTTAGGGTTAATACGCTCTTGTTTGACCGCCTCCGCCAAGAGTTGCTTGACACGCGCTTTCCCAAGCCGAAGGTACTGATCCTTTTGGATTGCGGTAAAAATGTGTTGAGCGACCTTTCCGAGGCGCATGTAATCCAATCGGCACACATCAACGTGTAATTCGGCCAACTCAAGGACAGGGGTTCTTCCCTTGGTATCTTGCAAAGTTTGACCGTCGGAGCATAACTCATCGGCGGCCAACCAAACAACATCAATTTTATCGACGCGAGTGCCCGCGGCGGCTAGTGCCAGTACGGCCTCGTTGACTTCTATCCCCTCCCCGTCGCCGCATCTCCAGAATGAAAGCTTGTTGTCTTGCGTTCGCAGGTCCGCGGTCACGGCATCTGCCGGAATCTCGCCCACTTCCAATTCGCTTTTTTTTGACCACTTCGCAAGCGAGATCTTACGGGCCAGAAACACAGGCTATTCTCCCAAATCGCTTATAACATTCTCTATGTACTCGCGAAGCCACGGCTCGGCTTCGCGATGTGCTTTCATAACATCCGCCAAACTTCGATCACCCCAAGATTCTGCGGCTTGCACCGCGGCATCTCTAATCTCTACATCGTCCACAGCCAATCCGTCTCTCACGAGTTCGGTACGCCATGAATCCGTCCCCGGAGGTGTTTGACGCCCCAAGCAACGCAGAACTGATGCCGCAAAATTCGGTCGCTCAGCGTCCAAGGAAAAAGTCCGAAACCAATCGAGGATGGGTTTGTCTTCCGTAGATCGCAATGCTTCTCCAATGATCTCCTCGGCTGGATGGGACATTCCGTCCTCGAGAGGATCGGCTGCAAAGGCCGTCCACAGCCTATTTGCGATTCGTTCTCGCTCTTGATCCTCGACAAGAACTTTTTGAGCCGCTGCCGCCTCTAAACCATCCTTTTCTTCGCTTGGCCGTATATCGAAAAGATCTCGCTCATCCGTCTCTATAGACGGGTTTTTGTAGCTCTGACGCTGTCGCATGGTTTCTTTCCCTCAAACTGATCGTGATTGGAAGGAACTCTTCTGCATGACCTTCAAACTAGGCCCACGACAAAGGGAATATACGAGAAAAGAGACACAAACCCCACACACCCTATCCTTGGGTAGGCTCCAGCCCAAGCAGCACCAAAAGCCAAGTGTTGTGCCAGTAGGCGCTGTTGATATAGGGGTTTTCCTCCGACGGCCAGTTCTTCCAATAGGTCTGGTTGTGCGGGATGCGGTGATACCACTGTACGATGGGGATGGCGGGCAGTTCGGCCAGCCAGATTTCCATGGCCTCGCGGAAGAGCGTTTGCAGCGCCGGGTCGTCGGGCGCGGTCTGCCCCATCTGATCAACTAGCGCGTCAAACTCCGGGTTCGACCAGCGCCAGAACCGCTCGGAGTGCGTACCAGTGGGTTGGACGAAGCGGCTGTGGTAGAGCCGCAACGTGAAGTACGGATCCCGCACGCTCGCGCCATTGCCCATCAAGAACGCCCGCGCCGTGCCCTGCGCCATGCGCGAAAACGCATCGGGCGTCATGCGGAAGTCGGCATCAAAACCCGCCCGCTCCAACTGCGCCACCAAGACCGGTGCTAAGTCCGTAAAAATATCGAAAATGTCGATGACGATCTTGAGCCGCTCGCCCTCTTTGGTCCAGAAACCCTCGGCGTCCTTGCTCCACCCTTTGCGCTCCATAATCGCCGCGGACTTAGCCGGGTCGTGGACGCCGATCTCGTACTTTTCCACCAAGTCTTGAATCGTATCCGTGTATTGGCGGATGGGTGGGAAGTCCGGCAGCGGCAAATGCGATTTGGTCCCCGCTCCCTGCCAACCAATGGCCACCAATTGGTCGCGGTCAATGGCGTAGTTGATAGCGCGGCGGATCTCTGGGTCGTCAAACGGCGGCTCCAAATTGTTGAACCCCAAACACACCGGCCACCAGTCGAGATACCCGAGCGGCAACTCGCGCCCGGTCCAAGTAGAGACATTGGGATTGGCGTCGAGGATCGATTGTATATTCGGCGGCCGGATGTCGAGGCAGGTGTCCATGGCGTTGGAGATCAAGTTCTGCACCCGCTTGGTCTCCTCCATGTGGGTCAGGTAGATGATGCGCTCCACCGCCGGGGGCTGGTGAAAGCCCGTCTTCTGCGCCCACCAACCCGGACGCAAATCCCACACCCGCTGCTCGGGCACGGAAATGAAGATCTCGTACGGGCCGCTGGCTACCGGCCAGCCCTTCTCTTGGTCGAAGTTGTTGAACGTCTGCGGGTCTTGCCCCTCCCAAATGTGCTTGGGTACAATGGGGATGCCGTTGTCGAAGTTGTTGGTGAAGTAGCTGAAGACAAAGCGCGGATTGGGTTTGGTAAGCGCGATTTTGGCCGTGTGGGCGTCGGTGGCCACGGCACTCTTTACCCAAACTTGCATATCCGTGGAAAAAGACAAATGCGGCGCGTTGTCCTTGAGCATGTTGACCGTAAAGACCAAGTCGTGCGCCGTCCACGGCTGCCCATCGCTCCACTCGACCCCCTTGCGGATGTGGATGGTAACCTCGGTATAGTCGTCGTTGTACTCGTGCCCGGTGGCGATCCAGGGGATGATGTTGTCGGCTTGCTGGCTGTAGGCGTTGTAGAAGTACAGCGGCTCGTACTGAAAATTCCAACCCGTCTTGGAGACGCCAGTCAGCAAAAACGGGTTAAACGAATTGTAATCCTTGATCTGCCCGCTACAGTCCTGCAAGCTCGAACAATCCATGACCAAGGTCCGGCTCCGTGGCACATTCTTGTGCCCTCCATCTCCACAGCCGACCAATAGTACGCCCACTAAGCACAACAACAGGCCCTGCATGACATTTCTCCGGAAAATTATTTTTGCGCGTCGGCTGATGCCGAAAACACTTCGTTTAGATCGCCACTTTCCAACACCGGCGACTCGGCGTGCAGAAAACAAGCCACCGCCCGCTCGGCCTCTGGCCGGTAAAACGGCGGCGCGGTCGCACACTGGGCCATGGCTTGAGGACAGCGCAGCACGTAGCGACAGCCAGCCGCCGCCTCTTCGGCCTCTAGAACCTCTATATCGACCACTTCTTTTTCTTCTACCGCTTCGTTGATCCACTCGCGCCCCGGCTCGGGCACGGGAATCGAGTGAATAAGCTCGCGCGTATAGGGGTGCTGCGGGTCCTTGATCACCTTCTCGGTGTGGCCGGCCTCAGCCACGGCCCCGTGGAACAGGACGACGATATTCTCGCTGACTTGGTACGCGGTCGTCAGGTCGTGGGTGATGTAGATGAAGGAAATGCCGAAGTCGCGATACAGCGCGTGCAGGGTGGAGAGAATGGTCGCGCGGAGCGAGGCGTCCACCATGGACACTGGTTCGTCGGCGATGATCAGTTTGGGCTTGAGCAACAGCGCACGCGCGATGGTGATGCGCTGGCGCTGACCGCCCGAAAGCTGGTGGGGATAGCGACCCAGCGTTTCCTCGGGCCGCAGCCCGACCGCGCGCAGGGCCTCGCGTATCTTGTCGTACGCATCGGCTTTGGAGTCGGCCAACCCGAACTTCCGCACCGGCGTCGTCAGAATGTGATCGATCTTGTAGAAGGGATTGTACACCTCAAAGGGATCTTGAAAAATCGCCTGTACGTCCTTGCGGAATTGCTGCCGCTCTTCCTTTTGCAGGTCGTGGACATCGCGGCCTTGGTAGAACACCTCGCCCGAACTGGGATTGAGCACTCCGAGCAACATGCGAGCGATCGTGGTCTTGCCACTGCCCGACTCGCCGGCAATCGTGGTAAAGGAGGGCCTATCCGCGTCAATTGACAGGGAAAAATCGCTGACGGCTATGGTCTCGGTACTCGGGCCGAAGCGCTGACCGCCGCTGCGGAAGACCTTGCGCAGGTGGCGCGCCTCAAGAAGCGGGGGCATCTGCGTCCTCCTCGTGCAACAGACACGACGCTAAGTGGTCGGGGGCGACCGTTTGCAGGGTGGGTGCGCGCTCGCTACACTGGGGCATGGCTTGGGGACAGCGCGGGTGGAAGAGACAACCCGATGGCGGCTCCAACAACGACAGTCCGACCCCAGGAATGCCCTTGAACTCGCCCTTGGTCTCAAACGAGGGAATGCTAGAAATGAGAAGCTGGGTATAAGGGTGTTGCGGATTGTGAAAAATCTCCTCGACCTGCCCCACCTCGACCAATTTGCCGCCGTACATGATACCTACACGCTCGGCGAACTGCGCCATCAGGCCCATGTCGTGGCCCACCAAGAGCACGGTGGCGTTGAGCTGGTGCTGTAGCTGCCGCAAGGTCTGCATGATTTGCCGCTGCACCACCACATCGAGCGCAGAGGTCGGCTCGTCGGCCAAGATGAGCTGTGGATTGAGCGAGATGGCTTGGGCAATGCAGGCCCGCTGCTTCATGCCGCCGCTTAATTCGTGGGGGTAGAGACGGGCCACTTCCGGCTTCAGCCCGACCCTGCCCAACAGTTCAATCGCGTGCTCCATTTGCGCAGCCTTAGGCGGCGGTTGCTCTTCGACCGCGTGCTCGCGCATCGTCAGCATCAGTTGATCCCCGATCCGCATCACCGGATTGAGCGAGTTCATCGCGCCCTGTGGCACCATGGCGACCCGCTTGAGCCGGGCCTGCCGCACTTGCTCGCGGTCGAGTTTGGTCAGGTCGGTGCCGTCGTCTAAGGTCGCGCTGCCACCGGCGATGAGACCCGGCGTCTTGATCATCCGCAACAGCGCCAAAATCAACGTGGTCTTGCCGCTGCCAGACTCGCCGACGAGGCCAAAGCGCTCGCCTTTGTACAGGGTCAGATCGACCTTATTCACAGCGCGGGCGATGCCGCGTCGGGTCTCGAAATGGACCTCCAAGCCGCGAATGTCCAGCAGCACCTCTTTGTCGGCCTTGCTCATACGGCCTTGCGCTGTTTGGGGTTGGCCAGCTCGTCCAAGCCAGCCGCGGTCATCAACAAGCCGACGAAGATCACGCCGATAAAAAGGATTGGTATCGCCCACCACCACCACATGCCGCGAATGAGCGCACTGAACGTGATGGCCCAATAAATGGTCATGCCGACCGTTGGATCGTTTTGCGGCCCCAAGCCGAGCGCCTCTAGACCGATCGACGAGAGAATGGCCCAGTTGACGGCATTGGTAAAATTGGCCGCGAGGTAGGGCAGCAGATTGGGGAAAAGCTCCTTCCAGATGATCTCGCCGTTGCTCATGCCGTTGAGCTTGGCCATCTGCACGTACGCCCGCTCGCGCATGGTTAAAACCTGCGAGCGGATCGTCCGCGTCGGCCACATCCACGCCAGCGAAGCTACCACCAAAGCCATGATGTTGACGCTGATTTCCTCGCGGATCGTCGAGGCGATGGAGACCAGTACCACGAGACCGGGCACAGTCAGCAGTGTATCCACGAGGCCGCGGATGACCGTGTCGATCTTGCCACCCATATAGCCGCTCGTAAAGCCGAGGAAAATGCCCAGCCCGAGCCCCACCGTACCGGCCAACAGACCAATCCGCATGGTCAACGGCACCCCCACCACCATTACGGCGAGCAGGTCGCGGCCGGAGTCGTCGGTGCCAAAGGGATGCTCCAGCGAGGGCTCTTGTCGCGGCGTCGCGGCCAACGGCTGAGCCTGTGAGGTATCGACGAATATCGGCCCTAAGACCCCAAACAGCACCACCAATAGGATCATGCACAGGCCGGCCGCAAGCATCGGGCTTTCGCGCAAGTAGTAGAGAATTTGGTCTAAGCGATGCATGGCTAGTGGTGGCGGCTATGGGAAATCCGCGGATCGAGCAGCGGATAGAAGAAGTCCATCAGCATGGTCACCAAACCGATGGACATGATGAGAATCAGTACCACGCCGTTGATAACCGTATAATCCGAGGCTTGGATGGCCTGAAAAAGCACCGTGCCGATTCCCGGATAGGCGAAGATCACCTCGACGATGACCTGGCCGGCGACCACGTTGGCCAGCGACAGCCCAAGCGCCGTGAGCTGCGGTAGCATGGCGTTGCGCAGGCCGAAGCGGAAAAAGATCGTGCGGTTGCGCAGGCCATTGGCCTCGGCGAGGGTGATGTAATCCTCGCCCGAGGTCGTGACCATCATCCCCCGCATTCCCAGTGCCCAGAAACCGACCTGCTGCAAGACGATGGCCAGCGCCGGCAAAATCGAATGGTGTAACACGTCGAGGGCAAAGGAGAGGTTGAAGATCGCCAACATACCGGGCGAGTACCCGCCCGAAAGCGGAAAGAGGTTCAGCTTGAGGCCTAGTATATAGAGCACGATCAGCCCCAGCAGATAGGGCGGAATCGCCGACATGGTCATCAGTGGCACCGCCAAGTTGCGCATAAAGCGCGGTGCCGTCGGCCAAGCCGCCAGTGCCCCTAGGAGCGTGCCCAAGGCAAACCCGATCAGCACCGAAATGATCATCAGCCCAATGGTCCAAGGGATGGCGTTGCCGATGATCTGCCCAACGCGGGCCGGATAGTTGGCCAGCGAATAACCCAAGTCGAGCGTAAAGGTGTCGCCGAGAAAGTTGAAGTACTGGACGTGGAGCGGTTTGTCGAGGCCGAACTTGGCTTGGTAGGCCTTTACCATGGCCTCAATGCCGTCTTGGCGCAAACCTCCGCTAGCGGCTAGCTGGCCGAGCTTCTCGCGGATGGGATCGCGGCCCGTACCTAGCCGTGGCACGAAGAAGTTCACGCTCGCTGCTGCCCACACCACAATCAGGAAAAGGGCAACCCTTTTGACGACAAAATTCCAAGACATGAGTTATATACAGGTGAATTGGCAAAGGCGTTAAAGCTAGGGAATAAAGATCGCCTCGTCAATTGCCCCCGCCCTTTACCACCACCACCTCATCCACCGGCAAATCCTCCAGCCGCGTCACCGCTCCATCGGGCCACCGCACTTCCAAGCGCTCCACGCGCTCGGCCCGGCCCAAGCCAAAGTGAAGGCGCACGTCGCTGTGGCCCAAATAGCTCGCCGCCCCGCCAACCGACCGCACCTGCGTCCGCCCGCCCGCCATCAGCCACACCCAAGTGCCGACGACTTCTGGATCGGTTTGCACCACGAGATAGCGACCGATGCGCGTCTCATTGCGCAGGAGCGTCGGGCTGTCGTCGATATTGGTCGTGAACAGATCGACATCGCCGTCTTGATCGTAATCGCCGCTGATAGTTGCGCGGCTCGACTTTTGCACCTGTAGCCCAGGACCGCCCCCTTCCACCGCAACGAACGCGCCCGATCCCTCGTTGGCGAAAAGCTGGTTGCGCTGGGCGTACGTGCCTCCGGCGCTGGCGTCATCTACTTGGGGATAGACATGACCGTTGGCTACGAACAGGTCCAAGTCGCCGTCGAAATCAAAGTCGAAAAAGCGCGTACCCCAGCCGAGATAACCCACAGTCGGAGCGGCCAAGCCGCGCTCGCTCGTGGCGTCAATAAAGGTCCCGCCGCCCGAGTTCAAATACAGCGTGTTGGTCTCGCCGTAGAAGTTGGTCACGTAGAGGTCTAAGTCGCCGTCGCCGTCGCAATCGCCCGCATCCACGCCCATGCTCGCCTCAAGTTCGCCGTCGCCGTTGTACGCCACGCCAGCTTCTAAGCCGATGTCTGCCAAGCGACCGCCCTCGTTGCGAAACAGCACATTGGGCGTCTCATCGTTGGCCACGAACAAGTCCAAGTCGCCGTCGAGATCAAAGTCTGCGGGCACTACGCCCAAGCCATAGTGGAAATTGGCCGTGGCCACGCCGGACGCGACTGTGACGTCGGCAAAGGTCCCGCCGTCGTTGCGGTAAAGCCAATCCCGCCCGCCTTCCATGCCCTGCGGGCCGCAAAAGACCCGCAGCCCGCCTAAATAAACGCATGGATCATCCAAGTCCGGATCTTGTAGCACTGGCTCAATATCGAAGACCACGTAGTTGGCAACGTAGAGGTCGAGGTCGCCGTCGCCATCGTAATCGAAAAACGCCGCGCTCGCGCTGAAGTCGTCGCCGGCAACCCCAGCCTGCGCTGTGACCGAGGCAAAGGTGCCATCCCCGCGATTGCAATAGAGCACATTGGCACCGTAGTTGGTCACATACAAATCGCGCTGCCCGTCGCCGTCGTAATCCCCCACAGCCACTCCCATGCCCCAACCGCGATCCTCGACGCCAGCTATAACCGTGGTGAAAGTCCCATCGCCGTCGTTGCGATAGAGCACATTGCCCGGTCCCGCACCATAGTTGGCATAGGTCGAACCGTCCACCACGTAGAGATCGAGATCGCCGTCGCCATCGTAGTCGAAAAACGCCGCGCCGCTGCCGGTAGATTCGAGGATGAAGCGCTTGTCCGGGCCGCCATTTACGGTGGGCTGCTCTAAACCAGCTTCCCGCGTCGCATCCACAAAGAAGGGATCGGCCTGGACGCTGGCGACGAACAAGAGGACAAAAACTAGCGCGGGCATTTAGCGGGCGCAGCGGAAGCCTATGGTGTTGCCCTTGATGTACGAATGTGAGTCTTTGGTGTTGGTCCGCTTGTTGCACTGGGTCAAGGTCGGGCCGTTGACCCACGATCCTCCGCGCAGGAACTGCATTTTCTCGCCTCCTTGCGTCCACTCCCACACATTGCCGCCCATATCCAAGAGTCCAAAGGGGCTAGCTCCACGCGGAAAGGACCCCACCGGCGCGGTTCGCCCGTACCCGTCCTTGTCCCCAAAGATATTGGCGCGTCCCTCCTCAAAATCTCCCCCCCACGGGTACTTTAGCCCTTCCGTTCCCTCACAGGCAAATTGCCATTCCTCCTGCGTCGGCAGACGCTTGCCCGCCCATTGGCAATAGGCCATCGCCCCATACCACGACACCTCGATGACCGGATGCCGCGCAAACCCTTCTTTGACCTTGTACACGTTATCCTCTTCCACCAGCGCCGTATATCGACTCCCCAACTCCACCCAGTACATGCCTTCCACCTTGGCGTTTCCCTTCTCGGTCAGAAACGCGGCGTACTCCTCGTTAGTCACCTCGTACTTATCTATATAAAACCTGTGCTTTTCCCCCTCGATCTTTACCATCTCCCCGCCCTTGAGGGAGTCGGCAGCCGCTAGCCCCTCCTGGGCCCAAGCCGAAGCCACAACGGCAACACACAGCGCGATTCCGCAAAACACCTGCATCATTTCTGCTCCTGTCCATCCAGCGCGTATTCCCGCACCACTTTGGCAAATCCATCCTCGGCAAAACTCGGTCCGATCCGCACCCCATCCCCGGCCACAGCCGCCTTTACCTCGTCCGTTGCATTCCCCAGCAACACCCCGATTCCCGCCGCTCGCAACATGGGCAAGTCGTTGTTCCCATCCCCTATCGCCAAGACGCGCTCCGCATACCCACCTACCCGCTCGGTTAGCGTCTGTAGAGCCACGCCTTTATTCACTCCCCGGCGCATAAATTCCACCATGCCAGGATGCGCCCAAGCCGCATAGATCTGATCTCCGCACAGCGCCTCGATGTCGGCGATGTGCTGTGCTCGCCGCTCCGGTTCTACTTCCAGCATGACCTTGGGTGGTGTGCTCAGTTCACCGCTCTGGCAACGTGCGTACAGATCGCCGTCGAGCACCATGCCCGGTTCTTCGAACGATTCGAGGTAATCCATGGGCCGGACGAACCGGTACTCCTCGGCGATTCCAGCAGCCGTACGCTCCAACAGACAGTAGATCAGGTTCAGTCCCTCTGTGCGCCCGTATTCGACTATCTGGGCAAAGGATGCCTCGTCCAACCGCTCCTCGTGCAGAACTTCTCGCTCCGTCCCCTCGCCTGGGCCGAGAACCACCGAGCCATTGTAGCCACCGATGTAGAGCGCCCGCGCCAGTGCTGGGTAGGCCGTAAAAGGGTATTGGCCACGGCGGATGCTGCGCCCACTAATGCTGGCTGTGGGGATGCCGCGCGCAATCAGTTCCTCGATGGCCTTCACAGCCGAAGCCGCCAGCCGCCCTTCTGAGTCGAGCACGGTGCCGTCGAGGTCAAAAGCCACTAAGTCGATCATCATTCCTCCTGTTGCAAGGTTTGCAAACGCGAAAGCGCGTGGGCCAGCCGCTGCGCCTCGCTCGCGTCGTCTTCTGCCAAAGATGCGTACGCGCGCCACTCGGCCCGCGCTTGGCCGGGGTCTAATCGCTCGTAGGTCGAGGCGAGGTGGAAGCGCCACAGCGCCCGCTCGGGTTCGAGCCGGACGGCCTCCTCGCCGGCCTGCACAGCCGCGGCGAGCAAGCCCAACTGCCGATAGACGTCGCCCAAGGACGCGAAAAGCTCGGCGTGATGCGGATGCGCGGCCGTGCCTTCTTTGAACACCTGCACGGCCGAGCGCAACCGCCGCTGATGCACATATAGCCCACCTAATTTTAAAGCCGCGTCTCCTTCCGCACCGCCCAACGCAACCGCCGCTTTGAACGCCTCTTCCGCCTCATCGAGCGCACCCATGCGGCTGTGGACGATGCCTATGCTTAATCGGGCGGCGGCATTGCCGGGCTGCCGGTTAGCAAACTCGACAAATGCGGCGAGTGCCGAGTCCAGCCGCCCCTCCGCGCTGTGGATCAAGCCGAGATAGCGATAAACGGGGTACAGGTCGGGGTCGGTGACCCGCGCCCGTTCAAACTGCGCTAGGGGCCCTGCGCTATCTCCTTCTTCCCACAGCAACCGCCCCAGTTCGTAGTGCAAAACGGCTTCCTCGCCACCCCCATCGCGGTCAGCTAAACCCTCGACCAGTGCGGCGCGGGCCAGTTCCCGTTGCCCCGCCTCTCTGTAGAGCGCGGCGAGGTCGGCCCGGATCCCCGTGTCGTTGGGCGCGGCATCCAGTGCCTGCTGCATCAGTGAACGTGCTTCCTCATCCTGACCCAATCGCGCCGCTACCCGCGCTAGCTGGTAGCGCACCTCGGCCTGCTCGGGCGCAAGCTGTAGGGATGCGCGATAGGCCGCTTGCGCCGCGTGGAGATTTTCTTGCAAGTGGCCGAGCGCCTGATAGGCGTGACCCAGCCGCGCGTAAATCAGCGCCGATTTCTCGTCCCGGCGCACGGCATCCTGATAAGCGCGCAGTGCCCCGCTATAGCGTCCTTGGGCGGCTAGGCTAAGCCCCAATTCGGCATAGGCCCGCCCGTCGTCGGGGTGCGCCTCCACCAAGATGCGGTAGAGTGCCGTCGCGTCTTCGTACGCACCGCGCGCCACGTAGAGCGCAGCCAAGGTAAAGGTCGCCTCGTGCAGTTCGGGGTCGAGTGCCCGCGCCTGCGCTGCTAGGCGTTCGGCCTGCGCTAACTCGGCTTGGCTCAAGCTCCGCAGCGGCCGGTCGCCGATCAGTTCCTGCGCTTGGCGGTACGCGGTCGGCGCATCCGGCTCGGCGCACCCAGCCAACAACAGCGCGATTGCAGTCAGCCCCTTCACCGCGTCTCCCCTTCCCTGAGCAACAAGTGCTGATCGGCCTCAATATCCCGATATACATCGACCAGCCCACTGGGCCACGCCACCTCGATGCGGTCGGCCTGCACCCGTTGCCCCAAACCAAATTCCAACTCCAAGCTGTTGCTGTTGCCAAAGCTGTATCCAGACGCCACTTCCTGGTACTGCACCAAATCGCCGGCCTGCACCCGCACTTTGGCACCAATCCCGTCGCGATTGCTCTCGACCCCTTCCAACTCCAGCACCAAGTAGCGATTGCCAAAGCCCTCGCTGCGGTAGAACGCGTTGGGCCACTGGTCGCCCGGCTGGGCACCGCCCACTGGTGCGTAGAGGTCGAGATCGCCATCGCGGTCGTAGTCGGCAAAGGTCACGCCGTGCGATTTGCCCAAGTGCCCCAGCCCGGCGGCGACCGTCGCATCGACAAAGGTGCCGTCGCCCCGATTGCGGAAAAGCACATCCGGCTCGCGCCGACCCATCTGTGGCCCGCCATTGCCGAGGTAGATGTCCACCCAGCCATCGTTATCCACATCGCCGGGAACGCCGCTCATCGTGCCTAGCGCTCTCCCCAGCCCGGCAGTTTCCGTCACATCGGCAAAAGTACCGTCACCCTTGTTACGAAAAAGCACCGGCCGGTCGCGTTTGCTCGTCGATTTTCCAGCGACCCGATCGGCCAACACCACCGGGTACTGGCTCCAGTTGCCCACGAAGATGTCCAGCGCACCGTCGTTGTCGTAGTCGAGGACGAACGTTATAAAGCCGTCGATGTACTCAGCACCTACGCCGGCTTTTTTCGTCTGATCGACAAAGGTGCCGTCGCCCTGATTGCGAAAAAGTACATTCGGCTCGGTAAAATTGCACGCGTACAGATCTGGCCAACTATCGCCGTCAAAGTCGCCCCACGCCGTGCTCAACGTCTGCCCCTTGTGCGCCACCCCAGCGGCTTCCGCCACATCGGCAAAGGTGCCGTCGCCTTGGTTGCGATAGAGCACATTGGTCGAGTCCCCAGTCGCACCCGTGCCGTTGGCCACGTAGATGTCGAGATTGCCGTCGCGGTCGAAATCGCTCCACGCGGCGCAAAAGCTCGACCCCGGATCGCCCGCACCCGACGCTTCCGTCACATCGGCAAAGACGCCCCGACCGTCATTTTGGAAGAGCACATTCACGCCGCCGCCAAACCACCCGTCGCGCGTCACGTACACATCGGCGTCCCCGTCGTTGTCGTAGTCAGCCGTCTGCACTCCGATCCCGCCCGCTGGTAGCACCAGCCCAACGGCCTGCGTCCGCTCGGCAAAGCGCGCGCCATCGTTGCGGAAGTACGCCAGCGCTGGATGGCCGATGACGACCAAGTCGAGGTCCCCGTCCTCGTCGTAGTCGGCCCAGGCGCTGGCGCGACCACCGTCGAATTTATCGACTCCCATCTCGACACTGATCTCGCTAAACCGCCCGCTGATGGTTCCCTGCGGCACGGCGTCGGCAAACGCCTCGGTCGCCGGCCGCCCCAATGCCTCTTGCAACCACTTCCGGTGCCAGCGCAACTCCAGCGGCTCGGGATGCAATGCCACGGCCTGCTGCAAGATCGAATCAGCGCGGGCGTAGTCCTCCTGCCACAGCGCAGCAATCGCCGCCCAGTAGAGCGACTCATATCCCTGCGGATCGGCGGCCAACGCCCGCTGCAAATACTTTTCCGCCTCAGTGAACCGTCCCTCTTCCAGCGCCTCTTTCCCCCGCCCCAAAAACGTCTCCAACACCAAAGACCGCGCCGCCGTCAATTCAGGGGCTAGTGCCGCCGCCTGTTCCAGCAACTCCACGCCTTCTTCTATCCGCCCCTGCACGAGCCGCACCCTCCCTAGCTGCCAGTAGCCCTCGGCCGCGGCAGGTTCCAGCCGGACGCAATACGCAAAGGCGCGTTCGGCCGCCCTGAGCCGATAGCGCTCCAACAAGTCCAAGCCCCGGTAGTACGACTGGAGAAACGCCTCAGAGCGGCTAGCCGGTTCTTGGCAGCCACTTAGGACGAGCATAGAAAGGGTAGCAACCAGAAGAATTCTCATAGCAGAAACAACATCCGCCGTCTTTTGCCTGCTGTCAATTTCTAGTACGTTGTTAGGTCTCTTTTGACATCCTTTACCAATAGAAGGAGCACCCATAATGAAATGGTCCCTCTTCCTCGTCGCTTTCCTCTGGACGGCTTCGCATAGCATGGCCGAAGACCGCCCCCGCCTCGTACTCGACGGCCAAGCAGCCATGCTCGTCGTCGATTTAGGCGGCGGCTCCATTTCCGACTTCCACCTCAAAAGCAATCCGCTCAACCCCCTGCAATGGGACTCGTGGTCCTTCGGCGATACCCCCGACCAAGCGCCGCCTATAGAGCCTCGCTCCATGGGGCACTTCCTCTGCCTCGACCGCTGGGGGCCGGCCACCGAAGCCGAGCAGGCCCACGGCATGGGCTGGCACGGCGAGGCCACGCGCGTATGGTGGAACTTGGACGAGGACGCACGCACAGAAGACGGTCACCTCGTGGCCCAAATGTCGGCCGAGCTGCCCTTGGCCGGCCTCAAGGTCTCGCGTTCGATTCGCATGGATCAGGATCAGGCCATCTTTGCGGTCGCCGAGGCCGTTACCAATACCCGTCATTTGGGCCGCGTGTATAACATCGTCCAGCACCCGACCATTGGGCCGCCCTTTTTGGACGAGAGCACCCGCGTTGATGCCAACGGCACGCGCGGCTTTATGCAGGAAACGCCCATGCCGACGCCCGAAAACCCGGAGGTGCGCTGGCCTTCCGCACTCAAAAAGGACGGCACCAAGGTCGATATTCGCCATCTGACGGATGACGCCTCGCCAGCGGTCGTTTCGTACATAATCGAGGAAAAATACGGCTGGACCACGGCCATCAACGCCAGCAAAGGACTCCTTATTGGCTACATCTGGCCGGAGAAGGAATACCCCTGGTTCGACGCCTGGCGGCACGTCCGCGACGGCAAGCCCTTTGCCCGTGGCCTAGAGTTTGGCACTACGGGCCTGCACCAACCTAGCCCGGTGTTGTTGAAAAAGGGCCAGATTTTCGGTCGCTATCTCTTTCACTATATCGATGCCGACGAGACCCAAGTTTTTACTTACGCCAACTTTCTCATGGAGATTCCCTCCGACTTTGCCGGCGTTGCCGATGTCGAATACGCCGAGGGCCAGCTTGTGGTGCGCGAGGACGGCGGTCAGAGCCGAGAGCTGGCGATGGAGGTGGGTGAGCTTTTTGCGTGGTGAAATGGTAACTGAATCCGCCATCCGCGAAGGACAAGTTCTAACTGGCCCGCTACTATCTGAGCGTTGATACCCTGAAGCAGCCGATGGAAAGTCGGGGAGACAAAGCTCTCTACGGCGCGGGGAGAGTAGATTATGAAAAAGCCGATACTCAAAGCCGACGAGCCGGATGCTCAGTACCAAGCCATCTTTGGCGATGTATCGAGGATTGTTGACTCCGCTAGGCAATCGGCCGTTAGGTCGGTGAATGCCGTTATGACCGCTGCTTATTGGCGAATTGGTCAGCGTATCGTTGAGTTCGAACAATCAGGAGAAAAGCGGGCTGAATACGGAACCGCGCTCATTGAACGGCTGGCAGTTGCATGACGGAACGGTTCGGACGCGGGTTCTCTCGTCAGAATATCTGGCAGATGCGTCAGCTTTATCTTTCGTATCCGCCTGAGCGAATTCTCCAGACAGTGTCTGGAGAATCTTCATTGGACAGCGTCGCCTCACACTTTCCACTTCCTTGGTCCGCCTATGTGCGGCTGCTTTCGGTCAAGAACACGCGCGCTCGTGAATTCTACGAAACCGAGGCCCTGCGCGGAGGTTGGTCGGTTCGTCAGCTCGACCGGCAGATTAATTCTCAGTTCTATGAGCGCACTGCTCTTTCAAAAAACAAGGCCGCCATGCTCACCCGGGGGCGTATCGGGCGGCTCGAGAAGCATCCAGGCGACGAAGGAGAAGCTCTTGCCGCCGTCGTTCGTGCGGGCGCAGAACGCCCGATCCCGGAGCCCCGCCATCACCTGTGGAGCCCGCACCGACAGGAAGAACAGGCACTCGTTCTCGCCGAGGACGAGATAGTCGGTGCGGGATGTGAGCTGCTCGAAGAAGCCGAAATCCGGGAAAAGGTACGGCCCCCGCCAAGAGCGACAGCGATCGTAGGAGACGAGGAGGCAGTTGGCAGAGCAGCGGATCGCCAGATTGGGGTGGGTGAAGTCGATCGCCTCGACCGGAATCGGTTCCGCCGCCATATTATAGCTGGCCGCTTCTTCCCGCTGCCAGCTCTCGCCCCCGTCGCGGCTGCGCGAAAGGGCTGAGAAGGATGGTTGCTCACCACTGATTCGGTGGCCCTGTTCCTTGAACTCGTAGGCGCCGTTCGTATAGCCAACGACGATCTCATCCGCCCAGCTCCATACCCCGTCGTTAGCCGGCCAGCCCAGGAATCGGCCTTCCTCTCTGGCTACGATAACATGCTTCATGAGACGACCTTCATGATGGAGTACAATGTTCGGATCTTTCATCTAACGTTCCCGACACCCACGAACCTGCCGAAGGCGGGTTGGGCAGAGGGCCGTATGGCCCGAAGCCGTGGGTGCTCGTGTTACACGCTGACCGTGGTCCGACTCGGGCTTCCTTGATCTTTAGATGTCAGAGATTCCTCAAACCTACTCAGACCTTCTTTAAATGTAGGACCGTAGGCCTCTTTCTTCTGTTCCAGACAGTCCGCGGCTTCCCGATACCTGGTATAGTCATCCTCGTTCAGAGCTCTGAACCCCTGGATTATCCTGTCCTCCAGGTTTGGCATTTGGTATTCTCCTTCGTTTTTCGGACAGAAGGGAATCCACGACCACTGAAACTGCCAATACATCAGAAAGACAGATTCATTGAATCTGTCCGTCAGACCAACGAAGTCGAACTCGCGGACACCGCGTCCACCTCTCTTGAGCCACTTTGTGAAGCGATTATGATTATATCCGGGAGGATTCGGCCACTGGAACTCCTGATCGTGAGTCAACCATTCCGCGAGGCCTTTGTCATCGAAATGAGGTTCAGAACTATCGGCGGACCTTTTTCGAGTGTGGTGATACATCGAAATCGCCGACTCAAGTGGGTCCCTCAGAAAGGTCAGCCAAATGCAGTTCTCGTAAGATGTAATAAGACCAGTGAAGCGGTCAAGAACGCTGTGACCGTGAAGGCAGACTGGATTCTCTACGATAGGATCTTCCGGATGGTCATCATAAGTTCTCTGAAGCCGGGACCCAAACCGTGCCTCTAGAATTGAGGCCAGAGTGCTCCCACCCGTCTTTGGAATGTGTATGCTCACATAGAGCGGTTCTTTCGGCACGGAGAGTCTCCTATGGGTTGGTGCTCAATAAACCGGTGGCCGGGACCCGTAGTTCAGACCGCGGTTTGCGTGTAACGGTCCGCGCGTTCCCGAACCGCGCAGCGGTTGGGCGAAGGCCGAAAGGCCGGAGCCGGGAACACTGCTGTTATACGATTGCCACCACTAATACTTAAATGGTCAGTGTTTATCCCAGTCGCATGGAACAAGAGGGACTGGCCAGTCGGGATCTGGTTGCCACCCAGACCAGTCCTCGAAGAATGGCCAAGAGCGATTCTTGAGGGCTTCTCCGACGGTGTTGGCCTCCGACTTAGCAAATGAGGCCTCATCAGCAGATACAATGCCTTCATCCTGAGCCCATTGGAGCTCGTCCTCATCTTTTAGGCACCAAGAGGACAGATCGTCAGCGACTGTCACATCCAGAATCAGGTCCCGAGTATCGAAACCGATGGGCGTGCGAACCCACTCCGCTTCGAGGTTTACATACCATCCCGCGAAGCGTTGCTGATCCGGATCCCACGAGCGAATAACGGTGTGACCGGATCCCATCTTGTGGAGGTGCAAATTGCTTCTGCCGGTCCATTCTCTATCTGAGTAGCCACCGTCCCACCCACTCGGAAGCATGTTTCTTCCGCCTGGGCCACCTCGTTTCCCTGTCCGTTTTTTGCAGATGCTTCCCGTGTGCTGGAACAGCCCGATCACATCATCGTCGTCGCAGACTATCGTAGCGGGAAAGACATAGCCGACATTCCCTTCCGGAAGCGAGCGCCATACAACCTGGTCACCTCGACCGAATGTCCTCATTCTAATCTCCGAACTGAAATGCGTAGAGCTTCGCGTCGCGCATGATGAAGCGTATCCTGACCGGTTGGCCGGCGAGTTGGCGAAGGTCGCCAGCGGGCCACGAAACGGGCAGCCTGACGGAATTGCCGACGTGCCATATTGAATCTGCGCCACTATACCCCTCAAGCGGACTTCCGTCTTCGGCGAGTAGTTCAACGCGCACGCTGCCTCCGGCGGCTGTGTCGACATTGAGTTCGAGGCGCGATCCGTCGAATATCAGCGCCGGTGTGGTGAACTTGCCCCCTTCGTAAGGGGCGTCGAGCGAAACAAAGCCGTCCAGGCGCATGACCGCCCGCCCGATGCCGCCGATGTGCTCGCCGTTGGCTGCATCGGTGCGACCCGCCCGGTCGTAGTTGACGCCGGCATAGTAAAACCAGATTTCGTCGCCCATCACAATCGGGTTGGGCAGGGCCCAAATCTGGCGCGAATCGAAACGACCATCGGGACCCGGGCGCATAAAGGCCTGGCGCTGGCCGCAGCGCACAGAGGTTTTGGTGTCGCGACTGAAGGCCAAACGCACGTCGCGCGTACCCGGCGCTCTCGCGGCACCCTTGCCCGTCGGAATCCAGTGCCAGAACGCCTGCGCCAGCATGATGGTGATATCCAGGGCTTCTGAGTAGCGGAAGACGGTGGCGCCATAGTAGTTTTCATCTCCTGAACTCCGTCCTAGGCCCGGAAGCGGTCCGGTGCTGCGCGATAGCCGGATGTCGCACTCGATGAACAGGATGTTCCGCTTGCTCATGGCGGCGTCGGTGCGTCCTCGCTCGGATCCCAGATGGTCGCCGCGATGTGCTGCTGGGGATGCTCGGCGCTATTGAGCTGCTCGGAGAAGCCAAAATCCGGGAAAAGGTACGGCCCCCGCCAGGAGCGACAGCGATCGTAGGAGACGAGGAGGCGGTTGGCAGAGCAGCGGATCGCCAGATTGGGGTGTGTGAAGTCGATCGCCTCGGCCGGAATCGGTTCCGCCGCCATATTATAGCTGGCCGCTTCTTCCCGCTGCCAGCTCTCGCCCCCGTCGCGGCTGCGCGAAAGGGCTGGGAAGGATGATTGCTCACCACTGATTCGGTGGCCCTGTTCCTTGAACTCGTAGGCGCCGTTCGTATAGCCAACGACGATCTCGTCCGCCCAGCCCCATACCCCGTCGTTGGCCGCCCAGCTCAGGAATCGGCCTTCCTCTCTGGCTACAATAATATGCTTCATGAGACGACCTCCATGATGGCGTATAATGTTCGGATCTTCTTTCCTCATTTCATCTAACGTCTCGCCGCTTCCCGAACTTGGCCGTGGGGATGTGGGGTTTTGGTTGGGTGGAGGCCAAGTTGGGTCGGAGGGAGCGCAGCGCCCGGAGCCGGGAAGCGGCTGTTACACGCAGTTTTTGGGGTGGTCGCCCCTATCAGTTTTTACAATCAGGGCATCAATAGAGCACACGCCGTCACCTTGTCTTGTTTTATTCTTTTATTCACATCGCCGATGTGTGATCTGTCATTCGTGCCTGAGGACCTCAACAGGATTTTTACGAGTCGCTCGGATGATCTGAAAAAGTACTGTTGCAATTGCCAGAACAAGAATGGCCATGCTCCCACTTGCATAAATCGTCCATTCTATGTCCACGCGATACACAAAATCAGATATCCATCGATCAATGAAATACCAGGCACCAGGCAACGCAATCAGATTTCCATACAGAATGGGACGGATCTGAGCACCTATGAGCATCTGCACGATGCTTCTGTCCGAGGCTCCAAGGACTTTGCGAATGGCAACCTCCTCTCGTCTTCTCTCTATGATATACGAGATGAGGCCGAACATGCCCAAGCAGGCTACAAGGGTGGCCAAACGAGCAAACAGCGTACAAATATCTGTGAAGCGTTGGGTTTCGAGGTACATGCTACTCAAGCTCTCATCAAGGAACGAGTAGCGAAAAGGCCGGGTGGGCAGAAACTTATGCCAAATCCACTCAAGGTCATTAATTGTAGCTATCAAATCTCCGTTCGCCAGTCGAAGTACCAGGGTGTTGAAAACATCCTGGCGGATAGCCAAGACCACAGGGCCAATCTCTTCATGTAGGCTTCGATTGTGGAAATCTCGGACGACTCCAATGACTTGACCTTTGCGAGAACCCCAGGTGACCTGCATGCCAATAGGCTTATCCCATCCCAATTGGCGTACTGCCGTTTCATTGAGAATAAAGGCCGCAGTTCTGTCAGATGCTCTGCCCGCATCGAAATTTCTGCCTTCTACGAGATGAATCCCGTAAGTTCCCAGAAAGTCTTCATCTACTCCCAGAAGGCGCATTCGCACGCCATCAGGATACCCTTCTGGTTGGATAAGCTCTGCTGGACCTCCAAGTCCAGTTTTCGTGTGTGTTGCACTGGCCGCCAGAATATTGGGATTTCTTAAGAAGGCTTGCTTTACCGTTTCATAACGGTCCGTGAGTGGAACATTCCCTTCTACATCCGCTCCCCTGCCATCGGCAAATAGGGGCAATAGAATGACGTGTTCTTTCTGAAAACCGAGTTCCTTGTTTCGAATGAAATCCATCTGTGTTGACATCGCACTTGCCGCGATAACGAGCAGGACTGACGAGGCAAACTGAAAAGTCAGGAGGCCCATTCGGAGCGATGCTTTGGTTGAGCCAGGAACGTAACCAGGTCGAATAGCCTCGACTGGCGAGAGATAGGACAAAAAAAGGGCCGGATACAGGCCAGCGAGCACACCGAAAAAGAGCGCAATGAGGCATAGTAAGGGCATAAGAGAGAATAGGACGCCAGAGGTGAACTGAAGGCTCGTTTCAAGCATATCGGCAAATATTGGGAACACCAACTGCGCAACGCCAATCGAAACAACGAGAGATGCGAATACCAGTACGATGGACTCGGTTAGGTATTGTATGATGAGGTCTTGTTTACTCGCCCCTACTGCTTTTCTTACTCCTGCTTCTCTGGCACGTGTCAAAGAACGGGCAGTAGCAAGATTCGTGAAGTTCACTGAAGCGATCAGCATTAACAGCAACACGATGCCTATTGCCACTTGCAGTCTGCGAATGTCGGTTCCACCGGAAGCGTCACCATCTTCTATCCGCGATCCAAAGTCGATGCGATGATACAAATGAATTCGCGTTAATTTTTGTAACCGATATGAATCGGTGGCAGCAACGTTAGATCCCAGGTGTTTGACCATAAGTTCATTGAGGTTTTGCTCCACAAATTCGACCTTCGCGTTGGGCTCAAGCAATAGCCAAGTTTGGACTGGAATCCAGGAGAAACTTCTATTCCACTTTTCCCAAGCATAATGTGGAGTACCAGATGTTGGGACAGTCGATGAGATGACTTCAAATCGCAGACTGGATTGTACTGGTGGATCGGCAAGGATGCCTGTGACGGTGTAATTGCCAGCAAACCACACATGCTCCAAGGTGACAATCTTCCCAATGGGGTCTTCGTCCTTGAAGAATTTTCGCGCCACTTTTGCGGTGATAGCCACAGAGTGTGGCTTTTCAAAGAGTGTTGATATTTCCCCCTGTTGAAGAGGGAAATCGAAGACCTCCAGGAAGTTATCTTCAACAAGCCAAAAATCCACTGACAGAGAGGTATCACCATAACGCATCCAACGGGGACCTGCTCCTCTCCCATCCCAAACTCGTGCAGCAGCCTTGACCTGAGGGATGGTCTCCAGAGCAGCGTTTCGAACTGCTCCTGAGACGCTAGTGCTGACAATCTCTTGCTCGTTCGCTACAGTCCTGCGCACGACACGATACAGTTGTTCCCGATTGGAGTAAAAACGGTCGTAGCCTGTTTCGTTCTCGACGTAGGCGATCAAAAGTACGACCGCAGTGAGACCGACTGTCAGTCCGAGAATGTTGATCACTGAATAGACTTTATGCCTGAATATATTCCGAACAGCAACAGTGATATAGTTCCTGAACATAATGCCACCTTAAATTAGGGCAGGATTTTCAGCCGATGTGGGGTTTGTTTTTGCATGCCAAATGATTTTGTTTTTGGGGTGGGGTAAATTGCGTGTAACTACTGTATTCCCGACGTACGTCGTCTAACTCACTCAAAGTAAGGGGTTAGACGATGTACATCAAAGACTGATTTCTGGCCCCGTAGAATTCGCAAGCATTTATCTGGCAATAATCTTAAAATTATGATAGCATAACTATTTGTTCCTCAATGAGTTATAAAAATTGTCTGAAGTATTGATCTCCAAGGCGAACATTAGCCATCGTGTTCGTTCGGTTATATGACCACCGGACTTCGGACCTTCAAAAAGCCACTTAACCGGCTGATATTCTTTGATATACGCCTTTATCATCTCACCTGCCAGATCCGAGTACAAGGTATAGCGCTCCTTGGCCAGGCGCAGATCCTCCTGCGCCAGTTCCACTGTGCGCTGAGAAACAAAAACAAGGGGATAAGAAGAAAGCCCCTGAAAAATCAGGGGCTTAGAAGATGGTGGGCGATCGCAGACTTGAACTGCGGACCTCCTGCATGTCAAGCAGGCGCTCTAGCCAGCTGAGCTAATCGCCCTCGTGTTGCCTAATTACAGACGGGCCAATAATATATCCCAGTATACCAACTGCGTCAAGATTGCGCAGAGAGGAGAGCAAAATGCCCACTACTTATCGAGTTGGACTCATCGGCTGCGGGCGCATGGGTGCCACCATCGACGACGAAGTCAAAAGCGGCCCCAATGCCCAGCTCTTTTTGCCGTATTCGCACGCCGCGGCCATCGTCGCCTGCGAGCGCATGGAACTAGTTGCCGTCTGCGACCCGATCGCGGAGAAGGCCGAACGCATCCGCGACCGCTACGGAGCCCAACGAGCCTATGCCGACTACAGGGAAATGATCGAGCGCGAAAACCTCGACGTGGTCAGCATTGCCACCCGGCCGGGGCCGCACGCCGAGCAGGTGATTTTCGCGGCCGAAGCGGGCATCAAAGGCATCTACTGCGAGAAGTCGCTGTGCAACGCCGTGTACGAGATGGACGCCATGCTGCAAGCCTGCATACCTCGGGGCGTCAAATTCAACTACGGCACGCAGCGGCGCTACGCCGCGCTCTACCGCGATGCGCGCGCCATGATCGAGCGCGGTGACATCGGCGAGGTGCAGGCCGTCGTGGCAAACTGCGGGATCAGCGTGGCGCAATGGGGGCACACGCACGCGGCCGACATGATGCTCTTTTTCGCGCTGGATTCGGAGGCGGAATTCGCGCAGGGGACGGTACAGGCAGAGGCCGCGGATTGGGAGGGCGATCGGCTGACTATAGATCCGAGGATCAGCAATGGATACGTAAAGTTCAAAAACGAGATCCACGCGTACTTAGTGGGCACGCCCGGCTGGGAATTTGAAATCAGCGGCACCGAGGGTCAGCTACGCACCCTGAGCAATGGGATGGGCTATAGCTTGCGCAAGAAAGACGAGCACGGAGAATTGCGCCCGGTAGCTGCGCCCGAAGCCGTCATTGAGAGCGGCACGCTACGCGGAATGGAGGACATCGTCCGAGCAATCGACGAGGACGGCGATACGCAAGGCAATCTAACGCTCGCCTGTCGCAGCCAAGAGCTAATTTTCGCAATCGTCGAGTCGCATCGGCAGGGCGGGGCGCGGGTGTCCTTGCCGCTGGAGAACCGGGCCTTGTCGATTGCGCCAGAGCACTACTAGCGCCAATGCAGATCAGCGTTGTCTCCTACGAGAAACACCGCAACTCGGCACTAGAAGCCGCTGAGCAGGAGTATATCAAGCGGCTCTCGCGGCAGGCGCGGGTTGCGCTGTGCCCGCAAAAAGGTAAGGCGCGGAGCGGCCTGCCGGACCGGCTATTGAAAGGGACGTATATCGTCGGTCTATATGTGGAAGGAGAGCCGTTCACCTCTGAGCAGTTGGCGCAACGGCTCCAGCGGCTGATGAACCGAGGCCACTCGCACTTAGTGCTGGTGATAGGTGGGGCCGAGGGAATGCCGGCAGGGGTCGAATCTCAAATACAGGAACAGTGGTCGCTGTCGCCACTGACTTTTTCTCACCAGCTAGCGCGCCTGCTGTTGTTGGAGGCTTTGTATCGGTCCTTTGACATTTTAAGCGGCGGGCGGTACCACAAATAGCCACTTAAAAGTACGTCATTAGCTTGTCCCACAGCCCCATGCGGCCGATGCTCTTTTCGGCGTGGATGGGCACCACGGCCAGTAGGCTATCGCCCAGCGAGACTCGCAGCTTGCCCAGTTCAGTCCCGGCAGCGACCGGTGCTGGAAATTCTTCGGGCAGTTCTAGGTGGCGGACGATATGTTTCTTCTGTTCGGAGGTGAGTACGGCGACTACGGTGTCCTGGGCCAAAACGCGCACCTCTGGCTCTATTCCCCAGTCGAGCACGACCTTGCCCATCAGTTCGCCGGTCTCGACGATGGGCACGCGCGAGAAGTTTTCAAAGCCCCAGGTTAGCAGGCGGCGAGTCTCCCGGTTGCGGACGCTCGAAGAGGAGGCTCCCAAGATCACGGAGATTAGGCGCATGTCGTGGCGCATGGCCGTGGAAATGAGGCAGGAGCCGGCGCGCCGCGTATAGCCGGTTTTTAGCCCGTCCAGTCCTTGGAACCGCCCCAGCAGCTTGTTGGTGGCGCGAAGCGTGAACTTGCCGTTGCGGAAGGGCTTGCGGCGGGTGGATGACCATTCCAGGGTCTCCGGGTGGGCCAAGATGAGCTCGCGGGCGACTTTGGAGAGGTCGTAGGCCGTGCTTAGGTTGCCCTTACCGCGTGGAGTGTTGTCGAGACCGTGGACATTGACAACGCGCGTGTCGTACATCCCGAGGCTGTGGGCGCGCTCATTCATCAATTTGACAAAGCCGGTGGTCGAACCACTGACGTGCTCGGCAATGGCAACGCAAGCGTCGTTGGCCGAGGCAATGGCCGCAGCCTCCATCAGTTCTTGCAGTGTGAAGACTTCGCCTCGCTTCAAGAAAACCTGAGAGCCGCCGGTGCGCGCGGCACGACGGGAGACCAAGACCGAGTCCGCTAGCGAGATTTTGCCGGCTTTGGCCAATTCCAAAACCACGAGTTCAAGTACCAGCTTTTGGGTGCTAGCTGGCGAGCGCTGTTTATCTGGGTGGTGGGCAAAAAGGACGGTGCCGCTTTCTGCTTCGAGCAAGAGGGCAGCGGCATACGGTGGATTCGAGCCTAGGTTGAAGTCGGCGGCTTGCAGCGGTACCCAGGACAAACATACAGCGACACACAGCGAACGAATGTACATTGTTTCTCTCGCTCAAAAGGCTAAGGGGCGTTACTGAGGTTACTGGGGTGGGCCTAAATGTAATAATTAAGGCACGTTAGGTCAATCAAGATATTGCACCGCCTATTTGAGCGACCGCCGACCAAACGGGCGGCGGGTGTTTCCTTACGAGGACCAGTAGCGTAATTTTAGCTCCAGAAAGGATGACCTATGACTACGGTAACCATACCTCAACTCACGTATAGCGGCAAGCCGGTCGCCATGGATCAGGTAGGTGAGCTGCGTCGCTCGGATGATATAACTGATGATCGAGACGCGCTCTGGGAGCGGATGGCAGAAGACGGGTATTTGTTTTTGCCGGGATATTTGGATCGGCGCGAAGTGTTGGCAGCACGGGCCGAATTGTGCGATCGCCTCTTCAAGGCTGGGGTGCTAGACCCGACGCGGCCGCCGCTGGAAGGTGTAGTGGCCACGGGCAAGACGGTCAATCCGGCGGCCACTGGCCCGTTTATGCCCGTTTTAGCGCGCAACAACCCGCCGCTGGACAAGGTTCTCCACGACGGCCCGATGATAGACTTTTACGAATTCTTCTTAGGCGGGCCCGTCCGGCATTACGACTACACGTGGTTCCGCGCCAAACAGCCGGGCACCAACACGGCGACGACCCCGCATTGCGACATCGTCTATATGGGCCGAGGGACTAAGGCGCTCTACACGTCGTGGACGCCCTTCAGCGACGTGCCCTACGAAATGGGGGGGCTGATGGTGTTGGAGGGGTCGCACAAGAACGAAGCCCTAAAGCAAGGCTACGGCCAGACCGATGTGGACGCGTTTTGCGAAAACGACGGCCCTACCGCGCACCAAATCGTCGAGGCCGCGCAGGAGCAGGGACGCGAGCTGACACGCGAAGAACGCGAGCAAATTCGCTGGAACTCGTCCGGGGCTTACTCGCACGACGCGATTGTCGTGCGCGAGGAGCTAGAAGGCCGCTGGCTGACGGCCGAATACCAGATGGGAGATTTGCTGGTCTTCTGCATGTATCTGTTGCACGCCAGCTCCGACAATCAGACGGACTGCATCCGCCTGTCTTCCGATACGCGCTACCAGCGTTCGCACGAGCCTATCGACAATCGCTGGATCGGCGACGACCCGCCCGCGCACGGCATCCGCGCCAAGCGGGGCATGGTGTGCTGATTAATTGACGGCTGGGTCTTGGGGAAACACGGAGATGGGGCGGTATTTGCCCCCCATGGAGTGGAGCACTGCTTGCCACATGCTTTCGGGTGTGGGCGCGAGGACCTGCTCGGGATCGCCCGGGGCTAAAAACCAAGTGCCAGCGCTAATCTCGGCTTCGAGCTGGCCCGGCTCCCAGCCGGCATAGCCCAAGTAGAACCGCAACCTCGGCACATTGCCTTGGAGCATCTCGGTTTCGGCGTACTTGGTATCGAGGTCGCCGCCCAGATAGAGGCCGTCGAGAATTTTAGTCCCCCCTTCGACTAAGCCATCGAGCCGGTGCAAGTAAAAAAGATAGCGCTGGTGTACTGGCCCGCCTTGGTAGAATATCCGTCCCAACTCCTCACACGCATCTTTGCCGCCCGCGAGGTTTTGCAGGGACTCGCTCGCATAGCGCCGAACTCGCTCGCCGAGGGGCTGGTTGAGTACTAGGCCCATGGTGAGGTCTGTTTCGCTATAGTGGGTAATGAGCACGACCGCGCGATCAAAGTCGAGCGAGTCGAGCACAGGGGTAGCGACCAATAGGGTTCCGGTTTGCAAAGGCGCAGGCATGACAGGTATCCGGTGGAGCGAGTGCCGCTGTGAACGATAATAAAGATCGCGCGGCAAAACAACCGCGCTCAAGGATAGGCCAAATAGCGACGCCGGATAGTGTCAAAGGCTTGGCACGCCTCGTCCCAAGCAGCCTGCAGCTCGGCGACGGCTACGCCCGCGTCGAGGGCGCAGCGAATCTGGTCGGTGCCGGCGAGGCGGTCGAAGTTGTGGATGCCACCGGCGGGCACGCGCCAAGCAAATTCGCTTGGATGGAGCTGACGCACGGTCGCGAGCGCCTCAAAACCAACGCCGACCGGCTCAAAGGCCGCGCGATCGAGCACGTGGACTTGGACGCCTTCGCAGGGTTTGCCTGAGTACTTGCCAGCCGTCGGCTGAAAAAACACCGGGCGAAAGCCCACCCCAGACAGCGCTCGGCTGTTGAGCGCGTCGGCTAGGTGCGCCCCGTCGATAAACGGCGCGCCAAACTGCTCAAAAGGCTTGGCCGTCCCCCGTCCTTCCGACACGTTGGTTCCTTCGAAAAAACAGGTTCCCGGATAAATTGCCGCCGTCTCCGGACTGGGCATGTTGGGCGACGGCGGCACCCACGGCAGGCCGGTATCCTCCCAGTAAAAGGAGCGTTGCCAGCCCTCCATGGCGACCACGTGCAGGTCCGCGCCGATTCCGTATTCCTCGTTGAAGAGCCGGGCGAGTTCACCGATGCTCAGGCCGTAGCGCACCGGAATTGGGTACTGCCCGACGAAGGAGGCAAACGCCGGATCGAGACAATTTCCGGCGATGGCTTGGCCGCCCATGGGATTGGGACGGTCGAGGACGAGGAAGGGAATGTCCGCTTGAGCGCAGGTCGCCATGCTCAGGCTCATGGTGTAGAGATAGGTGTAAAAGCGTGCGCCGACGTCTTGGATGTCAAAGAGCATTAGCTCAACGTCGGCGAGCATGGCCGCATCCGGTGCGCGCGCTTGGCCGTAGAGACTGTAGGTTGGTACACCGGTGCGCTTATCGGTAGAATGGGCGATGTGCTCGCCGTCTTGGGCTGCACCGCGGATCCCGTGTTCCGGCCCGTACAAGGCGACGAGCGCACAAAGGTCGGATTGGTGCAGCCGATCGGCGGTGGATTGTAGACGCGCATCGACGCCCGAGTGATTGGTAATCAGGCCGACGCGTCGGCCGCGGAGCAGGTCGGCGACCGCGAGCAGGCGTTCGCAGCCGAGGACGACGCGGCTCATCGGGTGGCGCCCGGCTCGGGCACGAGCGCGGAGGCGCGCCGGACGCGGCGAGCAAAGTACTGGTAGAGGATGCTGCCCGCGTAGACGCCGTCGTGCGCGACGGATGCGCCGCGGATGGCTTGGCTCTGGCGGCGGCGGCGATAGATGTTGCGCGGATGCGCGAGGCACCAAAGCAAGGCAGCACAAGGAGCCGGCGCACTGGCCCACTGGCCTCGGCGGAGGTAGTAAAGTACAGCCAACACTTCCAACCACAGGCGCAGGGGCAGCAGCCACAGCAGGCGGCGCAGTCCCGCGTTTTTGCACAGCGTGACGAGGCTGTTGCGGTGGTTGAAGTACGTCTTGCGGAAGGTGGCCGGAGGCTGAGAGAAGCCCGAGTGGTGAAAGACTACAGATTGCGGCACGGCGCGGATCTGGTAACCTGCGAGTTGGAGACGCCAGCACAAGTCGATTTCTTCAAAGTGCATGAAGTAATCGGGATCAAAAAAACCAACTTGGCGGGCGGCGGCGACGCGGAGAAAGAGGGCTGCGCCGCAAGCCCAAAAGAGCGGTACGGACGCGTCGTATTGGCCCTCGTCGCGCTCGCAGCGGTCGAAGAGCCGCCCCCGACAGAAGGCGTAGCCCAAGGCGTCGATATAGCCGCCGGCCCCGCCTCCGTAGTCGAAGTGCTCGGGCGCGTTGGCCGAGCGGAGCTTGGGCTGGCAAGCGGCGATTTGGGAGTTGCTGTCGGCCATGGCGACGAGGGGCGCGAGCCAGTTCGGCTCGACGCGGGTATCGTCGTTGAGCAGCACGGCGTAGCGAGTGTGGGAGGCCGCCAAGCCCCGGTTGCAGGCTGCGGCAAACCCGAGATTGCCCTCGTTGGGCAAAATCTCTAATTCAGGAAAGGCGGCTTTGGTCCGCTGCAAGCTAGGCGCGTTGCCGCCATCGTCAACCACGAGCACGCAGACGGGATAATCACTGTGTGCATAGACCGAGGCCACGCAGTCGTAGAGTACGTCCGCGCGGTAGTGCGGGATGACGACGGTGACGGCCTCGGTCATGGAGAGGCGGACTGGCGGAGGATGCGCTCGGCCTCGACCAACTCCGGCCGCTCGCCGTATTGCTCTTTGTACTGCTGGAGAATGGCCAGCGCCCCGGGAACGTCGCCCTTGGCTTGGAGGGCGGCGGCCAACTCGTAGTAGGCCTCCCAGCGTTTCGGCGCGAGGGCGATGGCTTGGTGATAGAGGCCCTCGGCGCGGTCGTAGGCCGAGTAGGGTTCTTGGATCAGCACGCCGGTCAGCGCGATAATATTGTCGTAGGTGGCGGCCGGCTCGACGCCCACGCGCTCGATGAGGAATTGCGCGGCCTCGCAGATGTGATCGATCGCGATGTCGTGCTGGCCGAAGGTGCTGAAGTAATCGGCCGCCGCATAGTGATTTTCCCAACCTATGTAGATGTTGTCCCGCGCCCACTGCATGAGCTGCGGCACTTCATCTCTACGTCCCTGATCCTCGTAGCTGCGGGCCAATTGCATGACACAAGCCCAGTAGTTGCCCAAGAGGCGCTCGGAGTTTTCGTCCTTGTACAAGGATGGGTCGTTGAGGCCGCGGAAGCGGTACTTTTCGAGTAGATTGCGCTCTAGGGCCGCGTCATCGACGCCGTCTGTAGGCTCGGGCGAGACTTTTACGCTCATGCCGACCATGGTCAAATAGGGGTCGAGGTTGAGCAGGTTGCTGGTGGGAACGGTGATGGCAAAGTGGATGGGTTTTTTCCACTCGTTCCAAGCCAGAATTTTGATGACCATGACGTCTTGGACGCGGAGAATCGGATACTCGGGCGGAGCGCTCACTTCCACGTCAATGCCCAGTTTCTTTAGCTCCGGTGGCACCTTGGGCTCGGGCCAGTACCGCTTGTAGAAATCGACCATCTGCGTGTCGGTGAGCACTGAGTCGATAAAGTCGTCGTTGTAGCGGATGTCGATGCGCGGCTCGCGGTCGCGCAGTTGCTTGATATACCAGTTGGTGTTCAACAGGCTCAAGTTGACCACCCGCACATCGCGCCGCAATCCTTCTACTTCTTGCAAGAACCACAGCGGAAAGGTGTCGTTGTCTCCGTTGGTAAATAGGATGGAGCCTTCGTCGCAACTAGCCAGCATGTTGTACGCGTAGTCATAGGCGATGAAGTCTCCCGTGCGGTCTTGCACGTGATAGAGCCGCGCCGCCACCCCAGCTGGCAGCAGCAATCCAGCCGCCGCTACTGCTATCACAACCGCCCGATGCTTTCCCCACTGCTGCCGCACCGCCTCAACCACGCCCAACCAGCCCAACCCAATCCACAGCGCAAACGCCAGGTACATCCCGCCGAACACGTAGTGCCGCTCGCGCGGCTGCGGGTCTGGCATGTTCAGGTAGAGCGACAGCCCAAACCCCATAATCAAAAACAGTAGCAACACCCCCCCGAACCGCCGCCAGTCCTGCCGCCAGTGCCACACCAACCCCCACAGACCCAGTAAGTACGGCACCAGCGAGATGGACACCCGATCCGGCAGGTTTATGGTGGCCTTGCGGAACTCCACGGCCCGCTCGAAAAGCGGAAAGGGAAACTGCTGAAAGAAGTACTTCATCTGCTGATCCCAGAACTGATAGGAACGGCTCGCCCGCGCCGTCAGCATGGTCGTCAGCATACTCTCAGTGCCGTATTGCTCGCGATTGAGGAACTTGAGGAACGCCGCCCAGGTCTCTGGATCGTTTTCGTCGATGGCTGGGTTCAGGCCGGAGCGAATGTACAGTGCGCCATACGTGGAATAGCCCAGCCCGAACAGCACGAGGACGCCTAGCAGCAGTACGAACAGCCGTCGGTCTTGGCCGTACAGGTACGCCAGCAGCCCCGCCACCCCCAGCACCATCACCCCATTCGAGCCAGCCCCCGGACCCAGTATCACCACCCCCAGCCCGCTGACCACGCCCCAACCGACCAGCAACACGATCAGCCGTTGCAACTGGCGGTCGGCAAACCACGCCAGCAGCATGAGCGATGGAATCGTCAACAGGCACAACAGGTGCACGCCGCCGCCGAGGCCGAACAAATAGGCCAGCGCCAATAGCCAGCGGTCGTTGGCCGCGCCAGCGCCGCTGCCTTCCCAGTATAAAATCAGCCATAGCCCCAAGCACGTGAACAGAATGGAGTAACCGTACACCTCGGCTTCGGAGGCATTGTACCACTGGGTGTAGGAAAACGCCAACGTCAGCGCGGCTACGGCTCCACCGGCGAGGACGCCGATGTCGCGGGCGTCGCCCAGCGGTTGCAGGGGCTGGCCGCCCAAGGCCCGCCGCCCGAGTGAGACGGTCGATAGATAGACGCACCAAATTGCTAGCGCGGAGGTCAGTGCGGACATGAAGTTGACGCGGATGGCGACTTCACCGATGGGGAACAAGGTGAAGACTCGCCCTAGCAGCACGTACAACGGAGCGCCCGGAGGATGGGGCACGCCGAGGATGTAGGACGTGGCGATGAACTCGCCGCAGTCCCAAAACGACGTGGTCGGCGCAAGGGTTTTCACGTACATCCCCAGCGTCAGCACGAAAATCCCCACCCCGAAAACCCGGTGGATTACAGTGGAATTAGGCATTGGCAATGGTCTTAGGTGAATACGCGGATAGACGATCTATTTAAATATAAGAAATATAAGATAGGTAAAAGGACGCCGACTGCCCTAACCCACCAGTTCGGCCGTGCCCCAAGTGCTCGGATCGCGCTCTACGCCCATGTCCGAGATCGACGACCAAGATTGGGTGCCGTGCTGCGCGTCGTGCAACAGGTACGCAAATCCCACTCGGCTGAATTCCCTCGGCGCAAACCCATTGAGACCCGCGGCCGGCAGTTTGATCTCTAGCTGATAGCTCCGCTTGAGCCGGCGCAAACCAGTTTCAATCGAGTCTTCCGGACAGGGCGGAGCCTGTTCGCGGGCATCCTCAATGGAAATCTGGCGGGCGATGGGCTGCTTGCCGTCCTTGCCGCTGCCGCCGGGCAAGACGTAAAACCGGTGGCAGAAGCGGTTGGCGCGGTGCTCCTTGACGTCGCGGGTGTCGATGAAAAGTTCGAGGCTGTCGCCGGTAGAAGGCTGGAGCGGATTGAGCTTGTAGGTCGTCTTGCGCTTGACCTCGCAGGCAACGTACAGGCCGCTGTCGTCGTAGGACATATAGACCGAGGCAAAGGGCTGGTGGCCATCGACGGCCATCAGGTCGGGCACGCGCGCTGCGTCGTCCCAGTCGCGCAAGTTGCCGTCGATCTTGGGCGGTTTCTCCCGCCGAGGGCAGCGAAAGGAAAACTCGAAAAAGGCGCGCTGGGGCAGGTGCAATTCGCTCATGTTCGCCGCGCCTTTTTGTCGCGCCGCAGCACGTCGGCGAGAATGCGCCCGGTGTGCGATTGCTGGCTCTGGGCGACTTTTTCTGGCGCACCGGCGGCGACGAGCATCCCCCCTTGATCGCCCCCCTCTGGCCCCAAGTCGATGAGGTGATCCGCGGTTTTGATGACATCCATGTTGTGCTCAATGACGACCATGGTGTTACCGGCATCGACGAGGCGGTGAAGCACGGCGAGCAGGCACTCAATGTCGGCCAAGTGCAGGCCGGTGGTTGGCTCGTCGAGGATGTAGAGGGTCTGCCCGGTGTCGGGGCGGCACAATTCCGCAGCTAGCTTAAGGCGCTGGGCCTCGCCGCCGGACAGGGTGGTCGAGGACTGCCCCAAAGACATGTAGCCCAAGCCGACGTCTTCCATGATTTGCAGGCGCTTGCGAATGCGGGGGATGTTTTCGCAGAGGACGAGCGCGTCGCGCACCCGCATTTGCAGCACGTCGGCAATCGAATGCCCCTTGAACTGCACCCGCAGCACCTCGGATGTGTAGCGCTGGCCACGGCAGTTGTCGCATTCGACCCACACATCGGGCAAGAAGTGCATCTCAATGCAGCGCTGCCCCAGCCCCTCACAGGTCTCGCAGCGGCCCCCGGGCTTGTTAAAACTGAAGCGCCCGGCCGCAAAGCCAGCGACCTTGGCGTCCGGCAGATCCGCGTAGAGCTGGCGCATCAGGTCGAAGACGCCCATGACCGTGGCCGGGGTAGATCGGGGAGAGTGGCCGATGGGGGTTTGGTCGATGTGGATGACCTTGTCGATGTGCTCAACCCCGTCGATTTGGTCGTGCTCGCCGACCGGGCGATTGGCCTTGTGCAGCTCGTTGGCGAGCGCGTTGAAGAGCACGCTTTCGACGAGCGAGGACTTGCCCGACCCCGAGACGCCGGTGACGCAGACGAGGCGGCCGAGCGGGATCGGCACGTCGATGTTTTTAAGGTTGTGCTGGCGTGCGCCGCGCACCACGAGCTGGCCGTTGCGGTGCTTGCGGCGGCTGGTTGGAACCGGGATGTGCAATTCGCCGCGCAGGTACGCGCTGGTGAGCGACTGCCGGCCATTGCCGAGTTGGCTGGGCATCCCGGCCGCGACGAGTTCGCCTCCCTCGCTGCCCGCGCCTGGGCCGAGATCGACGATGTGATCGGCTTCTTCGAGCGTATCGCGGTCGTGCTCGACTAATACGACAGTATTGCCCAAGTCCTTCAGGGATTTGAGGGCGTCCAACAGCCGGGCGTTGTCGCGCGGATGCAGGCCGATAGTCGGCTCGTCGAGCAGATAGAGCACGCCGGTGAGGCCGGAGCCGATCTGGGAGGCAAGGCGGATGCGCTGGGCCTCGCCGCCGGACAAGGTCGCAGCGCGGCGTTCCAAGTCGATGTAACCGAGACCGACGCACTCTAAAAAGCCGAGGCGCGTGCGGATTTCTTGCAGCAGCTCGCCGGCGATGTCGCGCTCGCGCTCGTGGAGGTCCATGTCGCGGAAGAAAGGCAGGCTCTCAGCGATGGGCAGGCGGGCGACTTGGACGATGCTCTTGTCGCGCAGGTACACGGCGCGGCTGTCGGTATTCAGGCGGCTGCCTTCGCACGCCGAGCACGGAACTTGGCCCAAGAGGTACCGGTGTCGCTTGCTGGTACTCGCGTACTCGTCGAGGGGCGGCAGGACACCGGCGTAGCGGAAGCTGAGATTGTCCACGGTCAATTGCTGCTCGGGTGAGCCGTAGAGCAGGGCGCGCCGGGCCTCGGGCGCGAGTGCGGCATACGGCGTGTCCAAGCTGAAGCCCAAGGCATCTCCTGCGACGGAGAGCAGACGGGCAAATTCTGGGTCTTGTACCGGCCCCCAAGCGCGGATGGCCCCGTCGCGCACGCTGAGGTGCGGCACTACGACCCGCTCGCGATCGACGCCCTGCCCCAATCCCAGCCCCTCGCAGACTTGGCACATGCCCTGTTGGTGATTGAAAGAGAAACACTGCGGCGACAGAGGCGAGAAGGCCCGGCCGCACTCTGGGCAGGAGTAGCGGCGGCTGAGGCGTTCCTCGGTCTCGTCGTCGGGCGAGGTTACGACCAACTCGCCGCCCCCTAACTCTAGGGCGCGTTCGACGGATTCGGTGAGGCGGCCGCGGTCGCTGGCGCGGACGGCAAGGCGATCGACGACGAGTTCGATGCGGTGGCGATGGCGGCGCTCTAGTTGGATTTCTTCGCGCAAGTCGTGGACTGTGCCGTCGATGCGGGCGCGGAGGAAGCCATCGCTGCGGGCGCGCACCAACAGGGTTTCGTAGCCCTCGTTTTGGCGCGGCTCTATGGGCGCGAGGATGAGGATGCGGCGGCCGGTGGGCATCTGCACGATGCGCTCAACCATTTCCTGCGCGGTCTGCGTACCGGCCGGCACTTGGCAGCGCGGGCAGTGCTGGGTCCCCAAGGCTGCGTACAGGGCGCGGATGTAATCGTACACTTCAGTGACCGTGCCAACCGTGGAGCGGGGGTTGCGGCTGGGAGCTTTCTGCTCGATGGCAATGGCTGGCGACAGCCCGGAGACGCGCTCGACCTTGGGCTTTTGCATCTGTTCGAGAAACTGCCGCGCATACGCCGACAGCGACTCCACGTAGCGGCGCTGCCCTTCGGCGTACAGGGTGTCGAAGGCCAGCGAGGATTTGCCCGAGCCGGAGACGCCGGAGATGACCGTTAGCTGGTCGCGGGGGATTTTGACGTCGATGTTGCGCAAGTTGTGCTGGCGCGCACCGAGGATTTCGATTTCGCGGATCCAGCCGTTGCCCTCGCCGTGGCCGTTGGTCGCCGCCGCTGGCAGCGCGGCCCGCTGCGGTTTGAGCGCCTTTTTGAGCGCGTGGCCGGTGTGCGACTGCTCGTTTTGGGCCACAGCTTCTGGCGGCCCAGCCGCAATGATCCAGCCGCCGTCCTCACCTCCTTCGGGGCCTAAGTCGAGGATGTAATCCGCGGTCTTGATGACCTCCATGTTGTGCTCGACGACGACGACGCTGTTGCCTTGGTCGGCAAAGGTGTGGAGGATGCGCAGCAGCTTATCCACATCGGCAAAGTGCAGGCCGGTGGTCGGCTCGTCGAGGATGTAGAGGGTGCGGCCCGTGCTGCGGCGGCAGAGTTCTTTGGCCAGCTTAATGCGCTGGGCCTCGCCGCCGGACAGAGTGGGGGCGGGCTGGCCGAGCTTGATGTAGCCGAGGCCCACGTCGTGCAGGGTTTGGAGCACGCGGCGCACGGGGGCGACGTTCTCAAAGAGGCTGAGTGCTTCCTCGACTTCCATGTCCAGCACGTCGGCGATTGAATGACCCTTGTATTTGACGGTCTGGGTCTGGCGATTGAAGCGGCGGCCCGCGCAGACTTCGCAGGTGACCCAGATATCGGCGAGGAACTCCATCTCTACTAAATTCGCGCCATTGCCCGTACAGGCTTCGCAGCGCCCGCCTTTGACGTTAAAGGAAAAGCGGCCCGGCTGATAGCCGCGCAGGCGAGCCTCGGGCAGCTTGGCAAAGAGCTGGCGAATGGGCGTGAACGCATCGGTGTACGTGGCCGGGTTGGAGCGGGGCGTGCGGCCGATGGGCTTCTGGTCGATGCGGATGACTTTGTCGAGGTGCTCCACGCCTTGGATGGCCGCGTGTGCGCCCGGCTCGTGCAGGGCGCGGTGGAGGACGCAGTCGAGCTGTTTGAAGACGATGTCGTTGATCAGCGAGCTTTTGCCCGAGCCCGAGACGCCGGTGACGCAGGTGAATAGGCCGAGGGGGATGCGCGCCTCGATGTTTTTGAGGTTGTGCTGGCGTGCCCCTTCGACGACCAGCCACTTGCCGTTGCCCTGGCGGCGCTGGCTGGGGACTGGGATAGCTTCCTTTCCCGCGAGATAGCGCCCGGTGAGGGATTGGGGGTTGTGCTCGACTTGGCTCGGCGGGCCGCAGGCGACCAGCGTGCCGCCGCGCTCGCCCGCTCCAGGGCCAAAGTCCACGACCACATCGGCCTCGCGCATGGTTTCTTCGTCGTGTTCGACGACGATGACGGTGTTGCCGATGTCGCGCAGGCGCTTGAGAGTGTCCAATAGCCGCTGGTTGTCGCGGTGGTGCAGGCCAATGGAAGGCTCGTCGAGGATGTACAGCACGCCGACTAAACCGGAGCCGATCTGCGAGGCGAGGCGGATGCGCTGGGCTTCGCCGCCGGACAGGGTGTGCGCGCCGCGGTCGAGGGTTAGATAGCCCAAGCCCATGTCGCACATGAGCTGCAAGCGGCCGCGGATTTCTTTGAGCGCCTCTTCGGCGATGAGGGCTTTGGCGTCCTCAAAGGCCACGGCGCGAAAGAAGTCGCGCGCTTCTTCAATGGCAATGGAGGTTAGCTGCGGGAGGTTGCGCCCGTCGATTTTGACGGCGAGAGACTCTGGCCGCAGGCGGCCGCCGTCGCACCGCTCACAGTGCTGTACGCCCATGTACTGCTCTAATTCGCGGCGTTGTTTCTCCTTGGCCCCGCGAAACTTTTCTTCGAGAAACGGGATGACGCCTTCGTATTTGTCGTTGTGCGACCAGCTTGAGCCACGGAGGTTGGTGTACGTAAAGGTGATTTTTTCGTCGCCGAGGCCGTAGAGGAGTCCGTGCTTTTGCTCGGCGGCGAGCGTACCCCACGGCGTGTCGAGATCAAAGCCGAGATGCTCGGCCGCGCCTTCGTATAAGTGCAGACGCCAGCGATTGCTACCCAACTCACCGAGCGGCGCGAGCGCACCGGCGCGCAGGGTCTTGGCTGGGTCGGGCACCATCAGGCGTTCGCTCATCAGCACTTGTGTGCCGAGGCCGTGGCAGTCCGGGCACATGCCTTGGGGGTTGTTGAAGGAAAACATCTGCGGCGTTGGCTCTTGATAGGAGATGCCGCAGGCCGTGCAGTCGAAGCGGTCGCTGAGCAGGAAGTCGGCGGCTCCTTCGCGGGCGACGATAAAGGTGCCCTGCCCGAGGCGCAGGGCGTTGTCAATGGCCTCTTCCAAGCGCCGGTTTTCTCCCTCGCGGAGAATCAAGCGATCGACCACGACTTCGATGTTGTGGCGGCTGTAGCGGTCGAGCTCGGGGGCTTGGTCGAGGGTGAAAATTTGGCCATCAACGCGCACGCGGATGTAGCCGGCCTTTTGCAGGTCGGCAAAAAGCTCGTGGTATTCGCCTTTGCGCTCTTGGACGACTGGGGCGAGGATGTGCAGGCGCGAGTTGACTGGCAGGGCGCGGATGCGCGCGGCGATCTGCGCGCGGGTCTGTGCGCCGATGGGCTCGCCGCACTCGGTGCAGTGCGGGGTGCCGACGCGGGCGAAGAGCACGCGCAAGTAGTCGTAGATTTCCGTGATGGTGCCGACGGTGGAGCGAGGGCTTTGGCCGGCGGTTTTCTGGGCGATAGAGATGGTGGGGGACAGGCCGGTGATTTGATCGACGTCGGGCTTTTCCATTTGGCCCAAAAACTGGCGCGCGTACGCCGACAGCGAGGTGACGTAGCGGCGCTGTCCTTCGGCGTACAGGGTGTCGAAGGCCAACGAAGACTTGCCCGAGCCGGAGACGCCGGTGAAGCAGATTAGTTTGTTTTTGGGAAGAGTGAGGTGGAGGTTTTTGAGATTGTGGACGCGGGCACCGCGGACGACGATATCTTGTGTTTCCATGACCTAGTGTAGACGCGAGGGGCGGGAAAAGGAATCACAAAATATACTATACGGATGTGCAGCGGGCAAGCGGTGGGGTACAGAATGGAGCGAAGGGCTTTTGGAGATGTGTTGAGGGAGCAGGGCTCAAGTAGCAACGGAAACGTCAACGGACCGCTAAACTCCTTCAATCGTTCTCTACGCCGTTGCTTGACGCCCCTTTTTTGTCTGCGTATAATGACCGCTCGGTAATTCAGTAAAATCAATTGTTTATCACTTAAGAGGAGTTGCGAAAATGATTCATTTAGGGGCCAATTCGGTGCTCTTTGCAGGATTCGATCTGGAAACGGCGATGCGCCATATCCACCTTGCTGGCTACGACGGCGTCGAGTTGTCGGCGATCAAGGGCATGTGCGAGCACTTGGAGTTGGACAACTGGCAGGCGCAGGCCAACCAAATCAAAGAGCTGGCGAAAAAATACGAGCTAAAATTGTTGGCTATGGAAGAGGCCGCGCTCGACGAAGAGCGGCTGATGTTGGCGTTTGCGGCTGGCGCTGAGATTGGCATTCCCGTCGTCAATGTTGGTCCAGGGGGCAAAAGCGATGTGGAGGAAGATTTCGACCGGCAGGTCGCGCTGCTGGGCAAGATGGCTGATAGGGCGCACGAACACGGCGTGACGCTGTGTGCTAAGGCGCACGTGGGGCAGTGCATTTACGATACGCCGACCACGTTGCGGGCGATGGAGCGGATCGATTCGCCGGGGTTTGGCGTGGATATGGATCCGAGCCACATCCATCGGGCGGGGGAGAATACGGTAGAGGCGCTGGCGGCGGTTATCTCGCGGGTCAAGCACGTGCACATCCGGGATTGCGCCGTGGCAGAAGGCGGGCCGGGCGCGCCGGAGTTGCAAGCATGCGGGCGGGGCAACATCGATTTGTTCGGGTACGTCAAGGTGCTGCACGAATCGGGGTTAGACGTGGCGGCCAACTTGGAAGTAATTGGTGCCAAGGAGTACGACTTGGGGCAGGTGGCGACGATTGCGGCGGAGAGCCGGGGATATTTAAACGCCTGCTTGCGGGCTTGCGGTGCCCGTTAGTCGAGCCTTTGTCGCTATCCGGGTGCCAGCGACATTGGGGAAGCTGAGCGACGCGATGCGACCGTTGTGGCCGGCGCAGGGTGTGAGTTGGGTGCGGCCGGAGAATCTCCATTTGACGCTGCGTTTTCTCGGCGCGGCTGAGGACGCACAAATCGCTGCGCTGCGGGAAGGACTGACTGCGGTTGTTGCGCGGCACGAGGGGTTTGTCGCGACTGTAGATCAAAGCGGCTGCTTTCCCAATCGCCGCCGACCGAAGGTTATTTGGGCTGGTGTGGCGGATGCGGCCGGGCGGTTGGGTGCGTTGCAGCGGGATGTTGAAGAAGTGGTGTGCGCTGCTGGTTGGGAGCCGGAGGAACGGGACTTTCGTCCGCACGTGACGCTGGGTCGGGTGCGGGCGAGAGTGAGTCCGCCGAGTGGCAAGTGGAGCGGCGAACTGCCTCGGTTGCAGGTTCCGGTGGAGGCGGTGGAGTTGATCGAAAGTATCCTCAAGCCGGCCGGAGCCGAGTATCGGACTTTGCACCGAGCGGTGCTTACATTGTAAAGGAGCTTCCATGCCCGGCCGACCTTACATTCTCGCCGAGACCAATTGGCAGACCGTAGAGCACACCCCGTACGAGGTGGCGATTCTCCCGTGGGGGGCGACGGAAGCGCACAATTTTCACCTGCCTTATTCGACCGACGTGGTGCAGTGCGACGAGATCGTCGCAGCTGCGGCCCGTATTGCTTGGGATCAGGATGCCAAGGTCATCGTCTTGCCGACCGTGCCCTTTGGCGTCAACACCGGCCAGTTCGACATCAAGCTAGACCTCAATCTCAATCCCTCGACTCAGTTCGCTGTCCTGCAAGACTTGGTCGAAGCGCTCGCCCATCAGGGCATTCCCAAACTGCTCATTGTGAACGGCCACGGCGGCAACGACTTCAAGCAGATGGTGCGGGAGCTGTTGCCGCGCTATGCGATGTTTATTTGCTGCATGGATTGGTACCGCATCGCCGATCAGGAGCTTTTCGCGGAGGGTGGCGACCACGCCAACGAGATGGAAACCAGCCTCATGCAATACTTGCGGCCGGATTGGGTGCTGCCCCTGTCGGAGGCGGGCAGTGGCCGCGAGCACAAGTTTAAGATCGCCGCGCTGCGGGAAGGCTGGGTCTGGACCCAGCGGGACTGGACGCAGGCGACCGACGACACAGGCATCGGCGACCCGCGCCAAGCCACCCCGGAAAAGGGCCGCCGTTGCTTGGAACAAGTGGCCGCGCAACTCGCCGGATTTTTGGTCGAATTAGCCACTGCCGATCTAGATGACCTCTATGAATAAGGCCATGCAATTCTACGCTTTCGTCGCCCCTGGGCTAGAGGAGATCGCCCAACGAGAAATCGCCGCGCGCTTCGGGGCCGAGCGGCAGGGCCGGCAGCGCGGCGTGGTGTTCTTTGCGACGGATGCCCCGCCGCAAGACTTGCTCGCCTTGGGGACAACCGAGGATGTGTTCGCGTTGGTGGCTCGTGGCCCAGTGGATGCGGGGCGCGAGGGCTTGGAAGAGGCTGGCGCACTCGTTGCGGAGTCGCCGCTTTTTGAAGAGGCCGTGGGCGCGCATCGCCGCGCTCGACCCAAGCGGATCAAGCGCATCACCTATCGGATTGTGGCCCAGCGTCGCAGCGGGCAGCAGCGCTATGTACGCCAAGAGATGCGCCGCGCCTTGCAGCGGGCCGTGGCGTGGCGGTTCCCGCGCTGGAAGCACGTGGCTGAGCAAGCGCTGTTGGAGGTGTGGGGTTTGGAGGCTGCGGGCGAGCTGATCTGCGGGGTGCGCCTTTCCGACGAGACCATGCGCCATCGCACCTACAAGGTCGCGCAAGTGGAGGCTTCGCTGCGGCCAACAGTGGCGCGAGCCTTGGTGATGCTATCCGAGCCGGAGGACGGCGACGTTTTTCTCGACCCCATGTGCGGGGCTGGGACCATCCTCATTGAGCGGGGGATGCACGGCCGTTACGCCCAGCTTTTGGGTGGCGACATTCGCCCGGACGCGGTGGCTGCCGCTCGCACGAACGTTGGCCCGCGCTACAAGCCGATCACCATTCGCCAATGGGACGCGCGGGATTTGCCCTTGGACGACGGCAGCGTTGATCGGGTGGTGTGCAATTTGCCATTTGGCAAAAAGATCGGCGAGCCGCAAGCGCTGCGTGCGCTCTACGAGGGCTTTGCTAGCGAGGTGGCGAGGGTGTTGAAGCCCGGTGGAGTGGCCGTGTGCTTGACCAGCGAGCGCGCTCTGCTGGCCAAAGCATTCGGTGCATGGCCGGCGCTGTATATGGAGCGCGTGTTACCGGTCGATGTGCTGGGGCAACGGGCGTTTGGTTGTAAATTGAAGAAAGGCGCTGATCGTTAGAGCGGCGCGTGAGACATTACATCAACCATAAAGGAGATTGTCATGGCTGATTTTACGGGCCAAGTAGTTATCGTCACCGGTGGTGCCAAGGGTATTGGTGGAGGGATTTCGCGGGCGTTCGCCGGCGCAGGGGCGCAGGTCGCCGCGTTGGACATAGACGCTGAGGCTGGCACGGCCTTGGCCGAGGAAGAGGGTCAGATTCGCTTTTTTGAGGCCGACGTGGCCAGCGACGAGGTCTGCGCTCAGACTGTGGGGCAGATCATCAAGGACTGGGGCCGCGTTGACGTGTTGTGCAACAATGTCGGCATCCAGCCCGTGCCCAGCTACAAGTTGGCCCACGAGCTGCCGGTAGAAATGTGGGACAGGATTATTGACGTCAATCTGAAGAGCTTCTTCCTGATGGCTAGGCATTGCCTGCCGCAGATGATGGAGCAGGGCAAGGGGGTCATCATCAACACGGCCAGCGTCCAGGGCTTGCAGTCGGCGTCTATGGTTTCGGCTTATGCTGCGAGCAAGGGCGGGATTATTTCTCTGACGCGGCAGCTTGCGCTCGACTACGCCAAGTATGGGATTCGGGTCTTAGCGGTCAACCCAGGGGGCATTCAGACGCCGTTAGTCGATGAGGTGATTGAAGCATTCGGCCACGAGCGCGAGCAGTTCTTCGAGGATTACGCCAAGCTCCATCCGATTGGACGCTATGGGCAGCCGGAGGACATCGCCAATGCCATGCTGTTCTTGGCTAGCGACAAGGCATCGTTTATGACTGGCGAGAATGTCTGCGTCGATGGGGGGTTGATGGCTAAGGGGGCGTGGGCTGAGGTGGAGGAGTAAGGGGGAGGGGTTGTTGCCGGAGCAGTTTAGCGCAGAAAAAGGAACGTAATGGCAGGATTTTCGAATAAACCTCTAAATCTGCAAAAGGCGATTCGGCAGCAAGCACTGGTACATAAGCAGTTTGCTGAACAGTTTCGGCGACGTAACGAAGAATTTTCAAAGCGTCTTGCTGAGCAGTGGAGACAATGTAACGAAGAATTTTCAAAACGCCTTGCTGAGCAGCAGAGACAAATTACGGAGCAGCAGCAGAAACAATTTGCTGAATCGTGGAGACAATTTGAGGAGCAATTTCGGCGATTTTCCAATGAGTTTGCTGAGCAACTTCGGCGACTTAACGAAGAAATACCGGAGGGTCTACAGCGGCTAGGAGAAGAAGGTTGGTTTCTTGATCCAGAAATGCCGGCCTCCCTACTACAAAAAATTGAACGTCTGTTTGATGAACATCCGGACGAAATAGCAGAGGGACTAAGTCATTTCTTTAGGACGCGACTTGACGTTATTGAGGAGGCACTTATCGATTCGTATCCTCATCGCGGTCACTTATTCCAACAAGCTTTCGAAGCTCACCGTGAGGGGAAGTATGGTCTCTCGATACCAGTATTCCTTACCCAAGCGGATGGTATTTTCTGGGAGCGAACTCCTGAGAGACAAAATCTGTTCAGATCCGGACAACGTGAAAGTGCATGTAATGAATACGTCTCGCAGATTTCAGACACCTACATTTTAGCCTACTTGCATCCTCTTTCGATCATCTTGCCTCTGTGGATGACTCAGAATGAGAGAGACGACTCCTTCGTCGGGCTAAATCGACACCAAGTGCTCCACGGTGAATCAGTAGATTATGGCACCGAGCAGAACAGCCTCAAGGCTATTTCGTTGCTAAGTTACCTTCGCTGGATACTTAGTGAGATTGATAAGCGAGCGAGCGATAATTGATGGACCACAATGTCTACGGCGGCCTATGCCTATAGTAATAAGACGCCGAATATGTCCTCGACACCTTCCCCATAGTCCGCCACGAAGACGAAGCCGCCTTCTCGGAACATACCGCACCCGTGGATATGACGCTGGCGTATATGAATGCACTGGCAGTAGGGGATACGGAGACGAGGGTGGTGGTGTAGATGGCTCATTGACTTATTTCAAGATTCAGCGGTACATTCCGTTAGTTCAAAACGTTCGCTCTCGAAAGAAGGTACCAACGCTATGTCCCAAGAACGACTCGACGACCGCCTGCATCTTCCGAGCCTGTCGATAAAAGGATTTCGGGGAATCAAGGAGCTTTCCATTGAGCGGTTGGGCCGCGTGACGCTATTGGCCGGCAAGAATAGCGTCGGCAAGACGACCGTTTTAGATGCCGTCCGAGTCTATGCGGCGCGGGGCCGCCCTTCCGTGCTGTCCGAACTACTAGAGAGCCGCGAAGAGATCTCTGCCGCTACCGACGAAAATGACGAAAGCATAGAGGTACCTGATTTTGCGGCCCTATTTTACGGACGGGATGCGTCGGGGCCTTGCATCTCGATCGGTCCAAAAAGCGACTCAGATCAACTCCGGATTGAGTGGACTGCTCTGAGCGATGAGCAGATGTCTCGTTTCGAAGGTCTACATAGCTTTATTACGGTTACTACGAATGATCATGCTCAGGCATTAAAAATCGTATTTCAAGATGCTGAACGGGTCCTCCCATTGTTTCTAACCCCAAAACTGGCCACAGACAAAATAGTATACCAATACGTACAGAGTTTATTGAAAGAAGCCGAATCACCATCCCCAATCCCAATAGAGTATCATTCTTTGGATCCGGGTCTATTGAACAATAACGAAATTGCACGGTTCTGGGACGCTATCGCACTGACGGATGATGAAGACCGAGCGGTGCAGGCTCTGAAACTGATTCTCGGCAACGAGGTGGACCGCGTGGCAGTGATCGGGGACGACGACCCACGTTCACGTTACAGAGAGTATGGTCGGCGAGTGGTCGTAAAACTCCAGGGTCAAGCTCGTCCAGTCCCTTTGAAAAGTTTGGGCGATGGGGTACTGCGCCTATTCAGCGTCGCCTTGGCGCAGACTAATAGCCGGGACGGTTTTCTGCTCATCGACGAAGCCGAAAACGGCATTCACCATTCTATGCAGCCTGATTTCTGGCGCATGGTTTTTAAGACTGCGCACGCAAACAACGTCCAAGTCATTGCAACGACGCACAGCTTTGACTGTGTGCGCGGCTTCGCACAAGCAGCAGTCGAGTGCGAGGAAGTCGAGGGTACGCTTGTGCGCCTTGAACGGAAAGATGAGGAGATGTGGGCGGTCGAGTATTCAGAGCGCAATCTCAGAGCCGCTGCTAAACAAAGTATTGGTATTGAGGTGAGGTAGGTGGATGGATAATAATGACCGCGTTCTTATCGTTGAAGGGGCAGACGACGAGCATGTCGTCCGGCATCTCTGTAATCGCCATCAAGCGATACCAGAATTCTGTATTCGGGATAAAGGAGGAATAGAAGGGCTTCTTGAAGACATTGGCTTGGAAATTTTAGCGCCCAGCCGCAAGGCCATCGGCATCCTCGTGGATGCAAACGACGATCTGGACGCCCGCTGGGATGCTGTGGCGAATAGGCTTCGAGAGGAGAATATCGAGATCCCCAGTAGGCCCGAACTCACCGGCACCATTATAGACAGCAACCCCCGAGTCGGCATCTGGTTGATGCCCAACAACACATCACCCGGCGAGCTCGAAAATTTCATCTCAGAGATGATCCCCGACGACGATCCAGTATGGCCGCGGTCCGAGGACTACATTGATGGCATTCCACAGGCCGACCGAAAGTTTACCGAGAAAAAGATACTGCGAGCCAAAATCCACGCTTGGCTGGCGACGCGAGAGGACCCTAGACAAATGGGTGCCGCCATTCGCGCACGAGATTTGCACACTGATGGAACACTCAGCATAGCATTCGCTAACTGGCTACGGCAACTGTTTGAGTGAAAGGTGCTCGAAGCACGAAAACGCGCTGATGCAGAAGAAATATAGCTTGATGAATACTACACAAGAGACAGAATTTGATTATCAGACGTATATGAAAGAAAGCGCTCGAGGGCCAAGCAAAATTAATCGTGGAACAAAGGCGCGTGAAAAACGACGCGAGGCCGTCAAGGCGCGGATTTCCCAAAAACTACACAAGGCGATAGGACAGAACCCTGACGATTCCTCTGCCTGACCCTCGGTTTGATCGTCAATGAGAGATAGCCAATTCGACGCCGGTCAGCATCACTTGCTCGCGGCGATCTTTTTGCCCCGCCACTAGCCGCACGGCAATCTCGTTCGTGCCCTGCCGTAAAAAAGAACCATCCACTGCAAATTCCACGCTGACCCCTTCCATTTTTTGCTCGACCGGACGGGTGGGATAACTGGCCCAAAACAGCGGTGCTGCCTGCTGGCGCGACCAGCCATCGCCGGAAACTTGGGCTTGGTCCCAAGGGAGGGCGCGGTCGTTGAGTTCGACTTCGAGGCAGTCCTCCGGCGGCAAGTGGTTCAAACGCAAGGCCAAGCCGCCAGTGGCGTCGCCTACATCATCGGCGACGCGGATGAGGAGCGTTGGCCCCAAGCTTGGGCTGTCGGTGGGCAAGGGCACGGGAAGCGGCGTCGAGGGGTGGGCCAAGCGGAAGGCGGCGCTGTGGCCCTCGGTGGGGCTGAAGGACATGGTGCCGCTGATCTCGTAGCACTTGTCGAGTTTTTTCAGAGTTGCGAGGTCGGAGAATTCAGCGGCGGTTTGGCGGTTCCACTCGGGCGACATGGTGTAGAAGTTGTATAGGTAAATGCCGTCGGCCCCGTCGGTGAGCCAGCGCAGGGCCAAGGCGCGGAGGAAGTGCCGGTCGCTATGGCGGGTGGCCTCGATGCAGCCATAGACGAGACAGGGGGTAGAGGCCGCAGCGTGGACGAATTCATCGACCGGAGTCTCAAAGGAGATAAAGCCGCCGCCAACGACGACGATATCGACGAGGCCGCTCTCGATCCATTCGTCAACGTCGAGGCCAATGCGCCGCGAGTCGGCCAAGGTCGGAGGGACGCGGACGGCCAGTTGTAGAGTTTTGCCCCGTTGGGCACTGACCTCGTCGAGCCGCGCCTTGATCTTTTGCACCAGATCGGTCATCAGGTAGCTGTTGGCCGTAGCTTCTGCCATGCGGAAGAAGGCCGAATGGCGCATGAAGTCCAGCTCGATGCCATCGACGTCAAAGCGCTCGAAGACCTCGCAGGCGATGCGTCGCATGTGCTCGCGCACCTCGGCGTGGGCGTAGTCGAGGCCGGTGCGGATGCCCCACTCGACCGACTTTTCGGGGAACTCCTCGCCGGGGCGGCCAATGAGCAGGTGGGGCTGCTCGCGGCGGAAGTGACCGTAGCCGGGATGGGACGGGTCGATCACGTAGTGGCTGTTCATGCGCACGCGCGGGAAAAAGGGGATCTCTGCCTCCTGGCATAGTCTCGCAAGTGCGGTCAACGGCCCGCCGCATTCGGCAATCAGGTTCTGTAGATTGGCGGCGATCCGATCCTCCACGCCGGGCGTGGCCGAGTGGACGAAGGAAGGAGCTGTCGCGTCGAGGTCGTTGCGGTCGTCGCCGAATTTTTCGCCAATCTCCGTCTCGAACTGATAGACCTCGTGATCGCCCGTGCTCCACCAGAGTGCGCCGCCGGTGCCAGCATAGCCATCGACGATTTTCTCTTTGAGGTCGGCGACGGTGACGTTTTCCTCAGCCGTAAAAATCCAGCCGTCGTCGGTGAAGATGATGGGCGGTGCCGCGGGCTTGGGGGCCATGTCGCTTCCTTTGCTAGTGGTCGATATAGGCTTTGATGATATCGATGATCAGGGCGATGTCGCAGCGGGCCTCTTCCAAGGGAGTACGCGGCTCCGCATCCTCAGTGATGCAGGCGTGGAAGTGCTTCAACTCGCGGACGAAGGGGCCTTCCCACGCGATGGCCGGGCGGTGGGTGATGGCCTCGCCAGTCTCGCCGAGGGTCTGAATCTCCAAGGTGGAGAGGATACCCCGCGAAAAGCCGGTTGGGTAAGAGAGCAATACGCGGCGGTCGTCGCCGCAGACTTCGAGGGTTTCTTTGAAGTCGCGCACGTCTTTTAACTCGACCCAGGTTGCTGAACACCGAGCGCCGTTTGGGTATGCGAGCATGGTGCTGACGCCCCAGCCGTCGTACCAGATCTCGGTGCTGGCGACTTTTTCGGGTACGCCCATGATGGCGCGCAGGCCGTAGATGTCGTGGATCATGCTGCCGGCGAGATGGCCAAAGGCAGACTGTACGTCGGCGGGGACTTCGCCGATGGCCTCGCGCACGGCCGCAGCGCGCGCCGCACTCGTCTGCTCGACGGCATCAGCAGGCAGATCGTCGGTGCGGTGCAAGCGGAAGTGCGCCAGATGGTGCGAGTTGTTGGTGTGCAGGTGGTGGATCTGGACGAAGCGGATCGCGGCCATGTCAGCGGCAGCGCGGGCCGCAGCTTCAAAGGCCGGGTCGTACACCTTCATGTAGCCAGCCAAGCCAACGGTGCCAGTCGCCTGCCGGGCGGCGATGATCTGGTCGGCCTCTTGCAGCGAGAAGCAGATTGGCTTTTCGATGAAGACGTGTTTGCCAGCCTCAAAGGCGGCGACGGCGATCTCGGTTTTGGGATCGGTGTGGCACAAAAGCACGGCGTCGAGATCGGAGGCGAGCAGCGCGCGCCAGTCGTTGGTGTGACGCGGCACGTGAAACTCCTCTGCCACTGTCTGCGCCAAGCTCGGCGAGAGGTCGCAGACCATTTCGATGGAAAACAGGTCCTTGAGCGCGGTGAGGTTGGGCAGATGCTGAACTTGGGCGACGGCACCGCAGCCGATGATTCCGATGCGGATAGGGGTCATGTCAACCCACCTTTCCGACTCGGGGCGTCAAGTCGTTCCACAGATCGGCCATTGCGTAGGCCTGCTTTAAGCTCTGATACACGTCTTGCCACATGGCTTCGCGCAGCTCGGTGGCCTGTGCTTCGTCGCTAGCAGCGAGGGCCGCCTTGAGTTGGTCGCTCCTTGCTACTTGGGCGGTCGCTTGGTCGCTGGTGGCCTGGGCCAAGTCGGCTGACGCGGCCGTGAATTTGTCGATGAGTTCGTCGATGGGCGTGTCGGTGTCTGTCTCCACGTCGTACGAGCTGGAGGGCTGAAAGCGGGTTGGGTGGCGGGTGCCGTCGGGGTCACGGCCGGTGTGGGTCGGCTGGATGTGGGGCGTGACCGACAGGTACATGATCATGGGCTCGTCGCCGATGACTCGCACCTGATGGACCTCGTCGGCGAGGGCAACGCAGAGTTGACCCGCGCACAGCTCCTGTTCGCTGCCGGCGATGTGGAAGACGCAGCGGCCTTGCAGGATGAGGAAAATTTCGTGGCCAAGATCGTGGCTGTGCAGGCCGGCCACCTCGCCCGGCTGCATGCGCAGAAAGCGGGAGCGGATGTGCGGCGTGACGAGGAGATTCTTGATGTGTTCCTCTTGGCGAAAGTCGAAAATTTCAAAGGCCATGGACAGGCTCCTTGCAAAAGTTGATTGGGATTATAAATGGGCCATTGCCAATATACCCAAGTCCAGCGTCTCTAAAAACATCTATGCAAAGAGCTGCTTATCGGATCGGAACAGTTCGTCCGCGACCTGTCAAACTTCGACGAATCCCTCCGGCAACCCCTTCCCTTTGACCAACGCCTCCTTCAACGCCCGCGCATGTTGGCAAATTCCCCGATAAGAAAACCCCTTACAACTGCAACTTATGTCGTTTCCCTCTACCTCCAATTCGTAGAATGTCCCCGGCTGCGACGAACTGTCCACTCGGTACAGCGCTCGCTTTGGCCCTGCCAACACCCGGGCCAACACGCGTACGGCCTCGGCCGACGGCAAGCGCGACTTGGCCTCCGACTCGACTGTGGGCTGCGCGGCGACAAAAGCCGCTCCGGCCTCGCGCAACAATTCCGCCACTTGCTGCTCGTCCATTGCGCCAGTGGGCGGTGCGGGCAGCACCTCCATCACTCGCCGCAACTCATCCATCACGTCGCGCTGGAAATCTTCGGGCAAGGCGCTGCCCTCGACGAGTTGGTCGATCAGCGTTGACTTGGTTTCGAGGACTGTCTTGACGAATTCGTCGATCGTGTTGCTGCCGACCATGTAGGTGACGTTGACAGCTTGCTGTTGCCCGATTCGATAGGCCCGGTCCTCGGCCTGCCAGTGATTGACCGGCACCCAGTCGAGATCGTTGAAGACCACTTGCCGCGCTGCCGTGAGATTGAGCCCGACGCCTCCGGCAGCAATCTGCGCGGCTAGTATCTGCACGGAGTCGTCTTCCTGAAAGCGGTCGGCCAGTTGTTGCCGCTCACTCGCTGGCACTTCGCCGGTGATGGCTACGGCCTTTGAGCCAAAGTGCTTGCGCAGCGTGTTGACGGGCGCGAGAAAACACGAGAAGACTAGGACCTTCTCGCCCTGTTCGAGCGCGTTTTCGACGAAGGGGATTGTGCTGCGGACCTTGGCCATGGCTAGGCGGTTGCGCGCGGTGGTTAGCTGGCCCATGATCCAGCCTTGGCGCGAGCGGCGCTCGGCCTCGGTCTCGCTGGTCAGTTCGGCTTGGCCCCGGCGCGAGATAGTGTGCAACAACTCCGTCACGGCCTCGCTCATCTCGCGCGCCACTCGGCTGGCGACCTCCACGTCGAGCCAACTGCGGATCTTGGGCGGCAGATCGAGCACCTCGGCCTTGGTGCGGCGCAGCATGATGCCGTGCAATTGCACGGTTAGCTCTTCGATATTGGAGGCCCCGTCGGCGACCCAGCCGTACTCGCCTTTGTACGCGTCGCAATAGCGCTTGGCAAACGAGACGAACGAACGCCCAAGCGCGTGGCGCGCCAATTGCAACAAGGGGAAGAGATCGCGCGGCCGGCTCGTCAGCGGCGTGCCGGTCAATAGGTGGACCACGGCCTCGTCGCCAACGGCCTTGACCAAGTCCAGCGACAGGCGGTGCCGTTGGCTGCGGTAGTTTTTGAGATAGTGGGCTTCGTCGAAGACTAGGCCGCTCCAGGCGTGTTCCGCCAGCGGGTGTTTGGCGAGGATATCGTAGTTGATGATGACCCAGCCGGTATAGCCGGGCGCGGGCGCGGGTGCGGGGCCGACGATGGCGATTTCTGCCGTCGGCAGCACCAGTTCAATCTCGCGCGCCCAGTTGATTTTGACCGCGGCCGGGCAGACGACTAGGTACGGTCCCTCGGGTCGGGCTTGGCGCATGGCCAGCACGGACTGCCGCGTCTTGCCCAACCCCATGTCGTCGGCGAGGATCGCCCGCTGGCGACCCAACAAAAAGGCGATGCCCTCGACCTGATGGGCGTACAGCCCGGCGGCTAGGGCTTCGGCTTGTTGTTGTGGCGTGCTCATAGATGCGTAATTGCTTGGGAGGTGACAATGGCTACCATGCGGCACCGGCGCATGTACTTCTTCCCATTGATATAGATCTTTTCTTCGGTGGGCATGGTTGCTCTCTGTGGCTTGAGTTTATCGTAGGATTTAAGGCGACGGGGATGACCGGGGCAAGTCTTTGCTAGCTATCGCGTGGAAAAACTATCGGCTTTGATAATGCCGTTGATGCCCTATAGTTTACAATGCGGAACGGCGGCCGCGTCTCGATTATGAGGCCGGCTGCGGAAAGACGTAGGCGACGAGCGAAATCCCAGCAAAGGCGAATGTGACAGAGACCCAACCACAGCGCGGCGTTTCCAAACGAGCGGTTTTTGTCGGCCTGCTCTGCGCTACTGCGATATCCTGCGGGGAATCCTATGGCACGCTGGTGGTGCGCGGTTCGGCTATGGCCGCCGATTATTCCACTGGTGCCGCCATCTTCCTGTTCTTTCTGCTCACGTTGCTGCTCAATCCCCTTGCCCATCTGCTCACCGGTTCGCGGCTGCACAGCGGCGAGTTGGCGACCATTTACATAATGATGATCGTGGCTTCGGCGATTCCCTCTTGGGGTTTTGTTATGAACTTGATCCCGTTTTTAGGGGGGCTGTTTTACTTTGCCACGCCGGAGAACGACTGGGCCAATATCATCCACCCGCACATCAAACCCTGGCTCGTGTCCCAAGACCGCGTGGCGACCTGGAAGCTCTTTGAGGGGGCGGCGCGCGGCGAGCCCGTGCCCTGGGGGCTGTGGCACAAGCCGTTGTTGGCTTGGGGTTTCTTCATACTCAGCGTTTATTTCGTCACACTCTGCATGTTGGTCATCCTGCGCAAGCAGTGGATGGAACACGAGCGCCTGCTCTTCCCGCTCTCGATCCTGCCGCTCGAATTGGCCCGGGGGGAGCAGGGCCGTCTGCTGCCGTCGTTGCTGCGCAACTATCTGACTTGGGTCGGCTTTCTGATTCCGTTTCTCATCAATCTCGTCAATGGCCTGCATTCCTACTTCAACTACTTCCCCTTCATCCAGTTGAATACCCCGCTGCGCTTGCTGCGCGAATCCGTGCGGCTGAACCTCTACCCGCGCTTTGAGGTCATCGGGCTTTCGTATCTGTTGAGCCTCGATGTCTCGTTCGGCGTGTGGTTCTTCGCCTTTCTCGCCTATGTCCATACGGGGGTCGAGCGTCTGTTTGGCTGGAGCATTGGCCCGTCGCAGCCCTACTCAATGCCCGCTTCGGCCAGCGTCGCCCACCTGGCGCAGGGCGCGATGTTCTTCTTGGTCTTTTCCATCCTGTGGGCAGCGCGCCAACACATCGGCGACGTGCTGCGCAAGGCTTTCAACCGCGATCCGACGATTGACGATAGCAGCGAGATGCTCTCGTACCGCACGGCCGTGCTGGGTTTTATCTTCGGGTCGATCTTCGCCGTGTGGTGGCTAGCGCAAACCGGCCTGCAGTTCGGTATTGCGCTTTTTTACTTTTTGCTTTGCCTAGCCACTTTTATCGGTTTGGCGCGCATTGTCTCCCAAGCCGGCCTCGCCTACGGTGTGTCGCCGGTGGCTCCGCCGGTATTTATGGTCACGGCGCTCGGGCCAACCACGCTCGGAGCGAGTGGGCTGACGGCGCTCGGCATGAACTTCCCCTGGACAGCCGATTTGCGCACCTTTGTCATGGCCTCAGCGGCGACCGGCCTCAAGATCGCCGAGGTTATGCGTTTGGAGACCCGGCGGCTGTTTTGGGCGATCGCCGCGACCATAGTGGTCACGCTGATTTCCGCGACATGGATGGTTACCACGCTGGCGTATAAATACGGTGGCATCAATCTCGGGGGTTGGGGTTTCGGCGGCTTGACCCGACTAACGGGTAACTGGATCGCGCACAATATCAACAACCCGCAGGAAATCTACGGCTGGCACCTCATCTACACCGGCATTGGCAGCGCTGTCATGGCCGTGCTGAGCTTTCTCAAGGCGCGTTTCGTCGGCTTCCCGATCCATCCCATCGGCCTGGTCCTCGGTCTGACCTACCCGATCAGCCAGATTTGGTTTTCGGTCTTTATCGCCTGGGCTTTCAAAGCGGTCATTTTGAAATACGGCGGGGCTAGGGGCTATCGCCTGCTGCGCCCGCTCTTTCTCGGCATGGTGCTGGGGGCTTTTGGCTCGGCGGGCATGTGGCTGATCATCGACTATTTTGGCGGCATGTCGAACTGGTTTACCATGTGAATTTGGGCGCGGCGATGTGGCCAGCTGCTCGGAAGGCGCAACCGACCGCCGCTCAGGTGGATGTGCTTATTTCGCCCGGCTATATTTGACGGGGCAAACGCGCCCCATGCACATCGACCGGCTTCATGCCGGGGCCACCTTTATCGGGCTATACAACTGAGAGGGAGTAAAGATGACGACTATCGACGAACGGGCAGAACGCGAACGCGGACACGTGCGCATCACCGGCCTCAAGGCCATGGAACTGAGGAATTCCACCGGCCAGAGCTTGGTGCGCGTGGAGACGGACTCCGGTTTGTTCGGGGTCGGCGAAGCGGGGGTCGCCGGTCCGGCGTGTAGGGCGAACCTGAAATGGCTCGAACGCGTGCTCATTGGTGCCGACCCGCTCAATATCGACAAGCTCTATCACCAGATGATGGGGCTGCAGCATACCTATCAGGCACATGTGCCGACGATCAGCGGCGTCGATATCGCGCTGTGGGACTTGGCGGGAAAAATCCTCAACCTCTCCGTCTCCGAGATGCTGACCGGCCGCTTTCGCGAGCGCGTCGAGATTTATTACGGCGGATCACCGCCCAGTTGGACCGATCGCCCCGCCATCGACGACTGGGTGGCCAAATTCCGCGCCCATCCCCACGGCTACCGCACGGTGAAATGCGGTTTTCCGTTGCCCGACAACGCGCTGCTCTCCCGGCCGTTCGCAGGGGCTGAGCCGAGTCAATCGCTCAAGCAGAGCGACTTAAAGACCATCCGGGACGGTCTCGCGACGTTTCGCGACGCTCTGGGGTGGGATCTCGACTTCATCGTCCACTGTCACAACGAGTGGGACGTGCCGACGGCGATCGGTATTTGCGAGGCGGTGGAAGATGCGCGCCCCCTCTGGGTGGAGGATCCGCTGCAGGTCTTTTTCTCCGACGGCTACAAGGCACTCAGGGCGGCATCGGGTGTGCGGATCTGCACCGGGGAGAAAATCGAGGGATTCCGCGCGTTCTTCCCCTTTATCACCGAGGGCGGCATCGACGTGTTGCACCCCGACCTATGCTGGTGCGGCGGCATCAGCGGCGGCCGCAAGATCGCCGAGTTGGCCGACCACTACGGCCTGCCGGTGGCGCTGCACAACTGCGGCACGCTCGTGCACAACATGGCCAATGTGCATTTCGGTGCGTGCGTACGGAACTTCAGCATGAGCGAGACGCGGCTCTACGAACGCCAGTATATCGCCGATATGGGCGGACTCGACGGTTACGATCTGGTCGACGGCAAGATGGCGGTGCCCGACGGGCCGGGCTTGGGCATCGAGTTGGTGCCCGAGGTGCTGCGCGCCGAGCTCAAGGAGGGAGAGCCTTTTTGGCAATGAGATACCTACCCTCCAAGGCCCAGCACTTCCCTAACCCGCGCTGCCAAGAGTTCCTCGTCGCCGTCGGCCACTGTAGGTATCGACAAATGGAGCTGACCCGGAGACACTGAGAGCCAGACCGAGGGATTGCCGTTGCGCAGGGTCTCTTCTAGGTCGTCGGCGGTGCGGCCGAGGGCTTGTTCGTCCAAGGTCAGGGTCAGGGACGCGCCATTGACCGAGCTTTGCACGTGGGGGAGTTCGCCGAGGTGCTGGCGCACGGTCTCGGCGCGACGGGTGTCGCGTTGATTGCGGGCGTCGTGGTCCATGGCCAGCCAGCGGCGCAGGGCCACCACCACGCCGACGACCTCTTGGCGGTCGATCTTGAGCGGGCGGCCAACCCCTTCTAGGTCGCGGGTTTCAAAGCAAGCGAAGCTGTGCAAGTGGGCCGCGGCGATTAAGTCGGCGCGGCCGCAGAGAATGCCCGAAGAGTTGGGTGCGCCTACGTACTTGGCGCCATAGCCGACCAGATCGGCCCCGGCCGCGATGTACTGGGTCAAGCCGTCTAGGGGATAGACGCGGAAGGCCGCATCGACAAAGACCGGGACGTCGTGGGCGTGGGCGATCTCAATGGCCGCGTCCAGCGGGACGAGGGCCGCTTCGTTGTCGATGGCTGGGTAGAGCACAGCGGCGGTTTGCGGGCCGATGGCTGCGGCGAGTTCGTCGGCTGTGGTGCCTTGCTCCGTACCCGCCTCCACGAGGGTGACGCCGGGCAGGCGCACCATGCGGTCGTACTTGTAGCGCTGAGCCTTTTGGATGACCACTTGGTTGGGCATGCCGGTCGTATCGGGCAAGCGGGTCATTTTCTCTGGGTCTGAGCCGGTGATGCAGGCGGCCGTGCCGAGGACCAATGCGGCTGCGCAGCCAGGGGTAATTAGCGCGGCCTCAGCCCCGAGCAGGTCGGCGACGATCCGCCCCGTGCTCGCCAAGAAGGCGTCCATGTCAACGTAGTAGCGACCGGCTAGTTCCATGGCGGCGATGATGTCCGGGTGGGGGGACGATCCTCCTAAAAGGGTGCGCGGGCCGAGGGCGTTGATTACGGGCGTCGCCCCCATATCCGCGTACAGGGCGCGGGCTTCCTCACTCATAGGTTTTCTCTCCATACAGCCCCACAGGGCTCGGTACATGGTTGGCGGGAACCAGCAACAAGGGCAAGCCATTGTGCTGGAGGCGAAATTGCAGGTAGTAGAGTTCAGAAGTGGGCTGCGCGGTGAGGCCCAATAGCCGCGGACGAAAAAGCGCGGACGAAAACAGTTTGGGCCGGGGCCGCTCCATCAGTTCGACGGTCTCGTCCGCTGACAGCCCGATCTTTTCCTTGGCGAGCGCGATGGCCGTTTCGAGACCGCCGATTCGGTCGGCGAGGCCGAGTTGCACGGCGCGCTGGCCGCTCCAGACGCGGCCTTGGGCCATGACTTCGACTGAGTCCGGCGCGATGTGGCGACTGCTGGCGACCTTGGCGACAAAATCCTCGTACAGCGAGCGGATAGTGTGCTCCATGCGTGCGCTTTCGTCGGCGCTGAAGGTGCGGTCTGGCAAGCGCAGGCCGAGCAGGGGCAGGGTCATGCCGAAGGGCAAGTCCGCGTGGCGACCCACCTGCACGCGACTCGTGCTCAAGCCGAGCTTTTCCTTGAGCCCTGTGTTGTACGCCCAGCCGGCAATGACCCCAATTGAGCCGGTGATGGTGTTGGGCGCGGTGACGATGGCATCGCCGGGCAGCGAAATCATGTACCCGCCCGAAGCCGCGAGATAGCCCTGCGAGACGATGACGGGCTTTTGCTCGCGGCATTTTAACACGGCGTCGGCTACGAGAGCCGAGGGCAGGATGTCGCCGCCCGGAGAATCGACGCGCAGCACCACGGCGTCCGCCGCGGCGCAGGCTGAGGCAATCTCGCCAACGAGTCGGCGCGCACCAATGCCGGTGTCCATAGCGCAGACGCCGAGCGCATAGACGATGGCAATGCGCTTGCGCTGCCCCCAGCGCGGATCGGCTGGCCGCGCATACGAACCGGCTGCGACGACGTCGAGGTCTTCGACCATTTGATCGATTTCGTTCCAGCGCCCGAGTCGATCTACTAGACCGGCGTCGAGGGCCTCTTGCGGGAGGAAGAGCGCGGTGTCTTCTACGAGGCGGTCGAATTGCTCGGGTGCCAGCGAGCGATCCGCGCTGATGTCGCCGCGGGCGAGGGCGTACCAGTCGTCGAGCAAGGCAGTTAGCTGTTCGCGCTCCCCCTCGGACATGTCGCTCCGGACGTATACTTCGGTCGCGGACTTGTAGGGGAAAAGCCGCCATTCGTCAAAGCCGATCCCGAACTTGTCCAACGCGTCTTTGAAGTACGTGTGCCCCGCCACGTAGCCCTGCAAGCCGATTGCGCCGGCCGGATCGAGCACCAAGTGATCGGCCACCGAGGCCCAGTGATAGCTGTGCATGCCCACGCGGTCGATGTACACGACGACTCGCTTCCCTCCAGCGCTGATCTGGCGCAGCTTCTCCCGCAATTCCCAGCCGAGCGCCGGGCTAATCCGCAGGCCCGATGCATTGATAGCGAGGCCCTTGATCGCTGGATCGCGGCGCGCGCGCTCCAGTAAGGCGATGAGATTGAGTAGGCTCTGCGAGTCGTCGAAGAAGGCAAAGCGGCGGTGTTGCACCGGCCCGGACAATTCCACAGAAAGGTAGCGCGCCCGCGGTCGAAACAGGTTCCCGCGCTGTGCTCCGAAGCGAGCTGCGTACGTCTGGAAGGTGCGGCTCCGCGCCTGCGCTTGGAAATCAGCTGTGCCTAGCCCGACGCGCAAGCCAACGCTCAGGGTGTGGTCATCGAATAAGCGCCCGGTCAGCGCCAACCCCGGCACGAGTTCGACTACGGCTCCGGTGCTCCAGAACTCCGTCTCGTCGGTGCGCGCGTAATCCGCGTACAAGGTTAGCCGCTCGTCGCCCCAGGGGCGCAGGGCGAGATCGACGGCTCCTTCGCGACCCTCGTTTGCAAAGGTCGAAGTGAAGGTGCCTCCTACTGAGAGATGCGGCCCAGGTCGCCAAATTCCCCCTAAGACGACGTGCCGCACGCTGCCCCACCCCATGCTCACTCCGAGACTGAAGTCGCGGTCGCCGCTGCTGAGTCCGGCCCGGTACTCGCGGTCGCGGCGGCCGTTTATCATTCCAAACCCCAAACGGGGCATGGCCGTAAAAAGACCCCATGACTGAGTAGAGTTGCTGTCCGACCAGGCAAATCCCTGCTCTAAGCCTTCGACATAGCTGAGCAGCGCGGGATTGGAGTAGCCGTAGAGGCCGATGTCCAACCCGCCGAAAGCGGCGAGGGCAAATTCCCCGCGCTCGGCGTAGGGGATAAACGGCGATTGGGCGTTTACCGCGCTTGCGACAAGGAGGCAGCAGAGGAATTGGAACAAGCGCATAGGCAATGGCGAAACCGTGTTGTCTTCCTTCCTGAGACTCCGTTCCGATACCTCAAGGTGCTTTGCGCCAGCTACTTTTTTGGCGAGGTAACGATTGAATTTAGAGCCGTAGCCAATCCATCCGTCTTTGATGCTTAGCCCCTCTCTGCAAATTCAGGCATGGTGCGCCGCATAAAGTCGTCAAACAAGGGAACGGTAAACGCCAAGTAGCCGTGCGCCGGGCTGTAGATCATGCCCTTGTTGATGAGTTTCGCCCGGGTTGGCCCGATGCTGTTGATTTTTACCGACAAGCACTCTGCGACCTCACTGCCGCGTTGCGCTCCTGGACCAAGTTCCGCCATGACGCGGAGAAACCGCTTCTCCCTCGGAGTCAGGCGATTAAAGCGAACTCGGAAAAAATTTTCGTCAAGACGCTTGGTTACGGTCGCAGAAGCGTCTTGCACGACCGCCAAGCTGATCGGCGAGACTGCGGCCCGGTTCCAAGCTTGATAACCCCATTCTTGGAGAAAGTAGGGATAGCCTTGAGTAAGACGGTATATTTCCCGGACGGCGGCTTCGTCGAACTCGACTCCGTATTGTTTGACCGGGTCTTGCAAAGCCCTGCTGGTGTCCGAATCGGAAAGTGCGCCAACGCTGGGAAAACTGAATAACCGCTCAGCATACGATTTGGACTCGCCCGCCAAACCCGGCAGGATGGGGAGGCCGGCACCCAGCAACACCAATGGAAGTTGGCGCTGCTGCATCCTGTGCATGGACATGATGAGTGCGCCGAGTTCCTTTTTACTCAAATACTGTATCTCGTCGATCATGACAGCTAGGCACGTCCCCTGTTCCGCCGCCGCTTCTGCCACCGCCGTAAACAGATCAGGTAAGTCAATTTCGAGGTCGCCGCTGTCTGCGGTGCCCTTCTCCGCGTCGATGTCTAGTCCCAATTCTATCCCTTCCATCTTGACGCTGATCGTTCCGAAAAAGCCTTTGAGAACCGCCAAGGCTTGACGCGCCTTGTGCCCCGCGCCTGCCAGCCGATCCAGTTTATGTAGCAGTTGACGCAAAGGAGGGGCCAGCAGTGCACCTAACGGCTTTTGTTCGTGGGCTTCGACGAGGAGCGTGCGATATCCGTCCGCTTGGGCGGTTCGCTCCATTTCGTTGATCAGGACGGTTTTGCCCACGCCGCGCAATCCCGTCAGCAGGATGCTCTTTTCAGCCCGGCGTTGCTTGATTCGGCCTAGTAGAATGCGAGCCTGATCAAGCACGTCGTCCCTGCCGACGAGTTCGGGAGGGGGTGCTCCAGCACCGGGTGAAAAAGGGTTTTTTATAGGGTCCATGAATGCTGTTCTATCTATTTATACCTAATTCTATCTATTTATACGTGTCTATACCATACTATACTATATTATATCACTAAACAAGTAGATTTTAGTAGATTTCCTGCGAGCAACCGCTATACCGCAAAAAAGAGAAGACTCCTCTTAGGCTTCCTCGGCAAACAAGCTCAAATCTCCTTTGCCCTCCCGCAGCACCTCGGGTTGATCCCCCACCAACGACACCACGCTCGACGCCTCCACGGGCAGCGGCCCGCACTCCAGGATCAAATCCACTTGCGGCCCCAACTCTTCCTCCAAAGCCCACGGCTCGGTTATCACCTCTTGATCGGCGTAGTTGGCGCTGGTGCTTAGGATGGGTTGGCCGAGCGCGCGCACCAAGGCCAGCGGCACTGGATGATCGGGAATGCGTAGGCCGACGGTTTTTTGTTTGGTTTGGAGGATGCGCGGCGTCTGGCGGGTGGCCGGCAGCACGAAGGTGTACGCCCCTGGCAGGCACTGCTTGAGGATGCGGTGGGCGTAGTTGGAGACGCGGGCGTAGTCGCTGATGTGGGTTAGGTCAGCGCAGACAAAGGACATGGGCTTCTTGTGGTCGCGGCCCTTGATGCGCTGCACGCGCTCAATTGCCTGCTTGTTGGTGATGTCGCAGCCGAGGCCGTAGATCGTGTCGGTGGGGTAGACGATGACGCCGCCTTGGCGCAGCACTTCGGCGGCGCGCTGGATGTGGCGGCCTTTGAGGCGGTCGGGATGAACGGTCAGTACTTGGGCCATTCTAGCGCTCCTGGTCGATTTTGGTCACCCAGGCTTCGACGACGGCGTCAACCATGGCTTGGCCGTGCTGGGTGTTGGCTGTCCAACTGTTTTTTTCTTCGTCTTGGCGGCAGTACCAAGGCGCGTCGTCGCCGAGGCGCTCCTGTTCGACTAATTCGGGACGGACGGCTATCAGGAAGGAGGTTTCGTTATATCCGGCGTGATCGCCCCCGGCCGGAGGACTTGATTCAGGGAGGATCATGGACTGCACTTCGATGTGCCCACCCCAAGAGCTAGCCTGTTCTAGCGCATCGCGGTCGCCCCACCAACCGCGTGGGTGCCCCTCGGCAAGCACCTTTTCAAACGCCAGTTCAGCCGCGGCCTTTCTGAAGGCTAGGGCGAGGGGGCCGCCCATACCTTGGTGCATGATGATGACGTAGGTCTTGCGGAAGCCCATTTCGATAAAGTTGCGCAGGATGCTCTTGGCCAAGCCGCCAAAGGCGTCGTAGTCCGGGTCGATGGTCCCGTCGGCCGGGCCGCCGAGGGCATAGCCAGTGGGGCCGTAGTCAAACGACGGGGCAATGACGCAAGCGGTACGCGCGGCCACGCGGTCGCAGATCTCCTCGACGATGAGGGTGTCGTGGCCGATGGCCATGTGCGGGCCGTGGGTTTCGATGCAGCCGGCCGGCACGAGCAGGGGATGCCCTTGGGCCACTGCATCGGTGAGCTGGTAGGGACGCAGATGCTTGAGGTGCATGGAGAAGTTCCTTGTTGTGTTTGTGGAATTGGACATAATATAGGCCAGGAAGAGCACGTCAACCTAGGACATTGAGCAGATGGCGCACACGGTTATTGGCACGGCCGGGCACATTGACCACGGCAAGACTCTGTTGGTCAAGGCGTTGACCGGCATGGATACGGACCAAGCCCCGGAAGAGCGGGCGCGGGGGATTACCATTGAACTCGGCTTTGCCTTTTTGGGCGATCAGGCTACGATCATTGACGTGCCCGGGCACGAGCGCTTCGTCAAGACCATGGTGGCCGGCGTCAGCACCATTGACGTGGCCATGCTGGTCATTGCCGCGGACGACGGCGTGATGCCGCAGTCGCGGGAGCATCTCGATGTGCTGCGGCTTTTGGGGGTCGAGCGCGGGGTGGTGGTGATCAACAAGGCCGACTTGGTGGAAGAGGAGTGGTTGGATTTGGTGGAAGAAGAGGTGCGGGAGTTTGTGCGCGGGAGTTTTTTGGCCCAGGCCGAGGTTTTTCGCGTCTCCGCGCTCAGCGGTGCGGGCATTGACCCGCTGCGACAGCGGCTGTTGGCCATGGTTGAGGATACCGCGGCCAAGCGCACGGACGCGCCGTTCCGCCTGCCCGTAGATCGGGCCTTTGGGGTCAAGGGCTTTGGTCTCGTCTGCACGGGCACGGTGCAGGCCGGGGCTTTGGCCGAGGGCGACCGAGTGGAGATCGCGCCCGAGGATTGGTTGGCGCGCGTGCGCCGATTGCAACAGCACGGCGCAACGGTACAAGAGGTGCGGGCCGGCGACCGAGCTGCGATCAATTTGGCTGGCGTGGAGCAGGGCCAAATCGAGCGCGGGTACTCGCTGGTTGCGCCCGGATTTTTCCGCCCGACGCAGATGCTAGACGCCGAGGTGCAGCTCCTCGCTTCAAGCCCCGTGACCATGGCGTCGCGCACCCGGGTGCGTCTGCACTTGGGGACGAGGGAGATTATGGCGCGGGTCGTGCTTCCCGGCGGCAAGCCTTTGACGCCGGGGCAGGAGAGTTTTGCGCAGCTTCGCTTGGAGGCTCCCGTAGTTGCGGCGTGGGGCGACCGCTTTGTGCTGCGCCGGTACTCGCCGGCGCTGACCATTGGCGGCGGCCGCGTGCTCAACCCGCACCCGGCCAAGCACCGGCGCTTTGAACCAGCGTTGCTGGCGCATTTGCAGGCGTTGGCCAGTGCCGATCTGCCCAAAGTCGTCGAGTGCTGGCTCCGCTATGCGGACGACCGGCTCAAGAGCCAGCAGGCGCTGGCTGGCGAGATGGGCATCGGTGTGGAGCGGTTGGCGGGTTTGACGGACGCGATCGTAGCTGCTGGCCGCGCCATGTGCGTGGTGTCGGAGGGGCAAACGCACGTTTTGCATTTGGACGTGTGCGAGCACTGGGGCGTGCAGATCGAGGCTGCGCTGACGAGCTTTCACCGCGCCCAGCCGCTCAAGTTGGGATTGCCGCGCGAGGAACTGCGCAATTTGAGCGCGCGCTACATCCAGACCGAACTGTTCGACTGCGTGTTGCGCTACTTGGAGGAAGCGGGCCGGGTCGCGCTGGACGGGGCCGTGGTGCGGGCTGCGTCGCACGGCATTCACTTCACCCCGGAGCAAGAGGTGTTAAAGGCGGCTGTGGAGACGCGGCTCAACATCGAGGATTTTGCCAACTTGCTTGCGATGGCTGAGTTGGCCCGAGCTCTCGACGCCCCGCTGCCGCAGGTAACGGACATGGTCCAAGCGCTGCAAGCACTGGGGACGGTGGTCGCGTTGGAGAGGGGCTTGCTGATTCATTGCGAGGCTCTCGCCCGCGCGCGGACGCTACTGAGCGACGTTCTCAAGCGCGACGACGAGATTACAGTAGCCGAATTCCGCACGCTGATTGGCAGCAACCGCAAATGTGCCATGGCGCTTTTGGATCATTTTGACGGCGAGGGACTGACGGTGCGACGGGGAGATGTGCGGGTTTTGGTGGGCTGATCCTGCGTCTCGGCGTGCGTTGCGATGGAATCGACGCAGAGTCTGCGGACGTACATCGTGGGCAAACGGGAATTGCGGATCAAGACGCGGAACGTGGCCAAGAAAGAGCGGATGTGTGCCGCCGGGTCCACTGGCACGATCGAAATGGACGTGCCAGCAGACAATCGTTCGCGGCCAACTTTAACCGACGAACAGGTCGGCGAGGTCTGCCGTAGCGCAGTTGACTTGGAGGCCCGGATGGGGTGGCCCGTTGACTTGGAATGCGCTTTTAAGGATGGGAAGCTGTATTTGCTCCAGTGCCGCCCGGTGACGACCCTCGCGGGGCACGAGGAAGATTGGTCGGTGGAATGGGACGATCCCAAAGATGCTGCATTGATTTGGCGCAAGGGTAGTCTGGAAGCACCGCTCGATCAGTCGTTTGAATGGTATTGGATGCAGGGTTGGGCGAAAGCGCGGCGGGAGACGGGCAGCGGCACGTTGCCTACTTTGGGGATTCGGCGTGCGTCAGCCGTTGCGCGTGCGAGTCGTCGAACGCCAACGAGAATTTAATCGACGGTTGAAACTATCGCCGCCAGATTTCCTCGGTGCTTGTAAGGAGCCGCCGACTGAAGAGGAAGATTATCTGTTTTGGGGTCCTGCAACCCCACTTGAGGCACCAAAGGGAGAGGTGCGCGGAGTAGGGGCTTCGCCGGGGATTGTCAGAGGGCGTGCGCGCGTGGCCGCGAATCTGGACAAGGCGTTGGAACTACAGCAGGGAGAAGTATTGGTTTGCAGTACGACCAATCCCCATTGGACGCCGCTTTTTGCCGTTGGGGCGGGGTTAGTGATCGATAGGGGTGGAGCGTTGTGCCATGGCGCGGTTGTTGCCCGAGAATACGGATTGCCGGCGGTGGTAGGAACCCTGATCGGGAGCAAGAAGATTAGAACCGGCCAGTTGATAGAAGTTGATGGTCAAAGTGGGGTGATAAGGCTATTGTGATGTAAGTCCGTGTTGGCTTTCACAGCGGCCAACAGGGTCAGATGTACACGATAAAGGGCTGCGAGTACAATCTCGCAGCCCTTTTCTCTTTCCACGCAGCCGGATTTCAGCCTTCGTCGTACCCCTTCACAGGCCGCGCCCAGATATTGCGATAGCGCACAAGGTCGCCGTGATCTTGCAGGCGCAGTGGGCCGGTGGGGGGATGTGCTTCATAGCGATAGACGCCTCGGTGGCCCGTGGGGCCTAAGACCTCGACGTGGTGGTGGACCAAGACGCCGTTGTGGACCAGGGTCAGATAGGCCGGGCTGGCTAACTCGGCACCATTGAAACGCGGCGCCGTCCAGAAGATGTCGTAGGTCTGCCATTCTCCGGGTGGGCGACAGGCGTTGACCAGCGGCGGGTACTCGCCATAGACCGCGGCTGTGGTGCCATCGGCATACGTGGGGTTGTCGTACCCGTCGAGGACTTGGATCTCGTACAGGCTCATGAGGAAAACGCCGCTGTTACCGCGCCCTTGACTCTCGCCTTTGACCTCGCTAGGACAAGCGAATTCAAGGTGGTACTGGACGTCGCCAAAGTGCGCTGTGCTGACGATGTCGCCGGTGCGGGGTGCGACTTCCATGTAGCCGTCGGCCAACTGCCAAGGGGCGTCGCCACCGTCGGCGCTCTGCCAACCGTCGAGGCTGGTGCCGTCGAAGAGGACGACCGCGTCGGAGGGAGGACTGTTGTCGCTGCCGGGCGTCACCACTGCCGGGGCGGGCCGCCGGTGATCGTGGACGCAATAGGGAGAGTTGGGTAGCATGGGGGTATCGTCGTACCCTGATTTGCCCATGTGAAAAAGCTCCTTGTTGGGGTTGGATAGGTCGGCATATAAAGGGAGCAGAACGCGCTCGCGTCAATAGCTTGCCTTTGCGCATTGCATTATATTGAGTGCCGTTCAATCTGGAGGGCGTGATGACACGCGTACCGATGTACAGAATCGCACTGCTCGCGATTGCGCTGTGCTCCTCGGCGGAAGCGCAAATATCGCTGTGGCAAATCGGCGGGGCCGGGCTGGCATGGGATGGAAGCGACACCACGCGGATCATCGTGGACATCAACGCCGAGCGCATCCGGCCTGTGTATTTTGCCGAGGGCGACAACATGTTCCTAGCGGTAGCGGGTTGGTCCGAGCTGATCGTTCCGCGCGAATTGGGGTACATCGACGGGCATCAGCCACGGCTGTGGTACACGGACGGGACCAATGTCAACCAAACTTCCTACTACGACAGCCCGCTCTACGTGGATGGGTTGCGGAGCACGTACAACACGGCCCGCGACGGCTGGTGGACCCTAGACATCGGCGTGCCCGTGCCGGCCGTGCGCTTTGGGTTTGCCACGCCGACCGAGGGGACCCGCTCCGACGGCGTGCCGCTCAACCAAGACCCGGTGCCGGCTTTTGAGGTGAGCATTGCCGCTGAGACGAGCGACATCCTCGCGCAAAAGGGCTATCGCCGCTTGAACACCCTCATTGCCGATGTGCCGGTCAACTTCTACCCAGAGGTCGAGATCGAGTTTCCTCAGCAGTACGTGCGCTTTGTGCGCTACCTGCGCAAAGCATCCGTGCTCGACGAGCAGCGCACTACCGACAGCAATACGGTGCGCGGCACCATTGCCGAATTTGTGCTCACCGGTCTCGGTGTCCCCAAGCGGGCCATCTACCGCAGCAAAATCCTCGACTTGGGGGCCGAGGTGAACTTTGGCCGCTTGGCGTGGGCTGCGCGTACCATGCGGATGGTCGGTGGAGAAGCCGTGGTTGTGCCAGACGCCGAGGCGTGGGTGGAGGTGGAGGTGCGGGCCGGCCGCGACGGCGATCCCAACATCTACCGAGAATACACGGATTCGGGCAAGGAATTTGCGGTGACGCGCGCGCGCTACGAAAACGACCTACGCCAGCCCGAGACCGAGGGAATTTTGCAAATCGACCGCCAGCCCGGCATCCGCGCGTCCATTGGCTACGACAGCGAGAATTGGTCTTTTTGGTCCAGCCCCATCACAGAATCCGGCACCCGGCTCGATTTGCGCAATGGCTCGCATTTACAGCTCCAAATCACCCTGCAAAGCCGGGCTTTTGGCGACTGGGTGGAGCTCGATTCGCTGTGGATTGAGACTTCGCCGCCGCTGGCCGCTCAGATCGTGGGCGAAGTCGCGCGCGCGGCCGACATGCAGCCCGCCCCGGGTTTTGTCCAAGTCGAATTAGGGGCGCGGGAGACGTTTGTGTACGACGTGCGCGCCTCGTTTGCTAGCGCCGCCGAAGGAGGCTTTGACCGGGTGCGGATCCACACGGGCATTGCGCCCGAATTTGCGCGCTTGGAAATGGGCGATCCGCTCGCGGCTGTCGAGCCGCTAGCCGTGGTCGAAGGCGACGCGAGTTTGGAAGTGCTGCTGCCGCGCAAAGTGACTGCTGCTTCCAACGATCCGCTGCGGGTGGTCTTTGCCGCGGAAGTCTTTGCGCGCGCGACGACTTTTACCGGGGAGGTGTTGACCAAGGACGAGAGCCTGCTGCCGCAGCCGATTGAGCCGGGCGACGCCAGCCCCGCCGTCTCCACCAATAGCCTGCGGGTGCTCGGGGCTGCGGACACGGCCGCGGAGATCATCCAGCGCGTGCGCTTGTCGAACGGGGTGGTCACGCCCAACGGCGATGGGGTCAACGACCGTTTAGCGATAGAGTACGCGCTCTTCCTGCTGCCCGCGCCCGTGCCGGTGGTACTCGATGTGTACGACTTGGCGGGCAACCGCCGCGCCCACGTGAAGGTCGGCGCACAGGGCACTGGCCCGCAGCGAGCCTTTTGGGATGGCCGCGACGAGCAGGGCGCACTCTTGCCGCCGGGCTTGTACTTATTGGAGCTGGCGCTGGTGACCGAGGCCCAGCGTGGGCGTGTGCTCCTGCCCGTTGGCTTGGCCTATTAAGGGGGCGACGCATGGCGGTTTTTTTCTTATGTGCGAGCCTTAGTCTGTGGGCCGCCTCGCTCGCGGCCGAGACTTTTACCTTTGACAGCGCCGAGAAGTGGCAGACTTGGCAACTGCCGCAGGGGCTGGTGCAGCTTGGCCCGTCCGGGCACCTAGAGCTGGTCAAGTTCCGCAAAGCCATTGATCCCGTGCGCAATGCGGGCCGGTTTTTCCACGATACAATGGAGCGGAAAGCTGTGCAGGGCGGCATCTTTCGGGCTGGTTCCAATCCAAGCGATGCCGCCAAGATTATCGACGGCGACGCCAACACTTTCTGGCAGCCCGACCCCGCCGATCCGCTGGCCAAATGGGAAGTCGAGATTGACCTCGGGCGGGCGGTGTTGGCCCAAGAGCTGCGCTTGCGCTTTCCCGACCAAGAGGGCGCGCGTCCCTTGCGGCAGTTTACGGTCTATGTGTCCACCGGAGGGACGATTGATCCCCGCAAGGATATCTTCCGCTTTGAGTCGGTGTATCAGACGACCTTGCCCAACGAAGAGACCGAGATCCGCATTGGGCTGAGCGGGCGCAACGACGTCACGCGGATCCTAGACCCCGGCCTAGATGTGGTGTTTGAGGACGCGGCGCGTTTCCGGGTCATCCAATACATTCGCATCGGTGCTGATGAGCAGAGCGCAGACGCGGCGCTGGCCGAGGTCGAGGTGAGCGCTGTCGGTGACAATCTCATTCTCGGTGTCTTAGAGCGCGGAGGGACCTTCAAAACCGGCCTAGTCGTCCGCGACGTGGAGGGCTTGGTCGACGGCGACATGAATACCTACGCCAACAAGTTCACTACCTATCGGGCCACCTCTGGTTGGCGCAACGAAGGGCTGTGGTGGGAACTGGATCTAGGGGCCCAGTTCTGGATTGACGAGATGTTCCTCTACTTCAACAACCAAGGCGAGGGGGCTTCCGGCTCTTCGGTGCGCAACGGAGGTACGGGATTCGCCTTCTTGGTTTCAGATGGTCGGCGCACGACCTCGGGCGAGGTGGACTACGATCGCTTGGTGGGCCACGGCAACGAGCAAAATCCCTTCGCCGGTCCAGAGCGGCACTATCGCTACCTGTTCAAGCCGCGCAAAGTGCGCTACCTGTTCTGGCACGGCTTCCTGACTTCGTTGGAGTGGCATGCGCGCGCGGCCGAACTGATGCTGTTTTCGCCCGGCTACCCGGCGCAAGTGGTGCTGCGCTCGGGCTTTATCGACTTGGGCGAGATCGTCGGCGACGGTCGTGCCAAGGCCATCAAGCACCTGTCGTGGGATGCGGATTTGCCAGTGGGAACGCGGATGCAATTGCGTTCCCGCTCGGGCGTGAAGCTCAGCGAGGAATACACGTATCACAACAAGATCGGCGAAGTAGTCACTGAAGAGAAGTGGCTCAGCTTGCCCAAGGTGCTGCGCGGGCAGGTGGATACCGCGCAGGTCGTAGGCGATGATTGGGGCGCGTGGAGCAATGTCTATCAGCTTTCGGGCGAAGCCTTCCAGTCGGATAGCCCGCGCCGCTTCATCCAGCTAGAGGCCCTGCTCTCGACCGAGGATCCGCGAGTTGCGCCCGTGTTGCGCTCGCTGGCGATTGAGTTTGAGGATGCCTTAGTGACCGAGGCCAAGGGGGAGATTTGGCCGCGCGAGGCCCAGCCCAACGAGGACACGCGCTTTACTTATACGCTGTGGCCGACGGTTGCCGAAGACGACAGCGGCTTCGACCGGCTACGACTCGTCGCTCCCGGCGGCTGGTTGGAGACAGGAGCGGTGGAGGTGACTCTTGCTGGCGAGACGATCGCCGTGGAGGAGGTTGCGCAGCGGGGCGATTCCCTTTTCGTGGCCTTGGGCCAACGCGTTGGCGGTGATTCGCTAGAGGTTCGTTTTACCGCACGTCTGTGGCGCAATGCCACGGTCTTCAGCGCGGAGCTTGGTCATGGAGATCGACCGGGCCTGTGGCAGTCCGTGGAGGCCGCGGCGCGGCGCACCAACGTGGTGCTTCTGCCGGCCCTGACCGGAAGCGAACAACTCATCGGCGATCTAGAACTGACTCCGGCCACCCTTACGCCCAACGGCGATGGGGTTAACGACCAAGTGCATATCCGCTTCGTGGTCTTCAAGGTGGAGACGGAGACTCCACGGGTGCGGGTATTCGACTTGGCGGGCCGCGTGGTGGCCGAGTTGGTCACTGCCGACGAGGACGTTATCTCTTATACGTGGTCTGGGCGCGATGCCCAAGGGGCGCTGGTGCCTCCGGGTCTATACCTCTGCCACATTGATCTCGGTGCCGCTGCCGGCGAGGACGTGGCCGTGCGCCCCGTCGCCGTCATTTACTAACCCTCTTTCGCAAGGAGTTCCATGCCTCGTCCCAACATTCTCTTCATTATGACCGACGATCACGCGGCCCACGCCATGAGTTGCTACGGCAGCCGCATCAACACCACGCCCAACCTCGACCGCATTGCCCAAGGCGGCAGGCGCTTTAACAACTGCTTTTGCACCAATTCGATTTGCGGCCCCTCCCGCGCCACCATCCTCACCGGCACGTATAATCACGTCAACGGCATGACCACCTTGGACTCGCGCCACGACAACCGCCAGCTCAACTTTGCTAAGCTCTTGCAGGGCGTCGGCTATCAGACCGCCATCGTCGGCAAGTGGCATCTAGGCCAAGGGCCGGCCCACTGGCCCACCGGCTTTGATTACTACAACATCCTCCAGGGCCAAGGCCCTTACTTCGACCCGGAAATGGTGTGCAACGGCGACAAGGTCCAATACGAGGGCTACACCACCGATATTATCACCGACCTGTCGCTCGACTGGCTCCGGGCGCGCGACAAGGAGCGGCCCTTTTGCCTGATGTACCACCACAAGGCCCCGCACCGCCCTTGGGAGCCGGACGAAAAACACGCCCATCTGTACGAAGACGAGGATATTCCCGAGCCGGAGACCTTTGACGACGACTACCAGAATCGGGCCGCCGCCGCGGCTGCTGCTAAAATGCGCGTTGACCGCGACCTCAATGCCACGGATCTCAAGCGACCCGTACCCGCAGGGTTGACTCCGGAAGAGGAGAAAAGGTGGAAGTACCAGCGCTACATAAAGGACTATCTGCGCTGTGTCGCTTCGGTTGATGACAACGTCGGCCGCGTGCTCGACTATCTCGAAGCGGAAGGCATTGCCGACGACACCATTGTCGTCTATACCTCGGACCAAGGTTTTTTCCTCGGCGACCACGGCTGGTACGACAAGCGCTTCATGTACGAGGAATCGCTGCGCATGCCCTTTCTCATCCGCTATCCCCGCGCCATTGCCGCCGGCAGCGTCAGCGATGACATGATTCTCAACGTCGACTTTGCGCCTACCTTCCTCGACTACGCTGGCGTCGATATTCCCGATTCCTTCCAGGGCCGCTCCATGCGCCCCGTGCTGGAAGGACAGACCCCGGACGATTGGCAGACGGCGATGTACTACCGCTACTGGATGCACTTGGCGCACCATCACGTGTACGCCCACTACGGAGTACGCACTTTGCGCTACAAGCTCATCTACTATTATGCCGACGCCCTAGGTCAGCCCGGTACCATAGACGAGAGCAAAGAGCCGGAGTGGGAATTGTTCGATCTGGAAAAAGACCCGTGCGAGTTGGTCAATGTGTACCACGACCCGGCCTACGCCGAAGTGGTGCACCAATTGCGTGGGGAATTGCGCCGCCTACAGGAGAAAGTGGGCGACCAGCCCTATGCGGGGGAAGATCCGCTGCCGGATTGAGCAGCCGCCTGAAGCCCAAAGCGATTTAAGAGGAGAATTCATGCCCAAATCATATCGCGGTTCCCATCAGCAGTACGATGCGCTCTGCCAATCCAATGTGATGATTCCGATGCGCGATGGCGTCTGCTTGGCCACTGACATGTACTTGCCTACGCTAGGCGGTCAGCCCGCGCCGGGAAAATTTCCGGTGATTTTGGAACGCACTCCCTACGACAAGGCGGCCGCGGGCAATGTGACGAACGGTGCGTACTTCGCCCGGCGCGGCTACGTCTGCGCTATTCAGGATGTGCGCGGCCGATTCGCCAGCGAAGGCGAATGGTATCCCTTTGCCAAAGAAGCCCCCGATGGCTACGACACAGTAGAATGGCTCGCCGCTCAAGGGTGGAGTGATGGGAAGGTCGGCACAATGGGCGGGTCGTATTGCGGCAGCGACCAGTCGGCGCTGGCAACGCTCAATCCGCCGCACCTGACGACGATGATCGTCGCGGTGGGCGCGTCGAATTACTACCACTGTTCAATGCGGCAAAACGGCGCGCTCGAGCAACGGTTCATGATCTATGCCTTCCGCATGGCGACTACCAGCAAGGAAGCGCTTGCCGATGTCAACCTCAAAGCCGCGGTTGACAAGGCGTTTGCCAATGTGGACGAGTGGGTGTTGCGCGCTCCGCTAAAGAAAGGCACGTCGCCGTTGCGGATGCTGCCGAATTACGAGCAATGGGTGCTCGATTTGTTTACGCACGGAGAATACGACGACTACTGGAAGCAACGCGGGTATGCGATCTCCCAGTATTACGAAGAACACGCCGATGTGCCGACGCTCTATTTGGGTGGATGGTATGACTCGTATGCGCGGGCGACCTGCGAGAATTTTACCGCACTGAGCAAAATAAAAAAATCGCGGCAGGTGCTGTTGATGGGGCCGTGGACGCACGGTGGCTGGGGTGTGTCGAATGCCGGTGACATCGATTTCGGCAATCACTCCTTCATCAATTACAACGACCTGCGGCTGGCGTGGTTTGACCACTTCCTCAAAGGGTTGCACACAGAAGTTGCCGATTGGTCGCCGGTCAAAATTTTCGCAATGGGCACGGGCGAAGGCACAGCCAACTATCAGGGACGCCTCCATCACGGCGGCTATTGGCGCGATGAGCAGGACTTTCCCCTGCCCGACACCCAGTTTACGCCGTACTATCTGCACGCCGATGGAGAACTGTCGGCCGCGCTGCCAACGACTGACCACTCACCAAGCCGCTTTAGCTTTGATCCGCGCGATCCCGTTCCAACCATTGGCGGCGGCATCTCCGCGGCGGATCCCATCATGGGTGCTGGCGCGTTTGACCAGCGAGGGGACTCTAGGTTCTTCGGCTGCAAAGACACCCTGCCCCTCAATGCCCGCAGCGATGTGCTGACCTTTCAGACCGATCCGTTAGAGGGGGATGTGGAAGTCACGGGGCCCATTACGGTTAAACTGCACGCCTCATCATCAGCCCGCGACACGGACTTCACAGCCAAACTGATCGACGTTTGTCCCTTGAGCGAAGACTATCCCGATGGGCTTGCTATCAACCTGACAGACTCCATCATCCGCGCCCGCTATCGGAACAGTTGGGATGCTCCAGAATTATTGGAACCGGGAAAAATATACGAGTTCGTCTTTCAACTGTATCCAACATCCAACGTCTTCAAGAAGGGACATCGGATTCGCTTAGACATTTCCAGCAGCAACTGGCCGCGCTTTGACGTGAATCCGAACACGGGTGGCGATTTGGGCATTGAGCGGCGGTTTGAGATTGCAGAGCAGGCGATTTATCACGACCCCGAACACCCGTCGCATGTGGTGTTACCTATTATTGAGCGACGAGCGGGACAATAGGGAATCGCGCGGATTAAAAACGAATTCCCTGCTCGGTGAACCAATTGAGGGCGTCGCGAATCGACTCTTCAAGTGGTCGGGGCTCGTAGCCCAATTGACTTATCGCTAAGGATTCATCAACGGACGCCGGGCAGTCGCGCAAGAGTTTGAGCGAATTGCGGGAGTAAAGAGACGATAGGCTGTGCTTCGCAGCACGCGATTTAATCAGGGGCAAGGCTGTCCGAGCTAGAGAATAGGGCACGACGGGACGCTTTACTTTACGCCCCAGAACTTGGGAACACAGACGCGCCAGTTGGCTGGTCTTTGCGTATTGCCCCGCAGTGAAGTAAACCTCGCCCCCGTATCCGCTCGCCCCTACCGCGTTGGCTATGGCATGCGCTACGTCTCGCACGTCGCTCCACCAAAATTCCCCGTTGATAAGACACGGGAGCTGCTTGCGTGCCATGGCGAGCAACATACTGCCGGCGGGAGTCGGCTTAGTGTCGCCGGGACCGATGAGGCCCGAAGGACAGACAATAGATGCATTGAGCCCCCTGCTACTGGCCGCGTCGAGCACGCTCATATGGGCTTCGGCTTTGGTGGCCACGTAGGGAATTTTGGAATTTTGACCCAGTTTTGAACTGACACTTAGCGTCGTTCCGCGCAGCGGGCTGAATGCGTGTAGGGAACTGATGTGTACCAGTCTGTGGACGCCGTTACCGATACATGCTTGAACCACATTGCGGGTACCCGTCAGGTTGACCTCATCGGCCAAACCTTTGGGATCTGCTTCAATCGTCACGATCTCGGCATTGTGTATGACGGCGTAGACATTTTGGAACGCTTGGTTTAACGACTCAGGATCACGGACATCGGCTGGCTGCAATTCGACTTGTTCACTCAGGTCATCGGGAAGTTTGCGATCGCTACCCTCGCGCGTAACAGCGCGCACCGCATATCCGCAACGCAGCAAGGCGCGGCATATATGGCTGCCGAGAAAGTCTGCAGCACCGGTCACCGCTACTGTGCTACCTGTGTCTCCCATCGCTATTCAGCCTTTGTTTTGAGGATGTTTCTCCCTACGACCAATTCTTTGGCCAAGAAAAATGCGCGTTGATATTTTCCACGTATTGCATCGGTTCATTGGGTTCAATATTAAACAGTGCGTCTAGCGTCTCCAAACCGTGCTCATACGATTTTGTCTCTTTGCTTTCGAGCACGCCGAATAGCATCATCGATTTATCGCCCGCCAAGACCGCTTCGAGGGTGCGCTCCATGTTGAGCCAGTCGGGATAGACACACTCCAGCATAATCTTCTTGGGCAATGGCGGTACGCGCAAAGGCTGAATGCCCTTCTTATTGACAATCGCGGGGACTTCCACTGCCACGTCGTCGGGAATACCCGGCAGCGCACCGCAATTAGGCACATTCACCTGAAACTGGCCTTCGACGTTGTTGACCAGCCCATTCATAATGGGAATGTGCTGCTCGGACGTCATCTGATCGCCAAACAGATCAATCGGCCGGATTTTCTCGTCGTAGGCTGCTGCTTTCATCTGCTCGTATTTTTTGGCCTTACCAGCTAAAACCGCATCGCGTCCGGCTGGCGTGTCTTTGCCGCCATTGGGATCGTACCAGTATTTCCGCGCTTCCAAACCCGTGTGATACCACCAGCCGCCGCGCCGAGGCGTATCGCCAATGGGCATCAGGCCATACATCTTGTACTGGTGAATTGCCGCGCGCGACATCTGCGTGGGGATCGCCTTGCCTTCCCGGGTCATCTTCTCCCAATACGCCTCGCTCTCTTCGGCAATCCACTGATCCAGCTTCGGATACATGTCTTCGTTTTCATAGATGAAATCCGTCAACCAGATGTTGTGGTTCAAACCCGGTGCCTGCCACGTTACCCTAGCGGGATCTAGTCCCAATGTCCGCGCCACGCCCGTATAGCCGTAATGTCCGTGACACAAACCGCACACCTTAATCTCGGTCTCCCGAGTCATCAATGTCGTTCCGTCAAAGACTGGATTGCCGGCCAACAAAATCCACGCATCGGGACACAGCTTCTCCATGTCTTTTGCCACGTTTAACATCAGTTGCAAATTGTGATATTCGGGCATCCCAGTTTTGTCGTAAAAGTAGCCGAGTTTGGCGGTCATGTTGCGCCGACGCTGCATGAAGTACTCGTTATGCGTCACCGTTGCCGTATTGATTACGAAATCGGCGTCTTTTAACGCAGCTTCCTGATCCGTGGTTTTCTCAAACGTCATATCTGCGCCCAAGTCCTCGGCATAGCGCTGCCCGAGTGCATAAATGACGTCGAGCACTTCCTCATTGATGTCCATAAAACAGACGTGGCTGCCGTTCAGTGCCTTGGTCAGACACAAATCCTTCACTAGGCCGAGCGAAAACACTACGCTGCCCGCGCCAAAAATCGTCACCTTATTGGCCATTGTACCCTCCCCGATAAATGCCAACAGTGATATAACTTATGATATATTAATAATTTAGGTCTTATGTGGCTGTTGCAGGATTGCAATCAAGACCTAAATACACAGCGCCTACACAATTAATACGTCGAAAAAAGTCCTCATGCAAGAACAAAGGAACGATCCCATCGCCGCCTTGAGCCGATCCGCACTTATCTGGACGGTTGCCGCGTTGAGGGCTATTATGGAGACTGGCCATGGATTTGACTCAAATCCGCTCTTTTGCGGGAGCATGACAGGGAAAGGAGCATTTAGACAGTGACGGAACTGATGTGGCGGCAGAGTGCTTGGCGATTTGGGGTTTGTGTGCTTTTGGCCGGGGTTCTCTGGTTCATGCCTATTCCCGCAGACCTGCCGGTCAGGGGTTGGCACGTCTTCGCGGTTTTTATCGCGGTGATTGTGAGCTTTATTCTGCGCCCTTATCCGATCGGCGCGATGGTGATCTTCGGTTTGGTTGCCTTGACGGCGACTGGCATAATTACAATACAAGAGGCGATGTCTGGATATGGCGACCCAATGGTCTGGTTGATCGTCGCTGCTTTTTTGCTGGCAGGCGGTATTATCCGCACGGGATTGGGTCGGCGGTTGGCGCTCTTATTGGTTAGTCGATTGGCAAAATCGCCTTTGGGTTTGGGATACTCGATCTGCGGTGCGGAGTTGTTGTTGGGACCGGTGGTGCCTTCAAACACTGCGCGCGGTGGCGGTATTTTAGCACCTATCGTGCGCTCCTTGGCCGAAGCGTTGGACTCCTATCCGACGCGGCATCCCGAACGAGCGGGGACTTATCTTGCGCTGGTTGGCTCGCACGCCAATCTGATTACGGCGGCGATGTTTCTCACGGGCATGGCGGCGAATCCGATGGTAGCGAAGACGGCCAACGCGGTGTTTGGCGTCACTTTTGATTGGGGCACGTGGGCGCTTGGGTCGGTGGTTCCGGGACTCGTCGGACTAGCTCTGCTGCCGGTAGTTATCTTTTTTCTGGCAAAGCCGACGCTGACGGACACCCGTGCAGCGCAGGCGGTCGCGCGAAGGGAACTTGAGGAGATGGGTAGGTGGAGCAGGGGTGAGAAGATTATGGGGATTGTGCTGCCGGTTCTGCTTCTATTGTGGGTGACCAAACCGCTTCATGGAATGCATACAACAGTGGTTGCTTGGATTGGCGTCTCCGTTTTGCTCATCACCAATACCGAAAAATGGCAGGACATGGTGGCAAACGACAAAGCGTGGGAGACGCTGATATGGATTGGTGGTTTGCTGACTATGGCGAAGAGCCTCAAAGAGCACGGGTTTATTGATTGGTTTGCCCAGGCTGTCGGCGCGTGGTTTGTCGATGTCAGCGGCATAACGGTTGTCTTGGTTATGGCACTGGTGTACTTCTATTCGATGTACAGTTTTTCGATGCTGTCGGCGCACATTGCCGCAATGGGCACGGTGTTTTTAGCGGTGGCGCTAGGCGCGGGGGCACCGGCGATGCTCACGGTCGCCATATTCGCATACTTTTCCAATCTCTGTGGGTGTACGACTAATTACTCGACGGGGCCAGTGATTATCTACTTTGGTCTGGATTACGTGTCACCCCACAGGTGGTTCGCTAGCGGTTTTATGGTGTCGCTGTATCATTTGGCGATTTGGTTGGGGATTGGGCTGATCTGGTGGAAGATACTTGGCTGGTGGTGACCATTGCACCCGACCTAGTCGCACGTGGAAGTGGCTGCGGCAGCCTACGGTGCGCCAGATCGAGGGGCTAAGAGTAATGGCTTGTGTGTTGGAATCGAGTTCGAAAGTCCAACGCGGCCGAGTTCCGCCGACGAGGTTAAGTTGGATGATTTCGCTGCACCCGCACGGGCAGAGCATAGCCACGCACCAGAAATGCCCGTTCTCGCCGATAAGATAAATCTCCTTGTCGCGGAATTGCTCCGGGAGTTCATCAACCACGACCGTTCGGTGCGGTGCGGGCCACCGGAGCCAGGACCAGACATGCTTCAGTTGCTTGAAGGGCCACCAAAGCCAAGCCTGAACCTGCTTCAGCACATTCATAGTCGTGACCCCAAGCTAGGCATTCCGAGAGGAGGATCGATGTCGCCGCGGCCAACTGAAGCGAGGATACGCGGAGGGGCAATTTCGTCACATTCGTACTCGATGTATGCATGACTGAGGCTCATGCGGGTAGTTCCAAACTCCTCATTGTTGTCCATGCGGAAGGGATGTAGGCGGGCGAGGACTTCGTTCACGGCAAGGCTTGCGAAGTGCATGTTCACACTGATGACAGCGGGGCGGTCAACCTGAACTCCTCGAACATAACCTTGGGCGTGTCGTTCTCGATATTCATCAGGATCCGTTCGCAACAGGTCCTCAGCCTCGAGGGCTTCAAGGGAAAACACGCCGCGGTCGATAAAGTCGAGACCCGTCGGTTGGAGATAGTGAACACTCCCAGCGACTTGGTTGATGGTTCCATCTTCAAGGGCTTCGAGCTTGACGCCGACGTCGATGTACGGGAGAAGATAGTAGCGAGCGAGCCGTGCCAGCATGTGGCGACCCGAAAAACCATCCATGCATCCGATGACGAGGTCGGAGGCCGCGACAGCTCGCATGGCTGCGTGGTCCTCTAGGGAGGTTGCGAACTTGTGAACCTGGGTGCCGAGCCCTATCCGGTCGATGTGCTGTTCGATCACATTTACCTTGAGTCGTTTTTGGCTCGCATCCTCTGCTGTGGCTCCTAGGATTCGGTTGAGATTGCGCTCTTCAACATGGTCGGGGTCCACAAGCACGAGTTCACCCACCCCAAGACGAACGAGTTGCTCGATGACCGGGCTGCCCGTTCCAGAGCATCCCACCACAGCGATGCGCAAGCGGCCAAGAAGCGTAGTGGTGCCAGGTCCGAATAACTGGGCGTGGCGTTCGGCGAACACAGGAACCGCCATCTCTGGTTGGTCGGACCAAAAAAGAACGTCGTTACCTACAACTTGGACGTGGCGAATCGTTGCGAACGCTCCCCCGACTAACACTGCCCGGGCTCGCATTCGACCATCGGGTAACATGATGGCGCTGGCATGTGGGCGGTCGCCGTCAACCCAGCCATAGACCGACTCAAATAGCTTTCTATCCGAGTCGTCGTCGATGTTTGAGAATCTATCGTGGCCGTTGGGGTGACTATGTACCTTTACGATGGCTAAGTCGTTATCGGCAGCTTTGCGGAAAAACTGCTCAATGAGAGTAGGAGGCCAAGTGACTCGGTCTCGGTAGCGCTTACATGCCTCGTAGGGCACGAGATCGAGCTTATGAACTAGCAGAATTTCCGATCCAAGCGATGTCGTTCGGCCACAAAGAGCAACTGCTACCGCCTCCTTCCCATCACCTGGAAAGAGATGCTGGCGCAAATCGGTGTGCTGCTGATCTGTCAGACGGAGTCGGATATCGCTCATGTGGCACATCTGAGTTCGCGCTCAAGCCACTCGTCGACAAGCAAGACGTGTGTCTCGATACAGTCGTAGCCGCGCCGCCACGAGTTAGCGGTGGTGCGGTGTCGCGACCACCGTTGCCAGATTTTCCCGTCGAACTCATGGTCCGAGAGCTGGCGGATGGACTTTCCGTTAGTCGCTGACAAATGGGGGTAGAAGTACACCATGTCGATCTGAGTGTCAGGATAACTCTGCGGCAACTGAAGCGCGGCACTCACACTCGTGTGGTTGTAGCCGCCGGGAATTGGATGGTTGTGGAGTACTACCCATTGCCAGCGGCCCTCGATCACCGCCTCCCATGGTAGGCGGCGGTGATCGAGGAATTCAAGGTCGAAATCGAGCAACTTGAACTGACGCCGAAGGTCAGGCACTGCAGATCCCCTCAGTGGTGTCCTTCGGGATAGTCTGAAACCGTTCGATTCCCTCCTTGAGGAAGCTCACAACCTCGTCTTCCTTGACCTCCTTGGTTTCGCCGCCATGGAACTTCTGGAAGAGCTTGTGGGTGTCTGGCGTCTTGCCCACTAGCGCAAGAATTTTGATTCCGGGAAGTTCTGGCTCATGCACACGCTTCCGCTCTCGGTCGATGCGGATGATGTAGACGCCAGCAGGCGGTTTCTCAATATCGGGATGTTCCTTGGCGAAAGCCTCGATGTCGAGTTCTTCGCGCTCGGTGATTTCGGTAACGTTGGTTCCCATTGGTTGACCTCCTTTTGGTCTAACGGGAATTGTGAAGATGGCACCTCGGTCATATGACGTGCCTCTGCGTATCTATGTCTATGTCGGTCGCGTTTCTTCTCTTCTAGCCTTAAGTGATACCTGCAATCAACCCATCTTCGCTTCTCCTATGATTGCCTACCTATTAGCAGTCGGGTAGGTCGTCCAAGTTGTTGTGAGAGATCAGGTCTGGCGAGGTCCGTAGGTACTTTCCTGTAACCCCACGCAGGACATGTACCCTCACCCGATTGCCCGCAGATAGGACGTAATAAGTGTGCACTCCACTTTCAATGTCAGTGATGACGTTGGCCTTTAGCCGCGGTGACCACAACTCACCAGGATTGCAGAGCGCAGAGATGTCACCATCCGGATCCTTCCTGCTTAGCGTTACTCGTCTATCAGCCAAGAAATCCTCCTAATAATAGCTATGTAAGCGGACGATGCTAACACTAGTAACAAAAAAAAGAGAGATCGTCCCTCTCCTTTACCGATTTAATTTAGAGGAAGAGTCAAGAAGAGTCAATTGTGGGCCGTTTGCTATATAGCCCAACCTCTGCAGCCGGTAGAGAACCATCTCCTGACTCACGTCGAAGCAGTAAGAAAGTAATCGAACTATCTTCTCACCACTTCCCTTACTAACTGCCTCGTTAAACGATGCGGCCTCCATTGATTCAACTGCCCTGTCAACTTTCTCACGGAAGAACTCTCGCGGAAGCAGCAGTGCGGCCATGCACTGGTTAGCCTGATACTCCCACCACTCACCATGGTACCGACGTTCGTCATAATTGCCGACACTGGCTTCACGACAGAGAATCCCTTCCTGACGTGATACACTTTCTTCAGGGAAGAGGGGCATTGTCTCGGTGTCTTCGATGAAGAGTTCCGAATGACACGCCACATGGCCGACTTCATGAGCAAGGGTCGTGCGCAACCTTCGGTGTGCTAGATTGTCCGAAGTCGCAGCCTTATCTAGGTCGCGGCTCACCTCTACTCGGGCACGGCCCATCTGGTCGAAGACTGTACGACCAAGGACACCAGTGGGAAGGACCACGTAGTCCGCTTCAAAACCGAAGGCTTTCAAGAGCACCAAATCAACGTCGATGCCCGACCCTTCACGGAACACGTCCGCACCGGCTTTCAGTCGTAAGTCGTCCATCATTAGCTCGAACTCACTATCCTCAAAGTATAATCGGACACCGAACTTTCCATCTTTGCTGGGCCATCTTTTCACGTTATTGGTTCTCATCTTCCTCAAGAAGTCTCTGTTGCAAATCACGCAGGATGTCTCGGACCGATTTCCCGGAAGCCTTTGCACGCTCGTCAGTTGCTCTGAGAAGCGCTCGAGCTTCTGGGTTGTCCTTCACAAGCTGCTCAAGCTCTGGTCCTAACCGGGGGTCCAACTCACTGAGGCCTTCATAGGTAGCTCCCACATGAGCCAAGGAATCCGCAATTTTTCGAAGGACTCTCTCCGAGGGCATCCGTCGCCCATGTTCGATGTCCGACTGATGGGCAGCCGTGTGGTCAAGCTGCTTCGCGAACGCTCGGAGCGTGATGTCGGCCTCCAGCCGAAGCCGTCGGATCTCATCTCCTAAGGCAGGTGCCATGTTCGCAATATATGCTAACGCTGCCTCGAAGTCAAGCCTGTGAAGAGAATCTGATCTTCCCAGATGCTGAGAAATGGCTTCATAGGTAGAAAAGCTTCCCTCGCCGAAGCGTCATTAGCCTCGCTTCAAGCTTCACCTAATATCCCGATTTCCTAAAGCCACTCGTACGCGTTCACGTCGACACCTAACCGCTCCACCGTCTCCCTCACGTCCGCTAGCGTCACGCGATTGAGCGGGATTCCCTGCGCACTATACTCGGCACGGCGAATCGCTTCTAGGTCTCCCGGAGCGTACACTTGGTCGAAACCGGGAGCGAGTCGGCAGTCGTGAATCTGCTGGATGGCGGCGTCCACTCTCGACTTGAAGCGTTCGATGTCCTCGAAGGAGGGTACGTGAATGGCGGCGACGAAGTGGCCGTCTTCGCCGGGGGTTGGTCCCTCCTCGATACTTCCTAGTTCGGTCCCGTAGCTGGCACCGGAAAGTATAGACGAAAGGATGCCCATAATCATCGCCAACCCAGCCCCTTTGAACCCGCCGATGGGGGCTAGCAGACCGTCGACCGCCGCCATGGGATCGGTCGTGGGCTGGCCTTCCCGGTCTATGACCCACCCCTCGGGTATGCGCAGCCCTTTCTGTTGGTAGATCCGAATCTTTCCGTGAGAAGACCCGCTAAACGCGGCGTCGTACACGATGGGAGACATCTTCCCCGCTGGTACGGAGATCGCAATCGGATTAATGCCCAAGAGCCGCTCGGCACCTCCCCAAGGTGCCATCGTCGGAAGCGCATTGGTGGTCGCGATTCCGATCATGTCGTGCGGCAGCGCCATGCGTGTGAAATACGCCATGGCACCGCAGTGATTGCTGCCGCGAATGGCTCCGGCGGCAATGCCAGTTTTCGCTGCCTTGTCGATCACCCTCCGCATGGCCAAGGCCGTACCGATTTGGCCCATTGAATTGCGTCCATCTACTATGACAAATGATGGACCTTCGCGGACGACTTCGGGCTTGGCGGTCGGGTTCACGCCTTCGGTTGTAAGCTTCTCCGCGTACTCGGGTACTCGCAGGACGCCGTGCGAGTGAGTTCCGCCTAGATCCGCGTCCACGAGCGAATCGGCCAATAGAGAGGCGTCCGCTTGCGACATGCCGCACCGCTCGAAAACGGCGATGACTAGTTCTAGGAGCTCTTCTGCATCAACGCGGGTTTCGTCGTCGAATTCGCTCATTCTATTCGTCCTGCGCCGCCTGTGTAATCGCCGCGATTTTGTCGGCAAAGCGCACTTGGCTGTCGTCTTGGGGCGCGTAGCCGATTACGCGCCGGGCATTGGCCAAGCTCCAGAAGTTATGCGCGTTGCCGCTGATGCCGTAGAAAATCTGGAAGGGTACGCCGTTGGCGTCGCGGATATCTTCGGTCTCAATGCTCTTGACTACCAGTTGTACTTGGTCGCGGACGCTGAGATAGGCTCCCAATCCTCGGTGCATTTGCTGTAGATCGTTGCCGCAACCGTCGATGTCGGTCTCGCGGGGGCCGCCGATGCGCAATTGCACATTTTCGAGAGCTGGCCCTTCTTCACCACAGGCGAACATGAAGCCCAGCAGTTCATACGATGCTTTGGCCCAGCCGTAGAAGTTGTCCGACAGGGGCAGCATATCGGGCGTGACGAAGTCCAGGCGTCCCGACCAAATCAAATTTTCGTAGTAGTCGGCTGCGTGGTTGGAGCTGACGATCACGGCTCGCCGCACGCCCTCGTCTTGGCAGACCCGGTACACATTGTGGGCCATGGTGATATTGTCGGCCTCGTTCCAGAAGCGCTGTTCGCCCTGCCCGGTTCGGACAAAGCCGCAGTGGACTACCGCGTCTGCACCTCTGAAGTACTCCCGGTAGGCATCGCGGTCTTTCTCCAGCAGATCGGCGATGTGGATTCCTGCTACCTCTTCGCCTTGGCGATTGGTTGTTTTCACATCCAAGAGGACGGTTTCGTAGCGTTCTTGTAGCGCTGGCAACATACGACCGGCGACGTATCCAGAGGCACCGGTAATGACGATTTTGCGTTTGGGCATGGAGGTTTCCTAGGCTGTGGGTTTTATTGAAAAATGTTCTTCGGGAACTAGCAGTTCATCTTCTTCAATAGAAACGACGTGTCCTTCAATCTATTCTTTAATATTGGTAAACGAATCACAAGTCGCGCAATAGGGAAGGCACTCCGCGATTACCTTGGCCTATTCTTCCCATACGAGTGAATTCGGCCCCGGCCAGACATCGGCAACTAGCGCAGCCATGCGTTTGCTGCGGAATTGAATAAACTGCTCATCCCACGCTGAGTTCTGCGACTCGTCTAACAGTGTCTTGTTCAGAAAAAGGACACTATGTTCGCCAAGTGTTTTCCGCTTGTCTTCCCAAGGGGCATTTGACAGCGACGGATTGAGACGTCTGCTGACAAGAGTCAGATTTCCTATTGTATGAACGAGATGGTTTCTCTTATTGGTTCCTTCTAACCTCCCGATGTCTTCAGGAAGAGGCCAATTCGCTTCCCAACTCTGAGGCATCACATGTTCTATAGTCAGGTTCTTCGGAAAGTCTGGATGTTCGGCCATTGATGACTGTCGCAGCTTTCCCTCAATCCCTTCAAGGATCAGCCTCAGCCTACCTCTCGTCAATAAACGATAGACCGGCAGAGTATCCAAAGAGCGCCCTAGGGCTTCGTCATCTGGCCATTCTCTAGAATCGGCTGTCTGGCTCTTTAGAAAATTGACGACGGTGCTATATGAGTTGTGAAGCCCATTTTTTTGTAATTCGTCAGCAAGATCGAGAATCAATCTGTTATAGTCCTTGGTGGTTCCTCGACATACCATTCGTCTTATTAAGAAACTCTCCAACGCATATAGGGACTTAGCACGTTTTTCACAAGGCACTGATAAGAGAAGTAAAAGCACGGGGGTGATAACGCGCCCGTGCATAACCTGAATAACTCGATAATGAAACATGTCCTCGTCTGACGTTCTAGTTCCCGTCTCAAAAAGACGATAGTTCTCCAAATCGCGCTTGACATCTGACATCACGTCATCAATCTGAGCGTCATCCGCAAGGGATCTGAATGCATTGAATACTCTGCTAGCGGGAACCTCAGATGTAGTTCGCATCGCTAACCAGTAGTTGAGCAACATATCTATTCGTGGTCTGTGTAGACGTCCTTGTTCAACTTCCTCTCGCCACCAAGCGTGCTCTAAACCATCCCAGATATCGCTCTCGTTTTTGCTTGCTTGATTAGCCTTAGATATAGCGTAATTTTTAATGAGGTCGGATTCTAGTAGTGGAGTACCGCGAGCATTCAGAGTTTCGAAAATGACGTGAGGATCATCTTGGGGTTTGAGGTCTATGACGACCATATAAAGCATTCCATTCACGGTGGTCTCAAGAGCCTCTATGCGACGTTGAATAAAAGCCGGGTCGGCATTGAGCCATTGTTTTGTTTGTAATTGAAAAAACTCATGAGCCTGAACAATTCGGGAATCTTCGAAGTGATCAGTTGCCAAACCATTATGCATGGCGTGCCTGAACGCTTCTCTATCATGTGCTGTCGGCCATAACTTGAAGATCTGGTTCTCATCCGTACCGATAAGATCTTTATCGTTAGTGACGAGCTTTGAAAGACGTTTCGCTTCGGGTTTCAATTCAAATTCTTCGCAGACCTGTTGAATCGCATCAAGTAGAAGCTGGAGGGTAGTTACTCTCTGCTGACCGTCAATTATCTCTCGTTGTTCAATATCCTTTGCTGCCGTATGTACCTGTTGAATGACTATAGCTCCAAGAAAATGAGGCGAAGTGCGCTGCTCTGCCTCGACATTATCATCTGAACGGTCAAGCTCATCGAGATAATTCTCAGCCGTGTTACGTACATCCTCCCAGAGCGGCTCCCACTGTTCATCCTGTGTCCATACATAGGGACGTTGGAAGACAGGAATTGTGTATCGAATATCTTTTCGGAAGAGCGCTTTAGGAGTAAGTATGTCAGTTTTCATGCTAAATTTCCTTTCTTATTTGGCGCGAGTTTTAAAATGGCCTCTGAGAAGCAACTTCGCAGAACAATCACATCATAGGTTTCTCACCTTTTCCAAACGCCTCCCTTCTTACTGTGCTGGGACGAGGATGATCAATCAAAATCCAACAGGTAAGACTTCATAGTATCAATCTGACTATCTTCAACAGGTAACACTTTAAATCCTGCAACGGTTTTCCTAGACAACCGGATTGTTTGATCCTCCACATCAATAATAAATTCCTGTTGATTTTCGTAGATGAGTTTGGCCTTGAGAAAGGGTTCCACTTTGAAGCCCATAACCTCAAGGCTGTTCCTTACTGTTTGATCGACGACTATGATTTCGACCTCTTGGAGCTGACCGCCTCCGAAGTCGGGCGTTATATGCTCATAATATAACCGACCAAACGACGCAGAAGATAAAAGTACGAAAATAGCAGAAGAAATTATGTTGTGCGTGAGCCGGTCGCTGGTGATCCTGAACCTCTCGAAGGAATCGGTAACAAGGTTTACGTATATCGATATTGTAATAAAGTGTAAGAACACAATCATTGTCATTGAAGAAATGTTGATCGTTATAAAGAAAACAATGATCGCCACAATCCTTGTGACCAGCTTGAATATCTGATTAGCACGCGGATAGTGAAGGTTGAAATTTGAGGAAACCCAAGAATAATCGATTAAGAAGAGAATGGCCAAATAAATATAGAGTGTTATGGGTTCGGGACTTTCTAGAAGTATAAGTGAGAAATATGCAGCCGAGATACAGGTAAGAAATCCTAATCTCATCAAAGAATTTGTGAAAATGACGAAACGCCAAAAGTGGCTGAGCCCAAGTTCGGTCGCAGATTTGATCTCCTCGCAGGTCCACTTATTGAAAAAAATTATTGCACGACCTGCGGAGAGATACCAAACGATTAAGAACACAACGAAATGTGTACCGGCGATCAAGTATCTCGAGTTAGCAAGACCAAAGTCAAAAATACCTCGCTTACCTAAGTGGGCATTGAGTACCAGAAATCCAGCTAAATAGACTCCAGCAAGAAAGATCGAAGCTACTTGCGGGGTTGTTATCCGCCAACCGAAAATAGTATGGTCATTGTTATTGGTGTCCATTTTCTGAGAATTCACTTAAAAAGAAAGTTGATCAATGCTCGACATAGATCGTGGCCTCGACGATGTCAGTATGCTGTTAACAGCAGTCACGACCAACACCTCCAGTAGACCATCCATTCAGAAAGTACGCATTGAGTGGGTTCAGCGATACGCCACTTGGTGATGAAAGCCTCAGGTGTCATAGCTACACTTCCAACACGGGACGGTCCAACCGTGCGTGATAGGGCGGCTCTAGAACCTTGCGCTGCTCGTCGGTCATTAGGGCAAGCATGTCTTCGGACCAATTGTGGGGTACATAGGCGAGGTTGCCCGGTGAGAAGCGGAAGAGGGCGGGCAACATACGACCGGCGACGTATCCGGCGGCACCGGTGAGGACGACTTTGCGTTTGGGCATGGGGACTTCCTAAGCTGTGGATTTTGTTGAAAGTTCAGGTCAAGCAACAGCTAAAGCCATTGCTTCGGTATCGGTGTCCTAGGAGCCATAAAGGGCCTTTTAGGTCGCTAGGTCAAGTCGCGTCAGTGATGTACCCCTCGGACACTACTACGCCGAGGTAATGCGCCGTTCAGGCCCCTGTCTCTTGACCGTCAGAGTATGATATCATATAATGAGATTATATCGCCATCATATATTGATTTCATTTCAAGGAGGCACTCCTTGGCAGATGTTCTGAAGAATATGACCCTACGTGGACTGGATCCCCAGCTTGCTGCCAAGTTGAGGGAAGTCGCCGAGCAAGAAGGTAAGAGCGTGAATCAGACAGCGCTGGACGCCCTGCGCAAACAGTTCGGATTGGACCGATCCCGTCGATTCACCGAGGTCCATCGGGACTTGGATCACCTGTTTGGACGTTGGGACGAAGACGAGTTCGCCCAGATTCAGCAGAAGATCGATTCCGAGCGGGGCATTGATCCGGAACTGTGGCAGTGAATGAGTTCCTAATCGATACCAACATCTACTCGCACGCCATGCGCGCAGAGCCGGCGGTTGTGTCCCTAATGCGGCGGGCATCGCGAATCGCGATAAGTTCGATCAGTATTGGAGAGTTGCTATCGGGCTTTAAGGGTGGGACACAGGAGCGCAAGAACCGCGAGGAACTCGCCGAATTCCTCGATACACCGCGCGTGTCGATATGCGGCGTTAGCGAGAATACAGCCGAGTTCTATGCCGAGATTCTCGACGGATTGAGGAGTGCCGGAACCCCGATCCCGACGAACGACATCTGGATTGCGGCGCAGGCTATGGAACACGGCCTGCGACTGGTTTCAATGGACCGCCACTTCGCATCCGTGGCGGGATTGCTGCTGCTTTCACCAGAGGCATCCGTACCGCAAGAGAAGAGCGAAGAACCGGACGGACAAACGGAAAGCTGATCCGCGTCCCGGCTACACTTCCAACACGGGGCGCTCCAACCGTGCGTGATAGGGCGGCTCTAGAACCTTGCGCTGCTCGTCGGTCATTAGGGCGAGCATGTCTTCGGACCAGTTGTGGGGTACGTAGGCGAGGTTGCCCGGTGAGAAGCGGAAGAGGGCGGTGCGGCGGTCGTGGTCGGCGGTCCAAGGCAGGGTGCCGTGGGTGGTGGCCTCGGTGAATATGATGCAGTCGCCGGCGTTGCAGGTAATCGGCTTGATGAACTCGCGGTACGCTTCGCCGCGCCGGAGCGGCATCGGGCAGGGATAGTTGCCCTTGTGGCTGCCAGGGATCAAGCACAAGCCTCCGTCGCCCTCGCGCACGTCCGTGAGTTGGTAGGCGGCTACGGTCAGGCCGTTGTGCATTTTGCCGTCTTTGAAGATGTAGTACTGGTGGCGGTCAAAGCCGGGGCCAGACGACCCGTGCAGGAGGTGGCCCTCGGCCCCTTTGCGCATGGTGATGATGCCGAGATTGTGGTCGAGGCGGAAGCCAGTGCCCAAAATCTCGTGCAGAAAGGGCACGACCTTGGGATTGACCAACATGTCGCGGAAAGGGCGGCCATGCGGGTCGGGCCACGAAAGTGCGCCGCCGAGGTCGCCGCGGCCGGTGACGCCTTCGAGTGCCTTGGAACCGGCGGATAGCGACAGCTCGCCGATGCGCTCGTGGATCTGATCGGCATGGCGATCAATGGCCTCGTTGGCCAGCGCGATGTCCTCGGCTGACAAGACGTTGGGCACGACGATGTAGCCGTTGAGGTCGAAAAAATACTTTTCGTCTTCGTTCATCTAACGTTCCTCTTTCCATAAAGGGCCGTCGGCCGTAGCCTGCCACAGTTCTTCAAAGTGCTCGGGGTCTTTTTCTGCGTCCCAGAATTCGGTGGTGAGCGGGTTGGCGTATGAAGGGGGCCGCCCGGGGATGCCTTGGCGGTGTAGGCGGTCGTGGAAGCGCAGATTGTCGGTAGAGCCGTTCGGATCGGGGTCGTGGCGCACATACGCAGTGAGGCCACCTGCGGAGCGGATACGGATTAAGAAGCGGCCTTTATCGACCGGGGCAGCGCTGGCTAATTTTTCCAATTGTGCGCGATCGAGTTCGATCCCTAGGCCTGGCCCTTGGGGCACGGCGACGCTGCCGTCGATTACAGGCATGGGGTTTTTGACCACGTCCTCCTGCCACAGGTGGCAGCAATTGACGTGGTCGATGGTGGCCATTTTGAACACTGCGACTTCGTGGGCCAAGAAGGCTTGGTTGATGGTGCCTCCGGTTTGTTGGTACATGAGGGGCATGTTGAGCCGCTCGGCAATGGCGGCTGCTTTGATTGCACTGCCGATGGGAGCATGTCCGGCCATGGTTCCATCGACGTAGCGCTTGGTCATGGCTTCGGGCGGGACGTGATGGCCGATGATCGGCAGCGGGCACTGCTCGCGCAACATGCGGTAGGCGTCTTCGTCCGTGCCTTGGACTACGTCTTCAAAGCGACCGGCGACCCGGAATTTGACCAACTCGGCGAGAATGGTGCGCATGGTGTAGTAGTTGCTGTTGGCGTTGAAGTCGTAGTGGACCTTGAAGTAGGGCGGGGCTGCTTCCTGCATGGCCTCGGTTTGGGCGATGACGTCCTGCATTTCATCGACGTGGTACTTGATCCAGTGATAGCCGCGAGCGGCGGCTTGACGCACTTCTTCAGCCATGGCGTCCGGGGTTTGAGCCACGGTCCAGGCGGCGACCGGAATCCACGAGCGAACCTTGGGGCCGATCAGTTTCCACGCGGGAATGCCGAGGTGCTTGCCCATTAGGTCGTAGCAAGCCATGTTCATGGCGAGGTCCTGCTCGGCATTGATCCAGTCAAAGGGCGAGGTGCCGATGTATTTTGCGCGCAAGGCGTCGCCGTCGGGCGCGTCGCCGATGTTCTCGCCGAGACCCTCTAGGCCGTTATCCGTGTGGACGACGAGGATGGCGCGGCGTTGGATGCGCGTGCCGTGGTAGCGAGCCAGCGCCAGGGCGTTGAAGTCGCAATACGGCGGGCAGATGGCGTGGACTTCGATGTCGGTGATGTGCATGAGAAGGGCCGGGAAAAGGGTGGGGTGCATTCGCGAGTGGGTCTAGTATAGCAGTACGCAATTGCTTGGGCAACCGAGAAATGAGAGGTCTTATGGACGCTGAGATAAAGGAAAAAGTGGATCAATTGCGCCGCGAGGGTTGGTGCGTGTTGGAGCGGATTATTCCAGAGGACGCCATAGACCGAGTGCGGGTGCACGTGCAAGAAGCGCACGCAAAGGCGCGGCAGGACTACGAGGCCATGGGCGGGCACATCGGGCGGCAGACCGGCCCCAACGGCGAGCCGGGCATTTGCCTGATCGCGTATTTGCCGGAGTTTGCGCCGTATCTGGGCGACGAGCGTTTGTTGGGGGTGGCGCAGGCGGTTTTTGGCGGGCACGTGCGGATCGCGCAGACCGAGTTTAAGACGCAAGTGCCCAACCGCGAGGACTTGGACTGGCGCGGCTTTCACTCGGATTGGCCGCACGACCTGACCGACGGGGATTTTGCCGGCCGGGTGGCGCAGCCCTTCCCGAACGCGACCATGCAGCTATCGGTGTTGTGGATGCTGTCGCCGTTTGGCCCGGAGACGGGCGGAACGTGGGTGGTGCCGCGCAGTCACCGCGACCCGCTCAATCCGCGGATGCACCAGACGCCCGAAGGGCTGGAAGAGCGAATTGATCAGTTCAAACCGATTCGCGGGGAGATCCAGGTCGTCGGCCCAGAGGGCAGTGCGCTGGTGATGGACAGCCGAATCTGGCATTCGACTGCGGCGAACCCCAGCCCAGAGCCGAGGGTGGCGATCATCACGCGCTATTGTCCGTGGTGGTTGAGCGTGGAATTTGGCGGGCGCAACAATGCGATTGTGCCGAAGGAGACCTACGAGGCCCTGCCGGAGGCGGTCAAGCCGCTCTATCGGCATCGGGCCGAGGGGGAGGAGAATCCGTTTCGGGCCTAAGCCGATATATCGAGCAGAGCCTCTTCGTCGGCTAGGGCGTAGCCCTGTTCAAGCAGGTCGGCGAGGGTCGTGCGCGATAGGATTTGATCGACGGCCTGTTGCACTTGCCCCCACAACGCACGCACCGAACAAGCGGTGAGCGAGTGTGTGCAGCAATCCGCGCTGCCGGCGAAGTGGTCGCAGAAATCGTCGTCGAAGAGGCGACCGCCCAGCGTGGCGAGCGCGTCGGCTACGGCGATTTGGTGGGGAGGTTTGGCGAGGGCGTAGCCGCCTTGCTGGCCGCGGGCGCTTGCCACAAAGCCGCCCTGCCGGAGAATGCGCAAGAGTTTGGCGACGTTGTGATGGGTGATCCCCTCGGCTTGGCTGATTTCCGGGATGGTCAGGCTGCCGGGAGTCTGGCGGGCCAGTTGCAAGAGGCAGCGCAAGCCGTATTCTTCGCTTGAGCTGAGTTTCATTTTACATCATGCCTAGTTCGAGTTTGGCCCCTTCGGTCATCATGTCTATCGTCCACGGCGGATCCCACACGACCTCGACCAGAGCCGTGGCGATGTCCGGGACGTGGGCCTTGATTTTGTGCTCGATTTCCGGCGGTAGCGTGCCGGCTACCGGGCAGGCGGGCGAGGTCAAGGTCATGGTCACGTGGACGTCCTGCGAGTCGCTGACCTCGACGTCGTAGATCAGGCCGAGGGCAAAGATATCGACCGGAATCTCAGGGTCGTAGCAGGTCTTGAGCACGGCCACGACTTTGGCCTCGGTAGAGTCGGGGGGAAAGGTTTTTTCGTGCAACAGTTCCATAGAGGACTCCTTTTTAGAGGACGCTTTTATTCAGTGGATGCGGGTGATGGGTCTTGTTCTATGGCCGCTTTGGCGGCGTGCCAAGCGAGGGTTGCGCACTTGACGCGCATGGGGAACTCGCGCACCCCAGCGAAGACGGCCATCTTGCCCAAAGCTTGGTGATCGACGGGCGCGTCCGGGTCCGCAGTCACCATCTGCTGGAACTGCTCAAACAGCTCGACTGCCTCGTCGGGACGCTTGCCTTTGAGGGCGGCGGTCATCAGGGAAGCCGAGGCTTTGGAAATGGCGCAACCCGACCCCTCAAAGCTAATGTCGGCAATCCGCTCGTCGGCCACGTGGAGATAGATGTGTAGGTGGTCGCCGCACAGGGGATTGTAGCCCTCTTGCGTGCGATTGGCTTCCGGCAGCTTGCCGAAGTTGCGCGGATTTTTGTTGTGATCAAGGATGATCTGCTGGTACAGCTCGCGAAGCTCAGTCATCGTTGAAATACCTTGTTAATGTCGTATAAACCTTTACCCATTCCTCATCCCCCAAACACTTTATTGACTTTGTGCAACGCTGCGACTAGGGCATCAATTTCCGCGCGCGTGTTGTAAAAAGCCAACGAGGCGCGCACCGTAGCGGGCACTTGGTAAAACTGCATGGTCGGCTGGGCGCAGTGGTGGCCAGCGCGCACGGCAATGCCCTCGGCGTCGAGGACGGTGCCGATGTCGTGCGGGTGGATGTCGCCGAGGGTGAAGGAGATCACGGCCACGCGCTCGCGGGCCGTGCCAATCAGGCGCAGACCCGGAATTTCGGAGAGGGCCGCGTCTGCGTACGCGAGCAAGTCGGCCTCGTACGCGGCGATCTGCTCCTTCCCCACGGAGTTGACGTAATCAATGGCGGTCTCCAAGCCAGTGACGCCGGCGATGTGCGGCGTGCCGGCCTCAAAGCGAGTCGGCGGGGGAGCATACGTGGTGCCGTCAAAGCTCACCTTTTCGATCATGGAGCCACCGCCTTCATAGGGCGGCATGGCGTGTAAAAGGGCCTGCTTGCCGTAGAGCACGCCGATGCCGGTGGGGCCAAAGAGCTTGTGCCCGGAAAAGGCGTAGAAGTCGCAGTCGAGGTCCTGCACGTCCACCGGCAGGTGGGGTACTCCCTGCGCTCCATCGACGACGACGATTGCGCCGTGCTGATGAGCCAAGGCGGTGATTTCCTTTACCGGCAGGATGGTGCCGAGGGCGTTGGAAGCGTGGGCGACGGCGACGATGCGGGTGCGCTCGGACAGCAGGCGCTCGTATTCGTCGAAGAGGAACTCGCCCGTATCGCTGATGGGTACTACCCGCAGGCGCGCACCCTTTTCCTCACACAGCATTTGCCACGGCACGATGTTGGAATGGTGCTCTAGTTGCGAGACAATGATCTCGTCGTCGGGGCCTAGCTGCGGTCGGCCGTAGCTGTGGGCGACGAGATTGAGCGCCTCGGTGGTGCCGCGCACGAAGACGATCTCGCTACTCTCGCGGGCGTTGATGAATTGGCCGACCCGGCCGCGCGAGCGTTCGTACGCAAAGGTCGCCTGTTGGCTGAGGAAGTGGACGCCGCGATGGATGTTGGCGTTTTCGCGGGCGTAGTAGCGCTGGAGCGCGTAGATGACCGTCAGCGGCTTTTGGGTGGTCGCGCCGTTGTCGAAATAGACGAGATCCTTGCCACGGATTTTTTCGCCGAGGACGGGGAAGTCGCGGCGGATTTTGGCGATGTCAAAGGAAGCGGTCACGAGGCAATTCCAGCGGCGGCTTGGTTTAGCCGGTGATCGACTAGTTGGTCGAGTTGGTTTTTGAGGGCGGGGACGCGCACGCGGTCGAGGACTTCGCCGGCAAAGGCGCGCGTCAGCACTCGGACGGCCTCTTGGTGGCCAATGCCGCGGGAGCGCAAGTAAAAGAGGGCGTCTTCGTCGAGTTGGCCGATGGTGGCTCCGTGCGAACACTTGACGTCGTCGGCGTAGATTTCGAGCTGGGGCTTGGTGTTGATTTGGGCCGTCTCCGAGAGTAGGAGGTTTTGGTTGGCTTGATAGGCGTCGGTTTTTTGTGCGGCTTGGTGGACGTGGATTTTGCCGCGGAAGACGCCGGTGGCTCGGCCGCCGAGAATGCCCTTGTAGAACTCGTGGCTTTGGCAGTGCGGCTGGGCGTGTTCGATGAGCGTGTGGTTATCGACGTGTTGCGCCCCGTCTTCGATGTAGAGGCCGTTGAGAGTGGAATCAACGCCTTCGCCCTCTAGCGCGGTGTGGACGTGATGACGGGTCAGGCGTCCTCCCAAGGTGATAGCGGTCGAGCGGAATTGGGCGGCGCGTTCTTCGCGGACGTGGGTCGCCGCGATGTGGAAGGCGGCGGCGGACTCGCGCTGGACTCGATAGTGGTCGAGCACGGCGTTGGGGCCGACGAAGAATTCGCTGACGCTGTTGGTCAGATACGGTTCCGACTCCAAGCCGACGTAACTTTCGACGATAGTCGCTTGGGTGTTGGCTTCGGCGACCACGAGGATGCGCGGATGGGAAATGACGTTGGCGCGTTGGCCGGTGGAGACAAACAGCAAGTGGATGGGCTGCTCGACGACGGCACCCCGAGGCAAATAGACGACCGCACCGTCTTGCAAGAAGGCGGTGTTGAGCGCGGTGAATGCCTCGTTCTCGGTGGCGGCGGCTTGGCCTAGGGAGTCTGAGACTAAGTCGCCGTTTGAGGCAATGGCGTCGCCCAAGCGCTCGACGCGCACACCGGCGGATAGGCCGTTGAGATGAGAATGCGCGCGGGCAAAGTGGCCATCGACAAAGACCAGCCCGTTGAGGCCGTAGCGGTAGTCGTCGAGAACGGTAGGTGCATTCGTGGACGCGGCTAGCTCGAAGTCGACCCGAGTCAGAGGGGCGATGTTGGTAAAAGCCCATTCCTCGTCTTTGGTCGTGGGAAAGCCCGCGTCGGTGAAGTGTTCAATGGCCTTTTGCCGCAGCGACAGCAACTCATCTGTACCGACGAGGTCGTTAAAGCAGGACTGATAATGAGCGACGCCATTCATGCCGCTTGCTCCTTGACCCAGTCGTAGCCCTTTTCCTCTAGCGTCAGCGCCAGTTCCTTGCCGCCCGATTGGACGATGCGCCCCTCGTAGAGCACGTGGACGAAGTCCGGGACTATGTAGTCGAGCAGGCGCTGGTAGTGGGTGACGACGACGACGGCTTTGTCTGGGGCGTGGAGTTGATTGACGCCTTGGGCGACGATCCGCAGCGCGTCGATGTCGAGGCCGGAGTCGGTCTCGTCGAGGATCGACAGCTTGGGTTCCAACACGGCCATCTGCAAAATTTCGTGGCGCTTTTTCTCGCCGCCGGAAAAACCCTCGTTGACCGACCGCTTGAGGAAGCTCTCGTCCATTTCCACCAAGGCAAGCTTTTCGCGGATCAGGCCGAGGAAGTCGAAGGCGTCGAGTTCTTCTTCGCCGCGTTGCTTGCGGAGTTCGTTGTAGCTTTGGCGCAGGAAGTACGTGGAGTTGACGCCGGGGATTTCCACTGGGTACTGAAAGGCGAGGAATAGCCCGGCACACGCCCGGTCTTCCGGCGCGAGTTCGAGCAGGTCTTGGCCGCAGTACGTGGCCGACCCTTCGGTGATGTCGTAGCCTTCGCGGCCCGCTAGGACTTGGGCGAGGGTGCTTTTGCCCGAGCCGTTGGGGCCCATGATGGCGTGGATTTCGCCGGGTTGTACTGCTAGATTGACACCGCGCAGGATGGGGGTGTCTTCAACGGCGACGTGGAGGTTTTCGATGTGGAGCATAGTGTGCTTTCGATTAGGGTTGTAATACTATGTGGATATGGACCTTGGGGTCCGAGAAATATTAGAAGGTCAATTTGGCCGGTGACGTATCTGAATGGTCCATACTCCGGGCGGCCAGCGTTCCCACATATTGATGGTGTTGAAGACAAATTCTCGTTCCACGTCGCTCGGCACGTGGTCATGTACGCGGAACTGGATGACGCCGTAAGGAGCTGTCATGTAATGCCGATGGACCAATTCTCCGAAGTCCGTATCATAGGTTACTAAAGTGCGTTGTTGGTGAATCGCTAGTGCCAGTAGGTTTATATCTGCTTCACTTGGGTCGGTTTCTTTAGCCCAGCGCACATCGTGACCAGCTCCGCGCAGACGAGCGACGACGTGCGCCGACATATTTTCGTCGGCTAGTATTCTCACCGTCTCACGGTCTTTCGCCGTTTTTCCAGATCATCTTGTATCTACCGCCCATTGCGGCGTCGAGTTCCTCCCAAGTGATCTTGCCAGCTCTCAGATCGTCCAATTGAACCCAAGTGATCTTGCCTTCTCGTAGCGCATCGAGTTGTGCCCAAGTGACGCCGCCGCCCTTCAGGGTATGCAGTTCCTCCCAGGTGATTTGTTCCTTTTTTAGGGCCTCAAATTCCTCTGCGGTAATCTCGCCGTCCATCAAGGCATCCTGCATAGCCCAAGTAGTGTAGGACAGCTTGGTACCGGTAGCTTTGTACTGACGACATGCCTCGATATCTTCAGAGGTGAGGTGAGACGAGTAGTCGCGGATGATGTCAGCTTCGGTGCGGCCACGTTCGAGTTCATTGGTTATGAATTCGACGGAGAGCCGGGTGCCTTTCACTGTCGGTTTGCCGCCGAGTATCTGCGGGTCTTTGACGATCCGGTCCTGCCAAAGTGGAGCTTGGGCTTGTTCTGCGGTTGTCATGGCGTGTTCCTTTAGCCGACGCTGCCTTCGAGGCTGATACCGAGCAGCTTTTGCGCTTCGACGGCGAATTCCATCGGTAGCTCGGCGAGGACTTCCTTGCAGAAGCCGTTGACGATCATGGAGATGGCGTCTTCAGTGGAAATCCCGCGCTGGTTGCAGTAGAAAATTTGGTCTTCGCCGATCTTGGAGGTGGACGCCTCGTGCTCAACGTGGGCGGTGGGATTGCGCACCTCGATGTAGGGAAAGGTGTGTGCGCCGCATTGGTCGCCGATGAGCATGGAATCGCACTGGGTGAAGTTGCGGGCACCGGTCGCGTTTTTGAGCACCTGCACCTTGCCGCGATAGGTGTTTTGGCCGCGCTGGGCCGAAATGCCCTTGGAGATAATGGTGCTGCGGGTGTTTTTGCCGATGTGGTGCATCTTGGTGCCCGTGTCGGCTTGCTGCCGCTTAGAGGTGACGGCCACCGAGTAAAATTCGCCGACCGAGTGATCGCCCTGTAAGATGCAGCTAGGGTACTTCCAAGTGATGGCCGAGCCAGTCTCGACTTGGGTCCACGAGATTTTGGAGCGGTCGCCGCGACATGCGCCGCGCTTGGTGACGAAGTTGTAGATCCCACCTTTGCCATTTTCATCGCCCGGGTACCAGTTCTGCACGGTGGAGTACTTGATCTGCGCGTCGCCGAGGGCTACGAGTTCGACGACGGCTGCGTGGAGCTGGTTTTCGTCGCGCATGGGCGCCGTACAGCCCTCTAAATATGACACATACGACCCCTCGTCGGCGATGACCAAGGTGCGCTCGAATTGGCCGGTGTTCGCCGCGTTGATGCGGAAGTACGTCGATAGCTCCATGGGGCAGCGCACGCCCGGCGGCACGTACACGAAGGAGCCGTCGGTAAAGACCGCGGAGTTGAGGGTAGCGAAGAAATTGTCGGAATAGGGCACGACCGAGCCGAGGTATTTTCGCACGAGCTCGGGGTGATTGTGGATGGCCTCGGACATGGAGCAGAAGATGATGCCCAACTCGGCTAGCTTGTCCTTGAACGTGGTGGCCACGGAGACGCTGTCGAACACGGCGTCCACGGCCACGCCAGCGAGCATTTTCTGCTCTTCGAGCGGGATGCCCAGCTTCTGGTAGGTGGCCAGAATTTCGGGATCGACCTCGTCGAGGCTATCGAGCTGTTTCTGCTTGGGGGCCGAGTAGTAGACGATGTCTTGGTAGTTGATGTCGGGATAGTGGACCATGGCCCAGCGCTGGCTCTGTTTGCCGCGCGTTGGATCCTCCATGGTGAGCCAGCGGCGATAGGCTTTGAGCCGCCATTCGAGCATGAACTCAGGCTCGTCCTTTTTGGCGGAAATGAAGCGGATGATCTCTTCGTTGAGGCCGGGTGGGGCCGAGTCGGCTTCAATGTCGGTGACGAATCCCCACTCGTAATCGCGGTTGGCAAACTGCTCTAGGGTTTGGGTGCTTTCGCTCATGTTGGCTCCTTGTATCTAGGCACAGCTTCAAGAACTTAGGAATCTGTACAAAAAAGTCAAGTTTCAAGACGGGACGGCGGCTAACCCATTTTTTTGCGCTGTGCTAGGTAGCGCGATAGGGCCACGTCAAAGGGGGTCGCCGTGTCGAGTAGGGCGTAGTCGATGCCGGCCTCGGCACACCCGAGCCGATAGGTCTGGATCAGCTCGTCCATCAACGCGCGGTATTCGTGTTGGATGTGCCAGGGCTGGGTGGTGAGGGTTTGGTCTGGGTCTTCGAGGTCGTAGAAGCGGGTCTGGTCGCGGAAGGCGAGGTCGCGCTCGCGAGGGTCGAGTAGGTGGAAGACGATCACTTCGTGCTGCAGGTGGCGGAAGTGGCGCAGCCCTTTGAGGACTTGGTCGGGCGCGTCGAGCAGGTCGGAGAGCACGATGACGAGGCCACGGCGGCGGATGCGTTCGGCGAGGTCGTGAAAGGCCGGAGCCATGCTCGTCTCGCTGCGTGGCTGCGCTTGGTCGATGGTCTTGAGGAGCACTTGGAGGTGGCTTTGTACCGAACGCGGGGGCACGTACGCTTCGGTCTGGTGGTGGTAGAGCAATAGGCCGACTGCGTCGCGTTGCTTGAGCATGAGATACGACAGCGCAGCCGCCAAAGAGACCGCGTAGCGAAATTTGCTCAGCGGCGCGCCGGCCGCAAAGTCCATGGAGCCAGACACGTCGAGCAGTAGATAGGCTTTGAGGTTGGTTTCCTCTTCGTACTGTTTGACGTACAGGCGGTCGGACTTGGCGTATGCCTTCCAATCGAGGTCGCGCAGGGGATCGCCCGGCATGTAGGGACGATGCTCGGAGAATTCGACTGAGAAGCCATGGTACGGGCTGCGGTGCAGGCCGGTGATAAAACCTTCGACCACGAGGCGCGCAATCAGGTCGAGGCGCGAGAGGCGCGAGATGGTTTCCGGGTGGAGGTAGGAGGCGGCTTCGCTCACGTTAGGATTCTGGCTCCACGTCGGCGAGCAGGCGTTCGATTAGGCCGATCGCGCTGATGTTTTGCGCTTCGGCGTGGAAGTTGACGACCATGCGGTGGCGCATCACTGGCAGGGCCACGGCCCGGATGTCCTCGATGGCGACCGAGTGCCGGCCGGCGAGGATGGCTCGTGCCTTGGCCGCTAAGACCAAGTACTGGGAGGCGCGCGGCCCGGCGCCCCAGCTAACCATTTCGCGGATGTAGTCCGGTGCTTGGGTATCCTTGGGTCGAGAGGAACGCACGAGCGAGACGGCGTAGCGGACGCAGTGATCGGCCACGGGCACCCGGCGCACGAGTTGTTGTAGCTCGATGATCTGCTGAGCATCGACGACTTGGCTGACAGTGGCTTGGGCGACGCTGGTGGTGGCGCGGACGATGTCCTCTTCCTCGCGGTCGCTGGGATAGTCGATCCACAGCTCGAAGATAAAGCGGTCGAGTTGGGCCTCGGGCAGGGGATAGGTCCCCTCCTGCTCGATGGGGTTTTGGGTGGCGAGCACGAAGAATGGCTCGCTGAGTTGCATGGTCTCGCCGGCTGCGGTGACCGCGTGTTCCTGCATGGCTTGGAGCAGAGCCGCTTGGGTCTTGGGAGGCGTGCGGTTGATTTCGTCGGCTAGGATGACGTTGGCAAACAGGGGCCCGTGGATGAAGCGAAAGGCCTTGCGGCCAGTGTCGATGTCCTCTTCGAGTACTTCAGTGCCGGTGATGTCCGAGGGCATCAGATCCGGGGTGAATTGGATGCGGCCAAACGAGAGATCGAGCGTGCGGGCGAGGGTTTGGATGAGCGTAGTTTTGGCCAAGCCAGGTACGCCTACCAACAGGCAGTGGCCGCCGGCGAGCAAGGCGATGAGCAGTTCCTCGACGATTTGCTTCTGGCCGATGATGACTTGGCCGATCTCGCCGTAGATGCGGTCCCTGATTTGGCCGAGCTGAGCTACGGCCTCGGTGTCTGACATGTACTTCCTTTCAGGAGAATGGATTGGTGCGTTGGAAAAAATACCGTCTTTGCAAGGGCCATTCAAATACTCAGGTCTTGCGCTCCTTTTTCTTGGCCGCCGGAAAGAGCACGTTGTTCAGAATTAGCCGATAGCCGGGCGAGTTTGGATGCAAGGTGAGGTTGGTCGGCGGGTCGTGGACGTGGTGTCTGTGGTCTTCTGGGTCGTGGCCGGCGTAGAAGGTGAAGGTGCCTTTGCCGACGCGGCCGTGGATGTACTTGACACTGTCGGTGCCCCCTTCTTGGCCGAGGAGGATGACCGAGTCCTTGATCAGCGACTGGCGGAAGGCCGTGGTCTGGCCGAGGAAGCCATCGACGATGTTGGTGTGGCACTGGGTGAGCATCGTCGGCACGGGGTCGTATTTGGCGGAGAACTCGAACAGCGTGAAATACTCGGCCTCGGCCGTGCGGATCCGGCGCATGTCGTCCGGCGTGGTGTCGATGTTGGAGAATTCGTACACGAGCGGGTTGGTTTCGAGGACGAAGTTTTCAAAGGCCACGGTGCGGCTGAAGTCGAGCTGGGCTTGGGCGTTGGGGTCGGCTGGGTCGCCGTCGAAGACCGCGTGGCATATATCCAGGTCGAGCGCGGCGAGGGCGATGTCAAAGGTGTCAGTGGCCGAGCACATGGCGAAGAGGAAGCCGCCCGCAGCCATGTACTCGTAAATTTTGACGACCACGGCCTTCTTTTGCGCGGAGACTTTGGTGTAGCCGAGGCGGCGTGCCATCTGCTCGTACGCAACCTGCTGTTCGCGGTACCAAGCCTGATTGCTGTACGAGCCGTAGAACTTGCCGTACTGGCCGGTGAAGTCCTCGTGGTGCAGGTGCAGCCAGTCGTAGTCGTCGAGTGCACCTTGGAGCACTTCGTCATCCCAGATTTTTTCGTAGTCGATTTGGGCGTATTCCAGCGCGAGGGTCACTGCGTCATCCCAGGGCTGTTTGTTGGGCGGTGTGTACACGGCGATCTTCGGCACCTTTTCCAAGCGCACAACTTCCATGTTGGACGCGTCGATCTCTGCGTGGATCTGGGCGACTTGGGCCTCGGAGATGTGCTCGGTGCTGACGCCGCGCAGGATGGCTTCGCTGGCGATGAGGGCGTGTGCTTCGACGAGGAATGAGCCGCCGCGATAGTTGAGCAGCCATTCGACCGGAATGCCGCGCTCCAAGGTCCAGAAAGCGAGGCCGTAGGCCCGGAGATGGTCGCGCTGGGAGGTGTCCATGGGCACGAGGATCTGCTCGGCGCGGGCCGGGAGGAGGGCGAGGGTGCAAAGGGCTAGGGCAAAGAGGATAGGCATGGGGTCAGCCGCTTTCGCGCAGGTGGCGGAGCCGCTCGATGTGGAGGCGCGTCTCTGGGGCGCGGGCGTCGTGCGGGTGTTGGAGGAGCGCGGTCTCGCAGGTTTTGAGGGCTTGCTCTATCGCGCCTTGGCGTTCGTAGAGCGCGGCTAGGCCGAGGTGGGCGGCGACGATGTGCTCGCCTTGGGGGAAGCGGGCGATTTGGCGCTGGTACAGGGTCATGGCTTCGTCGAGGCGATCTTGCTGTGAGCGCAATCCGGCGCGGATGAGCAAGCTCCACTCAGCAAGGCCCGGGTCGGCCCCCTCTTCGAGAGCCGCCCAGTGCGCGTCGGCCGCTTCGCTCTGTCCTTGGCGCTCTAGTAGCTGAGCGCGGCTGAGATCGGCGAGTCCTTCGGACGCGGCGTACTCTTCGCAGACGGCTAGCAGGGCGAGGGCATCGTTGGCAAAGTCATGGTTCGGGTTGGTAGCACTCAGTACGGCCAAGGAGGCAATCGCTGCGGCAAAGTCGCCGCGGAAGTAGAGTAGTTCGGCGCGGTAATAGCGAGCTGTGTACGCGGCTGGGCCGCCGCGCTTTTCCAAGTCCGACCAAACGCGATCGGCGCGGTCTAGGTCGTCAAGGCGCAGGTTGCACTCGGCGAACAGCAGCCGGGCCGGTTCGGTCCACGGCCCGCGTTGCGGAGCTTCAACTACTGCTTGCAGGGCCGTACACGCCGCCTGTGCGTCGTGTTCAAGCAATAGGCGTGCTTGCTCGACTTGTGCTTGTAGGTCGGTGGTCGCGGCCGCCGCGCTCCACAGGCCGAGGGTGCAGATGAGAACGGGTATTTTCATGGGGCTTCGCGCGTTTGCAGGTCTTGGTAGATTTGATCGTAGTAGCGCCGGAGCAAGGCGCGGTACTCCTCGGGATAGGGGCCGGCGAGCGCTTGGCGCAACGCTTCGCGCCACAGGTCGGGTGTCTGCCCGCGGTCCGTGGGCAGGGCGGTTGGGCCGGCGTAGGGCTGGTCGGTGGCTGTGATGCTGCGCCGCTTTTCGTCAAAGCCGCGGCTGTGGATGGAGCGGCTGGCGTCGAGCATGCGCTGGTAGATGCGCTCCTGATTTTGTCGCGTGCGCTGGGTGAGCCGCTCCCGCTGCAAGTCGGCGAGCACGTCTCGCACTTCGTCCTGTATGGCTTGCACGCGCTGTTGCGCTCCTCGGTGCCCGCGCAGCGAGCGGGCGATCTCGTCGAGCGCCTGCATCAGACCCTGCTGTTGAGCGCTGAGGCGCGCGATTTGCTGCTGGAGCCCAGGGCCGGGCATCTGGCCCATGGCTTGCTCGGAGGCTTGGTTGAGCTGGCTTTGCTGCTCGGAGAGGCCGAGCAACTGCTGCATGGCCTCGGCAAAGGCCGAGGGGGTCTGCGCCTTGGCGAGGTTGTCGAGGCTCTCACGCAGGAGCAGGACGGTCTCGTTGAGATAGCGCATGGCCTTCCTCTGGGGATGGCGCGCTCCCTGCGCGTTGCGCTGGCCGAGGCGTTGTGCTGCATCGTGCATCTCGCGCAGGGCGTAGCCGATGGTGGCGCTCAAATCGGGAGCGAGGGCCAAGGTGCGCTGGCCCACGGCGGCGATGCGCTCGACGACGTGGCTGGTGCCTTGCATGAGGGCGAATTGGTCTTGGGCGCGGGCGTCGGCGAGCAGGCTCTCTTGGCGTTGGGATAGCTGGACGAGGTCGCGCATGGCGCGGCGCAACTCGCGGCTGAGTTGCGCCTTTTCGTCGGCGAGATATTCGTCTTGCATCTGCTGCAAGTCCTCGGCTAGTGAGTCGAGGTCTGCGGCTAGCGCCTGTCCGGTCTGCTGGGCCGCGTCTGGGGATTTGGCCCGCATCTGGCGCACCATCTGGCGCATTCGCTCGGAGAGTGACTTGTTCGCTATGTCCTCGGCGCGGTGCGATAGTTGTTCGGAGAGCGCGGGGTTTTGCTCGGCTGTGGATTCGCTCAGGTCTTGGAGTTGCTCGGCGAGCCGCTCGGTATCGCGCTGCAAGCTGCCCTCCTGTAGCTGCTGGCGCAGGCCGCTCTGGCCGTCCGCGAGCTCGCGGTTAATTTGGCTCTGGCGTCGGGCTAGTTCCGCGGCTTGCTCGACGATGGAGCGAAGCTGTTGTTCGGTCCGCACCTGTTCGAGCAGGGCAATGGTGCGGTCGAGCCGTTGCTGGAAGGCTTGCTGGTCTTCGTTAAAGCGCTTGAGGGCGTCGGCGAGTGCTTGGGGATCTGGGTCGGTGGCGGCTTTTTGTAGATCGGCGAGGGCCTGCTGCATTTCGGGAGTGGCGATGTCGCCCATGAGCTCGCGGATGTGGTCGAGCTTCTCAAGCAGTTCTTCGTTGCCCGTGCCCTCGTCCTGCATGGAATCGATGGTTTTCTCCAATTCAGCCGCGAGCTCTTCTACGGCGCGGGCGCGCTCGGCTTCGGCCGCGAGCGTTGATTCGAGTTCCTTCTTTTGCTCCCAGCTCAGCTCCTCGCTTTTGAGCAATTCGCGGCGCACCCGCTCGATGTACTCCTGATGAGCTTGTCCCTCGGCTGCGAGTTCTTCCAAGGAGGATAGTTGTTCCTCCTGGGCTTGGTCGGCCTCTGAGTAGAGTTCATACAGGGAGGGGAAGCGCAGCACGTACTGGCGGCTCTGACCCTTTTGCGGACCGGCCACTTGATTGTTATCGAGGACTTCTAGGTGGTAGTAGATGCGATCTTCGGGCAAGAGGTTGGCGGCTGAGAGGTCCCAGATGTGGCTGACGAGCACCTCGCGCTGAGGGTTGGTGGGCAAAGCTCGACGCTGTTCGGAGCCGTTGTTGACTCGATAGACCAAGGCGATTTCCTCGACGGAAAAGTCATCGCTGGCCTCGGCCTTGAGCAACACCTTGAGGGACTCGGGCAAGTCGCTATCGCGGCCGGGATCGACGATGGCGACTTCTGGTTTTTGGTCTTCGCGCACTTGGATGGCGTAGCGAATGGGGTCGCGGTTGGTCGCGCCTTTGCGATCGGTGAGGGCGATGTGGTACGCACCCGTGCGCTCGATTTGTAAGGCGACGCGGGCGGTTGCGCCGTCGAGTTGGGCGGCCAGCGACAAGGTGTCGTCGAGGACCAAGGCGGCTTTGGACAAGGGCTTGTTGGCCGCGATTTCCAAAGCGACGCGGGTGCCGGGTAGGCCCTGGATGTCGCCGCCTTCCTCTTCGATGCGGTCGGGTAGCCGGCTGTAAGCAGGGTACTGGTAGTGCAGACGCAACCGCTTGACGGCCGGGGGATCGATGACGCGCACCTCGTATTCGGGCGAGCGGTCGTCGCCGACTGCGATGGCGTAGCGGAAGGATCGCTGGATTTGGGGGAAGGTGTAAGCGACGGAGTCGGCGCGATCGACCACGAGCTCTTCGATCTGGTAGGGTGCTTCTGTGCTTGCACGGCGCATGATGCGGGCGCGGCGCGGCTTGTCGCCAGCAAAATGCACTTGTAGGGTGGCGTCGTCGCCCTTGATGATTTCGAGGTCGCCGGGCTGGACGGTAATTAAGGTGCGCGGTGGCCGCTCGTACGCGGTGAGCGGATGGGCGCAACGCTGAGCGGCTTGGGCGAGGTCGTCGCCGAACAGCGCACCGCAGAGGAGCGAGACAGCCGCTGCGCCACCAAGCAAGCGCAGATAGGCATAGAGCGGCCGACGGTCGAGGATTTGGGCCGGATTGGCGGCACGCAAGAGGGCGGCGGCCCGCTCGCGCACAGCCGCAAGCAGCGCGGGCGAGTGCAGGGATGGATCTGTATCAGATAGCTCTAAGGCGCTAATCAGCCGCTGTTGGAGCGGGGGACAGCGCCGTTCGACGAAGAGGGCGAAGCGGTGCTGCGAGAGGACAACGGGCAAGTGCCGCCTGAGAGCAAACGCTAGTGCTCCCCCGGTAGCCAAAAGTGCCAAGATGCCCAAACCCGTGCGCCAAGGCGGCGAGAGAAAAAACAGGGCTTCGAGCAGGACCCACAGCAAGACAGACACCAAGCCTGCGGCTAGGGCCAAGGCCAACGCAGAGCATATGGTTAGGCCCAAGGCGCGGCGACGCAGCGTGGCTAGGTGTGTGAGAAGAGGTGAGAGTGAGCTATGGTCCATAGGGATTAGGCTTGGATCGCTATATAGATGTTGCGGTACGGAGCGAGGTTCCGCGTAGAAAAATAAAGTTAGCGCAGGGGTGCCGCCGCCGCCAGATGGCTCACAGCAGTGTGCATGTGGTAGTCCGTTTTATCGTGCTAGCCGCTGTAGTCTTTATTATATTAATTCCCTCCTTATATGGAAGATTATAGAAGCTGATCCAGACATTAGCCAGGAGAGCAGCGCGAATGAATACCTTGCGACGAGTATCGTTGGTAGCCTGTGGAGCGCTCGCTTTTGCGGCGACGCTGGCAGAAGCCTATAACGTCTATCGGCTCGGGGGCGAAGACGGAAACCCGTGGTCGGCGGCGATATCTTATGAGCCTGGAGAGTACCTGGTTATCGGACCGGATGGCCAAATCCAAGATCGGGTGCCATTCAGTGCTCCAGACTCCCACCCCACGTGGAATGACACGCTGATGGTAAACGTCGATAGCACTGGGGGAGTCTGGATGCGCCCCTTCTGGGTGCCGGATACCTTGAATTTGGCGCAAGACGGGGTGCGCAACCGGATCCCACGCGGGCTGTACGACAATATCGCCGTGGGCGGGACCAATCACACTACAGGCGTGATCGAAAGGATCCGGCCGATGTTCGACGGCGATCCCCAGACGGCGGCCTTCTTTGCCGCTAGCAATACGGACGATTCAGAGATTCGGAGTCAGTTCGTCGTCCAGAACCTAATCATCGACCTAGGAGCTGACTACCCGATTAATCGGGTGCGGTTCTTTCCTCGCTTGTCCAAAAACGATATCAAAATTGACCAGATCATCGCGGGGATGGCTCCTCCCAAACTAGATAAAGAGACACTCGGCGAAGAGGATTTTTCCGACAATTTCCTGCCGTGGTTTGAAATCGCCGGTGCCAATAGCGTGCAAAACTTCGCCGCTCATGCTTCTTTTAGGACCGAAGACAGCCCCTGGTTTAAAAGTATTTCCCCGCGCGAAGTAGATTCCAAGAACGATTCGCGTCTGACTATTTTGCGTCGTGATACAGAAAGCCAAGCAACCATCCTCGATGCCCGGTTCCCATTGCAGTCTCTCCAGTGGGTCACGATTCGCCCGCTCTACCCGACCTCCAATTGGGAGATCGCCGAGTTCCAGATCTTCGGCAAAGGCTACGTGCCACGCGCCATCTACACCAGCGCGGTACTCGACTTTGGCGAGGAGATGGCTTGGGGCAAGATTCGCTGGAAGGGCGACCACGATCTGGACAGCAAGATCCTGATTCGCACCCGTTCCGGCAGCGATAGCGATCCCAACCTCTACTGGCTGCCCAGCGCGGTCGCTGGCGAGTTCAAGGCTATAACTCGGCAGGAATACGAGCGCGGCAACATCAAGAAGCGCTTCACCACGTTGGACGAGCGACACTGGAGTTTCTGGTCGGCACCTTATCCGTGGGAGGCGGGATTGGCCGACCCCGCGCAACCACCCCACGCTTGGGTAGATGGTACCGAGATCCTCTCGCCGGGGCCTTCGCGCTACTTTCAGTTCCAGCTTTTGGTGCTGTCAACCATCGATCAGAGCACGAAGTTACAGGAGCTGGAAATACAGTTTGCGCGACCGGCGGCGTTGGAGGTGGTGGGCGAAATCTGGCCGCTGGACGCGTCTCGCACCGAGAGCACCGCATTCACCTACAGCGTGCTGCCGACATTGGAAGCGGGCCATGGCTTCGACCGACTGGAGATTTTTACGCTAACGCGGGTCAACGCAGTGCGATCAGTGCGGGTCGATGGCGTTGAAGTCAGCGACGCACATCCGCCCGAAATACTCGATGACCGTATCGTCGTCGGTTTTCCGAAGTTGGCCGGACAGGGGGATACATTCAAGCTAATCGAGGTAGAATTCGATGCGCGGGTAGTGCGCTATGGCACTCAGTTTCAGGGCTGGATATTCGACAGCACCGCCAATGAGGTCAAACAGCTCATTTCCCCTGGAGACGCGACCGTTGACTTTCCAGGTAATGCGCTGGGGGTGCGCACGGTCGGGTTGGGTGAGGAGCTCTTAGCGGAGGTGGAAATCGCGCCCAACCCATTTACGCCCAACGGAGATGGGATCAACGACTGGGCGCGATTCCAATTTCAGTTGCACGAGGTCTCGACCCCGCGGATGCTGACGGTCAATATCTATGACCTATCGGGACGTCGAGTGCGGCAACTGCAAGAGCAAAATGCGGTGCGCGGTCTCTTCGGGGAAGAAGCCAGCATCTTGGCTTGGGATGGGATGGACGATCAGGGCATTGCGGTGAGGCCGGGAATCTATTTATACCGGATTGCCCTCGACGCCGACAGCGGCGAAGAAGTGCAAGTGGGAACCCTCTCCCTGGCGTACTGAGCTAAGCTACCAACTCATTACGGCGTTGCCGCTTTCGCCAGCCCAATAGTCTATGGCGTACCAGATGCCGGCCGTGACGAACTGACCGAGAATTAGGCCCATGAAGAAGGGTCGGGTTTTGAGATAGAGCGCCGGACCTCCATAGCGCAGGACGAATGTCTTGCAGAGCCAAGCTAGGAACACGCTAAAAAACATCGTGCCAAAGACGGCGCTGATCGGAAAACCCAACGGGTGGAAAGGCCACCAAGAGATGTGTTGGCGGGCGGCCATCAAAAGTACCATGGCCCCGGCACCAATGGCCGTATAGAGCCAATTTTCCCAATGCGGGCCATCGAGGGATTGCAGCCGCGCGGCGGCGTTGTCAAAAGGGTAGCGCGCCGCGCCGCCAAAGAAGAAGGAATCGGTATTGATCCCCCCGTAGCGATAGCCTAGATCGAGGATGGCCCAGATCGAGCTAAAGAGGGTCACGAGGATGGCCAAGAGGATGCCCCAAAAGACGATGCGGCGTCCTTTTTTTATAGTCTCCTCGGCGAGTTTGAGGCCATTGGCGCAGGAGGCCATGACAAAGGTGAGAATGTCGCTGGCCCATATGTAGGTAAAGGCCAAGGCCATGACGCCGGAGGAGCCGATGGTGCGGGTGCCAAAGCCAGCGGCGACGAAATCCGAGGCGATCATCGGCGCGAAGATAAAGGCCAGCCCTCCTTCGGCGACGACGCGGGTGATGCCTATGAAGAGCACAAAAGCAAAAAAGAGATAGATGGGGGTAACCCAAGCGGGCAGCCCTGACTGCCAGAGCCACACGCCCATAAAGGTCAGACTGCCAGCCAGCATCAAGAGTGCGGTCCGGTAGGAGAGGATTTCGCCGGAGTCGTCTATGTCAGGGGCACCGGAGACCGCTTTGCGCCAGACCGCGCGCAGGTGGTCGCGGGCGTTCCACAGGCCGAAGAGGACCAGCGCGATGACGGCCCCGAAGCCCTGGTGGACGACGATAGACCCCGTATAGGTACTGTAGGCTCCGAGTACGGGATCGATCTTCTGGACGCCGAGTACGTTGAAGATGCCCTGTTGGACGGTGTTGAGCAGATAGAAGAAGCACAGTCCAAAGGCAATGTCGCGGTTGACGAAGTAGGAAAAGCCCAGCATCTGGAAGCTGAGCCGGAGCGGAATCTGGATGCTGTCGCGGAAGAGCGGGACTGAGGTGCCGAGACCGACGCGGGGGAAGTAGGGAAAATAGTGATTAAGGCCGTTGACGCTCTGGATGAGGGCGGGTATGGCAAAGCCGATCCACATCAGCGGATTTTTGAAAAAGGCGTTGAGTAATCCGGGGCGCTTATCCTCTTCTTGGAGCATGGCGATGGGGAGCTGGACCAGCGGGAAGATTAGGCGCTCGTTTTCGATCCACTGTTTGCGCAAGACAACCACAATGGAAATCATCGCCACGTAGAGCGCCAGCACGAAAGGTACCCACAGCGCCAGCGGGGACAGCCACAACGCCCAAGGGATGCCCTGCCCCTGCGGCGCGCCTTCGTAGAAGTTTTTGATCTGGTCGAAGTCGTGGTGGGGGATGATCCAATCGGGAATGAGTGGATGGAGGAGCTCGGCCCAGCTGTTCTCGGGCGTGGCGTAGTAGATGACGCTGGTGATATCGGGCAGGAGAAAGGCGGTAAGCCCCCATTCGGGGATTGAGGTGGCGACGATCCACATAATGTAGATGAGCGCCAACTCGGCCCGGCTCAGCATCCACGAGCGGCGCGCCAAGCCCAACAGCGTGTTGCCGACAAAGACCAGAAAGAAGAAGAGAATGATGGCGGCGGGCGTGTTGAAGTACGAGGCGATCCGAGAGCCGTGGAGCACCATGTTGCAATACGGGACGCCAGCACCAATGGCCCAGGCACCGGCTGCGCCGACGAGGAGGGCGCGGAGGCCGGGCCGTTGCGGAGTGGATGAAGTCGCGGTCAAATTCTCCATAAGAGACGGGTCGTTAACTACGTCTACTGAATGGAGATAGGATATCCTCGCCCTAGGGGACTGTCAATAAATTAGGCCAGTGGGCACGAGGGTTGCTGCAGAGACGAGGTCAAGCCAGCAGATTGGCAGCGAGAGCAAAATTATATAAATATGCCGTCTAGTTTTTTCTTACATTACAGGAGCACCTCAGCCCATGTGCGCTATGCAAACCGGGTGAACACTACATGAACTTTGCCAACTATCTCCGTTCGATCCTGCTCACAGCGTTAGCAACTACGCTATATGTCCTGCCGACGGCGGCTTTAGATACCCTGCGGGTCGGTATCGGGGGGAACGTCTCTTGGACGGGCGAGACTACTCGCGACGATCTGGTTTCGATCCTACCTGAATACAAGGTAAACCGACAATTTACTGAGGTCGGCAATGTGCCGGGCAACCTGATTGACTTGAGCAACTTACAGGTTGTGACGACGCGTGTCTTAGTCAAGACCGTGGTCGATGTCGAGCCCGAATTGCTAGCGGGACAACTGGCCTTGGTTGAACAGTTGTTGCTCGACCAGATCGAGCCACTGGAGGGAGTGACACAGATTGGGACGACAGCGCAGGGCTTTTTGTCGGTGATTTTGGTGGATTTCGCTCCAGTGGTGGCGCTGGACGAGGCAATGAACCGGGTGGAAGCAGCGGTTGACGCAATCCGCTCGACGCAGGTAGTCCGCCAAGCGGAAGGAGAGACGGAGGCCGACGACCCCAATCTGGAGTGCCGCGAAGAGAGCCGGCGCTTTGATTCGACCGTCGATATCACCGACGATTGGGGTGATTGCGAGACGATTTTCCAAGGCGGCATACGGGCCGATTGTTACCAGACGATCTGTCGCAACCTGACTACTGGCGACCAGACGAGTAGGCCGGGCAGGCTACAGACGGGGGGGGGCAAGCTGATCGCTCAGCGTGCGATCCAGCAGGGACTGAAGCTGCCGGCAGGTACCGACCCGGTGGTACTGCCGGTGGGTCTAAGCCCGGACCATGTAGCTCGGGGAGAGAACGTGGCTCAGCGGGCACTGGGGTGGGGTGGGCGGATCACCGCGCCAGCGATCAAGGATGTGGCAGCATCTGACTTGGAGGCGACCTTGCTGGAACTGATCGCGCCTGAAGGAGCTGAAGATGCCTTCTCGCGCAAGGGGATTTTCGGCGCATTAGGTACTTTTATCGTGCTGGATTTGGGCAGTCCGATCGGAGTCAATCGCATCCGCTTTTACCCGCGCAACACCGTACAGAGTGCGCCTCAGTATCCCTTCCAAAACGATTTTATCCGCCAGTTTGAGTTGCTGCTCCACGATGGACAAGACTTGGTCCTAGACGGCACGGGCCGGTTAGTTCCGCAGCTTGAGGACTTCAAAATTTTGCTGCGCAGTACCGGAAATGAAGACCAAGTAGTAGATGTGCAAGTACAGCCTGCCCGTCCAGTGCGTTTCGTGCGTATCAAATCCACCTCGTCTTTCCCCTATGAGATCGACGAATTAGAAGTATATGGACAGGGTTTTATCGGCAGTAGCCGCTACGTCTCCCACGTTTACGATCTGGGGGGGCCGGCCACTTGGGGCAACATTAGTTGGCAAGCGCGCCTTATTGACCTCCGCAGTGGCACCGTCGCTGGTCTCGACGAGGCGTTAAATCAAGACTGTACGACTCAACGCGACACCTTTTCCACCGCTGCGGATGTACCCGACGACTGGGGTGAGTGCGATACCGCTTCGCTCTACCTCCCCGGCCAGGGCTATACCACGGTGTGGATGTGCTTTCAGACAGCCTGTCGCGATAATACCACCGGGGACATCATTCGCTACCCCGGCCAGACGGCTGGCAAACAGGTGGCCGCCAAACCAACGGTCGGCGAGCCATCGCAGATCTTAGTCCGCACCCGCACGGGAAACGATCCCAACCCATTGCTTTACTACCGCAGAGATGTGCAGCGAATCGGCGAAGACGAGCGATCCACCTCGCTGATAGATCTAGAAGCACAGCTAGGCCGCGACGAGTACTTGGGCCTAGCACCCGATTTAGAGGCCTCGCCGCCTCGGGTATGGGACAAGGGAGAGATTGGGGAAGATTTAGAAAACTGGAGCCCTTGGTCGGCGCCCTATTTGCGCGGAGACCAAGAGGGTGGGACGCCGATTATCTCGCCTGGACCGCGGCGCTATATTCAATTTTCGATTGACTTTCTCAACGACGATATCGACGCGACTAAGCTCGTCGAGCAATTGTCAATTGAGTATCTGCGACCTCCCATCGCCGACGATCTGATCGCCGAGATCTATCCGCGCGAAGTGGAGGTCTCCGAATCGGTGAATTTCACTTATGCCGTGCGGGCACTGATGAACATCGAGGGAGTCAAGGGATTCGACACCTTTGAAATTCGGACGCCTACGCGGGTTTTGGGGATTGACCGGATCGAGATTGTGGATGGTTCGGATACCACTGCAGAGCAAGTATTAAACGCCGATGTGATCCTCGACCAGCGAGGCGTGTCGATGGTGCGGACTGAGGAAGGCCAAATACAAGAGTTGCCCTACTCGACAGCCTCAGCAGCGGGGGATACCTTTGCCATCCAAGCCATAACCGACCGCAACTTCATCGTCCGCTTTCCCCGGATTGAGCCGGCGGAAGGTGGGGGCGAACGCCTTTTGAAAATTCACTTCCGCGGGCAGGTACTGCTCTATAGCACTCTGTTCCGCGGTCAAGCCATTCTCTCCTCTCAGCCCGGAAGCATCCAGCGGATCACACCGGGGAACGCCGCATTGTTGGGCGAGGGAGACTTGCCAACGGCTTCGGGCATCACGGTGCTGAGTCCGGGCATTACCGAGGGCAGCTTAGTCGGGTCTTTTGCCTTGGAGCCCAACCCCTTCACGCCCAACGGGGATGGAATCAACGATCAACTAGCGCTAAGCTATGACATAGTGGCCGTGACGCGCGCAGCCAAGGTGCAGATACAAGTCTTCGACCTGAGCGGGCGCTTGGTGCATACGATTTACGAGGGCGCCGACCTAAGTGGACGCTACGACCGAACCTCTCGACCTGAGCTGTCTTGGGACGGGCGCGCCCAAGGAGGTACAGTGGTGCCACCAGGGATTTATCTCATTTACATAGAAGTTAAAGGGGATTCAAAGGCCAATCGGCGGGCGGTACCGGTAGCGGTAGCCTACTAAGTCGTCAAAACATTCCTTTGAGCTGTTGACGCCATTGGTCCTTGAGAGCCTCGAGGATCACTTGCTGGCGCTCTTCGACGTAGTACTTCTTGAAGCGATCTAGGTTTTTGGTTCCTGCCAACGTGTCGCCTTGGATGACCTGCAGATGGCCGACCATCCGGTTGGCCTGCACGTGGTCGGGTTGTATCTCGAGGATGGCTTGCGCCTGCGCAAGGGCCTTGGTGCCTTCGTGTTGGGTCGCGTAGTGGGTGGCCAAAAGCCAGCGGGGGGCGACCAAATGGGGATGGGCAGCTACCAAGCGTTTGAGTTGGACCTCGGCCGCGTTGGACTCATCAGTGGCCAACAGCAGGTGGGCTAGACGGAGACCAGCGTCGACGTGGGTGGAGTCGTGCTGGAGGATCGCCGCATACTCGCGTCGAGCTAGGCCCGGCTGCCCCAAGGCTTCTGTTAACTGACCCAACTGGTAGCGGAAGCGCAACGAGTCGGGTGCTTGGACGACGAGGTCGCGATAGAGGGCGGCAGCCGCGTCGAGCTGGTCGAGTTGGATATGGGCGTAGGCCAGCCGCTCCTGTACTGCTTTTCGCTCTGGTGCCGCAGCCGCGTCGAGCAGTTTTTCGTATTGGACGATTGCTTCCGCGTAGCGACCGGCGTGCAGGAGGGCATTGCCCAAGGCATAGCGGGCTTCGGGATAGTCCGGATAGCGGACGACAAAATTTTGGTAGGCTGCGATGGCCCGGTCGTAGCGGCCCCGCCGTGCGTACAAGGCCCCGAGGTTGAAACGAGCCTCGCGGATCTCCGGGTCGAGGGCGAGAGCTTGCTCATAGGCGGCGATAGCGTTGGCCGGCAGCCCTTTTTGCTGATAGACAAAGCCCAACCGATGCAGAGTTTCGGCGTCACCGGCCATGTTCATCGGGCCGACGCGGAAATTGCAGGCCACTAAAAGGGCTGCAAGTACGCCACCGGCCCACGCCAACTTCACACCAGCGCGTAAGCGTCCGAGGCAATAGAGAGCACTGACGGCATAGGCGGCAAAAAGCAGCAGGGGCGATACGACCGGCAGGCGGTAGCGCGCGGTCGGAAAGAACAGGATGACGGATAGTGCATAGACGGCGATGTAGAGGAGTAACAGATCTATTTCCGCGCGGCGTTGCTCCCTATTGCAGCACACTAGCCCCATGCCCAGCAAGGCCAGCGGTGCCACGATCCCAAAGGGAAAGGCGATGGTTCCCTTCCACAATAGTGGCGATAGCAAGGAGGAGAAGTTGCGAGCGTAGTAGAGGTCTTGGTTGCGGCCTATCTCTTCACCGTGCCAGAAGAGATAGGTCTTGCGAAGCAGGAGCAGAAGCCAAGCACTTGGCTCTGCACTGATGAAGTCCCAAGCTTGGGCGAAGAAATAGTATGATTGGTCCGAAGCCTTGGTAATCCCGGCTTCGGTTCGGGGTTGGCTGACTAAAGCGCGCCACGCTGGGCCGGGTGGGATGCGGATTGTCTCCTCGTAATTGGCGTTGTTCCCTAGGTAGAAATTGATCCCCCCGTTGGAGGAAATCAGCACCAAGTCGTCGCCTAGCAGGTAATTGCGCAGAGTGACGGGAGCGATGACCAACGAGGCCCCCAGCAGCAGGGGCAGAGCATTTAGCAAGCGCCGCGGCCACGGCAACGCACGACGCATGACAATTACCCAGAGCAAGGCCGCGGGCAGAAAGAGCAGGATGTTGGCCACGGCAAGGGCGGCCAAGCCCAGACATAAGCCGGGGACTAGAAGCCGACGCGGACGACCGGCCATGGCCCAAGGCAGGGTCAACAGGATCAGTAAATTAAAGAAAAGGGCTAGGGGAGGCGGTAGAAATTCACCCGCGAAGAAGACCAAAGGGCCGTAGAGTGCTGCAGCAGCGGCCGCTGCAAGCCCTAGGCTAGGAGAAAACAGGCGGCGGCCGAGCAGGTAAAGCAGGACGCAGTTGGAGGCGCTAATGGCAGCTTGGACGAGGCGAGGTAGGTAGTAGCCAGGAGTGAAGAGCGCGTAGAGAAATCCTAGGAAGTAAGGATAGAGCGGCGGTTGCCAGAAGGGGGCGTCTCCGCCGTCCCAGTGCCCCTGCACCCCCATGCGTTCAGCCGCGTCCGTGTAGGTTTTTGCATCGACCAGTGGATAGTCAAAAAAGGGGCTTGTCTGGCTTTGCTCTATATAGAGGAGGCGCACCCCCAACGCCGCGAGCCAGAGCAATCCTCCGACCAGCCAGCCCGATCTCCCCATCGCACCCAATCAGATGCCCAGACCAGCGTAAACCGTGATAAAGCCTTCGGTGATAGTCCGAGTCTTTAGCCCGGGATCCTGAAAGTCGCGCACATCGAATTTCAGGCCCACTTGGGTCGTCAGCACGTATCCTTGGTACTCGGCCACGTTGGAAATCTGGGTAGCTGAGATAAAAGACTGGAAATTGTTGATGTCGTCGTCCAAGTCGCGAAAGAGCACGTATTCGACGCCGCCAGCAAAAGTGGTACTGCGGAGGAAGGGTACCTCGGCAATGAGGCCGAAAATCTCAGTCAGTTCCTTGCGCCCTAAGCGCGAGAATAGGTCGTAGGTCTGACGCCGAAACTCGCTCTTCCAGCGCGGCATAAGTCGCAGGGTGCCGATCTCGCGGAGGTACTCAGCCTTGTTGACGAAGCCGAAGAAGAACTCGTTGGGATCGAGGCCAAAGGAAGTGCGTGCAGCGCTATCGAGGCGCTGATGCCAGAGGTCGTATTTGAGCAAGTTCTTGATGGTTAGGTCGGCGATGGGCTCATAGGTATGGCCGATGAAGAAGCCATTGTACCAGGTGTCGCGCCCAAGCATCGGATCAATAACTTCGACGTTGCGGTCGTCGCGCAAGGTATTGCGGTTATTCCACTGGAGGAGGTCGTCGGCAATGTCGTCCTTGATGCTCTTGGTCATTTCCATGATCCGCAGACGACCCCAGCGGGCGTGATCAATGTCCAGAGTCAGCATGGCATAGTAGGTGTAGTTGCGCTGGTTAGAGGTGATGAGCTCGTCGCGCAGATGCCCCATAGTGAGGCGCAATTGCGGCGCGAGGTGAGTGCCGACATAGACGTTGAAGCCGCGATGGTCGCGCTGGTAGGGGAAGTCGGGGCGGTTGTCGTTTTCAAAGCGATCGATCCAGGTGTTGTTGTTGGCGTCAATGCCGTAGAGGAACTCCGGTCGTTCGACGTGTTGCCGTAGGAAGGGCTCTTCGTAGTCGGGGATCAGGTTGATCACCCGGCCGTTGTCGTTCTGGTTGTAGTCGGGGATAAAGTCGTTGTTTTCGTCCCAGCCGGGAAAGACCGCTGGGTCGGTGACCAACGCGTCGTTGCGGCCCCAATCGGGGACCCGGTCTTGGTCGTCATTATCCTCGACAAAGTCGACTAAGAAGCGTTCGATATTGCCCGGAGCGCCATTTTCAAAATAGCCAGAGGAATAGTCGATGAATCCGTCCTGTTCGGCGACGTACACGGTGGTGGCGTAGTCCGGATCCATGTAGAAGACCTCGCCAAACAGAAAAAAGGGATAGGCTAGCTTCGACAGATTGGCCATCCAAGCATTTGCTGAGGGCTTGTTGGATGTGCCCGACGAGGTGTTGTGGTCCGTGTTACCTTGGTCGTTGCTCGGATAGGGGTACTTGCGGTAAACCCGGCTGTTGTCGAATTCGCCGTAGAAATTGAATCCCTTGATGTCGTTGAATTCGGCGGTAAAACCAAAAATCGAAGTGGCAGTCGGTAGGCCGTATTCAAAGGAGACTACTCCGAGGTTGGTGTTGTCCTTGACGTTGCCCTCGGCGCGGGCCATCAGCAGGAAGACGGGGTCTTCGTTGCGGCCGGTTTGGCGGTTGGAGGTAACCTGCACCTTGTAGTCGTTGCCCAAAACTAGGTCGAATTGGACCTTGCGGATCTGGGTCTTGTCTTGGGGAGCTGTGAGCAGGTAGTCGCTGCGATTGAAGTCGTAGCGCAAGCGGATCTGCTCGTTGCCGTCGGCAGAGACGAAGCCCTCTTGTGGGAATCCACCTTCGATGATCGGCTCGAAACCTATTTCCTTGCCGCGCACTTGGGTCCCGTCGAGGTAAGTAATGACGATGTCGGACCCGGCGGGGAAAAAGGCGGCCCCGCCCTCGTTGTCGGCGGGTGAGTCGTCGCTGAGCAGAACTTCGATCCAAGCGATCGCCTCGGCCTTCTGGTCAACGGTCAATTCCCCGGTGAGGGGATTGCCGCCAAAGCCTTCGGTGAGGGTGTTGGACTGGTGGGCGTTGACGAAGGTGAAGCCCAAGGTGGTAAAATCACCAATCTGGACCGTGGTACGACCCCCCATCAAAGACGTGTTGTTTGTTCGATTGATGCCCTCGGCAAAGGTCGAGGAACCGCCCGACTCACTCAGCCGCGAATAGAGGGCGGTTAGCATGTACTTATCGGTGGCGATGTCGAATTGGACGCCATCGAAGTCCGGTTTGGAGAAGGTCATAGGTGTTAGGGTGGTGCGCAGGCCGTTGGCAATGGTTAGTGCATAGTGGTACTGGCCTTTGGCGTCGGAGGCGATCACTACGTTGCTGAACCAACTGCGAAAGCGATCATCTTTGAAGAGTTGGTTGCCTTTCTGCAGGGGCTGGCGCTGATCGTTGTTGTAGATGAGCCAGCCTCGCCCGACGAAGTTGCCGAAGAAGTCGTAGAAATAGTCGCCTTCGAGAGCGGTGTCTACATAGCGCTGGTAGTGCTGGCGAGCGTAGTTGGAGTACTCCCACTGCTGCCACCTATACTCGTTGTAGAGCTCCTGCGGGATGTACCAGCGACGCACCGCCGGGTCCAAAGCGTCAAAGAGCACGCCCGCTCCCTGTGGCTCAAAGGTGGAGCGTCCCCCCCTCTGGACGCCCAGACGGTTACCGTAGGTTTGTGCGCGAGCCTGATCCGCGATGCCGATTAGGAGGCCCAGCGTTAGTAAGAAAGCACTGTGCGACATTCTCATGGCCGGATTCCCTCGTGTAGGGTGGTGCGGTGCGTATCGGAGGAACGCCCTTAACAAAAAAAGGGCGATGGGCTGGGTAGCCCACCGCCCTTAAAAAACGATGCTGCGTACGAGTCTTACTGCTGGAACTGGGCTTTAATGCGGCCCCAAGTATCGGACTCAACCGCGGTGGGCTCGGGAGCGGCACCCCAATCGATAGAGTCGTCTAACTCGCTCATGACCATGTCGTTGTCGGCGCGGCAGCATCCGTTGGGCGAAGTGGACCAGAACCCCTGATACGTGGTGCCCGGCTCGTCGAAATCGCCGAAGGTCCAACTCATGGCGATGACGTCGCCGTCAGAAAGGTCGGTCAGTTCGGCCCCTTCGCGATTGCCGTCGTCGGGAATGAAGTCATAGGGCTGAATCCACATCTCGTAGAAGTAAGTGCTCTCGCCGAATTCCTCGCCTTCAAAAGAGTACTCCATGACCCAGTTGTCGCCGTTGAACGGATCCGTGCGCCACTCGAAATCGGGCAGGAATTGACCCCAGCTACCGCCGATGGGCGGAATGCCAAAGTTGAAGGACTGCTTGACGATGCCACCCTCACTACCAGGGGCATAGTCTCCGCCCCCTTCGGCCTCGGGGTGTGTTGGGGCAATGTAGATCTCCCAAGCATCGTCGGTCCAGAACTGGGCCGGATCCTCGCGGTCCGTGTTGTGGACGTTGTCGAAAACCTCGGCCATCAAGTAAAGACGGTCGTTGTTGTCGTTCCAGCCGACGATCTGGCGGACGCTCAGATCGCTGACGTCGATCTCGCCGCGCACTTTGGAGTAAACGGCGTCCGAATACATGTCGTTGCCCACTTCGTAGGGCACCTGCGGAATGACACTCCACTCCGAGATGTCGCCATCGACGTTAGGCAAATTCTCGTCGGGAAACTGCACGGCAAAGAGAAACTCACCCGGAGGAAAATGACTCCAGGTTGGCGTAGCCAGCCCCACTACCAGCAGAGCAGCGACGAAAGTCAATACATTGCGCATGTTGCACCTCCTATAGGTGAGCGCGGGTAAAGATGGCTAAGCTTTAGGTGAGCTAAAAGTCTAACTAACTGCTTACAGCGTTTCAAGTGTACAAAATACATATGTATAGTTCAACCATAAAATTTATACTGAACTACGGATTTTTTTCGCACAGCTGGAGCAGCGAGCGGAGTCGCTCGGCCTCGGGGTGATGGGGGGCCAAACGCAACAGAGTCTGCCAAGCAGTGGTCATTTTGCAACAATCGCCTGTCGTGTGGTAGAGTTCGCCCAAGTGATAATAGGCACTGGTTCTGCCCGGGTCCAAGGTGAGTGCGGTCTTGTAGGCCGCGATAGCTTGGGAGTGCTGATCGAGGTGCTGGTAGGCTCGACCGAGGTTAAAGACGGCGCGTGCGTGCTCGGGTGATTGGCGCAGCGTTTTTTCGTAGTGGGGGATCGCGGCGGCATGGCGGCCCATCTTCTGGTAGGCAAGTCCAGTGTTGTAATGTACGCCAGCGTGATCGGGATTGAGTTCTATCGCGGCTTTGAAGACCCGGATGGCCGCGCGATATTGTCCTTCTGCATTGTAGAGCAGCCCTAGACTGTAGTAAGGGCGGACTCGGTGTGGATTGATGGCAATGGAGCGCTTGTAGTGCTCGATCGCTTCTTTGACATCGCCCTGCTGGTAGTGCGCATGGGCTAAATTTTCGCGGGCTCTAGCGTTGTCGGGATAGAGGGCGACGACAGCGGAAAACAGCGCGTAGTCGCTGGCCCAGTCGCGATTGCGGTCAATGGTGCGGACGGCCATGAGCAAGAGGACGACGGTGGCTAGGGCAAAGCCAGCGATGCGATAGCGCTTTGTGAACCAGGTCTTAGCGGCTAGTCCTAAGAGGAGCGCCAGCGCGGGCATGACTGGATGAAGGTAGCGCTCGGCCATACCGCTGGGTGCCAAAATCAAGAGGTTGGAAGCGGGCAGGAAGGCGAGCCAGCCGAAGGCCGCGGCGAAGACCAATGGCGGTGAGGAAGCACGGAAGGGCAAGTAGAGGAGCGCGCCAGCGGCAAGGAGACCAGCGATGAAATAAGGGTCGAGCGGCGTCCGCACCAAGGGAATAGAAGCGTAGGAGTAGTCCGCTGAGAGGTGAAGCGGAAAGACGATCAGTACTAGGTAGCGCAGCAGGATCGCCGGGAGCGTCAGCAGCCGAGAAACCGCATCGGCATCGGCGAGGAAGTTAGCAGAGATCGGTTCTGCCGTCTCTGCCGCGTTCCACCGCAAGGCTAGGGCCAAAGCTAGGACTAGGGCATATCCCCAGTGGCGCACGAGCCATGCGCAGGTGAAGGTGAACAAGTGTCGGAATGGCCGGGCAGGCGTGGCGAACAGCGCGTCGTAGCAATAGGCGACGGCGGGCAAGACAAAGCCGCTCTCCTTGGACAAGATGCTGCAACCGTATAGGAAACACGCCAATATCCGTCCGCGGCGCGTCTGTATGCGCAGATGGCAAAGCAGGCCCGCTAAAAAGAAAAAGCTCATCAGCAAATCGCCACGGGAGGATATCCAAGAAACCACCTCGGTTTGCAGCGGATGGAGGGCGTAAAACAGGGCGGCCAAGAGAGCGGCGGACTGCCGTGCGAGGATGTGGTAACTTAGCTGAAAGACCAATAGGGCGTTGAGAAGGTGGAGGAGGAGGCTGCTCAGGTGGTAGCCTAGCGGCTGGTCGCCGTAGCAGCGGAAGTCACAGGCCAGCGAGAGCAGGGTTAGGGGCCGGTAGAGATCGGGGTGAATACTGCTCTGGAGGAAGGCGTCCAGCGGGCGAAACTGGCGGACTAGTGGGCTACTCAGGTAGGCCGAGTCATCGAAGACAAAACCGTTGCCCAAGGCATTGAGATAGCACAGGGCACCCGCCAAGACGATCAGAAACCAGCATTTAAGTGTGTGGATAGAAGGCATGGACGCGTCTTGAGGATTTGGGCTGTTTCGACTATATATACTCGCGGTTAAAATAGAAACCGATTCAACAAGGAATTATAGGCATGAAGATGAGTAAGGGTAAACAACAGGCGGCGTTGCGAGCGGGGAGCTTGCTCTTGGGCTTATTGGTAGTCCTAGGGGCCTGCGGTCAGCAGGAAGAGGAAGAAATTGTCGCGGTGGTGGGGCAGAAAGCGATTCACGCCGAGGAGCTACGGCGGTTCGTGCTCAACTTGCTGCCAGGGCTCTATACTCACAAGCAGGGCCAAGAGGCGCGAGAGGACTATCTGCAGAGCTTGATCGACCAAGAAGTACTGCTACTTGAGGCTCGAAACCGAGGTTTGGAGCAGGACTCGCAGCTAGTGGAGAAACTGAGTAGTAAGCAGCGGAAATACATCGTCTCGGCTCTGCGCCAGCGCGAGATCATGCCGCTAGTAGAAGTAACAGAAGAAGATATCCGCCGGCGTTTTGAGGAACTCGGTCTAGCACGCGAGCGATTTTTGACTGCAATCGTGGTTGCTAGCCAGCAAGAGGCAGGTGAACTGCAGAAGCGACTAGCGGCCGGGGAGTCTTGGGCCGATTTGGCCCGGGCGCATTCGCTGGACGGCCAATCTGCTGAACGCGCGGGCGAAGTGGGTTTTCTCAATCGCTCGTTGGCCGAGCGGATGGGGATACCAGTGGCGGTTTTCGATACCCTTGCGACGGGAGAAGTCTCGTCCCCGCTAGCTCGCGGTCGGGCCTATCAGCTCATTCGCTTCATCGGCGAGCGGCAGGCCGAATTGGCAACCCATCAGGCTGCGTTGCAAGCACAGTTAATGAAGCTAGGCCAAAGGGAAGTCGAGGACCGCAAGGTGGAAATGTTGGCCTATGAGTTGGACTGGACAATGGACGCGGCAGGCCGCCAAGTCCTTGCGGCGCTGGCGGAGAATCCGGCGCAGCAGGTGCAGCACTTGAGCGCGGCCGACCGCAGTGCAGCGCTCTTCAGCTACAAAGGAGGCCAAGTCAGCGTAAACGAGTATCTTCATACGCTCAAGCTTCACCGGATACCCGCGCGAAAAGCGCTAGCAGACAGCGCGTTTATCACTGCGATTGCTCGCCGCTTTATCTTGCCCGAAACCATGCTAGCCCACGCGGCAATCCAGGCGGGCATACTGGACGAGCCAGCCGTCGTCGCTTGGGTGGAGGATACTAAAGAGGAGCTCTTGTTGACCCGCTTGCGCCAGATCGAGGTCAGTGACAAGGTCGCGGTGGAGGACGAGGAGGCCCGCCGCTATATCGAGCAGCACCCCGAGCAGTTCCTGCTGCCGGAGCGAATCTGCTACGAGGAACTCATTGTCCCCACCGAGGAGGAAGCCGCACAACTCGCAGGGGAATTGGACGAGGCGACCGATCTTTTGCAGGTGGCCCGGCAGCGCGGCTTCAATGTGCGGCCGCGGCAGCCGGATGGCTTAGTCTGCATGATCAGCCTCAACGAGGTCGTCTATCCTCGTCTCTGGCCGGCGCTGCAGGAGGCATCGCCGGGTGCGTTGCGCGGCCCGGTGGAGACCCGGGATGGATATATTTTTTTTAAGGTAATGCGGCACCAAGAGCCACAGCCGGAACCCGCGGACAAGGCATTGCGGCGGGCGCGGGCTTCGCTAGCCCAGCGCCAAGAGCGAGAGCGCTTCGACGAACTAATGGATCAGTTGCGCGCCAAATATCGGAGTCAGGTGACCTCGTTTGCCGATCGACTGGACGCAGCGTTGCCGGACGCACTTTTGGTCAGTTTGACTCAACCGCCGCAAAAACAGATTGAAAACCCCTGATTCAATGATTAAAATCTAGACTCTACGTCTTCGGTTCTATACAGAGGGGAGTCGACCATGTCGAGCGCCAAGAGGTTCCAGTTATTCGCGTGCGGCCTATACTTGCTCAGTTCTGTCGCGTTGACCCATGCGCAGACTGCCGCCCAAGCAGGTTTTAGCCTCTCGGCCAGCGGGATTTCCGTTGACCAAGCCGAGCACTGGGAAGCGTGGACGCGGCCCAAACACGCAGTAGAGATCGACCCACACACGCACGCGGTGCGCCCGCGCACTATTCGCATCGAGACCAATGCCGTGGAGGGGATGGACCAATTTCAGACCCTCATCGGCGATCAGAAGGCCTACGAAAAACTGCTCAAGGATCTCAACCGTGCAGACCTTCCCACGCCGTTCAACATCCGCACCGCGCCAGCGACCGTAGCCGGCGTACCCATCGTGTATTTGAAGGCCAACTCAAAGAATAATATCGAGGTGGGCGATCCCATTATCTGGTACTACTACCACGGGGGCATCAAGTACACGCCCAACAATCCCGAGTCTGCAGCCTCTATCCTCGATGGAGATCCGTTGACCTATTGGGAGCCCAGCAGCGCGGTGGATCGCACGACCTACGAAGCGCTCCCCGCAGACCAACGCGGACCGATCTACTACTTCGCCCGGGACGAGGCCGGCGAGCGGCGGGTGGACCGCGCAACCTATGAGGTGACCAGTAGTAGAGACAGGCGGATCGAATACCACAGCCGCTCGTTTGAGAATTGGTACATAGATATCGACTTGGGGCGGCTGGTTGCAGTCTCGCGAATTGTGCTGCGCTTCGTCGATCCGGAAATGGGCGAGCCGTTCCGCCAAGTCCGCATCCTCGGTACAGCTTCTGACCAGCGCGACGCGGCACTCTCGCTCATTGAGCGCACGATCGTCCCCAACGAAGACCAGACGGTGTTGGAGTTCGATCTAGACCCAGATGACGATGGCTTCTTTCGGCAATTGCACATTGTGCGGATCGCCATCACCGACAGCCGGTTCGACAAATTTCGCACGGTCCCAGAGGCGGAATTTATGGCCCTGCCGGCAGGAGACCAAGGTGGGATCGACTACCACATTGTCAATGCGGCCGGCAGCGAGACCAAAGTGGACGAGGATATCTTCTCCCAAGTTGACCCCCAGCGCCAAGGTCGGCTGATCTACTACCAGCGCGAGCGGCCTCGGCTGGCCGACATCGAAGTTTGGAGCCAAGGCGACAACATCGCGCTGGGGATCATCGACGGTGGTGGGAGTGTTGACCTGACCGGCATCTTCGCCGGCACACCCGGCTTTGACGGGCGCTACGAGACTAACTACTTGCAGCTAGTCTGGTCGCCAGACCCGCGCTTTGACAACCGCGGCGTGCTGACCTTAGACCTAGGGGCCAGATTCTGGCTGAGCTACTTCCGCATGGTCGGCGGCATCAGCGGCGTCGATGAGATGATACTGCGCACTTCGGACGGCACGCGGGACTCCAACGGCAATCTCAAGTGGGAAGAGATCCACCGCCAGCAGGGCGGTACGGTCGAGCAGGGCTTTGACGAATTGCTCCAAGTACGCTATCTGACCTCGCAGATATTCTCCGACCACGCAGGTCGGGCTGGAGGCTACAATACCGGCGACCGGATCCGAGAATTCCAACTCTTCGGCCAAGGAGCCCCGTCAGAGGTCACTCTGACTTCGCCGATGATCGAGTTGCCAAGCGCGGTCCTACTAGGCCGCATTGAGTGGGAAGCCGATATCCCCGACCCCGATATAGCCCAGGTGGAGATCCGCACGCGCACTGGCGACCGATTGATCGAGGAGACCGAACACTACGGCAGCGGCGGTGAGCCTAAGACCGAGGCTGAATACAATAAGCTACCCAAGGGATTTCAGGGGCCAGTCGTCTCCCGCATCAAGCCCGGCGGCGGTTGGAGTAGTTGGAGTCAACGCTACGCGAACCCAGGTGAATTGGTCACCTCGCCTAGCCCTAGGCGCTATATGCAAATACAGGCCCGGCTGCTTTCTACCGACCCCGAGGTGGTCACTTCGCTGCGCACGGTGCGGGTGCAGTTCACACCGCCGGTGGCTAGCCGCACGCTGGCCGAGATCTGGCCCAGTGAGGTGCCGTTCGGAGAGGAACGCGACTTCTCACTCTTTATCAATCCTTCCTTTGTCCAAGATCAGCCTGGAGGTCAGCCTAGCCGCCGCTTTGACGAAATTCTGCTCGATGCCGATCCAATCCCCGCGCTTGAAATTACCGGGATACGTCTGGGTGATGAACAAGCGCACCACTTCGCTGAGCTTGGCTCGCGCCAAGATCCAACAAGCGGGGAGCACACGCCTTGGTTTGCTGAGCCGGATGGGCGTCGTTACCGAGTGTTTCTGAACGCCGACGGCGATACTGTCAAGGCGTTCTTCCCCGGGGAGGCCCAAGTGCTTTTGCGGCTGCCGGAGAAGGTCGCCTTGCAGCCCCAACGGGATGACTCTAGGACGTACTATCGCGCAATCGTCGCAGAGGGCGACGAAGTGCCCGTAGATGCAGACGGGCGTCTCCTCAACGAGTTGACCTACTTGGGCCTGCCCTTTGAAGAGAAAGGCCGCATCGTTTACTTCGCGATCACTGACCAAGACGACGAGGGGAAAGTCATTGAGAAAGAGGTGTCCGAGACGGATTTCCGAGCACTGGAGGATTCGCTCAAGGGGTCAGTTCGCTACTTTCGTCGGCTCCTAGGCAAGGGGGGACAGTTCCCGTTCGACCAAGACGGCGAGCCGCTAAGTGAAAGTGCCTACAATGCCCTCCCTCGAGCCGAGCGCGGCGCAGTGGTAGCGGCAGGGGAGATGGTACAGGTGCGCTTCAAGGCGCGGGTCTTGCTCAGCGGCAGCACCGTCGATGTGTCGATCCGCGATTCCGCCCACCCGGAGTCATGGCAGCAGGTGGATCCTGGCGATGCTACCGATGAGACGCCGAGTACCTCGCTGAGCATCTCGGTGCCGTTCTCTTCGCGGGTGATCCAAGAGGTAACCATTGCTCCCAATCCCTTCACGCCTAACGCCGATGAGATCAACGACCAAACCGAAGTTCGCTTCGCCATTGGCAACCTCAATACCGAACGGGCGCTACAGGTGCAGATATTTGACTTAAGCGGTCGGCCTGTTTGGCAAGAGAAGCGCCGTAGCTTCGGCGAGCAAGTGGTGCAATGGGACGGGCGCGACGCGCAGGGAGTACCGGTGCCTCCCGGGCTCTATCTATGCCGAATTGAGGTGGATGTAGATGCACAAGGAGCTTCGCACCAAGTCGCCCAGCGGGTGATTGCGGTGGCCTACTAAGGGCCGCCGTCCGGCGGGCACATGCAGAGGAAGGCGCTGGCCCTAAACCTGCTATCCGCGCTCGCGGGGTTGGGCTTGCTGGCTGGGGTCGAAGGCATTTTGCAACTTTGCGACTTAGGGCCCTCTCCCCGTCTTTTCGCGTTGGCGGAGACCGGCGGCGAAAAAGTCTATACTGCTAATCGGGACGTCACCTACCGCTTCTTCCAGCATCCATATCGCCGCTCCTCGCCGCTAGTGCAGAGCTTTGCGGCCGACAAAGCGCCCGAAGTGGTGCGCGTCTTCGCTCTGGGTGCCTCGACCCTTGTTGGTTTCCCACATCCGGTTTCGGCCGCCTTTCCCCACTACCTAAAGAAAATGCTTCCCGCCGCTTACCCCGAGCGGCGCTTTGAAGTGATCAACTGTGGGATCACCGCACTCAATACTTTCTGCCTAGTGGATTTTATGCGCGAGATCGCCGACTACGATCCCGACTTGGTCATCCTCTACGCGGGCCACAACGAATTCATGGGACCCTACGGGGTTACTACGCCCTTTGTCCGCGTGGGTAACGACCGAACGATGATTCGCTTCCATATGCTTTTGCAGCGCTCGCGCATCTACTACTACCTAGGGGAATTAATCGCACACCTGCAGAGTTGGACCCAACCCGAGGAAGAGACTGCATCCTTCGGTTTGCATCTAGTGCGCGAGGAAATCGGGCCGCTCGACGCGGGATACAGCAGGACGGCGGAAAATTTTCGCGCCAACCTCGAGGAAATCACCCTCATTGCCGCCGAGCACGGGATTCCGCTGTTGTTTTCGACCCTAGTTGCCAATCTCAAGGACTTCCATCCGCTGCGCTCGGAGTGCGATGCGGCGACGCCGACTATAGAGGCGCTAGCCGCCGCCGGACAATGGGCAGAAGCCGAGCGACAGGCGCGGAACTCCCTGCGCGAAAATCCCTACTGCGCCAATCTCCACTTTACGTTGGGACGGCAGCACTATCGGCGCGGCGAATACGGCGAGGCCAAAGCCGCTTTCACACGGGCGCGAGATATGGATCGCTTGCCCTTCCGTGCCCCGACTCTTTTCAATCAGATACTCCGCGAGGTGACCGCCAATTCGAACGGGGTATTGCTCTGCGAAGTGGAAGCTGCTTTCTCTGCGGCGTCACCACACGGCATCGTCGGCAGCGAGCTGATCTCCGAATACGTACATCCGACAGTCTTTGGCCACTACCTGATTGCCCGGACGATGGTTGAGACCCTAGCGGCGAGTCCGCTATCCGGGCAGTGGGGTACGTCCTCTGTGCTAGGGGAATACGAGGACTATCGACCCACCTATCCGCCGCTGGAAGAGGTTTGGCGGCGCAACGACCTGATGCTCTTTCTCAAGCGCATGCCCTATAATGTGCCCCCCGCGGCACTCAGCCACCGTCTGGCAGAGCTAATAGCGGCACAACTGGTCGCGTTTCCGCACCTGCAAGAGGCCGAGCGTCGCCAGTTCATCGAGCAGGGTGGGTTGCGCTTTCTGAGACGGATGCTTGAGGAATTGCATCCAGGAGACCGCCCACCCCTGCAACGAGCACTAGCGGAGGTGTCCGGTGGGTTATAGCGCGGGAACGGGCACTGTACTGGCCGCGCTGCTGAGCCTGTGGGGGTGGGGATGTGCGCCCGAGCCAGTGTCAGAGCAGAGTGCAGAGCGGCCGGTGCATGCCGTGCGCTTTGCGGATGTGACACAAGCGACGGGGCTGGACTTCGTCCACGTGTCTGGTGGCCTGCAGCAGCGCTACATTTTGGAGGCCATGGGCTCGGGAGTCGCCTTTTTCGACTTCGACGCGGATGGCTGGCTGGATGTGTTCGCCGTCAATGGCACCCGCGCGGAGGACGCGCCGAAGACAGGCAATCGCCTCTGGCTCAACATCTCGGCCTCTGACAGTGGCCGGGCATTTGCCGAGGTGACACAAGCGGCCGGGCTGGGGCAAACGGGTTGGGGCATGGGCTGCGCGGTGGCCGACTACGACAACGACGGCGATCTCGACCTGTATGTCACCTATTGGGGGCCGAACGCGCTTTACCGCAACGAGGGCAACGGCACCTTCACCTCCGTAGAGGCGGGCACAGACGACCGGCGCTGGAGCGCTAGCGCGGCGTTTGGTGATGTGGATTTGGACGGCTGGCTCGATCTCTATGTGGCCAACTACGTGGATTTTGACCTAAATAACCCGCCCGGCGACGGCGAGCCATGCAGCGGCTGGAAGGGCTTGTCCGTGTTCTGTGGCCCCCACGGCTTAGACGGCCAAGCCGACGTGCTCTATCGCAACGAGGGCAACGGCACCTTTGCCGATGTAAGTGCGGCGACTGGAATTGACCAACGGACCTACCTCGGCCTCGGAGTGCTTTTTATCGACTACGACGGAGATGGGGACCAGGACATCTATATCGCCAACGACTCGACCCCTAACCTGCTCTATCGCAACGACGGCGCTTGGCGGCTGCGCGAGGTTGGTGCCTTCGCTGGAGTGGCCTATAGCGAGGAAGGGCGCGCCCAAGCTGGCATGGGGATCGATAGCGGCGACTACGATAACGATGGCGATTTCGACGTTGTAGTCACCAACTTTTCCGACGACGTCAATACCCTGTACCAAAACCTAGGAAATGGTTCCTTTGCCGATGCTACCTACGCAGCGGGTTTGGGCGGTGCGGTGCGGCCCTTTTTGGGCTGGAGCACAGCCCTAGCCGATTTTGATTTGGACGGTTGGCTCGACCTCTTCGTTGCCAACGGCCATCTCTACCCCCAGCTCGAAACCCATCCATTGGGACTTAGCTATCGTCAGCGCAATCTACTGTACTGGAACCGGGACGGCGTTTTCGCGCTGGCCGACCCGTCGGGCCTAGAGGCCGAACAGGTGAGCCGAGGCACGGCCTTTGGCGACTACGACAACGACGGCGACTTAGACTTGCTCGTCAACAACCTCAACGACCGCCTGAACCTGCTACGCAACGACGGCGGCAACCACAACTACTGGCTGGGTTTGGATCTGATCGGCTCGGCGGGACAGCCCGCTGAAGGAGCTAGCGTACGGCTTTGGGCAGACGGGCAAGTGCTCGTGCGCCAAGCCAAGCGCGGCTATGGCTATTTATCCGCCAGCGACGGGCGGGTGCTCTTTGGGCTGGGCGGGCTCGCAAAAGTGGAAAAAATCGAGGTCCGCTGGCCGTCGGGGCGGGTGCAAGTGGTCGAACAACCGCCCCTCCGGCGCTATTTGGTGCTGCGCGAGGGCGAGGCAGTGGAAATAGCTCACTACAGCGAGCAGGTGCCACCGCCAGTGCTGGTGCCCGCGCCGCTGATCGAGCGCACAGACTCCATCGAGGAGGTCGCGTTCAATCCAGATTGGACAGCGGAAGAGTACTACGAGCAGGCCACTGCGCTATACGGCCAGGGCCGCTACCAAGAGGCGGTGACCCTGTTGCGGCCAGCGCTCAGATACTATCCAAACGCGGTCCGTCTGCACTACGCGGCTGGCGTGGCACTCTACTCTGGCTTGGGGCGCTACCAAAAAGCAGCCGAGGTGCTAGAGCAGGCTGCGGCACGGGATACTTCGGTCGTCGAGGTGGCTCAGTTGCTGGGAGTCATTTACCTACACCTCAACCAGCCCGCCCAAGCCGCAGCGACACTAGCGCGGGCTGCGGCGCTGGCACCCGAGGACTGGGAAACTCACTACCGACTCGGCCTGGCCCGTAATCATCTCGGAGACAGCGAGGCGGCCATTGCCGCCTTTGTGCAAGCGCGGGAGTTGGCTCCCCAAGAGCCGATGCCCCATTTGCACTTGGCGCGGACCTATCAGCGGTTGGGCCAGGGGCAAGCCGCAGACCAAGCCCTGCGCCGCTTCGAGGTGCTACAACCTCTCAAACAGGAGATCGATCGCTATCGCCAAGCCGTCCGCGTCCATTCCAAACATCCAGATGTCTACTCGAAGTTGGGGCAGGCGTTGTCGCGAGCCGGGCGACTAACAGCGGCACAACAGGCGTTCGAGCGATCGCTGGCGCTGGCACCCGACGCCGAGACGCAGACCAATCTGGCCAATGTCCTGCTGCGCCAAGACGAGACCGAGGCGGCGATAGCCCACTACACTCAGGCGTTGGCGCAGGATGCGGAGTTGGCCGAAGCCCACTACGGCTTGGGGATGGCCTACTACGCCCGGGGCGAAGTCGCAGAGGCTCTGCGTGCGCTGCGTCGGGCGCTGGCCTTGCGGCCTGATTTTCCCAAGGCGCATATCAATACAGGGGTCTTGCTCGAAGAGCAGGATCGTCTGGCCGAAGCGCTAGACCACTTTCGCCGTGCGGTTGACCTAGTCCCCGACGACGCTAGGGCGCTCAACAATCTAGTGATCGCGTTGTCACGGGCCGGGCGCGTTGATGAGGCGCGCAAAGTGCTGGAGCAGGCCCAGGCCCAGCAGGTGGATCTACCGCTGGCCCGCAAGACGCTGGTGAGGACGCTAGTGGCGCTGGCCCAAGCCCAAGCCCAGCAGGGAAAATGGTCTGCGGCCGTTGCCTTCCAGCAGCAGGCCATCGCGCTGACGCCAGTCCAGTTGCGCGAGGCACTCCTAAAACAGTTATCCGCCTATGAGTCGAGTGCGCAATAAGCTGGGGGAAAATTTTCCATCTGCGTACACCAAGGTCGCCGAGCGCAGCCAGTGGGTGGCATTGGCGCTAGTGGCCTTGGTCGCGTGCGGCGTGTACGTCAATTCGTTGGGCAACGAGTTGGTGTACGACGATCGCAAACTGATCCCCGCCAACGAACTGATGCACGATCCGTGGCGGGTAGACCGGATTCTCGTTGGTCGCTATTGGGGAGAGGTTCTGCACTCACACCACTATCGGCCGCTGACGGTTTGGACACTGGCGTTTAACTATTGGGCTAACGAGACCTTGGGACTGCCCGGCGCACACGGCGTGGGATTTCATCTGGTCAATGCCGTGCTACACGCGGGGGCTAGCTGTGCGTTCTTGCTTTTGGGACTGCGGCTGGGCTTGACCGTCCACGCCTGTCTAGCCGCAGCTCTGCTTTTTGCCGCGCATCCAGTCCACACCGAGGCCGTGGCGTTTATTACGGGCCGAGCAGAGCCACTAGCCATGCTCTTGGGCGCGTCCTTTCTGGCCTTGCATCACCGCGAGCAGTGGAAAGGGGCTGGCGTGCTGTACTGGTTTTCGCTACTGAGCAAGGAGTCTGCCGTCGTCTATCTCTTCGTCGCTCTGTGGCTGGATATCTGCACTGCGCAGCCGCTTAAGACGCGCTGGCGAGCCTACGGCGGATACGGCTTAGTATTGGTAGGCTGGCTGCTGCTGCGCCAAGCGGCCCTAGGGACAGCCGACAGCGACATCTCCGCGCTCGACAATCCCTTGGTGAACGCCGCGCCGCTGGAGTGGGTGTTGACGGCTGCAACCGTGCAATTTGCCTATCTGCGGCTGCTGGTCTGGCCGCTGGGACTTTCCTCGGATTACTCCCATGCCCAGATCCAGTTGGTAAGCAATCCACTGGATTGGGGAGTGGTCGGTTTTTGCGTCGCAGTGCTTATCGCAGTTGGCGCGGCATGGTACTGGTGGCATCGGTTGCGGATGGTCGCCTTTGTCGCAGGGAGCTATGCGATTCTAGCCGCACCGACGAGCAATTTTCTGGTCCTAGTACCGACCATCATGGGAGAACGACTAATCTACGCACCATCAGCCGCGTTTTGCCTGCTGTTGGGTTGGGGCCTCTGGCGATTGGCGCAGCGCTGGGGTTGGGGCCTCTGGACGGTGGGCTTGGGCTTGCTTGGCAGCTATGCGGTTCTGACGGTGGCACGCAACGCAACGTGGGCCGACGCCGAGACCTTCTACCGCACGCAGTTCCAATCTGCCCCCCGCAGTGCCCGGGCGCATTTGGGGATGGGCCGGATGCATGCGGAGGCCGGACGACTCGACAGTGCCCAAATGTATAATCGTTCTGCCCTGGCGATTTATCCCGACTACGCGATGGCTTGGTACAATCTGGGGCTTGTGCAGGTCAAGCAGGGTGCTTGGGACGAGGCACTCCATTCCTATGAGCAGGCCGTGGCTCTTGAACCGGCCTATTTGAAAGCCTGGTACAATTTGGGCGGGGTCCAGCTGCAGCGGGGCGCGTGGTATGAGGCACTGAAGGCGTTCGAGCGGATGCTGGCCCTGGACGCGGAAAATGCCGGCGCGTGGAATGGCGTGGGCGTGGTCCGCATTCGCCAAGGAAAGCTAAACGAGGCGGCGCGTGCCTTTGCCCGGGCGCTTGTGGCCGATCCCGATCACGCGCAGGCCCAGCACTATCTAGCGCAGGTGCGAGAGCGGCTGCGAAAGCAATAGGCGGAACTAAGGCCCCGGCTCTTCTACTGTTAAGAACTGGTTGGCGGCCACGTCCTCTAAGCGCTGGACGTGGCCCGAAGGCCAGCGAATCTCGATCCAATCGGCTGCCTGATTGAATCCCAAGCCGAAGTGGACGCGCCCGTCGCTGTGCGCAAGGAAGCTGCCGCCGCTGACAATCTCCGTGGTCTGCTCGACCCCGCCGCTGGCGATGGCGACTTTCGCTCCTAAGCCGCCGACCACGCGCAGGCTCAGCCAGTTGCGCTGGTTGCCGCCGTCGTTGCGCAGGAGTTGCGGCGGCCCGTCGAGATTGAAGACCAAAACATCTACATCCCCATCGTTGTCGTAGTCCCCCTTGGCGGCCCCGCGACTGACGGCAGGGCGGCTCACATCCCCGGCGGCGACTTCTGCGAAGCGGTAGGCGCTGGCTGGACCCTGATTGGCAAAAAGCTGATTGGGTTCGGCGTAGCCATCGGGCGCAAGGTGCCGGATCTGGGGATAGACGTGCCCATTGGCCACAAACAGGTCTTGGTCTTGATCGTTGTCATAGTCGAGGAAACACGTGCCGAAGGATAAATGCGGCAGGCTCGGCTCGGCGAGGCCGGCCGCGGCGCTAACCACTGCGAACCGGCCGTTGCCTTGATTGCCGTAGAGGGTGTTGTAGTCGTCCTCAAAGTGGGTGACCAACAAGTCGCCATCGCCATCGCCATCGTAGTCCCCATAGGCGATGCCCATGCCAGCCTGTGCGCCCCCTTCGGCACTGAGGGCGGCTCCGGCCTCCACGCCGACGTCGCGGAATTGGCCATTGCCTTCGTTGCGGTAGAGAAAATTGGGTGCTGAGTCATTGGCCACATAGAGGTCTGAGTCGCCGTCTTGGTCGTAGTCGCAAAAAAGGGCGCTCAGGCCGTAGGTGGGCGCAAATTGGCCGGCCTTGGCTTGGCGGGTGACGTCGCGGAATTGGCCATTGCCCTCGTTCCGGTAGAGGACATCCTGTGCCCCGGGGAGGCCGAGTGGTCCAGCGAACACGAGGACTCCCTTCCACATGCCGCCTCGGGGAGGAACGCGCTCGGGGGCAAAGTGCAAGTATTGGGCTACGTAGAGGTCTGGGTCACCATCCCCGTCGTAGTCGCCGAAGCTGGCACCCGTGCTCCAGCCCGCCAGATCGACGCCGGCGGCTTGGCCGACGTCGCGGAATTGGCCATTGCCCTCGTTTCGGTAGAGGACGTTGGGGCCGTAATTGGTCACGTAGAGATCAAGGTCGCCGTCTTGGTCGTAATCGGCCGCGGCGCAGCCCATGCCCCAACCTGCATCGCCGACCCCGGCCGTGCGAGTGTAGTTCGCAAAGGTGCCGTCACCCATGTTGCGGTAGAGGGCGTTAGCCGGTGCCGTGGCTGGGTCGGGGTAGCCTGCTAGCCGCGAACCGTTGACCAAGTAGATGTCGAGCCAGCCATCTCCGTCGTAGTCGAGAAAGGCACCACCTCCGCCCTTGGCCTCAATGATGTAGTTTTTGACTTGGCCGCCCGAGTGCATGCGGAAATCCAAGCCGCACGCTGCGGTAACGTCGGTGAAGCGCACCGGGGTGAGGTCTGGTGTGGGGGCACAGGCAGCCAAGGCCAGCAGGGCGTAGGAGGCGCAAGTGCTAGGGCGCATGGGAACGGGCGCAGCGGAAGCCGATATAGGGGCTGCGCTCTACGGGCAAAACTTCGAAGCGGTTGATGCTGCGCAGCACTGGTCCTGGGTTGATCCACGAGCCGCCGCGCAGAACCTTTAAGCGGCCGGTCTCCGGCCCTTGCGGATCTTTAGTCGGGCCGGTGGCATAATAGTTGGCATCGTACCAGTCGGCGCACCACTCCCAGACATTGCCGGCCATATCGAGCGCGCCGTATGGGCTGGCTCCCGAGGGAAAAGAGCCGACTGGTGCGAGTTGTTCGTACCCATCTTCTGCACCCCAGAGATTGGCGCGTCCTGCCGCAAACTTCGCGCCCCAAGGCCAGAGCCGACCGTCGCTGCCGCGCGCACTTTTTTCCCACTCAGCTTCGGTGGGTAGCCGTCCGCCGCGCCAAGCGCAATACGCGTGGGCATCTTGCCAGCTAACATAGACAACTGGATGGCTTGGAGCGGCCACCGAGCTAGGGCCGTGGGGTTGACGCCAACTGATGCTGTCGGCCTTTTCGGCCCCGCGTTTTTCCGCCTCCGTTTGGTAGCCGGTGGCCGCGACAAAGGCGGCAAAGCGGGCGTTGGTGACCTCGTAGCGGTCAATGGAAAAGGCGCTCAGATAGACTTGGCGGCTGGGCTTTTCATCGGTGGCTCGCGGGTGATCGATGCCCATGGTGAAAGGACCGGCTGGCACGATGACCTCTTCGGCGGCAACGGGTACCGCCAGCAGCAGGGCCGATAGGAGGCGCGAGATCCGCATGCGCGGCGGTGGGTGTAACTAGCCCTTCTGCATCCGCGCCCAAGTGTCGCGCAAGGTGACGGTGCGGTTGAAGACGGGCGCGTCTGGCGCGTGGTCCTCGCGGTCGGCGCAGAAGTAGCCGAGCCGCTCAAACTGGCAGGAGTCCCCCGGGGCCATGTCGGCGAGGGATGGCTCTAGATAGCAAGGGTTGAGGACTTTGAGTGCGTCCGGGTTGAGGTTGTCCAGCCAAGTGCCCCCGGGCGGGGCTTCGAGCGGTTTTTCGACCTTGAAGAGCCGGTCGTAGAGTCGCACCTCGGCTGGAACCGCGTGGGGGACTGAGACCCAGTGCAGGGTGGCTTTGACCTTGCGGCCATCGGGTGCGTTGCCGCCGCGCGTGGCCGGGTCGTACGTGCAGCGCAGCTCGACGATTTCGCCGCTGGCGTCTTTGACGACCTCGGTGCAGGTGATGAAATAGGCGTAGCGCAGGCGGATCTCGCGGCCCGGGGCGAGGCGAAAGAACTTGCGCGGCGGGTCTTCCATGAAGTCCTCGCGCTCGATGTAGAGGTGCCGCGAAAAGGGGATGGAGCGGGTGCCGGCGCTGTCGTCTTCTGGGTTGTTGATGGCCGTTAGCATCTCGCTTTGGTCTTCTGGGTAGTTTTCAATGACGACCTTGAGCGGGTTGAGCACGGCCATGCGCCGGGGTGCAGTCTGGTTGAGCTGGTCGCGGATGCAGTATTCGAGGAGGGAGATGTCGATGTTGTTGCTGCGTTTGGCAATACCGGCTTCGGTCCAGAAACGGCGGATGGCCTCCGGTGGGTACCCCAAACGGCGCAGGCCGCGCAGGGTGTAGAGCCGAGGATCGTCCCAACCGGAGACGAGATTCTGCTCGATGAGCTGCAGGATGTAGCGCTTGGAGAGGACGGTGTAGGTGATGTTGCCGCGGGCGTACTCGATTTGGCGCGAGGGGAAGATACCGAGTTTTTCGATGAACCAGTCGTAGAGCGGTCGGTTGTTGGTAAATTCGTCTGAGCACAGCGAATGCGTAACACCCTCGATGGCGTCGCTCTGGCCGTGGGCCCAGTCGTACATGGGATAAATGCACCACGCATCGCCGGTGCGGTGGTGGGTGGTGTGCATGATGCGGTACATGACGGGGTCGCGCAGGTTGATGTTGGGCGCGGCCATGTCGATTTTGGCGCGCAACACGCGGCTGCCATCGGGGAATGCGCCGTCTTTCATCTGCGCGAAGAGGTCGAGGTTTTCCTCGATGGAGCGGTCGCGGTACGGGCTGTTTTTGCCCGGCTCGGTGAGCGTACCGCGATTTTCCCGGATCTCGTCCGCGGTCTGGTCATCCACGTACGCCAAGCCCTTTTTGATGAGCGCGACGGCCCATTCGTAGAGCTGGCCAAAGTAATCGGAAGCGTAGTACGGCTGCGGCCCCCAGTCGAAGCCGAGCCAGCGGATGTCCTCCTGCATGGAGTCCACGTATTCCTGCTCTTCGCGGGTGGGATTGGTGTCGTCGTAGCGGAGATTGCACTGGCCATCGTAGGAGGCGGCAATGCCGAAGTTGATGCAGATCGCCTTGGCGTGGCCGATGTGCAGGTGCGCGTTAGGCTCGGGTGGGAAGCGGGTGATGACGCGGTCGTAGCGGCCGTTTTCGAGGTCGACGTCGATGGCTTCGCGAATGAAGTCGCGGTTTTTATCCGTACTCATGGCTCCTCTGTGGGTGTTTGTAGCGTAACAGATAAAGGATAGGGCAAATGGTCCCAGCGGCAAGGTAGGGGTCGGTTTCAAACCGACCCCTACATCTTGCGCGCCCACCCGCTCGTCTTCCAATGGCTTCCTTGCCGCTTAAAACCGGATTCCTTGGGCGGCAGCAAGCTGCGCAGGTGTTGGCCGCCAAAGGCAAAGCCCTCTAAGCCGGGGAAGCCGCGATCCTCGTTTTCCACGCACAGCACGTAGTCGTAGCCGGATTCCCACAGCGCGCCGATGATGGTGCTCCAGTTGAGTTGGCCGCGGCCGGGGACGCGGTATTGCCACCACCAGTTGCCGATGATGCCCTGGCGGTAGAGCATCCGCTGACTGATCTCGCAGTCCTTGACGTCGGCGTAGTACCAATGGCCGGCAAAGTCGCGGATGACGTCTTCGACCGGCAGGATGTGCATCCACAGCCAGTGCGACGGGTCGCAGGACAGGCCGAGGTGGTCCGAGGGCACGGCGTCGAGGATTTTTTCCCACATCTCTGGGTTGCAGCCGATCTGACCCATGCGCACGGCCACGTCGAGGGCGAGCCGGACGTTGCTGTCTTCAGCCGCTTGCACCACGGGTTCGAACATGGCTTGGAAGCGGTCCACTAATTCGTCGGAGCGGTCGCTGGGGTTGCCGGGTTCGGAGGAGAACATGCCGTAGAACTGGCCGTTGCGCACGGGTGCGCCGCTGCTGGTGACGATGACGGGGCAGTCGAGGGCGCGGGCCGACGCAATGGCCTTGAGCAGCTTAGCTTGGGCGGCGCGGGCCTGCTCGCGGTCGTCGTCGAGCAGGTTGTAGTGCGCGGTGAGGGCGGCGAGGTACAGGTCGTGCTGGCGCAAGGTCTCCAGCGCGGACTCCGGCCCGACCGATAGAATGTGGTCCGAGTCGAGCGCGCCGGAGTCGTTCAAGCGTACGCAGTCGAAATCGTGCTCCCGCGCCCAGCGGGCGCATTCGTCGAGGCTCCAATTGTTGGCACCGCCGGCGCTGGTCATAAAACTTATATCCACGAGCGAGTCTCCTCCGCTTGAAATTGCATGTCTTATGCTTAGCTTTTTAAGCTCACTTCTAAACAAAGAAAGCAATGTCATGGTGCATATCAACGATCACTACCTCAAGCTCAAAGCCGGCTACCTCTTTCCAGAAATCGCCCGCCGGGTCGATGCGTTTGCCGCTGCTCACCCGCAGGCCGATGTGATTCGCTTGGGGATCGGCGACGTGGTCAAGGGCATTCCGCGGCCGATGGTCGATGCGATGAAAGAGGCTGTCGAGGAAATGGCGCACGACGATACCCTGCAGGGCTATCCGCCCGACCAGGGTCAGGACTTTTTACGCGCGGCCATTGTCGAGCACGACTTTGACGCGCGCGGCGTGCAGGTACACAGCGACGAGATTTTTGTCTCCGATGGATCCAAGTGCGACTCGGGCGCAGTGCAGGAAATTTTCGCCGACGATTGCGTGGTCGCGCTGACCGATCCGGTCTATCCGGTGTACTGCGATTCCAACGTCATGGCCGGCCGCACGGGTCCAGCCGACGAGCATGGTTCGTACGCTGGTTTGGTCTACATGCCGTGTACGGCCGCCAATGACTTCATCCCGGACCTGCCCGCCGGCCACGTCGATCTGATCTACTTGTGCTCGCCCAACAATCCCACCGGCGCAGTGATGACCCGCGACGCCTTGGCCCGCTGGATCGAATACGCCCGTCGCGAACAGGCGGTCATTCTATTTGACGCGGCCTACGAAAGCTACATCACCGATCCGGCGCTCCCGCGCTCCATCTACGAGGTCGAAGGTGCCCGCGAGGTGGCGATCGAATTCCGCAGTTTTTCCAAGAACGCCGGCTTTACCGGCCTGCGCTGTGGGTACATTGTGGTGCCAAAGGAGCTCAAGGGCCGCGCGGCCTCGGGTGAGGAAGTGGACCTGCATCGGCTGTGGGCGCGGCGGCACTCGACCAAGTTCAATGGCGTGGCGTATCCAGTGCAGCGCGCTGCGGCAGCCGCGTATTCGCCGGCTGGTCAGCAGGGCATTGCCGAGCGCGTTGCGTTCTACATGGAAAATGCCGCGATCATGCGCCAGCAGTTGGGGGCGGCTGGGCTTACGGTGTACGGGGGTGAGCACGCGCCCTATTTGTGGGTGGCCACGCCCGACGGGCAGGACAGTTGGACTTACTTCGACTACTTGCTTGACAAGGCCCACATCGTCGGCACGCCAGGTGCGGGTTTTGGCGCGGCTGGCGAAGGATACTTGCGCCTGTCGGCTTTCAATCACCGCGACCGGATCGAAGAGGCCATGGAGCGGATTAGCCAGCTCTAAGGCCGCGCCCCATCTTTCCTTTTTCGTGCGACGATTTGGTTAAGGTGCGGTTACAAAATGTATTGACGGACCGCCAGCGATTCATTAAACTACATACATATTCATTAAATTTTATATAAGAAAGATATAATGCCAACCAAAGACCAGAGTCGCCGGGCCAAGGTGCGGACCTTTTCGGCGCCCGACAGGGATCACGAAATGCTCGACGCGATTGCCCGCTATCACGGCAGCAGCAAAAGTGCCATGATCGCCGGCCTCATTCGCAAGGAGTTTTGGCGCGTTTTCCCCAACGGCACCGAGACCATCCCTCCCGACGAAGGAGCGCAAGTCAAGCCATGACTCACTCAGAGACGATTGCCCCAGCCGAGTACCACAGCGACCTGCCCGCCGAGGAACTCATCGCCCAGATCAACCACTTGCGCCGCGAGAAAAACGCGGTCATCCTCGCGCACAACTACCAGATTCCGCCGATCCAAGACTTGGCCGATTTCACGGGCGATTCGCTCGGGCTGTCGGTGGAAGCGGCTGAGGCGGATGCCGAGCGCATCGTCTTTTGCGGCGTGCATTTCATGGCCGAGTCGGCCAAAATCCTCAGTCCCGGCAAGCAGGTGTTCTTGCCCCATCTAGGCGCGGGCTGTTCGCTGGCCGATTCTATCACCCCGGAAAGCCTCGACGATTGGAAAGCAGACTATCCCGATCACACGGTGGTGACGTACGTCAACTCCACGGCCGAGGTGAAGGCCGAGTCCGACATCTGCTGCACCTCGGCCAACGCCGTCTCAGTGGTGCGCAGCCTCGATAGCGACAAGATCCTCTTTACGCCCGACCGCAACTTGGGCCGCTGGGTGGCTGAGCAGGTGCCGGAGAAAGAGGTCGTCGTGTACGATGGCGCTTGCCCGACGCACGACGTGCTGCGCGCCGCCAGCGTCGAGCGCACCCGCAGTGAGTTTCCCGAGGCTGTCATTATTGCGCACCCGGAATGCCGCGAGGATGTAGTCGAGATCGCGCACGAAGTGTGCTCGACTACGGGGATGCTCAAGGCCGTTGAAAAATACCCCGAGGCCAAGAGCTTCATCATCGCCACGGAAAACGGTATGTTGCACCAGCTCCGGCAGCGCTTCCCGCACCAGGAATTCGTCGCGGCGGACGGCTGCATTGGCTGCCGACTACACTGCCCCTACATGAAAATCACCGACCTGCAAGACGTGTACTTTTCGTTGCTGTACGAGCGCTACGAAATCACCTTGGACGACGAGGTGATTGAGGGGGCGCGACGGGCGTTGGAGCGGATGATGGCGGTGCCACGGGACAATTGAGCTGCTCGCGTCGTTCTTCCTCACAGATAACTATTGACGATATTCTCCAGCATTTCTTCGCGGCCGCTGCGCTTTTCCGGCTCGCCGTGCTGGTGGACGTATGCCGCTAGCTCGGCGAAGTTGGTCGCGCCGCGCATGATCTTCTCGCCAATGCCGCTGCGGTACGAGGCGTAGCGCGCCTCGACAAAGGCGTCGAGTGCGCCGTCGTCGATGATGCGCTGGGCCAGCGTTAGCCCGCGGGCGAACGAGTCCATGCCGCCGATGTGGGCGTGGAAGAGATCCTCCAAGTCGCAGGAGCCGCGCCGCAGCTTGGCGTCGAAGTTGATGCCGCCGGGCCCGATGCCGCCTTGTTTGAGGATTACCAGCATGGCGTAGGTGGTGGAGTAGAGGTCGGTGGGGAATTGGTCGGTGTCCCAGCCGAGCAGGTAATCGCCGCGGTTGGCGTCAATGCTGCCCAGTTTGCCATCGGCCGAGGCGAGCTGGAGGTCGTGTTCAAAGGTGTGACCGGCCAAGGTGGCGTGATTGGCTTCGATGTTGAGCTTGAACTCGTCCAACAGGTCGTATTTGCGGAGAAAGCTCAAGACGGTGGCGGCGTCGTAGTCGTATTGGTGCTTGGTCGGCTCTTTGGGCTTGGGCTCGACGAGCAGGGTGCCGGTAAAGCCGATCGCCTTTTTGTGTTCGACAGCCATGTGCAAGAAGCGCGCGAGCTGGTCTTGCTCGTGGGCCATATTGGTGTTGAGTAAACTGGAGTACCCCTCGCGTCCCCCCCAAAACACGTAGTTGGCTCCCCCAAGCCGATGGGTGCATTCCATGGCCTTTTTGATCTGCGCCGCGGCCCAGGCGAAGACGTGGGCGTCGGGGTTGGTAGCGGCCCCGTGGGTAAAGCGCGCGTGCGAGAAACAGTTGGACGTGCCCCACAGCAAGCGAACGCCCGTGTCGGCTTGCAATTGCTCGGCCAGCCCCACGATGTGGTCGAGGCGGTCGTTGCTTTCTTTGAGGGTCTCGCCTTCGGGCGCGATATCGCGGTCGTGCCAGCAGTAGAACGGCGCGCCGAGCTTGGTGATGAACTCAAAGGCCGCGTGCAAGGTGTCTTCGGCGCGCTGCATGGGGTCGGTGGCGCAGTCCCAGGGCCGGTCGTACACCGGAGTCGGGCCGAAGGGATCGATGCCCCCGCCCTTAAAGCTGTGCCAAAAGGCCACGGAGAAACGCAGGTGCTCGGCCATGGTCTTGCTGCCGACCGTGGCCTCGGCGTCGTAGTGCTTGAAGGCGAGGGGGTTTTTAGAATCCGGTCCTTCGTAGGCAATTTTTTCGATGCCCTTGAAAAATTCGCTCATGGTTTTCCTTTCTGAGTTGTGCGGTGGATTACAGAAAATTCAACAGGTCCAGCGGCTCGGCAAGCAAGGCGCGAGCGCCGCTTTGGCGCAGTTCGTCCCCGGAACGAAAGCCCCACGTGGCTCCCAAGGCGTACATACCGGCGCGAGTAGCGGTCTGCATGTCGGTGTCCGTGTCGCCTAGGTAGAGGCAGTCCTTTGGGCTGAGGCCGAGGGTGGCGGCGATGTGTAGGGCCGCTGCTGGATCGGGCTTGGGCGGGACATTGGGTTGCGCCCCGCAGACTGGGTGGAAGGACCAGCGCGGCAGCAGCTCATCGACGGTGAGTCGCGTGAAGGCTTGAGGCTTATTGGAGAGGATGGCCATGGGTAGCTGGCGCTCGCTCAGTGCGTCGAGTAGCTCGGGGACGCCTGCGTAGGGCTGGGTTTTGTCTTGCCAGCGCTGGCTGTACTCGGCTTCCATCGCGGCCTTGGCGCGAGCGATGGAAGCGTCGTCGCAGGCCGTGGCTGGCAGGGCACTGCGCACCAAGTTTTCAATGCCATTGCCGATGAAGTAGCGGTACGCGTCGGTGGGATGCGGTGGGTGCCCGGCCGCGGCGAGCGCGGCGTTAGTGGAATCCGCGAGGTCGGCGAGGGTGTCGAGCAGGGTGCCGTCGAGGTCGAAAACTGCGGCCGCAAAGCGCATAGGCGGCATCACTCTGAGGTGACGTAGGCGGCGGTGATGCCGCCATCGACGGTGAAGGTTGCGCCGGTGATGAAGGAGGCGTCGTCCGAGGCCAAAAAGACGACCGAACGAGCGATCTCCTCGGCCTCGCCGAAACGGCCCATGGGGATGTGGACCAAGCGGCGCTGGCGCTTCTCTTCGCTGTCGAGGTATTTCATCAACAGTTCGGTGCACAGGGGGCCGGGGCAGAGGGCGTTGACGCGGATGTTTTCGCGGGCGTGGACCACGGCTAGCTCGCGCGTCAAGGCGAGGACGCCGCCCTTGCTGGCGGTATAGGCCAATTGGGGCGTAGCCGCTCCGAGTAAGGCGACAAAAGAGGCGGTGTTGACGATGGCACCACCGCCGGCGCGGCGCAGGGCCGGAATGCCGTATTTGCAGCCCAGAAAGACGCCCTTGAGATTGACGGCCATGGTCAGATCCCAGACCTCTTCTTCGGTGTCGATGGCGTCGGCGTCGGCGTGGTGGGAGATGCCGGCATTGTTGAATAGCACGTCGAGGCGACCATAGGCGGCTTCAGCTTGCTGCACCATGCGCTCGCAATCGGCGGCGCGGGACACGTCGGCCGCGATGGCGATGGCTTGGCCGTTGTCTGCGGTGATGGTGGCGGCCGTTTGTTCGGCTGTGGTCTCGTCGATGTCAACGGCTGCAATGTGAGCGCCTTCACGGGCGCAGAGTAGCGCGGTTTGGCGGCCAATGCCCGAGCCAGCACCGGTGATGAGGACGACTTTGTCGGCGAGCTTCACGATGCTGTGTCCCGCGCTGCCTCGCCTACGACTTCTGACAGTGCCGGGTGTGCGTGAACGGTGCGAGCTACATCTTCGGCACTGGCGCCAAACTCTAGGGCCAAGACGCCCTCGGCAATCAAGTGCGAAGCCTGCGGCCCTAGGATGTGCATCCCCAAGAGTTGGTCGGTGTGCGCATCGGCGACGACCTTGACTAGGCCGTCGATGTCGTCCATGCAGTGGGCACGGGCATTGCTGCGAAAGAGGTGCTTGCCAACGGTGACCTCGTGGCCGGCCGCAGTGGCTTCTTCTTCGCTCGCACCCACGGAGGCTAGTTCTGGATGGGTGTACACGACCGAGGGTATGGCCGCGTAGTTGACCTGCCCGGCGCGTCCGGCCATCCGCTCGGCGACCGCGACTCCTTCGGCTTCGGCCTTGTGGGCTAACATCGGCCCGGGCACGAGGTCGCCGATAGCCCAGATGCCTTCGACATTGGTGCGACACTGCGCATCGACTAAGACCTGTCCGCGCTCGTTGGTCGCTACGCCCACATCTTCCAGCCCTAACCCTGTGCTGCATGGCTTGCGCCCCACGGCTACCAACACCAGATCGCATGTCTCGACGCGTTCTTGATCGCCGGCTCCTATGGTCAGCGTCACTTGACCCTCTTCGATAGCAGCAGTTTGGGCCTTGGCTCCGAGCAGGAATTTTAGTCCCTGTCGCTTGAGTAGCCGCTCTAGCTGTCGGGCCATTTCTTGGTCCATCTCCGGCAAAATCTGATCCATGGCCTCTACTACGAGCACTTGGGCACCTAGTCGCGCCCACACGGATCCCAACTCCAGCCCAATGGCACCGCCGCCAATGACGACGAGCCGCTCAGGTACTTTTTCTAGCGTTAGGGCTTCAGTCGAACTGATTATGTGTTTTCCATCAAAGGGCAGATTCGACAACTCCACGGGCGTGCTCCCGGTGGCCAACAGAATGTGCTTGGCAGACAGCACCTGCTCGCCGTCCGAACCTTGCACTGCCACGCTCCCCGGGGCGCTGACTTGGCCCGTGCCGACGAAATGCATCACCCCCCGACCCTTAAACAGCCCCGCAATGCCCTTGGTCATGGTCTGCACGATTTTTTCTTTTCGCGCCATCATGGCCTGCAGGTCCAGCCCCACTTCGCCCTGCCCGATCCCGTGGTGTCCCAATCCCTTCTTGGCTCTGTAGAACAAATCACTCGACTCTAGCAGGGCCTTGCTGGGGATGCAGCCGACATTGAGACAGGTGCCACCGAGGTAGCTCTTGTCGATACAGGCCACCTTCATGCCGAGTTGCGCCGCCTTACTCGCAGCCACGTAGCCGCCCGGCCCTGCGCCGATAACCACTAAGTCGAATGCAGTGTCGCTCACAGTTGTTCCTTTTTGCGTGGATGCGGTGCTGGCTATACCTCTAACAGCAGCCGCGCTGGATCTTCGAGCAGCTCTTTCAGCCGCACCAAAAACGAAACCGATTGCTGGCCATCGACGAGCCGATGGTCGTAGGACAGTGCTATGTACATCATCGGTCGGATCACCACTTGGCCTTCGACGGCTACGGGCCGCTCTTGGATCGCGTGCATTCCCAGAATGCCGCTTTGCGGTGCGTTGAGAATCGGCGTGGAAAGTAGCGAGCCGAAGACGCCGCCGTTGGTGATGGTAAAGGTGCCGCCGCTTAGCTCGTCCATGGCCAGCTTGTTGTCGCGGGCGCTCAGCGCGAGGCGCTTGATGTTGCTTTCGAGTTGGGCGATGGACATCTGCTCGGCGCGGTGCAAGACGGGCACGACTAGACCGCGCTCCGTGCTCACTGCGATTCCCAAATTGACGAAGTCGTGATACACAATGTGCGTGTCATCGATCTGCGCGTTGATCGCCGGGAACTCGCCGAGCGCGAGGACCGCGGCGCGCGAAAAGAAGGACATCAGCCCCAGCGACGAGCCGTGGACTTGGGCAAAGCGCTCCTTGTACTTGGCTCGTAGTTGCATCACCCCGCTCATGTCGATCTCGTTGAAGGTCGTCAGCATAGCCGCGTTGTGCTGCGCGGCGACCAAGTGCTCGGCAATGCGTTGGCGCAGCCGGCTCATTGGCTCGCGGCGGGTGAGATCGGGACTGGCGGGCGCGGGTTCAGGCGCGGGTTCGGGTGCAGGAGTGGGTTCAGGCTCAGGCGGCGGAGCGGGTTTGGGTGCAGGTGGCGGTTGAATGGGTTCAGGCGCGGATTTAGGCGCGGATAGCGTCTCTAGGTGGGCGAGTACGTCCTTTTTCGTCAGTCGTCCGTCCTTGCCCGTGCCCTCAATCGCGGTCGGGTCCAGATCGTGCTCTTCGACTAAGCGGCGCACGGCTGGGCTTAGGGCAGGTTCGGGTTTGGGTGCGGCAGGTTCGGGTTTGGTTTCCGAGACCGGAGCGGCAGCTTGTGCTGATTCATCTATCTCCGCGACTACAGCTCCTATGGCTAGCGTGGTGTCGGTGGATTGTAGGTGTTTGAGGGCACCACTGGCTGGGGACGGTAGCTCGACGTTGGCCTTGTCGGTCTCCAGCACGCAGAGCGGTTCGTCCTGCTCGACGCGCTCGCCGTCGCCCTTGAGCCATTCGAGGATAATTACCTCGCTGATGGATTCGCCCATACTCGGTATTTCGACTTGTACTGACATGCAAATGCTCCTAACCAGATTGCTGTCGCTGATGCAGCACTATTTCGCGGCCTCGGCCTAGCGCCTGCTCGACGATTTCCCGTTGCTCGGCTTCGTGCAGGTGCCCGGAGCCGGTGGCCGGACTGGCCGCTTCGTCGCGGCCCACGTAGTTCAGCTTGCAGTGCTCGGGCAGCAGTTCGTCTAAGAGGGGCTGGACAAAAGACCAAGCACCCATGTTCTGCGATTCTTCCTGCACCCAGTAGAACTGTTTAGCCGCGGGATAGCGCTCGAACGCGGCTTGGAGTTCGGCGGTCGGAAACGGATAGAGTTCCTCGACGCGCAGCAGCGCCACCTCGTCGCTGTCATTCTGCTCGCTGCGGGCAGCTACTAAGTCGTAGTAGATCTTGCCGGTGCATAGCACCACCCGGCTGACGGTGGTTGAATCGGCGACAGTCGCGTCGTCGATGACGCGCTGGAACGTCCCCTCGGAAAACTCTGCTAACTCTGAGACGCATTGCTTGTGCCGCAGCAGGCTCTTGGGGGTCATCAGCACTAGCGGCTTGCGGAAGTTGCGGTGCATCTGCCGCCGCAAAATGTGAAAAAGTTGTGCGGGCGTGGTTGGATAGGCCACTTGCATATTGTTTTTGGCGCACGATTGTAAGAAGCGCTCTAGCCGCGCACTGGAGTGCTCTGGCCCCATGCCCTCGTACCCGTGCGGCAACAGCAGCACCATTCCGCTCAGCCGCTGCCACTTGGCTTCGCCGCTGGTAAGGAACTGGTCGATGATCATTTGCGCACCGTTGACAAAGTCGCCGAACTGGGCCTCCCACAAGACCAAGCGCCTCGGGTCCGCCGAGCTGATTCCATACTCAAAGCCGAGCACTGCTAGCTCCGACAGCATGGTGTTGAGTACGACGAAGTCGGCTTGGTCACGCTCTAAGCATTGCAAGGGAATGTGCTCTGCGCCCGTTTCGGTGTCGTGCCAGACGGCGTGGCGGTGGGCAAAGGTGCCGCGCTGGGTATCTTGGCCGGTCAGGCGCACTGGCACCCCTTCCCGCAGCAACGAGCCGAAGGCCATCACCTCGCTGCAGCCCCAGTCGATGGGTGCTTGGCCCACGGCCATGGCGCGGCGCGCCTCGACCATCCGCTTGATTGTGCGGTGCGGGGAGAAGCCCTCGGGGACTTCGGTCGCCCGCTCGACGATCCGCTGCAGAATTTTGGCATCGACGGCCGTGTGGGCGCTCCAGTCATCGGGTGCCCAAGTCAGCCCTTGCCAGACGCCCCCGAAGGACGAGGTTTGGGGCTGGACTTGCAGACGGCGGGCGATTTGCTGGGCTTCTTCCAGCCGCGTGCGGATCCGCGCGCGGATGTCGTCGGCTTCCTCTTGGGAGATTTTGTTTTGGGCAATGAGCTGGAAGGAGTAGAGGTGGAGAATCGTCGGATGCTCGGCGATCTTCTTGTACATCAGCGGCTGAGTTAGGGTCGGGTCGTCGGCCTCGTTGTGGCCGTGGCGGCGATAACACCACAAATCGATGATGACATCCACCTTGAAGCGGTGCCTGAACTCCATGGCCACTTTCGCCGCTTGTACTACGGATTCGGGGTCGTCGGCATTGACGTGGAAGACCGGTGCTTGGATTTCCTTGGCGATGTCGGTCGGGTAGGGGGTAAAGCGCGTTTCGTCGGCTGGGGCCGTATAGCCGAGCTGGTTGTTGATGATGATGTGGATGGAGCCGCCGGTGCGGTAGCCGGGCAGTTCGGAGAGATTGAGGGTTTCCGAGACGATGCCTTGGCCGGTAAAGGCGGCCTCGCCGTGGATGAGTACCGGGACTACTCGCTCCCCTTCCTCGTCGTGCAAGTAGGCCTGCTTGGCATAGACGATGCCCTCGATGACCGGGTTGACTAGCTCTAAGTGGCTGGGGTTGAAACTGAGCGAGAGATGGACCTTGCGTCCCTCCTCGGTGACGTGGTCGTGGGAATAGCCCTTGTGGTATTTGACATCGCCTTCGTCGTCGTCGCGATCGGTGCGGTCGGCTCCCTCGAACTCAGCGAGGAGCTCTTCGTAGGGCTTGTGCAACAGGTGCGCTAGCACGTTGAGTCGGCCGCGGTGGGCCATGCCGATGACCATCTCTTCAACGCCTAACTTGGAGCCGGTGCTGACTAGTTCGTCCAGGAGCGGCACCATGGACTCGGCCCCTTCGAGCGAGAAGCGCTTTTGCCCGACGTAGCGCGTGTGCAGAAACTGCTCGAACTCCTCGGCGGCGATCAGTCGCGCGAGCACCCGGCGCGTGGCTTCTTCGGATAAATTGGGGTTGTTGAGGCAAGGTTCGATCCGCTCTTGCAGCCAGTCGCGCTGCTCCTTGTCCGGGATGTCCATGTATTCGACGCCGATGGAGCGGCAATACGTGGTTTTTACCTTGCTCAACAGCCCCTTTAACGTGCCGTCCGTGCGACCGAGGAATCCGCCGTTGCCCACGGTCTTGTCGAGGTCTTCCTCGGCGAGGCCAAATTCTATCAGATCCAACAGCGGCAGGCTCCGACGGTTGTACCCCAGCGGGTCGAGTCGGGCGACGAAGTGGCCCATTTGCCGATAGGCCTGCACGAGGGCTTGGACGCCTTCGAGGACCAAAAGACCCTCAGTGGCTTCTTCTATGGACTGCTGCTGCTGCGAGGCTTCTGCTGATTCGCTCTCGGTCGCCGAGCGCGTGAAGCCGAATTCAAAGCCGCGGAAGAAGTGTTGCCACTCTTCTGGGAGCGAGCGAGGATCGCGCTGGTATTGCTCGTAAAGAGCTTCGATGTACTCGGCGTTTTCACTGTGCGTAGCAAATGACATAGGAACCTCCAACTGCATAGAATAGATTCTGAAAATAGACATTATATACACAGGTGCAAAAATAAGCTCGTCGAGCCGACTCCATCCTTGAGGGTTTTCGCGGCAGCACCTACATTTTTATTGAACCTTTTCCCGCTAGAAAGTATCCCATGCTACTCGCCTTTGTCGGCCCCCCGGCCCTGTCGTCCCTTCGCCGTCGGTCGCTGCTAGTGCGCTGTCAGAGTTGTGCGCCCGAAGTTGAGGATTTGCGCGCTGCGTACTTCTATGCCGTGCAATGTGCGCGCGTCTTAGCGGACGATGAGATGGCGCAGCTCATGCGCATCCTCGATGTGGACGCGACTTTGCCGGCGCGGGCGCACAACGAGGTGGCCATTGGCCCGCGGCCGGGCACGACGTCTCCCTGGTCGAGCAAGGCCACGGACATCCTTAGAAACTGCGGCCTCGAATTCGTGCACCGCGTTGAGCGCGGTACGCTGTATTCCTTTGCCGCCGATACTGTGCCCAGCGCGGTCTTGCCGCTGCTCTACGACCGCATGATTGAGGCACCGCTCGATTCCTTAGAGACGCTCTTTCGCCGCGTGGACCCTAAGCCGCTAGTCCACATCCCGGTAAGGGCCGAGGGACGGTGTGCGCTCGTGGCTGCCAATCGCGAGATGGGCTTGGCCCTGTCGGACGAGGAGATTGACTACGCGTTGCACGCCTTTGCGGGGCGCGATCCGACCGATGTGGAGTTGATGATGTTTGCGGTGGTCAACTCCGAGCACTGCCGCCACAAAATTTTCAATGCCGATTGGATCATCGACGGCCAGCGCGAGACGCGGTCGCTATTCGACATGATTCGCCATACTCACGCCGCCCATCCCGAAGGCACGGTTAAGGCGTATTCCGACAACGCCGGCGTGATCGAGGGCTTTGATATGCCGGTCTTTGGTCCGCAGCTAGACGAGGGTTTTCGCTATGGGTACCGCCAGCGGCAGACTCACGTCTTGATTAAGGTCGAGACTCACAACCATCCCACTGCCATCGCGCCCTATCCGGGAGCGTCCACTGGAGTCGGAGGGGAGATTCGCGACGAGGGAGCGGCTGGCACGGGTGGCTGGTCGCAGGCGGGTCTGTGCGCCTTTTTTACCTCGCATCTGCGCCTGCCCGAGTTTGCCCAGCCGTGGGAAAAAGAGCGCGCTGCTTTCCCGGATCGTTTGGCTACCCCACTCGCCATTATGACCGAGGGGCCGATCGGTGGCGCGGCCTTTGGCAACGAATTTGGCCGGCCCAATATCCTCGGGATGTTCCGCACCATGGAAGACGACAGCACCGGGGTGTGGCGCGGCTACCACAAGCCGATCATGGTCGCCGGTGGCGTTGGTCTCATTGACGCCGCGCATGTGGAAAAGAAAACTCCGACGGCGGGCGATTGCGTCATTCAGCTCGGGGGACCGGCCATGCTCATCGGCCTCGGCGGGGGCGCGGCCTCTAGCATGGACACAGGAGCTAACAGCGAGGACCTCGACTTTGCCTCGGTGCAGCGCGACAACCCCGAGATGCAGCGGCGCTGCCAAGAGCTAATCAGCCGCTGCATCTCGCTTGGTGCGGAAAATCCCATCATCAGCATTCACGATGTGGGGGCCGGTGGCTTGTCCAACGCCTGCCCGGAGTTGGTCGCAGATGTGGGCGCGCGTTTTGACTTGCGCGCCATTCACAACGACGACCCGGGCATGAGTCCGATGCAGATTTGGAGCAATGAGGCGCAAGAGCGCTACGTGCTGGTGGTAGGCCGCGTCGATTTGGATCGCTTTGCCGAGTTGGCTGCGCGCGAGCGCTGCCTATTTGCGGTCATCGGCGAGGTCACGGGCGATGGGACGCTGTCTCTCGACGACGAGCTGCTCGGCGGCAAGCCCATCGACGACCTCGACCTAGCGGTCATTTTGGGCAAGCCGCCCAAAATGCTGCGCCGGGCGACGCGCAGTCAGTCCGTGCGACAATCCCTCGCCTTAGAGGAAGCCTCGGTGACCGAAGCTGTCGAGCGCGTGCTCCGCTTTCCGGCCGTAGCGGCCAAGACCTTCCTCATCACCATTGCCGACCGCACGGTTACTGGCTTAGTGGCCCGCGATCAGATGGTTGGTCCCTATCAGGTGCCGGTCGCGGATTTGGCCATGACTTGTCATTCCTTTCAGGGATACACTGGGTCGGCCATGGCTATGGGTGAACGCACGCCGCTCGCCTTGGTGGATGCGCCGGCGTCGGGACGCATGGCTATTGCCGAGGCGATTACTAACATCGCTGCGGCGCACATTGGTCCTATTCACCGCATCAAGCTGTCGGGTAATTGGATGTGCGCCTGTGGAGAGGAGGGTGAGGACGCGGCCCTGTACGATACAGTGCGTGCAGTGGGGTTGGAGTTTTGTCCGGCGGTGGGTGTGTCGATTCCGGTGGGTAAAGACTCGTTGTCCATGCGGGCGGTGTGGGAAGATGACGAGGGCGCGGCGCACAAGGTGGTCGCGCCATTGAGCTTGGTCGTCTCGGCCTTTGCGCCGGTGGACGATGTGCGCCGTCACGCCACGCCCGACCTAAAGAGCGGCGACACCCGGTTGCTGCTCGTGGATTTGGGTCGCGGGCAAAATCGCCTCGGCGGCTCTTGTCTCGCCCAAGCTTACAATCAAATCGGCAGCGAGGCTCCGGACGTAGATGCGCGCGATGTGCGCGGCTTGTACGAGGTCGTGCAGACTTTGCTCGATCAAGATCTCGTGCTCGCGTATCACGACCGGTCCGACGGGGGGCTTTTCACTGCGGTGGCCGAGATGGCGTTTGCTGGTCGTTGCGGCGTGGAGTTGACGATCGACACGCTGGGCGACGAGCCGCTCGCCGCGCTCTTTTGCGAAGAGGTGGGCGCTGTGATCCAATATCGCGCCGAGGATGAGGAAGCTGTGTACAAGGTTTTTGCGGACCAGGGCATCGACGGCTTGGTGCACAGCGTGGGCCAGCCTGTTGACGATTTGCAACTGCGCGTTTGTAGTGGCGGTGATCTCGTCTATGACGCTCCACTGCTTGACCTCCATGCGGCGTGGGCCGAGTTGACGTATCGGATGCAGACCCATCGCGACGACCCGGACTGCGCCCGCGAAGAGTACGAAGCCCTTGCTGACGGCCAAGATCCGGGTCTGAACTTCCACTTGGCGCACGAAGTCGCTCCGACCATAGGCGGGAAGGCGCGGCCCCGCGTGGCCGTGCTGAGGGAACAGGGTATCAACGGTCAGGTGGAAATGGCTGCGGCTTTTGATGCAGCCACCTGCGAGGCGGTTGATGTGACTATGACCGACCTGTTGGAAGGCCGCGTCGAGTTGAGTTCGTTTCACGGGCTGGCTGCCTGCGGCGGCTTTAGTTACGGCGACGTGCTTGGGGCCGGGGCCGGTTGGGCGCGTTCCATTCTTTTCCACGACCGTCTGCGCGAGCAATTCGCCGCCTTCTTCGAACGACCGGATACCTTTTCCTTGGGGGTGTGCAATGGCTGCCAGATGCTGTCGCACCTCAAGGAGCTGATCCCGGGCGCGGCCAACTGGCCGCAATTTGTGCGCAATCGCTCCGAGCAGTTTGAGGCGCGGTTCGCTACTGTAGAGGTGCTGGAGAGTCAATCGGTGCTCTTGCGCGGCATGGCGGGGTCGCGCTTACCCATTGCGGTGGCGCACGGCGAGGGCCGCGTCCAATTTGGCGACGAGCAGGCGATGGAACGAGCGCGGATGGAAAATCAGCTCTGCCTGCGCTACGTGGATAATTACGGTCAGCCGGCCGAGCGCTATCCGTCCAACCCGAACGGCTCGCCCGGTGGGTGGACGGCCCTGACTAGCGCTGATGGACGCGCTACCATTATGATGCCGCACCCCGAGCGCGTCTTTCGCAATATTCAGCTTTCTTGGCGTCCGGCGGAGTGGACGGGCGGAGAAGGGCCGTGGCTGAAGCTATTTCAAAATGCTCGCGACTTTGTCGATGCGAGTTGACTATAAAAGGCGATACGCAGCATGAAACAATTAATTCTCTTTATTGTCCCCCGTTCGTAGAGTATCCTCTTGATTTTGTAGCCCAAATGTGCTACAATCTGACGAAGAAGGAGACTATTATGGCAAAGACTGAAGTTGTCCGGGCCCGTATCAATCCAGACCTAAAGCGCAATGTCGAGTTGCTATTGAGTAAACTCGGCCTGACCACGACTGAGGCCATAACCCTTTTCTTTCAGCAAATGGAACTACGCAAGGGGCTGCCGTTTCTCGTAGAGCTACCCAATGAGGAGACCCGAGACGTTTTTGAAAAGACGGATCGAGGGGAAGAATTGGTCGAGTGTGAAGACGCTGATGATATGTTTAAGAAGCTCAACATCTGATGCGGCGTCCTTTTTATTCTAAGCGCTTTGAAAGGGATCTGAGGCGATCTCAACGGAGAGGGAAGGACCTTGAAAAAATTAAGGCAGTACTGAGGCACCTGATTGAGGGCAAGCGGCTTGATGACCGCTATTTCGATCATCCACTTGTAGGGAATTACGTCGGTCGTCGTGAATGCCATATTGAATCGGACTGGTTACTCATTTACAAACTGGACGGAGACGACATCATTTTTGAGCGCACTGGTACTCATGCTGACTTGTTTAGATAACTTGAAACCTGTCTGATCCTATATGATGAGAGCCGATCGCTATTATATGTTCGTTGCTTTTTAAGGAGCTACTCTTTGGCCGGCTTCTCAATTTCGTCAGCGGCGATCCCGAGCTGATTCTGGAGTATTCGTCGGGCAATCCGGCAATCTTCTTCATCTCCGTCCAGGAGTTCAATCGCTCTTTGACGTATCCGTCGGGCGAATTTTGGATCTCGCTTCGCTCGCAGGTAGGCGTAGTCATCGTGTTTGGTGAGTGCCATAATGTCCTCCTAACATACCGAGTAAAAAGATAACGAGGGGTAGCGTCAGGACAATCACAAGGAGTGCTCTACAAACCCGCTACTCCTTGACGCCTTCCCTGCGCACGGCCAAACTATATCCCCACTTATTTTCTCATCAGTCTAAGCTAGGAGCATCCATGACCGCACCCATCCGCTGGGGGATCCTCGGCCCGGGCAGCATTGCCCACAAATTCGCCATCGGCCTCCAGGCTACTCCCGCAGGAGAATTAGTCGCCGTTGGCTCGCGCGACCAGCAGCGCGCCGCCGCCTTTGCCGACCAGTACGGTGCCCCCAACCGCCACGCCTCGTACGAGGCCCTCTGTGCTGATCCTGACATCGACGCGGTGTACGTGGCCACCCCTCATCCCTTCCACAAAGACAATTCGATTCTCTGTCTCGAAGCCGGTAAGGCTGTACTCTGCGAGAAGCCGTTTACCATCAACGCCGCCGAAGCCGAAGCCGTCGTCGCCTGTGCCCGCGCCAACGGCGTCTTTCTGATGGAGGCCATGTGGTCCCGCTACTTGCCGATTATGGTGCAGGTGCGTCAGTGGCTCGATGATGGTGCCATTGGTGAGCCACTGATGGTCAGCGCGGACTTTGGTTTTCGCGCGGGCGTCAATCCCGCTGGCCGGCTTTTTAACCTCGCTTTGGGCGGCGGTGCCTTGCTCGACATCGGCATCTACGTCGTCTCCTTCGCGGCGATGGTGCTCGGGTCGCAACCAGCGCAGGTCGCTGCGGCTGCACACCTCGGCGAGACTGGCGTTGACGAGCAAACGGGTATCGTACTCCGCTACAGCGACGGTGCCATCGCCAATCTCTCTTGTGCCATCCGCGCTTCGACCTCGCACGAGGCTCGCATTGTCGGCAGCGAGGGGACGATTGCCATCGACCCGGCGTGGTGGAAGGGCGAAAGCGTCACGCTCAAAGCCGGGGACCGCGAAGAGCGCATTGAGTTGCCCTTGGTGGGCAATGGCTACAACTACGAGGCGCAAGAAGTCGCCCGCTGTCTCGGCGAAGGTCTGACCGAGAGCGCGGTCATGTCGCTCGACGAAACCGTGGCGCTGATGCGAATTCTCGACGAAATCCGTGCTCAGATCGGCCTAAAATACCCAATGGAATAGAAAGGAACGCACTCGTGAAATACGGTAACGTACAAGGCATTGAAAAGAAGATCTCGCGCATAGTTCAAGGCTCGATCATGCTCAATCGCAGCAATAAGGAAGAAGGCTTTGCCCTGCTCGACGCGGCTTGGCAGGCCGGCATCACCACGTATGACTCGGCACACGGCTACGGCGGTGGGGAAGTTGATCGCATGCTCGGGCTGTGGATGGAGGGAAGGGGCAACCGCGATGAAATCGTCATCATCGGCAAGGGTGCCCACCTCAATCAAGACCGCAACCGCGTCACTCCGTACGACATCGCCTCGGACATGGCCGACTCGCTCGTGCGCCTGCGGTCTGATTATATCGATCTTTACCTGCTGCACCGCGACGATCCGGCGGTCCCGGTTGGGCCTATCGTCGAGGCGCTCAACGAGCACCACGCGGCTGGCCGCATCCACGCTTTCGGTGGCTCGAATTGGACGCCGGAGCGCTTGGCCGAGACCAATGAATACGCGGACAAACGCGGGCTCGTGCCGTTTGCGGCCTCCAGCCCGAACTTCAGCTTGGCGGATCAGATCGCCGAGCCGTGGAAGGATTGCCTGTCGATTGCCGGGCCGGGCCAAGCTGCCGCCCGTGCGTGGTACGCCGAGCACGACATGCCGCTCTTTACTTGGTCGAGCGTAGCTCGCGGCTTCTTCTCGGGCAAAGTTACCCGCGCCAACGCCGAGCAAGTGCGCGACCAATTCGACGGCACCATGCCCAAGTCGTACTACTGCGAAGACAACTTCAAGCGGCTCGACCGCGCGTGGGCACTGGCGGAAGAAAAGGGGTTGTCGGTGCCGCAGATCGCCTTGTCGTACGTGCTCAGCTATCCGCTCGACATCTACGCTTTGGTCGGCAGCATGAGCGGCGATGAGATCGCGGCCAACGAGCAGGCCCTCGACAATCCGCTCACGGAGGCGGAGATGGCGTGGCTGGATTTGCGGAGCGAGGAGCGCTAACATGGCTAAGCAACCTAATGTCGTCGTCTTGATGTCCGACCAGCAGCGGCTCGATACGGTGAGCTGCTACGGGCTGAACGAGGTGTGCCGGACGCCGCATATCGACGCCTTGGCTGCGCGCGGCATTCGCTTTGATTCGACGTTCACGCCGACTGCAATTTGCTCGCCGGCCCGCGCTTCCTTTTACACGGGTCTCTATCCGCACAAGCACGGGGTTACGGCCAACGGTTTGTGTTTGCGCGAGGGCGTGCGCGGGTTAAATCACTATTTGGACGAGGCCGGCTATCGCTGCGGGTACGCTGGCAAGTGGCACGTGGATGAGCAGACCGGTCCGACGGGCTATGGGTTCGCGGGCCAGGACTTTATGGGCTATGCCTTTCCGGGGGCCGACCTGTTACCCGGCTTGCAGTTCGGGGCCAAGCCGAGGGGACACAACCCGTATGCTGATTATCTCAAGGAACGCGGCTTTGACCCGCCGCCCACGGTCTCGCACCGCTTTGTCGGCACCAACCCCTCGAATCAGGCGCAGGAGATGTTTGCATTGCACGAAGGGCCGGTCGAGTCGTGCATTGAGTATTTCGTCGCCGAGGAAGCCAAGCGCGTCCTCGACGAAGTGGCTACCGGTGAGGAGCCGTTCTTCTTGTGGGCCAACTTTTGGGGGCCGCACAGTCCCTCGCTGGTGCCCGAGCCGTACTTTTCCATGTACGATCCAAAGGCCATTCCCGAACACCCCGGCTACGCCGAGACGTTTAAGAAAAAGCCCTATCGCCAACAGTTGATCGAGAAGCTATGGGGGTTGGGTGATTATGGTTGGGAAGGGTTCCAAGAAATCGCCGCGCGCTACTTTGGGCATTGCACGTTGATTGACGACATGGTGGGTCGGGTGGTGGCGCACTTGGAACGACTGGGCGTTCTCGACGACACCATTATCGTCTATACCTCGGATCACGGCGACTGCCTCGGCGCGCACAAGCTGATCGAGAAGGGCGAGTTCATGTACGACGAGATCTATCGCATCCCGCTCGTCGTCGCCCATCCCGACTGTCAGGCTCCCGGCACGGCCTGCGATGAGTTCGTCTATTTGCACGAAATCATGCTCTCGTCGCTCGATGCCGCTGGTCTGGACATTCCCGCCGATCTCGATGGACAGTCTTTTCTCCCGGCGATAGAGGGACGTCCGTTTGCGAATGGCCGCGAGGAAGTGTACTGCGTTTTCGACCGCCATTTTACGGTCGCCAACCAGCGCATGGTCCGCACCCGCACCCATCAGTTTACCTTTAATTCGGGTGATCCGGGGGAGTTGTACGACTTGCAACGCGACCCTTATCAGCTCGACAATGTGTATGGCGATCCAGCGTACGAGGCTGTGCGCCAAGATCTGATGGGACGGATGGACCGCTACATGGAGGAATTAGGCGACCCTTTGCGCGGGTGGTTTGGGCGGATTAAGGGCGCGTATTGAATTGTCGAGAAAACCCTCGTAGGGTTTGGCGGTCTCTTTCCGTATATTACGCCGCAAACGCCTCAGGAGGTGCCACATGGAAATGTTTCTGACCTTTGCCCTAGTTTTCGCAGTGTTGCTGATCGTGGTGATCTTCATCGTCCGGCTGAATCTCTTTATCTGTCAGCCCAACGAGGTCATCATTTTCTCGGGCCGCAAACGCCAGACAGCCGACGGGCGTGCGGTGGGCTACCGCGTTATTAAGGGGGGCCGCGCCTTTCGCATCCCGCTCCTCGAAAAGGTAGATCGCCTCGACCTGCGCACGATTCCCCTCGAAGTATCAATCACCAATGCGTACTCCAAAGGCGGCATCCCGCTGTCGGTGCAAGGCATCGCCAATATCAAGATTGCCGGCGACGAGCCGCTGCTCGGCAATGCGCTGGAGCGATTCTTGGGCATCGCGCTCGCCGAAGTCCAGGATATTGCCAAGGATACGCTCGAAGGCAACCTGCGCGGCGTCCTCGCCACGCTGACCCCCGAAGAGGTCAACGAGGATCGCCTCAAATTCGCCGGATCGCTCATCGACGAGGCCGACGTCGATCTGCAGAAGTTGGGCCTAGTACTCGACACGCTCAAAATCCAGAATGTCACCGACGAGGTCGGCTATCTCGACGCTATCGGTCGCCGGAGCACCGCCTCGATCCTCAAAGAAGCGGAAGTTGCCGAGGCGGAAAACCGCGCCGAATCACAAGAGAAATCCGCTGAGGCCCGCCGCCGGGGCGAAGTCGCCGACGCCGAGGCCCAAGTCCAGATCGTCGATGCGCAAAACTTGCTCCGCGTCCGCAAGGCCGAGCTGGAAGGCGAGGGCTTGGCTGCTGAGAAGCGCGCCGCGCAAATTGCCCGCAAAGCCGAAGTCCAGGCCGAGCAGCAGGTTGAGCAGGAGCGCCTAGCGCTGCAAAAGCGTCGGCTCGAAATCGAAGTCATTGAGCCGGCCCGCGCCGACCGCGACGCGGCTGAACTGCGCGCCAAGGGCGAGGCGGCCAACATCCTCGAAAACGGCCTCGCCGAGATCGAGGTGCTCAAACAGAAGAACGAGGTCTGGACCATCGCTGGCCCCAATGGCAAGGAGCTGTTGTTGATCCAGATGCTGCCGAACTTGGTCGAGCAAATCACCGCCATGGCCAAGGACATCAAAATTGACCACCTCGCCGTCGTCGATTCTGGCAACGGCGGTCAGAGCGGCCTGCCGGCAGTCGTCAACCAGATCGGCGCACTGGCTCCTGCGCTCTTCGAGAGCATCAAGGCGACAACCGGCGTTGATCTGGCCTCGGTCATCGCCGACAAGGCCGACGGCCAACTCCCAGTGCAGGAAGGGTAGCGTGGATCTCTTTTATCTGTACTTGAGCGGGCTGATCGTTGGGGGGATCGCCGTCGGTGCCTCGCTGTTTGGCGGGGACGGCGATGGTGTGGGTGACGGCCTGCGGGCGCTGGCCTTTTTGCGGCTGCGGCTGTTCTTCTTTTTTGCCTTCTTCTTTGGTTTGGCCGGGATGATAGGCAGTCTGTTGATGACCCCAAGTGCTGCGTTGTTCACGGCGCTGGGTAGCGGCGTAGTCTGCGCCTTTGTGGGCGACTGGATGCTGGGCCGGTTGAGCGGATCAAGCGCCGATAGTTCGCTGGCGGGCGACGACTTGATCGGCCTTGAAGCCGAAGTCACCGTTCCCATCGCCCCAGGCAGCATCGGCAAAATTTCCGCTACCGTCCAAGGCCGCACCATTGAACTGTTGGCACGCAGGGCCGATGCTCAAGGCCCGCTCAATCCCGGCGATAAGGTTTTGGTCCTCGAAATCGACGATGGCGTCGCTGTCGTCGATTCGAGCTAGTCTACTCTACCTCGCCAAAGCGGCAGACGACTAGTCGTCCTCTCTGTTCGACTCTGATTCTTCCCATCCCACTATTTCTCGATACCTTGAAAGACGGTGAAACCAACTAGATCGTTTTTCTTTTACATCCTCCCTAACTGCGAATATCAGTTCCTCTCTGCTGGCATCTTCTCCCGCGACATACACTGGATTCCAACTCCCTTTAAACTGCACCTTACATTCTCGGCAGCTAAGGGCCATATTCTCAAGCGTGCGATCGCCGCCAGCCGCTTCAGGAATGATATGGTCGAGTTTCCATGACAGGAAATTATCCATCGAAGCCAACATATCTTTATCGCAATACTCGCATTTATAGCCGGCTCTCTCGCACACCTCGGTGGTCCATGCGTGTGCCAGTCCTTCGCGTCCAAGCTGGTCGATAACGTGTTGTCTCATAAGTCAATCTCCTTTCGATTCTTCCTTTTCTCCCCCTATACGTTGTGTATATGTTTACATTGTATAATATGACCATTCCCTGTGTCAAGACATGTTGATTTTGAGCTTGGCGATTAACTGGCAATCAAAGCGCGTGCTCAATATTGAACCCGAGAAATCAGCCCTCCGAAGCGGCAGACGATTTCGTAGAGCACCTGCGTTGCAAAGAGTAATTCTTCGACGGGGGTGCGCTCATCGTGGCCGTGGATCAGGGCCATTTCCTCCTCGCCTAGCTGCTGGCGATAGGGCATAAAGCCGTAGATCTGGGTTTCGGGGCGGCGCGGCACAATGTGCTTGGCGTCGGTGCCTGCCGGCATCAGATACGGGAGCACGGGCGCGTCTGGCTCGCGCTCCTGCATCACCTCGACGATCGTCTGAAAAAGCGGGGTATCGGACGATGCCTCCAAGGGCGGCGTGTACTGATCGATCTCGATGGCGACCTCATCGCCGATAAAAGCGCGTAGCTCATCCGTAAAACTCTCGGCCGTCTGACCCGGCACTAAGCGCCCATCGATCCAAGCGGTCGCCTCTCCCGGAATCACGTTGATTTTGGAACCGGCCTGCACCATGGTCGCCGAGGCCGTGTTGTGCAGCACTGCGCCCAATTCACGGCGCAAGGTGCTGCTGATGGGTAAGTCGCGCAGTGCGGCGTCTGCGGTCGTCGGGTCGAGTACTTGCTGCCACAGGGCGGCTTCGGGGGCTGGACGGCGGCTGGCAACTCCTTCGATAAAATGATGCACGCTTGCGGATATGTGCGCGGGGAACACGGCTCCTTCCAAGCCGGCTAGTGCTCTGGACAGTTTGACGATTGCGCTGTCGCCGTGCGGCATGGAGCCGTGTCCGGGGGTTCCTCGGGCGATTAGGCGCAACCGGCACAGTCCCTTTTGCCCGGTCTGGCAGGTGTAAAACCGCTGCTCGCCGACCGCGAAGTCGCTGCCGCCGCCCTCGGTGATGATCAAGGGCGCGTCCCACAGGTCTGGTCGATTGTCGATAATCCACCCCGGCCCGTGATTGCCTTTGCCGGCTTCTTCGTCGGCAGTGGCGGCGAAGACGATGTCGCGATTGAGTTGGACGCCTTCCCGTTGCAACAGCAGCAACACCATCAGATTCGTTGCGACCATGTTCTTCATATCGAGTGCGCCTCGTCCCCACACGCAGCCGTCGGCCAGTGTGCCCGAAAAGGGCGGATGGGTCCAGTGCTCCGGCTCGACGGCCACCACGTCGGTATGCCCCAATAGCATGAGCGGTGGCTCGTCGCCGCCGGACAGCCGTGCGAGGACGTTGCCGCGCTTGGGTTCGGACTCGACGAAGAGGGGATCAAAGCCCTCCTGCCGCAATATTCCTTCTAGATAGCGCGCGGCTTCGCTTTCGTTGCCGGGGGGGTTGGTGGTGTCGATGCGGATGAGGGCCTGCAAATGCCCGGTTACTTCGGCGCGCACGGCTTCCCAGTCAATCACGATGGTTCCTTTCGATGGCTACGAACTAACGAATATAGGGTGCCACAAGGAACATAGTGCAATAACGGCACGGACTTCGGCCAATTTCGCATGACGCCTGCCAATTTTTCCAGGCCGTGCTGACAATACGGACAATGCCCTTTTTTGTGTTATAAACATCACAACTCTATTTATAACAAATAGATACGTAAAATTTCAACATGTTGGCACGGCTTTTGCAATACAATGGGCGAAGGCCACACGAAGCAACAACTCACTTAACAAGGAGAAAAGATCATGGCCATCAAGACTTTACTACCCAGCGCTCGCGTCGGCAATCGCCCGTTGCGCAGCTCGTTCGACAACCTCTTCGATGCCTTCTTTGGCGAGGACTCGCGCTTGCCCGTTTTGACTGGCAACGCGGCTTTCAGCCCGCGCATCGACGTCAAGGAAGACGACGCCTCCTTCGAAATCTCGGCTGAGTTGCCGGGGTTGGAGGAGAAGGACATCGAGATCACCGTCGACGACGGAACGCTCGTGCTGCGAGGCGAAAAGAGCGAGGCTAGCGAGGAGAAGGAAGGCAAGTACTTCCGTCAGGAGCGCATCTACGGTCGCTTTGAGCGCGCCTTCCATCTGCCCGATGGCGTGCAGGACGACGCCATCGAAGCCAAGTTCAAAAACGGCGTCCTCACCCTCCACCTGCCCAAGAAGGAGGAGGCGAAAAAGGTCGTCCGTCAGGTCGAAGTTAAGACCGGCTAGCCTGACCTAGACGCGCAAAAGGGGAGGGGCCTTGCGCGCGCCCCTCCCCTTTTTTATTTAGTCGTTCTTTTGTTCTACTCTGATTCTTCCCAGCCCACTATTTCTCGATGCCTTGAAAGACAGCGAAACCAACTGGCTCGTTTTTTTTCAATGTTCCCCCTAACTGCGAATATCAGTTCCTCCCTGTTGGCATCTTTTCCCGCTACATACACTGGATTCCAACTCCTTTTAAACCGCACCTTACATTCTCGGCAGCTAAGGGCCATATTCTCAAGCGTGTGATCGCCGCCAGCCGATTGAGGAATGATATGGTCGAGTTCCCATGACAGGTAATTATCGACCGAAGCCAACATATCGTTATCGCAGTACTCGCATTTATATCCGGCTCGCTCGCACACCTCGGCGGTCCACACGCCTGCCAATCCTTCGCGACGAAGCTGGTCGATAACGTGCTGTCTCATATCATCCTTCGATTCGCTCCACCAGTTTATTGATCCGCATATTTTATACAACCGATTGTATTCTATCAAGCTGGTACCAAACTATCGCAAGAAGTGTGCCAAGGTAAATATCCCGAAGGATTATACCCATAAAATCTTATTTTTTATCGGGATAGATCGAGATAGGATTATTGCAAAAAAGCCAATATGAATGATTTTTGGGCGCTATTTCGCTCGAAGTACAATAAGGTAGGCGCTATTTCGTCCGAAGCCGTGATCGAATACTGGCTGTAGGCGGCTCGGTTGGGGGATTCGGCCCAAGGGTCTAGCGGACGTGGCCCTTGATCCGGCTCATTTGGTGGGTGTGCTGGACTGGTAAGCGTATTAACGCTCGCTAAGAGGGCTTTAGGCGACTATGTATTGCGCGTATTCTGCAATTTGCCCATCCAAGCCAGTACTACGATGACTATCGGCCAAAACGTAGTGTTGATTAAATCGTGTATGCTTGCAGTTATTGCTTTCAGGCGGAAGTAACCGAGAGAGACATAATCATATCTTAGATCGAGAATCTCCATCAAGAACGCTACAATTGCGACGGGGATCAAACACCGCGCTTCAATGGAGCCTTTCTTCCAAAGGACTACAGCCAGAAAAAACACGATCAATCCTACGTGCATATGGATCGAGTCTTTTGAGAGTTTCAAGATGGAGACGATTACTATCTTAGCTTCTTGATATTCGACCATTTCCCAATCTTTGCTTCAAGTTTATTCGCAAAGGGCGCCTTGCTCGCGCCGCAGTTGCAAAGCGAGTGAATCCGGCAAATCGACTATGGTGTAGCTGATGGCGTCGCCTTGCTGCACGTCTTGCTTGAGCACGGCTTCGCCCGACAGTCCTAACGGCAACAGCCCCTCTTGGCGCGCCACGGTTGCCTTTTCGCTTTGTCCCAATACGGTGTAGCCGCCCCCGCCATCGAGGGTCTCGCCGGCCTTGAGGTCTCGCTTGGCTACGGCGATTACATCGGCGGTGGGTACGGAGCGCGGAGCGCCGGTTGGCAGGCCGTAGAGCGCGACTTTGGCGATGGTGATTGGGGCTTCGACCGCCACCAAGTGATAGGGACGGTAGAGGAGGAAGTTTTTGCCGTCGCCGCCCGGATGCAGGTCGTACGTGGCGAGGTCTTCTATGGTAAAGGGGTGTTCGCTGCGGACGACGACGAAGACGCCCATGCCCAGCGGGTTGTCGAGCCGGGTCTTGCCGTCCTCGGCGACGCTGTTGGCTAGCTCGATGACTCCGCGCTGGCTCAGCAGCCCCCCTTCTTCGACCAAGCTGAATTTTTGCGGGATGTCGGCCAAATTGCACGACGGCTCGTGCATGCCCCTTATGTCGGGGACTAGTCCGGCCATGTTGGCGATGGCCGTGGCCTCGACTTGGGCTTTGGTGCCGTCGCGGAAGGAGTTGTACATCTTCAAGCTGATGTTGCGCCGCTGCAAGGTTTCTTCGTCGAAGCCGAAGCGCGCCGCGGTGTTGTCGGGTGTGCCTTGGGGGTCGTCGGCAAAGAGGATGGTGCCACGGCCCGCAGCCACTACTTCCAAGCCGAGGGACCACGCCCATTCGATGATGTTCATGGTCACTCCGGGCTGATCGCCATCGACGAGGGAGTACACCACGCCCGCGCTGTCGGCTTTGCGCTTGAGCAGTGCGCCGATGGTCACGTCTGTTTCCACGTTGACCATCACGAGGTGGTTGCCGCTGGCGATGGCGGCGCTGGCCATGCTGGCTCCGACTGAGGTCGAGCCGGTTGCTTCTACCACTACGTCTAAATTCTCGGCTTGGGCGATTAACAGCCCGTCTTCAACGGCGGTGAATTTTCCCGCGTGAATGGCCTCTGCCAATGCCTGCGGGCTATCTGCCGTTCCTACCGCAACGTCCCCATATCCTGCTGTGTATGCGTAGCGGGCGCGCGCTAGGTCGATATCGGCGATGGCCGAGACGACCATGCCCTGCATCTGGGCGATCTGCGCGGCTAGGCCGCCGCCGAATTTTCCCGCGCCGATGATGCCGACCCGGATGGGTTTACCTTGCCGCTCGCGCTCGGCGAGCAATGCGCTAAGCATGTATTCCTCCTCGTTTGTTTAGCAGAAATCCAAATCCGCCCCCAAGTTCGCCTGCAATACGCGCTCGGCGTATAGCTGCCGCCACCCACGTGCTGGCGCGGCGGGTGCGGTCCATTCGGCCCGTCGGCGGGCGAGGGTTTCCTCGGGGACTAGTAAATCTAAGCGCCCGGCTTCTACGTCCAACTCGATCAGGTCGCCGTCGCGGACGAGTGCCAACGGCCCCCCGACGGCCGCTTCCGGCGCTACGTGCAAGGTGACCGTTCCATACGCCGTGCCGCTCATCCGCCCATCGGAGATGCGCACCATGTCTTCGACACCTTGGGCGGCGAGGTGTTTGGGCAAGGGCATGGACCCGGCTTCGGGCATGCCAAGGGCCACTGGCCCGGCTCCGCGCAGGACTAGCACGTGTTCTGGCGTGATGCCCAAAGCGGGGTCGTCAACGCGCGCGGCATCGTCTGGCCCTTCGAACACGATGGCTGGCCCGCGATGTTTGTGCAGGTATGGGGACGAGGTGGCTTTTTTCAGGACGGCTCCGTCTGGCGCGAGCGAGCCTTTTAGCACCACGAGGGACGACGCTGGCCCCAGCGGCGCGTCCAAGGTGCGGATCGCGGTTTGCCAGTCGCCGGGTGCGGCCACGTCTTGCAAGAGTGTGCCGAGCGTTTGGCCGCTGACGCCTACTGCATCGAGGTCGAGCATCGGCTCCAGGGCTTTGAGCAGGACGGGTACGCCGCCGGCCTTGTCGAAATCCTCCATGTATCCAGTGCCTGCTGGCTTGCAATCGACCAGTAGCGGTACTTGTTGGGCTGCGGTGTGGAAGTCGTCTAATGACAGGTCCACACCGGCCCGGCGCGCAATGGCGAGCAGGTGCACGACCGCATTCGTCGAGCCGCTCAGCGCGGCTAGCACTTTGAGTGCGTTGGCAAAGGCCGCTGGCGTTAGTATGTCTCGCGCCGAGCGTCCTTCGGTGGCTAAGGCTACGGCCCGGCGGCCTGTGGCGACTCCGAGCCGCAAGCGCTGGCTTGAGACTGCGGGTGGAGTGGCCGCGCCCGGTAGCATTAGCCCGAGGGCTTCGGTCACGCAGGCCATGGTCGAAGCTGTGCCCATGACCATGCAGGTTCCGGCGGTTGGGCACAGGTTCTGTTCGACAGCGGCGATTTCTTCGGCGTCGAGCGCACCGGCTCGGTGCTGTGCCCAGTAGCGGCGGCAATCCGTGCATGCGCCCAAGCGCTCGCCGCGCCAGTCTCCGGCCATCATCGGCCCGGCGACGAGGTGGATGGCGGGCACGGACGCGGAAGCTGCGGCCATGAGTTGGGCGGGCAGGGTTTTGTCGCAGCCGCCGAGCAGCACGACCGCGTCCATGGGCTGGGCGGCGATCATTTCCTCGGTCGCCATGGCCATGAGGTTGCGGTAGAGCATGGCGGTAGGGGAGAGGAGGATTTCGCCGAGGGAAAGGGTTGGAAAGACGAGGGGCAGCCCGCCCGCTTCTAGCACGCCTCGTTTGACGGCTTCTACGAGTTGGGGCATGGCGCGATGGCAAGTGGTGTAGTCGGACGAGGTATCGGCAATGCCGACGACGGGCCGCTCTAAATCCGCTTTGTCGTAGCCTGCTGAGGCGAGAAAGGCGCGGCGTAGGTAGCGGCTAAAGCCGGGGTCGGCGTAGTGGGTTAGGTTGCGGTCGATGCCGGTGGGGGAGGGATTCATGTAGCTCCTTTGAAGCGGGCTAAGATATGGCTTGGGCCGGAGCCGATCAATATGAAAGGAGATGGAACCGGATTTGGGAGACCAGCGCCGCTAGCTTTTCTAGTATTCTCTAGGGGGCGAAAACAGAAGATGGCTCTTCCATCCAACTAGGGTGTTTGGAGCGTGAGGGAAAGTGGCTCCAAATCGAGGATGCGAAGATGCCTGTTCTGGGCTCAGTTGTTTCCAGCCGCGCCCAGTTTCTTCGTCTTCTGATCCTCCCAGGCGGCGTACTCTTTCGGATTGTCCCAGAACCGTTGCCAAGCCTCGTTCAGGAGCGTATGGATTTCGTCGTCGCACTCAGCGTGTGCGATGCGGCATCCGATCGCACTAACTCCTTCTAGGCCCTGCTTGGCTATCTTCTCAAGCACATCTTTGGGGTAGCACGTCCTGAAGTCGGAGGGGGGCTTGTAGCTCGATGAGCCGATCATCGACTGCCACACCTCCGCGATCTTCTTAGCCTCATTGTCATAGCCAATCTCGCGCAGACCGATGAGGAACACGGACATCCTCGCGGCGTCAGCCGGATGCTGCTCCATCAGGTAGTCGTACGGATTCACTCCCCGCTTGACGCTCAGATGCACGTGCGACCATGCGAAGGCTGGTCCGAGGGTGTAGATGGCGAACAGGTCACAGTAAAACTCGAAGATCCAGTACTTGCCCCAGTAGAACTCCCACGTCCGCAGCCGATCCCGTTCTTGCTCTGGAGCACGACCACCTTCCCTTTCACGCGCCAGCGCGTAGAAGTGCTCCATGGCCTCCGCCGCCGACTCCAACATCCTGTCCTGCAAGGGTTCGATAACCGGATCGTCACGTGCTACTAGGAGCGGGTGCGCCAGCTCATGGTAAAGATCCGGCAAATGGAGAAGGAAATGCCGTTCGGCCAGCGGCACGCTCATGAGGTTGAGGTCCGTGTCAACATAGAAGTAACTCTGCGAGAGCGAGGAGACCGTGGGCAGTGCTCCCGGATACTTGATTTCCTGCCGAAGACGTTCTAGCAGACCGTTGAAGTAATGGTCGTCGTCGTTCGCACGACAGAGGGCCGTGATACCGCCGGACTCCAACTCGTCGAGAGCCGTCACGATCCTGCGCAGGCGCCGCTGACGCTCTGGGCGAAGTTTCTCATCCTGCCACTCAGGGTTATCGCGCAGGTCGCGGAGGACAGACAGCAGTCTATCAAGCCGCTCGTTGCACGCCTGTACAAGCGTGGCATAGTAGGGCGGCAGGTCTCGCGGAATCTTTGCCCGCAGGACGAGCGCCCGTCGTTCCAACTCTCCGAGAGTTCCAGCGATATACTCCTCGAACACCTAGTACCCTCTCATTTTGCGAAACGCTGATGCCCGCTCTGTGTCTACGACTTCAGCGATCCTCTCCATCGTCTCTACGTCATGCTCGTCGCACTCTCCCTTTCCAAGTCGCACGCTCAGCTCTTGCCAAGCTTGCTGTTGCTCTCCTAACTCATCTCGAAGGATCAAGCGCAGGAATGCAGTCGAGAGATCTTGGCGCTCCTCGCTAGCCGCTGCTTCCAACATCTTGGCGACCTTTTCGATTTCTGACGAGGGTGCGCCGCCTCGCGCGAGCTTGACCTGCACCAAGGCTTCATCTAGCAGCTCGGCGAGGTAAGTGATTGTGCTATAGTAGCCCGATTGTAAGCTTCGGTCGCTCATGGTCTCAACGCTCCTCGACGCCATATGCGAGCGCGTCCTGGTTGTACTCCGTTGCATCTTGCCACAACCACCTGTCAGTCAGCTTCATCGTCACCGGATAGCGCGAGCAGTCGTCGGGTTTGCTCCAAGTCAGCGTCGTCAGGTAGTATAGGTCCTCAAGCGCTTGCTCAAACGGCAGTCCGGGAAGTACATACCGCACGTGCAACATCTGGGAGGTACCACGGTGCCCGAACTCGCGCCCTGTTGAGCACAGATACGCATTCTGATCTCCTAGGAAGACGTACGTGCCGTTCTGCGGGTTCTCTACCCGTAGTAAGCGGCCGTTCGTGCGCTTCACGTCGAACAGCCGCACTTGCGTCATGGCCGTCTTGCTTACATCCAAGATCGTGATGCGCGCGTCAGAAGGAAGGAGGCCCTCCTCTTGGAGTATCTTCTTCGAGTCGATTGCGCCGTCAATCTCGGACTGGAAGCTCCGCCCGTCGCGATGGAGGACGATCTCCTTGACGGCCTGTTCCTCGGCTATATAGCGCAACAGTTCGGTCAGGAGCGTCGCGATTTGACGGCGGGTCAGCTTCTCCTTTTGGCTGGACCTGCGACACAAGGTCGTGATGCTGCGCCCGCCGTTACTCACGACTGTCAGGCCTACTGTGTTGCGCTTCACATCGAGGCCGACCGTCACGTCCGCGTGCAGTGGGGTAGCTAGGACGAACGGCCATATTTCATTATTCAAAAGGATCTTGTTTAGCGCCACATTGCGCAGATAGCCATTGAGCTTGCCCCGCTTTTCCGGGTTTGCGACGTACGCCCCATCTCGTCCATTGATCGAACTATAGCATTCGCTCCCAGTCTTCGTATGGTTTACGGTAATACGCATATCATGCTGCTCCCAAAACTGTTGGGAGAGCATGGCGGCGAGTTGGTCCTCCTGCCTGACCTTGCGGTCTGAGGCGTCATGAATCATCACCAACCCGTATCCACCACGCACTCGATGTTTCTCGGCCGCATCCAAGATTGCCTGTCCCTGCTCGACATACGTATGACCTGAGTCGTAGTCGTTGTAGATGATTACCTTCGGGTCGTACACGGATACGTTTGGCAGTACTTCGTCTTGCTCGGCTGGACCGTAGAACTGTTCAACCATCTGCTTTAGATCTTCGATATACTGCTTCCCCCACGTCTTGTAGACGCTCTCAGGCATTATCAGGTACTGCTGACCAAGGGGACGCTTAACGAAGAAGCCTGCATCTTCACGCATGAGCAGCCGCTGCCTCTCTTTTCCCAGTGTGTCCATGGTCGCGATGTGGGCACCTGCCGTCCGGCGGACGGAAAGCACGTGCCCGCTCCCGAACTCGATATCCGGTGCTTGGAACACCTTGCGGGGTGCAGTTGTGGGCGTACGCGACACCTCAAGTCGGGTACGTCCGAGCCGCAATCCTTGGAGGTATTGGGCCGCATACTCTTGGATCTTGCGGTCCCGTTCGTGGGGCTTCGGGGTCATCATTCCCTGCAGACGCTGAACCTCACGATGTCGCGTGTCATAGATGAGATGGCAGAGGCCCACACTCGCGTATACGCGATTTCCGCGGTTTGTCTGGTAGTAGGCGAGCGCTGCGTCGCGAGGGAGATCAGCAAGCTGCTGAGGTAGCGGCTTGGGGGACTCGCGTCTGAGGTAATCGTAGACTGAACAGTCCCCGGTATCGATGTGAGCTTCAGAGGCGTTCAGATCGCAGTAGTCCTGTAGCTGCACCCCATACCAGCCCTTGAACCGGTAGATGAAGTGCTGTCCGCGGTATAGCCTGAACTCGTCACGCGTCAGCCTAGCGTCAAGAGACTTGCTAGCGACAAACTTCGTGCGCAGGTCGAGGCAAATACCGATCCCATTGTCGGGTGTGATGACCGCCCGGGCTGAGAAGCCTTGGAAGACGTCGAGTCCTCTGACTGTCTTGACCGGTTCGTACTCGAAGAAAGGCTGACCGGATCGTGGTAGCCACAAACGCTTGTCATTGCGATACCTGCCTTGGACCGAGAAGAAGTTGAGAAAGCGAAGGCAGATATTGTCGGTCTCAGGATCCCGCTTCGCATAGTCGAGTGTGAGCGACTCTTCCAGTTTCTCGAAGTATACCTGTGCGCGTACTAGTGAAAAAGGCTGCGGAGGATGAGGCGCGTCAGCGGGCAGTACGAGGTGCGGGTCGCCATTCCTTTCGATCACGAGTGCCGGCCTATGGAGATTATAGCTTAGCTTTCCCGTGATCTCGTCCTTGTTCTGGAAATACTCGTTGTCTTCTCTGGTTAGGCCTCGAATTCTGTAAAGAACGTAGTCCGTTTTCAGTGCATCCAGATTCTCGATGGCGAAGATGTTAGCTTCGATCATGCTCATGCCTCTCCTTCCCAGCAAACGCGTTTGTATGAACAGTGTTCGCACGTGCTCGGATAGCGCGTCACTGTGAAGTCTTCGGGGATCAAGTCCTCATGCTTCGGTTTCACAGACCCGACAGCAGACAACATCTCATGCGCTGTCGTGGTGATATGGTTTTCCAGACGGGTAACATCCGTATTGGAAAGCTGGTATTCCCTTAGATCCTGCTTGAGCAACTGTACTTCGAGGAGTTTAACGTCGGTAGGTGCCCACGAGCAGCAATCCTGGGGAAAATCCTTGTGCGGTTTCGCACGTGAAAGGGCAAGAGCATAAATGCCAAGCTGCAACCAAGCCTCTTGAACACCGAAAGCATGCACCTTCCAGTCGATGATCACGGGTGGCCTTTCTTCGGAGAAAACCACTAGGTCGGGCTTGGCCATCACGTTCATGCCCGAGTGTTGGAACTGCAACGAACGTTGCGCTACCAGCGTATTGGCACCCTGCATAGCCTCGGCAACGGAGCGCATCTCGAATAGGTTCCGGATCGCCTTTTCGATCTCTTGCCAAGCCGCATCCAGCTCATCTTGCGGGATGGACTTGTCATACTCCATGCATCTGAATACGACGAAATTCTCCCACTTCGATGGAGTGAGGCCCGGCTTGTGCAGGTGATGCTCTCTTGCAACGGCAAGTTGCTCATCAAACAGTCGTCGTGCATTAAAGATTATCTTTTCGGGATCGAGCCGCACTTGGTACTTGTGCCAGGTGAGAAAGGCCCTGGTGAGGACGTTATCGACGATGTCTCCACGCCACTGGCTGATACTTTTCAGCAGGCCGAGTAGATAGACCTCACGCCGGATACTTCCCGCCGGAGCCGAGTGCCGTCCAACGATCTCCTTGTAGTACCACTGGCGTTGGCACCGTTGGAACTGCTTTGCCTTAGAGACCGACCACCTCATTGTTCGTTACTGCTTTCTCCGAGTTCGCATGAATTCCAAGTACTCGATCAGTGCCTCCTTCTCTTCGTTGGAGGTCTCCCCGATCCGCGCGAAGAAGCGCTGCTCTTCGTTGCTGTACTGAGTCGAGGGTATGGGATACCCCGCTGCCTCCATCACTTCAGCGTAGGGCAGCCGATAGAGTTCGCTCAGCTTGTGCAGGTTCGTCGGGGATGGACGCCGCACCTGACCGCTCTCAAGTTGGCTAAGGTATCCGTTGGATATCCCCGTCTTCCCTTCAACCGCCCGTAGCGTCAGACCCGCAGTTTTCCGGGCACGCTTGAGGTAAGTACCGAGTTGCTCTTCGTGATTCATGTTAATACGACCTCCGGTCTTTCAATTCGATATGCTTGGAATATAGAGCATTTGCTTCATTTGTCAAGCATACAATAAGAAAAATCCATAAGTATTTGTTTATATTTTATTTGGGTTAATTTAGAGCTGTGCCTCCGTAGTAGGAAAGCATGCGCCCAATCGCTCGCCGCGCCCCACCCCGTTTGACGGCTTCTACGAGTTGGGGATGGCGCGATGGCAGGTGGTGTAGTCGGACGAGGTATCGGCGATGCCGACGATGGGGCGCTCTGAATCCGCCTCGTCGTAGCCAGCCGAAGAGAGAAAAGCGCGGCGTAAATAGCGCCTAAAACCTGGGTCGGCGTAGTGGGTTAGGTTGCGGTCGATTCCGATGGGGGAGGGGGCATGGGGTTCCTTTTGGAGCGGGCTTAAGGTAGGCTTGGGGTGGAGCCGATCAATATGAAAGGAAATGGACCGGGGCGGGGGACCAGAACCATCAGCTTTTTCAGTAGTTCCAAGCGTCACTGAGTTCGCTGGACGACCCTTAGCAAGCCTTTTTGCGCTAATTGGAAATACTAAGTAAGGTTAAGATTCGCATTAGGATCGTTCCAGAAACGGAGGAAATCCATGTCTGCATCACCAGACTATTACGAATCAACAGGAACTATTCATCTCAAAATCGAAGGCCAAAAAGCAGAAGCTAAAGCCAAGAAACAGAAGCTAAAGGCGAAAAAAACAGAAGATGAGGAGGAAAAAAAGAAATTGTATTTTTTGTTCCTGATAAAGATCATCGCGTGAAGCACCAAGGGAAAGAATATGCTGTGTTCCTCCCTGAGGGCTCATGCGAATACGCTGAGGTCGCGTCTTTCAAAAAATGTCTGAATAATTCGGTTGAGCTAACCTTAAGTATCTGTAATTGCAAGATGAATACCGTATTCACCGCATTGCTAGATGCTACCATGAACCAGAAAACGGTTGACGTAAAAGTAAAATTAGACGACAAGAAGTTGAAGTTGATTGGCATTACGGTACCGGCTCTGTCTGTCAAATGACCCAAGATACCCACACGGTCATCTTCTGGGGGGCTGGTGCGACCGCAACGCTCGGCATGCGGACAACCGCACAGCAGGGAGATTTTCTGTACGATCTTGCAACCGACGAGAAAGATTCACTGCCATTAAGCCAGCGTGTTGCCAAGGGAGTGGGCGATGGGGCGGAACCTTGGGTTGCGGCGCTTGTCGACCTACTGACCATCCTCGGTGATGGGAATGAAGAACGTCATAGAAGCGGTTTCATAACTTGATAGGGGGTTTTGGTTTTTTCTTTTTTGCTTGTGCTCGTCTTCCTTCGGCCTTAGGAGTCCCGATTATGTCGCGCCATACGTCTGAATTGACCGATGCCCACTGGGCGCATATTGCGCCGTTGTTACCCGCACCGAAAGCGTCGCCCAAAGGCGGTCCCAAACCCATTGCCAACCGTCCGGTGTTTGAGGGTATTTTGTGGGTGTTACGCAGTGGTGCGCGGTGGAAAGACCTGCCGGCACGATACCCCTCGCCGAGTACGTGCTGGCGTCGGCTACGCCGTTGGGAAGAGCAAGACATCTGGCTGAAGGCGTGGCGAGCGTTGTTAGGCCAACTGGATGAGCAAGGCCAACTCGACTGGGCCGAGACGTTTGCCGACGGCAGTTTTGCCCCGGCCAAAAAAGGGGGGCCGGTGTCGGGTCGACCAAACGCGGAAAGGGTACCAAGTGGATGGTGGTGGCAGACGGCCAAGGTCTTCCTTTGGGAAACTACCTGGACTCGGCGTCCCCGGCCGAAGTCGGGTTGATCGAGCCGACCTTGGAACGGGTGGCCGTGCCGCGCCCCGGCCGGGGCCGGCCGCGGAAAAATCCAACGCGGTTGATCTACGACAAGGCCGCTGATTCCGATCCGCTGCGCGCACGACTGGCACGACGGGGAATTGAGTTGATCTGTCCACATCGAAAAAACCGGAAGAAACCGCCCACCCAAGACGGACGCCCCCTGCGCCGCTACAAGAGACGATGGAAGGTCGAACGCACCTTGGCATGGTGGGGCAACTTCCGACGGCTGGTCGTGCGATGGGAGTATCATATCCAAATGTATCAAGCCTTTGTCCATGTCGCCTGTCTGATGATTACACTCAGACGGTTATGAAACCGCTTCTAGAGTTCGTCTGCTTCTAGGCGAATTATCTCATCGCGCCGAACAAGATGTTGAGTCATCAGCAAATAATGAGTGTCGGCTAACTACTGTATTCCCGACGTACGTCGTCTAACTCACTCAAAGTAAGGGGTTAGACGATGTACATCAAAGACTGATTTCTGGCTCCGTAGAATTCGCAAGCATTTATCTGTCAATAATCTTCTTGAATTCAACTCGTAAGTGCAATCGCTTTGGTAGCTGGCATAGAAAAGGCCAACTGGTATATTTTCCCTGGCCATTTCAAACGCAGCTCCCGACGGAGGCGCTTATGGGAACGTATCACCAGTTGACCGAGCATCAAAGATACCAAATGTACGCGCTGAAGAAAGCCGGGCATGATCAGCAGTCCATCGCGGCGACGGTGTCGGTATCGCCCTCGACGATTTGTCGGGAGTTGCATCGCAATCAAGGGCAACGCGGCTATCGTCCCCATCAAGCCCACCACAAAGCGCTGGTGCGTCGTCGCTCCAAGGCGAAGGCGACCAAGATGACGGCGGCGGTCATTGAGCGTATCGAAGCCGATCTGCGTCAAGAGTGGAGTCCCGAGCAGATTGCGGGTCGGCTGGCGGCCACCGACGGGCTTCGGTTGAGTCCGCAGCGCATCTACCAGCACATTCAGGCCGATCGCCAAGCGGGCGGTACGTTGTATCGCCATCTGCGTCACCGTCAGAAGAAACGCAAGAAACGCTATGGAAAAGCCGATGCCCGAGGGCAGATTAAAGACCGAGTTAGCATTGACCAGCGCCCGGCCATCGTCGAGGCAAAAAGCCGCATCGGCGATTGGGAAATCGACTTAGTGATGGGACGTGCGCACACCGGGGCGCTAGTCTCGGTGGTCGAACGGCGCTCGCGCTATACCGTACTGGGCAAAGTCGCCTCCAAACAGGCCGAGCAGGTGGCGGCGACCACCATTGCGTTGCTCGCGCCCCATAAGGGACATACCCAGACGATTACGGCCGATAACGGCAAGGAGTTTGCCCACCATGCTACGATCAGCCAAGCGTTGGACGCGGCTGTATATTTTGCCCATCCCTATCATGCTTGGGAGCGCGGACTCAACGAGAATACCAATGGGCTGATTCGCCAGTATGTGCCCAAAGGCTCGCCCTTGGATACGCTGTCGGAGGCACAGATACACCACATCATGGATCGACTCAATCATCGGCCGCGAAAGGGCTTGGCATTTCAAACGCCCCATGAAATCCTATGCAAGGAAACAGAAGTGCAACCCAAACATGACGAAATTGCGCTTACGAGTTGAATCCGCGCTTAAAATTATGCTAAGTAGTTAATAAAAAGTCTGTTGACACTTTTCCCTTGTCCTCTTAGAAGCCGTCTGAAAACTCTAATTTTCATTTGATTCGTTTAAGTAGCAAGTGGATCATGGCAATCTGGATCAAGGCCTCGCTATGGCGGGTCAACACCTCATAATCTCTCGCATGTCGGCGAAAATTCATCAACCACGCCAAGGTGCGCTCGACGACCCACCGTCGTTTAACTACGGTAAATCCACTGCCTTGTTTGGCGACGACTTCCAAGTCTATTTTGTGCGTCTTTTTTTGGTTGGCCACCCACGTTCGGATCGCCTCGCCTTGGTAGCCGCCATCCGCCCACAGCTTGCGTAAGCGAGCCACGCCGGCGGCCTTTAAGCGGGTCAACACCTGCTTGAGACCCGCTCGATCATCGACATCGGCGGCGGTGACCACCACCTGACGAAGCAAACCCGACGTATCCACCAACAGATGACGCTTGCGGCCTTTGATCTTTTTGCCGGCATCATAACCGGTTGTTTTACCATGGGTTGCCGTCTTGATCGTCTGACTGTCGACGATGCCAGCCGACGGCGTGGCTGCCCGTCCGTTCCGTCGACGTTCCTGCTGGGTCAGCCGATCCAATACCTAGGGCCAGACCCCTTGCCGACTCCAGCGATGAAAGGAATCATACCCCGTTTTCCACGGCCCAAAACAACCCGGCAACAACGCCCAAGGACCCCCCGTCTTGTTTAAATACAAAAGGCCGTTGACGATTGGGCGGCGATCCCGCGGCGGCCGACCCGGACCGCCTGGCCGCCTGCGCGGCACCGGCAGCAACGGTTCGATCCGCTGCCATTGTCCATCGGTTAGATCGGTCGCATATTGCATACCAGGCGTACTCATCATACAAGCCTTTCTGTTCAGATTTTGTCGCGAAACCTGAATATGGCTCGATGAGTACGCCGTTTCAAATTCGACCTACATCATGGGTTTTCAGACAGCCTCTAAGGTGGCAAAGAAACTTTCGCACAAGGCATTGTCAAAGCAATCACCCGCCGAGCCCATCGACGGCCGTACCCCAGCGGCGGTACAGCGCTGGCCAAAGGCGATGGAGGTGTATTGGCTGCCTTGGTCGGAATGATGCATGACGTCCTTGGGTCGCCGCTGAGCCAGGACCATATGGAGGGCATCCAGCACCAATTCAGTGCCTAGATGGGCACTGATGGCCCAGCCGATAATGCGCCGACTGAAGGCATCTAGGACGACGGCTAGGTAGATAAAACCCGCCCAGGTGGGCACATAGGTGATATCGGCGACCCACAGTTGATCGGGACCAACGGCGCTAAAGTCCCGGTTGACCAAATCAGGGGCTGGACGCCGGTCTTTCGCCTGGCGGGTCGTGGTAGCCTGGGGGCGACGACTCACCCCTTGCAAGCCCGCTTGGCGTACCAGGCGCGCCACCCGCTTGCCGCCGACGTGCACGCCTTCCTGGTGTAGTTGCGCCAGGATGCGCGGGGTGCCATAGGTGCCATAGGTGCCATCCGACCAGGCATGGATCTTCTCAATGTGGGCTTGGAGCTGGGCATCGGCTTGGCTACGGGCCGAGGGCGGTCGCCCCCGCCACGCGTAGTAGCCGCTGGAGGAGACACCCAACACACGGCACAGCGTGGTCACCGGATAGAGGGCCTGATACGCCTTCACGAATTCGAAGGCTCCGTGGGGATCGAATCGGTCTCCCGAGCGAACCAGGCCGCCGCTTTTGCCAAGATGTCGCGCTCGGTGCGCAACTGCTTGATCTGGCGGCGTAAGCGCCGGACTTCCGCGCGTTCGGTCGTGGTCAAGCCATCGGGGCGTTGGCCGCTATCAAGGGCGGCCTGTTTGACCCAAGTGTGGATCGTCTGGGCAGAAGGCTCGAACTCTTTGGCCAAGGCACCCGGCGAGTGGCCTGAGCGAACCAGTTCGACCATCTGCTGGCGAAACTCGGCTGGATAGGGACTACGCGATCTAGGCATAATGGGCTCCTTTGCATCAAGGGATAAAATACCCTCCAAACCGGGTCAACTCCAGGTGAGTATAAGTACAAGTTCCTGCCAAGTGATTTGGACTACATTGAGTCGATAACTAAAGGGGGTATCCTTGCCCAGTTGGATGAATTAAGCGTTGGTGATCTCGCCTCTGAGAATCTCAAGCAAGCTGTGTCCCAGATGAGGCGCGAAGCGATTAGGCTCGTCGAAAGCACTGGCCTTTCCGCTTTTATAGAAAATATTGCAACGTACAAGAATCAGATTAACACCGCCATTCAGCCAGACAAAGACCACGACAGGGCTTACGCCCATGATATCGTTAATCTTCTGGACCGGTTATCAAAGCATGTAGATGTCACAAGTCGGAAGCAGATCGAAAGTAAGGTCTTCGAATGGATCCCGACTTTCATTTACATGGACGACCACAAGCCCTTTCACGGCAGTGCCTATCTAGACCAGATCAAATTGAGAAGAGACTCCGGCCTGCTTACCGACGAAGACAAGACATTCCTCATAATCTTCGAAATGGCGGGGCTAGACTTTGACGAGGAGTTGCAGCGATCGAATGATGAGGACCGAGAGCAGCGCATGTTGGATATGAATGATGCGTCTCTCACGCTCACCCACCTGCTGGCAGACCATTGGTCCCAACGCAATTACAAGATCAATTTTACGGCGGATGGTTATCACGTAATCGCCTTCGTCAGCGACGACGTTCAAAACTCGCTTATCTCGCTGGACGAACGATCAAAGGGGTTCCAGTGGTTTTTTTCTTTTGATACCACTTTTCTCTACGAAACCCAAGGAACATTTAAGAACTCCATTATCCTCCTAGACGAACCAGGACTCCACCTTCATGCTTCTGCTCAGCGAGATTTCCTACTCCGGCTAAAAGGACTATGCCAAGGACAACCAACTTATTTATACCACCCACATGCCGTTTATGATCGACATGCAACGGCTCGATAATATTCGGGTTTGCACCGAGAGCACGGACAAGGGCAGCACTGTTTCTGCAGATTTCTATGCCGCTGACGAACAGGCTCGGTTCTCCCTGCAAGCGGCACTCGGGCTGTCGATCAGCGAGGGCCTGTTTACAAGCCCATACAACCTCGTCGTCGAGGGAGTGACAGATTTTTGGTTGCTTTCGACGATGGCGAGGATTCTTCAAGATGAGAACAGGACCTCATTAGACGAGCGAGTCACAATCACTCCGTCGGGAGCCGCAACAACGGCGGCCTATGTAGCAACGATGCTCCAAGGGCAAGATCTCAACGTTGTTGTACTGCTTGAATCCGATCCGGAAGGAGAGAAGATCGCAGAAGGATTAATCAAGAATTGGATTATGGAGGATAAGCACGTGCTGCTGCTCGGCAAGGTTCTTGGACGCGAAGAGAATATCACATTGGAGGACCTTTTCTCTGATTGGTTCTATCTGAGCTTTTTCAATAAGGCATACGACAAAGAGCTTAACGGCAAACCGCTTACTGCTGAAGAGATAAAAGCAAATGGCAAAAACCAGCCGCAGTTAGTTCAGCGCATAGAGTCCGCTCTCAAGAGCCGTAGTATGGAGTCGGATTCTGCAGGATGGACATTCGACAAGGGGCGCGTGGCCAAACTTCTTATGACCGAATTGCCAAAACAGAGTTTGGCAGATCTACCTGACGAGCTAGTCGAGGATTTTGAACAGTTGTTCAAATCCATCAACGAGGCAATGCCGGGATTGAACGATGAGCCTGGTCGAAAAAAGGCAACGTGATGCAAGCGTCTCGTCGAGGACTACTCTTCCTCCCGCGCCACCTTCCCTTTGACGACCCACTCGGCCAACGCCGGCCACAGAGCGTGAACCATCGCCAGTAGCCTGAGTCGCCTAGGCACGTAGAGCTGCCGCCGCCGCTTCAGCATCCTGCGCACAATAGCCTGCGCCGCCTTTTCTAAGCTCACCGCTCCTGCCCGGTGCTTGCGCGATGCGTCGCCCAACGCCATCCCGTCTTTCCCCAGTGCGCGTTGCCGCAGCTCCGTCCCCTTGAGCCAGTGTAAGAGCACTGTCATCACCCCCACCCCACTCTCGGCCACCTCCATCCGCAGGGCATCGCAAAACCCCTGCAGCGCGTGTTTGGACGCCGAGTACCCAGTGTGCAGCGGCACCCCCACCTGCCCCTGGATGGACGAAATGACCACGAACAGGCCCTTGCTTTTCTTGAGATGCGGTAGCGCTGGATGTACGCAGTGCACGGCCCCCAGATAGTTCACTTCCATCAGCTTGCGGAACAACGCCACATCCTCGACCTCGGCAAATCCAGTCCACATGCTGACGCCGGCGTTGGCGACCAAGTAGTCTAGGCCCCCAAAGCGCTCTATCGCGGCCTTCACCAGCCGCTTGCCATCTTCGGCTAGGGCGACATCCCCAACGACGGTCAGCACCTCGCTCCCCAACTGCTCGCACTCTTGAGCGACGGCCTCCAGCCGCTCGGCATTCCGCGCTAACAGGACCAGCCGCGCTCCCTGTTGGGCGCACTCCAGCGCCAGCGTCGCGCCCAAGCCCGCAGAAGCACCGGTGATGACGACGGTCTTATTGCTCAGACTTTCGGCACGCACTGCCAAAAATCCCATTCTGAATGCCGAAAATATTCTGGGGATCCAGCGCTTCTTTGGTCTTTCGCAGGGCCTCGATGCTGTTTTCGCTCTGGATGTGTTGGACGAAGCTCTGCCGGATTTTGCCTATCCCGTGGTGGTGCGACAGCGAGCCGCCATGGTCCAAGATCGTCTGCCGCAGCGCGTGCTCAATGTCGTGATAGACTTCAATGGGATGCTCCAATCCCCGTCCGGAAAATCCCATTGTAAAGTAGATGCACACCCCCGTGTGATAGGTCTGCGTCACCCGGTACGACAGATAGGGCCGCCCGGCGACGCCGCGCGCGCTACACTGCGCGGTCAGTTCCGCTTGTACGGCCTGCGTCACGTCGTGGATGCGGGTCCAAGGCACGGAGGTCTCGAAGGTCTCGCCTAGGAAATCGAACTGGTTCAAAAAGTCGCGGATATAGGCAATCCCAAAGGTCAGCGTGTAACCGCGCCGACCGTTGGTGGCACCAGCGCTCTTGCCACCATGGGCCTTAGCTAGCTTGAAGATCGTCCGCTTCTGATGCGCGACCTCGGCGCGGGTCCCCTCCATGGCGATCGTACACGCCGCCATTTTTAGCGGGTCAAATCCCAACAGCTTAAATAAGACGAACTTCTGCACCTTTTCCTTCAAGTGCTTCAAAGGGGAAGGCGCGGCTTTAAGGGCCTGTCCAAAGCGGAATTCTTGGTTGTTGACCAAGCGGATACTCGCCGGCAAGGTCCCGGTCTGGCGCAGCGCCTGCAAGTATTCCACGCCTTGAGCGAAGGACTTGAATACCAGCGAGCCGTATTCGCGCACTTCCGGCTGGGGATGGATCTTGAGCACGGCCTTGGTGATGATGCCGAGGTTGCCCTCTGAGCCAAAAAGCAATCCGCGCGGCTGGATGCCGGTCGAGTTGCGCGGCGTGGTGTGCAGGGTCTCCACCGCACCAGTAGGCGTCACCAAGGTCGCTTCGAGGACGATGTCTTCGATATTGCCGTAGCGGTTTTTTTTCATGCCGCTGGCGTTGGTAGCGATCCAGCCGCCCAAGGTCGAAAGCTCAATGCTGTCGGGGTCGTGGCCGGCGGTGTAGCCGCGGGCGGCGAGTTCCCGCTCCAGTTCCTTGCCCGAAATCCCCGCTTCAATGCAGGCTTGGAGGTTGTCCTCGTCGAGATCGACGATCCGGTTCATGCGCCGCATATCGACCGAGGCGAAGACGCGATCGTCGTCGGTGGGTAGGGCCAGCGCGCCGCTGACGTTGGTGCCGCCACCGTAGGGCACGAGGCAAACATTGTGCTCGGAAGCGAGGCGCACGATGGCGCGCACGTGGTCTTCGCTCTCTGGATAAAGCACCAGGTCGACCACTCGCGCTAAGGCATCGACGTAGAGCAGGCGATAGACCTCATCGACGCTGAGTTGGCCGTGGCTGTGGATTAGGCGCTCCTCGTCGTCGACCGAAACCCGCTCTGCGCCGAGCTCGTCCTGCCAAGCGGCGACAAAGCTGTCGTCTGCCCGCGAGGGTGGCACTTCGTGGGCCTCTTTTTCGACAGCCATCTCGTCGGGGTCAATCGGGACCTGGAGCATCTCTTCGACAAAGGGAATGAAGTGCGGCATGGTGAAGCCGGCTAGTGGATAGCGGCTGCCAGTCACCCGCACGGTCTTCGGCCCGTCGAACTCAAAGCGAGTGTCCGTGTAGCCCCACTTGTGCGGATGGCGCTCTCCGTCGGAGAGATCGTAACACGCATCAGCCGTGGCTTGGTGGACAATGGCCGCGGCAACGGCAACGACGGCGACGGCGAGAACGACTTCGAGCATAGCTCAATCTCCTAGTACTAATAAGTGGTCAATAGTTACTACAGAGCTCCTGCTACAGCCCTTCCTGCACATCCTTTTTCCGCACTTTCCATATAAATGCGTCGTAGTAGTAGTGGATCAGGGCAAAGGAACTAAGTAGCGAATAGCTGAACAGGTCGAAATTGGTATTGAAGCCGACTAGGCCAAAGCCAAAGTCGCGCACCAAGCCCTCACTCAGCGCGTGAAAGACGACGGCATAGGCCGCGCACAGCAGGAGAAAGAACTTGACGCCCCCCTTGCCCGCCACGTAGCGCAGGAGGGCCGAGTCGCCGCCCGTGCGATCGACCTTGTGGCGGTTGTAGAAATACACCATGACGATGTACTGGATTCCGTGCATGATCCGGTGCGCCACCGCAAAGACGAGCAGATAGGCCGTGGTAAAACTGGTGAAGTACCACAGGAAATAGCTCGACAGCAAAAAGGCGTATTTGAGGGGGTTGAGCGCGTAGCCGCGCCAAGCGCAATAGGCGATGTGCCCCACGTAGATCAGACCGTAGGCAATGGCAACGGTCCACGAGACGAGGTGTACCGTCGCCACCGCTTCCGCGCTGATGGGCAGGTGCCACTCGTGCAACATGCGCACCCAGACCGTGGAAAACAGCGGCGACACCACGAGCATGTTGCCAAAGAAGATCCAATTGAAGGCCAAGTCGAACTTAGCAGTGGCGGGCGTGCCGGCCTTGGCTTTGAAGTCGTACACGCGCGCAAAGCCGTACTGCTGCATCAAGCTGTGCTGGTGATCCCACAAGGTCACGATCAACACCAAGCTCAACGGCGCCCACTGGATCAGGCCGTAGGCAAAGGCGACCAACACTATCGGCCCGAGAATGAACCGCTCCTTGAAGCGGGCAAATTCCGCCGGCGAGCCATAGACGCGCAGCCAAGTAACGAAGTGGTGCGGAATCGTCACCCACAAGGCAATGGCCGCTAGCGCCGCCCCCGGCAGGTAGTGTCCGGACACGAGCGCAAAGCAGACCGCGGCAAAGGGCAGACTCACAAACCAGATATAGTCCTGCCGGCGATCGACGATATAGGCAGGTTGCAGGACGATGGAATTATTCGCCATGGGAAGAGGCCAATAGGGCTAGTGCCACAGCGTCTGGGCTGAAGCGGATTTCGTTGGCGCGGCGCTGGCGCAGAGACGCGGCCAGCTCCTTGACCGCAGCTTGGAGTTGCGCTGCCGCCCAATCCGCCTCGACCTGCTCGCGAATCTCGTCCAGCGGCGGCAGTCGGTCCGGGCGGCGGCGCAATACTTGTAGGACAATATAACCATTATCTGTGGCAAAGGGACCGTGAAAGGTGCCCTCGTCGGCGCGCAGGGCGCGGCTGACCGGATTGTCGCCCTCCAGTGCGCCGCTGCCGTAAATCACGCTGACGAACCGATCGACTAGCTCGGTCGTATCGCGGGCGGCGCGCATCCGCTCGACAATGGCGGTGCCCTCGGCCTCGTCGCGGGCGAGGAGCCGGCGCACCTCCACCTCGGCCGGCGCGGTGTAGCGGAGCTTGTGCTCCTCGTAAAACAGGCTCAGGCCGTTGGGATTGGGTGGAGGCACCTGCGCTTGCAGCGCGTCCTGCAAGCGCCGCGCAAGCTGCATCTGCCGCAATCGCTCCAACTCGCGCTGCAGATCCGGGTTGTCGGTGAGCGCGAGCCGCGCGGTTTCGAGCGGGACCAACACGCGCCGCCCGACCTCGCGCCGCAGCACCTTTTCGCCTGCACCTTGGCCCTTTAGCAGTTCGCGGGCCTGAGTGACCGTTAGCACCCCACCGTCGTACGCGGCCACAACCGCCTCCGGCGACTGATCTGCCGCCAGTCCGTCCGGCTCGTAGCGCACATTATAGCGCACATGCAGGGTGTCGTAATAAGCCAAAAGTTGCCGCCCGAGCTTTTCCCGCAGCACCAAGCGCTGAATGGTCTCCTGCTCCTGCTCGAAGCTGACCGGGTGCGTGTCCGTGAGCTTAATGAGAAAGTATCCGTCGGCCACCTGCATCGGCTCGGAAATCGCGCCGACCTGCATGGAAAAGGCCCTTTCAGTCAGGGCGGCGTGCGAGGCCATGGTATCGCCCCAGCGGTGATAGCCCATGTCGGCCTGACGCTCTAGAATCCGCGAGTCCTGCGAGTGCTGCATCGATAGCTCTTCAAAGTCCGTGCCCTCGGCGAGCGCGGCCAAAATCTCCGGTAGCTGCTCTTGGTCGCGTACCATCAGCAGGCTAAAGCGCACGCGGCGGTTGTACGGGCTGCGCTGGAAATAGGCCCGCAACTCCTCCTCGGCGACCTCGGGTTGGACGATCCCGGCGTGCTTGTACAAAGCCTGCTGCACCAGCCGCGCCTGCGTCTGCTGCTGCCATTGCAAAAACTCCGCGCTCCCGCCCAATCCCTGTCGCTCGGCTTCCTGCACGAGCAGCGTTTGCTCGACAATAGCCTCCAACAGTTTCTCAGCCCCATATTCCGCTCGTAATTCCGGTGTCACCCGCGCGATGAACTGGCGATAGTCCGCCACCCGAATCGCCGTTTGCCCCACCTCCACCAAGACGGCATCTTCAGTGGCCACGGCCGGTCCATCCTCAGCGCAGCCGCTTAGGCCGATCAGCACCGAACAAAGCGCCGTTCCCAGCCAACGCTTATTCATGTTGCCCGCTCTCTTTCATTTGCCGAATCGCCTCCAACTCTCGCTTGCTCTCTTCTACCTTTCCCGATTTCAAGTACGCTACGGCTAACTTCTGCCGCGCGTCGAGCCAGTCCGGCCGGGCCGCCACCGCAACGGTCAGCATCTCGGCGGCCTTGGCGTAGTCACCAGCGCGCGCGTGCAGCAGCCCCAAAAAGTAATGAGTCTCCGCATCTTCCGGCGCTAAGCGGCGCGCTTTGACGAGGCTCGCCACGGCCTCGTCAAAGCGCTGCAAGCGCATGTATGCCTGTCCCAGATTGTAGTGCGCCTTGGCGTATTCTGGGTCCAAAGCCAGCGCGGCTTGATACTCGGCGACAGCCTCGGCGAATTGGCCCGAACGCAGGTACAGATTCCCTAGATTGTTGCGGTAGCGCAAGCTGTCCGGTGCGAGGCGCACAGCCAGCCGATACGCTTCGGCCGCTTCGGCCAAGCGGCCCTGCTCGGTGTACAGCAGGCCCAATTGCGCCCGCGCCTCGTGGTCGTCGGGCGCGTTGCCTAGCATCCGCAGTTGGTCGTCGATTTTGTCGAGCTGTTGGTCAAGCGCCCGGAACTGCGCCAGCACTTCAGTGCTCTCCTCGCGGCGGCCGAGCCGCTTGAGGGCATTGGCCAGCGCGAAGTACGCCTCTTTAGATAAGGAGTCGAGCGCAATGGCACGGCGAGCAGCGCGTTCAGCCGCCGCGTACTCGCGCCGCTTGAGTTCCACCTGCGCCAGATCGACGTACGCAGCCGCGTCCGTACTATCCAACTCGACCGCGCGCGTAAGGACCGCCGCAGCCCGCTCAAAGTCGAGTTCCTTCAGGCGCGTCCGGCCCAAGAGCCGGTAGAAGGAAGCATTGGTCGAGTCGCGGTCCAGACCCGCTTGCAGCAGCGTCTCCACCTCGCCGTACTCGCCGCGCAAGAAGTAGATGTAGCCGAGGTCGTAGTAGGTCGTCAGATGGCTGGGATCTAACGCGAGCACCCGGCGGTGTTCGTCAATAGCTTGAGCGTAATTGAGCTGTTTGACGTACATAGCCGCGAGATTGTGCCGCGCCGACACGTGCATCGAATCCAGCGCCAATACACGCTGATAGGCTGTCATCGCGCTGGGGTAATCGAGCTGGCGCACGTAGGCATTGCCGAGGTTGTAGTGGATTTTGGCAGACCTAGGTGCTAACGCAGCGGCCTGCTGATAAGCGTCAATAGCCTCGGTATGGCGGCCCTCGGAGGCGAGCGCAGTGCCGCGCGTGAAGAGCACTTCGGCATCCATGGCCGCACCGGGACGCACTTTTTCTTTGGTCTCTTCCTCCGCGCAGGCGTATAGCGCAAGGCAGACTAAAAGCACCCTCATCGCGCCGCTCCTTCGACGAGCAGATGCTCTTGGTTGACGCCCAAATCCGCGTATTCCTCGACCCGGCCACTCGGCCAATAGACGACCACGCGCTCGATACTCGTGGCCGCTCCTAGCCCGAAGTGCAGTTGCACATCGCTCTGCGAGAGATAGCTGGCACCCGAGCGCACTTCATCGGTCTGCACCTGTCCACCGCTTGTGACTTCGACGCGGGTGCCGATGCCAGCGCGATTGCTGTCGCGGCCCTCCAGCCGCAGGCGCACCCAGTGGCCGCTCGCGCCGTCATTGCGCATCAAGGTCGGCTGGGCAACGACATTGGCCACCAGCACGTCGATATCGCCATCGTCGTCGTAGTCGCCAAAGGCCGCGCCGCGGCTGACCCGTTTCAACGACAAGGCACCGCCGTCCTCTACGTATTCCTCAAAGCGGCCGTCGCCAACGTTGAGAAAGAGCTGATTGCGCTGCGGGAAAGTCGCGTTCTCGTATTGCTCGACGTCGCTTTCCAAGTGGCCATTGGCAATAAAAAGATCGCGGTCGCCGTCGTTGTCCACATCGAAAAAACGCGTGCCCCATGATAAGTAGGCAATACTACCCTTGCCCAACCCGGCCAAGAAGGTCTCATCGACAAAGGTGCCGTCGCCGAGGTTCTTGTATAGCGTATTCGTCTCCCACTGAAAGTTGGTGACGAAGAGGTCGGGATCGCCGTCGTTGTCGTAGTCGCCCATGTCAACGCCCATGCCCGCTTCGACATCGCCGTCCTCGTTGTACGCAACTCCGGCCAGCAGCGCTTCGTCCGCAAAGTGGCCAGTGCCGTCGTTGAGGTACAAGAAGTTCAAGGTCTTGTCGTTGGCCAAATACAGGTCTGGATCGCCGTCGAGATCCACATCGCCGAAGACCACGCCTAGCTCCTTGCCCTCGGCGCTGCCCAGCCCGGCTGCGGTCGTGATGTCGGCAAAGGTGCCATCGCCCTTATTCCGATACAGTACGTCGGTCACCCCGTCAAAGGCCTCCGGGCCGCAGTAGAGTTGCAAGCCGCTGCCGCCCTCGGCGCAGACGCGATGATTGGTATAGGAGAAGTTGTGGTAGTTACCCACGTACAAATCGACGGAGCCGTCGCGGTCGATGTCGGCAAACGCAGCACTCGCCCCCCAGCCTTCGTCGCCGACTTGGGCCGCACCCGTCACATCCACAAACGTTCCGTCGCCCTCGTTCCGATACAGCACATTCGCGCCGAAGTTGGTCACGTATAGATCGAGGTCGCCGTCGTTGTCAATGTCGCCGACCGCGCAGCCCATGCCGTAACCTGTGTCGCCGACACCTGCGTGCGCCGTTATATCGGCAAAGGTTCCGTCGCCGCGATTGTGGTAGAGCGCGTTTTGCGGCGCAGGATCGTATTCGGTCCCCGGCACAGCGGCCCCGTTGATCAGATAAATGTCGAGGCGACCGTCGCCGTCGTAATCGAAAAAGCCGCCGCCCGGACCGACCGTTTCAATGACGAATTTCTTACCGTTGGCCCCGTTGACGTGGACGAAGCCGATGCCCGCTTCTTGGGTGGCGTCGTGGAAGCGAGGGTTGGCGTAGAGAGGGACGGATAGGAGCAGTAGCAGCAGAAAGAAATTGAGCATTTTTTAAGTAGAGATCGCACTCTAGCTATGGGAAGTATCGATAAATATCCTGACGCGGCAAACATCGCACAAAAACTATCGCATCTTCGTTCAATAGCAAACCAAGTCTATGGTTGCCATCCGAACTAGGAGTCAACAGGCCCTAAGAATCTCTCACAACAACCGTCAGTCGTCGGTGATCAGAGCCTCGGCGATAATCTGGTAAGCCCGTTCTCGGATGGCGTCGGGAAAGTCGTGGTCGCAATCGGGATGTACCACTTGGAGCGCCTCACCAGCACCGTACAGATCGTACACCGCTCGGGCAGTTTCGACCACTGAATCGACGCTGCGCCAGCGGAAGTTGGAGTCGCCCAAAGGCGCGGAGATGAAGCAAGGGCGCGGCGCTAACGCGGCAATCATATCGTGGAAGTCAAAGGGAAGGTCCGTCAGAACATAGTCCTTTAAGCACGGCATGTAGCGATCGCTAGTCCAGCCCGTGATATCACCGTCCATATAATCTTGATAGGAATCGAGGCCGCAACTGGAGACGATAACAGCGAGTCGCGAGTCGAAAACTGCGGTATAGATCGAATTGTGCCCGCCCAGCGAGTGGCCGATGGAGGCGAAAGACGACCCCGCGACAAAGGGCAGTTCGGCCAGCAAATCGAGGCCACGCATATTGTCCCATATCGCCTTCATAGTCCCCGACTGGTATCCGAGGGCACGCCAGTCGGGACGGTAGTCGGCCAGCAGTGGGTAGGCCGGAGCTAGCGTGACAAAGCCTGCTTGAGCCAATTCGCCAGCATAAGCGCGGTTGGCCCGACCGCCCAAACCGACGACCACCTTGTGACCGATGCGATCGTCCGTGGGATGGGGACAAAGTACGGCCGGAGCCGGAGATTCTAAAGCGGCGTGTGGAATCAGCAAATAAGCCGGCACCCGACAGTCCGGCTCGGAGACGTAGGTAATGAGACGACGAGTATAAGAGCCGCAGTCCACTTCCTCATCGACTTGGACATCGAGCGGCCCGCGTTTTTCCGGTCCGGGCAGAGGCCCCATGATCTGCTGCATGGTCTCCAAGAGAGCAGGACGCTGGGCTTCCCAAGCATCCCGAGTGGATGGTGAGGCAGCGAGGCGCAAGCTGGAAAAGGCAGGCATAAGCAGTCCTATCAGGGCAATCGCATTATAAGTTGCTTTTTACCATGGGGTTATGTTGCTTTTGTCCGTTGTATGGAGCTTAGGTTCATGTTCTCCCCTGTCCCTCTTGCTTGGAGTGTTTCTTCATGCCCTCCTCCTCTTCGGGGTTGCTGGATTATTTGGCCGACATCCCCGACCCCCGTATTGCGCGTTGTCGAGCGCATCGCTTGATTGATATTCTCATGATTGCGGTGTGCGGTGCGATCTGCGGAGCCGATAACTGGGGGGCGATTGCCGAATTTGGCCGGGCGAAAGCCGACTGGCTTAAGACGTTCTTGGCCCTGCCTAATGGCATTCCCTCGCATGATACCTTCGGGCGCGTATTTGCCCGTATTTCGCCTTGGTATTTCCAAGACTGTTTTACCGCTTGGGTGCAATCGCTGACGCCCCGATTGGCCGACGAAGGCGAGTTGGTGCCGCTGGATGGCAAAACGCTGCGTCGTTCCTACGATACCGGCTCGGGGCAAGCCGCCCTTCACATGGTGCATGCGTGGGCGGTCAACAATCGGCTGGTCTTGGGGCAGTTTCATTGTGAAGAAGCCTTGGAAGAAATTGCGATCATCCCCGAATTATTACGCCTGTTAGACCTCAAGGGCTGTCTGGTCACCACCGATGCGTTGGGGTGTCATAAAAGCACCGCCGAGCAGGTCGTCGAACAAGACGCCGACTACGTGCTGGCCGTCAAGGCCAATCAACCCAAACTCCACGCCTATCTCCAACAGCTTTTTGACCGCTCCGATGAGCAACTCCACGCCGATCCCACCGTAGATTATTGGGGTACTCAAGACCAAAACCACGGGCGGTGCGAAACGCGGCACTATTGGACCACCGACCAGATTGAGCCCTTTGCCGATCATGCCCTGTGGCCGGGCTTACGTCTGTTCGGTATGGTCGAAGCCATCCGACAAAGCGGCGATAGCGTTTCGGTTGAACGACGCTACTATATCTCCACGCTGGACAACAACGCCCAACGGTTGGGGCAGGCCGTGCGTGGGCATTGGGCTATTGAGAATTCATTACACTGGGTCTTAGATGTCGTCTTCAACGAAGATCAATGCCGCATACGCCGCGGACATGGACCGGAAAATATGGCGGTCTTACGCCACATCGCACTCAATCTACTCCAGCAAGACAAAACAACCAAAGCCGGCATTCAAACCAAACGGCTCAAGGCCGGCTGGGATAACAAATATCTGGCTAACCTGTTGGCACATGGACAGTTATAATGCGATTGCCTGATAGGTGAGCTTATCGGCAATCATGCACAGAGACGTAGTGCTCCCGTTTGAGGTCTGTTCCTCCGGCTACTTCGAGTGCGACCCTCTACATACCTACCAGACAAGTGAACAGGGGGCTTGCGACAGGTTTCCCGGCGTGGCCTACAGTAATCATATCAGGCCAGTACCAATCTGCTTTATATATAGCAGTCCTTCTATCGACATCATATCCTAAATCGGTCAACGCGCCCAAGGTCAGAGCAGATATATAGCGTTTTGCAATGCCATTGTTCTGAATTACGCGCGTAGACCCCATAATATCTAGATAGGTTTCGGAGAGGCCCTGCCAATGGTGTTTTTCATCATCCATAGGAATGGCCGTACCGCCGTATAAATAGTTGTCGGCATATTCGCCGTAATATTTAGTAAGAGAGTCGTGTATTTGCATAAAGCCCCTATTGCCATACTCGCCAGCAAAGAAGAAGTCGAATTCTTCTTGACCATTGCCATATATCTTAGGAGGCTGAGGTGGATCAAAATGAGCACTAGGTTTAATCAGATTAAACCATTCTGGAGTCGTACCTATACCTAAAAGATGGCCTATTTCATGCAGAGCCATGACGTACATGATCTGATCTACAAATTCATCTTCGGTCATATATTCGATGTGTTCAGGCCAGCTATTAGCCTCTTTATTCCTGTTAAAGTCAGAAACCCGATCTACGCGATTTCTGGCTATAATATCTCTCGCATCTTCACTATAGGTGATTTGTCCTAACGCTGGATAGCCACTAGGACGCGTATAATGCACCCGAGCAAAGGCTTCAAAGCCAAACCGAGGCACACCAGATGACGGCGGCACCCTAGTTTTAACCAGCACAAGCAGATCATCTATCATGCGTCCTTCATGTACGGCAGGAGTTACGTTTAAGAAATCATAAGGAAGTACGACATCTCTTTTCCCTTGTAAAATAACTCGCTCCCATTCTCGCACAGCTTCACGGAACAATTCTCGATCTCGTTCAGGAACATTATCAGCAAAGAGCAGCTCGATCTCAAATAACTTCGGTTGTTCGGGAGACTCTACTTGTGTTTCTTCCTCAATTTCCGAACTTTCAGAAGGGTTCTCTTCTTGCGTATTTGTTCTATCCGGTTCAAATGAACCCAATAAGCCGGGTAAATCTCCGGTCGTTTTACCGGCTGGTGCTACGGGTGAAGACTGTTTGTCGGAGCAACTTGCTATAGCAAGAGAAATTAGGATGAACAAAATCGAGGGCCGCATGCTCTGCCTCTCCTTCTAGAATAAGTGTGGATGAAGGCCCCCGAAGGGGCCGGGCCGTTGTCTTCGTTCAAGAGAGTAGAACGACTCGGTAGTGTATCCGTTTGAAAATTATATACGGTTTGGGGTCTCAGGGCAATCGCATCAAAAGTGCCCAGCGGCCAATACTTTAGCCAAATAGGTGTGATCCCATCCGGCCTTGAGCCGTTTGGTCTGGACGCCGACCTTGGCCGTCTTCTCTTGCTGGAGCAGACTCACGGCAATCTGTCGCAGGAGGGCCATATTTTCCGGGGCATGGCCGGTGCGTATCCGTGAGTCATCTTCGCGGAAGACCACATCCAGTATCCAGTGCAAGGAATTTTCAATGCTCCAATGCCTGCGCACCGCTTCACCAAACCGCTGGGCATCGTTGTCCAAGCTGGAGATATAGTAGCGTCGTTCCACGGAGACTTGATCGCCTACCTGTCGCTGGGCTTCGACCATACCGAACAAGGCCAAGCCCTTCCAGGCGGTCCCCTCGGCAAAATCGTCGACCTGATCGGTGGTCCAGTACCGGCGGGTCTCGATGCGGCCATGATTTTCATCGTGGGTCTCAAACGTGTCGACCGATAGATCCTGATGCAGTTGGGGCTCCGCTCGGTCGAAGACCTGACGCAGAGGATGCAACAGCTTGGGCTGATTAGCCTTGACGGCCAGCACGTAGTCGCCTTGCTGGTTGATGACCTGTTCGGCCACGCTTTTGTGGCAGCCGATGGCATCGACGGTGACGATGCAGCCTTTGAGCGCCAGCACACGCAGCAGTTGGGGAATGAGGGTGATCTCGTCCAGACCGCCTTCCCCGTGGCACTGGCCTAACACCAGTCGGTTTTTCACTGCCCAAGCATTGACCATATGTATGGCTTTTTTACCCGAGGTTCGGTCATAAGAGTGGCGCAACGTCTTGCCATCAATAGGCACAATCTCCGCCTCAAGCTTGGGCAGGAGTGATTGGATCCAAGCACTGAAACAGTCCTGGAAATGCGCGGGCGAGATCCGGGCGAAGACGCGGCCGAAGGTGTCATGGGAAGGAATGCCGTTGGGCAACGCCAGAAAGGTTTTTAGCCAGTCGTATTTGGATCGTCCAAACTCAGCGATATGCACCCAGTTGTCGGCCCCGCAGATCGCGCCACACACGGCAATGATCACAATATCGATGAGACGATGCCTTTGGCTGCGCTCGATACGTGGATCGGGTACCTGGGAAAAATGTTCAATCAGTGAAGCAGCCGAAGAGGCCATGGGGAAACGTTCCAGGAAAAGGGGAGAGAAGCCGCGCACCAGCGCTATCGAAAAAGACACAGAAAATATAACATAACCCTCTGACAAATCTCAATTTTTGGTGCGATTGCCCTGGCAGTCCTATTCGGATAACCGGAAGGGTGGATACTGGTCAGTGACTAGGATAAAAGCGTAGGCGCTAACGCGCAGCCACCAGCGATCAACACCAACTGCTAAATTGAATAAGTCTCGGGGATAGCGCCCAGTAAAGAGGATGGCAAACCAAGCCACGATGGTGCAGAAAAGAACTACAATGCTCAACGGGATCAGGATGATGTAGTGGGGAATGACCAAAAGCCACTTGACTAGGGGCAGCCACCGATTGAGATCTCGCTCGGCATCTGGGTAATCGATGTCGAGATGGACGGCCTGTTCTTCGTCGGTAGAGGGGTACTCGTCGCGCAGTAGCCAGAAGTAAGCCGAGACCCGGAAGGCGAAGCGCAGGAGTTCGAGATTCCAGTCAAACCACCAGCGGGGGTACTTGCGACGGAAGAGCAGCATGAGCAGGACCGGGATGAAGAGCAGACCAAAGCCGGAATTCCACTCCCATTCGCCTTCTGCGTTTTGGACCCACCCGAAGAAGCCGACCCAATTGAAGGAGTTATCGGAGTCCCAATTGAAGAGGTTGTCTGAGACCCAATTGAAGGGGTTGTCGGGGCCCCAATTGAAGAGATTGTCTGGGACCCACGAGACCCACCTGAAGAGGAAATCGAGATAACCAAGGCTGTACATACTGGAGTCTATGAAGGCCAAGACGATCCCGATGGGAATGACGGTAAAAAGCCGGAAAAAAGTCGTGAGGCGATTGCGGGGCTGGTCGGGATAATCGACGTCAAAGCGGAGAGGATAAGAATCGGCGGGTGCGTTCATAGGGACGCTCCTATCTTGAGCAATGAGTTAGACTTCGATCCCAAACAATCGGAAAAAGCGTCGGCACGGAATGACGTGGCGAAATTGGGCCTTTCTACTTAATACGTGATGTTACGCAGCCGATAGGCATTGGTTTATCTTCTTTGTCATGGATAAAAAACTGTTAGACCTCTATAGTGATTATCTGTTGAGCTCTTTTGGCGCGACGACCGCCACCGGCCTTTCGTCTTTGTTGGATGGCCAAATCAGCCACGATCAAGTAACGCGCTTTCTGTCCCAAGCCGAGTACACGTCGAAAGAGCTCTGGCATCAAGTCAAAACCGTAGTGCGCACCATCGAGCGGGAAGACGGGGTGCTCATTTTCGATGACACGATTCAGGAAAAGCCACACACGGATGAAAATGAGTTGATCTGTTGGCACTTCGATCCTAGTAAGAACCGCTCTGTCAAAGGCTTGAATCTGCTCAATTGCATCTATCAGGCCGGTGATGTCAGTGTGCCGGTGGCCTATGAATTAGTGCGTAAACCGATTCGGTTTTGCGATCTCCAAACGCGTCGGGTCAAACGCAAAAGCGAGGTAACCAAAAATCAGTTGCTGCGGCAGATGCTACGCACCTGCCAACAGAATCGCTTGCGCTACCGCTATGTGTTGGCCGATAGTTGGTTTTCGGCCAAGGAAAACCTGTTGTTTATCCGCCAAGACCTGAAGAAACACGTTGTCGTCGCCCTCAAATCCAACCGGACGGTCGCCTTGAGCCCCCAAGACAAAGCCCACGGCCGCTTCGTGCGCATCGATACACTAGCCTGGTCAGACCCCACGCCGGTAACCGCCTGGATCAAAGGACTGCCTTTTCCGGTTTTGCTGCATCGGCGAGTCTTTACAAACAAAGACGATTCCACCGGCATTTTGTATCTGGCCTGTAGTGATCTCGACCAACACGGAGACGCCCTTGAGATGATCTATCAAAAACGGTGGAAAGTCGAAGTCTTTCACAAAACGCTCAAGTCCCACGCCGCGTTGGCCAAGTCGCCGACCAAACGGGTCCGGACCCAAAGCAACCACGTCTTTATGGCCATCTATGCGGCGTTCTCCTTAGAAGCCGTCTGAAAACTCTAATTTTCATTTGATTCGTTTAAGTAGCAAGTGGATCATGGCAATCTGGATCAAGGCCTCGCTATGGCGGGTCAACACCTCATAATCTCTCGCATGTCGGCGAAAATTCATCAACCACGCCAAGGTGCGCTCGACGACCCACCGTCGTTTAACTACGGTAAATCCACTGCCTTGTTTGGCGACGACTTCCAAGTCTATTTTGTGCGTCTTTTTTTGGTTGGCCACCCACGTTCGGATCGCCTCGCCTTGGTAGCCGCCATCCGCCCACAGCTTGCGTAAGCGAGCCACGCCGGCGGCCTTTAAGCGGGTCAACACCTGCTTGAGACCCGCTCGATCATCGACATCGGCGGCGGTGACCACCACCTGACGAAGCAAACCCGACGTATCCACCAACAGATGACGCTTGCGGCCTTTGATCTTTTTGCCGGCATCATAACCGGTTGTTTTACCATGGGTTGCCGTCTTGATCGTCTGACTGTCGACGATGCCAGCCGACGGCGTGGCTGCCCGTCCGTTCCGTCGACGTTCCTGCTGGGTCAGCCGATCCAATACCTAGGGCCAGACCCCTTGCCGACTCCAGCGATGAAAGGAATCATACCCCGTTTTCCACGGCCCAAAACAACCCGGCAACAACGCCCAAGGACCCCCCGTCTTGTTTAAATACAAAAGGCCGTTGACGATTGGGCGGCGATCCCGCGGCGGCCGACCCGGACCGCCTGGCCGCCTGCGCGGCACCGGCAGCAACGGTTCGATCCGCTGCCATTGTCCATCGGTTAGATCGGTCGCATATTGCATACCAGGCGTACTCATCATACAAGCCTTTCTGTTCAGATTTTGTCGCGAAACCTGAATATGGCTCGATGAGTACGCCGTTTCAAATTCGACCTACATCATGGGTTTTCAGACAGCCTCTAAGAGTGGCTGCGCATCAAGCAGCGGATGAATCCGTTTGCCCTCCGATCAAAACTCTATCTCAAGGCCATTCGACTCGCCTTTGACGAATTACAGCAGCTAAGGGCTGCGTAACATCACTTAATACGCCTACTACATCAAAAGGTTCTAAGCGCCGCTGGCCACACCTCGGCTGCAACCGGCGGGCGTGGATGAGCAGCCGAAGGGGCCGCGCCCCAATAGCGCGCGCCGATAAAGCTAAAGGCCGCATACCACAGCAGCGCAACCAAGAGTAAAGCACCCACTGCCCAGCGGCCCGCGCCGGACGGACGGACTACCTCCACGTCCGAAGAAGTCCGGCGGCTACCTAAAAAGAGCGCCGTACCCACTGCCACATACGCGACCGCGCCGACCGCCAGCGATGAACTCGCCCCCCACTCCATACCCAAAGCCACGGCCCCGACCGACCCGAGCACTGAGAAGAAACCATTGACGGCCCACAGCCAAGGGATGATTCCGGCACGTTGTGAACCACCCAAGCGCAGACAGGCCGGGAAACAGGTCCCCAGCAACATGCCGAGCGGCGCGACGAGAGCCAACGTCAACCCAACGCGCGCAGCCAGCGGCCATGCCAACGCCTCCGCGAGCGCGCCATCGAGCAAGAACCCGTAGAGATAGCAGACGAGGCCGACGCCCACACAGACCAACCCCAACCCCCGTGGATGTGCGAGCGGACGGCACCATCCGCCCGCGAGGCTCCCGGCGCCCGTTCCCAGCAACAGCCCAAAGAGCGCGACTGCCAGCGTCAAGGTCGGATAGCCGAGAAACAGGCCAAAGCGCTGCAAGAGATGAATCTCGACCATCATAAAGCCTGTGCCCAATCCGGCGGCAAACAACGCCCACAGCAGCGGCGGTAGCCCAGACGCGCTCCGTTGGCGCATACTCGGCGCACCAAGCGGTACCAATATCACCAGCACACATGCCAACAACGCACCGCCCAACAGCCAAGTCAGCTTGGAATCCAGCCCGCGAGTAGCGTCGTAAAAGAAGGGCCGGTCGTCAGTCGTCGGCGAAATGTCGAGTGCGGATGCGGTGACAAAGTCCGCCAATGTAACCCCGCGCAACGCTGCCAGCGCAGGCTGCTCGCGCCTTCCGGGTGAAAAGTACGCGTCTAAACCCAACTCCTCCATGACCGCGTGTAGGCGCGCCAATTGCTCGGCTGTATAGGGCTGCTGTTGCACCAGCAACAAGGGACGGTGCGCCTCTCGCCGCATTGGGTCGCCGCGAGCACCATTGATGACGACGAGATGGTCGAGGATCGCGCTCGGCTCGTGGCCGCGCTCTTCCCACAAGGCACCTAAAGTGGCAACCACGCGCAACATCAGCGCGTGATTGTGAACTACGAGAGCCAACCGACCGCCCTCAGTGAGATGATCGAGATAAGCGGCAAATGCCTCGCGAGTAAACAGGTAATTCTCGGAAAGTGCGTACCCCACCAAATCGGCTGCCTCGGCATACACCAAGGGTAGAGCAATTAGATCGTAGCGCGTGCGGGAACGCTCCAAATAGTTGCGGCCATCGCCGATGTGCAGTTCCACTCCCTCCAAGTCGTATAAATGGCCGTTGTACTCTCCGTATGAGCGGACCAGCGCGGCGATCTCCGGATTGATCTCTACGGCTTCGATATGCCGCCAGCCGGTCATCAGCGCGTAGAGCACATCGGCACCACCGCCCGGTCCGATGATTAGGGCGTGCTCGCGGCGCGAAAAGTAATAGGGAAAGAACGCAGCCTCGCGGCGCACGAAAAACAGCCGCCGGTAATCCCCGGGAAAGCGGAACATGTACGAGCCAGCTCCACCATCTACGTACAAGTTCAGGCCCGTGTCGCCCGTGCGATCGACCAAGTCGGTGCGCGCGTACGCGCTCCAGCTCGTAGCCTTCACTTCCCCACGATGGCGTTCCGCACCCAAGGCGCGGAACATGGGCTTGTCGGCGGCCTCAGTCAGAGCACTGAGATCGATAAGTTCGCTTTGTTGGGTGCTGTAGACGACGAGCCCAGTCGCTAAAACAATTGGGCAGGCCCACACCCAGCGATGCAAAAAGAAAGCCGCGGCGGCCATAGCGAAGACGCTCGCACCCAATAGGGCACCGACGCCACCCAGCCATTCGAGTGCCGGCACGACGTAGAGGATGCCCAGCGCCGCGCCGACCAAGTCCCAAAAGTAGAGAACTTGGCTTTGTTGGTAACGCGCCCGAAAGGCAAGGGCGAGAAATGCGCCAGCGGCGATGAAGGGAAGACCGGCGAGGGCGACTAGCAGCGGTAGCGGCATACGGGGGAATTCGGCTAAGACATACGCGCACCAGCCCATGCTGACGCCGCAGCCGACCGCCCAATAGCCCAAGTGACCGTGCAGTCGCTCTTCCCGCACGTGCAGTACTGCACTCAACGCGGCTCCCAAGCCCAAGCCACAGACCGCCCCCGAGACCACGAGAAACGTGTAGTGATAGTGTTGCAAAAAAGAGAACAGCCGGACGAGGCCGATTTCATAGCCGATGACGGCCGCGGCCACCAACCCCACGCCGAGCTGCAGCCGCCGCTCAGCGCTCACCTTGGGCCTCGCGCTGACGTAGCTTGGCGAGCATCTGCTGCGCCTTGCGATGTTCGGGGTCGGATTCGACAGCTTTAGCAAACGCCGCCATGGCGCGCGCCTCCTCACCAGCCAACAGGTACGCGTTGCCCAAGTTGTAGTGGGCGCGGGCGTACTGGGAATCGCGGCGCAACACCTCTTGGTACGCAGCAATGGCCAGCCCCAATGCGCGGCGGCGGAGGTAGATGTTGCCCAAGTTGTTGCGGGCGTCGAGATGACCCGGTGCCACGGCCAAGGCCGCTTGGTACGCTTGGCTGGCGGCCTCGTAGCGGCCAATCCGCGCATAGACCGCACCCAATTTGTAATACGCGTCCGCATCATTGGGGTTGAGCACCACAGCCGTCTTGTGGGCCAGCAACTTTTGATGCTCTTGCTGCAAGGAGTGGAAATAGTCGAGCAGCTTGCGGCCGCGCACGGCTTCACCGCGCCGCAACAATGCTTGGCCCAAGTGATAGTACACTTCCGCGCGGTCCGGGTCCGCTGCTAAGGCCCGCTGCAAAAGGGATATGGCCTCGGCGTCCGCCCCCTCCTGCAAGAGCAGGATACCCAGCCGCCCCAAGAGCGCGGCGCTGTTCGGGACGTGCTCCAATCCCTGCCGCAAAGCAGCGCGGGCGGCATCCACATCCTCGCGCACCATCCAGATCTGGGCCGTCAGTTCGTGTGCTTCCGCGCGCACGGGCTGCGCTTGTACCACACTGGCCAGTTGCGCTAGCGCGTCTTCGTATTGCGCTTGGGCAAAGTATATCCGCGCCAATTGCAGCATGAGTTCTACTTCCTCGGGCAGAGCCGCGAGACCCCGGCGCAAAACATCTATGGCCGGGCCGTAATCAGTCTGCCGCGCGTGCAAGCCGGCCAAGTTGAAATAGGCTTGGAGATAGCGCGGAGACAGCGCGATGGCGCGCTCGTAGAGCGGCACGGCCGCGGCCAAACGCTGTTGGCTAAGGTGGATGTTGCCCAGCACGTAGTGCGGCTCAGCCAAGGTGCTGTCGAGCGCAATCGCTTGTCTCAGCGCGGCGACCGCTTGTCCTAGCGCCCCTCGGTCGGCGTAGAGCTTCCCCAAACCCACGTAGGCTTGGGCCGCACTCGCGTCGAGTTGTAAGGCGCGGCGATAAGCCGCCTCCGCCTCGTCGTACGCACGCTCGCGCGCAAGCGCGGCAGCTAATTCAATGTGGACATCGGCTGATTCCGGCTGGACGCGAGCCGCGGCGCGCAACTCGGACAGCGGAGCTGCGGGCGACAGAGGTGCACGCGTCTTTTCCGGCAGGACTAAGGGCGCTTGCCGCCAGAATTGCTCCAAGTCCTCGGCATTGCGGCCTTGGGGCGCAGCCTGCGCGATAGCTGCATCAGCCGCTTCTTGTGGCGCACTCGCATCCGGCTCGACAACCCGCAGCACCTGGCCGGCGAGCACACCCGTCAAAACTTGGCGAATGCCCGAAGGCCACGCGATCTCCACTTGTTCAGCCTCCTCGCTCGATCCTAACCCAAAAAACATCCGCGCATCGTTTTGCGACAAGTAGCTCGCCGCACTGCGCTTTTCCGCCACCAGCGTCCGGCCATCCACGCGCACCACCACGCGAGCGCCATAGCCATCGCGATTGCTCGCCCGTCCCTCTAGCACCAGCGCCAAGTAGTGGCCCCCTTGGCTATCGTTGCGCCAAAGCAGGGCGCGTTGTCCAGTGTTGAGCAAGAAAATGTCTAGGTCGCCATCGTTGTCGTAATCGGCCACGGCCGAGCCGCGCCCGACCAAATCCCGCGTCGGCGCGGCCACGCCGGAAGTCGCACTCGCGTCGGCCAAGCGACCTTGGCCATCGTTGAGATAGAACTGATCGCTCTGGCCGTACGTGGCCTGTGGGTCAAACCGGTCGATATCTTCGTCGATGTGGCCATTGGCCACGTACAGATCGGGATCGCCGTCGTTGTCAGCGTCGAGGAAGTTGATGCCAAAAGCCAGCTTGTCCAAGCTGTTGGCCGCTATACCCGCGGCCAGCGATTCGTCGGCAAACATCCCGTCGCCCGCGTTGCGGTACAGCGTGTTGCTCTCCCACTGGAAATTGGTCATCGCCAAGTCGAGATAGCCATCGCCATCGCCGTCGGCCACATCCACGCCCATCGTTCCTTCGGGCTTGCCGCCGATGTTGTACGCCACGCCAGCCACCAGCCCCACTTCGGCAAAGCGGCCGCCATCGTTGCGCCAGAGAAAATTTGGCGTGGCGTCGTTACCCTGAAACAAATCTGGGTCGCCGTCGAGGTCGTAATCGAAAAACACCGCGCCCAGTTCGCGGCCTTCGTCCGTGAGTAGTCCGGCCTCTACTGTCACATCCACAAAGCGCCCGCCGTCGTTGCGCCAGAGCGCGTTTCGCTCCCCTGGGTATTCGGTGGGGGCCAAGTGTCGCCGTGGCCAGCGCAGCGTCCCGCCCACGCTCAGTTCGCCGCGCTCAAATTCGTAGTGCAAGTAATTCGCCACGTACAGGTCTAAGTCGCCATCGAGGTCGCAATCGGCAAACGACGAGCCGGTTGACCATCGCTCGTCCGCCCCGATCCCCACCGCAACCGTCACATCCGCAAAGACCCAATCCATCGCCGCGCCCTCGTTGCGATAGAGCCGGTTGCGGCCAAAGTTGGTGACGAAGAGATCGGCGTCCCCGTCGTTGTCGTAGTCCCCGGACAATGCGCCCATACCATAACCCACGTCCGCCACCCCGAGGCTTGCGCCGACCTCGGCAAAGTACCCGCGGTCATTGCGATACAGCGCGTTTTGCGGCGGCACTGCCGAGACGTGCCCAGGCAAATCCGCCCCATTAACCACGTACAAATCCATCCACCCGTCGCGGTTGTAATCGAAAAACGCCGCTCCAGAGCCAATCGTCTCCACTCCGTATTTGCGCCCGGATCGACCGCTGGTATGCACAAAATCGATCCCCGCATCCACAGTCGCATCGACAAAGTGCACGACGGGCACGGGCGGCGGATCGCTCGCAGTGCAGCCGCATACTAAGGCGACGATGCACGTTGAAAGTCTGCGTGGAATAATCATCACTTTGATACAGAATTGCTTGCTGTTTACAATAACCTAATTAGCATTTAGCAAATTTACACGGCACTAATATATTTATTGGAATAGATAAAAATTTCCACTAGGAGGCCTCTTTGCTGCGTCTTTTTCTTTTTTTGCTCACTGCTGTACTCTTCGCCTGTACCTCTCCCGAACCCCCGTCCAACCCAGAAGTCCTCGCCCGCGTCGGCGACGTCACCATCACGCGTGACCGCATCGAGCGCGCCGCTTCGCGGCTCTTTCCCAAGAACGCCCAAGGCGACCTGCAGCGCCAAGCACTTGAGCGGCTCGTCGAGGTCGAGGTCTTGCTGTTGGCCGCCCGCCAAGATGGCTTGGAAAACGACTTCCAAGTCAAAAGCAAGGTCGCGCAGCGGGAACAGGAACTCATCCTCGACGAAATGTATCGCCGCGGCGTGGTCGCTGTCGCCGAGGACATAAGCCGCGACGATGCCCGCCAGTACTTTGAGCAGCACCGCATCGGCCAACAGCGCCGCCTGAGTCGCATCCTTGCCAGCGGACCAGCCGCCATTGACCAAGTACTCGCCCGACTGCGCGGCCCCGATAGCTTTGCCGTGGTGGCGAGCGAACTCTCCGACGACGGCAACACCGCCCAGCAAGGCGGCGACCTCGGTTGGAAGAGCCGCCTCGACTTCAAAAACTACGTTTTGCGCCGCCAGATATTCGGAGCCAAGTCTGGCGAGATCGTCGGTCCCGTGCAGGAGCCAGACGGCTTCTCGGTTTTCGTCGTCACCGACGAGCGCGAAGTGCCCTTCGAGGATATGGCTCCTGCCGTCATCGAGGCCATGCAGGAGCAGAAACACGCCATCGCCACCTTTGAATTCCTCGAAGGGCTAGCCAACCGCGCCGACATCGCGGAACGGCGCGAGACCTTCGAGTTGCTCTTGGCCCGGCTCAGCGAAGCCGGCGAACAAATGCCCACGTTCAAAAAGGGGGAGACCCAGCTCGTGCTGCTCGAACTCGACAGCGAGCCGTGGACGGTGAGTAACTTCATGGCCGCCATGACCAGCGAGCGCAATCCGGCGGAGATCCGCGAATTGGACGACTTGCGCCGCTTCGCCCGTCGCCTCTATGCCCTCAAGGTTCTGTTGCCCCGCCACGCCCGCGAAATAGGTATCCACGAGGCCGAGCGCGTCGCCAAGGGCATTGAAACTACGCGCCGCCAAGCCCTAGTCGAGCGCATCCGCCAGATCAAAGTGCTCGAAACGCTCAACCCGTCCAAAGAAGACATTCGCGCGTACTACGCGGCACACAAGGATATCTACGTGCGCGAGGAGCGGATCTCGATCCTCGAAATCCTCGTCGATACCCGCGCACAGGCGGACTCGCTGTTGGCCGCCATCGAACGCGGCGGCGACCTCGGTGAGTTGGCCCGCCGCTACTCGCGGCGCAGCACCCGCATCCGCCGCGCCGAAGGACGCATCCAGCTCTTGCGTCCCGACAAGTACGGCAATTTAGGTTGGGAGGCCAAAGACGCCGAGGTCGGCCAGATCGTCGGCCCGGTGAAGACTGCGCAGGGCTTTACGGTCTTCAAAGTGCTCAACAAGGTGCCTGGTCACCAGCAGAGCTTGGACGAGGTCTGGGGCCGAGTGCGCGCCCACTTGCTCCAAGACCTAACTCAAGAGCGCTTCGATGCGTTGCTGGTCAACCTCAAGGATCAGTACGCCGACCAGATTCACATCTACGAGGACCGCCTACCCAAAGGGACTTGAGCAGGCACGGCGGGGATGCTACTTCAACGATAAAGGTCATCCTCGCCAAACCGCATCTTCCCTTTTGAAGCCTCCCCAAAGTACTGCTCCACCTTCTCCCGCGACCGAGGAAAGTACCGATTCAATTCTTCCACCACCTCTTGCACTTTTTCCGCATCCTCTCCCATATCCAGCAAAAGCCGCGCGTACAAAAAGAGTAGCTGCAAGTTGCGTCGGTCCACTTCCATCGCCTTCTCCAGATGCACCCGAGCCTCCTCCAATCGCCCTTCATCGGCTAGGGCCGTACCCATCAGCAGATTGGCTTCGGCTCCCTCTGGATACAGTTCTAGCAGCACCTGCGCCAACTCCCGCAAGGACGTGCCCTTGAGCTGCGGCTGCCCCCGTGCGTGCGTGCGTTCCAAAAGATGCCCGTACTCGACCGTACGCTGCCGTTCAAAAAAGGATAGTACAGCACCGAGAATCGCGACGACTAAGAGCAACTTAAGCGAGCGCAAGTATCGCATCTAGATTTCCTTTTCGTGCCCCTTATAGACCCTCAAAATACAAAAATCATATTGCCCTCTACCCCGAATGCTCCGTCGATAAAGACCCAGAGTGCAGAAGCGGAGAACTCGCCCAGCGCTAGCCCAAAAAAGAATGGTCTCATCGTCCGATAAAGCCGCACCCCACCATAGCGCAGAATCGCCGCCTTGCACAACCAAGCCAGCAGGATGGACAACCAGCCGAAGGTTATGATCGGGTGGGTATTGGACACTGGGAAGCCGATGGGGTGCAAAGGCCAAGCCAAAAAGCGCTGGCGCAGGTAGAGCAGCACGCCCATGACGCCGGCCCCTAGGGTAATAAAGGTCAGCCTCGGTGCAAAACTCGCCTCGGGCGCATTGGCCAGTGAGGCCATGTGATTGAAGGGCCAGCGCACCACGCCGCGAAAGTACCAGCCGTGCAGATTGATGCCGCCGTGCGTATAGGCCAAGCTCATGGTGTACCAGATCGAAACGGCTAGGGCCACCACTAAGGCGAGTAGCAGCGCCCACGGCAGGCGGCGCAAATGCCTCTCTTGGCCGGAGCTTAGGCGCAAACTGTGCATTACTGAATTCATCATATTGGCCGCCGTATCCCCCAACCACGCCGTGCTCAACCCCAAGCCGGTCATGTTTTGCAGGCCCAGCACTTGGGGACCAAAGCCACGGATCATAAAAGCTTGGGGCACCATCGGCGTCTGGATACTGGGCAGACCAGCCTCGCAGGTTATGCGCGCTAGGCCGATAAACACAACTAAGGCACCCACGACCAACAGGATAGCTACATACACATCGAGACCGGTGCTTATGAGCCAAGCCGACATGAACAGTACCCCCCCTGCGAAACCGCACACTGCCGCGCGCGGGCCGAGCAATTCCCGTCGGGTCGATTCCTCGCGGCCTAAGGCTTGACGCCAGAAACTGCTCAGATGCTGGCGCGCATTCCACAATACGAATAAAACCAGCACTAACATAGCGCCCGACATCTGCAGAGAAAGGGGCGGGCTTGCTCCACCGGAGGTCCACATATCCCCGCCGCTGAGCTGCAAGCCAATACGGGCAAAGGCGCTTTGTTCGAGCAGCCCCACCAGACAGAAAAACCACAGACTGAAGGAAACGCCCAGCGGCATGAGGTAGGACAGGCCGAGTACGGGGAAATTGAGCAAGAAAGGCACGCTCATCCGGCCGTCGAGCAAGGGGATCCTACCTCGCACGGCAAGCGGCTGAAAGGCGTCGTGGTAGTTGTGGAGGGAATTCCACGAGTGCAGCAATAGAGGTAGCAAAATCCCCAGCCACAGCAAGCGGCTTTTGAAGAAGCGGCCGATGCGCTGCTCTGCGCTCTCGGCGTCCTCTATCATTGCCAGAGGCAACTGGGTCAGCGGAAAGACCAGTCGCTCCCGGTCTATCCATTGGCCGCGCAGCATAATGCCTAGGCAGAACATAACCACCGAAAAGGCTATCATAAAAGAAGTCCACGCCACCAGTGATATGATCCAAGCGGACCAAGGGATCGAAGCGCCTGGAGGCAATCCTTCGAAAAACAAGTGTACTGCGTTGAGGTCTTGGGGAGTAACCCAGGGATCGAGGTGGGGGATAAAAAGATTGGCCCAATTGTTTTCGGGCGTGGCGTAGTAGTAGATCCCGGAAATGATGGACATGAAACCGCCAGTAAAGCCGGTAGTGACCACGGCTCCAGCTACCAGCATCATGGCGTAAATGAGGATCAGGTCGGCGCGGGTAAAAGCGAGACGGCGGCTCAGGGATTTGAGCAGGGGCGAGAGTAACGCCGTCAGCACAAAAAAGAACAGCACGGCGATGACGGGGATGGCATTGCCGGTCAGGAGCGAGCCTTTGACGATGAGCACGGCCCACGGGCTTATCATACTTATCGCCGCGACCAGCACCACACCGGTCAAGAGGGCGCGCATTCGCCTTGCTCCTCACACCCCATCGCAACCAAAGAAGGGAGGGCAGGTACTCCCCGCCCTCCCTTCTTGGCACAAAAGAAAAACAACCTAATGGCTTACAGACCTTCCCCTATCAGGCCTTTCACCTGACCCCAAGAAGTAGCTTCAACCGCAGTGTCCACCTCTTCTGTCGGCGTCAGGAAGACATCGGGGATGCCGCCGGTGTTGGCGAACTGATCGCCCATGCTCACATACGCCTGCCAGAAGAAACCGTTCTCGCAGCACTCCTCGGCGGTCGGATCGTTGCCGTTGGCGTTGAGGCCCTCGTCGGCATCGTCGAGGGAAATGCCCATGCCGATGGTTGACTCAGGCGTCAGGACCCATTCCGTGCTGGCGTCGGGACCGCCGCTAATCGACAGCGGATCGAAGAATAGGAGACTGAACTCGTAAAAGTACTCGTTGCCTATATTGGCATTGGTGTTCTGGACGAAATCACCCGAATGCGTCCACCAGAAATTGAGCGCATCCTGCTCAAAGTTACCCAGCGCTCCATTGTACATCTGGACCCGGGGGAACTGCTCGGACATGCTCAAGCAGATCTGATAGGCCGGCTGTAGGTCCTGATCGTTGGGTGCCGAGTAGGGACCGCCGCCTTGGTTGTCTGGATCGAAGTGAATCTCGCAGTTGTCGTCGCGGAAGGTACAACCGGGATTTTTGTCCACGATCAAAAAGTCGTCAACCACGTGGACCATGCCGTACACCCTATTCTGCCCTTCGTTCCAGCCGAGCAGAATATCTATGAAGTGGTCGTCGGCGTCATCTACTCCACCAGTCAGGATGAACATATCGGTGCTGGTTATCTCAAAGCTCGGATCTACCCACGCCCAATCATCGCGTTCTCCGTCGATGGTGGGCAGGATGTTGTCGGGAATGCCCACGGCAAAATAGAGCGGCACTTCGACTGGATCTTGGGCGAAAGAGGACGTCGCAACGAGAGGTAACAAAAAGGCGACCAATAACAGCGAGCGTCGCATATAAAAGGCTCCTTTTGAAGGGTGAGGCAAGCCCTTGGATGGGACTCGCACAACGGAAAAACTAGTGAGAGCCGCTACCTCCTTTCGAGCTTCTTGCGGAATTGAATAATGGTGGCTAAATGGACGATATTCTTAAATAATTAAAATCCAACTGCATAACAAGCTAATTCTGCTCGTGTTATGAGCACATTACGGTGGAGACCCAGTCAATTCCTCATAGATAGCTAGTTGTTGCTGCGCTGCGGCAATTTTCCCCTGTTGCATGTAGAGTACGCCTAGACTGGAGTACGCCTGAGCGTATTTGGGGTCAATCGCAATTGCTTTTTTATAGGTTTGGATAGCTCGCTGAGGCTGGTTGATGGCCAGATAGGCATAGCCGAGGTTGTTGTACGCTCGCACGTAGCTTGAATCAGCCTGTAGCAAGGCGCTAAAAACCTGGATGGCTTGGTGTGGACGCTGCTGGCGCAGATAGATATTGCCCAAGTTGTTCTGGGCGTCGATGTGGCTGGGATTGAGCTTCAAAACGGCCAAGTACGCTTGGCGGGCCGCTTCGTAGCGACCGATGCGCCCATACACCTTTCCCAGCCCAAAGCACGCTGCGGCATCGTTGGGGTTGAGTACGATGGCTGTTTTCAAGTCCAGTAATTCCTGGTAGTTATTCTGCAAAAGCTCGAAGTAGTGCAGCACGGCGTGGCCCCTATTACTTAGACCGGTGCGCAAGTAGGCTTGCCCTAAGCTGTAATAGGCTTCCGCGTTATCTGGGTCTTCGCGGATGGCCCGCTCGAGATATTCGCTGGCTTGACCGGGGTTTCCCACATCGAGCAGCAAAATCCCCAACCGCGCCAGCAGGGTACTCGCGTCGGGATGGGCAGATAGAGCTTGCTGCAAAAGTTGCTGGGCCTCTTCCCTCTTCTCCTGGGCCATATATAACCGAGCAATAAAGTCATAGGCTTGGTGACGCTGGGGATCCAAGCGGACAACCTGTTGAAACTGCTCCAGGGCCGCCGCATAACGACCTTGGACAAAGTAATTCCACCCCAAGCGGAATTTGAGTTCGGCGCTGCCAGACAACGCGGTAACGCCCCGCGTCAGAACCTGAATGGCCGTGCTGTATTCTGTTTGGCGAGCATAGACGCCAGCTAGGTTGATATAGGCCTGCTCGTAGTCGGACCGACGCTCGATGGCTTGCTGGTAGTAAAATATAGCCTGTTGGTACGAGCCTTGGCTGGCGTAGAGATTGCCCAAGTAGTAGTGGGCGGTGGCTTCGTTCCCTAGGGCCAGCGCCCGCTGGAGCGCCGCCAGCGCTTTAGTCCGATTTCCCTGATCGCCGTAGAGTTTTCCCAGTCCGGTATAAGCCTGGACATGGGAGGAGTCGAGAGCAACGGCTCTTTGGTAATGGGCTTCTGCCGCTTCATAGCGCCGCAATCGACGCAGCGTCTCGGCCAAGCGGAAGTGAGCGTCTGGATCTCGGGGACTGCTGACGACTGATTCAGTCAGCGCATCGACTTCCTCACCAGCCGCGCGGGCTGCGCCATCGGGCGGGGCAAAGCGGCCGGCGTCGATCAAGACGGGTGGGGCTTCCCGCCAGAACCGCTCCAGTTCAAATTCGGACGGTGTCGAGTGCTCTCCTGCTTGGAGCGGTCTTTTATAGATGCTATCCCCGTAGGGCGTGTAATCTGCGACCGGCTCTATCGGCTCCGAAATATCCAGTATCCGGTCGGCCTCCACGTCTTTTAATTGCTGGCGAATGCCCGAGGGCCAAGCGATGTCTATCCGATCGGCCCGGTCGTATGCGCCCAGTCCAAAGAAAAGACGGGGATCGCTCTGCGATAGATAGCTAAAACTGCTGCGGGTTTGCTGCGTTTGTTCGCGATCTCCTGTCCTCACAGTGACCCGGGAGCCTAAGCCGTCTCGGTTGCTGCGGGTGCCGACCAAGCGCAGGGCGAGCCAGTGGTTTGCCGACGCCGTATCGTTGCGCAGCAGCACAGCGGGCTGGTTGCTGTTGACTACGAAGAGATCGCCGTCGCCGTCGTTGTCGTAATCGGCTGTGGCCGCACCGCGCCCCACCATAGCTCGCTGAAAAAAAGGACCGGCTTGGTCGGATATTTCGGCGAAGCGCCCCTGGCCATCGTTGAGGAAAAGCTGGTCGCGCTGGCCATGCGAAACCTGGGGATCGAAATCGGCGATATTGTCGTCGATATGGCCGTTAGCCACGTAGATATCCGGGTCGCCGTCGCGGTCGAAATCGAAGAAGTTAACCCCAAAAGCCAAGCGGTTGAAGCTAGGTGCCCCCAGCCCCGAAGCAGTGGACCGATCGCGCAACAAGCCATCCCCCTTGCTTTGGTAGAGGGTATTGCTCTCCCACTGAAAATTGGTCACCACGATCTCTAGGTGGCCGTTGCCGTCCGTATCGGCAATGTCGGTGCCCATGCCCCCTTCGGGTTTGCCCACTTCGTTGTAGGCTGCGCCAGCCGCCAAGCCGATTTCGCTGAAAGAGCCGTCCCCTTCGTTGCGGTAGAGGAAGTTGGGCGTGGCGTCGTTGGCTTGGAATAGGTCTGGATCGCCATCGCCATCCCAATCGAAAAAGACGACCCCTAGTTCGCGCCCCTCGAGGCTGAGCAGTCCCGCTTCCTCGGTGACATCGACGAAGCGACCAGCGGTCTCATTGCGATAGAGAAAATCGCGCCGACCGGGATATTCAGTGGGGGCGTAGTGACGCCTATCTTTTTTCAGGCGACCGTTTTCTCCGAGGGGATCAGTTTCGAACTGGTAGTCGAGATAGTTGGCGACGTAGAGATCTAGATCGCCGTCTAAGTCGTAATCGACAAAAGCCGAGCCGGTGGACCAACTGCGGTCGCTGTCTGGGATAGCCCCGGCTGTGACGTCGGTAAAGCGACCGCCTTCGTTGCGGTAGAGCACATTGGGGCCAAAATTGGCGACAAAGAGATCGGTATCTCCATCGTTGTCGTAATCCCCCGCGCTACAGCCCATGCCGTAACTGGTATCGGCAACGCCTACTGCCGTTTCGACGAAACGTCCATCTGCTCGGTTGCGGTAGAGCGCATTGCGAGGCGGCTGGGGCGATATGTGACCGGGCAGGTCGGCTCCGTTGACGACGTAGAGATCCATGTGCCCGTCGCCGTTGTAATCGAAAAAAGCTGCTCCCGATCCGAGGGCTTCCACCCCGTACTTCCGCCCTGAAAGCCCGCTGGTATGCTTAAAGTGGATACCGGCGGCCGCGGTGACATCGGCAAAGCGGATTATGGGCACCGACTGCTCTTGCGGACGCAAGGGCGGATCGGCGACTGGGGAATCGGGATCTCGTCCGCATCCCCACAGCAGCAGGATAGCGACGAGAGCCTCAGAGGTAAAAACCTGCCGGTACACTTCAGCGCACGAGGGTCATCCGCGCTAGGTAGCGCGTGCCACCCATCTGCGCCGAGACGAGATATACTCCGCTAGCAGCCGCTCGCCCGCCCTCGTCGCGCCCATCCCATGCTAGCTGATAGACGCCGGCTGGCCGGTATCCCCTAAAGAGCTGCCGCACCGTCTGACCCAAGATATTGTACACCTCGACATCTACTTCGCCCGCCTCTGGCAGCGCCACTGAAATCGAGGTTGAGGCGTTGAAAGGGTTGGGAAAATTGAACACTCGCACGGCCACAGGTCGAGCCGACGGCGTGGGAACCGGGATCACGAGACCCGCCTCAGCGGCCAATTCAAGGCCAGCCGGCGGCAACCCGCTGGGCACTCGCGCTGGCACGTGAATCGCTATCGTCGAATCGGTCAAAGCGTGCATGAAGGCCAACAGGTCTTGCTTCTCTTCGGCACTCAGACCCAACGGGACTAACTCGGGATCGATGTTCTCAGCGGGAACGGAGGCTTCGTCGCCACCGCCGCGGTCGTAGAACTCGATGACATCTTCCAGTGTCGCCAGAGCGCCATCGTGCATGTAGGGAGCCGTCTGCGCGATCTGGCGCAAGCCCACCACGCGGAAAGCGCCGATGTCGCTGCGGTTGCCCGTATTGAGGAAGCGACCTTCGTCTTTCCCCGTCGGACGCGGCGTGCCCGTGTTAGTCGTAGCCGACGCCCGCCCCGGGCCGATCTGCTCGACGCCTTGGGCGCGAAAGCTCGAATCCGTAAACAGCGGGCCGCTGTGGCAGTTGACGCAGCGCGCCTTGGTGTGAAAGAGCTCAAGCCCGCGTTTCTGCGCCGACGTCAGGGCCTCATCGTCGCCAGCCACGTAGCGATCGTACGCAGTATTGACCGTGTTTTGCTCGCGCTCAAACGCGGCGATGGCCCGGCCAAAGGTCGAACGGGTAATGACCGACTGCAAAGGCGTCGGATCGTGCGCACAGCCGAGGCGCGGCAACTGCCGGGCCACGGAATCGGCTTCGGCCGGGAAGGCTTGCTCGAAAAGTGCCACGTATTCGGGAATCCCCTGCAACCGCGCCAACACGCTATCGACGGCCATCTCGCGCTCATAGGCATCGCCGCGCAGTTCCACGCGCACAATGAGCGGCCGCAACGCTTGGGCCTCCAAACCGCGGTCCTTGCCGTCCCACAGCATAAAGCCCTTGGTCGAGGGCAACCCGGACTCATCGCCGTTGTAACCGACGTTAAAGAGAGTCATGGTGTGCCGAGGCTCGGTAATCACAGTATCGCCGGTAATAGCCGAAACCCCGGGCACCCGCCCCGACCCCAAGCCCTTGCCCCCGACACCCACCGCGAGCGGTAGGCCGTCGGCCATGCCAAAGGTCGGCAGGTGGCAGGTGCCACAAGCCGTGTCCTTCTCACCGCTGAGAATGGGATCGAAGAACAGCAGGCGGCCCAGTTCGACGCGGTCGGGATTGTAGGAGTTATTCTCGGGATAGGGCACTGGCGGCACCGGCTGGAGGCCGAAGCGCTGCCGCCAGTCGTCTTCCTGCCCCAGCGCGCTCGCAGCACTGGCGAGCAAGGCCAGCGCAACAATGGCTACTATGTGTCTCTGTTTATTCATCGTTACCCCCTTTGAGCCATAGTCGCGAGGAGTTCTTTATCGTGCCCCACGTCTCGCGACGCAGCATCGTGCCCATGCCTAGGTTGGCGCTACCAGCACAGCGAAACCCTACATCTGGGCCTTTGAAGTTCGGGGCATCCCGCGCTCGGTATGAAGGCCGCACGTGGCTGGCGTCAATTGCGTACGAGCCGCCGCGAACGGCCTTGACGACTCCTTCGTCCGGGCCTTGGGGATTGATGTCTGGGCCAACGGTGTAGTAGTTCGGATGGTACCAGTCGTTGGTCCACTCGAAAACATTGCCCACCATGTCGTAGGCCCCAAAGGGACTGGAGCCATCTCGCGTTTGGTAGCCGTCCCTATTGGAACCATCGAAAAAGCCGACCGGGTTGGTGCTGAGGATGGCCCCAAAGCCGCGCTCAAACGGATCGTCGCTTTGGAAGTAATTGGCGCGAAAGGCATCGAGGCCGTCGCCCCAAGGATACTTGCGACCGTCGTCGCAGCGCGCGCCGCGCTCCCACTCGGCCTCCGTGGGCAGTCGCTTGCCAGCCCACTGGCAGAAAGCCGCGGCGTCGTACCACGTCACCAGCGTGATGGGATGGTTTTGTCGCGCGACCGTATTCTGCAGGGTCCACTCCGGGATCAGCGCACCCGTGTCGCGCTGGTACTCTCCCCATTGCGCCACTGTGACCTCGTATTTGTCGATCAGGTACGCGTCGAGGTAGATATCGCGCACGGGCTGTTCGTCAAAGGCTTCGCCTTCCATGCCCCGGGGAAAAAACCCGGCCGGCACTAGGACCATGGCGGTGGGCCAACCCGTGGGCAGGTTGACGGTCCGCTCGACTATCTCGTCTTGAGCACAGACCGGCAGGGCGATCAGCACGCAGAGGGCAATTCGACCAATCATATCGGCACATTCTCCAGAAAGAACTTGGTGCGGGTTGTTGGTAAAGTAAGATACAAACAGAGCGGAAATTCCGCTCCAGCCTGCGGGCAACCCATTTGCCTTGCTCTGCGCCACAGGTATTTTTAACATATATATTTTAAGTGAGCGATTGGGACGTTCATCCTCTGCGATACGTGTATAAAAGAAGGCATTTATGAATTTTCGCATGGCCCTCGCCGCCGTCTTGGTCTTGGGCAGTAGCTATCCCCTAGCAGCCGACCAGATACGCTACGACTCGGCACGCGAGTGGCGGCAATGGGAGGATCTGCCCTTGGGCGCGGTGGAATTGACGCCGTCGGGCACGATCCAGCCAACCCGAATTGAGAAGGGCACCGACGCCGTGCGTGATTTAGACGAATTCGGCGGCGGTATCCGCAACGCGGGTTCCAACCTCAATACCGCTCGTTTGGCTATTGACGGCAACCCAGCGACCGGCTGGGCACCCGATCCAGAGGCCGACCCGGACGAGTGGTTTATCGAGATTGACTTGGGCCGTGCGGTCTCGGCCAGAAGCGTCACTTTGGTATTCGACGCGGAGGCTCCGCCCTTTGAACTTTTCGACCTCCTGATCTCGACCGGCGAGCCGGAGACCGACTTTATCGCCGCGCCCATCGAAGGCTCTCTCGTCTACCGCACCAAGGAGCGCTTCAAGGAGAACGTCCGCCATCGGGTGACGTACCAAATAGAGCAAATCGACGCCGAGCCGATCCAATTTATCCGCTTTGAGCCACTGCTCCTAGCGCCCGATGCCCGCCTCGCCGAGGTCGAAGTCGAGACCATCGGCGACAACATCGCCCTTGGGTTGTTGGAGCGTGGTGGGGGCGTTGATATTAACATCAATCTCGCCAGTAACGACTCGCAGCCTTTAGGTAAGGCACGGGCTTTGTTCGATGGAGACCTGTACGAGCGCTGGCGTGCTGGCACGGCCTCTAGAGGTCTCACCGACATCCTCGCTCACATGATCCTCGACTTGGGCGCGGTCTATTGGGTCGATCAAACGCGGATTATCGGCGGCGTAGTGGTGCGCTCCGGCTTTGGCGGCGGCATCACCACCAATCACTATGTTCACCGCCGGCGCTGGGACTTCCGCTTTTACGAGTTTATGACCTCGGACGGCTCGCTTGCGCCCGACGGCACCCGCCTGTGGACCAAGCACTTTTCCGGTGCCTCGCCTGGGAGTCAGACCTCCAAGGGCTTGGTTGATCACCACTTCGATCTGCTGCCGACGCGCTTTGTCCGCATCTTCTGGAAGTACTGGGACACCAGTTGCTTTTCCTTGCAACGGCTCGGCGAGGAGGGCGGCATCAACAGAGTCCCCGGCTGCGGCGCGGGTGGGACCACCGACGAAATCCAGATTTTCGGCGAGGGGTTCCCGTCAGAGGTCAGTTTCCGCTCGCCCTTAATCGACTTGAGTGCAGGCAAAAACCTCAACTCCGTGGAGTGGAGCGGAGACGAGCCGCTCGGTACGCGGATCGAGATTCGCACCCGTACAGGCAATGAGGTCATCGAGACGTACACGTACCGCGACAAAAACGGCAAGGAAGTTACCGAGAGGAAGTACAACAAGCTCATTCCCAGTTTCAAAGGCCCTATTGACACCACCCTCGCCGCGGGCGGCGATTGGAGTGCATGGAGCCGCATTTACAGCTTCTCGGGCGAGGGTTTTCTCTCGCCCTCGCCGCGCCGCTACCTCGAAATCGACGTGCGCATGACCTCGGAGTCGCCGACTGTGGCGGCTTTTCTGGACCACTTGGCCGTCAATTTCACCCAGCCCCTCGCCGGCCGCGTACTCGGCGAAATTTCTCCTCAGCAGGCCCTACCGGGAGTACTGACGGAGTTTACCTATTACTTGCGGCCCGAAAACGCCAGCGGCTTCGACCGCCTCGCCGTCGAGTCGGATACACCGGTACAATTTACCAGCGTCGCGCACAATGGCACCGCGCTCGACGCGCAGCTAGACACCACCGCGAGCGGTTTCCTAGTCCATCTGCCCAACCGCATCCGCAACGACCAACTCATTGAGCTAAGGTTTGCATCCTCCGTATTCCGGCAATCGACGCGCTTTGACGTCTTTTTGCAGGACAGCCGCCAAGACGAGAGCGTGCGGCAGCGCGTGGACCCGGGCGATGCCACCGACTTGGTCGAGAGCAATACCAACGTCGTCAGCTTGCCGGTCTCCCAAGAGCTACTCGCCAATATGTCCCTCTCGTCCAAGGCGATCACCCCCAACGGCGACGGGATCAACGACGAACTGACGCTGGAGGTCGCGCTGGTCAATGTGCTCGCACCGCGTCCCTTGCGCCTGCGCCTGTACGACCTCGCCGGCCAGCCAGTGTACGACCGCAGCGAAGACAGCCACGCCGGCCAGCGCGAGCTCGTTTGGGATGGCCGCGACAGCCGAGGTGATCGGGTGGCCCCAGGCCTGTACGTGCTCGAAGTTCTCGTCGAGGGTGACGCCGGCGACGAGAAAGTGCAAGCGCTCATTTCGGTGGCTTACTAAGGGGGTTAGTAGGTAAAAAAATCTTGACAAGTAAACGCATGTTTATTCTATTTATCGACTATTATGAGAAAATGGCCCAACAATTACCGGTGAAAGGAGGTTCGCAGTATCAACCGCAACACTCTTGAAAAGCCTCATAATTCCGCCCGCTAAAAGCCTTGTGGCGGGCCTTTTTTTAATTTTCACGTAACAACCCTTTCGAGGAGGATTTAACAATGCGCAAGATCCTAGCTTTAAGTCTAGGCACATTGCTCGTCGCTGGTGCTGCCTTCGCGCAGGAGCCGGCTGAAGTACCGCTCTATTTCGCCGTAGGTATCCCTAGCAACGCCCTGCCCACCATCGATGGCGACAATTCCGACTGGGCTTGGGTTGATCGCAGCTTTGAGGTCACCATTGAGGACATGAGTCCGCTGACCGGCGGTGCCGACGACGCCGATGACCTGTTCATCGACCTAATCATTGGCTGGAGCGACGCCAACAACCGCGTCCACGCCATGATTCACGTCCACGACGACTTCCTGATCGTCGATAAGAACCCCGCCTGCACTTTCCGCGATGACAACTGCGAAGTGCACTTTGACCCCGATAACCAAGGCGGCGGCCCGTACTCGGCACCCAACGACCAAGACTTGCAGCCGGCCTACCAGATGTGCCTGAGCTTCTCCGAGCAGTTCTCGCGCGTCCAGATGTACAACGGCGCGCTGGGCAATTTCGAGCAGGACGCCCTGAATTTCTGGTGGACCCACACCGACTTCGTCGAGGCCGGTCAGGTCAACCAAGGCCAAGAGTACTACTACGAGTTCAGCGCCGAATTGATGGACCCGATCTCGATCAGCGGCGGCCCGGACGCCAGCACAGTGTGGACGCTCGCGGCCGAGCAGACCATCGGCATGTCGATCTCGGTTGACGACGCCGACGAAGGTCTCAACGCCAATGGCAACGATCCGCTTTCTGAGGAGTGCTGCGAGAACGGTTTCTTCTGGCAGGCTCAGTACAGCATGGCCGAGCAGTTTATGAACAGCGGCGGCATGCCCGATATCTTCCTGACGCCGATTGAAGCTGTGGACACGGCGGTTGAAGAGACCTCTTGGGGCCAGGTCAAGTCGCTAGTAGGCGAAGAGCTCTAAACCAAGCTTCACAATCTTCGTCTTAAGTTAAGTTCACAAGGGGAGGGGAATGGATTCCCCTCCCCTTGTTTTGTCTATGGGACAAGAGGCGACACGCGCTATGTGCAAATGGCGATTTAGGCTGTTGATCTGCATTCTGTTGAGCACCAAAGCGGCCAGCGCTGTGGAGGTGTGGACCGCCGGAGGCTCTGGTTTTGCCTGGGACAATGTCGGCGAACTGACCGGACTCACCACTGACGAATCCATCCTACTCCCGGCCGTGGTGGACTCGACTACCAATGCCGTCGAAAACCTCACCCTGAGGCGGCGGGGTGGAAACATCTCCTCACCCCAGTCGCGCGAGGATCTGACCGGCCTGCTCACCGACGGCAATGCCGAGACCTTTTGGCGCGTCACCCGCGAGCGACGACCCGATGGCACCTCTATGGTGATCGACTTAGGCGCAATCCTGCCGATCAACCGCATTCGCTTTCAGGGCAATCCCGATATTTTCCTCCGCGCCTATGAGCTTTTTGTTCACGACGGTGACCCCGCGCAACTGCGCGAAGACCGTCCGATCGCCTTCATCAACCAAGTCAGCGCTAATCTCGAACAGGGTGAATCGGACATCGACGCTCAGATCCCCCTCCAGTTCGTGCGCTTTATTCGCCTAATTAGCCGCTCGGGACAAGAGTTCATCGTCGAGGAAGTCGAGGTGTTTGGCGATGGCTTCGCGCCCACCGGCAGTTATCTCTCCGAAGTCGTCGACCTCGGAGAGACGGCCAACTTTGGCCAAATTCGCTTGCAGACCCGCTTCGACCCTTTGACTGAGGTGGTATTGCAGACGCGTACGGGCTCGGTGCCCGACCCAAAAATTTACTATCGCAAAACCGATATCTTCGAGGGTGAGGATCGACAGGAAGAGCCCATCTTACCGATAGGCTCACCCGAGGCAGCCGACGAGTACGACGATCTGACCTCGTCCAATAAGGGCGAGATCGTCGACAACATCGACGAGTGGAGCCCTTGGTCGGCACCATACGAGGATTTCTTTGGCGATCTACTCTCGCCGGGCAACCGCCGCTATGTCCAGTTCCGTTTATTGTTTTCGTCCGAGGACGCGCGTCAGTCGGCCTTTGTCGATTCGTTCTCCTTTGACTACTCGATCCCGACGCTGGCCGAAGAGCTGACGGCTGAAGTCACTCCAGCGACGGTCACCCTCGGCGAGAGCAACACCTTCGACTACTACATCCGCTCGACTTTCGGCGAGACCAACAACGGATTTGACCGCGTGGAAATCCGCACGCCTTTCAAAGCGACGGTCAATAGCGTCGAGCTAGACGGGGTACCTGTTGCCTTTACAGAAGAGGATGCGCAGGACGAGAACAGGCTGGCCATCCAACTGACCGACGACCGAGTGACCGAATCGGGCCAGCTTTTGCGCATCCGCTTCGAGGCTATGGTAACGGTCTATGGCACCACTTTCTTCGCCAAGGTCTTCGACAGTCAGACCGGCGAACTCGGCCAAGACGTGGTGCCCGGAGACGCCACCCCCGCAGCCCAGGCCGACCGCTTGTCCATCCAAGGCGCGTTGCGCCAAGAACTCGTCCTCGAGTTGAAGGCTGATTTACCAGTATTCAGCCCCAACGGCGATGGAATCAACGACCAACTACAGGTATCCTATATTTTGTTGCGCGCCCTCTCGCAGGTGCCCGCCGACCTCATCGTGTACGACCTCGCGGGCCGTCCAGTGCGACACTTGCAAAAAAGCGGTGCGATCAATGGGCCGCAGCAAGTGACTTGGGACGGCTTGGACGAGAACGGAGCCACGGTACCGCCCGGGCTCTACCTCCTGCGCCTTTCCATTGTTACGGATACCGGCTCTGAGGACCGGTCGTTACTGGTGGGGTTAGCGTACTGAGTGCGCGGCGCACAGACATCCACTATGGCATGTCGATTTTAGGATGGTGGCTATGACAATCACTCGCGCACTATGCCTCGTTATAGCGTTGAGCAGTTCCGCCTTTGGCGAACGCATCTCGTTTAATTCCCGCTCTGCTTGGCAAGAGTGGGAGTACCCGATCGGTGCCGTGGAACTACAAGCGACCGGCCGCATCCAGCCCGTGCCCGTGCGCAAAAACATCGACGCCGTGCGCAATGCCAAGCACTTTGGCGGCGGCATCCGCCGCGTCGGCAGCAATGCCCGCGACGCGAGCCGCATCATGGATGGCGACCCAGCGACGAGTTGGTCGCCCGACCCGGCCGACGGCCTTGAAAAAGCCTATATCGAACTCGACTTGGGCCGCTTGGTGACGGCCTCCGAAATCGTCATCACTTTCGACAAGTCCGCGCCGCCCTTTGAGTTTTTCACCATCCTGCTGTCGAGCGGCGAGCAGTTCTTTACCAACGCCTTGGTGCCTGTAGAAGGCACTTTAGGCTACAGTCTCTCCAAGGGGATTGGCTTCAATGAGAGCTACGAGCTCGTCCTCGACCCCCGCCAGCGAACCTTGGGTTTGAGCGCGTCTGGCTCGGACGACATTGGCGGTGGCTTTGTCGATGGCACGGTCCGCGAGTTCAAGGAATCCTCGGGTCTGATCCGCACCATCCGCCTTGAGTTGTCCAAGTTCGTCGAGGGTGCCGGCCTAGCCGAGATTTCGGTATCCACCATCGGCGACAACATCTCCCTCGGGATCATTGAGCGCGGCGGCAATATCGACATCATCACCGACTTGCAGGCCGTGCTCTCCGGTGGCGAGAACATGGTTGACGGCGACATTGTCACCAACTGGGGCATGCAGACTTACCACCAGACCCAGACTGGCTTCGATATCTTCAATCGCATCATTTTTGACCTAGGGGCCCATTACTGGATTGACCAGATCCGCATCATCGGCGAGCCGGCTGGTGCCCCATCGCGGATTCGCAGCCGCTACGCCAATTTCTTCTGGTACCAGCTTCTCGCTTCCGACGGCTCGATAGCCCCGGACGGCACCCTGAATTTCCACGAAATCGCCTTTGTTGACGACAGCCCGCTGAACGAAACGACGATCCGCAACTTCGACCATCAATTCGAGTTTCAGAAGATTCGCTACATCAAGCAGTATTTTCCCTCCTCCCGCCACGGCGGTGAACGCACCGGCACCCACGGCACCTACCGCCTCTTCGCTCTGATTAGCGAGTTTCAGATCTACGGCGAGGGCTTTCCGGCCGAATTACAGCTAACCTCGCCGATCCTCGACCTCGGCGCAGCCAAGGCCCTGACCTCGGTCGAGTGGGACGCCGAGATTCCGCCCGGCACGCGCATCGAGCTGCGCAGCCGCACCGGCAATGAAGTCGTCGAAAATCTTCACTACTTCGACAAAAAGGGCAAAGAGATTACTCAGCGGAAGTGGGAAAAGACGCCCAAGAGCTTGCGTGGGCCGACCGAAACCACGATTTCCGTCGGCTCGGACTGGAGCGTCTGGAGCGATCCGTACGTAACTTCCGGCACGCTCTTTAGCTCGCCCTCGCCGCGCCGCTATGCCCAGCTCGACTTGCGCCTGATCTCGGGTGATCCCAACGCGGCACCGTCGATTAACGCCCTACACCTGAACACGGAGAATCCCATTGCCCTCGAAACCCGCGCCGAGGTCTTCCCCAGCCAAGTCGAACCAGGCGTCAAGAAGGACTTTACGTACTTTGTCCTGCCGACCTTTGGCGGGCGTTCGCAGGGCTTCGACCGCCTGACCATGACCTCATCCGTACCCGTTGATTTTACCAGTCTGAAGTTGGGCGACGAGCCGGTGGAGGTCGTGCTCACCCCAGTTGACGAGGGTTTTGTCGTCGATCTGCCGTCCACAGTCCGCCGCTCGCAGCTAATCGAGCTCTCGTTCAGCAGTACCATTTACCAAAACCAGACGCGCTTCGACCTTTTCCTCGGCAACAGCAACCTCGGCACCGATGTGCGCCAGCTCGTTGACCAAGGCGACGCCAAAGCCGATGTGCCGAGCGAATCCGTCTCCGTGCAATTGCCGATCAACGACCTCTTGCTGGCCAACCTCGCCCTTTCGCCGCGCGTGCTGACGCCCAATGGCGATGGAGTCGGCGACGAGCTGGCCATTGAATTTGACGCGCTCAAGCTAGTGACGCCGCGGCCAATACGAGTCCACATCTACGACTTGGCCGGTCGCAAAATGCGCATCCTCGACAGCGGCGATGGGCTCGCACAGCGCTACCACTTCACTTGGGATGGCCGCGATGGTGCCGGTGCGCTCGTGAAGCCCGGGACCTATCTAGTGCAGATTGAAATTGCCGGCGACTCCCAGACCGAGACGGTACAGCGGATCGTGCCGGTGGCCTACTGAGGGGACTGCTTTTGCTCACCTTACAGCAAAAAGGAACAGCGATGACCCGTGCCGCACTCGCATTAGCCTTTCTAGCGATGGGATGCAGCACTCCGGTCGCGGCCGCGGAACGGCTCAAGATAGGCGGCGATGGACTGGAGTGGGAGAGCAACTCGATCGTCTTCAACGCACTCGAAGTCACCGACGAGGGGGGTCTCTCGCCGCTGGAGGCTGACCCCGAGGAAAACATCCTGCCGCGCATCAAGGAACTCGGCGGCAGCGCGACCACCTCGGTGACCACGGCCGCGGCGCGTTCCGACCAGATAATCAACGAACTCATCGACGAAGACTACAAAACGGGCTGGCGCGTGTACACCAACCCCAACGGCGCCGAACTCGAAGTCGATATGGGCGCTATCTTTGTCCTCCATCGCCTCTATTTTCGCCGTGGCGTCCTCAACGACGACGAGCGTTCGCTGCGCGGCTACGAGTTCTACATCAACGATGGCGATTCGCTTAACTTCATCGGCGGCAATCCCGTTTACTCGCTCATAGCCCAAGACCGCTCGCACGGCCTGCCCGAGCTGGACTTGAGCTTTCCGCCGACGCAGGTGCGCTTTTTTAGATTGCGCAGCACGGGCGAACGCGGCTTCCAGATGGGCGACCTCGAAGTTTTTGGCGTCGGCGTCACGCCCTTTGCCCAGTACATATCGCAAGTGATTGACCTAGGTGAAGCGGCCAACTTCGGGCCGGTCGATGTGTATGGCCGCATCGACGGCACCGCTCAAGCCCAGTTCAGCACTAAGACCGGCTTTGTTGCCACGGACTCGCTCTACTTCCGCCAGACGGGCATTCCCGGCGAATTCGAGGAAGTAGCCCTAGCCGATTTCGACCGCACACTCGACCCTTCGTACGCCGGCATCGTCCTCGAAAACGACCGCGACTGGAGTGCGTGGTCTCCGCCCTACGCCGAGCTGCTTGGATCGCCGATCAATTCGCCGGACAATCGGCGCTACCTCCAGTTACAATTCAAGCTCCTATCGAGCAGCCTGCTCGACAAAGCAGTCATCGACTCGGTGGTCTTCAACTACACGGTGCCGGCCCTCGCCGATTCGGTCATCGCCGAAATCAGCCCAGCCACGGCGACCCTCGGGCAGGAAAACGAATTTACCTATCACCTGCGCTCGGTCGTCTCGACCGGCAACCGGGGCTTTGACACCGTGATCATCCACACTCCGTTTGCGGCCCGCGCCACGGGTGTGAGCGTCGATGGCGTCGAGATTGACAACTTCATCACGGCGTCCGATTTAGGCCGCTTACAGGTGAGCTTTCCCGACCAACGCATTACCCGCAGTGGCCAAGAAGTCGCCGTGCGCTTCGCCAGCTTGGTCACCGTCTCTGGCACGGAATTTCGCGGCGAGGTGGCCGACAGCCAGTCCGATGCATTTCCGCAGCGAGTCGCCTTTGGCGACGCAGCCGAGGAAGTTACCGACAACACGCTCGTCGTCAGTGCCCGCATCGACGACGAGCTCTTTACCGGCGTCGTGTTCTCGTCCGCGGTGATCACGCCCAATGGCGACGGCATCAACGATCAGATTTCCCTCGACTACATCCTGCTCAAGGCGACCCACGAAGTCGAGGTTGAGGTCGTCGTGTACGACTTGAGCGGCCAGCCGGTGCATCGCCTCTACAAAGCCCGCGACCGCTCCGGCCCCAACCAAGTTATTTGGGATGGCCGCGACGATGCCGGCACCGTGCCACCGGGTATGTATTTGCTCCGCCTCAAAGCTGCGACCGACGCGGGCATCGCCACCCAGATGCGGAGCATTGCCGTAGTGTACTGACCGATATGGCCGGGTTATCTCGGTCGCCGATTTTTACCGCGCGGCTAGCCGCGCCAAGCACAAGTGAACGCCTAAGGGAGGGTTGTTATGCGCAAAGTTATGTTCTGGGGAGTTGCCCTGCTGGTCCTAGCCGTTGTGGCGTCCAGCGTCCAAGCGGCGACCCCGGGGCGCGAGCGCGGCGCCACCTCGCAGGTTCGGATCGATGGCTTCGATCCGCTGATTCCGACCCTGCGCAAGTGGTACGTGCCCCAAGACCTCTACTACATCTACGATTGGGGAGGCTACAAGTACACCAACTACGCCAAGGAACCGTATCAGCGCTACGTCCCCACGCATCTAGAGGGCACGGGCCAGTACGACATTTTTGGCAACTGGATCACCCGTGGCTGGCGCATCTACGAGTGGCGTCAGCAGCAGCCGCTGGCCTTTGGCAGCTCGGTCTTCAAAGACGGCAAATTCAGCGGTTGGTTCCAAAACCTAATCGTAGCTGCGGACTCCAAGGGCCAGTACTATTCCGCTCTGACCATCGGCGACGAAATCCGCACGACCCTGACCCCGCTGACCTTCAGCCGCTCGCGCTTCAACGGCGTCCAATGGGACTTTGCGTCCGACAAGTACGAAACCACCGTGCTGTTGTCGCGCGTCAGTCAGCCCGTGAGGCTTGCACAGGGAGGCAACCGGGTACAAGACACGGACTTCACCAACTTCGTCGGCCTGCGCAGCACCGCCCAAATCGGCGACTTCATGGGCTTGGGAGTCACCTACGTCAATACGAATTTCGGCTCGGCGAGCAGCAATTTCTCGGAAAACTCGCGCGCCGGCTTGCTGACCAGTAGTCAGAATTCGGGCAATGTCACTGAAATCGTCATCCGCATCTCCGACGACTCGCCCGGCGATGGCTCCGGCGCTCTGTTCTTTTCGGCACAGATGATCGTCGATGGCCAAGAGACCTCGGTCAATCCCACCATTGAGGGCGGCCGCCAGCGCGAGGGCTTCCTCGAAGCCCTCGAAGAGGCACCGATCCTCCTCCGCTACCGCGTGCCCGATCCGCTGGTGGTGCAAAAGGTCAGCTTTGCCATGGTGCTCTCCAACGACTACCGAGTGGAGATGACCTCCAACTTGCAGACGAATATCAACGGCCAACCCATCTTCTTGCTGGTCACTCGCTCCGAAGGCAATGTGCGCGACAACACCAACCAGCGCGTCGTCCGCTTTGACTACGGACTGCCCTCGGCCAACGAAATCGCCAGCGTGGACTTGACCATCGAGGATATATGGGGTCTGGAGGTGCGCGGCGAATTCGCGCGCAACGCCCAGTTCCAGCGCTACCCCAACATCAACATCCAGAGACTGAGCAACCTCAAAAAGAGCAGCCGCACGGCCGATGCTTGGTTCGTCAACGCCACGCGCCGCACCGGCCGCTACTTCGGCTACTCCGAGGTATTCAGCATGGACTACGGGTACACCACGCGCGGGTACATCACGGACCAAAACGATGTCGTGGACTACGAAAACCAGCGGCAGAATTGGTTCGAGTACATCGACGACAACGACGATCAGGATCGCCTCGTCGATTGGCCGCGCTTTGGCGGTGCGGGTGGCGACAACGCCGTCTTTCCCGGCCTCGATGAAAACAACGACCTGCTCTCGGACTTCAACGAAAACGCCAACCTCACCCCGGACTACGAAGAGCCGTTCTTGCGCCACTACATCGACCCGCCCGACTTCCTCTTCGGCGTCGATATGAACCACAACACCGTGGTCGATCGCTTTGAAAACGACGACGAAGCCGACTATCCCTACCGCAAGGGCCATCGCGGCTGGAACTTGTACGGAGGGGTTGAGATTTATCCGGGAATCAATATCACCGTAGGGCGCAATCGCGAGTGGCTGATCGCCGGCGAAGAGCGATCAACAGCCATGTATGCGTTACTCAGCGCAGTGCGCGATGTCTCTAGGACGGGCAAGTTCGAGGTCTTCCACATGATCAAGTCCGTCGAGGACAACATCGCCGACAACCTACTGCAATGGGTGCAGCGCCCCGGCTCCATTGGTGGCTTGCAACCTTTTGACGATCCCTTAATCACCGGAAACACCCTCGTCAACCAGAGCTTCGTCGGCTACAAGTACATCCGTGGCAACCTGACTTTTGCCAACAAATTCCGCCTTGATCACTTCAAGCAGCGCGGCGAAGCCGAGCGCCTCCGCGATAGCGCGTTTTTTGGCGTGATTAACAAGGCGGATTATCCGTTTTCCATTGGGCGCAATATCACCCTGATCCCGCGCTGGAAAAACATGTGGCGCAAGCGCACCCAACCGCGTACCGCCCAGCTTGAGATCAACGAACTAAGCGAAATTTTTTCCCTGTCCGCGGTGTTCCCGGTGCTAACCAGAAGTCGCCTCGAAGTCGGAGTGGAAGCCGTAATCTTCCGCAATGCCGAGGCGATCCCCGATCCACTGCCGCCCGAATACATCGACGACTTCATCGGCAAGGTATTCACCGTGCAGTACACCAATCGGGTGCAGTATCAAGGGTACAGCGTCACGTCCAACGTTGGCTTTCAAGTCAACGACATCAACTTTGCCAACCTCACCGACCAAGACGTGAGCAATACCATTGCCTTCATCGAGCTCTATGCCGGGCTAGAAGAAGAGCGCTTGGGAGGCCGGCCAGCCGAAAGAAGGGGATGGAGCTTCTAAAGCCGCAGACGGCCCTCTTGGCCTTGGGATTGTGGGCCTGCGCCGACGCGCCGCCAGAAAGCGCATCCGCGGTCTTGGCCCGAGTGGGTGAAGCCGAGATTAGCGAACGGGATTTTGCCGCGGCCCTCGAAAAGTTGCCAACCGGCAGCGAAGCCCAGCCGCTTGCAGATTGGCGACGCCAATTTCAGGCCCTCATCGACAAGGAACTCCTGCTGCTCGAAGCCCGTGCCCAAGGGCTAGACGCAGGGGTCGCCGAGGCAATGGCAGCCTGGGAGCGCAAGGAACTGGTCGAGGCATTGCTCGTGCGCGAAATGGGCGAGCAGTTGACGTATGCGGAAACTGAGCTTACAGCATTTTTCGCCGAATCGGGTGCCGGCCGCGAAATTCGCCTGCGTCGCTTGCCCGTGCGGGATCGAGCCACAGCTATGGAGGCTCTTAGAAAGATTCAGCGGGGGGTGGATTTGGCCGGTGCGTGGAGCGAGAGCGGGTGGCTTAACGCGCTCAATGCGGGCGACGCGCGCGTGGCCGCCCTGTTCCTGCAGGAAGTGGGGAACGTCGAGTTGGTGGAAACCAATGGGCAGTTTTTGGTGGTGGTCATTGCGGCCGAGCGCCAAGTCTCGTTGGCCGACCGCCGCTCACTCGTGGAAGCGTCCCTAACCCGGCGCAAGAAGCAACAGGCGAATTTGGCCTATCTAGAGCAGTTGACCAATCAGTACGCAGTACAGTTAGACACCGCCGCGTTGCGGCAGGTCGCCACAGGCGCGGCACATCCAGAGGTCCGGTTGGTCAGCAGTGCCGCGGGCGACTGGAGCGCAGCGGACTACCAGCAGGCCCTCGCCCGGCTCGGAGCAGATGGCGAACCCCTGCTAGCCGATGTCAGCGCCCTCGGATTCAAGGTGACGCGGGCCTTTGTCGTCGACCAGATTCTGCCGCAGGAGGCGCACAAACACGGTCTGGACGCCGAGTTGGAGCCGCGCCGGGCCGAGGTGCGCGAACAGAAGCTGATCCAAGCCCTGTGGGAGCGAGAGATTTTCGCCCACATCCAAATCGACCCTGCGCAGCTGCGCACCTTTTACGAGGCCAACGCGCAGCGCTACGCCCGCTCGGGCGCACTCGGGCGGACACTACAAGCGCAAGTCGCACGCGATTTGCGCGACGCCAAAGCCGCGCCCCTGTTCGAGCGCTACATCGAGCAATTGCGCGAGAAATACGCCGAGGTCGTCGCGGTGGATGAAGGGCAGTTTGGGGAATTTGTCTCCCAACGCAGACAGGCTGCAAACCCTGTCGAGCTATAAGTCTGTCAGAGAGGAGTATTCTATGCACACTTACCAAAAAATTTCCATCCTCGCCGCTGCGGCCCTCTTATTGGGCTGCGGCCACTATCTAATCCCCGGACGCTTCCAGCCCTTAGAGGTAGCCCAGCAGCAGACCGATATTCAAGGGTCGAGCATGCAAATCCTCGACGACGGCACGGTCACCTTCGTGCAAAATCGCCTTGAAGTGTCCGTGCGCCCCATGACTGACGAGGAGATCAATCGCCAGTTCCCGGCCGAGTCCACCAATGCCAGCGGGCCGGCCGACGAACTGCCATCCAATCCGTTCACCTATGGCAATTGGATCGATCCGCGCACGGGCAAAGCACCGCAGCGCTTGTCCATCTTCAAGATCACGGTCAAAAATTACGAATACCCCAAAGTCAAGTTCGATCCGCTAACGGTGACCGTGGAGTCGGCCAATGGGCGGATCTATTATCCTTGGGGGGGTTATGACATAGAAGAGTACTTCCGGCGTTTCCCCATAGCCTTCAACGGCTTGGGTTGGGTGCGCTACGACGCACGTAAAGACCTCTACAGCCGAACCAAGTACCCAGACGACGAGTTTTGCTTCTCCGGGCAAGAGGTCGAGGGCTACGTGGTCTTCTCCAAGGTCCACGACGATGTCGCCGAGATCGCCGTCGAGATTCCCGGATTCGGGCTGCGCTACAACTTCCGCAACGAACCCATAGAGACTATCGATCTCAGCTTCCGCTTCAAGCGCGACATTAAAAAGGTCAAAAACATCGACAAGTTGGCGACCAACTAGCCGGACCGGCCAAGCTGAGTAGCCTAGAGGCAGGCCGCGGCCTGCCTCTTTTTCTGCCCGGTGCCCGGCACGCGTTCATCAATGCTGACCAAATCCCTCCTATTCGCCACCGCGGCCTTCTTCCTGCTATCGGTCACAGTCTTTGATCCGGCTTCGATTTCACGCTGGATTGAACGAGCCATTGGCTGGGTGCCCCTACGCGAAGTTCCAGCGACCGATGAAGCGCCTTCGTTGCGCGAAGCCGTCGCGCAAATAAACACCGCCGATCTAGAGCGACACCTCCGCATCCTCACCGCGGATTCGTCCCGCGTCACCGGCTATGCCGGGGCCGCGAACGCAGCCCGCTATATCGAAGGGGAATTCCGCCGCCTCGGCCTCCAAGTCTCCAGCGAATTTTTTCCCCTTTCCGTCCCCATAGATCGCGGAGGCCGGCTGCACTTAGCCGGTTCGGACGAAGCCATCCCCATCTACGGATTGTGGCCCAACCACGTGCGCTCGCCGTCTCTGCCGCCGGGCGGCGTCTCCGGTCATCTCGTAGACTTGGGGCGCGGCAGCTTAGCCGAGATGGATGGGAAACGGCTAGCGGGCAGCGTCGCACTGATGGGATTTGGCTCGGGCAACGCCCACGTCGAAGCGCGGGCCCTGGGCGCACAAGCTATCCTGCTGTACGACGATGGTCGCGTCACGCGCAGTGAGGCCGCGGAAAAATTCCTCCAAGTACCCGTGGACATCCCGCGCTTTTGGGTGGAAGCGGCGGACGCGGAAATCCTGCAGCAGCGAGCGCGTAGCGGCAACGCACAGGTGCAGCTCGAAGCGCGTATGGACTGGGAGCAGGTCCAAGCGCGCAATATATTCGCCGTCCTCCCCGGCTTGGCCGAGGACATGCCGCGCGGTCAGCGCCGCGAAATCCAGCAGTGGGACGAGCAAATCATCGTCCTGCAAGCGCACTACGACGCGATCTCGGTCGTCCCCGCGCTGGCTCCTGGGGCCGAAAACGCGACCGGCATGGCCGCGCTGCTCGAGATCGCGCGCTTGCTCGTCTCCGAAGGCACCCGCTACACCGTGCTCTTTTTGGCCACCCCCGGGCACTTTCAGGGCTTGGCCGGCGTCAATGATTTCCTCTATCGCCACGCGCGCAAAAGCGAGCATTTCCTCGATCAGATTCCGCCCGCCGAGCGCATCGACTTCCGCCTCTTCGTCGGCCTCGACTTGGCCAGCCACAGCCCTCAAGTCGGCAGCTTCACCATGGGCACGTTCTACAACTCGGCTTGGCGCAACGACGACTATCAAAAGAACCTGATGGCGCACTACGCCTCGCGCTTTGCCCGCTATAACCGCGAGATTTTCGCCGACTCGGCTCGCTACCAAGACGCCGTGGCCCCGCAGAAACGGGTGTGGAAAAACTTCATGCCCGTGCGGCTGGCCCTCGACAGCGAGGCCGCGGCCTTCGTGGGCAAGGAGGCGCTTTCTTTCGTCACGCCCAACCAACTGCGCCAGCGCGTGGATACGCCCCTCGACCGGCTCGAATTCGTCGCGCTCGACAACCTCGCCGAACAGACCCGCACCATAGCCGGACTGATGCTCAAGGCCGCCTCCGACCCAGACTTCTTCAACGACACCAAGCTGACCCTACGCGATTGGGGACACAGCCTAGAGGGCAACATCTACTGGTTCGACCGCGACGTGAATTTTGCCGTGCCCAAGGCCCCGGTGCCCAACGCCCTCGTCACCTATCTCCAGCCCGGCCCCAACTCCGTAGCCGGTGTGCGCACCCTTATGGCCACGCATGGAGACGAGAGCGGCTACTTCAAGTTCGGCATCGTGCGCAACCGCTTTGCCAACCGGATCCAAGCCTTTGAACTCGACGAATACGGGCGCATCGTCTCCGCACCCGACCTCGGCGAGGAGGGAGACAAAACCTATCCGGGTACCCAGCCGTATGGCTGGTGGGAAAACCGCATGTTGCAGGTACTGTTTCGCTGCCGCGCCCTGAGCTTTTTGGAGGTCGTCGATCCGCGCTACCTATCGGCCATGGACCGCGTCAATGTCCTCGGCACCAACGATGCGCCGCCGCGTTCTTTTTCCCTCAACTACATCGAAAACCAGAGCGCAGTGCAGGACCGGGTGGTGCAGGCCGGCGTGGTGTTTGCCGAACCGGGCACCCGCGTCAAAATACTCGCCGGCGAGGGAGCCTTTGGCGGCGAGAGCGCGCTCGCCGGCGTGCGCTACATGCTCACCAATGCAGATTCCGCCCTGTTCGCCGAACTCGATCCAGCTCACGTCGATCTGGCGACCATTGAGCGGGCACAGGGCGATGGCTTTCCCGTCGAACAAGGTCTCATTCCCTACCCGGCATTGCAGGCGGCCCGCGACATCTGGATCATTGACGAGGCGCGGATCAAACAAATGGTGCGCCACGGCATCGTCCTCGAACAGCTACAGGCCATGCACGACCAAGCGCGCGAGGCCCTGATCGAGGCCCGCGACAAACTCGCGGCGTTCGACTACACCGGCTACCAGCGCTCCGTGCGCCGCGCCCTCGGGCTGGAGGCCCGCATTTACCCAGAAGTCAAGGCCACTGCCAACGATGCAGTCCGCGCGGTGATTTTCTACTTCGCGCTCCTGTTGCCCTTTGCCTTCTTCTGCGAGCGCTTCTTCTTCGGCTTCCCAGACGTGCGGCGGCAAATCGCGGGCTTTGTCGGCATCTTCGTCCTCGTGTTTCTGATCCTGCGCTTCGTCCATCCGGCCTTTAAGCTGAGCAGTTCACCGTACATCATCTTCCTCGCGTTTGTCATCCTGGCCTTGGGTGTCCTCGTCATCTTCATCGTCGTCACTCGCTTCAAGGCGCTGCTGCAACGACGCAAGGGCGCGACCGCAGGCGTACACGAGACCGACGTGGGCCGGATTGCCGCAGGTTTTGCAGCCGTGCTGTTGGGCATCTCCAATTTGAGCAAACGCCGCCTGCGCACCGCGCTGACGGCCGCGACCCTGACCTTTTTGACCTTTACTGTCAATTCCTTTACCTCGGTCAAGTCCAGCTTCGACTTCTATCGCCTACCGCGCGACACCCCGCCCCTGTACGAGGGCGGCCTCATCCGCGACCGCGCTTGGCGCGGCCTGCAGGATTCCATCTTGGACTACGTGCAGAGCGCATTCGGCGACCGCGCCTTGGTCGTGCCGCGCGCCTGGTACTTGTCGCCAGTCGAATCCGAACGGGCCTATATCGACTTTGCCGCCACTACAACCGGCGCGGCCAGCTTTGCGCACGGCTTGGTGGGCCTACAGCCAGCCGAAGCCGAGGTCACGGGCCTCGACGCGCACATCTCGGCGGGCCGCTTCTTCGCCGCGGGCGACGACAAAACCGTCATCTTGCCCGACAGCCTAGCCGCGCTCGTCGGCATTGGCCCCGAGGATGTGGGCACGGCTTCCATCGCGCTCTACGGCGAGCAGTACCAAGTCATCGGCCTATTCGACAGCGCGGCCCTGAAAGAAGTCGTCGATCTCGACGGCGAGCGCCTGACGCCGGTGGATACGGTCAAAGATGCCGGCCTCATCACCCGCGAGAGCACCGAAGATCCGCGCGCCTTGGCCGCCACCGCGGTCGAGACCTTCAACCACCTCGAAGTGGTCAACACCCTGTTCTTTCCCTACCAGCGCGTCCGCGCCATGGATGGCCGCCTGCGCTCCATCGCCATTGCCGCAGACGCGGACGACCCGGAGTTTGTCCAGCGGGTGGAGTCCTTTATGTCGCGGGTGGCGCTGACCCTATTCGTCGGCCAAGGCGACCGCGTCGTGGCCTACAGCTCGATCGGCTCCACTGAAATAAGCGGGGCCGGCCAGCTTTTGGTACCGGTGATTATCGCCGCCTTGATCGTGCTCAACACCATGATGGGAGCCGTGTATGAGCGCGTGCGCGAAATCGGCATCTACAGCGTCGTTGGCTTGGCCCCCAGCCACATCGGCCTGCTGTTCTTAGCCGAATCCACGGTCTTTGCCACCTTTGGCGCGGTGGTCGGCTACGCCCTAGGCCAAATCGCCCATCTGTTCATGCTGCAATACGGGCTGCTCGCCGGCCTGACGCTCAACTACTCGTCGCTCTCTGCGGTGTGGGCTACGGTCGTCGTCATCGGCACAGTCTATTTATCGACCTTGTATCCAGCGCGCATGGCGGCCAACATGGCCGTCCCAGACGTGACGCGGCAATGGCAATTCCCCCCGCCCGTCGGCGATCACTGGCGCTTTGACTTTCCCTTCACGGTCGGCGGAGCCGAGGTGCCGAGCATGTACGTGTACCTCAAGTCGGTCTTCGCCGCGTATGGCGAAGGTTCGATCGGCGACTTCATCGCCCGCGACGTCGAGCTATCCGTCACCGCGGACGGACCGGAGCCGTCCTACGCCATTGCCATGCGCACTTGGCTGGCACCCTACGATTTGGGCATCAGCCAGCAGGTGCGCCTACAAGCGACCCCCACCGGCGAACACCATATCTACAAAATCGAGACCCACATCGAGCGCCTCAGCGGTGACGTGGCCTCTTGGCAGCGAATGAATCGCAAGTTCCTCAACGTGCTGCGCAAGCGGTTCCTCGTCTGGCGCACCTTGTCGCCGGGGATCCGCCAAGAGTACCGCGAGCGAGTGTCATCCGAGTTTGTCCCCAATGCTGAAGAAGCCGGGCAGCCGACATGACCGCACGCGCCTTCCTCATCGGCTTGGGCCTCGTGGTCCTGATCAACATCGGGGCCCCGTACAGCATGTTCATCCTCAAGTCCTCGCAGTGGGCGATCAGCTATCTGCCCCTGAGCGTGGTCTTTCTCTTTACTGGTTTGGTCTTTCTCAACGCCACGGCCAAGTCGCTGCTAAAAGTGCGCGGCCTAGGCACCAGCGAACTCGGCCTCATCTTCACCATGTCCTTGGTAGGGGCCTCGATTCCCACCTGGGGCACCTCCACGTACATGATCGCGGTCGTCGCCGCTCCCCAGTACTTTGCCTCGCCCGAAAATCAGTGGCAGAGCAAAGTAGTGCAGCACATCGAGGAGTGGCTGGTGCCCAACGACGCGATTGCCCTCAAGTGGTTCTACAACGGCCTGCCCGCGGGCGAATCCATCCCTTGGGGCGCTTGGATCGTGCCGTTTTTTTGGTGGACCAGCTTGGTGATGGCCATTTTCTTTTTGTGTCAGTGCATGGTCGCGGCGCTGCGTAAGCAGTGGGTCGAATACGAGCGCCTGCCCTTCGCCCTGATGGAATTACCCCAACAGCTCATCGCCCCGCCGCCCGGCTCTAACTGGCCCAGCTTCGTGCGTCAAAAGGCGTTCTGGTTCGGCTTTGCCCTGCCCTTCTGCATGGTTATGTGGAACGTGGTCACGTACTTTACTCCGGCCTTCCCGCCCATCCCGCGCGATCTGTCCGACCCCATCCGCATTGGCCGCGAATTTCCCGCCATCAACACCAACATCAACTGGGCCATCGTCGGCTTCACGTACTTCGTCAATCTCGATGTGTCGTTCAGCATGTGGTTTTTCACGGTGCTAACCATGCTGCAACAGGGCCTGTTCAACCGCTTTGGCTACACCATTGCCGGCCGCGACGTGTACACCCTCGGCCACCCCGGCATCGGCTGGCAGTCGTTCGGTGCCCTAATCGCCCTCGTCGGCGGCATGCTGTGGATGGCGCGCGGCCACCTCGGCGCAATCTGGCGCAAAGCCGTGCGCAACGATGCGGACATCGACGACTCAGACGAGCTGATGTCCTACCGGATGATCGTCTTTGGCGGTGGGCTGGCCCTGCTCTACATCGCCTTCTGGATGTGGCGGGCCGGCATGAACCCGCCCACGGTCGCGCTCTTTATCTTGGCCACCTTGGTCCTCTACGTCGGCATTACGCGCATCATCATGGAGGGTGGCTTGCTCTTCAGCCGTGCCCCGCTAGTCGGCCAGACCTTCGTCGGCTACGCGCTCGGGCCGCACGCTACCGCGCAGAGCAACATCGCCATGGGGCTGTCCTACGGCTGGCACCACGAGCTCAAGGGATTTTTCATGGTTGCCGCGGCCAATAGCGCCAAGGTATCCAGCCACATTCGCGGCAACCGCCGCTATCTGAGCTTTTTCATTCTCCTCTCAGCGCTAGTGGCCCTCGTCGTCTCCATGGCCTTTGCGCTCTACATGGGCTACTCCTTTGGCGCGTACAACTACGGGGGGTGGATCTTCGGCACGGGTTCGCAAGTGCCCTACGTGGAAAGCCTGCGCAAAATCGACCTCAAGGCCCCGGATTGGACGCGGTTGGGCCACCTCGTCAGCGGCGCGGGAGCAATGGGACTGCTGACCTTTATGCGCTACCGCTTCTCGTGGTGGCCCCTGCACCCGATTGGCATGCCGGTCGGCATCTGCTCCTACCCCATGACCATCATCGTCTTTTCGATCTTCGTCTCTTGGCTGGCCAAATGGGCCATCATGCGCTCGGGCGGCATCGGCCTCTACCAGCGCGCCCAGCCCTTTTTCATCGGCCTCATCCTCGGGTACTTCACCGCGATTGGCCTGTCCTTTTGCATCGATATGATTTGGTTCCCCGGACAGGGGCACCCGCTATACGGAAACTAGCGCATGGCTCAAGACGATAAAAAAACACCCGAGCTGATTCCCTCGGACCTCCAATTTGAACCGGGCTTCAACCTCAAGACTTTGTGGGCCGCGCTCTTCGTCGGCTTCATCATGCTGCCAGGAGCCATCTACTTGGGGTTGGTGACTGGCCAGAGCATGGCCGGCGGGGCCGAGTGGGTGACGCTCATCCTCTTCATCGAAATCGCCAAGCGCTCCTTTGCGCGTCTACGCACCCAAGAGGTGATCATTCTCTATTGGGTGGCCGGCGGTCTAGTCATGATGGGCGGCAAGTTGGGCACGGGGGCCGAGCTGTTCGGCGGACCTTTTGGCGGGCTGATCTGGGACCAGTACTTGATCCAATCGCCCCAAGCCGACGGCTTGCACCAGCACATCCCCGATTGGGTGGTGCCGCCGCGCGGTTCACAAGCCCTAGAGGGGCGCTCCTTTTTACATCCCGCTTGGTTCAAGCCCATCGTCCTGCTGCTGACCGTCATTGTGATGCAGAAGGTCAATAGCCTGTCCTTGGGCTACGTACTCTTCCGCATCACCAACGACATCGAGCGCCTGCCGTACCCGCTGGCTGCGGTGCAGGCCGGCGGCGCGACCGCCCTCGCCGAGAGTTCGGGGCCGAGCCAAGGCTGGCGGTGGGAGGTCTTTAGCGTCGGGGCCTTTATCGGCATTATCTGGGGACTGTTCTACGTGGTCATCCCCACGGTTTCGGGCATTTTCTTCACCGAAACCGTGACTATCCTACCGATTCCGTTTATCGACCTGACCGTCTCGCTCAAGGAAATGCTGCCGGCCAGCATCATGGGCATTGGCACGGACCTCGGGCACGTCATGGTCGGCTTTGTCCTGCCCTTTTGGATTGTGGTCGGCTCCTTTGCCGCGGCCTTCCTCGTCAACATCCTCGTCAATCCAGTGCTCTACGCGTACGACGTGCTGCACACTTGGGAGCCGGGCATGTCGGCGATCCCAACACAGATCGCCAATTCCTTTGACTTCTGGCTCAGCTTCTCCATTGGCGGTGCCGTCCTCGTGGCCGTGATGGGGTTTGCCATGGTGGGCAAGACCCTGTGGACTTTGCGCGGGGTTAAGCGCGAGGGCGACGACGGGGGGCTACCCAAAGGACGCGGCGACATCCCCATTCCCCTCGCCTTGGGCATCTGGGCGGTGAGCACGCTCGGCTTCGTGGCCTTGGTGTGGTATTTGGTGCCGGAATTTCCCTGGTGGATCAGCGCATTTTTCGGCTTTGTGTGGACGCCGATTTACTCGTACATCGGCGCGCGCATGATCGGCCTGACCGGCTCGCCGCAAGGGGCGTCCTTCCCCTATCTGCGCGAAGGCTCCTTTTACCTGTCGGGCTATCAGGGCGCAGCCGTGTGGTTCGCACCGATCCCGCTCTTCCAGTGGGGCTACGAAGCCGCGGCCTTCAAGCAACTCGAACTGACCCGCACCCACTTCGGCAGCATCGTCAAGCTGGCCGGCGTTACTTTGCTGATCATGTTCGTCTGCTCGTTTATATTCTGGTCTTTTATCTGGAAGCTCGGGCCGATTCCCTCGTCGGCCTATCCCTACGTGCAGAAGTTTTGGCCCTTCCACGCCACCATGCAGGCGTTCTGGGCCAAGTCAACGCTCGCCGAGGGCGGCAACGAACTGATCAAGACCATTATTCGCTGGGAATACGTGCTCACGGGCGCGCTGGGCAGCGCGGGGATTTTGGGCGGACTGGCGCTCTTGCGCTGGCCGGTTGCCTTGTTCTACGGATTCATCGGCGGCGTGGGTGCGTGGCCGCACTTTCTGCTGCCCAACTTCATCGGTGCCTTGCTGGGCCGCTATCACTTGCAGAAGCGCTTTGGCGAGGCGCGCTGGCGGGCGTACGCGCCGATTCTGTTGGCGGGCTATTCGTGTGGGATGGGATTGGTCGGCATGTCTTCCATCGCGCTGGCGCTGATTTCCAAAGCGGTGTCGAGCATTGTGTTTTAGGCTTTGGTCTTCCATAAGGTTTGCCCGTGCGTACACATTAGGTTGTAAAATGCCCCCTTTTTTGTACATACTACGTACGAAAAAGGGGGCATTTTTATTCATTCCATCGTCTAGCCCATCCGGCACCAAGTGAGCGGAGCACAGCAGACCGTGGAAATGACCTTGCTCTCGCTGCCGCTTTACATGGTGGGACAACTGAGCCGCCTGCTGGATCGGCTCAGGCAGGAGCGATAAGGTGGCCAGTCGCCCCTATCGCATCAGTGCTACTCACCAATCTCTTGGTCCCGGACTATCGTACCCACTAGTGCATTTCAGGGACTTATGGTGCGGACGATGCGGCCCTGCGGGTCAACCACATAGATAGGCTCTTGGTGTTGGCCGGTGCCACACGAAAACTCCGGCTGTGCATAGGTGGGCAAGCCCAAACGCCCCATCAGGAGGTCATCTTCAGGAATCAAGGGCAGACCCCCGCGATCCGCCCCGTGCCCGTGCGGATCGGCACTGGGTAAGGTATAGGCACCGGCCTGCGTAGGTGGCGGGGGTATAGCCGCAGCGATCTTCGCACTTGCCTTGCCAGCGGCATCGGGCAGGGTAAATGGGGCCGCCTGCGTGACATCCACGCCATAGCCGAGATCGGCCAAGGACTGAACCGTGATCGCGCTCAGCGCCCCTCCGCCACCCGGCACCATGAGTTCTCCCGCGAGCACGGAATACCTCCAATGCACCCCATCCGTCTTCTCTACCGGCACCTTCTTGCCTGTGTAGTTTCGTCCGCCTGCGTCGTTAAATTCGGCAATCGCCAGCGGACCGTTGAAGTGTGCGTCGGAATTCGGGTTCTGAAGGAGGCCGAGAGCACTCCAGACCGTCCCGAACCCCAGTACGTGTCCTATCTCGTGGAGCCCTGTAATCCGCAAATTAGCCCGTTTCAAGTCGAACGCCATACATCCTAAGACGGGCAGATGGGTCTCCTCGCGCAACAGGCGTGGACTACCCCACCCAACGGCTCCGCTGCCGTCGTCGACGCTGGTCACATAGATCCGCAGGTCGTCTATCCGCTCTCCGGCCGGAATCGTATACGAATGATCGCCGCACCTCCCTGACCAGCCCCGAGCAAATTCATAGTCCGGCAGGTCCTCCGCAATAACCGACATCCACTGCCGGGCCACGAGTCGGAGCGTATTCTTCTGGGCTTCATTGAACTGGTTGAGGAAAACGAATTCGATGTTGAAGTCGCCCCCGCTTAGCGGACTCGGATCAAAGAATACCGTAACGCCTCGGACCTGAAGGTCGGGAATGTGCTCGTTGATGGAGGAGAAGCTCAGAAGGTTTCTCTGAATATACAACTCTGTCAGATTGTTCAAACCCGCAAGCGGCGATAGATCCGAAATGTTGTTGCCGGAAAGATACAGGCGTCTCAGGTTGGTCAAGCCCCGTAACGGCGATAGATCCGAAAAGTTGTTGCCCTCAAGCCACAGGCCTTTCAGGCTGGTCAAGCCTCGCAACGGCGACACATCCGAAATATTGTTGGAGGAAAGCTCCAGATTTATCAGGTTGGTCAAGCCCGAAAGTGGAGAGATATCCGAAATGTTGTTGAAGGAACCCCTCAGCCATATCAGGTTGGTCAAGCCCGAAAGTGGAGAGATATCCGAAATGTTGTTGTTTTGAAGCTCCAGCCTTTCTAGGTTGGTCAAGTCCGAAAGGAACGAGATATCCGAGTCTGAGAGGTTGTTGTAGCCAAGATGCAGGTACGTCAGGTTGGTCAAGCCCGAAATGACCGAGATGGCCGAATCCGAGAAGTTGTTGTCGCCAAACCCCAAGTCGGTCAGGTTGGTCAAGCCTCGCAACGGCGATAGATCCGAAATGTTGTTGCCCAAAAGCCGCAGGCCTTTCAGGTTGGTCAAGCCCCGTAACGGCGATAGATCCGAAATGTTGTTGAAGACAAGATTCAGCCATATCAGGTTGGTCAAGCCTCGCAACGGCGATAGATCCGAAATATTGTTGAGGTCAAGATCCAGATTTTCCAGGTTGGTCAAGCCCCGCAACGGCGATAGATCCGAAATGTTGTTGCCGGAAAGACCCAGAATTTCCAGGTTGGTCAAGCTGGAGAGAGCCGTCAAGCCTCTCAGCGCCGAGCCATCCCTGAACGTGTTGCCATCAAGCTTCAGGTATTTCAGGTTGGTGGCAAACTCTAGCCCGGTCAAATCGCGGATGCCCGCATCGGACGCCTCCAAGATGCGCAAGGTCGACATTCGACCCTTGGTAATCGTCGCAAAACTTGCCTTGCCCAAGGTCTCCGCAATCGCCGCTCTCAGCTTGGCATCGTGGATCGTCACGGGCGTTGGGTCGTAGGTTATAGGGTCGTAGGTTATAGTAAACGTTACCGTAACCCCTCGGGCCTGCAAGGCGGGAATATGATCGTTGATGGAGGAGGCGCTCAGTGGATTGTTCTCGAGATGCAACTTTGTCAGGTTGGTCAGGCCCGCCAGTGCCGAAATGTCCGTGATCAGGTTGTTCCAAAGATACAGGTGTGTCAGGTTGGTCAGGCCCGCCAGTGCCGAAATGTCCGTGATCAGGTTGTCGGAAAGGCTCAGCTCTCTCAGGTTGGTAGCGAACTCCAACCCGGTTAAGTCGCGGATGCCCGCATCGGACGCCTTCAAGCGGAGCAAGGTCGACATTGCACCCTTGGTAATCGTCGCACCGCTGGCCTTGCCCAGTGCCGCTGCAATCGCCGCCCGCAGGTTGGCGTCGGGGATGGCCACCGGCAGTGGATCGTCAGTCACGGTCTCGGGCGGTGGATCGTCAGTCACGGTCTCGGGCGGTGGATCGTCAGTCACGGTCTCGGGCGGTGGATCAAACTGTACCGTAACCTCTCGCTCCTGCAAGACGGGAATATGATCGTTGATGGAGGAGGCGTTCAGTGGATTGTCATTGAGGTGCAACTCTGTCAGATTGGTCAAGCCCGAAAGCGCCGAAACGTCCGAAATGTTGTTGCCGGAAAGATACAGGCGTCTCAGGTTGGTCAAGCCCGCCAGCGGCGATATATCCGTGATGCGGTTGCCGGAAAGATACAGCCATTTCAAGTTGACGGCGAACTCCAGCCCGGTCAAATCGCTAATGCCCACATTATTCGCTACCAAGCGGTTCATTCTCGCTATTTCCGCCGCGGTAATCGTCGCACCCCTCGCCTTTCCCAGCACCGCTGCAATCGCCGCCCGCAGGTTGGCGTCGGGGATGGTCACGGGACTCGATTCAGACCAGACTCTCACGGCTCTTGAACTGGAGCAGTTGTTATTAGTGTTGGATTCTCCGGCTACCGATGCCACACAGGCCCCATAGTAATAGATGCCCTCACTCGACGGGGTGGTCAGGCGGACAAACTTGGCACTGGTGCCGGCTGCCGCCAGAGCATCCACCGCGTCCGTGCCCACTTCTGTATCTCGTGTAGAAATCGTCGCGTCGGTCGAGCGGTAGTAGCGCAGCGTCGTTGCGGTGGCTAGACTGTCCCCTTGGTTGCGGACGGTCACCAGCAGAGTGAAGGTGGCCCCCGGCGACACGAAAGCCGACGACGACATCATCAAAGGCGGCTCGACTACCAAGTCCGGCCCCCCTTGGTTGGACGTACTATCCGTTTCTTCCGTTTCTTCCGTTTCTTCCTCCTGATCGTTGGACGAGCCTAAAAAGTCGCAAAGGGCACAATCGTCGTCCGTAACCTTACCCATCGCATACTGTCCCGCCGACACCACCAACTCCACCGGGGACATGCCCGCTTCGACACGGAATGCCGAATCCACATAGGGAACCAGCCCATTGCCCGAAACGATCAGCCCATATACTCCCTCAGCAGGCTCGCCCTCGGTCGCTCCCGTCATAACAGAAGCCGTCCCCCAGCCGAGACACCCGCCTGCCCATCAATCAACACCATCCGCCCCGTCTGGCTCTCCGCCTCCACCGTCATCCGGTAGATATACACCCCCGCCCCTACCGCACGGCCTGCCCCATCCGTAGTGCGCCAAGTCGCCGTGTGAAAACCCGCCGCACGCTCCCCATCCACCAATGTCGCAATGTGCTGCCCTAACAGGTTGAACACCTCCAGCCGCACTTGGGACGAAGCCGCCAGTTGATAGGGAATGATCGTCGAGGGATTGAACGGATTGGGGTAATTTTGACCCAAGGAGAAGCGTTCAGGCAGGGCGCTGCCCCTCAACGCCGCTAACGGCAACGCGAAATACCCTGTGCCATCAGTCTGGGCGCGGGCAATGGCTCCCTGCCTCAGGTCGCTCAAATCGAAGATCCGCACCTGCGCGTCGGCGACCGGCTCGCCAGAGTCCAGCCGCACCCGCCCCTCAAGCAGCGGCTCCGCCAACGCGGAGACAGCGAAAACCAAGCCGACGATACATCCGATTGTATTTTTCACACTACAACTCCCTTGAGCTTATGCACCTCAATAAATGTGAGTTCGGGTTTAGCGGCCTTCTAACTGGAATCGTGCTTCCGCTTTAGTAGCATAGCTTGCTATGTATTAGTTTACATACATTAATAAAGTGACGCATTCCCTGCGTCAAGTAAGACATGTTGATTTTGAGCTTAGTGATCAACTGACGTTACGCAGTTTTCCAGAAAATCCTCGATTTCTCCCCAATATCTTGGGTCAATAGGCTTTGATAAACCACAAGATAGAGAGCTGCTGCGTAACATCAGTGATCAACTGGAAGTCAAAGCGCGTCCTCAATATTGAACCCGAAAAACCAGCTTACCTTCTTCCCACCTCAACCCCCACCTTCGCCGCACTCGCCACAATCTGCGCCCACGTCTCGTCTTCTATGAAGATCCCCTCCACCTTCCGCTTCTCTGCCATCGCCCGCTCGCTATCCCCAGGCATCAGAATCGCCTCAACTCCCGGTGCAGTAGCCGCAGACTTGACGAACTCGATGTACGTGTCGGCCTCGGCGAAATACGCGTCTAATCCCACCAGCTTTTCCACGTCGAGCACCAACAGCAACGCCCCATTGCGGAAGGGCCGATCTTGGCCTATGCAGCCGGCCCCAGCCAACGCACCAGCCAACAGCTCGACTCCCACGTTGAGGCCGTAACCCTTGTGCCCAAGGCTGCCTCCTAAGGGCAGGATGGTGCCGGGCGGATCGGCGTACAGCGTGTGGGGATCGTTGGTCGGCTGGCCCTCGGCGTCGAGCAGCCAGCCGTCGGGCACCTCGGCCCCGCGATTGCGCTGCACTCGCACCTTGCCCTCAGCCACCGCCGACGTAGTCATGTCGAGAACGACCGGTGGGCCGCTGCGCGACGGAAACCCCATGGCGATTGGATTGGTGCCGTGCCGTGCTTCGCGCCCGCCCCACGGAGCCATGCGGCAAACAGGCGCACCGTTGACGAACATCAAGGCGATAGCAGTCTCCTCGGCAATGCGCTCCACGTAACTGCCGAGGCGACCGACGTGATTGGCTTGGCGGACGGAGATAGCGGCCATGCCCGTGGCCCGCGCCTTCTCCAAGCCCATATCCACGCCGCGACTCATCGCCACCTGCCCAAAGCCCCAATGCGCGTCGAGCACGGCGAGCGTCGGGGCCTCGTGCACGACTTCGACAGCGGCATCAGGCACGATGTCGCCGGCTTCGACTTGGCCCAAGTACTGGGGAATGCGGATAACGCCGTGCGAGTCGTGGCCGACGAGATTGGCCTCGACGAGCAATTCAGCGACCACGTGCGCCTCGTCGACGCGCATTCCAGCCGCGGCAAAAATGGAGGCAGTGGTTTCGGTCAAAGATGCTGGAGAAAAGACCGGCATTACTCTTTTGCCCCGCTGGCGATCCACGCGCGAATTATCTCCACCTGCTCTGCGGGTAACGGATTGCCCGGCGGCATTTGCTGACTGACGATTTCGTCGTCGCCGCGCACCTTTATCAGCAGGTACGACTTATTGGGATTTCCCGAATCAACCAGCTTGAAATCGGGCCGCTGGCCACTGTCGACGCCGACGATGCGCGCGGCAAAGTCGCCCTCCAGCGACAAACCGGCCGCAGGCTCTCCGCCGCTGTGGCAACCAGAAATGGCGCAACTAACCGCAAAGACCTCGCTGACCTGTGCTAGGGTAGCTTCTGTGAGAGTACCCTCGCCATCATCGTCCGGCCCCACCGTCGAGTCATCGCCTCCGCAACCGGCCCACAACAGGGCCGCGGTCAACAGCAGCGACAGACGCATAAATCGTAGCAACATATTCACATCCTTCGTAGTAGTTGATGTTCACGCAGTAAAGCGCGGCGCAAGTATATAAACCGACCCTTGGGGGGTCAATCACCCGCAAGGTGACATGCCCTTGCTAAAGTGTTAAATTCGCAGGCCGTTCGACTTTTCCACTACTGAAAACACCCCAGGAGTACGCATGCACCTGAGCTGGATCGATTACGCCATCGTCTTCGTCTATGTCGGCGGCACCATCGTCGCCGGCACGTTGGCGCGAGGTGCCATCAAGGGCATCTCCGACTTTCTCGTCGCTGGCCGCGGCCTCAAAACCCACATGGCCGTCGCCACCATGGTCTCGACCGGCCTCGGGCTGGTAACGGTCATGTACATGGCCGAGGAGGGCTTTAAGTACGGCTTCGTGCCCTTCGTCTTTGGCCTCATGGCCCTGATCACCACCCTGATCATCGGCCGCACGGGCTTTATCGTCAGCCGCCTGCGCCACTTGCAGGTAATGACCGTGCCCGAGTTCTACGAACTCAAGTACACGCGCGGCGTGCGCCTGCTCGGCGGCATCATCCTCACCCTCGCCGGCACCCTCAACATGGGACTGTTTCCCATCCTCGGCAGCAAGTTCGTCGTCGGCTTCACCGGCCTCGACAAGGAATACGTCAACTACGTCATGATCGGCATGTTGCTCATCGTCGTCTTCTACACGCTGATGGGCGGCATGGTCTCAGTGGTGCTGACGGATTTCGCGCAGTTCGTGCTGCTGTCCCTAGGGTTTTTCTTCGGCACGTATATAATTCTCAATCACCCACAGCTCGGCTGGGACACCATGGTCCAGGCCGTCGAGGTTCACAAAGGTGACATCGGCTTCGACCCCATAGCCAATCCCGGCTACGGCATCTCAATGATCTTATTTTTATTTTGCGTCGGCTTGGTCGGCGTGGTCTGGCAGCCCGAGATGATGCGGCCGCTGAGTGCCGAAAGCCCCAAGGTGGCCCGCCGCGTGTTCTGGATCTCTGCGGGCACGGTCATGGGGCGGGCGATGGTGCCGATGTTTTGGGGCATTGCGGCACTGGCCTATTTTGGCAACCCCGAGCTCGACCCTCACTACGCCATGCCCGAAATGCTCGGCAAAATCCTGCCCATCGGCATCGCCGGTCTACTCATGGCCGGGATGTTCGCGGCCTTCATGTCCACCCACGACAGCTATCTGCTGGCCTGGAGCGGCGTCATCGTCCGCGACGTGGTCTCGCCGATCAAGGCCATGCTCGCCAAGTCGAGCGGCGAGCGCGAGGCCGACGGTACTTGGGGCGGGTTGTCGAGTGAGCGCGAGATTTACTGGACCCGAGCCATTGTCGTCATTCTCGCCGCCTTCTTGGCCATCTTCGGCGCGCTCTACCAGCTTCCCGAGACGGCCTTCCGCTTTATGTACGTCACCGGCACCATCTACTTCGCTGGCTGTGTCGGCACCGTGGCCTTGGGGCTGTACTGGAAAAAGGCCAACACCCCGGGTGCGTACTGCGCCCTGATACTCGGCGCGCTGGTGCCGCTCAACTTCCTGATTATGAACGAAAACCAGCACTTGGTACCCGAGTTTATGTTGCCGTTGGTCGAAAACTCCAACCTCGTCGGGATTACCAGCCTAGCCTTAGGCGGCCTCGCCATGCTGATCGTCGCCTCGCTCACGCAGCGCTCGCATCCGCCGCGCCCCCTAGACTTTAGCAACATGGAGTAGTGCAATGGACGTCGAAACTTGGAAAGCCCTGTGGCAATTCGTCTTTATCGTCGCCAGCGTCCTCTTCTATGGCATCGTCATCGCCGTCGCCTACAAGGCCTTTGGCGACGTGGTCAAGATGATCCGCAACATGGCCGCCGGCCGCGGGGCCAGCGAATCCGCCGCAGATTCCCAGCACGAGTGACGCAGCGCGCCCTCTTAGGAGTTGCTCTGGTGTGCCTGTGGGCCGCGCTAGGCCGCGCCGAGGTGCAGTTTGTCGAGGTAGCAGCCGAGGCCGGGATCGCCTTTCGCCATCAAAACGGAGCCAAGGGGCAAAAGTATCCAATGGAAACCATGGGCTCGGGCACGGCCTTTGCCGACTACGATGGCGACGGGTGGCTCGACCTCTACTTCGTCAACAGCGCCGGACCGGGCGCACTCTACCACAACGCGAGCGCCGGTCAGTTCGCCGATGCAACCGACGCGGCCGGCGTAGCCAATTCGGGCTACGGACTGGGCTGTGCCGCAGCCGACTACGATTCAGACGGCGACTTGGACTTGTACATCACTGCGTACGGCCCCAATATCCTCTACCGCAACGAGGGCACGGGTCAATTCACTGATGCAACCGACCAAGCCGACGTAGCCGGGCCTGTCCTAGTCAATCCGGCGATGAGTACCGGCGCAGCCTTTGCCGACTACGATTTAGACGGCGACTTGGACTTCTTTGTGGCCAATTACGCCAAGTTTCGTCCCGAGATACACGAGCCCTGCCTCCGCTCCGGGGTTGCGGTGTACTGCGGGCCGGAGGCCTTTGAGCCACAGCGCGACGTGTTTTATCGCAACGAAGGCGACGCGACTTTTACCGATGTCACCGAGGAAGCCGGGTTGCTGCCGGATGCCGCCAAGGAATTAGGGGCCTTTTTCATCGACTACGACGCAGACGGCGACCTCGACCTATACGCGGCTGGCGACCGCACCCCCAACTTGCTCTACCGCAACGACGGCGGCCGCTTTGCCGAGATCGGCGCTTTGGCCGGAGTGGCCTACAACGACGCCGGCAAGCCCCTTGCCGGCATGGGGGTTGACGTGGGCGACTACGACGGCGACGGCCGATTCGACTTCTTCGTCACCAATTACCAATGGGAGACCAACAGCCTGTACCGCAATCTCGGCAACGGATTTTTTGCCGACGTGACCTTCCAGTCCGGGCTGGGGGTTCCCAGCTTGCAGTTCCTCGCCTGGGGCACCCTCTTCATCGACTACGACAACGACGGCGACCGCGACCTGTTTGTCGCCAACGGCCATCTCGACGACAACATCCACCTGTTCGACGCGGTGACGTATGAGCAGCAAAACCAACTCTTCCGCAATCAGGAAGGACGCTTTGTCGATGTGAGCAATCAGGTGGGGTCGGGCCTGCTGTTGCAGCAAGTGAGCCGCGGCGCGGCCATGGGAGATTACGACAACGACGGCGACCTCGACATCTCAGTAGCCAACAACAACCAACTAGCCGCGCTCTTGCGCAACGACGGCGGCAACGCCCAGCACTATTTGAGCTTGCGATTGGTCGGTAACTCCGTCGGAGCCGAGGTCCGCGTCGCCGCGGGCGACTGGGTACGCTGGGACGTGGTGCGCGCCGGATCGAGCTACATGTGCCAAAGCGCGCTGCGTCCCTTTTTTGGCTTAGGAGACCGCACCCGCGTCGATGAAGTGGAAATCCACTGGCCCAGCGGCACTGTGCAGCGCTTACAACACATTGCAGCCGACCAAATTCTAACCGTACACGAGCCTTGATCGCAGCAGCGTTGCCCAATCGCACCCTAGGCATTGTATTATACTCCTATCACCCAAAGAGGAGACTGCATTATGCAAGCCCTTTCCACCTTTGACGATGCACACCACGAGCAGTTCATGGATCAAGGCTACCTGCGGCTGGGCAACGTCCTGTCCCCGGACGAATTGGCCGCCTTGCAGCAGCGCATCGACGACATCATGCTAGGCCGCGTCCGCTACGAGCACATGCGCTTGCAGGTCGTCGAAGAGGACGGCCAGGTGCGCCGCACCATGGGCAACGAGGTGCAGACGCTCGCGTACCGGCGCATCGACGACCTAGAACAAGACCCGCTCTTCCTCGCCTATATCCAGACCCCCCTCTTCCACCAGATCACACGCCGCTACATCGGCGAGGAGGTCTCGGTATTTCGCTCGATGTTTATGAACAAACCGCCCGAACTCCAACGCGAGCTGCCTTGGCATCAAGACGTGGGGGTTGGCTGGGGCATCGACACCAACCCCATCGTCACGGTGTGGACGGCGCTCGACGACGCGACCACAGCCACCGGCTGTATGCAGATCGTGCCGGGCAGCAACCAGCACGGCATCATCAACGAGCGGCACTTTCTCCCCGCCGAGCAAGAAGCCCAATACACGCCTCCAGAGGCGGTGATCGACTTGGAAGCCGAGGCCGGGGAGGCCATTCTGCTGCACAATTTCCTGCTACATCGCTCGGGGCCCAACTCCACCGCGTCGGCCCGCCGCGCTTTCAGCGCAACCTATATGGATTCCAAAACCCGCTCCCGGGAGACCGGCCAAACCTTTCCCGTGGTCTTCGGCACACAGGCACTAGATCCAGCCACAGTAGATGGCAAACCAGCCGAATTGGTCGCCAAATTTCACGGCTGATTCTCTCGCGCTAGCTAATGTCAACAACACCCGAGCAGACCGCGCCTAAAGAGGCAGACGCAGTACCGGCTTTTACGGCCAAATCCGTGCTAGTCGGATGCGCCGGAGCCTTCAGCGTGTCGGCCGGGGCCGCCTACGGCACCCTCTATTTACACGGTTCCTTTATGGCTCTGGGCACCAGCATGCCTGGGGCGGTGTTCCTCCTCTTCCTACTGACCCTTTTTATCAATCCCCTGCTCAAACTTATACACCCGCGCTTGGGACTCAATCGGCGCGAACTGCTGGTCGTCTATGCTATGATGGTGATGGCCTCGCCGATTCCAACCCTCTTCGTGGCCAAGTTCCTCAGCGCCATTAGCTATCCCTTCTACTACGCCACGACCGAAAACGAGTGGCGGGACCTGATCCATCCCTATATCCCCGACTGGCTGATGGTCCACGACGTGGAGACCGTCCGCAAATTCTACGAAGGCAGTGGGCGGGACGAACCGATTCCTTGGGAAGTATGGCGCAGCGTCATCGGGGTGTGGACGCCTTTTATCTGCGCTCTCTTCCTGATGATGATTTCCTTCATGGCGATTCTGCGCAAACAGTGGATCGAGCACGAGCGGCTGATTTATCCGCTGATGCAGGTGCCATTGGCCATGACCGAGGAAGGCGACGACGACCAAAAACTAAGCCCCTTTTTCAAAAATTCTGTCATGTGGGCCGGTTTTGCCATCCCCGCGCTGTGGGGCACGTTGCATGGGCTATACAACTACTTCCCCGAAACCATTCCCATCGCCCAGAACGTCGACCCAATACGCATGGAGGTCCCGGTTTTTCGCCGCACAGCCGACCTGTACGTCGCGCTGCGCTTCAACATCATCGGCTTCTTCTACTTCCTCAAGACCGATATCGCCTTTAGCCTGTGGTTTTTCAACCTGCTCTCTTTTGCGGTGCGCGGCATTTTTGGCATTCTCGGCGTGGTCAGTAGCGAGACCGGAGGAGCCGGCCACGCGGTGCGCGATCCCTTTTTGGCCTACCAGTCGATGGGCGCGATTCTCGTCCTCTTTTTAGGCGGCATTTGGACGGCGCGCAAGCATCTACGTGGCGTGTGGCGCAAGGCCTTCAAAGGCGACGACAGCATTGACGACAGCGACGAAATCCTCTCCTATCGCGCGGCCCTGATTGTGCTGACGATCTCTTGTCTGGTGATCGTAGGTTGGCTGTGGTTGGCCGGGCTGCCGCTGGTTTTCGGGCTGGCCATTCTCTTCTTGGGCGTCGTCATCATCTTTGGCTATTCGCGGGTGGTGGCCGAGGGCGGGCTTTCGGACGGCTCGCCGCCGGTGGTACCAGCGGGGATTTTAGTGTCCGCAGTGGGTTCGTCGGTCATCGGTGCCCAAGGCCTAGTCGTGCTGGCGACGACCTTTCTGTGGACTACCGGGCGCAATTTCGTCATGGTCTCCTGCGCTAACAGTCTGCGACTGGGCGAGGAGTTGGGACGCAACCGCCGGCCCCTCTTTTGGATCATCGTCTTGGCGCTGGTCGTGGCCGTGGCCGGTGCCGTGTGGATGGTGATGCTGCTCAGCCACAAATACGGGGCGATCAACCTGTGGATCTGGAGCGGCGGCAACTACAGCTATGTAGAGAAGGTACTCCGCACACCGACCGACTTCTACGGCTGGGGCTGGATCAATATGGGGATTGGCGCGGCAATTATGACCGCGTTGATGGCCGCGCGTTGGCTCTATGTGTGGTGGCCGCTGCATCCGCTGGGCTACGTGATCGGGCCGATCTGGATCATGGACCACTTGTGGTTCAACATGTTCATCGCTTGGGGAGTCAAGGTCCTCGTGCTCAAATACGGGGGCGTGCGGCTCTATCTGAAGACGCGGCCCTTTTTCATGGGGATGATCCTCGGCTATTTTACGCCCGGTGGGTTCTACCTGATCGTCGATCACTTCACCGGCATGACTTGGAACGTGATATTCTGGGGTTGAATTATATTTGACAGGCACCTGCTATTTTACATTATATTCGCCATAAGACTTTCTGCTTTCAGGAGATGGCCGGTATGAAATCCAAGCTCTGTTTGGCAGCGGCGTGCATGGCCATAACCCAAGTCTGCACGGCTGGAGCGCAAGTGTCGCAATTCCGTCTCGGCGGCGTTGAAGGCCTCGATTGGGAAGAGCAGACCCTGACCAACCTGATGGTCGATAACACCACGACCCCTGGCTCGATCCAACCGCTGGAACTCAAGCCCGACGTCAATGTGGTGACCCAGCTACGCCACTGGACGCGCTATCGGCAGCCGATTGATATAAATTACCAAGAGGGGATGCCCCGTATCTGGCGGGCAATCGGCGACGTCTCTCGGCCCGGGCACGTCTCTAACCCGATGGAATTCATCGACGGGGATCTCAACACTTTCTACGAAGGTCGCGACTTTCAGGGCAGCGGCGGACTAGGGGGTATCTGGGGCGAGTTCTACACGCTCGATATGGGCATGCAGATTCCCGCCGATCACTTCAAGTTGGTGCCGCCCGAAGGCAACGATCCCTTCTTCCAAGAGCCGTACCGACCCAACTACAAATTCGAAGCCTACGAGCTGACAGCCAGCAACGACAAGGTAGCTGTCGAAAGCCAACTGCCCCCGCAATTCCGCTCGGGTGTCGCCGGCACGCAGGAGACGCAATACTACCTGCCGCTGGATAAACTGTTGGCCAAGGTGGACCAAAACTTCGATGCTGTTATCGCGATCGACTTTCCGCTCCAGTACCTGCGCTTCTTCCGCATGAGGGTACTTCCAGACGCCCCACCGAAGTTCACGCGCTACGCGCTGGCCGAGTTGGAAGTTTACGGCCGCGGTTTCGTTCCCCGGGCGCGCTGGCTATCCCAGGTGATTGACATGGGCGACCTGATCAATGTCGGCGAAATGAACTTCGGCTTGAGTACTTGGCGGCGCGACGGGGATCAATTGGTCGAATCTCCCGACGCCAAGGCCGGAGTCAACATCGAGATCAAAACCGGGATAGACGACGGTCCCATCGCCTATCACTCGTACAACGACTTGGCCCAGCCCGTGGAAGTAGCAAAGGACGTGTACGCCAAACTCAAGCCGCGTGTGTGGCCGTGGGATCCACCGGCCGTGGGTTGGCAGGGCGTCATCGCTGACGACATCAATAACTGGAGCTTCTGGTCGCCGCCGATCCGAGTTCCGGGGCAGCGGCCCCGCGTGCCTAAGGGGCGCTATATTCAGCTACAAATCCAGCTAGAGACCGAAGCTTTGTGGGAGTTCGCCCGTCTCGATTGGATCACCATCGAGACCTCCCCGCTTTTGGCTGACCGGATCTTGGGCGAGGTCGCTGCGGTTGACCAATTGCGCCCCAACGGCAAAGTGCCACAAGTATCCGCAGGCGCGCTGACCGAGTTTGTCCTCGACTTGCGCGCCGAGTTTTCCGACGCTGACCAGCAGGGGTTTGACGCGGTGCGGCTGGACTTGCCCTCTACAGGCCGAGTGCTAGGGCTGGAGATGGGCGACCCGCTGGCGACCGTGGAGCCGGACAGCATCGTCGACGAAGGAAGCGAATTGGCGGTTTATTTGCCGCAGATGATCGGGCCGGACACCGGCGACGAGCTTCGGTTGCGGCTGGAGACAACCGTGTACGGTGCCTCCGACCAATTGCGTGCCGAGGTCTTCGCGCGGGAGGGCGGCTCGCTGCCCCAAAGCGTCGAAGGCGGCGACGCCAGCGACGAATTGGGCACCGACCAGTTGCGGGTTTTAGGTAGTTCCGGCTCTCTCGAATCCGTGCTCTCCGACGTGGTAATCACACCCGCAGTCTTCACGCCCCAAGGCGACGCCATCAACGACCAAGTGGCCATTGAGTACACCTTGTTCAGCGTACTCGATGCGGTCGAAGTGGACGTCGAGTTACTGACCTTGGCCGGGCAGCGGGTGCGGAGCCTGTCGGGCGGGGTACAGGGTGCTGGGCATCACGCGCTGCAATGGGATGGCCGCGACGAAGCCAATCAGCTCGTAGCGCCAGGCGTGTATCTGGCACGCATTGGGGCCAACACCGACCGAGGCCGGGTGGTGCGCTTCGGAGCAGTGGCCGTAGCCTACTAAATATGGAGTTCCAATCAATGGGCTTGCGCACGACAATTGCTCTCCTTGCGGCTCTGTGCACAGCCGCTGTGGTCCTCGCTCCACAACCAGCGGCTGCGGAAGTCCGCCAGTGGGTGGTTGGCGGGGACGAAGGAACCGCTTGGCGAGAGCACGAGTTGCTCTCCACCGCGATGAGTTTCGACGTGCCGGGTGCCATCCAGCTCGTAGCCTTTACCTCTGAGGACAACGTCATTCCGAGCCTGAGTTGGGTCGATGGGTTTCCCGCCGGCTACGTGGAGGAGCGCGCCCAAGGGCTGATTTGGGACAACATAGCCGTTGTGCGTCCCCTCTTGGAGATAGTCGATGGCATCGACACGACTTCCACTCACCTCGCGTTTAAGCGCTTTGGCATCCCCCAAGACGGCACCAAGTTTTTCTTTGACTTAGGGACCCGCTTCCCCGCCAATCGGATTGCGTTTTTTCCGCGCTTGGCGGGCGTCAGTTCAGAGGGGCGGCCGTTCAGCGAAGACTACATTCGCGGCTACGTGCTCAAAGTCAACGACGGTGCTAGCTTCAACGAGCGGGACGAGCCGATCTACGCTCCCATCAAGCGCGTTGACTTTACCCGCGAGAACACAGCGCAGATCGACTTCCCTCTGCAATTTGTCCGCTACATCGAACTAGAAGTCACCTCGGCCAGTCCGTTTGAATTGGCCGAATTTCAGCTTTTCGGCATGGGATTCGCGCCGGCCGGCTCCTATCGGTCAAAAATCATTGACCTCGGGGAGCCAGCCAATTTCAGCCGCATGGAATGGACGCTGGAAAAGTTGCGCCAAAGCGGCGACGAGCTAGTCGTCGAGCCAGCCGCCGACGCCGATTTGACGGTGGTGATGCGCACCGGCCTAGACGACAATCCCCGGGTCTATTACGAGTACACCGACCTCTTTACCCGCGAGCGGCAGGTCGTCACCGAAGACGATTACAAAGCCCTCGACGAGAGCGTGCGTGGCCCAATTGACGATGACCAAGTCAACTGGAGCCTGTGGTCGGCTCCCTTCACTGAGTCCGGCCAGTCTATCCAGCTACCCAGCCCAAGGCGTTACTTCCAGTTTGAGGTGCGGATCGAAAGCGGCGCAATCCTCGACGGCCTGCGGCTCACATCGCTGAGCGTCGAACATACGATCCCGCCCGTGGCCCAGATCTTGGTGGCCGAGATCTCCCAGTTAGACGTCCCCCGCCCCCCCGGCGACGTGCCTATTGTGACGGCCGGAGACTTTACGACGTTTGCCTACGATGTCGTAGCCCAAATCGAGGAGACAGACACAGGCTTTGATGCCCTGCGCATCCTCACACCCCAATCGACACCGGTGTTTCGACAGTTCTTCACTGGAGAAAACGGGGTCGAGGTCACACCCGACAGCGTGAAAGCGGAGCTAGGCAGCCTGACCATTTTCTTTTCCTCGCAGCGGCCAGAGACCGGCATTCACCGAATGCGCGCGGTGTTCGACTCGCAGGTTTTCGTCCAAGGCACCTCGGTCGAGGCCGAGGTGTTCGACTCGCAGGCCGAGGACGGCGGCGTGCCGCAGCGGGTGCAGCCCGGCGACGCCAACCCGGAAGTACTGACCAATGCTCTGCGGATACTGACGACGGCCGCTTCGGCCAGCCGGTTGGTGTCCTCCTTGGAGGTAAGCAGCCCGGTCTTCACCCCCAATGGGGACGGCATCAACGACCAAGTAGAGCTGATCTACAGCCTGTTGCAGTTAGTAAAACCGGTTGAAGTAGCAGTTGAAATTTTCGATTTGGCCGGTCGCCCAGTGCATACCGTCCTCGAAGCCGAAAGCACCAGCGGTGCCTATGCAGTGGCTTGGGACGGGCGCGACGACCAAGGGCAGGTAGTCCCGCCGGGGCTATACCTCGCCGTGGTCCAAGTCCACACTGAGCGCGAGACGCTCATGCGTTCTAGTAGCATCGGCGTAGCGTATTGAGAAAGGAGCGATAGCTATGAACCGACTATGGCTTTGTTTGCTGACGCTGGTTTTGCCAGCGAGTTTTGCCCATTCTCAAGAGATTTTTCAAATAAACACCAAGGCGCAGTGGGAGACGTGGACCTATCCGGTCGGGGCCGTTGACTTGCGAGGGGATGGATCAATCCGGCCGGTTGAGTTTGAGCAGCCCTTTAACGCCGCGCCGAGTTCCCCTCTGTTCACGCACGAGCTAAAAAAGGTCAAAGAGCAGCGCGGCGGAGTGTGGAAGGCCGGGTCCAACGCGGCCGATGCCCCTCTGATCATCGACGACGACACCTCCACCTACTGGAAACCCAACCAAGACGACCCGCTCGACACTTGGTGGCTCGAAATCGATTTGGGCCGGATGGTGGCCGTTAAGGAAGTTCGCCTGCACTTCCCCGACGAAGAAGGGGCGCGCCCGCTGCGAGCACTCCGGGTCTTTGGCTCCGACGGCAAATTCCAATCAATCACCGACGACGTCTTTCTCTTCAACCTCATCGGCGGCACGACCAAGCGCAACGAAGAGACCCTCTTGTCGTATCCAGTGGCCTTTGGCGAGGCTACCAAACGGGTACTGAGTTTCGGCCAATCCGCCGGGGGCACCGACATCTCCACGACCTTTGCTCCTACTCAATACATTCGCATCATAGCCGACGCCAAGAGCGAAGATGCGGCCCTCGCAGAGGTCGAGGTCATCGCGTTTGGACAGAACATCGCCCAAGGGACCGTGGCACGAGGTGGGATCATCGACGATCAGGGCAAGGAGCGCGCCCCGGCGATTATCGACGGCAATGTCAATACCTTCTGGGAGGAACTCAACTGGAGTGAAACCGGCCAGTTTATCGCCCAATGGCGCTGGGATTTGGGTGCTGTCTTTTGGATCAACCGCGTCATCTTCGTAGCGTTTCAGGAGACCACCACCTGGGGTCGGCCGCGCATCTTGCGCCACCGGCTGCTGGGGTCGGCCGGTGAGCTAAAGCCCTCGGGTGACGTCGACTTCGACGTCCTCTTCGATTTCCCTGCGCCAGGCGATTGGAACAATCCCGAGCCAATCATCTATCTCATGCACCCGTACCGGCCCCTGCGCTACCTCGAAATGATCTTCGGCGGCAGCAGCAGCGGTGCAATGGCCGAAGCCGTCGTCGTACCCACCGGCTATGTCGCTGAAGTAGAATTGCGCTCGGACTTCCTCAAGATAGACGACAGCCCCAAGGTTTTCCGCACCCTCGAATGGGACGCCGACTTACCCCCGGGAACGCAAATTTTGGCGCAGACGCGCTCGGGTAGCGGCCTCGATGAGGGCAATACGTACTACCACCGCAAAGGCCACGAAGTAACCGAGGACGAATACAACGCCTTAAAGAGACAGTGGAAGGGCGACGTCGTGCCCTACATTCGTCCGAGCGCGGATTGGAGCGGCTGGAGCAACACCTACCTGTTTTCCGGCCAAGAGTTTCTCTCGCCCAGCCCGAGGCGCTATGTGCAGTTCAGGGTGCTGCTCAAATCGGACAGCCCAGACGTGGCCCCCACTCTAAAGGGGCTGCGACTCAACTACACGGACTCGTTCCTCAATGGGGCGCTCGGCCAAGTCACCCCCAACGAGGCCCAAGTGGGCCAGCCGGAAAACTTTACGTACGTATTGCAGCCGGACTTCAAATCTGGTGACAAGGGCTTTAATCGCCTGCGGCTAAACACGCCATCGCAAGCGGCCGCCGAGAGCGTGATCATCCGCGTCGCCGGTGCCGAGATTGAGCCAGTCTCCCTAGATCTGTTACCCGACTCGCTGGTAGTAGAACTGCCGCAAGTCGTCCGGCGGCAAGAGGTCGAAATTGACCTACAGGTCAACGTATTCGCCAATCCCTATCTCTTTTCTGCCTTCGTCGGCCACACCGACGAAATGGAGTTCTGGCAGCAGGTCGATCCGGCTGGGCGGGCGGCCACCACGGTATTTCTGCCCGAAGTGCCCGCGTCCGAAAGCCTACTCGACAAAGTCGCTATTTCGCCCAAGGTCCTCACGCCCAATGGCGACGGAATCGGCGACCGCGCCGAGATTCGCTTTGCAGTATTAAAGACAGACGCCCCGATAGCGGTCGATATCTATGCGCTCGACGGGCGGCAGGTCGGCTCGTTGGCGGGCGGCCGCAGTAGCGACGGCTACCTCGTCTATACGTGGGATGGCGAAGATGACGAGGGCCGACGCGTGCCCCCGGGGATCTACGTGTGCCGAATCGAGGTGGATGCGCAGGCGGATGTCCAGAATCTGACGCGGGTCATCAACGTAGCGTACTAATTAATAATAGCTCCTAGCCCATTCGGCAAAGCCTCTTGAGGGAGGGGTATCTCATGTATTTGTTTCGCATCCGATCGGCATTGTGTGCAGCACTCGCGTTGCTGGCGCTAGACTGGAGCAGCGCCCTAGCTCAGTTGACTACGGGTTATCGGCCCATAGCCGAGCCAGGGATCTACGGGGTGCGAATCCACCCTGGTGCCCTAGCGCCCAACCGCCGCAAGTTTTATCTGCCGCAAAACCTCTTCTACGAATACGGCTGGCGGGGCTGGGAATACAGCAACTACGCCCGCGACGAGTACGAGCGCTACGTTGATATACAGCTAGAGGGAAATCGCCACTACGATGCTTTCGGCAACTACATCGCCCGCGGCTGGACGATTTACGACTGGACCGAAAACAACCCTCTGCGCCAGGGCAGCGGCATCTTCAAAAGCCCGCGCTACAGCAGTTGGTTCGACCGCGTAGTGATCTCGTCTGCCCACAAGGGTCAGTTTCACACCGCGCTGACAGTAGGCGACGCCATCCGTACCACCCTAACCCCATTGACCTTCTCTAAGCCAACCTTCAACGGCATCCAGTGGGACTTCCTCTCCGACAAGTACGCATTCACCTTCCTCGGCTCGCGTATCAGCGCGCCGGCCAACCCGGCCGGGACCCAGTCTCAAGCCGCCGCCCTCGTGGAAAACTCCACCCGCCTACTCGGCGGCCGGGGCGTGGCCCAAGTGGGCGACTTTGCCAAGGTAGGAGCGACATGGGTCAGTGCCCACAACGCGCGGAGCACCCTCGACATGGGAGACAATTCGCTCAAGGGCGTCTTGACCACGCCGCAGAACACGGGCAGCGTCGAGACCGTGACGATCCTCATCTCGGACGATTCGCCCGAGTCGAGCGACAACGGCGCGCTGCTATTTTTCGACCGCGTGCTGATTGACGGCGAGATTCACCCGGAAATCACCCCGATTGTCCGCGGCGGAATCCGCACCGGCGGTAGCTTAGAGGCCAGGGGTGTGGACAACATCGAACTGATCTACGACATCCGCAACAGCTTCCGGCCCACCGAAAAGGTGCCGACCTATCAGGAGGCGAGCAAAATCGAGTTCGAGTTGATTCTGGCCAACGATTACCGAGTGGCCGTCACGTCCAACGTGCAGACCGACCGCTTGGGCGACCCCGTCTTTTTGCCTGTGGCGCAAGCCGAAGGCGAAATATCCGACGGGTCGAACCAACAGTTTTTGCGCTTTGAGTACGGGTTGCCCACTGGCAGCGACGTAATCGGGGTAGATTTCGAGATTCTGAGCCTCGGCGGCCTAGACTTGCGCGCCGAGTTCGTGCGCAACCGGCGCTTCCGGCGCTTCCCCAACCAAAACCTAGAGCAACACACCCTCGCCGAAGACAAGGGAGAAGCCGGCTATATCACCGCGTCTTATGCCTCTTATCCGTGGTTTGCCTACGGCGAGATGTTCACAATGGACCCCGATTACAGCACGACCGCGTTCATGGCCAACTCGCTGGGCGGCATCGATTACAGCAGCGAAATTTTCCATCTCTTCGAATTCGTCGATGACAACGACGACCAAGACCGCTTTGCCGACTGGCAGCGGGCCGGCCAATTCGGCAGCGGGATAGGCGCTTCGGGTGGCTCGGTGGGTGCCGACTTAGCAGTGTTCCCCGGGCTAGACGAGAACAACGACTTCGTCTCCGATTTCAACCAAAACCGCAACTCGCGGCCCGACTACGACGAGCCTTTCCTGCGCTACGAGGTCGATCCTCCGGCCTTTCTCTTCGGCATGGACATGAACAACAACACTCTGATCGACCGCTTTGAAGACGACCGCCAACCCGACTATCCCTATGACCGCGATCACCGAGGCTACAACGCCTACGGTGGCCTAATGCTCAGCGAGGACGCGCAGCTAACTCTCGGCCGCTTGAGCGAACGCCAGCTAAGCTCCGCCCGCAAGAGTAAGGCCAACTACGGCTTATTCACCGTGCGCTGGAACTTCCCGGGCCTGCGGGTCGCGCTCTTTGAGCACGCGAAATTCGTGTTGGACAACATCCCAGAAGACCGCCTGCTGTGGGTTGACCCAACGGGACGGACGGACTTTACCGATCCGCTCGACAACCAAGACACTTTCGTCAACAGCGTTTACTTGCAAGCAGACTACAACCGCATCCGCAACTTCAGGGCGACCGCCAAGGTCAAACACGAGATTTTCAACCAGCAGGGTGAGCAGGCCGACAAGCGCGATCGCTCGTTTTTCGGACTGATCACCAAAGCCGACTACACCATTCCCATCGGTGCGGACCTGACCATCTGGCCCAAGTGGAAAAGCACCTTCAGACGCGAAGTTCCCACCGATCCGTCGCAGGCCAATATCCGCGAACTAGAGGAAACCCTGTTCTTGATTTCGCGCTATTCGATCCTTGAACAGACTTGGATCGCGCTCGGCCTAGAGTTCAGTTGGTTTGAGAACTTGCGCGACCGGCCAGCCGAGCTACAAGTCGGTTATGTCGAGGACTTTACCAGCCGCGTCTATTCGATTCTGTTCTCGAATACTTCGGCTTATTTGGGCTATCAATTAACCTTAAATGCAGGCCTTCAGCTAGAGGAGCAAAACTTCGAGGCCGAGAAGCGCAACACCTCGCTTGGGTTCATTCGCGTCTTCGCCAGCACTGGGCAGGAGTAAGCGAAAACGGCGAAAATTGAGCTTGCTAATCGCCCTTAAAAAACGTAATATAGTGCGTCTTAGAAGATAAATCGTCAGACAGCCATACCACCAATCCCACGGAGGGAACGTATGAAGAAGACCCTTTTTCTTTTTTCCGTTTGCGTCGCAGCGTTTGCCTTAGTCAGCCCGGCCAACGCACACGTCGGCGCTGAGTACTTCATCCCTGGTGTGCCCAATCCCAGCGCCATGACCATCGACGGTCTCGAAGACGATTGGGGCTGGTTGGACGAGGAGTTCATCCTCACGACCGAGGGCATGTTCACCGCCGGAGGCGAGACCATCGCCAAGGAAGACTACGACGTCAGCATTTTGATGGCGTGGAGCACGCCGCCGGACAACCGCTTCTACTTCTTCATCCGCGTTCAAGACGACACCCTGCGTCTGATCGAAGAAGACCAGAAGCGCTGGTGGAACGACGACTGCATCCAGATCACCTTCGATCCGGATCACTCGGGTGGCGACTTCTTGGGCGAAAACGTCGATCAGGTCCTCAACGCCCAGCGCTATCACCTGCGCATCAAGCCGCTGCCGGGCCAGCCCGTGGCGTACAACAGCCTGCTCGAGTACATCGACCTGCCGCCGATCGGCTGGAGCTCGGATATGTTTGAAGGCGAGCCTACGGGCGACATCTTCGAGATCGCCTGGACCGTCAATCCACCGGATGCCGAGCATTTCTCGACCAACGTCTCTTACACCTTCGAGTTCCGCAATGCCTTCTGGGACATCCATGGTGTGACTCAAGACGAAGCGATTCGGCACATATTCGAAAATGACCAAGTGACCCATATCGGCGTGCGTCCGCTCGATGGCGACGGCGGCGAGACCGGTGCCAAGCACCAGCTCTATCCGCTGGGCGGCTCCACGGGTCAAGACCAGAAGGGCGACCAGATGCTCGACTACATCTTATTGGAAGCCGACGAAGTCGAGGAAGACACGGCGGTCGAAGCCACGAGTTGGGGTCGAGTCAAGAGCCATTTGGACAGCCAGCTCGACTAAGCAAAGGCTGTATTGATCAGCCGTCTAGCAAAGAGAGGAGGGGCAGCCGCCCCTCCTCATCTTGTATTAGTAGCTTTTGGCCAACAAAGAAGCGAGGGTAGCCATGAAGACATTGGGTAGCTTGCTCCTATTGCTAATCGCGCTCGCCGGATGCGGCTTGAAGTTCGGGTATCGGCACTTTACCAGCCCAGTGGTACCCGCAGCAATTACGGACGACAACTACTTGGTTGGCGATGATCGCAGCATCACTTTCGTCAAAGATCGTCTAGAGGTAGCGATGTTGCCCATGTCGTCCGAGGCCCTGAACCGTCAATTCGCTGGCGTCTCAGAAGCTCCAGAGGGCTTTATCCTGCCCAACCCCTACGCCGTGGCCACCAATCCCTACACCTATGGCGATTGGACGCCGCCCGGCGAAGAGGAGGCACCGACGCGATTTACCGTATTTCTGGTCAAGGTCAAAAACTACGCCTATCCCAAGGTCCGCCTAAACCCAGCTAACATCGAATTGATCGCCCCTAACGGGCGTCGCTACGAGGCACTCAGTCTCCTCTCCTTGACCGAGTACTATTGGCCCTACGCCCAAGCCTACGGCGGCAATGCGCGCAAGGGATTCAAGGAGCGGCGCGATCTCCTGCAGCGCACCCTATTTGCCGACGACATGATCTTCAGCGGCCAAGAGCAAGAAGGGTATTTGGTCTTTCCCCCGCTCGACCGCGACGTCGAAGAATTCACGCTGTGGGTCCGCGAAATGGTGCTGAGATTCGACTTCCGCGACGCACCTGTGGAGACCGTGGATATACCCTATGATTTTCAGCGCGAAGTGTACTACGCCCGGACTCGGCGTGCAGACAAGAGTTAAAATGGCGGCGCGTGCGATCGGTTGTTTGTCTCTGGTCATTATCGCCGCCTGTAGTTCCCCCCAAGACGACACAAGCGTCGTAGCCCGCGTGGGCGAAGTCGCTATTACCTTCGAAGACTTACAGCGTTTCAAAAGCGACATGCCCCCCCTCCTGTTCTCCGAGCGGGAGGGCGTCGCTGCATTAGAAGAATATCTCCAAGCAATGATCGATATGGAGCTTCTGTTGCTAGAGGCGCAGAGAAGGCAGATCGATAGCGACTCAGATTTTGTAGAGCAATGGGAACAGAAGAGGGGAGAAAAGCTCTTCCAAGAATTCGTCAAGCTGGAAATCCAAGATAAAATAGACCTACCGCAAGAGGAGATACAACGGCAGTGGGGCGAGAGCAAGTGGAATCGGCTTCTAAAACTCGCCCGCATCCGCTCGAGTACCGCCGACGAGGCCGCCCAAGTCCTGCGTGCCCTAGAGAATGGGACCCCGTTTGAGAAACTGTCCGGCCAACCCCTGACCCACCACCAGCAAGGGAGTCCCCAAGGGACGTTGAACTCCTACGTTGGACGAAACAATATCGAAGAGTTCGGGGTTTCTCTCGATGTGGCGGATGTGCTCTTCGATCTCGCTAAAGGCGAGATTAGCGAACCGCTGAAGGTCGAAGCCGGCTACGATATATATAAGGTGTTGGACGAACGTCCCGCGCCGGCCAGCTATTACTTGATCTTTTCCCAAGGGACACTAATGGCCGCCTTCGGCGAACGTCGGCGAGCGCTCATTACCGAGTTGATGCGGGAATACAATGTCGAACTAGATCCCCATAGTATTTCCGAGTTAGCCGCCATCGTCGCTCAAGACAATGTGGAGGCTATCGACGCGGAGGGCGTTGTGGGACGCTACGACGGTGGCCAGATCACACTAGCTGATTTCCTAGCGCTCTACCCGAAGGTGCGTCGGGTCGCCTCAGTGGGCACTGACAGTAGTGGTATTGATGAGTTCGTTCGGCTCTATCTGGTACCCGAGGTACTCTTTCCTGTGGCAATCGAACGCCGCGGCTTGGCGCAGGAGCCGGCGATAGCCGACTGGCTGCGGATCAAAAAACGCGCGATGCTCATCGAAGAGCTGCGCCGCCGCGACGTGGAAGAGCACGTCGACCTGAGCGAAGATGTGCTTCAACGCTACTACGAAACCAATCTGCACCGTTTCATGGAAGATCGAGAAGTGACCGTGCAGGAGATCCTAGTTGCCACCCAAGAAGAGGCGGAGACGCTAGCGACACGCATTCGAGCGGGTGAAGACATGGCGGCCTTGGCTACAAGGCACAGCATCCGCCAAGGCAACGACAAGGGCCGCTTCCACATCCACTCCTTCGAGCGGGTGGTTTTCGGCGAACTGTTGACAGAGGCCCTAGCCGCAGAGGTTGGCGTACTCACGGGTCCGGTGGCCATCACTGCGACCCCGCACCGCCAAGGTGGTTTCTCGCTGTTTGAGGTGCTAGAAAAGACCCCCGAAAAGCCTAAGCCATACGACGCAGTGGTCAAACAAGTTCGCTACTGGTGGACCAAGGGGGAAGAAAATCGCCTCTATAACGAACTGATTGACCGCCTGCGGGAAAAATATGCCGCACAAATTTTTATCCACGAGGATCACTTGGCGGCTATGTATGACGCGGCTCAGCTATAGGGCACTGTTTTTCGTCTGCGCATTGCTTTGCGCTTGCGATGGTACCGACGACCACTTAGCAGAAGCCAAGCGTCTAGCGACAGAGGGCAAATACACCGATGCTGTCGCCGCGTGCAACCAAATACTCGCAGCCAATAGCCAGCACCTTGAAGCTCTCTTGCTCTTGGCCCACCTCAATCTGGTTCAAGGCCATCTAGCGCAGGCAGCGCAACTGGCCGAGCAAGCCGTTCAGTTAGCCCCTGACCACGCCGATGCCTATCTCCTTTTGGGCGACATCTACATCCGGCAGCGGCGCAACGCCGATGCTGCAATAATCTATCAAGAGGGTCTGCACGCTACCGTCGAACGGGGCGACTTCTATCGCAAACTCGCCATAGCCTACGCCGATGACGGCCACTATAGCGAAGCCATAGAGGCCCTCCAGCAAGCTCTCCAACACTCCGACGACGCGGCTATCCACTACAATTTGGGCGTGGTTTATGAGCGGCAGGCGCGCTACGACGAGGCCAGCCGCGCATTTGCCCGCACCACTGAGATAGACACTGCCTATGGCGACGCTTATTTCCGGCTGGGGCAAATCCAAGGCAAGCAGGGTCTATTCGAGGAGGCTGCGGCTAACTTCGCGCGCATGATCAGCCTAGACCCAAACTACGCCCCTCCCTACACTGGGCTCGGCCAAGTCCGCATGCAGCAAGGCCGCTTAGACGAAGCCGAGCGCCTCTTTGGGCAAGCCATTGCCCTTGACCCTTTTGAAGGCGAAGCCTACCACCGACTCGGCACGCTCTTTTTGCGGCGGGGAGACCAAGACCGGGGTGAGAAGCTCTTGGCCATGTTCAAACGCATCCAACCCGTCAGCGCCGATATCGAGCGTTTTCGCTATATCCTCAACCTCTACCCCGACGACGCCAATGCGCATTACAACCTAGGGGTGCTCTACGGAGGGCTTGGTCGCTACGCCGAGGCCGGCGTCGAGTACGCTGCGGCATTGCGCATCAACGACCAAGATCTCAGCGCCCGCAACAACTTGGCCAATGTTCTACTGCGGCAGAGGCGCACCGACGAAGCGATCCACCACTACGAGATCGTGCTGGCGCTCAATCCGCGCTATGCCCAGGGCTTTAACAATCTGGGCTCGGCTTATCTGATGAACGGCGATTTGCAGCAAGCCGTCCAAGCTTTTGCCAAGGCGCTCAAGCTAGCACCGGACAACGCCGATACTCACTTCAATCTTGCCCGTCTTTACAAAAGCCAGGGGCTGGATGCGCGGGCCGCCGCTGAGATGAAGATCTACAAGCAGCTTGTACAGGCGGCTAAGAAAAAAGAACACAGTGAGTAAAGAACAGCTAAACCACCAAAACCGCTTGCTGCTCTACGGCACTGTGACTATCTCCGGGGCGGCGGTGATGATGCTAGAGCTGTTGGGCACGCGCATCATCGGCCCCTTTTACGGGGTCAGTCTCTACGTGTGGTCTTCGCTCATATCCGTCGCTTTGATCGCCTTGGCGCTGGGCTATTACCTCGGCGGCTTGGTCGCCGACAAACAGACGCGCTTTCGGCTTTCCTACGCCATCGCACTCGCCGGGCTGACGACGGCCGCGATTCCGCTTGTCAGCCGCCCGATCTTGCTGTGGACCAACGACCTGGGGCTGCGCGCTGGGGCTTTTACTAGTGCCTTGCTGCTTTTTGCCTTGCCGCTGACCTGTCTCGGGATGGTGGGGCCGCAGGTGATCGCACTGGCGGCGCGGCGGCGGGCAGGCGTGGGCATGGCAGCCGGCTCGGTCTTTGCAGTCAGCACGGTCGGCAGCGTGGTGGGCACCTTGCTGCTGGGCTTTTTCCTGCTGCCAGCCCTTGGCTCGCGGGTGATTCTCTACGCAGTCAGCGCGGCCTTGATCCTGTTGGCACTTGTCGTGGCATTATACGAGCGACGGTGGGGGCACGCGACGCTAGGACCGGTCGCAGCCGCGGCGATTGCCACCGGCGCAGGGCTATGGCTCCAGACCGACCCAGAGCCGACCGAATACGGGGATTATCACCTAGTCCACCAAGCCGAAAGCCACTACGGCTGGGTGCGGGTCGTCGATGACCGCGCCCGCCGGGTGCGATGGATGCTGTCGGACGCTTCGGTCATCAGCGCACTGCGGCTCGACACCCGTGGGCCGGTACTCAGCTACCAAAAAATCATCTCTGCCCTGCCCCATTTGTACCCGGAGGGGCGCAACGCACTGCTGATTGGCCTCGGCGGGGGCTACATTGCCATGGCCTTTGCAGCCCAAGACATCGACACCGATGCTTTAGAGTTGGACCCAGAGGTGGCCAAAGCCGCACAGCAATACTTTCTCTACGAGCCATCGGGCGCGCTGCTGGTCGGCGACGCCCGCTACGAAATCCGCCGCCTCGACCGGCAATACGACTTCATCGTCCACGACTGCTTTACCGGCGGGTCCGTGCCCAGCCACCTGCTGAGCGTTGAAATGCTCCGCGACCTCAACCGACTCCTCAAAAACGATGGCCTCTTGGCCCTAAACTTCGTCGGCTTTACCGAGGGACCAGAAGCCGATGCCGCGGCGGCCGTGTACCGGACGCTGGGCGAGGTTTATCCGCACCGGCTGGCCCTCGTCTCGCTGCCGGGCGAAGCGTTTAACGACTTTGTGTTCTTGGCTTCGCGGCGACCTATTTCCTTGGAGGCTGAGGCCGCTGCGTGGTTGGCGGCGCACGAATATTCCATGCCCGCCGGAGGAGACCTCATCACCGACGACTTCAACCCGCTCGAACAGCTACAAGTGGCCAAGGCCGAGCGCTATCGCGCCCTTTTGCTAGAGCGCATGGGGCCGATGCTGCTTGCCTTCTGACAAAAGGAGCGTTGCCGTGTTAAAAATTCTCAAGGTTCCCGTAGAGCCATTGACCCCCTCGGCCTTTGCCCCTTTCGGGCAAGTCATCTCCACCTTTGACGAGGCCAAACCCGAGGTCGTGGTAGGAGAGTTGGTTGAACGCGCGTACACGGTGCGAGCCGAGGTCAAAGATCCCGCATCCGACCAACTCGACCTGTCCGAGGGCCGGCTGCGGGCGCACTTTGCCTTTCACGACGACGCCGGGCAGTCCTTCTATCCGAGCCGGCACTGCCCAACCGTCTTTTTCGTCGCCCCGATCCAGCCCATGATCGAGCCGGAAGATCTGCACGCCTTTTACTCCGACGGCAGCACCGGCATCTGCATGCACCTAAAGGTGTGGCACACCATGCCCGTGTGCCTGCGCGGCGAGGAGGTGTACCTAACCGCGCGCGGCAACCAGAACTATCACGACCACTCGGTCGATGTCCACTTCGACCAAAACCGCGGCTTGGCCCTACTGCCCGACATGAGCAGCGTCCCCAACTGGCAGGAGTAGCCGATGGACAAGATGCGCCTAGCCCTCGTCGGCTGCGGCGGCATGGGCACCCGCCATCTGCACGGCCTCAAGCAGCTAGCCGATTCCCCCTTCGACGCAGTCGAACTGAGCGCGGTCTGCGACATCAGCGCGGCAAACGCCGAGATGGCCGCCGCCGAAGCCGAGAAACTCCTCGGTGTCCGCCCCAAGGTCTGCACCAGTATGGAGGCGATGGTCCAGCAGGTGCCGGACCTGGAGGCCGTGGACGTGGTGACCGATCCTTCGGTGCATCACACCGTCGTCTGCGAAGCCCTCGACTTGGGCTTGCACGTTCTGGTCGAAAAGCCGCTGGCCATCACGGTGCGAGCCTGCCAGCGGATACTCGACGCAGCCGCGCGCAACGAGCGAATTGTCTCCGTGGCTGAAAATTTCCGCCGCGACCCTTCGGCCCGCATCGTGCGCCACTTGATCGACTCCGGTGCCATCGGCACGCCCTATATGGGGATGTACCACTCGCTGGGCGCGGGCAATTCCATTTTTATCACCCCCTGGCGGCACCGCCGAGAGTTGGGCGGCTTTATCCTCGATATGGCCGTGCATTTCACCCACATGATCCGCTACCAATTGGGGGATTTTGCCGAGGTCTATGCCGATGCGCGGATGGTGGAGCCGGAGCGGCAAAAATCGGCATCCATGTCCATGGACTACGAATTCTACAAAAAGCGCTTCGCAGCCATGCCCGAGCGCATACCCGCCGCGGCCGAGGACACGACCCAAGCGATCTTCAGAATGGAGAACGGCGCGACCCTGAACTGGATCGTCGGAATCGCCGGCCACGCGGGCGCGCACCGCGAGCTAATCATGGGCACCGACGGCAGCATTGACGGCTTTGGCGTGCGCGGAGGACGCATAACGCTGGCGAGGCGTGATGCCGCGCCCCTCAGTCAAGAGGACATCCTCGCGTCTGCCGAGGGCGCGGAACTGTCATTTGACCCACTGACTCGCCACCTCTTTCCGAGCGGCGTCTCGGCCGGCGATCCGCTCGTCGATCTCAAACTGATCGCGTACGAGCTGCACGAAATGGCGGAGGCCGTGCGCGGCCAGCGCACCGTCGAAGTGGATGGCCGCTGCGGCCTGAAGGACGTGGCCGCGCTCTACGCGGTGTTTGAGTCGTGGCGCGCCGGCGGCCCGGTGGCGCTCAGCGCGGTCGAATCCTGCCAATCATACGCCTATCAAGCGGAGATAGACGCCGCCCTGGGCATCGACTAACCACGCCAACGAGAGGAGATTGCCATGTGGAACCTCGTCAAAATCCCGGTCGAACCGCTCGTACCCGAGACATTTGCCCCTTTTGGACACGTAATTCGCACCTTTGAGGAGCGCAAGCCGGACAAGGTCAAAGGCGGCTATGCCACCAACGCGTACCCGGTCCTCGCCACGCCAGGACCCGAGCCCAAAGATGGCCCCGGCTGGTACGCATCCCATCCGCAACGCGTGCCCATCTCCGAGGGGCTGGAGCGCGCCCATTTTGCCTTTCACACGGACGCTGGCCAGTCGTTTTACCCCAGCTTGCACTCGCCGAGCGTGTTTCTCGTTGGAGCAATCCAAGCCGACATCCAAGCCGAGGAGTTGCGCGCTTTTTACTCGGCGGGCGATATAGGCGTCTGTTTGCACCTCGGGGTGTGGCACACCATGCCCATCTGCGTCGAGGGCCACGACGTGTATCAGACCACCCGCGGCGACCAAGATTACCAAGCGCACTCCGTGGAGATCGACTTCGACCTAGAGCGCGGACAGTCCATTGTGCCGGACATGGACAATTTCAAAGGGGTTTGAGCAAATGCGACGAGTTGGTAAAGTCCGCATTTGGTGTAAATTATGGCATAAATACACGGCTGCGTACAAAAAAGGAGCACGACGATGGAAATGGTACTACGCATGGAAGACGTCGTCGATATGGATGACGAGCATTTCTATGCCCTCTGCCAGAACAATCCAGACATGCGCTTAGAGCGCAACGCCGACGGAGATATAGTTATCATGCCGCCTACCGGAGGAGATACCAGTCGGCGCAACGCCGAGATAATTGTGCAATTGGGGGTATGGGCTAGGCGAGATGGGAGCGGGGTTTTATTTGATTCTTCCGGCGGCTTTCGCCTGCCCAACGGCACTGTGCGCTCACCCGATGCGGCTTGGGTGGAGAAGAGGCGCTTGGCAGGCTTGAGTGCTGAGGAGCGCCGGCATTTTTTGCCGCTATGTCCCGACTTTGTCGTCGAGCTGCGCTCGGAGAGCGACTCCCTCTATGCAGTGCAGGAGAAGATGCGCGAGTACGCGGCGTGTGGAGCGCGATTGGGCTGGTTGATTGACCCGTCGGAACAGCAGGTGGAAGTGTATCGCCACGGACAGCCTGTGGAATCGTTGATCGGCATGAGCGCTGTTTCTGGCGAGCCAGTGCTGCCGAAGTTTGCGTTGGAACTGGACCATATCTGGGCCGAGTGAGGAGCTTAATCAAATGCGACGAGTTGGTTTTCAGATGCAGGTTAAAAAGGATCGAATCGCCGAGTACAAGGAAGCGCACCGCCAAGTGTGGCCCGAAGTCTGCGCGGCCATCACGCGCCACGGCTGGCATCGCTACTCGCTTTTTATGAACGAAGACGGGCTCGTCTTCGGCTACTTTGAAACCGACACGGATTTTGCCACCGCTCTCGATGGCTTTCTCTCAGAAGAGGTCGTGCAGCGTTGGGGCGCGGCCAATGAGGGGTTGGTCGAGATACCGGAGGGTGGCCCCAAAGACGCGCTAATCGAACTAGAAGAGGTCTTCCACCTCGACTAGCGCCAGGAGCAACCTTGTCGGTGTAAACCCGGAAGTGGTTTTGGCGGGACCCAAACCTCAGCCAACGGAATAGGAAGATTACAATTACAAATGGCAGATTGTGTTCTCCAAACCTTGGTACCAGCCGTCGAACGCTTGGCAGCAACAACGGTTGCCAAGTATCGACTTCCCGGTATGGCACTCGGCATTATCCGCGATCGCGAACTCGCTTGGTGCGGCGGGTTCGGTGCAGCGGATCTCGATTCGGATAAAAAACCTACTGCAAGCACGATTGCCCGCATCGCTTCAGTGACCAAGACGTTCACGACAACTGCGATCATGCAGTTGCGGGATGCGGGACAACTCAAGTTGGACGATCCACTATCACAGCACATCCCCGAATTTGCTTCAGCTCGCCCTATCCGCGGCGATGTTGAAGACGTGACGCTCCGACGATTGTTGACACACCGCTCCGGCTTGGTCACCGAGTCGCCGACGCACGGTTGGCATGAGCTCGACTTCCCAAGCCGCGAGGAGATGCTTGGCAAACTGCCGGAGACGGGGATTGTCATCCCGCAGGACTCCGCTTTCAAATACTCAAACCTTGCATTTGGCTTACTCGGCGAGGTGGTGTACAGGGTCACCGGCACGCCCTACATCGAATACGTCCACGCCCATATTATTGAGCCGCTCGGCCTAGCGTCCACGGTCTTCGATCTCACGGACGAATTGCGGCCTCACTTCTTTGTCGGTTATAACCCGACGCCCTACCAAGATCGCCCTGAACGCTCACCTTACGCCCACCTAAACGGGATTTCAGCGGCGGGTCAACTGCATTCCACCGTTGGCGACTTGGCAAAGTGGGTGTCGTTCCAATTCCAAACCGACGGCGGAGATCGCCGCGGGGCACAGGTACTCAAGGGATCAACACTGGTGGAGATTCAACAACCGCAATACGTCGAGCCGGACTGGTCGGCGGGGCAATGTCTAGGCTGGCGCGCAACCCGCATCGGCGACCATGTCTATCACAATCACGGCGGTGGGATTCACGGCTTTGGCACACAGGTATGGTTCAACGTTCCGCGGAAAACCGGCGTGGTTGTTCTCATCAACATCTGGCCCCCGCACGGCGGTCTTGAGATTGCACAGGAAGTACTTGAAATGGTCCTGAATGCCGACGAAGCGGTGCCGCTTGTACCAGAGCAGCCAGCTCTAGAACCAACACCAGGGGCATTGCGGCGTTTTGTCGGTTATTATCGCGCCGAGCCGGGCATTGATGTGAACATTGAGGTGCGTGAAGGCAGCCTGCGGCTTGCGGCGCACGGTGGGTCTGCGTATTCCCTACATGCCCCGGCAGTCCTCGAACCGACAGATAAGGAAGAGGAATGGCTCGTTCGTGGTGGTCGTGCAGCCGGAGAAATTGCCCTCTTTAAGTTTGACGACGATGATTGCGTAATTAGCTACGAGTTGGGAGCTTTTGTGTTCAAAAAGTTGGTGTGACGAGGCGGCCCCGACCTGACCTATCTCTCTACTCAACTTCTGTGAGAATCGCCTTCAGTCGTTCCGGATAGTTTGTCAAAATCCCATCGACGCCAATCTCGATGTAAGCTCGCATATCTTCTGGAGTATCCGCATAGAAGACGTGTACCTCTCGTCCTGCCGCATGTGCCTTTTGGACGAACTCCCGAGTCGTGATGTCCCGCCCCGGCTGCATCGTCCGCAGTCCCATCTCTACCGATTTTTGGATGTATTCCTCTGGGGTGCGATTCGCGCGAAAGATCCGGCACTCAATCCGCGAGTCAATCTCGGCAAAAATTCCAACGCTTTCATCGCTACATGTCAAAATAGAAGCCTCTACCATCTGAAACTCGCGCAATGCCTGTGCAACCTTGCGTTCATAGTGACCGTCTGGATTGCCCCCTTCTTTGAGGTGAACATTGAGTCTAACCTTCCCTTGTACGAGGTCTAATACTTCCTCCCATGTTGGCACGCGCTCACCCCGAAACTGTTCACCAAACACGCTTCCGGCGTCGAGGGCTTTGATTTCAGCTAGTGTGAGTTCGGCAATCGCGCCCGTGCCATCTGTCGTTCGATCTACGGTTGAGTCGTGCATGACAATTAGATGGTCGTCCTTTGTCATGTGGAGATCTAGTTCAATCTCATCAACGCCAATTTCCAACGCCTTCTGAAAGGCGATCAACGTATTTTCGGGATAGTTTCCCGACGCACCCCGATGAGCAACATTAACGACCATTTTTTATACCTCTTGAAGTTAGGCGGGCCTGCAATGGCAGCCGTATTCCCGTCGAGCGTCATGAAATTACGGCGTGCTACGGTACGGCACCACCACAAACGCCGCCCCCGTAGGCGAATGCCGAGGGTTTTCGTACACAGTCAACAGCGAACCGGCCGCCACATCAGTTGCGCGCTGGGTACGTCCCGAAGGCCAGCGCACGCGCACGGCATCCGCTCGTTGATGTGCGCCTAAGCCGACGATCAAGATCGCGCTGTTCTGGGCCGAAAAGCCCTCGCCAGCCCGGTGCTCGCGCAATAGCGTCCTCCCGCCGACATCCACTTCCACTTGCACGCCATACCCATCGCGCACGCTCCATTCGCGCGAAATCTCATCGCGGTCGTTACCCCCCACAAACCGCAACGCGAGAATGTGCCCCGCCTTGCTGCGGTTGGCAAACAATTCGCAGAGCGGCTCGTTGGCATTGACAACGGCTAAATCAATGCGGCCATCGCGGTCAAAGTCCAAGGTAGCGAAGACGCGGCCATCCGCAGGCGAATCCGCCGCCGACAAACCCGACACGTCGAGGAAGTCCCGGCCTTCTACATTGAGAAATAGGCGGTTGCGCTGGTATCCGCTAAGCGAGGCCCCAGCATCGAGCCGTGCACCCACGTTGTACGCCCCATCCGTCCGGCCATGGCGCACGACCGTGCGCCAAAACAGACTTCAGGTATCCTCGGGAAGAGCGACTTCGGACGGCGGGGTGTAGTAGCCGCTCAGAGCGTAGATGTCGAGGTAGCCGTCGTTGTCAAAGTCCAAAAACTGGCCGCCCCAACCCCAGCCGCCATCCTCCACCGGCGAGTCAGCAACGAGAGTGAAACCCTCACTGCCGTTCCGCAGGAGGGAGTTGCCCCGGGCCAAAGGGGCAAATGTCGCGCCAGCCAGCCCGGCAGCTTCCGTGATACGGCGACCAGCACTGCTGTGCATGTTGGTCACGTACAAATCTTGGCGGCCATCCCCGTCGTAGTCGGCCCAGCTCGCACCCATGCCAAAGCCCGGATCCTCAGCCCCGCTCTCCGCAGTGACATCGACGAGGGGCCCGCCGTCATTGCGGAGCAAGTTGTTGGCGGCAAAGTCGTTGGCGAGGTAGAGATCCGGATCGCCGTCGCGATCGTAGTCGGCCCAAGTCGCCTGTAAGGTATTGCGCCACACCGCGGCGGTTGGCGTTGGCTCAAAGCGACCGTCGCCAAGGTTGCGCAGCAGGACATTAGGCGGCCCCGGCGCGTCGTAGATGAGGTGGCCGATGCGGTCTCGACTCAGGTCGTAGAGTACGCGGGCGAGGTCCGCAGGCAGGAAGTCGGCCAACAGCGCGCCTGCATGAGACGCGGTGGAGACCGCTTCGAGCAACATTCGCGCGGCATACGTGGAGAAGTACACGTCGAGCAGACCGTCGCCGTCGTAATCGGTCGCTGAAATCGAGGCCACGAGAAACGGCAAGACGCCATCACCCAAGTCGCGGGAGACGAAGCGACCATTCTCGTTGACCAAGTAAAGGCTCGGCGCAAGCGTACGGCCGAGGAATACATCCGGGTCGCCATCGTTGTCAAAGTCAGCGAAGAGCGCAGCTGCGGAGTGATTCTCCACATCGAGGCCGTATTGGGCTGCGCGCTCGGTAAACGTGCCGTCGCCGCCATTGTGCAACAGCATGTTTCGACCCCGGCGCACGGCAATGTACAGGTCGTCGTACCCATCGGCGTCGATATCCACGACGCTGATGCCGGGATGGCGATCAAATGCTTGACGGGTGAAATAGCGGTGCGGCGCGACAAACGCGGAGTCGCTAAACGACTGACGCACCAGTTCGGCGTGGCGCGAAAACCTAGCCCGGGCGCGGTCCTCGTCGCGCGGAAGCGCTTCGTCGAGGACTTCGGCAAACAGCGCGTGCTCCCGCGTGAGCATCTCCATCGATTCGGTCTCCCAGCGCCGAATTCGCCAAGTAGCATCTTCCTGCCGCTGCCACTCAAGCACCAACCGAGCCAGTATTTGCGCACGCTCCCCATCTTCTGTCTGCGCCGAGGCGTCAAAGCGCAAACGGGCTTGATAGATCGTCTCTTCCGCGTCGAGAAAATGCCCGGTCTCAATGTGGAAGGCCGCATAGTCGAAGAAATGTACCGCAACCAAGAGCGGATTCCACAGTTGAATGTCTGAACCACGGAACTGCTCAGCGGGTGCGATCCTCCAACGCTGGCGTTTAATCCCTAGCGCCGGGACGACTTCGGTCGCCTCTGAGGTCTGCGCTACGTCCACAACATCAACCGTAGCGGCAAAAAGCGCGCGAGCCGGTGCGGCGGGCAGTTGCCCTTGATACATCCCCAAGGCAAGCAGCGGCAGAGCCTCTCCACCCAGATGCTGCTGCACCGCTTCGCTGCGATCAATCGTCGCCAAGAGCCGGTTGTGTTCCTGCACCTTTTGCAATGAACGGACCGTCCCGTATCCTCCGAAAGCGGCAAGCGAACCAAAGGCGAAAGCGACGAGCACAATGGGAATCAGTGGCAGCCGGGGACATTGCCAAACGAGCCAACCGCCGCCAAAGAGCAAGACGATCTGAAGGACGATGATACCCTCGGTATCAAGCGGATGCGTTGGGAAAAAATGGGCGAGAGCCAGCGGATTGAAGGCCAAGCCACTGAGCAGCAGGGCCGCACCGGCCATGCGCACGGCAACGCGACGGCGACTGGTCACCGGTCGTATCCTCCGCCTAGCAGATCAAGGGTCAACTCCAGCCGGTACAAGGCGGCTTTGTCCCACTGGGTGCAGTTTTTGTCACGGCAAGACAGCATAGTATGCGAGAGCCAGCGGATTGAAGGCCAAGCCACTGAGCAGCAGGGCCGCACCGGCCATGCGCACGGCAACGCGACGGCGACTGGTCACCGGTCGTATCCTCCACCTAGCAGATCAAGGGTCAACTCCAGCCGGTACAAGGCGGCTTTGTCCCACTGGGTGCAGTTTTTGTCACGGCAAGACAGCATAGTATATTAGACGCCGAATGGCAGATTGGCATAAAAAAGGAGGTGTCCCCTGTTCGCTGAAATCGTCCGCCACGCCCTCGATCGAGTGCCCTTGTCCATCATCTTCGACGATTCCACGGTGCTGGTCAACCTCAACTATTTCTTCCTCCGCGACCGCACCATCGCCGAGGGCCGTCCCCAGCGCTGGGAGGATGTGCCGGTGGTCCATCCTACGTCCTTTACCCGCGAATTCGCCGAGTGGTGCCTAGCAAGCGGCGTCCGGGGCAAATTCTCAGTGGTGCCCTGCCCAGCGGCCCTAGGGCGCATCGACGAGGGACTGCCCCTCTTTAGCAAAGCCCAGCAAGACGAATGGCTGGCCATGTGCCGCGAGGTCATCGTCCCCGCCTTTGACATCACGCCCGAGATGCTCACCCACACGTTCGTGCTAGATCCCAAGACCTTGCAGCCGCTCCCCTCTAGAATCTGGGAGCAATACGATTGGGCCGCGCTGCCCGAAGACCAAGAAGAATTGGTCACCGAGTACATCGCCCAAGCGTGCCGCATTCTAGTCGCTGTCGGCCTGACGCCGCAAGGAGTAACCTCACCGGGCGGTTTCGGCGGCCGCACTTTGCCCTTTTATGCCCGCTGTGCTGGCGAGGCCGTGCGCCAAGTCACGGGCAACCCAGTGCCCTACTTTTTCCAGCGGGTCTCCAAGGAGGATACAGTAGATACCCCCGTGTGGTACCCCGATCGCCAAACCGGCCAAGCCACCGGCGAAATCATCGCCTCCACCGGCGACTGGACCGGCAATTGGACCGGGTATGGCGAGGTCGATGCCGACAAGTACATCACGCCCGACTTGGAGGGCGGCCGCTTACCGGCGCTCATTGACGCGGGTGAACCGGCTGTGCTCATCAGCCATTGGCAGGGATTTTATGGGCTACACAATGAAGACCGGCGCGGATTTAAGGCATTCAAGAAAGTGGTGAGCCGCCTCGCCGAGCGCGACCCCAGAGGAGAACGCACCCAATGGCGCACCTGTAGCCAAATCACCACCTATGCCTGCGCCCGCGCAATGGCCGAGATCACAGTAGAGGGCAACACCATCCGCCTCGACCTACCGGTGCAAGCCCCTGACTTGACCCTGCGCCTGACGAATGGAGCGGTGCGCTCAGTCCGAGTGGATGGCCGACCATTGACGCGCGCTTCAAACCGCGCCGCCTTCAAAAGCGACACTTTTCTGTTAGAGGACGGAACTACTTTCGTTGCCTTTGACCCGGCCCAACGCCAAGTGCTAGTAGAAGTGGAATAACCAACTTAAATGGAGACTACAACATGAACTCACGCCCCCAAATACTCATCGCCTGCAACAAGCACGTGCGCGAGCAGTACCTCGCCGCGACCGATTTCGCACGCCTCGAAACCTTCGCCGACTGGGACTGGTTCGAATGCGAAGGCGGCGGCATTTACGACACCAACACAGACTCCGAAAGTGCCCAAGCGCTAGGCGAGCGGCTGGGTGGCTACGACGGACTAGTCGTCTGCCACGGCTGCCCCACGATCGATGCCGCGATCTTGGATCAATCCCCCGGCTTAAAAATCATCGGCGAGTTGGAAGGCGACCGCTTTGCCAGCCGCATCGACGTCGAGGCCGCTTGGGCGCGGGGCGTCTGCACAGTCGATACGACCAACGGCTCGTCGTATCCAGTGTCCGAGTGGGCCTTGGCGCTCATCATCATCGCCCTGCGCAACGCCGGAGCCCAATTCCGCCGCCTCATCGCCGGCGACGTGAGCCCTCGTCCGCACAGCGACTTTGGCTTCATCCACGGCGATCTGACCGGCAAGCGCATCGGCCTAATCGGCTGCGGGCACATTGGCCGGCGGCTGATCCAGTTTTTGCGCCCCTTCCAGACCGAAGTGTGGGTGTTTGATCCCTATCTGGCGCGGGAGATGGCCGACGCCATCGGCTTCCTCAAAACCTCTCTGGACAACGTGATGTCGCAGTGCGACGCCATCGTCTGCCTAGCCCCGCACACTCCGCGCACCGAACGCATGATCGGGCAGCGGGAGTTAGACCTGATCCAGCCGGGCGCAGTGTTCGTCAATGTGTCGCGCGGCAAAGTAGTGGATTCGGATGCGCTAGTGAGTCGGCTCAAGCGAGGCGACATCGTCGCCGGGTTAGACGTGTTCGACCCAGATGTGGGCGAGGACAACGCCTATGGCGACAAGGAGATTCTCCACTTGGAAAATGTCTTCGTCACCCCCCACATCGCCGGCGTGACCGAGCAGAGCTATCCGCGCTTTTTTACGCTAATGGTCGATGAGTTCGACCGCTTCTTCCACGGGCACGAGACCCTCTTCGACCTAACGCCACGCTCCATCGCCAACCGCCGGGGAGTTGAACCGTGAATCTAATCGCCCCGACAGCAACGGTACAAGTACCAGACTGGGTCGCGTACCCAGATCGCGACTGGGTGCAAATCACGCCCGCCGAAGCCGGTCTCGATGCGCGGAAATTCGCCGCCTGGCTGGACGGCCTTGATGTCAGGGGGGCGAGCTTTGGCGGCGAAGACCACAGCGGCGATCAGTACGGTGCCGTGCTCACGCGCGGCGGATACCTAGTGCACGCCTGGGGCGACCGCCACTATCGGCATCAGACGGCCTCGGTCGGCAAGGCCCTGACGTGGGTGGCACTAGGCGCGGCCGTTGACGACGGCCTCCTCGACCCGGACGAGCCGATCCACCAAACGTGGATCGGAGTCGGGCAGCTATCGCACGAGCACAAGTACCTCAATTGCGGCCACCACCAAAAACTCACCTGGCGTCACTTGGTCGGGCGACGCGATGAGAGCCTGCACTGGGGCGGCTTCCCCTTTGAAATCGGCAACCGCTGGCGAGAGCAGCGCATCGGTCTCGAAGAGCGGGACGCGGTTCCCGGCGTCCCCAAATGGGCCACTTGGACAGGCGATCCCTTCTACGACTGCTACGCCCATGCCGAACCGGGCACCCAGGGGCTATACAGCAGCGCCGGCTTCTGGCGGTTGGGCCAAGCGCTGACCTATGTTTGGGGCCGCGACCTCAAAGACGTGGTCCAAGAGCGCCTGTTCGACTCCATTGGCATCCCGTACGAGCGCTGGGACTGGCTCGCTGGCGGCGCAGTGAAAGAGCGGAAATACCTCTATCCCACCATTCCAGACGCGTACACTTACCTCGACCCACCCTACGAAATTGGCGGCCAAATCGTGCGCAGCGGCCCGGGTTGGGTGGTCATCAGCGCCTCGGATCTGGCGCGCTTCGGCCACCTCAATGCCACCCGAGGTATATGGAAGGGGGTGCGCGTCATCGACGACGCCTGGCTGCGCGGCCACGGCGGGGGCAATAAGAGCGGGGCCAGCGGCGAGTGCAAGCACTTCACGGCCATGGGCGTGGTGACGACAATCGGCCTGCCCGAGTACAGTCACGGGGTCGAGACCAAAAGCATCCTCCCCGACGACTTCTTCGTCGCAGAGGTCCAGCCGAGTTCCCGGAGCTAGCGGAAAACCTCAGCGGGCGGAATCGAGGCAGTAGAGGACGGAGTCCTCACCTATGAAGAGGATTTCGATCTCGCCGTCGCCATCGACATCGGCCAGAGTCAGATCGCCCGGCCTCGTGGGCAAATCCAGTTGCCACCTCAGATGCGGGGCGTTGTCGCGGTCGCCAACCGCGTAGAGCGTCTGCTCGACCGCAAAGAGAAATTCATCCCGGCCATTGCCGTCGATGTCGGCGGAATAGACCGCAGTGCGCGCATTGCCCGGCAGCGGCCATTGCCATTCCTCCGCTCCAGTGGCCGCGTCTAAGCAGCGCAAGCCCTCGCCCTTTTCCCAGCCAGTGATGCCCAACTCCAAACGGCCGTCGCCATCGACATCGCCGACGCCAGCCATGCCGGCTCCACCGGCGTGGTACCAGAGTACGCTGGCGTCCAAGGTGGTGAGCCCGTGGTGGTAGGGACCGCACCAGAGCAGTTCCTCGCGGCCATCGCCATCGAAGTCGGCCACCATCGGTTGGCAATAGGCCGCCCAGACACCGGCGAATAGACCGCTGGCCGCGGATATGGAATGGATTAGGGCACCTGTGGTGCCACGAGCGGCCATGTAATTGACCGGATACAGGCCGATGACATCCTCCAGGCCATCGCCGTCGACATCGGCCGAAGCCACGAAAGAGCCCCCAGCCCCCCAACCTCTTTCGCCCGCTCCGGTCTGGTCCGTGCGCACTTCGCGCAGGTGCCACAGAGGCTCGCCATCCATGCCCCGCAAGACCCAGGCTTCGTCGCTGTGCATGGTGCTGCGGCGGGCAGAGACCCATATATCGTCGCGTTCGGTGTCGTTGTAATGTCCGACCCACCAGCTAGTAATCCCGCCGAAATTCCACGGCGGATGGGGACCGGGAAAACCCGCCACCCGTCGGTGCCAGTGCGGCTTGCCGTCGAGGTCGGCGGCGACTATTTCACCCTCTCCGGAGGTCGTCTGATCCGCGTACACCACCTCGGGCCGGCCGTCGCCATCTATATCGGCGATGAGGGCTGGCCCGGCTCCCGGAAGGCACCAGCGCAGTATCGCCGGCTCTCCTTGGATCTGCGGCGGCTCCAGCGCTGCGATGTGGCGATTGGCTCCTTCGAAGATCACTCGGGTTGGCTGGCGGCTGCTAGCGGCCACGGCCACCGCCCGCGTCTGCACGCCCGATCCGCCCGCGCCTGGGGTGCCGGCAGCTCCTGTGCGCTCCAAGCGCAGTGCGCGGACCCGGGCGCCCTCTGCGGCACCCAATTCAGCCATTGCGCCGTCCGTCTGGTGGAAGCTGACGAGCACCTCGTCGACCCCGTCGCCGTCTATATCGGCGGCGGCCCGCCATTGCATCCGGGAGCGCGCCGGAAGGTCGAAGCTCCACACCTGCTCGGTGCTCCCGGCGCGGTCAAAGACAAAGGCGCGCAAGAGTTCAGTCCGGTCGTCTCTGGTTTCGACGGTGAAAAAGCCGCGCTGGCCCGAGGCCGCCAGGGACGCAGTCACTATGTCGTCGGTACCGCGCGCCACAATGGTCGAGTGGGTGGGGGGAAGCTCGGTCGCCGCTGTTACCCACCGTCCACGCGCCTGGCGCCACAGGGGTATGGCCGACCCGCCATCGACGCGCAGGAGGCTCAGCGCGGCATTGGTGGGTACCAGCAGTCCCGCGCTGCGAGAAACAAAGAGTTCGGGCGCACCGTCGCCGTCGACATCCGCGGTGCCGTGGAGGTATTGCCCGGGCAGGTCGAGTACGGTCTCACCGGTGAGCGCGTCGCAGGCGACTACGTGCCATTGGCCATCGTCCCGCTCGTTGAAAAGGTTGAAGACAATCTCGATGCGGCCATCGCCGTCGATGTCCTGCACTGGATTGGGCCCGGGACGAATGATGCGGCTCTTACTCTGGATATTTTGCTCGATATCGCGCCGCCACAGCAGCCTTAGCCGATCCCCCTCGTTTTTGACCACGTCGATGTGCATGGCAAAGTCGGCGATAACGACAAAATCCAGCCGGCCGTCGCCATCCACGTCGGTGGTGCAGAAGAAACCGTAGTTGCGCAGGCCGTGCATGTTGAACAGGTGCTTGGTGCGGCCGCTCTGCGCGTCGAGGACAATGATCCGATAGTGGGGCGCAAAGGCGATTTCGAGTCGGCCATCGCCATCTATGTCGGCGACCACAAAGTTGGTGTTCTGGACCGTATGGAATATCTCCGACCGCCATATTTCCCGCTTCCGGCCCTCCTCGTGGGCATAGCAGACCACTTGCCTAGGATCGGTACCAGGAGCGTCCGCAACCAGTGGAAATTCAACTGTCTGCAGCCCGGGGACCTCGGGCAACAGCGCGGCCGCCCGACCCGGATCGGGCACCAACTGGCCGTTGCCGTACAGATCGACCAAACGGGGTCCAAGGCCCCATTGCCGGTCCTCGGCAGCGCGGAGGTGGGGCGGGGTGAATTGCTCGGGCCCGGCGCTCGTCGCCGGCGAGGAACTGGTTGCCGCGTGCACGGCCGCCCACACTTCACCCCCCTCAATCGAGTATTGCCAGGCCACGACGGGCGTTTTGCGCATGGCCCCCGGCAGGACGGCCCGTCCCGTGAGGCGGGTGTCGCCGCGATACATGGGCCACGCTCCAGTTGCCGTGGAAATGCGATTCATTGCCAATGCACCAAAGGAAGACGAGAATAGGAGGCCGACTGCGACGGTGGTCGGCGTTAGCCAACTGCTCAATGGGAAGGCGGAAAAGTCTCCGGCCAGCGCGGATCGTAGTCGCTTTCAAAGAGCCAGTCGAAATGGTCCGGCACAATGTGGGCGCGGTCCGGGCGCAGTTGACGCCGCAGCCGGGGGAAGAAGTCCATCAGGGCGTCGCGCTGGCTCTTGGGCAGGCCGCCCGAAACTCCGGCGGCGATCCACGAGGTGCCCATGGCTTTGCGGGGCACGGTGTCCTCGTTCTGCCAAGCCGAGTGCAGTCCGGCGCTGCAGAGTACCAGAATTTGTCCCCGCCGCGCCACGGCGGGAATGGGCTCGCACTCGAGCCAAGGCTTTTCGCCCAAATCCGGAACGTACTCGGGGAAAGCGGCCGCAGTCGGCGGGACTGGAGCAGGCCGCAGGCCGTGCACGCGGGGCAGTTCGGCTTTGTGCTCGGGTCGGAGGACCTGACTCCAGTGCGCCATGATGTGACGATGGCTGCCGGGCAGGATGCGCATGGCACCGCGATGCGCGGGCACATCGTTGAGCCAAAACCACAACTCGGCCCGCATCCGGCGAGGGGTGGCCGCAAAATCCTCCAGTGTGGCCTGGATGTCCACGTGGCACCCGCGCGCCCACTGCTGATGGGGATCGTCGTACGGTGCCGAGGCCGGGGCCCGTTCGTGGGGGGCTAGGCCCCACCACAGATGGACCGCATCGGCGCGCAGCAGCTTTTTGGCCACCTCCTCAAAGTACGGGTGCTGGACAACTTCGACGTAATCCGGATCCTCGTACGGTGCACCGCCGTTGTCGCGCAAGCGGTCCCACGCCGCCTCTGCTCGGTCCAACTGCTCGGTGGTAAACGGGCTGTCGATGGTTACAGCACCTTGCTCTTCGTACTGGGCCAATTGCTCATCAGTGATCATGGGCGTCCTCAATTGTTTTGGCCAAGCATAGAGCATTGGCGATGGTGAGTCAATATCCCGCTAAAGGGACTTGATCGCGCCGCCCGGCTGAGGTTAATTGCACCTGTTGACACACGAGGCCGCAGCGCCAGCAGAAGACGAGGAGGACGAGCATGAGCAAAACCCACGAGGTGATGTTCTACACCGACGGCCGCCATTCAAGCGTGTATTTGTATGAGCCGCCCATGGGGGCCAAACAGTACCTAGAACCCATCGACGAACTGGTCGATCTCGGCATTGACACCATCACCTATGCTGTGGGCGACTGCAGCGTTTTGCTCTACGCCACCAAGGTGGGCGAACGCTGGGGGCACAACGTCGATCTGACCGACCACGACATTTGGTGGCGGGCGGCACATAACGCTAGGCTGATGATCGAACAGGGCACGGACCCGCTCATGCTCGTGTGCCAGCGGGCGCAGCAGCGCGGTTTCCAGTTTCTGCCCAGCCTGCTGTTGAACATGATTCACACGCCGCACGACCGCGTCACCAATTGCCGGGTGGCCGACTTCACCACCGAGCATCCCGAATGGCAGGTCGGCGACGAGCCCGAGTACCCCGAGGCCCGCTTCGACAACCCCAACCGGCTGTCCTTTGCCGTGCCCGAAGTACGGGCGGACCGGCTGGCGGTGATCGCCGAGTTGGTCGGGGATTATCCCGGCGACGGCATTGAGCTGAATATGTGCGACTACGCGCCGTTTATCGGCCGCGGGGAGGTCGCCGAGCACACCGAGACCTTGACCGAGTGGATGCGGGAAATACGCCGGGTCTGCGACCGGGCGGCCGCAGAGCAGAATCGTCCCAAGCGGTTGGTGGTCCGCATAGGCGCGACCTTGGACGGCAATAAGCGCATGGGGATGGACGTGGAGACTTGGATCGAGGAGGGAATCGTCGACGCGCTGATCTGCATGCAGGTCGTCGGCGGTTTTGCCAACGACACCACTGGATTGCGGGCCATTGTCGCTGCCGCCAAAGGTAGGGATGTGCGGGTGTTGGCGGGTATGGAATCGACCAATAACCCCGAGCTTTCCCGGCCAGCAGTGCGGGCCGCTGCAGCCAATGCCTATGCCGCTGGGGTCCACGGCGCGTTCTTCCATACTTATTACCCAGAGCCCAAGCGCTATCCGTACGATGACGAGGCGGCTGGAAGGCTGAGGTTCATGGGGCATCCGGACTTGTTGGACAATCTCGACAAGCGGTACCGGCTCGGCATGCCCATCAATCCCAAGTCAGCCCCTACCCATGGCCTAACCGAACAGCTACCGGCCGAATTGCCGTGCGGAGATCCAGCGCGGCCATTCACGCTGGAGGTGAGCGACGACGTGGCCGGCCGGGACCGAGCCGGCGAGTTGTGGCGCTGCGAGTTGCGCCTGATGTTGCAGCACCTGACGTACGAGGACCGGATCGGGCTGAAGTGGAATGGCGATGAAATACCCGAGACCGCGTGGCGCAAGGCCGACTGGACCTACCAGTTGCGCCCTAGGCCGGATTACGCGGTCAACGGATACCGACTGCACATTGATCTCAAGCAGATCCAGCGCCTGCCCCAGCGGGGGATAAATACGGTGGAGGTAGAGGTCGTGGAGAAGGACGCCCAACTCATTCACCCGGTGACCTTGGTGGATGTGGAGCTGGTGGTCGAATATCTGCCGCACCGCAATGCGCTGCGGGACGACGAGGAGTACTTTGCCTGAGTTGGCCCAGCATTCGCAATCAGGTGCGGATACTGTTGTAACCATTGAACTTATGGAGTCAGTTGGCGCGAGTACCGCACTGACTAAGTTTCGTCGCCCCCGTCACACGTGGGCGCTGACCGAGACGCGCTCGATCAGCGCTCTGCGCCACTTCGAGAAAGGACTCATAGGGCATGAGAAAGTTGATCATCGTCATCCTAACCGTGAGCTATCTCGCCGGAGCCCAGCCCCTCATGTCGCAGAATGTGGGCGACCGGGTACGCGTCACGACGCCCACTGGAGTCGTGACCGGTCGAGTATTGGCCATCACTGAATCCGCACTTGATCTGAGCTTCGACGACGGGAGGTCCGAATCTTTCAGCCGTACCGCGATGATCCGGTTAGAGCGGAGCAGCCTGAGCCGCACGACGCGGAGCCTACATGGGTTCCTGCAGGGCACTGGGGTAGTGAACCTGATTGGACTGTCTTTCTTTGAAACGGATCGCCGAAAAACGCATTCTGAAACCGGCCCTATTGCGTTTTTGGCCACATCTGGAATACTTGGAGGACTCACGGGTGCAGCCATCGGCCTGTTCAGGGGCGAGGTGTGGGAGGACATTACGTTCGGCAGCACGGCAGTCGCGGCGTCCAACGAACGCCAGACGCTGGTGGGTGTCCGAGCTGGGTATGGGTATTCGAGCCATACTGGTCTCGGTTCTTCTTCGGGCATTGCGCGCATGATCGCAGGTGTCGATGTGACCGTTCCCTTGAGAAGCGGGATCGACTTGCGCATCGGAGCGGCTTTTGCGCCTAGGGGTTATGGTGACGTGGAAACGGTTGAGACTGACTATGTGCAAGGATCCGTTCTGGCGAGAGCAGGAACGCCCATTCGACGGGAACAACTATCGGCGGGCCTGCTTTTCGGTCCCTGGGTAGCCTACGGTCTTTCCTGCAGCATTGTTGAATGGCACCAGTCCTCCGGATTGTTCGGCACGGAGTACGTTAAGGTCCAATCCCGGCCTTGCGGCGAGGAGGCCAGGTCGCTGGATTACGGAATAGCGATGGGGGCTGCGGTGGAAGTACCGTTCCAATTGTCCCGAATTTCGAGGCTGGAGATCGATCTGATGTACTCCATGGGGCTTGGGACGCACACTACACATATCGTACCCGACTTTCTCCCTGATCTCCCTGAGTTTGCGGGTGTACCATCTGGATACACCGGCCGGACAAGGCATCTGACGATCCAGACGGGCTTTGTGATTCCGGTCGGAAACTGACCGAGATGGCCCGGTCGGTCGGGGCCAGCGAAGCCGAGGCCCATCGGCGGGACCATGCTGAATGGGGGCGGCCATTGACACAGCTTGGCGACGGAGCCGTCCACGGCCCTTGGTGAAGGGCCGTGCGGGGATTACCGATGTCGGCAAGGCGGACGAGCCGATTCCACTGACGAGAACCTTACCGGCTCGTTCCATGATCGTGTCCCGGCCTACGCCAGCGCGTCAGATCCAGCGGCCGCTCGACCGCTCGACTACTCGGCCAAGTGTGTCAGAGACGGCGCAACGGGCAAAGACCGCAAATCGTGCAGTCCTGTTTGAACTTAGACGATTCCTTGCCGTGATTGGCACCATCCGGATGATGCTGGCCCATCGCGGTCTCCGAGGCCATGTCGGGGGTCGGCTCAATCAAACGGCGGGAAAAAGGTCAGATCCGTGCCAAAGTTATCCATCGCCACCACCTCGTCACCGCGCAGCCGCGCACGGATGGCGCTGTCGCGCCAAGTCAGGGTCGTCTCGTGGACGGGCAAGTCAAACGCAAAGCCGATCCAGCGCCCCACCGGCGGATTCTCAATCACCGCATAGCCATCGCGCAAGACCGGATGTTCGGCACCCTCTACATTGAATCGTTCCCCGTCGAGCCAAGGAGGCAGGCGCACGTGCAGTGCTCCCGGCTGCTTGACCTTGACCGCTAGGCGCGGATGCGTATAGGGCGACTGCACTGAGAGGGCATCCGTCTCGCAGTCGAATAGCATATCCACCCAATGCCCCGCTCCATCGCTGCGCACCACAGCCTTGTACGCCGCGGCTAGCGAGCCTACTGACCCGCCGACAATGTCGATATTGAAGCCAATGCGCGGCTTGTTCGATTGCCAGATGCCCAGCGGCTCGTGCCCGTAGGGAGCCGGAAAACCAAAGCCGCCGCGCAGCCTGTGCGCCACTTGGAGCTTGCCGTCCACCCCCTCGGGATTATCTGGCTCGACGATAAACGAGACATCGCGCAATTGCGACGGCAGCAAGTGGCTGCGCAACATGCGCTCGGCATCGGCGTAGTACTCGGGATGGCCCCAACGCCCCAAGATGAGCGCGGTCTCGATAATATCGCCGGTATTGTTAGCCTCGCCCCGGCGACAGAGCGTGGGGCGGCTCGACACCTCAATGGACCAGCCGATCTGATCGCGCAAATCCCACAGTCCCCTATCGTAGAACCGCTTGACCCGCTGCATCAGTTCGGCATTCCCCGTGCATTCGGCGAGCTGAGCCAGCGACGACATCGCACAAGTGGTCGAATGCACGTGCGAGCCAAAGCGCTCGGTGGCAAAGGAGCCGTCGTCGAGAAAGAATTCGCGCACGGCCTTGTCCTTGAGCGCGGTAGCCAAATCCAAGGCCGGTTGGTACCCGGTGGCTTGGTACAATTTGACCAGCGGCCCAATGGCACGCGCCGGTCCTTGGATAAAGGTCGCCTCGCCGGAATCGCGGAGGCGCACTGGCGTGTCGCGTTCAAGGCGCACGCGATCCCATTGCTCGTTGGGCACCCAATAATCGAACAGCAAATCAATACTAGCCGCCGCCAATTCCATAGCCCGCTCGGACTTGCGGAAGGCTGCCAACGCGTATAGAGCGTGGAATCCTTCGCGCAAATTGTGCTCTTGCAATTCAATGGGATCGCCCTCGCCATTGATGTGCTGGCCGATGCGCTGCAAGGGCAGCGGTGCCCGGCTGTAGGAGAAAAAGGCCGTGCGGGCGTGCTTGTCGATCACCTCCTCGTCCAAGTCCAAGCCCATAGCGTCTTCAGCCGCCAGCATGGCGTTTAAAAGGCGACCCGGCATGTGGCCTTCCATGCTGCCGCCCAAAAAGGCTTCAGGCCGCACCTGCGCTCCTCCGTACGGCATATCGGCGTCATCCGCGTTGAACGTCCGGCTCATAGCCTGGCAACCCAAGCGAATAGCGTCGCCGATATCAGTGGTATTTACGTCGCGCAGTTGTACCATGGCTTTCCTCAAACACCGGCGACCAATCGCACGGCCTCGACGGTCCGACCCCCCATGACAAACGGCTCGCCCGGCCCTCCATCCACAAAACCCAACTCCTTCAGCCAAGCGCCTTTTTCCTCATCCTCGACGCAGAGCCGGATCCAACAACGCCCCTCGGCCCAGTCAATAGCCGCCCGCATCAAATTGGCCCAAACCCTTCCGTAGCGACCGTGGACGAAACCATCCACCTGACAAGCACCTTCTCCGTCAGGCCGCGCACTAGCCAAGCCCACCAATCGCTCGTCTTGAGTGCGGGCGGCAAACCAAGCGCCAGCGCCTTGTTCAACCAGCTTGGCATAGCGCGGATACAGCCCCATACAGGAATTCTGCTCAATGTAACGGGTCGAGTACAATTCGACATTGGTGTCGAGTACCCACCAGTCGTGCGGCGAGACGATCAAGGGGATCATGGGCACGCGCTGGGCCGGCGACCCCGGCTCGATCCCGACCTCATCACTAGCCCTAAAGTAATCTACCAGAAAAGACTCGGGCGATTCCCCGCTGGCAATCAAAGCCCAGATAGTGGAACCGGGCATCCTGCGCCAACCCAAGCGATGGTAAATTCGGGCCGCGACCGGATTGACCGTACCCAAGAACAGAGCCTGTCCCCCCGAGGCCAAAAAGTCGTCGCGCGCCACTTGGCACAAGCGGCTGGCAATACCCTTGCCGCGACATTGCGGCGCAGTAGCTACCTCGCCTAAACCACTCAGTTCTGGATTGCCCACCGCCGTGGTTAAATGGCTGCTGCCGACCGTGCGTCCCCCCTGTTCCAAGAGATAGAACGTATCGCGGTTAAAGTCGCGTTCATCGCCGGCGTACACAGAGCGATCGGCTTGGTAACCGTCCCCGAAAATCCCATCCCAAAAATCGATCAACTCCTCGGTCAGGCCGACGTCCAGCGGAGGCGTCTCAACACTTATCTGCACGGGGTTAAGCTGGAGCCTTCCACTTCTTCAATTGCCTCTTCCACACCCTGTCCAACTCGCGGCGCACCACCTGCACGTCCTTCCAGCGGTCGGGGAAAACCGACAGATGGTAGCCGCCGGCGATCTGCTCGGGACAGGCGAACATTTCCCGGCCCGGCTCGGCCGCTTCCAGCCAGCAGGCCATGACCTGTTCGGCAAATTCCAGCCAATGGACGAATTCGGGAATGATCTTGCCCTTGTGGTCAACGGCGGGAATCATGGCGTGGTGCCCGTTGAAGGGCCTGAAGTGAAACTGCTGCGCCAATTGGATCAGATCGACGCGCTCGGCCAAGCGCTCCCAGTAGGGCGGCGACAAATGCTTGATTACCGCCGGATGGGAAAAGTCCCAAGTCATTTTCAGCGGCTTCTTCTCCGCCTTCTCGTAACCAGCAGCCAAGGCATAGGTTTTTTCCGGCGTTTCCGTGCACGTATCGCGGTGCATCTCCACCGCCACGTCCATCTCCATATCTTCGGCCGCGTCCATCAAACGCCGCGCCACTTCCACGGCCCGCGGGGTGAGCGTGTCGTGGTCGAGCATTTGCACGTTAACGCAGCGCGCTCCCGCCGCCTTGATTTCGCGCAACTTGGGCCTGATCTCGCGGATGCCGCCCAAGTCGGTGGTACAGGCAAAGACCAAACCCGAGGCGGCGACCTCGTCCGGAGTCACCATGAAGACGCGCCCCACAAAGCCGTCGAAACCGGCGTCTTTTATTTTTTTAAGCTTTTTGGCCGTGCTCCACTCGCCCTTCTTGCCGCCGTATCCCATCAGGGAACCGAGGGAGCACATATGATAGATTTTAGGCCGCTTGATTTTCGCCATTTTCATCCTCCTTGGAGTGATTGTCCTGCTGCGATAGGGGCCGCTAATATATCGCCCGGATTCGCGGGGACCAAGCACAATTAATGCGCTGCGTCAACTCACATCCTGGGCAAAGGTTCTCAATCAAACGGCGGGAAAAAGGTCAGATCAGCGCCGAAGTTATCCATCGCCACCACCTCGTCGCCGCGCAGCCGGGTGCGAATAGAACGGGTCCGATGCTGCAGGACCAACTCCTCTTCGGCCAAGGCAAAGCGGATCTCAATCGGCGTGTTCAAAGGCGGTTGGGCAAAGAAGAGGAACCCGCTATCTATGCGTGGCGGCGCGGCCCCTGTTACCACTAAGTCAGACGGCGCTACCCAGCCGGGCAGGCGCACCCACAAAGGCCCCGGCTGCTTAACCTCGACGCGCAGGACATCGTGGGTATAAGGGGATTCAACGCGCACGGCCTCGGTCTCGTGGTCAAAGAGCAAATTGACCCGGTGCCCGGCTAGGCCGCTGCGCACCATCTCCCGGTACACCGCGCACAAAGACGCCACAGCCCCACCGACAATATCCATGTTGAAACCAACGGTCTCGGCTTCCACCGGCTCGTGGCCGTACGGCGCTGGAAAGCCAAAGGCTCCCTGGTGCCGCTGGGCCACATCGCGCAGGCCATCCGCGCCCTCGGGGTTGGGCGGCTCATCAATAAAGGAAATATCGCGCAGTTGCGACGGCAGCATATGCCCACGCACAATGCGCTCGGCATCTTGGAAGTACTCGCCCCAGCCCCAGCGCCCTAGGATCAGGGCGGTCTCGACGATGTCGCCAGTATTGTTGACCTCGCCGCGATCGGGCGGCGCATCGGGATGCGTACTTTCGACGACCCAACCCAACGGATCGCGCATGGCCCACAGGCCATTGTCGTAAAAAGCCTTGACCCGCAGCAGGAGCACCGCGTCGCCCGTCAGATCGGCCAATTGCGCCAAGGACGACATGACGCAGGTGACCGAGTGCGTGTGGTCGCCCAGCAGCTCCCGGTCGTGGCCGCCGTCCGCAGTGAAAAACTCACCCGTAATTTTCTCTGCCAATTCCAAAGCCAACTCCAACGCCGGCCCGTAGTCAGTAGCCCGATAGTACTTGACTAAAGGCCCCAAGGACCGGGCTTCCCCCGGAATGAACAGACTCTCCCACGCCTCCAGTCCCAACCCCTGCAGCGCCGGTCGATCCCAGCCCTCGTCTGCATTCCAATAGCGATGAAACGCCTCGATGCTGGCTTCAGCCAACTGTCGTGCCCGGTCCGAGTCACGGTATTGCACCAGCGGATAGAGTGCGTGGAATCCCTCGCGGATGTTGTGCGGAATGAAGTTGACCAGCGGGCCGTCCAACTCGGCCCGGTTGAGCGGCATGGCGATGGGGCCGCTGTAGGAATAAAAAGCCGCGGCCGCGTGTTTTTCAATGGCCGCTTCATCTACTTCAACGCCTACCGCGTCTTCGGCGTTGAGCAGGGCATTGAGATGGCGACCGGGCACGTGCGCCTCCGAATGCGCGGCGCTGAAGCGCAGTTCAGCTTGGGGACGCACGTACGAGCCGAAAAAGGGTACATCGTTGTCGTCGGAGTTGAAGACACTCGACATGGTGCGGCAACCCAATTCAATGGCGCTGCGCACATCCGTGGTATTGACGTTTTGTAAACGAGCCATGGTCATCTCCTGTTAAAGGTGCTTTTCTCCGTACAGCTCCCCACTCGCCGCCGCGGCCCTGTCGACGTACCTAGGCCAGCGCGGCGGCTCCAGTAGCAGGTCTCCCTCGGGACAGAGGATCCAGTCGGAGCGACCGATCTCGTAGCTGCGGATGTGGGCGTAGGGGCCGTCGTCGTTGATGTACTGCACTACGAACATGTCCCCGGACGGTCTCTGCACCCAGCCGGAGTATGCGCCGTCGCAGTGGATGCTGCGGTCGTGGTCTATGAAGAAATATCGGTGGCCGGCTTGGCGGGCATAGTTGGCAGTGCAGTCCGGGTCCGCGGCGATAGCTTGGGTCTCGACGTGGAGCACGAGGTTGCGCGGCGGCGTCAGGCGCTGGAAGCCGTGGACGATCGCAACCTCCCCACTGCGCAGAATACCGGCCCGCGGCCTACCGACGCAGCAGGTGAGGAAGGTCGGGTATGGGCCGGACCAGGTTTTACCACCGTCCTGCGAAATCGCCTTGTGCCCAATGGCGCGCTGCAAGTCCTCGCGCAGGTAGCAGACCAAAGTGCCATCGTCCAGCTCGACGTAGGTCCCTTCGTTGAGCCACAACTCCGGGGCGGAGCAGACGTGGATTGCCGGTCCCCAGGTCCGTCCATAGTCGGTCGAGGTAAAGGCATTGTGGAGCCAGACCACGTCGCGGTCGTCCCCCGGCCCAACGCGGTCGGCACCGATGATGATCTCGCCGGCCTTGGTGCGGAATATGCACGGACAGATGTGGCCCCTGATCCCAGTAGAGGCGCGCTCACTCCAAGTGCGCCCCGAGTCGGTCGAGCGGTAGATGAGGATCTCCGAATCGGGATGGTGCTCCGGCTCGAGGCGGGGCAGCAGGTCGCAGATGATCAACACCTCGGAGCCGTCGAGAGCGAGCAGGCGCGGGTTGTTCAAGCGGCCTTCGGTTTCCGGGTCGGTCACCTCGTCGACGATGGCCTTCTCGCTCCAGGTGCGGCCGCCGTCGCTGCTGAGGTGACAGGCGATGCGACCGAAAGGGAGGGCCGTGTGCCCGAGGCTCTCCCGGTACACGCATACCCAAGTGCCGTCGCCGCACTCGACGAGATCGGGAAAGGCCTTGTACACGTTGTCTTCGCGGAACAAAACGGACTTGATCATCTTTTAGCTCCCCTCCCGTTAAAATTATCGACCAGTAAGGGATGTCGATTGACCGCCATCGCGCAACCTAATCTCGTTTTCCCAGCGCCGGTACATCTCGGGCCGGCGGTAATGGCGAAAGAACATCAGCGTCTCCCTGCGACTCTCTGCTAGCGCCGATGCGCTCAAGTCGGCAACGACCATCTCTTCTTCGCTGCCGCTCTGTCCTTCGGCAATGACAGTACCGAGAGGGTCACAGATAAAGGTCACTCCCGCGAACGTGCGGCCGGCCCCGTTGTCGCCGACGTTATTGCAGATGGCGACGTACACGTTGTTGTCGTACGCGCGAGCGGGAACATAGCGCATCCAGCGAGCCCGCTTTTCTGCGGGAGTCTCCCCCGGTGAGGCATGGGGCAGGAAGATCACCTCGGCTCCCTTTTCCGCCAACAGGGTGCTCAACTCCGGGAAGTGGGAATCGTAACAGATCTCAATGCCGTAGCGGGCCTTTGCATGGTCGAATACTGGCAGGTCGTCGCCGTGGCGCCAAGTGCCGATCTCAGAATCGGGAACGTGCGTCTTGCGATAGCAGCCAACGTACCCCTCGGGACCGCAGACGACCTGCGTGTTATAGACGATGCCGCTGACATCCCGTTCGAGAATACCAGCGAGCAGCGTGATCTGGCAGTTGCGTGCGATCTCTGCAAGCCTGCGCAGCGATTCCCCTTCAAGCGGCTCGGGCTCCGGCGTCGAAGTGTCGCCGGCATTGTACCCGCACACGCACAGCTCGGGGAAGCAGACGATATTGACATCTTGCGCCGCCGCTGCCTCGGCAAAGCGCTCGATAGTCGCCAAATTGCGATCGCGTTCCGCGACGCGGCAATTCATCTGCACCGCGGCGATGCGTAGGTCTTGCATCGGATTGATTCCTCCTCTTCTATTATTATTCATCCATCGGATTGGATCATCCTCATGCGCCGACTCAACCTCCACCAATTTAAGACAGTTCTCGCGTTTGCCCTACGACTGGCGATGTGTGCTGGCGTCGCCGCGTCGGCACAAGAAGAAGGCGAGGATAACACCATGTCCTGGTCCATGACGCTGAAGACGATTCGCACCAAGTTTCCGACGGTCACCCATATTTCGACTGATACGCTACAATCCTGGCTCGACGAACCTCCGCAGCGAGAAAATCTCCTGCTGTTCGACGTGCGAGAACCCGAGGAATACGCCGTCAGCCATTTGCAGGACGCCCGGCCAGTCCCCTCGAAAGACGAAGCCCTAAAAGCACTCCAAGGAGCACCGTCAGACCAGCGTATCGTTTTGTACTGTTCCGTGGGATACCGCTCGTCGGAACTTGCCCAGTTCCTAATGAAGAAGGGATATACGGAGATATATAATCTGGAAGGATCGATCTTTGCTTGGGCAAACGAGGGGCGACCAGTCTATCGAGGAAAAGAGCGAGTAACGGTCGTCCATCCCTATGACAGAACCTGGGGCAGATTATTGAAGGAATCGCTGCGAAAACAGTAGCAGGCCGCAAACCCTAGCACTGTGTACACTTTAAGGAGGACTTATGAAAGCATCTATTCTCGACTTAAAACGACGCATGAAAGATATCTTGCTCGCTCTCGATCGCAACGAATCGGTCACCATTCTTTATCGCGGCAAGGAAAAAGCCATCCTGTCTCCCATCCGACAACGTACGAAAGAACCTGTAAAAGACCATGAAGCTTTTGGGATGTGGCGAGACAGAAAAGACATGACGGATGTAGATGCTTATGTCCGCAATTTGAGAAAAGGCGGCTTGAATGATTAAGACTTCTACTTTACTCCTCCGGACCGACCGCGCCCATTACGCCGCACGCGATTCCACAATCAGTTCCTGACCTAGTGCGCGCAGAGCCTTATGGATCCGGTTGGCGGCCGTGTGGTGACGCGGGTCGAGCATGCACGTACGACTTTCTCGTTGACGCCGAGGCGGCGAGCCAAGGCAAGGCGCGACAGCCCACTAGCGCGGAGCGCTAGCACGAACGCAGCCTTTGCAGCCATGTCCGGAGGCACGGCGATGAGCTGCTCACCGGCACATCGCCGACTCGGCACCGGGATAGGCTCGCCATCGTCAATGCGACCAGCGATGGCTTCCTCAAGCGCGTCGCGAGCTTCCATGAGGGCCTCGGCCTCGTCTGTGCCGGACGTGAGACATTCGGGAAGATCCCGGAACGAGACGATGATCTCGCCCGAGTGGTCGGGCTGAAGCCGTGCGGGATAGCAAAACTGCATTTAGCCCCCTTTAGACCTCGTTATTCCCCAGCTTTACTCAAAATTAGAGTCCTAACGCTATCACTGAGATGAAATTGTATCTCTTGCAACTTGGAGATCTTGGTCCAATTCTTTATCTGTCATGTCAAAGATGGACACACCGTAGTAACCCATATTTTGGAGAAACTGGATGCGCGAAAGGCCAGCGAATTCAGCCGCATGACCGGAAGACATCTTACCCATTTCATAAAGCTTGGCGGCGGCAGCCATGCGGACCTCTTGGGTAAATTCTTCAGGTGTCTCTTTTAAGGACAGAAAAATTTCTTCTGGCACTTCAATCTGAATCATCTGCATTTTTGTTCCTTTGGCTTCATTCTGACCACCGAGGACATCCTTCGGTAAATTTACAACCCATGTAAGCCAAATCGACTATCCCTGGGGAGAAGGCGGCCTCGCCTACGCCGTGCTCTTCAAAGACGGCGACCGCTTCCGCGCCGTATTGTGGTGATCGGCACGAGTGATATCTACCCGCCCGATGCGATCAAACGGCGGTTCGGAGAGTGGCCTGTAAACATCGATGACTTCGTCATCGAACTCAAAGCGTTTAGTCAGGACGGCAATTACGGCTTGCACCATGAGGGAGGAGCATGACAGCACCGCAGCGGGCGGTGCGTTATTAACTGGGGCCGAGCAACCTACATCAGGTATTGCAAGATCCTCACTGTCGTCACCGGGAGGGATAGCCAGATATTGTGGTAATTCTGCCCGCTGCTTTATCGGCGTGTCATCCATCAGTGCCTGTCGCTGTACGCGCGCGATGAAACCGCCCCGGTACAGTGCCCCTGCGATGAGGGGTTTCCCTGCGGCGCTCGCAGTCATAGCCAGTGCTTGAGTAAAAGCAGCATCCCCAGTCGCATCGACGATGACATCGGCGTTGGCGATGAGCGCTCCGATGTCGCTCGGAGTATTAGGAGACTTTTCCTGACAAGTGACCTCGGTCCAAGGAGCGTGATTCCTAATCACGGCTTCGACTGCTCGCACTTTGGAAGCACCTACTTGGTCATGGCCTGCGACGTGTCTCACCACATTACCCGGTGCCAGCACGTCGCCATCCACTAAATCCAGTGAGCCAAGACCGCTCTCTGCCAGTGCCACTGCCACTTTCCACCCAATGCCCCGGCACCGAACACCGTAGCTATGCGGCTACGCAGAGTTGGTGCGTCCGGCCCCGCCCTGAGAATGAGGCTACGTTCGTCATTCGGTCCTGTCTGCAACGCAATTGCCTCTCATGAGTTGTCCATTCCTTTGCATGCCATCACCAATAGATCGATTCGACCCCTACGCTCCCAGCAGAATAGGATGAGATCGACGCCGCCACTGGCGACGAGCGCGTCGGGCTTACGTCGGTCACGAAGAGCCCGCTCCAGCCCTTTCCGCTGAGCTCTTGATAGGCAACGCGACACTTCGGAAAGTTGTCGGGGTGGTGGTGTATCTAATTTTCCTACACGGAACCAAAGCCCCCGCAGTCGCTTCGACGACGCCAAGCGCCCCGGTCTCAATTCAACCCGGCAGGAGCCAGTATTCACCACGCCATGAAAGTCGCCCCACCCACCGTTACCTGTACCAAGCGTCGGAAGATCAAAGGTCGCTATATGCCGATCTTTACGCTTGAAGTTCAGGAAAGCGTCACGGCCGAGATCGTCATTCTCCCAGCCGCCCTTAGCGTTCTCGCACCATTCCACGACCCTCGAGAATAGGCCCTCGACGGTTAGCCAGCGAAGACTAGGGTCACCTTCGCGCCACATACAGACAAGACCATCGAGGGTCGAGTGGTTTGTATCCAAACCCGAAACAAAGAGGGCTGGTGGCTGGAACGGCCATCCTGGGACAATGGCAATATCCATAGTCGTTGCGTTAGTCAGGGAGGCGAACGCTGAGTGGATGGGGCCTCTCCACATCCTGTGACCAGAGACAGAGATCGGCTCGAATCCGGCTGCCACAAGTTCGGCGGTGAATGCCCCAAGCGACGCTTCGTCGAAGCAATCGACAGCTACGGTACTCAACCGAAGCTCCGAGCCTCAGGACGGCTTACTGGCACAATTGGTACCATACGGTTGCCGCTGGCTTCACAGCCGGGAGGAAGTGGGAACACCGGGTCGGCCCGGTCGTTGCTGCCCAGTATCTTGCGCCATTTAAGAGCGGCTTGGCAGTCATCCAAGTTGAGGGCCTGATCGGCGAGATCCGCAAGCTCTGAAAAGACAGCGGCAGCGTTGGCGAGGTCCTTTTCATCAACTGGCGGCTCAACGGGGGTGCCGAGCACGGGGTCGCATAGAGGCCAAATGGCAGCATCAGCGAACCGCTTAGCGACGAGCCGAAGGGTCTGCGCCAAAAGCGGACCCCATTCGTCTCCAGTCACGGTACCCGAGACCCACGCCTCATATGTCGCGAATTCGACGAACAGCCCTCTAGGGCGTTTGTCCCCTAGGTGCGTACGTCGTGCTTGGCGCATCAGCTTTACGATGGGCTTGTACGCGTTGCGCCCTCCCACTACCGGGCTCAGTTGCGACGTGCTAAAAGTACTCGACATATCGCCGAAACGTTCTGGGTCTGTAGTTACCCATCGCCCGGTGCTGGCGGTCCAGCGGTTCCGGTCTTTAGTGGGGATTGCCCAGTGCTCACCGTCCTGCACCGCGGGCACAGCATCTACCGCGAACGACGAGTTTGCTCCGCTAGAAATGCCTTTATCGGGAAACGTGACCTTCACACTCCGAGCCTGCTGCTCTGCACGTCCTCCTTCTTTGGCATCCCCGTATTCCTTCTGAAGCGCGTCCCAAACGGCATTGTAGACGTCCTTCGGCTCGCTCTTCGTGTCGAGTTTGGTCAGCTTCACGAACACGTCGACGTCCTTTCCTGGGTAGATGCCAGTGTCCCGGCTATATGACCCAATCAATTTAGTGTCGACGCCCCACTCGGTGAGCTTCTCGTCCTTCTCTAGCACGTCGCGGATCTCGGTATGCACATTGATGGCCCGCTTGGCCTTGTCCTTATTGATCTCGATATTTGTCAGTGCTTGGTCGAATTGGCTTCGTAGCGTTGCCATAAAGTTTCTCCTCAAAATAGTTACTAACGGGTAGGCAGGGTGACGGCCTCAATCGGGCTCCCACCGGCACCTGAGCGCACTACAAGACTCGGTAAGTACCTCGGCCTTGCGGGATTTCCTCGGTCGTCCGGGCCGTCCTCCCACTCGTACAGATGGACACGTATGGTATTGAGCGTACGTCCGAGAAGGAGCGCGACCGTCCACGGACACCGCAGCAATAGGTGCATCTCAGAGGTATGGAACCGACCGGTCAGATCCCGTATGACTCGCGACGCTTCACCAGTGATTGCTGCCGCTTCCTCCGGCTTCAGGTTGCCGTCCCGAAGTGGGCGAACGTGAACCGCGCTAGCAAACCGGTCGCCACCCTCGGCCACGAGGTCGTCAAAAGCAGAGCTGCTCAGCGTCGGGAGCAGGTCTAGGTACACAAGGACCGCCCCAGTTGACGCAAAAACTCGTGAGGTCTCGACCTCCAGCAGTTCGTTCGTTCCATTCGGCACGGGCGCGTTGCCTGTGAGCGACCATATATTCGCCAGTGGTGTCGAAAACCCCTATGCGCCCAATGAGCGTCGTGGGCAACGCTGCTCCGAGTGCATAAGCGACCGAGAGATGTGCACCACCTCGCACTGTCGCGTGCTCGGCACCTGCGAGCGCTACGAGTTGTGGGAGATCGACTAGGAACAATTGCAGGTCACGCAAACCTTCGTAGTGCGGCCGTCGGTCTCCGTCCATCGGCGGGCGTAGACGTAAGACGAGGTCTGAATCAACGCGTGTTGCAAAGGGTGGAATACGGGTCTGCACATCAAAGGTAATGACCCAGTCCGCAGCCTCGACCTCCCTCCGGACCAACTGCATACGTCGCTGACACTGCGAACGCGCGGCGTCTGCTAGTTGGCGCTGGGTGCCCGCCGGTTCCTGCATGAAATTCTGTAGTGTACCCTCAGGCTGAGCAAGAGTCTGTCGGGTGCCCCATAGTCGAGCTTACCTGACTCATGCTCAATTGTCGACAGGACGGAGAAAGTAAAGTCTTGGTTCTCTGATAGTTGCAGCAGTTGCGGGAGCTCAATCTCGCGCACTACCTCAGAATGTTTGATTTCGGGCGTTACAAGCAGCACGGCACCCGAGAGGCCAGATCCGAGCGCCTCAGCAAGCCTGTTCCTTGTATCCCCTGGTGGGAGTCATACCAGACCGGCACTCCGGCGGCTCGCAACGCCCACGCGGTATTGGTCGCGAGATCGGAACCGTCGCTTGTCCGATACGAGACGAAGACGGGCCCACGAGGATCAACCGAGCTAATAGCAACTGGGGATGGGCACCGACCAATGCGGCGGAGAAGTTTTCCAAGACGCACCATATACAATTCTTACTTGGGTGAAGATCCGACCTGTGGTTTGCACTGGTCAGGCCAGTAATCTGCCATGTTGGGAGAATAACTCTATCTACCCTTGCTCCTGTCGGCTGATGAATTGGCCCAATAGCGGCACTGCGAAGGAATACTTGCCATGTCGATTCTTGTACACCAGTCCTTGGGAGGCAAGGGCGACGAGCATCTGATTGACATGGCTACTGCTGAACGGTTTGTCCAAGGCCCGCTTGGATTCCTCGACCACTTCTTGGACCGTGAACTCATCGTCACAGCTCTCAAGCCGAGAAATTACGAACAGCAACGCCCTCTGCCGATCAGATGCACGAGCCCATCGCCCGGCAAAGAAGTCTATGTCGAGTTTCTGTTCGATCTCCGCAGCGGGAACCAACGCGCGTTTCCCCTTATCGATCCTCTGAATGAACGCGTCGTACACCTCCCTGCAGATGAACTGGATGAAGTACGGATAGCCGCCGGACATGTTGATTATCGTATTGACGGAGTTGTCACTAAGACGCACCGGGCACTCAGCATCTTCTACCGGTTTCCGAATTGCCTCTTCGCTTTCCGACTTGTTGAGACTCTGCAGAGACACGACTCTAAACATTCTCTCGGAAAACGTCCGCGCTTCCACCAGCTTGGGGAACAACGTCGGAAGGCCGGTCAAGACGAGTATCAAAGGCAGACCCTTTCTTTGCAGAGACTGAAAGCAATCGAGCAGCAGAGACAGAGGAAACTGGTCCTTTTCCGACTGGTCAGTGAGGTTTTGTGCCTCATCGTAGGCAAATATGATCCCACGTACGTGTTGCTCCTTCGATAGAGCGCGCCACACGATTTCCAGAACCCCCTTGATCTTGTCGAGCGACAGACCGGGGATGTGTTTGTAGATCTCTATAAGGACCTGATAGGTGAGGGTACTCGAGATTCGGTCTGTGTCAGCGTCAAATCCGACGCGACGTACCTCTCCGGTTTCCACGACTAGGCTCGAGGTGACCGGAGATAGGTCCGTGCAGATCCGGATTGCCATGTTGTGCTCGCTGATACTTGTGGACTCAGAAAGATCGGTCCCTACCCACACCCACCCGAGGCTCGTTGCCAAAGGCTTGAACGAGTCGAGGAGCACCGTCTTTCCTACTCCTCGAAGCCCCGTCAGGACCATGTTTTCTAGAATCGTGCTTTGCCCGAGCAGGCGAAGAAACTCTTCACGCTCCGCATGCCTCCCGGCCAAGTATGGCGGCTGGTGGCCGGCACCTGGACGAAACGGGTTTGAGAACTCAGCCATGTCGATATTCACCTCCGTAGAGTTGATAGATTAAATTTATATAATAATATTAATTTAGTCAACTAAGTAACCAGAGATTAATAACATGTAGATGATCCGGTCTGGATCTGCGTGAGGCTCAGTCGGCCGTGTTGTGGGCACCCCAAGCTGCTGCGCCGGAGACTTTTTCGTCGCCAACCCCGGCCACCGTCAGCAAAGGGGGACCGCCCCCAATCAGACCGGCCAAGTTGTAGATCAGCCCTACGTTAGCTATAATACGCCCGCCGACGCTCCAACTACCAACCCCCGAGGCCACCATGCCCAACACCCCCATCCCCATCGGCTCCAACCGCCAACTACTGCTCGACCGCCGCCTCATCGACGAGCTACAAGACGCCCGCCAAGTCCTCCACCAACCCATGCGCCGCAACGCCGCAGTGCGCATCGACCATCCCTGGGAAGAAGGTGGCCTCGCCTACGCCGTGCTCTTCAAAGACGGCGACCGCTTCCGCGCCTGGTACCGCTGCATCCCCCACGCCGACAACAACAAAACCGATCGAGCCTGCACTGCCTACGTCGAAAGCAGCGACGGCATCACTTGGCACAAACCAGAACTGGGCCTAATCGACTTCCAAGGCTCGACAGCCAACAACTTGGTCATCGACGATCCCGACCTAGTCAACTTCTCCCCGTTCCTCGATCCACAAGCCCCAGAGCAAGAGCGCTACAAAGGCATCGGCCGGCGCGGTGCCATTTACACGGCGACCTCGCCCGACGGTTTCCACTGGCGCAAAAACCCCGAACCCGTGCAGACCGAAGGCCCGTTCGACTCGCACAACATCGCCTTCCGCGACCCATGGACCGGCCAGTACATCATGTACACTCGCGGCATTCGCAGCGACGGCGAACTAGGCCACGGTGCCACTTGCGCCTTTAAGGAAGGCGTGCGCTGGATCCGCCGCGCCACCTCCGACGACTTTGTCCACTGGAGTCCGCTAGAAGCCATCGACACCGGCGATGCGCCGCTGGAGCATATGTACACCAACTCCTGCGTTCCCTACGAGCGTTCCCCCGGCCTCTACCTGATGTTCCCCTCGCGCTTTGTCAACAGCCGCAGCCCCACGCCCGACTGGCCGTACCCCGGAGTCAACGACGGCGTGCTAATGAGCAGCCACGACGGCCTCCACTTCGACCGCCTCTTCCCCGAAGCCTTTGTGCGCCCGGGACCCGACCCCGGCAATTGGCACGACCGCAGCGTGTACATCATGCGCGGCCTACTGCACACAGGACCCGCCGAACTCTCGCTCTACATGACCGAGCACTGGCGCATGCCCACTTCCTGCATCCGCCGCCTGACCATGCGCCTCGATGGCTTCGCCTCGGTGCAAGCACCCTATCGCGGCGGCCAGTTCACCACCAAACCTCTGATCTTCAGCGGCGATCAGTTGCGGCTCAATATGTCCACTTCCGCGGCCGGCAGCATCCGCGTCGAGGTCCAAGACGAAAACGGCAAGCCCTTCCCCGGCCTGTCGCTGGCCGACTCGCCCGAGCTCTTTCAGGATCAGACGGACTTAGCAGTGCAGTGGGAATCGGGCGCTGAGGTAGGCCCGTTGGCCGGGCGGCCAGTGCGCCTGCGCTTTGTCATGTACGACGCCGACCTGTACGCACTGCGCTTTTGCCGCAGAGAAGAATAGGAGACGGAACCCATGTACCAATCTGTAGATGTCGCCGCCATTTCCTTCCGGCCTAAAAAATTCGACCTAGCCGACAACGCCGATCACTTGGAGGCCATGTTCCGCGCCGCTGCCAAAGGCGGTGCCCAACTGGCCTTAGCGCCCGAAGGGGTGCTGGAGGGCTATGTGGTTATGGAACTGATCACGGGAGAGGAGCCGGAAGAACGGATGCGGGACGTGGCCGTCACCACGCGCGGCCCGGTCATTGGCCGCTTCCGCGAGCTGGCCCGCGAGTTGGGAATATGCCTCGCCTTTGGGCTAGCCGAGCGCATCGGCGACGATGTGTACAACTGCGCCGTCTTCATCGACCACCGGGGCCGCCTGTGTGGCAAGTACCACAAAATGCAGTTGGCCGAGGGCTACCATCCCTCTTGGTGGTACAACCGCCTCGGTGCCCATGCCCGCGCCTTTGACACGCCGTTTGGCCGCTGCGGCTTCCTCATCTGCAACGACCGCTGGAACCCCGACATCGCCCGCATCCCCGTGCTCGATGGAGCACAATACCTACTCATCCCCTCCTTCGGCTCTCGCTCCAAAGAGCAAGACCGCGCCGTGTTGGCCCGGGCGCGCGAAAACGGCGTCGCCATTGTCGAGGCCAACGTCGGCGTCACCTTAGTCATCAGCAAAGGAGAAATCGTCGCTCTGTCGCGCCGGGTAAGCGAAATCACCTACGCCACCATCGAAATCCCAGCCCCAGCTTCGGCGCGCAACCGCGACGCGCAGGAACGCAGTTTTTTGCAATGGCGGCAGACGGAAATGCCCCACCGCTACCAACAAGGAGAGGCCAAGCGCGCCCGTTCCGGGCCGCACGACCCCGACAAGGTCAGCCACGACCAAAAGGGCCGCTTGATCGGTTGAAATAGCTTACTGCGCAAAAGCCCTCTTCCCCACAATCCCCTCACCTTGCGCGATGTCGTAGCGCGCCCCGGCTACGAGTTGTTCAAGGGCTTCCACCGTCCCATCCGGCCAGCGAATCTCCAAGCGGTCGATCTGCTCGGCCGCGCCCAAGCCAACAGTCAGCGTCGTTGGGCTGTGGCTCAAATAGGAAGACCCTGTGCGCACCATGAACACCTGCTCTTGTTCGCCCACCTGCGCAGTCACCTTCGCGCCGATCGCGTCTCGATTAGGTGCCTTGCCCGTCAGATCGAGCGTCACCGTGCGACCGGTCGGCCCCTCGTTGCGCAATAGATAGGCCGGGCCGCCATTGGTGGTCAACAGCACGTCCAAGTCGCCATCGGCGTCGATATCGCCGACAGCCAGCCCACGTGCCACCAGCGGCTTGAGAAACAGCCCGCCCGTCTGCTCCGACACCTCAACCATCCGCCCATCGCCGGTATTCCAAAACAACTGCGGAGCCTGCTGATACTCGATCTCCTTCTGCGTCGAGTTGATCTCTGGCTCGATGTGCCCATTGGCTAAGATCAGGTCTTGGTAGCCGTCGAGATCGTAGTCGAAAAAGCGCAGTCCAAAGGTCAGTGGCTGTAGCGTCGCCTGCATCAGCCGAGCTTTGCCCGCAGCATCGACGAAGACCTCGCCGCCGGCTTGGCGATAGAGCGAGAGCGCCTCGCGGCTGAAGTTGCCAATGGCGATGGAAAGCACGCCGTCGTTGGCGACCGAGGTAATATCTACGCCCATCCCCGCTCTCGCCCGCCCGGTCTCATCGTAGCCGATGCCCGCGGCGAGACCTCGCTCCGCAAAGTGGCCTCCACCTAAGTTTTGCAATAGGAAATTGGGCTGAGTGTCGTTGGTGACGACCAAGTCGATGCGGCCGTCTCCCTCAAAATCGGTCATGGCCACGCCCATGGACTTGCCCTCGGGTAACAACAGGCCCGCTTCTTCGGTTATCTCCCGGAAACGGCCTTCACCTAAGTTGCGGTAGAGCCTCGGCGTCGAGCCGGGGTACTGCTGGGGGGTGGCGTAGGATTTTCCCTTGCCGTCGAGCGTGGTGTAGATGTCGGTGCTAGCCGACCAGCGCACGTAGTTGGTGACCAGCAGGTCCAGCCAGCCGTCGCCATCCACATCGACCCAAGCCGCGCCCGTGGACCACTCGGGATTCTCGTTGCCTGCGTCATCCCGCCAAACCGCACCCGCCAAACCCGCTTCCTGAGCCACATCGACAAAGCGACCCGCGTCGTTGCGCAAAAGCAGGTTCGGCCCCAAGGTCGTCAGGTAGATATCTGGGTCGCCATCGGCGTCGTAGTCGGCAATCGTCGCACCCATGCCATAGACCGAAAAGTCTAGACCCGCGCGCTCCGTCGCGTCGGCAAAAGTGCCGTTGCCGAGGTTGCGATAGAGCTTGCCGGGGGCCTTTTCGCCGCCCCAGCCTTCGCTGTTGACCAAGAGCACATCCAGCCAGCCGTCCCCATCGTAATCAAAAAGCGCGCAGCCGCTACCCATGGTTTCCGGCATCCACTTGTCACCGCGCGCACCAGTCTCGTGCCTGAATTCAAGACCAGCCTCTCGCGTCACATCGACAAAGCGCACCGCAGGGGCCTCTTTCCGCCCGCGCCCCACCGCATAGTCGGCGGTCGGTGCTTTGGTGTACTCGGGCGTCGGAGCCGGTTCCGAAGGCTCTTCCGGACCGCAGGCGGCCAACATCAATGCGACGACCAAGAAGATGTTGGCATAAAACTTGCGTCCTATTACGTGCTTACTCGTCATATTCTTCCCATTAAGCCTTAGCAGTGTGAAAGATTGATACACAGATGTTTGCTAGAGTAACTGACACCTTAAAAGAATGCAATCGGATTAGCTCGACATGAATCGCAACGAAGCCTACATCGCCGACGAAAAATTGACTTACCTACTGCACGACGAGAGTAAGAGCGGTCTATTCGCCATACTGGGCTATGACGACCACAACGTCGGGGATTTACGCAGAGGTCTATTAGTCATCGTCAGGACGCAACCACTTGCCGAACGTATTGCAACTGAGCACGGCACAAAATACATTATCCTTGGATATATTGACACACCATCATACGGCCTATTTTACGTACGCACCGTGTGGTTCGTCCGACGAGGCGAGACCGCGCTACGCTTTGTAACGGCCGTTCCACAAAGGAGTTAGTCCATGAATACCCTAGCCGAACCCCTAGCTGAACCCCTAGCCGAACACCGACGGGCTGTTCTGACAGCCGATCAACCCGAAGCCGAGCTGATCGCCGGCGATGTCGGGGTCGTGGTTTTCATTCACGGCGAAGGAGCCGCGTACGAAGTGGAGTTTCCCAACCGATCCGTCCTCACCCTAGAAGCCGACCAAGTGCGGGCGCTAGGCATGGAAGAAATTCTCCACGTGCGCCCTCAACGGACAGATTCTCAACCACCCTCCCCCAGCGGATGAACGTGAATCTTGAGCGCCTCGCGGTTGTCGTGCGGATGCTCTAGCCGATAGCGGCGCGTCAGCTCTTGCGCCGACTCGTCGATCTGGTAGTACTGGTAAGCCCGCTCGGCAATGAGGGCCTCATCCTCGCGGCCAAGGGCGCGCAGCGACAGCATCCGGTGGTAGTGGGCGACGCGGTCTTCCGGGTCAATGGCCAGCACGCCATCGAGAGCCTCCAAAGCCTCCTCAAAACGGCCGTCGAGGTACAGCACCCGACCCAAGTTGCGCCACGTAGCCCGATCCTCGGGAAAGTCGCGCAACACTCGGCGATATGCCTGCGCCGCCGCTTCGTAACGACCATCCTCTTGCAACACCACGCCCCAGACCCAAGCCGTCTGCCCGTCGCCGCTAACTAACGCCTCGCAGTCCTCCAAATGCTCGTACGCTCGCTCCAAGTGCCCGTCGCGCACTGCAACCTTAGCCAAGTTGCGGCAACCGTCCAGTCGCTCCGGCGCTAGCTGTTCCACCGTCGCAAAGGCCCGTGCGGCCCCTTGGGTATCGTCTTGGAGCAGCAAGCCGATGCCATAGTCGTTGAAGCGCATCCAGTCACCCGCATCCGGCGCTCCCTGCGCGGACGGTCCTCCTACCACCACCTCCACCTCGCTGCGAGCGATCTCAGTCACCGGCAAATCCGGCACTTGGTCGAAGCGGCGGAAACCCTGGCGGTTGTTGTTAAAGGCAAACTCCGTATAGGCGCGGTCAAACTTGCGCCACAGCAGCCGCGCCCGCAGCGTCAGCTTGCGCCCCGCGTAGTCCTCGGGTACCTCGAAGCTGTAGTGCGCTACATCCGCCGTACCTGGACCAATGGTGCGCACATACACGGCGGTGACGATGTCCTGCGCGTTGCGCCGGTGGATGGCTTGGCCTTCTGCATCAACCATCAACGCCTTGTAAAAGTGCGCCCCTGTATCGACATGCCCGTCGTCTTGCACCGCCCCGCTCAAAGCCAGCACCGCGTCGTCGTCGCCTACCACCGAAACCTCTAGCCATCCCTCGTTAGAATCGTTGGTCCCGCCTGGGAAGGTGTGCCCGACACCCTTGTTGCGCACCACTACGTCGAATGCGTACTCGCCGCCGGGCACCAGCGCTGGCTGGCTCTTGTCCAGTGCGTAGTGCGCTTCTTCTTGATGGTGCAGTGCGAACACATCAACGCTGAGTTTTTCGTCTTGCAGAAATTCCTCAATCCGCGCGATGGTTTCCTCGTCCCCGCGAATGAAGGGCAGGGCCGTGTTGACCGCCAAAAAGCGATGCGATTTGACGTACCCATCTCGCGCCGACACGTCGCCAGCGACCGCTTCCTCCAGCGGCATGTGACAGTCCTGGCAGACCCGCTTAACAGCAGGCAGATAGAAGGTTCTAGAGGCGTTGAGCGCCACGCCGCTGTCGTGCCAATTGTCGTATTCGTCTTGGCCGCGCAGCCAGCGGTAGCCATTGACGCGCGAGTCGAGACTAACCTTGTGGCAGGTGGCGCAAAACTCAGAGGTGCGGAAGAACGGCTTGAGCATTTGCTTCTTGTGTACGATGGGCCGCGCTTTCAGCGCGGTGTCGTGCACGAAGCGGCCAGCCCCTTCTTTGGCATTGGCGAACAGATACGGGTCCTCTTGCTCGTCGGCGATGTTGTAGTTGCCGTTGCCGGTCTGGTCGTGAATCTCGTCAATGGCGTGGCAGCCTAGGCAGGTCAGCCCGGCTTGGGCTTGGGGCGAGGCGCGGTCGATCTCTTCGGTCATTTTGCCCGCCAGCATCAACGCCGGATCGTGGCAACCCGAGCACCACTTGGACTTGATCTTGGCCTCCTCGCCCGCCAAGTCCTTGTAATAGGCGATATGCGCGTCAACCTCCGCATTGCTCTCGGTCGAATTGCTGCGCATGTGGTTGATCGTCGCCTCGTAGAAGGGATTGTTGAACGAGGCAAAGCGGTGCGCCGATGTCGCCCACTGTTCGACGATTGCCGCGTGGCAGCGAGCGCACGTCTCCGAGCCAATCGGCTCGTTGACCACAAAGCCATACTCGTCCATATCGCCAGCGAGTTTCTCAGGCTGCGAGAGATCGCCGCGCGTGATGATCCGCGAGGGCAGCACGTCGCCAGTCGTAGTCGTAGTAGCTGCCGGGAAAAAGGGACTTTCAGCCGGGACGAAATTGGCGGGGACAAAGTCGTCTGGGGCAAAGTCAGCGACCTCCCGCGCCTTGGAACCTGGACCGGTGTGCTTGCCAGCGGCAAATGCCTGCTCGGCCGCCTGCGTGTACTGCTCGCCGCTATAGGTCAACCCGTGTAGCACTACGGCCAGCGCTAACAGCCCAACCACCGCTATGGGCACGATGCGATAGCTCCGCGCAGAGGGCTTCCACAGTGAGAGGCGACGGTGCGCCAAGTAAAAGAAGGGGACCAAAACCGCCGCGGCCACATGGCTCCAGTACGCCACCGGATTGCCGCGATTGCTCGCCGCGCTGAGGATGAACAGCCCGCTAATGGCCAGTACGATGCCCAACGTCAGCGTGGCGATGCCGGTGAGGATGGCCCGCTTGCGGCTTTTGCGCCACACCGCCGGTAAGTGCCAAGCCACAAAGCCCATCGCCAGTACCACCAGCACCAAACCGACGCCCGTATGCGACAGCACCATGCCTTGGTAAAACTTGGGCAGGGAAATGTCGGTAACCGCGAAGTAGTCGAAATCGAGGGCGTCGGCCAGCCGATTGGTCAGCAAATAGAGCGTATCGGCGACCATGAAGACACCCAAGGCCACCACGGCCAGCAAGGTCCGTTGCTGGCGAGTGCTCAGGCGACTCGGCGTTTTCTTTTGCATGGCTTAGCTGGGCAGAGCGCACATAGCCGGCGGGATTGCCGGGTTTCCTCCTTTAAAGATAGGAGGTGCGCGCAATCTCTGGTAGGCGGCGACCGGTGGGGATACTTATGCCCACTGCTCTTGTAGCCAGCCGACAACTTTTTCGACCATCACCTGCGCGTGCTCGCTAAAAACGTGGTCGGCTCCGTCGATGGCGACGAGTTCGGCGTTGTCGCTGGCTCGGGCGAGGATGTCGTGCGAGTCAGCAATCGGCACCACATCGTCCTCGCTGCCGTGCACCAGCAGCCAAGGCACTACAATCTCGGCCCCGCGTCGCACCACAGTATCGATTTGGGCCATGTCGTCCATGTAGGCGCGCGAGAGCGGGCAGTCAGGCTCGTCCCACATGCAGCCCTCGTCGGGCACCTCCTCGCCGAACTCGCGCTCGGCAAAGGCGTGAGTATGCACCATGCCCGCTAGGGAGACGAGCAGGTGAATGCGCTCGTCGCGGCTCAAGACGCCGACCGCTCCCCCCATGCTGTGGCCGACATAGCAGATCGAGTAGCCGTCCAAGGCGTCGAGTACCGCACCGAGGTCTTCGACTTCTTTGGAAACCGTCGCGTCGGCAAAGCGGCCCTCAGACGCGCCGTTGCCGGCAAAGGAAAAACGCAGCGCGTGGATGCCGGCGGCCGCTAATCCCTCGGCCAGCGCTACGACAAAGGGGCGGTCCTTGTTGCCGGTCACGCCGTGCCCCAAGACGGCGATGTGCCGCGATCCCTCCGCGCCAGCGTGAAACGTGTAGTCCAGCACTTCGCCGGACGGGTTGAGAATGGTTCCGAACATAGAGTTACTCCTCCATAGGATTCTATCGTTGTTATATAATGCTCAGCGCAGCATTTGCGGCCACGCTTCACAAGCGCACTTCCTTCGTCCTAGTTACTCGACGCCATCACTCTGCGTTTCCCTCAGCCTCGCCAGATCCTTTCGAATATCCTCAGCAACTTCCGCGACCTCAAGCGCCACCCGAGGCTCGCGACCGAGTTCCTGCTCCAAAGCCGTCGTAAGCGGCAACAGAAGGTTCGCCGACGGCGATGCTTGAATAAGCTCTACCATGTGCTCTGGCCCGATTTCGATGCTGAGTGCCATCAGGTCTTCAAGACTCTCTTTCGGAAGGGGGTCGAGATTGGGGAGAATCGTCAAGATCGCCGCTATGTCTTGCTCGCTCGCGGATAGGTCCCCGCTTGCGAGTGTCGCCTTTGCCCTGATTAGGAGAGCCAACCGTCGGCTCTCCGACAATTCCGCGTGGCATATATCAAGTACCCGACTTGCCGCCTCGATGGCTGCCTTGTACTGCCGACACTCTATCGCAAAATCCGCTTTTATAAGAAGCGCGTACTCTGTCGCCATACGAAACGCAGGAGATTCGCTATCGCCGAATCGGCGCACCACCTCATCACAGGCGGTCAGTGCATCCTCCGGACGGTTCAGCCTGCCGAGCGTGAATCCTTTGCTGACAAGCGCCTGTGCAACTGATTCGAGCAGGTTTGACACATCGCTGTCGCCAAATCGGTGCACTACCTCATCATAGGCGACCAGTGCGTCCTCCGGACGGTCTAGATCCCCGAGTGCATGCCCTTTGCTGACAAGCGCCTTTGCAACTGATTCGAGCAGGCTTGGCACATCACTGTCGCCAAATCGGTGCACCACCTCATCATAGGCGACCAGTGCGTCCTCCGGACGGTCTAGATCCCTGAGTGCATGCCCTTTGCCAGAGAGGGCCCGTGCAACTGATTCGAGCAGGTCTGGCACATCGCTGTCGCCAAATCGGTGCACTACCTCATCACAGGCGGTCAGTGCATCCTCCGGACGGTTCAGCCTGCCGAGCGTGAATCCTTTGCTGACAAGCGCCTTTGCAACTGATTCGAGCAGGCTTGGCACATCACTGTCGCCAAATCGGTGCACTACCTCATCATAGGCGACCAGTGCGTCCTCCAGACGGTCTAGATCCCCGAGTGCATGCCCTTTGCCAGAGAGGGCCCGTGCAACTGATTCGAGCAGGTCTGGCACATCGCTGTCGCCAAATCGGTACACTACCTCATCACAGGCGGTCAGTGCGTCCTCCGGACGGTTCAGCCTGCCGAGCGTGAATCCTTTGCTGACAAGCGCCTGTGCAACTGATTCGAGCAGGCTTGGCACATCACTGTCGCCAAATCGGTGCACTACCTCATCATAGGCGACCAGTGCGTCCTCCAGACGGTCTAGATCCCCGAGTGCATGCCCTTTGCCAGAGAGGGCCCGTGCAACTGATTCGAGCAGGTCTGGCACATCGCTGTCGCCAAATCGGTACACTACCTCATCATAGGCGACCAGTGCGTCCTCCGGGCGGTCTAGATCCCCGAGTGCATGCCCTTTGACAGAGAGGGCCTGTGCAACTGATTCGAGCAGGTCTGGCACATCGCTATCGCCAAATCGGTGCACTACCTCATCACAGGCGGTCAGTGCGTCCTCCAGACGATTTAGCATGCCAAGTATGCTTCCTTTGACGACGAGCGCTATCGCAACTGATTCGAGCAGGTCTGGCACATCGCTCTCAGCGAATCGACGCACCACTTCGTCAAAGGCGGTAAGTGCGTCCTCGGGTCGATCTAAGTCATCGAGAGTGAATCCTCTCTCGAAGAGGGCCATTGCGACTAGTCGGGAGACTATCGGTATTTCGCTCTCGGCGAATTGGCGCACCACCTCGTCGAAGACGGACAGTGCTTCTTCTGGCCGATTCTGATCCTTCAGAGCAACCGCTTTATCGAAAATCTCCTTCGCGGCCAAAAACTCAGCCTGTTCGTTCGTATCCTCACTACTTTGGTCTCCCCGACGGGGATACTGTTCCACACCGACCGACGTCTTCCTCTCCACATTGGAAGGTACAGAACCCCGCTCGAAAACCTCCGTAAAACCTTCGGGAATCATCGTAAGCAACTCTTCTCGATGCTCGGCCAGTACCGGCAACCTTATCATCTGCGCGAGTGCGATCCGGGCCATCGTTTGCATCTCCCCGCCGAAACTCCCTGCCTCGCGGGCGATGTGAGCACCGATATCCTTCAGTTCAGTACCAGAATAGTACGACTCCATGAATTGGATGAGAGCCTTGATCAGGGCATTCGGTCCGCGAGAGCGCCGCAGCAAGTAGTAGATGTTGTAGAGGCGCTCGGTCAGGTAATATTGTTTGCGCCGGGCGGTACCACCCGAGACCTGAACGACGCCCCGTTCGATGAGGCGGGTGAGTTGGGCACTACACTTGCTCGTCTCCAGCCGGGCGCGGGCCGAGATCTCCCTCGTAGTCGCAGGCTTCCACAGATCGGCGAGCACGAGATAGACTCGTCGCTCCTGCGCTGGGAGTGATTCGATATGGCTCTTGAAGTACTCCGTATGGTCATCGACGAGGTCGAGTAGTTCGGCCATGAGTTCGGGGAAGGAACGCCCCGCACCGAAGCGGGCCACTATGGTGATCAGACGCGGACTACCACCGGTGAGAATCTCCAAGGATCGAATGGTCTCGGGCAGAGGGCATTTGCCGGACACCGCTTCCCATAGCACAGCGCATTCGTTGGTGTCGAGCGGGTGCAGCATCAGTACCCGGAACAGGTCGTACAGGGCGTGGTCCGGATTGTCGATCTCGTCAAAGCGACTGGTCGCACTCGCCAGTAGGATGATACGCGGCTCGTTCTGGAGAATCTTCCGTAGCCGCCAGCCCGCCTCAGAGTCCGCCATGTCCCTGAACATCATGTTCAGATTCTCGACCATCAGCACGAGCCGCTTGCCCACCCGGTCCGAGAAGTCGAGCAGAGCACCGAGGCAGAGTTCGGCAAGAATTTGGTCGTCCTGAATGGTGCGCAAGTGTTCGTAAGTTCGGTGCAGGTCGGGATCATTTTCCCCACGAGGCATCTGGGCGGACAAGCGAGACAGACATTCCAGCCAGAACTCGCCAGCGGAGGCGACTTCGTAACTTTCCTCGGCAAAGACGATCGGAAAGAAGCCGGATCGCAATTCGGCATCTCGGCTCACTTCGACTGCGATACGCAGCAGCAGGCTCGTCTTTCCGCTGCCGCGTGGACCGATCGCAATCTGGTGCGGATTGGCGCTTCCGGTGCATTCACGCAGCATATCAACGATTGATTCAAACTCGCCCATCCGAACACAGAACGAGGCTACCAGTTCGTCGTCGGAGAGAAACCCCGGGTTGTACTTTCTAGTGGTCATGGCTATCGCTTAGCTCCTCGTTTTGGCTTGGCGACGGGCTATGGGGATGAAGGGCCGGGCGTGACGGGCGTACCACCAAGCTTCAAGTAGGCCCGATACGAACCGATAGTTGTCCCCTTGTCTAGCCAAATAGCCGTCATGTTCGAGTACACTGAGAATGTCTTTGATCGAGACCGGGTCGGATTCAGGGTCGGATTCAGCTCGGAAGTACTCATAATATTGATTGATGGCATCGCTATGCAGCAATCCGTCGTTGACCGCGGCCTCGGTCAATATATCCAAGGCGGCCAGATAACCTTTGTCTCCGAGAATCATCCGCAGCCGACTCTCGTAGTGCTCTAGATCCATCTGTCCCCGAACACCCAGCATCTCGGTGGTGTACACGCGATTTACATCTTCTGGTGAGGCTACCTTCCGGTTGGCCCGGCGCAGATATTCGTGAAGATTATCGAAGAACTGCTGCACGTGGTGGGGAATCTGACACCGCAGCCGGTGACACATGTCCTGGCGGACGGTGAGGGGGAGATCAATGCCATAAGTCCCTGCTAGCGCGGCGAGGCAGGCACAGGCAGTCTCCTCGTCCCAAGGCTTTAGATCAAAGGGAGAAAAGATGTTCGCGTGGGCACTGAACCCAGCTTGTTGCAGGATCGGCTCCAAGCCCACGCTGCCGGAGAGGATCAGGCAGACCCGGCGTTGATGTTCTTGACCGGTCTTGCGCAGCCAACTCAGGAACTCGTCCACTGCCTGTTTTCGCTTCGGCGTGATGCAGTAGTCGTCCCCCTTAAGCAGGCGATTGACGAGAATTGGCAACTCGTCGATAGCGAGCACTACTGGCTGGTCGTTCTCGGCCAAGGCCTCGAAGACCTCGTCGCCCTTCTGCTGCCAGTTTCCGTCGTCGATTCCGGCGCGCAACTTCACCTGTACCTCGGAGACGGATAGGGTATCGACTCGATCAACGACTCCTTGAAGGGTGTTGGCAAGCCAAGATTTGAGCTTGTGCTGTACGCCCTGCACCGACTTTGACCGAACCCCGATCTCGGCGATGGCGTCTGCTGGAGTGCTGGCCCCCTCCAGATCAACAAAGATCGTCTCGAAGCACCCCTCGCCCTTTAGACGACGCAGTAACTCCCGAACCAAGCTCGTCTTGCCCATCCGCCGTTGCGCAGTCAGTAGCGTATGGGTTCCGTCCTTTACCCGCTCGGTGAGTGCTTCAAGTTCGGCAGCCCGGTCGAAGAATCGATCCCCATCGACCCAGTTTCCTCCTGCCTTTCTGAGTGTCATGGTTACACCTCTCTTTCTTTCCAACGAATTTCTTTCCAACGAATTTCTTTCCAACGAATTTGTTTCCAACGAATTTGTTTCCAACGAATTTATTGGAAAGAATAAATCTTGTCAAATCGAGGTCTTCAGCAAAAATCGCAGCGCGGTCAGTACCCGGCGTGGATACTTGCGGTGTATGGCCATACCCAGCCAGTAGGCCGCTCTAATAATACCGCCTAACCGCACCTGCACCCTCTCATAGAACAGAGGCTAGGGGATAGCTCTCAAAAACTCACAAGTCTGCCGCGCCACCACCAATTCCTCGTCAGTGCGCAGCACGTAAATGGGCACTCGGCTCGCCGCGGCGTGCAGGCTGCCCTCGCCTTGCACGCTCTCATTCTTAGCCTCATCCATCACCACCCCCAGAAATTCCAAGTCGCGCAGAATTTCGCCGCGCACTACAGCCGAGTACTCGCCAATGCCACCGGTAAAGCTAATCGCGTCCAGCCCGCCCATCTCCACCACAAAAGCCCCCAGCCAGTCGCGCGCCGACGTCGCCAACACGTCTATGGCCAAAGTACAGCGCTCGTCACCGCTTGCCGCACCCGCTTCAATGTCGCGCATATCGCTGTACCCGCAAAGCCCTACAAGGCCGCCCTCGTTAGCGCACTGCGCTAATACCTCGTCCCACGGTCGGCCCTCATTGCGCATCACCAAATCCAGCGCGTACGGATCCAAGTCGCCGATGCGGTTGTTCTGCGGCAGGCCGCCCTGCGGACTTAGCCCGTGCGACGCCCCCTGCGAAACCCCGTCCTTTACCGCACACAGCGACGAGGACCCGCCCAAGTGCATATTGACATGTTTAAGGTCAGCACGCCCTACCAGTTCCACTACCTTCTCAGCAGCATAGCGATGGCTAGCCCCGTGGAAGCCATAGCGCTGGATGCCGTACTGTTCGTACCAAGCGTAGGGCACCGCGTACATTTTGCGCCGCTGCGGCATTGCGCCGTGGAACGCCGTCTCAAAGCACCCGACCCTCCGCGCCTTGGGAGCCACCCGCGCAAACTGCCGAATCGCCGCCACGTATGCGGGATTGTGCGCCGGGGCCAGCGGATAAAAGTCCTCCATCCGCCCGACGACGTCCTCGTCGAGTTCGACCACCCCGGAAATAGCGCGCGCGTGGACGGCCTTAAATCCCACGGCGGCCAACTCCTCCACAGAAGCCAACACCCCGCCCTCGGCCAAGCGCGCCAGAGCCTCGTCAATCGCGCTGGCGTGGTCGGGCAGATCCACGGCCTGCTCAACCTCGTCGGCCTCGCCGATCTGGAAGGTGTGTACCGAGCCTTGGCCCCCGATCCGATCCATGCCACCGCGCGCCAAAACCACTTCCTCGGACATGGCAAAAACCTTGTACTTAAACGAGGTGCTACCGAGATTGGAAACTAGGATCTTCATCTTAGGGCCGCGCCGGACTGCCGTCGGGTAAGCGCGTCTGCGTCCACCCGATAACCTCGTTCGCACAAGGATACTTGGCCGCCAAGTCCTCGTCGATGTCGATCCCCAACCCCGGCCCATCGCTCGGATACATGTATCCGTTGCGCACCTCGGGCAGCCCCGGAAACATTTCGTACACGTGCTCCGGGAATCGGCACCACTCTTGGATCCCAAAGTTAGGTGCCCACAAGTCCAAGTGCAGGTTGGCCGCATGCCCCACCGGCGAGGTGTCGCCCGGGCCGTGCCAAGCCGTGCGCACCCCGTACATCTGCCCGAAAGCCGCGACATTGCGCGCCGGTGTGATCCCACCCATCTGGCTGACGTGCATGCGCATGAAGTCAATTAACCGTCCCTCAATGAGCGGCGTCCACTCGTGCGGGTGATTGAAAAGCTCGCCCATGGCCTGCGGCGTCGCGCACTGCTGGCGGATGTGGCGGAACCACTCGATGTCTTCGGGCGCGAGCGCGTCCTCCAAGAAAAACAGCTTGAACTCTTCCATATCCTTAGCAAAACCCACCGCCTCAATGGGGTGTAGCCGCTCGTGGATGTCGTGTAGCAGCTCCACCTCAAAGCCCATTTCTGCGCGGATGTGCTCAAACATCCGCAGGTGGTTCATCATGTACTCTTTGCGATTGTAATACGCGCCTTCGGGCGCGCCCTCGGGCTTGACCAAGGTCGATGCCTTGCCGCCGTAGCCGCCCATCTGGCAGCGGATGTAGCGATAGCCTTGCTCCTCGAACTGGCGGATGCTATCGACGACGGCCTCGGGCGTATCGCCGCCCGCGTGGCCGTACACCGCAGCCCCTTCGCGGCACTTGCCGCCCAAAAGCTGATAAACCGGCATCCCCGCCCGCTTGCCCTTGATGTCCCACAGCGCCTGATCGACGCCAGAGATGGCGTTGTTGAGCACTGGGCCGTTGCGCCAATAGCCATTGACCATCAACATCTGCCAAGTCTCCTCAATGCGATCCACGTCGCGGCCAATGAGGAAGGGCTTGAAATGCTGTTCGATAGCCGTATGCACGGCGTGGAAGCGCTGGGTAAAGGTCGCGCAACCGAGTCCATACAGGCCGTCGTCCGACGTGATGATCTTGACGATGACCAAGCGGGAGCCGGCCGGCTGGGTAAGAATGGTTTGGACGTCTTTAATCTGAATGGACATGAGGTCTCCTTGTTGGTGGTGAAAATCAGGGGGTATTCTGCACACCAGCTGGCGTTTTTGTCAAGGGCACGCCGTCCTTGTCGGGGCGGGCGGCGGCGGTTAGCTTAATTCCTCCATGCACTGGCTACAAGCGCTCATCTTAGGCCTAGTCCAAGGTCTGACCGAATTCCTGCCCATCAGCAGCACAGCTCACCTGCGAGTAGTGCCGCATTTTCTCGGCTGGGACGATCCCGGCGCGGCGTTTTCCGCAGTGATCCAACTAGGGACGCTCGCGGCCGTATTCGCGTACTTCACCGCTGATGTCAAAAGGCTGGTCGTCGCCGCGCTGCAAGGGGTGGTACACCGCAACTTCAACTACAACCCAGACTGCCGCATGGCGTGGGCCATTGCCGTGGGCACGGTTCCCATTGCCGTACTCGGCCTCGGGGGACGCGACTTTATCGAGACCGAGGCTCGCCAGCTTCCCCTCATCGCCACGAGCTTGATCGTCCTCGCGCTGTTTTTGATACTGGCCGAGCGCGTGGGGCGGCGCGAGCGCACCATGCAGGACCTCGGCTTCTGGTCGATCCAGCTCATCGGCCTGTGCCAAGCCCTCGCCCTGATTCCCGGGTGTTCGCGGTCTGGCTCAACCATCATGGGCGGGCTTTTCGTGGGTCTCCAGCGCGCCGATGCCGCTCGCTTCTCCTTTTTGCTCGGCCTGCCGGCCATTGGTGCCAGCGGCCTCCTCCAACTATTTGCCCTGCTCGAAGGGGGCCTAGGCAGCACCGGGCTACTGAGTCTGGGGCTGGGGATCCTCGCCGCCGCCGTCAGTGGCTACCTGTCCATCGGCTTCCTCCTCCGCTTCCTTCAGCGCCATGGCACCTACTCTTTTGCCGCCTATCGTATCCTGCTCGGCGGTGGCATCTTCTACTCACTGTACGGCTAATTTCAACGGAGCGATCCATGTATCCCAACGACCTAAAAGCGCGTTTGCGCAGCGGCGAAATCCTCCTCGGCACCAGCCTGTCGGCTCCCACCCCACACGTAGCCGGGTTGATCATCGCCACCGGTCCCGATTTCCTCTGGGCCGACACCGAGCACATGCCCTTCGCCACTGAAGCGCTCGATTCGATCTTAGTGCTAGCGCGGATGCGCGGCGTCGCGCCCATGGTGCGCGTCGCGTGGAACGACCCGGCGCTGATCAAGAAAGCGTATGACGCAGGCGCAGTCGCCGTGATGGTTCCCCAAGTCGATACGGCTGAAGAAGCCGCCGCCGCGGTCGAGGCCGCCCGCTACGCGCCCGAAGGTCGGCGCGGTCTCTCGCCCATGTGGACCCAAATCGCGGGCGCGGACTGGAACGAGGTCCTCAAAACAGCCAACGAGGAGACACTCGTCGTCCTCCAAATCGAAAGCCAGCAGGCCTACGACAACTTGGACGACATCAAGCGCGTGCCCGGCATTGACGTGCTTTTCGTCGGGCCATTGGACCTGTCGGCGACCGTAGGGACGATCACCGATACCGAGTCGCAACCAGTAAGGGAAATCATGCGCGACGTGCCGCAACAGCTAGCGGACACGGGGATCGTCGTGGGCACTACGCTGGCGGAAGTGGGCCAGATCCAAGAGAAAATTCGCTGGGGGTATCGCTACCTCAATGTCGGCAATGCCCTCCGCTACGGCGTGCAAGTCCTCGACGGTCATTTGCAAACCCTGCGCGCTAACCCACGAGGCGACGAGTAAGGGGTGCGTGGAGATAAAAAATTTGGAATCTGCCGAAAATAATGGTATTTTAGCTAGCAGTATCCACCCTTCTCTAAGGAGGTGCCCTTATGATGAAGCGGATGCTAATGGCCGGTGTTGCTCTCGCGTTCGCGAGCGCGGCTTGGGCGCAATGTCCTTACGGTGCCATGGAGCTTATGGCACCGGATCAGGTAAGGGCCAGCCTTTCTAGCCCTCAGTCCGAGTTCGTGCTGGTCGAGTGGGAAGGGGTCGAAGACGCGACCCGCTACGCGGTCTATTTGCAGGTTTTCGACGCTGACGAGATCGACGTCGAAGCCGGTGGAGAGATCGTTGAGCCCACCGAAACACAGCCCGTTTTTGTGCCGTGGGGCCACGTGGAAGCCGTGCCCGATCGGGATCGGTACAGTATGGAGCTTCTTGCAGACCTGCCGAACCCCGAGTCCGCGGTTTATGGCGTGTCTGCGGAGGCTCTGGTTAACGGTAGCTGGGTTTCGTCGCCGATCGTGCCCGCGAGTTGGACTGCCCCCCAGATAAGCACGGCTGTCGAGGCCGTGAGCTGGGGTCAAGTCAAGGCAACAACCGACGAATAGGACGCTTGCCTCATCAGACGTCCTAGCCCCGCCGAGCGCACTGTTCGGCGGGGTTTTTTATTGGCGAGAAGCTCATCGAATCCCATCCACCCCAATACCGGAGCATACTGTGGAATCACTGCTAGCCAATCCCCGGTTGAGCCGCTTTGACCCCCTCGAGCGCATTCTATGCTACGACGATTTCGACACGGGGCTAAACGGCTGGACTGGACTGATCGGCAATTACGAAGACTCGCTCGACGCCATGCTGCCCGACTACCGTGATCTGCGGCCCCCCATGTTGAGCAACCTGACGATGTGGGACACGGGCACGGCTGGCTCCATGGAGGGCACCTATGCCCTCAAGCTGGCCACCCGCCCGCAGGCCGGCGGCCTCTCCGTCGGCATCAAGCGGCACACCTTTCGGGCGCTGGGGCAGGTGCAGTTGGAGTGCTATTTCGCGTTCAAGCCCGAAGCGTCCGAACTCAAGCTCGGCGAGATGGATGTCCGCGCTTGGGGTGTGCTCTTCGACGTGCAAGACGGCGATTCCCAAGGGCGGCGCTGGATGCCCCACTTGCGCTACCTCAATGCCGAGGGTGGCCAGCGGCGAGGACGCTGGCAGACTAAGCCCGCCACCCGGTCGGTACAGCCTATTGGCGACAGCGGCAAGACCGTGTCGCATTTCCACTTGGGGCCAGAGGGCTGGGAGGATGTGCCGGGCGAGCCGCAGCTTTTGTGCTACAACGAAATCGCCACCAAAATGAACTGGCACTATCTGCGCATCGGCTTGGATCTCAAAAGGCGAGCCTTCACCGGATTTCAGTGTAACGACCACACCTTTGGGCCAGAGGGGCTGCACTGCATTGAACTGCCGGCCATGGCCAATTTGTGGTGTATGCTCAACGCGGCCTTTTGGGTCGAAGCCGACGTGGATACGCGAGCTTTCCTCTATATCGACTCCGTGCTATTATCCGGGGAGTTTGCGCGATGAATATGCGACAGAGCCACACCGCCGTCGTGGAGCGCAATCAGCTCTGGGAAGGCGAGTTTGTCACCGAACCGTACGAGGTCGGCTGGAGCCACGAGGCCATTTTCTTCGTGCGCATACTCCGCGCTGAAGCGGCGGAATCGCCCTCCTTGATTGACGTCGAGCTACAGGTGCAGATATCGCCCGACGGCATCCACTGGTGCGACGAAGGATCGCGAATGAACTTCGTCGCACAACATGCGCTCGACAAGCCGTCCTTTGTACGGGTGTCGCACTACGGCGGCTGGCTGCGCCTAGTCGGGACGGTAAAAGACGGCCGCGTCTGGGCACTCGTCCATCTGGCGCTCAAGGCATGAGGTAGGATCGTGGGACAAGCGCGGCATTTCTACGGCGCTATTGCCCCAATAGCATTAAAAGGAGCTTGTCTTCATTCGACAGCTTAGCTTGACTTAAGAGGGGGTAGAATTCAAGCGATAACGCCGATGAGGACAGTAAGATGGCTAAGATAGAAGGCTTGCGAATAAAAAACTTCAAGGTACTCAAGGACGTTACATTGGGCTGCCTGTGGAACCAACCGAGTAGCCAACCGCTTACTCCCATAACAGCGGTGATCGGCAAAAACGGCGTGGGAAAGAGCGCCCTGTTCGATGCGTTCGGTTTCCTAGCCGACGCCCTGAAACTCGGCGTTGAGGAGGCCTGCGATGCACGCGGGCGCGGCGGCTTCGAGAGAATGCGGACGCAGGGAGAAACAGGCCCCATCGAGTTCGAAGTGTGTTATAGGCAACAGAGGAACGCCCGATCTATTACCTATCAGATCGCCATTGGGGAGGACAGATTAGGGCGTCCTTATGTGGTATCAGAAATCATGAAAGAGAATCTGAGAAATGACCAATCACTCTTTTTCCTTTTTCTTGTACTAGGCGTAGGCGCGGTTTGGAAGGGAAAGCAAGCGGGGAAGCAAATCGATGAAACATCAGAAGGATTCGATATTGTCAAGTTAGATATGTCTATAAAGGAAGGGGAAAAACTCCAAGATGCCGAATGGATCAAATTGGAAGACCAGCGCAAGCTCGGCATTGCTACGCTCGGTGCCTTGAAACAATACCCCCGAATTTCCGCTTTTCGCCGTTTCATCGAGGGATGGTATCTCAGTTACTTCACCCCCGACGCAGCCCGCAGCCTGCCGCTAGCCGGTCCCCAAAGCCGTCTCAACATCCACGGCGACAATCTCGGCAACGTCGTGCAATTCATGGAGCGCGAACATCCCCGACGTTTTCAGGCTATGCTAAAGAAGATCGCCAAGAAAATTCCGGGCATACACAAGATCGACACGGAAAGAACCAATGATGGCCGGTTACTACTTAGGTTCAACGACAAAGGCTTCCAGGAGCCGTTCTATGCCCAGCAAGTGTCTGACGGGACACTCAAGGTATTCGCCTACTTATTGCTACTCGAAGACCCGAAACCCCCTCCGTTCCTCTGCATTGAGGAACCGGAAAACGGCCTGTATCACAAGCTCTTGGAGACCCTAGCCAACGAATTCCGCGAACACGCCAGTGGGCGCAGAGGCAACTCGCAAGTTTTTGTTACGACGCACCAGCCATACTTCGTCGATGCGTTAGAGCCGCAAGAAGTCTGGATTTTGGAAAAAGGCGAGGAGGGCTTTTCGACAATTCGCCGGGCAAGCGATGATCCTATCGTGAGCAACATGGTCGAGGAGGGATTGCCGTTGGGTAGCCTCTGGTACAGCGACTATCTTGACGCGAGGTGATTGGATGCACTTCGAGGTACTCGTCGAAGACCAGTCTGGCAAAAAGGCACTCGACATTCTAATCCCAAAGATCATCGGTGATCAACATACATTCAGAGTTATTGAGTACCGAGGAATCGGCCGCATTCCCAGAAACCTCAAGAGTGGGATCGAAGCGAACAAGCGCATTTTGCTCGACCGACTTCCTAGTTTGCTCAGAGGGTATGGGAAGACATTTGCCGATTATCCCCCGAATTATCCAGCAGTGGTGATTCTAGTTTGCGATCTAGATGACAAATGTTTAAAAATATTTCGTCAAGAACTCTTCAGCGTCCTAAATGCGTGCAATCCCAAACCAGAGACCCGGTTCTGCATTGCCATAGAAGAAGGTGAAGCTTGGCTACTCGGCGACATTCCCGCGCTCAAAGCAGCTTACCCAAAGGCCAAGGACAATGTCCTAAGTCATTACGAAAACGACGCCATTTGCGGCACATGGGAACTCTTGGCAGATGCAATATCCCAAGGCGGCGCAAACGGACTGAAAGAGAGGGGAGGAGTCGGCCAAGAAAAGTCGATATGGGCAGAGAGCATCGCCCCACACATGGACGTAGCTATCAACACATCGCCCAGTTTCTGCTACTTTCACAAGAAGATTCGAGAGCTTATCTGAATATCAATCTCCATCGTCAATCTGTTTGATGACGTTGGAGGTATGACATGCAGGCACCACAACTTTTCCCTTCAGGAGACTTCTCTATGCGATTTTCGTTTGTCACGCTGTGTGCCCTCATCTGCGCCGGTGCGGCGATTAATGCTGCTAGGGCGGACACAGGACGATCCGGCTGGTACTTCAGCGCCGGGACCGGTCTTGCACTGAGTTCGGGCATGGACCAAGAGGGTTGGAATCGGGACACAGTATGCTATCCAACAGACCCCTGTTTCGTTGCCGATCCTGTCCCGGCGCTTTCGGGCTACCGCTGGGGCTACGCCATTGATGCGGATGCCGGCACGGAGTTCGAAATCACCTTAGGCCGCGCCCTCGGCCCCCTGCGCTTAGAGGTCTCGGCGTCGCAGAGCAAAAACAACATTGAGCAGGAGTTTGTCTCTCTGGAGTATCTCGACGGCAGCCCTTGGATAGGTCGCGAAGGAATAGTTTCCAATGACGTGGCTTCAATCGGCGACCTCACCACGCGGATCGTAGCCCTGAACGTCTATCGCGACTTCGCTGCGGCTCACCGCGCCCTAACCCCGTACATCGGCATCGGGCTAGGCGCGGCCTTCGTCAAGATCAGCGACGTGAAGTACTCCAACGACTACCAAGACACAGCCGAGTCGCCGCCTATCTACGACCCGCCGCTGTCGTTCTACAACAGCATCACGGATGTGGATTATTCCGATACGGTAGCCGCCGGTCGCCTACACGCCGGTGCTGATTACAACTTAAACGACCGGATGCTGCTCGGAGCGAAGCTGACCTACACGCTAGTCGACGACATGGCAGACACCGGCGTCTATGACAGCCACCCGATGCAACAAGAAGGCGATCCCCCCTTCACCAACCAGACCACCTTCGATGCCACACATAGTTGGTCGCTAGCCGTCACACTCAAGCATCGGTTCGGCCGTTGAGCCTCAGTCCCTGTCAGTATCATCAGCGCGTGCTCTTGCCCGTCAGCACGAACCACACTGTTTGCAGCATGATCTTGAAATCCAGCTTGAGCGACATGTTCTCGATGTAGTAGAAATCGTACTCCAGCCGCTCGCGGGCGATGCCCACCACGTCCTTGGAATCGAGGTCGAACTCGTGCTTGGACTGCGCCCAGCCCAACAGGCCGGGCTTGACGTTAAAACGCCGCATGTACAAGGGAATCTGCTTCTTGAACTGCTCGACGAAAAACGGGCGTTCGGGCCGCGGGCCGACCAAGCTCATGTCGCCGCGCAGGAAGTTGATGCACTGGGGAATCTCGTCTAAGTGTAGGGCGCGTAGCACTCGGCCAATCGGGGTCACTCGTGGATCGGCTCCCTTGGCCCACACCGGCCCGGTCTTTTCCTCGGCATCTTCGTACATCGAGCGAAATTTGAGCATCGCAAAGGTCCGCCCCCCCTCGCCGACGCGCTCTTGGCGAAAGAATACCGGCCCCTTGGAGGTCAGCTTGATCGCCGCGGCTACTAACAGCCACAACGGGGCCAAGCCCGCGAGCACGACGACGGCCACCATCATGTCGATGAGCCGCTTGACCGTCCGCTGCCAAGCCGGCATCAACTCGGGCATGAGTTCCATCAGCGGCACGCCGTAGATCTGCGTCGTGCGCACGTGGCCGGTCACAATATCGTACAGGTCGGGCGTGATGCCGAAGGAGACCGGCAGCCCCTCGGCCTCCTCGACGATTTGCATGATCTCTTCGTGCGAATTGGCTTGCAAGGCGATGAGCACGGCCTCAATGCCCTCGGCCGCGAGGATGGTTCGTAGGTCACCTACTTCGCCGAGCACGGGCAGGCCGTCAATGGCCGCGTGATCGTTCTCGCCGCGCGCCCGCACCAGGCCCACGATCTCATACCCCTGCGCTGGTGCCGAGCCCAACGCGTGCAGCAACCGGATGCCGCGCGCATTCACGCCCACGATGGCCGTGCGCCGAAGGCCAATGCCGCGCAACAACAGTTGCCGCTCAAAACTGCGCAACAGCACCCGCCCGCCTGCCACCAGTGCGACCATGCCCAGCCAGTAGAACAGGACCAGCAGCCGAGTAAGGCGTATGTCGCGGTCAAAGGTAGCAACCATGGCCAGCAAGATGCCCAAAGTGACGACCTTGACGACCTCGTATATTTCGTCGAAGCGCGAGCTAGACAGAGAGGATTGATAGAAGCCAAAAAACAAAAACAGCAGCAGCCAGCAGCCGCTTATCAGCGGCAACACGTCTGAGTAATAGCCCAGCGCATACCAGAAGCTCGGCCCATCCACCGCGTCTGGATAGAGCCGCTCGTAGTTGTGGTGGACGATCTCCAGCCCGCCGCCGGCCAACTTCATCCACACAAAGAAAATCGACGCCAAACTGACGGCGACTGTGTCGTTCAACAGCAGCAGGACAACGCGTTTCAGGCGCGACATAAACGATCTACCTCGCGGGCTGCCAAACGCGGTGGCGGCGGCCCGTTAGGAAGCTCAGCAGCCCCAGCAAGGTGCCCCAATTGGTGGCGGTAAAATAGGCCGGCACGTAGAACAACCAATACCGCCCGAGCCATTCCGGCAGTAAGAGTCCCAACGCAGCTAAGCCGTAGAAAGCCACTTGCAGCGCGAGCAAGATATCGTAGTACTCGTTCGCAGCCAATGGAATATTGACCGCGAGCACTACCAACAGCCACACCGGCACGAACCAGCGGAGCAGTTTGTGAGAAAACATCTGAAACGCAAACCAGAAGTGTGCGAACGGGTTGAGCACGCCGACCTCGGTCCACAGCCCGTGGAGCGAGCGCGAGACAATGCGGCGACGGCGGCGAAACTCGTCGCCAAAGCGGACGCTGCTGTACTCGGTGGCAACGGCTGTTGGCTCGTACGCAATGCGAAAGCCGCGCCGCCAAGAGTGCAGAGGCGCGACAAAGTCGCTGATAATGTCGCCGCGCAGTTCGACGAACAGCTCGCGCCGGAGCGCGTAGATCGCCCCATTGGCACCCAGCGTGGAGCTGAGCAAGCTCTCACGGCGCTTGAGAAATTGCTCGTAGCGCCAGTACAGGCCTTCGCCCTTGCCGGCACCTTGCTCGTCTGGATTGGCGTATTGCAACTCGCCGCAGACGCAGCCGATTCGCTCGTCGACAAAAGGGGCCAACAACCGCTTGAGCGCACTGGGCGCGTACATGCTGTTGGCATCTGAGAACGCGAGGAACTGCCCCCGCGCCAAGCGCACGCCCGCATTTTGCGCCTCGGTCTTGCCGCCGCGAACCTCCTGCCGATGCAGCCGCACCCCGCGCGCAGCAAATTCGGCGGCAATGCGGTCCGTGCCATCGGTCGAGGCGTCTGAGACGACGATGATGTCGAGCCGTTCGGCCGGGTAGTCCATGGCTAGCGCGTTTTCTAACTTGGCATGCAATACGTCTTCTTCGTTGTGCGCGGCAATGATTAGTGACGCTGTGGGCCATTCGCCTAGCGGCGCGTACTCGGGCCGCTTGCGACCAGCCGCCAAGAGCCAGAGCAAAACCGGGTAGATTAGATAGGTATAGACGACGAGGAATAAGGCGGCCCAAAAAACGGCGATGAGCATGGGATTCTAGCGACAGAAAATAGGGTCACGACATGTCTATCTTATTATATTTTGGTCATTTGTAGTCATTTATGCAACTGTGCGTTGCTCGCACCGAATGGGATTATCCGCACCTAAAACGTCCAACTATAGCCCTAACGCAGCACATCCTCGTACAGCTCGTGAATCCGCGCCGCCACCCGGCGATAGTCGTAGCATTCCTCGGCTTGCCGGCGGATCGCCGCGCGGTCGTAGCAGTCGTATTCGTCCAAGACCGCGAGGATGCCCGCCGCCAAGTCCTCCGCGTCACCAACCGCCACTAGCCGTCCGACCTCCTCACTGATCACCTCCTCCGGCCCTCCGCAGCGCGTGGCGACTACGGGTAGGCCACAGGCCATAGCCTCGACGAGCGACGTGGTCAAGCCTTCGCTAAAACTGGGCAAGACGAACAGATCGGCGGCGGCCATATAGGAAGGCAACTCCTCCCACGGCACCGCGTCCTCAAACGACACATGCTCGGACAAGTTCAAGGCGTTGACTTGAGCTAGGAAAGGATCGGCTGTCCCAGTTGCGGGGTGGCCGCCGATCAAGGTCAACGAGACATCGCGGCCCTGACTGCGCACGGTACCCAAGGCCGCTAGCAAGACGCGCAATCCCTTTGCCTCGACAAATCGACCCACGTAAAGTAGACGCCACCCATCTTCACCGGGCGGGCGCGACCCGGTCGGCGAAAAGAGCCGGCAGTCAACGCCGTTGGGAATGCAGCGCACCTTGTCGGCCGGGACGCCCAATTGCACGACCTCGCGGCGCAGCTCTTGGCTGACGACAATAACGGCCGCGGCTTGCGTTAGGGCCTCAACGATCAATTGCCGCCATTGGGACTTGAGTTTGGGCAGGATCTTAACGTCGGAACCGTGGACCGTGATGACCACGGGCCGGCCAGTTTGTGAGCCGTACTCAACAGCGGCCCGGCCGTCGGGATAGGCGCAGTGCGCGTGGATGATATCCGGCACACCCTCAACAGCGTTGCGCAACGCCTTGAGGTGAAAACGCCACTGCTGGGTGAAAAAAATCCGCCGCGGTACGGCGAAGCGACGGGGATGCCGCACCTCGATGCCGTCCACCACTTCGCAGCGCGGGACGTGGCGGTAGGCACTCCACAACCCAAATCCCGGCAGGGGAAACCACGGCACGGGTGCTACAACTTCTAGTTGACAATGCTCTTTGAGGAAACGCGCCTGATTGTGGACAAAACTTCCGGAGAGCTTAGATATGAAGTTGGGGTAGAGGTGCGATAGCAGCAAAACTTTCACGATTGATCCTCGCGTTCTTCAAGCGCCGGCACGGCAAACAGGGGACTAAGACGTTCACGGCGCACGCGCGTCCGCGTCGAGCCGCTGCACGGCGAAGAGCATGCCGATGCAGAACCAAAACATGTTGCTGGGCAGGTCGCCATTGAACGTCTGATTGACCTGGAAGGCGACAAACGTGGCGATCAAGCCGATGGCTACGGCGCGCAAATAGGAATCCTGCATCTGCTGCAAGCGCCCCAAGCTCAAAAAAAACGTCTTCCCGACAAACCAGACAAAAGCTGCGAAACCAACGATGCCTAGTTCGCCCAAGATCGCAGTCACTATAGTGTGCGGCTCTTTCACTAGGGTCCAATGGGGATATCCGGGCGGCGCGTATTGGGAGAATATTACCGGAAAGGATCGCCAACCAGTGCCCAAGAACGGATGGTCCGAAAACATGTCGAGCGAGGCCATGACGAGATAAATGCGCGCCGTACTCGAAGCGCGGCCGGTCGAGCCGAACTCATCAAACAAGGTAAAGATGGAGGCAAAGCGCTCGAAGATGTACTCGGCATAAGGCACGAATTCTTTGAGGCCAAGCACCAGCAGGGTAGAGGCAAAAACTACGATAAAAAAATAGCGCAGCTTGCCGCTCAACCAGAGGATGACGAGCACGCCGGCCAGCGTTGACACCCAGCTAGAGCGGCTAAACGAGGCCAACAGACCGCCAAAGCCGATGACGACTGACAAAGCAACAAGCGCGCGCTGGCCCCTAGGCAGTCGATGGTTGAGCAAGACAGCCATCAGCGGCAGGACGCCGCTCATTACAAACGAAGCAAAGATGTTGGGGTTGTGAAAGGCCCCCGTCGCCCGCGGCACGTTGCCGCCCAAGGCGGTGATGACTTTGGCCGGCAGGTGGAATTGGCCGGTGATGACCTGATAGGCCCCCATCACTGAGCCCGCTATCGTCAAAACCACTAGGGACCATAAGACCGCGGACACGGCCCGCCTAGAGTCGAGCGTGATTTGCACCATGTAGGTGAAGAGCACGAGGGCACAAATTCGCAAGAAGCTGACGGTTGCAGCCGGCTGATTGGGCGTGTACGTCAGCGACACCGCAATAGATGCGAGGAACAAAAAGAGCGGCACCTTAATCTCGAAGTCGGGAAAGTGCATGCGCTGCCGCAGACAGATGTTGGCGGCCAAGCCGACGACCATCAGCCCGAAGGCCAAGTGAAACCCCGTCAGCAAGAAGATGTCTTTTGAAGGGCCGGCCTCGCCGAACAACCGACCAGTGCTGTCGAGGGCCGTCGTCAGCAACAAAATTGGGACGACGATCCACGGCCTCAGCATCAGGCCCGCGACAAAAAACGCGACGCCGAGCGCGCTGATGAGGAGGGCCGGGAGGAATTCGAAAACGAAGATGCTGCCAGCGACCACCGCGCCTTGGAAAACCAAAAATGCCGCAAAGTAGCGGCGGTCGAGGGCGAAAGCCCACGGGATCTTAGGGGCGGGGGCCGTCATAATTTACGCGCGAATAAAGGCGAGTACCTCGTCCCGCTTCTCGGCCATGCGCTCCGCGGAGAGGGCCTCTAAGTTGAGGCGCAATAGCGGCTCGGTATTAGAGGGCCGCACGTTGAAGTGCCAGTCGTCGTAGCGGACCGAAATCCCGTCGAGGCGCTGGATGTGACCGTCTTGGTAGCGGTCGGCCAGGGCCGCGATTTTGGCGGCGGGATCCGCGACCTCGGAGTTGATCTCAGAGGACGTGAAGTATTGGCGCTCTAGCGGAGCGAGCAGCTCGGATAGCTTAACCCCGCGCTGCGACAGCAGCTCCAGCATCACCAGCGACGGCACGATGCCGGAATCCGCGCCAAAGAAGTCGCGGAAGTAGTAATGACCGCTCAGCTCGCCCGCGAAAACGGCTCCTTCCTCAAACATCCTCGGCTTGAGGAACGAATGCCCCACGCGCTCGATCAGCGGGGTGCCACCGGCTGCTTTTACGAGGTCGGGCACGGCCCACGAGCAACGCACGTCGTACACGATCTTAGCACCGGGATCGCGTTCCAACATGTAGCAAGCCATCAGCGCGGTCGCAAAATCGCCGGGCACGAAGCGGCCCCGGTCATCGACGATGAAGAAGCGGTCGCCATCGCCGTCAAAGGCAAAGCCGATGTCTGCGCCTTCGGCTAGGACGCGGCGTTCCAAGTCGGCACGGTTTTCCGGCTGCATGGGATCGAGGCCGTGGTTGGGCAGGCGACCATCCGGCTCTAGATACATGCCGATAAACTCAATGGGCAATTGCTCGTACACCTCTTGCAGGATCGGCCCGACCATGCCGTTACCCGTGTCGGCCACCACCTTGAGCGGCTTGATACAGGTCCGGTCCACGAGACTCAATACCTTGTCGATAAAGCCCGGCGTCACGTCCTCGGCCCGAACCGCACCCTGCCTCCGACTCGCACCCCAGCTTTCTTCCTCCACGAGGCGGCGCAGGTCTTGGATTCCGGATTCGCCGCTGAGCAGATAGGGCATCTGGCGCACCATCTTGAAGCCGCAGTATTCGGGCGGATTGTGCGAAGCCGTCACCATCGCGCCTGGGCGGTCTAAGGTGGCGCAGGCATAGTAGTATTGATCGGTGCCGACCATACCGATGTCGATGACATCTGCACCTTGATCGCCGAGGCCGCGCAAGAGGTGCTCTTTTATGGCCGGACTCGAAAGGCGCATGTCGCGCCCCACGACGACTTCTTCACACTTCAGCAGGGCCACCAAGGCGCGGCCTATGGCGTAGGCCACTTCTTCACTCAGAGGATCGGGATAGATGCCGCGAATATCGTACGCTTTGAAGATGGAAGGATCGACCTGCATGCTCAGACGAAGCGGCGCAGGGTGACGTCGAGCGTGCGCACTCCGCCGGCAGCCGGTTGGTGCTGCACCAGAATCGGGCTCTGGTACGTGCCCTGCAAAATGCGATCCGCGCCGGCTCCCGCGCTATCTGAGACCAGCAGCCGGATGTGGCGCTTCAGGCGCAAGATGCGCTGGGCCGGCGTCGAGAGCACCGAAACAATGCGGTCGATGACCGACCGCCCCACCGGCACTTGGTCGAGCAATTCGTTGTAAAAGTGGAGGGAATCGTAGGCTGCGTACGCGTGCATCTTGCCGGGGATGGAAGCGGGGTGCCGCAGCAGCCGCTTGCCGTGCTGGAACACGTAGCGCAGGGGATCGCTGAGGGCCTGGGGCAAGTCATTGCGCATCAACAGGGTCTCGTACTCGTTGACGGTCATGCCGACGTGCTCTTCCTCTGGGGCGAGGCGGATGTCGATGCAGCCTTTGTCTATGCCGCATTGCCGCAGCCGCTCGGCGAGCGTTGCAAAGAGACCGTACTGCGGGTCCTTGAGGTTGAAGGCGTCGATCGCATGACTGCCGCCCACCGGAATCTCCAACCGACCGCGATGCACGATTTCGGTGTGGTTGTAGGCCATGACGGCGGTGTGTCGGCTGCGCACGTAGTCCTTGTAGATGCCATCTAGCTCAATGAAGTACACCGGCTCCTCGGGGCGGTGGATATAGGTCACGCAGTTTTTGAGACCCGCGGCAATAAAGGTCAAGTGCGAGTCGGCGTTGACCGGTTCTCTTTCCTTTTCGCCCTCGCTGAGTTCGTCGCGCAGTTGCATCCGGTCGTGGAAATAGCCGGCGTTGTAGGGAAATATCTTTTTGATGGCGCGGATGAAGGGGTCGATCTGCTTGCGGCTGTGGCCCAAGCGCCTACTCGTGCCCTGCTCCATATAGCCAGCCGTGGTGTGAAACGAACAGTACGCGGCTTTGCGAAAGGGTCTCAACTCGTCGCCGACTTGCTGGCGGATCAGCTCGGCGATGTCGATGATGGCAAAGCGGTGCTGGGGACGGATGGTTAGATTGAGCTCTACAGGTTGTGGAGCCATAGGAGCCATATAAGATATAAATCCTGCGTCGCGTTTGTATCGAGCACCAAGACACACTATCTTGCTACTAATAAAAATACCCTCTAGTAAATGCCCACGCAACCAAAGACGTTCCCCATTCCCAACGCCTCACCATGAAGACCTTGTTAATCATGCGCCACGCCAAGTCGGCTTATCCCCCCGAGGTAAGCGACGATTTTGACCGTCCGCTCAACAAGCGCGGTCGCGCGGATTTGCCGCGCATTGCCTGCTTGCTTGCAGCGTACGGTCCGCGCCCCGAGGTCGTGCTGGCTTCGGCCGCGTGCCGGGCGCACCAGACGGCCACCGGCCTTGCCGAATCTCTCGGCCTGCCGGCGAGTGCTCTACACTTGGACGACGCGCTCTATCTCTCGTCCCCCAGCACCTTGACCCAAGCGGTGGCCAGCTTGCCAGACAGCGCCCAGACCGGCCTTGTCATCGCCCACAACCCAGGGATGGAGGAGTGGATCGGCGAGCTAACGGGCGCGCACATCTCCCTGCCGACCGCGGGCCTAGCCGCCGTCGAACTGAACGTCCATTCTTGGCAAGAGATCAGTCGCGGACGCTTGCTCTATTTCGTGGTGCCACGGCTCGTAAAAGCCATAGCTCAATAATAATGAGCGGTTGACGAATGTCGCGGGGATGGCTTATTTTTCAACAAATTACCCGGAGATAACGCGCATGAACCTGTTGGACATCCTGTCGCCCGAATCCATCATAGTTGACCTCAGAGGGGAATCCAAAGAGGAAATCATCGCCGAGCTGGTCAACTCACTCCCAGTCGGCGACTCGATCACCGACCGCGACCAAGTCTTGCAAGCCGTACTCGACCGCGAAAAGATCATGAGTACGGGCATCGGCGACGGCATCGCCATCCCCCACGGCAAGTCGGCCGCGGTGACCGAGCTGGTCGCAGCTATGGGCACCCAGCGGCGAGGGGTTGATTTCGATGCCCTCGACGGCGAGCCGGCCTTCGTATTCTTCTTGCTGGTCTCCCCGGCCAATGTCTCCGGCCCCCATATCAAGGCACTGGCGCGGATTTCGCGCTTGCTCAAGAACGACGAGTTCAAAAAGAAGCTCGTCGAAGCGAATTCAGCCGAGGCAATCATCGCCACTATTGAAGCTGCAGAGCGCGATATTCCTGCTGCGAACTAGCGCGACCCCTTCCCCGTCTTGCAGTTTCTCAATCCCGCGATCCTCTTCGGACTAGTCGCGGCCGCCCTTCCCCTAGCCATCCACCTGCTGCAGCGAGGGCGCACTCAGCCCCAGCCTTTCAGCGATTTTGCCTTTCTGCGCCAGCTACAACAAAACCGCATGCGGCGGCTCCAACTGCGCCAGTGGCTGGTCCTCTTGTTGCGCACGCTCATCATCGCACTCATTGTTTGCGCCTTTGCCCGCCCGACGTATCAGGCGGGCAAAGGCTGGGGAAGCGGAGATCGCCCGGTGGCCGTTCACGCCCTCCTGGACCTGTCGTACAGCACCCGCTACCAACGGCCCTCTGGCTCCGTCTTCGACCAACTCCAGCGCCAACTCGGCGACCTTTTAGCCATTTTGCCCTCGCGCGATCAGGTGTCAGCACAGCCTTTTGCCCAGCGGCCCCGCACTCCTTTTGCCGGCGACCGCGACTACTTAGCCGAGCGCATTGCCGAGCTCGCGCCAACGCAAGAGGCGACGGACTTGCGCGCGGCCTTGCACGCAGCGGCCCAACGCTTCGACCAAGAATCCGCACTAGCAGCGCACGAGCTTTTTCTTTTTACCGATTTGGCTGAATACAACTGGGATCAGCTCGACGACTCGGTCCCGTCTTTTGATGACACGCGCGTTTATGTTGCTGGCCCTCGCGTCCAGACCCGACCAAATGCCTACGTCAAGCGGGTCGCGGCTCCGAGTTGGATGCTCGCTGCCGACGCCAAGGTCACCTTGCAAACCGCAATCGCGCACAGCGGCGAGGGCACCACGCTCGACCTGTTTGTCGATGGCCAGCGCGTGCGCCGCCAGAGCATAGATCCCGGAGAACCGGGCACGACCCAAGTGGCACTTAGCTTTTCGCCGCGCCGGCCCGGGCGGCTGAGCGGATACGTCGCGCTCTCAGACGACGCTCTCGCCCTCGACAACCGCCGCTACTTCACGCTCGATCTGCCCACCGCTATTACCGTGCTGTTGGTGGGCGAGCAGCCTGAAGACGCGTACTATGCGCGCCGGGCACTCGGGGCGGCAGCCCTCTCCGATCCGGTCGTAAAAATTCGCACTGATCTTTTTGCCAACCTCGACGCCAGCACCCTCGCTGGAGTAGATGTGCTCGTGCTCTGCAACCTCGCGCGGCTGAACGTAGCTCAAAAGACAGCCTTGGACGAGTTCGTCGCCAGCGGCGGCGGCGTGGTTCTCTTTCCCGCGCCGCACAGCGACCTCGGCTACTACAACCGCGACCTCTTGCCCGGCCTGACTCCAAGCCGTTTCAAAAATCGGGTCGGCACGCCCGGCAACACAGCCAACTATCAAGTCTTAGACGCGGACGAGCCACACCACCCGCTGTTCAACGATCTCATCGCCAGCGACGGCGACCAGCCACGCTTCTACGCCTATTTCTCCATAGTTCCCGCGCCCGACCTTTTGCCCTTGGCCCGCTTCGACGACGGGCAGCTCGCCATGGCGCTAGCTTGGCAGGAGCAGGGGCGCGTCGCGCTCGCGGCGTTCCCCATCGACCCGCAGTGGAACGACTTGCACCAACGCGGGCTGTTCGCCCCCCTCCTACATCGCCTAGTGCGCGAGTTGAGCCTGCCGCCCGAGCGTCACACAGCCTACTTAATTGGGGAAACGGTCTATCGCCGCTTGGCCGATGTGCCAATGGAAGCTGTGGTAGAGGCCGAGACGCCGTCGGGGGAGCGACTGCGCTTGGAGCCGGAACCCGTTGGCGGCCAATACTTGTGGAAAATTCCCCACGTTGGCGAGGCTGGCATCTGGCGACTGCGCGCTGCGGGCGCAGAGGTCGATGCGTTCGCCGTCAACTTCGACGCCCGCGAATCCGCGCTCGCACCCGTAGCGCCCGAGTACATACGCAGCGTTTTACCAGACGCGGAAGTCCATTTCCTCAACCCAGGCGATGACCTTCGCCTCGCGGTATTGGGCAACCGCCATGGCCGCGAGCTGTGGCGCGAATTCCTAATCTTGGCCCTCGGCCTCCTCCTCGCCGAACAGTGGATCGCCCGTGCGCCCCGCGACGTCTCGGTGCGTCAGGCGGCATGAAAAGGGCATTATAGACCTGAAGTGCTCCCAGATAAATTCCTTATGTCTTGCGCAGGGAATGGCCATACTATATATTGCAAGCGCATACAGTAAACGCATACAGTATGTATACTAAGCATGATCCCAGTTAGAAGGCCGCTTAACCCGAATTCACGTCTTTTTATGTCATTTTTTTGAGACCGTGTGTATACCCCTAGTATCAACAAAACGAGTTTTAAGAACGCTTCTGAGATAGAAGGAGTTACAACAGTGAAAAAGCAACTAATTGGTTTTATCTTGCCGGCTTTGATTTGCGTGCTGACGCCATTGAGGGCAATAGCAGAGCCAAACTGTTCGTTTTTCGGGCTGATGCTTGTATCTTATCAGTATGCATCTCCTGATTTTCAGACTGCGAAGTTATCTGGTTCGTATGAGCTGAACGGAAACTCCGTGGCGGGACAAACAGTGACGTTTAGTATCACTCCTGACAATGGCACTGCATCGCTGCGTGACGCAACCCTAACAGCTGGTAGCAACGGAAGGATAGAAAATATTGTGAGGTTTGGGAGCGCTGCCTCCGGCTCATACGAGGTCAAAATAGCGATCGGTGATTGCTCTATAAGCGTGCCCGTGACACCGCCTGACCCGCCACAGCAAGACGACCCGCCACAGCAAGACAACCCGCCACAGCAAGACAACCCGCCACAACAAGACAACCCGCCACAGCAAGACGACCCGCCACAACAAGACGACCCGCCACAACAAGACAACCCGCCACAACAAGACAACCCGCCACAGCAAGACGACCCGCCACAACAAGACAACCCGCCACAACAAGACAACCCGCCACAACAAGACAACCCGCCACAGCAAAACAACCAACAACGACAACAGCGGGGGCAATCACCGCAAAAAACAGGGCAAACGGGTACAAGCTCGAGTCCCCAGACGCCGGTGATAACCCCCGACGAGGAGCAACAGTACGCAACTCCCCACAGCCTAGAGAAGGTCTCCGGTGATGATCAAGAAGGCCCGGCCAGCACGCAACTGACCGAACCGTTTGTGATTCTAGTATCAGATGAGGAGGGCACGGCCATGGCCGGAGTGGCCGTCACCTTTTCAGTGACCGCTGGTGGGGGGATGCTGTCGGCTAACACCGATGCCAATCCTTGTACTTTTGAGTCAGCCAACTCGTCCATCACCGCCATCACCGATGCCAACGGCCAAGCCACTACCCGGCTGACGCTGGGCAGCCAGACAGGGACGAACACCGTGGAGGTCACTGTCGCGGAGCTTGAATCAGAGACCTTTACCGCCACCGCCACCGAGCAAGCCATGCCCCACAGTCTGGCTACAGTCTGCGGCGAGGACCAAGTAGGCACGGTCGGTGCACTGCTAGCCGTGCCGTTTGTGGTTTCAGTGGTGGATGAGGATGGTGCGGCGATGGCTGGGGTAGACGTATCGTTTTCAGTGACCGCTGGCGGGGGGACACTGTTGGCTGCCACGGCCACTACCGATGCCAATGGCCGTGCTAGAACCTGGCTGACGCTGGGCAGCGAGCCGGGGACGAACACGGTGGAGGCCACTGTCGAGGGGCTGGAGCCGGTGACCTTTACCGCTACCGGGCAAGAGGACCCCTTGGTTGGTATGCTCGGCACTTTTGGGGGGCGTGGCAAGCTAGTGGGCCTGCCCGACAGTCCCCAGTTGGCGCAAAACGCGCCCAATCCATTCAACAGCCAGACGATCCTGTCCTACTTCTTGCTGGAACCGGGTCCGACACGCCTAGAGGTCTTCACCCTGACCGGACAACGGGTAGCAGTCCTCCATCAAGGGCCGCAGCAAGCTGGCTATCACCGGCTCCGCTGGGACGGTCGGGATAACACAGGTCGCCCCTTAGCCAGTGGCATGTATCTGTATCGACTGGTGACGGACGAGGTTGTCTTGACGCGTAAGCTCACGCTGCTGCGGTAGATTGACAGCTTCACAGGTGCGCCGCGCCCAAACTCAGGCGAGATCATCCGCCCGCGTCTAGCGCGCGAAAAAACTCAAACGTATAAATGCCGTGGTCGTGCCCGTCGGCCCATTCAATGCGAATGCCGTAGCGCCCAACGTAGCTAACCCCTCGCACTTCGGCCGTAGCCGACACCGCCTCGGGCTGCAAAAGCGTCAATCCGCCCGCATTCGTGTCGCGCACTTCCCGGCAGTGGGCGCAGGGACACTCGCGCCGCAAGCCCTCCAAATCGTAGCGGCTCTCGCGGCCATCGCTCCACCCGATGACCAGCTCTCCGGCTCGACCATCCACGGCAATGTCGCGCGGCCTCGCCTTGTTCAACGCGGCTCTCCCACCACCCGAGCACTCAGCTCGTAGGGCGCGGCCTCAGTGATCTCCACTTCTACGAAAGACCCCACCGGAGGCGTGCCCCCGGCGATGACGACTTGGCCGTCGATTTCCGGAGCGTCGCGCTCCATCCGCCCATAGCACATCTCCCCCACGTGCGCATCGACCAAGACCACCTGCCGCGAGCCGACAAGTTCGTCGTTTTTCTCCGTGCCCACGCGCTCCTGCAGTTGCGTCAGACGACTGTAGCGCTCCTGCTTGACCTCTTCGGCGACCGGATCGCCAAGCTCATACGCCGAAGTCCCATCTTCCGGCGAGTAGAGAAAGCCTGTCGCGTAGTCGAAGCGCGTCTCAGCCACGAACTCCAGCAACGCGGCAAAATCGTCCTCGGTCTCCCCAGGAAAACCGACGATGAACGTCGAGCGCAGCCCAGCCCCCGGCAACCGCTCCTGCAGCCGCGCCAACAAATCAAGCGTCTTTTGGCGCGTCGTCGCCCGCTTCATGCGCTTGAGCACCGGGTCGGAGATGTGTTGCAGCGGCATGTCGATGTAGCGGCACATCGTGTCGCACGTGGCGTAGAAGTCAATCAGTTCCTCGGTCCAAAACGCCGGATAGGTGTACATCAAGCGCATCCACTCAATGCCCTCCACCTCGGCGAGCGCTTGTAAGAGGCGCACGAGCTGCGGCCGGCCGTAGAGGTCGGCCCCGTAGCGCACCGAGTCCTGCGAGACCAAGACCAACTCTCGCACCCCCTCCGAGGCCAACCGTTCGGCCTCGGCCACGAGCTGTTCGACCGGCTCGCTCACGTGCCGCCCGCGAATAGCGGGAATGGCGCAAAAGGCACATTGGTGATCACAGCCGTCCGATATGCGCAGGTACGCCCAGTGCTTGGGCGTCAGCGAAGTCCGCGGTAAGCTAGCCAAGTACCTAGGCCGCTGGACGTCCAACACCTCGTCAACGTGGCGGACGATGTCGGCCTCGTCGGCGATCGTCAGCAGCTTGTCGGCTTCCACCAACTCCTGCTCTAGCTCCTCGTAGTAACGAGTCGATAGACACCCCGTGACGATCACTCCCTCGCACTGACCCTCTTGCTTGAGCCGATGCGCGTCCATAATCGCGGCGAGGGACTCCTCTTTGGCCGGCTCGATAAAGCCGCAGGTATTGACCACCACCACGTCCGCTTCTTCCGGCACGTCCGTCATCTGATAGGCATGGCCCTGCAAAAGCCCCTGCATCCGCTCGGAATCGACCGTGTTTTTCGGGCATCCCAAGCTGACTAGGTGCACTTTGTGGCGCTGGTTTTCACTCATCTCATTCCTCGCCAAAGCGCTGCGCGTATGCAATGGCCGCGCGCACCGTGTCATCGGTTATTCCCTCCACGACCTCCACCTCCCCAATCCGCCGCCCCAGCACAAACCGCAACTGCCCATCTACTCGCTTCTTGTCGGCCTTGGCACAGGTTAAAATCCGCCCCGCATCCACCTCGGCCAATCCCTCGGGCACCCCCAACCGCTCCAGCAACGCATCCTGCCGCTGCCTTTCCGCTTCGGGCCAAAACCCCTCGCGGCAGGCGATCTCGCCCGCGGCGATCAAGCCCAAGATTATCGCCTCCCCGTGCCGGTAGCGGCCGTAGTCCGTGGCGGCCTCAATCGCGTGCCCAATGGTGTGCCCGTAATTGAGAATGGCCCGCAAGCCCTGCTCCTTCTCATCGGCGGCCACCACCTCGGCCTTGATCTCGACATTGCGGCCGATCAGCCAGTCCAAGGTCTCCGGTGCCAGCGCCATATCCACGACTTCCTCCAAGTGCTCCTCCAAAAAGGCGAAGAGTTCGGCGTCGCGGATCAGCCCGTGTTTGACCACCTCGGCCATGCCCGCGACCCGCTCCCGTTTCGGCAGCGAGTGCAGCGCGTTGGTGTCGGCTAAGACCAAGCGCGGCTGGTGAAAAATGCCGATCAGGTTTTTGCCCAGCGCGTGGTTGACCCCCGTCTTGCCGCCGATGCTCGAATCCACCTGCGCGACAATGGTCGTCGGCACCTGCACATAGGGCACGCCGCGCAAATAAGTGGAAGCCACAAAGCCCGCCATGTCGCCGACTACGCCGCCGCCGAGGGCCACGACCCAAGCGCCGCGGTCAAACTCGGCTTCGATCATCTGCGTAAAAATGCCCTCGGCTCCGTGCAGGTTCTTGGCCTCCTCGCCCCCGGCATAGACAATCTCCAACACCTCGAACCCAGCGGCGCGCAAGCTCTCGGCTACAGGTTGCAAATAGCGCGCGGCCACGATCTCGTCGCTCACTAGCGCGACCTGCCGGCCCAAGGCCAAGTCGCGGCAGCGCGGTCCCAATTCCCCTAAGATATCGTGGCCGACGAAAATGGGGTATGCTGCCCCCGGGATGTCTAAGTCAATTTTTTGCATAGTTCTCCAACAAGTCGCGGAGTTGCCCGGCCGTATCTTCAGGCGTCTGGGCCTGCGTGGTGTACAGTTCGATATGAGCTTGGTCGTAAAAAGGAGCGCGTTCGCGGAGCAGGGTCTCTATCTTGGCGCGCTGCGCCTGCGGATCCAACCCGGCGAGCAGGGGCCGATTAGAGCGACGCTTGACGCGGACGAAAATCGTATCCACATCGGCCTTGAGGCACACCAAAATGCCAGCACCGCGCACGGCTTCAATATTGTCGGCGCGGGTGATCGCTCCACCACCCAAGGCCACGACGGCATCCGGGCGCTGGCAGGTTTCGAGGACACAGTCGCGCTCTAGCTGGCGGAAATGCGCCTCGCCTTCGTCGGCGAAGATCTCCGCAATGGTCTTGCCAGCGCACTGTTCGATCATCCGGTCGGTATCCAAAAAGCAACGCCCTAGCTCCCGTGCCAGAATGCGCCCGACCCGGGTCTTGCCCACGCCCATAAAGCCAGTCAAAAATATCGGCCCTTCCGTCATGGCCCACGCCTCACATTCGCTCGAGCGTCTCAATGCCGAGCAAGTCGAGACCCTGGCGCACGATGCGCGCGGTCAACAGCGCCAGCAGTAGCCGACTCGTCCGCACCGGCTCGTCCGCGCGGAGGACCGGGCACTGCTCGTAGAATTTCATAAAGGCATCCGCCAGCTCGTAGAGATAATTGCAGAGCATGTGCGGATAGCACTGGTGAGCCACGGCTGCGACCACTTCGGGAAACTGCAGCAGCTTGATGGCAAGCGCACTCTCAGCCCTCTCGCCAATGGCAATCTCACCGTCGAGTGCACCTTCATCCAAGCCAGCGCGGCGGAACATGCTCTTGATACGGGCGTACGAATAGAGCATATACGGAGCGGTGTTGCCGTCGAGAGCCAGCATCTTGTCCCAGTCGAACACGTAATCCGAGGTGCGGTTAAACGACAGCTCCATGTACTTGATGCTGCCAATGCCAATCACGCGGGCGATCTGCCGCCGCTCGGCCTCGTCCATGTCGGGATTCTTCTCGCTCACTTGGGCAAAGGCCCGCGCCACGCCCTCATCCAGCACGTCCATCAGTTTGACCACGCCACCGGCTCGCGTCTTGAACGGCCGGTTGTCCGCGCCGAGAATCGCGCCAAACTCGTGGTGCTCCAAAGCGGTTGTCTCAGGCGCGTACCCAGCCGCCCGCGCCACCGCAAAGACCTGCTGCAAGTGAAGTGACTGGCGCGCATCGACGATGTAGAGGATGCGGTCGGCAGCGAGTACACCGGCCCGATAGCGCACGGCCGCGAGGTCACTCGTCGCATAGAGGTAGCCGCCGTCCGATTTCTGCACGATTACCGGCGTGATCTGGCCATCCTTGTTTTTGAATTCCTCCAAGAAGACGCACTGTGCGCCGTTAGACTCCACCAGCAAGCCCTTGGCCCGCAAATCCTCGACCACGCGGGGCAAGTCATCATTGTACGAACTCTCTCCCTGCACGTTTTCGGGCTTGAGGCCAACCCCTAGCGCGTCGTACACGCGCTGGCCGTGGGCGAGCGACTCGTCAATGAACTGCTGCCACATCTGCTGCACGTGCGGGTCGCCGCCTTGCAATTTGACCACGTATTCCCGCGACAGGTCGGCGAAAGCCTCATCCTGGTCAAAGCGCTGACGCGCCGACTGGTAGAATACTTCTAGATCGGCCAATTCCGTAGCCGGGTCCTCAAGCTCGTCCAAGTGGGCAATGAGCATCCCAAACTGCGTCCCCCAGTCGCCCACGTGATTGTGGCGCACGACCTCGTGGCCCGAGAATTCAAGGACGCGGGCTATGGCGTCGCCAATGACCGTGCTGCGCAGATGGCCGATGTGCATTTCCTTGGCCAAGTTGGGATGCGAGTAGTCGAGTACGACCTTTTGCGGCGCGTCCTTGGGCACGCCGAGTCGCGGATCGGCCAGCACATTCCCTAACTGCGTGGCCAGCCATTCGCCCTTGAGTTGGATATTGATAAAGCCCGGACCAGCAATATCCACAGACGCGGCCATGTCCTCTAGGTCCAGTTCCTCCACGACTTGGGCGGCGAGCGCGCGGGGATTGGTCTTCAGCTTCTTAGCCGCAGCCATCACGCCATTGGCCTGATAGTCGCCGAACTCCGGGCGGGTAGCCGGGCCGACGAGAGCTGGGGAATCCGCGGGCGCGCCAGCTCGGACCAATGCCGCGCTAATGCGCGTTTCTAATGATTCGGTTATCATGCGTTATGGCGATCCAGAATGATTTGAAAATTTGAAATTAATCAATTTATGTAGGGGGCGGTTTGCAAACCGCCCCCTACCCCAGTGCGGCCGCAATCATCACCTCAACCGGCGGCTCGACACCCGTCCATATTTCAAACGAGTGTGCGCCCTGCCAAGCGAGCATACCCAAGCCATTGATCGCGGAGGCACCAACGGCTGCAGCCTGCCGCATGAGCACGGTCTCCAACGGATTGTACACAATGTCGGCGACCAGCATGTGCTCGTGCAGACACGACGGGTCCGCCAGCGGCGAAACGTCGTCGCGGGGGTGCATCCCCAGCGCCGTGGCGTTGATGAGCAAACCAGCGTCGCCAATCGGCCCAGTCTCTGCCAGCGACCCAACCCGCACCTTGCCCTCGCTGTCGAGATCGCCAGCAAGGGCAGCAGCCTTTTCCACCGTGCGGTTGAGCAGCAGCACTTCCTCCACCTCCTCCCGCGCCAGCAGCGCGTAGAGCACGGCCCGCGCCGCGCCTCCCGCACCGAGGAGCGCGACCTTGGGCGGCAGCGGGTCCAAACCGCCATCGGCCTTGAGGCTCTGCACGATGCCAAAGGCGTCAGTGTTGTACCCCACGAGCCGACCATCGCGGTTGGCAATGGTATTAACCGCGCCAATGCTCTGGGCCTCTGCGGAAATCTCGTCGAGATGCTCCATGACGGCCTGCTTGTGCGGCACGGTTACATTCAGCCCCACCATGCCGAAGGCGCGCATTCCGGCGAGCGCTTGGGGCAAGGCTGCGGGAGCAACGCGAAACGCCGCGTACACATAGTTGAGATTCAGTGCCTTGAGCGCGGCGTTGTGCATGGCCGGCGACGCCGTGTGTACGACCGGGTCGCCGATGACGCCGAGCACCCGCGTCGTCCCGGAAATCACCCCAACAAATCCTCAACGAAGCAGTTGGCAATCTCAAAGGACTCGCGCCACGATACGCCGTAGAGCAGGCGAATGGCGAGTAGGCCGCCACACAACATCACAGCCGAGCACATAAAAAGCCGAAAAATTCCTCTCATCTTCAATCTCCTCCAATAGATTGTACGGTCTTAAAAAAATCGGGCCAGATGGACGTCAAGCACTCGCTGCCTTGGATGGTCAGTTCCTCTTCGGCCAACAGCCCGGCCACGGCAAAAGCCATGGTTAAATTAGGATCGCCCTTGCCGTCGAGCTCGCCGCCCTGAAGCGGGAAGCCGCCTTTGATGACGAGCCCCTCGGGGAACTGGCCGATCCGCGCATCAAGCGAGCGCAGCGCAGCGCACAAATGCTCCACGTGCGGCATGTCTTCAATATCGCGGATGACCGTCGTCCCCGTCACCTGAGTCGCCAAGACTGCTAGCAACGCGATCTGGTCGGCGACCTTAGCGGCCCGCGACCCAGCCACGCGCGTGGCTTTTAACTGGCTGGCGCTCACGTGCAAATCGCACGCGCCTTCCCCTATGTCTTCCGCGACAATCTCTGCCCCAATCTGCCGCAGCAAATCCAAGAAGGCCCGCTGCCCAGAACGAATGACCACGCGCTTGATGGTTAGCTCCGACCCCTTGCGACACAGCGCGGCCCCCATGAGCGGATAAGCCAACGCGAGTTGCCCAGGCACCTCTACGTCAGTTGCCTTTAACGCTTGCCCGCCCTCCACCGACAGCAGTTTGCGCCGCTCGACGGCAACCCCACGCTCGCGCAACAAGCGCTCCACGCGGCTGCCGACTTTCAGCGCGGTCGTCCCCTCGGCAAAGAGCGCGGCCACCATTGCGCCCAGCGCTAGGGCGTCGGTCGGCGGTGCCTCGGAGAGGACGAACCCTTTGGCCTGCTGACCCCCGATTACAAAGGTGCCCGCACTCTCCTGTTCGACGGCGAACCCGACCTGGGCCAGCAGGTCGAGCAAGAGCCGACACCGGTCGGCTTCCGCGCCCAACTTCACCTGCGAGCGAAACGTTTGCCCGGCGAGCAGGGGAAGCAACAACAGCGCAATATCGCCCAACCCCTCTAGGTCAAGCGGTCCCTCTGCCTCCCGAAAACCCCCCAGCCCAACGCCACGCACCACATGGGTGCCTGTGCGCTTGGTAATGTCAACGCCCAACTCGCGCAACAGAGCGGCCACGCGGCCAGCACTAACGGGCACGTAGCGGACAGTGTTATCCCCTTCGCTCAGCGCGGCCAGCACGAGTGCGCGCTCGGCTGGCTCTCGCTCTCCGGGTACCGACACTTGCCCCACAATTTTCTTGACTGGACTTACGATTGCTGCCATCGCTTAGGGCCTCCGCGCCACGTACCCGAGCCGAGCCAAAATTCCCAGCGCGTTTTCCGCGCTTTCGGCACTGTCAAATCCCAGCCGTAGCGTCCCTCCCTCGCCCTCGCGCACCTTCATCACCTCAATATCGTTGATGTTTACCCCTTGCGCCCCCAGCGCCTGCCCAATTTCGGCGATGACACCCGGCCGATCTTCAGCTAGCACCAAGATCTCGTGCAGCACATGGATAAATCCCTTCGAATCCCTCGGAATGGACCCCCGAATCTCGTTGGCAAAATCGAAATCTGCCTTTAGCTCCTCTGCTTCCAAACGCTCCCTCACATCCGCGAGCGCGGCAATGTAGCGATCGATCATCGCGCGGATCTCGTCGGCATTGGTCGCGCAGATATCCTCCCACACCGGCGCGAACGGGCTGGAGGCAATCCGCGTCAAGTCGCGGAAACCACCAGCGGCCAGCGGCAGGAAGTGATCGCGCTCGGCATTCAGCCGCCCGACCATACTTACTAGCGAGGTCGCCATCATCTGCGGCAAGTGGCTGATCGCAGCGACCGCCCGGTCGTGTGCCCCAGCATCTAGTTCCATCACCCGCGCTCCAACCTGTCGCAAGAGCGCGGTCAATGCTTGGTAGCGGTCAGCCGGTACCTTCTGGTCGGGGACCAAAATGTAGATCGCATTCTGGAAGAGAAACGGATCGGCCGCGGCCACGCCCGCCTTTTCAGAGCCGGCCATCGGATGGCCACCGACAAAGTACACTTCGTCGCTGAAATGAGCCTCGACCGCCGCGACAATACGCCGCTTGGTACTCCCCACATCGGTAACGAGTGTCCCCGGCTCGGCGAGTTGGCCCACCTCTGCAATCAGCGTGAGAATCCGCTTAATCGGCGTGCAGATAAAGACTAGGTCGGCCCCTTTGAGCGCCCGCTCCAACTCGTCGTAGCCCCAACCTTCGTCGATCACGCCCAACTCCAGTGCGCGGGCGATGGTCGCAGGACGGCTGACGCCCACAAGCCGGCCGCCAAAGCCAGTGCGCTTGAGCGCCAAGCCTATGGAGCCGCCAATCAGGCCCACGCCGACGATGACTGCCCGCCGGAAGAAGACTAATCCTCCTCGAGTTCGAAGTAGGTGGTTAGTTCAATGAGTAGCCAGTAGAGCTTCTCTAGGGCCTCGTCCTTCATCGGCCCTTGGAGTCCTTGGTTGTAGGTTTTGATCTTGGTGATCACATCGCGCTCGCGCTCGGGATCGCGTATTGGTTTTCCCGCGGCCTTTTTAATCCGCCCAACCTCGTGTGCGCACTGCATGCGCTCGTTGAGCAGATCGATCATTTGCCGGTCAATACCATCTATGCGTCCGCGCCAGTCACTCAGGTCCATAGCTACTCCCTTACCGATGTCCCATGGCCCGACGGACCGCGTCCATGGTTGCGTCAACGATCGGACGCAGTTTCTCGACACTCTCGGCCAACACCTCGTCGATATAGGAGGGATCCGCCGTCAGTTCCCGATAGCGAGCTTGGATCGGCTCGATCTCGGCGATTACTACTTCGACCAATTCCTTTTTTAAGTCGCCGTATCCCTTGCCAGCAAAATGCGCCTCAATCTCGGCGTGTCCCTGACCAGTCAACGCCTGGTAGATTGTCAGGAGGTTGAACAGTCCGGGGCGCTGCGGGTCGAAGACAATGCCCTGCTGCGAATCGGTCACTGCCCGCATAATCGTCTTGCGCACCTTATCCGGATCATCGAGCAGGCCGACGCTGTGGTACTGGCCCTCGGCCGACTTGGACATTTTCGCGGTCGGATCGTCGAGCCCCATGATCCGCGCACCGACTTGCGGAATGACCGGCTCGGGCACGGTGAATACCTCGCCGAACTGGCGATTGAAGCGCTCGGCAATGTCGCGCGTCAGTTCCACGTGCTGTTTTTGGTCGTCGCCGACGGGCACCTCGTGCGCCTGGTAGAGCAGAATGTCGGCGGCCATCAACGTCGGATAGACGAACAACCCCGTACCAACGCGCTCGCGCCGCGCCCCCACTCGATCCTTGAACTGGGTCATCCGCTCCAGCCAGCCCATGGGCGTGATGCAAGTAAAAAGCCAAGCCAACTCAGTGTGTTCGGGAATGTGCGACTGGACGAAGAGGCGGCACTTGGCCGGATCGAGTCCGCAGGCAATGTACAGAGCTACGGCCTCGCGCGTACCGCTATGCAAAGCCTCTGGGTCGTACGGCACGGTGATCGCGTGCTGATCAACCACGCAGAAGATGTTGTCGCGCTCCTCTAGGTTGACCAGCCAATTGCGGACGGCCCCGATATAGTTGCCGATGTGGATGTGGCCCGAAGGCTGAATGCCCGAAAATACTCGTTTTTTCACGTGCCCAATAGCTCCCTCACTTTAGCCCCGACATCGTCTTCGCGCATCAGGGATTCGCCGACCAAGATCGCATCGACACCGGCTGCGGCGAGCCGCTCGACATCGCCGCGGTCTTCAATGCCACTCTCGCTGACGACGACAGCCCCCTCTGGCATCTGATCCAAAAGCGCGAAGGTAGTATCCAAGGTGGTCTCAAAGGTCCGCAGATCGCGGTTGTTGACGCCGATGAGCCGGGCACCAGCCGCTTTGGCGCGCGTCAGTTCTTCACCATCGTGAACTTCGACTAGCGCGTCTAATTCCAATTCGCTGGCTAGGCCAAGGTAGTCGTCGAGCTGGCTGGAGTCCATCAGCGCCACGATCAGCAAAATGGCGTCAGCACCGATGACGCGGGCTTCGTAGAGCTGGTACTCATCGATAGTGAAGTCCTTGCGCAACACCGGCAATTCCGCAACCGCCTTGGCAGCCTGTAAATACGCATCGCAACCCTGAAAATACGCCTCATCCGTCAATACCGAAAGACAGCGCGCGCCGTGGGCGGCATACGCATCGGCGATCCACTCTGGGTCGAAGTCGGCGCGGATGACGCCTTTGGACGGCGAGGCTTTTTTCACCTCGGCGATCAGCGCAATCCCATCCGCAGTTAGCGCACCCATGAAATCGGTCGGTGTCTGAGTATCGCGAGCCTGCGACCGCACATCGGCCAAACTCCGCTCGCGCTTGCAGTCGGCGACGAACTCGCGCTTGTACGCAGCTATTTCGCTTAGGATATCCGCCATCGCTAGGAGTTGCTTACCTCGACCAGCCGATCCAAGGCTTGACGCGCCTTACCCGAGTCGATGGACTCCCGGGCCACTTCAAGACCGGCAGTTATATCCTCGGCCAACCCGCCAACGACTATCGCCGCCGCCGAATTGAGCAGCACCACGTCGCGCTGTGGACCCTCCTCGCCATCGAGTACCCCACGCAGGACACGCGCATTGTAGTCCGCGTCGCCGCCTTTAAGCGCCTCGGCTGAGGCCGTCTGCAAGCCAAAATCCCCCGGATGAATCTGGCGCGTACTGACCTGCCCGTCTCTAAGCTCGCTGACCTGCGTCGGCCCCGTCAGCGTGATCTCGTCCAGCCCGTCCGAGCCGTGTACTACCAAGGCCCGCTCCGATCCCAACTCGCGCAGCACTCCGGCGAGCGCCTCGGTCAACGCGCCGTCGAATACGCCGAGCAATTGCCTTTTGGCCCCAGCCGGATTGGTCAGCGGCCCCAAGATGTTAAAAACCGTGCGGGTCGCTAACTCCCGGCGCGGGCCGATGGCGTGTTTCATCGCCCCATGTAAGGCTATCGCGAAGAGGAAACCAATGCCAACCTCGTCGATGCACTCACCGACCTTTTCCGGCGAGGCTTCGACGTTGACCCCTAGCGCGGCCAGCACATCCGCCGAGCCGCACTGACTCGATATGGAGCGATTGCCGTGCTTGGCCACTGATAAACCGGCACCGCAAGCGACAAAAGCTACTGTTGTAGAGATATTGAAGGTCCCCGAAGCATCGCCGCCAGTGCCGCAGGTGTCGATGAGATCGAGGCTCGTCGTCGTTATCGGCGTGGCTTTCTCGCGCATGACTTCGGCGCAGCCGACGATCTCGTCAATGGTCTCGCCTTTAATCCGCAGGGCGACGAGAAACGCGCCAATCTGAGCGTCCGTAGCTTGGCCGCTCATAATCTGCTCCATCACCGCCCGCGTCCTAGCGCGGCCCAAGTCCGCTCCGGTGATCAGGTCTTTTATAGCTTCTTGTATCATGTTGCGCTCCTCATAAGCGAAGAAAATTATCCAGTAGTTGTTTGCCTTCTATGGTCAGGATCGACTCGGGGTGGAACTGCACCCCTTCGAGGGGCCATCGCCGGTGCCGGATTCCCATAATCATCCCCTTCTCACTCGTGGCCGATACTTGCAGGCATTCAGGCAAACTCGCTCGCTCGACGGCCAGCGAGTGATAGCGAGTAGCGACGAAGGGATTTTGCAGGCCGGCAAAGAGCGTGCAACCATCGTGTTGCACTAGCGTCGCGCGACCGTGGACAATCTCGTCGGCCCGCACCACGCGCCCGCCGCAAACTTGGGCGATGACTTGATGCCCCAAGCACACGCCCAAAATGGGAATCACACCGGCCAACCGCTCGACGAGCGCACACGAAATTCCAGCTTGCTTTGGGCCGCCAGGACCAGGCGAGATAACGACGTGCTCAGGTGCGAGCGCCACCGCCTCGGCGACCGTCAATTCGTCGTTGCGCAAGACCTTAGTTGTCGCCCCTAATTCCTCTAAATAATGCACCAAATTGTAGGTAAAGGAGTCGTAGTTATCAAGTATCAGCAGCATGACTTCAGCGCGCTAAACTCCCCATTACTTGGGCGATCAGCCGCAAGCCCAAATCGTCCTTGAGCGTCAAGATCGACTCTGGGTGAAACTGCACCGCCGCCACCGGCAACTCGCGGTGCTCCACGGCCATGATGACCCCATCGTCGGTCTGCGCTAACACCCGCAAGCACTCGGGCAACTTCTCCGGCACGGCGTAGAGCGAGTGATAGCGCCCGGCGACAAACTCCGTGGGGAACCCGTCTAAAATCCCTTCGGGCGTGCAGCGGATCGTCGATTCCTTGCCGTGCATCGGATAGGAAAGCACCCCTAGCTCGCCACCGAAACCCTCGACGATGCCCTGCAATCCGAGACACACGCCAAAAACCGGTAGCCTGCGGCGCACGCACTCGTTGACCAACTCCGGCACACCGAATTCCTCGGGCGTACCTGGCCCCGGCGAGATGAAGACCAGATCGGGATCAAAGTCAGCGAAAACGCGCTGGGGATCGCGCAGGCCCCGCGCACCGCTGCCGTCGCGCGACCTTGCGGCGCGCACCGTCACCACCTCCGCTCCCGTCTGCCGCACGTAATCGCCGAGCGTATGCACGAAAGAGTCGCGATTATCGACAAAGAGCACCCGCTTGCCCTGCCCCGAGGTCGCAATTTGAGTACTCTTCTTCTTGGCGTCGTCTGCGCCAATTACCGCGTTGATAAATGTCTCGGCCTTGGCCCGCGTCTCGCGCTCCTCAGCGTCGGGGTCCGAGTCGCAGAGTAGAGTCGCCCCGGCCCGCACTTTGGCAATGCCATCCTCCAAGTGTACAGTGCGGATGGTGATCCCGGTGTTGATCTCGCCGCTAAAGAGCAACATGCCGATACAGCCGCCGTACCAGCGCCGCGCCGAGTTTTCCAGTTCCTCGATCTTCTGCATGGCCGCTGGTTTGGGCGCACCAGTCAGCGTCACCGCCCACATATGCGAAAGCAGGGCGTCGAATCCGTCGCAGTCGTCCTTCAGCTCGCCGACGACTTGGTCCACGGTGTGAAAAACCTTTGAGTACCTTTCGATCATCCGCCGCCCTACCACCCGCACCGAGCCTTCCTTGCAAATCCGCGCTTTGTCGTTGCGATCGACGTCCGTACACATATTCAACTCGGCCTCGTCCTTTTTCGAGTTGAGCAAGTCGCGGATCTGCTCGGCATCCTCCATCACGGTTTTGCCGCGACCGATGGTCCCGGCAATTGGACAAGTCTCGACGAATGACCCATTGACCCGCACGAACATCTCGGGCGAAGCGCCGATCAGATACTCGTCGCCGAGGCTGATGAAGAACTCGTAGGGGCTGGGACTCGTGCGGCGGATATTCTCAAAGAGGACGTTCGGACTGCCCTCGTAGCCAGCGCTGAGCACTTGGCTCGGCGTCACCTCAAAGAAGTCGCCGCGCTCGGTACCGGCGATGACCTCGCGCACCTTGTCGGCGTATTCCCCAGGAGTGTGGTCGCACGTGATCTCGGACACTGCGCCGCGCACATAGGGCACGGCGTCTGTGCTTCGCTCCATGCCCTCGGTTGACAACCCTTCGGCGGCAAATTCATAGCAATAACGCCGCGCCTGCTCCTTGCGGTGATCGACGACGACTAGTTCGTCTGGCAAAAAGAGATGCAGATCGGGCCGGTCCTCGCGGCGCGGGTGGCGCAGTTGGAGCGGCTCAAACTGGAGTACCAAGTCGTAGCCCAACGCCCCGTAAAAGCCCAAGTGATTTTCTCCCTCGGCTCGCATCTGCGCCACCAAGGCGCGCAGGACGCTGAAGATCGTCGGCTGCTTGGAGCGCTCTTCTTCGGGGAAGTACTCGGGCATGGGAGCCACCGCGCCTTTGAGCTGGCCCTCGGTTCGCTCCAACTCAGTCACATGCTCGTGCTCGTCGAGGCTACCGCGAAAGATTTCCAGCAGCATCTCGCCGCGTGCGTTGAGCGCCCGGAAGGCAAAGGCGCGCTGACGTGCCACCAGTTCCAACGGCGGATCGACGAAGCCAATGTCCCAGCGGCTATAGCGCCCCGGATACTCGTAGCCGCTGGCAAAGACAGCGCCTCGGTGGGTATTGAGCCGTTCGAGTAGGGACGCTAGCGGCCTTTCTATGGGCAATTCCTCGGTCTGACGCTTGACTTCGACGCCGCCAGCCGTGCGAAAAGTTTCCGTGTGAATGGTCATGTCTTTCTCCAAGTACAAAAAAAACGCGGACACCCAAGGGCGTCCGCGTTGGATTGAAAATTCATCTCGTCGCAGTCTAGCGGATGGACGCACCTCTCTCCCTGCTCGGGGAATACCAAGCGCGCCACCAGCGACGAATGTGAAGCGAAGATTTCATAACGCGCAGTAAAGTAAAAGCGAGTCTTTGTACTGTCAAGGGCCGGGCCTTGCTCAGCGAATCAACGCCAATTTGGCCGTTTGGACGGCACCTTCCGCTTGCAGCACCGCCCAATAGACCCCCGAAGCCGCCTCTACACCCACATCCGTACGACCGTCCCAGCGCATACTGTGCGTGCCAGCATCCACCCAGCCATCGGCCAACACGCGAACCGGCTGCCCCATCAAATTATAGACGACAAGCCGCACAGGACCGGCCTCGGCTAGGACAAAGGGAATGGTCACTTCCGCGTTGAACGGCGTGGGAAAAGGATTGCCCAGGCCGGATTCGACGATGGCTCCAGAGGCTCCCAAAAACTTCGCCCCTGCAATCGCCTTGGCGTTGAAAGGCTTCCACAATTTTACATCCTTCAACTGCCAATGGGTAAAAGAGCTAGTGCGGTTCTGGTTTGCCCTATTGCGAAATTCGATCACATTCTGACCAGAATTGAGATCCGTCTGGCTTAAAGTGGTCCACCAACTTTGCCAATCGTCGCTTTCCTGAATCCATCCATAGTCCTTACCATTGACCAGAATATCGACCACGGCATCATTTTTGAGAGACCATGTCATCGCAACATCTTCGCCAATTCCCTCAAAGCCGAACTTAACGCCTTTGGGATTTTTGGTAACCGAGGGTGGACTGTAGCCGAATATCCCTCTGCTCGGAAGCGGCTCTAACTGTTCGCTTTCGATTTCAAGACGCTTCGTCCCCGACGTCCCATTCGAGGTAGTAATCCGCACATTGCCGCTCTGAGCCCCATCTGGAACCTCGACGACAATTCTGCTGTTGGACCAACTCACATACTCCGCAGCAGAAGGCCGTACGTTAGAAGCAAATGAAACGTATCCCGTACCGCGTCTGGTGCCAAAATTGCCACCCGTCAGCGTCAGACGATCCCCTGTTTTTACTTGCGTCGGTGAGATTCTAGCTAGATACGGGCTCGTTACTTCTAGACGGATGTAATTACTGGTGCCTTCTGACGTTCTAACGGTCAGGTTGCCGGGGGGAGTATTGAGGGGAATGCGGAACCGTATTGCGCTACTCGACCAAGAGGTAAACGAAGAGACCACGACCGAACCAATCCGCACAGAACTGCCTCCCCGCGAGGAGCCGAAATTCTCCCCACTTACGGTAACAACAGTATTAGTTCTTCCAGTCTGAGGGGAGATACTGCTGATCCAAGGAGAGGTAATTGTCAGCCAGGCCGAGTCCCTTCCGTTCGAGGTTACAATCTGCAAATTACCGGTACGCGCTCCAGTCGGTACCCGTATCTGAATCTGGGTGTCGCTCCAGCTAACATATTGGGAAGAGCTGGGTTCCTTACCCCCGTGGAAAATTACCCGGCTCGTGCCCCGATTCACGCCAAAAGCCGTCCCACGGATGGTTACGACTTGATTGTACCGCACCCGACTGGGCGATACGGAAGTAATTTGAGGAGAGGCGGAAACTTGCATAATCGGCAGCACCAGCTTGCCGTATCCGCTGTCATTGTCCCTTCCCCGGTCTCCTATGTCAACCGTTGCCTCAATAAGCGCATCCCACAATTGAGTACGCGAATACGAGGGATTGGCCGACTTGATTAGAGCCGCCGCGCCAGCGACATGGGGCGCAGCGGCGGAAGTCCCGGTATAGCCGTAAAAAAACTCCGACTCCCCATAAGAAACCGTCGATACTCCACTAGGCGCGACGAGTTCGGGCTTGAAGCGGCCATCAGTGGTGGGCCCTCGGGAACTGTAACCTGCAACCCAACCTAGGTCGTAGTAGTCGTAATGGACCGCCCCGACACTCATGGCCCCTCTGGCGTCCGCAGGACTTCCGATACTATTCTCCGCGACCGAATACTCTTCAAAGTCGTGATTGAGCGACCATATCTTTAGCCTTCTAGGTCGGGCGTCGTCCTCGCTGCGAACAACAATTCCATACTCTCCTGATCTTTCTACCGTGTACTCGATCTGTTCTACAGGAGGATTATAGGAATAACTACTTTGGCTATCGGTACTCTCGTCGACGAATTCGAGATCGCCGGAGACATTTTCAAAAACGAGATACAGGTCGTAGTCCTGCTGGGAGATAGGCCAATCATTCCAAGTCAAGAAAACTCGTATCTCATCTCCTTTTTCCGCCTCAAACTCCAGCGTCTCGTCTTCGCCGCTAAAGTTGAACCAATCGTCAGAATCGTAATCAGACCAGAACCCATAGTAATGGCTCTGTGCGTCATTGCCCGCTGAATTTACCCAGAGAATGCCATTATCTGCGGCGTCATTTACGATGTCGCAGGCATCTCCTCGCCCATCGCCAATACCCGTTCCAAACCAGCCTGCGGAATGATTAATTATGTCGATGTCGTTCCGTATACAGCGGTCCTTGGCGTTTTCAAGATCAACTAAATCCCCCACCTTATATAGATAGAGTTCGGCCTCTTGGGCCATGTCGTGGACGATCTCGGCACATGCTGTGCCGTGGACGCTATCGCCGGCGTATATTCCCTCACCCGTATAGTCGTAGTACCACCAACGAGCCGGCATCTCCCCAAGCAGTTCGTCCGCCCCCTTAAATCCGTAGTCAATAACGGCCACTTTGACCCCTTGTCCTCTCACGCCCTCGAAGTAGTTATCATACGCTTTGATGGACCACCCGCCTTCACTCCAAGTCTCCTGTTGCGCGTGCGGCCGATACGGCCTACGGACAAAGCGAACCCCCGGTAGTTCCGAAACCGCCAGCAGAGACGATGCTGGGACTGCAACCCGCATCAGACTCTTAGACTGCGCCAGAACCCGCCCGCCAAGTGCAACCAACGACGACGTATCAATCGAAGCCGACGCTTGGCCAGGATATGGAACCAAGATGACGACGACAGTATCCTGTAAATCGCGAGTCGGCTTGGCCGCCCCCGGTATTGCCAACTCCCACAACGAACTCTGTATCTTGGCAGGGCCGTCAGGCCTGTCAGGTGTAAAGTCTATGTTCTGTCCCCAGAGGGGTACGTAGCCAAGGACGCCTAAGAAAAGGGCGGTCATAATTCTATAACGATTAATTGGTTTCACTGTCGCTCCATGCTCTAGGGGATGAGTATATATAGTGGGATAAGCCAAAATCAAACGTATGCATAAAATGATCTATGATAATCTCGAAAAACGCTCCATCCTATCTACTGCTCAATGTGGTACAGGAAGTTTTCAGACGGCTTTTTATAGTAACCCTTCAAAATGAGCCGTCAAGGGAAGCTTGTAGCGGGCACTATTCCGCTCAACGAATCAACGCCAACTTGGCCGTTTGGACGGCACCTCCCGCTTGCAGCACTGTCCAATAGACCCCCGAAGCCGCCTCTGCACCCGCATCCGTGCGGCCATCCCAACGCACGCGATGCGCACCAGCTTCCACCCACCCATCGGCCAACACGCGAACCTGCTGCCCCATCAAGTTATAGACAGTAAGCCGCACAGGACCGGCCTCGGCCAGAGCAAAGGGAATGGTAACTTCCACGTTAAAAGGCGAAGGAAAAGGATCGCCCAAGCCATCTGGCAACTTGGACAAAAGCCGCGTCCCCGCGGCGAGCTTGGCACTAAACGGCTTCCACAACGCTACATCCTTCAACTGCCAGCGGGCAAAGGATGCCGCACGATCTTGATTGATGATATTGCGAAACTCGATGACGTTTTGACCGGACTGGAGGTATGTCTCATCGAGCACGAGATACCAAGTCCGCCAATCCTCCCCAGCTATCAGCACTGCATACCTTTGTTCGTTGAGGAAAATGACAACCTCGTCGTCGCTTATTTCCTTAGTCGAAAACTGACACAGGACATTGCGGTTGATCCCCTCAAAGCCAAACTTGACGCTTTTGGGATTTTTGCTAACCGCAGGCGGACTGTAGCCAAAAATTCCGCTGCTCGGCAGCGGCTCTATCCATTCACTGCCAATCTCCACTTGCGCGGCCCCAGTGAACCCATCGGCAGTAAAAACCCGCACTCCACCACTGCGAGCCTGAGCCGGAACTCGGACGACAATGATGCCGTTAGACCAAACCGTATAATCGTCGGCCTCGGCCTGTACATTGGGATTAAACAACACGTACCCCGCGCCGCGCTCAGAGCCAAAGTTGCCGCCGGTCAACGTCAAGTACTCGCCAGCCTGTAATTGCGGCGGCGAAAGTTGCGCGAGGTACGGACTGGAGATTTCCAAGCGAACGCCATTACTGATTCCTTCAGGTGTCACAACAATTACATCACCCGAAGGCGCATTAAGCGGAACGCGGAACCGTATCGTCTGATCCGACCAAGTCTCAAACGAAGACACCGCAACCGAATCGATCCACACAGAACTGCTGTCCCGTGCGAAACCGAAATTGTCTCCGGTAATTTCGATGAGGTCGTCGGTCTTGGCCCCCGCATCCGTGCGCGTGTGATTGGCGATCGCATCAATGTAAGGCGACGTGACGACCACCTGCGCGCTGTCGCTGCCGCCGCCGGTTATCACCTGTACCTTGCCGGTGCGAGCGCCGGTTGGTACGCGCACTTGAATCTGCACATCGCTCCAAACGAGATAGTCCGAATCGCTCGGCTCCTTCCCCGCGAAAAAGACCACTTTGCCCGTCCCTCTATCTGCACCAAAACCCTGACCGACGATGGTAGTTGTTTGACCGTATTGAACGCGGCGCGGCAAGACATCCGCAATTTGCGGCGCTGACACCGCCAGCACGAGTTTGCCGTATCCCGTGCTGTCGTCCTTGCCCGGTGCCCCCAAATCGACGGTGGCCTCGACGAGGGCCTTCCACAGATCGTCGCGCGAGAGCGAAGGGTTAGCCGACTTAAGTAGGGCGGCAGCTCCAGCCACGTGGGGAGTCGCAGCCGACGTCCCCCCAAACAACCTATCCACACCGTAAGAAGCCGTTGTCACGCCCGAAGGCGCGACGAGGTCGGGCTTGATGCGGCCATCGGCGGTGGGGCCGCGCGAGCTGTAGCTTGCCACTGTTCCCGAGTCCCATTGGTCGAGGTGAATCGCCCCAACGCTCAGAGAACCGCGCGCGTCCGACGGAATCCCCAAGCTGCTAGCCGGAACCGGATATTCGATGTCGTGGTGCCAAGACCACACTCGCAGCTTTTTGGGTTCGGCCTCGCCAACGCGGACGACGGAAATGCCATACGTCCCCTCTTGCAAGGCAACGTATTCGAGAAACTCCACAGGAGCGCCGCCTTCCCCTTGAACATCAGTGCTTTTGCTAACTTCTTCGATGTTGCCGAACGCGTCTTGATGGTAGAGATACAGGTCGTAGTCCGCCGTGGTGATGGGCCAATCGTCCCAAGTCAGCGTCACCCTTATAGCGTCGGCGATTTCGATTTCGTCGACAAAATTCACCAAGTCGTCGCCAGTGGCGAAATCGTGCCGATTGTCGGCATCGCTATCGTGCCAAAAACCCATGTAGTGCTTTTGGGCGTAATTGCCAACGGCGTTGACCCAGAGAATGCCATTGTCGGCCGCGTCATTTACGATGTCGCAGATGATCCCGCGTCCGTCCCCAAAGCCCTCGCCTACCCAAGTCGCCGAGTAGTTTACTATAGCAACTCCGTTTTGTATGCAGCGGTCTTTGGCATTCTCCAAATCCACTATATCCTCGACCTTGTACAGATAGAGTTCGGCTTCTGGGGCCACGTCGTAGATGATCTCGGCACACGCCGTGCCGTGGGCGGTCGTACCGGCGTATATCCCTGTGTGTGTATAGTCGCGGAACCACCGACGCACTGGCATGTCTTCAGGCAGTTTATCGGCTCCTCTAAATCCACCGTCGATAACCGCCACCTTGACCCCTTGGCCCTTCGCGCCAGCGGCGTGGTTTTCAAAAGCGCGGATGAGAGCTACGCCCTCACTAACGGTCTGCTGCGCGTGCGGCCGGCGCGGCCGGCGGACAAAGGCCACGCTCGGCAATTCAGACACCGCCCGCAGCGATGCAGTCGGTACCGACACGCGCATCAGGTTCTTGGACTGGGCCAAGATTTCGACGCCAAGAGAGGCAAAAGACGTAGTGTCAATGGTGGATGCCAAGCCCATCGCGGGCACTAAAATGACGACCACATCTGAACCGTCTGCAGCGCGGGTCGGCTTGGCTGCTGGGGACCTAGCGAGTTCCCACAGCGCACTTTCTATATTGGGAGGACCGACGGGTTTGGCTGGCGCGACATCGAGGTCTTGTCCCCCCAGGGGTACTACAAAAAGAAGGGAAAGAACGGTATGGCGCACGGTGATCAGGGCTGGCGAGCCTTGTACGACTCGTTTGTGCCCTGCATCCCCAGCTCTTCTGTGCGCGACAAAAGCGCTAGTTGCTCATCGTCGGCCAAGGGCGCGAACTGCCGAGCGATGGCCGCATTCTGCCGCAACTTTTCCAGCGAATCCATCCCGGAACACACGGTAGCTACCGGCAGGCTCATCGCGTAGCGCAGGCACTCTGTCACCGTCGCCACACCTGTTGCGAGGATCGCTTCGGACGTACCCGCCAAGGTCTTCATGGCGATGACCCCGATGTTTTTTTCTACTGCGATCGGCAGCACTTGCTCGACAAAACTGAGATAGTGCGGGTCGAACACATTGATCGGCATTTGCGTGGCGTCCCAAGCAAAGCCGCGTTCGATCATCTCCACATGCAGAGAGGGCAAGGTATGGCCAGTGAAGCCAATGTAGCGGATCTTGCCCTCCTCTTTGGCTTTGAGCACGGCCTCTAGCAGGCCCCGCTCGTAAATCCGCTCTAGATCGTCGGGCTGTCTGATACTGTGAAACTGCCACAGGTCGATCACGTCGGTTTGCAGCCGGCGCAAGCTCTCTTCGAGGTGGGCAATCGCCCGCTTGGGATGGCGGCTCGCGTCCTTGGTCATTAGAAATACGCGGTCGCGATAGCCGCCGCGCAGCGCCTTGCCCATGCGTATCTCGCTCGCGCCGTTAGAGTAGCCCCAAGCATTGTCGAAGAAGTTGATCCCCTCATCGATAGCCGCGTGCATCAAGGCGATGGCCGCCTTCTCTTCCATGTTGCCGTGGTCGGCCACGTGTGCGCCGCCCAAGCCGAGCAGGGAAACAGATTCGCCTGTGCGGCCCAAGATCCGCTGGGGCATGTCGCGGTGGTTCGGAGCGGCACTTATGGAAAGGCCAGCGGCGGCCGCAGTCGAGAGCTTGAGGAAAGTGCGGCGGGAATAAGGTCTATCGTCCATTGCTTATCTAGCCTTGCGAGGTTGTGGGCTAGCTTCCTTGACACTGGCAACCGCCTTTTTAATAGTGGCTATCTTTATCTTTCCCTTTTTGGGTGCCTTCTGTACGACGCGCTTTGTCTTTGCCATTTTTTAGCTCCCTGAATGACTTATACCTGATAGTAGGCACAATAAGGACGAGTCCCCAATTGCCGTCAAACCTATATCAGGGCCATCGCGCTTTGTATGAATCGTGTTCGCCCAGTGCCCCTCCTCTTCGGTATGCCCAACAGTGCCTTCACCTTAGCAGCAAAGGTCTATTGCCGGGCACCGCCACCGACCGGCGACTAGCTTGATTTTTTGGCGGCAGAATTTATACTAAAGTTACTTAAAGTTGAACTTCATAGGAGATTTCTCATGGCTAAATACTTGAGCGCAAAGGAATTTCGCCAGCAATTGCCGCGCATTGCCGAATACTTAGAGCAATGGCGCGAAATCGTCGTCGTCAAGCGATCCAAACCGCTGTTTAAGGTCGTCGCTTTTGAAGATAATCCATCCGACCTGCTCGACCGAGCCGCTGCCGTAGCGGATTCTACTCAGCCCTCGCTCGAAGAAATCTCCCGCATTGTCCACCAACTCCGTCGAGCCTAGATGAGAGTCGTCCTAGACACTAATGTGCTCGTTTCTGGTCTGCTATGGGATGGCCCGCCCAACCAACTACTTAAATGGGGCCGCGGTGGCATGTTGGAAGTTATTAGCTGCGAGGCCGCTGTGGAGGAAGCAAAACGGGTAATTGAGTATCCTAAATTTTCTCGAAGGATCTCAGCACTTGATACTTCGCCTGATCAGATACTTGCCTATCTGATGAACTTGGTGACCTACGTACCCTCTCCCACATCTATCCCCCCGGTCATCGCCGACGATCCAGCCGACGATCTCTTTTTGGCGTTGGCCATCGAAAATCAAGGGTGTCTCATCGTCTCCGGCGACCAGCACCTCCTTTCTCTGAAGGAACACAACCGCATACCCATCGTCGCGCCGGGCGAAGCCGTTGATGTAATAAATGCAATAAGGGAACTACGGACACCCTGAAACTGTCCGTGCGCCGCGATTTTGAGGCGCAAGGTCTATCGCCCACTGACCATCCCCTCCAGTAAATTATCTCCAGTAATCAACTGCACCGCCGTCACCAACAACATCCCATACACCACCCGATTAAACCACACGTCGCTAAATTGTTGATTCAAAAACACACCCAACTTCACTCCGACGTACGCCAGCGGTGCCAGCAGCAAGGTCGTCTTAAAAATGTCGGCGTGAAAAAGCCCCAAGCCCCAATAGGGCGGCAGTTTGAGCAGATTGAGCATGGCAAAAAAGATGACCGTGGTGCCGACGAAGACATGGCGCGGTAGCTGCTGCGGCAGTAAGTAGATGACCACCGGCGGTGCCCCAGCGTGGGCAATCGTCGAGGTAAAGCCCGAAATCGTGCCCATCAGTACGCCGGCCAGCGGCCCCGGACGCTGCTTCCGCACGGCCCCGACAATCGCCGCCCGCCCAAACTGGAAAGCGACAAACAGCAAGGCCAAGCAGCCCAAGCCCATCTCTAGAACGCGCTCGTGCTGACTGAAATATCCAAAAAAAAAGGCCCCAGCACCGATCCCCAAAACAGAACCAGGCAGGAGCCGTTGGACGCTCATTTTGTCGAAGGTGCGGCGGTAGTGCCGGACGGCGAACACATCGCAGGCGATCAACAGCGGCAGCAATAGAGCCGCCGCGTCCGCCACCGAAACCGTCAGCGCCAAAAGTGGGGTGGCCAAAATGCCGATCCCACCGCCAAAACCGGCCTTAGCCACCCCCATCAACAACACGGCCCCCACCGCACAGACCCAGAAGGCGGCCGGGTAGGTCGGCAGCACTACTCGCCTTCTACGTGGGTTACTTCGATATCTAGGTCTTCGCGATTGCGCACGTGATCGACTTGGCCGTCCTTGACCCACACCACGCGGTCGGAAACACTGAGCATCTTGTGGTCGTGGGTCGCCGAGATGACGGTCACACCGGAGTTTTCGTTCATCTCTTTGAGCAATTCGATGATTTCGGTACCGGTGCGCAGGTCCAGATTCCCCGTCGGCTCGTCGGCGAGGACGACGGCTGGGTCGTTGGCCAAGGCGCGGGCGACGGCCACGCGCTGCTGCTGGCCGCCCGAAAGCTCGTAGGGCTTATGCGAGTGCCGCTCGCCAAGGCCCACCTTGCCCAAAAGTTCCATGCCTTTGTCGCGGGCCTCGTCGCTGGTTAGGCCGGCGAAGACCATCGGCAAGGTGACGTTTTCGAGCGCGGTCATCACCGGGATCAAGTTGAACGACTGGAAGATGTAGCCGATCTTGCGGCAGCGCAGCCAAGCCAACTCATACGCATCGAGCTGGGCGACGTCCACCTCGTCGATGTACACCTTGCCCTCCGAGGGCTTGTCGAGGCCGCCGACCATGTTGAAGAAGGTGCTCTTACCCGAGCCCGAAGGCCCCATGATCGACAGGTACTCGCCAGTGTAAATCTCCATGTCCACCCCGCGCAGGGCATGGACCTCGATCTCACCCATCAAGTAAATTTTCTTTACCTGTTGGGTCCGTACTACAGTGCGTTTTTCCGCTTCTTCTTGGACAGCGACCTCGCCCGGGGCGGTTTCGGTCATCTCAGATCTCCTCTTAGGGAATCAAGTGTCAGAGCGCATGGCCTCGACCGGCTCCATTTTGGCCGCACGGTACGCTGGCAACATGGCACCGACCAGCGAAAGCAAGGTCCCCACCACCAAGGCGTAGCCAACCGATTCGGCGATGCCGACCAGCGGGAAATAGGTGAACGTGTAACTGCCGTAATCGAGCAGAGCCAACCCCAGTGTCAGCGCAAAGCCAATGACTATTCCCGCCGAAGTCCCCGCCAACCCCTGAAAGGTCGATTCGAGGAGGAAGAGCTTGACGATAAAGGTGTCCAGGGCGCCGAGGCACTTCATGGTGCCGATCTCGCGGAACCGCTCGGTCACCGACATCAACATGGCATTGGCAATGCCGACGACACAGACCAAAAGCGAGAGACTAATGAGCCAAGTCTGCTTGGACCGCTCTTCTTGCAGGCGACTCATGGCCTCTTCGGAAGCGTCACCGGCCTCGGTGAGGCCTGTCTCAATGCCGTTTTTTTGCAACAGCAAGTTGATCTCGCTTTTATCCGCGTTCCGCAGGCTGCTGACGATTTCGTTGTTGCTCCACACCGACATTAAAAAGGCAATGGCCAGAACCACGCCGCTGGTGGTAATCAGCGAGCGGCCAAAGCGAATTTTCAGGCTGCGAAAACTGATTTCTACTGCTCTGCTCATCGGCAGCACGATCTCTCGACCGCCGGCCAAACGCATCTCAGACATAGTTATTCTCCCAGCGTATGCTCGCGTTCACAATACGTAAATAAAGGTAAGAAATCAACACCACCCGGTTCAACTGCCTACCCGAATCTCCACGAGGGGCAAAGGCGCGGAGTCGTCTGCACCGCGATCGGCAACCATCTCGGCAAACGCAATCGGCACCATGCTAACGCGCAAATCCCGCGCCTGCACCGGCTGTTCCAAAAATGACGCCATAGCGCTCGGGGTGAACACGAGGTGGTCGATGGCAAAGTCGCTCACCAGCTTCTCCAACTCGCCGATGTGGCCGACCACTGGGCGACCAGCCACCGAGCGACCGCGCTGCTCAGAAGTCTCTCCCACCACGCCGATCAGATTGCAGTGGGCCATACCCGCCCGCTCTAGCTGTTCGACGAAATCCACGGCGGCTGCATCGGTTCCCACCAGCAGGGTGCGCAATCGGCCCTCGCGACCGCGCTGGTGCAGAAACCAACGCGCGACCAAGCGCCAACCAGCGATTAACAGTGCGTTGCAAAACCAAGCCGCGACTGCGGCCAGCCGCGAGAAGTTGTATGCCTTAAAGAAGAAAACTAGCATCACGATAAAGGCAAAACCCAGCGTCACCCCCACCACCGACCACGCCACTGAATAGCGGCGGCGGTCGTACAGGCCCGACATGTAAAATGCCAGCAGCCAGACCAAGGTCGAAGCGCCGTACACCGCAGCCCATTGCAAATCCGAGTACGGAGGCGGCACCAGCCAGCGCGTCGGCTGAACGGCGAGGCCAAGGAGATTGCCGGCCTGCTCAATGCGGTAGATGAAGGGTGCCAGCTCTTGGTGGTAGCGCACCGCTAAACCCAGCTTCAGGCCGCAGAGCACCAAGCCGGCGTCGATCAGCGGCATGGCTAAGGCGCGACCAGTCCGGGCGAGGAAGCGAAACGTCCCGTACAGGGCAATGCCCACCTGCAAAAGCCATAGCGGGAAGAAGCGAAAGCGCCGCACCATGTGCTTGTTGACAAAAATCGACATGGCGTGGCTCTTGCGATAGAGAATTCGCAGCGGCACTCCCCGGCCACTCTCGCCGCGGAAATGGATGATCTCAGTCGTCGGCACGTAGTAGATCTTCCAGCCGGCTTGGTGGAAGCGATAGCACCAGTCGATGTCCTCGCCGTACATGAAGTAGTCCTCGTCGAGCAGGCCGACTTCATCCATAGCCGCCTTCCTCACCATCATGCAGGAACCAGACAGCACCTCGACTTCGGCCGTCTGTTCGGGGTCGAGATACGTCATGTGGTAGTGGGCGATGAGCGGGTGCTTGGGAAAGAGGCGGCTCAGGCCCGACATCTTGCAAAAGGCAGCCAACGGCGTGGGGAAGCCGCGGCGGCTGTCGAGCTGCAAAGTGCCGTCCGGGTCGAGAATTTTGCACCCGCAGGCTCCAGCTTCCGGGTGCGCGTCCAAGAACTCTACCATCGTGCGCAGCGCATCTCGGCGCACGATGGTATCGGTGTTGATCAGCAGGGCGTATTCTCCGGCCACCTGCCGCAGGGCCACGTTGTTGCCAGCCGCAAAACCCACATTGGCCTCATTGCAAATGAGCTTCACTTGCGGGAACTCCTCGGCTACCATGTCGGCGCTGCCATCCGCCGAGGCATTGTCAACGACGAATATCTCCACTTCTAGGCCTTCAGCCGCTGCGAGCACAGAACTCAGGGCCTGGCGGGTCAGGGAGCGGGTATTGTAGCTGAGGAAAACAACGCTCAGTCGCACGATCTAGCCCTTCGGTGGCGGCCCATGAGCTTGTAGCCGCTGAAGTAGAGGATTTGTTTGGCAAAGAGTAAATACTCACGCAGGTCCAACTTGCTGGAACTGAACTGGCGGTTGCGAAAGACAAAAGGCACCGAGCAATGCTGCCGATAGCGGCCCTTGACCAAAATTTCGAGCAAAATTTTGTAGCCCGAGGACGTGAGTACTAGGTCCTGTATTACTTGGCGGCGCAGACAGAAATAACCCGACAGCGGGTCCTCGACCCCAGTTAGCAGGCGAGCCGCACCCACGCCGGCTTGCGAAAGCAGCTTGCGGTGCCAAGCCCACCGTTCGACTCGGCTAGTCGCGCCGAAGCGGCTGCCCATGGCAATATCGCATTCGCGCAGACTGCGGACGAGCTCGGGCAAAATCGCCGGGTCGTGGCTCAAGTCGGCGTCTATCACTCCGAGATGTGGTCGCGCCGACTGCGCGAAACCCGCCATCACCGCCGACCCCAAGCCGAGCTTACCCGGCCGATGGACCACCTGGACAGGATAGCGGGTCTTCAGCGACTCGGCCACCTCGCCGGTGCCGTCGGGCGAGTTGTCATCTACCACGATGAGCTCCAAGTCGATATCCGACTCTTGGCCGACGATCGCGAAGATTTCTTCCGCCAAAATCGGCAGATTTTCCCGCTCGTTGTACGTGGGCGTTATCAGTGAAATCTGCACGGGGTCCATGAGAAGTACGCTAGCGGGCAAATTGGGGAAAGTCGCGGCGAAAATGCGGAGCCGCAGCAAGGCATTGCAGCCCCTCGGCAAAGCTCATGGGTCGGCGACCGAGCGCGGCTTCCAGCGCGTCGGTGCGCAGACCAGAGCGCAGGGGGCGCGCGGCTGGCAGCCCGGCTGCGCGGGTTAGCACGGGTTCAATCAACGCGTCGTCGATGCCAAAGAAACAGGCCAGTTCCCGCGCCATCTCCCAGCGCGTCATAAAGGTCGCGCCGCCTATGTGCAACAAGCCCCGCGCCTCTTGGCCGCACAGGGCCACCAAGGCGCGGGCTAAATCGCAGATGTAAGTCGGGTTGCCCCACTGGTCGGCAAAGACCCGCAGGGGCTGGCCGCTAGACAGCGACCGCAACGCCCAAGTGAGAAAGTTGGACCCAGCCTGCGGGACATAGCCGTACAGCCACAGGGTCCGCACGACGAGCACCCGCTCCATTTTCTTTAGTATACCCTCGCTTTCGAGTTTGAGTTGACCGTAGCAAGACAGCGGATTAGCCGCATCTCCTTCGCCGTAGGGGCCGCACTTGCCGTCGAAGACGTAGTCCGTGGAGATATGAACCAAGCCAGCGCCGGTCGCGTCGCAAGCCACGGCCAAGTTCTCGGGAATATCGACGTTGGCTTGCCGCGCGGCCAGCACGTCTTTTTCGCAACCATCGACATCGGTCATGGCCGCGGCGTTGATCACCCAATCCGGGGCTAGTTCGGCGACGAGTGCGGCCACTGCCTTGTGGTCGGCTAGGTCAACCGGACGATAGGGAATGCCCTCGGCAGCGGGTCGACGGCCGCAGCCCATCCACTCGACTTCCCCCTCCAAGGAGAGCAAAGTACGGCCCAAAAAGCCAGTGGCACCTGTCACCAAAATTCTCATAGCGGCGGGCCGTACAGCAGCAAGGCCCGTGCCCACGAGCTATGCGCTCGGCCGGGCGACTGAGACAGACGCGGCTCGCCAGCCAAGGCGACCACCTGCTCGGCACGGCCCTGTCGCCCGTAGAACTGGAGAGCAAGAGCCTTGTCGTAGTGCGATAGCGGACCGAGGGCAGTAGGGAGATCGTACGATTGCTCCATAAAACGCTCAACCTGCTCAGCAGCCGTGGCAAAACGCGCCTCCCCACTCCACTGGCCCAACTCCCACAGAGCTAATGCCACCAAGGCTTGATCGACGAGCAGGCCAGCACTGCCCTCGCCTTCTGAGTTGCAGACGCGCCGCACCCGCCCGCGGCCGTCGATGCAGCGATTGACGAGCGCGTCGCCGGCTTGCAAGGCCACCTGAGCGGCCCGGTCGTCGCCTAGCGCAGCGGCCGCGGCGAGATAGGCCCGTATCAGGGCCGCTTGGCGGTCGGTGTAGAGCGTGGGATCGGTCCACCACGTGCCGGCCAAGACTTGGCGGCCGCGGAATGCGCCCGCGTCGGCGTCGAAGAGCGCGCCCTCGACAAAGCCGAGCAGTGCTCTGGCCGACTCGGCGTAACGGGGCTGATCGGCCTCCAGCAACAGATGCAACATGGCCGCCTGATCGAGGGCATCCCGCTCACTCGCAGGCGCACTCCAATCCGGCGCGTACGAATACGCCCGAAAACCACCGCTGTCGCCAAGCGGCGAGGCAAGCACTGCATCCAAGCTAGCCAAGGCCATCTGCCGAGCTGGTGCTGCACCCCGCGTCTCGGCATAGACGAGCAGGAAGCGCAACGTCGAAGTTTCGAGAAACTTGGTCGGACCGCCGAAGCCGCCGTGGGTCGAATCAAAGGCAACCGCGCACGCGCGGTAAACGGCATCTATTGTAACAGGTTTCTCAACCTTGGGACGGGCGGCGGCGCGCTGCACCTTGGCGACGATTACTTCGCGCTTTTCCTCGTAGGCCGTGTGCAACCGACGCAAATAAGGCTCGACGTTAGCTGGTGGAATATCCACAGCCCGCGCGAAAACCCGCCCGTCTGGCAGGGCCACTACTAGAGCCGGCCAACCGCCGCTGTCGTAGCGCCGAGCAATATCCGGCCGCTTGAATGGATCGACCTGCACGCTGATAAATTTCTCGGCGACCAGTTGACGCAACGCCGGCGTCGGCGCGGGGAACAGGCCCTCGCATCCCGGAGCGGCCAAATACACCAATATGGGATTGTCTTCGCTTTGGGCGCGCACGAATAAAGACTCGTCCCAAGTGCCCCAAGGCAGCTCGCCATCGGCCCACTGCCATTCGGCCAAAGCAGGCCGCTCGCTGCGAACCTCTTCTTCTTGTGGCTGCTCTTCGGTGGCAGCACACCCAGCCAGCATTAGCAGCGCCAGCAGCTTGGCCTTAAATTGACACATCTCTTTTATATTCAATGAGTTCGGGGTAATTTATAAAGGCCGTTTAATGTACGGCATGCCCCTGTGAGCGTCAAGCAGGTTACAGGGAGCGGGCTTTTTGTCGCGGGTAGTTTGGCCTATGTTTTGTTTTTCCACCTAGAAGCCATCTAATGAGGAGCACGCCATGAATCCACTCGAAAAAGTCACCCTCGGCAGCAGCGGCCTGCGCGTCACCCGCCTTGGCTTGGGCTGTGCCTCTATCGGCGGCCTCTACGGCGACATACCAGACGACCAAGCCGTCTCCGTCGTACACCGCGCCCTGTCTTTGGGCCTGAACCTCTTAGACACCGCACCGCTGTACGGATCGGGCAAAAGCGAACTCCGCCTCGGGCAAGCCCTCGTGGGCGTGCCGCGCGACAGCTATGTGCTCGCATCCAAAGTAGGGCGCGTCCTAGTCCCAACCAAGCAAGACCAACAGGTGGGCGCATTCGACGACCCGGCCCCGTACCAACCTGTGTTCGACTTCAGCTACGATGGCGTCATGCGCTCCTTTGAAGACAGCCTCAAACGCCTAGGCGTAGATCGCATCGACATCCTCCACATTCACGACCCAGACGACCACTGGCAGGAGGCCATCGACGGTGCGTACCCCGCGCTCGACAAGCTGCGCGGCGAAGGCGTCATCCGCGCCGTCAGTGCGGGCATGAACCAATGGGAAATGCTGGCCCGCTTTGCCCGCGAGGGCGATTTCGACTGCTTCCTCCTCGCCGGACGCTACAGCTTACTCGACCAAGGTGCGCTCGACGAACTCTTGCCGCTGTGTGTGGAAAAGAACATCGGCATCATGGCCGGCGGCACGTACAACAGCGGCATCTTGGCCAAAGGCGCGCGTCCGGGCGCGACCTACAACTACCGAGAAGCGCCGCCCGAAATCGCGGCTAGAGCCAAGTCCCTAGAGGCCGTGGCCGCTCGCCACCAAGTCGATCTGCGGGCGGCGGCCTCGCAATTCGTCTTCGCCCATCCGGCTATCACCTGCATCATCCCCGGGACGCGGCAGCCCGAGCGAGTACAAGAGAACTTCGACTTGCTCACACAGGAGATTCCCGCCTCGTTTTGGGCCGAACTCCGCGACGAGAGCTTAGTCCGCGACGACGCCCCGCTGCCGTGAGCTTGTGCATTCAATAGAGCCTCTATGCCGCTCCCTACGCCCTAGGCTACTTGAGCAAGAGCATCCGTCGGGTCTGGACTCCGCCAGGGTAGCGTAGACGGCTGAGATAGACGCCCGCCGCTACTGGGACACCCCGCTGGTCGCGGGCGTCCCAGTGGATTTGATAAGAGCCGGAGGCCTGGAACTCATCTACCAGTGTATGCACCGACTGACCCAGCACATTGTAGATCTCCAGTCTCACCGAGCCGGGGGAGGCCAAGCGGTAGGTGATCTGGGTGCTGGCGTTGAAGGGATTGGGCGCATTGGGATCTAGGCCGCTGGCGACCGACGTCACTTTCTTGGCCGCACCGAGATCGTCTGGACCGCTTTCACGCATGAGGGCTTGCACCTCAGTGGCCGACAATGTCCCATCGTATATTCTGAGGTCGTCCAACGCACCCCTGAGAACCTGACCCGCGTCGAAACCCCCACCGAACGTATCCTGATCTTGACCGAGAATAAGCCCTCCCGCCTCGACCTTGAGTGTGTCGTACATCAAGTGCCCACAACGCTTGGTATACCCCTCGCCATTGATAAAAAAGTCGACATGACCCAGCGAGGCATTGCGAATCACGGCAAAGTGTTGCCAAGTGCCGTCGGCAATCGATTGGATTTCCACGTCGCACCAGACCTGATTTCTCCCCACATTCCCATGCGAATAGAAGCGGATCAGGCCTTTATTTAAAAAAAAGACAATATATTCGTTGTCGTTGAGTTGGTTAGCGCCGCTGACAATGGTTTGAGCTCCAGACTTGGAGGTTTTCAACCAAAAGGCGATGGTCACATCCAGTCGGCCATTGAGCACTTTGTGCGGCAGGTCAATTCGATGGTCAGTATCGTGAAAAAGAATAGCACCATCTTCGTTGCCAAAGCGATCCCATGTAGGTTCGGGGCCCAACAGGGTGCCGTGATACTCGTTTCCACTGACGTCCCGGGCATTGCCATTGAAGGGATAGTGGGCAATTAATTCGGCCCCTCTGGCCAGCACTTGGCTGGCTACCACTTGCACACCGCCGTCTAAGGTCAACTCCAAGCTCTGGTGCCGGTCCTGGTCGAGGAAAATGCCGTGCCACTGTCCCACTATCTCTCCGTCGGCGTTACGAGCCCGGGCTTGATAGTAGCCGCTCACCGGAGCCTCACTGGAGATGATCAATTCTAGCTGGCCGAACTCGTCGGTGACACCGATCCAAGCGTAGTCGGGTTGGCGGCCGGGGATGATGCGCGCAAACTCAACAATCAAGTGCTCGATCTCGTCGCCCAAGATAGTGGCCGTCACTCCGCTAACAGCCGCATCAGATGATTTCGCGACTTGGGAGCAAACCGGCAAATCGTTAACCCATCTGGCCAATGTCTCCGGTGCACATCCTATCAGCGCGTTGCCGTCGAGGTTCAACTCCTCCAAATCTACCAGACGACCCAACTCGGGTGGAATCACACCCGTCAACTCATTATTGTCGAGACGCAACCCCCGCAGGGCTGTCAGTTGGCTCAGTTCGACTGGAATCGAGCCGGTCAATTCGTTGCCGTAGAGGTACAGTCCCCGCAGGGCTGTCAGTTGGCTCAGTTCGACTGGAATCGAGCCGGTCAATTCGTTGCCGCTAAGGTCTAACCACTCCAGTTGACTTAGACGACCCAACGCGGCTGGAATCGAGCCAGTCAACTCGTTGTCGTAGAGGCTCAACCACTCCAGTTGGCTCAGACGACCCAATTCGGGCGGGATCACACCCGTCAACTCACTGTCGCCGAGTTCCAACGTTTTGACGCCAAAATCGCCGACCGCGATACCGTCCCATTGAGTAATAGGTATGTCCGCGCTCCAGTTTAAGCCGCGGTCGCCGGCCAAGCGGTCGCGTAGGCCTAGGAGCACCTCGCAGTTGGCTGCTAAGCCGGGGTGGTCCTGCGGCTCCGGCACGACGATGCCGTTGGCGCACGAGTTTGACTCCGCGGCCACCGGCCCTGCCCATGCGGCCAGCACGGCGTTCAGCAGACAGGCCGCCAGTCTCTTGTAGTAGCCGTAACGACTCTTCTCGATAGGTAACTTATCAGTGTGATCCATGAGAAACATCATCTCACACTAGAAGCTATCCGTTTAGCTCAAAGGCTCGTTGTTTAATGGCAGCGAACTGAGGGATGGACACCTCGCGTAGAGTCTTCACCACCTCTTTCCCCTCTATAGATCGGCCCGTCTCTTGCTCGTAGGCTAAAGCCACCCGTTGGCTTCCCAGGGATTGGACCAAATCCAACACGTCAGAGCCCCATCGTGGGCTATCCCCGTGGAATATACCCCGCCAGCCCTGTTTATCTACTTGCTTGACTGAGCAGAAACCACAAGAACGCAACATAGCCTCTACACATTGGGCCGTGGGAGTCCACCAAGTCGTTGGATCGGAATTGACTTGCGCTCCTTCGCAAAAGCGCATAGAGGGGCTGCGATTGTCCGGGCCTAGCAGACGGCGCTTGAGAGCCCCCCACAAGCCAAAAGGAGAGTCTAAACGCGTTTCCAAAATCAGCTTTTCGCGACACAAGCTTGCGATACGCTCTATACCAAGGAGGGGGTGGCGCAAATGGTAGAGAACGCCCAGAAACAGGACGATATCAAAGCATCCATCCTCGTCCGGATTCAAACTGAATAAGTCTGCTTGGCGAAATTCCACCTTTGAATTAAGCAAGGTATGGGCCATGTGAAAGCCGGACGGCGAGTCAATCAAGGGCGAACTGTAATTGTCCACGGCTAGGACACGAGAAGCCCCCCGACGTTCGCATTCGAAGCTATAGAATCCATCTGAACAGCCGATATCAAGCACCGTCTTGCCAGAAAGGTCCTCAGGTAGCTGCAACCGCTTAAGCAGAGCCGGCGAGTCCTGTACCCCTGGAGTTACTGTGCCGTCGGGCAAGGAAATGCGGTGCCGCCACCGCAGTGCATCCGTCATGTAATACGATCCAGTTTGAGGCTATCCATTCAATCAGCATCCCTATCTTTTTTGGGTTAGGGTAAGAGAGTCTTGACAAAATACATTCCTGCCCTAAAAGTATCCACACGTTTTTCACGCCCTACATACCAGACGTTTGTATTTTCAGCCAGATTCAATGAGACCGCCTGCTGTTCGGCCTATCTGTCCATTGGTGCCACCACCCGGTAGCCTATTACGCCGTCGTGCTCGTAAAATTGCTTCAGAGGCAAACCGGCCTCCAAATAGTGCCGGATCGGCGCGTAATCGCTATAAGGCGGATGTACGAACACATAGCCCAAGTTGACAGCTTGCACCAGATCACCCAGCGATCCTGAGCGCGGTATCTGCTTTAATGGCGCGTCGGTGAGGAAGCGGCGCACCGAGTTATTGCGCAGTAGTCGCTCGCGCAAAAAGTTTGGCAAGTGAAACAAAAGCTCCCGTAGCTGTTCCCGGATAGCAGGACGACGAACTGCCGTTGGCGAAGGATGCTGCGGCAATTCCTCCTGCAGGGCCAAGAGTTGGCCAACTCCGGGTAGTGCCGCCATGCGTTGCAGTCCGTCTTCGGGAGCCCGTGCAACAAAGCCACCTATCAGCCGTTTTCCGTGAACAGTCTGGAACAATTGTCGCTCGTCGAAACTGCGCCCCGTGCTTCCCCAGCCAGTGCGCCAGCCCTAGGGCACTTCCATGACCGTTACGTCTCGATGATCGCCAGCGACCTCGGCGTAGACATCGGGTATTTCTACTGCCGCGACCTGATAGGGTAGCCTGAAGAACTCTAAGGCAATCAGCGCAGCAATTGCCGCCGTCCAGCGAACCGGATGAGCTACCCGACCTAGCCAATAGCGCATGGTATATGCGCTGAGTACCGCTAAGCCCAACATGACCATAATATCGAAACGCGCCGCCACCCGTGCTCCCTTGATCAGGGGCACGTAGCGTACAAGTGCGTAGGGCAATGGCACGGCAAATCGCCCTTCTCCAAGCGCGAAGACAAAATCCCCGCCGATGTGTAGCAACGGCCCCAGCGAGAGCAGAAAAAATGCCAGCGTCAGCCAGAGCCATCCCCTTACGGTCTTCTCGCCCCGCAAGCGCAGGACACACACCACCAACAGACCAAGCACCACATAACCGGAAAACACCGTCGCCTCCACCGCATTACCGCCGGAAAATACCTTGTAGGCCTCAGCTCCTACATCGCCATAGAGCAGGCTGCCCGGTGGCGGTGTCACAAAAGCCAGCAGGTCTGCCCCCAGCTTGGCCGAGGAGGCTCCCCCATAAATGTAGCCGCTCTGTGCCGTCTCAAAGAGCACCCACAGAATAGGCGCGAAACCGACTATGGCGACGGCTCCCATAAGTGCAAAGTGCGCAATAAAGGTTCTGTTTAGTACCTCCGACCAGTCGCGATAGGATCGCCAACCGAGGTAAAATCCCGTGAACAACGTCAGGTAGGTGAGGTAGTAGTAATCGCAATAGGCCGTCAGCAACAGACACAGTCCACCGCCCCAAGCCCAGCGTTGATCCTTCGTTTCTACCAAGCAGATCAGACAGAGCACATAGAGGGGAATCCATTCACTGCTCAGACAGTTGAAATGACTTAGACTGCGGGTCAGCATATAGGGACTGAAGGCGTAGACCAGCCCGGCGACCCACGCGGCGCGGCCATCGCCAGTCAGGTAGCGTGCCAGCAAGAACATACCCCAACCGGCCGTGGCAAACGTCGTCAAGATCAGGATATTGTAGGCCGTCCAAGTACTGCATAACCACAGCAAGGGCACTGCCAATATGGCCTTAAAAAAGACGAAGGTGTGGAAGACCAGCGACGCGCCGGAGGGGACGAAGATATAGTCGCAGAAAAGCGGCGAGATGCCCTCGGATAGGGCTGTCTTCATCCACCATAGGTTCCATATATAGATCGGCACATCACCTTTACCACCGGGTACATGGGTCGTCAGCCGAAAAACCAGTGGGTAGGTGAAGACGAGACTGCACGCGAAGTAGGACAGGAGAATGTGCAGCGAGCAGCGTCGAATCACAGACACCTTCTTTATTGGAGAAAACGGGTGAGGCATTTCAAAAGATGCGAGCGATCGGCAAGGGCAAATGACCTATTGCTTGAGGAAACGCAGTACGTACGTTGGCACGGATTGGTCGTGCCACACCACTTTGAAACGGTCGCGGTACTCCTCGATAGCCGGAACCAAGTACTGCCCCGTCTGCGGAAAACCGAGGCTTTCCAGTACGACGTAATCTACCTTTTCGCGCTCCATGTGGTCCAGCACTTTTGCCGGTTCGTCAAAGGGGAAGCCAACGCAGCGCCGACCCGAGACTATGTACATCCAGTAGCCCTTGCGGCACAGCACTATAGCGTCTTCCGGCACGTTGGCTTTGAGCCATTGACCGGCTTGGTAGTAGCGGAGCCAAGGCGGAGGGTAGTCGGCGGCCGCGTAGTCAGCTAGGCGTTTGACACCGCCGACTTGGCCGATGACACATACCAGAAAGCATCCCCATATCACAAATCTCCCCACATGGCCCCCGGCCAGCCTATCGCGAATTTGCAAGACGGCCCAGATCCCCAACAAAACGAACACCGGCACAATCGGCACCAAAAAGCGGTCTCCCGGCCAAGGCCAGAGCAACACGATCCCCATGAAAAAGGCCGCGTAGAGCAGGAACAGCAGGTGTTCGCCGCGCTTGATGCAGAGCACCGTCACCACAACGGCGAGCGCGATCAGCAACAACGGTGCGGGGTGAAAAATCGTCTCAGTGCCACCAAAAAAAGGCACCAAAGTATTGGGCAATTCTCCCGTCAGATAGCGATGCGCATGGCCGATAAGGCGCTCGACAAAGCCGCCCACGTCGAGCAGACCCCGCTCTGGGTGGTAGGGATTGACCATGAAGAGCTGTTTGATATAGACACCGCCGCCTCCTACCGCTTGGTTGCGCAAGGTCCACGGTAGCCAGCAGACAAACGCCGCACCGCTAAAGAGCAAACACCGCCGGAAATCGCGGCGGAGCAGCAAATAGACAATCACAGCCACCACGAGCGCGATCCCAGCCGTGCGGATGTAGTACGCCCAAATGGTGCAGGCAAACCCGCCGACGAGCCACCAGTTTCCCTTAATACCCTCGCGCCCAATGCCTCGTTCGACGAGCCACAGTGCCAAAAGCGAAAAAGTCAGATAGGGCACTTCGGACATGACTTGATGTGCGTAGTGCAGTAGCAGCGGGCCGTAGACTGCGCCGGTCGGCCCGTGCGTCAAATAGCTTTTGCCGAGCACAACGCTCAGCACCACCACCGCTAGGCTGGGCAGGACGCCCACCCGTTCCTTGGCCAATTGGTAAAGCACCCCCATCCCCAGCGCAAAGAGCACCAGCACCCAAGCCTTCATCGGCACCCAATCACCGGGGAAAGCCCACGCCAAAGGAGCCAGCAAAACGGGAAAGCCAAAAGGGTACTTGGTCGCTGGCTGCGGATCGGGCGAGTTGATGTGCAAAAGCCCCTCGCCTTGGGCCAGACTGTGCGCCAGCGTGATGAATTCGGCGTTGTCGCCACTGAGGGAAAGTTTGGGATCAAAGGTCCAGATTCCTAGAAGCAATGTCGCTGCGATAACAAAAAGGGGAACCCGAGGTCCTTCCAATAACCCGACTATGCGCGTACCTATGTGCGCTTTGGGAATCTGAGACTCGGACTCTTGGAACGTAGCCTTCTTTTTTTTGCGGGATGCTTTCATGGAATAGTAGGTATCCGCGAGCCGTCTGCTCTACGCCCGATCTTAAAAGGTAGGAGCAGCAAGTAAAACAAAACGAGCGCCACGCCGTCGAGAATTGGGATATACCACGGCCAAGGAGCAAAGAAAAACGGCGACTCGGTAACGGGCGGGCGGCTGAGGAACATATAGTTGCTCCCCAGCGCCCAATTGACGCCGAATGCGACAATGGCCAAGAGATTGAGCAGCACAAAGACGCGGATGACGGATTTGGACGTCGGTCTCATGCCGAGGCCCCAAGTTGCGAACAACGCGCCAGCGACGATGCCGCCATGGGCAATGAAGTACTGAAAGAAGCGATACGCTGGATAGTCAGCCGTGAGCGCCGGCGTGACGACGGCATTGGTCGCGCCGGCGAGTCCCCAGAAGTAGGCAATTTCGTATGCCGTCTGCCAGCGAAAGAGGAGCGCGGCAGCGACGGCGAAGACGGTAATGCTACAGACGTGCAACGGCAGGTACCACCGCACGAACTCGTACGCTCCGACCATCGCCACGCGCTGGCCCCAAGGCAAGATCTCGTTGAGCAGGAGCACGCCCGCAAACGCGCCGCAGATGGCTTGAGTCGCCTTGGTCGAATTGAGCCGTTTGACGACGATGGTCAAAAGGATCGGCAAGGCCAGCGTCACACCCATCGCGACGATGTGAGAAAGGCCGAGAAACTCGAACTGGCTGGACATCGCGTCTCATCGCTTGCACTCAGATAAGGTGCAAAACAGATCTTCAGTACTTTTCATCGACAAAGTGCAACTTGCTGTGCGGCGGGCGCTGGTACTCGCCGTGGGATGGGCGCGGCGGCAGCTTGATCTTTTTCGGCATCACGTCCTCGTAGGACAGTTGCCTGAGAATGTGCGCGATGCAGTTGAGACGCGCTCGGCGCTTGTCGTCGGCCTCGACCGTGTACCAAGGCGCTTCGGGAATATCCGTGTAGAAAAACGCCTCGTCCTTGGCCTTGGAGTACTCGACCCACAGGTTCCGCGACTTGAGGTCTATATCGCTGAGCTTCCAGTGTTTGAGCGGATTCCGGGCGCGCTCCTGAAAGCGGTTTTCTTGCTCTTCCTCGCTTACCGAGAGCCAGTACTTGAGCAGGATGATCCCCGAGCGCACTAGCATCCGCTCAAACTCCGGGCACGAGTGGAGGAACTCCCAATACTCCTCCTCGGTGCAAAAGCCCAACACCCGCTCGACGCCGCTACGGTTGTACCAACTGCGGTCGAAAACCACAATCTCGCCCGCAGCCGGCAGGTGGGCTACGTAGCGCTGGAAGTACCACTGGGTGCGCTCGCGGTCCGAAGGGGTACCCAAGGCCACCACGCGCGCACCGCGCGGATTGAGCGGCTCGGTGATGCGCTTGATGGTCCCGCCTTTACCGGCCGTGTCGCGTCCTTCAAAGACGATCACAACCCGCAAACCCTGGTCCTTGATCCAGTGCTGCAACTTGACCAATTCGTGGTGCAATTTGGCCAACTCGCGCTCGTAGTCTTTCCTCTTCATCTTCGCCGCCTTGGCGGTTTTTTTAGTTTTCATCCCCAATCTCCATCGCTTGCAGTTCGCTAGTCAAAAAAAACGTACACAAGGCAGCAGCGCGAGAAAAACCCGCCTCACCCCTTCTTGCTCGGCCCCGACCGGCCCCGTATCTTGTCGCGCACACTGCTTAATCGACAAGGACCATTTATGAGCCAAGCACCCCGCCCCAATCTACTCTATATCCACTCCGACCAACACAGCCCCTACATCGCTGGCTGCTATGGCGATCCCTTGGTCGAGACCCCCCACCTCGATGCCCTCGCCGAGCGCGGCGTGGTGTTCGACAACACCTATTGCCCCTCGCCGATTTGCGTACCCTCGCGGATGTCCATGCTCTCGGGCCGCTACCCCAGCGACAACCAAGTCTGGACCAACACCCACATCCTCGACTCCGGCATCCCTACCTTCGCCCACGCTATGGGCGCGGGTGGTTACCGCCCTGTGCTCGTCGGCCGCATGCACTCGGTTGGCCCGGACCAACTGCACGGGTACGCAGAGCGGCTCGTCGGCGACCACGGCCCCAACCAGCCCGGGGGCAAGGGCGTCGATCACGGCCAGCTCTCGGGCACAGCCGGGCCGGGCCGCGTCAGCTTGCGCCTGTCTGGCCACGGCCAGAGCGCCTATCAAGTCCACGACGAAGACGTCACCGCCGCGACCGTTGATTACCTCAACCGACTCGGCGTTGCCAAGCGCGCCGGCCAAGCTGCTGAGCCGTTTTCGCTCTCGGTCGGTTTCATGTTGCCACACCAGCCGTTTGTCGCCCGCTTGCAAGACTATCGCTACTACTATGAAAACATCACCCCGCCGCAAACCCCCGAACCCTTCGGCGACCACCTGCATCCCCACATCAAGCACTGGCGCCAAGCCTGCGAGATCGAGGAAGTCAGCGAGGAAGAGACCCGCCGCGCCCGCGCCGCCTATTGGGCGCTAGTCCACCGCATGGACGTGCTGATCGGCCAGATCATAACCGCGCTGCGGGAAAACGACTTAGAGGAAGACACCCTCATCCTCTACACGTCGGACCACGGCGAGCAAGTCGGCGAGCACGGGCTGTGGTGGAAGCAGACCTTTTACGAGGACTCGGTTAAGGTGCCGGCCATACTCGCTTGGCCCGGACGCTTGCCCGCAGGCACCCGCTGCGACCGGGTGATTTCTTCGCTCGACCTCAACGCGACCATGCTCGACGCCTTAGACTGCCCTGTCCTGCCCCACTCGCGGGGCCGCAGCCTCCTGCCCTTGCTCGCGGATCCCCAAAACGCCGAGTGGGACGACGTCGCCTTCTCCGAGTTCTGCCAAGACGCGGCCGGGGCCGGTGGGCCCTTCCCAGAAGGGGGCATTTTTCAGCGCATGATTCGGCGCGGGCCGTGGAAGCTCAACTACTACCACGGCCCGCCCTGCCAGCTTTTTAATCTTCAAGCCGATCCGCGCGAGCGCTGCGACCTAGCAGCCGACCCGGCCCACCAAGAGACGCTAGCTGCGCTCAAAGCCGAAGTCCTAGACGGGTGGGATCCGGAATGGATCGCCGCGCGCATGGCCGCGCTCCGCGCCGACCGGTCCATCCTCGCCGAATGGGGCCGCACCGTACAGCCTTCCGACCAGTGCCGCTGGAAACTCGATCCGGCCATGGATTACCTCGACCCAGAGCAACTCGACGACAGCCAGCGCAACATCAACAAATGACCCAATAGGGCGGCTGGTGCCAAGACCACCGGCAGCCAGACGTAGGGCGCGTAGGTGGCGAACGTGCTAGCCGGCTCGTTGGTGAAGACGCGAAACTCCGTTGGCATGGAGAGGGCCGCAATGACAATCGCTTCGGCCAGTAGCACCAACCCAAGCGCATTCCAAGTCCATATCGCGTAGGATCCCACCTTGCCGCGCCAGACCAGCCAAGCCATAGCCGGGGCGGTCAAGCCGGCGAAGATATCGACGTTGAGCCCTTCATAGGTGATCTGCACTGGTGCCTGCCCGGCCTGGTGCATACCTAGTAAGAACACGGCGACTGGCACGCGGAAAAACTGAAAGCCAATCAGCCCGACTGGACCGACCGCAGCTATTAGCACCGCCCCCACCCGCGAAAAAGCCAGCCCACCCGTTAGGATCATCAAGGCCGCGAAGAAGGGCAGCGAAAAGCCATGCAGCACGCCCGAGTGCGCGGCCAGTCCGGTCGCCACCAACCAGAGCACCGCTCCCATAGCCGTGCGCATCGTCCACAGGTCGTCGGCCTGGCCCGCCCGCTGGGCAGCGGCGCGCACAGCCAGCACCACAAGCGCCAAAGCGCCCAAGACCGTGGCGACAAAGAGCACGTCAACGCGGAGGGGGACCTTGTCGAGCGCCAGTTCCACGTCGCTTCCTCATTCTTCGGCTTTTTCGCACGCTTTTACCTCGTCCCAAATTTCGTCTAGGGCCGCCAGCGAGAGCGCGGAGATTTCCTCCCCCCGCGCCTGCACGGTCTCCTCTAAGGTGCGGAAGCGGCGCTCGAACTTGGCGACGGCATGCCGGAGCGCCTGCTCGGGATCTACTTTGAGGAATCGGCTGGCGTTGACCAACGAGAAGAGCAAGTCGCCAAACTCCTCCTCGACCGCCTCAGCCCCATCCGCCTCCCACGCCTTGCGCACCTCGGCGAATTCCTCTTCGACCTTGTCGAGGGCGCCATCAATATCGTCCCAATCAAATCCCTGCTGTGAGACTCGAGCTTGGATCCGCTGGGCGCGCATTAGAGCGGGAAGGTGCTTGGGAATGCCCTCCAACAACGAGGGCGCGGCTTCCCCTTGCTCCCGGCGCTCCTGCTTTTTGATCTGCTCCCAGCGGCGCAAAACCTCATCGGCTCCGTCCACATGCGCATCGTCAAAGACGTGGGGATGGCGGCGAATCAGCTTATCGACGATGGCTTGCCCGACCGCCTCAATGTCGAAGCGGCCCTCCTCGGCCGCGATCTGGGCGTGGAATACCACTTGCAGCAACACATCGCCCAGCTCTCTGCATAGCTCAGCATCGTCTTCCGCATCAATGGCTTCGAGCGCCTCGTACGTCTCCTCCAACAAATAGGGTTTGAGCGCAGCGTGCGTCTGCTTGCGATCCCAAGGGCAGCCACCGGGGCCGCGCAGACGCGCCATGATGGCAACTAATTCTGAGAACGTGGAATCGTTTTGCATCACATTTTTCGTTTCTGGACTTTGTCTGAAGAAAAACAATAACAAGGAACTGCGCTCACCGCAGGCCCAAAAACCTTGCGACGCATAGTATTACAACCGATTGCAAGAACATATAACATATTTATTTTATACGATCTTATGTGTTTTTTTGCTTAGCTGTAACCAAATTGCTATAAACCCTTGACAGGCCACTGCGCCGATTTATATTGAATGCAGGCGGTGATTAGGGCCTTCTGTACAACTCCTCTGAAGTACAGTATTGGCGACTCCTTTCTGTTTGGGAGTGGTCAGTTGGCTCGCTCGATTTGTTGCTCATTAAATAGCCCGAAGTTGCTATTGGGCACAGTCCAGATTATAGCTGGTTGAGCCTTTTGTAGGCTTCACGAGGCAAAACATCGGTATGGGCAAGATCATCGCTATCGCCAATCAAAAAGGCGGAGTTGGCAAGACCACTACGGCTGTCAATCTCGCTGCCTGTCTGGCCCTTTCTGGGCACCGAACCTTACTCATCGACTTAGACCCGCAGGCCAATGCCACTAGTGGCTGTAACGCCGAACTCGGCAGCGACTACGCCTCTACCTACGAGGTTTTGATCGGCCAACTCAGCACCTCCTCGGCGACCTTCCCTACCTATATAAAAGACCTCTTTGTAGTGCCCGGACACATCCGCCTCGCGGGTGCCGAAGTGGAGATGGCTGCCATGGTCGGTCGCGACAAGCGGCTGGCCGAAGCCCTGAGCCCGGTAAAGGGTCAGTACGAATTTATACTCATCGATTGCCCTCCGTCTTTGGGCTTGCTGACGATCAACGCGCTGAGTGCGGCCGATTCCGTGCTCATTCCAGTGCAGTGCGAGTACTATGCCTTGGAAGGCGTGAGCAATCTCAGCGATTCCATCCGCGTGGTGCGGCGCTATCTCAACCCCACCCTCGAAATCGAGGGCGTTTTGCTCACCCTGTACGACGATCGCTTGCAGCTTTGTCGCCGCGTGGCCCAAGAAGTACGCAACCACTTCGGCGACAAGGTGTATCAGACGATCATCAGCCGCAACATCAGCTTGGCCGAGGCCCCGGGTTTTAGCCAACCCGTCGTGCTCTACGACGCAGAATCGAGAGGCTCCAGCAACTACAACAGCTTGGTTTCCGAAATCTGCGCCGATAGATCCTCTGTCTTGGCCTAATCCCCCTTCTGTTTTTTCTATCTTTTCTGTACTGATTGTTCTTGACAATCGTTTACATATGCATATAATATTCACTTTAGCATTTTAATATCCAATCAAGGAAGGCTATCTGTGGATTCTCGTACGTATGCTAACCCGCCTACGCGAGTGGGCGCGTCCTCCCCCCGCAGTGCTGACCATCCCGAATTTATCACCCAAAACGCCCAAGTCCGCCGCCTGCTGGCCCAAGCCGACCGGGTCGCCGAATCCCCGGTGACCGTCCTTCTCACCGGAGAAAGCGGCACGGGCAAAGAAGTACTGGCGAAGCGCTTGCACGAGCGCAGCCCAAGGCGCAGAGCCTCGTTTGTGCGGCTCAGTTGCGCCTCGCTGCCTGAAGGCGTGTTGGAAAGCGAGCTGTTCGGGCACGAGAAAGGAGCCTTTACAGGCGCGGTCCGCCAGCACTTAGGCCGCTTTGAGCTAGCTAATCGCGGCACCTTGTTTCTCGACGAGATTGGCGCGGCGGATATGCGCGTGCAACTGCGTCTGTTACGCGTCCTGCAAGAGCGCGAGTTTGAGCGCGTCGGGGGTGCGGAGACCTTGCGGGTGGATGTGCGGGTCATCGCCGCCACCAACGTCGACTTGCGGGCGGAGGTCCGCAAGGGAACCTTCCGCGAAGACCTCTTTTACCGACTCAACGTCGTGCCACTCAAGCTGCCGCCGCTACGTCATCGCAAGGGAGATATTCCGCTGTTGATCGAACACTTTATCCGTCGATCAGCGGCGCAAAACGGCTGCAAAATTCGCGGCCTCGACACCGCGGCCTTAAATCACTTCTTGGCCTATCCGTGGCCGGGCAATGTGCGGCAATTGGAAAACGCGCTCGAGCGCATGGTCCTCCTTGCAAACGACAGCTTGTTGCGAGAAGAGGACGTGCCCGAAGAGATCATTCACTGGCAAGACGAAGAGGAAGCCGACCTGAGTCCACGAGGTTTCCGGGAAGCGCGAAACTCATTTGAGCGGCACTTCCTCTGTGAGGCCCTGCATCGACACCGCGGAGTGATTTCGCAAGTAGCCGAAGAGGTCGGACTGTCTCGCAAGAGCCTGTATGCCAAGCTAGAAAACCTCGATATCGACTACCAACACTACCGAATCTAACTCACAAATGCGCGGCGAGTGCACGGCGGAATCTCTCCATCTGACCTTCGAGATAGGCCCGGTGCTCGCCGTCGGTCGGCTCAAGCGCGAGGGCTTGGCCCATAATGGCCACCGCGTGAGCGTACCGCCCCAACAGGTACAGCAATTCCGCATAGGTATCCAAATAGACCGCGCTTTCCGCCTCGAGCTTGACCGCGCGCATCGACAGATTTAGCGCGTAGCTAAGGCGCAGGCCCTCTTCTGCATAGGTCCAAGCCAAGTTGTTGAGGATCAGGGGATCGTCTGGAGCACCAGCCAAGGCACGCTCGTAGTATTCAATAGCGCGGTCGGGCCGTTCGCGTTCATAATATTTGCGGGCGATGTTAACTGCACTAACGACCTCGGCCGTCAGTGCCTGGTCAAACGTGCGGGCGGCCCGGTCAGCAAGTCCTTGACGTAGTTGGCAATCCCCCAAGGCGAGGACGAGTTGCGGGTCATCGGGTTGAATGCGCACGGCCGCGGTAAGCGCGATCTCGGCCTCGGCGAGTTGCCCCTCGGCGATCAAAAGGCGGCTGAGTTCAACATGGGCGAAGAGGTGGTGCTCGTCGAGTTGGATGGCCTGGCGCAGCGCTTCTACCGCGGCGGCAGGGCGCTCTTGGCGAGCGTAGAGCCAGCCCTCGGTTGCCCATAGCGACGCACTCTGCCCATGGTCGGCGCGCAAGTGTGCGAGGAGTTTTTCGACTTGGGCGAAGCGCTCTTCTTTTTGACAAATGTCGCGTAGGATCCCGTATAGATCGTCGTTGTCCGGTGCCAAGGCAATGGCTTGGCCGATTAGCTCCAGCGCGGCATCCACTTCGCCTAGCCCCAGCCGGGCGAGGGCGGCAATGAGCAGCAAGCGATCGTCCGGCCCGTCTTGGCGAATGGCGCGGTGGATTTCGGCCAAAGCTTGGCCGTAGAGGCCGTCGCTCAAATAGGCCTGCGCTAGCTGGGCGTGCCCGGCTCGATAAGCGCCGCATTGCGGGTTGCTGATGACGAACACACCAAGCAGGGCGCAGCAAACGGCCTGTCTAGCGACGCGCATTCAGAACTCGTGGCGGTAGGTGGCGATGTGGAGGAGTAGGCCGATGGCTATGAGGTTGGACAGTAGCGAAGAGCCTCCCGAACTGAGGAAGGGCAGTGGCAGGCCGGTGATGGGCATGACGCCGATAGTCATGCCGATATTGATAAACACGTGGAAGGTCAGCATCGCGGCCAAGCCGACGGCCGTCAGGCTGTAAAAGATATTGTTGGCCGTAGAGGCGATGTGCAGCGCCCGATAGATGAGAAAAAAGAACAAGCTCAGTACGATCAGGGCCATGACAAATCCCCCCTCCTCACCAATGACCGAGAAGATGAAATCAGTATGAGCCGCCGGCAGAAACTCGTGCTTGGTCTGCGTACCTTCTAAGAGGCCCTTGCCCGTCAGTCCGCCAGAGCCAATGGCGATCTTGGACTGGATGATATTCCACCCGGATTCGAGGGGATCGCTCTCCGGATTGAAGAAGGTCATAATGCGGGCCTTCTGATATGGACGCAGGAAATGCTCCAAAAAGTACACCGTGAGCAAACCCGCCAAGGAATTGATGCAAGCCATGGAGATGGTCAACCAGAGCCGACGCAGAAAGTGGTGGATTACGAAGGTACTGCCGATGACAAAGGTGGCGAAGACGTACGGAGTACTCTCTTGCCACAGTAGATCGAAAGAGCAGATGACGCTGATGAGCGGCGAGATGATGAGGAAGATGAAAAACTTGCGCATTCCCGCCCAATAGAGCATGGGGAAGAGCGGTGCGCCAAAAGAAACCGCAGTCCCCAAGTCGGGCTGGCGCACAATTAGCGCGATCGGTACCAGTACGAGAAATAAGGCTCCGAGAAAGCCGTCGAAGGAATTGATGCGTTCCAAGTTGCGGTCGCTTAGGTAGCGCGCTAAGGCGATGATGGTCGCGATCTTGGCTAGCTCCGAAGGCTGCAACATCAATGGCCCTAAGCGCAACCAGCGCGTGGCATCGCCCGTGCCCCAAGCCAACACCGCGACTAGGCTCACAATACCGAACAGATATAGCAGATACGCAACGCTGTAAATGACCTTTTCCGGGATATAAACGGCGGCTACGGCTACGGCAAAGGCAAAGATCGCAAATTGGATCTGCTTACTCCAGGCATTCTGCACCGCAGTGGAGTCGTTGTGATAGGTAGCGCTATAAATCGCGATGATGCCGATCAGTACGATCGCCAAAGTCGCAGTTAAGAGCGGGAAGTCGAGTTGGCGGAGCAGGCGCATGAGCTAAAGCATTCCGTTAACTACCAGCGTATCAGGCTTGACTACTTCTGGCTCAATGATGCCCTCTTGGATGCAGAAGGCTTTGACGACCTCGCGTACGACCGGGCCGACTCGTGCCCCGCCGCTGCCGCCTCCTTCGACTACGGCCGCTATGGCAATAGAGGGATTTTCGTACGGAGCAAAGGCCACCATCCAAGCGTCGTCGTCTCGGCTGGGCACTTGCGCGGTGCCAGTCTTGGCTGCGATTGCGACGCCGTCAACCCGCGCTCGACGACCGGTACCGGTGTCGCTAGCCACCACTCGCAACATGGATTTTTTTATGATGTTAAAGGTCCTCCGCGAAATGCCTTCAATGCGTTGGCGCGGAGGTGGATCGCCGCTGATGTAGGGCGTGACCAGATAGCCGCCGTTGGCAATGGCGGCCACGTAGCGGGCCATCTGAATAGGTGTGACCAGTACGGCACCTTGACCAATAGAGAGGTTGAGTAGGTGCCCCAAAGACCAGCCGCCGCGCCTGCTGTAGTACTGGCGCGAAGGCAGGAGGCCGGCGGCTTCTCCGGGATGGAGGATCCCGGTCGGCTGGCCAAAGCCCAATTTAGCCGCGTATTTGTGCCACGTTTCAATGCTCATCAACCGAGCCAAATGGTAAAAGTAGACGTTGCAGGAGGCCTCAATCGCCCCAGGGAGGGTCAGGCCACCGTGGCCTGTCCGCTTGTGGCAACGGAACCTACTTCTACCCACTTTCAGTGCACCATAGCAGGGTTCAAACAGGCTCCGTGTATCAGTGATGCCCGTTTCGAGTGCGGCTATGGCACTGACCATCTTGAGCGTCGAACCGGGCGGATAACGCCCTTGCAAGGCACGGTTGAGTAGCACGTCCTTGCTCTGCAACACCCGCCGTCGCTCCTGCTGGGCTTGAAACGACACGAAAATGTTGGGGTCAAAGGCCGGTTTGTTGACCAGGGCCAGCACGGCCCCAGTGCGCGGGTCGAGTGCGACTAACGCACCGGCGAAACTATCGGGTAGGGCGCGCTCAGCCGCGAGTTGTACTTCCAAGTCAACCGTTAGGTGCAGGGGCTCGCCGGGCACGGGCAGTCGGTCGCGTTCTGGAAATTCCCGGCCCGTGCGCCCGAGCGCGTCAATCTCGATGTACATCATGCCATCGCGACCGCGCAGGCTGTTTTCGTACACTTTCTCGATCCCGGTCCTACCGATAAAGTCGCCAAGCACATAGGCATTGTCGTTTTTGCCCTGTAGATCTTGGTCTTGGATGATGCCGATATAGCCGAGCAGGTGGGCGGCCGCCGTGCCGTAGGGATAGTAGCGTTGAGTCTCGATTTCAATGTCGAGCAGAGGCCAGTCGGCCTTGAGTCGCTCCTCTACGATCGATACCGTGCGGAAGTCGACATCGCGCTTGAGACGGATGTTGCGGTATTTGCGACTGTATTTGCCGTCCAATTCTGAGTCGCCAATGGCCGCTATGAATGCCGTAGTGGCGGCGGCGAAATCTTTCTTCGAGGTGCGCTCCAATGAGACGGTGTAAAACGGCCGGGTGCGAGCCAAGATGCGGCCATCGCGATCGTAGATCAGCCCGCGCGGGGCTTTGACGCGCCGCTGGGCAATGCGGTTTTCCTCGGACTCGCGGGCGTAGTCAGCTGAGGTGACAACCTGCAAATAGAACAGGCGCAAGACCAAAACTGCAAACAGCAAGACGACGGGCACGAGGAGGCTCTTGAGGGGCTTGCGCTGATCTTGCTGTAGCACGAGGAGGCTGTCGAAAGGCTGCCGCTGATTTTTTTTAGGTTGGAATTGCATAATCAAGCGGGGAAGAGATAGCGCTTAACGACCACGCCAGAGAAGAAAACCGCGCTAACCAAGCCTGTATACACAGCGCGGCCCAAGATGACGCTCATCTCAAAGGGCAAATCGGCCCCAGCACCCACGTAGTAGATGAGATCATGGCAGATCACGGCGCCAAAGACTAGTGCGGCCTGGACCTGGATACTGTCGGCGACCACGCGGGTATGGCCGTAGCCGAAGCCCGCGCCGATGAGTGACTTGGCGAGCGCGTTGACTCCGAGGTCCGCAGGTAGATACATATCTTGGAAGATGCCGACTCCCAGCCCCATGTAGGCCCCAACAATCGGCCCGCTGCGCAGCGCGATGAAGCTCAACGTTACGATCAATAGATCGGGTTTGGTCGACCATACTTTGATGGAATCGGCCCAAGTGGTTTGCAGGACGAAGGCCAATGCCAGCAAGAGAATATAGCGGATCGCAACAATCATGTCACCTCGGAATCTGCAAGGTCATACCCGCCAGCAGCGTCTCCGAGAGGCCGATGTTGTTCTGGCGGGCAATCTCGCTGGGAGCAAGGCCGAATTTGCGGGCGATACTGTGCAGCGTATCGCCCGAGACCACGGTGTACACCTGCGCTTGCTCGTTGGTCACGGTTAGCTGTTGACCGGGTTTAATCAGCGCCTTTTCGAGCCTGTTCCACGCCTGCAAATCGGCGACGCTAACCGCAAATCGCCGGGACAAACCCCACAGTGTATCACCCGGCTGCACGGTATAGGTTTCACCGCCGTTTGGTACCTTTTGGGGGTTCGGCTGCTGTTGCAGCACCAATTCCTGACCGGGTTTGATCAGCGTGGTTTTGAGTTCGTTCCACCTCATCAGGTCTCGTAAGCGAACCCCGTGCTGGGAAGCGATGGTGCTGAGCGAATCTTTCGGGCGCACGGTATAGGTCTTCTGGCTGCGGTCCGCTTGCTTAGCATTCTGGACAATCGGAGCCGAGATCGGGATATAGAGAATTTGTCGCGGCCGGATGGAATGGGGGTTTTTGAGGCTATTGGCCGCGATAACCACCCGCGTGGAAACGCCAAAGGTCTGGGCGATGCCAGAGATCGTGTCGCCACGTTGCACTTGGTACTGATGGATCGCTACCCCTGGCGGGACCGGCAGGCTAGCGTACTGGTCGAGCAATATCTGGCCCTTGCCCGGCGGTACCTTCAAAACATAAGGCGAGCGGTTGCTCGGCGGCGTGATGTCTTGGCGCAACTCGGGATTGAGGTCGTGCAATACCTGGCGTTCTATGCCCAGCAGTTGGGCCGCCGCTTTCAGGTCGACGTAAAGCCAGTCTTTGGGCAGGACGACTTCCTCGTATGCAAAGGCTGGCGCTTCGGCTTGGGGTTCAAAGCCAAAAAGTTGTGGTTCTTTGGCTATGACGGCCGCGGCCATGAAGAGCGGCACGTAGTTTTTTGTTTCGCGGGGCAGATCGAGCTGCCAGTAATCGTTGGTATCGGCGCGGGCGATGGCCCGGCGGACTCGTCCTGGTCCGCCGTTGTACGCGGCCAACGCCAAGCGCCAGTCGCCGAACTCTGCGAACAGGTCTTTTAAATACCGGGCAGCAGCAACAGTCGCCTTGATCGGGTCGCGTCGCTCGTCGACCCAGTGGGTGCGTTTGAGGCCCATCATGCGGCCGGTGCGCGCCATAAACTGCCACAACCCCACGGCCCGCGACCGCGAATAGGCCCTTGGGTTGAGGCCGCTCTCGATGACTGCTAGGTAAAAAAGGTCGCTGGGCATCCCCTCGCGCCGGAGAATATCGCCGATCAGCGTGCGGTAGCGCCCGGCGCGCTGCAACCAAGTGGCAAAGGTCTTGCGACCCCGCGTCTGGAAAAATTGGAGGCTGGCGACGACGCGGTCATTGGCGTCAATTGGCATGTCACAGCGGCGGCCGAGCTGGTGGATGAGGAGCAAAGGCTCGGCATCTGCCGGCAGGTGTTCGATTTTTTCCTCAAATATCCCTTCGAGCAGCAGGTTCAAGTGGCTGTCGGCGGGAAAGCGCTCCAAGTGAGGCAGCAGGTCGAGGTACGCCCGCTCAATAGCCAAGCCTAGCGTCGCGGCCTGCGCGGTATCCACGAGCGCGTCGTGCTCGTCGAGGTCGGCGAGAATGCCAAAGGCCACGTCGAGAGCCTCTTGCGCCCGCTGGGTCTGCCCGAGAGCATGGCTTTCGATAGCGAGGAGCAAGTGCCAGCGCACGGCGCGCAGGTCGGCCGTATCCGGTGGTGGGTCTGCAACCGTCGGCATGACCGGTGTAGTAGTCTCGTCAAAGACCAAAGGCCCCGTGCTTTTGCCATGGGCACAGGCCATCAGCAGCAATGCAATGACACAGCAACACAAGCGCATGGCGCGTCAGTTCTCCTGCGGGATGAGTATCTGGGAGCGGACCTTGAGGGCGAGAGGATAGTACTTCCCGATTCGCTCGGCCGCGGCCTGAGCTTGCGCCTCGGTGCGGTAGTTGCCGACTTCGATCTTGTAGTAAGGTGCCTTAAAGATCACGTGGATGTCTTCGCGCTTCAGGCGCTTTTTTGCGTCGGCCGCGAGGCGGCTGGCCTCGTCGTGTTGTAGGAACTGGGCAATCTGTACCTTCCAGCCAATGGTACTCACTGGTTCGAGCGCAGGCTCAGTCGGCTCAGAGTCGGGCACCGTACTCACCGAGACCTCGACGACATAGGCGTCGGCGTAGTCCGTGCCGAGCGCGTCGACCTGCTTCTTGAGTGCTGCGGCCTCGGCGCGGGTGGCGTATTGGCCAGCTTGTAGCACCGAGTGCTCGTTGCGAGCCACTAAATAAACCCTCACACCGAGCGCGCGTTCTAATTCGGCGCGGCGCTGGCGGGCTAGGGCTTCATCGCTCAGGGCCACTAGCTGGAGGCGATAGACCGCAGCGTTCGCTACCGGAGTGCGGTCTTGCGCGGGGAGCGCCGACGCCGCTGGGGTTTGGGTTTGGTCGGGACTCTCGCCTTGCACCGGCTCAATTAGCAACGAGTCTTCGTCGAGAGTACGCGGGTCGAATTCTTCGCGACTGGTGGGTGCCGCGTCGCCCGAGTCACTGCGCCAACGCGGCGCGCTCGCGCAATGGGCTGTGGCCAGCAGGGCCACCAGCAATAATGGGATTGGGTAGCTTCTCATGACTCGATCCAAGCGCGCAGGGCGGATTCGTACGGAGCACGGGCGACGCCCTTTTCCGAAATGATCGCCGACACCAAGTCGCAGGGCGTCACGTCAAAAGCCGGGTTGTAAACCGGCACCGCATCCGGGGCTGTAGGCTTTCCCATACCTGCGCGGACCTCGGCTGCGTCGCGCTTTTCAATGGGAATTTCCGTGCCCGAGTCCAAGGCCATGTCGAGGGTCGAGACCGGCGCGGCCACGTAGAAGGGCACGCCGTGCTCGCGGGCGAGAATGGCCAACCCATAGGTGCCGATTTTGTTGGCCACATCGCCATTTTTGGCGATGCGGTCAGCGCCCACTATGCAGCAGTCAATCGCCTCATTCCGCAGCACGACCGCGGCCGCATTGTCGCAGATGACCTTGACGTCGATGCCGCTCTGCATCAGTTCCCACGCCGTCAGCCGCGAACCTTGGAGCAAGGGGCGAGTTTCGTCGGCAAAAACGGCGACTTTCTTGCCCGCCTCTTGGGCTGCATAGACAACCCCTAAGGCCGTGCCGTAATCCGCGGTGGCCAAGCCGCCGGCATTGCAGTGGGTGATGACTTGGCTGCCATCGCGCAGAAGTGCCGCGCCGTGAGCACCGATCTGGCGACAGATTTGGCGGTCTTCCTCAAACAGGTAGTGCGCAGCCGCTAGCAAGGCGTCGCAGATGGCGTGGTTGTCGCGGCCTCGATTCGCCGCCAATACCTCCTGCATCTGATCCAAGGCCCAAAACAGGTTGACCGCGGTGGGCCGGGTGCGGGCTAGGCGGGCGATGTCAGCTTCCACGCGGCGGCAAAAGGCCTCGGGAGCGCGATCGGCGGCGGCACGCGCACCCACCACCACGCCGTACGCAGCCGCCAAGCCAATGGCCGGTGCGCCGCGCACCACTAGCTCTTCAATGGCGCAAGCAATCTCCTCGACGTGGCGATAAGTCGCGTACACCAGTTCCTCGGGCAAGCGAGTCTGGTCGAGCAGGATCAGCGCATCGTCCTGCCATTTGAGCGTTTGCATCGGCATTAGAAGGTCGAAAATTCAAAAGGCGTTTCCGCGGCTTCCTCGGGCGCGTCTCCATCGGCGAAATCCGTGCGCTCGGCATCGCCCCACAGCCTCTCTAGAGCGTAGAAGTCGCGTGCCTCCTCGCGAAAAATGTGGACGACAAAATCGACGTAATCCATCAGCACCCAGCGCCGAGTATCCGCACCCTCAATGTGCCAAGGCTTTTCTCCCATCTCGGCGAGCCGGTCCCGCACTTCTTCGACGAGGCTGCGGATGTGCTGTTCAGAGGTGCCCGTACAGAGCAGGAAGCAATCGCAGGTGTCGGAGACATCGCGCAAATCCAGCAAGGTTATTGCGAAGGCCTTTTTATCTTGTAAAATTTCTACAATGCGGGCGATGCGCGGCTCCTGACATAGGCTCATAGACGTTTTCTCTTAGTTACTTGGCCGGATCGAGCAGGCCGATGCGACGGTAATCGCGCCCGATGATAATCGAGACGCTCGCCAGACTGAATTGGCTTTCCTTCTGCTGCTGAATAAAATGAGGTATTCCCAAAATGTCCGCCACTTGTCGAGCTTGCTCGATATCGCCGTCCAAATCGACGACGAGAGTGTGCAAGTGATTGAAGCTGGGCGCATTGCCCTCGTGAATTACGTCTAACCCGAGGGCACGTGCCTTTTTGCGCAGGCGGGCGGCGACTTGCGATTCGCCTCCGCCGTTGAGAATTTCGACCCGAATGGGGCTGAGTTGGGGAGCAGTTTCCGACTTGGGGACTTCCTGTTGGGGCGTTGGCTCGGGTGCAGCAGCGTGCGGCCAAAAGGCCGCCTTGAGGAGAAGGGCTATGGCCACAGTGGCCAGCCCCCACAAAATTAGCTCCTGCACATAGGGATTTTGTCGATCCATGCTCCAACATCTTTAATGAATAAAAAACGGCAAGTTGAGTCAAGCAAACAAAGGAGGGATTATGGATCTCCTGCGCGAAGAAACCTTTGCCCATCGCTTTTCCACGGCTGATTTTCTCGCCGCCTGTCACCAAGCGTTTGAGCGGTACGGCGCGGGGGTCATCGACAATCCGCCGCGCACCGAGTCCGTCGAAAAGCGCGGGGCACTCGACTACTTTCGCTTAGACATGCCAGCCGAGTGGCCGGGAAAGTTTCGCGCGAGAAAGATCATCGAAGAATTCTCAGACGTGGCGAGCGGGCGGCTGGCCAAGCGGGAGGCGTACATCGCATTCGAAGATCTGCAACAGGGCCGATCATGTCGGCTCGAAGCCGGATTCATCACCGACCGGCGAACCGGCGCGGCCGGGGCACTAGGTCTCCAATATCTAGCGGGCACGGTCCTCAAGCGAGTCGCCATTTTAGGGACCGGCCGAATCGCACGGACCTTGGCCCTCTCCTGCGACGAACTCTTTGATTTAGAGGAGGTTGTCTGCACGAGTCGCCGGGCGGCAAACCGGGCGGCGTTTGCCCAAGCGGTCGAGCCGGACCTGCGAGCGCGTCTGCGGGTAGCAACGTCGCTAGAATCGTGCATCGCCGGGGCCGACGCCGTGCTGACGGCCGTGCCGACGCCGCAACCCATTTTGACCTCCGCAGCCCTAGCCGAGGTCCCCTACCTCGCGGTCCTCGCCGGAGACAGTCGCACCCGCCAACTCGCGCCGGAAGTACTCTGCGAGCGCACGGTAGTCGTCGATGTGCTCGCCCAAGCCCAGAAATCTGGGGAATTCCGCTTTTCGGCCGAGCAGGGCCAAGCCGAACAGATCGCCTTAGCGCGGAACGCCGAAGACACAGTGCTCGACATCGGCGACGCCGCCTGCGGGCGGCTTGGCACCATAGCACCAAGCGCAGTCTACCTAACGGGGATGGGAGCGCAGGACTTGTGCGCGGCGGCTATGGTGTACCGCCGTCTGTTCACTTGAACAATCCCGAGTACTTAAAGGTCATAATGTAGTCCTGCGAGCCTTTCTTTTTGGCGCGGGGTCGGCTGTCGTAAATGTCCCAGCCGAAGCCGAAGAGAAACTGATCCTTGTAAAAGGAAATGGCCACGCCCAGCGAAATGGCCAGTGAGTTGCCGGTTGAAAGGGCTTCGAGGACATTGCCGATGGCGGTGAAATGGATGCCGGAAATCGATGGGCTATCCACATTGTGCCAGCCAGCAAAGGCCAATCCGGGCAAGCCAATCAGGCGCTCAGTTTGGCCCGGGACCGCGTTGCCGTCGGCATCGCTATAAGCGCGCCCGGGACGAATCGTCAAAAAGGAAACCAGTGGCTTGGCCTCAAATTCCCATTTCCAGCCCCCGGCTTCCAAAATCTGCGACACGCTCTGCGGCGGAGCACCCGGGTAGCTATGGGTAGTAATTTTGAGCCGCACGCGGCGATTGTCTTCTTCCGACAGCAGCAAGTTGAGATCCTCGGCTAAGACGCGCCCGCCGCTCGACTCGTAGATCGCAACCTTCTGCTTTTGGGTACTGCTTTTGCTTTTGGGAGCATAGTTTTCGTCGAGTAGGGTCCACTCGACGACCATCTCGCGACCGATTAGCGCCTGCCGCAGCGAGTCGGGAATTGCAAAGGCCACATCCACTTTGGTGCCGTCTTTTTGCACGACGGGGGCGTTGTCCCAGCCGACGGCCAAGGGCTGGGTCTGCTCGCCGCGCGAAACCAGAACTTCGACAATCTGCGCCAAGTGGATGTCTGCGAGCACCCCCTGTCCCTTGTATTCGAGCGGACGGGCGCGGTCCTTGACGTCGTTGCTGACCAACAAAACGCGTCCTCGGCGGTCGCCCAAGGCATCGGGCGCAAAAAAGAGCGTGAGGCGCGCGGACTCGCCTGGGGCCAATGCGAATTGCGTCGGCGCAATATGGGCTTCTTTGCTTTCGGGGTGCGCCTCGACTTGCAACACGGTATCGCCGACGTTGGTGGCCACGAAGGTCCTTTCCGCCTGTTCCCCTAAGGTCACGTAGCCAAAATCGACGACGCCCGCCGGATTCACCTCGATTTCCGCGGCCACGCCGTTGCCCTTGAGCAGGACGTCGAGCGTCATCATCTCATTCGCGCCCAAGCCGTCCAAGCGCAAGGTCCCCGAAATTGCTCCGCGAGCCGACGGGCTGAAGGCCACGTGCAGCGGCAAGGTGCGCTGGCTTTGGGCCGGCAACAGGAACTTGCTGTCGGCGTCAATTGGGGTATGAGCAGTAAATTCAGCGCTCGGCGAGCGAAGCTGGTGAATTTCAAAGTCGGCATTGCCCACATTGGCTATTTCGACGACGCGGCTGCTGCTTTCGCCGACGGCGACTCGACCGAAATCCACCGTTGTCGGGCTGAGGGCGAAAAACTGGCCTACGCCCTGCAAGCGCACAATCTGGCGCTCGGCTTCGGCCTCTACTTGGAGAATGGCTTGGCGCGGACCGGATTCCTTGGGCGAGAAACTCAGCGCCACGGGGACGCTGGCTTGAGGCTGGATGAGGACCGAGTGCTGTTCAATGCCAAATTCAACGCCCTCGTCCGCAGCCACGGCGATCTCCACCACGCCCGGCTGACTGCCCTTGTTCCACAACAGCAAATGATCGCGCGCGGTCTTGCCGATGGGCACGCTGCCGAAGTCAATGCCGCTATTGATAATCTCGATCCGCGGCGGGCTGATTTGGCCGCGACCCGCGAGGGGGATGGCAACGGTGGCGGCTTGCGGATCGCTAGTGTGCAGGCGCAGGACGCCGCTTCGATCCCCTTCACTCTGTGGCACAAACACCGCGCTCAAGGCGAGCCGCCCTTCGGGAGCAATAGTCGCTGACGAGTCCCCGGCCCCGAGGGCAAAAGCCGCGCCCTCAATGGCGACGTTTTCAATGTGCAGTTCGGCCTGGCCCTGATTGAGGACGGTCACGCGGCGCGTTAGGCGCTGGCCCACTTCGACAATACCAAAGTCGAGACCCACTTGCGGGAGGGGCGAAAAGGCCGCTTGGGCCACTGTACCACTTCCCCGCAGAGGAATAGACCAAGTCCCAAAACTAGGCACGGCGACGACGAACTCCGTCGCGACCGACCCCGCGCGCGTTGGGGCAAACGCAACGTCAATCCGCGTTTCATCGCCGGGAGCAGGCCAAGGGCCGACATCGCCCGCAACGCTAAAGGGCCCCTGTGGATCGTCAACGCCCATCCGCCCGGACACCACGGGCACGGTACCCGTGTTTTTGACAGTAACGGTCGCCGTCGCCACTTCCCCGACGGGCACTGCACCAAAATCCAGCCCTTCGGTCGGCAAAAGTGCTAGGGTCGGAACGACGGCCACCGCTTGGAGCGGCACGACCAAGCGCTCGTCTTTGAACAAGGCGGCTACCTGCAACGTCAGTTCGCCCGCATATTCTCCGGCCGCAGTCGCGCTGAAGCGCACTTCGACACTGCTGACGCCCTTGCCGTCCAAGCGCAACGTATCCGGTGACGCGCCAAAACCGGCACCGCTAATGCCGACGATCACCTCAAGCGCGTCGTCCTGCAGATTTTCGAGGGAAACGGACGCTCGCGCCTCGACGCCAACGCCGACTACACCTAAGTCGAGCGCATTCGGGTCAATAGTGAGGGATTGGGCGCGCAGAATCGCTGGCAGCAGCAGGAGGGCGAACAGCAGAAAAAAAGAAGAGCGACCAACCCGCCAGAATACCGAATACAATGTTTGTCGAAGTTCCACGTCGTAGAGGAGTGGAAAACTTCCCCTGAGGTATTCTTTACGCCGATTCAGGTCGCTCTCTGTTAGCCGAAACATACGCTAAAATAACCTATCGTGTCAAGCAGAGAGAATCTGCTCCAGCCCCCCGACGAGCCGATCCATTCCCTCAGCCACATCCTCTTGGCGCAAAGCACCGTAGGCGACGCGCAAATAGCAGTCCGCGCTCAAGCCAAAAGCATTGCCGGGGATAACGGCAACCTTGTGTTCCCGCACCAAACGAGCGACCACGTCCATGGCGTCGAGGTCGGTTTGCAGGCGCATTAATAAATAAAAGGCTCCTTCGGCCGCCGGCACCTGCACGCGCTCGCCGAGCGCTTCGAGCCGCGCTAGGCAAAGCCGGCGCACCGCATCCATACCCGCTAGATATTCCTTACAGTACGCAGCCCCGGCCGCGAGGGCACCGAGCGCGGCGCGTTGCGAGATGACCGGCGGGCAGATGAGCACGGTATCTTGAATCTTTTCCAGCGCACCGAGCAGATGCCGTGGGGCCACGAGGTAGCCGACCCGCCAACTGGCGAGGCTGTATGCCTTGGAAAAGGAAAATAGCGAAATGGTATGCTCGGCGCTTGCGGGCAGTGAGCCGGGTGAAAAGTGCTGCGCCGCGCCATAGGTGAAGTACTCGTACGCCTCGTCGGCAAAGTGGTAGAGACCCCGCTCGCGGCAGAGCCGATTGACCGCCGCCAAGTCCTCGGGCCGATAGACTGCACCCGTTGGGTTGTTGGGCGAGATCGTGACAATGGCGCGAGTGCGCGCTGTGATCGCGGCCTCAATCGCGTCGAGATCGAGCTGATAGGCATCGTCCGTGGCCACGAGCACGGCCCGACAGTTGGCCATGCCGACGGCCATTTCGTGGTTAAAATAAAAGGGCGACATCACGACGATCTCATCGCCCGGATCGGCAACGGCGAGCAAGGCGTGGTAGAAGCCCATGTTGGAACCAGCCGTAACCATCAGAATCTGGTCGTCGCCCACCTCGATTCGATTCTCGCACGCGAGTTTCTGGCGCAGCTCTTCCCGGAGTTCGGGCAGGCCGCGGGCGGTCTGATAGTGGTGCTCGACAATCTCACCGCCGAATCGAGCAATCGCCTCCATAGCCTGCGGCGGCGGCGGGTAATGCACCACGCCTTGGCCGAGGGAAATGGTGCCCGGGTTGTCGCGGATGAGGGCAGCTACATGCGGAATCACCGGGCTTTGTACCGCCTGCATGCGCTTTGAGTCGATCATAGCACGTCCTGTAGCAGATCAAACAGACGATCAATTTCAGCGCACGTCTCCGCATCGAGCGCAAAGCTCAAGGGGCCGCGATGGACTTGGTTGGGAAACAGGCCGCGCTTGTGCATCAGGTAGCGCTCGACCACGATAAACCCGTCCAAGCCCCCTTGGATCTGCAACGTACACAGGGCACAAATGGGGAAATAGATTTGGTACGCGCGCTCTTCGTCACCGGCTGCGAGGGCGCGCCACAGAGCCTCCGTGCCATCGAGCAACTCGACGCCGGGAATGGTGCCGCGAATGCCTCGGCGAAAGGAGTCGATCAGCAGCAAACCGCCGCTGCCTTCAAATATGCCAGCCCGGCCCTCGGTTTGGTCGCGCAGGGCCGAGATGCAAGGCCCCAAGGGAGTGGCCTCGGGTTTGAACAGGACGCGGTCGCCGTAGTCGCCAAAGAGCGACGCTTGAAATTCAATGCTCATGGGGTTGCCGACATACGAGCTGGCGTCTTGGATCATGACCGGGATGGAGACCTCGGCGAGCAGGGCGGTAAAATAGGCGCGTAACTCGCTCTCGCCCAAGGCGCGGGAAATCGGCGGAATGGCCATGACGGCCGCGGCACCGCCGTCTTCAGCCGCGCGGGCGTAGAGCCGAGCCTGGGCCGTGCCCTCGGCCCCAACGCCGATGATGACCGGGCCGCGTCCGCGAGCAAACTCCACTAGCCGGGCCGGAAGTGCCAGCCGCTCGGCCGCCGTCAGGCGCAACAAGTCGGATACCAAGGCGAGGCAAAACCCGTGTGCCCCCGTCTCAAAAAGATAATCGACTTCATCTGCCAATACGGCGTAATCAATGGCTTGGTCGTCGCTGTATGGCATGTGGACGACCGGCAGCACGTCTTTGATTTCGTAGCTCATAGTCGTTGGCTTCGGCGCGCGCGGCGCAGAATGGCAAAGAGTTGTTCGGCGATCTCGTCGTTGGCCGCGGCCAAAAAGTGTCCAAATTTGCGGCGCTGAGTATAAGTCGGGCGGCGGCGTTCCCCAATATAGCAGCGCGCCCCGGCTTCTTCGGCAATCAGCGACGGCGGGCCGACATCGTAAATTTCGACTTGGCGCGTCAGGTACGCGCACAGCGCGCCCTCGGCGATCTCCGTCAGGACTAATGCCGCCCCGATCGGGCTTTCGCGTGGGTCCAGCGCGGGGCGGGCAAGGGCCTGATAGGGCCGCGCCTTGGACGAAATGAAGGCTTTGTTCGTGCGCGGTTCGGCAGGTAGCTGCAAGCGACGCGGGCGACCATTGCCAACGCGCACAAAAGCTCCCTCGCCCTTGATGGCTGTAAAAATTTTATCCTCCGAGGGCCGCGCAACAATCGCGGCCAGCATTTGGCCATCGCAAGCCAAGCCGATGACGATGTGATAGGGCGCGTCACCCCGCTTGAAGTGCAAGGTGCCGTCGATGGGATCGAGGATGACCGCGTAGGGCGAGGTGTTGCCGGCAAAGCGCTTTTTGAGCGGCGTGCGCTCTTCGGCGATGCAGCGCACAAACGGGAAATGCTGCAGCACGGCCGCGAGGAGGATGTCCTGCACGGCCGCGTCGAGGACCGTGAAGGCCGTGGAAGCGTCCTGCGCCTTGCTGCCGGTGAGGCTCTTGTCCGCGGCCTTGCCAATGTCGGCGACTTGGCCGTAGAAAATCAGCGAAGCGCGGGCACACTGGCCAACGACCGGCAGCAGCGCGTCGATAAAGTCGTCGGGGTCGATGTTTTCGGCCATAATCCTAATCAATAAAAGCGCCCGGCTCCGACGAGGAACCGGGCGCTAATACTCAGAGCGCTGCCCCTCAGCCAGCCGCTTCCTCTAACTGATGCTCCTGTAAGGCGGCGACGACCCGGTCCGGACTCATGGGCAACTCACCCAAGCGGCAACCCAAGGCGTCGTACATGGCGTTGGCAATGGCGGCCATCGGCGGCACCAAGGGCACTTCGCCGACGCCGCGGATCCCGTGCGGGCTGGCCGGATTGGGCACTTCGACCAAAATCGTCTCGATCAAGGGGATGTCAAAGGTGGTCGGCATCCGATAGTCGAGGAAGGTCGGGTTGGCCATCTGGCCATCGGCCGTGTAGAAGTAGCCTTCCGTTAGCGCCCAGCCAATGCCCTGCACGGCCCCGCCCTGGATCTGGCCCTCGACGTACGAGGGATGGATAGCCTTACCCACGTCTTGCACCGCGGTGTAGCGCAAAATCTCGACCTTCCCGGTGTCTGGATCGATCTCCACATCGACGATGTGCACGGCAAAGGCATTGCCCGGGCCGCCGGCGTTGATCGTGCCCTTGCCGGTGATCGGACCGCCGGTGCTGCCCTGGTTGGCGGCGACCTCCGCAAAGGTGAGCCGCTGAGCGGGATCGGACTTGCAGACAAAGCTGCCATCCTCGAACTCGACATCGTCCTCGGCAACTTCTAGCTGCCGGGCAGCGCGCCGGCACATCTCGGCCTTGACGTCCTCGGCCGCGTTGTAGCAGGCATGACCCGTGGCATAGCACACGCGGCTGCCGCCGGTGCCGCCGGTAAAGCCAATCGAACTGGTGTCCGGGATGGAGGGATTGATATCCTCGGCCTGCAGCCCCAAGGTCTCGGCGACAATCATCGCCATGGCGGCGCGACTGCCGCCGATGTCAACCGAACCTTCAGTCAAGTTGATCGTGCCGTTGTCGTTGACGGCAATGGCGGCCGAAGACATGCCACCGCCGTTGAACCAAAAGCCACCGGCCACGCCGCGTCCCCGATAAGGGCCTTCGAGCTTGGTGTGGTAGTGCTCCGAGTCCTTGGCGGCCTGCACGGTTTCCTCGCAGCCGATCTGCCCGTACACCGTGCCGTCGGCGCGGCGCGTCCCCTCTTTAGCGGAGTTCTGTAGCCGCATCGCCAGCGGGTCTATGCCGATCTTTTCGGCCAACTCGTCGATGACGCTCTCCGAGGCAAAGGCCGCGTTGGGTGCCCCGGGCGCGCGGTAGGCCGAGGACTTGGGTTTGTTGACGACCACGTCGTATGCGTCGATGGTGACGTTGGCGATGTAATAAGGCGCGAGAATGCACTGCGCTCCCGCCCCCACGGCCGAGCCGGGATAGGCCCCGGCCTCGTACGCCATGTAGCAGTGGGCCGCGGTGATGGTGCCGTCGTTTTTGGCCCCCATCTTAATCTTCATATAGGACCCGGGAGCCGGGCCAGTCCCCTGAAAGACCTCGGTGCGGCTCATGATCATTTTGACCGGCTGGCCGGTTTTGTGCGACATAATGGCCGCGGCGGGCTCCATATAGGTGGGGAACTTGCCACCAAAGCCGCCGCCGATTTCGCAGGGAATAACCTTGACCTTGGAGACCGGCACGTTGAGCACTTCCGACACCTGCGAGCGAATCTCAAACGGCCCTTGCGTGCTCACCCACACGGTGACGCTGCCGTCGTTTTTCCACCACACGGTCGTGTTGTGCGGCTCAATGTAGCCCTGGTGAATGGTCGCCGTGTGAAATTCGCGCTCGACGATCACGTCGGCCTCGGCAAAGCCCGCTTCGAGGTCGCCCATGGCGTGCTGATTGTGGGTGGCGATATTGCTCTTCTTGCCCGTATCTTCGCCGAGGGCGCGGGTGGTGCGCTCTTCATCGAGGAGTGGGGCGTCGTCGCGCATGGCTTCGCGGATATCGACGACCGGCTCCAAGACCTTGTATTCGACCTCAATTAGGTCGAGGGCCTCTTCGGCGATGTGGGGGCTGACCGCGCACACAGCCGCGACCGCGTGCCCCGTATAGAGCACCTTGTCCGAGGCCAGCGAGTTTTTGGCGATTTCGCGGACGTTAACGGTGGTTTCGCCGATATTAGAGAGCTTATCTACAGTCTCGACCAAGTCGTTGGCCGTGGCCACGGCGCGCACTCCATCGAGCGCGAGGGCCTTGGAGGTGTCGATAGAGATAATCTCGGCGTGGGGATGCGGGCTGCGCAAAACCTTGCCATAGAGCAGGCCCGGCAGGCGCACATCGGCCCCGTACACCGCAGCCCCGGTGACCTTATCGACGCCGTCGTGGCGAATGGGGCGGGTGCCGATGACTTTATACTTGCCGTCGGACGTGTAATCGGGATAATCTTTGCTGGAAAAGGCAGCCATGAAGCACTCCTTCATTTATATATGGATTAAATGTTTTCGGAATTCCTAATCCGTCTTAATCTGAATGCGATAAACTGCGCCGTCAAGTGAACTTTTAATGACTATTGCTTGGGAAACCCCGTCGGGCTGGCCTCGGCTCAGCGACGATGAAATCCACGTCTGGTGCGTTGAACTGGACGCAGCCGGTGAGGAGGCAGCGCTCGCGGCTTGTCTGAGCGAGGAAGAGCGCGAGCGGGCGAGTGGTTTGCTCTCCGGCACCCATCAGCGGCGCTTTGTGGTGGCGCGGGGGATGCTGCGCCAGCTCTTGGGGCTATACCTCGACCAAGATCCCGGTGCGGTGGCTTTTTCGCGCGGCGCGCACGGCAAGCCCTTTCTGCCAGAGGGCGGACTGCATTTCAACGTGTCTCACACCCAAGAGCTAGCCCTATACGCGATAGCGCACGACCGCGAGGTCGGCGTCGATGTAGAGTGGATGCGGCCCCAAGTCGCGCACGAGCAAATTGCCGCGCGCTTCTTTTCGCTGGAGGAGCAGGAGGCGCTGGCGCAGGTGCCGGACGAGGAGCGACGGGCGGCTTTTTACAACATCTGGACGCGCAAGGAAGCCTACGTCAAGGCGCGGGGCGACGGTATCGCCGCTGGCCTCGGCACTTTTGCGGTGTCGCTGGGAGCGGAGGCGGCGCTTTTGCACTCGGACGAGGGGAGGGACGAGGTAGAGCGGTGGAAGTTGGTAGCTTTGGAACTGGCGGACGGATATGTCGCGGCCTTGTGCGGGGCTGGCGTGGACTGGCGGATGCGGGGTTGGCACTGGCGGCCTTAGAAAGCGGCTCGCCTTCGTGCGCGTAGGCGACGAAGGCGAGCCGGTAGAAAGGGCCGGTGTTTTTCAAGGGCCAAGGGCGATGAAGAATGGTCCCCTCAGTCCAGTGACGAGGGTTTCGACGTTGGAACCATCCAAAGACGAACGATAGATGCTACCCCCTTCCAAGGCCGTCCAGTACATCTGGCCCCCAGACACGTCCAAAGCCAAGCCGACTACCGCCCCTTCGGGGTCGGGGACGAGGGTTTCGACGTTGGAGCCATCCAAGGACGCACGATAGATACCAAATATCCCTTCAATGGCCGCCGTCCAGTACATCTGGCCCCCAGACACGTCCAAAGCCAAGTCAGTCGGAAGGCCCATTTCAGGGGTTGCGGGGACGATGCGGGTTTCGACGTATCCATCCAAAGCTGTACGATAGATGCCAGAGGGCCATAAGCCCGTCCAGTATATCCAGCCCCCAGCTACGTCCAAAGCTAAGCCGAAGCCGGTTGGTTCACCCTCTTCGGTTTCAAAGAAGGGTTCGATGTTGGAGCCATCCAAGGCCGCACGATAGATGCCATCCCCGGACGAGTCCGTCCAGTATATCCAGCCGCCAGCCACATCCAAGGCTAAGGATTCCGGATCGTAGTAATCTGCCTCTTCAGGGACGACGAGGGTTTCGACGTTGGACCCGTCCAAGGCCGCACGATAGATGCCACCACTCTCGGTATTCCAGTACATCTGGCCGCCAGCCACGTCCAAAGCCAAGTCGAATGGCACGTCTAGGCCGGAGACGAGGGGTTCGACGTTGGAGCCATCCAAATCTGCTCGATAGATGACACCCTCGGACGGGGACGTCCAGTACATATGCGACAAGGTGGAGGGTTCAGAAGGTGTAAAAACGAAATCACTCGACACGGTCACTCGCACCGCATCCGAGCAGTTGTTATCGGGGTTGTGCTCGTCGGGGACGCTCTGGACGCAAGCCCCGTAGTAGTAGGTGCCTGCTTCCTCTGGAGCCGTCAACGAAAGCGACTTCGCAATAGTGTTAGAAGCCTCTAGACTTACGGCATCAGTGCTAATCTGTGTGTCGTCCGAAGTGATCGTTGCGTCGGTCGAGAGGTAGTAGAACAGCACGGTTGGTTCGGGTTCACCACCCCCTTGGTTGCGCACCGTCGCCCGTAGCGTGAACGGCTGCTCAAACGCCAAGGTGCTATCGCTTACCGAAGCCGCCACCACTAAGTCCAAGGGGCCAACCACATGCAGTGTGTAGGTGCCTGTTTCCCAGCCCTCTACTCGTATGTAGTACGTGCCTGCACTAACAGAAGTAGAGACCCGAAAATTCCAACCCCTACCACCATCATCATCATCATCCAAGACGTTGCCAGAGCTATCCAAAATAGAGCCGTAGGTATCCGTGCTACCCGTCGTATAGGCTGTCAAGGTGCCTGCACTGCTCATCTCAACGCGAAAGTAAGCTGTATCCCCCTCTGATAACGAGCCATCAGTCGAGCTTCCTAAATCGACCTGAGTCGCCCCATCAAGGGTATTGTCGGAATCTTGACCGATACCCGGCGGCAACGCAGGATCGAATGGATTGCTGAGGTATCGGAGCAGGAGCCCACCATCGGCTACATCGACTAGGCCATCGCCGTTCACATCGCCACGAGAAATATCGCCGTTGTTAGGCAGCACAATAGACGGATCCACGCTATACAGCAGCACAAACAGCACATCGAAAACATCGACTTGGCCATTGCCGTCCACATCGCCTAAAACCCCATCCGCAGCGAGCTTCATTCGTGCACTGCTGTGCTCTTCAACTACAATATCCACCTCATCAACTCCCACCCGAAAAGTCGGGTTCACATAGGGAACCAAACCCACGCCCGAAACGGTTAGCCCATAAACCGAGCCATCCGCTTCCACCAGCCCCTCGACCGCCGACCGCACCGATCTTGGAGCGGCCCCCACCGCCGGAATCCCCGCCTGCCCATCCACCAACACCATCCGCCGACTCTCCGTCATTCCGCCGCTGCTCAACCGATAGATATACACCCCCGCGCCCACGGCCCGTCCCGCCGCATCCGTAGCATCCCATTGCGCCGTGTGTATCCCCGCCGACCGTTCCGCATCCACTAACGTCGCCAAGCGCTGCCCCAGCAGATTGAACACCTCCAGCCGCACATGGGCAGACGCCGGCAGTTGGTAGGGTATGATGGTGGAAGGATTGAACGGATTGGGGTAATTCTGCCCCAGCGCAAAGTCGGTCGGCAGAGCCGTGCCCCTAGCCGTAGAGAATGCTCGCAACGGCAGCACGAAATGCCCGGTCTCGTCCGTGGTCGTGCCGACGAACCGGCGCAGATCGGTCAGATCAAACAACCGCACCTGCACGCCGGCCGCTGGCTGCCCGGACGGCAGGCTCACCCGACCCTCAATCAGCGGTTCTGCGCCGACGCTGACGTTCAGCACCAGCCCGATGAAACTGCCGATCAAAGACTTCATAGCCTTTGCTCCTTTATAAAATGTCTTAGCCACGCTACGCTCAGCGTAGCAGGGTGAGTTTACGTGTCAAAATGCCATTGGTTGTCTCTATCCGGTAAAAGTAGATGCCGCTGGCCAAGGGGCGGCCTGCGTCGTCTTGGGCTTCCCAGCGGAACCGGTGGTAGCCCGCCTGCTGCGGCCCTTGGTGCAGGATCGCCACTCGCTGCCCGGTCACTGAAAATAGTTCCAAGCGCACCGGACCCGATTTCGGCAAGAAGTAGGAGAGGACCGTCTGGCTGTTAAACGGATTGGGCGCGTTTTGCTGCAACTGAAGTTCATCCGGTAGGCCGATCAACTTATTCGCCGCGACGGCCGTCCCGGCGTTCGTCCATTCGGCCACGTCCCACAGCAGAATCGTGCCATCGTGTGCCCCGCAGGCGAGGGTATTCCCATCCGGTGCAAACGATACCGAACTGACCCAATCCCTATGCCCTTGGAGGATGGTGATAGGTTCTCCGGTCGCTACATCCCACAGCCGAACCCTGCGATCCCATGACCCAGAAGCCAAGGTGTTCCCATCCGGCGCAAACGATACCGACCGAACCGCATTCGTATGCCCTTCAAGCGTGGCGATAGGTTCTCCGGTCGCCACATCCCACAGCCGAACCCTGCGATCCCCTGCCCCGGAGGCGAGGGTGTTCCCATCCGACGCAAACGATACCGAACTGACCCAATCTCTATGACCTTGGAGGGTGGTGATAGGTTCTCCGGTTGCCACATCCCACAGCTTCACTGTGCCATCCCATGACCCAGAAGCCAAGGTGTTCCCATCCGGCGCAAACGATACCGACGTAACCGCATCCGTATGTCCTTGGAGGGTGGCGATAATCTCTCTGGTTACCATATCCCACAGCCGAACCGTGCCATCCTCTGCCCCAGAAGCCAAGGTGTTTCTATCCTGTGCAAACGATACCGAAAGTACCACATCCGTATGCCCTTCAAGCGTGGCGATAGGTTCTCCGGTCGCCACATCCCACAGCCGAACCGTAGAAGGCACTACCCCGGCAGCTAGAGTGCTCCCATCCGGCGAAAACGATACCGACGTAACCACATTCGTATGCCCCTCGAGCGTGGTGATAATTTCTCCGGTTGCCACATCCCACAGCAGAATCGTGCCATCCTCTGCCCCGGCAGCCAGCGTGGCTCCATCCGGCGAAAACGACACCGAATTGACCCCACCCGTATGCCCTTGGAGAGTATCGATAGTTGTATGGGTTGCCACATCCCACAGCAGAATCGTGCCATCCCTTGATCCGGAAGCCAGAGTAGCCCCATCCGGCGAAAATGATACCGACAAGACTCTAGCACTATGCCCTTCGAGCGTGGCGATAATCTCTCTAGTCTCCACATCCCACAGCCGAACCGTGCCACCCCATGACTCGGAATAAGCCAGCGTGGCTCCATCCGGCGAAAACGATACCGAATTGACCCCCTCCACATATCCTTCAAGGGTATCGGTAGGGGTGTGCGTCGCCGCGTCCCACAGCAGAATCGTGTCATCCACTGCTCCAGAAGCCAGCGTGGCCCCGTCCGGCGAAAACGATACCGACAAGACCGCATCCGTATGCCCTTGGAGGGTATCGATAGTTGTATGGGTTGCCACATCCCACAGCAGAATCGTGCTAACCCCTGCTCCAGAAGCCAGCGTGGCCCCATCCGGCGAAAACGATACCGAACTGGCCCAATACGTATGCCCTTCAAGCGTGGCGATAGATTCTCCAGTCGCTATATCCCATAGCTTCACCGTGCCATCCCATGCCCTAGAAGCTAGGGTGGCTCCATCCGGCGAAAACGATACCGAATTGATCGGACTCGTAGTCGGTATCAGCATCAGAGCGCGAAACGTCGCTACTTCGTATATCCACACGCCGATGTCACTGGCTACCGCGAGGTATTGACCCCCCGGTGAGAAGGCTATGTCGCGAAGGGTTCCTTTTCCCAGGCGGGCCATCGCGCCGTCAGGTAGATGCCACGTCCGATAATCACCGTCCATGACGGCTGCGATGTCGATGTCACCACTAACGAACTCACTCGACACGCTCACGCGCACCGCATCCGAGCAGTTGTTATCGGGGTTGTGCTCGCCAGAGACGCTCTGGACGCAGGCCCCGTAGTAGTAGCTACCTGCCTCCTCTGGAGCCGTCAACGAAAACGACTTCGTAACAAGGTCGGATGTCTCTAGACTGACGACATCGGCGCTGATTTGGGTGTCGTCCGACGTGATGGTTGCGTCAGTCGAGCTATAGTAGAACAGCACGGTGGGTTCGGGTTCACCACCCCCTTGGTTGCGCACCGTCGCCCGTAGCCAGAACGACTGCCCAAACGCCAAGGTGCTATCGCTTACCGAAGCCGCCACCACTAAGTCCAACGGGCCAACCACGTGAAGGCCGATGCCCGGCGGCAACGCGGGATCGGATGGATTGCTGAGGTATCGGAGAAGAAGCACGGCGTCGGCTACATCGACCCGGCCATCGCCGTTTACATCGCCACGGGAAATATCGCCGTTGTTGGGCAGTACAATGGACGAATCCACGCTATACATGGCCACAAACAGAGCATCGGCCATATCGACTTGACCATTGCCGTCCACATCGCCTAAAACTCCGCCTGCGGCGCGCTTCATCCTCGCACCGCTGTACTCCTCAACCACAATGTCCACCTCATCAACTCCCACCCGGAAAGTCGGGTTCACATGCGCGACCAACCCCTCGCCCGAAACAGTCAACCCATAGACCGAACCTTCTGCTTCCATAGTGGAAGGTTCGGGGTAGTTCTGCCCCAGCACAAAATCGGTCGGCAGAGCCGTGCCCCTAGCCGTAGAGAATGCTCGCAACGGCAGTGCGAAATGCCCGGTCTCGTCCGTGGTCGTGCCGACGAACCGGCGCAGATCGGTCAGATCAAACAACCGCACCTGCACGCCGGCCGCTGGCTGCCCGGACGGCAGGCTCACCCGACCCTCAATCAGCGGTTCTGCGCCGACGCTGACGTTCAGCACCAGCCCGATGAAACTGCCGATCAACGACCTCATAAGGCCTACTCCCTTGATAGTAAAGGGGCTCCGAATGGAATGCCTATTCGTGAAAAAACAGGGAATCACATGATGTGGCCTAATCACTATTTTCTTTTATCCTTAGATGATCTTAAAACCGCAGCACCAAGCTAAGGCCGGCCCCCTTCTCTTGTTTGATTGGCAGAGATTGCCATTGCTCCCTTTTTATCAATGCGCCAATCCCCGCACCAATTAGCGCGACATAGCTACCAACTGCCGCAGCACCAAATGCAGCAAAGCCTATCCTATTTATTCCTTGCTCCGGAACACAACTGGCGCCAGCCATTAAACTAATGCAACCCGCGCCATAGAAGGCTATGCCGCCCAATGCAGCGCCTACTAAGAAACCACTTATTGCCCCGCGCTTGACTTGACGCCTGCTGCCAAGACTGCACTCTAAGTGGGTTAGATCGCTGTATTTGATGTGCATGATGCCGCCTTGCTTATTGTCCAGAGTGAGGCCAAGGCCAACCTCGCTTCTTTCTGCAACAAGGCCCGTCAACTTGGTGTCGGGCAAGGTTACGCGCACTCGCTCCCCTATACTCTGTGCCAGTAGGGGAGCCGGGTAAATCAGGGCCATGACGACCATAGAGGCGATGTAGTTCATTGCGTCAAATACCTTTCTGCGATGCGATGGTTTAGAAAGACAAGACACAAGAGATCGTGGCATGTGGAGGCTTGGGCCACATCGTATATAATTCCCAAAAAATAGGCTCCGTTTCGGCTACAATACGCAATAAATTGACGGGAACAAGGTCAGACGATCCGCTGCGTCACCACGCCGTGCAGATCCATCTCAAAGTCGATGTCCACAACCGGCGGCCGAGCGTAGTGCCAACAAACGCCGCGTCGCCGCGCCGCACCCATCGTCGGCAGGAGAATTTCTTCGAGGATTTCCGCTAAGGGATAGATGGTGTACACATCAACCGCGTCGATCAGATCCCAAGTCCCGCCGAGCCCCGCGAGCCGCTCGCCCATAACCTGCGCCACATAAGCGGCCTTCTCGCGCATGGCAGCAGGCGATGTGTAGCCGGAGCGGATAATCCCCTCGTTCACGAGGTGCCCCTCCCGCAACTCGCCAGCACCGGCCACGATCAGCGTTTTGCGGTCGATCCGGTCGTTGGGAACCGCGTAGGAAAAGGCGTACAGCGAAGGCACAGCCGGCGGATCGCACGCCGGCGCAACATTCGTGCGAGCCACCGGATTGAGCTCATCCACGTACAAACCCCACGCCTGCAGGACAGCGCAGTACTCGCGGTTAAAGTCAATGAACCCCTGCATGGTAAAAGGCGCAGGCGAGCGCAGCTCCATCGCACAGAGCGCGACGCGGTCGCAGCCTTCCGCCACCAGATACGCCTCCACGCGCTCAAAGCCCTCCCGCCAAGGCAGCGGCTCGGCCAGCACAACGCGAACGATCTCCCAGCCCGGCTCGGCGACGACACCACAGGAATAAGGGTCAATGCCCTGGAGAAAGCGATAGTGTCCTTTGGGGTGCGTAATCAGCATGACGCCTCAAGGTCGCCCACGCCATCCTAGGCGTCAAGGTCTCTTGCTGAAACGGACGCCTTCTTTATATTCCCCTCCTCTTGCAACCCAATCTCCAACCCCTAATGCTCAAATGCCCTACAAAGTCCTACTCCGCTCGGAAATCGAACCGTATTACACCATCATCCCCATGATTGAGGAACGCGCCGAGATTGTGCGCTGGAATCCGCTGGATCCGCAGCCCCCAACCGAACTCCTCCGCACCATTGAAGGCGTGTACAACTACGGCCACTACGCCTTCACCGCCGAATACATGGATCTCATGCCCGACCTCCGCGTCATCAGCAACTACGGAGTCGGCGTCGATCACATCGACCTCCAAGCTGCCCAAAAGCGCGGCATCCCCGTAGGCAACACGCCCAAGATCCTCGACGGCGCAACGGCCGACATAACCTTCGCCCTCCTCTTGGCCGCGGCGCGCAACCTCATCCAGGGCGACCACTTTGCCCGCGGCCCGGATTTTGTCGCCTACGATCCGAGCTTCATGCTGGGACAGGAAGTCCACCACCAAGTCCTCGGCATCATCGGGCTGGGCAGCATCGGCTACCAAGTAGCCCGGCGTGCGTGCGCCTTCGACATGACCGTCTTGTACCACAACCGCAACCGCAACCCCAAGGCCGAAGCCGACCTCGGAGTGCGCTACGTCGAGCTAGACGAGCTGCTCCAACAGGCGGATTTCGTGACCTTGAACATGCCGCTGACCGCTCAGACGCGGGGCATGATCGGCCAGCGCGAGTTGGGCCTGATGAAAAAGTCGGCCGTGTTGGTCAACGCCGCGCGCGGGGGCGTCGTCGATCACGACGCGCTGTTGGAAACCCTGCAAAACCGCGGGATCTACGCAGCCGCCCTCGACGTAACCGAACCCGAACCCCTGCCCCGCGACCACCCCCTCCTCGCGCTGGACAACCTCGTCATCATACCCCATCTAGGCAGCGCAACGCACCAGACTCGCCAAGTCATGGCCGAGCGGTCGGTGGGCAACCTGCTGGCCGGGTTGGAGGGCCGAGAACTTTTGAGTCGTATCGTGTAAATAACTGACATTGGGCACAGCAGGCTTCTTAGGTAGGAGATGCTTCGCTTCGCTCAGCATGACAGCAGCCAGTGCTTCCTTCCTTGTCTTGCTGAGCGTAGCGAAGCGGAGTCGAAGCATCCCATACCTAGATGCCCATGCGTAACATCAATAAATAGAGGAGAACAATGAGCGCGAATCACCACTACAAAGTCCTCATCGTCGGCTCGGGGCCAGCCGGGCTGACCGCCGCCCTGTACGCGGCCAGAGCCGACCTAGCCCCGCTGGTCCTAGAGGGCTTGCAGCCGGGCGGCCAGCTAACCATTACCACGGACGTAGAAAACTACCCAGGCTTCCCCGACGGCATCATGGGGCCAGAACTCGTCGATCTGATGCGCCAGCAGGCCCAGCGCTTTGGTGCCACGTGCAAGTTCGAGACGGTCACCGAGGTCGATTTGTCCGAGCGCCCCTTTGCCGTCACAAGCGACAGTGGCCAGTACACTTGCGATGCCCTAATCATTGCCACCGGCGCATCGGCGCGCCTCCTCGATATAGAATCCGAGACACGGCTCATGGGACACGGAGTTTCGGCCTGCGCCACCTGCGACGGCTTCTTCTTCCGCGACAAGGAGCTAGTAGTCGTCGGTGGTGGCGACTCGGCCATGGAGGAAGGGACCTACCTGACGAAATTCGCCTCCAAGGTCACCATCGTCCACCGCCGCGACGAGTTCCGCGCGTCCAAAATCATGCTCAAGCGCGCCCAGGACAACGACAAGATCGACTTCGTGGTCAATGCTACGGTCGAGGAAATTTTACAGGCGGACGACGAGTTGGCCGTGCGCGGGGTGCTACTCAAGGACACCCAAACGAATCAGACGCGAGATTTCGCTTGCGAGGGGGTCTTTATGGCTATCGGCCACATACCCAACTCCCAGCTTTTCGAGGGCGCGTTGGCCATGAACGATCAAGGCTACATCCTCACCGACCCGGATTCGACCGCCACGGCCATCCCCGGGGTTTTTGCCTGCGGCGACGTACAGGACTCCGTGTACCGCCAAGCCGTCACCGCAGCCGGCACCGGGTGCATGGCGGCAATTGAGGCCGAGCGGTTTTTAGCGCATTAGGCAATGCAACCCCTCTTAAACCGCTACTCCATCCGCCCCAAGAAAAAGCTCGGCCAAAACTTCCTCACCGACACCGCCATCCTGCGCCGCGAAGTAGCCTGCGCCGACATTGCGGCCAGTGATACCGTACTGGAGATCGGGGCTGGAATCGGCAATCTGACGCAGTTTCTGCTAGAGCGAGCCGGGCAGGTCGTGGCAGTGGAGCAAGACCGCCAGTTTGCCCCATGTCTCAAGGACTTACAGCGGCGGCACGAACATCTCAAGGTACTATGGGGCGATGCGTTGGCCGTGGATTTTCCGCGCTTTGACAAGGCGGTGGCTAACCTGCCGTATCAAGTGGCCCTACCGATTGTCTTCAAACTGCTAAACCAGCGCTTCGAGCGGGCCGTGCTTATGCTACCCAAGCGGCTGGCCCAGCGGCTGTGCGCCACCGTTGGCCAACAGGGCTATAGTCGGATTGGAGTCGCGGTTGGGCGGCTGGCCCAAGTAGAGTGGATCGAACAGGTGGGCAAAGACGCCTTTTTCCCCCGCCCCGAGGTCGAGAGCGCACTCGTGCTCATCAAACGCACCAAGCCCAAGTTTGCCGTGCCGTCCGATGATTTCTTCCGGCAGGTCTTGGAAAGCCTCTTTGCCCGCCGCCAAGAACAAGTCCAGCAGATCGTCCCCCCAGCCACCCTCGCCAGCTTGAGTAAGAAGATCAAGAACAAACCCGTGTACACCGTCACGCCGCGCGAGTTCGGCGAAATCACCCGCGCCTGGTGGCCGCTCAGCCAGCCAACCCCGCGAACACCTCGCGCCCCCTCCTGAACAGTTCCCGCACATCCTCGCGCTGCTGGTCGTTGTTGTAGCGTCCATACGAGTCGATCCACTTGAGCGATTCGTCTATCGAGCGGAGGAAAAAATTCGCGTCCGTCTCGCGCTCGTCTGGCGGCGCGCCGCCGCGGAAATAGCTCGGGCTCGAATGCGCGTAAATGGACTGGCCGAAGCTGTCGCGCGAATCGCCCCACAAGCGGGCGGCAACCCAGCCGTCGCGCTCGGCTGTGAAGCCGTAGAGCAAAACACCTTCGCGTCGCCCTTCGGGCCATTCCCAGCGCTGGACTACCGCGCCGTTGATCACCAACTCGGCGCGTTCAATTGGATAAAACGAGCTAAAGGTCACTTCGGCCTCTAACTTCGTGCCACTGCCACATTCCACAGTATCGCCCATGGGACGCCCGTTGAGTGTGAGTTGGAGAGCTGGGCCGTTAGTTATGAAGGTCCGCCCCTGCTTCATCCCCTCGATCCAACTCGCATACGAAAACTCCCCATCCACTTGCACGTACACGCGGTTGTTCGAGCACACAAACCAATCCGTACCGGTCGAAGCCGGCAGCCGCAGACCACAGTTGAGGAGCTTGTACCACAGGTCGTATTCCGGATCCATCCAAAAGGGATCGAACAGATTGAAGGCGTCGAGCTTGCCGAGCGCTGCGGCCACCGGAGCCTCCATGCCGCGGCCGTTGTGGCACCAGATGACCAAGCCGCCCTGCTCGCGGGCGTCGTCGCAGCAAAAGCACAAGGGCGGGTAGTCCGGGTCGAATTGCCCGGCGAGGGTGTGGCCGCGGCTGACGGGCTGCACGAGGTTGCGGATGTTGAGCAACATCACGTGGCCGTAGCCAAAGCCCCACGGCGAATTGTCTCCGTAGTGGCGGTTTTCCTCGCCAATGTCGAGGACGTGATGCGCGGTCGTAAACTCGTTCATCACGCCAATGGGATACTTGTTGGAGGCGTAGGGCAGTTGGCGGCGGTCCAGCACGCTGACGCAGGTGACATTGTACCCCTCGACGCTGCAATCAATCCCGAGCCGCTCATCGGGCCGGGTCTCCTTCTCATCGTAGTGAATGTGCGTGTTGCCCGGATACCAAGCCTCCTCTTGGGGGCTATACCAGCGGCGCAGCGGAATCTCCAACTCGACGCGGCCCTTTGCAGGCAGTTCGACGGTCGTGCGATAGGGTTCGTACTCCGTGCCGCGCTCGACCAGCACATCCGTGCGTCCCCGGCTTCCTTCGACGGCAAACGAGCCATCGCAAAAGAAAAACGGCGTGCCTGGGCCTCGCTTCAGCATGGAGTTCGGCGGGTGGGAAAAGGTGCCCGAGGCATTGAGGACGTGGACTTTGGCGTCGAGCGATTCGCCGGAGACTGCGTCGATAATCGTGCCATGTAGGGTGCCCATAGCACCTCCTGTCAGTTGAGCGAATACGTTTCGTACGGGGCCTCGCAGGGGTTGCCGCGACTAATGTGCATGCGGCCTTGATCAGCTTCGATCACCACCGAAAACACGCTCGCCCAAAAACCGGTCTGCGGGTGGTCGTTGGCGTGGCGGCAGATGGAGTACGGATGCCGGTCGTGGTCGCGCAGGGCCTCTTGCACCTGCGCCATGCTTACGAGCCGCTCGGGACCGAGCAACTGTTCGATGCGGTGGTGGCGCGGGACGGACTCAATCAGTTCGGGAAATTCGCGGTTGATCGGCACCAGTTCCGGGTGCAGGCAGTGGTTGGTGTGGACGACGAACTCGTCGTCGCACAAGACGTGGACTTGGCCCAAAGTGAGTTCGAGATCGGCCGGCCCCTGCGGAGTGGCGAGGAGGACGTTGCCGGGAATGGCGCGGTCGGCCCGGCGCACCGCGTCGACCGCGTCGCTGAGCGAGGTCTGTTCGTAAATGGCGCGCACGGCAAAGTAGTGCGGGACGCCGACCGGGCGGCTAGGGGCTGGCAGGGTGTTCATGCAGACGCCCATACCGGCGTCGTTGCAGCCGATGTAGGCAATCAGGCCCGCTTGGGTGACGTTCATCAGCGCGGGCTTGCCAGTCGGGCGGCGCGTCAGCACGACGGTGAAAGGGTCCAGCGCGGGGTCGTTGTCCCAGTTTTGCGCGGCAATCGCCCGGCCCTCGGTGCTGCGCTTAGGGGCGACGGCAAAGGCCGTACAGGCCGCGTCCTCCTCCGGGCAAAGCTGGTTGCGCACCTGCAAGAGCATCATATCGTCGAGCGCGACGCCCGCGCCTTCGCTCATGCCGCGCAACTCGTCGAGCATGTCGGGCGCGTACGCAGCCGCGCAATCCATGCTCTGGCGGCTTATGTCCATGGCGCGGTCGCGCGAGACGGGCACGGTCTTGTTGACCCGCTCTAAGGCAATGGCGGCAAAGCCGCGTATTTCGTCGCGGGCGGCTTCCCCAATCTGTCGGCCCAGTTCACGCGGCGGGCCACTGACTTCAATGTGGCGGTAACGGGTGCTCATGTTCGCTCCTTTGGCTCAGGGCCGCACTTGCATAACGACCTTGCCGATGTTGCGGTTTTGCCGCAGGATGTCTTGGGCTTCGGCCGCGCGCTCAATGGGCAGCACGTCCTCGATCACAGCGCGCATGCGCCCGTCAACTAACAGCGGCCAGAAGCGCTCTTTAAAGGCCGCGATAATCGCGGTTTTCTCCTCGTCCGAGCGGCTGCGCAAAACCGAACCGATCAGCCGCAGCCGTTTTTTTTGCAATTCCAAGAGGTCAATCTGGGCCTCGGCACCGGTCAAGACGGCGATAATCACGAGGCGGCCCTCAGACTTGAGCAGCCGCATATTGCGCACCAAATAGTCGGCCCCTGCAATGTCGAGGATCACATCGACGCCGTCGGTGTGGGCGAGGATGGCCTCGGCAAAGTCCCGCTCCTTGTAGTTGACCCCAAACTCCGCGCCCAGCGCTAGGCAGCACGCCACCTTGGCGTCCGTACCAGCCGTGACGATCACCTTAGCACCGGCTTGGTGGCACAGTTGCACCGCGGCCGTGCCGACGCCGCTGCCGCCACCGTGGATGAGGGCAGTCTCGCCCGTACGCAAGCCAGCTTCGCGGAACAAGTTGACAAAAGCGGTGAGAAAGACCTCGCAGATGGCCGCTCCCCAAGTGAAATCGCGCTCCGCGGGCAGAGGCAGCAAATGGGTGGCGGGAACGGCCACGCGCTCGGCGTACCCACCGCCGGAAAGCAGGCCGAGGACGCGGTCGCCGGGCTGCCACTGCGTTACAGTCTCACCGGTAGCGGCGACCACACCCGCCATTTCTAAGCCCATATAAGGAGATGCACCCGGAGGCGGTGGGTAGTTTCCCGCGCGCTGGAGGAGGTCGGCGCGATTGACGGCTGTGGCATGTATATCGACGAGAACCTCGCCCGGGCCGCAGGTCGGGTCTGGGACCTCCTGCCAGCAGAGCGAGTAGTCCGCGTCGTTGGCTACGGTTATGGCTTTCATGGCCTATACTCTGATATATTGGGAAGTGAAACGCAAGCTTGACGGGCCGAGGGACAGGTGTAAATTTTCAAGCTGCCTTTAACGAAACGCATCTAATATGACCAATATCGAGATCAAAGCGCACTACCCAGACGTCGAGCGTGCCGAAGAAAATCTCAATGCTCTCGGTGCAGGGTTGGCGGGGACCTTCCACCAGAAGGACACCTATTTCAACATCGACCAAGGTCGACTCAAGCTACGCGAGCTTGGGACCGACGAAGGTCATCTGATTTTCTACCATCGCGAGGACTTGGCTGGCCCCAAGCGCAGCGACTACGAGATTGCCAAGACCGAAGACCCCGAGGGCCTGCGCAACATCCTCAGCAGCATCCACGGCGTCTTGGTCGAGGTGGAAAAGACGCGTCAAGTCTGGCTGTGGGAAAACGTGCGCATCCACCTCGACGACGTAAAGGGCCTCGGCCAGTTCGTCGAGCTAGAGGCCGTGACCGAAGAAAAGGGCGTCGAAGAGTCGCACCAGCGCGTCGAGGCCCTGATGCGGGCGTTGGAAATTACCAGCGACCAGCTAGTCAAAGGCTCCTACGGGGATATCGTCTCCGCTGGGTGATCCTGAGCCATGTCGCGGCCGACCGAACTCGACTCCCGCTACGTGAACCGCCGCGTCGTCCTTCCCTACGGACTCAAAGTAGAAGAAATAGAACAGGCGGTGGCAGAGACGTACCGGCTTTTTCACGGATTGAACGACTTCCTCGAAAGCAGCGGCTTCCGTCCATTAGAGGAATTACTGCTGGGCAATTCGCTGTCCGGCATGATCTCCGAGTTCCTCGTAAAAAATATCGCCCGCGCTGCTGAAACGCTGGAGGCGAATGCAAAGGTGGGAGGTCATCCCGACCTGCTGCCGAAAGGCCATTACGCATCAAATCTAGTGTTAAAGGGCGACGAAGGTATCGAAATTAAATCGTCCATTCAGCGCGGCGGTTGGCAGGGGCACAACCCGGAGGACTGCTGGCTAATGGTGTTTCGCTATGCGATTGGCGAGCAGGGAAAAGAGGCTTCTACGCCGCTGACATTTCTCGAAATTCTCTGCGCCAAGCTCGACGAAGCGGATTGGTCATTTTCAGGCCGCACCGGTGCTTCGCGCCGGACACCCACAGCGTCCATAACCGCGGTTGGTGTCGAGAAGCTGCGGAACAATTTTCTCTACCGGCTGCCCGACGTTGGCATTGGTCGCCATCGTGCCATTCTAGCCGAACCCTAAGCGTCTTTAGCCGAACAGGCTCGGCTGCCGCTCGGCTGTTGGTGCCGACTTGTTTTCTCCGTTGACCTCCAGCGTGGCCAATTGCGGAATCGCGGCTTTTGCGATCTCGAAAAACGCGGGATCGCTCTCAATGCCAATACTCTCATAGCCCACTGCACACGCGGCGGCGACAGTCGAACCCCCGCCCATGAAGGGGTCGAGCACTATCCCCTCGCCCAACGGCAGAGCTGCGCGCACGATCTGGCGCATAAAACTCTGCGGTTTGAGAGAGGGATGCGGCGCGATGGCGCGTTCCGCCGGTCGGGTAGGTGCACTGCGGATGACATCGCCAAAAGGACGTTCGTCACTGATCCGCCGCAGGCCGCCCGTCTTCCATACGCGCAGATTGTCCTGCACGCGACCCTCGCACGGCTTGCGAAACAGGCCCCAAGGTTCCCAGCCAGAGCGAGGCATAACAGTGACGTCCGCAAATTCGTCGTGTGCATTCTTGGGGCGGTCACCGCCCCGCAGCGTTTGCACTAGGCGGATGATCTCGCCGCGTTTCTCAAATCCGCTTTCGACGAGGGCGGCATAGACCAAATGCGAAAGTAGGGGATTGGCGGCGATGAAAACGTGCCCTCCCGGCACGAGCACTCTCAATGCCCGCTCACCCCATTGCCCAAAGAACGCGGCAAGCTGCTGCTTATCGCCGTTGCTGAGGACGGTAAACCGAGGCAGGGGCTGGCGGACGCAACCGTCCAAAGCTGGCGGGATGCGCCAGACGCCACCCCGTCCACGCCGGAGTTTGTCCTTTTCTTGGGCGGTGTACTCTTTCAGGCCGTAGGGTGGGTCGGTGACGATGGCGTGGACGCTGTTGGGGGGGCAATGCTTCATCCATGAGAAGCAATCCTCTTGGACGAGTTGATATGAGGCTTCGCTTGGCTGGTAGAGCACCTGAGACTCGGCAACAGCGGGGGGCGCATCTTGCGGGTGCTCGGTACGCCCAAAGGTGCCGCGCAGGATCGCCGACGCCTCAGCGGGATGCTGCGATAGAATTTCTCGAAGGTCAGAGGGCAGGTAATCGGCCAAGATGAGGAGCGAATCCGGGTCGGTCGCGCAGAGTTCAGCTAGGCGTCGGACTGTGGCTTCGGCGGGTCGCGCCTTGCCGCTCTCGAGGCGCGAGATGTACCCCTTTGAAACCCCAAGGCGACTTGCTACATCGGCTTGGGTCAATCCGCTTTCAAGGCGAGCCGCCTTCAGGTGATGCCCAAACTGAACCATGCGGATGTTCTCCTAGGTGGAATTCGAGGATAATGTATCTATGTTTACTTATATGGTCAACTTCGTTCTTAACTGTATGTCATCGTGTTGCCAACGTCTCTACGATAGGGTGTATATCGTCCCTTCCTCTACTCAAACAACCCCTCCACCTCGTCGCAAAGCAGAGCGGATTCTGCAGCGCTCGTGCTCTCGGCGATGACCCGGACAATAGGTTCGGTGTTGGAGGCGCGGAGGTGAACCCAAGGACATTCGAGCTGCCCGCTCAGGTAGAGCTTGGAACCATCGCGCACCGGGTGCACATACGCTTGGGGATAGCGTTCGCGCAAAGCAGCAATAGCGGCGTCTAACTGCTCTGGAGTGCAAGTGATTTTGCGCTTGTCGATGGCATAGCTGGGCAGCGCGGCGATCAGTTCCTCAAGAGATCGTCCAGTGCGTGCCATCGCCTCCAGCACTAGGGCCAAACCGAGAGCCGCGTCGCGGCTGGGGCCGATTTGGGTGACGATGACGCCGCCGTTGCCCTCGCCGCCGATGACGGCTCCCTCAGCCATCATCTTCTCCACCACGTGAACCTCGCCGACCGCCGTGAGAAAGACCGGACAGTTGTGGGCAACAGCCGCGTCTGTAACAGCCTGCGAGGTGGAGAGCGTCGTGACGACCGGGCCGGACTGCCGCGCTGCCACCGCTTGCACCGCCAGTGCGAGCGTGTAGTCTTCGCCCACGGGTGAGCCGCTCGCATTGACCAATGCGACGCGGTCAGCGTCCGGGTCGATAGCAAAACCGATGGCGCAACCGTTGTCGCGCACGGCCTGCCCGAGTTGGACGAGATTGGCGGGCACCGGCTCCGGGTCGTGGGCGAAATCGCCGTCGGGCCGCGCGTTGATGAGCGTAGTTTCTACGCCCAAGGCGTCCAGCAGGCTAGGAACCACCAAGCCCCCCGTGCCATTGCAGGGATCAACGGCCACCTTGAACCCGGCCCGGCGAATGGCGTCGGCATCGACGTAGTCCACAATCTGCTGGACGTGACGCGCCACCACGGCGTCTGAATCGATCATTTCCAATTCGCCGGACGCAGCGCAGCGAAACTCGCCCGCGTGGAACAGGGCCTCGACGCGCGCACCCTCTTCCGCATTGAGAAAGACGCCGTCGGCGCGCACCAGCTTGAGGCCGTTCCAAGGAGCCGGATTGTGGCTGGCGGTGATGATGATCGCACCCTTGGCATCTAGCGCTGAGATCATCAGCTTGGCTCCGGGCGTGGAGCTCGCGCCCAAATCGACGACGCGGCAGCCCGTCTGGCGCAGAGCAGCGGCCGCAGCTTGGGCAAAAGCCGCTCCAGACGGGCGCGTGTCGCGGGCGAGGACGACGGTGTCGCCCGGTGTCAAGGTGGTGCCAAAAGCCGAGGCAAAGCGGGCGACAACTTCATCAGTGAGCGACTGGCCGACGAGACCGCGAATTCCAGAAATGCTGACGATGAGTGGAGCATTAGACATAATTTTTCTTTCTCAGACCTTTTCGACGACAAGAGTAGCACGGCGTTGCACCCCCAATTGGCGAGCGGCATTGCCGCAGTTTACCGCAATTTCCAACAGACCAGCGCTGCCGATCAAAGCAAGCGGTGCGCCCGACTCGACATCCTCGTACGTGCGGCAAAGCTCTGTGATTACGTAGTCACCGACGCGGATGCGCAGCGCAGCACCCCACGGCGCAATATCGGCGGCCGCAATGTTGCTTACCAAGTTGCCGAAGCCGTCGATGTGGATGATGTGGCCGGCGATGCGGTCAGCCGATTTACAAGGTGCGGATTCGGCCAAGCACACCGGATCGGCCAACGGCGGACCGACGTCAGCAAGGTCCAAGTCACGACAGAGGTGAGCAGCCAGCGGAGCAAAGAGGTCGCGGCCGTGAAAGGTGCTGCTTGGATTGGGCCGACCAAGGTCGGGCCGGGCGATCTCGTGCACCCGGCTATCGGCGCGGTCGAGGACAAAGCTGAAGAGACCGTTGTCCGGCCCCACCCACAAGTGGCCACTGCTTTGGAGAGCAAGGGGACGTCGTCGCGTACCTACGCCGGGATCGACGACGGCTAAATGAACGGTACCGGGCGGGAATTCGCGCGCAGCGTGGCGCAGAACAAAGGCTGCGGCGAGCACGTCTTGGGGCGGAATCTGATGAGAAATATCCACGAGTTGGGCCTCCGGTGCGATGCCCAAGATGACCCCTTTCATCGCGCCGACGTAGTAATCGCCCCCGCCGAAATCCGTCGTCAGCGTGACGATTGGGGCCGCACGCCGCATGAATTTATTCTGCATTTTGCACGCATACCTCCCGCTTTCCAAGTATAGCGACATATTCAATTCGCCGCCTGCGTTCCTCGGTTGATACCAAACGGCTCCGGCCTTAGATTTGCCGCTCAAATCCCACCCCTGCCCTTTGCAGCGTGCAGTCCGGCCCAGTAGGGGCCGCAAGGAGGATCGCCATGGCCGTCAAAAGCCACATGGAAATAGCGCCCGGCCTCAAGGTCGCGGCCCAAATGTCCCCAGAGCCGAGCGACGAGGAAATGGCCTTTGTCCGGCAGATGGGCGTCGAATACACAGTAACTTGGATCGACTCGGCCAAGGCCACCCCCGAGTACTATCGCAGCCGTCGGGAGCACTTTGCCCGCGGCGGTATCCAGCTCTACGGCTTGGGCAATGGCAGCGTCCACAACGTGGATGCGATCACCCTCAACCTGCCCAACCGCGACGAAAAAGTCGCCGAGTACAAGGCGCACATCCGCAACTTGGGCCAAGCCGACATTCCCTACACGACCTACGCCCACATGGCCAACAGCGTGTGGAGCACGCCGCCAGAGCAAACCCGAGGCGGCTCTAGGGCGCGGGCCTTTGACATGGCGCGGCTCGCCGAGGCCTCCGGCGGCGGTTTTACCGGCGAAGGACTGACGCACGACCGCGAATACACCGAGGAAGAGCTGTGGGACAACTTCGCCTCCTTTGCCCAGGAAATCGCACCGGTCGCCGAGGAAGCCGGCGTCCGCATTGGCATCCACCCGGACGACCCGCCCGGAGTGCTGTTGGGCGGTGTGCCCCGACCCATTTTTAGCAGCTTTGACGGGTACAAACGCGCCCTCGAAATCGCCGACAGCCCCAACGTGGGGATGTGCTTGTGCATCGGCTGCTGGCTGGAGGGCGGCGAGGCCATGGGACGCGACGTGGTGGAGACGATCCGCTACTTCGGCGGGCAGGGCAAAATATTCAAAGTCCACTACCGCAACGTTGACCAGCCGCTGCCGCACTTTGTCGAAACCTTTGTCGATGACGGATACTTCGACATGTATCAGGCCATGCGCGCGCTGGCCGAAGTCGGGTACGACGGCACCTTGATCCCGGATCACATCCCGCAGATGGGCGACGACGGGCGGCTGGGCACGGCTTACACACTGGCTTACATGCGCGCCCTGCAAAAGAGGGCCGAAGAAGAAAGGAGCTAGACATGCTGAGCAAAGAACAGATAGCGCAATACCGCGAACAGGGCTACCTCAAGGTCCCCCAACTCTTCACGCCCGAGGAAACCGAAGAGTTGGCCTCGGAGATGGTGCGAGTAATCGAACAGTGGGGGCAGGAGTCCATCGGCTGGGTCGGCCCCTGGCGCGATCGCTACCTCGACGAAGAAGACCGCCTCAACACGCGGGCGGTCTTCATGCACAACCCGCACTTTTACTCGGCCGCTTGGGGCCGCGTCCTCTTCCACGAGGCGATGATCTCCTGCGTGCGACAGCTCATCGACGGCCCCGTGCAGTGGCACCACACGGTCCTGCACGCCAAGCCGCCGGAGAAAGGCACGCCCTTCCCCATGCACCAAGACTATCCGTTCTACCCGCACGACGGGCCGGACTTTGTCGATTGCTTGTTGCACTTAGACGACACGCCGCTGGAGAGCGGGGCACTGATGGTCGTGCCGGGCAGCCACAAGCAAGGGCCGCTGGAGCACGTGCTAGGGCCGGATACGGCACCCCATTTGCCGCCAGAGCGATTCCACCCCGACCGCCTCGACAGCGTCGCCGTACCAGCAGAGCGCGGCGACATGATCTTCTTCAGCTATCAGACGATCCACTGGTCGGATTGCAACCGCACGGATTCTTGGCGCAAGTCCGTGCGCTTTGGCTACCACAGCACGGCACTGCGGCCAGTGGGGCGCGCTGAGGACAATCCGCATCGCATCGACCAAGACAACGTGCTGGATCGCAACAACAACATCGTCGTGGCCGGATTTCGGGACAACGACTTGGAGCCAGCGGCTAGCTAAGGACGAGCCTGATGACAGCAAAAGACACGAGTGAAGTCGGCCTGATGCAAGAGGCCAACGATGCTCTCGGAGACAGCGCCGAGCTGCGGCGACGATTGGACGAACAAGGGTACCTCTTCTTGCGGCAGATCATGGCCAAAGACAAGCTGCTATCCTTGCGGCGGGAGATGACGGAAGTGCTGATGGAGGCCGGATGGTTGGTCGCCGGCACGGATTCCATGGACGGCATTGCGCGAATCGACGCGCAGTGTACCGAAGGCGATCCCGAATACGCCGAGGTGTATCACCGAGTGTACAGCTTGGAGACCTTCCACCAAGCCGGACATTGGCCGGAGGTCTTAGCCGTGATGGAGCAAGTAGTAGGCGGCCCGGTGCTGCCGCATCCCCAGAAGATCGCCCGGCTGTGGTTTCCTCAATACACCGAGCACACCACGCCCATGCACCAAGACTTCGTCCACTTCCAAGGCAGTTTTAGTACCTACACCTTCTGGGCACCCGTGGGCGATTGCCCGCTGGAGCTAGGGGGATTGGCGGTACTGCCCGGATCGCATAAAATCGGCGAGGTGCGCGAGCACCACTTCTCACTAGGGGCCGGTGGCCTAGCCGTGGACGAATCCGAGCTGGCCGGGCGCTGGCTCAGCGCCAATTACGAAGCCGGAGACGCGCTGATCTTTCCGAGCCTAACCGTCCACCAAGCCCTGCCCAACTACACGGAAGATCGCCTGCGCATTTCGCTCGACAACCGCTATCAGGCACAGGGCGAGCCGATCGCGCGGCACATGCTGGAGCCGCACCTGACTGGCGTCACTGACTTTAACTGGGACGCCTGCTACGCGGGCTGGCAGAGCGAATCATTGCAGTACTATTGGCAGGATCTAGACCTAGAGGTCGTGCCGCAGTTGTCCCGCTGGGGCGATCAAGGCTTTACCGAAGCCCTGTCCTTAGCGCGCGACGGAGACCAACGGGCCTTGTACCAATTGCGGCGCATTGCGCGGCGCGATCCCGAGTCCGAACGCGGGCAGCAAGCCCTCCAACTCCTACACGAGGTAAATGTATGAAAGCAATCATGGTCATGTTCGACTCGCTCAATCGGCACATGTTGTCGCCCTACGGCTGCGATTGGACGCACGCGCCCAATTTCCAGCGGCTCGCCGAGCGGTCGCTCACCTTCGACACCAGCTACGTCTGCTCTATGCCGTGTATGCCTGCCCGCCGCGATTTGCACACCGGGCGGCCCAACTTCCTCCACCGCTCCTGGGGTCCGCTGGAGCCGTTCGACGACTCCGTGCCGCGAACGCTGCGCGACTCTGGCGTCTCGTCGCATCTCATCAGCGACCACTACCACTACTGGGAAGCCGGTGGAGCTACCTACCACACTCAGTACAACACTTGGCAGTTCTTCCGCGGCCAAGAGGGCGATCCGTGGATCGGACAAGTAGCCGACCCGCCGCCCGTAGAGGCGCACGCGAGCAATGCAGGCCGCAGCATGTGGCATCGCCAAGACCACGTCAACCGACAATACATGCGCCGCGAAGAAGACCAACCCCAATCCCAGACCTTCAAGTCCGGCGTCGAGTTCATCCGCCGCAACCACGCAGAAGACAACTGGTTTTTGCAGATCGAGACCTTTGACCCGCACGAGCCGTTTTTTACCCAGCGCCAATACCAAGACCTCTACCCCGAGCTTTTTAAGAACCGCTCGTCCCTGCTGTTCGACTGGCCGACCTACGGCCCGGTGACCGAAGAGCAAGCACTCGTCGATCAATGCCGGGGCCACTACGCATCGCTGCTGAGTATGTGCGACGCCCGCCTCGGCGACATCCTCGACGAGATGGACCGGCTGGAGTTGTGGGACGACACCATGCTCATCGTGTGGACCGACCACGGCTTCCTGCTCAGCGAGCACGACCTGTGGGCCAAGATACAAATGCCTTGGTACCGCGAGTTGTCCAACACGCCGTTCTTTGTCTGGGATCCCCGCTGCGGACAAGCAGGCCAGCGGCGACAGAGCTTGGTACAGCCGTCGATCGACTTGGGACCGACCTTGCTGGACCTCTTTGAGATGGAGCCGACCGCGGACATGCTGGGCCAGAGCCTGCGCGAGGTCTGCGCGAGCGACGCCCCCGTGCGCGAGGCCGCAATTTTCGGCAACCACGGCGGACAGGTCAACGTCACCGACGGCCGCTACGTGTACATGCGCGCGCCCACCCGGCCCGACAACCAGCCCCTATACAACTACACGCTCATGCCCACGCACATGCGCGACCCCTTCTCAGTCGATGAATTCGCCGACATGGAGCTAGCCGAGCCGTTTGGTTTTAGCAAGGGCTGTCGGCTGCTGCGGACGCAAGGACACACCCGCAGCAAGCAGCACGAGTACGGGACTCTGCTCTTCGACTTGGAGCAAGACCCGCGCCAAGAAACCCCGCTCTCCAACCCAACCTTGGAGCAGCGAATGCAGGAGCTGTTGCGCGCGCAAATGGAAGCGTGCGAAGCTCCGCCAGAGCAGTACGAACGCTTGGGAATCTAACACAGGAGAATTACATGCAGAGTCCGGCACAAAAAGCCATCGTTATCGGCATGGACGGGGCCGCCATGGAGTTGGTGCAACACATGGTGGATCAAGGTCACATGCCCCACTTGGGTCAACTCATGGCGCAGGGCGTCAAGCGGCCCATGATCGGCGTCTTTCCAACCCTGACGCCACCCGGCTGGACGGCCACTTCGACCGGGGCTTGGGCGGGGACCCATCAAGTCATGGACTTCAATATCCGCAAGTTAGGTGGACGTCTCGACGAGACCGTATGGGGCATCAACACCGAGCTTTCGCAGGCCGAGTACATGTGGAACACGGTCGAGCGGGCTGGCAAAAAGCCAATCTTGGTCAAGTGGGAAATGTCTTGGCCGCCGACCGTGCAAACCGGCATCCAAGTCGAAGGCACCGGCCCGGGCGTGTCCAACGTGCATCAGATCACCGGCTATCATCTCTTTGTCGGCGGCGGCTGGACGCCCCGGCCAATCGGCGGGCCGCGCGATCCCGAGACGTTGGACCCGAGCGCCTTGCAAAAGGTGCGCAACATCGATCCAGTGGAGATCGTCCCGGCGGAAGGATGGCAAGACGCGCCAGACTCCGAGCTCCCACCCAAAGAAGTGGCGCTGGTCATCGAACCGCTCAAACGCGGGCGGGCAGATATGCGCCGACAAGGTCGAGGGGGGCCGCCGAAGCATTTCTACGGCCTGATATATGCCTCGGCCGACAAGGGCTACGACCGACTGCTCATTTGCCGCAGCCGCAATGCGAGTGACCGAGTCGCCGAGCTGGCCGTGGGCCAATGGACCGAATGGTGGAAAGACAGCTTTGAGATCGACGGCCAAGCGCTTGACGGCTACGTGCGCATGAAGCTCGTCAGCCTGAGCGCAGCAGGCGATATCTTCGAGCTTTTTGTGCCGCAGGTCTGGCCGGCGAGCGGCTACACGCAGCCGGAGGAAGTGGCGCAGCAGATCGACGAAAACGTCGGCAATTTCCTGCAGAATCCAGCACGCGACGCTTTGGGCGTAGTTGATGACGCGACCTATTTCGAGCTGTTGGATTTCCACCACCAGCGGTTGGCCGAGGTCGCTGCTTACCTAACGGAGAGCAACGACTGGGACGTGCTGTTCATCGAAACCCACGCCTCGGATTACACCAGCCACTTCTTCTTGTCACAGGCCGACGAGTGCAGCGGAGCCGACCCGCACACCCTAGCACGCTGCCAAGCGGGCGTTGCCGAGACCTACGCCTCCATCGACCGCATGATCGGTCGCGTCGTTGAGCTAGCCGATGACGACACTGTCGTCGCGGTCGTCGCCGATCACGGCGGCACCCCCAACCAGCACCGCCCGGTCGATATAGCCGAGGTGCTGGAACAGGCCGGCTTTTTGGTCTATGCAGACGCGGAGAAAAAACAGATCGACTGGCAGCGGACGCGGGCGGCCAACGTGGGGCTAGTGCACATCTTCGTCAATCTCAAGGGACGCGAGCCTACGGGGATCGTCGATCCCAGCGACTACGAGCAGACGCGATTCGACCTCATCGAAGCCCTCCACGCCTATCGCCATCCGCAGACCGGGCGCTGCCCTTTCTCCCTCGCGCTGACGCGGGAAGACGCGGAGATGGTCAATCTGGAGGGCGAGCTCGTCGGCGACGTGGTCTACGCCCTGCGAGCCGAATACGACGGCGCGCACGGCAAGCAGCTTCCCTCGGCCACCCTCGGCATCGGCGGCCAGCACTGTACGTTCGTGCTGGCCGGTGCCGGCGTAAAGCAAGGGCTGGCGCTCAGTCGGCAGGTGCGGGCGGTGGACGTCGCGCCGACGCTGTGCTACTTACTCGGCATCCCCATGCCCGCGCAGGTAGAGGGCGGCGTCATCTACGAGGCACTCGAAGACGCGGACTGGCATCTGCGATGAAGGCAGCTTATTACTGCGGCGACCGCACCGTCGAAATCGGCGAGTGCCGAGTGCAATCCCCTAGCGCAGATCAGGTGCGGATCGAGGTGGCCTATTGCGGGGTGTGCGGCACGGACATCCACATTTACCTAGGCCATCAGGACCGCCGCATCGACATGCCCCAAGTCATTGGGCACGAGATGTCGGGGTGGGTCGCAGAGGTCGGGGCCGATGTCAAAGGCTGGACCGTGGGCGATCCGGTCGTAGTGCGCCCCTTAGAGGCTTGCGGCGCGTGCGCGGCCTGCAACGCCGGCAATGGCCATATCTGCCAAAACCTAAACTTCATCGGCATCGACAGTCCGGGAGCCTTTCAGGGGTCGTGGACAGTGCCAGCCCATACACTGCACCGCCTACCGGACGACATGCCAATGACGCTGGGTGCCCTAGTCGAGCCGCTAGCAGTTGCCTGCCACGATGTGCGCTTGGGCGAGGTGGTGCCGGGCGAGAAGGTAGTGGTGATCGGCGGCGGCCCGATCGGCTTGCTCAATGCGCTGGTGGCTCAGCACGCGGGAGCCGAGGTGCGAGTGGCCGAGGTCAATGCCTTTCGGCTGCAAGCGGCGCACGCGCTGGGACTGGAAACCGTCCATCCGCTGGAGGAGGACTTGGTCTCCTACGTCGAAGCCTGGACCGAAGGCGCGGGAGCCGACGCGGTCTTCGAGGTCTCCGGCTCACAAGCCGGGGCCGAGGTGATGACTAAGCTCGCCAAAGTCCGAGGGCGGATCGTGGTAGTGGCGATTTTCGCTGACGCGCCCAAAGTCGATCTTTTTCAGTTCTTCTGGCGCGAGCTAAAAATGTGCGGCGTGCGCGTGTACGAACCCGAAGACTACGACCGCGCCATCGAACTAGCGGCCAGCGGCGCGCTGCCGCTCAACGAACTGATTACCGAGCGCCTTCCCTTAGACGCGCTGCCCGACGCCTTTGCCCGGCTGACAGCGGGCACGGACGCGGTCAAAATTTTAATCGATACCCAAGGGGAATAATATCAAATGAGCATCTTGGATCTTTTTAAGCTCGACGGCCAGACGGCGCTGGTCACCGGGTGCCGCCGAGGCATCGGGCGCGGGTTTGCGCAAGCATTGGCCGAGGCGGGCGCGGATATCGTCGGTGTCAGCGCCTCGCTGGAAGCAGACTCTGAGATCGGCCAAGACATTGCCGAGCGCGGCAAGCGCTTCACAGGATACGCCTGCGATTTCAGCGACCGGGAAGCGGTTCACGCCTTCGTCGAGCAGGTCAACGCCGAGGTCGGCCCAATCGACATCCTCATCAACAACGCCGGTACGATTCGGCGCGCTCTGGCTGAGGAACATGGTGACGAAGACTGGGACCACGTCATCGAGGTCAACTTAAACGCGCAGTTCGTACTGGCGCGGGAATTCGGCAAGCAGATGCTCTCCCGAGGCCGGGGCAAGATCGTCTTCACCGCTTCAGTGCTGACCTTCCAAGGCGGAATCACCGTGCCGGGCTATGCCGCAGCCAAGGGCGGGATCGGGCAGTTGACCATGGCGCTGGCCAACGAGTGGGCCGGTCGCGGAGTCAACGTCAACGCCATTGCCCCCGGATACATCGCCACCGACAACAATCAAGCCCTGCGCGACGACCCCGTGCGCAACGAGCAACTACTAGTGAGAATTCCAGCCGGCCGGTGGGGCACGTCGGACGACTTAAAAGGCGCAGTAGTTTGGCTGTCGTCGCCAGCAGCCGACTATGTGCATGGGACAACTGTGATCGTCGATGGAGGGTGGATGGGCCGCTGATGATGAACTCAGAACAGCTTGGCAAGATCGCTTCGGAGGTTGAAGTAACCAATATATCGACTCATGGGATATGGCTTCTCGTCGGTGAGCGGGAACTCTTTCTGTCTTATGAGGATTTCCCTTGGTTCAAAGAGGTTCCGATTGGGAACATCCTCCGAGTTGAGCAGCCGACGCCTGGGCACTTCTATTGGCCGGATTTGGATGTAGATCTGAGCATAGAATCCATCGAGCACCCGGAAAGGTTTCCCTTGAAAGCCAAAGTATCGTAAGTCGCCTCACTGACCAAGACGTATAAGCCTCCTAATCAAATCCCGTCCCAAACCGATTCACCAATGTTTTGGGCGTGAGAGGCCAACGTTTGATCGGGTTTTGATTCCACCTTTCCGCACGGATATCCCAATCAGGAGTACTTGATTGATGACTCTGCTTGAACAAATAGACCACTGGCTAAAAGCCCCCACAGAGCACCAGCGCCTGGAGTTCAAGGAAGCACGGGAACAGTACGACACCAAAAAGGCCAGCGAGTACTGTGTGGCCCTCGCCAACGAAGGCGGCGGCCATCTATTGCTTGGCATCGCGGATACCCCTCCTCGCAAGGTCACTGGCACAAGAGCCTTTCGCGATACTGTTAAGACCGCCGACAAGCTATTTCAGGCCATCGGCTTCCGCGTCAATATTGAGGAAGTGAAGCACCCCGGAGGCCGAGTGCTCGTATTAGAGGTGCCGTCCCGTCCACGCGGTACGGCTTACCATCTCGATGGTAGATACTTGATGCGGTCGGGCGCATCGCTCGTGCCAATGAGCGAGGACCAGTTGCGGCGAATTTTTGCCGAAGGTACACCCGATTGGCTCGATGAACCAGCGACGACCAACCTGAATGCACAGCAAGTAGTGGAACTGCTCGATACCAAGACGTACTTCAAGCTACTCAACCTGCTTTACCCCACGGACCCTCAAGCGGTCGTTGAACGACTGGTGAGTGAGCGGATAGTCGATAGAGAAACGGCGGCATACTCTATCCGCCGCCTCGGTGCCCTGCTGCTCGCCGAGAATCTGGAGGATTTCCCGGATGTAAGACGCAAGGCGGCGCGAGTGGTCGTCTATCCAGGCATGTCCAAGCTCAAAACGCGGCTCGACCACACAGACGTGAAAGGATACGCTGTTGGTTTCCAAGGCTTGATTCGCTTCATCATGCAGCAGATGCCACAGAATGAAGTCATTGAAAACGCGTTGCGCCGCGAGGCAACACTCGTACCAGAGATCGCCATCCGCGAACTCGTAGCCAATGCGCTGATCCATCAGGACTTTACTATTGGCGGTGCCTCGGTGATGGTGGAGATCTACTGCAATCGGATTGAGATTTCGAGCCCAGGTGAGCCGATGGTGCCTGTGGAGCGCTTTATCGACGGATATGAAACCCGCAACGAACGCTTGGCGGATCTGATGCGTCGGATGGGAATCTGCGAGGAAAGGAGTATGGGAGCAATGGCAAGTCGAGAAAATATGCCCGCTACTCGCCTTTCTGGGCCTGAAATTTTATTTAATTGCAACGTGCATCCCACCGCTCAACGAAGGCGAATATCCTTAAAAAACAATAGTTTGTTTATTTAAAAGTAAGTGCATATTACGAAGGCCCTGATTCTCGCGGGCGGCTTGGGCACACGCCTGCTACGTGCCGTTTTGGGCGTAAGAGGCCAACGTTTGATCGGGTTTTGATTTTGGGCGCACTGCCGATGTCTCGGATGTTAAAATCTCTTGTAAGAACAGTATCTTACGACAATTTTCAACGTTTGATCAGGTTTTGATTCCACCTTTACAACGAGGAGACCCCATGATCCGCATGGCGCAGTACGGCACCAAGCACGGCCACGCCGCTGGCAAACTCAAGGCAATGCTCGACAATCCCGAGGTCGAAGTCGTCGGCCTGTACGAACCCGACGCCGAGCGCCGCCAGCAAGTCGCAGACGACGAACTCTATCGGCAGGTCCGCTTCTTGGACAGCGAAGAAGAGCTGCTCGGCGATAGCTCCATTGTCGCCGTCGCATCTGAGGGCCGCAACGACGAGAGCTTGGACCAGACCGAGCGCATCGTCCAAGCCGGTAAGCACGTGTGGTACGACAAGCCAGCCGGAGACGATTGGGCGCAGTGGCAGCGAGTCGTCGCAGAGGCGCGGGCCGCCAACCTACAAGTGCAAATGGGCTTTATGCTGCGCTACCATCCCGGCTTCAGCCAGATCGCGGAGTGGGCGCGGTCGGGGTTTTTGGGCAATGTCTATTCAGTGCGCACCCACATGTCCACCAACATCACCGAGGCCGGGCGCGAAGTAATCGCCGCTGGGCACCACGGCGGCATCTTCTACGATCTAGCCGGGCACATGCTCGACCAAGTGGTGTGGATTCTGGGGCGACCAGAGAGGGTGACGACCTTTCTGCGCAACGATACCGGCATCGTGCCCGCGTTTCAGGACAACACGCTCGGTGTCTTTGAGTACGAGCGGGCCATGGCTTGGGTCGATATTGCGGCGATGGAGCCGCAGCCAATGGCACGGCGCTTTGAGGTCTATGGCGATCGCGGCAGCGCGATTCTGCTAGAGCCTTTTGAACCGGGCCATACCATCCGGCTCTGTCTGACCGAAGCCGCCGACGGCTATACGCAGGGCGAGCAGATGGTGCCTTTCGAAGGAATTTCGCGGCAAGGGCTCTACGAACTCGAATTGGCGTCCCTTATAAGAGTGCTCAAAGGCGAACACGGGCCAGACCGCTCGCTCGACCACGAACTCCTCGTACAGGAAACCTTGCTGCGCGGGACCGGGCTTATTGCGGGCTGAGCCATGCCTCGGCAAGCACGCGCTTGATCGGCGGGATCGCTAGCTGGAAGTTGCGACCGACCGGGCGCGGCTGTGGGAACCACTTCCACAGCAAGGCACCAACCACGCGCGGCTCAGCGGCGATGGCGTCAAGCGCGGCGCGCATACAAGCCACCTGCACGGGGAGCGCGTCCTCGCCATCCACCGGATATGCCCACGGCGCGAGCGGCGCTTGGTGCGACTGGTTGTAGCCCAACTCAGTGAAGAGGATATTGCGGTTGTGTAGCTCGCCAAAAGCCCGCAGTTCCCCCATGCGTTCCGCCCAGCCAACACGGATATCCTCCTCGTCGTAATCGGAATCCTCAGTGAGGGGGAAATAAGCCTGAATGCCGATGACATCGAGGGCATCCCAGAAAGGCACTTGGCGGTAGTCAGTCCAATTGGCCGCGTAGGTCAGGGGCGCGTCAGTGCGCTGGCGTACTTCGGCGATGAGCGCGCGCCATTCTTCCTCAAAGGCCAGCATGCGGTCGAGCTCCGTGCCGACGACGAAGCCATCGGCCTCCCGACAGATGGTGGCCAACAGCGCGATCCACTCCCGATAATCCCGCCAGAACCGCTGCCAATCCTCGGCGCGGGTAAAGGCGATCTCGCCCCGCCAAGAGAAGGGCGAGCGCCAATAGGCGATATGGGGCTTGATGTAGATGCGCAATCCCAGGCGATGGGCCTCGCGGATGGGACGGACGATATGGGCGGGCGGGTCGGTCGGATCGATGGCCGACCATCGAAGTCCGCCATCGGCGCGGATGCTGGCGTAAGGGTGAATCGCCACCCAGTTGGCACCGACAGCGCGAATGTCCTCCATGGTCGGCACAATGGCGTCAGTGCCCCAGTCGCGGCCAATGCCGTGCGTGGAGATGGTGATGCCGCGGACCTCCGTATCGTCGGCCACAGTCAATCCGGCGAGAGCGAGGGTGAGAACGAGGGCATTGATAGCATTGGACATATTAGGGTAAATATACGGAACCACGCCTAAACAGGATGGAGACAGCACCATGCGTCCGAACATTCTCTGGATTTGCACCGATCAGCAGCGCTACGATACGATTCGCGCGCTGGGCAACGAGCACATCCGTACGCCGAACATCGACCGCCTCGTCGGCGAAGGCACCGCGTTCACCCACGCCTTCTGCCAAAGCCCGATCTGCACCCCGAGTCGCGCCAGCTTCCTCACTGGCATGTATCCGAGCAGCGTCCACGGCTGCACCAATGGCAATGCCCACTGGGCCGGCGCAGCCCCACTAGTCACCAAGCTGCTGGCCGACGGAGCGTCCTACGACTGCGGACTAGCCGGCAAGCTGCACTTAGCCGGTGCGCACGGCCGGATCGAGCCGCGCGGCGACGACGGCTATCGCGTTTTCCACTGGAGCCACGACTCGCGCGACCAGTGGCCCGAAGGCCACGCGTACGCCGATTGGGTCCGCGCCCAAGGCCGCACCTTAGCCGAGCTGCGCGAGGATCCAGCCCAGATGCCGCCCGAACTACACCAGACCACTTGGTGTGCAGACAAGGCAATTGAGTTTATGCGCGAGGAGCGCACCACGCCTTGGCTGATGAGCGTCAACATGTTCGACCCACATTCGCCCTTCGACCCGCCGCAAACGTATTTGGATCGCTACGACCCAGCGGCCCTGCCCGATCCGCTGTGGAGCGAAAAAGATCCCCAAGCCCATGCGCAACTCGGGCCAGTGGACGGAGCCGCGTCCATCGACCTAGATAAGGCCAAGGAAGTCATGGCAGCGTACTACGCGATGATCGAATTGATCGACGACAATGTGGGACGCATGCTTCAAGCTCTAGAAGAAAGCGGCCAGCGCGAGAATACCCTAGTGATTTTCACTTCGGACCACGGCGAGTTGTTGGGCGATCACCAGCTCGTGGGCAAGGGATGCCGGTTTTACGAGTGCTTGGTGCGAGTGCCATTGATTTGCTCTTGGCCGGGACGCGTACAGGAGGGACGCGTCTGCGATGCGCTAGTCGAGTTGATGGACATTGCCCCGACCTTGCTGGAACTAGCCGAAGTCCCCGCACCCAAAAGAATGCAAGGACGCTCCCTGTGGCCGCTGCTGACCGGCCAATCTCAGACGCACCGCGGGTACGTCCGCAGCGAGTACTACCGCGCCCTAAACCCGGACGCACCGGGCCGGGAGCATCTCCAAGGCACCTACGGTACGATGATCCGCGACCAGCGCTACAAGCTGGTCTGCTACCACGACCGCGCCCAAGGCGAGCTATTCGACTTGGAGGAAGATCCAGGCGAGTTCGACAACCGCTGGGATGATCCAGCCTACGCAGAGGTGCGCTTCGCGCTGCTAAAACAAAACTTCGACGCGCTGGCCCAAGCCGTGGACATTGGCCCCAAGCAGGTTACGCAGTTTTAGCGGAGTACACAGTGGCGATTGCCGACCAGAAAAGAGCTTATCTCTGCGGGTTGGCCGCAGTGTTGCTGTGGTCCACCGTGGCGTCGGCGTTCAAGCTCACGCTCCGCTATATGGACTACGCTGAGTTGCTGTTCTGGGCCAGTTGCGCCTCGACAGGAGCGCTGGGAGTGCTAGTCATCGCGCAGGGAAAGGTAGGACAGGTACTCAGAAGCCAGCCGACTGACTACGCCCGCTCCCTGACGCTGGGAGCGTTAAATCCCCTGCTCTATTATCTGATCCTCTTCAAAGCCTATCAGCTTCTGCCCGCCCAAGAAGCGCAGGCGCTCAATTACACTTGGGCGCTCACCTTGACTTGGCTCTCCATCCCGCTCTTGGGTCAGCGAATCGGTCGGCGCGATCTGGCCGCGGGTCTGATCTGTTACGCCGGCGTGCTGGTCATCTCCACGCGCGGCGAAATCTGGACCTTGCGCTTTTCCGATCCGTTCGGGGTGGCCTTGGCACTGGGCAGCACCGTGGTATGGGCCTTCTATTGGATCTACAACACCCGCGACAAGCGCGATCCCGTAGTGCGGCTCTTCCTCAATTTCGCTCTGTCGCTGCCGCTGGCGTTCGGCTGTGTCCTGCTGATGGGACAGTGGCGGGCACCTGCTTGGCCGGGTTTGTTGGGGGCGGCGTACATCGGCTTCTTCGAGATGGGGATCACGTATGTCCTGTGGCAGTGGGCACTGCGCTACGCGGAAAATACCTCCAAGGTCGGCAACCTGATCTTCATTTCCCCGTTCTGCTCCTTGGTGCTGATTCACTTCGCACTGGGAGAGGCAATTCGCTGGGCGACCCTAGCGGGCCTTGTGCTCATCGTCGCTGGACTGCTCTACCAGCAAAGGGGGCGCAAAGGAGCACGCCGTCGGCGCTAGAGCAGCTAAGGATTGGGTAGTGGGCAAACGCGCTCATAAGCAGTATTATATCTCCATGGATGACTACCTCTGAGAAGAGACTTGAAGTGTTGACTCCAACAGTATATCTCGGCCTAGATCGCCGCCTATTTTATGCGCTCAAAATGGCCAAAGTTCAGCTAAGAAGAAGGAGGCCCTTATGTCCAGAATATCTAACCAGCAATCCGAGGTGAATCGCAACTACGAAGCCTTTATGAAGCAACTGCCCGAGTTGATGCCGACGCACGGAGGCAAATTCGCCCTGATGCACGATGGCGAAATTGTCGAGTTCTTCGACACGGCCCGAGATGCCTTTGTGGCTGGGCAGGCCCTGTTTAAGCCGGATCATTGCTTTTCCATCCAAGAAGTGATACAAGGGCCAATTGATTTAGGCTTTTACTCTCATGCCGTGCTTTAGTGGGGAGTACAAGCCCGCTTGGGGGCCGGTGGTAAATTTGGGGATAGCCGCTCCCGGCACGGCAGCACAAGGACAGAGTCGGCCGTTTCCGGCCCTGATTGATACCGGAGCGAGTAGTACGTGCATAGCCGCTTCGGTGGCTGATGCTATAGGCGTACAGCCCATCGGTAAGCAGCCTATGGTGTCGGCTACTGGGGCCGAGCCGGTCAATCAGTATATCGTGGATTTGGTGCTGCCGTTTAGCCCTCCCATTGTGCTGCCCAGTCTGCAAGTGCTGGAGTTTGTTCAGGCTATGCCGACTGCCTTCCAAATATTGCTGGGACGCGATGTGCTATGTCAGGGCGTCTTTACGCTGAACTTCGACGGGACCTACGTGTTCTGTTTGTAGCTAACGTTATTTTATAAGATATAGACGCATTACAGTAAACCCAGCTCAAATGAGGGCACTCCCTGCATTCGGGGGATGCGTATCCCGGTGGCGACCATTGTGGGGATGGTCGCCGAAGACATGAGGCAGCAGGAAATCCTCCAAGCCTATCCCGACCTCGAACCGGAAGATATCCGCGAAGGGCTGCACTATGCGGCGGAAGCGCTACGCGAGCAGGTAAGGAACTTTTGAAACATACGGTCAGCTATGACGAAGGGCTGCTAAAGGCGCTCAAAGACCCCGAAGAAGCTCGGGCCTACTTGGAAGTCGCGCTGGATGAATGTGAAGCAAGCGGCGAGATCGATGGGCTACTATTGGCCCTGCGCGATGTCGCCCAAGCACAAGGGGGCGTTGGTGCATTGGCAGAGCGCTCTGGTCTCAACCGCTAACATCTTTACCGCGTGCATTCAAGTCGCAGTAAGCCGAAGATAGACAATCTAATGGCATTGTATCGGCCTTGGGGTTTCGGCTCAGATTGGATTTCGCCGAGCTGTAGAGCTTTAACAGTTTGAACAACCGATAAGGTTCACTCTACCGTCCCGTAGCCCCTCCCTACCAATTAGTATAGGACCCATCATCGCGCAGATAGCCGGTGGGTGGTCCATAGTTCTGTGTTGACACTGTGTCGAGCGCGGCCTCGTTGAATTCAATACCGAGACCAGGAGCTTCGGGAGGCAAGAGGTAACCAGATTCAAACGGCACCTGCACCGGAAACTCATCGGTGAGTGAAGACATCGGCGCGCGCGGGAGTTCTTGGACCCCGACGAGTGAAGATGCCAAACACAAATGCAAACAGGCCGCAGTGGAAACCGGACCGAGCGGATTGTGCGGTGCCAGATGGATGTAATGCGTTTCGCACCACCCGGCAATTTTACGCGCCTCGGTCAATCCACCGGCAATGCACACGTCAACGCGGCAGTAATCCATCAAATCCTCCTCAATGACTTCTCTGAAGGTCCACTTGCTATCGAATTGTTCTCCGACAGCAAGCGGAACGGAGGTCTGTTGGCGCAGCCGCCTGAGACTGGCTGGGTTTTCACTGCGCAGCGGATCTTCAATGAAAAACGGATTGTAGGGGGCAACCCGGTTGCAGAAATCGAGGCTATCCGCCGGGTCGAGACGGGTGTGTACGTCAACTAATATTTCGACTTGGTCGCCCAATGCACTGCGCACGGCCCCCACTTGCTCAACACCGTGCTGGATAGCGCGTCTGGGTTCAAACGTCCCTTTGTCTGCCCCATCGGCCAAGCCCCAGCGGACGAACTTCCAACCGGCTGCATGAGTTTGCCGACAACTCTCAACAAGGGCATCAATCGTACCGCCGCCATTGTGCGGATAGCAGACGACCTTGTCTCGCGTACGTCCACCTAAAAGTTCGTACACAGGAACATTGAGCGCTTTCCCTTTGATGTCCCAAAGTGCGATATCTACGGCACTGACGGCGGCGGATTGAACTACACCGCCGGGGAAGAAACCACCGCGAAACATCACTTGCCACAGATGTTCGATTTGGAACGGGTCGGCACCGATGAGAAACGGTTCAAAAGAGCGAATGACTTCGGCCAAGGCGAGGGAACGCCGTCTCACTCCCCCTTCACCGAGACCGTAGATGCCCGCATCGGTTTCTACCTTTACAAAAAAGTAGCCGCTCGATCCAACAAAGGATTTGATATTGGTGATTTTCATAAATTCCCCCATTAATATTTTGTATCAGCTCACTCCACCGACCCGTAATGCGGCCCCCATTGACGGGCTATATCCCGCCCCTGCGCTAGCAGTGTCTGCTGTTCGCCAGCATCCAACGGCGCGTAACGCCGCACCCATTCGATGTTCTGCACCAATTCCTCTTCGTTATAAACTCCTATGACCGCCAGACTCACCCCCGGCAATCCCAAAGCATAGCGCAGCGCCCGCTCGTGATCGCCAAAGCCGCTGTTGGTCAGTTCCGAGGGCCGCGGCGTTTCGTACTCCATGTCGATGGCCCCGCCATACACCTTCATCGCAGCGACAGCGGCGTTCTGGGCGCGAGCCAAGGGCAGGACCACCTCCTCAAAGTTGTAGATGTGACAGTCGACAAAGCTGAGGGCAAACATGCAGGCGTCGATCTCAACCTCGCGCAAGACCTTGGCGGATTTCCAAGGCGCGTGATGAGCAGTGATGCCGATATAACGAGTCCAACCGCGCCGCTGCGCTTCGCGCAAGCCGGCGAGAGCACCGTCTTTGGCCAGCACTTGTTCTACGTCTAAGTGTCCCATCGAGTGGACGTACATCAGGTCCAAGTGGTCGGTACCCAAGGCGTCCAAATTCTTTTCGACAATATCGAGCGCCTCTTGGTAGTGGGCCGTGTGAGCCTTGCTGACCAAGAACAACTCGCTTCGGCAATGGGGAACGATCTGCGCGAGCTGGCTCTGGGCGCGGTCGTAGCCGGGAGCTGTGTCGATGTAGGTAACGCCGAGGTCAATGGCCCGTTCAAAAAGCGCGATGGCATCCGCGTCTGCTAGGCCAAAGCCTCCGGGGGCCGTGCCCAAGCCGAGCAAGGGGACGTGTTCGCCGGTCTTGCCAAAGGTAGCTTGCGGCAGGGGGGCTATGTCGATGGAGGCGGTAGTCATAAATATTTACTCCCTCGGTTGGGGGGACGGATATTGGGGGATAAATCTAACCAAACGGCGTGCTGGCAACAGGGTGCGCTTTGCCCACAACTTGCCGTTTGATATGTTAAACCGACAAATTTCACCAACGCGACTAAAACGCGAGGAGGACATTATGGTCATTCGCAATTGGCGCAACGTCACACCCGTCGTCGGGCATGAATCCAAACTGATCTGGTCGATTTTTCGCGCCCAAAGCGCCGAAGGGCTAGACGAGAACGAGGCAGTGCTCCTAGGATTTTCCGGACTAACGCTGCATCGCCTGCAAGGAGGACTGGATGGCGATTACCACGAGCACGAAGCCACCGAGCAGGTGTACTACTTCCTCAGCGGCCAAGGGCAGATGAAGATCGACGGGGAGATCTACGACGTGCGTGAGGGCGACGCGGTACACATCCCACCGAAGGTCAAGCACCAGCTTTCCAACACGGGGGACGACTGGGTCGAGCACTTGATCATCAGTGCCCAAGTCGCAGGGTAGACGTTGTCTGCAACTCCCCTGATTATGGACGTCGATACGGGCGTTGACGACGCCCTCGCCCTGCTCTTGGCCCTGTCCTCTCCCGAGGTCGAGTTGGTGGGCGTCTCTACCGTAGCTGGCAATGTGCCGCTGTCGCGAACGACTGACAACACCTTACGTCTGTTGCAATGGACGGGGCGAAGTGACGTTCCAGTGTACGCCGGCGCAGAGCGGCCCTTGGTGCGGGATCCGGTCGCCGCAGACGACGTACACGGCGCGACCGGTCTAGGCGCGGCCCAGTTGCCCGAGGCGCGTACCTCGCCAGCGGGCGATGGGGTAGAATTTCTGCTGAGCACCTTGCAGGCGCGGCCCGGAGAGATGTCCCTCGTCGCCACCGGGCCGTTGACCAACTTGGCGCAGGCCGAAGCGCGGGTGCCGGGCGTACTGCGACAAGCGCGTCAAGTGGTGATCATGGGCGGGGCCGTGCGCGTGCCGGGTAACATTACACCAACGGCTGAGTTCAATTTCTACGCCGACCCGCACGCCGCGCGCCAAGTCCTCGCGTCCGAAGCCGCGCTGGTGCTGGTGGGGCTAGACGCCACCGAGCAGGTTTGGCTAGAGCAGGCCGATTTGCAAGCTTGCACAGGCCCGTACGCGGCGTTTTGTCGTGCAGCGTGTGAGCCGGTGATCGCCTTTGAGTCCGCGCACTACGGATTCGCCGGCATGCACGTGCACGATCCAGTGGCCTTGGGCGCGGCCCTGTGGCCGCAGCTCTTTCGCACGCAGCAATTGTGGGTAAACGTGGAGACGACTGGCGAGCTGACCGCCGGTCAGGTGGTAGTGGACCAGCGCACCTTGGCGAGCGACCAAGAGCGGCTGGGGCGGCCCGTAACGTGTGCGATGGACGTGGAACAGGTGCGCTTTCTCGAACTATTCGCCGAACGCGTACTACAGAATTAGACCGCGTCTTGGCGGCCCCAAAAAAGCGGCAGCGGACACCACTGTTCGAGTGGAGCGGCCGCAGCAGGCAGGGGCAACACAAGCGAAGGCGGCAAGGGGCCGCAGAGCAAGCGCATAGCCGTGAACGTGTCCATCTGCAACGCGGGTGCCGCCTCCGTGCGAACGCACTGCACATCGTCACCCCGCACCTCCAGCGCAACCCGTCCGTAGCCCGCAATCTCCACGACGACTGCGCCGTCCATCAGGGGCACTAGCGCGGCGCGCGTCTTGAGCAAGGCGTCCAGCGTCGCCGCCCAATCAAAAATCTGCCAATTGCCCGAACTCAATGCGCTCGCGCCTTCGCTGAGCCGGGCCAACTTGGGCAAGAGGCGGCTCCAAGGCGGCAGCTCAAAGCTGGTATTCCCATAGCGCTGTACCCAAGCAGCAGCTATGTCCAATTCCGGCTCGCCCTCATTGACAGCTAACAGTTCGGTAACGCACGTCCGGTCGGCTTGGGCCACGAGGTAGCCGATCATGCGGCCATCGCGCGAGCGGGCCACGTAGGGCCGATGCCCCCAGCTCAGGAGCAGGTTGTAGAAGCGATGCGGGGCGCGCACCCCGCGAAACGGCTGGGCGTCGTGCAGGCCAATCACGCCTTGCAGGTGCGTGCGATCCTCGCGTGTGAGCGGAAGGAAGTCAATCCCAAAATCGACTGACCCTAGGACGTGGCGCACATTGGTTGGGCTCAGCGTAAGCCGGTAGTACACACCGCACTTCTCGTAGCCAAAATAGCCGTAGCGCTGGCGCTGTCCCCCCAGCCAAGACAGGTGAAACCCCTCTGCGGGCGCGGCTTGGACGCAATGGGCCATGAGTTGCTGCATGTAGCCCCGCCCGCGGGCGTGCGGATGACAGGAAACGCCGCCGATACCCGCCACGCGCAGAGTTGCACCGCCCCACTGACAGGCAAGGGGAAACATCCCAACGATGGCGCGAATACGGCCGTTTTCGCGCAGGGCAAAGTTCCAACTCATCTCCCCTTCCCCGCGCCGATACAAGACCGGCAAAATGGCCTCAAAATCCCGGGGCGGCGCTTTGCCAAAGGCGAGGTTGAGGACGTCGAGGGCCTCTTCAAAATCCTCGGTGTGCAGCCGGCTGATGGCAGTGGACACGACGCCTAGGCAGTCGGCTGGAGGCGCTCGGCAAACTTCTGGCGAAACGCCTGCATCTTAGGATCAATGACTATCGAGCAGTAAGGCTGGTTGGGATTGAGCCGGTAGAAGTTTTGGTGGTAATCCTCGGCCGGCCAAAAGTCGCTGGCAGGCGCGATCTCAGTCACAATCGGATCGGCCCACAGGTCGCTCGCGTCCGCAGTGGCCTTGGAGGCGACAGCCGCCGCTTGCTGCTCAGGACTGTGGTAGAAAATCACCGAGCGGTACTGGGTGCCGGAGTCCGCGCCTTGGCGATTGAGCGTGGTGGGGTCGTGCGTGCGCCAGAAGATGTAGAGCACGTCGTCGAAGCTAATAACCTCGGGATCAAACTGCAGTTGCACGACCTCAGCGTGGCCCGTCCGACCACTGCAAACAGCCTCGTACGTAGGATTCTCCAACGCGCCGCCCATATAGCCAGAGACCGCGCTGGCAACGCCCCGCAGATCTTGGTACACGGCTTCGACGCACCAGAAGCAACCCGCGCCCAAAGTGGTAGTTTCCAAACTCATTTTGCGTCCTCCATCCACTGCTTGTATTGCCGCCAAGTACCGCCCTCCGGGTGTTCCTCTAGCGTGCGATGAACCTGCTTGTGGGCCTGATGGTTGTCCTCGACGAGGCGGCCGAGGCCGCGACCTTGGGCCCGGTGAATGAACCAGAAAACTAGCGCGAAGAAAATTAGGTACAGCCCTTTACCAAAGTATTCCATATGACTTTAAGGTAGGCACCTCCGCGCTCCCCGGCAACGCACACCGCTTGACCGGCGCAGGCGGTCGCTTACCTTGAAACGCAGAAAGGAGACAACGCATGTTGTATAGAGCATTTGGCCGAACGGACTGGCAGGTCTCGGCCATCGGTTTGGGAACTTGGAACATCGGCAACCAATGGGGGCCTATCGACGAGGCCACCGCTTGGGATACGGTGCGCACGGCCTTTGACTGCGGCGTCAATCTCTTCGACGCGGCCGAGTCCTACGGCACGCCCAACGGGCTGTCTGAGGAGCGATTAGGACACGCCTTGGCCGGCATCCGGCACCAAGTTTTCGTCGTCAGCAAAATCGGCAATTGGGGAGCGCGCACCGGGCAGGGCGTGCCCAAAACCACGGTCGATATGATTCGCCTGTGCGCCCACGCCTCCCTGCATCGGCTGCGCACGGACTGGCACGACGTGCTGCTGTGCCACGAAGGCAACATCGACGATCCGTCGATCTACTTGGATGCCTTTGCCGCGCTCGTCGAGGAAGGGCGACTGCGGGCTTTTGGCATTTCGACCGACAGCTTAGAAGTGCTCCAGCGCTTCAACGCCCGGGGCGACTGCTCCGTGGTGGAGATAGACTATTCACTGGTCAACCTCCAGGCCGAAGCCGAGCTTTTGCCCTATTGCCAAGAGCACGGCATTGCCGTACTGGTGAGAGGGCCGCTGGCCAAGGGGCTTTTGTCTGGCCGCTATACCAAGGAGTCGGTTTTTACCGACGAAGTGCGGCAGCCCCTCAACGCCGGCGAGCCACAACGCGCCAAATTCGAGGGCCAGCTAGCCCAAGTCGAGCGCCTCGCCGAAGTCGCCGCGCCCGGAGAAGCCATGGTGGAAAAAGCCCTCCAGTACGTCATTTCCCATCCAGCCGCGCCAGTAGCCATTCCCGGTGCCAAGTCAGCGGCCCAAGCCCGCGCCAACGCCGCGACCGGAGCGCAACTTTTGCCCGCCGACGAGATAGAGAGGTTGCGAGGAATATGAATTATCGACGCAAAAGTACGTATACTATCGTAAAGAGGAGCATCCCATGACCTTAGTAGGCAGCGGCGCATTCACCTATGAAGTGCAGCAGGATTGGTTCGAGTTGCCAGAGGGCTGGAGCTTCGGCTGGGTTCCGGCCGTGGCCTGCGACTCCGCAGATCGGGTCTATGTGTACAGCCGCAGCGAGCGTCCCATGGTCGTCTTCGACAGCGAGGGACGCTTCGTCGCCTCGTGGGGCGAAGAGGTGCTAAAGGACGCGCACGGCATCTTTATCGACGAGCGCGACCAAATCTGGTGCGTCGAGCGCGAAACCCACTGCGTGCGCCAGTTCACTCGCGACGGCGAGTTGCTGATGACCTTGGGCACGCCAGACCAAGAAGGCGCGGAGGGCCAACCCTTCCGACTGCCTACCGACTTGGCGCTCGATGCCGACGGCTTTATCTACGTGTCCGACGGCTACGGCAACACCTGCATCCACAAGTATTCACCCAGCGGCGAATTCATCAAGACGTGGGGCCGTCCGGGCACCGGCCCGGGAGAGTTCGACCTGCCCCACTGCGTGCGCGTGGACCAGCGCGGACGGCTAATGGTCGCCGATCGCGCCAACAACCGCATCCAATTCTTCGATCTCGACGGCAATTACCTAGAGGAATGGGGCGGCTTTCACCATCCCGATACGATCTTCCTCGACGGCGATACAGTCTACGTCGCGGAACTCGACCAGCGGGTGAGCATTCTCAACCTCGACGGCGAATGGCTCGCCCAGTGGGGATCGGGCGAGCGCATCGATGCCCCAGGGGAATTCCTCGGCTGCCCCCACGGCATCTGGATGGATTCAAAAGGCGACCTCTACGTGGGTGAAGTGCAAACCGACCACCGCATTCAGAAGTTCGTGCGGCAAACCTAAGGAGGTGTACTGTGAGAAAGTCTTTAGTGAGTTTGGCAACGTTAGCGGTGATGGGGGCCTCGGCCCTCGACGCCCAACCGCCGCGAGTGGGTGATCCGGCTCCCGATTTCCTCTTAGACCAAGTCGACGGCGGTCAAGCCGCCCTGAGCGACTTCGAGGGCCAAGTCGTGCTGATTTTCTTTTTGGGCTATAGCTGACCGGCCTGTCTCTCGCGTGCCGAGAGATTTGAAGAACTGTGGCAGGAATTTGCCGACGAGCCCTTTGTCGCTCTAGGAGCGGATGTGTGGGACGGCACCGCTGAACAGGTGCACACCCGCTGGCGCTTGGGCAAGGGCGTGACCATGCCCCTCTTGCTGAACGCCAGCCAGATGGCGAGCGATTATGGGCAGGCCTATCAGACCTTTGCCATCGTCGACCACGAGGGCCTCATCCGCTTCAGGACCACTTTCCTAATACCCATAGATGAACTCCGCGACGAGGTGTTGCTAGCGCTGGATGATCTGCCTCCCCTAGAGGAGGAAACGGAGGAAACAGCCGAAACAGGCCAAACGGAAGAAACAGCCGAAACGGAAGAAACAGCCGAAACGGAAGAAATAGCCGAAACGGAAGAAACAGCCGAAACAGGCCAAACGGAAGAAACAGGCGAAATAATCGAATTCGGCAACATGTTCGATCTCTTCGATACGGAAACGGAGGAAACAGCCGAAACGGAGGAAACAGCCGAAACGGAGGAAACAGCCGAAACGGAGGAAACAGCCGAAACGGAGGAAACAGCCGAAACGGAGGAAACAGCCGAAACGGAGGAAACAGCCGAAACGGCGATAGAGACGTCTGATCAGGCGTCCGTTCCCCAAGCATTCGCTCTAGAGCAGAACGCGCCCAATCCGTTCAACAGCAATACGGTGATCCGCTTCGCCCTGCCACAGCCGAGCCAAGTCGTGCTGACAATTTACAATCTGCTCGGCCAGCCAGTGGCCGTGCTTGTACAGGGGCCTAGCGCGGCCGGGACGTTTTCCGTGCGCTGGGACGGTCGCGATCAAACGGGACAAGCAGTGACCAGCGGGGTGTACCTCTACCAGTTGCGAGCCGGCGAATACACAGAAGTCCGCAAGCTACTGCTGCTGCGGTGAGATCAGAAGAAGCGGTTGAGTAGCCGGACTTCGACGCCCTTGAACCCTAGCACCTCATAGCAGATGCCGGCTGTGCAGGCTAGGCCCGAGCGGCGCTGGCCGGCGAAAACACTGAGGCGATGGGCCTCGCCAAGGTCAGCACCAATGTTGAGGCCCCGCCACCACGTGATGCCAGAGGGATCGGCCCCGGTTTCCAACTCGTCGGAGGTGCGCTGGACCTGCACGGCGGCAGAGAGGCCGGGGGTGCGGTGGACCACTAGGGCATAATAGTGATTGGTGTAAGGAAGTGCCAGATCGCCAAACCGCCGATCGACGTCTTGAAATTGCGCGTCGAACTCGAAGGTGTAGGCCCCATCTGGAAACCACTCCCAGTGCGTGCCCAAAAGGCGGCTTTTGTCGTCGAGGAGAATCCGATTGTGATTGAAGTCGGCAAAAAGCTGCACATCGGCTTGTTGACCCAAGGGCGATTCCAGCTCCACAAAGAATTCGCGCAGGACGTTGTCGTCGTCTGCACCCAGATCGCGGCGGCGCGTGGCGCGAGTCGCATTGGCGGTGAGGGTCTGACCACTGGGTAGGGCGTAACTCAGTTCGGCTTGATAGCCCTGCTCGTCATCGGCGAGCAAGTCGTGGGTGATGCGGTTGAGGAGATAGGCCGAGTGCTCGCGGATCAGGGGCGGAGGATTGTTGATGTGCTCAAGGGCGAAGTCCTCGTAGTCTTTGTATTCCAAGCTCAAGCCCAACGGTCCAAACGCCAAGGTGGTCGCCAGGTACAGAGCGCGCCCCAAACTGCGATCGAGCGAAAAGAAGCGATCAAACGCCACATCGCGCTGAGCGTACTCACCTTGAAGATCGGCATACACTCCGGTGAGACCAAGATGGGCCAGCAGCGGTGCGAGCCGCCAGCGGGCATTGAAGGCCGCGCCTGTTTCTTGCCGCCTGCCGGCTGGGTAGCGGATGGCGCTAACACCAACGTCGAAGTGCGGGTGCGGCTTGAGCTGGAACGAGCCAGCGTGGAGCGCGTCTGGTCGGCGGTCAACCCCCTCCAAGCCGGGCGGCAGCGCACTATTGATCGGCGCACCGCGCAACAGCAGCACCTCGGCCCGCTTGGCGCGGTAGCGCACCTGAACGCCGTCGAGATCGCGCACGATCTGGTAGCGACGACGACTGCCCCGCACCTCGGTGATGACGCCGGGCAACTCAAAGGCGTGGAGGAGCAGGCCGCTGCCAACGATGGCGTAGAAATTGCCAACCGTGGCTTCAAAACCACTCCGGCGATAGGAAGCAGAGCGCTGGAGAAGCTGACCGTAATTGCGATTGGCTGCACTAGTGCCAAAAGTCTCGCCGCGGACCCCGACCTGGAAATCGGCGATTGCATAGTCGAGACTGAACTGATGATAGACCGTCCGCAAATCGCTGGGCTGCGCACCGGGCAGATTGCCGACTTGGCCTTCGGTCAGGGCCGAAAGACGCAACTCGGCCTGGAGGGGAGCGGCCAGCAACAGCACAAATGCGGGAACTGAGCGCATGGCTTGGTCCTTATAGAGGAAAACGGAGGCCCACAATGAAACCAATTTTCGCATTGGCAACCTGCTTGCTACTCGTCGCCTCGGCTCGCGCCGAAAAGGCGCCGCAACTCGTGTTGGAAAACCTCGACGGCTCGACCTTTTCGCTGGTGGAGGCACTCAAAAAAGGGCCGGTAGTCTTCGACTTCTGGGCGACTTGGTGCAAGCCCTGTATCAAGAGCCTGCCCAAGCTCCAAGCCCTAGCCGACAAATACGCCAAGCGCGGCGTCCAGGTGCTGACGATCAACGTCGATGGCCCGAGAAACCTGCCCAAGGTGCGGCCCTTTATGCAGCGCCACAAACTCAAACTGCCGGTTCTGTTGGACAAGACCAACGAGGTGCTCAAGCAGTTCCACCTAGCAGGCGTCCCAGCGACCCTGATTATTGCGGCCGACGGGACGGTGTGGTACAAGCATCAAGGGTATCGGCCCGGAGACGAACTGAAGCTCAAGGCCAAACTAGACGAATTGCTCGGCCCTCCAGAAGCCGAATAAGCGCATCTATCCCTGTTTTACAAAGGTGACCCACAGCGGACCCTCCCCTACTTCGTGTTGCTTCAAGGGCGTCATCTCACCTGTAGCTGCGTCAATACTATACGAGGTCAACCGCCCCGATCCCTGTCCGACCGAATAGGCGAAGCGGCCGCTCGGATCTAACTCAAAAAAACGAGGCGTCGCCTCAGTGGGATAGCGTCCTTTGGCCGTCAGTTGCCCATCGTCGCCAATGGCGAAAAGGGCCAAGGAATCGTGGCCGCGATTGGACCCGTAGAGAAACTGACCATCGGGCGTGATCTTTATTTCCGCGGTGGTGTTGTCCTCGCCGTTAAATCCCTCCGGCAAAGTTGAGATAACCTGAAACGACGACAGCGTCCCGGCCTCCGGGTCGAAGTGGTGAGCCGACACCGTGCTGCCGTCTTCGTTGACCGAATAGAGAAGGTCGCGGGTCGGGTGGAAGGCGAAGTGGCGCGGCCCTTCGGGCGTAGCCGGTTCTATCTTCGGCGGGTCGTTGGGCGTCAGCCGCCCGGTTTGCTCGTCAAAGCGAAACTGAAATATCGCGTTAGACGGGTTGGTGTGCGGCACAAAGGCAAAGCGGTTCGAGCGGTCGGTCTGGATGCTGTGGGCGCGTATTGCGGTAGGGATCATCTGCAGCGGCTCGGCCGAGATCGCACCGTCCGCGGCCACCCCGTGCACGCCGACCTGACCCGACCCGTAGTAAGACGATAGCAAAAAGGCACCAGAGTTGTCCAAATACAGATAGGGCGGGCCTTCTTCTAGGCTCGTCTCCGCGAGCTTGGCCAGCGTCCCCTGCTCTCCATCAACCGCATAGCTAGCCAGTTTTTGGGCCGAGCGCAAAGCCACGAACATCTGCGTCCCATCCGGGCGCACAGTCACTGCCCCCGGGGAGTCCCCCAACTCGATATTGGGCTGCGGCTCTAACTCGCCAGTGTCTTCATCCATCAGGAAATGCGAAAAAAAGTTGCTACCCGAATTTGAAATATATACGTGATACGCCATGAAAATCTCCTCCAAAAGGTGTTAGTGTGTCACTTCTCGCAAGGCGTGCAAAAAAACGGCTGGATCGACCGGGCCGAGCAAGAGGGCATGGGAACCGCGCGTTGGAATATACACAGCGCACGGCGTACCCGTGTAGAAAACGTGCGCCTTTTCCCCGCTGTGCAGATAAAACGCCCCTCCGCGAAAAAAGAACGCGCTAATGGCAAAAATTTTGGCCTTGGGCCGGTATTGGGGCTCAGCCGACAAATCGACGACGCGGGCCTCTTCTACCTTTAGCTCGTCGTAGGTGAAGTGCTTGCCATGGGCGCTGTTCCGGATCAGCAAATGGCCCTCTATCAAGACGAAATCCGTGCGGCGAGCACTCAAATAAAACCAAATAAAGACCGAGAAAAAGATGAACAGCATCAGCACGTACGACGAGCCCAAGGCCACGGGCGCGGCGACGCGGGCGACCGGGCCGTCCGGGTCAATAGCCGCGTAGAGCGCTAGGGTCAGCACCCCAAAAAAAACAGTAGTCACAGCAAAAGATGCGGCCAGCACTTTGCCGAACAGAGCGGCAGACGGCGGGTGGATGGGGAAAATGCGCGGTTCCATGTCAACTCGCTCTGAGCAGTATCAAGCCTCCGGCAATGGCGAGGATGCCGATGGTCTTAACCGCCGTGAGCTGTTCTTTGAGGAAAATCAAGCCCAGCAGCGCGCCGATTACCACCGACGACTCGCGCGCGGCAATGATATAGCTGACCGGCCCTTGGGTATAGGCGTACAGTATCAGCAGATAGGTCGCCAGCGAGCCTGCGCCAATCAAGATGATATACCCGTAGAAGTCGCGAGCCGTCGTCAGCAGTTCCATGCCGTATCGGCGCACCACAAAGGGCATGCGCATCAGGGTAGCAATAATCCACATGCCGCAGATGTAGTAAATCGGTTGCACGTATCCCACGCCTACTTTGTCGATCAGCGAATAACAGACAATCGTCAGCCCCACGCCCAAGGCCAGTTGTAAACCCCGCGCCTGGAGCTTGAGGGCCGGAGCGCCAACGCAAAGAATCCCCGCAAAAACTAGGGCAATCCCGCCCGCGCCCAGCAGCGAAATATCCTCGCCCAAGCTGAGATAAGCCACAAAGGCCGTCAGCCCCACGCCCGAACCGCGCGCGATCGGGTACACCGTAGAAATTTCGCCGTGCTCGTACGCCCGCGCCAGCAGCGCAAAGTACAGCCCGTGAAAAATGCCCGTAGCCAGCAAGCAGAGGCCGGCCGGCCACGACAGGATCAGCGGCGTGCCCTGCCACCAGAGATAAGCGCACAGCGGCATTATGAACAGGATGCCCGAGGCAAAGGAGAGCCAGAGCACGGCCACATTGCCAGAGACCTTGTAGGCAGCGAAATTCCACAAGGCGTGGCCGATGGCCGCCGCCAACACGAGCCCCCAGACATCGGCGTTCATTTTTTATAAAGTCAATTCGGGTGAATTGGGCCGGTTGACCATAGCGAGATTGAACCCTCGCGTCAAATGATGAATATTCTAAGGATGCAATCAATGACGGACACACCGACTTTCGCGGCAGTGGAAGAGGCCGCAGCGTTTATCGGCGCACATCTCGCGCCGACGCCGCTCGTCCACTGCTATAAGCTCTCGCAAATGCTGGGCTGCGAATACCACGCCAAGTGCGAGAACTTGCAGCCCGTGGGAGCCTTTAAGGTGCGCGGCGGCGTCAACCTCATCGGGCGTTTGTCCCCGGCCGAGCGGCAGCGGGGCGTCATCAGCGCGAGTACCGGCAACCACGGCCAGTCGCTGGCGTACGCCGGCCAGCTCTTTGACACGCCAGTGACCATCTACGGGCCGGAACGCGCCAGCAACCCGGCCAAAGTCGCGGCCATGCGCGCCCTCGGTGCCGAAGTCCGCCTCTTTGGCCGCGACTTCGATGAGGCGCGCGAAGAAGTCGAGCGCGAAGCGCACCGCACGGGCTGCCGCTACGTGCACTCGGCCAACGAGCCGTTGCTGATCACCGGCGTGGGCACCATGGGCTTGGAGATTTTTGCCGCCCTGCCCGACGTGGAAGCACTGATCGTGCCCGTCGGCGGCGGCAGCGGCATCTGCGGCATCTCGCTCGTCGCCCGCCACCTAAACCCATCGGTCGAGATCATCGGCGTGCAAAGCGAGAGCGCTCCCGTCTGCCACCGGGCCTATCAGCAGCGGCGGCTCGACGTGGAGGCCCCCATGGCCACGCGGCACGAGGGGCTAGCCACGCGCGTGCCCTTTGCGATGACCTCGCACATGATGTGGGAACTCGTCGATCGCTTCGAGCTCGTCACCGACGAAGAGATCGACGCGGCCATCGGCCTGTTGGCGCGCGAGGCCAAGCTAGTAGCCGAAGGAGCCGGAGCCGCATCACTAGCCGCAGCCCTGAAAATCCGCGAGTCTCTAACCGGCAAAAAGGTAGTCGGCATCCTCAGCGGCGGGAATGCGCCCGCCGATCACTTAGCGCGAATTTTGCAAAATGGCTAAACAGCTCAAGCGCAAAAAGAGCCGTCGCCGGGGTGCCACCGCGCGCGCCAATGCCGAGTTGGGCGCACACATGGCATCGCTAGGCTTAGAGGCCATCGAAGCCTACAAGGTCTGGTGCCGCCAGCACGGATTTAGCGCGGCCCTGAGCAAGACTTGGCAGGAGCGGCGGCAAGAGCGCGCCGCGCACCAGCGCGACCAACAGGCCGCCCAAGCCGAAGACGCCCTGCGCCAACACGTCGCGCAACTCGGGCTAGACGGAGTAGCCGCCTACCAGACGTGGTGTCGTCAACAAGGGCTCGGCGACGCCGTCCACAAAAGCGACGCCCAGCGCAGCAAGGAACTCAAGCTCCACCAGCAAATCCAGAGCACCCAAGCCCTGCACAAGGGCCGCAAGCACAGCCGACGCACCAAAGACATCATCCACCAGCTCTGGGACGGGGCCATCGCCGAGGAAGAGCTGCGCACCGAGGTCTTGCGCCTGATCCATCGGGCCTTTGTCGGCTTGGCCGGCGACCAGCGGGCGCAGCTACGGGATTTGCTGCTACACGTAGAGAAACGGGCGTCCAACCTGCTCGACGCGCGGCCAGCTCTCCATCGCTTGGGGCGAGTGGAGGGTAACACCTTCGTCGAGGCCCTCGGCGCGTTGGCGCGACACAGCCGCGCTTGGCAGCAGTCTCCGTCCGAGTGGAAGCCAGACAGCCGCAACTCCCGTCGGCAATTCGCCGCGCTGGTCCGCTTCCTATTGGCTCGCTACGACGTGCCGTCCTGCTTGGATTCGGTGTGGTTCGGCGGCTGGGAGCCAGAAGCCCAACGCCAGCAAGGGTGGTTCATCCACGTGGGCAGCGGGCAAAACATCCGCACAGCAGACCTGCCATTGGTGCTCTCCAAGCGCATGGCACACATCTTTGCCGAGGCCCCAAGCGAGCTGACGGCGACCGAGGCCCTGCGCTGGGCACAAGTGATGGGTCAAGAGGGCAGCGAGGCACTCGCTCAGGCCGTAATAACCACGGAATTGGGTCGCAATTTCGCCGACGAATCCTTCTGGAGCACAGTCGTATTCTTCCTCGTCGAAAACCCCATGCTCGACCCGGACATGGTGGGACCAATCGTCGATTACATCAATTACCAAAAATTCGTCCCCACAGAGGAAGGTGAGCCACCGCAGCCCAACTACACCATGAAGGGGCGCGGCGCAGTCAAACTCCTGCGCCAAGTTGATGAATGGCACGAGCGCCTAGCCCGCGATAACCGCCAGCCCGGTGGGAGTTGGGAGTCGTCGAGCATAGCTAACTTTGAGTGGATGGACGACAAAGAGGAAGGGCTGCGTTGGACCATCTGCGAGCTGACTTCCAAGAGAGAACTCACGCTGGAGGGCCGGGCGATGAACCACTGCGTCGCCTCCTATGTGTCCAACTGCCGGAGGGGCAGCAAGTCGGTATGGTCCATGCAGGTGGCCGATCCAGAGGGCTACAGCGCACGGGTATTGACGATCGCCGTGCACAATCCGAGCCGCAACATCGTCGAGGCGCGGGGGCGGTTCAACGCGGTGCCACGGCAGTCGGGAAAAAACCCAAAAAACAAGACATTGGAGCGGCCTTATCGAGAGCTGCTGGCGCGCTCTGGTGCCGTGTTGCGGAAGTGGATTGAGGCCGAGGAGTTGGGGCGGACGACGCGGGCGTATTAGGCGGGCTAAGTTGCATCTGGAGTGGGATTGACGCGCAAGTTGCTTTTTTTGGTGCTAGGATTCGCTCAGGATACGCCTTGATCTCGATTATTCCAAGCGTTTTTCGCTCACGATCTTTGCCATGGACCCTTTGAACTTAGATGTAATTCTGAGAACTTCCTCCATCGAGACCGGAGCCTCCACGCCATCGGCGCTTTCTCGACTCCCTTCCAAACCCCACAAGTCGTCCTCATGGAGGTCATCCAACGGCTGTTGAGACCGATCAGGGTCTTGAAGTTGCTTTTCAATCCTTTGTTTGACTTCCCTCAGAGTATCAGGAGGCAGTTTGCAGAGGGTGTCAATAAGATTTTCGAGGGGCAAGTTAATTTCGACGTTCTTGTCAGCATTAGTCATCTTATACCTCCGGCGTTCCTAGTCCAATTTAACGTCGCTCATAAAGTACCTTCCCCTCCCGCAGCGCCCTCGCCAGAACGTGGTTGAGGGAGTCGCGCCAGTACTCGACGTCGTCGCGGCTATAAACGAGGATGTCCTTTGGAACACCCGATCCGGCGAGGACCTTGTATAGTCGGACCACCTCTTGGTGCCGGCTCCGCGTCTTCCCAAACGGCTTGGCCTCCACCACCACCAGATCGACATCCGAATCTTCCCGCGCATCGCCCCGGGCGCGAGAGCCGAAGAGGATCACCTGCTCGGGATCAACCTCGGCGACGATGGCTTGGACCATCTGGTCGAGAAGATCGTCGGTAACTTGTGTCATTCCTTCACCTCGCGGATTCGGTCTGCCGGGTTTTAGCGCTCACCAACGAGCATCGACGATGTAGAAGTGTCAATGAGGTTTTTGAGGGGTAAGTTAATTTCGACGTTTTTGTCAACATTAGTCATCTTATACCTCCGGCGTTCCTATTCCAAATTTTGGGTCGTGTATAAAACTTGGTGGGATTCACTCGTGGAGTACGAGGGCCTTCAATCGTCGCCATCGACTATCTTGGCGAAGGCTTGGATTAGCTTCTGCAATCATCTCGGTCAAAGAATCCAATTTGTATGGCACTTGGTCAGGATCGTCTGGAATTATCTTGTCGATGAGCTTCAACGTAGCATCTGGAAACCGCGTTGGCAATCCATCCGTATCTTCATCGCTTTGCCGCGCTAGGGAAGACACGAATCCGCTGTTCTGGGAGCTTGGAACCAGATAGGGAAGAATAGTTTGGACGACCTCGGGAAAGGAGTCGCCAGCCCCTTTTGCTAGCGCTACAAGATGCTGCGATGTCTCCTCTGTCTGGAAACGAGTCTCTCTCGGCCAAGCCCTTTCCAAGAAGGGCTTACCAAAGCGTCGCCAAGCATGGTTCTCATCAACGATTCGGGTGAAAAACCAGAGGCTATGAGCGCGACCACTAGCGTTAGTTTTCTGTAGGACTTGGCGGACTTCTTCAAAGGTGATATGGGCGTCATTGTATTGGTACCGGAAGCATCCGAGAACTAGAAATTTATGTAGTTGTTTCCACCCTAGTTGAACAACCGCGGCTAAGAAGTCGGATTTGATCAGCGAGAATAGTTCCGGTTTTGGCAACCGATTATCATTTGGTAGCCAATTATCATACAGAAAGCTGTTCCATGCGGATTCCGACGACGGATGATCCAAGTCGAACCAAGGTACAATTGTAGTACGGACCCATTCTGGGTCAAGATCATTAAACTCATTGAGTTGGTGGGCAACAATACAAATCGCGTGATCAACTCCTTCGCCGGGAGCGTCGAATAGGCGTTCGAGCCTAGATTTGATTTCTGGCGGAATGCCTGATCCCTTTTCAGGATCTTGCGAACTCAAAAGATCGAGAAGTAATTCGGTCGCCTCTCCTACGGGTGCGTTTATTGCGTGATCGAATGTCTTGCGCGACCGGTTTAGGCATTCTTTGTCGATGTTGTGCATGGTCTTGAAGATGCGGATGGTGTTATTACTGCCTCTGCTCTTCGTCGCTTCTGCCCCGCCTTTGAATAGCTTGCCGAGTAGCTCATCGAATATGCTCAGGGCGCGATGTTGATCCTGTGCAGTCAGCTTCGGCAAGTGCTTCCGTAACCATTGAAATACGTCGTCTCGCAATTCGACTACAGTTTCCGAAGGGAGACGCGCCAGCCTCGCACCGAACAGCCAGCTAAGGCGATGCCGCGCTTCAACCGGCCACTCCCAAAGTGTGGAACGCCAAAATTCCGCCGAATAGTCGCTTCGTCGCGCTGCGTGCGTTAGAGCGGCAACGGCCCTACTTGTGCGCTTCTGGACCAACCCATCAAATGGCTTGTATTCGGTTAACTCGTCAATTGGGCTCTGCGTATGTTTCCTTGCCAATGGAATAATCTGATTGAGCGGAGCGTCAATAATGAGAGATGGATCGGAGTCCGTTTTAACTTCTCCTCCTCTAATATCACTGATTCTATCAGCATTTTCGTCCCATTCTGGACACCAACGCGGATCAGCCCTGCGGAGATCGGGCAGAACTGAACGTGTTTTCTCGCTAAGCTCGCAGTCCTGTTTTATGAGCCAGCCTAGGATCGTAGCGGAAGTGAGTGAACGACGCAGCTTGTAGTTCTCTTCAGACTCGCCGTCGTAGCCCGCTGGGCCATTGACCAAGCGCCGTTCCACAGATGAGCGTTTGCCCGAAGGGAGCTCATACCAGCGACGCTTTAAGAGATGGAGTAACTCTGGGCGGTAACTATCTTCCCAAAATGCCTTGTCGGAAAGCGATAGAAGTCCGTCCCCAACTTCATACCCAGAAAAAAGGACATCGGAGGCCCAAGCATACAAGTGGAGCTTATTAAAGAAGAAATGCTCTTCCTTTGGCCAGAGGGCCGTGTCGGCTCTTACCAACTCTGGGTGTGCTTCAACCATCCGGTCGAACAAGACACGGAACCAAAAGAGATAATCACTTCCGTCTCTGTTATAGTTCACTACGGGACTGTCTTTCGGATAGAAAGTCGAGGTTTTCCAGTATCTGCTTCCGGTATCCGTCAGCAGTCCTGCCGCCAATTCCAAGTGCTTGCGGGAAATCCGATAGACTTTTGGTAGAACATCGTCGGGGATTTCAAGTCGTTCTCCGACGAGTTGCGGGAACGCGACTTTAAATCTCGCGATGTCGCCCAGACGAAGCTGTGACCAATCCTTATCTGGAGGCCTATAAGGAGTAATGGAATGTCTATCAACCTTCAAATAAGGAGCTACAACCCGCTCGAGTTCTCTGAGGACACCGTTAGTCCAGCCCTCGGTATCAATCCGTTGTCGCGTTTTGTACCACGACAGATCAGGATCATCAGGGGCCGTGTGGAATTTTTCGATCAACAATCTCCAAGCCAATCCCGCCAAACTTGGTAGCTCGTCAGCAGACCGCTTGACACGCCATTCGATCTGACCAAACAAGTTAGGATGAAGGCTTAAGTACCTCGCCGCCCACCACGGTGCGACCGGATCATGAGCTACCTTTACAATCCATTGAGCAAGGTGAAACAATCTGGACGATAGAGGATCGGCCTGCTGGGGGCTATCCGTTGCCAGTCTTGTGGAGTAATTGGTACGACGATCCGTAGGCCTCATTGAGAGGAGATCGTCGCCCAAGAGATCTGTCTGCTGCCTATTCCTCTCCTTCGGTGGACGAGGGAGATCATCGTCCAAGCCGTATTCAATTTGAACACCAACTTCTCCATATCGGACATTGCAGTCGAACACGCACAGCCATTCACCGGGCGGCGGCGGATCGGTATCCGCAAACAGCCTTGCACCTACGTCGGTTCTGACGAGCGACGCGACCTGACCGCGCTCGTATGGCTCAAGGTTTCTCGGGCCTCTCCTAGCTAGATCGACTACTCGTTGCCGCCAAGCCGAGGGATCGTCAGCGCGCTCCGCCCACTCTGATAGGGTATCCCACAGAGCGGAGTGATCGTCGCCTATCCCGGAATAAGGAAGTGCCTGAACGCCGCTATCTCGCCAACGCGGCAGGACTTCTTCCTTGGTCCCTCTATCAAACGCGAAGAGCTTCGCCCGACTCCTACGTCGCTGGGTGTGCAGACCCTGAAGCAAGTATCTGACGGGTGGATCGTTTGCGGAATATCCAAGTAGGATAACGGTGTATTGATCGAGAAGATCGCGAATGAAGCGCGTCGCCCAACCCTCTGCTAGGTAAGCCCGCCCGAAATCCGAACTACTTACGATAAGTTCTTGCCGACCGTCGCCCCGCTCGGCTCCGGGATCAACTCGGCCGTGGAGATAAACAAGGCCATCAAACGATTCCTCACTAGCTAGGTCTGGCAACTTTGGCGAGACGTAGGTTCCCAGTGTTTGACCAGCGGCTTTCTCGAAAAGGAGATCGAAGTTCGTGGTGACAATCTGTGGCTTGCTGTCAGCACCTTTGGATAATCGCAAGACCGTCTCGTGCGTCGAGACACAAACCCCAGGTTTTGTCTTCAGCCGCTTTGCAATCAAGTAATCAATCTCACTTGCTGCATACTCTTGCTGAAGCAAGTTGAATATCTGATCGAGCGGAGGCTTCCCACCTGGAGGTATATTCTCATTTTTCCACAGCGACAGCATCTCACTCGATGGCGCGTCTTGTTGTGTCCCCAGCTCTCCGACCACATACCTTGCCAACCCCAAGAAATCCGGCATTCCGGCGGGATAGGAAACGCCTGCTCCGCATAGGAACACGACGTTCCCTTTATCACGTGCTTCAAGCAATTCGTCCGGAATGTTCAGGCCGTTTGGAAGAAAGCGCATTTCAGTCTGCAAATTTCTGTTGGATTAAGAATGAAAGAGGAGGAATTTCGAGGATCGAAACCTACCTTTGATGAACGTCTCCAAGCCGAACAAAAGGCCAGTCACTCTATCACACCCCCTCCACCTCTGCCAGCCGCATCGTCGGTGAAAATGATCGCAGGAATCTTCATTCTCGCGCATCCGGCTCTATGCATTTCATCATATCTATTTTGTCCACCAGTGCAATATGGCCGTCTTCGTCCTCTTCACTGAACCATTCGGCAATGCGCCCCACTTGTCGGTAACCAAACTTTTCGTACAAACGGCGGGCAGGGGTGTTATTGGCGAATACAGTCAGGTAAATCTGCTGCAGCTCCATTTTCCGCGCCTCGTCCTCCAAAACTCCCATCAGCGCCGTGCCCAAGCGCCGACCCTGGTACTCGCCGATGATTTTGATTCCCAAAACCCCCATGACCCGGCTGCGGGGAGCCATGCGGCCCTCGCCGATAATGCGTCCATCCAGCTCCAGCAAAAGGTGGGAGGCCTGACCTGTCTCGACTTCGACCATGATCTGGGCCAGGCGTTGGCAGCCCAGGGCGAAATCCGTATCAGCGTGATAGGCCCGCACCCGCTCGCGGTGCAAAATCTGGCACATTTCGACGTACGAGGGTATGTCCTGCCAGCGCGGATAGCGGCATAGCACCTGTCCCCCTTCTAGGGGAATGGCTTTGACGAGTTGACCTTCTTTGAGCATGGCGAAGTAGAGAAAGAGATTGTGTTCGCTGTTTACCGCTCACTTCCCTTGTGATAGGTACACCAACTGCTTTGTCTAGCGGTGTATCCCGTCCAGTTCGGGTAAGAGTTTAACGCTCTCTTGTTCGTTGGGGTCCGTCCGGGCGATCACAGCAGTGCAGGTTTCCGTCTCGCTGGGATTGTAGGGAAGGTGAGGGACGCCAGCGGGAATATAAATAAAGTCGCCGCTGTTGATGTCTTCATGCTCCTCCAGCCGCTCGCCATACCACATTCTAGCTTGGCCGCTGATGACATAAATAGCTGTCTCGTGGTCTTCGTGCAGGTGTGCCTTGGCTCGTTCTTTAGGAGGCAAGTTCAGCAGGTGCAGGCAAATCCCCTGTGAGCCGGTAGTCTCAGCGGCGATCCCTGAGACATAGGTGAGTGCCTGTTTACCTTCGTAGGATTCTCGGCCGCGAATCACTTTGCAAGTTGGCTTGAGATGCTCTGACATTGTTTTCCTCCATGAGCTTGGGGTAAAAGGCATCGTCGTTTGCGCATCGAGCTTCAAGCGGGAGGTCCTGTTGTTTACATCAAATGATAATTATTTGATGCGGTGATGCAAAAAAAGGCGCTGCTGTTTTATAAAACAAATTTGACATACATCAATATTGTCGTATTTTTTTATAAAACAATTCTGCTTTACAACCAAAGTGACGTTAAATATGGAAAGCACCCCTGGCTGGTCGGCGGCTCGGTCAATCTGGCCGGCACACTCGACGCCCTCGGACTGGTGGATCGCATCAACGATCTGGAGGATGTTTCCCTGCCTCCGCTCACCGACGGCGAGATCGAGATCTTCGTGACGGAAATGCTGGACGGGCGGGCCGTCCCCTTTGACGACGACGTTCCGCAACAACTCATCGCTCGCCTAGGCCGTCCCATCCCGCTTTTTATGCAGATGGCGACCCAAGATCTCTACCGGTTGTGGAAACGCGAGCAACGCAGGATCGTCGCGGCAGATGTCGATACCGTCTTCGACGCGATGGTCGTCGGTTCCGCCGCCCGCACCCGACTGCAGCACTTCCATTCGAGAATCAACCAATACTATGCGGATCCGAAACACTCGATTGCCCATGCCTTGCTGGGACAAATCAGCGTGAGCGAATCGGGGCTGAGGCGAGTAACCCTGTTGCAGGAAACGGAACGCCTGCTGGCAGATCTCGGCGTCACACTCCCAGCGCATGAACGCAGTCAGATGTTCAACCAGCTATTGCTCGACCTAGAGAACGACTTCTACATCGTCGAGGTCGGGGAGAGGTCCTACGACTTCGCCAGCGGTGTGCTTAAATCGTGGTGGAGGAAATACTATGCCTGAGCCAGCCCTCAATTCGAACATCGGCCTGTACCGATCCAGCGTGACCAGCCCGGAGCGCCTGCGCCACACCAGCGTCGCGCGCGAACACCTGCTCGACAACGCCATCGAATCCTTGCGCGGTTCGGTGGACAGAAAGTCGAAAAGCCACCTGCTGTTCATCGGCCCGCGCGGAATCGGCAAGACCCACCTGCTCTCGTGCATTGAAGACGCCGTTCAGTCCGACGAAACGCTGAGCGCAAGTGTTGTAATCGTCCGATTCCCAGAGGAATCGAACCGGACGCTGTCTTTCGCCGATTTCCTGATCGGCATGTGCGATATATTGAAGGAAGTCCTCGAAGACGAACCACTGTGGACGAAGCTGTTCGCCGAGGTGCAGACCGAAGAAGACGATGCCAGGGTCGAGGACACGCTGGTGCCCGCAATCCGCGAAGAGAATCGCAGGCGTGGCCGAACCCTGCTCGTTATGCTCGAAAACCTGGGCGAGGTCCTTACCCGGCAAATCCGCGACCAGAGCGATGTTGCCGCCCTGCGCAAGTTTTTCATGGCCGACAACGGCTGCCTGCTGCTGGCCACCGCACCGCTCCATTTCGACGGAATCACCGACGTGGGACAGCCGTTCTATGACTTCTTCGACATTCAGATTCTAGAGAACCTGAGCTTCGAGGACACCGTTGAAGTCATCCGCCTGAATCTCGAATGGGAAGAACGCACGGACATTCTCAAAACCCTAGAGGAAATGCGTCCTCGCCTGCAAGCGCTCTATCGCATGACGGGGGGAAACCCTCGGCTGACGATGATGCTCTACGAGCTGATCGCCCACGAGTCGGTCACCAGCGTGCAGGATCAATTCCACCTGCTGCTCGACCGGATCTCGCCCTTCTATCAGAGCCGGTTGAACGACCTGCCACCCGGCCAGCGCGCGTTGCTGGAGTGTTTGGCGAGCATGCGAGACCAAGAGAAGACCCCGGCCGCCATTGCCGCGCGAATGCGCATGAGCCAGCAGGAGACGTCGTCGCTTCTCAAGCGTCTCACCGATGCCCACTACCTCCGCGCAGACCGGCACCCGCAAGACCGGCGTTCGCGCCTCTACACGATTCGCGAGGGATTCTTCGACATCTGGCTCGCGATGAATCTTTCCCGCGGCGCACGCAAGCGCATGCCGTTCCTGCTCGAGTTCTTCAGCCTCTTCTACCCGAGCATCGCGGCCCGCGAGGAAAAGCGCCTTCAGTTGCGAGCGAAGCTTCTCGAAGAGGGCAGTATCGACGCAGAAAGGGCCCTCGACTACCTGAGTGAAGTCGGCGATGAAGGGGAGCGAGCGAGCGCGAAGTTCGACATGGCCAGAATCTTCGCCCGCCGTGGGGTTGCCGAACAGGTGACGAGCTACGTGCTTGAAGCCGCACCCCTGGCCGGAGACGGCGTGAGCCAGTCGATTGCCCGCATTGTCAACAGCGCTTTCTCCGCTCCCGACTATCTGTCCGAAATCGAGGAAATGATTGAGTGCTGGGAGATGCACCGAAGCGGCGAACTCGAGGAGTTCGCCCACCGGCTCGCGGAGATGGGGGAAAAGCTGACTCTGCGTACGTTCTCCGAGGCCAGACTGGCGTTTCTGCGGGATACGCTGGAAAGCGTGGGCGATTCCGAGGTGCGAATCGCACAGCGCCTGATAATCGCGAAGGTGCTGATGGATCTCGCACGTTGGGAGGAATGCGAGGAGCAGCAGCGCCATGCGCTTGCCGAGGCGACGGCACTCGCCAATGCGACGCTTGTCGCATGGGCGTCGAATGAACTGGCGCAACTGCTACAGCACACCAACCGACTTGGAGAGGCCGAGCCGCTGATGTGGCGGGCGCTGGAAATCGACAAGGCCGCCTTCGGTGAGCAGCATCCAACCGTGGCGACTCGTTTGAACGACCTGGCGATGCTGCTAAAAGACACCAACCGCATCGAGGAAGCCGAACCGCTGATGCGACGTGCGCTGGAAATCAACAAGGCTGCCTTGGGCGAGCAACACCCAACTGTGGCGGTACACTTGAACAACTTGGCGATTCTGCTGAAGGACACCAACCGACTCGGAGAGGCCGAGCCGCTGATGCGGCGGGCGCTGGAAATCGACGAAGCCACCTTCGGTCACCAGCACCCAAGCGTGGGGAGAGATCTGAACAACTTGGCGACGCTGCTACGGACCACTCACCGCATCGAGGAAGCCGAACCGCTGATGCGGCGGGCACTGGAGATTGACAAGGCCGCCTTCGGCGAGCAGCACCCAACCGTGGCGATTGGTTTGAACAACTTGGCGGCGCTGCTACAGCGCACTAACCGACTCGGAGAGGCCAAGCCGCTGATACGGCGGGCACTGGAGATCGACGAGGCCGCTTTCGGCAAGCAGCACCCGATGGTGGCGATCCGCTTGAACAACATAGCGATGCTGCTGCTGGAAGACACCAACCGTATCGAGGAAGCCGAGCCGCTGATGCGGCGGGCGATGGAAATCTTCGACACCTTTCGTCTCCAGACTGGGCACGAGCACCCGCACTTCCAACAGGTGAACGAGAACTACAAGGCCCTTCAGCGGGCCATGAGATCCAATGAGCCGGATTGATCGGCAGCGTCGGGAGCGAACACCCCTGCTTGCCTAGATTGAAAGGTAGCTTTTTCTCAAGTCGCCGAGGCACGGAAAGGCCCGCCCGGTAGGGCCGGCCCTGAGCAACGTCTCCAAGCCGAACACGACGCCATTCTATCACACTCCCTCCACCTCTGCCAACCGCCGTCGGACCTGCTGACATAGCGCTTCCAAACGCTGGACTGCTTCTTCTCGGTTGATTGGGGCCGATTCGGACTCCATGGCGTCGTAACGGAACTGAACCGCGTAAGCCGTGTACTCGTTGAGATCGTGAAATTGTGCGGCGGCAGGCGTCTTCTCCTGTAAGAGCGTCAGAAGGCGAGCGAGGTTGTGAGTCAGGGGATATGGCTCGCTCCACAAGACGAGCCAAGCCTTCAGAAATTTCTCGGCGGCCTGTTGGACGTGGAAACCGACGATCTCATCGGCAAATACTGAAGTATCCTCCATTCCGCGGAGTGCCGAAAGATCCCGGTCCCCGGCGTCCATGAGCGTACGAGCTTCATCAAGCTCGCTCATAGAGCACGGTTCCCTCTCGTAATGCACGGGCAATGACATGGTTGACTGAGTCGCGCCAGTGGTCAACCTCGTCGCGGCTATAAATCAAGATGTCTGTCAGAGCATCGAAACCGGCCACCGCTCCGTAAACCCGGGCGGCCTCTAAACGTCGGCTCCGCTTCTTCCCAAACGGCTCGGCTTCTACCACCACCAGATCGACATCCGAATCTTCCCGCGCGTCGCCGCGAGCGCGAGAGCCGAAGAGGATCACCTGCTCGGGATCGACCTCGGCAACGATGGCTTGGACCATCTGGTCGAGAAGATCGTCGGTAACTTGTGTCATTCCTCTATCTCCGGATCAAATATGCCGGGGTTTAGCGCTCACTCCCACTCAAGACGCCAGCCCGTCGAGCAGGTACTGTTGTATCCGGTCGAGCTCCTCGTGGCTGGCGATCTTCTGCCCTTCGGCATCGACGATGTAGAAGGAATCTTGTGCCCGCGCCGCCACCGTGTTGATAATGGCGCGGTGAATGTCGAGATCCAGCTCGTCCAGCAGGTACGCGATTCTGTACAGCAGGCCCACGGTGTCTTGGGCTTCAATATCGACGACCGTGTAGCGGGCCGAAATCTGGTTATCAAACGCGATGCGCGGTGGCTGGTCGTACTGCCGCTGCCGGCGGCGGCGATCCCAACTACTGCTGTACTTTGCTATCAACTCGCGGGCCTTGAGCCGCAGCGAAATAACCTCGGCCACCCGCTCGCGCATGCGCTCCTTCTTCCAGTCGGGCAGCGCCGGGCTGCCGTCAATATTGGTCACCTGGAAAATGTCGAGCACTACATCGTCGGCGCGGGTGTTGACATCAGCGCCGAGGATGTTGATGTCGTTGACGGCCAAGGCACCGCAGATCTTGGCCAAGATCTGGCGCTGATCGCGGGTGCAGACGACGACCTCGGTGTGTCCCTCGTGCTCGATGAATTCCAAGACAAAAGGATGTTCCCGGCTCAGGTGGGCGATCATCTCCAGATGCAACTTGATCTGCTCGCGGTTGTAGGCCACCAAGTAGCTCGGCGATAGCTGCTCAATATGCTCTTGGAACTGGATGACGCGCTGGGCCGACCAGCGGCCCTCGATGTGATCGAGATGCTTGTTGAGCAGTTGGCGAGCGCGCTGTTTGGCCTCCAGGGCCTCCATGTCCGAGTGCAGTTGCTCGGCCGTTTTGTAGTACAATTCCCACAGCAAGGCTCCTTGCCACTCGGTCCACGCGTCGGGCGCAACAGCCGACAGGTCGGCGTACGAGACCAAGTAGAGCGCCCGCAACCATTCCTCGTTGGCAAACAGCCCGGCAAACTCGGCGATCATCTCGTAGTCGTCGAGATTGCGCCGCCTAGAGATCAGCACCATGTCCTGATGGTGCTTCACGAGGAAGAGCAGCATGGATCGCTCCTCTTGGTCCAGCCCCATCCGCTCGCTCAACTCCTCGGTCATCTCAATGCCCCGCGCAATGTGGTCGTCGCGCTTCCACTTGCCCACGTCGTGCAACAGCACGGCGAAGAACAGCAGGTCGCGGCGCGTGCATTGGGCGAGGATCTCCGCCATGCTCCCCTCCCGCTGACCGAGAGCTTCCAAGTTTTCCAGCGCAATCAGCGTATGCTCATCGACCGTGTAGATGTGGTAAATGTCGTATTGGACCAAGCAGGTCAGCCGTTCAAACTCGGGCAGGTACGCGCCTAAGACGCCCAAGTCGTGCATGCTCCGGAGCGTGCGCGCCGTGTGGTATTTGCGCTTGAGTATCTTGAAGAACAAGTCGCGGGCCTCAGGCCGGCGTCTGAAGCCGTCGTTGATCAGCGGCAGACTGGCGCGCACCGCGCTCTGCGCCTGATCGCTCAGCTTCAAGTTCTTGGTCTGGGCCGTGAGGAAAATCTTTAGCAGGCGCAGGGGGTCGGCGGCAAAGTACTCCTTGTCATCAGTGAGGACGATCTCCCCCTCTATTGCAGCGACACCGCGCTCTATATACATACTGCGACTGCTGTTGCGCGGCTTGCGCGTCAATTGCTGGAAGGCGCGTTCCACTAGATGATACACGGTGCGCGCATGGAGGTAGTACTCGCGCATAAAGCACTCGGCCGCCAGCTCTTGGTCTTGGTCTTCATAGCCCAAGGCAGCCGCGATCTGCGGCTTGATATCGTGCTCTAGCACATCGCGCTTGCGGCCCACGGCAAAGTGGAGCGCGTGCCGCACCCGCCAGAGAAAGGCCCGGCTGTGGGCGAGGCTCTTGCTGCCGCCGTCGAGATACTGCGCGTACAAATCGCCGCAGTCGGGCGCTTTGACCTTGGCCTTGAGTGCCCACTCGAACATCTGTATCTCGCGCAAGCCCCCCGGACTCTCCTTGACATTCGGCTCTAAAAGCTGAACGGATTGCCGCGCTTCAAGCCGCTGCTGGCGCAGCCTACTCAGCTCGGTAACCGTGCGCTTGGGCACGCGCTTGTAGAGCCGCTGTTGGAACTGGGCGAACAGTGCGGCGTCACCGGCCAGCAGGCGGCCGTCCATCATCGCGGTGCGCGATTCCAAATCTTCGCGCACGTACCTAACCACGTCGTCCAACGTGCGACTGCTGTGCCCCACTTCGAATCCCAAATCCCACAGCGGATTGAATACGCCAGAGACGACTGCGGGCACCTTGTCTTGGCTCTTGGCGAACAGGAAGAGTAAGTCAACGTCGGAGTGCGGTGCCATTTCGCAACGACCGTACCCGCCCAGCGCCACCAGAGCGTGGGGACCAGCCGTCTGGGGCATGGCGCTCTGATAGATGGACAGCACCACCGCATCCATGGCCTCGGCGATCCGCCGGGCCACGGTCTGCCCGTCGGCCCCGGCTTGGTGCTCGGCCTCAATCTGCGCGAGGGCCTCTTGCCACAGCGGCCGCAGGGCCTCCCCCATCGGCGCACGGGGCATCTCTTTCAGCGAGTCGGCAAATGTTTCTGCAAATCCCATAGCTTCTCCAAATCCAAATTCAATTAATATACGGCCCGGTAGGGGGCGGTTTCAAACCGCCCCCTACTGCGTAACATCAATCAAATAATATTCTTGACAGATAGGAATGCTATTAATACTTTTGTTTTGCATACCAAACAAACGAATACCAAAATTAACTTTAGTTCTATTGATAGAATGCTTGTAATAGCGACATTACGACTCTTTAGCCAATCCATGCGACACTCTCCCGACAAACCTTATCTTCATATTTTTCAGCTATTTATCCTCCTTTCTTTCCTGCCCGTGCAAGGCGCGAACGCCTCCACAGATCCGTCCTTCCATCTAGAAGGCTACGGCGAGATGCTCTATTCCCACTTCGATTTCGGCCCCGACCAAAAAAGTGGTCCCAATGGTTCCCCCCCAGACAGCCGCGCCATCATCGACATCACCCGCCTCGCGCTCGAATTAGAAGTCGAGTTGCTCAAAAATACCGAGTTGGAAGCCGAGGTGGAATTTGAGCACGGCGGGGCTGGTGCCGCGCTAGAATTGGAGTTTGAGGAATTCGGCGAGTTCGAGCAGGAAATTGAAAAAGGCGGCGAAGTCGTCGTCGAGGAGTTGGCCATCGAGCGGACCTTCAGCAACGCCTTCCGCGTCCGCTTGGGGCATTTCTACGTCGCCGTGGGCCACTTGAGCCATCGCTTCCATCCCGCCGATTTCTTCGGCTCCCGGCGCTCGGAAGCCGAAACTTCCATCATCCCGGCGCTCTGGCACGAGACCGGCGTGGAGATCTCCGGGACCTACCGGGGCTGGCGCTACCAGCTACAGCTAATCAATGGCTTGGACGCGACCGGTTTCAGCTCGCAAACCTGGATCGTCGGCGGCCACCAAAAGCGCTTTGAGACGATTCAGGCGACCAATATGGCTTGGGTCGGACGCCTCGATTATCAGTTCGCGCCGCACTGGGTGCTGGGTATTTCCGGCTATCGCGGCGACAGCGCCGACAACCGCCCCAAGCCCGATATGGAAGGGATTGACGCGCACGTCTCCATCGTCGATGTGCACGGCAGCTTCGACTGGGGGCGGGTCCGCGCGCGCGGGCTATACCTCTATGGGCATCTGCAGAACGCCGCCCTCGTCAGCGCCCGCAACCGCACCCTATCGAACAATCTCGACGTCTTGCGCTCGCCGGTGGCCCGGGCGGCGTATGCGGCCTTCGTCGAGGTCGGCTACGACGTCCTGCCTTGGCTGGCCGCTCCTTCGCCCAACCGCTTGGACCTGTTCATCCGCTTGGACGCGTACGACAGCATGGCCGCGGTCCCAGACGAGACCTTTGACAATCCGCGCTTTGCGCGCCGGGTCTATACCGTTGGCGCAAACTACAACATGGAAGATACCGTGGTGCTCAAGGCCGATTACGCCATGCGGCGGCTGGGGGCCGCCCGCTTTAACCCTGAAAACACCCTGAGCTTGGGACTGGGATTTCAGTTCTAAAAACCATTCACTGTGAAATCGGGCACTGGTGGAAGTCGCCTGTGCACTAAGTTTCAATTTTGACGAAAGGGAGCTACTCTTATGAAAACCATATTTTTGCGATTGGGGGTCGGGCTAGCCGCTTGCAGCCTGCTGCTAATTGCCGGTTGCGGCGACGATAGCGACGCGCCCACCGGACCAGCTGAGGCTGAGTTCGACTTTGCGCCCATCTTGGACAACTTCACCGACAACGTCGTCATTGCCACGTACGCGGACTTGGACGAGCGGGCCGGCGAACTGCTCGCCGCAGTCGAGGCCCTGAGCAGCGATCCTACGCCTGAAAACCTCAGTGCTGCCCGGAACGCTTGGGTGGCCACGCGCATCCCCTGGGAAGCCAGCGAGGGATTTCTCTTTGGGCCGGTGGACTTCAACGGCTACGATCCAGCGCTCGACAGTTGGCCGGTCAACCGCACGGACTTGGACGGAGTATTGGCCAGCGACAACGACTTGACGCCCGCGTACGTGGGCAGTCTGGACGGCACCCTCAAGGGCTTCCACACCATCGAGTACCTGCTCTTTGACGAAGGCGGTAGCAAGACCGCAGCCGATTTCACCGAGCGCGAGTTCGCCTATCTGATTGCCACGACCCAAGATCTGCGGGCCACGGCCAGCGCCCTGCACACGAGCTGGATTTCCTCTGGCGGCAACTTTGGCCAAAAGGTCCGCAACGCCGGCAGTGGCAGCGACGCGTATCCGTCCGCCCAGTCGGCAGTCCAGGAAATGGTCAGCGGCATGATCGGCATCTGCGACGAGGTGGCCAACGGCAAAATTGCCGACCCCTTCGTCGAGAACGATCCTCGCCTCGTCGAATCCCAATTTAGCTTCAATTCTATCGCCGACTTTCAAAACAACCTTCGCAGCGTCCAGCACGTCTATACCGGCGACTACGCGGGCACCGGAGCGGGCTTGGACGACTTCATCCGCCAAGCCGACGCCGATCTAGATCAACGGCTCAAACGGGAAATCCAGACGGCCATCGACGAGATCGGCAATATCCAGCAGCCCTTCCGCGACGCCATTGCCTCGGATCGGAGCCAAATCGAAACAGCGCAGGCCGCAGTGGCCAAGGTTCAGCAAACCTTGGAGGAAGATATCCTGCCGTTGGTGTTAGGTAATTAACTGATCTATGTACAGGAGGCATTTGGGGCATGAGATACTCTCTTTGTGGTCAATGGTTTTATGCAGCGTTTTGGTAGAATTTTTCGCCATCGAAGTCTTGGTCATAGGTCCACACGCCCCAGATGGCATGCAGCAGCTTACGCATGACGGCGACGAGGGCTTGCTTGGGCTTTTGCCCGGCGGCGATGCGTTGGTCGTAAAAGGCTTGGATATGGCAGGCATGGCGCACGGCGACCAACGCGGGCATATATAGGGCGGTGCGTAGATGTTTATTGCCGGCTTTGGAGATGGGCCGGGGGGTATCTACTGAGGTGCCCGACTGGCGGGGTCGGGGGTCTAAGCCGGCGTAGGCGACCCACTGGGGCGGCTTCATATCGGAGGGCAAGGGGGCTAACTCGGCCAATAGCCGCACGGCCGACGTAGGGCCGATGCCAGGGATGGATAGCAGCCTGTGGTAGGCCATCTGCAGCGGAGGGGCCTCCACTAAGGCGTGGGCTTGCTCCTCTAAGCGGGCGATACGGCGCTGGAGGTGGCGGATGTGGACTTGCATATCGCGGGTGATCGGGTCGGACGGCAGCGCACGATAGCCTTCGGCGTGGAGTCGGCAGCGCTCAGCGATTAGATCGCGTTTGAGTTGGCCGATGCGTCGGGTCAACGCTTGCAGGTGTAGGCTCGACTCGTCGGTCGGCTGCCACGGCTGGAAGGGCATCCGCTGGATGTAGTCTGCGATCAAGCGGGCATCCAACGGATCGGTTTTGGCTCGTTGTAGGTGGGCTTGCGCATAGTGTTTGATGGCTTTGGGGTTGATGACCATCACCTCCAGTCGGCGATGGCCGTGCAACGCCCAAGCGATCCGTTGGCTATACAAGCCGGTCGCCTCCAAGCCCACGCGGACGGACGACCCGCCTTTGGTCAGCCATCCAAGTAACGTCCGATGGCCGAGCGGCGTATTGGCAAAGGTGCCCTGCTGTAGGCTCTGGCCTGGGCGGGCTAAGGCCACCTGTAAGGTCTTGGCACTCACATCGATACCTGCGTGATGGACTTGTGGCATGGCAACACCTCCTGATATATTGGGCTCGGGTCCCCGGACCTTGTACCGGGAGCTACCTACCTTGTCTATGCAGCCTCTTGGGGCTTGGATACTCTTCGGTATGGCTCCAGAAGGCGGGGGGCCTCTCTCACACACAAGGTCGATGCCTTCAGATGCTTGCGGCCTGCCCCGAGCGGATGGGAATAGGACATCCTAAAGCCTCCATACCGAAGATACAAGATGCTTCGCTGCGCTCAGCATGACAAGACTGGAAAGCACCAGCCGCCGTCATGCTGAGCGGAGTGCAACGGAGTCGAAGTATCTCATACCCGGGCCTATGCGTAACATCACTAATTAAACTCGTTTCTCGCATGATCATTACCTGTAGATATATACTCTGTATGGGCCTCCTAACTACGCTCACCCACTGCGGCGACGACCGTGGGTTAGACCCAACTCCCGTGGAGGACGACCGCGCCCTATCCGGCGGAGCGGCAACGGTTTTTGACGCCAGCAGTTTGGCATTTGAAAACCCCATCCCCTCTTTGGACGGGATGGACCTAGACCGCTTCTTGGCTGGGGACGCGACCTTTGAACAGGTCTTTGTCACCTCACCCGCCGAAGTAGGTCACGGCCTAGGGCCGGTTTTCAATCAGACCTCGTGCGTGGGCTGTCACGCTCGCGATGGCCGGGGGCGCGAAGGGTTTGGCGATGTCTCTCCTTTTATCGGCTCTATGCTCATGCGAGTCAGCCTGCCCGGCACCAATCCCACAGTGCCCGGTGGCCCGCAGCCGGTGCCGGGTTTTGGCGAACAGATTGGGGATCGCGCCGTTTTCGGGGTCGCACCCGAGGCGCGGATCGATGTCACCTACTTTGAGGAGACCCGCCATTTTGCCGACGGCACAGCGTACTCCCTGCGCTTCCCGGTTTACGACATAGTGGAAGCCTATCAGCCGCTGCCGGCGGACGTCCTATTCTCGCCACGCATGGCCCCGCCGGTTTTTGGCCGTGGTCTACTCGAAGCCATCCCCGAAGAGACCATTTTGGCACTGGCCGACCCCGGCGACAGCGATGGCGACGGCATATCCGGCCGCCCCAATCAGGTGTACAACTTCCGCACGCAACAGACCGAATTGGGCCGCTTTGGTCTCAAGGCCAACAATCCCGACCTATTGCAGCAGGTCGCCGGGGCCTACCACCAAGACATGGGCATCACCAGCCCTTATTTCCCCGAGGAATCCACCGCCGGTCAGCCGCAAATGGACGATCACCAAGACGACCCTGAAATCGGCCAAGAGACCCTAGATATCAACACCTTTTACGTACAAACCCTAGCGGTACCCGCCCGCCGCAACATCGACGATCCGCAGGCGTTGCGCGGCGAAGAGGTCTTTGCGGCGGCCCAGTGCTCGGGATGCCACATCCCCACCCTGCGGACGGGCCACCACGAGATCGCGGCCTTAGCCAACCAGACCATTCATCCCTACACGGATCTGCTGTTGCACGATATGGGGGAAGAGTTGGCCGACGACCGTTCCGACTTTGAGGCCGATGGCCGCGAATGGCGCACGCCGCCGCTGTGGGGCATTGGCCTGACAGCAACGGTCAACGGCATTCCAGCGTATCTGCACGATGGACGGGCGCGCACGCTGATGGAAGCCATCATGTTCCACGGCGGCGAGGCGGAAACAGCGCGGGAATATGTGCGTCAACTAGACCAGAGCGACCGAGACGCGCTCGTGGCCTTTTTGCAGTCGCTGTGATTGCAGTTTACAGAAGGAGCAACGTAACAAATTAGTACGACGTAGTACCCAAAAATAAAAGAGGCTATTGGCTGCGCCTGCCAGCACTTCGCCAATAGCCCCATCGAGAACTCAGCACCGATATACTCCGAGTTTCTAATTGCTCACTCAACGCAGCAGGACGAGCTTGCGCGTTAAAACGCCTTCAGTCGTCACCAGTCTGTACAGATAGACACCGCTGGCCAAGGGACGGCCCGTGTTGTCCCGGCCATCCCAAGAAAGCCGGTGGTAGCCCGCTTTATGATGCCCTTGGCTCAAGACCGCTACTCGTTGCCCGGTCAGCGTGAGGATTTCCACGCGTACCGGACCCGGTTTTGGTAGGATGTAGGAGAGAACGGTCTGGCTGTTAAAGGGATTGGGCGCGTTTTGCTGCAACTGAGGGCTGTCGGGTAGCCCGGCCACCGCCGCCAGCTTGTCCGCCGACGGCTCCTCAACCGTGATGATAAAGCTCAGAGTCACCGAATCATTGTCAGCATCCTGCGCCGTGTAGGTCACGCTTAAGGCCTGAGCAGTGGTCGGCGTACCCGTCAGTGTGCGGGTGGCACCGTCGAAGCTCAACCCATCCGGCACCGGCCACACTCCATACAGCACTGTCCCGTTACCTCCCGTCGCCGACGGCAGAGTCAACGCCGTAATCGCCACGTCTTTCGTATAAGTCTGATCGGCTATCTGCTCAGCACCAAAGGATGGCTCCGTGTCCGGCTCAACCGTGATGGCGAAGCTCAGGGTCACCGAATCGTTGTCGGCATCCTGCGCCGTGTAGGTCACGCTTAAGGTCTGAGCAGTGGTCGGCGTACCCGTCAGTGTGCGCGTAGCACCGTCGAAACTCAACCCATCCGGCACCGGATGAAGACCATAGAGCACCGTCCCGTTACCTCCCGTCGCCGACGGCAAGGTCAACGCCGTGATTGCCACGTCTTTCGTATAGGTCTGGTTGGCTATCTGCTCAGCGCCAAAGGACGGCTCCGTATCAATAGAGGACAGGTCCTCAACCGTGATGATAAAGCTCATAGTCACCGAATCATTGTCGGCATCCTGCGCCGTGTAGGTCACGTCATAGGCCCTAGCAGTGGTCGGCGTACCCGTCAGTGTGCGCGTAGCACCGTCGAAACTCAACCCATCCGGCACCGGATATAGACCATACAGCACCGTCCCATTGCCCCCCGTCGCAGCCGGCAGGGTCAACGTCGTAATCGCCTCGTCTTTCGTATAGGTCTGATTGGCTATCTGCTCAGCACCAAAGGACGGCTCCGTATCCGCCTCAACCGTGATGGTAAATCTCAGGATTGCAAAATCACCATCCGAGTCCTGCACCATATAAGTCATCCAATAGGTCTGGGATATAGTCGGTGTGCCGGTAAGCGTGCGGGTAACAGCGTCGAAGCTCAACCCGACTGGCGCTTCCGCTATACCATAACTCGGCGTCCCACCACCCGGTGGGGTCTGTCGGACCAGTGTCCCTAGACTGTAACGCAACGTCCCGTTACCCCCCGTCGCTGCTGGCAGAGTCAACGGGGCAATCGCCTCGTCTTGCTTATAGGTCAGATCGTCTATCTGCTGAGCACCAAAAAACGGATCGGTGTCCACCGAGGACGTCGTCCTGCCCTCATCGCCCTCGTCACCCTCATCGCCCTCATCGCCCTCGTCGTTCTCGTCACCCTCGTCACCCTCGTCGTTCTCATCGCCCTCGTCACCCTCGTCGCCGTCGCCCTCGTCACCCTCATCGCCCTCGTCGCCCTCATCGCCCTCATCACCCTCGTCGTTCTCGTCACCCTCGTCACCCTCGTCGCCCTCGTCACCCTCGTCACCCTCATCACCCTCGTCGCCGTCACCCTCGTTGCCCTCGTTGCCCTCGTCGTCCTCGTCGCCTTCATCACCCTCATCGCCCTCATCGCCCTCATCGCCCTCGTCACCCTCATCACCCTCATCACCCTCGTCGCCGTCGTCCTCATCGCCCTCGTCACCCTCGTCGCCCTCATCACCCTCGTCACCCTCATCACCCTCGTCGTTCTCGTCACCCTCATCACCCTCGTCGTTCTCGTCACCCTCATCCCCCTCGTCGCCGTCGCCCTCATCGCCCTCGTTGCCCTCGTCGTCCTCGTCGCCCTCATCACCCTCGTCGCCCTCGTCGCCCTCGTCGCCCTCGTCGTTCTCATCACCCTCATCCCCCTCGTCGCCGTCGTCCTCGTCGCCCTCATCACCCTCGTCGCCCTCGTCACCCTCGTCGCCCTCATCGCCCTCGTCGTTCTCATCGCCCTCATCACCCTCGTCGTTCTCATCGCCCTCGTCGCCCTCGTCGCCGTCGCCCTCGTTACCCTCGTTGCCCTCGTCGTCCTCGTCGCCCTCATCACCCTCGTCGCCCTCGTCGCCCTCATCACCCTCGTCGTTCTCATCGCCCTCGTCACCTTCGTCGCCGTCGTCCTCGTCGCCCTCATCACCCTCATCGCCTTCATCACCCTCGTCGCCCTCATCACCCTCGTCGTTCTCATCGCCCTCGTCACCTTCGTCGCCGTCGTCCTCGTCGCCCTCATCACCCTCGTCACCCTCATCACCCTCGTCACCCTCATCGCCCTCATCACCCTCGTCGTTCTCATCGCCCTCGTCGCCCTCGTCGCCGTCGTCCTCATCGCCCTCATCACCCTCATCACCCTCGTCACCCTCGTCCTCGTCATCATCGTCGTCGTCGTCCTCATCGTCATCGTCGTCGTCATCGTCATCGTCGTCGTCATCGTCGTCGTCATCGTCGTCGTCACTGGAAGCACTGATGCTGAAGTTAGTACGTGAGTCGATGCTTCTAAGGAGGGGCGAGATCTCGTCACCCAACGGCGTGTCTTCTACACTCTGCCCGTAAAGAGAGGAAGGGCGACCCAAAGTCATCAAGATTATTATGCTCACGAGATAAATAAATCGCCGTATATGTCTCATATCTATTCCTTCCCTGTGAATGCAAATAACAGAAAAACTATCTGCGCCTTTCCTGAGACAGGTTGAAGCTCACGATGATCCGATCGGCATCCTTCCCCTTGGCCCTAGATCGATTCGGAGCCACGCTATGGTACAGCCAACTCGGGAAGATCAGCATTTTTCCGGCCACGGGTTTGTATTGGACCTTCGTCCAGCAGATTCGTGGGCGCTTGGTGTCGGGGATGTATTCGACGGAACTCATCAGATTCTGGGTGCGCGGATCGATGAACTCGATTCCACCCGAATTCTTGGGTGCCTGGACGTAGTAGACGCCGCTCCAGATGCAGCCGGGATGGATATGGGCTCGGTTTGAGCTACCCGGTGGATTGATGATCGACCACATGGTGCCGATTCTTAGTTGATAGGACCTGTGATATCCGAGCTCGCGGCACATCATGGCCGAGGCCGCGTCGACGTATTGAACCAATCCCGCAAACGTGACGTCCTTGTGCAGCTTGACGTGGCTGTGCCAACTCCCCAACTCCGGGAAGTTCGACTTGCGCACCCCTGTTCTGTCGCGTTCTCGTTCGGCGTAGATCTCCTCGATCAGGTCGTCGTTCAGAATCTCGCTGTCCGGAACATCCAAAGAAAAAATGAGCGTCGGAAAATAGCGTCGCACCTTGAGCGCGTCTTCGGACAGACGAGCCACCAAGCCGCCGTCCTCGGCTTCACGGTTCGGAGTGTCGTGCGTCACTTTATTTCCTTATCGTCATGTTACGGAACCTTGCCGGCCTCCGCGAGAATCCTCAGCTCGGTCGAGACATACTATATACCTAATCATATATGTACGTAAATTGAACAGGTACTACAAACCGCAATAATAGAAGCCGTTTACGAAATCCCAATTACGGTCATCCCCAACAACCCCTGTCCACTCGTCATTCCCTCAGCTAATCTCACCTGACTCAGCGCCTTGACAGCGGGCCTAAAAAGGTGCCTTATAGCAGAATCAGATAAGGCAATTACAATCCATTACCCGAGCTGTCCGATGAAAGCCGCCCTCGCCCAGTTTATCTTCGAAAGCAACACCTTCGCCCCCGGCTTGGCAGAGATCGACCTCTTCAGGAAAGGGGGAGTCTTCCTCGCAGACGAAGCCCAGGTGCGCACCTGGGCCGCCGGGACCGACTCGCAGATGCACGGCAGCCTAGAGGTGCTGGCCGCAGCCGGCTGGGAAACCGCCCCCTGTTTCACCGCCCTCTGCGGCTCTCCCGCCGGACGCCTGAGCGCCGCCTGCTTTCGCGAGATCAGCGGCACCCTGCTCGACCGGGTCGCGGTCGCCATGCCATTCGACGTCCTCATCCTCCACCTGCACGGGGCCGCAGTCGCTGACGGCGAGGACGATCCCGAGGGGTACCTCCTCGAAAAGGTGCGCACCGATCTCGGCTACCGCGGCCGGGTCGTGCTCTCCCTCGACCTGCACGCCAACTTCACCCGCCGCATGCTGCGGCACGCCGACGCGGTCACTGCGTACCGAACCTTCCCCCACATGGACTTCACCGCCACCGGCGAGCGCACCGCGCGCCTAGCCCTGCACCAAGGCCCCTTCACCCGCGCCGCTGCCAAGGTGTCCGCCCTGATGCCGCCAGTGGACAGCACCCATTTCGCGGGGCACCTGTGCGATCTGCTCACCCGCGCCCGCGAACTGGAACGGCAGCACAAAGACGTCCTCGACGTCTGCATCCTGCCGGTGCAGCCCTGGATGGACATCGACCAAATGGGCTCTTCCGTGGTCGTCACCGCCACCGGAGACGGCGTCCCCCTTGACGAGTTGCAGAAACTCGCCGACGAGTGGTACGCCCAGCGGCACCGTTGGAAAAGCCAGCTCATCCCCTGGACGGAAATCCTGCAAAAGCTCCGGCACAAGAACCCGGAACCCTGGTTCCTAGTCGACACCGCAGACGCGACCTCCGGAGGCTCCCCCGGCCACAGCGCCGAGGCCCTGCGGCAGTTGCTACCGCTCCGCGAAGAACTGCCCGGCAAGGTGCTGCTCTGGGTAGTCGATCCAAGCACCGTCGCCGCGGCCCGGCGCGGGACGACCCGCTTCACCACCGGCGACCCACCGGTTTCTTGGGAAGGGCGCGTAATCTGGACGGGCGAGGGCAACTACAAGACCCGAGGCGGAGCCTACACGGGCCTAGACTTCTCGATGGGGGAAGCCGCGGTCGTCGAGTCGGGGCAGCTCCAACTCGTCGCCTGCTCGTACCCGGCGCTGACTCCGGATCCAGCCTTCTATGAATGCGTCGGCCTGCAGCCGGACGCCGCCCTCGCAGTCATGGTCAAGAACATGACCGGGTGGATGGCGGCCTTTGGCGCCCCCTGGGAGCGCGGCCTGCTGTTCGACGGCCCCGGGGCCTGCACCCTGGACTTCGCCTCCATTCCGTTCACGGGAAGCGGCCGCGGTCTCTGGCCTGTCGATCCAGACCCAACGAATCCAGTAGCGATCTGGGACTCGGACGCCTCCGGCTGAGCCGAGTGCCCCCCAATAACGGTCATTCCTCATCCCGGTCCGACAGGGAACCAACCGCATCGACATAGCGCTTAAAGATAGAAATAGGAGTGAGAAAGCATCCATGACGAACGAAATAACTCATTTACGGCAAGAAGTAGAACAGCTCCGCGCAAAGCTGGAGCAGGCGCAGGCGGGCAGAAGCGGTTATTACTGGTCCCCCCTAGTCCAACAGGACTGGTTCAACCTCCAGCACATTCCCGATACCGGGTTGGATCGCGAGGCCGTCAAGCTGATGGTGGAAAACGCGCATGCGCTCGATTTCGATCACCGGCTGAATACCTCTTCCTACGTGAACGTCGCCCTTGAGCAAGAGGAGGAGGCCATCGCCCTCATGGGTCTGCGAGTGAACCTCGCCGACCAGACGGTATATCCCCAGTCGTATAAACTGCACGACGCGGCCGTCAACATGATCGCCAACTTATGGCATTGCCCCCAAGACCCAGAGTTCGAAGACTACGGTGTCTTCCCAGGCGCGGGCACCGTGGGTTCCACTGAGGCTTGCCTTCTCGCTGGGCTGGCGCTGAAGTTCCGCTGGCGCAATTGGTACGCCAAGCGCCACGGGAAAACAGTAGAGCAAATCCTGCACGCACGTCCAAACTTGATCATCTCCACCTGTTTTCAGGCGGCGTGGGAAAAGCTGTTCAAATACATGGATGTCGAGCCGAGGTTAGTCCAGCCATCGGTGAAAACATTCACGCTGGACCCGGAACAGGTTCGCGAGCAGATCGACGATCAGACCATGGGTGTGGTTTGCATCATGGGCAATCACTATGGCGGCCACTACGATCCAGTCCAAGCAGTGAGCGATGTCATTGACCAAGTCAACGCTGAAAAGGGCTATCAGGTTGGCATCCACGTCGATGCCGCATCCGGCGGCTTCATCGCGCCTTTCCAAGACAACCTGCCTCCGTGGGACTTCCGCGTCAGCAACGTGTTGTCGATATCCTCCAGCGGGCACAAGTACGGCGAATCCATTTGCGGCACGGGTTGGATCGTCTGGCGGCATCGCGCCGACCTGAGCGACCACGTCGCCATCTCCGTCAGCTACCTCGGCGGCAAGGCCGAGTCATATACCTTGAATTTCTCCAGACCGGCGGCGGGGGTTTACGGCCAGTACTACAAGCTGCTGCACTATGGCATGTCCGGTTATCGCCAATGCTGCGACAACATGATGGAGAACGCTCGCTTTCTGCGCGCCAGGCTACAGGCGATGACTCACGCCGGCAAACCTCGCTTCACAATCCTCGACCACGGCGACGAGGATTGCCTGCCGGTAGTGACGGCAAGGCTGAATCCAGAATGCGGATTGGGCTACGACGATGTTGACCTGCAACATGTGCTCTCCCAGCATCACTGGTATGTGGGCAGCTATCGCATGCGATTCGAACATCCCCTGTCGGGCGAGCAACTCCCGCTTTTTTGCGACGCGGATGCGGAATCGTGTATGTTCCGCATTGTCGTCAAAAGCAACCTCACCCGAGGCATGGCAGAACACCTGCTCGAATCCATCCGCGTGGCGCTCGACTTCCTCGACTCAATCGCGGCAAACGAATCGCCAGAATTCGACATGCACCATCTCCGGCACAAAGACCAACGCCGCTTCACCAAGCACTGCTGAGAGCCGACGGAGCGCATATCTTTTTGCACTCTGGCAGGTCTGCTGCCGGTCCAATCAAAATCGAATATCTACCTTGAGCCAACCCGCAGAGATCGGCGTTTAGCGGAGGAGGATCAGTTTGCGCGTCTGCTCCCGCTCATTGGCCCTGAGCCGATAGCAATAGACGCCTGAAGCCAACTCGGCCCCGTGGGTGTTGCGTCCGTCCCAAGTGAAAGTGTACGTGCCCGACGGGTACGGCCCTTGGGCCAGCGTTGCGACCTTCTGTCCGGCTATATTGTAAACGGCCAGTTCCACCTCAGCCCTAGCCTCCAAGTCGATGCGGATCACCGTCGATTGGTTAAAGGGATTGGGGAAATTTTGCGCGAGGTGGAAAGCCGCAGGCCGGGCGTTTACCTGCGTCTCGTGCACAGCAGTATCAATCGGCGGCGCGGCGGCGACCAAGACGAGGTCGGAGATATAAGCCACCCCCTTCAAATAACCGAAGATTCGCACCGAATCAATCTCGAACGGGGGACCGGCGTCGGATACGCCAAAAGTGGACAGGGGGATTTCCACGATTTGCCAGCGCTTATCTGCAAGATCAACTGCTAGTGAATCCCCGCCGCCAAGCCCGATCTTCACGGAGCGTCCGCCGATGTTGACGCCTAGGCGATTGGTGGGAAAATCCTCCACCGAGTCGGGGCGGAAGGCAAAGCGCAGTGCGGCGTAGCCGGTCGGGTCGAAAGAGATTTGCGCCTCAAAGATGGAGACGAAGTTCCCGGACAGGATCAGGCCTTGGAGTCCGGCGAAGCGGAAGGTCTCGCCCCTCTCCACCAGCGACCAACCTGCGGCTAAGGTCTCCGCGTAAATTTCCAAATCTCGCTCGGGATACAGGTCATAGGAAAGGTTGTAGGGATGCATCTGGCCTCGGTCGTCAACCAGTTCAACGTGCAAGCGGTGACGCCCAGTAGACAAGTCAGGTGGCAGCGGCAGCGAACCGGTAAAGGTGTGGCCCTCGGCGCGGAGCGGCTGTACGGTGGCCTCGTCGTTGAGGCGGACGCCGACTCGTGCGATGTGCCCACTGGGGCGGCGCGGCGATGGCGCGACCGTGGCCTCGATGCCCACGTTCCGGTGGCGGCCGCGGATGGCAACGGGCGGGTCGACGGCGACAGCGCGAATGGTGAAGGCCGGCTCGTTCAGCCTAAAGGCTTCGATGCCGACCGCGCCGTCGGCGACATAGAGCAGCCCGTCGTCGTGAGGTTGGACGCTCCAAGCGAATCCCGGATAGGTGTGGTAGCCGATTTCCACCGGTCGCGCTGGGTCAATCAAGTCGAAGACGCGGAGGCCCGCCTCGTAATAGGCCCAATACAACAGCCCGTTGTGGACCCAAGGATTGTGCGGACCGAGAATGGGCCCTTGGGGCGGCGGGCCACTGCCGAAAGAGTGGACGACCTGCGGCTGCCGAGGGTCGGCGATATCGACGACGTAGAGGCGCTGATTCCAGCCGCCGAATTCCTGGTTGCAGTAAACGTAGTCGCCCTCGGCCCAAGCGCTGTGGATGCCTTCGGCGAAGGGGAGCGCGGCGAGCATCGTGGGTGCGTCGGGGTCGGTGAGGTCGAGGAGGACCAAGCCAGAGAACAAATCGCTAACGACGGCGAGACGGTCGCGGATGAATACGTCGTGGACCACATTGCTGAAATCACCCTCGTGCTGCCAGAAGCCCGAGACCAAGGGCGCGGTTGGGTCGGAGATATCGACAATGCTCAGGCCCGGATTCAGCCCGTGAGCGAGATAGAGGCGGTCGCCGTGGAGGAAGAGATTGTGGACGCCTTGCCAGCTTTCCTGGTCAAACCGCGAGAGCTCGATGGGATTGGCAGGGTCGGAGATGTCGAGGATCAACAACCCAAAGCTGGATCCGAAATCCTGTACGCCAATGACGGCTAAATCGTCCGCGATCTTTATGTCTAGTGCGGGTCCGGGGGTGTGCACTTCGGCTACTTTGCGCATGTTGGCAGGGTCGGAGATATCGACGATATGGACGATGCCGCGAAAGTCACCCATCAGCGCGTGATCGCCCGCGAGATAGAGGTCCGTGCCGTCGGGGAAGAGATGAGCGTCTTCGCCTTCGGGAGGGCTGATGAGTACGATTTCGCCGACGCGTTCCACATTGAGGCTGTCGGGCGCATCAGCGGGCGCAAAGAAGGGCGCGGGATGGCCGGAGGCCGCCGTGGCAACGAGGACGATCAGCAGTGGCAACAAGGCCCGATTTCCAGCAGGGGTGGACTCTTGGTTGAGCACTGTTGGTTCTCCTGCGATCTAAGGGGGCAACAAGGCCCGATTCCCGGCCAGAATGGGCTACTCCCCCAAGCTGTGGACGTTCCAGCGGCGCTTAGGTCACATCTTGCCGGAGGTATCTGAGTGGTAGCTGGTGAATGAGGATATAGTTTGGGCGACAGGCCCTTGGCAAGTTATTTTTTGTTGCTGTAGGTGTGCCGCCAACGAGTGGCGGTGCTGCTTCAGGGACAGGGCAGAATTTGCAGAGGAGACGACCGTGAAATCACAACGATTAATTTGCACAGACATCCGGCGGATCGAACTGGCGGAATTTGAACTGCCGCGCGTGCCCGACCACGGCATTTTGGTGCAAAACGACTATACCGCCGTAAGCGTCGGCACGGAAATCTACGGCTACGCCCACGGCGGCGAACCAGCGAGTGCGACAACATTTCCGCGCTCCACCGGCTACTGCAACACCGGTGTTGTGCTCGAGGTCGGCAAAGATGTCAAAGGAATACGACCCGGCGACCGCATTGCTGGCCAAGGCAACCACGCAAGCCACGCGGTCCTGACCGGCAATTTCCGCAAAGCACCCGCCGACGTCCCGCCCCAATCCGCGGCATTCATGGTCATGGGTGCCATTGCCCTGCACGGGCATCGGGTTGGCCGTCCCGAATTGGGCGAAGCGGTTGCCATCACCGGCATGGGCATTGTCGGCCAATTGGCCGCGACCTTTGCGCGGTTGGCCGGTGCCCTCCCGGTCATTGCAATCGATCTGGACGATTTCCGCTTGGGCAAAGCCAAAGACCGAGGCGCAGAGGTTTGCATCAATCCCACCACCGCAGGCGATGTCGCCGAAATCGTGCGCCAGCATTGCATGAGCGATGGCGTCGATCTAGTCGTCGAAGCAACCGGCATCCCCGCCGTCTATCCCATGGCGCTGACCTTGCCTCGGCTAGGGGGCCGCCTAGTCGCGCTGGGGTCTCCACGCGGCACCGTCGAAGTGAGCTTTTTGCCCGAGGTACACCTGCGCGAAATCGCCATCCTCGGCGCGCATCAGCCCAAAACCCCAGACGATGACCACATCTACTATCCCTGGAACAAAAGCAGAGACCGCGATCTGGTCTTGCGCTTGATGGCCGCAGACAAGTTGCCCATCGAAGACCTAATCACCCACATCGCCAACCCCGCCGATTGCCAAACCATCTACGACCTGCTCGCCGACAACCCCAAAGAAGCGTTGGGTGTGGTATTTGAATGGGCGTGAACCCCACCTTTATTTGCCCCAGCCTAGGCAGTTGGGTACATTGAAACCTTTGTAGGCAGGCGTAGGAAATGAGCTACAAATTGGCGTACAGCGGCCTATTCTGGCGAGCACCCGATCTAGCACAAGAGCTAGAAGCCCTGCGAACTTTTGGCTGGGATGGCTGGGAGGCGCGGCAGCCGCTCGACTGGTTGGGCACGCCGCAGCGCGTGCGTCGGCTCTGCGAGGCGTATGGCGTGGAAGTGGCCGCCGTTTGCGGGCCGAATGTCGCGCTGGACCTCGACGGGCCGAGCCAACAGATCAACAAGCGGCGCATCGAGTTCGCCGCCGAGCTCGGGGTCAAAACCTTTATGACCAAAGGGCCGGGGCGCGAAGGCCGCAACAGCACAGACGCGGAACTAGACCAGATGGCGGCCGCGTACGAAGATCTAGCCGCGTACGGCGCAAACTTGGGCGTTGTGGTTACATTCCATCCGCATATCAATCACCTCGTCGATAGCGCCGCAGAGTGGAAGCGCTTCATGGGTCGCCTAGACGCGTGTCGCCTCTGTATGGACATGTCCCACGCCGTGCACTGGGGCTATGACCCGGTCCAAGCCGTGCGCGATTTTGCCGCGCGGATCGCGTACGTGCATCTGCACGATTTCAAAGACGGCCAGACTGTGGAGCTAGGCGAAGGCCCCATGTGCGACTATCCGGCATTTATGGCGGCATTGCAGGAGGCCGGATACGCCGGTTGGGTCACGGTCTGCCCCGGAGAAGCCGCGCGGCCCGAAACCGAAAAGATGCAAATCAACCGTCAATACATGCACAGCATTGGCTATTAGAATTGTATAGGAGAAGAAAGCATGAGTCAGATACAGGCAGCGATTATGACCGGCCCCGGCCAGATCGACGTGCGCTCGTATCCCAAACCCCAGATCGGCGACGACGAAGTCCTACTGAAAATCGAACGCACCGGCATCTGCGGCAGCGACAAGCACATGTTCGCCGGCCACATGGCCCTGCCGTTTCCCGTGATACCCGGCCATGAATTAGTAGGCACCATCGAAGAGATGGGCCCGGCCGCAGCCGATAGCTTGGCCATAGTGGGCGGCCCAGTCGCGGTGGGTGACCGCGTGACGACGACGCCCTCGTCGCGGGCCTGTGGGCGGTGCTACTACTGCCTGCACATGCCGCAGCGACCCACCCTGTGCTCCAACCGCTTTGTGTACGGATTTGTATCCGCCGATCTCGCGCCCATACCGCGCGGCGGCTTTGCCGAATATCTGCATTTGACGGGCCATTCGTGGCTCTTCAAGATTCCCGACGACCTGCCCTCGGAACGAGCCGTGCTCACCGAACCAGCCGCCGTGGCCACCCGGGCCGTAGAGCGCGCCTTGGGTCCGGGCATCCCGCACATCGGCGAAGGGCTGGGCCTCGACAAATCCGTGCTAGTCCTCGGAGCCGGTCCCATCGGCCAGCTCGTAGTGGCAGTGCTGAGCCACATCGGCACGGACCTGATTATTGCCGGCGACCTCAGCGCAGCCCGGTTGGAACTCGCCCGCACCATGGGCGCTCATCAAGTGCTCGCGATGGGAGAAGGTAGCCCCGAGCAGCGGCAGCTGGCCCTCCAAGACATGACCGCAGGCGTGGGAGCCGACATCGTCATTGAAACAGCCGGCGTGCCCGTGGCCTTCAAGGAATCGCTCGACTTGGTGCGCCGGGGCGGCATCGTCGTAGAGGTGGGGCACTTCACCGACCCAGGGGGCGTGGAGATCCACCCGCACATCGTCTGTTTTAAAGATTTGGACATCCGCGGCATGTGGGCGTATCCTTCCATGCAGTTCAAAACCGCGCTATCTTTCTTGCGCCGCACCACCGCGCCGTTGGATCGCTTTATCACCCATCGGCTGCCGCTGTCCGACATCCGCGAGGGCCTCGACATTACCGGCGGCGAAGAGGCCATGAAGGTAGTGGTAGAACCGGGCAATTAACCGTTTGACAGCCGCATTTGGCTAACCCAAACTTGGGGAAAGAAAAATGGCAATAATACGACCCAAGATCCTCGTCGTCGACGACGAGCCAGATTTAGAGCACCTAGTGCGCCAGCGCATGCGCCGCGAGATTCGCTCGGGCCAGTACAGTTTTATGTTCGCCCAAAACGGCGTTGAAGCCTTGGAGGTGCTAAGCGAAGAGCAAGATGTCGACATGGTGCTCTCGGATATCAACATGCCCCGGATGGACGGGCTCACCTTGCTAGAGCAAATTCCCAAGGTAGACCCCAACATCCGCTCGGTCATCGTCTCGGCGTACGGTGATATGAAAAACATCCGCACGGCCATGAACCGGGGTGCGTTTGACTTTATCACCAAGCCCATCGACTTCGAGGACATGAAGGTGACCATCCAGCGCACCTTGCGCCATCTGGAGCTGTGGCGCGAGGCGCTAGAGTCGCGCGACAAACTGGTCGCTTTACAAAACGAACTCAGCGTGGCCAACAAGATGCAGCAGTCCATCTTGCCCACCAGTTTCCCCACGGGTCGGGGCTTTGAAATCTTCGGCGGCATGAAGCCCGCGCGCGATGTCGGCGGCGATTTCTTCGATGTCTTGTCCCTCGAAGATGGCCGCATCGGCCTCGTCGTCGCCGATGTTTCGGACAAGGGAGTCCCCGCGGCCCTGTTTATGATGTCGAGCCGCACCCTGCTGAAGGGCTCGGCCATCGGCCTCGATTCACCAGGCAAGGTGTTGAGCGAAGTAAATCAACTGCTGCAAGAAGAAAACGACGCCGCCATGTTCGTGACCGTTTTTTACGCGACCTTCGACCCAGAAACCGGCGAGTTGGCCTATGCCAATGGCGGGCACAATACGCCGCTGGTGGTCCACGCCGACGGCAGCTCGATCGTGATTCCGCCGACCGGCGGAATAGCGCTCGGCGTGGTGCCAGATTTCACCTTCGAAGAAAGCTCGATGACCTTGCAGCCCGGCGACCGCGTCGTCTTGTACACCGACGGCGTCACCGAGGCCGAAGACGACCATGGCCATCAGTTCGAGCTAGAGCGCCTGTGCGAGATTTTCACCAACGGGACACCTATGGACGCCCGCGCTACCAACGAGGCGGTTTTTGCGGCAGTCGAGGCTTTTGCCGGCGACGCCCCTCAATTTGACGACGTCACCTGCCTGACCCTTCGCCGTAGCGAGACCGACCAATGAGCGCTCAGAGATCGCTGCTCATAGCGACTGAACTGGACGAACTGCACAAGGTCAACGCCGCTATTGAGGAGCTTGCCGAGGAAGAAAACTGGTCCCCAGACGTCACCTTTCAGATCGGGCTGGCCGTCGAGGAATTGGGGGTCAACATCGTCAACTACGGACACGACGACGACAAAGCCCACGAAATCAAGATCGTCATCTCCTCAGAAGACGAGGCGATCACAATCGAGATCGAGGACGACGGCCACGCCTTCAATCCGCTCGTCGACGCTCCAGCGCCAGACTTGGACGCCGAGGTTGAGGACCGCACCGTGGGCGGGCTGGGCATCTACCTCGTGCGCACCATGATGGACGAGGTCCACTATCAGCGACAGGAAGACAAAAACTGCCTGACCTTGGTCAAGCGGAGGGATAGTTGAGTAGCACGCTTGCTCGATGCGCGGCCGCGCTGCTAGTGGCGGGTGCTGCGTTTGGCGAGGAACAGCCCGGCGTCTCCGACCGGAGTATTCTCTTTGGCCAATCCGCCGCCTTTAGCGGGCCAGCTCAAGAGTTGGGCCGGAACATGCGGCTCGGGATGCAGGCGGCCTTCCGGGAGGTGAATGAGCAGGGCGGGGTCCACGGACGCCGGCTCGAATTGGTGTCGCTCGACGACGGGTACGAGCCGGAAGCCGCCATCGACAATACCCGCCAGTTGATCGAAGGCGAGCGGGTCTTCGCGCTGATCGGTGCCGTCGGCACCCCAACCTCGCGCGCAGCTGTTCCCATTGCCGAAGACGCTGGCGTCCCCTACATCGCTCCCTTCACGGGCAGTAGTTTTCTCCGCGACCCCAAGTGGCGCGGCGTGGTCAACCTGCGCGCCTCCTACTATCAGGAAACTGAGGAAATCGTCGCCCGTCTGACCGACGACTTGGGCATTGAGCGCATTGCCATAATGTACCAAGACGACTCCTTCGGCCGGGAGGGGTTTCGCGGCGTGCGTCGCGCGTTAGAACGTCGCGAGCTATCGCTCGTGGCGGTCGGCGTGTATCCGCGCAACACCAAGGCAGTAAAGACCGCTCTGCTCGACCTGCGCAGCGGCCAGCCCCAAGCCGTGATTTTGGTCGGAACCTACCAGCCGGTCGCAACCCTAATCGCCTGGGCGCAAACGATGAGTTTCACCCCCATCTTTGTGACCATCTCATTCGTGGGCAGCAAAGCATTGGCGCGGGAACTCGGCCCTGCCGGCGCTGGGGTTCTAGTCTCGCAGGTCGTGCCCTTCCCAACGGCCATCGAGCCGGCCATCGTCGGCTCGTACCGCGGCGCCCTCGCAGCTCACGCTCCGCGAGCAGAGCCGAGCTTTGTCTCATTCGAGGGCTACCTAGCCGGCCGCTTGGCCATCGCCGCCCTCACTGGCTGCGGCCGGGCAGTCAGCCGCTCCTGCCTATTAGACAACCTGCGCCGCGCTGATGTCATCGACCTAGAGGGATTCGAGCTCCGCTACGGAGATGGCGACAATCAGGGTTCGGACGCGGTCTTCCTCACCGTGCTCGATAGCAATGGCCAATACCGCCCCATCCGCTCCTTGAAGGGCGTGACGAAGCCATGATCTCCCTACTGAAACGCCTGCTCGCAGCTCGCCACCGCATCGCCTTTCATCTGTACATGGGCATCGGCACGGCTGTGGCCCTCACCATGGTCGCGAGTTTGGTGGCTTGGTTTTCCTTCGACCAAGTCGGCGATGCCCAAAGGCAGGTAAACGAGCGGGCCGTCCCAGAGATAGCCACCGCTTTTGCGGTCGCTCAGCAAAGCGGCACTCTCGCCGCGGCAGCCCCGCGCTTGGTGGCGGCCGAGACGCCAAGCGCCTTTGCCGAGGTCACCGCCAAAGTCGCCACCGAGCGAGATGACTTTAAAAAGCAATTGGCGGCTCTGACCCAGCAGGGCGCAGCCGAGGAGCGCTTCGCGCGGATTCGCGCCCGTGGCGACACCCTCATCGCCAACATCAACGCGATTGAGGCTTCGGTGGCCAAGCGCTTTGACCTCAACGCGCGCAGCCGCGCATTGTACAACAACCTAGAAGCACTGCAAAACGAACTGATCGGCATCTTGACTCCGGCCATCGACGATCAACTATTCTACGCAATGACCGGCTACCGCACCCTCGGCGAACCGCCCGCACCCCGCGCCCAGCACCTTTCAGAGGCCGAACTTTCCCTCTATCGCGATCTAGCCGAGTTGCAGGAAGGGACCACTACGGCCACGCGGCTGCTGGCCAATGCCTTCAACCTGTCGGACGCGCGCCTGCTAGAGCCCTTACAGGAGCGCTTCGACTCCACAGTCGACGGCATCGAACGAAAACTCGCCGCGCTCGGCTCAGGCCCCTTGCACAGCACGCTCGCCCCGACCTTTGACCGCCAGATGCCCAAAGTTGGCTTCCGCATCGAGCGCGCCTACTTGCATAGCGAGCTCGACCCGACCTTTGACCGCCTGTTCGACTTGGGTCGTGGGGACGAGAAGATCTTCGCTCTACGTGCCTTGGAACTCCAGGTCGCCGAACAGCAACGAACACTGCTCGACCGCAACCGCGATTTGTCCATTGAACTAGTCGCCGAGGTCGAGGGCCTAGTGAATACAGCCCAAGCAAGCGCACAGGAGGCCACGCAAACCTCCACCCAAGCCATCTTCACTGGCCGCAAGCTCTTGCTCGCTATTAACGCGGTCGGCATCATCGGAGCGGTTCTGATCGCTTGGCTGTTGGTCGGCCGGGTGTTACTGCGCCGCCTCGAATTTCTGTCGAACCGAATGCGCCTCATGGCGGGAGGCGACCTAGAGACGAAGATCGAGATGCCCGGGCGCGATGAGGTTGCCGACATGGCCGCGGCCCTCGAAATCTTCCGCCACAACTCGTTGGAGGCCCAGCGACTCAACTTGGTGGAAAAGCTGGCCGCCGACTTAGAAGAGAAAAATGCCACGCTCGAAACGGTGCTCACCGACCTGCAACAGGCGCAGGATCAGATCGTCATGCGCGAAAAACTGGCCGCCCTCGGCGAACTCACCGCGGGCGTAGCGCACGAAATCCAGAATCCCTTGAACTTCGTCAAGAACTTCGCGGAAGTCTCAGAGGAACTATTAGAGGAATTGCAAGAGGTACTAGAGGAAGAAGGCATACAGATAAACGAAGAGCAGCGCGAGCTAATCAACGAGGTCAAGGGCGACTTGACCGACAATCTCGGACGCATCCGCCACCACGGCGACCGCGCCAACCGCATTGTCCGCGACATGCTACAGATGGGTCGCGGGTCCGGCGAGGCACGGGCTACGGATATCAACGACCTGCTCGAAGAACACGCCCGCCTCGCTTTCCACAGCGCCCGAGCGACCAATGCGGATTTTCAGCTCGACATCAAGGAGGATTTAGACGAGGAGGTGGGAGAGTTAGACGTGGTCCCGCAGGACTTGGCCCGCGTCTTTTTGAACATGGTGAGCAATGCCTGCTACGCCACCAACGAGAAGCGGATCGCTCCAGAGACGGTATCCGACTACATGCCCACGCTCTGGATCAGCACAAAGCGCCTGCCCGACCAAGTCGAAGTCCGCATCCGCGACAATGGGAACGGGATCCCGCCAGATGTCGTCGACAAGATTTTCAACCCGTTCTTTACTACTAAGCCGACCGATCAGGGAACTGGGCTCGGGCTCGCGCTGTCAAACGACATCGTGCGCGAACACGGAGGCACCATCAAGGTCCACTCCGAGTCTGGCGAATTTACCGAGATGACTGTCGAGTTGCCCACCGTGCGGCCGACGGCCCTGCAAGCGGACGACGCCGACCCCGACGCGCCGACGCCCTCCTCTTCAGCTTAACTACGACAGTGCGGTGAGTGCCTCTTCTTCAGAGGCGTGGATCGCAATGATCTTGTCAAAACCGCTGATTTCGAAGATTTCCCGTATCGGCTCCGAAAGCGAGCATAGCGCAAACTGGGCACTGCGCTGCTGGAGCGTTTTGGCAACCAGCAGGAATGTCCGCAGGCCCGCACTGCTGATGTAGTTGATGGCCGCCAAATCGACGAGCACTGCGCTGCTGTCGTCGCCGATCGCCTCGCTTAGGGCCTCGTGGAAGTCGCGGGCATTGACCCCATCGATGCGGCCTTCGGGCTTGGCGATTAATACGCCGTCCTTCAGTTCGGTGTTCACTTGATCTCCTACCTTTCTGAATGGTATGCACCGTTTTATTTGATTTAAGAATTACCCTGAATTACGTCAACGTCATCCTGATCGGGCATGAGCACAAACTCAGGATACGCTTCGATTCCGAGCTCTGCCGTATCCTGGCCGAGTTCTTCAACCATTTGCGACACCCTCACCCCCATTGTCTTGTCTAGAACAAACCACGCGAGCCACGAAGCCGCAAACGCGAACGCGCCCACCGCCAACACCCCGATGAGCTGGACGCCGAAGTTGCCACCGGCTGCAATGCAGACCGCCAAGGTCCCCCAGACGCCGGCGAACAAGTGGGCCGGAATCGCACCTACAACATCGTCTAGCTTGACGATCTCCAACAACCTCATCGCGCCGACGCACACCACGCCGCCCACGGCACCAATTACGAGCGCCCAGTGGTGATCGACGATATCTGGCCCGGCCGTAATGGAGACGAGGCCGCCGAGCGCGCCGTTGAGGACGCCGAGCAGATCGATGCGTCCTAAGATCGGTCGCGATACGATGAGAGCAGCTACGACGCCGGCTGCTGCCGCAAGGTTGGTATTCACGAGCACATTGCTCATGGCGACGGCATCGACCACGCTCGACATGGCGAGTTGCGAGCCGCCGTTGAAGCCGAACCACCCGAGCCACAAAATGAAGACGCCCAAGGTCACGGCTGGGATGTTGGAAGGCGCCGTGACCTTGACGCTGCCGTCGGGGCGAAATTTTCCGTAGCGCGCTCCGACCACGAGCGCCCCGGCGAGCGCGGCCCAACCTCCGGTCGAATGCACGATAGTCGAGCCAGCGAAATCCTTAAATCCCATTGCATAGAGCCAGCCTTCGCCCCAAGTCCAAGCGCCGACGATGGGATAGATGATTATGGTCAACACAGCCGTAAAAGCGAGAAACGCCCACAGCTTCACCCGCTCGGCCAGCGTGCCCGACACAATAGAAGCGGTTGTCGCCACAAAAACCATTTGAAAAAACCAGTCCGACATGGTGGCATGGCCAGCCTTTGCCACGTCTGCTGCCGCAGCCGCCTGCCCGGACAACAGCTTGAGTTCATCAGCCGAAGGCCCGTATAAAAACTTGAGAGTACCGATCCAGCCTCCCTGCACATCGGTGTACATGAGGTTGTAGCCAACCAAGTAGTACGTGATCCCGGCAATCGAATAAAGCCCGATGTTCTTGAGGCAAATCATGGAGGCGTTCTTGGTGCGCACGGACCCAGCTTCGAGCATGGTAAAGCCCGCGCACATCCACATTATCAGCACGCCCCAAACGAGAAATGAGAAGGTGTTGAGAATGAATTGCAGTTCCTCACCACTCGCGGCATAGGCCCCGGTCGCCCCCATTAGGAGACCAGAGGCCACAATAAATCCGCCCACCCGCAATGCACTGCCACTCGAGTTTCCAATCATATCGATCTCCCTCCTTTGATCGAGCAGATACTACTCTAGCAATTTTATACTATAGCCAATAGCCAAGCCTCTCGCAATCACTATGCCACTTCCCCATCCTCCAAATAACAGGGGTTGAATATCGCTGATTTTTGCAAAAAATAAAACGACAAAATGCTCTCGGGCTGTTAAAAGTACGTTAATGTCGTTGCGATTGCAGATCCTACACCCGTCCGTCAAATTCGCGTCCCCTGATCAGCATAAAGCGAAATTCGCCGCGCGGCTTTTCGCACTCGGTCATCAGGCGCTGTTCTTCGCTTCCAGCGCCGAGGTACATGGTCTCTGAACGGAGGTAGTGCAGGGCCAAGCCGCGCCGACGATTGGGTGTGGGATTGGCACCCGTGCGGTGGAAATTGAGGCCGTGGTGGAACAAGCAGGAGCCGGCCGGCAATTCCACTGGCTCGGGCTCGGGAATCAGGGAATTTTCCAAAAAACGGGCTTTGTGCGCCGGATTGATCGGCCCCCATTTGTGGCTGCCCGGCAGCACGGTCATGCAGCCATTTTCCACGGTGGCGTCGTCGAGGGCGACCCAGCAGGAGACGTGGTCTTGCGGAGCGAACTGCGGCCACGCCACGGAATCTTGGTGCCAGTCGGTGACCGTGCCGTGATAGCGCGCCTTCATCATCAACTGGTCGCAGTAGAGTTTGATATTGGGACCGAGCAAATCCTCGATGACATCGACGATCTCCGCCTTGCGAGCCACGGCCTCAAAGAGGGGATCGAAATAGCACAGGTGCGTCATTTTGCGCACCTGATCGAGGCGATCCACCTCAGCGTCCTCCTCCTCGCGGAAGGCGGCTTCCAACTGGACGTAGCGCGGCGGCACGTGGTCGGCTTGGCCTCGGGCAATTTCCTCGCTGCGCTGGCGCAGGGCCTGCAATTCGCCGTCGGAGAGGACCCGGTGATAAGGCAGGTAGCCCCGTGCCTCAAAGTGGCTTTTCTGTTCTTGCGTCAAAGCCATGAATCGAACCGCCAAACTAGCCCGCCATCTCAGCGCGGAGTTCCCGAATCCAATCGACGCTCTGGCGCACCTTGGCCTCCAAACCATCCCAGTCCTTGGCGGCGACGAGTTTCTTGGTAATCAGCTTGGAGCCAGCGCCCACGGCCGCAACGCCGGCCTCAAACCACGCCTCCAAGCTTTCGCGGGTGGCATCGACGCCGCCGGTGGGCATGATCCGGGTCCACGGACAGGGGCCGAGCACGGATTTGACGAAGGCCGGACCGCCGACTTCGCTGCCGGGGAACACCTTGACGATCTCGACGCCTAGCTCCTCGGCCTGACCGATCTCGCTGACCGAGCCGCAGCCGGGCGAATAGGCAATTTTGCGGCGATTGCACAGGCGGGCGACCTCCTCGTTGAGCAAGGGGCCGACGACGAAATTCGCGCCGTTGGCAATATAGAGGGCCGCGGTGGGCGCGTCGCAGATCGAGCCAACGCCCATGATGATGTCGATTTTCTCGGCCATCACGTGGCGCACGGTCTCGGTAAAGACGTGGTAAGCCAAATCGCCGCGATTGGTGAATTCAGCGCAACGAGCACCCCCTCGGGCGCAGGCTTCGACAATGTGGATGGTGGTTTCTGGGTCGGCGTTGTAAAAGACCGGGACGATACCCGTGTCGTAGATGGCGTTGAGAACGGCCATCCGGTCGTACTGGGCCATTGTGTCTCCTTATGTGTGGCGGACTGTGTAATTATCGAGCAGCAGAGGCGAAGGGCACGTGCTGCTCGGGAAAATTGCCGTAGCGGTCCTCGCCGCGCACCAAGGTGGTCGGATACTTGTTGCCAAGCGAGTTGAGCTCGACCTGCGCGACGTGCGGAGCTATATAGCGCAGCGTCAGCCCGCAGCGGCGGCGATTGGAGGTATTGGGGTTGCTGGCGTGGAATATCTGGCCGTCGTGGATGGACATCTGGCCCGGTGCGAGCACTAGATCGACGGCGTGGCTGTCATCGACGAGTTCGTCGGGAATCTCCTGATTGATGCTGAGCAAGTTGCCGGCTCTGTCCGACTCGCCGTGCGTAGCAATGCCGTTTTTGTGCGAGCCGGGGATGACCCGCATACAGCCGTTCTCCACGTCGCTGGCATCCACGGCCACCCAAGCGGTGTGGGCCTCGGGCGGCTCTAAGCCCCAATAGGTAACGTCCTGGTGCCAAGCCACAAAGTGCTTGGCCTCCGGGTCGGGATATTTGCAGAAAAAGTGCGTCGACAGCAGCATAATGTCCTCGCCCATGACCTCCTGCATGGCGTCGAGGATGCGCGAGTCCGTGGCCATTTGCCAGATGAATTCTTCGTCTAAGTGGCGCGCTTGCAGGCCGATCTGGCACTTTTCGCGGCCCTCGCGGGCTTCCAATTCGTCGAAGCAGGCGCGGAAGTGATCGATCTCACTGGTGCTAAACAGGTCGATGCCCGTGAGAAAGCCTTGCTCGACATAGGTCTGGGCGGCGTCTTGCGTCATGGTGGCTCCGTTTTTGTAGTGCTGCGGTTCCGTGTATATATTGCACAAATCCCCCGCGCGAAACAAGGCTCGATTCGCCGCGTCAATACATGGAGGAAGGCCGCAATGGGCAGTGTGCAAATCAACGAGGACCTGCTATCGGACAGCGCCTATTTTGCCGCAGCAAGTCGGCGGGTAGCGCTAGCAGAAATGTTTGAATTCCGCGACCGGCGGGTCGTATTCGGCGCGGGTGCCCTGTCGCAACTAGCCGCCGAGTGCGTCCGCCTCGGCGCGGGCCGGGTGCTGCTCATCCACGATCCGGGCATTGCCCCGCTCGTCGATTTAGTCCGCCAAGCCCTCGACGGCTTGGATGTGGTGGGCGCGTACAGCGAGATCGCGCCCAACCCCTCCGTGCAAAGCGTCGATGCCTGCGCGCACGCGCTGGCGGCCGCGGATTTCGACGTGGCCGTCGCCTTGGGCGGGGGCAGCACCATGGACACGGCCAAATCCGCGCTCTGCACCGCGGCCAATGGCGGCTCTGTGGCCGATTACTTTGGCTTCGACCTGTACGAAAAACCGCCGCTGGCCCCGCTCGTCGGCATCCCGACCACCGCGGGCACGGGCAGCGAGGTCAGCCGGGTGGCCGTAATCGCCGACGCAACCGGCAAGAAGGCCGTGTACAGCACCTATCTACAGCCCAAGGCCGCGCTGGTGGACCCGCGTTTGCACCAAGATCTGCCGCCGGTATTGACCGCAATCACCGGCTTGGATGCCCTCGGGCACGCCCTCGAATGCACGGCTTCCACCAAGAGCAATGCCATTGGCGACGCCGTGGCGCGGGCAGCACTGACCGCGGGCTGCCCGGCTTACGAACAAGCCGTAGTCCACGGCGATCCAGACGCGCGCTATCAAATGGCGCGCTGTGCCCTACTCGCCGGGCTGCTGCTGAGTCCCATCAACACCGGGGCCGGCCACGCGCTCGGCTACGGGATCGAGAAGGTCTCCTTTGAGCGCGGCGCACCCGTGCCGCACGGCGCGGCCGTGGCCCTCGTCTTGCCCGGAGTAATGCGGCACAACGCCCCAGCCGTGGCCGACAAATACTACTTTGCCGCTGGGGCCGCGGGGCTAGCGCTGGGCGGCAAGAGCCGCGAGGAAGGAGTCGAACTGGCCGCGGAGTGGATCGACGGACTGCGGCGGCAGCACACCCCCTACGGCTCGCTGAGCGCGGCCGGGATAACCACCGCTGACATTCCGCAGATGGTCGAAAGCGCCCTGAGCGTCCAGCGCTTGCTCGACCCCAATCCGGTCGCAGTGGCAGCTGACGACGCGGCCCGCATCTATCAGAACGCACTCAACTAAAGCGAAAGGAAACGCGCGATGGCGTTTGATCCTCTGCTGCAACGGCAAATCATGGGCCGCTTTGCCACCGGCGTCACCGTGGTGACCACCTCCTGCGACGGCCAACTGTGGGGCATGACGGCCAACGCGGTCATGTCGCTGTCGCTGGCGCCGCCGCTGGTGGTGGTCTCCGTTGACAAAAGCGCGTCCATGCACGGCCTGTTGCAAAAAGCCGAGGGCTTTGCCATCAACATCCTCAAACGGGAGCAGGAGGACCTCTCCGTGCGCTTTGCCCAGCGCGGCCCCAAGGACTTTGCGGATCTGGCGACCAAAGTGGCCCAAACCGGTGCGCCGATTTTGGCCGACGCCTTGGCCTATGTGGACTGCAAGCTAGTGGACATCGCGGGCGCGGGCGACCACGATATGTTCATCGGCGAATGCCTCGCCGGCGAGGTGGGCAGCGGCGCACCGCTGATCTTCTTCGGCGGGCAATACGCCGAGTTAGCCGATTAGACTAACCCAAGAGAAAGGGATGCTACAATGGAGAAAAAAATCGTCAAAAGCGAAGCCGAGTGGCGGGAGGAGCTCACTGAAGAGCAGTACCAAGTAACCCGGCAGAAGGGCACCGAGCGCGCCTTCACCGGCGAGCTATGCGACAACAAGGAGCAGGGGGTCTATCGCTGCGTCTGCTGCGGCAGCGAGCTGTTCAGTTCGGAGACCAAGTACGATTCGCGGTCTGGTTGGCCCAGTTTCTGGCAGCCCATCGCCGCGGACAAGGTCGCCGAGGAACGCGACGCAAGCCACGGCATGGTGCGCACCGAAGTGCTGTGCAGCCAGTGCGACGCCCACCTCGGCCATGTCTTCCCCGACGGGCCCCAGCCGACCGGCCTGCGCTACTGCATGAACTCAGCGTCGCTCAAATTCGAGCGCGAGCAGGAAGGTGAAAACTCTTGAACGACGAAAAATATTTACAGATTGTACTCAAACGCATTCGAGTATCCGAAAAATACAGGCCAAAATTCGGACGAGGAAGCAAAACTAAGGGCCTGTCGTTGGACGAATTCCAAGCACTTTATGGCAGCGATCCCTTCTATTCTTGGTTCGGCCTTGACAATCCGTTGATGTACGCCGCACATAAGGCAGCGGGCGGTATGACAAGCGTTTACAGACAGATCGGGATTGGATGCGAAGAGTTGATTCGCACTATCTTGCAGGATTACCTAGGGCTTTCCGCAGAAGACGCGAACTGGTCTTATGAAATCCCAACATCCGATGGCAAGACGAGGAAGCTCCACCTCGACGGGAGGGTGATTTTGGACAAGGTCGGAGACGAAGCCTCTCGTGGGCGTTTTCACCAATGGATGAAGGACTCGGCAAGCCTTGCAAACGTAGATTCTGACGTATCTGCAACCTTGAAGGGCGCTGTCTTCGAGATTCGCCAAGGTTACAAAAGCAAGGACTCTAAGAGACAGAACGCCGATATAGTCAACGCTACGAACGCCTATGCGCAAGCCTATCTACCTTGCGCCTTAATCCTATCCACGCAGATCGACTCGGACATCCTGTTGCGATACAGGGCTCGAAAGTGGTCCATCCTTACCGGTGTAATCGGGGCATCGGACCCTTTGTCATCAACCTACGATTTTCTACAAGAGATCGTCGGTTATGACTTGGCGGGATTTTTCAGCCGAAATCAGGATACCCTGAAAAGTAAAATCGACTCGATTCTGGGCAAACTGCTGGAGCCGTCGTCATGACCGAGAAGCTTCGACGTTCACTCGCACAAAGGGCAGATTACACCCACAGGCACAACGCCGAATCCGGGCGGCATGGTTGGCTGCGTCTGACTCCTGCTTACTCGCTCAAAATTGTCGACGAAATTCTGCTAGCTTACGAAGGCATCTCCAAAATCAATGTTTTCGATCCTTTTTGCGGGACCGGGACGACCGCTCTCTGTGCGGCGTATCACGGTCACTCCGCAGTCACTGTGGAAATCAATCCCTTTCTGGTCTGGTTCAGTCGCACCAAGACCGACACTTATTCTACACAAGTGATCTCCGAACTGACTCAGGCTGGCCATGCGATGGCTGACGATATTCGCCACGGCAGGACACCAAGCGTGTCGATACCACGTATGCACAACATTGAACGGTGGTGGAACGCCTCCACACTCGATTTTCTTTGTGCCCTAAAAGGTGCCATAGATACCAGATTTGCCAAACAAACCAAGCAACGTTCTCTGCTTTTAGCCGCGTTCTGTCGGACGCTGATCCATCTCTCCAATGCCGCCTTTAATCACCAGTCCATGTCTTTTAAGTTGGACGTTCAGGCGACTTTTGATTTCAATATCGACTTGTGCGGAATTTTTATTAAAAATCTGAGCTTTGTTCTGGGGGGAGCGAGGGAAAATCCGGCGGGTCGGGTACGCGTCCTCCTCGCCGACTCTCGCCAGCTTACAAAAAAAGATGTCGACTTAGTCGATTGCGTCATTACTTCGCCTCCGTACGCTAATCGGATGTCGTATATCCGCGAGCTTCGTCCATACATGTACTGGCTCGGCTATCTCGTGGATGGCCGAGATGCCGGAGAAATGGATTGGGAAGCTATTGGAGGAACTTGGGGGATTGCTACCAGCAGACTAGGAAAATGGACGGCTCCATCGCACGGGCACGGATTCCAATCTGAACTTCTGAACGATGCAGTAGAAGGAATCAGAAAAGCAGAAAACAAGAATAGCCAACTTTTGGCAAACTACGTGTCGAAGTACTTCAGCGATATGTGGAGCCACTTTCAATCGCTGATCGGCGTACTCAACAATGGGGCGAGAATTCACTACATTGTCGGCAATTCAACGTTCTATGGAGTCTTAGTTCCCGTCGAGCAAATCTATGCGGAGATGTTGTCCCAACTCGGATTCTCCAACGTGGAGTACGTTCCCATCAGGAAGCGCAATTCTAAGAAGGAGCTAATCGAGTTCGATGTAAGGGCGCGTTGGAAGTAATCCGCTTTTTTAGCTAGCCGTCGCCAAATCCCTACGCCCGCTCCAGCACGATCCCCTCGCGTTCAATCCTGCTGAACATCGCCCGGTACTCCTCCGTCCCGTCGTCGTCCCAATACTCGGTCTCAATGGGCGCGGCGTAGCTCATGGGCATTAGGCGGTTGCGGTCGGGCCGCACCATGAAAATCGAGTTGGCCGGATCGGCGATGTTGTACATGCGGGTGCCGTTTTTGAAGCGCGATTTGATGATCCACTTGTCCTGTGCGGGCAGCTCTAGCGCTTTCAGCCGTTCCAATTCTTCCCGGTCCAAAGTCAGCCCCAACCCCGGCTTTTCCGGCACTCGCACCAAGCCGTTGATCGGGTCCAGCCGCTCTTCTACTACGTCGCTCTGCCAGACCTCGTAATCGTTGTGGCAGTGGAAGGTGGCCGTGGGCGCGGCGGCCATCATGTGTACGACCATGGCGCGGGTGATGGCACCGCCGACGTTTTGCAGCATGAAGGGCTTGCCCGCCGCGGCAAACAAGCCAGCACGGCGCATAGCATCGCCGATTTTCGAGTGGCCGAGCATGTAGATATCGGCCGGCTCCATCAACACCTCGTAGGTGGCCCCCAGTGGGAAGTGGTGCAAGACGATGGGCCGTTTGGCCCGCTTGCGCAGGTCGATGTAGCCCTCGATGTCCCCGGGCGGCAACGGGTCTTCAAAGCAACCGGCAATCGGGTATGCCGCTAGTTTTTCCACCAACTCGGGCATGTGGTCGTCCGTGCCGTGCATGGTGAAGTCGTAGTGGATCTTGAAGCCGGGCGGCGCGACCGCCTGCATGGCCTCGGTCTGGTCAAAGACGTTTTCAAACGGCGAGAGGTGGTACTTGAGCCAAGTGTAGCCCTGCGCTGCGTAGCGGGTTACAGTCTCGGCCATGTGCTCGGGATGGGTCGATACGGTCCAAGCACCCACGGGTACAAACGACCGATACTTCTGGCCGAACAGCTTATACACAGGGACGCCAGCGGCCTGCCCCATCAGATCGTACATAGCCGTGCCCAACCCCAGCGAGGTCTCGTCGCCGATCCAGTCAAAGGGGTTGCTGCCGACGTATTGGTCGATGGTCTCCTGCGGCTCGGCACCCCCGCTCTCGCCGAGGCCAATCCGGCCGTCGTCCGTGTGGGCGATGTACACCGTGCGGTGTGCAGGACCGTAGTAGTGGTTGAGCGGGTAGGCGATCCAATCGTGATAGGCCAGCGTGATCTCGTGAACTTCGATTTGGGTAACCTGCATGACTGGATGCCTTTCCGCTTAGAGTCAGGGAAACTTGAGCACGACCTTCAGGGCTTGGTGCGGCTCGGGATCGTCGAAGGCCATGGCAAAGGCTTGCTGGATCTCGGCAAAGGGCAGGACGTGGCTGACGATCGGCCCCACGTCGATGCGCCCCTGAACGATCCAGGCGAGCGCCGGCCGGTAGTCGCGGTCGGGATTGGGGCCAATCGAGAAAATCAAGCGCAGTTCCTGGCGCAACAGATCCAACAGCCTGACCGTCATCAAGCCCTCGACATGGTCCTTGTCCGGAACGCCAAAGCAGATCACCTCCGCGTTGCGATAACAAAGATCCGGTACGAGGCTCAAGGTCTCGGCCACGCCCACGGCCTCGATTGCGAGACCGGCCATGGCACCGCCGGTGATCTCGGCGACCGCAGCGACTGGGTCTTGGGATGCCGAGCAAATCGCGTGCGTGGCCCCCATCTGACGGCCCACCTCCAAGCGGTACGGCAGCGGATCGATCGCCATGATGCGACGCGCGCCGAGGTTGCGCAGCACCGCATTGAACAGCAGCCCCACTGGCCCTTGGCCGATCACCACCACATCGCGGTCGATGATGTTGCCCAGCTTGTAGAAGCTGTGGATCACCGTGCCCAAAAGCTGGCTCATCAGCACCTTTTCCTCGGGCAGGTCGCCGGGCAGGCGGATGCAGCCGCCGTCGTCCTTAGCCAAGACGTACTCCTGGAAAAGCCCCCGGTCAAACCCCCACAACAGCACCCGTTCCCCCTCCCGATAGCGCCCCGATGGGCAGGCTTCAACTACGCCCATACCTTCGTGTCCAGTGGCTCCGGGCGGCTGCGGATAGCGCTTGTGGGGGCCGCAAAACGGCGGCTTATCGCTGCCGCAAACCGCGACCCGCTCCATCCGCACGAGCATCTGATCGCCGACTGGTTTGGGCTTGTCCGTCTCGATAATCTCCCACTGACGCGGGGCGATTAGTTGGGCCGCGCGCATACCTTTCCTTTCTACTCTATCTCTATTAGTCGAAGAAATCGGCGTCTTCCTCGCGCAGATAGCGCCGCGCTTCTTCGGCGATTAGATCGACGCCCATCCCAGGCGCGTCCCAAACGGCGATGTGGCTATCGACCACAATCGGGTCGGGCAAGCCCGTGACGATATCGTACCACCACTCGGGATGCCCAGTTGGATATTCAAAGGCAATGTAGTTTTGTGGCAGCGTCGCCGCGACCTGCACCAAAGCCGCCAAACCCAACAGGCCGTCGAGCACGCCGTGGGGAGCCATGAGGATGCCGTGCATATCGGCGTATTCAGCCACCCATTTTAGCTCGGCGATGCCGCCGATGTCGCAGGGATCCGGGCCGATGACATCCACGGCGCGCTTCTCGATCAGATCCTGAAAATTGTGCCGCAAGTAAATCTGCTCACCCGTGTGGATCGGCGTCGAGGTGCTCTGCGTGACCTCGCGGTAGTGATCCGCCGACACGTAGGGCACGTAATCACCGGTCAGCATGTCCTCCAGCCACGCCACGTTGAGGTCTTCCACCGCCCGCGCCAAGCGCAGCGCATCCGGCACCAGAAAACCCGGTCCCAAGTCCAGCGCCAAACCAACCTCGTCGCCGCACACTTCCTTCATCGCGCGGATGCAATCGACGATGTAGTTGAGGCCGCGCTCGCTCAAAGGGCCGCGATTGGCGTGGCCCGGGCCGGCTTGGTGAGTGCCGTAGAAATGTTTGGGCGACTCAGTGATCCGCCCACCGTGGAAGGCGAGGCCCTGTTTGATGATGCTAAACTTCTGCGGTGCCTCTATCATGTGCTGCATGTTGTCCGCGTAGTCCTCGGGCGGGCGGCCACCCTCCGCGGGCGAGCGGGCGGGTGCCATGGGGAAGCGCACCGCGCCATTGTACACCCGCACGCGATCGCGGATTTTGCCGCCGAGCAGCTTGTACACCGGCGCGCCCACGGCCTTGCCGGCAATGTCCCACAGCGCCATTTCAATCGCGCTGACCGCACTGCCCCAAGGCTTGAAGCTGCCCAAGCGGCGGATATTGAGCATCACCCGCTCGACATCGGTCGGGTCTTGCCCGAGGATGCGGTCCTTGTAGAACAGCACGTGGGGCTTGAGGTAGGACTTGCTCGCCTCGACTTCCCCGAGGCCGTAAATGCCCTCGTCGGTATTGATGCGCACGACCGGGTTGTTGCCGATGACCGCGCATTTGAGATCCGTGATTTTCATGTTTTCTCCTTTTCGCCGCCTTAATGATTCTGCCGAGACCGCGTCGAGGTCTTGACCTGCCGGTGCGGCGGTCTGCTCTCGCCCATAGTCTCCATGGTCATGAGCTGGATGATGTCGCTGCTGGTGACCGCGCCCAAAAACTTTTCCGAATCCCTTTCCACGACGGGCATGACGGAAAGAGAACTTTCTGACATACGCTGCAGCACGTCTTCGACTTGCTCATCAGGATAGGCCAATGGAGTTTCGCGGCGTACCACAGCGTCGAGCTGGGTCTTGCCCCAAGCGTCCTTAGGCAGGTAGCGGAGCATCTCCAGGGACACGATCCCGACCAGCGCTTCCTTATCTGCCACGACGTAGTGGGGCTGGTGCGGAACGATCCACTGCTCCGTGAAATCACGCACTGTGACCGAAGACGCAGGATGCCGCTGCGAGCGGTCCAGAATGTCATCAATCTTGATGTCTTCCAGCGCGAAGCGGACTATTCCCAACGGAATGTCGTCAAGTTGCGCTGGCAGGTCGGTCCTGCGGCTGGCCCGACCCACCGCGAAGTTGATCACCGCCGGCATGAACAGGATGTAGCAGAACATGACCAGCACCAAGAATGAGAAAACCACCTCGTCAATGATTCCAGAATTCCACATAACCAGCAGCAGCGCGATTTCAGCCACTCCCTTACCCATCAGCCCGGTGGCCACGGCGTAGGGAACGGCGAGGCGGGACACGTAAGCGCCGATGAAAGCGCCGGTGAAGTTGCCGAGCAATGGGATCAGCGCCAGCCCCGCCATGGCCCCCAGCGGCAAGGTTGCGAAGGTAAAGCTGAAGCTCAATCCGGCGGAAGCAAAGAACAGGGGCACGAAAAACCCCTCGGCCACGCTGCGAATCCCTGGGATGATCTCCCGCTGCACTTGGTAGGGAAGGCTCGACAGCGACGCCCCGAACAGTAAAGCACCCAGTGAGCCGTGGAGTCCCACTGCTTCCGCGCCGTACACTATCAGGAAGAGCATGCCAAGCAGCAGACCCAAGGAGAGTTGCGGCACCTGGATCACCCGCTGCAACAGCGCCACTAACGGCGGCAGCACCCGCGACGACAATACCCAGGTCACCACCGAAAAACCGGCCACTTTGCCCAGCAAAATCAGTATGCCGACAGGCGAAACTTGGTGGGCGTGTTCGCCGATGCTGAAGCCGATCAGCAGCAGGGCAATCAACTCGGCGATGATCACCACCGTGAAAATTTGCAGTCCAACCGGCTGTTTCAGGTATCCGCCGTCCGTCAGCACCTTGGCCACGATGCCCAGACTGGTCATCGACAGCACGCCGGCCAACGCCAGCGACTCGGTGAAATTCAGTTTCAGTCCGAAATCGAAAACTAAATCGGTGGTGACCAGCATCGAAATGCTTAGTGACACGCTCACGGACAGTACGGCCGCGAGGAAGTAATGGCCTTTGAGGGACGACATGAAACTGGAAATGTCCACTTCGTCCAGGCCTATCAGGAAAAAAAATATGAACACACCCAGCGCCAAAACCAACTCGAGGTGCAGCGAAGACTCAATCCACCAGATGCCGGTCTGTTCCATGACCGGCCCAAGAAACATACCTGTCGCCGCATAGGCGATGATGGCGTTCAACCGCAGCCGGCGAAAAACGCCCTCGGCCAACTTGGCGACGATGATGAGCATCCCAAGCGTCAACAGCGATTGGTGTAGTTCATGCGTGTGCCCAGCGGATCTAAACAGATCCACTATCGCTTGGAGCGAAAAGCCTTCCATGGACATCTTGAAGTTCTCCGTAGGTGCCGTTTGGGGGGTCTTAGTACGGGCCGCTCAGTTTTTCGACCCCGTGGTACTTGCCGTCCGTACCAATCACGGTCAAGAACACGGCGTCGGATCCCTGGTTATCGTCCGGCCCGTATTTGAGCTGCATGCCGTCAATTTCTATGGTGCCGGCACCTCGCACCGCGTGGAGCAGGCACGCTCGACTCAGGTCGGGGCCGCAGGCTTTGAGACCGGCGACGGCCAAGCGTCCGGCCAGATACCCTTCCAACGAAACGAACCCGGGTTCCGCTTGGGGGTCGTACTCGGAGAGGGCGCTGTGATATCGAGCCACCACGGGGATATTTTCGTCAGCGGGGAGAGGAACTACTTGCGTAACGTACACACCGGCCCCGGCGGGCCCCAACTCGTTCGCCAAAGCGTTGCTCCCCACGAAGGAGACCGTCATGAATACCGGGTCCAACTCCCGCCGCACCAACTCTATGGTCTTGACCACCGGCTTGTAGGAGCCAATCATGATCACCGCTTCCGGATTGGCCGCGGTGATTTTGAGCGCGGCTCCCTTCACAGCACGGGTATTGCGTGGGTAGTGCGAGGCCGCTACCGGCTCCAGGCCCCGGCGCTCCAGTGCCAATTGCGTGCCCTCCAGCCCGTTCAAGCCGAAGGAATCATCCTGATAGAGGACGGCAACGCGGGTGATCCCCAAATCCTCGGTGAGCCGCGCCACCATCTCCTCGGTTTCCTGGTAGTACGATGCGCGGACGTTGAGCACATTGTCCAACTCCCGGTCGCGCAAGAACTCGGCCCCCGTGAACGGAGCCAAGAAGGGCACCCCGGCAGTCTGGGCCAGCGGTGATGCAGCGCGGGACGTGGGTGTGCCCACCGCTCCGATCAGCGCGAATACCCCTTCATTCTCAATCAAATGTTGCGTATTGGAAGCGGCAAAGTCGGTTTCATAGCCGTCATCCAACGCCTTGAGCTTCAGTTCGCGACCGTGGACGCCTCCCTCCTGATTGGCCTCGTGGAATGCCGCCTCAATTCCCAAGCGCATCGCCTTGCCCAATTCCCGGGCCGGCCCGGTGAACGCGGCGGATTGACCAAAAAGGACGTAGTCGTCGGAAAACCCGGGGTCCTCGTGGCCTTCTTCCTGCGCTGTTGCCGGGTGCGGCGTATTCATTTCCCTGCCGCCGTCATTTGGCTCGGGGGCATCCTGCCCGCCCAGACAGGCCATGCCAAAGGTCGCCAGCAGCAACCCTGCAATCATCACAAGGGGGGGTGTCAAGTGAGAAACCAAACGCTGCGCCAGCTTCATCATTGCGTTCTCCTCCCTGGCAGATTGTAGAAGAGTAGCATTAGCGTCTTCTCCTGCGATGACAACGGCTGCCTGCAGTCATAACCAACCTGCGTCTGATGTATAGGCGCGGATTCAACTGTTGCCTTTCGCTAATAATTGCCGGGTCTAATCTGTCATTTATCCGTCCTGCGGGCAATCGCCCCCGCTCACCAAGTCCTCCAGCTTCCAATCGAGCGGGATGCGCATCCGCCCTTCGTTGCGGCGGTCGAAGAGCAGGTAGTTCTCTCTCAGCCCGAAGTAGAACAGGTCGCGGGTCAGCTCCACGTCCTTTTGGCAGTACTCGGCAATCAAGTCCAGCCGCCCCTCTTTGAACCACCGCAACGCGTCCAGCCCGTCGGCGCTCTTGGCTGCGTCGAGCGTGGCTCGGCCCAGCGAGTCGAGGCTCACTCGGTAGCGCAGCCGCTGGTGGATCTCGCGCAGAATGTCGAGCGTGTTGAGCGTGCGGAAGTCGAATGGGCTGTACCCGCGCAAGACCGAATAGTCAAAGCCGATGATGTTGAAGCCAACGACCAAATCGGCCGCCTGTAAGTGCTCCAAAAGCCGGTCGATGTCTTCCTCAAAATACTTGGTGCAGGCCTGCGCGCGGCTGTCCCACACCACGCCGACCGACATACCCATCATGTGCGCTTTGTTCCAGCCGCCGACCTCCGCGGCCGAGCGCTGAGTTTCGAGGTCAAATACGACGATGTGTGGGCCTTGTTCGGGTGGCATGTCTTCTACCTCCTTCTCTTCTTCCCATTCAGCAAAAATCGGCGCGTCCTCTGCGACCTCGGCTGTGGACTGAGTACGGTCAATGGCCCGGCGGCCCGTGAGTGCGCCGAGCAAGTGGATCGCGCCTTCCTTGTCGAGGGGGACGTTGCCCGCGCCGCACGTGGGGAAATGGATGCAAGACGGGCAGCCGAGCAGACAATCGCAGGTCTCGACCATGGACAGCGTCATGTCCAAGAGGCGGTCGAGCTGGGCAAAGCCCTTTTCCGCCAGACCAATGCCACCGGGGTGATAGTCGTACACGAAAATCGCGCCTTTGCCGAGCTGCGGATGCTGGGGATAGCAAATCCCACCGACATCCGTGCGGTCGCACAAGGCCAGCAGCGGGAACAGCGACTTCATGGCGTGTTCAATCGCGTGGATCGAACCCATGTAGTGGTGCTGGTGGCGGCTGAGGTCGGCTTTGAAGTGGGTGTCGAGCTCAATCCAAAAGCCAATAGTCTCAAAGTGCTCCACCGGCGACTCCAGATCGTGCTTACTGAGCACAACTTGGTCGCCGACGCGGATCTTTTCGTAGCCCACCACCTGCGAGCTGACCTTGAGCCGGCCCAACCGCGCCATAAAGCCCTTCAACGGCCGCGAGCGCAACTCCTCTAAAATCTCGGTGTCCTTTTCCGTGCGGGCGCGAGTGAAGTACGCCACATCCACTTCCTCGGCGTAAATCTGGCCCCGCTCGGGATTGCGGTCGCCGATCTCGTACTGACGGCCGCGGTGCAAGTAAATCGCGCCTTTGTAGCACTCGCCGTACACCTGACCGCCGCTGACCGTGCCAATCTGATTGTCGCCGCGATCGACGATGTTATACGACTCGCCGATGGTGCGCATGTTGACCAAGCGGTGCGGCTGCTTGCGCGCGGCAAACCAAGCGTCGCCCTCGGCATTCTGCAGCAGCATCCCCTCCTCAGTCAGCGCATCAATCGCCGCCTGATAGTTGGGCAGCGCGTACTCCGACTCGCTAGCGGCGAGGGGCAACTCGCGCGCCGCGCACGTGAGGTGGTTTTTGAGGATGTACTGATTCGTCGGATCCACCACCGCGTCCTCTAAATCGCGCGCGAAAAACTCCCCCGGGTGCCGCATAAAATACTGGTCGAGCGCGTCGGGAGACGCGATGAGGAGGATGAGCGACTCGCGGCCAGCGCGGCCCACGCGACCGGCGCGCTGCCAAGTGTTAATGATCGAACCCGGATAGCCGACCAACACGCAGACATCCAAGCCGCCGATGTCAATGCCCAGTTCCAAAGCCGACGTGGCCACCACACCCATGAGCTGGCCGCCGTTGAGCGCCTGCTCGATCTGGCGGCGCTCAGTAGGCAAATAGCCCGCGCGATACGAAGAGATCCGCTCCCGCAAGTCCGGGCGGCTCTGAGTGGCCCAGCGGTACACCAGTTCAGTGGTGATGCGAGCGCGAGTGAAGACAATCGTGCGGTAGTCCTTGAGCACGCTGGCGCGCAGCAGATGGGCCGCGAGGGTGTTGGGGCTTTCTGTCGGATTGACAAACACGAAGTGGCGCGCCGCAGCCGGAGCGCCGTGGTCTTCAATCGCGTAAAAGGAACGGTTGAGCAACTCGCCCGCCAGCTCGCGAGGATTGCCCATCGTCGCCGAACTGGTGATGTACACCGGATCGGACCCATAGTGCGCGCAAATGCGGTTTAAGCGGCGAAAAAGGTGCAGCACGTGGGTGCCAAAGACGCCGCTATACGCGTGCAGCTCGTCGATGACCACGTAGCGCAGGCGAGCAAAAAAGCCAGCCCACGCCTCGTGGAAGGCGAGGATGCCCGAGTGCAGCATGTCCGGCGTAGTGAAGAGTACCTGCGGCGGCTTAGTGCGGATTTGTCGGCGACGATGCCCCGTGGTGTCGCCGTCGTAAATGGCCGCTTTCAGCGTGCCGCCCAAGCCCTGCATCAAGCCGCTCAGCTCGTCGAACTGATCCTGCTCCAACGCCTTGAGTGGGAATATGTAGAGCGCGTGCGCCTCTGGGTCGTCGAGCAGTGTGGTCAGCACGGGCGCGTTGTACACCAAGGTCTTGCCCGAGGCCGTGGGCGTGGCAATGGCCACGTGCTGGCCCTCCAGCACTTTTTGGATGCCCTCGGCCTGATGCGTATAGAGCGCGGGAATGCGGGCGATTTCGAGGATGCGGGCCATGGCCGGAGGTAGGCCAGCCAAGTCGCGGACTAGACGCGCCGGGCGTGCGGGCAAGGTCTGGTGATGGACGACCTCATTGCCCAAGATGCGGCGTTTGAGAAAGCGGATGTGTTCGGCGATGCTCTCGGCGTCGCAGATCAAGGCTCAATTTCCTGAAGCAGTGTATAGCGAAAACGAGCGGGGAGGAAATGAGAATAGTTAAGCTATTGCGCTAGGGCAAGGCGAGAGGGAGAGAACGTGGCGGTGCATCGCCACGTCGGGTTATCGTTGAATACGTTAGATTAATTGTTGTAATATGCGACAATTTAGATTAATTGTTGTAATATGCGACAATATTGCAAATCAGCCTATCTCGCCAGATTTTCCAAAACTCACATAATTTCAAAGGGTTGGCTTCTTCCTCCGTTCCTTCAGCGCTATTTAACCGTTGCATTGTGCGTCACCGTAGAAAGAGACTTATCTGTTTGCCGACGACTTGGCACAGATTATGCTTAGTGATTATAGATTATATTAACGTCTAGCAGAATGAAATCCTTACTCCAAAATCTTGCGTCCGAGTTTCGCGCCGACATCCTGTCTGCGAAGGCCGTTCCAGCGCTGTCAGCCGGCTTCACTTCGGGCCTAGGTCTGCTCGTCGCCCAGGTTGCCTTCGGGAGCTTCATATTCTCGGGAGCTTTGGCTCCCTATTCCTCCCAAGGCGTCGGCCTCGTGCTGTTCGGGAACTTTGCGGCGTGCCTGATCATCGCCCTCATGGGCGGCTACCCTGGAGCGATTGCGGGGCTGTCTCCCGCGCTGGTGATCGGCATGGCAACGATCGGCGCTACGATGCTTGCCGAGGGCGACGCGCTATTCGTCACCACGGCGATTGCGCTCATCATCAGCTCAGTCGCCACTGGCGGGTGCTGTCTCCTAATCGGTCGCTTCCGGCTCGCCAATCTAACGCGCTTCATTCCGTATCCGGTGGCGGGTGGATTCGTCGCTGGAATCGGAGGAGCCGTGTGCCTAGCGGCCATGTCGCTGATGGGAACCAAACCGGCGTGGCTGGCACTTCCCGCACTTCTGCAGCCCCCCCTGCTGTGGAAGTGGAGCCCGGGCGCGGTGTACGGAATCGCCTTGTACCTCGCGATGAAACGCTGGGGACACCCGCTGATTCTGCTAGTGAGTGTCGCGCTCATCGTTGGTGGGTACCATCTCGCACTCGCCGCCCTCGGCATTTCAGGTGACGAAGCGCGGGCGGAGGGCCTACTGCTCCACCACTCAGAGGCGCACGGGAGTCTGTGGCCGGCCTTGCTTCCCGCCGACCTAGTGCATGTGGAATGGGCCTTGATAGCCGCGCAGGTTCCCAACATGCTGACGCTGATTCTGGTCGCTTTCATCGCCGTGGTCATGAATTTCGCCGGCCTCGAGTTGGCGGTGAATCAGGAGTTGGACTGGGACCGGGAGTTCAAGGCGACGGGGGTCGCGAGTGTGATCGCCGGTCTGGGCGGTGGCACAGTGGCGACCCTTGTCGTGCCAGCGTCCCTGCGCAGCAAGCTGCTTGGGGCCGCAACAAGGTTGACCGGCGTGATCGCCGCTCTCGTCATCGGGAGCGCGTTGCTCTTAGGCGACGAGATGCTGAAATTCGTCCCGGCTGCACTCGTAGGTGGCATCCTAGTCTTTGCCGGTCTCGGCATGTTGGACCAAGGTCTGGTGGCAAGCCGCAGACGGCTCCCTTGGTCCGAGTACGGCATTATTCTGCTGATCTTCATTACAATCATGTCTTTCGGCATGATCGAGGGGGTGGGCGTCGGGTTGCTCGCCACCTTGGTGTTCTTCGCCGTGCGCCTCAGCCGCATCGATCCGATCGAATCGCGATTCACAGCCAAAGAACGCGAGAGCAACAAGACCCGTCCCGTCCCCGATCGCGCCATCCTGCTGAGGGAGGGCGAGCGGGTGCACGCCTACCGGCTGCGCGGCTACCTCTTTTTTGGCAGCGTCTGCCCCCTCGCCGATCATCTCAGGCAGTCCCTGCGCGGTGCTTCGCGTCCTACTTGCCTGATACTGGACTTCGCCGCCGTCTCTGGCTTCGACTTCTCGGCGGTTAGCGTCCTGGGCCGGTTTCTGCAGGCGGCGAACGCGGCTGGAGTGCAGGTAGTTCTAAGCGCGTTGTCCGAGGAGTTGAGGGCCGGGCTCGAGCGCAGCCTGCCGCCGGCCGTACATGACGAGTTGCTGGTGGAGCCGGATGTGGACCGCGCCCTCGAGCGCTGCGAGGAGATCGTCATTGCGGACTGGAAGGCGGACGCGGCAGACGAGCGACGCGCCTCGCTGTTGGAACACGCCGCCGAGGACCTCGAGCGCTACTTGGAGCGGCAGATCGACTTCGAAAGCCTGATGGAAGAACTGCAAGAGTGGCTGAGTCCTCACGAGTACTCCGCCGGCGAGGCCCTTGCAGGACCGGGTGCACCGCATGAGGGTCTGCAACTGCTGATTTCGGGCCGCGCTTCCGGCTACGATGCCTCGGGTACGCGCCTGTATCAGTGCGGCCCCGGCGATGCGATATGGCCGGCCCAAACAACGACCTCTGTGATTGCGAACGAACCCTGCCAAACGATGGTGCTGCCCCCGGCCGCCCTAGGCTGGCTGGAGCAGCACGAACAGCAGCTTACCCTCAAGCTGTATCGCTACCTCCTCGCCGGGCGTCTCCAAGCCGAATCGGGAGCGGAGCAATAGCAAGCGGCCTTCCGCAGCTAGATAGAAAAATCCTTTGAAACGACTAAAAGCATGGAATCTTGGAAGACATCTATTAAGGCGCTAACTGTCGATGTCTTCGGCACGGTCACCGACTGGTACTCTACCATTGTGCGAGAGGGTGAGCGCTTAGGCTGCGACAAGCGGCTTTCCGTGGACTGGGCGCGCTTTGCCACGGCTTGGCGCAATGGCTATGAACCTGCTATGGGGCGCGTGCGGAGCGGCGAATTGCCTTGGACAAAAATAGACGCGCTCCACCGCATGATTCTCGATGACATTCTGCAAGACTTCTCGATTTCTGAGTTGTCCGAGGACGAGAAAAGTCATTTCAAGCGCGTTTGGCACAGACTGGATCCGTGGCCCGATGTGGTCGGCGGCATGTTGCGGCTGAAGTCCAAATACGTCGTCGCCGCGCTTTCCAATGGCAACATGTCACTGCTGACCAACATGGCCAAGCACGCCGGTATTCCGTGGGACTGTATCTTGTCAGCAGAGCTTGCGCGGCATTACAAGCCGGACCGAGAAGTGTACGAGACCGCGGCGCATCTGCTTGATTTGGAGCCGTCTTCAATCCTGATGGTCGCGGCGCATCGCCACGACTTAGAGGGGGCCAGAGCTGTTGGCTTCAGAACGGCCTTCATTCCACGTCCACTTGAATGGGGACCGGAAGGCCAGACGGACACCGCGCAAGACGGAGACTTTGACATAGTTGCGCAAGATTTCCACGACCTTGCCGCGAAACTTGGAAGCTAATTGCCGTGGGAAGCGAATCTCCGGCGAACAATATGGTGTTTCAAGCATTTGATATATTATGGATGGGTACTTGAGTGATGGCGGTTAATAGAGACAAACCGGACAGGTGGAAAGCAGATATCGAACAGTCGGTAGACATGTACAACAACTGGTTTACTCGGTTTGCGCCGGAAGCCTATAGGACAACCCGATTTCAGACTACCATAGACGTTAAAGCGACCCTAGAGGCTACGGAAAACCTGACAGATATTGATGTGGAGTTGCTGAGGGCCAATCCCAGCATCCTGCCTACCCTACGGATGGCAACCTGCCCGCCTCTCGCCGTGGACCGGCTTATCGGACTCGCCGGGGTGCCGGCGAACCTAGTCAAAGTCATGGAAAAGGACGGGAAGCTACCGCCTCGGATGTCCCGGCAAGAAGTGGACAGCGCCCTTGGCAAGGTCGCAGCAATCATCCAAAAGATGGCTGACAAGGACATTCTCGTCTGGCTGGAGTGGGGAGACGCGCCTTCGGAGCAGGAACGACACCGGGCAGCGACAATCTTGGCCGACCGCTTGTGCGGGGCTGTTGCAAATCCCATCATTCGGAATGCCCAAGAAAAGCGGCAGCTTGACGCCATAGCAGCGTGGCTGGAGAATCGCGGATACGCCAATCTTCCAGCAGGAGGGCAGAGGAGTTACGACAACATGGAGCCGGGTACGTTCTCGTTTCGGATGAACGTACCGGCTAAGCAGGAGGGTACCGGTCGGCAGGTCAACACACCGGTGGATGCAGTCATCATGCCAAAGGCGGCACGATTAGGAGACCTGCCTCTACTTGTCGAGGCCAAATCAGCGGGTGACTTCGCCAACGTGAACAAGCGCCGCAAAGAGGAGGCTGCCAAGATGAGCCAACTGCGCCAGTCTTACGGAGAGGACGTGAGATACATCCTGTTCCTATGCGGATACTTCGACAGTGGCTACTTGGGCTACGAGGCGGCGGAAGGCATCGACTGGGTGTGGGAGCATCGCATCGAAGACCTTGGAGAGTTTGGCCTGTAGATGACGAAATCCATGACAAAGTGGGAAGAACGTCGGCTCGCGGTCCAAGCTGAACTGGATACGGCCAAGGATCAGGCCGAACGCAACAGGATGGGGCAGTTTGCAACTCCGACGGAACTTGCCGTACAGATCCTTGAGTATGCAAAAGGGCAACTGAGTGAGACTGAGACGGTGCGGTTTATCGACCCAGCCATCGGGACCGGCTCGTTCTACTCAGCACTGCTCAAGGTCTTCCCGGCAGACCGCCTGACACGCGCCGTCGGCTACGAAGTCGATCCTCATTACGGCGAACCTGCGGCGAATCTCTGGCAGGGTACTATGCTGGATGTCCGCTTGGAGGACTTTACTCTGGCTGCCCCCCCATCGGACAAAGAGAAGTTCAACCTGTTGATCTGCAACCCGCCCTACGTGCGACATCACCACATCGCCAGCAAAGAGAAACGACGCCTGAAAGCCCGCACAAGGGAGGCTTGCGGCATTGAGGTGAACGGGCTTGCCGGTCTGTACTGTTACTTCCTCGGCTTGTCTCACCAGTGGATGGCGGAAGGCGGACTGGCGAGCTGGCTGATACCGAGCGAATTCATGGACGTCAACTACGGCGCGTCGATAAAACGCTATCTGCTCGACAAGGTTACGTTGCTGCACATCCACCGTTTCGACCCCAAAGAAGTGCAATTCGGGGACGCTCTAGTGTCCTCTGCGATAGTTTGGTTCAGCAAGAAAGAGCCACCCGCCGATCACAAAGTACGTATGACCTATGGCGGTTCACTGCTGCGGCCGAGTCTGGAACGACTGGTCTCGGTTGATACGCTCCGACGCGACCCGAAATGGACGCTGTACCCGATGAAAGAGAGCCACTCGGAGTCGCACGCGCCGGTGCTCGCGGACTTCTTCACGATCAAGCGCGGACTGGCGACGGGCGGCAATAGGTACTTCATCCTGTCAACGGAGGAGATCGAAGAGCGTGGGCTTCCTGCCGAGGTGTTCCGACCTATACTCCCAAGCCCGCGTTACGTGCCAGATACCGAAATCTTGGCGGATCGTGCTGGCAACCCTGTATTGGAGCGTCAGTTGTTCCTCTTAGACTGTCGGTTGCCAGAAGAGAAGGTCAAGGAGCGTCATCCGACGCTGGGGGCCTACCTTGAAGAAGGCAAGGCGCAGGGCATAGCCGAACGCTATATCTGTCGGCATCGGTCACCCTGGTATACACAAGAGCGCCGCCCGGCTGCGCCGTTCCTCTGCACCTACCTCGGCCGCAGCGACAAGAAGAACGGGCGGCCATTTCGATTCATCCTGAACCACTCCAATGCGACTGCCCCCAATGTCTATCTGATGCTGTATCCGAGAGGAGACATTGACAGAGCGATTGCAGAATCTCCCCAGTTAAAGCGGCAAGTGTGGGACTTCCTGAATGGCATAAGCCCGAAGGAGATGCTGAACGAGGGGAGAGTTTATGGGGGAGGGCTACACAAGCTGGAGCCGAAAGAGTTGGGAAGGGTCCCGGCGGCTGCGCTTGCAGACCTACTGCCAGAAATAGAGTGGCAGGACGGGCCGAAGCAAATGGAATTGTTTGATGTTGTGTCTGTTTAGAGAGGTGTCCCAAGAAAGGCTGCATGCGGCTACGCAAATCGCGGGCTCTGACCGGCGGGGCTTGAACAGTTATGCCGCTTGGATTCAGGACGGCTTTCATTCCACGTCCACTTGAATGGGGACCGGAAGGCCAGGCAGACACCGCGCAAGACGGAGATTTTGACATAGTTGCGCAAGATTTCCACGACCTTGCGGCACGGCTTGGAATATAATTGCCGTGAGATGGGAATCTCCGGTCCAACTCTATCTGGACGGGGTAGGGCTGCCGACTAGGCCCTAGCGTTGCTCCGCCTAGCCTCGACTTCTCATCAGGAGCTGGCCTACCAAGGAGTTCAATCCTGCCGCGAGTATTCCAAACCGTCCGCCGGTTTGAGGGCAGCATTATATACAATTGTCAAATGAACCTTATGTTACACGCGGTGTCCAAAAGGTCCGGTTTTTGTGATGGTTTGGGCAAAAATGAAACCCGAAGATTTTCGATTCTTTCCCACTCCACGTGGTCTTGTAACTGAGAATTATGAAAAAAATAGTCGATACCGTCGTCATCAGTAATGAATCCGTAACCTCCTTTCTTAGCTGACTTAACGTGCCCCAATATTCTTTGGGGAGTAGTCGGCAAAGACTGTTCTAGTTCAGGTACATAACTTAACGCCTTCGGGAGAAACCGACGTTGAGAATCGATAAAACCCAATGTTTGAAGCGATAGGTCTGGGCGTTCCTTATACGGGCTACTAGGAGATAATTTCGACCGCACTGTTGCCACGGATTCTCTGGTTAGCATCTTTTCAGATCCTACAACTTTCAATGCTTGGATCAGTTCTCCAAGGAATTGTTCTGCCTCTTTGGAAGGCCGAACACGAAATCGACCGATCTCTCGTTTTCGTCCTCCACTTCCGCTGATCTTAGGACGCGCATTATATACGATCCCTTTCCTCCGCAGTTGCTCCGATAAAGCGCGAAAGTCATCGGTATCTACAATCCCAGTTACATCAATGATCTCGTTAGTCGATAGCAGATGACCGTCTCGACCAAGCAGAACTACCCTCTGCTCATTCTTTTCTAGATCAAACTCCTTATAGCTTTCAAGCCACTCGATATCCTGTCGGTTGAAAATAGATTGGGACCGCAGGGTTACCCTAAAATGTTCCATATCGGCGGTCAATTCTGGATCCACTAACTCGGAGTCTCTCATAGCGTCGAACATGCGGAGAATGCCTTCCCCCATCTCCCGCATAAAGCCAAGTTCCCTTAGAGTTCGTGCAACCAATAGGTTCCGAGTTTCGTGGACTCGGGTTAGACTTTTCAATTTCTCAAGTGAAATACTAGATAGAAGTCCACCAGGGCTTTGGAAATCCATATGGTCGTCATATACGAAAACCTCGACGGGAATACCCTCAGAAGCTGTCTGAAAACCCTTTATGTAGCCGCTATTTGAACAGGCGTACTCATCGAGCCATATTCAGGTTTCGCGACAAAAACTGAATAGAAAGGCTTGTATGATGAGTACGCCTGGTATGCAATATGCCACCGATCTAACCGATGGACAATGGCAGCGGATCGAACCGTTGCTGCCCGCGCCGCGCTGGCGACCAGGCGGTCCGGGTCGGCCGCCGCGAGATCGACGCCAAATCGTCAATGGCCTTTTGTATTTGAACAAGACGGGGTGTCCTTGGGCTTTGTTGCCGGGTTGTTTTGGGCCGTGGAAAACGGTGTATGATTCCTTTCGTCGCTGGAGCCTGCAAGGGGTCTGGTCGCCGGTGTTGGATCAGCTAACCCAGCGGGAGCGCCGCCTAAACGGACGGGCTGGGATGCCGTCGGCTGGCTTAGTCGATAGTCAGACGATCAAGACCGCAACCCAAGGTACAACAACCGGTTATGACGCCGGTAAAAAGATCAAAGGCCGCAAACGGCATCTGTTGGTGGATACGTCGGGCTTGCTTCGCCAGGTGGTGGTCACCGCCGCCGATGTCGATGATCGAGAGGGTCTCAAGCAGGTGTTGACCCGTTTGAAGGCCGCCGGCGTGGCTCGGTTACGTAAGCTGTGGGTTGATGGCGGCTACCAAGGCGAGGCGATCCGAACGTGGGTGGCCAACCAAAAAAAGACGCACAAAATAGACTTGGAAGTCGTCGCCAAACCAAGCGGTGGATTTACCGTAGTTAAACGCCGGTGGGTCGTCGAGCGCACCTTGGCGTGGTTGATGAATTTTCGCCGACATGCGAGAGATTATGAGGTCTTGACCCGACATAGCGAAGCCTTGATACAGATTGCCATGATCCACTTGCTACTTAAACGAATCAAATGAAAATTAGAGTTTTCAGACGGCTTCTCACGGGAATAATCTCGGTGAGCTATTGCGTTTACCAACGCTTCTCTACATGCAGCCTCTGGATAGATTAAGCTCTCACGGAATAACCCTGTCGACTGAAACCGTGTTCTAGCAAGATACGGCCGAAGAGTGTCCCAAGCATCCTCAACCAACTTTGGAATGGCTCCCGTAATCTGATCATCTTGAATAACGTTGTAGTTTTCTCCTGTACCTAATTTAGTACCTCGAATTCTGACGATTCGAACTTCGCAACGAGGATACCACCGTAATATGTCTTTCGCGAACAATAGTAAGGCAGCTTTTCGGTATTTCAGACCCACTTCTCCGTATTCAGCTAATCCTAAATACTGAAGCAATTTTTCTGGAGAAAAGCCGGGAGCGATCTGGTCTGCGACATACGTTAAGAAATCAATATCCAAGTCACTAGTACTGACACCGTCGACAAAAGCGCGGTCGTATTCCCTAGATGTTATCTCTCCCCTATCTGCGATTATATAGCCGTCCTAAATGATTTGAGAGGTTTTAGTTTTTTCTTATTTTGCTTCTATGTTTTCTCATGCTTGTTCTTTTTCAGGAGTGTTTTCTATGGTTTCGGATTCGTCTTTATCAGCGTTTATCGCGAGCAATCCCGACGCCCGCGAACTGAAACGGGCGTTAGCGGTTCAGATGACGCTTTTGGGGCTTAAACAAGGTGCGATTCAAGCGATTCTCGGTGTGCAGTCGAGCTTCATCAGTACGTGGAAGCAGCGCTATCTGGCCGAAGGGGTGGCTTGTTTTCGCTTAGGCTATAAAGGCTCACAGCCGTATTTGTCGGCCGATCAGCGCACCCAAATCAACGCTTGGTTAGCGACCCAGTCGCACCCTTCGGTCGCCTCCTTAGCCTCCTATATCCAAACGCAGTTTGGGGTCGTGTTTCGCTCCTCGCAAAGCTATTACGATCTGCTTGCTCAGGCGGGCTATAGCTGGAAAAAGACCCAAGCTCGGCACCCCAAGACCGATCCCCAACAGGGGTTGGACAAACGCGAAGCGATTAAAAAAAACTAACCGAGCATAAGGCCGAACTCCAAGCGGGTCAAGTCCGTGCCTTTTTCATCGATGAATCGCATCTACACTGGGGCGATGCCTGCGGCTATGGCTGGGGTCGTCGAGACCAACGGCTGGAGGTGGCCATTGAAAATGGACGGCAACGCCAACCCTATTATGGGGCGTTGGATATAGTCAAAGGCACTTTTCTCATGCAACCATATCCCAAGGCCAATGCACACTATACGGTCGATTTTATACGCTACCTACAACAACAGCGTCCCGGACAAAAGTTATTGATCTTTTGGGATGGGGTATCCTATCATCACCAACAGGCCATGCGCGATTTTCTACAAACGATGCAGGCCGATCTACCGCCGGATGAGTGGAAGATATGCTGTACGCGATTAGCACCCTATACACCGCAAGAAAACCCGGTCGAAGACATCTGGTTAAAAGGCAAGACTTTTGTCCGTACCCATGCGGTATGGACCACCTGTTTTGAACAGATTAAAGACCTATTTGTCAAGGGCATTCGACAGAAAAAATACTTCCAATTCCCTAAATTAAGCCAATATAATTTGGCACTTAAATGATGTAGGACGGCTATAGCATTGGTGCAGATGGGGCGGCGTGCGGGAACCATTGATTTAGAAGGAGGCCGGGCCATTCAGAACATTCTATCGTTGAAAGAGAAAACAGTTCAGCAAATCATGACACCGCGCACGGTCATTTATTCCCTTCAAGCACGACAGAAAGTAGATGAGGTGCTGCAAATGGGTGTGCCATCATATGCTCGTATTCCGATAGTAGATGATGAAGATGCTGAGGATGTTGTTGGGATCGTCCACCGTCAGGATCTTCTATCAGCAGTTGCCGAGGACCGCGAAAATGTCTCCCTGCAGAGTCTCGCGCGATCTGCGCACTTCGTGCTGGAGACGCTGACGTTGGATCGAGTTCTGCGCATGTTTCTTGAACTCCGGCAACATTTGTTTGTCGTGATTGATGAATTCGGTGGATTGGAGGGTGTGGTGACCTTGGAAGACGTGCTTGAAGAGCTTATTGGACAGGAAATTGTGGATGAAACTGATGTGGTTGTGGACTTACGCGAACTTGCTCACCGTCGCCGCCGTCAGGCCATGGGTAACATGGCGTAGAAGTGCGTTTGCGAGCGCTTCGCTGTGACGGGGGCGCGCCGCCAACCTGTAACACAGCAATTCACGCTGCGGCGCTGAACACGCCTTGGCCTCCGGCAAGCCGCATTCGCGGCTTCGTGAATTGTGAGAACGTTATACGAAAGCCTGCTCAGACCCACGGAGATTAGAATGAGGACATTCGGTCGAGGTGACCAGGTTGTATGGCGCTCGCTTCCGGAAGGGAATGTCGGCTATGTCTTTCCTGCTACGATAGTCTGCGACGACGATGATGTGATCGGGCTGTTCCAGCACACGGGAAGCATCTGCAAAAAACGGACAGGGAAACGAGGTGGCCCAGGCGGCAGAAACATGCTTCCGGGTGGGTGGGACGGTGGCTACTCAAACAGAGAATGGACCGGCAGAAGCAATTTGCACCTCCACAAGATGGGATCCGGTCACACCGTTATTCGCTCGTGGGATCCGGATCAGCAACGCTTCACGGGATGGTATGTAAACCTCGAAGCGGAGTGGGTTCGCACGCCCATCGGGTTCGATACTCGGGACCTGATTCTGGATGTGACAGTCGCTGACGATCTGTCCTCTTGGTGCCTAAAAGATGAGGACGAGCTCCAATGGGCTCAGGATGAAGGCATTGTATCTGCTGATGAAGCCTCATTTGCTAAGTCGGAGGCCAACACCGTCGGAGAAGCCCTCAAGAATCGCTCTTGGCCATTCTTCGAAGACTGGTCTGGGTGGCAACCAGATCCCGACTGGCCAGTCCCTCTTGTTCCATGCGACTGGGATAAACACTGACCATTTAAGTATTGGTGGTGGCAATCGTATAACAGCAGCGTTCCCGGCTCCGGCCTTTCGGCCTTCGCCCAACCGCTGCGCGGTTCAGGAACGCACGGACCGTTAGATGACATGAATGAAACTGTATTTGACAGCATATCTCCATGTTCAAAAGCGAAATGTTTAATCTTCATATATCAGATAGTCGAGCACACGAGACGAATGAGGCTGTCTAAGAAGCCTTTTTAAAACTCTTCTTCTACGGCTTTTCGCTTGAGCAACAGATGTATCATAACAATGTGTATAAAGGCTTTACTATTGCAGGTCAAAACCTCATAATCTTTGGCGTGGATTCGATAGTTGCCCAACCAAGCAAAGGTTCGTTCAACTACCCAGCGGCGTTTAAGTAGGGTAAAGCCATCGCGTGGTTTTTCACCCACGTCCAACACAATTTTATGAGTGCGCTTTAAATTGGCGACCCATGTGTTGAGCACTTGTCCTCGATAGCCAGCATCGACCCACACCCTTTTCAAGCGTTGGACGCCCAGTAAAAAATAGGCCCCCAACAGGGCCTTTAAGCCAGCGGTGTCTGAGATATTGGCGGCGGTGACCTTGCATTGCAGGATCGAGCCTTGGCTATCGACCAGCAAGTGGCGCTTGCGCCCTTTAACCCGTTTGCCGGGATCATACCCTATGGCTCTGCCTTGCGTAGCCGTCTTAACACTCTGTGCGTCGATACCGCCAGCCGAAGGCGTCGGCGGGCGGCCTTGTCGGGTGCGCGGTTGGCGGATCAGGGCTTGCAAAATCCGCTGCCAATGTCCGTCTTGACGCCAGCGATTGAAGTATCCATACACGGTTTGCCACGGACCGAACGTCGGCGGTAGCATCGGCCACTGGCCGCCGGTTTTAGCCCGATAGAGAATGTGATGACTAAACGCAGATCACGGGGTGGGCGTCCTGGACCACTACGACGCCACCGACGCGTCGGCAGTAAAGGACGAAGCCGCTGCCATTGCGCGTCGGTTATATCGGTCGGATATTGATATAGCGTACTCATCGGAGACCTTTCGTTCAGGGTTCTTGGTCGAAACCTGAAGGTGTTCGGTGAGTACGCCAACGTTAAATCCGAACAACAATACGAGTTTTAAAAACGCTTCTAACGAACCGGAATGGAGCTACGCATGGCTTTCCTCGATGGAAATGCGGTATATAAACTCCTAGAATCTCGGAGTGATGCACAGCAGTTAGCGGATGCCTATGCATTACGGTGTCTTGTACAATCAGCGACGTATCCGGCGAACTATTCAACCGATTTGCGATGGACCAAGGCAATTACGCCGAGTGAAGCAGGCAACGAATTGTTAAGCGAGCTTTCAACACAGCCTATACCCCAACCAGATTTACACTTGGCTCTATTTGGCTTTTTTTGGTTTGAGGACCCTCTCATTGAAGCTATATCTACCGATTTGGAACTCATTCGAACAATCGTCGAAGAAGAAGCTATCAGTGGGCAGATTTACTGGCCCATGACACAAGGTCGAGAGCTTTACGACCGTTATACTAGACTCAGCTTCATGAATCGCGATTCATTAACTTCGGAGGAAACAGCAAGCCTACTCGAAGAATCTACCCAAGGAGTTTATCAAGCGGGCACAATCGTAACAGGTCCCCTTGGTATTATTGATTCACAATGCACTCGCTACTATCCGCCAAAGCAAACGATAGGACTTTGGCACTGCCCACTACTTGATTGTCGTCGCCTTCACAAAGTAAGCCTTGAACCACCCATGATCCCACTAGTAGAAGCCTACAGGCTTCTGGGTACGGCGTCTACCCAGTTGTGGAAAACTGAATCACGCTGGAGAAGCCCATTAATCTGTTGGCCTCATACTCTTAGCGATCAGTGGCGAATACTCAGCGAAATGCCCCTTTTTCTTGGTGATTGTATTGTCGGCGAAGACCGTACACGGCTGATGACCGAAGTGTTCAAGACTTCACATTCTCAAGATATACGAAACATTTTGCAATCCAAATCAACCAATAAAGCTGACGGAGATCCTGAGACTATAGCGTCTAGTTTGTCTACTGATGAGCAGCTTCAACTATTGTTAACATTATCAGATTCCGATATCAAACAGTTATTGGATGATCTAGTCTGGCGTGGAGTGATTGAAATACCGACAGGAGAAGTCCGAGAGGTTGATACTTCGAAACGCCGCTTATGTTCTCTGCCTAGTTCATCTGCGCTTCAGCTATCGAGTTTAGGAATACGAACTACACGTCAAAATTCGTTACTTCTTCTCCGACATCTTATTTGGGATGCATACAACCAATACTCAGAAATGAGCGACTTAGACTGGCGTATACAAACCCCCTCAGAAAAAACTACTCAAGATGCCCTAATGGAATTCTTGCGTACTGCGAAACCGCCGGTAGCCATTGAGAAGCTCGTTTTATCCAGCCCTCGTGTCACTAAATCGGTAGCCGAAGCTCTTGATACGTCTGTCGATAATCCTGGGGAAAATACCCGAGTGATTTTGGAATGGAAAATGGGATTTAATTCACCGCGGGAAGATCGACGCCTAACAACTCTACAAGGAGTGATAGATTCGTTTGAAAGCACGCTTGAACAAATAGGAGTTCCAGAAAGCGAATTGGATCGTCAGGCAATCCGAAGTTCCGGAGTAAATGCTTTCGTGGAACTTGAAGGATTTCTTGATGAACTTATTTCATATCTTGTATGGATATTATCTAGTGATCACGCGAAATACACAAGATTTGCATATACGCGTCGTATCGCAGCAAAACGCGTCCCTGTAGTTCTTGGTAAAGAGTTGGCATCCGGAAGTGAATCTCTTCGATGGATGGATTCTGGAAACACTTTAGGTACGTATCTACGATACTTACAGGAGACGGCAACGTGGGTTGAAGCTCTGCCACGAGCTGATAGAACTACACTTATACGTACAAATGATGAGACACATGATCCTCCGAGCGACACTGTCAGGATTTTCCCTTTTCGCCATATTGAACTATGGGCCGATGCCAATCCAACTAAGCTAGGACAGCTAGCGACCTTAATAAATAAATGCTCCGCAATCCTTAACAAGGCCAATGTTCCATTCATTCGGAATGGACTTGAACATTATCGCGAGCCGAATCGATTCCCTCCAATAGATCGTATTATTTCTGTAGCTAGTGCGATTAGAGAATTCACAAAATTCGCTATCGATCATCGCCTTTTTCCTAAACTTTATTGGATACATGGAACAAGAACTGATCCTTTTGGTATTCGAACTCTCGATTTAGTAGACCATAATGGAGCAATCTTTGCGATTCATTTGCCACAAACTATAGTCGGCACACTCGTCACACACGGCTTGTCACGAGCTAAGCCTGTTCTCATTGCTCCAGGAAACATACTTGGAATGCCGAACGCTGATATAATTTTTGAAGTACAACAGGAAAGTACGTATTCAACATACTGGCATGAATATCCTGCACACGGAGAGGAAATCATCCTCCCATCTGAAGATGAGAGTTTGGCGATATCCACCCCAGAATCATCACTTGAAAGCTAAGTTCCCCAACTACTGCTGGTTAAAAATCGCTAATTCAGACTCCTTATCATTACACGAGATATAATTTTCACGTCCTCTAACATCCCATTGACGCTACGCCGCCATACGGTGGCTGGGCCTTCGGCACCTTGGCATTCGCTAGGGTCATCAATGGAAGAACCGTTATCCAAAAATACCCAAGGAAATGTGACTTCATCGATGAATCAAATTCTCTCTCAAGAGGACATTGAACGCTTCCATCTGAACGGGTACGTCCGCCTCGAATCGGCTTTTGATCGCACACTTACGCACCGCGTGATGACGTACATATGGGAAATACTTGAGCAGAGATACGGCTTCGATCGCGAAGATCCCTCAACCTGGAATCGCCCGACAAAAGGACTCATCAAGATACTGCAAGCGAACCGAGACCTTTGGAATATTGGCGACCAGAAGATCACAGATGCGATCACCCAGCTCCTAGGTCCGAGCTGGAAATCACCCACCCACTGGGGCACCTTGCTCCACACGATGCCTGAATCCCCCGATATGTGGAATATTCCGACGGGATGGCACTGGGACTCAGATCCGTTGGAAATCATAAATGGGAAAGAAGGTCTGTTCATCTTTATTTTTATGTCCCACGTCTTACCGCAGGGGGGTGGAACGCTTATTCTGGAGGGAGCCCATAAGCTCCTCTTGCGATATCATCGCCGGGGTGTAGAGGCTAAGGGAGGCCCCCACAATACGTTCTTCAAAGCGCACCCATGGCTGGTGGATCTACGGAACAACACAGGACCGATGAACGAACGAGTTGCTCGTCTGATGGAGCAGAATGCAGAAATTGAGAATATAAAGGTTAGGGTTGTTGAACTTACGGGAGAGCCAGGCGATGCCGTGCTCTGCCATCCGCTGATCGTACACGCTCGGTCTCAGAACGTTGCAAAAGTGCCTAGGTTCATGTTGGCCAAGCGAATATGGCGCGAACAAGCCTAGGCTGGCAGCATCGACCTGCATGATGATATCTTCGGCTAACAGCAGCACTTGTGGCTCGGGCCTGACGCCCCTCGACCTACCTTGCTTGCAGCAAGTTCACAAGTGCACCAACCGTTAGGCGACATTGCCAAACACGACACGAGAAGACCTTCTAGGCAATATGCCAGAGTATTCTGAAACCAACTTGGACGAACTCATAAGAGAAGCCAACGAGCGAGCCCATCCTGGCCGGATGGAACGGCTCAGGTTCCTACTCTCTTTCCAGGATGACGATTACGTACCCGTTCCAGTGTTGGCCTATGAGTATTTCGAAGAGGCGAGGCTATGTTGGCTGATGGGTGCATTCGTCGCATCTATTGTGATGGCTCAACTAGCATTTGAGGAATTGATTCGCTCGCAATACCGGGCAGCAAAGGGAATCGGGGGCAAACTCGATCACGGGAAGAAGGTAGACGACGCCGGCTTTGCGGACCTAGTAAGGCAGGCCCGAGCCGATGCTTCATTGACTCCGTCGGAAAGCGAAGACCTTGACCGATTGCGAAAACTGTATCGAAATCCTTACGTTCACCCCAAAGACACATCGAAGAGCGAACCTGTTAAGAGTGACTTTTTCCAGCAGGCGATGAAGATTCAAGCACCCCAGCTTGGTCAAGGTGCCGTCTCGGAAGAGGCAAAAGATGCGATCGGATTACTTCAAAGGATGTTCTTGCCACTTGCTCGTCGATTATGGGGCGTGGACTCTTCTGGAACATGAGGCAACGCCGGCTAATAACGTGCTCCCGGCTACGGCCCCTTCGGGCCTTCGCCCAACCGCTGCGCGGTTCAGGAACGGCACAGAAACGTTATCTGCCACAGCACAGAAATCGTCGGTAAGAAAGGATAGCCTTATGAAAGTTCCAACATCAACTACATTAGCGTTATTAATACAGCCAACAGTGGAGTTCTAAATGCCTGAAAAAAAACCGAAGTTACCGCTACCGCCAACGTAAGCTTACGCGAAGTTAATGCCGACACTGTAGGGACAGTCTGCGGCCTGAGCAACACCCTCACGGAGCCCAAGAAGAACTTTGTTGCCAACAATGCCTTCTCCATCGCCCAAGCATACTTCGAGCCCAAGGCCTGGTTTCGCGCCATATATGCTGATGAAGAGCCGGTTGGATTTGTGATGCTCCACGACGATGCCGAGCAATCTGAGTATTTCCTCTGGCGCTTCATGGTCGCCGAGGCTTATCACGGCCTGGGTTTCGGCCGCCGCGCCATCGAGCTGTTGGTGACATACGTCAAAACCCGTCCCCAGGCCAAGGAACTGCTTGTAAGTTGTAGGCTCGGCGAAGGGAGTCCTGTCGGTTTCTACGAAAAATGCGGTTTTGTCCGTAATGGCAAGACGTATGGTGAGGAAATCGGCCTGACGATGCTACTATGACCCGCTGGATGGTGTCACCCTGTTGCCTTTCCACTGCTATAAGCGGCAAAAGGGGAGCCTGATCGGATGGGTGATGCACTATCAGCCCAAGCTGCCACGGCAGATAACACAGCGTTTTGTGCTGCGGCGGCTTACGCCGCCTTGGCCTTCGGCAACCCCCCGACAAGCTCGGGGTTCAAAAACCATGAAAACGTTATGTGCAATGGGCATTTAGTTGCTTCGGCAAATGACAGAGTCGCTTGTTGATATTGGAAATCTCCGTCTGTGGACAATAGTGCAGGGGAGAGGAGTGCCGTTGGTGCTGTGCAGTGGTGGTCCTGGCTGCTGCGACTATCTTGAACCCCTTGCAGGAATGCTCGATGATCTGTGTGAAGTGATTCGCTTCGATCACAGAGGATGTGGTCGGTCTGACAAGGCGGATCCTTATACACTTGAAACCTGCCTTGAGGACTTGCACGCCATTCGTCATCACTACGGTGTCGATCGCTGGATCATGGTTGGCCACTCATTCGGGGCGGACTTATCGTTGGCCTATTCAATGCGATACCCCGAGCACGTGCATGGCTTCATTTGTCTTTCAGGAGGTCGGGTACACAACGATCGGGACTGGCACCGAATCTACAGCGAGCGGCGTGATCAGGGGCTTGAGGCACCGCCAGAGCAGGCATATCCAGCGAATATGGAGGTGAACAAGCAGGTCAACGAGTCTTGGAAGGAATATATTAAACGCCCAGAGCTGTTTCGGGACCTAGCATCATTGACCGTACCTGGGCTCTTCGTGTATGGCAGACAGGATATCAGGCCGAGTTGGCCAGTCGAGCAACTTGCTCAACTGTTGCCGAACGCGCGTTTGGAGTTTCTTGAGAATGCCCATCACCAAATTTGGCTTGGGCACGAAGAAATACTCCAAGGTTTCTTGAGGGAATTTGTAAAGAAATTTGTCCACAGCACATAACACGTCCGTGCCCGGCTTCGGCGCTGGCGCGCCTTTGCCCAACCGCTGTCGCGGTTCGGGCACGGCGAAAACGTTACGCGAAAAATGAGATCCTTGCACACATCAGTTAGCACATCAAGAAAGTTACAGTATATCGGAGCGTAGATTTGGCGATCAGCAAGCAAGCATTTATAGAAGCCTCCAAGGCAAGGCCGACTTTCACTGCTGAGCAGGGAGCCGTGGCTTTTGCTAGACAGGGGCTAGGCTCGGTTATCGAATGGACTGAACTTGCAGCAAATCCAACCAACTGTGTCTATAAGGCCGTGTGTTGCGACGGCAGCTATGTGATCAAGATCAAGTATCGAAAAGCCTTCTCGCTAGCGGTCGATTTCAATATTACCGCATTGTTACGCGATACAACCACTCTGCCCGTCCCGGAGATCAGTCTATTATGCGAGGATACCGATGTGTTCGGATATCCTTATCTGATTTCTAGTCTGCTCCCCGGCACTCAAGGACGAGACTTTTTCGAGAGGCCCAGTACTAGCGATGATCGGCGGTGTCGCCTGCTCAAAGAATTTGGCTCAGTGGTCGCTGCCATCAATGAACAGAGAGTATCCGACGGTCTTCTGCCCGTGCAGGATGTGACCCAATGGCGAGAAGACATACGGAGAAAGCTCCTTTACAATCAGGACTTGGTAGCCGACCTGCCAGAAGATTGTCAAGCCAAGTTGCCCATTATCGAAGATCTTCTGGACAAGATTGATGTCGTGCCGAATCCGAGTCCTCAAGGGCTTCTATGGGGAGATGCAGCTATACACAATCTTTTGGTTGATGATGACGGTCATATAGTCGGCATTTACGATTTTGAGAATGGAGCGACTGGCGACCTTCTACATGAACAACTGCATGTCGCAGCAGAGTTTACCCGAGAACCTCAAGAAATTTATGGTCGCGATCACTATCCGCAGGAGTTTTGGTCGGGGTATGCGGAGGCAGGTGGAGTGCGGATAGAACCAGATGAGACGTACCTTAAAGTCAGACAAGCCACCATGGGCGCCGGTTTGTGCTGGTTCTGGGAAGTGCTGGGAGCCTTTCACCCCAAAACGCCGCAATGGCTGGATGACTTGGAAAGTGGATTAAAAAGCCTTGTGGATTCCTGAGGTTCGGGTGCGCATAAACGCGAAAGTGGCGATTTTGGCTTTTGCCGTGCTGGGTGGGATTGCAGGGTTTTGCAGCCCTGGGGCGGCCCAAGAAAATTGGTGGCGGCTCGGAGGAGAGGGTGGCGTTTCCTGGACGGAAGTAGCGGATTTCAGCCTGATGACGGACGACTCGACCACCGCCGGGGCGCTCCAGCCTTTCGAACTCAAGCCGGACGAGAACCTCTTGCCTCGGTTGGGACCTTGGCAGCCCTTCAGGTTCACCTTCGACCCGGTTTACCACCCGGGTCATCCGCGTTTGTGGCTGGGACACGGCAACTTTCTATTAAAGAGCCGCGACGAGAACCTGGGGAATTATGGCATTTTGTACCAGCCCGACCTCCTCGTCTTCGTCGACGGCGATCCCGCCACCTACGTCGAGCGCAGGGACGAGGTCGCCGACCAGCGCAGCCGCCCACCATCGGGGTCGTCTTTCTATTACACGATAGATATGGGCGCGCAGGTGCCGGTGGAGCGCTTTGTGTTCTACCCTCCCGAGGGGGTGAGCCCCGACAGCGACCAGCCCTTTCGTCCCAACTATGTCCTCAAATCATTCAGCCTGACAGCCCGCCAGGACGAGGGGGGTATAATGGAAGAGGAGATGGCGCGGGGCTTCAGATGGCGCGGGGCGGGCTTCTGCTGCCCGCTGGAAAATCAGCTGGCCTACCGCCAAGCCAACCGCGACAGCGTCACCGAGGTCCGCTTCCCGCTACAGAATTTGCGCTATTTGCGCCTGCTGGAAGTCCCCGACGGAGTCACTTTGGACGGTCAGCCGATCGTCGTCCAGTCGGCTTATGCGGAGATGGAGGTCTACGGCCGGGGTTTTGCACCTACGGCGACCTGGGAATCGCAGATAGTGGACCTGGGGCGGGAGGTCAACTTCGGGCGAGTGGTCTTCGAGGTGAGCAAGTGGCGCAAGGACGGGGAGCAGTTGGTCGCCCTCGAGGACGGTCCGATCCGCGTCCAGGTGGAGATCAGGACGGGTCGCGACGACACTCCGACGGCCTACTTCGGCTTTGACGATCTGGGAGCCCACGTGGAGGTGACCAAGAAACAGTGGGAACGGCTGACTTCCTCCGTGCCGAGGGCGACCTTGATCAGTTCCATATCTAGACTGGAGGCGCGCGGCGCCACGGTGCCGGCGGTGGGATTCCGCGGGCCGGTGGTCGAGGATCTGAAAAACTGGAGTTTCTGGTCGGTGCCACTCGAGGAGTCGGGGCAGCACCCGCGCCTGCCGTGGGGGCGCTACTTTCAACTGCGGGTGCAGCTGGAGACGGATGCGTTCTTTGACTTTGCCCGGCTGGATTCGCTGCAGATCGAGATCGCGCCGCTGTTGGCGGATCGGATCGTGGGCGAGGTGGTCCTGGGAGAAGATCACCAGCCGCAGGGCGGAAGAGTGCGCGTGCCGGCGGGCGAGAAAAAGTCGTTCGTATACGATATTGGCGTTGAATTTTCCAGCGCGGATCGCACCGGCTTCGACGTCGTGCGGGTCATGACGCCGGCGGAAGCGGAGTTCGGCTGGCTGGAGATAGGTGAGCCCCTGGGTGCGGTGGAACCGGACAGCATCGTGAACGAGGAAAGCGGTTTTGTTGTATTTTTGCCCCGCCGCTTGAGTCCGGAGGGCGATCAGCGGCTGCGCATTGGGCTGGAAACGGTGCTCTACGACGAGGCCGGCGAGTTCGGAGGGGAGGTCTTCAACCGCGGAGAACAGAGCTTGTTGCAGCGGGTCGAAGGCGGTGATGTCAGCGAGGAGCTTGGTTCCAACCAGCTGGTGGTGGTAGCGTCGGCCTCCTCGGCAAGGGGAGTTCTGGGGGATCTCGAGGTGGGAAGCCGTGCTTTTACCCCTCAGGGGGACGGCGTCAACGACCAGTTATCCATCCAGTATACTTTGTTCCGGGTGCAGCAGGCGTCCGAGGTAAAAGTCGGCATCTATGCCCTGGACGGACGGCGGGTATGGCAAGCGCAGCCAGAGGCTCAGGCCGCGGGGCGCCATACGGCCCGCTGGGACGGTCGGGATGAAGCCGGACAGCTAGTCGGCCCGGGCATCTATTTGTCGCGGGTGGAAGTAGAGACGGATAAGGGCCGTGAGATCCGCCTGCAACCCGTCGCTGTAGCATACTGAACGGGGAATATCAGACCGGTCTCGCTCCCCTCGCCGACTTGGCGCTGGACGTTTTTCTACCCCTGCACCATCGCGCGCTCATTGCTGCTGGCCTATTGAAGGAGTAATTAACGATGATCAGGTACGCACAGATTTCTTTGCCGCCTCCAAATGGTTTGCTTATGCTGTTTGAGTAGGCTGAATCAATGGGTCAATGAATGGAAGCAATGTTCGAGTACAAAGATATCGTCGCTCGTCTTCAAGTAGCCTACGACGGTAGCGCAGAAGACCGCGATCAGCGTGAGAAAGCCCCGTGGAAGCTGACTGAGCGTGCAGACTTTCTCAGTATCGTACGCACCGAGGGTAAGGTGAGTCTTCTGGAGATCGGTGCCGGGACAGGTCAGGATGGCTTGTTTTTCCAGAAAGGTGGATTAGAAACAGTTGTGACTGATCTTTCACCGGAAATGGTAGCACGCTGCCGCGCTAAAGGTCTCGTGGCTTACTCGGCTGACTTTCTAAATTTGGGCTTTCCCCTGAGTTCTTTCGACGCAGTCTATGCAATGAATTGCCTGCTTCATGTCCCGAATGTCAATTTATCTGACGTACTGGCTGCTATCCGAAACGTCTTAGTTCCAGGCGGTCTCTTTTTTTTGGGCATGTACGGGGGTGACCCGTTTGAGGGCGAAGCGCCTAACGACTGGCACGATCCTCCTCGATTTTTTTCTTTTCGAACCGACGATCAGATGCATGGATACGTACGGGAGTATTTCGATGTCTTGGATTTCCACGTAGTCGAGCCCGAGGGCGTGCACTTCCAGTCTTTCACTTTGCGAAAACCGGTGCTGATAAAATGAACAAAGCATGCTGAATCTATGGTGCACGCTTTATTGTCGCCCCGATCTCAAGAGCTGAAAGTGACGAAACCACCGGCTAAAAGACGAGGATTATTAACGATGATCAGGTACGCACAGAATACAGATAGTTGGGAGGATTGGCAGCTTGACTATCGACTCGGATTGATCCTCATCATGCCTCCGAAAGAGGTGAGCGACCTAATAGATCCATTGCGAGAGCGGTACGATCCGAAATCTCATGCTACGTGCAGTACTCACATCTCCGTATCGGACCCACTTAGCCTGGAGATGACTCCAGACCTCGAAACTGAGATCCAAGCCATATTGCAGGACTTTCAGCCATTTGAGCTCCATTTCCGTACACTCCACGCTTCCAGCAAGCATCCGGGTGTCTCATACTCAATACATCCTGAGGAGCCAATACGCGCGTTGCAGGAGGCCCTCCATAAATCCCGAGCATTTGGTGGCAAGGTGTACAAGAGGAGGCACATACCACCTCATATGACAATCGCAGAGTTTATCTCGATACAAGAGAGTCTCAAGCTTTGCGACCAACTTCAAGACACGGCACCCAAAGGGTCGTTCATTTGCGATAGATTATAGTTCATAGTTCCCGACGATAACATGCGCTGGCATCGGGAAATAACCTTCATGTTGGACAGTTCTGAAACCTGACAATCGCTATATGTCCCAGCGAAATCCGTCGGTTAGAGGAAATGCCGAAAACACGGTGGAATGGAACGGCAGGACACCATGGAACAGACCAGAATCGGCCTGATCGGAGTGGGACGTTTCTGTCCTAACTATCACATTCCGTATCTCATCCAGCGGAGGGACGTGGAGATCACAGCAATATGTGACATCTCGCAGGATCGTCTGGACAACCTGCCGGAGAGTCTGTGCGCAAGCCAGACCAGTCGGAATTACCGCGACCTGCTTGACCCCGATCTTGTGGACGGTGTCGTCGTCAGCACCCCAAATCAATATCACTATGAACAATGCAAGCTCGCGCTAGAACGGCGCATACCCGTTCTCGTCGACAAGCCGACAACAGTCACAGTAGCACACGCCAAAGAATTGACCACTCTCAGCCAGTCACAAGAATGTCTGTTAATGACAGCTTTCACGCGGCGTTTCATGGCGAGCACAGAGTATGTACGCAGTCAGCTAGCCTCTAGTTCCGATGATATTCAGTACATGACGGCGGTTCAGCGCAGAGCCGGCGGTAACCTGATAGACGGCGGTATGTTGCATACGCGGACGGTACATATCCTTGATGTACTGCCTTGGCTCGTCGGACAGCGTATCGTGGCCGTCGCTGGGACCGTCGCCTATGAAGAGGCCGGTGGAGTTGAGGCTTTTGTCGACGTGCGGCTGGATTTTTCTGGCGGATTGTGCGCGCACCTGCTGTGTATCAAAAACTGTGACGAATACGAGGATGAAGTCACGGTTTACAGCGCACGGAAGAGCTTCCGCCTTGAACGCGATCTGCTTTTCACAATGGCGCAGCCCTCCGGATGGAAACCTGTCGAAAACCCCTCTCACCAAGGATCGTTGACGGGTTACTTCGTCGATGTGATCCAGGGGAAGAAGGTCATCGAGAGCGTCCCCGGTGTGGACTCACACAGCCGCGACGGACTACAGGCTCTAAGAGTGGTCGAGGCGATTCACGAGGCAGGAAGGACCGGCAGGTCGGTTGCCGTACCTCCGTCGGAGACAGATCAGGTTTACAAAGCCGCGAGACATTAATTCAGACGAGCGTCAAGTCGGCCCGATGGCCCTCTTCGAGAAAGGCGGTCAGCAGATCCACGGCTGCTTGCAAATCGCCTTTGTCAACCAACTCGACCGAAGTGTGAATGTAGCGCGTCGGCACTGAAATCGTCGCCACCGGCACACCGGACCGCACCCTTTGCATGGCCCCGGCGTCCGTGCCGCCGAGGGGGAGGATTTCCAATTGACACTTGATTTTTCTCTTCTTCGCCAGCTCTCTGAGTTGGGCCACCAAGCCCGGATGCGAGATCGCCGACGAGTCCAGCAGTTTAATCGCCGCACCCTGTCCTAGGCGCGTTACCTGCTCGTGCTCGGCTATCCCCGGAATATCGGCCGCCAGCGTCACGTCGAGAGCTACCCCTAGGTCCGGCTCGACTCCAAACGCGCTTACTTGCGCGCCTCGCAAGCCGACCTCCTCCTGCACGGTAGCCACCGCATAGGTCTCGCAACCAAAGGTCTTGGCCTGCTGCATGGCGCGGATCATCACGTAGAGTGCGACGCGGTCGTCCATGGCCTTGCAAGAAACCCCGTTGCCGATCTCAGCAAAATCCCGCTGCAACGCCACCATCGCGCCAAGCTCGACCTCGCGCCTGACTTTGGCTGGCGACAGGTAGAGATCGACGATGAAGTCGCTGATGGCCAGCTTGGCGTTGCGGTCGGCCTCCGTCTGGATGTGCGGCGGTTTGATACCTGGGTAGAGCAGGCCCGGCAGATCGCGCTTCTTGCCCCTGACGACGACCCTTTGGGCCACCATATTGCGCGGGTCGTGTCCGCCTAGGGGCACCAGTCGCAAAAGGCCCCGCTCGTCGATGTGCGAAACCACGAAACCGATCTCGTCCATGTGCGCGGCGATCATCAGCTTCTTGGCCTTTTTGCCCTTGCTCGCCTTCTTCACGGCGATCAGGTTGCCCAAGGCATCCACCCGCATCTCGTCGGTCAGGGGCGCAAGCTCCCGCCGCACGATCTCGCGCAGCCGATCCTCCCGGCCGGGAACTCCCGCGCTTTCGCATAGCTCTTTGAGCAGCTTCACTTGATTCTCCTTATTATCGGGGCTTGGCGAGCTTGAAGGACGCGAAAAATCGCTCGATATCCGAAGGGTCGTCAAACGCGTAGGGTGCTCCGACCGCCATCAAGCTGTAGAGCCGCTGGCCCACCTGTAGGCTCTGCAATCGCAAGCGGCTTTCGTCGGCAGCTTGTATCTGCGTCTGCCAAGCGGGATGCCCGTCCATCGCAACGGCGGTCTCTGAGAGGATGGTTCCCTCCACCTTCTGCAGGATGGCATCTCGACGCGCGGCAATCGAGCTATCGGCTTGGACGGCCTCGGGCACGTCCCCGTAGGCAATGGCGTATTGCACGTCGGCGCGCTCGAACATCAGGTATTGGAACTCTATCTCGCCAAACGACAACGGCTCGCGCAGCTTGCGCAGGTTGGGCCGACCGGCTGTCTCTACTGCGAAGGCCCCTGGCTCATAGAGCCGCTCTTCCCATTCCGGCTCGCCCCGCATCCAATTGACGACGTTGTAGGCGGCAATGGCACCTAGGACGACGAGGAAGAGTTTGACGGACAATAGATCCGTCTTGGTTTTAGGCGCTCGGCCCATTAGCTCAGGCCAGTCCTAACTTCTCTTCGGCGCTGTCTGCGGGAATATAGCCCAAGACCTGGCGCGGATGGTCGATATCGACCCAGCGCCAGCGGTTGTTGGACACTCCGTAAAAAATATCAAAGCGCAAGTCCGCAGGGGCCTCGATAGCGCGCTGCACGAGCTGCACCACGTCGCGTTGGCTGCACCAGATGGCTCCGCCCCGCTCGTCGCGCGGATGATCTTCGGCATTGACCCAGCCGATGCGCAGGCAGGGCACCGACATATTGTGTACGTCGGCGTAGTAGCGCGCTAGGGCCTCGCCCCAAATTTTGGTCGCCGGATAAAGGCCGGTCGGTCGATGCGGCCATTCGTGTGTCACGACCTGTACCTGACCGGCATCGACCGCGTCGAAGCGCCCTTCGGAGATGGCTTTGTACGGGTCCTCCTGCTGATAGCCCCAAGACACCATGATCGAGCTGGCGAAGACCACGCGCCCGACGCCAGTACGGCGCGCGGCCTCCAGCACATTGCGCGGCCCGACGATATTGCTGCCGAGCAGGCTTTCCCAACTAGCGTCTGGCCGCGGGTCGGCTGCCAGTTGTACGACCACGTCCATGCCCTCGACGGCCCTTGCTATTGCGTTGTAATCCGTCAAGTCTGCAAGGATGAATTTCTCTTCGGAAATTCCCAAGTCTGCGCCTTTGGGTGCCCGCTCCGAAAGCTGGGATCGCCGCGCCAAGCCATAGACGTCATAGCGGTCGGGTTGGGTGCGCAAATGCCGATACACAGCTCCGGCGATCAATCCGCAAACGCCGGTAATTAAGACTTTCTTGGGGGCCATGGTTCCTTTTCTCCTCTATCTCATCCAATGGCGGCGATGTGGCGCAGGGCGCGGTAGCGCTGGTCGCAATCCATGCCGTAGCCAACGACGAACGTGTCTTCAATTTCAAAACCACAGTACTCTATCGGCACTGGGAACTCCCTGCGAGCGGGTTTGTTGAGCAAGGTACACACTTTGAGCGAAAGGGGTTGCCGCGACGCGATCATGGCCATCACAAAATCTAGCGATCGGCCCGTATCGACGATGCCATCGACGACGAGCACATCCCGTCCGGCCACGGCGACGACGAGGTCTTTAGTCAGCTCGACCTGACCGCTACTCTCCGTACCCTGATAGCTCGCAACGCCGATGAAATCGTAGTCCAACCGCGCCAACAACTCCCCGGGCAGGCGTTCCATCAGAGCCATCATAAACTGCACGGCTCCGTTGAGCAGGCCGATTAACAAAGGGGCTGAGCCAGCGTAGTCGGCGGCTAGCATCTGGGCTAACTCGCCGATGCGCTGCTCTACTTGCGGGCGCTCGATTAGCACTCTTAAGGCGGGAGTTTCCAACGGACTGCGGGGCATGCCTTTGATTATACGGCATGGATTATTTTTTGCAAACAAAAGGCACCGGAGCAAAACTCCGGTGCCCTTGTCGGCCCACCCTAAAGGCAGGCTGTGTCGCGGTTTGGTCAGGCGGCCTGGCGGGTGTTGTGCAGCATTTCCGGTTCCTCCGGTTCTGGGTCTAAGAGCGCCTCGGCGGGGATACTGGGTTGCTCGGGCACCTTCAGAGCGACAGCCGCAACTAAGGCACTCAGCTCATCGGCACTGGACAGATCGAGCTCGCCGCGCTGATAGGCGGCGTCGATGTGCTCGCACAACAAATCTAAGTCGGCCCAAGAGCGCGCTTGCCCGATGCGCGCTTGCAAGGGGATGGCCGCGGGGTTTAGTCTGGCAGTCTGCATAATCTAATCTCACCTCCTTGGGGGAGGGGCGGGTTCAAAACCCGCCCTTTCAGGAGTACGCGCGGGTGCGAGGCGCTGCGGCCGCCTTGGCGTGGGGGCCCCAAAGCGGCCTTGGCACCTCGACCCGCGAGAGGGCAGAGGCTTAGACCAGTTCAGCCTCTACTTCTTTGTCTTCAGGCACTGCTGCAACCTTCATGTTGAGGGCTTGGCGCACCTCGGTCTCTAGGCGGGTGCGGATCTCGTGGTTGTCGCGGAGGAAGATGCGCGCGTTTTCGCGCCCCTGGCCGAGCCGCTCGTCACCATAGGAAAACCACGTGCCACTTTTGGCGACGAAACCGCTATCGACGCCCAAGTCGAGCAAATCACCCTCGCGCGATATGCCTACATCGTCGCCGCGGAACATGATGTCGAACTCGGCCTCGCGGAAGGGCGGGGCGACCTTATTCTTGACGATCTTGACGCGAGTGCGACGGCCGATGATCTCGTCGCCGTCCTTGATCGCGCCAATGCCGCGAATGTCGAGACGGACTGAGGAATAGAAATTTAGGGCACGACCGCCGGTGGTAGTCTCGGGGCTGCCGAACATCACGCCGATCTTCATCCGCAACTGGTTGATAAAGATCACCGTGGTCCCGGACTTCTGCGACGATCCGGTGAGCTTGCGCAGGGCTTGGGACATCAGCCGTGCTTGCAAGCCTACGTGGGAGTCGCCCATATCGCCTTCGAGCTCGGCCTTGGGCACGAGCGCTGCTACCGAATCGATCACGACCAAGTCGAGGGCACCGCTACGCACTAGGGTGTCTGTAATCTCTAGGGCCTCTTCGCCCGAATCCGGCTGCGAGACGAGCAAGTTGTCGATATCGACGCCCAGCCGACGGGCAAAATTCACGTCGAGCGCGTGTTCGGCGTCGATAAAAGCCGCCGTGCCGGTCTTTTGCGCCTGGGAGACGATGTGTAGCGCCAGCATGGTCTTACCCGCGGCTTCAGGCCCAAAAAGTTCGACAACCCGACCTCTGGGCACCCCGCCGACCCCGAGGGCCGCGTCTAGCGAAATGGCACCGGTGGAAATGACGTCCACATCCATTGCCGCTGACTCGCCTAACCGCATGATGGCCCCTTTGCCAAACTGCCGTTCGATCTGGGCGAGCGCCAAGTCGATCGCCTTGTTCTTGTCTTCGCCTAAGGGCTTGCCGTTGGCACTGGCTCTGTTTTTGCCTGCTACCATGATTTCCTCCTCGCGTGTCCTATGTGATGTTCATTAACACCGCCACTTGAACAACCTGAACAAAAAAATAGTGAATCAATGTTCAGGTGTCAAGCATTTTTTAATTGAAACTGATTAAGCTGCTCTACTCGTCTATAACAAACGCCGTGCCAAGCAGCAATAATACGCGCAATATATTGTTTAATAATATGTTATAGAACCGAGAAGGATGCTGCGAAAAGCAGAAATTGGGAACTGTGAGAAACAGCTCTGTGAAGAAAAGGAGCTAGCCTGAACCAAATGCGAGGTCTTCAGCCGCCTCCATCCCCCCTATCCCGACCACCTCCATCCCCTCCGGCCGCTTCCACCCCTGCAGGTTGCTCCGCGCCACCAAACACCGCTCAAACCCCAAACTCCGCGCCTCGGCCACCCGCCGGTCAATCTGGTTCACCGGACGGATCTCACCGCCCAAGCCGATCTCGCCAATGGCCACGGTCTGTGCGTCAATGGGCTTGTTGCGGAAGCTCGACACAATCGCCAGCCCCACCCCCATATCCACCGCCGGCTCGTCGAGGCGAATGCCTCCTACGACATTGACGAAAATGTCCTCGCTCGACAGGTCGTGGCCGCAGCGCTTTTCGAGCACCGCGATAATAATCGACAGCCGCTTGGCGTCGATGCCGGTGGCAACTCGTTGCGGATAACCAAAACTAGAGCGCGAGACGAGGGCCTGAATTTCAATTAAGAGCGGCCTTGTGCCCTCCATGCTACAGACAATAGCCGAACCCGACACGCCCTCGGCGCGCTCGGCCAGCAGAATTTTGGAGGGGTTGGCGACCTCAATCATACCTTGGTCCCGCATCTCAAAAATCCCGATCTCGTTGGTCGAACCAAAGCGATTTTTGGCAGCGCGGAGGATGCGGAAGTGGTGGTGCCGCTCGCCCTCTAAATAGAGCACGGTATCGACTAAGTGCTCTAGCACTCGCGGCCCGGCGACCGTGCCCTCTTTCGTCACGTGTCCCACTAAAAACGTGGGAATGCCGCTCTCTTTGGCCAAATAGACGAGCCGCGCAGCGCATTCGCGCACTTGGGTCACGCTGCCGGGTGCGCTCTCCAACTCGGGCATGTAAATAGTCTGGATCGAGTCGATGACGACAGCCAGCGGGCTAGCGGATCGCAACTGATCGAGAATGGCCGTGAGGCTGGTCTCGGCCATCACGTGCAGGCTTTCGCACAACGCACCCAAGCGCCCGGCGCGCAGGCGGATCTGCGCGGCCGACTCCTCGGCGGAAATGTACGCGATGCGAAAATCAGAAGCCGCTAGCTGTCCGGCCATCTGCAACAGGAGCGTCGATTTGCCAATGCCGGGATCGCCGCCAACTAAGACGACTGAACCGGGCATAATGCCGCCGCCCAAGACCCGGTCGAACTCGGAGATGCCGATTTGCAGCCGCTCGTGGTCTTGGTCATCGACTTGGGTGATGGGCTGTAGTTGGGAGCGGGGCGATACTGTTAGATGTTCGCGTCGGCTGTCGGGTGCTTGGGGCCGTTCCTCAACGCAGGTGTTCCACTCACCGCAGGCCACGCAGCGGCCAAACCAGCGCGCGGCACTGTGGCCGCAGGACTGGCAGACGTAAGTGGAACGGTTCTTTTTCGCCATGCCTCAACTCGTCTGAGTAGCCGCACGCGCGACAACGACCCGGGGGATTTTGTTTAAGTCTGGTCTTATCTGAACCTCTGTCAAGCGTTCAGACTGCGCAAGTAGGTCCTCTACGGCCGCGCCTTGACCGTCTCCTACCTCTAGCAGCAGATAGCCTCCGGGGCGAATAAAGTCCGCGGCCTCCTGCGCGATGCGCCGATAGTACGCCAAGCCGTCCTCGCCCCCGTCTAGCGCGAGATGAGGCTCGTAGTCGCGAACTTCCGGCGCTAGTTGCGCCAAGTCATCGTGGCGTACATACGGCGGGTTGGCCGCGATGAGGTCAAAAGGCTCGGTGCCGCAAAAGGGTGCAAACAGATCGCCGCAGTGCCACTCGACGCGCTCGGCTAGCCCGCAGCGTTGGCCGTTGGCCTTTGCTACTTCTAACGCCGCGGCCGATACATCGGCTGCCACCACCTCGGCCGCTGCCGCCTCTTGGGCCAGCGACAGGGCGACTGCGCCCGAGCCGCAACACAGGTCGAGAACCCTTCCGCTCTCGGGCAAAAGCTCCAAGGCCACATCGACGAGTACTTCGGTTTCGGGACGCGGGATCAACACCGCGGGCGTCACGGTCAGCTCTAGCTGGCGAAAGGCGGCCACGCCCGTGATGTACTGCACAGGCACGCGCTGCAACCGCTGACGCACGTATTCCCGATAGCGGTCCACTTCGCTGCTGTGCAAGGGGCGTTCAAATTGTAGGTAGAGATCGAGACGTTTGACGCCGAGTACTGCGGCGAGCAGCAACTCGGCTTGTAGGCGGGCGTTTTCCAACCCTTTTGACGCGAAGAAGCGGCTCGTGTTTTCGAGGATGTCGAGCAGCCGCCAAGAGCGTCCGCTCATTGGTCTGCCGCTAACGCGTCCTGCTGGGAGGCGAGGGCCAACTGCTCGATGAATTTTTCAAAATCGCCGTCGAGGATTTCCTCTAGGCGATAGAGGGACAAGCCGATGCGGTGATCGGTGACCCGGCCCTGGGGGAAGTTGTAGGTGCGAATCTTCGCGCTGCGGTCGCCGGAGCCGATCTGACCGGCGCGGGCGGCGTCGCGCTCGGCCTTTTGCTCGGCCTGCAACTTGTCGTAGAGCCGGGCGCGCAGAACTTTCAATGCTTTGTTCTTGTTCTTTAGCTGCGACTTCTCGTCTTGACAGGAGACGACAATGCCCGTTGGGGCATGGGTGATTTTCACGGCCGAATCCGTGGTGTTGACGCTCTGGCCACCAGGCCCGCTGGATCGGTACACTTCAATTTTCAAATCGTCGGGAGCGATCTCCACCTCCACCTCCTTGGCTTCGGGCAAGACCGCTACTGAGGCCGCCGACGTGTGAATTCGGCCCGAGGCCTCGGTTTTGGGAACCCGTTGTACGCGGTGTACCCCGCTCTCGAACTTGAGCTGACCGAAGGCGGCCGCGCCCGAAACCACGAACACCACCTCCTTAAAGCCGCCGGCTGGATTCTGACTGGACGAAAGCTCCTCGGTCTTCAAGCCCTTGCGCTCGGCAAAGCGGTGGTACATGCGGTACAAATCGCTGGCGAAAAGCCCGGCTTCGTCGCCGCCAGTACCGGCGCGGATCTCGACGATGGCGTTGCGGCCGTCGTTGGGGTCTTTGGGAACCAACAGCACTTTAAGTGTTTCTTCTAGCTGCGCCACTTTTTCCCGCAGTTGGTCGCGTTCGGCTGTGGCCAACTCGACTAGCTCTGCATCGCTGCCATCAGCGATAATTTCCTCGGCCTCTGCGAGCTGTTTCAGCGCGGCGCGGTACTGGCCCGCTAAATCCACCACTTCCTGCAAGTCGCCCATCTCCCGCGCCAGCTTCTGGTACTGAGTCGGGTTTTGGCTGGTGGCCAGATCGGCCATAAGCACGCTTAACTCTTCGTAGCGCTGCTCGTATTCGTTTAATTTATCTAACACGATGGGTTGGCCTCGACTTCTTCATTTAGGGCACGGCGCAGTGCGTATAGGGCGACCTCTAACTGGTCGTCGTCCGGCTCGCGGGTCGTAATGCGCTGCAACCATAGCCCCGGAGCACTCAGCAATCGGACCAACGGGGCATTGCGCTTCTTGCCCGAAAACTTGAGCAACTCAAAGCTCGTTCCCGCGATAAAGGGCAGCACCGCAAAATGGGTGGCAAAGCGCTCAAAAAGACTCTGCGTATGCCCGAAGACGAACGGGAACAGCGAGTCCACACAGGCGAAGATCAAAATCGCAAAGAGCACGACGATCAGCATGAAGCTGGTTCCGCAGCGCGGATGCAGCCGGCCGAAGCCCCGCGCGGATGCCACCGTCAGTTCGGCACCGGCCTCGACGGTGAAGATGCTTTTGTGCTCGGCACCGTGATATTGAAATACTCGCTGGATTTCGCGCCACTGGCTGATCGCCCAAAGGTAGAGGATCAAAAGCGTCGCCCGCACGGTACCAGCCACTAGGTTGAATTCGAGGGCGTTTTCCTGCAAGCCGAAGAGCTGGGCAGCTAGCAGCGGCAAAAAGAAAAATAGGCCCACGCCTAGGCCCACGGAAAAAATCATCGTCGCCCACAAGGCCAATTGCTCCCGCCAACCCTCCTCCCGCGGCTCGACCTGCCCCTCTTCCCGACTGGCGACATCGGCGGAAAAATTGAGGGCCTTCAGCCCGATGAGCATCATTTCAAAAAAAGAGAGGGCTCCGCGCAATACGGGCAGCCCCAACAGGCGATAGCGCTGCGCTAGGGAATCGTACGCTTCCTCGCGCACCACGATCTGGCGGTCAGCCGCCCGCACCGCGGTGACTATTTTGCCGGGCACGCGCATCATCACCCCTTCGATGACGGCTTGGCCACCGACGGGTAGATCTTGCGTGAGTTGTTCTCTGTCCATGAACTTGCGTACACGAAAAAGGCGATACGATCGCCCTCGGGAGGGCGTCCTATCACCTCTTCGCGCGGAATGGGAGCGCTAGGCTTGCTGTTCGCTTTTGCCGTAGCGGCGGTTAAACTGGTCGATGCGCCCGCCGCGATCCATGATCTGCTGGCGCTTGCCGGTGTAGAAAGGATGCGAAGCCGAGCTGATTTCAACCCGGATCACCGGATAGGAATTCCCGTCTTCCCACTCCATGGTCTCTTCGGACTTCATCGTCGAACGCGACAGGATCTTGTGATCGCAGCTAGTGTCGAGAAAGATAACCGTTTGGTACGGGGGATGCATGTCTTTTTGCACCTTTGCACTCCTCTGTTTTCTTGGCGGTGAAACTCGGTTATTGAGTCAATAAAAATAGAGGCTTGACGCTCAAAAAACAAGGCGACTAGTCGTTCATGGCCTTGAGGAATTCCTCGTTGGACTCCGTGCCTTGCATGCGCTCTTGGAGGAACTCCATGCCCTCAACGACGCCCATCTGATTGAGGATGCGGCGCAGGACCCATGAGCGGTTCAATTCAAACTCCGTCAGCAGCAACTCTTCTTTGCGGGTGCTCGTCGCCGTCACATCAATGGCCGGATAGACGCGGCGATTGCTCAGCCGGCGATCTAGCTGCACCTGCATATTACCAGTGCCTTTGAACTCTTCAAAGATCACTTCGTCCATGCGGCTCCCGGTTTCTACCAAGGCTGTGGCAATAATCGTCAGGCTGCCGCCTTCTTCAAGATTGCGGGCGGCGGCGAAAAAGCGGCGCGGCCACTGCAAAGCTGTCGAGTCAACGCCGCCGGTGAGAATCCGCCCCGAGTGCGGCGTCACCGTATTGTAGGCCCGTGCCAAGCGCGTGATGCTATCGAGCAGGATGACCACATCCCGCTTGTGCTCAACTAGACGCCGAGCCTTCTCGATCACCATATCCGCCACTTGCACGTGCCGCGTAGCCGACTCGTCAAAGGTCGAGCTAACGACTTCGCCCTGCACCGAACGCAGCATATCGGTGACTTCCTCGGGGCGCTCGTCAATGAGCAAGACGATGAGAACCGCTTCGGGGTGATTGGTGGTAATGGCGTTGGCGACCTTTTGCAATAGCATGGTTTTGCCGGTGAAGGGCGGCGCGACGATTAGGCCGCGCTGTCCTTTGCCGATGGGCGAAAGCAAGTCGAGAATCCGCGTCGTCATGTCCTTGGGATTGTGCTCCAATTTGAAGCGATCCGTGGGATGCAAGGCCGTCAGGTTCTCGAAGATCGTCTTGCTCTTGGTGACTTCTGGGTCGTCGAAGTTGATTGCCTCGACTCGCAGCAGCGCAAAGTACTTCTCGTCGTTTTTCGGCGGACGGATCTGACCTGAAATCGTATCGCCCGTGCGCAGGCTGAATCGCTTAATCTGCGAGTGGGAAACGTAGATGTCGTCGGGGCCAGGTAAGTAGTTGTAGCTCGGCGAGCGGAGGAAACCAAACCCCTCTTCCAACACCTCCAAAGTGCCTTGAGCAAAGATCAGCCCACTGCGCTCAGTCTGGTGCTTGAGGATGGAGAAAATCAGCTCCTGCTTGCGCAAAGAGGTGCAATCTACAACCTCCAATTTCTTGGCCAACTCTTGGAGATCCAAGATGTTCATGCGCTGGAGCTCGACGATATTCATCTTTTGCGTTCTATTGACAGGCGGCATCTCTTCCTTGCGACCTTTCTTGCGGTTAAAGTGCAGGGGCTCGAAGCGGATATCAGGTGCGATGTAGCATAGCGCCAGAAGCGCCTGGGGCTATTGGAGGGTTAAGTTGTTAAAAGCGGTATACAGCTAAAACACTAAAACCTAAGATATGCCGTACCTCGATAAAATTCTTTAAATCGTACAGGAGGTCTACCGTGAGAGAATATCAAAGGGAGAGTGGAGTTTCAAGCGGGATAAACCGCTGAGGTATTTGCTTGGAAAAGGAGAGATGCGAAAGAGACTAAAAAATACAGATAACTTTTTTGTTTGTCAAGGAGTACTACAAAAAATAGGACGCTTACTCGTGAGTAAGCGTCCTATTTTCTGCAGCTTGGTGTGTCTTTTATTGATCACCCCCGACGGTCATCGCCGTCCAGCCGTCCGGGCTAGATCTTCATTGGAAGCAAAAGGTGCGACAACGCCCGTTTCGTTGTCTCCGTCAAAGGCTCTTACGTCATAGACATAGGAGGCGCCACTGACGACATCACTGTCGACAAATTCGGAGACGCCCGGCCCCAGCGTGGCGATTAAACTTTCACTGCCGTATTCCTGAGTTACGGACTTACCGAAATCGTCGGCGAAACGAAGAAAATCATCGACGTCAATTTGGCCATTGGGCACGATGTCGAAGAACAACTCAAAATCCGCGTCGGCGTCAGACGAACCGAAGCGATCGGCCAAGAGGAAGAAGTCGTCGAAGTCAACTCTGTCCCCCTCGCGCGTAAACCAGCCGAGCACTACCTCGCCGCTATCGTCTACAGGCGGAAAGAAATCCGTCCGGTACACGCGATAGCCGTGTACATCACCCCTAGGAACCACTTGGTCACCAAAGGCCGTAAACGAACGAGCGTCATCTGTTGATCGCGTCCAAGAAAGCGAGACGGATTCGTCGCCGGTTGTGACTTGTAGGTTGGTCACAGGTGCAGGAGGAATATTATCGACAGAAGCTACGGGCCCGGAGGTCGTCAACTGAGCGGCCGCGGGAACAGCGCAAAAAGCGACTAGTACGACGATGCGGATATACTCTTTCATCGAACTATACTCCTTGTAAAAAGATGAAATACACAGCCATATTGCGGCCGGTACCTACTCGTACAAATCGGCACCGAGGTTATCGGCCCACAGAAAAAAATCCTCAAGATCAACCATGCCATTGCCGTCCATATCTGTGGCTGGATAGAAGTCGGCCTTGCCGAAGTTGGCTTGAAAAATGCCGTAGTCTAAAAGGTCCACATCGCCATCGTAGTCAAAGTCGCCAAAGAGCAACATGTTCTTGACTTCGGCAGACTCGATGGGGGCGCTCTCGTTGCCGCTCTCATCGACGACCGAGACCATATAGACGTACCGCCTGCTCCCCGCGCTCACGTCGATCGAGTCATCAACTAAGGTTGTCACGCCGGCAGGGACGGTGCGGACCCATACCAAGCTGCCGGAGCCATCGGCGAGACGACGCCATATATTGTATTCTTTCACATCGTTGACTTCTCTAAAGGTGCCGCCCGTCGTAAAGTCGCTACTCGTCGGGACCTGGCGCACGACATCGTCGTCGGACAAGGCCCACGAGACGGTGATGCTCCTTCCATCTTCGTCGAACTCAGCCTGTACGTCGCCAACGGGACGGGGTGCGAGATCGTCTGTAGCCACCACCTCCCCAGAGACCGCCAACTGCGCTACAGCCGGACTCGCACACAGAAAAACGCCGAGTCCCAACAAGGCCAAACTCGCGATAGCTCCCTTTATGCCTTTCGACATATCTGATCTCCTCCTCTTAATGCTCAATGGGTCAAATTCTGATTTAGCCCCAGTATAGGCCGTGAATAAGTGTTTAACTTATTAATAATACCAACACTTCGCTGTAAACTCAAGGAATTAACGCAAATTAGCGTCGCTAATTGACTTTCTTGACCCGGTTAATGGGTCGCCATATTTTGCTCAATGGCGCTGTTAATATAGAGAAAAAGGGCCCTGCTAGCAATGCCACGCATACCCGAAGACATCCTCCAACGCATCCGCGACGCCACCGACATCGTCGACTTGATCTCCGAGCACGTCCAGCTCGTCAAGAAGGGCCGCAACTACTCCGGCCTCTGTCCTTTTCACGACGAAAAAACCCCCTCTTTCAGCGTCGATCCCGACCGCCAATTCTACCACTGCTTCGGCTGTGGCGTCGGGGGCAATGCATTCAAATTCATCCAGGAGATCGACCGCGTCACTTTCGTCGAAGCAGTCAAATTCCTCGCCGAGCGCGCTGGCGTCGCCCTACCCGAGCGTTCGGGGCCATCGCGCGAGGAGGCTGCGGCCGACGACGAACTCTACCGAGCTAACGACCTAGCGCAAAAGTATTTTCACCATCTGCTGCTTAACGACGACGCCGGCGCTACTGCCCGAACGTATCTACAGACCCGCGGTCTCACAGGCGAAACCATCGAGCGCTTCGGCTTGGGCTACGCGCCGCCGGAGTGGGACGCCTTGCTCAAAGTAGCCGGTCGCCGAGGCTTGAATCCCCAAATCTTGGAGCGGGCCGGATTGGCTCTGCCGCGCTCCACAGGCAGCGGCCACTACGACCGCTTTCGCGACCGGATCACCTTTCCCATCGCCAATATCTCCAATCGCACCATCGCCTTCGGCGCACGTGCGCTCCAACCCGACCAAGAGCCTAAATACCTGAACTCGCCCGAGACGCCCATCTATCATAAGGGCCGGGTGCTCTATGGGCTATCTATCGCCCGCGAGACCATCCGCCGCCAAGATGCTGTATTAGTCGTCGAGGGCTACATGGACCTTATCAGCCTAGCACAGGCTGGCATCCAGCACGTAGTCGCGACCTCCGGCACGGCTCTGACCGAGGACCACTGCCGCCTGTTGGCTCGCTTTGCCCGCCAAGTGGTGCTGCTGTTTGATGGCGACGCGGCCGGCTCCACGGCCGCCATGCGAGCCCTCGAAGTCCTCCTAGGCACGGGCCTAGACGCCCGCGTCGTCTCGCTACCCGCAGAGCACGATCCCGATACCTTCGTCCAAGAGCACGGCCCGGACGTGCTGCTCGAACGAGCCGAAAATGCCCAGTCAGTTCTCGATTTCTACCTCGAACAGCTCGCCCAGCAGCACGATTTCTCCAGCGTCGAAGGCAAAGCGCGCGCCGTCGAAAGGCTCAAACCCCTCCTAGCCAAGCCCCGCGATGCAGTCCGCCGCGACCTGCTGCTGCGCGAAGTCGCCGGGCGCCTCTCGGTTGACGAGCAATCCCTGCGCCACGACCTGCAAGCCTCCATGCGCCGCCCCCAACAACCGCGCCAAGCAGGTCCCGAACCATCTCCGACGGCCGAGCCCGAGCCGCCGCGTCACGAACTAGAATTCATCGGCTTGTTGTTCAACTTCCCGCAGTTCATACCCGAAACTGTCAGCGAATTCGCTCCTGATGCGCTGACCGACGCCCGCACTCAGACCCTGTGTCGCACGCTCTTTGACCACCATGCCCACGGCAAAGCCATCGACCTCGGTATGATCATCAGCGAGCTAGAAGACGACGGACTCGCACGCCTAGTCGCCCAATGCGCGGCCCAAGGTTTTGACGAGGAGCAAGTCGAGCGGCAATGGCGCGACTATCTGCTTTACTTTCAGAAAAATGCCCTGCAAAAGCGCATCGACAGCGCGCGGCAAGCCCTCGCCGCAGCATCCGACGACGGCGAAATTGCGCGCATCAGCGCCGAACTCGTCGCGCTCAACCAAGAGCGCCAAGCGGTCGCGGCCCAACAAAGCTCTTGACCTACTTGGGAAAAATCCTAGGTTTTTAACTACGTCACGGGGCCTATAGCTCAGTTGGTTAGAGCAACGGACTCATAATCCGTCGGTCGTAGGTTCGAGTCCTACTGGGCCCACCATTATTTTGCAACATGCGCGGTTACGAGGATTGGGGCAACCAATTTTTGTAGCCGCTTTTTCTTATGCAGAGCATTATAGCCGTCCTTCTAGGGGCCACCGCCGTCTTGGGACAGGCGGACGCCGGCGTCAATCGCGGAGATTCGCGTTTTATGGCGACGGTGCTGGCGCGCCTCGCCCAGCGGGCCGATCCCATCGCCAACATCTATCTGAACAAAGCGCGCGTCGAGGGCCTGAGTTCCCTGCTAGGGCAACCGATGAGCGTGGGCAAGCGGCTGAACATGCGCCTGCGGGTCGCCCAAGAGCGGGTGCGAGCCGGGAATTTGCGCACGGGCATCGAAGAGATGCAAAGCGTTCTAGCGGCCGTAGAGGCCGGGCAGGTGCCGGCGACTGAGGGCTTCGTCTATATGCTGCACGACCAGCTAGCCATCGCCTATCTGCGCCTCGGAGAGCAGGAGAACTGCCTGCACAATCACACCACGAATTCCTGCTTGCTGCCCATCCGCGGCGACGGAGTCCACACCTTGCAAGAAGGGTCCCGCCGCGCCATCGAGCACTACACCATAAACTTGAACAAGCGCCCAAGCGATCTGGGAACGCGCTGGCTGTTGAACTTGGCGTACATGACCTTGGGCGAATACCCAGAAGGGGTGCCAGAATCTTGGCGCATTCCCCCGCGCGTATTCGACGGCGACAGCGGCGGGCTCCAGCGCTTCCGCGACGTGGCACCGTCGGCAGGAGTCGCGGCCGTGGGGCTAGCGGGCGGTAGCGCGGTCGAGGATTTCGACGGCGACGGCCTGCTGGATATCGCGGTCTCCTCGTGGGGGCTGCGCGATCCACTGCGCTATTTCCACAACGAGGGCAACGGCACTTTTACCGAGGCCACGACAGCGGCTGGACTGGCCGGGCAGATCGGGGGGATCAATCTAGAGCAGGCCGACTACGACAACGACGGCGATGTCGATCTGCTCGTTTTGCGCGGTGCCTGGATGGGAGAAGAAGGCCGCATGCCAAACTCTCTGTTGCGCAACAACGGCGACGGCACCTTTGCGGACGTGACGCGGCGCGCCGGCCTGTTCTCCTTGCACCCGACCCACACCGCGGCCTTTGCCGACTACGACAACGACGGCTGGTTGGATTTGTTTGTCGGCAACGAGTCCGGCAGGCGGCCCCACCCATGCCAGTTGTTTCGCAACCAAGGGGACGGCCGTTTTGTCGATGTGGCTCCCGCAGTTGGCGTCGATCACGTGGGCTTTGTGAAGGGCGTTGCCTGGGGTGATGTAGAAAACGACGGCTTGATCGACCTATACGTATCTCAGTTTTACCGAGAAAACATCCTCTACCGCAATCTCGGCGACACACCAGCGGGCTGGCGCTTTGCTGCGACGGTCGTCGCGCCGGGGCCGAACGAGAGCTTTCCCACTTGGTTTTGGGACTACGACAACGACGGCTGGCTCGATTTGTTTGCCGGTGGCTACAACATGGACGACCTCGGTGACATGGCGCGCGCGTACCTCGGCGAGGAATTTGCCGCCGATCACGCGCGTGTGTATCACAATGAGGGCGATGGCACCTTCACCGAGGTCACTGAATCGCTGGGGAGCTTTAGCCAAGTCATCCTAGCTATGGGTGCCAACTACGGCGACTTGGACAACGATGGATTCCCCGACTGCTACGTCGGCACTGGGATTCCCGATCTGCGCTCGCTCACGCCCAACCGCATGCTGCGCAACGATGGCGGCGCACGGTTTTTGGACGTCACCACGACAGGCGGCTTCGGCAACGTGCAGAAGGGGCACGGCGTGTCCTTTGCAGACCTCGACAACGACGGGGACCAAGACGTCTTTGAGGTCATGGGTGGTGCCTTTGAAGGCGACCTCTACCAGAACGTGCTCTACGAAAATCCCGGACACGGCAATCGGTGGCTGCGGCTTTTTCCTCAAGGTGTGCAGTCAAACCGAGGTGCTATTGGCGGTCGCGTGCGCGTGCGCGTGCGGCAACCGGACGGCAGCATCCGCGACATCCACCACCTTATCGGCTCAGGCGGCAGCTTTGGGGCCAACCCGCTTGCGCCGCACCTCGGGCTGGGGGACGCCACGGAACTGGTGTTCGTAGAAATCACCTGGCCGGCGACCCATCAGACGCAGCGCTGGCAGGATCTGACGCTCGACCGAGCGTACCACCTACGCGAGGATCATCCGTCGGCGACCGAAGTAGCCCTGCCAAAATTCCACTTTGCCGCCGGGCACAACGGACATTGACTCAGTAGCCGCTGGAGGCTAATTTAAAAATGCTCTTGGGCGATTAGCTCAGTTGGTTAGAGCGCCGGTCTCACATACCGGAGGTCCGCAGTTCAAATCTGCGATTGCCCACCATAAATAAAGGCCGTGGAAGCACATCTCAGCTTCCACGGCCTTTGTTTTTTTCAATAGGCACCCACCCGCGAGTAGGTGCCTGTTATGCTGCAATCCGCGCTATGGATATAGACGTTCTTTTACCAAGGCCCAAGACATCGGCAGCACGTTCGTTCCCGAGACGGTCTCGGGCGTTTCGCCTCCATCCGAGAGCAGATACGCGGGAATAGATCCCGGCGTGCCCAACTCGCTGGCACCCGTATCCCAGCCGCTTTGTTCGGTTGCCGTTGCCCAGCTTTCGGGCTGGTCGCCGGGCTGGTCAAAGGCAATGCGCACCATGGCGCTTTTGCTGGCTGAGTCACCGGCAAAAGGAGCCCCGCGGCCATCGTCGGCCACGTCGATGAGTTGGCCTCCAGCTTGCGGGTCGCCGTCGTACAGATGCAAGAGCAGCTTGGTGTTGGGCAGCGAAACGGCCGAGTCAACGCGCTGAGGCTCGACGGCGAGAAGGGAGTTTTTGTGCTCAGCGGCATAGTTGGCGATGAGAAAGGTCTGTCCGGCAGAGACCTCAGCGGCGTCGAGAACGATCATTACCTTTTCCTCGTCGCCGCTGCGATAGGTCAACGTCCAGCCGGTCAGATCAACCGCGGCGTCGCTGGGGTTGTAGAGTTCGATCCACTCGTCGGCAGTAGATGCCGTACTACCTGACCACATCAGCTCGGAGATGACGATTGGGCCGGGTTGGGCCGAGACAGGTGCGGCGAGAGCGAAAAAGATACAAGCGATAAAAAGGCGCATGGCAGCCTCCAGGTTAAGGTGAGATGGCAATTGCCATGCGTTTAATGCAATATGCGTGCCTTTGGGGTTGGATTTTTATAACACATTGTAAAATATATAAATGCATAATTTTACGCCGTGCGTCTTACCCACGCTCAGCGCGTCTGTCCGGCAACAGTTCTGATACCTAGTCTACACAGCGGGCGCGAGCTGTGATTGCCGCGCACAGCTTCTGTTGCAGGCCACCGAAACCGCCATTGCTCATAAAAACCACCAAATCGCCCGGGCGGGCTTCCGCAGTTAAAAAAGCAGCCATCGATTCAGCGTCGGGCAGATAGTGCGCTGGCTTGCCGGAGGCGCGGAGACGTTCTACCAAGCGCTCAGGCGAGAACGGCTCGTCGTCCCGGGCGCGTTCGGGACGGGGGACCGCGGTTGCGACGAACGCGTCGGCCAAGGCGAATGCCTCGACATAGCGATCCTCAAAGAGGGCGCGGGCGTTGGTCGCGCTAGCCGGTTCGAAAACCGCGAGGAGCCTGCGTTCGGGATGGGATCGACGCAGTCCTTCTATAGTATGGGCGACCGCGGTGGGATGATGGGCGAAGTCGTCAATGAGGAGAATGTCGTCGATGAGGCCGAGCTGCTCCTGCCGGCGCTTGACCCCGGCAAAGCTGGCCAAAGCCGCGCCCAAGTCGGCAGCCGTCAGGCCAGCGTGGAAGCCAGCAGCCAAGCTAGCGAGCGCATTGCAGACGTTGTAGTCGCCGCTCAGCGGCAAGTCGAAAGCCCCCACCTCTCGCCCCGCTCGGCACAAGGTGAAGCGCGTGCCCTCGGCACTGGCTTGGAGGTTGGTGGCGCGCCAAAACGCGTCCTCTGCAAGGCCAAAGGTCTCCACGGACGCGGGCGCGTCGGGGAGGAGTTCGGCGATATTGGAATCGGTGCCGTTGGCTAGAATCAGGCCGTTTTGCGGCACTAGGTTGACGAGTTGGCGGAAGGCTCTGACGATTTCGGCAAGGTCTTGGTAGATGTCGGCGTGATCGAATTCAATGTTGTTGACGATCAGCACATCGGGTAGGTAGTAGAAAAACTTCGCCCACTTGGCAAAGAAGGCGCTGTCATATTCGTCGCCTTCGACGATGAAGTGCGCGCCTTGACCGAGCCGGTAGGAGCGGTCGAAGTTTTGCGGCACCCCGGCGACGAGAAAGGAAGGGTCCAAATCACAGGCCGCGAAGAGGTGGGCGATGAGCGCGGTAGTGGTGGTCTTGCCGTGGGTGCCGGTTACCACCACCGAGCGCTTGCCACGGATAAAGAAATCGCGCAGCACTTCCGGCAGCGATAAGTACGGAATCCGGCGCGAGAGTACGGCCTCGGCCTCTGGATTACCACGCGAAATTGCGTTGCCAATGACGACCAAATCCGGCGCTGGCACTAGGTGATCTGCCGAGAAGCCGGCCCGCACATCGATTCCCAACCCTTCGAGCATGGTGCTCATCGGAGGATAGACGTGGCTGTCCGACCCGGTGACGCGATACCCTCGCTCGCGCAGCATGCCGGCCAAAGACCCCATGGCCGTGCCACAAGCGGCAATCAAATGAATATGGGAACCCAAGGGAAGCTGCATGTCCGTATATACCGTTGGGGGATGCAGGTGTCAAGGGAGTCAGCCGGTTTGTGTTTAGCAATCGGCGATTGTTTTATTGTGGGAGCACTTGCTTGCAAGAGAGGAGACCATGGGCCAAGAGAAAGAAGCGGCAGAGGAGATTTTTCTGTCTCTCGTCATCCCCGTTTTTAACGAAGAGGAAAGCCTCCCTCATCTGTGGGACCAGATCGATAGCGCCCTGGCGACCGCGGAATGGGCTTGGGAGGCCATTTTCGTGGACGATGGGAGCACGGACGCCTCGTTTGCGGTCTTGGGAGAGTTAGCCAAACAGCATCCGCAAGTATGCGCCTTGCGCTTCCGTCGCAACTACCGCAAGGCCGCGGCCCTCGCCGCCGGCTTCAAGCAGGCGCGTGGCCAAGTCATCGTCACCATGGACGCCGACCTGCAAGACGACCCGAGCGAAATTCCCCGGCTACTGGACGAACTCAACCGCGATTACGACTTGGTCTCAGGCTGGAAGGCCAAGCGCCGCGACCCGTTGAGCAAGACCCTTCCCTCCCGCTTGTTTAACTGGATTACCTCGCTGGTCTCCGGGGTTCGCCTGCGCGATTTTAACTGCGGCCTCAAGGCCTATCGGCGCGAGGTGGCCGAAGATGTGCTGCCTTATCTCTACGGAGAATTGTATCGGTTTTTGCCTGCCGTTGCCCACTGGATGGGCTATCGAGTCGGCGAGATTCCAGTGCAACATCATCCCCGACGCTTCGGCCATTCCAAATTCGGAGCCAAGCGGTTGCTAAACGGGTTTTTGGATCTGCTGACCGTGACCTTTGTCGTGCGCTTTATGACCATGCCCATGCACGTCTTTGGCAGCTTGGGGCTTGGCTCTACGCTTTGCGGATCGGTCATCTGCGCCTATGTGGCCTTGCTGCGCTACGAGCACGGCAACATCCAAAACCGCCATCCCCTGCTCATGCTGGGCATCCTGCTGATCATCGTCGGCATTCAGTGTTTCTCCATCGGCTTCTTGGGAGACATGATCGCCAGCATGCACCAGCGCGGTGGGCGCACCCCGCGCATTGCCGAACGCCTAAACGGGTGATAGCTCTTTTAGGGCCGCCAGCAACGCGTCTATCTCTGCGTCCGTGCCCACCGAGATGCGCAGACAGTCGGCCAAGCGCGACGGCGTGGCAAAGTAGCGCACCAAAATCCGGCGCTCCTTGAGTTCCGCGTAGAGTTCGGCCGCAGCATAACTAGCCCAGCGCTCGCCGAGTTTGGCGAGTACGAAGTTCGCCTGCGAATCCCACACGTAAAAACCCAACTCTCGCAGCTCAGCACAAAGACGCGAGCGCGTCGCACAGACGCAGTCGGCATTTGCGCGCATCGCGTCGATATCTTCTAGGGCCGCCTCGGCGGCCACCAAACTCAGCCGATTGAGATTGTAGTGGTCCTTGACCTTCCACATTCCCTCGATCAGCGCGGCCGGGGCAAAGGCAAAGCCAATGCGCATACCGGCGAGGGAAAAGGACTTGGACATGGTGCGCACGACGATGGCGTTGGGGTGCTCCTCGATGAGTTGAATGCAGCCGCCCTGCGAAAAATCGACATACGCCTCATCCACGACCAACACGCCGTCAACTCGCACACAGAGCGCGGCTACCTCGGCGTAGGGCACGAGGGTACCCGAAGGCGCATTGGGATTGGCGAGAAAGGTGATGCGGGCTCCGGGCACGGCCAAGCCCTCGGGCACGGAGAACTTCTCGTCAAACTCGACCGGAACCGCTTCCGCTCCCTGGATGTCGATCAGCGGCTTGTAGTAGCCGTACGTGGGATGGGGATAGGCGATTTTGTCGTCCTCGCCGGCGAAGCTGCGGATGATGACGTTGAGCAGCTCGTCCGAGCCGTTGCCGACCATAATCTGCTGGGGGGCAATGGCGAATATTTCGCCCAACTTCCGGCGCAAAGCCCAAGCGTCTGGGTCGGGATAGAGGCGCAGATCAGCGGAGCATGCATCGCGCAGCCGCGCTAACACTAAGGGGGAGGGCGGATAGGGGTTTTCGTTGGTATTGAGCTTGATATAGCCCTTGTCGCGGGGCTGTTCCCCAGGGACGTACCCGCGTAGGCGGGCGATATTGGGGCGGAACAGGTCCGACACGACTAACTGTTTGCAGGCTCATCCACGCGCAGCACTTCAAAAACGCCCTCGATGTGCTCGATTTGGTCCATGGCCTGGCGCAGTTGCTCGTTGTCGGCGACGTCGATCCAGAAGTCCTGTTCGGCGATTTTGCTATCCTGTTTAGCGATTTTGCTATCCTGTTCGGCGGTGTTGCTCTCGGTGTGGGTAGTGGCTTTGCGGATGTTGCAGCCGACGGTGCTAATCGCCCTCGAGATGTCCGCCAGCAAGGACTTGCGGTCCCAGCTACGAGTGCGCAGATAAACGGTAAAGGCCGGTTCGTCATCCGATTCCCAATCCACCTTGAGCAGGCGGTCTGGCTCAGCGGAAATCCGGCCGATGTTGTAACAGTCAGTGCGGTGGACCGTGACGCCGCGGCCGCGGGTGACTAGGCCGACAATCTCGTCGCCCGGGATGGGACCACAGCACTTGCCGAATTGGACCAGCAGGTTTTTCATGCCTTGGATGCGGATGTCTCTGCGGTCTTGGGGCCGGATTGTGCGCTGTATGGGCTTGAGCGGGGCTATTCTGCTGATGACCTTGCCAACGGACAGGTCCCCGTTGCCGAGGGCAGCATAGAGGTGCTCGGCGTCGCTGAACCCGAGTTCCTTAGCCACGGCATCGAGGTCAGGTGGGCCGGCGGCCCGATAGGTCTTCAAGCCTCTGTCGAGCGCCTCTTTGCCAAGACGCACGTTGTGGTCGTATTGCTCCTCCCTCAGCCAGTGGCGGATGGCTTGACGAGCCTTAGCGGTTTTGACTTGGTCCAGCCAAGCGAGTGTGGGTCTTTGCTGCGGCCTCGTGACTATCTCCACGATTTCGCCGTTGCTCAACGTCGTACTTAGCGGCACGACTTGGTCGTTTACTTTGGCCCTCTCGCAGTGCAGCCCAATGTCGGTGTGGATGGCAAAGGCAAAGTCGATCGGCGTGGCCCCCTTGGGTAGCTGATGTAGGTCGCCTTTGGGAGTAAAGACGAAAATCTCGTCTTGAGATGCCAACTCGGCCTTCAGGTTTTCCATAAATTCGAGCGGGTTGGGGGCCTCCTGTTCCCAGTCGCCAAATTGTTTCAGCCAACTCAGATTGAAAGCGCCGGGCACCTTGTTGTTGGATTTGTAGCGCCAGTGGGCGGCGATGCCGATTTCAGCCGTGTCGTGCATCTGCGCGGTGCGGATTTGCACTTCGACGTATTGACCTTTGGGGCCGAGCACCGACGTGTGCAGCGACTGGTACATGTTGCTCTTGGGTGTCGATATATAGTCTTTGAAGCGGCTGTTGTTGGGGGTGTAAATGTTGTGGACCGAACCGAGGATTCGATAGCAGTCGCCCACGGTGCCAGTGATGATGCGCACGGCCAGCAGGTCGTAGATTTCCTCAAAGGACTTGCCGCGCACCTTCATCTTATTGTAGATACTGTAGAAGTTCTTGGCACGGCTCGTAAGTTCTGCCTTAATGCCATCGGCGTGCAGGCGTTCCTCGAGAGGGCGCTGAAATCTCTTTATATCGTCTTCGCGCTCTTGGCGCGTCAAGGCCACCTTGTTGCGCAACTCTTGGTACATTTCGGGTTCGAGAAACTTGAGGCTTTGGTCCTCCAGTTGCCAGCGGATCCGCGCCATCCCAAAGCGGTGGGCCAGCGGCGCGTACACTTCGAGCGTTTCGCTCGCGGTACGCTCGCGGGATTGGGAGCTTAGGTATTGGAGCGTGCGCATGTTGTGCAAACGATCGGCCAGCTTGATAAATATGACGCGAATGTCCTTGAACATGGAGATCAGCAACTTGCGATAGGTCTCGGCTTGGCGCTCCTCGCGGCTTTCGCAGGTTATCTGATCGATTTTGGTAACCCCGTTAATCAGTTCGGTGATCTCTTCGCCGAACAATTCGGCGACCTCTGCATACGTGGCCGGCGTATCCTCGATGACGTCGTGCAAGAGCCCGGCGGCAACCGTAGTGTGGTCCATGCGGAGTTGCGCTAGAATTCGGGCCACTTCGACACAGTGGGCTAAGAACGGTTCGCCGGACTTGCGGACCTGGTCCTTGTGATACTCCTTGGCGAAGTGGTAGGCGCGATTGATCAGCGCGAAATCGGCTTGGTCGTTGCAGGAGGCGACCTCGATCAGCAACGCTTCCAGACGCTCCTCGTCGCCTGCCTGCTTGACGAGCTCGTCCAAGTAAGCATGAGCCGGAGGGTGTGTGGGAGTGGTTTCGACCATGGGATCCTACATTTCCTATTTGCCCGTCAATATAAACAAGCATCTAGAAAAAAAACAAGTATCTACAAGCAGAAGTTCCTCGCTCGTTTGCACGCGCGGTAGAAGTTAAATTAAAATGAGCAGAGAAAAGGACACGGGATGTGGCGGCTAAACACCGAAAACGCACCAGCACTGACGCGAGCGGATAAAATCCTCGCACTCGTCGTGGGCTTGAGTGCGATCGGGCTGGTACTCTACGGCCGCTATACGGCCGAAGTCGGCGGCTTGCTCATCGTCGAGTTAGCCGAGGCCGCACCTGCCACACATGCCCTTTCCAACTACGGAGTCTTGCCGGTTGTAGGACCTTTGGGAGTGAGCGAAATCGAGATCGGCCCCAAGGGTGCGCGCGTGATTTCCGCGCCCTGCGCCCACAAGATCTGCATGCGGCAGGGCTGGATGCAGCGGGCGGGCGACGTGGCCGCATGCGTACCCAACGGCCTAGTGCTGAGGATCGCTGGAGCCGCACCCATAGATGCAATGATTCGCTGATGTTTGCACGCCCTAGAGACGTGGCCCGTTTGGGGCTTATGGCCAGTGCGGCAATCGTGCTCTTTGCCTTTGAATCGCTGGTGCCCAAACCCTTGCCCTGGATGAAGCTGGGCCTCGGCAATTTGCCGGTTTTGGTCGCAATGGTGAGCTTTGGCGGCGGTCCGGCGTTGGCCGTTAGTGCCATCAAGCTCGTAGCTGGCGGCTTGCTCAGCGGAGGGTTTGCCGGTCCGGCCTTTGTCATTGGCGGCGGAGCTGGCTTGGCAAGTTGGCTGGTCATGGTTGTAGTCCGCCGCGTGGGCGCGGGGCTTTTCAGCGTCGTGGGCCTGAGCATCTGGGGCGCCTTGGCACACCAACTCAGCCAACTCGCGCTCGCCGCTGGCTATATCGGCCACAGCGGTCTGTTCGCGCTTTTGCCGCTGGCTTTGTTCAGTGCTTTGGTGAGCGGGGGGGCAATCGGCCTGTTGGCTTGGTGGACCTTGGCGCAATTAGAGAAAATAGGCTGGCTGGACCAAGACCGGTAATTAAATAATGTATAGATCTTTTCTTTAGACCGTCTCAATGGATTTGGCGAAAGAGCCTACCTTTCAGGCCCCAGCACGAGCCGAGCCGATCTTCAGTGCCAAGGCGCTGGTGGCGGGCACACTAGGGTCGCTGTGCATCGCCGTGGGAGCACCGTACGGCAATATGGTCATCCGCGGCTCCTACATGTCAATTGATTTCAGCGCCGCGGGTGCCCTGTTCCTCTTTTTCTTGCTAACGGGCTTGTTCAACGCCCTGCTGACTCGCCGCGCCGCGCCCATGGCCCTCGGGCGCGGCGAACTCATCGTCGCGTACATCATGATGATCACGGCTTCGGCCATTCCCACGATGGGCCTCAGCGAGTACTGGCTGACGATCATCACCGGCGCCCAGTACTACGCCACCCCGGAAAACGAGTGGGCCTTGCTCATCCTGCCGCACCTTCCCGAGTGGATCGCACCGCAGGATCCCAAGGTGATCAAGTGGTTTTACGAAGGAGCACCGCGCACCGCTGGGGTGCCTTGGGCCGCCTGGAGCGGCCCGCTGTGTTATTGGGCTGTGCTGATTGTAGCCCTGTACTTGGTGATGATCTCGTCGATGGTCATTATGCGCCGCCAGTGGGTGGAGCGGGAGCGGCTGGTTTATCCGCTGGTGCAAGTGCCCTTGGCCATGGTGCAAAGCGGAGGACGCGGGGAAACCCTAGGTCCTTTCTTCAAAAATCCGATCATGTGGATCGGCTTTGCCCTGCCCGCGTTCGTCAGCAGCCTCAACGCCCTGCACGCATACTTCAACTTCATCCCCGCCATCCAGCTCGTCTCTTCGATTCCGATCATGCGCAATACCACCAGCCTGATCTTCCGCCTGAGCTTTCCCATGGTGGGGTTCGCCTATCTAATCAACCTCGACATCGCCTTCAGCCTATGGTTTTTCAACACCATCGCCAAGTTGATCCGAGGGGGGCTAGGAGTTTTAGGGGTTGGCAGTACCGAAAAGCTCGTTTACGGCGCTTCTAGCGAGCCGATCCTCGCCCATCAAGGACAGGGCGCGATGATCGTCCTAGTGCTTTTCGGTCTGTGGGTCGGTCGTGAGCACCTGCGCGATGTGCTGCGCAAGGCATTCCGGGGCGACGACCGCATCGACGACAGCGGCGAGATGCTCTCCTATCGGGCAGCGGTCTTAACTTGGCTCGCTGGCGGCGCAGTAATGACCGTTTGGCTGTGGCAGTCTGGCTTGCCGCTGTGGGCGGCCTTTTTGACCCTGATGCTGGCCATCCTTATCTTCGTCGGCCTAACTCGAGTGGTAGTAGAAGGAGGCGTGGCCGCAGCGGTGGGACCGATGATTTCTCCAACGGTCTTAGTCTCGGCCGTCGGCTCTTCGGTGATCGGCCCGGCCGGCATGGTCGGCCTCGCGTACACCTTCGTGTGGGCGGCGGATATCCGCACGTTTGTCATGGCTTCCTGCGCACACGGCCTCAAGTTGGGAGAGGAGTTGGGATCGCGGCTGCGGCCGCTTTTTTGGTACATGCTGCTGGCGATTTTTGTCAGCATTGTCGGCTCGGTCGCCACGATTTTGTACCTCGCCTACGAATATGGCGGCATCAATCTCAACGCGTGGTTTTTTGGTGGTGGAACTCGCGCCCCTTTTGATTATATTACCACCAAGTTAAGCGCGCCTACCGAGCCGAATATAGATGGCTGGATTCACACTTTTGTCGGCGCGGGCATCATGGCCCTGCTCATGTGGGCGCGCCAGCAGCTCTTGTGGTGGCCTTTGCATCCCATTGGATACCCCATTGGTGCTGTATGGCTGATGGACCAGTTGTGGTTTAGCATTGCCCTTGCTTGGCTCTTAAAATTGTTGGCGATGAAATACGGCGGTCCCAGTCTTTTTCGCCGGGCGCGTCCTTTCTTTTTAGGCCTAATCATAGGCCAGTTTTTCATCGCCGGGCTCTGGTTGATTATCGACTTTTTTACGGGCATGACCGACAATGTGGTCTTCTGGATCTGAGAAAGGCACTTACAATTATGCCTAAGTTCGCGGTGAGATGGATGGCCCTTAGCTGGATTCTGGCCAGCGTGGCACCGACCTGGGCTGAGGTCGATTTTGCCGAGTTGGCGCGCACGACCCCAGTCGAGCGCGTACAGCAGACGATGGACACCTTTGCCAGCTTGGGGTCTAGAGTTGCTGGCTATCCAGGTGCCGATCAAGCGGCCCAGATCGTGCAGGAGCGCTTCCGCGCAATCGGCCTCGACGATATCGCAATCCACGAATACGATATCTCGATTCCCGTCGATAAGGGCGGATTCTTGCAAGTCGTCGGCAGCGGCGAACAGGTGCCCATCCACGGCCTCTGGCCCAACCTCGTCAAGACCTCGACATTGCCCGAAGGCGGGATGACTGGGCGCTTGATAGATGCTGGTGCGGGCGAGTACGCGGACATGGACGGCAAACAAGTCGAAGGGGCTGTGGCCCTGATGGACTTTAATTCAGGCGACTCCTGGCTCAATGCCGCCTATCTCGGGGCGCAGGCCATCGTCTTCATCGAGCCGGATTCCACCGTGTACTTGGAGGGCGAAAAGAAGTTCCTCACCATGCCGCTCGACGTGCCGAGGTTCTGGATTGATCGCCAAGCCGGTCAGAGCTTGCGCCACCAACTGGCCGCAGCGGGTGAACAGACGCTCCACCTAGAGTACCGCATGGATTGGGAGCGGCGTCCTGCGTGGAACATCCTCGGCACGATCCCCGGATACGATCCTTTACTAAAAGAAGACGTGATCGTGCTGGAGGCGTACTACGACGCCATGTCGGTCGTGCCGGCCCTCGCCCCGGGTGCCGAGCAGGCTTCCAGCATCACGGCGCTGTTGGAACTCGCACGCTATTTCCGCGCCAACCCGCCGGCGCGCACGATCGTCTTTCTCGCTACTTCGGCCCACCACTTGGGCTTGCGTGGGGTCGATGATTTCATCCAACGCTACTTGCGCAAAGAAGATCCCTTTATCGAACACATGCTGGTGCGGCGGGTCGTCGATGCCGCACTCGCGCAGAACATGATCGCCCAAGACGGCATCCACTACGCCATCGGCGAGGATGAGTTTACCGGTAAGGAAGCCCTCGTGCGGAGCGTTGCCGAAGGCCACACCAACTTGGCCGCGCACATTGCCGACGCCGCCCTCGCCGAAGGGCTGCTGAACCAAGAGGCCGGCGCATTGCACCTCGCCGACGAGCAGTTCGAAGACCGCGACGAGCTAATTGATGAGTTGCACTCGGATGACGACTTGCGCCTCGCGCTCTACAAAACTTGGGTCGATCCCAAAGTCGATTCGCTCGCAGTCAAGCTCTTCGTCAGCCTCGACCTTTCGTCGCAGACCGACGAGCTTGGAGTCTGGAATAGCAACACCAGCTTTTACTACAAGCGCTACTTTGCGCCTTTCGGCAAGAACTTTATGGGTTATGCCCGCAAGATCAGCCGCGAGCTGGGCTATCAGCGTCGCGACGTACTGGTCAATGGCATCAGTCCCGAAGGTGGGATGAGCTGGCAGACCTTTGTCCCGGGCGAAATATCGGTCAACAGCGAATTGGTGTTGGCAACGGGTACGCCGGCGTTGGCCTTTGTCACCGTCAATGACGCGCGCTTCCTCGTCGATACGCCCTTAGACCGAGCCGAGCGCGTCAACCACGCCAATCTCGCCAAACAGATCCGGGTGCTCGCCGGTATGTTCGAGATGGCCTTTGCAGACCCAGAGCTTTTCCCGGACTTCAAGATGCGCCTGCGCGACAATCTACGCTCGTTGCGCGGCCAAACCATGGTCTTTCCGCGCCGCAGCATCATTCCCGATTTGCCGCGTGCAGACGCAGTAGCCGTCGTGCGCAACGGCAAGAAAAAGTCGTATAAAGGCGTGCGCGGCGAGTATTACGAAGTCGTCGATGACAAAGGGGCTTTTTACGTTAATCGGGTGCGGGTCAATAATGTGCAGATCGAGGGCTACTACATGGACCCGATCACCGGTCGCATCACCTACGCCCCAGACCGCGGCGTGCAAGGCGACGAGATCTACCCGATGCGGGTCGCCATGGACTGGCGCGACAAGCAGTGGATGGTCATCCTCTTCCCCTGCGTGCCCTACAATTTCTTCGACATCGTCGATCCGCGCTATCTCACCAAGCTGTCCAACGTGCAGGTCTTCGACGAGACGAACGGCGCACCAGTAGAGTACGGTTATACCATTGGCGAAGGTCCCTCGGCCCAAAACGAGCCAGTCGGGGTGCTCTTCGCACGACCGGGCTCGCGCATAAAGATGGGTTTTGGCGCGGGCCTACTTGGCTTTCGCTCGCTATTGCTCAACGCCACCAGTGTCACTGACAAAGACAAAGCTGAAGGCGAGGGCTTTGAGATTCGCCCCGGCACCTCTTTTGCCCGCACGACCTTCCAAGCCGCCCAAGACATGTGGAATCTCGACGAGTCACGGATGCGCGAGTTGCGGAGCTTCGCCATTGAAAACCAGCGTCTCAACGACCTCCACTACCGGGCCGAGACCGAGCTAGACCAAGCTGCCGCGGCCGGCACCGAGCAACGCTGGGGCGATTTCGTGCGTCACACGCGGGCGGCCTTCGGGCTGGAGTCGCGCGCCTATCCAGACGTCAAATCCACCCAAAACGACGTCATTCAGGGCATTATTTTCTTCATGGCCCTCGTTCTTCCCTGCGCCTTTTTTACCGAGCGGCTCCTTTTTACGGCCGCCACGATCCGCAATCAGATCATCGGGTTTGTCGGGGTTTTCTTGGCGATCTGGATCGTGCTGTGGATGGTGCATCCGGCCTTCCAGCTATCCAATCCCTTCGTCATCCTATTGGCCTTCATCATTATCGCCCTAGCAGTGCTAGTGATGTCGATTATTTCCGGCCGCTTCAACGAGCAGATGAAGAAGCTGCGCACCGAGGTGGCCGTGATCCACGACACGGACGTCAGCCGCTCTTCAGCTTCACTGACCGCCTTCCAGCTCGGAATTTCCAACATGAAGCGGCGCAAGACGCGCACGGTCCTCACCTTTACCACGCTCTTGCTGCTGACTTTTACAGTCCTCTCCTTCACCTCCATCCGCACGGGCCTGCGGTTCAACCAAATCAGCCGCGACAACGAGGGCCTCTACGAAGGCATCCTAATCCGCAGCAAGGCGTGGAATCCGATGGAAGATTCCGTGCTCGAGTACGCCCGCAGCAATTTCGGCGATCGCGCCGCGGTCGCACCGCGCAGCTGGTACAGCAACAAGGCCAAGGCGCACATCAAAATAAAACACGGCGACAAGGCCCATAACGCGCTCGGCGTCCTCGGATTGACCCCGGAGGAAACCGAGGTCACCGGGCTGAACCAAGCCCTAGTCGCCGGGCGGTGGTTTGAGCCGGGCGAGGACAAGGTTTGCATCCTGCCCATCGACATGGTTAAGGAGGCCCATCTCGACATAGACTTGGCCGATGTCGGTCGAGCGCGAGTCAGAGTCTTCGGCGACTTGTTCACGGTCGTTGGCGTCCTCGACTCTAAGCGGATGAAGGACCTCAAGGACCTCGACGACGAAATCCTGACGCCGGCCGACTTCGCCGTCACCGGCGGCCAAGCCGTGCAGGAGATTGCCGAAGAAGAAAAGCGCGAGAAGCAGGGCTTGGAGGACGCCAAGGTCGTCATCAAGCCCTTTGTCCATCTAGAACCGGCCAACATCCTAATCGCGCCCTACCACACGCTGCGCAATGTCGGCAGCGGCAACCCCTTGCAGTCCGTGGCCGTGCGCTTCCCCGAGGGCAGCGACGTGCGCGGCGAGGTCGAGGAGTTCCTCTCGCGCCTCGCGGTGACGCTGTTCGCCGGAGTCAAAGAAGCCGGCGACGAATACATCAAGGTGTCGATCTACTCCTCGCTGGGGATGACCTCCTTTTCCGGGATGAGCAATTTGTTCATCCCCATGCTGATCGCCTCACTAATCGTGCTCAACACCATGATGGGCAGCGTGTACGAGCGCTTCCGTGAAATCGGCGTCTACTCTTCGGTGGGCCTAGCCCCTGGCCATATCTCTTGGCTCTTTATCGCCGAGAGTTGTGTCTATTCGGTGCTAGGCGTCGTCGCTGGTTATCTCAGCGGCCAAGTAATCGCCAAAGTGCTCATCGAGTTCGATCTGCTGGGCGGCTTCACGCTCAACTACTCCTCAGTGGCTGCGGTGCTCTCCTGTATGCTGGTAATGGCCGTGGTCATGCTCTCGACGATCTACCCAGCGCGCAAGGCATCGCAGATGGCCGTGCCGGACGTAACCCGCAAGTGGAAGCTGCCGCCGCCCGACGGCGACCAGTGGGATTTCGAGTTTCCTTTTACGGTCAGCGGCCACGAGGTCTTGGGCTTGAGCGTATTCCTCATTGGCTACTTCGACTCCTACAGCGAAGAGTCCATCGGCACCTTCTACACCGACGGTGCCCAGTTACGCCGAGAAGAAACGCCCAACGGCGAAGGATACCTCATCGACATGAATATATGGCTGGCTCCTTTCGACTTGGGCGTCAGCCAACACGTCACCGTGCGGGCCATGCCAGAGGCCGAGCACAACATTTACGCAGTAGGTCTGCAAATCAAGCGACTCAGCGGCGAGGACGCCTCGTGGCGGAGGGTCAACCAGCGCTTTATGAACGTCATCCGCAAACAGTTCCTCATCTGGCGCACGGTGGATGCCGAGGCCAAGGAAGGCTACCGCCAACAGGGCGCGGAAATTCTGCAAGGACTGCGCAGCGAAGTGTCGGCGTAAGGGAGGCTAGCGAGTGCTCGGAAGCAAAAACAGAAACCCGAACCAAGAGATCGAAGAATATCGGGATCTAATGCAGGTCCCGGACCGCTTCGAGAACGGCTTTACGATCAAGGCCGTCCTCGGCGTGCTCTTCGTCGCCTTTATCATGGTGCCGGGCAACATGTACTTGAGCCTGATGATCGGCGGCTCTTTGGGGGCGGCGGCCGAGTGGGTGACCATCATCCTCTTCGCCGAAATCACCAAGCGCTCCTTTTCCACCCTTCGGCGCCAAGAAGTCTACGTGCTGTTCTACGTGGCCGGCTCGTTGATTGCCGCTGAGACCGGTGCCTTTGAGGGCTTGCTCTACAACCAGTACTTGGTGCAATCGCCAGCGGCCAAGCAGTTTGGCATCGCCAAGCTGATCCCCGGCTGGGTGGCACCGCAGCCCGACTCCTCCGCCATCATCGAACGGACCTTCCTGCACTCGGATTGGGCGATGCCGATCGTCCTCCTCGTCTTGGGGATGATCATCTGGCGCATCAACTGGTTCACCATGTCGTACGCGCTCTTCCGGCTCAGCTCCGACTACGAGCGTTTGCCCTTTCCCTTCGCGCCCGTAAACGCCCAAGGCGCTACGGCACTGGCCGAGACTACCCAAGGACTTGAGACTTGGCGCTGGCGGGTATTCTCGGCGGGGGCAATGATCGGCTTGGTCTTTGGCACAATCTACGTGGCCCTGCCGGCGATTACCGGCGCACTGCTGACCGAGCCGATCCAACTCATCCCCATTCCCTTTGTTGATTTCACGCAAGTCACCGGCAACTTCATCCCGGCAACTCCGCTGGGATTTACCGCGCACTTGGGACCGATCTTCGTCGGTCTAGTGGTACCGTTCTGGGGCGTGATTGGCACCTTTATCGGAGTGGTTGTTGCCTCGATTGCCAACCCGCTGCTCTATACCTGGACGCCTTCGTGGCGCGAGGAACCCTACCTGAACTTGTGGCGGCAAGGCATGGGCTCGATAGATACCTTCTTCGTCAACAGCGTCGATTTCTGGATGAGCTTTGGCATTGGCACCACCATCGCCATCGCTATCATCGGCATCTACCAAGTAGTTCAGAGCGTGCGCAGAGCTAGGGCCAACACAGACGGCGGTCCCAAGCGCAGTCTCGCCACCCCCGAGGGGCGCGGCGATTTCCCCATCTGGGTGGCGCTGGCCCTGTACGCCTTGGCCACGGCCGGCCTGATTGGCATCGCCGCTTGGCTGCTGCCGGGCATTGCCCATTTTATCTGGTTTTTCCTCTTTTTTGGTTTCGTATTCACGCCCTTTCAGTCCTTTGTCAACGCTCGCCTAGTGGGGATGGTGGGGCAGACGGTGGACATCCCCTTCGTGCGCGAGGCGACGATCATCCTCTCTGGGTATCGCGGCGTTGACATCTGGTTCATTCCGTTTCCCTTGGGCAACTACGGTGCCCAGACCCAGAAGTTCCGCGAAATCGAATTGACCGGTACCCAGTTTACCAGCATCATCCGCGCCGAGATTTTCATGGTGCCAATCGTGCTCTTCACCAGTTTTCTCTACGGCTCCTATATCTGGAAACTGGCACCGATCCCGTCGGCCTCCTACCCCTATGCCCAGCTATTCTGGCGGCTGCGGGCCTACCAGCAATGCCTCTTTATCACCGGCACCATGCGCAGCGAACTAGCCATAGACAAAGACCAAGCGGGATGGACTCCGGCTAACCTGATCGAGAACGAGTGGTGGTACTGGCGAGTGCGGCTAGTGGATCAGGAGTGGCTGGACTCTAGCGGCAAGCGCGGTCAAGTTGGCCCGTGGATGCCGACCCAAGTTTTCTACTCGCACTTCGAGCAAGGGGCACCCGACATCGTCGCCGAGCGCTACCTGCGCGACGAGCAGCTAGCCGAAGAGCAAATCGTCGAGGGCCTGCCGGCGATTGTGCCGCTAGGGCCGGCTATGGACGCCGTCATCCGCGCCCCCCGCCCAACCCTCGAAGTGCAGGCTGGGCGAGCCGTGCCGGCAGGATGGTCCTTCTACTTTGAGGTCGATACCGATCCGCTCTTTACCAGTTCCTGGATCCAGCGATCTACCGACGTGCCTTGGCTGTATAAAGCACTCAAGCCAGAGGTCATCGCCTTCGGAGCCGGCTTCGGGCTGGTGAGTTTCATTCTGCTCTCCGTACTCGGGCTGCCGATCCTGTTGATTTTTGGCTTCGTGCGCTCGCTGACAGTCCTGCCGCATCTTGTGGTGACCGAGATCGTCGGCGCGCTCTTGGCTCGCTATTACTTCTGGAACAAGTACGGGCGACAGGAGTGGCGACAGTTTGCCCCGATTCTAGCGGTGGGCTTCGCCTGCGGCATGGCATTGATGGGGATGGCGGCGGTGGGGATCGCCCTGATCCAGAAATCGGTCTCCGTGTTGATCTTCTAGCATGAGCGCTTGGATGGATTTCGCTTGGCAAGGGCTGCGGCTGGCCGTACCGGACGACTGGAATCTCGGTCGGGTTGACGGAGACTTTGACAAGGGCTATGCCCGCCTCGACGACGCCGAAATCGTGCGCGCCGAGATCGAATGGCGGCGGCTCAAAGGCCGCGGCGAGGCCCTGCGTCTGACCGAACTGGTAGATCGCTACTTGGCCAACCTGCAAAAGAAGGCCCAAAAGGTCGATGCCCCCTTTGAGGTCCAGCGCCGCGCCCGCTTCCTCAAAAACAAGAAGTTCCTCGAAGGTCGCGAATACGAGGTCTTCATCTGGGAGGCCGATTTCCGCGCGTATAACCTAGCGCTCGCCTTGGAGTCCGGGCGGGTAGTGCTCCTGCGAGTGCTGGCCAAGCTAGACGAGTTTTTGCCCGAGCAAGCCGAGGCCGTGTTCAGTTCGCTCGTCGATCAAGAAGCCGAGGACGCGTATCTGTGGAGCGTGTACGGCTTGCGGTTTTTCGCCCCCAGCGACCTCAAGCTGCAAAGTCATTCCCTCAAATCGGGTCACCTCGAGCTGGAGTTCTCCCTCGGCAAACAAGTTCTAAAGGTGCATCGGTTGAGCATGGCCCGGATCATGCTCAAAGACGCGCACCTCCAAGATTGGTATCCGGTCTTTTTTAAGAAGCAATTGCGCGACTTCTTGGTGGACATTATTCCAGAAGACGTGCGGGAACACGAAGGTATTCGCGTCGAGGGGCGGCCGCGCAGCCGCTGGCGTCAGCTACTGCGTCCCCTGCCCTTTATGAACCCGAGGCCGCGCCTGTATCTGCGGGGGCGCGTCTGGCGCGATACCAGCATCGACAAGATCGCAATCGTCGAGCACCTCTACCGCAAGAAAGATGCAGCAGACGATCTAGTCACCAAGGTAGTAGATGGGCATTTTATCAAAAAACAAGGGACCCAAGCTGAGTCGGGCCGCCATGCTGGCGTCGCGGCCAACGCGCAATGAGTCCCTGCGCTGGGAAAACAACGACAACGACGAGGTCCAGGTCTTCATAGCGCGCCAAGAGACCTGGAGGGTGCGACTGTTGTCCAAGTTTTTCTACATCCCCAAGCAGCGCAAAATTACCCTCGACGAGGTCGGCAGCGAGGTCTGGCGGATGTGCAATGGCCGCAACTCGGTCGGCAAGATGATCGAACTGCTCAGCGACGAGTACAGCCTCAATCGCAAGGAAGCCGAGGTCTCCCTACTCCAGTATTTGAAAACCCTTGGGCAGAAGCGCTTTATCGGCTTCGTGCTAGAGGGCGACGAGAGGCCACCCGACCGCGGCGCGGCTAGCGGAAAAAAATGGCAAAAGAAACAAACAGGGGCGAGCAATTAGCTCGTCCCTGTTTTCGTCTGCACCCGCACGAGGTCGCACGCTTTTTCTCCCACTTGCTCAATCCCGCGCTGTTGGCGCTGTTGGTCTTCGGCGTCCAAGCGCACGTGCTCGGCGACTGGCTCGCCGGCGCGGTGGCGATCGGCACCTTCGCTGTGGTACCCGGGTTACTACTCTGGCACTTGGTGCGCTCGGGCTATCTCGACAAAGCCTATACAGACGACCGCAACAAGCGTGCTACCCTGCTCTTACTGGGCGCCCTTTGCTACGCTTTGGGGAGTGCGGCCCTCTACGGGATCGGTGCTCCGCCCCTGATGCTGATCACGGCTGTGTCCTGCATCGTCAACACGCTCTTAGTCTGGTGGATCAATCGCTCCTATAAGATCAGCATTCACGCGGCTGGTGTCGGAGGGGCAACCTGTGTATTGTTGATCAGCGTCGGCAGCGCGGCGTGGCCCTTTTTGCTGAGTTGGCCCGCTGTCGCTTGGGCGCGGCTTTACTTGCAGGCGCATACCCCCATGCAGATCGGCGCGGGCGGCGCACTAGGCGCGGGGAGTACGGCCCTCCTGTACAGTGCCTTCCTACGGTGAGCACGGCACATGAACCAATCGTATAAGGGCTTTATAGATCGCCTGACCTACCACAACCCGGAAAACGGCTATACCATTGCGCGCTTAGCCGTCGAGGGCCAACGCGAGCGGATCGCAATTGTGGGGACGCTTGCCTCCATCCAGGTGGGCGAGAACGTCGAAGTCGAAGGCGTGTGGGCCAATCATCCCAAATACGGCAAACAACTCAAGGTAGAGCACTATAAGGCCGTTTATCCCTCGACCCTCGAAGGCATGCAAAAGTACCTCGGATCTGGTCTAATCAAAGGCATCGGGCCGAGGTCGGCCAAGCGCATCGTCGAGCACTTTGGCGAGGAAACGCTCGACATCATCGACGAAGATCCCCAGCGGCTAGCGGAAGTGCCTAAGCTGGGCAAAAAGAAGGTCGAACTGATTGCCGAAGCTTGGGACGAGCAGCGGCAAATCAAGGACGTGATGGTCTTTTTGCAGTCGCACGGGATTACCACCGGCTACGCGGTAAAAATTTTCAAGACCTACGGCCAGGAGGCCATCCAAAAGGTGCGCAGCGATCCCTATCGCCTAGAGCGCGATGTGGATGGAATCGGTTTCCGCATCGCCGACCGCATTGCTCAGCGCTTGGGAATGGAGCGCGACGCACCCGCACGCGTACAGGCCGGCATCCGCTACCTGCTCTCCGAAGCAGCCGACGAGGGGCACGTGTATCTGCCGGCCGTCGAAATGATGGAGCGGTCCGTCGAGATTTTAGAGATCAATGCCGAGCTGTTGCCGCAGGCACTAGATGCCCTGCGCGCCAACGACGGCGTGGTCACCGAAGACCTGCACTACTACCTGCCGCCGCTCCACCGCGCCGAAGTGGGTGCCGCATCATCGCTAAAGCGACTTTTGCAAGCACCAGCCGAAGAATTGGCCGTGCCCGCAGAAGCCGAAGACGGGTTGGAATTGGCTCCGGCACAAAAAGAGGCCGTGGAGCTAGTCGCCACCAGCAAGGTGCTGGTGCTGACCGGCGGGCCGGGTACCGGCAAGACCACGGTCACGCGGCGCATCTTGCGCCTTTTGGAGGCAGGTGGTCTCAAGGTCGCTCTGTGTTCGCCTACGGGCCGCGCCGCCAAGCGGCTGAGCGAGGCCAGCGGGCGCGAGGCCAAGACCATTCATCGGCTGCTGGGATTTCAGCCGGGCGAGCGGCAATTCAAAAAGGGCTACGACGACCGCCTCGAAGTCGACGCGCTGATCGTCGATGAGGCTTCCATGATCGACGTGGTGCTGCTCAACGCGCTCCTGCGCGCCCTGCCCGACCATGCTCGGCTGGTGCTAGTCGGCGACATCGACCAGTTGCCTTCGGTGGGGCCGGGCAATGTGCTCCGCGACATCATCGACTCCACCGAAGTCCCAGTGGTGCGCCTGACGCAGATTTTTCGCCAAGCCCAAAAAAGCCACATCATTCGCAACGCGCACCGCATCAACAGCGGCGAAATGCCCATCGTCGAGAACCAAGCAGACGCGGATTTCTACTTCATCCAAGAAGGCGACCCAGAGCGGGTGGTCGAGCAGGTGGAGGAGTTGTGCACCACGCGGCTGCCTAGCTATCGAGGATGGGATCAGCGCAACGACATCCAAGTGCTTGCGCCCATGTACCGCGGCGAGACCGGCGCGCTCAATCTCAACCAGCGGCTGCAACAGCGCCTCAATCCGCACGGCCAAGTGCATAGCCATCGCGGAGCCGAGTTCCGGGTGGGCGACAAGGTCATGCAGGTCAAAAACAACTACGACAAGGGCGTTTTTAACGGCGACATCGGCACAATCGAGCGGCTCGACGCGGAAAAGCAAGTGCTCTACGTGCGCTTTGACTACACCCTAGAATACGATCAGGCCGATCTCGACCAGCTAACCCTCGCCTACGCCATCAGCATCCACCGCTCTCAGGGGTCGGAATTTCCCGTGGTGGTGCTGCCGCTGACGACGCAGCACTACGTGATGCTCCAGCGCAACCTGCTCTACACGGCGATTACCCGCGCCAAGCAAATGATTGTCATCGTCGGTACCTCCAAGGCACTCAAACTGGCCATTGCCAACGACAAGGTCGCTCGGCGTTACACTACGCTCAAAGATCGGCTGCGCGGCGAAGTTGGCGCGGTGCTGGAAGCGGGACAAGCCATCCCAGTAGAATCAGCCCTGCCGAGTGATTGATTCCTACAAGTCGTCGCGTAGCAGCCAGCGCACGGCGTTTTGCTGCAACTTCTCGTAGGCCGGGTTCCACAGCGCGGGGATGGTGTGTCCCGGCGATAAATAGCACACGCGGCCCGCGCCGTAATCGTACGCCCAAGCCGCTTCGCACGTAGTGCCCAAGTCCTGCCAAGTGTGCCCGTCGTCGTTGACGCTGACGGCCAAGACGTGGGCTGGGTCCTTGTCGTAGTGCATGAAGTGCTGCTCGTCCTCGACGACAAAGTCCTCCACGCCGCGCGTTATGGGGTGGTCTGTGCGCGTGATGTGGACGCGGTAGGGGCGCACCGGCGGGTGCCCTTGCGTAGCAGCGCCTAGCACGTGGCGGAAGTCGCTACTGCCTGGGGCGATGTACGTGGAATTGTGATAGAAAAGAGCCGCTCCGCCCGCCTCGACAAAGCTTCGCACGGCGCGGCCCTGAGCCTCGGTAATCCACTGCACGGGGCGGGATTTTTCCGCCTGGACGGGCGGCTCGCTGACGGACGCGGCCTCTACGCCGTAGCCATTGGGCCAGATCATGCCGTCGCGGAAGACGATCAGCAGCCGATAGCTCGACAGATGTTGGGCGTTGAGCAGGGAGAGCTCGTCGGTAAAGTCAATGGACAATCCCATGCCTTGAACCAAGGTGCGGCCCAAAGCCGTGCGGATGTAATCAGACGTGTGATAGCGGTCGCCCACTAGAGCAAAGGCCGTAGCCATGCATCGCCTCCTCCGTAAATTTTGCGTCTGCAATTGGCGGCGCGCTCGCCGCCTTAGAACCGTTCCAACTCTGGGAACTTTTCCTCGCCTCGATGCACGTGCATGGCTCCGCCCTCGGCGCACCGCCGCAAGGTGGGGAACACCTTGCCCGGATTCAATACCTGCTGCGGATCAAACTCTGCCTTGACTCTCTCTTGGGCGTCCAAATCCTCGTCCTTAAACATGCACGGCATTAAATCCCGCTTTTCAATGCCAATCCCGTGCTCCCCACTCAATACGCCCCCCACTTCGACGCAGAGCTTCAGGATCTCGGCCCCTAGCGACTCGGCCTTTTCCAGATCGCCCTCGACATTGCTGTCGTACAGCACGAGCGGATGCAGGTTGCCATCGCCCGCGTGGAACACGTTGGCCACCCGCAGGCCATACGCGGCCGACAGCTCGCTGATTTTCTCTAGCACCTGAGGCAGCGCACCGCGCGGAATGGTCCCGTCCATGCAGTAGTAGTCGGGACTAATCCGGCCCATCGCTGGGAAAGCCGCTTTGCGGCCAGCCCACAGCTTCTGCCGCTCGTCCTCGGTTGTGGCGCGGGAAAGCTCGGTCGCACCAGTCTGCCGCAAGAGCGATTCCAGCACGCGGCTTTGGCACTCGACCTCGCTTCGCGGCCCGTCCAATTCGACCAGCAAAAGCGCCGCGACCCCAAGTGGATAGCCCGCGCCGACAAAACCCTCAACCGCTTCCACAGATAGCTGATCCATGATTTCCATGCCAGCCGGCACCATGCCCGCGGCGATGATCTCGGCCACCGCCTGTCCGGCTGCGGCGACCGAATCGTACACCGCCATCACGGCCTGTGCCACTTCTGGCTTGGGCAAGATCCGCAACGTGGCTTCTGTGGTAATGGCCAACAGCCCTTCTGAACCCGTCAGCAGCCCGAGCAAGTCGTAACCCGCTTGGTCCATGCCCTTACCGCCAACCCGCACGACCTCGCCATCGGCCAACACCACCTCCAAGCCGAGGAGGTTGTTGGTCGTCGTGCCGTACTTGAGGCAGTGTACCCCGCCCGAATTTTCGGCGATATTGCCGCCGATCGAGCAGGCGATCTGGCTCGAAGGATCGGGCGCGTAGTAGAAGCCGCTCTGCTCCACGGCTTCGGTCACGGCGCGGTTGGTCACGCCCGGCTGCACAGTCACCGTGCGGTTTTCCAAATCGATATCGAGAATCGATCTCATCCGCGCCGTGCTCAACACTACTCCATCTTCTCTCGGCAGGGCACCCCCCGAAAGCCCTGTGCCGGCACCCCAAGGGACGATGGGAATGTCAAGTTGGGAGCACGACCGGAGTACGGCCGCGACCTGCTTTGTATTATCCGGTAGGGCGACCAGCATGGGCCGCTGGCGATACGCCGACAGGCCGTCGCATTCATAGGCGACTACGTCCTCTCGGCGGTGAATAATCTGATCGGTGCACAAGTGCTCGCGCAGGTGGCCGATGAGGGCTTTGCGCCGCTTGAAGCGAGTGGGGTCAGGTGTGGGAAGTTGCATCAGTAACTAGTAATCGTCGTCGTTCTCTTTTAGCGAATCTATCGCATAGCCAAGAAAGTTTACAGCGCTCCTAAGATTTTCTAAACAGTCGTCCTTATCCCCTAGATTATCCGACGCTATGCTGTTCATAAGGCCGTATAAGCTGCGTTGCACTTCGCGGATGTTCACTTCATATTGCTGATTGTTGGACATGATACAAACCTCTTTCTGTGGAGTTCCTATACCCTAGCGGCCCGTCGCCGCTGGCATCTCAAACATTTCGATCTCAATCTGCTCGGTGCGTTCGCGGGCCTGCCAGAGATCGTAGGCCATCTGCATTCCGAGCCAAGTCTCCGGCGTGGAGCCGAACGCCTTGGACAGGCGAATGGCCATCTCGGTCGAGATGCCCCTCCTCTCGTTTACGAGATCGGACAGTGCCTGACGAGTTACGCCCAGACCTTCCGCCGCCCTCGTCACAGACAGACCAAGCGGTTGAAGACACTGCCGTCGTACGATTCCACCTGGATGTGGAGGATTATGCATTAGTCAATAGCCCAAGTCTTTGGCGTACGCAAAAAGTGCGGGCGTGCCGCCGGTATGGACAAAGATAAGGCTCTGCTCGGGACGCCACCAACCGGCGCGCACGTGCGCCAAGAGCCCGGCCATGGCCTTGCTGGTGTAGGACGGATCGAGCAACAGTCCTTCCTGCTGCGCCAACAGGTGCAGGGCTTCGCGGCTCTCTGGCGTGACTACACCGTAGTCCGGGCCGACAAACGCGGCGTAGCTCTCGAAATCCTCCGCCTGCAGCGAGAGGTCTAGCCCTAACACTTCGGCACATTCCCGCCCCAGCGCGAGATGCCCCTCTGCCGCCTGCTGGTCGTCGCGCGGCGAGGGGCTGATGCCCACCACCCGCATATCGATACCCAGCGCCTTGAACGCCACCACCATGCCTACGTGCGTATGAGCCCCCGAGCACAGGTAGATCGCCGCTGGCTCAACGCCCTGTTCCTCGCATTGAGCCAAGAGCTCTAACGCCCCATCGACGTACGCTACACTGCGGAAGATGCGCGCGTCCGAGCTGGTGTGGAAGGGGCGGTGGCCAGCTTCGCTCAGCGCGGCCATTTTCTTAGCCACGGCCCGCGCCTGCTCTTCGGGTGCTGGCAGGTCCACCTCCGCGCCAAAGAGGCGAGTCAACAGCAGGTTCCCCTGCGTCTGTGCGTGCGCATCTTCGCGGCCGACGACTACCGCAGACAGCCCCAATTTTGCGGCCACCGCGGCCGTCTGCCGCGATTGATTCGACTGGGCCGCAGCCGAGTGTACCAGCACGTCGCAGCCCTGCTCTACGGCTTGGGCGATCTGGTATTCAAACTCGCGGATCTTGTTGCCGCCGAAGGCCAAGCCGGTTAAATCCTCGCGCTTGACCCAAATCTGCGGGCCGGCTAGGTGGGCGCTGAGGCGCTTTAGTTCCTCCAAGGGCGTGGGCAAGGACGCTAGCTGCAGTCGCGGCAATTGAGCCAACCGCTCTTTCAGTTCCTCTCGGCTAATAGTCATAGCCTTCCTCTTTTTGTTTGCTTTGCCGTGCGATATCAATACAACTATTAAACAATCGTCGGGCAAACTCGCTTGGCCGCACCGAGTTTGCCCTTTTAATAAAAACCCTTAACTTTTAGGCAGTGACGCCCATCTAGTCTCTCGCCCTTCCTTGGAGCCTCACTCCTCCCCAATACAAATCGCGGTTTAAACAAAACAATAGGATAGGCCCGTTTTGGATCTAGTCGAACCAATACCCGAACGCCTATTGCCCCACATCCGCAGCGAATTGCAACCCGGCGAGCTGCTCATCGTCCTGCTCGCCGCTGACATTCGCCCCGATGGGCAGTACGGTGACTCTTGGTTTGCCCTCACCGACGAGCGGATGCTCGTCTTTCATCCCAATGGCGCAGATAAGCCCGAGACCGTGCGTCTCAGCTTGGACGAAGTGCAAGGCATCCAGACCCGCAACTACGTGGGCAGCGGTGCGCTCGTCGTCGAACTGGAGGATGAAACCGTCGAGCTGCTGCGCTTTTCGCAGAGTGCGTACTACAAATTCTCCGGCGTGCCCCAAGCTATTGAGGGCGCTGGCCTAGTCGAGGAAGAAGACCCAGGCGAGGACGGAGCGCTGCATGTCGATCCAGTCAGAACAGTAGAACACTGCCCCACCTGTGGACTCGCCCTCCGTTCCGGCTCCAAAGTCTGCCCCAACTGTCTGCGCCAGACCGAGACCTTCTGGCGGTTGTTTTCCTATATCAAACCCTATAAAACCCAGGCACTGGTCGGGTTCACGCTGACGATTGTGCTGACGGTCATCGGCCTGCTGCCGCCCCAACTCAACCGCATCCTCATCGACGATGTCATCATTCCGGTCCTCGTCCAATACGAGGCCGCGGGCCTCGCCGAGGGCGAGGCGACCACGCCCCCCGCCGAGAGCGTCCAACTCCTGCTGTCGGTCGTACTCGGCCTGCTCGGTATCTATGTTGGCCGCGGCATCATCGGCGGCGTGCGGATGTACACCCTGGGGTGGCTCGGCCAGCGCGTTGTGTACGATTTACAGAGGCAAATTTTCCAACATTTGCAATTGCTGTCGCTGACGTTCTACAACAAACTCAGCACCGGTCGGATCATGACCCGAGTCACCAGCGACACTGAGCGCATGCGCAGCTTTATCACCTCGGGCTTCCAAGACATCATCATCGACGGGCTGACCATCGTCGGCATCTGCGCGATGCTCTTTGTAACGAATTGGGAGTTGGCGCTTTTGTCGCTGATCCCAATCCCTTTCATGATCGTCGGCACCATCATCTACCGCAACCGCATCCACTGGATTTTCCACCGGATATGGCGTCGCATCGCCGAACTCAACGCCATGCTCGCCGACTCCATCCCCGGCGTCAAGGTCGTCAAGGCCTTTGCCCAAGAAAACCGCGAGGTCGAGCGCTTCACCGAGCGCAATATCGACCTGCGCGAGTCGCAGATGACCTCGTTCAAGATGCGGTCCTATTATATTCCGACGATCGCCTTTATCACCTCGGTCGGCTCGATCATCCTGTGGTGGTTTGGTGGCAATCGGGTACTCGGCAACACCCTGACCTTAGGCGATTTGCAGGCCTTTATCTCGTACATGGTCATGTTCTACGCGCCGGTGCGCTCGCTGTGCACCCTCACCGAGCAGTTGGAAACCGCAGCGACAACGGCCGAGCGCGTCTTTGAGATCATCGACACCGAGCCCGAAGTCCAAGACGACCCCGACGCCATCGACCCCGGCCAGCTTACCGGCGAAGTAGAGTTCCGCAACGTCAGCTTCACGTACGACGGCTCGGCGAGGATCCTCGACCGCATCCACTTTAAGACCACGCCCGGCGAGATGATCGGCATCGTCGGCCCCAGCGGCGCGGGCAAATCAACCTTGGTCAATCTCATTTCGCGGTTCTACGACGCCACCGACGGCCAAGTCCGCATCGACGGCCAGCCCATCACCCGGCTTAAACAGCAGGCGCTGCGCGGCCAAATTGGCGTGGTCTTGCAAGAGCCGCTGCTGTTCCAAGGCTCCATCGCCAGCAATATCGCCTATGGGCACCCCGACGCGACGCGCCAAGAGGTCATCGAGGCGGCCCGCGCGGCCAACGCCCACAAGTTCATCATGAATTTTCCCGATGGCTACGACACCCAAGTCGGCGAGCGCGGCGGTCGGCTCTCCGGCGGCGAGCGCCAGCGCATCTCCATTGCCCGCGCCCTGATCGGCAACCCGCGCATCCTCATTCTCGACGAGGCCACCGCCTCGGTCGATACCCAGACCGAATACGAGATTCAAGAGGCACTCGAGCGACTAGTCGCCGGCCGCACCACCTTTGCCATCGCCCACCGGCTCTCGACGCTCAAAAACGCCGACCGACTGTTGGTGTTGGAAAGAGGGCGCGTCGCCGAGGTCGGTACCCACGAAGAGTTGCTCAATAAGGAGGACGGCGTCTATCGCCGGCTGGTCGATATGCAAACCGAAATGGCGAAAGTACGGGCGCTATGAGCGAGACACGCGGTTATTCGTATGGGGATTTTGTGCTCGACCCGCAAAAGATGCGCTTCAGCCGCTCCGAACGCGGCAGCTTGATCCTCACGCTCGACGGCGAGGAACACACCGACCTCAAGATCCGCCGCGCCTTCCCATTAGAAGAGTCCGACCGCTACATCGGCGTCTTTGCCGCCGAAGACCGAGAACTCGGCATAATCGAAGACCCGCAGCAACTCGACGACCAAAGCCGCCAAGCGCTTTTAGACGAACTCAACAAGATTTACTTTCAACCGCAGGTCCTCACCTTCGATAGCCTCGACGAGGAATTTGGGGTGCTGCGCGGCCAGATTACTACCACCAGCGGCCCGCGCAAACTCGAAATCCGCAGCTACCGCACCAATGTGCGCATGCTCTCTGGTGGCCGAGCCGTCGTCGAGGACGTCGATGGCAACCGCTATCTGATCGCCAACTGGCGAGAGCTGCCGCAAAAAACGCGCGAGATTCTGGGGCTGTAGAGCGGGTGCGGACTGCGATTAGCCAGCGAAATACGCCCGCATCTTCTCCAGACCAATCCGGGCAATTTCCGCTGGATCCTGCTCCCATAGCCCCGGATTAAACAGCTCCAACGACACAAACCCCTCGTATCCCTGCGCTTGCGCCAGCCGCTCGATCTCTCGCAACGGCCCGACCCCGTCGCCCGGCATCACCCGGTCGGCGTCGCTTTGCTCGGCAAAGGGCTTGCCACCTGGAGCGTCGTTCCAGTGCCAGACCGCGACCTTGTCGCCGGGCACCTTGGCGATGCTCTCGATGGGACCGCCGCCGCGTAGAATGTGGAACGGGTCCATGATCAAACTTGCATCTGCATGGTCGGCGTCAGTGGCAATCTGCCAAGCTTGGTCGATGGTGTACACGCTTTGCACAAAGCCTAAGTACTCCATCGCCGGCCGCACGCCCATTGCTCTGCCAATCTTCAGCAATTCGCGGTAATCGGCCCCGCCTCGGCTCAGGTCGCAGGGATCTCGCGGCGGGCTGGCGACGATAAACTCGGCCCCCACCGCTACTGCCTGCGCCATCCGCCGCCGAACCTCTTCCAATGCTTGGGCCCGCTCCGCGCCCTCAGCCCCCAACCAGCCGTGGAGTGCAATGACCGTCGGCACTGCCAACCCGTAGTCGGCCAAAGCCAGCCGCACGTCCGCGAGCGAACCGCCCTGCTGCTCGTGCGCGGTCAAGTCGTCGTTCCACAGCTCAATGCCTTGGTAGCCGGTCTGTCCGGCGATGCGGATTTTCTCCATCAGCGACGCCGGGCGGATCGTCGATGTGTTGAGCGCGTATTGCACCCTCATATTACTTCCTTTCTCGTTAAGCCACACATAAAAAATCATTTCCCTCTACTAATCCCAATCCAGCCAGCGCCTCCCGAATCAGCGCCCGCGCCCCCCGCGACGCCACGGCCGCCAAGAGGATCGGCCGCTCGTGGCGCGTCCACCACGCGGGCAAGTCATCCGGCCCGATCACGGGCTTGCGCCGCAAGGTGCCGCCGATTTTCTTCGGCGCGATATCGACAAATACATCGGGAGCACAGCCTCCGCGCTCCAAGTGTTTGGCGAGCCGGCGACCGGTCTTGCCCGCGCCCCAGACCACCAGTCCGTCCCGTTCTTGCAGCGGTCCAGCGCAAAGATAATGCGCTTTGGCGCGGAGAAAATTCTCCACTGAATAACGGCCTTGCAGGTGCGTAGCCCGCTGCGGATGCTCGCGCCAGTAGTGCAAAACCTCCGGCACCTTGGCAAAGCACCGGCCCGCCGCCCGATAGCGCAACCACAAATCGTAGTCTTCCGGCCATCCCCGATCCTGATAGCCGCCCAAAGCCACCAACTCCTCGCGGCGCATCATGGCCGACGGATTGGCGATGGGACTCTCGACGAAAAACTCTCGTTCTATCGCCGCACTATCCATCAAGCCGTTCAACCAAGCCTCGTACACCAACATCCCCTCCCCAGTCTCCTCGCGCGGAAAGATCTTCACTAAACAGCTCACGACGCTCAAGCCAGGATCCCCTTCCAACCACGCGAGTTGTTTTTCCAGACGCTCGGGATGCATCCGGTCGTCGGCATCCATGCGCGCCACGTACGCACCCCGACACAAGGGCAAACCCCGGTTAGGAGCCTCGACAATGCCTTGATGGTCGGATAGCAACACCCTAAAGCGGGGATCGCGGCGATTCCATTCCAAGAGCACGTCCCCACTCCCATCCTCCGAGCCATCGTCTATGGCCACAACCTCAAAATCTTCGCAACTCTGCGCTTGGATACTCTCTAGCGTTTCCGCCAGCGTGGCGGCTGCATTGAACACGGGCAGCAGTACCGATACGCGAGGCGTTTTCATGGTTGCAAGTTATCAGAGCTTGACATTTTTTCGCTTCATACCCGATTTTTAATTCCTATGATACATCTCAAATCGCCCTTGGAAATCGACCGCATCCGCGCCAGTTGCCGCATCGCCGCCGAAGCCATGCTCCGCGTCGAAGAGGCCCTCGCGCCCGGAGTCACCACCCTCTACCTCGATCAAATAGCGGACCGCTACATCCGCAGCCAAGGTGCCGTCGCCAGTGCCTTGGGCTATCGCGGCTTTCCCCGCAGCATCTGCGTCTCGGTCAACGACGAAGTCGTCCACGGCATCCCCGGCGACCGCGTCTTGCAAGAGGGAGACATCCTCGCCGTTGACATTGCCGTTAAAAAGGATGGCTTCCACGGCGATATGAACGTCACCATGAAAGCCGGCTGCGCGACCTCCGAAGCTGAGCGCCTGCTCGACGCTACGCGCCAGAGCTTGGAGGAGGGATTAGCTGCCTGCACACCTGGACGCCGCCTCGGCGACATTGGCCACGCCATCCAAAGCTATGTCGAAGCGCGCGGCTTTTCCATCGTGCGCGAATACTGCGGCCACGGCATTGGCCGCAACTTCCACGAGGAGCCCCAGTTGCTCCACTACGGCAAAGCTGGCACGGGTCGCCGCCTGCAAAATGGCATGGTATTCACCATCGAACCGATGGTCAACGAAGGCGCGCACGAAACGCGTGTGCTCGACGACGACTGGACGGCCGTCACCGCCGACGGCAAGCTCTCGGCTCAGTACGAACACACCGTGGCCGTGACCAACGACGGGCCGGACGTGCTGTCGCGTTTTGCCGATCTGCCGTATTGAGCTTGCTCAGCAGCGGTATTTTCTTATTTTTTAAGTCCATTTCACGAGGAGAAACAGCATGGCAAGGCCGAAAAAAGTACAATCCAACAGCGACGACGATAACGCTGATTTTTCGTTTGACCCCGGCATACAGATCGAGTTAGAGATGGAAGACACTTGCTGCATCACTGGCGAGCCAGTCGAATTCGGCTTCTGTCGCTTCCCTGACTATAAAAACGGCACGATGATGGTCATGTCTAGGAGCGTAATGCTCGAGCACCTGCGCGCTAGCGACTCCGTCGCTAAGTTCAAAGAAGTGCTGGTCAAGCGCCACGGCAAGGACGTCTTAAAGGAGCACTACTCAAACTACTAGGGCAACGTCCAAAACCTACATGCAAAGAAGGGATGGTCCCGCTGCGGACCATCCCTTCTTTTGCTAGGTATCGACGTCGCTAAGAGCGAGCCAACAGGGTCTCGATATCCTCGCCGAAGACCCCACGGGGATTGAGCCGACCGCTTCTGTCGCGCGGCACGCCTACGTGCGTCTTGTACACGCGGCCCTCGCGATCAAAAACAAAGGTGAGCGGCACACCCACCCTCGCCAAGTTTTCTTTGTAAAAGGCGCGGAGCAGTTCGTGTTGGCTGTCGTGTACTACTGGGTAGTTGATGGCCAAGCGCTCGACGAACTCGCCTATTAGGGGTAGGACGCGCTCGGTGGGACCCTGATCTAGGGAAATGCCAATGATCGCCACCTGCTCGGGGTCGTACTCATTGCTCATCTCGACCAAGGCCGGGATCTCGTAGCGGCACGGGCCGCACCAAGTCGCCCAGAAGTTGACCAGGACGATCTTGCCCTCGTAATCGCGCAAGTCCACGCTCCGACCCTGATAGTCGCTCCACTGAGCAGACTGCGGGGGAAAGAGCTTGTCCCCTTGCGGCTCATCCGAGCCACAGCTCAATACTAGCAGTGCCAACCCACTCACAAGCCCTTTGATCGCCATTGCGCGCATAATACGTCCTGTATTCAACTGGAACGGCGTAAGCCCGCGGGCGTTTGCATCTTGGGCTCAAGCCGGGTGGACCGGGGACCGATTAACTCTTCAATGCCGCGCAGCAAATCGTCGCAGGGATCGACGCGAATCGTCTTCGAGCGCACCATCTTGTCCTGCTCCTCGCCGTTTTTGAGCCGGAGCCACAGCTCGCAATCGCCCATGTGGCATTCGCAGAGGTGACGCAGCCGGCTGAGCAGGGGGTCGGCTACTTTCTGGTAGGGCAGCGACAAGGTAACGGACTGGGTCAGTTCCGCCCGCGCCGATTTGAGGGGCAGGGCGCGGTCGGCCTGTACACTCAGGCGTCCATTGCGCTCACAGACGCGACCCTCTACGAGGATGGTTTCGCCCTCCACCAGTAGCTGCTGATGGAGGGCAAAGACTTCGGAGAAAAACGCGATATCGCCCGTGTCGTTGAGGTCTTTGAGGGTGACAAAGGCGAAGGGATTGCCTCGGCGGTCGAAGAGCTTGCGCACCCCCTCGACTAGTCCGCCGACCCGCAGTGACGCGCCGTTGTGTTGCTCCTCTATCTCGCTTAGGGGCCGAGCGAAGTTTTTTAGGTCGCGGGCGTAGGGCTTGAGCGGATGGCTGGAAATATAGAAACCCAACAGGTCGCGTTCTTGGGCCAGTTTCTCGCGCTCGGACCACTCCTCGACCTCGGGCAGTTCCTGCACCACCAGCTCGGACGAGCCGCCGCCATCAAAGAGGCTAATCTGCCCCTTCTCGCGGTCTTCCTGGGCCTTACCTGCAGCCTTTAACGCCAGCTCTAGCGCCTCCATTTTCTGGGCGCGATGACCTTCCAGACCGTCCAAAGCCCCAGCAGCAATCAGACTCTCGACCACGCGCCGGTTGACTGCGCGCAAATCGATGCGCTCGCAGAATTCGAACAGGGTAGCAAAAGACCCGTCGGCAATCCGCGTATCGACCATGCTCTGCGCCGCGCCTTCGCCGACGTTCTTGACCGCCGACAAGCCATAGCGAATGCCCTCGTCTGTCGGCGTGAAGTTGAGCGTACTCTGGTTGACATCCGGCGGCATCACTCGGATACCCATGCGTTGGCATTCGTCGAGCAAGATGGTCAGCCGGTCGGTGTTACCGCGCTCAATAGTCAGGCTAGCGGCCATGTACTCTTGGGGATAGTTGGCTTTGAGATACGCGTTTTTGTACGCGCCTTCAGCATAGCAGGCCGCGTGCGACTTATTGAAGGCGTAGCCAGCAAAAATCTCGATCTCGCCGAACAGCTTGTTGGCCAATGCCCTTTCCACCTCGTGTGTGACGCAGCCGCCGACGAAGTCCTTTTTGACCTTGGCCATTTCCTCGGGCTTTTTCTTGCCCATTGCCTTGCGCAAAATATCGGCTTGGCCGAGGGTAAAACCGGCCAGCTCTTGGGCGATGCGCATGACCTGCTCCTGATAGACCATAATCCCATAGGTCGGCTCCAAAATCGACTCTAACTTGGGATGGTCGTAGGAGACGGGCTCTTCGCCGCGCTTGCGGGCGATGAAGGTCGGGATATTGTCCATCGGCCCCGGGCGATAGAGGGCGTTCATGGCGATAATGTCTTCGATGGTGTCCGGCTTGAGCTTGACCAGGTATTCGCGCATCCCCGCGGACTCAAACTGGAAAACGCCGATCGTCTCGCCGCGGCCGAACAGATCGAACGTGTCCCGGTCGTCCCACGGGATGGCCTCCAAGTCGAAGTCCGGCTCCTTGAGGTGGATAAGGCGCACCGCTTCATTGACTAGCGAAAGCATCGTCAAGCCCAAGATGTCCATCTTTAGCAAGCCGATGTCCATGCAGGTCTCACCGACGAACTGGGTAGTTATCGTCCCGTCTTTGGGAGCTCGATAGAGCGGCACGTAGTCGGTCAGTTCGCCGGGGGCGATGATGACCGCGCAGGCGTGGACCGAGGAGTGGCGCGCCGTGCCCTCCAGCTTGCGGGCGTATTCGATCAGCTTGCCTTCGTCGCCGTCCGCTTGGGCCACCTGCCGCAACTCGGGCACCCGTTCGATGGCTTTGTCGAGGGTGATTTTCAGTTCGGTCGGCACCAGCTTGGCGATGCGATCCACCTCGCCAAAGGGCATGCCCAAAACCCGCCCGACATCGCGCACCACCGCTTTAGCTCTCATAGTTCCAAACGTGATGACCTGTGAGACGTTGTCCTCGCCGTACTTATCCACCACATAGCGCAGCACCTCATCGCGCCGGGTGTCGTCAAAGTCGATGTCGATATCGGGCGGCTCAATGCGCTCGGGATTGAGAAAGCGCTCGAAGATCAGGTCGTACTTGATGGGGTCTATATTGGTAATGCCGAGGCAATACGAAGCCAAACAGCCGGCGGCCGAGCCGCGCCCCGGCCCCACGGAAATGCCCTCTTGGCGGGCGTAGTTGACAAGATCCCAGACGATGAGGAAATAGCCGGAAAAATCCTGGCTGGTGATGACGCTTAGCTCGTAGTCGAGCCGCTCTTGCACGGCCGGATCGACGGCACCGTAGCGGCGCTCCAAACCCTCCTGCGCCAGTTGCGTCAGATAGTCGTCGCTCGAAGCGTAGCTAGCCGGGATCGGAAAATCCGGCATATAGGTTTTCCCGAACTCAAACTCGACGTCGCATTTGTCGGCAATTTCGAGGGTCCGCTCCAGCGCGTCGGGCAAATCCGCAAACAGCGTTTGCATCTCTTCGGGACTCTTCATGTAGAGTCCGTCGGGATAGCACAGGCGATTTTTCTCGTCAACCGTCTTGCCGGTCTGAATGCAGATCAGGGCGTCGTGGGCGTCGTGGTCGGTGGCGCGGAGAAAGTGGAAGTCGTTGGTGGCCACCAGCGGCACTCCGAGCTTGCGGTGCAGCTTGAGTAAGCCGTCGTTGACCTTGGCTTCAGGGTCGATGTCGTGGCGCTGGATCTCCAAGTAGTAGTCGTCACCGAAAATGTCCATAAACTCGCGGGCGACCTTTTCAGCTGCGGCTAGCCCCTCGCGCTGGATCAGGTGCGGAATCTCGCCGCCGATGCAGGCCGACATGCAGATTAGGCCCTCGGCGTGTTCGCGCAAAAGCTCCTTATCGATGCGGGGATTGTAGTAGTAGCCTTCGAGATAGCCCTTGGAGACGAGCTTGGTCAGATTGCGGTAGCCGGTGACGTTTTTGGCCAACAGGACCAAGTGGTTGGAGGCGTGTGTCAGGCCGCGGGCGGCCTGGCGCGAGTGACGGCTATCAATCGCCACGTAAACTTCGCAGCCGATGATGGGCTTAATGCCAGCGTCTTGGCAGGCCCTGTAGTGTTCGACGACGCCGAAGAGGTTGCCGTGATCTGTGATAGCTAAGGCGGGCATGCCCTGCTCGGCTGCGACCTCGGCCATCTCGCCGATCCGACATGCTCCGTCGAGCAGGCTGTATTCGCTATGACCGTGTAAATGGACGAAACCAGCCGAAGCCATGACCACCTCCGCTACCTGTATGCGCTAGAAAAAACCTCTGGACTTAGAGAGTACAGCCGAACAACGGGCCAAACTGCCTGGGGAAGGGCATCGCCTCGAGTGAAGCATAGCCAATTCAAAAGGGGATGTCAATAACCCACAGAGGAGGTCATTTTTTATAACATTTTATTATTATTTTATTTACAAATAGAGAAATTTATTGTACACCACTGACAAAACAGACCGCACTCGCCTGCACTGCGAATTTGCCGCCGGAAATAGACCGGTCTATCTTTGATTTTTCACCGAGGAGCTATATCTGATGATCGACAAAGAACTGTTGGCAATTCTCGCCTGTCCGGAGACCAAAGAGCCGGTCGCGCTCGCCGAGGAAGAACTCATTGCCGCGCTCAATAGCCGCATTGCGCGCGGAGAAGTCAAAAATCGGGCCGGCAAGACCGTAGAAGGTCAACTCGACGGCGGCTTAGTCCGCGCAGATGGCGCGTACCTTTATCCGATCCAAGACGAAATCCCCATCCTGCTCCTCGACGAGGCCATTCCACTTCGCTAGCCGTCCACACCGCGTCCGTACTAAAAAAGGGACTGTGCGCTTGCACAATCCCTTCAACTTACATTATGGTGCCGAAGCGGGGATTCGAACCCCGACGCCCGAAGGCACTGCCCCCTCAAGACAGCGTGTCTACCAATTTCACCACTTCGGCATAAAAACTAGGCTTGCTACTGAGCCTCGGCCGGCGGCTCCTCGGCGGTTGAGGTCTCAGCAGCCTCTTCCTGCTCGCCCAGCAGGTGCTCTGCTTCCGGAACAGCGGGCACTGGTACCGCCTGTTGTTCTGCCATCGTCCGTTGCGTTGCCGTCGTCGGAGTGGTCTCGGCCGTCTGGAAGGCCACTGACTGCACCAAACAGCTAAGCATAAAGGCCGTGGCCAAAACGGTCGTGGCCTTGGTCAGAAACGTGGCTGCAGTGCGGCCGCCCAACACCGAGGAAGAAGCCAAGCCGCCGCCGATCGATCCGGCTAAGCCGCCCCCTTTGCCCGCCTGCAAAAGCACAGTCACGACTAGGAGCAAGCAAATCAGCACGTGAAAAATCGTAAATAGAATTTCAAACATAATCTTGTGATAGTTCCCAAGTTTTGGTAATTCCTAATTGAAATAAATTTAAGGCTAAAGGGCGGCCTTCACAATAGCGGCAAACTGCCCGGCGTCCAGTGCGGCACCGCCGATCAAGCCCCCGTCGATGTTGTCTTGGGCAAAGAGCTCGGCTGCGTTTTCGGGCTTGACGCTGCCGCCATACTGGATGCGCACCTCGTCGGCGGCTGCTTTTCCCAAGTGCTCAGCGAGGAAGTGGCGGATCATCGCATGTACCTCTTCGGCTTGCTCAGCCGTCGCCGTCACGCCAGTGCCAATCGCCCAAACCGGCTCGTACGCCCACAGTACCGCCCTAGCTGTACTCGCCTCAATTCCGGACAAGGCACCGCCCACTTGGCCGAGGACAACCTCCTCAATTCGGCCAGCTTCGCGCTCTTGCAGGGTCTCGCCGACGCAGACGATTGGGCACAGATCAGCTTGGAGAGCACAGGCTAGCTTGCGGTTGACCAGCGAGTCGTCCTCGCCGCAAAACTGCCTTCGCTCGGAGTGCCCCAACAACACGTAAGAGCAACCAGCCGCCAAGAGCATGTCGGAGGATATTTCCCCAGTGAACGCTCCCTGCCGTTCCCAGTGCATGTTCTGGGCCCCCAGCCCAATGGCACTGTTGGCAAGGATCGCACGCACGGCTTGTAGGCTAGTGAAAGGCGGACAAACCACTACTTCTACGTCGAGCCCCGCGACGAGCGGCTTGATCCCCTCGACCAACTCGACGGCCTCCGCAGCGGTCTTGTGCATCTTCCAGTTACCAGCGACAATGGGTCGGCGCATTTCTTAGGTTTCCTCGTCGTCTAAGACCGCCACCCCGGGCAAGACCCGCCCGCTCATGCACTCTAGCGAAGCCCCACCCCCAGTGGAAATGTGAGTCATCGCTGGGGCCAATCCGGCTTGGGTTACAGCCGCGGCCGTGTCCCCGCCGCCAATAATGCTCAACGCACCCTCGCGGGTGGCGTCAGCTAGGGCTTGGATGATCTGTTGAGTACCCTGGGCAAAGGGCTCCATCTCGCACACTCCGAGGGGACCGTTCCACACTATGGTGCCCCCGCGAGCGATCTGGTCGGCGTAGCACTGCCGGGTCTGAGGGCCGATATCCATGCCCTGCCAACCGCGTGGTATGGCGTCGTGGGCGACCACTTGCGCTTGGGCGTCGGCGGCAAAACGGTCGGCGACCACGCAATCCACGGAAAGCTGGAGATCCAACCCCCCTTTTTCGACTCGGGCCAATAACTGCCGAGCCGTATCTAGGCGGTCCTCTTCGAGCAGCGAATCCCCGATCTCTAGCCCCATAGCCTTAAAAAAGGTATAGGCCATGCCGCCGCCGATGAGCAGAGCATCCACTCGGTCGAGCAAATGCTCAATCAGCTCGATCTTGCCCGAGATCTTGGCCCCGCCCAAAATGGCGGTAAATGGCCGCTGCGGGCGGCGCAGGGTCTCGTCGAGATAGGCAATTTCTCGCTCCATTAACAGGCCGCTGGCCCCCGCACCCATACAGCGCGGCACCCCCTCGGTCGAAGCGTGGGCCCGGTGCGCCGCCCCAAAGGCGTCGTTGACGTACGCATCGCCTAGCTCGGCCAATTGCTGGGCAAAAGTCTGATCGTTTTGCTCTTCTTCCGGGTGGAAGCGCACGTTCTCCAAAAGCAGGACCTGCCCCGGCTGCAAGGCAGCGGCTTGGGTCGCAACCTCGGCTCCCACGCAGTCTGGGGCCATGCCCACCGCACGGCCCAACGACTGGCTCAGGCGCTCGGCTACTGGGGCCAGCGACAATTCAGGTACTCGCTGACCACCGGGGCGACCCAAGTGCGACATCAGAATTACGGACGCACCCTGCGCCAACAAGTGCTCGATCGTTGGCAGAGCGGCGCGAATCCGCGTGTCATCGACTATCCGACCGTCCTCGTCGGCGAGCGGCACGTTGAAATCCACTCGCACGAGGACCCGCTTGCCCGCTACATCGAGGTCCCTGATGGTGCGCTTGGCCATGAGATCAACCGAAGAATACCGTCGCTAAATCGTATAGCTCTTGATCCACGACCTTGAGCTGATTGACCGCGTCGGCGAGCGGGATCGCCACGATCTCATTGCCTTGCAGACTCACCATCTTGCCGAAATCGTCGGCGTGCACCAAATCGATGGCGGCAATGCCAAAGCGCGTGCCCAAGACGCGGTCGAAGGCCGTGGGCGTCCCCCCGCGCTGCAAGTGACCCAACACCGTAACCCGCGTCTCGTAACTCGTTGCTTCCTCGACTGTGTTGGCGACGAGTTGGCCGATGCCGCCTAGCTTGACGTGGCCGAACTCGTCGAGGCCCCCTTCGGAGACCACGTATTCTTTTTCCCCGCCCTCCTCGGCAATCAGTTGCGTCCCCTCGGCCACTACCACAATCGAAAAGTCCTTGCCGCGTTCGTGTCGCTTGCGGATGGTGCTGACGACTTCCTCGATGGTGTATTTCTGCTCGGGGATGAGGATCATATCTGCGCCGCCGGCCAAGCCAGCGTGGAGGGCGATCCAACCGCTGTGCCGCCCCATAACCTCGATGACCATCACGCGATTGTGCGATTCGGCCGTGGTGTGAATCCGGTCGATGGCTTCAGTGACGATATTGACTGCGGTGTCAAAGCCAAACGTGTAGTCCGTGCCGCTCAGGTCGTTGTCAATGGTCTTGGGCACGCCCACGATCGGCACCCCCATGCTCGCCAGCTTGTCGGCCACCCCGAGTGTGTCCTCGCCCCCGATGGCCACCAGCGCGTCTAACTTCATCCGCCGCATGTTATCGACGACGATTTCGCTGCCGTCTTCTTCTTTAAACGGGTTGGTGCGCGACGTGCCGAGGATGGTGCCGCCCTTGGGCAAGATGCCGGAAATTTCCTCCAGTCCCAACGGCTCCCAGTCGCACTCCATCATTCCCTTCCAGCCCTTGAGAATGCCGCGAAAGCGGTATCGGTATGCAGTAATGCCCTTGCGCACCACAGCGCGAATGACGGCGTTGAGGCCCGGACAGTCGCCTCCTCCGGTCAATATGCCGATCATTTTTTCGGCCATATTCGGACTCCTTGGCTCGCGGCCAACTTTGAGTACAGCTTGGAGTATGGGGGATTCCAAAAGAGTCTAAATGTAGGAATTTGTTAGAATTAGGTCAATAGATCGTCCGCACCTGAGCGCGCCAAGACAATGGCCCACAGGCGGCGGTCGCTCCCCACGGCTTGGGCACAAGCTACCATGGTCTCGCCGGTCGTCCACACGTCATCTACTATCCCGATTCGGACACCTGCGAGCAGTGCGGCGACGGGCGCAAAGGCATTGCGAAGATTGGCGCGGCGTTCCTCTGCCGACAACAGGGCTTGCTGCCGCGTATTCCTCTGCCGACGCATGACCCCGTGGTACACGGGCACGCCGAGCACGGTCCCCAATCCAGCGGCGATTTCCGCGCTCTGATTAAACCCGCGCTCCCGCTGCCGAGCCGGGTGCAAGGGCACGGGCAACAAGCAGTCCAGCGGAACGAGTTGCTCGGCCAAGCACTGCCCCATGCGCTCGCCCAATGCCCTCCCTAGCCGCACTTGGTTGCGAAATTTAAGCGCGTAAATGGCCTGTTGCAGCGCGCCGGTGAACGGCCCCAAGGAAACGACCTGTTCAAAGTCCCGTCCTCCGTCTTCGACCCGAGAACGTAGACGGCACGACACAATCTCCGCCCAGCACGACCCGCACAGCAGTGCGTCGGCCTCGATGTCCGCTTCGCAAACCGCACAGTGCGGCGGATAGGCAAAGTCCAACAGGGCGCGACCCCATGTCTGTAGTGTTTCCATTCCACCCGCTTTTTGTTACCCAAAGACCACGCATGGGTGCGCTGTACTGCGTTGCGTACTACAAAGAAAAAAACGTGCCAACCAACGCGCCGCTCACTTCCTTGCAGACTTGCCATCGTTCACCCCTTTCTCGTATTTCCGAGGAACTCATTACACAACTCACACCTTGAACAAAGGATCGATTATGCCCTTGCTGTACGCGCTTCTCTTTCTCGTCTTGGCCCAGGCCCTTCCCGCAGAATACAACCTACTCCACGGCCCAGACCCCAAAGACCCCATGCAGGCCCATATCTACCAACTGGACAACGGCCTGACAGTCTATTTGACCCAGAACACAGAAGAGCCGCGCTTCCACGCTGAAATCGCCGTCCGCGCCGGTTCCAAGCACGACCCCCAAGACGCCACCGGCATCGCCCATTATCTGGAGCACATGCTCTTCAAGGGCAGCCAAAAAATCGGCACCCTCGACTACGAAAAGGAGCAGGTCCACCTCGACCGCATCGAGGCGCTCTACGAGCAGCACTTTGGCGAAACCGACCCGGAAAAAAGGGCCGCAATCTACGCCCAGATCAACGCCGAAAACCAACTCGCCGCGGCGTACGCCATCCCCAATGAACTCGACCGCCTCTACACCGCAATGGGCGAGAGCGGCCTCAACGCCCACACCTGGGTCGAGGAAACCGTCTACAAGGTGGAACTGCCGGCCAATCGCCTAGCGCAATGGGCCAAGATTGAGGCCGAGCGCTTTCACGAGCCGGTCTTCCGCCTCTTCCAAACCGAGCTGGAAACCGTCTATGAAGAGAAAAACCGCTCCCTCGACAACAAGAGCCGCGTCATCCACAAAGCCGTACAGGAGCAGTTCTACAAAGTCCATCCCTACCGCGTCACCACGCTGGGCACAGTAGAGCACCTAAAAAATCCCTCGCTAGAGCGCATGTACGAGTTCTACCACACGTACTACGTGCCCAACAACATGGCCATTTTCATCTCCGGCGACATCGACATCGATGAGACCATCCAACTCATCGACCGCGAATTCTCGCTCTGGGAGCGCAGAGAATTGCCCCAATTCCCCGAGCACCAAGAGCCTGCAATCGACGCAGTGGAACGGATCGAAGTCAGTTATCCCGGCGAGGAATACGTGCTGTTGGCCTTTCGCACCGCCAAGCAATCGCACGAAGACGCCGAGACTTTGCAAATCCTCGACATGATCCTCGACAACGCCACCGCCGGGCTGATCAACCTCAATCTCAACCAGCAGCAGAAGGTGCGCGAAGCCGGCTCCTATCCCTATCTACTCAACGACTACGGTGCCCAGTACTTGTGGGGCATCCCCAAACAGGACCAGACCCTTGAGGAAGTCGAAGCTCTGCTCTTGGAGCAGATTGACCTGATCAAGGAGGGGCAATTCGAGGATTGGATCATCCCGGCCATTGTCACCGACTTCAAGAAGAGCGTAAAGCAGGGGCAGGAAAATAACAGGTCTCGGGTCAGCTCCATGCGCGATTCGTATCTCGGGTTTGAGAAATGGAGCCACGCGGTGCGCACCCTCGACCGCATGGCCAAGCTCGACAAGCAAGACATCGTCGAAGTCGCCAATAAGTACTTCAACGGCGCGTATGTCGCTGGCTACCGCCGCGATGGCGAACAGGATATACCCGAGATCGCCAAGCCACCCATCGACAAAATTGACATCGATGCCTCGCGCCAATCGGCCTTTTCCGCCGAGGTCATGGCCATGCCCTTTGAGGAAATTGAGCCAGCCTACCTCGTGCCCGAGCGCGACTTTACCACCCGCGAGTTGGTGGGTGGCAGCAAGCTCTACTACGCCCGCAATCCCCTCAACGACCTCTTCGAATTTTCTATTGCAATCGACATCGGCTCCCTGACCGAAAAGCGCCTACCCGTGGCCCGCGAACTGCTCGACAAGTCGGGTACCCCGCGCTTTACCTCCGAAGAACTGAAAAAGGAGTGGTACAAGCTGGGCACCGACTTTAGAATGAGTGTCGGCGACCAAGAGACCACGATTTCCATATCAGGACTCGATGAAAACTTCGCCGCGTCGCTCGCACTTTTGTCCGAGCTAATGCACGGTCCAACCACCGACGACGCCACGCTTGCCGAGCTTCAGTCCATCATCATCGCTCGGCGCGACGACGCCCTCAAGGATCACCGCACCATCCACGAAGCGCTCTACCGCTACCACCGCTTAGGCGACATGGCGTACTACCGCCGGGTATTGTCCAACGAGTCGGTCCGCGCACTCGGGCGTCAAGAACTTATCGACCTACTCAGTGGCCTGCTCTCCTATCGCCAGACCCTTAGCTACACTGGGTCGCAAACCATCGAGGACATCCAAGCCATCCTCGCCCAGCACTACTCGCTGCCTGAGTCTCCGGTCGAGCCGCCGCCCTATCAGGTGCTGGAGTTTACCCAGCCCGAAAAAACCCAGATCTACTTCTTTGACAAGGAAATGGCCCAAGCCCTAGTGAGGATCGAATACGTGGACGTGCCCTACCAAGCGGCGCTTGAACCAGCAGTCGAGCTGTTCAACGACTACTTCTACGGCGGCATGGCCGGCATCGTATTTCAAGAAATTCGCGAAGCGCGGGCCTTGGCCTACTCGGTGGGTGCCCTCTACTTCAACGGCCGCGACAAAGCCGACTACAACTACATGGTCGGCGGCATGGGCACGCAAGCCGACAAGACGCCCGAAGCGGTTGCGGCCTTCGCCGGCCTGCTCGACGACATCCCCTCCTCGCCCGAGCGCTTTGCCGCCGCCCAACTTTCAGTGCTCAACAAATACCGCACTGAACGCCTCGGTTTTCGCTCGGTACTGGGGGCCGTGCGCGGCTGGGAGCGCAAGGGGCTGACCGGCGACCCGCGCTCTTGGCGCTTTGAGCAACTCCAAGCCAGCGACCTCGACGAAGTGCTCGAATTCTACCGCCAGCACGTCCAAGGACGTCCCAAGCTGATTTCGATCACCGGCGACAAGAGCAAAATGGATATAGAGGCGTTAGCAGCGCAGGGCGAGATCGTCGAACTGGGCCTGGAAGACCTGTTCGCCTTCTGAGTCCTATTGACAAAGCCCCCCCCACCGTCTAGCTTTTAAACAAGTTTTTGGCGGCGTAGCTCAGTTGGTTAGAGCAGTGGAATCATAATCCATGGGTCGGGGGTTCGAGTCCCTTCGCCGCTACCATATTTCCCGTCGCTAACTTTGGCGGATTGTCGTTTAACACAAGCCCCCGGGGATCACCTCCCCGGGGGCTTGTTGCATGAGCCACAGGTGATGCGGGCGAGTGGCAGCCTCAGCCCGTTATCTCCAACAGCTCAACCTGCCGCCCTTCCTTCCCTGCCAAATTCGTCGCCGCCAGAATCTGAACGCATTCCCTGCCGTCATACATCGTGATCGGCATCTCCTCCCCGTTGGCTAGAGCGTCGAAGAATTTGCCGAACACGCTGTATCCCGGTGGGACGAAGCTGCGGTGGAATTCTGACAAGGGTTGCCAAGCTTCGGTTTCCCTTGTGTAGAGCATCAGCGTGGCCGGGTCGCCGAAATCTAGCTTGGTGGAAGGATGGTCGCCCCTGACTTGCACCAACGCGCCTTTGTGACCGTAGATTTCGGTGGCTAGGGGAGCCCGAGTTTCCGTCTCGCTCGTATGGAGCGTTACGATTGGACCATTGGCGTAGCGGAAGACAGCGGCATTGTTGTCCTCGACCGGGAGTCCTTTGACGCTCGAGACGCCCAGAGAAACGACGCTCTCGGGCATGCCGAACATCCACTGCATCCAGAAAGCGGAATGGGAACCAGCGTGGTAAAGCGAGCTGCGGCCTTCCGCATCCGCGTCGAACCATGGATCGGCGGGGTCGTTCTGGATTCTCTGCGCATCGAAATCCTGGGCACTATACTTGTCGTGCCCGTGGCGCCGCCGCACCTGCGTGATGGGTCCGAGCATACCGGAGTCGACGATTTCCTTCATGCGCTCATGCGCAGGGGAGAAGCGCAGGTTGTGGACGGGCATGACCTGGACGTCCGCTTTCTCAGCCGCAGCGATCGCTGCGTCCGCCTGCTCGGGGGTGCGGGTGAATGGCTTTTCGACCATGCAGTGTTTGCCCGCTTCGGCGGCACGGATGATGTGTTCACCGTGAAGCTGGGTTTCCGAGGCAATGCCGACGGCATCGATGTCATCGCGGGCGAGAAGCTCATCCAGGTCGGGGATGAATTCGACGCCGAAGTGATCGGCCGCGGCCTGTCCGCGCTTGGCGTCGGCGTCCCAGATTGCGATGAGATCCACGCTGTCGTGTTTCTGCGCGGCGTTGCAGATGCCGTGCGCGTGACCGAACCAAAATGAGAGTTGGGCGAATCGGATGTTTGGCATGGTTGCTCCTTGTCTCTATCGGGGCACTACCCCAACCTCCTAGAACGGAGGCACCTTGTCCGCGCAGGGGGTGCGGCTACGGTAATCTGTAGATCATACTCCCAATCGAAGAGGATAGTGTCAAGGCTTGTCTTCCAGACCTTGTAACTGATACATTCAGACCCGTGATCGACGAACTAGCACAGACATACGCGCACTATGTGGCATTGCGGCGCGAACTCTCGCTGTGGGGCGAGCAGAGCATTCTTCGCGACGGGCCGGACAAAAACCACGGTGGCGAGGACGAGGCCAATTTCGCGCTGGCCTTCTTTCCGCATTATCTGGTCAGCGGCGACGAGCGGATCGCAGTGCGGTTTCGCTCGCTGGCCAATGACCTCAAGGCCTGGGTTAGCACCGAGTGTCTACACGGGTACGAGGCCGAGGCCGAGGCCCACCACGGCACCGAGCCCTTTTTGCTGTTCCTGCCCCGCTATCTGGAACTCTTTCCCGACGACAGAGAAGCCGCCGCCCTGCTCGACGACGCAGCGCATCACATCGGCAACTGGGTTGAGGGCGTGCCCGCTTGGTACGATTGGACGCGCGACGTCTTTTTGAGCTACTGGATCGGCACGCGGACCGTCGGTGGGGCACACGGCGATCGCGAGTTGGCCGAGCACTTCCGCTTTTTGCACATTGCGCTGGCCGCCTGGCGCGTCACGGGCGAGGCGCGCTACCGCGACTGGGCACTGCGCTATGGGCGCAAGCGGGCCGAGCGGTTGCTTGCGGCAGACGGACGAATGCCCGTATTGTGGGATCTGGACGGGCGTGGATTGCAGCCGGAGGATTTGCAGACCCGCGCAGAGCGGGGCATGGCCGCCAACAACCACCACATCGCTGGCGACCCACTCGCTGGCATCGAAAATCTGCTGGCGTCGGGCGCGGTCTACGCGCTGGGTGATCTCTTTTTACTGGAAGGCGACGACACCTTTCGCCGCGCGGCCAAGAGAATCGTCGAGCCGCTAATCGGCGAATTGCTCGATCCCTACGCCGACCCGGCTGCCGCCGCGCTTTCCTACTATCGCTGGACCTTCGCCGATTCCTCGCTGGACGACGCGATGTGCGCGGTGTTAGCTCAACAACCCGCCGAGCCGGAAGCACCGTGGGCGATGGTCTTTCCCCAAGAGCAAAAACGTCGCGAGCCGGGGGTGGGCAAACGCAACGACATGATCTACTGGGGCCATTGGGCAGAAGATGGCTCGGTACAGCCCTCGCGCGAGCCGAGCACCGCAGCATTGACGCTAGGATATCAATTGACGGGCGAGTGGACCATGGCCCGGCGGGCGCTGGGGGCGGCGGCGGCCAAATTCGCCATGGCGCGGCGGGTGCTGCGCGGCGGGCGTGAGCACGCCGATATGGGCGGGGCGATTTGCTCGGTGGCCGCGGGACACGGGCGCAATTGGGGCTGCGGGGCGGTGACGGGTTGCTACGGGCCGTTGTTGATGGGCACGCGCGAGATACAGGGCGCGGTGGTGCCGCTGGTCGAGTGGGCCGCAGGCCATTTGCCCGAGCAGATCCTGGCGCTTGTGCAACCGCCGGTTAGTGGTCCAGGCTCAGTGTTGTTTTACAATGGGGGTAAGGAGCGACAGGCGCTGGAGTGGCGCATGGCGGGAGCAACCGATTGGCGGCGCATTGAGCTGACACCGGGCGCGGTGCGGGAATACCCACTGGAGGAGTACTCATGCGCCTGCACACCTACCTGTTAAAACTCCAACTATTCAACGCGCTGGCCTACCGCTTCGAGTATCTGTCCTCCATCGGGCGGAATTTGTTTTTCCTCCTTGGCTCCGTCTTCCTCTGGCGCACCGCGTATCGCGGAATCGACCAAGTCGCCGGGGTCACCGAGGCGCAGATGGTCACCTACGCCGTCGTCGCCGTGCTGATGAATGCATGCTTCACTGTCAGCATCGACAACGAGCTCTTCGCCAAGATCCGCGCAGGTGAGATCGCGCTCGACCTAATCCGACCGGTGAACCTCGTCTGGTACTGGATGACCGAAGATGTGGGGCGTTCACTGGCGGCAGTCACGCAGTTCGCCCTGCCCCTGCTGGCCATCTCGCTTCTCTTTGTGGCTCCCCCACTGCCAGCGGGAGTAGGAGCGGGGTTGCTGTTTCTGCCGAGCTGTGCGCTGAGCTTCCTACTGCTGTGGCTGCTGAGCACCCTAGTGGGCATGACGGCCTTTTGGATCACTGACTTATGGGATGTGAGCACGGTGAAAAACAGCCTCGTCTTTGCCCTCTCGGGACGATTGGTGCCAATGTGGCTATTCCCCGATCTCATCGCCGACGCATCGCGGTGGCTGCCCTTCCAGTACATGTTCCAAGCACCGCTGGAGATCTACATCGGCCGCGTCTCCGCCCAAGAGGTCGTCCACATCCTCTCCGTGCAGGCTCTCTGGGTCGTGGTCTTCGCCCTGCTCGTAGGTCTCGTCTGGACTCGCGCCCAGCGGCGGGTCTTCGTGCAGGGAGGATAGGTAGCCTGTGATCGCCGACGTGCGTCATCACTTGTCCGTTGCAGCCCTGTACGGCCGCCTGTCGACGCAGCGGGCGTTGGAATATCCCTTCTCACTCCTGAGCATCTGCCTTGGCTTGGGCATCAACTACGTCTGGATTGGCGTCGCCCTGCAGGTGCTAGTCGACCGGTTCCAGCCGCTATCGGGATGGACCTTCCCCCAGCTCGCTTTCCTGTATGGGCTGAGCCTGATGAGCCGTGGCGTCATGTCCATCCTGTCATTTCAGTCGCGGCTGATCGATCGCTTTGTCACGCGCGGCGAGTTCGACTTGATGCTTCTCAGACCCCTGGAGGTCACCTTCCACTTCTCCTGCCACCGAATCAATGTGGTCGGCCTCGTGCATCTGGGCATCGGCACGGGCTACTTCCTCTACGGGGCCCGGCTGTCTGGCTTTGTCTGGACGCCGCTGCACGTCGTCGAGGTGCTCCTCGTCATTGCCGGCGGGACCCTGATCTACTGGTCCTACCTCACCCTCATCAGCTCCATTGCGTTCTGGACCATGCGGAGCCAGCCCCTCGTGGACGCCAGCATGGAACTGATGGCGCGCGGCACGTTCTACCCGCTGACCGTGTACCCGTGGTCCCTGCAGGCGCTGCTGACCTTTGTGCTGCCCCTCGGCTTCATCGGGTTCTACCCCGCCTGCGACTTCCTCGGCCAGAGTGCGAACACTTCTCTGCCCCTCGATGTGGCCCTGTGGACTCCCGCAGTGGGTGCCGCCATGCTCGTACTGGCGCTGGCTGTCTTTGCTGCCGGTCTTCGCCGCTACGAAAGCGCGGGGTCGTAGCCATGGCACATATAGAGTTAGAGAGGGTTTGCAAGACCTTCCGCGTAACCCGGAAGCAAAAGGGGCTGGCCGGTGCGGTGAAGGGCTTGTTCCGGCCCGACCGACGTGAAGTGCACGCAGTGCGCGACGTGAGCTTTGCGATTGAGCCAGGCGAGCTGGTCGGGTTCATCGGTCCCAATGGCGCGGGGAAGTCGACGACGATCAAGATGCTCTCCGGCATCCTCTATCCCACGTCCGGGCGCGTCACCGTCGTCGGCCTTTCGCCCCAGAAGCAGCGGCGGGCGGTCGTCCAGCGCATCGGCGCCGTGTTCGGCCAGCGCAGCCAGCTAAACTGGGACCTTCGCCTGGGCGAGTCCTACGAGCTGTTCAAGCGGATCTACCGCATTGCCGACGACGACTTCGAGCGGAGCCTCGCTGAACTCTGCGAGGTCCTCGGCATCGGCGACCTCCTCGACACACCGGTGCGGCAGATGTCTCTGGGGCAACGCATGCGCGGGGAGTTGGCCGGTGCCATGCTACACGAGCCGGATATCCTGTTTCTCGACGAGCCCACGATGGGTATGGACATCGAGGTGAAAGCGGCAATCCGAGCCTTCATCCGCGACATCAACCAGCGCCGGCGCACCACCGTACTGCTCACTACGCACGATCTGGACGACGTGGAGGAACTCTGCGAGCGACTCATCATCATCAACCAGGGACGCATCATCGAAGACGGACCTCTGGCGGCGCTCGTCGACTCGATCACCCCGCACCGCTATCTGATCGTCGAGTGCGATCCCGGCACCGGAGAGCCGCTCGCTGGCTTCGCCCACGCCCACGCAGAGGTCCTCGAACGACGAGACAGTGTCGTCCGCATCCGCTTTGCTCGGAGCCAAGTGTCGGCGTCGGCGCTGATCTCAGAGTTGTCGGCCCGCTACCCGGTGCGCGACGTGTCCGTCCAAGAACCCGACATTGAGGACGTGATTCGCACAGTTTACGGGCGCGATGTGGGGGGATAGATCAACTACTCGTGTGGAGTCGATTGATGGCGCGTGACAGCGCTGCTTGAGCGCGCGCTACGTCGACCTCTTCCTCGGTACGCGCCTTGGCAAGGCGTTCCTCAGCGCGCTGGCGCGCAGACTCAGCCCGCTCAACGTCGATCTCCTCGATCCGTTCGGCTGTCTCAGCTAGCACCGCAACCTGCTCGCGCCCGACCTCGACAAAACCGCCGCTGATGGCCATTTGGATCTCGCCCCCATCCTCCTCGACAAAGCGCAACCGCCCTATCTGCAACGCGGTCAAAAGCGGTACGTGGCCAGAGAGGACGCCAAAACTCCCCTCGCTACCGGGTGCTTGCAGGCTAGAAACCTGCCCCGAGTAAGCCACCCGCTCTGGCGTGACGACCTCTAAGGCGAAGGCGGGCATGGACTAAAGATCCTTAGCGGCTTGGAGGGCCTGTTCGATATTGCCGACGAGGGAGAAGGCGAGTTCGGGCACGTCGTCGTATTCGCCATCGACCAACCCCTTGAAGCCGCGGATCGTGTCTTCGATTTTGACGAATTCGCCCGGCTTGCCAGTGAATGCTTCGGCCACATGGAAAGGCTGGGTGAGGAAAAACTGGATCTTGCGCGCTCTCGATACAATTAGCTTGTCCTCGTCCGATAGTTCGTCAATGCCTAAAATGGCGATGATCTCGCGTAGGTCGCGGTAGCGCTGTAAGACCTCTTGGACGCGCTGGGCGACCTGATAGTGCTCTTCGCCGACGGTGCGCGGATCAAGGAGACGCGACGAAGATGCGAGGGGATCGACCGCTGGGTATAGCCCCTGATCGGCCAAGGAGCGCTCCAGCACGATGCGGCCGTCGAGGTGGGCAAAGGCCGCAACCACGCCCGGGTCTGTATAGTCGTCGGCGGGCACGTAAATGGCTTGTACCGAGGTAATCGAGCCGTCCTTGGTGGTGGTAATCCGCTCCTGCAGGGCACCCATCTCGGTGGCCAGCGTCGGCTGATAGCCCACGGCCGAGGGCATGCGACCCAGCAGCGCTGAAACTTCGGCACCGGCGAGGATAAAGCGAAAGATATTATCGACAAAGAACAACACGTCTTGACCGGCCTCGTCGCGGAAGTGCTCGGCAATGGTCAGCCCAGTAAGGGCGATGCGCTGGCGCGCACCAGGCGGCTCGTTCATCTGCCCAAAGACCATGGCCGTCTTGTCGATGACGCCCGACTCTTCCAACTCGCCCAGCAGGTCGTTGCCTTCGCGCGTGCGCTCGCCTACGCCGGCGAAGACCGAATAACCGCCGTGCCCGGAGGCGACATTGTTGATTAACTCGGTGAGGATGACGGTCTTGCCAACCCCAGCGCCACCGAAAAGCCCCAGCTTACCGCCGCGGGCAAACGGACAGATCAAGTCGAGGACCTTTACGCCAGTCTCCAGCATTTCATCTGAAGTGACTTGGTCTTGGTGGGTCGGGGCTGGACGGTGTAAGGGCATCCGGGAAACTTCGTCGCTGAGCGCCCCCTTGCCGTCGATTGGCTCGCCGATGACGTTGAAGAGGCGTCCGAGCACTTCCTCGCCCACTGGAACTTGGATCGGACCACCGCTATCAACTACCCGTGCGCCGCGGCTCAGGCCGTCGGTAGAATCCATCGCTACACAGCGCACCGCGTGCTCGCCCAAGTGCTGCTGTACTTCGAGGACTAGGCGCTCTTGGCTTGGGCGGTCTTCTGCGACCACCTCGAGGGCGTTGTAGATGGGCGGCAGTTCCTGCCCAGCGAAATCGACATCAATGACGACGCCGATGATTTCTTTGATTGTTCCTTCTTTCATTTTTACCTCGCGTAGTAAACAGCGCTATTGAGCCACAGCATTGGCACCGCCGATAATATCCATCAATTCGAGGGTTATCGAGGCTTGCCGCTCCTTGTTCATTTCGCGGGTCAGATCCTCGATCATGTCTCTGGCGTTCTTGGTGGCGTTATCCATCGCCATCATCTGGGCGGCGAAAAAGCCCACATTTGACTCCAGCAGAGCGCGCCATACCTGGAAGTTGATCTGACGCTCAACCAAAGTGCCCAACAGGACCTCGGGCGATGGCTCGAAAGCGTACTTAGCACTTTCACCTGCTTCCTCTTCGGGCGCGATGGGCAGGAGCTGGCGGACGGTGGGCACTTGGGAAGTAACAGAGCCGTATTCGCTATAGCAGAGCAACACCCGGTCAGTCTGGCCAGCGACAAAGCGACTCGTTAGATCCTGAGCTATATCCGCGGCGCGAACTAACTCGAGCTGGTTGAACACATCGGCGTGATGGCGGGAGATTGAGTAGCCGCGATGGCTGAAGAAGTCCCAGCCCTTGTTGCCGATGGTGATCAACTCAGGTTGGGCGTCCAGATACTCGTCCAACTCGTCCTGAACCCGACGGCACAGGTTGGTGTTAAAGGCACCGCAGAGGCCGCGATCGGAGGTTATGACCACCAGCACAACGCGCTGGACCGGGCGAACCGCAAAGAGCGGCTGATCGTAGGCATCGACGCTCTGGTGCAGCGCTTTCAGTACTTGGTCCAGTCGCTGGGCATACGGCCGGGCAGCTAAAATCGCCGCCTGAGCGCGGCGCATCTTGGCCGCTGCCACCATCTGCATGGCGTTGGTGACGCGCTGGATATTGGTGATACTGGCAACGCGCGTCCTGAGTTCGCGAAGGGTAGCCACTGCTTAGTCCCCTATCCGGCAGAGGGACGGAAGCCGCCCTTGAATTCTTCGACTGCCGCGTTGAGCTTTTCCTTCGCTTCGTCGTTCAAATCGCGACTCTCGTAGATCTCTTTCATAAGCTCGGCCTGATGCTCCCGCATGTAGGCCAGCAACTCGGTCTCAAAGCGGCCTAGATCGGCCGTGGGCAGATCGAGTACGTGGTCGATGATCGACAGCGAGACCGTTAGTTCGGCCAGCGACTGCGGGGAGAACTGATCCTGCTTGAGGATTTCCATCAGCTTCTCGCCGCGGTTGAGCAGATTGCGCGTGCCTTGGTCCAAGCCCGAAGTGCCGAATTGAGCGAACGCCTTGACTTCGTTGTAGCGGGAAATGTCGCCCTTGATGGTCCTGGCCACGCCCTTGATGGCCTTGGTCTGCGCGGCCGACCCCACCCGCGACACCGACGCCCCCACGTCCATGGCCGGGCGATTGCCCGAATAGAACAACTCGGGCTTGAGCAGGATCTGGCCATCGGTAATCGAGATGACGTTGGTGGGTATAAAAGTCGATACGTCGCCTTCGAGAATTTCGATTACCGGCAGCGCCGTTAGCGACCCTCCGCCCTTTTCGTCGCTCATCTTGGCCGCGCGCTCCAATAGGCGCGAGTGCAAGTAGAACACGTCGCCCGGATAGGCTTCGCGGCCCGGGGGCCGGCGCAAGATCAGCGACATCTCGCGGTAGGCCCAAGCCTGTTTGGACAGATCGTCGTAGATGATCAGGGCGTGCTGACCATTGTCGCGGAAGTACTCGCCCATCGAAGCACCGGCATAGGGTGCCAAAAACTGCAAAGGTGCCGGATCGGACGCCGTGGACGAGACCACGATAGTGTACTCCATGGCACCATTGGCCTCGAGTTCGGCCACCAACTTAGCCACGGTCGAGGCCTTTTGGCCGATGGCCACGTAGATGCATTTGACGTCTTGGTCGCGCTGGTTGATGATGGTATCAACGGCAATGGCCGTCTTGCCGGTCTGGCGATCGCCGATGATCAGCTCGCGCTGGCCGCGGCCGATGGGAACGGTCGCGTCGATGATTTTAATGCCCGTCTGCAGGGCCTCGGTAACCGGCTGGCGGTCAATGACGCCCGGAGCTTTGCGCTCGACCGGCAAGCTCTCGTCAGCCTGGATGTCGCCCTTGCCGTCGATGGGCATGCCCAAGGGATTGACGACCCGGCCCAAGAGCGCCTCACCCACCGGCACTTCGACGATGCGACCGGTGCGCTTTACTTGGTCGCCTTCGTTGATCAGGGTGTCCTCGCCGAAGAGCACGCAGCCGACGTTGTCTTCTTCTAGGTTGAGGGCCATGCCCATGATGCCGTGGGGAAATTCCACCAATTCAGTGGCCCGCACGTTGCCCAGACCGTGGACGCGGGCCGTGCCATCACCGACGTAGAGCACCGTTCCCGTCTCGTATATGTCTATTTCTTTTTCAAAGCCCAGTAGCTGTTGCTTGAGAATTTGCGAAATCTCATCGGGCTGAACTATCGCTTCGGTGGCCATAGATCCTCCTGCTGACTAACCGGCCAGACGCGCTTGTAGGCGCTCTAGATAAGTGTTCACACTGCCGTCGAATACGGTGTCGCCGACGCGGACGACTGCGCCGCCCCGCAAGCTGGTATCGACTTGGACGTCCAAACGCACTTTGCGGCCGCTGTGGTGCTCTAAGCGCTCCCGCAGGCGCTGGCACTGCTCCTCGCTCAACGCCACGGCCGAGCGCACTTCAGCGCCGATTATGCCCTCGCGCTCGGCAACTTGGTCGAGAAAATTGCCGAGTGCCGCGTCGATAATAGAAGCGCGGCCCCTAAATGCCATGAGCCGAAGAAAATTCAGAGTCAGCACCTCAACTTTGCCGCTGAAAAGCTCCCGCAAGACATCGGCTTGAGCTTGACCATCCGCTAGGGGATTGGCCAAAAACTCGGCCAACTCACCGGATTGGCGCACCGTCTCCAAAAGCCGCTCGACGTCGCGCTGCACCGCTGCGGTCGCACCCGTTTCATCGGCGGCTTCCAACAGCGTAGCCGCGTAGCGGCGCACTACTTCGGGTGCGTTCATGGTCCTACTCGCACGATGGCGTTCAATTGGATTCGGGAATTTGGGCGATCAAGTCGTCGACGAGACCCCGATTTCTCTCATCGTCCAAATTGGCGTCGATCAGCGCACCAGCGGCTTGAACCGCGAGATTAGCCGTCTCGCGGCGCAACTCGGCGATGGCAGCGCGTTTCTCGCTTTCGATACTAGTCCGCGCTTGGTCGAGCATCCGCTCGGCCTCTTCCCGCGCTTGGGAGACGATGGTCTGCCGCACGTTTGCCCCAGCCTCGCGGGCCTCGGCGACGACCTGCCGCGCCTCTTCATCGGCCGCGGCGAGCTTTTGCCGGTGCTCGCGCAAGACCTCTTCGGCCTCTTGGCGCGCCTGCTCAGCCCCGGCGATCGCATCGCTGATGCGTTTCTCGCGCTCGTCGAGGGCCGCCAAAAGGTGGGGCCAAGCAAATTTTTTGAGGACGAAAAGCACCACCAAAAAGGTGATGATTGTCCATATTATGAGCCCCGCATGGGGATCGAGTAACATAGCGCTTGTACTACTTGGTCAGCACGATCAGCAGGCAAAACACCTCGCCGATCAGGGCCACGCCCTCGACCAAAGCGGCCGTCAGGATCATGTTGGTGCGGATATCGCCTACGGCTTCGGGCTGGCGGGCGACGCCCTCCAGTGCTTTACCGGCCAACAGGCCGATGCCTAAACCTGCGCCAATAGCGCAAAGCCCCATGCCAATTCCGGCACCCATATACGCAAATTCCATAGCCAAATACTCCCTCTTGTGAACGGTGTGAAGCCCTGCTAATGGTCTGGATGAGCAGCCATGCTAATAAAGACCGTTGATAGCAGGGTAAAGACAAAAGCTTGGACGAATCCGACAAAAATTTCGAGCATGTAAATCGCCACGGCAAAGGGCACAGAGCCAATGGCGATCCACTCACTTTGCAGAATGGAAATCAAGCCCAAGAAGACCAAAATCGCCACGTGGCCGCCGGTCATATTGGCGAAAAGACGCACGCACAAAGCGAAGGGCTTGACTAACAAACCTATCAATTCTACGGGAATCAAAATGATCAGCAGCACCGGCGGCACCCCAGAAGGGATCAGGCTCTTGAAGTAGCCGAACAATCCGTTGTTGGCGATGCCGGCCCCTAGCATGACTAAAAAAGAGCAGAGGGCCAAACCTGCCGTGACGCTAATGTTACCAGTGGCTGTAGCACTATAGGGGATCAACCCCAGCAGGTTGCAAAACAGAATAAAGAAGAAGAGCGTTAGCAAAAAAGGCAGATACTTTTTGCCGTCCTCGCCCATGATGGGCAATACGACCTCGTCGCGCAGGAAGAGGACGATGGCTTCGAAGAAATTGGCCAGCCCCGAAGGCACGGTGCGCGGCTTGCGGAAGGCCCTGAGCATGAGTGCTATGAGCAGGATGCTCGCCACCCACATAATCACTACGTGCCGGGTGATGGAGAGGTCGATGCCGAAAAGCTCTAGCGAAGGAAGAGAAACTTTGCCTGCGAGCAGGTGATGAAAATCGACAAAGGGCAATTCAATATAAGGGCTATCTAGAATGTGCCCTATGATGTCCACTTGCGCATTTGCGGCATCTGCCGCCTGCGTATCGCCAGCCATTTACTGCCTTGTAAAATATCCAAAAATAGGAGGGAAAGCTGTCGCAGTAACCAACCAAATAAATTAATTAGGCCGTAAATTTCTGTCAACACCTCGCGGGCGCTGCTAGCGCTTTGAACGGCCTTGTAACTTGAGTACGTAAAAAATTTCAAATACCAAGAAAAGCACGTAAGCGGCTATTAGCGCGACGAAGTAACTCTCGGCATGGACCCCAATCCATTTGAGCACCACTACCGAGAGGACCGCCACGGCGATAAACCGCGCGATCATCCCCCCGAAGAAGGCGATCATAAAGACCTGCATGCCCTTGCCCCAACCCCAGCGAATCACCGCTAGTGCGAGCGCGCCGTTGACCCCAGCGACCGCCAAGCCAGCGACGATACTGTCCCAGTTCACGGTCCGTCCTCCCGCTTGCGCCGTTCATCTAAGTCCATCAGCGTCCGATAGAGTTTGTAAAACCCACCCCCCGCGCCGATTAGGGTGCCCAACAAAAGAAAAAGCGGCGTAGTGGCAAACTTGTCGTCCAGCCACCAGCCGATGGACACAAAGATCAGGATTGTCGCCGCGAATTGAATCCCCAGACTGGCGTAAGAGCCGATATCGGCATACGCTCCGGTCTTTTTTTTCGCGACCATATTCTCTAGCTAATAAAGAAAAACGGCGGACCAACGCCCGCCGCTATTCAAAGCTGCCGACAGTGCTCAGCTCGTCTTCGACTCGGCTTCGCCGCACGAGCCGGGAGCCTGACCGCACTCGCACATAGGCTCGCCCAACGCATCGCGCATAGTGCCCAGCCCTCCGCACGAGCCTTGGAGGCGACGATTGCTGAAGATCACACCGACAGCCATGGCGGCCATGACCAGCCCAAACGCGGCAAAAGCGGCAATAAGCGTGCTCAGAGTCATTCCACATTCCTCCCGACTTAAAACTCGTCGAAGCGGATCATTTCTTCTTCGATACCTAGATCGTCGAGCATCCCGAGCGCGGATTGGAGCATCAGCGGCGGGCCGCACAGGTAATATTCGACGTCTTCAGGGGCGAGGTGATCTTTGAGATAATGGTCGTACACCACCTGGTGAATAAAACCCACATAGCCGTCCCAATTGTCCTCTGGCCGCGGCTCGGACATGGCGATGTGGAAGGTGAAGTTGGGAAACTCTTCTTCTATTTTGCGGAAGTGGTCCTCATAGAAGACCTCGTTGGGATTGCGCGCTCCGTACCAATAGGACACCTTGCGCCCCGTCTTGAGCGTGTGGAACAAGTGGTACAGATGCGACCGCAAAGGCGCCATGCCAGCGCCACCACCGATATAAACCATCTCGCGATCGGTTTCTTGGATAAAAAATTCGCCGAAAGGCCCCGAGATCGTCACCATGTCGCCTGGCTTGCGGCTGAACACATACGAAGAGGCGATGCCGGGCGGCACGTCCTCCCAGCCGCCCTTTTCGCGGTCGGGCGGCGGGGTGGCGATGCGGATGTTGAGCATGATGATGTCGCCCTCGGCCGGATGATTGGCCATTGAATAGGCGCGGAAGACGGACTCCGTATTGACGAGATTGAAGTCCCAGACGTTGAAGCGATCCCAATCGGGGTGGAAGCGCTCGTCAATGCCCTCAAAGTCCTTGAAATCGCACTCAAAGGGCGGCACTTCGATTTGGATAAAGCCGCCGGGCTGGAAATCGAGTGTTTCGCCCTCGGGGAGCTTGACGATAAATTCCTTGATAAAGGTCGCCACATTGTCGTTGGAGACGACTTCGCACTCCCACTTTTTGACCGAGAACACTTCGGGCGGCACTTCGATCTTCATGTCTTGCTTGACGTTGACCTGACAGGACAGCCGCACGCCCTCGCTCGCTTCGCGCTTGGTAATGTGGCTGGTCTCGGTCTGCAAGATGTCGCCACCACCCTCGTAGATGTTGACCTTGCACTGGGCGCAGGTGCCGCCGCCGCCGCAGGCCGAAGACACGAAGACCTTGTTGTCGGCCAGCACGTTGAGCAGCTTGCCCCCGGCTGGAACGGAAAGAGCCTTGCTCTCGTCGTCGTTGATGAGGATCCGCACGTTGCCGCTGGGCACCAGCCGGGAGCGGGCGACCAAAATTACGGCCACTAGGGCCAGCACCACGCCCGTGAACATGCCAACGCCGGAAATAACTTCAGTCATAAAACGCTCTTTTCTCTCATAGCTGAATACCGGAAAAGGACATAAAAGCCAACGACATCAGGCCTACCGTAATGAAGGTAATTCCGAGGCCGCGCAGCCCTGGCGGCACGTCGCTGTATTTCATCTTCTCGCGGATGCCTGCCAGCGCGACAATGGCCAGCGCCCAGCCGAAGCCCGAGCCAAAGCCAAAGACCACGCTCTCGCCGAGGTTGTAGTCGCGCTCGACCATGAACAGCGAACCGCCCAGAATCGCGCAATTGACGGTAATCAAGGGCAGGAAGATGCCCAGCGCATTGTAGAGGGCCGGCACGAACTTGTCGAGAAACATCTCGAGGATCTGCACCATGGCGGCGATGATGCCGATGTAGCTAATCAGCCCCACAAAGGTCAGATCCACCCCACTCAAGCCCGCCCATGCCAGCGCGTCTTCCTTGAGCAAGTACTGGTAGATTAGGTTATTGGCTGGAACGGTAACCGTCTGTACCACGATTACGGCGATCCCAAGCCCGAACGCCGTCTGCACCTCCTTGGAGACCGCCAGAAAAGTACACATCCCCAAAAAGAAGGCCAGCGCCATGTTCTCGACGAACACGGACTTCATAAATATGCTCAGATAGGCTTCGACCATGTTCGGTTACTCCTCCTCGACCTGATCGCTCTTCCAGGTCCTGAGCGCCCATATAAACAAGCCAATGATGAAAAACGCGCTCGGCGGCAAGAGCATCAGGCCGTTGGGCGCGTACCAACCCCCCTCGGCGGCCAATGCGAACATTGGCACCCCAAAGAGCGAACCCGATCCGAATAGCTCGCGCAATATGCCGACGACCAGCAGAATGACGCTGTAGCCCAAGGCATTGCCCAAGCCATCGAGAAAGCTCAGCCCAGGACCGTTCTGCGAGGCGAAAGCCTCGGCCCGCCCCATGATAATGCAGTTAGTGATAATCAGGCCGACGAAGACCGAGAGCTGTTTGCTAATATCAAAAGCATAGGCACGCAGGAATTGATCGACGATAATCACCAGCGAGGCGATGATCGTCATCTGCACGATAATGCGGATGTTGGCCGGGATAAAGTTGCGAATCAAGCTGACGGCCATGTTGGAACAACAGAGCACGAAAATGACCGCCAAGCACATGGTGACGGTGGTCTCCAACTTGGTCGTCACCGCCAGTGCCGAGCATATGCCGAGGCTCAGCAGGGCAATGGGATTGGAGTCAAAGAGCGGCCTGAATAGGACATCTCTCGGTTTATCAGCCATTTAACTAACTCCTCGTTCTTTGAGCTTGGCCAGATACGGCCCAAAGGCTTCCGCACCCAGCCAGTAGCGCAGCATGTCCCTGACGCCGCGCGAGGTAATAGTGGCACCCGACAGCCCATCGACCTGATACTGGGTTTCGGGCCGTCCTTGGACGACCTTGCCCCTAATCACCTCGATGCGCACGGCACCGCTTTCGTCGAAGGCCTTTTTGCCGTCCCACAGGGCCTTCCAACTCGGGTTATCGACCTCGCCACCCAAACCCGGAGTCTCGGCGTGCTCGTAGTACACCAGCCCGCGGATGGTATTGAGGTCTTTGGCATCGAGGGCCACAAATCCATAGAGCGTGGACCACAGCCCTAAGCCGTGGACGGGCAGGATGACCTTTTTGATCTTGCCCTTTTGCGAGACCAAGTACACCGAGGCTTGAAGCGCACGGCGCTTGACGTTGGCGATATCCACATCAGACGGTACCAGCTCGCTCTGTGCCGGGTCTTTGGCCGCCCGCCGCTGGTCGTACTCAATCGGATCCACGCCATCGACGTATTCCCCAGTCGCCAAAGCGACGACGCGGGTATTTATATTTTGGTACAACTCATCAATGCGCTCGCCGCTGGCGACCTCGCCGGATTTCAGCAAACCGGCAGCCATCAGAATATTGCGCTTCTTGTCGAGCGTCTTGTTGACCGCTTGGGTCGGCCGCAGCGACACCGCCGCCGCCGATACCAACACCGAGCAGACGAGGCAAACGCCGAGCGCCACGCCGAAAGTTCTACCTACTGAATCGTTAGCCACTTTGTCTATCTCTCCTAAGAGCTGACAGCAGTGCGGACCAGCCTGCGCTTGATGTTGGCTTGTATTGCCACGTGGTCGATTGCGGGCGCAAAGACATTGCCAAAGAGAATGGCCAGCATTACGCCCTCGGGAAAGGCCGGATTGATCACGCGGATCAGCACGGTCATAAAGCCTATGAGCGCCCCGTACGCCCAACGGCCGGCCGGAGTCATGGTCGCCGACACCGGATCCGTCGCCATGTAGACGCAGCCAAAGGCATATCCGCCCAGCACCAAATGCCAAGCCGCGTTCATCTGGAACATCGGGTTGGTATCGCTGCCAATCGCGTACAGCAACTCGGCACAGACGACCGTGGCCGCCGTCATACTGACGATGATTTGCCAAGAGCCGACTCTAGTCGCTATGAGGATAGCTGCACCGATCAGACAGGCTAGGGTCGATGTTTCGCCCATGGACCCGGGGATCGTGCCCAAGAAGGCCTGCGTCCAAGTCACCGTATTGGTAACGGCCGCCATGCCATCGGCCGCAGCAGCCCCTAGCGGGGTAGCGTACGTAAAGCTATCGACCGCGACCCAAACCGCGTCGCCGGTGATCTCGACGGGATACGCAAAATAGAGGAACGCCCGCCCGGTCAGCGCCGGATTGAGGAAATTTTTGCCGGTGCCGCCGAAAACCTCTTTGCCCAGCACCACGCCGAAGCTGATGCCGATGGCCACCTGCCACAGGGGGATCGTCGGCGGCAAGGTCAGAGGAAAGAGCATACCCGTGACCAAAAAACCCTCGTTGATCTCGTGCTTGCGGACCATCGCGAAGAGCCCTTCCCACAAACCGCCCACCATATTGCAGACCAAAAAGACTGGAAAGAAATAGAGGAAGCCGTGGAATACGTTGGCCAACGGGTTACTGGGATTGTAGCCGATGCCGAGGATGTCGATGATGATCCCGCGCCATTCGCCCGTCGTGGCGGCCCCCATCTGCTGCATGGCCAGATTGATCTGATAACCGGTGTTCCACATGGCCATGAAGATACAGGGCACGAGCGCGGCGACGACCGTGATCATGGTGCGCTTGAGGTCTATGCCGTCGCGCACGTGCGTCGGCCCCTCCGTGACGCGACCGGGCGTATATAAAAATGTATCGGCTGCCTCGTATAGAGCGTAGAACTTTTCCAGCCGCCCTCCCTTGTGGAAAAGAGGCTCGGCTTGGTCGAGCAGATCTCGCAACACCTTCATTGAATGCGTCTATCCTTCTTTTTCAATGCGCGCCAAATTTCGCCGCAGCATGGGTCCGTATTCGTACTTGCCGGGACACGCGAAAGTACACAGCCCCAAGTCCTCTTCGTCTAGCTCCAGACAGCCGAGGGCTTGAGCGCGGTCCGTATCCTCGACGATGAGCGCGCGGAGGAGGAAGGTCGCGAGGATGTCCAACGGCATCACCTGCTCGTACGAGCCGATCGGCACCATGGCTCGGTCGCTGCCCTCGGTCGAGGTAGTAAAGTCGAACAGCCGGCCAGGCAGCAGCTTGGAGGCAAAGACATTCTTGATGGAAAATTTATCGACGCCCGGTTTCTGCCAGCCGAGAAACTCGCGCTCGCGGCCCTCGGCGAGTACCGAAACCTGCGCGTGGTAGCGGCCGAGGAAGTCCAAGGGGCCAGACGCGACTCGACCCGCTAGCACCGACCCGGCAATGACCCGATTCTCGCCCGGCTTGAGCTGACCCACCGTCAGCTCGCTCAGGCAGGCTCCTTGGCGGGTGCGCAACAGGCGCGGCTGCTCCACTTGGGGGCCACCCAAAGCCACGATGCGCTCGGTCCACAACGAGCCGGTGGCAAAGAGCTTACCGCAGGCTATCACGTCTTGGTAGTTGATGTGCCAGACCGCTTTAGCCGCCCCGACCGGATCGAGGAAGTGAATGTGGGTGCCGGGCAACCCCGCGGGATGCGGGCCGGCAAATTCGACGACTTGGGCACCGTCGGCTGGGATACTCACACCCGGTGCCTTGCACACATAGACCGGCCCATCGGTGAGCTTGCCCAATATGGTCAAACCCCGAGCGAAGTCGGCTTCGTATTCGCGGAGCACAACTTGGGGATCGGCCGCGAGAGGATTGGTATCCATCGCGGTGACAAAAATTGAGTGCGGCGCGCTATCGGGCACGGGCACTTTGCTGTAGGGCCGCGTGCGCAGTGCGATCCAAAGGCCGGACGCCACCAAGGTTTCGCGCACCTGCTCGCGGCTCAGCTGGTCCGGTGCCGTGCGCGTGTGCTGTTCAAAGCGCTCTTCCTCGTCCCCGGCAACCTCAATGACGACCGAGAGCAATACGCGTTTGGCCCCGCGATGGACGTCAATCACTTTGCCGCTCGCTGGCGACGTATAGCGCACGCCCGGGATTCGCTTATCCTCAAAGAGCAACTGCCCTTTTTTGACCGAATCGCCTTCGTTTACGGCCATCGTCGGCCGCAGGTCGATGGAGTCTGGCCCCAAAACGGCCACCTTTCCAATCGCTGGGCCGTCTTCGATTACTTGCTCCGGCGCACCAGCAATGGGCAGGTCCAATCCTTTTTTTACTACAATTTTGCTACTGGCCATTATGCCGTTGCGCGCTCCCTTTTCAAAGTAAATTATACTAAACTGGCCAGTTTAAGCCAGCCATTCCCATCTGTCAAGAAAAATAGGACACTGATCAGCCACTGAATAGTCTTTATGTCTCATAATTGGCCAAATATCAAAGCGCAGGCGCACTGTCCAACCCGGTTACCTCCGCAAACAGCCTAAAAATAAAAGCCAAGAACCGCGATGGAGCAAGACATTTGCGCGGCAAACACGGGCCAAATCTCCCGCTGAACTTGCCAAACCGGGTGAAACCTCGGATTTTAAACGCTCATCTACCAAACTGATCGAGGATTTATGAGCCTGAATGCGCCCGCAACGCGCGAGGAAATTGCCGCTCTCTACAAAAGCCCCGTACTCGACCTCGTGTACCGCGCCGCAACCGTTCATCGCGAGCACCACGATCCGCGGCAAGTACAGGTCTGCACCCTGCTTTCGATCAAGACCGGCGGCTGTCCTGAAAATTGCAGCTATTGCTCGCAGTCGGCCCACTTTGATACGGGCCTTGAACGCCAAGAACTGCTGTCGCTAGAGGCCGTGCGCGAAGCCGCCGAGCGCGCCGCCGCCGCCGGCAGTACGCGCTTCTGCATGGGCGCGGCCTGGCGCCAAGTCCGCGACGGCGCGGAATTCGACCGCGTGTTGGACATGGTGCGCACGGTCGCTGCCACCGGCATGGAAGTCTGCTGCACGTTGGGCATGCTCACCGCCGACCAAGCCCGCCAGTTGCGGGAAGCCGGCCTCCACGCGTACAACCACAACCTAGACACTGGGGAAAACTACTACCCCGAAATCGTCTCCACCCGCACCTATCGCGACCGCATCGAAACCCTAGGCCACGTCGGTCGCGCCGGGATATCAGTCTGCTGCGGCGGCATCTTGGGCATGGGCGAAAGCGACGAAGACCGCATCGACCTGCTCTGCGCGCTCTTGCAACTACCAACGCCGCCGGAATCCATACCGGTCAACGCCCTAGTACCCATCGCCGGTACGCCGCTAGGCGACCGTGAAAAGACGACTGTATGGGAGCTCGTCCGCATGATCGCCTGCGCCCGCATCCTCTTTCCCACGGCCATGGTGCGCCTCTCGGCTGGCCGCGACCAGCTCTCGACGGCCGAACAAGCCCTGTGCTTTTTGGCTGGAGCCAATTCCATTTTCTCGGGCGACCGCCTGTTGACTACGCCCCACCCCGGCACTGACGCCGACCAAGCCCTCTTCGACCTGCTCGACCTAGAAGCGCGGCCGCCGCAAAGCGCTTCAGAGCGCGTCGATCAACTCGCAGAAGCAGTCGTAGATCGCGGCTAGCTGCTGCCGTTCAATGCAGTAGGGCGGCAGCACGTACACGCTATTGCCCAGCGGCCGCAGCAGAAATCCCCGCGCCAAAAATTGCTCCCTCAGCAGCGGCCCTACCTCGTGCAGGTATCCTTCCTCGCCCTCGACTACCACATCCGCAGCCACAATCGTACCGCACACCCGCACCCGCTTTAGCCGCTGATGACCGCACAGACGCACCGCTTCCTCGCGCTGCCAAGCCGCTAGGCGGCGGAAAGGCTCGCTAGCGAGCAGATCCAGCGAGGCCAGCGCGGCCGCGCACCCTAAGGGATTGGCCGTATAGGAGTGCCCGTGATAGAAGGCTTTAGCAGGATCGTCGTTATAGAAGGCCGAGAAAATCCGCTCACTGCAAACAGTGACCGCCATAGGTAAAAAGCCGCCGGTCAACCCCTTGGCCAAGCAGATGATATCCGGTTGGGTCGCGGCTTTCTCACAGGCGAAGAGCGCTCCGGTGCGACCAAATCCGGTCAACACCTCGTCGTAGATGGCCAAAACGTCGCATTGGCGCAAAAGCGCCTGCACGGCCGCGAGAAAGTGCGGACGGCACATCCGCATGCCCCCGGCACCTTGCACCAGCGGCTCGAGGATCATGGCCGAGTACTGACTAGGACGGCGTGCCAACAGCTCCTCCAGCCGCGCGAGTGCCCGCGCCTCTCTGGCCTCTACTTCCCCATCGCCTTCCCAAGTGGCCGGGAAGGGCACGGCGTCCGTCGGAAAGAGCAAGTCGGCAAAGGGGCGCGTAAAAAGCGAGCGCTCCCCCACCGACATCGCCCCGAGCGTGTCGCCGTGATAGGCCCCCTCAAAACGCAGAAAGCGCGTGCGATCTAGCTCGCCCTGATTGCGCCAAAACTGATAGGCCAGCTTGAGCGCGACCTCCACAGCCGTCGAGCCGTCGTCCGAGTAGAAAACCCACTCTAGCGGTGCGGGCAAGGCATCCACCAGCCGCCGGGCTAGCTCTTCGGCGGGGCGATGGGTAAACCCGGCCGCTATTACCTGTTCTAATTCTTTGGCCTGCTCGGCCACTGCGGTGGCGATCTCGGACTGGCCGTGGCCGTGCAAGGTCACCCACCAGCTCGAAATGCAGTCGAGGATCTGCCGCCCATCTTCCAACTCTAGCACGGCCCCGCGACCAGCCCGCACTTGCTGTATCGGCAACGTCGCCTTCATCTGGGTAAAAGGCGACCACACGTGGGAAGTACGCTCAGTCATGGTGGCCAAAATAGCGGGCAAAAAGCTCCGGCACCTTGGCGGGAGACAGCTCCACCCTGCGGTCGATTGCAGCCAGCACAGGTACTTCTCCGTAGTGCGCGATAGCTTGGCAGTTAGCTGGATTGGAGGGGCCGTTGACCACCACGCCCAAGAGCGGGCAACCTCGGCGGCGCAATTGTTCCAGCGTCAATAGCGTGTGATTGATGGTGCCCAACTCGCTGCGCGCCACCACCAGCACCGGCAACCCCAGAGCGACCATCAGATCGACCATCAGGTGCTGGTCGTCGAGCGGTACCATAACTCCGCCAGCTCCTTCGACGATCAAGCGCTCCTGCTTGGGCAGCGCAAAGCGGCTCATCTCGATCTGCACGCCCTCGCGCCGGGCCGCCTCGTGCGGCGACAGGGGTTCACGCAAGCGATAAGTCTCGGGCAGAACGCGCTCGGCTGGTAGGCCAGTGACGCGCTGCACCCAATCGGTGTCCGCATCGGCCCCGCTTTGCACGGGCTTCCAATAGGCAGCCTCCAGCCCCACGGCTAGCAGCGCCGCCACATAGGACTTGCCGACGCCCGTATCCGTACCGGTGACGAACAAGCGCGTGGGGAGTTCAGTCGCCACAGCCCCCCGCTTTCTTTACGGATAAATAATGAATAGCGCACGTGATCTCCACGCCGTTGGGACAGTCGCGATCCCAGCCACACAAGAGCTGGCGCAATTGCGCTGGTCCAAGGGTACTCAGCCGCGCCGACGTGTGGGCTCCCGTGCTCTTGAAGTGACGCAAAAAAGCATGCGCGGTCGGAAAGCGCAACGCAATTACTTGCTCCCATTGGCGCACGGCAACCGACTCGTCGGCAAATACGCAGGCGACAGACGCTAAATCGGGCAAGGCGTTGGCGCTGCAGGGGATGCCCTGCAGCACACATTGGCGGTGCCATTCGGCGTACGAACCCGCCCCCGGATAGGAACAGAGCAATTGTCCGCCAGGTTTGAGCGCGGCCAGTAGCTGCTGTAGCCCGGCGCGCAAATCGGCGAACCAGTGCACCACAAAGCTAGCGCAGATCAAGGCGTAGCGTCCCTCGCTCGCTAGCTGTTCCCCGTCCAAGACCCGATAGCGGATGTCTGGATGGGCGGCCTCAGCGGCCATTTTTTGCCGACAATGCGCGACCATGGCCGGTGCAAGGTCGGTCAACTCCAAGCGCCGCTCGGGGAAAAGCTCGGCCAAGGATGCGCTCAAAAAACCCGTGCCGCAACCGATTTCGAGCACTGGGCCTTCTACTAGGTTTCCGGCGCACTCGGCAACGCATGCAGCCAAAGTAGCAGCCCCAACGCGCTGTTCATCGGCGTGGCAATCGTACGTCGAAGTGCTGCGGGAAAAATTCTCGACGACGCGTGCTTTGAAACTCGCTTCCGTCATACAAGCTGCATCCCGCGCCAAGCCTGTTCAACCCGTTCCCAACACGCGCGGGCATGCGTCAGGGGTAGCGCGTGGCCGGCCTCCGCGACGGTGGCAAGCGCGCTGTTGGGCAACAACTCGCGCAACTCCTCGGCCCGTTCCACCGGCACCACACGGTCGCGACTGCCGTGCAAAATGAGCACCCGTGCTGCAGCCGGTATTGCGCTTAGTTCCAGCACACTCTCTTGCAACAGTTGCAAATCACGGCGCAAGCCGTCCGCGTCAACGACCTCGGGCCAGTGACCTTCCGACGGCGTGCCACAACGGGAATAAAAATCGGCCAACAAGGCCGCTGGCTCGCGCTCCAAGCGCGCGAGCATTTGTTCTACCGTGCGACGCGAGCGCCGGGCCTGACGAGCGCACGCTGAGTGAAAGCTGCGAAAGCCACTCATAACCACGATCAACTCCGCCGTCGCACATAGCTGCGGCGACAACAGGTGCAAGCCGAGGGAATGCGCCAAGACGATGCGCGGCTGGACCGCGACCTCCACGGCTGGACCGAAATACCCCTGGTCTGGGCAATGCAGCGCAAAACCAGCGGGCAAGACCTCCCGCCAGCGATCCCAGCACCAAGCGCCAAAGCCCCACCCGTGTTGGGCGACCACGTCAACGACGGCCATCGCGCCACTGCTGTAGCAATTCAATCAGCATATCGAGGTCGCTCCGCTGGTGTAGGGCGCTGAGCGCCAAGCGAATCCGCGCCCGCCCCGGCTCGACCGTAGGAGGGCGAATGGCTACCGCTAGAATACCATTTTTTTCTAGATAGGCGTTCAGAGCCAGCGCTTCGTCCTCCGCACCCACCATCAGCGGTACGATTTGCACAGTCGCCGTGCCCGTATCCCAGCCCTGCTCCCTAAGTGCACTGCGCAAATAGTCAGCATAGCCGAGCAATGTTCGGCGCTGGGCATCCATTTGCGGCACCAACTCTAGCGCCGCATCCACCGCGCCCAAGACGGCAGGCGGTAGCGCAGTCGTGTAGATGAATCCCGGGCAGCAGTTGACCAAGTACTCCCACAGCTTCTCGCCACAGGCCACGTACGCCCCAAAAGACCCGAGCGCCTTGCCGAACGTGCCGATGCATACGTCCACGTCTTTGCCGCACGTTAGCCCCATCCCCCGCTCGCCCAAAACGCCCGTAGCGTGCGCTTCATCGATGACCAGCAGCGCGTCGAATTCCCCAGCCAACTCGACGAGCGCGTCGATATCGCTGACATCGCCGTCCATGCTAAACACCGATTCGGTGACAATCACCCGGCGCGAGTGCTCCGCCCCCGCGCTTTCCGCCAGCAGGGTGCGCAGGTGCTCCAAGTCGCCGTGGCGGTAGCGCCGCATCCGACAGCGCCCCAAGACCGCCCCTTGCACCAAGCTGTTGTGGCAGAGCCGGTCGAGCAAGATGAGCGCACGCCGATCGACCAGCGTCGGCAGCAGCGAAACATTGGCCTGATAGCCGGAATTGAGCACCAGCGCCCGCGCGGTCTGCTTGAGCCTAGCCAAGGTCTGCTCCACCTGGGCGAAGCCCGGCTGAGAGCCACAAATCAAGCGCGCGGCCGTGGCACCGGCCCCGTAGCGCTCGACAAACTCAATCGCCCGCGCCTGCACAAGCGGGTGCGACGCCAAGCCGAGGTAGTCGTTGGAGCTAAAATTGACCAACTCGCGGCCATCGGCGCGAACACGCGCATCGCCGCACGGCTCCCAAGTTCGCAACGACCGCATCTGCCCGGCCTGTTGCCGCCGTGCCAATTCGGCGTGAATAAAATCGAATTTCGCCTGCATAAAGGTGAAGCTGTGCCAAATGATTCGCCCAGGCAAGGCAAGCCGCCTACAGGCTTGCCGCACAAGGTGCGCCGCTCTATACTATCGCCTGTAAACTTGCCCTTCCGCTGCCATGGCGACGACTACTGATAAAATTACCGTTTCCTCGCTCCAGTCCAAAAAGGAGCGCGGCCAAAAGATCTGCATGTTGACGGCTTACGACTACCCCACGGCCGTACTGCAAGACGAAGCCGGCCTCGACGTGATCTTGGTCGGCGATTCCGTGGGCACCAACGTCTTGGGCTATCGCGGCCCGCAGCAGGTGACCATGGACGATATCCTCCACCACCTGCGGGCGGTGCGCCGGGCGGTGCGCCGGGCCTTTCTCCTCGCCGACCTGCCTTTTATGTCCTTTCAGCCGTCGGTCGAGACCGCAGTCAAAAACGCCGGGCGCTTGGTGCAGGAAGGTGGGGCCGAAGGCGTCAAATTAGAGGGCGGCTTGCCGGTCTTGCCGCAGCTAAAAGCCATTGTTGACGCCGGCATTCCGGTCGTCGGTCACCTCGGGTTTACCCCGCAGTCCCAGGCCCGCGAATTCTACCTGTTCAGCGACCGGCGCGGCACTGTGCCCAAGTTTCACGGTAAGGGGCCGAAGGGGGCCAAAGCCCTCGTCGAACAAGCCCTGCGCTTAGAGGACGCTGGCGTGTTCTCCTTGGTCTTGGAGATGGTAACTGAAGAGGCCGCCCAAGCCGTCACCGAGCGGCTCAAAATTCCGGTTATCGGCATTGGCGCTGGCCGCTATTGCGACGGCCAAGTGCTGATCGTCCACGACCTCGTCGGCCTCAATGAAGAAGACCTAATCCTCACCAAGGCCTACGGTCAAACGCGCCAAGCCTGGATCGAAATGTTCAAAACGTACTGCCGAGAAGTCGCCGAAGGCAGCTTCCCCACGGCCGAAAACGCAGCGCACATGGCCCCCGAAAAACGCGCTCAACTAGACCAACTGCTCAACGATAACGGTAAGAACCGCTAATCCTTCGAGAGGAAAATATACCATGCGCTTATTTTACGCCGCCGCTCTGATTTTGTGGACGACCGCCCCCGCCCTAGCCCAAGACGCCGACCAAAACTGGATTCAAGCGGCCATCGCCAACTTGGATGCCGCGTTCGGCTCCACCGTCTCGGCGATGGGCTCCGTCCTCTTCGCCACACTAGGCACGGAAGTTCCCCTCATCATCTGGGTCCTCGTCCTAGGCGGCATCTACTATTCCTTCTACTTCGGCTGGCTTTCTCTGCGCGGGTTCCGCCATTCCATCGACGTCATCCGCGGTCGCTACGACGATCCCAACGATCCGGGCGAGATCTCCCATTTCCAAGCCCTCACCAGCGCCCTGTCGGCGACCATCGGCCTCGGTAACATCGCCGGCGTCGCCATTGCCGTCAGCTTGGGCGGGCCGGGTGCGGTCTTCTGGATGCTCCTGACCGCCTTGTTCGGCATGTCCTCCAAGCTGGCCTCCTGTACCCTAGCCGTCATGTACCGCAAAATTCACCCCGACGGCCGCATCGCCGGTGGGCCGATGTACTACCTAGAGCAGGGACTTGCCAATAAAGGACTCAAGTCGTTGGGCCGCGTCTTCGCCATTTTGTTCGCCATTTTCGCCATCGGCGGCTCCCTCGGCGGCGGCAACATGTTCCAAGTCAACCAGACGGTCGAGATCCTCAGCACCGTATCCCCAGTTGTAGGGGACTACAACTGGGCCTTCGGCCTCCTCTTCGCCTCGTTGGTCGCCTTGGTCATCATCGGTGGCATCAAGCGGATCGGCCGCGTCACCTCGCGGATCGTGCCTTTCATGTGCCTGCTCTACGTGGCCGCCTCCCTAGTCATCATTCTGTCGCACATCGGCGAGGTGCCCGCCATGATCGCGACCATTTTCCGCGAAGCCTTCTCGCCGCAGGCCCTGTACGGCGGCTTTTTGGGCGTCTTAGTCGTCGGCGTCAAGCGGGCAGCTTTCTCCAATGAGGCCGGCCTCGGCTCTGCGGCCTTTGCTCATGCCGCCGCCAAGACCAACGAGCCAGCGCGCGAAGGCATGGTCGCCATGATCGGCCCCTTCATCGACACAATCGTGATCTGCTTGATGACCGCTTTGGTCTGCATGATCACCGGGGTGTACACCGATCCTCAGTTCCAAGCGAGTGAAGGCTTTATCGTCGGGGCCAAAATGACCTCCGCGGCCTTTGATTCGTTCCTGCCCGGTGCCCGCTACGTCCTCGCCATTGGCGTCATGCTCTTTGCCTACTCAACCATGATTTCGTGGTCGTACTATGGGGAGCGGGCGTGGGAGTACCTCTTTGGCAGTCGCTTCAACGTAATCTACCGGGTCATTTTCGTCGTCTTCGTCGTCTTCGGCTCGGTCGTCACGCTCAAAAACGTGCTCGACTTTACCGATATGCTCATCTTGAGCATGGCCTTTCCCAACATCATCGGCGGCATCATTCTCAGTCCGCAAATCAAGGAGTGTCTGCAAGAGTACTGGGGTCGGCTGAAAAGCGGCGAGATGAAGCGCTATAAATAATTAGCAACTGGCTGGAAACGGTAGACTCCCATGCCCATCTTGCGCAGTATCACACTGGCGACTTTGCTGGCACCGGCCATCGCGCTGGCCGCAGATAGTGCGGGCCACAGCGTTGGGTTCGTCGCCGGGCCAACCTACGGTTTGGGGCTCAGCTATGGTCGTCAAAATCCCAGCACCGGCACTGGCTGGCAGGTCTCGGGGTTTCCGTATTGGTCCCAAGAGGAACGCTATCTCTTTGGGGGGCTTACCTTGTTCAAGACCTTGCACCAAGGCGAGTGGGCACGGGCGTTTTTCTCTGGGGGCGTGGCCGCATTTTACCGGCGGAGCGAACAATGGAATTTTGTTAGCGGCAGGCTAGACGTCAAGGTGAAACCAGACGTGGAGGTAGGGCTCCATGTCGAAGGCGACAAAGGGATCGACGAGCGGCTAGATGTCGTAGCGGGGCCGGGCGTGGGGTTAGAGATCGGCACCAAAAACATCGCCGTTTCCATGGATGTCCCAATCGCCATCTTCATCGTGTCCGACGATGGCTTTGCCATTCGCCCCGTTCCCAATTTTGCCTTGCTCTATCGCTGGTAACGCCCCTGACCTTCACCAGCTAAAAATGCGGTTGTCAGTCATGCCGGTACAGGCGTCGATGACCAGCCAGACCCCGGCACTGGCAAACTGGCCGAGGATCGCCCCCATGAAGAACGGGCGAACGGCGCGGAAACCGCGCGGTCCCCAGTACTTGAGGACGATGGCCTTGCAAAGCCACGCCAAAAAAATCGAAAACCAAGAGTGACTCATCAGCCAGAGGCCGGCGATGGGAAAGCCAATGGGATGCACGGGCCACCACGTCAGATAGTGCCGGGCCAGCATCAGGCCGCCCATGATCGCCGCGCCGATCCCCGTGGAAAACCAGCCCTCCCAGCTAGGCCCGGTGGGGTTGAGCAAGAGGCGGGCGACAAAGCTCTCGAAGGGGGCGCGGGCGCCGCCGCCAAAAAACCAGCGGTTGAGGTTGATGCCGCCGTAGCGGTAGGACAAATCGAGGATCGCCCACATCGAACTAACCATGCTGACCAGTACCGCGAGCATTAGCGCCCAAAAGAAGAGACGGTGGCGTCCCTGCTGGCCGTCGAGCAGCTTGAGGGCGTGGGCGGCCGAGGCCATCACCACGACGCGCAGTTCAGTGGCCCAAGTAAAAGAGAAGCCGAGAGCAGTAATGCCGGTTTCGCCGACTGCGGTCGTGCCGATTCCCGTGGCGACGAAGCTCTGCGGCATCATCGGCGTGCGCGCCTCGGGCACCCCGCTTTCGGCGACAATGCGGGTCAGTGCCACGAAGATGGCAAAGGCGCTAATCAGAAAGAGCAGGGCAACCAGCGGCGGCATACCGCTCAAATAGAGCCAAACCCCGGCAAAACCCAAGCTCGCCAGCGCTCCGACAACCGCGACGCGATAGGAGAGAATCTCGTCCGAGTCATCGACATCCTCAGCATTGAAAAACGCCTTGCGGCACACGTCCTTGAGGTGCCCGCGCCCCACCCACAGTGTAAGAACGACTAGCGCGATCAGCGCCCCCATTTCCTGATGGGCAATCGCCGGGGGATTGACGCTAAAAGTGTCTAACGCCTCGCCGGAGGTGACGCCGAGCACGCCGTAGAGTCCCTTTTGCACATTGACCAGCACATTGCAAAACCACAGGCTGAAGGCGATCTCGAGGTTGATCAGATAGGCAAAGCCGAGGACCGGAAAGCTGAGCACCACCGGCAAATGCACACTGTCGCGGAAAAGGCCAATGCCCGAGGAGAGTTGGATTTGCGGAAAGACGTGGAAGTAGTTGTGGAAGGCGTTGGTCGAAGAGATGAGGCAGGGAATGGCAAAGCCGATCCACAAACTCGCACTTTTGAAGAACGGCGGCAGCCGACTCTCGTCACTTTGGCGCACCATGTCGAGCGGCAATTGCGCCAGCGGATAGATGAGCTTTTCGCGCTCGATCCACTGGCGGCGGAGGACCACGGCCACGCATATCATGGCGAAGTACACGGCGACAATAAGGGCGCTCCACCCGAGCAAGGGGAGCAGCCAAGCGTCATAGGGAATGGACGCGCCCGTGGGCAGGCCCTCGTAGAAGTGCTTGATGGCGCGCGCGTCGTCGGGCACCAAAAAGTCGCGGATGTAGGGGTGGAACAAGTCGTCCCAGCGGTTTTCCGGCGTGGCGAAGTAGAGCCAGGACCCCATGACCGGCAAGAGGTATTCAGAGAGGCCGCAGGTGGTAATCGCCGAGGCGATGAGCATCATGCTGTAGATCAGTAGCAACTCGGCACGGGCGAGGCCACCGCTGGGGAAAACGCATTTGTACAGCGCGTTGAATACGCCGACCAAAAAGAAAAACAGAAAGAACGCCCCAGGAGTAGAAAAATCCTGGGTCATATACGAGCCGCGCAGGACCATATTGCAATAGGGGGCACCCGCGGCGAGCACAGCGGCGCAGAGCGCGCCCAAGAAGAAGGCTCTGAAGGTGTAACCTGAGCGAGGAGGAGACATGGTGCTTTTTGTCACCGAACCTTTCGCGCGCTCCGCGATCTAACTTCTGAATCCCATGACTCAATGCGCCCACAGCGAGAAACGAGACGAAGACATCGTCCGCGCCGTCTTGAACGGAGACGTGGACCAGTATGCCCTGCTTATCCAGCGTTACCAGCAGGTCTTATGGGCGATGGCCCTTTCGCGGCTACGGGATCATCGTCAGGCTCGCGAAAGCGTCCACGACGCCTTTGTCAATGCGTATCTATCCCTCCATACCCTCAACCACAAGGAGCGATTCGGTGCCTGGCTCAGGACCATCCTCTACAACTGCTGTTTAAAGACGTTAAAAAAGAGAAGCCGCGAAACGGCCTTTCCTGAACAGGCTATAGACGCCAGCCTCAATCCCCAAGATCGGCTCGAAAGCCAAGAGGCCGGTGAAAACCTGTGGCAGGCCCTAGCCAGCCTTTCACCGCTCTTCCGCGAACCTGTGCTACTCCACTACTTCTTCGCGTTTTCCGTAGCGGACATCGCGGCGTGGCTGGATATTCCCACGGGCACGGTAAAACGACGGTTACACGACGCCCGCAAACAACTAAAGCAACACTTACTTCCCCTTTCCTCCAACCTCGACATCCACTTAGAAAAGGAGATTGTCATGGAAATCAAAGAGAAGAAAATCCCAGGGGCCGTCCTCGAATACGTGGACATGAGCGAAGCCGTGTTCCGCAATATCGATTTATCAGGTGCTGATTTCGAATATGTCAACATCGACCGCACCCGCTTCCGGAATACAGGTGGAGGCGATCACACCCCGGCCAAAAACATCACCTTTGAACACTGCACCATGCAGGAAAGCCACTTTGCCAATGTCGATCTGTCGGGTTCCCATTTTCAGCACGCCAACCTGAGCAATGTTACATTGGAAAACTGTCCTATCGAGGGGCTAACCATCGACGGCTTCGACATCAAAGCGCTTATAGAAAAAGAGAAGGCGAGTAGAGTGGATTGACCGCGCCGGCGCATAGCTATTGAGAATACTAGCCGGGCTCAGAAATTAAACCTATAGCTCAATTTCGTCAGCAGTATCCGCTCCGTGGTGTCGGCCCGATGCTCGTTATAGGCGATATAGAACCGGCTGTTGTTCGGGCCGAAGGTGTAGCTAAAAAGCAGGTTGAGATCGACGGTGTCCCGGTGGAAGCTGCGCTGAAAAAAGCTGCGGATGAACAAATCCCGATGCAAAAAGTACGTCGTCCTCAGCAGCAAGACGCGCTTAACCTCGTCCAATTCGCCGGAGGGAAAATACTCCCAGACAGATTCCGTACTAGAGTCCAAAAAGAACCCCTCCCATAAGTCGAACCGCAGCGAACCAGATACGCGGCGTATATCACCGAGGTATTCGTCCGCAAAGTCGTACTGATCCCGGAGTTGACCGATGAGGCTGAGCCGGTACTTGCGTCCGTTACCAGTGTCAAAACCGGCACTGAAGGAGTCGCCGTTGTACTTTTTTTGCTGCCACCGCAATTGCCAATTTTCGTGGCTGAAAAACGCCCGCGAGTCGTCCAGTCGCCGTACGTTCACATTGACGTTGCTCCAGCGCCATTCCCATCCCTCTTCGTTGGTCCGCCGCTCGGCGACGAGATTCTGCCCCAAATAGATATTTCTAATGCCGAGGAAATCGGGACGCCAACCGTAGCTTCCATAGAGGCCAACTTCTCGCTCGCCGACGTCGGCGTCGTGCGGGATGAAGCCGATTTGGTCCACGTTGAACCCCGGCTCGATCCAAGACCCCCAAATTCCGTAAGGGAGGCGATCAGAACTGTGCCTAAAGCTACCGCTGTACATTTCGTTGCGATGGTCCGTGTCTGCACCAAAACTCATGGCCGAATTGAGAAAGAGCTTATCGTTGTCGTTCAAGCTCAAGACGAGATCGCTACCTACCGCTTGCTGCCCTAGCGGCCCATCTTTCCCGACCACCAAGGCACCAATAGAGGAATTGACCCCTACATCGCGCTTGAGGCGCAAAACGCCGAAATGCGGAGGGTCGCCCTCCTCGTCCGACGGCCGGTTCCGCGCTGCGATCATACCGACGCTGTTCTTGCCGATCTTCCCCGTTATTTTAGCGCCAGCATCCGGATCGCTAATGCGACGACTGTAGAAAAGGTCCATCGCCGTAAAGAGCTGTTGGCCTTCGAGAAAGAAGGGCCTTTTCTCCTCCAGGAAGAGTTCAAATCTCGTCAGGTTTATCTGGTTCTCGTCGGCTTCTATATGAGCGAAATCCGGGTTGAAGGTTGTGTCCAAGGTGAGGTTGGAGGCAATGCTGTATTTCAGATCGAGCCCAAAATCACTGGACCAGCCTTCTGCAGACCGACTCCCCACATTGCCGTAACCTCCGGTCGCATAAGGCAGTACCTCTAGGTGAAGTCCCGGTTTTATGTCTTCGAGTCCATGTAGGTGGCCGGCCTTGGACACTTTCAGGAGATACCGATCGTCTCTCGATATAAACGCCCAGTTGCTATTCTCCGTATAGGTCCGCTCAATGCGCTGGACGTTTATGCCCCACGTATGCTGATCCAATTCGGGAAACCGCAGCGTCTTGAATGGGATGGCGATCTCGGCACTCCAGCCTTGGTCGTGGATATGGGTTTCAGCCTGCCAAATGCCGTCCCAACTCTGATCGATTCCACCCCAGCCGCCGGACCCGTCGTTTTCAACGCGAAAATCGTTCTGGACGCCATAGGCATTTATATAGAACCCGTAGGCATTCTGGTGGTCGTGATAGGTGTCTAAGACGAGACCAACGAGATCCAGCGGAGCAAACCGGCCATCCCGCTGCATGATGCGACCCTTTATGTTGCCAGGCTCTGCATCGATCATATTGAGGCCGATGTACAGATAATCGGCGTCATAGAGTACATGGATAAAGGTTTGGTTGGTCGCAGCAACACCCTCTTCGGGTTCGATCAATATGAATCCCGTCGCCGGTGTAGCCCGCTTCCAGTCCGCATCGTCTAAAACGCCGTCTATGGTTGGCCGGAGGTGAGCCTTGAAGGCCCACACTTCCTTTTCGCTGGGCTTTTCGTGGGCCGGGGCAGACGGCGCAACGACGAGCGCAGTCCCTATCATCCAGAGTAGCCAAAGGTGTGTACGAATGCGCTGAGTCGGATATGCCGTGCTCATTTATCTCCTCTCAATTGGGCCAAGGTTGTCGAGGGGCTGTCCGTTCCTAGCAGGCAAATCGCAGAATCTATCTGCCGCCAGAACACGCGATAGGGATTTGTGCCTCCCCTATACTTACAACGGAAGAAGGGGCGTTTAACAATGGCAAATATTTCCTTGGTAGGATCAGTTTAGCGACGAGCAATCGGTAAGTCGTGATCACTCTTATAGTTGCTTTTAGGAGACAAAAGTGTCCGAAGTTTTCGCAGTCGTACAGTATTTTTTATAGTAATCACAACGATGAAGGGGACCCCGATTCGGCTGGTAGCCCCCCTTTTGCGGCCTAAAAAAATTTCAACAGTAAGATGATCTCTGGCGATGACCTGCTCGGGACCATCGCTACGGAGCCAATGCGATGAGCGGTGCCTTAGGAATCCTCACCGAACCCGACGTCCAAGTGCCGATGCGCGACGGCGTCCACATGGCGGCGCACGTATTTCGCCCCGACGCCGCTGGTCGGTACCCCGGCATCCTGCTGCGCACGCCGTACGACCGCCCAAAGTCTGGATTCGAGCGCTACGTGCGCGCCGGATACGCCGTCGTCTCCATGGACTCGCGCGGCCGCTACGGCTCCGAGGGCGACTGGGTACCTTTCACCGAAGAGCACACGGGCGACGCCGAGGACGGCTACGACTCCGTGGAGTGGCTGGCGGCGCAGCCTTGGTGCGACGGCAACGTCGGCACCCTCGGAGCCTCGTACAACGCCTGGATGCAGTGGCAGCTAGCCAAGCTGCGACCTCCGCACTTGGTGGCCATGTGCGCGTACACTATCCCACTGGAGTTGACCGAAGTCGATTGGCCGGGCGGCTTCCGACCGGGGCGGCGCATCAAGTGGTGGCTCACCTCCATGGCACCCGACCTGCGCCGCCGCCACGGACTGCCGCCGCCACACACGCCAGAGCAAGCGCGGCAGGAGTGGGACAAGACCGCCGGCGAGGGCCACTGGATCGGCTACCTGCCGTGGCTCGACTTCCCCCGGCAGCTACCGCCGGGGCTGGCGGAGTACGCGAAGGACTGGCTCGAACACCCGAACCGACGGGCTTGGAAATTCGACGAGGTACACGAGGAAGTAGCCGTACCGAACCTCGACTTCAGCGGCTGGTACGACCACTGCAACGGCTCGATGCAGCATCTACAGCTCATGCAGCACCACGGTCGCACCGAGCAGGCGCGGTCGCAGACAAAGCTCATCGCCGGCCCGTGGAATCACCCGAGCCTCGGTAGCCGCATCGTAGCCGGATTCGACTTCGGCCCACAGGCCGCGCTCGACCTGCCGGACCTAATCATCCGCTGGTTCGACCACTGGCTCAAGGGGATCGACAACGGCGTCGATCGCGAGCCAGCAGTGCGCTATTTCGCAATGGCCGGACGCCAAGGTCAATGGCGCTCAGCCGACACATGGCCGCCAGCGAACACAACGCCCTGCGAGTACCTATTGAGCAGCGACGGCAACGCCAAATCCGACGGTTCCGGCCGACTATCAATCAACGACGAGCACACTACCACCGAAACCGACCGCTTCGACTACGATCCCCACAATCCCGTGCCGACGCTGTGGACGCGGGAGTGGTTCACAGGGCCAGCAGACCGCCGCCGGCTAGAAGGACGCGACGACATCCTCTGCTACCGCTCAGAACCGTTGACTGACGCTGTGGAGATCGCCGGTTATCCAGAAGTCGTGCTCTTCGTCAGCTCATCGGCACCAGACACGGACTTCTTCGCACGACTGGTGGACGAGCACGGCGACGAGGGTGGCTCCGCGCCGGAGATGTGCTACGGCATGGTGCGCGCCCGCCACCGCAACTCCCTCGACGTCGAAGAATTGCTAACACCCGGAGATGTGGTAGAGCTCCGCATCCGCATGGGGCCGACGGCCTGCCGCTTTGAGCCGGGTCACCGCATCCGCCTAGAAATCACGTCGAGCGACTTTCCCAACCACGATCGCAATCACAACACCGGCAAAAACGACCTAGTCGATCCCGAGCTAGTCGTGGCGACCAACGCCGTGCATCACTCGGCAGCCCATCCCTCGCGGCTCGTACTGCCCATGTCTGAGGCGTAAGCAACTGATCCTAGCCTTAGCATTTTATTTTCCTCGCAATCAGCTCATCGACTCCCAATCAACATGAGGTCTTGAAACCATGACCACAGCCCCTGTTTCGCCGTATCGGCGTTCCCTGACCATCGACCACACCCGCGTGCGCAACACCGACCAGCAGAATTTTCCGGTGCTGGTCCACCTCAGCGACCCAACCCTGCGCAGCACCACCGGCGGCGGCCACGTCGCCCATGTCCACGGGGCCGACCTCTTCTTCACCCAAGCCGATGGACACACCCAGCTACCCCACGAATTGGTCGCCTACGATCCCGAGCAAGGCCAGCTAGAAGCCTGGGTTGAGGTGCCGTTCCTATCGTGTCGCCAAGACGAAGTCCTGTATCTGTATTACGGCGATCCGGACGCTGCTGGGACGACACTGGTCCGGGGCGTTTGGGAGGACTCGTATGGCTTGGTACAACACGGCGACCGAGTGGTGGCTGGCTCAAGCGCGATGGCGTTGTCTGAGGAGTTGACCGTGGAGGCGTGGGTGCAGGGGATGGGACCGGGGGCTGAAGTCTTGCAACCCCTAGTGTCCAAGTGGGCGGGGCAGGAATCCTTCGACGCCTTCAGCGCCTACGACGCCGGACGGACCGACGGCCTAGCTTGCGTCGGGTTCTACGGCGCGGTCTTCGACGGGCGCTACGTGTACTGGTGCCCAATCCGTTCTCACCGAGATCGCAATACAGTGCACGCCAATGTATTGCGCTACGATACCCAAGGCGACTTCTACGATCCGCAGAGCTGGGAAGCGTACGACGCCCGTGGCACCGACGGCTTGAATACAGTGTGCTACTACGGTGCGGCCTTTGACGGGCGCTATGTCATCTTCACACCACGCGACGACGGCCAAGGCTACCACAGCCGGGTATTGCGCTACGACACGCACCGCCCCTTCAAGAGCGCAGCGAGTTGGGAAGCGCACGATGCAAACTTGCCGCATTCGCACCAAGGAGTCGCCTGCGACGGCCGCTACCTCTACTTCTGCCCGGGATACGACGGGGCGTCGGAGGGCCCCTTGACCGAGAGTAAACTCAGCGGCAAGGTGCTGCGCATGGATACGCAGGCCGACTTCACAGATCCGGCCACCTATCGGGTCTTCGACACGGAAGAACTCTCGGAGGAGACCGTGTGCTTCGATGGGGGGGCCTTTGACGGCCGCTATATCTACTTTGTACCGCTGATCAACGGCGTGGCCGTGCAATACGATACCAAAGGCGATTTTGCCGACCCGGCTAGCTGGCGCACGTACGATGCTCGGCCGTTGAACATGCAGATGAATGTCGGCGCGGTCTTCGACGGTCGCTACCTCTACTTCTGCGCCTACAGCCACAGCCATATGATCCGCTACGACACGCAGAGTGATTTTACCGACGACGCCAGTTGGGAGACCTTTGACGCCGCCAACACCTCGGGTTTGGATACCGGCGGCTTCGACGGTGGTTTCTTCGATGGTTGCTACGTCTATTTCGTGCCCTGGACGCGGACCGTGCCCGCAGGAGAAGACAAAAGCACGTATCACGCCAATTTTCTGCGCTACGATACGCGGGGGGCCTTCGGCAATCCCCAAAGCTGGACAGCCCACGACGCCAGCACCACCGACGGCTTGAAAACAGTGGGTTACAACGCCGGGGCCTTTGATGGCCGCTACTTTTACGGGGCACCACTGTACGACGGGGAGGGCGATGCCTACCACGGTCGGGTGCTGCGCTACGATACCGCCGGCTCCAACGCCTCGTTCAGCCTGCGCTACAGCGACTACGGACACAATGGCGGATTGTGCGCCGCTGTGCCCGGCCCCAGCTTCTTGATCAACACCACTAAAGGACCGCGCAGCATAGCCGCCCACCAAGCCCTCACCCCAGGCTGGCACCACGTGGCCGGCGTATACAACGGCCGTACCCTCAAGCTGTGGGTCGACGGCCGCCTAGTGGCCGAACGCTCGGGCGCGGGTTCCCTGCAGGACAATCAGGCACCGATAACCATCGGCAGATTAGCCAACGGCTCAGCCCAGTTCCATGGCCAAGTCGGTGAGGTGCGAGTGGCCACAGTGGCGCGCAGCGACGACTGGCTCAAGACTGCCTATCAGAATCTGGTCGATCCCCAAGGCTTTATCCGCCTCGGAAAAGAAGAACAAGTGGCGATATGAAGGTAGCGGAGGGGCCGACCCCCGCACACTCAAGAAGCCTGCAACCGCCGCACCCGCGCCGGGGTGTCGTCTTGGGCAATCTCCGAGGAAAGAATACCCAGCGAGCGATCCGCTATCGGCAAATCCACGCGGACCAAACCGTCGCGGTGCGACTGACGCAGAGCAATCGCCACTTCAAGGGCGGCCCGGCCATCGTCGCCCGAACAGCGCGGATCCGATCCCGTCTCAATGGCCTGAATCAGATCCTCTACAATGGTCAGCCCCATGCCCTGTATGTTCGTCGGATAGGGAAAGGGCACGTATGCGGGCACGCCGCGTCCCCGGTTGCCGCCCGGAGCCGTGCGGATGTACTCCATTTGGGTGCAATTGGCTATGGATCGGATGCGGCCCTCCGTGCCAATAACGTCGATTTCCCAAGCCGCGACTCCAGTAGGCGTGGCGCGGATAAAAGCGCGCACTCCATTGTCAAAGACGAGGTAGCCGTTGCCCTGCGGGTCGGTCTCGCCCTCGGCTGCGGCGTCCGATTCCATTTCGCCAAAAACCCACTCGACCTGCCCCCCGGCCATGTAGCGCACAACGTCGATGAGGTGGCTGCCGTTGTGCGACAAGCCGCACTGGGCGTAGCCGGTGACTTGGAGGATTTGCCCTAGCTCGCCTTTGTCGATGAGACTGCGGGCCTGACTGAAGAACGGATTCCAGCGGCGGGCGCAGTTAATAGCCAAGGCCGTTCCGTGTTGACGGCAGACCTCCACCATGGCATCGGCTTCAGCCAAGGTCAGAGCAATCGGCTTTTCGGCCCATACGGCCTTGACACCGGCACGAGCGCAGTCCTCGACGATCTGCGAGCGAATGCGGGCCGTAGTGCAGACGCTGACCACGTCGAGGTTTTCCCGCTCCAGCATTTGGCGATAGTCGCTGTAGAGATGGTCTTGCTCCAGACCCCAGCGGTCGCCGAAAATGGCGCGTTGTTCGTCGTGCGGATCGGCTCCGGCCACTAGTTCCGTATGAGGCGAAGCGCAGTACGAGGGGGCGTGGCAATAGGGCAGAAAAATGGAGCCTCCCTCGGTCATTTCATCGTCGAACGTGCTGCCCATGCGGCCCAAGCCGATAACGGCGGCGCGATACGTAGTCATGGTCTCCTCCGGCGTTTTGATAAGGGGTGGGATTTTAACTGTCGCTTAGCTCATAGATAGGGATACGTCGCTTCTGGATCGTAGTCTGGCAGGAGCGCGTCATGGGGCCGACCGGGAATTAAGCGCTTGCCATCGACAAAACCTTCCGGACGGTCTTTGAGGAATTCGCTGAGGCGATCTCTCCAAGGCTGCATCTTAATTTCAGCGTCGGACTCACGAGACAGATCGCGCATTTCCTGGGGATCTTCATCCAAGTCAAAAAGATGCTCCTGACCCGTCTGCGAATACCAGATGTACTTGCTATGCCCATCCGTAACAAAATGGTTTCCGTGGTCGCGGGCGTAACAGCCGGCGTGTTCGCCGTGGAGAGATTCCCGGACGCCGTCGGCATCGCCCTGCATGACGGGCAGGAGGCTTTTGCCCGTACAGGTATCGGGAATGTCGATGCCAGCCGCATTGAGGATGGTGGGCATGATGTCCTGGATGCCGACGGGCCTGTTGCTGATGACTTCTTCGGGATAGTCCCAATTTTTTGGCGCACGCATAAAAAATGGAACTCGGGCCGACGCTTCATAGGGCCAGGTTTTGCGAAAGAGATTGTGGTCGCCCAGCATTTCGCCGTGGTCGGAGGTGAAGATGACTAAGCAGTTGTTGAGACCACCCGTAAACTGGATGAGGCGGCCGATCTGATCGTCTATAAAATTGATCATGCCGTAATAAGCGGCGCGACAACAGCGCATATCGTGTTCGTTGAGACGAATTTCCCACGCATTGGGGTTGAGACCTTTTTCGGGACCATCGAATGCAGGCGCCCAATCGCCGACGAATGGCTCGGGCAGACTGCGATCAATATAGCGGTCGTAATAAGGGGCGGGTGGCGTGAGCGGAGGATGGGGATCGATAAAGGAAACATTGAGAAAAAACGGTGCCGCAGGATCGCGTTTGCGCAAAAAGTCCATCGCCCGATCAACGCACCAAAAGGTATGCATCTGTTCTTCGGGCAAATGGTGCGGGCGACCAACCCAGCCGTTGGCGGAAATGCCGTGGGCCATGCCGGGATCTACTTCATTGCGGCCGTGGTATTGCCGCAGCCATTCGACGTAGTCGTTGTCAGCACCCCGGGTGCCATCGGCCAGTTGCATGTGGTCAAAGCCGTAGCGCTTGCGATGGGGAGTTAGGTGGAGTTTGCCGATCATCTCCGTTTGATAACCTGCCTTGGACAGCTCACCGGCCAAGGTGTGTGGCGGGTCCCACGGAGCGCTTTTGAAGCCAACGGCTCCATTAGCCGCGGGTGCCGTGCCAGTCATCAAGCTGCGGCGAGCGGGAATGCAACTGGGGCATTCGGAGTAGCCGTGATGAAAGTGCGTACCCGTGCGGGCCAGCCAGTCTAAGTTGGGCGTTTGCAGACACGAGGGACTGTGGGGATCGAGCCCCATGCAGTCGCCGCGCTGCTGGTCGGTCATGATGAGCAGGATATTGGGACGAGTGTCTGGCATATCATTCTCCGAATTAAAGGATCTGATGTTACGCAGCCTTATGGAACGTCTGCCGCTTGCTGTCTCGCCCGTTGTCTTTTGTAGGGGCGACTCTTAGAGTCGCCCCTACTGCGTAACATCAGGACCTAAGACAAACGCAGCGTCACCGCTTGGACATGGTCGTACCCACCCGGCGCGCGGATCGGCTGCGGCTGACTCTCGACGTCCACGCTTGCACCCTGACAAGTAAAGCGGTACGCACCCGCTTCGGGCAACACAAACCACGCCGTGCCCGCCAGATCGGCCCGCACCGCATAGGGCAGAACCGCTTGCCCAGCCAGCGGAATCACGAAAACACAGGCACGGGCAACCGGTTGTCCGTCTCTCATCACCCACACCAGCACCTCCGGTAATCGCTCGTGCGCCAGCGGTCCCACATCCCGCCCGGCGAGCCGGCGGAACAACTCCTGTGACCAAACCGTCGTTGCCGTTGGGCACGAGACCGGCTGCTGAGGATCGCACCAGTTGAGACACAACCGATGCTTGCCCCACGCCGCCGGTGTCCCCACGCCGAAAGGATCAATGCGAGCGTCCGCTCCCGACTGCGACGGCCACGAGACCTTCACGTCGAGCGGTCCAGCCAGCATCCCCGGTACGTGATCGGTGAAGCCTCGGTAGTCCATGTCGGCGAGGAAAAACGTCTGTAGCCCGTGGATGTTGCGCTCCGGCATTGAGGTCAAAAATTCCCACCAGCCTTCCCCCAGCGGCGGCTCCTCCTGCTCTCCCCAAGAGCCCCTGTCGAAGATGCCCGCCTCACCGACCCGGATCGGTTTTACCGGGAGGCCGTTACGAATCGTATCAATGCTCGCCTCAATGTTCTCCAAGCCGCTGAACAGCCGGTAGCAATCAATCAGTTCAATCAGCTCGTCCGTGGCCACCGACGGATCGAAGGTGACTTCGGCAATGCGACTGTCGTCGAGTTCCTTCACCTTGCGCAGTAGGGGCACGCAGTATTCGGGCTCCCTCGCGTCCGTGATATCCCAGAACAGAATCGACGGATGATTGCGGACCGAGCGAATCCAGTAGTCGGCCACCGCTAGCTGGTACCCCCTTACCAACGCCTTCTCCCGCACGTCCATCTCCGGCGTGTACACCTGTCCCGTACCAACGCAGAAATTGGCACCCACCACGAACACGCCAAGCTCGTCGGCCACGTCGTAAAACACCGGCGGCGGATCGTAGCGGTGGTGCTCGACAATGCTGACATTGGCGTCGGCCAGATCGACAAACTTCCGCGTCAGCCACTGGCGCTCGTACACGTACGGCACCGTGTGGTCGCCCCAAGGCATTAGCTGTATGCCGTTGAGCAACAGCCGATCCCCCTCGGCCCAGATCTCGCGGAAACCAAAGCGAGTCACAGCAGTATGCACAGCACCACCTGCCGAGTGCAGCGAACTCTCGAGAAAGTACAGCACCGGCTCGCCATACGGCGGACGGCCCCACAGCACGGCATCGCGCCAAGGCGCTGCGGTATCTAGACGACGGCTCTCCCCCGGTGCCAAATCGAGCTCGCAGCCTGCGAGTTCCAACTCGATCTCACCTGCGCGGCGTACCCGCAGGCGAATGTCGCCGTGAAACGCTTCCTCGGCATCATTGCGAACGGTCAACCCAACGCGGATTTCTCGCTGTCGCACCGACGTGACTATCTGCACATCTTCAACCCGGACCCGCGACTCCCAACTCAGCCACACATCCGACTCCATGCCAACGGTAGCAGCGCTCGTGTACCAGAAGCGAGTGTCGAGGGCTTTTTCCGCCTCTTCGCTCAACTGCGAGGCGTCGGGATGCGCATAGCGACCGCTGCAGTTGTGAGTAAACACGTCCAGCCGGTAATCGCACCCCGGACGAATGCTATCGGTCAGGTCAATGCGCCAAGGCAAGCGCATGCCATAGTGCTCGCCGATCACCTCGCCGTCGAGATAAATGCGCCCAAAGTGACGGACTCTCCCTAAATCGAGCACAATGCGCCCGTCTACATCCCAGCCATCGGGCAGGCATAGCTCCGTGCGGTACCAACCAGACTCGGGCGGGTCGTCTTCAAACTCGCGCGAGCGATGCGGCACGCGCACGCGCTCCCAGCCGTCGGTCGGCGGGTCACCGTCGGGACCTGCGGCAAACTCCCACTCGCCATTCAGCAACAACCGAACATCGCCGCCTATTCCCACCAACTCAGTCGCAGTACTCGAAGCGTCCATAGCTTATCCCTCGTCTTGAGCCATTGCCCCATTACCGACAGGCTCCAGCCGGATGAAGGTTTTCAACAATTCCCACTGCCAAGAGTGTGGAAAGCCGTAGGGATCTTGCTGACTCGGCCAGCCGGTCCAGCGGGTAGTGTTGCAAGGATAGCGGATAATGAGCTGCGCCAGAAAAATGTCGGGCAACTCCCCCACCCAGATCTCCATCGCCTCGCCGAATAATTCCAACAGTTCCTCATCGCCGACCTGTAGGGGCGCGATGCGCTCGACAATGCGGTCGAACTCCTCGTTGCGCCAGCGCGAGATAGTTGACCACAGCGGCGCCGGCTGCCCCGTGGGCCGGAAGTACTGCGAGGTGTAATAAGACAGCATCAGATAGGGGTCCATTCCGCGCACCCCACTCGGCCCCTTGCAGCCGAGGGAAACCGTCTGCTCCCCCGTCTGCACGAGCGAGGTCAAACCGGGCGAGGTGTCAAAATTCGCATCAAAACCAGCGTCGCGCAGTTGTTGCGTCAGCGGCGGACCGTAAGCCCGCAGCCACTGCGGCACGTACATGGCAATCTCGACGCGCTCGCCCTCCGGGTTGACCCACAAGCCCTCCTCGTCCTTGCGATAGCCTTTCCCCTCCATGATCCGGTCCACCTCTTCCAAATGCGGCTTGGTGTCGTACCCGTGCCGCGCAAGAATCTCCTGCAGAACCTCGTCAAAAGGCGCAAACCATTCGTAGGGCGTGAAGGGATGCAGCGCCACCACGCCCGCCCCCGACTCGGCTAGCTGGACGAGTTTTTCCCGGTCGATGGCCATGCTGATCGCCCGGCGCATCTGCGGATCGTCAAACGGCGGTTCCGAGCAGTTCATGTTGAGGTCAATCGGACACCAGTCCAAGTAGCCATAGGGCGGCTGCCGATCGGCGAAGGTCACGACCCGCGCATTGCGCTCTAACACGCTTTCGAGCGTGAGCACCTGCATGATAGGTGCCATGTCGAGCTGATCAGTCAGCAGCAGTTGCGCGGCCTGACTCTCCTCCTGCTGCGGCACGTAGATGATTCGCTGAATTCTCGGCAGGCGCTTAAACCCCTTCTTAGCCCCCCACCAGTCCTCGCGCAAATCGTAGATCTTCTGGTATGGCGAAGCATAGACTAGACGATAGGGCCCTGTGCCCAAAGGCAAGCCGCCGTCGATGTCGTGAAAAGTAAACTCTAGGGGATCTTGATCTTTCCATATATGCTCGGGTAAGACGAAGATGCCGTGGTTGCTGCTCAGCGTAGTCGCCCAAAACGCCGGCCCCGCCTTTTTGAGTACCAGCCGCACGGTGTGGTCGTCAACAACCTCGATGGAATCGAAGAACTCGGGTAGGTCGGCCAGATGCACCATGGACGAGGCGTGATCGCGCAGCATATCGAAGGTGAAAGCCACGTCGCGCGCCGTGAAGGGGACGCCGTCCGCCCATTCAATGCCCTCGCGGATTTTCACAGTGAGCGCAGTAAAGCTGTCGTTGTACTCCCAACTCTCGGCCAGCCAATTCTCGTATTCCCCAGTGAGCACGTTATACATAATCAGCGGCTCAAACACCGCTGGCAGCGTGCCCATATGGAATCCCTGATCGGAGCCAGGGATGTAGGGATTCTGATTGTCGAATAGGGAATACTGGTTCGGCCCGCCGTTCATCAAGATCATGGTGCGGTCCCGAGGGACGTCGTCCAGCACCACAGCCGGCCCGCAGCTAGCCAAAATTGCACACGCCACAAGGATGGCATACAGGGGCGACCCAACCAACAGGCGATGTAGGGACGACCGGCCGGTCGTCCCTACGGACGAAATCAAATGCCTCCAGCCCATTCTCCCCATCGTTCACCTCCCCCCGTAGGACAAACCGGCGACCTGCTCTTCCGACAGCACCGCAGCGTCCTCGTACAGATAGCAAGCCGCAGCGCGGCCAGCATCAGTCTGCACCAACGGCGGACGCTGCTGCCGACAGCGCGGCATGACGTGAGGACAGCGCTCGGCAAAAGCGCAGCCGCCAGTAGCGCTCGGAATCTCTACGTCCTCTTCCACTGTCGGCCCGCTATGCGTAACCTCAACAGTGCCTTCGCCCCAGCGGCGCTTTGCATCCGGCAGCGGAATAGAACTCACCAGTAGCTGCGTGTAGGGATGTTTCGGTGCCTTGATGACCTGCTCCACTTCACCCACCTCGACCACTGCACCTTGGTACATGACGAGAATGGTGTGGCTCAGTTGGTACGCCGTAGTCAGATCATGCGTGATGTACACAAGACTAATGCCGCGCTCTCGATGGATGCGGGACAAGGTCTCCAAGATGGTAGCACGCAACGAGGCGTCCACCATCGACACGGGCTCGTCGGCCACAATCACGCGCGGGTCGAGCAGCAACGCCCGCGCCACCATGATGCGCTGACGCTGACCGCCGCTTAGCTGATGGGGATAACGCCCGAGGGTCTCTTCCGGACGCAGACCGACCGCTTGCAGCCCCTCCTCAATCCGCTGCCGCCGCTCGCTGCGCGACAGCTCCGGGAAGAACTTGGCGACCGGCACCGTCAGGGAATGATCCACCCGGTAGAACGGATTGAACACCTCAAAGGGATCCTGAAACACGGCCTGCACCTGCCGGCGGAAGGTCTGTCTCATCTTGGTGTCGAGATCGCGCAGTTCCGTGCCTTGGTAGCGCACCGATCCGCCAGTCGGAGGCAGGATGCCCAGCAGCAGGCGCGCCAAAGTGGTCTTGCCGCTGCCGCTTTCCCCGGCAATAGCCACCACCACTGGATCGTCCTCCGGGATCACCAGCGAGGCATCGGCGACCGCGACGAACTGCTGCCGGTCGAACACACCGCCGCCAAAAGCTCGGCTCGCGCCCCGCGCTTCTAACAGCGGCGTACTCACGAGACCTCGGCGTGCAGGTGACAGGCCGCCCGGCGCTCAGCAGCCACCACTGCCAACTCCGGCACGCGATCCGAGCAGCAGTCCATCACCTGCGGACAGCGCGGATGAAAGGGACACCCCGGCGGCGGCTCCAGCAATGAAGGCGGCAGTCCGGGAATGCCGCGAAACACGCCCTTGCGTTCCAGCGACGGCAGACTTTCTACCAGCAGACGCGTGTACGGATGCAGCGGCTCTTCGAGCAGGCTCTGCACCGGTCCCAGTTCGACCAGCCGGCCGGCGTACATCACGCCGATGCGGTCCACGCATTGAGCCATCAGTCCCATGTCGTGGCCCACCAAAATCACCGCGGCGTCGAGTTCCTCCTGTACGCGGAACAAAGTGTCCATCACCCGCTTCTGCACGACCACGTCCAAGGCGCTAGTCGGTTCGTCGGCGATAATCACCTGTGGACGCAAGGCCACGGCAATGGCCATGCCCACGCGCTGCTTCATACCGCCGCTGAGCTCGTGGGGGTACATGCGCGCCGTCGCCGGATCCAGTTCAACCAGCGCCAACAGACTTCTTACTCGCTCCTGCAGAGCCTCGCGGTCCGGCCGCTCCTCGTGCGCCTCAATCGTGTCGGCAATCTGCGCACCCACGCGCATCACCGGATTGAGCGAGTTCATCACGCCCTGGGGAATCAAAGAGATGCGCGAAAAGCGCACGCCCCGCATCTCCTCCTCAGCCAGCAACAGCAACTCCAACTCGTCGAGCTCGACCCGCCCCCCTTCAATCCGCCCGGGCGGCCGGATTAGCTGCATCAGGGCCATCGCCGTCGTGGATTTGCCCGAGCCAGACTCGCCCACCAAGCCCAGCCGCTCCCCCGACCGCAACTCAAAGCCGACGCCCTCTACGGCACGCACCGGTCCCCTCGGAGTGTGATAGTGAACGCGTAGGTCCTGCACCCGCAGCACGACGCGGCTCACGACGAGACCTTCCATATGCGCGGATTGGCAATGCGATCCAACCCCATGGAAACGAGGAACAAGCCGATGAAAATCAGCACGATCATCATTATCGGCGGTGCCCACCACCACCACATTCCCCGCAGCAGCGAAGTGTAGTACAAAGCCCAGTAAATAGTCATCCCAAGCGTAGGCTCGTTCTGCGGCCCCAAGCCCAGCGCTTCCAGTCCGATCGACGCCAACACCGCGGCACCCACGGCGCTGACAAAGCTGGCCGCCAGATAGGGCAGCAGATTCGGCAGCAGTTCGCGGGCGATGATCTCCAAGCCCCTCATGCCGGAAAGTCGCGCCACCTGCACGTACGCTCGCTCGCGCATCGACAGCACCTGCGAGCGAATCGTGCGCGTCGGCAGCATCCACGCCAGCGAGGCCACCACGAGAGCCATCATATCGACCGTAACAGCCGTGCGCAGCGAAGTGGCCAGCACCACGAGGAACAGCAAGCCGGGCACAGTCAGCAGCACATCGGCAGCACCCCGAATCAAGGTGTCCACCAAGCCGCCGAAGTACCCAGCTAAGAAGCCAAGAATGATGCCGATACCAAGTCCCACGGCACCGGCGAGGAAGCCGATTCTAAGCGTAAGCGGCGTACCTGCCACCATCACCGCGAGCAAATCCCGCCCCGCCGCGTCAGTGCCCAACAGATGCTCCAACGACGGCGACAGATTCGGTTCCGCCGAGCCAACGCGGGCCAGATCCGTATCGACGAACAGGGTTCCTACAGGACCAAAGGCGAGTACCACGAAGACGACAATTAAACCAGCCGTAAGCTGAGGATGGCGTCGCGCCACCGCAGAAATCGAGGAGAGCGTCATCTGCGGTAGGCAATACGCGGATCGAGGAGCGGGTAAACCAAGTCGAGGATCAACGTCACCACGGCGATGGCGAGGATGACCATGAGCACGACGCCATAAATGACAAAGTAGTCAAAAGTCTGCACGGCGCGGTACAGCACCGTGCCCACGCCTGGGTACGCAAACACCACCTCCACCAGCACGGCCCCAGACACCACGTATCCCATCGCCAGCGCCAGAGCCGTAGTCTGCGGCAACAGCGCGTTGCGCAGGGCATAGCGGAAGAAAATCTCGCGGCTCTTCAGACCCCGGGCCTCGGCGTAGTTGACGTAGTCCTCGCCCTGGACGGTGACCATCATACCGCGCATCGACAAAGCCCAAAACCCCACCGACGACAGCACGATCGACAGAGCGGGGACGATGGAGTGATAGATCACGTCTATAACAAAAGCCAAGGTCGGCCCAGGCAGCGTTCCCAAGGTAAAACCGCCGCCGAGTGGAAAGGCACGCAAGGTGAAGCCCAGCAAGAACACAAGAACCAAGCCGAGCAAGTAATAAGGAATCGCCGACAGCGCCAAGAACGGCGCGGCAAAGTAGTGCAGGGCACCGGGTGATCGCGGCCAAGCCAGCAGCGCACCGAGTACCGTACCGAGGGCAAAGGCGATCAGCGTCGCCGTCGTCAACAGCCCGAGCGTCCACGGCAAGGCGCGCATTATAATGTCAGAAGCGCGGCTCGGAAAATTGGCAATGGAAACCCCAAAGTCGAGGCGCGCCACATCGCCTAAGTAGCGCAGGTACTGCTTCCACAGAGGCTGGTCGAGACCGAAGCGGGCCTCGTACGTGGCCACCACCGCCTCCATGTCGGTCTTGCCCGCGCCGCCGAAGGACACCGCCTGCAACAAACGCTCGCGGATGGGATTCACCGGAGCCATCCGAGGCATCAAAAAGTTGATGGTAGCCCCTGCCCACACGATCAGCAGGAACACCCCAAAGCGGCGAAAGACGTAGTTAAGCGACAAGTCAACTCACTCCGCGTCGAAGAAGCCGAGGTCCTCGCGCACCGCGCTGCGAGCCACTTCCTCGTCGAGTGTGACTCCAAGCCCCGGAGCCTGCGGCAAGGGAATATGCCCGTTGACGATAAGATCGCGCTCCACCGTGAGGCTGTTCCACAACTCGTTGTCGAGATGGTGGAACTCCAACACCTGAAAGTTGGGCGAAGCAGCGCACGTGTGGCACATGGCCACCGTGCCAATCGGGCTACAGATGTTGTGCGGCGAAATCGGGATGTAATAAATGTCGGCCAGATCGGCGATGCGCCGACCCTCAGACAAGCCGCCGGCCTTGGCCAGATCGGGCGAGATAATATCCGTCGCTTGCGTCTCGACCAGTTCTCGGAACCCGTGTCGCGTGTACAGGTTTTCGCCGGTGCAGATCGGCGTGCGCGTCGCAGCCTTCACTTCCTTGAGCGCAGCGACGTTTTCAGCCGGAATTGGATCTTCCAACCACATCAAATTCAGCGCTTCAAAAGCGTAAGCAACCTTGAGGATGTCGTGCGGAGCGTACGCCCAGTGGGCGTCGATGAGCAAATCCGTGTTGGGATGCAGCGCCTCGCGGAGCGCTGTGACCACTTCAATGTGGAAGGCAATGTCGCTGTTGCTCATAGTACGATTGTAGTGGTCGCGCCGGTCGGGACGCGGGTCAATGTCGAACTTGATGGCGTCAAAGCCTCGGGCTTCCACTTCCTTGGCCTTGGCTACCCAAGATTCGGGATTGTCGTCCTCCTCGCCGGCGTGGCAGTCGTTGTACACGCGAATCGAGTCGCGGTACGCGCCGCCCAGCAACTGCCAGATCGGCACGCCAGTCGCCTGCCCGGTGATGTCCCACAGCGCCATCTCAATGCCGCTAATCGCGCTCATCACCGCGCCTTGGTAGTACCCCGACGCCGACATCGAGCTTTTCATATCGCGGAAGAGCTTATCGACGTTGCGCGGGTCTTGGCCGATGAGGGCGCGTTGGGTGAGGCGTTCGTCCACGGCAATGTGGTGGACGCCGGCCCCGTGATAGGCCTCGCCAATGCCGGTGATCCCTTCGTCAGTGCGCACCTTCACCAGCACCCACGGCATCGGTTGCAGCAGCACAGCACCTACGTCAACAATTTTCATCGCTACCCTCTGTCTGTCAGTATCCTCAATCAGCGAGAGGCATTTATACAGCCATTGAGTAAGGACAGGCACCTTATTAGATTGAACACGGCGTCCAAAGCGCCGCCAATGTATCGCCTCCCCCACCCTCCGTCAAGCTCTCCAGGAGAACCGCCATGATCCGCCTCAACCAACAGCAACTCAACTTCTTCGACACCTTCGGCTACCTCGCGCTGCCGGGCTTGATGGCCGACTGTATCGACGAGATCATCGACGCCTTTGAGCAGGTTTGGGCCGAGCGCGGCGGCGGCCACGACGGCCAACCGCACGACGGCGAACGGCGCTCCTGCATCGTGCCCTTCATCGATCAACACGAACGCCTGTGCGCCCTGCTCGACGATCCGCGCATCGAGGGCTTGCTCGCCAGCCTGCTCGGCGACGACTTCAACTATAGCAGTTCCGACGGCAACTACTACGCCGGCGACACCCAGTGGCACTCCGACGGCTACCAGAAGGAAGTGCGCCACGTCAAGATCGCCTTCTACCTCGACCACCTGACCCGCGACACCGGCTGCCTGCGCGTGATCCCAGGCAGCCACCGACTCCGCGATCAATACGCCGATGCACTCGAAGCAAACGCGCGCCAATCGCAGGAGCAGTGGGGCATCTCCGGCGACCAAGTCCCAGCCGTCGCGCTGGAGATCGTCCCCGGAGACGTCGTCGTCTTCCAGCACAACCTCAAACACGCGGCCTTCGGGGGCGATGGCCGCCGCCGCATGTTCACCATCAACTGCATGGTGCGCGTACCCGACGATCAGATCGACCTCGTCAAACAGGACATCGCCGGGCTGGCCCGCTTCTGGGCAGAGCGCGCGTACAGCGAGACCATGATCGCCACGGCGAGCAAACGCCGCATGGTGCATCTCGAACAGCGCATGGCCAACGACGGCCACCTCAAAGAACTAGCGGCGAAGGCGCGGGCCGAGATGCCCGAGCCTTCGCGGGGATAGGAAAATCATGAGCGACCACTACGAATTCAAAATGGGGATGTACCTCGGAGAACTGCAGCAGCCATTCGAGCAATCGCTGGCCACGGCGCGCGATCTCGGCGCGCACTACATCTGGTGCGGCACCCACTCCGACAATCGCAGCTTCTACGAGCTTGCCGACGCCGAGATAGACCAAGCCGCCGAGCAGGTCGCCGCACACGGTCTCGAATTTTTCCTGCTCGACGGCGCTGGGTTGTTCAAGACGGTGCATCTCGCCGAGCTTGAACCGGGCAAGATGCTCGAACACGCCCAATTCAAGGATCATTTTACCAAGCTGGAACGGTCGATGGAAGTTTCAGCCCGTCTGGGGATCGGCGCGGTTGGCTGCAGCAGCTTCGCTTGGCCGGCCGAGTACACCGGCGGCAAGCCCACTTGGCCCATGCGCTGGGCAACGCGCGGCGGCATCATCTCCGACGGCGACATGGCAAAGCTCGTCGAAGCATTCTCCATGTTCGCCGACCTCGCCGAGCAATACGACGTCGATATCGCCTTCCTGATGATGCAGTGGAACTACGGCAACACCAGCCGCAACTTCCGCCGCATCGTCGAAGCCGTAGGCTCGCGGCGGTTCAAGGTGCTCTGGTGTCCGGCGGACAACTACAACTGCGGCGAAATCGATAATGCCACCGCGGGATTCGAAAACCTGCGCCCCTACCTGCACGGCGTCCACGCCAAGGACCTCCGCACCATAAACGGCCCCACGCTCGAATTCGAGTACACGCCCATCGGCGACGGCCACGTCGATTACCCGACGATCCTGCGCAACCTACGCGACAATCGCTGCGACGTCGTCCTGTCGATTGCCACCCATTTCCTACCGGCAAGCGGCTCACGGCTCGAAGCCATGCAGACGAACTACGCCAACATCCGCAGGCTGATTGGCGAGGTGTCGTAATCCAATAGGAGGACATGCATGACCGGTTCAGCGCAATCCGACAGCGTCGTCATTCTGTTCCGGGGCGGACGCTTACCTCAGTGGCATCAACTCGACGAGGCGCAGCGGCACGACTACGAGCGCCTGCACGTGGACCTGATGCTGTCCGTCTCCGAGCACCACGGCCTGATCGGCATCCACGGGTACCGCCTGCTGGCACCCCAAAACAGTTGGGAGCGATTCTGGACCATCGAATTCCCAGACCTAGCCGGTGCCGAGGCCTGGATGGCGGCTGAGACAGAACCTCCGTACGGACACTACGGCTTCTACGACTACTCCCTCGCCCGCCGCTGGCAACCAGAGAGCCTAGCTTGGCTACCCCGCAAGCCCGAGCCTCCCGTAGCCCCCGACGCGGACCCGCACGTAATCCCACCCCTAGCCGTTGATCCCTCCTCTATCGTCGTACTCGCCTTCGGCGGCTGGCGTCGCGGCTCCGACCAAGTTGACCCCCAGACGCGCGGCGACGAGGATCGCCAGCAACGACTGCAAGAGGTCGCCCAAAACCACGACCTCATCCACGGGGAGGTCTTCCGCCTCCTCGGGACCAACACCGAAGGCGAGTTCCTCGGGATCTTAGAGTTTCCCCAGCTAGCCGGTGCCGAAGCTTGGATCGAAGCTGAGAAGGCACCACCCGCCGGGTCCTATCACAAACGCAACTACCACCTCGCCAGACGCTGGGCACCCGAGTACTTCGCCACCTGGCCGCCGAGGACCGGCGACTGAGGAAACATGACGCGACTCCAACTCCTCTGCACTGGCACGCCCGCCCCGCTAGCCCATCGCGGCGGCTCCAGCTATCTCGTCCAGACGGGAGACGAGACCCTAATCTTCGACTGCGGCCCAGGATCGGTGCGACGCATGCTCGAAGCCGGCCTCGCTCTGCCCTCAATCGACCACCTGTTCCTGACCCACCTGCACTACGACCACTGCGTTGACTTCGCCTACTTGGTGCTGACGCGCTGGGACCAAGGCGTCGGCCAGATCTCGGAACTGCGGGTGTACGGCCCGGCACCGACAGCGCACATGTCGCACCAGTTGTTCTCCGCCGATGGAGCCTTCGGCCCAGACCTAGCGGCCCGGATCGAGCACCCGGGCAGCCACTTCGTGTACGAGGCGCGCGGCGGCGTGATGCCACGGGAGAGACCCAATCCCCAAGTCCGCGAGGTCGGGCACGGAGACCGGATCGAGACCCCCGGCTGGCAGGTTGATGTGGCCGAGGTGGTACACGTGCAGCCGCAACTCACCTGCCTAGCTTACCGCCTCACCACACCCGACAGTACCATCGTGTTCGGCGGCGACACGGCACCAGTGGACCGCCTCACCGAGCTAGCGCGAGGCGCGGACATGCTGCTGCACATGTGCCACTTCATCAACGGCGCAGTCACCGACGAACGCCTGATCAGTAGTTGCTCCGGCCACCTCGATGCAGCGGCCACGGCGCGGGACGCCGGCGTGAAGACGTTGGTCTTAGTTCATCTGACCGAGCAGTTGGAGACGCCCGGCGTGCAGGAGCGCGTGCTGCACGAGGTGGGAGAGGTGTTCGACGGACAGGTGATCCTCGGGCAGGACCTGCTCGAAGTGCCCCTCGGGACCATCGACACGGAACCGGTGCGATGAGCACCGAAAACGCTAACCCGCGCCCGCCAGCACCCGACTACGGGATCATCCTCAACAACGACGGCGGCTACCTGAAGCACGCCGAGTTCCCAATGTCCGTCGAGGATCTGCTGGAGCGGATCTACGGGCCCTTAGTGGGGACCCAAGTCGGTGCCCTGGCATGGTGTGTGGGGGTCGAGGAGGCACATTGGCCCTCGGACCGGCTGCCGATGATCGGCGAAGCAGAGGGCCGCCGGTACTTCTCCGTCCGCGACATGCGCCGGGCCGAGAGCCTGCGGGCGATGTTCGATGCCGACGTTGACCTATACGGCCAGCTCGTGCGCCGCGGCCACCAAATGGGGCTCGGCGTGTACGCCTCGGTGCGCATGAACGACAACCACTTCTGGTCCGATGCCGAGCGCCGGGTCAAGCCGCTGCGGCCGGAGGAGATGGCCGCGACGGAGCGACCCCATCTCACGGCGTTCCGCAAGAGTCACCCGGAGTGGGTGCTCGGCGAAGGGGCACCGGCTTGGGCGGCGACATCTTGGAACATGGCGGTGCCGGAGATCCGCGAGTACACCCTGCAACGCATCGCCGAGGCCTGCGAGCTAGCGGACTGGGACGGCGTCGAGCTCGACTGGCAGCGCCATGCCTTCCACCTGCCCGAAGAGGACGCCTACCGTCTGCGCTACACCCTCACCGACCTGCAGCGCGCCGTGCGCCACCTCACCGACGCGATCGCCCAGCGCCGCGGACGGCCCTTCCACGTGATCGTACGCGTCGGCGCCTCCCGGGAGACGAACCGGCGCGTCGGCTACGACCTAGAGGCTTGGATCGAGGAGGGCCTGTGCGACATCGTCGTCACCGGGGCAAACTCGGGGACCGACCCGGGCGTAGAGGTGGAGGCCTACTTGGAGATGATGCAAGGCACCCAGGTGCGGTTGTATCCTGGATTCGACAGCCACGGCGAGTGGGGGCGCGGGCACCTGTTGCCCGCCGCGCAGTGGCGAGAGGCTTGGTTCCGCGGCCTGGCCACCGGCTTCTACGAGCGCGGCGCCACGGGCGTGCATCTGTTCAACTGGCACAACCACGTGCACGCGGCCCGACCGCTACTGCAGAGCCTCGGCGCACCCGACAGCCTGCGGCACACGGCCAAGGTGTACGCTGCGGTCAAGCGCCACATCCGCGACCAGAGCGAGCTGCGCTACGGTGCCGAGCGAGACGACCGGCTGCGCGGCGAGGTACCCGTCGATCTACTGCGCACCCTAGTGGAAGGCGGTCCGCGGTTCCACATCGGCGTGTACGAGGACGTGTCAGAGGACGCGACACTGGAGCTACAGATCGATCTCGACCACCTGTCGCCCCAGGACCGGGTCGTCGTGGAGCTCGACGGTCAGCAACTGGGGAACCCAGTGCGTCGCAGCCCTGCGGCCGAGGAGGTGGCGAATCCGGCGGATGTGTCCGAGAACACGTGGCTCGTCTGGCCGCTGGTCCCGGCACAGGTCGGCAAGGGCGTCCACGTCGTCAGCATCGCCCTGCGCGAACGCGACCCGCGTCTGCGACCGCCGGTTGTAGTGCGAAACGTGGAGATCCACATCAGCTACCGCCGCGACGGGAACGCGAGCGCCGAAAGGATTTGACTGAGGAGCTGGACTTAGCTTGACGAGACCACAGCGAATAAAAGGAATCCGCCGTTGGCTTCGGTCGATAATTTCCTGTCATGGCAACTCGACCATATCGTTCCCGACTCGGATGGCGGTGATCACACGCTTGAGAATATGGCCCTTAGCTGCCGAGAATGCACTATGCGGTTTAAAGGAAGTTGGAGTCCAGCGTATGTAGCAGGAGAAGATGCCAGCAGAGAAGAACTGATATTAGTAGTTAGGGAAAATGTCAAAAAAAAACGATCTAGTTGGTTTCGCTGTCTTTCAAGGTATCGAGAAATAGTGGGATGGGAAGAATAAGAGTCGAATAGAAAGGACGACTAGTTAGTGATGCTCTACGAAATCGTCTGCCGCTTTGGGGGCCTCAATACTCGCTAGGGCTTCATCGAGTCGGAATGACGAAATAGGGCGTCTGGGTGCGCCAGTCCGGCCAGCGGGTGGCCCGGCCATCATCGAAGAAGAACTCAAGCGGGGCGTCTAGGCGAGCGGATGACGCCAGCGCAGATCGGGAAAGCGACTGAAGTCGCGGTCGGTAGTGATCCATTCGCTACCTGACTCAATGGCTAGAGCAGCCAAGTACGCGTCCTGGACCAGATTCCCTTTGCACTGCACCTGCCGACAAAGCCGAGTAAAAATCTCCCAGTGGCGGGCACCGGGCGCAATGGCTACGCGATTGGGACGATCGCGAATTTGGTCTGCGAAAGTCAGCGCCGTGTCCAGCGGGCTGGGCGGGTCGAAAATGCGGCTGTGGGTGGCGATGCGGAGAAAGCTAGACACCACGAGATCGGTTAGACCGTAGGCCTGGGGACTGTGGATCAGGTCTTCCAACCAATCCCGGTAAGCTAAGTGATCGGGGATTTCCTCGCGACCGGCGTAAAGCAGGACGTTGCCGTCAAGCAGGGCCACCATCCCGCTCCATCAGGTCGAGGAGGGACGAAGTATCGTCCAAATCGACGCCGGGTTGCACACCTCGCCCTTTGAAAGTTTTCAAAGGGACGCGGGTTTGTGGCCGAGCGTCCTCCGTGCGCGCCAAGGCTTCGCGCAACGCATCCTCAATCACCGCCTTGAGTGTGCGGCCCGTCTGCGCAGCGTGCTGCTTGGCCTCTAACAACAACTGGTCATCCAACTGAATCGTCGTTCTCATACATAAAAGCGTATGATATATACATAAATATGGCAATTGCCCTTTTAAACTACCGGACGTTAGATTGCCCGTCATGGCGGACTCCACGTACGACGGCATCATTCTCGGAACCGGCCACAACAGCCTGATCCTGCAGGCCTACCTGTGCCGAGCCGGCCTACGCGTCGTTAGCCTAGAGCGAAACGCCGTGCCCGGCGGCGGACTGCGCACCGAAGAGTGGCCGGTCGGCTCCGGATTCCTGCACAACACCCACTCGTTCTACCACCGAGGCGTGACCCGGATGCCGTGGTACGCCGAACTCGAACTCGAGCGGCACGGTGCCCGCTACCTCGAACCCGATCTAAACGTGGCCATGCTGCTCCCAGACGGACGCTCCCTGACCTGGTGGACGGACTTCGAGCGCACCGCCGACTCCTTCGCCCAGTTCAGCCGCCGGGACGCCGATACCTTGCGCCGCTGGCGCGAAGCGTTCCTGCCCATCGTGACGCAAATTCTGGAACCCGAGGCGCAGTCACCTCCGCTACCGGTTCCAGAACGCCAACGCCGTTTGCAAGCCACAGCCGAGGGCCGCCTGCTCCTAAAAACAAGCACCTACTCGCCACGCGAATTCGTACTGCGCGAATTCGAGAACCCAGCGGTACAAGCTGGCCTCCTATTCTTCAACGGCCTGCGCGAAGTCGCCCCGCGCGCGCCCGGCTTCGGCCACCACATCCCAGCGCTGTTGGCCGCCCGCGGCAAGGCGCAAATGTGCGTCGGCGGCTCGGCCCAGCTGGCCGAAGCCCTCGTCGCCGCCATCACCGAAGCCGGTGGCGAAGTGCGCACCGACGTCGAACTCGCGCAGATCACGGTACAGTCTGTCGCCAGCGGGCCGGGCCGAGCCGCCGGAGTCGTCACTACCGCAGGAGAGCGAATCGACGCCCGCCACTTCATCGCCTCGGGCCTCAACCCGCAACAGACCTTCCTCGACCTAATTGATCCCGCGCACTTGCCAACTTCCTGGCGCGACCAAGCCGCCGCGTTCCGCTACAACCTGCTAGCACCCCTGTTCGGCCTCTACCTCAACCTCGACGAAGCTCCGCTCTACTCGGCGGCCGAGGTCAACCCCGAATTGGACGACGCCTTCATGGTCCTCCTCGGCCTGCAGTCAGTGACCGACTTCGACGACATAGTACGGGCTCACGAGCGGAGTCAGTTGCCGCCGACGGTGATGTGGGGATCCTGTCCCAGCCGCTTCGACGCCACCCAAGCACCCGGCAATGCACATACCGCCTTCATGTGGGAGAAGGTGCCCTTCCGCCTGCGCGGCCACGCCGATAACTGGGACGCAGAAGCCACAGCCCACGGCCGCCGCATGCTCGACGCTTGGGCCGATTACGCACCAAACCTGCGGGATGTCGTGCGCCAGAGCCTGATCCGCCCGGTCCACCACATCCCCAAGCGGCTGCCAAACATGCGCGACGGCGACCTACTAGTGGGCTCCCTCGGCCACGGTCAGGTCGGCTACAACCGACCTTTCCCGGGTGCTGGCCACTACCGGGGCTATCTGACGGGGCTATACCTGTGCGGTGCGTGCTGCCACCCGTCGGGGAACATCACCGGGCTGCCGGGTTACAACGCGTGGCAGGTGATCGCCGCGGATCTGGGGTTGAATTGACGGGACCTTGCTAAAAACCACAGGCCCTTAAAACCGGATGTTCCAAAACGGACGCGACTTCTGCCCAAGCCTGTTGGCTATTCTCTCTCTCAAGATCTGGGTAAAATCCGAAATCGAGATACACTTTGATCGCGGGAATCCGTCCGCTTGAGGTTCCGAGAAAACTGCGCTCGTGGAATCGCTTGAGGTAGGCCATCGCCACGGACATCATCGGCTTGGCAAGCCCGCGTCCCTGATAATCCGGGAGAATCGCAACCCAGTGAATCTGGCCCCAATCCTGGCCGTTTAAATCGGGCTGCCACCACGCCGTAATGGTCCCGATCTCTTCGCCAGCGTCGGTGGTCAGATAAAAACTTCGGTCCTCCAGCGACCCAAAATCGCGTTTGAATTCGCGCGTAAAAAGCTGGTCGTCAATGTCGAAGTACGGTTCTGCCGCTCGCTGAATCCGCGTCCAGATAGCTCCTTCATCTGGCCGGTAATTCCGCATGGCAAACCCTTTGGGGATCGGGAATTGCGGAATGTTTTCCATATGCTCGCGGATCATTCTAACACTGTAGTTTTTCATCGGCACCTGTTACTTTTTGTTTCATATTATAATGAGATCCTATCGCCAGCCTATATTTTTCTATTGAGAGGGAGATGAACATGCAAGCGAATCTCGTGACGTTGATCCGAATATTCCTAGTGTTCCTAGTAATTGGGTTGTACAAAGTCAACACCATCGCCTGCGGTATAGCGGTTTTGCTGACCATCGCCACCCTCTACATGGACGCGCTCGACGGTATCATTGCCCGTCGCCTCGGCATCGAATCCGATCTGGGCGCGATGTTCGACATTGCCGGGGACCGCATCGTCGAGAACGTGTTCTGGGTCTATTTTGCGTCGATCGGCATGGCCAGCTTCTGGGCTGCGGCCATCGTCGTCGCCCGCAGTTTCCTCATCGACTGGCTGCGAACGCTCGCCTTTGTGGACGCGGGCAAGACCGCATTCGGCAGTAAGACGATGATGCAGAGCCGGTGGGCGAAAGCGCTCGTGAGCTCTCGCTTCAGTCGGGCGCTCTACGGCTTTACCAAGGCCGTCGTGTTTGTCTATCTGGGAGCTGTGCTGCTGATTCAGTCCGGCCAAGCCGAGTACGGTTGGTCAATCGGAGTGTCCATGGAGTTGCTAACGCTGGTCGGAGAAGCAATCGTCTGGCTGACGGTGGTGATGTGCCTAGTGCGGGGCATCCCGGTAGTATGGGACAGCCAAGACGTTCTGTTTCGCAAAATGTTTCCCGGCGTGTTGCGCGATTAGCCAGTCCCGTGAAAGCCGCGCTATTCGATCTAGACGGAACGCTGCTACCCGGTACCAGCGCCGAAAGAGAGTTCATCCGCTTCGCGCTGCAGACCGGCAAGCAGACCACCCCAGAGGCAATTCGCGCGTTCCTGTCTTGGATCGTCCACATCCCCACCCGAGGCGTCCAATCCAACAAGACCTACTTCGGCGGCGTCAATATGGATCTACTCGCGGAAACGGCCGAGACCTTCTGTCAACAGCAACTAACTCACCACATCCCAGATCAGGCCAAGCGTCTAATAGAAACACATCGCGCCGCTGGCGATTGTCTCGGCATCGTGTCGGGAGCGCCGCAGCTCCTGATCGCACCCCTGAAGGATCTTCTCGATCTGGATTTCGTCGTTGGCACCAAGCTAGCCTGCAAGCAGGGACGCTTGACGGGTGCCTTGGACGGCCTGCGCGTATCCGGGTCTGAAAAGGTCCGCCAATCGGAAGAAGTGGCGCGCACATATGGATTCGACCTGCGCGAATCCGCGGCCTACGGGAACGCCTTCGACGACCGCTTCTTGCTGGCGGAGGTCGCTCATCCCGTCGTCGTCAACCCAGACCGCAGATTAGCGCGTTTGGCCCGCAAGAAGGGCTGGCCGATCTGTATTTTCTCTCGAAGGACAACCTAGGACCTTGATTCCAAAGGAATATTATGGCAAACGCAAAAAGCCGATACGTCAATCCCTCCAGAGTCATGCTAGGAGAGTGTACCCGCAAGGAGATTCGGCAAGCACTACAGAGCGGCAACCTGAAAGCCGCCATCATCCCCATCGGCGCAACCGAACAGCACAACGAACACCTGAGCTTAGACCTAGATATTGTCCTGTCCACGTTTATCTCCCAGCAGGCCGCACTACAACTCTACCCCCAAGTCACGGTCGCCCCGCCTTGTCCGGTGGGCTATTCCCCGTACCACATGGCGCGTAAAGGAACGCTGACATTGCGCAAGGAAACGCTGCGAGCCTACCTCTTCGACGTCGCGGAGAGCCTGAAAACCCACGGCATTCGCACGATTCTGGTCGTAAACGGTCACGGCGGCAATCATGGATTACTGAAGGATGTGCTGCCAGCGTGGCGGCGAGACTTGGGTATCACACTCGATGAGGATTCGTACTGGATGGGGCTTACAGACGAAGACCGGGAAACCATCCTCCAAGGCTATCGAGATCTGAAAGCGGGCAAGCTGGACACGGTAGCGCGACAAACCGCGCTAAACCACGCCTCAGAGGACGAGACGTCCGTGATGCTGGCGGCTTGCCCACAACGGGTCCGCGCTTTTACCATGGAAGAGTATGACGCCGCTGGCTTGGATTACGCCCACAACCTATCGCCTGAAGTCGAGGCGTATCTCGAACCCTTTTCCAAGGAAGGCTGGCCGCAGGGCGGACCAAACCCGGAAAACCCGCGCGACCGCGCCCGCCAAGAAAATGCGTTGCTTGCCAGCGCAGAAAAAGGAGAAGCACTCATCGCCATCCACACCCAATTCATCGCCGACAAATTGCAGCAAATGATCGCTGCGACAGACAAGGGACCCCCCTATCCTGCGCCCGAATGAAAACTTACGCCGAGTTTGCAGAAGATTCGCCCGGCGGCACGCCGGAAAACTCTATCTCAAGATGCGTCTCAGGCACGTGCATGTTACTTTCGCTTAGGGGTTGCCAAGTCCACAAAACCTGCCGCCGACTGGCGCGCTGGTCGATGATCTGACGCCGCACCAATCCAATCCGCCACACGTCGCCGTCGGCCGGGGGCAGGCTCTGCGCGTCCGCCAGCCTTTTCAACCCCTCCCAAGGAAAAGCCAATTCCACGCTCCAACCCTGGTCGATATCATCCCGTTTATTCAGGGTCCCCGCGACCTGCACTCCAACCTGTAATCCGGGAAAGCGCCAGTGCGAAAAAGCCCAGCGCATGGCGCGATAATCAGAATTCGATCCTCCACCCAAGACTTCGGGCCGATGCACCGCCAAATCGAACTCCAGCACGTCGTAGCGGCCGCCGCGCTGATAGGCCTCCTTCCAAATGTGGAACATCTCCGAGGTCGCACCCAGCGGATTGACCGCCAGTTCGTAATACACGCCTCGACCGACGAGGAGCACTCCGGCGTTGTTGTCCTGCCGCACTAACAGCGGCTCCTCCCCCTGCGTGCCACACACATCGCGATCTTCCAGCCAGAAGCCCACGTAAAAATTCTCGTCGTCCCACAGCATGGCCGCCCGAGTATCGAAAAGCGATCGCCGTCCGGTGTGATCCCCAAAGCGCGGAGAGCGCTGCGCCCGTCCCCAAGCTTCCTCCTGCAGGTGGCCGTCCACATCAATGGCGTCTTCGGTCCTATGGCAGATGTAGCGCACGGTCTTGTCACTCATTCCTCGCCCACCACCTTTGCGGAAAAGTGTATCACACTGAAGCGATCCGGGATGTGCGAATCATAGGTCCCGTGGCTGGTCCAAGCCCACCCCGGACACACCCGCGCGCCGCCCTCTTCAATCCACTGAAAACGCGAAAAGTCCATCCGCCATATGTCCCCTTCCCGGGCTGGCAGCGAGCGCCCGTCCGCCAAGTGCTTCAATCCCTGCCACGGAAAGGCTATTTCCGCGGTCCAGCCTCGGTCGGTGTCGCTGGAATCATTGATGGTGCCGTCCACCTGCACCGCCCATTGCAACCCCGGCATGTCCCATTCGCGGAAGGCCCAGCGCCGCCCGCGCGGATGCCGGTGTCCCGACCGCGGCCCTCCGAGGGTGTCCACCAGCCGAGTCCCCAGCAGGTCAAATTCGGGCAGCTTGGCGTATCCAGCCTCGATATAGGCGTCCTGCCACACGTAAAACCGCTCCATAATAGTGCCCAAGGCATTCAACTCGAATTCGTAATAGCTGTCCTCGCCGGCGATGAAGACCTCCACGTCGTTTTCCTCGCAAATCATGGAATCGCGCGTGGTATACGTCGCCCGCACATCTGGATCTTCCACCCAGAAGCCCACGTACAGGTACTCGTCGTCCCACAGCACTGCGGCCCGAGTGTCGAAAAGAGCTGGCCGGCCCGGCTCCTCCAGATCCTCAAAACGCGGCGATTTGGGTACCAATTGCCACGATTCCTCGTCGAGGCGTCCGTCCACCACAATCGGGCCCTTCGCCCGATAGCTGGTATAGTGCTTCAAACCCTCTTCCGAATAGCCGTATTTACTCGTCATGTTTTGGGGCTCTCCGGGTGGCCCCGATCTGGGTGTCGAGATTGACGAAGAAAAATTATTCAGGTATGCTTAGTACGCGATTCCGCTGTTGGAATATATCCTACTAGTAGTCATGCGTCGGTATTATAACACACCTCTCGAAAAGAGCAACCCATTTGAAATCATTGGTTTACGGAATAATTCTTAACGAGGGCTGATATGACCAACAAACTCAAAAATGCTTTCGACAAAATCTCAACGCTGAGCGAAAAAGAGCAGGACGCTATCGCGGAAGCTCTCCTAGCGGTAGTAGACGATACTTGGGGTCCAGAGGACGATAAGGACGAAGCCGAATGGGACGCCCTAGTGGGATCAAAAAAATCTCATGCTTGGTTGGAAAAAATGGTACAGCAAGTTCGACAGGATATTCAAGAAGGGAGGGTCCATGATTTTGATCCCAGCGACTCGAACCCATCAAGTCCATGAGATCAAAGACTCACCCCGGTTTCTGGGATGCCTATTATCAGCTCCCCAAGACCATTCAAACTAGGGCGGTAGTTGTCTATAAGAGATGGCGTAAAAATCCGGATCAACCAGGGCTTTCCTTTAAACCAGTAAAAGGAAAGCCCTTTGTCTATTCAGTCCGTATCGGACGGCAGTGGAGAGCATTAGGACTCAAAGAGGGGGATACGATCACTTGGTTTTGGATCGGCCCACACTCTGAGTATGACCGACTCCTCTCTTAAGGCTAGCCCTTGCTGTCAGGAAACCATCCGCATCGGCATCAGCACGGCAGCGTGGTGCTCTTCCCCCACCTCAAAGTGAAGAGGTGCCTCACTGTGGTCAAGATATATCCGTATCTCCTTCCCCCCGTCTTTCAGAGCCTCCACAATCGTCTTGAGAAAGTCGTGATTGAGGTCAACGCGGAATGATCCTCCATCCTCGATATTCGTCACATCAGCAGGGCAACTCACAGAATGCTCCCAGTCCGGGAAGTCGTCACCGTACAGGTCGTCCGCATTTTCCTCAGTCCGACTGAACCCCTGATCCCGCGTCGTCCGCAGCACCAGTCTCCCCTCTGCGCTCGACACCCGCATCTGTACGCGGGGCATGTACTCCCAGCCGCTTTTCACCAGTTCGTGACGCTCTCTGAGGAACGGCTTGATCTCCTCCACGCAGGCCATCAGACTCTCGCTGCGCACGACTGCCAAGATCGGACCGGGGGTGCCGATGGCCTGTTGGTACTTGAGGTACGGTCCGGGAGTTGCAGGGAACGTCATCCTGCGGCCGTCCGCGGTCTGCAACGTGGCCGATTCCTCTTCGAGAATCAGCGTCGCCGAGTCAGTCTCCGGGATCATTTCAGGGCGCAGTGAATCTAAGATCATCGGAGCCGGTAGCGACGCTAGCCCCTTGCTCGACCAATTGAGCAGCCGCGAGCCGTCTGTTGCGACGACTCTGCCGCCAGCGTCGAGACAGATGCAGTGCATAATGGGCCGCTTGGGATCGTCGCTTGTGAAGCGAGCTACGTGACGCAGGCCGGCCAGATCGTCCGGGCCGAGTTCGAATGTCTGTGCAGTGCTGGATTCCGCCATCGCCATGATCTCCTTTTGCAGGCGTTTCCGGGCCTTTTGCAGACGGCTCTTTACCACTCCAGTTTGCAGGTGCAGCAAGGTTGCTGTCTGCTGATACGAATAGCCCTTGAGGTAGTGGTGGACGATCACGTCTCGGTGGGGCTCACTCAATCGTCCAATCGCCTTCCGCACCAGCGCCCTGATCTCTTGCTTCTCCTGCTCGGGCGGTGCCGCGTGGTCAAGCTGATCCAGCAGATTGAGTTGCGTGAAACGCCGCCGCTGCCACATGCGCGCTTTGTTGTCGGCGATCGAGCACAGCCAAGCGCCGAATCGCTCGGGAGAGCGCAATTCCGCTAGCTGCTGGTACGCGGCAATAAACGCCTCCTGCAGGACGTCCTCTGCCGCCTCTTGTGCGCCCAGCCTGCGGGTGAGCCGCACCAGCAACCACGGCGTGTGTTCCTCAACGAGCAAACCAAACGCCGCAGAGTCGCCAGCAGCAGCCCTCTGCACGCAATTTTCTCCATTCCGTTCCATGATCACCCTTATAGTTGCTTCTTAGGCGACAAAGGTATCCGTAAAAAGGAGCCGTTGGGATAAACTTGACAAGATTTTCACAACATGTACAGTAAATAGGTACATATCATTAGGAGAACTAAATGACCGCCATTACGACCTATACCCAAGCCAGAGCCGCACTCGCATCGCTCTGCGACGAAGTCGCCTCCACCCGCGAGCCCGTGATCATACGGCGGCGCAATGCCGAAGACGTCGCGCTGGTTTCAGCCGACGAATTAGCCAGCCTCCTCGAGACCGTGCATCTCCTCAGATCGCCCAAAAACGCCCAACGCCTCCTCACAGCAATCAACCGCGCACAGAGTTGGGAGTTGCCTCCTACTTCCGTAGAAGAGCTTCGCCGGGAACTCGGTCTTGTCGAAAAAGAAAACTAAAAGAAAGGATGTTCCCGCCACTCGCGAATGGATCGGGGTATTCCATCCCGAATTCGTTGAAGATCTGCGTTACTGGGTACAAACTAACCGCAAAATAGCGCTGCGCGCCTTTGATCTGATACAGGCTGTGCTCCGCGACCCATTCTCAGGTATCGGCAAACCAGAACCCCTCAAGTACCTCCCATCCGGGACCTGGTCGCGGCGCCTTACGGAAGAACATCGCCTAGTGTATATGGTAAGCGAAGGACGTATAGATTTCTTGCAGGCGCGCTACCATTATTGAGCTTCGGCTTTCGACGTTCAAACCCCCGGAGAACTCGTAGTCAATCTCGACTGCGAATCGCCTTTCGACACCTTCAAAAACAGCCCCAAAACCACCGACAGCGCTACGACCACTACGCTGATCGCGAACACGTCTCCCACGGCCTCGGCCAGCGCGGAGTGGAGTGTGCCCAACAGTGCGTCCGCCATCTGAACACCTTCCGTCCCCGTCCCCGCAAATTCGGCTCTCAGCACGTCCAAGGCGGCCGGATCAATAAGCACTCTCGGGTTGTCCTTTATGGCGTCCAACTGACCCGGGCCGAGTGCAACCCTGACCGCATCGGAAACAGTCTCTTCCACTCTTGCAGAGAATCTATGCGTCATCACGACGCCTAGCACGGCGAGCCCCAGCGTACCGCCGATCAGCCGATAGAACAGCAGCGCCGACGTAGCGGTACCCACGAGTCGGAACGGCACCGCATTCTGAACGGCGAGGTTGAATGTGGCCAGTACGCCGCCAAGCCCAAGCGCCATAATCACAACGCATCCCACGGCCATGGAGGAACTGGTATTCTCGTTCATGGTAGAGATGAGGTACATACCTAGTGCCATCAATCCCGTACTGATCAGCGCCTGTCGTCGGAAGCGTCCGTCCCTCTTAGCGAGCATTCGTCCCGACACTATCGCGCCAAAGACGATGCCAAGTATCAAAGGGGTCAGGAAACCGCCGCTGCTAGTAGGCGAAGCACCCAGAACGCCCTGAAAGAAAAGCGGTAGAAAAACAATAGTTCCATACAGTCCGAAGCCAGCCAGAAACGCAACTACCGTCGCGATAGCAACCACTCTGAATCTGTATATCTCGAAAGGCATAATGGGTGCAACCGCTTTCGATTCTACGATTGCGAATATCGCCGTCATAACCAAGCCGAATGCCAATAAGCCGATAACCTGTGGTGTATCCCACGCATAGGGAACGCCTACTATGGACAACGCGATCAGTATGGGTACTACGGAGAGTGCCAGAGTTACCATGCCAAGATAGTCCAGACTTCGGTTCTGGACCTCGGGCCTGATCGGTGGAAAGGTCCGAATAATCAGCAGTAGAATCGGAATCCCGATTGGAATATTGACGAAGAATATCCAGTGCCACGAAAGTACATCGGTTACGACACCTCCCAGAGTCGGCCCAATAACCGAGGCTACACCGTACACGAGACTTATTAGTCCTTGATACCTACCCCGAACTTCAGGCGGAAACAGATCGGCAGTTACCAAAAATCCGTACGCCATAATAGTCCCACCGCCGATCCCCTGTATGGCGCGGAAGGCGATGAGTTGGTTCATGGTCTGACTCATGCCCGCCGGTATAGAGCCGCCGATAAAGACCACTATGCCTAGGACTAAGAAAACCTTGCGCCCGTACAAATCGGTTAGTCGCCCCACAATCGGAATCGCTACCGTGGCCACAACTAGGTATGCGGTCGCAGCCCATGTGTAGCGGTCAAAGCCGCCGAGGTCCGCGATGATGACGGGCATCGCAGTGGCGACGACAGTCTGACCCAGCGCGGCCATAAACATCGCCAGCATCACGCCCAACATCGCCAGCATGACCTGTTTTGCGGGAAGTTGTACGAAGTCTTTTTCCATCGACTGATCGGTGGAAGCAGTTGAAGGCGCGTAACGCGTTTAGATCGTAAAAAGAGGCTCCTGATTCTACCGCCTATACTTTATTGAATTCGCTACTCCTACACGAACTTTGGCCCGCCGCAGCCGTCGTTGACCACGTGGCTGCGCACTGGAATCGCCGCTTGGTCGGGAATGACTAATTCGAGCGGCGAATCATTCTCAATGACGGTGCCAGCCCCCACGCGCACCCCGGCCCCCAATTTAATCGCTCCGGGCCGCACAGCTCTCGCTATGATCGTACCGATAGATACCGACACACCGATCCGGCAATCCGGGCCAATCGCGACGATGCCGTTGATTTCGGTATTGGCCCCAATCACCGTGCGGTCGCCCACCTGCACGGGACCGAAAATCCCGGCATCTGTGCCGATAAACACGTAATCGCCAATGACGGGATGGCGCTGCTGCACCTTGCCGCTGAGGCCACCCAAAGTACACGGGTAAAGGTGGCATCCGCTGCCGATGATACCCGTCTGTCCGGTGGTTATGCCGCGATGGGGATGGTCGAGGAAGTTGGCATCGCCCATCTGCGTTTCGGGATGGATGTCCGCCTGATAGTAGCGTCCCCCCAACTCGGCAATAGCCCGTGGCAGCAAGGGCACCGGCCGCCGCGTCAGTCCGGATTCGCCTGCCACCGAGCCGGAGCGCGTTAGGGCATGGGCAATGTCGTGGTAGAACAGCACCCGCCAGCCCGGATAGGTGCTCATCACGAGCTGCATCTGGTAGTCGAAAATAGAGTCGCACTCCAGTTCGCTGAGGAAGCGGCGATAGTGGTCGAAGTCGCGGCGGCGAATGGTCTCTTCCAAGGCGGCCCGGAAGTCGATTTTTAGTAGTTGCTCCTGCGTCAACCCACAATTGTCGAGCAAATAGGCATCCCAAACGGCCGGATCCCTGAGCGCGGCAAAGCGATTCCAGTGAGCGCGCACCTTGTACTCGGGCAATCCCCACAGCAAGCAGATGGTGTTCATCAGGGCCTTTTCTTCAACACCTTCGCTCTCGCCGGCCGCCAACAGCGACTGCGCGATCATCGCGTAGAGCTGGTCGGCAATCTCGCCGATGGCCTCGTCGAGCGACGGCTTTTGGTGCCCCGGCCCGAGGGCATTGTGCGAGCCAGGGGCGACGCATTCGAGCAAGTTGCCCAACACCGTTTCCAGCAGGTCGCGGTTGACAAACCCGCGCCCGGAGCGCTCCGAGAGAATGTCCCGGTCAACCGCGTCGATGCGCAGCGCGGCGACCTCCTCTGCGGTGTAGATCGGCACCAGTTGTTCGAGCAGCCGCTCTAGCAGTGCCCACTTGCTGCGTTGATACGAAGCGTCAAAAAGCGTGGAATTGTTCATCGGTTGCTCCCCATTCTGCCTCCTTGTAACTTTTATCGAAACTTACGTAACACGCGCCGGGTTGCAACCCGGCTTCACTCTTGCTGGGAGAAACCATGCACCCATTTGAATCGCTGGTAGTACGCGAAGGCTCAGTTGGCATCCACTGGTTTGGCCAGAGCACGTTTGGCCTCAAGGACGCGCAGGGGACCATCGTCCAAGTCGATCCCTACTATCCCCACGAACGTCCAGCCGATCGCTTTATCCACGCCCGCCCCCCGCTGCACGAAGCGTCGCTGCACACGGATTTCGTGCTCCTGACCCACGACCACGGCGACCACACCTGCACCGAGTCCATTGTGCGCATTGCCGCGGCCTATCCAGACGTGCAGATCGTCGGCCCAGCCGAGAGCATCCAGCGCGTCCGCAGCGCGGGCATTACGGCTACAGCAACGGCAATTGCCGCTGGTGATGCGGCCACACTGGGCAACATGACGGCCCACGCAGTGTACGCCAAACCCCCAGAGGGCCTGCCCAACGACGACATCGCCCCGCCCGATGTAACCCACCTCGGCTACGTGGTGGAGGCCGGCGACGTGCGCGTGTACATCTCCGGCGACCCGGTCAACACGTTCGCCGAACACGAAGCATTACTCGCGCCTATCCGCGCCCTTACACCCGACATTGGGCTGCTGACCAATCACCCCAGCGAAGGGGAATTTCCCTTCTTTGCTGGCTCGGCCAAAATGGCCTCGGCGCTCGGCCTCAAGGCTGCCGTGCCAGCCCATTACGCCTGCTTTGTCGCCCGCAACTACGATCCCCAAGAATGGGCGGCCGCACTCGCCGGGGTCAAGCCGCTGATCATCTCGTATAACCAATCCGCCGTCTATTCGGCTCGCTAGTACAAAGTTGATTTTATCGCTTTCGTTTATTATTATGGGACGTTCATCAACACGCTGGAGATTTCTGGCGTTCACTTCAAACGCAAGGAGTATCAAGTATGCGGCGATTTACAATCGCAAGCGTTCTCAGCCTCGCCCTCGTGGGAACGGCGAGTGCTCAGTTTTTCGATCCGCCCGCGCTGGCAGATCGCAATGGTAGCCAAGGATTTTGGTTTTACATGCTCGAAGTCCCCGATCCCGGTGCTATCACCGTCGACGCCCATAGCGACGACTGGGGTTGGTTCGACCCTGAGTACACCCTGACCATGGACGAGTGGCGCGACGAAGGCGACCGTCCGGCTCCAGACCGCGACGATCTGTTCATCACTACCTTCATGGGTTGGAAGGGCGGCGACGACAACCGCTGGTACTGCTTCTTGGAAGCGGTTGACGATGTGCTAGCGCACGCCGGCACCAATATCGCACGCTGGGACGGCGACATGCTGCAGGTCGGTCTCGATCCGCAGGATCACGGGCGCGAGCGCAGCCCGGCTTCCGGCTACACCATGGAGTGGCTGATGGCACCGGGCGACCTCAGCCCGCCGACCAACGTCGCTTTCCGCTACACCGAGCAAGAAGCGTGGGCCGAGTACGGCGAATCGCCGTGGATCGAAATGGCCGTGCGCGTCGATCCGCCCGAAGCTTGGGCCGCGGACCTATGGGCCGAGGGCGGCACCACGTACTACGAGTGGAGCGTCAAAGTCCTCGCCTTCCAAGATGACGCCGGTCCGTCGGCGAGCGAGGTGTGGCAGCTAGACGCAGTGGCCGGTGAAGACGGCTCGGGCCTGCCTTTCGCCATGTGGTACGAAGACGGCGAAGGCCCGGATTCGAGCTTCTCGCCCAGCGAAGACGGCACCCCGGGCGGTCGCAACGACTGGACCACTCGTGGCCCCGAAGCCTCGTCGCGGCAGTACTATTCCATTGCCAAGCTGTTGCGCATCGGCGAGTACGACAGCCCCACCGCAGTCGAGGCATCGACTTGGGGCAAGATCAAGGATTCGTTCTAACACAAGGCGACCGACCGGTCGTTAATCGTAGGGGCGACCGGTCGGTCGCCCCTACATTATTTTTAGGGGGTTGCACCGTGAATAAACGGCGCTGGGCTTGGTCTTTACTGCTGACCCTGCTGGTGATGGCTTGCGGTCGCTACTTTCACACGCCACTCCAGCCCGCCAGCCACCAAGTTGAGGGTATGACCGTCAACGACGACGGCTCCATCACCTACGCCCTCGACCGCCTGTCGATTGAGCTCAAGCCCATGACGGACGCGGAGTTAAACCGCCTCGCCCCCGGGGCAGATCTGGCCAACAACCCCTATACCTTTGGCGAGTGGACGGCTCCGGGCGACGAGTGGACGCCGCCGCGCTTTACCGTCTTTCGGCTCAAAGTCAACAACTATCAATTTCCCAAGGTCAAAATCGACCCGCTCAACGCGCACATTACCACGGCCAACACCCGGCAGTACGCAGCGCTGAGCTACGCCGAATTATACCAGTATTTTCGCTCGTTTTGGCTGGGACGCACCGGCCAAGGGCGCAAGACCTTTCAAGCCCGCACCGACGCGCTCAAGCGGACGCTGTACAGCGGTGACCTGATATTCAGCGGCAACGAAGAACAGGGGTATTTGGTCTTTCCCGTCCTCGACGACGATGTCCGCGCAATCCAAGTACACATCGAGAACATCATCTTGCGCTTCGACTATGCCGACATCCCCTTGGATACGATTGACCTGAGCTTCTCCTTCCAGCGCGACACCCTGCAAGGGTACGATCCCTCGGCCGCGGCGCGGATCAACTGATGACCGGCCGCGCGCCTAGATCTCTCGTCGGCGCCGTCCTACTGGTGCTTGGGGGGCTAGCGCCAAGCGATGCGCAAGTCGAGGTGTGGCACATCGGCAAAGGAGGGCTTGCGTGGGTCTCACAGGCCGAGACGCAAATCGGTGCGCTAGATGTTGACGGTGCCCTGCAGCCCCTAAAGCTCCAAGCCGGGGAAAACCTCATTGAGTTGCTCCGCGCTTCGGGCCAACGCTTTCTCAACGGCCAACCCCGCAACTTCATCCTCGGTGGCCAGCCGCGGGCATGGTCTAACGACGGCTTCTTCAACCAAGTCTCCGGCCCCCTCGACCTGATCGACGGCGATCCAGCGACCTCCTCGTCGGGCGTGTTCAAGACTGCACAAAGCCAAGCCGGGGCGACGTTCTTCTGGGATTTGGGTGCGCCTTTTCCAGTCAACCGCATTCGCTTCTTTCCCGCTCCCGACGACGACGCCTTTGTCAAAGCCTTTGAACTGCGAATCAACGACGGCGAAAACTTCAACAACATCAACCGGCCGCAATACGAGGTTTTGCGGCGGGTAGAAGTCAACCGCGAATCCACCGTCGATATTGAATTTGCTCCCTTGCAGGGCCGCTTCCTCCAGTTACTCGTGTTGTCGAAGACGGTGTTCAACATCGCGGAGTTTGAAATCTACGGGCAAGGCTTTGTGCCAGTTGCTAGCTACGAGTCGGTTCTGCACTCCTTTGGCGGTCCGGTCAACTACGGCCGCTTGCGCGTACACACCACGAAACTCGGAACGACCGGGGACGCGACCGCGGCGATCCAGATGCGGACCGGGGCCGACGACAGCCCGCTGGCGTACTTTCGCCGCGATCGCGACACGGGCCGCCAAGAAGAAGTGCCAGCAGCCGAATACAACACCAATCTGCCGCGACGCACCCTGTTCCGCCAAGACCCAGACACCGGCGAACTGTTAGAGGAGCTGGACCGGGCCGCCTATCTCAACCTGCCAGTCGAGGAGCAAGGGCCGGTGCGCGATTTCGTCAAGGGCGACATCCGCGACGACGTGAACAACTGGAGCGCGTGGTCACCGAGTACGCACATTACTGGCACGGGCACAATCGAAGTGCCCGTAGGACTGCCCAGCCCGAGGGAATTCATGCAGTTTCGCATCTTCTTCGACGGCGACGCGGAAAACGCCGTGCGCATCGACACCTTTCAGGTCGAGTTTTCGCCCGGGCTGGTCAGCGAGGCCGTCGGCGAGGTAGCCCTTGTTACCGATCCCTTTCCCGCCAGCGGCCTGCTCGAAGTCGCAGGGGGTATCGACACGACCTTTACCTATGACATTCGCACCGAGTTTGCAGCCGGCGTGGCTGGGTATCACGGCGTCCGCATTGAGGCGTTTCCAGCGCCGGTATTCGAGAGCCTGCAAGTGGGCGACCCCCTCGCGGACCTAGCAGACTTTGAATGGGCGGCAACCGAGAGCGGCTTTGACGTGTTCTTTGCGCCCGTCGCCGCGGACAACAACCAGCCCCTGCGGATTACCTTCCGCCTGCGGCCACTGGTACACAATACCCCGATCAATGCCTATCTCCTCGGCGCGGGAAACGTCCCGCCGCATCCCATCGCCCCGGGCAATGCCAGCGAATTAGTGGGCACGAACGCGACCAATGCCTTTGCGACTCAGGCTCAGCCCGAATTGCAAGTATCGCTTTCAACAGCCATCATCTCGCCCAATGGGGACGGACGCAACGATGCCGTCGCCATTGACCTCGTGTTGTCCCAGTTTGCTGCGGATACGGCGGTGGCAGTCGAGATTTTCGACCTCAGCGGACGCCGGGTGCGCCAGCTAGTCTCCCAACCGCGATCGGCTGGTTTTTACTCCGAAAGTTGGGATGGCCGCGACGAACAGGGCAGCTTGGTGCCCCCAGGCCTGTACCTCTGCCGCGTCGGCGTGGAAGCCGACTTCGACGTGTTTGCCGCAGTAGAATCGATAGGGGTAGCCTATTGACCGCTCCGAGTAACATGCGGTGGCTGGTGCTGCTCCTCGCCCTCAGCGGCCAAGCGGTAGCACAGACGCCCTCGGCTTGGGTAGTAGGAGGTGCGGGCGGCGAGCCTTGGGCTGCAGCCGTGGAGCGCTGGATTGCCCTCGACGACTCCGCGCACGCCGGGGCGATTCAGCCGAGGGCGATTCCCCTGGGCCACACGGTTACTCGCCAACTCGTGCGCACCGGCATTGCCACGACCCAGCGCAACCTCTTTGGCTATCGCTGGAGTTTGCACAAGGGGCCGCGCCAGATCGAGGCCGACACCTTAGAAGTTGGGTGGCACCCGCGTCTGTGGCAGGGGGGCGGTGCCAACGCCTTAGCCGCAGAGGTCATGCGCGGGCTCGTCGACGGCGACAAACTAACCGCGGCCTTTGCCCACAGGGCGCGGGCCGATGGCCGCCCCAACAGCGCGCAGTTCATCACGCTCGACTTGGGCGTGCCAGTACCCGTCGACAGCATCGTGTTCTTTCCGCCGCAGACCGGGCTGACCAGCGACAACCAGCGACAGCGCGAACTGTTCGCCCGCGCCTACGAAGTCAGCCGGACGAACGTGCCGGTCGAATGGCTGATCTTTGAGGACGAGACTTCATCGACTGGATCGTCGGGGTACCACCCCCTCGACGAGATTCTCGCCAGCACCTTTGCCAACAACATCAGCGTCGTCTCCCTCGCAACAGACCTGCGCTTTACCCGCTTTCTCCGCTTCAAGTTCGGGGAGACTTCCACCACGACCTTGCTGGCCGAAATCGAAGTCTTTGGCCGCGGCTACCCCCAAGAGGCCCGCTACATCTCCGCGCCCCATTCTTTTGGCCAAGCTGTGAGCTTGGGACAGGTCACGTGGAAATTCACCCGCTATCGCCTATTGCCTTCTGGCGCGATCACAGCCGACCTGGCCGCACCGGTGCAGCTAAACTTGCAGACCCGCGCTGGTTTCGACGACAATCCCAAGACGTACTTCATCTTCGACGATCTCGGCCGGCTGGTGGAGGTCGATGAGAAGACGTATTTCGACTCGCCGAGGGTAGTAGAGCGATTCTCCGAAGGCATCGCCGGCTTCCGCGCCAAGCGCGACGACGACATAGAAAACTGGAACAACTGGTCGGTCAATTACCAAGCGTCGGGCGACGAGATTCGCTCTTCTGACGGGGCTGAGTTCCTCCAGTTTCGCTTTACCATTACCACCGAAGACCCGCTGGCCTTTGGCGTGCTCGACAGCTTGGCTTTTGAAGTATCGCCGCTGTTGGCCGACCGCGCGCTGGCGGAAATTGCCCTCGACGGGCGCACCGGTGCGGACGGTGCCGTCGAGGTACCCCTCGGAGTCGCCCAGCGCTTTGCCTATCACATTCGCACCGAAGCCGGCACAACCGACCGCGCGGGGTTCGACGGCATCGAGTTAGAAGTTCCTCCGGGCACCCACTTCCTCGACCTGACCATCGACGACCAGCCGGCGACCGAGGGCGAGGATTTTTCTCTCGCCGCCAGCGACGAGCGCTTGCGCTTCACCTTTCCCACGGCGTTCCAAGAAGACAAGGCGTTTCGCGTGCGCTTTCAAAGCGCGGTCTTCCAGCCCTCGGTCTTTTTGGCCAGCCGCCTATTTAACACCTCAGCCGCTAGCTTGCCGCAATCCATCGAAGCCGGAGACGCCCACGCCGACGTGGCCAGCAACAGCATCCAAGTCGTCTCCAGCGACGAGGCCCTAGGCATTCTTGGGGCGATTGGACTGTCCGCGCCCGTGGTCACGCCCAACGGCGATGGCACCAACGAGCATATTTCCATTGGGTTCGACTTATTCGGCGTCGCTGGGGGCACGTTGCAAGTAGAGGCACTCGACCTGAGCGGTCGTCGCTGTGCCGCAATCTTGGACGCACAAGCCACAGCCGGGCCGTACGCGCTGCGATGGGATGCGCGGGACGAGCGGGGAAAACTCGTGCCCCCAGGGCTGTACCTAATCCGCGTCGCGGTCGCGGTCGATCGCGGTGCGTTTGCCCGCATGGCAGCGGTCGGGGTCGCGTACTGATGGAATTGCGAATTGGTAGGGGCGACTCTAAGAGTCGCCCCTACACCGGATTCCCGTTTGCGCGGGAATGACAAAACCAAAGGCGAGGCCGCAAAAGGCAGACGCTACATAAGACTACGTAACATCTGTTAGGAATCTACGAATTGGTTGTCACATACCAATGAGGGCGACATGAAAACTCTACAACTAGCAGTTGCTTCCCTCTTGCTCGCAGGCGCGGCGAACAGCCAAAACCTGAGCTTTACCGGGTCTGACTTCGCTTCTTGGGCTCATCCACAGGGGCTAGTGGAAGTCCGACCGCAAGGCATCAAAGTGAAGCGCTTTGACCAACGGTTCAACGCAGTAGCCAACGCCCGCGAATTTTCCGGCAAGCCCATCGGCGAATACGGGCAGCGCTTTGCGCGCACACCCTCCAACCAGCAGCAGGCCGACCTAGCCGGCGACCAAGACCCCAACACTTGGTGGAAACCCGACCCGGACACCCCAGTGCAGTCGTGGTGGCTGGAGCTAGATTTGGGACGCTCCGTCGTCGCGGATAAAGTGCGCGTCCGCTTTCCCGACCGCGAGGGGGCCAAGCCCTTTAACTTTTTCTCGGTGTACGTCAGCCCAGGCATTCCGGTCTTCGGCGGCCGGGCCAAGCGCATCGTCTATCGCCGGCTGGGCCGGCCAATCAACAACAACACCGAATCCCTAGTCGAGTTCGACCTCACCACGACCGGCCTCGCCTCGGCCACAGGCGAGCACCTGAGCCCGGACGAAATCCTCGACTTCGACATCGTGCGCTTCGTGCGCTTTGAAGCGGCCGGCGCAACGCCCGATGCCGCGCTCGCCGAAATAGAGGTGGACGGCATTGGCTTCAACCTCGCCTCCATGGTGCAGGTCGAGGATCGCACCGAACACTGGGGAGGGCGGACGTGGACGTCCAAGCACCGCGACTGCCCGGGGTGCGGCAAGGGCAGCGGGGCCGAGGCCCTCATCGACCAAGACGTGGGATTTCGCGGGTGGAATATCGAGGGCTCCGACAAGGGCAACTGGCGCGACTCAGGCGTCTGGTCCGTCGTCGATTTCGGCAACGTCTTTCGCGTTGATCGCCTCATCTGGCTGCCGATCGTCTCCGGCCGCGGCCCATTCCTCTACGGCTTCCAGCGCGACAAGCAGGGCAGTTGGCCCAGTTTCGACTTCTTCGCCTCCGACGGTACCCCTAGCAACAGCGCCGATCCGGTAGTCGAAGGCCCCTTCCACTATGAGTTGCTGTCGTCCGTAGCCAACTCCGGCCGCTATTTGTTCGACTTCCAGTTTGAGCCGCGTGCGCTGCGGCTGCTGTTGTGGCGCGTGACGCGGCCGCAGCAGTTCCACCGCGCCGCCCAACTCTTCGTCTTCCACAGCGAGGGCTATCCCGTGCAAGTCGAGTTGGAGTCCGAGGATATTTCCCTCGGCGGCGCCCGCAGCATGCGCTTTGTCGAATGGGATGCCGACCTGCCGCCCGGAACGCGCATCGAAGTGGAAACCCAGACCGGCAATGGCTTCCAGACCCTCAAGCGCTACTTCCTCGCCAACGGCAAAGAGGTGACCAAACAAGCCTACGAGTCCGCCAAGTCCCGCAACCGCGGCGACATCGTCGAGGAACGGGTGCGCGACGACACCTGGAGCGCATATAGCCAACCCCATCGGTTCTCCGGGCAGGCATTCCTCTCGCCGTCGCCGCGGCAGTGGCTGCGGGCGCGGGTGCGGCTCATCAGCGACGATCCAGCGGTCTTCCCCTCCCTGCGCTCCCTCACGTTTGTGGCCAACGCGCCGGTCATCACCGCGGGGCTGAAGGGTCGCATCTTCCCCCGCGAAGCCTTCATGGATTCCCTGCAGGCGTTTCGCTACACCATCGCGCCGGTGGGCTTTAATGGCCGAGACGCTGGGTTCGACCGCGCGCTTATCCTGCTCCCGTCCGGCAGCGGTCGTGACGCCGCCTTCATCAGCGCATCCGTGGGGGGAGTCGAGGTCGCGGCCACCGGCCTATTGCGAGGGGATTCGCTCTTGGTGGAACTGCCGCCACCGCTGGTCCGGCGGGATTCGGTCGCCATCGCCTTTTCCGCGCGCCTGTCCCACAGCCCCACGGTCTTCAACGCGTTCGTCTCCAACTCGGCCGCAGAAGATAACCTCCAAGGCGTCGTCCCTGCCGAGTTCGGTGCAGATCTAGTCTTCGTGCCCGAAGCAGTCGCCGGTGGCTCGCTGATTCGCAACGTCGAGTACACCCGCTCGATAACCCCCAACGGCGATGGCGCAAACGACCAATGCGAACTGAATTTCACTGTCGTCAAGACCGAACAAGTACCGCGAGTACAGGTTTTCACCCTAGACGGCCGGCCCATAGTCGAGCTCGCAAGTCAAGGCTCGCCGGGACGGCGCGGCCACTACGTCTGGGACGGACGGAGCGCCGACCGCGCAGTGCCGCCCGGCATCTACGTCCTGCGCATTGCCGTAGAAGCAGACGCTCGCACCGACCGCGCCTATAGGCTCGTGCATGTTGCTTACTGACCTGACGTTACGCGGTTCGGTGTAGTTAGGGGCGGGTTTAAAACCCGCCCCTAACGGGCATCGTGCGCGGGAATGACAAAACCAAAGGCGCGGCCACAAGCGGCAGACGCCACATAAAACCGCGTAACGTCTATATACTAAGACCAAAGGGAATCACCGTGAAACATCGAATCTTCACACTACTAATTTGTCTATTCGCCTCGGCAGCGCCGCAACAGGCAAGCGCCCAACGCGCCACTGGGTACGACAACCCCTATTACACCACGGGCACTGAAGTCTCTCCGGCGACCCTCGTGCCCTCGGTGCGCAAGTGGTATCTACCGCAGCGGCTGTACTCGCTATACGACTGGCGGCAAGAGCAATACTCCAACTACGCCCGCGACCACTACGAGCGCTACACCGAGGTCTTCTTGGAAGGCTCGCCGTTCTACGACGTGTATGGCAATTACATCACCCAGGGCTGGCTGGTGTACGACTGGACTGAAGACTACCCAGAAGACAACGGCAGCATCATTACCAAAAATCCGCGCTTTCGTTCGTGGTTCAACAACCTGCTCGTATCGTCGAGCCATTCCGGGCAGTTCCACTCGGCCCTGATGGTGGGTGACGGCATCCGCACCACCCTGACTCCCCTAACGTTTTCCAAGCCGCGCTTCGACGGTATTCAGTGGGACCTGATGACCGACAAGTACGCCCTGACCATGCTGTCGTCGCGGGTCAGCAACACCGGGGAAATTTCCGCTAGCGAAGTCGGAGGTGGCGTCCAAGCCAATACCTTCACCGCGCTGATGGCGGCTAGGGGGCGGGTACAAGTCGGGGATTTTGCCGCCCTCGGTGCAACCTTTGTCAATGCCGCGCATCGCAATTCCAACCTGCCGTTTGGAGATAACTCGCTCAGCGGTCTACTCAGCGGCCCAATGAACGCGGACTTTGTCCGCTCCATCGTCGTGCGCATTTCCGACGATTCGCCCGAAGACGGCGAGGGCGGCGCACTGCTGTCGCGCTGGCGCATCTTCATCGATGGCGTCGAGCACACCGGCGACATCGTCCCCGTGGTCGAAGGCGGTATTCGCCGCGGCGGCGCGGTTGTGGCCAGCGGCACGGATGTCATCACGCTGACCTACAACATCGAAGACTTCTCCCCGAGCATAGAAGACGCCATCGACGATTTCCGCGAGATTGAGCGCATTGAGATCGGCCTCGTGCTAGCCAACGACTACAAGGTCGAAGTAACCTCCAACAAGCAGACCAACAATCTCGGCACGCCCGTATTCCTGCCGGTATTGCGCGCGGCCGGCAACGTCAAGGACGGCTCGAATCAGGCATTTCACCGGTTCAGCTACGGCCTGCCGACCGGGACCCGCATGTTGGGCTTCGACCTCGTCATTGCCGACCTGCAGGGCTTTGACTTCCGGGGCGAGTTCGTCCGCAACTTTCAGTACCGCCGCTTTCCCAATGAGAACGTGGCCAAGGATCAGACGCTGGCCACCAATAAGGCCCAAGCCCTGTACGCGACCGCGCAGAAACACAACTATCCCTATACGTTTTTCGCCGAGGTTTTCAGCATCGACTCGGATTACTCCACCCGCGCCTTTATGCCCAACGCCGAAGGGAACGTGTATTACGATAACGAGCAGCGGCACCTGTACGAATTCGTCGATGACAACGACGATCAGGACGAGCTGCCGGACTGGACGCGGCGCACATTCGGCAGCCGCGTCAACACCCGGCAAGGGCAGCAGTTGCTGACCGACGCCGCGGTCTTCCCGGGCATTGACGAGGACAACGACGACATCTCGGATTTCAACCGCAACTTCAACACCCAGCCCGACTACGAGGAGCCGTTTTTGCGCTTTGACGTGGACCCGCCGGAGTTCTTGTTCGGCATGGATATGAACAGCAACGGCGTCATCGACCGCTTTGAAGACGACGGGGAAGCCGATTATCCCTACAAGCTGGGTCGCCAGGGATTTAACACCTATGCCGCCGTCGAAATCCTGCCCCGCATGACCGTCATGGTCGGCTATCTCGACCAGCGACTGCTAGACACGGCTCGGGAAAACCAATCCGCCTATATGCTGCTGACCGCAAAAAAGGAATTCCCCCAAAAGGACCTCAGCGCGTGGCTGATTGCCAATCCGCGCCGGGTTAAAGACGACATTCCCGACGACGTGCTGTTGTGGCGCGACCTGCCCGGCACGCGCGGTCGCTCGGTCTTTACCCGCGACCTCCTGCCCGCGCGCAACGCCTTCGTCAACACCACGTACCTCGAAGTACACTACGACCGCTTTTTGCCCTTGACGGCCAAGATCAAACACGAATTCTATCAGCAATTGGGCGATCAGGAAGGCGAGTTGCGCGACCAGAGCTTCTTGGGCATCGTGACCAAAGGCGAGTACTCCACCCACATTCGCAGTTGGACCTTGGTGCCCAAGTGGAAACAGCTTTACAACAGCCGGGTGCCGGCGCAGCGCAGTGCGCTCAAAATCCGCGAGCTAACGGAAATTTTCTCGCTGCAAGCCGTGCGCAGCATCAACCGCAACATGCGCTTCATCGTCGGGGCCGAGTGCGAGCTGTTCAACAACCTCCGCCCCAAACCAGACCCTCTGCCCTCGGGCTACTTCCTCGACGGCACGACGTGGGTACTCGCCAGCCAAGTCGCCAACGACTCCGCGTACCTAGGCTATGCTCTGACAGCAAATGTCGGCGTGCGCTGGATTCGCAACAATCTCGATGGGTCGCCGGCTTCGTCCGAGCTGCTGTCCTTCATCACGGTGTACGCGGGCTTGGGCACGGATCGCTAGTACCCTGCGATCTATTCAAACGCTTTTTCCAACGCCTCTGGGAACATGTGTATCTGGCTTGCATACGCCTCGCGCAACTCGGCCAATAGCGCATCCATGGCCTCGGTTTCGGCCCGTTGCCGCAAGGCCGCGCGAATGCTCTCCCGCACAAAATCAAAATCCGTTACCCGGCCATCGGTGCGTGTAAACCGGTCGAGGTGTTGGTCGTAAAAAGCCCGCACCGCATCGTCGGCGATCTCTCCGACCCGTTCGGCCTCAGCTTGGTAGAGCCGCTTGATCAACAGGGTGTCTCGTTCCTTTTCGACACGGGCGCGGATATCCGCATCGTCGGCGGTCCCCAGCCTCCGAGCTTCCGCCACCATGATCTGCTTGCCAGCGAGATTGTCCACGGCCTTGTATAGACGCGCACTGTCGAGTTTGGCCGGATGCGGCGCGCGACCCTGTTCGACTAAGGCGAGGTACTCCTGCGCTATGAGCTGGCCACCGCGCCACGTGAGCAGCGGTGCACTCCCTCCGTCCCATTGCGTCGATTGCGGCGGCAGGGCGAGCAACTCGGCAAAAACCTCCGCGTTCAGCACCAACTGATATCGCTGGCGCAGGGAGACGACGTAGCGCTCCATATCGTCAGCCCGGCTTTGCACGAGAGCCTGTTTCTCCACCCATTCGCGGACCGCGGCAAAATCGACGGGGCGTCGTTCGCCAAGCCTGAAGACGTGGTAGCCGCTCACAGTCTGCACGGGATCGGGATACAGGCTGCCGACGGGCATGGTGCTGAGCGGCACCTTCAGCCCCTCGTACACTTCGCCGATCTTGAACCAGCCGACCCAACCGCCGGGACCAAAGCGCTGCTGGATGTTCGGCAGAGAATAGGGTCTGATCAGCGACTCAAAAGGCGTCCCTTCTTCAAGCAATTCGAGGACGAGACGGGCTTCTTCTTCGGTGGCGCAGACGATATGCTGACTGAGTACTTCCACGTCGTACTGCTGTTGGGCAAAAAACGCCCGCAGGTCCGCATCCGAAAACGAATACGACGCCTGCACAGCTTTCTGCTCGTAGAGCTTGTTCATCAGTGCCCTGCGCTCGCTCTTGGCCACGGCCTGGGCGATGGCCGAATCGCGGTCGTACCCGCGCCGTAGCGCCTCGGCAATGAGCAATTCCCGCGCGATGACGCCGTCGAGCAGTTCCTGCTTGCCCTGCTGATCCAGTTCCTCAACGTGGCTGTAGCCAGTCTCCCGCAGCTTTTGCGCTGTTTGCTCGAACTCTTCTACTGATATGCTCTTGCCGCCGATGCGCAGAACCGTTTCTTCCGCGCATAGAACCGCGCTGCACAAGACGAGGAGTGCGAAGATGCTAACTAGAGAGTGATTCACGATGTGATAGGATCTTTTTTAGGTCACCGGGAACAGGACGAGTTCAGCCTTTTGCGCGAGCAATATGGCTATCTCTTTTTGTCTGGCTTTTTCCATCCATGGCGGCCAGTTTGTAATATCTGCGTGACGCGGAGGAGGCTCCTGCGACTGAACATCGAGTTGGACCGCGCGCACATCCCTCGCCCGTACGATTCCCGCCCCATGTACCCTCCGACTACTCCCAACATGCTCATTCGCAATCGCTATAAGGGCTGCTTGCGGCTCGGCTCCATGTCTGAAAACCGATGTTTCGCCATCTTTCTTGTTGGGCAAAAAAGCAGATTGTTTAACCGCCGACCTGTTGAATTGTCCCGAAGAAGTGAGAAAGCGAGCGAGTGGTTCGCTGTCGGCAACTTCTTCAGGCAGTCCTGAAGGTAGAATCATTATTAGTGATGCGCTGAATCTCTTGAAGGATACGCGAAGGAATCTCACCATTATTGCTGGACACCACTACGTGCCCGTGCTCTGTCCCATTAACCCACGCACAAGCCATTCGATCCGTAGCACCTATGCTTACAGAAAACGTCTGAGTCGGGGTCGGGGACCAGTCAAGAGCGATCTCGCCGTCCGGCTCCACGGAGATTTCCGGCAACGGCAGCTCCTCTGGCAGCCGACGAATGAAATGCGCACTATGCTCAACGGCACTTTTGCTAACGGCTTCTGCTCCGTAGCCATCCCAATCCGCTGCGGCGCATTCTGCCGCTAGCTCATAGAGCCTATTCAGCGCATCCTCTTTAGAGCCAAAAAGTGCCCACGAACGTTCGATATGCTTGGATAAGTCCAAGGCTTTCTCCCTTATAACACCAGCTTCATCAGATACCGCCGAATGGTGCTGTGCTGGCGTTAGCAGTGAGGCATCTCCCACGGATAGATTGGCTGGCGGCACGGGAACCATTAGGGTAGCTTCCTCAACGAGAACCATTACGTCTATAGTTCCCGCATGTATATCTAGGCTGTTAGGATCAGACGAGTCAAAATCAACCTCAACATGCTTTGCAGTTTCCGTATTTTCGCTCGCGTCTCTCATTCGGCTATCCTCTCTTCTATTGCCGGCCAAATATCTTCGGGAAGCCAGCCGTCGTATTCACCGCCATACATTAACGGGCCAATGAGAAAATGTATCCTGATCTCAGAACTCTTGGCTACTTCTATTAGGGCGTCCCTAATTTTGTGCCAATCTTGTGGCCCGGATACTCTAATAATATAAAAAGACCTAAGAGGACGAACCCAAGAGTACTCTTCTATACGATCTTTTAGCAGGAAGTTGATCTCGTCCCATTCCGTGCCTTCAGCGTTAATATCCCACGACAATATAAAGTGCATAATCCTCACCCTTCTTTGGTGCGTGGCGCACGTTATTGTCGAGCGGTGAACAGCGATTCCCGTTCCCGAACCGCCGACCGATCAAATTGTAGATGGCTCATTATGGATTGCAGGGAGCTATTCCCAGAATGCCTTTAATGAGGCTTTCTAGGAGCGCTTTGCCCCTTTTTCTTATGTTATGAACGAATTGAAAGAAGCCCAGATACAACGGGAGTTTTTCCTGCGAGATCCCTCGGTGGGGTCTCAACCAAGAGCGTAACAAGGACCAAAACCCTTCCATCGTATTGACATGTACTTCACCAAAACCATCTTGATCGTCATCCCGTGCGAATTCCCCCTGGCCATGATGAACCACGGCATGGGTATAGCCCCAAGCTTCCAGCCGCCCGTAGATGTTGTACTCATCGGTATAAATGAGTGTGCCCGGGGCAATCGCCTTTTTAATCAGCGGCTCAATGGTTTTTTGCTGGACATTCTCCAGCATCTGAATGCACACCTCTCCCCCGCGTTGAATCATGCCTAAGATCGGCGGTTTTTCTCCGGCTAAGGTGCCCCGCCCTCGACGGCCTTTGAGTCGGTTGCGTCGTCCTGTTCGGCCTTTTTTTTCACCGCGGTAGGATGCCCCTTATGACCGGCCACAATATAGACTTCATCGCACTCGACTACCCCATCAAGACCAGCGGGCTCCTGCTGGGCGACGAGGCCTTGCCGCAGGTGCGTGGTCATGTGCTGCGCATCATCTTTATTCAATCCCAATTCTTGGGCAATTTGCCGGTTGGATAGATTTAAGCCCATGAAATACAGACACAAAATCCAAACCCGTAACGGTTGGTGGTGACCCGCTAACACGGTGCCGGTCAAATCATCAAAGTCCCGAGCACAGCCGTGGCATCGGTAGCGTTGGCGATCAGGCTGCGTGTCATCAAAGCCCCGCTTAATAAGCCGAGCCGAACCACAATGCGGACAGAAAATACCATCGGACCAGCGCAAGGCGCGAACCGTTTCAAAGCATTTGGCATCATCGATGAGATGTTGGATATTGACCATGGTGAAAAGCCAGATTGGAAGGCAAGGAAAAAGGGCGCACAGCACCAAGATAAGCCGGTGGGATTACCCCTTCAAGACAACTCCCCGGAATCCATAATGAGCCTTGTAGATTATAGCGGAACAGCCCTACATCGTCAAAAATCAATGCGCCTCCCGAATCACAACGCGCTGATCGGCCTCCACCCCCACCAACGTCTGCACTGCACCGCTAGGCCAATAGACTTGCAGCGTATCTACCTGCGTGCGGTCGCCCAAGCCGAGTATCAAACGCACATCGTTAGAACCCATATACCCATAGCTGCGGCGGATCTCCCGCGTCTGCACCAAGTCGCCAGCCACAGCGCGGACGTGCGCGCCCAAGCCATCCCGATTGCTCGCAGTGCCAACGACCTCGACCGTCAGATAGTGATTCGCATTGCCGCCATCGTTGCGCAGCAAGGTGCAACGCGGGGCGGCCGAATCCGAGACGAATATATCCACGTCCCCGTCGTTGTCGCAGTCGCCGAACACCGCGCCGTGACTGACGCGCTCAACCAACATCCCCGGTCCGCTGTGCTCGGTCACCTCGGCGAACGAACCGTCGCCCCGATTGCGGAAGAGTTGGTTGCGCTGCGGATACGTGGTGGCCGGGTCGTATTCTTCCACATTCTCGTCGAGGTGGCCATTGCTGACGAACACGTCGAGGAAGCCGTCGTTGTCGTAGTCGAAAAAGGCGGATGTCATGCCGAGATACGGCACGCTGGACACGCCTAAGTTGGCCGCAAACGTGACATCCGTGAAGAATCCATCGCCGTCGTTGTGGTAGAGCGTGTTGGGCAGCCACTGAAAGGTCGCCACAATAATGTCGAGAAAACCGTCGTTGTCGTAGTCGCCCCAATCGGCTCCCATAGCCGACTCGGCCAACCCTTCCTCGTTGTACGCCACCCCGACCTCAGCACCATTTTCGCTAAACGTTCCATCGCCGTTGTTGAGGAAGAGAAAGTTGGGGCGCTTGTCGTTGGCGACGAACAAATCGGCGTCCCCGTCGTTATCGAAATCGCCGAATACCGCGGCCAGTTGCCGCCCGGAATCGTCAGCAAGGCCAACTTCTTTGGTCACATCGGCAAAGCGGCTGCCCCCGTCGTTGCGATAGAGCACGCCAGCCTGTCCGGGGTAGGTATTGGGGCCGCAGTAAATCCGCGTCGTGCCAGCGAAGCACTCCTCGTTTTGATCCGGATCGAATTCCATGTAATTGGCCGCGTACAAATCCAAGTCGCCATCGCGGTCGTAATCGACAAAAGCCGCGTGCGTGCCCCACCCTAAATCCCCAACCGCGGCCGCGACCGTGACGTCGGCGAAAACGCCGACCCCTTCGTTCCGGTACAACACATTCGGCCCGTAGTTGGTCACATACAAATCCGCATCGCCGTCGTTGTCGTAGTCGCCGACAGCCGCGCCCATGCCAAAGCCAGCGTCGCCCGTGCCAGCCGCGGCTGTAACATCGGCAAAGGTTCCGTCTCGTTGGTTGCGATAGTGCGCATTGGGACTGCTCGGGCCGCGATAACCGGGCATGGGCGCGCCGTTGACAATGTACAGGTCGAGCCACCCGTCGCCATCGTCGTCGAAAAAGGCCGCGCCCGAGCCGACGGCTTCCACCATGTATTTGTGGCCGCTAGCCCCGTTGACATAGCGAAAATCTAGACCCGCTTCCTCGGTGATCTCGACAAATTGCGGGGCTGGCTCGGCGAACGCGAACGCAGCGAATACAAGGCTAGTCCACAACAAGGTGCGCGGCATCATCGGCCAACCTGTGCGGCGATTTGCTCGGCGGCCGCGAGGTTGCGGCGGAGCTTGGGATGATCGGGCTGGTAGCGCAGGCCGCGGCGGAAGGAGGCGATGGCGCGCTCGTACTCTTTGCGCAACATCTGGACATTGCCCAATCCCAAGTGCGCGAGGGCGTACGTGGAGTCGGCCTGCAATGCACGGCGGAACCGCTGCTCAGCCGCGGCCATTTCCCCCCGGCGGAAGTGGATGTTGCCGAGGTTGTGGTGCGCGGGCGCGAACCTAGGGTCGCGGTCGAGTGCTTGGAGGTAGCGGATGCGCGCTTCTCGGTATTGGCCGCGCTGCCCATACACAACGGCCAAGTCGTGGTACGCGCCGGCGTCGTCTGGATGCGTCGCCAAAGTGTTTTTCAGCATGGCGATCCGCTCTTCTTCGTCGTCGAGTTGCTTGTACAGCGCGAGCTGGCGTCGTCCCTCTTCCTTCTGCCCGGAGCGCAACAAGGCGTTGCCGAGGTTGAAGCGGGCTTGGGCAAACAGCGAATCCAGCCGCACAGCGCGGCTAAATTCGGCCACAGCCGCCGCGTAGTCGCGCCGGAGATAATAGCTGCGCCCCAAGCCATTGCGGAATTGAGCCGAGGTCGTATCCGCAGCTACGGCGCTACTAAAGGCTTGCTCAGCGGCCGCATAGTCGTTTTGCTTGAGATAGGCTTCGCCAAGGTTAAACCACGCCTCCCCATACTTTGGCACGGCGGCAATCGCGCGCTGATAGGCGGCAATCGCGGCTGGATAGCGCCCCTCGCGGGCGTGCAGCAAACCCAGCACCATGTGCGCCTGGGCGCGGTCGGGCTGCTCCCGCACTGTCTGTTCGAGCAGGGCCAAGGCATCGTCGTAGCGGTCGAGGCGCGTAAACAAAATGGCCAATTCGGTCTGCGTCTTGGCGTCGCTCGGCGCTAGGGTAATGGCCTGCTCGTACGCGCGAACGGCTGCGGGCAGGGCCTCGTTTTTTGCGTGCGCCTCGGCCAACTTGCGATAGAGCACCGCCGATTTTTCGTTCTGGTCAACGGCGCGCTGGTAGTGGACAGCGGCTTCTCCGTAGCGGCCAGCGCGCATCGAGCGGTCGCCCTGTACTTCGTGCGCCGGGTCGGTTGCTTCCGCACAGCCGACAATCGCCAGCAGGAGCAAAAAGGGTCTGTACCAAGACATATTAAAAAGTATAGACCGTGTAGGGGGCGGTTTGCAAACCGCCCCCTACCTTACAACAAACCAACCCCTATCCTTCACAACAAACCACCTCTACCCACAGGACAATCCATGGAACGAAGAGCCTTCTTCAAAGGAATCGCCGCAGCCGCAGCCGCAGCCCCGCTCCTTCCCGACGTAGCGGCCGGACTTGCGGAGCGGCTCGGCACCCTCGGCCAAGACGTAGCCTCCGCTAGCAACGAGCGTGCCCTGTGGCAGCGGCTGCGGCGAGAATTTCGCCTGCACCCAGGCCTAGTGCACCTCAACTGCGGCAGCATCGGCGCGACGCCCCGCGTGGTGACCGACGCCCTGACCGCGTACCTCGCCGAGTTGGAGGGCAATCCACTGGCCAATACCTGGGGCGGCCTCGGCAACGAAATGGAAATAGTGCGAGCCAAGGGGGCGGAGTTCATTGGGGCCGAACTGGATGAGATCGCACTGACGCGCAACACGACCGAAGGTATGAACCACGTAGCCAGCGGCCTCGATCTCCAGCCGGGCGACGAAGTGCTGACGACCAATCACGAGCACGGCGGCGGCATGGTCTGCTGGCAGCACTTGGCGCGCACTCGCGGCGTGGTGGTTCGTTACATCAAAATGCCCAATCCCGTGCGCGATGCCGCCCAGATCCTGCAACTAGTAGAAGATCACCTAACGCCGCGCACCCGCGTGTGCAGCTTCTGTCACATCGACACCATCACCGGGCTACAAATGCCGCTGGCGGCCATCGCCGCCCTCACCCGCCCCCGCGACATTCTGCTAGTCTGCGACGGCGCGCAGGCTCCGGGTATGCTCGACGTCGACGTCAAAGCACTTGGCGTAGACACCTATGCCTCCAGCAGCCACAAGTGGATGCTCGCGCCCAAGGGCACGGGACTGCTCTACATCCGCAAGGAAGTGCAAGATCGCGTCCGGCCCGTATTCACGTATTCTGGTTACAACGTCTATTCCGCCTCGTCCGGCACCCGCAACGTCCCACAAATCGTCGCGCACGGAGTGGCGATGGAATTCCACAACACCATCGGCCGCCCGCGCATCGAAGCACGCTGCCGCCAACTCAGCACTTACGCGCGTCAGCGTCTAGCAGAAATCCCCCAACTCACACCAATCACCCCAACCCAACGCGAACTCTCCTCAGGCATCGTCAGCTTCTCGCTCACCAGCGGCAGCCACAGCGAAGTCGTCGCTGCGCTGCAAAAGCACGATATCTTCCTCAAACCAGCGCAGGGCACGTACGCCTATGTAGAGAACGCTGGCGTGCCCAAGGAAAACTACAACGCCATCCGCATCTCCACGCACATCTTCAACGACGAGACCGACATCGACCGCGCCGTCGAGGCGTTGCAGCAAGTCCTCGGCTAGTACGCCCGCGATCCCTATTCCCACATCTGCGTCCATCTGCGGATACTTGCCACCGTGAACGAAATCGCGGTCCCATCCGTATAAATAGATGTGAACAATCTCAGGGCCGCAGGCTAAGACTCGTCTGGATTCTCCTATGGGCAGGAGCGACGCAGCATTGATGGGCAATCTCCGCCGTGGAGATATGCAGGCGTTTGACGAACTCTACACGCGCCATCGCCAGCCCCTTTTCAATTTTATCTTGCGGCTCTTGCAAGACGCGGCCTTGGCAGAAGATGTGTTTCAGGAGACCTACATGCGCGTATTGGAAAACGCCGACCGCTTCAAGCCTCGGGGCAAATTTTCAACCTATCTCTATACCATAGCCCACAACCTGTGCATGGACGAACTGCGCCGCCAAAACACGAGCATTCCAGCCGAGCAAATGGCCGAGCCGCCAGTTTGCGATCCCCACGACCATTTGCTCAAGCGAGAAGACGAAGAGGCCGCCCACCAACTACTCGCGGCCCTGCAACCCCACTTGCGCGCCGTCGTCGTCCTCCGCGTTCTGCACGATTACTCGCAGGAAGAGACCGCGAAAATCGTCGGTGTACCCGTCGGAACCGTCAAAAGCCGCTTGCACCACGCCCTAAAACAACTGCGCCAAATGGCACCAAACCCATGAACCAAGACCACCGCACCATACAAGAGATTCAAGCGCTGTTGGGCTCTGTCCCCGAAGTGCAGGTGCCGCCTAGACTAGACGAGGAAGTGCGGTCTAAAGCCGTGAATTGGGCCAAGAAAAGGCAAGCCGAGGAAGCGAGAATTCATATCCCGCTTTACGGCAAGATCGCCTTGGGACTAGTCGCCTTGGAATTGTTCGCCCTGCTCTACGCCGTAGGCCCAAAGCTCGACATCAACCAAATCATACAGGCTTCCGTCATCGGCTTAGTCGGCTTGAACATCGCCGCGCTGTTGACGAGCCCGATCATTCTCTTGCGTCGCCAAAGAAGGGAGCTCTCCCATGAATGAACGTTTGAAAGATACGCTGCATAGATGGCTGCCAAAACTAGCCATTCTGAGCGTGCTGGTTATGCTGTCTTCCTACCTGTTCGCCGAGTACTACGTGCGTCCGAGGTTCGACGCCGCTGCAAAGGAGGATCGCGACAAACGGCACCATCACCTTCAGGAATACAAGCAGAAAAAGGAGGCAAAGGCAGGCGAGCTCAAAGCCGCCCTAGAGCGGATCGTGGGCCTCATAGATACGCTCGACGGCAACAAGCAAACCCAAGAGACTCTGAGTAAAGCAGTGGCCCAAGAAGAAGTCATCGGCGAGGTGTGGGTGACCAATGCCCAAGGCCTCATTGTGTATTACGGCCGGCATATCCCCCCGGTGCGCAATGTCGCAGATTTTCCCCTTGGGTCCCTGACTAAGATATTGAATATGGTCCCCGAAGATGTGATTTCACCCATACAGCGGACCGCTATCCTATTACCTACGATAATCGGGGGTCATTGGTCTAGGGTCTCGCCTTCATTTTCCTCTTTAAGTGTCGGCATCGACATGATCCCAAAGCACCTAATCATTTCAACGGAAGAACCCATTTCAATATACGGCGGTGAGCTTGTAGAAATGAACCGCGTCAAGGATGGCTTAATCGCCGCGACGGTCTCGCGGTCGCAGTATAACCCCCCGCTTCAGGAGAGAAGCGAGGGATACGAAAGGCTCAGACTGTGGCTGAACATAATCACGCTCGTGGCCCTAATCGGCCTAATCCTCTTCTGGCTCTTCATCCCGGCGTGGATGACCTTGGACGCCCAAAAAAGACGGGAAAGAGCCGCCGTTTGGGGCCTATTCGGTCTCTTGGGCAATATGATCGCCTTGACCGTCTATTTGCTAGTGCGCGAAAACGGGCAGCCGTCTGGAAATTCCTAGCAAGCCAACGCAGCAGTCACCGGGAATTTTCAGACGGCGACTAAACCTCAGCGCCGGTTCCCCCCCTCGGGCCCAATCTCGCCCGTACCCACCCCAACGCCCGTGAGTACTTCGCTGTACCCGGGATAGGTGACGGCGTATTGGAAGCCCTCGTTGGTACCGGCCGCGCCAAAGCGCCCCTGCTTGTCGAGCGCGACGAAGTTGAGGTGCAATTCCTCGACCGGCCGTGGGTCGAGCGCGACGATGCGGCGAATGGTCTCGACGCATGCTTCCTCCGGGTGCAACCCTTGGCGCATGTACTCGACGACGAGGAAACTCGCGCAGTAGCGCATGACATTCTCGCCCAGACCAGTAGCGCCAGCCGCACCCACGCCCCCATCGACATATAACCCGCTACCAATGATCGGCGAGTCGCCGACGCGGCCCGGCAGCTTGTAGCCCCAGCCGCTGGTCGAGCAGCCGCCAGCGAGCCGCCCCTCCCCGTCGAGTCCAAGCAGAGCGATGGTATCGTGGTTGTCGGCCGCACCCTGCTTTTCCCGCCATTCCTCCCACGCCTTGCGCCTTTCTTCCGTCAGCAAATCGACGCTGGCAAAACCCTGCTCTAGCGCAAACTGCCGCGCGCCTTCGCCAGCGAGCATGACGTGCTTGGTCTCATCCATCACCCGACGCGCCACCGAGATCGGATGCAGGATCCCCTCGATAGCGGCGACGCTACCAGCGCGCTGCCCCTCGCCGTCCATAATGCAGGCGTCGAGCTGCACCACGCCCCGGGCATTGGGTATGCCCCCCAATCCCACGGAAGCATTGGAGGCATCGGCCTCGGCGACGTGGATGCCGCGCTCGACGGCGTCGAGAACCGAGCCGCCCTGTTCGGCGATCCGCAGCGATTGTTCGTTGGCGTCTTTGCCAAAGGCCCAAGTGGAGACGAAGAGAGGGCGGTCCGTACTCATGGGGATATCCTTTTCTGCGCGCGTCGTTCCGGCAAGGGCTAGGCCGCCAGCGGCTAACGCGGTCTCGCGCATGAAGCGGCGACGACTCAGCGGCATGGCCTAATCCTCGTCGGCACCGTCGTGGTGTTCATCGCCATCCGCGTCCTTGGCATCGTGGTGCTCATCGCCATCCGTATCCTTATAGGCGATGGCAGCGATCTCAACGCGAAAGTCAAAGACGATCTGCGCCCCGCCGGTGCAAGCCCGCGCCGGAAATTGCTCTTTAAAATACGAGGCGTATGCCTTGTTCATCTCGTGATAATCTTCAATGTCCGAGAGCCAGACGGTGACGCTGACGAGGTCGTCGTACGCATACCCGTGCTCTTCGAGTATCCGCCCGATGTTTTTCATGGTCTGATGGGTCTCTGCCGCGACCGACTCCTTGACGTCGGCACCGTCGGCAGTGCGGGCAATCTGGCCGCTGATGAAGAGCAGACCGTCGGCTTGGCGGGCCGGGCTGAAGGGCAGAGTCTTGAGCGGCACGGCCTCTTGGGCAAGGGCTGGCGAAACGGCGAGCGCACACGCGAGCGCGGCGCAGATACAGCTTTTCATATTGGCATCTCCTAGTTCGAGTTGAAGCCTGTTAATAAGCTCAAAAGGCCCTGTGACGACAACCAGGGCTGGTTGCCGATGCGGCCAAGCTGACATTTTCGTCCTGTTGTAAAGGCTTTACAACGTTTTTATTGACATATCAGTGTCCTAAACCTATTTTCCTTGAAATGCTGCGCAGACTTAAAAACATAGCTAGCGTCCAGATGGGCCTCGCCTTTCGTTCCCGCATCGAGCCGGAAGCGGATGGAGTTGCGGTTATCCAGATGCGCAATCTGACCGAGGATAATAAGCTGAGCCACCACGACCTGATTACCGTTAAAGTGGATGATCTCAGCGACCGTCATTTGGTAAAACGCAAAGATTTGATCTTCCGCTCCAGAGGGCAGACCACTACGGCGGCAATCATTGATACGAAAATCGGTCCGGCAGTTGTCGCAGCTCCGCTGTTGAGAATCCGGGTTACGAGCAAGCATGTCCTCCCGGAGTACCTGTGCTGGTTCGTCAACCAAGCGTCAGCCCAAGCGTTTTTGCACAGTAGGGCTACCGGGACGACGATGACTCTGATCGGCAAGTCCGCTCTAGATGCTTTGGAAGTGCCCCTACCTCCTCTCGAAACTCAGAAGCAAATCGTCTCTCTGGCCGATTTATCGAATAAGGAGCAAAAGCTGATGAGGGAGTTGGCGAAGAAAAAGGAAAAACTAGTCAACGGGATTCAAATGCGATTGGCAACTAAATAGGAGCAGCGAGATATGAGCGATCAGATCCAACAGAAAGACATCAACAACGCCGCTTGGGCGGCCTGCGACACCTTTCGCGGAGTGATGGATGCGGCTGGCTATAAAGATTACATCCTCGTGATGCTATTCCTCAAATACATCTCTGATGTCTGGAAAGATCACTACGAGGAATATCAAGAAAGATACGGCGACAACGATGAGCGCATCCGGCGCAGGCTGAAAAACGAGCGCTTTGTCCTGCCAGAGGGCAGCAGCTTTTACGACCTCTATGAACGGCGCTCTGAGGCCAATGTTGGCGAGCTCATCAATATCGCGCTGGAGGCGATTGAAACGGAGAACAAAGAGAAACTGGCAGATGTTTTCCGCAATATAGACTTCAACAGCGAGGCCAATCTCGGCAAAACTAGAGACCGCAATCGCCGCCTGAAAATGCTGTTGGAAGATTTCAACAAGCCCGAATTGAACATGAGCCCCAGCCGCGTTTCGGAAGACGTCATCGGCAATACCTATATCTACCTGATCGAGCGTTTCGCCTCCGACGCGGGCAAAAAAGCCGGCGAGTTCTATACGCCGCACAAAGTGTCCGAACTGGTGGCGCGACTGTGCGCTCCCGAGCCAGGTGCCCGCATCTGCGATCCCGCCTGTGGTTCTGCGGGGTTGCTGATTGAGGCGGCCCGGCTAGTGGGCGGCAAGGACTACTCTCTGTACGGCATGGAAGTGAACGGCAGCACCTGGGCACTGGCGCGGATGAATATGTTTTTGCACGGTGCCGACTCCGCCCGCATCGAATGGTGCAACACCCTCACCTCCCCGACACTGGTGGAAAACAACCAACTGATAAAGTTCGACAACGTGGTCGCCAATCCGCCGTTTTCGCTCGATAAGTGGGGCGCAGAAGACGCCGACGCGGACCCGTACAACCGCTTTTGGCGCGGGGTGCCGCCCAAATCCAAGGGTGATTACGCTTTCATTAGCCACATGATAGAAGCGGCCTTAGAAAAAGAGGGGCGGGTTGCAGTGGTGGCTCCGCACGGCGTTTTGTTCCGGGGAGCTGCTGAAGGACGCATTCGCCAGCAATTGATTGAAGAAAACTTGCTCGATGCCGTCATCGGCTTGCCCGGCAATCTGTTCCCCACAACCTCTATACCAGTGGCCATTTTGGTCTTTGACCGCTCGCGTGAGCAAGGGGGCGCGAATGAGAGCCGCAAAGACGTTCTGTTTGTCGATGCGAGCCGCGAATATCAGGCGGGCAAGAATCAAAACACCTTGCTGGACGAGCACCTCGAAAAGATTACCACTGCTTATGAAAAACGCGAAGATGTGGATAAATACGCCCACCTCGCCACCTTTGAGGAAATCGCGGAAAACGACTTCAACCTGAACATTCCGCGCTATGTGGACACCTTTGAGGAAGAGGAGGAGATTGATATTGATGCGGTAGGCAGGGAGATCGATCAGTTGGAAAAGGAATTGAGTGTGGTGCGTGGAGCAATGGGGAAGTTGTTGAAGGGGATCGACCGCGAGGGTGGGCTTGACCAGTTGTTCCAGTCGTGGACGGACGAGGGCGATGCAGATGAACAGCGGGAGACGCTTGAGTACCTCATTAAGGCGCTGGATGAAAATCGACCGGCCGACCGCAAGCTCTTTCCAGAGGAACTGAAGGGGAAGAGTTGGTGAACCAGATCGTATTGCTCGATAGCGGCCCCCTCGGTCTGGTAACCAGTCCAAGTGGCTCGGGAGAGGCTGCAAAATGTAGGGACTGGTTTAATCAGGTGGTAGCCAGCGGCACGACCATGATAGTGCCGGAAATTGCCGACTACGAAGTTCGTCGCGAACTGATGCGGGCGGACAAAGTTAGAGGTATTACGCGGCTCGATTCACTTATCACTCAAGTCGATTACTTGCCTATTACGACCAATGCCATGCGCCGAGCCGCAGCCTACTGGGCCGATGCTCGTCAGCAGGGTCGGCCAACGGCAGCCGATCCGGCCCTTGACGGCGATGTGATATTGGCGGCGCAAGCGGCAACGCTGAACTGGACGGATGTGGTTGTGGCGACGACGAACGTAAGGCATCTATCTCGTTTCGTTCAGGCAGAGATATGGTCCGATATTGCTGGATGAGGTCAGATTCATAGAGGAGAGTTGAAGAAATGGGCAAAGAGATAAAAAAACACCTGGCCATCCGCAATAGCACGGCGGAGTTTCTGATCTTTACCAACCAAACCGGATGATGAGAAAATATCGCGATTACCTGATCGAAAAACTTGCGGACCGTGAGGAGGCAATCGCCTACCTTCAAACGGCACTGGAAGAATATCAGAGCGACGGAGACACGCCTGCATTTCTGCTGGCACTCCACAGCGTCGTTGAAGCACAGGGTGGTATCCGAGGTGAATACCAGTTCGACTACAGTAAGGCGAAGCCCAACCGCTTTGCGGACAAAGTTGGACGTGAGCAGTTGATGGTCGTTCTCGATCAAGACGTCGCGGCGGTATTCAAGACTCCTGAATCCGTCAACCAAGCACTGCGGGCGATTATCACCTCAATGCCAATCGCGGAAAAAGGAGCGAACTAGACTGAAAATCAGTTGTCCAGAATTTCCGAATAACTGCCGTAGCAGCCAAGAGGAGAACAACTGTTCGGAAATTCCGAACTGTTCAAAAGAGAAGGTTGTAGAGTGACTTTGAGTAGGAAAACGGCGAAAAATGAAGCGTTGCCGAAGGGGTGGCGGCGGATGCGGCTAAATACCGTTGCTTCTGTTAAAACCGGCCCTTTTGGCGCACAACTGCATCAGCACGACTATGTTCAATCCAATGGGACACCAATAGTCACAGTCGAACATTTAAATGAAAGAGGACTCATACATAAAAATCTGCCTTTGGTATCTTACGATGATAAACAAAGGCTGAGTCAATATATAATCCAAGAAGGTGACATTGTTTTTAGCCGAGTTGGTTCAGTAGATAGAAGCGCTTTAGTTTCAAAAGACGAAGACGGATGGCTTTTCTCAGGTCGTCTATTACGAGTAAGACCTGAGAGAGATGATGTATATAGTTCGTATCTAAATTACTTTTTTCACACACGAAAATTTAGACATCATATGAAAAGCATTGCAGTCGGTGGAACCATGCCATCAATAAACACCGACATATTGAGCAATGTTATTATTTGCCTTCCTCCTGTGGATGAACAAAAAGCCATCGCGGCTTTACTGGGAACATGGGATACGGCGATTGAGAAAACCGAAGCACTGATCGCGGCGAAGGAGAAGCAATTTAAGTGGCTGCTGAAAACTCTCATCAGCGACCAAGAGGGTAATAATGGATGGCGGCGGATGCGGCTAAGAGCCTATACGAAAATTGCTTTCCAGTTGATAACAAGGTCTTGGCGACCTACGCTTTCCGTATCATTTGCCCTCAACCAAGAGGAGGAAAGCCATGGCCACCAAGACCGATTCGCTGGATACGATCTGGCGTACCCCGGATGCGTTGTGGGATTTGATTGCCCCGATTCTGGGGCCGGACAAACCACCCGGCACCGTCGGGCGTCCGTCCACGCCCAATCGCGTCCTTTTCGACGCCATTATCTTTGTGTTACGCAGCGGCTGTCAATGGCAGGTTATTCCGCGGGAAACCTACGCCCCCGGATCGACCGTGCATGGCCGGTTTCGACACTGGGTTCAACAAGGCGTGTTTCTCCACGCTTGGCAAACCCTGCTGCACTACTATGATACGCAGGTGGGCATTGCGTGGAAATGGCAAGCCCTCGACGGGGTGATTACCAAAGCGCCGTTGGGCGGCGAAGCGACGGGTCCTTCCCCGGTGGATCGGAGTAAAACGGGCACCAAACGGTCGGTGTTGACCGACCAGCGTGGTGCGCCGCTGGCGGTGGAAATAACCGGCGCGAATACGCATGACAAAACGGTCGCGCTGGCGACGTTGGATGGCCTCGTGGTGAAAAGGCCGGAGAAAGTCGTCTATCGTTTGCATCATCTGTGTCTGGACCAAGGCTATAACTACGACGATGTCATCGAAGGAGTCGAGGAACGCGACTATCATCTACACGTAGCCAAGAGTGAAGCCGAAAGGGCCAAGAGGCCCGTCAAAAAGAAGCATCCGGCGCGGCGATGGGTCGTCGAACGAACCCATGCTTGGCATAATCGGTTCCGCCGACTGCTGATCCGATGGGAGAAAAAAAGTACCCATTACCAAGCATTAATTCACGTAGCTTCGGTGCTCATCATTTTTCGGATCGTCGACCGATTAACATAATTTTCGTATAGGCTCTAAATACCGTTGCTTCTGTTAAAACCGGCCCTTTTGGCGCACAACTGCACCAGCATGACTATGTTCAATCTAATGGGACGCCAATAGTCACAGTCGAACATTTAAGTGAAAGAGAACTTATACATAAAAATCTGCCTTTGGTCTCTTACCATGATAAGCAAAGACTGAGTCAATATCTAATTCGAGAAGGTGATATTGTTTTTAGTCGAGTTGGTTCAGTGGATAGAAGCGCTTTAGTTTCAAAAGACGAAGATGGATGGCTTTTCTCAGGTCGTCTATTACGAGTAAGACCTGAGAGAGATGATGTATATAGTTCGTATCTAAATTACTTTTTTCACACACGAAAATTTAGACATCATATGAAAAGCATTGCAGTCGGTGGAACCATGCCATCAATAAACACCAATATATTGAGTAATGTCATTGTTCCTCTTCCTTCTATGGAGAAACAAAAAGCCATCGCGTCCTTACTGGAAACATGGGATACGGCGATTGAGAAAACCAAGGCCCTAGCCGAACAATACCGTATTCAAAAACGCGGCTTGATGCAGAAGCTGCTGACCGGGAAATGGCGAATTCAATTAGGAGACAACTGAATAGCGTGCATCCATCTGCGTCATCTGCGGATGGATTATCAACACGGCACTTTACATTTTACTCAATACACTGAGTAAAATTACTCAAAGAACTGAGCAAAATGACCTTCGTCAGACCCCAAGCGTCCGAGCTAGCCCGGCGCTTAAAAGAACCCCGACGCTTCATTCAAGTCGTATCGGGAGCAAGGCAGGTCGGCAAAACGACCCTGGCCCTGCAAGTCGCCGAGCGGAGCAAACTGCCCTATCACGTCGCCAGTGCCGACGAGCCAACCCTACGCGGCCCCGGCTGGATCGAATCGCAATGGGAAGAGGCCCGGCTGCTGGCCGATAACGCCAAGCGAAAGGGGCCTTGCTCGTATTGGACGAGGTACACAAAGTTCCGCATAGGGCTGAAACCTATTAGCTTTGATCAGTAAATGATTCTTTAGGAGGGACGACATGCTCGATGTAAAGACAGAACTGCAAAAATTTGCTAAAGATGGGCAGTTCCTCGACGCCCATTACGAGGAGTTATTAGAGCAATACCCAGAACAGTGGGTGGCCGTATTTGACGAGCAGGTCGTCGGGGCTAGTTTCGACTTTGATCAGCTCTTGGACGACCTGAAAGCTCGTGGGCTACCACTAGGCCGAACAGTAATCGAGAAGGTCTCGGCCGAAAATGAAGTTTGGATCTTGGCCGTTCAATGATCCAAGGATATTTTCGCTCAACCGGCTCTGTAAAGCGGCCTTATGTGAACGGAGCTATTCATCTTCCCGAGATGGGCATCTCTGGAATAGACGTTCGATTCTTAATTGATACCGGCGCGGATCGCACATTGCTCGGACATAGCGATGCTCGGCGAATGTCTACGGTCTATGGGGTTGAGCTGAGACAGTTGCGGACGGGATTGCCGTTTCAGGGCATAGGTGGCTTATCTACAAAGCGATATGTGGTTCAGGCCGTACTGGAGTTCGGCGTTTTTTCGACAGACCTAGACCTTGCCATTCTTGAACCCGTGCCCGGACAACCTTCCAGCATTCCTTCCCTGTTGGGCCGGGATGTCTTGGCGCATTTCGCGCTGTTCATGGAAGAGCGGACGAATAGGGTTCTGTTCTTGGAGCCGGCCGAAGCGGATAGGCTCGGCTTGCGTCCGTAGGCAAATTAAGGCGTTTAACTGCTAGCACCGTTTTACAAAACCGACGGCCCTGACCGAGGAACCCGGCAGCGGGAAGTTGCTCAACTTGACTGGTACTTGACTGGTCAGAGCCTAAACCAGGACCAAAACCATGCCCACCTTCCCCTTCAGCGAAAAATACCTCTCCCAGATCCCCGCCCTACAACAGCTAATCAACCTAGGCTACCAGTATCTCCCCCCCACCCAAGCAATGACAGAGCGCGGCGGTCGCGCCTCCAACGTCCTGCTGGAAAACATCCTGCGCGACCAACTCAAAAAAATAAACCGCATCCGCTACAAAGGCGGCGAATACCTGTTCAGCGAGGAAAACATTCAGTCCGCCATCCAGAAACTCAAAACCGTCCAATACGACGGCCTGCAAAAAACAAACGAAGCGATCTACGACCTGATAACCCTCGGCACGGCGCTTGAACAAACCATCGAAGGCGATTCCAAAAGTTTTACCCTGAACTACATCGACTGGAAAAACCCCGCCAACAACGCATTCCACGCCGTAGCGGAATTCTCCGTTGAACGCGCCCGCAGCACAGAGACCGCAAGACCCGACATCGTCCTGTTCGTGAACGGCATCCCCCTAGTCGTGATCGAGTGCAAATCCCCCGATACGGATGTAGAGCAAGCAGTATCCCAAACGATCCGCAACCAAGGAGACGAATACATCCCGCGTCTTTTCACATACGCCCAAGTCCTACTGGCCGTGAACAAAAACGAGGCCAAATACGCAACAGTGGGGACTTCAAAGGAGTTCTGGAGCGTTTGGGACGAATTGGAGGATACCAAGCGCGACGTAAACGCCTGCATCAATAAAGCACTTTCCAATAGAGACAAAGACGCCCTGTTCTCCGGTGAGTTCACCTCAGCGCGGTCGCACTTTGACGAGCTTGAGCGCAGCGACGACCGACTAGTTACAGAGCAAGATCGCTGTCTCTACAGTTTGTGCCGACCCGAGCGCCTGTTGGAGCTAATCTTCGGTTTTATAGTCTTTGAATCTGGCCAGAAAAAAATTGCTCGCTACCAGCAGTTCTTTCTGGTCCGTGCCGCCGTGAAGCGCATCAAGCAAAAAGACAACGAAGGTCGCCGTATGGGCGGTATCGTCTGGCACACGCAGGGTTCTGGAAAGTCCATCACCATGGTCATGCTGGTCCGTGCCCTATCTTTAGACCCAGAGCTGACCAGCCCGCGCATGATTCTGGTTACAGACCGCAAAGACTTGGACAAACAACTAGGCAATACCTTCGCGGCCTGCAATCTGGACAAGGAGCAGGCGACATCCGGGCGCAATCTGATCAGACACATCAAGAACAGAGTCGGCATCATCACCACGCTGATCAATAAGTTCGACAAGGCACTTTCCGCTGAAAAATACGTGGACGATTCCGCCGATATTATCGTCCTCGTTGACGAAAGCCACCGCACCAACTTCGGCTCCCTAGCAGCGCGCATGAGACAAATGCTGCCCAATGCCTGCTTTATCGGCTTCACAGGGACGCCGCTGCTCAAGGAAGAAAAAAACAGCTTTGCCCGATTCGGCGGTTTGATTGAACCGCACTATTCCGTCCGGCGAGCGATCGCGGACAAGGCGGTGGTCCCCCTGCTGTACGAAGGGCGGCACGTAGAGATGGAGCAGAATCAGGCCGCCATTGACCTCTGGTTCGCTCGCCACACCGAAGATTTAACAGACGAACAAAAAGCGGATCTGAAGCGAAAATATGCACGCGCCCAAGAGTTGAGTAAGACCGATCAGGTCGTCTATATGTGCGCGTTTGATATTAGCCGGCATTTCCAGACCACTTGGCAGGATACAGAATTTAAGGCGCAGCTTGTAGCGGACAGCAAGGCAACCGCGCTCAAGTATCACGAATTTCTCATTGAGATCGGTGCGGTCTCATCAGAGGTAGTCATCTCCCCACCGGATATGCGGGAAGGGCATGAGGAAGTAGGCGCGGAGCCGACGAGCAAGGTGATCAAGTTCTGGGAAAAAATGATGGCCCGTTATGGCTCCGAAGATCAATACACCAAACAAATCATCTCCCAGTTTAAGACCTCGGACAAACCGGAAATTCTAATCGTCGTGGACAAACTCATCACGGGGTTTGACGCGCCGCGCAATACCGTGCTCTACCTGTGCCGCAAGTTGCGCGAACACACGCTGCTCCAAGCGATTGCTCGCGTAAATCGCCTGCACGAGGGCAAAGAGTTCGGCTACATCATCGACTATGCCAATGTGTTGGGTGAACTGGACAAGGCACTACACACCTATGACGCGCTGGCGGGATTTGACGGCGACGACCTCGCGGATTTCCTGACCTCCGTCCACGAAGAAGTGTCAAAGCTGCCGCAGCGCTACTCAGACCTGTGGGGCATCTTCAAGGAAATCAAAAACTCCCGCGATGAAGAACGCTACGAAGTGCTGCTGGCCGACGACGCAGTGCGGAATGAGTTTTACGAACGCCTCACGGAATACAGCAAGACCCTTGCCATGGCCCTTTCAGCCGAGCAGTTCATTATGCAGACCGACGAGACGCAACTAAATCGCTACAAAAACGATCTCAAGCATTTCCAGAAATTGAGATCAGCAGTCCAACTGCGTTACGCCGAAACCATTGATTACCGCGACTACGAACCCCGAATCAAAAAACTGCTGGACACACATATCCAGGCCAACGAGGTAACTCTATTAAACGATCCCGTGAACATCTTCGATAATAAAACCTTCTCCATGGTCAAAGAGAAGCGCGGCGTCTATCAAGCCAAAACTACGGCGGCAAGGGCCGATATTATCGCCCACTCGGCCAAGCGCACCATTACTGGAAACATGGACAAAGACCCGGCTTTCTACGAGAAGTTTTCAAAGCTCATTCAAGACGCAATTGACGGTTTCAAGAATCAGCGGCTATCAGACCTCGAGTATTTGCAAAAGGTGAGTGCTATCCGCGACGAGGTCGCCAACACACAACGCGACGATGTCCCCGACTATATCCGCGATAACAAGGAGGCCAGTGCATATTTTGGGGCGATCAAATCTTGTCTGACTGAGGTGGGTGAAAGCCGCGTTGACTATGTCGCCGCAGAAACGGCGCTGGCCATCAAAAACGCGCTAGAAAAAAACTGGAAGATCGATTTTTGGCACGATAGCGACGCGCAAAATGCCGCAAAAAACGAAATGGACGATTTCTTTTACGACGTGGTTAAAGATGAACATGGCATTGATTTATCGTCGGAACAGATGGACGCAATGATCAGCCAAACAATGCAAATAGCCAAATCCCGGAGACACTCTTAATGCCGGAAACAAACCGCACCCTCGCGTATGCCGGCGAGTCCATTCCCTTTCACCTGAGCTACTCTAAAAGAAAGACGCTCGAGATCGCCGTTCACCCCGACGGCTCGGTAGTTGTAAAAGCCCCACTGGGAGAAGATGAAACCTTAATCGAAGATTTCATTAACAAACGCGCGAGCTGGATAAGACGCCAGATTCGCTATTTTGCACAGTTTGAACCGCGCACCCCCAAGCGGCAGTTTGTCGGCGGCGAAAGCCACCTTTACCTCGGCAAACAGTATCGGCTGAAGATAAGGCCGTCTGCAACAGACGAGGTTTTGTTAAAGCGCGGCTTCTTCCACATACAAGCGGTTGACGATAAGCCGGAGCATATAGAGATGCTGCTTGAAGCATGGTACTGGAGCAAGGCAGAGGTTTACTTTGCTCAAGTATTTGCAGAATGCTGGCAGCTCTTTCAAGAAAAGGGAGTGGACAAGCCTATCCTTAAAATCCGCAAGATGAAAACGCTCTGGGGCAGTTTCAGCGTTAAACGCGGCATAACATTGAATCTGGAACTTATAAAAACACCCAGAGAATGTATTGAATACGTCGTTATCCACGAGCTATGCCACTTGTTCCATCTCAATCACGGACCAGAGTTTTACAACCTGCTTGAGCAGTTTCTCCCCGACTGGACAAAACGAAAACATCGCTTGGAAACGGCGTTGTCCTAACCACTTGAAAACGACAGGTTTCGCCGGCGTGAATTCCACATCGTTTATTCGGGTACCGCTGCTCAAGTTGTCCTATTTGTCGAACCTTTAATCCCTGCCCGTTCTGATCTCGTCCAGCGCCGCGATCATGCGGTCGATTTCGCCAAAGTTGTTGTAGATATGGGTGGAAACTCGCTGGGTATAGCCCGGCTCGGCCTCGCCCCAAACCGGAGTCGTGATCCGGTATTTATCGTAGAGGAGCTGTCCGAGATTGGCCGCACCAAAGCCTTTGAGCCGAAACGTGGAAATCGAATTGGCCAGATCTGGGTGCGGCGAGGAAAGCGGTTCGACCCAGCCGGTTTCGGCCATGCGCTGGCGCAAATAACCGGCTAACTGCCGCCCGCGGGCGGCGATTTGCTCCTTGCCGATCTCGTTTTGCAGAGCCACCGCCTCGGCTACTGCGCCGAAACAGGACATCTCGCGCGTGCCAATACTCGTCAACTGCCACATAAAAGGCTGCCCATTGATACAGAGCGCCCCCGCATCATTGCGCTTGGGTCCGTCTTTGTCGTAGCCATGACTGACGGCGATGGGGTGCAGCTTATCCTGTACTGGCGGCTGGGCGTGCAAAAATCCCGTGCCCTTGGGCGCGCAGAGCCACTTGTGACAATTGCCGCCGTAAAAATCACAGCCGTAGTAGGTCAAATCCAGCGGGATCTGTCCAGGGGCATGTGCCCCGTCAACGACAATCATTGCGCCGTGAGCATGTGCCAACTCGGCCAGCTCTTTGATCGGAGTGATAAGCCCAGAAGGCGACGTCACATGGCTGACCAATAACAGCCGCGTCCGCGTGGTCAGCGCCCGGCGGAAAGAGTCCACGATTTGCTCGGGCTCTGCGGGCGGGATAGAGATCGGCGCTCGCTGCACCACCACGCCATAGCGGCGCTCGGCGTGGTGCAGGCAGTTGTCGATGGCACCGTACTCTTGGTCGGAAGTTAGGATCTCGTCGCCGGGCTGCCAATCGAGGCCGTGGATGACTTGGTTGATGGCAATGGTGACATTGGTCGTGAGAGCCAAGTCGGCGGGAGCGGCGTTGAGAAAGGCACCTAGATCGCGCCGCGCTTGGTTTAGGCGGGCAATCTGCCGACCGCGGTTGCGCGTCGGATTGCCCTCCAACTCTTCCAACCCCTTGACCAAGGAGTCGAAAACCGAACGATGCAACACGCCCCAAGAGCCAGTATTGAGATAGGACTCGTCGGGCGCATGCATAAAACCAGCGGCAATATCTCGCCAGTAGGCCTCTGCTTTATTGGTGGTCGGCCAAACTTTTTTTGCATCAGACAAGGGCTGCTCCCCGTGTTAAAGGTTCATGGCGGATTCTTGCATCGCGGCTGCATGTCCTATTATATTTCACCGCGACCGCGCACGGCGACCCTTCGGCTGAGCTCAGGTCGAAGCCGTCGCGCCGGCCCAATAAATCCACACTGTGTGCGGGCGGTCAAGCTTCGCGTACAGGGGCCGCCTAGGACCCCTTTCCACGGCCAACCGCTACTACACATGCCGCCAGCTTTAGCCACCGACACTACTCCGCTGTTGGCCACCATCGGCCTAACCAAGCACTTCGCCATCCGCAAAAGCCGCTGGGGCCGGACCATCGGCCAAGTGCGGGCCGTTGACGACGTGTCGCTAGCCGTCCACCAAGGCGAAACCCTCGGCGTCGTCGGCGAGAGCGGCTGTGGTAAAACCACCCTCGGGCGTCTGATCCTGCGCTTGATCGAACCCACCTCTGGCCAAGTGCATTTCGCCGGTAGCGACATCAGCCGCCTATCCGGTGCGCCCATGCGCGCTATTCGCCGCCAAATGCAGGTAATCTTCCAAGATCCCTACAGCTCGCTAAACCCACGGCTGACCGTACACAAGATCATCGCCCAAGGCATCACGACCCATCATCTCGCACGCGGCAAAGAGGTCGGTGCCCGAGTGGCGCAATTGCTGGAGATGGTCGGCTTGCCCGCTGGGGCCGCCCGCCGATACCCACACGAATTCTCCGGTGGTCAGCGCCAGCGCATCGGCATTGCCCGTGCCCTAGCGGTCGAGCCGCGTTTTATCGTCGCCGACGAACCAGTCTCTGCTCTCGATGTCTCGGTCCAGGCCCAGATCGTCAATCTGCTGCAGGACATCCAAGCCGACATGGGGTTGACCTATATGTTTATCGCCCACGATCTCAGCGTCGTGCGCCACATTGCCGACCGGGTCGCCGTAATGTATCTGGGCAAGATCGTCGAATTGGCCCCTAAAGAAGCGCTCTACGACGCGCCCTTACATCCCTATACCCAAGCCCTGCTTGCGGCGGTGCCCGTCCCCAATCCCCAAAAGCGCCGGACGAAGATCCTCCTCGACAGTGACGCTCCCGATCCGACCGCAATCCCCATCGGCTGTCCGTTCCACCCCCGTTGCGCCGAGCGCCAAGCACAATGCGAAACGACCACTCCGCAACTAACCGCTATCGGCGCTGGACGCCAAGTCGCCTGTTTGCTGCGACAACACTGACCGCCGATCCACCAACAAAGGAAAAACAACATTAAAACCTCCATCCCGCTGTTGATCGCTAGCCTCGCGCTTTTCATCCGCTCTGGCAGCGCCCAAGAAAAGACCATCCTTGGCTTCGACTTGCCGCCCGACGCGGTACCCTATGATCAGCAGGTGTACCGCATCCCCTGCAACAATACCGCCAACTCGATCACCTTCGACTTTTCGGTCAGCGTCTATCAGCCCTATTGCGGGGCCGACCTCTTCAACGATCCGTTGATCACCTTCGACAAGGCACAAAACCCCCAACCCGGTGCTGCCGAAAGTTGGTCGGTCGCCGCCGACGGAATGACTTGGACCTTTGTTTTGCGCGAGGGCCTGATGTGGAGCGACGGCACTCCTGTCACCGCCCACGACTACGTCGCCACCTTCCGCTTCAGCGCCAGTCCCGATCACGCTTGGGATTTCGCCTGGTACTACACCTTCGTCGACAAGGGTGGGATCAAAAACTGGGACGAGGTCATTGCCGGGAAGCTACCTGTCGAAGCATTGGGGGTCCGCGCCGTGGACGACCGCACTCTTGAGATTGTGACCAAGGGCGTGTTTCCGCCGTTGCCCAAGATCATGAAATACGCTTTCACGCTGCAAAAGAAGGCGTTGGAGGCGCACGGTCCCTACTACAACAACGACCCGGCCACCTCGGTCTCGTCCGGTCCTTTTATGCTGGAGTCTTTCGACCACGGTTTCAAAGTGGTTTTCAAGGCCAACCCACACTACAGGGGCTATCGGCCGCCGAGGTTGGCGCGGATCGAAGGAATCTATCTGTCGCCAGCGACCTATTTTATCGCCTATCTCAACAACGAAATTGACACCTTAAACTTCAACGCCTTGTCACCAGCCGATTTCGCCACCATCCAGCGCGACCCCGAGCTGCAGGCCAACTACCTGCGCCCCGGTTTGATCGGCACCGACTATGTCTTCTTCGACGCGCATAGCCCGCCCTTCGACGACATCAATGTGCGCAAGGCCTTCGCCCACGCCATCGATCGCGAGGCCATCGTCAAGGGCGTCTATGGCGAGATCAAGGCCACGCCTGCCCATTCCATGCTCATGCCTGGTTTTCCCGCCGCTGATGTCCAAGGTCAACTTGCCCACTACCAGCGCTTCGACTGTGGCCTAGCGAAGGAACACCTAGCCCAAGCTGGCTTTCCCAACGGGGTCGGCTTCCCACCGCAGGTGATGTGGTTGCGCAACGAAAATCCCGGTATTGCCTCAGTCTATCAAGCGGCCGCCGCCTCGATCTCGCAGTGTTTGGACATCTCGATCCAAGTCTCGAATAAAGACAACAAAGTCTTTATGGACGCCCTGCACGAGCGACCCACTGGCATTGCGCTGGGAGCTGTCGCCTATAGCATCGACTTTGCCGACCCCATCAACCTGCTTGGCATCTGGGTCAGCAGCGGTCGCCACTCTTGGCGCAACCAACGCTTCGATGCCATCCTAGACGAGACCAGCAACTTAATGGGCGACCCTCAGCGCCGCGACCAGCTCTTCCGCGACGCCGAGCGGATCCTCGTCGACGATGTCGGCGGAGCCTTTATCGCCCACCGCTGGGCCGGCGACCTGTTCCGGCCCACGGTGCGCGGTGCCAGCATCCGCGAGCCGGGGCCTGAGGGTACCTACGGCAAACACTCCGGCAACGACTGGCTGTGGGGCGATCTATACATTGGCGCAGCGCAATAATGACCGGCGACCACTGCCAAAGAGCGCACTTAGGGCCGTAGGCGATGCTTTTCTATCTGGCCCGTCGCCTGATCGCCCTAGCTTTTGTGCTGCTGGCAGTGTCGATGATCGTTTTCGCACTGATGCACTCGGTGCCAGGCGGTCCCTTCGACACCCAACAAGCCAAGCTGCCCAAGGCCGCACGCGAGAATATTGAGCGCAAATACGGCCTCGACAAACCCGTCTGGCAGCAATACCTCAACTACATGAGCCACGCGGTTCGCTTCGACTTCGGCATCCCCTACCAGCAGCCGCAGACCACGGTCGCCGCGCTAATAGGCAAGACCTGGATCGTCACTGTGCAAGTCGGCGTGATGACAATCCTCGTGGCCTTTAGCTGTGGGATAGCCGCCGGCATGTTGGCTGCCTACCACCAAAACAGTTGGCTTGACAACATCGTGACCTTTGGCGCGATGCTCGGCGTCACCGTGCCCAATTTCGTAGTGGCGATGTGGTTTATCCTGTTTTTCGGGGTGGCGCGGCAGTGGCTACCCACCGGCGGCTGGAGCAATTCCGGCGCTTGCCTCTACGGTAACATGCTGTGCTCGGACTGGATTCTGCCGGTTTTGGCCTATGCGCTGGCACCGATGGCGATCATTGCGCGCTACACCCGCGCCAGCATCGTCGATGTCATCGGCGAGGACTACGTGCGCACCGCCCGGGCCAAGGGCCTGAGCGAAGCCAAGGTCATGCGGCACCACGTGCTGCGCAACGCGCAGATTCCGATGGTCACTGCGCTGGGCACCGAAATACCCAACCTCATCACCGGCAGCATCTTCATCGAGAGCATCTTCCGCATCAATGGCCTTGGTAAATTCTTCGTCACCAGCACCCTCAACCGCGACTACCCGATGATCATGGCGACCTTCCTGCTGGTGGCGCTATTGTGGGGCATCACCTATATGCTGACCGATATCGCCTATACCCTCATCGATCCGCGCGTCAAACTCGGCGGCAAAAAAGAGGCCTGATGACCGAATCCCTCGCCGGCGAAATCGGCAGCGTCCACCGCTCCTTTTGGGCCGACGCCCGACGGCGTTTTGTGCGCAACCGCCTCGCTGTCGCCGGATTGGCCATTGTCGGCGCGATCTCCTTTTTGGCCATCTTCGCCGATATTCTCGCGCCCTTCCCCTACGACCACGCCTATTTCGACAAGGTTTTGCTCGCGCCCTTGCAGCACCCGGATCACCTGCTGGGCACCGACGAGGTTGGGCGCGACTATCTCAGCCGCCTAATCTACGGTGCCCGCACCTCGCTAACCGTCAGTCTGCTGGTTCAGGCCCTCGCCGTATTGATCGGGGTGCCGGTCGGTGCCCTCGCTGGCTATTTCGGCGGCCGGCTCGATTTTGTCGTCACTCGCATCATCGACGTGATGACTGCTTTTCCCAGCTTGCTCTTTGCCATCCTCATCATCTCGGTCCTCGAAGGCGGCTTAACGACCATTATCGTCGCCTTGAGCATCACCGGCTGGATCGGCATCGCCCGGCTGACGCGGGCACAATTTTTGACCCTGCGCGAGCGAGAATACGCCCTAGCGGCAAGGGCGTTGGGGGTGCCGACGCGCAAGATCATCTTCCGCGACCTACTGCTCAACGCGCTGACCCCAATCTTGATCGCCGTCAGCTTCGGCATCCCAAGCACCATTTTCGCCGAAGCGGGTTTGAGCTTTATCGGTCTAGGGATCAACGACCCGATGGCCAGTTGGGGCAAGATGGTTGGCATCTCCAACGCCTATGTCCGCATCTACTGGCACCTAGCGCTATTCCCGACCATCGCCATCGCCCTAACCATGCTGGGCTTTTCGTTCCTAGGCGACGGTCTGCGCGATGCGCTGGATCCCAAATACGATCGTCCATAGAGGTGAGTATATGTCCGATTCGCGCAGAGATTTCTTCAAGAAGACAGCAAGCCTAGCGCTAACCGCACCGGCCCTGCCCTTGCTAGCACCCGACAGCAGTCAGCAGGTCCACGCCGCCAGCGCCACCTTGGCGGACCAATCGCCGCTCGCCACCGACGAGCGCTTTTGGACCAGCGTCCGCAACGCCTGCTCTTCGACGCGCCGCACCTCATCGGCGACCACTGTATCGCGGTCTAGCCCGCGCCGCATCCCTTCTTGCGCGAGCAACTCGTGGGCGATGATGCCGTCGAGAAAAACCTTTTTGGCCTGGGGGGCTTCGATGTCGATGTGGCGAAAACCCGTTTTCATCATGTTCTGGGTGCGCTGTTGAAACTCCGCAACCGAGATCTGCTCATCGCCCACGCGTACGACGTAGTCGGTTTGGGCGGCAGCCACGCCGCAGCAGGCCCACAACGCGCAAGCGATGCCGGCAATGGATTTGTTGGCAAGGTCAGTGAAACGCAATTAGATGTTCTCCTTTTTGTTAATTACCACCGCCATTTTCGGCGCATTATGGAAGTATTCAAGATGCGGCTCGTCTTGTTTCCACTATTCTGCGTCCATCTGCGGAATTGCTATAGCCTCAATACCCCTTGCGCTTGTCGATCACACTCACCAACGGCTCCCCCGCCAAGTAGCGCCGCAAATTCTCGCAAAACAACGCCACGCACCGACTATCGCGGTTAGGCGATCCCCCGGCCGTATGCGGCGTCATCAGCACATTGTCCATCCGCCACAGCGGGTGATCCTCAGGCAGAGGCTCCTGCGGCACCACGTCCAATCCCGCCCCGCCGATCTGCCCTTCGGCAAGCGCCGCCAGCAGGGCTTGCTCGTCGACGATCCGTCCCCGCGTGACGTTGATCAACAGCGCGTGGCTCCGCATCCGCGCAAACGCCGCTTGGTCGAACAACCTCTCAGTCTCCGCAGTCAACGGCGCACAAATCGCCACCACATCGGATTGTTCCAACAGCGCGTGAAACTGATCCATCCCCCAGCAGGCTTCCACCTCTTCCGGCACTTCGACCTGTTCTGGATCCACCGCGATAATTCGCATCCCGAATGCGCTCGCCCGCTGCGCCAACTCCCTCCCCGTCCCCCCCAATCCCACAATGCCCATCGTCTGCTCAACCAGTTCCCACGACGCAGCGCGAATCGGCCAGCGCCGCTCCCACTCCGGATAGCGCACCGCCGTGTGAATCCCCCGCGTCAGCCCGAGCAACAACGCCATCGCATGTTCGGCCAGATGCACCCCCACCCATCCCTTGGCGCTGCACAGCACCACATCGCTCTCGACCAGTTCAGGGTGCAGCACTCCGTCCACTCCCGCCCCCCAACTCTGCATCCACTTGAGCTTTTGCTGCCGCGCAAACATCTCCCGGCTGATGTGTCCGCAGACGACCTCGATCTCCGGCATGACTTCCAAGGCCGCCGCATTCGAATCTACGCACACCACTTCCACTTCCTCAGCCACCTGCCGAATCTCCTCGATCAACTCCTCAGCTAAATCCATCATCATCAAAACTTTCATATGCTCTCCTTCCCTTGCGATTGTCCGTTCGCGGCGACAGACCCTATTATTTGATCTTCCCAATCTCACTAACCACGGAAGCAGGTCATGCAAAACCACATCGTCAAGACCCACCCAGACGGTACTATCCTCCCGCGCGAAGAGCAATTGGCTTGGAAGCTAGCCCAGCTCGCCGCCCACAACCAAGCAGCCGACGCGGATGTCATCGAGATGATCGGCAATCGCGTCATCGACAACGCCGCGGTCGCCCTAGCCGCGATCAACCGGCCACCGGTGCGCAACGCCCGCCTCCTCGCCCTCGGCTACCCCCATCCCCACAATAGCGGCGCTCGCCTCTTCGGCGCGGCCAACGACCGCAGCTTCCACTGCGAGTGGGCTGCCTTGGCCAACGGCGTGGCCGTGCGCGAACTCGACATGCACGACACCTACCTCGCCGCCGACTACTCGCATCCCGGCGACAACATCCCCGGCTTGCTCGCCGCCGCCCAGCAAACAGGTTCCAACGGCCGCGCACTGACCTTGGGCATCCTCACGGCCTACGAGGTACAGATGTCACTGGTAACGGGCATTTGCCTACACGAGCACAAGATCGACCACGTCGCCCACCTCGCCCCAGCCGTGGCCGCCGGGCTGGGAACCATGCTCCAGATGCCAGCCGAGCAAATTTACCAAGCGATCAATCAGAGCCTGCACCTAGCCTGCGCCACCCGCCAGTCGCGCAAAGGGGACATCACCTCGTGGAAGGCCTACGCCCCAGCCCAAGCCAACAAGATCGCCATCGAGGCCGTGGGCCGAGTGCGCCTCGGCGAGCGGGCACCATCACCCATCTACGAAGGCCGCGACGCAGTCATCGCCTACATGCTGTCCGGGCCAGACGCCGAATACCGCGTCCCCCTGCCCGATCCCGGCGAGAACATGCGCGCCATCCTGCGCTCCTACACCAAGGAGCACTCCGCCGAGTACCAAGCCCAAGCCCTGATCGACCTCGGCTTCCGGCTCCACGCTCTCCATATAGATCTATACCAAGTGGAAGACGTAGTAATCCGCACCAGCCACCACACGCACTACGTGATCGGCACAGGAGCCAACGACCCGCAGAAAATGGACCCAGACGCCTCGCGCGAGACCCTCGACCACAGCGCCATGTACATCCTCGCCGTCGCCTGGGAGGACGGCGCTTGGCACCACGTGCATTCCTATACCTCGGAGCGCGCCCACCGCCCCTCGACCGTCGCGCTGTGGCACAAGATCCGCACCGCAGAAGTCGCCGAGTGGACCCAAGCCTATCACCATCCCGATCCCGACCACAAGAAGTTCGGTGCCCAAGTCGTGGTCCGCCTCGCCGACGGCACCCAGATCGCCGAACGCCTCGACAACCCCAACGCCCACTACCTCGGCGAGCGGCCCTTTGCCCGGCCAGACTACATCGACAAGCTAACCGTATTGACCGAGGGACTCGTAGCACCAGCCGAGGTCGAGCGCTTCCTAGGGCTAGTGGACCGATTACCAGATCTAACGCCCGAGGAAGTAGGCCAACTCAATCTCGTCGCAGCCGAGGGCATGTTAGAAGACGCCAGCAGTTCCCGCGTAGGCATTTTATAGCCGATCAAGCTTGGACATCCGGCAAGTCTTCGCCTTCCGTGCGCGCCACCAGCGCCGTGACCACCAAGTCGCTGGTCACATTGACGGCCGTGCGGCACATGTCGAGCAGGCGATCGACGGCTAGGACGATGGCGATAGCTTCCACCGGCAAGCCGACCGCGGGCAGGATCAGCGCGATGGCGACCAAACTGGCCGCGGGGATACCCGCCACGCCGATCGACGTGAGCAAGGCGAGCAACACGACGATCATCTGCTCTGCAATGCCAAAATCTATGCCAGACGCGAACGCGTACACTTGGGCGATGAACACCACTACCACGCACTCGTACAGTGCCGTGCCGTCCATGTTCACCGTCGCCCCCAACGGCAGGACAAAGCTGGTCACGCGGTTGGAGATGCCAGCTTGTTCAGCGCTGTTGATAGTCACCGGCAAGGTCGCCGAAGACGACGCAGTCGAAAACGCAGTCAATTGCGCCGGCGCGATCTTGGCGTAGTACGCATATGGGCTGATCCCAGCAACCAAGCGCAACAGCAACGGCAACCAGACGGCAAAATGCAGCGCCAGCGCCAGCAATACGGTCAGGAAGAACAGGCCCAATGCTTCAAGCGCGGCAAAGCCAGAGACGAGCAACGTCTTGCCCACCAGCGCAAACGCGCCGATGGGAGCAAACCGCATGATCCACATCGTGATCAGGATCATGAGGTCGTGCAGACCGACCCAGAACTGCTGTAGAGTGTCGCCTGCCGGCCCGTTCAGCCGCGACATGAAATACCCAAACACGACCCCGACAAACACCAGCGCCAGCAGTTGCACCTCTAGCGCCGCCGCGAAGATGTTGGACGGTATCGCGCGTTTGAGGACCTCGACCAGATCGCGTATGCCGCGCCCCTCTACTTTGTCCATGACTTGCGACGGATCTGGCAGCGCGGCACCCAGCGCCCGCGCCGACTCCGTCTCACCGGGCGCTATGAGATTCACGCAAACGAGACCGGTGCAAACCGACAGCAATCCCGTCGCCACGTAAAAGGCCACCGTCTTCCCGCCGATGCGCCCAAAGGCGTTCTGGCTCGCCATGTTGCGGACGCCAACAATGATCGAAGACAGAATCAGCGGCACCACGATCATCTTCAGCGCATTGAGGAACAAGCTGCCAAAGAAATCGAGAATTTCTATCAGCGACGCGCCAAACAACGTCGTACGCTCGTCGGCCACCCACCCTACTAATGCAGCGAGGACGAGGGCAATGGCGATCTGCCAGTGCAACGGAATGCCGACAAACCGCGAAAGTGCGCTAGGCTGGCTCATGATTTATTTTTCCTTATCAACGAGAGGAGTTTAAACATGAAAAAGCATAAGGAATTGATTGACGAATGGATTGAAGAACCAGAATTCATCGCTGAATATGACGCGCTTGCAGATGAATTCGCTCTCTTTGACGAAATGCTCAAAGCCAGAAAGAATGCGGGTTTAACCCAAGCCGATGTTGCCAAAAAGATGGGCACCGTCGTTCCACACCGCAAAGGACAAGACCCGAATGGTTCCCTCGGCAAAACCGGTCAACGCGTCTAAGGACGACACCATGATCTACGACGGACACGCCTATTGCTTCCCACCGCCAAGCCGCAACGGGGGCTTTACCGACCCCGCCGAGTTCTGGCGGCACCTGCAGCTATTCATGGCCCAAGCCCGGCAGCAACCCTGCTGGCGGCGCACCGACCGCGCCCCGGCCGACTCCACGGGTCTCTATGATCCCGATCGCCCCTGGCGTTTCGATGGCCTGCGGGACGCCGCCTTCCGCACCGGAGACCACGGCCTCGTCGAGTGGACGGTCGAAGGCGAGGACTACGTGAAGCAGGCCCTGCCGCCGTGGACGGTGGACTTCGCCTTCCCCGCCGACAGCCTAGTGGCGGAGATGAACTACGCCGGCATCGATCGGACCCTCCTGCACCGCACCCCGTACATGGGTCTTGGCGACGACTACATCGCCGACTGCTGCCAGCGCCACCCGGAGCGCATCCAAGGCCTAGCTCACGTGCCCGAATGGTGGTTCCCCAGCCGGACGGACGCCGCCGTCGCCAAGCTGCAACGGGCAATTCGCGACCACGGCCTGTCGGGCCTGCAGTTCATGCCCTTTCACCGGCCCCTCTACGACCTCTCCCCCGAGTGGACTGGCCCCGACTTCGATCCTTTGTGGGCGGCTGTGGCCGAGTTGGAAATCCCCGTATTCTTCACCCTCGGCGCAACCAACTCGCCCGCCGCCTACCTCGACGAGTTGCATGCTCTGCGCACCTATATGGACCGCTTCCCCGACGTCGATGTGGTCATGACCCACGGCTTTCCCTGGCGGATGTTTGCCGACGGCGACCGGCTCCACGTGCCCGACGAGGTCTACGAGGCCGCGCCGATCGGCCATCCGCGCTTCCACATCCAAATCCTCTTCGCCGTGTTCCTCCAGTCGCGCTGGGACTACCCCATGCCACAGATGCGGCCCGTCTTAGAGAAGATGGTCGAACGCATCGGTGCCGATCGCATCCTTTGGGGAACGGACATACCCATAGTGCTGCTACACTGGACCTACCGCCAGAGCCTCGACTACGTGCGACGCTACTGCCCGTTCCTCGGCGAATCCGAAATGGCGGCGATCCTCGGCGGCAACATGAAACGGCTCCTGGGGCGGTAGCCTACCTCGTTAGACACTACACAGATAGATCCGCAGAAATTACTTCAACAACATCAGCGACCGACTCTCTTGGTATTTGCCCGCGGTAAGCTGGTATATATAGGTGCCGCTGGCCACGGCTCGGCCACGGTCATCGCGCCCGTCCCACTGCACCTCGTAGCGTCCCGCTGCCAACCAGTCCTGCACTAAATCGCGGATCTTCTGTCCGGCGGCATTGTAAACGGTCAGTTCCACTAACCCTTCGCCGCCCACCTCGTAGGCGATGGTCGTGTTAGCGTTGAAGGGGTTGGGATAATTCTGCGCCAGCGCGTACCCGGCGGGCACACTGCCACCTTCTTCTTCCACAGCAGTGGCCGAACTACCGGGCAGGATAATCTCCCACAAGCCGCGACCGCCACTCCACTCGATCACGTAGATTTTGTTGCCGATGATCTCGGCGTCAATAGGGCCACTGAAACCCTCGACGATCCGGGTCATACGCGCCTGATAGTTATCTCCCACCTTCTCCAAGTCCATGTGGATGAGGTCCTCGTCTGGGTCGTCGAAGGGGTTGATCAGGTTGCAGCAGTCCCCGCCGATGCGCAACACAAAGCCGTCGCCGCGAAACTCGGGTGCTAAAACCTCTTCTACGTCAAAGACCAGCCCCAACGGCGAACTATGCGGCGTAAGAGTATAGGCTGCTCCGCCCTCGTCACTGGCGTCGCGCACCTCGCCCGTGCTCGGGTCGCGGTAGCGGTCGGCGTCGGGCCCTAGATTGAGGACCGGATCGGCAAAACGGTCCACTGGCGGGGGCGGGTAAGTCGGATCGTTGTAAAATAGGCCGCGATCCCTAGCGTCGGATCGAGTCAGCAGGAGCAAGTCCGCGGCCGGGTCGTAGTCGGGAAAGCGCTGGGCTGTGTCCATTGCCCCCATGCGCCAAGGAAAGCCATAGTGCAGCCCCTGCCGCACCCAGCAGACCTCGTCGGCCATATCGCTGTCCGGGCCATTGTCCGCGGCAAACAGATCGCCGTTGGCGGCAAAGGCCATGTCAAAGGCATTGCGGAACCCATCGGCATACAAGTAGCCCGAAGCCTGCAGCGCTTCCTCGTCGGCCGGAATCAAAAGCCCCTCGCCATCCGCCGGCACCCGCAAAATGGCCGACGACAGAGGCAACTCGCGCGCCCCGGCAAAAGCCCCATCCTCAGACAGCTCACCGTGGTCGGTGCGGGATCCCGAATTGATGTACACAAAGCGATTGTCCGGGCTGAGGACAATGGCCGGATGGGGATGGTTCTTGGTGCCGGGAGGAATGCGCTCAGTGCGGGCCACCGTAGTCCACTCAATGTTCTCTCCGTCGCGCACCCCACGCACTACATTGATGACCGTGTTACCGCTGTTGCCGCCAATGTAGAACGTGCCGTCCGCCGCAATGTCAAAGCCCTGGGTATCGTTGAGCTTGTGGTCCGCGGAAGTAGCAATCCGCTCTTCGCCCGAGGCATTGGCCGCCTCCACATCGAGCACCACGTACAGGGCACCCTCGGCATCGAAATAGATAGCCCGAGGGAAGGCGATGCCATAGTCGTCCAAATTGGCTACCTCTGTGTTCGGCGGGGTGATGATGCGGTTGTTGCGCGTATCGAGGACGTGGATTTTATTTTCGATCGGGTCGGTCGCCCGGGTTGCAGCACCCTCGGCTGCAGCGCGGATTTCATCGATTGGCACCCCTTCGGGCACCTCCTCCATGGGACGGAACTGGGTCCAAGTCCACGCTCCCTCGGCGTTGCGCACCCCTCGGGCAATGGTCTCGCCAACGCGCTCGTCTTCACCCTTGATCTGAATGCGGTAAATAGTGCCCGTAGCCGTGAGGGTGTACAGGCTGTTGTCGCGCGGGTCCTTGGCAATGCGCATGGTCCGCCGACTCACATCGAGCAAGTGGCGGACTTGAACATCGTCGTGCAGGGGCCGGGGATCGGCACCGACAGTGCCTAAAGTCCAGCCGATTAGAAATATCCCGATAATTTTTCGCAATGTGAACGCTCCTCGCAGATGAATTGAATGCTAGCGCACCAGCACCAACTGCCGGGCTGCCGAGTAGTCCCCCATTCGCAAGCGATAGAGGTACGTGCCGCTAGCGGCCAAGTCGCCGTTTTCTGTCCGACCATCCCAATGCACAGTATAAGACCCCGGTGCCTGCTCGGCCTGTACTAAGGTGCGCACTTTCTGGCCCACCGCATCGTATAGGGCCAATTCCACTGGGCCGGTCTCGCCAACCTTATAGACGATGGAAGTATGGGCATTGAAGGGATTGGGAAAGTTCTGCGCTAAGCTAGCTTCTTCTGGTACAATCGCCAGTCCTTGTACGGCAGTAGGCTGATCCATACTGGCGATCCAGCGGCGGATGAGATCGCTACCTTCCCAATCAACTAAGGTAGAGGCCACCGGCGGCATGCGATTGGAGGAAAAGGTGAGTAGGCGCAGGTACAGAGTGGAGTTGTCCGGGTCGCCCGGGGCGATGATAACCCCTTCTTCAGTACCCAGAGCACCCAAGGATGGCACCCAGTTTAGGGTATTGGTCTCCTCTAAGGGGGTGTCGTACCGCAGATCGATGGTCGAGCTGCTGACCACATTGGGGCGATGGCAGTGAGCGCAGTTAGCCGCCAGATAGGCGCGACTGCGGTCGGCCAGCGGTAGGCTTGCATCGGTGGGGTCGGCCCACTGGGGGAAGCCGTCGTAATTTTCGCCGATGTCCTCAGTAAACAGACCAATGTGATTTAGGGTGCGTAATTGGTTATCTACAATGCCGCCGTAGTCGTACGAGCGATTCATCTGGGCCGTATTGAGCCCCAAGACGTAGCCAGCCGGTCCGGTATGGCACAAGGCGCAATCTTCGGGTCCGGGATAGAAATGCACGTATTCGCGGAAGCCGTCTGCGGCTTCCGGATCGGCGATGAGATAGGACTGGGTCGCCGCCTCTTCGAGCAATACCGCGTCCTCGCCCTCCAGATTCCACATATAGCTAAAGCCGTCCCATGCATCGGTTGGGCCGCGCTTGACCAAAAAGCGCGTCTCGACAATATGCCGACTGGCCAAATTACTCTTTTCCAACTCTATGTAGAAATTCTTCACCACCACTGCGTTGGGGGGAAATTTCCACACGCCCGAGGCGGAAAACTCAATCTGGCTTTGCCCGGGTAGAGCGATAAAGCGGGTCTTAGCCGTCCCGTCGGACCACAACACTGAATTGACCCCGTAGGGAATGAGTCCTGGAGCCGGGGTCTGGGCCGCCTCATGGCTAAACAGGCCCGACTCGGAGACGGTCTGGGGCACTCGTCCCTCGACCGGAGCGATGAGCAAAGAATGGTTCGGCACCCTTTCTTGCAGGCCGTACGGGGTTTGGGCTAGGACGGCCCGGGGGGCTAAAACAATGAACAGCAAATACGCGCTTAGCAGCATGACCGGCCGACTTAGGGAGAAGTACAATCGCTTGCGCCAGTCCGTCACTCCAACACCGACCCCTCCTCTTCCACCCGCCCGTACATGCGCGCGAATTCCTCGGATCCATCGTCGTTCCACACCTCAAAAGACAATCCCCGGATGGTCCCTTCGGCAAAGCCGGTCAACGCATCTATAGGCGGGATGCTGGCCGTGTAGAGCACGTGTCCGTCCGGCAGGCGCAGCTTGCCCAAGTGCCGGGGGATTTCCGCTGGGCCGCGCTGCGCCAAGCGCGCAATGACCGCTTCGTCCACCTCCACTCCGAGGCCCGGCCCCTCTGGCACGGGCGAACAGCCTTCGACGATCTCAATGCGCTGACGGGCCGCGTCCTCCTCGTACTGGTCGTCGAGATTGATCGAGTGGGCCGCCGTGGGCAGCACGGCCGCCAAGTGCAGCGCCAACGCCTTGGCCAAGGTGCCCCCGGTTAGCTGCACCACCACCAGCATATTGGCTTTGCCATAGGCCAAGCCGCGCACCAACGCGTCGCCAAACCCGCCGCAGTACTCGGCCACGATATACGCATCGGCCATCCCCTGTACGACCTCCTGCAACCCACCCAGCGGTGGCACGTGCATGACCAGTGGCACGCCGCATTGGGCGCGGAGCCGCCGCCAGCCTTCTACATCGCTCAGCACCAAGGGATCCTCGATATAGCCCACTACAGGCGACTTTTCAAGCTGTTTGACGATAGGCAACACCGTGGCCAAGGTGCGGTTGGAATTGAAGTCGTACTGCATCTTGAAGCCGGGTGGTGCCACATCCTCTACCGCGCGGTTTTGCTCAAACACGTCGTGGTGCTGACAAGTGTGCATCTTGAACAGCCGGTAGCCTTGGTCGGCAGCGCGGCGGATTTCGCGGCTCAGCTCTTCGGGGTCGGCGGGCCGCGTCCACGCCGCCACGGGCACGCGGTCGCGCACTTTGGGGCCCATCAGCTTGTAGGCCGGCACTTCGAGGTACTGGCCCATCACGTCGTACAAGGCCCCGGCCAAGCCAAGGTGGACCTCGCTGCCCAAAAAGTCAAAGGGACTGCGCCCAATGAGGCCCTCCACGCTCTGCGCGGGCGGCGGCGTGCAGCGGTACTCGCCCCAACCCACCAAGCCGTTATCGGTTTGCACCTTGAAGAAGGTGCGCTGCTCAATGGAGCGGAAGCGCACGGCGTGCTCGTCGTTGCGAGCGGCGAGCGGCACGTGCGCCGGAATGATGTCAACATCGGTAATTTTCACGGTAGTTCTCCTCGGCGCGTACGCGCGATTGCGTTGGTAGCAAAAATTGACGATCCATCGCCGCCGGTCTTAACTTACCCCATCCCACTCCCATCGCCAAAGACGGTCTAACCCATGCCTTGTTACATATCTGCTTACGACACTGAAGCTGTGTACGCTTGGTGGGACGCGCCGACCGGGCCGGGCTATCAAGGCCGGATCAGCTACGAGGGAGAGCGGCTGGCCGAGTGCATCGCCGGCGTCCGGGCCGTGGCCCAAGTGCATATAGAGCGGCAGGCACCCGCCTCCTTTTTCATCGTCGCCGAGCTGTTGCAGAGCGCCGCGCCCGAATTCCGCGCCATCCTCGACGACCCCCTTTTCGACATCCAGTGCCATTCGTTCACCCACAAGGACCTAATCGGTTTAGCCGATGCCGATGACAACGCCGCCTTACAACGCGAGTTAGTCGATTCCAAAAAGCTGATCGAAGATGTCTTTTCCCGCCCGGTAATCGGCTTGACCGCGCCCGGCGGCTACACTCGCGGCTTCATTGGCCAAGAGCGCATTCTCCACGTGATGTGGGAAGCCGGCTATCGCTATATGCGCACGGTGGGAGCCGGACCGGACGGAACCATGCCCGCGCCGCTCAACCGACCCTTCTGGTACACCCGCGAGGGCTTCCCCGGCCTCCTCGAAATGCCCTCGCACGCCTGGCACGACAACATCCTCACCGGGCAGCCGGGCAAGGTGCTGTGGCCGCCGCAATTCCCTTGGCCCTATCCGGCGCACATGCCCGTGGATGCCCAAGGCGTGTACGAAGCCTACGCCCCGGGCATCGACTACGTGCAACAGGCAAACCTGCCTTACTACTTGCCCATCTTCCACCCTTGGTCCGTCTATCGCATCGACCGCCGCGCACAGCAACTCGACCTCCTCTTGCGCCGCGCACAAACGGAGAACCTCCCTCTCATTTCCTGCACCCAACAGTACGAACACGCCCTAGCGCATAAATCCCAAATCCCCGACGCCTCGCCAGACGACTTATAACCCCATGCCCACCCTCTCCCCTACCCACCTCGCGGCCATCGCTCGCCGTCGCCGCCTCATAGTCAATTTCGACGTGACCTTTGCGATTAATGTGCAGCATCGTCGCAACCCGGATCGGCCCGACCTGGTGGAGCATCTGTTCGAGTTTGCCGACGCGCCCGGGTCGCAGATCGACAGCATTTGGTGGAACTGGGGCGAGGGGAATCAAGCGCCCTACCCGAGCGAACACTTGCCACTGTACGACCATCCGCTCTATCAAAAGTGGGCGGACGAAGGGACGGACATCGTCGGCCAAGTCCTCGCGGCCACCCAGCGCCGTGGGCTAGAGTGCTTCTTTTCGCATCGCATGAACGGCTCAGACAACGACCTCGGCCCGTTTGCGCACATCCCCGCGAAAGTCGCCCATCCCGACTGGCTCTTTCGCACGCCTTGGTGTACGCACGCAGACAACGGCTATTGGAATTTCGCCTTGCCCCAAGTACACGACTACGTCCTGCGCAACTTGCGCGAGGTAATCGAGCGCTGGCCTTTTGACGGGATGGAATTGGATTTTGCCCGCGGGGTCGTCTTCCCCGCTGGCCAAGGCTGGCCCAACCGCGAACGGCTGACTGAATTCATCGCCCAGTTACGGGAATTATCATTAGCCGTGAGCGGGCGGCGCGGGCGGTCCTTTCTCCTCGCCGCCCGCATCCCCGAGACGCTCGTTGGCTGCCGCTTCGATGGGATCGATGTCGAGCGCTGGGTCGGCGAACAATTGATCGACTTATTGGCTCTCGGCGTGCGCTCTTTTGAGGTGGATTTGGCGGATTTCCGGCACGTGGTCGCGGGCACCCCGGTCAAGCTCTATCCGTCCATCGACGATCACCACGCTACGGACGGCTACCAAAATCCCGGCATCGAAGTGCTGCGCGGAGTAGCGGCCAATTGGTGGCATCAAGGCGCGGACGGCATCCACACCTTTAACTTCAACTACGCAACCGACGCCCCGTACGCCGGCCAAGATTGGGCCAGCCATCGCCGTGCCTACCAAGAGTTAGGCGAGGTCGCAACACTCAACGCCAAGGACAATCGCTTCGTGGTCCAGCGTCGCGGGGGCGGGCACGGCCCCACCGTGATACCCAACCCCGAGGATTGGGCGACCCCGAGGCACGCCTACGCCAACACCAACATGCTGGCCCAACTGCCCGCGGCCGTGTCCAACGACCGGCACACCGATCTCCTGCTGCAAATACACGTGGGCCTCGACCTAGCCACCGAGCGAATCGCCGAGGCTGAACTGTGCCTCCTGTTGTCCGATCCAGGCGCAGCGGACTTGCCCGAGGCTCAACGCTTACCGCCGGTGCAAGTGGCAACCATCGGTCATCCCGACGGGGAACTCTTCAATATCCCGGCGACGCAAGGGGTGGAACGAACCGTGCAGATACGACTGAACAATGCGGTGCTGGAGCAGCCAACCGTGGACGATGGCTGGTTGGTCTGGCCGGTCGAAGGGGCGCTCTTGGCGGCTGGCGCGAATCTGGTCGGCATCAGCGCCCAGGGACGGGCACTCGACGCGCCGCAACTCGTCGTTGAAAAGCTGGAAATAGCCGTGGTGTGCGAGGCTGCGGACTAGATCGTTTGCAAGGTCGTAGTAAAGCTGGGGCTTCGGCGGCAGAGGGGGCGCACGTTGTCAGCTAACTTCTAGCGCAGCTTGCCCGCACAAACGACGATGCCGTTGTTAGCACGTCATGGATCGCATTCTAATGGTAGGCTGCGGCGGCTTCATCGGAGCCGTGTTGCGCTACTTGGTCTCCTTGGGAACCCAGCGCCTGTTGGGCACTCCGCTCTACGCCACCCTCGTGGTCAACGTAGTCGGCTGCCTAGTCATTGGCTTCTTGGGCGGCTTGGCCGAAGAGCGTCAATACCTAGGTCCCCAACTACGCCTATTCCTCTTCGTCGGCATCCTCGGCGGCTTCACCACTTTTTCATCCGTGGCCTACGAAACCGCCCAAATACTCCGCGCAGGTCAGGTGCCAGCCGCCTTAGTCCACATCGGCCTGCAACTGCTGCTGGGCATTCCCGCCGTCTTCGTCGGCTATTGGGCGGCCCGCTAGCCGGCTAGCCCGCGCAAGTGCGCCAAGCTCGCAGGTGCAGCTTCGCGCAAGCTAGCTTGGCGATAGACCTTGACCGAGGCGAAACCCGCGTAGCCAATGGCGTCCAAGGCCGCGAGCACGGCCTTGAAGTCGAGGTGGCCGCTGCCCAGCACGCCGCCGTTGCTCTCGCACAAGTGGACGTGCCGCAGCGCGTCGCCGCAGTCGAAAATGGGCTGGGTCAACGACTTTTCTTCAATGTTCATGTGGATCGTATCGACCATCGGCCTAAAAGCTGGCACGCCAACGCGCTCAATCAGGGCGCGCACTTCGCCGACGGAATTGTTAAACCCCACTTGCAGGTGATTGATCGGCTCGACGACCAAGTCCACACCCACGTCTTGCGCGGCCAAGCCCACTTCGCGCAGGCCAGCCGCAATGCGCTCGTTGGCCACCTCGGCATCCGGCTCGTCCGCGCGCAAGCCCTGCAAAAGCCCGACCACGAGGATGGCGTTGAAACGCTGAGCAATCGGCAAGTACTCCCGCAGCCTAGCGACAGCACCAGCGCGCCGATGCGAGTCGGCCACACTCAAGCACAGCCCCTCGGCATAGGCGGCCCCAGTCAAAAGCGACGGCACCACCAAGCCGCACGCCTCCACCGCGCGCTCAATCGCGTCTAATTGACCAAGCACCGCAGGCGTCAGATTCAACTCAACGCCCTCGTACCCGCAGTCCCGAATGAAGTCCAACCCAGCGGCAAAATCGCCCCCGAGATCCGCAAAGTCGATTACCATATAACTGTATTGCATCGCCGTCTCCAAGTGAGCGGAAAAGTGGCGGCCGACCACCGCCGTGTCTAAGTTACTTCATTCGATTTAGCCCCAACAGCGGAGCGCACACGTGCGATACCGACGATTCGGCAAAACGAACTGGCAAGTCAGCGAAATCGCCATGGGCGGATCTTGGTTCTACGGACGCCCGGAATACGGCCTCCTACCCGTAGCACACGGAGTCGCCATGGTCGAGCGCGCCCTCGAATTGGGCATCAACTACTTCGACACCGCCCCGCTCTACGGCCAAGGCCGCAGCGAAAAGGTCCTCGGCCACGCCCTCAAAGGCGTTGACGCACCCTATTATCTGGCGACCAAGGTAGGCTATCACCCCGCGCCGTTCGACTACACCCGCGACACCGTGTGGCGAGGATTTGAGGCCAGCCTCCTGCGCCTGCAGCGCGACTCGGTCGATCTGTTGCAACTCCACGAAGCCGAGCAGGCGGGCTGGGAGGGAATATTCGGCCGGAGACGCGCCCTAGAGGCCATGCTCGAAATCCGCGATCAAGGACTCGCACAACACATCGGCCTGACCGGCTCAGACCTCGTGCTAATGCGCGATGTCCTCGCCGAGTGCGACGATTTCGTCTCGGTGATCACCTTCCTCAAATACGACCTACTAGTGCAGACGGCCAAGGAGATCCTCCTGCCCACCGCAGCCGCCCGCGACGTCGCCATCATCCTCGCCTCGCCGCTGCACGCCGGCCTGCTCGGCTCCAAGCGCGACGCCTGGCAGGAGGCCGGCCGTTTTGCCGAACTCTATCCCAAACTCGAAAAAATCGAAGCGCTGCTCGCCGACGAACCCGGCGACATGCCCGACCACGGACTGCGCTATTTGTTGTCAGACCCCCAAGTCTCCGTGCTGCTCACCGGCGCGGCAACGCTAGACGAACTCGAAGTCTCCACGGCTGTTTCCGATGGCCGCTACTTGTCACCCGAACTCATCGCCCGCATCGAAGCACTAACCTCTTGAGAAGGAATTGCCCATGAAACCTGTCCGCGTCGGCTGCATCGGCCTCGGCTGGATCACCCAAAGGGCGCACCTCCCGGCGTTAGCTGCTCTCGCCGAGGAAGGCCAAGTCGTCTTCCAAGCATTCTGCGACAAAAGCGACGAAACCCTCCGTGAACAAGCGGCCATCTACAAGCCTCATTCGACCTATACGGACCACCACCAAATGTTCGCAGAGCAGGAACTCGACGCCGTGTACCTGTGCATTCCGCCGACCGCACACACTGACGAGGTGCTCATCGCCGCAGACCAAGGCGTCGCTCTCTTCGTCGAAAAGCCGCAGACCCTCGACCTAGCCCAAGTCGTCGAATTCAACGCCGCAATCGAAAAAGCCGGCATCGTGTCCCAAGTCGGCTTTGTCTATCGCTACGAGCCTTCTTCCGCACCGACCTTGGAGCTATTGCAGCAGCGCACGCCGCGCCACGCCCAAATCCAAAACTTCTACAGCGGCCAGCCCATCCGCTATTGGACCAGCCGCTACGAACTCTGCGGCGGCTCCTTCGTCGAAAACACCATCCACAGCGTTGATCTATTGCGCTACTTGCTCGGTGACATCGAAGCAGTCTCGGCCTTCTACGTCGAATCCCTGCCCGACGAGTGCATCGAGCCCATGAACCTGCCCCACGTGTACAACGTCAACTACCGCTTCAAAGGGCGCTTGACTGCCAACGCTAGCGTCTCGCGGGTAATGAGCAATGTCCCGTACTCCAAGCGGGAAATCCTCGTCATCAGCGACGACTCAATCATCGAGTGGAATCCACAAAAAGTGACGGAAAACGGCGAGGTAGTGTGGAAAGCGAAAGAAGAGCCGCAATCTCGCGGGGCCTTCTTTTCTCAGGCCCGCGCCTTTATCGCCGCGGTCCAAGCCGGCGACCCGGCCATGCCGCGCAGCCCCTACGTTCCTTCTCTCAACAGCCTAGCCGCCGTTTTGGGAGCCAACTCCTCAGCCGAAAGCGGCGGCGAGTTGATCCTCCTCAGCGACCTAACCGGCGCAAACGCCCAAGGTTAACTCACCATGAAACCCCAACTCACGCCTTTTCTCGACTGGTACGGCATCTGGCCCTCCCATCGCAAGCTCGAAGACGACGGTACTGTCTGGTCGCAGGACCCGCCCCAAGGCATTGAACTCGTGCCCGAACTGGCGCACAAATCCGAGGTCTTCTTCCACAAGGAGCGCCCTTGGGAGCAAGGAGCCAATCTCCACATCAACGCCATGCTGCACGACGAAGGGCGCTACCGCCTCTGGTACGGCGTGCAACGCTTAGACGACATCACGCGCTCGTATGTCTGCTACGCCGAAAGCGACGACGGCTTTACTTGGCAGCGGCCGGAGTTGGGATTGTGCGAGTACGAAGGCTCGACCCGCAACAACATCATCAGCGCGGGCCGCGACCATCCCCTCGGCTGGGTGTTCATCGACCCCAGTGCCCCGGCGGCCGAGCGCTACAAAGCCGTCGGCCCGGGGGCCCACTACTTCCGCGACGGCCAGCCCGACCCGGAAATGGACTCCACGCGCTTCAAGGCCCTGCTCGCAGCCCGCGACTTGGGCGATGTGTCGGCCGGGGAAAAGGCCCGAGGGATTGAGATCCGGCAGCAACTCCTCGGCGCGACCTCTGCCGACGGCATCCACTGGCAGAATCTCAGCGCACCCGTCTTCGACGCCGGCGCGACCCAGCTAGACACCCACAACCTCTGCGTGTACGACCCCCACCAAGAGCAATACGTGGCGTACCTGCGCGGCCATATCGACCGCCGACGCTTGGTGCGCCGCGCTTCGGGTGCGCAGTTTTCATCCTTGACCGACCCACACCCCTGCCTCCTGCCCGACCCCTTGGACGCGCTCGACGACGACATCTACAACCCCTGCTACACGCCGTACCCCGGCACGCAGCCGCGCTACCTGATGTTTCCGTCGATATACCATCGGATCGCCTCTACGGTCGATGTCCAGCTCGCAGTAAGCCGCGACAACCACCAGTGGATCCGGCCCTTCCGCCAGCCCATCATCGACCGCGCCTATGAGGGGGGAACGTATGGCCAGCTCTACGCCAGCCCGAATCTCATCGCCGCCAACGGCACTTGGCGGCTGCCTTTTAGGGGTTATCAACGCCGCCACGACTTTCTCCGTCGCGGTGCCACGTCGTACCCCGAGGATGGGGAATTTCGCTGGGCCTGTTGGGAGCCGGACCGGCTCGCGGGAATAGAGGCCAAAGGCGAGGGGCGGGTCACGCTCATCGAGCGGCCCTGCTGCGGTCGCGAACTGTTGCTCAACTTTCGCACGGCTCCGGACGGCTGGATCAAGGCCGAAATCGTCCAGACCATTCACACGCCACCTCAGCCCGTAGAAGCTCACCCCGGCTTTTCGCTCGCCGAAGCCGAACCCCTCACGGGCGATTCCATCTCTGAGGCCGCGCGCTGGCGGGGCCAGACCGACTTATCGTCCCTCGCGGACGAAAACGTCGGCCTCCGCTTTCACCTGTACAAAGCCAAGCTGTTTTCGGTATCTATTTGAGACGGCCCGCGAAAACCTCGGCGAACCGCTCCTCGGCAATGCCGCCCAAGCGCTGCGCCATGCGCTCGAATGCGTCGCGGCGATAGTCCCATTGGCCCCACCGCGCCACCTGCTCCAGCCAATCGCACAGGTGGATCGTCACTAGGTCGTTGAAATCCTGCTCGTTCATCTCGATAGAATCGCCGGTCAGACGGTCTTGGAGCACGTAGGGAGCACCGTGCTGCTCCACGGCGTCGTCGAACGTGTCACGCACCATGGCGCAATTGACGTACGCCAAGTATTCGGCCCGCTCGCCAATCAGAGCCCTCACTTCAGCGCGGCGCTCGACAGACAGGGCAAAATCCTGAAAAATCTCAGTGCCGTATATGGAGTGAAAGAGCGCGGCGCGGCACATCACATCGTCGCCTCCCCACTTTTTCATATCGCCGTGTACGCCGATGCAGTGAGCCAAGTAGGTCTTGTTGGTATGCCCCACGTCAGCAGCGCCAATTTCCCTAAAGAATGCAGTCAATTCCTTAAAACTAGCAGCCATAGCGTCGTCCTATTCGTTTGCGGATTGAAGCGGGCGGTCGGCAATCGGCAGGTGGAGCAGCGCCGCCACCACGCCGAGGGCAATCGCCAACCACCAGACCGGATCGTACGACCCAGTAGAATCATAGAGCAGGCCAGCCAACCAGACGCCCAAGAAACTGCCGGCCTGATGACTGAAAAAGACAATCCCGTACAGCGTTGACAAGTAGCGCGCCCCGAATATCTGCGCCACGGTCCCGCTGGTCAACGGCACGGTGGCCAGCCACAAGAAGCCGATTAGGCCGCCGAAGAGCAGGGCGGAAAAGCTGGTCAGGGGGACGAAGAGAAACAAGCCGATGACCACGGCGCGGCAGAAGTAAAGCGCGCTCAATAAATATTTCTTGCGGTAGCGGTCGCCCAGCCAACCGAACAAAGACGAGCCGAAGATGTTGCACAGGCCAATCAGCGACAAAGCCGTGGCCCCGGTCATGCGCGGCAGTCCACCGTCGGTGAGGAACGAAGGCAAGTGCGTGGCGATAAAGGCGACGTGAAAACCGCAGACGAAGAATCCCGCGTTGAGCAGCCAATAGCCCGAATGGCCCCGCGCCCTGACCAGCGCTTGCAGCAGCGTGCCCTCGCCGTGCGACCGGGCCGCATGTGTGCTGGGACGCCGCGGAAAGCCAAAGGCCAACAGCACGACCCAGCCAATTAGGGCGGCGCTGACCACAAAGGACGCTTGCCAACCATCGTGGACAATCACCCACTGCACCCCAGGCACTAAGGCGAAGGTCCCAAACGACCCGGCCGCAGTGACAATGCCAAACGCCGTGCTGCGGTTTGCCGGATGGACGACGCGGGCGACGGCCCCCAGCACGACCACATACGTCGTGCTGCCAAGCCCCAACCCGATGATGAGTCCCAGCGTCAGATACAAGCCGAGCGGGCCGCTGCTAGCCGGCACCAACAGGCACCCGGCCGCATAGAGCAGCGCACCCCCCAACACGACCCACCGCGCCCCATAGCGGTCGGCGATCATCCCGAACAGAGGCAGGCCGAAGACCACGTTTTGCAGTGCTATGGCCAAGCTGAACACTTCGCGCCCCAAATCCAAGCTGTCGCTAATCGGCTGTAGAAAGAGGCCAAACGACTGGCGGATCCCCATGCTGGCGAGGACCGTCAACCCACTAAAGAGCACTATGATCGTCGTCTGGCGTTGCAGAGTGGCCATGGTAAGGTAGTATAGCCCTTGTCGCACCCGGAACAAGAGACTATGTTTCGACGCAAATTCACAAAGGAGCAAACGTCAATGACCGCACAAGCCCAACCCGTCGTCTTCGTCTCACTCACCGGCGACGAAGCCATCAAGCTCTACGACCTCGATCCCCAATCAGGCGCGCTGAAACTGCGCGCCACCAGTCCGGCGCACGGCCCGTCGGGCGCACTCTTTTTGCACCCGTCGCGCCCCGTGCTCTACGACGGCCACGTCATGTCCTCAACCCTCGCCAGCTTCCATCTCGACACCGCATCGGGCGAATTGACCCTGATCAACAAGGTGGACACCGGCCTCGACACTCCCGCTCACCTCATTACCGACCCCGCCGGTCGCTTCCTGCTGACAGCTTATTACACCGGTGGCGGCGTCACAGTACACCGCTTGGACGACGACGGAGCCATCGGCGACCTCGTCCAGCGCATCGACACGGGTCCCAAAGCCCACGCCGTCCTGCTGACCGAGGACGAGCGCTTTGTCTTTGTGCCCCACGTCTGCCCCAACAACAAGACCAGCCAGTTCCGCTTCGACGCCAGCACCGGTCAACTCTCGCCCAACGACCCGTCCGTGCTGGCTCCCCCGGAGGGCGAGCTTGGCCCCCGGCATATATGCTTCCGTCCGCTCGGCGACGTCGCGTACATTGTCAATGAGCAGGCCAACACAGTCACCGCTCACCGCTTCGACCCCGAGCGCGGCACCCTCTCCATCTTCCAGGACATCTCGACTCTGCCCGCTGACTACCCAGACGGCGGAAACACCGCCCACGTCGAAGTCCACCCCAACGGCCAGTGGTGCTACGCATCCAATCGCGGCCACGACAGCATCGTCGGCTATAACATCGACGCCGACGGCGCGCTCAGCCCGTTTGGACACTACCCAGTGCCGGCCAGCCCGCGCTCGTTCAACATCGACCCGACCGGCACGTACCTGTACTGCGCCGGAGAAGCCGCCGACCGCATGACCTGTTATCAGGTCGATGCAACCAACGGCGCACTACAGCCCATCGCGGATTACGAAGTGGGCAGTCAGCCGTTTTGGGTCATGGTGACAATGCTTTAGAGGCCGTGAATATCATCCTACATCTGCGTTCATCGGCGGATCGTCTTAGGCCAGCCCAAGCGCTTCGTCGATGTCCTGCTGATAGGCCCGCACGGCTCCGCCCATAATTTCTTCCATGGACAGCGAACGCCCGGCGTGCGCCGACTCATAGGCTCCCACAATCGCCGCCACGGCCTGCATCCCGCCCAAACCATCCACTTCGGGTTGGCCGCCAGTGAGTATGGCTTGGGCAAAGTCGTGGTACTCGATAGCCAAGTGCCGGGAGTCGATTTCGTAGAAGGATGTTGCGGAAGGATCGTATTCTACGCCGTCGGCACCAAAGAGGCGCTCGGTGATCTCGTCGAGGTGAAAATCCGGCAGGAGCGAGAGGATTTCGCGGCCTTTTAGCTCCTTGCCTTCCAAGCGCAGCACCACGGGCCGACCATTCCGGTCGCCGGGAGAATAGAGCGCACCCCAACGGCCATGGACGCTGCGCTCCCTTCCCCGACCACCGCGACCGGCCACCAGCACGAGCTGCGCCAGCGCACCAGACCGCATCCTGTATAGCGCAACGACTGAATCCTCACCCGTGGCCTCTACACTCTCGGGATAGGTCTTGGCCCGCTCGCGGTAGGATTCGAGGGGATGATCGTCGTAGCCGTCTGGCCGGCGCCGCACCGGCTCGACGATGAAGCCGCCGCCGAAGACGTGCGCGTAGTCCCCCATGTAGTATTGGATGATGTCGCCGTAGTGGACGCCCATGTCCAAGCCAATGGCCCCCTTTTCCTTGAGATGGCGCCAAGGCGTAATGGTTATGCGGTCGCTGCCACCGGCCGACGCCTGGATCATCAAAAAGGGATCCCCGAGCAAGCCGGACTCGACGATGGCCCGCGCCAAGCGGTTGGGTGGGTCGCGGCGGTAGTTTTCGGCCGTGGCCAGCACGGCATTGCCGGTGCGGGCTGCGTCGATCATGGCTTGGCAGGCGCGCATGGTAATGCCGAGGGGCTTTTCCACCAGCGCGTGCTTACCGGCCAACAGAGCTGGCACGGCCACTTGGTGATGCACGGAAACGTCGGTAACCACATCGACGGCCAAGATATCATCGCGCTTGAGCATCGAGTCCATATCCGTAAAGATCAGCGGCTCGCGCCCAAACAGCCGCTGCACCTCGCGGGCGGCAAACTCGGCGTTCGCTCGGTTCACGTCGCAGACGGCCATCAATTCGACATTGCCAATGCCACTCTCTTCTAACACCTTGTAGGCCAAGATGTGGCGATGGCCCATGCCGCCGCAGCCGACGACGCAAAGCGGTACTTTTTCCATAATAGGGTCTCCTGTTGTGTGTGCGGAAAGTCGTGCGCGACTACGGGCATTGTCAAGGGGAAGGCAAAACGCGAGAGGAACATGTTGCTAAAACGTTCGCCACCGACGATAAAGGGATGCACGCCCAAGGCGCTGATCATCGGGCTGCTCGGTGCCGTTTGCATCGGCCTTGGCTCGACCTACAACGACATGATCGTCAAAGGCTCCGGGCTGGCTGTGTGGAATCTAACTCCTGGGGCAATTTTTCTCTTCTTTGTGCTGGTCGTCCTCTTAAACCCGCTCTTACGGCTGTTGCATCCGCGCTTGCCCTTGCAGCGCGGCGAGCTGGCCGTGGTCTTCTTCCTGATCCTACTGGCCAACACCTTATCGGGCCGCGGCCTGCCCGCCCAACTCCTGCCGGTCATCACTGGGGCCTATTACTACGCCACGCCGGAAAACGGCTGGGACGAGATCGTCCAGCCCTACATGCCCGATTGGCCGGTGCCGCAAGGCCACGACGCCATCTGGGGCTTTTACGAAGGCGACCCCACTGGTTCCGTGCCGTGGGCGATCTGGGCGGCCCCCTTGTTGTACTGGGCCGTTTTTGGCCTAGCCCTTTTTCTGGCGATGGTCTGCCTAATGGTGATCGTGCGCCGACAATGGGTAGAGCACGAGCGCTTGGCCTATCCCATGGTCCAACTGCCCTTGGCCATGATCGCCGACGACGGACGCGGACGGACCATCAAACCCCTGTTCCGCAGCGGATTGATGTGGCTGGGATTTGCCATCCCCTTTGCGCTAGCCTCGATCAACGCCCTGCACAACTACTTCGTGATCGTTCCCACCGTCAGCACCTCGCTCGGCGGCTTGTCGATATTCCGCGGCGCGGTGTCGCTGGGCTTGAATCTAAATCTGTCGATGGTCGGCTTCTCCTATTTCATCCCGCAGAACATCGCCTTGGGCTTGGTCTTTTTTTATATCGTGAATGTGGTGCAGCGCGGGTTGTTGGGGATGCTGGCTTGGGGGGGCAAGGACGAGACCATGGGCGCGTACAGCCAGTACACCGACCCAATTATCATCCACCAAGCCATGGGTGGCATGATCGTCTTGGTCGTGGGGTCTTTGTGGGTGGGCCGACGCCATCTCGGGAACGTGTTGCGCAAGGCTTTGGGCCGCGGACCAGAGGTAGAAGATGCCGATGAAATCACCTCTTACGGCGTGGCCGTGTGGGGAGCCGTGGCCAGCTTCCTAGTGATGGGGGTCTGGCTGTGGCAATCCGGCATTCCGCTGCCCTTTGTTCCCCTGCTACTGTTCGGCGCATTTGTCGGATTTATGACTATCGCCCGCGTCGTCGCGCAAGGTGGGGTCGCGTCGATGTTTCCGCCGACCAACGGACCGGACTTTGTCGTTGCCAATGTCGGAGGCACCGTGTTGGGCACTAAAGGCATGGCCGGCATGGCCCTGAGCTATGCCTGGAGCGTGGACACCTTGATCCTGCTGATGAGCGCCTGCGCCAACGGCCTGAAGCTCGTCACCGAAATCAGCCTACCTCAGCGCCGCCGCCTCTTTGGGGCCACCGTTGCGGTGATCGTCCTGACGCTGGCCTGCGTCGTCTCCCTAACCCTCTATCTAGGCTATCAGTACGGGGCCATTAACCTGTCGCGGTTTTACTTTGATAACGTCGCGCAATATCCCTATCGGTTCATGGAGAAGAGCATTCTCAATCCGTTCGAGCCGCGACCGAGCACATGGATACACATCAGCACCGGCGCGGTGATTATGGGCGGGCTGATGGCAGCCCAACACCGGTTCCTGTGGTGGCCTTTCCACTCGCTCGGATTCCCGATTAGCTGCGTATTTGGATCGATGTGGTTCAGCGTATTTGTCGCTTGGCTCATCAAGAGTACGGTACTCAAATACGGCGGGCTGACGCTGTTGAACCGCCTCAAGCCCTTCTTTCTGGGATTGGTCTTGGGCGAGGCCGTAGCGGCCGGGGCTTGGATACTCATCGACTATGTAATCGGCATGCAAAACAATTATCTAGGCGGGATTGTGTTCCAGTGAAGTGCGCTTGAACGGCGCTATTGAAACGGCTATCTTACCCACCCCAACAAAGGCCCAATCCCATGATGACGCCCGACCAACGCTACTTTTTCGATTTGACCGGCTACCTCCACTTGCGCGGCGGACTCAGCCCGGAGGAGCTCGCACCCGCCCAAGCGGCAGCCGACCGCTACATCAACATGCCGCCCGCAGAGTGGCCACCCGAATTCGGCGCAGACCTCGAGCGCCGCGACCTCACCGGCTATCAGCACGGCTTTGCCTTTGACAAAAGCCTCGAAGTGCTCACCCGGCATCCGACGACTTGGCCGATCCTCATGGAACTCACCGACCGCCGGCCGCGCCTCAACGGCGGCACCCTCGGCTACAACCGCCACGGCCACGGCTTCCACTACCTGCACGCCGGATGGCGGCCGTCCAAACGGCCCGATGTGCGGCGCTATTACATCGAAGACGGCCAAGTCCGCTGCACGGACTTTATTTTCTTTTTTTACTTAAGCGATGTCTTTCCCGGCGACGGTGGCCTCATCATCTTGCCCGGCTCGCACAAGGCCCATTTCGACCGGCCCCGAGGGATGTTTTATTCAGGAGCCGAAGACGACGAGGACAAGGACTACGTCGCCGACACCGTGCCCCCGGGCGTCCACAATGTCTGCGCCCGCGCCGGCGACGTGGTCATCATGCCCGAGCACCTCATGCACGGCGCGCTCACTTGGAAGCCCCGCGACCGCGACCGCCGCTTCCTGATCCTGCGCTACAACGTCCAGCACATGCTCACCGGCCAGCGCCGTCCCTTTCCAGACGCCATTCGCCAGCGGCTCGACCCCGAGACCATTGACCTGCTCGAATTGGCCCCGTACTACGAATACAAAGACATCGTCAAAAAGCGCGAAAACATCGACGACTAAATCCCATGCCGATCTCGACGCAAAACAGCGAGCACCTGAGCTTCCGCGCCCGCGTCCCGGTCTTCGACGCCAACATCGGCGTCGGCCACTGCCACGACCGGCCCTCGCCGTTTGCCGACGTGGCCGGTCTGCGGGCGGAAATGCAGCGCCACGGCGTGGAGCGCGGCTTGATCTACCACCTCCAAGGCGAAACCATCAGCGCGATTGAGGGCAACGAAGCCCTGCGCGATTGGCTCGGTGACGGACTCGTCCCCCAATGGGTCGCCGGACCGAGCGCGGACTCGTTGGTGCAACTGCGCACACTCCACGCCGCGGGCGAGGTCTCTAGCGTCCGCCTGCACAACACCGAGGCGAGCCGCGTCCCCTTTGCCGACTGGATCTACGGCGAGTTGATCGCTTGGCTGGCGGCCGAGCGCATCCCCCTGTGGATTTCGCTGGCCGACACCCCGGTCGCCGAAGTCATGGAGACTTTGCGCCGCTTCCCAAATTTACAGGTAGTGCTCCTCGGCGCGCACTACGTGCATTCCCTCGCCTTGCGCCCCCTGCTCAGGGCACTGCCCCAAGCGACGATGGAGCTAAGCCGCTTTGAGAACTTAGGCGGTATCGAGTCCCTGATCGGCGAATTTGGCGTGGAGCGCTTCCTCTACGGGTCCTACTATCCGCGCTACGCCATGGGGTCGATGCTCTTTTACCTGCATCACTTGGCCATTGACGACGACGCACTCGCGGCTTTGACCGCGGGCAATCTAGAACGCATTCTCGGAGGAACCGCGTGATTATCGACTTTCACGGCCACGTAGGCCGCTGGGACTCCCTCGACATGGTCGATGACCCGGCCGAGATGCTGCGCGCCATGGACGCGGGGGGAATCGACAAAAGCTGCGTCTTCAACATCTTCCATCCCGACGGCAAGCCCGGCAACGACCAGACCGCGGCTTTTGTCGCCCGCCATCCCGATCGCTTTATTGGCTTTGCCTATGTGTGCCCCACCTGCCCCGACACCGTGCAGCCCGAACTAGAAAGAGCCATCGACGAACTCGGGTTCCGGGCAATTAAAATCTACCCGCCCTACACGCCCTTTCCGCTCGACGACTCGGCTTGGAACCCAGTCTACGACTTTGCCGCTGAGCGCGGCCTCGCGGTCATTGCGCACACGGGCGGCGAGCCAACGGCCGCACCCGCCCAATTCGGCCGCGCAGCCGCGCGCTTCCCCACCGCCCGCTTCGTCGCCGGCCACTCCGGCAACACCGAGCCGTATCGCAGCCAAGCCATTGACGCGGCCCAGCGCTTGCCCAACTACTTCCTCGAAACCTGCTCGACCTTCCGCACTCCAGGCGTCATCGAAGAGCTGGTGGCTAAGGCCGGGGCCGACCGCGTGCTCTTCGGCTCGGATACGCCCTTGATGGACCCCCGCCCCCAGCTCGGCAAGATCATCACCGCGGCCATTGACGACGACGCCAAGCGCCTCATCCTCGGCGAGAACGCCCGGGGCCTGCTCCGATTGTAAGACGCAAAAAGCCCGCCTGCCACAGGGGCAAGCGGGCTTTCTTTGCAAAGGGTGTGAAACCGGATATTACTGCTGGTACTGGTACTTAATCCGGCCCCAACTCTGCGCCTCGACCGCAGTCCCAGTCGGCTCGCCCCAATCAATGGTGTCGTCCATCGGGGAGATCAGCAGGTCCTGCGAAGAGTGGCAACAGCTCGTCGGGGTCGTCGCCCACATGCCGACGCGGTTGTCGGCATCGCCGGCGCTGTCGTCCACATCGCTGACGAAAATCGAAAAGCCGATTACCTCGCCCGCGGTCAGGTCGTGCTCAACCACCTGATCTTCCGTGATGTTCTCCTCGGTGGGCTTGGGATACGAATCAATGGCAATGGTGCGGAACTCGTAGATATACGTGCTCTCGCCGTACTCTTCGCCCTCAAAGCTATAGGTGCAGTAGTACCAACGGCTGCCGTTGGACAACAGCGTCGGATTCTCGACGTCGGCGCTACTGACCGCAGCCGTTTGCAGGGCCGGGCCGAAATTGCCGTTGAGCGGCGGGAACGCGAATGAGTACTTGTGGTGCGTCACCACGTCTTCGGGCTTGGGCAAGTAGTCGTGACGCGGATTGAACTCGATCTCAATGCTGTCGTCCCACCAATAGGAGCCTAAATCTTGGCGGGTAATCGTGTGCTTGTTATCGAATATCTTCGTCGTCACGTAGATTTCGTTGCGCGAGTCGTTCCAACCCAAAATGTGGCGAATCTGCATCGAAGCTGGGTCCATGCCACCGCGCGGCACGTCGTCGCCAGCAAAGCCGTGCACCGAAAAGAGCATCGAGCTAGGAATGGCGTACACTTCGAGCGGCACCGCCGACCAATCGTCGTCAAATCCATCGATGTTCGGCACATGCGTATCGGGGAACTGCACGGCGAGGAAGACCTCGCCCGGGGGCTCGTGCGCCCCAGCGGCTAGCGCAAAAGCCAATAGCGCGATTGCCGTCAGGCCACAGGTCAAAAGGCGCTTCATAACTACCTCCTTGGGTAGGGTGGCGATGAACAACTAAATTGCATGCAAATGAACGACTGAACTGCAAATTTAGTCAAATGATTCGCTAAATACAACCAACTATTGCAAGCCAGCGTATAGCGTGACAAAGGTCTCGGTCGTCGTTTCGGCCTCGGCCTCCGCAAACGCCTTGCGCTCTACCACAAAGCCGGCCAACGCCTGGATTCGATAGCCCAAATAGGCCGACTCGGTCGCCAGTTGCAAGGCCCAGCTCAGGGAGTCGAAATCCTCCATCTCGCGGTCGAAGTCGTTGAACAGCGCGTACTCGACGCCGGCCTGGAGCCGCGTGGCCTGCAACAGTTGCGTTTCCAAAAGAAGCGAGAACAACTCCATCAGCGTCGTGCGCTCCTCTTGGTCAAACAGCGACCGGCTCTGCTGGCGCCACTCGCTCTTCCAGCGCGGCGATAGGGTCAACCCGCGCCAAGTGCGGCGATAGCTGGCCTTGTTGATTAAACCAAAAAAGAAGTCCGACTCATCGCGCTGCCGCTGCGCAAAGAACACCCCGTTCAGCTTGCTCATCACCAGCAGCGCGTCGCTCGTCAGGCTGTGGCCGACGAATAGCTGGTGGACCCAAGCATCGCGCGCTAGGAGCGGGTCGGCGATGTGCGCGAGCTTGCCGCCGCGCAGCGTATTGTCTGGCTGCCACTGCAAAATTGGATCGGGAATGTCGTCTTGCACCAACTGGCTCATCTCAAACAGCCGCACCCGACCCACCCGCGGCCAGGCCCGCTCGTAGCCTAGCTGCAAATACGTGCTGTGGTTTTTGCGGTCCGCCGAAATTTGCTCCTCGCGCAAAGCCCCTACCTTGAGCTGCCAGTGCTGGCTCAGGTCGATGCCCCCATAGACGTTAAAGCCTTGTTGATCGCGGCGATAGGGATAGTCCGGCTCGGTGTCGTTTTCGTACAGATCGACCCAAAAGTTGTGATTCATATCCACGCCGAAGAGAAACTCCGGCCGATCGACCAAGAAGCGCAGGAACGGCTCCTCGTAATCTGGAACGGAGTTGGCCTTGACCCGGTTGTCGTTTTGGTTGAAGTCGGGCACCAAGTCGTTGTTGAGGTCCCAGCCGGGAAAAACCAACCGGTCGTTCACCAAAAAGTCCGCGCGAAACCCATCGGGGAAGCGGTCCTGATCGTCGTTGTCTTCCACCAAGTCAAAGCGGTTGCCCTGCCGGGCGTAATCGAGGCCCGAGCTCGTGGTGACAAAAGACTGGGTGTTATAGCGCGGGTCGATCGAATACACTTCTCCAAACAGCGACAGCCGTCCCAAGTGCTTGCTCAGATTTGCCATCCACGCTGGCGCGCTGGGCCGGTCGCCAATCCCCGCCGAGGAAGTGTGCGTCTCCTCGGCGACATTGGGATACTTGCGGAAGTTCCAGTTCAGGTCGTATTCGCCATACAGATCGAAGCCGAGCACGTCTTCCACCTTGAGCGTGGCCCCGGCGACTGTCGTAGCCGTCGGCAGCCCATAGGCAAAGCGGATCGTGCGCAGATTGGAGATGTCCTGCACATTGCCCTCGGCCTGCGCCACCAACAAAAAGACTGGGTCATCCACATCCGCGCCGAATACGTCGCCCAAGCTGATGGAGCGCTCGCCCGTCCAAGTGAACGAGCTCGATGGCCGACCGACCGTTACAAAGCCGCCGCCCTCGCCCAACTGCTGGTCCGAACTCATCCAGATTTGGTAGTCGTTGGCCAACACGAGGCGAAATTCTACCGCCACAATCTCGGATTTATCAGCCGAGGCACGGTTGACAAACGACGCGCTGTCAAAGTCGTAGAGCAGGCTGATTTGCCCGTCGCCATCCGCGGTGAGAAATCCCTGCCGCTCCAAGCCACCGCTGATCTCCGGGCCAAAGCGGATGTCGCGGCCCGACTCCACCGTGCCGTCGCGGTAGGTGATAATCACGTCCGAGGCGTCTGGGAAGAACGCGGCACCGCCGCTGCCGTCTTCCGGCGAGTCGTCCCGCAAGGCGATCGCGATCTGCGAGATAGTCGCGTTCTGCTGTTCGTTCAGCCCGCCTTTGTACAGGGTTTCTATTAGCTGATCCGACTCGCTGCTGGTCTGGTGGGCGTTGACCGCGTGCAGGCCCAACTCCACAAAATCCCCTAGCTGGGCCGTAAACCGCCCTCCCACCAAGGACGTCGCGTCCGTAAAGCGGCTCTCCTCCACCTGCAAACCGCGCGGGCCGGTGATCAGCGAGTGGAGAAAGGTCAATTGGTATTTGTCGGTGGCGAGGTCGATCTGCATGCCGTTCAGGCGCGGTTTGGAAAACGACAGCGGCGTCAAGGTCGTCCGCAGGTTGTTGCTCACCGTCAGTGCATAGTGATATTGCCCCTTGTGGTCGCCGGCGATGACCAGCTCGTTGAACCACCGTGCAAATCGCTCGGTCTTGAACAGAGAACTACCGGCCTCCTCGGGCCGCCGCTGCGCCGTGTTGAAAATCAGCCAGCCCTGAGTCAGGTAGTTCCCGTACAGATCGTAGAAGTAATCGCCCTCCAAGTCGATGTTCACGTAGCGTTGATACGGCAACCGCGCGCGGTTGGTGTACTCCCACTGCCGCCACGGGTATTCGGCGAACATCACCTGCGGCACGTACCAGCGCCGCAGGGCCGGGTCGAGCGCGTCGAGGTACACCTCCGGACTTTGCGCTACGTCCTGTCGCAATCCTAGGCGGTTACCGTAGACACCGTCGGCAAGAGCGAGGCCGAGCAATACGGCGCAGAAGGCAAACGTCCGCCAGGAGTTTACAGATAGCTTCTTACAGTGAATGGCCCTAGTCAACATCCATTTCTCCAGCCTAATACGCCACACCCACTACACCGTTGGCCACTTCGCGGCCCTTGTCGGTGTCCCAATCGAGTTGATAGAGGTACATGCCGGGCGGCACGAGTGCGCCCTCTGCATCGCGCCCGTTCCAAGTTTGGGCAAAACTGCCGCTGCCAGTGTTATTCGCGATTTGGCGCACCAATCGGCCGGACAGATCGTATATCCGCAAGCGGATCTGCCGCAGGCTCTCCAAATCGCGCAATTCGTATGCAATCGCAACGTGGTCGTTGACGCCGTCGCCGTTGGGCGTAAAAGTCGCGGGCGTGGCCTGCACGCTGCTGATGAGACCACCGCCCATGGGCGTGCGCACCGATACGACGTCGCCACTAAAGCGGAATGTCGCGTTGCCCGGAGCGACCTGCTGCTTGAGCTCGGGTTCGGCACTGTCGTACACCCAGCTTCTGAAATCCGCGCCAAAGCGCAAGACCTTGGCGTCGAAAACCACCTCGATCCGCTTCTCGTTGTCGCGCGTCCCCACCAAGCGGTCGAACGAGATGACCAGGCGGTCCTCTTGGATCTCGGGCGGGAAGCGGTCGCTGATCTCCTCGCCGTCTATGAGCACCGAATGCACCCGCTCGACCGGGATTTGGGTAAAAATCTCCAGCCGGTCAAAGCCCAGATCGCTGGCGCGCAAGACCGGGCGCACCACATAGGTGAAGGTTTCAGCCGCGAAGCTCTGCGTGGCGATCGGCCAGATCTCCCCAACCACCTCTTGGGCCACCGGATCCTCGGAGAACAGCAGGGACATGTTGTCGATACGTGGGGCCGCGTCGCCGCTGGCAAACAGGATGGCCTCTAGCTGGAAGTAGCGCGCCGGACTCGGCGACAGCACGGGCGTGCCGTCCTGCCACAAATCCGCCGCCAGTTCAGTCTGTCGCAGCCCAGCCGCAAACTCATAGGGCGCGGACCAAGGGCTCCAATTTTCTAGGTCGTAGCCCAATTCTACGTCGTTCCACCGCCGGCGGCCGAGCTGGGTCAAGTAGTCGTCGAGAGTCGATGTTTCGAGGGTGCCGGTCGGGCCGATGGTGCGGTAGATGTTGGGCTGCGGCGTGTTGCCCGTGCGGGTGCGGAGCAAAAGCTGGGTTCCCTCGGGCACCTCGCCTTGCCAGCGAATTTTGCTCCACGCGACCTCGCGGCCAAAATCCATGATCGGGGTGCGATAAGTCGTCCGGGTCACAAAGCCCTCGCCATAGATTTCTAACTCGGCGATTTCCCAGTCGCGTTCGGGGTCGAGCGGGCGGACGGCAATCCACTTGAGGTCGCGGGTGGGAAAGCGCAAATCCACCACCACGTCGAGGCTTTCGCGGTTGCGCGCCAAGATGTCAAAGGCCGGGTCATTGGGCGCGCCCAAGGCCGCGTCGATAACCATGTACCAGCGTTTGCCGCGCTGGCTGCGGTCGAAGTTGCTGTCCCAAAACGGGCCGGTGTGGTCGGCCACGCCGATTTCGTACCACGCCAAGTAGTTGTCCTCAAATCCGGGCCGGGGGAAGAAGCGGATACGGTTGATGGGCAACTCAGCCCCCAAGTGCATGACGTTGTTTTTGACCACCCCGGGATTGTTGCGGCCGGCCAAGCGCGGCGGCTCGGGCACTCGCACTAGCATGGCGGTCGTCGGATCGCCGTCGATGAGAAACTGCAAGGGCTGGGAGTCGGTTACCAAGTGCGTGCCGCCGTAAATGCTGGCCGTGTAAAAGTGCCCTTGGCGCTCCTTGAGCGACCGCGCCAGATTGTCGCTCGGGTCGATGTACACCGGGCGCAGGCCGCCGTCGGCAAAGTCGATCAACGTATCGACGCCCGCGGTGTTGAAGCGCACACTGACCTCTTCGGCGACCGCGCCAATGGTCACCTCCTCGACGATGCCGCCGTCGGCGTCGAGCAGCACGTACGCAGCCGTCTGCTCGGCGACCACTGCCTGCCAAGAATTGCCGTCCGCGCCGCCGAGGCGGAACTCGCCGCGGCCCCACGCACTGGCGGTCCAAGCCACGGCCAATACCGCGCTCAGCCAACCCATCCGCTCTATCCGATTCAGCACGACGTCTCCTTTCGTTCAGTACGCCACGCCCAGCGACTGCACCATCTGCCCGCTGCGCGCATCCCCTTCTACCTCGATCCGCACCAAGTAGATGCCAGGGGCGACGCGCTGGCCCTGCTCGTCTGTGCCGTCCCAATGCACGGCGTCGTACACGCCGTTTTGCCCCTCGGCGTCAAAGAGGCGGCGCACCTGCCGGCCCCCTAAATCCCACAAGTCGATTACAATTCGCGCTTGGCCGATGACCGCCAGCACCTCGAAGTTCACGTCAAGGACATCGTTCACTCCGTCCCCATTGGGCGTCAAGACTTCGCTGCCGAGGGCGAAATTGCCGATCAAGCTGCCCTCGTTCACCGCGCGGCTCAGCACCGTCGTTCCCGATTCGGTCGCCACGTCGCCTTCCGCCAAGAGGATCGCGTTGCCCGGAGTAATGCCCTGGAAGGCATCCTCCTCTAGCAACAAGGCGCGGCCGCCAAAGCGGGTGCTAAAGGCCAGCACCCGGCTGGCGAAGTAGATTTTCAGCACGGCGTCGTGCTGGTTTATGGCCGGGAAACTCACGGCAAAGCGCTGGTCGTCAATGGCGGTGATGGCGACCTCGCCTTCGGTTGTGACCCCATCGGTGACCGCAAAGGCGTGGTCGAGCACTTGTTGGCCACTGGCGTCGATAATCTCGATCCGCTCGACGTGGCCCACGCGACTCGGCGTAAACACCTCAAAGCTATTGAAGCCCTGCACGTAATCGCTCTCCATCACCGCCCGCACCGCGTACACAAAGGGCACGTCCGCCGCGGCCGGCACCTCGCGGGGAAAGATCTCGCCGACGAGGGCATCGGCTAGCGGCGGCGCGGAAAATTCGAGGGCGATCTGCTGGAGAATGTGGCTCGCTTCCAAGTGCTGGCTCTGGAATTCCACGCGAAATTGGAAATAGCGACTGGGGCCGGGCGAGAGAATCTGCGTGCCCGCGGCCAGTTCTTCCAGCGCATAAGGCGAGGTCCACGGGCTCCAGTTCGCCAAGTCGGCGCGCACCGAGCCGCGTTCCCAATCGTCGCCCTGACGCCCGCGCTCGGGCAACTTTAAGTACTCTTTGCGCAGCAGCGGCTCGTCCGGATTGTCCACGGACGACGGGATCTCAGGGGCGTCTTGCAGAGCCACTTGCTTGCGGGTGTACGCCAAGGGACTGGGATCGTGCCCGCTGCGGGTGCGCAACTGCATGTCGGCCATGTCCGCAGCGCCTACTTGCTGCTGCAAGGTGCGGATGAGACCCCAATTAGCTGGGCTGCCCATGTCGATGATCGGCGAGATGTAGCGCGCCGTCGGAAAGAACCCCTCGCCAAAGACTTGGAGCTTCTCGATCTCAAAGGGAATGGCCGACGTGGCCCGCAGGCGAATGAAGCGAATGTAGCGCGGCGGGGCGATGGGCACTTCGGTAATCCGGTCGCTGTTGTCGTTGCGCACGACATAGGTCTCCCAAATCGGGTTGCCCGAGCTGGTCAGCACCAAGCCGTCGTTGATCTCCACTTCAAAGTTTTTCAAAAAGTCGTTTTGAAAGGGAGTCCCGGGCGAGGGAAAGATCGTGTTGCGCGGGAAGAAGCGCACCCGATTGACCCCAAAGCGCGCGCCTAGGTCGAGAATGATCTGGGTCCCCAAGATGTCGTCTTCTTTGCGCTCGAATGCCTGCCCGGTCGGATCGGCCGCGAGCATGTCCTCGAAAATCACCTGAAGCTGCAAGGCGGTCAGGTCGAAAACAGTCGGTGCGCGCAGCGAGCCACCTCGATCCAGCACCTCTGTAGCCAAGTTCTGCTCGGCCCCCACTCGCCGCGGCAGGATGCTGCCCGGAAAATCCGCGCTTTTGAATTCGATCAAATCGGCCGGCGCATGGCCTATTTCGGTGACGTTGGGGTCGAGAAAGGAGCGGTGCTCGGGCCGGATCGTCGTGATGCCTTCGGCTCCCTCGACCCCCCCAGTCCACGAGATTTGCCCGTCCTGTCCGATGAGCAGGACTTGTCGGGCCGCTAGCGGCTGCACCAAGCACGCAGTTAGAACCCCAATCAGCAACGCGGCTTTCATGGTATTTCCCCCGACAATTGTTTCAGCAACACCTCTCGCTCGGTTTGGACGCGCGCGGCGACTTTGGCGCGCTGCTCTTGGCGCTGGTACTCCGCAAACGCTTCCCGTGCAGCTTGCTCATCGCCCAACAGCCCGTGCAGCTTGCTCAGGAAGAAATACACCCGGTAGTCGTCCGGGGTGGCCTCAGCTAGCGCGGCGACGCAGACGAGGGCCTCTTGGTAGCGCCCTTGCCAGAAGCGCAGCTTGCCCAGCCCCCACAAATCGGCGCTTGAACCGGGATTTTCCACTAGCGCGGCCTCGAGCTGCTCTTCCGCCTTTTGCATGGCTTCTTCCCCAACCAGCCCTTGCTGCAGCCACCAACCTTCCGCTCTAGCGCGGCCCAACTCGCCGCGGCGGCGGTCCAGCTCAATGAGGAGATCCGCCAGCCCCAAGGCCGCTTGCCGCGCATAGGTCTTTTGCGCCAACAACTCGACGTAGGCCGCAATCGCTAGTTCGGCCTGACCTTCGGCCTCGTAAATGCGCGCTAGCTGGTACCGGGCCCGGCTGCTGTCGGGACGCAGCACCAGCAAGTCGCCGTAGGACTGGGCCGCACTCTGCAAGTCGCCGCTCAAGCTCTGCGCATCGCCGAGGCGACCGAGCAACGCCGCGGAATCGCCCCCTTGGTCGAACAGGGTCCGGTAGAGGCTAACGGCTGCGGCGGGCTGTCCGGCAGCTACATAGTGGGCCGCCAGCAATTCCTGCGCTCGACTTTCTTCGGGCCAGCGCGCCAACAACTCGCGGTATGCAGCAATGGCCTTGCCGTGTTCGTCGTTTTCGCCATAGAGCGCGCCGAGCGCGTAATAAGCGGCGGGCAAATCGACCCCTGCCGCGACCGCACTCCGGTACTCGCGCAGGGCGTTGGCCGTCATGCCCTGCTCTTGGTATGCGTGGCCCGCCCAGTAGTGCTGCTCCCCTTTTGATTTCCCATCGCACGCATAAAAACCAATACTAAGCGCGATTAGGACCATCCACGGTCGCCGGACCAATGTGGCTAGCCGATGCATCTAGTTCAGTCCCGCGTAAATCGTCACAAAAGATTCGTTGGTTGTCCGCGCCTTCTGCCCAGTGAACTGCTTGCGCTCTACTTTCATGCCGGTCAGAGCGCGGAGCTTGTAGCCGAGGTAGTTGGACTCATTGCTGAACTGGACGGCTACGGTCACCGAGTCGAAATCGTTTTCGTCGACGTCCAAGTCGTTGAAGATCGCGAACTCCACGCCGGCCTGAAGCTTGGTCACCTGCAAGATCTGCGTCTCCACCAAACCCGAAAACAGCTCCATCAGACTGGTGTGGCTGTTGAGCGACAGCAAGCTGCGGCTTTGCTTGCGGAACTCGCTCTTCCAGCGCGGCTCCAACGACCACGCCCCGAGTTCGAGGCGGTAGCTCGCCTTGTTGATCAGGCCAAAGAAAAAGTCAGAAGGCTCCAAGCCGTATTTCTCCCGCTGGGCCTTTTCCATCTGCTGCTGAAAGTTGAGCCAATGCATCTTGGTGGTCAAAAAGAGCGCCGCCACCTGTAGATTGTGGCCGACAAAGAGCTGGTTGACCCACGTGTCACGCGCCAACAGCGGATCCTCGACCTTGGTCAATTCGCCGCCGCGCAGCGTATTGTCCGGCGCCCACTGCAACAGCGGGTTGGGAATGTCGTCTTGGACCAACTTGCTCATCTCGAACACCCGGAAGCGACCCAGCCGTGGCGCGTCGCGCTCATAGGTAAACATCAGGTAGTTGCTCTCGTTTTTGCGCGCCGAGGAAATCAGCCCCTCGCGCAGCGCCCCCACCGCCAAGCGCGCCCGTGGCGTGATGTCGGCCCCGAGGTGGATGTTAAATCCCCGGTGATCCCGGCGATACGGATAATCCGGCTCCTCGTCGTTTTCGTATTGATCGACCCAAAAGTTGTTGTTCATATCAACGCCAAAGAGAAACTCGGGCCGATCGACGTAAAACCGCAGAAAAGCCTCCTCGTAGTCCGGCTCGGTATTCGAGCGCACGAACGTGTCGTTTTGGTTGAAGTCGGGCACGAAGTCGTTGTTTTGATCCCAGCCCGGAAAGACCTGCTGATCGCCACTGAGAAAGTCAAAGCGCACGTTGTCCGGGAATTTGTCTTGATCGTCATTGTCATCGACCAAATCGACCAAGCCGCGCTCATTGTCGTAGTCGAATTCTCCGGTGCCCGAGGTGATAAAGGTCTGGGTGTTGTAGCGCGGGTCCATGCTGTAAAACTCGCCGAAGGCAAAATAGGGAGCGGCCTTCTTGGACACGTTGACCATCCAAGCGGGAGCCGATCGCCGACCGCCGATCCCGGAGAATGCCTCGTGGGTTTCCGTCAGCACGTTGGGGTACTTCCGATAGCTCCAACTCAAATCGTACTCGCCGTACAAGTCGAAGCCTCGCAGGTCTTGCAACTCGACGCTGCCGCCAAAGATGTGGGTCGCTGTCGGCAGGCCGTACTCGAAGCGGATAGTCTGCAAATTGGTGATGTCCTGGACGTTGCCCTCGGCCTGCGCGACGAGCAGCAAGACCTCCTGGCCGTCGAGGTTGATCTGGCGGTCCGAGGTCATCCAGACTTGGTAGTCGTTGCCCAGCGTCAGCAGGAATTCGACCTTGGCAATTTCGTCCTTGGCAAAACGGGCCTGATCGACAAAGTCCGGGCTGTCGAAGTCGTACACCAGCCGCATTTCCTCCGGCCCGTTGGCGGCGACAAAGCCCTGCTGCAAGAAGCCGCCCTCGATGATCGGCTCAAAGCCAATGGCCTTGCCCGATTCCTCCGAGCCGTCGCGATAGGTGATCTGCACGTCCGACGCATCGGGGAAAAACGCCGCGCCGCCCACGCCGTCTTCGGGCGAGTCGTCGCGCAGCACCAGCTTGACCAGCGAGATGGTTTTGTTCTGCCCGATGGTCAGCGAGCCAGCGAATGGATTGCCGGCCTGCTTGTCGAGCAAGGTGTGCGACTGGTGGGCGTTGGCCATGTGCAGCGCAACTTCGGCAAAGTCGCCGAGCTGGGCTCCCAATCGCCCGCCCGCCAAGATGGTGTTGTTCGTCCGCAGCACTTCGCGGTCCCCGGTCGAGCCGCCGCCGGGGTTGCTCAGCCGCGAAAACAAAAAGGTCGCTTCGTAGCGGTCGGTAGCTAAGTCGAACTGCACGCCGTCCATGCGGGCCTTGGCAAACACCATCGGCGACAGCACCGAGCGCAGGCGGCTACTCGCCGTCAAGGTGTAGAAGTACTGGCCCTTGTTGTCTTGCGCCACCACGACTTCGGAAAACCAGCTCTGGAAGCGGGAGGACTTAAACAGCACGTTGCCGAACTGCTGGGGCTTGCTCTGCGAGTTGTTGAAAATCAGCCAGCCGCGCGTGAGGAAATTGCCGTACAGATCGTAGAAGTAATCGCCCTCCAAGGTTGTTTCCACGTAGCGCTCATAAGGGTTGCGCGCATAGTTGGTGTATTCCCACTGCCGCCAATGGTACTCGCTGTACAGCTCCTGCGGCACGTACCAGCGGCGCACGGCCGGGTCGAGCGCGTTCAGGGCCACCCCGGGGCCTTGAGGCGCGAGACTCGTCTGGTCGCCGAGCTGCAAGCCCAAGCGCGTCCCGTACTGGCCCTGTGCACCGACCACACTCCACAACATTAGGAGACCGCAATAAATACCGGTCTTTGGTCTCACGACAACCTCCCTTTGCAATACCTTAATATGCAACGGCGATGAGGCGAGTGCGGGTCGTCCCTCCGACCCCTTCTGCATCCGCTTCTACTGCAATCTGACACAAGTACAACCCCGGCGGCACCACCTGCCCGGCCTCATCCTTCCCATCCCATTTAAACTGCTGCGGCCCGCCGGTCGCCAAACCCGTTAGCTGACGCACCTGTTGCCCGGCCAGCGTGTACAAATGGATGGTCAACGGCCGCGCAGCCTGCACGCGGAACAGGGAAAAACCGATCTCCGCAATCTCGTTAATCCCGTCGCCATTGGGGGTAAACGGATTGGGCGCAATGGCAATATCATCGATGGTAGCCCGCGCCCCTTGCACGCCAATCGACAGGTTCTTGGAAGGGCTCAGAGCGGTCGCGTCGCCCCCATCGGCTACCTGCCAAGGCGTCGCGGGCTGGCTCTGCCGCACGGCGACCTGCATCCGCGTCCCTTGCAGGTACACTCGCCCCGCAAAGCGCACGCGCAACAGTCGACCGCGACCCACTATCCAGCCCCGCTGACTGCCCAGCCGGCCATAACTCCGCTCGTCGAGGCTGTCGCCGGCCGCGTCAAAGGGCACCTGATCGCCCAACCCGACCACCTTACGGAAATAGCGCACCGGCCCCTGTTCATCCGCGCTGAGCGCTTCGTAGGCCGCGGCATCCACTTCGGCCAAGCTGCCGTCTGCCACCCGCTGAAAGTAGCGCACGGCTCCCCGCTCGGCATCCGGCAAGAGACCGTGCGAGGTAAAGGTCAACAGGTTGCGATCCAAGCCGGTCGGCACCTCGTCGCCGGGCAGAACCGACCGGTAGTACACGGGCGTGAGCACATCGTCCGGTGCGCCCTGCACAGTCTGCGAAAATTCCAACCACAGCGAGTCGCCCTCGGCGTGTACCGCTAGCTCGTCATCCCACTGGAGCGGCGTTCCAGCCAACAACTCGGCCTCGGTGCCCATAGCCGCATCGACGAACTTCAGATCAAACGACGGTTCCGCGTGCAAAAGCAATTGGTCGAAGCCCGGGCTGCGCACGTTGGCCGGCTGCTGCAAAAAGTTGGGCTGCACGTAGAGCGCAAAGGTGTCGAGTACCCCAGCCTCAGCAATGGTCGGCCACACTTCGGCCCGCAGATGCTGGGCCACCGGCTGGTGGAACGCAACCGCAATGCGGTGCAGGGCCGCCATATTTTCGCCACTGCTTTTAAGACGCGCTTGGATCTGCATGAAACGCCGCAAGCCCGGCGAAGTAGCCAAGTCCCCCGGCTGCAAGTAGCGCTGACTCCACGGACTCCAACCCGGCCCTACCACCACGGTCGTGTCCGAAGGCCCCTTCAGAAAGCCGGCCAGCCTCTTGTACTCGGCTGCGGTCTTCTGATTGCCGGTCTTGTCGAAATAGCGGATTTGCTGCAAAAGCTGGTCGCCGGTGCGGGTGCGGATCTCCACATCCGTGCCTGGGGGGGTGTCCGCTTCCCAGTGAACCTCACCCAAGGCCACCAACCCCGGCAACTCGATCAGATCCGACTCCAGCACCACCTCGGCCGGTGCCCCCTCGGCGAGCAGCATGAGCTCATTCTGATACGACCAGAACTGGTTCATGTGGCCAGTGCCGCCCGGGCCGGTGGCCCTAAATCCCGGCGGCACGTGACCGATGGTGACCATGTCGAGGAAGCGGGTCAAAACTGGCGGGTCCTGAATGTCGGCAATGTCGCGGAAGTTGCCGGTGAAGATATTGCGCTCGCGTTCCTCCGGGCTGATGCGCCGCCACTTGAGATTGCCCTGCGCGTCGCGCTCGCCCGTGGAGGCGCGCATGATGTAGCCCCGGCTGCTGCCCACTAAGCGGGTCTGAGCCAAGCGCACAATGCCCCCCATATCTATGGTCAGCACGTTGGCGGTGGGGTTTTTCGGGTTGCGGATCTGGTGTGAGAATCCAGTGCCGGCATCGCCGTCGAACGCAAGCAGCGTATTGGTCCCATCGGTCGTCAGCACGTACGAGCCGCCGTTTTCAATCAGGTTGATGCCCAAGTTGTCGCCCCAGCCGTGCGCTTCGACTTCAGCTAGGCGCGGCAGTTCGCGGCGGTAGTAATCCCGTCGCCCTTGGCGCTGTTCTGCTAGGGCCTGATAGGTAGCCTCGTCCACCGGCTCCTCGCGGCCAGCCACGTCGCGCGCAAAATAGACGATATCCCCGCGTTCTGCTTCCGGCAGGGCCTCCCACGCCTCTTGATCAATCTGTCCGGCCCGCCCGCCGCGCGTATCCGTGATGACGATGCGGATCGTCTCGATCTTCCGCCCGGTCCACTCGGGCGAGCGGCGCAAGCTCTCCGCGAGCTTCTTGTCGCTAACCACACCAGTGGCCGGGGGCAGTTCGGAGCTGATGTGCTCGCTCTCGAAGATGTATTCGCGCTGCGTGGTATTGGGCGCGTCTTGCGGGATGAAGAGCTGGAAGCCAATGCGGCTGTTCGGCTCGTGCAGCAGCGCGCTCTGCCGGTCTGACAGCAGCATGATGAAGCGCAGGAAGGGATCCCCGAGCGACTCTTCGACGAACTGGAACTTAAGCCGCTCCACCGGCACCACCCTTCCCAAGTCCACCTCGATCCACCACTGCTCGATGGGATCGCGCGGGTCCGGCTCCCAGAACGTGGTGGGATCGCCGTCGAGAATGTTGGCCGCGAGCCGTGGATTGGACCCCACCCGGCTGATACCGGGCCGCACCCAATAGTCAAAAACCAGTTCGTTGAGCGTATTCCGTATCGGCTCGCCAAACACGTCGAACTGCATGGTGCTGTCGATGGTACCAATGCGCGGGTCGGGTTTGCTGATGACGATCGGACGCTTGAATCCAGGGTCGTCCAGGACGTTGAAGACCGTCCGCAGCGAGTGCGCCCGCACCGAGCCGTCCTCGTGTATGCGCGCCAAATGGGTGGGGATGGACCACTGCTGCCAGTGGCTGGCCCGCTCGACTACGACTTCGTCACCGGCGATCCGATAGCCCGACTGGGCCTCGGCCAATGCCCAACTCAGCGCTAGGCCGACGAGGATCTGCACGGCGGAGTGGCTCTTCATAGTTCCGCGTTCTCCCTCGCTCGCCGACGGCCCGCCCTTGCCGCGGCGCTTGCTGAAAAACTACTAGGTAGGGCCAAAGCCCAAGGCTGTCAAGATAGCCCCTACCAATCCACCAAGACAGCGACTTGGTCCTTGTACTTATCCTGCAACTGGCGGATAAACGCGCCAATCCGCTCATTTTCTCGCTGGCGGCGCAAGCTGGCGGTCACCCGGCGGCGCGCCTCGGCAAAGGGCTGGATCTGGCCACCCTCCCGCCGCAGCACCCGGAACACCGCGTACCCGTCCATGCTTTCTAGCGGGCCGACGAGCTCGCCGACCTCAGCGGCAAAGGCCGCTTTTACCAGTGCGGGATAGCGCGGCTCGTACAGGCGTAGCAGGCGCATTTCCCAGCCGTGCTCGCGCACCCCGTGCCCCTCGACGCCAGCGTGCGAGCGCACTCCGGGCCGGTCGAGCAAGTCGGCTATATCAGTACCAGCCTCCCACTCGGCACGCAAAGCCGCAGCGTCCTCTTCCTCAGCCGTCCACAACTCGTGGACAATCACAGCCTCTTGGGTGCGGTAGCGGTCCTTATGGGCCTCGTAATGCGCTCTGATCTCGTCCTCGCTGGGAGCGGCCCCGGCCGTAGCCTGTTGGAAGAGCTGATTGAGGATCAGTGCCCGGCGCTGGTGCTCGCGCCACTCGACAAAGGCCGCCTCTTCGGTCCAGCCGCGCTGGCGGGCCTCGGCCTCGAAGAGCCGCACCGGCAGCAGCAAGCGCCCGATCCGCTCGGCTGCTTGGGCCTTGTCCTGCAATGCGCCCTGTGCTCCCACCGCTTGCAGGCTGCCCAAACCCTCGGCGACGTTAATTGTGCCGCCCTCGTACGCGTAGAAGGGGTGATTCAACTCATCCGTAGTCAGAGGCCGGCCCAAACTCTGGAGCACGATGGACTCTCCCTCCGGATCTAGGCGCACATCGTAGCGAAATCGGAGGCGTTCAAACTCTTCTTCCTCCTTCTCCCGCGTCCGTTCCTTGCGCAGCCGTTCGGCCACCTCCTCGCTGTAATCGACGAGCGAGGCCGGGCGATCTTCGATAAAGCGGAAGACCTGATAGCCGCCAGCCAGCGCAACCGGCTCAGCTACCTCCCCAACGGGCAAACCCGTAAAGACAGCGGGCGAGATGGAGAACCGCCGCGCGGCTTGCGTGCGCCCGATCCAACCGACCACGCCGTCGCCCTGCGTGGCAAAGAGATCATTGGAGGCAAAACGCGCAGCCACTTCCTCAAAGGGCTGGCCCGCGCGCAGGTCGCGCCCGACCACCTCTAGTTCCTCGCGGGTGCGCACCAAGATGCGACTGAAGAGCCGCTCGCGGTCAAAACCCATCTCCGCAAAGGCACGCTCGACATCTGCGGCTGTGATCTCCACCTGCGGCATAATGACTTGGGCGCGGTAGTGCTCTACGAGGCGCTGCCGCACCATTTCGCGTAGCTGGTGCTCAACCGCCAAACTCGTGTCGACTCCGAGTGCGCGCGCCTCGGCGAACATCAGCTCCTCGTCGATCATCGACTGCAAGTGCTCCCGGTCGGCTGCGCGCCCTTCTTTAGAGCTGCGCAACCCCGGCGGCAAGCGCTCGACAAACGCCGCAAACTCCGCCTGCTCAATCTCCACCTCGCCGATCCGAGCGATGATGGTCTCGTCCTCGCCACACCCCATCAACAACAGGGCGAGCATACCGCAAAACTTACTCGATAAATAGCGCATCGACTTCCATCTCTAGGTCAGCATTCGTGCGTTCAACATCACCTGCCGCAGCCTCTATCGCTTTGGCGCGATTGCCCGTAGTGCCGCGCGGACGCACGACCAGCCGATCATCCAGCAGTGCCACCCGTTCGGTCCCAGCGTAGTCGGGCGGGATTTCAAAAAGAAAGGCCGCATAGACCTTGGCGACAGTCTGGCCAGCGTCGAGAAATTCAAAAAGCGGGATATCGAAAATCTTTCCCTTGGCTGCAATAGCCGCCGGTGGCAGGGGCAGACTCGTGGTGCCGAATTCGAGTCCCCGGGCCACGGGCCTTCCTTCGTCCGAGTTGCGCCAGATGTTGAGCCAAGGGTACTCGGCCGTCTTCCAGATATAGCCGATGAGCAGGCCCTTGCTCGCCGTGCTGGCCGCGACCCAGCCGTAGTCGCTATCGAAGCTGTAGCCCGCGTTGGTCGGATCGTCGTCGCCGCCCAAGTAGCGCATATCGACCTCGTCCCCGCTCGCCAATTTGCGCGCCTCGGGCCAAAACACCGCGGGCTCTTCGGGGTTGGGCATGGGGCTATAGACCATGTAGCCCTTGCGGGCGTTGGCGTCAACTACCGTGGTCTCGTCGAGAAAGGGTGGGCCAATGGTCGGGTGCTGCACCATATTGTACATGCGTCCGAGCGGGCCGGTGTTTTCGACCTCTTCGCGCACGGTGAGCAAGGCGCGGTCCTTGGCCAGCCGCAGCCAACGCCTCACCTCAAAGCCGGCCAGCGGCAGGGTAGCGGCCATCTCGGCCTCGATAAAACCGCCCCGCTCTTCGGGGCCGCGCACGATCCGCCACGGCACGGCCGAAGCTTCGCCGTGGCCGGGCATGCCGTTTTCGGCCTCGGCCTCCGACACCGAAGCCCAGCGATCTAAGCAGAGGAAATGCCCCATTGACTGCGGCCCTTCCCTCGCTCCTTCCCGCCCCCATGAGAGCGGGTTGACACCCTGGCCCTGCAAGTGGAAATCCGCAATCGAGCCGCCCAGCAAATCGACGACGACTCGGGCTACCTCGCCGTCGAGCACTAGGGCCGGCCGGCCTTTGACCTCGGTCTCCGCTAGGGCTACATTCGCGCCGTATAGTGCTGTCATAAGCAAAAAAATCCTCACCATCGCCATATAGGCCGTTCCTCTATTATTCGGATGTTACTCACCTTTTGCAAGCGTCCACGTGATCGAGACAAGTATGAGAAAATTCCGCCAAAAGACAAAACTCGCCGTCTGGGGCTTGCTCGGCGGCCTAGTGCTCGCCGCCTGTGGCTCCGACGAAGGGGGTATAAAGAACGTCCCCCGCAACCGCACCCTAATCCTCGGCCTGCCGCAGATGCGGGACTACGACTCGTTCAATCCCTTTATCGTCGGTACCCAATCCCCGGGCTTCGATTACCTGTTTGAGCCGCTCTACTTCTACAACGCGTACGTAGAAAAAGACCACGTCATACCTTGGATCGCCGAAGGCCACGAGTACAACGCAGACTACACGGAAGTGACGATCCACATTCGCAAGGGGGTGCAGTGGAGCGACGGGCGGCCTTGGACCGCCCACGATCTCAAGTTCACCATTGACATGCTCAAGGCCCACGCCCCGGAGCTGGCCTTTTCCACCGACATGGACACTTGGGTCGCCGCAGTCGAAGTCCCGGATTCGCTGACGGCGCGGTTCGTGCTCAAAGCGCCCAATCCCCGCTTTGTGTTCTCCTATTTTACCTACAACTTCGGCAATGGCATCCACATCGTGCCCAAGCACATCTGGGAGGGCGAGGATCCAACCTCGTTCAAAAACCTCGACTTGGCCCGTGGCCTGCCGGTCGTTAGCGGCCCCTACCGTCTCGCCCTCTCCGAGCCTCAGCAGCGACTCTGGGATCTGCGCGAGGACTGGTGGGCTGCCCAAATCGGCTTCCAGCGCCTGCCGAGGGTCGAGCGCATCATCTACCTGCCCCAAGGCGACGAGAACAAGTGGGTTCAGCTCATCCTCGCCAACCAGATGGATCAGTGCATCGATTTGCGGCCCTCCAACATCAAGACCCTGCTCGACCAAAACCCCAACGTCACCACGTGGTCGGGCCGCCAACTTCCCTACGGCTATCGAGACTGGTGGCCGCCAGCCCTCGGCTTCAACAACCTAGAGCCGCCTTTCGACGACCCGGACATTCGCTGGGCCGTAAACCACGCCATCGACCGCGAACAACTCGTGGCCATTGGCTGGCAAGGAGCCGGCGAGTACACCCTTTTGCCGTTCCCCCATTTCCCGCCGCTGATGCACTACATCAACCAAGTTCAGGATCTATTAGAAAAGTATCCCGTGGGAAAACACGACCTAGCCCAGACCGCAGCTATCATGGAGCGCAAGGGGTGGAGCAGAGATGCGGAAGGTATGTGGAACAAAAATGGCGAGCGCCTGAGAATACCCGTCGTCGTCTTTCCCTCCCTCTTCCAAGACTTCACGCCCGTGCTGGTCGAGCAATTGCGCCGCGCGGGTTTCGACTCCTCCTTTCGCATGTTTTCCGACGCCTATACCCGCATGACCCAGGGCACGGCCCGCGCCTTTGTCATGGGCAACGGCGGCTCCGTGCGCGACCCGTATTTCACCCTGCGGCTCTACCACAGCCGCTATGTCCAGCCCACCGGCACGGCCACTCCGTATTTCTGGCGCTGGCGCAACGCGGACTTCGACCGCTTGGTCGATCAGATGGGCCAGACCGCGCCCGACGACCCAGCGCTCGTGCCGCTCTTTCGCCAAGCCCTCGAGATCTGGCTGGCCGAATTGCCGGCCATTCCCCTGCTCCAGTGGTTCCACCGCATTCCCCACAACCAGACCTATTGGAAAAACTGGCCCTCGGCCGAAAATCCCTACATGAACAGCGCCTATTGGGTACGCTCGTTCTTGATCGTGCTGTTGGGATTGGAACCGGCGCAGCCTTGAGATGGAGAAACGTTGGATTACCAAATAGCCTGTGAATAAAATGCGCGGATAGCGGAATCCGAAGTGACCAGCGGGCAGGCGTGCAGACTGGCCGTAGCGACAATGGTGCGGTCAGCAGGGTCGCGATGATCCCAGTCGAGTTCGAGATTTTTGATCCAAGTCTGGATGTCTACCGGGAGAATATCGAGGCGATCAATTTGTTCCAGTTTATCGGTGAATTCCTGGATGGAAATCGGTATGGAGAGCTGTTCTTTTTTTACTTTAATGCCAATTTCCCAGATAGAGATCGAACTAAGAACAATGCGATCGGCGTCCGAGATCGCTTGTGCTGCGGTTCGAGATAGCCGATCTCGATTTAGCGTCCAGAATACGAGGGCCGAAGTATCCAAGACGATCACGCCAGCGCTCCCCATTCGTCAGTGGTGGGCGTATTGATGTCTTCGCGATAGACGACTTTGCCCTGAATCGCTCCGAACACCTCTTCCACGGTCTTTTTTTGCGCAATCGGCTGGATGCGTAAAACGGGGCGATTGTGATCTGTCACCACCCATTCTTCGCCAGTTTCTTCAATATCGCGAAAGATGCGAAGCATATTGGCTTTCAATTTACTTTTTGAAATAGAAGGCATTTTTCCTCTTTTTTGATGTATTATGACCACAGTTATGACTACGGTCATAATACGCAGGATATCTTTATTGTCAAGAGGTTGTTGCCCTGACAGTAGCTCGAAAGAACCTAATCCGTGCTGCCTAGCCGGTCGCCGCGAGCTTCACCGCGTCTTCCAGTCTGAGGTAATCGTAGCCGAGATTTTGTAGGAGTGCTACCGCAGGAAGCTAGGAGAAGAGCTTTTCGTGAAAGGAGGGAGAGGCCATCTGGCACTTCGATTAGGTTCGACTGTTTCGCAGCGAATCCATATGCAAATCCTTGCTCGTCTGAGGCTCTTTCTCCGGATTCATCCATGTAGGGAGAGGAGTCCCTGTAGCCTTAGCATACAAGGTCTCTGGTGCTATGTCGATCTCATTGCCCCACGTCAGAACGCCAAGCTCCTTGTTGATAGCGAAGCTCCGAAAAAACTCAAGATCTCTGAACTGCTCAAATACACCTCGCCTCTCCAAATACTTTGCGAAATCAACAGTTCCGCGCTGGCCGTCATCGAACTCTAACTCGATCAAGTAGCGACCCTGATAGGTGGCAGAAACAACGTCGTGTAGCATAATCGTCCACCAGCAGGTTCACATACTCTGCTCAACAGTTGGATATACTACATCAGCTCGCAGAGCTTGAGCGGCAAAACTCAAGGCTGCCAGAACGCCTTCCCTAGTCAAACGGGGATATTCCTCAAGAATCTGGTCGATTGTCTCACCTACAGAAAGTTTCTCCAGAATCAACTCGACAGTAATGCGCGTTCCCGCGACGACGGGCTTACCCATCATGACTGCGGGATCAGATTGAATGAGTTCAGAATCCATATTTCATCTCTCTGTCGAATACTATATTTCGTTCAAGAATTGATTACTCTCAGTAGCTTATCAGGCGCTGTTTTCAGAGCGTACTTCTAAAAAGTACTCATCGCTTATTTCGGTGATTGTAGAAGGGATATCAATTTTGATATATCGCTTTTATAAGTTTCGAGGTACTGACCGAAGGGATGGGAAATCCTTCTACTACCTGCACACCAATCCCTTATGTCCCACCCGGCATCAATTAGATCTGAGGCTGCGAATACAAATTCGAGAGTCTCTGTAAGGAAAGTCGATATGTGCGATTCCTTGCTATAATCTATCCGAGATGGACTTCCGTGAACATAGTGATTCCGGCAATTTACCGCCTCATCCGTTGCTTTCAATAACTCTGGGAGTCTGTCTCCGACCATATCGATTAAAAGCTGAGCTCTATGACGAATCTTTCGTCTGAGTGTAACAGCGCCGATACGGCCAAGAGCATTCAAAGCACTGTCGCGCTCAGGACTGCTCGGCAAATTCTTAAAAATCTTGCGGCAGCTATCGAGGGCACATTTAATATTTTCTGGGAGTTCAACTTCGGCAGGTACAGCACTGTCAGGTAGAATATCAAACATATTTGCAGCAACTATCAAGCGATCTCCGTCGTAAAATCTTTGTTTAGAAAAATTAGCAAAAAATATACTTCGTGAGTCATGCCAAATATCATCGCGTATGAGCCAATCTGCGAGGACACGAGAAAACTCTATCGGATTTCTGACAGCGTCTATAAGTACGTCTGCGGGATGTACTCTATTTTCGTTTTCAGATCGCTCATATTTAGGAGACATGCTATCATAAACCCGGATATTCACTGATCGTTCTTCCTCTCCTTTTTTTGAAATCCAAAGCTCTATATTTTGGGGACAACCTACTATCAATTCAAGAAAATTCAAAACTCTGGAAGTTTTATAAATGGCATCCATAAAGGTTACTGTATTACAAAAACGTAATTTCAAAAAGATCGTATTCTTTACCTCTATACCATCGGGACTGACATTGAACATATATTTAGGGTTGTGAAATGCGGAAATTCTACCCAATACTGTGTCAGTTGAAAAAATTTCTACCTTCCCAGTGTAATAAAAGATTTCTGGGTGTGGTCCTATCTCTGCATTATGGGGGATATTATGTTGTGTAAGATAGTCTGTATGGTATTGTACTACTTGTTCAATAAGTGGAGTGGCATCGAATATTTGGCCAAAAGCATCATAGTCATTAAAAAGCACAGTTGCATCATCAATAACGAAATTAACCTCGGTTATTGATTTATCGTGAGGCGAGATATGTTGATCCCCAAAAAGAACATAATGAGGGAAAAACTTTGCGTAATGAATCTCCTCATGATTCGTGCCGCGCTGACCAGAACTCAACGTTGTTATACAGTTTATCAAAGAGACTTTTGTCAGATTATTCAGGACTCCCTTTATAATCCGATTCTGATTACCATATGAATGGAAGAAATCTTTATCCCACAAATATAGGGAACTTCTCGACCCATCGAGTGTGAGTTCTCCATGAATCTCTCTATCTGGATCAATGGTAAAAATTCCCTCGTATTTCTGTTTTTCGATATTTTCCATCATAATCTTAATATTGAAGGAATCAGCGCTTGCAGCATCGTCCGTTAATGGATACAGCCTATTCGCCGTAGTTTTTCACTGTAAGATAAGGACTCATGCAGATATAGATTTAGATTGTATCGTTCAGGTAGGCCGGGATTACCTACTGCAGCCAGTCCACAAATTACCTTATCGAAAAGGCCTTTGCCAAAATAGACCTTATGCCGCATATGGTCAAGAGATCAGGATGGCTGAGCATCTTTTAAAGGCGGTAGTGATTTTGGCAGGTTCCTTCAGATGCCCCTTCAACGGCGCAGCCTTGAATGAATTAAAGAAAAAGATTATTTGATATACACCAGCGGCTGCCGGTACAGTTGGGAGCCGACGCGCAAACGCGCCCAATAGACCCCAGAGGCCACCGGACGCCCCTCGTCGTTGCGGGCATCCCACCCGGCTAGGTAGCGACCCACCCCTCGGCCATCGGTCAGTTGGCGCACCAATTGGCCATCGGCCCCGTAAATGGCCAAGGCATAATCCGCCTCAACCGGCAGCACGAAGGGAATTCGCGTGAAGCTGTTAAACGGATTGGGGTAATTGGCCAACAGAGTGGCCTTATCAGGGGTGGTTCGTTCCACCTCTTCCACAGCCGTGGGGACGACCACGCCGGGCAAATATGGGGACAGTGCGGCACCGCTGATGATGTGGGCTTCCCCCGCGTTTTCGCGCCGGTTGTCGGGCCCGTCGCCGGCCATGCCGTTGGGAATCGCGTCCATCCGTCCGTCGCCATCCATATCGCCGCTGGCCCCCCAATAGGCCGAAAAATCAATCGGATCGGGTGCTTCAATCCACACGACGGGTACTGCGGGGTCGGCCAAGTCGATCTCGTGCGGCAAATCGGGGCCGCCAGCCAACACCGCGAAACCGCCAGCCAAGCGCCGTTTGAGCGGCCCCTCGTCGCCGGGCACGCCGACAAAGAGGTCGTCGTACCCATCGCCGTGGATATCGCCGGCAGCTACGGCATCGCCAGTAATGGCATTGGGGCGGGCACCGTAGATAACAGTAATGTCGGCCGGCGGCGCGGCCATATCCAGCCGCTGTCCGCGCCACTGCGGACCGCCGTACACCACGTACACCTCGCCAGCGTCGGTGCGGCTATTGCCCGGACCGTCGGCCCGGTACGCGCCGATGAATAGATCTTGGATGCCGTTGCCGTCGATATCGGCCAAGACGAATTCCTCACCCAGCCGGTCGGGCGAATTCCCGCCGCCATCGGCACCGTAAATGACGGTCAGATCGGTGGGCGGATTCCCGGCTAAATCAATGGTCGCGGGACGCTGGGGACCGCCGTACACCACGTACATTTCCCCAGCGTTTTCGCGCTGGTTTTCGGGGCCATCCCCTGCGCCGCCGGTGCGATGATACGCATTGCGCAAGGTGCCGAAAGCCGCCGCGCCAATGGCGATGTCGTCGTACCCGTCGCCGTCAAAGTCGCCAGCGACCACGGTCGAACCAGCGTGGTCTAGGGCATCAATGCCGTAGATGATACTCAAAGGATGTTCCGCAGCCGCCAAATCGATAGTAGCGCCCGAATCTAGCGGCCCGTAGAGGACGTACACCCGTCCCGCCTCAATAGCTCCCACCGCCCCCGAGGCCCGGTCGGCACCCACCACCGCATCCTGGTGGCCATCGCCGTCGAAATCCCCGGCGGTCATCCACACCCCCAAGCGGCCGTCGCGTTCAGCGCCGATAACGGTAATCAACCCCTCCGGCCAAGGCCGTTGCGCCAAATCCAAGTGTCCCCCTGCGGCCCGCAACCAAGCGATGAGTTCGGCCGAAAAAATATAGAGCTTGCCAGCGTTGGCGAGATCGGAGGCATCGGCGTAAAAAGCGCCCACCAAAAGATCGGCGCGCCTGTCGCCCACGAGGTCGGCCACATGGGTCTTGATACCAAAAAGGTCGCGCCGGGCCTCGCCATATAGGGTGACCACATCGCCGGAGTCGGCGGCCAAGTCCAGGCCGCCCCCCAAGGGTATGGTGTCGAAGCAAATGGCCACTTCACCGGCATTGGAGCGATCGTTGGCGGGGCCATCGCCAGCCATGGCCGAAATCACCAGATCGTCGCGCCCGTCGCCATCGAGATCACCAGCGGTAATAGGCGTGCCGAATTCGGCATCATTGACGTCGGGGTTGTACACTGTGAACTGGCCCGTCTGAGCGGTATCGGCCAGATCCCACACGTGGACTATTTGTGCTGAAACCGGGATGGCCAGACAACACAGAACCGACGACAGGACGAGCGCGTATTTCATGGAGATTCTCCGCAAAAAACTTGGCGAATTACTACATCTGCCAAGGTCATGAGTTTCGATGGGCCCGATACCTACTCACTAACCGACTGACGACAAAGGCGCAGAGCAGGGAACATACCGTCAGCCAGACCAGCCATTCGATTCCGGCGCGGGGATACTCGACGTAAATACGGCCCCAACCAGAATCGTCTTCTAGAGGCAGCGCGCGCGGGGCAAAAAGATGGACCAAGACGCCGACCTGACGCGCCGGAGCGATGCTCCCCGCAAAGTCACCGACGTACAGAGGAAATTCCACAGTCTGCCCACAGCCCGTGAGGCGGAGTACGTGTTCACCGGACCCCTCCGGTTGGAGACGCCAAACTAGGCGGTGGAGAGCTGGCTCCCGCACCGAGGGACTAAGCACACCCGTTCCTTGGACCCATTCGATTTTGCAGTCCATTTGGGCCACATCGTCAGCAGGCCGGGCCAGAACCGCGGTCAGCAGCGTTTCAGCGCCGCTCGGGATGGGTGCCAAGGCAAAGCGATAGTGGGCCTGTATCAACAAAGGAGCGCTCACCAGCAAAGAAAGAACGAGAGGTACCAAAAGAATGCTGCTATAGCGCAAATTGGCCTTGAGCAATGCTAGTTGCGCCTGCCAGACCAACAAGGGCTCGCGTCGGTAGAGCCAGATCTCAAAAAGGGCGGCCCACAACTCGTCGCGGGCCTGGCGCAGGCGCTCTCCGCGAACTAGCGCGGCGAATATCAACGAAACCACTATCCCCAAGACAGCCGCCACGCCGAGGATTTCCGCCCATCTCCCCAGCACTGCCAATGGTGCCATATAGGCGTCGAACGCATCGTTGTAGTAGCGGATGAGGGCTTGCATGTACTACTCCAGATAGCCCAAACCCCTGAGGCGTTCGTCGATTTGTGCTTGGTCCACAGCCGACGGGACATTGAGTTCTTTCTCAACGCAGTGAATGACAAATTCTTCCACACTGCTGTACCCTACCTTTTCGACGTGGGCTTGAGCGCGCAGCCAAAGCTGGTCATCTATAGTGATTTTTCGTTTAAAGAGCGCCATCTATTCCTCCCAAATCGAATGTCCCGACATGGCGGTCGGCGGAGCCACACCGTAGTACGCGAGGATACTCACCGGAATATCCCGCAGATGGTGTGGGATGGGCTTCAGCGCTTTATTGCTCAGGAGAACGCCGGGCACCTCTTCGGCCGCCATGCAGTGATCCCCGCTCCAAGGGGAGAGATTGTCTTGCAAAACCGCGCTCTCCAGTTGGCCAATGGCTGTAGCGCCCGAAGCGCGATACCCCCTCGCATAGCCGATGATCAAGTCCGGTGCCAAGTCCAAATCAGCCCCAGGGTCTGGGCGATAGACTTTTTTTATTACCTGCCGACCATCGGCCGGATCCCGCAGGCCGAGCAAATTTTGACTCAGCTCACTGAGCAGACTTTCCCGAGCCTCGGGCCGCACTGTCCCGTGCTGTTCGCGGCCCTTGAGATTGAGGTACAGGGCATTGAGCCCCAAGCCATAGGCCCGAGTTTGTTCCCAACGCACGTGGCCCTCATTGAGGATATGGGCCTGATCGAGCGACACTTGGGGAGCCAAGGCGAGATAGCCCTCCCGAGCCAACCAAGAATTGAGATTGAAAGAGCGCTCGTACGCGGCAAAACCGTGGTCCGAAAGGACGATGATATCCGCGTCTGGCCCCAGCATGGCGACGGCCTCGCCCAGCAAATCGTCCATGGCGACGTACTGATCGGCAATGGCCTGTTGGTACGGAGCGAATTCCGCTCGGTGGCCCGGGTGGTCGGGTGCCCAGGCGCGCCAGAGCATGTGGCAGACCTGATCGAGACTGTGGACGTAAAAAAAGAGCACGCCAGCCGCAAAGCGTCCCAACTCATAGCGCAGTTGGCGACGGCGTTCTGCGAAGGCTAAGGCGTCCTGACGCAAGAATTCTCCGTAGTCAAAAACGCCCGCTTCGAGGGCCTTGGTATCGTCGGGCATGCCCTGGGTATAGTGCGGGCCAAGAGCTTGGTGCAATTCTTCGCTGGCCTCTGGAGGAGTGGAAATGGGCATGGCCGGATTGCCGGGGTGGATATTGACCGGCGTCAGGTAGAGTTGCAGAGAGGGAACTGCGGCCCGCAGGTAAAAGCGGGCAATGCCCTGCAGGCGTTCCAAGCTATAGGGCTTGCGCCCGTAGTCTATGGTAATCCACGGGCTCCACTCGCCAGACTGGAGGACCAAGCGCTGTTGGCCGAGGACAATTTCGGCGGTCCGGTGTTGTCGATCTAGGTAAATCGCAAAATGGGTTTGCACCGACTCTTCGTCTAGCATCGGACCATGGATAGGCAGTTGCGCCCAACCGTTTTCCAACTGGACGCCAATTATTTTGCCGCCGGGAACGGCCAATTCCCCCCCGGCCACTAGGCTGGTGCCCCCACCTTCGAGATGTGCCGGCACAGTGTACGGCCCCTCGGTGTAATAGGTAAAAGTTCCGTAGGTTCCCAACATATCCGGCGTGCCCATGCCCGAGAAAGAGCGCACGGCGCAGGGACAGAAAAACGGCAGGTCTGCAAAACTCTCCGCCGACTGAGAGGGAGGGAAATTGGCCGGCACTTTGAAAATGGTCGTGGGGATATCGTGCTCGTCGAGGATTTCCCAAAAGGGCTGACCTCGGCGCTGCAACGCTAGTTGGCCGGATTCCCCTCGGCGCGCGGTGGACAAAAAGGGAGTCAGGGAGGCCGGGTCGCGGTGGACGAAGTCGAAAATGCCGTGATCCTGTGGATCCAAGCCAGTAATAAAGCTCGACCACGCCACCGGACTCTGCGGCGGCGCACTGGTCTGCAAGGGCGCAAAACCCCCGCGCTGGGCCAGAGCCTCAAAGTGGGGCATCCGGCCCTCGGTCATCAACGTCCGCAGAATCTGCGGGTCCATGCCGTCGATGCCCAGTACCAGTAGGCGGTCCGACGGAGGACCAGAGCGACAGCCCCAAGACAGGAGGCCGATCAGGACGATGACAAGAGCAGTGTTAGGCATCGGAAGCGGCCGGGGCGAATACATCTCGGCCCTGCATGTAAGATGGTGGCTCGATGCCAAAAAGGCCCAAAATGGAAGGAGGGATATCGAGCAAGTGGGGATTGCGAATGCCTATTTTGCGGTTGCAGAAAAGCACGCCAGGTACCAGTCGCGGGTCCACGCAGTGGTCGCCGCTCCAAGGCCGGGTATTGGTCTCAAAGACGGCCTCGGTCACTTGGCCGCTAGCCCCGCTCCAAGAAGCGCGGTATCCGGCGTTGTACCCAATGAGTAAATCCGGGCCATCGTCCGTATAAGGCCCGCTAAAAGAAGCCGCCGTATCCCAAGCCTTGTTAATGGCCGTCTCGCCCGTCTCCTGGTCCACCAGACCGGTGAGGCGGGAGCACAGTTCGGCCTTGAGTTGGTGCAACTCCGTCCCAGGGGCGACAATCCCACTAACTTCGCGGCCCTTGAGATTGATGAATAGGCCGGTGAGGCCCAGGGCAAAAGCCTGGGTGCGACTCCAATCGACTTGGGCCAGCCACTCGTCGCTGTGCGTACAGCCCTCGTGCAAACAGAGGTATCCATTTTGCCACAGCCACGTATTGAGGTTGACGCCGCGTTTAAAGGTGCAAAAGCCGTGGTCGGAAATAACCATCAACACGGTCTTAGCGTGGTCGATTTTTTCTAGCGTGCGGCCCACTAGGTCGTCCATGCGCGCGTACATATTGGGAATGGTATCGGCCAAACCGTTGACTTCCCGGCCCCGATTGGCCGGATGGTCGGGCTCTAGGGTGCGGAAAAACATGTGCTGGATGCGGTCGGGGCTGTCAAAGACGCAGGCCGCGAGGCCCTTGGGAGTTTTGTCGAGCGCGTGGAAAAACATGGCTTGGCGCTCGTCATCGAGTAAGTAGGTCTGGTCGAGAAAGGCCTGCTCGTCAATTAAATCGGCATTGAGTGCATCCGTGTCTTCCGCCAAGCCCACGGTGGCGAACTTGCCTAGGCGTCGGGCGAGGTAGGGGGCATAGGACGGAGGATGGGAAAGGGGCAGGTGGGGATGAGTAGGGTCTATTTGAATGGGGGTGACATACAGTTTGAGCGGTTCGGCTTCAATCAGGTAGAAGCGGCACAGGCCGCGCACTCGGACCCCTAGTCCAGCGGCAAAGGCGAGCGTTATCCAAGGGGAATAGACCCGCTTTTGCAGAACTATTTTTTGCCCTCCGATCGCCAGCGTAACCGACTCGGCGGCCGGGTCTACGGCCAAATCCATGGCGGCTGTCAGTCTTTTGCCGTCTGGGCGCAGGGGGTTGGCGGGACCGGGGATATTGGTGCTGACCCTGCCGCGCTCGAGTTCGAGGTGGATGCAGCGGCCCACCGAGGTGTCACGGGGACCGGTTCCGCTAAAAAAATAGGTACACTCGCCCTGGGTGCCGCGCAGATCTGGCGCGCACATGCCCGCGAGCAGGAGCCCTGCGAATTTTTCCGGGGGGAAACTGATCGGCACTCGGACAATAGAACTGGTGATCTGGTTGTCGCCCAGCACCTTCCAAAAGGGCTGGCTCCGCCGCAAATTGCGTACCTGTGCTTTGCCCAAGGGCAGGCGGTACGGGCCGAGCCTCAAGCTTCGGCGCGAGGCGCTGATCCGCGCCGAAGACAGCACGGGCTGGTACGTGTGGGGATCGCGGGTGATAAAGTCGTAGATGCGGTGTCTAGAAGCGTCCACCCCCGTGGCAAAGGCCGACCACGCCGCCGGCGTAATCGCGGGCAGGGTGGTCTGCAAAGGGCGAAAGGTCCCCTGCTCGGCCAGCTTTTTAAACGCGGGTAGCCGACCTTCCTCCATCCAGCGGGCCACTAGCTGGGGATCGAGGCCATCGAGGCCGATGACCACCACGCGCTCGGCGCTCGCTTGAGCTGCAATTTTTTTGCCGCGACGCCAACTAAGCAGCAAGCGGACGGGTAGGACCAAGATGGTGAGCGCGGCGAGAACGAGGGCGGCGAGGGTCCAAAAACCACTAGCTAGGACAAAGCCAGCGCCAGGGCCGACATAGGCGTCGGCCCGTTGGGCAAGGAGACAAGTGCCACTCCAAACAAAGAAGGGGAGCCATACGGAGACGAGTCGGGGGAATTTATTCTGCGCTGGACTCGAATTAAATTTGCTCACAATGTAAGACCGCTATCGGGGTGTCTCTTTATGGCTTTTGTTAATATACAACAATATGCCTTGGCTCTCGCTAAACTTTCCCCAAGGGAGAAAACGCTATGAAAAAAATCAATCGAGAAATCCTGCCGGCCCTGCTGGCCGCGGCCGTTTGTGCGCTCGCCCTAGGTTCATGCGCGAAGAGGGCATGGAGCCCGAAGACCCCTACGACTACCTCAAGAGGGGAGAAAACCGATGAGGACATTCACTGGGGTGCCGATGCCCCAGGGCGCGTGGAGCCGACTGCCCCAGACAGAACCGCGTATCTGACTTCGACGCCCTGGCTGGAAGTAGTCGCAAAGGAGGTGCCGCCCCTCCAACATTCACGGGCCGACCGCTGGCCCATGATCATGTGGCACGGCGTGGGTTTTGCGCCGCTGGCCGCGGATCAGATCCAGATGCTGTTGGCGCGCGGCTTGACGCAGCATCTGCGGTTGGACCAAGGCATGATCGACGCGGCCAAAGCTCTGCAGGAGGCCGGATCGCCAGTGATTTTCATGCAGGGCGATGCCGGGGCTTGGCCCTATTCTCTGGCCGCTGATTCCAGTGCCTGGGCGCACCAATTCGACGCCGGCTACCACTACGAAATGGCGGGACGCGGAGCCTTGGGATCGTGGCACGGGGCCTGTCCCAAGATGATCGAGGGCTGGGAGATCATGGCCGACCAAGTGCGCGATACACTCGGTGCCTTTCGGGCGGGCGGCGTCACAGTCGATGCAGTGTGGATGGATTGGGAAGGAGACCCCTATCCCTGGAGCCATCTATTCAAACAACTCGCACACTGCCAGCGCTGCCGAGTGCAATTGCCACCGGAAGTGCTGGCAGACGAAGACCAGTACTGGGCCTATTACTGGCGGCACTACCAACAGCTCTACGGAGCGTACCTAGCCGGACCAGTGCGCGAAATCTTTCCCCTGTGCTCCATCACCAACTGGCACACTGTGTATTCCACTCAGACCAGACCCTTGCTCTACTTTGTCAATAACCGGGCATTGCCACCGGGCATCCCCCCGCTGTTTACGGCCACCAATCCCGTGGCGTACGGCAACGACAAATTCTGGCAAACAGCGTGGCAAGACGAGTATCCCCTAGACCAGCGCCACGTCAACCAATTTCACATGCACAATCTGCTGCGGCAAATTTCCGGCGACGCGGCCAACCGCCTAACCTATGGGCCGGAAGTGGCCAGTTTCCCCTGGGTGGCGCGCTGGTGCCCGATTGTAAACCACCAAGAGGACGAGACTCCGTACATGAGCCGAGAGGCGTACCGCGAGGCCCTGCGGCACATGTGGCTGCGCGGCATCGACGGCATGCAGCTTTTCAATGCTTGGCGCGAGGGGTACGAGGAAATCGCGCTGTTTGAAGTGCTCGATGCAGTCGCCGTGTACGACGAAATGCTCGGCTACCGCGACTTTCTCGACGCCGGCCAAGTGATGAATCTAGCGGGACCAGCCGTGCAGGACGAGGGGGTGCTGTGGTCGGGTTTGCGCTTGAAGGAGCAGGCCGTAGTGCGGCTGTTCAGCCAAGGGGCAGGCGCGGCCCGTTTAGAGATAGAAGTCTGGCCCGGACGCGGGATAGAGTTGGAGGCATCCACCAAGGGGCGGACCTATGTGCTGGGGAGGATGGACACCGGAGTGAAAGTCCTAGAGTAATTCATACTGCTTCTACTGTCGTGTACTCAGGGCAATGGCTAAAAGTTGTAACTGACTTTTGAGTACCAAAATGCCCCATTAAAACCAAATGGGGTGTACTCGCTGTACTTTTCACCCACAGAACCTTTGTTCCTATTTTCTTCTGGAAAGGTATTGAGCACATTGCGGGAGCCAAGTGTGATCCGCATTTTTTCATTCAGTTTGATACTGGTTTCAATATCAAACAACGGCCATACGGCGGAATATGTTTGATCGTTATCTCTGTCCCACCAAGAATCGTAATAGCTCATGCGAATCAGGGAATCCCACCTATCGTTAAAAGATTGCGTCAGAGTCGCGTTGGCGCGGCTTTTGGGCAGTGCTTCCTCCAGTTGCCGCACGCGAGTCTCGCTCAATGTCTCCGTGAGTTTGGTTACTTCTGTGTCTGTGAAGTTGTACACAAAGCTGACATCGCCATTGCCCACAGGTGTGACAAAAACGATGTCAACGCCAAAGGTTCTGGTTTCGAAGTCGTTGATGAAGAACCGAAAGGTTTGGATATTTCTCGCGCTCGTTATGCCCGAAGCGATCAATTGGTCGCGCTGGGCATCAGTCAGAGAGTAGTCCGTTGAAATACCCAGGCGGTCCTTCAGGTCAATTAGAAACCCATCAACTGTTAAACTGAAGTTGGCCTTGTCCACAATAAAGCCAGCCGTGAGGTTGTTCGACTTTTCAGGGTTGAGAGGCTTGCCACCCACCAGTTCGGCCGCGGCGTGGGTTGATGGAATGGTACCTATATTGACCAGATCATTCAACGCGGGATCGAATCGAGTTGATACGTTAAAAGAATTCTGTTGACCGGGTGTGGGTGCTCTGAAACAGGTGCTGAAACTGCCGCGCAATTTCAGGTCTTCGGTGATGCTGAAGTTGGTAGCTGCTTTGTAGTTGAGAGTCGAACCAAAGTCACTGAAGTTTTCATAGCGCAGCGCCAGACCGAGCAACCAATTGTCCGACGGGGTTAATTCCGCATCCCCATAAGCCGCATAATTGGACCGACTCCAGTCGCCGGCCGCAATATCGCTAAAGCCGGAAAATCCATTGGACGCCGCACTAAATCCCTGAGAGGCCAAAGGGCCCATTTGATAGGACTCGGCTTGTCCCTGCACAACTTCGTAGTTTTCATTTCGGTATTCGAGACCCGCGGCCAAGAAGACCTGATCGCTTACCGGAAATGTAAGGTCGAGATTTAAATTGAGGTCTTTTTGGATATAAGCTCCGGGATCAAATTCCGTGGGGGTATTGCGTCCCAAAGAGGCATTTACCGTGTTCTTGATTGTGAAGTCGGCTTCGTGGCTTCCGTAATAAGCACTGAGGTCCCATGTCCAGAGCGGGTCAAAATTTGCGCCTTTAACCCCCACGAGCAGGGACTGATCGGCGGTGGTGCCGCCAAATCGGGGGGTAAAACCGCCGGGAAAGAGTTCGCGGAACGTGAAATAGTCGTTTTTATTATCTAAAACCTGTTGTAGCGCGTCCGGGTCTGCCACGTTGTCGGTTATGGCGACTGTGGGAGGATCGGGCGCATCGGGGTCCAATTTGCCCACGAGCAAGGTCTCACCGCCATCGGCACTGAACACGCCCCCGCGCGTATTGGGATTTCTGAAGAAGAATCCGCCTTCCACTTCTTTGCTCGCATAGTTGGCATAGCCATAGAATTTGGTGTTTTCCGCCAAGTTCCCGCCGTAGTTGGCAAAGAATTTAAAGTCGTTCCTAATGATGGGCGAACCCCAAATTTGGGCGGGATCGGCCACATCGGTATTGCCGGCGGCAATGAGTGCTTTGGCGTCATCGCGTTGTGCTGATCGATCCGTTTCATCTGCGTTGCCATATTCCAAGCTGAGGTTGGCCCACGCATTTTCTCTTCCCAGACCGATATTGCCAGCGAAACTGTGCGTAAAACCATCGCCGGCCTGATAGATACCGGGTTTGATTTCAATTGAGCCGCCTCGGTAGTGGTCTTTGAGTTGGAAACTCATCGCGCCAGCAATGGCGTCAGAACCGTATTGTGCGGAGGCACCATCGCGCAGGACTTCCACTTGTTTCAGAGCAATCGCCGGAATGACCGATATGTCGGCCCCTTGCGCGCCATCTGAGACGCCATTGCCATGCCAAACGACGAGCGAGCTGCGATGGCGGCGTTTGCCGTTGATTAGTACCAGCGTGTGGTCGGGGGCCAAGCCGCGCAGATTGGCAGGACGGACCAGCGTGGAGGCATCACTGATGGGTTGGGTGTTGACATTGAAGGAAGGTACAACCGTTCTCACCAGATTTTGCAAATCGGCTTCGCCTTGTTTGACGATCTCTGCGCTGCTAACCACGTCAACGGGCACGGCCGATTCGACGACAGAACGCGGTTTTGCTCGGGAACCAATGACCACCAATTCTTCGATGATAACCACTTGGTCAAGGACAGATGTCGTATCCGCGCTTTCGGAACGCGGCGTTTCCTGCGACGCGGCCGGTCCATACAGAATGAGCATGGCAGCCATGCCGAGTACGAGAGACAAAAAACGAGATTTGTGTTGCATTGTACCCTCCTGTGATAAATCTCAGTTCAGTTATGGACACGACTACCCTTCACACAGTATGTAGGAATGAACAGCAATGCAAGAGATACGGGGTAGATTAATCTCAGTCGGGCTCCGTCTCCGCGAATTCGACAAAACAGGTCGCCACAACCCTGTCGCTCCCAGGGGTCGGGATCTGAGATCTATCGACCGAATCCGCGACCGCACGTAGGTCAAGGCTAGCCGAGGGCCGCAAGCGCCAGCGTTTGACCTGCTCGACCAGACAATCGCCCACAGAGTCGCTGTCCACGGTCGAGGCGAGGAGTTGGGCACTTTCGACCAGACCGCTGGCCAAGATGACAAAGCGGATGGTCGCACTGCCCGGCAACGCCCGTCCAGCTTGGAATTCACCGGCAAAGCAGCGGTTGAACGCGTCGAGTTGGGAGCGGACAAACGCATCGATGGTCGCGGGCGCACGCGCCAGATCGTCTGGGGCATAGCCACTCACCTCACTGGGTGCCTGCAAGCGCGCCTGCGTGGTAGCGAGTACAGCTTCTGCTTGGGTCCGATCAACCAACGCCGCTTGCTCGATCTGGCGGACAAAGCGAAAGTCCATGTCAAAGGCCTGCAACGGCTGGTCAAAGGCATTGAATTTGAGAATGAAATCCCGGATGTGTAAGCGCACCTCTGCCACCTCGTCGGCCAGCGGCTCAAAGACGATAAAGCCGCTGTAGTTTTCGCCTTTGTAGATTTTCTCTCCGACACCGTAATTGCTGGTGCGCACCTGCCCCATGCGCATGTCAAAGCGATAGTCCTCATTGCCAGTGACGCCTTTCCGAGCGCGGTAGTAGGATTCAAAACTATGAGCCGCCGAGCCGGTCGATATGCCGTAGGGAGTCAGTTCCTCCCCCCGGCGATTGGTCGTAAGCCGACTCTGTAGCGGTTGTAGCTCCACTTTGGGAAAACCCAGATTGTACACGGAGACCGCAAAAACCGTAAAGCGATTGCGCACGTACCTCGTCTGGGGATCGACGTAGTCGCCGTGCGTATAGGCATTGTACGAATGCGGCCCCTGAGACGATTCCTGCGGCCACCGGGCGTTTAGGGCGCGGTCAGTCATATAGCGCACCTCGACCCGCAGCCCTTCCACGGCATAGGCGATGGTTCCGTCCTCTCCAAGAGTATAGCCCGGCCCTAGATCGGCTCGGGGCACCAGCAGCGATACGCGCTCGTAGCGCGGCGGATAGAGGAGGGTGCAGCCGGCGAGCAGCAAAGCGCTCCATAGCGCGTGGACAGCGAGCGAAATGCGCATGTGCTCAGCGCGCCTGGTTGTAAAAATCTATTTGCTGCTGGGCGATGGAGCCCTTCTGCGTCAGGGCAAAGACCACCATATTGACTCCCAGTTTCAGGTGTGGTTCGTTTTCGCTTTCGCGCTCCCAGAAGGCACCGTACCCCTTGTCGGAATACACCGCCACCAGTCGGTCGCCGAGGAAAATGCCCTCCAAGTAGTACACCGAACTGCGGAAATTGCCCCCAGACAATTCCTCGCCTCCCGGGGGCGGGCCATCGTCAAAGTCGAAAAATACGTGGTAGAGCGGATGCTCGTTGGGGATGGGCACAAAGCGGGCGTCGCGGCCTAGGGCCTGCTTAAACATGTCCCGCAGCGAGGCTTCGGCTGGGCCGTACTCCAGTTCGGGCCGGTCGTTGTCGGCTACCAAGAAACCGCCGTTGCGCAGGTACTTGCCCAGATTGTCAATTTCGTGCTCGGTCAGTTCAAACGCGCTGCGGGTGGTGATGTACACAAAGGGGGCCTTGAACAAATCCTGGGAGTCGATGAACATCTGGTCGATGACCCGGGCCTCAATGCGAGTGTACTGGTTGATCGCCCGCACCAACTGGGAAATCGAGCGCTGGCGCGAGGGCTGGAGGATGCTGCCCCAAGCCAGCCCCAAGTACACGAAGCCCTGGATGTTGCGCTTGTCGGCCGGATCCTGAATGACCATACCCCGGTACTTGCCGGTGTCAATGGCGTCCAGATCGAGGAATTCCGCCTGCATGTCAATGCGCTTTTCCGGCTCTTTCAGACTGGTCATTTCAACGGCTTCGAACTGAGGGACGCCCACCACCCCAAGGCCCATGCCTTGGGTACCCATGTCGGCGATAAAGTCCTGGCCGCTGCGAGTGCGACTCCAACGCCGATCCGCGACAGCCTGGTCTAGCTGAGTGCCCAAACCACTGACGCCGCCCACCACAGTGGCCGTCTGATCCCGCTGCACGGATATAATGGGGGTACCCTCGGGGATAACCTGCTTTTTAAAGGCGAATTCCCGGCTCAACTGGGGAGGAGGAATCAGCAGCGGCGTGTCCAATTCTTGCCATTCGAGGCGGACGACGACCTCTTCCTCGGCCTGTTCAACGGGTCGAAAGTACAAGGCGACAAAGATCAGGTGCAACACTAGGGAAATCAGCAGGCCCCAGTAGAGCAAGCGCCGATTGGCCGCAAGAACGGCGAGCGGGTCCGCGGAGCGCACGGCTTTCACAAGTGTTTCCTCGCAATGGTGGCGCGGCGGCGTTCGACAAAGGCGCGGATGTTGGGGGCCAGCAGGCTGCTGTCTGCTTGGGCCGCGCTCAAAATGGCGTCAAACACATCCACGGCCCGTTGCCATTCCCCTAGCTTTTGGTGGCAAACCCCGATATTGGCCCGGGCAGCTATACCGCTGGAGGTATGGGGGAATTGACGCCAAACCTGTTCAAAGCGGGGGATTAGGGCGCGAATCGCCTCGGCGTCGCTGAGTTCGGACGCGGCTTTGAGGCTGTCGGTCAACGCCGCGTAATCTCCGTAGGCCACGGCCTCGCGCAACTCGGGCAACATGGTGGCGGCTTGGGCGGCAGCCGGAGTACCGGGGTATTGTTCTTCGATTTGGCGAAAGATGTCGTACGCCGCTTGGTGGTCGCCTTGATTGTACAACAGCTCGCCTAGGGTATAGCGGGCCATGGACGCATAGTGGCCCTCGGGAAAGCTTTCGAGGTATGCCGCAAAGGCCCGTTGCACCTCTTTGTTTTTCTGGTCCGCATCCCCAGGGAGGGCATTCATCAGACACCAGCCAATGTTGTAGAGGGCTTCCTCGGCCAAGGGACTGCGGGAATAGCGGTCAATGAGCTGCTGGTACTGGGCCTGGGCCCGATCGTACTGCTGCAGATTGTAGCGGCATTCAGCTAGGCGAAAGAGAGCGTCCGGAGCAATGTTGCGATCCGGGGCTTGAACCGCGACGAACTCAAAGGCAGTCACGGCTTGGGCAAAAAGGGTCTGGTTGAAGTACGCGTATCCCAAGTAGTAGTGGGCTTCCGCGGCGTTGGGGTGTTCCGGGTAACGAGTGATCGAATCCTGCAAGCGACTGACCGCCTCTTCGTAGCGGTCCAGTTGTAGGGCGGCCAGTCCGCCCAAGAAGAGGAAATCGGGCGCGTAAAATCCGCTTGGGTACGCTGCCAGACCCTCAGCCGCGGCGTCGGCCACGGCTTGGTAATCTTCCAAGCGCAAGGCGGCGTCGGCCATGAGCCAGTAGCCCTTTTCGCGCAGATAGTAGGTGCGCTCTAAGGGCCGCTCTTCTTCGGCAAAGTCGAGGGCCAGCAACTCCCGGCTGGTGGCAATGGCTTGGCCATAGCGCTCTTGGCGGTAGGCGATTTCGGCCAAGGCCAACGAGTACTCGCCGCGTTGGAGCGAAGAGGAAGCCGTCTGCAGCAAACGCTGGTATAGCTGCAACCCTTGTTCAACGCGCCCACCGGAGATATAGGCCGCGGCCAACAGGCGGGAAGCCGCGGTGAGGGACGAATCCGCAGCGGCGCGCTCCAGATCGGCGATGGCTTGGGCATGCTGGCCGAGCCTGAAATAGGCCATGCCCCGGCCGTAAAAGGCTTGGTGGACAAAAGACGAATCCGCAGCGGCTAGGGTTTGGTCAAAGTAGGGCAGGGCCGCATCGAGGTCGCCGGCGCGGGACAGAGCCGTGGCGATGAGATAATCGAATAGGGTTTGGGAGGTACTATCGGTCTCGGTTTGGACACCCTCTCGCAGGACGGCCAACGCCCTTTGGGTGCGTCCCTGTTGCAGCAGGAGGCGGCCGGCTTCGAGTCGGGAGCGCGAGTGAATTTCCGCGGCACCGCGGACTTGGAGAAAGGAGGCGACCGCCTCCTCCCAAGCGCCGACATCGCGCTGGGCTATGGCCGCTTCAAAGCGGGCGATATCGGCTTCGGGTTTGTCGCCCAGCTCCTCGTCTAAGCGCCGGTAGATCTGGATGGCATCCGCGTACTCGCCGCGGCCGTGGAGGATGCGGGCGCACTGGAACAGAGCACTGTGTTGGTACCCGCCGCTCTGTGGAGAGGCCGCTAACGCCTGGAAAATGTCGAGGGCCTGTGCAGTAGTGACCGCCTCGTTCTGGCGCTGCAAGGCCAGCCCCAAATTGAAGCGCAGGTCCATTTCGTAGATCGAGCTGGGAAAGGCTTCTAAAGTTCGGCGCAATTCCGCTTCGGCGCGGCGGAAAAGATCGGCCCGCTCCTCGGGCGCGACCTCTTCTGCTTCGGCGCGACCGAACCAAGCCCGGGCAATTTGCAGTCCCACCCCTTCGAGGGGCAGGCCGGCTTGAGCCGCAAAGGCGGCATAGTCGTCGCGGTACGCGCTGTATTCGCGCACGGCCTCTAAGTAGTTCCCAGTTTCAAAGTAGCGGTTGGCCAGCAGCAACTGCAGCCGCGCACGGCCAAAGTCGTCCTGTTGCGCTTCTAGGGCGCGCTGGTACACCGCGATACTGGCGGCGACATCGCCGCGCTGGTAGTGCAACTGCGCTTGGCGCAAATAGGCTTCCTCGGACAGGCGGCGCTCGTCGGCAAAGCGCGCGGCCACCAAGGAGTATGCCTCCACAGCCAGCGCGTACTCCCCGGTGCACTCGCGGCACTCGCCAATGCGCAGTAGGGCTTTGGCGGCGATCTCCAGCTCGGTCTCGTCGACTAGGCCGGCGAGTTTGTTGCGCTGCATGCGCAGGATCTCGCGCTCGGACATGCGGTCGAGGCGCTGCGAGTCGACTAGCCGCTGGTAGCTGGGGATGGCCTCGGCAAAGCGCTCCAGCGCAAAGTAGCATTCGCCAATTTGAAAGAGCGCCCTGCTAGTGCGATACCCCGAGGGGAAGCGCCCGACCAAATCCTCGAAAACCGCAATGCTCTGGGCGTACTCGCGCAGTTGATAGTGCGACCAGCCAATATCGTACAGCGCATGAGCTACATAGGGACTGGTGGGATAGCTGGAGACTAGCTGCTGCGCTTCGTCGATGGTGCGGCGGTAATCTCCCATGCGGTACGCGCAGGCCACGGCCCGGCTGCGGGCGAGGGCCTGGAGAGCCGGAGTCGAGGAAAGGGTCTCGGTGGCGACAAACGCCTCCACGGCCTGCGCCAATAAATCGTCGGCCCGACCTTGGTGCTCGGCACGCTCTTCGTCGCTGCGGGCCTGCGCCGCCCTTTTGAGTTCTTCTTCGCCCATTTTGAAATAGGCATTGCCAATTTGGTACGCGGCCACTTCTTGCAGGGGCGCGTCTATCTGGCCGACGGAAACTCGAATGGATTCCATCGCGAGCAGTTTGTGCCGACTGCGCATGATGTGGCGATAGTTTTCAATGGCCTGATCGTAGGCCCCAGAGGCGTAGAAGTTCTGGCCGTGCTTAAAGCGGGCCTGCATCTCCTCGGCCGTAGGCACAAAGCGAGTCGCGGCCGCGGCGAGAGTCAGCAGGGATAGGATGACTAGCGGAATCATGGTTTGTTCCTCGACACCTAGTAGGCTACTCCGACGACCCCGGCGGCGCGTTCTAAGCCCGTGTCCACCTCAACTTCCACCCGGTAGAGATACAGACCTGGAGCTACTCGCGAACCCGTGGCATTGCGCCCATCCCACAAACCTGGAGGCCGGCTGTCGGTTGGCAGCTGCACATAGACACCAGCCGATAGCGGCGGTGGACTGAGGTCGCGCACCAAGCGGCCACTCAGATCGAAGATGCGGATACCCACCTGTCGCGGGGCCGCGACCTTGGAGAGGGCGAATTCGATAGTGGCAAAATCGTTGATCCCATCGGCGTTGGGGGTGAAGACCGGTGGGAGGACGCGCACTTGGGAGAGCGCCCGCTCCTCCGAGGTAGCAGCCGACAACACCCACGAATAAGGTGCATTGATTTGCGGGTCAATGGCCGCGTTCTCGGCCGCGTTGAGCGGGTTGTCAGAATTGGGAGCAAAGAGGCGGGCGCGAAACGCATGGATCGCCGCGAGCGTTCGCGTCCTAAAGCGAATTTGCAACTGGGCGTCCTGCCGCAGCGGCTCGGCCAAGGTGATAGTGAGCTGGTCGCGCGTCGAGTCCCAAGTCTTGATCTCACTACCCTCCAAGCCGGTGATTTCTTCGAGTATGGCCGGCGCGGGCACGTCAATGCGGATCTGGGCTAAGCCCGCGTCGGCGTCGGCGAATTCCACATCGAGGGTGTAGGTAAAGGAGGTATCACGGCCCATGGGGACGCGATTGGGGGCAATGCGGCCCCATGCCTTGGAGACGGGCACTTGGTCGAGATCAAAATCGATCTCTAGGTGCTCGAAAACAGGGGTTTTCTCGGGGGAGTGGGTCGCCATGTTGACCCGGTATTGCAAGAACGCACGCGGTTCCTCAGCAGGGAACCAGATGTCCCCGGTGGTTAGGGGCGTACTCCACCCCCCTGCCGAATCGGCTAGCGCGGCGGCTTGGTCGGCGCTGCGGAACTGCACGGTGAGTTCCGTACCAGCGGGAACCGTAGCCTGCCAGCGCACTCGCCCCACGTTCTTGACCACGGCCGGAGCGCCTAGGTCGAGCGGCACCGAAATAAACGTTCCCCGCTCTGCGTGCAGGCTGCCGTACACCTCTATTTCGGCCACGTTGGGCTGGGTGATGGCGTTGATATCGACGATGACCAAGCGCAAATGGCGCGTCCACAGCGGCGTAAAGCGCACCTCGCTGCGGATGAAATCGACGATGTCGCGCAGGATGGCCACTTCGGTCCAGCGGATTTGATCGTCGCTGACCTGAATGGAGTACCCGCGCAGGGAGCGGTCGAAGTACTGCTCTTGGTTGCGGCCCCGGGTCAAAACCCGAACGGCGTGGATTTTGCGCCGCGTTCCCAAGTCGATATCGGCATTGAAATTCAGGGCGTTGATCGGCGGATTCCACGAGGTATTCAAATCGCCGTCGAGTACTTCCGGGCGATTGGAGATGCGGTCCTTGGCCAGATTTTGGCCGCGCACTTGTTTGAGGATAATGCCGCCAGCTAGAGAGCCGATATCCGTCCCACCTAAAAAGCCAGCGATGGGCTGGCCGATAGCCAAAGTCGGATCTAGCGCACCTTCTTGCACCAGATGCCAAGCCTCGTCCCGCGCCACCTCGGCAGTCGTCCACCCATCGTCAGCTTGGAACTGGTCACTCCAGTACCAAGGCTGGCGGGTGCGATCAGTCGTCGTTTGCACTGTCGAGGTATCCCCGGCGGCGAATTCCACGGTCAAGGTCGCGGCCAAACCATTGCCCAACCCGCGCCCGCGATTGACCACCAGCGCGGCGATGTGGTTGTCGCCGCGCACTACTGGCACGGCAAAAACCCGCGGCTGCACCACGCTGGAATCGCTGCCGACTAGTTCGCCGTTGAAGTACGCGGCAAAGCTGTCGGCGGCGGCTATATGCAGCAAGCCCTCGCCGGCTTCGGGTGCCTCAAAGGTGGTGCGGTAGTAGAGCGCGCTGCGCCATGCAGTCTGCTCCCAAGTGCGCCCCTCGGTCTGGACGGTGGAACACACTGCGGCGAGGCCGACAACGGCGAGCAGGATCCGTTCTTTCAGAATTGTGGGGATCATTCGTCCACCGCGCAGCGAAAGCCGACATTGCCATCGGCGCTGAACGGGCTGCAGGCCCGGCGGTACGAGGCGCGCAACAGATTGGGAGCATTGGACCACGAGCCCCCGCGCACCACTTTCAGCGTTCCATCCGCCGGTCCAAGGGGATTGCGTACGCGTTCGCCGGTATAATACTCGCTGTGATACCAGTCTGCCACCCACTCCCAGACATTGCCAGCCATATCGCGGACCCCATAGGGCGATTCTCCTTGTGGGTAATGACCAACCGGCGAAGTAAAAGAGTACCCATCGCTGGCGTCGACGTCACAGCAAAAATCCGTTCCGTAGTTGGCCCTAGTGCGATCGATGCCTTCACCCCAGGGGTAGGTGCGCCCATCGGTCCCCCGGGCGGCTTTTTCCCACTCCGCCTCCGTGGGCAGGCGCTTGCCGACCCACTGGCAATAGGCTAGGGCATCGGGCCAGCCCACCGAAATGATCGGATGATCGTCCGGGGCCGACCGAATGGACAGGTTCACGGCTTGGGCATAGGCATTCCACTCGGCCGTGCTCACTTCGTGGCGGTCAATCCAGAAGCCATTGAGGTGCACGGAATGTGCGGGACGCTCGTCACTGGCACCGGAGTCAGAGCCCATGATGAAGGGACCGGCCGGGATTTTCACCATGCCCGGCAGGTCCTCAGAGTCCGTCGGCCCCGAGGCCTTATCGCAGGCGCTTAGACCAACACTGAGCAACAGGACTACTACGCGTTTCACAAGGCCCCTCTTTGGGCGCGGTCCCCTGCCAGCGTTTCCACTAGGGGAATAAAATACTGAGTATGCGGCCCTTCGACGGCAAACTGGCGCGCGAGGCGGCGAGCGTCCTCCAAGCGGTCGTTGTGGATCAAGGTCTCCGCCAGCGCCGGGAAGAGCACAAAGATGTATTCGCGCCGAATCTGGGGCGCTTTGAGGGCCTGCAAAAGAGGCGGCAGGGCCTGCTGGTACTGCCCCAACAGAAAGTGAAGCTGGCCTTTGATCAGCGCAGCAAATCCCGGATCGGCCGGGGCAGAGCCAACGATGAAGGGAAAGCGCTGCAGGGCGCTTTGCAGGACCGCGGCCCGGTCGCCGGAGATGGCCTCGCCGCTCAGGGCAAAGGTCCGTCCCCACTGCACCGCGGCCCACAGATCGCCCCGCAGGGTAAAGGGCGCTTCCCAGCGGGCCGCTCTGTAGTACGAGCGGGCCGTTGGAAAATCGCGCCCAGCAAAGAGTTGCTCGGCCACTTGCAGGGCCAGCAGCCCCTGGTCCCGGTGGCGCATCCACTGTTCAGCGCCGCGCTGCTCAGCCGCGGAGAGTCCTTCCCATAGCTGCTTGGCCAATCGCTGGTAGCGCGTGGCATTGTGGGCGTTGTACCGGTCCATGGGCGGCCGACTGAACAATTCGGCCATGGCTTGATAAACCCGCAGGCGGCCGACGGGCAAATCGCCCAGCAGGTCTCGGTACTGGTCATCGCTGCGCAGGCGCTCCAGCTCGACGGGCTCGTCCACGACTTGCGGCACAGCTTTGACGACCGTGCGAGCCAACAGGGCCTGTCCCGCCACCGAAGGATGCAGATGATCAGCCATCAACTCCCAGCCCACGCCCTCGGGAGGAGCAGCCCGGTCAAAGGCCGCTTGTACATCGGCCAACCCAGCCCCGCTCTGGCGCACCACGCTGTCGATCACCGCGTTGAAAGAGCGCGGGGCCCGCCAAGGCATAGTGTCGAGTTGGCGGGCCTTGGCAAAGGCTTGGCGCGCCGCCGGACGCTGCAAGTGGACCAAAGCCCGGCCCCTGAGATACCATAGATAGGCGTGTTTTTCCCACAACTGAGCCGCCGCGGTCAAATTCTCCAACGCCCCGTGGACAGCCTCTAAGGGCGGAGTCTCCAGCACCAGAACCTCGGCGGCCTTGGCCACCTGTTGCTGCCACTGCTGGGCCAGATGCTCCTCTAAAGGGGGCGCGGCCCCAGCGCCGGGCGCAAAACCAGCCTCATTAGCCGCCAAGGTGCACAGGATTAGCGGAACCTCGGCTTTGCTACAGGCGGCGGCCACATTTAGCAGATTGGTGCGCAGGTGCTCGGGAGCGGCCCGGCGTCGCGGGCTGTCCAGCGCGACTTGGCCGCGTTCGGCCATAATCCGCGCCAGAGCAGTAGAGGAGACCTCGCTGCCGCGAAAATGGTCCAGTCCCGTCCGCACCAAGGCGGTGAGCCGTCTCTGCATGAGGAAGTAGTGCAGCCGGTTGCGCAGGGGCGAATGGTGTTCGTCAACCCCGTAGATCCCATTGAATTCGTTGTGGCCGGTGTACACCACGACTAGGTCCGGCTCCAGTTGCAAGGCATCTTCGACCACTCTAGCAACGGCAAAACTGGCGATTGACGTGATGCCCAAGTTGAAAACTTGGACCTCTTTGTCGGGCCAGATGTCCTGCAGCATGGCCGCCAAAAAGGACGGAGCCGCAAGGGATTGGACGTAAGGATAGCCCTGGACCGTGGAGGCACCGGCAAAGACCACGCGAAAGCGCTGGCGGGGGGCCGGCTCGAAAAAGGGCTGAGCCCCCATGCGGCCGCTGCCGATGAGTTTGCCTTGATAGCGCTGAAAGAAAAAGCGCTTGGCATAGAGGGGGTTGATGCTGCGCAAGCGCCGCTCGTCGCGCGCGGCCAAGGTGACGAGAAAAGGCTCGGGGGCCAAGGCCGGGACCAGGTGCAACAGCAGTTCTGCGACCACGACGAGGACCAACCCCAGTCCCAGCCCGGCGAGGCGGAGGAGCCAGATTCTCATGGCGGCCCCTCCCTCAGCAGCCGCGCCCCCACCGAAGCATAGCGCCCGTGCGGCACTTGGCTGAGGCGGTTGGCCGAGCGCAGGCGACGGGCTCCGTTATTGTGGAAATAACCGCCCCGGAGAACGCGCTGTACCCCGGTTGTGGGACCGGGAGGATCCACTTTGGGAGCACTGCCGTAGTACTCGGGACTGTACCAGTCGTGCACCCATTCCCACAGATTGCCGTGCATATCGTACAGACCCCAAGGGTTGGGTTTTTTCGTCGCCACTCGCTGACTGTGTCGCAGTCCGACATCCCAGGTATTGCCGGTGTGCCAAGCAAAGTCGTCCAGCAGCGCCTCGTCGTCGTCAAAAGACCAGCGGGTAGTGGTACCGGCCCGGCAGGCGTACTCCCACTCTGCTTCCGTGGGCAGGCGGTAGAGTTCAGCGCCAGCGCTGGCGTTGAGGGCTGCGGCGAATTGCTCGACGTCGATCCACGACAAGCCGGCGGCCGGATAGTCCGGTCCTTGGAGGACGAAATCTAGCCCAACCCACGGCTGCGTATCCATGACCGCAGTCCACTGTTGCTGGGTGATCTCGGTCTGCGCTAGGTAGAACCCCTGGGAGATTTGCACCTCGCGTTGCGGTGCTTCGTCGTCGTCCCGCCCTGGTTCGGTGGGGGGCGAGCCCATGACAAAGGTGCCCGGGGCAATCCAGACAAAGGCCATCTCGGTCCCATTCGGTAGTTCAGCCACCAGCGCGGGTTGATCCACCGCTGTTTCCGGCTCGCATCCCCAAGTGAAGAGAGCGAGCAGTAGGAGTTTATAAAATTTAGGCGCGTACATAGTTACAACCCGGCAACATTGCCCTGCGTTCGGCGCACCGCAAGCCCCTTGCCCTCGGTGATCACCAGCCACTGATCGGCGTCGAGATCGCGAAATTCCTCGACCCGGCCGCCGGGCCAGCGCACTACCAGCCGCTCGACCTTGGTGGCCCGTTGCAATCCGAAATGGGCGCGGATGTCGCTGTGCGACAGGAAGCTGGTCCCCGCGACAATTTGGCGGATCTGGACGCGGCCGGCGATCCCTGCCTCAATGCGGGCTCCAATGCCGTCCCGATTGCTCGCGGTGCCAATGAGGGAGACCTGGAGCCAGCGATTGCGATTGCCGCCGTCGTTGCGCAACAGGGTGGGCGTATCGTCGATATTGAGGATGAGGATATCAATGTCGCCGTCGTTGTCGTAGTCGCCAAAGGCCGCCCCCCGACTCACCTTCTCCACGGCTAGGCCGCTGCCAGCCCGGGCACCAATTTCGACAAAGGATCCAGTACCGTCGTTGTCAAAGAGAAAATTGCGCTGGGCGTATCGCGTGCCCACATCGTAGTCGTCTAGGACCGGATAGACGTGGCCATTGGCGGCGAATAGATCCAAATCGCCGTCGTTGTCGCGATCGAAAAAGCCCGTGCCCCAACCCACGAAGGGCATGCTCACTTCGCCCACACCCACCGCGTGGCTCACATCGGTAAAAAGGCGTCCTTCTTCACTGCGGTACAAGGTGTAGTAATCCTCGGAGAAATGGGTGACGAAAAAGTCGAAATCGCCATCGTTGTCGTAGTCGCCCGCGGCCACGCCCATGCCGGCTTGTTCCTCGCCATCGGCACTGTGGCTGGCACCCGTGGCCAAGGAGACATCTTTGAAGCGCCCGTTGCCCAAGTTGCGCAACAGCAGATTGGGATCGGTGTCGTTAGCCACGTACAGATCCAGGTACCCGTCGCTGTCGCTGTCGACAAACACGGGTTGGAACCCGTTGTACGCCACTGGGTCAACGCCGATCTGAGCGGTAACATCGTCAAAGGTGCCGTCACCCTGATTGCGGTAGAGCGCGTCCTGCTCTCCCTCATAGGCGTTGGGGCCTTGGAATATCTTGATCCCCTTCCACAACTGATAGAGCTCGGCTTCGGCGAGTTCGTCTGGATTAAAGCGGACAAAATTGGCCACGTACAGATCCACATCCCCGTCCACATCGTAGTCTCCCCAGGCAACGCCCGTGCTCCAGCGCGGATCCGCCACCCCCGCAGCTTGGGCCACCTCGTCAAAGGTCCCATCGCCCCGATTGCGGTAGAGCCGATTAGGGCCGTAGTTGGTCGCCAAAAGATCGGTGTCGCCGTCGTTGTCGTAGTCCGCGGCCCCGCAGCCCATGCTCCAAGCCGTGTCGCCCACGCCAGCCGTGCGCGTGACCTCGGCGAACGAGCCATCGCCCCGGTTGCGGTAGAGCCGGTTGCTGGGTGGGGGATCGGGCAGGGAGTCGAAGGAGGAGCCATTGATTAGGTACGCGTCTAGGTAGCCGTCGTTGTCGTAGTCGAACAGACCCGCGCCGCCGCCCTTGGACTCAATGATATAGGTCTTTTGCGGCTTACCCGAGACATTGCGCCCATGCAGGCCGGCTTGTTGGGCCACATCGATGAAGACCACTGGCTTGCGGGGCGGTGGAGCCTCTTCACCGCACCCGACCAACAGCAGGCCCGCGCCGCCCAGCGCGCGGTACAAATTTCGCTTTCCAATCATCAGTCGCGTCCGTCGATAAATTCTAGGTCGCACTCGGCGATTGTGCGACTCTCTGCAGGTGCAAACGTCCACCGCTCCATCTCGGAGCGAATACAGGCATCCACCGCCGCGCTCACTACCCCCGAATCGACGATTTCCACCGCTGCCACAGCGCCAGTCGGGTCGATGGTAAAGCGGACTTTCATCCGCCCTGCGGCCGCGCGGCCGGCGGCGAATTCGCGGGCGAAACAGGCGTTGATGGCCAGCAGGCGGTCTTGCAGTTCGTCCTCGAGCGCGCTGGCCGCCCGCGTCGGATTCCCGGCTGCGCCGTGCTCTAGCTGCAGCGGGCCGCCTAGCCGGGTGTAAGTGACAAGCCCGCTCTGGGACTCCTTCCGCTCTCGCTCGACGAGTTCCCGCTGCACCTCGCGCTTGAACTCAAAGCGCAGGGTGGTCGTTTCCAACGGCGCGTCGTGGGGATTGAATTTGAGGACGAAATCGCGCAGCACCAAGGCGACTTGCGCGACCTCGTCGGCGAGCGGATCAAAGACGAGTAAACCCCGGTACGACTCGCCTTTGAAAATCTTGCGGTCGATGTTGTAGTTGTTGCTGCGCACAATGCCCATACGCATGTTGAAGCGGTAAAAATCATTGCCGCTAGTGCTCCGGCGGGAGCGGTAGTACGACTCAAAGTTCCTCGGCGACGAACCCGCCAAAATGCCGTAGGGCTGGAGGAATTCGCCGCCCCGGTCCGTCAGCAGCACGGCCTCGAGGGGGTTGAATTCCACTTTGGCAAAGGCGCGGTTGTGCACCTCGATTTCAAAGACAGTAAAGCGATTGCGAACATAGCCGACCGTCGGATCGACATAGTCGCCAAAGGTGTAGGGATTGATCGAGTACTCGCCTTGGCTCGACTCCGTGGGGAACATGGCGTTGAGGTCTGGGTCGCTCAAATGGCGGACCAAAAGCCGCAGGCCTTCTATGGTATAGGAGACGGCCCCGTCTCTCTCTAAAGCGTACTGGGCCGAGGCCGCAGACCCCGGCAGTAGCCGGGAGACCTGGACGATTTGCTGGGGATAGAGCAAATGGCAGCCGCAGGCCAAAAGCCAAAGTCCGATCGCGCAGAAACCCATTTTTTTCTTCGTCAGCATCGGCTCATTCAAAACCCAAAAATACCCGCATGAACAAGGAGGTGACGTCGAGGTCGTCTCCGGTGCGGGTGGGATCGTCAAAGGTCCGGCGCGTGAGGCGCAGGCCCACATTGGTCGAGAGCGCATAGCCGAAATAATTCGAGTGATTGGTCAGTTGCACGACCCGCACGGCCTCGGTAAAACTGTTGCGGTTGTCGGTGCGGTCTTTTTTGCTCAGCGGCAAAAAGGGCAGACCCTGCATCCCGCAGGAAAATTCAGTGCGCGGCGTCAGCCGGTACTGGGCCTTGAGGATGGGGACCAACGTCCACTCGTCCTCCAGCGCGACCGGCAGACTGTCGCGGTTACGGCGCAGGTACAATCCCTTGCCCTGAAAGACCACCAGCCAGTTGGTCGTGGCTTCCCAGTGGTACGCGGCGCGCGCTATCAAGGTCAGCAGGCGGATTTCGTCGGCGCCCTGATCCGAACCATCGGACAGCACTGCGGCCTGCTGGCGATTGATGGCATAGCGCATATTGCCGTCCAAGCGCAGGCCAGCCAGCGGCCACCACGCTCCTTCGAGGTAGTGCTGGCGGTCGATGCTGTCGCGCCATTCGAGCAAATCCCCCACCGTAGTGCGGTCGTACACTAGGGAACCAGGGCTGTGGTACGGGGCATCGGGAGCGGGTTCCGACAGGGTTTCTTCAAAGGTCTGGTACGGGTTGGCAAAGTCGTCGTGGACGCGCTGCAATAAAATCTCGCCGGCGAAATAGCCCTGCTGCCAATCGCGGCGCGACAGGGCAATGCTGGCGTAGTCGATCTCGTTGCGCCGCTCGCTAAGAATGCCCTTGGCCTTGAGCCGCCCCACCCCGACAGACAAGCCGCCGAACAGGCGCAGCCGGCCGAAGACGTGGCCGCCCTGCTGGTCCTGCTGGTAGGGCAAATCGGGTTCTAGGTCGTCCTCGCGCACATCGGCGATGCCGTTGTGGTTCCAGTCGCGGCCGTAGAAGTACGCGTCCGGTTCCACCGCAAAGAGCAAAAAGGGCTCGACGTAATCGGGCAGGGCATTGCCATTGCGATTGGTATCGGGAATGCCATCGTTGTCCTCGTCGTTGCCGGGGAAGACCCCGTCTGGGTCGTAGTCGGTCGCGCCGTGGTGGCCGCCTCGTGCTCCAGGACCCCGGTCGGGCCAGCGGTCGTCGTCGTCGTTGTCCTCGACAAAGCCGTCGGAAATCTCGGCTCCCGGCACCGCGGCTACGTGGTCGCCGATCAACTGGCGGGTGAAATCCGGCCCCACGGAAAACAATTCGCCCCCCAATTCGAGCCAAGAGTCGGCCCACTCCGCGGTCAGATAGTACGAGGCGTCCCGGGTGGTGCTGCGCACTCCGTTCCACCGGCGCACACCCTCGAATTCCCTCGGGGGGCGATGTCCGGGTCGGCCGTCTGGATAGCGCAAGTACTCAATGCTGCGGGCGAATTCCCCGCGGATGCGAGTGCGGCCTCTTTCAAAATAGCCGTCAACGCCGACCACGGTGCGCCCGGTCCAGGCCCCGGCGTCGAGGCGGATCTGCGTCGCATTGGACAGGTCTTGAACATTGCCCGGAGCGCGGCGCAGCGATTCAAGATTGGCCAAGCGCCAGCGCGCCTGTTCCTGAGTGGCTTGGGGTTCGGCTTCGTACAAGCCGACCAGTTCCACCCGATAGTCGTTGCCCACCACGGCCTCCACTTCGACCTGTTCGACAAAAGACTCCTCGGTCAGATCGAAAAAGGCCAGAATGACATCGTAGCCATCGGCGCGCAATTCAGCGTCCGCCTCAATGGGCACAATAAAGTTCGCCAGTTCGCCGAGGTTCACGTTGCGGGAGACGTCCTCGCCTTGCAAGTGGCGGCGCAAGTAGAAAAAATCGGCATAGCGCGTGCCTTGGTCGGTGTACGGACGCCGCTGGAACTGGCCGGTGAGCCGATTGTTGAGGCCCACGGCCGTGGGATTGCGGGCGTCAATGCGCACCAACTCGGGCGCAATGTCCGGCCGGTACTCGCCGTTGATCAGCAGGCGCACCTCGGAAATAGCAGCGCCAGCTCGCTCGTCGGAAGGGGAATCGTCGGCAAAGCGCGCAATGATAAAACTGGGCAAAACTTGGTCCCCGCGCAGATCGCCTCGGAGGGCAAAATCGCCCTGCTCGCTGTCGAAGAGATTGAAGTGGACGCCACTGGCGCCCAAGGTGAGCGCACCTAAGTGCAACTCGCCGCGGCCGCCCGTGAGCAGGGATGCGTTGCGCGCTTCTGATCGCGGGGTGCCGGCCACCCAGATGGGATCGCGGAAGCGCGAAGCCAACAGCGAGAATTGGGTCGGCCCTTTGTCGACATCGAGGCGGATCCCGTTGACGCCGGTCATATCGAGGGTCAGGGGCGTGAAAAAGGTGCGGATCTCGTCGCCGATGATCAGCCGGGCAGACCAGTCGTTGTAACTGTCGAAACCGACGATATTGCGATCCAGTAGCCCATAGCGCGCGTTCTGCTTGAAGAGTTGGCTGTTGGGCGCTTGGCCAATGGGAAAGTCGGCGCGCGTCTCCCGCCACGAAAACACGTCGTACCCGTAGATCAGGTGATGGCCGAGCGGGCCGTAGTAATTGCGCCGGTCAAAGGGTGGCAGCAAGGTCTGATCCGGGATCTCGTAGTCCGTTTGCGCACGGTTGACATAGGGGCGGCCGGGCCGGTGGACGAAGGAGTGGGCCGGCAGAAAAGTCGGCACCCTGGACCGAAGCCCAGACTCCTCGGCTTTGAGCCCTGGAAAGGGGAAAGCCGGCAAGAGGAGCAAGCATCCTATGCCAATTGCTACTCTCATCCTTTGAACGGCTCCAATCCCATGACTAGGCGCATGAAAAACAGGACTTGGTCAATGTCTTCGACCTGGCGCGAGCGGTCGTCGAATTGCAGTTGTTTGCGTTGGTAACCAGTGCTCAGACTGAGGTGGTAACCCTTGTAGGTCGTCCTATTGGTCACCATGATCACATAGTCCTCGGCTCCATAGTTGACGGCACCGTTGACGCGATCGCGGTACCTGCTTTTGAGCCAGGGCAGGCCCTGGGCACCAGCGCTGAAGCGGGTCATGGGCGTGAGATCGTACGTCGCGGTCAGGATCGGATAGAAAAAGCGCTCTGAAATGGTCCGCACCCGAGCGCTGCGGTCGCGCCGCACAAAGCCCATGTACTTGATTCGGGGCGTCACCGTCAAACTGCCCACACTCCAATTATACGCCGCTCTGAAAACCCAAGACCAGGCACCGATCCGATTGGCGGGTTGTAGGGATGTGGGACGCTGGGAATTGACGTTGTACTTGAGGCGTTGGTCAATGTTGAGGTTGTCGATGCGGAAGAAGGTGGCCTTGAGATAGGCGGTGTTGACCAAGCTATTGCGCATGGCCAGTCCGTCCTCGACTAGCTCAAAATTATCGACATTAGCGTCAAAGGTGCCCCGCACTTCAAAGGGCAGGGCATTGGAGATGCGCGGCAAAAATTGCGGGGTATCGTCCTCAATGTCGTCTTGGACCTCTTTGAAAACATTGAAAAATTCCACGCGGCCGTACGGGAAAAGGGAGCGCTGATAGGCCGCCTTGAAATAGGCGACGCGGTTTTTCCCCGCTCCCCATATCTGGCGCGTGCGGTAGCGTCCCAAGGTAAATTCAAGTCCGGTGCGGGGACGCAGGCCGGCGAACAGGTGATGGCCTTGGGTATCGACATCATAGGGATAATCGGGCTCGAAGTCGTCCTCCCGATGGTCGATGATGCCGTTGTTGTCGTAGTCGTCGCCGTAGTCGTATTCCGGCGGATCGACGTTATAGAGTACAAAGGGCTCGAGGTAGTCGGGGGCCGTATTGCCGTTTTCGTTGGGATCGGGCTGGCCGTCCTGATCGAGGTCGAGGCCGGGAAAAATGCCGTCGTTATCGGCAAAATTCGGTATGAAGTGCATGTCGGGGAAGCGGTCGCGATCGTCGTTGTCGTCCACCGTCGACAGTTCGAGGGTGTTGTTGTAGCGCTCGTCAAAGCTGGGAAAGACGCTGAAGGGGCTGCGCAGATCCTCGGTGTACGTGCGGTAATTCCGGTCCTCGACGGAAATGCTAGTGCTGTACTGGGGCGCAATGCGGAAGACCTCAAAGCCGAGACTGGCGCGGCGCCAATCCCGGGTGGTATTGACAAAAAAGGCGTCAGCCGTACGGCGCTGCCACTTGCCGTCTCCGGCGTGGGAGGGATACTGGCGAAATTCAAAGGTGCGAGCGAACTCAGTGCGCAGAGAAAAATCTTGGCGCTGCACTTCGAGACGCAGGCTGGCATTGGTGCGGCCCGTGTGGCGGCCGTACTCAAAGTTCACCCAGCGCCGGTTGGAGCCGTCGCGCACTTGGCCTTCGGCCGCGATCACCGGATAGAAAAAGGTGGCGCGTTCGCCGGTTATATCGACATTGGTCGATGACGGAGTCGCGGCCGGCAGAAAAATTTCGGCCATTTCAATGCGGTAGTCATTGGCCACCAGCCCGCGAAAGTGCAAGCGCTCGACCTGCCCGCGCATTTCCTGGGGTATTTTGAACCAGTAGAGCAAAAACTCCGAGCCATTGGCTTCGAGAAATTCCCCTTGCTCGGTCGGCTCCACGGCCAAGTCTCCGCGGAGAAACTCGATATACGGCGGTATGGTCTTGCCCAAGGGAAAGAAGCGGTCGCGGTTGGGATAGGTTCTATCGATTCGCTCGCTATCGTGGCGGGTGACGAGCGGGCGGATGGTTCCGAGCGTCCCTTCGATGTGCAGGTCGTAGATCCGGGCCCCGCCGCCATCCTTGGGCGAACCATCGCCGAACTTGACCACCACGTAGGCCGGCGGCGTGTTCTTGCGCGGCACCACGCCCTTGATGCTGTTGTCGCCCCACGAGGTCAGACTGTTGGTGCGGTGCAAATTGACATAGGAGAAGCTCATGTCCAGCACCCCGAACTTGCGCTGGACGTGGCCGCCGAGCAGATAGGTGGCCCAATCCCGGACACCGTGCAGTGCGAGATTATCCCCCGGGAAAATGGGCCAGTCGAGGCGCGATGTGACAAAGGAAAATTGGCTGCCATCGACATCGGCGTCCCAGCGGGCGCCGTTGAGCGCAACTAGGTCGAGGGTCAGGGCGGTGAACTTGGTGCGGATGCGGTCGCCGACGATCAGCCGGCTGCTCCAATTGCCATAGCTGTCCTGGGCCACGAGCAGGCGATTGAGGTACTGCTGATAAAAGCGGCTCTTGTCGATAAAGCTACCCGACTCGGGCGGATTGGTCCGCCCTTCCTCCAATTCAAAGACGCCGACCCCGTCGAGGACAAAGTTGCCCAAATCGTCGTACCTATTGCGCGTGACTTGGCCAAATATCCCCGAGTTGTACGCGCGGTACCCCTGGCGAGCATAGCTCTCGTAGCGCTCCTCGGCATCGTAGAGCAGTTGCCCAAAGGCAGGCGCGGACCAAGCCAAGATGACGAGAAAGAGGACCATCACAGCACGCACCCTTCGATAAAAATCAATCGCCCCATCTGCGTTCCATCTGCGTCCATCTGCGGATAACATCACAGCACCCGCGCTTGGACGAAAAATTCTTTGAAGTTGCGCACCCTGCGACCAGGGGTGTGCACAAAGCGAGTGTAGCTGGCGCGAAAACCCAAATTGAGACTGAGATCGAATCCCCGGTTGTGGCTGCGGTTCTCAATGGCAAAAAGGTAGTGGCGGGCCGTGAAATCCCCGGTCGGGTAATCCGGGTTGCGGAAGGTGTGGGGCCAGCCCGGCAAGCCTTGGATGCCAAAGCGCAGCACCGTGGCTTGGCCCAGTGCGTAGTCCGCCTGCAGGATGGGAAAAAGTTCATACGTGCGGAGCGGCAACAGCAGATCCTCGGGGGCAGTGCGGCGCTGAAGCCTCAGTTTGGCGCTAGGGCGGATTTTCAGGCCCCAGTGCACAAAGGTGTAATCTGCCTTGCTGGTCCAAGTCCAATCGATAATATGGCTGCGCTGGTCTAGCGTCTCCAGCATGCGGTTGATTCCGAGCTTGGTGGTGGCTTTGATCTGCATCCCGGGGATGGGCGCGTATCCCGCGGTGCCGTACAGGGTGTGGAGCCAGCTATTTCGCGCCAGTAGTGGATCAGGTTTGATCTTGATCGCGGTATTAGTCGCGGTCAGCGGATCGACGACGTGCTGGTACACTGGATCGGCGATGGTATCGCGCACCCGCTTACTGCGCACATTGAGCTGTACGTGCCCCCTTTGGTATTGCGCCTCCCCGTACGCGACTTGGTTGCGGCCAGCGCCAGCGCGCTGTTCAATGCGGTACTGCCCGAGGCGGAATTGCAAGGATGAGCGGGGATGGAACAGGGCGAATGAATGGTACCCACGGCTGTCGAGCGGATAGGGATAGTCCGGCAGATTGTCGTTCTCGCGCCGATCCACTACGCCGTTGTTGTTGAAGTCGTCGCCGTACACAAAATCGTCTGGTTCAACGGCGTACATGAGGAATGGCTCGGCGTAGTCGGGTATCTGGTTCTGGTTGACATTGATCTCTAAAACCCCATCCCCATCTTGATCCAGCCCGGGAAAAACCCCGTACCCAACGCCGTTGCCGAGGTTGCCGGGTAGGTAGTCAATCGCGGCTTGCGTCGGCTGACTCTCCGGGTCCACGCCAGCGGCGTCCTTCAAGCTGATGTAGAGTGGGTCGAGCGGATCCCAGTGCTCCCAGCGGTCCTCCCAGTAGTCGCCGTCGTCGTTGTCGTCGACCAACGCGTAGTCCAGGACCTTGTCGGCGCGTTCCGACCACATGGGCAGAGTGGTGGCGTACGCCGCTGGCAGGCCAAACACCTCGAGGCCGACTGCGAGGCTGTCCATCTGGTGCAGCCCCTTGAGGAAAAAGGCCCGGCTGGCACGGCGCTGATGCTGGCTGGCACCGGGAAAGCGGCGGTACCCAACATTTTCGACCAACTCGCCCGCCAAGGTCGTCCCCTCCCATTGCCAGAGAAAGTCGCTGCCGTACTGGATTTGGGCGGTCGGGAAGCCGTATTCAAAACGCACCCAGCGCAAGTTGGAGCCGTCCCGGACATTGCGCGGCGCGCGCGCCACATTGTGCCAGTCGGTCCAGATGCGATTGGGCACGCCGGCCCAGCCGTAGGCCGCCGCCACGTCAATACTATAGTCGCCAGCCACTTGGGCGCGAAAACTCAGGCGCTCGGCCGTGGCTGGAATTTCCCAGCGATAGACCAGCAGGTCGGTGCCGCCCACTTCGAGGGGAAACTCCGCTACTGCAACGGGCACACCTTCCTGAAAAAAGAGGCCGCGTTCCCTGCGTCGGTTGTTGAGCCGGGGATCGAAGACTCGGTCGCGCGATGCGCTCTGTGGGGCCCAAGGACCGTGGCGGCGCAGCTGGGGGACGTGGTCCGGGTCGGCCAGATGCGGGATGCGCCGAATATCCGGCTCGATTGGGAGCGGAGCGCCATCGACAAAAATTTCCACCGCCAGCACTTGGACGCCGCTATCATCCTCGGGAGAATCGTCGCTGAAAACCACGTAGTAGAACGTGGTCTTGGCCAGATCCGTGGGAAAGGTGCCGCGCGTCGAGCCCCGGCGCTGCATGCTGTCGCGCAGATGCAGATTGACGTACGAACCGCCGACGGTGAGCACATTGCCCAGACGGCTTTCCCAGCGGCCGCCGAACAGATAGGTGGCAAACGGAAGATTGTTGTCACCGCCGACTAGCGGCGAAGAAACCCGGGCACCCAGTACGGTAAAGCGATTCTTGTACGAAGACCCATCCCAACGCAGCCCCTGCAGGCGCGCCTTGTCGAGAGTCAGCGGCGTGAAGCGGGCCTCGAGGGCGTCGCCGACCATGACCCGGCCCGACCAATCGCGGTAGTGATCGCGCATGATGACCAAGTTGCGAAAGGTGGCCGCTAGATTGCCGCTGCGGAAAATTCGGCTGCTGCGCTGGGGGGCCAGCGTGCGGTACTCCTCCACGCGCAGCAGCTCCACCCCGTCGAGCAAATAGGCCCCAAAGGGGTCGTAGGTCGGGTTCTCGGGGCGGGCCGTGTAGTCGCGGTAACTGAGCAGGCTGTAGTTTTCGTAGCGCTCGTGCCACCAAGGGTAGTACTCGCGGTTGAGGAAGCGGGACTGGGCCTGGCTCCAGGGCAGGTACTCGGTGGTGGTAAGTTGGCCTTCCGCCCGCTCCCAAGCGATGACGCAGAGCAACGCAGCCAGCCTAATGATCGGGAGACCCCTCATACTAGTAGACCACAGCCACGTGGCCGCTGTGGACCGCCTCCCCTGCATCGAGCTCAACCTTGAGCTGAAAGAGGTAGAGACCCGGGGGCACTAGGTTGCCGTGGTCATCGCGTCCGTCCCAATAGCCGGGGCTTTCACGCTCCTGGCCGGGCAGGCGTAAATAGGTTCCCGCGCTCAGGGCCGGAGGCCGGAGCCGGGCCACAGTGCGGCCGCTCAAGTCGAAGATGCGCATGGACACTGGGCGCGCCACGTCCACTCTGGAGAGAACTAATTCGATCACCGTGGCGTCGTTGATACCATCGCCGTTGGGCGAAAATATCGGCGGATTGGCCCGCACCTGTTCGAGGACTTGGCCGGTAACCGTGGTCGTCACCAACGTCCACGAATGGGGCCTTTGGGTGCGCGGGTCTTCGTCTTGGTTAGGAGCGGCGTTGAGCGGATTTTCCGAGCCTAAGCTGAACAGGAAAGCGCGGAAACGGTGCAGGTGGGCATAGGAGCGAGTGCGAAAGGGGATCTGCAACTGGGTGCTTTGCCGCAGAGGCTCGGCGAAAATCAAGGTGAGCAAGTGCTGGGTAGAAAACCACTCGGCCAGCACAGCAGGCCCCAAGTCAATATCCGGACCGAGTTGGGCCTGTCCGGGCACGGCTATTTGCAAGCTTTTGACCCCCTGATCGCCAGCGCCAATTTCCACGTCGAGGGTATAGACAAAGGCGGTATCCACGCCCATCGGCACCCGATTGGGCTCGACGCGACCACGGGCCGTGGTCGCAGCTATATCCTCGGTAGAGTACTCGATGCTCAGGTTGCGAAAAAGAGGGCTTCTCTCCGGATCCCGGCTCTCCATGTTGACGCGGTACTGCAAAAACCGCCCGGGTTCGGGGCCGGGAAAGAGGATCCCTCCCTCGACCTGCGGAGCGCTCCAGCCCCCTCGGGGATCGGCAAAAGCATCCAGGGTAGCGCCGCTGCGAAACTGGACCGCTAGGTCCGTGCGCAGGGGAATGTCTGCATTCCAAGCGATGCGGCCGAAATTCTTGCGCTGGTCTGGTGCTCCCAGATCCAGCGGTTCGGAGAGAAAAACCCCCTCCTCGGCAAAGCCCTCACCAAAGACCTGGATCTCGGCGACCTTGGGCTGGCTCACGCCATTGACGTCGATGATGACAATGCGCACGAACCGGGTCCAGGTCGGATTGAAGACCACTTCGGTGCGCTCGAACTGAAGGATATCGTGTAAAACCCCCACCTCGGACCAGCGGATTTCGTTGTCGCTGACTTGCACGGAATAGCCCTGCAGGGAATTCTGGACGAAGTCGGGGCCCTCGGTGAGCACCCGCACGGCCCGGATCAGTCGGCGTTGTTGCAAATCGATGGAGGCAGCAAAATTGACCGAGGCTACGGGCGGTTCCCAAGCGGTGCGCAAATCGCCGTCCACGGCTTCTATGCGATTGGAAGGCCGCCCTAAAGCCAAGTTCTCACCGCGTATTTGCTTGAGAACCACGCCGCCAGCCACGCCGCCGATATCCGTGCCGCCGGGAAAACCAGCGACTAGGTCCAGGGCCGGGTCGGGCAAACCCTCGATCAGGGCGCGATTGGCGCTGCCGGCCTGGACCACTTGCCAACCCGGCTGCTCCGCGATATCGGCCACTTGCCAATTGGTGTCGGCCGGGGGACGGTCGCTCCAGTACCAAGTCTGGGCTTTGGGGTCGGTTTCGCCGTAGCGCAGGGAATCGACCGCGACCGCAGCCAGCAGGCCATGGCCCACGCCCAAACCGCGATTGACCACCTCGACGGCCAAGTCGTTATCGCCGCTGAGCACGTCAACTAAGTAGGTGCGCACTTGGTTCCAAGACGCATTGGCCCCGATGGCGACGCCGTTGAAATAGACCGCAAAACTGTCCACCGCGGCAATGTGGAGCAGTCCCGAAGCACTGCTGTCGGCTGCAAAGGTGGTGCGGTAGTACAGGGTATTGCGATAGGTATCCTGGGTCCAGACCTCGGCGCGGCTCCCACCCGAAAGCATTAGCAGGAGGCAGGTGACCAACCCGGATCTGATGTGGGCTCGGGCCATCGCGTTGCGGATTTGTTGCCAGATGGACGGAAAAGGCGGTGAAACGCAGCAAAACAAAAAAGGGGATCGAGTGCAATGGCGGGTTGCCCCGGCCAAAACCCGATCCCCGAAAAAAGACAGACCTGCGGGCTACTTCAGCAACAGCATTTGCTTGCTATCTGCAAACGAGCCGGCCCGCAGTTCGTACAGGTACACCCCACTGCCCACGGACTCGCCCTCGGCATCCCGGCCATCCCACTTGATTTCGTAAGACCCAGCCTGTAACTCGCCGTCCATCAAGCGGGCTACCAACTGACCGGAGATATTGTAGATGTCGAGGACGACCACTCCGGCCGCTGGAATGGCAAAGCGGATCGCGGTTTCGGCATTGAAGGGATTGGGGTAGTTATCGCCTAAGGCATAGTCAGACGGCAGGGACGCGCCAGTCAACTCCGCTATCGCAGTAGCTGCACCGCCGATGACGCCGGTACTCACGTCAAAGGGGAAGTGGACCAGTTCCTGCTGGCCGGTCGGCGCGTACAGACCGTCGTAAGACCCCCCATCGGAGACCCAGTACAGGTCGGAAGCCAGCCCGGTGGGCATCTTGGGCAAATTGACGTTGAACAGACCGTGCCCATCTGGCCCTAGGACCGTGCCCCAGAAAGGCTGGTTGAAACCAGAGAAAAAGGCGATGTGGTGCCGGCCGACATTGGCGTGGGTAACGGCCATCTGGTGGTCAAGGCCATCTTCGGCAAAGCCGCGGGCTGTGGCCTCTTCGCCGAAATAGCGGTCGAGAAAGCCGTCGCCGTTGCGGTTGAGCCAGATGAGGTCGCCGTCTAACGTGACATGAGCTGGAAGCGAAATGGGATTGTACCATAAACCAGAGACGTAGATTCCGCGGTCGTCCACATCGACTCCCCAAGGACCTTGGCTACCCGTCTCGTGTAAATAAATCTCGCTCAGATCGAGAATATTGGCGATCTCGCCGGTGGCGCGGTCAACCGAAATAACCGCCGGCACCAACGGCTCTTCGACATCGCGATTGGCCAGGTAGATCATGCCGTCGTCGGCGACCCAAGAGTGATGCGAGGCCTGCGACACGGCCGAACTGGCGACGCGGGCGTTGATGCGAACATAACCCCGGTCGGCTGCGGCCCAATCCTCGTCCGGCAGGATCGTGCCGTTGTCTGGATCGAATTTGACCCGCCACACACCGCTGCCCCGCGCCACGTCAAACTGGGCGTTGTTGGTGATATAGGCGACGTTGGGGTCGGCTGGGTCGGGCTGGTAGGAACTGACGTCCCAGTACTGAATTTCTTGGCCGAGGCGCTCGTTCATCCAGGGGATCAGGAAGCTTTCATAGGCCTCGGGATTTTGGAAGTAGTCGAGGCCGAGTTCGCCGCGGCGGATTTCCCACTCCGTCCCTTGGTTGGAGGTCCAGACCACGGGCGGATCGACATTGAAATCGACCCGGTTGGTCATCCAGTACGAATGCGAACTGCCCGGGCCGATCCAAGTGGGATTGGAAATATTGTCCAAGGCGAAGAGGTAATACGTATAGGTGCCGGCCCCAACCTCGTTGCCGTTGAAGTCCCGGCCGTCCCAAGTGATGGAGTTGGACCCTTCGCTGAAGGTCTGGCCGCCAGAGATGCTGATCAAGGTGTCGATCCCGGCGGCGCGCAACATGGCATTGCCCACGCCCCCTTCGCCAAAAGCCGCGCCATCGTACTGGGGATTGGCGTCCCGGGAGTACACCGCCAAGTGCACTTCGGCCGGACCGCCGTTGAGCGTGAAGGGCACCTCGACCGAACCGCCGTCAAAGGCGACATCCTCGGAGTCGATAGTGAGGACGTTGGGCATGCCGCTGCGCCAATCGTTGGCGCGATCGAAATTCGGATTGCCGGCCGTGCCCGACTGGGCTAGAGCAGAGCCGACAAAGACCAAAGAAAAGAGCACAGATAACATCTTCATGAAACGGCCTCCTATTCTGAGTGAATAGTGTCTGCCAAATGGAGGGAATGTTAAAACGAGTCCGCCTTTTATGACATTCATCGAATGGACAACATCAGCGCACAGCAATCTCGTCCACTATATAAAAATTGAAGAGATATGTCAAAGTAAAAACTCAGCCCCTGCAAGGTCCCCGTTGGCGCAACTCGTTTATCGGGTCTGCTTGGAACGGACCAATTCGAGAAAAGACCGGATGCGCGGATAATCGGGCTGCAATTCGCTTACTTGTTCAAAGGCGGCCTCAGCTTCTGGGTAGCGCTGCAAATCAATCCAAGCTAAACCGAGTCCAAAACGGGCGTGGACGTGCCCGGGATCGGTTGCTAGGACTTGCTCAAAGAGCGGCACGGCTTGGGCAGGGCGCAGTCCGCGCACGTGGAGCATGCCCAGTTCGAATTGCGCCTTGATCCACCCGGGCGCGAGGACCAAGGCCCTCGCAAAAGCCGCGGTGGCCCGCTCGTCGCCTCCGGCCTTGGCGTGGGCCTGCCCCAAGCGCAGGTGGAAGTGCGCCGAATCCGGGGCTAGGGCCACGGCCTGTTCTAGGGCGGCAATGGCTTTGTCCGTCCGCCCCTGCCGGTCGTAGACCAAGCCTAGCCCGGCGTGGATCCCAACCATGTCCGGCTCTAGGGCCAAGGCTTTTTTGAACTCGTCGAGGGCCCGCTCGTACTGGCCGGCTTCGGCATAGGCCACGGCCAAGGCGCGGCGCTCTAGGGCTTTTTCGGGTTGCCGCTGGACCCGCAATTGGGCCATGTAGAGCGAGTCTTGCTCGCCTTCTTCGAGCGCGACAAAGCGCTCCTGAGCCCGCTGGCTGGCCGCGGCGCGGCCCAAAAGTTGGTAGGATCTGGCCAAATTGTAGTACACCTGCCGGTAGCGTGGTTCAAGGGCAATGGCCCGCTCGTACGCCTCCACGGCTCTGGCGGGCGATCCCCGTCGATCCAGCACCCTCCCCAAGTTGTAGAACGCTTCGGCATCCGTGGAGTCGAGCTCGACGGCCGCCCGCAATGAGACGGCCGCGCTGTCCAAGTCGCCTTTTTCCAGATAGATGGCCCCCAAGCGGCGATGCGCTGTCGCTAGACCTGTATCGAGTTCTAGGGAGTGTCTGTACGCAGTTGCAGCTTGAGCGGATAGATTGCGCAATTCATAGGTGCGGCCCAGGTTGTAGTGGAAATGGGCATTGGTCGGCTCGAGATCCACGGCCCTGCTCAGGGAGGCAATGGCCGTGTCGAGATCGGTGTAGCTGAGATTGGTGGGTTTATCCGTGGCCGTGGGTGCGCGCCGCGCATAGGCCACTCCGAGGTGGAAGTGGGCCTCGGCAAATTCCGGAGCCAAAGCCGCGCTTTGCCGCCAGTGTTGGATCGCGTCGTTGTACTTGCCGATCCGCGCGTACACTTGTCCCAAGCCAAAGTGGGCGCGCACGCTGGCGGGGTGCTTTGCCAAGGCGGCTTGGTAGAGCGCCACAGCGCGGGCGTATTCGGCCTGCTGGGCCAAGGCCGCGGCCAGATCGCAGTACATTTCGGGATCGGCTCGACCTTCCCGTATGGCTGCCTCTAGGGCACCGAGCGGCAGGGCCGACCGGGGACCGGAGCCATAGCGGGCGCGCAATTGATCCTGATATGCGGATGTCAGCTCGTGTTTCTCGTCAGCGCAGCCGCTGGGCGAGAAGACAGCTAGCGCGAGGAAGACTCGATGAATCCAGAGAGCATGCGGCCTATCACTGCGGCGGCGGAGATTTAGCCGCATACTCCCGATCCTCGGGGAAGTCGACAAAGGGATGGGCACCGATTGAAATCAGCTTGGTCGCCGGGTTTACAGTCAACCGAGCGTATTTCCCAAAGGGACGCCAGCGTTTCGCCTGACTTTCGTCTATCTTTTCCGGCTCGTTCTGCGGAGGGTCAAGGCCAATGGTGCGAAAAGCCTCGGCTTCGTCAAAGGGCTCCATGGCGGCGAAATTATACGTGACATAGACAATTTTGCCCTGCTTGATGGCTGCGAAAAGTTTCACTCCTCCAACGTCCTCCCAGCGCATAAAACCCACGTGTTTTTCGGTTTCCTCTCTGTACTGCTTAGGTTCCCCCAAGCGCGCCTGTACCTTCGAGGGAGTGCTAGCCAGCAGGGCGTGGGCGTCTAGGGGTTCTTCCGGGGCGCAGGCTAGGCCGAAGAACAGGACCGCAGCCAACGGGCAAAAGCCGGACCATTTCATAGGGGAATTTCTCTGTGTTGCTCAATACCTCATCGCCGAATCGGTGCAACAATAGGCGCGTTGGCTAGCTGCGTCAAGGTTGACAAATGCAGGGGCGCACTTCAGTTTCGGCCAAACTATGAGCAACCGGGCAAAGGGGTTTTTCATCGTCTGCATTGGGCTGCTGGTCAGCGCCAGTATCCACACGGGGTGCGGCGAACTCCGGCAAAAGCCCAATGTCGTGGTATTGCTGGTTGACACCTTGCGCGCCGACCACCTCAAGTGCTACGGGTATCACCGGGACACAGCCCCGTTCCTCGAAGGACTGGCCCGCCGCGGCGCGATCTTCACCCAGTGCTACGCTCCCTCGGACTATACCCCGGCTTCCACGGCCTCCTTGTTCACGGGGCAGTACCCGCTAGCGCACGGGTATCTCAACTCGCACTACGTCCTCGCCGAAAGCCACACCACCATGGCCGAGATCTTCCAGCGGCAAGGGTATACCACGGCGGGATTCATCGCCAATGGCTTGGCCGGCGAGAAGTACCAGATGCACCAGGGGTTTGACCACTACTTTGAAAAGAACAGGGCCTCGGCCGCGGAATTGGTCGTCGCGGCATCCGCCTTCATTGAACAACAGGCCGACAAACCCTTTTTCGCGTACCTGCATTTCCTCGATGTCCACGACCCCCACCGGATTCCTAAAGAATACCACGGCCGCTTCGCTGATCCGGCGGATTTTGCCTACGATATGCAAGACACTCTCCAGCTCGACAATTTCGTCATGCAGGCCTGGTGGGAGGCGGCGCAGGGATGGCGGGATCAGACTGTAGAGCCCGAGCAGATCGCGGCTTATTTTGCCGACTACGTCCAACTCTACGATGCATCCATTTCCTACTGGGACGAGCAACTGGGGGCCCTGCTCGACCTGCTCGCCGCCCAGGGGATCGATGAGCGGACGATCATCGTGGTGACCTCGGATCACGGGGAGCAGTTTCTCGAGCACGGCTATTTCGGACACGGCAACTCAGGCTATCAGGTCGGCCTGCACATCCCCTTTATTATCAGCGATCCACTGCACCCCAACATCGTCGGTTTGCGAGTTGACAATCTGGTCAATGCCGTCGATATCCTGCCCACCCTGCTGGCTCGGCTCAATTGGCAAATTGTTCCGGCCATGCAGGGGCAGGAGCGCTGGTCTTTGCTCGCATCCGAGGCGCCGAGTGAGGCCTCTGAGAGCATTTATACAGAGGGGACCTTCATGGCCAATCGGCCTTTCAGCACCTTGATCCAGACCTACCGGGAAGGGGAGTGGAAGCTGCTGCTCGATCGCCTGCGGGATACCAAGGAACTCTACCATTTAAAAGAAGATCCGGGCGAACTTCGCGACCGCTTTGCCGAGCAGCCGGAAATCGCCGCCCGCCTCTACGGCAAAATCCGCCAGTACTACAACGGCAACTTGCAGCTTTTCGAGCGACACCAACAGTCGCAAATGCAGTTGACAGAGCAAAAATTGCAGGAGTTGCGAGCCTTGGGTTACATTACAGGGCGAGCTGGGTTGCAAAGGCCGACGAAAGAGTTTTTCCCCATGCAGCCGGTCCGCTTAGAAAAATTCGGCCCCTTTGGGGACGAGGATGACCTGGGCAGGTTTTCCCATGAGATCGACTTTTTTCGCGGCCAAGTCACCTGGGGTCAAGTCATTGGCGGGTACAGCGACAGGGTGGGCCAGCGGGATTCGGCCGGGGTCTGGTTTGATCGGCGGGCGACTTTTCTCCTGCCCAACCAGCCCATTGGGCAACGGGTGGTCGTCGAACTGACCATTGACCCTATGGGAGGAGCTGACAATCCGACCCAGATCGAAGTTAAATTTAACGATAGGCCCAGCGGAGCTTGGGCGCTCAATGGGGTCGGACCCTATCGGCTCGAAGCGGCGCTGCCCGCCTTTTTGCAGCAGAGCGCTTTCTTTTATTTAACCATTGAGGCCGATAGCCGCTTTGTCATCCGCAAAGCAACATCGGTTCGCAACGATATTTATGGGGCCATGCGAATTCGCAGATTGTATCTGGAGGGATAATTTAAATTCGTGGAGCTCGTAAGCGAACTTTGGTACTCCATGGCCTTCACTGGCAAGGCCGTGGTGGTGATCCTGGCCGGCCTGTCCATTTATTCCTATGCGGTCATGGTGGACCGCGGCCTGACTTTGCGCTGGACCCGGCAGCGTTCGGCCGCTTTTGCCCGTGAAATTGAGGAGGGTGGTCTAATGCTGGGGGAAGTCAAAGCAGTGCAGGAATGCGCCCGCCGAGCCGAGCAAGACGGACATTGCTCCCTCGCTGTGGTGATTTCAGCCGCCCTAGCGGAATACGAGCTATTGGCGGAGGAAGGACAGGACGATGTGGTAGTGCTAGAGGCCGTGGACGATGCGCTTGGCCGCTCGCTGGACAGCGTGGTCGCCAATCTGCGAGTCCGGCTCTCCGGCATGGGCACCATTGTCGGGGTCGCGCCCTTCTTGGGGCTTTTTGGCACCGTGACTGGGTTGATTGCCGCTTTTCGCGGCATTGCCACCGCAGGAGGTGGGGGCCTAGCCGAGGTATCGGGCGGAATCTCCGAAGCCCTAGTCACCACGGTTATCGGCCTGTTTGTCGCCATGCCCGCGCTGTGGGCGTACAATTTTTTTACCAACCGCATTGAGGCAATGTCTCTCGGGTTGGAAAACAACGCAGCCCGCATCGTCGGCCACGTGGTGCGTCGCGCGCTCAAGGCCAATCGCGCGCCCTAGCAATAATCATGGCCAGACGCAGCAAGCGCCGAACTCGCCACACCGAAGTACGGCGGAGTCCCATGCCCGACATCACGCCCATCGTCAATGTGGCGCTAGTGCTGTTGATTGTCTTCATGGTGGTCATGCCGCTCATTCAAGAGGGCATCTTGGTAGAGACACCCGAAGCCCGCAATGCCCAAGAGATCGTCGAGCAACTCGGCGCAGAGAGTTTGATTCTCTCCATTCGGGAAGACGGTTCCCTGTACATCAATTTGCACCAAGTGGCGCGAGCCGACCTCAAACGCGAACTGGCTAGGGCCTATCACGGCAAAGAGGGCGAGCCCATCATCGTCAAGGGCTCCAAGAATCTACCCTATCGCGAAATACTCGACTTGATGGAAATCTGTCAGGAAATCGGGGCACCGGGGGTGGATTTAATGGTCAAGAAACCGTAACATGGCGCGACGGCACAGAAGGAAATTCGCACGGGTAGAATCGTCCATGAACGCGACCCCACTGGCGGACGTATCCCTTTCTCTGCTGCTGGGCTTCTTGGTGATCACTCCGATTATTCTGCAAACCTTGGCGACCCAATTACCCCAGGCGGGTGGGGTCGCTTCGGGGCAAGTTCGCCAAGATCCAAGGGTCGTTCTCACAGCAGAGAGCGAAATCCTGATCAACGACAAAAAAGTGAGCGAGGAAGAACTGCCAGCTAGGCTGAAGGAACTCTTTCCGCCCGAAGCCGATGTGGAGCGTCGAGTCGTGTTTACGGGATCGGGAGAAGTCCCGTACCGAGATGTGATCGCCGTCCTCGATCTGCTCAAGGAAAACGGTGTCGAAACCATCGGCATCCGTTGAGCCTATCCCGCAGCTAGCGCAACAATACCATCCGCCGCACCAAGACCCCACCCGGCGTCGCCAAACGCGCGATATAGACCCCACTCGCCAGATCGGCTCTGTCAAACCGCACCGCGTGGCTTCCGGCGTCCAGCGTCTCGTTGACCACGACGTCCACCCGCTGCCCTAAGATATCGAAAACCTCCAACCGCACTGCCATGCGCCCAGGAAGCACAAAGCGAATCTGGACCGTCGGGTTAAAGGGATTGGGATAGGGCGGATACAGGACGGCCTGACCGGGCAACGCCTCTTCTTGACGCGACTCGGTACCCACTGAGGTGGCCGGGGGACGAGACACCCCCGGGCCTTGGAAATCAATCCAATTGATATTGAACAAGCCGTCGTCACCCGGATTGCGCATAAAGACGAAAAACAACTCGTGAGTGCCGCCCGGGTCTGCAATAGGTGCCGCTAGGTCGGTATAAACCTGCCAGTCGCCAGTACTGCCCACGCGCACCGTGCTAATCAGCGGCCCCCTCAGCGAATCAACGCGAACTTCGATGCGTCCCCCCAGTCCGGCCGACGCCACTCGATAGTTGAGCGACTCGATTCCCTCCAAATTCATGGGCGCAAAGGAAATCCAGTCACCGTGGGCGATAAAGCCGATATTCTGCCCGCCGCCGGCCTCGTCTCCAGTCGTTTCTAATAGCACTCCACTCTGGCGCGTATAGTGCTCGGCTTGCTTGCGCTTGGGTTGCAGAATGTGGCCCGCCCTACCGGTCAAAGAAGCCACCGACTCCGTGCCCAGGTCTGTATAGCGCGCTTCGACCGTATAAAACAAATCGTCGCCATCGCCGCCGTGCCCTGACTCGGTCTGGAAGCTACCGCTGCAAGTGCCGTATTCCTCAAGGGGGTGGCTGTGCTCATCGTGGCCGATAAACGCTTGTAATACCACCCGAGCGCAGTCGGCGGTCCCGTCCTCTGGGTCAAAAGCCCGGACTTCAAAATCGACGACTTCTCCCCAGCTAAAAAACCCGCCGTCCGGGGGCCGCACGATTTCCACTTGGGGGATGGTATTGCCGACCGAGATCGGCACTTGCGCCACGCCTTGGTTGCCCTCGGCGTCGGAAACCGTTAGCTGGGCAACATAGTCGCCGCTAACCTCGTAGATGAAGACAACCTCCGGCTCCGTCGCGTCAATCTCGCCGTCGCCAGTAAAATCCCAGGCAAAGTTTAGCACCGACCCCGGATCGGGATCAAAGGAATTGCGGCCCGAGAAATGCACTTCCAACGGCGCGGCACCGTTGGTGGGCGCAGCTTCAATGCGAGGCACCGGCGCTCGCGTACCCAGCACGTAGTCAATCCGCACCACGCGGGCGTCGTCGTTGTCACCCCAAAAGCCGCTACCCCACTCCAACACGTACAGCGAGCCGTCGGAGCCAAACTGCATGGAGATGGGCCGGATGAATTCCATGCTGTCCAAAAAGGGATTGATCTTGAGGATGTGCCCGTTCTCGTCCAACTTGACTTCTTTGATCCAATTGCTCGCCCACTCGTACATAAAGAGCGTGCCGTCGTAGTACTCCGGTAGCTTCTTGCTGCCCGCCGCAGCATCATAGTAATACACCGGACCAGCCAAAGCCGTGCGGCCGCTGTCGGCGATGATTTCGGGAAACGCAGACGACGTGCCATACGGATACCAAACCCACGCCGCCTGCGCCGGAGGCAGCGATTGCAGGCCCGTGTTGTTGGGCGACAAGTTCCTCAATGCCCCGCAATCAAAGGGCATACCGGAGCTTGCGGTGGCAAAATCGTAGTCAACGTAGGGCTGGTTGTCGCCAATGCAGTAGGGCCAGCCAAAATTGCCCGCCGCCCGCGCCTGATTCCACTCGTCTAGACCAATCGGCCCCCGCTGTGGGTCGGCTTGGCGAGCGTCGGGTCCGACATCGCCCCAGTAGAGCCAGCCGCTCTTGCGGTCGATCGACAACCGGAAAGGATTGCGCACGCCCATGATGTAAATCTCGGGCCGGCCTTCTTCGGCCTCGGCGAACAAATTGCCTGGGGGAATACTGTAGCTGCCGTCGGCCTGGGGTTTGATGCGCAGGATTTTGCCGCGCAGATCAGCACTGTTAGCCGATGTGCGCTGGGCGTCCCAATCGCGCCGGTCCGGACGCTCGTCTAACGGACTGAACCCATCTGAATCAAAGGGATTGGTATTATCGCCAACGCCGATATACAGATTCCCATCCGGGCCAAACGCCAGCGCCCCACCCGAATGGCAGCACGCGCGCCGCTGGGTGGGAATCTCCAGCAACACGATTTCGGAATCCAAGACCAGTTCATCGCCATCTAACTCGAAACGAGATACATGCTGCTTGGCCTCTTCGCCGTGCGGGGAGTAAAACAGATAAAGCCAATTGTTGTGAACAAAATCCGGATCCAGAGCAATGCCCAACAGGCCGTCCTCAAAGTCAGTCGATACCGCTAACTGTCCGGCTAAGCGAGTCAATCCAAGGTCGGGCCGATATACGTTCAGTTCCCCCTTGCGTTCAATGAATAACACGCGCCCATCTGGAGCCACGGCCAAGTCGATGGGATTTTCAGCCTCGCTGTCGAGGACGACTTTTTCAAAATTGGTATCCAACGTAGCCCCGCAATCGGCCTCGGTTGTGCCAGTGGCGTACTCGATGCCACCGAGGATATGCTGCATAAACAGGGGCTCGCCGTAGCTTTCGCGGGTGTGGCCGCCGCCGGTGTACCAAGAGCGGCCGCCGTCGTAGTCGTGGCACCAAGCGATGGGGTGATCAAAGCCGTGATTGCCGCCGTTGTAGCTGCCTTCGTCCAAGGTAGCCAAGACGTGAACTCGCCCACGGGGATTGCGGCGGTAATTGTACCATTCGTCGCGCCGCTCCCAACGCGCGGACAAATGGTCAGTGGCCGGATGAACTAGGTCGGCCACTTGGACCTCGGCCTGCTGGATGGCCGGATGGCTGTCGAAATAAGCCCCCACCAAGTCGCCGTACCAAGCCCAGTCGTACTCGGTATCGGCCGCAGAGTGGATGCCCACAAAACCACCGCCGCCGCGAATGTAGCGCTCGAAAGCCCGCTCTTGCTCCGCAGTCAGTACATCGCCGGTAGTGTTGAGGAAAATCACCGCCTGATAAGGTGCCAAGCCCTCGTCGGTAAAACGCCCCGCGTCCTCGGTGGCCTCGACGACAAAACCATTCTTCCGCCCCAAGGTCTGGACAGCGGCAATGCCGTCGGGAATGGAATCGTGGCGAAAACCAGCGGTTTTGCTGAAAACCAAAACGGTTACATGCTGATCGTCAAAAGGTTTCGCAAGAACTTGGGGAAGTCCTACAAATAACAGCGCAAAAAGCCAACGTATAGTCCTCAAAACATCCGAATCCTATTCCCAGTCATGCCCGTGAACCCATCGACGACCATCCAGAATCCCCCGGCGACGAACTGCCCCAGCACCATGCCGAGGAAAAACCACCGCGTCGCCTTGTACCCATTCGGCCCAGTGTACTTCAACACGAGAGCCTTGACCAGCCACGCGAGGAAGATGCTGAACCAGACGCTGTTGAGGATCCAAGTGCCGCTGGCCAAATAACCCAGCGGATGGAAGGGCCACCACAAAAGGTGGTGTCGCGCCCAGATCAACAGCGCCATAATCGCCGCGCCGACTCCGTTCCACAGCCAGCCATCCCAATTGGGGCCAGTCGGATTGAGCGCAAAGTTTTGCGCCACGCGAAACGGCTCCTTGGCAAACCACGCCCACGAGCCGTGGTAGTTGTTCGCGCCGTAGTGGTAGCTCAGCAAGAGGATCGTGCAAACCCCGCCCACGAGACCAATGGCCATGGCTATCCCGATCATCGCGAGGATGCGGCACCTGTAGCGGCTCAGGCCGTGCAACATGCGAATGCCGTTGGCACAGGGAGCCATCATAAACACCAGCAGATCGCCAGCCCAAGCGAGCGTCATGCCCGTAGCCAGCACTCCGGCCACCCCGAGGGACGAAGAGCCAACGCTGGAAATGAGAAAACCACAGCCCGACATGCCCTGGACGGCCGCGGCCAAACCAGCTTCGACGATCATCCTCGTCAGAGCCAAAAAGATGACAAACGCCCCGAACAAATAGACGAAGACCGCCCACAGCGGCAGGCCAGAGCGCCACAGCCACAGCGACATGACCACAAGGCCCAGCGCAACGCCGAGGATAGCCGTGCGGTACGACATCAACTCCTCGCCATCGGACCGCCCCTCCCGCCGCCAGAGATGCTGCAAAACGCGCCACATGTGGACGCGCGCCGTCCACAATCCCAAGAGCACCATGACGATCATCGCGCCCATGGTCTGGTGGCTCAACAGGCCCATGGCCGGCCCATCAAAAGTGTGGCTGAAGATGTCGAGGTTTTCGGTACTCAAAATGCCGATGCGGGTGAAGAGCACCTCCTCGGCTTTGACCAACAAGTAGAAGAACCACAGGCTGAAGGTGATGTTGGCGTTGACCAGATAGGCCAGTCCCATCCACATGCAGTCGAAGCGCAGATAAAACCGCACCGCGTCATGGGCCAGCGGCATCGAATAAGCAAAGTTGAGGCGGCCAATGAACTCGTAGTAGTGGCTCAAGGCATTGACCCCGTGCAGGACAAACGGCACGGCCAGCCCCAGCCACATCGCGGGATTTTTCAGGAAAGGTTTGACTCGCGAGGGCGTCGCCGCGTCTTCGACCATGCCCAGCGGCACCTGCGTCAGCGGATAGAGCAACCGCTCGTGGTCCATCCACTGCCGCCGCAAAATGACCATCGAACATACGACGACCACGTAGAACGCAGCCATAAACAGCAGCCACCACAAAAGCGGCTCCAGCCAAACGCCCCAAGGAATCGCCTCACCTTCCGGTAGGCCCTCGTAAAAACCTTGAATGGCTTGAGCATCGTAGGGAATGAGCCAAGTGGGGACGTGCGGGAGGAGCAGTTCCTCCCAGTTGTTTTCCGGGCTGGCGAAGTAGAAGATGCCAGTCAGAATCGGCACGGCAATGCTGATAAAACCCCGCGCGGCAATGGCGGTGGTAATCATCATCATCACCGCGATGCTCAACAACTCGGCGCGGCTAAAAAGCCAGTCCCGCCGCACCAAGCCGAGCAGCGGCTGCACGAGAGCTACTAGCAAAAAGAGCAGGAAAAAGGCGGCTGGCGTCGAGGAATTCAGCCCGAGTTGCGTGCCGTTGAGAACGAATTCCCCATACGGCAGGCCCACGGCAATCGCACCGCACAGCACGGCCCCCACGAGCATGGCGCGCACGCTGATTCCGGCGCGATCCGCGGATTTCCTCGCGGCGTCCATAGCGCGCTACCCGCTCGGCTTAGCAGCGGCCCGGCTTTGCGACCCGACCAAATCCACCCGCCTAGCTTCCATCTGCCAAATTTCCTTGCCAAATTTTCGGATTCTGACTGCCGTTTAAGTATGTCTCTTGGCCGTCGCCGTGTCCACTTTAGGCCGATTAGGCCGAAAATTGCGGTGGAATTTTGGTTTGTGTCGCATAGCTGGCGATTGTATATTTGGCCGACATTAAACTTGCAAAGGCTGCAAGTTCGCTCAAACCACCACAAGGAGAGCAAGCATGAAGTTACTGATCGCCTGCGGCTTTGGCCTAGCCTTAATCGGAGCCGCAAACGCTCAATTCAACGATCCGCCGGCCCTCGAGAATCGCAATGGCCGGCTCGGCTTTGAGTTTTACATGCTCGAAGTCCCCGATCCCAGTTCCATGACCGCCGATGGCGACGCCAGCGACTGGGGCTGGTTCGATCCCGAGTACACCCTCACCATGGATGAGTGGCGCGACGAAGCGGATCGCCCCCTGCCCGAGCGCGACGACTACAACGTCACCACCCTCATGGGCTGGAAAGGCGGCGATGTCAACCGCTGGTACGTGCACATGGAAATTGTCGACGATGTCCTCTGCCACTGGGGCACCAACGTCGAGCAATGGCACGCCGACATGATCGAGTTTGCCCTCGATCCGACCGATCACGGCCGCGAATTCGGCACCGGTTGGGTCATGGAATACATCGCCCGCCCGGGCGACATGGTGCCACCGCAGAACGTGCGCTATCGCTGGACCGGCCCAGAAGGGTGGCTGGAAAACAACGAAGTCATCGAGTTCGCCGTCCGCGTCGATCCGCCCGAAGCTTGGGCCGCTGAAGTATGGGACGCCGGTGGGACCACGTACTACGAGTGGAACTACGAGGTCAAGAGATTCATGGAAGACGGCGGGCCCTCGGCCAGCGAGACCTTCCAGTTGGATGCCGTCGCCGGGGAAGACGGCGCGGGCATAGCCTTCAACCTGTGGGCTGAGGACAGCGAGCCAACCGGAGACGACGGCGACCGCGCCTCTTCAGTGGTCAACGACATGACCACGCGCGGCCCCGAAGGCTCAGCGCGGCAGTACTACGCTCATGCTCTGCTGCTGCGCATCGGCGAGTACGCCGCCGCAACGTCCGTGGAAGAGTCAACTTGGGCGCAGATCAAGGACTCCTTCCGCCGCTAAACCTTAACATCTCGGAGCGACTCCGCGGCGGAATGCCGTCGTGGAGTCGCTCCCCCTTACATCGAGAATTCCCTTCAGGGCGGGTGCGCGTATCAGGTGCCCGCCCACTTTTGCATCTTTGTCGGCGTCGCCAAGAGAGCTAAACTGTCTTAGGTAGAGAGAACGTACAATGCGCGGATGCTTATGGATCGCGGTGCTCCTCTTCCTCGCGAGCGGCTGTGGGCGCTATTTCCCCCAACCCCTGCAGCCCACGCTCCAACAGGCCGAGGGCATGACCGTCAATGACGACGGCTCCGTCACCTACGCGCTCGAGCGGCTCGCCATCACCCTAAGGCCCATGACCGACGCCGAACTCAACCGGCAATTTCCCCAAGCCTCAACTGGCGGCGCTGCCGCGGTCAATCCCTATACCTTCGGCGATTGGGTCCCACCTGGCGACGACTGGACGCCTTCCCGCTTTCTGGTGATGAAGCTCGGCGTCGCCAACTACCAGTTCCCCAAGGTCCTTATTGACCCTCTCAAAGCCACGATCAAAGTGGCCAACAATCAAATCTACCGCGCCTTGAGCTACGCCGAGCTGTACGAATACTACCAAGCGTATTGGCAGGCCAACTCCGGCCAAGGCCGAATCGAATTCAGAGCGCGCACCGACATTCTCAAGCAAACCATGTTCACTGATGACTTTATCTTCAGCGGCCGCGACGAGGAAGGGTACATCGTCTTTCCTCGTTTGGACGACGAAATACAGCGCATCCAAGTGGAAATCGCCGACATCGCCATCCGCTTCAATTTCGACAACGAACCCGTGGAGACCATTGACCTCAGCGTCTCTTTCGAGCGCGAGGTGCTCAAGGGGAACGCGCCCCACAGCGCGGTTCCACTGAACTGATAATCATGCGGCCCCCCTGCTCCCTTCCGCTTGGCCGATTCGCCGCTATCTGCATGTTGTTAGGGCTGGGAGCGCGGCTAGGGCTAGCCGAGGTGGAAACATACCACATCGGCCGCGGTGGCTTGTCATGGTCCTCTCAAGCGGACATCCAAAACGGAACCGTTGGGGTAGGGGGCGCGCTACAACCCTTGGAACTGCGCAGCGGCCAGAACCTAATGGAGTTGCTGCGAGCCGCAGGTCAAACTTGGCTCAACGGCAGCCCCAGCGACTTCACCAAGCCCGGGCAGCCGCGCACGTGGTCCAACGACGGCCCCTTCAATCAGGTAAACGGCCCCCTGCAACTCGTCGACGGTGACCCTTCCAGTTCGTCAGAAGGCGCGTTCCGAACCGCGCGCAGCCAAGCGGGGGCCACGTTTTTCTGGGACCTCGGCGCTCCTTTCCCCATAGAACGCGTGCGGTTTGCACCAGCACCCGGCGAGCTAGATTGGTTTATCAAGGCATTTGAACTGCGGGTGAGCGACGGCGAGCAGTTCGACGAAGTCAGGCGGCCCGTCTATCGCCTGCTGAGCCGCGTCGAGGACAACAAGGATCCCGTGGTCGAGCTTTCCTTCAACGGAGTGCAGGGGCGCTTCCTCCAGCTCAAGGTGCTCTCGCGCAATCCCTTCAACCTCGCGGAATTCGCAGTGTACGGCGAGGGATTCGTGCCCGTGTCCAGCTATGTCTCGCAGCTCCACTCCTTTGGGCGGCCCGTGAATTTTGGGCAGCTCGTGGTGCGGGCCGAGCGGCTGAGCCGTGCCGCAACAGGCGACACCGCGACCGTGCGCTTGCAGCTACGCAGCGGCATGGACGACACCCCCATAGCCTACTTTCGCCGCGATCGCGACACGGGCGTCCGCGAAGAAGTGTCTCTGTCCGAGTACAATAATCTGCCCAGACGCGCCCTGTACCGCCGCGATCCAACCACCGGAGCTGTGCTAGGAGAAGTAACTCGGACCGAATATCTCTCGCTGCCGTTGGCCGAGGTCGGGCCAGCGCGTGACTTTGTACAGGCCGACATCCGCGAAGACGTGGAGAATTGGAGTTCTTGGACCCCACCGCTACAACTCGATTCGTCGGCTACAGTAGTTATGCCGTTGGAACTGCCAAGCCCGCGCGAATTCTTACAGTTCCGCGTCTTTTTCAACGGACATGCCGCGAGCACCATGCGCCTCGATAGCTTGGTGGTGGAATTTTCGCCCGGACTGGTCAGCACAGCCGTCGGCGAGGTTGCGCTGGCTACTGATCCCAATCCCGCCGGCGGCGTCTTGGCCGTTCCGAGCGGGGTCGATACTTCCTTTGTCTGCGACATCCTCACCCAATTCGACGAAGACGATCTAGCGGGCTTTCGCGGCCTCAAGCTCACCGCCTTCCCGCCGCCCGTCTTTGAACGGCTGCAAATGGGCGATCCCCTCGTCGAGGTCGCAGACATCGAGGTCAAGCCTATCGCCGAGGGCTTCCACGTCTTTTTTCCACCGGTGACGCGCCAAAACAACCAGCCCATGCGGCTGACCTTTAGGCTGCGGCTGCTGGAGTACCATACGCCGCTGAACGCCTTTTTGCTCGGCGACGGCGATGTGCCGCCGCATCCGATTGTGGCCGGCAATGCCAGTGCCGATGTGGGTACGGGATCCATTCATATTTTCGCCACAAGCGCCACGCCCTCGATCGAAGCCCTCCTCTCGACCGCCGTGCTCACGCCCAACGGCGATGGGATCAACGACGAGGTCGACGTCGCCGCCGTGCTGACGCAATTTGCCGACGAGGTGCCGCTGGCCATCGAAATTTTTGATCTTTCCGGCCACCGAGTGCAAGAGCTGATTGCCGCGCCCCGAGCCGCGGGGGTCTATCGCGAAACCTGGGACGGACGGGATGAGACCGGCGCAAGGGTCGCGCCGGGTCTGTACCTATGTCGGGTCGGGGTAAGCTCGGACATTGCCTCGACCGCCGCGACGCAACTCATAGGAGTGGTGTATTGACCGCTTTCTTGCTAGTGCCGCTGCTGTTGCTCGCCGGGACGGCTTGGGGACAGGCGTCGGCATGGGTCGTCGGCTCAAGTGGCGAACCCTGGGCCGAGGTAGCCGAGCGCTGGATCGCCCTCGACGACTCCGTGCGCCTCGGAGCCGTCCAGCCTCGGGCCGTGCCGCCGGGGCGCAACGTGCTGCGCGGCTTGGTGCGCGCAACAGGTGTTGCCGCGCAGGTCAACATCTTTGACTACCCGTGGGCCTTTACCAAAGACCCGGATCGGCTGGAGACCGAAAACCAATTTGTGGGCTGGCATCCGCGCATGTGGGGCGGCAACGGAGCGGTGATGCGCGGCCTCATAGATGGCGACGAGCTGACCGCCTCTTTCGTCCATCCGCCGCGCATCGACGGGCGGCCCAATGCCGCAGTGCTCTATACGCTCGACTTAGGAGTGCCCATCGCCCTCGACAGCCTCGTCTTCTTCCCGCCCCAAAGCGGCTTTACCGACGACAACAGACGCCAGCGCAACGTCTTCCCCGTGGGCTACGAAGTAACGCGCACCAACACGCCCACAGACTGGCTCATTTTCGAAGATGAAGCCGTCGCGCTCGGGTCGCCCGGCTACCACCCGCTCGACGAGCTAGTCGGCAGCACCTTTTCCAACAACCAAAGCATTGTATCGCTGCGGCCGCCCCTGCGCTTTACGCGCTTTTTGCGCTTCAAGTTCGGCGGCGTCACATCGCTGGGCATCCTCGCCGAGCTACAGGCATTTGGCCGCGGCTATCCCCAAGTGGCGCGCTACTTATCGCAAGTCAAGTCCTTTGGCGAGCCAGTGAGCCTCGGCCGGATTACTTGGCACTTCACTCGCTACCGGCAGACCAGTTCCGGCCGCATCGTCGAAGACCCAGCGGCCCCAGTACAGCTCATCATCCAGACGCGCTCCGGCACGGACGACGATCCCATAGACCACTTTATTTTTGACGAACTCAGCCGCCTCCTCAAAGTGGACCGCCCGACCTACGAAGACGCGCCGAGGGTCGTGCACGCCGCCTACCAACGCGCGCCTGGGTTCCAAGCGCGCCGAGGGGAGGATATTGAGAATTGGACGCCTTGGTCCATTGCCTACGTGGAGTCGGGCGACGAGGTGCGCTCGGCTGATGGCGGGGCGTTCTTCCAGTTTCGCTTTGAGATCGCCACGGAGCAGCCCTTTGCCTTTGGCGTGCTGGACAGCGTGGCCTTTGAGGTGTCGCCTCTGTTGGCCGACAGCGTGCTGGCCGAGGTCTCGCTCGCCGGGCCACTGCCCGACCCCAAGGTACCGCTGGGCGTGGATACTACGTTTGTCTATGACATTCGCACAGTTTTCGCCACCAGCGGTCGCGTAGGATTTGACGAGATCGAATTAGACGTGCCTCCGGGCGCGCGCTTTCTCAGCTTGGAGATTGACGAAGTGCCCGCGCAGGAAGGCGCGGATTTTTCCTTTGTCGCCGCGCCCAACAAATTCAGCTTCACTTTTCCGCGAGTTTTTGTCGAGGACACGTCGTTTCGCGTGCGCTACCGCAGTGCGATCTACCAAGCATCGCTCTTTTTAGAGGGGCAATTGATCAACCGCGACTCACAGGCCGCCCTCTTGCCCCAGTCGATTGAATCGGGCGATGCGCGCCCAGATGTCGCCAGCAACAGCATCCAAGTAGTGGCCAGCGAGGAAGAGTTGCGCGTCTTGGGTGCGCTGCGGCTGTCTTCGCCGGTCGTAACGCCCAATGGCGACGGAGCCAACGATATCGTCGTTGCGGCCTTTGATTTATTTGGCGTCAACGGAGCACCGACCACCGTGGAAGTGCGCGACCTCGCCGGACGCCGCGTCGCCACCCTGCTCAGTGCCACGTCCCAAGCTGGCTCCTACACGCCGACTTGGGACGGGACTAGTACAGATGGAGAGTTGGTGCCTCCCGGCCTCTACTTGGTGCAGATAGAGGTCGAGATCGACTTGGGCGTGGAGACGCAAACGTACGCGGTCGCCGTCGCCTATTGACTGGTGCACCCTGCGGAGAAAAGCCGATGCTTAGACTTGATCTCATCCATATCAACTTCGAAAGCGCACCCTCCCGTGCGATCGCAACTAAAAAACTATCCCTGCTGCTTTTGCTCGTCTTTCACTCCTCCCTATACGCTCAGGACATTGTTTTTGAAGGGACGGACTTTGCGGCGTGGAATCATCCGGCCGGGCTCGTCCAAATCGGCGCTACAGGAATCACTGTTAAGCGTTTTGGCACGACGTTTAACTCGGTCGCCAATGCCAACGAATTTTCATCCGTTACCATTGGCGACTACGGCCTCTTGCCGGTGCGCACGCCCTCCAATCAGGCCCAAGCCAGACTAGTGGCCGACCAAGACCACAACACCTATTGGCAGCCCGATCCAGAGGATCCGCTCCAGAAGTGGTGGCTAGAGATCGATTTGGAGCGTGCGGTCGTCGCCCGCAAGATCCGCGTAATCTTTCCCCAAACCGAGGACGCCCGTCCCTTTGAGTTCTTTTCGCTCCACATCAGCCCAGGCATCCAAGTCGCGGGCGCACCGGGTAAGCACATCGCGTTTGAGCGCGTCGGTCGCCCGGTCAATAACAATACCAAGCAGGTGGTAGAGTTCGATCTCAGAACCGTCAACAAGCCTCCTCTCAGTGGAACGCCCAAGGGGCAGTACTTGGCCAAGAGCGACAGCTTGGATTTTTCTATCTTCCGCTTTGTGCGATTTGAAGCGGCCGGCCAAACCGCCGGTGCCGCTCTCGCCGAAATCGAGGTGGACGGCATTGGCTTCAACCTCTCGACCCGGGTGTTTACCGAAGTGCGCGCGGAAAAGGGCGAGAAGTCATGGGGCGGCAGAACGTGGACTTCAAGAGCACGCGATTGCGACGGCTGCGGCAAGGCCAGCGGCGCGGAATTTCTCGTGGATGCGGACTTGGGCCGACGGCTGTGGAGCATCCAAGCCTCTTCTGGGGATCGCGATTGGCGCGACGATGGCGTCTGGTCGGTGATCGATTTTGGCAACGTGTTCCGCATCGACCGGATCATCTTCGTGCCGCTCATCGGCGGCCGCAGCCCGTGGCTCTACGGCTACCAACAGGGCGCGGTGGGCGGTTTTCCCATGTTCGATATCCTCACATCCGACGGCAGTCCGAGCAATACGGCCGACCCGACGGCCGAAGGGCCGTTTGACTACGAATTGCTGTCCGAAGTGCGCACCAGCTATCCCTTTAACGATTTCCAATTCCCCACGCGCGACACGCGCCTCATCCTCTGGCGCGTGATCGGCTTCTACGGGCGCGACGCCAATGCCTTGCAGCTTTTTGCCTTTCACCGCGAGGGCTATCCCAAGCGCGTCGAGTTAGAGTCCTCCGACCTCGACTTGGGTGCGGCGCGCAGCATCCGGCGCATCGAGTGGGACGCCGACCTGCCGCCGGGCACGCGCTTAGAAGTGCAGACCCAAACGGGCAACGGCTTTACCGAAGTTACGCGCTACTTTCTCAAAAATGGCGATGAAGTTACCAAGGAAGCCTATGAAGCGGCGCGCAAGCGCTATCGCGGTGACATCGTACAAGAAAAGGTGCGCGATGCGACTTGGAGCACTTGGAGCCAGCCGCATCGCTTTTCCGGCCAGAGCTTTCAGTCGCCTTCGCCGCGGCGCTACTTGCGCTCGCGCATTCGCCTGTACAGCGATGATATAGACGTGTCGCCGGTGCTGCGCTCGCTGCGGGTTGTGGCCAACGATCCGGTCATTGTTGCTGGCCTGAGCGGCTCGGTGTGGCCGCGCGAAGCCGCCCTCGATTCGCTGACCGAATTTCGCTATACCATCAAGCCGCAGGCGTTCAACAGCCGCGACCCCGGGTTCGACCAAGTGCTGATCGCCTTGCCGCCGGGCAGTGCGGATGCCGAATTGATTGCGGCATGGGTGGGGGGGCAGCAGGTGGAGGCGAACAGCTCGTTGCGCGGCGATTCCCTGTGGGTGCAGCTACCGCCGCCGGTGGTAAAACGCGACTCCGTCAACATAGCGTTTGCAACGCGGGTTTTTGCCAGCCCGACGGTCTTTGAAACCTTTGTCTTTAACTCCAGTCAAGAGGACAACGGCCAAGGAGTAGTGCCAGCGGAATTGGGAGCCGATCAAGTGTTTGTGCCCGAAGTGGTGCAGGGCGCATCCCTAATCCGCAACTTGCGCCACTCCGAGCTGTTCACGCCCAATGGCGACGCGGTCAACGACCTGTATGAGCTGAGCTTTACCGTCGTCAAGACCGACAAGCAGCCGCACGTGCGCGTCTTTTCCCTCGATGGCCGCCTAGCCGCCGAGTTGGCAAATGCCACGCCACGCGGTAGCCGTGCAACGTTCGCTTGGGACGGCCAGAGCAACGGCGAGATCGTGCCGCCGGGGATCTACATAGTGCATATCGAATTGCAAACGGATCCTAAAGACGAGGTCGTCCAGCAGTACGTTCACGTCGTATATTAGCTCAGGTTAAACGCGACACGGCGAAGGTAGCAAACGAACGGAAGAACATGAAGATCAACTACTTTGAAGATACGGACACCGCATTTATCGAGTTCACTTCTGAACGCGTCGCCGAGACCCGAGAGTTGTGCGAGAACATCTACATAGACCTCGACAAGCAAGGAAACCTCGTCTCCATGAAAATTGAGCACGCCAAGACGAGCGCCAACATCCTAGAATTGACCTTCGAACGTCAACCAAACGAGACCGCGTGACCACCAACACGTCACAAACCTGTGGGAGGGAGGACGTGAGACGTCTGACGATACTATTGCTGTATTGTGGTTTGCTCCTTGGAACGCCACAGCCATCTGCGGCCCAGCGCGCCACCGGATTTGACAATCCCTATTACACTTCAGCCACTGAAGTCGCGCCCTCAACTCTCGTTCCTTCAGTGCGCAAGTGGTACCAGCCACAGCGCCTGTACGAACTCTACGACTGGCGGCAAGACCAGTACTCCAACTACGCGCGCAACCCCTACCAACGCTACAACGACGTCTTCTTAGAGGGATCGCCCTTTTACGACATCTACGGCTCTTATATCAGCCAAGGTTGGCGGGTGTACAACTGGACCGAGGACTATCCCACGGCCAGCGGCAGCAGCATCTTCAAAAGCCCGCGCTTCAGCTCGTGGTTCAGTAACGTCCTCATTTCCTCCAGCCACTCCGGGCAGTTCCACTCCTCGCTGATGGTGGGCGACGGCATCCGCACGACCCTGACGCCGCTCACCTTTTCCAAGCCGCGCTTCGACGGCGTGCAGTGGGACATGATGTCAGACAAATACGCTCTGACTCTGCTCACCTCGCGCATCAACAACACCGGCGTCGTCGCTGGTGTCGCTGGCGAGGCCGGCGTGAAGTTCAGCACGTTCACTAACATGTGGGCCGCCAAAGGCCAACTCAGCATCGGCGACTTCTCCAATATCGGCCTAACATTTGTCAACGCCGCCCACATGAACTCCAACATTCCCTTTGGCGACAATTCGCTCAAAGGCCAACTCAGCGGGCCGATGAACAACGACTTTGTCCGCTCGATCATCGTGCGCATTTCCGACGACTCGCCCGAAGACGGCGAAGGCGGCGCCCTGCTATCGCGCTGGCGCATCTTCGCCAATGGCGTCGAGCACACCGACGACATCGCGCCCGTGGTAGAAGGCGGCTTCCGCCGCCGCGGCGTGATCGAAGCGAGCGGCACCGACGTAATAACCCTCACGTTCAACATCGAAGATTTCGCGCCCACCGTCGACGACGAAATCGACGACTTCCGCGAAATTGAGCACGTGGAGATCGGCCTAGTACTGGCCAACGACTACAAAGTGGAGGTCGCTTCTAACAAACAGACCAACCAACTCGGCGCACCTGTGTTCCTGACCGTGCTGCGCGCACCGGGCAACGTCAAGGACGGCGCCAACCAAGCCTTCCACACCTTTCGCTACGGCCTGCCCACTGGCAACCGGCTACTCGGCTTTGACATGTCAATCAACGACGTTGCCGGTTTTGACTTGAGGGGAGAATACGTGCGGAACTTCCAGTACCGCCGCTTCCCCAACGAAAACTTCATCCGCGAGCAAGCCCTAGCCACCAACACCGCCGAAGCCTTTTACTTGACAGCGCAGAAGCGGCACTACCCGTGGACGGTTTTCGCCGAGGCCTTTAGCATGGACGCGGAATATTCGACCCAAGCCTTTATCCCTAACTCCGAGGGCGAAGTGTACTACGGTAACGAGCAACAAAGTGTGTACGAATTCGTCGATGACAACGACGATCAAGACGAATTGCCCGACTGGACCCGGCGCTACCACGGCCCGCGCGTCAACACTCGCCAGGGGATAGGCCTACTGACCGACAGCGCGGTCTTTCCCGGAATCGACGAAAACAACGACGATCTCTCGGATTTCAATCGCAACTTCAACCGCCTACCCGACTACGCCGAGCCTTTCCTGCGCTTTGAGGTCGATCCTCCCGACTTTCTCTTTGGCATGGACATGAACAACAACGGGGTCATCGACCGCTTTGAAGACGACTCCGAAGCAGACTACCCCTACAAGCGCGGGCACCGGGGATACAACGCGTATGTAGGCGTTGAAATCGCGCCGGACATAAACCTCATGGCCGGCCGGCTCGACGAGCGTCTGCTGAAAACCGCCCGCGAAAACGCAACCACCTATCTACTCTTGACCGCGAGCGAAAAATTCCCGCGCTACAATCTGCAATTGCGGCTGATTGTCAATCCGCGCAAGGTCGCAGACGACATTCCCGAAGACGTCTTTTTGTGGGTCGATACGCCCGGCACATTCGGGGAAGCGCGCTTTATCCGCGACCAGCTCGTGGCGCGCGATGCGTTCGTCAACACCACGTATTTAGACGTGCGCTACGACCGCTACATCTCGTTTACCACCAAGTTCAAGCACGAACAATACACGCAATTAGGGGCGGCGGCTGAAGAGCTGAGCAACCAGCGCTTCCTCGGCGTGATCAACAAGGCCCAGTACCCGCTCCACCTGCGCTCTTGGGGTTTGACCCTGAACTGGAAACAGCTATACAGCAATCGAGTGCCGGCGGACAAGGGCGCGTTGCAAACGTCCGATCTAACGGAGATTTTCTCGCTGCTGGCCGACCGCGAGATCAACCGCAACATGAGCTTTACCGCGGGCGTCGAATACGAGATCGCCAACAATCTAGGCGAGCAGCCCGAGGGGTTTATAGAAGACGGCACTACGCTAGTGCTGGCCGGCCAAATCGCCAACCAATCGGCCTATCAGGGGTATGCGCTGACGACCAACGTCGGGCTGCGCTGGACCCGCGAAGACCTCGACTCAGCTCCTGCGTCGGCTAAGCTATTCACCTTCATCAGCGTCTTCGCCGGGTTGGGTAAGGACCTGTAAGCTGACCTCGGCGAGCGCTTCAGTATTTATTTCAATATCCGCGCTGTACTGCTCGCGGAGCCGCGCGATAAAGGCGTCCATGGCCTTAGTTGCCGCCTGCTGCCTCAGCAGGGTTTTGACGCTGTTATAGACCAAGGATAGATCCGCAACTTTGCCGTCAGTGCGGGTAAACATCTCGACGTTGGCATCGTAGTACGCGCGAATGTCCTCTTCGGTGATGGGCTGCTGGCGCGCCACCTCCCTGCCTTCGGTGCGATAGAGCCACTCGACGATGAGCGCATCGCGCTTTTGCTCCACCGGCTCGCGCACCTCGGGGTCGCGGTCGTATTGCAGCTTGCGGCCCTCCGCCATCATAATCTGCACCCCCGCCAAGTTCTCGGCCGCCTTGTAGCGGGCGGCACTGTCGAGCCGGGTGTGACTCGCTGCTAGGTTGGCCCAGTACGCGGCCGTGGTCAGTTGGCCGCCGCGCCAGCTAAAGAGCACTTGCTCCTCGCCATCGGGCGCGGTCAAGGCTTTTAAACCCTCGTCGTGGGCCTCTAGCTCGTATTCGCGGCGCAGGCGATGGATGTATTGTTCCATATCGTCGGCCCGCTTTTGCACGCGCGCTTTTTCTTGCAACCACTCGCGCTGGGCCACAAAATCTACGTGCCGCCGTTTGTCGAGTCGGAAGACGTGATAGCCTATTTGGGTCTTCACCGGATGCGGATAGAGTTGGCCCTCGTCCATGGTCCGCAGCGGTTCCATCAACTCGGGTAGCATGTGGCCCATCTTGAACCACCCCAACTGGCCGGCCGGGCCAAAGCGCCGCTGGATGGTCTCCGTCGAATAGATGGGCACCAGCGACTCAAACGGAGAACCTTCTTGCAGCGCCATTAGTACCTCTAGAGCCTCTTCCTCGGTGGCGCAGACGATCTGCTGGCTCAAAACCTCGACATCGTATTCGCGCTCTTTGGCAAAAGCCCGCAACTCCTCTTCGGTTGACGTGTAATCTCCGAGCAGGGCCTCTTCTTCGTATAGTTTGTTCATCACGGTTCTTTGCTCGGTGCGGTCGACTTCGCGGGCAATGCTCGGCTCGCGGTCGAGGCCGCGGCGCAGCCCCTCGCGCACCAACAACTCGCGGGCGATCACGCCGTTGAGCAGCGCTAGCTTGGCATCCGCATTCATCTCCTCGATGTGCTTGTAGCCCGTTTCCATCAACTTTTGCGCTCGCTCCTTAAAGTCTTCCTTTGATAGGGTGGTTTCGCCGATGCGAGCGACGTACGTAGGCTCAGGTTCTGTCCCACAAGCCACGAGCGCGATCAGGACGATTGTTCTCAACTTCATGCGACAAATTTCTCCATTATTTTTTTGTAACTTCCTCAATGACAATGTGCTGATTGGCCGCCACGTTTAAGAGGATCTGCACCGCGCCGCTGGGCCAAAAAACTTGCAGTGAATCTACTTGGGCATGGCGGCCCAAACCCAGCGTTAGGCGCACGTCGCTGCTGCCCATGTATCCGTAGCTGCGACGAATTTCGCGCTTTTGCACGAGGTCGCCCGCCACGGCGCGGATTTTGGTGCCGAGCCCGTCGCGATTGCTTTGGGTTCCTATAGCTTCGACCATCAGATAATTATGACCGCTGTAGTCGTTGCGCAACAACGTGCAGTGGGGCGCGTCCGAATCCGACACGAAGATATCGACGTCGCCGTCGTTGTCGTAATCGCCCAAAGCCGCACCGTGGCTGACGCGCTCGACGAGCATCCCCGGGCCGCTAGCATTGCTCACGTCGGCAAAGGTGCCATCGCCCTGATTGCGGAATAGCTGGTTTTGCTGCGGATAAGTCGTGTCCGGATCGAACTCGCGCACATTTTCGTCGAGATGGCCGTTGGTGATGAAGACATCGAGGAAACCGTCGTTGTCGCTATCGAAAAAGATCGCGGCCATGCCCAAGTAAGGTACGCTCGGCGCACCGAGATGAGCGGCAAACGTCAGGTCGCTGAAAAAGCCGCCGCCGTCGTTGTGATAGAGCGTATTGGGCAGCCATTGGAAGGTGGCCAAGATAATGTCGAGCCGACCGTCGTTGTCGTAGTCCCCGAAGTCCGCGCCCATAGCGGACTCAGCGTACCCCTCCTCGTTGTACGCCACCCCAGCGATGATGCCGTGCTCCGCGAAGGTGCCGTCGCCGTTGTTGAGGAAGAGAAAATTGGGCTGCCGGTCGTTGGCAATGAATAGATCCGGGTCACCATCGTCGTCGCAGTCGCCAAACACCGCGGCCAGTTGCCGGCCCTCATTGCTGAACAAGCCGGCCGTGCGCGTCGCATTGGCAAACGCGAGATCGCCGTCGTTGCGATAGAGCACTCCAGACTGGCCGGGGTACGCGAGGGGGCCGCAAATGGAACGCGCCGTCCCCGTAAAGCACTCCTTGTTCGCGTCCAAATCGAACTTCATGTAATTGGCCACGTAGAGATCCAAGTCGCCATCGCGGTCGTAGTCGGCAAAGGCCGCATGCGATCCCCAACCAGGATCGCCGAGGCCGGTGCGGTCCGTCACATCGGCAAAGGTACCGCCATGACCCTCGTTGTGATAGAAGACGTTGGGTCCGTAGTTGGTCACGTACAGATCGGGGCTACCATCGTTATCCACGTCGCCGACCGCGGCCCCCATACCGTACCCTGCATCGCCGGTGCGCGTCGCTTCCGTGACATCCGCGAAGGTACCGTCGCCCTCGTTTCGGTAGTGGGCATTGGTGCCGGGCGGGCCGTCATAGCCCGGCAGGGCCGTGCCATTGACGATGTACAGGTCGAGGAAACCGTCGCCATCGGCGTCGAAGAACGCCGCGCCCGAGCCGATAGCTTCAGGCATGTACTTCCGGCCGCTCGCGCCGTTTACATAGCGGAAGTCAATGCCGGCTGCACGGGTCACCTCGACAAAGTGGGGGGCGGACTGGGCGCTGACACTAGCTGCCACCAATGCGAGGAGTAGCAAAACCACGGCTAGTCCTGCGTTTGGCTTGCAGCGTTGAACTTGCGAGCCAGAGCCGCACCGCGCTGTAAGCGGGCATTGTCCGGCTCAAAGCGCAAGCCCCGCTCATAGCTTGCCAACGCTTGGGCGAATGCTTCTTGCATCATCAGCGCATTGCCAAGCGCGAGATGTGCGAGCACATACGCAGAATCGGCGCGTAGGGCTTGGCGGAACAGGGACATGGCCTCGGCCACTTGACGGCGGCGCAAATACAGGTTGCCCAAATTGTGGTACGAGGGCGCAAAATTGGGGTTGCGGTCCAGGGCCTGTAAATAGTACAGGCGCGCTTCTTCGTACTGTCCGCGCTGTCCGTATAGCGCACCTATCTTGTGGTACAGCTCGGCCTTGTCGGGCGTTCGGATCAGGGTAGTACGCAGGCCGATGAGGAGCTTTTCCTGCTTTTCCAGTTCGTTGTACAGGGCCAATTGGCGTTGTCCTTCTTCCTGCTGACCACTGCGCAACAGGGCATTGCCGAGGCTAAAGCGGGCCCGCGCGAAGAGCGAATCGAGATCTACGGCGCGCTGCAACTCAACGATAGCCGCAACGTACTCGCGGCGCTTGTACAAGGCCGTGCCGAGACCGTGGTGGTACTTGGCCACAGTCGAATCGGCAACTATAGCGCGGACATACGCCGCTTCGGCCGCGGCGTAGTCGTTGAGCTTGAGATGGGCCTCGCCGAGGTTGTACCACGCCTCGCCGTAGTCGTCTTGCAGGGCGACGGCGCGGCCATACGCGGCAACGGCCTGCTCGTACTGGGCTTGGCGAAAATACAGCAGCCCGAGCGCCATCTGCGCCCAAGCGTAATCCGGGGTCTCGCGCGTGACCTCCTCTAACAGGGCGAGGGCCTCGGCATGGCGATTGAGGCGGGTTAGCACAATGGCCAATTCGGTCCGCGCCTTGGCGTAATCAGGTTGCAGCGCGATGGCCTGTTCGTAGGCTGCTAGGGCCTCGGTCATCTTGCTGTCGCGTGTGTATGCGTCGGCTAGATTGCGGTGGGCTACCGCAGAATTGGGATCGTGTTCTACAGCGCGTTTAGCGGCTTCTATGGCAGCGGCATAGGGGCCTTGATGCAGGCGACTTGCGAGCGCCGCATCGGTTGGGCGCGGTTGGCGGTCGTTGGGAGGGTCCTGACAGGCGACTAGGGCTAGGATCGACAGGTAGCGGAGTAGGGGCATATTGAAGGCGGAAGAGTATTCAATTTCAGGTCTCAATAGCGTTTAAGTATGCTTTTTAGCCGTCGCCGTGTCCACTTCGATGCCCAATAAAGGTCTCATTCATGGGTTGTATCCGATACAATCGAACCCCACACGTCTCCGTCCTCCCCGCTGTGCTGCCGCCTTGGCATGGATATTGCAAAAATTACGAATGGCCCTAACCGTCCCCTCCAGTTCGGACGGCTTGGTACGCTCTAATTCCTAATTCTCAATTCCTAATTGACCGCCATGGCCGAATTTGATACCATCGCCAAGCACCTCATCCACACCTACCCTCACGACTTCGCCCGCTTCGCCCTTCAGCACGACGACCTTGAGGTGCTCGACGTTATCGACACCGAACAACCCACCGTCGAAGCCCACCGCACCGATAGCCTGATCCGCGTGCGCGTCACTACATCCAAGAGCGGCACGGCTACCGCGTCTTGGTACAATACCAAGTGATTCGGCTGAGTGAGCTAGACGGTCAACGCATTCTCGCGGGGGACCATTCGGGCTTGATCCCGTTTGCGCCGTTGATGCAGCGTCCTGCGGGGGTGGATGCCGAGGCGTGGTTGCGCCAGTGTGTCAACCGAGCGCAAGCGGTGCCGATGGACGAGACCCGCAAGGCGAGTTATCTGGCCGATCTTGCTATTTTGAGCGGATTGGTGTATAAATCAGAGATCATAATGACCATCATCTCGGAGGAAACCATGTACGAATCGTCGGTAGTGCAGCATTTTACGGAGAAGGCCCTTGAGCAAGGGGGCCGAGAATTTCTCCTCGACGTGTTGGCCCTGCGCTTTCAGCCGGAGGATGTGCAACAGTTGGCCAGCCGCATTGAGGCCATCGAGGATGTGCAGCGCCTCAAGCAGTTGCATCGGGCGGCCATCCAGATTCCCACTCTCGAAGCCTTCAGGAGCCTGTTAGATGCCGACGAGTAGGGGCACTACGTAACCCCACTCATATATGACGAGTAGGGACACTGCGTAACCCCACTCATATATAAGGAAGGGGAATTTTGATTCTTGCGGGCGCAATCCGGCGACCAAGCATAGAGCTAGAAGAATAATTCTTGTAAGTGGTTCGCCTCCGCTGTAAGTTCTATGTAGATACCCGCCGGCAGCGTGCTGTCGGCTCAAAGGCCGCTCTTCGGAGTGGCCTTTGCTTTTTTTCCAAGAGGTTCCTTTCCCTACCTGCCCTGTGGAGATTCCCATGACGACTACCGATTTGATCACCGCCGACGAGTTGTTGCAGATGAAGGACGATGGCTTTCGCTATGAACTGGTTCGAGGAGAATTGGTAAAAATGAGTCCAGCCGGCCACCAACATGGCAGAATCGCGCTCAATTTGACAGGGCCGCTTTTCCAACACGTAAAGACGCATAACCTAGGTGCTGTCTATGCGGCCGAAACCGGCTTCAAACTGGCCGAAGATCCCGATGTAGTGCGTGCCCCAGACGTGGCCTTCATCCGGCGCGAGCGGGTCGAAGAGGTAGGCCAAACCGAGGGCTTCTGGCCCGGTGCCCCCGACTTAGCGGCCGAGGTCATCTCACCGGGCGATACCCACGCCGAGGTCCAGGACAAGATCGCCGATTGGCTCAATGCTGGCACCCGCTTAGTCGTAGTCGTCAATCCAAGCACCCAAACGGTCGCTTTGTATTACTCGCAGAGCGACATCCGCATCCTGACCATTGACGACGTACTCGACGGCGGCGAAGTAGTGCCGAACTGGACCCTGCCGGTGCGAGATATATTCATCTAAATATCTCTACAACAGCCCCTGATGCCCCCTGCGAACGGCCTCGCACAAGCGCATGGTATGCACGGCATCGTCCAAGTGCGACCACGGCGTGCGATCCTCTAAAATACAATCGACAAAGTGGACCACCTCGTTGAAGCCGACCCCGCCCATTGCTTCGATTTCCTCGTCCTCTACGGTAAAAGGCTCCCCCTTGTCATAGCCCTCCACTCGCGGCCCCCGGGTCATATCCAGATAGACCGACAAATCCTCGCCGTGTACTTCGGCCCGCTGAATGCGGTAGCCCACGCCATAGTGGCTCATCATAGTGCCGAAGGTACCCGTATCGAAACGCACCACGGCGTTGTGGCGGTGGCATCCAGACCGCTCGCCGTCTTGCACCATCCCTTGCACCTCCACCGGAATGGCCGCTGCCTCGGCGCTGCGGCCAGCCAGCCAGCGCAGCAGATCGACGTGGTGAATGGCGTCGCATATTACCGGATCGGGCGCTGCCGGTCCCAACAGGGTCACCGGCTTATTGTACGTGGCAGCGCAATGCACCGCGCCACCAGCCGCCCGGATACGCTGCCGCACGGCTAGCACCTGGGGAAAGTAACGCCGGTTAAAAGACACCAGCGCCTTGCCCTCGCTCTGCTGGGCCGCCTCGGCCATTTGCGCAGTCTCGGCCGCGGTCATGCCCGGCGCTTTCTCCACCGAGGTGTGCAGCCCGCGCTCCAAGCAATCGAGCACGATGGGCAGCAAGTGGCCGGGCATGGTGACCACGTGTACCACATCCGGCTGGCAGACATCGAGCATCTCTCGATAGTCGGCAAAGGCGCGTTCCGGCCCCCATTCGGTCTGATTTTTTTGCCGCCGCTCCTCGTCCAGCTCGGCAATGCCCACCAAGCGCAGACGTGGCTCGTCGGCAATCATGCGGAAGTGCGACTGGGCGTGGCCGCCGCAGCCGATGACCGCTACTTTTAAATCTGCCATAAGGCTTCCTTTCTAAGAAGTTGAATGCCAAAGCTAAGTACACGACAGCAGAGCGAAGCGGAGTCGAAACATCTTATTCCTCGATGCCCATGCGTAAACTGTCGTGTATTAAGATAATTGCCAATATACAGTGCCGATTACTCCTATGCTCGTTCTTCGGCGACAAATTTGACAGAGGATTGTGGGGCCAGTATAGTGTTCAGTTCACCTCACGACATTCCAAAGGATATGCTCATGCGCGTCATTGCCGTCGGCTGCGAATACTCGGGCGTCAGCACCCTCGTCGATCAGGTGCATCAATGGGGGCTGAGTCGCGGAATTAGCCACCATCTCGACGATCATTTTACCATCCCCGATGCCTATCACCTCAGCGACGAGGAGCAGCTAGCCATGCTGGCCATGCTGCCGGCCATCAAGGAGCGCTTCCAGCGGTTCCAGATCGTCTATCACGTGCGCTTGCTGCACCGCTACCGAGACATCTTGTTGGGCGGCTTCCACATCGAGGAAAAGGTGTACGGCCCCCAATACTACTACCCAGGCATCGACATCGACATCCGCGAATACGAGCCAGACATGCCCGACGACACTATGCTCGTCCACCTGTACGCTGCGCCCGACACAATCCGCGCCCGCATGGCCGCAGCCCCACACCCGCACTCATTGGTCCCCGCCGCAGACGTTCCAGAAATACTAGATCGCTTCGAGCAAGAGGTGCGGGCCTCTTGGATCCGCCGCAAATTCGCCATTGACACCACCGACCTAACGCCGGCCCAACTGCTCGAAACCTTCCTCAACCGCTCCATCCCCCACCTCAGCCCTGAAGACGCCGCCACGCGGCTTTTGGCCCCTTAGCTTCTACCCATGACTAATCACAACACACAGAGCACGGAAATGACAGATTCGAGAAGGGACTTTTTTAAAAAGGCCGGCAACCTCACGCTCGGCGCAGCCGCGGCATCTATATGGGCCTCTGACAGCCTGCAAAAGGTCCACGCGGCCACTGAACGCCTCGGCCCAGCCTTGCCAGAGGCCAGTGCATTAGACGAACAATTCTGGTACAGCGTGCGCGGGGCGTTCAATTTGTCGCCCCAGTTTATCAACTTTGAGAACGGCTATTTCAGTCCGCAGCCAGAAGCCGGGGTCGATGAGGTGTGCAAAAACGCCCGCGCCATCAACGAAATCCCCTCGTTTTACATGCGGCGACAACTGGTGGACGACACCCGCGAGATGCATCAATTGCTAGCGCGCTTTGCCGGTTGCTCGGACGAAGAAATCCTCCTGACGCGCAACACGACCGAATCGCTCAACATCGTCATCATGGGCCTGAAGCTGCAACCCGGGGACCAGGCCCTGTGGGGAACCTACGAATACGGCAGCATGAAGGTCGCGTTTGAGCAGCGCGCCGCCCGCGAGGGCATAGTCAACAAAGTGCTCGACTTGCCCATCACCTCCATGGACAATGACGAGATCGTCGCGGCCTACAAAAAGGCCATCGCGCCGCGCACCAAAGTGATCCTCGTCTCCCACATCGTCTATTTAACTGGCCAAGTGCTGCCCGTGCGCGAAATCTGCGACATGGCCCACGAGCAGGGGGTGGAAGTCATCGTCGATGGTGCCCACTCCTTTGCCCATCTAGCCGACAAAATCCCCGACCTACACTGCGATTACTACGGAGCGAGTCTGCACAAGTGGATGTTGGCACCGCTGGGCACGGGCATCCTGTACATCAAAAAAGAAAACATCGACAAGGTGTGGCCGTTGTTCGGCGACGCTGGGTACGCCTCCGACTCGATCCACAAGTTCGCCCACATCGGCACGTATCCGGCTTACTTGCAACTGGCCTTGGCCGAGGCCATCCGCTTTAACCAAACCATCGGCTTAGAGCGCAAAGAAGCGCGCTTGCGCTACATCAAAAACTACTGGGTCGATCGCCTGATCGACGTGCCCAACATCGTCGTCCACACGCCCCGCGAGCCCCATCGCTCGTGCGCCATTTCCACCGTTGGCATCAAGGGGCAAGACCCCGCGGATGTTACCAACGCCCTGTACGACAAATACAAGATCTTCACCGTGCCGCCGGGTTATCCCGGAGCAGTCCGCATCTGTCCGAACATATACACAATACCCTATGAGCTGGATGCGTTCGTCGCAGCAATGAAAGAACTGGCCACCGCCTAATCCTCTTTCTGCACTACCACCTACTCGCCTGTACGCAACCGGCCAGTCAGCGCGATCTGCTCAAATCCACATAGCTTGTACTATACCTTACTTTAAATAATTTATAGTAAGAAGCCCCTCATTTCCCCGCCTCCAATCCCCGGGCGATGTCCAAATTTTCCCTAAATCCCCGGTCATCCGGAGCCAAGCTCACCGCGCTGGCAAACGCCGCTACTGCGGCCGCAAAGTCTCGGCGCATCAGGTACAGGTTGCCGAGGCTATTGTACGCGTTGGCGTGGGTCGAATCCGCGGCGAGCGCGTGGGCAAAAAGCTGCTGGGCCGCGGCGAATTGCTCTCCGCGCAAATAGATGTTGCCCAAGTTTACATAGGCCGCGGCAAAGGTCGAGTCGAGTTCAAAGGCGCGGCGATAGCGCGCAGCGGCCTTGGCGAATTGGCGGCGCTGGCCGTAGAGCACTCCCAAGTCGTAGTGGCGGCGCGCGTCCTCGGCCTCGCTCAAGAGCGTAAACTCCAAGCTCTTGATCATCTTTTCCTTTTCTTCGAGGCGCGCAAATCGCTCCAATACCTCGCGGCCCTTTTCCCGCTCGCCTAAGCGCATATAGGCCTGCCCCAAGTCGTAGTGCGGACGCGCCCAAAACGGGCGCAGCGCAACGGCCCGCAGCAAAAGATCCTCGGCCTCCTCGTAGCGCTGCTCCTCCACATACAAAGCACCCAAACCCGCGTACGCGCCCGCTTGGGTCGTGTCCGTGCCAATCGCCTGGGCAAACGCCGTTTTCGCTGCCTCGCGCTCGCCGCGCTTGACGTGGACTTGGCCGAGATGGTACCAAAGCTCATAGTGCGTCGAATCTACCTGCAAGGCGCGCTCGTACAGGTCTGCGGCCTCTTGATATGCGCCCTGCCGGATGTGCAGCAGGCCCAAGGCATTGTATGCGGAAATGTGTCTAGGGTCGCTTTCCAATGCCTGGCGGAGTGGCTCGTAGGCCGCCTCGTACTTCTTTTGACGAATGTACACAGCGCCGAGTTGGTAGTACGCGTCCGCGTAATCCGGCTTGAGTGCTATGGCCTTTTGGTACGCGGCCTCGGCTTGGTCGAGGGCATCGGTCAAAAAGTAGGCATTGGCCAGATTGTAGTGGACTTGGGGCGCGTCGGGCATCTGTGCGGCCGCTTGCTTGTAGGCGGCAATGGCTGCGTGGAAACGCCCGCCTTGGGCGTGTTCAAGCCCCTGCTGGAAATACGCGCGCCCGGTAGCCGAGGGCGGCTCCGGCTCTTGGCAGCCGATGAGCAGCAACGCTAGGCACAAAGCCCTAATCATCGCGGCTCCTCCGCGATCAACACCTGCCCGGCCAGCACCCCCTCAAACCGCTGCACCTTGCCGCTAGGCCAGCGAATCTCCACTTCGTCGGCCTGCGCGCTGGTGCCGAGACCAAAAAAGACGCGCGGGTCGTGGCTCGACAGATAGCTGCCGCCGCGACGCACCTCCCGCATTTGCACCCGAGGCCCGGTGCGCACGCGGATGCGCGCGCCGACGCCGTCGCGGTTGCTCTCCACGCCTACCGTGCGGACGGCCAGGTAGTTGCGCTCGCCGCCCATGTCGTTGCGCAAAAGCGAGGGACGCGCATTGATGTGGGATACCGCAATATCGAGGTCGCCGTCGTTGTCGCAATCGCCCAAGGCCACCCCTCGGCTCGACTGCACAGCACCAAGCCCGGCCGCGGCGCTGACCTCGGCAAATCCAGCCGCGCCGTCGTTTCTGAACAACTGATTGGGCTGCGCGTACGTGGTCTCGGCGAAAAGCTCTACGTTGTCGTCGATGTGGCCATTGGCCACGAAGAGATCCTCATCTCCGTCCAGATCCCAGTCGAAGAAAGCCGTGCCCCAAGATAGGTACGCCAGCGAGGGCTTGCCCAATTTGGCGTCCGTAGTCCGGTCGCTAAAAAACCCCTCGCCCTCGTTGCGATACAAGGTATTGGTCTCCAAGTAGAAATTGGTCACAAAAAAATCAAAGGCCCCGTCGTTGTCGTAATCGCCCGCGGCCACACCCATACCAGCTTCGGATTGACCTTGGCTATTGTAGGAAACTCCGGCGATCAAACCCATTTCCGCGAAGTGGCCGCCCTCGTTTTGGTAGAGCAAATTGGGCGTGCCATCGCCCGCGGCGAACAGGTCCAAGTCTCCATCCAGATCCCAATCGGAAAAAACCGCGCCCAACTCCCTTGCTTGGCCCGGCGCAAGCCCCACTTCTGAGCCGACCTCGGCGAAGCGGTCGCCGTCGTTGCGGTAGAAAGCATCCCCTTCGGGCGCATAGGTCCACGGCGCGCAATAGACTCGGATGCTATCCTGGCGAAAGCAGGCGCGGTCCGGGTCGGCGCGGAAGTCCAGATAATTGGCCACGTACAGATCCAAATCGCCGTCGAGATCCCAATCGCCAAAGGCCGCGCCCGTGCCAAAGCCCTCGTCGCCCACGCCAGTTGTAGCCGTAACGTCGGCAAAGCCACCGTCGCCGCGATTGCTATAGAGGATATTCGCGCCGTAGCAGGTGATGTACAGATCTGCATCGCCGTCGTTGTCGTAGTCAGCAGCCACCACGCCCATGCCGCACCCGGAATTTTCCACGCTGGCCGCTTGCGTTCGCTCGGCAAAACGGCCATTGCTCTCGTTGCGGTAGAGCGCAGCCGGGCCCGCGACATTGACCCAATACAGGTCGAGCCAACCGTCGTCATCATAGTCAAAAAAGGCCACGCCCGACCCCATCGTCTCGGGCAACTGCTTCTGCCCCTCAGCCCCGTTGCGGTGCTCGAATGCAATGCCAGCCGCCGTGGCCACATCCACGTACCGAGGTTGAGCGACCGCGCCCCCTGCCCACAGGCCAATCAGCAACGCAAAAACCCAGCGCATCTGTCCATCCCATCCGTCCATGTATTATCTTTTGTAGTCCAAGATACCGGCTCGGCAAGCGACCTACAAGGCGGCAGAAAAAGTATCCATGCGTCCAACAAGTCTCTACCTGCGGCTCGGCCTGTTGTGGCTGGCCGCTCTAATCGGGGTGGGGGCCTTTACCTTCCACTACGGAGAGGGGCTGTCCTATTTCAGCACGGACCCAGACGCGTGTGCCAACTGCCACATCATGCGGCCCCAGCTAGATTCCTATCGCAAATCCAGTCACCACGCTGTAGCCACTTGCGTCGATTGCCATCTGCCGCGCAGTTTCTTCAGCAAGTATCTGGCCAAGGCCGAAAACGGCTGGAATCACTCTACAGCCTTTACATTCCAAAACTTCTCCGAGCCGATCTTTATTAACGAGAAAAACAGTCGCATCTTACAACAAAACTGCCTCGCGTGTCACAGCGCCTTCGTCCACCAAATCGTCGCCACCAAAGCCGTGCGCTGCATCCACTGCCACCGCACGGCTGGCCACGGAGAGTGGGTGGGCTTGGGCGGAGCAGAGGACATCCATAACGACGAGTAGCTTATGTCTCGCAAGATACCCTATAAAGCCATCGTCCTTTTGGCCTTAGTAGCCCTAGCCAGCGCGCTCGTCACCGGGCTGTTGGTCAACATATACGAACGCAAGGCCGAAGCGCGACGCGGCCCGGTGCGCCTCGTCGAAGTCGGAGAGGACGACACCGACCCGACCCATTGGGGCATCAACTGGCCGCGGCAATACGACAGCTACAAGCGCACGGCCGAGGCGACTCGCACGCGCTTCGGCGGACACGGCGGCAGCGAGGCCCTGCCCGCGCAGAAAATCGAACGCGACCCCTGGCTCCGGCGGATGTTCCTCGGCTACGCGTTCTCACTCGACTACCGCGACCGGCGCGGCCACGCCTACATGCTCTACGACCAAGAGCAAACCGAGAGACAATCCAAGCCCCAATCTGGCTCCTGCCTGCACTGCCACGCCTCTATCATGCCTCTCTACCGGCAGCTTGGCGACGGCGACGCCATTGCGGGCTTTGAGCAATCCTACGCCTATTCCTATCGCGAGCTAAACCAGATGCTGCACGACACCGGACACGCCCACCCGGTATCGTGCGTCGATTGCCACGACCCGGCGACCATGCAGTTGCGCATCACCCGGCCCGGGTTTATCCAAGGCATCCAAATGCTGGCCGAGTCCGACGCTCCGGTCCCACACCTGCCGTCGCTGGAACGCTGGCGGCGGGGAAACCGCGACCACCCCTACGACCCCAACGCCAGCGCGAGCCGCAACGAGATGCGCTCGTTCACCTGCGGCCAGTGCCACGTCGAATACTACTGCGGCAGTGGGGCGAAACTGACTTTTCCCTGGGGCAACGGGCTCAAGGTAGAGGAAATGGAAGCGTTTTGGGACGCCATGACCCTAGACGATGGGAGCGAATTTTACGACTACGTCCACAAAGAGACGGGCGCGAAAGTCCTCAAGGCACAACACCCAGAATTTGAACTATGGAGCCAAGGCATCCACGCGCGCAGCGGCGTCTCCTGCGCTGACTGCCACATGCCCTATATGCGCGACGGAGCCGCCAAAATCTCCGATCACTGGGTGCGCAGCCCGCTGCTGAACATCAACCGCGCCTGTCAGGTTTGCCACTCTTTCTCCGAAGCCGAACTCGCCGCCCGCGCCGACGCGATCCAGCAACGCAATTTCGACCTCCTGCAACGAGCCGGTGCCGCGCTCATGGACCAACTCGACGCCATGGCCGCAGCTCGCGCAGCCGGTGCCGAAGACGATGACTTAGCAGCGGCCCTAGCCTTGCAGCGCAAAGCGCAATGGCGGCTCGATTTCATCGCTGCGGAAAATTCCATGGGCTTTCACGCTCCGCAGGAGGCCGCCCGCATTCTCGGCGAAGCGGCCGATTACGCCCGCCAAGGCCAAATCGCTGCTATCGAGTGGTTGGTCTCTAGGCCAGAGGACAAGCCCTAGTTGCGATGGCAACCATACTACCATGGTCGGCTCTAAGCGTCCTCCACAAACATGACACTTCTCCGTGTTTTTAAGCTCCCTTACTTCATCTCGGGTGTGCCGATGACGGCTCAGACTCAATGCCCAAGCACACTCTCCACCTCAAACGCCGCGACGTTACGGCTCTCCCGGCTGAACTCCACTGCGATCAAGTGAATCGGCTCGCCCCGAGCGCGGTATTTGTCGGCGTACCGCCGCTCCTTCAATTGCGCCATCGCCGTGCCCTCGGGCACCAACTCCACCACTTTGAATTCAAATAGGTACACGTTGCCATTGAATAACACCGCCATGTCCAGACGACCGTGGCTGCTACTGTCCTCCACGACGATGTCCAATCCCACTGACTCGAAGTAGGAGTAGAACACGCTGGCGTAATAGCCTTCGTAGTGGGCTATGTCATTGTTGGAGTGCCACTGATAGGGAATGCTGGCGAAGAACGCCTTGAACAGGCTCTCCATACTGACGAAGTCGTTGACCAGCAACAGGTCGTACAATCGGGCACGGTGCGCTGTGTGCTGGGATGGGTTGTCGGTCAGGTGGTTCAGTAGGCTCCGGTTCAGGCTCTGGCGCACCTCTTGGTTGGGGTAGGACAGCCGATAGTACAGCTCCTCGCCGCGTGGCTCGGTTTGGCGAATGGTGAGGTAGCCGGTCTGGAACAGCAGGGCCTCGGTGGCGATGTGGTCAACGTCGAAGGCTGACAGCAAGTCGTCGCTGCCCAGCATGTTGTCCAAGCTCAACGCACCGACTCCGCGCGAGATCAGCGTCTCAACCAAGAACGTCGGCGTACCCGTCTCGAACCACCACGCGCCGAAACGACGCCTGTCGAAGAGCAAGAGGATGTCGAACGGGTTGTACACCTTCTCCTCTCCCAGCCAACTATAACCGTTGTACCAGCGGCGTATCTCGTCCCGGTCCAAACCGGGAAGTTCCGGCGCGAATACCGCGTCCAAATCCGCATCAGTGTAGCCGCAGATGGCTGAGTAGCGAGGATCCAGCGTGATGTCCTTGAGATTGTTGAGGCCGGAAAACAGGCTAACTTTGGAGAATTTGCTCACCCCGGTGAGAAACGTGAACTTGATGTGCGCGTCGCTATCCTTGATCGTCGCGTACAGGCCGCGCAGAAAGTCGCGGTTGGCGCGTGCGACCTCTGGCACCTCGAGCGCGTCCAGAATCGGCTTGTCGTACTCGTCAATCAGCACTGCCACCGGCTGTCCGGCTTGGTCGTACAGTGCCTCCAGCAGATGGGCGAAACGCCCCGACGCCGTCGCGGACTCGACGACCACCCCGGCCCGGCGTTCGATGGCGGCCAATTGCTCTGGAAGGTTCGCTTGCAGGTAGCCCGGCTCTTTGAAATTGCCGCTGCCAAAGCTCAAGCGCACCACCGGATGGCGAACCGACCAGTCCCAGCGGTCGTGGATGTGCAACCCCTCGAACAGCGGCTCGTTGCCCTCAAACAGTTCTTTCAAGGTGTCCAGAAACAGGCTTTTGCCAAAGCGCCGCGGGCGCGACAAAAAATAATGCTTGCCCTCGTCCATCATCCGACGAATGTAAGCGGTCTTATCTACGTAGTAGTAGTTCTCCGCGCGAATCTCACGGAAGGTCTGAATGCCGATGGGCAGCTTGCGTCTATCTGTGCGCTCCGCCAATTCAGGCCTCCATCACTTCCACTCGTCGAACGGATTCGCCGTGCTCTCCAGCGGCAGTCCTACCCGCGCTCCGGCCATATGCGAGGCATGGGCCATCATCGCCATTTCTAGATAGAGCCGCGCGTTCTCCAGCTCTACTAGCTCCCACTCTGGTTCCTTGCCCTCAATCATGTCGATCATGGACCGCGCCATGCGGCGATGCGCGTTGAGCCACTTGTGCTCGTCCGGCGGCGGCGACGAAGGCACGACCTCCCAGCGCGGGTCGTCAATCAGCCCGGGGTTGACCAGCGGATGGTAGTAAATGTCCGGCAGATTGACCATCGGCCCAGGCAGCGACAAAGTCCCTTCCGTCCCGTGAATGTCGATGCGATAGGGATTCTCCTTCCCATCGCCCCGGTACGACTCAAAATCAGCGGCGACCCCTCCGGGAAACTCGTAGTATGCCTTGATCCCATCTCCGGCGACCAAGCCCATCCCTTCGACACCTTCCTGTAGATCCGCCGACGTCGCGTTCCGTCCATCCTGAGTCAGATGCGCATGACACCACAGCGGCGCACCAAACGCTTGCCAGAGAAAGTCAAAGAAGTGCGGATACAAGTCCAAAAACAGTTGATCGCCGCCGTGCGCGCCGCCCATTCCATAGATCCGGCAGAGCCTCGGTTGGCCGATCTTCCCCGCCTTAATCGCCGGGATCGCCACCCGCTGGATCGGCGGATGCCCCCGCCACGGATGCGCCACCACCACCGTTACTCCGGCCTTATCGCGCGCTGCGGTCATTTGGTCCACTTCGGCAACCGAAGCAGCCACCGGCTTTTCGAGGTACACATGCGCTCCACGCTCCACGCAATTGAGCACCAACGCCAAGTGATCGCCGATCTCCCGCGACGCCACCACCGCAATATCCGGCTGCTCCTCCTCTAGCATCTGCACGTAATCGGCGTATCCCTTGGGGGATCCGGTCTTGGCAACAGCGGCTTGGCGTCCCACCTCGTCGGGGTCGGCCAGCGCCACGATCTCCGCGCCTTCTACCCCGACGAATGCCATGTCGAGATAGTGACCGTAGTTGCCGCAGCCCGTGTGCCCAATTATTCCAACTTTCACGCACTACCTCCTCTTTGCTAACTATTGGACAATTCCACTGCCCGTCCCGTCTCCATAGACTCCTTCACCGCGTCCAACACCCGCATCTGCGCGACGCTGTGCTCCGGCGTGATCCGATGCTCCCGCCCCTCGGCCAAGCACTCGCACAGGTGCTGCAACTGCAAGGCAAACTGAAAGCAGGGCGGGATTTCGACGACCTCCACCCCGCTCGGCGTGCGATGCTCGATGGTCACGGCCCGATTCTCGTTGTTCCACACTTGGTCTAGCCGCAGCATCCCGCGATGCCCGGAAATTTCCGCGTACTGCGAGCTGAACGTATTAAAACCCACGGAGATCTGCGCGGTGCGGCCCTCGGAAAAGACCAGCACAATCGACGCGGCATCGTCGGTTTCCAAGCCCAACTGCTGCGCGGCAAACACCCGCTCCGGCTCCTCGCCAAATATGAACCGCGCATGGTGAACGTTGTAACAGGCCAAGTCGTAGATACTACCGCCGCCTTTGGCCTTGTTGAAGCGCCAGTTTGACTCGGGCGTGCGCTCTTGGAGAGAGGCCCCTGAACTGGTGCAAAACGTGCTCCGCACGCCGACCAAGTCGCCGATCTCACCGGCGTCGAGCATGGCCTTGGCCCGCAAGTGCATGGGGTGATGGCGGAACTTAAACGCCTCGGCCACGAGGACGCGGTTTTTCCTGCCGGCTTCAGCAAAGGCCGCTGCTTCGGCGGCGTTTTGGGTGAAGGGCTTTTCGCAGAGCACGGCTTTTACCCGCCTCGAATCGCAGATCTGAATCCCGGTCTCGGCGTGAAAGGCACCCCAAGTGCAGATAATGGCAATGTCGAGCTCGGCCTCGTGGAGCATGGCGTCGAGCTCAGTGTAGCGCGCTGCAACGCCAAACTCCTCGCCGTAACGCGCTAGCTGTTCTTCGGATACGTCGCAGATGGCGACGAGTTCGGCTTCGGCGATCTGCTGGCAGGCCTTGCCGTGAGCGCGGGCGATGCCACCCGTGCCCACGAGGCCGACGCGATAGGCCACGGCATCCTCCTCGCGGTTAGTTGGTTATACCTGTGGACTTAGGTCTTTGGGTTCAAAAAGCCGCGGCCGCAAGTAGATGGGCACTCCGAGGCGCGTCACCAGCACCATGCCGTCGCTGGGTCGGCAGTCGAGCACCCACTCGCCAGCTTCGGTCTCAATGTACAAGTTGGCGTGAAAGGTGTTGTCCTTGATGCTGTGGACGACGAGGTGCTGCACCTCGCCTTGCAGCTTCTCCAGCATCGCTTCCAACAGATCGTACGCCAGCGGGCGCGGAAAGTCCTCTTCCCGCATGGCCGCGACTAACGCCCGCGCCTCGCAGTGGCCGATAATGATGGGCAACGGCGGCACTTCGTCGCCTTTGAGCACGACAGCCACCCCATCGGCACCAAAGTCGCGCACATCGACGATTTTGGCGGGGATGAGGTCAACGGGGGGTTCTCGGCCACAGGCTGCCAGCGCAAGGGCCGCCAAGGCCACGAGGAGCCGTTCCATTATATTGCTCCTTTTCAATTTGAGTCTTTTGCACACGGCCCAATTATAGGGGCTGTGGCCACAGCCTGCAAAAGTGAACGGGACGCTTTGCGGCTGTCCCTCAGCAGGGGACCTTGGCACAAACGGCAGCGGCACAAAAAATGAAAATGCACGGGAATGAATAGAATCAATCGATGGTCTAATAGGTGATACAGCTAACCAGAACTGACCAGTCAGTTCTATTGACAAGGCTCGCAGCCTCGTCTAACTTAAGCGACACACGCCAAAGAAAGGAACCCCGTGGACAAAACACATACAACTAGGACCTGCTCCAGATGATAACTCGCCAATATGCGCTGTACATCGGCAGCGTCTTCCTACTCGCGCTAGGCTGTGGCGAGGAAGAAGAAGCACCACAGGGTACCCGACGCGGCGGTGGCGGTTGGGGCGGACGCGAAGCAGCAGCCATTCCGGTCAAAGGCGAAAAGGTCACTCGCGGCGACATGAGCGCCTACATTGAGACGTACTCCCGCCTCGAAGCCGAGCGCCGCGTCAGCGTCTTGGCACGCACGACCGGCCTACTTGAGGAGCTAGCAGCCGAAGAGGGGGACCAAGTGCGCCAAGGCCAAGTGATGGTCCGCCTCAACAAGGATGAATTGAGCCTCAACTTGCGCCAAGCCGAACAGGCTTTTGACGACGCCAGCACCAACTACGACCGCATCAAGACGCTATACGAGCGCAGCATGGTCAGCCAATCCGAATACGATACGGCCCACCTCCGCTTGGACAACGCCAAGATATCCCTCGAAGAAGCCCAGCTTAACCTCGCGTACGCGGATGTTACCGCGCCGATTGCTGGCGTCGTCACCCAGCGGTTGGTCGAAGTAGGCGACTTAGTGCGCGGCAATCAAGAAGTCTTTGTCATCGCCGACCGCGATCCGCTGTTGGTGCGCATCTTCGCGCCTGAGCAGCGCATGTACCAGTTGCACCCCGGCCAAGAGGCCACTATTGCGGTCGAGGCTCTGCCGGACACGAGCTTCCACGGCCGCATCCGCATGATTAGTCCAGAGGTCGATCCCGCCAGCGGCACCGTCAAGGTCACCCTCGAAGTCGCCAGTGACGGCTTACTCAAACCGGGGATGTTCGCCACGGTGCGCATTATTACCGAGCGGCGGCCCCAGACCCTGATCGTCCCCAAGAAGGCGCTGATCCTCGAAACCGACGAGGACGACGTCTTCCTCATCGAGGACGGCACGGTGCGCCGGGTCGCCGTCGAGTTGGGCTTTGTCGAGGACGATCAAGTCGAGATCGTCTCCGGCCTCAAAGAAGGCGACCAAGTAGTGACCGTTGGCCACGAGGGCCTCAAAGACGGTGCTGCCGTGCGGCTGGCCGGCGAGGGCCTACCGACTGCGGAAGAATTGGCCAGTTCAGAATCTGCTGAATCCCGAGGAGGAGGCTTCGGTCCACCCGGGGCTAGGGGCGGCTGGCAGGGAGGCGGCCTGTCCGACAGCTTGCGCCAAGTCATCGCCGAGTACCGCCGCCAAGGCAAGCCTCTGCCCGACAGCTTGCGCCAAGTTCTGCGCGCAATGCGCGAGCAGGGCGGCGGGCGCGGGCAAGGTAGGGGTGAAGGTAGAGGTAGGGGCGAAGGTAGAGGTAGAGGCCAGTGAAACTAGTCGAATTTTCCACTCGCCGCCGCGTCACGGTGGCAATGCTGATGGTGGCGATTATCGCCTTTGGCGGCGTAGGTTTTTCGCGTCTAGCCGTCAACCTCCTCCCGGACATCACCTATCCCACCATCACCGTCCGCACCGAATACGAGGGCGTAGCTCCCCTCGAAATCGAGCGCCTCATTTCCGAGCCGGTCGAAGGCTTGGTCGGCGTGGTCAGCAACGTGGTCCGCGTCTCGTCGATTTCGCGGCCGGGCATCTCCGATGTAGTCGTCGAATTCGGCTGGGGCACTAACATGGACTTTGCCTCGCTCGACATCCGCGAAAAGCTCGATTTGTCCAACCTGCCGCGCGACGCCAGCAAGCCCATCCTCTTGCGCTTCGATCCCTCGCTCGACCCCATAATGCGCTTGGCGTTTTACGGCAATTTGAACCTGATGGAGATGCGGCGCGTCGCCGAAGAGCGGCTGCGCCCCGACCTCGAAAGCCTCGAAGGTGTAGCCGCCGTCCGCATCAACGGCGGCCTCGAAGAAGAGATCCAAGTCGAAGTCGAAGCCCAGCGCCTCGCTTACCTCGGCATCTCCATCAATCAAGTCACCAGCCGCCTCGCCGCGGAAAACGTCAACCTAACCGGCGGAATGCTCAAGGATGGCGAGGCCGAGTTCCTCGTCCGCACCCTCAACGAGTTCCAAGGTATCGACGAGATCGGCGAAATCGTCATCGGTCAGATCGACCGCGCGCCGATCAAGCTCAAGGACGTGGGTCGCGTTTTTCGCGGCCACCGCGAGCGCGACCTCGTCACCCGCATCAACGGCCGCGAGGGCGTTGAAGTCTCGGTCTTCAAGGAAGGCGACGCCAACACCGTCCAAGTCAGCGCCGCGGTCCAAGAGCGCTTGGACGAATTTCTCGCCGAGAATGCCACGCTGCTCCAAGACAGCGGCATGGAAGTGGTCTTCAACCAAGCCACCTTTATCCAGGAGGCCGTTGACGAGGTGCTCAATACCGCCATCATTGGTGGCATTCTCGCCGTCGTCGTGCTCTTCCTCTTCCTCCGCGACCTCAAAAGCACGGCCATCATCAGCCTCTCGATTCCCCTCTCCGTGGTGGCGACCTTTTTCCTAATGTTCGGCTCGGACGTAAGCCTCAACATCATGTCGCTGGGTGGGCTGGCTTTGGGGGTCGGGATGCTGGTTGACAACTCCATTGTGGTCTTGGAAAGCGTGCAGCGCTACCGCGACCAAGGGCTTAACGTCTTGGCTGCGGCCGTGCGCGGTGCCAGTGAGGTCAGCCGCGCCGTCATCGCCGCCACCACCACCACCATCTGCGTGTTTTTGCCCATCGTCTTCGTCGAGGGCGTCGCTGGCCAGCTCTTCCGAGATCAGGCCCTGACCGTCACCTATTCGCTGGTCGCCTCCCTCGTGGTCGCCTTGATGTTGATCCCCATGCTCTCGTCGCTGAGTCTCGAAAGCATGATTGCCGAGCGGGAAGAGATCGGCCCCAAACGCGGCCTCCAAGGCCCTGCGTTTCTCATCCGCCTGATCCGCGCCATAGCTCGCGGTGCTGGCCGCGTCTTCTCCACCCTGCTCTTTCCACTGTACTGGCTCTTTGACCTCATCTTCAACGCGCTCAACAAAGCGTATCCGCTCCTTTTGAGTTGGGCGCTGCGCCGCCGCCTGATCGTCCTCGCCATCTTTATCGCGATAGGGGCCTTAGTACTCGAACGGTCGCGCGGCCTAGGGCTGGAGCTGATCCCGGAGATGAGCCAAGGCGAATTCCTCGTCGATCTGGAATGGCGCGCTGGCACCCCGCTGGAGCAGACCGCGGTCCAAGTCGCCGCCATTGATGGACAGGTGCGCGGTCTCGATGGCATTGCCTCGGTCTTTGCCCTCGTCGGCAGCAGCGCTCAGGCCGGCGGCACGGCCGCGGACAAAAAGGAGCACACCGCCCACCTCCACGTGCGGCTCGCACCGGAGGTCAGCGAAGAGGCAGCTATCGAAACAGTGCGCGGCCTTCTCGGGGACATCCCCGAACTGAAATTCAAATTCTCGCGGCCCGCTTATTTTTCCTTCCGCACCCCGGTGGAGGTGGAAATCCGCGGCTACGGTCTGAGCACCCTCGATCTATTGGCCGACGAAGCGGTCGAGCGCATGCACGCCATTCCCGGACTGACCGACATCCGCTCGAGCACGGCCGGCGGCCAACCCGAAGTCCAGATCTTCTTCGATCGCCGGCGCGTCGCCGAGTTGGGCACCACCGTGCAGAATATCGGCGAACTATTGCGCAACAAGCTACAAGGCGACGTCGCCACCGAGTTGGCGCGCCGCGACCGCAAGGTCGATATCCGGGTCCGCGCGCTCGACGAGGAACGCCAGACCGTCGCCGACCTCAAGCAGATGGTCGTCAGCCCAGCTTCCTACCCCGTGCCGGTCGCACTCGAATCGGTCGCCGACGTGCGAGCTGTTGATGGCCCCGCCGAGATCCGCCGCCTCGACCAAGAGCGCGTCGCCGTCATCTCGGCCAACCTCGACGGGCGCGACCTCGGCGGCGTAGCAGAGGAGATCGAAGCCACCCTCGCCGACTTGCCCCTACCCGAGGGCTTCACCGTGTCGATCGGCGGCCAGAACGAGGAAATGGTCCGCTCCTTTGACAGCATGAAATTCGCCCTGCTGTTGGCCGTGTTCTTGGTCTATCTGGTGATGGCCTCGCAATTTGAATCGCTGTTGCACCCGCTGGTCATCATGTTCACCATTCCCTTGGGACTGATCGGCAGCGCCCTCGGCCTACTCGCGACGGGGACCACCATCAGCGTGGTCGTGCTCATTGGCCTAATCATGCTCGCCGGCATTGTCGTCAACAACGCCATCGTCCTCGTCGATTACATCAACCGTCTGCGCCGCGACGAAGGGATGGAAAAATTCGCCGCGGTGCTGCGCGCTGGCGAGGTGCGCTTCCGGCCCATTCTGATGACGACCTCGACTACCGTCCTCGGGCTGTTGCCTATGGCCTTGGGGCTGGGCGAAGGGGCCGAGATCCGCGCGCCCATGGCCATTACCGTCATCGGCGGACTTCTGGTATCCACCCTGCTGACTCTAGTGCTCATTCCCGTGGTTTATACCCTGATGGATCGCAGCGCTTAGGAGGTTGGTTATGAACCTATCTGAATTTTCGCTCAAGCGGCCCGTGACCACCCTGATGCTTACCATCTGCGCTTTGGTGGTGGGCGTCGTCGCCTTAGACCGCCTGCCCATAGAGCAGTTGCCGAGCATTTCCTCTTCCGGGATCACGGCCCGCGTCCAGTACAACAACTCTTCCCCCGAAGAAATTGAGCGCTTGGTGATCCTGCCGCTGGAGCAGACGCTGGGCACGCTCAACAACATCGACCGCATTAGTTCGAGTTCAGGGCGCAATCAGGGCGAGGTGCGGGTGGACTTCAAATCCGGCACCGACATGGACTTGGCCAACATGGAGATGCGCGAAAAACTCGACCAAGCCCGCGCCCTCCTGCCCTCAGACGTCGATCGCGTCAGCCTGCGCCGCTGGCAGTCCGACCAGCGCGCCATTATAGACGCCAACCTGGCGTGGCGCGGCGACGGCGACCGCCTACTCGACCTGATCCAGAAGGTCATTGAACCACGGCTGTTGCGGATCAATGGCGTCGTCAACGTGGTCATCGACGACTTTGAGGAAAAACAACTCATCGTCGAGCTGGACCAGGAGCGCTTGCAGACCCACAACATATCGCTGGGCTCGCTCGGCTGGCAGCTCAACGAGAACAACACCAACATCTCGCTGGGTCGGGTCATGGACGGCGGCCAGCGCTACATGGCCCGCGCCATTGGTGAGTTCACCCGCGCCGAGGACATTGCCTCCATGCCGCTTATGGGCGGTCAGTTCCGCCTCAGTGACATCGGCGAGATCAACTACGGCTACCCCGAAAAGCGCCGCTACGAGCGGCTCAACGGCACCGACGCGCTGGAGCTAGAAATTTTCAAAGCCTCCACCGCCAATGTCGTCGATGTCGGCGAGGCCGTCGTCGCTGAGTTGCAGGCGATTGAGGACGAATACGATGGCGAACTCGGAGTCTTCATCGACCGCAATCGCGCCGAGGCCGTACTCAAAGAAGCCGGTACGCTCTTCAACTCAGCACTGCTCGGCGCATTTTTGGCGATGACTATCATCTTCGTATTTCTGCGCAACATCCGCTCGACCATCGTCATCGCCCTCGCCATCCCCACCTCGGCCCTGTGCGTCTTTATCGGCATGTACGTCGCCCGCGAGGTCTTTGAATCGACCATTACCCTCAACATGGTCTCAATGATGGGGCTGATGCTGGCGGTGGGGATGTTGGTCGATCCGGCAGTGGTGGTGCTAGAAAGCATTTTCCGCCGCCGCCAAGAAGACGGGCTCGACGCCGATGAGGCCGCCCACGCCGGCAGCCGCGAAGTCGGCATGGCAGTGCTAGCCTCGGCGCTGACGACGATCTGCGTTTTCGTGCCCTTCTTCTTCCTCACCGATGGCCGCTCGGCCATGTGGATGAAGGACGCCGGAATCGCGATTTGCCTCGCCGTGATGGTGTCGATGATCGTCTCGTTGTCGCTGATTCCGCTGGTGTCCTCGCGGCTACTACGCGCTGGGGTCGAGCGCTTCGACCGCTGGCTCAAGCTGCTGGTCGTCGCCGTCGTGGTGGGCATTGCCTATTGGCAGATTAGCGACCTTGGCTGGAGCGGCTTGCAGGCTTGGTGGGAACGCTGGTCCGGGCTGATCGCTACCTCAATCGGTGGAATGCAATGGCAGACCATCCTCGGCTGCGCGCTCATGGCGCTGGCCGGGGCCGCGCTCGGTTGGTACTGCTCCCGCCACGGTCTGCGCTCCTCGTATGGCCGCTTGCTCAACTGGACGCTCGACCACCGCTGGGTCGCCCTGCTCGCCACGGTGATGCTGACCGGCACCGGCTATTACCTCTACGACCAGATCGAGCAGCGCGGCACCCCCTGGACCCCAGAGCGCCGGGTGGATATGACGGTGGTCATCGACCGCAGCTATAGCCTCGAAGAGGTCCGCGAGCATTTCTATCAAATAGAAAAAATCCTGCTAGCGAAAAAGGATTCGCTCGACATTCAATCACTCATGACGAGATTCAGCCAGCGCCGAGGCAGTATTCGCGCCTATCTCGTCGATGCCGACGAGGGCCGGCTCTCGTCCATGGAGGCGGGCAACGCCGTCAAGGAGTTGCTGCCAGAGAAGGTGGGATACACGTACAAAATGGGCCGCTCGCGCAGTTGGACCGGCAACCAACTCGGCGTCGAAGTCCAGCTTCACGGCCGCGACCCCGAAGTCCTAGCCGTGCTAATGGAAGACGTCAAAGCCGGTCTCGAACAGCTACCCGGAGTCCAAGACGTCGATAGCAGCCTCGAAGACGGCGAAGATGAAGTTCGCGTCGAAATCAACCGCGCACAGGCACTCGGCTATGGGCTGTCGCCGCGCGAGGTCGCCCAGGGCATTTCCTCGGCCTTGGGCACCCGCCGCACCAGCGGGTTCAAAAGCGACGACCGCGAAATCGACATCGTCATGCAGCTCAACGAGGGCGACCGCGCCACTCTCGATCAACTCAAAAACAGCCGCTACGAAACCCGCGACGGCAACGCGGTCCAACTCGCGTCGTTGGCCGACTTCCAGCTTGGCCGCGGCCCTCGCGATCTCAGGCGCGAGAATCGGATGCTCAACGTCACCGTTTTCGCCAACACCGAAGACCGCAGCGCCGCTCGCAGATTGACCGAGCCGATCACCCAGATGATGGAAGGGATGCAGCTACCCCCTGGCTATACTTGGGATTTGGGTCGGGCGGCGCGCTGGGAACGGGAGGAGGCCAGCGACAACAACTTCACCGCTATTTTCGCCATCCTGCTGATCTACCTCATCATGGCCTCGCTCTTCGAATCCCTGATCCATCCCTTCGTCATCATCTTCGCCATTCCCTTCTCCCTCATCGGCGTGGCCTTGGGGCTATATGTCCTCGACGTACCCTTTGACAACAACGGTGCCTTGGGGCTTTTGATCCTCTTCGGCATCGTCGTCAACAACGGCATCGTGCTGATCGCCCATATAAATCATCTGCGGGCGAGCGGGCTGTCGCGGCGCGAGGCGATCTGCCTCGGCGGCCAGCACCGGCTCCGGCCCATCCTGATGACCGCCTTTACCACCATCCTCAACCTGATGCCGATCGTGCTGCCGATGGTCTATGGCACGTCCGAGGGCTTTGCCCGTCGCTGGGGGCCGGTGGGCTTGGTCGTCGCCAGCGGCTTGGCCACCTCGACGTTGCTAACCCTGATGCTGGCCCCGACGCTCTATTCGCTGTTGGACGATCTGGCGCTGTGGTGCAAGCGCGTGGTGCGCACGTCGCACAGCCCGGTCAACGCATGAAATCCTTTCGGGGGAACCTTTGTGTCCGGTAAAATGCGGGGCTTGGGTATTGGGGCGGCAAGCGCGGAACTATCCTCTTTGGCAAGGTTGGATAAAATAGGAACGAGAGACCTATCCGCCTTGCCGCCCTTGTGGACACCTTAGGGGCTAATAAACGTACGCGTCGCGTAGGTAAGGGGCAAACATGACGGAGCTTGAACGCAATACAGCAGAACGCGCAGCGCCTCCTTTTCGCGCTACCGTACCAGCGCAGGTGCGGCGCGAACTAGCCGAGCTAGTAGGCCCCGACGAAGAATTCCGCCTAGCAGTAACCACGGATATTAAGCTCGACGGCCAGTACGGCGAGGCGTGGCTCATGGCCACCGCCGACCATCTAGTGGCCTTCAGCCCCGACAGCGGTGGACCGCCCGATGTGGTCTGCTTGCCGCTTAACGAAATAAAGGGCGTGGAGGTGCGCGAGGATTGGGGCACCGCGGCCCTCAAGGTGCGCACCGAGGAACAGGGCGCGACCATGGCCGTATTCTCCAAGAGCTTGGTGCCCGCGCTATCCGAACTGCCCAATCAAGTCGAGCGCTTGGTCAAGCAAGCCCAACCGACCGAACCCGATGGCCAAATGCTCCACGGGCGGTTGGCCGGAGCGCGGGCCGGACGCAAGCGCTGCGACCGCTGCGGCCAGGTCATTCCGCGCCACTATGGCGTATGCCCGGCCTGTCTAGAAAAGGGCAAGCTGCTGTTCCGGCTGTTGGGCTATGCCAAGCCGCATTGGAAACTCATTACCCTGAGCCTGCTGCTCATGGTGGTGGCCACGACCATTGGCCTAGGCCAGCCGCTGCTGCTGGGCGTTCTCATCGACGATGTCTTGAATGTCGGGGCCGCTGCGTCTATGAGCGCAGGGACGAGCTTTGACCTGCTGGCTCTTTTGCCGGTGTCCGCGGACGAACCCGTCGCGGCGCTGGCCTGGCTGGTGGGCTTGTTGATAGCGATGAACCTCACCGTCAGCGGCTTGTCGGGCCTGCGCAGCTATATCATGGCTCGCATCGGCCAGCGCGTCACCTACGGCCTGCGCAACGAGGTGTACACCCACCTCCACGCGCTGTCGCTTAGTTATTACAACAAAAACGAGACCGGACGCATTATGGCCAGCGTCACCCAAGACGTGGGCCGCTTGCAGGATTTTATCAGCGACGGCCTACAAGAGGCCATCCGCGATGTGCTCACCTTGGTCATCATTTGCATCATCCTCTTTGCGCTCAATCCTGGGCTAGCGGCCCTCGTGTTGCTACCGACACCCCTACTCGTGTGGGCGACGCTGCGCTTTGGCCGCAAGCTGCACGCCATCTACCGGCCATTGTGGCGGCGCTGGGCGAGTCTTAGTGCCCTGCTGGCCGACACCATCCCAGGGGTACGCGTAGTCAAGGCATTTGCCCAGGAACAGCGGGAAGTGGGCAAATTCGAGGGCCGCAGCTTAGACCTGCTGCAAGGCGAGCTGCGGGTGGCGTGGATGCGCAGCCTGTTCGGCCCGGTCATGGCCTTTATAACCTCGGTCGGCACCATCATCATCTGGTGGGTTGGCGGCCGCGATATTTTGGCCGGGGAGCTGACGTTGGGGGCCTTTGTCGCCTTTACCAGTTACATGTATCGCTTCTACGGACCGGTGGAGAGCTTGTGCCGCCTCAACCACCGCTTTCAGCGCGCCGCCACCTCGGCCGAGCGCGTCTTTGATGTACTCGACACGCACCCCGAGGTGATCGACCAGCCCGGAGCTATGCTCATGCCGCCCATCGGAGGCCGGGTCGAATTCCGCGGCGTCCACTTCGGCTATGAAGAAGACAAGCCGGTCATTGAGGATTTGAATTTCGTCGTCGAGCCGGGCGAGATGATCGGCTTGGCCGGCCACAGCGGCGCTGGCAAGAGCACCTTGATCAACCTCATCTGCCGCTTCTACGAGCCGCAGGAGGGAGCCATCCTCATCGACGGCCACGACGCCCGCCAAGTGAACCTCAAATCGCTGCGCGAGCAAATCGGCGTGGTCTTGCAGGATCCATTCCTTTTCAACGGCACGGTGGCCGAAAACATTGCCTACGGCCATCCTGAATCTTCCCTCGAACAGATCGTCGCCGCAGCCAAGGCCGCCAATGCGCACGACTTCATCATGAACATGCCCGACGGATACGATACCATGGTCGGCGAGCGCGGCACCCGCGTATCCGGGGGCGAGCGGCAACGGCTGTCCATTGCCCGGGCCATTTTGCGCGACCCGCGCATCCTCATCCTCGACGAAGCCACCTCCAACGTCGACACCCAAACCGAAGCGCAGATTCAGGAGGCGTTGGAGCGGCTGGTCCAAGGGCGCACCACCTTTGCCATTGCCCATCGCTTATCGACCCTCAAAAACTCGCACCGCCTGCTCATTCTCGACAAGGGCAAACTCGCCGAAATCGGCACCCACGACGAGTTGATTGCACAGGACGGCATCTACGCCAACCTGTGCCGCATGCAGGCTGAAATGTCCAAACTGAGAGCTTGGTAACGCGATGCCGCAGCGCCAGAATTTAGCCGCTGAAGTCACTTATCTCGACCCAGACAAAACGCGCTTTTTCGTCGATGCTTTCGAGGACTTGAACTTGGAGTTGACCGGTGATCAGACCTATCCGAGGGTCCGGGTCAAACGGGCTTTTCCCCTGACCTGCGACGACTGCTTTATCGTCGTCCAAGACCGCAAAGGCAAGGAGATCGGTTCGCTGGCCCGACTCGACACGCTCGATCGGGACAGCCACCAAGCCGTAGAAGACGAGTTGGAGCGAGCCTATTTCACCCCGCGCATCCAGCGCATCGCCAAGGTGACAGTGGCCAATCGAGTGCCGCGCTGGGAGGTAGAGACCGACCGAGGACCCCGCACCTTTGAAATCTATTCCGGCCGCCGCGACGTGCGCCTTTTGGGCGCCGGGCGGGTACTAGTGCAAGACGCCGACGGCAACCGCTACGAGATTCCCGACTATCGGAGCCTGGATCCAGCTAGCCGAGCCTTGGTCGAGGAATTGGTGTAAGGGGCTGCGGACGATAGCAAAATCGGCTCGCTAATTTAACTAACGTTAGGTATCGTCAGAGCCTGTGCTAGACGAGAGCCAGCACCTGTCATACTGAGCGCAGCGAAGCATCCCATACCTAAGAAGCCCGTGAGTAACATCCGCATCGCCGCCAAGAAAAAGGAAAACCCATGCGCCAAGGAATATTCAAGCTGTCAATGACTCTGGGCCGGAGCCCGTGCGAACAACCCGAGCGGGTGAAGATCTGCCGCGAAATGGGCGTCACCGGCTGCGTAACGTCGCCGCCCCTCGCAGGGATAGGTCGCGATCAGTACGCCGCGGCCATGCGCCAGCAGCAGCAGGAATGGGCCGAGGCGGGTTTTTCGATTCCCGTGTACGAAACCATGACGCCCACCCACTCCCAACACATCCGTCGAGGCACCCCGGGCCGCGATGAAGAACTATTGGACTTCATCGCCGCCGTAGAGGCCATGGGCCAAGTAGGCATTCCCGTGCTGTGCTACAACCTCGGCGCGGGCGGCTCGCGCACCGATTGGGTGCCCACGCGCGGCGGTGCCATTTCCTCGCAATTCGACTACGCCGAGTCGCACCAAGAGCCACCCTTGGCAGAGCCCCAAACCGAGGAAGAACTCTGGGACAACTTGACTTGGCTGCTCGAACGCATCATTCCCGTCGCCGAAAAGGCCCATGTCCGCATGGGCTATCACCCCAACGATCCACCGATTTCGCCCTATCGGGGGTCCGCCCAAATCATGGTCAGCGCCGACGCGTACCGCCGCCTGATCAACATCGCGCCAAGTCCCTCCAACGGCGTCACGTTCTGCCAAGGTAACTTCAAGGCTATGGGCGAGGATATCTACTCAGTGGCGCGGGAATTCACCGAACAGGGCAAAGTTCACTTTATCCACTACCGCGACGTCGAGGGCACCGCGGGAACGCGATTTACCGAAACCTTTCACGACGACGGCCCGACGGATATGGCGCGGATGCTGGAGATCTACTCCCGCGCCGGCTTCGCAGGACCCATCCGCCCTGACCACGCACCGACGATGGGGTCCGAGGATGCGGAGACGACCCGTGGCTACGGCATGCTGGGCAAGATCTTCGCCTTCGGCTACATGATCGGCATGATGCAGGCGCAAAACCTAGCCTACGAATGAGGGAGCCAAAACAAACAGCAGCGGCGACACTGGTTTTTGACTTCCCCGCAATAGTCGAAGTTTCGCTGCCGCCCATCTTCGACTTCTTCGCCAAACACCACCGCTAAAGGCTGTAATAATTATGGCAACCGATATAGAATACCTGCAAAAGTTGGACAATCCCGAGGACCGCACCCGATCGCTTATCGATCTCATCGACGTACAAACCGTCGATTTGGAATTAGCCGCCTTTTTAGTCTCCCACGTCTGGCGCGGAGCTTCCTACATCACCGGTTCGGGGCCTGGTGGCATCGGCAAGACCACCACCATGTACGCCCTGCTCAGTTTTGTCGGAGCCGACCTTCCCTTTGTCACCGCACTGCCGGGAGAGGTGTCCTCTGTTGGAGCAACCAAGTCCTGTGTCATCTCCAACGAATTGAGCGACCATACGCCCCCGACCTATCTGTGGGGAGACGACCTGCGCGCTTTCTTTGCTTTAGGCGACGCCGGGCACACGCTAGTCAGCAATGTCCACGCTGACGACCTAGATGAGATCCACCACCAAATCGTCGAAACAAACCAAGTACCCGAAGCGCAGTTCCGCGCCATTAACCTACTCGTTTTCATTTGCCTCGAAGGCGGCAATCCCCCTCAGCGGCGCATCAAGGATACTACCACGCGCCGCATCATCAACAAGATTTACTATAGCGATGGCAAAGAAGAACACCGCCTCATTTACGACCCACAAAATGGCCTATTAAACCACGCACCGCGCGACGAGCAACGCGAGCAAAACTGTCGCGCTTTCTTAGCAGAAATGGTCGATAGCAAGGAGCGCCGTCTCGCCGAGGTGCGCCGCCGCTTTTTACAGTGGCATATGGCGTAACGGACATTTCCACTGTCATAGTGAATCACATATTCATCAGGAGATAACCATGGAACGGAAAACCGCTACTGAATACGATCCACAACTGCTCAAGCTATACGATCGCTATGTCCACGGCGACATTGATCGCCGCCAGTTTCTCGATGATGCGGCCCGCTTCGCCATCGGTGGTCTGACAGCTACTGCGCTGTTGGACGGCCTCACTCCCAACTACGCCTTTGCTCAGCAAGTAGCCGCAGACGATGAACGCATTGCCTCCGAGTACGTATCGTATCCTTCCCCGCAGGGACACGAAAAGACGCGCGCCGCCCTCGTACGGCCCACGGCTACAGAGGACAGTACGATACCGGGTGTCCTCGTCATCCACGAAAACAGAGGGCTAAACCCCTATGTCGAAGATGTCGCGCGCCGCGTGGCGACAGCCGGTTTTCTCGCCTTGGCCCCAGATGCGCTGGCACCGTTGGGCGGCTATCCCGGCACGGACGACGAAGGGCGGGCGCTGCAACGACAACTCGACCCAGAGAAAGTGACGCAAGACTTCATTGCGGCCGCCCAATACCTCAAAGCGCATCCTGCCTGTAGCGGCAAAGTGGGTGTGGTCGGCTTCTGCTTTGGCGGTGGCATGTCCAACGAGCTAGCCGTGCGCATCCCAGAAGTAATCTCAGCGGCCGTGCCCTTTTACGGCCGGCAACCAGCGGCTGAAGATGTGCCCAAAATCAAAGCGCGGCTGCTGATCCACTATGCCGAACTAGATGAGAGAATCAACGTCGGTTGGCCGGCGTACGAAGCGGCGCTAAAAGAAGCCGAAACCGACTATGCGATGCACATGTATCCAGGCGTCAACCACGGCTTCCACAACGACACCACGCCCCGCTACGACGAAGCGGCCGCCAAACTGGCTTGGGAGCGCACAATCGGTTTCTTCAACGAAACGTTGAAAGCTGAAAAATTGTAATCAATCGCGAGCAGTGCTTGAAATCCATGAGAATTTGCAACCATGATGTCCGATAGCAAAAGAGACGGTGGAGTCGTTTCTTTGCGGCGAGGTGTCCTGCTGATTTTTGTCCTAGGAACCGTGGGACTAGGCACCGAATTGGTGCTACTCGATCATTTTGAAGAATGGCGCCAGCAGGTACCCTTGGTGTTGTTGGCACTCGGGTTAATTTTGTTGGCGGTGCGGCTATTCTATCGGAGCGCGATTATCCTGCGCCTATTCCGCTTGACTATGCTGGCTTTCGTCTTAGGCGGTATAGTCGGCCTCTGGTTTCATCTTAGTTCCAATATGGAGTTTGAATTGGAAATGCACCCGACGCTGAGCGGGTTGGAACTTCTTTTTAAAGCATTGGGCGGTGCCATGCCAGCATTAGCACCTGGGGCGCTGGTCCAGCTAGGTTTGATCGGATTTCTTTATACTTACCAACACCCGGTACTGAGCCAAGAGCAAACACAGGAGAATTAATCAATGCAGCGAGTAGTTTTAGCCATAGTATTAGCCGTCTGTCTCTACGGTAGCAATGCCCAAGGTCAGGTCGGCAAAAACGAAACGGTCCTCAACCCCAACCGAGCCGGCGTCGAACAACTGTTAGCCCTAGCGCAACTCGATTCGGCGTTAGTCGATGGGATTGTGGAACGGCGGCCTTTTATCGGCATGGCAGCGTTCAACGCCTATTTGGATTCGACCCTAGCGGACTCGGTCCAAGCCGAACTGTATGCCAACCTCTTCCTGCCAATCAACCTCAATACCGCCAGCGACGCCGAGATGAAACTAGTGCCGGGAGTCGGCAAGCGCATGGCGCACGAGTTTGAAGAATACCGACCCTACAAGAGCATGGCACAATGGAGACGAGAAATCGGAAAATACGTCGATGACGACGAACTAGCGCGATTGGAGCAGTACGTCTTCGTGCCGCTCGAACTCAACAGCGCCAGCGAAGCGGATTTCCTCACGATCCCAGGGGTCGGCAAGCGCATGGCGCACGAGTTTGAGGAATACCGACCCTACAAGAGCATGGCACAATGGAGACGAGAAATCGGAAAATACGTCGATGACAATGAACTAGCGCGACTGGAACGGTATGTGTTTCTTAAAGAATAGGCCCTAGGGCCACTTACGACGGCGTACATTTTTTAATGGAGATTAGGCTATGCGTATTCCCGGACAGCGAATCAAACGAACGCGACTAATTCAGACTGATAAGTTTGTGGTTGCGGTAGATGTCGAGATGGTCGTCCCAGCCGATGACCCGAGTGAGCCGTGCTATGAGTCTGAAACGATTCAACTCCTGCGAGAGATCAAGGAACACGCCGAACGGGAAGATGTGGCTTGGTTGACTAAAAAAGGCAAGGTGTACGCTGCCGTGGATGCAGCGTAAGATTTCATACCATGGCCAAAATAGACCGCAGAAAGCTCATCCTCGAAGAGGCGGCTCGCCTCTTCTCGGCCAAGCGCTTCGACGAAGTTCTGATGGACGATATTGCCCATCAGGCCAGCGTCGGCAAAGGGACGATCTACACGTACTTTGCCGACAAGGAAGAGCTGTACTTTGCAGTAGTCTTTGAAGGCATCCGGCGGCTCAACGAGCAACTCCAGCGCAAGGCCAATCGCCAGCAGAATCCCGAAGATGAACTCCGCCGGATGGTCCACGCCATCGTCTCCTTCTTCAGCCAGAACCGCTTCTTCTTCCGCTTGATGTCGCAGGAGGACGGCAAGAGCGAGGGCGGCAGGGGCGAAAACCGCAAGCGCTGGCGCGAGGAAAGACGCATCCAACTCGCAGCAATCGAAACCGTCCTACAAAACGGTGCTGAACAGGGCGTCTTCTCCGTAGAGAATCCAAAGGTCGAAACCGCTATCCTCCGCGACATGGTGCGCTCCGTGATGATCCACGCAAAGGGCATGAGCGTCGAGGCGATGGTCGATACCATCATGCGGCTCTTCCTCCAAGGCGTGCGCAAGAAGCCCTGAGCGACACTCGCGTTATCTATGTATATTACCGAACTGGACCACACAACCGTCTCTCGGCTAAAGGACCTTACTAACCATGGGATCTATCGCAACAGATGATATACGCGCAATGCCCTGTTACAGCATTCCCGAGGCTGCTCACTACCTGCGCATTCCCGAGACAACCCTTCGCTCTTGGGTGCGAGGCCGCAAGTATCCTACTAGCGAGGGAGACCAGTTCTTCCAGCCTGTGATCGAGCTACCAGACGATAGCCAGAACCTTCTATCCTTTATCAATCTGGTCGAAATCCACGTGCTGGATGCCATCCGCCGCGACCATCGCATATCACTGCACAAGGTCAGGATTGCCATCGATTTCATCGAAAAAGAACTAAAGTCTGATCACCCTCTTGCATATCACAAGCTCGAAACCGACGGCTTGGACCTCTTTGTCGAGGGGTACGGTCAACTCATAAATGTCTCTCGGGCTGGACAACTGGCACTTCGGGAACTATTGCAGGCGCATCTGCGGCGCATTGATAGGGATTCGGCTGGTTATGCTCTGAGGCTATACCCTTTCACGCGCAAGCGCCTAGGCCAACAACTTATAGAAGAACCCAAGGCGATCGTCATTGATCCTCGCATATCTTTTGGTCGCCCGGTGCTCACAGGCACGGGGATTCCCACAGCTATTATTGCCGAACGCTACAAGGCTGGGGAGGCAATCGGTGCATTAGCGGACGACTATGACCGCCCGGCGCTCGAGATCGAAGAAGCGATCCGCTGTGAGTTATACACCCGAGCAGCCTAATCCACAATACTAGCTCTCAAAGGTCTTTGGCCCTAGTCCGGGGACCCATTTAGCTTCCTTACTCAAGATGAGCCGAATTGCGGTTTCATCACCGGATACAGAACTATGGGCGCGGTTATCAGGCTCAGGAGTATGTTCTACTTTGTGGCCATCAGCCCGTATAGGAGACGCAATAAAATCAACTATACCATTATCCTCGGGCACCTTGGCTCGATTTCTAGTATCTTCCGGCCTCGCATACTTTGACCAATCAACAGATAGGTCGTCTCCTTGGAACCTGAACACGCCGCTTGGCAACTTGCCTTGGGGAATCCCTGCGGCCCTCACCGTGGCTATGTATATATTTTTGTGGACGCGGTAGTACAATCGAGCTATATCGGGGATTTCTTCTATACCGTAGTTACCGGCTTGCATGGCTCATCCAGCAAGAGATATACCCCGGTTTAGGACGGCTATCTCCACGGATGGAATGCCCGTCAGTGTCCTTTCCGTAGTAAGTTACATTACCATCGTCACAGAAGTTAATTAACAGGTCGAAATGTTCTGTCTGCCACTGCAAATCTATGCTGCCTCCACTAAATGGAACTATCCATACCTGCTTTACTACGCTCAATTCAGACTCGTCGACTAGCTCGAAGAGAAAATTGCGAATAGCATCAAGTGTTTGTTTTCCAAAGGCCGGCGATCCCTCCCCATCCCAATCCTCTTCAAGAGCTAATATCTGTTCTTCAGCGGCATCTACAATTTTGTCAATGGCTGGCCTACTGGTAAGTTTTATATCCTCATTGTCCGTATTCCGAGCTACATGAATTTGGCCCATGCTCGTCCTCCTATGATTTGTCCTGAATACGCCAATAAATAAACAGCGCAACAGCCGCCGTAGCGCAGTCAATGATGGCTATTATTCAAGGTAGAAGTCCCCCCAGCCACGTCAAGGCTGACCGAGCAGCTTTCCGGGGAGACGCCTCATTGCGGCGGATAGCTCCATAGCCTCCGCGTCGGCACCCCACAATCCCCTCAAAACTGCCGCTCGCCATCAATGGCCGCATCCCAGCGCTGCGAGTACAAATAATCCATCGCGGCCTGCGTCGCTGTGGGCGAGCCAATCTGTTGCAGGGCACTAAGCGCGAACGCGCCTACGTGACCGCAAGAGTCGTCGAGCGCCCTGAATAGCTGGGGTTCTAACGGAGCGGCTGCTGGGCCGAGCTGGGCGCACGCTATCGCGGCGTTGGTCCGCACCTGATCGCGGGGCACCCAGTGGCGACCAGCTTCCTCCTGCCAATCTGGATGATCGGCCGAGAGCATTCGCCCTAAATCTTCTACTGGCACGCCTTGTGCGATATTGCCCAGCGCGACAAGGGCCGTGCGCACCAAGCGATGCGAGCCATCTTCAAGGCTTCTCGTCAACGCCGGGACTGCTGCCGCCGCGTGCGAATCCATTTCGCCGAGGGCAAAGGCGGCGTTGACTTGTGTCCACTCGCTTTCGTCCTCCAACAGCTCACAAAGTGCCCCGACCGCGGGTTCGCCGACCGCCGCCAGTGCCTGCGCCGCGTCTTCCATGTTAGTCGCTCCCTCGTTCCAAGCAGGCGGGGCCTCGTGTTGGTCGGCCTCGCGACCTGCGGCGCGCAACGCTTTGGCCAGTGGTGCGACCGCGGGCTCGCCGATCGCGCCCAGCGCGTAGGTCGCTGCCGTGCGCATGGCTTGGTGATCAGTGCCCAAGCACTCGACGAGTACTGGCACAGCGGCCGCCGCATCAACGCCGAATCCGGCCAATTGCTGTGCCGCCGCCAGCCGTTGCTCCAAGTCCACCTCTGGATCGAGTTGAGCGATGAGCGCTGGTACATCCCCAGTGGCCTGTGGCCAGCTATCGTAGCGATCCCGCTTGCCGCACAGCCAGTCCCAAGTGTGCACCCAAGCCAGTTCAAGATCGTAGGGGGACTCAATGCATTGGGGCTTCTGCCAGTGCATGCTTTTGCAATCCCAAGTCGGTGCCGTCGGCTCGGCGGCTCGCATGTAGATGAACTTGATCATGTGCCGATGCCTCGGTAGCAGGCTGACGCCGGCCGCGTGACCCACGTCGAAGTGCGTCAGCGACACCGTACCAGCCCGGCCAGCCAATGGCAAGGCGCGCGCCCGGTCCTCGTCGGTCAGTCCGCGATTGAACTGCGTGCCCGGAATCACGTGCGTCGGCCCCAACTCAACCGGCGAATCCTGCGGGTAGTACATGATCCGCGCATAGCGCAGATAGTGCTGGCGCGGATGGCCCATCGGCGTGTATCCGTCCTGATGGCAGTTGCGGCGCAGCCTCTCCTCGGCCTCGGCCGCGGACACGGATTCCTCCGCCGGCTTGAGGGGATGGCAGTAGCGGTGCGGATGCTCCAAGTAGTTCGGGCCTAAGACGCTGATGAGCGCGCCGCGCACCTCGGGCGAGTTGAGCACGTGGCGCATGGCGGGTACGCGCGGCAGGATATTGTTGCCCGGATTTAGCTCGGAGTCGATAATTTGGTTGAGCCGTTCGTAGCACGCTTCGTGCGTCCCCTCGGGCACGGTCGGCTCAAAGACCAGATAGCCATTGACGATAAACTCGCGCATCTGCTCGTCAGTGAGTAGGATCGGGTCGGTCATAAGACAAGCTCCTTCATTGTTGAAATATCCATGCCATTCAAATCCGCACCTTCAGGGCCTCGGCCTTTAGCTGTTCGCAGCGACGCGGCGCGTACGGGGGCTGTTGGGTCTCGCGCAAATCAAAGCCAAAGGCGCGCTTGCTCAAAACGATGACTGGCGGCGCTTGAATCCGCTTGAAGTAATTGATCCGCACTTGGCGCTCCACCCATTCGAGATCTTCGATCCAACTGCGCGCGTCCGGGAAGTACGCCCGAAAGCGCGCCGCGTCGTCCCATTCCAACTTCTCTAGCAACACGCCCTCTATAAACCACTGCAACAAATCGCTGCTGTGCCGCCGGTATTCGATGAACTGCCGCAGCACGGCGTCGTGGTATCCGTACTTAATCGGGTCGCCCAAGCCCTGCGTCACGTCTTGAGCCTCCGACAACTCGGCACTGGGCATCACCGAACCGTCGAGCAGATTCTCCGGCACCACGACGCGGCCATAAACATCCTCGTTGAGAAAGCGCGCCAGCGCGAAGACCTGCACCTTGTACAGGTCGGCAATCGGAGCCACCGCGCCGCTGACATCCCCGTAGAGCGTGGCATAGCCCAAGGCGACCTCGGTCTTGTTGCCGTTGGACGTGAACACGAGTCCGTATTTGGCCGCTAAGCCGGAGAGCACATCGGCAAAGCGGATGCGCGCCTGCACATTCTCATCTACCAACCGAGTGTACTCGCCCTGACCTACGGAAAATTCCGCGCCCTGCACGAGAGCGGCTACAGCCTCGTACAGCGATTCAATCGGGCAGCAAAGATAATCGACACCTAGCGCCGCGCACAGCGAACGAGCATTGTCTTGGGTAACCGCGGCGTTGAAGCGCGTCGGCATGTTGACCGCAAACACGCGCTCTGGGCCAAAGGCGCGCTCCAGCAGACAGCAGACCACACTCGAGTCCACGCCGCCGCTCGTCGCAATGAGGAACTTGCTCTTTGCGCCGCGCACGTCGTCCAAGTGCCGCAGCCCAGTGAGGATACTCGCGTACTGAGCTTCAATCTCGCTTTGGGGCGGCGCGACCTCGCCGCGGCCCGTGAGCACGAGCTGTTCCCGCCACGGACGCGCGCGGCACGCAATATCTCCGCTGGCCGTGTACGCCGTGCTGTCGCCGTCAAACACGATGATGTTCTTGCCGTTGTTTTGCGCTCCAACTTGGTTGACGTAGAAAAACGGCAGGGGCGAGCGCTCCAATATCTGGCGCACTACGCGATTGCGCTTGTCGCTTTTCTGCCAAGTAAAGGGCGAGGACGAGAGGTTGAATACGGCCTCAGCGCCACGGCGGTGATACAACGCGAGCGTGTCGAGAGGCTCGCCGCTGTGGCAGTAATCCTCGCACCACATGTCCTCGCACAACTGCACGCCAAAGCTAAAGGACCGCCCGTCCTTGAGCCGCACCTTGTACGGATGCAGCCAGTCGTCCAGCGACCGGCCCTCGGCCTCGGCCAAGTGGCGCAATGAGAAGAAGTGCCGGTCGTCGTCAAAAAATCGGTAGTTGGGATGTAGAGTCTTAGGGTGGACGCCACAAGGCAGGCCGGCGGGCACGGCTTCGCGCACTGCGTATTCGCCATTGGAGCACACATAGACGGCATTGTACTTGCGCCGCCGTCCATCCTGGCCCATGTGGACGGGATCTACCGCCACATTGCCAAAGATCACGATCAACCCGGTACTAGCCCGACAAATCTCGTCGCTGTACGCAGCAAAATCCTCCACGTAAGCGTCCATCTCCCACAAGTCGCCGAGGATGTAGCCGCTGATGCACAGCTCGGAAAACACCACGACCTCAGCGCCAGCCTCCCGCGCCTGCGCGATAAAGGCCAACATCCGCTCCGCATTCAGGTCGGGTCGCCCGGGCTTGACCTCCATCTGCACCAAGGCGATTGCGGGCAGGCCCATCAGGCCATCACGGGGACTCGCGCCTGATGGATGCACTCGGCCAACAGCGGCACGCCCTCGCGGACCGCCTCCAGCGAGGCAAAGCCAAAGGCGAGGCGTATGGCCGGCACATCCTCGCGCCGGATGTGGAAGCCCTGCCCCCGCGCCACCACAATGCCGCGCTCGGCGCACAGGGCCATCAGGCGATCGCGATCCACATCTTCGGGGAACTCGATCCAGATAAACATGCCGCCCACGGGCCGCGACCACGTGCAGAGGTCACCCGCGCCTTCTTCAAGGCCGGCGAAGACCGCGTCGCGCTTTTCCTTGAGGATGGCGTTGGTCTCGGCCAAGTGCTGCCACAGCCGGTCGCGGAACAGGGCCGCGCAGCTAGCAGCCGCCAGCAGGCTGTTGCCCCCGTCGTAGCGGCGGTCGAGGATCCGCCCCAGCATGGGTGGCCGAGCCAGCAAATAGCCCAACCGCACGCCGGGCCCCAAAATCTTGGACAACGAGCCGATGTACAGGACATTGGGGCTGTCGTCGAGCGCGTAGAGCGCCGGCTCTTCTGGCCCCTCAAAATGCACATCGCCGTAGCAGTTGTCTTCCACCACAATGGCATCGTAGTAGCGCGCCACTTCGAGCAGTTCGAGGCGGCGCTGTCTCGGCATGACTGAGCCGGTGGGGTTTTGGTAGGTCGCCAAGGTATAAATAAAGCGCGGCGGAGTGCCCTTGCGGCGCAAATCCGCCAAAACGTCGGCCAGCGCATCGACGCGCATACCCTGCTCGTCGAGCGGCACCCCGACCAGCTCGGCTCCCAATCGCTTGTACGCGCCAATCGTCCCGGAATACGTCAGTTCCTCGGTGACGATTACGTCCCCCGGACCTTCCATCAGCGCCTCGGCTACCAGCGTAACCGCCTGCATGGAGCCGTTCATCAGCGCGATGTGGTCGGCGGACACGTCGATGCCCTCGCGCTTGGATTCGCGCATGGCCATGACCTCGCGCAAGCCCTGGTGGCCCATGTCGCCGGGATAGTTCACTAGCGTCGCGCCCAACTCATGCACGGCCTCGCTCGCTGCCTCGGCCAGCGCCTCCGTGGGGAACGAGCCGGGATCCGTGCGTCCACTGCCAAAATCGTATTTGCGCATGATATGCTCCTTTTAGAGTTCCAATCGCTTGAGTCGAGGGTTTTCAGTAAGCCCCGGTATCCGCCCCCGCTTGGCCACGGGCCGGCCATCTACTTCCTTGATATCCGCGGTAAAATCTATCGCCGAGGTACCGCTGATCGCACTGCCGACCCCAAAGGCGTCCACCGGTGCCCCTGCCGCCCGGAAATAGCCGATGCGCTCGGCGTCCAAGCCGCCAGAGACCGCGATCTTTACATGGCTATGCCCGGCTTGGTCGAGCCGCGCGCGCACCTCCGCGACCAACTCGGCTGTGACGCGACCGCGCTCGCTGGGAGTATCCAGCCGCACCCCCCACAGCTTCTCGCCTAGGGCCTCGGCCAACCGCAGGCTCTCTTCGGCTTCGTCCTTAAAGGTGTCAACCAACGCGATGCGCTCAACCTCGGCGTCGATGTGGCGGTCGAAAGCCTCGGCCGCCTTAAGCGTGTCGCCGAAGCACAGGATCAAGGCGTGGGACATGGTCCCGGTTGCCTCCATGCCGGCGAGAGCGGCCCCTTGTGGAGTGGCGCATCCAACGCATCCCCCGACGATGGCCGCGTATTCCATCCGGGCGCTGACCTCCGGATGGATATGCCGGGCACCAAAGCTGATAATCGGCACCCCGTCGGCCGCTGCCACGCAATCGGCCGCAGCCGTGGCCCACCCCGTCTCGCTGCTGAGCATCCCCAGCAGCGCCGTCTCGTACAACCCAAACTGCCGATAGGGCGCACGAATCCGCAGTACAACTTCGCGCGGCTCAATCCAATCCCCTTCGTCCAAGGTCCACACCTCCGCCTCCTCGCCGAGCACCTGTCGCAAGAGGGCCTGCGCCTCGCGCATACCGCACAGCAGAGCGCGTCGCCGGGTAAACACCTCCATCGCCACGACCGGATTGAGCTGCTCGGCCGCGAGGATGTCGCAACCTCGGCGGAAGTAAATATCCGCGTTGTCGCCCGCCAGCGTCGCCGCCGAAGGCGCGTATAAGTCGCGCTCTGTCATCAGCGGTTGGTAACCTGTGCCCCGAGAATTTTCTCTATATGCCCCAAGGCCCATTCGTGCTGTTGGGGATCAAAGCTAGCCACGCAATCGGCCGGGACTTCGACCGGATAGTCGCGGTTGCGCAGCCCAGCCACGGTGTGCAGGACGCAAATGTCCGTGCAATCGCCCATCACCACGACCTTGTCCGGCGCGAGCTCATCCAACATCGCGGCCAACTCGGTCTCGAAAAAAGCACTGTAGCGCCGCTTTTTGACAATCTGCGCGTCTTGGGCCAACGGTGCCAGTTCGTCAATGATGTGTTCCTCCTCGCTGCCCTCGATGCAGTGCGGAGGAAACATCTCAAACTCGCGGTCGTTGGCAGTGTGGCTGTCTTGGGTAAAAAACAGCGAAGCTCCAGCGGCCCTTTCGCGCCCGACCCGCGCGGCGATTCGCGGGATGATCTCCCGTGCGTGATCCCCGCAGTAGAGCGTCCCGTCTGGACGCATAAAACCGTTCTGCATATCCACGACAATCACGGCATTAGCCATCGCCTAGTCCTCCTATCCGCAAAAATACAATCCGCACGGAGCAATTCAAACCGGTTCAAGCCGATCCCCCACCAGCCGCCGGTAGTAACACCCCAACCGCGCCCGGCCATCTGCATCCAACGTGTGACACGCCCCCTCCCCTTTGAGCCGCACGCGATACAGCAGCGAATTTTGCTCGCAGTTGACGCGGATTTCGACCAGTTCGAGCACATTGCCCGAGGTCGCGCCTTTGACCCACAACTCGTTGCGCGACGTGCTCCAAAATGCGGCCACGCCCTCGCGCCGCGTATAGTTCAGCGCCTCTTCATTGGCGTATCCCACGATCAGCACCTCACCGCTATCCACGTCCTGTGCCACCACCGGCACCAACCCTTCACCACAGGCCGCGGCCTTCTGCAGCTTGCCAAAATCCAAGGCCAACCGCTGCCCTTCCTCCACTTCCTCATGCGTCATATTCGCTCGTTCAACCACGACGATCTCCCATTGTCAGACTCCTTTTAACTAGACCTTGCCTCCCTCTCCAAGTCAAGCCTATATTCCCCGCCCGAAAGGACAACGCCCTATGCTTCTCGACACTGCCTACGAAATCGCCACCTCCAACATCCGCTTCGGCCCAGGCACCACCAAGGAGATCGGTATGGATCTCAAGGACCAGGGGCTGCAGCGGGTCATGGTTTTGACCGACTCTAACTTGCGCGAGCAAGCGCCCGTGCAGACGGCCTTGGCGGCCATTGCAGAGGCGGGCGTCGAGTACGCGCTGTTCGACCAAGTGCGCGTCGAGCCGACCGACGCCTCGTTCAAGGCGACGATTGCATTCGCCGAACAAGGGTTTGACGGGTTCGTCGCCATCGGCGGCGGGTCAGTGATGGATACGGCCAAAGCAGCCAATGTGTACACCACGTACCCAGCCGATTTCCTCACCTACGTCAACGCGCCCATTGGCCGGGGTGAGCCAGTGCCCGGCCCGCTCAAGCCGCTGATTGCCGTTCCCACCACCGCTGGCACCGGCAGCGAGACCACGGGGGTGGCGATTTTCGATCTCGTCGAGATGAAGGCCAAGACTGGCATGGCCCACCGCTACATGCGCCCGACCTTGGGCATCGTCGATCCAGACAACACGCGCTCCATGCCGCCGCAGGTAGCCGCTTCAACCGGCCTCGACGTGCTCTCACACGCTTTGGAATCCTACACAGCCCTGCCGTTTGACCAGCGGCCCCGACCCGACCGACCCCAACTGCGACCGGCCTATCAAGGCTCAAATCCCGTCAGCGACTTGTGGGCGTTGGAGGCTTTGCGGTTGGTGGAGCAATTCCTGCCCCGCGCCGTGGCCGACCCCAGCGACGACGAGGCCCGCAGCGCCATGTGCTTGGCCGCGGCCCTCGCCGGCATTGGCTTTGGCAACGCCGGCGTTCACTTGCCGCACGGCATGTCCTATCCGGTGGCTGGCATGGTAGAAAGCTATGTGCCCGAGGGATACGCCATCGATTACCCGCTGGTGCCGCACGGGTTTGCCGTGATCGTCAACTCGCCGGCGGTCTTCCGCTTCATCGCACCGACTTGCCCCCAGCGGCATCTGCGGGCGGCCGAGGTCTTGGGGGCTGATTGCAGCGGAGCGCAAGACGAGGACGCGGGCGCAATCTTGGCCGACCGCATCGTCTCCCTGATGCGCCAACTCGGCGCACCCAACGGCCTCAGCGCCCTCGGCTACGGCAGCCAGCACATCCCGGCACTGGTCGAAGGCACGCTGCCGCAACACCGAGTGACCAAGCTCTCGCCGCGAGCGGCTGACGCCGAGGAACTGGCGGGGATTTTTGCGGACGCGCTGAGTTATTGGTAGAGATCTACCTTTAGAAGCTGTTGGGTTATTCGGAATAACCTACGGAAAGGGGCTGATTTCAGCCGCATAAGCCCTATTTTGACGGTCCGCTAGGTACTGAAATCCCCGTAAAATCGCCCGATTTTACGGATATTCGTTTTAGCTCAACAGCTTCTTAAGCAGATCTCGTGATTTATTCAACAAATTCGTTGACAACGGTTTTGTTGAATAAGGAAGAGGTCGTGAAATCATCGATCAGCCGCTAAGTAAGTGGCGACGGTTCGGTTGCATCCCTCATTTTACGACCTGACCTTACACAGCTTTTGCCCCCAACTTCCCATCCCTGTATCCTTTCCGCTACACTCCAACGCCTCATATCCCCTTCCTCCCTCTGAGCCGTCGCCGTGGCACAATTCTTGCCCGTTGCGAGTACCACCCCACCCGCAACCCAAGGCATGGCTCATGGCCGAATTCGATACCATCGCCAAACATCTCATCCACACCTACCCCCGCGACTTCGCCCGCTTCGCCCTCCACCAAGACGACGTCGAAGTCCTCGACGTGATCGACACCGAGCAACCCACCGTCGAGACCCACCGCACCGATAGTCTCATCCACGTACAAGTCGGCGGCGACGAAGCGTTGGTTCATCACGAATTTCAAACCACCGACAGCAAACCACCCATGCCGCGCCGCATGGCCGGCTATATCGGGCGCGGCATTGAGCAGTACGGCCTGCCGATCTATTCCAATGTCATCTATCTGCGTCCCGACGCCGGCCGTACCGATCCGGGACTCTATCTCCAAGAGCGGCATGGCTACCGCGTCTTGATGCAATACAAGGTGATTCGGCTGAGTGAACTGGAAGGTCAACTTATCCTCGACCACGGCCTTATGGGCTTGCTGCCGTTTGCGCCGTTGATGCAGCGTCCGGCGGGGATGGATGCTGAGGCGTGGTTGCGCCAGTGTATCCACCGGGCGCAAGAGGTGCCGATGGACGAGACTGTCAAGGCCAATTACTTGGCCGATCTTGCGATTTTGAGCGGTTTGGTGTATAAATCAGAAACGATTACGACCATCATCTCGGAGGCGACCATGTACGAATCATCGGTAGTGCAGTATTTCACAGAAAAGGCCCTTAAACAAGGTATCGAGCAAGGAAGCCGGGAACGCGCCATTGAAGATTTGCTCGACGTGCTGGAGATTCGCTTTGGGTTGGCCGCGTCGGATCCGTTGGCCGCTTGCATTGGAGCCATTGACGATATGCAGCGCCTCAAGCAGTTGCACAGAGCGGCCATACAGGTGCCGAGCCTCGAAGCCTTTAGGCACCTGTTAGACGAAGCCGAATAGAGGCACTGCGTAACGTCAATTACGACAAGAGCCTCTCCTGCTGAGTCGCTTTGCGATCTTTCAACAAATCGGTTGACAACGATTTTGTTGAATAAGGGAGACGCCGCCAGTATTCCTACCTAGTACATTTCTTCGTGCAGCCGATGCTCAATCTCGGTGGCTGAAGCTGTCTCGAAAAACAACTCCAATGCCTCCTTCAAATTTTCCCGAGCCTCAGTCACGGTTGCGCCCTGACTAGCGATGTCTAACTCAGGGCAGAGGACGACGTAGTCATCACCTTCGCGTTCGATAATTTCTGTCCACTGTCTGGTCATCACTAACTCCCTTCTTCTGATTTGATTTATTTGTATAGATAGACAGGATGAACAGAGTTTTAGAAAAAGGAATTCTATGTCAATGGCAAATTGTTAAGCAATCTGTCATATCTGTACGATAAGTAGTCAGATGCAGCGGCAATCCTCTGAATCTTAATCACGGCGAACGGTATGCCATATTCATCAGGATGATGGTCCTGGGGATAAAATGTATCTGGCTCTAACTTAGTTCCATCTCGTGTAGTTACTCCTTCTTCAATTCGAGTAAATACGTACTTACCAGCTACATGAATTAGGTTTGGACGTTTATGGATGGGAATATTTGAATTATCCTGGTAGAACCGTTTGATGGTTTTAGATATAGTTTCAGTCGAGACGCCGTCTGACGCATAGACGATCTTAAAAGGCCAGTCATCGTAATTTTTTATCTTAATTTGTGGGATATGTCGGCCATCTATAGATGCCTTATTCGGTAGGCTTGCTATATTTTTTAATGAGTCTATCAACTCCGTGCTGTCTAAGTTAGACTTTATTGAGGCAACAGCAACACAGCCGTCAATACAGGCAAACGATTTGCCAGACCCATCTTGATTGTGAAAATTAAACTGTGGAGAATTATCACTACTGACAATTAAGTCTATTTGCTTTGATTCATTACCATCTAAGTCGAATACAAAACCGCCATAATAAACGTTGCAAGAAGAAGGCAAATGCTGTTTCAGAACCTCTGAGTAGACCCTTTCTCTGGACATGCCGACATCTGTAGTATTAGGGAAAATAGAGGCTGAATCCGCTTCTCCTTTAAGTACCTTTCCAATCTCAGAAAAATATACTTGTAGCCTCTGATAAAACTCTTGAGCCATTTCTTTTGTCTCCAGATTAATATGGCATACAGGTCCCATCTTTCTCTCACACCCGCTCTCTCGCCGTCCGAAGCTTTCCTTCCATCCGCTTACCAAATCCTAGTTCGATAGCAGCATCGAGCATATTAGCTCCGATAAACAAATCCCTCCCCGATCTTCCAAACCCCCTTCTCCCGAAAAGCGGGAATAGTCTGGCGACGAGCAGTATTGGTGACCCTAGGTGCCGAGAGCCCATGCTGCTTGATATAATCCGACAGCCGGATAATGGCCTCCCCCTGTAGATAGCTTAGCCTCTTGTGCAGCGACTCTACGAGCGCCAACGCCAGAATATCTTCCATCGTCCTAGTCGTTTGGCGGTCCCCATAGTCCCTGAACGCCTGATAGTACCGCTCCTTCTCCGAGTTGCGAACAATAAGGCGCGGCAACCCAAGCTGAATAAGTTGAAAGTTGATGAGAACCCGCCCCAAGCGGCCATTGCCGTCGCAAAAGGGATGGATGGTCTCAAAATCCAAGTGAAATCGGGCAATCTTATCGAGGAAGTAGGAGCCGAGATCGCTGGAGTACTCGACGAGGATGTCATCTATCATGCGCTCGACATGCTCGGGTGCCGGCGCAATATGAGTCCCCACCCGCACGTATTCCCCCTGCTCGCGAAAGCGTCCAGCGATGGCATCATTAATGCCGCCGATGAGTATCTGATGCAAGAGTAGCATCAGGTCTTTGCTCAGCTCGCTGTCTTTAGCTTTAGTGCGTTTGTATTCCGTGACGCGGGCTAGATTTTTCGCCTCAAAGACTTCCCGCACAGACACATTTCGGGACAGCGTCTGCTCCAACAGGATTCGCTCTGTCTCCTCAAGAGTGAGGGTTGAATTCTCAATCGCGTTCGAGTTGTACACACTCTCAGGGACCTCCACTTCGTCGATCATCGACAGCAGCGATACCTTGCCTTGACGCAAGGTATCGTACGCTCGTTTCAAGTCTTGGATGCGGTTTCTTATCGGCTGCGTAGTCGCCATACCATTATTGTATCTTATTCACGGTATATTGGCAAATATTCGTGAATAAACGGGAAAACTGGGTAATATTCACTGTTTTTGGGGATAAATCAGTTAATCGCGGATGAAAAAGCCGGATTGGTCGCCAGCCTCTATGTCATGAGGGGATTTGGCGAGATTTGGCTAAAGGCTCAGAAGTCCGCCTCTTTTGACAAAGAACTCGGTTTAGTGCCTAGGCCGCTTCAAAAATAAAACCGGCTCACCATAGTCTCCCTCACCCACTTGGTCGAGATCTCGGTGTTCGATGTCTTCCAGTTGTCCGAGTTTGCTCGTCCATGTTCCATCCGCAAGCTGTCGCGCAGCGTGTGTGGGACTGCCATCTAGAGCGAAAATGGCCACTTTTTCCACTCCCACCTCAAAGGCAGCATCTTGACACACTTCAAATCCGAGCTTTTGGAAAACTTCGGCGTATACTTCCACTGTATACTCTCTAGGCACACTTTCGGGCCAATAGTACTGACCAAAAGGATCCGGTTCCCACCAACGGGAATTATCTCCTGCGGCCCAAGCGATACAGTTGTAATCCGCTTGCGCCGGGCTGGTGATCTTGTATGTGGCATCACGAAGCCTTGGGAACAAGCGTTCCAGATTCACCAGCGCAACCCTTTCCTCCGCCCCCACTTCAGCCAATCCTGGGTCATCTCTGTGACAACACCCCGATGATCGGGAAGCACGGGATCTTCTCGTGCAATCGACCTAAGTGCCCAAAACCAGTGTTCCGGCTTGTGTTCGAGTTCTCTAAGAATCAACGGCAGCGCTTGCGGCCCCATGCCTATGATCTGCTGGTACGCAGGATGTAGAACGACCTCTCGTATTGAGGAAAGATGAGTGCATTCCTCACGTACAATCTCTGCGAGACGGTGGAATTGTTCAGGCAAAACATCTGGCTGGGGCTGTAGGGATTCCGTGCTCAAAGCTTTACTCCCATATCAAAAAGACTCGGTAGCTGCATTCTCGGATAGAAAATCCTACTCATTTAGTAAATTTTCACCTAAGAAACCGATGTCTCCTCGTCCAAGAAGCCCTGTTAGGTCCAACGTATTGTATCCCCTGAGACCCGTCAAGCTCCACGGCTCGAACGTCGTGTGCCTTTTCTAAGCGGCGGACTGGTTCAAGGATACGTAATCCTTGACACACTCGGTCACAAGGGCGCGATATGGCTCCAGCACTGAGCGAAAGTCGCTGGAGGAAAAAGCCGGATTAGTCGCCAATTCTACAAAGTGTCGATTCTCAATAATGTCCCTCCACCAACACCGGCTCCCGCTCCAACCGAATCCCAAACGTCTGTTCCACAGCGTCCCGAATCTCACCGGCCAAAGCGAGAACTTCGCGAGTCGTCCCACCGCGATTGACCAAAGCCAGCGCGTGTCGCTCTGAGATGCCAGCGCCACCCCTTTGCAGCCCCTTGTGAAATCCCGCTTGCTCAACCAGCCAAGCAGCCGGCACCTTGACGCCAGCCGAATCGGGAAAGCTCGGGACATTGGGATAGCGGTCCTTTAATGCAGCAAAGGCTTCCTCGTCGATGACTGGATTCAAGAAGAAGGAACCGACGGAACGGGAGTTGGGATCTTGCGGGTCGATAACCATGGACTTGCCGCGACGGAGCCCAAGCACCGCGTCGCGCACAGCAGCCAAAGTCGGGCACTCGTCATCCACGTGCCGGCGCAGCTCTGGATAGCGGATTTGCGGTTGGCCGCTAACATCCAAGCGATACGTCACCGAGGTCACAATAAAGCGGTCGCGGTCGGCTCCCTTAAAGCGGCTCTGGCGGTAGGCAAAACCGCATTCAGCGGGAGCAAATGCGATTTCCTCCAAGGTCTGTCGGTCGAGCGCCCGCACTTCCACAATGGTGTCTTTTACTTCTTGGCCATACGCTCCCACGTTTTGAATGGGCGTCGCACCCACCGACCCAGGGATACCCGAAAGACACTCCACGCCGGCCAAGCCGCGCTCCACACAACACTGGACAAAGCCATCCCAATCCTCGCCAGCCGCTACCTCGACGGTCTCGCCGTTAAACACCACGCCGCTGAGTCCCACTTTGAGCACCACGCCGCTGTACCCCGCGTCGGCAAACAGCACGTTGCTACCGCCGCCGAGCACTTGCACGGATAGGCCCTCGGCCGCCGCCCACGTCAAGCAGGTGCGCATCTCGTCTAGGGAGGTGCACTCGGCCAAGTAGCGCGCAGGGCCACCGAGGCCCATAGTGGTCAGGGGAGCGAGTGGGACATTCTCGCGAAGGATGTGGGACGGCTTTTCCATGAAGTGACGCCTCGTTTTGCATGTATGAGCATTTGCGTTGTACTAAATATAGACAGAATATAGGGCGTATAATGCACAACACCGGAGCACACCATGAAAAAGACCCTCTATCTCGCCAGCCCGTATGGATTCTCACCCCAGTGGAAAGAGCAACTGCTGCCGCAGTTCGTCTCTGCCTTAGAGGCATTGGGGGCGGAGGTCTGGGAGCCTTTTGCCCGCAACAACCAAGTCGATTTTGCCGCGCCGGGCTGGGCCTACCAAGTCGGCCAAGCTGACTTGCGCGACGTGGTCGAGGCCGACGCGATCTTCGCCATCGTCAACGGCACGCCCCCGGACGAGGGAGTGATGGTCGAGTTGGGAGCGGCCATTGCGCTCGGCAAGCCGACCTTTCTCTTCCGCGACGACTTCCGCCGCTGCACGGATTCGGAGAACTATCCCCTGAACCTGATGCTATTCACCGGCCTGCCAGAAGACGGCTGGGAAGCCTACTACTACACATCGCTCGCGGAAATTAGCGCGCCCGACAAGGCCCTGGCGCGCTGGCTGCGTGATGAATTGAGCTAACCTATGCGCACGACCATTCCCCCTCATCTGCTCCAAGACCCGGAAGTCGAGGCGTCTGAAAAGGTCTTGCGCGCCTGCGTCCACTGCGGCTTTTGCAATGCCACCTGCCCCACCTACCTGCTCACCGGCAACGAACTCGAAGGCCCGCGCGGCCGCATTTACCTCATCAAAAGCGTGCTCGAAGAGGATATCCCCCCTACCCGCCAAACGGTCGAACACATCGACAACTGCCTCGGCTGCCTCGCGTGCGAGACCACCTGCCCGAGCGGCGTGGATTATTCGCTCCTCTTGGAAACGGCCCGACCGAGGCTGGATCAGCTCGTCAAGCGGCCATTGATGGATCGCCTACTGCGCGCCCTGCTGACGCGGATGCTGCCCTACCCCGGCCGCACGCGCTTGGCGCTCAGAATGTCTGGCGTAGGCCGCGCGTTCTCCTTCCTGATGCCCCGCGTCATGCGGCCCCTGTTGGCTATGGCACCCAAGCGATTGCCGCGACGAGCTTCTGTAGCCCGGCCCGGAGTCGTGCCCGCCGAGGGCCGGCGTCAGTTGCGCGTGGCCCTGCTCACCGGGTGCGTCCAACAGGTGTTGGGGCCGCAGATCAACGACGCGACCGTGCGGCTGCTGACTCGGTTGGGGGCCGAGGTGGTCATTCCGCCGGATATGGGCTGTTGCGGCGCACTGACTTTCCACATGGGCGAGCGCAAGCGCAGCCTCAAGCTGATGCAGCGCACCATTGAGGTTTGGCATCGCGAGCTAAAAGCGGGCTTAGACGCGATTGTGCTCAACACGTCGGGATGCGGCACGGCCATCAAAGAATACGATCACATCTTCCGCCACGATCCGCAGTGGGCCGACAAGGCCAGGGAGGTAGTGGGGCGAGTGCGGGACGTGTCCGAGGTGGTGGCGCAATTGGGGTTGGGCAAGACCGATCGCGCACCGGCCCTGAAGGTGGCGTATCACGACGCCTGTTCCCTCCAACACGGCCAGCACGTCACCGATCCACCGAGGCAACTGCTCAGAGAAGCTGGCTTTGAGGTCGTCGAGGTGCCCGAGGGCCACATCTGCTGCGGTAGCGCGGGCACGTACAACATGCTGCGTCCCGACTTGGCGCAACAGCTACAAGCGCGCAAAGTCGAGCACATCGCCAGCGTTGCGCCGCAAATCGTAGCGGCAGGCAACATCGGCTGCATGGAACAAATCGCCGCCCGCGCCGAGATCCCAGTCGTCCACACCGTCGAACTGTTGGATTGGGCGACGGGCGGGCCCGCGCCGGCGGGAGTGCCTTCAGAAGCTGCCGAGCACTAGACGACGCTGGGTCGTTTCAACCCATTCCCTGAACTTATCCCCTACTGAATACGACTTCATTGACAAGAAGAGGCGTGTACTTTAATATGGTCATATAAAATGACTATATAGTCAGGAGTTGAGACCATGCAGATGTCCATCAGCGAATTCAAAGCCAAATGCACCCAAGTCGTGCGCGAAGTCGGCACCAAATACCAAACCGTGGAGTTGACCAACCGAGGCAAGGTCGTCGCGCAAGTCGTCCCTCCTGAGCCGGAGGCCAAACCCGACCCCCAATCCTTCTTCGGCTCGCTCCGCGGTACGGTCGCGTACCAGCCCGGTTGGGATGAGCCGCTCGGCGAGGATGATTGGGAAGCCTGCCAGTGAGGTACTTGCTCGACACCAATGCGTGGATCTGGGCCTTGGAGGCACCGGAAAAACTGCCCGATCCTATAAGGAAGATGCTGCTGGAGCCGGATCACCTCCCCTTTGGACTAGCGGCGATCAGTCCTTGGGAAGTGGGGAAAAAAGAGTCCAAGGGGCTTTTGCAATTATCTATGCCTGTGCGCCAGTGGGTCGCGCACGCCACCCAAGCCCCATTCATAGAGCTTCTGCCCCTGTCAGTGGATATAGCCCTCGAATCGACGCACTTGCCTAGTCCCTTCCACAAAGACCCAGCCGATCAAATGATCGTCGCCACAGCGCGGATGCACAGTCTGGTGCTGATCAGTGCCGACCAACGGCTGCGCGCCTATCCACACGTGCAAACAAAGTGGGAATAGTAAATCAATCTATTCGGCAAACTTCTGCTTGAGTGCTCCCCAGCTCTCGGCAGTTATCGCGCTAGCCGGGCTATATATCTCGGTGAGGCGGGCGATTTGTGTGTTCGTACTCGGCGGGATATTGCCGCTGGCGAAAGTCTGCTTAGTCTCTACCACCATGGCGACGGCCCCAATCCCACGGGCATACCAAGCATAGGCGTCTATCTCGGCTGTCACTTCACCCAGAGACGCGAGCTGATCGTTGCCCGTGAAGGTAACAACGCCGGTGCCGGTCTGGTGGACGCGCAGACACTCAAAGGTGCCCGCCGGTAGCCGAATCTCACCCCACGCATCAACCGCGTACTGATAGTCGTACAGGCCGGAACTTGTGATCCCTGGGGCTATGGTCTGGTCCAAAGAGAAGTTTTCAACGGTCCAGCTTTTGCCAAATTCCAGCGGCCAAGGCGTTCCCATATCGATAAGCGGAAAGGAGACTTGGCCGGCCGGGCCTTCGGCACCGATGAGGACATCGCCTGCAGGACTGCGCTGGAAATAGTGGTACGTCTCAATCTCGTCCGTTCCACCTGTGCCATTGGGCGCAGTAAGAATGTTATAGACGGCGTAATCGGCGTCGGAGAAGCTAGCGGCGTCGGGGGCCTGCTCCAGCGGGATGACCGAACTGCGGACAAAGGCAAGTATGCTGTTTGCAATGGATCCGGTGAGGTCTGAGGACTGATCGGCACCAGCAGAGCCGATGTCAAAGCCAGTGTCCTCTAGGCTGCTAAGGACTGTGGCGATTTCTTGTTCCCAAGTCATGCCTAAGGATAGGCGTAAATCGTCGGGGGAAAGGGTCATCTGGGCTGTAGCAGAGAGGGGGAGGAAGACGAAGACGATTGATGCTAATGCACGGACGACGAACATGGAGGTACTCCTTCTCATTGACTTTCACTAAGTTGAGAGTGCTCTATTTAGCCTTGAGAAGCTCATCAACTGTAAGCCCAATATCCTTCGCGATTTGCCGCAGCAGAATGGGCGAGATGTCTCTTCCTTTATGAAATGGAACAGTCGTAGCTCTTCCATCCGCATGGCGATACTGTTTGTGTGATCCTCTTTGACGCACTTCCCGAAATTGTAATGCGTCGAGTAACCGCGCCACTTCCCGAGGTTTAAGTACAGGTATCTTCGACATTAAGAGGTCACGATTTGTTGCGTACCAACAAATTCAGAATCGAGAGGTGGCTCACCATCCTCAAGAAGCATTTCGACCACTTCTGTCAGATTTCTATTCAGTTCGTCCAGTGTCTCGCTCTGAGAATGGGCACCGGCAAAACCGGGCACATAACCGACATATAGCCCCGTATCCTTACAATATTCTACGATAGCCGTAAAACGCATTTTGTTCCTCGCTTGCAGTAAAGGGAGAAGCATTTACATCTCCCGATGGTTAGACGCCTTCTCAGGCCCGCTGCCAGCGGCTGGGATTCACGCCCGGTGCCTCGCTCGGCATATTATCGGGTTTGTTGGGCACACCAAAGTCCCAGTGCCGCGTATTGGGATCGGTAAAAAAAGGACGCACCGACTCGGGCAGCCCGGCCAGGTCCTCCTCGTTCCAGTTCTCGACCTCGGCAATGGGGCCGGCCCAGGCCGGACGGTACGCAATCGCCAGCACCGAGCGCGTGTGCTCGCCCCTGTTGGGCCAAGTGCCGTGGAAAGTGCGGTGGTTGAGAAAAACCGCCGAGCCGGCCTTGCACGGCACCACCACCTCCTCGGGATGGCGCTCGTAGCGCATGTACGGATTAGCGTCGGCGTGCATGCACAAATGGGAGCGCGGAATGACGCGGAAAGGCGACACCTCGGGCGTCAAGTCATCGAGGTAGTAGAGCACGCGAATGGTGAAGGGACAACTGCCGTTGTACCCGAAAATCTGCGAGCCGTAGGGCTGCCCATCCGTGTGCAGGCTGATACCGGGCGTGCCGGGCTCGGAGCGGTCGTACCCGTAGCTGAGAAAGACGATCTCGTCGCCGAAGACCTGGCGCAAAAAATCAACGGTCGGCCGATGGGCGATGAGATCGGTCACAGGGCCCCCTTCAAACTGGATCTGGGACTTGCCGCGCTGGTGCGGACTGTAGTCGCGCGGTGTGGTCTCCCAAGTTTCGGCTTGGTCCTTGAGACGGGCCATATGCTCGGAGCTGAGCAGGTCGGGAATGACCAGATAGCCTTCGAGCTCGACATGGCGGATGCGCTCACCCAACGTGAGGGCGGACCAATCCCGGTCGTCGATGGTAGTCTTTTGCATGGCAGACTCTCCTATATTGAGGTTATACCTCTTCTACACAGCGGCACTGCTGCCGCCGGTGCCTTTCGTCAATTGTCGATTTGCACCTTTTCGCCAGTTTCCGCGCTCGCGTAAATCGCGTCCAGCAGCTTCATGAAGGTCAGCGCCTCGACGGGAGCGACATCGGGCGACTGGGCACCGCGAATCGCGCTGGCAAAATCGTGGATCTCCGCGTTGAAGTCACCGTCGCCGTGTTCCACAAATTCACCAGTGGAATCGTCGTCTTCCGCGTAGATGGCACCTAACAACCGGCGCGTCCCCGAACGTCTCTTGCCCTCGGGCAGCGAAGTGGATTCCACCTCAATGGTGCCATTCGTACCCAGGACGCGCAAGCGCAAATCCCACGCCCGGTCCGCCCAGGTGGAAATGACCGAAGAAGTATCCATCTGAATTGTCACACCGCCGACGCAGCCCACCAGAAAACTCATGTAATCCTCGGAGTGACGCTCTACTTCCAAGGTTGTTGGAAACGCGCTATGGCTGACGGCAAAGGCCCATTCGGGTTGCGGACAACCCAGTAAAAACCAGGCCTGATCGAGGTAGTGCGAACCGTGTTGGCCCAATGCACCGCCCTTAAAACCCCACCGATATAGCCAACTCCTGCCCGGCGGCGGCTCGTAATTGGCTCCGTGCTCGCGATGGTGGTAGTGGACGCGCGCGTGGTACGCGTGTCCAATCCTGCCATCGACGATCATTTGCCGGCTCTCTTTGTTCTCCGCTTGGTGCCGCATGAAGTAGGAGTACACGAGCGTTTTCCCCATGCTTGCGGCAACGGCGTTGATCTCCTCGACGTCTGCGGCATTGCGACCGTGCGGTTTCTGCACCAACACGTGCTTTCCCGCCTCCAGCGCCTCAATGACCATCGGCTTCCGCACATCGGGCGCGGTGGCGACTCCAACGGCTTCAATTTCGTCATCGGCGAGTAACTCTCGATAGTCGCCGTAGACTCTGGAGACATCGTTTTCCTCGGCGACCTGTCGCGCCAAATCTCGATTCAGATCGGCGACCGCCCAAGCAATGGTATCTTCGCCGGCTCGGGCACCTGCCACCCAAGTCCTGCCAACGCGGCAGCCGATTACGCCCATTTTAATTTTATCTGTCATAATCACCGCCTTTGCAACCGTTCGAGCTTTGCCTGCAACTCGGGCTTTTCCAACACCTCTCTGTTGACCACGTGCTCGGGAATTTCGCCGCGCCCAATTCGCGCCACCTGCCGGAGTCTGCCCCGCCAAGTCTGCATGTAGTACTCGTCGGTGTGACACAGGGAGTGCGGCGCGACCACGACATTATCCATTTTGAGGAGGGGATTGTCCGCATCAACGGGCTCCTGCTCAAATACATCCAGCCCAGCGCCGCGAATGCGCCCACTCTGCAGAACCCGTATCAAGGCTTGCTCATCAACGACGGGGCCCCGCGAAGTATTGATCAGGTACGCCGTCGGCTTCATCAAGTTCAATTCCCGCTCGCCGATCAGGTGGCGCGTCTGCTCGCTGAGCGGGACGCTGATGCTGACGAAGTCGGACTCGGCCAGCAGGGTATCCATATCGACCAATTCCACGTCCACATCGGCCACATCCTCCTCGCTCAGCTTGGGATCGCAGCCCAAATGCCGCATGCCAAAGGGCTTGGCCATCAGGAACATCTCGTGCCCGATGTTGCCCACGCCAATAGAACCAAGCGTCTTGCCGGTCAGCCCTTCGCCGCGGTAGAGACGCTGGTCGGCCCAACGCCCCTCGCGGGTGATCCGATCCTTGTTGAGCAGGCGCGTGGCCAAGGCCAAAATAAAGGTGATGATGGTGCAGGCCATGGGCCGGCGCACAGCATCGGGGGCCGTGCAGAGCATTGCATTGGCCCGGGTCAGAGCCGCGACATCAATGTGGTCGTACCCAACGCCGGTGAAGAGCACAGCCACGAGCTGGTCGTTGCCAACCAAGGAGCACTCGCTCCAGCGGGACGCGCCCGAGATAACCGCGTCGCAGCCGCGCACCTGCTCAGGAGCGATTTCCGCGCTCCGCTCAGCCAATATCCGGTACTGAATCCCGGGCATTTCATCGAATAGTTCCAGCCCGGGGCCGGGCAAGTCGAAATTCCCGTCCGCATCGAAGAAATCCCGGGTGATCCCAACCGTGATTTTAGTGGTCATCTGCATCCTCTCGGTACATGGAAAAAGCCTGCACCGCGCCGTCGCGGAGCAGGTCGTATTCGCTGTGGCGGAAGCGACCCACTAGCTGGATACCGGCCCGGCGCTGGTCCAGGTACTCTTGGCGGTCGCGCGGATAAATCGCCGGCTCGGTGGCAATCCCCTTCGCTATAGCGATCTCGATGACGCGCTCCATGGCTCGCACCACTTCCGGGTATTCCCAATCGCCGTGAAATCCCATGGTCGCCGCCAAGTCGCCAGGGCCAAAGACTACCGCGTCCACCCATTCGTTGTCGAGCATGGCCTCGGCGTTCTCCACGCCGCGCCAAGACTCGATTTTGAGGATGAGCATCGTGGCCTCGTTGGCCTCGCGGCAATAGCGGGCCGCATCGACCGCGGCGTACTCCACATTGGCACCCATGGCCAGCCCCCGCTCCCCATCCGGCGCGTATTTCATCCAGCGCGCCAGCGCCGCGACTTGCTCGGGCTCTTCGGCGTGGGACAGGCAGATTCCCAGCGCACCCGCATCGAGTAGCCGTGATACAAAGGGACGCTGGGGCACCAGGACCGTCACCGCCGGAGAAAGGCCGTTGTCCCGGGCCATGACTAGGAAGTTGGTCAGGGTTTCGTCGTTGTGGATCACGTGCTCGTTTTCAACCAGCAGCATATTGTACCCCGCCTGGGCCGCGATCTTGATCACCGAAGGACGCAGCGACTCAAAGACATTGAAGCCAAAGAGTGGCCCACCGCTGCGGAGAATTTCCTTGGCCGGGTTGCGGATCAGGGGACTTGCTTCCGCCATGTCAATCCATTTCTGCAAAGCGGCGCAACACGTTCTCGGTGATGCGGGAGACATTGTTGTCGCCGAGGTTGTGCGAAAGGCAACTGCACCAACTGATAGAGCCCACCGAAAATACCGCGCCGCCCTTGGGGCCTTCAAAATACACCATGTCGGACCGCACCAGAGGATTCTGACTACCGCCGGTATTGGGGGCTGAGACCAACTGATCTTCAATGGCTACTTGGTACAGATCGGTAAAGCCCTCGGCCGAAGCGAGCAAGAGGGCGTGATCGGGCGTCCCCAAGTCGCGGTCCATCCGGTCGATCTCAAAGCCGCCAGCGCCGTGTTCCAAGACTAGGGCGGGAAAGTCACCGATCAATTCCTCGGGGGCCACCCCCTCAAAGATAAAGGCCGCCCTCGGGTCCAAACTGTCCGGCTGCCGTTTATAGGGGCGATTGCGGCCGCCGCCTTGAGAGGTAAAACCAACGCCGACCATTTTTTGCGGTGCCCGGTTGCGAAAGCGCCAGAGACCGCCCATCTCGCCTGTGGTGCTGTGAAAGTACTCGCCGGGGGCGGCCTCCCAAGCGCGCGAGCCCCGCCAGCGCCTGACTTCGACGATGTGCGGGCGCTGGGGGTCGAAGGAGGCGATCCAGTAGAAGCCGTTGCCGCCTAGGTACATCAGGCGGCCACCCCCCGCCTGGTACGCTTCCAGTCCTTTGAGCATGGACGCCGTCCAGTACTCTGGATGCGTGCCAGTGAGGATCACCTGGTACGGCTCCAACAACTCGCTGCCTTCGCAGTGCAACTCGTCGTCGGTGATCACGTCGTAGGCAAAGCCCTTGGTGTCCAGCCAGTCGAGCAGATGGAGATCGGCGTTGAGCAGGCGGGGCCAATGCGCGGCCAAGGAGCGGGAGGGCATGCGGTACAGGGGACGAAAATTGACGATCGGCCGGAGGCGCGATGAATAGCAGACACCCGTGCCGTCGCTGTGCAAGTCGTAACAGCTCAACAGCCGCTGGTCCTGCATGTACTGGTCTTGCGGCGCGGCATCGCTGCTTTCGCGCAGGTCCAGCATGGCGCGGATCGGATCGTTAAAGCGCTGGTTGGCATAGACCAAGTACGTAAGGGTCGGCGCTAGGAAGGCGATGCGGGCCTGGGCCTTTGCGGGGACGACGATAAAGGGCAGATAATCCTCGGCGTCGACGCTGGTCAAGTGGGCTGCGTACACGCCGCTCGGCCAGTCCGAGGGCACGGTCCACTCGAAGGAGATATCCCACTGGGCGTCTTCGAGATCGTCGTCGTGGAAGTGAATGGCCCCGTACTGGCTGGGGGCGACTTTGAAATCCGCCTCGTCGCCGGTCCAGTTGTGCCCGGTCGCGGCCCGGGTCGGCAGGTTGACCGTGCGGCCGTGGAATTGGTTGGCCCCGGTGTCGCGCACTGTTTCCGCGCCGATATCGAGGGAAAAGTCCCAGTTGGCGATCGGGGTGTCAGCATCGGCCTCCGCCGTGGAGAGCGCGCGGCCATAGAGTCGCGGATTGTCGATCTTGCCATTGAAGTGGTGGACAGCCACCGACCCCGAGGCAGCGGCCATCAGCAAATCCTCCTCATTCTCTCCCACAACCAAAGGATGGATGGTTTTGCAGACCCTTGCTCGGGCATCGGCCACCGGCCAGTTGGACTGCAACTCTTGGTAGAGGCAGACTGCGCCCGTGGCCGCGTCGTAGCTGGCGGCGATACAGTGCCATTGCGCTGTGTGCAAGGGCACGCCAGTGCTCACTTTTTCCAGCCGCGTCCCATCGCCGACCCACAGGGCCAGCGACCCATCCTCGGCGATAAAGAGGCCATAGCCCGATTGGCCGGACAACTTGGTCAACAGCCCTTGCAGGCCCTTTTGCGGCGTGGTGGGGTAAATCCACGCCCGCAGGGTAAACCCATTGGGACAATTCAACAAAGGGTGGTGCGGCACGGACGCGTACGAGCCACTGTGGATGGCCTGGTACTGGCCCGGGTACTCGCCGCTGATCGAGGATGCGAGCGCTTCGATTTTGCAGCCGGGGCCCTCGGAATTGGCGTCCGTATGCCGCAGGCGCACGAGTTGGGCGCGGTATGTAGGCGCTCCGCTGCTGACCATGAAACGTATAGTCTGCCCAGGCCGCACGCTAAAACGGTCGCTGTACCCGACGATTTTCATTGATTTCTCCGCGCCACTAGGGCCGTGCAACCAAGACCGAAGACCGTCTGCGATGGTCTCTAGCGCGCAAGAATAGTGGAACGCGGAAAGTGTGTCAATTAACTCGTCGGTCAAAGGGCATCTCGACCGACATGAGGTCGAGGCCGCGCGACGATCAAACGCTCACGACGCCAAGGCTTCCAGTATCTCTTCCGGCGTTCGGTCCGGCGAGGCAAACGGATTGACCACCTGAACCGCGCCAAACTCTTGGCCGTCTTGCAAATCCTCGGTCAGCAAAACCTTGCACTCGCAGGTCTGCGCGGCGGCGATGATGAGCGCGTCCCACCAAGACAAGGGAAAGCGATCCTGCAAGACCCACGCTCGGTTCAGCATCGCTAGGTCGGCGGCTACCGGCTGCCACACTGCTAGTTCTCGTACGATTAATCGAGCCTCTACCGCATCGACGTTCAGCCGACGCTTGCTTGTGAGGGTAGCGTAGAGTTCCTGCAGAACCTGAAAACTCACGAGACCAGAGCGGCCGCGTACGAGCAGCGAGATCCACTCGTCCGCACGAGTTTTCTTTTTCGGTTCCGAATCGTCGTGCAGATAGACGAATACGTTGGTGTCAACGAAGACCGGGCCGATCATACAGTTCCTCCCGCGTCGGCTTGCGCCCGTCGATCCACTCGATTTTTCGGGGTTTCCGTGCCCGCGTCAAAAAGCGTTCCATTGCGACCTCGTACTCGTCTTCCTGACGCTGCATACTTTCCAACAGTTCGGCCAGCCACTTGGAGACGCTGCGCTCGTTTTCAGCGGCCTTGATCCGCAGCCACCGAGCGACATCCTCTGGTAGGGTGATGGTGATGTTCTTCATGCTGGACCTCCAGTATCTGCAGAATATAGTGCCAACGAGGACCGGAGATGGTCCGCGATGATCTCTACAACACAAGAATAGTGAAACACAGAAATCGTGTCAATAAAGCGGAGATCGTTGACAGGGCGCAACTACACCAACTTCTCGTCAGAAGCAATCCTACCGTCGTGGATGCGGATCATCCGCTCGGCCTGTAGGGCAATAACCGGATCGTGAGTCACCAAGAGCACGGTGTTGCCCTCCGCGTGCAAGGTATCGAAGAGAATCATGATCTCCTCGCCGGTGCTGGAGTCGAGGTTGCCGGTCGGCTCGTCGGCCAGCAGCAGCGACGGCCCGTTGGCTAAGGCGCGGGCAATGGCCACCCGCTGACATTGGCCGCCGGATAGCTCGGTCGGGCGGTGCGTCATGCGGTCGGCCAAACCAACCCGCTCCAGTGCCTGAATTGCCCGTTCACGGCGCACCTTGCGGCGTTGGCCATTGTAAATCAGCGGCAGCTCGACGTTTTGCAAAGCCGACGCGCGCGGCAGCAAGTTGAAGGTCTGGAAGATGAAGCCAACGCGGCTGTTGCGCACTTCGGCTAGCTCGTTGGCATTCATGCCCGACACATCCGTGCCAGCCAAGCGATACGTCCCCTCCGTCGGCGAATCCAAGCAGCCGAGGATGTTCATCAGCGTGGATTTGCCCGAGCCAGAAGGCCCCATCAGCGCGACGTATTCGTTGTCCTCAATCGCCAAATCCACCGAGCGCAAGGCGTGTACTTCCTCGGTGCCGCGCACGTAAACCTTGCTAATGCCATTCAGTTCGATCAGCACGAGATCACTCCGAGCGCAAAGCATCCACCGGGTCGAGCCGCGAGGCGCGGGCCGCCGGATAGATGCCAAAGAAAAGACCAATCGCAATGGACAAGGCCAGCACGAACAGCGTGGCCTCCGGCGAGACAATGCTGGGAAACTCCAACTCGCTGTAGTGGGAAATGACGCGCGCAATGCCTTCGCCCAAGCCATAACCCGCAGCCACTCCGAGCGCTCCTCCCGTCAAGCTCAGGGCCAGCGCCTCTACCACGAATTGCCACAGCAGCGTCACCGGCTTGGCACCGAGGGCCTTGCGAATGCCAATCTCGCGGGTGCGCTCAGCCACCGACACCAGCAAAATGTTCATAATGCCAATCCCGCCAACCAACAGCGAAATCCCCGCAATCCCGCCTACGACCAATTTCAACAGCAAAATGGTCTGCTCAACCTGCTCTAGGATACTGCGGCCGCTGACGATCTGATAGCCAGCCTCTGGGCCGTGGCGCTTTTTGAGCGCCTTTTCAATGGCAACAGTAATATCGGGAACGTCTTCTTGCTCCTTGGCGTGGGCTACCATGGCTTGGATGTACTTGTTGCCGGCGAGGCGGCGCTGGGCCGTCGTCACCGGTACCAGCACTTGATCCCCCCAGTCCTCGCCAAAGATCTGGCGATCTTCCATGAGGCCGACAACCGTAAAGCGCTGGCCGTTGAGCTTGAGCTCGCGGCCCAAGAAGGGAGCCAAGCCAAATACCTCCTCGCGCACCTTTTTCCCAATCACGCAGACCCGGCGCAGCTTGTCCAAGTCGGCGTTGAGCAGAAAGCGGCCCTCGGCCACCTCCCAATTGTACACCTCGGCGAACTCGGGCAAGGTCCCGGCCGCAGTACCCTGATAGCTGGCCTTGCGATAGCGCAAATTGGCTCCACTGTTCATAGAAGGCAGGACCGCGGCTAAGCGGTCAGAGGATTGCTCTACCACGCGCAGGTCGTCCATGGTCAAGGGCTTGTAGTGAGGGTTGGGCACCCAGCGGCCGTCCTTGAGCTGCATGTATTGCGGCGTAATCATCACGAACTGCGCCCCGCCTAACTTGCCGAACTCGTCAATGACAAACTGCCGCATCCCCTCGCCAATGGACACAATGCCGACGACCGCGCCGACCCCAATCATCATGCCCAACAAGGTCAGCGCCGTGCGCAGCTTGTTGACCCATATTTGCCCGAGGGCAATGCGGATGGCTTCGAGGAAGATCACGTGCGACGCAGCGCTTCTACCGGATCGAGCCGGGCAGCGCGAAAGGCGGGATAGACGCCGAAGAAGATGCCCACCGCCGATGAAAAACCGACGGCCCAGAGCACGGACTCTGCCGAGACAATGCTGGTAAAAGGCGCGCCGGGCGCGAGCTGCTGAATGATGAAGGCCGCCCCCAAGCCCAAACCCAAGCCGGTGAGGATGCCGAACAGGCCGCCGACCATGCTCAAGACTACGGACTCGGCGAGGAACTGGCCGAGGATGTGGCGCGGCTTGGCCCCGAGGGCCTTGCGGATGCCAATCTCGCGGGTGCGCTCGGCCACCGACACCAGCAAGATGTTCATAATGCCAATCCCGCCGACCAACAGCGAAATCCCCGCAATCCCCCCGCCCACTTGCTGCAGGACGCGGAAGAACTCATTGGCGTCGTCGATCTCTCCCTGGCTAGTCTCGATCCTAAACTCGTCGCCGTGCTCGTGGTGTCGTCGGAGGATGCGGCGCACCGCAGCGACGACCCGCTCGACCGCATCCAAATCCTCGACGAAGAGCGTGAGTTCCGAGAAGTGATCTTCTCCTCGCAGCCGCTTTTGGGCCGTGGTGTACGGAACCAACACTATGTTGCCGTCACTGCGGCCAAAGCGGACGCGCTCGTCGAGCACGCCAATGACCACGTAGCGGTCGCCGTTGAGCAGAATCTCCTTGCCCAGCGGGCTGGCCCCCTGAAAGAGATCTTTATTCACATCGTCGCCAAGCAGGCAGACCTTGCGGGCGAGACGCAAGTCGTCCGCGCTCAGCGGCCGACCGCCGAGCACGGACCAATTGAAGCCTTCGTTGAACGCAGCGGATGTACCCGTATAGCTCGCGTCCACGGTGGTTTTGCCGCGCTGTAGCGCGGCGCTGCCTTGAATAACGGGCACGAGCGCGTGCAGCCCGTCGATTTCCCGCTGCATGGCCGCCATGTCGGCCTCAGTCAGGTGCTCCTGCCAAGGGCGGCGCACCCAACGGCCATCCTTGCGCACCCACTGGCGCGGCGGCTCCACCTCGATCATGCCCGCCCCACCGCTGAAGACAAACTGCGAAATCACTTCACGGCGCAATCCCTCCCCAAGCGACACCACGGCAATAATGGCCGCTACGCCAATGACAATGCCCAACAGCGTCAGCAGCGAGCGCAGCTTGTGTGCTCGGAGTTGACCTAAACCGGCGAAGAGCGGTTCAAGAAGGGTCATTGGCGTTTTTTGTCTTTCGGGTTGAAGACGCAGCAATCAAAGCGTTGACTAAATTTATTCAGAGTCCATTGACTAAATTTTAAAAACAAACACAACTATATGATATCGAATGAATTTAGAAGAATTCCAAATTCACAATACTCACCTCAATGGCTCCTTTTTCGGCCTTGACCCACACCTCAGACACCTGCGCGATCAGCTCCTACTGCTCCTCATCTTCCAGCCAATCACTTACGATCAGAACTAGCTGGCGGAGTACATCTCTGCGGTCTGATCCGTGGCAACAAGGCCCTGTAATTCCCGGACACGAACCAATAAAGACTTGATCTTCTTCCGACCACTCGACGATGAGAGGATACGATAGGGCGGTCATTAGCGTTCCTCGTCCTCAAATTTCTCGCTGAGAGCAGCGAGAAATTTGCGCGGCCTGTCTAGGGTCAACAGGACCGAATAATCTTTCTGAGTGGGCAGATATACAATCTGTGAAAGCTCGGTAACATCGGTAACAATTAACAGGGCTTTCTCCCCATCGTTTATTTTGAACCATCCCATCTTAGGCCCAGACCCACTATTACCGTTTAAGCGGGCGCGGATGCGGATATCCGACCATTTCAACATTTTCGCTTCAGAGGGAATCAGCGATTTCAGCGACACATCGTGACCGTACAGCAAACTGTGTATCTGTAGCCTGTCTTGGGAGATCTCGGCTCTGGTTCTGGGCGCGACGATTAATACAAAGGCGGTGGTGCCGCCCACCAAGCACAACAAGATCATAGGATAGAGGGTCCATATCCTATTTTTCCGATTTTTTTGCGGCGGTTCCATACCGTACAAAACTAGTCCGAGAACACCCAAAGCGATAGCCACGATAAGAGCCGGAAATCCAACAGAGACCCAAAAAAGAGCATAGGGACTCGGTGAGATATAAAACACTTCTGGTACCATGATCTACCTCTCCCATTCACGCCCTTCTTCCCGCAATTTCGTCCAGCTTACGCACGAGTGATTCGGGATCGTGGTAGCCAAGAATGGTGCGAACTGAAGAACGGTGGAGCTCCTCATGGAGGATGTTGCTCAACGTTGAGTTCATGACGTAACCTCAGCGTTCCTCGTCTTGCTCCTCCTCCTCGTCCTCCTCCTCGTCCTTTTGCTCCAGTTTGCTGCGAATGATACTCGGATCTTCAGCGACGCGATCTCCGCTGGCGAGGCCGGAGAGGATTTCGAGGCGAGTCGAGGTCTCAATGCCGATGGCCAATTCCACCTCGGCGAAGGCACTGAGCGGCAGTTGCAGCACGCTGTCTGGGCGCGTGCTGTCCGAGCGCGTGCTGTCTGGAGCGGCAGCTAGCGAATCCGGCGACTCGGCGATATACGCGACAAAGCGGCTGTGCTCGTCTTCTTCGTCCTCGTCGTCAAATACCTCCAGCACCCGCTCGACCGGCAGGTACACCGCACTGTCGCGGCGCGCAAAGAGAATGTCGATGTCGCAGGACATGCCCTGACGCAGGCGCGGTGCGTGGTCGGTAATCTCGATCTCGGTGTCAAAGGTGACGATGGTGCTGCCCTGCTTCTGCTGCCCCACGGGCGCGATCCAGCGCACCCGGCCGCGATACGTGGTGTCGGGATACGCATCCACGATCATGTCCACGTCTTGGCCAACCTCCACCCGGCCGATGTCGATTTCCGCGATGTCGCCGCGCACGATCATCTGGCTGGGGTCGCCGATCTCAAAGAGCATCGTCCCGCCGGAATACGACGAGAGCCCAGAAGCCACCACCTCGCCGATTTCCACGTTGCGGCGGATGACAATGCCGTCGATCGGGGCGAGGACGCGCACCTCGTCGAGCGCGACTTGGCCTTCTGGGAGCTGGACGCGCTGCAGGTTGGCCTTGGCTTCGAGCATGTCGAGTTCGAGCTGGGCCAAGCGCAGGCCAGTGCGTGCGCGCGTCAGGCGCATCTCGGCTTCCTCAAACTGCTTGGCCGGTATCATCTTGCTGTCGAAGAGGGTCTTTTGGCGTGCAAAGTTCCGCTCCTCTTCCTCTAAGTTGATCTTGCCCTGTTCCACGCCCGAGCGCTTCTGATACAATTGCAGCGATTGATTGGGATCTGGCTCGATGACGGCCATCAGCTCACCCGTTTCCACCCACGCGCCAGCCTCAATGGGCAAATCGCGGATTTCGCCGGCAATCGTCGATTTGACCTCCACGGTCCGCACCAACTCGATGCGACCCGTTTCAGCTAGCTTATCGACGACTGCGCCTCGCTCGACGAGCGCAGTGGCATAGGTCTCTTCGGCCTTCTCCTGCCGCAAGTTGAAATAGACCGCAGCCCCAACCGAACCGGCCAAGAGCAAGAAGGCGAGGACCTTCAGCAGGCGACGCTTCTTGGTTGCCACGTTAGCCTCCAGCTCCGAGGGTACCGAAGAATGCGCCTATGGAGAGGAAAATCAGTGTAACGGCCGCAACGCCTGCGTAGGCGCGGCTGCGCTCTATCTGCCCAACGATGGACAATCCGAGGCCGGCGATGACGACCATCCAGACGACAAAGGGATCAACGAGGGACAATAAGTGGCCCCCGAAACTTTGCTGGGCCTCCTCGGAGATGAACATCCCCAACCCTACTTGCACATTCATCGTCTCTTTGGCCAAGACCAGCGGCGTCTTGACAACATGCTGGAGAATGGCAATCAGCGACGTGTACGCGACGATGGCCAAGCACTGGCCATAGCCCAGCAGGCCGCCGAGTAATTTGCCTACCAAGAGGTAAATCGCAGCACCAATAAAGAGCATGACAAACATCATAACTGGTGCGGCAATTAGCGTACTGATCAGGATGGCGTCTCCAGTGCCCTCCATTGCACCGCTTTGTTCTTGCTGCTGCATCTGCTGCTGCATTTGTTCCATCGTCTCAGCCATGTAGATCGGCGAGGTTATATACGTGGAGACGAAGACCACCGCCGCGACTATAAAAGTCGGCACCAACCAGTCGGCGACACTGCGCTGCTCGGCTACGGCTTCAAAGGTCTCGGATGGAGCGTAGAAGACGCGCAATATGCGGCCGACGACGCTCATTTCTGCTTGAGGGGCTTCCATGGCGGTTCCTTTGTGGGGTGAAGGTTTTTCGCCGACAGCGGCGAATGCTCCGTCATAGAAGCAAACTAACGATTGCTTATCACAGTTCCAAGCAAGGTCTCAGAGGGCATCCATCAGGGCCAATGCCAATGGAATAATGCAAATCGTCCGAGGGTAAAGAAGATCAACGAGAGGGCCGCAGTAGCCACATAGGCGCGGCTGCGCTCTATCTGCCCGACAATAGACAGCCCAAGGCCGAAGACGGTGCTCCACCAAACGGCAAAAGGGAACACTCCCAACGCCAGTTGCAAATTTGTCGTCTCCTTGGCCAACAGCATAAACGCAATCTGCTGAGGAATGATGATTAGCGACGCGTACGCAGTTATGGTCAAGCACTGGCCATAGTCGAGCAGGCCGCCGAGCACTTTGCCTGCCACTAAGTAGAGTACAGCGTTAATAAAGAGTACGATGAACGTCAGAATAGGCACGGCGGCGAATATCTCACCGGGTATCTGCTGATCTATCTTGGCTTCCGCGACGAAGCAGACTCCCAACGCGACTACAGCAGTGGGTACCAGCCAGTCGACGGCACTGCGCTGCTCGGCTACAGCCTCAAAGGTCTCGGATGGAGCGTAGAAGACGCGCAACATGCGGTCGACGACGCTGATTTCTGCTTGGGAAGCTTCCAAGGCGGCTTCCTTTGTGGGGGTGAAGGTTTTTCGCCGACAGCGGCGAATGCTCCGTCCTTAGAAGCAAACTAATGATTGCCTATCTCGGTTCCAAACAAATCCCCAAAGGGCAATCCTTGTGGCGACTATGCGAGTGCTAGTCAGACAACCTGTTCAACCGCGGCCAAACTCTTCTTATCCAGCTCGTCGAGATGCGGAATCTCAAAGCGGTTGCCGTCCACGTCGGTGATCAGCAGCCGGTGGTCACCGAGCCATTGGGCGTTTTCCGAGACGTTCTGGACGACGAACTCGCGCGGGCCTCGGTCGGTCTGCACGTCCCAATAAGAGGTGCCGTATTCGTTGCGCACCGCATTAACCTGCTGAATCGTCGCCGTTAAATAGCGACGGTCCAACTCTTCCTCAATCAAGGAGCACGCTTCTGGGTCGAGTTGTTTGAGGTCGTCGATCATACAGATCTCCTCGTCTTTGGCGTCGAGGAGGCAGATATAGTGGGTCGGGTGGGACAGCGGCGCGGCGCGGACGACCTTTACCTTCAGGTACGAGCGGTCGCCGTCGATGGTCAAGCGCAATACCCAAGCTGGCTCGCGGAAGAGATGTATCTTGTCAATTTCTACGCGCTCGGGATGAGTCACGGAAATCGGAGTGATCGCTCGTTTTTCGTTGTCTGTCATTGCGTCTTTCCTCACTAGCCGCTAGTGGCCATCACTGCCGAAGTCTCGCGTTGGGTCTGTACCAGATTATAGAAAATGCCCTCGTGCGCCATCAGTTCCTCGTGCGTGCCTATTTCGGCTATTTTGCCCCCGTCGAGGACCAGGAGGCGATCGGCGCTGCGCAAGGTCGAGAGCCGGTGGGCAATGGCAAAGGTCGTGCGGCCTTTGACCAGCCGCTGAATCGCCTCCTGGATTTTTTTCTCGGTCGGCGTGTCGAGCGACGAAGTCGCCTCATCCAAGATCAGGATCCTCGGGTCGTGGAGAATGGCCCGCGCAATGGAAATGCGCTGCTTCTCGCCGCCGGCCAGCTTGTTGCCCTGCTCCCCGACGACCATGTCGTACCCGTCGGGCTTTTTGACGATGAACTCGTGGGCGTTGGCCGCGTAGGCCGCGCGCAAAATCTCGTCGAACGTAGCGCCGGACTTGCCGTACGCGATGTTTTCGGCAATCGTGCCGTTGAACAAAAACGACTGCTGGGCCACCATGCCGATCTGCGAGCGCAGGTCGCGCAGGCGAATTTCGCGGATATCGACTCCGTCAATGGCGAGGCGGCCGTGCGAGACATCGTAAAAGCGCGTGATTAGGTTGATCAGCGTGCTCTTGCCCGTCCCGGACTTGCCCACCAGGCCGATCATCTCGCCCGGCTGCACCAGCAAATCGAGGTCGCGCAGGACGATCTTGCCCGGGTCGTAGCCAAAGGCCGCACCCTCAAAGGCGACTTGGCCCTTGAGCGCGGGGACGCGCTGGGCGTTGGGATGGTCAAAAGGCTCGGAGGGCGCATCGACGATTTCAAAGATGCGTTCGGCACCGGCAAAGGCCCGCACCATGAAGCTGTAGAAATCGCCAAACCACTTGAGCGGGTGATAGAGCATCCACAGGTAGGCGATGAAGGCCATCAACTCCCCCAGCGACAGGTCGCCGCCAACGATCTGCTGCCCGCCGAAATACCACACGAAGAACCCGCCAAAGCTCATGAAGAAGTTGGTTACCATAAAGAACACCAACCACGATCGCTCCGCGCTGACGCTGATTTGGCGCAGGGCGTGGTTGCGCTGATCAAAGCGCTCGGACTCGCGGTGCTCTTGCGCGAAAGCCTTGACCACGCGGATGCCGGAGATCGACTCGTTGAGATGCGTCGTCAGCCGCGACCAGCGCGCCGACCAACGGCCCCAGAAGCGCTGCAGGCGATTCCAGATCAGGCTCGAGCCAATGATAATCGGCGGCACTGGGGCCAGCACGTACAGGGTCAGCTCCCAGCTCATGTAGAACAGTAGCCCCAAGATGCCGAAGATCATTGCCGCATTGGAGACTATGTAGGGCATGTCAAAGAGCAGATAGTCTTCGACCATTTCCGAGTCGTTGTTCATGCGGGAGATCAAGGCACCCACCTTGCGCTTGTCGTAAAAGCGCAAGGGCAAATACTGAAGCGCCTTGAACAAATCCGTGCGCAAGTGCTCAATGGCGCGGAAGCCGACCCGGACGTTGAGCCAGCGGCGCACCACGCCGATGCACCACTCGACGACGCCGATGACGAACAGGCCGCCGACCAGCCAGTAGAGCATGTCAGTAGCGGTGCCGGGAACGAGCACGTCGTCAATGAGATGCTTGATGATATAGGGCGGAGCCAACTCCAGCAGCGAGGACAATACGGTCAGGCCCAGCAACAAGGCTAGCTGAAACCGATAGGGCAACATGTAGCCGATCAGGCGCTTGAAAGTATCGAATTTGGCGATGCAGACCGGGCATATCCCGCCTATCTCGGGTAGGCGGCGTCCGCATTGCTCGCAGTGCGTGTGGTCCAGCTCGTGAGGCAGGTTGAGGTCCTGGCCCTTTTTGAGTTGTTCGATGCCCTCGGCCACCTCGGCGAATTTGGCCGCCAGTGAGTTGGAGTAATACAGATGAGCTGGTGCACCCGCTTCGCGCTCCAGTTCCAAGCGCCCGCCGCCGACGAGCGCCTCAATGCGGGCGGATTTGACCGCTTGTAGCGAAAACTCCACGTCGCCGCTTGTGCCGTTGGGTGCGAGGACCATCAGGCGCTTCGCCGTTACGACCAACCAGCGCTGCTCGAAGCGGTCCTCGTCAGCCATATCCGTGGCAACCTGGATCAGGACTTTTTCCTCGCGGCCCTTGCGCGAGTGGACTTTGGCTTCGACGGCGTGCGGCAGATTTTCCAAAAAGGTGGACATGGATGGCTATTCCTTGATGGCGATAATCTCGGCCACCTCTTTTTGCAAATTGACCAACTCGTAAAATGTCCCCTGCTTCGCCATAAGTTCTGCGTGCGTCCCCGACTCGACGATGCGGCCGTCGTCGAGCACCATCAGCCGGTCGGCATTGCGCAGAGTCGAGAGCCGATGGGCAATGGCCACGGTGGTGCGGCCCTCGATGAGCCGCTGAATCGCCTCCTGGATCTGCAACTCGGTCTCCACATCAACCGAGGCGGTGGCTTCGTCGAGGATCAGGATGCGCGGGTTGTGGAGGATGGCGCGAGCGATGGAGACGCGCTGGCGTTCCCCACCCGAAAGCCCAGCCCCCTTCTCTCCCACTTGGGTCTCATAGCCATCGGGCTTGGCCATGATGAAGTTGTGGGCGTTGGCCGCACGGGCGGCCGCCATGATGTCCGCAAAGGAAGAGCCGGGTCGACCATAGCCGATGTTTTCGGCAATGGTCCCGGAAAAGAGTACCGGCTCCTGCAGTACGATGCCGATCTGCGAACGCAAGTCGCGCAGGTGGATTTTGCGGATGTCGATTCCATCGATCGCAATCGACCCGTAGTCGACGTCGTAGAAGCGCGCGATGAGATTGACAGTCGTCGTCTTGCCAACCCCGGACTTACCCACGAGGCCGATCATCTCGCCCGGCTGGATGTCCAAGTCAAAATCCTTCAACACGGGCTTGCTCTTGTCGTAGCCAAAGGTGACGCCCCGGAAGCGAATACCCCCTTCCATGCGCGGCACCCGCTTCGCGGTCGGATCCTCGTACGCCTCGGGCTGGGTGTCGATGACCTCAAAGATGCGCTCGGCTCCGGCAAAGGCCCGCGACATCCAAGAATTGACTTGGCCGAACCACTCCAAGGGGCCGTAAAACAGCCACATATACGAGTAAAAGGCCAACAGCGTGCCCAAGGTCATTTTTCCGCCGAGGACTTGCTGCCCGCCGAGCAGCCAGACGACCAAGACGCCCAACCCCGTCAAGAACGTGATGGTAGCAAAAAATACGCCGCGATTTACCGCGGTCTTTTCGGCGACTTCGCGCAGCCGGCCGTTGGGCTTGGCAAAGGATGCTATTTCCCGATCCTCTTGGGCAAACGCCTTGACGACGCGGATGCCGGAAAGCGTCTCCACCGTGCGCTCGGTCAGGCCAGACCAGACCTCGCCCCACTTGACGAAAAACCCGCGCAGCCGCCGCCAAAAGACCACCCCCCACAGCATGATCAGCGGCACGGGTATCAACACGTACAGGCTCAACGACCAACTCATCCAGAACAAAAATCCGAGGATGCCGAAGACCATCAGGCCGTTGATGACGATATAGGGCAAACCATCGACGAGGAAGTCCTGCAACATGCCGGCGTCGCGGGTGGCCCGCGAAATGAGGGAGCCGACCTTGCGCTTGTCGTAAAACTGCAAGGACAGCATTTCTAAGCGGCGGTAGAGCATCGAGCGAATATCCGCAGTGAGCTGCGCGCCAAGCCAAGTCGCAATCCAGCCGTGGGCCCATTCGGCGACCCACGCCGAGAAGCGGACGCCGATCAAAGCCATGACGAATAGGCCCAAGAGGTGGATGCGCTCGTCAAACCCCGTGGCTTGGCCCTCCACCGGGACCAACACCTCATCGACGATGCGCTTGGTAATCAGCGGTGGGGCCAACTCCGCGGCTGTGGTGGCAATGGAAGCAAAGGCCAAGACGCCGGCCTTGAGCCTGTACGGACCGAGATAGCTGGCAATGCGCTTGAGGGTCGCCAGTTTTTTGATACACGCCGGACAGATGCCGTTTTTCTCCGGCAAGAGCCGGTCGCAGTGCTCGCAGCGGATCCGGTCCAAGTGCCCATTGATGGCAAAGGGCTGGCCCTGGCGCAACTGCTCCAAACCCCGCGCCACCTCGGACATCTTTTCGGCCTCCGAGCTGGTGTAGCTCAGCGACAAGGTCGGCGCATCCACGCGCTCGATCACCAACTGGCCACCGCCGACGAGCGCGTCGGTGCGCACCCCGGCCAGTGCGGCGAGTGGGATATCGACGATCTCGCCCTGAGCGGGCACGACGAGGACGCGATGCTCGGTAGCCACTAGCCACTGTTGGCCAAAGCGCCCGTCCGCAGCCAAATCCGTCGAGGCGCGGATGAGCACCTCTTCCTCAGCGGGGAGAACAGCGGCAATCCGCGCGGTCGCGGTTGCGTCGGCTGATTCTAGCAGTTTTTGCGCGTTCATGTCTTGGTAAGGCCCCGCAAAATGGGTTGACTCAACCTTGAAAAAACTCTCTTGGCATTAAAACAATGGCAAGGGCAAACTAGGCGCGGGCGTGCCATCCAGTCTTGCACGCGATGCGGACTTCGGCGATCTATTTTTCCAATCCGCTCTTATCCTTACATTATAAGGTCTATGACCGCTATGACCGCAGACCCAAAGACGCTGGTGTCCTCGTCCTGCGAAGGGCACAACCAACAGCTAGTAGAGTACCTCCGCGACCTAGCCTTGGAGCAGATGCCCGCCGAGGACCTCTTGCGCTGGGCCAGCGAGACCTTTCCCGGCCGGGCCGTGCTCAACACCAGCTTCCAGTACACCGGGGTTGCGATGATCCACATGGCGACGTCCATGGGGCTGAACTTGCGCTTTGCCACCATCGACACCCTCCGGCTTCACCCCGAGACGTACGCCTTTATGGAGAAAGTTAAAGCGCACTACGGCTGTCACTTTGAAGTCATCCAACCCAAGCGCGGCGATGTCGAGCGGATGGTCGCGCGCCACGGCGAGTACTTGTTTTTCGACTCCAAGGAAAAACAGGAACACTGCTGCCAAGTGCGGAAGGAATGGCCCAACAACGCGCTGCTGCGGACTGCCGACTGCTGGATTTCGGGGCAGCGCTGGGACCAGTCCGAACATCGCCAGCAGACGGCCAAGAAGGCGGTCTTGATCGACGAGTACAGCACCCGGCGCAAAATAATCAAACTCAACCCATTGGTGGACTGGAGCGAAGAAGCGCTGATGGAGTTTACGCGGGCAAACGACTTGCCAGTGCATCCGCTCTACGGCCAAGGCTACCCGAGCTTTGGCTGCATCATCTGCTCTACCCCGATCCGGCCCGACGAACCCAAGCGCAACGGTCGCTGGCGTTGGTTCAACGAACAAGCTGATGTCGCAGACGACCACAAAGAGTGCGGGCTGCACTACAACATCTGAGAGAAATCGCGTAATGGCCCACGCCTTGGAATGGCGCTACCACCGCCCCGGCTGAACGAGCTGCAAGCGAGCACAAGAGTTTCTTGTGCAAAACGGCATTGCCGACGGCATGGTGCAGAGTGCAACCAAAGAGCAGATCGCGGGCACGACGGCCCTCGCCCTGCTCAAAGACGCGACCGAGCTGTTCGTCGCCCAAGGGCAGCGCGTCCTCCGCTTCGACTTGGTGGCGCAACGACCCTCAGACGAAGAATTGCTTCAGCTCCTGCTGGGACGTTCTGGCAAGCTCCGGGCACCCGCATTCCGCTGCGGCACGCGCCTAATCGTCGGCTACAATCAGGCGTTGCTGCCGACGGCGTTGGATTAGATGCGTCGTGGTTTCAGCGCATATCGTCCATCTACGACTGCGCCTATCTCCTCTTAACTGAACTGTGCGGATAGACCCGCTCCCACCCCGCCGCACCGAACACCTTGTCGGCCCATAGAGGGCCACTTTCAGAGGCATCTACTAAATTGTAGGAGTGCGAAGCCTGCACGGAGCGCATAACTTCGCGCCAGAGCGCAGCGTCCAAGTGGCGGTATTCAGCCGCGTGCGCTACGGATTCGGCGAGATTGTGCTCTTCCTGGGGATCTTCCTGCAAATCGAAAAGCCCGGCCGCGCCGTTGCCGTACTTCACTAGCTTGTGCCGCCCGTCGTAGGCCATCCAGCCGGATTGCAAGCCACCAACTAGCATGTCGCGCGGTGCATCGCCGGCCAAACCCAAACCGGGCAGCGGCCTAGCATCCATGTACTCCGGCACGCCGTGGCCAGATGCGGCTAACAGGGTAGCGGTGACGTCCGTGAGGCAAACCAAATCGTCGCGCACCTCGCCGGCAGCACCGCCCGGCTGGCGCACCAGCATGGGCACGTGGCAGCTACCTTCGTAGAAGTTGCCCTTGGCGTTTACGCCGTGATCCCCAACCAAGTCGCCGTGATCTGAGGCGAAGATGACGATGGTGTTGTCGAGACGGCCGCTTTCCTCCAAGGCCGCGAGGATTTGGCCGACCTCGTGGTCTATCTGCACGATGAGGGCCGAATAGTGGGCGCGCACCTTGCGCTTCTGCTCCTCGGTGTAGGGACCTTCGGTCTGTGGGGTCCAGATCGGCGCGCCGGGCCGAGGTCGGGGGTGGATGCCCTCGCGGACATCGCGGTGGATGGGGTCGCCGGGGGCGGGATCGGGAATTTTATCGACATCTACTTTAGCCAGAAATTCCGGCGTGGGGTCATAGGGATCGTGCGGGCCGGGGAAACCCACCATGCAGGCGAAGGGCCGCTCGTCGTCGTACTCGCGGATGAAGCGCGCCGCCGCCTCGCCGACGAAGTAATCCCAGTAGCAATCCCAAGGCAAAAGCGACACGCAGGCACCTCGATTTTCGTCATATCCTTCGTGCTCCTTGCCCATGTACTTGCGATGGCCGCGCTGTTGCAAATAGTGCCAGTAATCGTCTTGGATGTTGACCCACACCTTGTCCTCGCAGGCGATGCGATGCTGAAAGCCAAAGGAGGCTTCCCACGGGTAGAAGTGCATCTTGCCAATGGCCGAGGTGAGGTAGCCGTGGTCGGTCAACATCTCCGCCCAAGTGCGGATGCCGCACGCAGCGTGGTCCGGTCGCAGGTGGTTGCCGTTAGTCAGCACGTGATTGCGCCAAGCATTGAGGCCAGTAAGCAGCGAACAACGCGCCGGTACGCAGACCGGATGCAAGCTATAGGCTTGGTCGTAGCGGATGCCCTCCGCGGCAATGCGGTCGATGTTGGGCGTGGAAATGTGCGGTGCACCATAACAACTGAGAAAGTCGTGGCGCATCTGATCGGGCATGATGAACAACAAATTGGGTCGGTCGCTCATGATTTTATTCCATTCGTTAGGGTGTTTTTGCGCTCGCCCGAGCTTCGGCCCAAGCGTCGGCGTGTCCTCGGTCAGCTACTAATTGCTGGGGACGGCCTTCGTTGGTGCGTTCATACTAATTCTCTTGGCTACGAGCGGCAAGGACCAGCCGCTTGAACAGGTCGCCGCGCTCGGCGTAACTGGCAAACTGATCGAAACTGGCGCAGGCCGGAGAAAGCAGCACCACGTCGCCCGTTTGAGCCAAATCGCGGGCGGTGTCCAAGGCTTGGAGTAGGTCGCGGCAGCAGTGGATAATCCCATCAGCACCCGCCTGCTGTACAGCGGCGGCAATGCGCGGGGCCTCTTGGCCGATGAGCAGCACGACGCGGACATTGGCCTCGGCAATAGCAATGCCCAAGTCACTAAAGTCGGCCCCTTTGGAAGCGCCACCCGCGATCAGCAGCAGGGGCGCGTCAAAGGCGCGGATGGCAGCACAGGTAGCATCGACGGTCGTGGCCAGTGAGTCGTTGTAATAGGTAACTCCGTCGCACTCGGCGACGTATTCGAGGCGGTGGGGCAAGCCCGCAAATGCGCGAATGGCCTCGGCGAAACGGGTCGCTGGCGCACCAAAAGCCAACGCACCAGCAACGGCCGCGGCCGCGTTGCTCCAATTGTGTTGGCCCCGCAGGGGGATGTCGGCCACCGGACAAATGGCGGTCGGCCGCTCCTCGGGGCAGCAAGCCCACAACTGGCCGTCGGCGGTCCACGCGCCCGGAATGCTCGGGGCAGTTGTGCTAAAGGCCCACTGGGCAGCTATATTTTCTTCGGCAAAGGTTTGAGCCGTAGGACAGTCCCGATTGACAACGAGGATATCACCGGGAGTTTGGTAGCGGCACACGGGCTTTTTAGCATCGACGTATTCGGCGCGGTCGGCGTGATAGTCGAGGTGGTCCTCGGTGACGGAAAGAACCACGGCGATATGGGGGCTTTGGTCGAGGTCTTGCAATTGAAAGCTGGATAGCTCTAGGACCACGCGGTCGTTCGGCTGCAACTCGTCAATGAATTCAAGCGGCGGCCGACCGATGTTGCCGCCACTAAACACCCGTGCCGACGGATCGGTTGCCAGCAAGGCGTGCAGTAGCGCAGTCGTAGTGCCTTTGCCCTTAGTGCCGGTGACGCCGAGCACGGGCGCAGGGCATAGCTGTAAAAAGAGGCGCGTCTGGCTCGACACTTCGACGCCGCAACGCCGCGCCGCACACAGGCGCGGGTCCAGCGTCGGCAGGCCCGGCGTGCGGAACAGCAAGTCGAAATCGGTCAGGTCGTCGAGATAGCCTTCGCCGATGCGCCATTGTTGCACGCCCTCCACCGGAGTAGCCGGGTCGCGAACGTCGCACACAGAGAAGGGAATCTGACGCGCGTGGAGGAAGCGGGCCAGCGCGCGGTTTTCCACGCCGAGGCCGAGCAGAGCAATGCGTCGCTGATGCAAGTACTGGGTCGCGCTTGACTCTTTGGGGCCGGAGGATTTCTTTAGCGCCATTGAATTCGCAATACGCGCTTTAATTAAAACTTAGATAGCGAGAAGGTGCTGTGGCTGTAACAATTATGCGTACGGTGCGGCCTAGTCCGCAATGGCAAGACAGCTTGATCCGGCTAGAGAGCGGCCAGCGGGTCGTCATCGACGCTGAGGAAACTTGGTCGCCGGACATGCAAAATCAAATCGCCTGGTGCGGTGCCGATGGGGTGTACAACCTCCCGGCAGAATCGGGCTACCTACTGCCGGGAGCCAATGTCGGCGTACTCGTAGCGCGCATTGGCGACGACGGACCGGTCTTTGCCGTGGGCAGTCGCTGCGACTTTATCGCCGACCGCGCGGGGCTCCTGAATTTGGCCATGAACGAAAACCCGAGCCTCAACAACCAAGCCGGCAAAATCGTCGCCCAAATCATCGTCTTTAGCCAACCATGAGTCTCGCCGACAGCGCGGCGACCGCAGCCTATGTGCGCGCTGGGCACCCGCCCGTCCACGCGATCGCTCCGCTTGCCGAAGGGGTCTGGTGCATCGAAGACGCAGACGGCCGCAAGGTCGTGATCAAACATCAGCTCTTCGGCCGGCTGACGCAGGGCACAGCTTACGACCTGTTGGAGGTCGAACGCGACGTGCTCGGCTTCTTGCACAGAGCGGGTTGTCCGGTGCCGGCCGTGCTGGGTATCGATCGGGAAGCGCACTGCATCTTCTTGCAATGGGTTGGCGATCGCACCCTCGACGACGCCATTCAGGACGGGGATCGTGCGACGACAATGCAGGCCATACGCGGGCTGTGCGCCATTGACCGCGCGTGCGCCCAACGCGCCGGCCAGCTAGAGCCGAGGATAGTGCCGAGCGCCAACCGCACGGCCTTAGCCACCGCTTGGGATGAGGCGGGAAAACAAGCGCACGCTGGAATCGAACAACTATGCAGCCGTCTCCATCAGCCCTTGGACGCTGGGGTGCAACCGCTGCTCGAAACCATGCACGGTTGGCTGGCGGCGCGACCAGCTTCGCTGGGCAGCGTAGATTACAACGCGCGCAACGCAATCGTCGCGCCGGGAGGCACGCGCGTTTACTTTCTCGAATTTGCCAAAATTGGTTGGGACTGGACGGAAAGGCGCTTGACGCAGTATACTTCAAGTATGGGCAGCGGTCGGCAAGACGGGCGCATGCGCTCGCTACTAGACGCGTCCGCAGCGCGTTTGTACGCCGAGGAATCCGGGCGCAGCGACGGTGTGCGCGCACTCGATTATCACCGCATTTTTTTTCTTTTAAACAGCGCAGCCCTGTTGTGCGCAGTCCTCGATGGCGAGCCGCACGCGCTGGCCTTGCGCCAGCACTGGAAAAGGCCCCATGCGCGGCTGCGACAATGTGCGACCATGCTGGCCCAGGACCTGAGTACAGACCCAAATGCAGCCGAGTTCAGAAGCCGGTTGCAGTTTTGTCTATCACCACGCGGAGGAACCCTATGAGCGAGTGGAACACGCTCGACTTCAAGCCCCGGGCCCGGGGTATGATCATCGGCGATATTCCCTGGCTGGCGCGCATAGCCGACAAGGCGCGGGCGCACCAGCAGCAACGCATCGGCGACTACGTATTTCCCTGACCGGCCGACAAGCACTTCCTGGAGGAAGTGGAGTTGACAGCCGCAGCATTCGAGGAGATGGTAGCCTCGTCCGCAGACGACGATGCACTGATCGAAAAGATGAAAGCGCACTTGGCTAGAAAGCACTAGTATGAGCACCTCAGCGCAAACAACGCGCACGCCAAAGCGGAGAGTGCGGGAGATGGAGGTGGAGGTCGTCCACGTGCGCCGCGACACTCCAGACACCACCACGCTCTTTATGTCCGCTGGCGACGGGCCGATCGAATACCAAGCCGGCCACTTCTGCACCATTGATCCGCATCAGTTCGGCGAGTTGGAGCACTTCACCGCCTACTTAGAAGATCAAAAGGGGCAGCGGGAAAAGCCGCGGGCCTATTCCATGGCCTCTGCGCCGCACGAAGAGCACCTCGCCATCACGATCAAAGAGGAGCGCTACGAGAGCGGCGAGACGCCGTACCCGCCGCTGCTGTCGCCGCTGCTAACGTACTACATCCAAGAGGGTCGGCGGCTGGTCATCAGCGGTTTTACCGGGGCGTACACCTTTCCCGCCGATGTCTGCGAGCGCACCGAGCACATTGTCCACGTGTGCGCTGGCAGCGGCATCGTGCCCAACAGGAGCTTGATCAAGGAGAGTTTGCATCGCGGCGACCCACTTCGGCACACCTTGCTGTTTAGCAACAAGACGCGCGGCGACGTCATTTACTTCGAGGAATTCGAGACACTGCGGGCGCAGTATCCCGACCAGCTCGACGTGATCCACTGCATCACCCGCGAGGACCCAAGCGGCATCCGCGGTGCCCGCCAAGGGCGCATCTCTGGGGAACTCTTGCGCGAAGTCGCGCCCGATCCCTCCAAGGTGATGGCCTATAGCTGCGGTCCGGGCATCACGCCCTACGAGCGCAAGGCAGCTAGAGCCAAAGGCGAGGTCCCAGAGCCGCGCTTCGTCGAAAACATGGTCGCGCTCTTGCAGGAGCACGGGCTGGACAAGAAGCAGATCCGGCAGGAAAGCTGGGGATGAATGAATGAAGTTAATCGTGCAGATTCCCTGCTTTGACGAAGAGCAGACCCTGCCCGCTGTAATCCGCGACATCCCGCGCCAAGTGCCCGGCATCGACCAAGTCGAAATTTTAGTCATCGACGACGGCTCCAACGATCTCACCAGCGCGGTGGCACGCGAGTGCGGCGCAGATCACGTAATCCGCTTTGCGCACAACCGGGGGCTAGGCCAAGCCTTTAAGGCCGGTTTTGACGAGTGCCTGCGGCTGGGAGCCGATATCATCGTCAACACCGACGGCGACAATCAGTACTACGGCGGCGACATCGATAAATTAGTCGCGCCCATCCTCGACGGTCAGGCCGATATGGTCATCGGCGACCGGCAGACGCAGGCCATTGCCCATTTCTCCGCCCTCAAGCGCTACCTACAGGGCTTGGGCAGCCGGGTGATTGGCCGCCTCGCCGGCCTACAGGTGCCGGATGTGGCCAGCGGCTTTCGCGCCTTTAGCCGCGAGTGCGCGCTCCAGCTTTCGACCTTTACCAATTTCGACCACACCGCCGAGCATGTGATCGAAGCCGGATACAAAAATTTGGCCGTGACTTCTGTCGCGATCCGCACCAACCCCAAGACGCGCGAGTCGCGCCTCTTTTCCAACATTGGCAAGTTCGTCTTCAAGTCCGGGGAGATCAGTTTGCGCACCTATGCGCGCTACGCCGCGCTCAAGATATTTTCCCTATGCGGTATTTTGACCTTTGTCGCGGGCTTTGGCCTCGGCGTGCGCTTTCTCTACTTCTTATTTTTTACTGACGAAGGGATGCTGCACGTGCAGTCGCTTATCTTGGCGGCGATCCTGCTGTTGGCAGGGTTTCAGATGTTTCTCACCGGCGTCATAGCCGATCTGATCGCCACCAATAGGGACTTGCTCGAAGATGCGCTGCAGCGGGTCAAGAAGTTGGAATTGCGCGATACGGGCAAAAAATAATTCCCTATGAAAAAACCTGCGGTTTACATTGACGGCCAAGAGGGCACGACCGGGCTGCGCATTCGCCAGATGCTAGCCGGGCGCGAGGATGTGGAGGTGTTGCTCATTCCACCGGAGCATCGCCGGGATCGGCACGCGCGGGCCGAGTTTCTCAACCGCGCGGACCTGTGCGTGCTCTGCCTGCCCGACGACGCAGCAACCGAGGCCCTCGCCTTGCTCGAAAACCCACAAACCAAGGTCATCGACACCAGCACGGCGCATCGGGTCCACCCCGAATGGGTCTATGGCCTGCCCGAGATTTCACCTGCGCACAAAGAACAAATTCGCCGCGCACAGCGAGTCGCCAATTGCGGCTGTTATCCCGTCGCCTTCATCCTCGCCGTGCGGCCCCTCATCTCGCAAGGGCTGCTCCAGTCCTCCGCGCCGCTGACCATCAACGCGGTTTCCGGCTATTCCGGCGGGGGGCGCAAGATGATCGCCGAATACGAGGGGGAAGGCGATCACAAGCCTTTCTGCTTGTACGGCCTCGATGGCGACCACAAGCACTTGCCCGAAATATGGAAATTCAGCGGGTGCGAAAAACAGCCGCTCTTTGTACCGTCCGTCGATCATTCGTTCTGCGGTATGATCGTCAGCACGCCAGTGCCCACGGAATTTTTCGTCACTTCCTTCGTCAGTCGCGAAGCCGTGTACGATGTCTGGCGCGAGTACTACGCGGACTGCCCCTTTGTGAAGGTGGTCGCACCCCAAGACGCTGTACTGCGCGACGACAAATTCCTCGACCTAACGAGATTGAGCCACACCAACTTCGTCGAGCTATCGGTCTGGGGCGACCTAAAGCAAGGGTTGGTTTTGGTCGGGCGGCTCGACAATCTCGGCAAAGGAGCGTCGGGCAATGCCGTGCAGTGCCTCAATTTGATGCTCGGTTGCGACGAGACCGCAGGGCTGGGCTAGATGCTCGTCGATAGCCACTGTCATCTCGATCAATTCGCCGATGCCGACGCCGTACTCGCGGCAGCCGCCCAAGCCGGAGTGGGGCAGGTCGTCGCCGTTAGCGAGAGTGCGGAGTCAATGAGAGCAGTCCTTGCACTCAAGCAGCGGCACCCGGACCAAGTGCTAGCCGGGCTAGGCTTGCATCCGGCATGGATTACCCAAGCCACAGACGCAGAGCTCGCAGACGCGCTCGCCTATCTGGCCGCGCATCTTCCCGAGGCCGATGTCCTCGGCGAGGTCGGCCTCGACTACAAATGGGCGACCAGCCCAGAGCAGCAAGCCCAACAGCAAGACATCCTCGCTCAGCAACTCGACCTAGCGGCACAGTGCGGCAAGCCGATCAACCTGCACTCGCGCCGCGCCCAACGGCAGACCTTGGAGCGGGCCGTGGAATTTCGCCGCCACACCAAGCTCAACGCCCAGTTACACTGGTTCACCCAGTCCAAAAAACTCGTGCGGATCTGCCGTGCGGAGCAGATCTACGTGTCCGTCGGCCCGTCCGTCCTGTGCGATCCGCAGACCCAGGCCGTGGTCGCGGAGATCGACCGCGAGTTGCTGCTGTTGGAAACGGACGCGCCCGTGCCCATCGGCGGGACCGCAGGCCATCCGGCGCGGGTGGCCGCAGTGGCAACAAAACTAGCTGAACTCATCGGGTTCACCGAGGAGGAGGCCGCGGCCAATTGGGTGCGCTATTTGGGCGAGTTGCCGTGAAAACATCGACATTATGGGAAATACTATTAGCGCAATTAGGCAAACAGGAGGAACCATGCCAACGAGCATTTTTATCCTTGCTTTCGCCCTCGTCTTTGGCGGGCTAGCAGGGCCAGCGAGCCCCCAACTAGGCAGCTTGGAAAGTCTGATCAAGCGAGGCGAAAAAGAAGTCAGCCCACAGGCCATTTCCGCGTCCGACCTACCGGACCTAAATCAGAATTCGATCTCCGATAAGGCGCGCCTGCCCGGCAGCTTAAGCGCGGATAAGACGCGCATCGGTCAGGATCGCGATATAGACCCAGACGCGTACATCGTCGGCCCTAACGACGTACTTCAGCTTTACATCTGGGGCGAATTTGACCAGCCCTACACCTTGCAGGTCCATCCAGAGGGCAATGTCCTCATCCCCACCGTCGGCTCGTTTCACATTTCGGGCCTATCGCTAACCGCAGCCAAAGAGCGCCTCTCGACCGCAGTCCAAAACAAATATCCTAACGTGGGCATCAGCATCTCCCTCGTGAGTATGCGCTTCTTCACCGCGTACGTCACCGGCGCAGTGCTGAACGAGGGCAGCTTCACTATCCATCCGACTACGCGGGTTTTAGATATAATCAAACAGGCTGGCGGCTTTGGAGACCGATTACAACGGATCGCGTTGCAGGACCAAGATGCCGGTGGAGCCGCTAACCGCAACACAGGCCGGCGCTCCATCCAACTAGTCCACCGCGACGGCACCAGCGAGCGCGTGGATCTCGATATGTTCCTCGCCACCGGCGACCTCGTGCACAATCCCTACGTGCGCATGGGCGACGTGGTCCACGTCTCGTTTCGCAAGCATTCGGTGTCCATCTTCGGCGCGGTCAATGAAGAGGGCAAATACGAGTTCCTACCCGGGGATACCCTCGGCGACCTCGTGACATTGGCCAAGGGCTTGAACCGCTCCAAACCGCTGATCAGCGCCGAACTCTGGCGCTTTCAAGAAGGCACCGAGCAGGCCGAAGTCATTGAGCTAGGCAGCGCCAAAGAGATGCTGGAGGAACTGAACTACGAGACCATCCGCCACATTGAGCTGCGCCCCAACGACGCGATCTTTATCCGCGCACAATCGCTGTGGCAGTCAACGCACACGGTCGTGATCTCTGGCGAGGTCAGGTTCCAAGGCCCCTACCGCATCGAACCCGGCATTACCCGCATCAAGGACGTGGTGGCCGCGGCCGGCGGCCTAACCGATGAGGCGTCTCTCATCGGTGCCCGAGTAATCCGCACGAGGGTCCGGGCCGAAAGCGACCCGCAGCTAGAGCAGCTAAAGAGACAGAGCGAGGTGGCGGGCCTCACCTACATGAACATCGAGGATCGGGCTTATCTCAAGACCAAAACCCGCGAAGAAAAGGGGCGGATCGCAGTCGATTTCGAGCGGTTGTTTGTCGATGATGACGAGGGGCAAAACATCTTGCTCGCCAGCGGCGATGTGATCTTTTTCCCCATGCAGCGGCACACCATCAACGTCAGTGGTCAAGTGCAGCGAGCCGGGCTGATCGACTACGAGCCAGGCCGCAAAGTGCGCTACTACATAACCAAGGCCGGCGGGTACTTGTACGACGCCGACAAACGCAATGCCCGCCTAGTCCGAGCGCGCACGGGCGTCCGCGAGAAACTCAAAGACAACCTGCTAGTCGAGGTCGGCGACGAAATATGGGTACCCCAGAAGGAGCGCATCGATTACTGGGCATTCACCCAAGAGACTATTCCCACCGTCTTCAATATCCTGACCCTCGCGGCCTTGTTGAAGGGGGCTTTTTTCTAGTAATAAGAATCCCAAGGAGCACTATTAATGAATACCCCAAAAAAAGAAATCGACATCATCGATCTGCTAACGGCACTGCACGCGGGCCGCTGGCTGATCATCGGCGGCACCTTGGCCATCTGCGCCTTGGCCGGTGGCCTCAGCTTCCTCTTGCCAAAGGAATACGAGGCCACCGTGCAAATTCTGCCCCCCCGCGAGAAGAAGGAAAGTTTTGGTTTTTCCAGCATGCTCTCGTCCTTACCCATACCCGCCTTGCGCCTCGGGGAGAGGGGCACGCCATCTGACATTTCTCTCGCCACCATCAAGAGCACGACGGCGCGGCGGCGGATGATCGAGAAATTCGGTTTGATGCAGCGCTACGAGGCTCGCACCCTGACCGACGCGATTGAGGTCCTCGCCGACAATACCACGGCCGCCATGACCGAAGAGGGCATGCTTGGAGTCTCAGTTCTAGACAAAGATCCGCAAATGGCCGCCGACATGGCCAATTACTACATCGTCCTGCTCGATAGCACCAACAAGCGGTTCGCGCACAAGACGGCCTCCGACCGCTTGGACTTTATCCGCGGGATTTTGCAAGAAGAAGATAAAAGGCTCGATGACAAGATGAAGCTGCTGGAGGAGTTCCAGTCCGAGCACAACGCCATCTCGATCGACGACCAAGCCCGCGCGGCGATTCTGACTGCCACCTCGATGCACACCGCCGCAATGGAACTCGCAATTGAGCGCCAGCGGCTCATTCTATCGGGGCTAGGTCCCAACCACGACAAGGTCAAACAGCTCGAGCGCGAAATTAACCTGCGGCAGGGGACCATAGCTTTCTTGCGCGACGGCCTCAAGCCTGCCGACAACACCATGCTGCAAAACAAAGCGCTGCAACTACAGCTAGACGAAAACCTCTTCCTACCGCTGAATCAGATCCCAGGCGTGGCCCAAGAGTACGCAAACCTCGAAAAGGATGTGCTCGTGCAGACGTCCCTTATGCTGGTCCTGCTGCAACAGGAGGCCCAAGCCCTGATCGAGGCCAAGGACGCCACTTCGACCGTGCAGATACTCGACCCAGCCACACCGCCCGAAATCAAGGCCAAGCCCCAGCGCGTGCTGATCGTATTTATCGCCGGCTTACTCAGCCTCATCGCCTCATTCTCCTATGTGATGGGGGCGGTGTACATGCGGGACCTGCAACAGCGCTGGCGCGAGCGGCGCGAGACGACGCCAGAGGTCTTATGACCATTCAAGTGAAGGTGATCAACAAGGGGGACCAACCGCTGCCCACCTATGAGACGGAGCACAGCGCGGGCCTCGACTTGCGCGCCGCGTTATCAGAGGCAGTGATGTTAGCACCCGGCGAGCGCGGCCTCATTCCCACGGGCCTGTTTCTCGAAATCCCCCCGGGCTACGAGGCACAGGTCAGGCCGCGCAGTGGCCTAGCTCTCAAGCGCGGCCTGACGCTACTCAACGCCCCAGGTACGATCGACGCGGACTACCGAGGCGAAGTCGGCGTCATCATGGTCAACCTTTCGGCTGAGGAGCAGCGCATCGCCCCGGGCGAGCGCGTCGCCCAGCTCATTTTCGCGCCGGTGACGCGCGGCGAGTGGATCGAGGTCGAGACGCTTGCCGAAACGGAGCGCGGCAGCGGCGGCTTCGGCTCGACGGGGCGGCGCTAAAATTATTCAAAAGTGGGTGAAAAAAAGGGCCGGTACTCTTGTTGGAGTACCGGCCCTTTGTGTTGGATTTGCTACAGTTTGCTAACTTGCGCCCCCCGATATAGCGGGCAAAAAGTGTACCTCGCTTTCAGGCCCTACCTTCGCCCTAAGCCCAGCCGCGACGACTTCGCCATCCACCGCGACGGCAATCTCGGTCTTGATGCGGTCGCCATCGAGAACCCGCTCCTTGAAGCCAGGGTAGCGATCGTCGAGTGCGGCAATGACCTCGCGCACGGTCGCACCCTCTACCTCTACTTGCTGCTGGCCGGCGGTCAGCTTCTGCATCAGCGAGGGAATCCAAGCTACGGGCACAGCTTTTAGCTACTCCCTGCCAACGCGGCGACAATGCGGTCGGGCTTCATGGGCAATTCCTGCGGCCGCACGCCAACGGCATCCCCAATCGCCGCGGCGATGGCCGCGGGCGGCGGGGCGATGTTGGCCTCGCCAACGCCGCGCACGCCATAGGGATGGCCCGGGTTGGGGACCTCGACGATGATGGTCTCAATCATCGGCAGGTCGAGGCTGGTCGGAATTCGGTAGTCGAGAAAGCTGGAGTTGTCGAGGTGGCCGTCTCCACTGTAGAAGTATTCCTCGTTGAGCGCCCAACCAATGCCTTGCACCGAGCCGCCCTGCATCTGACCCTCGACGTACGCCGGGTGAATCGCCCGGCCAGCGTCTTGGACGACCGTGAAGCGCACGATTTCGACCTTGCCGGTATCGGGATCGACCTCGACATCGGCGATATTGGCTGCAAAGGAGCCGCCGACGCCCGAGTCCGGATCCACGGAGGCGCGGCCAATGACCGGGCCGCCGGTCTCTTCGAGTCGGCCAGCTAGTTCCTTAAAGGTCAGTTCGTTATCGCCGGAACGGAAGACGCCATCGTCAAATTCGACTTGGCTTACTTCGACCTCCCAAAGCTGGGCCGCGCGCTCGCAGAGCTGGTCCTGCACATCGAGGGCGGCCTTGTATGCGGCCCAGCCAGTGGCGTACGTCACGCGGCTGCCGCCGGTTACGTCCGTGTGGCCAATCGAGTCTGTGTCGGCCACCTGCGGTTTGACGTCTTCGGCCCGCAGGCCCAAGGTCTCGGCAAACTGCATGGCGACCGACGTGCGCGTGCCGCCGATGTCGGTCGAACCCTCGACTAAGCTGACCGTGCCATCTGCATTGACGCTGGCCGTGCAGGAGGACTTGAGCCCGACGTTGAACCAATAGCCGACCGAGATGCCGCGCCCTCCGTTGGGGCCAGTGGGTGCAGGACTCTGGTAGTGCTCTGAGTCGCGGATGGCCTCCAGCACCTCCTTGCAGCCCATCTTCGGATACACCACCCCGTCGATGCGGCGGGTGCCGGTCGTCGCGCTGTTTTTGAGCCGGATCTCCAGCGGCTCCATCCCCAATTCGGCAGCCAGCAAATCGACCACGTGCTCAGTGGCGAAGGCCACCTGCGTCGAACCTGGGGCGCGATACGCAAAACTGCGCGGCTTATTGACCACTACGTCATAGCAGTCGATCCGGCCATCGGGAATATCGTAACACGAGAACACGCACATCGCGGCCGCGCCGACCAAGCCGCCGGGATACGCCCCGGACTCAAAGGCGATATAGGCGTCGGCAGCCACGAGCTTGCCGCTGTTGTCAGCACCCATCTTGATCTTGATATACGACCCAGGCGTCGGGCCGGTGCTCTCGAAGACGGCTGGCCGGGTCATAATCATCTTGACGGGTTGGCCGCTCGCCTTGGAGAGCAGGGCAGCGACCGGCTCCAAGTAAACCGGAATTTTGCCGCCAAAGCCGCCGCCGATTTCCTGGGGCACGACCTTGATCCTAGAAATGGGCATATCCAAGACTGCACCGACTTGGGCGCGCGCGGTGAACGAACCCTGGGTGCTGGTCCAGACCGTCAGTTGGCCATCGGCGTTCCAACTCGCCGTGGCGTTGTGCGGCTCGATGTATCCTTGATGAACAGTGGCGGTCTGAAACTCGCGCTCCACAACCACATCGGCCTCGGCAAAGGCTTTGTCCGGGTCGCCGAGCCGGTGTTCGAAGTGGGTGGCGAGGTTGCTTTTGCGGCCGGTGTCTTCCCCAAACTCTTGGGTGGTCATGTCGTCGTGGAGTTGGGGCGCGCCCTCCTGCATGGCCTCGCGCACATCGAGCACGGCCTCTAGTTCCTCGTACTCTACCTCGATCAGGTCGAGGGCCTCTTCGGCAATGTGGGCGCTAGTGGCGGCGACCGCGGCGACTGGATGCCCGCTGTACAGGACCTTATCCGTGGCCAGTACGTTGTCGCGCAGGTATTTGAGCCGGGCCGGGCCTTCGCCGAGATCGATCATTTGGTCGCCGGCATGGGGGAGATCGGCACCCGTGAGGACGGCCTTGACCCCAGGCAGGGCCGCGGCTTTAGAAGTGTCTATGGACTTGATGCGCGCATGGGCGTGGGGCGAGCGCAGGACCTGTCCGTAGAGCAAGCCGGCCAACTGGGTGTCGGCGCCGTAAATGGCGCGCCCAGTGACCTTGTCAACGCCGTCGTGGCGGATGGGGCGGGTGCCGATGACTTTGTAGCCGTTGTTGGCAGGCATGGCGTTCCTCCTCGTTGGGTTCAGGCGCTTTGGCGCACTTCTTCGGCAGCGTCGAGGACAGCGCGGATGATCTTGTCGTAGCCCGTGCAGCGGCACAAGTTGCCGGCTAGCCAGTGCCGCACTTCGTGCTCGGAAGGGTTGGGGTTGTGGTCGAGTAGGGCTTTGGAAGCCACCAAAAAGCCCGGCGTGCAGATGCCGCATTGCAGCGCGGCGTGTTCGAGAAACTTCTGCTGCACCGGGTGCAGGCTATCCGGGCTGGCAAGGCCCTCGACCGTGCCGATCTGTTTGCCATCGGCCTCGACGGCCAGCATCAGACAAGAATCGACGAGGACACCATCGACGACGATGGAGCACGCGCCGCAGTTGCCGTCGTTGCAGCCTTCCTTAGTGCCGGTGAAGCCGAGCGTCTCGCGCAATACTTCGAGCAGGCTTTGGCGCGGCTCGCAGAGAAATTCGGTCGGCTCTCCGTTGATTGTGGTCTGGATGTGTATTTTGCTCATGTACCTTAACTCCAAATTTGGGCCGCTTGTTGCGGCTAGTGAAATGCTTCTCTCGCCGACCAAATGGTCGGTGCAAATTCTGAAACCTTCTATCCAGCCGCTTCCTGCACGGCGTTGGCGACGAACTGGCCGCGGGCCCGTGCGACAGCACCCGCGAGGGTGCGCTTGACCAGCACTCCAACGAGGTGGGTGCGAAACTCGGCTGGGCCGCGCATATCGGAAATCGGGCTCGCCGCGCTCTGGGCCGCAGCCGCAGCCGCTCCGATAGCCTCGTCTGAAACGGCTTGGCCCGCTAGGCTGTCGCCGGCCTCGCGAGCGAAAATCGGCGTGGGGCCGACCGCGGCGAGCGCAATGCGCACGGCCTTAAACTCCTTGCCGCGATTGGCCAAGGTGACATGGGAGGACACGCCGACGACGGCGATGTCCATCTCGTTGCGCGGAATGAAGCGCTGATAATGAGAGCCCGTGTTCTTCTTGGCAATCGGGATCTGGAGAGCAACCAAAATCTCGCCGGGCGCGAGCACGTTGCGGCCCGGAGCAGTGCAAAAGTCCTCTACCGCGACTTGGCGCTTGCCATCCGGCCCGGCGATGTGGCACACGGCTGAGTGGGTGATTAGGCTGGGAATCGTGTCCGCACTCGGAGAGGCGTTGCACAAATTGCCGCCAAAGGTGGCACGGCCCTGTATTTGGATGCCGCCGATAATAGCAGCCGAATCGACGAGTCCAGGGTAGCGCGCGACGATTTCGGGGTCATTGTAGATGTGCCAGCAGGGCACGCCCGCGCCGATGACCAAACCCCGGCGGGGGCCGTAGGAAAGCTCGTTGGCCTCGGGGACGTTCTTGATGTCAATGATGCAGTCGGGCGCAAAACGCTTCCCGCGCAACTGGACGATCAAGTCGGTGCCACCAGCGAGGACGCGGGCGGCCTCGCCCTTTTCGGCCTTGAGGGCCACGGCCTCGCGCAACGTGCTGGGGGCGCAGTATGCAAAATCTTTCAAGGAAAAGCCTCCTTGCTTGTAAGTAGTGATCGCTGAGTTCGCGCCTAATTATGGAACGCCCCTCCCCTGCTGTCAAGAGCAGTAGAAGAGGCTGGATAGCTGGATTTTTCTGGGGAAAACCCTCGGCGTGAAGGGCTTCAATCCACGGCGGCTGAGCCGACGGAATGCGTCCTAAGGCAGCTTCATCATCTTCTTGGTTTCCACGCGGCCATCCACATCGGCCCGATAGAGATACACGCCAGCGGCCACATTCCTGCCCACCTCGTCGCGGCCATTCCACATAAACCGATGCGTACCCACCGGTAGTGCCCCCTGCCACAACTGCCGCACCCGACGCCCCAACACGTCGTACACCGTCAGCGACACCCCCGCTGCGTCCGTCGCCAAATCGAGGGGAATCACCACCGCCGGATTGAACGGATTGGGATAGCTGTCGCCCAGCCGATACTGCGCCGGCACAGCAATCGCCGCTGTCATCACCGCCGTCGGCTGCCCACCTCCCGAATTCTTGAGCACATGCACGCCGCCCAAGGTCGGATCCAACACTACCAAGTCCAGATCGCCATCGTCATCCACATCGCCGGGCAACACCCCGCTCCCATCGCCAATCAAGCGATGCGTCTCCTCTTCTTGGGTCGGATTCAAGCCCCCACCCCACTCGACAAATACCCCAAAGCCCGATGCTCGATTGCCGCCGACAAACACCCAATCATCTACCCCATCGGCGTTCAAATCGCGCACCGCCACCCCTGAACGCACAAACAAATGCTCATCATACAGCACCTCCAGCACCTCTTCGGACAGCATCCCTTCTGCGGACAGCCTTTTCACAACGAGTCCCATGTCCCCTTCAATGGGGTTGCGTTGGAGTTCCACGAGCGCCTCCTGCCGCCCATCGCCATCAAAATCGCCTTTTACCCATACCCCTGGAAGCAAACCTGAGTTGCTGCTGCTGGAGTACAAATCCTCCCATAGCGATTCAAGGTCGCCCTGACTTATACTGAGTATCTCTTCCTGGAGATCTGGCCCGATAGACCAAGCCTCTATGAAGCCTGCTTGTCTTATTATAATCTCGTCTCGGCCATTGCCATCCACATCACTGGCGAGTATAGACCAAGGGCCCAGTCCCTCGTATTGAGGGTACTCGATGCGCGCGGTTTCAAAGGCCCCACTACCATCATTGAGGGCCATGACCCAGCCCCAACCCGAAACGGAATCCCCCCCCTCATAGGGGAGATAACGAGTAGAGAAAAGGTCTAAGTCGCCATCGTCATCTAAGTCGATCAAAACGCCATTCCCCCAATACCCTAAACCCGGTGCAATCGGATAGAACACCGGTGGCGCAAAAAGACCGGGATCATCAAACTCAAAATACTTCACTGGCGGCAAGGCTAATTCGCCCTGCGAGCGCTCTTCAGGGCCGGTCAACTCGATCCAGTCGATCTCAAAGTGCCCGACCACCTCATCCACCGACCGGGACTCCTCCGCTTCGTTTCGATCCAAGCTAAAACGCAGCCGAATATCCCGTAAAACCCCCGCCCACACGATCTCATCTTGGCCGGAGAGAGAGAATTCTACTTCCTGCCACTCGGTCGTGTACGCGAAGTCTGTGGAGGGGATCGCAAATCGGTTTTCTGACGACTCTTCTGGATCGTGCCCTGGTGTCGCGAGGTTAAGCTCATTAGTCCAAGCAAGCCCAACGCGCCCTACCGTAGGGCGGTCATGCACAGTGCGGAACCGAACTCGCACCCGGTCGAACAGGTGCGAATCGTAGCCGATGGGATAAGAAATCAAGATCGCGTTCGGATAAGGATCCTTTTCTCCCACCACCGAGGGCGAGACATCGACCCTCCACACGCCGTCCTCGACCTCCCCTGGAAACAGATTAAATTCATTTGGCCCACCCCATTCAAAATTTCTTTTAGCAGACCACCCTTGCATCGTCCCATCGTCGAAATCCCACTTGATCGCCTCGGCGAGGCCGCTCCACAGCACTACGCATCCAACAACGGCGAATCTCAACATGACAACACCTCCATAGAAATTTCCACAAGACTGCATAGCGAAAAACGGTCTGATTCCATCGAGTACTAAACTATGGTCAGCAACAGACCGTATCAACAACTTTCCATCAATCGTTCCCTACCCCCGCTTCCAAGCTCCAATAGACCGTTTCGATCCAGCGCTGCGCTGGCACGAAAGACCACTCCCACGAGGCCCATTGAGCGTCGAGTCCCTCGGCGCTGATCTGGTCGAGCGACATGCCCGCACTCCGGCGCGTGCGCACGCTATCCGTAGTCTCCACCAACATGCGGTGGTAAGCCTTCAAATCGTCAAGCGTGGCGACCGGACCGTGACCAGGGATGATTTTCGCGTCCGCGGAAAGCTGGCCGATGAGCGCGGCGATGTGCTCCGTCAGGGTCTCGACGTCACCGCCGTACTCTAGATCGACAAAGGGGAAGAGGCCGTTGAAAAACAGGTCGCCGAGATGGGCGATCTGGGCGTTGACAAAAAATACGGCGATGTCCCCGTCGGTATGGCCGTGGGGAAAGTGAACGGCGCGGATTTCCTCGCCGTTGAAGAACACAGACGCCGACTGCTCAAACGCAATCACGGGCAAGGCAACTGTCGTCTCAGGCTCAATGTGCCGCTTGCCAAATTCACCGCCCGTCGCCAAGCGTTTGCGCACATTGGCGTGGGCCAAAATCGTCGCGTGCTGGCCAAAGGCGCGGTTGCCGCCGGTGTGGTCGCCGTGGAAATGCGTGTTGAAGATGTACTCGGGCTGGCCGTCAAAGCGGGCTAGCGCAGCGCGAACCGCATCGGCCTGCGACGCCAATTTATCATCTACCAAAAGAATGCCGTCGCCGCCGACGCAAACCCCGACATTGCCACCACCGCCTTGCAACACGTACACCGCGTCGCTGAGCTGGTGAAGCGACAACTCGGCGGTCGCTGGGCCAGCAGCCAACAGCGCCGCGATTAATGCACAAACATTTAAGAAGCGCATGTTTCTTTACCCCTGTGATTAGAAATTATTTATGTAAGGGCGACATGTAGGGGCGACTCTTAGAGTCGCCCCTACCCCTGCGTAACGTCAGTGATTACTAGAAACAGATCATTGCTCTCTATTTCTCTCTTCTATCGTCAAGTACCGATTGACCGGCAGGTCGGTAAAAATTTCGCGGTGTTGATCCGGCCAGCGCACTTCGAGCGTATCGACCCGCTCGACGCGCCCCAGCCCGAAGTGGAGGCGGCGGTCCTCGCTGGAGAGGAAACTGCTGCCGCAGATGAGATCGCGAATTTGCGTCCGCTTGCCAGCAACGAGTCGCGCTCGGGCACCAATGCCATCGCGATTGCCGCGCGTCCCAACCAAGCGCAGGCCCAACCAATTCCGCCGGTTGCCCACATCGTTCCGCAACAGCGAGGGCCGATCGTCGAGATTGGCCACGAAAACATCCAAGTCGCCGTCGTTGTCAAAGTCGAACACGTTGGCCCCACGGCTGACGCGGGGCACCTCGGAGCCGAGCGCGACCTGCGTAAACGTTCCGTCGCCAACATTGGCAAAAAGCTGATTGGGCTGGGCATACGCACTGCCGCTGCCGGCGCGGTCGATCTGCGGATACACGTGGCCGTTGGCCACCAACAGATCGAGGTCGCCATCGTGGTCATAGTCGAAAAACCCCGTGCCAAAACCAACGTGCGCCCATCCCGGCTGCGTCAAGGCAGCTTCCGCGCTGACATCTGCAAAGGTGCCATCGCCCTCGTTGCGATAGAGAGTATTGTACTCATCTTCAAAATGCGTGGCGAGCAAATCGGGGCGGCCGTCGTTGTCGTAGTCACCCCAAGCTACCCCCATACTCGCTTGGATTTGTCCACTGCGGCCATAGGCCAAGCGGGCCGGAAGGGAGCGGTCGCTAAAGCGGCCATCACCGCGATTGCGATAAAAAAAGTTCGGGCTGGAGTCATTGGCCACAAATAAGTCGGGCCAGCCGTCGGCATCCGCGTCCACAAACAAGACGCCCAAGCCGTAGCCTGGGGAGGGATGGTTGAGGCGCGCCCAAGTGGTGATGTCAGCAAACCCGTCGCCGTCGTTGCGATAGAACACATCCGCAGCCCCCATCAATCCCCTCGGGCCGACGAAGACCTCCACCCCCTTCCACTGCGCACCTAAGCGTTCAACCTCAGTCGAATCGAATACCGCATAGCTCGCCACGTATAGATCGAGGTCGCCGTCGCGGTCGTAGTCGGCCCAAGCCGCACCCGTGCTCCAATGGGGTGTGGCTACACCAGCCGCTGCGGCCACATCGACAAAGCGATCACCGTCGTTGCGGTAAAGCAGATTATCCCGCAATTGCGTCGCGTACAGGTCTTGGTCCCCATCGTTGTCAAAGTCCGCGCTAGTCGCGCCCATACCCCAACCGCGACCCGCGACCCCAAACGTCTCACCCACATCGACAAAGCCGGCCAAGCCGTCGTTGCGGAAAAGCGCGTGGCCGCCGCCTTTGCCATTGACCCAGTACAGGTCTTGGTCGCCGTCGCGGTCAAAGTCGAGCGCGGCCGTGCCGCCGCCTTTGGCCTCGGGGATATAGCCTTTCTCTAAGCTGCCGCTCGTGTGGATGCGAGTCAGGCCAAGTTCAGCAGCCACATCGACGAAGGGCGCAAGCGGCTCGGCTGCGGCGCAGCACGTCCACAGGACGCAAAGGCCGCTGGTTATATTTGCGGAAAACGCAGACACTAGAGGCTATCTCAGTCGCTAGCATTTAGGTGCAGAGGCACCTCTTGTAACAGTCGATAGGGTATCGGACGGCCACAAGGCATACAAGACAGCTACCTAGTACACGCTAGCGACGAGTTTGGTACTCGTAGTTTGCTCGCCTTCGGCGTCCACTTCCACTCCGACGCGACACACGTACAGTCCCGGTGGCAGCAGCCGGCCCTGTCGGTCGCGGCCATCCCAAGTCAGCCGCTGGACCCCTGCGGCGGTTGCGACCGCCTGCTCGATGCGCTGCACCGACTGGCCGTCCAAGCCATAGACCTCCAGAATCAACGCCTTGGCTCCCTGCACTTGGAACACCGGAAAGACCAATTCCACCGCGTCATTGATCCCGTCCCCATTGGGCGTAAACGGATTCGACGACGCGACCACCTCACCCAAAATGGCCTTGGTAAAGGGCGTAAACACAGTCAGGCTGCGACCTCCGTTGACTCCGCCATCCACCCGCTGCCACACTTGGTCGGCTCCTTGGCCGCGCCCGACTTGCACCTCAAAGGCATTGCTCACCAAGTAGAGCGCGCCGGAAAAGCGCAGCGACACGGCAACATCCTGCCCCTGCTCTACCGGCGCGGGTAGCCGCACCCACAGCGAATCCGGGCCCGTCGGCAGCCGCTCTAACTGATCGCGTCCGTACTGCTCGTCACCCACGGCTCCGTCGATCAGGTCCATCTCCGCACCCGGCGGCAGTTCCACTAGCACTTGGTCGAACCCGCTATTGCCGTCTTGAAACGCGGGCCGCAAGAGCAAGGTCAAGGTCTGCGGCTGCCCGCGCTGGGACGTTTTGTTGGGGACGATCTCGCCGAAAATTTGGCTGGCAAGGGGCGCGTCCAGTACAAGACGCAGAGAACGCAGCAACGCGGCCGCGTCTGGATCGTCCGAGCGCAGGGTCGCCTCGATCATCACGTAGCGACGCGGACTCGGCGAGGTGATGGGCGCACCCGTAGCCGAATAAGGCAAACTCCACGAGCTCCAATCCGCACCGGGGATGATGGTAATAGTCGAATCGCCGCGCTGAAAGCTGAGCAGTTTGCGGTACTTGGCCTCGTTTACTTCTTGGCCCGTGTTCGAAAAGTAGCGGATGTTCTGGTCGAGCTGATTCCCACTGCGAGTGCGGACGCGCACTTGGGTACCGGGCGGCGCGGTATCCGTCCAGTGCATGGCCGACAGAATGCGGGCGGCGTGCCCCAATTCGATCGGCTCAGACGTGAGCGATACCTCGGGGAGAAAGCCGCGTCCGTATAGCTGTATCTCGCGGATGGCCGGGCGGGCCGACCCCTTGACCAAGGTGTAATTCATCCTGAAGTAACGCGCCTTGGTCAGCGGAAATACATTGTCCTGAAAGAGAATATTGCGATGCGCGGTTCCCTCTCCACCTTCCAAGCCGCGCGCCGTCAATGCGACGTAGCTCAAGCTACCGTCCGGTGCGCGGCTGCCGTCGGAAAGCGCGATCCCGTAATTGGGAAACGCTCGGCTATACCTATCGCCAAAGACGATGGCGGCGCGGTTGACCCAGTACCAGGTTCCCAAGTCGAAATAGATATTGCGATGCGGATCCTGAAATACAACCGCCGGATCGTTGCCGCTAAAACCCACTTCCACGCTCCAGAAGGATCCCCACTCGCCGTCCACGGTTAGCTTTTCCGCACCCAAGTTGCCGTAACCGACAATCTCCCCGCCGCGATCTAGGGCACCAAGGCTAATGTTGTCACCCATAGTCCACACCTCGACTTGGGTCAGTCGCGGCCGCTCCCGGCGGTAGTATTCGACTGGGCCTTGCCATTCCGCCTCAATGGCCTCGTACGTTGCTTGGTCTATCGGCCGCAAAACGCCGGAAGACTCGCGGCGGAAGTAGAGCACATCGCCGCGCTCTTCCTCCGGTAGGCTGTTCCAGCGCACGGCACTGATTTGCTCGGCCTGGCCCAAATCGCTGGCCGTCGCCACCACTTGGAGAAACTGAATCAGACGACCGGTAAGCCCCGGGTCCACTTGGCGGGTAGGCTGCAACTCGAACTCATAGACGCGCTGCGATTTGTTTAATCCCTCGCTGTGGCCGGCGGGCAGGTAGCTGAAGGACTTGCTTTGCAGGAAGGCGGGGTCGCCATTGGCAGTGAGCACCTTGAACTGCAGGAATGGATCGCCTTGGCCTTCAACGGCGAACTTCACCACCACCTTCTGCGCCCACACCAGCCGCCCCAAGTCGATTTCGACCCACCACTTGTCGAGTGGGTCCGCCAAGTTCGGTTCCCAGAAGGTATCCTCCCGGCCATCTAAGATGTTGGCGGCTCCTGCGAGGTCGGTTCCAGCGTTGCGGATACCGCCCTGCGCCCCGTCCCCATAGGTGAACGAGCTAGCGTCCAAGGCAGCGTTGACCTGTTCGCGGACAAAGGCGGGCCGGACGCCTTCGTCGCTGAAGTCTAGGCTACCCCGCGGAAAGCCCCACTCCGGCCAGTGCTCTGGAGCGACAGTCAATCCGCTCTCGTCGAGTTGGTACGCTTGGCACCACGCCGCCGCTGCCGTCAGCAGGGTTGTACCCACAATCGCAACGCTTTTCATGGCAGCATCAGTGTGGGTCGCCCACGCGCCAGCGGTGTTTTTCCACCCCATCCATGTCCAGTTCAATGCCAAAACCCGGGCCGTCCGGCAGCACGATGCAACTGTCCTCCACTCGCAGCGGCTCGGTAATAATCTCGTCCCGCCACGCAATGCCGGTGACGAACTCCATGGGAGCCACATTCGGTATGGAAGCCATCAGATGAGCGGCCGCGATGATGCCGACCGGGCCTTTGGTGTTGTGCGGCGATATGGGCACGTGAAAGGTGTCGGCAATGGCCGCGATTTTGCGCACCTCGGTAATCCCGCCAGCGTACATCAGGTCCGGTTGCGCCACGTCGATGCCGTCTAGATCCAACAATTGGCGGTAGTGGCTCTTGGTGTTCAGCCGCTCGCTGCCCATGACCGGAATGGAGATTTCCCGCCGCACTTTTGGATAGGCGTTCAGGTCTTCCGGCGGCACGGGGTCCTCAAACACGTAGAGATCGGACGACTCTATGGCGCGGGCCAAGCGGATGCACTGGGCCACTGTGAAGCGACCGTGACAATCGATCAACAGCTTGACATCCGGCCCCACTGCTTCCCGCACCGCGGCGAAGTGCTCTGCCGTCTCGGTCGGATGGCCATCGTCCGCGTACTGACCGAAGTCGGACCTACTCCGCGACCGCGCGCCGCCTTTGAGCGCGGTGTACCCTTCGTCCACCTTTTCTTGCGCCATGTTCGCCGAATCCTCGGGCGTGGTACCGCCAAAGTGCGTATAGACCTCGACTCGGTCGCGGAACTTGCCGCCCAACAGCTCGACCACCGGCAGGTTCGCCACCTTGCCCTTGATGTCCCACAGCGCTTGGTCAATGCCACTCATGGCGCTCATCCACACGGGACCCGCCATGCGCCAGATGCCGCTTAGCGAGGAGCGCAGATAGAGCTTGTGCCACAAGTATTCGATGCGCGCGGGATCTTCGCCGATCAGCTCCTGTTTGAGGTGCTCGACCGCGGCGACGACCACCGGCTCCTTTTGGGAATACGTGGCCTCTCCCAAGCCCACGAGGCCCTCGTCTGTAAAGACCCGCACAATCGTCCATTTGCGGCCCGGAGAGTCGATCAGAATGGTATCAATATCGCGTATTTTCATCGCACTCAACCTTCCTTTTATTTTCGTGCTCAGCGACGTAGACGACCGTTTTCAAGCAAACAGTCGAACACTTCTTGCGCCACAGTGCTAGCTACTTCTTGATAAAAATCATCGAGCATAGGTGCCCTGTCCATCTCGAAGGCCGTATTGACGCTGAGCCACTTTTTTAACACCTCTTCGTTCCCAGGCACGTCCTTCATTACCAACAGCATGGCAGTGCCTAGCCTGAATTGTTGTTGGTCGCGATCCGTGCCGCATGAGTACGAGTCTGCCACGTAATCCAAGATATAGCGGGCGTCCTTGGCAGATGCGGGATCCGTGGTCCAATGGACGCGGCGGAACTGTTTGAGTTCGTCCAGCAAAGCCGCTCGAATGGACTCGTGCAGTGCAAGGAGCTTTTCCTTTTGTATATCCTCCTGACTCGAAGCGGTCTTGAATACCTTAGAAAAGGTTCTATCATCTATAAAAATTTGACTGCGGACCATCATGCTACGGGTGCGGCCTGGCTTGATAACTGTACTGGTCTGTAAGGCATTACTATTGCTCGTCCTCACCAACACCTTAACGGTTCCAGGCGGGGCCTTTACCGCGCTCTCCGCCTCAGCCGGCTCTTCCACCACCGGCGACCTAACGAATGGAACCAGCAGCGCCGCGGTATAATCCAACGCTTGGAACTTGAGCAGCTTGCTTTTGCTCGCTGCTTTGGTGATCAGCGGTTCCAACCCAACATTCTCTTCTTTTTTCAACAGGTCGCCAGCCATATCCACGACCCGCACCAAGTACGCCTTGGCCTCGCGCTCGGAAAAATGTTCGCCGTGTAGCGCAAAAAGCTGTTCGCCGAGGACCGTAGATTTCTTGCAATGAGTCTTTAGATCCCGCAATAGTGAGACTAGAGAATCCCGGCTCGCGGCAGCCGACAATCCAGACGCGGTACTGACATCCGCGACGAACTCGTCCAACGTCCCCTTGTCGTCCTGCTCCATGCGGTCGCGCAACTGCTCCAAAGCTACAAGCACAAAGTCCGCCTCTTGTGCAGAAGCGGCGAAAGCACTCGACGCTATGCAGAAAAAGGCACAAACAGCAATGCGACCCCATGTGTTATTCATCCGTCTGCCTCCTTGCTAACTGCAGATAATACCGAGGAACGCCGCTCATATTATCGCGTATTCTCATCGCACTAATCTTCCTTCTACATTTTCCTATCAGCGGACGGGCTCGGCTGTTGACAGCTCCGCGCCGTTATACGCCCATTGCAAATATACGGAGATGGTATTCCTCCCCTGTCCCCGCTTCCAACGATGGGGCGTCAACACGCCTTGCACTTCTTGATAGCGAGCGTACGCAGTAACCCAAGTCGGCGGCTTGACTTTGGGATTGGCTTGCCTGAACCATTGCTCTTCTTGGGGCGTCAGCTTTTCTCTGGTCACGGCCAAGAGCGCCGTGCGACAGTCAAAGAGCGCCTCAAAATAGTGCCCGAACTTCCGGTCATCTACCAGCACGACCTCATAGCAAGTCCCGTCCCGACGGCGCTCTTGCCCCAAGTAATCCAAGGCCACGCCTTCGCCCATAAAGCGGTCGATGAAATGCCAACGGACCGCTTCACCCCGGTGGCGCGCGGCAGCTAAACCAGGGGGCAGATTACCTCTATACCGCCTCCAGCGATCGTTAAAGAGCTCCTCGAATATCCTCCGCTGTAGATTGGGATTTTTGCTTACATAAGATGGGTTGGGAACCGCAGGGTCGAACGAAATCTCTACCTTGTATCTTTCTTTTTTAAAGACAGCGCGATCTCCCAATCCCTCGTAGTGCCAAGTCGCCACTGGATACAGATAGGGGGGCACCGGAATCACCGTTAGGGCAACACCACCTTGCCAAAGAGGCGTTTCTTTCTCTAGCTCTTTTAAGTTGGCCTCTATCCATACCATCGCGCTCATTTCTCGTATTGCAAGCAGACGCTTCATACCGCCCATGGCCTCAATCGCACGCTCTATCACCTCCAGAGCCCGGTCGCGGTCTGCGCCCGTATTGGCCAAGGGAAAGCGCACATAGTCCTCGCGAAAATCTCCCTCCGCGGCCATGCGCGCCAAGAGCAAGGAGTCGATGTTCACATCGCCAGACCGCTCTATCTGCACTCTCTTTTCCAAGTGAGCCATGTCGTCGCGTGCCTCGGGTGGCAGTTGCTCTGCAATCTCGCCAAGAGGAACGGGCTCGGCGGTTTCCTGTGCAAGCTGCGGTAGTGCATTCTTGACGACCAACCGCTGCATTTGCCGCTCGCTCAAAACTGGTCTCGTGGGATCAAATACCTTCGTTTCTAGTGTGCGCGACGGCCGATAAAAAGCCACCTGAAAAGCCGGTTGCGGGTCTGGTGTGGAAGGCGTCAACAAGACCACAGCCAGATGCAAGAGAGCCGAAAGGAATAGGCAGACAGCCACTCTCTTGGTTTCTGTCGAAGACCGGTGCATATCAATCTCTTTCCGCACTCAGCGACGGATATGAGCGTTTTCAGTCAAACAACGGCGACACTTCTTGCGCCACAGTGCGAGCCGCTTCTTGGTAAAACTCATCGAGAATGGACTCGTCGTCCGGTATTAAGTCCGACATGAAGGTCTTCTGGATAGAGAGTTCCTGCTCCAGCACCGTTTCGTCCTTGAGCATATCCTTCACTACCAACTGCACGTAGCTTTCTAGCATACGTCGGTCGGTATTGAGGCCATAGATGCCAACCATGTACCAGTTTACAATGTAATCCAAGGTGTAGCGAATGTCCTTGGCCGAGGGATCCGTGGTGACGCGAACGCGGTCGAACCGTTTGATGAGCTCATCCAAAAGGGCTGGTCGCACCGACTCATGCAGTGCTAGTATTTTTCTTTGAGCCTTCATTTTTGGGCGCGCGGAAACCTTAAATACCCTGAAAAAGCTGGCATTGGATGAAGATCCATTCTCAACTAGTTGATCGACCTTGTCAGACAAGCCTTCACTATTGCTCGTCCTCACCAACACTTTAAAGGGTCCAGTCGGGGCCTTTACCGCACTCTCTTCCTCAGCCGGCTCTTCCACCACCGGCGACCCGACGAATGGAACCAGCAGAGCTGCTGTGTAATCCAACGCTTGGAACTTGAGCAGCTTGCTTTTACTCGCCGCTTTGGCAATCAGCGGTTCCAGCCCAACATTTTCTTCTTTTTTCAACAGGTCTCCAGCCATATCCACGACCCGCACCAAGTACGCCTTGGCCTCGCGCTCGGAAAAATGCTCCCCGTGTAGCGCAAAGAGCTGTTCGCCAAGGGCCGTGGATTTCTTGCAATGAGTCTTTAGGGTCCGCAACAATGAAACTAGAGAATCCCGACTCGCGGCAGCCGACAATCCAGACGCCGTGCTGACATCTGCGACGAACTCGCCCAACGTGCCCTTGTCGTCCTGCTCCATGAGATCGCGCAACTGTTCCAAAGCCACGAGCACAAAACTCGTCTCCTGTGCAGAAGCAGCGAAAGTACTCGACGCCATGCAGAAAAAGACGCCAACAGCAATGCAACACCATGTGTTATTCATTCATACATCCTCTTGTCAAATCTGCGTCAGAAAACTGCCCATGTGCCCGGTGATGTAATCGGCCACCAGCCACGCGCCAGCCGCGACCACTTCCCCGAGGATCAGCCCCAGAAAGAACGGACGCAGATTTCGGTATAGCCGCGGCCCCCCATACTTGAGGATCACCAGCTTGAGCAGCCAAGCGATGAGCGCACTGGCAAAGATATGGCCAGTTTTCCAGTTCGCGCTGATGGCGTAGCCGAGTGGATTGAGAGGCCACCACAGCAAATGGTGCCGCACCCACATCAGCAAGGCCATCACCCCACCGCCGACCCCCATGAACAGCCACGTGTCGAGGCGCGGGCCGGTCAATTCCGCCGCAATGCGCGGGGCCATGTCCTTGGGACCGTACGTGGCGGCTCCCCAGCCAAAAAACAGGCCATTGAGGTTGATGCCGCCGTATTTGTACGCCAACGCCATGGTAACGTACGAAGAGCCGACCAAGCTCACCACAATGGCGATGATAACCGCCCAGAACAGCCGCCGCTTCCCACTCTTAATTACCTCGCTCATCTTCAGGCCATTGGCGACCGACGACATTACAAACGAGCGGATCTCCGAGTGCCAGCCATACGAAAACCCCAAGGCCACCAAGCCAGAAGCCCCCAAGCTCGAAGCCCCAGCACCGGAAATCACAAAGGTCGAGGTCATAATGGGGGGGCGCATCGCCGGAATACCTCCTTCGGCGACCACCCGCGTCAGGCCCAAAAACAGCACCATGGCCCCAAAGATAAACATCGCCACGCCCAACGGCGGTAGCCCGGCCATCCATAGGCCCAACCCCACCAAGCCGAGTGACGCCAGTAAACCGAAGGTAGCCTGCCGATACGACATGATTTCGTCGGCATCGTCCACGGCTGGATCGTTGTGCCACGCTTTCCGCCACACGGCCCGCAAGTGCCCACGCGATACCCACAGCCCAATCAGCACGAAGACGATCATCGCTCCCATGCCCTGATGGGCTAGGTACGGCTCCCGCGAGTACAGATCCATCCGCTCCGTGCTTTGCAGGCCGATGACATTGAAGATGCCCCGCTGTACCGTGGTCAGGATGTAGAACACCCAGATAGACGCGGAAATATCCAAGTTGACGAAGTAAAAGAAGCCGATCCAAGGCGGGCTGAACCACAGGTCTAAGCGCACGGTATCGCGGAATAGGGGTAGCGACGCAGTCCGCGCAATCCCGGGCACCTCCGGGAAATAGGCGTGCAGTCCATTGACGCTGAGCAAGACGAATGAAAAAGAAAACCCCAACCACATCGCCTTATTGGTAAAAAATGCCCGCCCAATAGCCCGCCCTGGCTCGCGCTGAATCATCTCCATCGGCACCTGTACCAACGGATACGCCAACTTCTCCCGATCGACCCATTGCTTGCGCAGAATGACCATGGTGCAAATCATCGCTGCGCTGAGCGCCAAGAAGAAGCCGTACCAATAGGTCAGCGGCAGCACCCACGCTGCCCAAGGAATGGTAGCCCCTTCAGGCAGCCCTTCAAAGAAGTAGCGCGCCACGTTTTCGCCGCGCGGGATCATCCACGTGGGGATGTACTGGTTGTATAAAAAGTCCCAGTTATTTTCCGGCGTCGCGTAGTACGTGGAACCGACCAGACAGGGGATGATAAATTGGGTAAACCCCATCCCGGGAATGCAGCAGGCGACCACCAACATGACATAAATGGTAATCAGCTCGGATTGGGTCAGGGCCAAAGAGCGGCGCAGGCAGTACACCAAGCCGCTGGCAGGTACCAAAAAAAAGAAAAAGAATAGAGCGGCCGGCGTGCTAAAATTTAAAGTCAGGTACGAGCCGCGAATGATGGTCGTCGCGTACGCGTCTAAACCATTGAGCAGCAAGGCGAGCACTGCGCCGATCAGGATGCCCCGCGCAGGGATGCCGGCAGTATCCTGCTGCCCTTCCTCCTGGTTCACCCATTCGAGGTATGCTGGAGGAATCTGTTTTTTCAATTCCGTTAACCTCGGCCATGGTTCAAATCAGTACACGCTAGCGACGAGTTTGGTAATCGTCGTTTGCTCGCCTTCGGCATCGACCTCCATGCCGACTCGGCACAGATACAGGCCCGGCGGCGTCAGGCGGCCCTGATCGTCCCGCCCGTCCCAAGTCAAGCGTTGCACTCCGGCAGCGTGTGCCACCACCGGAGCCATCTGCCGCACGCGCTGGCCGTCTAAGCCATACACCTCTAGCATCAACTCCTTGGTGCCCTGTACCGCGAACACCGAGAACACCAATTCCACCACGTCGTTGATCCCGTCCCCATTGGGCGTAAACGGATTGGACGACGCGATCACCTCGCCCAACAGCCCGCCGCTAAACGGGGTCAACACCTGCAAGCTGCGACCGGCACCGGCATCCACCCGCTGCCACACCCGCTCATCGCCTTCGCCCAACCCCACCTGTACGGCAAAAGCATTACTGGCAAGGTAGAGCACACCGGAAAATTGCAGCGCGACAAACCCCTCTCCCTCCGCCACGGGCGCGGGTAGCTGCACCCACAGCGAATCGGTCCCAGTCTTCACCCGCGTCACTTCTTCCGGCTCATAGCGCACGCGCTCCGCACCCACAACCACTCCCTCCAGATCGACCGCTGCCCCCGACGGCAACACCACTAGGATCTGGTCGAAGCCGCGATTGTCGGCTTGGAACTGCGGCTGCAAAGACAGTGTGAAGGTCGTGCGCTCCCCGCGCTGCTGCGTCTGTCGCGGCTGTACTTCACCTATAACTTGGCTGGCCAAGGGCCAATCCAGTGCGATGTGCATCTGGCGCAACAACACCCCTTGGCCGGGATCGTCCGAGCGCAGTGTGGCCTCTACTATGGCGTAGCGACGCGGGCTTGGCGAGGCAATCGGCACGTCCGTAGCCGTGTAGAACGGACTCCAAGAGCTCCAGTCAGCACCGGGAACCACCGAGATAGTCGAATCGCCGCGCTGAAAGCTGAGCAGCTTGCGATATCTGGCCTCGGTCACTTCTTTCCCGGCCTTGGTGAAGTAGTGGATTTCCTCGTCGAGCTGGTTGCCAGTGCGCGTGCGAAATTGCACTTGGGTGCCCGGAGGGGCGTCGGCTGCCCAGTGAATGGAAGATAGGATGCGGGGATCGCTGCCCAGCTCCATAGGTGCCGATTGAAGCGTCACCTGCGGCAGGAAACCGCGGCCGTAAAGCTGGAGCTCACGAATGCCGGAATTGGCCCAATTCGGGACGATGAGTACCCGATAATCCATCTTGAAGTAGCGCGCCCTGGTGAGCGGAAAGGCATTGTCCTGATAAAAAATGTGGGGGAATAGCCCACTGAAGCGGCCCGGCTCTATGTCGGCGGTTTCTCGCGTGGCCAGCGCAACATAGGCCAAGCTACCGTCCGGGTTGCGCTGGCCATTCGAGAGGTTGACGGCGTAGTTGGGAAACGCGCCGGTAAAGCCGTGGGCGATGTTTTCGCGGTCAAAGCCGATGACCACTCGGCTGATCCAAAACCAAGTCCCCAAATCGAAGAGGAGTTCGCGGTCGAACTCCACGTCGATATGTTCGACGCCGCTGACGCCCACTTGCTCGGTCCACACGGTCTTGTAGTCGCCGTCAATAGCCAAGCGCTCCGTCCCGGTGTTGCTCGTGCCCCCGATCAACCCGCCTCGGCTCAGCGCGCCCAAGCTGATGTTGTCGCCCTCGGTCCATACCTCCACCTCGGCCAGCCGCGGCCGCTCTAGTCGATAGTACTTAATCGGACCAGCGCGCGACTCGCTCAGTTGTGCGTATTGGGCTTGGTCGATCTGCCGCAAAACGCCCGAGGACTCGCGCAAGAAGTAGAGCACATCGCCGCGCTCTTCCTCTGGCAAGCTGTTCCAGCGGGTCTCGCTGACTTCGTGCCCTTGCCCGCGTGCGCTGGCCGTGGCCACGATTTGGACGAACTGGAACATATCGCCGACAAAGTCCGCATCCGCCTCCTGCGAGGGCTTCAGGTCAAACTCGAAGACGCGCTGGGTTTTGTTCAAACCTTCGCTGCGCCCAGCCTGCGCGAAGCGGATCGCCTTGCTCTGAGAAAACGCCGGGAGCCCGTTGGACGTGAGTACCTTGAACTGGAGAAAAGGGTCGCCCATGCCTTCCGGCGCGAATTTCACTACGATCTTGCGCGCCCACACCAAGCGGCCCAAATCGACCTCAACCCACCAATCGCGGAGAGGCGCGTCCAGGTCCGGCTCCCAGAAGGTAGCCTCCTGGCCGTCTATGACATTCGCGGCCTCAGTCAAGTTAGTACCCGCCGCCCGGATCCCGCCCTGCACGCCTTCGGCGGACACAAAGTTCGGGGCGTCTAGCACGGCGTTGATTTGCTCGCGGATGCGGTGCGGCCGCACCCCTTCCGGGCCTAATTGTACTGTGCCCGCGGCTATCTCCCATTCCGCCCAGTCGCCCTCGTCAACGGCGACCCGGTCCGATTCGAGGCGGAATCCCTCGGGCCACGCCGCCGCGGCGATCAGCAGAGCGCAAGCAATGAGCCACAACCGAGTCAAGCTACCTTCTCCTCCCCTACCTGCTGACACGCCGCGATGAATTCCTCAGCCGTGGTGGTATAGCCGATCAGATGTTCAAAGTTGCGCAGCGTGATTCGGTTGATCCAACCGCCTTCTGGCAGGCTGTCGTCTAGCGTGTCTGGCATCTCGATCGTACCGGGAGCGTTTGAACAATCGCGCAAGAGAATGACGCGATAATTCCGCCCCACGGCTTCGGCACAGGTGTAGTGCAAGCAGGCCCGTCGACTGTAGCCCACCACGAACAGCGTCCTAATGCCATAGCTGCGCAAGTGCTGGTCCAAAAAGGTGTCGTGGAAGCCGCTCCAGATCCACTTGGGAAAATTGCGCTCGCCCTCGCGGGGAGCCACGTAGTCGAGGTATTCGGGTTTATATTCTTGCCGCGCCCAGCTTGCAATGCCGTTGCCGCCACCGCCTTTGGTCTTGCCCCAGATCTCGCCCACGATGTTGCCGGGGTCGGCCACTAGGCGCAGGTCGTTGTGAACGTAGTTGACCAGCATCCCACTGTCGCGGGCGGCTTGCAAAGCCGGTGCGATGAAGTTCTTGGTCGTTGGATTGGGCGAGCGCCCATCGATATCCACCAAGAGAAAGGCACACTCGGCGAACTCTAGAGCCAGGGTCTCGTACCCATAGTCGTACCCGCCGGGATAATCCTTGTAATAGCGAATGGGAATTTGAATGTTAGCCATAGGGACCTCCTTTTTTAATAGACCACGGCGACAGTTCCCGCTAGCTGATCGCCGCCTTTTTCCGACTCCACCGATATGCGATAAACGTACAGGCCCGGGGGCACCCGCTCGCCGCTCTCGTCCCGGCCATCCCAAGAAAAGCGCAGGCCGCCGCTGTGCTGCTGGCCGTCGTGGATCACCCGTAGCGAGCGGCCGGACAGGTCGAAGATCGCGAGGCGCAAGGGCACTTCTTGGGTTACCTGTAACAGCTTGAAAGAGAAGTTAATCTGCTCGTTTACCCCATCGCCATTGGGGGTCGCAATTTTCGGCTGCACCTCCAGATCGTCCAGCAGACGGCGGGAAATCGAGGTGCGGACCGTGAGTACCTCGCTCACTATCTCGCTGGCCGCATCGCCGCGATTGATGGGTTGCGCCAACTCTAAGGGGCGCTGCGAGTCTCGCACCCAGCCGCGGAAGGTCGTGCCGTAGCGCAGCACTGGCGCGCGGAAGAATACCTCGATCACTCCGCCGGAATCCCCGGATGTGCGCGGGGGAAACAAGGCGACCGAAAAACGCAGCGAATCCGGCGCGATGTGTACGGCGAAGCTGTCTAAGCCAGTGGCCTGGACCGAATCCACACCAACTACGCCAAAGGGCGCGGCGATTTCCACCCCGTCAAAACCAGAGTGCTGCGCGCGGATGATGGGCTGAATGGCATACCTGAACGACGCGATCTCGCCCAGAGTGACTTCGGAGGGATATATTTCGCCCAGCACCTGCTCGGCGAGCGGCGGCTTGGTTGCCGAGAATTCGATGAACTCTAGCTCGCCGCCCTCACTATCTACAGGCAAAAAATCGACCCGCAGTTGCAAGACCGAATTGGGACCGGGCGAGGCTATAGAAGTGCCGCTGCTGTCGGCAAACGCATAGGGCGACGACCAGAAGCTCCAGTTGTCAATGTCGTAGGTTATTTCGCCGGCTTCGCCCGGTTTGAGAAAGAGATAGTCCGTCGCGTCGAGGGGTTGGCCTGCTTCGTCGAGCGACGTTACTTCATCGCCTCGGCCGGTGAAGCGCCAATACACGTTTGGATCCAGATCCTTACCGGCCCGCGATTGGATCCAGACGCGGGCGCGGGGATCTTGGCGGCCGCGCCAGCGGATGTCGCCCCACACGGCAGGCTCACCGAGGTCGATAAACGGGCCAACGTACGATGCTTGGTGCGCGTAGCCTACGCCATAGACCTCCACTTCGCCGATGTGCAGGGCCTTGGGCGATGCACGGAGGAGTAACAGCCCCACGCTGCGGGCGAGAGCCGGAGGGAAGCGCACATCTATGGTGTCCTGCACGTTTTCGGGTAGCTCAAAGACGAGCTGGCCGCCGACGCGGGCGGCGCCATACCCCGATACGTTGTCCTTTTTCTGCACGCCTAAGTCGGCGCTCACGTACAACCCGTCGGGATACAGGCCGCTCTCGGCGGCGACGATCCGCACCCTGTTGACAAAAAACAGGCCGCCGAGGTCCATGGTAACGCGCCGCGACTCCAAGTAGCGCTGGCCCGTGAACCGGCTCTGAATGCCTCCCACCCATTCCCAGAACGTCGCCGGATCGGCGTCGATCATGTTCTTGGAGAGATCGGTGATGGAATAGCTCGCGACCCCGCTCACCCGCACGTAAGGCCCCCCGTTCCGATCGGTGCTGGTGAGGGCAATATTGGTCTCCGGCTTCAAAAAGATCGGCCGCAGCGTTCCAGCGGCGAGGGCCTCTGTGTCGAGGCTTTGCTCCTCCTCGAAGTCACTCCAAGACAATTGATGGAAATTCACTCCAGCCTCGCTCGGGCGGGGCAGATCCTCACCGCCGATGCGGTAAATCTCCACGGCCCCGCCCCTTTCCAGCGCCAGCGCGGCGAGCACGAAGGCTAATAGCGTCCTTTTTCTCATGGCGTCCGCACCTTAGTCGAGCCCGGCATAGACCGTCACAAATTGGGATGCGCCGGTAAAAGCATCCTCTCCCTTGCGGTCAATACGGCTAACTCGCAGGCCCATCTGGGTGGTCAAACTGTACCCGAGATACGCGCCTGTATTGGAGTACTGGATGGCGAGCACCGTCTCTCGGTAATCTGGCGTCAAGCCCAAAGCCCGCACTTTTTCCGCGTCTTCAAGCTGGCTGAATATAGTGTACTCCAATCCGGCCCTCAGTTCGGAACGAGTCAAGATTGCGACCTCGCCGATCAAGAACAAGAGCAGGGCGTTTTCCTTGCGCACGGGATCGTTACTCAGCAGCGGTGCTTCGCGGCGATGTTCGTTCTTGATCTTGGGGGCCAGCACCACGCGGCCGACCTCGCGCCGATACTCGGCTTTGTTGATTAGGCCGAAGAACTGGAAGTTTTCGCGCATGTCCGGCTGCGCGTCGTTTTGGTGCCAGATGTCGTATTTCAGCTTGTTGATGACGGTCAGGCCGGGGATGCTAGTATAATCAAAACTGGCAAATGCGGAATTGATATAGGTGTTGGGCGCGGCCAAGGGATCTTCTATCCGCTGCAATGCGCCCGGAGCACCGGTCGGCTGCACCCACTGGACGACGTTGTCGGCGATCTCGTCTTCGACTCGCTTGAACATATCGAAGACGCGGACCCGACCCACACCGGCGATGTCCTTGTCCCAAGTAACAATCCCGTACGCGGTTTGTTCGCGCTTCTTGGCCGAGAGCATGCGCTCTCGTTTGTAGCCGGCGGTCAGTCGCATCTCGGGCGTGAGGTGCATTCCGACATACGCATTGTAGCCGCGGCGGTTGCGGTCGTATGGATAATCCGGATCCTCGTCGTTTTCAAAGCGGTCGATCCAGAAGTTGTTGTTCATGTCCATGCCGAACAAAAACTCCGGGCGATCTACGTGGTAGCGCAGAAAAGGCTCCTCGTAGTCGGGGACGAAATTCGGCCGGAATTCGTTGTCGTTTTGGTTAAAATCAGAGATGAAGTCGAGATTTTCGTCCCACCCGGGGAAAATCCGCAAATCCGGCCCGAACTGGTTGAGGCGCAGCCAGTCGGGGATGCGGTCCTGGTCGTCGTTGTCGTCAACCCACTCGTAGTAATTGGTCGTTGGATCGGTGTAGTCGATGTCGCCCGAGGCCGAGGCAATCAGGCTAGTGGTGCCGTAGTTGTAATCCATGCTATAGGTCTCGGCAAAGAAGAAATAGGGATAGCTCTTCTTCGACAGATTGACCATATAGGCATTGGCTTGATCCGCAGCCGTGTGGTGAGTCGAAAACGCGCGGTTCGGGTATTTGCGATAGTGCCGACTGCGGTCGAATTCCGCGTACAGATCAAAACCCAATACTTCCTGTACCTCCAAGGTAAACCCGTAGATGTCGTTGCCCGTAGGCAAACCGTAGTCGAGGCGCAACAGTCCCAGGTTGGAGCCGTCCTGGACGTTGCCAGCCGCCCGCTTCAGCGTCAGAAAAACGGGCTGGCCCTCGGGTATGTTGAGCTGGCGATCCGAGCTCATTTCAATGTGGTAGTCGTTGGCCACCACCAACTCGATCTGCACGCGGCGAATGGTGGAAAGCTCCGGGCCAGTGTACGACGGGGAGCGAAAGTCGTAGGTCATTTCGATTCGCTCGTCGCCATCGGCCGCGAGGAATCCGAGGCGTTGCAAGCCGCCGTCAATGATCGGCTCAAAGCCGATTTGGCTGCCCCGTACCGTCTCTTTCTCGACCTCGACGACGCGCTCGCCTGCTTCTGTTTCGCGCGCCACCTCGGTCTCGGATTCAATGATGATGTCCCACGAGAAAAGGGCTGCCCCGCCCTCGCGGTCTTCGGGCGAATCATCGCTCAGGCGGATGAATATCTGCCCGACGTGCTCTAGATTTTGCCCAACCGTCAGCGAGCCGGTCCACGGGTTGCCCTCAAAGCTCTCCAACAGGGTTTGCGAGTTGTGAGCGTTTATATAGAGGCCGCCGACTTCGACAAAGTCGCCGATCTGCGTCGTGCCGTAGAAGCCCAACAGGTTGGTACTATTGGTGGTTTCAACAGACACGCTCCGTGCCAGTCCCGGAGAGCTAATCCGCGACATCAAGACGGTCAGGCTGTACTTGTCGGACTGAAAGTCGGCCTGGATGCCGTCGAAGGCCGGCTTGGAGAACGTCATCGGCGTCAGCGTGGTGCGGATCCTGCTGCCGATCGTCAGGGCCAAGTTGTTTTGCCCCTTTTGGTCGGAAGCAATGACGAGTTGGTTGAACCACGCGCTAAACCTAGAAGTCTTGAAGACCGTGCTGCCAAACTGCTGGGGTTGATTCTGGCTCCAGTCGTAGATGAGCCAGCCGCGGTTGATGAAAGACCCATAGAGGTCGTAGAAATAATCACCCTCTATGTCGCTGGAGACATAGCGTTGATACAGGTCGCGGGCGTAGTTGGTGTATTCCCATTGCTTCCAGCCGTAGAGCTGATATAGCTCTTGGGGCGCGTACCAACGCCGCATGGCCGGATCTAAGGCGTCGAAAAGCACCCCCGGCCCGATGGGTTCATACGAGACCTCGCCGCCCCGCTGCACGCCCAATCTACTGCCGTAATCTTCCCTTCCCTGTGCGCCAATATCGCCGCCCGTCGCCGCGGCAATCAGGGCTATGAGCAAAAGCAAATTCCGTTTGGCCACTGTACGCATCCTTTATTTACTCCCGCGTCAATAGGCAATGGTCACCACGCTGCTGCTGAGCTCGGTGCCGCTGTCGGTCTCCACTTCGACTTGTAAGATGTAAATCCCTGGCAGCAATAGCTCGCCCTGTGCATCTCGGCCATCCCAGGGGCGCAGGAACCGCCCGCTCCCACTCCCAGCGGCCGGCAACTCTGCGACCTGATTGCGCGCCAAATCGTAAATCCGCAGCGCAACCGGCGCTTGGCCCGTCAGATAGAGCAAATCGTAGGTAATCGTCGTGTAATCGTTGACTCCGTCGCCGTTGGGCGTGAACACTTCCGGAGTTGCGGACACCCGATACACCAAACGCTGGCCCTTTAAGGGCACCCGCACGCTCAGATCGTCTCCCGCAAAGCGGGGAGCGGCATTGCCGCTCTGGATCACTTGGGGTATCGCGCCCTCTCGCGTGGAGTCGAGCAGGCGGCCGGTAAACACGGTCTCATAGCGCAGCACGGCCGTGTCGAAAACCACTTGCAGGGCGCGATCGCCGGTCTGGCGCGCAAAGCTGGTGCGCAGTCCCTTAGCCCCCAATTCCTCGCTGAACTCGATCTCTTGGTCATCTATGCGCAACTCGCGCAGGGCGCGGACCGGGGCCTGAGTGTCGATTTCCAAGCGGTCGAATCCTTGGGCGTCCGTCACTTCGATGGTATAGACGAAGCTCGTATCCACGCCTACGGGGACCTCCTGTGGCCATATCTCGCCGACAATCGCCTGCGCCAAGGCCGGGCGAAAGACCTCGAAAGCGAGTGAGTCCACCGCAATGCCATCTTCGAGTCCATCGCTCTCAAACGCCATGCTGAACTGGAAATAGCGGCGCGGCGCCGGCGAGAGGATCGGATCACCGCTGTTCCGATAGGGTGTGGACCAAGGGCTCCAGCTATCGGGCTCGTCGTCCGGCGAGGGACTGCTGCCGCTGCGGGTGCGCACGATGAGCCGTGACCGCTGCGGCAGGCCCACTTGCTCGGTGGCCCATTGCAGTCGGCCCCACAGCGCATCCTGCTCCATGTCGAAGACCTCAGACAGATAATCCGCCTCGGGCACAAACCCGCTGCCAAAAATTTCCAGTTCGTCGATTTCCCAGTTGAACCGCTGCGTGGATTCCAAGCGGAGATAGCGCACGTATTGCAGGGGGAATCGCACGTCGATGGTGTCGCGGCTGTTGCTGCCGTCTTGGGCCATGACCGTTAGCAAGGTCTTGTCCGGCAGCTTATCGACCGAGGCGGCTATGATGTCTGCGCCGAATGCGCCGTCGTTGGTGGAGAGCACATAGCCTTTCATAAAGTCGCTTTTGAAGGCTTGGCGGGGGAAAAAGCGAATGTGATTGACGCCAAACCGAGCGCCTAAATCGAAAACTAAGAGGATGCCGGTGGCCACCACGTCCTTGGCTTCAAAAGCCGTGTTTGGATCGCCATCCACCATGCTGTGCAGGCGTTCTTTGAGCACGTCTGAGGTCAGGCGCAAAACGGCTTGGGCGTTGGGCGAAGTCACCCGGCCGCCGCGTTCGAGGATCCCCGTGGCGATATTGGTGTTTTCCTCCACGCTGCGAGGCTGGATCCAGCCCGCGCGGGTGTTGAAATCAATGACCGGTGCGGCTGCGGCCGCCTCCTGCCAAGTCGCGCCGCTGCCGTCGCCTCCAACCACGATGTTTTCCGTCGCTAGGACTGTCGTAGCGAGCAGCCCCACTAACGCCAAGGCATTGCGCTGTCTGCTCATATCGCCTCTTGAGGATATAAAAAAAACCGCCATGCCAGGTCGGAAGCCCGGCATGGCGGCATTCAATCTACGCGCCTAAAGCAACTAACTACTCGGCAAACGTGGATTTGAGTCGGCCCCAGCCAATTTCCTCTACGGCCGTGGCTTCGGCCGTGGCTTGGGAAGCCCAATCGATATCCGGATCGATGGGAGCCAGCAGAAAGTCGGAGAGCAAATCGCCCTGGAAGTAGCTATCCGTGGCCCCACTCAGGGTCCAGTAGCCCTCATAGCCGCCGATTTCCAGATCGTCATCGTCGATGATCGTGAAGTGGAAACCCGTGATATTGCCCTCGACCAAGGAGCCGATGGTGCTCTGGTCGATCCCGTTCCAGTTCAGGTTGTCGAAGGGGGTCAGCATGTACTCGGCCCGAAAGAAACCCTCTCCACCTTCATCGGCGGTCTGGGTGTTAGCGAACTGCCCATAGGGCGGCTCAGTAATCCACTGCGCTTTACCCCAGTGGTTGAGGCCCGGGCCACCTTGGTTGAACCCATAGTTCTGGGCGTGGGCACCGTGCAGCAAATCCTTCTGATCTTGGTCTTCCACGTCGGCCCACACGTTGAACATGCCGCCGCTGTGGTCCGCGTCGAAAATCATCTCCATAGGCTCCCAGCCGGTGACGACCCAGATAGCGTCGTCGAACCGATCCTCCATGACGTAGAGCTTGTTGGTGTTGGGGTTCCAGCCGACGATGGCCCGTAGCGCTAGGTCAGTGGCGTCCCACGCGGTGCCTACGCCTCTCACGGTCTCGGTTAGCTGCTCATGGTTGATCCAGTAGGCATCGGGAATGACGTCCCACTCGACGAGGTTGCCGTCAACAGTGGGAATGTTGGCGTCTGGGAACTGCACGGCTACAAACACCACATCTACGGGCAGATGTGTCCAGCCGGGGGTGGCCGCGAGCGAGACAGCGAAAATCAGAGCGAGTTTCTTCATTGCTTTACTCCATTGGAAAGAGGTTGGAAAACCTATAACTTCTCTGCATGTGCTTTTGCTATGACTTTACATTGTACGGAATTTATTTCTCACTTGTCAAAAAAATAAAAACCTTGCCTGATAAATAAATATGCAAAAATTTGCGCGATTTTGGGGCTATCACTCCCGCGTTTTGCCGGTTGCGCCGTTGTCGTTTCTGCGCTGGCTACTCTGCCCTCTCCTCGTCCTTGCCTGTGAAACTCCAGAGCCAGATGACAGGCCGCTGGCCCAAGTCGGCACTGAGCTGATTACCGAGCAAGACTATCGCAGTTTTGTCGCCGGCCTGCCCGAGTGGACCAAAAGCGGGGCCGAAGGCAGCGATCAAGTGCGCGACTACCTGCAATCCCTCGTCGATCGCGCCCTCATCCTGCGCACAGCGCGAGCGCAAAAGGTGGAACAAAGCGCGGGTGTGCAAAAAAACATGGAAGTAGCCCTGCGACTAAAAGTGGGTCAAGCGATGGAGCAACGCTACATCCAGCCCGCCGTCTCAGTCAGCGAAGCAGAGCTGCGGCGCGAATTCGCCGCACAGGGCTGGGAGCGGCAGTTCAAGATCGCCCATATTTTCGCACGGACGCAGGCGCGGGCCGAGGTCGCCCTAGCCGCGCTGCAAATGGGCCGGACCTTTGCAGAAGTGGCGCACGAGTTTTCGCAAAATCGCACCACCGCGGCGCACGGCGGGGAAAAGCCTTACTATTACAACCGCATCAATGCCATCCCGGCCGTGCGCGATTCCTTGTTCAGCCTGTCCAAGGGCGCAATATCCGGCATCCTCCCCGTTCCCAAGGGATACGAGATTTTCAAGGTCCTCGACGAGCGCAAGGCTTCCTACGAGCAAATGAGACCGCAAGTCCTCAAGGCCGTTATGAGGGAGCGGTTGCAAGCGCGGCGGCGGGCGTACATCGATTCGCTGGCCGAGCAGTTCCAATGGCAGGAGGTTGCAGAGGGCATGGATCGGCTCGCGCGCATATTGCATAGCGGAACGCAAGAGGGCGACAAGAAGGTATTCCACCTCTCGGAGGCAGACGCCGCGACCGCCCTGTACACGTACCAAGGCGGCGCGATCAGCTTGGGAGAAGCAGTGAGCCACTCGCAGTTCATCCGCCAAGGGCGGTATGTAAAAGACAGCCTAAAGGTGGCATCCTACTTGGAGCGCGACGTAAAGGTGCCGCAACTTCTCCTGATGCAGGGCCGTGCCTTGGGGATCGATCAAGAACCTGCGATAGCCGACTGGCTCGCGCGCAAAAAGGAAGAAATCCTCATCCGCGAAATGCGACGTCTCGCCACGGCGAACCAAAAGCCAGTGACCGAGCAAGAGATGCGCACGCACTACGAGACTCACCCGAGGAATTACCAGACTTCGTCCATGGTAGAAGTTGTGGAAATACAGGTCGAGGAAGAGGCCCAAGCGCGGGAATTGCTGTCCCAGATACGCGCCGACCAGCAACAGGCCGCACCGCTAATCGCCCTCCTCGACGAAATAAGAAAGAACGAGCGCGAGGTGAGCGCGCTGCAAAATCTCAACGACGAACTCGCGGTATATACCTGGCTCAAGCAGCGTCTAAACGACCCGCTAGGCGCGGCGCAAGTCGCCGCAGAAATTGCAAATGCGGCCGAGCCGACAAACCTCGCCGAGACCTACATCGCGCGCCAGCTCGCAGCCGTCCACAGCGTGCGCCACGGCAGCCGCGAGATCGGGGGCCTCTACCAGCTTTATTGGCACGAGACGCCGAGCTTTGGCCCCCTAGTCAAAGCAGCTATGGAGGCCGAGGTGGGCGCACTCATCGGCCCGGTAGAGCACCACGGCCTGTACTCCATCGCCAAGATCGTAGGACGCGCCGCTGCGGGGCGGCAGCCCTTTGCGGAAGTGCAGAAGCGCATCGAACACACCTTGCAGCGCAACCGCGAAAACGAATTGTTCGGGCAGTGGCTGCAAGCGCTGCGCACCGACGCTGCGGACGAAGTGACCTTCTTCGACGACAACATCGAAGCACTGGGGCAGGACGCGCCGTGATCCAACGCGAACTCCGCAAGCTAATTGTGCCCCTGCTCGGGCCAGCACTCGTGCTGCACATCGCGTTCTTTGTGCTGCCGGTGTGCAACGCCTTCTACTATTCGCTGACTTCTTGGTCGGGCGTCTCGCCGGAAAAGGAGTACATCGGCCTCGCCAATTTTGTGCGCGCCTTTGGCGACCACACCTTTCTCACGGCTTTAGAGAACGTCTTTTTATTTGGCATTCTCGGATTCTTAGTCGTCTTTCCGCTGAGCCTGCTGTTCGCGGTAATTCTCTCCAAAAAGCCGCCCTTTGCAGGCTTTCTAAAATTCGTCGTCTTTGCCCCCACCCTGCTCTCGGTCGTGGTCACTGCCGTGCTGTGGGGCAGCATCTACAACCCGGTCATCGGCCTGCTCAACGAAACTTTGCGCAGCGTGGGGCTAGACTCGCTTACCCGGCCTTGGCTGGGCAGCCGCCACAACGCCCTGCCAGCCATTGCCGTCGCCATGATCTGGCAGGGGCTGGGTACCTACGTGATCCTATTTTTAGCTGGCTTGCAAAAGATCCCGCTCAGTTTTTACGAGTCCGCCGAGCTAGATGGGGCCAATGCTTGGCAGCAATTTTGGCACGTGACCTTGCCGCTGCTGTGGGACGTCGTGCAGATTCTGGTGATTTTCTGGATCATCGGTGCCTTTCAGGCTTTTGCCCTTATCTTCGTCATCACGCGCGGCTATCCCAACGTCATCGAAGTGCTGGGAACCTACATTTACTGGGCCGGCTTTCAGGGGCAGAGCATCGGCTATGCATCGGCCATGGGGGTCGTCATGTTCTTCTTCGTATTGGCGTTTAGCCTCGCGGTCAACCGCCTGATGCGCCGCGAGAGCGTGGAATACTAAAGATGCTTCGCTTGCCCAAACTGTTGGCCATTCTGCTCATGGGGGGCTATTGCCTGAGTTCCCTAATCGCCCTCTTCTGGGTGTCCTATACCTCCTTTAAGACCAATCCCGAATTTTTCGCCAGCACTTGGTCCTTGCCGGCCGAATTGCGCTGGAGCAATTACGCGTACGCTTGGGACAACGCCGAAATTGGCCGCTACTTTTTTAACACGGCCTATATCACCGCGCTCGCCACGAGTGGCACCCTAGTAGTATCGGCTATGGCGGCGTATGTCCTATCGCGGGTGGCCTTCCGGTTCAGTCGCTTCACCTTCTATCTCTTCCTGTCGGCCATGATGGTGCCGCCCATGCTGTACCTCTTCCCGCTCTTTATGCAGATGCGGCATTTGCACCTAACCAACAGCCACTTTGGTTTGATCGTGCTCTACATAGCCACCGGGCTGCCCTTTTCGATCTTTGTCCTGACGGGTTTTTTTCGCACCCTGCCGACCGAAATGGAAGAGGCTGCACTGATCGACGGAGCCTCGCCGTGGCGAACCTTTTGGACGATTGCGTTGCCCCTCGCCAAGCCCGGACTAATCGCGGTTTCCATCTTCAACTGCATCAACTACTGGAACGAGTTTTTCTGGTCGCTCATCCTCCTCCGCACCGGCAAGCTCTACACGCTGGCTCGCGGCCTGCAAACTCTGTTTTGGAACATGTCAACCGAATCGCGCTGGACTGAGTTATTTGCCGGTCTGGTAATCGTCATGTTGCCCCTGATTGTGGTGTTCATCTTGTTGCAGAACCGCATAACAGAGGGCCTGACCGTCGGCGCATTGAAGGGCTAATCGTGGAGCGCAGAGACTTTCTCAAATACGTGGCCGCTTCGGCCCTCGCCGGTGGATGCGGCCGCTACCTGCCTGGGGAAAACGTGCTGGAGATCGCCAACCTCCAGCCGCCTGCCGCCCAAGTGCCGATCAACCAGATCATGTGGCGGGCCGTAGAGCGCTTCCGCGAGAAGCACCCGGATGTCCAAGTTGAGCCAGCCAGCGGCGGCGGCGGCGGCTACCAAGAATTGATGATCCGCGTCATGGAGGGGCATCCGCCGGACATCATGTCCTTTGCCACGGCCGAGACTGGCTTGACCTATGCTTACGTCGAACAGGGGCACGTCCTCGATATGACGGAGTACCTCCAGCGATCTTCTTGGGATACGCCGGGCAAGACTTGGCTGGAGACACTCGACCCGCTCTACCGAGGGCCGCTGACGTACAAAGGCCGCTATTACGCCATCCCCCAAAACGTGATTTCCCTCCAGGTGTATTGCAACGCCGAGCTGTACCAACGCGCTGGTGCCGACCTCAATCCGCAGACCTGGGACCAGTTTATCGACAACTGCGAGCGCCTCAAGCGCGCCGGTATAGTCCCCATTACTCAAGATGGCATCCACTGGTACACGAGTTGGTGGTTCGACCACTTAGCCCAGCGCATCCTCGGTGCCGACAAGGTGCGCCAAGCCTTCCGCGATCCCCAGCGCCGCACCCAATGGACTGAACCTGGGTTTCTCCAAGCTGCTCGCATGGTCGAACAGATGCTAGATCGGGAGTATTTCGCAGAAGGGTTTGCCGGCCTCAATCACATCGAGTCCGAGCTTTTGTTCTGGCAGGGACGAGCGGCGACTGTATTTGTCGGCAGTTGGTTTACCAGCGGTCGGACCGCAGTAATTGGGAAGGACTTTCCTTTGCACGCCTTTCGCTTTCCCGCAGTCCGGGGCGGGCGCGGGAATCCGCGCGACTTGATCGGCACGGTCAACACCCAGAGCATCCCTGCTCTGGCCCGCCAGCCCGAGCGGGCGGCAGAATTCTTGCGCTTGGTCAACAGTCGCTGGTTCCAAGAGCAGATGGTGCAACACGCCCAGATGATCAGCCCGCTTACAGGTATGCCACTACCCGGCATCCAACAAGGCCTAGATCAGATCCTCGCCGGGACCGAGCAGTTCTACTCATTTTCCTTCGGGCTAGAAGGGGCGCACCCGTTCTTGTATCGCCAATACTGGAACGAGTGGAACCAGTTCATGGTAGCGCGCGAGCTAGCGGCTCCCCAGCTCGTGGAAAACCTCGAAAACATCTTTACTCGTTATTACGGGCACATCGCGGCCTAGCAGGCCGCGCTACAGCCATCTTGACTATAACCTGAATTAGGGGGGTGAAGTGTAGATGAACATTAACAAGATTCTTGTTCTAGATGCTATGGGCGTTATATATCAACGCTGTGACGATGTAGAAGAATTACTAGTGCCATTTATTAGGGAGCAAGGATCAAGTATAGACAGAAAAGCCATCGAAGATCTTTATACACGGGCTAGCTTAGGCGAATTTTCTTCTGAAGAATTTTGGGCCAGAGTAGGCGTCGATTACAACCTTGAAGATGAGTACCTTGACAGACATCAACTATCTGTTGGTCTATCAGATTTTTTATCTCTCATCAAGAATCAAGTTAAAGCACCTATCTACTGTTTGTCTAATGATGTATCAGAATGGTCAATTAAATTGCGAAAGAAATTTCAGTTGGATCGGTACATAGAGCGATGGTTTATAAGCGGCGATCTAAAAATCAGAAAACCTTCTTCAGGCATCTATGATGTTCTGACTAGAGAAGCAAATGTAAAGCCAACTCAGATGCTGTTTGTTGACGATAGAGAGAAAAACATAGCAGCCGCGAATGAGTTCGGCATACAAACCGTACTTTGCAAGATAAATAATAGTACAGAAGGATATAATGATGAAGGGGAGAGTTCGGTGATCTATAGCTTTAACGAACTACTCGATCACTTCAATAAATTCTAGAATCGCTATGCTTCGGCGCGGTCAATCCACTTATAGGCGGCTTTGGCATTGCGCCAAAAATATTTCTCCGTCGCCTCTGCGCCGCGCATGGTAAAATACGTCATCACCAAGCGCTGTATATCTGCGTACTCACGGCCACTGCGGTCGGACACCGGCCAGTCGCTGCCGTAAATCAGCCGATCCTCTCCGAACAAATCCCATAGCGCGTCGAGTACCGGGGCGTAAAAGTCCACGTCCGTCGGCGCTGGCTTGACTTGACTGCGCAAATCCATCAGCCCCGACACCTTGCAATAAACCTGCGGATGAGCCGCGGCCTGGCGCATCAATTCCAGCCGCGCCGGATCGGGCGGGCCGCCGTCGATGGGGATGCCGCCAATGTGGTTTACGACGACGCGCAACTCGGGAAAGCGCTCTGCCAGCGCGGGCACGCCTTCGTGTAAACCCGTGTCCAGTTCCAGATCATGGGCTACTAGCATTTCAGCGGCGGCTAAGCCATGGCTTTCCGCTGCATCTACGCGGGCGCGGATGCCGACGAAGACCGGGTCGGCGGCAAAGCGCTCCAAGTGAGCGGCAAACTCCGGGTCGGCGGGCTCGAGGTGGCCAACCAATCCCACGATGAAAGGATCCTCGGCCGCCAAGTCGAGCACCCATTGGTTGTCCTCGACCCAAGGACTGCACTCGACCATGACCGTGCCCGTTACGCCTTCGGGCACAGCTAGGGCCTTGTAGTCTTCGGGCAGTGCGCGCCGATAGAGAATCTCGTCGTCTCTTTCCGGCCAAGGCACGCCTTGGGGTCTGAACGGATCGTAGAAATGGGTGTGGGTATCAATGATCATCGAAATCACTCCTTTTTTTGAGTATGCCGCGCAGCTCATTTGCCGTCCGCAGAGGACGGTTGCACCACATCCTGCTCTGCAGGCATACGCCAGTTTTGCGCTTCATCTAAGGTAATGGTGCGAAAATCGGGCATTCGGTCGGCGTTGCGATCCTGATGCTGATGGCCGCCTAGAATGTACATCGAGTGCTTGCGCCCCGACCCCGGCCGGTCGGCGTCGAGCAGCCGGAATCCCATGTGCAGCGTCTGCCCCGGCGCGAAAACGTGTCGTTGGCTCTCCTCCGGGCTCGGCCCCAGCACATCCCACAAGGCCGCTTTCCACTCGAAGGTATATTCGACGTGCAAAGTGCCGTTGGCCGCGTCGGGCGGGCGCATCGTCCAAGCGATGTCAAAGTGGGGTTTGTGCATTGCCCACAGGAATTCCTCTAAGAAAGGGTCGTGGTGCTGGTCGAGAAAGCCAGCTTGGCCGTGAGGTAGACGCGGGTGTTTCAACGGCAACACCCGGGCGTAGTAGCGTTGGCCGTTGACCAGTTCCTCGCGGGAGAATCCGTAGATACTGCCGCCGGAGTGGTCGGAGTCCACTGTAATCGACAGCGTATCGTCCTGCCACCACTTGAGCGGGTCTTCGTTTTCGATTTTGAGGGTGTCGTCGCTGATCCGGGCGAAGCAGTACCAGCTATTGTCCGGGGGTGGACTCCAAGCGGTGTAGATGGTAAAGTCGAAGTCGGCCGCATCGACGTAGTCTGATTCGCGGTCGAAGAATCCCTCCCGATCCAACGCGAGGCGAGAGTCGAAAAAGGCCCAGTCCCGGTCGTCGCCATCTATAGTTATCGATGCGGGATCGGGCACCTCGACGAAGGGGACCGTGACGCCCACATGGGCAGACGCGAGGCTGGTGAGGGCTAGGCTTAAGAGGAATGCCCTGAACGGAGCGCAGCAATGCGCGTACATGCTAGCCATCGTCATATCTTTCCTCGCGTTAAGTCAGTACCATTTTCAATGCGTTGGACGACCTTGTGAAAGAAATCCTGCGACCAAATGTCGATGGTGCGCGGGTCGCGCACGAACCGCATCACATCGTCCCGCGCACGACCAACATCGAGTTGGTCAATCGCTTGGCGCAAGAGTTCCATGAGGCGGTCCCGCGTCAAAGGCGTCTCGTCCCGATAATCGCCCGACTGCCTCATGCGCACCTCCAGATGGCTCAGACTCACCTGTGGATGACGGCCAGCGTACCAGACTAGGTCATACCAGTCTCGACCCTTGACGCGCGTCTGCCACTTCCGGCACAGGATGGCGTGTAGCTTGCCGGCGAACAGATCGGGTAAACTATAAACGCGCACCGCAAACGGAATAGGCTGCAGCAAATAGCGGCTCTCGGTCTCAAAACCGCCGGGTGGATTGGTGTCCACCTCAAGTTTGATCCTCAGGACCGACCCGGGACGCAGGCCAGGGAGCCGTTCGGCGTCTGCTTCGATGACGAGCAACTGTTTGAACGTATGGGCTTTGAGAAAAGCCGATTCGATGGCCGTCTGTTGGCTCTTCGCTTTTTGCTCAAACTCGACGCGAAAACCAAAACCGTTGATCTCGCGCAAGAGTGCCTCGCCATATTGCCCAAGTGAAAACCCCGGGTCGGGTGCCAGCAGCGAGAAGTCGATATCCTCGGAATAGCGATCTAGGCCGTAGAGTACGCGCAGGGCCGTGCCTCCGTAGAAGGCGGCACGCTCAAAAAACTTGCTGCGCCAGAGGCCGAGCAATGCCAACTCCTGCAGTATCTCCCGCAGCGCATTGACGTGATCGTCGTGCGTTTGGGGAGCATATCGGTTGAGCATGGAGCGAATGGCCTCATGCATGGCTCTGCTCCCTTAGTATCTGTAGATAGCGCATGAGCCTATAGAGCTTTTGCGAATCGTAGGCTTTCGCTATTGCATCAAGGCGGTCGCTATCGAAGACAGCCAATCGGGCGGGATCCAGCCGCAGGTCGTCCAACAAATACGGTCCGTAGCTCAACAAGCGAGTTCCGTCGAAGCGCTTGTCGGCCCAGACCTTGTCCGCCAGTGCCTTTTCTGGGGAAGCGATCAGGAAGGATAAATCGCCGTTCTCTGCTAGAACGCCCCCAACGGCGTAGCGACTTTGGCTCAAGCAGCGATAGGAGAAGGTTCCAAAGGGCGTAGTGAAGGTGCGCGATCGTCCCAATGTCACCGAGGTAACCATCTCGACGCGTTCTGGTATGAGTCCGTGGTAGCTCAGTGCGTAGTCTAGACTAATATAAGAAGGCCCGTAGATCAGATTGGCCAGTAATTCCCGGCTGATGGGTGTTCTCCGGAGGGGCTCGCCAAAGGCGTACAAGCCCTTCCTAATGCGCACGATTTCTCCAGTGGCCAACAACCTGCGGATTTTGTCGCGCGGCTTGCTAAATTGGGACAAACAGGTGACCAACTGTTGGTAATCGAAGACATCCCGATCAATCTGTTGTCGCAATGGGGTCGTTCCAAGCATCCTATACCGCAATAATATACATCTATGTCCACAATCAATGGACATAGTATGCTAAAAATGTGGAGATCTGTCCAATCCACATGCACGTCGCAGCCTAGTAAGCCACGCTGATAATGCGGTGCTGGCTCGCGGCCCCGGCTTGGGCCTCCACCTCCACTCGGCACAGGTACGAACCGGGAGGAACTACGCGCTCGTCCTGGTTTTGGCCGGTCCAAATGTAGAGATAGGACTGGTCGGGCTGGCGTTGGCTCTCAAGGGTGCGGATGAGTCGGCCATCGAGGGTGTAGATCTGCACTTGGGCCGGTGCGTCTGTCTTCAAGACGTGGAAGCGGATTTCCGCAGTGTCGCCGATCCCATCCCCATTAGGACTGATGAACGATTGCACCGCGAGGTTGGCAATCAACTGGTCAGTGCCCGGGACGCTGGGCAAATAGACGGTCGTGGCGGCGCGGCGCGCTGGATCGACCGGCTGCCACACCGCTAGCTGCCCCTCATTGCCGATGAAGGCCCGGAAGAGCGTGGCGTTGCGCTCTACGACCGTACTGAATGTCAGCGCAACTTCCTCTCGCCGCACCGTGCGCGGCAGTTCCACGAGCAGCGAATCGCCGGCGACGCGCACCGCGGCTGGCTCGGCTTCGGCACCGCCTATAGTGAGAGCAAGCGCGTCGGGGTCGGCAGGCGACGGGGTTTGCAGCAGAATGCGGTTAAACCCGGGGTTACGCGACGCGAACTCCGGCGTTACGTGGAACGAAAAAAGCTGGGGCACGCCCGCCTCGGCCGTGCGCGGCAGCACCTCACCGGTGACTCCGGCGAGAAAGGCGTCGGTAAATTCAATCTCCAAGGCGCGTACAGTCGGCGCGGTGGTCGGGCGGTCTGAACTGAGGATGAGCTGGACTTGGACGAAGCGGCGCGGGCTGGGGGAGAGGAACTGCTCGCCGGAGCGCTGGTAAAAGTTGCTCCACTCGCTCCAGTCCTCGCCAATGCCGATAGTGCTCTGGGTTTCGCCCCGCAGCGCCTTCGGCATCTGGTCAAACTGCTCGGCCGTTACTTCAGTGCCATCCTTGCGGAAGTAGCGAAAGTTTTCTTGCAGCTCGTTGCCCGAGCGAGTGCGCGCCTGAATGCGAGCGCCTAGGGGCAGATCGGCTTCCCAGCGCAGGGATTTGATCACCTTCGCCCGGTTGTCGCCGGCGATTTTCCCCAAGTCGATGAAATCCGAACTCATCTCCACTTGGGCCACGTGACCCACCGCAAACACCAGCGTCTCGATCAAAAAGCCGCTCTGGTACTGGAAGCTGGACTGCGAGCCGCCGCCACCGACCCATTCGGCCGCGATAAAGCGAACGGGACGCGGCTCGAAAAGATAGGTCAATTGGCCGGGAAACTCGGTCGAGGACGCGAGTAAGGCATCTGTATCGCCGATGAAGAGTTGGTCAAAATCAACCTCGCCCGTCAGCGTGCGGCGACCGTTGGAAACGCTCAAGCTATGGGTGCGGATCTGGGGCAGGTTGGATCCGTACGTCAGGGTGCGGAGGAGAAAATCCGAAGTGCGCATCACGATCCGATCCACCCAGAACAATGCGCCCAAGTCCCAGTCCCAAGCGATGGGATCTTGGCCGCGCTCCCGCCGTGCTCCCCAATCGGTATTGGCGTTGCCATCGGCCATCTTGAAGGGAAAGCCCCGGCCCGAGCGCTCCTGAATCACGCCGCCGCGCTCTAGGGTCTGCAAGGAGATATTTTCCCCGAGTGTGTACACTTCCACCTCGGCAAGGGCTGCGTCCGGCGTCTTGGCGTCCACCAAAATCCTTATGAATTGCAGCAAATCATGGGTAGTGTCCGCAGTGCCCTCTTCGCGGCTCCCCCGCACTCGCGTCACCTCCCTCACCAGCGGCTTCACATCGTAGGTCACCACGGTCTCGTCAATGGGCTTGGTGGTGCCACCTATCAAGTGAAAAGAGAATATGTCTTGGCGCGTCACGCGGCGGCCCTCAGAGCCAAAAACGCGAAACTCGCGGAAGGGCCGTGCCCCCTCTTGATCGGGGAAAATGAGGCGAATCTCCGACACGAGCACGGCCCTTCCCAAGTTGATCTCGATCCACCAGTCCTCTAAGGGAGCGTCCGGGTCGGGTTGCCAGAAGGTCTGAGCGCGGCCGTCTATGGCCCGGCCGGCTGTTGCGAGGTTGGTGCCGGCCTTCCACGCGCCACCGCGCATCTCTTTGCCGCTCACCAACTCGTGGGTGAATTCGTCGGCGTTGACCGCAGCATTGTGCACGCCCTTAAATTCGACGGGAGTCACCGAGCCGGTTGGGGAAATTGCGAGCGTGCCGGCCGGGAAGGTCCACTGTTGCCACTCGTTTCTGCGATCTACCCGGTACACCTCTAGGTCGGCACTCCGAGTCTGGGCGTACGCCGCCAGCACGAGGGCTACTAAACTCAAGCCCGCAAATAGGAGGAACGTTTGGTGCGAGCGAATGCGCTGCATGACCTCTCCTTTTTAGTAAGCAACTCCCACTGTGCCGAGGCGCATAAAGCGCTCGCGCTCGGCGTCGGCGGTCACTTGGGCGAGGTAGAGCCCCACGGGAACCGGGTTGCCGCTGTCATCGCGCCCGTCCCATTCCCAGACAAAAGAGCCGCTACCGCGCGCACCCGTGAACAAGGTGCGCACGCGCTGGCCACCAAGCGAGAAAATCCGCACGGTCAACTGGACGGGTTGCTGGAGTTGGACCAAGGTACAGGAAATGCGCACGTACTCATTGGCCCCGTCGCCATTGGGCGTCATCACGGCTGGCTGCACTGCAAAAAGCGGCAGCAGGTTGCGCGCCGAAGCGGCCGTGGTCAGCACGCGCAAGTCATTGGTCAGGACCGTGGGATTGGCATCCCCAGGCAGGACCTGCTGCGGGGCCTCATCGCTTTGGGTGTCGAAGACGCGGGCGCGAAAGAACGTGGATTGGACGAAGACTTCGGCGTTGAAGACGACGCGCAACGCACTCGGCGATTGGTGCGTCAGCCGTTGACTGGGAAAGAATAGCTTCAGGCTCCGCTCGCCCTCGACGACGCTGTCGGGCATGGTGGCAACGGGCGGATCGCCTATGAACATTTCCTTGAACTGCGGCCTAGAAGGCGTGAAAATCTCCAAGGCGTCAAAGCCCACGTCCGTCTCGCTGATGTCGGCGCGGATGTCGTAGGCAAAGGTCGAGAGTGCGCCGGCCGGCACTCGGGGCTTGTTGCCCAAGGGGCGGGGAGTTTCCAGCGCGGAGATTTCCCCTATTAGCTGCTGGGCCAACGGCGGGATGGAGTGCTCGACCGCCAGCGAATTGACCCGTACGCCGTCGAGGATGGAGTGGCTGGTGAGTGCGATTTCGAGTTGGAAGAAACGACGCGGACTCGGCAACTCAATTCGCTGGCCAGACTCGGCAAAGGGTGGCGACCACTCGCTCCAGTTGACTTGGTCGTCTTCGACCGGGCCGCGCACGTTCAGGCCCAGCTTACCGTAGTCACCCTCCGAAACTTCCTGCACGTCGCCGGTAAACACATTGATGATTTCGTGGAAAACCTGTGGGGTATCGTCGCGGCCCGTGCGCATGCGAATGGAGACGTCCGCCTCGGCCATCGGCTCGACGTCGATGCGGTCCTCTTGCTGGCGCAAAGTCTCAGCCGTCCACAGCAAGCGGCTGAAGTTGGCCACTTCGCCCAAGTCGATGATCTTGGACCGATAGCGCCCCCCTGGCGGAAAGCCCGCCCCGTACACCTCGAATTCGGCGATCTCAAAGGGATTGGTCGAGGTCACGTTGAGCTGGATGTAGCGGACGAATTGCAATGGGAATGGAATTTGCGCCACGCCTTCCGTGGTGAAATCCACTTGGGTCAGCAGGTTGTACACCGGCAGATTTTCCGGCGTGAAGCTCACGCCGTCGCTGACCTGAACTTTATAGCCACGGATGAAGTCGTCGGCAAAGGGCCGCCCGCGGCTGTCGGCCCCTTCTGGGCGCGGGAAAAACGAGATGCGATTGATGGGAAAGCGCGTGCCTAAGTCAAAGAAAAAGGTGCGGCCCGCTTGTAGCACCCCGAATTCCTTGAAGCGATTTTCGCTGGAGGTCTGCGCGTCGCCATCGACGAGCGGGACATTGGTCTGCTTGAAGGGCACGTTGTCCCACACCCGCGCCTCGGCCACCTCACTGACGAAGTCCAAGGGAAAGCCCTCGGTCCATCTTAGCTGCCGGACGATGTTATCGCTGGGATTAAAACCCACCAATTGAATGGCCCCGGCTACATCGAAGCTGACAGCCGTGGAATTTAGCTCGTCGTCCTTCCAGGAGCGGCCCGCACCGCCCAATTCCCACTGCCGCACCTCGCCCACCGCGGCCGCGGCCAACCACGCGACCCCAACCAGCGCCTTAGAAGCACAAAACAGCGATCTGAACGCACGCAAAACAGTTCCCTCACTTTACTGCGAAATATAGCCCGTTTGCACCCAGAACCTCAACCCCAGAAAATCACATTGCCGACCATGCCGGTAAAGTGATCGACGAACAGAAAAAGGCCCCCCGGCACGATGTGCCCGGCAATCATGCCCATGAAAAAGGGGCGCGTCTTGCGATAGAGCGCCACGCCGCCGTAGCGCAGCACCGACACCTTGATCAGCCATGCCAAGAACATGTCAAACCAAAGGTGATCCATGATCCCGGTGGGACCGATGGGGTAGCCGAGGGGATGGAGAGGCCACCAGACGTAATACCAGCGCGCCAGCATCAAGAGCAGCATCACACCGGCTCCAATCCCGGTGTTGATCCAACCCCACAGATGCGGCTCACTCGGCGTGCGAATCAAGCCAGCAGCATAGTCGTAGAACCCGTGCTTTCCTCCGGGTATTTTCAGGTTGAGCGCCCCGTACGAATAGCCCAGTTCCATAACCACCCACATCGACGAAACCAGCCCGACGGCCATGGCCAAGAGCATCGTCCAGAACAGCGGGCGTTTGGAACCGCCAAAGCCCTCGCCCAACTTGAGGCTGTTAGCGGCTGACGTCATGGCGAAACTGCGCCCATTCGTCCAGAAAAAGGTCGTCGCTAGCACGACCAAGCCTTGGACACCGATGGCCGACGAGCCAACCGCGGAGACGACGATGGCCGCCGGGCCGACCGGGACCGAACCGTCCGAAAGCCCCCCTTCGGCGATCAGGCGAGTAAACCCGACAAAAAGCGCGAAAGCGGTAAAGAGAAACGCTAGCGTGACCCAGATGGGCAGGCCCGCCAGCGCGAGCCACGCGACCATCACTGCGCTGCTGCCCAGCAAGACGATTACAGCCGTCCGATAGGAGAGAATTTCGCCGGAATCATCCACCGTTGAGTCACCCCACAGGGCCTTGCGGCAGACCGCCCACAGGTGCTTGCGGGCCGCGAACAGGCCAAATAGAAACAGCACCAACATGCCGCCCATCGACTGGTGGACGAGAATCGGATCGATGATCGAGTGCCCGCCCCCCAGCATTTCCGAACTAGTGACGCCCAAGACGGCGAATGTGGTGCGCAGGGCGTTGGCGAAGAGGTTAAAAAACCACAGACTGAAGGCGATTTCAGTCTTGAGAAAGTAGAAAAAGCCCAAAATGTTGAAGCGGAATTTGAATTGCAGTTCGGACAGGTTGTCGAAGATGGGCAGGATGAAGTGGATGGGATCTACGTTGGTGGCAATGGGCACGGTCTCTGGGAAATAGTTGTGCAACCCGTGCAGGGTGCCCCAGATGGCCGGCACGGCAAAGCCGGTCCACATCACCGGGTTTTTGAAGAATGGGGCCATGCGCTCCCCCCCGGCGTCCTGTTCGGTGAGGGCCATCGGCACCTGGACCAGCGGATAGGTCAGCCGCTCGTAGTCGTTCCACTGCTTGCGCAGAATCGCCATCACGGCAATCATCGCCAAGAACAAAGCCCAGACAAACGGTGCCCAGCGCAAGAACATTGGCAGCCAGCCAGCCCACGGGATGGACTGGCCCTGCTCCAAGCCCTCGTAAAAAGGCCACATGACCGCGAGGTCGCGCGGCTGCAACCAGTCCGCGATGTGGGGTTGGATGAGCGTGTGCCAGTCGTTTTCCGGCGTGGCAAAATAAAAAGGGGTGAGAATCGTGCCGATGAACCGACCGGCAAAAAATACCGGTAGGGGCGAGGCCATGACCATCATTATGTAGATGAGCAGGAGTTCGCCGCGGTTTAGTCCCGCTCGCGGATGGACCAGCTTGAGCAGCGGGTTGATTAAGCCAGCGAGAAAGAACAGCAAGAACAGGGCTCCGACCGTGCTGGTCCCGAGTGTCATGTACGAGCCACGGAGGTAGAAAACCCCATACGAGTCGCCCGCAGCCACGAAAAATGTAAACAGGCAGCCGAGCAGCAGCGCCTTGGGCGTGAAGACTCCGGCCGCTGGGGGTTGCAAAGATTATACCCCGCCGGTGGCAGCAAAGATGCGGACGAAGACGATCGATTGCTTCTGGGTCTGCTCCGCGAAAAACTGGCGCTCTAGCAGGAAGCCCGCGTTCATGGTCAACTCGTACCCTTGATAGGACGACACATTGGTCAACAGAGCCGAAAAGACAAGGCTGCGGAAGTCATCGACATAGCTCGGCGAAGCCTCGGCGGGACGCTCGATTAGGTTTTCGAAGAGGCTGAATTCAACGCCGAAGTCCAAGTGCGTCTTCGGCAGGAGCGCGTACTGGCCTAAAAAGAAGAAGCTCTCGGTCAGTTCGTTGGCCTCCAAGCCGACCAGCGCAGTGGGCGTCTCTCGCTGGTACATGCTCTTCCACTTGGGATAGAGGGCGAGCCGGTCGCTGGGGCGGATGGCGTAATCGGCCTTGTTGATCAGGCCCAAAAATGAGCGGTCGCGCTTGAGGCTGGCCTGCTCACCGAGCTGGTTGAAGCGCTCGTACTTCAGCTTGCCTTCGACGTTCAGGTTGCGGATGCGAAAGTAGCGGGCCTTCAAGTACAGCGAGTTGACAAAGGTATCTTGGTTGTCGAGCGGATCGGCAAAATCCGTCAGGCCGATGGGGTCGCGCCAGACGATGCGGTCCTCGGGCAAGTTGTCGGCCACTAGTTTGGCGTGTTCAAAAAAGGATATGTCTAGCCCAGGGTACGATTTTTCCAAGGTCAGCAGCCCGTAGAACGAGCGGCTCGCGCGGTCGCTGCTCAGTTGGTGCTCGGCGAGCCGACCGACGGTAAGCCGGGAGCTCTCGGTGATTTTTAATCCCCCGTACGCGTTGTAGCCGCGGTGGTCGCGCTCGTAGGGGTAGTCGGGCAGGCGGTCGTCCTCAAAGCGGTCGATGATCGTGTTGTTGTTCATGTCCATGCCAAAGAGAAACTCCGGCGGATCGACCTGATAGCGGAGGAAAGGCTCGACGTAATCCGGGCGGCTGTTTTGGTTTTGGTTGAAGTCGGAAATAAAATCGTTGTTCTCGTCCAGTCCGGGGAAAATCTCAGTGTCGCGACCCTGCGAGCCGCCCTGGCCGCCAAACCCTTGGCTCTGGCGATAGCGCTGCCAATCGGTGTAGCGGTCCTGGTCGTCGTTGTCATCGACGAACTCAAAGAGGTTTTGGGTCTCGCTGGCGTAGTCGATGACCCCGCCCGGATCGGCGATAAAGGCCGTGGTGCTGTAATCGGGATCTATGCTGAACACCTCGCCGTATGCAAAGAAGGGGTAGCGCTGGTACGAGGCCGTCACGTACCCGGCCTCGGCCGTTTCCTTGTACGCGGCTAGCTTGCGAAAATTCTGGTTGGGAAAGCGGCGGAAACGGCGATTGAGAGCCCATTCGGCCCGCAGGTCGAAGTGGGCGAGGTTGATCAGCTCCAGGTCCATACCGATCACCTCGTGCCCGGTCGGCAGGCCATAGGCAAAGCGCACAAAGGTCTGGTTGGAGCCATCGGTGATCTCGTCGCGGGCCTGGGCCACCGGCAAGAAGACCTGCTCGCCCCGGGCATTGGTCTGGAGGTTGGAGGCAATCTCTATGCGGTAGTCATTGGACACCACCAGCTCGAATTCGAGCTTCTTGGCCTCGCGGAAGGTGCCCACTTTTTCGGTTGGGCTAAAATCGTTGCGAATGTCGTAGATAAGCTCAATAACGTCCGGGCCGCTCACCTCCAAGATGCCCTCGCGCCGCACGCCGCCGCGCACCAAGGGCACGATCTCCGGGTGTAGCTCGCCGTCGATGATCACCTGATCGACGAAAAACGAGGCCCCGGTTTCCTCGGATTCGGGCGAGTCGTCGGCAATGCGGATGATGACCCGTTCGACATTGCCCGTGTTCTGCGGGCCGGTCAGCAGGCCCTTGAGCGAGTTGTCGCCGAGGCTCAACTCGCTGCTGGTATTGGACACATTGACCCACGTCAGGCCCAGCTTGGCGAAGTCTCCCACCTGAGCTACGCCGCGTGCGCCGAGCAGGCGGGTCGTGTTTTCGATCGCCGAAGCCCCGCCCGCCTCGTTGAGCGCGGTAAACCCCGGCGCGTTGAGCCGCGAGCCAAGGAGGGTTACCGCGTACTTGTCGGCAAGAAAATCCCACTGCAACCCGTTGAACGTGGGCTTGGAAAAGGTTAAGGGGGTGAGCGTCGTGCGGATGGCGTCGCCCACCGTCAGGGAGGTGTGGAACTGGCCGTGGCTGGCCGACGAGATGACGAGGCTGCCGAACCACCGGCCAAAGCGGGTTCCCTTCAAAAGGGCACTGCCCTGGCGCAGAGGGCTGGTTTCGGTCCAGTCGTAGATGACCCAGCCGCGATTGATGTACTGGCCGAAGAGGTTGTAATTGCGGGTGCCTTCGAGCAGGATGTTGACGTAGCGCTCGTAGTTGTCGCGCGCGTAGTTGCTGTACTCCCAGCCGCGCCACTGGTATTCGTAGTACAGATTCTGCGGCAAGTACCACTTGCGCCGGTTGGGTGCCAAGGCACCGGGATGGATGCGCACCCCGCGAATTCCCGGTTCCTCAACCGGCCGAAAGCCCGTCGATAGCTGGGCAAAAGCCGTGGATTCCGCGAGCGCGAAAATGCACCACAACAGCAAGATCGGCCCTCTGCTCCAAAGGGTTGTCAACCTCATAATCCATCTCCTAATAAGGAAAAGCCCGCCTAGGCCAGCGAGCACCATCGGCGACAATATACGCCCCGTTCCCACTGCCTACCAAGTCAGAACCGCGCTGTCGCGCCCGCAAAAAACGGCATTTTCTTGCCGCAAATTTGTTTCGCCTATCTAATTTTTTATATATAATGGTAGAATCACCTCAGCAATATCACTTATCCGAAAGGAGGTTGCACAGCTTGCTGAAAGACACTTTCCACATCCCTTTTCCTTCTTTTGTATCTTCCAATCAAGGAGCGTATAGCATGAGAAAGTTCGGCTTTTTCGCCTTGTCTTTTGGGCTGGCGTGCCTGTTGAGCACGGCCGCTTTTGCCCACGTAGGCGTGACCGTGTTCTATCCCCAGGTGCCCGATCCGGCTGCCATCACCATCGACGGCAGCGACGACGACTGGGGTTGGTACGACCCGGCTCTCGCCCTCAATCAGCCCGATTTCTTCGACCGGGCCAGCGATTTCGTCGAGTTGTCGGACTACGATTTCACCATCCTCAACGCTTGGTCGGCGGAGCCAGACAACAAGTGGTACGGCTTTGCGCGCTTTGTCGATGACACCCTCAAGTACGATTCGCCCGTCAAGGAGTGGTGGAAAGACGACTGCTTGCAGATAACCGTGGACGCCGATCACCTCGGCGGCAATATTCTCGGTTCCGACCTCGAACAGATCGGCAATGGCCAGCGCTGGCACGTGCGCATCTTCCCGCCAGCCGGCGAGTCCCTGTTGCCCAATCAGACCTGCTTCTTCTACAGCCAGCTAGAGTTCATCGATTCCCAAGAGCTGCTGTGGGGAGTGGAGCCGGAGTTTTTCGAGGCTGCGTGGACCGTCCTGCCAGCGGGTGCCGAGAACCTGACGGTTGGCCCGGTTGAGTACACCTATGAGTGGCGGGGTGCCCTGTGGGACATCTGGGGCCTGAGCGAGAGCGAGAGCACGCGGCACACGTTCGCCGAGGACGACGTAATCCACCTCGGCTATCGCCCGCTCGACGCCGACCGCCCCGGTGGTGGACGCAAGCACTCCATGTACATCAACGACGGCAGCCAGTCGCAGGATGTCGATGCCTCGCAGATGCCCGACTTCTGGGCGCTGGCGGCGGAGGAGACTAACGTGGAAAACGACACCTGGGGCCACATCAAAAACAGCATGTCCCAACGCCTCAAGTAGCAGTTCAGTAGAATCTGTTATGAGGGGAAGGGGCACGTGTGGCCCCTTCCCCTTAATCATTTGCGTCGCCCGTTCGGGCGCCGGAGAGCATCTTGCGGAGACTTGGCTGGTGAGAAGCCGTCTGGAAATTCTTAAAGGCGCAATTCTGGCCTGTGTTGTGCTGGTGGGCGTTTGCAGCCCTGGGGCAGCGCAAGAGTGGTGGCAACTCGGCGGGCAGGGCGGCGTTTCGCCGGCGGACGTGGCGGATTTCAGCCTAATGATAGACGACGCAGCCGCTTCTCAAGCACTCCAACCTTTTGAGCTCGACCCAAACGAAAACATCTTGCCGCAGCTCGGCCCCTGGCAACGCTGGCGCTTTCCCACCGACCCGCAATTCCGCTCCGGCCATCCGCGCTTCTGGACGGACATCAACCACAACGTCCTATACCAAGCCACGGAAATTTTTCTCTTCGTCGATGGGGATCCAACCACCTACATAGAGCGGCGAGACCTGAAGCAGATTTTCTACACCATTGACCTAGGCACCCAAGTGCCGGTAGAGCGTTTCGTCTTTTTCCCTCCCGAAGGCGTCAGCCCCGAAAGCGACGAACCTTTCAGGCCCAATTACATCCTCAAGTCCTATAGTCTGACGGCTGCCAAAGCCGAGACTGGCATTATGCAAGAAGAGTTGGAGCGCGGATTCGTCTGGCGGGGTGACGGGCCGTGCTGTCCGCTGGCCATTCCCCTTGGCTACGAGGAGCGCAACACTGACGTGGTGACCGAAATCGCATTCCCCGCGCAATATCTCCGCTTCTTCCGCCTAATCGCCATCTCCGATGGATTTACCCTGTACGGCGACCCCATCGTCACGCGCTCGGCCTTTGCCGAGATGGAAGTCTATGGCCGGGGTTTCGCTCCGCAGGCCATCTATGAGTCGCAGATCATAGATTTGGGGCGGGAGGTTAATTTCGGGCAGGTGCGCTTGGAAGTGAGTAAATGGCGCAAGGACGGAGAACAACTGCTGCCGTCCGATGGCCCCACCCGCGCCCGAGTGGAAATCCGCACAGGGCGCGACGACAGCCCAACGGCTTATTTCGGCTTTGACGATCTGGGTGCCCATGTAGAGGTGACCAAGAAGCAGTGGGATCGACTGATACCGCTAGAGACGCGCGGCGCTACCATCGCGGTTGGCTATCGCGGTCCGGTGGCCGCCGACTTAGAAAACTGGAGCTTCTGGTCACTGCCGTTGGAGGACTCGGGCCAGCACCCGCGCCTGCCGTGGGGCCGGTATTTCCAATTGCGCGTCCAGCTAGAAACGGACGCGCTGTGGGAATTTGCCCGCCTCGATTCTCTGCAAATCGAGATCGCACCCCTGCTGGCCGACCGGGTCGTCGGCGAGATCGTCCTCGCGGAGGAACCTCATCCCCAGGGCGGGCAAGTGCGCGTCCCAGCGGGCGCGAAAACCCCGTTCACGTACGACCTAGGCGTGGAATTTGCCAGCGCGGACCGCGTCGGCTGCGACGCCGTGCGCATCTTGGCACCAGCGGAAGCCACATTTCGCTATCTAGAGATGGGCGACCCGCTCAGCGCCGTAGAGCCGGATAGCCTGCTGCGCGAAGAAAGCGGCTTTGTGGTGTTTTTGCCTCGCCCCTTGCATCCGAGCGGCGATCAGCGGCTGCGCATCGGCCTCGAAGCCGTGTTGTACGGCGACGCCGGCGAATTTGGTGGCGAGGTCTTCAACCGCCACGAGCCGAGCTTGTTACAACGCATCGAAGGAGGGGACGTCAGCGCGGAGCTAGGCTCCAATCAGTTGCTCGTCGTGGCGTCTGCCGCTTCCACGGGTGGGGTACTGGGAGACGTCGAGGCGGGTAGCGGCGCGTTTACCCCCCAAGGCGATGGCGTAAACGACCTGTTGTCCATACAATACACCCTCTTCCGGGTGCGGGAGGCATCCCAAGTGCAAGTCGGCCTCTATGCCCTCGATGGGCGACCGATATGGCGAGCGCCGCCAAGTGTGCAGGGCGCAGGACGCCATACGGTCCACTGGGACGGTCGGGACGCGGCCGGGCAATTGGTCCGCCCAGGTGTATACCTAGCGCGCGTGGAAGTGGAAACGGATAAGGGGTTCGAGGTCCGCTTAAAGCCCGTCGCCGTGATCTATTAAACGGAAAGAGTCAAACGCAATGAAAACATGGATAGGCTGTCTGCTGTGCGTCGCGCTGCTCGTCGGAGGATGCGGGCACAAATTGGGCTATCGCCACTTCGCCGGTCCCATATTGCCGGTCGCTAATTTGGCGGGAGCGGATTTAGTCGTCCGCGACGACCACAGCATCACCTTCGTCAAAAACCGCTTGGAGGTGAGTTTATTGCCGCTGACCGTGGCCATGCTCAACCGGCAGCTAAGCGGCCACTCGCAGCGGCCGGAGGGCTTTCACGATCCCAACCCCTATCTCGCGCCGGTCAATCCCTACACCTACGGCGATTGGAAGCCGGGGTGGGAAGAGGAGCATCCCACCCGCTTTACGGTCTTTCTGCTCAAAGTAAAGAACTACGCCTACCCCAAGGTGTGGCTCAATCCCTACGCCGTAGAAATCGCCAGCGCCAATGGTCGGCGCTACCAAGCCTTCACCCGACTGGCGCTAGACGAGTACTTCGCCCCTTATGCCATAGGCTATGCGGGCAATACCTTCCTTCCGTTCCGCGAGCGGCGCGACCTGCTGCTCCGCACCTTGTATCCAGAAGACGAGATGATCTTCAGCGGCCAAGAGCGCGAAGGTTTTATCGCCTTTGCCCCGCTAGCTAACGATGTCGAAGCGTTCGAAGTGCGGATCCCAGAGATCGTGCTGCGCTTCGACTACCGCGATCAGCCAGTGGAGACCATAGACATCGCCTACCCATTTACGCGCGAAGTGTACTTGGCCAAACAACGCCGCGCCGAGGAACTCTAATGGTGCGCGTTGTGGGAGTTGTCCTCGCGTCGCTGTGGTGGAGTGGCTGCGGGCCACAGGTAGATAGCGACGTGGTCGCCAAGGCAGGCGACGAAGAAATCAAACTCGCAGACCTGCGCCAGTTCCGCGAAGAATCCACCGCCAATTACCGCGATCCCGAAGAGGGTCTCCAAGCGTGGCGCTTCTACTTGCAGACTATGATCGATATGAAGTTGATGCTCATCGACGCACAGGAGCGGCGGCTGGATCAGACAGTGGAGTTCGCGCGCCAATGGGAGCGGGAACGGCGCAAGAAACTGGTCGATGAGTACGCCGTGCGGACCATCCTCGCGGATGTAGATCTCGCCGTGGACGATATGCGTCAGAATTTTGCGACGAACAAGTGGAATCGGATGTTGCGCTTGGCCCATATCCGCACCGCCAGCGCAGCAGAAGCCCAAAAGGCCATGCGCGACTTGGAGCAGGGACAGGACTTTGCCGAGGTGGCCCGCGAGCGTTCCATCGCACCATCAGCCGACCACGGCGGGGTACTCGATGCCTGGTACGGGCGCGGCAATTTGGAGGAGATGGGCCTGCCCATAGACGTGGGAGAGCAAATATTCGACCTACAAGTTGGAGACTTGAGCCAGCCTTTACTCGTGGGAGAAAACTACGAGATCTTCAAGGTACTGTCCCAAGGCCCAGCCCCTACACACTACCGAGCGGCCTTCTTGCGCGAGCAGTACTGGAATGAGTTTCGCACTCGCTGGAATGGGCTGATCGCACAGCTCAAAGATCGGCTAGACGCACAACTGGATGGCGAGGCGATCCGGCTGTTAGTCGATAGGATGGCCGAATCCGACGGCCGGGGGATGCTGTTGGGTCCCGAAGAGCAGGAAGTGATCCTCTGCCGCTTCAAAGGCGGACAGGTAACGCTGTTGGATTTCGCCGAAACCTATAATGCCTATTGGTTCATCCGCTCGGTCTCCTTCGACAGCAGCGGGATTGCCGAGTTCATTCACCGAGACCTCTTGCCGCGCACCCTCGTCTACCAAGCGGCTTTGCAGGAAGGCTTGGACCAAGATTCGACCATAGCGGCCTGGTTGCAGGATAAAAAAAAATCGCTGCTGCTCGAAGCCCTCCGCAGAGAAGAGGTCGTAGAGCAGACCAAAGTTGACAGCGTCATGGCCCGCCAGTACTACGACGACCATCCGCAACAGTTCATGGAACTAGAAGAAATTCAGGTGGCGGAGGTGCTGGTGGCGACCCGCGCCGAGGCGGAACAGCTCTTGCAGCAGGTCCGCGCTGGCCAACGCCTAGAAACGCTGGCCGCTCATCACACGTTGCGCACGGATGCCGAGGGCGGGCATGGGCAATACCACATTCACAACCATCCCTCCGAGCGGCGGGTTTTCGGTGCCCTCTACGACTCGGTGGTCGCCACGCCGGTGGGAGTGCTCACCGGTCCTGTGGCTCTCGACGAAGGCTATTCGATCTTCGAAGTGCGGGAGCGCATTCCTCCGCGCCCCACGCCCTTTGCACAGGCTGCTTCGCGGGCGCGGTGGTGGGTACAGAAGCAACAAGAAAAGGCCCTCTTCGACTCCTTGTTCACCCGGCTCAGGAATCAATACGCCGATCGGGTTGTGGTGTTTGAAGAGCAGTTGGGCAAACTAGACGCCAGCCCCGCTAGCCCATGACATCATTCGTCGGAGCAACCCACGCTCACCCCAACTCCTCCGCCTCCTACTAGCCCGTGGCTGCAGCTTTGTCTTTGTGGGTGCTGCTCATCGTGAGCGGCGCGGGATGCGGGCCAGCGGACCTGGAGACCGGACCAAAGTTTGTAGAAGTGGCCCAAGAGGCGGGCATTGAATTCCACCATCAGAATGGGGCGAGCGGGCGCTACTACTATGTGGAAACCTATGGCTCGGGCGCGGCCTTCCTCGACTACGACAACGACGGCGACCAAGACCTCTATGCGGTCAACAGCGCGCCACTGCCGGGTTTTGTCGCCGAGGATGTCCCCACCAACGCGTTCTATCGCAACCGAGGCGACGGAACCTTTGCGGATGTGACGGCGCAAACGCGGACGGGCCATCCGGGCTATGGCATGGGTGCCTGCGTCGGCGACATCGACAACGACGGGCACGTAGATCTGTACGTGACCAACTTCGGCCCCAACGTCCTGTATCACAATCAGGGTGACGGTACCTTTGCCGATCAGACTGCCGACGCTGGGGTCGGCGATCACCGCCTGAGCACCAGCGCGGCGTTTGCCGACATCGACAACGATGGCGATCTGGACCTCTATGTGGCCAACAACGTCTCCGTTGATATAGCGTACGACGAAGGGTGTCACCAAGGAGCGGTCCCGGTCTATTGCGCCCCCACCCAGTACAAAGGAGAATCCGGCGCTCTTTTCCGCAATGATAGGGGCGGGAAGTTCGCCGATATTACCCGGCCAGCCGGCGTGTACAGCGAAGCCGGCCGCCAGTTGGGCGTCGTCTTTGGCGACTACGACGGGGACGGCGACGCGGACCTGTATGTGGCCAATGACATGAAGGCCAATTTCCTCTTCCGCAACGATGGCGCAACGCGGTTCGCCGAAGTGGGATTGAGCGCGGGGGTGGCGCTCAGCGAGAGTGCTCGCCCCGAGGCCGGCATGGGCACGGACTTTGGCGACTGCGACCGGGACGGCGACTTGGATATCGTGGTCTGCAACTTTCAGTGGGAAAGCTGCCGTCTCTATCGCAACGATGGCGACGGCACATTTGCCGACCTGAGCTTTCCGTCGGGGTTGGGTGAGCCTACGCTTTCTACCTTGACGTTTGGCACGGATTTTTTCGACTACGACAACGACGGCGACCTAGATCTCTATCTGGCCAATGGCCACGTCCATCCAGAAGTGCAGGTATTCGACCAAGCTGCGTCCTATCCGCAGCCAGACCAACTCTTTGCCAACGACGGAGCCGGACGGTTTGCGTTGGTGCCGACTACGGTCTTGGGCGGAGTCGGCCGGGGCGCGGCCTTTGCCGACTACGACAACGACGGCGACCTAGACGCTTTTGTCTCCAACAACAACCAGCGGGCGTTTTTGCTGCGCAACGACAGCGGCCAGCGCAACCACTGGATCGCCTTTAAGACCGTCGGCCGGGTCAGTAATCGGGACGGGATTGGGGCGGTGATCCGGGTAGTAAGCGGCGATTTGGTACAGGTCGAGGAGGTGCGCAGCGGCAGCAGCTATCTTTCGCAAAACGATCTGCGGGTGTACTTCGGCTTGGGCCAGCGAAAACAGGTGGATCGCGTCCAGATCCGCTGGCCCAGCGGGATCGTGCAGACGCTCGTACAAGTGCCCATTGACCAGATCCACCAAGTGGAAGAACCTCCTTCCTCCGGCTGAGCATGAGCAATCAGTGGAAAAGGATCAGAGCGTGTCGCTGGATCGTTGTCTGCCTGCTAGCCTTACTCAACGGATGTACACCCACCGAGGAAAGCCTAGGCGAGCGGGAGGTCCACTATCAGCGCCAAATCGCGGAAGACCCAGCGGACGCCGAAGCCCATTATGCGCTCGGCCAAGTGTACCACGAACAGGCGCGCTACCCCGAGGCCCTACAGTCCTTTCACCGAGCTTTGGCGCTGGATTCCACCCACACCGGGGCGCAAGTGGGGATCGGCAACATCCTGTTTAGGGGAGGCGAATTAGATCGAGCCGCAGAAGCATACCAACAGGCCGCGCAGGAATGTGCCGATTGTCCGGACGCGCACCGGGGGCTGGGGGCCGTCTATCTGCGTCAGCGGCGCTTTGCAGAAGCCCGTCAAGCCTACCAACAGGCGCTTTTAAGCGAGCCAGACCACGCCCCCTCGCACTACAATATCGGCGCGGCCTTCGGCCAAGAAGGTGCGTATCAAGAGGCGGCGGCGGCGTTGGAACAGGCCATTGCCAGCGACTCTAAATACATCCTAGCGTACACCGCCCTAGGCGATGTCTACTGTCTCAAGCTAGGGCAGTGCGAAAAGGCCGCCACGCTTCTCACGCAGGCCGTGAACTTGCAACCAACGGCGGTCGCCCCTCGGATCGGCTTGGGGCGGGCACACCTCCGCCTAGGAAGGTACGAAGAAGCCGCGGCGAGCTTTGAAGCGGCCATTGCCGTGGATTCAACGGCTGCGGCGGCGTTTAACTGGCTCGGGGTAGCCCACACCAAGCTGGGGCAATACGAGCCGGCGGCCCAAGCCCTGCGCCGCGCCATTCACCTCGACATGCTCTCCCCCCAAGCCTATTACAACCTATCCCAGACCTACCAGAAACAAGGCAAGGCCAAGGAAAGCGACGCGGCGATGCGCGCCTTCAACCGCATTGACGCGCACTCTGGGGATATCCTCCGGTGGAAAACAATTCTCGACGGCAATCCGCACGATGCGATGGCGCTCTTTGAACTGGGCCGGATCTATGCGCGACTAGGCGTGGCAAACGAAGCGGCCGAGTCCTTCCAGCGTGCGCTGACGGTCAATCCCACCCATGCGCCGGCTTGGCACAATCTGGGCAATGCCTACGCCCGCCTCGACCGCTTGGACGAGGCTATAGCCGCCTTCCGCCAAGCGCTGGCGCTGGACGAAGAGTACGCCCTCGCTTGGTACAACCTCGGCAACGCCCATTTTGCCAAGGGGGAACTGGATCAAGCCCGCAAGGCGTTCACTACGGCACTCGACCACAGGGAAGGATACGCGGACGCCTACCACGGCCTCGGGGGAGTGGCGCTGCGCGAAGGAGCAGCCGAGGAGGCATTGGGCCACTTTCGCACAGTCATAGCGGCAGATTCGAGCTATGTCCGCGCCCATTACGGCTTGGCCTTGTCCTATCGGGCGCTCGGTGACTCCCTGCGCGCTGTGCAGGCGCTGGCGCACTTTAAGCGATTGCACGGTGGGCCATAACATGCGATCCATACTGGCTTTGTCTCTCGTCGCACTGTCTTGCGCCCCAGAGCCGCCAGTGTCCTATCAGGCCCCTAGCACGAAGCGCATGGCCGCCCGCTTGGCGGAGATCGCGCAGAATTTGAATCCTGCCATTAATACCTATATCAACGCGGCGCGGGTAGAATACCTCAAGACCTTGCCACAGCCGCCCGATACCGCCGCCCGCCTGCGCGCCAATGCCTATCTGGCGCGGGAGCTGTTGCGCGCCGGCCAGAGCCAAGCCGCCATTGACGAGTTCGAAAAGCTCCAGCCGCAGCTCCAACAAGTCGATCTCAAACTGACCCCAGATGTGCGCGTCCTGCTGGGACTGTCCTATATGCGCCTCGGAGAGCAAGAAAACTGTCTCGCTCGACACTCAACGGCTTCGTGCCTTTTGCCGATTAGCGGCGACGGAGTCCACACCATTGAGCGGGGGTCGCGGGCGGCGCTGGCGGAATTTGCCGCGTATTTGGCAGATCATCCAGACGACCTCACCGTCCGCTGGCTTTTGAATATTGCCTATATGACCTTGGGCATGTATCCCGAACAAGTGCCAGCGCAGTGGCTCGTCCCGCCCGAGGTTTTTGTCTCCGACTACGACATCAAGCGCTTCGCCGATGTGGCACCGGCGCTGGGCCTAGATTTGGTCTCCATGGCCGGCGGCAGCATAATGGACGACTTCGACGGCGACGGCCATCTGGATATCATGGCCTCGTCTTGGGGGTTAGACGACCAACTCCGCTATTTTGCCAACCTCGGCGACGGAACCTTTGCAGACCGGACCGCAGCGGCCGGTCTGACCGGCATCGGCGGCGGCTTGCAAATTACACACGCCGACTACGACAACAACGGCTATGCAGACGTGTTGGTTTTGCGCGGGGGCTGGTGGGAAGACGACGGGCTGCATCCCAACTCGCTGTTGCACAACAATGGCAACGGGACCTTTGCCGACGTCACCGAGCAGGTCGGCCTGCTCACCTTCCACCCGACGCAGACCGCCGCCTGGGGCGACTACGACAACGACGGCTGGCTAGACCTTTTCGTTGGCAACGAGTCGTATGGCGGTCGAATCCATCGATGCGAACTTTTTCACAGCAACGGGCAGGCAGAGGATTTGCAGTTTGCCGAGGTAGGCCAAGCAACCGGGGTCGCCGTCGTCGGCTATGTAAAAGGGGCCGCTTGGGGCGATTACGACAACGACGGCCTAATTGACCTGTACGTTTCGCGGCTCACCGGAACCAATTTTCTCTTTGCCAACGACGGTGCCAACGAGTTCGGCGGATGGACCTTCACCGACAAAAGCAAGGAAGCAGGCGTGACCGAACCGCTAGGTAGCTTCCCGGCTTGGTTCTGGGATTACGACAACGACGGCTGGCTGGACATTTTCGTCTCGGGATACCATTACGAAGCCAGCGCCGGCGATGTGGCCGCCGACTATCTCGGGCTGGCAACCGCGGCCGAGCGTCCCCGCCTGTACCGCAACAATGGCGACGGGACTTTTGCCGAACGCAGCGCAGAAGCGGGCGTTGACAAAGTACTCTATACGATGGGTTGCGATTTCGGCGACCTCGACAACGACGGTTGGCTGGATTTTTACGCCGGCACAGGATCGCCCTCGCTTCGCTCGGTCATGCCCAACCGCATGTTCCGCAATGCCGGCGGGCGCTTCTTCGAGGACGTTACCACTTCCGGCGGCTTCGGCCATCTGCAAAAAGGGCACGGCGTGGCCTTTGGCGACTTCGACAACGACGGCGACCAAGATATCTATGCGGTTATGGGTGGGGCCTATACCGGGGACGTGTTCCAGAATGTCCTCTTTGAAAACCCCGGGCATGGTAATCACTGGATCACGCTCTTGTTGGAAGGGGTACAATCAAATCGCGCCGCCTTGGGAGCGCGCATCAGGATAGAGGTCGCAACTGCTGAGGGGCCGAGAAACATCTACGCCACTATCGGCACGGGAGCCAGCTTCGGCGGCTCGAGTCTGCAACAGGAGATCGGTCTGGGACAAGCCAAGGCCATCGAAGCCGTCGAAGTTACCTGGCCGGCCACGGGCGCACGGCAACTGTTTACTGACCTCGAAATGGATCAGTACTACAGAATCCGCGAAGGCGACCGGACGCCGGTCCAGCTCGACCGCCGCTAGCCACGCATTCTGCGGTGGAAGACTGTACTAGATGGCGACCCACACGACGCAGCCGCCGAGAAACTTCACCGCCTCCAGCCCTTCTCCAGCCGGCTCGCCTGTTTCTTCGACAGCCCACCTAGCACCTTCATGGCGTCCAACAGCCGCATCCGCGTTAATTCTGGCCCCAAGAGCGCGGCGGATTCAAACAGCGGCGGCCCCACCCGCTCGCCAGTCAGCGCGACAATGAGTGGTACGGTCACGTCGCGGACCGGCCACTCCCAATGCGCGGCCACCCGGCGCACGGCCTCGGCCACGCCGTCTTTGTCCCATTCCACCACCTCGTCCAAGGCCCACACGGCTGTCTGTAACATCCGCGCCACTTCGGCGGCCTCTCGCTTTTTCGGCACCAAATCCTCGGCCTCTGGCTCCACCTGCCGGGCAAAGAAAAACGCCACGCGCGGCACAAAATCCCCCAGCGTCTCTAGCCGCTGCTGCATGAACGGCAGCATCTGCCCGACGTATTCGTCGTTGAGCAGCCAGCCCTTTAACTCCGCCAACAGGGCCTCCGGCGTCCGCTCTTCGCGCAGATAGCGTCCATTGAGCCAACCCAGCTTGTCTATGTCAAAGATGGAGCCGCCCAAATTAATTTTCGCCGGGTCGAAATGCTCGGCTAATTGCTCCACTGTGAACTTTTCGTCCCCGATCGGCGGGTAAGCCATCAGCGCCAAGTAGTTGAGCAGGGCCTGCGGCACATAACCGGCGCGGCGATAGTACTCCACCGAGGTCGGATTCCGCCGCTTCGACATCTTGGAGCCGTCGGGATTGAGCAGCAACGGCAAGTGCATGTACGTCGGCGGTGTCCAGCCGAAAGCCTCGTACAGCATGAGGTGCTTGGGCGTGGAGGTGATCCACTCCTCTCCCCGAATCACGTGGCTGATCTGCATCAAGTGATCGTCCACTACCACGGCCAAGTGGTAAGTCGGAAAGCCGTCGGACTTCATCAGCACCTGGTCGTCCACATTCCCCCACTCTAGGGAAATCGGCTCCCGGAGTATGTCCTCAACTATACATGCTCCCTCCTTCGGCATCTCCAGCCGAATCACGTGCGCACATCCCGCCTGTATCTTGGCTTCTACCTCTTTGGTAGCCAGATCTCGGCAATGTCCATCGTAACCAACATGCTCCTTGCGCTCCTGCTGCTCCTTCCTCAGTGCGGCCAGTCGCTCGCTCGTGCAAAAGCAGGGATAGGCATGTCCGCTAGCCACCAACTTCGCGGCGTACTCCGCGTAGATGGACAAGCGCTCGCTTTGCCGATACGGGCCGTAAGGACCGCCCACATCCGGCCCCTCATCCCACGCCAGCCCTAGCCACCGCAGCGACTGCATGAGTTCATCTTCGTACTTTTTTTGCGACCGCGCTTGGTCGGTATCCTCGATGCGCAACACAAACTGCCCGTCGTTTTGCCGCGCCCACACCCAATCGAATAGCGCTTGATACGCGGTTCCTACATGCATGGGGCCGGTCGGCGAAGGGGCAATGCGCACCCGCACGTCTGTCATCTTTTATCTCCTCATCTTTTGAGTTACAAATTAAGCCCCAGCCGTTTCCGCGCAACGCGGCCTATTGCACATTTAGCTTTTTTCCCTAAGTTTATAACTTATAATGATTAACGCGCATTCGTTGGCGTCCCACCCCACGTATTTCCCGCCTTTTCAATCCAATAGATAGGATTTATGCAGTTTACCGAGCTTGATCTAGCACCTCACATCCTCAAAGCACTCGACGAGATGGGCTACGAGGATATGACGCCCATCCAAGAACAAACCATTCCCCACATTATCAACGGCAAAGACGTCATGGGCCTAGCCGAAACCGGCTCTGGCAAGACCGGCGCTTGTGCCATCCCCCTAATCCAAGCCACAGATGCGTCTCTCAACGCCATCCAGTCCCTCATCTTGGTTCCCACCCGCGAGTTGGCGCTCCAATACGTCCAAGAGGTGGACGAAATCGCCAAGGACTCAGGCGTAGCTCCGTTTGCCATCTACGGCGGCTTTGACATGGACATCCAAAAGGCCAAGATCAACCACGGCGTTCACGTGCTCGTGGCCACGCCCGGCCGCCTCATCGACTTTATATGGAATCACAGCCTCGACCTGACCCACGTCAAAACCGTGGTCCTCGACGAGGCCGATGAGATGCTCAAGATGGGATTTATCGAGGATGTGGACTTTATCTTGTCCTGCCTCATGCAGGAACACCAAACCCTGCTTTTTTCCGCGACCATGCCGCCGGAGATCGAGCGGCTGACCCAAAAGTACCTCCAGTCACCCGAGCGCGTCCAGCTCAACCGCGACCAGCGGGCACCCCAATCGCTCGCCCATCACTTCCTCCACGTCTCCCGCCGCCGCAGTGACGCGCTCATCGATTACATTGAGGACCAAGAGATCCAACAGGGCATCATCTTCTGCAACTCGCGCGACAAAGCATCCGATTTGTTCCGCGACCTGCAAAGGCGCGTCCGCTCAGTTGACATCATCCACGGCGGACTAGACCAAGATCGGCGCACCTCCATCTTCCGCCGCTTCCGCCAGCAGAAAATCCGCTTCATGGTCGCCACAGACGTGGCCGGGCGTGGCCTAGATTTTTCGCACGTCACCCACGTCATCAACTACGACTTTCCCTTTAACGCCGAAATCTATACCCACCGCACGGGCCGGGCCGGACGCATGGGCCGGGCGGGCATGGCCCTGACCTTGGTCGGCGACCGCGACCTCCACGACCTCAAGCGCCTGCTCAACAACAACCGCATCCACGCGAATTGGGAAGGCACGGCACCCGACTTGGACGACATCCGCGCCAAACGCAACGGCCGAGGACGTGGGCGTGGCCGGGGAGGCCGGGGACGGCCCCGAGGCGGCAGATCCTCTTCCAAAACCAGTTAAGCGCTCCTCACAACTCAGTTCAGCTGTCTGGTGATCGCTTGCTCACGGCGCATCCGATGAATTGGCTTTTTCCAATTCGGGCAGCAGCCAGTACTTGACCCAACCAAAATCTGGATCGATTGCAAGCGCCTTTTCAAAGGCCGCTCGCGCCGACTCCAGCTCACCCTGATTCTGGTAAGCGATGCCGAGCCAAGCATAGGCTTCCCTGTGCCCCCATATTGGCTGGATGGGATCGGTCGGCTTTTCTTGGGCAAAGAGTTCGGCGGCGCGCTGAAACCCTTGCAGGCCCTTTTCTTTGCTTCCACCAAACATTTTGGGGGTATTAAAATCGCTAATGGCCGCACTCAGTACCACGCGCGGATTCTCGGGGGCGAGTTGCTTGGCTTTCTGGCTGGCCTTTCCTACTCTGGGGCCCAAGAGCATACTTTTCATGGGGCTCAGGCCGATTTGTAGCCCGTACGCGCTCGACAGCAAGGCATAGGCTTCGGCTGCTTGTGGATCAATCTCGGTAGCCTTTTTCAAATGCTCGACAGCGACTTTGAGGTGCTCAGAAGCCTGATCTTTGCTTTCTCCCTCTAATAGGCCAGCAATGCGGTAATCGGCCAAAGCGATGTAGTAGTGGCCCCATGCAGCCAGACTCGTATCGGCTAAGGCGCGCTCAAACGTCGCTCTGGCTGCATACATAGCGTCGAGATCGCCCGCATTTTCACCGGCTTGCAGCATCTGTTTTCCACTGACTATAAGACTGTCGGCCGGTTGGGCGAAGGTGGGATAGGTGATTAAGAAAATGAAAGCAAGTGAGAGCAGAACGCGTATCATAAATAACCCCTTTGGTTAAGGTTAATAGTTCAAGGAGACACTGGTTCCAAAGTAAATGGACCGGCGAAAAAGGGAGGTGCGTGGCTGGCGCTGGCTATAGTCAATGCTGTAATCATAGTCTAGCACATTGGCGCGGTTGAGCAGGTTGTTGACCGCCAAGTAGAAGACCGCTTGGTGCCCAGAGCCAAAGAAATGCACATAGCTCAACTGTCCATCTATTTGCTGAAAGGACGGCAATCGTTCCGAGCCGGCGGGTCCTTCTACGGGCAGGTAGTAGCTTTTGTCTGCTACGGGAACGGCATCGACGATTGGCGTGATGGGCCGGCCAGTGGCGTATCTCATAGTCAAACCGCCGCTAAGCGTGCGGACGATCTCCATTTTTGTGACCAAGGTCAGATTGTGCGTTATATCAAACGGCGAAGAGGCTTCTTCGCGTAGCATCTCAAATCCTAGATGACGCACCTGCAATCGGCGCGACCTCAGCAGACTATAGGCCATCCACCCACTCAAGCGCGTATTGAGAAAAGCGCCGTATTTGCAGAAGAAGTCAATTCCAGAGGCCCGGCCTCTACCCGTATTTGCAAGGTTCAGGTCGGCGTCGTCCAGCACCAGATCGCGGTAGGGTTTGTAGTAAGCCTCCACCCGTACTAGGAGTTCCCCGCGTTCGTGGTGCAGGCCGCCTATCCAGTGTTGGGCGCGTTGAGGTCCCAGATTGGGGTTGCCGCTGGTAGGGTTGTACTTAAATGGGGCGGGGAATTGGTGATAGATGCCCCAAGCGAGCCGGGCATTTGTGTCTTCTGAGAACTGATACCGTGCAGACAGGCGTGGATCTAGAACAAAACCGTCGCTCAAATTGTGGTGGTCGGCGCGCATACCGACATTGGCGATGATGCGGCGCACGGGTTTGAAATCGGCCTCAAAGTAGGCACCACTGCGCCGGGCGCCGTAGGAGGTGTCGAGTTCAAAAACCTCTGCCTCGGGGTCGAGGATATCACCCTGGGGAATGCGGCCCACGAATCGATTGTCAGCGTGCTCCATTTCAGCACCGAGACGCAAGATCCCGAAGGCACCGAGGACGCGTTCTCCGTCTGTGCGAATTTTGCCGGTCCAGTCGCGGGGAGCCAAGTCTAGGTTGCCCAATTGCCGCCGAGTCTTGTACTGGTTGAGCGAAGCACTGGTCTGTATGAACCAATCGGCCCATACATCCGTCCACTGGAGATTGTGCAAGGCTCTATCCGTGCGGTTTCGATAAAGACCGTCAAACGAAGGCTCTGTAACCTGTACGCCGATCTCGTCACCCGCGTCTAAGCTGAAGAACTCAAGGCGTCCGGTAGGCGAATATTGGTAGATCAGATTGAGGTTGCCGTCGTGCCCCTGCGGAGTGGTAACGAATTTGTCGCGATGACCATTGATGCGGAACAGGAAATCGGTGAAGCTGCGATTCCCCGTAAAGCGCAGGCCGAGCTTATCGTCAATAAGGGGCAAGTCGAGGCCCACAGCACCAGCAGCAAGGCCCAAGCCAAGCGTATAGCTCCGTTGCAGGGGCATGTCTAGGCTCTCCATTGCTAGTACCGCAGAAAGTGCATTGCCGTAGCGGGCGGAGAATCCGCCGGTGGAAAAGGCCGTACCCTTCACCATAAAGGGAGGAATCGTGCCGAATACTCCACCGGTGGGCGATTCGTATTTGTAGGGATGCACCACCGTGGCTTGGTCGAGCAAGATGACGGTCTCACTCACATCGCCCCCCCGAACAAAAAGACCGGCACCATTATCTACGGTGGCAACGCCGGGAAAGGTTTTGAACGCGCGAAAAATATCGGCAGAAGCCCCAGGCGTTGTAACCACATCTAAGGGAGCAAGGGTAACGGTCTCATCCTCCCCGGTGGTGTAGGTGCTAACGGTGACGACGGTTTCACCGAGTTCAATGAGAATGCGCCGTAGCACCAAGCGCACCGTTATGGTATCGCCCGCGGCCAAGTGCAGGGTCTGCCGGGTGGGTTCAAAGCCGATGAAGGAGGCACTCAGGTCGTGTGATCCGAGATGCTGGGTGGCAAAGACAAAGCGGCCGTCGCGGCCTGTTACTGCGCCGTCGGTGGTGTCGATGATTTGCACGTTGACAAAGGCCATCGGTTCTTCGGTTTCGTCGACGACCTGTCCTTGGACGAAAGCCTTGCTCTGCGCCAAGATCGGCAAAGAAAAACAGATACTAAGAAGTGAAACTAGCCCTAGCGAACGCATAATAGTCTCCAGCGATAGGGTGCTTTTGTGTTCTATAATATCCGGAGGTCTATCGCTGTGCTATTCTATTTCGACCAACGGCGATATGGCTCGGCTAATAGCGGGAGGGAGGGGTGAATTGCAGGAGGACATTCTTATCCATTGCGATTAATCATCCAATCCCGGTAGCAATTGGGATTTCACCCAGCCATTGTTGGGATTCACTTCAAGGGCTTTGACAAAGGCTTCCCTTGCGCCCTCAATGTCTCCGGCATCTTGACGCATGATACCCAATTGAGCACAAGCTTCGTCGTAGCCCCAAGAGGGTTGAAAGGGATCGCGGATTTCCTCTTTGGCGAACAGTTCAAGAGCATGCTCCATCTTAGAGATGGCCCGCTGCTTATCGCCGCCGAACACAGCGGGAGTATAATAGTCGCTCATTCCATCTATTAAGACGACGCGGGGATTGTTGCCATCGAGTCGCTTGGATTTTTCAAGAACTCTTTTGGTCTCAGGGCCTAGCGCCATGCCCAAGTGAGGCTTCAGGCCGAGCTTTTGACCGTAGGCGCTAGCTAAGAGGGCATGGGCGTCGCTGAAGTTGTCTTCCAACTCGATAGCCCCTTTGAGATGCTCTATGGTTCGGTTGATGCACTCGGCCTGTTCGCCGGGAGTGGCCGCAAAGAGCGTAGCGAGACGGTATTCGCACAAAGCCAGATAATACAGTGCAAATTCCTCGTGATGGCCGTCTTGGCGAGCGCGATCAAACAGTTTCTGTGCCTCACATAATTGGTCAGAGTTGGAGGAATCAATTGCCTGCTGAAGAAGCTCTTTGCCCTTGATAAAAGGGACTTCAGATTCGATGCTCTGATCGTTTTTTGCATCTTTTTGACCATAGCGCATATATCGGCTTCCCGTAGCGAATAAGTACACATCTTCAAGATCGGCGGTTTTTATGGAAAATTGATGTATGCTCAAGCTGTTAAGACGGTCTATAACCGCCTTCTTAAACACCCCATCCTTGCCATATATGCACACGCCTTGAGAACTGCCGTCGACGTGGGTTACTCCAGGACAGTCTGCCAAGGTTTCGGGATCGACTTCGGTTTCCACCTCCACTTTGAGGTTTAGCTGAAACTGTTCAAGCAGTTGCGGTACCGAACCAGAAGCAATGATTTCGCCCTGGTTTATCACGCAGACCACATCGCTGTACTGCTGGGCTTCTTGCATGTTGTGGGTGGTCATGACAATGGTAAGGCCCTGCCTGCGATAGTGATTCAGGACGTCCCAGAGTTGCCGACGCAAATGCGGATCCAAGTTACTCGACGGCTCATCGAGGATCAGCAGCGCAGGTTTGCCCACTAAGGCAACGGCAATGAGCAGCCTGCGTCTTTCTCCTCCCGACAGGTCTTTGTAGGCTGTCTTCTGCTGGCGTTGCAATTCAAAAATGTCGATCAATTCATCAGGGTCAACAGGATTTTGATACATGCAGGCATAAAGACGTAATGCCTCTTTAACTCGAATATCATTATAGAGGGAATCTTCTTGAAATTGGATGCCAATTCTGCTGCGTATGTCCTTACGTCGTCGCAGATCAGGGATACTTTCACCAAACAAGTGAATGTCTCCAGCGTCGGGCTTTTTCAAGCCTACAATGCAATCTATGATAGACGTTTTACCTGCTCCGTTGGGCCCTACCAAACAAAAAACCTGTTGTGGATATACGGTAAAACTTGCGTTTTGAACAGCGACTAGCTTGCCATAGCTTTTACGCAAGGCATTTATCTGTAGGATAGGAGTTTGCTCTCGACAGCCGCTAGCTGGAGATATAGTGCTCGAAGTTGAAGTCATGATTTCCATTCGATGCGGATTTTAAATACCATGATATTGAAGACCTGATGACACAGTATGCATGGCAAAAGGCTTTCGGAGGCAATATACATAAGACTCAAAATTACACCAAACAGGGTTTTGGAGATCACATTCGCTAAACCATAGGCTAGATGATTCATTCCAAATGCGAGGGACGAAATAACGACTGCGTATTGTACCGGTATGTTTAATACATTGTTTGCATAAGAAATCAAATAGCCTCTCCATAGGACCTCCTCTAGAAAAGCTTCGCCAAGGATGCAAACCAATAACAGACTTATAGGTAATTTTTGCCCCTGTCTGACAATAAGTTTAGTTTCTCCAAACATCCATTGCTTTACTATCGGCTTGTTTCCCATCCGTAGTTTCAACCATGCCCTTGCTACAATGATCTCTGTGAAATAAAAGGCCGCGCCTATACCTATACTAAAAAAAATCGTAATCCCGAGCGAGAAGGACATTGAGAGACCGAACCACATAGGCCATTCAAAGGCTGATGTCAGAATGCGGACGGATGGAGTACACAAGCTCAGAATTAGAATAAGAACGCCCATAAGAGATGCCAATGGCATGACAAAGTCGTAGCGATCCAAAGCTGCATCCATCGTTTTTTCGGATAATACCCAGCTACCTATCAAGTATAAACCTCCATGTACTAAATAAAAGAGGCCAGGGTAAGCCAACACGAAGACAAAACAAAACATAGATCATACCTGAAGTTAGGGAAAAGGAACAGGCCCTAATTTGAGATTCTCAAATGTAAGTGGTTTATCTCTCAACCCCATTTTCATGGGTAGTTCGTAAATTCTAGGATTGCCCAAGTAGGGATATGCACTGATATGGGACTGTACTAATTCAGGAATGAATACTTTGACGACCTTTACCTGAGACATCTGTCCGTGGGTACAGTCAATAACAATAGGATCTATATCATATTGTTGAAGTATATCTTTGAGATATTCCAACTGTTCTTCTGAGTGCTTGAATTTTACCTTTGGCAACTCCAATATATCGACTGTATCATCACCGCGAAAAAAGTCTTTCAGTCGTCCAACATGTTCAGTATTTCCGTAGTATCCAATGGTTTCCAAAAATGTACGTATCTCAACTAGCGGTTTGTCAGGCGGAGCATCAAATATCACTTCAACACCTCTCCGAAATTCCCGCTGAGGTGCTAACATAGCATACTTCAGTTGCAATTCGGACTGCCCATACTCTAGCAAGGCTTGGGTAACAGCTTCTTCTCCATTCAACGCCACTGCTGACCCAGCCTGATAAGCGAATTTCTTATAGTAGGGCACTAGCTGAGTCGCCGAAATGCAGGGCAACTCGGGAAAACCAACGTCGTGTAACCAGAAATTTACATCACCAGAGAGAGATTTAATATGTTCTAAAGCTCTGTTATTCTTCTTAGAAGATAATGGTCTGCCGACTGCTACGCGGCGCAGTGGAATATTTGCATACCAAGACAGCATCAAGGCATCGCGCTCGACAAGTTCTGTTACTCCAGCAATGATAGCCGAGGCTTCGTCTATATGAGAGGCCATACCAGAAGAAGATGAATAGCCGATGGAGGACTCCTGGATAGACGGAATATAAAAGAAGAGCACAAGCTGTAGAGGAATCCATATGTCTTCTTGGCTGATGAGTCGACGGCCCTTGACCCAGTTAAATTCAGACTCGCGAGTAAAGGGTTGAAAAAAGAAGTCGGGAGAGGCGTATTGCTCATCCGCAAACAAGGGAACTGCTTCCGGCTCAATAGCATTTTGACCGACTTTTTGCAGAGAACTATACGATCCGGCACGTATATCCAAGTTTTCTTTTAAGAAAGCGAATACGCCAGACATCCTCTCAACGCTCTCTCCTAAGTCGGACAAAAAAGAAGACGGGAGTTCAAAGCCTTTACCCCCTGCAGTTACAGAAGAGTTCAATGCCAAATTCAGGGAAGGGAGGCCGACGAGTTGACGAATGACTTGGTCGGTGTCCCAATGGTTGCTATTAACGACGACGGTTTGAGAAACCCCAGCTCCACCGTTGTAAATGGTCGAATATCGGATCGGACCGTTGGGAGAATACCACGATAGCATTTCTCTGATTGCCTCCCCTTCTTTCTCGTTCATCACATTGGGCAAAATTTCTTGATGAGGATTAATGTACGTGGAGCTTAATCGTAGAGAAGTCATGATAGCTATTCACGCCTCCCACTTGAATATTCGAATAGAAATTAAATACGACAGAGTGGCTATGGCTGTAAGAAACAGTAATGAATTTACATGCTGAGATATTGGATCCCCTAGCCAGACACCGGAAAAAGTCGCGACGACATGAGTTAAAGGAGAGGTCCAACTTAAGGTCTGTAGCCAACTTGGGAACATTGGTGTAGGAAAGGCAGCTCCCGATATAAAAAACATAGCGAGAAACAAAAACTGTCCTAAGGCATGAATGCTTCTTGAAGATTTGAAAAGCCCATTTATCAAGAATCCCAAAGTAAAAAAGCAGGCAATACAGACTATTCCCACAAACAGGACAATTGCCCAGTGTCCATGGAAATGGATGTCGAAAACGCATTCTGCGGCCAAGAGCAATATCAAAGAAGAGAAAATAAATACGACAGCCTGCATTACAGTGTGTACGCATAGATAGAACCCAAGCGAGAGCGGGCTGACTACATAGCGCTTGAGGATACCAAGCAGACGGTATTCAGCTAAGAAGTTCGTGAGATTAGTCAAGCCGGCTTGACCGATATATGCAGCCATAAGCGCCGGGGCGTAAAAATCAATATAGCGCACATCGGGACGATTCCACATCGGAGCTTCTCCAAAGAGAGAACCGAACATGAAAAAGACCAAAACGGGGAATACAAATGTGAAAAAGGCAGCAGTAGGTTGACGCAAAAATAACTTGCACTCGATGATCCAGAGAGTGACGAAACTACGAAGCCAAATAGTTCTACTTAAAAAGGCCATTTTATGCAATCCTCAATTGACTCTATCAGTGAATCCTTGGAGTAGTGATTCTTTATCTATTTTATTTCCAAAGGCAACTACTAGAGTTGTAAATTCTCTGCATCCATCCAACCTTAAAAAGGAGTCTGTAATTTCATCGTCAAAGCCAAATATCATACATGACCCTAACTCAAGTGCCGTAGCGACAAGATGTAAATTCTGGCTTACGATACCAGTTTCAAGATGGGCCAATCGATATGATTTATAAGCACCATATTTCCATATGAGCCGCGATATGTCTGGTGCGATGAAGATAACTATACTTGCTTCAGCTAACCATTCGTGAGAAGGACAACAGTTAGCCGTACGCCATCGAAAATTTCCTCTCTCAATCAGTTCTAGACAGTTTTGTGTGGAAATGTAATGGTACAATCCTTGAGGAATGTCTTCGACTTCGTTGACAACAAGATAAAATTCTGTGCATTGCAGTCCGCCAGCAGTTGGAAAATTGCGTAGTGTAACATCGCGACGATTATACGCCGATATGGTAGCCCGTACACCACAAGACTGACCCAATAACGCACTCAGTTTTCCGAGCGATAAAGCTGATCTCTTAAAGTCTCGAACCGAAGCACGGCTTTTGATTACTTCCGAGATAGACCCAGTGATAGGTGAAAACTCCCTCTCCAGTTGGATCCTTTTTGAACCGATGAATTCTTTGTGTAGATTCGGCGCGATTTTTTCATTTATTTTTTGGTAGGACAGCCACTCATCTTCCATGAGATAATCTTTTAGCCCGTTTACTACGATAGATAATTCGTCCATAGATCCTGATCTACCTCGTTTGGTGCGCTTCAAAAATTCGCATAGAACTTGCTGCTCCTGAGACTCCAAATTTTTCAGTTCTTGCAACAGCACCGGTTCTAAAGTAGTCGTCAGCTCTGAATGAGGTGTAGGATCCGATATTTCCACTACAGTGGATTTTTCCTCTCTGATGGCCATTGTCTATTCATCCGTGTTGGTGGGTGAGAAGGTAAGGAGGGCGTAAACAGACCGTTCTACACCGTCGGCTTGTACGAATTCGTCTGCTCTCGTGTCGAGAAAGTCTTGATGGACGGTGACTGGGTATCCATAGGATTTATACCAATCTTGAAAGTATCCGAGCAGCCGCCCGATATCAAGTAAGGTATGGCGGTAGCCACGGGGACCGTAGAGAAGCATGTATCGCCAAGGACAAGCGACGACGATCAACATAGCCGAATACTCCTCAAGAAGTACAGGCTGGGATTTCCAAAATAGGCGGGACAAAAGAGTCGCTTCATTTTTCACTTCGCGCTCAATCCAGAGGTAGTCCGACTCCGGGACTACGCGGATGAGCATTCCATCGTGTAGCACAAGCAGATCGGCGGCATAGAGCAAGTTGGCTAGAGAACCCGGTTTGGAAAAGAGATTCAGTGGACCTTGAAACCACCCGGGGAGTTGGTCATAAGGAATTCTCAGCTCAGACCCGTTGTCAACTAAGGTTTCTTCATCAACGCGATAGGCAGTCTCAAAGAACCATCGGCGTACCTGTTCAAGCATTGAGGTATCAGAAGGAACCTGAAGAGTCGAGTGGGGGCTTAGTTTTGAGTTCTCGTGATACAATTCGGCCACATGCGGCTTTGGTTTGACCTGTCGGTAAAGATAATCCGAAGCAGCCGAGTGGCTTAGATCAATGCTGTGAGGAGAAGGTATAATCGGTGCTTCCAGAAACATCTAGATGTGCTCCAAGAGAGGGTCTGGAGCGATATGAGGAGATTCGACGGTCATTTTGTACTCCGTTCGGTGGTATTACATCAGATTGACGAAACGCCCTTTGACTTGGACAGCAAGAGGTTTAGAGAAACATGTGTCTGTACCCGTTGCGCATATCAACAGATACAGGGGATCTGGGTAATTTTAATACTTCTTCGTAATCGACATAGGGTTTTTCAAAGTTGATGCGGAAGCATCGGCCTATCAGGGAAGATTTTCCAGACAAAAGGAAAGACGAGATAGTGCCTACCACAAAACCGGCGGCTATGCTAGAGTAGGGCGGAAACGCAAATTGATGACTGTAAAGGCCATTCCTGCTCATTTCTTCTTTATAGGTATAATACTCGCTACGCTGAATGGACAAAGTAGCTTCTGATTGGATTTCAAACTCATTGTAGCAGCACGTTTCTCCAGGCACATAAATAGGGCCGATGCAGGCTTCACTACCATCCACAAATGTGGACATCCACGGCTTTTCGGCGGAAAGTGATGCTATATCTATAGTATGAAAGAGATGGGAAGAGAAGACCTCGGAGGTGGCGACGACAAAGTTTGAAGCACTAAATAAGTTTTCTAAGGCATCTTGATTGTGATAAGGTTCTTTGATCGCCTTGAGGTGACAGTAACCGAGATCTAACAGATGCGACTCCAAGGACTCTACATAAGGTCGCCCCTTCTCTATATAGATCGGTGGCAGGTTAAATTGAGCCTGATCAACAGCAACCTTTTCAATGCATCGATCGTCCAGAATGTGCATCTGACCGATCCCAATTTTTGCGAGTTCTTCCGCTACGCGGCTACCAAGATAACCGGCCCCTACGATGCCAATGCAAATATTGTCGAGGTCTTGGTTGTTACCTACGATAGCATTCAAATAGCTTGTGATAGGACTTTCGTTAGCTTGGGAGAGAAACCCTTGAGATGTCAGAGTCGAGAGAAGCTCTTCTGCATCTTTAAGCTCTCCTTCCCCAACCACTTCTTGCTCTTGGAGGTCTTGTAGAGAAGCTGGGGACGTCAAACGACGAAGCACCCGTCCCAGAAGGTGAGTTCTACCCTCATCTCTGATCGTTTGGTTGAATTTGGATCTCACCCCGTGTAGTACTAAAATTTCATCTTCGCCGCAAAAAATGAACTTGAGAGAGGGATTGAGTACGAAGCGACATTTCTTGCTAATGAGTTCTGTTTGGGCTTCCATGGATATTTTCTCTTTTAGCTACTGTGGCCCTGCCGAAAACTGTTGATCGCGGACTATAGATGCAACGTACACGACAGAAATCATGTCATTTACCTGTAAGTGGAGTTAAGTTCCTGCCCGCACCAATATAGACTGCTACGGGCAGGATAATACCGAATAACCGAATCCTTTGGGATCAAAATGGCCTCAGCCGCAATAACAAACAGGCCACTACGATGCTGTGAAATGCTACTTGAGCAACGTGAGAGCCCCTATTGGGTCATAAGTGCGACAAAGCAGCAGCAGCAACAGCCACCACCGCTGCTACTGCCACCGTTAGTACTAGTATTAGTGCCGGGACTCTTCCTCGCCGGCGACATATAGCCATCAAAAGGCTTCGATACGATTCTTAGCTTCATCTTGCTTTCCTCCTTGGCTCGATCAGCCATCCGTTTTATAGCCGGTTGAGATACGACACAGCAGAAATGGTAGCAACAGCCGGCCTTCTGTTTGCTCCCATGCCTTAAATACTGCTGATGGTTTAAAGCACGGCTGAGGCCTCAGTGGGAACAAAAGCGAAAAATGTGCCAACAAGCACGCCAGATAAGCTGGGTCGCCATTGATATCTGTTAACTCCTTGTAATTAGAAGAGTTAGTCAACAATAGGCTGCTTTTGACTTCGTCTCTGCTCCAATTGTGCGCTACGCTTAGGCGTATCCCCTCCGCAACACCATTGTCGTCCAAGAGGCACAAAAATAGCAGCTACGGCACCAAGGCTACCCTCCCCCGCATCCAATTGACAACTGCATATATGTTCACTATATTAAACAGGCGGAGAATTGCTTAAATTAGTAGCCGCACCAAGGAGAGCGTCTCCCCTTCCTGCCCTCCTTTGATGCTTTTGCTCTCTCCTGCATTTTAAGTCTCCCTTTGTCCGTCAGTCGCGTCCCTCCCCCAGGAATCGCGGCTCGTTCTACTATAAACCTCTTATGGAAGCAATGGCCAAGACTGCAACCAACGGCCGCGCCAACGGCAAGGCCACGTACGACGAAAGCAAGATCAAGACCCTCTCTTCACTCGAGCACATCCGCCTGCGGACCGGCATGTACATCGGCCGGCTCGGCTCGGGTGCCGATCCCGACGACGGCATCTACGTATTGCTCAAGGAGGTCATCGACAATGCCGTCGATGAGTTCATCATGGGCTGTGGCAAGCAGATCGACGTCAAGATCGACCAAGGGCGAGTCCAAGTCCGCGACTACGGCCGCGGCATCCCCCTCGGCAAAGTCGTCGAGTGCGTCTCGGTCATCAACACCGGTGCCAAATACAACGACGACGTCTTCCAGTTCAGCGTGGGACTCAACGGCGTCGGCACCAAAGCCGTCAACGCGCTTTCGGCCCACTTCGTCGTCCGCTCCTACCGAGACGGCCAGTGCGCCGAAGTGCTCTTCGAGCGCGGCGAGTTGAAAAAGCAAAAGAAGAGCCGAGCACCCAACGAGCACGACGGCACGTACGTCGAGTTTTTACCCGACCCAGACATCTTTGACGAATACGACTTCAACCACGAATTCGTCGAGCGCCGGATGTGGAACTACGCCTGCCTCAACCGGGGCCTGCGACTATACTTCAACCGCCAAAAATTCGAGTCCAAACAGGGTCTGCTCGACCTCCTCAAAAGCGAGGCCGGCGATTCGGTTCTCTACCCGCCCGCTTACCACAAGGGCCAGTACCTCGAATTTGCCTTCACGCACATCGACAGCTACGGCGAGTCCTACCGCTCCTTCGTCAACGGCCAGTACACGGCCGACGGCGGCACCCACCAAAGCGCGTTCCGCGAGGGCGTGCTCAAAGGCGTCAACGAGTTTTACAAGAAAACCTTCAACGGCGTCGATGTCCGCGACGGGGCCTTTGGCGTCGTCTCCGTCAAGGTCAAGGAGCCGGTTTTTGAGTCGCAGACCAAAAACAAGCTGGGCAATACCGACATCCGCGGCTGGATCGTCAACGAGACCCGCGAAGCCATCGTCGACTTCCTGCACAAAAACCGCGAGACCGCGCAAAAGCTCGAAGCGCGCATCGTCCACAACGAAAAGCTGCGCAAGGAACTAAACGCAGTAAAAAAAGAAGCCAAGGAAGCGGCGCGGCGCATCGAGATCAAAATTCCCCAGCTCAAGGACTGCAAATACCACAAAGGCGACAAGAAGCGCGGCGAGGAATCGACGATCTTCCTCGCCGAAGGGCAGTCGGCCGCTGGTTCGATCGTCTCCTCGCGCGATCCCGAGACCCAAGCCATCTTCACCCTCAGGGGCATGCCGCAAAACCTTTATGGCAAAACCCGCGCCTCCATCTACAAAAACGAAGAACTCTACAATATGATGATGGCCCTCGGGATCGAAGAAGACATCGGCAACCTGCGCTACAACCAAGTCGTCATGGCTACTGACGCGGATGTTGATGGTTTCCACATCCGCAATATCCTGATGACCTTCTTCCTCACCTATTTCGAAGAGCTAGTCACCTCGGGTCACGTCTATATCCTCGAAACCCCGCTCTTCCGGGTGCGCAACAAACAAGAGACCCACTACTGCTACGATGAGCGCGATCGCCAACGCGCTGAAAAGAAGCTCAAAGGCACTGCGGAAATCACCCGCTTCAAGGGCCTTGGCGAGATTTCCCCCAAGGAGTTTGGACAGTTTATCAACGGCGACATGCGGTTGGTCAAAGTCGGCGTCCGCTCGCTCGACACCGTTCCCGAGACCCTCTCCTTCTACATGGGCAAGAACACCCCCGACCGCCGCGACTACATCATGGAGCATCTAGTCTAATGGCCTATATCGACAGTCTCTACAACAACTACTTTCTCGAATACGCCTCCTACTCTATCAGGGACCGCGCAATTCCGCACATCGACGACGGGCTCAAACCCGTCCAGCGCCGCATCCTCCACGCGCTGCACAAGATCGACGACGGCAAATTCCACAAGGTCGCCAACGTAATAGGACAGACCATGCAGTACCACCCGCACGGCGACCAGTCGATCTACGGCGCACTCATAGTGCTAGCCAACAAGGACCTCTTCATCGAGAAACAGGGCAACTTCGGCAACATCTACACCGGCGACGAAGCCGCTGCCGCCCGCTATATCGAGTGCCGGCTCACACCACTAGCCAAACAGGTGCTCTTCAACAAGGCACTGACCGACTACGTCGATTCCTACGACGGTCGCAATCAAGAGCCAGTGGTTTTCCCTGCCAAGATCCCGGTGCTGTTGGCCCAAGGTGCCGAAGGCATTGCCGTCGGCATGGCTACCAAGATATTGCCGCACAATCTCATTGAACTGTTAGAAGCCCAAATCGCCTATTTGCAGGACCGCCCCTTGCAGCTCTATCCTGATTTCCCCACCGGCGGCCTAGCGGATTTCTCCGCCTACAACGACGGCAATGGCAAAGTCTTAGTCCGCGCCCTGCTCGACACCGCCGACCCCAAACGCATCGTCATCCGCGACCTCCCCTTCGGCACCACCACTGAACAACTCATCGCCTCAATCGAAGACGCGGCGCGCAAGAACAAAATCAAGATCGGCACCATCTCCGACTACACCGCCGAAAACGTCGAAATCGAGATCAAGCTGCCGCGCGGGACCTATACCGAAGAAATCGTCGATGCACTCTACGCCTTCACCGACTGCGAGCTGTCGATTTCAGCCAACCTGATGCTGATCAACGATCAGAATCGGCCCCAGGTCATGAGCGCCACTGAAATCCTGCAACACAACGTCGATCGCCTCGTCGATATCCTCAAAGCCGAGCTCCATCTCGAAGCCGAGCAACTCAACGACAGACTCCACGCCAAGACCCTAGAACAAATCTTTATCGAAAACCGCATCTATCAGACCATTGAGGAGCAGACCACCACGGACGCAGTCGCCTTGGCCGTGCGCACCGGGCTTTGGCCTTTTGCCCCTCAGATCAAACGCGATATCACCGACGACGATATCGAAACCCTGCTCAAGATCCCGATTCGCCGTATCTCGCGCTACGACATCAACCGCGCTGAAAAAGAGATGAAGGAAATCCGCGCCCGACTGCGCCAGATCAAGAAGCATTTGGACGACATTATCCCCTATACCATTGCCTTTATCCAAGATCTCGTCGACAAATACCGCGACCAGTTTCCGCGCCGCACCGAAATCGTGGAGATCGAAAGAGTCGACGCGCGCTCGGCTGCCAACCGCAACCTCAAGCTCCGCTACGACAAAAAGACCGGCTATCTCGGCCACCAAATCAGCGGCACCACCCTCTGCGATGTATCGCTCTACGACTCTGTGCTCGCCATCCGCAAGGACGGCACCTACTCGGTCACCCAAGTGCCGGACAAACTCTTCGTCGGCAAGGGCTTGCTCCACTGCGGCTTGGTGGACAAGGACCTAGTTTTCACCGTCGTCTATAAGGACAAGGCCGGGGCTTCCTACATCAAGCGCTGCACCATCGACAAGTTCATCTTAGGCCGCAGCTATGATCTCGTGCCTGCCGATTGCAAAGTGCTCAAGCTGACCACCGACTCCGACAAACAGATCGCCCTCGACTACAAGCCCAAGCCGCGCCTCCGCAAGCTCAACGAGGTCTTCCCCATCAGCGAATATCCAGTGCGCGGGCTCCGCGCCGGCGGCATTCGCCTGAGTACCAAAGAACTGGAAGGCTGCAAACTGCTGTGATGGCTATCCGAGCTTGGCCAGCCACGCGCGCATCGCGCCTGGATCCTCTTTGAACATCAGCGAGCCAGGGACGATATAATCGGCACCGGCTTGCGCTATTTGCGGCACAGTGTGGCGGCGAATCCCGCCATCGGCCTCCACCATGGTCGCTAAGCCGCGCCGGTCAATTTCTTCCCTAGCCCGGCGAATTCTAACGGGTGCCTGCGGGTCCATATCGGCACCCTTGATCCCGGCAGCCGTGTTCAGCAGCGTCAACACATCCAATAGTGGCCAATAGGGATCGAGTAAGTCGAGATCCTCTTCCAGCAAGAGCGAGACCCCGGCCTGAAGTCCCCTCGCCTTGATCGCCTCCAGCACGGCCCCTGGGTCAGCAGCCGAGTCAAAGCAGATGATAATGGCGTCGGCACCCGCCTCGGCAAAGGGGTCGATCCACGCGGCCGGATCGGTGGTCATCAGGTGCATTTCAAAGGGCCGGTCCGTATGCGGCCGCAGTGCCGCCACCAGATCTGGGAAAAACAGCATCGTCGGCGCATAATGGCCATCGGCCACATCGAGATGGAAGCGCTCCGAATAGGGTTCGACGCGCTGGATATCAGCCGCGAGATTGGCCAAATCGGCCGACCACAGGGAAGTTGCGCACTTGATCATCGTGGACCTCTGCGAATAAGCGGATGGGATGGAAGCGCCCAATATAGGGAGACCTTCATCTAGCAGCTAATTTGCCTTTGTGCCAGAGGGCGCTGTTATTTTTAACCGTCACTTACATCATCACAGCAAGGAAAACGCACCATGACCACTACTCCAGCAGCCATGGACTGGGACCTGACGAGCTATTTCGCTGAATTTGATGGCCCGGCCATGCGGCAATTCAAAGATGAACTGCAAAGGGATATTGCGGCGGCACGTGAGCAAGCCGCCGCCCTAGCCCCGCTTGCCGAGGACAATGCCAACGCCTGGGAGGCCGTATTCCTCCTGACTGAAGAACTGACCGACCGCCTCTCCCATCTGGGTTCCTACCTCGGCTGCCTCACTGCAGCGGACGCCCGCAACGAAGACTACGCCCGCGAGGAGGCCGCCTTTGCCCTGCTGGCGGCCGAGAGCGAAAAGCTCGATGTCGAACTTCTGCGTGCGCTCAAGGACACCTCAGACGAAATGTTTGCCACGTTCGCCCAACGGCCCGCCTTGGCCGACTGCAGCCACTTCCTCCGCCGCCAACGCGAAGACGCGCAGCGCACCATGAGCCCGGAGAAGGAGATGCTCTCTGCCGATCTCGGCGTTGACGGTCTCCACGCTTGGGGCCGCCTCTACGACTCGATCTCCGGCAAGCTCGAATTCGACATGGAGTTTCCCGATGGCCGTACCGAGCGTCGCCCCATGTCGCAACGTCGCGCCCTGATGGAAGACCCCGACCGCCGAGTGCGCCAAGCCGCCTTTGATGGCGGCAATCGGGCCTGGGAGAGCATGGAAGATGTCTCCGCCGCTGCGCTCAACGCCATTTCGGGGACGCGGCTGACCCTCAACCAGCATCGCGGCGTGGACCACTTTCTCGATGTTGCTCGCTTTCAAGCGTCGGTCTCGCCCGAGACCCTCGACGCGATGTTTGCGGCCATCGCCGATCAAATCGAACTGCCCCGACGCATCCTCGCCCTCAAGTCGCAACTCATGGGCACCGAGGGCGTCGCTTGGTACGATCTGGGCGCGCCGCTGCCGCTACCCGACCAAGGGCAGCTTTCTTGGAATGAGGCACAGGACCTCGTCTCTCGCTCCTTTGCCGCGGGCTACCCACACCTAGGCGAGTTCCTCAACCAAGTCTACGAACGCCAATGGATCGAACACGCGCCCCGCCCCGGCAAGCGGCCTGGTGCCTTCTGCACGGGTTCGCTGTTGACCCGCGAGTCCCGCGTCTATATGACCTACAACGACACCCTCGGCGACGTGCTCACGCTCGCCCACGAGATCGGCCACGCCTTCCACAGCTACATCATGCGCGACGTGCGCACCTATGCTCACTTCTACCCGATGACGCTGGCCGAATCGGCCTCGACCTTCGGCGAAATGATCCTCACCGAGGGCATTCTCGCTGACCCTTCCTTCAGTCCGGCCCAAAAGGCCAGCGCCCTCAACCAAGAGATTGGCCACGGCGCGATCTTCCTGCTCGACATCCCCGTGCGCTACCAGTTCGAGAGAAAACTCTACGAGGAACGCTCCGACGGCGAACTCACGGTCAGCCGCCTCAAAGAGATGATGGTCGAAACCCAGCGCGAAGTCTTCGGCAACGCGCTTACCCAAGGAGGCGAAGACCCTTACTTCTGGGCCTCAAAGCTCCACTTCTACATCACCGGCGTGACCTTCTACAACTTCCCTTACACCTTCGGCTTCCTGCTCAGCCGCGGCCTGTATTCCATGTTTAAACAAGAAGGACCCGACTTTCTTCCCCGCTACGAGGAATTCCTCCGTCTCACTGGCAGCGACACGGCCGAGGGCGTGGCTCGCCGGGCCTTGGGCCGCGACCTCGAAGACACGCAATTCTGGACCGAGGCTATCCAGACCTTGGAAGCTCCACTGGCCGAGTTAGAAAAATTACTACCCGAGGTTCTACCTGAGCATTCGTAAGAAGCCAGTAGACTCTTCGCGCTCCAGCCACCCACAACCGCAAGGATTCCCATGTTGCGCTTACTCATAGTCTTCTTCTTTTGCATCGGCCTAGCCCACGCTGCCGATAATCCCCCGGTCCCCGGCTTCAACGCCACCGATTCCGACCCCAAAGCCATTGCCCTAGCCGACGAAGTCATGGCTGCGATGGGTGGCCGCGCCAACTGGGACGCCACGCGCTACATCACTTGGCGCTTTTTCGGTTTCCGCTTGCACGTGTGGGACAAGTGGACGGGGGACATTCGCTTCGAGCAAGGCGATCTGACGGTGCTGATGAACATCCACAGCAAAGAGGGCCGCGCCTTCGTCGATGGGGCGGAAATCAGCAACCCCGATACACTCGCGGCCAAACTCGACCACGGCTACCGCGCTTGGATCAACGACTCGTACTGGCTGGTCATGCCCTACAAGCTCAAAGACACCGGCGTCACCCTGCGCTATCGGGGCCTAGAAGCCACCGAGGACGGCCGTCCTGCCGAAGTGCTGGAACTCACGTTCAAAGACGTCGGCGTCACCCCGCAGAACAAATACGCGGTCTGGATCGACCAAGAATCGCGGCTAGTGACCCAATGGGCGTTCTACCGCGAGGCCGATGACGCCGAACCGCGCTTTACCGGGCCTTGGACCAACTGGCAGCGCCACGGATCGATTTTGCTCTCCGACGGTCGCGGCGAGCGCCAGCACACCGATGTGGCGGTCTTAGACGAATTGTCGCGTAAGGTTTTCACCAGTCCGGACCCGCTGGATTGCTCTTGTCTTCTGAAAGAGTAAGCCACTACACTGCTAGGCCGATACAGTTAACACAAAAAAGCCGACCCAGCTATTGGGTCGGCTTTTGCTTTTGCATGGGAGCGTTCAGCTCACGCCGCCCGCAACTCATTCATCTAGGAAGGATACGTGGTGCTAGATTCTTCTTGAAGTTGGCGCGTGGAGAGAGCTGGACGAGATCTAGGGTATCATTCTCACGTCCAATTTGTACAAGCCGTGCAATCGGCCCCTCTTCCTTTTGTGAAAGGCACCCCAAGTGTCCGAATACGATGACGGCATCCCGCGCTCTCGACAAAGCGACGTTGAGCCGATGCCTATCGAGTAAGAACTGAACACGACCGCTACTCCTCGTCATCAGGAGGATCACAATGTCCGCTTCGCCGCCCTGAACTGCATCTACAGTGGTAACACTTACGTCGAAGTCGAAATCCGATCCTTTAATCTCTTTAGCAACGGCGGTCCGCTGGGCTTCGTATGGGCAAACCACCAGAACACTCATACCTTTTGCATGCCGGTGAAGGCGCTCAATCACCGCATGGAGCGCCGCCCTTTCCGTTGGGTTTTCTATCGACTTAGATGATGGACTTTGGTTGTGACGATAGTTCAGGACTTTCGTGAAATCGACGAATACCAATCGCTTACTTGTGAACGTCCAGTCACCGCCTTTTCTGTGGGACTTGAGGTACCCGTCGTGAAACAACTTGCTGACGATGTCACCGATATCCTTGTGCATACGGTACTGTGTTGTCAGCATGCCCTTGCTGGAGTCGGGTAGCTGATCGAATATCTCGTGAAACATGTTGCGTCGAAGGAGCTCCTCGACCTCCTTCAAAGACAACCTGTATCCAATACCCTCATCTAAGACATCGGTTGTCACTGTTGGGGGCAACTGGTTATGATCGCCAACGAGAACGACCTTTCGGGCAACAGAGGCGGGAATAAGTAGCTCTGCACCAAATGCCTTTCCCGCTTCGTCAATAATCGCGATGTCAAACGTGCGATTCCATAATCCATAGTCGCGTCTAGCCATTCCGACACATGTCGCAGCATGGATCTGCCGGGGTCCCAAGAGCCACTTCGCCGCCGATTCTCGGCCTTCGCGCGTACCCAGCAACTCATTCCACCGTTTCCAAGATTCGTTCCCACGCTCTTCTTCGTCTGGCTTCTTTCTTAAGCCCTCTAACAAGCGCAAATGCCACACCGGTTCAAGAGCAGTTCCCTCGACTCGCTCCGCACTCCCGTAACGCACAACTTCCTCAGAGAGCCTGCCTGCCTTTATCAAGAGGTCGTTGACGAGCTTCGTGACTGCTACATGAGTTGGTGCCGCAATAAGAACGCTAGGCCACTTTGATTCCTGCCTTTGCTTGAACAACGAAGCAAGCCATTCCTTCAGAAGCGTAGTCTTCCCAGTACCAGGTGGCCCCCAGACTGCCACAACAGCTTCGTCAGAATTCAACAACCTCTCGACAGGTGCCTTACCGCGATGACGGTTTTTAACGGTATCACCTGATAAACCCAGGAGAGTTGAATGAACCCTTGCAGAAGCGAACTTCCCAAGAATGGCATGCTCAAGTGCCCTAGATAGGGTTTGCTGCTGCGATCCCTCAGCCTGTTCAATTCGGGAAAGTCCGAACGGATTGATATCCCGAGAGGTCGCCTCGGACGGGACGTCGAGTTCGAGACGACAAACGCCAAGCCGTCGATCTTCCCAGTTGGCACGTTTTACCTCCCAACTGCGATCACGCCCAACTACCCGAAGTCTGGTGAACCCATCAGCGGAAACGGCTTCGTCAACCCAGACGGGAGGTTCATTGTCTAAAATCGTGCCAATAACGACACGCCCACCACTTTGGATCTTGCCAGGAAGAAAACCACAAGAACCCGTTATTTGCTGGTACTCTTGTTGGTCTTGATAGATCAGTGACAGTTTCCTCAGGTGGAGCGCCGTTCTGCGTTGCAGCAGCATCTGTTTCTGGCTGCAGAGCTCCGCATGTATGGCTTCGACGAACAAATTGAAGAGCGAGCGATCTGCTGCTTTGTCATCCGGCGTTCCCGGCACAAAAGCGATGATACCAGCGTGAATACGAATGGAAATCTGCGGATCGATTTCATCGAAGAGCACATCTTCTAGGACAAATGCCTTGTGTTCCGAATCAACCGTCGTTACAAGTGTGATCTGACCCATCGTGAAGGCAATTCTATCTGACTCCATAAGATGTATTTGCCAAGGAGCATCAGTCTCATCGGAGATGCGTTCGTACGCCTGCACAAGACATGCCAACATCGCTTCGTTGACCGACAGCAAGATCGGAGACCAATACTTGCGGCTACCTCCAACACGAGGGTGAGCACGCACATGGAGAGGCTGATCGCTACGCCGGTGAGTAATCTCTCGCAGCGTCCATATCTCGGGATAGACATCTGCGTTGATCTCAGGCGTTAACCAGCTATAATCTTGTGAACTTTTACACGGAAGAAGAAGCGAAGCGTCAAGATACTCAAACAGGATGCCCTCTCCATCCCGCTGTATGACCTTTGCGGGTAGTACCCCACCACCATCAGTCAGGTTGGCCTCAAGCAAGGCGGCACCCGTAGTTGTTACATTTGCAACTCGCTTCTCATGGTCGACATTGAAAAGCATCGCGCGTCCATTGAGGTCACTGGACCAATCTTCCACTTTGAGGCGATAGCCATGGAGTTGCTTGGGGACTTTGCCATCAAAATGGACTAGCCCGGCCTCCCTTGGGAAGTCATTGGGTAACTGAAGGGCTCCTAGACTAGGGATCTCACTCTGGGCACCATTTGCTACAGTAGAGAGGTCTACCTTTAGCTGCATCAAATAAGCCCGTTCCGCATTGATCCGGTTCAGAGCAAGGTCAAGTTCTAAAACGGTCTGGCGAAAGGAATCAGACTCGCGGAGGCTTCCGAAGGGCTTCTTCAGAATCTCACGAGCTTTTTTATGGCCAGCATCTAATTCGGTAGCAACGGCATTCCTCGTAGCGAGTTCTTGGTCAATGAGAGAATTCAAATTCCTCAGGTAGTCATTGATTAGAGGACTTCTTGCTTTTGCATCAGCAGCATAAATTTGAGCAAGCTGTGCCTCTAGCGCATCAATTTCTTCCTGAACCTCGGCGGTACGACGACCGTTCCACCAACTAACTGCACTGGCAGTAAGACTGATCCCGGCGATGGCGAGTAGAGGGACCATTTCGTTGCGCTACTATCTCTTTAGTTGCACGATTTTGTCGGAAAGCTGCAACAGGTATTGATGTACCTCCTTCTTGTCATCGTCAGGAAGGTCTGGAGCCTTGGCTTTCTCCATAACATCGTCAAACAGCGACAACAGTCGCATCAGTGCTTCACGGGATTGCGCGAGCTCTTCCATTTTGGGCTTGTTCTGTTCTCGGGTATCCTGCAAGTTAGCTTCCGCCTTTTGGACGTCAATCTCAGCTGCTCTGATACGTCCCTCCCACTCCACACAGGTTTTCTGAAGCTCTTTGTGGGACTTGAACACATCGCAAACAGATTGGATTGCGACAATTGCTTCCTTACATACCTGTAGCCTTGCAACCTCAACTTTCGCGTTCGCTTCAATCTTAGCTTGCGTTATTTCGCTTGCAGCACGGATGCCAGTGTCGACGACAGGTAAGGCAGGCGATACAGCAGCCATACTAGCGTTCTTGGCAACTTCAGCGGGGAGGTTCAATTTCTTGTCAGACATCTCTCACTCCTCTGTTTAGACCGCAGTCTCGTTATAGTTTTTGAGTACGTGGCAAAAATCTGTCCACGCGTTTTCCAGCGATTGTAGTTGACTGTCAAAGGCTTCCAAGTCCGGCAGTTCAGATGAACGAATAGCCTCAAGTTCATCCCAAGTCGTTCTGCATACACGGCTACAAGCTAGGGCTAACTCACCAATCCTTCTCTGTATATCCTTTCTCTGTTCTATCGCCTCCTTGGCTAAATCCAGTTGTTCTCTGAGTTGTTGACGCTCAAGTCTCAGCCGTTCCTCTTCGTACGGAATCAATTTTTGTAATCCATCTCGATGCACTCTAGCGGCTCTGAGATTTAGATAGGAACTTACAGCATCCACGACTGAAACCGCCGCCTCGACAGCCAATAAAGTAGGATTGGCTTTTGCTGGTGCCCTCATCAGACCCTTCTTAAGACCATGCTTGGCAGCGAGTCTTGCACTACTTGCCATGAAAATGAGAGCGTGTCTGGGGACGCGAGTTGCCATCAACTCACCCCCACAATGCACCAAGAGGCTGGAAGCAGATGCTTTGCAACCTCACCTGAAGCCAAAGGGATACCATTTTTGCCTAGCGAGGGCAAACAAGGGAAAGACGATCCCCTGAGTTCCAGCACACGAATGCGCTCGTCATCCTTCGACCACCACACCGTATCTGTGTACGGTTCAAAAAACAGGGTTTCAAGTGGCTTACCGTTCTTCCGTGCAACTGCATGGCATCGGATCATGAGAAAGTCACGGCATCTTGAGTTTCCATTCGCAGGACGAAATGGCTTCTCTCCAAGAGGTTCGAAGCTACTCCACAGTCCGGCCAAGAGCCAGTGCTCCGGCGTGTCAACATAAGTTGGCTTCCATGGGCGCGATCCATCTCGACGCAGGAACACTCGCAATCGATCATCCTCTTGGAGACTTGCAAGTATTGATCGCTTATCTTCGGTGACGATGCGTTCTATGAGTGTTTCAGGCAAAGCCTCATCGGTTGCTCGTACAAATATATCCTCCGCTGGTCTGTTACGAGGAGGGCGGGGCCAGTCACGAGGATATTCGTCCTGTTCGCGCTGATCTTCGGATTGAATGAATTGAGAGGATGGGTGTGCAGCACTCGCAAACAGGCCACAAATAGGGTCTGCATTAAGTTCTCTTGCGTGAACTATAGCCTCGACGAGACGCTTACCCTTCTTACGCGGACGCCACCTTTTGACCAAGTCCTCCTCGACTAGGACTCCATGCACCTGATCAAGTGTCGAACTCGGTAGGCCTGTAGTAGACTGAATGTCGTCTCGAGATCTTCCTGCGACGAGATCCTCAAGAATATAAAGTACAACCGGATCACAGCTTCGCGGTGTTTTTGCAATCGCCCACACTTTGAAGGGCAGGCTACTGAACGCGATAGGTATTTGGGGGGACTCAGGTTGCGGCAGACACGCCCGAAGGCTTCCAATAGCTCCCGCTCGTCGTTTTCTTTTATCGGTCAACCAGTCTTCAGGAAGTTCCACACGGATGATTTCGACCTCAACTTCGTCCCCAAGGGCAACAACTTCGGAAGGATGGTCAATCCATCCCCAGTCGAGTTCCGAGATGGGTAACCAGATTCGGAAAGCACCCGAGTCTAAGATTACGCCACGGTCCTTAAAAGCGACGATCTCGCCTTTGAGTCGATCGCCTTCATTTAGGCTTGAGAGTGCTGTGCGAGCTTTGGCCTCGGTAACGGCGCTGATACTTGCCTTCCATCCTTTGGGATCATGCTTGATGAGGACAAAATCGACTTCTTGCCCATCCTGAAGCACTTCGGATGGAGAATTGATAAAGTGATCTGCCATCTCGTCCAAGAAGACGACGGCCGTGAGATTATTTGAGGCAACCTTGGCGAATTTATCGCCGACGTACTCAACGCGACCACTAACGAGGTCGCCAGGGTTTGGCCCACTCCGAGCTGTTGATCTATATGGCCTATTGGATCGTGGCCTGTCGGGTCGTGAACGCTCTTGCTTAGCTTGCTTAGTAGGTTGCTCCTCCTCTCCAAAGAGCAAAGACAATAGATTATTCCAGAGACTCACTGATCGTCCTGTTGTTATAAGATACGTTCATCGGTAGTGTTTTAAGAGAGTTTCGGGAGAAAGCTAGATAGTAGAGCCAGATTCTGACATCAATTAACTTCACGCTGCCCGCAGCTCATTTTCGGGCGCGTTCTCCAGCCGCGACATCCAGTAGGACACGTCGTAGTTCTCGTCGCCGGTCAAAAAACGCCACAGCTTGATGCGGTTGACGACCTCCAAGCGCACCTCGTTGCCGTACCAGCGGTGGTTGGCGTTGAGCAGCGCGGGGATCTCCGCATCGTCGATATCGTCGGTATTCCACAACTTCTTCTGCCGCACCGTGGGGTTGAGCCGCAGCTTGAACATGTAGCGCTTGCGGCCGGTTAGGTTGGGCTGGGCGCAGTGCCATATGCCGTGGTGGGCCACGGCCACCGTGCCCGCCTTGCAGACCATCGGCATCTGCCCGAGGAAATTTTGATAGCGAGCGACGTCCGACTCGCTGATGCGGCGGTAGATACTGCCGGGCAGGAACATGGTGCCGCCCATCTCCCTTGGCGTGTCGTGGGCAAAGTAAAAAAGCTGGATGTCAAAGTGTAGCCGGGTGTCGATAATCGCGTCGGCGTGCCAGATCTGCCCGTGCTCGTGATTGGCATCAACCGTATGCACGGCGTGGTGATCGTAGAGCGGGTCGGGGCCGACTAAACTGTGAATGATCCCCTGCACGCTGGGCAAGCGCACGACTTGACCGACCGCCGCATCAGTCCACAATTCAGCGAGCGGCGCACCAGCGCGGCCCCGTGGGACCCCGGCTTCCATCTCCGCACACGCAGCGCGATTGATCTCGTCGGGCACCAACTCGTCGAAGCGCAAAAAACCGTCGGCGACAAACTGCGCCATCTGCTTGGTATTCAGGAGATATTGCTTATCGACCATCGACTGCCTCCATCTTTTCGAGGATGTACTCGTATTTCAGGTAGGACGTGTTGTATTCCATGCCCGGATAGGCCGGGTACTGCTGGGGGAACTGCACCACCCTCCACCCATCCCGCATGGCCGCCACCACCGAAGCATAGGGCGGTTCCTCGCTATCGCCGCTGCTGGACCGGTCCTCACCCGTGCCGTCGTACAGCGACCAAGCCACGGTTTGGCTATGTAAATCGGGAGAATGGGCGTAGAGCACCAATAATTTCTGCCGGAGCTGAGCCATAGCGTCCTCTCGTTAAGCTGTTCAATAATAGGACGCGGCACAGCCCCCGGCAATGGGCCTATCGCCCGCTTAGTTGTTCGAAAACTCGACCAACTGCCCGCCGCACTCGTCTTTCATTTTTTCCAGCGCCCGGTTCCGCAACTGCCGCACGCGCTCGCGGGTAACGCCCATGGACTCGCCGATCTCCTCCAAGGTCTTGGGTGCGCTGTCGTCGAGACCAAAATAAGCGCGGACGATGTGGGACTCGCGGGCATCGAGCACCTTCAGGCAATTGGCTACAGCCGCGCGCATTTCCCCCTCGACGAAGCGCTCGTGCGAGCTGGGCTCGGCCGAGACAAACGTCTGCGCAAACGTCACCTCGCCGTCGGCAAAGGCAGGGGCGTCTAAGGGCAGATCCGGCTGCGCCATCTCAAAGGCATTGCGAATGCGATCCGCCGAAAAATCGACGCAATCGGCGATTTCTTCAATAGTCGGAGCGCGCCCTAGTTCTTGGGCGAGGACATCGGCCTTTTTTTCGACCTTCTGCCGATCGCTGACTCGGCTCAGCGGCGGGCGGGCAATTTTGCCGTGTTCGGCTAAGGCCCGGAGGATCGCTTGGCGAATCCACCACACTGCGTAGGTGATGAACTTAAAGCCGCGCGTCTCATCGAAGCGCTGGACGGCTTCTAGCAGCCCGAGGTTGCCCTCGGAAATCAGCTCGATCAGCGAGAGACCAGACTCGTGGTACTCGCGGGCGACGCGCACCACAAAGCGCAAATTGGCCTGCACCAGCGCCTGACGCGCCTCTTCGTCACCTGCTTTGGCGCGCTTGAAGAGGGCAATTTCTTCCTCGCGACTGAGCGGCTGGGCATCTTTTATGTCGCGCCAGTAGAGATCAGTCGCCGAGTACATTGTTTCTTTCTTTTGTGCGTTCATTTCACTTCCCAATTTCGTAGTGAACAACCTTTACGTTCACGTTAAAGTTGAAGATAGAATAACAAGTTAACATGCGCAAATACTATCTTTTAACGCACCAAGAAGGCCAAACGTTCAATCCAAAAGCGTTTGGCGGTTCTTTTTTTTCTCAGAATGACGCCGCTTGCTGTCGAGGCGACGGGCTCGGGCCGCGCGGCTGGGCTTGGTTTTTTTGCGTTTGGGCTGCGTTTTGAGCGCTGCAGCGAGCAGGGCGGCCAGCTTGTCGAGGCAGTCGGCGCGATTGCGTCCCTGCGTGCGAAAGCGCTCTGACTGGATCGACAGCGCACCTGTGCTGTTCAGCCGTGTGGCGAGCTTGTCGGCAATCCGCTGGCGCTGCTCGTCGCTGAGCACCGCACTATGGACAAAGTCGTACTGTAGCTCGACAGAAGTGTTGAGCTTGTTGACGTTTTGTCCCCCCGGCCCCGAACTGCGGCGAAACTTGAAGCGCAGTTCGGAAAGCGGGATGGAAAGAGAGGGCGAGACGTATAGAGTTTCCATAATTAGTGGTCGCTTCCGAGCCTGCGGGCTTGGGTGGTACGGCCGGCAGACTTGAAGATAACCTAATGCCTATCCTTTATTATGTCTCGTAGTTAGTACACCCGCTATCATATTTTAGCCAAGGAGATATCCCCTATGGAACGCTATACCGCGGCAATTGTCGGCTGTGGATCCATCGGCAACGCCCACATGGAAGGCTACAATCTCGTGGACGAAGTCGAGGTGATCGCCGTCGCCGACCCGGTGCCCATGGCCCGCAAAACCTACGTGGACGCATACGGCATCCCGCAGGAGTTTGAGACGGTCGAAGAGATGATGGAAAAGGCCCGGCCCGACATCGTCAGCGTCTGCACTTGGCACCTTTTGCATCCGGCACCTACCATTGCCGCAGCCGCAGGCGGTGCCCGCGCCGTCATCTGCGAAAAGCCCATGGCCATCGGCATGGCCGCAGCCGACTCCATGGTCGACGCTTGCGAGGCGCACGGCACCCAACTGGTCATCAGCCATCAGCGCCGCTTTACCCCAGGTTGGGAAAAGGCCAAGGCGCTAGTCGAAGAGGGCGCGATTGGCGAGCCGCTCTTCGTCACCAACAAGGTCGCCGACGGCCTGACTAACTGGGGCACGCACTCGATTGACGGCTCGCGCTTCGTGCTCGGCGACCCCCGCGCCCAATGGGTCATGGGCGCAGTCGAACGCTGCACTGACCGCTACGAGCGCGACACCATGATCGAAGACGCCTGCATGGGCTTGGTCCACTTTGACGGCGGTCTCCAGCTTTTCATCCAGTCCGACCTCATGCGCGAAGGGGCTGGTGCCGGTTGCTTTGAAATCCGCGGCAGCGAAGGACTTTTATCGGTGAGCGAGACTCGGCTCCAGATTATGAACCCCTCCTCTGGCGGCTGGCGGGAAGTCGATCTCGCGCTCACCGAAGGCTCCAAGGCCATTGGCGGCAACACCAACGCCGCCCAAGTCCGCGAACTCATCACCTGCCTCGAAGGCCACAAGGCCAAACACCGCAACGCGGGCACCACCGCCCGCGACACCGTGGAAATTATGATGGCCCTCTACGAATCGGCGCGCCGCAACCGCGTGATCCACCTGCCGTTACAAGAAAAGGGCTATCCCCTCCAACTCATGGTCGAGGAGGGCGGCCTGCCCGTAGAAGTCGAGGGACGCTACGACATCCGCGGCTTTCTCAAGCGCGACGGCATCGACGAGGCCAAGTACAAAAAGCTCTGGGATGAGGGCATGGGGCATCACCAAATCATGCGCCAGCTCCACGAAGAAACGAACCCGAGTTAACCGTGCCGGGACCGGGGGAACATATTGACATTCCCCGGTCCCTCCTGTACTTTTTGTCCTTCTATATTAATGTGTACCGCACCAAACGGGTGCCCTAAAAAGGAGCGTCGTCATCAACAAGTTCCGCAGTTCGCGCCGAGAGGCCGTAGCCAAGCTCAAGTCCGAAGACATCGACTACAAGCGCCTCGATGTCCTAGTCAAGTTTATCACGCCGACCGGCAAGATCGAATCGGCCCGGCGCACCGGTGCCACGCGCAAGCAGCAGACGCGCGTCGTCCGCGCCATCAAGCGCGCCCGCTTTTTGGCCCTCGTCCCCCACACTATCGACGACATTCGTTAGCCGAGCCAAGCGCGCCCAATGGCTGCCATAGGGCTGATTGAGACCCGAGGTCTCGTCGGCGTCATCGAAGCAGCCGACGCAGCCGTAAAATCCGCTCCGGTCGAACTCCTCGGCATCAAGCCCATCGGCGGCGGGCTGGTTTCAACGCACTTTCGAGGTGAGGTTGCCGCTGTCCAAGTGGCGGTGCAAGCCGGCGTCGAAGCCGCGCTCAAGGTCAGCCAAGTGATTAGCCACCGCGTCATTCCCGCCCCCCATTTAGACGTAGAAAACCTGCTCCTGCACCAGCCTCAAGCAGCTCCCCCGCCAGCGCAGCCACCCCCCGATGAACTAGCGGACTTGCCGGTCGCCCGCCTGCGCCAACTCGTGCGCCAGCTACCCGATGCTCAGCTCAAGGGCCGCCAAGTCTCGCGGGCCAACAAAGAGACGCTCCTCCGCGAACTGCGCCGTGCCTCGGAACCAGACACTTAAACCATACGAGGTCTCAGTGGACAACCTGTGGAACAATCTCGTGAAAGGGCTGCAAGAAGGCGCAGCCGCGGCCGCCGACAAAGCCGGCGACCTGACCCGTTTAGCGCGTGCCCGGCTCGATATCGCCGCGGCCAAAAACCAGCTCCACCGCACCCAAGCGGATCTGGGAGCGCGGGTCCACCAGCTTCTCGAAGCCGGTTCCGACCCCGTGACCGACGATCAAGTGCAAGCGCTGAACCAACAGATCAAAGAGCAGAGTGCGGCGCTCGCCGATTGCGAGGCAGCCTATGATGCGCTGCAGAGCGCGGTGCGCGCGGAAGAACGCAACGCCGATTAGGACTCTAGCGGCAGCAGCGTCTGTGGGGATTCGGGCGGTGCGGCGGTTTTGCTTTCGCGCTGGTACGCTTGAGGTTTTTCGCTGTACTGAGTCACCAGCGTCCTGCCGTCGGTCTCGTCGGCAATTCCCGTAACTTCGTTTAGCAACAAATCCTGTTCCTGAGCCGTCATTACCGGAAATCCGTAATGGCGGCTCGCGTATTTTAACGGGCCGCGCTCTGCCATGCGCACAGCGGCCCACTCTGCGTGCCGGGCCAGTCGGGCGCGGTTGTACTCGTTGGCAGCAGGAGGTGTGGAGCGCAGCAAGTTTTGCGCGACCGGCACCAATGTCTCGTCAATCTCCACGCCGAGCGAGTTTCTTCCCGCTGTTAAGGCGGCTGCCAGCGTCGTTCCAGTCCCCGCAAACGGATCGAGTACCACGTCTTCTTTGACGGAAAACATGCAGATGAGCCGGTAGGCCAATTCAAACGGAAAGGCCGCGCTGCGCTCGCGGGTCGGCGCATCGACCAACCCTTGCGAAGTTCCCTTTACATCGAGCCACACGTCCGAGAACCAGACGTTGCGCTCCTCCCAGAAGAAGGCGCTCTCGCGGCGCTTGGCTTTCTCTGCGACCGTTGTGAATGTTCGCCGCCGCCCTTTTCTAAGCACGAGAATGTACTCGTGCTCATAGGTCACATACGCCCCTACGGGCAGCATCCCAGACCCCATAAATTTGTTGGGGGCGTTGGTCTGTTTGCGCCAGAGTATATCGGGCAAAGCCGCAAAACCTTGGCCGAGGAAGCTGCTGAGGATGCGGGAGTGATTGGAGTATAGTTGGAAGTCGCCATCCAAGGTGCGGGTGGCGTCGCCAATGTTGATGCAGGCAATGCCCCCCGGCTTCATGACGCGGCCGCACTCCAGCCAAACCGCATCGAGCAATTCGTGCATGAGCACGAAAGCGGCTTGTCCATTGCTGCGCGACAGTTGCTCCCCAATGCGACAGTCTTGGCACGAGAAAATCTCATCCCACATTTCCACCATCGGATAGGGCGGCGAAGTGACGATCAAATCGACCGACTCATCCGCGATTCCCGCCATGGACTGGGCAGGGCCACATATCAGCTTAGCGGTGGTTTGCATAGGTGCTGTAATTTTTGTGAACGCTCTACCGCCGCGTCGTTACACATCTTCGGCAAAGTAGTTCTCGTCCAGTTTTTTCACATCGCATGTGATTTCGGAGACCACGCCAACGCCGTTGATTGCGGCTGCTCAATGCCGTATCCTTCCAAGTAGCATCCCTCAAGGAGGACAACCATGGCCACACCCCGCATTGACGACCGCGACTGGTCGGCCCTCACCACTGGCCAGCGCATCCGCCAACTCGAAGTTGAAGGCTACCTAGTCCTGCCCGACCTGCTCGACGCCGACCACATCGCCCGCCTCAAAGCCATCACCGCTACCTTCGAGACCACAGCCGTCGATTACAGCGAACGCCAGCGCGGCCGCAACAACATCCAATTCGACGGCGGCGAAATCACCGCCCTGCTCGGCCATCCACCGACGCTCGCGTTCCTGCGCGAACTTTTGGGCGACGAAGTGATCTTCATGCACTACGGCTATGCGCGCTCCGAACCCGGCCACCCCGGCATCAGCCTCCACGCCGATGGGCAACCCTACGGGTCCAAAATTTTCGGCTTTGAAGGCTCTTGCCCGGTGTTGATACGAGTGCTCTACTATCTCGACGACCTCATCCCAGAGGTCTCGCCTTTCCGCGTAGTGCCGCGCTCGCACCTGTGCCTGCACGCCGACGCCAACCCCTACACGCGCTACGAATCCCATCCCGAAGAAGTCATGGTTCCCTGCAAGGCCGGTTCTGCCGTGCTCATCCACCACCGCGTCTTCCACGGCAATTTCCCTAACGTCGGCACCTACCCGCGCGAAATGCTGGCCATCGCCTACCGACCCGCTTGGGCCGGGCCGGTTGACGGAATCAACCCCTGGAGCGAGGAAGACCTCCAGACCTTGCCCAACGAAATCCGCCCGCTCTTCGCCGACCGCAACACGCGCCACTGGGACTACGACGGCGGCAACAAGCCCCCGCACATGGCCTCCGAGGCTCCCGGCATGGATCCCAGCCGTTGGGAGGTGCCTAACGCTACCGAGTGAACACCGTCCCCCGCACGTAAGACCCTTCCTCGGAAGCCAAAAACGCCAAAATCCGCGCTATCCCCATCGGGTCCCCCAGCACGGCGTTCCGCTTTGCTTCCTCTGGATCGCGGCCTGCGGCCTCTGCCCCCTGCGCTATATTCTCCAGCTTCAGCGGCGTGGCAATACCCCCAGGGCAAATCACGTGCAAGCGCACCCCTTTGGGGCCTAACTCACCTTCCAGCTTGTAGTGCAACCCGTGCTGACCCGCCTTGCTCGCGGCATAAGCATAAGACGAGGAACCGCCCCGCACGCCCGCGCCCGAGGCGATGATTAGCAGCACGGATTGGCCGGCAGCCGCCAAAAGCGGCGACACGTATTTGGCCGAGAGAAAGGTGCCCTTCAGGTTGGTGTCGAGCGTCGCATCCCAATCCTCCTCTGACAGCTCCTCAATCGTCTTGAACGCCCCCGTCAAGACCCCGGCCGCGAAAACCGCCACATCGAGATGGTCGGTGCGCTCCCTGATCTGCGCGACCGACGCGGCCACGCTCTCTTCCAAGCGCACGTCCGTGGCGTAGAAATGCGCTTGGCCTCCCGCGGCCTCAATCTGCTCCACCGCGGCTTGGCCCTCTGCTTGGTTGTAGTCAATTATGTGGACGCGCGCACCTTCTTGGGCGAAGAGTTCGGCAGCGGCCCGGCCAATGCCGGTGGACCCGCCGGTTACCAACGCATCTTTGTTTGCTAGCTTCACACGTACCTCCTTCTATCGCGTGCGGCGACGCGGCAAAAGTTGCCAATATATCGCCATGGGATATTTTCTACGAATGATTTGTTCAAATCCCGCCACATGACCACCAATCGCCAACTCGCCGTCTGGCTCCTCGCTGTCTCGGCCCTCATCGTCGTCCTCGTAGTGTACGGGGGCTGGGTGCGCCTGACTCGCTCGGGTCTATCCATCGTCGAGTGGAACGTCGTCACTGGTGTCGTGCCACCGCTCAGTGCTGCGGCTTGGGAAAGCGAATTCGCCAAGTACCGGCAGACGCCCGAATACCAGCTCGTCAACTATGGCATGGAGTTGGACGCATTCAAATTTATCTATTACATGGAGTTCGGCCACCGCCTGCTCGGTCGGCTAGCCGGCTTGCTCTTTGTGGTGCCCCTGCTCTATTTCCTCTGCCGCCGCGCCATTCCCCGCGCCCACATACCCGCCTATCTGGGCATCGGCCTGCTCTTCGCTCTCCAAGGCTTGGTGGGCTGGCTGATGGTCAAAAGCGGCCTAGACGACCGGCCCCAAGTAAGTCACCTGCGCTTGACCTTGCACCTTTGTTGTGCCCTCGCCCTTTTGGCCGCTTGTCTCTGGCAGGCCTTGGGCTATCTGTCGTCTGCGGCAGCGGCTCAGTCGGTGCCTCGCACCGCGCGCCGCCTTTGCATTTGGCTGTTTGCCGCCATCTGCCTCCAGATTGCCGCTGGCGGCCTAGTCGCAGGGCTCAAGGCCGGACACCTGTCGGACACCTTCCCCAAAATGTTCGGGGTGTGGGTGCCGGCCGGCTTGTGGTCTATGCAGCCGCCGCTGGTAAACCTGCTCGACAATCCCACTACCGTCCACTTCCAACACCGCTTCTTCGCCTTTGCGGTCTTCGGGCTGGCCCTAGCACTGTGGGTGGCTGCCCGCCGCACAGCCCTGCAACCCGGGGCCGTTCTAATCCTCTGCTTGGTAGCGGTGCAGATCGGCTTAGGGATCGGCACGGTCGTCGCGCACGTGCCCTTGGCCTTGGCCTCGCTGCATCAGGCAGTAGCCGTGGCCCTGTTCGCTGCCGCGCTTTTCCTCTGCCATCGCTCGTACAGAGGCTATACTGCCTCATAGCGGTTGATGATCTCGGTTTCGATCGCGCCATCAGCCGCGATTCGGCGCACCGTCAGCGCGATCCGATGCTCAGGGTCTAGCGCCTCCCAGAGGCGGGCGGGTGCGTCGGCGAGGGGCAACAGGTAGGGAACTCCAGAAAACGCCGGCAGTGGGTCGCCATCTGAGTCGTACGTGGTGATGGCGTAACCGTAGCCCGGCTCGACGCAGTCGAAGCGGAAGAAGTGGCGTTCGCTGCGCTCGGGGTCAAAGGGACTGGCCTTGAGGATGGCGAGCCAAGCTTCATCGGCCTCCAAATCAACATAGCCCGCTATGCGCGGCGTGTAGTTGGGCGAATCCGGCTCGTGTAGCCAGCCGGCCAAACTCTCGGCCAAACTGCGACCGGCGGCAAAACCCTCGTATATGGCGTCGGTATGTACCCCATTGGAGACAATGCTGCGCCGCGCGCAAACGCGCATGGCATTGTAAATAATGAGCGTAGGATCGCTCAGTTTGGCGGGATCGGCCGCTTCGGTCCGCAGCACATCGCCCTCGGCGACGAAGATGCGGTTGCGGCTGTTGGCACTGCGCCCTGCGATCCAGTAAACCTGTATCCAAGTCCCGTCTACGGCCCGGCCGATGACAATGCCACGGCCTACGTAGGGGGTTGCAGCCAGCCGTTGCTGCAAGTTGGCCGCAGCCTGATCTCTTACTGTTTTTGGCTCCATGCCACATAGTATAGGACAACCCTATACTCGGCAAAAGCGCGACAGCACGGCCTCTTGGCAACCAATAAAAAAGGCCGGTTCTTTTTCTCGACGGGGAAGATCGAGAAAAGGCACCGGCCTGAACGAGGCGTAACCGAAGCGGCTTACGCGGCTTACTTAGCTGCGCTTTAGCACTGGCAGACCGTTTTTGCTCTCAGACACCTGATAGCCAGCCGGCACCGCGTCGAGAGCTCCTTCCTTCTCGGTTTTAGCAAAGAAGTAAATCGTCTGCGAGTTCCCGTTTTTGAGGGTCGTGGTCCGGGAATGCAGAATATATGCGACCCCCTTGGAATTCGTATGCGAAAAGGCCATAGCATCTCCTTTATGAGAATAATAGAGGAAGTATGGAAGTCGAACGGCAAAGCACGACTTCTCTCTAATAGGGGAGTCTTCTTAAAAAAAAAGGCCATCTGTGCAAAATCGCAACTACTTTGTAGCCAGCACGGCCGCTAAGATGGCTCTTGACTAAGAGCAACCCATAGCGTAGAATATACATTTTCTTACGCGAGAACCTGAAAATCAAGGGTCAGGAGCAGCATATGAGCAATTTCAGCGTCGAGGTCCGATCGGACGAACCTTTTGAAAAGGCGCTGCGGCGCTTTACGTCCAAAACGCGCAAAGCCGGCTTATTGCGCGACTTGAAGAAGCGGCGGTTTTATACTAAACCTTCGGTCCAGAAGAAGATCAACCGCCAAAAGAGCATCCGCCGGCAGCAGAAGGCCATTCGCATGGCCGAGGTTGGCTTCGTCCGCGGTGCGCGCGGGACCGGGACTGGCGCACGCGGGGCCGGTGGACGCGGACCCGGTGGACGTGGACCCGGTGGACGCGGACCCGGTGGGCACAGCCCGCGTTAAGGCCTTTTTGTCGCCAACTCTGCCTTAAGCCCAGCTTGGAACGCTTAGTTCAACGCCATTAGCAATCGAAGGGAGGTAACCTTCATCATGTCCGAACGTCAAAGTGGATCCGTCAAATGGTTCGATAGTTCCAAGGGGTTTGGTTTTATTCAGCGCGAAGGACAAGACGACGTCTTCGTCCATTACAGCGCGATTCGCGGCGATGGTTTCCGCTCCCTAGAAGAAGGTCAGCAGGTGGAATTTGAAACCGTCGCTAGCCCCAAGGGCCTCCAAGCCCGAGATGTAGTCGTCATCGGCTCGGCCTCGGCCCCCGCACCGGAACCGGAACCCGAACGACCCGAACCTCCGGAATAATCTCTCCGACAAACGCGAAAAGCGCGGGGCCCTTGGGCACCCGCGCTTTTTTTATGCCAACTCAGCTAGCCTAGTGAGTCTGGAAAAACTCCACGATTTCGCCGTTGGGTCCTTTGAAAAAGGCGACCGTCACGTTCAGCCTGTCCAGCGTCAGATCTTTGGGTTCGACCGTGATCTCACATCCGGCCGCCCGCACCCGCTCCGTGGCGGCGCGCGCGTCTGTGACTGCCAAGGCAAAATGCGTCATCGGATCGTTGGGGCTCTCGGCTTCAGGTGCGGGTGATTCGGTCGTGGGAGCGAAGAGTTCGAGGTGGCTTCCGTCGCCCGCGTCCAAAAGCACTATCTTGCGCTCGGGCGAACCAAATTCGGCGACGACTTCCATGCCCAGCACATCGCGGTAAAAGCCCAGCGAAGTTTCCCAGTCGCGCGTCTGCACGGCCACGTGATGCATTCCACAACCGGCGATTACAGCGTTTTTGTCTCCTACAGGCATCGACGTTTTTCCTTTTATGGCACCCATTGGGGCCGACGGTTAAAGCAGATAAAAGAGGATGTAAGCCGCCAGCCCCGTGCCGACTAAGGCACCGCCGTAGCAGAAGTAGTGAATGGGAAGGATCAACTTCCGCACCCCAAACTCGTGGAGCATGAAGCGGATGCGGTGCGCCGCGTGGTAGAGCGGTAGGACGGCTACGACGAAAAAGACCACTTTGGCCAGCGGGTGGCTGAGCAACGCACGCATGGCCTCGTATCGACTCACTTCCGCGCCGACTGAGCCCAGCGGCTCGGCCAGTCCAACGAAGTAGATTAGCACGGGGATCAGCATGGCGGCTACCACGCCGCCAGCGGAAAACAGACCCCACCAAAAAGGTTCGGTTTTGTCTTGTTTGTAGCTCATAGCGCTAGCGCGTACAGGAAAATGTAGCCGACGGCTGCCGACACGAGGAAAAACCCGACGAAGGCACCAGCCGTCACCAATTTGGGCGGCACGGTGAACGCGCCCATCCGCACGACTTGGACCCGACCCATTACCCCCAGCCAAGTAATCGTGTGGTAGAGCGCAAAGACAAACGCCACCGCGTAAAAGACCACAAACCCCGGCGCCATCAGCGTGGAGCGACAAGCCGCATACGCTTCCGGCCCCTCGGCCAGTGCAAAGAGCTGGTAGAGGAAGAGGATGACGAAGGCGGCGACGAAGACGCTGCTCAATTCGCGCATCATAAACAGGAAGTAGTTACGACTTTTCAGCCACCAAGTCGCCGATAGCTTTGGCTTGTAGGTTTCGTACGACTGGCTCATTTGTTCCCCCAAGGCATGAGAAAGGATTTGAACCAGTTGGTCGTGGTCTCGACCTTGGTGCGTTGAATGGCCGCGGCCGGGTCCACGTCCTTGGGACAAACCACCGAGCACTCACCGATAAAGGTGCATTCCCAGATACCCTCACTACTAGCGGCGACGACCGTGCGCTGGGCGTAGCCTTCGTCGCGCGAGTCGAGATTGTAGCGGTAGGACAGCGCAAGGGCCGCGGGGCCGACGAAGACGTCTTCTAGCCCATAGACGGGACACGCCGCGTAGCACAGCAGGCAGTTGATGCACTGACTAAACTGCTTGAACTCCTTTAGCTCGGCGGGCGACTGCAAATACTCTCCTTCGGCGACCGGCTTTTCTTCCTCGCGAATGATCCACGGCTGGACCGCCTTGAGCTTTTCCATGAAATCGTCTATATCGACGACCAAGTCGCGGACAATTGGGAAGTGGGCGAGGGGCTGGACCACCAGTTCGTTTGGATAGTAGTCCTTAAGAAAAGCCGCGCAGGTCAACTTGGGCTCACCGTTGACCATCATACCGCAGGAGCCGCACACGCCCATGCGGCACGACCAGCGGTACGAAAGAGTGCCGTCAATGTGGTCCTTGATGTAGTTGAGCGCGTCGAGGACGACCCAATCGTCCTGATAGGGAACCTCGTACACCTGCTCAGTGGGTGCGTCCTCCTGCTCGGGTCGGAAGCGGGTCACCCGGATGCCAATGGTCTTGTCGCTCATAGCTCCTCTCAATCAGTAGGTGCGCTCTTGGGGCTGCCAGCGGGTGATGACGACGTCTTGGTATTCAATGCGCGGCGCGTCTTCCGTGCGATACGCCAAGGAGTGGCAGAGAAAATTTTCGTCGTCGCGCTCTTCGTAGTCCATGCGCGAATGCGAGCCGCGAGACTCCTGGCGCAACAGCGCCGAATGGGCCACGGTCTCGGCCACATCGAGCAGTGAGCCCAATTCCAACGCAGCGGTCAATTCGGTATTGAAGACCGACGAACTGTCGTCAACTTGGACGCGAGCGTAGCGTTCCTTGAGCTTGGGCAACTCGGCGCAGGTCGCCGCTAGGCTTTCCTGTTCGCGGTAAATGCCCGCCCCTTGCTCCATCGTTTTCTGCAGATCCGTGCGAATGTCGGCAATGCGCTCGCTGCCTTCGTTTTTGAAAAACGCCTGTTCAATCCGCTGCCACTCGTCGGCAGCCATCTGCTCCAAGCTGTCGTGCGACGGTGAATTGACCTCCGAGGCGTACTCGGCGGCATAGCGGCCGGCCCGCGCGCCGAAGACCAAAAGCTCGGACAGCGAGTTGGAGCCGAGGCGATTGGCTCCGTTGATGGTGACACAGGCTGTTTCCCCGGCCGCGTACAGACCCGGAATCGGCGTCGCCGTGGTAATGTCGGTGTGAATGCCGCCCATCATGTAGTGGACCACCGGGCGCACGGGCACCGGCTCGTACACGGGATCGATGCCCACGTAGTTTTTGGTCAGCTCGCGCACGAAAGGGATGCGCTCGTCGATTTTCTTTTCGCCCAAGTGCCGCAAATCGAGATGGACGTAGGTGCCGTATGGGCCGGAAAAAACCCGACCGGCGCGCTCCTCGTGGACGAACGCCCGCGAAACCATGTCGCGCGGGCCCAACTCCATCTTGTCGGGCAGGTACTCGCTGAGGTAGCGGTCGCCCTTGTTGTTGATCAGGTAACCGCCCTCGCCGCGCGATGCCTCGGTCATCAGAATGCCCGTACCCGGCAGCCCGGTGGGATGGTACTGGACAAATTCCATGTCCTTGAGTGGACAGCCCGCTCGGTAGGCCATGGACATGCCATCGCCGGTCTTGATCGCGGCATTGGTCGTAAAGGGAAAAATGCGCCCGCCGCCGCCCGTGCAGATGATCACGGCCTTGGCGGGAATCGCCTGCATGGCACCGGAGCGCACGTTAATCGCTGCCACGCCGCAGGCCGCGCCGTTGTCGTCGAGCAGCAGCCGAGTGCCAAACCACTCGTCGTAGCGATGGATGCGGTCGTATTGGAGCGAAGTCTGGAACAGGGCGTGTAGCATGTGGAAGCCGGTCTTGTCGGCCGCGTACAGGGTGCGCTTGACCGACATGCCGCCGAAAGCGCGCACGCTGATCCGGCCGTCGTCGTCGCGGCTCCAAGGGCAGCCCCAATGCTCCAATTGAATCAGCTCGTCGCGGGCCTCCTCGACGAAGACCTCAACTACGTCTTGGTCGGCGAGAAAGTCGCTGCCCTTGATGGTATCGAAGGCATGGGAGTCGAAGCTGTCGTCGTCGCGTAGCACCGCTGCGGAGCCGCCCTCGGCTGACACCGTGTGGCTACGCATGGGGTACACTTTGGACACCAAGCCGACGCTGAGGTTCGGATCGAGCTCGACGGCGGCAATCGCCGCCCGCAGACCTGCACCCCCGCCGCCTACTATTAATATGTCGTGGTTAGGTACATTCACAGGAAAAGCTACTTGGATAAATGGTGTGTTGCGAAGGACAAAAAAAATTAAATCATATCGCCGTTAGGAGCAACAGCCTAGGCACAGCGAGATTACGTCGGGGTCTGTAGTGCCCGCAGCCGGGCCACTTCGCGCGAGGTGGCGCGCCAAGCCGGGCCGGATTCGTGGCGCAGGGCATAGCCTAGCGGCGTGAGTTCTTCGACCTCGGGGAAAAAGTGGTCCTGCCCTTTGTGAATGCAGTCCATCACTTTGTCGTCATCTGCTGGGTTGCGCTGGATGCGAGCTCTAACCGTCAAGTCCGCCCCTTTATCCAACAGGTACTCGAAGATCTCCCAGCCCGTTCCCTGGTTGGCACCAATGGCGTGGAAGAGGGGCGTTTGGCCGCCCACGCCGTTGCGACCGATCTCAGCGCGGGCATTCAACTCGGCACCGCGCCTCAGCAGCAGGTTTACGGCATCTAATTCGTGATATTCGACCGCCACGTGCAGGAGGGTGACGCCCCGCAACGTGAGATGGTCGCCATAGTCGAGCCAAAAGCGCGCCTCGACTAAGTCTGGGCAGCGATCGAGGCGCTGCTCTAACTGGTCGAGCCGGCCTCGGTGGATATCCATCGTCGGCCCGTCCTCAAAGGTAGCCCCTGCTTCTACCAGCGCTTCGACGCAGGCGTGCAGGTGAGCGGGAGGCGAGCGGTGATACGTCTGCAAAAGCCCGTAGAGGACGCGGCAGTCCCAACCTTCGTTGTACGCCTCATCGGGATGGACGCCTAGCTTCAGTAGGCGCTGCATATGCTCCAGATTGTGATTTTCACAGCATCCAAAGAGCGCTTCGTTCAATTCGCTCACATCGGCACCGAATTCGACCAACAGGCGCATGGCGTCCAAGCTAGCGTCAACGCGGGCAGCGTACTGCAAAGGGGTATAGCTCTGCCCGTTCGCGCATTCGACGCGCTGGTGCACCAGATGCGGGTGCTGGCGCAGCAGGGTCGTCAAGGCGTCTAAATCGCGCTCGTCGAGGGCCTTTTGCAAATCCGTGCTATTCATAGCCGTATTTTCTAACGGCGTCTTCGTCAAAGCCCATAAAGTGCGCCAGCTCGTGTACCAAGGTGGTCTCCACCTCCCGCGCCAGTTCGCCCTGATCGGGAAAATCCTCCTCCAAAGGCCCCTGATAGAGCGCGATTATCGGCGGCAGGTCGCCGCTGTCTTCGAGGCGGCGCTCGGGCAGAGGCGTGCCGGAGAAAAGCCCGTAGAGCACTTCTTCTGGATCGCCGGTTATCTCCTCGACCATCTCGGGGTCGGGCCAATCCTCGACGACGATGGCTAGGTTGTCCAGCGACTGGCGGAACTCCTCCGGCAGGCGCTGGAGGGCCCTTTCCACCAGCTTCTCAAACGCATGGCGACGCACGGCAACCGTAATCGCTGTGACGGCCCTACTCGTCGGCGTCTAGGAGGGACCGGAATGCCTCCAGACTTTCTACTTGGATCGCCGCCCGATGCAACTGCTTGAGACGCTGCAAATCCTCGATGTCCCGTATGCGAGAGGCCAACGGATCCGCCGCGCCGAGCGCAAAGCGAACCTCCAGCACGTCGAGCAAATCTTCAATGGCGCGTTCTCGGCCCCCTTGCTCAATGCCTTGTTGGGTCAGGTACTGGGCAACGGGTGATTCGCGGATAATATCCATTAGGCCCTCCTTGAAGAAAATGGCAGAAACGGTTTCTCGCGCATACACCAACCCGCTCAGCAGCGACATGCCGGCGAGACAATCGGCTTTCGTCGCGACCAAGGGCAAAGCGGGCGAAATCGTCGGGATAGTGATACATCAAATACTTGGAAACAATATCAAAATCGACCATACCCTACCAACGTTCCACGATACGCACCGGGATGTCAAGGCAGGGTGCCACAACATACAAAAGCCGCTGGGGTTGGAATCCGGCGGCCTTTGGAACTAGGAACTGATGGTACGCAGCTTTTAGTTGTTATAAGTCCTCGGCGACGATGGCGAGGTTGTCCAGCATCAAGCGAAACTCCTTCGTCTTTTCCTCGTCGGACTCGATCAGGTCAAACCCCAACCCCGGCTTGGTCGACAGCTCAATGTGGCCATCGGAGGCCATAAGCCTCCCGCGCTACTTACGACGTTCCCAAATCTCCGTGGAGCCATCGTCGTAGAAAAACGTCAGACGATCTCCTCGAAGGGTATATCTATGAGACTCATTCCGCGTAGAGGTACCATTAAGAGTAACTACGATTTTGTCCTCAGAGATCGCCCACACCCCCGTATCCTTGATTGACTGGGGTCCGAAGAATCCTTCCGCTTCAAGCGACAGACTTAAGGTACCGTCTGCACGCAAGACTATGACCCCATCGATGACGCTGCTACCCTCCCTCGCTTTGAACAGACCCCAAGTGCCGATGAGATCGTCCTCGGGTGCCATGGGAGAGCGGTCACATGATAGGAGGAAGGCGGACGAAATTATAGCTATAGTCAGATATTTCAGCGACATAATTGATTTTCCCTTTCGTTAGACCTTGTGCGGGGCTAATAGCTCATATTGCATGTAACCATCCTAACCGGAAGCTCATGGTTTAACAACCTCCCCCATCGCCTGCCCTTACTATCGCCTTGTGCAGTCTGTCCGACGGCGTTCTATACCTGTATCACAAAACCACAAATATCTTTGCACTTCTTAAAACCGCGATGCAAACTCAACAGGCTCGCCTACCGCGACGAGGGTCGCCATCGCGGGATTATCCGCCGTCATCGAGAGGCGTTCCATTGCTGCCTATCTACTAAGTTCCATCACGTAAATACCGCGACCAGACGCGAAGGCGATGTGACGGCCCGACGGAGACCACAAGGATTCGGGATAGTCGGTCAGGCGGAGGGGGTTGCTACCATCCGAACCTATCACGTAAATATCATAGTTGTCGTCGCGTTGGGACGTGAAGACGATATGGCGGCTATCCGGAGACCAAGAGGGAAGCTCAACAGACCCATTGACGACATACGTCGTAATCAGCAGTGCATCGGCCAGATTGACTTGTCCATCGCCGTTGACATCGCCTAACACCCCGCCGGTCAACGCCTTGCCACGCGGCAGCCCCGCCACCGCGTCAACGACCACCTCCACCGCAGCCATCCCCGACCGAACCCCAAAGGACGCATCCACGTAGGTGACCAAACCCGCGCCCGTCACGGCCAATCCATACACCCCCTCCGCCGCTGGGGCTGTCTCCTGCGCCTGTGGCAGCGCAACACTCGCCGCCTGCCCGGCTTGCCCGTCAAGCAGCACCACCCGCCGCGTCAACGTCGGCTGCCCCGCGCTGCGGAGCCGATAGAAATACACACCCGCACCCACCGCTCGACCCGCCGCATCCGTAGCATCCCACACCGCCGTGTGAGCGCCCGCCGGACGCGCTTCATCGACTAACGTGGCAACCCGCTGCCCCAGCACATTGAACACCTCCAACCGCACCCGAGCCGCCGTCGGCACCTGATAGGGAATGATCGTCGATGGATTGAACGGATTGGGATAATTCTGTCCCAGCGTCCACTTCTGCGGCAGCACCGAACCACCCAACGACTTAAGCGGCAGTGCGAAATACCCTGCCGCATCGGTGGTCGCCTGCGCCACCGCGCCGCGCCGCAAATCCGTCCAATCGAACATTAGGACTTGGGCAGCTTCGACCGGTTCGCCCGAAGACCGGCGCACCCAGCCTTCCACCAGCGGCTCGGCAACCAACGGAGACGATACCATCAGCCCGACCAAAACGGCGAGAACAGCGTGCATAAAAATCCCCTGTAGATATCCCTACGTGAAGCTACCAGCCTGCGACGCTGGCGTCGTTTTCACTCTGCTTCCATCTGAATCGTCAGCGTGAAAGCGCCGGTGATAGAATCGTCAAAGCCGCGCACCCGGATGTAGTAGGTGCCCGGCTCTACGACCGCCGACACGCGGAAGTTGCGGCCCTCGCCGCCATCGTCATCCTCGTGGAGGACGTTGCCTGAACTATCTTCTATGACGCCATAGGTGTCCGTGGAGCCGGTCGTCGAGGCAATAAGCCGTCCTGCGGAAGTCACGGTTACTTCGAAGTGCCAAGCACCACCGGCCGGTAGCTCGCTCTCAATCTCGATAGACTCGCCTACCGCGAGGGGTATACCCGTTGCGGGGCTATCGCCGTCATCGAGAGGCGTTCCCTCGCCGCCTTCCTGACTAAGCTCCATCACGTAAATCTCATTGTTGCCGGCGCGCTCGGACCCGAAGGCGAGGTGACGGCCATCAGGTGACCACGACGGAGAAAAGTCCCCGGCTGAGTTATCGGTCAGGCGGCGGAGGTTGCTCCCATCCGAACCCATCACGTAAATCTCCCAGTTGCCGGCGCGCTCGGACGAGAAGGCGAGGTGACGGCCATCGGGTGACCACGACGGAGAAGAGTCGTCGGCCGAGTGGTCGGTCAGGCGGCGGAGGTTGCTACCATCCGAACCTATCACGTAAATATCTTGGTTGCCGGCGCGCTGAGACACGAAGGCGATGTGGCGGCCATCAGGAGACCAAGAGGGATACCCGTCAGCGGCCGAGTGGTCGGTCAGGCGGCGGAGGTTGCTACCATCCGAACCTATCACGTAAATATCATAGTTGTCGTCGCGTTGGGACGTGAAGACGATATGGCGGCTATCCGGAGACCAAGAGGGAAGCCCGTCCCAGGCCGAGTGGTTGGTCAGGTTGCGGAGGTTGCTACCATCCGAATCCATCACGTAAATCTCCCGGTTGTCGTCCCGGTCGGAGAAGAAAGCAATGTGGCGGCCATCAGGAGACCAAGAGGGGCCCCAATCCCTGTCCGAGTGATGGGTCAGGCGGCGAAGGTTGCTACCATCCGAATCCATCACGTAAACCTGCCTATTGCCGTCCCGGTTGGAGTAGAAGGCGATGTGGCGGCCATCCGGAGACCAAGAGGGAGAATAGTCCCCGGCCGAGTGGTCGGTCAGGCGGCGTATGGCCCCAGCAACCCAGTCCCCCCCGCTGCCTGTCGAATCTTCTTCCATCTGAAGCGTCAGCGTGTAAGCGCCGGTGATGGAAGAATCAAAGCCGCGCACCCGGATGTAGTAAGTGCCCGGCTCCACGGCTACCGACACGCGGAAGTTGCGGCCCTCGCCGCCATCGTCATTCTCGTTTAGGACGCTGCCCGAACTATCTTCTATGAAGCCATAGGTATCCGTGGAGCCCGTCGTCGAGGCCGTAAGCGTCCCCGCGTTACTGACGATTACGCGGAAGTAATCGCTATCGCCGGCCGATAGCTCGCCCTCAAGGGACGCGCCTACTGCGAGAGGTATCGCCGTCGCGGGGCTATCGCCGTCATCGAGAGGCGTTCCCCCGCCGCCTTCCTGACTAAGCTCCATCACGTAAATCTCAGCGTTGCCGACGCGGTTGGACCCGAAGGCGAGGTGACGGCCATCAGGTGACCACGACGGAGAAAAGTCGTCGGCCCAGTGGTCGGTCAGGCGGCGGGGATTGCTACCATCCGAGTCCATCACGTAAATCTCCCAGTTGCCGTCGCGTCGGGACTCGAAGGCGATGTGACGACCATCGGGTGACCACGACGGAGAAGAGTCGTCGTCCGAGTGGTCGGTCAGGCGGCGGAGGTTGCTACCATCCGAACCCATCACGTAAATCTCCCGGTTGCCGTCACGATAGGACCGGAAGGCGATGTGGCGGCCATCAGGAGACCAAGAGGGATACCCGTCGGCGGCCCAGTGGTCGGTCAGGCGGCGGAGGTTGCTACCATCCGAACCTATCACGTAAATATCATAGTTGTCGTCGCGTTGGGACGTGAAGACGATATGGCGGCTATCTGGAGACCAAGAGGGAAGCCCGTCCCAGGCCGAGTGGTTGGTCAGGTTGCGGAGGTTGCTACCATCCGAATCCATCACGTAAATCTCCCGGTTGTCGTCCCGGTCGGAGAAGAAAGCAATGTGGCGGCCATCAGGAGACCAAGAGGGAGAATAGTCGTCGGCCCAGTGGTCGGTCAGGCGGCGAAGGTTGCTACCATCCGAATCCATCACGTAAATCTGCCTATTGCCGTCCCGGTCGGAGTAGAAGGCAATGTGGCGGCCATCAGGAGACCAAGAGGGAGAATAGTCCCTGGCCGAGTGGTCGGTCAGGCGGCGTATGGCCCCAGCGACCCAGTCCCCACCGCTGCCAGACACCGTTTGCCCAATCCCCACCGGCAGCGACCCATCAGCCGGATTGACGACATACGTCATCACCAGCAGCGCATCGTCTAACGTGACTTGACCATCGCCGTTGACATCGCCCAAAGAGATGTCCCCATTGGCGGGAAGTACAACAGACCCATTGACGACATACGTCATCACCAGCAGCGCATCGTCTAACGTGACTTGACCATCGCCGTTGACATCGCCCAACACCTGGTCGGTCAACGCCTTGCCACGCGGCAATCCCACCACCGCGTCAACGACCACCTCCACCGCAGCCATCCCCGACCGAACCCCAAAGGACGCATCTACATAGGTAACCAACCCCGCGCCCGTCACGGCCAATCCATACACCCCCCCCGCCGCTGGGGCTGTCTCCTGCGCCTGTGGCAGCGCAACACTCGCCGCCGCCTGCCCGGCTTGCCCGTCAAGCAGCACCATCCGCCGCGTCAACGTCGGCTGCCCCGCGCTGCGGAGCCGATAGAAATACACACCCGCACCCACCGCTCGACCCGCCGCATCCGTAGCATCCCACACCGCCGTGTGAACGCCCGCCAGACGCTCTTCATCGACTAACGTGGCAACCCGCTGCCCCAGCACATTGAACACCTCCAACCGCACCCGAGCCGCCGTCGGCACCTGATAGGGAATGATCGTCGATGGATTGAACGGATTGGGATAATTCTGTCCCAGCGTCCACGCCTTAGGCAGCACCGAACCACCCAACGACGCTAGCGGCAGCGCGAAATACCCCGACTGATCGGTCGTCGCCTGCGCCACGGCCCCACGCCGCAAATCCGTCCAATCGAACACCCGCACTTGAGCGGCTTCGACCGGTTCGCCCGAAGACTGGCGCACCCAGCCTTCCACAAGTGACTCGGCAACCAATGGGGTCGATACCATCAGCCCAACGACAACGGCGATAACAGCGTGCATAAAATCTCCTGTGAGTATGCTCCCTAGGAAGCTATTGAAGAAGGCAAACTGTTGCTTTCTTGCAACTAGCAAACAAGACAACCGGTTGTTTTCTTGCAAAGTACTCCGAATAATCCAAAAGCTTCTACTTCTAAGTGAAAAGTGAAGGGGAGGGTAAAATTATAGGTGCTGGACGCCTTTTCCACCAACTCTCTCAAACGCACGGCGGCGCACGGCAACGCTACCAATCCGCGACGCTGCCGTCGTTTTCATAGTAGAGTTCGCCGCCCAATTCCTCTGAGTACTCCATCGTCTTTTTTACCTCGGACTCGATCAGGTCAAACCCCAACCCCGGCTTGGTCGGCAATTCGACGTGGCCGTCAATTACCTGCCAAGGTTCTACAAGCAACCCCTCGCCCAACCCCGCGTCAATCTGTTCCTGCACGAGGAAATTAGGCACTACCGCATCGACCTGCATACATGCAGAAAAGGCCACCGGGCCGATGGCGCAGTGCGGCATGATGTGGATATAATAGACCTCGGCCATATTGGCGATCTTTTTCAACTCGGTGATCCCGCCCGCGTGCGAGCCGTCGGGTTGGATATAGGAGACGGCCTGCTTTTCAAAAATCTCCCGGAACTCCCAGCGCGAGAGCAAGCGCTCGCCCGTGGCAATGGGGAACGGCACGTGGTCGGAGACCTCCTTCAGCGCATCGACATTCTCCTGCGGAATCGGCTCTTCGACGAACATCGGCCGCATCCCCGCAAGCTGGCCACACACCTCAATCGCCAGCCCTGGCGTCATCTTGCCGTGGAAGTCGAAACACAGCTCTACCTCGTCGCCGACCCATTCGCGCATGGTATAGGCGTCTTTGACAAAGGCGTCGATTCGCGCCGGAGGCTCGTGAGCGCGCCACGTACCCCCCGGCCCTGCCTTAAAGGCCGTGTAGCCTTTGGCCAGCAGCATATCGAGCCGCTCCCGCGCCGCGGCTAGTGCCTCGTCGCTTTGGCCGTGGACTCCCCAGTGTGCGTACACGCGAATCCGGTCGCGCACCGCACCGCCCAAAAGCATATAAGCGGGGACGTTGTAGTGCTTGCCGGCGATGTCCCACAGTGCCTGATCAATGCCCGACAGCGCGCTCATCAGCACATTGCCGCCGCGGAAAAAGGCCGAGCGATAGACGTGCTGCCAGTGGTGTTCAATGCGGAGCGGGTCCTTGCCGACGAAGTACTCGGCCAGCTCTTCCACCGCCGCCCAAGTGCTCTTGGGCTTGCCCTCCAGCGTGGTTTCCCCCCAGCCGACGATACCATCGTCCGTAGTAATTTTGACCAAGCGCATGCGCTGGCGCGGGAAAAACTGTTCGATCTTGGCAATCTTCACTGTCTAGTCCTTTCGTTAGTGGGCCTCGCGCGTTACAACGGCACTGGACTTGCCGACCAAGAAGTCGAAGTCAACTCCTTTGTCGGCCTGCATCACGTGGTCGATATAGAGGCTGACATAGCCCCGGGTATCGTGGGGTGTAGGAGGCTGCCAAGCCGCCCGGCGGCGCGCCAGTTCCTCATCCGACACGTCTAGGTGCAGCCGCCGTCCTACCACATCGAGCTCGATCATATCGCCGTCGCGCACCAGTGCCAGCGAGCCGCCAATGGCCGCCTCGGGTGCCACGTGCAGAACGACGGTGCCGTAAGCCGTGCCGCTCATGCGGCCATCGGAAATGCGCACCATGTCCCGAACGCCCTTTTCCAGCAGCTTTTTCGGCAAGCCCATATTGCCGACCTCGGCCATGCCCGGATAGCCGACCGGTCCAACGTTTTGCAGCACCAATACGCTCGACTCGTCCACGTCCAAATCGGGGCTGTCGATCCGTTGGTGATAGTCCTCAATCGTCTCAAAGACCACCGCGCGGCCGCGGTGCTGCATCAGTTCGGGCGAGGCGGCCGACGGCTTGATGATCGCTCCATCCGCGCAGAGATTGCCCCAGAGCACGGCCAAGCCCGCGGCCTCGATCAGCGGCGCGTCCAGCGGCACAATCACGTCGCGATTGTAGCAGACCGCCCCTTCGACATTCTCGCCGAGCGACTTGCTCGTCGCCGTCAAAGCATCCAGATGCAATACGTCCTTCAACTCTTGGATTACCACCGGCAAGCCACCGGCGTAGTAGAAATCCTCCATCAAATACTTGCCCGCTGGCATCAAATTGACCAACAGCGGCAACTCGCTGCCGAGGCGGTCGAAGTCGTCCAAGGACAACTCGACGCCGACGCGCCCGGCGAGGGCCAGCAAGTGGACGACGCAGTTGGTCGAACCGCCGATGGCCGCGTTGACCTTGATGGCATTCTCAAAGGCCGCGCGCCCGAGAATGGTGGACATCTTGAGGTCTTCGCGCACCATCTCGACGATGCGCGATCCCGCTAAGTGTGCCAGCACCTTGCGCCGCGAGTCCGGGGCCGGGACCGCCGCACCACCCGGCAAGGTCATGCCGAGCGCCTCGACCATACAGGCCATCGTCGATGCCGTGCCCATCGTCATGCAGTGCCCATCCGAGCGCGTCATGCCGTCCTCGGCCAGTCCGAACTCCTCGCGCGTCATCTTCCCAGCGCGAAAATCCTCGCTGAACTTCCACACGTCCGTTCCCGAACCAATATCGCCGCCGCGGTACTTGCCGTTGAGCATGGGACCACCGGGCACGACAATCGTCGGCAGATCAACGCTGGCCGCGCCCATCAAACACGCTGGCGTGGTCTTGTCGCATCCGGTCAGCAGCACCACGCCGTCAACCGGGTTGGCGCGAATGCACTCCTCCACGTCCATGCTCGCCAAGTTGCGGAAGAGCATGGTAGTAGGGCGCATGATAGGCTCGCCCAGCGAAGTGACCGGGAATTCCACGGGCAATCCTCCAGCTTCGTACACGCCGCGCTTGACGGCTTCGGCCAAATCGCGGAAGTGAATATTGCACGGCGTTAGTTCGGACCAGGTGTTGCAGATGCCGATGACCGGGCGGCCGTCGAATTCGTGCTCAGGCAGGCCGCGCTTCATCCAACTGCGGTGGATGAAGCCGCCTTTGTCCTCGCGTCCAAACCAGTCGGCGCTCCTCAGTTTTCCTTGCTCTGCTGCCATTAATTTTCCTCAGCTTTTTATATTTTACCTCAGCGGCGCGGCAATCAATCTAGGCGATCTCTTGGCTCCCGCAATATATTAGTAGGGGGCGGTTTGCAAACCGCCCCTACGCACCGCTTGCGATTATTGGGTAACACACCTCTGAAAGACGATATGAATCTCAAACGCATTGCCGTCATTGGGGCTGGTACTATGGGGAGCGGCATTGCCCAAGTTTTGGCCCAAGCCAGCAGGGAAGTCCTGCTCTACGACGCAGACCCCTGCGCCCGCGAACAGAGCCTCGCCTCCATCGCCGCACGCCTGCGCCAACAAGCTGCCAAAGGTCGATTAGAACCGGCCGCCAGCGAAGCGGCCATCGACGCGCTGCAGGGTATCGACCAGCTCGCTGCCGTAGGCACCGCCGACATGGTCGTCGAAGCTGTGCCCGAACGCCTAGACCTCAAGCTCGCTGTCTTTGCCGAACTCGGACAATGTGCCAAGCCAGAGGCCATCCTCGCCAGCAACACCTCCGGCTTGGACATCGACGCGCTCGCCACCGCGTCCGAGCGGCCGGACAAAGTAGTTGGCATGCACTTCTTCAACCCGCCCCCGACCATGCCTCTGGTTGAGGTAGTGCGTGCAACCGCAACCTCGGACGAGACCTTTACCGCGGTCATGGCCTTGGCCCAAGACCTAGGCAAGACGCCCGTGGCGGTCGCCAACAGTCCCGGTTTTGCGGTCAACCGCATCCTCTTTCCCATGATCAATGAGGCCATCTACGCCCTCGCCGAAGGCGTGGCCAGCGCCGCAGACATCGACCGAGTGATCGTACTGGGAGCGAGCCATCCCATCGGGCCGCTGGCCTTGGCCGACTACGTCGGACTCGACGTAACCTTGGATATCCTCGAATCGTTTGCGCAGCGCCTAGACAGTTCCAAATACCGCCCCTGTCCCCTGCTGCGCGAGATGGTCGCGCAGGGCACCTTGGGCCGCAAGACGGGTCGGGGGTTTTTCTCCTACTCGTGATAACGGGTCCTGATGTTGCGCCTCTTTATCCTCTTGTGCCTGCTGGCCACCTGTAGCTGCTCAATCCGCTCGGCACCGCGTTACACGGCCGACTCCAAGGATTCGGACAGCAAAAGCGTGGTGCGTGAACTCAAAGAACGCCGCCGCGCCAGCCCCAGCCGTCTCGCGCGCGTCGTCAAAGGCTATCTCGGCGTCCCCTACAGATGGGGCGGCACCACCCGCGCTGGCATGGACTGCTCGGCCTTTGCCCGCGCCGTTTTCCGCAAGACGTATGGCATCGAATTGCCTCGCACCACCAAGCAGATATACCGCGTCGGCCGCCCCGTCAGCCGACGGCAAGACCTCATACCAGGGGATCTGGTTTTCTTCAGGAATACCTCCTCAGGACCGGGCGTCTCCCACGTCGGAATTTACCTTAGCAAAGGGCACTTTGCCCATGTGGGCGTGAGCACCGGTGCGACCATTACCCCACTCGACCACCCTTATTTCCACCGCCGCTATATCGGCGCTCGGCGCGTCGAGCGATAGGTGCAACTCCGCCTACTATTCTTGGCCGGCGTCATAGAGGCCTGTTGTTGCTACTTGGTCTCCCTCGGCGATCTCCAACGCCAAATACCACAGATGTGGGCCGGCGTCTTTTCCGCTTTTCTCTGCTATGTATTCGCTGCGTACTTCGTCCTGCGGCGCGACGCGGCCCTCGGGCGACCGCACCTGATTCTCGGAGCCGCCCTCGTCTTCCGCCTAACGCTGTGGTGGAGCCCGGCGACGCTCTCGGACGACATCTTCCGCTACGTCTGGGATGGCCGCGTCCAGCTAGCCGGAATCAACCCGTACCTCTACGCGCCCTCAGCACCGCAGGTGGAGCACCTGCGCGATGCGCTCTATCACAGCGTCAACCACGCCGCCATCCCCACGATCTACCCGCCGCTGGCGCAGCTTTTCTTTCGCACAATTTGCGTGCTCAGCGCAACGCCGGCCGCGTTCAAATTGGCCCTGTTGCTCTGCGATTGGGGCCTCTGCCTGCTCTTGGCCCGCAGCCTCGTTCGGCGCGGCCAAGACCCGCGTCGCGTCCTGCTCTACGCTTGGAATCCCCTGCCCTTAATAGAAGTCGCCGGCAGCGGCCACATCGACGCGTTGGGCGTCCTGCTTCTCTTCGCGGCCCTGTATGCACTCCACAGCCAGCGCTGGGCCGCAGCCGTCTGTGCCCTCGCTGGGGCCTTTCTTGTCAAACTGGTGCCCCTCGTGCTATTGCCCTCTTTTTGGCGTCGTCCTCGCGCCTCTTGGTTCAACTTCCGCAAGCGGAGTGCCCTGCTCCTGTTTCCAATACTGGGGCTGTTGACCTTTTGGCCCTTTGCTGACGCCAAGGAAAAGCTCGCGACGGGCCTTATGACCTACGTGCAACACTGGCATTTCAACGCGGCGGCCTACTCGCTTTTTAGCTTTGTCTTACAGCCGTGGGACGGCCATGCCTACGCATACGCTCGCTGGCTCTGCGCGGTTCTTTTCGCACTGATAGCCCTCGGCGTCCAAATCCGCTACCGCGACCCCTACCGAGCCGCTTTCGCAACCCTCGGTGCTTACGTCTTGCTCTCGCCGACCGTGCACCCCTGGTACCTGCTTTGGGTCCTCCCGTTCCTCGCCTTTTTCCCCAGCCCCGCTTGGATGCTCCTCAGTGGTTTGATCTTCCTCGCTTACGAGGTGCAGATCGGCTATGGCAGCGAAGGCGTGTGGCGCGAAAAATCGTGGATTCTGTGGGCGCAATACGCGCCTTTTTACTTGCTCCTCGGTACCACGGCCTGCTACAGGTACCTCAATCGTCGCGACGATTAGCAATCCCTGTCCCGCCACTCACGGAAGGGCAGATGCATTAGAGCGAAAACGGTGAGAAAGATGGCGGAGACAGCCACTAAGAAGAGCCCGTGCGGGTAGGCGTGGATAAAGGCGAGTTGTTTTGGTGCTGAGAGCGTAAAAAAATAATTGGTTCCGAGATACAGATTGAGCGGAGTAATGGCCAAGGCGTAGAGGTGAACGGCGATATAGCTACGCAGGATCGCTCGCGCCGACGGCCGGTAGCGGCACCCAAAGGTGAAATAGAACCCCGCGCCGACCAAGGCAATATGGGTCAGGAAATAGCGAATCTCGGCGATGAGGCGAATCGACCCGGTCTCCGAGATCGCCGGGAAACACACCGCCAGCAAAGCACCGACCACTCCCGCGTAATACGCCAGCTCGGACCACAACCTCCCACCCGTTGCCAGCCCAGCGAACAGAACGAATACCGACAGGTCGCACAGGTGTAGGGGCAGGTTGTCGGCGATAGGGATGCCAACCGCGAAGTGCCGATAGGCGAACCAGCCGAGTTCGTTGACCAACACCAAGGCGAACAACGCGAGCCGGAAGACCGCATGAGCTCGCCCATCCGGCGGCCACCGCCTCATATTGACACAACCCAAAACGAAAAGCACGGCCACCCCGATCCAGAACAGGTGGCGCGGCGAAAATAGTTCCATGCCGCCCCGAGGGTTCTCAGAAAACCTGTGAAAAGGTGATGTAGAGCGCCCTGCGGCCACCCGAGGTGCCGTAGTCGGCCCGCACGATCGTGCTCTGCCAGTGGCAACGCAGTCCCAAGCCGCTGCCGCCGCGCCACCCGTCGCTCGTCGGCAGCGCGTCGCGGGCGAATATCTGCCCGATGTCGCCGAAGGCCACTAGCCCCAAATACAGATGCTGACGGCGCCACACCGACAGTCCGCGCCAGCGCAACTCGCCGTTGAACACGATCCGCGCCTCGCCCCGGTCCCTAGCACTGGCCACGCCGCGGACCGTGCCGCTGCCCCCCATGTCCAGTTCCTCGTAGAAGGGTAGGTCACCAACGGTCCAGTTGACGCGCAGGCGGTCGGCGGCCACCAGCCCGTACCCCAAGGTGTAGAAGTGTCGGTGGTCGAAACTAAGCGTCGTCCCCCGGTAATCTCCGCCACCGCCAACCCCAAAGTCCACCAGCAACTCCTCCAGCACGCCCGAGGTCGCGTTGTTGTAGTTATCGCGCGTGTCATAGCGTAGCGAGCCGACGATCTGGGCGAACGCGCCCCCGTCCGCGCCTAGGGGGTCGAGCGCGGAGAGGATGCCATCGGCGGCGTTTGGATCGATATCGTTGTGGCTCAAACGTCCCCCGATGCGCAGGCGCCAGGGGAAGCGCAGGGTCCGGATCCACTTGACTTTGAGCTCCGGGAAGGCTTGCCGGAATGTCCTCTGATCCCGCGAATACCCGGCGATATCCTCATCGCTAAGGCCGCCGTAGTAATTGGCGAAATCCTCCTTCTCGTAGACCAGTTCGACCTCGAGCCGCTGGCCGGGCCGGAATTCGGGCGTATCGACGAGCACGCGGTGTACCCACTTGCCCTTGGTTGAGATAAATACTTGGGCACTGTATTTGCGGCGATAGGGTACGCTCTGGCCGTCGTATTCGAAGAGATTGGCCCGCAGCCCGTATCCGGTGCCATCGTCCGAACTAAAATTCAGCAGCGGCACCGCGGTCGGGCGCCAGCCGACTGTCTCGTGGACCGGCCGGGCATCGCTTGGACAAGCCCACGCGAACGCCAAAGCCGCCGCAGTATTAAGGACCCGATTCAGCATAGGTCGCCCCTCACTAAAGTAGTTTTATGCCCTATGTAGCCGTCCGCATTGCCTCCATTAAGTATGGTCAATCCGCAGCCAGGGTGCTACCGATCCGTTTGTAGTAGATCCGGTAAAAGGAACGAACGCTCCCTTGCGGCGTCTAGGCGTCTAGGCTAATAACCAAGCTCTGCCATAACGCGCCTTTTTACTTGCTCTTATGCGGCACCGAACTAGCTCGTCGCCGGATGGGAGCAGCTAGGCTCGTAGAGGCCGAAGCGCGGAAAATAGTTCAAAGTGTTTCTGTTTGTTATATTCCTGATTATAATGGCGCAAGACGACTGCAACCTCGCGTCTAGGAAAATTGCGCGTGAATGGTTTCGTGAAAAATACTTTGCACCTCCTGGCCTTTAGTATCGGCGCGCTGTGTCTGCACGGCTGTCTGGAACTGGTGCGCAGACCGCCAGCGGGCGAACCCATCGGCTACGAGTACGCCCAAGCGTCCGACACCACGGCCACGATCACTGCAGCCGTTCGCCCCACGCCAGTGCTCGTCGTCGTAGATCGCCCCGAGCGCTCGCGCCAGCAGTTGCAAAACATCGAGCAGGTCAACGAATACGCGCTCTGGTGCATTGAGAATGCCATGTGGAACGAAGCGCAATCGCATCTGGAACGCGCCCTAGCGCAAGACAGCTTGTCGGCCAGCTTGCACAACAACCTTGGCGTCATCTACGAGCGGCTTGGCATGGCCGACAAAGCCGCTGAATTTTACGGCCGCGCGAGGTCCCTCAACCCGGCTCAAGAAGCCTATGCAGCCAATTTGCGCCACTTGCAACAATACCAGCAGGCCGACAGCGTCTCCACAGACTCACTTGATATATTCAAGCTGGACAATGGCCAGCCCCGGCGAACCCAACGCCCGGACCATTCACCTACAACCACGGGAGAGTGAACGTGCAGGCTATAACGAAATTCCGCAGCCTCGCCTGCGCTGCCCTGCTCGTTTGGAGCACCGCAGACCTCGGCGCCCAAGATATTCTCACCTCGCAGCTCCAGCAGGGATTTGGTAAAAACAAGGTTCGCTATCGAGACTTCCAGTGGGAGATCCTTGAAAGCGAGCACATAGAGCTTCACTTTGAGCCTGAATTCCAGAATCTGGCCGTGCGGGCAATCGAATACCTCGAAGAGGGCTATGATCACATCAGTCAAATTTTGCACCACGACCTTTCACACCGGCCGCCGGTCGTCATCTATCAGTCGCACTACCAGTTCCAGCAGACCAATATCTTTCCCGACTTTCTGCCGCCCGGCGTCGCTGGCTTTGCCGAGCCACTGCGCTTTCGCATGGTCGTCCCCTTTGCCGGCGATCTCGACGAGTTCCGCAATGTCCTCGTCCACGAGTTGACCCATATTTTCCAGTACGACATCGTTCACAAAGGCCCCCTTCGCCGCATCACCAGCCCGATCGCCCAGCCGCCCACTTGGCTGATGGAGGGCATGGCCGAATACACCACCCCGGGCCGCAACACCATCGATGAAATGGTCCTCCGCGACGCCGTACTCACCGACGGCCTCATCCCCATTGAAACCATGAATCAGGCTTGGGGCCAAGGCAACGTATTCCTCGCCTACAAGCAGAGCCACGCGCTCATGGAATACATTGCCCAAGAGTACGGTCCCGAAAAAATCAGCCGCATCCTTCGCCTGTGGGACAGCCAGCACGATACCGACAAGCTCATGGATCGCCTGATCGGCATGGACTTGAAAACCCTCGACGAGCGCTGGTCGGCCCGGATGCGCAAATCCTACTGGCCCCTCCTACAAACGCGCGACTACACCTCTGAATTCGCCGAAAAAATAGGCGACGACGAGAATATCCACAGCTTCTCCAGTGCCTGCTGGTCGCTCAGCGGCGACATGCTCGCCGTTTATTCCTCAGACGGAGTCGAGCAGCACGTGGACATCATCCGCCTGCGCGATGCCTCGCTCGTCGAGCGCGTCACCGCGAGCATGCGCGCCGCTGACTACGATCATCTCAGCATCGGTAGCGGCACCGTGGCTTGGGCACAAGACGGACAGACCATCGCCTTTGTCGCTAAAGAAGGCCCTCGCGACCGCATCATGCTGTGGGATCTCTACGACAAGGAACTCGTACAGACCCTGACCATGCCCGATATGGATCTCGTCGAGGGGCTAACTTGGTCGCCCGACAGCCGCCAACTCGCCTTTATCGGCACCGGACAGGGCCAGAGCGATCTTTACATCATTGACGTGCAGACCGGCGAGCGGCGCCAACTGACGGGCACGCCCGAACGCGAAGATTATCCCAACTGGTCGCCCGACGGCCAGCGCATCGCCTTTAGCACCAAGTACCGCAACCAGTTCGACATCAAGATTTACGATCTAGCCGAGGGCACAGCGCACGCGGTCATATCCAGCCCCACCGACGACCTGTGGCCTCAGTGGCTGCCCGAAGGCAACAAGCTGCTCTTTGTCTCCACCCGCGACAAGATCAACGACCTCTTCGTCTATCACCTCGACGAAGGCCGCGAATTCCGCCTGACCCGCAGCCTCAGCGGCATTATGAATCCCGCCCTTTCGCCCGACGGTCGGCAAATCGTGTTCAACACCTACTTCAAGGGCCGCAGCCACCTCTACCGGATGGCCATGCCCGAATGGCCCGAGGTCAAGCGCAAAGACGCACAGCTACTGGCGCGCGTAGCCGAAGCAGCACCCCCAGCCAAAGCACCATCACCAGTCGAAGCAGAGGCACCAACCGAAGCAGAACCACCAACCACCGAGGCCCTAGCCATAGAGATGCCCTCGGTGCGACCCGTGGTAGAGGGCGACGCCGTGCTCTCCGACCAAGGCGGTACCCCGAGCCTAGGGCAGGTCGCGGCCCCGAAAGACCCGGAACTTCCGGACGACGCCGTGCTGCTAGCCGGGGCCAGCGGCTCGTTGCCACCCACCGAATCCCAAGAGCCACAAGCCACCGTCCAGCTCGCTGCCGCCGACGGCGACGACGGTGAATTGGAACTGCGTCGTCGCCGCTACACCCCTAAACTCGAATTCGACGGCATCTCCGTGCAGATGGGCTATTTCGATGGGTTCTTGTCGTCGGTTGCCCAACTGGGCATGAGCGACCTTCTGGGCAATCACTCGCTGGTCTTGGCCACGGATTACGTAGCCGCGCAGGACATCAGCAATGACTTCAACTTTGCCGGCAGCTACACGTACTACGGCAAGCGGCCCACATACCGCATATCCATTTTCAATTGGAACCAGTACTTCATCAACGACCGCAACTTCCTCGTCCCAGGCCGCTCCCCAACTCGGGGCATCAGCCGCCTCCAGCAGCGCGGTGCCTTGGCCAACGCCAGCTATCCGCTCGACCTCTATCGCCGCCTCGACCTGAGCTATACCTATGTCGGCGAGCAGCAAGAACAGGTCAGTCCCTTCTACGAACCAGATTCTACTTCTGTTACCAGTACTCATCTGTTCAAGACCGCATACGTCCACGATTCCATTACCTACGGTCTTTTAGGTGCCACCGCTGGCAAGCGCTACTTCCTCTCGGTGGGACGCACGCTCAACCTCGGGTCGGCCATGCGCTCTTTCTCGCATCTCGAATTCGACTATCGCCACTACTTGCGGCTGGGTCGCTGGTCGGTGCTGGGCTTGAGAGCCTATAGCGTGGGGTCTTTGGGCCGCGATGCCCTCGAGTACAACCTAGGGGGGCCGACTTGGTACCTGCCCTTCTACACGGGTTTTAACCTCAACACCGGCCCACTGCGTGGCTATCAGTTCTCGGCCTTCACCGGCAGCCGGGTTCTGCTGACCAATGCCGAACTGCGCGTCCCCTTTGTGCGCGGCATCCTCTTTGGCTGGCCCGGAACCTTCCTGATTCCGGCAGTGGACGGCAGCCTGTTTATGGATGTGGGCATGGCCTGGGATAAGGACGACGGAATCGACCTGTGGCCCTTCCACAACCCACACGACGCAATCGCGTCCTCCCCACGGCAGGTACAAGCCAGCGTCGGCTTCGGCCTCTTAGTGTACTTCTTGCTGCCGATGAACTTTGAATTCGCCAAGCAGATGGACCTACAAGGCAACTTCTCGGACTTCAAGTTCCATTTCAGCTTTGGACAGAGCTTTTGATCCGCGCTATTGCCCTCGCTCTGCTCATTGGCCTAGCGGGCTGCGGTAGCCGCGGCGCTTTCACGCGCGTCGAATTCCGCGCCCCGGCGCAACCCGATCCGGCCTTGCGCCCCTTCCTTGCGGACGTCGATCACATCGGCGTCGTTTGCGCGACTAACATCGAACCTTTCCGGGAGTTGGACATTGAGAAGGTCATGGCGCGTCTGTCCAACGCCGTGGTCCGCAGCCTCGGCAACATGCCCAAAACTGAGGTGATGAACCAAGACGAGATCGCCTACAAGCTCAAGGATGTTCGACTCGACTCGACGAGCGTCCACCAAGACTCGGTACAGGCCATTTTCAGGGAACAGCTCGAACTCGACGCCTTAGTCTTCATCGAGCTAAGGCACTTACAGGCGCGGATGATGCCCATGTCGCCCACGCCCTATGGCATGTCCTCCAACCCCGGCATCGACCTGACGATAGATCTCAAGGTCAGCCTGATCAACCTCAACACCAACCAAGTCTGGCAGCAGGGCGGCACGCAGCGCAACTACCAGCCGGTGCAACTACAGCTTTTCGGCGGCAATAAACAAGGCGAACGCCAACTGCTCATGGCCCTCTCCCGCCCGCTGCAACGCTTCCTCTTCCGCATCGCCCCACCACCCAAGCCGCAGACCCGCCACTTTGATCTAAGCGGCGATTAGGCACAAAAAAAGCGGCGGGCCACGAAAGGCCCTCCGCTTTTTTGTTAGTCTCTGATGGAAAAATCAGCGCCGTCGCTTCTTGGGCTTGGCCGACTTCTTTGTCGCAGACGATTTGGAGGCTGGTGCCGATGTCGTCGTTGTGGATGCTTTTGGCGTCGGCGCACTCGACGGAGTGCTGACCGAGGACCGCGGCGTAGGCGTAGGCGCACTGCGGACCCGAGGCTCTACCCGCCGCTGCCACACTTCTTCTTCGCGGCGCTGTACTTCGGTAGCCCTCGCTGGATCGGCAATCATCGGCGTCGTACTCAGCCGGCTCGCCGCGCGCAAATCGTCGAGCTGGCGCGTGCTGACCAGTTCATAACCTGGCGGCACGTAGTAACCGCCCGAACTCCGATAGTACGGATCATAGCCATAACTATAGGGCCCATAGCCGCCATAGTAGGAAGGGTAGCCGCCGTAGTAGGAAGGGTAGTAGCCAGAGGTAGGATAATAGCCGCCATAGCCACCGTAGCCGCCATAGCCACCGTAGCCGCCGCGCACACCCGGATAGCGGTAGAGGTCGTCCATGTAATCGCGGTCGTCGAACTTGCCAACCGTCGGAGCCTCGACATCGCGGCTCTTGGCGCGAGCCAAATCCTCGTCGTGTAGGCTGGCCGTCTCGTACGGACTGCTGAGCACCGTGTAGCAGCCACTGGCCATCAGCGCGGTTAGCGACAGGGCCGAGTACAAAATAAAAGCCTTCGTTTTCATGGACTTAACTCCCTCCTTGAGGAGTGTTAGACTCCTCTCTTGATTTGAAATATACACAAACCAGCAACAGGAGCAAAAAAATAATCCTAAAAGTTGTAGCCCACACCGACGACGAGGCGATTGATCGAGTAGTCCTCGCTCAGGACGTTGTCTGCATCTTGGTTTGAGTATTCTTCTACTTGCTTAAACGCACCTCGCACCCAAGCTAGATCTATTTGCATGGCCTCGTCGATCAATATCCCTGCCCCAAGGGTGATAAAGCGCCGGTCCTCCTCAATGCGGATGGGCGGATCCTCGGAGCCGGGATCGCGCGGGCCGATAAAAGGAATTGGGTCCACGAAGTAGCCGGCCCGCAGGTCCAGCGCGACGACTGGCACCTGGTACTCGACGCCGAGGTGGTAGCGCAAAACATCTCTGTACTGCGTCTCGAACGATGTGGCAGCGCGCAAGCCGTGTTCATCTGCTCCCTTGTATTCGCTCTGCGACCACTCGGCCAAATGCAAGCTACCCGCCAGCGTCAAGCCCGGCAAAGCCTCAGCCGAAGCCCCCACACCAAACTCAAAAGGCAGCGCGAGCTCGTACGTATTGCTGACCTCTTCGTCCGAGAATTCCTCTACGGTCCCGTCGTCGTACTCGACCGAACTGTAACCCGTATCGATGGGGGATCCGCGGAAGACGTAGCGAATTTTGTGCGTCCCCCCGGTGGTAAACGTCGCGCCCAACCTATAGCGTGGATCGTCGCGCGGCGTGCGGAGCATCGCGCCTAAAACGGCATACGGAGTCCACTTATATTCATCTGTAAAGGTGTCGCGCGCGCGAAAGCGTTGCTCGTCGAATACGTTCTCTGAATCCGCCCAGTCAAATTCATTGACGGCCTCGTCTTCGCCGCTTACTAGACCCAACGTCGCACCCAGTGAGACTGCCGGCGACACGTCGATGGCAGCGGACACGCCCGCCAGAGCCATCTCTCCCTCGTGCTGGAAGGTGTGATCCGCAGCAAGGCCCTCGGCGTCACCCTTTTGATTGAGACTCCAGTCGAAGTCCTTGATGCGGGTCAGGCCAGCCGCCAAGACCAAGCTGCCGCGATAAACCGGATAGGGATAGACAAAGCCCAGCGAGCCAAAGCGCGTATTGGTCAGCTCGCTGCTCCCCGGAGTGCCGTTGAAAATCGAGTCGTTGGCGCGGCTGTTGCGCAGGAAAGATACCTGCACCTCGCGCTGCTGCATCTGGGCCAAGCCCGCCGGATTCCAGTACATGGCCGTAAAATCGTCGGCCACCCCGACAAAGGCACCACCCATGCCCATGGCCCGCACCCCGACCCCGGCGAAATTGTCGATAGCCCGCTCCTCTTGGGCCATCGCACCACCGGTCCATACGCAAAGCAAAGCAATAGCCAGTATCTTCATCGGAATTCCCTCCTGTAAGTGACTGACAACTCCCGAATGGATTGGGAGCCGAAGTGATCGCTTTCCAGCGCATTTTTAAGATAGTACGCGACTCTTAGCTCCGGCGCTACGGTCCACGCCCCACCAACGTTCAAATAGCCCTCTTCTAGGCCCTGATTCTGTAGGCCGTTGTTGCGGCCCAAGTCGTACTCGGCAAATAGGGCCATGAACCTCAAGCTCTTGTCTATACCCAACCACGCCGACCAGCCGCTGTCGTCGGTATCTTCGCGTGACAGATTGACGCCCGAGTGGATGCCGAGTTCCCCTAACATGGAGATGTAATTCTTGCTCAGTGCTAGGTAGATCCCCTTGGATTTGACCTGGTAACGCTGGGCCCTATACGGCCCAATGCCCTGAGTATCAATGCCCAAGACCAATGCCGGCCACGTGTAGCCCTCTTCGAGGATCCGACAGCGGGCAGCCAATCCCACTCGCGGATACCAATCGACCGCACCCGTACCAATGAACTGCTCGCCACCAAAAGACATGCCCACACTCAAGCGCTTGAACACACCGACGTGCAAACGGCCAACAGCCCCCCCGTCGGCAAACAGGCGAACATTCACCGCATAGTACCCCTTGTTGACCAACCCGGCCGTCGGGCTATCGACCAAGCTCGTCAACTCGGCCCTGTCAGCCGCTGTCGGACTAGCGGCAATGCAAAGGCACAGTATCAGCCGCTGCAAAGTCCTCTCCCTGTAGCCAATCACTCAGATCTCTACTTCGTCCACCCCATCCCCTTGCAAAGTAATCCGCCGCTCGCAAGCCTCGCCGTGCTCTAGCCACACATGGCAGCACCCCTCGGGCAACAGACCATCGGCGCGCTCGGCCCACTCGACCAAGCAGACGCCGTGGTCGTAAAAGTACTCTTCTGCACCCAATTCCTCAAGCTCGTCAGCCCCCTCCAACCTATAGAGATCAAAGTGATAGACGGGCAGATCGCCGCCCCTGTATCGCCCGGCGTATTCGTTGATCAGGACAAACGTCGGGCTCGTGACGTAATCGGCCACTTGCAGCGCCTCGCACACACCTTGAATCATGCAGGTCTTGCCGCTGCCCAAGTCGCCGTGCAAGGCGACCACATCGCCCGGTGCCAAGCGCCGGCCCAGTGCAGCGCCTAGCGCGTGAGTCTGGGCCGCCGAATGGGTGGTGAAAACCTTTTTCACGTTCCCTACTTGGGCTCCATAATCGCCACGGGCAAAATCATTTCTTCCAGCGATATGCCGCCGTGCTGGAAGCTGCCCTTGTAGCGGCGCTGGTACTTGTTGAACTGGGTCGGATAGACGAAGTAAAAGTCCTCCCGGGCGACGACGAAGCTATGACCGAGACCCGTCGAAGGCAGCCCGTAGGCCTCCGGGTCAGCGATCAGCAGCGCGTCTTTTTCCTCGCAGCGGAGGTTCTGACCATACTTGTAGCGCAGGCTCGAAGACGTGTTGCGGTCCCCATGTACCACCGAAGCGCGCGTGCTGAGCATGGAGCCGTGATCGGTTGTCAGTACCACGACCGCGTCGGTACGGGCAATGCCCTTGAGGGTCTCAAAAAGCGACGCATTGCCAAACCACGTCTGCACCAATGCGCGAAAGGCCGACTCGTTCGGCGCCATTTCCTTGAGCAGGTCCGACTGCGCCTGACTGTGTACCAGCATGTCGAGAAAATTGTACACCACCGACACCAGCGGCCACTTGCCCAAAGACTGTACCTTGCGGGTCAACTTCCGGGCCTCGCTGGTGTCTAGCACCTTGACGTAGTGCGAACCCGGTTTGAGCGCGACGCTCATGTCGCGGACCAAGTCGTCGATAAATTGGTGCTCGTGCCGGTTGAGACTGTATTCGTTGTCTTGGGCCTCGCCCCATAGGGCGCAGTACTTGTCGGCGATCTCTTTTGGAAAAAGCCCGCTGAAGATCGCGTTGCGCGCAAAGGGCGTGGCCGTCGGCAAAATCGAGTAGTGATAAGAGCGCTTGATGTTGAAGTACTCGGCCAACTGGGGCTCCATCACCATCCAGTGATCCAAGCGCAGGCAATCGACCACAATAAAGAATACCTGCCGACCTTGTTCTAAATAGGGCACCACGAACTCGGGCACCACATCCACCGACAACGGCGGCGAATCGTCTTCGTCCGCTATCCAGCGCGTGTAATGCCGCTCGACAAAGCGCCCGAACTCGCGGTTGCACTCGCGCCGCTGATCCCCAACCATCTGACCGAGACCTGCGTCGCCCAAGCGCGCTACTTCAATGTCCCACTCGCAGAGCTGCCGGTGTACGTCAACCCAAGTCTGCCAAGTCGCGCCCGCCATCTGCTCGCGGATCTGGCCGGCCCGCGAGACGTAGTGCTGACCCGCTTGGCTTTGGCGAATCTGCCGCGCGTCGAGTAGCTGTTTGCAAGCCATGAAGATCTGGCTGGGATTGACCGGCTTCGTCAGGTAGTTGTCGATGCGGCGGCCAATGGCCTCGTTCATCAGGTGTTCTTCTTCGTTCTTGGTGATCATAATCACCGGTACGTTGGGATCGGCCATCTTGATCTGCTCCAAGGTCGAGAGCCCGTCCAACCCCGGCATCATCTCGTCGAGCAGTACGATGTCAAAGGGCGCTTGGGCAATCAGGGAGATGGCGTCCTTGCCATTGCTGACCGGCGTCACCGCATAGCCTCTTTCGTCGAGAAAGCGCCGGTGAGCGCGCAATAGGTCAATCTCGTCGTCGGCCCAGAGTATCTTTCGCTTGTCGCCTTCCATGCGTCGCCTTTAGCTGTAGGATTCCATCCTTAAAATAACGATCTAAACCCGCGCCTGTTCCTCAATCCAAGGGCAAAATCACCTCAAAGGTCGTTCCCTCGCCCGGCGCACTATGCACCAAGCTGATCTTGCCCTTGTGGTATTCTTCGACGATGCGCTTGACAAATACCAACCCCAGCCCCCAACCGCGCTTCTTGGTGCTGAACCCCGGCTCGAAGATACGTTTGACGTGCTCGGGCTCAATGCCGCGTCCGTCGTCCTGAAACGCGACCTGCACGGCGCGGCCTTCGGGCACAAGCTCCGTGCGGATGCGCAAGCGGCCCGTCTGGCCATCCATGGCGTCGATGGCATTCTTGCACAGATTTTCAAACGCCCAGCTCATCAATTCGGCGTTGATCGGCACCGGCGGCAACTCGCCTAGGGATTCCAGTTCGATTTCCTGCCGCCCGAACTGGGGGACGCGACGCCGGAAGTACTCGATGGTCTCCTCCAGCACGACGGCTACGTCCTTTTCCTCTAGCTCGGGCACCGAGCCGATCTGGCTGAAACGCGAGGCAATTTGGTCCAGGCGGCGCTGGTCCTGCTGTATCTCCCCGATCATCTGATCAACGCGTTCCCAACGCTCGTCTCGGTCCGGTCGCGGGGCCGCGGCAACCTCGCCGCGCAGCAGCTCCAGCCACCCTGACAGCGAGGAGAGAGGGGTCCCAAGTTGGTGGGCCGTTTCCTTGGCCATGCCCACCCAGAGCGAGCGCTGTTGACTGCGCTTAATATTGCGGTAGCCAATATAGCCGACGAGTAGAAAGAGGAACAACACGCCGATCTGCACGAAAGGGGCGAGGGAAATGCGGTCGACCAAGCTCGTGTCGCCATAGTGGATATAGTGCTCGGCCGGGATCCTAAATGCTAAGGGCAGGTTCTGGTTAGCTGAGCTATCGACAAAAACCTGGAGTTGATCTTGGACCGCTTCGCTAGGATCGACACTGGCCGACGGCAGCCCAGTCCCCACCCAAGCCCTAAATCGGCCCTCGGCATCTTCGATGATCGCATTGGTCCCGTCCCAATGCAGATAACTGAAGCTAGCGGCCGGCACGCTGAAGGACAGCGATTGTCCGGCCTCCATCGCCTGCAGCACTCGTCGCACTTCGGCGCGAGCAGCCGCTGATGTATCGCTGCTCGCGGGCAGGCCCGTCCCCTGCCAAGCCGCGACGGCCCCTTGCGTATCCGCAACAATGACGCGGCCTCCCTCGCAGTAGAGCCGCCCCAAGGTCTCTGGCGACCAATAGAAGGGAATGGGCGGATTCTGGAGGTCCATTTCCTCGATCAGCCGATGCAACTGAGCGGTCGAAGCCGCGGGCACGTCCGCCGCTTCACTGCGCCAAAAGGCCCAGTCCCCCAACAAGCTTGACGTATGGATGTCCTCAGCCTGGATGATCTCGCCGCGGTGGTTGGTGATGATGCGCGGGAAATCGACCTTGGTAATCACCTCGGTGAAGAGAGTGGGGATTTGGCCTTCCGATGCCTGCGGCGCGAACGAGATCAAGTGTGCATAGAGATCGACCCTGTTCTTCTCGTATTCGCGCAATTCGGCGATGATCGACTCGTTGTAGAGCACGAAGGCCAAGATAGCGGCAATGCTGCCGAGAAAGATGTAGGCGCGAAAAACCGGCGACGCGCCCAAGCTGGCCAGCGCACCGCGCCGCCAGCGCCGCCAGCCGCGTACAGGCGACGCGCCCTTTGCAGGCTGCTGCCGAGTACCCGGAGGCGGCACCGCGACCTCCTCTATTGGAGCCGAGCGGCGGTGGCGGCGACGCTTGGACACAGTATGGTCGCGTTGGCTCATCGACAATAAGAAAAAATCCATCGGCAGCGCGCGGTGCAGATGGATTTTTTATGCAAAAACGAGGTGAGAAAGCGCTATTTCTTTTGAGCTTGGGGGCTTGGCTTCGCAGTTTTGCCGCCTAGGGCACCCGTTGCTGGCGGCTCACCCTTTTGGGCTTGGGGGCTTGGCTTTGCAGCTTCGCCGCTTAGGGCACCCGTTGCCGGTGACCCGCTTTTTTCCTTGTGGTTTTCCATCGAACAAGAGCCGTGGAAGATTGCGCCTTCGGCTACCGTGAAAGAGTCGGTGTGCACGTCGCCGGTAAAGCGCGACTGCGTGTCCAACCGCACTTTATCAGCGCGCACGGTACCGCTCACAACGCCGTCGATGTACGCGTCTTTACACTCCAACGTAGCATCAGCTTCGCCTGACTGGCTGATCGTCAACTCCCCTGTGCAGGCCAACTCACCCTTGAATACGCCGTCTATTCTGACGCTGTTATCCACCGTCAGCTTGCCCTCAAAACAACTGCCACGGCCGATAATCGTATTGAGAGCTTGGCCGTTGCTAGCAGAGGAAGCCCCTTTCTTTTTGTTACTCAGCATTTCTATCCTTAACTGTTAAGCGTTTTTACGGCTCCTTAATCCGGTTTTTGGAATATACAATACAAGCCCGTATTGGGCGAATCAATGCGCGGCGTAGCGCATCAATTGGCTGTGCGCTTCTTGCGGGAGGTACTCAGGGCCTTGCGGATTTCCTCTTGCTCTTGGAGCTGCTCGCTGATCACCATGGCGACCTCGCTCGTCAGACTCTCGACCGAGGTCGTGGCAATCACCGGAATGCTGTGGGCGGCGCTCGTTTCGATGAGATAGTCTTGAATTTTGAGAATGTCCCCTAGGTGCTCCATATAGCGGTGGGCCGAGCGCGACGGGGCCTCGCTAGCGCGCTGGGCAAAGCGCTCCTCAAAGGCGTCGCGGCCAGAAAGCCCCAAACAAATCGGCGTGATAAAGGCGCTGGCGGCGTACCGCTCTAAATCCAGCATGTCGCTGATTAGGTGTACGCCGTCGATGATGACACTGGTGTTTTCCTCAATGCAGCGGCTAATGATGGCCCTAACCCCAACGCAGACGCTGTGCGCCTGCTCGCGAAACCCGGCGACTACCGCGTCTTGATGACCAGTCGCAGGAACGACCTTCCAAGCGGTGTACGAGGAGACGTGCAGGGCCGGCACTAACTCCCGTGAGAGCGTCAGGCGCATGACTTGGCGCAAATCGTCGGTAGCTACCACCCGAGGAATATTGAGCAAATTGGCCAGCGAAATCGCCAACGTGGTCTTGCCGACCCCGCTGGCACCGCCGATGAGGATGATCAGGGGTTTATCTACATCGCCCCAAGCTCGCCACAGGCAGTAGCGCTCGGCAAAGGACTTGTCAAAGGACTTTTCGATCAGCTCGGCAGCCAACTCCTCTAGCTCCCAGTGCGTGATGCGCTGGCGGCGCTGATCGATCAAGCGCGCTTCAATTGTCTGCGCAATCTCGTAGCTCTGGTCCGGAGGCAGTCCAGACGCCTGAATGGAATCCGACAGCAGTTCCTTGGAAAAAGGCCGCGACCCGCTCTTGCGCTCGACGATGATGGTGGTGGGTTGGCGCTCCCAGAAGATTAGGTCGCCGGCTTCGTAGCGGCCGAACTCCTTGCGAATGGCCCTGTTTACGAGTTGCACCATCTCCTTTTTACGCACCAGGTCTGCTTTGCCCAAAGACGCGCGCACCGCATTGGCCACCGCGCGGGCGTCTTCGTAGTTGAAACCACGCTCGATTAGGTAGTGCACCAGCATCCCGCGCATAAAGGGGATGCGCTTTTTGCCATCGACTATGGTTGCCACGATACGTGGTCCTTTTTATTAGCTCGCGGCGTTGGTGTCTTCCCACGCCTCAATCGTCTGCTCCAACCCCTCAACCAAACCAACCCTCGGCTCGTAGCCCAACTCGGCTCGGGCGCGCGATATATCGGCTGAAGAGAAGCGGATGTCGCCAGCCCGAGGCGGAGCGAACGTCGGCACCAACTCGGTACCCAAAATCTGGTTGAGCGCGGCGATTAATTCCAGCAGCGACGCGCTGCGACCGCAGCCTATGTTGTATATCCGCCCGGCAATCCCCGGAGTAGTACTGGCTCTCATATTAGCCTCTGCCACATCGCCGACATAGACAAAATCGCGCGATTGGTGACCGTCGCCGCAAACGGTTGGCGACTCGCCGGCCCGCATCTGAGCGATAAAAATCGAGATGACGCCCGAATACGGGGAAGACGGCACCTGCCGAGGGCCAAAGACATTAAAATAGCGCAAGCCAACCACCTCCAAGCCGTAGATCTGGCTGTACACTCGAGCATAGTACTCGCCCACGGCCTTGGAAACCGCGTAGGGCGACCCGGGTTCGGGCGGCATGTTCTCGCGCTTGGGCATTTGCGGGTTGTTGCCATACACCGAGGCTGAACTGGCAAAAACCACTCGACGGACCCCGGCCTGCCGCGCCGCTTCCAACAGCCGCAGCGTTCCCACGGCGTTGACTTCCTGCTCGACGAGGGGCTGCTCGATCGACGCTGGCACCGAGCTGATGGCTGCGTGGTGCAGGACGCAATTGACCTGCTGCACCACCTCGGCGAGCAAGGCCGCGTTGCGAATATCGCCCTCGACGAACTCTATCTCGCCCACGATATCGGCCAAGTTTTCGCGCTGCCCCGTGCTCAAATCGTCTAGCACCCGCACTGCGTGCCCCTCTGCACACAAGCGCTGACAAAGGTGAGAGCCAATAAACCCCGCCCCACCCGTGACTAAATACCGGCTCATATTTCCTCGTATCAAAGTTGGTCGCGCTAATATAGCAACACCAAGGCGGCCATGCACAACGCCTTGAGCGACACAATCGACTTGTTGATTTTCGCCCGTGCTTGTATATTTGCAAAACTCACACGAGGCGGTGTGGGAGGCCATGGCGTGCGCTGTGGCCTTTTTTATTTATTAGCTCTATTACAACTATGCTCCAACAACGCATCCCCGATCCCTGTGCCCTCGTCATCTTCGGTGCCTCGGGCGACCTGACCCGACGCAAACTAGTGCCGGCCATCTGGCACTTGCATCACCAAGGTCGCCTGCCCCAAGCCTTTCACCTAGTGGGCGTGGCCCGCCGTGACTGGGACGACGACCTCTTCCGCCAAAAGATGCGGGAGTCCTTGGCCGAATTCGTCGGCCCGCTCGACGACAGCGCGCGCGACGCCTTCCTCGCCAAGTTCCACTACGTGCGCGGCGACCCGGGCGACCCGGCGACCTACGTCGCACTCAAAGCACGACTCGAAATCCTCGACCGCGAATGCGGCACCGAGGGCAATCGCTGCTTTTACTGCTCGGTGCCGCCGCAGATATACCGCGACATCGTCGAGCAGCTAGGGCGCGCCGGTCTCAGTTGCCAACACCGAGACCACCACGGCTGGTGCCGGATCATCGTCGAAAAACCCTTCGGCCACAACTACGACTCAGCCCGCGAACTCAACCAAGCGCTGCATTCGGTCTTTACCGAAGAACAGATCTACCGCATCGACCACTACCTCGGCAAGGAGACCGTGCAGAACATCCTCGTCTTTCGCCTCGGCAATTCAATTTTTGAGCCGCTGTGGAACAGGCGCTACGTCGATCACGTGCAGATCACTGCGGCCGAGAGCGTCGGCGTGGAACATCGCGCGGGCTACTACGACCAATCAGGTGCCTTGCGCGACATGATCCAAAATCACCTCTTGCAGGTGCTCTGCGTCATTGCCATGGAGCCGCCTTCCTCGTTTGACGCCGAGAGCGTGCGCCTCGAAAAGCTCAAGGTGCTCAAGGCGATCCGCCCCATCCGCATCGGCCAAGTTGACCGCTATGCAGTGCGCGGCCAGTACGGACCCGGTGAGAATGCACTGGGCTACTTACAGGAAGAAGACGTGCCCCCAAACTCGCGCACCGAGACTTTCGCCGCCCTTGAATTCACCGTGGACAACTGGCGCTGGCAAGGGGTGCCGTTTTACGTGCGCACGGGCAAGCGCATGGCCAAGCGCACCAGCACGGTCACCCTGCAATTCCACCAGCCACCACACCTAATTTTTGCCCAAACCGACGCCCTAGCCCCTAGCACTCTTACCATCCGCATCCAGCCCGAAGAGGGCATCTCGCTTTCCTTCAACGGCAAGATTCCCGGTCCCGATGTCCACTTGGGCACCGTCAACATGGACTTCAGCTACGCCGATTCGTTTGGCGGCCGCACGCCCGAAGCCTACGAGACCCTGATCCTCGACTGCCTGCTCGGCGACGCAACGCTCTACTCAGACAGCGATTGGATCGAGCAGTCGTGGGCGCTCTTAACACCCATCCTCGACGCTTGGCAAGCACCTTCATCGGGCGAGGTGCCTTCCTATCCGGTCGGTGCCGCCGGTCCCGAAGAAGCCAACGAACTGCTCGGAGAGGCTTGGAGAAAGTGGGCGCCCCTGTGATTATCGCCGGAGATGTCGGCGGCACCAAGACGTACCTCGCCGCTTTCGACCCAACCGCCCAAGGCTTTGACCCGCTCGTCGAGCAGCGCTATCAAACTGCGTCCTACCCCAGCGCCGGTGCGCTGCTCAAAGCATTCGCCGACGAGACGCAGATCGATCCCAGCCGCACGGTCTTAGGCGTCCCCGGCCCCGTCCATCAGCTTCCCGTCCGCGCCGTCAATCTGCCCTGGCTCATCGACCCCCGCGAAATTTCGGAGGTGCTCAACGGAACCGACGTTCACCTGCTCAACGACCTGCAAGCGACTTCCTACGGCACCTTGGTGTTGGAGCCAGACTACCTGTGTCCGCTCAACGAAGGGCAACGTGACCCAAAGGGCAACATCGCCGTCATCGCCGCCGGCACCGGACTGGGTGAGGGAGGCTTGTGCTGGGCCGAGGGCCGCTACGCAGCAATCGCCTCTGAAGGAGGACACGCAACCTTTGGGCCAAGTTCCGCGCTCGAAGTCGAGCTCTGGCATTTCCTCAACGAGCACTACGGCCACGTTAGCTGGGAACGGGTGATATCGGGCCAGGGCTTGGCCGCTATCTACGACTTTCTGTGCGAACGGCATCCCGACCGCGCCGACGCTTCTCTGGCCCCCGAGGCAGAACAGCCCGACCGCGCCGACGCCATTGCTCGCGCCGGCCTCGAAGGACACTCCGCGCTGGCCGTAACGGCCCTCGACCTCTTCGTACTCCTCTACGGCCGCGAAGCGGGGAATTTGGCGCTGAAGTTAATGTCTTCGGGAGGAGTTTTCGTCGGCGGCGGCATTGCGCCCAAGATCCTCGCCAAGCTGCGCGACGGCCGCTTTATGGAGGGCTTTATGGACAAAGGCCGCATGGACGAGCCGCTCGCAGCTATTCCCGTCCACATCGTGCTCAACGACAAGACCGCCCTGCTAGGTGCCGCCTATTGGGGGGCGCAGTTTCCGTAGCGTATTACGAACTGATGTTACGCTACGCACCGACTCTTTGGGATGCTGTCTCGCCTGAAGTCGAGGTGAAGTAGGCAGACACGCCAATAGTTTTTATCATAAGGTGGCTCTTGTGTGCCCCTGATGAGAGAGGGTGAGCACCCAATAAAGGATGTCCCTACGATGAACTGGTGGCGCGTATAAAAAAAGCCCTAACGCCTCAACGCTGCGTAACAGCAGCTACGAGTAATTCAACAACTTTTCAATCCGATCTCAGGAGGTTTTATGATAAAAGAAGCAATCTCAGTTTCAATTGGGTTGATGTTAGCATCCCCTCTGGTCGCCGAGCCGCTATTGGAGGGGCGGGTGCGCCTTGCTTCGGGTGAAGCGGTGGTCGCCGCGCAGGTGATGGTCTTCGATTTGACGGATTTACAGCGCGGCCCGGTGGCACAGACGACGACCGATGCGGCGGGATACTTCGCGCTGCCGTTGGGCGGTCATGCGCTGCCGCAGGGATTTGCGCTGGGGCAGAATTATCCCAATCCGTTCAATCCTTCTACCGTCATTCCATACCAGCTGCCCACGGCAGCGCATGTGCGGCTAGACGTGTTTAACGTGTTGGGGCAGCGGATAGAGACACTGGTAAACGAAGAGCGACCGGCCGGTGTTCACACGGTGGTGTGGGATGCGACCGATGCGGCGGGTCAGGCCGTGGCGGCAGGCGTGTATATCTACCGGCTGAGCGGCGCGGGGGTGGAGTTGACGCGGCGGATGGTTCTCGTTGACGGGCAGGCCGGGACGGCAGCGACTGTTCTTCCGGTATCGGTCGGCGAGGCACTAGAATCGGCAGTTGGTGCGACCTCCGAACCGGCGGAGCAGACCTATGGTATCGTCGTGTCGGGCGCGGGCGTGGTGCCCTACGTGGATGCGGTCTTCAAGGTACGGGCGGGGATGGCTCCGGTAGAGTTCGTGGTTGAATCAGTGGAGAATCTGCCGAGGGGCAAGGCGTTAGCCTGCGGTATTTTGGGCGATGTGAACAACGACGGGCAGGTTGACTTGGCCGACGCGCTACTGGTGGTGGTGTTCAACCTCGATCCGTCTATTACGGCTCCGAACAACGGCAATATCGGCTTGGGCGACGTCACCGACGATGGGACGGTCAATTTGGCCGACTTACTGGCGATTATGACGTATGTCATTAATCCGTTGGATGCGTCCCTGCCGACGGGGATCGGGCAAGCAGCAACGAGAGTGAACTGGGTGGCTGGGCCGATCCGTCGCCTGACCAACGATGCTGGCGTTGGATACGACGCAAATCCCGTTTGGTCGCCAAGCGGAGGGTATATCTATTTCAAATCTTCTGGTTTTGACGAATTCGAGGTTTTCGGCGAAGATGGCGATCCTGGTATTTATTCTCTAGGAGTAGATGACCGGCGGTTCAGCTTTCCCTATCTTGCCAAGATCTCCCCTAGTGAACACCACGGGGTGCTCGTTTGGTCGCCCGACAGAAGGTATATCGCTTTCGACTTTGAGAGCGACGGCAATCGCGATATTTATGTGCAGGATAGGGAGGCGGAGACGGATGCGGTGCGCCGATTGACCAACAACAGTGAATCCGACTGGGATCCCGCTTGGTCTCCAGACGGAACACAGATAGCTTTTGTGTCTGATCGCAGCGGCACTTGGGACATTTACGTGATGGATGCGGATGGCGGCGAAGACGAATACCTACGCCGGTTAACCAACAAATCCGACTGGGATCCTGTTTGGTCATGGGAGTCATGGGATCCCGCTTGGTCTCCAGACGGAACACAGATAGCTTTTGTGTCTGGGCCTTACTCAGAGCCTAGCATTTACCTGATGGAGGCCGATGGATCTAACGTGCGCCAGCTAACTTACGGTGGAGTCGATCCCACTTGGTCGCCCGACGGAAAATACATCGCCTATAGGTCTGCGAGTGCAGGCAACATCCATATTCCTAATATTTACGTGATAGATGCCGATGGATCTAACGATTACCGACTGACCCACTACGACGGATACGACGGAGATCCCGCTTGGTCGCCCGACGGAACACAAATCGCCTTTGTGTCTTATCGTGATGGCGATTATAACATTTACGTGATGGAACTCCTCGGAAGCTGTGAGTAAGGCAGCACGGATGGGGTAGTCGGCTGGCAGCCGGATGACTCTCCCGCAACATTTCGCGTCCATCGTCGGACCGATTCATTCCCGGACCTGACGCTAAGCCGAAGAAAATCCGCGTCCGTCCTCTTTACCAATAAGCCCCGCCGAGCAAGTGCTCTCGGCGGGGCTTATTGCCTTTTAGCTCGCGCTCAGAGCACTGCTTCAGCCGAGTAACTCCCTCAGCCGTCGGCCAATCTGCTCCGGCTCGCCTTCCTTGAGACACATCGGCCCAAAAATCACCGCCCCCTCGTGCACATATGTTGGGTTAGCGGCGATTGGCGGCCGACCTTCCTGTAGCGCCTTGACCAATTCCAGCGCCGTCGTGCCCGCGGCTTCCTCGTCGAGCACCAGCCGTGCCGTCGGAATCTCGACGCGCTTGCGGTCGGCTACCACCGCGATCTCGGCGTTTCTCAGCGTTCCACACGCGGCGACCAGTTCCTCCATCAGCGCAGACCAGCGCTGCCGCCGCACCGCTGGATCCTCAGCCACAAAAAGGCGCAGCGCCTTCACCAATCCCGCGATCTCTTCCTTGCCGACCTTGCAGGGCCGCCCAATGCCGTGCTGCGGGGCACCGGGTAGCTGCGACTTGTCGATCAAACTCGCGGGCGGTTCCCATAGCTCGGGCATGACGTCGAGATCCTGGTGTTGCAGCGCCGCGGCGGCGATCAAATCCCGCCGCCCGCACAAAATCCCCGAAGCCTGTGGCCCGCCAATGGCCTTGCCGCCACTAAAGGCGACCAAATCGGCTCCGGCGGCCATGAAGCGCTGTAAGTTGCTCGCTGGCGGCAACTGCCCCGCCGCATCCACGATCACCGGTACGCCGCCCTTGCGCGCCGCAGCCACCACCTCTTCCAGCGATGGCTGCGTGTGCGCGTACGCCACATACACTATCGCCGCCGTCCGCTCGCTGATCGCCGCCTCGATCTCCCACCCTTCTGCATCGCGTATTCCCGCCCCGGAAAAGCGGTCGGCGATTCCCACCTCCACCAACTCGATCCCCACCGAGCGCACCGCGTGGTCGTAGAAGTTCCGATGGCTACGCGCCATGATCACTTCGTTTTTCATCCCGGACGTATCCGGCAAGCGGTTCATCTTCCCCGGATCCAATCCGGTCACACAAGCGGCCGTCCCCAGCAACAAGCCCGCCGCCGCTCCACTCGTCACGTACCCGGCCTCCGCGCCAGTAATCTCGGCGATAATCTCTCCAGCCCGTGCCTGCATCTGCGCTATATCCACGCAGCGCTCCGAAGCTTGCCGCATGGCCTCGGCTACCTCCGGGTGCATGATTGACCCGCTCAATCGCGTCGCCGGTCCTACAGCGTTGATGATCGGCTCGACGCCTAGTTCCTGATAGATATCCATTAGAAACCTAAAGCGGCTTTCCCCCGCCATCGTAGAGTAAGCCGGGTGCTGGAAAACGAGCGCAGAGTGCCCGCACTTCAGTCGTGATCTCGGCGTACTCCGCTTTCCGGTCGTCTAGTTCCAGCGCTTTATTGGCCCGGACTTGGGCCACCCGATCCATCCACTCGGCCAACTGCTCCATCTCCTCCGCGCCAAAGCCCCGGCTAGTAATCGCCGGCGTGCCGATGCGGATGCCGCTGGGCTTGCGCGCCGGCCGCGGATCAAAGGGCACGCGATTGAAATTGCAGACGATACCTGATGCGTCCAGCGCCTTGGCCATCGCATAGCCAGTGATGCCCTTATTGGTCATGTCCATGAGGATCAGATGGTTGTCGGTGCCGCCCGAGCTGAGGGCAAAACCACGCACCGACAGCGCAGCGGCCAAGGTCTGAGCGTTGGCGACGATTTGCTGGGCATACAGCTTAAACTCCTCGCTCGTCGCCTCCTTGAGCGCCACGGCAATCGCCGCCGTGGTGCTGTTGTGCGGCCCGCCCTGTAACCCTGGGAACACCGCCTTATCGATGGCGTCGGCGTACTGCGCCCGGCATAAGATCATTCCGCCGCGCGGCCCCCGCAGCGACTTGTGAGTAGTCGTAGTTACCACGTCCACGTGTGGCACGGGACTGGGATGCATCCCAGCGGCCACCAACCCGGCAATATGCGCGATGTCGGCGATCACGATGGCCCCCACCGAATGCCCGATCTCGGCAAAGCGCGCAAAATCGACTATGCGCGGATAGGCCGTGCCCCCGCAGAAGAGCAGCTTGGGCCGGTGCTCTTTGGCCAGTGCTTCGACCTGATCGAAGTCGATTTCGCCCGAGTCTCGGCACACCCCGTATTGCACGGACTTGTAGTGCATTCCCGAGATACTAACTCGGTCCCCGTGCGTCAGATGGCCTCCGTGCGCCAACGCCAAGCCCATGACCGTATCGCCCGGCGCGCACAGGCCGACGTACACGGCCTGATTGGCCGGCGAGCCCGAATAGGGCTGCACATTGACGTGCTCGGCCCCAAAAACCTCCTTGGCGCGCTCGACGCACAGCCGCTCAATCTTGTCGATTTCTCGCTGGCCCTCGTAGTAGCGTGCGCCTGCATATCCTTCGGAATACTTATTCGTCAGGATTGAACCGCTCGCTTCGAGTACGGCTTGACTGGCATAATTTTCAGATGGGATCAGGCGAATTTTGTTGTGCTGACGCCTATTTTCAGCGCGAATGATGGTCTCGACTTCCGGGTCCACTGCCGCCAGCGTCCCCGCAACTTCGGGCCGCACCGCCACTGCCTCCATTGGTTTTGTCCTCCCCAGCGCGTTTGTTACTTTTGGTGTGAATAGCTCACAAAAACTACGGCGGGGCATTTCTATGAGCAAGTATTTGGGCATCGATTCTAGCACCCAATCCATCACCGGTCTACTCATCGACACAGAGCAGCGCACCATCGTCGCCGAAGCGTCCATCAACTTCGATGAGCACTTCAAAGCCACGTATGGAGTCGTCAACGGCGTCCTCGACCTCGGCGCGGGCGCAGTCCACAGCGCACCCCTGATGTGGGCCGAAGCGCTGGACCTGCTCCTGCAAACGCTCGCCGATCAAGGCCACGATCTCGGCGCAGTGCAAGCCATCGCCGGTAGCGGCCAGCAGCACGGCACCGTCTACCTCAACGCCAGCGCCGGCCCAGCTCTAGCGCGTCTGTCGCCCAGCCAGCCGCTCAAAGACCAGCTCGCCGCCATCTTCGCCCGCCCAACTTCTCCCATCTGGATGGACACTTCCACGGCCTCGCAATGCGCCGAGATCGAAGCGGGCGTTGGCGGGCGCGATGCACTCCTCGCGCTCACGGGCAACGCGGCCTTTGAGCGCTTCAGCGGCCCGCAAATCCGCAAGTTTTACCAGACCGAACCCGCTGCTTACGCCAACACCACGTACATCGGCTTAGTTAGCTCTTACGTCGCCAGTCTGCTCGCTGGACGGCTCGTCGGCGTTGATCCGGGCGACGGCAGCGGCACCAACATGATGGACATTGCCGCGCGCCAGTGGAGTGCTCGTGCACTCGACGCTACCGCTCCCGACCTAGCCGCCAAACTCCTGCCCATCGCCCCTTCGGGCCAGCCCGTCGGCTCCATCAGTCCTTATTACACAGGTCGCTACGGCTTCGCGGACGACTGCATCGTGTTGCCATTTTCGGGCGACAATCCGTGCAGCCTCATCGGCCTCGGCCTCGTCGCTCCGGGACAAGTCGCCTTGAGCTTGGGCACCTCGGACACCCTGTTCGCTTGCATGGACCAGCCGCGCACTTCCACAGCCGGCGAGGGCGCAGTCTTTGCCTCGCCCGACGGCATGCACTACATGGCCCTGACTTGCTACCTCAACGGCAGCTTGGCCCGCGAGGCCGTGCGCGATCAATACGGCATGAATTGGGATCAGTTCACCAGTGCCCTACGCGCCACGCCGCCGGGCAACAACGGCGCGCTCATGCTCCCTTACTTCGCGCCGGAAATCGTCCCCAAAGTCCCCGAGGCCAACGTCGTCCGCCAAAACCTCGACCCCGCCGACGCGCCGGCCAATGTCCGCGCCGTCATCGAGGCCCAAGCCCTTTCTTCGCGCATCCACGCGCGTTGGATGGGCGTGGACATTTCCTCGCTCTACGTCACCGGCGGCGCATCGGCCAACGCCGAAATCCTGCGCGTCTTCGCCAACGTCCACAACTGCCCGGTCCACCGCTTCGAGACGACCAATTCAGCGGCCCTAGGCGCTGCCTTGCGCGCTGCCCACGCTCACCAATCTTCAGTCGGCCACGCACTCTCGTGGTCGGAGGTTGTCGAGCCATTCGCGCAACCGGTCGCCGGCTCGACGATTGAACCAGAGCCAAGGGCCGTAGCCGCGTACGACGAACTCGTCGGCCAGTACGCCGCTTTAGAGCAAGCGCACACTTAGGGCGCAGTACGACGAAAAAAGATCGAGTTATATGTAGAACCGTTGGCGTCTAAAATGGGTACTGGAAACGCAATGTTGATCGAACGGGTTTGTTATTAACGCACATAGCGTACGAGGTAACACCTCAACTTGGTAAATCGATGTGGAAGAACACCGCTTGACACAGGGCCTTTTTTTTAACTATATATCATATTTTTCACCACCTTGCGATGTCGCAACCCCTGTACCTGTATAAGACGGACGTTCACAAGGTTGTAATACTGCTTTATGAGCATTGGATTGGCTGCAATAAAAAGAGCGCAGGTTTGCGCTGGACAGATGGCTACCTGTTGGGCTGTGACGGCGATTGTCGGGCTGATGGCCGTCGATTCATGGGCTGTGAATTCAGCCGTGCTGGCCAGAGTCGGGAGCGAGGTTATTCTGGTAGATGACTTGCTCCGCGCCGAGCGCAATATGCGCCGTTTTTCAGCAGGTAATGCTCGGGAAATGCTACAGCCTTTTATTGATCGCAAGCTCCTAGTCTTAGAGGCCAAGGCGAAAGGTTTGGATCAGCATCCCGACGTGGTCGCAAGCGTGCAACAGGTGCGTGACCGGAGACTAGTCGAGCGTCTGTACGGAGAAGTCACGGGAGATGTTTCTATATCGGAAGAGGAACTTCGGTCGCATTTCCACCAAAGCGGATTGCACAAAAAGCGGGAAGTGCGGGCGAGTCATATTCAGGTAGGCAGTCTCGAAGAAGCCCAAGCCGTGCAAGAGCAGCTGCGGCAAAGTGCCGATTTTGCGGTGCTGGCGCGTGAGCAGTCCATCGATCGCACATCGGCGGCCAAAGGTGGGGACATGGGTTTCTGGCAGGAGGAAGAAGCACAACACAGCGGGTTTGTCGCCGAGCTTTTTCACCTACAGGTCGGCCAAGTGTCCGAACCGTACCGCAACTCGCAGGGAACTTACCACCTGATCAGAGCCGATGAAGAGCGCTACGTAAGTTTTGAGCGTCAAAAGAAGATGCTGCGCCAAACGCTGGAAAAGCAGCAAAAAAAAGATCGTTGGGCCAAATATTTAACCGACCAGAAAACGCACTTTGATTTTTCAGTAGATGCACAGGTCTTGGGCGTATTGCTGCAGCGGGGGCAATTGGCCGAACGCGGTGTGCCCATGCTAGAAGCAGAAGACCAAGCGCGCATCCTGCTGCGCTATAGTGGAGGGAACATCGACCTAAACGCGTATATGGCTTTGGTAGAGGAGGCCGAACCCAAGCGCCGTCCCCACGCCATAGACAGCACCGCCGTGGTCGAATTTGTTCAAGACGAAGCGCTGCGCAAGATCCTGCTGCCCCTGCTGGCTCAACAACGGGGGTTGGATCGCGAGCAGGCTATGATTCAGTACGTGCGGGATAAGCGCGAAGAAGCCATGGTCGAGATGTTGCGGCGAACAGAAATAGAATCGCGCTTTGTCACAGAGGAACAGCGGCGCACTCTATATCGAGACCTAGCAGGGGAATTCACTCTGCCAGTGCGCACTTTTTTTGCCGGTGCACTGGTCGATTCGGAACCGACTTCGCGCGCTATCACCCAGCGCGTGCGCGCCGGCGAGGATATGGCCGAGATCATGCGCGAGTATCCGGCATTCAAAGGACGCGTCCGCCAGTTCGACATATTTAACTTCACGCTGGCTGACACGGCGACGGCCCAGGGCGCTATGGCCACCATGATCCAGGCCGTGCAGGGTGTGCCGGTTGGCGGCATCAAGGGACCGCTCCCTATCCAGTTGAGCGGCGATATGACGGGGTATCTCGTGCTCAAAGTGCTGGCAATGCGCCCGGAAAAAACGCTCCCTTTTTCTACACCCAAGGTGCAGTCCAGAATATGGCGTCAATTGCGCTATGCCCATCGGCACGCGATTGAAAAAGACTTTGATAGCTATCTAGATGAGTTAAGGCATAAGTACAGGACTGAGATAATTGTCGATGAACAAGCCCTGTCTAACCTAGAGAAGTAGCGGCTCTGCGTTTCCACGCCTAGATGGGCCCAGATATTCCTACTCTAACGTGAGTTCGGGTTAAGCAGAAGGGCAAAAGCTCGACCGGCTAGCTTTTCGGGTTCAAATTGAGCACGCGCTTTGATTTCCAGTTGGTCACCAAGCTCAAAATCAACAGGTGCTTGACACAGGGTTGTATCCACATGTGTAAGCTTATACATTATAACCACATGCTACTAGGCGGAAGCACGACTCCTGCTAGAAGGCCGCGTAACCCGAACTCACGTTACTCTAAATGTGAAAGGAGGTGAATGGATACAGCGTTCGCAACTGCAGGAGCAGAAAAGAGCAATATCTCTAACTCTATCCATAAGGAGAAAAACATGCGCAAGAACGCACTCATAGCAGCAATGTTGTCCGTGGCACTGGCGAGTTTCGCCTGGGGTCAGTCCAACGCCAACGGCATTGGCTACTTCGCCTTAGAGGTGCCTGCTAATGTTACCATCACCATTGATGGCGACGATGGCGACTGGGCGTGGTTCGACCCCATTTTCACCGTTGGTCCCGACGAGATGTACGAAATCCAGAAGGCCGAAGTGCTGGACAAGAGCGATCTCGACGTGGCCATCATGACGGCGTGGACGGGCACAGACCGCGACAACAGGCTCTACGGATTTGTACGCGCCACCGACGACACACTAGTGGTCACCTCGGACGTCTTTGACGATGGCTGGCGCGACGATGATCTCGAGATCATCACAGATGCCAACGCCAGCGGCGGTCCGCACGACGGCGACGGCGAATCGGGCACACGCGCTGAGGGGCAGCAGTTTACCATGCATCTGCCGGTCCCCGGCATATATGAAACGCCCTATGGCGGCGACGGCTCGTGGTGGTTGCGCTGGCAGGTGGTCGAGGAAATTCACTGGATGGATGAGTTTGCCGAGTCCAGAGTGACGACCAATCCTCCGGGAGCGACCACTGGTTCGACCAACGTCACGGTCAACTACGAGTACAGCATTCCCCTCTGGGATTACGCGTCGTTGGACGGTGCGGATAACAGTATCCGCCACGAAAACGAGGCCGGGCAGATCATCCGCCTGACCTATCAGTTGAACGAAGCGGATAATCCCGAGGATCGCCGCACGCATCAGTTAGCAACAGCCGGCGAGGATGGCGCTTCGGGTAACTGTGATGTCTGCTCGGAATACACGCTACTTGGCGCAGACGAGTACGATCGCGCCGACGGCGGCGAGGGCACCGCAGTGGAATCCGAGAGTTGGGCAAAAATCAAAGCGACCTTTAGCGACTAACCGAACGGTCCTTTGACCATAGATTGGGCGGTGGCAGATGCCGCCGCCCAATCACCGCCAGTGCAATGTACACTTCCCGAGGTTAACGCGATGATACGGTTCGGTGTGTGGCTTTGTTCCCTAGTGATATTGGCAGGATGTGGACGTTATTTCGACGGGCCAATTCAGCCAGCTCCGCAAGAACATCAGGAGGCCGATATGGTGATTAAAGACGATGGCTTGATCACCTATTCGTTCGAGCGCCTGGAGATCGGTCTGCGCCCCATGACCGACGCCGAATTGAACCGCAAATTTCCACAGCAGTCCACGCAGGGGCCCGTATCGACCAATCCTTATACTTTTGGCAACTGGAAGCGCATGGGCGAAGAGTGGACACCGCCCAAACATAGTGTATGGCTGCTAAAAGTTAAAAATTACGCCTATCCTAAAGTCGGCGTCGATCCTCTCAGGATCGAGCTAGTTTCAAAGGATGGATATCGCAAGTACGCGCCCTTAGAACAGCTACAGATCCTAGAATACTACTATTCGTTTATCCAGGGATATGCCGGCAACGAATACCGGCGTTTTAACGAGCGCGAAGATATGCTCAAGCGCACTATGTTTCAGGAGCAGATCATCTTCAGCGGCCAAGAATCAGAGGGTTTTGTCGTTTTTCCGAGCCTCGCACCCGACGTGAAGGAGTTTTCTATCCACGTCAGGGACATTGCATTGCGATACAATTACCGCGACGAGCCCGTGGAGACCAAGGATCTAACCTTTCACTTTCAGCGCGAGGTGTTTAAGGGGTTTAAGCCACCGCCCGAACTGGTGAACAGGCAATGATGGCTTCCTTTCGGCGAACTGCTTCGGTTGGACTGATCCTGTCGTTCTGTATTGGGACGGCGGAACTGCGAGCCGATGTCTGGGGGGTCGGCCTAGGTGGGCAAGCCTGGGAGGAACCAGCGCAGACTATGGCGGGGGTAGTCGTAGGCGAAGGACAGGCCCTGGGGCCGGCCAGCTTTTCGCTTGAGCAGAACATAACTCAGTTCATCGTCTGGGGAGTCGGCGCGCCCAGCAGCTTTATCGCCGAAGGCAACGGACAGGTGTGGAACAATTCGGCGCGGGGCATTGAGGGGTCTGAGGTTCTGGTGGACGGAAATGGTACGACCAGCACGGAAAATCGCTTTAAGGAAGTGGGGGTCAATCAGCGCGGACGCATTTTTTTTATGGATCTCGGGGCTTCGTTTCCAGTTAGCCAAATTGTTTTTTACCCCCGTGAAGGAGAGGATGAATTCGTCGCTGGCTACGAGATATCACTCAATGACGGGCGCACTTTCGACGCCAATGACTCGCCCGTTTACGAGGCCGTTCGCCAAGTGACGATCAACCGCGACCCAAGAGTGGATGTGCGTTTCCCGACGCAACTAGTGCGCTTTATTCAGCTCAGAGTGCTTTCACCGAGCCCCTTTGAACTGGCGGAAATCGAGGTCCACGGCGAAGGCTTTGTGCCGCGTGGGCTCTACGAAACACAGCTCATCCAGTTTGCACAGCCTGTCAACTACGGCGCATTGACTTTTCGTGCGCACAGAGTTTCGCTGTCCGAGGAAGGCGAAAGCAGCGCGGGCGCCGACGAACAAGTGCGGGTAATCGTGCAGATGCGCAACGGCGTCGACGAAACGCCTCTCGACTACTACCAAATCGCCGACGTAGAGACCCGTTCGGAAGTGCTGGTCAGCAAAGAGGAGTACGAAGAACTGCCGTTGGTCCTCAAGGGCAGCATTCGCCCGGATGCCACGCACTGGTCCTCTTGGACGGAGCCGCTCATCGCCGACTCTAGCGGCACGTACTCCATTCCCCTGGACCTGCCGGGGCCGCGCGATTTTTTTCAGGTGCGCCTGCGCTTTGAGGGCACTACCTCCGCCAGCATGCAGATCGATAGCCTAGCCATCGTGCACACGCCACCGCTAGCCGCGCTGGCATTGAGCGAAGTGGCTCTATTGGACGATCCCTTTCCGGCCGGTGGGCGCGCATCCGTTCCGGCTGGTAGAGATACGGTTTTTACCTACGACATAAAGGCCGACTTAGGCGAAGGAACGGGCTTTGACGGCGTGCGCATCTCGACGCTAATACAGCCCGAGTTTCTCAAACTGGAAATGGGGCACGAGTTAGAGGAGATACAGCCGGATAGCGTGCACGTGGACGATACGGGTTTGCGCGTTTATTTCCCATCCCGACGCATTAGCACAGGAGAAGATGTGCGTCTGCGGATTACGTTTCGCTCGCAGGCTCTGCTCTTTTCCACCCAGTTTATAGGACAGCTTCTGGATACGACGGGCAGCCTTCCCCAACGCATTGCCGAGGGCGACGCGACGCGGGAAGTAGGCACGGACTCGCAGGAGGTAATTTTCCTCGCCAGCGGCGAAAGTGTGCTGCAGTCCTTTGCCGTTTCTCCACCGGCTATAACGCCTAATGGCGATGGCATAAATGATTCGTCCGTCTTCTCTTTTGTGCTCATCCATTTGGTGCAGCCCGCCGCGGCGGAACTGCTCGTATACGATCTTTCGGGTCGCTTAATAAAAAACGTGCTCTCCGATGCGCTGACCGCCGGACGTTACACCCAGTGGCACTGGGACGGAACGAACAATGCCGGCGATCTGGTGCCACCGGGGACCTATATCGCCAGAGCCGCGATAGAGGCGGCTGCCGACGAAGTCAACCGCATGCGCCTGATCCACGTGGCCTATTAGCCCATTTAAACGCGGAAAACTGAGCATGAAGCACAAAGTGGCGCTAGCTCTTTTGCTCTTGGCCCCTTGTTTTGCAGAGGCACAGGTAGAGCGATTCGTGCTAGGTACAGGAGATAACGGCTGGGAAGAACTAGCCGAGTTGATGGGCGGCATGTGGGTCGTGGACGGCAGCCTGCAGCCCTACGAATTGGACCCAGCGGTCAATATCGCGCGGGGCGAGAAGAAGGGGAGCTCGCGCTACGATGTCTTCGGCAACCCCTGGGGGGGAGAGCGGGCCGGGCCGCAGGCCGCACGCCTCATTCCCGGTCAGCCCGAGGTCCTAGGAGATAACGGCTTCGTATATACAATAGATGGCGACACGACCCGGTCAGTGGCTATTGTCTCCGGCTATTATTACTACAACCTAGGTTGGGAATTGCCCATCAATCGCATCCGCTTTTTTTCTCCGGCGGAAGGACGCACCCAGACCGACGACCGCAAGCGGATCACACCGGGTTTACCACTCAAAAACGCCTATCCCAAGCTGTATGAAGTTTGGGCTGCAATTGATGGAGAGCGCTTTAAGCGAGGGCAGTTTGATCTTTTACTAGAACAGAATCTCAACCAAACCACGCGCATTGCCAATGCTCGTTTTCCTACCCAGCCCCTGCAGTTCATTTTCATAAGCTTCCCGGAACTGGGCGTCATTGCCGAGGTAGAGTTTTACGGCGAGGGTTTTGTGCAAAAATCGCAATACCTCTCCAAGGTGATCGACATCGGCGAGCCGGTCAATTTCGGGCGGGTCATACCCTATTTCAATGGGTTTGTCAAAAAGAGCATAGACAGCGAACCCGAGCTTTTGGCAGAAAATCCCATCTCCTTTTCGCTGGAAACGCAGACCGGCCGGGACGATACGCCACAGGTTTACACTATATATACCGAGTTGAGGACCGAACGCGAAGTGAGTTTTGCCGAATGGGACAAAGCGCCGCGCGACGATTATGTGCGCCCTAGAGCTCGGGGACCGGAGCGGCCCGACGTGGACAACTGGAGCTTCTGGTCGGTGCCACAAGAAGCGTCCGCGGGCGAAGGCATAGAGATCCTTTCGCCGGATAATCGGCAATATCTCAAAATCAACTTCACTATGAATAGCGAGGATTTGTTCACCTATGGCCGGATGGATTCGCTGGTCGTAGAATACTCGCCTCTGCTGGTCAATGCGGTCGTCGGAGAGGTCGCATTACAGGACGAACCACAGCCGCTCGGACGCAAGGCGGAAGTGCCCTTGGGCGAGGAGCGCATCTTCACTTTTGACGTGCGGGCCAACTTTGAGTCGGAGACCAAGTCGGGTTTTGACGCCTTAAGGCTGCAAACCCCAGGCCGCGTCCAGTTTATAGGACTGGAAATGGGCGACCCCTTAGTTGCTGTGGAACCCGACAGTATCGCGGAGAAACAGGGTGAGCTAATCGTCTATTTTCCATCCAATCGCATCGCGGCCGCAGACAACAGGCCGCTGCGGCTACTGTTCAAAACGGGCATCTTCAGTTTTAACGCCTTGTTTCAGGGCGAGATATTTGTTGTGGGGGGAGAAGGACAGCCCCAATCTATCGATCCCGGAGATGCCAATGCGGAGGTATCGACCAATTCCATCGAGGTGCTCGCACTGAGCGAGAAGTTAGATGTGCTGAGCGCATTAGACGTGGGATCAACCGTAGTAACGCCGAATGGCGACGGGCTCAACGACACGTTTGAACTGACCTATTCACTACTGGGCGTACAGAGCAGCCAAGTGGTCTTTGAAATCTACGATTTGCGCGGACGCAAAGTCCGAACGCTATCGGTCGGTTCCAGAAGTGAAGGGCGTTATGTCGAAGAGTGGGATGGACGGGGAGAAGGGACGAAGCGCGTGGCTCCGGGCCTATATCTGGCCCGACTCTCCGTCGAGACGGATGCGGGAGACTTCACGCGCACGCGCATCATTGCGGTGGCCTACTAAACGGGTTGTGCGTACCCAGCTAAACGCTTGCGAGGATGTACCATGCAAAAATTCGCCGTGATTCGCATTTTGCTCGTCGCCACTCTGTGTGTGGCAGGTGCCTATGCCAACGAACTGCGCCTGAACAGCCCGGCGGACTGGCAGACGTGGACCATTCCCAAGGGCACGCTGGAAATTGCCGACGACGGCAGCATCAGCCTGGCGTGGATGCGCCGCAATATAAACGCTGTGGCCGATGCTGCAGAGTTTTCCCATAGTGAAGGCAAGAAACAGGTTTTTGGTGGTATCCGCACCGTGAATTCAAACCCCCAAGATGCGGCTAACATTATTGACCAAGATCCATCGACTTGGTGGCAACCGTCCGCCGACGATCCGCTGGACGATTGGTGGATCGAAATTGACCTCGGGCGGCCGGTATTGGCGCGCAAGTTGCGCTTTGTCTTTCCAGACACACCGGACGCCAAGCCCTTTCGCAATTTTACGACTTACATAAGTAACGGTGTAGATACGCGTTATGGCGTGACCTACAACCCGGTCGCCGTCACCACCACACCCAATGTGGAACGCGTTTTTGAAGTCGATCTAAAACGTATTGAGTTCGGTCTGGCCAGCGGAGAACATCTCATAGAACAGGATACGCTGGATTTTGCTCTCGTCCACCACGTGCGCCTAGTGCCCACGGAAAAGAATCCAAGCGCGGCACTGGCTGAGATCGAAGTGGATGCCCTAGGAGATAATCTCGCCATAGGCACGGTGGAACGGGGCGGCTCGGTGCGAGCGGGGCGGAGCGAAGATAAGATCGGTCTGATCTTCGACGGGGATGTCAATACCAACTGGCGAGTTGCCGTCGGTGGCGACCAAGCCAAGGAGGGCAATCTCAGGACCTACGTCGAAGACGGCGATTGGTTCGAATGGGATCTGGGTGCCACGTTCTGGGTAAACCACCTTTCCCACATGGACCTGACCGTCGAAGAGGGATCTCGTGGCAGTACGTCCAACGGGGCCAAGCTATTTATCCTCACCACTTCCGACGGCACGCCAGCCAGCGGCCTGACCAGCGACCGCATCCGCAGCAATCTAGACTATCAAGAACTCAGTGACGTATTCAACGATATACTGCCCTTCCAGCAGTCGTATCACTTTGCATTCCCGCTGCGGAAAATCCGCTATATCTTCTACCACCGCAGCGGCATTCCAACGCGCCTGCAAATCCGCCAATCAGTTTTTGAGTACATACTCTACGGCGAGGGGCACGTGGCGGCGACGGAAATGGTGTCGGACTTCATCGACTTAGGCGCAATGAAGAGCGTGCGTAAGTTGTCGTGGGACGCCGACTTACCAGCCGGCACGCGGATCGAAATTCGCTCACAGACGGGCAATACCTTTGAACTCCAGAAGAAGTACTACCACAAGAACGGCACGGAACTGGATTCGGCCCGTTTTGGTAAGCTGCCCAAGAGCGTGCGCGGGCGTATCGACACTCTCAAGCTCAAAGGGCCGGATTGGAGCGGCTGGAGCCAGCCCTATGATTTTCCCGAGGAGGCATTCCTCTCGCCTACGCCCAGACAATTTCTGCAACTGCAGATTCAACTGGCCAACGACGATCCACAACTGACGCCGGTACTGCGTTCCCTGACCCTAGAATTCGACGATCCCCTCGTCAGCGGTGGCATTGCTGCGCGCATATTACCGCGCGAGGTCGGACTAGATTCGCTGCAGCGCTTTACGTATTTGCTGCAACCAACCTTTGCGCGCAACGACCAAGGCTTTGACGAGGTCTTTATTCAAGTGCCGGGCGCTGTGCAAGAGGTTGGCGTACGAGTCGGCGGACAGAGTGTGCAGCCGAGGGAAGTTGAACTGGCGGACGGGCTGCTAAGGATCGGACTGCCGGAGCGGGTGCGGGAGGATTCGGTGGAAGTGCTGTTTACCACGCAAGTAACGACCAATGCCACGCTCTTTGAGGCCTGGGCCGGGGACAGCCAGCAGAATGTGCGTCAAGGCGTCGAACCCTTAGAGCCGCGCTCGATGATCGTTTTTGTGCCCGACGTGGCCGGTGGGAACTTGCTGCGCAACGTGCAGGTGACTCCGGTCGTTACGCCCAACGACGATGGCGTAAACGACGAAGCGCAAATCAACTTTATCGTGGTCCAGGTCGAGGGCAATCCCAACGTGGATATCTACGACCTAACTGGATCTCACCTGCGGACGCTCGACCTAGGTGCTGCAGGTTTCGCGTGGGATGGCCGGGACGATGCGGGAACGGTTTTGCCGCCGGGTGTGTATATCTGCCGCATCCAGATGGAAGCCGACTCTGGAGACCAGTCGGTATATCGCACCATTAGTTTGGCCTATTAATAAACAGTACGTGTTGCGCAGCGGTAAGAAAGGGAGGGAACAAATGGGCCGGAAGTTTTTCGGTGCTCTGCTAACGGGTTGCCTTTTGGCAGGTGGAGTATTAGCCGAAGGCCTGCAATCGGGCTTTCTCAACCCCTATGTCACCAGTGGTGTGCGGATATCGCCCCAGACCATCACGCCGACTATGCGGAAGTGGTATCTGCCCCAGACGCTCTACGATATCTATGGATGGAAAAACTGGGAGTACACCAACTACGCTAGGAATCGCTACGAGCGCTATACCGATATCGTGCTGCAGGGCCAGCGCTTTTACGATATCTACGGCAATTACATCACGCGCGGCTGGAGAATCTACGAGTGGGCGCAGCAGCACCCCACGGAAACGGGCAGCGCGATCGACAAGTCCGTGGAGTTCAACAACTGGTTCAATAACCTAGTCATTTCAACGGCGTCGCAGGGCCAATATCACATGGCGTTGACCGTGGGCGAGCAACTGAGGACCACGCTGACGCCGATGACCTTTTCCAAACCGCTGTTTAACGGCGTGCAATGGGATTTCCTGTCCGATAAATACGCCCTGACGCTACTCGCCTCGCGCACGGACAATCCCGCTCTGTCGGCTACGGCGACCAACCGCGATCAGGGGGCCACAGTGCGCACGATCTTCACCAATCTGGTTGGTCTGCGCGGCACGGCCCAAGTCGGAGACTTTATCAAGCTGGGCACCACCTATGTCAACGCCGGCCACTGGAATAGCTCGGAGAGCTTCGGCAACAATTCTCTCAAGGGCTCGCTCGGCGGCAATCTGCAAGCGGGCAACGTGCAACGCCTCTTAGTGCGTCTGTCCGATGATTCGCCCGAGGACGGCGAGGGAGGAGCATTGCTCTTTCTGCACCGCGTGTACATAAATGGCGTGGAGCATCCCGAAATTTCCGACCGGGCGCTGGTAGACGGCGGCATCCGGCGGCAGGGGCGCTGGGAGGCCAGCGGGGGCAACAACATCATCATTACCTACGATATCGAGCGCGACTTCACGCCCATTCCCGGCGAAGACGAAATCATCGACTTCAAGGAAATCAAAAAGATCGAGATCGAACTGGTCCTAGCCAATGACTATGCCGTTGAAGTCACTTCCAATATGCAGGTCAACAACACAGGCGAACCCGTATTTTTGCCCGTCACCCGCGCAAATAAAAACATCAAGGACGGCTCCAACCAGCGCGTAGTGCGCTTTAGCTACGGCTTGCCGACGGCCAATGAAGTCGCCGGTCTGACCATGGAAATCGACGATCTCTTCGGCGGGTTTAACCTGCGCGCCGAATACAATGTCAACCGCAAATACCGCCGCTTCCCCAACCAGAACTTCACTTACAATCAGGCGCTAGGGAAAGAGAGCGCGGAGGGCTACTATGCAACGGCGTCGCACAATGTGTACCCGTGGTTTGCCTATGGCGAAATTTTTAGCATGGACCCGGGCTACCAAACATTTATGTTCGTGCCCGACAGCAACGGGCGCATTAACTACGAAAGTGCTGTAAACAACGTTTACGAATTCGTCGACGACAACGATGACCAAGACCGCTTTCCCGACTGGCGTAGGCGCACCTTCAGCAGTTCCTCGTCGGAGCGCTTGCTGATCCAGCGGGCTGACGTGGCCGTCTTCCCCGGCTACGACGAGAACAACGACTTAGTGTCGGACTTCAACCAGAACGACAACGGCATGCCGGACTATCTGGAGCCCTTTGTGCGCTACGATGTCGACCCACTGGAGTTTCTCTACGGCACGGACATGAACAACAATACAGTGATTGACCGCTTTGAAAACGACGAGGAAGCGGACTACCCGTATCCTCGCGACCACCGCGGTTACAACTTCTACGGTGGTGCCGAACTCAAGCCGGGCAGTCGCATAATGGTCGGTCGCCTGCGCGAGTGGCTGCTGAGCAGCAATCGCCGCAATCAGTCACTCTATGGTCTGCTAACGCTGACTCACGAGGTGCCTCGCCACGGTTTGCAAATGCAGCTCTACAACGGTCTTCGCCGCGTCGAGGACAATATCCCCGAAGACATTATTCTGTGGGTGCAGAGTCCGCGCACGCGGGGCGATATGCGCCCCTTCGTCGATCCCATGATTGCGCAGGATGCGTTGATCAACACCTCCTTTCTGAGTGCGCGTACGCGCAAATACGCCCCGCTCAATCTGGAGACCAAGCTGAAGTACGAGATCTATCACCAGCGCGGGGACCAGCAGCCAGCAAACTGGCAAGACGAGAAGCTCCTCGCGCTGATCACCAAGGCGGACCTGCCCATTCCGGTGGGTAAACACGTGCTGTGGCCTAGATGGAAACAGCTCTACAAGCGGCGCTCACCCACGGATAAAACCGAACTGGAGAATAACGAGCTGTCGGAAATTTTCTTCTTCGTGTGGCAGCAGGAGCTGATCAGCACGATGCGTCTGGAGTCCGGCATCGAGTACGAGATTTTCAGGAATATGGTCGCGCGCACTGATCCACTGCCCGCCGGATATGTGGACGATTTTGAACAGTTCGTGATTGCTGCGCAGCTATCCAATCGCTCGGACTATCTGGGTTATCGCCTGATGACCAACATCGGCGGGCGCTGGGAGCGGCGCGACTTCCGCGACGAGACGACGACGGATCTGGTGCTGTTTCTGAGCATGTTCGCCGGATTGCAATAACGCCTGACAAAATTGGCAGCCCACAGGCCAACTGCCCTTGTGCAGTCTGATGTCTGCACCGATTAATGAAATTGCATCGACTGCATACTTTCCGCGATATATGCTCTTTCTATATGCCCATCGTTGCAGTTCTCTTTAGCTGGGGTATGGCGTTGATCGTGGGGTGTTCAAATGAAACTTCCGCGCCATCGACAGAAGCTACTGCGCCCAAATTGGCTAGAAGTACACTGCCGAAATTCGTCGATGCCACTGCCGATGCCGACATCCACTTTGCACATGTGAACGGCGGTAGCGGTCGTTTCTATTACGTCGAAACCTATGGCTCGGGAGTGGCTTTTGTCGACTACGACAGCGACGGCGACGAAGACCTATACCTAGTCAATGGGGCCGTATTGCCGGGTTTTTTGGAGCGGCGCGTACCGAAAAACGTCCTATATCGAAACAAGGGCAATGGGAAGTTCGAGGATATAACAGAGGACGCAGGTGTCGGCGATGAAGGATATGGCATGGGTGTCTGCGCGGGAGATTACGACAACAACGGTCATGTCGATCTCTATGTCACGAACTTCGGTACCAATGTGTTGTATCGCAATGGCGGCGACGGTTCATTTGTCGATGTGACAGAGACCGCTGATATTGGCGACGAGCGCTTGAGTATGAGCGCGGCCTTTGCCGACATCGACAACGATGGCGATCTAGACCTCTATGTTTCCAACAATACCGACTTTACCCTCGAAAACCACAAAGAATGTAGGCATGGTTCCATACGCGTCTATTGCGGTCCCGGTCAATATAAGGGCGCGTCGGGGATTATGTATCGCAACGAAGGGGATGGAACGTTTGTCGACGTGACGGAAGAAGTGGGCGTTTATAACGACCGCGGCCGTCAACTCGGCGTGATATTTGGCGATTACGACGAAGACGGCGATGCAGATCTATTTGTCGCCAACGATATGACCCCAAACTTTCTCTTTCGCAATGAGGGGGGGACGAGATTTTCCAATATTGGCCTGAATTCTGGCGTCGCCTTCAGTCCGGACGGCAAATCAGAGGCAGGCATGGGCACGGACTTTGGCGACTACGACCGAGACGGACTTCTCGACCTCGTCGTCTGCAACTTCCAGTGGGAGCACTGTCGCCTGTTAAAAAACGAGCGAGGCGATGTGTTTAAAGACCAGATACACGAGTCCAAACTAGACGAACCGACCTTCTCGACATTGACCTTTGGCACGGACTTTTTCGACTACGACAACGACGGCTACCTCGACCTGTTCCTAGCCAACGGACACGTCGAACCGAATATAGAGATTATCGACCGCGCCGGACCTTCCTACGCGCAGCGAGATCAGCTATTTCACAACAACAAAGACGGAACCTTCACCGACGTCAGCACCGACTCGCCGGGCTTGGCCACTGCCTGGGTCGGACGCGGATCAGCTACCGCCGACTACGACAACGACGGTGACCTCGACCTGTTCGTCAGCAACAACAACCAGCGCGGCCTACTGCTGCGCAACGATGGCGGCAACCGTCAGCACTGGCTGTCGGTGCGCACCATAGGCACCCACAGCAACCGCGACGGCATCGGCGCGCGGATCCGGGTAGTCGCCGGCGATCTGCACCAGATCGGAGAAGTGCGTTCAGGCAGTTCGTATCTGTCACAGAATGCGCTACGGGTACATTTTGGCTTGGGGACCCACACGCGGGTGGATCGGGTGGAGATCCGTTGGCCAAGTGGGGTTGAGCAGGTGTTGGAAGACGTGGCGGCTGATCAGTTCCTCACCATCCAAGAGCCAGAAAAACTATAAAACCTGCGCGCCAGAATGCGAAAAAGGGTAAGGCAAAACGTGAAGTGGTCTAACGGGGTGCTATGGCTGGCGTGGATAACGGCTTTTGGCTGCGGCGGGGCGCTAGAAGAATCCCCTGTGGTAGAGGAAAAGGAGGACCCGCGCGCGATAGAACTGAGTTATCTGGATCGCATTCGCGCCGATTCCAGCGACGTAGCGGCGCACTACGAACTGGGGGCGTTCTATTTAGCACACGCCGTGTATGGGGAAGCGCTGCGATATTTCAGTGAGACCTTCCGCATCGACTCACTGCACGTACGTGCGTTGTTGGGAGCCGGCGAAGTCATGACCCGACAGGGCGAGTTGGAACGGGCGTTGGCCGTATATCGCAAGGCCATTGTCCTCGCGCCCGACAGCGCTGCGGTCTATCGCCATCTCGGCCAGCTCTATTTGCGCACGGACGACGAGACCAAGGCGCGAGCAACGTTTGCCAAGGCGTTGCAATTAGCGCCCGATCACGCTCCGGACCACTACAACCTAGGCGTGGCGTATGCCCGAGATCACGACTACGAGACCGCCGCCCAGCACATGCAGCGAGCGCTGGAAATAGACCCCGAGTACGCGCTGGTGTACTACAGCCTAGGAGAGATGTACTGTGCCAAGATGGGGCAATGCGAACGGGCTGTGGATATGGCGAGCAAAGCCGTCAAAATAGAGCCTATGCGCGCCCGCTACAGCACGGCATTAGGGCGCGTCTATATGCGGTTGAATCGCCACGAAGAAGCGGAGACGGCCTTTCGCGCAGCCATTGAGCGCGATTCAGCTTATGTAGAGGCGCTAAATGGGCTGGGGATGGTGCTCGCCCGCCAAGGCAAGGAGGTCGAAGCAGCCGCTGTACTCGAGCAAAGCATTGCTCTTGACCCGGCCTATCCGGAAGCTCACTTGACCCTGTCCAAAGTGTATATGAAGCAGGGAAAGGCCGAGGAAGGGCAGAAGCAGATCGAGATGTTCAAGCGCCTTGATCCGCATTTCGATACCATTCGCGATCAGCGTTTGCGCCTCAAAGGCCGCGCCGACGATGCCGTAGCCCGCTATAACTTGGGCGTGATCTACGCGAAGTTAGGTTTTGCTGAAATGGCTGCTCAAGAGTACAAAGCCTCGCTGAAGATCAACCCCGCCCAGATACAGGCCTGGCAGAATTTGGGCACGGCCTATATGCGGCTGCAGCGGGTTGACGATGCCATCACAGCCTATCGCCAAGCTCTGACTTTAGACGAGGACTATGCGTTGGCGTGGTTTAATCTCGGCAACGCCTATTTGATGAAAGACTATCCGGTGCAGGCGCGCTCTGCCTATGAGCGCGCTTTAGCGATAAAGGGAAACTACGTCGACGCGATAAACGGCCTCGGTAATGCCAAACTGCGCGAGGGCCATGCCCGGGAGGCCATCGACGATTTTAAAGCAGTTTTGCGAGCCGATTCTACCTATGTCGGCGCCCATTATAGTTTGGCCGTGGCCTACCGAGAAGTGGGAGACTCACTCGCGGCTCAGCAGCAGATACGCCTTTTCGCGCGCAAGCAAAAAGAGCGCACCCAGTGAACTGGACGCGTTGCAGCAGTCGCTTTTTGGTCCCCGCTGCGCGTATGTATCCGTTGGCCGAGTAGGGTGGAACAGGTGTTGAAAGACATAGCCGTCAATCAGTTCCTCACGGTTCAAGAGCCAGAAATTCGCGAAAGGAAAATGTGAACTTGCCGCAATGGAGGTGCTTATGAAACGCTGGAATCTTGTGGGCTGTGTAGTCATAGCCCTGCTGTGGACTAGCTGTGCGACACTCTCTCAGCTCGAAGCAAAGCGCATCGATATTAATACGGCCTCGCGCGCACAGCTAGAAACGTTGCCCGGAATTGGGCCAGCAACGGCTCAGAGAATAATCGAGGGGCGTCCCTATCACAACTCAAAAGGCTTGCTCAACATAAAGGGTATCGATGCGCAGCGCCTAAAGGCCATCGAACCCTATATAACTGTCGTCAAGTAGCTACACCTAACCAACCACATGGGTAGAATGGAGAAAAAATGAAAGATGAAAGCATCGGCCGGGCCGAAGACGCGGTGAACAGCAATTCGCGGCCGTCGGACTTGAAGATCACCGATATGCGGCTGGCCGTGGTGTGCAGCAACTACGACTATCCAATTATTCGCATTGACACCAACCAAGACATCTACGGCATCGGCGAGGTGCGCGACGCCGGGCACAAGGAAGACGCGCTGCAGTACAAGAGCCAACTGCTGGGGCAGAATCCGTGCAATATCGACATGATTTTTCGCTCGATAAAGCAGTTTGGCAACTGGGGGCGCTCGGGCGGCGGCGTGTCGGGCATTGAACTGGCGCTGTGGGATCTGATCGGCAAGGTCTATGACGTGCCCTGCTATCAGTTTTTGGGCGGCAAATACCGCGACAAAGTGCGCCTGTACGCCGACACGCCCGAGCCGGAAGAACCAACGCCGCAAGCTTATGCCGAGCGGGTGAAGGGGCGCATGGACTTAGGGCTGACCTTTATCAAGTTCGACATCCGCATGCCGCGCTACGACGAGCGCCAGAACTATCTGATCGGCACGCCGACAAAGCACGAATACGGCGGCATTCGCAGCCGGCAAAAAGCGCCGGGCACCGGCCAAGGCACCAAACTCACCGACGCCGGCATCGCGCGCATGGCCGAGGTGGTAGCGGCGGTGCGCGAGGCGGTCGGCTGGGACATCTCGCTGTGCACCGATCACTTCGGGCACGGCATGATGACCGCCAAGGAGGTCATCCGCCTAGGACACGCGGTGGAGCCCTACGGATTGGCGTGGCTGGAAGACCCAATGCCGTGGTGGGACATTGCGGGGCACAAGCGGGTCACCGATGCCATCAACGTGCCCACTGCCGCCGGTGAAGAGTTGTATTTGTGGGACGGCTTCCGCGAAATGATCGAGACGCGCGCCGTCGATATCATCCACCCCGACCTGCTGACCTCGGGCGGCATGTTGGAGACCAAAAAAATCGCCGACTACGCCGAGCGCTACGGCCTGCCCACGGCGCTGCACTTTGCCGGTTCGCCCATCGCCTTTATGGCCAACCTGCACTGTGCAGCGGCCATTCCGAGCTTTGTGGCATTGGAGCACCACGGTTTGGATCTGCCCTTCTGGGAGGGGCTGGTGACGGGCCTACCCGCCGACTATATCGAAGACGGCTATGTGGCCGTGCCGGAAAAACCCGGTCTAGGCGTAGATCTCAGCTACGAGGGCATCGAGGCGAATCTGCGCTTTCCGGGTCTATTCGAGCCGACAGACGAATGGAACAACCCCAAACTCGACTTCTGGCAGCCCGACCGCCGCTGGGACAAATAACTACAAGAAAGGATGAACAATGGCGCGATTTGACGACATGAAGGGAATTTTTGGACTACTGCCGACACCGTACAGGGAAGACCTCGAGATCCACATCGACGACCTGAAGAAGGTAGCCAACTTCTGCTGCGAGAGCGGCCAGCACGGCATCGTCTGGCCGGTGATGGTCGGGGAGTTCTGGTTTTTGGGCGAAGAGGAGCGGATCCGGGGACTGGACGCGGTGCTGGAGGAGGTCAACGGCCGCCTGCCCGTGGTCTTCGGCTGTTCCGGGATCTCGGTGCCGCAGGTGCTGCTCTATGCGCGAGCGGCGCAAAAAGCCGGCGCGGATTCGATTATCGCCATGACACCGGCGCGCACCGACGCCGCCACGGCTATGGACCTGTACCGGCGCTTAGCAGGGGTGTTTGACGGGCCGATCATGGTGCAGAACGCCGATATGTACGCGCCGTTGCGCGGCCAGCAAGTGGCGCAACTAGTCGACGAGATCCCGCAGGTCGAATACGTCAAGGAGGAACGGCAGCCCGGTCCTAAGCACATCGCCGAGGTGGCCGAGATGGTCGGCGACCGGGTCAAGTGCATCTTCGGCGGGGCGGCGGGTAAGTTTTTGCCCGACGAGATGCGCCGTGGTGCCAACGGCAATATGCCCGCCTGCGAACTGGCCGATGTGCTGGCCAAGATCACCGAGCTGTGGTGGGCCGGGCAGGAAGAGGAGGCGCGCGCGATGCACCGTCGCCTATTGCCGCTGCTGATTCTCGAAAACCACCCCTTTATGCGCTATATCCTCAAGCGCCGTGGAGTGTTCAGCACGCTGGTGGAGCGGGCACCAGCAGGCAAGCTAGCGCTGGACGAGGGCGACAAGCGGGAGATCAATACCCTGCTGGAGACCGTCGCGGGGGATGTCGAGTCGTTTCCGATATTACCGGAGCACTAAGTCGCAACGATGAATTATGGACCGTACTATTCTGTTTTATTGCCTTTGCATACTCGGCGTTGTAGGCCTGCTCAGCGTGCCCGCAGCGCGCTCCCTGCTACTGGGGCTCGACACGTCCGCACAAAAGGAGAGCGGGCGCACGGAGATCGTCTTGGCCGGCTGGGGCAATACGCAGGAAGTGGCCATGCTCAATCAACTCATGGCCGATTTTGAAGCGGGCAATCCAGATATAAAGGTCAAGTTCATCCACATCCAGCAGAATTTCAATACCGTGCTGCTGACCATGATGGCCGGAGGGCGCTCGCCCGACATCTTTTACGTGGCACCGAGCAATTTGGGCAACATGTTGTCCAAAGGGGTACTCCTTGACTTGGAGCCTTATCTGGAAAAGAGCCAAGTCGTTGGCGTCGAGGACTTTTTTCCGCAAACGGTCGAGCCGTACCGCTGGGACGGCAAGCGCTTTGGCCGGGGGCCGATCTACGGGCTGTGCAAAGACTGGTCGCCTGACTTTTTGATTTTCTACAACAAGACCCTGTTTGACGAGGCGGGTATTCCCTATCCAGACGGCAGTTGGACGCGCGCAGAGTTTGTAGAAATTGCTCGGCGCTTGACCAAGCGCGACGAGCAAGGGCGCATCATCCAGTTTGGCGTTTACAATAACGCCAATCCAGAGCAGTGGATCTGGCAGTCGGGTGGGCGCATCTTCTCCGCCGATCGGACGCGCGTATTACTCGAAAGCCCAGAAGTGATCGAGGCGCTGCAGTTTGCCGCCGCTCTGTCCACGCGCTGGCACGTGGCACCGGGCTACGCCGAACAGGCGCAGAGTCCGGTAAATGTGATGTTCGAGACGGGACGCGTGGCCATGTGTTTTTACGGCCAATGGTTCGTGCCCCAGTTCCACAAAAATATCAAGAGCTTTGCGTGGGGAGTCGCGACGCCTCCGCGCCACCAAGTAGATATTTATCTATCCGGCGGCATGGTTGGTTATGGCATATACGCCCATACCAAACACCCGCAAGAGGCGTGGCGCTTTATGGAATATCTGGTTGGCCCCCAAGGCCAAGAGGCCATTGCCAAAATTGGCTGGAACATTCCCGGCCGCAGGGAAACCGCGTACAGCCCTATTTTCGTAGAAAATCCCAACCTAAATGCGGAGATTACCCAGACTTTTCTCAAGGCTGCGGAGCGCACCGAGTTATTTCATCGCAGCCCCTATATCAATCCCGCCGAATACAATCTGCTTTTTAATCCAGAGTGGGAACTGGTCATGCTGGGTGAAAAGAGCGTCCCTGAGGCCCTGGCAGATGCCGCCAGAAAAATCAACCAAGCCATTCGCGACAACATGGCTCTGCAGAAGACCGAGGCGGACGGATGAAACTAAACCTGCGAGAGAACCTAGAAGGGTATCTCTTCATATCGCCGTGGATTTTGGGCATGGTGCTCTTTGCCCTCGGGCCGATACTGGCCAGCTTCGGTCTGGCGTTCACGCGCTGGAACCTCTTTACGGAGCCAGAGTACGTGGGATGGGCCAATTTTCAGAAGCTGGCGCACGACCCGCTCTTTTACAAATCGGTGTTTAATACAATCTACTACACGGTTTTTGCCGTGCCGTTGGGGCTCGTGCTGGCACTGGGACTGGCCATGCTGGTCAACCACCGCCTGCGTGGGGTCAATTTTTTTCGCACGGCTTTTTTTCTGCCCAATGTCGTGGCGGGCATCGCGATGCTACTGCTGTGGAAATGGCTCTTCGATCCCAATTTTGGCTTGATCAACCTGTTTCTCGACTGGACCGGCTTGATGGTGGTGTTCGAGTGGATCGGCATTGGCCGACCCCAGTGGATCTCATCGCGGGCGGGTGCTATGCCGGGCATGATCTTTATGAGCATCTGGGGTTTGGGCGGATCGATGATGATTTTTCTGGCCGGCCTGCAGAATATTCCCCGCGAGTTGATCGAAGCTGCGGAACTGGATGGGGCCGGGCCGTGGAAGCGCTTTAGATACGTCACCTTACCGCTGCTGACCCCGACGATTTTTTTCTTGATGATGGTCGGCGTGATTGGCTCGCTGCAGATCTTTAACCAAGCCTATGTCATGACCCAAGGCGGGCCAGCGCACGCGACCCTGTTCTACGTCCTGTATCTCTTTCAAACGGCCTTCGAGCGCTTCCAGATGGGCTATGCCTGCGCCATGGCCTTGGTCCTCTTTATCATCACGCTGATCGTCTCGCTGATCCAGCTAGCGATGGGCAAAAAATGGGTGCACTACCAATGAGCAGCGCTTCTGGGGACACCTTGTCGCTGCGACGCCAGCTCATCCTCTACGCCGCGCTGTCCTTTCTGGCGTTTTGGTTTCTAGTGCCTTTTGCCTGGATGCTCATTACCTCGGTCAAGACGCCGGACGAGGTCTTTTCCCGTCTCCTGCCTTCGGTGCTGCGGCTGGCCAACTTCGTCGAGATCTTCAATCAGCCGACGTTGCCCTTCGGGCGCTATTTTCTCAACAGCACGATCATCACGGTTTTTGGCACGGGGGCGAGTCTTTTTGCTTCCTCCATTGTGGCCTATGCCTTTGCCCGGCTGAATTTTTTTGGTCGCGATGTGCTGTTCGTCGCTGTACTATCGACCATGATGCTGCCCGCGGCGGTGACCATGATCCCGACGTTTGTGCTTTTCCAGAAGCTGGGCTGGGTAGATACCTTTCTCCCCTTTTTGGTGCCGGCCTGTACGGGCAACGCCTTCCAGATATTCTTTTTGCGCCAGTTTTTTAAGACCCTGCCGATAGATTTGATCGACGCCGCGCGCATAGACGGGTGCTCGAATTTGCGCATCTGCCTGTCGATAGCCATGCCACTGGCCAAGCCAACGCTGGCGACGCTGGCCATTCTCAGCTTTCTCAGTCTCTGGAACGACTTTATGGGGCCGCTCATATATCTGCACAGCAACGAGAAGCGCACGCTGGCGCTGGGACTGAATGCCTTCGCTGGCATGTACGGCACACAGTGGCATCTGCTCATGGCCGCTTCCGTAGCCGCGACCGTGCCCATTTTGGTGGTCTTTTTTATGGGGCAGCGCTACTTCGAGCGCGGGCTGGTGATGACGGGGATGAAGGGGTGATGAGCCTTCGTGGACGGATTGACTTTAAGGTAAGGAGGTAGGACAATGCCTGAAGACGGAGCATGGAAAGAGACGTTGATGAAAAAAACGTGACGTACCATATTGAGTTCGAGGGGAGACTCTTCCTCATCGAGAACGTCCCGGCGCGAGTCAATGTCGAGACTGGTGAGAGGCACTTCTCACCGGAAACTGTTGAGCGTCTGCAGCAAGCGGTGTGGGATCGATGCCGTCCCGTTCGCACCATCGAGACTCCGGTTTATGAGTACGCCGCTTTGGTCTGAAGGATCGGTTTTTCCGGTATAGTTGCCCAAGGGAGAACGGTGGCTGCGACGGAGGTGGAGAGGCAATAAAAAGTGCCGAGTGATAATCGCTAATCACTCGGCACTGAAACGAGGTGACTGCTCGCCACGCAGAATAGGATGAGATCTATAGGCCGGCGTCCTCCTTAGCCTTTATAAATTTATCTACTGCACCTTTGATCTCTTGAGCAATGTCATCGACCATTTTATCGTCTTCAACAATATGGTGCATCTGCTCCGTCCCAAAGTCAGAAAACGAAACCGCCTTGCCCTGATATTTCAAGAGTTTCCATCCAAGCGCATCTTTGTCGCCGCTTGCTTCAAGCACATCACGAACCAAAGCGACGTATTTTTCGAACTTTTCTTCCTTGCATTTATCAACTATCGAACCGTTCTCAAGAAGCCCAAAGCCGTACCATACCTCAAGGCTGTATAGCTTTAGCCTAACTACAATCTCAAAACATGGTAGCCTCTTGCATCTTGCAACCTTGAAATTTCTTTCCATTTCTTTATCATCGCATCTTTCGACAGCACAAACTCCCATTTTTTTCTCCAATTTCTTCCAGAATTTGCCTCGTATATGTCTCTTTGCCTCAGTGATAGAATTCTCTAGCTCGGTGATGAGGTAGTAATCTTTAATAAGAACGTCACTTATTTTCATTGTAAGCTCCTTGTTGATTGGTTGTCCGGTCGGTTTTTCAGTTATCTCCTTATATTGGAGTAGTATCTTGTGAAGGCGAGTAATCCCCACTACCTCCCTAAGACAGTCCTCCAGCCACTCGACTATGTGGGTTTCGTATGAAATGCAAATCACGCGATCTGCATCCAAAGATTCTTGACCAGCAAGCGATTCCTTGCTCGGCTTTTTACCTTCGGGAGTCAGATAGACCAGACAGATCTGCCTAAAGCGCATCCTTTTCGCGTACGTGTAGTACTTGTTAAGCTGACCGGGATCAAGGGATCTATCTATCTTGTTCTCTATGATGATACAAGCATCCCTCTTTTTCAAGAATATATCGATCAATCCATATTCGTTATTCGAGTAGGGTGCGTATTGCTCTTTTGTTACCTGAAATTCTTCGAGGTTTTCGTAAAATGAACGAGGTAGCTTTTTTAGTAGGGGAGGCAATTTTAAGAAGTGTTCCAAGAAAACGACACCCTGCGAGTGCGTCCCCTTCGGATCTAGCAGATCTTTGAGAAATGCCGAATGTCTCACTTCCTTTCTTTCAACGCCGATTACAGAAAATACGTTAAAATTCTTGCCGGTAGCCTGGGCAGCCTTTTCGTCCTTCTCCTTCAACTCCCGGATCTGTTTTAGGACACTTTCTACCCGTTGAACCTGTGTCTGTTCCACCATTGTTTTCGCCTCTTATGGTTGTGAAATCGAGCAACAGCCTACACATACGTTCTGCGCAAACAGGACCGACGACCGAACCGTTAGACTAGGCCGCTCGATCTTCGACTACCAAGTTGCGCCCAACGGCTCGGAGCGCTTTCACGACCTGACTGATATGGGAGTAGTGGTCTGGATTGAGCAACTTGCAGACAGCAGGCTCGCTCAGGCCCAAGCGGTCAGCGAGCGCTTCCCAAGTGATGCCCTGTGTGCGCAGAGCCGTATAGAGGGCCAACTTGGCCGCGGCAACAGGAGGTACGGCGACGAGTTCCTGGTCATCGGCAGCGGGACTTGGCGTTGGTATCTCCTGTCGATCTTGGACGTACACCGCGAGTATGGCAACGAGGGCGTCTTCGGCCATCTCAAGAGTCTCAGCGCGATCGTCACCACAGGTCAAGGCACCAGGAACGTCGGGGAAGGATGCGAAGAAACCCCCTTCTTCTTCTGGTGTGAGGATACACGGATAGATATAGCGCATGAGTCAGAAATCCTTTCGGTCGATATTCAGGTCTTTTAGCATGGCGGCCAGCAGACCCGAACCAATCTCTTTGTGCGGAACGGTGGTGCGACGATTGCCCACACGGAGCGTCCCATGGCTACCTTTGCCATGACGCGGATCGAAGTGGAAGTCCTGTCCAGTCCTTCTGGCATAGCGTCTGGCACGTCTGATGAATTCCCTTCCGTTCATAAATAAAATGTAGATGCCGCAGGATAAGATAAAACCCCAATTATCCGTCATTACTTTCTCTCCCAAGCAGCGCCTGATACGCCACCAGCGCCCCCGCCACGTGAACATTCATCGACGGCCCCTTGCCGTACATTGGGATATAGACCGCCCCATCGCACAACGCTAAGGTCTGTCGATAGACACCCTTGGTCTCGTTGCCGAGCACCAAACACACTTTGTCCGGGAAATCGTATTCCAAATAGCACACGGCCCCTTGCACCATTTCCAACGCCACCAAGTGATACCCTTCGTCCCGCAGTGCATTGGCCGCTTCGTCCATGCGCCCAATCCGCCGCCAAGCCACCCGCCGCTCATGGCCCCGAGCCGTGCGCTCAATATCCTCGTGCGGCGGCGCAGGCGTCACACCCGTAAAAACCAATTCCCGCGCCCCGCACGCATCGGCAATGCGAAACATCGAGCCGACATTGAGCGGGTCTTCGACGCTCTGGAGTAAAAAGGCTAGCTCCACCTTGGGCGGATAGCTCCTCGCCGCGTCCGCAAAGAGCCGCTTCACTTCGACCTTGCGCAAGGGGCGCATCGTCAAAAGCGGATGGCCTTGTATTTCTTCACGTGCTCGGTAATGGCTACCTCCACCGGCAACCGCTCCATGCTCGACGCACCGTAGAAGCCATCGACTCCCTGCGTGTTTTGCAACACGTACTCGGCGTCCTCCGGCTCTGAAATCGGGCCCCCGTGGCACAGCACAATCACCTCCTTGGACACGCCCCGCGCCGCGTCGCATATCGCCTGTACAAACCCCACTGATTCCGCCAAAGTCAGCGCGGTTGTCGCGCCAATCGCACCCTTGGTGGTAAGCCCAGCGTGCGCCACCACAATGTCGGCACCGGCCGCCGCCATCTGCTCGCCCTCTTCGGGATTAAACGCATACGGCGTCGTCAACAACCCCATCTCGTGCGCCGTGCGGATCATCTCCACCTCCTCCCCATACCCCATCCCGGTCTCCTCCAAGTTCTGCCGATACAACCCGTCAATCAGGCCCACGGTCGGGAAATTCTGCACGCCGGAAAACCCGATTGCCTCAACCTCGCGCAGAAAAACATCCATCTGCCGGAACGGATCCGTCCCGCACACCCCGGCCAGCACCGGCGTATCCTCCACCACCGTCAACACCTCCCCGGCCATATCCATCACAATCGCATTGGCGTCCCCATACGGCATGGTCCCAGCCAGTGACCCCCGACCCGCCATGCGAAATCGCCCGGAATTGTAAATCACAATCAAATCAACCCCACCGGCTTCCTCGAACTTCGCGCTGATTCCAGTGCCAGCCCCTGCGCCGATAATGGGAACCCCATCGGCGATGTTCTGCCGCAACCTCGCGAGCACTTCTTCTCTTGTAAAAGCCATAGCCGCCTATCCGTTTAACGCCTTTTCTATCCGTACCCCCTCCATCTTCCGCAACTCAGCCTCCGGCCCAAACGGCGCGTAGATGGCGATCAACTTCATTGGGCCGACCCCATTATTGACCGTCGAGTGATACACGGCCGTCGGAATGTGTACCAACTCGCCCGGACCGATCTCCTTTTCCAGCATACCCGACTCCAGCTCCACCGTCTGGATTCCGGTGCCCTCTATCACGTAGAGGATTTCCTCGCTATACGGATGGTTGTGGCGCTCGTGACCTTTGCCCGGTGCCAGTCCCACTACGCCGCAGCTAAAGTGCTCGGCCGCGGTCACCAGCGGCTCGGAAAGCCAGTTTAACCGGCCCCAGTCAAAGACTTGGGTCTCCACGTCGGCGCATTGTACGAATGTCTTTTTATCGCTCATAATTCCTCTCCTGCTTTCTCGGCAATTAGCTCCAGCAGCAGCGCGGTCGCTGCGGCTGCAAATTCTGGATCGTTGATGTTGTGATCTACTTCGCGGACGAGGATGCCCTCGTCCAAGTTGGCTTTGAGGGCATCGCCAAAGGCGCGGTCGGCTTCGCGGTCGCAAAACAGCTCGCCGTCGCCATCGAGAATCGACACGCCTCCGAGCGGGATGAGCACGGCGACCGGTCCTTGGGCGGCGTTGAGCTTTTCAGCGAATATCCGGCCCATCTGCGCATTCTCCTCAGCATTGGTGCGCATCAAGGTCACCTCTGGGTTCCACTCGTAAAAGAGCCGCGTGCCGTCCTTATACTGTTGCGGCACCGTATCCATGCCGCCAAAATTGGCCATGTCCACGCAGCCGGGGACCACTAGCTGAGGCAAACCCGCCCGGCCCGCTGCGCTCAAGCGCTCCGGCCCCGCGCTGAAGACGCCACCGCACACCTCGTCGGCCCATTCGGTAGTGGTGATGTCCAGCACCGCATCCACTAAGCCCTCGTCAATGAGCGACTCCATGGTGCGGCCGCCAGTGCCCGTGGCGTGAAAGACCAAGACCTCGTACCCGCTCGCCGACAGGGCCTCGCTGCACGCGTTGACGCATTCCGTGGTGTTGCCAAACATCGACGCCACGACGATTGGCTTGTCGTCGCCAACCGGCGCTGGCTCGGCTTCGACCATGCCGCAGATCGCGCCAGCGGCTCGCGTGAAAATTACTCGCGAAATCCGATTAACTCCGGCCACATCGACAATCGACGGAATGAGCACCACGTCCTTGCTGCCCACGTACGCTCCAGTGTCGCCGGCCGCCACAGTCGAAACGCACACCTTGGGCACGCCTACCGGCAGGGCGCGCATGGCCGCGGTCACCACGCTGCTGCCGCCGGATCCGCCCATGCCGACGATGCCATCAAACCGGCCCTCGGCGTACCCTTGCTCCGCCACCTTGGCCGCGCCCTCACCCATAGCCTTCATGGCAGCACCGCGATCGCCAGCCGCGCGCAGCGACTCCAGCGACGCGCCAGCAGCAGCAGCCACCGCGCTGGCTTCCACATCCACGGCAAAGGCCTCGCACTCGCCCATAACGCCCGTGTTCACCGATAGGACTTCGTGGCCGCGAGCCAAAACCTGCTCGCGCAAAAAGGCGTATTCCACGCCCTTCGTGTCAAACGCCCCAACCATCATAATCGTAGCCATAACGCCCTCCTCAAGCTGGCGTCGTTAGGTGTTTTCTCTCTTTGTCATACTAAGCGGAGCGCAGCGGAGTCGAAGTATCTCATACCCAAAGTGCCCCATGCGCCACATCAGCCTGTAATATGGCGGCTTCAGCTAAAGCGCCGCAACCGGAGCGCGTTCATCACCACCGACACCGATGAAAAGGCCATCGCGAGGCTCGCCAGCATCGGATTGAGCAGCGGCCCGCCGAACAGGTAAAGTGCGCCCGCAGCCACCGGAATGCCTGCGGCGTTGTAAAAAAACGCCCAGAACAAATTCTGCTTTACGGTCCGCACAACCGCTCGGCTCAACTCAATGGCCCGCGCCACATCCGCCAACCGGCTGTGCATGAGCACCACCGGCGCAGACGCGGCCGCCACATCCGTTCCGGTGGCAAAAGCCATGCCCACATCGGCGGTGGCTAGCGCTGGCGCGTCGTTGATCCCGTCCCCGACCATGGCCACGCAGCGGCCCTCTGCCTGTAACGCCTGCACGGCTGCGGCCTTGTCTGCGGGCAAGACCTCGGCGCGCACGGTCTCAATTCCCACTTGACGCGCCACGGCTTCCGCGGCCGGACGGCTGTCGCCCGTGAGCATCACCACCTCCAAGCCGCATTGGCGCATTCGAGCCACGTCGTCCTTGCTCTGCGGGCGAGGACGGTCGGCCAAAGACACGCGACCGATCAATGCGCCCGCCACCGCGACCCACGCGACAGTAGCACCGTCCGCCGAATCGCTGTCCTCATCTAGGCGAACTCCCACCGCCGCCATCATGGCGCGATTGCCCACCACCACGTCATCGCCTTCCACTGCGGCCTGAGCGCCTTTGCCCGGACTCGCCACAACTTCGGTAGCCTCCGGCACGGCAAGGCCCTGCTCTGTTGCGGCGGCCACAATCGCCGCGGCCAGCGGATGTTCCGAACCGCGCTCCACGGCCGCGGCTAGGCTCAGCACTTCGTCGGCGCGGCGTCCATTTAACGGCTCTACCGCCACGACCTGCGGCCGCCCCTCGGTAATCGTGCCGGTTTTGTCCAGCACCACAGCATCTACTTTGTGCGCTGTTTCCAGCACTTCTGGACTTTTGAACAGGATGCCTAAATGTGCGCCTCGTCCCGTGCCGACCATGATGGCGGCTGGCGTGGCCAAGCCCAAGCTACACGGGCAGGCGATGATCAACACAGCTACAAAAACCTGCAACGCAAAGCTCAGGCCCTCCCCGGCCCACAGCCAACCCACCGCAGCCACCACGCCTATGGCCAGTACGGCCGGCACGAAATACCCGGCAACGACATCGGCCAAGCGGGCAATCGGCGCTTTGCCCGCCTGCGCGGCCTCGACTAAGCGCACCATCTGCATCAGCAGCGCATCCCCGGCCACGCGCGTTGCCCGCACCATGAGCGCACCCGCGCCATTGAGGCTACCGCCGGTCACGGCAGCACCCGGTTCCTTGACCACGGGCAGCGACTCGCCGGTCAGCAGCGACTCATCCACCGTAGAACTTCCTTCGACGACTTCGCCGTCGGCTGGAATGCGCTCGCCCGGACGCACGCGCAGACAATCGCCCACCTCGATGGCGTCGGCCGCAATTTCCCGCTCCCCATCGTCAGTCACCAGCGCGGCCTTGTCGGGCCTTAGCTGTAGTAGGGCACCTATGGCCTCCTCGGCCCGCAACCGCGAGCGCGCTTCGAGATAGCGGCCCATCAGCATCAGAGTGATGATCGTCGCAACCGTCGGGAAATAGGAGTCAAACGCCGCAACCGCACCCACGGCGACAGACCCCAAACCCCAAGCGCTGTAGAGCCACGCCGCAGCCGTACCAATGGCGATGAGCGAAAACATGTTGGGTCGGCCCCGCCACAGAGCCTGCCCACCCTCGGCGTAGATCTGGCGGCCAATCCACATCACCGGCAGCGCGAACAGCAGATGCAAAACGCCCACCCGCAGCGGATACTGAGCCAATGACAGCGCCGGGACAACGGGTGCGGCCATCTGCTCGGCCATCTCCACTGCAAAGAGCGGCAGCCAAAACGCAACAGCCCAGCGAAACGCCCCCGCTTGCTCGGCGAGCTCGACCCGCTTGCGCTCCTGTCGCCTAGCCGCGCCTTCAGCTTCGGGTGCTTGCACCCGCGCCCGGAACCCCGCTTCTGCCACGGCTGCCGCAATGCTTGCCTCATCTACAGCCGCCGGATCAAAGCGCACAGCCATCTGCTCGGTCGCCAAGTTCACGTCAGCCACTTCAACGCCGGCCAAGCCGGACACCTGCTGCTCGACCTGCTGCACGCAGCCAGCGCAGTGCATGCCCTCAATGGCGAAATGTTGCTCTCTACTGTTTGCCGTCATGTTGCAACCTCGCAATTCGACCGACGAACCCACTCAGTGCGGTAGTTTTCAATGCCGTCATGGAATTGAAAATTGCCGAGCCATTCGGTCCACTCAGTCGAGCGCGCCAATCAGATGCTTGATTTGCGCCCAAGTCGATACCTTGACCGCTGTATCGTGGTCGGGTGGCGGAGTGCTCGTTGGGTCGCCGGGGTTGAACACCTTCCCTACTAGGCTAGCATCGCCTTCGTGGTCGTGTTCCGTATGGTCTTCCTCTTCCCCATCGTCGTCTCCTTCTGGATCGGGATCGCCCACCATCCAAGTGCCGTCGGGGTCGCCCAACTCCGCGCCATTAGACGCTCCGTCGCCATCGGAGTCCAAGGCTGCTAGCTCTGGGCCCCAAATCACGTCACCGGCTGGGCCAGTTGCAGTGAGAAAATTGGTTACAATCTCTATGCCAAACGGATTGAGCGGTGAACCGCCGCCAGCCGTGTGGCAGGTGTTGCAGCTCGCTGCGGAGCCGTTGGGAACCTGCCTTACGCGCTTGCTGCGCGCGTTGGCCTCTTCGGCAATTATGCCGCCCAAAAAGAGCACACCTACCAGCAAAATTCGCAAAGTCATAGAAAATCTCCTTTCCTTGTTATGCGCCACGAGATACCTCTCTTCTCAGAACATGCTCACGCGCAGCACTACAAGTCAACACAAACCCCTCGCCCCTCACCGCCGAATCGCGCATATTATTGCTGTCCATTCCACAGGAGGCAACACTCATGTCCACTGCTCAACGTCTCGACCTAAGCGAAATGCGGCCGCAGATTGATGTCGATCCAGCGACCTGCGTCTATCACCGGCTCGCACCGGCCAGCGAATTTGCCGACGGCGAGGGCCGGCCCTTTACCATTGACGGCATCCACCTCGCAGTCTTTCTCTACGAAGGGTCCTTCCACGCCGTTGACAATCGCTGTCCGCACATGGGCTACCCCATGTCCAAAGGCAGCATCCGCGACGGAGTGCTGATCTGCCACTGGCACCACTGGGAATTTGACCTAAAGACCGGCGGCTGCCTGCTGACTTCGGGCGACGACCTAAAAGCCTTTCCCGTCGAAGTCCGCGACGACGGCTATGCTTGGGTCGGCATCCCGCCCGGCGAGAAAGAAGAGGCCCGCCTGCGGCTCGTGGCCCGAGGCAAGCGCGCCCTTGAACAAGGGCTTAAAGACCGCAGTTCCTTCCTCATCGCCAAAGCAGTCGCCGCACTCCGCCAAACAGGTGCTACCCCACAGGAAATCATCCAACAGGGCCTTTACTACGGCGCGCACAAAACCAGCGAAGGCTGGTCTTCCGGCGTTGCCATCCTAACCCTTGCGGCGAATATGTGGGACGACATCGCCGAGGCCGACCAAAATCTCTTTCTCGTCCACGGTTTGACCCAGATTTCGCGGCGCACTTCGGGATCGTCGCGCCGCCAGCGCTTCCCCTTTCCCCGCAGCAATACCGATCAAGATTTGGCCACCCTCAAGCGCTGGTTTCGCACCTTTGTCGATCAGCGACACCACGGCGCGGCCGAGCGCATCTTGCTCACCTTGCACGACCGCGACTGCGGCAAGGAAACCCTCGCGGATTTCGTCTTCACCGCGGCCACGGATTTCTACTTCACCGGCGACGGGCACGCCCTCGACTTTGCCAACAAAATGTTTGAGGCCCTCGACTACGTGGAATGGGTCGGCGCACACGAGATCCTCCGCCCGATCGCCGTCGATCTGGTGAGCCGCACCCGCCACGAAGAGACCTCGCGCTGGGCCGACAGCCTGCCGGTCTTAGAAAACATCTTCACGCGCCTAGACGACATCTGGGAGGACAATCAGCGCAACGAAGCCACCATCGACGTCTCCGAGTTCACTCAAGTCATGCTCGGCGACGACTTTGAACCCATCCTCGCCCGCGTCGAAGAAGCCCTGCGCGCTGGCGTGCCGCCAACCCAACTCTGCCGCGCCATGACCTACGCCAGCGCGTTGCGCACCCTGCGCTTCCACCTCAAGAACGAGGGCGACTGGCACGACGTGGCCAACATTTATTCCTACGCCCACGCGCTCTACTGCACCTTTCACTACGCCGCCAGCAAAGAGCTGTTGCGCGCCATTTTCCACGGCGCGGTCTTCCTCACCTACCTGCGCTGGCTCAACATGCCCTCCGCCCGCGTCCCACGACACGGACAGAAGCTCGACGAGCACTTCACCTCCAGCGAGGACATGCTCAAGCACCTCGGCGAATTGGCCGATTTCCAAAAGGTCTTCGAGGCCGAAGTCCTCGTCAGCCAGTATCTCGAAGAAGGACGCGATATCGCCAAGCTCCGCCACGCCTTGTCCCACATTATGCTCCGCGAAGACGCCGAGCTGCACATGTTCCAAGTGCTCGAAGCCGCGTTCCGGCACTACGACTTGAGCGACGACCCCGAGGAAAAGCGCGTCCACCTTTTGGCCGCGACCCGGTATATCACCGCGCAAAAGGTGATGAAGAACATCCTCTGGGCCACGGAAAACGCCGAGCGGCTCCAGCGCGGTGAACTGCTCAGCGAGCGCGAAGACGATGATTGAGGGGCGTTACTCCGCTGACCGCCAAGCCGCCACCCGCAGCTTCCACTCCTCGACCGCGCAGTAGAGCACCGGCACAATCGGCGCTGTCAGCACCACCGCCATCATGCCGCCGAAGGTGGGAATGGCCATCGGCAGCATGAGGTCTGCGCCGCGTCCACTCGCCGTCAGCACGGGGATCAGCGCCAAGATCGTGGTAGCCGCGGTCATCAGGCAGGGGCGGATGCGCCGCACCCCAGCGGCGAGTGCCGCACGGCGCATCGCCTCGACGGTCGCTGGCTTTTGCTCGCGGAAGAGTTGGCGCAAGTACGTCGCCACGATCACGCCGTTGTCCGAGGCAATGCCAAATAGCGCGAGAAAACCCACCCATACCGCCACGCTCAAGTTCAGCGGACGGACGTGGAAGAGGTCGCGCATCTGTGTGCCGAAGACGGAGAAGTCCAAAAACCATTCCTGCCCGTAGAGCCAGAGCATGGCGAAACCACCGGCCCAAGCCACCGCAACCCCAGAAAAGACCATCAGGGCCGTGGCGGCGTTGCCAAACTGGAAATAGAGAATGAGGAAAATAATCGCCAGCGCGAGTGGCAACAGCACGTTGAGCTTTTTCTGCGCTCGCAGTTGGTTTTCGTAACTGCCGGCAAAGGTGTAGCTGACGCCGGTATCTAGCACGAGATCGCCATTGGCCCTTTTACTGGCCAAATAATATCGACACGCTTCCACCACATCGACTTCCGCATACCCCGGCCTCTTGTCGAAGAGCACGTAGCCTAGCAAAAACGTATCCTCGCTCTTGATTACTTGGGGGCCACGCACGTAGCGAATCTCGGCCAACTCGCCCAAGGGAATCTGCGCCCCGTCCGGCGCTGGCACCAGAATGCGTACCACCTCCTCGACGCTGTCGCGCAGTTCGCGCATGTAGCGCACCCGCACCGGATAGCGCTCGCGGCCTTCCACCGTGGTCGTAACCAGCTTGCCCCCGATGGCGATCTCAATTACGTCCTGCACCTTTTGCAGGGCGATGCCGTGGCGGGCAATGGCCTCGCGGTCGATGTGGATCTCCAAGTAGGGCTTGCCGACGATGCGGTCGGCGTTGACGGTCGCTGGCTCAACCGAGGGCACTTTCTTGAGCAAGCGCTCTATCTCCAAGCCGGCGCGCTCGATGGCCTCCAAACTCGGGCCTTTGATCTCAACGCCCATGGGGGCACGCATCCCGCTCTGCAACATGACGAGCCGCGCGGCAATCGGCTGCAACTTCGGTGCCGAGGTTGAGCCGGGGATCTGGCCAGCCCGCGCGATCTCCGCCCATATATCATCGGGCCCCTGTATCCCCGGCCAAGCGGCGCGCCCCGGATTGAGCGCGGGATCTAAGGGCGGACGCCACAAGCGAAAAGGCCGCCCCTCGGCGTCGGGTACGAGGCGGCCAGCCCCGTCGCGCAGATAGCGTCCCGGCACCTTGTAGGGCGAGCCATCAGGGGCGAACGCGGGCGTACCATCGGACGCGCGGAACAGGTCCGTGTCATGCTCGTCAAAAGCGAACAATCGGCGGCGACCATCCTCGTCGGTCAGGTGTTCCGCACGATAGTTGATCACAGTCTCAATCATGGAAATCGGCGCTGGATCCAGTGGCGACTCCGCCCGTCCCAGCTTCCCCACGGCGGACTCCACTTCTGGTATCTGCGCAATGGCCGCGTTTTGCTTCTGCAGGACGTCGAGCACCTCACCGATGGAAGCGTGGGGCATGGTCGTCGGCATCCACAGGAAAGAACCTTCGTCGAGGGGCGGCATAAACTCCTTGCCCAACCCAGGCAGGGCCTCGGCGAGAGCGGCAAAGGGCGCTGAATGGCGCAGGGCGGGCGGCACAAAGCCGAAGACGCGGGCAAAACCCAACCACGCGGACGCGCCCACCAGCGTCAGCAACAAGGGGAACAGCAGGGCCAAGCCCTTGTGATCCAGACACCACCCAAGCACGCGAGGGAATACGTGTTGCAAGGCGCGAAAAAGCGCCAACAGGCCGCCAATCAATCCTGCGGCGAAGATAAAATTGCGCCAGCCGCCCTTTTCCGGGCCAAGGGGCAACCAGTGTTCCGCCAGCACGACGACGACCCCAACAGCCGCAGCGGCTATAACACCCCGCGCCACCCACAAGCGCACCCGCTCCGGTACGCGAGCGGCGAACAGGTGATAAGTCCCAATAGCTATCAGCAGCAGACCAACCCACCACGACAGCGCGAGGGCCACCCCAAGACCACAGACTGCCCAAAGACCGGGAGCCCAACGCCCCAGTCGCGTGCCAAACACACAGTGCGCCAAGGCCGGCAAAGCCGTCAGCGACAGCCACACCGCGGCCAACAGCGCGAAGGTCTTAGTAAAAGCCAACGGTGCAAAGAGCTTGCCCTCGGCCCCTTGCATGGCAAAGACGGGTAAAAAGCCCACCACCGTGGTCAGCACGGCCGTCAACACGGCACCGCCGACCTCGCGCGTGGCACGGAAAATCACTTCCAAGCGTTCGTCCTCCGCGTCGGCATCCTCTAAGTGCTTGAGGATGTTCTCGCTGATGACGATTCCCATATCGACCATGGTGCCGATAGCAATGGCAATGCCGGAGAGGGCGACTATGTTGGCGTCAATGCCAAAGACCTTCATCGCGGCGAAGCAGGCGAGTACGGCCAGCGGCAACAGCCCGGAGACCAGCATGGCTCCGCGCAGATTCATCACCAGCGCCAGCACCACGATCACCGTTACCAGCACCTCCTCGCTTAAGGCGCGCTCCAGTGTGCCCAGCGTCTCCTCAATCAAGCCAGATCGGTCGTAAAAGGGGATCACCTGCACCTGACTGACCCGCCCGTCGGGCAGCGTTTTCTCGGGTAGGCTCGGGGCGATTTCCGCGATCTTGGCCTTGACGCTTTCGATAGCTGCCAAAGGATTGGCACCATAGCGCGCCACCACCACGCCACCGACCACCTCTGCACCTTCCTTGTCTAGCGCACCGCGCCGCAATGCCGGTCCCAGTGCGATCCGTGCGACGTTTTTGACGTATATCGGGACGTTGTCCCGCGCCTTAATGACGGCGTTTTCGAGATCGGCCAAGCCTTTGACAAATCCGATGCCGCGAATGACGTACTCGGCTCGATTTAGCTCTACGGTGCGCGCACCCACGTCTCGGTTGGACATGCGCACCGCGTGGAAGACCTCGTCGAGCCGCACCCCGTAGGCGCGCATCGCGTCTGGGTTGACGTCGATTTGGTATTCCTGCACAAAGCCACCCACGGAGGCCACCTCGCTGACGCCGTCGGCCGCCAACAGGGCATAGCGCACCTGCCAGTCCTGAATGCGGCGCAGTTCATGCAGGTCCCAGCCACCCGTGGGTGCGCCCTGTTCGTCACGGCCTTCCAACGTGTACCAGAATACCTGCCCCAAGGCCGTTGCGTCCGGTCCCAAGGCCGGCTGTACGCCTTCGGGCAGCAGACCTGCCGGCAGGCTGTTGAGCTTTTCGAGGATGCGGGAACGCGACCAGTAGAAATCGACTTCTTCGGCAAAAATCACATAGATGCTCGAAAAGCCGAACATGGAGGAACTGCGGATCGTCTCGACGCCCGGCACGCCCAAAAGCGCCGTGGTCAGCGGATAGGTCACCTGATCTTCCACGTCTTGCGGCGAGCGACCCGGCCACTCGCTGAAGACGATCTGTTGGTTCTCGCCAATGTCTGGGATCGCATCTACAGGGATTGGATCGCGCGGCAACCACTCCAAATCCCACGCAAAGGGGGCGACTGCAAGGCCCCAACCCACGAAGCCGACCAACATGAGCGCGACGACCAGCTTGCGCGTGAGAAAGAAGCGCACCAAGCGGGCGAGCAGCGAGTTTTGCCCTTCCATCAGTGGCCTCCGTGGTGATGCTCAGGCGCGGATGTGCCGCCGGAGTCCATGGAAGATGCGGACGCGCTACCATCACCGTGATCGTGCCCAGATGCCGGCGCGCCGCCTGCTGGATACATCGCACTAGGCTGGGCGCGGATCTGGAGGGCACTGTCGATTTTGAATGCGCCGTTGACCACCACTTGCTCTTTCTCGCGCAGCCCCTCGCGAACCAAGTAGTAATCCCCAGCCCGCGGCCCGAGTACGACCTCGCGCCCCTCGTACAGGCCCTCGCCGAGCGCGACGTACACTACGGCGCGTTTGCCCGTCAGCAGCGGTGCCGAAACCGGCACCACTAGCGGCATCTCGCGCTCCGCCTCGTCGCCAGTGTCATACAGCTCTTCGGCGCGCACTAGAGCCATGCCGCAAATGTCGCAGGCACCGGGCGCGTCGCGGACGATCTCTGGGTGCATCGGACTGATCCACTTGCCCTTGAGCTCGGGCGACATGGCGCGCCCGTGGGCACCCACCTCGGCTTCAGCCACGGCCCACACCAACATCCCCGGCTTCAGCCGACCTTGCTCGTTGGCCACGTTGACCCGCACGCGCACTGTGCGCGTACGCTCGTCCAGCACAGGATCGACGAAGGATATTTGGCCGCTGAATACCTCGCCCGGATAGGCTTCGGCCGAGAATTCAACAGCCTGGCCGTAGTGGATCCAAGACATATCCGATTCGTAGGCTCGCAGTTCCAGCCACAGCCGCGACAAGTCCGCAATGGTGTAAATCGGCGTCCCAGTCTGCACGTACGCGCCCTCGCTGAGGTGCTTTTCTATCACCACGCCGCCGGTTGGCGCGTAGATCGTCAGGTGGTCGGAGGCGCGGCGCTCGCGCTCGACGCGCTCGATTTGCTCCTCCTTCAGCCCGAGCAGGCGCAGCTTTTCGCGCGCGGCCTCGACCGTCGCCTGCGCCGTCTGCCCAACGGACGTGCTGGTGTCGACCAACCGCTCGCGGGCGCGCAGGGCCTGGACCAGCTCCTCTTGGGCCGTCAACAACTCGGGGCTGTAGAGGTAGGCTATGTGGTCGCCCTTTTCGACCCGCACGCCCGTGTAGTCCACGTACAGGCGATCAATCCGGCCCGCTACCCAAGCGGTGATGGAGCGGACTTGCGTCTCATCTACTGCAATCTTGCCAACCATCCGCGTCTCGACCGGCGCGAAGCGGCGCTCGACCGGCGCAGTCTGGATGCTGGCAAGCTCCTGCGCGGCGGGCGAGAGACGCAACTGGCGCGGCCCCAAAGAGTCTCCCGCAGCGGGCGCAGCCACCGGAATTAGATCCATCCCGCAGATTGGACATTGGCCCGGGCCGGGCTGGCGAATCTGCGGGTGCATCGAGCAAGTCCACGTTTCGCCCTGCTCGGCAACCGCAGCGGGTGCGTGAGTGCTAGGTGCGTCCGAGCCGCCCAAACCCCAGCCCACCACCAAGCCGACGATCCCCGCCACAACACCGGTAGCTATGATTTGCTTTGTTGCTTTCATGGTTGGATTTCCTCCGTGGGTTCGCCGACCAACTTCTCTATCTCGGCCCAATGCAGGGCCTGGTCGGTCCGTGCCCGTTCGAACGCCAGCTGGAACTCCAGCAGAGTGCGTTGGGCGTCGATGACCGCGAGAAAATCGCTGCGGTCGGCGGCAAAGGCGCGTTGGGTCACGTTGAGTGCCTGTTCGGCCTTGGGCAGTAGGCTGTCTTGGTAGAGGGCACTGCGGCTTTGGGCGTCGCGCTGCTTGTACAAGGCCAGTTCCAGCTCGGCAGCGAGCCTATTCTCCTCGTCCGCAACGCCCTGCAAAGCGGCCTGATGGTTCAGCTTGGCCGCGCGTTGCTCGGCCTCGTAGGACGAGCGCCACAAGGGCAGATTGATCGAGGCCATGGCCATCAGTGGATTCTCGCCGCGCTCGCCGATGTGGATGTAATCGAGGCTCACGGTCAGGTCCGGGTAGAATTGCTTGCCGGCTAACTCGACGCCCAGAGACTGCGCCTGCGCTTGCACTTGCCGCATTTGCAGCATTGGATTCGCAGCTTGCAAACGCACCTTTAGCCCCTCCTCGTCTAGGTCCAACGCGGTCATGGACAGCGAATCGGGTACCGCTATCGGAGCGGTCGCCGCGCGGCCGAGTGCCGCATTTAACCGGGCCGCGGCCGGCCGCCGTTGTTGACGCAGGCTGCGCAGTTGATCCTCTAAGCGGCCCAATTCCACCTGCGCCTTGATAACCGGAGCGTGCTCTCCGGTGCCGCCGCGATAGCGGGTGCGGCCTACTTCTTCTAGGTGGGCCAACAGCCGCAAGTTTTCTTCGGTAACGGCAATGGCCCGCTCCAAAAAGTAGCAGTCGTAATACGCGGCCTTAACCTCAAAAATCAGCGACCGCCGCACGGCCTCATAGCGCTGGCCCTCGACTTCAGCCTCTTGCTGGGCGATCCGCCCCTTGAGATCCAATTTGCCCTTCCACGGGAAGGTTTGCGCCGCGCTAAAGCGCATCTCCTGCGGGCCGGTGCGCGTCTCCACCGGGCGCGCGAAATAGCCGTAGGTCAGGCGGGGATCGGCCCAAGCACTCGCCGAGGGCACCTTTGCTAGGGCGGCCTGGTAGCGCGTCAAAGCCTGCTTGAGCTTGGGGTTGTGCTGTTCGGCGTAGCGCACGTATTCCGCGAGTTCGGCGCGGGGGTCGAGTGCTGCTTCTTCCTGTGACCAAACCGGTCCTGCGAGCAGACCAGCTAGCAGCAGGGCCGTTTTATTTTTGTACATGTAATTACTCCTCGCCGCGCGGGGGTTTGGGATTCGCGTACAAACCCCCGCAAATTGAGTGGAGTGTGAGACTGAGAAGCGCCTGGAAATTTCCGAGTATGCCCTATAAGCTCGGACAGCCTCTTAGGACAAACTCCGTGCGGCGAGAATCAGATCAGGAAGGAACAGTAGAGCTGGAAAAGCGGGGGATGTGGTTGGGGAATGCGGTTGGGCAGCGACCGCAGTACAGACGAGCGAGGCAGCGACAAGGCGGTCGCATCCATGCCGACCAAAGGCATTGGGACGGACGGCTGCTCGGCTGGGGGGACAAACAGAGGAGACGCGCTGTTGGATTCGGTGCGCAGACAGCAACAACCTGCTTGCAGGCTCTCGTCGCCGCAGGCACTAGCAACGTGACAGGGCATGGGCGCGGCCTCTGCGACCGGAACGCAGAAAACCTGCAAGCCGCTACAGGCGAAAGCCAGCAGCAGAAATAGAGACGCAGTTATGGGTCGAAAGTTTTTCATTAGCAATCAATCGCTCGGCAACAGGCCGAGTACGCAAATAGACTACGGACCGAATAAAGAAGTTTCAACAGAATTAGCGCAAGCACAAAATTCGCTACTTGGACACCATCTTGCGCACGCCGCGCTCGTACACCACTTCGTACTCGCCCTCCGGCACATCCATATTCCGCACGGCCAATTCGCCCATCGTCACCATTGGCTCAGACTGCAAGAGCAGCTCGTCGAACGACTCCTCGGGCGTCTTGCCGGTGGTATCCAAGACGATTGTACGCCTCTGATGAGTAAACAGCGACGCGGCGATTTCTTCCTCAAAGCGCGCTTTGACCTCGGCAACGTGTTCTTGGCGCACGACCGGGTATTCGTGCGGGCTGTCCTCCATCCGCCGCGCGATCTCCTCGTCCGAGGCCGTTACGTGGAAGAGCACCACATCGGGCAGATGGGCCTCTAACACCAACGTTTCGTAGAGCCGCTGAAAGCCGTAGTGGAAGTTCGGGTAGTAAAAACTGTTCGGATCGTCGCCGTAAAAGCGAGTGTACACGGCCTCCTCTAAATGCCAGCCGACGATCAGCGGACAAGCGTACTTTTTGATGATGTCCACGTGGTAGTGGATCTGCATCCGCTGTCCGCGCTCCTTAATGTCGTTGGGCAGATCGACCAAGATCTTGCGCGACTCCGGGCTGAGCGAGGCATCGGGGAGAGTGAAGTGATCGTCGCCGTGGATGGGAACTCGGCGGTGCCGGTAGTATTCCCCGAGCATGGTGGCCAGCGTGCTTTTCCCTGCGTATTCAATGCCTGCGAAAATGCTGCGCATGTCTGCTCTCCTTTGGGCTTTTCAAGACGGCGTCCTCGGATATATTGTCAAAAGTAAGTCGCCTCACACCCTTCAGCAAACGACCGCTTATGCCCGCTAGTTCGTCCAAGATTGGCGTCCTCGTCGCCCAACTCGGCACGCCGCAAGCGCCGACCGCCCGCGCCCTGCGGCCCTATCTGCGCCAATTTCTCTCCGACCCGCGCGTCATCGACCTCCACCCGCTCAGGTGGTATCCCATTCTCTACCTCTTTGTCCTCACCCGCCGGCCTGCGCGCTCGGCCGCCCTATACGCCAACATCTGGACCGACGAAGGCTCGCCCCTCATGGTCCATTCCCAAGCCCAGACTCGCGGCTTACAAGAGCGGTTGGGCGCAGAATATCGGGTCGTGCTCGGCATGCGCTACGGCGAGCCGAGTATCGCACGCGCCGTGCAGTCCCTAGAGCAGGAAGGCATCGAGCGCATCCTCGTCTTTCCCATGTTCCCGCAGTTTTCCTGCGCCACCACCGGCTCGATCTACGACGCGGTCAATCGCGCGGCCTTGGGCCGGCGCTGCCCTTGGTTTTTCGCCCACAAACGCCAGATGCCGGCGCTGCGCTTCGTCCCGCCCTACGCCGACCATCCCGCGTACATCAACGCGCTCAATCAGTCGGTCGCCGCAGCAGTCGCCCGCCTCAGTTGGACGCCCGACCGCTACCTAATCACCTTCCACGGCATTCCCCAGCGCTACGTCGATGAAGGCGATCCCTACCGCGGCCAATGCGAGGAAACCGCGCACCAGCTAGCCGCCGCGCTGGGCCTCGCAGACGACGAGTGGGTCAGCGGCTTCCAGTCGCGCTTCGGCAAAGAGCCTTGGCTAGAGCCGTATACCGAGGAAGTCCTAGAACGCCTTGGAGGGCAGGGCGTGCGCCGCTTAGTCGCCATCTGCCCCGGCTTCACCGCTGACTGCCTCGAAACGCTCGACGAGATTGGCCGCGAAGGGGCCGAGCAATTTGCCCACGGGGGCGGCCAACAGTTCCACTTAGCGCCCTGTCTCAACGACCACCCGGCTTGGCTCGACGCCATGGCAACCATCGCCCGTCAAGAACTGGCCGGTTGGAGTGCCTGACGGCAGGGTGTCATTTGCTTGACAGTCTCGTGTCTTTTTTGTCATACTTAGCGCGGCTCTGCTATGGACAAGCTATCCCCCGCACTCGAACGCAAGCTCATCCGACTCGGCAGCCGTCTCATTGACCAAAAGCGCGGCCGACGCCTCGTCGAGCCGACCAAGGACCGCGATGGTTTCTGGTTTGGCGGCGGCAACTCGGTCCGCGATCCCAAGGATGGTAGCCTCTGGCTCATCGGCCGCTATCGCGACGCCGGCGACAGCCGCACCGGGCTGACCACTGGCCCCAGAGGCCGCGCCTTGGCCATTTTTCGCTCGACCGACAATGGACGGAGCTTTGCCGAGGTGCGCACTTGGGACAAATCCGACCTCTACTGCGGCTCGGCCGTGCTCAGCATCGAGGGCAGCGCTCTGCGCCTCAACAAGCGCCGCATCCAAGTGCTGGTCTCCACCGAGAAAGTTCGCCTCTATCCGCGACCCGTCGCCGCTTTTCAGAAGCCGGGCACCGGCGTCTGGAGCATCGATGCCTTCGCCGCCACCTCCATCGACCAGCTCGACCCACAGGAGTCGATTGCCCCACTGCTGACGAGCGACGATCCAGCCTATCTGCACCTCAAAGACCCCAACCTCTCGGTCGGAATGGGCCGGCAGCCCCTGCTGCTCTATTGCGCCCATCCTTATACTTGGTCTGCCAGCACTTCGGGCCGGGCCGTGCTCGCGGCTGACTCGGGCGAGAGCCACGGCCACGACTTCTTTCCCCGCGGCCCCACCTGGGATGTGGCTGCTTTGCGCGTCACCTGCCGCTTGCCCGTGTCCAAGGTGGGCGCGTTCGCTTGTTTGCCCTCGCTCTCGCTCTATTTTTACGACGGGGCCGAGTCCATGCACCCGCTCAAAGCGCATGCAAAGGGGGTCGCCCGGCCGCGCGGCTACTCCTGCGAAGAATTGGGCGGCTTGGCGTATGGCTTCGATCGCCAATTTCCGCGCCTCCACCGCCTCAGCCACCTCCAGCCGCTCTTCGTCTCGCCGGAAGGCACGGGTTGCTCGCGCTACGTGTCCGTGCTAACAGAAGCAGACGGGGGGCTCTTTGCCACTTGGCAGCGTTCGACTCAAACCCGCTCGCAGCCGCTTTTCGGCCACCGGCTTACGCCAAGGCGAGTCGAGGCCCTGCTCTCCTGAATTTTTTCTAGGGAGTGTCCAGCCGCGCCCGCAGCCAAGCGTCCAAGTCCTCTAAGCACGGCTGGGCAATTGCGTGGGGCATATCGTATTCTTTGTATAGCAAGTCTAACCCGAGGGGCAGCAGCAAATCTCTGGAGGCACGGGCTTGGACAATCGGGATGACTGGATCAAACCGTCCATGCGACATAAAAATCTTCAGGCCCTGCACCGACGCCGTATCCTGCGGCAACATCTCCGGGCAGCACAGCCCACTCAATGCAATGACCCCGGCAAAGTCCCGAGGCCGCTTTAGCGCGGCCGCCAGCGCCATGCTCGCCCCTTGGCTGAACCCCGCGATGAAGATGCGAGCTGGCCGGAGTTCTTGCCTCAGCGCATCCACCAAGGACAAAACCTGCACTAGCGGTTCTTCGGCCTCGGCAAAAGCAAAGCGCACCCCCTCCGCGCCGATCTCAATATTAAACCATGCAAAACCGCCGAAATCGAGCGCATAGGGCGCGCGGGCACTGACGCAAATCAGCCGCGTATCCAAGTGCGGTGCCAAGCCCAGCAGATTCTCCTCATTGGCACCATAGCCGTGCAAAAGCAGGAGCAGCGGCGCACCCTCGGGAGGAGCGTCGGGCGACTTGTGGACGATGTGGTGGAGAGATGCTGTGGTCATGTCGCCACTACTCCACCGACACTTCGTACTCTCCGGCCCGCCGCAACACCATCACCACCCGCTCCTCTTCGCTGATCAGCTCCTGCACGTGGAAGTTGGGGTGGGCCTTTTCGTTGCGCCACACCGTCTCGCCGTTGATTTCGATTTGGGGGAAGCGCTTGTCGCAGCGGGGTACGGACAGGTGCGTTTCGCCGTCGTGCGGCACGGTAAGGCGTGCGGAAAAGCCGCCGCCATACGCCCCCCAAGCGACCTCGACATCGCCGTGTGACGTGGGCACGACGCCCTCGGCGCGTTCGAGCCCGGACAACTGCGGCCGAATCTCCAAGATACCTTCGGCCCTAGGCGCCACCCCTAGCACATGCGCCGTCAGCAAGCTCTCCGGCCCGGGTTGCGCGGCCAACGACCCGGCCTTCTCACCCCACGTCTGGCCCGGACGTGTTAACAAGCGGCCCCATTTTCTCTGTACGTAAGCCAAGGCCGCCGTATCTGCACCCGCTTGCCACAACGCTCCGGCGACAAAAAACGCCTGCCACAAATCGTCTGACGCCGAGTCGCCAGATAGGTGCTCCGCCACCCGTGCCTGCTGTTTGGGGTTAGCCAACGCAAAGTAGAGCACCAAAGCATTCGTCCAGCGGCTGCAATCAGCGGCTCCAGGAGCATCGGCAAAAAGCCCTTGCTCTTCGCTCCAAGCGGCTTGCAATTGCTTGCGTGCCCGGTGATAGGCGCGCTCGCATTGGATGGCTTGCTGGCGGTCGCCAATGCGTCGGCACAAGGTAGAAATCGCTAGCCAAGCTCCAGCCCGTAGCGCGATAGTAGCCGTCGCCGACGCACCTTCGGCCTCGGCCGTTTGCAAACTGTCCACTAGGTTCGCTAACCACTCAGCAGTCAATCGGTCGCCGCCGTAGCGCTGTGCCAGTTCGACGAACAATGCGTAGAAACAGGCCTGCTCCCCATCGAGCGGTCCCCCGCTACCAGCCAGTACGGCGCGCGCTGTATCCACATTACTGGTCGCGCACAAGTCGTTCATGGCCCAAACGTAGAGTTGATCCCAGTTGAGTCGGTCCTCGCCGAGGACGTACCCCTCTTGGCGGTTAGCAGCTAAAGTTTGCTCCCCAGTCTGCCACAGCCGCTCCCAGTCTTCGCCTACAGTTGTAAAGCGTCCGCGCGCTGCGACATCCACGCGCCGCTCCACCAGCGAGACGCTATCTATTTTCATCCCCTCTGGACACGATCCGATCCGCACCACTAGGTAGCGGCACGCCACCAATTGCGGTGCTGTCCACTCCTGCAATCCGTCGCAGCACACGTAGCGCAAGCGCGATTCCACCGCACCCGCCGCACCCGCAAAACCTAGGTCAACAACCGCGCCGGCTTGGCCCCGCAGCCGCAGATGGGGGAATCCGCGAATCAACCGCCCGAAGTCCAAAACCAAGTACGCGGCCCGAGCTGGGTCTGTTGCCTGCACCAAGGATTGGGTTTTACCAGATGTCAGTAACGCTTCTCGCCGTACGCATTTGGCGGTCTGCATGGCCTCGGGGCGAGCGACCCATTCGAGCTCCCCCTCGCTAGCCACCTCGCCAAAAGCCACCACCTCCCGCGCCCACACCGTGCTCTCCACCGAGGGCAACGGCGACCAATCCCTCGGCTCAGGTCCGGCAACCACGGCAGCTTCTCGCCATCCCGCAAACTTCCCTTTGGCCCACTCCGTCGGTGCCAGCACGGCTACGTAGCCCGCTGCACCTTGCCAAGCATCGGCCGGCCGCACTTGCCAAGGCTCGCCCGTGTACAGCACCTGCTCAGCCCCATCGCTGCGCTCAATTTTTCCCTCGGCGCGAAACCAGTCTGCTGTGCCGCAGCCGATGGCAAAGACCAACAGTACATTTTCGCCTTCCCGCAGCGCAGCGTCCAACGCGAACTGCTCCCACATGGCCACTTCGGCCACCGCTGGCCCCAACCCCTTGCCCACTCGCTCGCCGTTCAAGTACACCTCGTACGGCCCACTCGCAGCACAGCGCAGCAGCCCTTTGGCTGCTGCGCTGCTCAGGTGGAATTCAAGACGGATGTACGCGGCCAGCGCGGCAGGGTGCCATATAGCTTGTGAGCGCATATTCAATTTACGGGCATCCGCATCCCTACCAGCCGCGTCCCTCGCTCTCCCAGCACCCGCATCATAAACGCGTCCCCAGGCTCAATCTCTTCTAACGCATCTTTATAATCTTCCACGGTTTCCACCTCTTCTCGGTTGATCGCCTGAATGAGCATCCCACGGCGCAAACCCCGCTTCGCCGCCTCGCTGCCTCTGGCCACTCGCACGATCACCACCCCAGACTCGTCTTCGTAGCCCAAGCGTTTCGCCCACTCGTCCTTTAGGTTCTCTACCCTTATCCCCAACGGCCCCCGAGTCTCGTCGGAATCGCGGGAACCGGCAGACGTAGCCAATACCTCTTCAGTCAGAGCCTCCAGTTCAACCTCAATGCGCTTTTGCTTGCCGTCGCGTAGTACTAGCAACTCGACCTCCACGCCGGGGGCCGTGCGCCCGATTAGGCTCCTCAGATCGACCGCATTATACACGGGCTGGCCATCGACCTCCAGTACGATGTCGTCCCTTTTGACGCCTGCCTTATCCGCCGCGCGGCCAGAGCTTACGCTAGTGATCAACACGCCTTGGGTATTGTCTAGCCCCATGGCTTCGGCCAGCAGCGGCTCCAAGTTATCGATGCGTACGCCGAGCAAACCGCGCCGCACCTCGCCGTGCTCAATGAGCTGCTCGGCCACGTCCGTGACCAAGTTGATCGGAATGGCAAAGCCAATGCCTATATTGCCGCCGTCGTGGCTAGTTATGGCCGTGTTGATGCCCACGAGTTCCCCGCGCAAGTTGACTAAGGCACCGCCGCTGTTGCCCATATTGAGCGCGGCGTCGGTCTGGATGAAAGAGCCGTACTCGGCCCCGAAACGCTTCCGTCCCAGTGCACTAACCGTGCCCATCGTCACTGAGTGTGCTAAGCCCAAGGGATTGCCTATAGCCATCACCCACTCGCCCTCGCGTAGCTGATCTGAGTCTCCCAATCTCATAGTGGGCAAGTCCTCGGCGTCGATCTTCAGCACGGCGACATCGCTCAGCGAATCGCGGCCGACCACCTCAGCCTCAAAGAAACGCGAATCCGTCACTTCCACGCGGATGTTGTCGGCGTGGCGAATCACGTGATTGTTGGTGATGATATACTGCTGGCCGTCAAATTCAGCGATCACGCCCGCGCCTTGGCCACGGCGTGGCTGGTCAGGGGCCCGAAAGGGCCTTCCCCTTCCCCATGGAAGGTCAAACACGCGGCCTTCCTCGGTGCCCTCCGTGGTGATTTTTACGACGCCGGGTTTGACCTGAGCGGCGAGTTCGGCGAAGCCGTCGCTCATCTGGCGCAGGAGTTGCAAGTTCTCGCTGGCTCGGGCCCTGTCGGCCACGGCGAGGGTTAGAATGAACAGGGAAAAGCACAACTTCCGCATAGTATTTCCTCTCTGAAAAAGGGTGTGAAGATACGGATATTTCTCAATGTCCACAAAAACAGACGACAAGTGCTAACTATCGGTTCCCGCTTCCGGCGTCTGGTATCGCACGGCCAATTGGCCTTCTTCGAGTACCACCTCGACCCGCGCCCCCTCGGGCATGTCGCCGGCCACCAGCAAGCGGGCGATCTGCGTTTCGAGCTCGCGCTGCAAAAATCGCTTGAGCGGTCGAGCGCCATAGACCGGATCGAAACCTGCGTGGGCAATGTGCCGACGCGCTGGTGCGGCTACTTCTAGCTCAATGCGCTTTGCCGCCAGCCGCTGGCGCAACTCGGCGATCAACAGCTCGACGATCTCCTCAATCTCCGCCAAAGTCAGCGGCTTGAAGAGCACCACGTCGTCGATCCGGTTGAGAAACTCCGGGCGGAAATGCGCCCGCAGCTCGCCCATGACCTGCTCGCGCACGGACTCGGCAATCTCCCCTTTCGGCGTCAGGCCCTCGACCAAGTGCGGCGAGCCAATGTTGGAAGTCATAATCACCACGACGTTCTTAAAATCCACCACTCGGCCCTGCGCGTCAGTGAGCCGCCCGTCGTCCAAAAGCTGCAACAGCGCGTTAAAAACGTCTGGGTGGGCCTTTTCAATCTCGTCGAAGAGCACCACCGAGTAGGGCTTGCGACGCACGGCCTCGGTTAGCTGACCGCCCTCCTCGTAGCCCACGTACCCGGGAGGAGCGCCCAGCAGCTTGGACACCGAGTGTTTTTCCATGTACTCGCTCATGTCTAAACGCACCATGTTCTCCTCGGCGTCGAAGAGGGCTTGCGCCAGAGCCTTGGCCAGCTCGGTCTTGCCCACGCCGGTCGGCCCCAAGAAGACGAAGGAGCCGATCGGTTTTTGTTCGTCTTTGATGCCAGAGCGCGCCCGCATCACGGCATCGGCCACCAAGCTCACCGCCTCGTCCTGACCCACGACCCGCTGGTGCAGAGTCTGGTCGAGGCGCGCCAACTTCTCGCGCTCGCCCTCGGTCAGTCGCTGCAGCGGGATGCCGGTCCAGCGCGAGACAATCTCGGCCACCTCCTCTTGGGTAACTTCCTCGCGCAGCAGTCTCGGGCCATTGCCCTCGGTCGCTTGCTGCGCCGCGGCTAGCTGTCGCTCTAGATCCGGCAATTTTCCGTGTTTTAGCTCGGCGGCGCGGTTCAAGTCGTATTGGCGCTCGGCTGCTTCGATTTGATGCCGCACCTGCTCGATTTCCTCGCGCAATGCGCGTTCGCCCACGAGGGACGCTCTTTCCTCCTCCCACTGGGCGCGCAGAGCACCAGCCTGTACCTTGAGGTCGGCCAATTCCTTGCGCAGGTTTTCGAGGCGCTCCTCGCTGGTTTTGTCCTGCTCCTTTTTCAGCGCGGCCTCCTCGATCTCTAGCTGCATGACCCGGCGCTCCACTTGGTCCAACTCGGCCGGCACCGAGTCAATCTCTGTGCGGATGGTGGCGCACGCCTCGTCGATCAGATCGATGGCCTTGTCTGGCAAGAAGCGGTCCGCGATATAGCGGTTGGACAACACCGCCGCATCGACCAAAGCATTGTCTTGGATGCGCACGCCGTGGTGAACCTCAAATCGCTCGCGTAAGCCCCGCAGGATCGAAATCGAATCCTCTACGGTGGGAGCATCTATCAGCACCGGCTGGAAGCGCCGCTCCAGCGCGGCGTCCTTCTCGATGTGCCGGCGGTGTTCGTCGAGCGTGGTCGCGCCGATGCAGTGCAACTCGCCGCGAGCCAGCATGGGCTTGAGCATATTGCCCGCGTCGGTCGATCCCTCGGTTTTGCCAGCGCCGACGATGGTGTGCAACTCGTCGATAAAAAGCAAGATGCGCCCTTCGCTGGCGCGGATTTCGTCGAGTACGGCTTTGAGCCGCTCCTCAAATTCGCCCCGGTATTTGGCCCCGGCCATCAGCGCGCCCATATCCAGCGCAAAGATCGTCTGATCCTGCATCCACTCGGGGACATCGCCGCGCACGATGCGCTGCGCCAAACCCTCGACGATCGCGGTTTTGCCCACGCCCGGCTCGCCGATGAGCACTGGGTTGTTCTTGGTCTTGCGCGAGAGGATGCGGATAGTGCGGCGGATCTCTTCGTCGCGCCCGATCACCGGGTCGAGCCGACCAGCGCGCGCCTGCGCCACCAAGTCGAGTCCGTAGCGCTCAAGGGCCTCATAGGTAGTATCCATGTCGATTCCCTTTCAGAAGTCGGTTTTGCCTGTCCGAATAATTGCAAATACCGTACCAGCGCCGATATGTTCTATTTTTAACACATTTTACCCGTCTAATAGGACATTGTGGCACTAGAGGCGTTGAAATGGACAAAAAAGACCGAGGGGCCGTCAGACGAGACTCAAGCGAAAAAACATCACGGAAATGGCAGAGCCCTTCGCCATGCCCGGGAAGAGGCCGCCGCGCATGGCGAGGCTGGTCTCCAAGAAGCGGACCTGCATGGACGACAGCACAAACGGGCCGAAGGCAAAACCGACCGCTGAACTGCTGCTCCGCCCACCCAGCGACAGGCCAATGCGGGCCGGCAGCCAGTCCGCCAGCCAGTACTCGACTCCACCGGCCAGCCGCGGTCGAGTCCGCATCCCAAACTTGGAACTGAACGCCTGGTCCCAATTGCCAACCACCGTTAGCTGAGGCCTGGCCTGATAGGCCACCCCGAACCGCAGCATGGCCGGCAGCGAGCGCGAGAACGGCTTCTGGCCGATCTGCTTGGTGAAGTCGGGATCGCCGTCGTCGTCGAAATCCGGGTTGTCGAATACTTCCTCAATGGACCGCGAGTCCGCGTCCAAAAAGCGGGAGATGCGCAACTCGTTGGTCGCGAGAAAAATGGAGTCTTGGCGCACTCCCCTGCTCCAAGAGAATGTGTCGAACAGGTTGAGCACACTGAAGCTAAAGGTCGTCTTGCGATTTTTGCTCCGGCCCGCGATGCCAACGTCTAGGCCCATACCGAGGCCCATTTTGGCGTGTTGGGCAACCAGCCAAGCGTCCGCCTTGGCACCGTCGACGCGCGATACGAGCCCGGTGCCGCCGGATTCGATAATTTCTCCGTACGTGCCCATCGACAGCTTGAGCGTACTGCCGACTGTGAACTCGCTTAGATAGGGCGCGAGACGAACTGGCAGCGCGGGCTTTGCAGCGGCGACATTGAGCGTACCCACAGCCCACGCCGATCCATTCCAATCGCTGATGTCGTATCCCTCGCTTTTGCCAGCGGCCAAGCGGTCCTCCGCAAACTCGTTGCCAAAAAAGAACAGCTCCAACACGTCCTTGGGAATTTCGCTCTCGACCCCGCTGGTAAACCCCACGGCAATGGCTGAGTGCACGTCCCCGATGGCAAAGGCCACGCCCCCGTTGAGCGGGAGGCCCGCGACGACCGTCGGCTCGATATCCCCGTTTATGCGCAGACCCGCGTCTGGGATGTCGGCGAGCAGCCTTTTTTTTTCTACCGGGCTGATGTAGTACGGGCTGCCGTTCGGGGACACCTTCTCGTTGGCGGCTGTGAAGTGGGCGTTGTAGGTGGCAACCGAAAAACTGTTGTTTTCGGCAACCAAGCAAAGACCCGTGCCGAGCAAGTCCCAGGAAAACTTGCGGTTGCCCGACAGAGCTAAATTCGCCGGATTCCAGAAGACGGCTTCCGGCCCCTGGGCCAGTGCCGTATAAGCTTGGCCCAGTGCCACAGCTCGCGGGCTAGCGTCTCCGGGGATGGCGGCCACTTGCCTGTAGGCCCCGGCAACGAGCAGGGCCGCTAAAACGATCAATCCCTTGCCTTGCACCTGCACCCTACTCGACCAATTCCTCGTTGAATTCCATGAAAATTACCGCCCCAGCCTCCACGGCGATGAAATCGCTCCCCCGCATCACCACCGCGCTCGGCGTCTTGTCCAGTTCAATCAGCATACCCGTATAGACGCCCTCCTCCCGCAGGAAGACCTCCACGGCTTCGTCCGAGAGCGCGATCCGCTGGTGGCTGAATGCACTTGCCACAACCTGCCCTTCGGGGCCGACGTCGCCCGCATCCACCGCAATGGAGCCCTGCTTGGGAATCCGCAAATAGCCGTTGACCTCGTTCTCGACAAACAGGTCTTCGCTGCCGTACACATCCTCGGCCTTCGGCGCGACCCACAAGCTGACGCGGATCGCCGTGGGCAGGTGATTTTCAATCGCGGTAACTGCGACGGCACTGTCGAGGCTGGCGTGGATGCGGCGGCGGGCATCTTCGTCCTGTAGGCGGCGAAAGATCGGGTCGAACTCAATGCGAGTGTTTTCTTCTAGCTGAAAATGGCCCTGCGAGGCAAAGCGCACGTGGTCGATCTGCACCCAATGACCGGAATCGATCACCTCTGCGGACTCGCCGTCGCCGATGCGCACGGTCGGCGCGACCGCGACTTCGGTCGGTAGCAGGCTGAGAAACTCGGTTAGCTCTGCGGAGGTCCGCGACAGGGAAAGCGATACCGGGTAGTCTATGTCGCCACGCTGGAACATTTCGGAGATCATCAGGGAACCGTGCTCGCCGTCGCCGTTGGTGCCCTCGATCTGGAGGTCAATGCGGCTGCGGAAACCAACGCCCGATGTCAGGGCGACTTCTAGAGCGACCGAGCTGAAGGCGATATGGTCTAAGCCCGTGGGAAAATCGACTGCGCGGGAGGCCGACGAGACCGGCAGGATGACCTCGTCGAGTACCCCCTCGACGCGGCTGAGGAGCAAATTTTCGGCCATGGCCTCTAGCAGTAACTCGTCTGTGGTGGCTGCCTCGGCGAACTCGCCCTGCACTCGGTATGAGAACTGCAATTCGAGGGGGTCCTGCGGGGCAAATTCGCTGCCGGCCAAGTCAAAGGATACAGTCGTGCTCTCGTTGGGAGCAAGACCGTCCATGAGGAGAGCAGGGGGCGTACCGTCCGGCCTTTTGACATCGTCCAAAACCAACTCGACCTGTAAGGGAATCGCGGCTTGGTTGGTCGCCTTGATGGTCAAGCCGCCCTCGGCGATGACCGCGTGCGCGATTTGGATGCGATCGTCGGCAAAGGCGAGGGCCTCGGTCTTGACAATCTCAGCGTCAGCCGACCCAATCGGCACCGCAAAGGCAGCAGAGACGGGCGCGACGCGCAGGCTGTCGCCGACTTCCTCGCGGTGGTTGAAGTCCACTGTAAAATCTACCGCGAGCAGGCCCTCATCGTCGATCTTCAGGAAGTCGGCGCGCTCGGCGGCCAAGTCCTGCACCGTTGTTCGGTCGTCGGCAACCGGGATGCTGAGCTGGAAATTGGTGCTGGGGATTTGGGGAGGGTTTACCTCGCAGCCCGTCAACGCTCCGACCCCTAGGAGCGCGCCCAACCATCGACACTGTGCAGCAGTCATCGATAGCCGCTCAAGGCTCTATTTGATTCCCACGGCCTGGCGCAGCGGCTCGACTTTGTCGGTCCGTTCCCAGATGAACTCCGGCTCCTCGCGTCCAAAGTGGCCGTAGTTGGTGGTTTTCCGGTAGATGGGTCGCCGCAGTTGTAAAACCTCAATGATGCCCTTGGGAGTTAGGTTGAAGACCTTTTCCACGGCCGCGGCGATCTCCTCGTCGGGCGCGACCCCCGTGCCAAAGGTATCGACCCGCACCGATACGGGCGCGGCCACGCCAATGGCATAGGCCAGTTGCACTTGGCAGCGGGCGGCCAAGCGGGCGGCCACCACGTTCTTGGCCACATAGCGCGCCATGTAGTGGGCACTGCGGTCCACCTTGCTGGGGTCCTTGCCGGAAAAGGCCCCTCCCCCATGCGGGCACGCGCCCCCGTAGGTATCGACGATGATCTTGCGGCCGGTCAACCCGCAGTCGCCGTGCGGCCCCCCGATGACAAAGCGGCCCGTGGGATTGATGTGGTATTGGGTGTCTGCGTCGAGCAGGTGGGCGGGAATCACCTCGTTTACGACCTGTTCGATCATGTCTTTTTCGATCTGCTCGTGATTGGCCTCGGGGGCGTGTTGGGTCGAGAGGACCACGGCCCCTACCCGCACGGGCTGACCGTCGTCATATTCGACGCTGACCTGAGACTTGGCGTCCGGACGCAGATAGGGAATCTTCTCGTCCTTGCGCAGCTGCGTCAGGTGCTGCATCAGCGCGTGCGCGAGGGTAATGGGGAGCGGCATGAGCTGGGGAGTTTCGCGGCAGGCATAGCCAAACATCATGCCTTGATCGCCAGCGCCCTCTTCCTTGTGCAGCCCCTCGTCCGCATTGACGCCTTGGGCTATATCAGATGATTGCTGATCCAAGGCCACGAGGATAGAGCACGAGCGAAAGTCAAAGCCCTGATCGGGATCGCAGTAGCCAATATCGGCGACAACCTGCCTGACGAGGGCTTCGATGTCTAGGCGAGCCTCGCTTTTAACCTCGCCGGCTACGACGACTCGACCGGTGGTAACGAGCGTCTCGCAGGCGACCCGTGCGTTGGGGTCTTCGGCGAGCATGGCGTCGAGCACGGCATCGGAAATCTGGTCGGCGACCTTGTCGGGGTGCCCCTCGGACACGGACTCAGAAGTGAACATGTATTTGGACATAAGTGTATTCTCAAGCTCCTTTAATTATGCCTTTGACGCCAAAAAGGCATGTATTCACCAACGACATCCTCCAAGTGTTGGCGCACCTCCGCTCCGGTGTCCATGGCCAAGCATTCGTCGGCGACCTGCCGCGCCTTTTCCGCGTGAATAGCGCGAATGACCTCCTTGACTTCTGGGATGAGACCGGGGCTTAGACTCAGACAATCCAGCCCGAGTCCGAGCAAGAGCGTCGTGGCCAAGGGGTCGCCGGCCATCTCGCCGCAGATGCTCACGGGCGTGTTGGTGCGCCGGCCGCTGTCGGCGACCATTTTGATCAAGCGCAAGACCGCCGGGTGAAACGGATCGTAGAGCCAAGCCACTTTGCTCATGCCGCGATCCACGGCCAACGCATACTGGGTTAGGTCGTTGGTGCCGAGACTAAAAAAATCTACTTCGTCGGCAAAGTGATCGGCCATCAAGGCCACGGATGGTACTTCGACCATAATGCCCAATTTGCAATGCTCGGCAAAGGGCCGCCCCGCCGCCCGCAGCTCGTCTTTGGCTTCCTCCACTAGCACCCGGACGCGCCGCAGCTCGTTCAGGCTAGAGATCATCGGCAACAAGATCTGCGCCTCGCCGTGTGTTCCGGCCCTGAGCAGGGCGCGCAATTGTGTCTTGAACAGCTCTGGGGTATCGAGGCAAATGCGGATGCCGCGCCACCCCAAGAAGGGGTTGGCCTCGGGCGGCACCTCCAAAACGTGGGACAGCTTGTCGCCTCCCAAGTCCATGGTGCGGATCACCACCGGATGCGGAACCAGCGATTCGACGAGGGCGGAATAGACCTTGAACTGCTCCTCCTCAGAGGGCAAGCGGTAGTTGAGATACAGGAACTCGGTGCGGTACATGCCCACGCCGCTAGCGCCGTTGTCGAGCGCCATCTGCACTTCGGTCTGCACATCGACGTTGGCCATCAATGCGATTTCCTGCCCGTCTTGAGTAACAGCGGGCAAGTTGCGACGCCGCTCTAGGTCGCGCTCGCGCCGCAGTTGACGCTGGCGCCGCGCCCGATAGCGCCGCTCGCCGAGGGTATCGGGCCGCAGGTGGACCTGGCCTTCATTGCCATCGACGACCACCAAGTCGCCGTCTGCCACTTGCTGCGAACAGTCTCTGGTGCCGACGACCGTGGGTAACTGCAACGAACGGGCGATAATAGCCGCGTGCGAAGCTGCGCCGCCGGCATCGAGTACCACGCCTTTGATCCGGCGGCGCTCTAGGCGCACCATCTCCGAGGGCAGCAAGTCGTGGGCTAGGACAATCGTGTTGGCGCGGAGCGAATCGAGTGCTTTGACTTCGCCCCCTGCTAGCCGCATCAACACCTGATTTTCGATATCTGCGATGTCGCTTACCCGCGCCCGCAGGTATTCGTTTTCAATGCTGCCAAAGGCCTCTTTGACTTTCTCTAGCTCCTCGGCATAGGCCCGCTCGGCCGAATAATGCTTTTCGAGAATCAATGTTTCGGTGCGCTTGATGATGGATGGATCCTCTAGCATGGCTAGCTGGGCGTCGAATATCTGCGCCAATTCCTCGCCCTGCTCGCTGGCGACCCAGCGGCGAATGCGCCGAATCTCGTCTCCAGCCTGGTGGAGTATGTTGCGAAAGCGCTCGATCTCCTCTCCAACCAGATGCTGTGCAACGCGTTGGCGGGTGATAACCGGGGCCTGCTTGTCGTATGCGAAAGCCCGGCCAATGCCAATGCCGGGGGAAACGCATATGCCATCGAAAACCCTATGTTCGCTGGTCGTGGTCAAGTTTGCCCCTCGAATGTGCTCTCCAGCAGTGAGACCATGGCCTCGACGGCCGCGGCCTCGTCCTCGCCCTCGGCCCGGACGGCGACTTGGGCACCTTGCTCAGCGGCCAGCATCATCACGCCCATGATGCTCTTGCCATTGACCCCATCGACGTCGCCTTTGGAAAGGTAAATCTCGGCCTTGAATTGCGCTGCCGTCTGCACTAAGAGCGCGGCTGGACGAGCGTGAATACCCAGTGGATTGTTGATCGTGGCCGTCTTTTCAACCATTACCTATTGCTACTCCTAATTATTCTTTTGCGTGTACTGCTCGGCTCAGGGCGCACAGGTGCTGCTGATCGTCTTCGACGACGCTGCCCGTGACGACGAAACCCGCGCCGGCCTCCACCTTGGCCCGCGCCACCCCCGGTTCGCGGATGCCGCCGCCGACGACGACTGGCACCGAGACGCAATCGGCTACCGCGCTCACCATTTCGTCGGGCACAGAAGCGCACGCGCCGCTACCGGTCTCTAGATAAATAAGCCGCATCCCCAAGTACTCGGCCGCCAAGGCGTGAGCCATGGCGATGTCGATCTTGTCGCGCGGAATGGGCCGAGTATCGCTCATAAATTCCACGGATGTCAAGGTCCCCGACTCGACCAGCATATACCCGGTGGGGATGGTCTCAATGCCGTACTCGCGAATCAAGGGAGCGGCTTTGACGTGTTCGCCGATCAAGAGCTCGGGGTTGCGCCCGCTGACCAGCGACAGAAAGAGTATCGCATCGGCTGTCGGCACCACTTGGCCCGAGCTTCCGGGAAAGCTGATCACCGGCACATCGACCTTGGCCCGGACGCGCTCGAAACAGACCGCGTTGCGCGACGAGAACATCAAGCTCGTGCCGATGAGGATGGCATCGGCCCCGGCCGCAACGCAGAGCTGGGCGCGAGCCTCCAATTCATCTGGGGCCAACCGATCTGGATCTAGCAGGGGCAGATAGCCAGCACCTCGGCGCTGGCGGATGTCTAGTAAGTGCTGCAGTACACTGCTAGTCACAAATCAGCTCGCTTATTTTAGCTGCTGCTCGACGATGCCCGCCACTTGCGCTAGCGCTTGGTCGAGTTTGCCCGGGTCGCGTCCGCCCGCTTGGGCCAAGTGCGGCTTGCCGCCACCCGAGCCTCCGGCTAGCTGCGCCACGCCGCGCACAATATCGCCGGCCTTCAGCCCGCGGCCCTTGATCAAATCGTCGGTAACAACGGCGATAAAGGAAACCTTGCCGCCGATATCCGCCCCCAACACACCAACGCCGGACCCCAAGCTCTCGCGCAATCCGTCGGCCATAGCCCGCAGGCTGGGCACGTCCTCTGCCTCGGTGCGCCGCGCCACAACCGTGATCCCTTCCACTTCGCTCGATCCATTCGACAGATCGCTCGTCTCTAGCGCTGCGACCCGACGCCGCAATTCGTCGAGAGACCGCTCCAACTGGCGATTGCGCCCCAAGAGCGCCTCGATTTTGTCGGCGATCTCTTCGGGCGCGGCATTGAGCCGGGAGCCCAAGTCCGCCAACACCTGCCGCCGCTGATGCGCGATGCGCTCGGCACCTGCGCCCGTCAACGCCTCGCTGCGCCGGACGCCAGCGGCAATACCGCTTTCGGAGAGCAAATCGAACGCGCCGATCTCGCCGGTCGAGCGCACGTGAGTACCGCCGCAGAGTTCGAGACTAAAGTCGCCAATGCGCACCACGCGAACCTGATCGTCGTATTTCTCGCCAAAGAGCGCCTGCGCCCCCATCGCCTTGGCTTTTTCCAACTCCTCTTGAAAGGAGCTCACTTCTATATCAGCGCGAATCTGCTCGTTGACCCGCTCCTCAATTTCGCGCAACTGCTCGGGCTCTACGGCGGCGAAATGCGAAAAGTCAAAGCGCAAGCGGTCCGGCGCGACCAACGAACCCATCTGCCCTACGTGGTCGCCGAGAGTCCGCCGTAGCGACTCGTGCAATAAATGAGTCGCCGTGTGGTTGCGCTCGGCGTCCATGCGAGCTTGGAGATCGACGCGGGCGACTACTGTGTCGAGGACGGCTATTGTCTTTTCCAACGCCTCCTCGTCGCCTCCCGTCAACCGACCTATGTGGACGATGCCTCCGTGCTCCTTCTGCACATCTTCGACTTCGACGACAAAACCTTCGCCTTCGATTCGGCCTCGGTCGCCGATCTGCCCCCCCGCCTCTGCGTAAAAGGGGGTCCGGTCTAACACAAGCCTCACTCGGCCGTCTTCGCCCTCGCCGGTAAGCACGATCTGAGCCTCTATTTCCAACTCATCGTAGCCAACGAAGAGCGAATGCTTTTCTTTCTTTTTTTTCTTTTCTTTCTCTTCTTTCTCCTTTGCCGCAGCCTGCTGCGCGGCTTGGTACAAGACTCGACGCCTTTCCACAACCGCTTCCGCCTTCTTTTTGGTGGCTTGAAGCCGTTGTACAGCCTCCTCCTCTTCGGCGGCCTCAAGCTGTTGCACAATCGTCTCCGCCTCTTCTTCGGCGGCTTGGAGCCGTTTCAAGAACATCTCTGGGGCGTTCATAAGAGCCCGCGATACAAGTCGCTGCACAAGTCGCGACCGCTCCTGCTGGGCAGCGCGATCACGGTCGTATCCCTCCGAATCTATTACTGAGACTTCCTGTTCACGGGCCATTAGCTCCGTCAAGTCCTTTGGGAAGCCGTAGGTATCCTCAAGATGGAAGATTTCAGGACCGGTAATCTGTCCCTTGGCGGTGAACCGTGCGAAGAGGTCCAATCCGCGATCAAGAGTCTTGCCAAAACTCTCCTCCTCGGAGTGAATGACTCGCGCGATATGATCCTGCCTAGCCGCGACCTCCGGAAAAACATGCCCCATAGTTTCGCCCAACGTGCCAACTAACTGATGAATGAACGGGTCGTGCTGATCGAGCTGGCGGGCGTAGCGCGCGGCGCGGCGCAGGATGCGGCGCAGGACGTAGCCACGGCCCTCGTTGGAAGGCATCGCGCCGTCGGCCATGGCGAAGCTGAGCGCCCGCACGTGGTCGGCGATGACTTGCATGGGGACGCGGTGCTCGCCGCCGTACTCTTTACCCGTCAGCTCGGCGATGCGGCCGATAAGCGGCTGAAAGACATCAGTCTCGTAGTTGTTATCGGCCCCCTGTAAAAGGCTGCACATCCGCTCAAAGCCCATGCCAGTATCCACGTGCTTCTCAGGCAGCGGTTGCAGTGCCCCGGTCTCGTCGCGGTTGTACTGAATGAAGACCAAGTTCCAGATCTCGACCAAATCGCCCGTGTCGTCGATGAGCATACGGGGGTCCTGCGCGCCTATATCGTCGCCTAAGTAGTAATGAATTTCAGAGCAAGGACCGCAGGGGCCGGTCGCACCCATTTCCCAGAAATTTTCCTTGGCTGGCAGGCGCACCACGCGGCCCGGCAGCAGATCGGTGCATTCATACCAGAACGCCTCGGCCTCCCCATCGGCTTCTACCGCGTCGTCGCCCTCAAAGACGGTGGCCCAGAGCCGCTCCTTGTCCAAGCCAAAGTGCTCGGTAATTAACTCCCAGCCCCACTCGATGGCTTCTTTCTTGAAGTAGTCGCCAAAGGACCAGTTGCCCAGCATCTCAAAGAAGGTGTGGTGCCAAGGGCTGTAGCCGACTTCGTCGAGGTCGTTGTGCTTGCCCGAAACCCGAATGACCTTCTGCGTATCAACCGCTCGGGTGTAGTCGCGCCGGCCCAAGCCTAAAAAGACATCCTTGAACTGGTTCATGCCGGCGTTAGTAAAATAGAGGGTGGGGTCGTCTTGCGGCACGACCGGTGCGCTCGGTACGCGCACGTGGCCCTTACCTTCGAAAAAACGGAGGAACTCCTCCCTAATCTCCCTCGACTTCATTGGCTAACTCCTGCCATACCTGTTCGACCGCTGCTCTGGCCATTTCCTGATCGCAACCGCGCCGGGCCAACAAGCCCAGCATCCGACGCTTGGCCTTGTCCGGAGCCAAGCCCCGGTAGCGCCAAGCCTGCTTGCTCAGCAACTCTACCGCCCGTTCGCTCGAATCGAGCACTGAGGCGTATTCGGCGATGACCTCGTCAATTACACCTGCGGCCACGCCTTTGTGCCTGAGATCCTGGGCTAGTTTACGCGCGCCATTAGCCCGCTGCAACCGCGCTTCGACCCAGCGCCGGGCGAACTCGCGGTCGTCGAGAAGCTTCTGGCGCTGTAAATCGTCAATGACCTCGGCGACGATCTCGGCGGCAAATTCCTTCTCCTTTAGCTTGTCGCGCACCTCAGCTACCGACCGCGCCCGATAGCTGAGATAGCGATAGGCGACGTCCTTGGCCTTTTGCAGTTGGTCGTCCACTTATTCTTCTGCCTCGCTGACCTCGTCTTGTCCTACCACAGCCTCAAGCCCCAACTCGCTGCGCAGCTTGTGTTCGATCTCCGTGGCGATCTCTGGATGCTCGCGCAAAAATTCCTTGGCGTTGTCTCGTCCCTGTCCCAAGCGCTCGCCGTTGTAGGAAAACCACGCCCCGCTCTTTTCGACAAGCCCCTTATTAACGCCGATATCGACTAGGTCTCCCTCCCAAGATATGCCGATTGAGTCGCCGTGAAAAATCAGGTCGAACTCGGCTTCGCGAAAGGGGGGGGATACCTTGTTTTTGACGACCTTGACCCGAGTGCGATTGCCAATATCGAGGTCTCCGTCTTTGACGCGAGCGATGCGGCGGATGTCGATGCGCACCGAAGAATAGAACGGCAGGGCGCGCCCGCCGGTGGTGGTCTCCGGGTTGCCGAACATCACGCCGATCTTCATGCGCAACTGGTTGAGAAAGATCAGACACGTGTTCGAGCGATTGATGGAACCGGCCAACTTGCGCAGGGCTTGGGACATCAGCCGCGCGTGCAACCCCATGTGCGAATCGCCCATGTCGCCTTCCAATTCGGCCTGCGGCACCAGCGCGGCCACCGAGTCCACCACGATGATATCGAAGGCACCACTGCGCACCAAGGTATCGACGATTTCGAGGGCCTGCTCGCCCGAATCCGGCTGCGATACGATTAGGTTCTCCACATCGACGCCAATGCGCCGCGCAAAGCTGACATCGAGGGCGTGTTCGGCGTCGATAAAGGCCGCGGTGCCGTTCTGCTTTTGCGACTCGCGGATGGCGTGCAGCGAGAGCATGGTCTTGCCGGCTCCCTCTGGCCCGGATATTTCGACGATCCGCCCCTTGGGCAAGCCACCGATGCCCAGCGCTGCATCTACAGCCAGCGAGCCGGTAGAAATCGCCTCTACCTCTTGCACCCCACCCTCGTCGCCGAGGCGCATAATTGACCCTTTACCGTACTGCTTTTCAATCTGCGACATCGCCAGTTCCAGCGCTTTGGCCTTGTTGCCGTCGGCGCTATGTCCGTTCGCTTTCGCTTTCGCCATGAAAATCTCCCCAATTAAAGTGTGGTATCGGTCTAGCCCGCCCACTCGACCAAATAGGACGACGAACGAATGACCACGTTGCTGTACAGGCCGGCGACTATGTCGTCGGCCACAATGCCCCACCCCCCTGGCAGAGCTTCTAGCTGCCGCGCCGGAGGCGGCTTGATAATATCAAAGGCGCGGAAGACGAAGAAACCCGCGATAACCGTCCCAGCGCCTAGGGGCAAAAACGCCACCGCAAAGAGAAAGCCCACCCCCTCGTCGACGACGACCTGCCTCGGGTCCTTACCCCATTCCGGTGCCGCCCGGCCCGCGCTGTACACCCCAATGGCCGAGGCGACCAAGAGCACACCGAGCCACGCTAGCGTCCCCAACGGCGGGAAAAACGAGCCGTACAACCAGTACAACAAGGCGACGAACGCGGTACCAGCCGTACCGGATGCCCACGGGGCATAGCCGACGAAAAAGAGCGTGGCGATCAGTCGATTCAGAAGAAACGCGTTCCTCTACGCCGCGCTCAGGGTTCCTTGTAGGAAGAGGTCGCGCGGAACAGGTAGTGAAAACCCGACAGCAGCGTCAGCAACAGCACCCCTGCCAACAGGGCATTGGCCAAAAGCTGGATTAGCTGGTCGTCGAGAAAGAAGAGATGACCTGCGGCAAAGCGCCCCATCGCCTCCTCAAGGCCAATGACGAAGAGAATAAAGATAACCGTAAAAAGCTGGACCGCGGTCTTCCACTTGGCCAAGCGCGAAGTGACCATCGGGCGGCCCCGGTATATCCCGTAGAGACGCATGCCCGTAATCAGGATGTCGCGCCCGACGATGGGCAACACCAACCAAAAATTGACCATTCTGCTCAACGCTAGGGCAATGAGTGCCGACGTTACCAAAATCTTGTCGGCCAACGGGTCCAAGAAGCGTCCCAGCGGCGTCACTTGGTTGCCGGCGCGCGCTAGTTTGCCATCGTAGAAATCGGTCAGCGAGGCCGCGCTGAAGACGACGAAGGCAAGGCTTTTCAAATACCAAGTATCGGCGAACAGCAGCAGCAAAAACAGCGGCGTCAAACCGATCCTGAGCGCGGTCAGTCCATTGGGCAGGTTAAAAATATCGCGCCTATTCATGACGACCTCATAGCGAAGACCGGCCGGCAAAGGCCAGCGAGAGCGTAACGCTGTCGGCCAAGTCCAAATCCGCACCCACCGGCAGGCCGCGCGCCAGCCTCGACACCTTGGTCAGCGGCGTGAGTTGCTGAGCGATAAAGTGAGCGGTGGCATCGCCCTCGGCGTTGGCATTGAGCGCGAGCATGACCTCCTGCACGCCCTGCTGGCGCACGCGCTCAACCAAGGAGTCGATGTGCAAATCCTCGGGCAGCACTCCGTCCTGCGGGGAGAGCACCCCGCCGAGCACGTGATACGCCCCGGAGTAAAACTGACTCATCTCAAAGGCCAGCACGTCGCTGGCTTCGGCCACCACGCAGAGGAACTGCTGGTCGCGCCGGATGTCTCGGCAGACTTCGCATAGGGGCTCGCCCTTTTGGGTAAAATTGTAGCAGGTGGCGCAGTGTTCGATCTGGTCTTTGGCGGCAATGAGTGCCTTGGCGAGCAATTCGGCTTCCTCGCGTGGCCTCTTGACCACATAGAGGGCCAAGCGCTGCGCTGTCTTGCGACCGATGCCGGGCAGCTTGGCAAATGCGACGATCAAGTCTTCGAGGGCTAGAGGTTCCATAATTCTCAGACTAACTCGCCGTCAAAAGTGTCGAGCACCGAACGGAGAGTGGGATCGGACTCGGGCTGGCTCGCCGCCTGCGGAGCCGGCTGATCTTCTTTTTTTGCAACGGCCTCCAAGCGCAGCCGCCACCCGTATTTTGCCTCGGCTATCTCTTCTACGCTTTCTCGATTTTTGATCACTTGGGTCATGGCAAAGCGATCGGAGGCACCAAAGCTCAGCTTGAGCACATGGCCCTCCAAGCCGTCTAAGATCGCTCCTTTAAGAAAATTGCCTAGCGGCGGCTTGGCGGCGCGCACGGCATTGACTAGCTCGGCCCAAGTAGTGCGCACCTGATCAAAGCTCGGTGCGGCAGCACTAGCGGCATCGTTTGACTCAGCAGGAACAGCGACTTGCTGCTGAGTCGGGGGCGGAGGTGCGGCCTGTTCGTTGAGATCGCTTGGAGCCGGGGATGCGACTTGTTCACCGCGACCGCTTGGTAGCGGAGGCGGGGCCTGTTCGCTCCGACCACTGCTCGGAGGCGGAGGCGCAGCCGGGCGCGGCGGACGCGGCGCGGCACCTTCGAGCGACTGCAAGCGGCGCAGCAGTTCGCCCACATCGACAGACCGGCCCATCAGCGCCAAGTGCACCAAGGCGATTTCCACGCGAAAGCGCGGCTGTACCGAGCGCTTTATATCCGCTTCTAAATCCAACAGCGACTGCATCATCCGCAGCAGGTCCTCGACCTCCATAGCGGCGGCAAGCTCGCCACAGCGGCGGCGGGCGTCCTCAGCCATATCCAACTCGTCGGTCCCGCCCTGTATCTTGGCGAAGAGCAGGTGGCGCAAAAGCTCGACGAGGCCATAGACGAATTCCTCAATATCGACCCCTTCGTCAACCGCTTGGGCGACAATCTCCAGCACCCGGGCGGGCGCTGCTTCGCGCATGGCGTCGAGCAATTCAAAGTAGAGCCCTCGGTCGACGAGGCCCAACACCTGCACCACAGCTTGCTGCGACACCTCCGCGCCCAATGAGACCACTTGATCGAGCAGACTCTCGGCGTCGCGCAAGGCACCGTCCGCGCGGCTAGCCAGCAGGTGGAGCGCTTCCTCCTCGACCGCGATGCCCTCGGCTTGGGCAATGATGCCGAGATGAGCGGCGATCTGCCCGCTTGAGATGCGGCGAAAATTGAAGCGCTGACAGCGAGAGAGAATGGTGTCGGGAATCGATTGCACCTCCGTGGTGGCGAAGATGAAAACCACGTGCTCCGGCGGCTCCTCCAGCGTTTTCAACAACGCATTGAACGCCGAAGTCGAGAGCATGTGGACTTCGTCGATGATGTAGATCTTATAGACGCCTTCGGTCGCGGCATAGCGCACGACCTCGCGCAACTCGCGGATGTCATCGACGCTGTTGTTGGAGGCCCCGTCGATCTCCAGCACGTTCATGCTGGTAGAGGTAGCAATGCTCTGGCAGGAATCGCACGCTTCGCAGGGATTGCCGTCGCGGGGGTCGGCGCAGTTGAGGACCTTGGCGAGAATCCGCGCGGTCGTGGTCTTGCCCACGCCACGCGGGCCGCAAAACAGGTAGCACTGCGCGATGCGCCCGGAATGGACGGCATTCTTTAGGGTAGCAGTGATATGCTCCTGCCCAACGACTTCGTCGAATTGGCGAGGACGCCACTTGCGCGCTGTTACCTGATAGGCCATTTGCGTTGCTCGACATTGCCAAGCGGATGGGAATAAACGAAAAATTAGAAGGCCGTGCACCCATCTTCGACCCCGCCCCCAGGTCTACCCAGTGCTAGTTGGCTCCAACCGGATTGCTCTGCGGCACATCAAGAGACATTCTTACCGCTGCTACCTTCCGGTCCTGACGGGGTTCGGAAGCTCTTGATTGCGCAGAATCCGATTTTCAGCGCCACTTTGCTCTGGTCGAACAAGAGGTGCGAAGACCTCTGGATGGGAATTCAATCCCGCTATAGCGGATTGCGGGTACAGGGCACCGCTATCTCCCCATCTAGCACGACCTAAAATTCTGCATTTCACCAGCGGGTATCCGGAAAATATGGTGGAGCAGATGGGGATCGAACCCACGACCTCCAGATTGCGAACCTGGCGCTCTCCCAGCTGAGCTACTGCCCCATCCGGATCAATTATGGCGGAGAGAGTGGGATTCGAACCCACGGTAGGGGGTTACCCTACACACGATTTCCAGTCGTGCACCTTCGACCACTCGGTCATCTCTCCGCAAAAGCATTTTGCCTTAAATGGCGGAGAGGGTGGGATTCGAACCCACGGTGACCATACAGCCACACCGGTTTTCGAGACCGGCCCGTTCGACCACTCCGGCACCTCTCCCCAATCTACTTGGCCGCTCGCAGGGCCATGAAAAAACCCTTGAGCAGCTCGGCACATTCTTGCTCTAGCACTCCGCCGCGGACCTGACAACGATGATTGAGCCGAGGATCCTCCACAACATTGCGCAACGAACCGCAAGCACCGGTTTTGGGATCGGCGGCCCCGAAGACCAGCCGTGGCACTCGGGCCAAAACCGCGGCCCCAGCGCACATGGCGCAAGGTTCCAAAGTGACGTAGAGCGTCGTTGCCAACAAACGCCGCGTCCCCAGTGCTGCCGCGGCTTGGCGCAAGGCCAGCATCTCCGCGTGGGCCGTGGGATCCTGTGTCGCTTCAATGGCGTTGCCGGCCCGTCCCAAGACTCGCCCGGCTCCAACGACGACAGCCCCGACGGGGACCTCGCCGCGACGGCCGGCGCGCTCGGCCTCACACAGGGCTTCGCGCATCCAACGACCGTCTTCGGCGAATGAGCTAAGTTCTTCCGTAGAATTCATTTGAGGCCGTTTTTAAGGGGCCTCCCAAGCGGTGTAAATATAACGGCTGGCCAAAACAAGAGCAAGGCTTAGCGGCGCTTCAAAAGCGCTTGCGATAATGGTCGCGGGGGAACAGAGAAGAGGCTCGACGCTGCCAGTAACTTTCCTCGTCGGGCGCGATTTTGCGGTCGAGCGGATCGCGTCCTAAAAGGCGCATGCCAAGTCCGATCAGCGTAAAAAGCGTGTAGAAAACCAGCCCTAAGAGCAGGTGGATATTGACGAAGGCCACGATTCTCGCCAGCCACATATAGGGAAAGTAGATCGGCTTCAGCGCCACAGGCAGCGCCAAGCCGGTCCCAAGCAACACCAGCGAGGCCACGTGTACAAGCTGGGCGATGCCGACCGCTTCCACGTACCACAGATAGCCGCCTAGCAAGGCCAACAACGCCGCCAGCACGAGTCCGAAGCGGCGCAAATCGCCGCGTGTGGGCACCGCAACCCCCCAGTAGCTCTTGACCTCAGTCAAGCTCAAACTCCTCTTGCCAATCTAGCTCTTCCTGCCACTGCGGCTGGTCTTTCTTGTCCAGGATATAAGAGCCTAGGACCAAAAAATCCATCTCGGTCCGCATGAAGCAGCGATAGGCGTCTTCCGGGCTTTGGACGATGGGTTCGCCGCGCACGTTGAAGGACGTGTTGACCACCACTGGATAGCCGGTCAGGCTCTGGAAGGCGCGAATCACGTCGTAATAGCACGGGTGATCTTGCCGGCGCAGCGTCTGCACCCGCGCCGAGTAATCGACGTGCGTGACGGCCGGCATATCCGAGCGTGGCACGTTTAGCTTGTCGATGCCGAACAGCCGCTGCTGGTCCTCGCTCATGGGGATCTGCCGCTCCGCTTTAACTGGGGCCACTTGCAGCATGTAGGGCGAATCGGCATCCAGTTCAAAGAACTCGTGGACGCATTCGCGCAGGATTGTCGGGGCAAAGGGGCGGAAGCTCTCGCGGAACTTGATCTTGAGGTTCATCACCGACTGCAGCTGGGTCGAGCGCGGGTCGCCGAGAATCGAGCGGGCACCGAGCGCACGCGGCCCAAATTCCATCCGCCCCTGAAAAAAGCCGACGACCTTGCCCGCGGCCAACAACTCGGCCACGCGCACTGGTAGTTCGTCCTCGGCGAGTTTGTGCGCCACTCCCGCCTGCTGCTCAATGCACTGGTAGATTTCTTCGTCCCCGTACTCAGGCCCTAACAGCGCCCCCCGCATCGCGTCGTTTTCGCCGTCTGCCACCCGCTCGTGGCCCAAGTGGTTATACCACAGCGCCAGCGCAACGCCCAAGGCCCCGCCGGCATCGCCCGCAGCCGGCTGGATCCAGATGTTTTCAAAGGGACCTTCGCGCAAGATGCGGCCGTTGCCGACGCAATTGAGTGCCACGCCACCGGCCATGCACAAGTTTTTGAGCTTGGTTTCTCGATGCACCGTGCGGGCAATGCGCAACATGACTTCCTCAGTGACGACCTGACAGGAGCGCGCAATATCCATCTCGCGCTGAGTCAGCGGCGTCTCTGGTCGCCGAGGCGCTCCCCCAAAGAGCTTATCCATGGCCCGGCTGGTCATCGTCAGGCCGGATAGGTAGTTGAAATATCGAGTGTTGAGCTTGAAGGAGCCGTCGTCTTTCAGGTCGATGATCTCGTTGAGCATCAGATCGGCGTACTTTGGCTCGCCATATGGGGCCAGCCCCATCAGCTTGTACTCGCCGGAGTTGACCTTGAAGCCCGTAAAATAGGTAAACGCCGAATAGAACAATCCCAGCGAGTGGGGGAACTTGATGTCGGCCAACGTGTGAATCTCGGCATCTCGGCCGTAGCCATAGCTGGTGGTGGTCCACTCGCCGACTCCGTCTAAGGTCGCGATTGCCGCTTCGCGATACGGCGACGGATAGAAGGCCGACGCGGCGTGCGACTCGTGGTGATCGCTGAACAGCACCGGTACATCGCAGTCTAGCTGCTCTTGGATTAACTGCGGGATCCACAGCTTCTTTTCCAGCCATACCCGCATGCTCTTCCAGTAGAGCCGGAGGCCCAGCGGTGCGGTGCCGAGATGGGTCTCTAGCAGGCGTTCAAAGGTCAGCAGGGGTTTGTCGTAAAACCCCACGCAGTGCAGGTCTTTGGCCTCAATACCGCCCTCCCGCAGACAGTATTCGACGGCATGAGCGGGAAAATCTGGATCGTGTTTAACGCGCGTGAATCGCTCCTCCTGCGCCGCGGCGACGATTTCTCCATCGCGCACCAAACAGGCCGCGCTATCGTGGTAGAACGCGGAAATGCCGAGGATGTAAGTGGCCATAAGGAGCTTGGTAAAATCTTGACAAAATAAAATATAGCTTATAAGTTAGTACTTCTTAATAAGTCACTAACTTATAAGCTATATGTTTATTGAGAAATATCAATATTATCCACTGAAGTTCCGCAGTTTGCGTAGTTTTCCAGAAAATCCTCAATTTTACCCCAACATGTTGGGTCAACAGGCTTTGATAAGCCACAAAATGGAGAACTACTGCATAACCTCAGTTATCCAGTTAGGGGTCATTTAATGGAGCGGCTTTCTATCCTATCTGAAGACCAAGTTCGCGCTGTCCAGCGTGAATTTGGAACGCCCACCTTTGTCTATGATCAAAAGGCGTTGGAATCCCAAGCCCAAAAGGCGCTGGCCTTTCCCAATGCATACGGCCTGACGGTTCGCTACGCTATGAAAGCCTGTCCGTCAGCCGGCGTGATTCGCATTCTCAACCGCGCCGGCCTGCACATTGACGCTAGCAGTGGCTTTGAAATAGAGCGAGCTATGCGAGCTATGGACCTCAATGGTGCTGGCGTCCCCGCGGACCAGATTCAGCTCACGGCTCAGCAACTACCCGACGATTCAGATTTAGCAGACCTAGTGCGCCAAGGCGTCCTCTTCAACGCTTGTTCCCTACATCAACTCGAAACCTATGGCCGGCTCTTTCCGGGCCGTGAAGTCTCCGTGCGCGTCAACCCAGGACTCGGCTCGGGACACAATAACCGCACCAATACGGGCGGCACGGCGGCGAGCTTCGGCATCTGGCACGAACATCTCGACCAAATGCTGGCTACAGCCGCCAAATACAACCTGCAAATCACTGGGTTGCACAGCCATATCGGCTCGGGCAGCAACCCAGAAGTCTGGCAGAACTGCGCCCGACTGACGCTGGACGTGGCGGCCAAGCTGCCCGAGGTTCAGTGCGTGAACCTAGGCGGCGGTTTCAAAATTGGGCGCATGGCCGACGAAGTATCGACTGACTTGTGCGAGGCCGGCCAACCTGTCGCCGACGAATTCATCCGCTTTGCCCGCGAGCACGGCCGCGAACTGCATCTCGAAATCGAACCTGGCTCCTTCTTGGTAGGCAACGCCGGTGCCATCGTTTGTAGCGTCATCGACGTAGTAGATACTGGCCAAGAGGGCTATTCCTTCATCAAGGTCGATAGCGGGATGACCGAAGTGCTGCGTCCCAGTATGTACGGAGCGCAACACCCCACCGTCGTGGTTCCGGCCACACCAGAGGAGCGCGGCCAAGACGAGTACCTAATCGCCGGTCATTGCTGTGAAAGCGGGGATACCCTCACACCAGGATCTAGCGACCCCGAAGAACTGGTACCTCGCCTACTCACCGAGCCGCGCATCGGCGACGCGGTTTTTATCGGCGGCAGTGGGGCTTATTGCGCTGGCATGGCCGCCAAAAACTACCATTCCTTCCCGGAAGCGCGCGAAGTGTTGCTCGGCACAGATGGCAAGTTCCATGAGTTGCGCAGGCGACAGGACCCCGACCAGATCGTAGCCAACGAGTCCCTACCCGCGCAGCTTCGGGTCCAGCGCATCGCGCAGCCCGTCGCCCAGCAGGTTGTACAGGGTCACGGTCGCAAAAATGGCCAAGCCCGGCACGACCACCAGCCACCAAGCCGCCGCGTTGCTGCGCGCCCCAGCTAGTAGGGCACCCCAAGTAATCACTTCTGCTGGAATCCCTACCCCTAAAAAGCTCAATCCCGACTCGGCGAGGATGGCACCCGCGACTCCAAAAGCCGCCGGGATCAGGATAGGGCCGATGGCGTTGGGCAGGATGTGGCGGAACATGATCCGTCCGTTTGAGTACCCGAGGCTGCGCGCGGCAGCCACGTAATCGTAGCTGCGCACCTGCAAAAACTGCGAGCGCGTCAAGCGGGCGATACCGACCCAACTCGTAAGGCCAATAATGATCATGACGAAAAACAGACTCGGCGGGAAAAACGCCGCGGTCGTCAAGATTAGAAAGAAGCTGGGGATCGCGGCCCACAGCTCAAAAAGGCGCGAGAGTGCTAGGTCAATCCAGCCTCCGAAGTAGCCGGCCAACGCTCCCAAGACCAAACCAATGGCCAGCGATATGCCCACGGCCACCAAGCCGATGGTCAAGGCGTAGCGCGTGCCGTGAATCAGCCCCGAGAGTACGTCGCGGCCCAAGCGGTCCGTGCCCAGCCAGTGCTCGGTTCCGGGAGGCTGGTACTTTTCCCGCAAGCGGATTTCGCCCGGGGCGTAAGGCACCGGCGGGAAGATGGCCTCCTCTAGCTTGAGCTTTTTGAAGTTGCGGCGGCGCTTCAATTCCGCTGGCCAGTCCGCTACTCCCAGATAGACTGCGTATTGGCGGAAGGCCGGAAAGTAGGTCTCGCCCTTGTACTTCATGTAGTACGGCTTGTCGCCGGCCAGTAAGTCGGCGCTCAAGGCCAAAATTCCCAGCACGACGACGCCCAAGAGACTGAGCAGAGCGGGTTTGTTTTTCTTGAACTGCTTCCAGACGACCCGCCCGTAGGACTGCCCTTGTACAACGGTCTCTGCGCTCATTTACACGCTCGCAAAGTCGATGCGCGGGTCCACGACCTTGAGCAGAATATCCGCCACCAAGATCCCCGCCAGCGACAAGGCCGCGCCAATGGTGAAGAGCGCCATGGCCACGGGGTAATCGCGCACGATGACCGATTGGAACGCCAAAAAGCCCATGCCCGGAATGGTGAAGATGGTCTCGACAAACACCGAACCCGCGATCATCCCCGGCAAAAGTCCAGCCAGCAGCGTCACAATGGGAATCAAAGAGTTGCGCAGTACGTGGCGCAGCACTACCACTCGGTAGCGCAACCCCTTGGCTTGCGCGGTGCGCACGTAGTCCAGCCGCAAATTCTCCAGCATGCTGGTGCGCATATAGCGCGAGATACCAGCGAAGCTGGCGTAGGTCGAAGCCAATACCGGCAAGATCATGTGGTGGGCGTGGTCGGTCAGTAGCCGCCAGAATCCCCAGTCTTCCCCAGCTTCCAAGGATTGAATCCCAGAGGCCGGAAACCAATAGAAAAATTCCTTGTTGCAGAAAAACAAGATCAACAGCATGCCGACCCAAAACGAAGGCATTGACCACAGCATGAAGGTCCCGGTGGTAACCAAGCGATCTATAATAGTATTTTGCTTGACCGCGATCACGATGCCTAGCGGCACGCCGACTAAATAGGCAAAGACTAGGCTGATGAGGTTGATTTCCAGCGTGACGGGCAGCCGGTCGAGGATGTGGTCAATGACCGGTTGTTGGTCCTTGAAGGAGCGACCCAAATTAAGCGTCACCAAACGCCAGCCATTCGCCTGCGTCAGTTCCAAGCCAGACCCGGCATACGCGTAGTTTTGGCTTGGCGAGAAAAGGCGGCTCTGCCAGAAAGGCGACTCGACCAGCTCATCGACGCGCTCGGGACGTAGGCGGCGAAAATGCGCCAAGAAACGCGCCTTGCGTTCCTCGCCCTCAAGCGCGGCTAATTCGGCTCGCGCCACGTCTGATAGTTCTTCTAAGACGGAGTCGGCCAACAAAGCCCCACGGTCGAATGCGCCTAGGTCCTCCACGCGCAAGACCAAGTTGGAAAGCCAGTGCAAATACTGGAGGTGTAGCGGTTGGTCCAGCCCGAGTTGGCGGCGCAAATCCCGGCGCGTCTTCTCCATGTCCGCCTGATGGTCGGTGGAGAGCCCCTCGCCGCCTGCGGCCCCGCCCAAGAACAGATCGACCGGATCGCCGGGCGCCAAGCGCATGATCAGGAAGGTCAGTAGGGTGATGCCGAGAAGGGTTGGGATGGCCAGCAGAATGCGCTGGATGGTGTACTGCAGCATGGTGGGAGCGCGGGCGCTTTACTCCTCTAGTTCCTCGGCCCGCGCAAACGCCGCCTCGCTTTCCTCAATCAATTCTTTATGGGCGTAAACCGTCCCCAAATGCATCCACACCAACGCATTGTCCGGCATTTGTTCGGCGAGTTGCTCCAAGAGCGGCAATGCACCATCCATGTCCTCTGTGGCCAAGTGGACCATGGCGAGGTTATAGCGCGCGTCCCCGTCGTCGGGTTCGAGCTGTAGGACCTGCTCATAGGCCCGCTTCGCCGCAGTGTATTTTTCTTGCTGCCAGTAGAGGTTGCCCAAGTTGAAGTGGGGCTTGAAATCATCGGGGTTTAGCTCAATGACCTTGCGATAATTGGCCTCGGCACCCTCGTAGTCCTCGGCTTGGGCTTGGGCGATGGCGAGATTGGTCAGGCCATTGAGGTTTTCGGGATTGATCTTGACCACCTGCGACAAGGCGCGGATAGCCTCATCGAGTTGGTTATTTTCCAAGTAGAGCGACCCTAGGCTGAAAAAGGCACTCTCATCTTCTGGATCCGCGGACGCGATCTTCTGGTAGGTGGCAATGGCCACCTCCGTGCTGTCGATCTGGTAATAGATGTACGCGAGGTTGCGCCAAGCGTCGAGCGCGCTTTCGTCGATGAGGGTAGCGTTGTAAAACGAGTGCCGCGCCATGACGTAATTGGGGGCCTCGCCTTGGGCGTGGACGACGCCAGCATTGTACTCGCGTGCCCAAAAGTGGCGGCGCGTTTGTTCAGCCTCGCTTTGAAATTTGGGGTCGCGCTCGGCGTGCGCTAGGTGCTCGGCCATTTCACCATAGCGGCCCTCTTCGCCTAAGAGCTTGCCCATGAGTAGGTGAGCCTCGCTATTTTCTGGCTCGGTCTGCAAGACTAGGGCGAGTTGTTTTTTGGCCTCTTGCGGCTGCTCCTGCTGGATATAGAGCTTGGCCGCTGTCAGGGCCGAACTCTGACACCCCAATCCGGCGACGGCGACGAACACCGCCAGCCAGCACACGCGCTTCATCGACAATCTCCTGCGAGAAAAACTGCGCGGCGCACGTCTTGTGCGCCGCGCAACGGTCGAATTTAGAACCCGAACTGAAAGGTAAAGGTATTGAGCGCGTCGAAATACTCGACCGTAGTATAGGCGTAATCAACGCGCAAATCTTTGATCGTCCCGGCATCCAGATTCAGACCAAAGCCGAAGCTGGTGCCGTAGATGTAGTCGTCAGCCGAGTTGGGCGCGTAGTCGAAGCCAGCGCGCAGGGCGAAGAAATCGGCCAACATGTACTCGGCACCCAATCGATACTGGTCGTAGGCGAAGTTGTTGTGCCGGAAGACCGAGGACAGATTGAGCGCGTCCATATAGCGATAGCTCAGACCGAACTCAAACGTCGAGGGCAGGTCGGCAGAGCTAGCCTCTATATTGTAGTCAGAGGGTCCGCGGCGCGCTTCGTTAATCTGGCCACGACGCAACAGACCGGAACCGCCAAACTGCATCCGCGTGCCGATGTGCTTGAGCGCCACGCCCAAGTCTAGACCGGCAACCCCGCCCAGATTAGCGTATTGCAGACCAGCGCTAAACGAGGCCGCGGTGGCCTCGACGCGCTGGATGCGGTTGACGATATAATGGCTGGTAAACCCGACGGCGATGCGATCGGTTAGTTCCCGGGCGAAGGTCAGGCCCAAGGTGAAAAAAGTAGGCGAAAAGGTCGCACCGGTGCCGTCTGGATTGACCTCGGTCGTCACCGGGATTTGGCCAAAATCCAGCGCCTTGATGTTGAGGGCCAGCGAGCCGAAGCTCTTGAAGTTGGCACCGGTGGCCAGATAGTTGATGCGGGTATCCGCCAGATAGGACATCGTCGAAAACAGGATGCCCGCGTTGGATTCGGACTTGGGCAGACCCGCCGGGTTCCAGTGCAGGGCCTCCAGACCAGAAGTGGTGGCAATCGAGGCACCGCCCAAGGCCATGTCGCGTGCGCCGACCGGAATCAGCAGTTCCGGAGCGGCGGCCGTACCAGCGCGGTCCTGGCCATCGGCAAAGGCCGAAGCCGAAGCGAAAACCAGCGCCAGCAGGATCGTCGAGATGCGAAAGCTATGTCGAAGCATGGAATAGTCTCCTGTTTCTCCCTTTGAGATCCTGTGCATCTTAGAAGCTCTCCAAGAATTGCTGCTCTTGGATGACGGCCAGCTTGAGGATCCGACTCTCGCCGAGCCCCGGCAGTTCGATATGGGCGATATACATGCCGCTGGCCACCGGCAACTGGTTTTGGTTTTGCAGATCCCAGCGCGTGAACTGCGACGGGTCGTCCTTCTCAATCGTGCGCACCAGCGTACCGCTCATATCGAAGATGCGGATATTCGCCTTGGGCGGCAGGTGGCTGAAGGTTACGAAGTGGCTGTAACGGCTGGTCTCCGCCGTATTGACGCCGAGGTAGGGATTGGGGAAGACATTGATCTTATCGACGTTTTCCTTGGCCAATGCTTCGGAGTAGGTCTCGGCCGTCACGCTGAACTCAAATTCGTCCTCACCAGCCACCACGGTATTGCCGATGGTGATCTTCATTACGTCACCCGTCGACCAGACCGAAGCACCTCCTTGATAAAAGAAGTAAACCCACGTGGTGTTATCGTCCGTCAGTTCGTGGATCTTGGTCGGATCGTAGTCAGTGTGGACGATGGTGATATAATCGCGACCCGGCATGTTGTAGGTCTGGTGATAGACAACGCTACCATCGTCTCTCGACCCGTCGGCACCGCGGTCATAAAACACGGCGTTTAACTGGCGCGGATTGTCCGGATCTTCCACGTCCCAGATCTCAAAGGGCACGCGTTGGAGAAAGGCACCGGTCGAATCCGACACCTCGGCGGGCTTGAAGGGATGCGCCGCAATATCGCGCTCGCCGCTGCCACCGCTGACGCCACCGAGGGTTGCCATTGAGCCGCCCTCGACAATTGCGGTGCCATCAGCGTTCCACACGCCGGTGAAGCGGAACTCGATATCGCGCACCAGCCGATTGTCACCGGCACCGCCACCTTCCCAGAAGGTTGATCCATAGCCGTCGTTATAACCGAAGAGCGTACCGTCACCCCAGAGGTGAAGGTCGCCATCGTCTGGGTTGGCGTCGTTAGTCACTACGGCACTTTTGTAGGTCGTCGGATTGGTGAAGACCAGATTACCTACCTTGACCTGGAGGCCGTCGACGATGGGATAGCTCTCGTCGAGGGAAATATTGCTCTCCCGGTCAACTAGGATCTCTCCGCCGCGCGACAGGCTCCAAGTCGCGTCGTCGTTGAAGGTGACCTTGTAGGCCGCCTGCTGCAGGGCCGTGGGGTCGATCACCATTGCCCATACACTGGCGTCGCCGATGCCCTTGGTGTGTTCGACGGGCAGCAACTCACCGGGTTCCTCATGAGTGCGTGCGATGCCCAGAGGCGCGACTTGTGGAACGCAGATGATGTTCTGCGGGCTGCTCTCTAAGGTGGTGGTCGTCGCCGCCTCTTCCGAAGTGGCGCGGCTGTAGGCAGTCACCGCGAAGTAGTACTGCTGGCCATTGACCAGCGGACCGCCGCGTATCGCGTCGCTGGTCATGGTGATATATCGCTGGAGACCGCCGTCGTTGCCGATCTGCAAAGGCACGTCCAGAACCACGCCCGACTGCTCGTCGAGAGCGATACCCAATATGGTCGTCACGCCGTTGACTAGATCAAAAGTGGCGATCTTGGTAGCTTGGTCCAGCGTCGCCTCGGCCGAAGGCAATTGGTAAACATTGTAACCCTCAAAATCAAAGCCAGGCGAACCCCCGCTTTCGGTCTTGGTCACCGACTCTGGATCCCAACCCCAATTGAGTACGATGGTCTGGTCCAGCTCGACTAGGCGGACATTGGGCTGGGCCGGCGGCTTGGGCACCTGAAAGAAGCTGTTGTAGGCGTCCTGTACGAACTGGTCGGTGAATTTTAGCTTGGAGACGCTGCGCAGGCGGTCAGTAGAAATGCCACCCAGCAGCGCGACTACCACTTCTTGGGTGTCGCCCAATGCCATCTCAAAAGGCCCGGTCGCCAGCACTATGCGCCGGTCGCCGGCCGGCAGCGGCACGCCGTCGTTCCAGCCGGTGGCTCTGGTCGGATCGCCGTCGAGCGTGAATTTGGTGTCGGTATTGGTCAGCGGATTGGTGTAGGGCACGGGATTTTCAACATCGTCCTGCGGCTGGAAGCCGCGCAGCAGATTGTACCACTGCTGAGTGCCTATGTATTCGCCCAGTTCTGGATCGGATATCGCGCTACCGGCGGCAAAGTACACGAAGGCTGTCATCGGCAAGTTCTTGTAGCCGGAACGCAGCCCCTCGTTGAAGATGGCCACCGAATTCTCGTCGAGCAGTTGGTTGCCGTCATCATCGACGGCAATATTGCCGTCGTCGTCTAGCTGATAAACCGGTACGATCGGGCCTTGTAAAAAGTCGTAGCCGGCAGCCGGTGGGGCCAAGCCGAAGGTGACGTAATGCGAGTCGTCGTCGATCGAGTTGTACACATAACCCAAGCTCAGGCCGACGTCAGCACCGGCAAAGTCGTCGCCGAAATCGCCCAGATCTGGATCGGACCACTGGGCGAAATACATGTCCTCGATCACGGCATCGTCCGTGGCCTCTGCGGTACCCTTGTAGATGATCTTGTACTTCTTGAAGATCACGTCGCCCAAGGCGTCGCTGCGCGCATAGCCCCAGAGCGTGACCTGGGTCTCCAAGCCGATGGGCAAGGAGCCGTAGAGATTGGTGGTAGCACCCTGGTCCAGATCGTTAATGGCAAACCAGATCACCTGATCCGCGCTGGCCAAACCCGGCTCGTCAACCGCAGGGTCGTACTGCCCATCTCCGTCGTTGTCGTAATAGGGTGCCCCCAACTCGGCTGGCCACTCCATCCAATCGCGCTCGTATTGGGCGCGCACCGCCTCCTCGTGGGCGTCGGTGACCTGGCTCAAACCGATGTTGAGGACCTCGGAGGCGTCTAGCCGCAAATCGGCGGTCGCCCAATCGCGGCGGATCCGGTAGAGCCGAGCCGTTTCGCGGTCTTGGGCCACGCCCTTGGACTCGATAACACCTGGCACCGTACCAATCTCGTACGTCTGACCGCCGACGCGCAGTTCTTGGTCATTACCATCCTGGACCCGCCCACCCCATATTATGCCGTCCTGGAAGATGACTTGGTCGGTCGAGCGCGGGTAGGTCACGCCCGAATTGCCGTTGAGCGGATTGCGGGCCGACCAGCCGTCGCTTTGGATCCACATGGCCATATTGTTGATGTTGAGCTGGGTCCGTTCGGTGGACACCACGATCTCATCTTGGGCCAGTTTGGCGGCCGGTGCGCCCCGCCCCTCGCGGGCCTGGACAGTGCCGACTAGGAGCAAGAGCGTCGCCGCCGCAAATAGGTAAACAAACTTTCTCATAGCTTCCTCTCTTTCCTAGAAATCGAACTGCAGACCGAAGCGAATCTGGCGTGGCGCGTCGTAAATATCGCCGCCCTCGTTAGACCAGTAGGCCTGACGATTGAGCAAGTTGATCGCCTCGTAGAGTTGCACGTACTGTTGCCCGCCGCTGGCCTCGACGATCTGTTGGCTCAGTTCCGGATTGGTCAAGAAGCCGTCGTCTCTGTCGGAGCCGGTGCGGTTATACACGTTGAGCACGTTCTTGCGATTGAAGAGGTTGATAATACGGCTATAGACCTTGGCATTGAGACCAAATAGCGAGAAGCCCTTGTCGATGCGCAAGTTGGTCTCGAAGGTCCACGGCGTCGTCGAGCGGTTGATCGACTCGAGTGGCTTGCGCGAGCGCGGGTCGAAGCTGTCGAGTACGCCGGCGTTTTCTGGACCGCGCTGACCGATCGAACCGGTGACCAAGGTAAAGTTGTGCCCGCTCGTGAAGCTCATTAGCAGGTTGGCTCCCAGACCCCGCAGAATTGGGTTGGGCTCGTTGTCGGGGTAGCGGTAGTCTAGGAAGATCGAGCCGCGGTGCGTCTCATTAAAGTCGAGCGGCGAGATGATCGTCGGCAGGCCGGTCTCGTTCTCAACCCCGGAAATGGCCGAGCCAGTATACGAACCCGTGCCGCGTGCATCGGACAGGGTGTAGTTCAGTTCGGTGCGTAGGTTATTGACGCGCCTGAGCTTGAACTGGAACTCGATGCCCTTGGTCGTGGCGAAGTCGCCGTTCTGCAGATAGACGTACGCGCCAGCTTCTTGCGCGCTGGCCGAGACCTGCTGCTTGCGCAACTGTATCTGCCCTTTGATATCGCGGTAGAATCCCGTGACGTCAAAGGAGGCGAACTCGGAGAACTGACGCTCAAAGCCAATTTCGTACTGGGTAGTCCGCATCGGCTCGATGTCGTAGGCGGTCGGATAGCGGATGTAGTTTTGGCCGCCCAACTCTAGAGCAAGGCGCGCACCGCCGGCAAACATGGAGCGCATCGCCGGCATTTGCGAGAAGCGACCGTATTGCACGTGAAAAACCGTCAAATCCGACACCGGGAACGACATCCCCAAACGCGGGCTGATATCAGTGTACGTGGGAGTCTTTTCCATCGACGCGAGGTCAATGGTGTAGTTTTCCGGGTCGCGCACCGGCGCTGCCGGATCCTTGAAGCGCCAGCTATCCGCGTCGAAGTAGTCGATGCGCAGACCGGCGTTGATGATCAGGTCGTTATACTCGACCTTGTCTTGGATAAAGGCAGCGGCTACCGTCGGCTGGCGCGGTGCCTCTAGTCCCTCGCCGTCGGCCTCGCGACCGAACTCGTCGAAGCCGAAGAAATCGCTGGCACTAGTCGAGCGCAGCAATCGAATCAGATCCTGCTTGCTACCCTTGCCATCTTCAAGACTCTCGGCCTTCGCGATCAGCTCGTCGAGGATTTGATCTTCGCTGATCTCATCGTTGTAGTAGCGGTCGTACACCGCGTCCAACTCGGGATAGGTATTGGCTATCCCCGAGCGGATCGAACGCAACGAGATCCCATAGCGCCGCGCGGTCCAATTCTGATAGTCGAAACCAGCCTTGAGCTGATGCATGTCGGTCTGTTTGGTCCAGCTACCGGCCAGCCCCCAATAGCCATCCGTCGAGGTGCCGTAGGAGGTCGTACGCGAACCCGGGCGGTTGAAGGGAAAGCCAGCCAGATCGTAGGGTCTAGGCCCCGAACCCTGCTGGGTATAGGGCGTGTACTCACCCGTGCCCTCAAGGGCGCGCTGTACGGCCACGCTGTCGTTGTACACCCACCACCGATCCTTGAAAAGCGGGTCGTAGGACTCGGCAGACTGCTTGTAGAGGCTCACGTTGAGTTCGTAGAACATGCTCTTGTCGAGCAGGTGGGTGATCTTGGCGTTAACTAGGTTGGCGGACGATTCCGACTCGACCAAACGTCGGGTGTTAAAAGCATTGCGGATGGGTGCTCCGTTGCTTTCGGCAAAACCGTCCGTGTACAGATTCGTGAGGCGGACTTGGACAGGGTAGTAGTCGAACAGCAAGGTCCCATTAAAAATGTTCGCTTCAGCGCTCGTGTGCGGAATGTTGCCGGGCTTGATTTCGAGCTGCTCGATCTGGTCGGGAACGAGATTGCCCTCTTCGTCCTCGCCCCAGTGCCGGCGGCCACCGCGGAGGCCGGTGTCTTCGAGATCCTCGAAGGTAAAACCCGACCAGTAGGTCGGCCAAGACCCGATGCCGCGGCGCTGGCCAGCCAAGAAGGCGCGAATCTTCTGGTTTCCCGCAACCGGACCACCGGCGGTCATCACCTGATTGAAGTAGCCGTAGGAATAGGTGCCGAAGCGCTGCTCGTAGTCGGAGGTAAAATTGTCCGACTCAGCGAGGATTTCGAAATCCCAAGCGCTGCCGCCGGTGCGCAACTCTTGTAGGATAATGCCGGCGTTAGCGCCGCCGTACTCGGCGTTGAAGCCACCGGCCTGGAGTTGGATTTCCTCCAGCGCCTCGTCGATCAGGTTCACCGCGTTGCCGCCAGTGACCACATTGCGAACGCTGGCTCCCTCGACGTAGTAGCCAATCTCGTCGCTGCGCGAGCCGCGGATATGCAGCGATCCCTCGTCCTCAACCACGCCAGTCTGCAGGGATATGACTGAGCTGACGCCTCGGAGCGGCAGAATATCGAGATCCTCGGCATCGATAATGCGCACCGCATTGGTGGCGGTTTTGTCGATGATCGGCCGCTCGGCGCGGATGACCACTTCCTCGACCTGGATATCCGAAGAAGTCAATTCAACGGCGATATTAGTAGTCAGATCGGCGGAGACCCGCACATCCTCAACGGTGTAATCCGCATAGCCGATATACGTGGCCTTGAGGGTGTAGGTACCCGCCGGCACGTTGAGAATAAAAAAGCGGCCTTTCTCATCTGCCGTGGCCCCTAGCTTGGTATCCACCACCACGACATTGGCATGGGGCAGCCCATCCCCGGTGGTGGCATCCTTGACGACACCGGCTATTTTGCCGCCCGTGCTGGCCTCGGCCGGAGCCAAGCTCAGCGCAAGCAGGACGCCCAGTGCGGTCAAGACGCGAAAAACGCTCGCAAATTTGGTCATATGTCCCTCCTTTGTAGGGTACTCAATACCCTTTCACATCAGGTGCAACCAGTCGTCTAAGAGAAAGGTCACACGCCCGATCAACAGCGAGACCCTCGCCATAATGGTGTAGCCAAAAGAAGCCCCAAATGAGACCATCAAAAACCAGATCCCCACCTTGGAGACGTGGCCCGCCGCGCCAGTGTGCTCGACGGAAAAAAAGAAATAAACCAACACTCCGATGACCCCCGCTAAGACGATCAGCAAATTGAGCCCGTCCAAGCTCCAGGTTAGTGGTTGTAATGTAGGTTCTATTTGGGCCAAGATAAAGGAAGAAATATAGCGGGGGATCGTCCAGCCAGCCGCAAGGCCGACAAAAAATGCAAAAGCATAGCGGCTGAGCCATCCGAAGCGCAGCGAAAAGCGCGTCAACATCAACAGCCCGAGCACCGTCGGAGCCAACAGCCACCAGTTGGGCGTCTCCCCTTCCCCTGAGTCGGTCCATTCGGCGATGAGTTCGCCGTAGATCGTCGGGTACCAAGTCTGGCCGAAGACATACGCCGCTGCCACACCGACGAAGACGTGCTCGGCAAACTTGAAAAGCGGATTGTCCTTGTAGAGGAAGCTATAGAGCGCCAAGGTCATGCCTGCCGCGACAATAATGCCCAAGCCCGTCCAGTCTGCCACCAAGATTCCGCTAGCCACCAAGCCGATGTTGACCGCGGCAAACAACAGGAGCACGCCCAAAAAGATATACGTATCGCGCATATCAGCTCCTCTGCTCAGGTGAAGTTCGCCGAGCGACGAAGTACGCGATATTGCCGATAATCACTAATAGAGCGATGACCAAATGAGTCATTGACTGAGCGCTCATACCCGTGCTGGCGCTGCCACGACGGTCTATCAGGGTTTCGTATTCGGCGGCACCGGCTAGGCCGCCAAGTAAGCCGCCGAGCTGTCCCGAGTCGAGAAAGGGGTAGAGGTCGGGAGCCATCACCGCGGTACAGCCAGCGACAAAGGGAAAACCGTACTTCTCTTGCCCATAGGGAATCCACCAGAACTCAATCGAATCCCCAGCCGCCAAGTCCAAGACGAGGTCAAAATCGCGCAGCGAACGCAAACCGCGCGTCAATTCCAAGTCGCCGGTATCCGTGCCCCATTGGTCCTGCGGGAAGGCACTGCGGAAGTCCTGCCCCATATTGAGGATGACGCTGAAATTGCCCGGCTTGTAGCCCATAAAGGCGTAATCCACCCCGTACTCCAAATCGAATTCAGCCGTCAACTCCTCCAGCACCTGTTGGGCCAGCCCCGGCGCTTCGGGCCACAGGCAGATGGCCACCACCTTGAGGTCGCGGCGGAAGGCGTGGTGCAAAATGGCGCGCGACATCGGCAGCATTTCAGGTTGGGTGCTGGCACCGTAAGAGAACGAAACTAGCACAACGTCCCCCGCGTCGAGTTTCTCAATCTGGTTATACGCGGCTTTTACTTCGTTCGTCGGCGTGATCGGCAGGGAAATTCCGGCCAACAACGGCCCAGCCACGCTGACAAACACTAGGACGAAAATGATGCGGCGGTCGATAGCGAGCAGTTTTTGCATCACTCAGCTCCTCCGCCCAAATACGAGCGCTCAATCCCAAAAATGATCCGCAGCGAGGTAGCAATAGCACCCAGCGACACGCCGAGCAAGATGCCGCGCTTGGCCGCCAAGTTGGGCACGGTCAACAGCCAATCAGTTGCTAGCGGAAAAAAAACGGAAAGCTCTTCCCCGATGGGCACGCGGCCCAGCATGACGATGACCGCCGCGATCAGCAACAGCGCCGCCTCGGGCGTACGAGCGCGGAAGGTCCGGTACGCCGCCGAGGCGATGAAGAAGGCTAAGATCGAAAACATGGTCGAGGCGCAAGGCACGTGAATATTGTCGAAGAGCCACTTATAGCCCCCGGCCTCAGCCTGCGCGGCGAAGGGGCCTAAACCGTCGTTGTACACGACGAAGATCATCATCACCGCGAAGCTCAAAATGGCGATCAAGCTATAGGCCCAACCGGCGACGCGCTGGCGAATCCGCTGCCAGTGCAGATTGAGCAGGCTGTATAAGCCGAGCAAAAAAGAAAACGCGAAGACGATGCGCACCCACAGCGCCATCTCCCGCTCCAAACTCTGCGCGTCGCCGTGGGGTATGTAGTAGATGACAACGCCGAGCATACCGAAGACGAAGGCAATGACCAGCGGTAGCGTTCGACTAAGAAAAATCATCGCGCCCTCCTAGGGGCTAAAAAAGTGCGTCAACTGCGGCCACCACTCCAAGGTCGCCAGCAGCGTACCCAGCACTAAGACAGCCAGCAGAATGGCCTTACCGGCATCTTGGCCCTTGAGACTGCCCAGCATCCGCGGCTCGCCCGACAGATAAGCACTAGCTGCGTAGAGCTCTTCGCCGAGCAGGGTGTAGTCGCAGGTGGTGACGAAAAAGGGAAGCTGGGTAAAGGCGTCCGTGCCGGCGATCTGGATCGCCCCAGTCGTCGAACCGGTCTCGGCCAACAGCAGCGACTCAGCGTAGAAATAGCCCATCATAATGTGAGCCGCCGGGCGGTCGCGGACCATAATGCCCTCGACTGCCGCCGCATAGCTGAACTGCTCGGTGCTAGCGACGAAGACGTGGTCGGGATTGAAGGCGTCGGGCCGTCCCGCCTCGACATACGAGGCTTTCACCGTCTCCTGACTCACCGACATAACTACCGGGTCTGGGGCCACCACCCGCAACGCGGTGTCGTATTCGGCTGTGCGTCGCGCAACCCGCCCCAAGATATTGACTGCGGCAATGGTCGGTATCGAGTCCATGCCGCGCAGGCCGTGAATGAAAAGCACCGGCTTGCCCATCTCGGTCGCCCGCCCCAGCGCCTCGTCGAGCGCCTCTAGCCCGGCGATGCGGCGGATCTTGAGCTCGCGCCGCCGCGCAATGCCGATGTAGCCCATGATAAGCCCTGAAAACACGAGGCACAACACCAGATTATTGACCTTGGAATTATTAAAAAAATTGCCTTTGGACTCGGCGTTGACGATCACCTTGCCGCGGATCGCGCCCCCGGCCGACCGCACATCAATGTGAAAGTAATACGTCTTGCCGTCTTCTAATGGCGTCTTGCCGCCCGCGCCAGCGAATTCCTCGACGTTGACATAGTGGTAATTCTCCAGATCGGCCCCACGACCAAACAGCGCCGGCGCCTCGGACATCAAATTCCCCGTTGCCGCAACCTCGGCCACGACGCGAAAAGGCCCGCTGGGCGAGTCGGCGATGGCGACCTGATACATGGCATTTTCGCTGATCTGACGATCTCGCGGCCAAGTCAGCGTAATGCTGCCCCCGCCGTCGTTGGGCGTGTCGAAGGCTTGGACCTTGATCGGCGGCATCGGATGTGCCAGCAACTCGCCGAGTTCCTGTTCTTCGGTCGGTGGCATAGGGTCTGCTAGCAACGCACCGACCCCCTGTTCCGCATTCTCCGCCGCGCTCGCCAACGGCCAAGCCAAGACCAACGCAGCTAGCCAGTTTTTTGCTCTCATGCCTTCACTCCTCAATCAGCTCCACATTCGCCCGAGGCACTACCGCCTGTTCTCCGTCTTCAAACTCCACGGCCAATACCCGCACCCGCGCCCCAGACTCCACCGCGCACAACTCGGTCGGCAAGTCGCTGACGCGGCCAATCCGGCCAAAATAGGGCATCCGAATCACCCGCAACAAATCTCCAACCTGCAACCCGCCCGCGCCCGGTCGCTCTTCTTCTTCCTCTTGGTCTGCGGCTGTGGGGACGATAATCTCCGGCCGCAAGACGCCAGCGCGGATCTGCGTCGCACCGGCCATAGACGCGTCCATGCCAGCGCACGCCTGCAAAATATCAAAAGTCTTGCGCGCCATGGCGACGCGGCCAAAGCCCTCAGTCGCTACCACGGTCAGGCCGATTTGCTCGGTCCCGGTGATGGCCACGCCCAAGTCGCGGCCGAGCAAGTTGCGCAAGTCGCTGTCGCGCAGGCCGCCGCCGATCAACCCCACGGCACCTGCCTGCCGGGCCTGTTCCACGGTCTCCGCGCTAATCAGGCTGCCGACCACTACAATTTTGCCCGCCACTTCTGGGCCCAGCGATTCGGCCGTGGCGTCTGGGGCCTCAACCGCCAAGTGCAGCGCACCCCAGCACTCGCCTCCCACGCCGAAAATGCCTTGGATATAAGCACCGCTCGCTGCGACGCGCACGCCCTCTTCGGCAAAAACTTCCTCTACGACCCCATCGACGTAAGCCAGCACTTCGACCGGCCTAGGAGCTTGGCGCAGTATCACCTGCCCCGTCACCGGCGAAATGCTCTCGACGGTACCGCTGACCGGGGATTCAATCGTAGTCTTGAACCAGCGAATAAACGGCTTGGTCTCGGCGAGAGGCTCGCCAGCTTCGACTCGGTCGCCCTCTTTTTTGAGCATATAGCCGGCCAGCTCTTGCGGCGAAATGCCCAAGCGATTGACCAAGTTGAGAGTCGCCACATCGCCAGGCAGTTCGGTGCGGGCCACGACTTGGTCGCGGCGCACCGCTTGGCCGCGCTCGACGACGACCTCGCCTTTGAGGGGCAAGCGCCGCTCTTTGTGGACGACTGCGTGTTGCGTCACGCGCAGTCCTGGGGTATAGGCGTGAGCCATGAGCTACTCGTATAGGTTTAACGCCTGCTGCCAGTCGCTTATCTGACGCTGGCGGTCTTGGTCTGACGCCATCTGGATGGGCCGCCCGCGACCGTCTAGCACTAGCCCCACGACGCCACCGCGCACCCGTGCGTTTAGGGCTTGTCCCGGGCCAGCACCCACATCCCAACGCCGCGCCGGCTGAAGCGAAACTTCGACCTCCTCGCCATCGGCTAAAGGCATCCACTCTAGCTGGCCGACCTGCAACTGGCCGGTCTGACGCCCGCTGGGCAGGTCTATCTCGTATTGGAGGCAGACCTCGCCGTCCTTCCCCTCGCCGACGGGGGCCACACAAGTGCCCAAGTAGATCAGGCAATCGCGCTCAAAAACTTCGGTGGCGGCTTGTTCGTCCACAGTCGAGAGGACCCCTAGGTGGGGCATCATAAAAATGCTATCGACCGCCAAGTGGGTGACGCCTTCGGGCTGGAAGGCATCTATGAGCATGGCGCAACTCTGCTCGCGGCAGGGCGCATGCGACAGCACGCCACCGCTGCCGACTAGCATGTCTAGCGCCATCATCTCGACTAAACTCTCGCCAGTGGCACCCTGCTCAAAGACATCGGCCAGCGTGCGCTTGCTCTGTACCCCCTTCAGTCCCACCGCCAGCGCCCGGTGTTGATCAAAAGCCAAGCGCAGGGCTTCGCGGGCAATGGCTTGCTCGACTTGCAATTCCTGCATGAGCTGCGGGATGGTCGTCGGGCGGATCATCTTGTTCTTGATCCGGTCGCGGAGGTCGGCTTCCTCAATGTCAAAAGGAACCCAGCGCATGATTTGGCCGAGGCCGGCCTCGGCCAGCACGTTGGAGACGCTATAGGACATGCCGAGATTGGCACTGACCGTGCGGTTGAACACGCCGTCGAACACGCTGAACACATCGGTCGTCGCCCCGCCGATATCCACGCCGACGACGTTGATTTCCTGCTGGCGGGCAATGGTCTGCATGATCTCGCCTACCGCCCCGGGCGTCGGCATAATCGGCGCGCTAGCCCAGTCCATCAGCTTGCGGTAGCCCGGTGCCTGCGCCATGACGTGTTCGAGGAAGAGGTCGTGAATGACGTGCCGCGCCGGTTCCAGATTTTCCTCTTCAAGCACGGGGCGAATATTCTCGGTAACGGTCAGGGCCATCTTACCCCCCAGCGCCTTTTCGACCTCCTCGCGCGCGTCCTCATTGCCCGCAAAAATAACCGGCAACTGAAAGCCTGCGCCAAAGCGGGGCTTGGGATCGGCCGCGCTAATGAATTCGGCCAATTCGACCACGTGGCTGACGGTGCCGCCATCCGTGCCACCCGACAGCAACACCATATCGGGGCGCAATTGGCGGATGCGCTCTATTTTTTCGTGCGGCAAGCGCCCGTCGTTGGCGGCGAGCGTGTCCATGACGATTGCCCCGGCCCCCAAGGCGCAGCGCTGGGCGCTCTCGCCGGTCATCGCCAGCACTACGCCGGCCACCGCCATCTGCAATCCACCGCCAGCACTGCTCGTCGAGATGTAGATATCGACCCCGACATCGCCTTCTGCCGGCGTGATAATCCGCTCGCCATCGAGGATTTGCCGCCCGGAAAGCTCCTCGACTTCCTGAATGGCGTTGAGCACTCCCCGGGTGACGTCTTCAAAAGGAGCCTCAACCGTAGTTGGAGCCTCGCCGCGAAAGGTCTGGCGATACCCTTCGTCCTTTTTTTCGATCAGGATCGCCTTGGTGGTCGTACTGCCGCAGTCCGTGGCGATAACTACGTTGAGGTTATCCATGCTTTTGGCTTTCGCGCTGGGCAATGGCCTCCGCGAGCAAGTTTATGCTCTGCCGTCGCTCCAACATGCGCGTAAAGCGCTGGTACTCGTCGCGCGAAAAAACCAGCGTGGCAAATGGGGCCAAAAAGGTCAGGGCTTGGCTGCCCAGAAAATTGAGGGGACGGCAAGCCTCCAATGCCATGGACGCGGCTGCTCCCATGCGGCGAGCTACGATAAACTCGGCCAGCCGCTCGGCGAGCGCGCGCTCTTCCTCAGACCAACCAGCCTCTGGGTCTTCAAGGGCAAACGCGTGTTGCCACCGCGCTTTTAAGCTATTGACTTGAAACATGGCACCGGACGAAATGCGCGACTTCTTCGCGGTTTTGATCGAACCGCAAAAAAACGCCGCGAAAAGAATCCAACCGACCCGGGCGGGCGGACGGACGCAAGAAAATGCCGTCCCGATGTTCGTCTGCTCGACGGAACTCCGCCCAAGAACGGCGTTGTTTAAGACCGAGGTGTTCGCTGCTGATCCCTGCGCCGTCGAGCACGTAGCGCGTAGCAAAGAAATAGCGCGACAGCGAGGCGGTCAAGGCTCCCAGGGAAAATACCCCGTAAAACCAATGCTCAAATCCAACGGCCGCAGCCACGGCGGCAGCGACGATGAGAGCGACCAATAATACTGATTTGGCCGGTTTCTCCCGGCGCAGGGGGTGACTTTCCCAGCGGAGGGCGTCGGTGGAGGACACGGACGCTCCCTATTAATACATCTGCTCTTCCTGCGCGACCCACCAGTCTTGCAAACGGACGCCGGGGGGATACCAAGTGACGCCACTGAAGCGCCGGCTATAGGCTCGGGCCGTGCGCGGCTTCCACAGGAAAGTATAGGGCTGTTCCTCGTGCAGGATTTCTTGGAAGCGCCGGTAGAGTGCGATGCGCTTTTCCATATCGAACTCGCGGCGATAGTCCTCCAAAATTTGATCGACCTCGGCGTTGATGAAGCTTATCGCGTTGGAGCCGTTCTCTGTGGTCTGGGAGGAATGCCAGATCTGGTAGCCATCGGGCGCGAACTGCACATTGCCGGTCCAGCCCAGCACCATGGCGTCAAAATCCTTGCCGCGGACTTTTTGCAAAAAAATCGACCAGTCTAACTCGCGCACTTGGCAGTCAATGCCAATATCCTGCAACTCGTATTGCAAAGTTAGGGCGATGTCTTTGCGGGTCTGGTTGCCCGAGTTGATCAAGATTTCAAAGCTAAATGGCACCAGCTCCCCGTCGATGGTCTTGTCGAGGATGCCGTCTTCGTCGGCGTCTTCCCAGCCAGCTTCTGCCAGCAGGTCGAGGGCGCGGTCGGAATCATACGCGTACGGCGCGAGATCGTGGTTGTATTCGGGACGGAACTTGTGGATCGGCCCCTCCACCGTCTCGGCTAGGCCGAACATGATGTTTTCGACCATACCCTCGCGGTCGGTCAGATGGGTCATGGCTTGGCGCACCCGCTTGTCGCCAAAAATTGGATGGTCGTTGTTCCAGCCAATGTACATATATCCACCGGCGTAGCTAACGCCCTTGAGGAAGCGGCTGTTGAAGTCTTCCGACCAACTCTTTTCCTTAAATTCCAACGGGCGCATAGCGTGGTAGTCGAGGTTGCCGTTGGTCAACTCGATAAATGCCGCATCGGTATTGTTGATGATGTTAAAGACGATCTTATCGACAAATCCAGATGGCAGTAGCCCTTCCACATCCCGACCCCAGTAGTTTTCATTCCGCGTCAGCACAACTTTCTGCTGGGTGACCAAGTCGCGCTCTGGATCTTCGATTACGTACGGCCCCGAACCTAGGACCTTGCGGTTGAAATTTTGATTGAATTGTTCGGCAAAGCGCTCGACTCGCTCTTTGTGCGGCCCCTCCTCCCAAGAGCCATCGACCAAACTCTTGACCTCGACTGGGTCCAGCAAACCCTCCGGATCATAAAAGTGCTTAGGTAGAATACTGAATGCACCCAACATCATATCGTTGCGGAAATAGGGCTTGTCGCACAGGAAGCTAACCTTGTTCGCCCCTACCTGTTGTACCGCTTCGACGGCGGCGTAGTAGTTGCGCAGATGCGGCGCTAGCACGCGGGGATTGTGGATGACCTTCATACTGAAGACGACGTCCGCCGCCGTCAGCGGCTTGCCATCTGAGAAGTAAACCCCGGCGCGCAGCTCAAACGTATAGGTGAGTTTGTCCGCGGAAATCTCTGGGTAGTCTTTGGCCACTAGCCCTCGCAACGCATAGGGCGGATCCGAGTCGGCTTCGAGCAGGCTTTCAAATATGTAATCCAAGACCGTGCCAGCACCGGCATCGTTGGCGGTGTACGGATTGAGTTTCTCGGGATCGGACAGCATGTGGCGCACCATCCAGTCGCCGTAGGTCGGCTCTTCTCCGCTCTCGTAGCGCAGCGACACCTTCTCGGTGCCGTCGAGCACGACGATATCTTTGGTACTCATGAGAATTTCCTGCACTACTCCCCATGATTCCTCTTCAGCGGCGGCATGGCCAACGACACAAATACCCAACCAAGCGGCCACTACGGACATTCTAATTTTCGGCATATTCTCCCCTTTTGTACTAACCAGCTATACCCAATCCATCACACGAAAGTCAACCACCCGTGCCGATCCTCGGCTTCGACTCGCACCACGGCGAAAAAGGCGTCTTGTATCTGCGCGGTGATCGGCCCGCACTGCCCACAGCCGATCGGCACTTGGTCGATGGCGCGGATCGGCGTAATTTCGGCGGCCGTGCCCGTGAAAAACACCTCGTCGGCGATGTAGAGGAACTCGCGCGGAATCCCGCGTTGCTCGACCCGCATCCCCAGATCGCGTATCAGGGTAATGGCAGTGTGACGGGTGATACCCGGCAGGATGGCAAAACACGACTCGGGCGTGTAGATCGAGCCGTTCTTGATGACAAAGATATTCTCGCCGCTGCCCTCGCTGACCAACCCATCCGTGCCCAAGACAATGCCCTCGTCATAGCCGTTGGCATTGGCTTCGATCCGCACGAGCTGCGAGTTGAGGTAGTTGCCGCCGGCTTTGGCCAAGGCGGGAAACGTATTCGGGGCCATGCGATTCCACGACGAGGTGCAGACCGAAACGCCGTTTTTGAGCGCGGCCTCGCCGAGGTACTCTCCCCATTCCCACACGGCGATCACTACGTCAACCGGGCATCCCATCGGATCAACTCCTAAGTTCTCATAGCCGCGGAAAACGACCGGGCGGATATAGCAGGCCGAGAGCTGGTTGACGCGGATTGTTTCGAGGATCGCCTCTTTGATCTGCTCGTGCGTATAGGGAATGTCCATGCGGTAGATCTTGGCGGAATCAAATAGCCTGTTGACGTGCTCGTCGAGGCGGAATACGGCCGAGCCTTTCGCCGTCTCGTAACAGCGAATGCCTTCAAAGATACTCGAGCCGTAGTGTACTACGTGGGAGAGCACATGGATCTTGGCGTCGTCCCAATCGACCAATTGGCCATTGAACCAGATTTTATCGCATTTGGGCAGGGGCATCTAGAAAATCTCCTCGAATAAGTATGCGATTAGTTAAGGTAACACCACAGCGAAACGGTTACCAGTGTTAAGAAGCCATTACAGCGCTCGCGAATAGGTCGCAGAAAAGCTGTTAAACGTGCCGGCGCGCTGATGGCTGCGGCTGCCTCTCAAACTCATCTTGTTGGCGCTGCCACTCGGGTTGTAGTTGAAGGTCCCCGAGAGCGTCCGGTGTGTATTGCGGCGGTTGAGGAGGCGCGACTGTTCGAGCACGGAATATTCGTACCCCCACTCGCGGTCGAACCGGTAGGAGTAGTTGGCGCTGGCCGAGTAGTTGGCGCTGGCCGAATACGTCATGCCGAATCGGAGCGAGTGCTTGGCATTCTCCTCTTCGACGATCTGGGCACCGTTTTCCGTGATTAAGGTGCCGAAATCATCCGCTTTATAGTCGTAGCCCGTGTTGAGCGAAAGGGCTCCCAAGATCTTGCGTCGGAGCGAGTGCGTCATACTCCAGCCACGGCGGATATTGCTTTCGCGCGATGACTCGCGGCTATTGACTTGGCGATCAAAATCGTAAATGGTGCGCCGCGCGGAGATGCTGAATCGGTGCGAAAAGGACGCGCCTAAGCGCTCGTAATTGGTGCCAACATTGAGCGAAATGTCGCGGTTGCGCGAATTGTCTCCGGCGCGTTTGGCGTGCAAGTTCACGCGATGCAAAAAGCTGTTTTTGAGATCGACGTTGAGTTTGGCTCCCGAGCGCAGGGTGCCGTCATAGCTGAGGCTGACGCTGTTGTTGAAGGTGTCGCGGTCCTGCTCCGGTCTCCCGGGGTTTTCCGAGCGCTTGACCTCGCCAAAAGTCGTCAGCCGCAACGAGTGCCCATCGGCTAGGGGCCAGTTGAGCGAGCCGTTGAGAAAGAGGTTGCGGTCGCTCAGGTCGGCGCTTGGATCGCGGCACGTCCCGTCCGCCGAGCGCGTGAAGTGGCTTTCGCAGCGGCTCGTATCGAGCACCCGCACCGCCAACAGGCGCGCGTCGCTACCCTTGAAGCGAACGCTGGTGTTGAGGACCAACTTCTCGAGCAGCTTGCCCGAAAGAGACGCGTCCCAGCTAAAGTTTTCGCTGAGGCGGTCGGTGCCGAAGAAGCGATTGTTTAAGTCTTGGGCGGCGTTGGCGGTATTGGTGCGCTCGTTCTGACCGTACGAGGCGCGATTCTTGATCTTGAATCGCCCTAGATCGAACTCCACATTGGAAGACATGCTGGTGCCGCGCGTTTTCGATAACTCGGCGTTGACCATTGTATCGCGCAACGCGGTTTCCCCTATTACATCCTCGCTGATGACGGGGCGCGTGAGACCCCGTTGAGAGCGGTTTTCAGACAGCCTCAAGCCAACGCGCACCGCGCCGGGGAAGGTATAGCTCACGTTGCCGCTCACGCTCTCGCTGCGATCCTTGTTGTGCTCGAGCGTATCGTCCGTTTTGCTCAGCGAAATCGAGTTGTTCACCTTCTTACCCGCAATCTCGATTTCAGGCGAGACACTCAGCGAAGCACTGTAGCGGATCCCGGTCTCCTTGATGGTGCTATCGAGGTTGGCACGAGTAGCGCGGGAGGCGTTAATCAGGCTTGGGGTCAGGCGGGCGCTCATGCTCTTGAATGGGCCACGACTCAACGGCCTAGAACTAAACCCGAAGTTAAAGGACTGACGACGCGTCTTCTGCTTCTGCAGCGTTCGATTGCTGGTACTCATGCTGGCACCGAGTCTGATGGTGGCCTTTGGCCCGAGAATGGGATAGCCGATCGAGGTGCGGCCCGAGGCATTGTCCTGCCAACTCTTGCCGCTGCTGCGATCGTCGAGGGTAAACCCCATACTCCCCGATGCGTTAATCGTCAGCTTGGAAGTCGAGTCCTCCACCGCCGAGAACCGCACGGGCGTCGAGTAGTTCCAGCTAGGAAAAGAGTGGTTCCAAGAGGTCCGGGAACTGGAGCGGCGGAAGTTGAGCGAGTACTGCTGGGCATCGGCCGCCGCCCATGCGACCAGCACCAACCACCCCACGTGCCACAAGATCGGCTTCACAATGCCTCCTTGCCCAAGCGCGAGTAGGCGTCGCTCAGCCGGACGAATTCCTCGATCGACAATTCCTCTGGGCGGCGCGTTAGTTCAATACCCGCTTGCTGGCCCAGCTCTGCTAGCCAAGGCCGCCCGCCCTCGGGATTGAGGCCGAGAAGCGAATTGCGCAGCATCTTGCGCCGCTGGCCAAAGGCTCGGCGCACCAAGCGGTCAAAACAGTCTGCGTCCTGTACTGCGTAGCGGGGCTTGGGGGCAAAGCGCAACTCGACTACGGACGAATCCACTGCCGGCACGGGCCGGAAGCAATCGCGCCCCACCTGCAAACGCAACTCCACCTCGGCGCGCATGGCCACTAGCACGGACAGCAAGCTGTAATCCTTTGAACCGGGGCTGGCGACTAAGCGCTGAGCTACTTCGCGTTGGACCATGACGATGGCGCGGCTGATGCAATCGGCGTGGGCGAGCAGGTGAAAGAGCAGCGGAGCGGTGATATTGTAGGGAAGGTTGCCGACCATCAGCAGTCGACGTCCGCCCGCGTCCCGCAAGACCTCTCCGAGATCGACCTGCAGAATATCTCCTTCAATCAAGTGCAGCTTATCCGCACTTGGGCGCGTGCGCAACAGCGCCACCAAGTCGCGGTCGATTTCCACGGCCACGAGACGATCCACAGCAGCGAGCAGCACCTCGGTCAACGCGCCTCGACCCGGGCCGATCTCGACGACCACCTCGCCAGCAGCCGGACGCACCATCCCCGCAATGGCTTCTATAACACCTCGGGCGACGAGGAAATGCTGGGCAAAACGCTGCCGCGGTCGGTGGGCGTTTACCAACGCCGCACTCTCGCCAAGCTGGGATCGGGCGGAGGCACCAGCGCCGGTCCCCCACGGCGCAAGACGCGCCACAGGTCGGTCAGCACCAACTGCGGACTGGCGTTGTGCCTCAAGGTCTCAGCTGCGCGGTCGATCTCCAAAGCAGCGCGAGCAGCGTCTATTTTCTCCAACAGGTTTTCCAAATAAGGACGCCGATCTACTTGGACGACGGACTCGTCTCGACCATGCGCCAACAGGAAGAGATCCCGTAGGTACAGATCACATACTTGCAAAAAACGCTCTAGCTGCCCCCGATCTCCCCCCAACTCCTCTAGGACGCTCCAATAGACTTCGTCCCGCTGCTCCGAGCCACCTGAAAGAAACGACTCAACCAACTGTCGCGTTCCATCAAACGCCCCGGCAGCCACTTCTTTGGCCTGCTGCAACGAGCCAGCCCCCATGCGCACGGCAAGCTCTAAGCGCTCGCCAGACACGCCTTCCCGTTCGAGCTGCGCCCGCAAGGTGGCCACATCTAGGGAACTCAAGATCATGCGCTGACAGCGCGAAAGCACGGTGGGCAAGAGGCGCTCTGGTGCCGCTGAAACCAGCGCGACGACGGCCCGGGCTGGCGGCTCTTCCAAGAGCTTGAGTAGCGAATTGGCACCCGCCGGATGCATCCGCTCGGCGGCGAAAATCAGGCCGACTTTGCGCGGAGATTCCGTCGGCGCAAACGCCAGCTCTCTTTGCAACTGGCGCAGGTGTTCAACCGCAATGTTGGAGTTGCTGGGCAGAGCCGCGCCTGCGCCGTGGACGTACTCCACTACGGACTCGCGCAAATCTGCCAGCTCAAGCCTCTGCTTGCCTCGGCGAGGGGCTAGCGGCACTGCGATGTGGAGGTCGGGATGCATGAGCGAGGAGACTTTGCGGCAGCTCGGGCAGCGGTTGCAGGCGGAAGGACCGTTGCCAGTGCACAACAAGGCCTGCGCCCACGCGAACGCAAAGCGCCGTTTGCCGATTCCCTCGGCCCCACAGATGAGAACCGCATGGGGGATGCGGCCCGATTCGAGCCACGCTGCGGCCACGGCCCCAGCCCGATCTCGACGAGCCAGATCGCTAAACTCTCCGGAGTGCGGAGTGCCGCCCGTACTGTCCAAGCCAATCCCTATTTCTGCAACAGGCTCTCTTGGTTGTCCAGAGCAAAAAAGTGGGCTTTGTCGATCTCGACGACCAACTTTACCGTTTGGTCAACTTGCGGCATATGCAGCGGATCGACGCGGGCGACGAAAGCGGTCTTGCCGGTGGTCAGGTTGAGGAAGACCTCGTTGCCCATGGGTTCGACCACTTCAACCTTGGCTGCAATTTCGACGGTCTCGACATTGCGGCCAATGGTATCCGGATCGTGGATGTCTTCCGGGCGGATGCCCAGCGTCACCTCCTGACCCACGTGGCCGCCTAGCTGGTCGCCGTGGCCGGCGGGCAGGGAGATCTGCACATTGCCTTCGTCGAAAACTAGACCACTGCCATTGGAGGCCAGCGTACCGCGGATGAAGTTCATGGAGGGGCTACCAATAAAGCCGGCGACGAACTGGTTGACGGGTTTGTTGTAGAGATGGAGGGGTTTGTCGATCTGCTGGATTAGGCCATCGCGCATGACCACAATGCGGTCTCCCATGGTCATGGCCTCGACTTGGTCGTGCGTCACGTACACCATAGTGGCCCCTAGGCGGGTGTGCAACTTGCTGATCTCAGTGCGCATCTGCACTCTCAGCTTGGCGTCGAGGTTGGAGAGCGGTTCGTCGAAAAGGAATACCTTGGGCTTGCGAACGATGGCGCGCCCCACTGCCACGCGCTGGCGCTGACCGCCCGAAAGCGCTTTGGGCTTGCGCTCTAGCAATTCTTGGATACCGAGTATATCGGCCGCTTCTTGCACCCGTGCCTCAATCTCGTCTTTGGGATATTTCCGCAGCTTGAGCCCAAAGGCCATGTTTTGATAGACGCTCATGTGTGGGTAGAGCGCGTAATTCTGGAAGACCATGGCGATGTCGCGATCCTTGGGAGGCACGTCGTTGACGATCGTCCCATCTATCGAAATCTCGCCGGCGGTGATTTCCTCAAGCCCGGCAATCATCCGCAGCGTCGTGGACTTGCCGCAGCCCGACGGACCGACGAGTACCACGAATTCCTTGTCCTTGATCTCGATATTGGCGTCGTCCACCGCTACCACTTCTTTGTCGTACACTTTGCGGATATTCTTCAGAATTACTTCAGCCATCGCATCCCTCTTCTGCTGTTATAAGCTCTGACGGTTATTGTCGCGCAAGAGTTAGAGTATAATAAATAAACTACAAAATCTCTATGTTGCATTCCATTAAAACGGCATCGTCCGGGGGATCGCTATAGTACGCCGCCCGCCGCCCTACAATCCGAAATCCCACCTTGCAGTAGAGCGCCCGCGCGGCCCGATTTGCCGAGCGCACTTCGAGCGCACAACAGCTAGCGCCTTGCTCTGCGGCCGCGTGCAACATCCGCCCCAACAACTGCCTAGCCCACCCTTGTTTTCGCCATGCCGGATCCACCGCGAGGTTGGCGAGCTGAAAATCGCGGCCAGCGAAATAACCCAGCGCGTAGCCAATCAGCTCGCTGCGGTGCAAAAGCCCCAAACACAGGGCATCTCTATCTGCAAGTAAATAATAAAAATCGGCCTCGCTCCACGGATTGGCGAAAGAGCCGCGCTCAATCTCCATCACGCGATGTAGGTGGATCGGCCCTAGCCTAACGAAACGACTCTCGTCGCTCATGCCCGCGCTAGAGGACGGGCATCGGGCGAGCGCAAGTATTCAGGTTCCACTGAATCCAAGTCCGCCGTCTGGCCCTTCTCCAACTTGGACAGCGCCAGCCAGCCAATAGTCCCGGCGTCGGGACGGGCGCAGGGCAGGGGAGCAAATTGCGCGGCCGAATCGCCGGCCAACAGCTCGCGATAGGCCGTGGCTCCGTCTCCGGTGTAAATCGTCGCCGCGTTGGCTCGCTCTCGGACCAACCGCTCTGGTGCGATGGCCCGGGATGGTTCCAATTCGACCGGCACGCCCGTTGCCGTATCGTAGAGCGCGGCATAGACTTCGCGCTTGCGCGCGTCGAGGACGGAGCAAACGGGCAAACGGGCAAACGGCAAACGGGCGGCCAGTGCTTCCAGCGTTGAAACCGCCACTAGCTCCTTGCCCGCGGCCAAACACAAGCCTTTGGCTGCACTCAGCCCGATCCGCAGGCCAGTAAACGACCCCGGCCCAATGGCGACGGCTATGGCCCGCACTCCCTCGACATCCATGTCTGCGGCCTCTAGTGCGGCCTCTACCTCGCCGAAGAGTCGCTGTGAATGCTGCAACCCCACGTCGAAATAGCGGCTGACGACGATCCCTGCTGCCGCACAGAGCGCTACGCTGCCGACCGGGGTCGCCGTATCCAACGCTAGAATCACGTCGCGACCATCCGCGCTCATAAAAGCTCTAATTGCTCGCCGGAGCTTGGCGGCGGCTCGAGACCGAGGCGCTCCCAAGCTCGCGGCATAGCCATGCGGCCCCTAGGGGTGCGCTTGATAAACCCCTCCTTGATTAAATACGGCTCGACCACTTCCTCGATTGTCTCGGCCTCCTCGCCGATTGTGGCCGCTAGATTGCTTAGGCCGACCGGACCGCCGTTGAACTTTTCAATAATGGCCCGCAGCAACGCGATATCCATCTTATCGAGTCCCTCCTCATCGACATCTTGGATGACGAGTGCCTTTTGCACTACCTCGGCATGGATCTCGTTTTCTCCTTCCACTTGGGCAAAATCGCGTGCGCGGCGCAACAAGCGCTTAGCAGTCCGAGCCGTACCGCGGGAACGACGGGCAACTTCCATCGCGCCCGACCCTGCGACCGATAAATTCAACAGGCGAGCATCGCGCTTGACAATCTCGGCGAGTTCGGCGACCGAGTAGTAGTCGAGGTGAGCATTGAGCCCAAAGCGCGCGCGCATCGGCGAGGTCAACAAGCCTTGACGCGTCGTGGCCCCGACTAAGGTAAAAGGCTCCAACGGCACACTGACGGAGCGGGCCGCCGGGCCTTGGTCAATGATGATGTCAATTTTGAAGTCCTCCATCGCCGAGTACAGGTATTCCTCGACCACGCGGTTGACGCGGTGAATCTCGTCGATGAAGAGCACATCGCGCGGCTCCATGGTCGTGAGCATGCCAGCTAAGTCGCTCGGACGCTCGAGCAACGGCCCTGACGTGGGATAGATTTCAACGCCTAGCTCTTTGGCGATCACATACGAAAGCGTCGTCTTGCCCAGACCGGGCGGACCGTACAGCAACACGTGATCCATGGCCTCGCCGCGCTGCCGAGCGGCTTCAATGGCAATGCCGAGCTGCTGCTTGGTCTTCTCTTGGCCCAGCATCTCGGCAAGGGACTGGGGACGTAGCGTATTGTCGAACTGCAGGTCGTCGCCTTCGCCACCAGGATCTATGGGTCGATGTTCCATAGCCGAGCCTTCAGCGCTCCTTGAGGGCCAGTTTGATGAGCTGTTGCACACTCAGGTCGGTGCCGTGCTTTTCGACGGCCTTGCGCACCGCTTGGCGCGCAGCAGGTGCTGCGTACCCCAATGTCATCAGGGCCTTTGCCGCTTCTTCGCCCGCACCAGGTTTGGCCTCTGAGGCCGCTTCACCAGCCGCCGAGGCACTCAAATGAACCTTGTCCTTTAGATCAAGCACCAAGCGTTCCGCGGTCTTGCGACCAATGCCCTTGATCGCGGTCAGTTCGGCTACGCGCTCTTGCAAGATCGCCTCCTGCAAATCGCGCAGGGTCATGCCCGACAGCACGGTCAGTGCCGAATGAGGGCCGATGCCCGAAACGCCGATCAGCAGCTCGAATATCTCCCGCTCTTCCTCATCGGCAAAGCCGAAAAGCTCCATGCGGTCTTCGCGCACGTAGAGATAGGTAGAAAGGTGGACCGCCTCGGAGGCTGGGGGTAGTTGGTCGAAAGTTACCAAGGATATGGCCAAGCCATACCCCACGCCCCCGACGTCGACGACGGCATAGGTAGGTGATTTGGACAGAAGTGTACCGCGTAGATGTGTTATCACGGATAGACCTTAACGCCGGACCATGCGACTGAGCAAGGCCTCTACCTCGGGCTTGCGCTGTCCTCGGCCCTCGCTTAAAATCCGACCAGACTGCTGGGTATGGCATAGGGCAATGGCCAAGGCGTCTGATGCATCGAGAGATTTGGGCCGTTCCTTCAGATTCAAGGTGCGTGTCACCATGAACTGGACCTGTTGCTTAGTCGCTTGGCCATTCCCGGTCACCGACCTTTTAATCATCGCCGGCGCATAGTGAGCAATGGGCAAGCCGGCTTTGCGCATGGCGACGATCAGGACGCCTCTCGCTTGGCCCAGCTTGGCTGCCGCAGTGGCGTCCTTGCCGAAGAACGTAGTTTCGATCGCGCCCTCGTCTGGGGCGTATTCGCCGATGAGCCGCGTCATCTCGTCGAACATGTACACCAGCCGATCCTCGAACGCATCTTCCTTGGGGCGGATACAGCCACAGGCAACATAGCGGGCCTTGCGCTTGCTATATTCGACGAAGCCGTAGCCAGTGCTCGTGCTGCTAGGATCTACTCCAAGAATAAGCAAAGCGAAGACCCACTAGGCCTGAGCCATGAGTTTTTCGAGCTCGTCTTCGCGGAGGTCGAAATTGGAAAAGACCTTCTGTACGTCGTCTAGATCCTCCAATGCTTCGAGAAGGCGGATGATTTTTTCTGCCTCTTCACCTTGTACTTCGAGCACGTTTTCGCGTTTAGGCATCCAAGCCAACGTCGCTTGGGCGAAGGCAATGCCGTTGTCCTCCAGGGCCTTTTTAACTGGCTCCAAGTCGACAACTGGGGTCACGATTTCGTGGACTTGGTCGCCATCCTGAATATCCTCGCCTCCTGCATCTACGACCGCCAATAGAAGGTCGTCTTCGGAAACATGGGTCTTGTCCACTTCGATGACGCCCTTGTGTTCAAACATCCAAGCTACCGCCCCACTCTCTGCGAGGTTGCCGTTGTACTTGGTAAATACGTGGCGGATTTCGGAAACCGTGCGGTTGCGGTTGTCCGATAGGGTTTCGACCATAATGGCCACCCCACCGGGTCCATAGCCTTCAAAAAGTCCCTCTTCGTATATCACCCCCGGCTCGTCGCCCGTGCCGCGACGTATGGCGCGCTCAATGGTTGCCGCAGGCATATTGGCCGCTTTGGCGTTCTGGACTGCCGTGCGCAGACTCGGATTGGTCGCCTCATCGCCTCCACTGCGAGCGGCCACGGAAAGCTCGCGGATCAACTTCGTAAAGATCTTGCCGCGCTTGGCGTCGTTAGCGCCTTTTTTGCGCTTGATTGTACTCCATTTGGAGTGGCCAGACATCGGCTTTATCTCCTTACCAATCCCCACGCGCACTCCCACTCCTCAAAGCAGAAGCATTGCTCGGGGAAAATCGACTGTTCTATGACATTATTAAGATAAAAAAACCCGCGCAATCCAAAAAGCGAAGGGCGGCCGACCGCCTTGGCCGACCGCCCTTTACAACGTATAAGAGAAAACTACTTACGCCGCTTCTCTTCCCTTGTTCTTCTGAGAATCCTCGATGATTTTGGCCATGATATCGCCGGGGACGTCCTCGTAGCGGTCGAATCGCTGCGCGTGGAACCCCTTGCCCTGGGTCATCGAACGCAGCGACGTTGCGTAGCGATCTATTTCGGCTAAGGGGGCCTCGGCGTGGATGACCTGGAAGTGGCCTGAGGTGTCCATACCGCTGATCCGACCCCGTCGCGACGAGAGATCGCCCATTACGTCGCCCATGAACTCCTCGGGCACCGTAATCTCTAGATGATAAATAGGTTCTAGCAAAACCGGCTTGGCTTTGAGGAAGGCATCTCTGAAGGCGTGGGAGCCGGCCAACTTAAAAGAAACTTCGTCCGAGTCCACCGGGTGGTGCTTGCCGTCGTATACGGTAGCAGCCACATCAATGACTTGGTAACCGGCCACTGGTCCCTGACTCAGCGTCTCGACGATGCCCTTTTCCACCGCGGGAATGAAGTTGCTCGGGATGTTGCCGCCGACGACTTCGTTGAGAAATTCAAACCCTTCACCGCGCCCCTTGGGGGCAATGCGCAGAAACACTTCGCCAAACTGCCCCCGTCCACCCGACTGCTTCTTGTGCCGGTATTGCGCATCGGCATTGCTGCGGATCGTTTCTCGATAGGGAATCCGCGGCACCTCCATATCGATCTCCACGCCAAACCGCTCTTTCAGGCGGCTAACGATAATTTCCAGATGCAACTCGCCTTGAGTCAGCAGGATCGTTTGGCGCACCTCACCATCGAATTTCATGACGAAGCTCGGATCCTCCTCGTGCAACTGAGCAATCCCCGTAGAAACCCGGTCCTCACCGCCCTGCTCCTTGGCCTGAATAGCCACGCGAATTAGCGGCTCGGGGAATGCAATGCCCGGCAGCTGCAACGACGCACCCTTGGCACAAAGTGTATCGGCCGTGTGGGTGTTTTTGAGCTTGACTAAGGCGACGATATCACCAGCCGCAGCACTTTCGACCTCGACCCGCCTGTTGCCGTTGAGGTGATAGATCTGGCCAATGCGCTCGGTGGAGCGATTGCCTGAGTTGGCCACTTCGTCGCCGGGCTTGATCGCTCCAGCAAAGAGGCGCAGCAGAGAAAGTTCACCTACGTGCTGCTCGGCCAAAGTCTTGAATACCAGAGCGGCCAAGGGCGCAGTAGCAGTAGCTTCAAGCTCAATTTCCTGCTCCTCGCCATCTTGGAATCGGAGTCCTGCCGACTCGGCCGGCGACGGCCCGTATTGCACCAAGGCACCCAGCAACTGATCGATGCCGACATTGTTGTAGGCATCTCCGAAAAAGACCGGAAAAATCTCGCCCTGTAACATAGCCCGACGCAAACCAGCAACTATATCCTCCTCGGTCAATTCGCCCTCGCTGAAATACTTCTCCATCAGCGTTTCGTCCGTCTCGGCGATAGATTCCACGAACTGCTCGCGCAACTCTTCGGCGCGGCTCTGGATGTCGTCAGGTATGTCTCCTTCAGTGGCTTTACCATCTTGGTACGCATAGGCCTTCATGGCAACCAAATCGACAATATGGTTGAACCCCTCACCGGGATTTACCGCCATTTGCAAAGGCACGACTTGGCGTCCAAAACGCTCTTGCACCATCTCTAAGACTTGGTCCGCGTCGACATCGGCGCGATCCATCTTGTTGATGAATAGCACCCGGGGCAAATTGTACTCGGCAGCAAAATTCCAAGTCCGCTCAGTCCCGATCTCTACTCCGGCAACCGAATCGACCACAGCGACCGCGGCGTCGGACACGCGCAGCGCCGCCTTGGCCTCGGAGATAAAATCTGCATAGCCCGGCGTATCAATTATGTTGAGGTGGTGATCCTGCCACTGGCCATTGAGCAAAGAGATCTTGAGCGAAATCTGGCGCTCAATCTCGGCTGAATCGCAATCCGATGTCGTCGTCCCGTCATCAATGCGTCCCAAGCGGTTTACGACGCCCATGTTGAATAACATGGCCTCCGACAGCGCTGTTTTACCCGCGCCGCTATGACCACACAGAGAAAAATTTCTCGTTTGTTCGCTCAATTTGACTCCTCCTGCATTAAGAGAAGTGCTTAATTAATTGGCCTACCTCGGCGTTGTCAAGGTATTTTCCACAGACACAAAAAAGCCCACCCCCAAAGGGATGGGCTTTTAAAAAATCCGGCGGCGTCCTACTCTCCCACTAGGCAACCCCAGCAGTACCATCGGCGCAAGAGGGCTTAACGGCTCTGTTCGGAATGGGAAGAGGTGTTTCCCCTCCGCTATGGCCACCGGAAAACTCAAATTCTCTTCAACAACCGAATACAGGCCCACATCAAAAGCAATGCACAACTCCAAGTATTGCTGCGATAGTAAATGGTCAAGCCGCACGGCCAATTAGTATTGTTCGGCTTCACGCATTGCTGCGCTTCCACCTGCAACCTATCAACCTCGTAGTCTACGAGGGGCCTTTAGGTAGGTTAACCCTACGGGATATCTAGTTTTGGAGTGGGCTTGACGCTTAGATGCTTTCAGCGTTTATCCCTTCCGAACGTAGCTACCCAGCGGTGCTCCTGGCGGAACAACTGGTAGACCAGAGGTCCGTCCAACCCGGTCCTCTCGTACTAGGGTCAGATCTCCTCAAATATCCTACACCCACGGCGGATAGGGACCGAACTGTCTCACGACGTTCTGAACCCAGCTCGCGTAGCGTTTTAATTGGCGAACAGCCAAACCCTTGGGACCTTCTCCAGCCCCAGGATACGCTGAGCCGACATCGAGGTGCCAAACTGCCCCGTCGCTATGGGCGCTTGGGGGCAATAAGCCTGTTATCCCCGGAGTACCTTTTATCCGTTGAGCTTCGGCGCTTCCACACGCAACCGTCGGATCACTAAGCCCTGCTTTCGCACCTGCTCGACTTGTAGGTCTTGCAGTTAAGCTCCCTGTATGCCTTTACACTCTACGCGCGATTACCGACCGCGCTGAGGGAACCATTGGGCGCCTCCGTTACTCTTTAGGAGGCAACCGCCCCAGTTAAACTACCCACTTGGCACTGTCTCCGATCCTGATCAAAGGATCAAGGTTAGAACTTTAACAAGGCAAGGGTGGTATTTCAAGGTCGGCTCCACGGAAACTAGCGCTCCCGTTTCATAGCCTCCCACCTATCCTACACGTGCAGTGCCAAAATCCAATACCAAGCTGTAGTAAAGGTTCACGGGGTCTTTCTGTCCTGCCGCGGGTATCCGGCATCTTCACCGGAACTACAATTTCACCGAGTCCCTCGTTGAGACAGTGGCCAAGTCGTTACACGATTCGTGCAGGTCGGTTTTTAGCCGACGAGGAATTTCGCTACCTTAGGATCGTTATAGTTACGACCGCCGTTTACTGGAGCTTCGATTCAAAGCTTCGCTCCCGAAGGAGCTAACTAATCCTCTTAACTTACCAGCACCGGGCACGTGTCAGTCCCTATACATAGCCTTGCGGCTTAGCAGAGACCTGTGTTTTTGGTAAACAGTCGCCCAGCCCGTTTCTCTGCGGCCCCTTTGGGCTCCACCCGCGAAGGGCTTCACCTACTGAGGGCATCCCATCTTCCGAAGTTACGGGATCATTTTGCCGAATTCCTTAACGAGGGTTCACTCGCGCACCTTTGGATACTCTCCTCATCTACCTGTGTTGGTTTGCGGTACGGGCACCTACAGAACTCACATAGAGGTTTTTCTAGGCAGCATGATTAGGGTCAGTTTATGCCGTTAGACGGCTCCCCATCGCTTCTCGGGGTTAGCGGCCATCCGGATTTACCTAGATGGCCCCCCTACGAGCTTAGACCAGCATTTCCAGTCGCTGGCTGACCTTTCACTTCTGCGTCACCCCATAGCTCGAACGCTCTGTAAGTGGTACAGGAATATTTAGCCTGTTTTCCATCGCCTACGCCTTTCGGCCTCAGCTTAGGTCCCGACTAACCCCAGGAGGACGAGCCTAGCCCAGGAAACCTTAGATTTTCGGTGAGCGGGATTCTCACCCGCTTTATCGCTACTCATGCCGACATAATCACTTCCATCTCGTCCAGCGAACCTTGCGGTTCGCCTTCAGCCTACTATGGAACGCTCCCCTACCAATCCGCACTTCGAAAACGAAGTGCGAAGTCCGCAGCTTCGGTGGTAAGCTTAGCCCCGGTACATTGTCGGCGCGAAATCACTTGACTAGTGAACTATTACGTACTCTTTAAATGGTGGCTGTTTCTAAGCCAACATCCTAGCTGTCTCAGCAATCTCACATCCTTTTAGTCACTTAGCTTACACTTAGGGACCTTAGCTGGCGATCTGGGTTGTTTCCCTCTCGCGTACGGAGTTTATCCCTCGCACGCTGACTCCCTTGGAACAAGTCAATGGCATTCGGAGTTTGGTTCGGTTTGGTAAGCGGGTAAGCCCCCTAGCCGATCCAGTGCTCTACCTCCACGACTCTTTTACAAGAGGCTAGCCCTAAAGCTATTTCGGGGAGAACCAGCTATCTCCAGGTTTGATTGGCCTTTCACCCCTACCCACAGCTCATCCGAGAACTTTTCAACGTTCGGCGGTTCGGACCTCCACGAGATTTTACTCCCGTTTCATCCTGGCCATGGGTAGATCACCTGGCTTCGGGTCTACTGCATGCAACTGAACGCCCTATTCAGACTCGCTTTCGCTACGGCTCCTTCACTAAGTGAATTAACCTTGCTGCATACAAGTAACTCGTCGGCTCATTATGCAAAAGGCACGCCGTCAGGGGACAAGCCCCCTCCGACTGCTTGTAAGCGTACGGTTTCAGGTACTATTTCACTCTCCTTCTCGGAGTACTTTTCACCTTTCCCTCACCGGTACTAGTGCGCTATCGGTCACGAGAGAGTATTTAGCCTTGGAGAGTGGTCTCCCCAGCTTCCCACAGGGTTTCCCGTGCCCCGTGGTACTCGGGAACGTCATAGGGAAGTCGACTACCATTTCGCCTACAGGACTATCACCTTCTGTGGTAGAACTTTCCAGAACACTTCGACTATGGTGTCGATTGGTAACTTCCCGACAAGTCAGCACTCTTGTCGAATGACGCCCCACAACCCCGCCTGTACAACGCGTGCAGGCTTTAACATACAGGCAGTTTGGGCTGTTCCCCGTTCGTTCGCCACTACTAGGGGAATCGCGGTTGCTTTCTATTCCTAGGGGTACTTAGATGGTTCAGTTCCCCCCGTTTGCTCCACTCGGACTATGTGTTCATCCGAGGGTAGTGCAGCATGACCTGCACTAGGTTGCCCCATTCGGAAATCCCCGGATCAAAAGTTATTTGCACCTCCCCGAGGCTTATCGCAGCTTATCACGTCCTTCATCGCCTTCTCGTGCCAAGGCATCCACCGTACGCCCTTTGTAGCTTGACCAAAAATCACTGTCACAACACTACTAGAGGTAATGCATCGCGGTGTCTCGAGTGGTAAGCACATAACGCGCTTCCACTCGGTAAACCTTAGATTTTACTGATGTGAACCTGTATTCGATTGTCAAAGAGCAAAAGCCTGAATGGTGGGGGTAGGTGGAATTGAACCACCGACCTCACGCTTATCAGGCGTGCGCTCTAACCACCTGAGCTATACCCCCGAAAATCGAATAACGCACATGAGGACAGGTCAAAGAGTAAAAACATTGACCTAGGCGGATAATGTCAGGAGTCTAAAACTCCCGATAATCCCCTTAGAAAGGAGGTGATCCAGCCGCACCTTCCGGTACGGCTACCTTGTTACGACTTAGCTCGAATCGACAGCTCCACCTTCGGCACTTCCCTCCTTGCGGTTAGGATCGCGACTTCAGGTGTTTCCGTCTTTCCTAGCTTGACGGGCGGTGTGTACAAGACCCGGGAACGTATTCACCGCGGCATGCTGATCCGCGATTACTAGCAATTCCAGCTTCATGGAGTCGAGTTGCAGACTCCAATCCGAACTGAGACTGGTTTTTTGGGATTGGCTCCACCTCGCGGTATCGCAGCCCTTTGTACCAGCCATTGTAGCACGTTTGCAGCCCAGGACGTAAGAGCCATGATGACTTGACGTCATCCCCACCTTCCTCCTGCTTATCACAGGCTGTCTCCTTAGAGTTCCCAGCATTACCTGATGGCAACTAAGGACAGGGGTTGCGCTCGTTGCGGGACTTAACCCAACATCTCACGACACGAGCTGACGACAGCCATGCAGCACCTGTCTCGAGGTTCCCCAAGGGGCACCTTCTTGTTTCCAAAAAGTTCCTCGGATGTCAAGCCCTGGTAAGGTTCTTCGCGTTGCATCGAATTGAGCAACATGCTCCACTGCTTGTGCGGGTCCCCGTCAATTCCTTTGAGTTTCAGCCTTGCGGCCGTACTCCCCAGGCGGGGTACTTAATGCGTTAGCTACGGCACTGAGGGGGTCAATGTCCCCCAACACCTAGTACCCATCGTTTACGGCTAAGACTACCAGGGTATCTAATCCTGTTCGCTCCCTTAGCTTTCGCACCTCAGCGTCAGTACCAGCCCAGGAATCCGCCTTCGCCACTGATGTTCTCCCAGATATCTACGCATTTCACCGCTACACCTGGGATTCCGATTCCCTCTGCTGGACTCAAGGTGTGCAGTTTCGGCTGCAGTTCTCTGGTTGAGCCAGAGGATTTCACAACAGACTTGCACACCCGCCTACGTGCCCTTTACGCCCAGTAAATCCGAACAACGCTCGCTCCCTACGTATTACCGCGGCTGCTGGCACGTAGTTAGCCGGAGCTTCCTCTGGAGGTACCGTCAAGCAACGAGCGGTATTAACGCCCGCGCCTTCTTCCCTTCTGACAGGAGTTTACACCCCGAGGGGCTTCATCCTCCACGTGGTGTCGCTGCATCCGCCTTTCGGCGATTGTGCAAATTTCTAGACTGCTGGCTCCCGTAGGAGACTGGCCCTTATCTCAGTGCCAGTGTGGCCGTTCACCCTCTCAGGCCGGCTACGCATCGTCGCCTTGGTAGGCCATTACCCTACCAACAAGCTAATACGACGCGGGCCCATCCCTAGGCGGCAGCTTACAAGTAGAGGCCACCTTTAAAAACGAGTCATCAACTCGTCTTGTCATTCGGTATTAGCACTTCGTTGGAAGTGTTATCCCCAACCCAGGGGCAAGTTGCCCACGTGTTGCTCACCCGTTTGCCACTGTACTCGTCACCCGAAGGTGACTTTCTCGTTCGACTTGCATGACTAAGACACACCACAAGCGTTAGTTCTGAGCCAGGATCAAACTCTCCGTGAGAAAAATTTGATATACTGCTTTTTGCAAATCCAAGCTCTTCGACGCTGGACCCTCATGTACGTTATTCGATTTTCAAAGATCAATATCGCTCAGGTGTCGAGCGGAACTTTAGAACATAGTCTCCAAACATCTCTCTGTCAAGAAAATATCAAGAAAAAACAAAATAATACTGGTGCTAACGCTAGAACCACCGCGCCGCGCCTACATCAGCCCCAGCTAGCGGCCCCTTTCAGTTCGCCCTGTCTTTCTACGGCAATGCGCTCAAAGTAACCGCTGCTGCGATAGGCACCTAGGGGGTCGGCTTCGGCCCCCAGTTCCTGGCGCACAACCGCCAGCAAGGGCCGCACATCCATATCATAGGCATTGCGCAAGATTTCTTCGCCTGCCACTACATCGTCCTCTGCCTGGGCCTCAGCGAGTGCCGGACGGTCAACCAGCAAGGCACGGGCATAGGCCGTCTGGATGTTGAGCACCGACTGGATCATGGCTTCGACTTTGGGCTTGATAATATGGCTTTGGTCGATCATGTAGGCGATGTTAGCCGTTGCGGCACCGCGCCGCTCAGCGTTGAGGATCTCGTGGTAAATTAGGAAGACCTCGTAGAGGTTGACCGACCCGGTCGTCACATCGTCATCGGCGTATTTGCGGTTGTTGAAATGAAAACCGCCCATCCGCCCTTCGTCGAGGAGTAAGGCCACAAGGTGCTCAATATTGGTGCAGAGGGGATGATGCCCTAGATCGACCAGCACCTCGGCCTGCGGCCCGGCCTTAATGGCGAAATTGAGCGCCATACCCCAGTCGGCAATGTCCGTATGGTAAAATGCTGGCTCGAAGAATTTGTATTCAATGAGCATCCGCGCCCCTTCGGGCAGCATGGCGTACGTTTCCCTCAGACATTCTTCAAAGCGCCGCTTGCGTTCGATGATGTCGTCTTGGCCCGGGTAGTTCGTGCCGTCGGCAAACCAAAGGCTCAGTACGGTGGAGCCTGTCTGCTGCATGATATCCACGCACTCGTACATGTGATCGAGCGCTTTGCGACGCACTGCCGGGTCCCGATGACCGAAACTGCCCAATTTGTATTCGGGCTCTTGGAAGACATTGGGATTGATCGCCCCGATATGCACGCCCAGATCTGCCGCTTCTTGCCCCAGAGTGTCGTAGTCATCCACTTTATCCCACGGGATGTGCAAAGCCACACCAGGGCAGACACCCGTCACCTTGTGCACTTGGGCCGCGTCGGAAAGCCGCTCGTGGACATCGCGAGCGGCACCGGGTTGTTTGAAAACGCCAAAGCGCGTCCCGGAATTGCCATATCCCCAAGAGGGCGTCTCGATCTCCTGGGCTTTGAGCTGGGCTTTGACTTCTTCGACTTCGATACCTCGGCCTGAGAGCATTTCGGCTAAAGCCGCGAATTGGTCCTCTATATTATTGTGCGCTGGAATTCCCATTCTGCCTCTCCTTTAATTATCGAGCCTAGCAGGTCAAACTCGGTAGATCGAGACGGTAGCTACCACCTCGCACTTAGGCGTTTTGCAGAATCTGTAGCTGAAGTTCGAGGTTGCGCAACCCGACTGCGCCGGATACGAGCGGCGCTAGCTTGGGCTGCATTGCCGCCTCAGCAAATCGGGCGATGAGCAGCGACATAAAATCATCGCCGATTAGCTCTGATTCACTCGTGCTGAGCACCGAACAATAGGTACCGTCGGGCGCAGACCGCCCCGCGCAATCGACTAAAAAGCCGTTGATGCCGAATCGCCGCAGGGGTTGGCCCTCGTGCAAATCGCGGACGATGATTTCGCAACGACAACTTCCCGCCGCGTCGGTAAAACTGAAACAGGCCCGAACTTCTCCATTCCCGGATGCCACTTGTAGCGAATCAGGCTCAATTACGCCGTCGGGCATCCAAGCCAAGAGCATGCTCAAAGGATGGGGAGCCATATCGATCCACACCTCCGCGGCGCTGCGGCGACGCCCCCGCGCCAAGGTCTCCATTTCCGCGTAAAAGGATTCCACGGTAGCGAGCGGACCGCGGGCCTCTTCGTATAGCTGCCGGTAGTTGGGTAGCACAGCAGCGTATTGAGTACAAACTCCCAAGTGCAGATTGGTTTGCCGCGCCAAATCGACCAAGGTTCGCGCTTGCATCAGCGTCTGATCGGCCCCATCCGCATGCCAGACTAAGGGCTTTTCGCAGAGGACGTGACAACCTCGCTCAAGAGCGCATGTGACACAGTCGAAATGGTCCTCGTTCGGCAGACAGACATCGACCACATCGGGAGCTTCTTCGCTCAGCAGTTGGTCCAAGTCCCAATAGCCTTGGCCCGCAAAGGGAAAAATATCGCCTAGAACGCGCTCTGTAGCAGCGACACTTTCCCGGCTGCGGCCCAAAAAGCCAACGACTTGCGCGCCGGCGCGGTGGAACCACTTGGCGTGATGCTTGCCAATGCCGCTGGCACCGGCGACGGCGACGCGCAGGGCCCTTTCCATTTTTCCTCCAATACAAAAAGAGCCGACAGCTCATCTGTCAGCTCTCCCAGCAAGGCCGATGGCCTCTAACTTTAGCTACTTACTTCTTCCGCGGTGACAGCTTGGCTTCCTGAGCACGTTGCTTCAAGCGCTTTTTGCGCCGCTGCCGCCGACTCCTCAATTCCTTTTCCCTCATTCTGCCTTTACTCGAACCCATCTGTGTATCCTCCTAAGAATAGAAGCGGTTTGGTTTGCCGGCAATATATTTGGCGGCCCTGGGGAGGTCAAGCGAGAATCATCCGCAAAAGGGCCATGCGCACGTAGAGTCCGTTGTGAGCTTGGCGAAAGTAGGCCGCCCTCGGATCGGCATCCACTTCCGGGTCGATCTCGTCGACGCGCGGCAGCGGGTGCATGACCACAGCGTGCTCCTGCATGCAGTCCATCACCGAGCGATCGACAATGTACTTGCCCCGCGCCTGCTCGTATTCGCCAGTGCGGTCGCCAAATCGCTCCTTTTGGATGCGCGTCTGATAGACCACATCGGCCTGCCTCGCTACCTCATGTAGGTCGTCCACCTCCTCAAAAGAGACCTGGTGCCGCTGCAAATACTCCTTTATGTCGTCCTTCATCCGCACCGTCTCAGGCGCGACGAAGTACATCTTAACGTCCTCGTATTTGGCCAACAGATAGCACAGCGAACGCACCGTCCGTCCATTGGCCAGATCTCCCACCAAGGCAATGTTAATTTTTTTGAGGCGGCCGATCTCGCGCTGAATGGTAAAGAGGTCCAACAGGGCTTGGGTCGGGTGCTGTCCGGCTCCGTCGCCGGCGTTAATCACCGGGATGCCGGCGACAGCAGCGGCTCGGTTGCTAGCTCCGCTTTCGTAGTGGCGCAACACGATCACGTCCGAGTACCCGGCGACGACGCGAATGGTGTCCTCAAGGGTCTCCCCTTTGGCTGCCGAAGAAAATTCTTGAGCGCTCTCGGTCGTAATGACGGCCCCACCCAACCGCGTCATCGCCGATTCAAAGGACAGCCGCGTGCGCGTACTCGGCTCGTAGAACAGCGTCGCCATGACCCGGCGGTTGAGGATATTGGATCCGTAGTGCTGAACTACTTGCTCCATCTCTTGGGCCGTAGAGAAAATGGCTTCTATCAAGTCTAGGTCGAATTGCTGCGCTTCGAGGACGTGATAAAGGCGATCCATTAGGTGCTCCTCAACGGCCTTCCCGCTCCCCCAATACCGCCATAATCTCCGCCTCTGCCGCCACTTCCTCTCCCACCAGTGCTCGCCCTTGCAACTTACAGGACCCGCCCCGCTGCCTGAGCACCGTTAGCTCCAGTCGCAACTGATCCCCCGGCACGACCGGGCGGCGAAATTTGCAGCGGTCAATCCCAGCGAAAAAAGGCACTTTGGAGCCGGGATTCTCCACGCCGCTCAACATCATCGCACAACCCGCCTGCGCTAGAGCTTCGACGATCAGCACTCCGGGCATGACCGGATAACCGGGAAAATGTCCTTGGAAAAACGATTCGTTGGCCGTCACATTCTTCAAGGCCACCACGCGTTCTCCAGGTTCCAATTCGAGGATGCGGTCGATGAGCAGCAGCGGATAGCGGTGCGGCAACAGCTCGAGAATCTCCGTTAAATTCACTCCTCTCCCTCTTCCTCTTGCTTTTGCATTAATTCCAGTAGCTGCTCGGTCAGATCGTACTCCTCCTTGGCAAAGACCAAACCGCTAGAAGGCGCGGCGGCGTCGAAAATGAAATCGTAGCCCTTTTCTTCGGCCATGACCTGAATGGCATCGTTGATCTTTTTAAAGATCGGCTCGGAAAGCTCGATATTCTTGCGCATCAGCTCGCCTTCGGGACCAAATTTTTCCTGGGTAAACTGTTGCAATTGCTGAACCTTGGTCTCGAACTCGGCCTGCATTTCCGCCTTGCGGGCCTCGCTCATCAGCAACTCCTGCCGCCGAAAGTCCTCCTGATACTTGAGCAACTTAGCCTCGCGGTCCTTGGCTTGGTTTTCGTAGTCTTGGCGTAGCTGGTCCAACGTGCGCTGCGCATCCCGGAATCCGGGCAGGCGCTCTTTGAGCACTTCGGAATCGATGTAGCCTAATTTTAGCTGAGCCGAGGCACTCGTGGCGCAACAGGCCACGACGAGGGCGAATAGTAGGATGCGTCTCATATGTACTCCTCTTTATGGACGAAAGTCAATTGGATTGAGGTTGCGTTCATGGTTTTAATTCAACTGCGCTCGCTCGCCGCAACGGTGACACAGAAATTAGGCGTCAGACCGTCTATTTGCGCTTGCGCCGCGACAAAGAGATCCCACCGAAACCGCTGATAACGGCAATGTAAAACCCAACGTCGTACCACCAGCCTGTGTTATGCGGTTCATAGAGGCGGATGGCCGAGTCAAACAGGCCCCAGATGAGCGATATGGGCGCGATCCAACCGTGCCATATGCCCCAGAAAAATCCGGCGGGATTCGCTTCGGTGTGTTTCCCGTCGCCAGGGATACATCCGGCAAGCGAAATCAGAACGATCAAGACAAGTATGCAGATCAACTGTTTGGCCATAGCAAATCCTGCGTCGATCCGTTCTTCTGTCATCCCAAACTAAGTCGTATAAGATACGACTTGGCAGAATTTTGTGAAACAGCGGACACAAGAAGGCCCAAGATGCCAGGCGACACCTTGGGCTTCGTCTTTTGCCCCTGCAACCGGGAACTAGTAAAACTGCGGCCCAAACTGGAAGTGGGTCTTCCAGCCAGCCGGCGCACCATCGACCTTCTCGCGGTCAAAACCATAGCCGAAGTCGAAGCCGATCATCCCCAGCATCGGCGTCTGGACGCGAAAACCAAAGCCCAGCGAGCGCCTGAGATCCAAGGGATCGAGCTCGGGAATCGTCGCCCAAGCGTTGCCCGCGTCGGCAAAGAGGATGCCGTACACTTGCTGCTCGGCTATCGGAAAGCGGTATTCTAGGTTCAACACCATCATCGAGCGGCCGCCGAGCGGAATCCCGCTGGCCTCGTCCTTTGGGCCCAAGGAGTAATCCTGATAGCCCCGGATCTGTCCGTCCCAGTAATCAATACCACCTGGGGTAAACAGGTCATAGTACGAAATGAGGCCGTCGTCCTCGTCGGAAAAACCATCTATAACCGCGACTTTGGTCTCCAAACTCCAGACGAACTTCCACCAACTCGGCCGATAGTAATTGAAATTCACCTCGTGGTTGTGGAAGTCCACATCGCCAGCCACGATCGAAGTCGCGACCGATGGAGTGTAGCTAAAAACCGTCCCCTTGGTCGGAAACTCGGCCCGGTCGCGCGTATCGCGCGTATAGATCAACTCAAAGCGGCTTGTAAGCCGATCTTGGTAGCGGAGATCGCTTGCCAATGGAGCGTTGCCGTCTGCAAAGTCGGAATAGCCTTGGCTGTAAAGGCGATAGCCCAGCGAAAGGCTGGAATTGGCCGGCTTCTTCAACCGCCGACCCACGCGCACATTGATCGACTTGCGATTGGATTTCCAGAGGATATCGCTATTGTTTAGCCGATAGTTGGTGCTCCGGTAGTCGTAGTAGTGGAGGTTTTGCGTATAGGCGCGCGCCGACAAACTGGTCGGGGTATCGAAGAGCCACGGCTCGGTAAAACCGACTAGGAACTGCTCGCGCCGAGTGCCGAACTCCCAGTTAAAGTCCAGACTCTGGCCCATGCCGCGAAAGTTGGGAACCTGCAATCCGATTTGGCCCACCATCTTGTCGCGATCCGAATACCCCGCTCCCACAGACGCTTGCCCAGTCGGTCGCTCATCGACGTCAAATACCAGATCCACCAACCGCTCGTCCTCGCCTGTGCTATATTGAGGCTGGATTTGCACATCCTTGAAGAAGTTCAACAGATGGATGCGCCGCTGACTTTCCTGGACGAGATTCTGCTGATAAATATCGCCTGGACGCAATTCGATCTCGCGTCGGATTACCTTCTCCCGCGTCTTGGTATTGCCGGCGATCTCGACCTTGCGAATCGTCCACGGCTGCCCTTCAAACACCTGAAACGACACGTCTATCGAGTCGTTGCGAATCGTCTCCTGCGGCACCACGCGCGTGTCCAAGTAGCCCTTCTCGTAATAGACAAAGCGCGCCAAATCGGCCAACTCTGGCCCCGAACGACTGTATACCATCCCCTCTTGCAACTCCAGCTTCCCCACCAACTCGTCGGTGCCGAAGAGTTCGTTGCCTTCCCAAGCGACTTCGCCCAACCGGTACTGTAGCCCCTCGTCGATTTCCACGTCGATGAACAAGTGCCGCCGCGTCGAGTCGTAATAGACGCTGTCGCGCGCTATGGCTGCCTGCTGAAAGCCCAAGCTGCGATAGTACGCCAGCAGCTTCTGCTTGTCCTCCTCGTACGTATCGCCGTTGAACTCGCCCTTGCGCCACCAGCGCTTCTCCTCGGTCTCCATCAACGATACCAACCGGCGCGGCTCCGGACCTTGGCCGTCCCACTTTTGCGGACGCCGGGGACTGCGCGCCGGTAGCTCTCGACTGTCGATCACCGTGCCGTCGGCGCGGCGCTGGATCAAGCGGATCTGCTTGATCTGCACCTTGGAGCCCTCGTCGATATCGTATTGGAGGAATACCTCGCCCTCTTCTGCGCCAGCGAAGGTCTGGCCTTTAACCTCGGCGCGCAGATAGCCTTTTTCGCGATAGAGGTCGAGGATTTTCTGTTCGCCCCGCACCACATCCTTCGGCGCGATAACCTGACCAGTGATCAAGCTCAGCGCTTCCTTGAGGTCCTTCTCCTTGAGATTTTTTTGTCCCTTGAACTGCAAACCCTCCAAGGACGGGTATTCTTCAACCATGATGATAAGGTTGATGCCCTCGGGGACGGGATCGCCCCAGATCTGGATATCCTCAAAGACGTTGAGCCCTTGGAGGTCGCGCACGGCCTGCTGCACGTTCTCTTGCGACAGCTCAATTCCAGGCTCCAAGCCCACCGTGGTCAGGATCAGCGACTTGGCTACCTTGCGCAGTTCGCCCTGTACCTCGACCGAGACGACCTTCTGGGCCTCGACCGCACTGCCCAGCAGCGCCGCCACAGAGACGGCGGCAAAAAGTATGGTGCGGAAATTCTTCATATCAGCTTGTAGTCGCGCGCTTCTTCTTTGCCTCTTCACCCACCCCTTCTCGACGCTCCTCGTCGAACACTAGTTCCTCGCCCTTTTTGGTGACGCGAATGCGACTGCCCTCGCCAAAGCGGCCCTGGAGAATCTCCTCGGCCAGCGGATCTTCGAGCATCTTTTGGATAGTCCGCTCCAAATAGCGCGCGCCATACGCCTGATCAAAGCCCTTGTCGGCAAGCAGCGTCTTGGCTCCAGGCGTAACTCGCACTTGGATGTCCTGTAGAGCCAAACGCGCCTTGAATTCTTCCAAGCGAATATCTATGATGGCGGCGATGTGCTCTTTGTCGAGCGCGTGGAAAATGATGGTGTCGTCAACGCGATTGAGAAATTCGGGGTTGAAGGTCTTTTTCAAGGCGTCGGTGATCTTGCCCTCCATCTGTGCGTACATCGAGTCGGAGTCGGACTTCTGGAAGCCCAATACACCGCCCGTGCCCACGTCTCGACTACCCGCGTTAGAAGTCATAATTAGCACGGTATTGCAGAAATCGACTCTGCGGCCCGTGCTATCGGTAAGCCGCCCCTCGTCGAGAATTTGCAACAGGATGTTGAAGACATCGGGATGGGCTTTTTCGACCTCGTCTAGCAGAACCACTGAATAGGGACGGCGGCGAACCCGCTCGGTAAGCTGCCCTCCCTCGTCAAAACCCACGTAGCCCGGAGGTGCGCCAATCAGGCGCGACACCGCAAATTTCTCCATGTACTCAGACATATCAACCGAAATCAGCGCATCGGCATCGTCGAAGAGGAACTCGGCTAGCCGCTTGGCCAACTCGGTCTTGCCCACGCCCGTCGGGCCGAGAAAGATAAACGAGCCGATGGGGCGCTTGGGATCCTGTAGGCCCGCACGACTGCGGCGAATGGCCCGCGCAATCGCAGTGACCGCCTGTTGCTGCCCGACGATGTTCTTGGTCAGCGCCTCTTCCATGGCCAGCAGGCGCTCGGTTTCGGTCTTGGCCAGCCGCGCGATCGGGATGCCAGTCATACTGGCGATGACCTCGGCGATGTCGTCGGTCGTCACCTCGACCACTTCGTCGCGGACTGCTTCCTCCCACGCTTGGCGTTTGTTTTGTAACTGTTCATTCAACTGGAGCGCCTTGTCGCGCAGCACCGCGGCGTCTTCGAAATCTTGGCGCTCGGACGCTTCGTTCTTTTTGCGGTTGATCTCCTGAATATCGGCCTCGATCCGGCCGATCTCTTCCGGCGGGCTGAGCCGAGCCAAATGCACGCGCGAGCCCGTCTCGTCAATCACGTCAATGGCCTTGTCGGGCAAGTAGCGGTCGCTTATGTAGCGGTCGGCTTGGCGCACCGCATAGGCCACCACCTCGTCGGCAAACTCCACATGGTGGTGGCTCTCGTAGCTGGAGCGCAGCCCCTTGACGATCTCGACGGTGTCCTCGACCGAGGGAGGATCGACCATGATGCTCTGAAAGCGCCGCTCGAGAGCTCCGTCCTTTTCGATGTGTTTGCGGTACTCGTCGAGGGTGGTGGCCCCGATGCACTGCAATTCGCCGCGCGCCAAGGCGGGCTTGAACATATTGGAAGCGTCCAACGTGCCCTCGGCACTGCCAGCGCCGACGATGGTATGCAGCTCGTCGATGAAAATGATGACTTCGGAGTTTTGCTGCAGCTCGTTCATCACCGCCTTGATACGCTCTTCAAACTGGCCCCGGTATTTGGTGCCGGCGACCACGCCGCCCATGTCGAGGGTAACCAAGCGCTTGTCGAGGAGGATCTGCGGCACGCGCTTTTCAATGATGCGCTGGGCCAGCCCTTCGACAATGGCCGTCTTGCCAACGCCGGGGTCGCCGATGAGGATGGGATTGTTCTTCTTGCGACGGCTGAGCACTTGCGTGACGCGCTCAATCTCCTTTTGGCGACCAACCACCGGATCTAGCTTGTCCTCGCGCGCCAACTGGGTCAGATCGCGGCCAAAGTGGTCGAGGAAAGGCGTCTTGCTCTTCTTGCCCTTTTCCTTGCGCCCGGTAGTCTTGCCTTCGAGCACGGCCAAGGTCTCTTCCATGGCCGTTTTGTAATCGACGCCAAAGGCGGCCAGAATCTGCGCAGCAACCCCCTCCTTGTCCTTGAGCAGCGCCAAAAGCAAGTGTTCGACATCGATGAACTGCGTCTTCATCTCCTTGGCCTCGTTGGCTGCCACTTCGAGAATCTGTTTAGCGCGAGGGGTATAGGGCACCTCGCCAATGGTCATGGTGCCGCCCGAAGTCGTCACGTAGTCTTCCACCGACTGTTTGACCGTCTCCAAACTCAACCCCAAGTTCGTCAGCACCGCCACGGCCTTGCCCTTGCCGTCCTTGATAATGCCCAACAGCAAGTGCTCGGTGCCAATGTAGTTGTGACCCAAGCGCGCCGACTCCTCGCGCGCCAGTTTCATTACCTGTTTTACGTTTTCGGTGAACATGTTGTTCATCTAATCGTCCTCCACAATCAGCCTATGTAATAAGGAAGCTTGATGCTCGACTATTCGGAGCGCGTGAATTGAATAGCGAGCGTTGAAAATCTACCGGATAACTCTCGATTTTGAACCTATCAAATGGGCAGGTCGTTGTCAAGGTGAACTCCCATGTTCGGCCCAGCGCCGCCGCACTAGTTCGGCGCGGCGCACATCGCGGTCTGCCGCTGAGAGATCCGCTCCGGCTTCGGCCTGCAAATGCGAGGGCTGAGTAACAATCATTAGCTGATTGATAAAGCCGAGCGGCAAGTCGTCGATCATCCCCAAACTACATCCCAAGCGCACCGCCGATAGCAAGTTCATAAACTCCTGACCGCTCAACACTCGTGCGTGTTGCAAAATCCCATACGCTCGCCAAACCTTGTCCTCCACTTGCGCGGGTGCGTCTGCCAGCAGGGCGGCCTGCGCCTCTTTTTCGTGGCCCATGATCTGCTGGGTCACCTCCGCGAGCCGCTCGACGATCTCCCCTTCGGCCACGCCCATGGTGACTTGGTTGGATATCTGAAATAGGTTGCCGACCACATTGGTGCCTTCTCCGTAGAAACCGCGCACCGCAAAAGCCATCCGGGTCAAACCGCGCATCACCCGCTCCATATCCTCGGTGAGGACTAAGGCCGGCAGATGGATGAGCACCGATATTCGCAGGCCCGTCCCCGTATTGGTCGGGCAGGCCGTCAAAAATCCCCAGCGCTCCGATTGGGCCCACTCCAATTCACTCCTGAGTGCGTCGTCGAGCACATCAACCCGCTGCCACGCCGCGTGCGTTTGCAACCCCGGGAGGATGGCCTGCAAGCGGAGGTGATCTTCCTCGTTGATCATCACGCTAAGCGACTCATCCGCATTGAAGAGCACGCCGCGCTGCCCCTTGCTTTTGGCCAGCGCCGGGCTAATCAGGTGGCGCTCCACCAGCAACTGGCGCTGGTTGGCCTGGAGGGCGTTCATTTGGAAAAAGGCCGCATCGCGCATATGGCAACAGCGTTGGGCCGCGTTTAGGACTTGTTCAATGATTTTCTCCTGGTCTTCGAGCGCGGTCTTCGGCGCGAAGGGCCACGCCGCGAGGTTGCGAGCTAGGCGAGCGCGACAGCTAACGACCATGCCGTCGCCATCCCCTTCCCCGCTAAGCCAGCTAGCTGCACTGTAAACGAGATCCTCAATATTCACGACTATTTTCCTTCGAGGACGCGGATGCGGTCCCTGAGCTGAGCCGCCTCTTCAAAGGCCTCTTCCGCCACCGCTTGGGCCAATTCTGCGCGCAAGCGCTCCAACTCGTCGGCCGCTGGGACGCTTTGTGCCGCTTGCAACGACTCCTTGCCCCGATGCTGGTTGTCGCCGTGGATGCGTTTGAGCAGGCGCTCTAATTGCGGGGCGAAGGCATCGTAACAACTCGGGCAGCCGAGGCGACCAATCTTTTTGAACTCCTCGTAGCTCATCTCGCAAGTCGGACAGCGCGCTCCCCTGTCGCCTTCGGCTCCGGCCAACTTGGCCAATTCTATCTTGATTTCCTTGACCAGCACAGGCGCGTCTTTGGCCTGTGCAGCCGGGGTTACCTGTACCTTGATGTTTTTTTCGCTAGCGCACTCATGGCAGAGCATGAGCGTCTGTTTTACATCGTCAACGATATGGGTATAGGTCACTACGGCTTCGCGCTTGGCGCACACTCCGCATTTCATATCACACCGTCTTCCATATGCAGTACCCCTGCTTCTATGCGCCCCCGGCGGTCCATGCTCTGGGCCAATGTGCGGTCGTGGGTCATAACCACAAAAGCCTGCCCGCGCTCCCGGGCCAACCCGGCGAGCAGTTGGTGCAGCGATGCGCTGGTCGCCTCGTCGAGATTGCCCGACGGCTCGTCGGCCAGCACGACCAACGGCTCGGTGACTAGCGCCCGCACCATAGCCACGCGCTGGCACTCGCCGCCCGACAGCGCCCCGGGCCGGTGGTGCAAGCGGTCCGCTAGCCCAACGGAATCCATTAGCTCAAGGGCCTCTTGACGGCGATCGACGCCAGCAACCCGCGCTGGCAGCAAGACGTTTTCCAGCGCGGTAAATTCCGGCAGCAGATAGTGAAACTGGAACACGAAGCCAATGTGCCGATTGCGAAAGCGCGACAGCGCCTGATCGCCGAGATTGAGCACGTCGGTATCGGCGATCCGCAATTGGCCAGCCGTCGGCAGGTCGAGTGTACCCAACAGGTGCAGCAAGGTGCTTTTGCCAACTCCAGACTCGCCCATAATCGCGACTAGCTCGCCCGCCCGCACCACTAGGTCCACGCCCTTGAGCACTTCCAAGCCCTCACCGCCAGTGTCGAATACCTTGCGCAAACCGCGTGTTTCAAGGATGATGTCGGCTTGTTGCACCATGCTACATTATATACCGAATAGCTTCTACGGGCATCAACCCAGCGGCCTTGCGCGCTGGATAAATCGACGTCGCCAAACAAATGACCATGCTAATCGCCGCCACCAGTACAAAATCCACGACACTCATATCCACGGGCAACGAGCTGATGAAATACATGTCTCCAGGAATGGAAATCAGGGCAAAGCGCTGTTGGGCCCAGCAGAGCGCGAAGCCGATCAAGCAGCCCAAGAAGGTGCCGATGCCGCCAATGACCAAGCCTTGATAGATGAAAATGCGATAGATCTCGCCCACGGTGCAACCGATCGTTCGCAAGATGCCGATCTCGGGCGTCTTGATTAGCACCGACATGACCAAGATCGACATGATGTTAAAGGCCGCGACCAGCACGATGAGGCTCAGGGCGAGAAAGATCGCCCATTTTTCCAACTCGATCCAGCGGAAAAACTCGGGGAAAAGCTGGGTCCAATCGCGCACTTGATAGGGATAGCCCAACTCCTCGGTTAGGTGCTCGCGAATTTCAGGCGCTTGGTAGATGTCGTCGACGCGGATGTGAATATCAGTAACCGCATCGCCCAATTCGAGCATGCGTTGGGCATCTTCTATGTGAATAAAAGCATAATTGTCATCGTATTGATACATACCGCTTTCAAAGTGATTGGTCACGAAAAAGGACCAAGGGCGGGGTGAGAAGCCATCCATCACGGCTGCTTCCACGTCGAGATTTCGCACTGTCATCAGCAACACCTCAGAACCCAGCCCCACGTGCAAGCGCCGCGCCAAGTACTCGCCGAGGACAATCCCCCGCTTGTTTAGCTCTGCCAGCAAGCCGAGACGCAGCTGACCTTCTGGATTGGCATAGCGCAGGTGTTCAATCAAGTCGGAAACTTCAGGAAAGGTCGCCGGATCAATGCCCCACACAGGGATGCCATCAACCCGCCCCAAATCGAGCTGCGAGGCAATAATGACCTTGGAATCCACCACCGGCGCTGCGCCCACGACCCCGGCAGCGCCCTGCACCTGCTGCAACAGCGCGTCCCAACCCGCGATGGGACCGCCGTCGAAGCGGCGAACGTTGACGTGGGCGTTCATGCCGATCAGCCGGTTTTTGACTTCACCGGCAAAACCATTCGTCACCGAGAGAATGATCACCAAAGCGGCTACTCCCAAGATCACCCCACCGACGGCCATATAGGCGATGACCGAGAAGAAGCCCTCGCGCTGCTTGGAGCGCAAATAGCGACCGGCGACAAACAGGGCAATGCTCACGCTTGCCCCTCGGTCAAATAGGCCCGGATGAATTGGTCGATGTCGCCGTCCATTACCGCTTGGACATTGGCCGTTTCGCAGGCGGTGCGGTGATCTTTGACGATGGTGTAGGGATGGAGCACGTAGGAGCGGATCTGCGACCCGAAGTCAATGCTCTTCTTGGTGCTCTCCACCGCGAGTTGCTTCTGCTTCTGTTCGTCCTTGAGGTGCTGGTACAGGCGCGCCTTCAGCACCTTAAACGCAGTGGCCTTGTTCTTGAACTGCGAGCGCTCGTTTTGACACTGGACGACAATGCCGGTGGGCAGATGCGTGAGCCGCACGGCTGAGGCGGTCTTGTTCACGTGTTGGCCGCCCGCGCCGCCGGAGCGGTAGGTTTCGACCTTCACGTCCTCGTCGTTGATATCCACCTCGATATCGTCTTCGACTTCTGGATAGACAAAGACCGAAGCAAACGAAGTGTGCCGACGGCGATTCGTATCAAACGGCGAGAGCCGCACCAAGCGATGAACGCCGGCCTCGGCCTTGAGGTAGCCATACGCATAATCCCCCCGCACCTCAATGGTTGCGCCCTTGATGCCGGCTTCCTCGGCCTGCTGCAGATCCACGACCGTACATTCCATGCCGTGGCGCTCGGTCCAGCGCGTGTACAGGCGCATCAACATCGACGCCCATTCGGCGGCGTCCGTGCCGCCCGCGCCCGAGTGAATGACGAGAATCGCGTTCTTGGGGTCGGCCTCGTCGCTGAGCATGGTGCGGAACTCCAGTTCGCCAATGCCCTGCATGGCGCACTCGACCTCGGCTTCGACCTCGGTCAGCGCCTCTGCATCACTCTCTTCGGCCGCCATCTGCCGCAGTTGGTCCAAGTCCTCCAACTGCGCGTCCAAGGTCTCCCAATCCGCAATGGTGTCCTTGAGGATGCGCACCGCTTTGCCGACGGATTCGGCCTGCCGCCGGTCGCTCCAAAAGTCCGCGGCCGCCATGCGCTTTTCCAGCGTAGCTAACTCTTCCTTTTTGCCGCTTATGTCAAAGATACCCTCGCAGTCGTTCTAGCTGCTGCCGTCCGCTTGTCAACTGTTCCTCAATCGTGGCCATTGTCATCTTCCTCGGTTTCGTAGTAGCGATCAAAAAGGAGGCTGTCGTGCTTGCGCTCAGCGGGTATTTCAAAGAGTAGCTGCCCCTCGTACACCTCGCCCTTGGTCCCCTTGAGTCGGTCGGTGTGCGCAATAAAAAACGGCGAGCGCGATAGCGGATAATAGCGCCGTCCACCATCGTCAACTAGCTGAAAACACCGTGGCACAATCGTCCAAGCGAGTTGCAAATTCACCTGCAACCGCACATCGATGAGCACAAACTTGTGGCCCTCGTCGGGCGAGCCGTGAAAAAAGTGCATGTAGCGCACCCCGTCTGGAGGCACCGTCAAAGTAACTTGGTTGTTGATGTTGGCGAATACGTTGGTCAGGTTCTCCAACTTATCCGCGGAGCCACCCGTCAGGCTCACCCCAATGTAGACCGGCACAAAGAGAGTCACGCCGCCCAAGACGAGGCGGTTGAGCAGCCGCAGGCGTTTGTTTAACTGCTTCTTGCGCTCGCTGGCTTTGATTACCATGGCTTCCTCAAGGGGCGCGCACGAGGGCAATTTTGCCCAAGTGACTGCGGTTGGGCGACCGCAGTTTATAGAGGTAAATCCCGTTGGCCACGGCCCGCTCCGGCGTCCAGCGCGGGGCGCGGTCTGGCCGGTCGTGGCTCCCCGGCCACAGGTCCCAACGCTCGGCGAACACCAACCGGCCCGCTACGTCAAAAATGCTCAACTCGACGAGGCCGCGCTCGGCTAGCTGCACCGGAAAATGCACCACTCCGTCCCGCGCTGGATTGGGAAAGGGTGCCAACAGGCTGTCCGCTTGCGGCGGCACCTCGTCGAGGCCACTGGCCGCCAGCGCGTTTACCTGCCCCCAGCCATACACCGTGTCGGGACCAGCCGCGCCCAAATCCAGCGCGGTCGAGCGCAAAGCCTCCAGCACTTGGTCCGGCCCCCAGTCGGGATTTTTTTGCAACAACAGGGCGCAAACCCCGCTCACCAAGGGGGCCGCAAAGGAAGTGCCGCCTTTGCGCACATAGCCGCCGCGCCGCAAATCCGCCACCGCCACGCCGCTGCCGGGCGCGACCACATCCGGCTTGATGCGGCCATCGGCCGTTGGTCCCCGCGAGCTAAAGGAAGCAATCTGCGGCCCGCGCTCGCCGCTGCCGGTCACCTCTACCGCCCCCACCGCAATCGCGCCATCGGCGTCCGCCGGCATCGTTATATAGTGCCAATCCCCGTTGGCTTCATTGCCCGCGGCTACCACCACCACGATGCCGCGCCGCACGGCCAGCGCCGCGGCCACGCTCGTCAGCGCGGTTTCCCCGTCCAAATCGGCTGGCGAGTAGCCCGTGCCGTCGTCCCACCGATTGTAGCCCAACGAGCTGTTGACCACCTGCGCCCCCAAGCTGTCCGCCCATTCCAAACCGGCGACCCAGCGATCCTCCTCCGAGGGCATCTCGGGCATGTTGTCGTCTAGTTCGGTCTTGGCCAAGATGTACTCGGCGTCGGGTGCCACGCCGATAAAGTGATCGGGGTCATAGCCTGCCAGCAGGGAAAGCACTTGCGCACCGTGCAAGTTTTGGCTGCCGCTCCTTTCATCACCCGTGACGGGTTGATCGGCCTCGTCGCTGACGACCTCGTCGTCATTGACAAAGTCGCGCTGGGCCACCACGCGAATGGCAGCAAAGGCCGCGTGGTCGGCGTAGTGGAAGCCGTTATCGAGCAAGGCCACGCGCACTCCAGCACCCATCAGACCCTGATCGTGTAGGGGGGGGACGGCGATTTGGGCCAACGGCTCCAAGGCGAGGCCGTAGCGGCTTTGCAGCAACTTGGGGCTGGCAAGCGGCACCGGCGGCGATGGGCTGGGCCGCTGCAACCGCTGCACGGGGCGAGTTGCGGCGACAAAGTCCACAGCCTGCACTCGGCGCTGTACCTCGGGCGAGACGCGCGCGCTAACCGCGTTGAGCCAACGCGAGTAGAAGCGCACCGTCACCCCCATCGCCCGCAGGCGCTCGATATAGCCCTGGCTGACGGGCAGATCCAACTCCGCGTCCACATGACCGGCCCCCAAATCCACCCAAGCGATGCGCTGTCCATCGGCATCTGTTTTGTCGCGCAACAGAATCCAGATATTCTGCTCCGCCGCGACCGCCAAGGCTCCCACGTGTACCAACAGGGCCGCGCACCACCACCGCACTCCCTTATTCAACGGGGGGTTCCCTCGTGTCCAGCACCTCCACTCCTTCGGGCACCTCAAAAGTAAAAACCTCGCCGTCTATCTTCCTGTTGACGCGATGATCCCTGAGCACGTACGCGGTGCGATTGCCATTGGCTTCGCGCTGCTCCACTTGCAGCAGAAATCCCCTCCTCGGATCCACCCAGACCCGCATCTGTTCGATCACTGAGGCTTTGTTTTCCGGCTCCATGATCAGCAAGTAGCAGGACCGCCCCCGCAACGCACTTTCCTCCACTGCAATGGGCACATAGCGCTCGGTATAGTCGAAAAAAACTTCCCAGGGGGTCTTTATCTCTGCTTCGTAGGGGCTGATCACCACTTGGCCGTTGTGCACGACGTACGACCAGACGGCCTTGCCATCGGCCACCACCACATCGCCGCCTTCCAGCTCGATGCGAAAGCGGTTCGGGCGGCGCAAATAAATCCGGCCCTCGCGGCTGCGGTACTTGTCCAGCACCGCCCAGTAGAATTGCTTTTCAAAGCGGGCTGAAAACGTCTTGTAGCTAGCGAGACGCTTCTGCACCATCGCGATGATCTGGTCGCCGCTCTGGCCGAAGGCCGCACTCGCCGCTAAGCCCACCCAGAGAACAACCCACAACCACAGTCTCATTCTTCCGCGTACTCCTCTTCCGCGCTTTCGACGAGGATCTCGCGCGGCTTCGCCCCAACGATCGGCCCGACGATACCGGCGGCCTCTAGCTCGTCCATCAAGCGCGCAGCCCGCGAATAACCCACTTTCAAGCGCCGCTGTAAAAACGACGTCGAAGCCTGCTGGTGTTCGGCAACTAAGCGCACGGCATCGTCGAACAGGTCGTCGCGCGCGTCGGCAACCGCGTTAATATCCGGCTGCGCGGAAAACACCGCAACTTCCTCGGCTTCGTACGGACTCTCCTTCAATGCTTCGACCAAGCGCTCGGTTTCCGCTCCGGAAATAAAAGCCCCGTGGACGCGGATGGGCTCGCCTTGGCCGCTCGGCAAAAAGAGCATATCGCCCATCCCCAAGAGTCGCTCGGCTCCGTTGAGGTCGAGGATCGTGCGCGAATCCGTCTTCGACGCCACTTGGAAGGCAATGCGCGAGGGGAAGTTGGCCTTGATTACCCCGGTAATCACGTTCACCGAAGGCCGCTGGGTCGCCAAGATGATGTGAATGCCCACCGCGCGCGACTTCTGCGCCAAGCTCATCAGCGAGGTCTCCACATCCGCGGGGGCCGTCAGCATCAAATCGGCGAATTCGTCGATTACTACTACGATGTTCGCCAGCGGCTTCGCCGGCTCGACGCCGTCTGCTGCGGCCTCGGCTTGGACGCTCGCTAGCTTGTCGTTGTAGTCGGATAGATTGCGCACGCCCAGTTCGGCGAGCTTCTGATAGCGAGATTCCATCTCGGCCACGGCCCACTTCAACGCCTCCGCGGCCTTTTTCGGCTCGGTGATAACCGGCACCAACAAGTGCGGTACATCGTTGTACATCATCAATTCGACGACCTTGGGATCGACCATGATAAAGCGCACTTCGTCCGGCGTGGCCTTGAAGAGGATGCTGCAAATCAGGCTGTTCAGGCACACGCTCTTGCCGGCCCCGGTAGCACCGGCGACCAATAGATGGGGCATTTTGGCCAAATCCGCGGCACACGGCTCGCCCGAAATGGTCTTGCCCAGCGCCATGAGCAGCTTGGAATCCGCCTGGCTGAACACTTCGTCTTCGAGGATTTCGCGCAAGTACACGGTCTCCCGCTCCTGATTGGCAATCTCCACCCCGACCACGGATTTGCCCGGCACGGGCGCTTGAATGCGAATGCCCTTGGCGCTCATCACGCGCGCCAGATCGTCCGACAGCGCGGCAATGCGATTGACCTTGACCCCCTGACCCGGCTCCACTTCGTAGCGCGTCACCACCGGCCCGGGACTCACCTCCACGACCCGGCTGGCCACGTCGAAATTGCCCAGCGCATTCTCCAAAACCCTAGCGTTTTCCAGCAAGATCTCCTTGGAGACGGCGCTGTCGCTGGCTGGCACTTCGTCTAGCAACTCAGGGCTGGGGATTTCGTAGCGCCCACTGGCTGGCTTGCGGGCTGGCTTTGCCTGCTCTTCTTTGGGCGTCGGCTCTGGCATAGCCGCCGCTGCAACCACTGGTTCCTTTTTCTTTTTGCGCTCGCGCCGCGCAACGCGCGCTGGCTCCTGCACCCGAGGTGCCACGGCGTCAACCTCTTCAACCATTGGCTTCCAAGAGGCCGCGTCCTCGGCCCGGGGCTCCGCGCCAATCTCGGGTCGCGTTTCTCGCACCATGGCGGTTTGGTCCCGTTCCCATTTTGCGGCTTTGCTCTTGGGCCTAGCAGGGGTCAGTCCCCGCAGACGCCCGAGCCACTGCCAAACCACCGCCGCACCAGCCCCCAGCCACGCCAACATCCGCCAGTTCAGGCCGGGGGTCAAAATCACCGCCGCCACAAACAGCGCACTCAACAGCACGGCCGACCCCAGCCTCCCTAGGTAAGGTATGAGCAATTCCAAACTAATCTGGGTCCCCAACACGCCGCCCAGCGCGTAGGCCGTGTGCGGCGAATAGTCGGGCAGGCCCGTGGCAACGCTGAGGAGGACGGCCATCAGCAAAAGGCCTGCACTGCGATGCACAGCAGCAGCCACCGGCTGACAACGCACCCTATTCCAACCCCAGAGCAACAACAGCATGGGCCAGACGTACGCGGCCAGCCCCATGCCGACAAAGGCCCCATACGACGCATACGCGCCGAGGCCCCCCCCCCAGTTCAAACTCTCAGCCACCGACCGGTTTGAATTGGGCGGATCGAGCGACGAATGAGACAGCAAGCAGACGAGCAAAAACGCGCCGAGGCCAAGGAGGAGCACACCTAAAACCTGGGGTCTTTTCTCGCCTTTAGGCGGGTGCGAAAACTCGGACATAGAGCCACAGACTCCGCTAGTAGCATGAATTGAGACACGAGGCGCGACCAGATGAGGAGAGGGGGATATTAAAAAATAAACAAAAACGCGGTTTTTTGCATCTTGCGGCGCATCAGATCATGCCGCAGCGCTTGCGCCCGAACCACTCGGCGGCCAACAGCGCGATGGCCAACAGCGCGGGCCACAGCGGTCCCCATAGCGGCAAAACCTCGGCCTTCTCGACCCAGCGCTGGCGCGGCGCGAGCTGTTTTAGCATGTCCTCCCAAGCGGCGAGCGGATAGGCGCGGCCGCCGCTGGCGCGGGCCAACTCGCCCAAGAGCAACGGGTCGGCGCGCAAATCCCCCAGCTCGATGCTGTACTCTTCGACGACGAAGCGGCCCGCAACCGCGCCCACTGTGTCCTGATCAACCGCGGCCCGGACCTCGTATTCATACGCGCCGGGGGCCAGCCCGCTAGCCACGCCTCGGTAGTGCCCAGCCCCCTGTGATCGCAGGTCAAACGCTTCCCGCCCGGCCAGCGCGACCTGCACCCTTGCCCCCGATTGCGGCTTCAGCAACTCGTCGAAGACCTGCACGGCAAAAACCACTTCCTCGCCCGCCCGGTACACGGGCCGCTCGGTCGAGCCGCGCACGCGCCCACTTGGGGAGTCGAGCGCAAGCCACTTGGTCGCATCGCGCCAGAACGTCCGAATGGTCTGCGGCCGGCCATCGACGCCGCTGCTCATCAGGTCGAGCCGCCAAAAGGACGCGGACAGGGCCGCGATGACTTTGCCCGCGCCATGCGCACCCGCAGCTATGACCGGCTCGCCACCAACGCTCTCGACCAGCACGATGGTCCCCGGCCGCTGCTGAGCCGTGCGAAAGGAACCCGGCAGCGGCGGCAATCGAAGCCACGGATCGTCCGCACCCGTGGGCTGGCGCACGACCGGATGATGCCGCCCGGCTGCGCTGAGCCGCAACAAGACCTCGCCCGGCACAAAGGGCACAGGACCGGCCACCTGAAGCGGCATGAGTGCGGCCAGCGATGAGTCGGTCCGCCAAGCTCGCGCCATCTTGGGACCCCCGACGACGAGCAAACCCGCGCCGGCATACACGTGCTGAACCAACGCCGTGGCGGGCGGGCCGTTGAGCAGCCACGCGCCCGGATTCACCAGCAGCACCGCATCCCGACCCTGCAAAACGGCCGGATTCCACGCGCCGCCGTAGAACGCATCCGGCTCCCGCTGAATCAAAGTCTCGACGACCCAACTCGAATCCGCACTTAAACTGCGGCGCAAAAAGGCCAGATCCTCGCTAGGGCCCCCGGCCAGCAACAATACCCGCGGACGCCCTGCGAGGACTCGGGTAAACGCGAGAGCCTCGTTGTCAGCCGTGGCGAACTCCCCAGCCGCCGGCGTGACGACCACGCGAAAGATACGCGGCCCCACCTGCTGGGGCGTCACCGCAAACGAGACGCGCTGCACCGGTCCATCGCCTTCCAACAGCAGGGATTGTCGCTGGAGCAGCCGCTCGCCCTCGTAGAGCTGGACTTCCACGCGCTGCCCTTCGTATCCCCAACTCCGCACCTCGGCGTCGATTTGCTGGCGCTGTCCCACGTATCCGGTCTCAGGCGTGTGCACGTCCACGAGCTGGACATCGACGGGTACTTCCGCGCCCCCGACGCCGAGCGCATACACGGGCACATCCAGTTCTGCGCTCAGTTGCACTGGGTCGCGGCCCAAGTTGTGGCCCCCGTCGGAAAATAACACCACGCCTTGCACGCGCTCCCGCTCGGCAACGGCCTCCACGCTGGCGGCGAGGGCGCGGCCTATATCGGTCGCCTGACCGCGCGTGCCAGCGACTGCGACCGTATCGAGTGCGAGCGGATAGGCCGACTCGGCAAATCCCCAAGCGCGGACTTCGGCCTGCTGCAGGCGCGCCGACCAACGCTCGTCTTCCAGCACGGCCACGGCCTGTTGCAGGCGCGTGACCGGCCCCTCGGCCACCCTCATGCTCGGGCTCGTATCGACCAATACCAGCACCAGCGGCCGGATGACCTGCTGGTGCCACCACGTCAAAATTGGCTCGCACAACACCATAGCCAGCAAGGCCACGGCCACAGCGCGCAACGCCACGAGCATCAGGCGGCGCTTGGCATCAACCTGCGGGTACGTCCGCTGATATACCCAATAAACGAAGGCTAGTAAGAAGGGCAGCAGGACGAGAAATACGCGCGGTCCCGCTAGCTGGAGCTGGCTATCCGACCACTCAGACACGCCAGCTCAGGCGGGGGGCGGCGTCCACATCGAGGCTGTCGCAGACGCCGCGGCTGAGGTAGAAGGCCCCGACGGCCCCCACCATGGCGGCATTATCCGTACACAAATCGAACGCCGGACAATGGAATGACAGCTCTCGACGCTCGACTTCGGCGCGCAGGCGCTGGCGCAGGCGCTGGTTGGCGGCCACGCCGCCCGCCAGACATACGGTCGCAACGTCTGCTCGATCCAAAGCCAACAAGGTCTTGGCGACTAAGGCATCCACCACGGCTTCTTGGAAGCTGGCGGCAATATCGGCGAGTTGCTGCGCGCGCTCTGGCGGGGAAAGCGAGCGCACGTAGTGCAACACCGAGGTTTTGAGGCCGCTGAAACTGAAGTCTATCTCGCCCTCAAGGGCACGGGGGAAGTCAATGGCTTCGGGATCGCCATCCGCGGCCAGTTCGGCGATGAGCCGGCCACCGGCCACGACCCCCTCCCCAGGCAGGAGCCCCAACAGCTTGGCGACCTTGTCGAATGCCTCGCCGGCCGCGTCGTCGCGCGTGCGGCCCAACACCTCGTATGAGCCGAGTTCGCGCACCAAAATCAACTCGGTGTGCCCGCCCGACACCAGCAGCGTCAGGAAAGGGACCTCGACCTGCGCGGCGACCAAGTTGGAAAACACGTGGGCCTCTAGGTGGTGGACGCCGATCAGCGGCTTGTTGCGCGCCAACGCCAGCCCTTTGGCCAGCGACAGCCCCACGATCAACGACCCGACCAAGCCCGGCCCCCGCGTCGCCGCCACCCCATCCACTTCTTGCCAACCAATGCCCGCAGTCGCCAGAGCCTGCCGTATGACCGGCACCAATGTGCGCATATGGGCGCGCGAGGCCAGCTCGGGCACCACGCCCCCGTATGGCGCGTGATCTTGTTGCGAGAAGATGACATTGGAATGTACAACGTACGACTCATCGACGACTGCCGCGGCCGTCTCATCGCAGGAGGTCTCCAGCCCCAACACCAACATCCTAATAGCTCACCAAACCGACGTGGGTCGGCTCGATTTGGCGCACCTCAAAAAGCGGCGTCTCCGCGCTGCGCACCGGCAGTGTACTCCCCTGATATTCGGCGTAATCCACGTACAGCTCGATGTCGCGCACTGGGTCCAGCCCGGTGATCACGCTGACCCCGCCGCGCACCTTGACTCGGGCGGTGGCCGGCTCGGGCCGCAGGCGCGCCGCGCCAGCATGGCGCACGGCAATCGGCACCCCGATTACATCGTTTTCGGCCAACATCTGCACGGCCGCGCGCACGCGCACCGCCCCGGGCACGAACGCCAGTTGCGTGCGCTCGGGATGCCGCAAGGGCTGCTCCACGTCCACGTCTTCGGTAACGTCCTGCAAGATCAGCGAATCCGTATCCACATAACGCAAGGCGGCGACTTGCTGCCGGGGGCCGATCACCCGGACGAACGCGGGATCGGCTTGCAGCGGCGTCACCTGAACGTGGGCCAAGGCCACGGCTAACCTCGCTTGCACCCGCACCGGCACGTCCCGTTCCAGCCTCGGCGCTAGGGCGATTGCCACTTCTTTTGGTTCGAGAATTTCCTTGACTTCGACATCCAAGTCGGCCGCCCGTTTGGTGATTTGGGAAGGAGTCAAGCGGTGGATCCGACCCTTGCCTTCGGCCCGCAGCTTCAGCACAAAGGAATCGTCGTCCAAGTCAAAAATCAGGTCCTTGCCCCCCCCCGTGACCAAGACGCGGACCGTAGGAGGCACTTCACTGGCCAGCACCATATCTCCTTCTGCGCCCTCGCCCGGTGGGGGGACTTCAACCCGGAGCCGCACGGCAATTTCTTTATCGTAGTACCCCTCTGTAACCGCGTGCAGCCACAGCGCAAAAGATAAGATCAGTGCGCCAGCCCTGATTCCCCAACTGCTTAGACTGATGTTGGCCAACGATGGATCCCATAAGAAGAAGAGGCTCCGCAAAAGGGGGCCTCTTCTCGTGATCTACTACTGTTACCGCGTACCAACGGCGAAGACGGGAGCGCTAGGAGCGCTACTTAAACGACTTCTTGAGCTCTTCGCCGGTACTCAACTCGCCGTTGTCTATTCGCATGTGGTATCCGCAACTTGGATTCGTGCAGGCCCATGCTTTGTAGTGAATAGCTGCGCCGTCTCTTCCATAGTCGGAAAGCGGAATTAAAACGCCTTCTCTGCACTTCAAACACTCAGGAAAATCAACCTTTTCCATCCGACCCTCCCTTCCGGTTTAGCGTGCGCCTTGCGGCCGCGCTTTCATTCAATGTACTCGCGCCGTCCTACCGTGTCAATTAGACGGAGGGCGGCGCATTTTTGCAAAGTGCGCGGCATATGCATATACGACCTGCTCTTGAGCGGCCGTCTCCACCGAGCCGGGGCGCAAGCTCCGCACCTGCATCAAAGCGTCTGCCGCGCTGCTGCCCAGCCGCACCAAATAACTCGCCAACATCGTGCCCGTGCGCCCCAGCCCCGCGCTGCAATGGACCATCACGGGGCGTCCTTGCCCGACCGCCTCATCGACGAATTGGACAAACGCCCGTATATCCCCGAGCGAAGGCGGCTGCATATCCTGAATGGGCAAGTGCAAATACGCTATATCGCGCGCCGCCACCTCGTTCACTTGCAGAGCGTTGGCCGTCAGCGACACAACCGCCTTAACCCCCTGCGCCGCCAGCAAATCGAGATCGTCCGCTAGCCGCTCGTCGTCCCAACCGCCAATCTGCCCAGCACCGGCCAACCGGCCCTCTAACAGCCAACCAAAATTGAACACCATGCTAGCGGCCTTCATAGGCTGCCTGCGGCCCTTCAACCCAGCTCTCCCCCCCGACTCCCACTTCCTTCTTCCAGATCGGCACGATCTGCTTGAGCCGATCAATGGCGTACTGACACGCGGCCAGCGCCTCGGCCCGATGGGGGCTGGCGACGGCAATTAACACGCTAATTTCGCCGATTTCGAGCTTGCCTACGCGGTGAATCATCGCCACATTGGCGACGCCCCACTGCTCCTTCAGCTCGTCGCCAATCGCCGCCATCTTCTGCTCGGCCATCGCCGGATACGCTTCGTATACCAAGTAATCGGTTTGCTTATCCCCAGAGTGATTGCGCACCACGCCAGCAAACGTGGCCACCGCGCCATTTTCATCGCGCACCACGTCGGCGAACAAAACGCCGGGTTCAATCGGGTCTTCGGTAATTTTGAACACGTCAGCCCCCACTTACAGGCGGAATAAGGGCCACCTCGTCGCCCGCTTTTAACACCGTGTGGCTCCCCGTGTATTCGGCATTGACCGCAACCGACAACACCTGCTGCACGGCAGCTAGCTGCGGATACACGGCCACCAGCTCGCGCTGCAAATCCGCGACCCGGCAGCCTTCGGCAATCTCCCAGTCGCAGCTTTTGTGGCCGACGGCATCGCGGCAGGAAGCAAAAAATAAAACCTTGATTTTCATAGCCAAGCGCAATAACGCCGCGACCTTGGACCGGCCGCGGCGAAAAAAAGGAAATGGGACCCTTTGGAGGCCCCATTTCACTCACTTCACTCACTGATTACTGCTGTTGTCGCGCTGAGAAAACTACCTGAGCAACACCATCTTGCGCTTAGCTACATAGTCGCCGGCATGGAACAAGTAAAAATACATGCCGCTGGCGACGCTAGCGCCGCTTTCGCTCCGGCCATCCCACATAGCTTGGTACTGACCTGCGGCCAGCGCCTCGCCGTCAACCAGCTTGCGCACGACCTGACCCGCGATGTTGTAAATCGTCAGCGAGACGATCGCATCGCTGCTCAGAGCGTAGGGAATGGTCGTTTCCGGATTGAACGGGTTGGGATAGTTTTGATTCAGCGAGTTAGCCAACGGCACAGCGGCTAGTGGCTTGGCAGCAGCCCAAGCCGCGCTGAAGTCAATCGCCAAGTCGAGGGCCTTACCGGCCGTATTCTCCGTGGCGGTACTCGCCGTAATGCTGAGGAAAGACACGACATCGGCGTCAACCTCAATCGACGAATTGCCGTCGGCATCGGTCGTATTGCGCACAAACGCGCTACCTTTGGGGGGAATCGTGCCAATACCGAGCACCGACACCCACTCTGCGCTCCGGTTGTACACGTCCCACAAGATGGCCTGACCTTCGCCCGGATCACCCCAGAGGTTGGTGAAATTGACCGAGTACGTGATCTCGCCGGGGCTGTCGTCATCAACAGCGCCCACATCGACCCCAGAAGTCAAGGCATTGCCAACCAGCGGCGCGGTAGCCACCAGCACTGGATCGGGCCGGTTGAGGTGCATGCTGCGGCTCAACAACTCGGTATCCAAGTAATCGCGCACGCCGGAAGACGGGCCGAGCGACACGCTGTGGACCACAATCTCCGCCTCTGTATCCTCGCTAAAGCTGTCCGAGGTGACGAGGATGAAGGTCCCTATATCGGCATCGCCATCTACGGCATCGCTGAGGACGACTGCGCCGCCCCGCACCTGATTGCCGGAAACTTCCACGCCCGGACCTGCCAGCCTAAACGCACTAGAACCCGAAAACGTGGTTTTCTCTAGATCGAAGGCCTCGGCGGGCGACACCGTCACGATGGCCTCAACCTGCTTCACGCCGGCTAGCCCGGCTGCGGACAGCACGACGGGGATTTTATACCCCGGACCCGCGACCACTTCGTTGAGGGCCTTGTCATCGTCATTCAGGGAAACCTGCGAGACGAACATCAACTGATCAACATCTGGCACCACCCAAGTGGCGTCGAAATCAACCGCCAAGTCGATGGTGTCACCGGCCGGATTTACAGCAATCGTCCGCGCCTGAACGTCGAGCGAAGTCGCCGCGGCCTTTAGGTTGCCTTCGGCGTCGAACTTGACCACCGCATTGCCATCTTCATCGGTCACATTCCGCAGGCATACGTACACACCGGAGGGAATCTCGCCGACACCGAGCAAATAGACCGACCGCGAGCCGGTATTGGTGATGTCCCAAGCAATGGGCTGGCCCTTGGCGGGGAGACCATCATCGGTGAAATTGACCGCGAACTCGATCTCGCCAGGGCTGCCGTCCGCGGCTGCACCTGTGCCGACCGAAGAATAGGCCGGGTTAAGGGAGACCGACGAGGTCGCCAACATATTCGGCGGGGGCACGGCCCAGTTGACGACAAACAATCCCTCGACACCAACGACATCCCGGTCCACAGACGACGGCCCAAGGGACACGCTGCTCACCACAATCTCGGCCGAGGACTCCCTGGTAAAACTACTCGACATCGTGAGGGTAAAAACCCCCAAAGCACCATCGCCATCTACCGTCTCACTGAGGGTGGCTATACCGCCTTTGACCTGATCGTCCCCTATCACTTCCACGCCAGACCCAGGCGAAAAACCAAAAGCAGGGGTAAAGGTCGTCGCCGCTAGATCGAAAGCCTCCGCGGGCAATACCGTCAGAATAATTTCAACCTGCTTTACCCCGACCATCCCAGCGGCCGACACCGGCACCTGCACTTGCTCACCAGCAGCGGCGGCGGCATGTTCCCCATCCAGCGAAATGACGACGTTCGCGTTATCCCCAGCGACAGCGGCACCACAAAGTGCGAGCAACAGGGCGATGGCAAGAGGAAACGTCTTGCGCACGCTTTTCTGCATAGTTGCTTCTCCTTCTATTTATGAACCTGTTTTACATAGTGAAAATGGGACCCCAATTTGAGGCTTTGAGGTCCCATTTCACTAACTCGCTGTGCAGTGGGTGCTTACTTGAGCAGCAGCATCTTCTTGACTTCGCGGAACTCTCCACCCGCCTCTAAGCGGTAGAAATACATCCCCGAAGACAAGCTGTGCCCGTTGTCGTTCGTCGCGTCCCACTCCACGACGTAGCGACCTGCGCTCTGATGCTCGGCTACCAGCGTCCGAACCGGCTGACCTACTACATTATATACGGTCAGTTCCACGTCCGCCGCCTGCGGCAACGCATACTTGATCGTCGTCGCCGGGTTGAACGGGTTCGGATAGTTGTTGGCCAACGCGAACACTTCTGGACGCGTCTGCACCTGCACCGGAGCCGGCAACGCCAGACGGTTGAAGCCAAACTCGCTGTCATACGTCTGGTTGTCGGTGATCTCGATGACCGTGTTCTCGATCTCCGTCGTCGGACGGAACACCAAGCTCAACGCCAACTCGCCGTCGAAGACCATGTCCCCGTAGGCGACCAGCGCCAACTCGCCGGCTTCGTTGCTCAGCACCTGCGGCGTGGCCAACTCGCTGCCACCCAGCGGCTGATCGGTCTGCACCTGGACGAACTCCAGCATGCTGGCATCGTACTGCACCTGCAAGCCGTAGCCCTTGATCGCGGCGAAGTCCGCCAAGCGCACGTCGAGGACAAAGTCCTCACCCACACTCGGCAGGGTCGTCCGCGCATCCAGATACATCCGCGCATCCGCATTCAAACCAGCGAACGTGGGCACGCGCTTGCCCGCAGCAGCCGTGCTGCGACCGAAGTTGTCGGCGAAGACGAAGAAGTCGTCGAAGTCGATCACCGCGTTCGGCGCGAGGTCGAACGCAGAATCAAACCCGGCGTCTTCCGCCGTCAGACCGAAGTTGTCGGCGAAGATGAAGAAGTCATCGAAACCGATGCTGCTATCGGCACCGAACAGACCGAAGATCGTGCGGCCTTCGCTATCCACCACGAGGTTGCGCACGGCCATGGCCGTATGCTCGACAGAATCGGTCTCGTTGTCCAAGTCGTAGGCCCGCACCTGATAGGTGTAGCGCACGCCATTGAGCGCCGTCTCATCGACAAAGGCCGTAACGCCTGCATCGACCTGCCCGACTAGGACGAACTCGTCTTCGCCCGCGGCGCGGCGATAGATGCTGTAGCCATAGACGCCGACGACCGGCTCAGCTCCGAGCGGACCAATGGCCCCGGCAACAACATCCTGCAAGACCCGGTCAGACGGCGAGAGCGTCCACGTCAGGGCGATGCGGCTGCCCTGATCGTTGGGCGCATCCAAGACGCTGAACGCCGGCACGGCCAACGGCGCGATATTGTCGATGGCGCGAACCGGTTCTTCCGTCCTGGCACGAGCCGAGTACAACACGCCTTCGACCAAGTTCAGCCTCGGAACCACGCCCCCCTGAGCGTAGGCGAGTGCTTCCGGCAGCAGCGTAGCGAACACCGGCGCATCACCGGCTTGAGCCGCTTCCCTGCTGGCCGCCAGCGTCTCAGCCATCAACTCATAGGGATTCTCAGCGTTGACGAACACGGCCTTAGCATTGAGCGTGGTTTGGTCACCGCGCTCGGCGTGAATCTCGTAATTGGTGGCGACGTTGTCGAGTGTAGCGACGATAGCAACACCGCTTCCCACACCCGGCACGGCATCTACCATGGCCCAAGGAACCATTTCATTGCCCAGCACGGGCATTTCGCGGAAGATGCGATAGCCGTTGATCTCGGCGTGGTGCTCGGACAGGTCCCAAGTCAGCAGGACAAAACCGCCTTGGTCACCACTGCCGTCAGCACCGGCGTAGTCTTGGACCACCAAATTGCTGGGAGCACCCAACGGAGGTAGCACTACCTCGATGGCGAACGGCGGCAGTGGAGCACTCGCGCCATTAACGTCCGTAACCACGATCAAGACTATGGTCTCACCGATCGCGGAGGGCGTACCCTCAATCCTCCGCGTGGCGTCGTCAAACACTACGCCGGCGGGGAGCCCCGTGATAGTAATAGTATAAGGCGGGGTCCCCCCTCCCAACTGCTGCAACGTGGCGTCGTCTGGTACCTGTATTGGACTAATCGCCTCGTCACGGACCCAGTGGGTACCACTATCGTGCTCAGACGCGGGATTGGCCTTGCCAGCACCGCCATTGAGCGCACCGAACAACCCACCCAAGTCGCCAAAGTCCAACGCCGGGTTAACCACGATGGAGAAGGTCTTCTCGGTGGTGGTTCCGTCGCCGTCGGTCGCCGTGTAGGTGACCTCAGTGGTACCTGCGGCTTCGGGCGTGCCCGAAATCGTCCGCGTGGAATCGGCAAACGACAGGCCAGCAGGCAACTCGGAGACGCTGTAGGTGATGTCGCCCGAACCGCCCTCTGCTGCCGGCAGTTCAACCGAGATCTCCGTACCAGCGGTGGCCATGATGTCGTCGATCATGGTGCCCTCGGCAAACATGAGAGGCGGCATCGTGTCGTCATCCATCATCGCAGGATCGGCGAGCGTTATGGTTGCCGAACCGCTATCCAAGTCATCAGCCGAACCAGTCAGCGTGATCGACTCGTTGCCCTCTTCCTCGCCGTCGCTAGCCGGGTTGAGGCGCAAGACTATCGAACCAGATACCGAGTTAGCCGGGATCGTAACTACCGGCTCAACAGTCCGTTCCGGAGGACCAACATCAACAAACAGAGCCACGTAGTCCTCATCGCGCGTCGCTGACGAAGAAGCATCAATGGAGACCGTTACCTCCACGTCGGCATCCTGCACCTTGCCGTCCAAGGACGCGGTGATCGTAACATCGGTCAGACCGCCGTCCTCAGCTACCGTATTCGGGTTAGCTGACAGCAAGACGGACGTGCTAGTGGTCTCGTCATCGGCGATCTTGATGTCCGCCGATGCCGAACCACCGGATCCTTTAGCCTGCACGGCGAGGAACCTGTTGCCATCCGGCTCACTGTTGTCGATGGCCGTGAGCGTCAGCGTCGTGGTCGCTTGGGTCGCGCCGACCTCAATGGGAACATTACCACCCAAGGTCGCGTTGAAATCCACATCGCGAGTGGCGTCCTCGCCTGCGTCGGAATCTGCAAGCGTGAACTCGATCGTCTCGGCAATCGTAGCGGCTTCCGCCAAGGTAGCTTTGACCGAGATTGTCACCGTCTCAGCACCTTCGCGGACCGAAGTCTGACTCAACTCCACCTTACTGACTGTAACCGTGGGAGGCGGCTCCGGAGCAATCTCAACAGTGAATAGCGTTGCCGCGTTGTTCTCGCCGTCAAGCACAGTATAAACGATCTCGACCGCCTCTGTGTCCGCAGTCGGCGTACCCTCAATCGTCCGCGTGGCTGCGTTAAACACCAAGCCAGCGGGCAGGTTGGAGGAGACGCTATACCGCGCAGTGGCACTGGCACCCTCAGCTTCCGGCAGTTCCTCTTCCACCGGCAGACCTGCCGTGAACTTGTAGGCCGTGATCGATAGGTCTGCTAGCCCAAGTTCGGCCTCCTCCGTATCTTCAACCGGAGCAGGCTTCAGCGTGACCGCCACTCCATCAAGGACGATATCTTCTTCATCCTCATTCTTTACCTTGAGAATCCTAGTACCGTCTTCGTGTCTGTCGGTCTCTAGAGCGGTCAAGCCGATCTTCAAATCTCCCGTAGCTTTCGGGATGCCCGTAACGTAGACCGTTGACGTACCAGATACTGCGCCGGCCTCAATCTTCAGCGGAGCAACACTTGCGTCGAAGTCTATATCGCGCTCCGCCGTAGTACGGGTAGGACTCTCGCGATTGTGGTCGAGGATCAAAGTCAACGTCAGGTCCTCGTCAAACACTTTCCCGTTCAGAGTCGCTGTGATCGCAACCTCTTGCTCACCCTCGCCCGACGTTACTGCGCCAGGAGCGGCGGTCAGCGTCACCTTAGTAGAAGGCAACTCGTCATCCGAGATCGTGAATAAGGTTGTAGCAGGCGTTTCCTGGCCAAGACTAGCTTTCAACTGGAAAATCTTCGCTTCATCCTCCACATCGTTGTCCTTGGAGGTAACTGTGATCGTCGTAGACCCCGTCTCCGTATTCGCCGGAATAGTGAGAGGCTCGATATCGGCCGTGTAATCTATATCGCGAACCCCAGCACAATCGCCACACTCCGTATCGCTCTCAGTCCCATCCTCAATCTCAAACCTCAAAATCGAGGGCTCAGGTCTTTTACGCGTCAAAGTAATATTTACATCAAACGTCCGCGTCCCTTCCTCTTCGCGCATCGAGTTAGGAACGATCGCAACCGTCTTCACAATCTGCGAAGGCAAGTCTTTGACCTCAAAGAAACCGGCCCGGACCATAACCCCGAAGAGCGCCTCTTTTTCTACAAGAGAGGTTACTACATTGTCATCGTCATAAAGGTCGGCGGTGGCGGGATCATCCTCATCCTCATCCTTCAAGATAAAGTTGGCTGCTGGGTCCAAAACACCATCGTTATCTAAGTCGATGCCTAGCGATAGTTCCGAAACCACTGCTCCTGATGCGTCATCTGTTCCGGTTTCGGAAACATCGGTGAAGGTGTACCCTCGCTCACCGGTAGTTGCCCTTGGCGGTGTTCTTATGGTGCCATCCCCGTCGAAGTCGAGGTTTAGGTTCTTTTCCGTCAGCCTGCCAATAGACGGATTCTTCAAGTAGTAAGAACTCGGATCGGTCGGATCGACAGTTCCATCGGGTAGTCGAGGCAGCTTAGTGTTATCCACCGGCGTCCCATCGGCCGTCAAGATGATTACATCGCCCGTATCGCCATCAGAGTTTAGGTCGATACCTTTGGCTATCAGGAAGTTGCGGGAATCAACTTCAGGTATCCTGTTCTCAGTGTCTCCCGCGAACCGATCAAGATGGTATACGCCATCAGACGAATTGGCGGGGAATACGCCATCAACGGCGACACCGACTGACGGCTCGGCCTCGCCAAAGACAAGGGCATTGGGGAGGGCACCAATCCTACCCACCTCAGTCGATGAAAAAGCAGCCTCGATCGCGGCATGGCCAGGAACATTAAAGGGATCGAAGGTAATCGTCCCCTTCGCTTCCTTCTTTCTCCGACTGAGATTTATCTTGGCCGTAGTCGACCGATACTCCGAGTCGCGCACCAAGATATTTTTGTCGGTAGCGGCATCTAGAGTTGCCTTAGTTTGATCAAACAGATCATTCAGGTCGTCTCCGACGGTATTCTTAAAAACTACGTCGAATGAATGCTTACTCGCCAAACGGGCTCCATCGACGTAAACGATCACATCGACGTTGTGTTCCTCGTCTTCCTTATTCAGGCTACCCGGATCAAACCGGAGCTTCAAGTTCCTCGTTAGCTTGTCGTCGTCAATCAGCGTGAGCGTCGTTGCGGTAACTTCATTCCCAGTCCCAGCCTG